>CAWIHW010000002.1:0-19625 GCA_963835995.1 uncultured Chitinophagaceae bacterium | reverse complement strand
TGGGTGATATAAACGGAATCACAAATTGTCACCCTGTCCCTAGGACTCCTTCGGAGAGCCTGTCGAATGGGCGACATAAACGAAATTATAACTTGTCATCCTGTCCATAGGATTCCTTCGGAGAGCCTGTCGAATGGGCGACATAGACGGAATCACAACTTGTCATCCCGTCCCTAGGACTCCTTCGGAGAGCTTGTCGAAGGAGGGCGACATAAACGGAATCATTAATCATTCCGTTAGTCATGGTTCGTCGGGCTCACCATGACAATTGAGAGCTCACCATGACATTGAAGCTCACCATGACAATTGAGAGCTCACCGTTACAAAAAACATCATCATCCTGTTGAACACTAAAAAAGATCACTGCAAGGTTTCATGCTGAAAGAAACGATCTATACACCACAATCCGCGTCGCATAATTTCGGCGATTTGATCAAATCAATCTTCGGCGGAATAAAAGAGGGTCATTACCTCGGCAGGCAATTGTTTATAAGAGACAAGAAGGCACAGTTCCGTGATTCTTTCTTAGGAATTTTCTGGGCCTTTGCCCCGGCATTTGTTACCGCCCTGCTGTGGATATTCCTCAATCACTCCAAAGTAATTACCGTAAAAGTATCCGGCATGTCGTACCCGGTGTTTACCATTACAGGGACATTTTTCTGGCAGGTGATCACGCAAAGTATTACTCTCACCATGAATACGATCAATGCCGGCAAACCCATACTCACCAAGCTCAACTTCCCGAGAGAATCATTGCTGGTGCAGGGGTTTTATACCATTCTGTTCAACGTGGCGGTGCTCCTCATTGTTACCTGTATCGTGTTGTTGTTTATTGGGTGGCATCCAACGGTATCTATGTTGTACCTGCCATTGGTTATCCTCGACCTGGTGATATTTGGCGTGGCTATCGGGCTCATCTTCTTTGCCGTGTTTGCACTCATCGCAGATTTTTCAAGAGCCATACCGGTAGCCCTGCAACTGCTCATGTATGTATCTGCCGTCATCTTTCCCGTTCCGAAAGGAAGTGGCATTACATCGCTTGCTTTTAAACTGAATCCCCTCACGTACTTAATACTCTTTGCGCGCGATATTATGGTAGGCATACCGGTTGAAAACGTTTCACTTTTTATGATCATCAGTAGTTGCGGACTGCTGCTGCTCTTTATCGGATTAATAGCATATAAAATTACCATGCCGTTTATTATAGAACGGATGGGCTCCTGACAGATATGGCTGCGAATAATGAAATACTGGTAGAGGTTGAAAACGTATCCAAGCGTTTTTGCAAGGACTTTAAAAGATCCATCCGTTATGGCTTTATGGACGCATTACGTGCCCTCGCGGGCAGAGACCTTGATACGGAGACATTACGCAAGGACGAATTTTGGGCCGTAAAAGATGTGTCGTTCCAATTGCGGAGGGGAGAATGCCTCGGTCTGATTGGCCACAACGGTGCGGGCAAATCTACATTATTGAAAATGCTGAATGGCCTGATAAGACCAGACCATGGTAAGATAACGATGAGAGGAAGGATAGGGGCATTGATAGAATTGGGAACCGGATTTAATCCAATTTTGACGGGACGAGAGAATATTTATAACAACGCTGCTGTGCTGGGATTTTCGAAAGAGGAAACTGAGAAGAAATTTGACGAGATTGTAGCTTTCTCTGAGATTGGGGATTTTTTGGATATGCCCGTGCAAAATTATAGTAGTGGGATGAAGGTAAGACTAGGTTTTGCTGTGGCTGCACAGTTGGAACCGGACATATTACTTATAGACGAGGTATTGGCGGTGGGCGATATGTCCTTTGCTATGAAGTCATTTAATGCAATTACAAGAATTTTGCAGAATTCGGCCGTGATATTTGTTTCTCACAGCATGCCATTCGTTTCTAGAATTTGTGATTCAACTATTTTGATGAATAAGGGCAAAATTGAGGTAAAGACGGAAAACGTTGGGTTAGGAATTCAATCTTACTTCGATGCACAAAAACTTGCCGGAGCGCTCGATTTTGGCGATGACATTATAATGCTCAATGATGTAAAAATCCTTTCGGAAAATTCTAATGATGATGGTTACTTAGAATACGGAAGAAAATTAAGATTCGAGATAAACTTAAAGTCAGTCGAAAAATTGCGTAGTGTACGGGTCGCCATTCTAATCTATAATATGGCACAAATTAATGTAGCGTTGCTGGAATCCAACTTAATCGAAATAGACGAAGGAAGTAAACAGTCTTTTACTTTTGACTTCGGGGAAAGCTTTTTATCCATCAGCAAATATTTTATCACTGTTCGATTTGATCAATATGGTGAGAAAAGTGTTAGGGTGATATCGAATTATGTAAACTACAAAAGCTTTCAGGTTGTCGGAACTGAAAGGTTAGTTTTTGCTCCATTTTACAAGAAACAATTATGATGATATTTAAGAAAAGCGCTGCTCCTGCCAAAAATAAAGTATCATTCATGATAGTCGGGGCACAAAAGTCGGGAACAACATCTTTACATTATTACCTAAATCAAATTCCCGGAATTTTGGGATCGGAACCTAAAGAAACAGATTTCTTTAGTTACAAAGGGCTTTACAAAAAAGGGTATGACTTTTATAGCAAGCATTTTTTTAAAGCGCAATATCAGGATAATTTGCTCTTTGACGCTTCGGTTGAGTACATGTATCTTCCTTATGTCGCTAAGAGATTATATAAATACAATCCTAGCTTGAAATTGATCTTTTGTTTGCGGGAGCCCGTAAAGAGAGCGATTTCTGCGTACCAAATGTATAAGTATATAAATAGCGCAGAGGGGAAATATTGGAGACAAAACTATCTGTATCATCTCCAAAATCATTCCTCGAAGTATAACCGCATTGGTAAAAAGTTCTACTGCCAAAGCCCTTTCCCTGATTTCGAAAATATGATTCAGATTGAAATTGAAACTCTAAATGAAGACTTCAATCATCGTATTTATGAACCTAGTTTAATCAAAAGAGGATTTTACAAATCACAAATTGAAAACCTAATGAGATTTTTTCCCGCGGACCAATTTTTTTTTGTAAACAGTAAATCTTTAAAGCAAAATCCGGGAAATGAAGTATCGCGGATTTTAGAATTTTTGAGGTTCGACGCTGATATAAGTAATATAAATTTCTCACAAAAGTTATCTGGCATATCTGATGGTACTTTCACAGTCAACAACAAATGCCTGAATATATTGCGTGACATCTTTCAATCAAGAAACCAAGGCCTGGACAGCATCGTAGGCTTCAATTTTTCCGAATAGATGTTCCGTTTTAAGAAAAAAAACCAATTGACTGAATTCCTTAAAGGGCCTCGACACATAGAGGGAGAGTATAAGGACAATTTTGATAATAGCTTTTACTTTCCCGATCAGGTATCGTTCGCATGGACATATAAAGAGCTTTTTGAGAAGAAAACTTATTTTTTTCAAACGATAAACGACGATAAACGACCCTTAATAATTGACTGTGGAGCAAATATTGGAGTTTCCTTGGTTTATTTCAAAATGATCTTTCCTGAATGCAGAATTATAGCTTTTGAGCCAGATCCATTCCTGTTTAACTATTTAGATCGCAATATAAAGGCAAACAATCTCGATGGGATTAAGATTTACCGGAAGGCGGTTTGGAACAAGGAAACAAATATTGAGTTTTACCAGGAGAAATCCGATTCAGGAAGACTGAGCATGGGTGCCGATATTGCAATAACAAAAAGTAATCTAATACAAGTCGACACATGTCTTTTGAGTCAATATATAACAGGACCAGTTGAATATTTAAAAATCGATATTGAAGGGGCTGAATGGGAAGTGATAAAAGAAATTGAAAAAAAAATAAAGTTTGTAAAGAGATTATTTATTGAATCACATTCTTTCATCAGTAAAAAGCAAGATCTGCATAAAATATTAGCGCTTTTATCGGACAACAATTTTAGGTATTATCTTACTGAAGGTGCTGTTGTCACGCACAATCCATTTTTACATAAAAAACAATACCTAAATATGGACTTGCAAATAAATATCCATGCAATCCGTGAAGATTAGTTGATAAATAAAACATAAAATAATCTGAAAATTTTATTTATTTCTTTAAATGATCACGTGCCTTGGGGCGGAAGTGAAGAATTATGGGGGCAAACAGCTGCACGGCTAATAATTATGGGTCATAAAATCGCAATATGCACACGCTGGAAGCCATTGCCAGAAAAGATAAAGTTCCTGGAAGCCAAAAGCAATTGTGAGATCATTGAAAAATCTGTTGTGCCAAGTAGGCTCAATAAGTTTCTGCCGGGTAGGTTTAAAATTTTCCGGGAAAGCTATAAAAAGGACATAATCTCCTGGATGCCTGACTTAGCAGTAATTTCACAAGGTAACAATACAGATGGTCTTGAGTGGATGGAATTCTGCTTGGAAAACTCTATTAAATATGTGTCGATCTCTCAGGCTGTTTATGAAGGTATCTGGCCGGCTCCGATGAAAGCTGAAAGACTGGCAAAGGTATATGGTAATGCAGAAAGAAATTATTTTGTAAGTGAAGCCAACAGGCAAATGACTGAATTGATGATTGCTACAGCTATCAATAATTCAAAAGTGATCCGAAATCCGTTCAACGTAAAATATATTACTGAAATAGATTTTCCCGATACGGAAAAAGGCTATTCACTCGCTTGTGTAGCGAGATATGAATTTTATGCAAAAGGCCAAGACGTTTTGTTGGAAGTTCTCAGTGATAAGATTTGGAAAGAGCGAAACTTGATCGTTAATTTTTATGGGAAGGGGCCTGATGAGATCAGTTTAAGGAAATTGATCGATTTTTTAGGTGTCAAGAATGTAAAAGTGAACGCTTTCACCAATACCACGGAAATTTGGGTGATGAATCATGCCTTGGTACTACCATCGCGATTTGAAGGGTTGCCTTTGGCGCTAGTGGAAGCCATGCTTTGCGGAAGATTTGGAATTGTAACGGACGTAAGTGGAAATGCAGAATTAATACAGGAAGAAATCACCGGTTTCATCGCAGCTGCACCAAAAGCGGCGTATTTACACGAGGCCATAGAGAGAGCGTGGGCACGTAGGGAAGAATGGCGAAGTATAGGAGCAAATGCAAAAATCCATATTAAAGGACTTGTTCCCGAAGATCCTATTGCTTCGTTCTGCGATGAATTAATGAGATTGGTTTAGGTGCACATTTGAATGTTATACTATTTTCTTACCCACAATGGTTATAATCCTTATTATAGCTCATAAAGCTGAACTGACCGATACTGAAGCAGCATCGTTAAAACAATGTTACAGAATATTGGGAAACTATCATATAAAACTCATTTGTCCGACAGGATTAGACACTTCCGTATACCACGCTATTAATCCAAAAGCAGATGTGGTGTTCATCGATCCCAAATGGCAGTCGACATACAAAATGTTTAATGAACTAAAGAAAGACCGGCTACTCTATGATATGTTCAGGGAGTACCGGTACCTGCTATTTTATGAATTAGATGCCTGGATCTTTTCCGATCAATTGGAATATTGGTGCAATACCGGATATGACTATGTAGGTGCCCCATGGTTCAAAGGATGGCATAATGCAATACCTTCCATGGAGATAATTGGTGTGGGAAACGGAGGACTTTCATTAAGGAATATAAAAACGCATCTTCGCATACTGAAGAGAATCAGTATCCTTAAAAGGATCAGAACCTTCTGGTTCAGGAGCAAGCTGCAATTAATTATCGGGTTCGGCATCGTGTTGAGGTTACCTTTCTGGAGTTTTAAAAGCCAACAGCCGATGCAGTTGAATCAGTTGTTTAGCCCACCGGATTGCAACGAAGATTATTTCTGGTGTTTTCATGTAGGCCGGATATTCAAAGATTATAGATTGGCGTCCGTAAAAGACGCCATCCGGTTTAGTTTTGAAGTAAATCCCTCTTATTTGTATGAATTAAATAACAGCGAGCTCCCATTCGGATGCCATGCCTGGAAAAAATATGAACCCGAATTTTGGAGACGGTTCATACCTATACCGCCGGAAGCGAGGCAGGATTTGAAAGCGCAGCCAATAAAGAAGACATAGCTCACCATGGAAGCATTTCCTAAAATAAGCATCATTACTCCTTCCTATAATCAGGCGGAATATCTTGAGAAAACTATTCTGTCAATCCTTAACCAAGGCTATCCAAACTTAGAGTACATTATTATTGACGGAGCAAGTACCGATGGGTCTGTCGACATAATAAAAAAATATGAAGACAGCTTAACCTATTGGATTAGCGAAAAAGATAATGGACTATACGATGCATTGAACAAGGGATTTCAAAAGTCAACAGGCGATATAATGGGGTGGTTGAATAGTGACGATCTATTGCACAGTAATGCATTGTTCACTATTGCCGAAGTATTACAATTGCAAAGTGTAGAATGGATATGCGGACAGGGTACTTTGTTTGACGAAAAAGGAAGAAACGTGAAAATATCTTCCTATAACCCCTGGAGTAAGTACCGGTATTTCCTCGGCGATTACCAGTGGATCCAACAAGAGTCAACTTATTGGCGGAGGGGTTTGTGGGAAAAGGCAGGAGGATATATTTCTACCGACTACAAATACGCCGGTGACCTGGAGCTTTGGCACAGATTCTTTAAATACGAATCATTGCATACGATAAATTGTCTTGTGGGGGGGTTCAGGATCAGGACGAAAGATCAGATAACATTAGAGAATGGGAATAACTATTTAAACGAAGTTAACCGAATCCTTACAAACAATCCTTTACGTGAAGAGGATAAAATAACACTTAAAAAAATCAGAAGAATAAATACCATCTTAAAACTGATGCGACAATCAAGATTTCTCAACTTGTTCTTTTTAACGTATCGTCTGAATGAGAAGAAAATGAAGCTTTATGACTTTCCCCCTAAAATACTTTTCGACAGGCAGACACAGCGTTTCAAACTGCAATAAACCACTATATTCACTGGCCTTTTAATGATAGTTGTATCTCCTAACGGCGGATTAGCTAACCGGATGCGCGTTATTGATTCCTGCATTTCGGTTATAAAAAATAACCGAAAATACGGGAACGGAAATATTCAAATGATTTGGCAGGAAAACGAAGACCTGAATTGCCCGTTTGAAGATCTGTTTCAGCCGATAGAAGAAATTACCAAAGTTGAAACAAACAGGATGTTCAACTATTCCATAATTAGCAAGCGAAATATCAGGCTGCCATTAAAATCGCGAATTAAAAGAGCATTCTATATTGGCTTGTCGGGCAGATGGGAATATTTTGATGATAAAACAATACTGAACCATTTTCACGATACAAACTATTGGAATACGATTTCCAAAAATTTAGTTGTCGACAGTTGTATTGACTTTTATAGTCCCACGCTGCAGCACCCGGGGGTATTCAAACCAATTAAATTGCTACAAGACCGAATCGATGAACAGGTAACAGGATTTACCAAGCCCACAGTTGGCATACATATCAGGCGTGCCGATAATCTTAAATCGATAAACCAAAGCCCGACAGAATTATTTGAAGTTAGAATACGGCAGATACTGGATGCTGGAAATGATTTTTATTTTTACCTGGCCACTGATGACCAAAATGAAGAGCAATTTTTGAGAAACAAATTTGGAAGCAGAGTATTAGTGCAGGAGAATAAAACGCTGAGCCGGAATTCCAAAACCGGAATACAAAGTGCATTGGTTGATCTGTATGCGCTGAGCAACACACAATCTATTATAGGCTCCTACTGGAGTTCCTTCAGTATGACTGCAGCCGCAATTAAGGGAATACCAGTTGAAATAATTCAAAAAGCTTAGAAAAATTGTGAGTAAGAGTTTCGTTGTAGTCTATCAAAATTTTGCAGGTGCATCAAGTCAATCAACTTAAATATTTTGCAAGTTGACATTATACCCGGCATGAATGAAACAACCAGGATAGAAGATGTAAAGGATTATTATGACCAGAATGTGATTGGTAAACTAAAGGGATTTGTTTATGGCAATAAACGCGTGGAGAGAGCATGGCAGGAAATGAATAACTGGATACCTAAGCCACCTGAGAATATTTTGGAAATAGGATGTGGCATTGGTGATATATCATGGCGCTTTTCCCAAAAATTCCCCCAGGCGGATATTTTAGGGTTCGACGTCAGCAATAAGTCAATCGAGATCGCTAATAAGCTTTTCCATTCTGCGCATTTGACTTTCGTGCAGGCAGATGATATATCAATGGTGAAGACAAATGCTGTGTCATTTGATCTAATTTTTTTAATGGATGTTTTTGAACATATTCCTGTGGAGTTAAGAACTAATCTCTTTGAATTTACCCGGAATCACCTGGCGAAGGATGGTATCGTATTTATGAGCTGTCCTGCGATCGCTCATCAAAATCATTTGAGGAAAAATAATCCTTCGGGTCTGCAGCCGGTAGATGAAGACATTTCCATTAAGGAGATGATAGAATTTTCAGAGGAGTGTCATCTTCCATTATTATTTTTTAAAGAAATATCAGTGTGGAATACAGGCGACTATTTGCATGCTGTTTTTGGAAGCAGAACGTGTCATCCATTTTCAGATAGCAACGCATCCACCACAATTTCATTGAAAAAGCTTTTATATGAAAGAGCTTTCCAAACACAAGAGAAAAACCGCGTGAAGGAACTCAACGCAAAACTCGATCTCATTAAAAGCAGGCTGGGAGCAGATATTTATAAACAGGTGATACCGAAAAAATAATAATGGCATTTATGTCATGATATGTCGATGAAAACCCTGGCGATCCTTTCACCTAATGAGAATGTATATTCCGAGACATTTATACAAGCTCACAAGAAGCTGCCGTTTATCATTAAGTATTATTATGGCGGTTTTCTGCCCGCCAGGTTGGAAGGAAAGGGTGAAATTTTCAATGGTTCATTGTGGAAGAAGGTGAAGAGACGTTTTACGAATCTTACGCTCGTTGAACAATCTTTCTCCGATTCGTTAGCAACCAACAAACCAGACTGCATTCTGGCAGAGTATGGCCCAACTGCAGCTGCTTCCTTAAAAGTAATTAAGCAACTCAATATTCCCCTGGTTGTCCACTTTCACGGTTACGATGCTACGGCAAACTGGGCAATCACCCAATATAGAAAAAAATATGTTGATGTTTTCGGGTATGCTAATGCTGTGATTGCCGTTTCAAAAAAAATGAAGCAGGACCTGGTCAACCTGGGATGTCCCGGCGAAAAGATTTTCCTGAACTATTATGGTCCAAATGATTTGTTCTTCAATGTAACATCATCTTTGAATTCATTGAATTTCGTTTCAATAGGAAGATTTGTAGACAAGAAAGCTCCCTATCTGACAATCGCCGCCTTTAAGAATGTTGTTGAAAAATTTTCGTCGGCGGAGCTGACTATGATAGGAGAGGGGAGCTTACTAAACACCTGTAAAAACCTTGCAAGATTGTGGAACCTCGAAAAAAATATAGTTTTCAGAGGCGCCCAATCAACGCCGGAAATTTTAGAATCATTCAAGAGTTGCCGGGCATTTGTGCAGCATTCCATAACTGCGGATGACGGCGATAGTGAGGGAACACCGGTAGCAATTTTAGAAGCTATGGCTGCCGGCATACCGGTAATCAGTACAGTCCACGCCGGAATCCCCGACGTTGTTATTAACGGGGAAACGGGATTGCTGGTAAAAGAAAAAGACGTAAAGGGTATGGCTGACAACATGATCCGGATGGCAGAAGACATTGGGCTTGCAAAAAAATTGGGAGAAGCGGGAAGGAAAAGAGTCCGGGAGAATTTCACTATGGACGTACATCTGAACAATTTGAAACAGGTAGTTGAAAATGCATGTCGTTAGTTGCACATCGAAACATTAAATCTGAAATTTTCTTTTGAAATCCTTAGTCTCTGTAATCATTCCCACCTACAACCGTGCTGCATTTTTGGAGGAAGCCATTCAATCTGCAATTGACCAAACCCATCGGCCAATTGAATGCATTATTGTAGATGATGGCTCAACTGATAACACCAAAGAAGTTGTTGAAAAATTTATCAAAAAAAATATCACCGATTTCGTCATTAAATATATAGTGCAAAAAAATTCGGGCGCACAGGTAGCCCGTAATGCAGGTACAGCAGCGTCATCCGGTACATACATACAATACCTCGATTCGGATGACCTGTTGTATCCTGATAAGCTGCAATCGCAAGTAGATTTTCTGCAAACGCATCCTGAATGCGATGCAGTGTTTGGCGATTGGGAAGAAGGAATGCCGGGAAACAAAAAGAAAATAATTGCTTATAAAAATGACGACCTGGTGTTGCAGATGCTCACTCAAAGAGCCATTCATACACTTGCGCCGCTCATGCGAAAAACATTGGTCAATAAAATCGGAGATTGGGATGTAAATATCAGGCGCAACCAGGAAATTGATTTTTTTTTAAGAGGCGTGCTGGCAGGAGGTCGTTTCGAATACCAGTCATTACTTTGCGGCCTTTGGCGGCTTCATCCCGATGAACGAATCGGAAACGCGACGAAGTTTGCAGATGCTATTACTTTTTATCGCAAGTGGGAAGATGAACTCAAGGGCGGGCAAATGTGGAATGAAGCTTTCAGTAAAGGCGTTGTAGATAATTACATGTGGTTTCTCGGCAACTATGCCAACAGCAACAATAAAGACATAATGAAATTGCTTCGCGAGGTACATCGGCTGCAACCCATGCATCCCATTTTTACCAATCCCAAATTTAAAATGGTAAAAAGAGTTTTAGGATTTGATAATGCCGCCAGGATGTGGGTAAGCCGCTACAAAAAAAATAAAGCTGCCACTGCCTGATGGCAAGGATCCTTACTATTATCCCATACAATTTTTATCCGCCAAAATATGGCGGCGCACTGCGTTGCTTTCATTTGTTAAAAGAAGCTGCCGGAGCAAATGATGTAACGTTGCTTACGGTGCAGCCGGTAAATGATTTTAAAAAAAATTGTTCACACGGATTTCCGGGCAATGTGAAGATTGAAAGCAGCAGGGAAGGGCCTGAATTAAAAACTATCTTCAATGTACTTCCGGTAAAAACGGCGAGGGCAGTTAACAGCAGGATATTGCAGCGCTCACTTTCAAAAAAAGGAAACCTGTATTTATTGAAGACGTACCCATTGCTGAAAAAGATTTTACTATCCAATAATTTTGATGCCGTCATTTATGAAAACCTGGAATGCTTTGGCGTGTTGCATAAACACATAAAGAAATTATCTCCCCGTACCAAACACATCTATGATGCACACAATGTAGATTCGGAACTCTGGAAGACGCAGTTAGCAATATCCGGAAGATCTGCATTGTCGAAGTATGCAGAAAGTGCTCTGAAAGAAGAGCAAAATCTTTATGCCAACATACATCTCTGCCTGAGCTGCAGTGAAGCTGATAAAAAGAGATTGGATGAGCTGAGTAAAGGGCGCCTCAACATCACGGTAGTACCAAATGGCGTAGACTCGAACACAAAAAGGTTCGACAATAATGCTGATAAAGGTGACCTACACAATATACTTTTTTGCGGTGCCCTGGATTATGCTCCTAATAAAGAAGGTTTGCAATGGTTCTGCGACCAGGCACTTCCCTATATAAAAAAAAGTGTCCCGGACATTACACTTACCGTAATCGGCAAAATGGAAATCAAAGATCCATATACGTCGCTTAAGAATAACCCGGCAGTTCATTTTGTGGGTCCGGTGGACGATGTCTCAGCTTTTTACCGGCAAAGTTCTGTGGCTATAGTTCCATTGTTGCGGGGAAGTGGCACGCGATTGAAAATACCGGAAGCGATGAGCATGGGAAATCCGGTAGTATCTACCCGGGTGGGCGCCGAGGGGATTGATGTTTCCGACAAAGAAAATATCCTTCTCGCAGATTCGCCCGTGGAATTTGGCAATGCAATTATCAACCTGTTGAAAAATAAAATGCTGTTTGATAACCTTCGTAATAATGCCCGAAAAATGATACCTGAAAAATATGACTGGCATACCGTTGGGCAAAGGATGAATAGCGCAATACAGGAGATATTACATCAATGAGTGGGATCAAAGTATCGGTTATAATACCCGTGTTCAATGCCGGGAAGTACCTGCGCCTGTCTTTAGAATCAGTAGCCAACCAAACGCTTAGAGATATTGAAATTATTGTGATCAACGATGGCAGTACTGATGAGTCCGAAAAAATTATTGACAGCCTTGCGTTGAAAGATCAGCGGATTAAGGTTATCGAAACCAGTAACGAGGGTGCCAGCGCGGCCAGGAACAAAGGACTTACAATTGCAACCGGCGAGTTTACCGGGTTTGTAGATGCAGATGACTGGGCCGAACCGGGTATGTTTGAGAAACTGTATAACGCGGCAAAATCGGGCAATGCGGATTTGGCAATCTGCAATGCGATTACCTGGAAAAACGATACAACATCCGGGCCGCGACTAAAGTTAACCGATGTTTTCCCGGAATTCGCAAATGATCGTGAAAAAGAACTTGTGCAGCTTATGGAATTTAAATATGATTATGCTAACTGGAACAAGATCTACTCCGCAGCGATCATAAACAAATATAAGCTGCAGTTTTCCGAAAAGTTGAAAATCTACGAGGATCTCCTTTTCAATTTGTGCTTCTGGCAATATACTCGAAAAGGGGTCTTGGTCAATGACCCACTATACAACTACCGCATCCACACGGACTCGATAATGAACAGGAAAAGTTCCACGATACTTGCAGAATTCAACATCTTATTCAACGAGTTTGACGGGATTTGTGAACAGCATAGGTGGAAAGAAGCGAGGGATACTTTCCAAAAAGAAATGCGCAGAAGTTTTTACTATCAACATCTGCCTGCACTTGTTAGTGAAATAAAGAGCAGAGGAACAGCGCTTAAGAAAAGAATTTCGTTACTTATTTCAGAACTCCAAAAATTAAATCCCGGACTGTTTAGTTTTGAAAGAGCCGAAATGCGAGGTATTCAGGGCATTAAGAAGATTCTGCTAAAGAAAAAAAAATTCCCCATCTTTTCTATGATCGAAGTATTGCGCGGAAATGAACTATAAACCAAGATTAGATGGCCTGAGATTCGTAGCCATAATGATGGTAATGCTGGAACATTTTGTATATTTTATAGGGAGTAAAGTATCTGGCGGATTTTATGGAGTAAACCTTTTTTTTGTCTTAAGCGGTTATCTCATAACCGCAATCCTTCTTAATCAACAATAGGAACAATGTTCGCGATATATCTACTTGATCCAATTTGGAGACATATTCCGTTCGACAGCTATGGGTATTTCTCAAAACTTCAATATAATGCATGGGTAGTTCAATTCCCGGCTACAGTTCTGCTAACAATGTTCGTGGCAAGACTTTCCTTCCGGTATATTGAATCGCCAATACTAAAACTGAAGGATAAGTACTTCCGCTATCGCGGGGCCGCGACGACAGTAACATTTTAAAAAATCTGCAGACCGGACTTCTTTCTGTTTCAATAACATTTAGACTCTGGCATTTATCAGCCAAATTCTGATTTGAAAAAATTTAATTCAAGCATGTTTAAAGGGAAAACGGCGGAATGAACGATCTGCTTAACAGGATTTTTGAAACCAGTACATTTGTAAACAGCCGTGGGGAAACTATACACGTACATTCACAAACGTCGAAAGGGCAGTGCCAATTCCTGCAACAGATTATTAAGGAAAATAATTTTACCAAATCTATTGAAATCGGCTTTGCTTATGGTATATCCACTCTGGCAATTACAGAGCAGATTGCAGTTAACCGGGGCCGGCACGTGGTAATAGATAAATTTCAACATACATACTGGAATGGCAACGGGTTGGATCTGTTAAAGCAAACTGGTTATATGCAGCAGGTCAGTTTTATTGAAGAATTTTCATACATAGCACTGCCCGGGTTATTACAAAAGGGGCAGAGATTCGATTTTGCATACGTAGACACTACAAAATTATTAGATTGGATTTTAGTCGATTTTTTTTACCTGGACAAACTCCTTGAAATAAATGGAGTTATTGCTTTTGATGATGTACCGGTTCCCGCAATTCGAAAAATTTTAAGGTATCTCGCACAGTTTCCGCATTATAAAATATATGGTCAATTCCCGGATAACTGGCGGCCGTCGAAATTATATTCCATGTTTAATCTGATAAAACGGTTTCCAAAATCGGGCAGATTTCTTAAGAGCGAAATCATCAGAACCGATTTTGACCTGGGAATTAATACTTCATGTGTTGCATTACAAAAAATTGGTGAAGACAAGCGGAATTTTGATTGGCACGTGGATTTCTAAATATCGGAATAGCCTTTCATCAAATCGTATTGTCTGTATTGCCCCCAATCGTCGTCAACACTCATCTCTGGCAGACAACTTTGTCCTCGGCATGTGCGGCTATTGCGCAGAAGGTTCTTTGTTTTTTCAATTTGTAATCAATGAGCAGAGATTTATTCGCATAGTGCTTAAATCATGATGCCGTGAATCAGCTTATTGATGTGAAAATTTTCTCTTATCAAATACGTTGAATACAAAAATACATAAAGAAACCGAGCTTGGCGTTGATCAGACTCTCTTCTCAGAGAGCAGAAAAAAAACTGAGCCAAAAAACTATTTTCCCCGGTTGAATGCATTACGGGGTATCGCAATTATCATGGTATTAATGCAGCATTACGGATGGTACTATCTTGCAAAATATGACTTTGGGCGTTATGGTGTTGACCTTTTTTTTGTATTAAGTGGTTTTCTCATTACAGGTATTCTTATCAATTCAAAGGGAAGTATAAGGCTTGCTTTAAAAAACTTCTATGGAAGAAGATTTCTCAGGATCTTCCCTATTTACTATGCTACCATATTCATTTTGCTCGCGCTCAACGACAGCAATGTAAAAAACAGCATTGCCAGCTTGCTGACCTACACGTTCAACTATTATGCGATCAGGAATAATACTGGTATCACCGATATAAGTCACATGTGGAGTTTGTCGGTAGAAGAGCAATTCTATATTGTGTGGCCTTTTCTCCTGCTACCCTTCAGAAAAAATAAGGCGGCATCGCTAACAATTGTGGCATTGATTGTGGCGGTAAGCCTGGTACAGTTGGTATACAGTCCGTTTATGAACAAGGCATTGAATTACATTGCCACTTTTCCCCGCACCTATTTTCTTTCTGTTGGAGGTGCTGCAGCCATTATTTTCAATAAACGACCCGTTAAAGGAAACCAGTGGCTGGATCTGCTGGTGCTGGCGATTTCGATTGTGTTGATTGTAATAGATGCTGTGTGGTCGGAAATTATTTTGGCGCTCACGTGGGTTTATTTCATTGCGAAATCCGCTTCGCCAAATTCGTTCACAAGTATTATAGAAAAAATATTCAGCAATAAACTGCTGCAACGAATTGGTTTAGTGTCTTATGGAATTTATGTATTTCATAAACCGCTGGCGCAATATGTATTCAATCCATTATACCAGTACATGTATAATAAGGTCAATTGGGTCAGAATCGGCAAACCATGGTCGTACATCTTTTATCATCCTTACTTTTTACCAATGGTTCTATACCCGGTTTTAGCATACCTGTTTGCCCTAGCGTCGTATAGCTATTTTGAAAAGCCATTATTAAAATTGAAAGACAAGTGGTTTAAATAATAATTATTCCCCCAAATAATAAAATAAGCCGTAGCGATTTATGATGCGCTATTTTCGTATATCCGTAGCCGTTATAACTCATATTAAAAGCACCCGTTGAAATACGTCAAACAACTGGATAGTGTCAGGGCTATTGCCGTTACGCTGGTAATCATCGGCCATTGGTTCCCTTTTGCCTTCGTCGGAAAGTTGCAATTAGGACCTGTCGGCGTAGATATTTTCTTTGTACTGAGTGGTTTTCTCATCTCGCGAATTTTGATGGAGGCAAGAGAGTCTGGTGAAAGAAAGCTGCATGTAATGAAGAACTTCTATATACGAAGAGTACTGCGCATCTTCCCGATTTACTATATCACGATCTTTTTACTGCTCCTGTTTCACAATTATACGGGAACGGATATAAAAGAGGCGTTTGCCTGGTTTATAACCTACACCCAGAATTATCATTTCTACAGGATACAAAACTGGGACGGTCCCGTTGCACACCTTTGGTCGCTGGCAGTGGAGGAACAGTTCTACCTCGTATGGCCCTGGGTGGTAGTATTCATCAACCGCAAGTACATGATCCATGCTATCGTGATTTTCATGCTGGCAGGCATCGGGAGCCAGTTCTTTTTGCGCCATCAGTTCCTGGGCGATATTCTTACACCATCGTGTTTTGATTCGTTCGGTATGGGAGCATTGCTGGCGTGGCTGCTCACTTATAAGACTGATCATATCAAAAAATTTTATTCGGGTCTTGGTGTATTGGCAGTGGTATGTTTGGCCATATATATCGAATCAAGATTCGTGGAAAACTGGATACCACTCAGAACGGTTATCTCCGTGATGGCACTATGGCTTATCACTTACATTATGATGAACTACAAAAGCGACAATTTGAAATTTAAGTTCGTCCTGGATAATCCATGGATGATTTATATCGGGAAGATCAGCTACGGAATTTATTTATATCATCGCCTGGTAGGGACAATTTTGAATTCGGCTTTTATTGATAAATATCTGAATCCATATCTGCCCGACTTTATCTATAAAAGGCATTGGGGAGAAATGTATCTCGTGGAGAATACGATTCTACTGGCCCTGATTGCCTGGCTATCGTATAAATATATCGAGACGCCGTTTCTGAAGCTGAAAAAATATTTTCGTTCAGGGCAGGAAAGATTAGTTATGCAAAAGGTAGAAGTAGCGTGATGTTAAAAACTCCCTAAATGTCATCCTGTCCATAGGACTCCTTCGGAGAGCCTGTCGAAGGAAGGTTCTCTAAAAGATGCCACAGGAATGATTCGAAAGAAGCCCTGAACAATTCATCATTCCGTTCCGTCATGGTTCGTCGGGCTCACCATGACAATAAAGCTCACCATGACAATAATAATTGTCCATCCTGTCCATAGGACTCCTTCGGAGAGCTTGTCGAATATTGTCATCCTGTCCCTAGGACTCCTTCGGAGAGCAAAGACGAAGGAGGGCGACATAAACGGAATCATTAATCATTCCGTTCCGTCATGGTTCGTCGGGCTCACCATGACAATAAAGCTCACCATGACAATAAAGCTCACCATGACATTGAAGCTCACCAACACAATAAAGCTCACCATCACATTAGAGACCTTTGCAATTGAAACTGCCTCATGACCACCGGACCTCTCGTTTCCATCCTAACAACTGCGTATAACCGTGACCGTTATATTGCAGAGGCGATAGAATCGGTATTGCGATCCTCGTATCAAAACTGGGAGCTGATCATCTCTGATGATTGTTCTACCGATAATACCGTATCTATTGCAAATAGCTATGCAGAAAAAGATAGCAGGATAAAAGTATACCTGAATGATAAGAACCTCGGGGATTATCCCAACAGGAACAAAGCCGCATCATACGCGAAGGGGATATATCTGAAATACCTGGACTCCGACGATACCATCCTGCCGCACGCCCTGGAGCAAATGGTGCAATATGTGCAGCGCTTCCCCAAAGCCGGATGGGCCATCAGTAATTTCTTGTCGGGAATAGATGAATCGGAGCTGCCCGTTTGCCTCGATAATAAACAGGCTTATGAATTTCACTATTTTCAGCAACCTATCTTCTTTGCCTCTCCCGGTCTGACTTTAATATCAAAGGCAGCGTTTGAAGCAGTTGGCGGCTTTGGTGAAAAAAGAATGGTAAGTGATTTCGATATGTGGCATAAACTTTCCGCTTATGCTCCCCTGGTGCTGGTGCCGGGCAATATGATCTTTATGAGAGAACATGCAGAGCACGAAGTAAAGGATCGTGATAAATATGCGGTAGCCTACGAGAAGGTGAAGCTGAAACATCTGCATGATGCAAATTGCCCGCTTACTACGGAGCAGGTGGCCGCCATAATAAAACAAAGAAGGAATACGGCAATGAAGATTGCAGCGAGAAAATTGATGAAGCTGGATATTAAGGAAGCAAAACCGAGGTTGCAGGTTTTTTGGTTTTATGTAAGGAACGGCTAATTTGTCGCCGTGGGCCTGTCGAAGGAAATGTCATCCTGTCCATAGGACTCCTTCGGAGAGCCTGTCGAAGGAGGGTTCCCAAAAGAAGGCCACAGTCATGGTTCGAAGGGTTGCAGGATCTATTCATCATTTCGTTAGTCGTGGTTCGTCGGGCTCACCATGACAATAAAGATCACCATGACAATAAAGATCACCATGACATTAATAATTGTCACCCTGTCCATAGAACTCCTTCGGAGAGCTTGTCGAATGGGCGACATAAACGGAATCATTAATCATTTCGTTAGTCGTGGTTCGTCGGGCTCACCATGACAATAAACATCATCATCACATTGAACACCATAAAGAGATCACTGTGAAAATAAATGCCTGTCATCCTGTTCCTAGGACTCCTTCGGAGAGCTTGTCGAATGGGCGACATAAACGGAATCATTAATCATTTCGTTAGTCATGGTTCGTCGGGCTCACCATGACAATGAAGCTCACCATGACATTAAAGATGACCATGACATTAAAGCTCACCATGACGTTGAAGTTAATCACGGCATTAAAAATCCTTCTGCAATCGAAAATTAATGATCACGCAATCGTTCACTTCGATACTAATAAATGCTTGCAGGCGTAGTCTCCATGTATTGAAGCAATTTAGTTTTCTAACCCAACCAGAGAAATAATAAATCATGCATCCTCTTAAAAAAATTTTCCAAAACCTTACGGGCTATTGGATTTATAAGGCCGATACATTACCTCCCGGAGCAGACTTTTTTATAGATGTCCGCAAAAAAATCGGCTATCCGCAGATGGACACGATATTTGATGTAGGTGCCAACATAGGGCAAACGGTAGAGTGGTTGAGAGACGGTGAACCGAACGCAAAAATCTATTGTTTTGAACCTGTTTCCACTACATTTAAAGAGTTGGTGAGCAAAAAAGGAGGAGACAAAAATTGCATCTTTGAGCAACTTGCATTGGGTGATACAAAAGGAGAAGTAGTGATAAAAGTTTTCGGGGATAAGCCAGGCTGGAATTCCCTGAGAAATGATTTAATGAATAAAGACGCAAATGCCCGGGAAGAAGTATTGAAGGTAACTACATTGGATGCATACTGCAACGAAAACGGTATTAAAAAAATCGATCTGCTAAAGATAGATACGGAAGGCTTCGAGATAAATGTACTGGAAGGAGCAAAGAATATGCTTGAGGGGAACAGGATATCGATGATCTATGCCGAAGTTGGCTTTCAGAGCATTAATTCGCGAAACACAGGGTTTACACTTCTGAGTAGCTGGCTTGACAAATACAATTTTTATTTTTTGGGCCTGTACCAGTTACAGGGTGCTGCATGGAAAGAGGGGAAATTTTTCGGGAACGCCCTTTTTGTACGCAAAGATGTTTATAAAACCGATTAATGCCCTATGGGTAATCAGTTTGGCAAAAGTATGACTGCCCTGCCT
>CAWIHW010000001.1:1985000-5097100 GCA_963835995.1 uncultured Chitinophagaceae bacterium | reverse complement strand
CAAAGTTATTATTAACCTGGTCCATAAAATGCTTATAAATATCATAAATTGCGGCACCTGCAGAAATCCATTTCAAAGCTCCTCCCCAATCGGGGAACTTATTATTGTCATAATTATTCATATTCCAATTAATCGGATCTTCAGAAGATGGTCGATATGAATATGACCATGGCCCTGGATAATTTGGATTTCCTTTCCCGGCGTTTTCAAACAAATAGATTACTCCCGCCACAACTACAACGCCAGCTGCAACAACATCCGCTGCTGGATCCTCCAGGACCGCCACCGGCGATAACAACAGATCCCGCAGCTTTAAAAGTGTTACCCCAAAAATTTCGGGTGGGTCAACCGGAGAGTATAAACTTGCTCCTGACATAGAAAATGGTGATCCGATATTGAAATCATTTAGAGTCATCCCTGCGTTTCTTGCAATTTGCTTGTCCAAACTAGCAAGATCATTTTGACTAAAGCCATTTATATAAGCAGTTGGAGCTAAAGCCATAACACCAGGATCAAATTTGTCACCAGCAATTCTTTTATACGCACTTTGGGCATCTTCAAATGACGTTGCGAATCCATTTGTCCCCCATGCACCAGTTTTATCTAAATATTCACCGCCAGCTTCGAATGCCGCTGCCTCTGTTTTGTAATAAGTTGTCGTTCCACTGCCCCCGCCCCCACCATTAGAACTCCATGTTGCCCCCCAATTACCAGTGTCGTCGCCAGTCGACATCCACAAGTCATATACTATCAATAAAGCCAATCGGGCGAATCTCCTTTTGATTGTGCCGCATCGTCTCCATTAGGATCATTAAATATAACCGGATTATTTAAACAAAATCCATAGACACTCATTGAGAATGTTTTTTCGCCTCAATATATCCACTCCATTAAACCTCCCAATCTGCGGATCATAGCCACGGTAAAAAGTCGTGTACAAATTAACTCCATAATCCTCTTCAAATTCCACTCCACCATCGATTCTTACTATCTAACTTGCCTAACGCTTTGTCACTAATTCCCGCCATTTGCAAGCCAAATGGATAATAACTCTGCTCCTGTAAGAGTGGACTTTTTATATGTGTTACCGTCAGGTTGTCAAAGTATACATTGATGTTGGGAGTTTCATTGCTGACATAAACATATAGGAATCCGTTTTTGGCCATTGTGGGAGTTACGTAATGTGTTTTCAATTGCTGGTCGCTTCCCACCTGGTCAAAGCCACTGCCTGATGACGTACCTGAACTGATCGTCCAGTAAAATCCAGTTGAGAAATGCTTTTGGTTTTGTGGTACTATCTGCACTGTTATGGCTGCCATAGAATGCAGTAGCTCCGGGTATCAGCACACCACTATTTTGTAATTGGGTCGGGGTAATTCCGTGAGCAGCATTGGTTACTCCTCCCACACCACTTATTAATGCGCTGATAAGAGCATTGAGCGGGCTGGAAGGCGTGCCGGGAGTAACTCCGTTCTTGTTGTACCAGCTTGTGGCTTTGATAAGTACCTGATCACCTGCCATTACTTTCAGCACTATTCCCGTTCCGATCTTGTAGCCACTACCGCTGAGTTGTTGTATGTAATCATTGGGGCTGGTGGTGTTATCAGTGGGATAGCCGCTAACGCTACTTTTGTTTATTCTGCCACTATCTTCCCCGAAATAATACAATTTTTCATTTGAAAGTTGAGCCGATTCAAGACTGGCGATGGGATATAAAGCGGTATCTTTTTCTTCAGTGAGTACGGTTCTCACATTACCAAGATGATCCCGCAAATAATAATCATAAACAAAAGACCATCGTCCGTTGTCATCGGCCCGGCGGATACGGCCTTCTTTGGTTATCCTTTACCGTTAGCGTTGCTTATTATGTCGGGTGGGATTGCTATGACTAAAACAAATCTATTTTATTCAATGTTTCAAACTGCTTTTCTATAATTTTCCACATACGGCTTTTGATTATTCACAACTGCAACCGCTCTTAGCACTATCTTGTTTCTTATGGCATTTAATATAGACATAATGTGCTTACCTTCTTTCTTTTTGCGCTCATAATATTGTTTAAATTCCGGGTAACATTTTATAGCCGATAATGCGCATAAGTGCAACATTTTTTTGAGTTCTTTATTGGCCATTTTATGCACCTTATTTCTTCCTTTAATACTAGTGCCGCTTTTATCTTGAAAAGGAACTACTCCTGCATAACATGCCAACTGCTTGCCACTGATTTTATCAATGAAATTATTTGTGCAGCATAGTATGTAAACTGCAGTCAGATGACCGATTCCCGGCACGGTGATCAGCAAATCATAATTGGTTTTTATGGTATCATCTCTATGTATGATATTGAGTATTTGCTTTTCTATTAATGCAATAGATTTCTTTAACCCATCAAGTACGGGCTTATGAGCTTGCTCTATTAGTTTTTGAGTAGCCTTGTTGTTTGATAACCTCAATTCTTTTAAATGAGATCTAATACTGCCTGACTGTGATACTAATTTACTTCTGGATGTCATCATATCTTTAAGCTCAATAAACACAGGATTTAGTTCTGGCGTAGCTTTTAGCTCATCAGCATGCTTATGAGCATAATTGCATAAACGCTGGCTGTCTATAACATCATTCTTCCCCCTTGCTATACCAAAGCTCCATTTAATATGGGCTGCATTGCCTATGTGTATAGGTAACCCGTGGGTAGTGCAAAACTCCCATATCAGGCGATGGTATATACCGGTGTTTTCTATAACTAACAAAGCATCCTCATCATAGTAGACATTTTGTTTCTTTAACCATCCCGACATCTGTTCTATCCCTTTTTCATTGTTATCGAAACGTTCGGTAACCATAGCCTGTTTTTGATGGCTTATAACAGTTAATAATGATAGATCAAACCAGAGTTTGGAAACATCGACGCCCAGGTAAAATTTCGTTTCAATCTGCATACTTTTACATTTTATATATTAAAAAATGACTAACCACTTTTGCCCCATCGTCCTAGTCCTTAATAATGGGTATCAAAAACCCTAATTGCTATATGGACACTAAGGGAAAAAGCAACAGGGGATTACATCCCACCATGGGTAATTAACCCTGACACCAGGCATAAAGTGCCCCTGTTGCCGGTTAGTTTATCAACACAAAAATGTGGATACTTAAAAGAAAAAAGTAACAAAAAAGAAAAGAGTAATAATAATAGTAATCCTTTAATTTATTTTTAAAGCAAATCTAAAGGACACCCGCTAGGTAAGAGACAAACACTACCAAATCAAAGTCGATCCAGAAAAACGGCTACGCAGAGAAACAGTTAATGAAAACAGGACTAATTAAGCAATTTTTCCTTATCGGAATAATAATAACTGACCCGATTTTCACGAGATAAATACACTCTGAAGTTTAGGTCAGTCTTCCACCAATATGAATTAGGAAAAGAACCTCCATCAAATCCAGAACTTAATTTGACGCTAGGTACACCGTATAGCCTGATCAGCATATCAAGTACCTGCTCCCTGTCAGCAGGCGAATAGTCCAAAACTATTTTTTTTACTATATTATCTCCATGAAACCCTACGTAAACATTAAAGGCAAAATCTATATCTTTTGTGTCAAAGAAATGAGTATCTAGTTTTTTATAGTTCAATTTCCTGTCTCCAAAGGAAACCGCCATATATTCAAGCTCTCCATCAATGTTTGAAGTATCAATGTCATATAAGTGATTTGAAATTGAAGTGTCCAGTTTTTCTCCCATGCGAATTAGGTTCAATCCTTTTTCTGCGAAGGACAATTTTAATTTCATGCTTCCTATAATTACGAGCCAAATTAATATAAATTTAATAATTCTCATATTTCACCAATTAATAGTGCTCCTATTTTACCAAGTATCCATGATAGAATAATCTGCCGCTGTAATATCCTTGGGATTTATAATAAGGTTAATACCAGGGCTTGTTGTGGCAGTGCCCGCATATGCTCCCATTGCAGTCTTCAACGCATTTAGATAAATGCCCTGCAAGCTGGTTGAACTATAATCTCCATCCGCGTAAGCCTCGCCAGAGGCAAATTCCGCAAAAGAAACAGCCTGTGTGGCTATTTTTTGTGCAACCTCATATGTGTAATTGGTACCATCCTTTCTTAATACAGGCAGGCCAAAATAAAGTAGTGGCAGTTTCACATCAACATCTGGAGATGCAGTTCCTCGATATTTAAAATAAAGTCCGTTAATTGCCGCAATTTGCCATCCGCCAGAATATTTTAAATCCTTGGAGTCAGCGCTGATATACGTAACAAAGTGAAATGAATTAGAAGATGGGGGACTTTTACCACCATCACGATCTGCGGCAAAATATTTCCCAAAAACAATCTGATCTAAAGTGCTTGTTTTCCCGAAATCAGCATCTACTGCATTATTAATACTAAAGCTATAACTAATCCATATACCATAGTCTCCATATTTATTCCTACCTTCTTTTTCCTCAAAGTTGGAAAAATATGCCTTTTGTACATCACCTACACTGTAAAAAAGCATCATGTAAAAATCGTTCCACGTACCTCCATTACCCCCAGTTCCAAAGCCTCCACCCCCTAGTGCCTCATTAGCCCATCCGAAAGGATCATAACCAGCATCACCTATATCACTCCCGTCTAAGGTCAGGCTACCACGATGTGACATATTCGCAGCATCGCTTCCCATCGGGTCGCCAAACATCACAGGATTATTGCCACAGTATCCATATACACTCATACCAACCGTTTTCTCGCTCAATATATCCACTCCACTAAACCTCCCAATCTGGGGATCATAACCACGGTAAAAAGTCGTGTACAAATTAACTCCATAGTCTTCTTCAAAATTTACTCCACCATCAAATTTATATTTACTATCCAACTTACCCAACGCTTTATCACTGATACCCGCCATCTGCAAACCGAAAGGATAATAACTCTGCTCCTGCAGGAGCGGTCTTTACGTTTTCGTGTACCCGTTACCGTTAGTTTAAATCAAAGAACTTTTATCTTATCGCCGCATCGTGTTTTATTTTAAGGGCAACATCGGTTCGTCATTTTCAAAAAGTGGTGGAACGAGATAATATTTTTTGTCATTAACCCTTATAGTAAATCTTTCCGAACGGCTTTCAGGAAAATTAATTGTACCCATTCTGGAACTGAAAAGATTATTCAAAAAATAATCAGCTTTTTCTCTTTTAAAAGGAATTAATAATTTATCCACCTCGACCATCTGTCTATTGTAAACAATAAATGAATAATGAGTCATTTCTTCAATGATCTCAACTATCAATCTCTCTCTAAGCTTTGTTGAAATAATAAGTTTTCCAAAATAAATTGGGCAAAGAACAGCAATCACAATAATACCCATTTCCCAATTAAAATTTAAGAAAATAAAAGAGCCATTTGATAAGTAATTAACTAAAGAACAGCAAAATACTATGCATAAAATAGAAAATACAATCCAATCAAAAACAAAGTACCGCTTAATTTTATTCATAAAGGTTTCCGAAATTTTATTACTATTATTTATCATTTTATTGTTTAATGGAATGAGTTATGAATAGAATGTATATCCTCACCTATACCTCTCCAAGCATTTGGCGAGGCGGGGCCATTTAACCAATCATCAGCCCTGTTTAACGATTTATAACTCGTTTCTGGACTAGCAAATAAAGTTATCACATCATCGACTGTTCCACCAATTGCCTGTGCTTGGTGTTGATCATTGTTTGAAAAATAATCAATTGTTGCACCTACCATTTGTCCGGCATTAGTTGGAGTTTCTTCACTTTCAGACTTACTGCTTGTTTCAATCATATTTGTTAATTTGGCCAAATTCCCTGCGATCCTAAAAGCCCCATCGACTGCAACGACCCCGCCTATACCAGTTTCACTTGTGATGATACCGACACCAGTTTGAATAATAGCTCCCGCCAAATCTAAAGATACTTTCGTATAATCCCACCAAGTTAACTGGTCACTTTCCTGATCTGATTGCTGTTCGTCTGGTTGCTCCCAAGAATAATTAAGCGCATTCATTCCTGGCTGTAACCTCCCGAGATCCTTAATCATTGACCCGCTGGCGTTTACTTCAAGATTCAAGCCTCCATAGTAACCACCAGTAGCATAGTAATCACCATTCTTTGCTTGTGAAATATCGAAATAAACTACATTGTTGCCTGAAGATTGCTGTCTTTGAACAAAATCATACGCAGAAGCAACATTATTCATAAAATCACCACCTCCTCCCCCGGTACTGAAAAAGTCTTCCGTTGCTTGATCACCAAAAACGAAATCTGAATTGGGGCTATTGGCGCTCCAAAAGCCTCCATATTCAGAGCCCCACAATCCTGCAATTATTTCCTGTAACGTCGGGAGCGCGCTGGCTCTGTCACTTCCAAAAGGATCGCTAAACATTATGGGGTCGCTTCCGCAATATCCATATACACTCATCCCAAAAGTCTTCTCGCTTAATATATCCACTCCACCAAATCTCCCAATCTGCGGATCATAGCCACGGTAAAAAGTCTGGTACAAATTAACTCCATAATCCTCTTCGAAATTCACCCCGCCATCAAATTTATTCTTGCTATCCAACTTACCCAACGCTTTATCACTGATTCCCGCCATTTGCAAGCCAAATGGATAATAACTCTGCTCCTGTAAGAGGGGACTTTTTATATGTGTTACCGTCAGGTTGTCGAAATATACATTGATGTTGGGAGTTTCATTGCTGACGTAAACATAAAGAAATCCATTTTTGGCCATTGTGGGAGTGACGTAATGTGTTTTAAATTGCTGGTCGCTTCCCACCTGGTCAAAGCCACTACTTGATGCCACATATTTAAATTGATCGTCCAGTAAAATCCAGTTGAGAAATGCTTTTGGTTTTGTGGTGCTATCTGCACTGTTATGGCTGCCATAGAATGCTGTGGCGCCCGGTATCAATACTCCACTGTTTTGTAATTGCGTTGGAGTAATTCCATGGGCAGCATTGGTTACTCCTCCCACACCACTTATTAGTGCATTGATAAGAGCATTGAGCGGGCTGGAAGGCGTACCGGGAGTTACGCCGTTTTTATTGTACCAGCTTGTAGCCTTGATTAATATCTGATCGCCTGCCATTACTTTCAGCACTATTCCGGTACCAATTTTGTATCCACTGCCGCTAAGTTGCTGTATATAATCATTGGGGCTCGTGGTGTTATCAGTGGGATAGCCGCTAACGCCACTTTTGTTTATTCTGCCACTGTCTTCCCCGAAATAATACAATTTTTCATTCGACAGTTGCGCCGTTTCAAGGCTGGCGATAGGATATAAAGCGGTATCTTTTTCTTCGGTTAAAACCGTTCTGACATTACCAAGATGGTCCCGCAGATAATAATCATAAACAAAAGACCATCGTCCATTGTCATCCGCCCAACGAATACGGCCTTCTTCGGTATTAACATATTGGAGCGTATCATTAAGATATACAAAACCGGCAATGTATACATAGTTCTTTACAGTGGTGGGAGATGTGGAGTAATCATTTATTCTTTTTACCAGCGTAGCGCCGGAAGCATCATAGGTATAATATAGCGTTGCCCTGTTGGAGATGACAAGACTGTCCGGCTTGTCCAATAAATTATATACCGCACCATTACCGTTGGCAGGGGTATGCATGTGCCGGTTGTAATCTTTTACAATGTTGCCATTGGCGTCATAAGCATAGTCTGTCGTGAGACTTGAGTCCTGAAAGTCGCCAAGGCCCGTAGTGGCGGCAGCCGCATCGGCTACTTTTTGCAGTTGGTTATTATTGCTGTAATAAGTATAAGTGAGTGAGTCAATAGTTGCCGAACTTCCAATCATCAGGCCCCGCTGCTTCATGGTAAGTATGTTGCCTGCGTCGTCATAAGTGAGGTTACTTGTTGTAAAATCAGCCGTGCTGTTCGTCCACGTATTCGTGTTGCGAATGTTCTGGCTGAAGTCGGCTTTGGTGAGCCGGTTGGCGTTATCGTAGCTGAAGCCATACGCTCTTGCAATGGTATCACCCCGGCCTTTCCATTTCACCCCGGCAATAGCGCCATTGACTTGATTGTTTGTAAAGCCGTAGTCATAGAATAAATCTTCACCAAAATAATTAGCGGCACTGTTGTAAGTATCCACAAAGCTCTTATTTATGCCCAGCAACCAGCCCCTGATGTTGTAGGTATACACAAGAGAGTCGATTGATGAGCCCAGCACTTTTGATTTTAATTGCCCCAATTCATTATAAGTGTCGGTTGCTATGGTTTTATCACCGGTACCATCAATATTTTTTATTATAGTTTTTACCCGGCCCACCTGGTCGTAACTATACTTGGTCAAAAGTGTATGTGTCTGGGCATTGGTACCGCTCTTTTGCTGATACAAATGAGTTCTTAATACCACTCCGTTAAATCGATACTGTGTCGTCGCAATATCCGTTCCGCCGGTATAGTTGGTTTGCTTGAGTTGTATCACTCTTCCATGATCGTCGTATAGCGGAACGGAATACAAATAATTGGCCGTATTTAGAATTATTCTTTTTGTCCCTGTCACCATACCCCTTATCCGGCTGCTTTGGGTGATTTGCTGCGCATAATCGGGATAGGTATTGTAGCTCGTATTGAAATTGGAACTGTTAATATACGTCGTAACTAAAGTACTATTAGGAATGCTCCCACTGATCCAGCTATAATCATCATAATAGGTTGTATTCATGATTGTAAAAGTCCCGGTGAGAGTCGGGTATGCAGTGCTCCTGGCGGCTTGTGCAATAACAGAATCTTTGGTTAGCGATGTTGTTATTACGCCACTTTCCCATGGCCTGCTTTCTCCATCGTAGAGAACAAATGCCCATTGGTTGGTACGGCGAAGATTGGAATCCTGTGTCATCACCACGCGGTCGTAAAGATCATAGGCTATATAGCTCTTCCCTTTCCCCGGAATATATTTCATAATGGCTCTTCCGCGTGCATCGTAATAGTAGCTGTAGCATAGGCCTGTCTTAATTGTGGGGTTACCGGAAAGATTCCAGTTTACAGAACCCGTATTTAGTGCATCAACAGCTTTGGGAGTTACTACAACACGAAGATGGTTCATCTCATCATAGACATAGTAAGTGCAAACCCATCCGTAATGGCCCGTAGCAGGTGAAGCGCTTACCTGTTGCTTGGTGAGAATGGTTCTTCCCAACTCATCTACATACGTTACCGTTTTCACTCCACGTTCATCAGTGACTTGCTGTACGGCAAGACTTCCGGCAGAATAAGTTGCAGTAGTGGCCGGAACATCATTCTCGCTACTGATAGCAATGGTCCAGAGCCTTACACTGTCGGATGCGGTGTTGGCTTTCCATGTAGCGCTAATGCCTACTCCTGCACCCGCCCAGCTATTACCCGGGGCCAATTGCTTTGTTACGCGTTGGAGCGGAGAGGGCTCAAAAACAGTTTGGCCGTAGTTGATCGATTCATTGGGAAAATTAGATTTATAAAATGATGAATCGCCCGTAAACTGACTTGTCTTAAACTTCCCGTCATTGGTATTTGATGTTTGTTGTACAAAGGGGAGATAGGAAGTCACCGTTCTCCCAAACTCATCATACGCATCAGGAACTACCTCGTCTTTTTTTAGGGGTGACGCCTGCTTTATCACTGTTTGCAGTGGTCTTCCCATATCGTCAAAATAGCTGGTAGAAATATTAACGCTATCTGCTGCTGCATTGATGGTTATCCTGGAAGAATCTTTCGTAGGCATAACGGGCACGAGTACACGAAGATAATCCCGGGCCGGGGTTTCGTTGTAAGAAGGCAATGCTTTTGGCGTAGCGGAACCGGGCCCCGTAGCAGTGGTGGGAATGTTGGATTGTGCGAAGCCTGCAATAACTGTAGCCAGTACTGTGCAGAGTGAGAGTAAGAACCTCACCCCGGCCCTCTCCAAAGGAGAAGAAGACCTCACTCCAAACTTCGGGAAAATCGGGACAGGACTTCTCCAAAGTCTTCTTGTTTGGCAGACAGGGAGAGGAACAAATTCTTTAAATTCTTTTTTGCCAATTGATTTTTGCCTTCCCATAAGAGTATTTTTATTCTGTTATTTTTGTTAGTTCATCACATTTTTATATTTACTACACCTCATGCTTCGACAGGCTCAGCAAGACATTAATGATTCGTCACCGCATTTTGTATCACATCACTCATCGGATCGGTTGAAGAATCAAAAGCGCCCATGAGTCTTCCATTGGCATCGATCAAAAATTTATAAAAGTCACCCAATACCTCATTGCTCAGCATATTGTTTTGTTCTATGTGCGTAAGCCATCCGTATAAGGGTGACTCAGTATCTCCTGTCACGTCCATTTTTTGCGCAAGAATGAAATGAATATTATAGTTGTTCATCACGAAGTCTTTTATGGCAGAACTGTCGCTTGGTTCATTTCCAAATGAATTAGAAGGGACGGCAATAATCACCAGGCTGTCTTTATATTTTTGATAGAGCTGTTCGAGTGAAGCATATTGAGATACATAGCCACTGCCGGAAGCGGTATTTACAATTAATATTTTCTTTCCCTGGAATTGACTGAGGTCAATCGGGTTGCCGTCGATGTCGTTAATCGTAACATTATAGATAGTAGATGTATCTGGCAGTGATATGTGGGACTTTTGCAACAAAGGTTGTAAGCCACTAAAATGATGAGTGCCATTTGCCGTATGATATAAAATATAAGCGGTCAGAATTAAAAATTTCATTTTATTTTGATTTGAAGATTTTTTTATTAAATGTGAAATATCATTTGTTCTCTGGCTTCCTTAAGATGACTTGTTGGGGTTACTGTATCTGAATGCAGGGCGCTCCTCCCTGGCTTCCGATAGAGCAAGCTGTCGGATGTTCCTCCGAATAGGTCTGGCTGGTGCTCCCGTCGGGCCATTTTATATAGTAATAACATATCCAGTTAACGCCATCACGTACGGTGCTGGAATTGTACCTGGTACCTCCCGTGCAAACACCATTTATGTATTTAAAATAAACAGTACAGGGATTAGAACAATAGCAAAATTGGTAACCTTCCTGTATTGAAATAGTATCTTTATAAGTATCGCTGTAATAATTGGTATCTACGAAGACTGAATCCCATGCCCCGGAATTATTTTGCTCACAATAGTTTGAATAGATGACCTGCAACTGGCGGATAGTGGAAATTGGTAATATAGAATCTGTGTAATCATACCGTTTTACAATATTGCTGTCTTTATCCCTGATCAGCTTTACCCTGTTCAGGTTATCGTACTGCGTATAGGCAATTGTATTGTTGGCATCCGTTGCACCCGTTACTCCAACGCCTTCCTGGTATGTGGCTGTAGATAAAAAAGGGAATATCTATGTGGCGGAGGCATTGTATAACCGGATCCGCGTAATTTCAAAGGAATAATTTTTTACAGTAATGATGTTGGTTATTTGTGTGGTAATGTTTATTCATTTCTTAATTTTATAGAATAAGAATAAACATTCATGATTGCTTTTTTAAACGTAAACGTATTTACCACTTTATACAATGAGTTGATCGGATTCCTGGGTATTCAGCCGGTGATGGACATGCTGAAATCCGGAGATTATAGTTCCCTGAAAACGCTCGGGGGAATTGAAAGCGTTATTGGCCCGGTGATTCCGTTTTTATTGGTCCTTGAAATTATCAGGGCATTGGTATACCGGAGGTTCAAGGTGATCGATTATAAAGTGCAATTTTTTACCTATGTCTTCAATCGTTTTGCGGGGCAGGTAATTTCAATTGCAATGGTGAGTTTTTGCATACTGGTTTTTGAAAAGTACAGGATATTTCCTACTACATTCACCTGGTATTGGTTGATATACGGGTATGTGATCTGGGAATTCTCCCATTTTATATATCATTACCTGGCTCATAAAGTGAGATTACTTTGGTGTTTGCATTCTTCTCATCACGCACCGCAGGCCATGAATCTTTCGGTAACCTATGCACATTTTATTCTGGAAGCGCCTTATGCAGATTTCATTCGTACTACAATCTGCATTTTATTTGGCGTGAACCCTGCACTCTTATTCTTTATCATGTTCATAGATGGTACCTGGGGTGCTTTCATACACGTTGGTGAAAATATTGTAAAAGACGGGCGGCTTGGTTTCCTGAACAAGATCATTTTAACGCCGTCGCATCATCGTGTGCACCATGCACGTAACGCGCTTTATATGGATACGAATTTCTGCAACCTGCTTAATATCTGGGATAAAGTCTTTGGCACTTTTCAAAATGAGAAGAGAGAAGTGCCGGTAGAATATGGTATTACACGCAAAATGAATCCAAACAGTTTTTGGGATATGTACTTTGGAGAAATTGTGGCACTGGGAAAAGATGTTTACAAGGCGCCGGGGATAAAGAATAAATTTTTATACCTGGTAATGCCCCCTGGCTGGAGTCATACAGGAGAGCATAAAACTGCCCGCATGATGCGCAAGGCATACCTGGAAACGCAGGATGAACCAGCTCCCGTTGTTTCCTGAGATTTGCCTTTCGGCAAAATGCAAGTGCTATTTTGATCTCACTACAATTGATGCACTCTTCAAATCACCTGATGTAGCTGTGATAGTTATGGTTCCTGCTTTTTCTTTTGATTGAATTACTGCAAGCGCCAACCCGTTGAAGGCATGACGATCTTTTGACTTGAATGAAGTAAGATCGGTCTCGCTGCCATTATCCGTTCCTGCAATAAAACCTTCACCAGATACTGTAAAGTGAATTAGATTGTTTGCATCAGGAACCATGTTGCCATCTTTATCCGTAACTGTAGCAGTAATAAAACTTAGATCAGTACCGTCCGCATTTATATTTTTTCTATCTGCTGTCAAAACAATTTTCGCAGGTTCGCCCGCTGTTCTGATTTCTTTTTCCAAAACAATCTTTCCATCTTTCCTTGACACTGCTTTGAGCGTTCCGGGCTCAAACTTTACCCGCCACCATACATGCATATCATCGCCTTCTTTCTTTTTTGTTCCAAGAGACTTACCATTTAAAAATAATTCTACTTCATCGGCATGATTGTAATATGCCCATACGTCGATGGAGTCTCCTTCTTTCCAGTTCCAATGTGGAAAAACGTGCAACACGTCTTTATCGGTAAATAAGCTCTGATATAAATAATAAGAATCTTTTGGAAACCCTGCCAGGTCTATAATTCCGAAGTATGAACTGCGTGCAGGGAAAGGATAAGGAGTCGGTTCGCCGATATAATCAAATCCCGTCCACACAAACATGCCACTTGCAAACGGATATTTGAGCAATTGTTTCAAGGTTTCTTCCTGGGTGGAACCCCATGGCGCAGAGCAATTGTCGTAGGCAGAACAGGTGAGATCGGGATTACCTTTATCGAATGGTTTATCCCATCTTTCCGGCCAGCGGCGAATGCTATCCGATGGCATATCATAATGTCCTCTCGTTGCCAATGCAGAGACTGTTTCAGTGGCTATAAATTTTTTACCGGGAAAGCGTTCATGAAAGGTTCCATAATCTTTATGGTCATAATTATAGCCAATCAAATCAAACACTCCCGACTTAATTAAGGGATTATCCGGATAGGGATCATTGAAAGCAGAAGTGATGGGCCTTGTTTTATCCAGCGAACGAACTATGCCCGCAAGCTCTCTGGCAATCTCTGTTCCTGAACTATCTTTTTTATCCCATTGCTCATTTATTTCATTACCGATGCTCCAGATGAAAACAGAAGGATGATTACGGTCTCTGCGTATTTGATCTTCCAGGTCCTTTTTATGCCATTGATCCCAATACAGGTGATAATCATATTTTGTTTTTTCGATCTTCCACATATCAAATGCTTCGTCCATTACAATGAAACCCATTTTGTCGCAAAGTTCAAGCAGCTCAGGCGCAGGTGGATTGTGCGAAGTACGGATACCGTTTATACCCATGCCTTTCAGGATTTCGAGTTGCCTTTGCAAGGCACGGTAGTTAATGGCGGTGCCGAGGCATCCCAAATCGTGGTGATCGCAAACGCCAATGATTTTCACCGGTTTTCCATTCAACGAAAATCCTTTGTCGGCATCAAAATTGAAATATCGGATTCCAAATGGAGTTGTGTATTCGTCTGTTACTTTTCCATTTGAAATTACCTGTGTTACTGCTTTGTATAAATATGGATCTTCGATAGACCACAGGTGCGGATTGATTACGGAGAACTCCTGGTGTACTTCATTTTTATTTTTTACAACAACAGAAGACGTTTGTGTTTGTTGAAGCTTTGAGTCTGCATCATAAATGTTGGTTTTAACGGTTACCAAATAAGAAGTATTTTTTGAGCTCGCAATCTGCACATTCAAATTCACCTCTGTCTCGTGTTCATTTACTTCGGGGGTAGTTACATAAGTACCCCAGTGATCAACATAAATATCATTAGTGGTTACCAGCCAGACGTTTCTATAAATGCCCGAACCACTGTACCAGCGTGAGTTTGGCTGTTTTGAATTATCCACTTTTACAGCTATCACATTTTTTTTATTACCGTATTCCAGGTAAGGAGTAAGGTCGTACCGGAATGAAATATAACCGTTGGGGCGAATACCCAATGAATGTCCATTAATGAAAACTTCGCTGTTCATGTACACTCCATCGAAATCTATAAATACGTTTTTATCTTTTGAAGAAAGTGGAAGCGTAAAAGTTTTCCTGTACCAACCGGTTCCTCCGCGAAGGGCGCCGCCGCCGTTCCCTGTAGGGCTCGTTGAATCGAAAGGAAGTTCAATACTCCAATCGTGCGGAAGGTTCAATGTTCTCCACGACACATCATTAAAGGAAGGGGAGGATGCTGATGAGTCATCTCCTAAAAAAAACTTCCAATCCCTGGTAAATTTGACAACAGAACGGGATTGGGCATTCAGATGTAAATAAGATGTGGCCAGTAATAGCGCAAATAAAGCAAAACTCTTTCTTATCATTTTTATTTAGGCAGTTAGAATTATCAATTGATCACTTGTTCAAACTTAATATTATCTGATGAAGAGCCAACCATTATTTTTACCCGGTCCTTTTCAAGTATCCACCGATGTTCGTCTGCAGCCCAATAAGCAAGCATGGCAGGATCCAATTTAATACGCACGGTTTTTGTTTCACCGGGTTGCAATGTTATTCGCTGAAACCCCTTCAGCTCTTTTTTCGGACGAATAACGGACGAATTTATATGTTGGATATATAGCTCAACTACTTCGTCACCTTTCATTTTACCGGTGTTGGTTACATTTACAGACACGCTGATGTTTTTCCCTGCTTCTATTTTTGGATCTTCGATTTTGAAGTTGGAATATTTAAAAGTTGTATAGCTCAATCCGTATCCAAAAGCGTATAAAGGCGTTCCCTTAAAATACATATAGGTTCTTCCATCGCGAATGTTATAATCCATCATTGGAGGTAATTGATCCATTGAACGCGGCCATGTCTGCACTAATTTCCCGCCGGGATTATAATCGCCAAACAGCACATCTGCCACGGCGTTACCTAATTCTTCGCTGCAGTGTGTAACCTGCAGAATAGCAGGCATGTTATGATCAGTCCATGTAATGGCATAAGGAAAGTTTGCAATCAGCACAACAACGGTGTTAGGATTGATGCGAAATACTTTTTTTACCAGGTCTTCCTGTTCAAGATAAATGGTCTTACGGTCTACCGCCTCACGTCCGTCGCTTGGCACCGGGCATTGTGCCCACGGTGCATTGCACCAGGGATGATTGCCAACGGCCATTATCACGTAATCCGAATGGCTTGCAATGTTTGTAACGCTGTCTGCATCATATCCTGATGTCCATTGCACATTAACGTTATTCCCCAATTTATTTTTTATTCCTTCCAATAAGGAAACACTGTACGGCGGCGTGCCGCTGTACCAATCGAGCAAAACCTGGTTGGCATAGGGCCCGATGATGCCGATAGATGTAATCTTTGTTTTATCAAGCGGTAAGAAATGGTTTTCGTTTTTCAGCAACACAACTGACTTTCTCGTCACTTCTCTTACAAAGTCTTTCGTCTTTTGCATCAGCCAGGGTTCCTCACCTTCTTTTATCGGGGCATACGGAACCATTGAGGGTGGATCAAGTAATCCAAGCTTTATCATTACGCGAAAATCTCCCCTGATTACTTTATCAATATCTTTTTCATTCAGTAAACCTTCTTTCAATGCAACATCTATCGGTCCCTTGAACCTGTCGAGAAACTGGTTGATACCCGCCTTTACAGCAGCAGCGGCTGCCCAGGCACTATCCGGATAATATTTATGGGCTTTCCAAAGTAATCTCAATGCGCCTCCGTCTGTGCAGATGATTCCGTTTTGCTTCCATTCATTGATGGCAATGTTTTTTAAAACCGGGTTCACCATCATCGGAATACCATTGTAACTATTGTACGATGCCATAAATGCCCTGCTTCCTGCTTCTATTCCCATCCTGAACGGGACTGAATAATATTCGCGAAATAAACGCTCATCAAAATCGGACGAAGTGCTGTCTCGCCCGTTTTCGTTGCTGTTGGCTAAAAAATGTTTCATCAGCGATGCCGTCATCCAATATTTTTTATCGTTTCCCTGCAACCCTTTTACATAAGCTTGTACCATGCAGCCGTTGAAGAACGGGTCTTCACCGTAGCATTCTTCTGTTCTTCCCCATCGCGGATCGCGTCCCAGGTCTGCATTAGGCGCACGAATTACTAACGCGCCGGTATGATATTTCTCCGATTGAAAAATATATCGTGCTTCGTATGCTTCTTCTTCTGCAACTCTCCTGATCAATGCGGTATCCCACGTTTCAGCCAGGCCATATGATTGTGGAAACATAGTAGTCGTCACCAGTTTTCGCCTTCCCCAACCTCCAGGTCCTCCCAGTGCCACGCCGTGCAATCCTTCGATGTGTCCGCATCCGTTTATCCCTAACCTTGGAACAGAGGGGTTGGTGCTAAGGCATGAGACCTTTTCATCTAAAGTGAGGAGCGAAATAATGTTGTCGATTCTTTTTTCAATATCCAGGTTGGGATTTTGAAAGGGATATTGATAAGTTGTTTGAGAAAAATTTTTCGAAGAAAAAATAACAACAAATACTGCGGTAAGAAATATGTGCTTTATAAATGTCATCACAATTTTCGGGAAAGTGAATAGTGAAAATCAAAGTTTTTACACGCAATCGAACTTTTCAGGAAACGAATCTACTTTTTTTATTTTGATAACAATCTATAAATGTAGATTATACAATTAAACTGGTGATTATTTATCCATTTGCTATGATTTTTTTTCAACTTAGCATTACTGCACATAAGAGATTACTTAACTTGTCATATTGTTTTTATAAAAACCCTCCCAAAAAGATATGAGAAAAATATTTGTTCTTGCGATTGCATTTTTTGCTTCATCGTTAATTTTTGCCCAGTCATTTGCTCCGGTGAATAAACATGCTACCCCGGAGGCAAAGCAATTATTAAATTATTTGTATAGTATCAATGGTAAATACATTTTAAGTGGCCAACATGGAGGAGACCGATTTCTCGATACAGTAAAAGCGATCACGGGAAAGTATCCGGCGGTTTGGGGAAATGATTTTATCTGGTGGGGCACGCAGGATCGTGGTCAGCAGGTGGTCGATAACGCAATTGAAAAATATAAGCAAGGGTATATCATTGCGCTGATGTGGCACCAGGGAAGGCCAATCGATGATCCGCCTTATGGCTGGAAAGAGAGCATCCAGGCAAAGCTTACAGATGCGCAATGGAAAGAACTTACAACGCCGGGGACTGAACTATATAAAAGATGGCTGGCCCAGATTGACAAAGTTGCCGGTTACCTGGAAGAGTTGGATAGTGCACACGTGCCGGTGCTTTGGCGCCCGTATCATGAAATGAATGGCGTGTGGTTTTGGTGGGGAAATAAAAAAGGGAAAGATGGCATTCAAAAATTGTGGAAGATGATGTACGACCGGTATGTAAATCATTTTCATTTGAATAATTTATTGTGGGTCTGGGGTGCCAACGGCCCGAGAGACATTCCCGGTGATGAAGCTTATGCGTATAAAGATTTTTATCCTGGTGCCAATTATGTAGACATATTAGGCGCCGATGTGTATCATAACGATTACGAACAAAAAGATTACAATGAACTGCTTTCTTTGGCAAAGGGAAAATTGATTGCATTAACAGAATGCGGTGAGTTGCCCAACTCGATTATATTAAATGCACAGCCTAAATGGTGCTATTTTTTGGAATGGGCAGATTGGATTTATAGCCACAATACAAAAGAACAGGTAAAGGAAGTGTATGATCGCCCGCAAACATTAACGCTTGATGATGTAAAGAAGAAGAATGAATAGTTTTTCATAAAACCATAAAACCACAAAGTCACTAAGACACGAAGAAGCTGAATTGAAAACTTTGTGCCTTCGTGTCTTTGTGGTTGAAAAGGTTATGACATGATGATTTATAAAAAATGAATAGAATGAAAAAAAGTCCCATTGTTTTAATTTTTCTTATCAGCATACAACAACTCCATGCACAATTCCGAATGCATTTGAATGAAAAAAATTATTTGGAATACCAGGGAGTTAATGTGATGCTCGCCCAGGATTTTTACCCGGAAGGTCACCAGGGCGGAGTGGGTGTCATTCAAAACGGTATTCGTGTTGCCACCAATGGTGATTTAAGATTAGACGCAACACCGGGGCAGTGGTCGCCTATCCCAAAAGTTGGCGAGCATAGTGTTGATAAGCAAACGCAAACCATCAGCGTGCACATGCAATATCCCAACGAAGAGATGGATCGCAAAGGCTTTAACCCTATTATTTATCCTGATTTAAAATTCGGCTACACCGTAAAGGTGATGCCTGCCGGTAAAGGATTTAAGATCATCGTAGATCTCGACAGCGCGCTGCCAGACGAATGGTGGAATAAAGTTGGCTTCAACTTTGAACTTTTTCCCGGTTCATTATTTGGGAAAAGTTACTATATGGATAATGCTTTTGGCATTTTTCCAAGACAGGCAAACACTCAAAATTATATTGATAAAAACGGAGAAACGCAGGTAAAGCCAATGGCGACGGGCCATAAACTGGTAGTGGCTCCCGAAAGCGATAAACAAAGAATGATCATCGAAAATTTAAATGGTAATCAACTTGAATTAATTGATGGCAGAGGTAAAGTAAACAATGGCTGGTTTGTAGTTCGTTCATTAGTAAAAAAAGGAAAAATAAAAGGAGCGATCGAGTGGCTGATAATACCACATGCAATTGATGGTTGGATGTCACCGCCTGTTGTGCAGGTGTCGCAGGTTGGGTATCACCCGGCACAACAAAAGATTGCCGTAATTGAATTGGATGCGCATGATAAAAGAAAAATAAATGCGGCACTATTGCGGGTAAATGAAGATGGTGGCTTTACTACAATGATGCAGGCGATGCCCAAAGATTGGGGTAATTTTTTGCGCTATCATTATTTGCAGTTTGATTTTTCTCAAATAAAAAGGCCGGGGATGTACGTGGTAAAATATGGAGATGATACCACTAATGTTTTTCAAATAGGCGACAGCGTTTATGCCGAAAATGTGTGGCAGCCAACTCTCGAATATTTTTTACCGGCGCAAATGTGTCATATGCGTGTGAATGATAAGTATCGCGTATGGCACGGATGGTGCCATATGGATGATGCCCGAATGGCGCCAACCGATTCCGATCATTTTGATGGATATATACAAGGACCTTCCACTCTTACCAAATATAAAAGTGGCGAAACAGTTCCCGGCTTAAATGCAGGAGGCTGGCATGATGCGGGCGATTTTGATCTTCGTGTGGAATCGCAGGCGGAGACGGTATATGGACTTACATTAGCTTATGAAACATTTCATGTAAACTATGATAATACAGGTATTGATCAACACACGCACGTTGTGGAAATTCAGCAACCCGACGGCAAGCCGGATGTGTTGCAACAAATAGAACATGGCTTGCTTTCTATTGTTGGCGGCTATAAAAGCCTGGGAAGGTTTTACCGGGGCATTATTGAACCAACGCTACGGCAGTATACAACATTGGGTGATGCGACAAACATTACGGACAATAAATTCTACAATGATATAAATCCAAAAGATAGAACAAGTGAAGTTGGTTTGCCCAATTCGCCGGATGATCGCTGGGTTTTTACCGAAGACAACCCGGGACGAAGCCTGGAAGTTGCGGGTGCCCTGGCTGCTGCATATCGTGTAATGAAAGGTTTTAATGATACCCTGGCAAACGATTGTATCAATATTGCGCAGCAGGTTTGGGATAACACGAAAGAGAAATATCCCGGGCAAAGGATTGAACTGGCAACGGAATTATACATTTCTACAAAAGAAAAAAAGTATGCCGATTTTTTAATAGCCAACAAAGATGTCATTGCCAGGCAAATCAATAATTACGGTTGGATGGTGGGACGCGTGTTACCGATGATCAATGATGCATCATTGACCAGCACGGTGACAGAGGCGGTGAAATCTTTGTTTGCAAATATTCAATCGCAGTCAAAGGAGACGCCATACGAAGTTCCATATAAACCAAATATCTGGGGCGCCGGTTGGGACATTCAGCATTTTGGTTACAAGCAATATTTTTTGCATGCGGCATTTCCGAAAATTGTAACCGATGATTATATGCTGGCCGCGTTGAATTTTATTTTGGGTTGCCATCCCGGAAGTAATACGGCGTCGTTTGCTTCAGGAGTTGGTGCCCATTCTATGATTCCTGCGTATGGATTTAATCGCGCAGACTGGTCTTATATTCCCGGCGGCATTGCATCCGGCACCGCCTTGATCCGCCCTGACTTTCCCGAGTTGGCAAAGTGGCCGTATTTCTGGCAACAGGGAGAATATGTGTTGGGGGGCGGTACCACAGATTATTTGTTTTTGGTGTTAGCTGCGAATAAGGTTTTGAATTCAGAACCACGAAGGCACTAAGTCACGAGGGAGGTTTTGCTTGGTGTTTCCTTTGTGTCCTTGTGCCTTCGTGGTTTAAAAAAGAATGCTGAATAACAATTAATGAAATTTAAAGTGAACCACGAAGGCGCTAAGTCACGAGGGAGTTTTTGCTTCGTATTTTCTTTGTGTCATTGTGCTTTAGTGGTTTAAAAAGGAATACTGAATAACAATTAATGAAATTTAAAGTGAACCACGAAGGCACTAAGTCACGAGGGAGTTTTTGCTTCGTATTTTCTTTGTGTCCTTGTGCCTTAGTGGTTTAAAAAAGAATGCTGAATAGCAATTAATGAAATTTAAAATAGCCGTATAATGATATTTAAGTATGAACCACGAAGGCGCTAAGTCACGAGGGAGTTTTTGCTTCGTATTTTCTTTGTGTCATTGTGCTTTAGTGGTTTAAAAAAGAATGCTGAATAACAATTAATGAAATTTAAAGTGAACCACGAAGGCACTAAGTCACGAGGGAGGTTTTGCTTGGTGTTTTCTTTGTGTCCTTGTGCCTTAGTGGTTTAAAAAAGAATGCTGAATAGCAATTAATGAAATTTAAAGTGAACCACGAAGGCACTAAGTCACGAAGGAGGTTTCGCTTGGTGTTTCCTTTGTGTCCTTGTGCCTTAGTGGTTTAAAAAAATATATGATGTATCAAAAACTTTCAGAGCAAGAAGAATTTATTGCCACTCAAATTGTAAATATTGCTTTTAAGATCCACAAGCAATTGGGGCCGGGTTTGCTGGAAAGTGTCTATGCGAAATGCTTTTGTTACGAGTTATTTATAAGAAAATTGAATTATCTGCAGCAAAAGGAGGTTCCTATTTTATATGAAACTATTGAAATTGAAAGTGGCTTGCGGCTTGATTTATTGGTTGAAGATTCAATCATTGTTGAGCTGAAGGCGCAAGAGAATTATCATCCGGTTTGGGAAGCTCAGATTTTAAGTTACTTGAAGTTGACAGGAAAACATCTTGGTTTTTTAATCAATTTTCATGTGCCTTTAATAAAAGATGGAATTAAAAGGATTATTCTATAGAATTATTATTCGAACCACAAAGGCACGAGAACACGAAGTATCTCATATAGATCTTTGTGCCTTTGTTTCTTAGTGGTTCAGAAAATATTGAATTATGAAACCATTATTCACCGCAATATTTGCTCTAATTGCAAATTCGTCATTTGCCCAAACGACCAATCTCGACTCAATAGAATCACAGATGCAATATGCTGCCAAACAGGGCTTGATGGATGTTTATTATCCCCGGAATATCGATACGACTTATGGTGGTTATTTAAGTTCATTTTCTTATGACTTCCGGCCAGTGGGTGACCAGGATAAAATGATTGTAACGCAGGCAAGACATACTTGGTCAACGGCAAAGGCCGCGATGTTTTACCACGATACTTCATATATCCCTATGTCGCGGCATGGATTTTATTTTTTGAGAGATAAAATGTGGGATAAAGAATATGGCGGATTTTATAATTTGGTTTCACGGGACGGTACCCCGAAAAGCAAGATCAAAGAAGCTTACGGGAATGCCTTTGCCATCTATGGTTTGAGTGCATATTATGAATGTTCGCACGATACTGCCGCATTGAATTTGGCGAAGGAAGCTTTTCTATGGCTGGAGAAATATAGTCACGATCCTGTTTATAAGGGTTATTACCAACATCTCAATCGGGATGGCTCGCACGTAATAAGAACAAAGGACGTACCGAGTACCTCAGACCTCGGATATAAAGACCAAAACAGCTCTATTCATATTTTGGAAGCGCTATCAGAATTATATAAAGTATGGCCTAACCCGTTGGTGAAAGCCCGATTGAAAGAAATGCTTGAGTTAATTCGTGATAAAATTGTTACTCCCAAAGGCTATCTGCAGATGTATTTTACCTACGACTGGAAACCAATATCCTATCAGAATTCACCCGATTCTGTTATTAAAAAGAATCATTACATCGATCATGTTTCATTTGGACATGATGTAGAAACTGCTTATTTAATGCAGGAGGCTTCGGAAGAATTGTATGGCAAGCCTGATGCGAGAACATTAATGATTGGCAAGAAGATGGTAGACCAGGCATTGCGAAACGGATGGGATAGTAAAAACGGCGGATTTTATGACGAAGGCTATTATTTTAAAAATAAACCGGGGCTGACCATAACTTATACTGGTAAAAACTGGTGGGCGCAGGCAGAAGCATTGAACACTTTATTGATGTTTTCTTACATGTATCCAAGTGATACAATGCACTATCGCCAAAAGTTTTTCAAGCAATGGCAATATGTACAGACGTATTTAATCGATCATCAACACGGCGATTGGTATGAAGAAGGTCTTGATACCTCACCGGAATATAAAACACGATTGAAGGCTCAAATCTGGAAAGGATCTTATCATAATTTTCGGGCGCTGATGAACTGTATTAACAGGATTGACACCATGGAAAAAGGAAAGAATAAATAACACGATATGAAGATAAAAATGATGGTAATGCTGATCCTAAGTTGTATGACTTTTGAGCTATCGGCTCAAAAGTCATATATTTTTTTCGACGTAAAAAATTTTGGTGCAAAAGGGGATGGGAAAGCCCTTGATGTAAAAGCTATTAATAAAGCCATTGATGCGGCGGCAAAGGTCGGTGGCGGCACCGTCTATTTTCCCGCAGGTGATTACCTCACAGGTTCTGTCCATTTAAGGAACTACATTACTTTGTACCTTGACCAGGGTGCAACGATTACTGCGGCAAAGGTAAATGCGGCGAATGGTTACGATGAAGCCGAGCCCGGTCCGCAGAATGAATATGAAGATTACGGTCACAGGCATTGGCATAATAGCTTAATATGGGGCGACAGTATTCATGATATTGCCATTGTTGGACAAGGTTTGATCAATGGGGAAAATCTTTATCACAACGAAGCAAGAGGCACTAAACAAAGCGCCAATAAAGCCATTGGTTTGGTAAGATGTCGCAATGTTATTATAAAAGATATTTCCATTTTACATGGAGGCTGGTTTGCCATCCTTGCCACAGGCGTTGACAACTTTACGCTCGACAATGTAAAGTTTGATACCAACCGGGATGGAGTAGATATTGATTGTTGTCACGATGTGCATGTCTCCAACTGTTTCGTAAACTCACCTCATGATGATGGTATTTGTTTAAAAAGCTCTTATGCTCTTGGCTATTCAAGATCAACAGAAAATGTAACGATCACTAATTGCGAGGTAAGTGGTTTTGATGAAGGAACTTTCCTCGACGGAACCTATCAGCGAAACGATGCTTCACGATATCATTATTCGCCGACAGGCAGAATAAAATTTGGAACAGAATCTAATGGTGGGTTTAAAAATATTACGATCTCTAATTGTGTATTTGATTATTGTCATGGCCTGGCTTTGGAAAGCGTTGATGGGGCCTTGCTGGAGGATGTGACCATCAACAATATTACCATGCGTGATGTGGTGAGTGATCCCATCTTTATTCGATTAGGCGCACGTATGCGTGGGCCGGAAAATATACCTGTCGGAAGTATAAGACGGGTTATCATTAGTAACATTGTTTCCTATAACTCGGCAAGTAAATATGCCTGCACGATTACAGGCATTCCTGGTCATGACGTAGATGATATTACGTTGAGTAATATCAAAATGTATTTCCAGGGTGGAGGAAACAAATTGCTTTCAGATTCCATTCCGGAAAAAGAAAAGGGTTATCCCGAGCCGGGGATGTTTGGTGAAAACCCCGCTTATGGAATGTTTATCCGTCATGTGAACAATATTGAGCTTTCCGACGTTGAGTTTCATTTTGAAAACGAAGATAATCGGCCGGCATTTTATTTAGATGATGTGAAAGGAATATACTTGTTTCATGTTACACCACAACTAAAAGAAGGTATTCCTGCTATCGTACAGAAAAATGTTTCCGGCATTGTTATAGCTCAAAGCCCGGTTTTGCAGAAGGACTGATCGTTTGATTTTTAAAATGAGCACAATTATTTTTTGATACCTGATTTAATCGTCCACTCCACCTTTTTATCATAAGGATCATTTAGCAACTTCATCTTTCCATTCGCCGAACTAATTTTTATCTCATTCAGATCATTGTCTCCCGGACGATAAATATATCCTGTCGCAGAACTTGTCGTAGAATAAACTGATAACTCTATTTTATTCCAATCGATGTTCATGGTAGTTTGTGCGAGTTTCGCATGAGGAATGATCGATCCGTCTCTTACCAAAATAATTGCCGGTATAATACCTGCAGCAAAGTGATGCCATCCTCCGTTATATACTTCGCCACTTTGATAATCGATCCATTTGCCTGCCGGCAGATATACGTCTCTTTCATAAATACTATCCTGGAACAAAGGCGCTACCAACATTTGCGAGCCAAACATATATTCATCTTCAACCAGCCATGAACCTGCATCATCGGGGAATTCGGTAAATAAGGTTCTTACCATCGGCAATCCCCGGTCACTGCAATCTTTCGCCTGCGCATAAATGTAAGGCATCAGTTCATAGCGCATATCATCAATATTTCGGAATGTTTCCAAAAATGATTTGCTGTATGTCCAGGGTTCTTTCGGTGGCTGACCATGGCTACGCGTATGTGAACTCAAAAATCCAAACGCAGCCCATCTTTTATAAAGGTCTTCACCCGTTCTCTGTACAAAACCACCAATGTCGTGACTCCAGAATGAAAATCCTGAAAGTCCGAATGATAATCCACCCCGCAAGGTGGCGAGCATGGCATTAGATGTGTTGGCAGCGTCGCCTCCCCAATGCAGCGGATAGCGCTGACTTCCGGCCCATGCGGATCTTGCCCAAATAATATTATTGCCTGTTTCCTCCCTGGTAATATCTGCCGCAGCTTTGTTATATCTTAAAGGATATAAATTATGTTCATAAAAACCAGTACGTCCGGAAGCATACAATCCGGATTCCGGTGCGGCCTCGCCGAAATCAACTTTAATAGCACCAACACCCATTTTTAATAAAGTATCCAGTTGAGCCTGGTACCATTTTACCGTTGCAGGATTAGAGAAGTCAAGGATCGCATCTTCATAAGGCAAGTTTCCCTTTGCATCTTTTACATACAAACCCTTTTCGACTATTTCAGGAAATAACCTGTTCTTTGGAACAAAGTAGGGAAGCTGCCAGAGGGAAATATGAAACCCCTGATCTTTCAAATCACTGATCATCTTTGCCGGATCCTGAAAGCGGGTTGTTGAAAATTTATAATCAGTTCTCCAGTCGGTTTCAAACCATCCCACATCCAAATGAATCACATCTGCCGGAATCTTATATTGGCGAAGCTTTGCAGCTACATCCCTTACTTGTGCCTCCGATGAATAAGATATCCTGCTCATCCAAAAGCCAAAACTCCATAAGGGTGGCATGGGAGATTTTCCTGTAACATTCGTGTATTCATTTAAAATTTCTTTGGGTGTGCCAATAAATACAAATAAATCGAGATAATCATCGCCGATCATCAGCGTATTTACTGCGTTGAATGAAGCGCCAAAATCGCACGTGATGGGCGATGATGTATGCATAAACATTCCATAACCCCGGCTGCTCATGAAAAACGGAATGGGTTTATACATGCCCGGATTTTGGACACCATTGGCATCATCGGTCCATAAAACAATTTTTTGCCCACGTTTATCCAACCGGGTAAAACTTTCGCCACAACCAAAAATCTTTTCGCCGGGAGATAGTGTCCATGAAGCGGCAACACTTCTCGAAAGATCAGATGCACGCTGCACAAAAGAAAATGGTACAACAGGAGTAAATGTGGTACTGTTGTCTACTGTATTGTCCGTAGAAGTAAGCAATTTACCAGTATTGTCACGAACTTCAATATGCCATGGATAAGGTGTGATGAGCACTGAACCTGCACTGCTCGTATAAAGATAACCGTCTTTAGTTTTTGTATACTTCCATGATTTGGTATCAGTCACCGGTTGCTTTGCAAACATGAGTGTGTCCAAATCCTGGTGCGTAACCAAACCTGTACTCATGCGTATGCGAAAAGCTCCTGGAGAAATGAATTGAATGCTGAAGGGAAGAACCGGATTCTGCGCATATTCCGTTTCGGGAAATACAATGTGTTTAGCAGGTCCGAGTGTGGCCAGTTCATTATCAAAAGCCATGCGCCGGGAATAACGATTGCGTTGCCATTCCAAAGTGCCTGATACCGTTTCGGGATCAAAAGAGGTAAGGCTGTCAGCAATGAAATAAGTGTTGGTAAAATTTCTGAAGTCCGGACTTATGTCGACTGGTTCATTTACCAGGTAATTCGTTTCCGTTTGTGCTTTGGTTGTACTTACAATAAAAAGCAGTAGTATAAGAGCAAGTCGCGATTTTTTTGCAATCATAATTTTCTAATTAACGCAGTGATAACTTATTCAAAAGTAATTTTTTGTAGTGAAGACCTTGTGCCCTTGTTAAATTATCATTATAAAAAAATATTATTTTATCATTTCCAAATTAAAATAGCTGGTACATTTCAACTTTTCAACTGACTGTTGTCATACTTTTAAAGTAGTGGTTTAATAGTTTAGCGGAAAATTTAATAAATGAATTCCGAAGTAAAATACGTTAGCCCGAAGGAAGCCCTGTCAATTATTCAATCCAATCAAAGGCTCTTTGTACATGGCAGCGCCCAGACTCCCACTTTTCTCCTGAAACACCTGGCTGAAGAGGCCTATAGGCTTAAAAATGTAGAAGTTGTTTCTATAACCTTATACGGTGATGTGTATATAGATAAAGAAGAATTTAAAGATAATTTTAAAATCAATTCTCTTTTTGTTTCAGCCCCGATCCGCAAGGCTGTAAATGAGGGTCATGCGGATTATGTGCCGGTTTTTTTAAGCGAGATACCGGAACTATTCAAACATAAGGTGTTACCAATTGATGTGGCATTAGTGCAGGTATCTACTCCTGATATACACGGTTATTGCTCTTTGGGAGTATCGGTAGATATTGCCCGCAGCGCGGTGAATACGGCAAAATATATTATTGCGCAGGTAAATCCTAACGCACCAAGAACTCATGGGGATGGGATGATTCATGTGAGCCGTTTCGCTGCGATGGTGTATTGCGAAGATCAATTACATACTGCCAATTTTGAAGAAAAATCCGGCCCGGAAGCGCAAAGGATCGGAGCATATGTGGCAGAGTTGATAGAAGACAGGTCTACCATGCAGATGGGCATTGGTGCCATTCCGGATGCAGTGTTGAAATGCCTGGGTAATCACAAAGATCTCGGTGTGCATACAGAAATGTTTTCGGACGGCATTATCCCTTTATACGAAAAAGGAATTATTAATAACAAATACAAAAAGATCCATCCTAATAAAACTGTTTCGTCATTTGCTTTGGGTTCAAAGAACCTCTACGATTTCGTGAATGACAATCCCGCGATTGCTTTTCTTGATGTGGACTATGTCAACGATCCGCATATCATTCGCAGAAATGATAAAGTAGTGGCTATTAATAGTGGCGTTGAAATTGATCTTACCGGACAGGTGTGCAGCGATTCGATCGGTACCTATCAATTTTCCGGTGTGGGTGGTCAAATGGATTTTATGCGTGGTGCGGCAGTGAGCGAGGGCGGAAAGCCGATCATTGCCCTTCCGTCGCGAACAAACAAAAACATTCCGCGTATCGTGCCTTTCCTGAAACCCGGTGCCGGCGTAGTTACTACGAGGGCCCACGTGCACTATGTGGTAACGGAATACGGCGTGGCATACTTGTGGGGTAAAAATTTACGTCAGCGGGCAAAGGCCTTAATTGACATTGCACATCCTGATGACAGGGAGGCTTTGGATAAAGCAGCCTTTGAGAGGTTCAAATCTTTTTAATTACAAGTTTACTGCTTCCCGGCCAAAATTTTGATGTAGCCTTTTGTTTATCATCCTCAAGTTTAATTACCGCCATCCCAGCGAGTAATATTGCTGAAACCGGCGGTTCTTTAGTCTGAAAAGCCACACCCGGAATTGTATTTTAGTGAAACTTTTGGAAAGCGAATATCTGCGTTGACGGGGTATTTATTCTTAATCCCTAAAGCCGGAGGATATACGAATATTTATTTGAAAACAATCAATTAAAAATTAAATGATAGTACATTTTTTGAACATTTTGTTGATTTATCCCTAATAAAAAATTTAAAGGTGTGGATCATATTTTTTAAAGGCAAAACTTCTGTACTTTGAGCCTCCAAATTTTTTTTATGGAGTTAAGATTTACGACTTATCATCCCCACCCGGAATTTACGCTTTTTGAGAATAACGAGATTGTAGCACAAAGTAAGCTGGACACGGACGCCAATGCTTTCAGGATAAACTGCTTTAACATCCGAAGGGTTTTTCTGATTTATAATGAAGTTATTAAAAATAAGCCCGTAACCACCCTGGTAAATGAGTATAGTGTTCCTTTGGCAAGCCTCAAGGATACCACCTTTTCCAATAATGCCGGTACTATAGAAATGGAAGAGTCGCTATACAAATATCGTGTCGACGATCTTAAAGAAATATATATTTATAAGGCCGGTTCTTCTTCGTCGCTACTTTCATGCAAGCTGCATGTTGACGAAAAATTGTTTTCGCTGGATGATCATATTAACTTTATCCTGTTTTCGCTTGTTTGGTTTATTTATACTTCAAGTGAAGAGAAGGTTTCTGCACAATTGGTATAGTCACTACTTTTATGTTGGCGGTTTTACAGGTAGTAGCGACCTCCGCATAATTCATTTTCAATAAACATTTGAAATATAATATCTTTATTTCAATGTATTTATTATTTACTAATTCCTGATTTCAAATCACCATCATGAAAATTCTTTTCTTTTTATCTTCCTGCGTTTTAATCGGAATAGCCTTGCATGCGCAAAGTGGCAACTGGCACATGATTTCGGATAAAATCAAGACGGTTTGGGCCGATAGTGTTGATCCAAATAATGTGTTGCCCGAATACCCGCGTCCGCAAATGGTAAGAGACAACTGGCAAAACTTAAATGGCCTTTGGCAGTATACTATTTTACCCAATACCGATGATGAAAAAATTCCCTCATCGTTCGATGGGAATATTTTAGTTCCCTTTGCAGTTGAGTCTGCTTTATCCGGTGTTGGGAAATCAGTGGGCAAGGACAGTGTACTCTGGTACGAAAGAACTTTTAGTATTTCAGGTACCAGGAAAAATAAAAGAGTGTTGCTACATTTTGGCGCTGTAGACTGGCGAAGTGATATATATGTTAATGGAAAGAATGTTGGCCGGCATGAGGGAGGCTATGACCCATTCACACTCGACATCACCGATGATCTCAAAAAAGGAAAGAAGCAAACAGTAGCCGTGAGGGTATGGGATCCTACGGATGACGGCCCGCAGCCGCGTGGTAAGCAGGTTACGCATCCTGAGCATATCTGGTACACTTCAGTAACGGGCATCTGGCAAACTGTTTGGATAGAAACTGTCGGAGATAGTTATGTTGATCATTTTAAGCAAGTGCCTGATATTGATCATAATGTTCTTCATCTCAATATATCGCTGAAAAATTTTCAACCGGGTGATATACTTGATATTTCCGCATGGAAAGGAGATGCGAAAGTTGCTGAAAAAAATACGACTGATACTTCTTTGGATCTTATCATACCCGACCCTGACTTGTGGAGTCCGGATCATCCTTTTTTATATAACCTTGTAATAGCGGTAATGCATAATCGAAAAAAGACGGACGAAGTCAGGAGTTATTTTGCGATGAGAAAAATTTCCGTAGAACCTGATGCCAATGGAATTAAAAGAATCATGCTCAACAATAAGTTTTTATTTGAATTCGGTCCGCTTGACCAGGGATGGTGGCCAGACGGCTTGTATACTGCGCCTACAGATGCGGCTACGATGTTTGACATCACAACATTGAAACAGATGGGCTTTAATATGATTCGCAAGCATGTAAAGGTGGAACCTGAAAGGTGGTATTACGATTGTGATAAGTTGGGTATGTTGGTATGGCAGGATATGCCCAGCGGTGATCTGGGCAATGGATGGAATCCTGATCCGGGTATAATTGAAGATGAGAGTGATAAAGACCGTACCGCAGAAAGCGAAGGGTACTATCGTAAAGAGTGGAATGCAATTATCGATGCCTTATATAATCATCCCTGCATTGTGGTTTGGATACCTTTCAATGAAGGGTGGGGGCAATTTAAAACGGCAGATATAACTAAATGGACCAAAGAAAAAGATCCGTTCCGGCTGGTTAACAGTGCCAGTGGTGGAAACTTTTATGGGGTTGGTGATATTATGGATATCCACAATTATCCGGATCCGGCAATGCCTAAGCCGGAACTGTTTGGATCCAGGCAGGCACTGGTGCTCGGAGAGTTCGGTGGCCTCGGTTATCCTGTCAACGGGCACACATGGGAACAAAAGAATTGGGGATATCGCAATCTGAAGAGTACTGATGACCTTTTCAAAAGATATTCTTCCATGGTGGACAGGTTGGCAGAATTCGTGGAGAAAGGATTATCAGCCGCAGTATATACACAGACAACCGATGTGGAAACGGAAGTGAATGGCTTTATGACCTATGACAGGAAAGAGATAAAAATGCCGGTTGATAAACTAAAGGAGGTCAATGAGAAACTTTATTCAATTGCTCCGTCAGGCGGTAATTAATGAATACATTTATTAACCATCTTCGTATAGGCCTTGACGTTATATTCAATAATATAAGATGAAAAGTAAAAAAAATATCCCTGAATATCTTTCTAAAAAATTCGAGGCCGTTTTTAATGCAAAACCTTTAATTGTCCGGTCTCCGGGGCGGATCAATATTATCGGAGAGCATACTGATTATAATGACGGTTTTGTATTACCTGCGGCTATTGATAAAGCGGCCTATATCGCCCTGTCGTTGAGAGATGATAAGGAAATTCATTTGGTAGCAGAAGATTGGGATAAAAAATTTTCTATTTCACTTGATGAACTTGCTCCGGTAAAGGATGTCAGCTGGCCAAATTATATTTTAGGCCCGGTTGCACAATTAATAAAAGCCGGGATTCCGGTGAAGGGATTTAATGCTATGCTTAGCAGCAATGTGCCGGTCGGTGCAGGACTTTCTTCTTCTGCAGCCGTTGAATGTGCAACGATATTTGCATTGAACGAATTGTTGCAATCCGGTCTGGATAAGATTACGATGGTAAAAATGGCTCAGAAAGCCGAGCATGAATACCCGGGCCTGATGTGCGGAATCATGGACATGTTTGCATCTATGATGGGCCGAAAGGATAATGTAATAAAATTAGATTGCCGTTCGCTTGAATATGAATATGTACCCTTTAAACTGGATGGAATCAAAGTGGTACTGTTTGATACTAATGTGAAACATTCGCTTGCATCTTCTGAATACAACACGCGGCGTAAAGAATGCGCACAGGCTGTGGAGTGGGTAAAGGAGTACCATGCCGATGTCAATTCGCTCAGAGACGTAACGGAAGAGATGCTGGACAAATACGTTTTGCCAAAGAACCAGCTTATTGATAAAAGAGCAAGGTTTATAGTGCAGGAGATTCAACGGCTGCAGGATGCCTGTGGAAATTTGCAGAGTGGAGATATTGTAGCTTTAGGTAAAAAAATGTTCGCAACCCATGACGGGCTCAGCAAAATGTATGGAGTGAGTTGTGACGAACTGGATTTCCTTGTTGATGCTGTGAGAAAAAATGATGCTGTAATTGGCGCCAGGATGATGGGTGGTGGGTTTGGGGGCTGTGTTATTAACCTGGTAAAAGAATCAGAGATAGATAAGCTGATCGGAGAAATAAAACCTTTATATGAACATAAAATGAAACTTCCTTTTACGGTTTATATTGATTCAATAGAAGACGGAACGGGTATTGTTAATATCTGACGAATTTTTCGAATACCCGTTATCTTAATTTCATTTTTCGACCAATGCATCATACAATATTTCGACCGGGTGCAATGCCCTTTTGCCGGTGCCATCTTTGATTTGATGACGGCAGCTGGTGCCTGGTGCTGCAATGATCACATCCTCTGCGGAATCACGAACGGCAGGTAATAAAACCAACTCACCGATCTTCATCGAAAGATCATAATGCTCCTTTTCATAGCCAAATGATCCGGCCATACCACAGCAACCGGAAGGAATTACTTCTACTTTGTAATTTTCGGGAAGCGATAAGAATTTTACCGAAGGGGCAACCGAAGACAATGCTTTCTGCTGGCAATGTCCGTGCAATTTTATGAGTCGTTCTTCTTTTGTAAACAGTTCCGGGCTGATGTTTCCTTTTTCAATTTCTTTTGCAATAAATTCATCTATGATGAAAACATTTTTGGAAAGAGACTTTGCCGCCTCAAAATTTTCCTCATAAGCAAGATCAATATACTCATCTCTGAAAGTGAGTATAGCACTCGGTTCAATACCTATCAGGGGTGTTGAATCAGTTACCAGCGGATGTAGCATCTCCACGTTTTTATTGGCAATCTTTTTTGCCTTTCTGAGCAAACCCTTGGAAAGCCAGGCGCGCCCGCTTTCTGTATGATCCGGTATGATTACTTCATATCCCAATTTTTCCAATAGCAAAATTAATTTGATGCCGATAGCTGTGTCGTTGTAGTTGGTGAACTCATCGCAGAAGAGATAAACCTTATTCTGGCCCGTCGGATGTAAAACGTCAGACGGTTCGATAGTGTTCGTTATGTTGGCTGTCGTCCGGCGTTTTACGTCCGACGACTTTAGCGACTTGTGTTTCTCATACCATTTCCTCAATGTAGTCTTATACAACGAAGGCATGGAACGTTTTACTGCAAAGCCTGAAATTTTCTTGATGATACTTCCCGTAACTCCATTTTTTACGAAAAAATTATAGACGCCGGGCATAATCGAGCCGAGTTTTGCTGAAGCAACAAAATTGGCAATGAGCTTTGTACGAAATGGTACGCCATTGGCATCGTAGTAGTGCTGTAAAAATTCCGCTTTCAGTTTTGCCACATCTACATTGGAAGGGCATTCGGATTTACAACCCTTGCAACTCAGGCACAGATCCATCACTTCATAGATCTCTTTGTGATTAAAGCGATTGGTCTTGTTTGAGTTGGTAAGAAATTCCCGGAGTATATTGGCTCTGGCACGCGTAGTATCTTTTTCATTCTTTGTGGCCATATACGAGGGACACATGGTGCCACCTGATAAATGTGTTTTGCGGCAGTCACCCGACCCATTGCACTGCTCTGCATGCTGCAACACATTCATTTTGTGAAAGCGAAACTCTGTTTTGAATTCAGGTGTTTCCTGCCCGGGCGTGTACCGGAGCATCGTGTTCATTGGCGGGGTATCAACAATCTTATTGGGATTAAAAATATTTTTTGGATCCCAGGTTTGCTTTATCTTTTTAAATAATTGATAATTTTTTTCGCCAACCATTTGTTTGATAAACTCCCCGCGCAATCTTCCGTCCCCATGTTCCCCGCTCAAGGAACCATTATATTTTTTTACCAGCGTCGCAATTTCCTGGGCGATGGTTCTGAAAAGCTGGTTTCCTTCTTTCGTTTTTAAATTAATGATGGGACGCAAATGGATTTCACCGGAACCGGCATGTGCGTAATGCACTGAATGTAAATTATACTTTTTTAAAATCTCATTGAATTCACCGATGTAAGCAGGTAAATCCATTGCATCCACAGCAGTATCTTCAATTACCGGCACAGCCTTCGCATCGCCAGGAATATTTCCCAGCAAACCAAGTCCCGCTTTCCTGAGGGTCCATATTTTTTTGGTATCATCGCCAAACAATAATGGAAAGTGATATCCCAATCCTGCACTGCGCAATTCCGTTTCACATTCATTAGCAAGCTTTACTATACCATCATGCGTAGATGAAGTTAGTTCTACTACCAAAATTGCCGCAGGATCTCCCTGTACAAAAAAACGATTTTTGCTTTGCTCGATATTATCCTTGGTACATTCCAATATGTAATGATCGATCAATTCACTTGCACGGGGCTTATACTTCAGCGCGATAACATTTCCTCTCAATGCATCATCGATCGAATTGAAATGAATACACAACAAACCGGTTTCCTTAGGCGGCAGAGGAACTATATTCAGTTTTATTTCTGTAATGAAAGCAAGCGTACCTTCTGAACCTGCTATTAACTTGCAAAAATTAAAATCTTCTGCACCTGCAGTAAATGGGGCAGACTCCAGCAAAGCATCTACGGCGTATCCTGTATTTCTGCGCTCAACACTTTTTTTAGGAAACTGCTTTCGTATCTCTTCCTGGTTATTGTAGTCGCCTAATAAATTCCTTGTTGTTTTGTAGATGTTTGCTTCCAGTGAATCACCTTCACACTTTTGATGAAACTCATCAATGTTCAATGATTTAAATGTTGTTTCAGTCTCGTCGCTTAATAATGCTTTCACCTCCAACAGGTGCTCGCGTGTACTGCGATAGATGATCGAATTAGATCCGCATGAATTATTACCCACCATTCCCCCCATCATAGCGCGGTTGGCTGTAGAAGTTTCAGGGCCAAAAAATAAGCCGTAAGGCTTTAAAAACATATTTAGTTCATCGCGGATAACGCCCGGTTGTACACGCACCCAGTGCTCCTGCTCGTTCAGCCCGATAATCTTTGTAAATTTTTTTGAAACATCTACTATAATTCCATTACCCACCACCTGCCCCGCGAGGGAAGTGCCCGCAGTTCGTGGTATCAGTGAAGTGTTGTTCGCCGTGGCGAATGCAATGAGTTTTTTTATATCGTCTTCAGAAGCGGGAATGGCCACAGCCAATGGTTTTTCGCGATAGGCAGATGCATCTGTTGCATACAATATCCGCATAGTGTCATCAAAGTAGAATTCACCTTCAAGTTGTTCAGCCAGTTCTTTCAGCTTCAAATTCATGTAGTGTAATACTTTAAGAAAAATGCAAAACTATGGTGTTTTGATATGCGGGATGCAGGCTTTTGTAAAATTACTCCATCCGTTTTAATTCATATCATTTACGATAACGCGGATAATTTCATCTGTATCACCATCAAAATGATGCCCCCCGGGCAATACTTCCGATTTGTATTTTATAGTGACCCTGTTAAGCTCGAGATCCTTGTCATCACTGGCGCTGATGATCACGATTTTTTCACCGGTTACTTTATTCAGCTCTGTTGCTACATCCATATTTCTTTTACTGTGACCTCCAAAGATATCGGACCAATGAATCTCAAAATCAGTGCTGCCTGAAGAAGCCATCAGGCAGGCTACCTGGATTTTGCTTTTGAAATCAGCAGGAAGTCTGTTTAAAATAAATGGCAGCACATCGGCACCAAAGGAATAACCGATTATTGCCACCTGTTGGTTTGAACGTCCATTTAATTTTCGAGTTAAAAAATTCTTCATATCAGTAGCCGCCTGGTCAGGTGTTTTTTTATTCCAGAAATAAGAGCGGCAATTCAGGGCTTCCACGTCATAACCCTGTGCATTGAGTCCTTCACAAACAGCCGTCGAAAATTTATTGAAACCTCCATCACCTGATAAATAAAAAATCAATGGCTTGTTATGCGTAGACGCAGTCCATTCTTTGGTTTCAAAGTCCTGGGCATTTGCGCCTAAAGCTACTGTCAGTAATGTAATTAAGAGGATATAATTTTTCATCAAAAGTATCAGGGTTGCATAATTTTATTTAATGCGGCAGGTAACTGCAGCAGGTCATAGTCGGATTCATAAATAAGAAACTTATTTTCCCAAATGGTTGCATATTTTTCTTTAAAGTCTCTGAGACCATGATAGTGCCTGAAACGTTTAAACTTTTCGCCTGCAAATTTTATAAGCTGCTCCGCCGGAGTATCAGGCTCGGATATGCCTATCATCGGTACAAGCCCGAGGTTGATGTATTGCAAATTATTTTCTTTTGCATACTCAATCAGTTTTATGATCAGTGCATCCATGCAACCACCCGGCGCTTCAGACGTTTTCCTGATAAGGTCATAAGTGCATTCTTCCGGAGTATAATCGGGTATGATGTTTAGAAAGGCGACGATTTTTCCTTCTCCATCGGAAACCGTTATTACATCCTGCTGTTTAATTTCCTTCGCATCGAACATTCCCTGGGAAAAAACCTGTTCTTCCTTTTCATACGCGTGTAACCATTCATCGGAAATTTTCTTTAATTCCGATATCAATTCGTCTGCGAGCGGGGCCCTGTGAATAGCGGCAGTAAAGCCTTTCTTCTGTAAACTGTTTAGCCCGTTGCGTAACGATTTTTTATCCTTGCCTTCGGTTTTGAAGTTGGTTGCATCCAGTATCGCTTCCTGCCCGATCAGCAATTTTTGTTTTCTTAATTGATTGAACCAAACAATGCTGTTTTCGTCTACGCGGTAGAACGCAGTCTTCAACCCCATCTTGTTGCATTGCCGGTAAAATTCTTCCAGCACATCGAGTTTATTTTCTTCTGCACATACCGGTTCTTCCAGCACTATGGCAAAGCCATTCGCGATGCGATAGGAAACAAATGCATCATGAAATTCGGAAAAGAACAAAAGTTTGTCTTTGTAAATTTTAAAATAGTCTACCGAAGAATTTCCATATTCCGTCAGTAAGAATTTTGCACGCTCCCTTGCTGATTCGTTTGAGCCTTCAACCTTCAAAAATGGCTTAATAAGCGTGAACAATAAAAACCCCCAGCTTACAAATGCCAGTATATGAATGATCCTCAAAAACTCGTGAGCAAAAGGTGTGAGGGGATGCAGTGCGTCATCGCCACCCAATAAAAATCCCTGCAAAGTGTAAATCAATGATTGCTTCCATGTAAAATCAATACCAAAATGTTTTACGTCGATATAATAGAACCCAATGTACCCGAATATCGTTACCGAAAGAAAGATGATCACCACCGACAACACTCCGAGTCTGATCCATTTGATGCTGCTTCTGATCCGGTATTGGTTTCTGCTCAATAGTAATAATATAATGATGAATGCTGCAAATGATGCTTCTTCATAATCCAATGCTTTTGTAAGATTGCCGATTAGCGAAAGTGTGGCAAGGGTAAGTGCCAGCAGCCACGCATTTCGTAAGCCTTTAAGTAAAAATGCAGATGTGATTAATAAGGCCACGCCAATGAATAGAATTAAAATGTTGGAAGCATTGATGGCGCCGAGCGGTAAAAATTCCCTGATTAATTTTAAGCGGATGTGCAACGGCGGCGTTACAACGGAAATAATATTGATGATACCAAGCAAGAAAATCAGCAGCGCCGGAGCAATCCTGATAAATAAGTGTCTTCCCCGCCAAGCAAAAGCCAGTATTCCAAAAACCATTGGTAACCAAAATTCAAAAACACGATACAACACCGTAATTGATAAGGCCTGCAATGGGGAATAACCATACATTTCAAGAATATATACGATTGAAATTTCGACAGCACCCAGCCCGCGTAAAAAAGGAGAACTCACCATTAGTATGACCGAGACCATATACGCGATAGCAGCCACAAAAAAAGAAGCAGGCGCCCCCAATGCCAGCATGGCTATCAGCAAATGAAACATACCACTAAGTTCTACGCATGTAGAATAGCCGATAGATGCTGAATATTTTCTGAAGTTCACATTTGCCGCAAAAAACTCATCAACGAAAGGTGCGATTTTTGGGAATCTCTTTTCAACCAGGTTGTAAAGCTTGCCTTTCTCTTTCAGTGATTTTGCGATCCATACAATACCAGCGATCATGACAACCACCAGCAACAAACCAATCCATGCACCTGCCAAATGTTTATTCGCAGATAGCGCAAAGAGAATAATAACGGGGAAACCTGCAAGGAACACGGTGAATAAACCCGCAAAGGCATAGAGCCCACTCGCCTGGTGGATCTGGGTTTTATTAAATCCTCTCTTTCTCAACTGCATGGGCGAATAAGCCAGCGCACTTACACCACCCGCGGGGAGAAAGATGCTGAGAAAATTTCTTTTCAGAAAAAGTTCAATTGCATCCAGCCATTTCAGCTTGAGGCCTATAGCATCGAAACTTCCTACGTACATACCGCTTTGAAGCAAAACATACATGACAGTAACGCCTAACCCCGCCAGCAGCCAGTTACCATTGGCATTGCCGATATTGGGAAGGATCTGCACCAATTCCCGCCGCTCGCCTCTGAAAAACATGAAGGCCAGCAATACCATTAAGACCGCTATAATCTCACGCCAGTATAGCTTGGCAGAAAGTAATCTTTTGTATATAACCGAAGATTTCAGGAATTTTTTTTGTAAAGGTAAAATAAAGGGAAAGAGCTGTGCTAAAAACGTGTATGAAAGGGGATAATTGCGAGCAAATAAGTATTAATTTTATGGAACAATTTTATAAAACTTTCTATTATGAACGACGAAAAAGTTCCAGTTACTGAGCTCCATTCCGAAATAGGGGAATGGAGAAGTAATGTTGACCTGGTAAGAAGTGAAATTACCACTTTTCAAAAGCAATTGGCTGAAATCGCCTCGAAAAACACCCACCAGGAAGTGATGAAAGGCGTAGAGCATTTTCAAAATCAGTTTATCAGGCAGCTCGAAGTTTCTGATGAGCTGAGACGGGCACTGCGTAAGGCTGACCACAGGCTTGCGGCAACAGAAATGAATGGAAATGCAAGCGACGACTTGTTGGTAGCAGATAACACCGAATTGAGAGACAAGGCTATCACCTACACGAAACTGTTCGGTGAGTTGAAAGATGAATATCACTCCTTTTTGGAGAGATGGATGTAATGATATAGGATAGACAAAAAATCACCGCAGCATAATCTGCACTTTTAATGTCGTTATTACCGCTAATGCACTGCGGTAACATTCACCCTTTGTATCCCTTTTAGATTGACCTTGATATCTCTGTCCAGAGCTTTATTCTCGTATTCACTGATTATTTCCAGGATGTCATAATCGATAAAATTACACTCGCTGCCATCGATGGTGAGTTCACTATATTCGGGAATCTTGTCCAGCGCCTTACGGAGGTTTACTTTGTTCAGGAAAGTAACATTTGTATTCAATTTTATATAAAACACTTCTGTGTCGCCATGCAATACTTTGGTGGTCCGGTATTCAGCTTTGAAGTTATTTCTTATAATAAAATAAATTGAAACCAGTAACCCTATACTGACTCCTTTTAATAAATCTGTTGCAAGTATTACTATAATAGTAATAATAAAAGGAATAAATTGTTTCCATCCGAGGCTCCACATGTTTCTAAATAATTTTGGCTTGGTAAGATTAAAACCTGTAACCAGCAGAATAGCAGCTAAAGAAGCATAAGGAATCATGTTGAGAACAAAAGGAATAAGCAGAACTGCCAGTAACAGAAATAATCCATGGGTAAAAGAAGACAGTTTTGTTCGGGCACCTGCATCTACATTTGCCGAACCGCGGACTACAACAGCGGTGATGGGAATGGCTCCCAAAAGTCCGCAAGTCATATTTCCGATTCCCTGTGCTATCAATTCGCGGTTTACCGGCGTAATACGATTATGCATATCCAGCTTATCAATTGCTTCAATGCAAAGCAGTGTTTCAAGCGTTGCCAATACGCCAATTACAATCCCATCTTTCCATATTTCTGCAGATGAAAACAACCGGGAAAGATCCGGAAAAGAAATTTGAGAAAGAATATTTGACGGGATATTTACCAACTGTGACTGTTTCAAACTATAAATTGAGCCTAACCTTACCAAAGCAATATTCGTAAGAATGCCAAAAGCTACTACTACCAAAGGTGCCGGCAAAACCCTGAGTTTTTTTGCAAAAGGCTGCTGCAGCATTAGCATAGCTGAAAACGAAACGATGGTAATGATGATGGCGCTCAACGCTGTTTCACCAGTGATACCGTGAAATTTTTCTAAGAAATGCTGATGAGAAAAAATTCGTGTAAAGTTGGCTCTCCAAAAATCGGGTTTATCATAGCCGAGTGAGAGAGGAATTTGTTTCGAAATTAAAATGATGCCAATAGCGGCCAGCATTCCCTTGATGACGGAAGAAGGGAAATAGTTTGCAATCACACCAAGTTTTAATATACCGAGTATCAACTGGAAAAATCCAGCAACAATTATTGTAAGCAGGAAGACCTTATAGTCGCCAAAAGATATGATAGCCGCGGCAACCACGGTTGACAATCCTGCTGCCGGCCCGGAAACAGCCAAAGGCGATCCGCTGATCAATGAAACGACTATGCCTCCAATAATTCCTGAAAGAAGTCCGGCATACAATGGGGCTCCGGAGGCAAGCGCGATCCCAAGACACAATGGTAGTGCTACCAGGAAAACGGAGACTCCTGCAGGCAAATCATATTTGAGCCAGATGAGTCGGTAATAGCGGATCTTTTTACGCACAGGTTAAAAATTTTGCAAATGTAATTTTTTAAAAATTGGATTTCAGGGATCCCAAATAAAGAAAGCCGGAAGCAGCTATTTTGTTTGCCCTGGAAATTTAGTTTAGCATTAAGTAAAAAGTACGGAATTCAGGCATAATAAAAAAAGATCCGAATGGACGAACAATACTGATTATACAAAACCAGTCTGTATGCAGTCACCCGCCGGCGATATTGATCAGATATCCTTCATTTTGTTTGTCAGCGACCGGTCTGTAATAAATTGTTGCGGAAGAAGCGTTGGCGGATGATAAGTTTTTCACCAAATCGGACATGTATTTAGTAATGTAAAGCGTGATGGTATCAGAATTATTTGTGGTGACGACAATGCTATCGCTGGTGGACTGCTGCACATGAAAATTATTTAACTCTATTACGTTCTGTGTCCTGGTATTTTCGGTGCTGTAGGGTATTATTTTCCAGGATAATTTATTGGTAAGGCCAATGATTTGGTTCACCGCCCTGAAGATTCCGTCCTGATACAGCCCTTGCCCGAAATACATTCTCAGATCGCGAACAATTAATTCGGAGATGCCCGCATCGATCTGCCATTCCAGGCCGTATTCGGGTTGCAGAATCACCTGCTTATCCTGTGCTGCAATAAAAATAATCGCACTGTTATCTGATTTTTGCTTATTTAAGTCCAGATCTCCCGTAAGGCTCTTTGTATAGGAAGAAGCGTCTTCACCCTCCGGCAGCTTATCGATTGTATACACGTATATGGCGCAGGTAGTCTTGTTGTGATAGGCGCTAATTGTTTGTTCAAGCTGCTTAGCGCTTTTCGAATCAAGTAATCCGGCTTTATCGAGCACAAAATGATGGGACTGGCAGGCAATCATTGAAATGGCCAGGCAAGTAAAAAGGGAAGTTTTTAAAAACCGGTTGTGCATTTTCGACAAGCAGCTTAAAAGTGTAATACCCGGATAAGCATAACGGCTACGCCTAAACGCAGTTAGAAATTTTTGTGACCCCGCAGAGACTCGAACTCTGGGCCCGCTGATTAAGAGTCAGCTGCTCTACCAACTGAGCTACGGAGTCAGTATGTGATGACTATTTTATTTTATATTTACCTTTTCCTCTCAAAAATTTGGAGTGCAAAAATAAGGTTTTGTGAAAGAAAGTTAATAGTCAAATATTATACTTTCTTATAAATCCTTGCGAATATCTTGCCGATTGTAAAATAAATTTCAAAAATTATGACATTAGTTATACATTCACGCACTCTTTGTATTATTCTTCTGAACTTTACATTTTGTTATGGGAAATTTCCAGGTTAAGATCCAACCCAAAAAATACGATGCAATCATTATTGGTTCTGGTGCCGGTGGAGGAATGGCAACATACGTTCTTGCCAATGCCGGGCTAAAAGTATGTCTCATTGAAGCAGGGCCTATGTTTGATCCTGCCAAAGATTCCAATCAGCTAAGAAATCCCTGGGAGTCACCGCGGAGAGGAGCCAGCACTAAGTTCCGGCCCTTTGGAGATTTTGATGGATGTTATTGGGGTTGGGAAATAGACGGCGAGCCGTATACCCAGGCAGAAGGTACAAAATGGGAATGGTGGCGCGCCCGCATGTTAGGCGGGCGAACCAATCACTGGGGCAGAATTTCCTTGCGTTTCGGGCCGAAAGATTTCAAACATAAAAGCATTGACGGGTTAGGCGATGACTGGCCGATAAGTTATGATGATGTAAAACCCTATTATGATAAAATAGATAAGCTGTTGGGTGTCTTTGGTACCAACGAAGGATTGGTAGATGACCCTGATGGTATTTTTCTCCCACCGCCAAAGCCGAGACTTCATGAACTATTCATAAAAAAAGCGGGCGCCAGCGTTAATATACCTGTTATTCCTTCACGGCTTTCTATTCTTACAAAGAAGATTAACGATGACCGCGGTGAATGTTTTTATTGCGCACAGTGCGGACGCAGTTGTAAAATATATGCAGACTTCTCTTCATCATCCGCATTAATCATTCCTGCGTTGAAAACGGGTAATGTTGATCTGATCACTAATTCCATGGCGCGGGAAATATTAACCAATAAAGAAGGAATAGCAACCGGTGTATCCTATGTTCATAAAGATGACATGCAGGAATACCAGGTGAATGGTAGAGTGGTGGTGCTCGGTGCGAGTGCCTGCGAATCTGCAAGATTGCTGCTGAATTCAAAATCACAAAGACATCCAAATGGACTTGCCAACTCCAGCGATGTGGTTGGTAAATATTTGCACGATTCTACCGGTGCGGATATGGGCGGTATCATTCCGGAGTTGTTTAATCGCAAAAGATATAATGAAGACGGGGTAGGAGGTATGCACGTATACACGCCGTGGTGGCTCGACAATAAGAAGCTCGATTTTCCACGCGGTTATCATATTGAATATGGCGGTGGATTTGGTATGCCTTTATATGGTTTTAACTGGGGAATAGAAAAGCTTAATGGGACCTATAAGATAAATGGCAAACAAAAAGAGGCTGGCGGATATGGAGTTTCGTTGAAAGAAGATTATCGCTATTTCTTCGGTGCACACGTGGGTATGGCCGGAAGGGGAGAAGCCATCGCAAGGGCAGATAGTTATTGCGAAATTGATCCGGGTGTAGTAGATAAATATGGCATTCCTGTTTTAAGGTTTCATACCACTTATACGGATTATGAAATAAAGCAGGCAAAACATATGAAAGAAACTTTTGCTGAAATATTGCATGCAATGGGTGCCGTGATCACGTGGGGAGGTGATGATGGTCCGCAAAATAATTGGGGCTTGCATGCTCCGGGTAATATTATTCATGAAGCAGGTACCGTGCGTATGGGGGATGATCCGAAATCTTCTCCGTTAAACAAATGGGCGCAGGCTCATGATTGTAAAAACCTGTTCAATGTAGACGGAGGTCAGTTCGTATCGCAAGGTGATAAAAATATCACATGGACCATCCTTGCCTTATCCATGAGAACCTCTGAATACATAGTAGATCAATTGAAAAAGAACAACATTTGATTTAGTAATAACTATTCACCAATAACCCGTCACTGATAACGATCATGGATAGACGAAAATCAATAAAAGCGTTAGCACTTGGTACGGTTTCTACCGGTGTGTTGTTGGATGCCTGCAAACTGGCAGACAAAAAAGAACCAACCGTTGCTAAAGAAGCCTCAACTTCTGCATTAAATCCATATGGCATTAACAGGATGCCCGAAGAATTAAAGCATGAGAAGGAAGTTACTTCCCATACTTTCTTTACTCCGGAGGAAATGGCAACGATTACAGCGCTTGCAGATATCATCATTCCGAAAGATGATATCAGTGGAAGTGCCTCCGATGCTAAGGTGCCAGATTTTATTGAATTCATTGTTAAAGATATGCCGGAACACCAGATACCGATGAGAGGCGGATTGCGTTGGCTCGATTTGCAATGCTACGATCGATATCAAAAGGCATTCGCAGATTGTACCTCGCAGCAGCAACTCGCAATGGTGGATGAAATAGCTTATCCGGACAAAGCAAAGCCTGAAATGAAACAGGGAGTTGCATTTTTCAATCTTATGCGCAATCTCACAGCTACCGGCTTTTATACCACAGAGATCGGTGTAAAAGATGTAGGGTATATGGGCAACCAGCCCAATCAATGGAATGGTGTACCGGACGATGTATTGAAGCAATATAATATGGCTTATACTGAAAAGGAACTGAAAGAGTGCAGAAGTTTCTCCTGAAAATATGCAACGATTCTTTATATGATTGCGTCTATTCTTTACCGTTAGGATACAATTTAAAATTTTGTAAATAATAATCATGAAAAAGAAATTATTTTTTATGCAGTTGGTGATGCTTGCCGGCGCAGCGATCGTGAATGGCCAGCAAAAAATGACACCTGAAGAAACTGAATATTACTCGCCTGTACCGCCGGTGGTTACACCTGGCAAATCCTGCGATGATGCTCCTTCTGATGCAATCATTTTATTTGATGGAAAAAATCTGGATCAATGGGTTTCTGCAAATGATACTACAAAAGCCGCTAACTGGAATGTACACAATGGTATTGTTACTGTAAACAAATCTGCCGGAAATATTCAAACCAAAGAATCTTTCATGGACTATCAGTTGCATCTTGAGTGGCGTGAACCGAAAGATATTGAAGGGGAAGGCCAGGCCAGGGGGAACAGCGGATTATTCCTCGCGTCTATAGGCCCCGGAGATGCAGGTTACGAGATGCAAATACTGGATAATTATAACAATAAAACTTATGTGAATGGCCAGGCCGGAAGCATTTACAAGCAATATCCTCCATTGGTCAATCCCAATCGCCCTCCGGGAGAATGGCAAACCTATGATGTGATATGGACGGCTCCTCGTTTTAATGAGGATGGTTCTTTGAAAAGCCCTGCAAGAGTTACCGCTTTCTTCAATGGCATTTTGGTTCAGAATAATGTTGAGCTGAAGGGGCCGACTCTTTACATAGGAATACCTACTTATAAAGGCGCTGCGCATGGTGCTGCACCCATTAAACTTCAGGCTCATGGCGACAAAAGCAAACCAATCAGTTTCAGGAATATCTGGGTGAGACCATTGTAAGACCTTTTTAAAAGGTCAATTGTATATTTTCCACGCATTATTATATCGGCGATGCTATGCATTGCTATACCTTGATGCTTATTGTATAATCCTGTAAATTTTTCTGCTTAATTTATTATATACTTTTGGTTGGTAATATCGGATCGTTTATTAAAAAAGAGTTGCTTAATTTAGTAAACTATGCGAAACTTATTGATCACAGGCATGCTCATTTTTTTATTTCACTTTTCCGTAAAAGGGCAACTCAATCAATATCGTTTTTCCAGGATAGATATTTCGCAGGGACTCTCAAATAACGAAGTCAATTGTATCTTCAGAGATGAAACCGGCTTTATCTGGTTTGGAACCCGTTCGGGCCTTGATTGCTACGACGGGTATAGTTTTAAAATATTCAAGCATGATCTGCGTGATTCCAATTCAATAACCGATGAGGAAATTGATCAGATTTTCCAGGGCCCCGATCATAAGCTTTGGATTAACACAAAAAGCGGTTTGGTAACCTATGATTTGTTAACCGAAAAATTTGATCATCATCCGCAAACATTTTTAAAAAATATCGGCATTCCTGATAATGCCCTTCTCGATCTCAGGAAAGACAAATCGGGCAATTTTTGGTTTCTCGGTGCCGGCACAGGGCTTTACAAATATTTGCCTGAGACGGGCAAGGCCATACATTTTTTAAGCAACGTAGGCGATGATGCCTCAGCTGCATCCACCATCGTTACGGGCTTTGCGTTAAGTGATAGCGGCTTTATCTGGTCTGTAACCAATACAGGTTTCCTGATGAAGACAGATGCAAGTACAGGCCAGGTAATTGCGGCAACAGATGCGCTTCAGCAAATGACTTCCGGCGCCAGTGTATCTTATAGTTTATATTTTGATGTTGACGGTGATCTTTGGGTATACTCGCCAGGTAAACCCAATGGAGTTTATTATTATGATGTGTTACGCCAAAAACTTGCGCACTTTTCAAAAACAAACAGCGTGTGTCGTCTGAATAACGACTTTGTCCGGATTGTTGTGCAGGATGATGAAGGAAGAATTTGGCTGGCTACCGATCATGGCGGCATCAACGTGATTGATAAAAAGGATTTTAGCGTAAAATATTTATTGAACTATGAGGGTGATAATTATAGTCTTGCACAAAACAGTGTCAATTCAATGTACAAGGATAAAAGCGGAATTATCTGGGTTGGTACTTTTAAAAAAGGAGTTTGCTACTACAATAAACATATTATCAAGTTCCCTTTATATCGTCATCGCCCTTCGGATCCTGAGGGTTTGTCATATAACGATATAAACCGCTTTGCAGAGGATGAAAAAGGAAATATTTGGATAGGCACCAATGGGGGAGGATTGGTTTATTTTAATCGTAAGAGCGGCAAGTTTACAAAATATACTCACGATCCCAACAACAACAACAGCCTTTGTAATGACGTAGTGGTAAGTCTTTGTATCGATCACGATCGAACACTTTGGATTGGTACTTATTTCGGCGGCCTTGATCATTTTGACGGGAAAAAATTTACTCATTACCGGCACAATGATGCGGATAACAACAGTATTGCTGATAATGCGATATGGTCCATTATGGAAGATTCATTGCACCGGCTGTGGATTGGAACATTTTCTTCTGGTCTGGATATTTATGACCGACATACAAATAAATTTACTCATTTCAGAGGAGTTGGTTATCATTCTGTGCATTCCAGTTACGTGTGTGATTTGATCCAGGCAAAAAATGGCGATATATGGATCGCCACGTCTAACGGGATAGATGTTTTTGAAAAGAAGACAAATGCTTTTTCAAAATATTACTATCACAATCCGGCTAACCCAACAACAAGTCTGAGCAATGATAATACGATTGCATTGTTGCAGGATAGTCGCGGTTTAATATGGGTTGCCACCCGCGAGGGCCTTGATTATTTTGATACTGCAACACATAAGTTTACAACACTCAGAAAGGAAGATGGGTTGCCTGACAATATTATTTTGTCGGTAGTGGAGGACAAGCAACATGAACTTTGGGCCGGTACCCCCAATGGTCTTTCCAATATAATTATCAGCAAGAATGAAGTGACCGGAAAATTGTCTTTTCAATTCAGAAATTATAATCAGTCAGATGGCTTGCAGGGAAAAGAATTCAATGAGTATGCGGCCTGCGCAACGAGAGAAGGTGAATTGCTTTTCGGGGGTTCGAATGGATTCAATCTTTTTACACCGCGGCAGATCAATCCCGTTTCGGAAACCCCAAAACTTGTGCTTACAGATCTGCAGGTGTTTAATAAAAGTGTAAACATTGGAGAAAAGCTGGATGGACACGTTATCCTTCCTCAATCCATTTCCGCCACCAAAGAAATAACACTTAAATACAATGAAAATATTTTTTCAATTGACTTTGCCGACCTGAATTTTCTCAATAACGCAAAGCTAAAATATGCCTACACACTTACCGGATTTAATAATGAGTGGTTTGTCGCCGACGATAAAACACACAAGGCGGTATATACCAACCTGGATCCGGGAACGTATGAATTCAAAGTGGCCGGAATAGATGAAAATGGGAAATTAGGGCCGACTCAGGCGTACCTGAAAATAAATATCCTGCCGCCACTTTGGCGTACGCCATGGGCCTATGCTTTGTATGTCGTACTCCTGATTATCGTTCTTTATATCGCAAGAAAGATCATGCTTCAAAGGGCAAAAATGCGTTTTGCCATTGAGGAAGAGCGAAGAGAAGCCCAACGATTGCACGAGCTCGACATGATGAAGATCCGGTTCTTTACCAACATGAGCCACGAATTGAAAACGCCGCTGTCACTGATATTAACGCCGCTGGACAAAATCATTAAGAATGCCAGGGAACCTTTGCAGAAGCGACAATTCAAAATGATTCATCGCAATGCAAAACGGTTGCTGAATCTTGTAAACCAGTTGCTTGACTTTAGAAAATTGGAAACGCAGGAATTAAAATTGTGTCCCCAGAAAGGCGATATTATAAATTTCATCAAAGAAGTATCGTATTCATTTAATGATCTTGCGGCAAAGAAACATATAGTTTTCTCGTTCAATTCTTCTGTAGACCATTTTTTTACTGAATTCGATCATGATAAAATTGAACGCATCATGTTCAACCTTTTATCCAATGCATTTAAGTTCACTCCCGGAAACGGAAGCGTTACTGTCGATCTAAATGCAAGAAGCGAAAAAGAGAATTCAATACTTGAAATAAAGGTTTGCGATTCGGGTATTGGTATTCCGGCAGACAAGCAAGAGAAAATTTTTAATAGATTTTTTCAGAACGACTTACCAGACAATATGATCAATGAGGGAAGCGGTATCGGGCTATCTATTACACGGGAGTTTGTGCGATTGCATAATGGAATAATAACTGTGGAAAGCGAAGTGAATAAAGGAACTTCTTTTACACTAACAATGCCATTAAGATCTCTGACCAGGGAAGTAAGTGAAATAGATGATGAGGATGAATACATCGATTTTACCGGTAACGCAGAAGACGTGGGACTTGCAGGAGAAAATCGGCCTCCTCATGCTGAAAGAGCCCATGGCCCCGCGCGAAAGAAGACAGTACTCCTCGTAGAAGACCATGATGATTTAAGAATGTACCTAAAGGAGAATCTTGGGCAGTATTACAACATCGTTGAAGCTAATAATGGAAAGCTGGGCTGGCAAAAAACGCTCTCGGCGCATCCGGATATCATTATAACCGATATCAGTATGCCTGATATGAATGGTATAGATCTGTGCAGGAAAATTAAGAACGATAAAAGAACTTCTTTTTTGCCGGTGATATTATTGACTGCCTTAACGGGAGAAGAACAGGAACTCAAAGGTCTCGAAACCGGTGCGAGTGATTACGTTACCAAGCCGTTTAATTTTGAGATTCTGCTTTCCAAGATCAGGAATCTGCTTGCGCAGCAGGAATCGGCGAAGAAGGCCTATCAGAAACTGGTCAAATCATCGCCGGCTGAAATTCACCTGGAATCTCCGGACGAGAAGTTCATGCATCGTGCAATGGAAATTGTTGAAAAAAATATTTCCAATCCCGGCTTTCTGATCGAGAATCTTTACCGCGAGTTATACATCAGCAGGGTGGGGTTGTATAAAAAGATGCTTGCCCTTACCGGTAAAAGCCCGCTTGAATTTGTTCGCTGGGTCCGCCTGCAAAGAGCAGCGCAATTATTGGAAAAAAGCAACATGACTGTTTCGGAAGTAGCCTATGAAGTAGGTTTTAACGATCCGAAATATTTTTCCAGGTTTTTTAAAGCACATTTTAATATGTTGCCTTCGGCATTTCGGGTACAAAAGCAAAACGAAAATGGCATTTCAGCTAACAGCTCGCAGAGCTAAAATATAGGCAGCTACATCCCGATCATATTAGCGCAGTTCATCGCACTGAGAAGTAAGATAAATAAGTACGAATAGATTGAAAAATTTCATTATTAATTGGTTACGATGAAAAACAGTTAACATCTAAGCACCCATAGATAAACATTTGACACCCCTTCCTTAATTCGCCTGATCCTAATTTTACCGACGTAAACCATATAGGTGATAAGATTTTGGGTAAAGGATTGCGCCAAAACCATAAGCTTGATTGCGGACTTCTTTACGTTCCCGGATTTCCACCTTCTCAAATTACAAAACCGATAATTGCTTTATTATGAGTAAATTTAGAGTCAGTGGATTGATGCTGTTTCTACTTGGCATCATTCTCTCTTTTGTCCTTTTTCCTTGTAATTTATCTGCACAAAATGGTCAAACCAGGATGATTAAAGGAAGGATTATTGCCGATGCATCGCGAACCTCTATTCCCGGCGCAACTGTATCTGTGAAAGGCACTATGAATTCTGTAAGTGCCAGCGGGAGTGGGGAATATAGCATTATTGCCGAACCGGGCGACATTCTTGTAGTCACGGCAGTTGGGTATAAGACGAAAGAAATTAAAGTTGCACCGGGACAGGCCATTATTAATATTGATCTTGCGCAGGATTACAGTAATCTTCAGGAGGTAGTGGTTGTAGGTTATGGTAAAACGAAAAAGGCAGATCTCAGTAGTGCCGTCAACACCATTTCCGAAAAAGACCTTAATAAAACGGTAAATGTAACGTTAGATGATGCGTTGCAGGGAAAAGCTCCGAACATATATGTATCGAGTCCCAGCAGTGCCCCGGGTGCCGGTGCTACAGTGATCATCAGGGGTATTAGCACTATCACCGGCAACTATCAGCCCTTATACGTAATAGATGGCGTACAAATAAGACCGAGTACTACTACCGGTGGCCAGTATAACGTAGCCTCAGGAGAAGCTAACGAACTATCCGGACTGAACCCGGATGATATAGCAAATATCAGTATCCTCGAAGGCCCTGCGGCCACATCCATTTATGGCGCTGCCGGCGCTAATGGTGTAGTAATGATTACCACCAAGCAAGGCAAAGCAGGCGGAACAAAAGTTACCTTCTCTTCTTCACAGACCTTTCAGCAACGTCCAAAAGAATTACCTGTAATGAACCTGCAGCAATATGCTATATACGTAGGTAAGCTTCAAAAATATGGTTTGGTTGGGGTGGAACCACCTGAACTAGGCGACCCTACCATTCTGGGTCCCGGTACAGACTGGCAAAAGGCCTTATTCAACCCAACATTGATGCAGAAATACACACTTTCGTTGAGTGGTGGCAACGATAAAACTACTTTTTATTTTTCTGGTGACTATTTATCCCAGAACGGGGTGGCGGCCGGTTCCGGTTTCAAGAGAGGATCTTTGAGGTTGAATCTCACGAACCAGGCAACACCATGGCTGAAATTTGGTGTCAATATGAGTGGTTTTGGTACGAACGAAAAAGTAAACACTTTCCAGGCACGGATTGTTAACCTGGCATTGTCTCAAAATCCTACTATTCCCGTTAAAAATCCGGATGGATCTTACGGTGGTCCGGCAAATGCAGCCCAGGCACAGTATGCGGTAACCAATCCGATAGCCATTGCAAATCTCAATAATAATTACAATACTTCTTTTGGCGTCATTGGTGGATTAAATATGGATGTGACGCCTTTGAAAGGCCTGCTGTGGCACACTGAGGTGAATGGCAATTACACTTTTACTAATAATTTTCAGTTCAATCCATTTTACACGCTTGGCCAATATTATCAGAGTGCACCTACGTCGGGCAGCCGGGCCAGCGGCAATAATTACTGGCTTTCTCTGAATACAAGAGTGCAGTATGATTTTAGTATTCAACTCCACAAGATTTCTGCAATGTTAGGCCATGAAGCGAATTATTATGCATACCAGGGGCTCAGCGCTTCCGGGAAAAATTATTCAACTACTTCTGTACAGGAACTGAGTGTGGCAGATCCTTTATCTCCTCCCGGCACAAGCTACAGGGGTAACGGTGCCGGAGAATCCTATTTTGGCCGATTGAACTATACATATAATGATAAGTATATCGCGCAATTTGTGGTAAGGAGAGACGGTAGCTCCAATTTTGGGCCCAACAATCGTTTTGGGACATTTCCGGCGGTATCCGTTGCATGGAAGATATCTGATGAAAAATTTATGAAGAATGTAACCTTTATTAATGACCTGAAGTTAAGGGCCGAATATGGCATCTCCGGAAATGCAGGACAAGGAGGAGCGATTTATTCCAACCTATACGCTACTCCCACTGTATGGGGTACGGGATTTCTTCCTTCCAATTTTCCAAACCCGGCTTTGAAGTGGGAGCAAGATAAGTCTAAAAACCTGGGGCTTGATCTCAACATGTTTAATTTCAGGGTAGAGGTGATAGCAGACGCGTATCTAAAACAGATTTCCAACCTGATACTGCCGGCAACGGGGCCAGAGTATTTAGGGGGCTATGTCAGTGGGGGCTATGGGGGTCAGTTAGCGTGGCCGGAAACGAATTATGGCAATATGGAAAACAGGGGTTTTGGTGTTACAATAAATACAGTCAATATTTCTCATAAAGGCTTTCAGTGGAGAACCGGAATTAACTTCTCAGTGGACAAAAATAAAGTACTGAAGATAGTTTCCCCTATAACCATTCAGTATTATGACCAAACCAATAACAGGCAAGCACAGTTTCTCACTGAAGAGGGTCAACCTTTAAGTATGATCACGGGGTATATAGCAGACGGGCTTTTTCAGGACTATAAAGATATTAGCAGTCACGCAATACAAACAGGATCTGTCGGAAGCCAGCTGATTGTGGATCCCACAAATGGTTCATGGGTTGGCGATGTAAAATATAAGGACATTAGCGGGGCCAATGGTAAGCCGGATGGCTACGTAGATCAAAATGACAGAACCATCATCGGTAATCCATGGCCCAAATTCACTTATAATTTTACAAGCACCTTTAGTTATAAAGGATTTGAGCTTAATTTATTTTTCACCGGTGTATATGGTAATCAAATACTGAACCTGACAAGGTATCAATACGAATTCATTCCCCAGGGAACGGGTCCTTATAATAATCATTTCCGGGGCGCCACTAATTTTGCACAGCCGAGCAGCGTAAATCCGAATGATGCATTAACGGCCACACTTACCAACCCGGGATATAATATTCCTAATGCTTTTGTAGACGCCAATGGAAATAACAGGATTTCCCAATGGAATGTTGAAAATGGATCTTATCTAAAACTTAAAAATGCCCGGATAAGTTACAGGGTTCCGGAAAAGTATCTTTCAAAAACTCATGTGCTAAGAGGTGTATTGGCCACTTTCCAGGTACAAAATGCCTTTACCATTACAAAATATACAGGATATGATCCGGAAGTAGGAATGTATAATTATGGAGGGCTTAACCTGGCAGGTATGGACGAAGGCAGGTATCCTTCTTCAAGGTCTTATACCATCAGCCTTGCGTTGGATTTCTGATAAAATCAATTTATAAAAAAAATTCTAATAATGAGAAAGGATATAATCGTTATAGCAATTTCACTGCTTGCCATGTTTGCTATGCAGGCGTGCAAAAAAGACTATTTAAACCGTCCTCCCCTGGCTTCTCCCACAGCGGGTACATTTTATCAAAGTGACGGGGATGTTTTAAATGGTACCGGTCCTCTATATAACGTGGCGTGGGGAGGCTACAATGGTACTTCGCTACAATACATTGGCGATATCATGGGTGGAAACAGTACCACAGATAATTATAATGGACGGGGATCGTATCTCAGTTTTACGGTTACTTCTACTGACCCAAGCGGCGCGCTGCAAAGTGCTTACCAGTCACTTTGGTCGGTGGTAGCTAATGCGAATGTAGTAGCCTATAATATAAAAAATGCCGGCCCCGGTGCCAGCCAATCCGCAAGAAACTCTGGTCTTGCTGAGTGTTATTTTATTCGTGCAGCAGCTTATTATTACCTGGCATTGGATTGGGGAGCGATACCTATTATTTATGACAATACCCAACAGTTAGGCGATACGTCTATCCGGAGGAACAACCTGGCCGATGTTTGGAAATTCATTATTTCCGATCTCACCTGGTCTATGAATCATTTGACGACCACGCCACTTGAGCCCGGGCGTATTACTAAGTGGAGTGCAGAAGGCATGTTGGGAAGAGCTTACCTGGTTAGATCGGGCCTGGGCCAGTCTGGAGGTCAACGCACTCAGTCAGATCTTGATAGCGCCAAATATTATTTAGGAGATGTTTGCAATAATAGTGGATTGGCATTAGATCCCAGTTATTACGATTTGTTTACCAGTACCGCCTTCAGCGGTACTAAGGTGCCATCTGAATGCTTGTTCGGGTTGCTTTGGGTACCAAGCGGTAACTGGCAGTCCCAAAATCATATGCAGGCCAACCTGGCTTATGATTCAAAAATTACCCAAACAGGCGATGGCTGGGGAGGTGCATTTGGCGCATCACCGAGTTTAATACAATACTATATGGACCCAGCCAATGCCGCCGATTCTGTCCGTCGAAAAGCTACCTTGTTTATGCCCAATTCATTTTACCCTGACATAAACCAGGCAAACGGAGGCTGGTTGGTTGATACCACCTTATTTAACACCGCCACCAACTCGGTAACAGGCCAACATATTACTGCCCCGGTAGATTCAGGAACCTATTATGGGAATAACCATGCTTACGTAAAAAAATATGTAATTGGGGCGCCCGCTGATAATGGGGGACTTGGCAGCTCGCAGAATGAAAATATTAGCACCTATATATTCAGGCTTGCAGAGGTTTATCTTGATTATGCAGATGCTATCCTGGGAAATAATGCATCTACATCAGATGCTGAAGCCTTGAAGTATTATAATGCGGTAAGACTGCGTGCAGGTATTCCCCCCAAGGCCTCCGTTACTTATGCTGACCTCATGCTCGAAAGAAAGATAGAGTTTGCCTTTGAGGGGCAGGCCTGGTACGACTGGAAGACGTGGTATTACTTTGACCCTACCGCCGCGCTACAGTATTTTAACACCCAAAACAGGGGTACTTATAACATTACCTATAACGGAGGCAATTCATTTGTTACTTACTTTAATGATGCTACCAACCCTCAAACTTTAGGACCCCGTTATTATACAATCACGCCCGCCACTGCGGATCTTTTCTATCCTGAAGTTGAGCTGCTTGTGGCTCCGGGCCTGGCAGCACCTCCGGTGCCTTTTGATTTCAGTAAATTAAATTATTGAGTTTGATTTTAAGTATAATTAATATGAAAAAATTAGCAATCTTCTTAATCCTCGCAGGAGTTGTATTCTTCTCCTGTAAAAAAGATAATTCCGGATCGTCCGGGCAACCTGTAATAACCCAGGTAAGAGCTGTGGATAGTACAAGAAGGGATAGCACATTTGACCAGGCTTTGCCCGGGGCTTTAATTGTAATCCAGGGAAATAATTTAGGCGGACTCCAGAAAGTCTATTTCAATGACACGGCTGCTTATTTCAATCCCGTATATGCAACGAGTACCAACATTATCATAAATATTCCGTCAACGGCCCAAACTGCTGCAACCAACCCAAATGTACCAAGCACTATTAAGGTGGTGACCGATCACGGTACAGCTACATATTCTTTCAAATTGTACCTGGATCCCCCATACATCAATTCCATTTCATTCGACAATAGCGGTACATTAGTGTATATTGATGGAGGTAATTTTGAGGGTATACAGAAGATCACATTTCCAACAGCTAATTCTGATACGGCTCTTTCGTACACAGTGAATAAAACTTACACGCAAATTATCGCTGAAATTCCTCCGGCCACGGCGCTCAAAGATTCGCTGAGGGTTTATTGTACTTTCGGAATGGGTGCCTACGCATATCCCCCACCCATGTCAATCAGCAGTGTGTCTAATGAAAACGGAGTAGCAGGAACCACGATCACGGTAAACGGGACCAACTTTGTAGGCATAGACCAGGTATTATTTCCCGGAAATATTCCCGGAACGAATTTGCAGGTTATGGGTGTGACCCAGTTGTCGGTAACGGTACCTTCGGGGATTACTGCTCCGGATTCTCTGCGCGTAGTCGGTGCGTTAGGAACCACAGCGTCGCCACAGCTTTTCGATTCTTATCTCACTTATCCATCGCCGGGTTATCTTTCTACATTTGAACAGCAATGGGCTACAGACAATACAAGTTTTGTAGGTTGGACGGGTGGTTATGCCGATGCTCCAACAGCGGCGACGAATTATCCCGGTGCCACCGGAGCTGTAGGCGTATTGCAGCAAGGGAGCCAAATGTCTGCCAATGCAGGTCCCACGTCGCAGGGCAATTCGGGGCTGTTGCAATTAAATGATGTTCCATGGGTAACCAATTCAAGTGCTTCTATCAGCGGGTATTCACTGAAGTTTGAAGTGTATGTACGGAGTGTGTGGAAGGCAGGTGAAATTTGGATTTCTCTTGGAGATTGGTATGCATGGACTTCTTATACTGCACGATACGCTCCGTGGACCAGTGCGGATGGAGGCAAGTTTCAACCGGATGGATGGACCACAGTAACAATACCTTTATCACAATTTATTGCAGGCAATGAATACTGGCAGACGTCCTGGAATACATCAGGCTCTCCCGCCAGCAAGTTCTCCGATTATCCAAGCACAGCATTGGTATTTATGATCGCTAACGACCAGGCTTCGGTAGTGCCTGTCAACAGCATCGATATAGCAGTTGACAATATAAGAATTGTAAAGGGTCAATAACAATATGCCCGAAATAACTGAAACAAGAAAGGCACCTGTAATGAAAAATATGTTTTTTTTTGCTGCCATATTTTTATTGGCAACCACTTCGTGCAAGAAGAGCCCAGGCGGAACGAATAATGGAGGCAACAATGGAGGAGACAATAATCCTCCCGCTGTGGATTCTACCTACAATCCTGTTGATCCGTCTGTAGCTGCAACCATCGGTTTTTTTGGAGACGCTTGGAAACCCAAAACATTTGCTGTGCCAAATGCTACGGCTTCCGGATCTGTTGCTACTGGCACTGCCACCGATTCATTAACGATCAATGTAAATAAGGTGTTGGTGAAAGTACCGCCGTATGTTTATGGAAATAACTCCAATCTTTGGTCTGGTCAAATGGTAACGCAGCCGGCATTGATGCAATATCTGAAGGATCTTTCACCCAATATTATACGCGGCCCCGGTGGAAGTATCAGTGATGTTTATTTCTGGAATGGCACAGACGCAACCCCGTCTCCTGCTGATGCACCATCCAATCTTCTTGATGCGAGCGGTGTATCCAGCGCAGCATTTTATTGGTATGGGGGCAATGCTGCTTCATGGACCTTTAGTCTTGATAATTATTATAGCTTATTATCCCAAACAAATAGCACTGGTATCATCACCATTAATTACGGATATGCACGGTATGGTGCGAGTACTAATCCTGTAGCTACCGCGGCGCATCTCGCCGCGGACTGGGTGAGACATGATAATGGCAGAACCAAATTTTGGGAAATAGGCAATGAAAGCTATGGAAGCTGGGAAGCCGGTTATAATATCGATCTGAGTACAAACAAAGACGGTCAGCCCGCATTAATTACGGGCGCTCTTTATGGAAATCATTTTAAGGTGTTTGCAGATTCAATGAGGGCTGCAGCAGCTGAGACGGGCGCTACGATTTATATTGGCGCTACGCTATATCAGCAACCTCCCGCTTCGTATGATTATACTTCTATTCAGACGTGGAACCAGGGCGTGCTTCAGAATGCAGGAAGTGCGGCTGATTTTTTTATAGTACATGATTATTTTACTGCCTATCAAACCAATTCATCTGTTTCAGATATTTTAAGTACGGCGGCGAGCATTCCATCAAGTGTTATATCTTATGTAGACCAGCAGCTTACCGCTTCCGGTGTTGGATTGAAACCTATTGCTTTCACCGAATGGAACATACAGGCAACGGGTTCCAAACAAGATGTGTCTTACATTGCCGGTATTCATGCGGCTAAAACGATCGGAGCAATAATTAAAAATAATTTTGGCGAAGCCAGCAGATGGGATATTGCAAACGGTTATAACAACGGAGATGATATGGGCATGTTTAATAACGGTGATGAGCCAAACGCTCCATTGTGGAACCCGAGACCTGCATTTTTCTACCTGTATTATTTTCAGAAATATTTTGGCGACAGGATGGTGTATGATACCTTGAAAGGTGTAAACGGCGATCTTACTTCTTACTCATCCACTTTTTCTTCAGGACAGGCCGGTACGGTTATTATTAATTCGGGCAACCTGAGTCATGTATTGACAATAGATTTTCAGCATTTTCCTGCCGGTACGAAGTATTATTGGTACACACTAACCGGGGGAGCGGACAATCCTCCGTTTTCCGGGCAGGTATATGTGAATGGAACAGGGCCTGCAACGGCAACTGGCGGTCCATTAGATTATGCAACACTTAAGCCATACAGTGCGCCGCTGAGTGGCACCATAAAAATCAATGTGCCACCATTGAGTGTTATTTACCTTGTGGCGGATAAAAAATAAACAAGAGATAAAATGTTCCGGACGATAATTATTTGTTACCCGTCTTCCTGAGTGGTTGGATAGAAATAGATTTTATTTTTAACGGATATAATGAACTTCTTGTTTTAAATTCTTGCTTGATTCACACATTACAAATATGAGAAAGTTCATAATACCTTTTTCTTTTTTGTTAGCAACTGCACTTTCGTGTTCATCGCCACAAAAGAAAAGCGGGTTATACTTTGACTTTCTTCCTGCTTCCGAAACAGGAATTGACTTCAACAATACCATCACTGAAAATGATTCAACCAACATGTTTGTGAATGAATACACTTACATGGGCGGTGGAATAGGAATCGGTGATTTTAATAATGATGGCTTGCCGGATATCTTTTTTGCAGGTAACCAGGTGAGTTCGAAACTTTATATAAATAAAGGCAATTTTCATTTTGAAGATATTACGCAAAAAGCCGGTGTAACAACCAATCAATGGTGCACCGGTGTATCAGTAATTGACATCAATAATGATGGCTGGCCGGATATTTATGTCTGTGTTTCCGGCAGCGTGCCGGGAGAAAAGAGAAAAAATCTTCTTTTTATCAATCAACATAATCTTACATTTAAAGAAGAAGCTGCAGAATATGGATTAGCAGACACTTCTTATTCTACTCAGGCAGTTTTCTTTGATTATGACAAAGACGGCAGGCCCGATATGTATTTGCTGAATCACACTTTGTCCGATACACGTCCCAATGATCTCCGCGATAATATTACAGACAGCAATTCAATTGCCAGTGATAAATTATTTCATAATGAAGGAATTCCCTCCGGAATGGATCATCCTGTTTTTAAAAATGTTTCCAAACAGGCGGGTATTGTAGAAGATGGTGATGGACTTGGCGTAGTGGTGAGTGATTTTAACGGCGATGGATATCCTGACATTTATGTTTGTAACGACTATATACGCAATGATCTGCTATGGTTAAATAACAAGAATGGCACCTTCTCAAATTGTATTGCCTCGGCAATGAGGCATCAAAGCTACTCCAGCATGGGCACAGACGCAGCGGATATCAACAACGATGATCTTCCCGATATTGTCAGCCTTGACATGCAACCAGAAACAAATGAACGTAAAAAATCCATGTATTCATTTTTAACTGACCAGCGTCATCAACTGGAAATGGACAAAGGCTACCAGCCGGAATATATCCACAATATGCTTCAGCTAAATAATGGCGTGCGAAACGTAAATAACCGTGAAGAACCATTCTTTAGTGAAATTGGTGAAATGGCCGGTATTGCAGAAACAGACTGGAGCTGGAGCGTTTTGATGGCCGACTTTGACAATGATGGATGGAAAGATATTCATGTAACGAATGGATTGGGGAGAGATCCGACCAACCTGGATTTCCTCGAATATCGACATAATACCGTCGTGTCCAGCGGAATTCCTGAAAGCGATCCCGCGCAGCGCGAAACACTGATGAAGCATCTGACTGACCTGGGCAGCCTTTCATTAAAAAACTATTTATACTTAAATAGGGGAGGACTCTCATTTGAAGATATTTCTCAAAAAGCAGGAATTGAACAACCATCAATTTCGAACGGCGCTGCATATGTTGATCTTGATAATGATGGAAAACTTGATTTGGTTACCAACAATATAAACGGTAGTGCATTTATCATGCACAACATGGATGGTGCAAATGATTCTGCAAAGAATAATTTTCTTACTATTAAGTTAACCGGTGATTCGTTAAATACAGAAGGTATTGGAACAACAGTGTATGCATATTGCAACGGCTTAAAACAAATGGTTGAGGAATATCCGGTGAGAGGTTATTTGTCGAGTGTTGATAGTCGTTTACATTTTGGATTTGGTACAAAATATCCTGACTCAATTAAAATTGTTTGGCCTGATGGTAAAATGCAGGTTATTACGTATCCTGCAGTAAATAAGATATTGAATGTTAACTACTATGATGCTGCATTGCAATACAATCCACCCGGGGAGATGTCGGATTCACTGTTTACAGATATTACAGAAAAAATTCATGCAGATTTTCGTCACAAAGAAACATTCTTTTTCGACTACGGTTTTCAGCCATTAATCCAGCAAAAATATTCACAGGAAGGCCCGTTTATAAGCACGGGTGACATAAATGGTGACGGGCTCACGGATTTTTTTATCGGCGGCGCATTCAAGCAATCAGGAAAAATATTCCTGCAGCAAAAAGACGGTACTTTTAAAAGCAAGGATTTGGTGAGTGGTACCAAATACGAAGAAGATATGCAGAGTGCCATGTTTGATGCCAACGGTGACGGATACCCTGACTTATTGATTGCGGGCGGCAGCAGCGAATTTGAGATCACTTCTTCCTTCTACCGGCCACGATTGTACCTGAATGACGGTAAAGGAAATTTTAAATTGGATAGTACCGCGTTTTCTGCTCTGATCCGTACACCTGCAAAGTGCATTGCGGTTGCTGATATGGATGGTGATGGTGATACTGATATTTTTATCGGGGGCAGAGTTGCTTTAGGCACGTATCCTGTTCCGCCACGGAGTTATTTGTTGAGAAATGATCATGGTAGATTTACAGATGTAACGGGATCTGTTTGCCCTGCCCTGGAAGATATAGGCCTGCTGAATTCAGCGACATGGGTAGACATTGACAATGACAAAAAACCCGATCTCATTATTACAGGCGACTGGATGCCCATACGGATTTTTAAAAACAATGGTACTACACTTACAGAAATTACCAATCAAACCGGGCTGCAAAATTATCCGGGCATGTGGCGGAGTCTGTTAATTACAGATATTGATCATGATGGGGATTTGGATATTATTGCGGGAAATATTGGCTTGAACAATCCTTACCATATTTCTTCACAGACTCCGGCAGAATTGATTGCAAAAGATTTTGACAGGAACGGCGTGATTGATGATATTTTTTGTTATTACATAAAAGACAACAACGGTCAATACGAACTGTCATCAGGCATTTCGAGAGATGCCTGGGCGATGCAGATGCCGTCTATTAAAAATGCATTTGAACTAAATAGTGCTTATGCAAATGCGGGCATGGATCAGATCTTTACAAAAGAAATGATGGACAGTGCACTCGTTTTAAAATGCAGCGAAGCGGAAAGTGGCTATTTTGAAAATGATGGCAAAGGGCATTTTACTTTTCATGCTTTTCCCAGGGAAGCACAGGAAGCTCCGGTGAATGCCATTGCTTGTACTGATATAAATGGTGATGGAAATACTGATATTATTATTGCGGGAAATGAATACCAGGCCAATGTTACCACCGGGCGGTTAGATGCATCTTACGGGCTTGTTTTGTTGGGTGATGGTAAAGGGAATTTTAGACCAGTGGCGCCCGTAACGAGTGGTTTGATCCTGGACGGCGATGTAAAAGATTTAAAGTTGATTAAAGTTGGTGGTCAAAATATTCTGCTATCCGCCATTAATGATGCAAACATGAAAGCGTTTATGCTACGGCAAAAATCAATTGATTTAAAGGAGTAGTCTCAACCCCTGGTCAAGACTATTCATACTCATATTCGTCGTCTTCAAATTCCTTATGTTTTTTCGGATTGTATTTCGCTTTTAGTTCAGCAAGCTTTTTCTTGCCGTAAGCCGCCTTGGTTATTATTACATATAAAACCGGTACAATAAATATAGCAAGAGACGTGGCGGCAAGCATGCCTCCGGCAACAGTCCATCCTATTGTTTTGCGCGATTCTGCTGCTGCTCCTGTTGCAAATGCTAACGGAAGAACGCCTAAAATAAATGCAAAGGAAGTCATTAATATCGGGCGTAACCGTAACTTTACTGCCGCAACGGTTGCCTTCATTATATCTATTCCCGAGTCCACGCGTTCTTTGGCAAACTCTACAATCAGAATCGCATTTTTTGCCGCAAGTCCGATCAGGGCGATTAATCCAATTTGAGCATAAATATTATCGGTAAGCTTCGGTAAAAAAGTAAGTGCTATGATAGAACCCAATGCGCCCACAGGCACTGCAAGTAAAACTGAAAACGGCACAGACCAGCTTTCATACAATGCCGCCAGGAACAGAAATACAAACACCAGCGATATTGCGAAGATCATCCCGGTTTTGTTGCCGGCTTTTATTTCTTCAATGCTCATTCCCGAAAATTCATAACCATAACCCGCAGGTAAATATTTTGCAGCAGCTTCCTTTAACGCATCTATGGCCTGTCCGCTGCTGTAGCCTGCTGCAGGACTTCCATTGATTTCAATTGAACGGTATATATTATAATGCGATATGGTTGTCGGGCTTTCTATTAATTTGGTCGTTATTAAAGAACTGAGAGGAATCATATTTCCCTGCGCATTCCGAACATAGTAATTTTCCAGGTCGGTGAGCGATGAACGGAAGCTGCTGTCCGCCTGGGCAACTACTCTGAAATTTCGTCCATACAAATTGAAATCATTGATGTAGGAACTTCCCAGCAAAGTAGACATGGTAGAATAAATGTCAGAAATAGACACTCCCAATTGCTTTGCTTTTTCGCGGTCGACATCTACCTCGTAGCTGGGAGTGTTTGCGGTAAAAAATGTATAAGAGCGGGCTATCTGCGGCAGCTTATTCAACTGCGCTACAAAATTCTGAGCTACCTGCGCAAACTTTTTGATGTCGTCGTTACTGGTGGTCTGCTCCAGCTCAAATGTGAATCCGGCGGTGCGGCCAAGTCCCGGTACAGAAGGTGGAGCAATCACAAGGATCTTTGCGTTTTTTATATCGGCGGTTTTTTGATAGATCTTTTGCATTACCGCCTGCTCACTGTGTGATTCACCCTTACGTTCATCCCAATCTTTTAAATGAATGAACATGGTTCCTACATTGGACTTATTGGAAAAACTTATGACATTAAACCCAGCCAGGCCGCCGGCAACATTTATTTCAGAGATATCTTTTAATCTTTTCTGCAGTTCTTGCAGCATATCAATACTTCGGGCAGTCGAAGCTCCCTCTGGCAGTTCATAAGTGAGGTAAAGTCTTCCTTCGTCTTCCTGCGGAATGAAGCCGGTAGGTTTTGCCTTAAACAGCAAAAACAGGCTCACAAAAATCACTACAAGTAATACCACTATATAAGGCCATTTGCGGATCCATAAAGCAACTCCTCTCGAATATGAATTTGTAGTTCTCCTAAACCAGTTATTGAAAGAAAAAAAGAATTTTTCCAGCCAGTCCTTTTTTGCTTTTTCATCCTTTGAATGCTTTAGCATGATAGAACAAAGAGCGGGCGTAAGTGAAAGTGCCACAAATGCGGAAATGAGAACTGAAACGGCGATCGTAATGGCAAATTGTTGATATAATCTTCCTACAATTCCCGGAATAAATCCTACCGGAATAAACACCGAAGCCAATATTAATGCAATAGCTATAACGGGCGCAGAAATTTCTCCCATCGCTTTTCGTGTAGCTTTTTTAGGCGACAAATTGTGATGATCAATATTGTGCTGAACCGCTTCTACAACGATTATCGCATCATCTACCACAATTCCGATGGCCAGGATAAAAGCAAATAAAGTGAGCGTATTGATAGTAAAGCCAAACGGGACGAAAAATGCGAAAGTGCCGATCAGCGAAACCGGTATTGCCAAAACAGGAATTAAAGTAGCCCGCCAGTTTTGCAGAAATAAAAACACAACAAAAACAACAAGCGCGAGCGCTTCCAAAAGTGTGTAAATCACTTCTTTCATTGATGTTTTTACAACAGAAATAGATTCTGACGGAACGGTATAATCTAAATCTTTCGGGAATGTCTTTTGCAACCTTTCAAGTTCTTTCGTAACGCCCGCATAAGTTTCTAATGCATTGGCGCCGGGCGCCTGGAAGATTAATAAGAAAGTGGAGGGTTTGCCGTCTACAAGAGCATTACTTCCGTAAGTAAATTGGCCCAGTTCTACTCTTGCCACATCTTTCAGGTATACAATATTTCCTGTTGCAGGGTCTGAGCGGATAATAATATTCCTGAATTGTTCCGGTGTATTGATACGGCTGTTCGTTAAAACACTAAATTCGAAACTTTGATTATTAGCTTCCGGAACGCCCCCGATAGTTCCCGGTGCTACCTCGAGATTTTGTTCATTTATCGCTGCAGTTATATCAGCAGGCGTGAGCTTCAATGCAGCGAGCTTTTGAGGATTGAGCCAGATGCGCATTCCAAAATCGCTTCCAAATACGGTAATATCACCTACTCCGCTTACCCGCTTCAAAGCATCCACAAGATATATCGAAACATAGTTGCTGATAAATTTTGCATCATGGGTTCCATTGGGAGAATAAAACGCAAGCACTTCCATGAAGGTGGGGTTGCGTTTCAGAACGGTGACGCCCAATCTTTTCACGTCATCAGGTAATGTGGGAAGCGCTACGTTTACCCTGTTTTGTACATCGAGTGCAGCAATATCAACATTGGTGCCCACATCAAAAGTTGCCGTTATAGAACTCTGGCCGCTGGATGTACTGTTGCTCGAAATATAGGTCATGCCGGGAGAGCCATTGATCTGTGTTTCCAGCGGTGTAGTTGTTGTTTGCTCAACCGTTTGCGCATCGGCGCCAATAAAATTACCGGTTACAGAAACAGTTGGCGGAGAAATATCCGGGTACTGGGCAACAGGAAGGTTGGTCATTGAAATGATGCCAACCAGTACAATGACTATTGAAATTACAATTGCTGTAACCGGTCTTCTGATAAAAGTTTCTGCGATCATTTTTTAATTCCTGATTTTTTGTTCTTCCGTTGCTTTACGCTGATACTGTCCTGATAGCTGTCGCAATAAAAATTGATTATTGAACATTTTTTAGCATGCGCCACTTATTGCTGCAACTCACTGCGATACCTTCACTACTGATCCTTCATGTAAATTCTGTACTCCCTGCACCACAATTTTTTGCCCGGGTTGTAACCCTTCTTTTACTATAATGCTATCTCCTATTTCGGTACCTAATTTTACCTGCTGTTGATGCACCTTTGAACTGTCGCCCACTACATACACAGTGAATTCCCCTAATTGCTCATTTACTGCGTTGTGAGGAATTATCGTTGCATTTTTCGTAGCAGTATTTTTGATCCTCACTGTTGCATTCATCCCCGGTTTCAATAAATCTTTATCATTTGGAAATACAAGTCTTGTTTTAATGGTCCCGGTTTGCGGATCTACCGCGCGATCTACAAAACTTATTTTACCCGGATACGGATATACTTCGTCACCAAAAGCAATTGTAAATACTGAGTCTTTTGTATTATCATCTTTTTGTTTCAATTCATTAAAGCGATAGATCTGGCTCTGGTCAACAGTGAAATCCACTGCGATAGGGTTACTGGTAGAAATGGTGTTCAACATTGTTTGGCCTGCTACTACTGCCGTTCCTGTTTTCACCTGTGATATACCAATCGTACCCGTCATCGGCGCATAAATAGTGGAGAATTTTACATTGGACGCTTGTGCGGCTACATTGGCCTTTGCGGCCGCTACCTGCTTTTGTGCGACATCCAAAGCTGCATCTGCATAATCTACCTGCTGCTTTGCGATGGCATCATGTTCATCCAATTCATGGTAACGCTTTGCATCATTCTGTGCCTTGAGCAAGTTCGATTGTTGCACCTGCAGGTTGGCAACAGCCTGGTTATAATTTGCCTCGTACACTTCGGCGTCTATAGAATATAATTTTTGCCCCTTTGTTACCCTACTGCCGTCTTTAAAATATATTTCCGTTATATAGCCGCTCACCTGCGGCGTGATCATCACTTCATCCAATGCATTCACGATTCCGGGATACTCATCATAATAGATAGCATCAGTAGACCTTACCTGGGCTACCGTAACAGGTACTGCAGGCGGAGGTCCCTGCTGCTGTTGATTTGACTGGTTGCAGGAAATGATGAGCAAACCTGAAATAATGGATATATAAATGCGTCTTACATTCATGTTCATGATTTTAGTAGATAATAGCTCCCTGTGATTGTAATACATCTATTTTGCTTGATAATAATTGATAAAGTGCATTGTAATAATTTATCTCTGCTGTTCTGAGATCCGTTTCTGCTGTGATTACATCCAGGTAAGTTTTCACGCCCGCCCGGTATTGCAACCTGATGATATCATATACCTCGTTGGCCAGGCTCATGTTTTCCTTGAGACTTTGATAATTGTATAAATTACTTTTATACGCTGCCAGTGCCTGCACATATTGGGTATTAATATTATCCTCCAGGCTTTTTATAGAATAATCAACCTGGTCGGCCTGTAACTGCGCCTCCTTTATTTGCTGCAATCGCTTGCTTCCCTGGAAGATCGGGATAGAAAGCTGAATGCCTGCGTAAGAGTTTGGATATGACTGGCTGTATAATTTTGAAAACTGGTTGTTCAGGTAATTAAGATTGTAATTGGCAAAAGCCGACACAGTGGGCAGGAAACTCCATTTATAATATTGAAGATTATACTGAAGCAATCTTTTTTGTGTTTGCAATAATTGTACTTCGATCCGGTTATCATAACTCACATTTTGCAAGGTATCGAGGTAAATCTCGTTGACCATTTGTGCTGTATCGTATTGCAGGTTCAGTTCCTGTTCTGCCGGATAACCCATCAGTTGCTTCAGGTAAGTATATTTTGCTTTTAATGCTTCATCCTGTGTTTTTCTTTGAGCCTTTGCATTGTTTAGTGAGATAGTAGCCCGTTTGTAATCCGTCTTATCGGTTATGCCGGCCTGGTACTGGTAGTATGCGTCCTTCAGACTTTGATCGATCCTTTTAATATCCTCATCGGTGAGTACGATTTGCTGCTTTGTTAGTATTACATCGTAAAAAGCTTTACTCACCGCAGCAGCGAGGTTTATGTTTTGCTCCTTGGTATTTTGCTGTACCTGCAGGCGTACGTCTTTCTCGCTACGCGAAGCAAGTAGGGCATCCCGGTTAAAAATGTTTTGTGTGAGGCCAAACTGCATACCGGACGTATTGTTAGTGCCGGTATGAACAATATTTCCACCGAAAGTGAACGCAGGCAATTGAAAATTGTGCTGAAAACTATAATTGAAATTTATTTGTGGATACCAGTCGGCAAGCTTTGATTTTATTTCGGTTTCAGTAATTGCCTCGTTCAGCTTTGCATATTGGATGTCTGGGTTGTTTTTAATGGCATAGGTGATACAATTTTGCAGCGTAGCCTGCTGCAGTAGTGAATCATTACTGTTTTGCTGCGCAAATGATGCGGCTGGGAGAAAGAAAATAAATAATCCTGCAAGATATATAACAGATGTGTGTATGAGTTTTAAGTTGTGCATTAGCTTATATTTCCCTTATTTTATCGGTATTGTCATTGTGTTAATCTGACGCAAAGAACTTTTATCAACAAATGTTCCATATTTGGACGCTATCAATTTGTTTTTCCTGCGCATACGGACTTCAACAGTCAGTGTTATATATACTTTTTAGTTAACCGGCTTTTTCAAATCAGGCGAGCAGCAGAATTTACGGGTAAGTAAAATGGATACAGTTTGCAAAAATAAATCGTAATCATTCCAAATAAATTTTTTTTTGGGGTAAAAAATCCCTTGTTACCATGCCTTATTAATGCTCCAAAATATTTAATGAGTGCATGGAACCTTTCAAGGACGGGTAAAGACTCTTAAATATGAATAATTGCTTCTTATACAGGCTTACTGATTTTGCATTAGGTTTGATCATAACCTCAGTTCCGGTTTTTTCAGGCCGGTAATTTTTTATAATACCGGCTGCTTTCATGTACAGCAGAGCGGCACCTATACACGAGGCGTCCTGCGATTGTACCTTGCATATCTTTTTACCTGTAATATCGGCCAGTATCTGCATCCACACTTTTGAATGGACAAATCCGCCGCTTACATTCAGTTGCCTGATTGTGCCCGACGAAGATTCCAAGTTATCTAATATAATTTTTAGTGAAAAACAAATTCCTTCAATGGCCGCTCTGAAAAAATGATGAGTGGTATGGAAAGACTGCATACCGATAAAAGCAGCGCTCGATTTTTCGTCCCATATAGGAGCCCGCTCGCCATATAGATATGGTAAAAAAATCAATCCATCGGCACCAACGGGGATTTCTTTTACTTTTTTAAAAACCATATTGTAATCATCGTCGGAAGGATATACTTTATTCAGAAAAGTAGCGAACATCCATTTCATGACGTTACCACCATTGTTTACCGGCCCTCCGCTGATATAGGTTTTATCGTCGAGTACATAATTAAATATCATGGAGTCAAAGTGCACAACAGGTGAACCGGTTGCGATCCTTACCGCCCCGCTGGTACCGATTGTAAGGGCCCCTGTATGCTTATCGGTTGCGTAGCTGCCGACATTAGCCAGGCAACCATCGCTTGCCCCAATACAAAATTTGGTCTCCCCGTTTATTCTTAAATTACTGGCAATTTTTTTATTTACATGATCTCTGGCAAAGGTTGTGGCAACGGGCCTCGAAAGTTGGGATTTCCTTATGCCACAAAATTTCAGCGAGGGTTGATGCCAGGAAAGACTATTCAAATTGAGTAACCCCGTGGCCGACGCGATGGAGTAATCCACTTCATATTCTCCAAACAAACGAAACCAGATGAATTCCTTAATGGAAATAAATTTTGATGTTTTATTGAAAATGCGGGGTTGATGTTCTTTCAGCCATTTTATTTTGCATAAGGGCGACATGGAATGTATAGGAGTTCCTGTGGCCGTATAAATGCTTTTTGCTTTTGATGATCTCCGCAAAGTTTCAGCAATTGTATCACTTCGTGTATCCTCCCAGGTTAGAAACCTAGTGAGTGGTTTGTTTTGCAGATCCACCGCCATCAGGCTGTGCATGGCCGTACTGATACTAACGGACATGGGTATACGCTGCAGGTTGGAGATAACATCTCTGATGACTTTTTCAAACGCCTTCCAGATGGTTTCGGGCTCTAATTCGGAATAGCCGGGTTTCGGGCTTACAACAGAATAGAATGATTGAGCGATGGCCAATACTTTCTTCTTTGAGTCTATCGCTACTGCTTTGGCGCTGCCGGTGCCAATGTCTGCACCAATAAAGTAAGGTTCCATTTTTGTTATTTCAGAATGATGCATGACGAAGGTTGGGCTACAAAAATAGTGCCTTGCGGCATTACCTGTTTTCCTTGTACTTTTATTGCAGTTTTTCAGAGGTTTTTTCCACATAAAGAGATTTTCGACCTGTTTAAATTCACTTCATGAAACGCATCTTATTTTTCGTATTAATTTTTTGTTCGTTCGCTGCTGTTGCCCAACAGGACGATGTTGCCGCTGCTAAAAGTTTGGCAGAAAGGATATCACCCGCATGGGCAGGCAATATTACTTTTGAGGAAATTACTGCAGACTCAGGCAAGGATGTTTTTGAAATAGCATCTGTTAGCCGAAAATTGGTTATAAGGGGAAATGACGTGACGGCAATGGCTGAAGGATTAAATTACTACTTTCACAATTACTGTGATGTTGATATTTCCTGGTACAGGGATGAAGCGCCTGTTTTTCGTCTGCCCATGCCAGTTATACCTGAAAAAGTGCGCGTGGAGGCCCGATGCAGCGAACGCTTCTTTTTAAACTATTGCACATTTGGTTACACTATGCCGTGGTGGCAGTGGAGCGATTGGCAATGGTTTATCGACTGGATGGTGTTAAATGGAATTAACATGCCGCTGGCCATCACCGGGCAGGAATCTATCTGGTACAATGTGTGGAAAAAATTTGGACTAACGGACAAGGATATACGGAGCTATTTTACGGGCCCTGCCTACCTGCCGTGGCATCGTATGTCCAATATCGATCATTGGGACGGCCCTTTGCCGAAATCATGGCTGGATAATCAATTTGCGCTCCAAAAGAAGATTCTTGCGCGTGAACGCGAACTGGGTATGAAACCTGTGCTGCCTGCATTTGCAGGCCATGTACCGGAGGCATTGAAGAAAAAATTCCCCAATGCAAAGATTACTTCGTTGGGTGAATGGAGTGGATTTAAGCCTGAATACGACAGCTATTTCCTGGATCCTTTCGATTCATTGTTCAAACCGATACAAAAAGCCTTTTTACAAGAACAAAACAACGATTTCGGTACTGATCATATCTATGGTACCGATCCGTTTAATGAAGTAACTCCGCCGAGTTGGGAACCCACTTACCTGGCGTCAGTTTCGAAAGTAATTTATGGTTCTATGGCCGACGTGGATCCCGATGCAGAATGGCTGCAAATGGGATGGATATTTTATAACCAGAGAGATCATTGGACAAACGGAAGAATCAGAGCATATCTTGATGCTGTACCCATCGGGAAAATGACATTGCTCGATTATTTCTGCGATAATACTGAGATCTGGAAAATTACCGATTCATTTTACGGGCAACCTTACATCTGGTGCTATCTCGGCAACTTCGGAGGCAATACAATGATGTCCGGTAATCTGAAACAGATTGAGGAAAGAATGGAAAATACGATGGAGCATGGTGGTGATAATATGAAAGGACTTGGTTCCACGTTGGAAGGGTTTGGCGTAAATCCGATCATGTATGAATATGTTTTTGATAAAGCATGGAGCAGCGGGCCGGTGAATGTAGATGATTGGGTAAAAAGCTGGAGTGAAAGAAGATTTGGAAAGGGAAATGATACCGTAAGCCAGGCATGGAATATTTTATTAAACACAACTTATTCAGGCAGGGCGGGCCTTGGCAGAGCTACCTTAACGAATGCAAGACCTGCGCTTACCGGTCATAATAGCTGGACCACCGATCCATCGATCAATTATGATAACAAAGATTTGCTGAAAGCGTGGCAACTGCTGGCAAGTGTAAAGCAAAAAACGCCTTCCGTTTATCATTATGATGTGGTGGATGTGGGCAGACAGATTTTGGGGAATTATTTTACGGTATTGCGGGAGCGTTTTACTGAATGTTATAATAAAAAAGATATGAAAAATTTGAAAAAGAACGGCGACGAGATGCTTGCATTGTTGAATGATATGGATAAATTACTCGCAAGTAATCGAAATTTTTTATTGGGCGAATGGATTGAAAGTGCAAGGAAGTTTGGAATAAATGCGGCCGAAAAAAATTATTATGAAGAAGATGCGAGAAAGTTAATTACTGTGTGGGGCGAACCAGGCGGGCACCTTACGGATTATGCTAATCGTAGTCTGGCAGGATTGACAAAAACGTACTATCGCGGCCGGTGGAAGTTATTTATAAATGCGGTGGAAAACTCTTTGCAAAAGCACATTCCCTTTGACGAAAAGGTGTTTACAAAACAACTTACTGCATTTGAAGATCATTGGACAAAAGGAAAAGAAAAATACACAGCGCAACCTGTGGGTGATTGCATGCAAATCAGCAGTGTGCTGTTGAAGAGATATGCTGAACAGATAAATGCAGTAAGAAATTAATTTTTTAACCCGGAAAAAAATATAAATGTTTAGAAAAGCTGTTGCTGATTCTATGGAATTTGATAAAGATTTTCGCCTTCGGGGACATGAAGTGAGACGCATAGAAGCTTTTAGTGATGCAGTATTTGCATTTGCAGTTACTTTACTGATCGTTAGTCTTGAGGTGCCGAAGAATTTTGAAGAACTTATGGCAACCATGCGGGGTTTTTTTGCTTTTGGTATAAGCTTCGCATTGCTGATGTCTATCTGGCATGAACAAAACCTTTTTTTCAGGCGTTACGGCCTCGATGATGTTACGACGATTGTATTAAACAGCGCACTTATTTTTTTGGTTCTGTTTTATGTATATCCATTGAAGTTCTTATTTACGCTTCTTTTTAATAAGCAAAGCTTCGAAACAGGAGGAATCATAAATGCAATTTCGATAAAAAATGTACCCACACTTATGGAAATATATGGTGCAGGATTTATGAGTATTTATTTCCTGTTTTGCCTGATGTATCTCCATGCAAGACGAAAGAGGCACGTATTGCAATTGAGTGGCAGCGAACTTTTCGATACACATACCCGGATGTATAAATGCCTTGTTTTCATCGGTGTGGGTGCCTTGTCTGTAATCACTGCCTTGCTCGCTCCCGCAGAACAGGTGGGCATTTCGGGCTTTGTTTATTTTTTAATTGGCCCGGTTGTTACTATTTTATTTCGTTATCGCTCCAAAAGAAAAAAGAAATTATATCCTGCCCGGTAATTCCCTTCCCAAAATTATTGTTTGCTCAATTAAATAAATGAGTAGCTTAGTTACAATATTACTCCTGGGTGTTATGAAAAATATTTTTACTACGATTGTTTATGTTTTCTTCTTTTCGCTTTTTTGTAACGCACAATCTTCCGGATGGACAGCTTTGTTTGACGGTAAAACATTACATGGCTGGCACAAACTGGCAGGCGATGCCCATTTCACTGTAGAGAAAGGAATGATCGTCGGTTCACCTGTGTTGAATTCAGGTAACACTTTTTTGGCAACGGATAAAGAATATAGAAATTTTATTCTTGAGCTGGACATAAAAGTAGAAAATGACAAGCTTAACTCAGGTGTGCAAACACGGAGCCATTATGACCCCGCAGGCCACAATGGAAAAGGATTGGTGTATGGCAGACAAGTCGAGGTAGATCCTTCTTCCAGAAAATGGAGTGGCGGTATTTATGATGAAGGACGACGCGGATGGTTGTACCCGCTTTCGCTCGATACCAATGCACAAAATGCCTTTAAGGTAAATGAATTTAACCATTACAGGATTGAATGTATAGGCAATGAAACTAAAACGTGGGTAAATGGTGTTCCGGCCGCGGACCTTGTTGATACACTCGATCCCAAAGGGTTTATCGCATTGCAGGTACATATGATCAGTGATGCTGCGGAAGCAGGTAAAAAGGTTTATTTCAAAAATATTCGTATCAAGACTGGCGATATCGCGGTCACGCAGTTTCCGCCAGGGATATTTGTGGTAGATTTTGTTCCCAATCATTTAACGTCATACGAACAAAGAACAGGATGGAAATTATTGTTTGACGGTAAGACATCCAAAGGCTGGCGTGGCGCTTATTTAAAGGGATTCCCCAAGAAAGACTGGGTCGTAAGAAATGGAACTATTACTGTATTGCAATCAGAGGGTAAGGAAGGTGGTGAAGGAGGTGACATAGTAACTGACGGCGAGTACAAAGCTTTCGATCTTTCATTTGAATTTAAATTAACGCCAGGCGCTAACAGCGGCGTAAAATATTTTGTGAAGCTTTCCGAACATAATACCGGCTCCGCCATCGGGCTGGAGTACCAGGTGCTCGATGACTCCTTACATCCCGATGCCAAACTTGGCCGTAACGGTGACAGAACTTTGGCATCATTGTATGATCTTATTCCTTCCAATAAACCTAAGTCAATTATTCGCCCCATCGGAGAATGGAACTTTGGAAGAATTGTAGTGTACCCGAATAACAAGGTTGAACATTATCTCAATGGAATTAAGGTATTGGAATACTTCCGGGGCTCAAAAGAATACCGCGACCTTGTTAAGATCAGCAAGTATATTATCTGGAAAAATTTTGGCGAAGCGCCGGAAGGTCATATTCTACTACAGGACCATGGAAATACGGTTAGCTTCCGAAGTATTAAGATAAAAGAATTAAAGTGAAATCGTCATTTTCGTATACCTTTTCACGTTAGTATAATGTATGGCTAAAATTATTTTTAGTTAAACTTTCCGGCAACGTTTCCGTAACTATTTTCGCAGTGAATTAAGTGTTATAATAATTTTGACTATTCTTCATAACCTTAATTCGATTGAATGATTGCGAATCTTTCTCAAAAATTTATTGTAGTAAAAATATTTCTAACAGCGTGTATCGCGGCTCTATTATTTTTTGTTGCCGATGGCCAGCAAAAAGACGCATCATGGTACCTGGAAAATGCACCTTTCCCCATGCCGGAAATATCTACTCCAACTTTTCCTGGTCACGATTTTTCTATCCGGGACTATGGAGCAATCAACGACGGACAAACTTTGAATACAGATGCATTTAAGCGCGCAATCGACGCCTGTGCTTCTTCGGGTGGCGGCAAAGTAATCGTACCCCCGGGGCTCTGGCTTACCGGCCCTATTCAACTGGAAAGCAATGTTGATCTCGATGTGGAAAGAGGTGCATTAATTCTTTTTACCAGGGATCATACACAATATCCGATCATAAAATCCGGTGGTGGCTACGTAGTGGCATCACCGATCTACGGGTACGATCTCACCAATGTAGCCATCACCGGCGAAGGTGTAATAGACGGTGCCGGCGAAACATGGCGTCCAGTAAAAAAAGAGAAAACAACTGCTGCGCAATGGAAAGAATTTACTACATCAGGTGGTGAAGTTACCAATGATGGGAAAGTCTGGTGGCCAACAAAAGAAGCAGCGGAGGGTGAAGCATATTTAAAAAGCCTGCGAAAGGAGAAAAAAGAACTTACACCGGATGATCTTTTGCAGGCGCGTGATTACCTCAGACCATACATGGTTCTTTTAGTAAATTGTAAAAATGTGTTAGTGAAAAACGTTACACTGAGAAACTCTCCCAAGTTTGTTTTTTATCCAAACAATTGTACCAATCTCACGATGAATCATGTGAATATATTCAATGAATGGTGGGCGCAGAATGGAGACGGTATTGACATCAGCAGGTGTAAAAATGTTTTCGTGTACGACTGTACTGTTAGTGCCGGAGATGATGGTATCTGTATGAAATCAAGTGGGGGTAAAAAGGATGATTCATTGGCGGGTTTACAAAATGTCGTAATTGCAAAGTGTGTTGTATATCATGCGCACGGTGGCTTTGTGATCGGTAGCAATACTGACGGCGGCATGCAAAATATTTTTGTGAGTGATTGTAATTATATCGGCACTGACATAGGGGTAAGGGTGAAAAGCAATTGTGGCCGTGGTGGTCTTGTAAAAAATATTTATGTAAAAAATATTTACATGAAAGACATTGTGCATGCCGCTATTTCATTCGATACTTATTATGAAGACATGCCGGCAGGTAGAACAAAAAGTACATTGAATGATATAAAGCGCGATAAGATTCCGGATTTCACCGATTTTTGTTTTGACAGTATCTATTGCAATGGTGCTAAAGATGCCGTTACTATGAGAGGCCTGCCCAACATGCCCATAAATAATATTCAATTCAAAAATATGGTGATATCTGCAGATAACGGTTTTACCGCTACCGATGCATCAGATATTGATTTGACTAATGTAAAAATAATTACACCGGTTTCTCCGATTTATAATTTAAACGGTACAAAAAATTTTAATATCAAAAAAGGATATTTTCCTTCCGGCACCAATGTTTTTCTGAAAGGAGATGCATCAACGACCGGTATACATGTAACCGATACTGATCTGAAAAATGATAAAGATGCAATTGAAACAGATGGCAAATGAAGCGAAGCGGTAAGTTTATGCCTCTACTTTTTTCAGTGATGACTCTCTTATAATTAATTCTGTATCCAGAATCTTTGTGGTAAACTCAGTTACGGGTCTTTTGCTTTCTATCATTTGTATTAAAAGCTCTGTTGCATTTTGACCTATTTCGAACGCAGGCTGTCGTACAACCGTAAGAGGAGGATCAAATAATTCACCAACCTTAGTGTTAGTAAAACCTATAAAACCAATATCTTTTTTGGGCTTCATTTTTTTTAAAACACCAAAGCACAACGTAGTGATTCTGTCACTTGCGGTAAAAATGGCGTCGGGTTTTGTTTTTTGTCTGAATAGTTCATCAAAAGCTTCTTCAATTTCTTCCAATATCATTCCGCCGTGGCTGCAGTATTTTATAAATGATTTATTAAATGCGATATCATGTTTCGCGAGCGCATCGGTGTAGCCACTGAGTCTTTCTTTGGTAATAGAAAGCGATGGCGAGTTGGTAATGTGGGCAATTTTTTTAAATCCCTGGTAGATCAAATGTTCGGTTGCGTGAAAAGAACCTAAGTAATTATTGGCAGTAACCTTGTGTGTTTCTATTTCATCGGTGACCCTGTCAAAAAAAACGATGGGCAGGCCTTTGTCGTGTAACTCTTTAAGATAAGTGAGATCATCTGTTTCATTTGACAACGAAATCAGCAAACCATCCACCGAGCGTGAAGCATGATGTTCTACATTCACTTTTTCACGTTCTTTTGATTCGTGGCTTTGCGTGATGACAACGTGATAGCCGCGATTATAAGCGATAGATTCAATACCGTTGATTGCTTGTGAAAAAAAGTTGTTGGCTATTTCACTAACTACTACGCCTATAACCTGGCTTCGTCTTTCTTTCAGACTTAGCGCAATCGGGTTGGGTCTGTAGTTAATCTTCTCTGCATATTCAAGCACCAGTTTTTTTGTCTCGGCACTTATTTCATAACTTCCTCTCAATGCTCTTGAAACAGTGGAGGTAGAAAAATTTAACGCCTTGGCAATATCTTTTATAGTAACTGTATCAAATTTCATGTGCCGCCTTACCTAAACATTAAGGTAAAATTTTTTGCAGATTTAATTTGTGAAAATCCCTGTAAAAATACCCCTTTTTTGGCACTGCTTCTTGCGGTATGCAATTGCAAACGTTATCGGGAACGATTGCACAAAAAAACTTAACCGGTGTTAGATTTTGTCAGTTTTTTATCAGTACTCTTGCTATAGACTAACACGGCTGAAAACGATCGCTATTGACGAATTACTTGATAAATGACGACGAATTGTTGCTTTACATCTTTTACAAAATTGGCCTTTGGCTACGTGGCTTTGCAATGTGACTTTTTGCAATATGATTTAGTATATCGGCTTAGATATATATAGCGGTGCAATCTTCAGCTTTTGATCTTGAGGAAATCTTTTGGAGAAGTTACGATGGCGAAGAATTTCGGATAATTTATAATAGTGGGCATTTTCTTGTTTTCCTAAAAATTGGAGATTAAGATTCTTAAAAAATAAAACCCATTTTTTTCATACAAAATATACGTATTATGAGACTCAGACTTTATTGTTTATCGTTTCTGTTGTTTTCATGGGGTGCAGTAATGGCACAGAATAAAACAGTTTCGGGGACGGTTACGTCGGGAGCTGGCGAAGCCTTAGCTGGGGTGACGGTTACTCTCAAGGGAACGAAAACAGCAACAAGTACTAATTCATCAGGACATTACACTATTTCGGTGCCGGCCGGAGAAAATGCTACTTTGATTTTTAGTTATGTAGGCGCTGAAGACAAAGAAGTAAACGTAGGTTCACAAAGCAATATCAACGTTTCCATGGAAATCATATCGTCAAAACTAAACGACGTAGTGGTTATTGGATATGGGACTGTAAGAAGAAAAGATCTTACAGGCGCTGTCTCCTCGGTTTCGGGAAAGGAAATAGCAACAGCCCCGGTTGCAGACGTGGCGCAGGCCATGCAGGGAAAATTGCCGGGTGTAAATGTCGTTTCACAAGACGGCCGCCCCGGCGCCGATGTTTCTATTGTAGTGAGGGGAGGAGGTTCTATATCGCAGAGCAATCAGCCGCTGATTCTTATTGACGGAGTCCCCGGATCACTAAGTGATATTCCGGCTAACGAGGTTCAAAGTATTGACGTATTGAAAGACGCCTCATCTACTGCAATTTATGGTGCACGCGGAGCTAATGGTGTTGTGCTTGTTACTACCAAAGGGGCACAGGCAGGAAAAACTAACGTTGTTTATGATGCCTATTTCAAATCTAATACGCCGACAAAATATTTAAAACCTCTGAATCCCTATGATTACCTGCAATATGTATGGGCCAATGCAGCCGCAAATGGCTCTGCTTTCCAGGTGCCCTTTGAGCAACTGTACGGTTTGGGAGCGAATGCCGGCGGCAATACAGGGGGAATTGACAGTTATAAAAATTTGCCTACAGACGACATACAAAGGCAGGTGTATAACAGCTCTGTATCCTGGAACCACGATCTTACAGTAACTGGCGGAACAGACAGAACCAAGATATTGTTCTCTGCCAACTACATCAACGAGGATGGCATGAAAATAAACTCTTACTTTAAACGTGCAAATGTATCGTTTAAGCTCGCTCAAAAAGTTTTTGACAACGTTACCTTTAAATTAGATTTACGCTATACAGATATCCAGAATATGGACGATGAAGGGACAACCAACGGGTATGGTTCATTGCTGTCTACTGCTTATCAATTCCGTCCAATTGCGACTTCTCATATTTTAGGAGATTTGAATGCACTGACACAGGGTGATATAGAACAATACGGAAAAAATGTGATGTGGGATACCTACAGTCCTGTTGCGCGCATAGGAGATTATTTTCCTCTTACTATTGGACAGGGTCTTCGGGGAATAGGCTCATTAGATTGGAAAATCATGAAGCAGTTAACTTATCATACTGATTTAACGCTGAGCAGGTCGTGGAACCAGCGGAAATATTGGTCGGGCGCTATTTACAATAACTATCTTGATGATGTGACCGGTGCAAAACTCTATGCGGGTGCGGTTGACTACGGTAAATCTGATGGTTGGTATATGAGGTGGACAAACACGTTGAATTATGAGTTTAATATTAACAATGATAACAGGATTAACATATTGGCAGGTCAGGAGGTTTCCAATTCCGGAGGAACCGGCATAGATGTCCAGGCAAATCATTTCCCTGCCAATTTTGACCAGAAAACAGCATTTGCTCAAATTAATCAATATGATCAAACGGTAGGTTCCAGCACATTCTCTTCCAGTGTAAGCACGCCGGAGCGTATTACTTCCTATTTTGGTCGTGCAAATTATTCTTTGCTGGATCGATATTTATTTACCGCAACGTTTCGTGCAGATGGTTCCTCTAAATTCGCTCCAAGCCATCGGTGGGGGTATTTCCCGGCAGGAGCTATTGCGTGGAAATTAACACAGGAACCTTTTATGCAAAAAATAACCTGGCTGGATAATCTGAAACTCAGGGTGTCTTATGGTGAAGTTGGGAATGATGGTATAAATTCTAATTTGTGGTCGCAGGCGTGGACATCTGTAACGGATCAGCGGTATCAGTATGCTCTCAATAGCCAGCGACAGTCCGCTTATGACTTGTCTTCATCAACTCTGGCAAATCCAAATCTGAAATGGGAGACAACAATCACACGTGATGTAGGCATCGATTTTACGTTGCTTAAAAACCGGTTGTCGGGAACTGTTGATGTGTATTCGAACACCACCAAAGATCTCCTTATGTTGACAACTATTCCCGGAATTACTGGTTTTACTGCAACGTATGCCAATATCGGGCAAACGAGTAACAAGGGCGTAGAGATATCTCTTTCAGGAACAATTTTCGAAAACAAGAACTGGAGAATAACGGCAGGAGGCAACATCAATTTCAACAAGAGCAATGTGGATAATCTCGCTCCCAACGTAACAGGGCTTTATGGTACCAATTGGGGAGGTGTCTTCACGTATCCTACGAATGACTATATCCTGCAGCAGGGCCAACCTGTCGGATTGGTTCGCGGGCTGACTTATGAAGGTTTTTATACCCCCGCTGATTTTGACTACAATAACGGAATGTACACTTTAAAAAAAGGGGTACCCGATCTGGGTAGTTGGTTCACCGTTGTGCATGGACTTACTGCCAACGACCTCCCATCGGGTCAGCATGCATATCCGGGACTTCCCAAATATAAGGATCTGAATGGTGACGGTATAATAGACGATAACGATATTTCTGTTATTGGAAATATGAATCCGGTTCATACCGGAGGTTTCAATCTTAACGCAACGTATAATAGCATTGATTTCGGACTCTACTTCAACTGGAGCTATGGTAATAAGATATACAATGCAAATAAGCTGGCTACCTTGTATGGCCCGAAGGAGCAAGGAGTTTACCAGAATAAGCTGGATATTATGAAGAATGCCTACAAAATTTATGATGTTGAGAATGGACAACTTGTACGGTTAACAACACCAGACCAGTTAAACGCTGCAAATGCAAATGCTTCTCTGCCCCTCTCATACCAGGAAGTAGAGGGAATATCAACGCTGGGTATCGAAGACGGTTCGTACCTGCGCTTGAATACACTTGTTTTGGGATACACTTTACCTAAATCCCTTACCTCAAAGGCCAAAATAAGCAGCCTTCGTATATATGGTAGTATTTACAACGTGCTCACAATTACAGGGTATTCGGGACTCGATCCTGAAGTAAATACGGATCCGTCACATAACAACGCCATATACCCAACTGTAGGTTTTGATTTTGGGACATATCCACGGGCAAGGTCTTATGTACTCGGCGTAAACCTTAGCTTCTAACCATTAAAATTTTCAATAATGAAACGATTCATAAATTATATAACCGCAATCACACTCTGTATTGCATTTAGTCAATGTAAAAAAGACTTTTTGAATACATCGTCGCCATCAAATGTGGATGATAACTTTGTTACCTCCACACCATCAGAAACATTTAAAACACTTTCGTGGTGTTATGCCAATTATCGTCAGAATTGTATCATGGGAACTTACAGATGGAACGATTTTTTCGGATCAGATGCAGAAATGTATCCTGAGCAAAGCTCCAGTAATAATGCAGATGCTATTTTACAACCTGCGATGTTGCCAATTGACGCGGCAGCTGCCGGTTTTAATAATCTTTACACTACCCTTGCCCGTGCGGCGAAGGTGGCCAATCTTATTGCTCAGAAACCGGCTTACCAGGATGACGTAGCTGCAGGAAAGACTTCCGATTGGACTCAACTCTACGGCGAAGCCATGACAATTAAGGCCCAGTGTTATTTCGATCTCATCAGGCATTTTGGAGATGTTCCCTATGGTTATGAGAATAACTACGTAACAGACTATTCATTAAATTCCCGGTTTGATATTTACGATAGCCTCATTGCTTCTCTTAAAGTTGCCGAACCCCTGATGTACAAACTGGGAGAAGGAGGCATAACGGCAGAACGTTTTTCGAGAACCTATTGTGATGCATTAATAGGCGAGTTAGCACTTTTTTCAGGGGGCTATCAAACCATCCGTACTGATGTGGCGGGTTTATATGGAAGCTTGCAATTTGATAAAAAAGGTTCAGAACAGAATAGCTGTGTATATGCACGACGTTCAGATTATCTTGATTATTACAAAATTGCCGAGCAGTACTTGCAGGCGGCCATTGACAATGAAGGAACTGCTCATTTGATTACTTCAGACGACAGGTCCTATGCAAACAATCCATACCAACGCGTTTTCCAGTATTTTGATGACCTGCAGGTATCTCCCGAATATTTGTTTGAGCTGGGTAATATACAGGGTGGGCAGCAAGCTACAACGAGCGAATACCCTTATGCTTTTGGCAGGCCATCGGCCGGTGGTAGTTCCAACGCCGCACCAACTAAAACGTTCGGCTGTCTTCGTATTATTCCTACCTTTTATTATGGCGATTATGAAAATGGAGATAAAAGAAGAGATGCGAGTGTGGCTGTTACAGGAAGCAAAGGAGATGGAAACGAAGTAATGCTTTCTTTTGTTCCCGGAAATAAAACAACAGGAGGGATTGCAATAAATAAATGGGACGACAATAAAATGAATCCGCCCTATGTGGCAGCTCAAAGGAATTCGGGTATGGACTGGCCGGTTTTGAGAATGGCCGACGTAATGCTGATGTTAGCTGAAGTGAAGGCTGAATTAGGAGAAAGCGGAGACGCTGTCACCTTAGTAAACCAGATCCGGGAAAGAGCTTTTGGGAATTCCAGCCATGATATAGGCGCACTAACTGGCGATGCATTAAAGGCTGCTGTATTGGAGGAGCGGAAACTTGAACTGGTCGGTGAAGGAACAAGGCGCTGGGATCTCATACGCTCCGGTACATTTCCTGAAGCCGCCATAGCCGTTCAACAGGATATGGCGACAATGGTGAATGATTTGAGTTCCCAGGGATATCACGTTTTTTCAAATGGTAATGTTATCTCTGATTATATCTGGACAAAAATGGTTCATTTAGATAATCCGTTAACTTATGATGGTGATACTACAGACCCTGCACTCTACCCTGGCTGGAGAGGGCAATACGATTACAGCACCATACCTGAAGTGGCCGGTAAAGTAAAGGGTACAGATCATAATGTAGCTATTGAAGGTTTGTTCAACTATATTGACCCAAATGGTGCAGAAGCTGATTCACTACAAAATGCGGGGTATGTTAAAACCAACTGGGGAATTGATATTGTGAATAATTTTTCCAGCTATCAATATAATATTCTTTCCGGAATAACATCGGTTACTGATCCTCCGAGATATTATTGGCCTATTCCTTCAGCGACCATTACTAGTTCAAAAGGGAAGGTCACCAATGGCTATGGATTACCAAATTGATAGACTTACCGGTTCTATTAAATGTTAATGCTAATAAACTGTCCTCGCGGTTCAGCGCAGGACAGTTTAATTTGGTTGATTGGAGTTGTTGAACAATTGATAGGTTTTTCCAAAGCCGTTTTATAGTCCGGAGGGTTGATAAATAACCGTGTCATCGGACGTCTCTCATATTTTTAAAGGGAATCGTAATTGAGATCTTCTTTCAAAAACTTATAAAATTTCGACAATGTCAGGATACAATCGTAGAAAATTCCTGCGCCAATCGGCCATGATCACATCGGGAATTGCTGTTTCAGGTATTCTAAAAACTTCAGCTTTTGCTTCACCGGGTTTACAAGATGAATCTCCCGTTGCTTCAACGTTATATGGAAAGGTGAGAGGCTACACAGATAAAAATATCAATGTCTTTAAAGGAATTCCTTATGGCGCTGATACTTCTCCAAGAAGGTTTATGGCGCCACTACCACCGGCAAAGTGGAATGATATTCGTATCGCAATGGAGTATGGACCTTCTTGCTCCCAGCAGCGGCGGGGCTCTGAAAAAATGAGCGAAGATTGCCTTGTATTAAATGTATTTACACCTGCTCTTCGTGATAATGCAAAACGCCCCGTGATGTTTTATATACACGGCGGCGCTTACTCAGGCGGGTCAGGTTCAAGTCTTTTATATGATGGTGTAAATCTTTGTAATCGGGGTAATGTAGTAGTGGTTTCTGTTAATCACAGGTTGAACGCATTTGGCTATTTATATCTCTCAAGATTCGCCGGAGAAGAGTTTGCGGATTCGGGCAATGTTGGACAGCTTGATTTAATTCTTGCATTAAAATGGGTACGTGATAATATTGTTGAATTTGGTGGCGATCCCAATCGCATCATGGTATTTGGTCAATCGGGTGGTGGAGCTAAAATAGCTACCATGATGGCTATGCCTGCGGCAAAAGGTTTGTTTCATCGTTCCGCTACTATGAGTGGGCAACAGATCACTGCCAGCGGTCCGCACAATGCTACGTTAAGAACACAGGCATTGCTGGATGCGCTGAAGATAGATACAAAAAATATTGAACAGGTAAGAACTGTTCCCTTCGAAAAGATTGTTGAGGCATTGTCTGCAAAAGATCCTGTATTGCCTTTTGGCAGTGTGTACTTCGGTCCTGTACTGGATGAGAAGTGGTTGATGCGTCATCCGTTTTATCCTGACGCACCAGAACAATCTGCCAATATTCCAATGATCATTGGTAATACGCATGATGAAAGCAAGGCTTTTCTCGGAGGTGATCCAACCAATTTTGCTTTAACATGGGAACAGTTGCCGGAAAAATTAATTCCCAATATGCGGGTTGATATCAAGCCTGAATATGTAATTGAAGAATATCGCAAACTGTATCCAAACTCATCAGCAAGTGATTTGTTTTTCAGAATAACAACAGCGTCCCGTTCATGGCGTGGCGCTATTATTGAAGATGAAGAAAGAGCAAAATCCGGTTCACCGGCTTATGCATATCAATTAGATTGGGCTACGCCAAAAGATGGTGGTAAATACGGAGCGCCTCATGCAAGTGATATACAACTGGTGTTCGATAACATTGATAAACCAGGTGCAACAGCTATCGGTCCGCAGGCACAGCCGATGGCAAATATTATGAGCGAAACATTTATTGCATTTGCAAAGACCGGTGATCCGAATAATAAAATGATACCGGCCTGGAAAAAATATTCAATGGAAAATCGGGAGACAATGGTATTTGATGTGCCGCCACATTTAGAGAATGATCCTCGTGGAGCAGAGAGAAAGATATTTGAAAAGGTTCCGTACATACAGGCAGGGAGCTGATCTTAATTAAACGGATCAATGATAAATTATGCTTAAAAAATTAAGGTTACTAAATTCTTTTTTACTCATTCTTCTATCACTTCCTGTTCATTACACGGTAAAGGCACAGGAAGGCATCAACAGCCTAAACAAAAACCTTGAATTTCATGGAAGCTATATAGCATATAAAGGCAAAAAAATTATCCTTGGCCCAAAAGCATTTTATATTGATGGACAGTTGAAAGATGAAGAAGCAGAAAAATACCCTTATGTTTTTAATTCGGTAAATGAGGCTGCAAAGCATTTTACGGATGGCACCAAAGATTCGCCCATGATATTATATATTGCTCCTTACGTTTATTGGATTGATAACCCAGATGATACAACTATACGTGTTCCAAAACACGGAGACAGAGCCCCTTTCGGTCTTGAAATTAAATGTGAGTGGTTAAAGTTTTATGGTCTTTCAGATAATGCAAGTGATGTTGTACTCGCTTCTAACAGAGGTCAGACAATTGGCGCCAAAGGAAATTTTACGATGTTCCGGATATCAGGACAAGGCACCAGTTCAGCAAATATAACCTTCGGGAATTATTGTAACATCGATCTTAATTACCCGCTGAAACCTGCGCTCAGCAGGAAGAAGAGAGCTTCCGCCATTGTTCAGGCACAACTGATCTTTTGTGACGGAGATAAAATTGTTGCCCGTAATACCCGTTTCGTCAGCCGGTTGAATTTATGCCCTTTCATCGGGGCGAAGCGAATACTTTTCGATCATTGTCATTTTGAATGTACGGATGATGCGTTAAATGGAACAGCGGTTTATCTCAATTGTACTTTTGACTTTTATAGCAGCAAACCCTTTTACAGAACAATAGGAACGGGTGCAGTTTTTTTTAATTGCGATATAAGATCTTTTTCAAGAGGGGGTCAATTTTTTAGCAAGACGGGAGGTCAACTAACGGTTATCAATACACGAATAAGATCTTCAACTGTAAAATATCTTGGATGGAAAGATCACCCGGAAGAAGAAACGCGCAATTATCAATTTAACGTTCGGATGAATGGGAAAAATGTATTCATAGATCCAAAGCACGCCTTTGCTACTGTTGAAATGAAAAACAAACCTGTTTTGGATGCGCACCTGTTTTCTTACAATGGCAAATTATTTTGCAATACCTACAATCTTTTGCGGGGAAATGATGATTGGGATCCGATGGGAATAAAGGATATCATTCTCGCGGCCGAAAAAGAATCAGGAAGATCATTGGTTGATTTACCAACACAATTAATTATAACCCCAACAAGAGATACGATTGAAACAGGTAAAGAAACTGTTATTTTAAAATCAACAGTGAATAAGTTTGGAAACTACAGGTTGAAAAATGAAAAAGTAAGCTGGTCAATGGCGCCTCAATTTCAGTCGTTCGCCAAATTGAAAATTAATGATGATGGAACATGCACCGTGATTCCCACCAATGAAAATGACGAAATAAAAGAAGTGATTGTAACGGCAACTACATCGACCGGGCTTGAAGCTGCAAGCGTTATTTATGTTTCACCTGCTATTCTTGATGCGCCCAAATTCAGTTTGCTTCCTAAAATAAAAAATACCAAAGAAGGTAAACTCTTTGTCGATTATAAGTTAGATACGCGGTTTAAAGGTCAGTCATTGATAACCTGGTATCGCTGTACCGACGTAAAAGGAGACAATGCAATTGAAGTGGCTGTATCACGATTCAATCTACCCGACAAATATTATAAATTAACGGCCGGTGATATAGGCTATTACATCATGGCCAAAGCTTCTCCAAAACATGTACGTTCTTTACCTGGTGCGCCGATTGCCGCGATAACAAGCGGACCCGTTTCTGCGAATGATGTAAGATCAAATAATAAAATATTGAATGTTGATTTGCGGGGGATGTCAACAAAATATCAACCTGAAGTTAAGCCGGGTTTCTTCACGCTGGATTGTTTTGCGCCTGCAGATACGCATGATTGGGTTGCAGAGAATGATAAGGATCCGTGGTATGTAGGACGTGGTGTGGATGGAGCGGCAAATGATACGGGACTCGTGCAGGCAAACAAAGGAGCGCGGTTGCGTTACACCCTTGTTGGAAATCATTTCGGTGACATGAAAATGTCTTTCACGGCCGTGCCGGCAAAAACTGCCGGGCAAGGTTTTAGTAGTGCAAGAGCGCAGTATATGGATGTGTTTATCAAGTTTGATACGAAAACTTTGACTGGCTATGCATTGCGTTTGATCCGCACCATAAAGTATGGGGATGCGATAGATTTTATATTGATGAAATATGAAAATGGAATTGCAACACCGATCAGTAAGCATGTGTCTGCATCCTGCTACAGACCGGATTGTTTTATTACTGTGCAAGTGATGAATAATAAACTGATAGCCGATGCTTATCCAAGAACGAAATATTATGTTATTCCCAACCGACCGGATGTTTTGCAGAAAGTACACATCGAAGCAAGCATTGACGGAAATAATTTTGGAGGCTTTGGCTTTCAGCATACAGGCACTGTCGGCAGTGGTGCTACATTGATCAAAAATTTAAAGATCGTGTGGAAATGATTTGTAAAATGAAACATAGAAACTGCACCTGGCTTATAAGTATTTTATTGGCAAATATTTTTCTGACTTGTTTTTCTTCTATAGTTATTGCTCAGGCAACACCTAAAAAAGATTTTTATACAAATCCAATACTTGCCGGCGATTATCCTGATCCATCTGTGATAAGGGTTGGTAAAGATTATTACATGACGCATTCCTCTTTTGAATATTATCCCGGCTTACTCATCTGGCATTCTACGGATCTTATTCACTGGGAAAGGGTGACTTATGCGCTGCATAAAAATGTGGGTTCCGTTTGGGCGCCTGATCTCGTTAAATACAAAGACAGCTTTTATATTTATTTTCCTGCCGGAGGTAAAATATGGGTAGTCACTGCACAATCACCAAAAGGCCCATGGTCAGATCCGATTGATATGAACCTGCAGGGATTTATTGATCCGGGTCATTTGGTAGGTAAAGATGGAACCAGGTACCTCTATCTCTCTAATGGCAATATTGTGCGACTAAATCCTGATGGCTTATCTCCAGCAGATCAACCTCATCAAGGATACAAAGGATGGCAATTTCCAAAAGACTGGAGTACCGAATGCTTTTGCCTGGAATCACCAAAGTCGACGATAAAAGATGGATACTTTTATCAAACAGTTGCTGAGGGTGGAACCGCAGGTCCTGCTACTTCGCATATGGTGGTGTCTGCACGGGCTAAGTCTCCTTTCGGTCCGTGGAAAAATTCGCCGTACAATCCTGTTGTCCATACCAAAAGCCGCAATGAAAAATGGTGGAGCCAGGGACATGGTACACTGGTGAATGATATCAATGGTCACTGGTGGATCATGTATCATGGTTATGAAAAACATTTTCACACACTGGGAAGACAAACGCTGATGTTGCCGATCGTATGGACAAAGGATCATTGGTTTCGTGTACCCGACCACGTTATGGCGAGCGATTCTATCCGCAGACCTGCAGTTTCCTCAAATATACCGCAAGACAAACTTTCCGACGATTTTTCTTCTCCGCAGATGGGATTGCAATGGCAATCATTTAAACATTTTCCAACGGAAAGAATTCATCTCGTGAATGGCACACTTGAATTGGAAGCCAAAGGAAATTCTTTCGAAGATAGTTCGCCGCTCCTGGTAAATGCGGGTGATAGAAAGTATGAAATACAAATTGAGTATACTATTGATGATGGAGCTACTGCAGGGCTAACATTATTTTACAATGAACAGGCGAATGTGCGTATAGCAGTTACTAAAGATCAGTTTGCAGTGTATAACCAGCAAAGCAGGAAAATAAGTGTAAAAAACGAGTCAGGAAATCACGGTTATCTGCGGATAATTAACGATGAAAATGAAGTAAGTTTTTTTTACAGCACAAATGGTAAAGATTGGGTTCGTGTTGAACGAACTTTATATGTGGCAGGTTTCAATCATAATGTTTTTGGTGGTTTCATGAGCTTACGGGCAGGCATATACGCTTTTGGAAAAGGAAAGGTTGTGTATGATAATTTTAAATACGAGAAACCTATGAATTAAAGGTGTTGCAAGCTTTGTGAATTCAACGCTTCAGTATGGAAAAGTATTTCCTTTATCTGTCCTTTAAACCAATCCACTTTGTTTAGACGAACACCCAAAGAAATTTTTCCTTTTGTCATTTGAGGAAAATCAATCTTTCCTTCTAATTCTTTTTTCCCGTTTATGTAGCTATACATTTTCTTGCCATCGTATACCAATGCAGCCCAATACCACCGGTTTGCCGGATGCAATTTGGTTGAGTCAATAAGTGTCACTCCCTTATTTGTTTTTCCGTTTTTCAAAAATCCGTCAAAATACCATTGAGCATTTTTTGTCAATCGAATTTCAAGTGTTCCCCGGTTTTCATCGATATCTTCAAGGTGAATAAACCTCGGTGCGGGAAAACCATCGCTATCAGGTTTGAATAATACTTCGATTGTAAACTCTGGCCATCCTTGTATGGGAATCGCAGGAATAACAAGACCGTCGCTTATTCCATTAAAATAAATGGAAGTATCATTGGCTTCTGCTTTGATGACCGGCTTACCCAAAATCAACGTTTTATATTCTCCGATCTGATTAATATCATTCAGTTTCCAGGTAATGGAATTATCGTGTTGCTCAAATTTCCACGCAGAGATTGCTATCAATGCAAATGCGAACAAGATGGATAGAGACTTATTCATTTAGCCAACAAACCTTTATTTGATTACAATTTTTTAATTGCTATCCTGCCTTTGATTAGATTTTTTAATCGACTTGAGATAGTTGATCAGCACATACATATTTTGAACATACGCACGCGTCGAAATATATTCCTGGTCTGTGGTATCAGGGTATGGTGATGTGTCTGTTTCATCGCCAACGAAGGTAGATGCATATTTATCAGTTGGCTCTTTATTTTGTCCATCGCCAATGTAAGGATGGCTTGTCATGCCATGTTTGACGAGCCAGCGGCCTCTGCTATCGAGGGAACTAATCACGTCTTTTACTTTCATCTCCGGGGGCGACGAATGCCATCCGGGATTTTCAAGCCTGCTGAGATGATACCAGGACTGCGGGGTTCCCCATCCTTCAAATTCGCCCGGAAGTAACGGCGAATTTTTAGTGGCTTCTTCGGGCGATAATGTACTTACTCTTGCATATTCATCTTTGAGAAATTGGATGTCAAGTTTACCTTTTCCGTGCATGTGGCCCAGCAAATGAGTGTCGATTGTGTCAATATAATAATAGCCATATTTTACATTTGATCCTTTGCGATGTACAAAGATTGGTTTGTCTGTTCCTACTTCAACAAAAAGAGAGTGCGTATACTTTCCGCCATCAGTCATGCCTTCAGGAAGTTTCACTTTCTCCAGCCAGTTGATCGCATCCGGTATCCGGGCGAGATATTTACGATCGCCCGTGTATTGATAAAACTTTAAGAGCAATAAAGAATTCCAAAATGTTGTACGGGGTAAATAAGCTGCAGGCTCATAAGTTCTTGCTCCTGCCACATGCATTTGCATATCGTACTGCTGTCCCCATGCACCGTTGGCTTGTTGAGAAATTAAATAAAAGTCCATCCCTCTTCTTATTGGATCAAGAAATCGTTGATCTCCTAAAGTTTCATAACATTGAATCAGCAGATTGATATTTTCCCATATCACATCATCATTGTATGTATAAAATGAAGTGTAATCAGGGTGACCTGCTTTATTGAAATCGTACATTAAAGGATAACGTTGCGGCCATCCGCCATTTGGATATTGACTTTTCAAGATAAAATCAATTGCCTTATCAACGGCAGGTTTATACTTCGGATCCAGTTTTTCAAGGTACACTCTCAGAAGAAACCGTGCTGCATCTGAAGTTACATTATCATCGTAGGTGTCGTTGCCATAATAGTGTTGAAATTCTTCGAGCCTCCAGCCGTTTTTTCCAATGGTAGCATACCAATGCTTCAAAGAACGGTCTCCGGCAAAATCGATCAGGTAGTTCCATCCACCTTCTTTACTTTGTCCCCAAATCAATGCATCGGCAGTTTTTTCAGCAGCCTGGTAATAAAATTCATCGCCGGTAACATCGTAAGCATCTAAAAGCATATGGCCAACGCTTACAGTTCCATCCTGTACCCATATCATCGTTTTATATGCTTCCATTTCTCCCCACTGTCTCGAAAAATCCGGTAAATAATACCAGAGGTAACCGCCGTTGGTACTCGCGCTGTCTACCATGTATTTGGTAGCATTCAGCATTGCTGATTCTACTTCTTTGTCAAGAGTTTTGTTTTGCGAATATGCGTTACCGTTAGATATCAATACCAATATGGTAGCTATATATGCAAGCTTGTTGAGTGACATAACTTATTGATGTAAGAGGTGAGGAATATAAATTGATTCTCAAATTCAAGCTGATGAAGATCGATATTTAAATAAAGTTGAAATATTTTTTTTAATATTAAATGCGTTTGCAAATAATAATCTACGCAAACGATCCCGAAACAGGAGATCAGCCTCTGCTTTGATTTTTATGAGGTCCCCAGTCAGTAGAAATTTTTTATTACGCCAATATCATTACGCCAGGAATTATCTTTACAAAAAATGATATATCATGAAACTAATGGGGGCAAAGCCTTTTATAAATTCTGCAGAAATCGACTGGGAAAAGGTAGACAAAGGTGTTGAAAGAAAAATTCTTGGTTATGATGATCAGTTGATGATGGTATGTGTTCGCTTTGAAAAAGATGCGATTGGTACGCTACATCATCACGTGCATCGCCAGGTTTCCTATGTAGAGTCCGGGCGGTTTGAAGTAAGTATAGACGGAAACAAACGGATATTAGAGCAAGGTGACTGTTTTTTCGTATCTCCCGAACTGGAGCATGGAGTTGTCGCATTGGAAAAAGGAACCCTTGTTGATATTTTCACCCCTGCCCGAGAAGATTTCCTAAACTGATATACCTGGTTACAGAATTAACTTTTTAGAGATTGCACTTAATAATTCCTCAACATTTTCAACGTCTATTCCGGATGCTTAATAAGTTTTGTTCTATATCTCTTTTGATGCTACTACTTTCGATTGCAGGCATGACTAACGTCGTCGCACAAACGAAAACTTTGCCAAGACTTGCTATCTCTCCTGGCGGCCATTTCCTGATAACAAAAGATGGAAAACCATTTTTCTGGCTCGGTGATACGGGCTGGTTGTTATTTTCAAAGCTTGATCGTGAAGAAGCCGGCCGGTATTTAGATGACAGGAAAGAGAAAGGCTTTAATGTAATCCAGGCTGTGTTAATACATACTTTGAGTGATGTAAATGTATATGGTGACAGTGCTTTGATAAATGAAAATATTGCAGCACCAAAAACTACCCCCGGAAATTCTTTTACCAACAAACTTGCATACGATTATTGGGATCATGTGGATTATATAATTGATGTGGCGGCAAAGAAAGGTATATATATGGCGTTAGTTCCCGTGTGGGGAACTAATGTCAAAAAAGGATTTGTCAACCGGCAACAGGCAAAAATTTACGCTACGTGGCTTGCCAACCGTTATAAGAACAAATCCAATATTATCTGGATCAACGGTGGTGATATTTTGGGAAACGATTCTTTGCAGGTCTGGAATACCATTGGAAACTCATTGCATCATATCGATAAGGATCATTTGATTACTTTTCATCCGCGCGGACGTACCATATCATCCATTTGGTTTCAAAATGAAAAGTGGTTGCAATTAAATATGTTTCAGTCGGGGCATAGAGATTATGCGCAGGATACTTCATTCAAAGAACCTTTCAGGTTTGGTGAAGATAACTGGCGATATGTGGAACTCGTGTATAATAAAAATCCGGTAAAGCCTGTTGTCGATGGTGAGCCATCTTATGAAAATATTCCTTACGGACTTCATGATACTACATTACCAAGGTGGAAGGCTAAAGATGTAAGGAGGTATGGATATTGGAGTGTGTTTGCAGGTGCTGCCGGATTTACTTACGGCGATAATGCGGTAATTCAATTTTATAAACCAGGAGATAAAGATGTGGAATACGGCGTTAATGAATATTGGTTCAAAGCCATTAATGATCCCGGGGCGTCTCAAATGATCTGGTTGAAAAAACTTATGTTATCCAAACCATATTTTGATCGCATACCGGATGAGAGCCTTGTTGCTGACCAGGGAATCCGGTATGATTATATAGCCGCAACGAGAGGAAAGGGTTATGCTTTTCTGTATGATTATACGGGCAGGAATTTTAAAGTTAATATGGGTAAAATTAGTGGCAGGTATGTGAAAGCTTCGTGGTATAATCCGCGCAAAGGAAATAAAAAAATGATCGGAACATTTTTGAACATTGGTATAAAAGAATTTCACCCACCTTTAAAGAAACAGCAACACGATGATTGGGTTTTGATTTTGGAAACCCAATAGTTTGTTTTTTATGGATGACCAGAGAATTTTTCATGCACCATAGTTGATGATTGTCTATTGTGGATGTAAAGATGATGAGGATATTCACACCTAAATTTTTATGTTTGAAATTTCACGTTTTGCAAAAGCCAGTGCAGAATTTTTTATAAGAAAAGTAATACGGGAAAATTGCAAACGTTATCGGGAACGATTGCATAAAAATACTTCTTCCGCTTTAAAATTTCTCAGCATTTTATGTGTAGACTTGCCAAAGTGCAAGTGTAATAACCACGATTGATTTTTAAGGGTTGCTCTGATAAATGATGGTAACTAATCACTTCTATTTTTCAAAAAATTTTCTTTAACGGCTTTCAGGCGTTAGCCTGCGTGCAGGTGTTTATAACCGCTAACAATGTTTTTGAAAGATGGGGTTATCAAAGAATTCGAAAATCTGAAAATTCACTCGTACTGTGGTGTAATTAATTACACCAAAAAACCTTGAGACAAAATTCTTATTCAATAAAAAATATAGTTTGTTTATGAAAACCAAAATTTATTGTTTATTGTTCCTTTTGTTTGGTTTTACGGCGGCGAGGTCGCAAACCAAAACAGTAACAGGAGAAGTCATGTCTGATGCAGGAGCGCCACTTGCGGGTGCAACCATTACGCAAAAAGGAACAAAGAACGCAGTCGTAACTGATCCGTCGGGTAAGTACTCTATCAAAGTGCCAGAATCAGGTAAGGTAGTCCTGGTGTTTAGCTATGTAGGCAGTGAAAGCAAGGAAGCAACAGTGGGTACCAGAAGCACTATCAATATTTCACTTGCTCAAACCGCTTCCACTCTGAATGACGTAGTAGTCGTGGGCTATGGTACCGTTAGAAGAAAGGATCTCACGGGATCTGTTTCGTCTATAAGCTCAAAAGATTTAAAAGATATCCCCATCAACTCAGCCGAAGAAGCCCTGGCAGGGCGGCTTGCAGGTGTACAGGTAACGGGCTCAGAAGGATCGCCGGATGCACAGGTGCAGATAAGAGTGAGGGGCGGAGGTTCTATCACGCAGGATAATTCACCACTATATGTTGTGGATGGAATCATTGAAGACAATGCTTTATCTACTTTATCACCACAAGACATACAATCGATCGACGTATTAAAAGATGCGTCCGCAACGGCTATCTATGGTGCACGTGGTGCAAATGGCGTGGTGATCATCACAACCAGAAGCGGCCGTATCGGCAAAAGCAGGGTTAGTTATAATGGCTTTGTGGGTTTTCAAAAAGTAAACCGCTTTTTGAAAGTGATGGATCCCTATGACTTTGTGATGTATCAATATGAGAGAAGCCGTAACAGCACCCAAAATGAACAGACATTTTTGGATACCTATGGCACGTGGGACGATCTTTCATTATACAAAGACGCTCCTTTTGCCGATTGGCAGAAACAGGTATTTGGCAGAAGTGCCTTTATACAAACACATAATCTCGGAGTTTCCGGCGGTGATCAAAAAACGCAGTTTGATCTGAGCCTTACCTTCAATAAAAATGAGGCGGTAATGCTCAATTCGGATTATGACAGAAAGCTGATCAATTTTCGTTTAAACCATAACGTTAGTAAGAATTTTAAAATAGGATTCAATGTTCGTTTCAATAATCAAATCGTAAATGGTGCTGGTACTTCCAACCCCGGAAGCAGCGGTCTGAACTTTTTGCGACAGGCAGTACGTTATATTCCTTATCTGTCACCGGGACAGAATATTTCATATTATGATCCTGAACTTATTAATTCTACTATCGGCAATGGCCTTTACATAGTGAATCCCCTTCTGCTGATCAACAATGAATATAAAAGGCAGTATCAAACACTAACAGGGCTCAGCGGCTATGCTGATTATGCCTTTACAAAATTCCTTTCTTTCAGAACCACCATTGGATTCGATTACCAGGATTACAAGACCAATCAGTATGATGACAGCCTAAGTTCCAATGCAATCACCAATGATGCAGGCTTCCCGATTGCGACTGTTGACCAGAGCAACAAGCAGACATTGGATAATTCAAATGTTTTCACTTTTACGAACAGAAGATTAAAGGGGGACTTTAATGCAAATAATACTTTCGACTTTATCATAGGCCAGGAAACGTATGACGTGAGAAATAAGGATAATACAATTGTTCAACGGTATTTTCCACACGGCACTCCCCCCGACAAGGCGTTTGGAAATTTAAATCTTGCGACACCGCCGGCTGGAATTTCGCAGCCTGCCCCTACCAGTAATGAAGATGAACAGCGAATATCGTCTTTCTTCGGGAGGCTGAATTATGCATATAAAGACAAATACCTTGCTTCACTGAGTTTACGTGCAGATGGATCGTCAGTATTTGCACCCGGGCGGCAATGGGGATATTTTCCGGCAGCATCGTTCGCATGGAAAATGTCGAGCGAGAAATTTATGCAAAGCCTGGAACCGCTTATATCGAATGTGAAACTCCGTCTCAATTATGGTGAAGCAGGAAATAACAGGATCGCATCGTTTCTTTATTTAACTCAATTTAATACCAGCCAGAATTATTATGGATTGCTCAATCAGTTGGTAACGGCGTTTGGATCTGTCTCTCTCGTAAACTCATTCCTGAAATGGGAGTCGAATGTAACACGTAATGCAGGACTGGATTTTTCTTTGTTAAATGATCATGTACAGGTAAGCCTGGATTATTATCGCAATAAAACACGCGACTTGCTGGTGAATGTACCCGTGCCTACCACATCGGGATATGTGAACCAGATACAGAATGTTGGCTCTACATCCAACAACGGATTTGAGGCACAACTGAGCACCAACATTATTCAAAAAAAGGATTTTACCTGGACGGCAAGTTTCAATATCTCATTTAATCAAAACAAAGTGCTTAGTCTCGGACGGCAAACATCATTCCTCCAAAGTTCAGGTTGGGCCGGCGCTGCAAACCCGGCAGACTATATCGTAAAAGTGGGTCAACCGGTCGGTAGTATGTATGGATTGGTTAATGATGGATTTTATACGGTGGATGATTTTAACTACGACCCCAACACGCAAACCTACACGCTGAAAGCCGGTGTAGTAGATGATGGTGGAGGATCAGGAGTTTTAGGAGGCCAGGCAGCACAACCAGGAAGTCCTAAATTCAAAGATCTCAACGGCGATGGAGTGATCAGGCTGAATGATGATGAAAAGGTGATTGGAAATGCGAATCCTAAATTTTTCGGCGGATTAAATCAGCAATTCTTCTATAAAAATTTTGACCTGAGTGTATTCGTGAATTTCCAATATGGAAACGATATATATAATGGTAATAAATTGGAATTTTCGAGTGGATATACTCCCAACGCCAACTTGCTTGCAATTGAAAACAATCGCTGGCGTACAGTGGATGCGAATGGAAATGTGGTAACCGACCCAAAAGCACTGGCAGATCTGAATAAGAATGCAACACTGTGGGCGCCGAATACAACGTCTGCATCATGGTATCCACAGTCATGGGCTGTGGAGAAAGGTTCATTTCTTCGGCTGAATAATATTACGCTTGGTTATACTATTCCTGCATCCTTAACCAAAAAAGCGCACATCGACAGGTTACGCGCTTATGCAACATTAAACAACCTTGCGGTATTAACGAACTATTCCGGTTACGATCCTGAAGTGAATACAAGAAGGTCGACACCGATGACACCGGGTGTTGATTTCTCAGCATATCCCCGGAGTACGTCGTACATATTCGGATTAAATGTGACCTTTTAAAATCAAAAAAATTCCTTTTATGAAAATAAGATCAACATATAACCTGCTAATTGTAATACTCGTCCTCTCGTCAGCGGCGTTACTTAGCTCGTGCAAAAAATATCTGAACCTTAGTCCTGTTTCTTCTTTCGGCCCGGAAACAGTTTTTGGTACGGTGCCCAATGCGCAGAAAGCAGTATTTGGTGCTTACCAGGAAATGGCCGGCGACCAGGGATATGGTATTCGTGTAAGCATGTACTATCCGTACGACAATGATGTAATGATGGGAGCCGGAGGTGATGGTGATAATGACAGGAGGGATATAGGTAGATATAATCTCACATCCGGCAATGCACAACTTGCAAAGCCGTTCAACCAGATGTATGAAGGTATTGAAAGAGCCAACCAGTGTATAAAATATATTCCTCAAATGGATTTGTATAATAGTGGTACTCCAACGCAACAGGCAGAATTGAGAAGACTCTACGGTGAAGCATTAACATTAAGAGCACAATACTATTTTGAGTTGGTAAGAAACTGGGGGGATGTTCCAGCTCAATGGGTGCCTTCGGCAGATGAACCGGATCTCTTTTTAGCAAAGACAGACAGGGACAGCATTTATGATCACATATTGGACGACCTTAAAACTGCGGAAGACCTTGTTCCGTGGCGTTCCGGTGTGAGTGCCTTAGGTGATGCCAATGATGAACGCATCACCAAAGGCGCAGTTAAAGGACTGCGTGCCCGTATCGCATTGTTCAGAGGTGGTTATTCTTTAAGAAGAGATAATCAAATGGAACGCGGCAGCAACTATCTTGATTATTATAAAATAGCTGATGAAGAATGTGCTTCCATTATTCAATCAGGTGAGCATGCATTGGATCCAAGTTACAGGGATCTCTGGCAAAATTGGGTAGATGCGCATACGATAGATCCTTACGGCGAGGTAATGTTCCAGGTGGCTATGTCAGGGGGTACTTCTGCTACAGACAGTAAGCTTGGAAAATATAATGGCCCCAATGGTAGCCTCACGCCATTGCCTACCTACTTCTATATGTTCGATTCGGTTGATAGTCGCCGTGACGTAACCCTTGCACCTTTCAAAATAAATAATGATAACTCTCTTTCTGCTCAATCAATAACCGGCTTATACGATGGAAAGTTTCGTCGCAACTGGTTCTCTAACCCTTCTGCAGATATCAGTAACCAGTCACAATATTTTGGTATCGATTGGCCGATACTTCGTTACTCTGACGTGTTGCTAATGTATGCTGAAGCGGAAAATGAAATTAATAATGGACCGACCGCCGCAGCCATGGACGCATTTATGCAGGTAAGAAAGCGCGCTTATGCTGGTCATGAAGATATGGCAGGTACACCGCCGATGGATAAGCAAGGTTTTTTTGATGCAATCGTAAATGAAAGAGCGCTTGAGTTTGGAAGTGAAGGCATTCGTAAATATGATCTCATCCGGTGGAACCTGATTGCATCAAAGCTTACAGAAACCAAAGCGGCATTAGCTGCTATGGCCGCGGGGCAACCTCCTTATGATAATTTGCCAACAACGATGTATTATATTCCTAACTCGGATCCTGCAAATTATATAGATTGGGCATCTTCTTTTTATGAACCGGCGGCACCATCGGGGCCTCCCGGCTCTACAAGTGTTACATGGATCAGTAGTTCGGTTAACACCGGTAATTTCTCTCTTTATGCCGAAGGTTTCAAACCAAATCATAGTGAGTTATTGCCTATTCCGCAGCAATCTATTGATGCCAATCCAAACCTGACCCAGGATTATGGTTATTAATTTATTCTTTATTTATAAAAGAAATTAAAAATGAAAAACTTAAAATATTATATAATCTTAATTACCGGCCTGGTCATTGGAGCGATAGCTTGTAAGAAACCAACGGTTGAAAGATTTGTACCAACGCGGATGTTTACCCCAACCGAGTTAAATATCTATCAGGGAGATACTGCCGCTACTATCTCCTGGCCATCATCGTTGTTCTCTTCCGGTAGCGGTGTTAATTATACTTTGGAAATATCGCAGGACTCTACATTTCAGGCTACGCCTGACTTATCTCTTACGGTAGATACTACTTTCAGAACAATAACGGATGATACACTTGCGGATAGAACAAAATATTTTGCAAGGATAAAAGCCAATGCTACCAATGCTTCATCTGAGTCGAACTGGATGATTGCACCTAAGTCATTTACTTTAATCGGAGTGCAGATATTTCAACCTGTTCAATATGCAGATATTTTAGATGTAGAAGTTATTCTGCGATGGACGACGACGCCAGGCGTGGACAAGATTGTAATCACAAAGCCCAATGGCGATACCATTGATATTCCTATCTCAGATGCAGATAATAATGCAGGAATGAAATTAATCAAAGGACTCAAGGGAAGTACGACCTATGCAGCGGAAATTTTTGCAGGAACCAGGAGTAAAGGACTGGTGTCGTTTACAACAAAAGCTTCCATTACCGGCAATAATATCGTAGACCTTAGAGGTCTTTCTGATCCGATGGTGTTATACGATACACTACCGAACATTGCCGATGGATCAATTGTATTGCTTGACAGGGGGAGCACTTATGATATTCCATCAACTTATGTTTTTGACAGATCTGTTTCTATTATGAGTGGATTAGGGTTCGGTGATCCCGCCACTCTTTTATTGTCCGGCAATTTTGATGCATCCGGCAATATTGATAGTTTACTTTTTTCTGATATAACAATTGCAAACGGTGGTACTTCCAATTACTTTATGAATGTGGGTAACGTTGCTACGATCGGAACGCTTACTGTTCAAAATTGTACTACCCGGGGAGTTTACAACAACTCCTTTATCAGGCTGAAAACAGCAGGGGATGATATCAATAATCTTGTAATCAAAAATTGTATCGTCGACAGTTTTGGTGTTGCTTCAAAATATGCAGTAATATATGCCAACGCGAGCAGCAGTGCAATGATTGACAATATCGAAATTGATAACAGCACTTTTTATTCATTGTATTATTTTATACGGCAGGATGGAATTGTAGGTACATCGCTCAATATCAATAACTGTACATTTAATGATATGATCAACCAGGGAGGATACTTTGTGAATTATTCAGGCACCTTCCCTGTCACTTTCAACATTAGCAATACTATTCTTGGAAGGGTAAACGATCCTACAAATTCAAATGGAATGAAATCCACGACCACGGCTGTTTTAGGTAACACTTATCAAACATCTGACTGTGTGTTTAGTGCAAATCCTATACTCGGAGCGAATACATATTCGGGTACTTCGTACGATTTGTTTACGGATCCCGACAACGGAGATTTCACGATCAAAGACGCCGGATTTGCAGGCGCAAGCAGTGCGGGTGATCCGAGATGGAGATAAAAGTAATGCGCTCTTGTCAGACTAATAATAAGAACCCCGTGAAAGCCGCCTTTATACTGGTGACGTCGATGGTGTTGATTATTTCTTTCAACAGATGCAAGAGACCAAAAGCAGATTTGATAAATACACCGCCTAATGACACAACGTCGATTGATACTTCCGAAGGCACCGCGAATGCAATAGCTTTTCCCGGTGCCGAAGGCGGTGGCAGATCGGCAACCGGTGGTCGTGGTGGAAGTATTTACGAGGTTACAAATTTAAATGATGCAGGTACCGGCAGCCTGAGAGATGCAGTAAGTGCGCCGGATCGCATAGTAATATTCAGAGTGTCCGGAGTAATTCATTTACTAAGCACCTTAAAGATGACAAAAGATAATATCACTATTGCGGGACAGACCGCGCCAGGCGATGGTATTTGTTTAACGGGTTATACTTTGTCGATACAGGCAAACAATATTATTATCCGTTACATCCGTTGCCGTCATGGCGATCAAACAAACGATCCTGATGATGCCATGCACGCGAATGGCGGTGGGTATCATAATATTATTATTGATCATTGTTCGTTGAGTTGGTCAGTGGATGAGGTAGGTAGCTTTTACGATATAAAGAATTTTACATTGCAATGGTGTATTCTGAGTGAAGGTTTATATCATTCAGTACATCCGAAAGGCGATCATGGTTATGGCGGAATTTGGGGTGGCGCCTCAGCGAGCTTTCATCATAATTTATTGGCGCATAATACCAGCCGTAACCCGAGATTTTGCGGAAGCCGTTATACCGGTAAGCCCGATGAAGAATTGGTTGACTTCAGAAATAATGTGATATACAACTGGGGCGATATAAATTCTGTTTATGGCGGCGAAGGTGGTAATTATAATATGGTAAATAATTATTACAAGCCGGGACCTGCCACGCCAGGTGACTTAACCGCCAGTTCTGCAACCAATAAGAGAAACAGAATTCTTAATTATACGAGTTACTATTACGCATCTGATGCGGCTGTGTATCCCGATACACTTTTTGGAGGTAAATTTTATATCGATGGAAATTACGTAAATGGCTATCCTGATGTTACCGCTGACAACTGGACAAAAGGTGTGCAGAAAGATAATTACTATCGTGCAGCGGAACTAATTGCAGAAGCAAGACAACCCAATCCTTTTCCTTATCCTCCTGTGACAACGCAAAGCGCAAAGGACGCATACATTTCGGTATTGGATAGTTCAGGGGATATTTATCCTCATCGCGATGCTTTGGATACCAGGATTGTTAATGAAGTAAGAACGGGGACGGCAACCTACGAAGGCGCTGCTTACGCTCAGGTAAATGCAACAGGCATCACTCATCCATCGGGAATTATAGATTCACAAAATGATGTTGGTGGTCTGCCGGTATATAATTCGGCTGCACCATCTGTAGATTCAGATCATGACGGTATGCCCGATGATTGGGAAACCGCTTATGGATTGAATCCCAATGATGCTTCAGATGGAAATAAATATACATTGAGCGAAAGTTATACAAACGTGGAAGTGTATCTGAATAGCCTGGTGACGAAATAAAAAGTTTCGGGGCCTCCTCGCTCCCGAAGGAGAAATTGAAACCAGCTTTTCGAACAGACAAAAAGAATGCTGAAACAAAAAACAAAACGAAGAAAAATTTGAAAAGAAATCTACACTCGCTAAGCTCTGCTCCCCTCTCCTTTGGAGAGGGGTTGGGGGTGAGACTTTTATTACTCTCTCTCTTAATGATGTCATTCGCATTTCCGCCTGCGCACAGGATAACAGTCTATCTTGTAGGTGATTCAACCATGGCAGATAAAGAAGTGATTGCTTATCCTGAAACAGGATGGGGAATGCTTTTTCATTATTTTTTTGATTCAACAGTAATAGTAGATAATCGTGCAAAGAATGGAAGAAGCACGAGGACATTTATTGTACAAGGAAGATGGAAAGATGTTGCCGATAATTTGCATGAAGGAGATTATGTGCTGATCCAGTTTGGACATAACGATGAAGTCCCCACAAAGAGGAGCTATACAACGCCTGAACAGTTTATATCCAACCTTATAAAATTTGTGACTGAGTCAAGAAGTAAAAAAGCAATTCCGGTTTTAATAACACCTGTTGCCAGGAGAAGGTTTGACTCATCAGGCAAGATTGAAGAAACGCATGTGGTGTATACGCAGTTGGTAAAAGATGTTGCAAAAAAATATGATGTTCCGTTAATTGATTTAGATGCTGAAAGCCAGCAACTCGTTCAGCAATTCGGTCCGGAAGCATCTAAGTATTTATACAATTATTTATCACCGGGCGAAAATCCGCACTACCCGGGAGGGCATGAAGATAATACGCACTTCAGTGAATTAGGAGCAAGAAGAATAGCAGAGATTGTTTTACAGGATATAAAAAATCTGCACCTGGGTTTGGCAGATCACATTCGTGTAGTTAAACAAAAAGTAAAGAAATGATTGACTCATTTAATATACGATCAAAAGTATTGAACATCATCGATCGTGTCCCTCTCCTTTGGAGTGGCGTTGGGGTGAGGTTTTGCCTACTTTCCCTCTCCCTACTTTCATTCATCATCCCACACGCAAACAAAACTACCATTTGGATGATCGGCGATTCAACGATGTGTATGTATGATTCAGCAAGATTTCCTTTGACGGGTTGGGGAATGCCGTTCGCAGCATATTTTGATTCATCTGTTGTAATAAAAAATGAAGCTAAAGGTGGACGAAGCACAAGAACCTTTATTGCTGAAAACCGCTGGCAACCTATCGTTGAAAATTTAACCGAAGGCGATTATGTGTTCATACAGTTCGGTCACAATGATGAAGCTAAAAATTATCCGGACCGGTATACCACTCCTGAAGATTATAAAACCAATCTTGTAAAGTTCGTTAAAGAATCGAGGGATAAGAACGCAATTCCGGTGTTAATTACGCCGGTGAGCAGAAGAAAATTTGATTCAGCAGGCAACGCATTGGAGACCCATGAAGTCTATTCAAAGATAGTGCATGAAGTAGCTGATGAATATAAGGTTCCTCTGATCGACCTGGACAGTATGAGTATACGATTATTACAACAATATGGTCCGGAGAATTCCAAACTTTTGTTCAACCAGTTGGAACCAGGCGAAGAACCGGATTATCCATTAGGCATTCATGATAATACTCACTTTACCGCGTACGGAGCCAGGCATATTGCCGAATTGGTTTTGCAGGCAATAAAAGAATTGCATCTTGGTATTGCCGATCATATAATTCAATCAAAAATAAAAAGTCAGAAATAGCATGAAAATTTCGTCTACCCTTCGCCGTTATATATTTTTCCTGTTGATCTTTTCACACGGATTTTCCTGCTCCGCACAGGATTTGGAACAGCAAGGATGGGATAATTTGGCCGAAATCATGAAGAGCATCGTTCCTCCATCATTTCCTGATCATAGTTTTTCGATAAAAGATTACGGGGCCGTTGCAGATAGTAAGACGGATTGCCTTCCTGCCATTACAAAAGCAATCAGCGAATGTAATAAAGCAGGTGGAGGAAATGTAGTAATTCCTGCCGGTACTTGGTTTGTAAAAGGTCCCATCCATTTATTAACCAATGTGAATCTGCATTTGGATGATGGCGCCGCGGTCAAATTCAGTACGGATGATAATGATTATCTGCCGTTGGTGGTTACACGCTACGAAGGAGTGGAACTGATGAATTATTCTCCTTTGATTTATGCGTATGATCAAACAAATATTGCAGTAACCGGTAACGGAATATTAGATGGCCAGGCCAATAATGAACATTGGTGGAACTGGGTGGGCAATAAAAGGTTTGGTTGGGTGCCAGGAATGCCATCACAGCATGATCCGGACAATGAACCCGCGCTAATGAAAATGGCGGCTAAGGGTGTTCCGGTTAAAGACAGGGTTTTTGGAAAAGGCCACTACATGCGACCGACATTCATTGAATTTTATCGTTGTAAAAATATTTTGATACAGGGTGTTACGGTGACCAATGCTCCTTTCTGGTTGCTGCATCCTACGCTGAGCGATAATATTACCGTGGATGGGGTTACCACAAATAGTCTTGGCCCAAATAATGATGGCTGCGATCCCGAATCATGCAATGGTGTTTTGATAAAGAATTGTTCTTTTACCGATGGTGATGATTGCATTGCGATAAAAAGTGGCAGGGATGCTGATGGACGCCGGGTAAATGTACCATCGAAAAATATCATTGTGCAGGATTGCCAGATGAAAGATGGTCATGGTGGAATTGTGATTGGCAGTGAAACTTCCGGAGGTGTTGAAAATATATATGGACAAAATTGTGTGATGAGCAGCAAGAACTTGGAGCGCGCGATCAGGATAAAATCAAATGCGTGCCGTGGGGGTGAGATGAAAAATTTCTATTTCAGAAATATAGATGTGGGTGAAGTGCATGAGACAGTTGTAAGAATTAATATGCATTATGCAAATGAAAAAGGCCCTGACTGCAATTATCCGCCGACGCTATCCAATGTGTTTGTAAGCAATGTGGTAAGCAAGCAAAGCGAATATGGTTTGTATATCGAAGGTCTTGATGACAAACCCGTAAATGATATTATCATTCACAATTGCTCTTTTGAAAATGTGGAAAAAGAGAATATCATTAAAGATGCGAAAGATTTGCACGTAACGAAAACAGTAATCAATGGCAAACCGGTGACGATAGATAAATAGAGCATTGAAAAGTTAAAATAAAAAAATGGACCCGATGCAAATGACTTTTACTTTAAAAAAAATATGTACACAGAGCCTGGTTATTATTACACTCTTGTGTGCAGTGAAGATTTGTTTTGCTCAGCAAAAAGCAAACATCAGCGATGTGTCAGGTTTTTCCGACAGCAGGCATCACTGGATGGATATCACAGATCATGAACAGGTAATTGTTCCTTCTAAAGATCAAAAAAGCTATGAATCGGGAAACATACGTGAAATAGCAGATAATATTTTATTGTATCAGCAACCCAACGGAGGCTGGCCAAAAAATTATGATATGCTGGCAATCTTAACACCGGGACAAAAAAAAATATTAGCAGAGCATAAGGACAGCGACAACACAACTTTTGATAACGGTGCTACGCATACGCAAATTGAATATCTCGCAAAGGCTTATTCCATCCTGAAAACCCCAAGGTATAAAGACGCCGCGTTACGTGGAATTCATTATATTCTCGAAGCACAATATCCCAACGGGGGCTGGCCGCAATTTTATCCCGATGTAAGCGGGTACCGCAAATACATAACCTTTAATGATGATGCGATGACGGGGGTAATGACTGTGCTGCAGCATATCGTTCAAAATGTACCTTATTATTCATTTGTAGATGATGGGTTAAGAATGCAAGTAGCGAAAGCGTACAAAAAGGGACTCGATTGTATTTTGAAATGCCAGATCATCGAGAACGGAAAACTTACGGTATGGTGTCAGCAACATGATAACGTTACACTTAAATCCGTCGGGGCAAGGACATTCGAACTGCCGGCAAAAGCAAGTGGTGAGAGTGTTGGAATAGTTGAATTATTGATGCAGATCCCACATCCCAATAATGAGATCATCAATTCAATAAATGAGGCCGTGGCGTGGATGAAAAAAGTTGCCATACACGATACGAAAGTTATTTCCATTCCTGCAAAGCATGTTGTATATAAATATCATGTTGCCAATGATGACCGCATTGTTGTGACGGATTCCTCAGCTCCACTTATCTGGACACGCTTTTATGAATTAGGAACCAACAGACCAATGTTTGCTAATCGGGACGGAAAGAAAGTTTACAGCTTGGCAGAAGTTTTAAGAGAAAGAAGAACCGGTTATGGATGGTACGGTTACTGGCCCGCAAAACTGATCAATGTTGAATACCCGGAATGGTTGCAAAGAAATAAATTGAATTAATATGAAATCACGTCACCTTATAACAGTATGCCTTGCGTTGCCCATGGCTTTGCTGATAACATCGTTCACCAAAATCCATGGCAAGGTTGTATGCTTCGGCGACTCCATTACACATGGCGCCCAGGTGGATGGTCATAGCTGGGTTTGGTTTTTATCAAATGAGCATAAAGGAGTAGATTTCGTAAACGCCGGCAGGAATGGAAGAAAAACTTCGGATAAGGCGGAACTGTTACCTGTGTTAAAAGAAAATCCAGATGCAGATTATTATTTGATCTTTCTTGGGGTAAATGATTTGAAGGATGGCACTGATGCAATGGTCGACAGTTGCGTAAGCAACATGAAATGGATGTTGGATGAAATAAGAAAAGTAAATGACAAAGCGCAGATTGTGATTCTGGCGCCGTCTGATATCAATCTCGAAACCATGAACCAGATCAACATTAATAAGAAATATAACCAGAATACAAAGAATAGTTTATATAAACTGGAAAAGAGGTATAAGCAATTAGCAAAACAGGACTACACCGGTTTTATTTCTCTTTTGCATGTTGTGTCGGCGCCAAATTACGCTGATGGCCTGCATCCTAATATTGATGGACAAAAGGAAATAGCAAAGGCCGTGTGGAGCGGATTAACCCATCTCATTAAAAAATGATAATCCAAATCAATGAAGCAAATTAAACCCAAAATGATCATCAGGGACATGGCTTCTGCCAATCCGGTTCCCTCTCCCTGGGAGAGGGGTTGGGGTGAGGCTTTAATATACTTATTTGTGTTCATTTCATTTTCGTTTATCCCACACCGCTATTTTGATAAAAAATATGACATCGTTGTGGCGAAAGACGGCAGTGGTGACTATACTTCCATACAGGCTGCTATCGAAGCTTCAAAATCTTTTCCCTATGATCGCATTACCATTTTTATTAAAAAAGGAATTTATCATGAGAAGGTTTTTGTTCCTGCGTGTAACACAAAAATTTCTTTGATAGGAGAAGATAAGGATAGCACGATCATTTCTTATGATGATTATTTTAAAGAAATAAACAAAGGCCCTAACAGTACATTCTATACAGCTACGCTTTGGGTGCAGGGAAATGATTTTTCTGCCGAAAATCTTACGATTGAAAATACAGCCGGCCCGGTTGGGCAGGCATTGGCGATTTCGGTAGAGGCTGACAGGTGTTCGTTTAAGAATTGTAAATTCCTCGGTAACCAGGATACGGTATACCTGGCAGGAGAACATTTCAGAGATTATTTTATCAGTTGTTACATCGAAGGGACGACGGATTTTATTTTTGGAGAGGCTACTGCTCTCTTTGAAAAATGCACCATCAATTGCAAGGCAGATTCTTATATCACTGCCGCATCCACGCCTCAAAATGTTAAATATGGGTTCGTTTTTAAAAATTGCACATTACAGGCAATGCCGGGAGTTGAACGTGTATATCTCGGAAGGCCGTGGCGCAAATATGCACGCGTAGTTTTGATGAATTGTATGATGGGCAACTTCATCAATAAAGAAGGCTGGAGTAACTGGAAAGGAACTGATAGCGATAAAACGGCCTTCTATGCAGAATATAAAAGCAAAGGCAAAGGTGCTGATATAAAAGACAGAGTTGCATGGTCGCACCAGTTAACCGAAGCCCAGGCAAAAGAGTACACGATTAAAAATATTTTCTCCGGACTTGAGGATTGGGATCCTGTTGAAGTAAATAAGTAGTTATGTATCGTATAGGCGTTACCGTTATATTTATGTTTGTGGCGATAGCTTCTTCGTCTGCGCAGGATTTTATCCACCTATGGCCGGAGGGTAAAATGCCGGATTCAAAGGGATTGCATCTAAAAGACAGTATCGTACGTGAAAGAGCTTACCAGGTGGGCACTCCCGGCATGTATGCATTTTTCCCTTCAGACGATGACAACTGTGGTGCTGCGGTGGTTATTTTCCCGGGAGGCGGATACACGCATATTGCATTAAATCTTGGAGGTTTTCAATTGGCTAAATGGTTTAATACGCTTGGCATAAGTGCATTTGTTGTGGAATACCGTTTGCCTAATTCACCTGATGCGGTAAAAAGTGAGTTGGCTCCTTTGCAGGATGGGCAAAGAGCCGTACAACTTGTAAGGGCCCATGCAGATGAATGGCATATTCAAAAAGATAAAGTAGGTGTGATGGGCGCTTCAGCCGGTGGGCATCTCGCCTCGTGGGTCGGTACGGCTACGGAAGATATAACAACGCTAAAAGACAGCGTAGACGCAAATTCTTTTCATCCTGATTTTATGATCCTCATTTCGCCGGTGATTGACATGGGAGAATACGCTCACAAAGGAAGTAAGGAAAGTTTGCTGGGAAGAAATCCTTCTGAAGAATTAATAAAAAAGTATTCGACTCAAAATAATGTGACAGATCAAACGCCCCCATGTTTTTTAGCAGACGCGTTTAATGACAAAACCGTTTCGCCGGAAAACAGTCTCATGTTTTACCAGGCATTATTGAATCATAAAGTTTCTACAAGCTTTCATGTTTTCCCCCAGGGCGGTCATGCGATCAACATCAATAACACACCCGGCTCTACTTCGTTGTGGAAAGATTTATGTGAAGCGTGGCTCAAAGAGATGGGTTTTATTTCTTTTGAAAAAAATAAATGATGAAGATATTTTTTGTCATAACCCTTTTACTGAATTTTACCTGCGCCTATTCACAGAAAGAAATCGTAGTGGCGCAGGATGGCTCCGGGCAATACAAAACCGTCCAGGCAGCATTTGATGCCATTCCATTCCACAACCAAAAGACGGTAACCATTTATGTAAAGGATGGTGTCTATAAAGAAAAGCTGCATTTAGATTCTACAAAAGATTTTGTAACATTGATTGGTCAGGATAAGTTCAAAACTATTCTTACCTACGATGATCATACGGGAAAAGTTGCGGCAAATGGAGAGGTAGTGAACACGAGAACTTCGTGGAGTTGCCTTATTCAAGCTGATAATTTCACTGCCAAAAATCTCACGATACAAAATGATGCAGGCTTTACGGCGGGACAGGCGGTTGCATTGGAATCTGACGGTGACAAAGAAGAATATTACAATTGCCGTTTCGTAGGATTCCAGGATGTTCTTTTTACCAACAATGATGACAGCAGGCAATTTTTTGAAGATTGTTATATTGAGGGAACGACGGATTTTATCTTCGGGTCATCCACTTGTTGGTTTGAGCATTGCCATATCCACAGCAAAAAAAATTCTCATGTTAGTGCCGCGTCCACTCCGGCTGAACATGCTTTCGGGTATGTTTTTGATGATTGTATATTAACCGGGGATACAAGCCTGCACAACGTTTCATTAGGCAGACCCTGGCGCCCTTATGCGAGCGTCACCTACATGCATTGCTACATTGGCCCTCACATAAAGCCCGAGGGATGGAGCAATTGGAACAAGACAGATAATTATAAAACAACACGTTTTTCAGAATACGAAAATTATGGACCAGGTGCATCGATCGCGGAAAGAGTATCGTGGTCGAAGCAACTGACAGATGCGGAAGCCAAAAATATTACAATCGAAAAAGTTTTCAATGGTTGGCAGCCCAAAGACTGTAACTTTAAAAGGTAAAAAATCTTTAACCAAACAAACTTTAGTTTATGGAAGCAAATACGATTGCTATTAAGGATTCCACGGGAAATCCTGCTCCGTTGGGCCTGCTCGCTTTTGGCACCACGACGGTTTTGCTTAACCTGCACAACGCAGGTATATTCGAATTAAATTCTATGATACTTGCCATGGGAATTTTTTATGGAGGCCTGGCACAGGTTATTGCCGGCATCATGGAATGGAAAAAGAATAATTCATTCGGGCTAACCGCATTTACTTCATACGGCTTTTTCTGGCTCACGCTGGTAGGCCTGATCGTAATGCCAAAACTTGGATGGATTCCTGCGGCTTCAGAAAACGGGATGGTAGCCTATTTGATCATTTGGGGAATATTTACGCTGTGCCTGTTCTTCGGAACGTTGCGAATCAGCAGAGCATTACAGGTTGTATTTGCTACATTAACCATTTTGTTTTTCTTATTGGCAGCAGGCGATGCAACGGGCAATGCTTCTCTAAAAACTTTTACCGGCTACGAAGGAATACTTTGCGGTGCATCAGCCATATATGCCGGTGTGGGTGCTTTGCTGAATGAGGTGTATGGAAAAACCGTATTGCCATTAGGGCCCGTAGTTAAACCATCATAATAAATTCTATCAATAATTATTGGAATATTTAAAGATTAAAGCCTGCGCCAATCCAGTGCCCTCTCCTCGGGAGAGGGGTTGGGGTGAGGTTATGAAATTCTGCAGGAGCAATTTCACCTTTCTACTTTTTCTTTTTTCTTTCACGTACACTACTGCTCAAAAAAAATACAATTGCCTCGACTGGAAAACGAATGTCACTGTCAATACATTTCTCATTCAGCAAATGCACGGACAATATGATGAAAGAAAAAAAGATTTTGCCAAAGCCCTCACCTCATCGAAACTAACGGACACGTATATACGAAATGTGCGAAGCCGGTTTGGGAAATTGTTAGGCCGGTTTCCCGCAAAGACTCCTTTGAACCCTGTAATAACGGGCTCTTTGCAACGTGATGGATATCGTATCGAAAAAGTCATCTATGAAAGTTTTCCCAATCACCATGTTACTGCAAATTTGTATATCCCCGATGGCAAAGGAAAATTTCCTGCGGCGTTGCTGTTTTGTGGTCATGAAAATGAAGCGAAAGCAACCATCTCTTATCAAAAGACGGCCATACTATTTGCAAAAAATGGATTTGTTGTTTTCGTGATAGATCCCATTTCGCAAAGCGAAAGGTTTCAGTTAACCGATAAACAAGGAACGCCATTGACACGCGGTGGTACAACTGAACACACCTTGTTGAATGAATGTTCCAACCTTGTCGGCACGTCTACACCGGCTGATGAATTGTGGGATAATATTCGTGGACTTGATTATTTGATATCAAGAAAGGAAGTTGACACTTCAAAGATCGGTTGCCTGGGAAATTCCGGTGGCGGTATGCAGACCATTTATTTTGCCGGCTATGAAAATCGTGTAAAGGTTTTCGCTCCGTGCAGCTACCTCGCCAACAGGGAACGAACGCTCGAACTCTCCGGGCCCGCTGATGGATGCGCTCAAATTCCAAACGAAGGGAAAGATCATTTCGAACCGGACGATTATCTGATTGCATCAGCACCAAAGCCCGTCCTCGTTCTGGCAGGTCGATATGATTTTATCGATTATACCGGCACGGTGATGGCTTATCACGAAATGAAAAAAATTTATACTGCATTGCACCAGCCGGAGAAGGTAAAATTATTTACCTACGATGACGGCCATGGTATTTCCAAACCCAAAAGAGAAGCGGCGGTAACCTGGTTCAGAAAATGGTTGTGTATTGATTCCACTCCGGTTCATGAAGGTGATCTTCAAACCCTGAGTGAGAAAGAATTGATGTGCTCACAAACGGGGCAGGTAGTTTCGTCCTTCCCAAATGAAGTAACCATTTCGCAAAGAAACCTGGAACTTTTTGATAAATTAGAAACTGATCGTGAAAGTTTTTTAAAACAGGACAAGACCTTTATTCAAAAGAAAGTGGCAGGGCTTTTGGCGATTAACTTCACTAATAAAAGATTGAGTGTGGACAACACGGGTGATGTTAGCAATGGTACTCTTGATTTCCAAAAACTCATTCTTAGGAAGAAAAGCGAGATTCCATTGCCAGTTTTACAATTGAAATCAAAAAGCACAAGATCAAATAAGATTATCATTTGGCTAAATGAGAAAGGTAAGGCAGAACTGGCGGACAGTACTACTCTGATGCAATCGTACGCCGATCAAAATGATGCCGTGTTTTTATGCGATGTAAGTGGCACGGGCGAGACAACGGATAATCCCGAATCCAACGATAAAAAATATTATAATAAAGAATATCGCAATACCATGCTGGCGCTGCATATCGGCATGCCGATGGTGGGCATAAGAACGGAGGATATTCTTACATTGATCGATTATATCAAATCAAATGTTGAATACAAAAATGTGCCGATCGTTGTCAATGCAACGGGAATTGCAACTATTGCGGCAATGCACGCTGCTTTATTTTGCCCGGAGATTACTGATTTGAATTTGTACAACGGCATTTCCACTTTTAAAACCATTTTGGAAAATCCCACAGAAAAGAATTGGTATTCTTATGTGGTCAATGATGTTTTAAAATATTACGATTTGCCTGACCTCGTTGCCATGATTGGAAAAGATAAGGTTCATTTTATGAATGAATAACGGAACGTACTGTGCTGTTGAGTCTAATAATTATTTGCTGTTATTTGAACCATATCATTCATTTAAGGATTTCTTGTATGGCCTTCTATGTCTTGTATGGTTAATACCCCTTTCAATAAAACAACAACTAAATAAAAAGTAGCTGAATGATTTTTAAAAATAATTTGCTTTTCGCGTCGCTGATCATTTGGTGTGTTCAGTCATTTGCTCAAACGAAGCCTGCAAGTATAAACTATGTTTCAAAAGTTTGGGTAGCAGACAATGGGAACGGCACTTATAAAAATCCTGTGTTAAATGCGGACTACTCCGATCCTGATGCGATAAGAGTGGGTGATGACTATTATTTAACGTCTTCCAGTTTTGAAGATATTCCGGGTTTACCGATTCTTCATTCAAAAGATTTAGTGAACTGGACAATCATTGGACATGCGTTGATGCGACAACCACCATTTGATCATTTTTCCATACCGCAACATGGTGATGGTGTGTGGGCTCCTGCGATCCGCTATCATAGCGGTGAATTTTACATTTATTATCCCGATCCGGATTATGGAATTTATGTAATTAAAGCGAAAAATGCAGAAGGTCCATGGTCAGAACCTTTGCTGGTAGTGGCCGGAAAAGGATTGATAGACCCCTGTCCGCTATGGGACGGTAATGGTAAAGTGTATCTCGTTCACGCATTTGCGGGTAGCCGTGCTGGTATAAAAAGCATTATCGTGATTAATCAATTAAATAACGAAGGAACCAAAGTGATCGATGATGGTAAATTGGTTTATGATGGCCATGAACAGGATCCTACTATTGAAGGCCCAAAGATTTACAAACGAAACGGATATTATTACATCCTCGCTCCCGCAGGTGGTGTGTCTACCGGCTGGCAGGTGGCTTTGCGTTCAAAAAATATTTATGGTCCGTATGAAAGAAAAGTGGTGATGGCACAAGGTAATACTGACATCAACGGCCCTCACCAGGGTGCATGGGTTACTACGCAAACAGGGCAGGATTGGTTTCTGCACTTCCAGGACAGAGGTGTTTATGGAAGAGCCGTTTTGCTCGAACCAATGAAATGGAAAGACAACTGGCCGGTAATAGGTCAGGATAAAAATGGTGATGGCAAAGGCGAGCCAGTAACAGTTTATAAAAAGCCTGATGTCGGTAAAACATTTCCGATAACCACTCCTGCAGAAAGTGATGAATTTAATAGCAACACATTAGGAATGCAATGGCAATGGATGGCAAACCTGCAACCGTATTGGTATTTCACGGATCCGTCAAAAGGAGTGTTGCGACTATTTTCAGCAAAAGAACCGGACGAAGCAAAGAACTTATGGGACGTGTCGAACATCTTATTGCAAAAGTTTCCTTCGGACGAATTTATGGTTACTACAAAAATGTCTTTTCATCCAAACCCGAAATTGCAAAGCGAAGAAGTTGGACTAACGATTATGGGAATGAGCTATGCTACCATTAAACTTGTAAGTAAGCATGATAAAACAGGTCTTGTGTACGCTGTGTGCAACAATGCCGACAAGGGCAAAACAGAAATGGATACGCTGATCAAAGAAAACATTAAACCGGAAAATATTTTTCTTAGGGTTAATGTCTCACAGGGTGGCGTTTGTCATTTCAGTTATAGTTTGGATGGAAACTCGTTTCTGCCTGCTGCTGGCCCGTTCCAGGCCGTGGAAGGGAAGTGGATTGGGGCAAAGGTTGGAATTTTTTGTACAAGAAAAGATCAGACAAATGATTCCGGTTATGCAGATTTTGATTGGTTCAGAGTAGAAAAGCCTGAATAACTTTGTTGTGGTTTAATTAGTAATAAATCGTCAATAATCAACAATGACACCAATCAATACAGCTTTATGTTCCTTCGGAATGAGTGGATGGGTTTTTCATGCACCATTTTTAAAGATCAATCCCGGTTTTAATTTGTATGCTGTGTGGGAGCGCTCAAAAAATTTGGCACAGGAAAAATATCCCGGTATAAAAACATTCCGTACGTTGAAAGAGATGCTCGCCGATGATGCAATTGAATTGGTGGTAGTGAACACTCCAAGTTACACACATTATGAGTATGCCACAAAGGCTTTAGAAGCTGGGAAACATGTTATAGTTGAAAAACCATTTACGAATACAGTTGAGGAAGCGAACAAATTAATTCAGCTCGCGGAAAAACAAAGGAAAAAATTATCTGTTTATCAAAATCGCCGTTACGACAGCGATTACAAAACAATTAAAAAAGTTTTGTCGCAAAAGTTGCTTGGAGATATTGTAGAAGCAGAACTGCATTTCGATCGGTTTAAAGAAGAATTGAGTCCGAAGTTGCATAAAGAAGTGCCCGGGCCGGGGGCAGGTTCTTTGTATGACCTTGGCTCGCATTTGATAGACCAGGCGTTGCAATTATTTGGGATGCCGAAGACATTGTTTGCTGACACGACCATTTTTCGCCCGCTTTCAAAAGTGACTGATTATTTTGAAATAATTTTTTATTATGATGATAAACGTGTGCGCATCAAATCGAGCTACATTGTACGGGAACCATTGCCCGGGTATGTATTTCATGGCATGAAGGGTTCATTTATAAAGCCAAAAACAAATATCCAGGAAGAAGCATTGCAGGCGGCCAAAATGCCGGATGCACCGGATTGGGGGACGGAACCTGACTCGGAAAAAGGACTACTGCACACTGAATTAAACGGTAAAGAAGTTCGTGAATACATCCAATCAGAGCGGGGAAATTATAATGAGTATTATGACGGTATCTATGATGCAATTCGAAATGATAAACCTGTACCGGTATCTGCAGAGGATGCATTGAATGTGATCCGAATAATTGAAGCCGCATATCAAAGCAGTGATTCAAAAAAAGGGATTGTTTTATGATGTGCAAAAAAGGCTCTTTTGGTACCTTTTTTTGACATAAAGCCACTAAAATTTGACTTGCAAAATTCTCCGAAATCGTTCTCGGTAACGTTTGCGTAAATAAATATTCCAAATGGGTTTGCAGTTAGCAATAATGGGCTTACACTTGTTAAGTTGTAAGAATTATTATAATGAGTAGTAAGGAAGTCTTTTGCTTGGATATCTTCTTTGCCGATGCAATAAAAGGCGAGTGTTGCCTGAAATTTAAAAATTTTAAAACTTAAGCCGAATATTTTCAGCAGTGCTGCGGCAAAATTCCATAAGGGCAGTGATCGATATGCTATGATAATCCGTCGATTTCACAGGAAATATTCTGATAAATTGAGATTTTCTCAAAATGTTTGATAAGAAAAAGTATTGCAACTTCCGGGTAAATTCAGGACTAGTGCTACTAAAAATTTCGCAGAATGAAATTGAGCCGATACTTACTTTATTTGAATCTGATTTCGCTGTTGCCTGTTATTGCCCGTTCGCAAAAGAATTTTTCATATGCCCAGGAAATGGGAAATAGAGTGATGTCCTTGTGGAAAGATTCAATGACAACAGATAATAAACCTGCTAAATGGAATTATGACCAAAGCGTGGTTTTGCAGGGCATATGCGAACTGTGGAACGCGACCGGCGAGGGAAAATATTTTAAATACATTCAGCACAGCATGGATTTTTTTGTAGACGAAACTGGAAGTATCCGGACATATAAGTTTGACAACTTTACGTTGGATAATATCGCACCGGGAAGGGATTTGCTTCTTTTGTATAATGTAACAGGAGAAAAGAAATACTTACATGCAGTTCAGACATTGCGTGGGCAACTATCGCAGCAACCCCGCACAAACGAAGGTGGCTTTTGGCATAAAAAAATTTATCCCAACCAGATGTGGCTGGATGGATTGTATATGGCGGAACCATTTTACACAGAATATGCCAATACTTTTCATGAAGATTCGGATTACAATGATATCGCCCGCCAGTTCATCGTTATGGAAAAACATGCGCGTGATCCGAAGACAGGATTACTATATCACGGATATGATGAGTCAAAAGAACAAAAATGGGCCAATAAGCAGACAGGGCTTTCACCAAATTTTTGGGGAAGAGCTATGGGATGGTATGGAATGGCGCTCATAGACGTATTGGAGAATTTTCCGGATGATCAGCCACAAAAAAAACAATTAATCAAAATCCTGCAACATTTTGCAGCCGCAGTAAAGAATGTACAAGATCCTAAAACAGGTTTGTGGTGGGATATTTTGAATTTGCCCGGGAAACAAAAAAATTATGTAGAAGCATCTGCTTCATGCATGTTCGTTTACACGTTGGCGAAAGGCGTGCGACTTGGATATTTGCCTGCATCGTACCTGGCTCTTGCTACCAAAGGCTATCATGGCATCATAAAGAAATTTATCAAAAAAGATTCGAACGGTCAACTCAACTTATACGGTACAGTGAGTGTTTCCGGGCTTGGAGGCAATCCTTATCGTGATGGGAGCTATAATTATTATACACATGAAAAGGTAGTGGAAAACGATCCCAAGGGTGTTGGTGCATTTATACTGGCATCTTCAGAAATTGAAATGTTGCCAACGTTGAAGTTAGGTAAAGGAAAAACTGTTTTGCTGGATAATTACTTTAATCATGAGACAAAAAAAGATGTTACCGGCAAAACTGTAAGCTGGCATTATGTATGGAATGAAGAAGACAACGGAGGGTATTCGATGTTCGCCAATGTTTTTCATAAGTACGGAGTTAGTACGAAGACGCTTTATACGGCACCAACTGCGGACAATTTAAAAGCTGCTGATATATACATCATCACCGATCCTGATACGCAAACTGAAAATGAACATCCAAATTATGTTGATCCGAATGATATCAATGCACTTCGTGATTGGGTGCGGAAGGGCGGTATCCTTTTATTATTCGGCAATGATTTAGGTAATGCAGAGTTTACTCATTTTAATATGCTGGCGTCACAGTTCGGTATTACTTTTAACTATGATAGCAACAACAGGGAAACGGGCCGCAACTTTGATATGGCTGCAGTTCCGATTCCTGCGAATACACCTATTTTTAGTAATATAAATAAGGTTTACATAAAGGAATATTCCTCGCTTTCTGTAAAGCGCCCTGCGGTAACGATTCTCCGGCAGGATGACCACAACGTAGTTGCTGTGGCGAAAGTGGGAAAGGGAACTGTTTTTGCAGTGGGAGATCCCTGGTTCTATAATGAATATGAAGATGGCAGAAAAATACCGATGTCTTTTCAAAATTATAAAGCATCAGAAGATCTGGTAAAGTGGGCTATCCTCCGTGCCCGAAAGAAAAAATAAGCAATGATGAACACCAAGAGTTTATTGAAGATTATTGCAACCATTGCCTTCATCTTTTTGTGTGGCTGCGTGTATGCTTATGTGCACGCGCGCAGTAAGGATTTTAAAAAAATAATTGTGGACAAAAACGGAAAAGGTGATTTTATATTGATACAGGCTGCCATCAACAGTTTACCAGATTCTTCTGCAACGCCGGAAATTATTTACATAAAAAACGGAACCTATTCGGAAAAAATTTTTATTAAAAAAAGCAATATCATTCTTGAAGGTGAGGACAGGGATAAAACCATCATCACCCAATCAATTGCACGGGATGAATGGAGATGTGATCACGCGGATGATTGGGGCGTTGCCACGATGAACATAGAAGGAAGCGACATTACGCTTGAGAATATGACTGTCACGAATTCTTATGGTTTCGATAATGATAGCAACCGTACAGTACACTGTGAAGCTTCGGCTGAAACGCATGAAAAATTAATTCCTCATAATGGCCACCAGATGGCATTGCGGACAATGAAGGGCACACGAATAAAAGCGATCAACGTTAATTTCAAAGCCTTTGGTGGTGATACTGTTAGTCCATGGAATGTAACAGATGGAATGTTTTATTTTAAAGATTGCATTATGGAAGGTGGCGTAGATTTTTATTGTCCACGCGGATGGGCTTATGCAGAAGATTGTAAGTTTTATGCAGATGCAGGACCAGCAAGTATTTGGCACGATGGTTCGGGTAACGAGGATGAGAAAACGGTCTTAAAAAATTGTTCGTTTGATGGATACAAAGGATTTGATTTGGGAAGGTATCATAAGGATGCGCAGTTTTATCTCATTAATTGTAAGTTTTCGAAAAATATGGCAGACAGGGACATTTATCTTGTTCCTACGTCCAACATAATAAAATGGGGCAGGCGGGTTTATTATTTTAATTGCCATCGGGATGGCGGCGACTATGCGTGGTTTCAAAATAATTTGAATATAGCGCCGGGAAATCCTGATGCTGCAAACATAAATGCAAACTGGGTTTTCAAACAGAAATGGAATCCTTTGCAATAAAATATTTTAATAATAAAAAAAAACCGGCGTGAAAAATTAATGATATCATGAAATTATCTGTTTACACATTGAAAAATATTTCCACCGATAATGTGGTGGTGCCCGATAAAGACATGTTTGATCTTCCGGAAAAAGTACTTCAATTCGGTACCGGAATGTTGTTGCGCGGGCTGCCGGATTATTTTATTGATAAAGCCAACCGCGAAGGAATTTTTAACGGGAGAGTGGTTATTGTAAAGACGACAGACCGCGGCGATTCATCTGTTTTTGAAAAACAGGATGGGCTGTATACTTTATGCGTTCGCGGCATAGAAAATGGTGAAAAGATAGAGGAGAATATTATTAATTCTTCCATCAGCAGGGTGTTGAGCGCAAAAAGTGAATGGGAACAGATACTGGAATGCGCCCACGATCAAAATTTGCAGGTAATAATTTCCAACACGACCGAAGTAGGTATTAAACTTGTGAATGATGATATTCGTCGACATCCGCCTGTTTCTTATCCTGGAAAATTGCTTGCATTTTTGTATGAGAGATTTACTGCTTTTGGCGGAAGCGAAAAGAGCGGATTGGTGATTGTTCCTGCAGAGTTGATTCCGGATAATGGTAAGAAGTTAGAGTCTATCGTTTTGGAACTGGCACACTTGAATGGACTTAATGATGAATTCATAGAATGGCTGGAGCATAGCAATTATTTTTGCAATTCATTAGTTGACCGCATCGTTACCGGAATGCCGGCCGAAAATGTCAAAAAGGAAATTGAGAGCACATTGGGCTATACCGACGAATTGCTAACTGTTTGTGAAGTATATCGTTTGTGGGCTATTGAAGGAAATGATCACGTGAAGAAGATCTTATCATTTGCCGGCGCAGATAACGGTATTATTATTGAAGAAAATATAGATTTATACAGGGAGCTAAAGTTGCGTTTGCTGAATGGTACACATACCCTCACTTGCGGCATTGCATTTTTAGCAGGCATTAATACCGTGAGAGATGCGATGGAAAACGATCTGGTACAGAAGTATATATCGGGGCTAATGAAAGACGAAATAGCAACTTCCTTATCTTATGAGACCAGTAAGGAAGCTGTGCAGATATTTATAACAAAAGTGCTCGACAGGTTTCGCAATCCGCATATTGATCATTACTGGAAAAATATCACACTTAATTATAGTTCCAAGATGAAGATGAGATGCGTGCCGGTTCTTTTAAATTATTATAAAAGAAATCATGCAGCGCCGGAGTTGTTTGCCGTAGGGTTTGCGGCCTACCTTGCCTTTATGAGGCCGGTGAAACAAAGTGGCAGGGATTTTTATGGTGAGCTGAACGGAGATTTTTATTTAATAGATGATGAGATTGCCGCTAAATTTTATAAACTTTGGCAAACTTTTTCAATGGACGAAATTGCAAAAACAGTTTTGAGTGATATTGATCTTTGGGGTGACGATCTCACTTCGGTAGTTGGGTTTGAAGATTCCGTAAAGGATAAACTCGCTTCAATTTTAAAGGATGGAATGATGGCGACCGTTGAAAGATCTCCGGTTAAAAAAATATTTGTGTAATGAACGAAATCGTAACAAAGGTACATCCTGCGGATAACGTATTGGTAGCGCTGAAAGATCTTAGAGAAGGAGAACACGTACAATATAACGGCGAAGACTATACAATAATTGGTAAAGTTCCTGCGAAACATAAATTCGTAACACACGATATTCAGCCAAATGATGAATTGATCATGTATGGTGTATTGGTTGGTAAGGCGCAAACATTTATTCCACGCGGTTCGGCAATTACCACATCAAGTGTAAGGCACGCTGCTCAGGGCTTTCGGGTTAGCGAGAGGAGACTAAACTGGCAGAAGCCCAACGTTTCAGCATTCAAGAACAGAACATTTATGGGATACCACCGGGCTGATGGCAAGGTGGGTACCGCCAATTACTGGCTGGTGATTCCTATGGTTTTTTGTGAAAACAGGAACCTTGAAGTATTGCAGGAAGCGCTCGTAAATGAATTAGGTTACGGCCGTAATCAAACAAGAAAGATAGAAGTTTCAAAACTGATCGATTATTACAAGAGCGGAAAAAATGTTGATGAAATATTAAATGCCGACGTTTCCCTGAAGGTGGAAGAAGCAAAAACGCAGCGGCTTTTTCCAAATGTTGATGGAATAAAATTTCTCACCCACGACGGTGGCTGCGGCGGCACGCGTCAGGATGCACGTGCACTATGTGGATTGCTTGCCGGTTATGTGACGCATCCAAATGTGGCGGGCGCAACTGTTTTTAGTTTAGGATGTCAGAATGCCCAGGTGGATATTTTGAAAGAAGAGATCAACAAGCGCGATCCGAATTTTTCAAAGCTATTGTACGTTCTGGAGCAACAAAAAATCGGTAAAGAAACAGATCTGATTTCACAGGCGATAAAACAAACTTTTGCGGGATTGATGATTGTAAATAATGTTGAAAGAAAGGCAGCACCTTTAAGTAAGCTTTGTATCGGGCTGGAATGTGGCGGTTCTGACGGTTTCAGCGGAATCTCCGCCAATCCAGCCATCGGGTATACTTCTGACATGCTGGTTGCATTAGGAGGTTCGGTCATACTTTCAGAGTTTCCCGAATTGTGCGGCGTGGAGCAAAGTCTGAGTGATCGTTGTGTTACAATAGAAACAGCCAAGCGTTTCGGTGATTTAATGTATGCTTATAATGAAAGAGCCAAGGAATCCGGGTCCGGTTTTGATATGAATCCTTCTCCGGGTAACATTAAAGACGGTTTGATAACCGATGCCATTAAATCTGCAGGGGCCGCCAAGAAAGGAGGTACTTCACCAGTATCGGATGTATTGGATTATCCTGAAATGGTTACAAAGCCAGGATTGAATTTACTCTGCACACCCGGCAATGATGTAGAAAGTACCACTGCAGAAGTGGCTGCAGGAGCAAATGTAGTCTTGTTCACTACCGGGCTGGGAACGCCAACCGGTAATCCGATCACGCCAGTCGTGAAAATATCAAGCAACACGCAACTGTATAACAAGATGCACGATATCATTGATATCAATACGGGTACCATCATCGAAGGTTCTGAAACCATTGAACAGGCGGGAGAACGCATACTCGATTATGTAATAAAAGTAGCCAGCGGTGACATTGAAGTAAGTGCAGTACGACACGTGCAAAATGATTTTATCCCGTGGAAAAGGGGAGTGAGTTTGTAAACAGACGTTTCAATATTCAATCAAATATTTCAGAAAGATGGGGAATTTTTTAGATGAAAATTTTTTACTTCGGACAGAGACTTCAAAAACATTATATCACGACTTTGCGGCAAAGATGCCGGTAATCGATTACCACTGTCACCTGCCGGTACAGGAAATAGCAGACGACATCAATTTTGAAAACCTCACTCAAATCTGGTTGTATGGCGATCATTATAAATGGAGAGCCATGCGCACCAATGGGGTTGATGAAAGTTTTGTGACCGGTAATAAAAGTGATTTTGAAAAATTTCAAAAATGGGCGGAGACTGTTCCGTATACGCTTCGAAATCCTTTATACCACTGGACGCACCTGGAGTTACAGCGCTATTTTGATGTGTATGAATTGTTGGATGGTACAAGCGCGAAAAAGATTTATGATGCTTGCACCGGCCTGTTGCAAACGAAAGAATATTCCGTGAAGAATCTGCTTCGCAAAATGAACGTGAATGTGGTTTGCACAACCGACGACCCTACCGATACGCTGGAATATCATAAAAAAATAAAAGAAGATGGTTTTGAAATAAAAGTATTGCCTGCGTTCAGGCCAGACAAGGCAATGAATGTAAGTGATGTGGGAGACTTCAATGCCTACGTGAGTAAATTGGAAAAGGTCTGCGGGATTACTATTGGTTCGTATCAGCAATACCTTGATGCATTGAAACAGCGGCATGATTTTTTTGCTTCCACGGGATGCTCGGTTTCTGATCACGGCCTCGAAAATATGTTTGCCGAAAACTTTACCGATGAAGAAGTAGAAACGGCATTTAATAAAATACGCAACGGCAAAGAACTTTCTCCAGATGAAAAAAATAAATTTCAATCTGGTATGTTGCACATGTTTGCCGTTTGGGATCATGAGAAGAATTGGGTGCAGCAATATCATTTGGGTGCGTTAAGAAACAACAATGCAAGAATGCTGGAATCTTCCGGACCCGATACCGGCTGGGATTCTATCGGTGATTTTGCACAGGCTAAATCGCTTTCCACATTTTTCAATAAATTGGATTCTACTGATCAACTGGCTAAAACAATTTTATATAATCTCAATCCCGCCGATAATGAAGTTTTTGCTTCGATGACCGGAAATTTCAATGACGGAACTATTGCGGGTAAAATGCAATTTGGTTCCGCGTGGTGGTTTCTCGATCAGAAAGACGGAATGACAAAACAGATCAATGCCTTATCCAATCTTGGTTTGCTGAGCCGGTTTGTTGGTATGATCACTGATTCAAGAAGTTTTCTTTCTTATCCGCGGCATGAATATTTTCGCCGGATACTCTGCAATATTTTTGGTGAAGAAATGGAAAACGGCGAATTGCCTGCTGATATAGAATGGACGGGTAAAATTATCCGCGACATCTGTTATTACAACGCCAAAAGCTATTTTGGCTGGTAAGGCTTTGTGCCGGTTAAAGTTGGTTTCTCCCTGTTATTTCTTAAAAATGTAATAATAACTATTATTTCGTAAATGTGTAATAAATTTAATTATTGCGTAAAAATGTAATAATTTTGATTATTGCATAAAAGTGTAATTATACAGATAGAACTGTAAAAAAATATTTTAACCTAATCATTTTTAAAAATGATTGCTGTAATAACCGGTGATATTATTGGTTCTCAAAAAGCTAATCCAAAAGCATGGCTGAATATTTTAAAGAAAGAGCTGAATGGGGTTGGTGAGAATCCCAAAGCCTGGGAAATATATCGGGGCGACAGTTTCCAGGCGATCATTATGGATCCGGCGGATGCGTTAAAGACTGCGATAAAAATCAAAGCCACTATGAAAACCATTCCGGATATTGATGTGCGGATGGCTATCGGAGTTGGCAGCAAAACTTATACGGCAGCCAGGATAACCGAGTCGAATGGAACCGCATTTGTTCATTCGGGTGAAAAAATAGAGATGCTGAAAAATGAAAAGCAGACGCTGGCGATAAAAAGCGATTGGCCGGAATTTGATAAAGAAATGAATTTGTTTCTCAGGCTCAGCCTGATCGTTATGGATAACTGGACGGTAAATGCCGCAGAAGTTGTAAAAACTACCATGGAGAATCCGGAGACCGTGCAGGATGAGTTGGGAAAGATAGTCGGTATAAAACAAAGCGCCATCAGCAACCGACTGAAGCGGGCATACTATGATGAGATAATGGAAGTAAATGATATGTATGTTTACAAATTAAAATCATTGAAATGATCATTTTACTCAAATTATTCCTTGCACATTTGATTGGAGACTTTTTTCTGCAGCCTAAATCATGGGTTCGGGCAAAGGAAGAGAAGAGGTTTGGGGCATGGCAACTTTATGTACATGCGCTCATTCATGGAGTGCTTAGCTTTTTGTTGGTATGGAATATCAATTTTTTGCTGTGGGCCTTATTGATTGCTGTAATCCACCTGCTCATCGACGTTTTCAAAATTTCATTTCAAAAAAATAGCACAAAGCGCATTTTATTTTTTATAGACCAGGCTTTACATTTTATTTCTCTGTACGCGATATGGCTCATCTATGAACATATCAGTTTCTCATTCGCATTTTTAAAAGATGAAAAAATCATTTTATTCATTACGCTTTTGCTGTTTTTGACCGCGCCGGTATCATTTGCAGTAAGAATATTTATTTCCAAATGGACGCCGGATACAGACTCAGGGGATGATTTGACATCGTTAGAAAGTGCCGGACAGTATATCGGAATTTTAGAGCGCCTTCTTGTTTTCGTATTTATGATCATGAATGAATGGCAGGCAGTAGGTTTTTTGCTCGCGGCAAAATCGGTATTCCGCTTCGGTAATTTGCAGGAAGCTCATGACAGGAAACTAACAGAGTATATCCTGATTGGGACAATGCTAAGTTTTGGCATCGCCGTTGTTACGGGTATCGCATATAGATACTTAGTATTTTTGGGGCACTAGTAAATTATTCAGTTGGCAATACTATGGCGTTATGATCGTGCACACTATCATATTTCTCAGCGCTGCACTCTTCCGCTTGCATCTCCTTTCATCAAAGCGACTACTTCATTTAAAGTGGCGTGATTCAAATCGCCCGGAATAGTATGCTTTAACGCAGAAGCCGCTACACCAAATTCTGCCGCGTCTTTCATGGGCATGCCCGTAACCAGTCCGTAAATAAAGCCGCTTGCAAAAGAATCCCCACTTCCGACGCGGTCGATAATTCTTACTTCATATTGCCTGGTGTGATGAAATTCTTTACCATCATATACCAATGCGCTCCACCCATTGTCCGAAGCGCTATGGCTTTCCCTCAAAGTAGAAGCGATGTATTTAAAATTGAACTTTTCTTTCATTTGCTGAAATACGTCTTTGTACCCGCCGAGATTTAATTCACCTTTAGTAACGTCGGTGCCCTTGCTTTTAAAGCCCAGCGTTGTTTCCGCGTCCTCTTCGTTTCCGATACAAACATCCACGTATTGGCAAAGCCTGGTCATCACTTCTTTTGCTTTTTCCTTGCTCCACAATTTTTTTCTGTAGTTAAGGTCGATGCTCGTAGTGATGCCTTTTCCCTTTGCCGCCTTCAAAGCGGCTTCTGTAAGCGCAGTTGCTTTATCGCTCAATGCCGGAGTAATGCCGGTGGTATGAAACCATGAGGCATTCTCGAATATTTTTTCAAAATCAAAATCTGAAATTTCGGCTTCGGAAATGGAGGCGCTGACGCGATCGTAAACCACCTGCGAGGCCCTCATGGAAGCGCCGGTCTCTAAAAAGTAGATGCCAAGTCTTTTGCCACCTCTCGCCATAAATTGTGTGTCTACTCCATAGCGTCTTAAGTGATTTATGGCTGACTGACCAATAGGATTGTCGGGCACTTTCGAAACAAAAGCTCCGTTTAATCCGTAATTACAAAGAGCTGCCGACACATTTGCTTCGCCTCCGCCGTACGTGACGTCGAACGTATCTGCCTGTACAAATCTCTTATAATCGGGTGTGGATAAACGGAGCATGATTTCACCAAGTGTTACAACTTTTTTTGACATAGTGAGTTCTTATTTAAATTGAAAATAGATCGTAAATATTTTATCAAACAACAAAGTCGAATTTCTTTCTTATTTGGCGAAACAACAAGAATTATGATGATATTTATTAAAAAAAATACGTAAACGATTGCGTAAAAAAATATGGTATAGTAAGATAATTCCGATAACATTGCTAACTTATAGGATTGTTTTATGAGCAGTAAAAATGAAATACAACAATTGATCGTTCGGCAGGGAGTCCTCCCGTTATATTTTTATAAAGACACCGGGGTGAGCATAGAAGTTCTGCGGTCTTTATACAGAGCCGGCATTAGAGCGGTAGAATACACCAATCGTGGCGAGGCAGCGTTTCAAAATTTTATAAAAATGCGTGAGATGCGTGATGCCGAATTGAAGGGATTGCATCTTGGAATTGGCACGATAAAAAATGAATTTGCGGCAAAAAGCTACATGGATGCGGGTGCTGATTTTTTTGTTTGCCCCGGGCTGATAGAAGAGGTTGCAGAAGTGGCCGACAATAAAGAGATGCTTTGGGTACCGGGTTGTATGACGCCATCTGAAATTATTCGCGCAGAAAATATGGGCGCTAAAATGATAAAGCTGTTCCCCGGAAATATTTTGGGACCATCTTTCATGAGTGCCATAAAGGAATTATTTCCCGGCCTGGTGTTTATGCCTACCGGTGGCGTTGATCTTGATAAGGAAAATATTGCGGCATGGTTCAAAGCGGGTGTTAGCGCCGTAGGGATGGGAAGTAAATTGATCAGCAAAACTTTGCTGGAACAAAAAGATTATGCAAAAATTGAAGCGCTGACAAAACAGGCGATTGATATTGTAAACTCAGTGAGGCAATAATCACTTATTTCGACCCTTACCAATTCTCAATTTTTTTCAGAAACTGCGTCAATTCATCAGCGATCAATTTGTGCTCTTCCAGGTCGGGATGACCGCCGCATCCATGATGATATTGTTTAGAAAAGAAATATTTATACACTTTTTTATCACCTTCAGTGTTAAGTTTTGTGGCCACAGAGCTTATATATTTTTTCAATACTGCAGTCAAAGATGAATCTGCCATGGGGCTGCTGAGGCAAACGATATCGGCATTGGCATATTTCGATCTGATTTGTTTTATGAAATTCACATAAGCACTGCAAAACATAGCTGAATCCTGCACACCATCATTTTGCCCGAGACAAATGGTTACTACATCGGGTATAAATAAGTTGAAATTCCATGAAATTGAATCATCGCGCATATCAATTTTATCAAATACGTCCGGCATGGTGATGCTCATATTGCAACAACTATGTATAAGGCCAATGCCCGAAACGGAGCTGAGCACCCATTCTGCGTGTAAATTGCGGGCAGTGCTTGCACCATAGCTCATATAGGCATTATGCTGATCGTACCATTGCCCTTTACCACACTGAATTTCAGATAAATCCGTTCCTGTACCGCAGGTAATCGAGTTGCCAATACATTCTATTTTTCGTGTAGGCGTTGCCGGTAGTTTCAGTAATTTTTTACAACTGATTCCCATAAGATCAAGATAACCAATTCCTGCTTCTGTATTTTTACACAATGTCAACGTGTGCGCCGTGTTGCTAAGGTTCTCTATCGTGACTATGTTATTCTTCCATTTTGTTTGCAGGCGAATGGGCGCAAATGAGTCTATTACAATCTCGATATAATTATGCGAGTTACCCCACAGCACTTCGTCATTCAGAAATATTTTACAAGAGATACCTTTAAATTTTGCTTTTGCATAGGTTCCCGGCTGCCAGAATCGCGAAACATGATTGTTAATCTGTATTCTCCCTGTTATCTGAATCAAAGGGTTATCTCCGGTGTGAAACAAGTTGCTTTTGGTATCGGGGTTTCCCTCAACAATTGAAATGTGCATTTTATCCTGTGCAAAAGCGAACCTAACGTTCAGCAAGAAAAATATCCCCAACAGGAATTTAAGTATGATTGTTCTTGTGGATGTCATTAGCTGTTATACAAACTTTCTTACACCGGTGCTGGTATAGGTTTCCCGGAATTCCTTCGGCGTGCTGTCTTTTTTCTTTTTAAATATCCTGTTGAAATTGGACATGTTGTTGAATCCGCACTTGTAAGCAATCTCGTTGATGCTATAGGTAGTATCGATCAACATACGCGAAGCATGCCCCAATCTTACTTCGGTGAGTGTATCAATAAAAGTTTTACCGGTTCTTAATTTGAAAAAGCGACTTAAAGAAACCTCGGCCATGCCCGCAATTTTAGCAGCGTCGCCCAGGGTAATATTTTCACTGAAATTATTATTGATATAGGTCATTATTCTTTCGACCCTCCGGCTGTTATAACAACAGTTATCTATGTTAAAAGAAATGTCTGAGAGTGTTCTGAAATTTCTTGAAGTGGAAAGATCATGAAGAATCGACATGAGTTCGAGTACTGAATCAAAGCCATGCCGTTGCTGAAGTTGCAACAATCTTTGCCTGATGGCCCCGATAGTAGATTCAGAAAATAATACGCCCCTGCACGAACGTTGTAAAAGTGTTCTGATAAAACTCATTTGATTTCTTTGTAGAAACTTTTCATCGAACAAATCACGGTGAAACTGTATAGTGATTTCTTTAATCACTTTGCCCTTGCAATTGTGAGTAAACCATCCATGTTGAAGGTTGGGCCCTACCAATACCAATTCCAGGTTGCCTATGATTTCTACGTGATCGCCAACCACTCTTTTGGCGCCTGCGGCATTTTCAATAAAATTCAATTCATACTCTTCGTGATAATGTAAGGGAAAATCAAATTCCCTTTTGGTTCTGGAAAATAGAGTAAAACAATCACTTTGCGTAAGTGGCGTAATTTCTCTTAATAGTTTTGGTTGTTGATTCATGACAGAAGATATTTAATAGATAAGTTCTAACTAAAAAAATATTAGTTTAAAAATCAAGCTTCGTCTTTTAACTCGTTTACCAGTAAATATTCTTGGGGGATAAAAATATGCTTTTCTATAATAAATATAATGAAAAGATAAAAAAGTATCAAATCTATGTCATAATAAAAAATACTTTTGACCCGACGAATCCTGAGAGATTTTTTATGAGAGCGTTGCAATAGATAAGCAGTATCTGTATTTTCCGTAACTTTTCGTTTTTGAATTGGCAGTTATTCATAAATGTGATGACAGATTCAAAGAAAGTTTCCCGCCAAAGTGAGCGTTAGGTATCTGTAGCCTGTGTTTGTTTTTATGTAAACTAATATGAGATTAAATTAATATTTCGGATTAAATGCAGTTATATCGAAATCATCGTATAACCAATGATGTTATAAATAACTAAATGGTTTCGGTATAGCTGCATATAATTATGTTCCCCGTGCCAAAAGTGTGCTTAAAAATTTTCGGGCCGGTTTGAGGCTATAAAATCAGAGTATGAATAAAGGTATTTCCCTAACCTTCGGTTTGATGGCCTTTGGTCTTTCAGTGCATGCACAGTCTACCCGGCATTCTAAAATGCCTTCTGATTCCAGGGCAACTATCCAAACGATTAACCTTTACCATAGCTTAAAAAAATTATTACAAAAAGGAGTGATGATTGGTCACCAGGATGATCTCGCTTATGGAGTTGGGTGGAAGTATGTAACCGGCAAAAGTGACATAAAAGAGGTAACCGGTGATTATCCTGCCGTGTACGGTTTTGAACTTGGGCGAATCGAACTGGATCACCCTGTAAATCTTGATAGTGTTCCTTTTGATTCCATCAGGCGGTATATACAAATGGTATATGCACGCGGAGGAGTGGTTACATTGAGTTGGCATTTAAACAATCCGCTTACTGGTAAAACCGCATGGGATCCGGCTCCCGGAACCATCGCTTCTATATTACCAGGAGGAGAAAAAAATGATTTGTTTAAAACCTGGCTGCATAAAGTGGCCGCATTTATTCGTAGTCTTCAAACGAAAGATCGTGTACCCATACCCGTTATATTCCGGCCTTTTCATGAGCTGAATGGCAACTGGTTTTGGTGGGGTGGCAACTATTGCACGCCGGAAGAATTTAAAGAACTGTGGCATTTCACTATTTCTTATTTAAGAGATTCTGAAAATATTCACCAGTTATTATATGCGTACAACACTGATCGCTTTGCTTCCAGGGAAGACTATCTTTTAAAATATCCGGGTAATGATTGGGTGGATATTCTCGGTTTTGATATTTATCAAAGAAATGATGGTGATGCGGGTAATGACCAGTTTGTACATGATGCCGATACGATGCTTTCGATGTTATCTTCGATTGCACAGGAAAAAGACAAGATACCTGCTCTCACTGAATTTGGATATGGGAAAGTACCGGACAGTACATGGTGGACGCATGTACTGCTGAAAGCACTGGACCATCACAAAATTTCTTACGCCCTGGCATGGCGAAATGCAGGCGGAAAGCCATCGGGTACTATGGAATTCTATATGCCTTACAAAGGGCAGGAATCTGCTGAAGACTTTATTAAATTTTATAAGGAACCGGTCACCTTATTCCAAAAAGATATTACCAAAGAGCATTTGTATAAATGAAATTGCAACCGCTTGATATTTCCATTATTGTCTCCTACCTGGTGGCGATGCTTTGTATTGGTTGGTTCCTTCGTAAAAAGGCCCGCCAAAATAAGGAGAGTTATTTATTGGGAAGTAAACGATTGCCCTGGTATTTATTGGGACTGAGCGATGCCGCAGATATGTTTGATATCAGCGGAACTATGTGGATGGTATCATTATGTTTTGTTTATGGAATGAAAAGCATCTGGATTCCGTGGCTGTGGCCGGTCTTTAACCAGGTGTTCAATATGATGTATTTAGCTAAATGGTTACGGCGTTCCAACGCAGATACCGGTGCCCAATGGCTGGGAACAAGGTTTGGGCTGAAAGGAACCGGTGTACGGGGTTCGCATGCAGTTATTGTTGCATTTGCGCTGATCGGTTGCCTAGGTTTTATGGCGTATGGCTTTATCGGTCTCGGAAAATTTGTTGAGATTTTTATCCCCTGGCATCTTGTGCAACCATATATTCCTTTCCATATTGCTCCGCAATACGTAGCGCATTTTTATGGTATCGTATTTACACTCTTTGCGGTTTTTTATTCTGTTCTTGGTGGTATGCGCAGCATCGTGTTAGGAGATTTGATTAAATACATCATCATGACGGTGGGTTGCATTGCCATTGGCCTAATTGCATGGCAACATTTGCACGGCGAGGGCATAAGTGCATTAAATGTTCCGCATGGGTGGAGTAACCCATTCTTCGGATGGCACCTAAACCTCGACTGGACTAAATATGTTGCCGCGGCCAATAAAAAAATTGCCGATGATGGATATGATTTGTTCGGTTTCTTTTTTATGATGATGTTGTTTAAAGGAGTATTTGCAGCGCTCGCCGGCCCGGCGCCGAATTATGATATGCAAAAAATATTATCGTCCCGGTCGCCAAAAGAAGCGTCGAAGATGACGGGTTTTGTTTCTATCATCTTATTGCCCATAAGATATTCAATGATCATCGGACTTACTGTGTTGGGATTGCTTTATTATAATCATCTGAATCTTGATAATGGGATGGGCGGAGTTGATTTTGAAAGAGTATTGCCTGCTACGATCAATAGTTTTTTGCCGGTTGGTATTTTGGGGATAGTACTGACTGGTCTTTTTGGCGCATTTATGGGAACATTCGCAGGCACACTGAATGCAGCACAGGCTTACATTGTCAACGATATTTATCTCAAATACATCAATCCCAACGCTTCCACTAAAAAGGTCATTTATATGAATTATTTGTGGGGAGTAGTGGTAGTAGTCATCGGGGTTATACTTGGTTTTTTCACCAAAAATGTGAACAGTATTTTGCAATGGATCGTATCGGGATTGTATGGCGGTTACATCGCAGCCAATGTTTTAAAATGGTATTGGTGGCGTTTTAATGCGAATGGATTCTTTTGGGGTATGCTGGCAGGTATCGCAGGAGCGTTGATTTTTTCCAGGTTTTTTGATGGAGTTCAGTTTCTTTATTATTTCCCCGTGTTATTTCTCCTCTCAATTGCAGGGTGTTTGATCGGCACCTATTCAGCGCCTGCAACAGATATGGCCGTTTTGAAAACGTTTTACAAAACCGTTCGGCCATGGGGCTTTTGGAAACCCGTACATGAAATGGTAGTGGCAGAAGATTCCGAATTTGTTCCCAATAAAAGATTCGGACTGGATATGTTTAATGTGTGCCTTGGTATTATAGGCCAATTGTGCCTGACCATTCTACCCATGTATGTGGTGCTTTGGATGAAACTGCCACTACTCGTTACCGTTAGCATTCTTGTAGTTATAGTCCTCATCCTTAAAAAAACATGGTGGAATAAATTGGAGAATTGACGGAAATTTTTTTAGCTTCAACTTTTTAGAATGAATAATTATTTTCAAAACAGGTTAGATGAATTAAAAACTTCTTATGATGATCTGATACAGCTTAAGAACAGACCTGTTCCGTCTATCAACGGAATTTATCAGCGCAATGAAAATCCTGTTTTGACCGCAGCACATACGCCGCTTTCATGGCGGTTCGATCTGAATCAGCAATCTAATCCATATTTGCTTGAGCGCTTTGGAATCAACGCAGTATTTAATGCGGGCGCGATGAAGTTTAATGGTAAATATATCCTTGTTGCAAGAGTGGAAGGCAATGACAGAAAATCTTTTTTTGCAGTTGCAGAGAGTAACAATGGTATTGATAACTTCAGATTTTGGGACGAGCCCATGATAATGCCCATTTCTGATGAACCCGAAACCAACATTTATGATATGCGGCTTGTGCGGCATGATGATGGTTGGATATATGGATTGTTTTGTACGGAAAAGAGAGACGAAAGCGCGCCGGAAGGAGATCAAAGTGCAGCTATTGCGCAATGCGGTATTGCGAGAACCAAAGATCTCAAAACATGGTATCGCCTGCCTAACCTGAAAACGGCGTCTCCGCAACAACGTAACGTTGTATTGCACCCGGAATTCTATCACGGCAAGTATGCTTTTTATACACGACCACAGGATAGTTTTATAGAGGCCGGATCCGGTGGTGGTATAGGATTTGGCGTATGCGATAATATAGAACGCGCTGTGATTAACAAAGAAATCGTCATCGACAGAAAAATTTATCATACCGTATATGAAGCTAAAAACGGACTCGGGCCGGCACCTATTAAGACTTCCAATGGTTGGCTGCATCTCGCTCATGGTGTGCGCAATACTGCAGCCGGCCTGCGTTACGTATTGTATATGTTTCTTACAGACCTTGATGATATTTCCAAAGTAATTCATAAGCCAGGTGGTTATTTTATGGCGCCCGAAGGCGATGAAAGGGTAGGGGATGTTTCTAATGTACTATTCAGCAACGGATGGATAGCGGATGACGACGGCACCGTTTTTATTTATTATGCGTCGTCAGATATGAGAATGCATGTTGCCATATCCACCATCGATAAACTATTGGATTATGTCATCAATACGCCGGAAGACGGATTTACATCAGATGCATCTGTTAAAACTTTGATGAGTATTATTGATAAGAACAAATTCATTAACTATAACGGTAAAGGGCAAACGAAAACTGAAAAAGCGGTTAAATAAAACTCTGCGAAGTTGCTAATGACAAACCATATTGTTAAGGCCGAATTGCTGTCGCAATACCAGGCCGAATTGCAGCATGAATTAAATGCAATATTATCTTTCTGGGAACAGCATGCAACAGATCACGGATTTGGTGGTTTTTATGGCCAAATTGATAATTCTAATCATGTTTTTAAGAATGCAGCAAAGGGCTCTGTATTAAATGCAAGAATATTATGGGCATTTTCGGCTGCATGCAGTCTTACGGCAAATGAAAATTACCGTCAAAGTGCCACGCGTGCTTTTGAATATTTTATCAATTATTTTATAGATAAAAAAAATGGTGGCGTGTACTGGACGGTCGATTACCAGGGCTTTCCGCTTGATACCAAAAAGCAGATCTATGCGCTGTCATTTGCTATCTATGGCTTAAGCGGGTATTATCTGGCTACTCAAAATGAAGATGCCAGGGATGCTGCTATAAAATTGTATGAGGAAATAGTAATGTACAGCTATGATTTTGCAAACGGAGGCTACATCGAGGCTTTGTCTGTTGATTGGAAACCATTGACTGATCTTCGTTTGAGCGAAAAAGATGCCAATGAAAAAAAATCCATGAACACACATTTGCATGTGCTGGAAGGCTTTGCCAATCTCTATCGGGCATGGCCAGATGAAGTTTTGAAAAAAAGAATTGCTGAGTTGATCAATATTTTCTTTGAACATATTATTGACCCGGAGACCCATCATCTGAAATTATTTTTCGATGATGAGTGGCATTCAAAGTCAGACATAGTTTCTTACGGGCACGATATTGAGGCCGCCTGGTTAATTTTGGAGGCTGCGGAAATAATCGGCGATCCGTTTTTGGCGGAACAGGCAAAAGTGAATGCGGTACAAATGGCAAATGCAGTTGCAGAAGGATTGGATGCAGATGGCGGATTATGGTATGAATATGATCGTGGCAGCAAGCATTGGATCAGAGAAAAACATTCGTGGCCGCAGGCGGAAGGCATGGTAGGATTTTTCAATACATGGCAAATCACCGGTGAAGTAAAGTACTTTCAACAGTCTCGCGGGAGCTGGAATTTTATTCAGAAGTTTATTCTTGATAAAACGAATGGTGAATGGTTCTGGGGCATTACCCAAAATTATTCTACAATGAACGAGGACAAAGCGGGAATATGGAAATGCCCGTATCATAACACCAGGGCGTGTATTGAAGTAATAAAAAGAATCGGCCTGCTTAAAAAATGACTAAATTGAAACGCTTTTCTTTCAAACAATAAAAACTCTTGATATGACTAACAGAAGATCATTTATTAAACACACTTCACTTCTTTCCGCAGGATTAGCTTTCGGTCCAAAACATTTTAAAATGAAAACTCCCACAATCGGCTTGCAATTGTATACAGTAAGAGATGCTATGAGTAAAGACCCTGTAGATACATTGCAACGGGTGGCCAAAATAGGATACAACTCAGTAGAAGGCGCAACTTACACCGGCGACGAAAAATTTTATGGAATGAGTCCAAAAGAATTTAAAAAGGTGTTGAAAGACAACGGACTTATCATTCCCAGCTCGCACTACCGCCTCGGAGAAGCTGAAGACAACGGACGCGTGATGAAAGGGACTATAATGCACGACTGGAATAAAGCAGTAGATGATGCCGCCGAACTAGGGCTGAAATATATGGTTTGTGCCTGGCTTGCTGAATCAGAAAGAGGCTCGCTCGATCATTATAAAAAAGTGGCGGAAGAACTCAATAAAGGGGGAGAACGCTGTAAAAAATCCGGAATCCAGTTGTGCTATCACAACCACAACTTTGAGTTCATAAAAGAAGATAATAAATATCCTTATGATGTTTTGCTAAGCGCAGATAAGAACCTGGTGAAGTTTGAAATGGACATGTATTGGATAAAAAAAGCAGGACAAGATGCGATCAAATTGTTTCATGAGCATCCGGGAAGATTTCCATTGTGGCACATAAAAGATATGAACAATGAGAAAGATCAAAACTTTGCAGAGGTCGGCAGTGGAATAATCAATTTCAAAGAAATATTTAAGTATAAAAACCTCGCAGGAATGAAATATTTCTTTGTAGAGCAGGATATATGCCCCGGTTCTCCTTTCGATAGTATTACCAAAAGCATTAATTACATCAAAAAAAATCTTGTATAGTTAAAGAGTAATGAAGAACAAAATTTCGCTTATTGTTGCCGTTATATTCATTTCCTTTTTCTTCCAGAAAGTATATGCAAAAAACGGCGGAGATTTTTACCAGATCACAATTTATAAATGCAAAAGTGATACCCAGGTACAGCGTGTGGATGAATATTTGAAATCCGCATGGATACCGGCTTTGCACCGGTTGGGTATCAAAAATATAGGCGTATTCAAACCGCTGACGAATGATACCTCGCAGACGAAATTGGTATATGTGTTTACTCCTTTTCGCTCGCAGGATGAATGGATGAATTTAGCTGGTAAGCTTTCAAAAGACCAGGCTTATCAAAATGTTGCAGAAAGTTTTTTAAACGCCCCGGCCCATAATACGCCTTACGAGAGAATGGAATCCATTTTACTTACGGCGTTTGAAGGACAACCACATTTGCTTCTGCCAAAGTCAAAAGACACGAACAGGATTTTCGAACTAAGAAGCTATGAAAGCCCCACGGCAGCACTGTTTGAAAAAAAGGTGGCGATGTTTAATCGAGACGAAATGAAAATATTCACCCGTCTTGGATTTAATCCTGTTTTTTACGGTCGCGTGGTATCGGGCAGCCGTATGCCCAATTTAATGTACATGCCGGTATTTCAGGATGTACTAACCAGAAATGAACAGTGGAAGGTTTTTAGCTCCGATCCCAAATGGAAAGAAATTTCTTCCGATCCCAAAAATGAAAACAATGTCAATGTATCGCACATCGACAGTATTTTTTTGCAAAGCACTTCTTATTCTGATTATTAAATTTTAGTAATGATGAAAATTATGATCACTTCTGTAAAATTGTTTTTACTTATGGCGGGTTTTTTATTATTTGCGAATGCTTCTGCACAAAACGTTGGCATATTCGATGGACAATCAGATGTGGGAACTATTCTACATCATGGAAGTGCATCCTACAACAAGGCTTCAACCGTATTTGAAGTTTCAGGTTCAGGGTCGAATATCTGGTTTAGTCATGATGGTTTCCATTTTTTGTGGAAGAAAATGAAAGGTGATTTTATACTCCAGGCACGCGGAAAATTTTTAGGTAAGGGTGTTGAAGAACATCGCAAATTGGGCTGGATGGTTCGTAACAGCCTTGACAGCACGTCAGCAATGGTGGCCACGGCGATCCACGGAAATGGACTCACGTCGCTGCAATACCGTAAGCAGGCGAATGCCGACGTGGAAGAAAAACAATTCACCATCAGTGGCCCTGACGTGATTCAACTGGAGAGGAAGGGAAACACATTCATTATGTCTGTTGCCCATTTTGGAGAAACGTACGTTAGCCAGCAGCTCGATGATCTTAATCTGAATGATGATGTATATGTCGGTTTGTTTGTTTGTGCGCATAATAATAATGTTGTGGAAAAAGCAACTTTTGATAATGTGAGAATCATTATCCCTGCCAAAGATGATTTCGTTCCCTATCACGATTATCTTGCAAGCAATATTGAAACTATGAACGTGTTTACCGGTGTAAGAAAGATACTATACCATGAAAACAGATCACTGCAGGCACCCAACTGGATGCGGGATGGAAAGAGTTTAATTTATAATACTGATGGACTGATGTATCGGATAAACCTTGCTACAAAAAAACCGGTTGTAATTAATACAGGCAACGTGAATCACAATAATAATGATCACGTAATTTCTTTTGATGGCAAAATGCTTGGCTTGAGTGCTGCAAGTCCTGATGGCAAAACGAACTCTGTTGTATATACAGTTTCCATTAATGGCGGAAAACCAAAACAAATTACACCAACCGGACCTTCTTATTTGCACGGATGGTCGCCCGACGGAAAATGGCTAACATTTACAGGACAACGAAATAATGAGTTTGACATTTATAGAATACCATCGAAAGGTGGAAACGAAGTCCGACTTACCGATGCTCCGGGACTGGATGATGGTTCGGAGTACAGCCCGGATGGAAAATATATTTACTTCAATTCTGTGAGAAGCGGTTCCATGCAGCTTTGGCGAATGAATGCTGACGGCAGCAATCAGATACAACTTACCAACGATGACTACAATAATTGGTTTGCTCACATCTCACCCGATGGAAAATGGATTGTATGTCTATCATTTGGCAAAGACATAAAACCTGACGACCATCCATTTTATAAGCATGTGTATTTGCGGATGATGCCTGTGAGTGGAGGTAATTTAAAAGTGATTGCATATTTGTACGGGGGACAGGGATCGATCAACACACCATCATGGTCTCCGGACAGTAAGAAGATTGCTTTTGTAAGTAACAGCGATGAAATAAAATGATTTTGAAAAATAAACATCAAAAATTATAATGAAAACAATAATTGCGAAGATTATGAGAACCGGAGGCATAGCGATTGCTTCCGTGTGTTTTTCTTTTACCGCAAATGCACAACTTAAAAGTGATGTGATTGAAGCCCGCGTGAAAGCATTGGTAAAGCAAATGACGCTGGAAGAAAAAGTGGGCCAAATGGCGCAGGTTTCTATCGAATCATTGGGAAGTATTCAGAATGGAAAATTTGTTTTTAATCCTGAAAAAATAAAAGATGTAGTGGTTAATTATAAGATTGGTTCCATTTTGAATACGCCTGGTTTGCAAAATGTACATCAATGGAATGATATTATTGCGCAAATACAGGATCTTGCAAAGCAAACAAGATTAAAAATTCCGGTATTGTATGGTTTGGATGATAACCATGGTGTAAATTATGTTGCTGATGCTACTTTGTTTCCACAGGAGATAGGACAAGCTGCCACATGGAATCCGGAGCTGGCCTATAATTGTGGTGTTATCACAGCATATGAATCCCGCGCTGCAAGTGTTCCGTGGACTTTTTCACCGGTTCTTGATCTTGGTACCAATCCAGAATGGCCGCGTATTTGGGAAGATTACGGAGAAGATCCGTATTTGGGGTCCCGGATGGGGGTTGCTTTCACAAAGGGTGTGCAGGATCCTTTGGGTAGTAAAGAAAAACTGGCCGTGAGTTTGAAACATTATATGGGTTATTCAGATCCTAAATCGGGGCATGACAGAACCGATGCCTGGATTCCTGAAAATTATTTGCGCGAATATCACTTGCCGGCTTTCAAAGCATGCGTAGAAGCTGGTGCCCGAACGGTGATGGTAAACTCCGCCTTGATAAATGGAATTCCTACGCATATCAATAAACATATGATTACTGATATTTTGAAAAATGAATTAAAGTTTACGGGTTTTGTAGTAAGCGACTGGCAGGATATTGAAAATGTATATCGCCGGGATCATATTACAAAAGATATCAAAGGGGCGGTGATGCTCGGCATTAACGCAGGTCTTGATATGTCGATGATACCATATGATTACAAAGAATTTTGTGGTGATATGATTGCGCTGGTGCATGAAGGAAAAATCCCAATGAGCAGGGTAGATGATGCAGTAACACGAATACTGAGAGTAAAAGAAGAATTGGGTTTATTTGAAACTCCGGTAACTAACGTGAAAGACTACCCGAAGTTTGGCAGTCCTGAATTTGAAAAAGCCTCTTACAACACAGCAGCCGAATCCATTACGTTATTAAAAAATGCCAATAACGTTTTACCAATACCAAAAACAGCAAAGGTTTTGGTTACCGGACCCAACGCCAATTCCATGCGCACACTCAATGGTGGATGGACGTATACATGGCAGGGAGAGAAAACAGATGAGTATGCACAGAAGTATAATACCATTTTAGAAGCCTTGCAGAAAAAGTTTGGACAAGAAAATGTCGTATATGAGCGTGGTGTTGCCTACAATAATGCCGGGAAATATTATGAAGATTCCATTGTAGATATTGATGGAGCCGTTAAAGCGGCAGCTAATGTTGATTATGTTTTATTATGTATCGGCGAAAACGGCTATACGGAAACACCGGGGAATCTGGATGATCTCACATTGTCAGCAAACCAATTGAAGTTGGCAAAGGCTATGATCAAAACAGGAAAACCTGTGATTCTTGTTTTAAATGAAGGGAGACCGAGAATCATTAATAAAATAGAACCCGGTGCTGCCGCAATATTGGATATATATCTTCCATCTAACTTTGGTGCAGATGCATTGGCAGATATTCTTACCGGCGACGTAAACCCCAGCGGAAAGCTTCCGATAACTTATCCACGTTATACGAATTCACTGGTTCCGTACATACATAAGCCGTCGGAAGGTGAAGGTAATCCGCAAGGTGGCGATTATGATCCGCAGTTTAAATTCGGCTTTGGGCTTTCTTATACCACATTTGCTTATAGCAATTTAACTATTGACAAAAAGGAATATGCTCCCGGGGAAACGGCAACGATTACTATTGATCTAAAGAACACCGGCGACCGCGAGGGTAAAGAAGTAGTTCAGCTATATACTTCTGATTTGATTGCGTCTCTAACACCTGACGTAAGGAGACTGAGAAGATTCGAAAAGGTAGATCTGAAGCCGGGAGAAACAAAAACGGTAACATTCAAATTGTCCATGAAAGATTTGGCATTTGTAAATCCGGATAATAAAGAAACACTTGAAGCGGGCGATTTCAAAATACAAATCGCCAATCAAACAGCAATGTTTTCGGTGAATAAAACGGTTGTGTATTAAAATCGTTAACATAGTATGCTATTGAACTTTGACTCTGATATAGAACCCGCCTTCGACGAGCTCAGGCTGACAGTCTTCTGTCATGTTGAGTCAGTCGAAACATTGGCGGAAGGTGGTTTTCAGATAATTGTTCAAGTTTCAACGCACAATACATTAAACGATAGAATGATTAATTAAAAATAATTTTATGAAGATAAAAATACTACTCCTGGCTTCACTTTTTTATGCTGCAAATCTCAGCGCTCAAAAATTTGAAGGTTTGGCAATGACTCCGCCGATGGGCTGGAACAGTTGGAACACATTCCAGACAAACATAAACGATTCACTCATACGTGGCATTGCAGATGTAATGGTTTCATCGGGGATGAAAGATGCAGGCTATCAATACATCGTGTTGGATGATGGATGGATGGCGATGCAACGCGATGAGGTTACTGGCAACCTGGTGCCTGATCCTAAAAAATTTCCGCACGGAATGAAATCACTGATCGATTATGTTCATTCAAAAGGATTGAAGTTTGGTTTATATAACTGCGCCGGCACAAAAACATGCGCTGGTTATCCCGGCACGAGGGGATACGAATACCAGGATGCAAGATTCTATGCATTGCTCGGGATCGATTATCTGAAATTCGACTGGTGCTACACGGACAGCATTAATGCTCACGAGGCCTACACGACAATGAGCAAAGCATTAAAAACCGCGGGACATCCAATTGTATTTAGCTTGTGCGAATGGGGCACTCACCAGCCGTGGTTGTGGGCAGCCAATGTGGGCGATCTTTGGCGTACCACCGGAGATATCGGGCCTTTATTCGATGGTTACATTGATCACGGCACGTGGAAACAAGGTGGACTCATGCGTATTGTTGACGAACAAGACGGGTTGCAAAAATATGCCGGCCCCGATCACTGGAATGATCCTGATATGCTGGAAGTGGGCAACGGAATGACGGTAAATGAAGATCGGGCGCACTTTTCGCTTTGGTGTATGCTGGCAGCGCCATTGATTGCAGGAAATGACCTGCGACACATGACAGAAGATACACGTAAGATCCTTACCAATAAAGATGCGATTGCCATCGACCAGGATAAGGCGGGTATGGAAGGATATAGATACAGCAGAACGCCGGATAGTCTTGAAATTTATGTGAGGCCTTTGACTAATGATGATTGGGCGGTGTGTTTTTTAAACAGGTCGCATAAGCCAATGGACGTGAAATATGATTGGAAAAATAACGTGATCACTGATACGCTTTTTACTAAAACACTGGATACCAAGACCACTACTTACAAAATTCTGAATGTGTGGACAGGTAAGCAAAGTGATACGAACAAACCAATATTTGCAAAACTGGAATCACATGATGTGATATTGCTGAGGTTGTCGAAATAAAATTTCGTGTAGGCTTGTACGTTATACCTGTTATTGACCTGCCAGGATATCATCAATCTTTGATAGTTCTTCTTCTGAAAACGTATAATTTTTTATCGCTCCTATTGCATCAGTAACCTGTTTAGGTTTGCTGGCGCCGAGAATTACCGATGTAATTCTTTTATCTTTCAATATCCAGGCAATGGCCATTTGTGCAAGTGATTGGCCACGCTGTTTGGCTATTTCATTGAGCTTTCGTGCTTTTCCTACAACAGCAGGGGTGACCTGGGATTCAGTAATGGCACCGTTTGCCAAATGTCTTCCCGCTCTTGAATGTTTCGGGATTCCTTTCAGATATTTATCGGTAAGCATTCCTTGTGCCAATGAAGAAAAGGTGATACAACCCACTTTCTCCTGCTCCAATACATCTAACAAACCGTTTTCTACCCAACGCTCGAACATTGAATATTTTGGCTGATGAATTAAGCAAGGTGTTCCGAATTCTCTTAAAATATCGACTGCTTTTTTTGTTTCTTCGGGTTTATAACTTGATATACCGACGTATAACGCTTTGCCTTGTCGTACGATCAAATCGAGTGTGCTCATCGTTTCGTAAAGATTGGTTTCCGGGTCGGGGCGATGATGATAGAATATATCAACATAATCCAATCCCATTCTTTTTAGACTCTGATCAAGACTGGCAACCAAATATTTTTTTGATCCAAAATCACCGTAAGGGCCGTCCCACATTTTCCATCCTGCTTTTGAGGAAATGATGAGTTCATCGCGATAAGGTGAAAAATCTTTTTTCAGAATTTTCCCAAACACTTCTTCGGCGCCACCGGGCGGCGGCCCGTAATTATTAGCAAGGTCAAAATGCGTGATCCCATTGTCAAAAGCAGTTTGCAAAATTTCCCTGCAGTTTTCAAAATCATCTATTGCACCGAAGTTATGCCATAGCCCTAAAGATATTGCCGGCAACTTTACTCCGCTGTTTCCGCAACGGCGGTACTCCATCTTTTCGTAGCGCTCCTTATTTGAATGGTAACTCATAGTATTTATTTTCGTTCATTTGCCTCGCCGGGAGCCTGCTGCTCCGTTAGGCGGGGCGGGTTCATTACTGTTAATAATTATTGCTGTTGCTGCCTTTGCTGAATCTCCAGGTAGTAGCGATAAGAATTGATTGGCTCACCCGGATTCTTCGCATGGTAGCTGAATTTCGGCAATTCCTGTGTTTCAGACTTGGTATGATAAATACCATTTTTTATTTCTACAGAAACTTCCAGTGTATGCTCGCCAGATCCTTTGTAAGTGCCTTTCACCGGGGTGCAATCCCGGAAATTTCTTCCTGTGGCAAGTCTTACATGGCGATCATTTACGATGCAGTTATTAGTGGGGTCAAGTCCTATCCAGCCGTAATTTGGGATGTAAGCTTCTGCCCATGCATGAGTGGCTCCTTCACCGCGTAATTCTTTATCTTTTGGACAGATGTATCCGCTCACGTACTTGGCAGGGATTTCGTGCATTCTTAAAAACAAGATCAACATATGTGCGAAATCCTGGCACACGCCTGCTTTGAGACGCCACAATTCCTCCGCTTTGGTTTCAACTCCGGTAATTCCTTTTTTGTACGTAAAATTCTTGTATACATATTCTGAAAGGGCAACGGCATTTTGCAGCGGCGTATTTTCCTGGATAAAAATTTGCTGCAGTATGTCTTTTACGTCCTCATACCCAATAAAGGTTTCGGGCTTTAAGAAATCAATAAACCCGATATTCGAAGAAAGATTCTGCAAAATTTCCCATTGTGCCGCTGCATCCATTTCATCACCAGGCATAGTAATGGGTTTGGTTATCACTTCCGCGATCGATTCTATCAATAGACTGTTATGTGGTTTTATGACAGAAAATACACCCACATGATTTCCAAAGTAATCGATGAAGGATTCCACAACCGGGTCATGAGATATTTTGATATCATGATTGCGAACTTCCAAAAGGCCATCCACAATGGGATACAGCATGATCTGGTTGGTGCAGTCAATTACAATAGAAGAATAGGTATAGCGCGTGAGATGTCTTATTTTATATGAGGGCATATGTATTGAGAAATTAAGTGTTGCCGAAATAATTTTTACTGAAAGATGAAGATATTTCAAAAAGCTCAATTCTTGTCTGACTTAAAAAATGATCAAGTGCTTCGCTATCGAGTTCGTCGATCTTGCTGTATTTAATATTATTCATCGTTTTGCCGATCAGGTATTCCAGCCTGTCAAAATTTTCCGGTAAACTATCATTTCTCAGCCGGGCAAAAAACTTAAATAGCCTTTCAAGACTATACAAAAGCGAATGAGGAAAGTCCGTGTTATATAAAATCAGATCGAGTGTGTGCCTTTTGGTAAAATTTCCCTTGTAAATTTTAAGATATACTTCGAACCCAAAAAGGGAATAGAGAAGATAACGCAATCTTGCGGCTTCATATCCTTCGTGGTGTCTTGCAACAACCTCATTCATTTTTATCCGGGTAATATCCGTAGTGTGGATAGCTCGTTCGATGAGTTTGCCAATATGAATAAAATTGAAACCCTCACCCCGTGTCATTGTGTTATCTACCGTGCCGGTAAATAACAATCCATGTTTGATCAGCATATCTATCGGGGCAACCGGATCGCCATAAAAAATTTCATAATTTAAATGGTCGGCTCTGATCAAATGATAATAGTCGTTCAGACACTGCCATACTTCTTTTGAAATATGATCTTGAATACCACGGGCATTTTCACGTGAAAATGTTATAGTATTAAAAGCCGAAGCCCTGTTTGAGCGGTTAAGGATCATATAATCGAGCGCTTTGGGGGAATTATTTTCAATAGCAGCAATTTCCGCATCGGGGAGTTCGCCGTAAATTTTTAATAATGGCCGCCAGGTATTATCTTCCGGGTCATCCTGCGAAGAAATATACTTGGTGAAAATTGCCTGGAGCATTCCACTGGTTCGCTCCATATATCTGCCCAGCCAAAAAATGGTATCTGCTACTCTGCTCAGCATTAGATTTAAAGATTAAAGACTAAAGATTAATAACAAAAATTCGTTAACCCGTCATAATTAAATTTTTATCCTGTCAATACCCATGTATCCTTACTGCCACCGCCCTGTGATGAGTTCACCACCATTGATCCTTCTTTCAATGCCACCCTTGTGAGCCCGCCCGGAACAATATCAATTCCATCAGGGCCATATAATGCAAACGGCCTTAAATCAACCCTGCGTGGTCGCAGTACGCCATTGATGTAGCAAGGTGTGGAAGACAGACTGATAATGGGTTGTGCAATAAAATTTCTTGGTGCCGCATTTACTGCATTTTTAAAATTCTCTATTTCTTCATCACTCGCGCTGTTTCCCATCAGCATTCCATAACCACCGGATTCATTGGTGCGTTTAATTACTATCTTATCTATATTCTCAAAAACATAGTTTTTACTCTCCTGGTCAGAAAGCCTGTAGGTAGGAACATTTTTTAAGATGGGCTCTTCGTTCAGGTAATATCTTATCATGTCAGGTACGTATGTGTAAATAGCTTTATCATCTGCCACCCCATTTCCCATGGCATTTACAATCGCCACATTTCCTTTTCGATAAGCCCAATACAGCCCGGACACGCCCAGCGCGCTGTCAGGCCTGAAAACAAGCGGATCAATGAATTCATCATCTACTCTCCTGTAAATAACATCTACCTGCTGCAATCCCTGTGTTGTTTTTGTATACACGAAATTGTTTTCTACAATCAAATCTCGTCCTTCCACCAATTCAATACCCATGAGCCTGGCCAGTGTGGTATGTTCAAAGTAAGCAGAGTTATAAATACCCGGTGATAACAATACTACGGTCGGATTACTGATCTGTCTGTTGGCTAATGCCAGGAGGTTTTTATATAAGAGATCAGGATATTCCTTTACAGGACGCACATTATTTTTGGGAAGGAGATCCGGGAAGATGCGATAAGTAATACTCCTGTTTTCGAGCATGTATGATACCCCGGAAGGTGTACGAAGATTGTCTTCCAGTACATAAAAGCTTCCATTTCCATCTCTTATCAGGTCGACACCCGAAATATGTGTATAGATATCAAACGGGACATCTACGTTCATCATCTCTCGCAAAAAATTCGGGCAGGAGTATACCAACTGCGCCGGCATAATACCATCGTTTAAAATAAATTGACGATGATAAATATCTTTTAAAAAGATGTTCAGGGCCTTTAATCGTTGTTTTAATCCTGCTTCGATCTGCGACCATTCATCTGCGTTAATGATGCGGGGAATTATATCAAAAGGGAAAATTTTTTCAATCCCCTCACCGCTGCTGTAAACGGTGAAAGTAACGCCCTGGCTCATGAAAAGTTTTTTTGCCAGTTCATCTTTACGCGTCATTTCATTGGGCGGAAGGTCTTCAATTGCAGAAACAAATTTTTTGTAAGAACTGCGGATACTCTCATTGGCGAACATTTCATCCCATACGCCGGGCTGCTCCTGGTACGATTGTAAAATTCTATCCATAAACCTGGTTAAAGAAACTTCAATTTAATGAAATTATGTTTCCGTTCCATAAAAATTGAAATAAACAGGCCGGGAATGCACCATAATATTTTACTTTCCGTTATTAGGAGGAATTAATTTATTTGATGAACTTAGTAAATGGCTACACTGTTGCCAGGTGTTTATGAGACTAATTTTAAAAATTTTCGGTGCCCTCCTCCTGTTGCTTGTTTCAACAATGTCATTTTCACAGTTGTGCCAGGGAAGTCTTGGTGACCCGGTGGTAAATATCACTTTTGGATCGGGCTCCAATCCAGGACCACGCCTGAATAATACCAATTACACTTATGTTGCCGGTGATTGCCCCAATGACGGGTACTATACCGTTGAAAACTCCACTTCCAATTGTTTTGGAGATACATGGCACAATGTTCCCGAAGATCATACCCCGGGAGATGTGAATGGATATATGATGGTAGTAAATGCATCGTATGATCCGGGAATTTTCTATCAGACAGATGTTAACGGTCTTTGTCCCAACACGACTTACCAATTTGCGGCGTGGATATATAATGTACTTGAGTCTTACGCATGTAATGGCCAGGGGATTAAGCCGAACCTCACGTTTACAATCGAAACAGCGGATGGTACTCTTTTAAATTCATATCAAACGGGAGATATTCCTGAAAACTTCGGATGGGTGCAGTATGGATTATTTTTTACCACTAAGCCCGGCGAAAGCTCTGTTGTCTTAAAAATGGCAAATAATGCGCCGGGCGGTTGCGGCAATGATCTTCTGCTGGACGACATAACCTTTCGCGCATGCGGACCATTGGTATCTGCTAACATAAGCGGAATAGGCGACTCTGCAAATGTTTGCTCAGGCGATAATTCGGTATTTACGCTGAAGGCAAATGTTTCTGCCGGTTATAACCACCCCGTTTATCAATGGCAGGTAAGCACGGATAATGGCACATCATGGAAAGGTATAAACGGAGCAAATGATACTACCTATGTAAGATCAGCCACATCAGTCGTCGGACGTTACCTCTACAGGCTCGCTGTATCTGAGGAGGATAACATGAGCATTTCATCGTGCTCAATTTTGTCAAATGTGCTTTCTGTGGCTGTCAACAAATACCCGGTTCCATCTGCGTCTACGCGTGGTAGTTGTATTGGCGACACGTTGTTTCTGAATGCAGGAGATGGTGTTATTTTTTCCTGGAGCGGACCTTCCGGTTTTTTAAGTAATGAACAATATCCTTTCATTGCGCCCGCATCAGTAGCGAATAATGGTAAATATTATGTGAGTGTCACATCTGATAAAGGCTGCACCAGTATTGACTCCGCTACTGCGGCTTTATATATCAAACCAACAATAGATGCCGGTAGTGATGCGTCCATTTGCGAGGGCCGGAGCGTACAACTCAATAGTACCGGAAGTAATAACATTACCTCTTACAATTGGGCCCCTGCATATTCCCTTTCTAATGCGTCCGCTGCAGATCCAATTGCATCACCGGCATCAACAACAGAATATATTCTTACGGTAGCCAACAATGATTGTAAAGCATCTGATTCTGTATTGGTAACTGTTAATAAAACCCCCACGGCCGATGCGGGCCCGGATAAAATAATAATCAAAGGGCAATCGACAACGCTCAGTGGCACGGCGGGTGGTACGGCTGTTTCTTATGAGTGGGGGCCTGATGCCTATATTAGTTCTGTATCTGTACTTATGCCCATCGTTGATCCGGTAGCAAGCCAGGTATATACTTTAAATGTAGCTTCCAATGTTGGATGTGGCATTGCAACAGATAGTGTGTTGGTAAAAGTGTACCAGCAATTGTACATTCCGAATGCATTTACACCTAACAGCGATGGAATAAACGACACGTGGTATATTGAAACTTTATTAGCCTACCCGGGAGCAGAAGTAAAAGTGTACAACCGGCAGGGACAGGTTCTTTTCGATAATCACGGAAAAGAGATTTGGTGGGATGGTACCTATAAAGGCCAGCAGCAAACATCGGGTGCTTATGTGTACACGATAGATTTGAAAAATAATACCCCACTGATAAAAGGAGTCGTGTATCTTATTTTATAATTTTTCAAATTCACATTGTATCTGCTTTGGCCATAGCCTCAGCAGAGCTTATCACGGGGATGACGGTAAAATCTGCTATATCATTCCACAATTGAACCCACTCATTTATCTTTTCTACTGAATCGCTTTCCATTACCTGGTAGCAGGTTTCTACTTTTTCGTCTATCCAGCTATTAATGTATAGGACACCTTGAGGGAGTTGCCTCCCTTTGTCAGCAAATCTTTTATAAAGTTCTTTTACTTTCCCCGGGCGAAAAGTTTCTATTATCATGAATGTCATAGATATTTTTCTAAAATTATTAAATAAGTGAATCAATAATTTTATTCCTGCATAAATGAACTATTAGTTAATTTTATTACATCAAATTTTCTATCATGACTACTTCACGCAGAACTTTCATCAAAAACAGTACGCTGTCAATTGCAGGCACTGCCGTACTTCCGGGTATTTTAAAATTTAAGTCGCCAGCCAACACCATTTTGGGTTTACAATTGTATACTGTACGAGATCACATGCAGAAAGATCCTGAAGGCACGCTGAAAAAATTAGCAGTAATGGGATTCCGGCACGTTGAACATGCAGGATATCACGATAGAAAATTTTATGGGTTTACTCCCGCAGATTTCAAAAAATTATTAAGTGACATCGGTTTGCAGATGGCCAGCGGTCATAATGGACTCAGAGCCGATGCGTGGGACAAAAGTACCAATGATTTTACTGATGAATGGAAACATACGATTGATGATGCTGCGGCCGTAGGCCTGAAATATATGATCAGCCCGGGCGTAGATGAGAGCCTTTGCAAAAACATGGACGATTTTAAAATGTATATGGATATGCATAATAAGACCGGTGAGCTTTGCAAAAAAGCAGGTCTTCATTTTGCATTTCACAATGAGAGTTACGAATTCAATCACAGTCTCGATGGAACACAGTTGTATGAACTGCTGCTCAAACTCTGTGATAAAAATTTAGTGGCGCAGCAAATTGATATTGGCAATATGTATGAACCGGGCGGAAGGGCAATGTATTATTTAAAGAAATATCCCGGACGCTTTTTGCTGATGCACGTGAAAGATGAAATAAAGAGAGATACTGCAGGGCAATCGGGCAATATGTACGAAAGCTGCGAATTGGGCAAAGGAGTAATAGGCGTAAAAGGAATAGTGGACTATGCACGCAAAACCGGTACAAAATACTTCATCATAGAACAGGAAGACTACCAGGGCGTGGATCCTCTTGACTCATCAAAGTACGATTTGCAGGTGATGAAAAAATGGGGATTCTGATCGTATAACGGTAAAGAGCATCCGAAATTATTTTTCTACTCTCACGTCACTGACGGTGACCGATTCCTTAATATCGGGGTTATGAGAACAAATGAAAAGACCCGCTAATACTTCATCAGGCATGTCGGGCATGTCGTGTTTTCCAACAAGGATAAGAGGAGAACCTTCTTTTTCGGCAACGCACATAATAAATTTATTCCCTTTTCGCTGCAATTGAACGACGCTATACCTTCCCTGTCAGCCCTTATTTCATCTTCCGGATCTCTCATATTCATTCCGGGTTTTACGCGCCATTGCAATACTGTGAGCCCATCTCCATGTAAAACGGCACTGATGTGTACGGCAGTATCAGCGGTGGATTCACGAACCATCCATCCTGTTTTGCGATGAGCTTCGGTTCCCTTGCCGGCAAAAGTAAAATGAGCAGTCAGGGTAAAGTCGCCCTTTAATTTATTGTATGCATAATGGAATTCATCGCGGTTGAACCAGATATTGTAACCACCGCCTTCCAGTGTATATACTTTGGTGTTCTTATCATAATAAGTAGCTCCTTTTATTTTCGGGTTACCTATGTCCGTACTATATTTAAAAATCCCCGTATCGTTTTTAAAGAAAAGAAATGATGTTGCAAGGATTAATAGGAGAAGATACTTTTTCATGATTGGAATTTTAAATTTTCACTACACCGGATTTGCCCTTTTCCCGGCCAGGTATTTTTCTCTTATAATTTCATATACTGTTTTATTGTATACTTTGCTCTCCAGCCATGAAATGATATCGAGATAAGCAAATGCCCTTGTTTCGAAACGGCTTTTTTCCAAATGCTTTATCCGGTTAAGTAGTTTTTCAAATTCGGGCTGCAGTTTTCTTGGAGAAAGATAAAAGGTACGCTTTAAGAACTTAAACATTTCTTCTTCAACCAAACTGAGATTTTTCATTTTGGCCATAAACCTGTATACGGATTTGATAAGGTATTCCAGCAATTGAAAATTCCCCAACTCATAATGGGAAATCAAATGCAACAATCGTGCATAGCATTGCAGGTCGTTGCGAAGATCCATCTTCCAGTTGATGATCTTGTTCAAATAATCGATAGCAGTATCATAATCGCCGGCACCGAAATAAAGAGAGGCAATTTTGTAATCGAATACCAATACACGATGCGAATCGAGATAGATGCTGAATTCCTTCAACTGGTCATTAATTTCCGGAACTAATTCGAGCCCCTCTTTAAATGTACCTTCCAAAAAATGCTGGTTGATTTTTGCGGTATATAGGTATACAAATACCTGCACTCGATTGTTGGTGCTTTGTTCTACAGCATCTGAATCACGAAAGTGTTCCATTAATTTAATAGTCTTTCTGAAGCCGCTATAATTTCTTAAGGTAAAGTGAGCAGTCAACAGATTATGCAGGCCTTTCAGGTAATTAATAGTTTCGACCTCAATCATATCGTGATCATCGCCGAAAATATCAACCCATTTTTGAGAATAACGGTAGTACATCAGGAAGTCCTGGCGTATATAGGCGTACCAGCAATAGCTTTGAGCGTAATAAAGCTTTTCATAAAAACTTTTCGGATGTTTTATTTCGCTGGTCAGGTGCCTCTCAAAATAGGACTCAAGATGATTCTCATCTTCTTTATTTCTGGCATGCCCGTTTTTAATGTACCAACTATATAATTGCAACGCAAGATTGGAGAGCGTGGTTACTCTTTCGAGTTGCGTATTGGTTGAGACAGATTCATTCGTCAGCGCATCTGCTCTGTCCTGCATGCTACGTGTAATGTGCAGCGATTCGATCTTCTTTTCGAGAAATAAAACTTCGATTAGAAAACTCACCTGGTTGTGACGCTTGGCATTTTCTTTTACCCTGTCCAATATCTTCAGGCTTTGCATATACAAGCCTTTATTGTAAAGGATGCGTGCATAATCCAGTTGCTCGTGGAGTTGTATATCTATATTATCGCCACTTTGCAGCAAACGCAGGCTGGCAAGTATTTGTCGGTACAGATGCGCCTTCATGTTGGAAAGTTGTTCCCGTTTGATCGATACGGTTTTGCCCATCAATTCTTTTTCATCATAGTCTTTCATCTTGTCCAGTGCGTCAAAAAGCTGCACGATCTTAAGGTCACTGCTGGCTGAGTTTCGCTGTACATAGAGCTTGAAATTCCTCTTTTCCGACTTCTGCAGCGAGTGGATCAGTTGAAATAAGGCATCAGTTGATCTGTTGGGCATCGTAATATTTTTACCGTAAACACCAGTACTATCAAGGGTTTCAGGATATTACCGTGCTTTTCGTCAATGTAAATTTCTGCTTTTTTGTTCAAAATACTTTATTTATAAAATCTACTTTTATCGCCTTAAACACAGGTTATCAATGTATAATCTGTGGCCTTCCGAAACGATTGCACAAATAAAGAAAGTATTATGGACAAAATAACGATTTTCGATACTACGCTGAGGGACGGAGAGCAGGTGCCGGGTTGTAAATTAAATACAAAAGAGAAAGTAGAACTCGCCAAAAACCTCGAATATTTGGGTGTAGACGTAATAGAAGCCGGCTTTCCAATTTCGAGCCCCGGCGATTTTAATTCAGTAACCGAAATATCCAAAAGCTTAAAGACCGCTGTTGTTTGCGCTCTGTCACGCGCAGTGGAAAAAGATATACAAGTGGCGGGAGAAGCGTTGAAATTTGCCAAACGTCCGAGAATTCATACTGGAATTGGAACATCGGATCTGCATATAAAAAGTAAGTTCAATAGTAACAGGGACGACATTCTCGCCCGTGCCGTACAATGCGTAAAGTGGGCGAGAAATTATACCGACAATGTTGAGTTCTATGCCGAAGATGCAGGCAGAACCGATAATGATTATCTCGCAAGAGTAGTGGAAGCAGTAATTAAAGCAGGCGCAACTACAGTAAACATACCTGATACTACCGGTTATTGTTTGCCACATCAATATGGCGAGAAGATTGCGTACCTGGTAAACAATGTTTCTAATATTGACCAGGCAATTATCTCATGCCATTGCCATAATGATCTCGGGTTGGCAACTGCCAATTCAATCGCAGGCATTATTGCAGGCGCACGCCAGATCGAATGTACTATTAATGGTCTTGGAGAAAGAGCGGGAAATACGTCGTTGGAAGAAGTGGTAATGGTTATCAAACAACACAAGTCACTGAACTTTTACACCAGTATCGATTCAGCTCAATTGAATCCGATGAGCAGGAAGGTATCGGATACCATGAGAATGCCTGTACAACCTAATAAAGCAATTGTTGGCAGCAACGCATTTTCACATTCATCAGGCATTCACCAGGATGGTTTTTTGAAAGATGCGCTTACCTATGAAATCATCAATCCGGAAGAAGTTGGTGCAGACACATCAAAGATTGTATTGACGGCAAGAAGCGGACGAAGTGCATTGGCATTTCGTTTCAGGAAACTGGGCTTTGAATTTAACCGTGATGACGTAGATGTTTTGTATCAGAAATTTCTCCAGGTGGCAGATAGCAAAAAAGAAGTAGACGATAGTGATCTTAGGGCACTTGCAAAAAATCATCAATCAAAAAATATTGTAACGATTTAGTTTCATGCAGTTTTAGTTTTATGACGTGGGGGAGGCATCCCCCACTTTTTAACTTAGAAAAAAATGGGAAAAACATTATTTGAAAAGATCTGGGAAAAACATGTGGTAACAAATGTGGAAGGTGGGCCTTCTGTTTTCTACATCGACAAACATTTAATTCATGAAGTAACAAGTCCGCAGGCATTTGCCGGCCTTGAAAAGCGAGGTATCAAAGTGTTTCGTCCGGAGCAAACCGTTGCTACAGCAGATCACAACGTACCTACATTGAACCAGCACTTACCTATCAAGGAAGAATTATCAAGATTACAAGTTCAAAAACTGAAAGAGAATTGCGAAAAATTCGGGATCGAAATGTATGGGTTGGGGCATCCCTTCCAGGGAATTGTGCATGTGATCGGACCGGAATTAGGCATTACACAGCCAGGTATGACGATCGTTTGCGGAGATAGTCACACCTCTACTCACGGTGCTTTTGGCTCAATTGCCTTTGGCATTGGTACCAGTGAGGTTGAAATGGTATTGGCCACCCAATGTTTGATGCAAAGTAAACCCAAACTGATGCGCATTAATGTGGATGGTAAGTTGAATGTTGGCGTAGTGTCAAAAGACATTGTTCTTTACATCCTTTCAAAAATTTCTGCGAGCGGTGCGACGGGACATGCCGTGGAATTTGCCGGCTCTGCTATCCGCAACCTTTCTATGGAAGCGCGTATGACCATTTGTAATATGAGTATAGAAATGGGCGCCCGTTGCGGATTGATTGCTCCTGATGAAACCACTTTCAATTATGTGAAAGGAAGATTGTTTGCACCAAAGGGAAAAGAATGGGATAAAAAACTTGCATATTGGAAAACGTTGTACAGCGATGCAGATGCCAGATTCGACACAGAAATAAATATTAAGGCGGAAGATATTGAGCCAATGATTACCTATGGTACTAATCCAGGAATGGGCATAAGTGTAAAAGGCCATGTGCCTGCCCTGGAAGAGATTGATGAAAAAGAAAAGCTATCCTTCCGGAAATCTTTGCAGTACATGGGCCTCGAACCCGGAACCAATATCAAAGGCAAAAAAGTTGATTATGTATTTATTGGTAGCTGCACCAACAGTCGCATAGAAGATCTGAGAATGGTGGCATCGTTTGTAAAAGGAAAAAAGAAATCAGATGACGTGGAAGTGTGGATTGTTCCGGGAAGTAAACAGGTAGAAAAACAAGCGCTCGAAGAAGGTATTAATAAAATATTTGAGGAAGCGGGATTTGTGTTGCGTCAGCCTGGTTGCAGTGCCTGCCTTGCAATGAATGAAGATAAGATTCCGGCGGGTAAATATGCTGTAAGTACCAGCAACAGAAATTTCGAAGGCAGGCAAGGCCCTGGTGCGCGAACGATGTTAGCAAGTCCGCTTACAGCGGCACTCGCAGCAGTTACAGGCAGGGTAGAAGATGTAAGAGAATATATTTAAACAAACAGACCATGAGTAAAGCAATAAACATAGTAAAGTCTACTGTAGTTCCTGTTAATATCGAAAATATCGATACCGACCAGATCATTCCTGCACGCTTTTTAAAAGCCACCAGCCGTGAAGGTTTCGGGAAAAATTTGTTTCGCGACTGGCGTTATGTAAATGATGATGAGAAAACACCAAAAGCAGATTTTCCTTTGAATGATCCAAGGTATAGAGGGAAAATCTTGGTAGGAGCAAAAAATTTTGGTTGCGGTTCTTCGAGGGAACATGCGGCATGGGCCATTAAAGATTATGGATTTGATGTGGTGGTGAGCAGCTTCTTCGCAGACATTTTTAAGAATAATGCATTGAATAATTTCATCTTACCAATTACGGTAAGTGAAGATTTTCTTCAAAAAGTATTTTTGGCTGTGGAAGCCGACCCGAAAACGGAAGTTGAAGTGAATCTTGAGAAGCAGTATATAAAATTGAAAGCTATCGGTGAACAGGAAAGTTTTGACATTAATCCATACAAAAAAACATGTTTACTGAATGGCTATGATGATATCGATTTCTTATTAAGTAAGAAAAAAGAGATCGAAGCATATGAAGCCAGTTTAAGCTAATTCCTATTGTGCACAATGAAACAAAAAGCTCTTTTACAGGTTAAGCATCTGAACGTAAAGATTGGTGGAAGAACTGTGCTGTGCGATGTTTCATTCGATGTAAATGAGGGAGAATGTTTGGCGATTACCGGGGGATCCGGAAGTGGTAAAACGACATTGCTCCGTGCTATTGCCGGTAAATATTTTACTTCGGGAGAGATTCTCTTTGAAGGTGCAACCGATAAAAAGCCTTCCATAAATTTCATCGGACAACAACATTTTTTCAGGAATCTTTCTAATACTTCCACATTTTATTATCAGCAGCGTTTTAATTCATTTGATTCTGAAGACGCGTTGATGGTAAACGACGTTTTAAAGAGCATTTGCGACGATAACGATAAAATAACAGAAACGCTGGAATTGTTGCATGTGCCGTATTTGAAAAATACGCGACTGATACAATTATCTAATGGCGAGCATAAACGATTTCAACTTGCTGAGGCATTGTTACAAGGCGCTGAGTGGTTGCTCCTTGATAATCCTTACACGGGTCTCGATGTATCAGCGCGAAACTTATTAACCGAAATTCTTTCAAAGCTGATTGCTAAAGGCATTCATGTGATGCTGGTTACATCGTCATCAGAAATGCCTTTATTTATAACGCATGTGATTTCTCTTAACGGGGATCATTCGTATGAAAAATTGAGCAGGAAAAAATTTGGAGAGAAAAATATTGTTTCAAAAAATATCCATCATTTCACCATTGACTCCAATTCTCTCGATGGCATCAGGCCCGCTTATGTATATGAGGAATTTTCAACGGCAATAAATATAGTTGATACGAGTGTGATTTATGATAGCCGAAAGATTTTGGATAACATCAATTGGAAAGTAAATAAAGGAGAATGCTGGAATGTGTCAGGACATAACGGTTCAGGTAAATCAACATTGCTCAGTTTAGTTACCGGAGATAATCCGCAGGCCTTTGCTAATGATATTTATTTATTCGACAGGAAAAAGGGTAGCGGAGAATCCATCTGGGATATCAAGCAAAAGATTGGTTACATGTCACCCGAGTTACATCATTATTTTGATTCCGGAGAAACTTGTTTCAATATAGTAGCATCGGGATTATTTGATACGATTGGTTTATTCAGGAACCTCAATGGAAGCCAGGAATCAATAGTAAGAGAATGGATGAGGTTGTTGCATATCGATCAATTTAAAAACAGGTTGTTTAATCAACTTTCCAATGGCGAACAGCGATTGATATTGCTGGCACGTGCATTGATCAAAAATCCGCCATTACTAATATTAGACGAGCCATGCCAGGGATTGGACACCGGGGTAAGTGCTGCATTTATCCGGCTGATAAATGAGATATGCGTGAAGATGAAAAAGACCCTTGTATATGTAAGTCATTATGAAGAAGAAATTCCGCCATGCGTTACTTATAAATTAAAATTAATAGAAGGACGAATGGCAGCCTGACAGTTAACCTTAAACGAAAATTTTTTATAAATGAATAAGAAGATCGCAGTTATTTTAGGAGACGGGATTGGACCGGAAGTGACGCACCAATCCATCAAAGTTTTAAACTCAGTGGCAACAAAGTATCGCCACAATTTTACCTACACCTATGGTTTAATGGGTGCCATAGCAATTGATAAAGCAGGAGATCCGTTGCCACAGCGTACGTTAGACATCTGTCATGCAAGCGACGCTATTTTATTTGGTGCTATTGGTGATCCCAAGTATGACAATGATCCTACCGCGAAAGTACGGCCGGAACAAGGTTTGCTGAAGATCAGGAAAGAGTTGCAACTCTTTGCTAATATCCGACCGGTTACGGCCTACCCGGCGCTGTCACATCTTTCTCCGTTAAAAGAAAAACAACTCATAGATGTTGACTTTGTTGTGTATCGCGAATTGACAGGTGGAATTTATTTTGGTAAAAAAGAAACGAGTGCAGATGGTAAAGAATCTTCAGACCTGTGTATTTATAATACTTTTGAAATAGAACGTATTGCACGCCTTGCTTTTGCCGCAGCGCAACAAAGAAAGAAAAAGTTGACACTGGTTGATAAGGCAAACGTGTTGGAAACGTCGAGACTTTGGAGAAAAACCGTTCAGGAAATTGCCAAAGATTATCCCGATGTGAAAACAGATTATATGTTTGTAGACAATGCTGCCATGCAACTTATTGTCAATCCAAAACAGTTTGATGTGATCGTTACTGAAAATATGTTCGGTGATATATTAAGTGATGAAGCAAGTGTGATCAGTGGCTCGTTAGGATTGTTACCTTCTGCGTCAGTGGGAACGTCTACTGCACTATTTGAGCCAATCCATGGTTCCTATCCGCAGGCCGCAGGAAAAGATATTGCGAATCCTTTGGGATCGATATTATCGGCAGCGATGCTACTCGATCATTTTGGGATGATTAAAGAAGCTGCCAAAGTGAGAGAAGCCGTTGCATGGACTTTGGCAAATGGTTTTGTAACACAGGATATCGATCCTGAAAATGCACACTACACGTCCACGGTTGGTGAAATGGTAAGTGATTATGTGCTCAATGATTCTCCTTCCAACATCAATGCACAAAATATTGCATTTGGAAGAGCAACGATCATCTAAGTATAAAAAGTTCTTTGTTTTTTGTAAAGAGTAATTTAAGTTTGCTGAAGACTTCGCTCAATGTTTAAAGGCAAACTATACAATGACATTCTAAGAATTGCAACAGTGATCACTGTTGTCCTCGTCATTGTCATACTCTTTAAAGCATGAGCTGGTAATTTTTATTTAAAGCAATTTTTGTAACAATAGCCCGCTCACAAAGAGCGGGTTTTTATTTTTAATACGATGAAGTACTACAACGATAACACATTTATCTATCTCAACGGCGAGATAGTAAAAGCCGGTGATGCCAAAATTGATTTGTATAGCCAAACGATGCACTATGGCTATGGTGTATTTGAAGGCCTACGCTCGTACAAAACAGTAAACGGCGAAACGAAGATCTTTAAAGAGCAGGAACACTTCGAACGGTTGCGAAACTCAGCCGCGGCCTTGAATCTGCCATATCCCTGGACTGCGGAAGGATTGATTGCCGCTACCTACGAGATGCTGAAAAAAAATAACCTGAGTGACGCTTATATCAGGCCATTAGTGTATGCACCTGCAAACATGAGTTTCAATCCCAATGTAGAATCTTTTATCGCAATAGAAACATGGGAGATGCAGCCGTTTCTCGGGGAAAAATTGTTGCGCGTAATGACGTCGTCATTTGAGCGACCGAACCCGAAAGGATTTAAAATAGAAGCGAAAGCAACCGGTCACTACGTAAACTCCATCCTGGCAAGCCAGGAAGCAAAAGCAAAAGGCTATGATGAAGCGCTGCTGTACGACATGAACGGGTTCGTGGCCGAGGCTCCGGGTGCAAATATTTTTATGGAAACTAACGGAGTTCTGTATACGCCGTCATTAGGAAACATCTTACCCGGTATCACACGTGCTACTGTAATGGAGATCTGTGAAGCGATGAATATTGAAGTGATTGAGAAACAAATTACGCATGAAGAGTTACGAAGTGTCGACAGTGCTTTCTTTTGCGGCACTGCTGCAGAAGTAATCGGTATCGAATCAATCGATGATGTCGTGTTCCAGAAGGAATGGAATACCGCATTGGGTGCAAAAATTGAAACTGCTTATAAAGATTTGATTAGGGAAAAAATAACATTAGAAGTTTTAGCATGAAAGAACTAAATAAATATTCCAAAACGCTCACGCAGGACGATACACAACCTGCTGCTCAGGCAATGTATTATGCGATTGGTTTCAAAGAAGAAGATTTCAAAAAGGCACAGGTGGGAGTGGTAAGTATGGGATGGGATGGAAACCCGTGCAATATGCATTTGAATGATTTTGCGACCAAGGTAAAAGATAGCATCAACAAAGTTGATGGGTTACTGGGCTTGCGTTTTTATACGATTGGCGTAAGTGATGGTATCAGCATGGGCACTGATGGAATGCGCTACAGTTTGGTAAGTCGCGATGTAATAGCCGACAGCATTGAGACAAATGCGGGCGCTCAATATTATGATGCCATCGTTGCAATTCCTGGTTGTGATAAAAATATGCCGGGTTGCATAATGGCGATGGGTAGATTAAATCGCCCGGCAATCATGTTGTACGGCGGAACGATTGCGGCAGGACATTATAACGGGGAAGAGCTCAACGTTGTGTCCACCTTCGAAGCGCTGGGGCAAAAGATAATGGGTAACCTTGACGAACATGATTTCAAAGAGATTATTCGTCATGCGTGCCCGGGAGCAGGTGCATGCGGTGGTATGTACACCGCAAATACAATGGCAAGTGCGATAGAAGCTTTGGGAATGAGTTTGCCTTATTCCGCGAGCAACCCTGCACTCAGTATAGAAAAGCAAAAAGAATGTGATGCAATTGGCGATGCCATAAGGTTATTGCTGGAAAAAGATGTCAAGCCAAAAGATATCATGACCAAAAAGGCATTTGAAAATGCGATTACCGTGGTGATGATTTTAGGTGGAAGTACTAACGCTGTATTGCACCTGATTGCAATGGCAAGAAGTGTTGGTGTGGACCTTACTATTGATGATTTTCAGAGAATCAGTAATAAAACGCCAATGCTTGCTGATTTTAAGCCGAGCGGCAAACATTTGATGCAGGACCTTGCCAAACACGGAGGTGTTCCTGCAGTAATGAAATATCTGTTGAGCAAAGGCATGTTACATGGTGAGTGCTTAACAGTAACCGGAAAAACGGTTGCAGAAAATTCAAAAGATGCACCTGATCTTGATTTTGAAAAACAAGATATTGTAATGCCGCTGGAAAAGCCGCTCAAGAAAACCGGCCATTTGCAAATATTGTACGGCAACCTGGCTGAAGGTGGAAGTGTTGCAAAGATTACCGGTAAAGAGGGCGTGCGTTTTGAAGGCACGGCAAGAGTATTTGATGGTGAAGCGCATTTGCTGGAAGGATTACAGAGTAAGCGTGTTCATGCCGGTGATGTGGTGGTGATAAGGCATGTTGGCCCTAAAGGTGCGCCTGGAATGCCTGAAATGCTAAAGCCAACAGGCATGATCATTGGCGCTGGTTTAGGTAAATCGGTGGCTCTGATAACGGATGGAAGATTTAGCGGTGGTACGCACGGTTTTGTGGTGGGTCATATTACACCTGAAGCCCATGAAGGTGGTTTAATCGGGTTGGTGAAAGATGATGATATTATAGAAATTGATGCAGTTAAAAACACACTTAACTTAAAAGTAAGCGATGAAGAAATTGCAAAACGCAGGGTCGGATGGACGCAGCCCGCACTGAAAGCGACGAAAGGCGTTTTATTTAAATATGCAAGAGTGGTGAAAACGGCAAGCGAGGGTTGTGTTACGGATGAAGATTAAATTGGTTTGAAGATGCAACTACAAATCATACAGCAAAAAATATTCGAAATACGGGGTCAAAAAGTGATCATAGACGCTGATTTAGCCTCGTTGTATGAAGTAGAAACAAAAGTTTTGAACCAGGCAGTTCGAAGAAATATTGAAAGGTTCCCTGAAGATTTTATGTTTCGCCTCACTCGGAAAGAATGGAACAACTTGAGGTCACAAATTGTGACCTCAAGTTTACAAATTGATGATAATAAAAGTATTATGAGGTCACAAATTGTGACCTCAAATTATGGTGGCACAAGATATTTACCTTATGTTTTTACGGAACACGGTGTCTCAATGGCGGCCGGGATTCTAAAAAGTGACAAAGCAATTCAGATGAATATTGCCATTGTACGTGCCTTTATTGCTTTGAGAAAATTTGTGCTTCAATACACTGACTTAGTTGAGCAATTGAAAGAATTAAAAGATAGAGTTGGCAATCATGATGCGCAGCTTAATCAAATTTATATAGCAATTGAAAACCTTCTGGATATAAAAGCGGAAGAAAAAAAATGGAGTGACCGCGAAAGAATTGGTTTTAATAAATAATCAAAATTTACCCTTAAGGGAACAGGCATATGACAAAGCAATATTTCAAAGAACTGGCAGAATACAACTTGTGGGCAAATACCATTGTTTGCGGTTGGTTGGGGCAGATCACCGATGAGCAATGGAACCAGGAGATCATCAGTAGTTTTAACAGCATTCAGCAAACGGTGTTGCATGTGATCAGTGCTGAAAAAGCATGGCTGGAAAGATTTAAGAAAAATCCAAACATCGTTTGGTTACAGAGTGAGTTTAAAGGAACGAAAGAAGAGCATATTGATCTTTGGAAAAAAACATCAACCGAACTAAAATCATTTATTGACACATTTGATGAAACAGATTTGAACACAAATCTCGATTTTAAACGGCTGAATGGCGAAGCTTTTTCGATGCCTTACTATCTATTGTTCGCACACGTCGTCAATCACGCAACATATCACCGCGGTCAGTTGGTGACAATGTTGCGACAGGCAGGATTCACCAAAGTCGGTTCCACTGATTTATTGGGAATTTATAGGAAAAAATAGAAATCAATTTAACTAACGAAGAAATGAAATAAGATCATTTTATCGTTTCTGAAAAATAAAAATTTTGTTATGGAAACACTCGAATTAACAAAAGGAAAAAAAACGGAAAGCAAAACGGAAAACATCAGTGGCAGCGAGGCGGTTTTGAAATCGCTGCTGGCAGAAGGCGTTAGCACTATTTTCGGTTACCCCGGTGGCGCTATCATGCCAATCTATGATGCGCTCTTTGATTATGATGAAAAAATAAAACACATACTCGTCCGGCATGAGCAGGGAGCCATTCACGCAGCACAGGGCTACGCAAGAACTTCAGGCAAGGTAGGAGTCGTATTCGCCACAAGCGGCCCGGGAGCTACCAACCTCGTCACAGGTTTAGCGGATGCACAAATAGATAGCACGTCGGTGGTTTGTATTACCGGCCAGGTATTTGCTCATTTGCTGGGCACCGACGCATTCCAGGAAACAGATGTAATAAATATTACCACACCGGTTACCAAATGGAATTACCAGGTAACGGATGCCACGGAAATTCCGGGTGTGTTAGCAAAAGCATTTTATATAGCCGGAAGTGGTCGCCCCGGGCCGGTTTTGATTGACATCACCAAAAATGCCCAGATACAAAAGTTTGATTACAGCGGTTACCAAAAATGTGATCACATCCGCAGCTATCGTCCTAAACCAATTGTACGTAAACAATATGTAGAACAGGCGGCGCAATTAATTAACGAAGCAAAAAAACCTTTCGTAATTTTTGGACAAGGTGTTATTCTTGGAAGAGCAGAAAAAGAGTTTAAAGATTTTATAGAGAAGGCGGGCCTTCCTGCGGCATGGACCATTTTGGGCCTGAGCGCTTTGCCAACAGATCATCCTCAAAATGTTGGTATGCTCGGAATGCATGGAAATTATGGACCCAATGTGTTGACCAATGAGTGCGATGTGTTGATCGCGGTAGGGATGCGTTTTGATGATCGTGTTACCGGTCGTTTGGATAAATATGCAAAACAAGCTAAAGTAATTCATCTCGATATTGATCCTGCTGAAATTGACAAGAACGTAAAGGCAGACGTACCAGTTTGGGGCGATTGTAAAGAAACGCTGCCAATGCTTACAGCGCTTGTCAAAAAGACTGAACATAAAGAATGGTTGCAGAAATTTAAAGATTATACAAAGGAGGAGGAAGACCAGGTTATCCAAAAGGAAATGCATCCGGCAGCCGACGAGATGAGCATGGCGGAAGTAATAGATGCTTTGAATGAACTGACAAAAGGTGATGCAGTAATTGTAACCGATGTAGGTCAACACCAGATGGTAGCATGCCGCTATGCAAAGTTTGAAAAAAGTAAGAGCAATGTTACTTCCGGAGGTTTGGGTACAATGGGTTTCGCCTTGCCGGCTGCAATCGGAGCGAAGTATGGCGCCCCTGGCAGAACGGTGGTTGCTATAATTGGGGACGGAGGTTTCCAGATGACACTACAGGAATTAGGTACCATTATGCAGTTTGGCGCTGAGGTAAAGATTCTTATCCTGAATAATAATTTCCTTGGTATGGTGCGTCAGTGGCAGGAACTCTTTCATCAGAAGAGATATTCATTCGTGGATATTCAAAGCCCGGATTTTGTAACCATTGCAAAAGGTTATGGCATCGAAGGCAAATCTGTGAATGACAGGAAAGATCTAAAGTCTGCGCTAAAAGAAATGCTGATGCACAAAGGCCCTTATCTGCTTGAAGTAATGGTAGGTAAGGAAAATAACGTGTTCCCGATGGTGCCGCAAGGTTGCAGTGTAGCAGAGATCAGGTTAAAATAAAAAAAGTGAATTTTTGAAACTATAACAGTAACTAGATAATAGCGATCAGCATTAATTAATCTTTTATATGACAGCGTGTGCAAATACAAAATGGAATACATCGTTGTACGACGATAAGCACAGTTTTGTATTTAAATATGGAGAAAGCCTGGTGGATCTGCTTCAGCCAAAGGAAGAAGAGAGGATTCTCGATCTTGGCTGTGGAACGGCGCATCTCACCAATGTGATTGCGGAGAGAGGTGCGGAGGTAACCGGCATTGACAATAGTGATGAAATGATTCAAAAAGCCAAAGCCCAATATCCGCAGCTCGCGTTTTATAAAATGTCTGCGACCGATTTTCATTTTGATCAGCCATTCGATGCTATCTTTTCCAATGCTGTATTGCATTGGGTATTGGAAAAAGAAAAAGCAATTGATTGCATCTATAAAAATCTGAAACAAGGTGGCCGGTTTGTAATGGAAATGGGTGGCAAAGGAAATGTGGCACAAATTATTTCAGCATTAAAAGAAAGTTTGCTGGCACATGTTTATGCATCAAGTACGGTGAATGATCTGTGGTATTTTCCATCGATTGGTGAGTATGCGTCATTACTGGAGCAAAGCGGGTTTCGGGTAACTTATGCATTTCATTTTGACAGGGAAACAGAATTGGCGGACAACACTAATGGAATTGTAGATTGGTTAAAAATGTTTGCAGGCGGTTATCTTACCGGCATCAAAGAAGATGATGTAGAAATGATTTTAAAAGAAACACAGGAAAAGATCAGGCCGGTACAATTCAGGAATGGAAAGTGGTACGCAGATTATAAAAGGTTGCGTGTGATCGCAGTAAAATAATTAGAAAAGTATTAAAGTAAAAATTATGAAGCAGGAATATACCATTACGGTTTATACCGAAAACCAGGTAGGATTGCTCAATCGGATAGCAATCATCTTTTCAAGGAGAAAAATCAATATCGAAAGTTTAAACACGTCGCCTTCGGAAATAGACAGTGTACATCGCTTCACTATCGTGATAAATGAAACAGAAGAAGTAGTGCGCAAACTTTGCAGGCAGATTGAAAAACAGGTGGAAGTGTTGAAGGCATATTATAATACAAACGAAGAGATCATTTGGCAACAGCTTGCATTGTACAAGGTACCGACAGATGTAATACAGGAAAAAGTAGTTGTTGAAAGATTACTCCGGCAATATGGCGCCAATGCAGTGGTGATAAGAAAAGATTACACCGTATTTGAAACTACAGGCCACAAAGAAGAAGTAGATAGTTTGGTAAAAGCGCTGGAGCCTTATGGATTGATCGAGTTTGTCCGCAGCGCAAGAGTGGCCATAATTAAGGCCAGTGCAGGTTTCCATGAAAAACTTAAAGAATTTGAAGCAGCAGAACCGGGAGAGGTGGCGATAGAAAATGAGTACCTGGACAGGCAGGAAGAAGTATTTACAATGTAAGCACTATGATAGTTGAAAAGGTAATACCCACGTTACGAATATTCGATTATGCAAAAGCCATCGAGTTTTATGTTGACTGGCTTGGATTTAAATTGGTATTTGAGCACCGGTTCATCGACAATGCTCCCGTTTATATGGAAGTGGAAAGAGATGGTATTACGTTGCACCTGAGCGAGCATCACGGCGATGGTACTCCCGGATCGCACGTGTTTATCTGGTGCACGGGCGTGAAGGAGTATCATACCGAGCTGATTAATAAACAATACAAGTATAACCGGCCGGGTCTTGAAGAGACATTTTACGGTGCGCTGGCATTTACGGCGAATGATCCTTTTAACAACAAGATCATCTTCAATGAAAAAATTGATAAGGAAAAGTAATTAGTTAAAAATTATATTTCTTTGCAGTCCGGTTGAGGAGTTGAAAAGAACTTTTATCTAGATGCAATGACTGATGGAACCGGTTAAACGAAACTCTTATTCAAAAACCTTAATTATTAAATAAAACACAACATGGCAAAATTAAACTTTGGCGGAGTAGAAGAGAATGTGGTTACCCGCGACGAATTTCCTTTATCAAAAGCACAGCAGGTTTTGAAGGATGAAGTAGTAGCGGTAATCGGTTATGGCGTGCAGGGGCCGGGCCAGGCATTGAATCAAAAAGAAAATGGAATTAATGTAATCGTAGGTCAGCGTAAAAATTCAAAAAGCTGGGATAAGGCCGTCCGTGATGGTTTTGTAGAAGGTAAAACTTTATTTGAAATTGAGGAGGCATTGCAAAAGGGAACTATCATTTGTTATTTGCTGAGCGACGCAGCACAAATTGCCATGTGGCCAACAGTAAAAAAACATCTCACACCCGGCAAAGCACTTTATTTTTCACACGGTTTCGGTATTACCTATAATGATCAAACCGGAATTATCCCGTCGGCTGACGTGGATGTGTTTCTGGTAGCGCCGAAAGGATCGGGCACGTCATTACGCAGAATGTTTTTGCAGGGCAGGGGCTTGAACAGCAGCTATGCTATTTTTCAGGATGCAACGGGAAAAGCCTTTGACAGGGTAATTGCATTAGGTATTGCTATTGGTTCCGGTTATCTTTTTGAAACAACATTTAAAAAAGAAGTGTACAGTGACCTTACCGGTGAGCGTGGAACTTTGATGGGGGCCATACAGGGTATTTTTGCAGCACAATACCAGGTTTTACGGGAAAGAGGACATTCACCCTCAGAAGCATTTAATGAAACCGTGGAAGAATTAACGCAGTCCCTGATGCCATTAGTTGCCGAGAACGGTATGGATTGGATGTACGCCAATTGTAGTACCACTGCACAACGCGGTGCACTCGACTGGTGGAAAAGATTTCGTGATGCTACCCTGCCTGTATTTAATGAACTCTACACTGAAGTGGCTGAAGGTAGAGAAGCCGGACGTTCTATTGCAAGTAATAGTAAGTCTGATTACCGCGAAAAACTGGAAGTGGAATTGAAAGAGCTTGCCGATAGTGAAATGTGGCAGGCGGGCAAAACGGTGAGGGGCCTTCGTCCTGAAAATCAGAAATAATTTTTTCGTTTATGCATAGACGTCATAGTCATGGAAGAAAATGCTGAAGTGCCACCTGCCAGAAAAGGTAAAAAACATCATCCTGTTGTAATTGTTGAAAGAGGATGGAAAGAATATGTTGGCGAGTGCCTTTTAATTGTTTTTAGCGTCATCCTTGCCTTGGGTGTTAGCGAATATTTTACGAAACTTCATGAGAAAAGGCAGGCTATGGAAGTGCTCCATCAGCTTCGCGAAGAACTGGTCAGTAATAAGAAGTACGCAGAGGAACAATACCAATATCATCTGCAGGTTTTCAGAAATGTTGATTCTGCAAAAAATTATCCTGACTATAGTCGCCGTTTTCTTGATAGTGGAAAGCTACATCTCAATGTGATCATGCCGCAGGGTGCTTTATTGCATGATTTAAACGAAGTAGCATGGCAGGAGGCAAAACAATATAATGTGTTTGCATATGTTGATATTTCTATTTACCGCCTGCTGACTGATATTTATGATAACCAGGAAAAATTTTTAAATCTCGAACCTGACCTGGCCCGTCTTCTTATTTCTTATGATTCCCGAAAACCGGAAAATCTGCAAACTACTTTGACGCTGGTGCATGACATACTATATGCATGGGCGGTTGAGAGAACACCTCGACTTGTAAACAACTATCAGCAGGCGATAGAGGAATTGAGTAAGTATTAATACTATTTTGTTGGGGTGCCTACATCGCATTTTTCCCTATAAGTTGATTGATTACATTTTTATATGTATCGCCGATGGGTAGTTCTGTCTCGCCGACACAGATACTGTTTTTTCGCACTGAGCTAACGCTCCTGACGGAGACAATGTAAGAACGGTGTATCCTGATAAATTTTGACGGTGGTAATTCATCCTCAATTGCCTTCAGAGTAATTCGTATCATCATTTGCTTTGATGAAGATTTTAAATGGATCTTTACATAGTCTTTCAGGCCCTCGATCCACATGATATCATCGAACATTATTTTTACGAGACTATAATCTGCATTTACGAAAAAGTATTCAGGGCTAACAGTACCGCTTGTACGATTTTTTTTCAACTGGTACAGGTCTTCGGCTTTATTGCATGCCTGAATAAAACGCGTGAGTTCAATAGGTTTTAGAAGATAATCTACCACATTCAGATTAAAACCTTCCAGGGCAAATTTTTCATATGCCGTTACCAGTATGATCATCGGCCTGTTGGTAAGGCTTTGAATAAACTGAAGTCCTGTAAGGCCGGGCATTTGTATGTCGATAAAAATAAGATCAACATGGCATTTTTGTAGGGCATCCCTTGCCTCATAGGCACTTTCACATGTTGACACTAATTTTAAAAAGGGTACCTGGCTGATATAATCTTCCAGCAACTGAAGAGCCAGTGGCTCATCATCTACCGCAATGCAGTTTATCATTAGCGCAGGTTTAACTGCAAAGAAACAATAAACCAGTTATTTTTTTTAGAAATGAGCAGGCTGTAATTTTTATCGTAGAGGATTTCGAGTCTCCTCTTCACATTGGCAAGACCTATGCCCGAAGTTTTATCTTTTATTTCAGCACCTTCCTCAGGGAATTGATTTCTGACGATAAAATATAAAATCCCGTTCTTGGTATGAAGTTCAATATCTATCTGAGGATCGGTAATGTTTCCAATTCCGTGCTTAAAACCGTTTTCAATAAAAGGAATTAACAGCATCGGCGCTATGTAGTAGGGCTCATCGCAGCTTTGCATGGAAACGTTTACGATCACGTTTTTGCCAAGCCGCTGCCGCTGCAGATCAATATAACTTTGCAGGTATTCTATCTCTTTTTTTAAAGGCACTTTTTCCTCGTCTGTTTCATACAGCATATATCGCATCAGGGAAGAAAGTTTGAATATGGTGGGTTCCAACTGATCACTCTTCAATCGTGACAGCGCAAGCATATTATTTAAAACATTAAATAAAAAATGCGGGCTTATCTGCGAACGTAAAAAGGACAGTTCTGTTTTTAAATTTTGTTGCTGCTTTTGCAATAGGAGGTTTTCTGCGGCATTCCGCTCCTGTATCATATAATAGGTGGTGCTTACCGCCGCTGTGAGTATGAAAGGCAAAAGATTAAAGCCGACAGAATTTATCGGTATGAACGGACGTGTAACAAGCAGTGTAAAAAGAATCCAGTGAATACATAATATTACTATGAATGCTCCGACCAGGGAGGACACAAATGAAATATATTTTTTCCGGATAAAAAGCTTCGGTGTAAGTACGTATAGGTTTAGATAAAATAAACCGACCCAGCATACATCGGTAAGAAGGCTTAAATAAAAAAAGCCAGACCGGTTCTGGGAAGGAGGCCTGTTATCCCGCGAGGGGCTGTAGATAAGCAAATATGGCAGAGACAAAATGATAATCCATGCAGCTACGTGCAAAAGGAGGATAACATTTTTATTTTTAAAAGAATTTGCCTGCATGGCTAATCTATTTTTTGTTCATTTAACGGCAACGGAGCCTCCTGCCGGCGCAGCAGGTAAAGAGGATTTAAACCCTATTCATATCGCAATGCCTCAATTGGATCCAGTCGTGATGCCTTCTGAGCCGGATAATACCCAAAGAACACACCCGTAATGGCACACACCATAAATGATAAAATAATCGATGATTCTGAAACCAACGTTGGCCATGTTAAAAAGTAGGTAACGAGGTCGGATGCAGTGATACCCAACACCACTCCGATCACACCGCCCGTAATGCTGATTAATATAGCTTCTACGAGGAACTGTAACAAGATGTCTATTCCTCTTGCGCCGATTGACATTCTCAATCCAATCTCTTTTGTTCTCTCGGTAACCGATACGTACATAATATTCATAATGCCAATGCCACCTACCACGAGTGAAATACCTGCAATAGCAGCGAGTAATACCGTGAGCAATTGACTGGTAGAACTGATAGTACTGATCAATTCGGCCTGTGTCCGAATGCTGAAATCATTATCGTCTCCGGCCTGCAGCTTATGATCTTTACGAAGTATTGCCGTTATTTCTGCTGTTGCCGTATCGGAGTGGGCTTCGTCCATGGCAGAGGCATAAATCGTTTGAATGTATGGAATAGCTAATAATCTTTTTTGCACGGTAGTATAAGGAGCCATGATAATATCGTCCTGATCTTGCCCGAAACTATTTTCGCCTTTTGCCGCAAGAACACCAATAACAGTGAACGGAATTTTATTGAAACGAATAACAGCCCCGATCGGGTTCGTACCTCCGGGAAAAAGATTTTTAACTACTGTTTGGCCCAATATGCAAACCTTAGCCGCCGTCGTAACATCCGCATCGCTGAACATTACGCCACTCTGCAAAGGCCAATCGCGGATGGTAAGATAATCGGGGCTTACGCCCTGCATTTGTGTTGGCCAGTTGTTTGATCCGTTAATAGCCTGGCCATTGGCATTTACGCCGGGAGATACCGCGGTAACAAACTTTGCATTTCTTTCTATAGCCGTTACATCAGCCACTTTTAACGTTTGTAAATCCCCGCTATTGCCAAGTCTGGCACCGCCACCCACGGTGAAAGTGCTGTAGGGCCTGATGTTGATCATATTGGATCCCATGCTGGAAAGCTGGCTGCGGATACTTTCTTTGGATCCTTCTCCAATAGCAACCATTGTAATAACAGATGCAACACCGATGATGATGCCAAGCATAGTAAGAAAAGCACGCAGCTTGTTGCGAAGGAGTGCTTTCCATGCAAGACCTAAAAGATTAAATGCGTTCATCCTTTTCGTTTTTAATAATCATCATTTCGTGGCAATGATGCCAATGCCTCTTTTGCTAAGCGAACATTCTTATTGATTTCATCTCTCACGATGTGACCGTCGCGTAAAGTGATTGTTCTGTTACTGAACGATGCAATATCCGGCTCATGCGTTACAAATACAATCGTTTTTCCGCGCTGATTCAATTCCTGCATTACGGACATGATTTCGTATGATGTTTTCGTATCGAGATTACCTGTTGCTTCATCAGCGAGTATCATTACAGGTTCATTCACCAGCGCTCGCGCTATCGCTACACGTTGTTGCTGGCCACCCGATAATTGATTAGGTAAATGACCGGAACGATCTTCCAGTTTTACCGCAGCCAGTGCTGTCTCCGCCTTTTTTTTCCGCAGGCTTGCTGAAACACCTGAATTATATAAAAGAGGCAGCTCTACATTCTCGATGGCAGAAGTACGTGGCAATAGATTATACGATTGAAATACGAATCCGATTTTCCTGTTTCTTAATCTTGCAAGTTCATTTCTTGAAAGTTGTTTCACGTTTACGCCATCAAGTAAATAATCCCCTGAAGTGGGTTTATCCAGGCAGCCCAATATATTGAGTAAGGTTGTTTTACCCGAACCACTGCTTCCCATTATGGTAACAAACTCACCTTCATTTACCGAAAATGAAACTCCCCTGAGCGCCCGAACTATTTCGCTTCCCATTTTGAACTCGCGTTTCAAATCTTTAATATCAACTATTGTTTCTGCCATAATTTTCGTTTATACACTGCCGTTATATCCCGGTTATTAGCACTTTTAACGTGGAGGAGGCCCACCGCCACCCTTGTTATTGCTTCTGCCCGGACGCCGCGGCATAAATGGACTAGATGCCTGAGCATTACTCTCTGCTTTTGATACCTGCGAATAACCGGTAACAATAGTATCGTTCAATGTGAGTCCGGAAACCACCTGCGCTTGCGTTTCGTCATTCATGCCAATCATGATTGGATGAAGAGTAAGTGTGCTGTCATTTTTCACCCAAACAACTGCGTGCTGCACCGAACCGGTATCGACGGTGTTTTGTCCTAACGCCATACCGCTTCTGTTACCCCCTCCACGATGAGATTTATTTCCGCTACCATTGAATCCGCCTACGATGGTATATGTTTTGGCAAGAACAGAATCCGGCCGGAACTGTAAGGCGCTGGCGGGTATCACCATCACATTATTTACCTCTTTTGTATAAATTGTAATGGTAGCAGTCATGCCGGGTTTTAGTTTCATGTCTTCATTTGGCGCATCAATGATAGTGGTATAAGTAACCACGTTTGCGGACACTGCCGAATGGAGTCTTATCTCTTTCACAACACCGGCAAATGTGTCCTTAGGAAATGCATCCACTGTAAAACTCACCCGCTGACCGGTTCTCACATTGCCAATGTCAGCTTCATCCACTGCTGCCTGCACCTGCATTTTGGTTAAATCCTTTGCGATGCTGAACAATTCCGGAGTATTAAAACTTGCAGCCACTGTTTGCCCGGCGCTGATACTTCTTGAAAGTACAGTTCCGTCGATTGGCGAATAAATATCGGTGAATGATAAATTTTGATTTGCTGATTTTAATTGTGCCTGCAGGCTGCTCACATTATCTTTTGCACTATTGTAATTATATTGAGCCGTTTCGAGATCAGCCTTACTGATGGCACCCACGTCAAATAATTTACTTTGTCTTTCGTAGTTGCTTTTCTGGTATTCCAGATTGGCCTGTGCAGACTGAAGATTCGCAGTGATCTGCTGTACCTGTGCAAGAAATAATGTTTTATCGATTTGAGCGAGTAACTGCCCTTTCTTCACTGTTGTATTAAAATCGGCATACACATTTTTTATGGTTCCTGAAACCTGCGTACCCACTGCAACCGTATCTACGGGTTGAATGGTCCCTGTTGCCGTTACTGAATTTGCAAGAGAACCCATTACGGGGTGTTCCGTTTGAAGTACAATGATCTTCTCATCTTTTTTGGATTGCCAGTACCAGATTCCGGCAGCCACTGCCGCAATGATGATTAACCAAATGATCCATTTAAACTTTTTCATTCTATCAATATTTAAACATCTTTAAAAGCTTACAGGTGTTCCTGCGTAAAAATTATATATTTTATCATACAACACTGCGGTATACTTTGCCTGCAAATACGCCTGCAATGATTGTAAATACAATGTTTTTTCCTGCTGCAATTGCACGAGGTTAATAGCACCGAGTTGCATTTGCTGGTTGGTAATATCATAGCTTTCTTTATTTGCTTTCAACTCCGCATCCGCCGCTGTATACTGCGCCTGCGCATTTTGAAGGTTGATGTATGCCTGCTCTACCTGCTGGTTCAACACCATTTGTGTGTTTTGCAAAGTGAGTTGTGATTGCTCTATTACTATCTTTTGTTTATTAATGTTCGTTTTATTCACACGACGATTCAGGATCGGAATGCTTACATTTAGCCCGAGTGATTGATAAAAATTATTATTCAACTGGGAAAAATATTTTGCGCTCTGATTATCGGAATATCCCGTTGATAAGCCCGCGCCAATACTTACAGTCGGGCGGGTAGCGGCTCTAAGTTTTTCCAATTCTGTTTGCTCAACCAAACTGTTGATCTGATCATATTTCACTTCGGGCCTTGTATTTTGCGCCAGTTGTTGCGCCTGCGCGAGCGGCGTTTCTATTTCGGGCATGACCACTGTATCCGGCGCGGTGATCTTTAAATTGTATGAGGTAGGCAATTGCAACAACTGCTTTAATGTTACCATATCCGAGCGCAAACTGCTTTTGGCATTTACCACATCATATTCATCCGTGGCTACCTGTGCCTGCAACTGCACCAACTGCAGTTTGGATAAAGCACCGGCGTCAAATTTTTGCTGTCCCTGCTGCAACTGCAACTGCGAGGTACCTAATACATCCGTGAGAGACTTGATATTTTCCTGCGCCAATAAAATATTCAGAAAGGCCTGGGTGATGCTGAGTGTAATATTATTCTCCGTTTCTGCCACACCGAGGTTCGCGAGTTGTACGGAAAGTTGTTTTGATCTAATATCATTAGTGATATATCCACCATTATATAAAACCATATTAGAGCTTACTCCATAGTTGCCGGAAAGATTTGATTGAGACTGAAAACCGCCAACCACAGGATTTGCATTATTATTGTGCACCACATTTTGCGTTGCCGAACCAGTAAGATTTGGTAATCGCGAAGCCTTTGATTGCAGGAGATCTTCCTCCGCTGAATTAGTATTAAGCTGTTGCGTTCTTACCTGGATGTTATTCGCCTTTGCATATTCAATACAAGCCTGCAAAGTCCATTGTGCAGGCGCGCGAAGTTGAGTAGTATCCTGAGCCACCAGGCCTACAGGGACCGATAAAAATATGATGATGAGTAATTTCCAGTACTTTTTCATAATCCGGTAACTTTTTTGATCGATTGAATGTCACCCTTTCAGTGAATCAATTTCTATGCAAAATTATTTACCGGGTATAGGCCTGTAATGGTAAAAGCGATAAACCCCGAAAAGTTTGCGATGAACCCGGAGGGTTGGAGAGAATTTTAATATTAAGCCACTAAGGCACAAAGACAACAAGTATAAAGCTCACCGAGTAATGAATTGCACATTCACTTAAAATGAAGCTTAGGATTTATCCAGTGCCTGCAGAATATCATTGAGTACGTCATCCGCATATTCAAGGCCCACTGAAATCCGGATGAGTCCCGGAGTAATATTTACCTGCTGCCTTTCTTCCTCAGTGAGTTTGCTGTGGGTAGTACTTGCAGGATGTGATGCGATACTTCTTGAATCGCCAAGATTGGCCGTGAGAGAAAGTAATTCCAAACTGTTTAAGAATTTTTTGCCGCTTTCGAGGCCGCCTTTTAATTCAAAACAAACTATAGCACCGCCATTTTTCATTTGTTTTATGGCAATGTCATATTGCGGATGGCTTTGGAGAAAAGGATATTTGAGCCAGGATATTTTAGGATGATTTTCCAGCGCTTGTGCAATATGCAATGCATTAGATGCATGTCGTTCCATGCGAACGTCGAGCGTTTCAAGGCTTTTGCTTAATATCCATGCATTGAACGGAGACAGCGCGGGGCCTGTATTACGGCAAAATGAAAATATCTGTTGAATTAAATCTTTATCGCCCACAATTATACCACCCAATACTCTTCCCTGGCCGTCAATCCATTTAGTAGCAGAATGAAGGACAAGGTGAGCCCCAAGATCAATTGGTCGCTGAACTATCGGCGTTGCAAAACAATTATCCACGCATACAATGATGTTATGTTTTTTTGCGAGCGCACCTATTTTTTGCAAATCGATTATTTCGAGCCCCGGATTGGTAGGTGTTTCCAGGTACATCATTTTTGTATTTGGCCTGATCGCTTTTTCCCATTCGCCAGGATCATGTGCGCTCACACAGGTGCATTCAATTCCATAGTTGGGTAAATATTTTTTTACGATGTTATGTGTACTGCCAAAAACCGCTTCACATGATATTAAGTGATCGCCATTTTTCAATAAGGCCATGAAACATGCAAACACAGCACTCATGCCGGTAGAGGTAGCCACACCGGCTTCCGCATTCTCCAGTGTTACCATTTTATCTACAAATTCCGTTACATTAGGATTGCTGAAACGGCTATAAATATTATCATTGGTTTCGTCCGCAAAAGCTGCACGCATATCTTCAGCATTATTGAATACAAAACTGCTGGTGAGAAACAGCGGCGTGCTGTGTTCCATTTCATTGGTACGTTTTGTTTGTATTCTGATGGCTTCAGTAATTGGATGTAACTTCTTCATTTCTTTTATGATTTTATACCTCCTTTGCAGGCCCGATTAAATTGGATTGCAAATGTACTTATGAAGTGACTTGCAGCAAACTAAGTTTTTAATGAAAGCCCTATTTTATAACCGCTGGATAATTTTCATTCCCTTTTGCATGGAACCATAATATTTTATTCATGGCATCATCGTCACCGCTGTCTAATTCTTTAAATGCTTCATCGGCTGAAAGCTTTGCGAAATATTTTGCACGTCCCGTTAATTGTGCAACGGATTTGTTCATTTTATCCAAGGGGATTTTATTAGGGATCACGCTATATTGAAACTCTCGTCTTGTTGTATCAAAGCAATCAAACATTGGTAAAGCGGTAGCATCAATCACGTTCATCGGCGGCAAATCCAAAATTTGTTCTATCGTTCTTACGATAGAAGTTTGGTTATAGTTCGTGTGAATTGGTTTGCCCAATTGCGAATAAGGGCTTATTATTTGACAGGCGGTGCGATAGGAAGAAATGTGATCCCACCCCGACTGCGAATCATCTTCTGTAACGAATACCACAGTCGAATCCCAAAAACGGCTGTGGGTAACGGCTTCTACGATTCTTCCCAATGCAAGATCATTATCTGCCACCATCGCTTCAGGCACCGGGAAGTTTTCAGAAGTGCCTGCTGTATGATCGTCCGGTAAGGAAAGGACAATAAGATCCGGCAAACTATCACCGGGTTGCTCTTCAAATTTTTTTAATTCATTAATAAACACATCAGCACGTAGCTGATCGGTGAAAGTAAAATTCGCGCAATCAGGATAGTTTGGTGATATTACCGGGCGGATTCTTCCGATAGTAGTGGTGTTATAAATATTAAGTGAATCGTGATTGGTGTACGACTTGTAAATATTCAACCATCGCATTCTTGAATCATAGTGTGTAAGGCAGGCTTCGCCATATATACGAACTTTTTTACCATGATCCATAGCGTCATTCCAGATAAACCCGTTTTTATTATATACCAAAGCATCATCCTGCCGGTGCGGATAGCTCCTGAACCACGCCCGCACATTTCTTTCAACATAGTCGGAAACCATTGCCGCATCCGTCCATTGATGTCCTTCTGCAGAAGATTTACCAGACGCATAATAATTATCAAGCAATACAAAATCACTCACCATTTGATGTTGATTAGGCGTAACATTTTCGCCATAAAGGCAAAGGTCTTTATCTCCACGTCCCTTTGGAATATCACCAAAGATCTCATCGTAGGTTTTATTCTCTTTGATAATGTATATCACGTGTTTAAAAACTGAAGGTTCACCCAATCTTTCCGGAACCGGTTTTGGCATCGCATTTTTATCCGGTGTACCGAATGACAAAACTGTTCTGTTCACAAGATTCATCTTTTTGACTTCATTTGAGTATTCATCTAATTTTTTTTGCGTGGGTATTGCAATCACACTTAATGATGCACGTTCGTCATGAATGGTGTAGGCTTCCTCCGGTTGCTTCTGTTGATCTTCGGGCATTAAAATTCGTGAACCCTTTGCTTCGAGGTTTGCCACATATAAACTCTTGTTGAGTATCGCAATACCGGCAGGGTACGCTTCTGTTGGTATATATCCCTTCAGCGCATAATGCTCACTATCATTCCCGTTATTTATTTGAATTACTGCAATTGCATTGTCCATTGCATTGGCAACGTACAGCACGTTATCATCTAGCGCCAACGCATCAGGGCTGCTGCCGTAATAATTATAACCGCTTCCGAATAGTCCGGTTGCAATAGAGTCATCTACTTTTTCTTCATTCACATTTACTACGCTTACGTAATCGCTGTTGCCGTTCGTTATATAGAGAAATTTTCCATCGTTGTCTTTGACAATAGCAGTAGGATGCAATCCGAGGAGTAATTTATTTTCCATTTTGCCGGTCGCGATATCAATCACTGAAAGACTTCCCTCTTTTGTTGCGCCGGTCATGGTGCTCGTATAAGCGCTGCCCCATGGCGTACCAGCGTGTTGTTGTGTAGTATCTGTTACGAGCGGGCTTGCCCAGTTGGTAACGTATGCTTTGGTACCAATAATGCAAAGTCCATATGGGGCAACACCGGTGGGTACTTCATACACCCCCTGTTTTGTATCAAAATTTATTTTCAACAATTCGTTATTACCATTCAAAACACAGTACAAATACAGAACACCATTCTCTTCATTTGCAACTACCTGGTTGGGTATAGCTTTATCTGCCGGTGAAATATTTTTGATCGGTATGTCGGTTACATTCTCAATGTCTTTACCGTTCCATTCTGCAATCATGATAGCTGACAGATGAGGTGAGCCTGCAGCGCCCCACGCCAGAAATGTTTTGTTCTTGTAGGCAAATGAAGCAATGCCTGAATAAGTGCTCACAAGATTTTGATACTTGTCATCATCATAAAAAGCCCATCTCGAGATAATCGTTTTTCTTTTGCCATCAAGAATAGCCACTCCATACCTGTCTTCGATCGCAATGTTTTTTTTATCAGGAAGCATGCACACATCCAGGCTGTGATTTTCCAAAGAAGAATCACCGAAGGTCACGACTGTCCCGGCTGAATTAATGAGCCTGTTGTATGGCATCAAGGCATACCTGCCCGCTTTCATGAGTGTGTTGTTTTCAAAAAATAGTTTGTGATCAGTTGCAGGTTGGGAAAAAATATGCGTGGGTATAAGTAATGTCAAGAGCACGGCGCCTGCTTTGATTAGTTTATTCATGATTTTAATACTATACAAGAATTGAACGCTAAAGGTAAATGGTAATCGTGAAATTGGCTGCTTCATGTTTTTGTTAAAAGCAAATGATTGTCTTGGTTTAAGAGTATGATTTTTATTAGCCAAACCCGCAGCAGCTATTTATTGATCCTTATTGATACTTTGCATCCTGATGGCATTTGCGTTTTTGAGAGTGCCAGTTGGTTTGCTTTATTAAAAAACAATATGGGACATGCGGTTGCCCCGGAGACGATAAAATCTTCCAGGGAAATTTTTTGTACATCGTTTATCAGTACAGAAGTTCTGTAATCCTCTTTCTTATTGATCAGTTTTATATTTTTCAAAGTAAGGTTCTTCACATGCCTTACATAAAGCCCCCATACCGGAATTTCACCAAACATTGAAAATTCAGGATAGTCATGTATTGCTTCGGTAATAACATTAAAAGAATCCAGCGGAAAATAATTTATTTTTTTTGAACCGCCGCCTTCATAGGTTATCTCAATGTTGTCAAGCGTCACATCTTCCACGGGGTGACCGGGTATACCGGTGATGGACGAAGGAAAAATGTTGTGTGGGTAAGGAACAGCGCTGCTGTCTACTCCTGAATTATTCCAGGGAGAAGCGCTTTTGTAATGAACAATGGTGTCAAACTGAAAATCGGAAGGATATTTTAATTCTGGCCCTTCCATCGGGTATCCTTTGTCGGGCTTACCTTTCGGAACGTCTGCTTTAATATCCGAAATGTACACTTTGCGCAAGGTGCTGTACACGCTGTCTTTATTACGATGACCAAGCCGTATAAAAATCGCATTGCCTGTATTTACCGCACGGATGTGATTTACATACACATTTTCCAATGCACCTCCATCCACAGTTTCAATTGCGATAGCTGAACGGAATGTATTATATACATCAATATTTTTTATTACTATATTTTTAAAACCTCCTTTTGATGCTGTACCGAATTTTACAGCGCTTGCACTCGATCGCACCCTGCAATCGGCTACGTAAATATTTTCACAGCGCCGGTCTCTGTCTTCTGATTTCAGGCAAATGCCATCATCTGCACAATTAATATTACAGTTGGTGATCTTTACATTTTTGCAATCGGTGATGTCAATACCATCATTGTTCCAATATGTGTTGCTGAAAACATCAATGCTGTCAATAATCACATTCTCACAATTTTTATAATCTTCCACCCAGTCAGTAGCATTTTGTAAGTGGATATTTTTTATTATAACTCCTGTGCAATTCTCAAGGTCTATCAACTTTGGCCGGTTGCTTTCACCTGGCCTGCGCTGATGCCATGGGTTGAATACCTTCCATTCATTATCGTGTAATTCCCCCGCAATGAGTTTTTGATAAATATCGTGGATCAGCAAATCGCATTGCCCGTCGATCATACCTTTACCTTGTATAGAAATGTTTTTAGCATTATTGGCCACAATAAAGGCTGAAGCGTTTTGGCTCGGGCCGTAATCATCACGATTGAAGCTTGCCAGTAATACGCCTTCATCATGTACATATAAAGTAACGTTCGATTTCAGATGAATCACGCCGGAAAGAAAGCGCCCGCGGGGAACTATCACACGGCCGCCTCCACTGCTGCTGGCGTCATCAATGGCTTTTTGAATTGCATATACATTATTGGTAATCCCGTCCGATTTGGCGCCATAGCTTATGATGTTGTAATCTTTTTGCTGGGCTAAAGCACTTATAATTGTGAAGGCTAAAGCAAAAGTGGTAAAGACTTTTTTTAATTCCATTTTGTTTATATAATGCCGTCTATTTTTAATACTACTGCGTGATCGGATGGAGCTTGTGCCGGTAAGGTTACATGAAGTCCATCTTCAGTTTGCTTCCAATCGATGCGTTCATTATAACCGATTAGTGATACCTTCCTGATTTGGCTGATGCCATTTGTTCCCTGTGTCTTCAATGATTTAATGAGAGCTTGCCTGCTTTCAGGATAGCCCATGATGAATGCAAAGAGGGACTTATCTTTTTTGGTAAACCTGATGTCTTCCGGAGTGAATGGTTTGCCTTTTCCCTCGTTAAAACCTTGCGCCTCTATCGGTGCCGCATTTTCCAGCGCGGGGCCTTCTCCAAATACAGACCACGGCCGCGTTGCATAAATGGCACTGCTATTGATGTTCATCCATTCTGTAATTCCCTTTACTATTTTACGCTCATCATCATCTATGGTGCCATTACCGCGAACGGGGATGTTCAGCATAAAATTTCCGTTTTTGCTGACGACATCGATCAATGTATGAATAACAGTTTTTGCGGACTTATATCCATGCGATTCATACAGCGGGCGATCGTAATGCCAGTTACCTATGCAGGTATCCGTTTGCCACGGCAATGGTTGAATGCTGTTGGCCTGCCCACGTTCGATATCCCATACCATGCATTGGCGCTGTTCTTCGGTGAGCACTTTGCCTGTTATTACCACGTCTGATTTGCCGCCGTTTCTTTTTACGCTGCTATTGTAAAAATGCGCAGCCAATTTCAGTCCCACATCGCTTATAGGCCACAGGGGTAATGCTGTGTCATCAAAATAAACCATGTCGGGTTTATAATCATCCATTAGCTGCATGGTTCGGTTAAAAAACTTCGTGCAATATTTTTTTGTCGGCACCACAGCGCCATTGCCCCAGGCCCATTGCTTGCCGATGTCTGCTCCCTTTTGTGCTTTTTGGGTTTGCTCATACAATTCCTGCGGATCAAGGCCATCCCACCATTTATTTTTCCCGGCCAATTTTTGCATGGTGCCATCGTAGGGCACGCCTTTCAGCGGGCCTTTTGTGTCGGCAAATTGCGATGGCCCATAAAATATAGAGGCATGTGCAGCGTGAACACTTACGGCAAAGCGGAGTCCATTCTTTCTTGCAGCTTTTGACCACCCGCCTATCAGATCTTTCATCGGCCCGATCTTTGTCGAATTCCACTGCTGGTATTGGCTGTTATAATTATCAAAGTTGTCATGATGATTGGCAAGTGCCATAAAATATTTTGCACCCGCGTTTTTATATAATTCAACCAGTTCTTCGGGGTCCCACTTTTCTGCTTTCCATTCGTGGATCACGTCTTTAAATCCGAATTTGGAAGGGTGCCCGTATTTTTTTAGGTGATATTCATAATCGCGGCTGCCTTCTTCATACATCGCTCGTGCATACCAGTCACCGTATTCGGGCTGGCATTGCGGACCCCAGTGGGCCCACATTCCAAACTTTGCATCGCGAAACCATTCGGGCGTTTCAAATTGTTGCAGAGATGCCCATGTCGGTTGAAAAGGGCCGGCGGCAATTTTTTTGAAATGATCCTTTTCAGATAAAATATATTTCGCAAATGCTGATGGTTTTAATAAGAGTGAAGGCGCTGTTACTGCCATGGATTTTACAATTGTTCTTCTTTTCATTTGCTTTTTTTCAAAGTTACTGGTAATAGAACAAGTAAGTATTAATCATAGCAAAAGATAAATATTTTCATTTTGAGTTTCGGTTTGTACAATTGCTATCTCATGAGAAATGCGGAAACTGAATCATTGCCCAAAAGTTGCTGCTTTTTAATTGAAGATACCCGGGCTTTTTAACAGGTTCTTTTCGCCTGATGCTTTTTATTACATTTGAAATTGAGATTACCCTTAACCGGTTTAAAAAAATATTATCTTTTATTTTACCGGTTTTTTATCAAGGGTACACAAACTGAGCCTTATTAAGCCGATGCAAAAATGTTTGGATTAAAACACAGAAGACGGGAGCGAATTGCGGGCGAACCATTTCCGGATGAGTGGTTACGCACATTGCAGACTGACTTCGCTTATTACAGCTACCTCTCTGATGATGACAAGAATGAATTGCAAAAGCATATAAAGATATTTCTGAGTGAAAAGGTGTTTGAAGGTACGCAGGGTCTGCAGATCACTGACCGGATAAAAGTAATTATTGCTGCACAGGCGTGTGTGTTACTGCTGCACAGGCAAACGGATTACTATCCTGCTCTTCACACGATTTTTGTATATCCACATGCTTTTTACTCACCCGTAAAGCAAAGCTTGCCTGGCGGCATTGTTAATGAAGATTACCAGGGCAGATTGGGCGAATCATGGTATCGTGGCCCGGTAGTTTTATCCTGGGATGATGTACTTCACTCTGCCCATGATGCCAATGATGCACACAATGTGGTGTTTCATGAATTTGCTCATCAGCTCGATAGTGAAACAGGCGCCAACGATGGGGCACCGGTTTTACCAAAACGCTCCATGTATATCGCTTGGGCAAGAGTGCTGGGAGAAGAATATAAAAAGCTGGTAACAAATTTGCAACACCACCATCACACGGATATTGACGCCTATGGCGCCACTAATCCCGCTGAATTTTTTGCTGTGGTTACTGAAGCATTTTTTGAAAAGCCGGCAGAGCTTAAAACACATCATCAACAATTGTACGAACAACTCTCACTTTTCTATAACCAGGATCCTGCTGCCAGAGTTTACAAAGGAAAAAAAGAAAATGCGGGATAGCTTTTACGGATCATGCAATAAGTTTGCAGATATGGAATTCATGCATTCATACATCAACATTGTGCTGGCATCATTCATCACGCTGTTTCCTGTAGTAAATCCCATTGGCACCTCGTTCATACTTAATCCCTTTTTTAATAATCTCACACGAAAGGAACAAAGAGCCATAGCCTGGAAAGTTACTTTGTATGCATTTTTCATTTGTCTCATAACGATAATTATGGGTCAGTATATTTTGGATATTTTCGGTTTGTCTATTCCGGTTGTACAACTTGCCGGCGGAATTATTATCTGTAAAATAGGGTGGGAGTTTATGAGCGACCAGCCTGAGAATTCGCAGTTGGAAATGAAGGGAGCAGATCCGGGGGAATCGATACAAAACAAATTATTCTATCCAATTACGTTTCCTACCACTACGGGAGCAGGTACCATTTCGGTGTTGCTTACCTTAACCGCTCATAACAAAGGGGCCACCTATATGCGTACTATCGTTAGTATGAGCGCCATACTTGTGGCCGTGTTGCTTATCTGCCTTTTGATATTTATTTTCTACTCCAATACATCGAGGCTGATAAATTACTGGGGCAAAACTGAAAAGAACATTGTAAATAAAATAAGCGCATTCCTCGTATTTTGTGTCGGGCTTGAAATTGCAACAACAGGTTTATTCAAGCTGATCAAGACTTTCTGGGGATGAGTTTTGTCATCAGAGACCAAGACGGTTTCTGAGGCCTTCCTGATCTTCGCGTGTTTGCCATTCCGGAGAATGAGGGTTGTGATTTGCTTTTCCCGAAGGGACTCCTATGAAACAAATTAAGCTCTTGCGATCTTTGATAACAACAGCTTAACCGGAAGGCCTTACCAGGAGCATGTTCTCAAAGAAAACAGGAAAAAAATGAACTGAAAAGTCTTCATATCATCAAAGAGCGGAGACTTTTTGATTTTCTGAGGAGATCCTCGAAGACCTTGAAGGTTTTGGAAAAAGAGCCTGAAGATGTAAAGCCTTTTTTGTAAACCTGCAAGGTCTTTACAACGTCTTTTGTATTTTGCATACATGATTCTACTTAATTAAATTCTTTATGATGACGTACATGAAACATGGCAGACTTACTTTAGCATTATTAATAGCAATGATGATAAATGCAACTACAAGCGTGGCTCAATCTTATCATTCAGAAAATCTATTTTACCTTGTTGGCTCACCTGATAGTTATCAATCATTCGTGCAGCATGCGGATGAGATATCCATCATTTGTCCTGATGTTTACCAGATAGACAGTGTAGGAGTAATAACCGGTGAAGTAGACAGGCGGATATCGGAACTTGCAAAGAAAAAAGGTATTAAGGTGATGCCTTTGTTTGCGACGTTTGATCAGAGAGGCATTCACGCATTGCTTACCAGTGATGCTGCAAGAAAGGAAGCGATAAGATTGATGTTGTTTTATGCCCGCCAATTTAATTATTATGGATGGCAATTCGATATTGAAAATGTTTATTTTACCGACAAAGATGCCTACACATCTTTCTTCAGGCAAACGGCAGACAGCCTCCATAAATATGGATTTGCAATTTCCAGTGCGGTCGTTAAGTCGGAGCAGCCGGCTCCGGAAAGCGCCAATCCGGCCTATCATCGCTTTTTGTATGAAAACTGGCGGGGTGCTTTTGACCTGCCCGCTATAGCAGCAGCAAGTGATTTTATTTCTGTGATGACTTATGATCAGCATACGGCATATACGCCGCCGGGCCCGGTTGCAGGCGTTCCATGGATGAAAAGAATTGTGAAATATATGTTGGATTCGGGTATTCCAGCCGATAAAATTTCATTAGGGATACCCAATTATTCTGATTATTGGTTCCCTACCGACGGCAGTCGTGGACCGGGTTCTACCCGTGACGAGATCAGTTACGCTGCTGCAAAAGATCTGCTCGATAGATACCAGGCAACTGAACAATGGATGGACGATCAACAGGTGTATTACTCCTACTGGGAGACGGGGGGAATTTTTAACTGGCTGTTTATTGAAGATGCACGGTCTTTTTTACCAAAATTTAAGATTGCTGAGACGAACCATTTGCGTGGTATATCTGTATGGGTAATAGGCTCAGAAGACCCTGCGATATGGAATGTACTTAAAAAGGAAGCGGTGACGACAAGAGTGAAATAAGTGTTACCGCATTTTAGAAAAAGCAGAACTGCAAAAGTGCTTTCGATTCTTTAAGGAAAAACAAAAGCGCCTCCGTGAATGGAGACGCCATTGTTATCTATGATTAACCGAAAAACCATGGGTTAGTTTTACAGTTTCATTTTCGTGTAGTTGCCTCGCCGGCAGGCGGGTACGTTACTGTCAGGTTTTGCTGACTTCCGGCCAGGATAACCCTAAGTGAAAAGAGCATCGAAAGAACAAACACTATAAAAAGAGAAAACTATTTCTTTCATTGCTTATTTTTTGCCTGATTTCTTTCCGAAGAGCCATCCTACAAAAATCTGCACTACATTATTTTTTGCATCCACTGATGAAAATGACGGCAACTGGCCGGAGTAGGCGCTGCTATAGAGTTTGGATAAACTGATATTGTATCTTGCACCGATCAGCAAACCCAGCACGGGATGTATTTCCACGCCGCCACCAAATCCGTAATCGAACTGGTTATAATAACTGAGTGTGGACGGATAAGGACCGGAGTTGTTATTGACTTTGGAAGTGCTGTCTGCTTTTGCGTTCAGTAAAAAGGCAACCTGGCCACCTAACTGAATCTGGACAAACTTTGTGATATTAATGCACATCAGGTGAGTAGAAATAATGTAATCAAGGTCTACATTACCGGAGGTGCTGTCAGTTGCGTAATCGAATCCCTGTTTTGAATACAGCAATTCTGTTCGGTAGGAAAGAATTTGCTTTGACTTTGGTCCGAGAATGATACCGGCGTGAAACCCCGAACGGCTGCTATTATTTATAGACGATGCGTTGGTAACGTTGGCAAAGTTGAGTCCCGCCTTGAGGCCAAACTGCGCAAAACCGAATGCCGGAACCAGGATACCAATTAATGCAATGATTTTTTTCATAAAAATTTTTTTGAAGCTATGATGAATAGAAAATAAAATCAATAGTACAAAAGTTATCTACTATTTCCCGAATGCTTTATTAAGTGCTTCGGTACGATTTTGTACATGGAGCTTTTCGTAGATTTTGTGAATATGCTGCCTGACGGTGTTTGGCGAAATCGAAAGCTTGTCGGCAATTTCTTTGTATAACAAACCCTGCGACAGCAATTGCAAAATCTCATTCTCCCGATTACTCAACACTTCTACGCTTTCTTTATTGTTTTGCCGGCGGAATATATTTACAAGTTTTCGGGCAATATTAGCACTCATAGGACTTCCACCGTTCTGCAATTCTTTCAGGGCTTCAATCAGTTGAACGAGTCCGGTATTTTTCAAAAGATATCCCGACGCACCGGCCTTCAATGCTTCAAAAACCTTTTCATCATTTTCATACACGGTAAACATCATGAATTGGGTGGAAGGCAGCGTGTTTTTAATACGACGGATGCATTCAATACCATTCATGCCCGGCAGGTTGATGTCCATGATCACTATATCGGGCTGCAGTTTGGGGATTTTTTCTGCTGCTTCTTCTGCAGTTTTAAAAGTTTGGAGCACCTGGAACTCTTTGCTGAGAGCAATAAAATTTTTCAGGCCGTCTCGTACCTCGTCCAGATCTTCTACGATGGTGAGTGTAATGCTCATTTCATTTTCCCGAAAGTATTTTGTAGAAACCTATTTGCCAATAGTACGAAAGTTATCACGTAAGCGGAACCACGATATCCACCGTTGTGCCGTTTCCATTTATGAAATTGATACCGCCCCCGATTTCTTGTATCCTTTTCTTCATATTCGGTAATCCATTGCTGAATGGTCGTGTATTATTTTTATCAAAACCAATCCCGTTATCAGCAATGGAAATATGCAATTGAGTTGACGCTTCTATTTTGATGATCGCTCTGGTTGCCTGTGCATGTTTCACCACATTGTGCAATGCTTCTTTCACCGTGAGATAAATATTTCTCCGAAATTCACCACTCACAAACCTGGAAGGCAAGGTTTGTGGCATATTCACGATACATTCGATCCCGTTTTGAACAAGATATTCCACTGAATAAGAGCGCGTGTAAGACAGTAAATCACTAAGGGTATCATTCTTTTCATTCAATGCCCAGACTATTTCGCCCATCTTATCGATCATTTCATGGGCATACCCGCGTATCTTATTGATGTCCTCATCAATCGGTTGTTCCTGTTGTTTTTTGAGGCCTATCGTTTCACTCAAAAATTTAATTCTTGATAACCCTGCCCCGAGATCGTCATGCATGTCTGTAGCAATTCGTGTACGCTCTTTTTCTACTGCCTGTTTCTTTTCAAGCACGCTTCGCTCTTGTATCAGTTGTCTTGAATAATAGGTGCGGATCATACTAAATAAAAGAAATATTGCTGCTGCAGCAGCCGGAATTCTGAACCACCATGTTTGCCACCACGGAAAAGAGATTGCGAAGGAAATACTGTTTTCCTGCACCGGGTATATTTCGCCGGGGAATGCTGCGCGTACCTGCAGGTTGTATTTTCCGGGCGGAAGATTTACAAAGTTTAATCTATTGCCGGATGAAAATTCACTCCAGTTATTGTTTTCGCTTCCTTTCAATAAGTAACTGTACCGGATAGATTTTTCATCTGTAAAGGAAGGTGCGGAAACATAAAACATGAGGTTGTTTTCTTTGTAGGAAAAATGAAATAGGTCACAGGTGGTGTCCTTGCCATTTATCTTAGCAAGGTTTATCAAAACAGGTGGCGGAGACAATATCCGGGGTTTGGTGTAAAGAATTTTAAATACCGATCCTTCGTTAGTAACCGCCCAGGTAGTAAGATCCGGAGTGCTGGCGATACGCGTAATGGATTGAAAAAAATTGTTGCGTTTACTGACGTTGCTGACAATGTATTTGCCTTTATTTAAAAAAATTTTGTCGAGGCCCGATTGTGTGCCAACCCACACATTATTATTTCGGTCTGTGCTGAGGGTTAAAACAAAATTGTCTGAGAGCCCGTTTTTTTCGGTGAAATGTTCTAAAACCGGAAAATGAAAATTACCAGGTTTGATCTCGTACAAACCATTGGATCTCGTGCCAATCCAAAGGTTATTGTTGCTGTCTATTGCTAACGACCTCGGGTATGTGAAGGGCAGGCCGCCAGAATAATCGTTAATTAGTTGGAGGTATTGATGCGGGTTTTCCGGATGCAATGAAAACAACATAACATGATTATTTCGCGTAACAGCCCATAATCTTCCGGATGTATCGAGGGCCAGTTGATCACTCATTCCCGAAATGGGTTGCCGCATTAAGATAGAGTCATTCCTGACTACCGTTAAATAATATGCACTGTCATTCCTGTTTTCGAGCTGAATGATGGAATTGTATTGGTCCACTACACCAAGGCCGAAACTAGTTGATGCATTGCTTGCTGTGATCATTTTAGGGTGAAGAAATTCCCGTGGGTCGGAATTGTTGTTGATGGCAATGATATTGTTATGGTCCGTGATGTATATTTTTTTTCCGACAGAATAAATAGTTCCCCGTCCGTGGGCCGGAAACCCGAACCGGTACGATCGCGTTGAATTTTTAGTCATTCTGCAAATGGAATTGTCAGCGTCGTTGATCATCCAAACCGTATCTGCCTGCCTGTCAATAAAAGATGTTTTCAATGGCTTGTTATTGACCTCGTCAATAAGTTGCAGATTTTGCTGTTCCATTTTTAGTGCACCTTTTCCATCCGAAGCCATCCAGATAATTCCTTCGCGATCTTCAAAAAGACTGACGAGGTTGCCCGCCTTTGAATTTTTCGAATTAATAATTGCTTGCCGCGTTCCCTGCGGATTTATTTTCGTTACTGCATCATCTGTAAAAACCCAAAGATTGTTTTCGGCATCGAAGAAAAGACCGGCGGCTTTTAAATGGCTGAGTCCATTGAATGTTTGCGGCAACGCTACAAAGGCAATTTTTCCCTTTAGCAACGATACTGTATCGATAAGCTTTATCTCTTCCGGAGTGGCTATAAAAATATTCCCATTCAGATCCTTTACTGCGGACACAAGGGAACTGCCATATAAAACATCAGAAACCTGTCGGGTGATCTTATTATAGAGAAACAGACATTTTCCGTTCTGCGGTTTCCATGGGATGAGGAGTAAGAAATTTTTCCATTCAATTACCTGGTCGATGAATTGTTCCGGTTGTTGTTCATTGTTTGTAACAAGAGGAAGATGTACGAATTTTTTTCCGGTCAAAAGATAAAGACCCTGATCTGTGGCTAAATATAAATTTCCATCAGTGCTTTTCAAAAAGCGATTGATGACAGGGCAAAAATTATCCCGGGTTTTGAATACTCCTATTTTATCATTTACCAGTATATTTAAAGTTTGCGTGTTGGTAGCTATTAGTATGGAATCGCGACCAGCCTCATAAATATCATTGACAAGATCATTGGCGAGTCCATCCGAAACACGATAGTTGATAAAGCGTGCGCCATCATATACGCTTAGTCCGGAGTAGGTAATAAAATACATTCGTCCCTTGCTATCCTGCTTAATACTTCTGACCCTGCTGTTCACAAGACCATCGTTGGGGGTATAATTTACGAAAGGATATTGCTGCGAAAGACAGTTCACATGGAGGGAAATGAGCGTAATAATCAGAAGGATACTCCGCATCCTTAAATTTAATCAGAAAATTCGTATCTTGGCGCTACCCGCACATAGAAGAGCTCGACGGATATTTTCGGGTGACTGCCCGGCTGTCAGGCATATCCGCTGCAAGTGTATTTTTTAAAGAGCTTTTTTCAATATTGATTAATTTATAAAAAACGCTACAATGCTTAACAGATCACTTCTATTGCTGCTGGTTGTTTCCACTACAATCACTGCTTATGCACAGGAAAATTTTAGTTATTCTCCGGCGAAACCACATCAGGGCGATGTAATTACCATCAATTACGCTCCTTCAGGAAATCTGAAGGCCATTGCTTCTGCACCGGATGCAGTAGCTTACACCTTTGGTAAAAGCCTTATTGCTCATGAATTACAGTTGGTAAAAGATGGTGACCATTACACGGCCACATTCACACCAGACACTGCCGGTAATTTTATTTTCTTTAAATTTTCTTCGGGCGATGATATTGACAATAATCAGAATAACGGCTATTGGATTTGTATGTACAACAAAGATTCGATAGCCAAGGGCGCCAATCTTGATGCTGCCTATTTTTATGAATTCCTCGGACAAAGATCCGGAGTAGATCCCGACAATGCTAAGGCATTAAAATATATGGAAGAAGAATTAAAGATGTACCCCGATGAAAAGGAAAAACTGGTGGTTGAATATGCCCGGTTGTATGGAGGAGAAAACAAGGATGAAGCGCCCGCCTTCTATCAAAAGCTGATAGAAGAACAATATAAATCCGGGTTGAAAGATGAAGACGATTATATGAGGCTTGCTCAATTGTACCGGGTTGCAACCCTCCCGCAGCAGGCAAAATTTATAAGCGAACAGGAAAAAATAAAATTTCCCGATGGCCAATTGGCGAACGGCGATTATGTGAGAAAATATCTGGCAGGGTCGGATGAGGCGAAGAAACAGAAAATGCTCGATACGATTGTTGATCGTGTAGATCGCGACAGCGACTGGCATTATCTCAATCAGTCTTTGCCATACTTTAAATCTAATTTTCTGACAGCCTATGCCAAAGATCATTCATGGGATGAGATAAAAAATATGGCGGCGAAGTATGATGTTAGCAACAGTAACCTCGCCAGTCTTTGCAATAATATTGCGTGGAATATAAAAGATTCAGCAGGTAAAATAGATGAGGCAGAGGCTATGTCTAAGTTTGCTACTGATTGGTCAAAAAGCGAATGGAAGAAACCAACGGAACCTAAGCCCGGCTATCTTACCACGAAGGAATGGGATAATATGCGGGCACAAAACTATGCGATGTATGCCGACACCTATGCTATGGTGATGTATAAGCTGGGAAAATATAAATCGGGTATGCCCTACACAGGGGATGCAGCTATCAGGATTTCGAAAGGCAAAGAAGCCGATCTCAACAATACCTGGGCGCTGCTTGCAGAAAAAGCAATGCCCGCAAGGAAATATGTAAAGCAACTCGAACAGTTTGTAAAAGACGGAAAGGCTACTGCGTCGGTGAAGGATGTACTGAAAAGAGCTTATGATAAAAAGCATGGTTCTGATGAAGGATACGAGAACTACATTAGTGGACTTGAAAAAGCAAGCTATAATAAAATGATTGTGGATTTAAAGAAAGAGATATTGGATGATAAGGCTCCGGAATTTACCCTGACAGATCTGGGTGGCAATAAAGTGAATCTTCAAAGTCTACGCAATAAAGTAGTAGTTGTTGACTTTTGGGCCACCTGGTGCGGGCCCTGCAAAGCCTCTTTTCCGGGAATGGAAAAAATAATCAACAAGTATGAGAATGATCCCGCAGTGCAGTTTGTATTTGTGGATACATGGGAGCAGGATGGCGACAAGAAAAAGAATGCTGCAGATTTTATTTCATCTAAAAAATATGATTTTCATGTGCTGCTGGATAATGACAGTAAAGTAGTAAATGATTATAAAGTGACGGGTATCCCCACAAAATTTGTAATTGATAAATCAGGTAACATTCGTTTCAAGGCCGTAGGTTTTGATGGCAGCGATGACAAACTGGTAAATGAACTTTCTGCTATGATTGACATGGCAAAGAAGATGTAGAACTGAGGCCTGGCGGGTTTTTAAAGCCTGCCGGGCTTTCTATATATAAAGCTAGACCCCATCCGGGAGTTTCACCTTTCCATTGCGCTGAAAACCGCAAATCATTTGTAGATTTTTTTTCGACTAATTTACATCGAGTCCTTTCAGCAGCGATTTCAGCAACGCGATCTTTTGCTCCAGCGGAATGCTATCCGGGTCCTGGAAGTCATACAATGCAGCCTCCCAATCCCCGTAAACAGGGTTGGGCAGTACAATGAATTTACTTCCCCATTCATCTTTCACGCTGTCCGCCGCATTGGCACGCCCGGAAATTTGTCCTGTATCGAATATACCTGAAAAGTCGGCCAGGTTATCTCCCAATAACATTACCACCTGGTGATTCTCCATTACAGCCTGCCTTCTTGGTTCCTTCGAAAAGTCATCAGTCATAAAGAGCATATGAGACGTATCGGCATCTGGTAAGTGTAGCTTTTGCAAAATTGAAAGTGTGAGTTCTAATCCTTTTACATTACGGTTGCTTATATAAAAGATGTGTACACCTTTGCTGCCGGCATATTGTAAAAAGCTCACGCTGCCGGGTACAACCGGCAAATGAGGTTGGTTTAGCCAGGCTATCCATTTTTGATAGTCCACCGGCTTTCCGGTTTTATTTTTTTCCGCTTCCACATCGCTATTATCCAATACCGTTTCGTCGAGGTCAGTGATAACAGCCAGGTTTTTATCTCCGGGATTTTTCTCAAGAATTTCATCCAGGCGCATCCTTGCAATATTATATGCCTGGTAACACAAGGCCCGATATTCTGCCGCAGTTTGTTGAAATAACAGTGGATATAATTTTAAATCTTCAGACGAGAATTGCAGGCTATCCTGTGCCTGCGAGGCCTTTATACCGGTTGCGCAAAAAGAGAAAATTAACGCTACACGGGATACAAAATTTATTGCGCCAAATCGTTTCATAAAATTATTTTGAATACTAAAGATACAAATCGCAGGTCTTGCTCCCGAAAACCATAGTTTAAAAATAGTCATTGGAAACACATTCTTGTTACGGTTGATGTTATGCTTGTACAGGGTCGCCTGTGGCCGATCGAAGTATCATTTCAAACATCGACTGGTGGCGATAATGAACACATAGAAGTTGTATCTGAGCCGTTGCAGGAATGAGCCGGGATTTTCCGGTTAGCTGACGGTGCTAAAAAGAATATCCGATACGAGCCATAAAGCTTCGTGGTGCGCCCGGCCATTTGTTGGAAACATTGTATGCACCAAACCAGTAAGTTTTGTTAGTAAGGTTATAAATGTTGATGGCCGCATTGATGCGGTAAATTTTGTACCGGATGCCTCCATTGATTATGAAGTATCCCGGCAAAATAAAACCGGTTTGCAAAGTATTTCTAACGCTTGCTTGTGAATGGCCGAATTCGATACTTACATTTTTTAATGTTCCTTTTTTGAATGAGTATTTAATCCAGCTATTACTTAAATGCCTCGGTGCATTTTCTACTATCGTTCCTTCCATTGAATGAATTTTACTTTTCAACACTTTTGCAACACAGTACGCATAAGATGCAGACACACTCAGGTTGGAAAGAATGTTGCCTGTGATTTCAGTCTCAACACCCGATGACCTGTCTTCGCCCTGCTGTATATACAGATCAGGATTGGAAATGTCGTTGGCATTCACTGCGACGTTTTGTAACGTGAGCTGATAAATGGAAAGCGAAGTATTCAACCTGTTCTTAAAAAACATTCCCTTTGCGCCCACTTCCATTAGCTGGCTGATGACGGGTTTAAATGGGGTATTAAAAACCTGTGTGCTGGCAGATGCTTCAAACGGATCGAAACCTTTATTGTAGGTAGCATACAAACTCACATTTGGTTTTAATTCGTATACAGCTCCAAAGCGCGGAAGGAATACATTTTCCGCTGTGTCGGGGACGCTGTCTTCGTCTTCATCAGAGCGATATAACTCTTCCCGAACGCCTGCTAAAATTTTCCATTTATTAACACTAACCTGGTCTTGTATATATCCGCCACCCGTACCATAAATAGTGGCGTCTACGTTGGTAGCATCCGAATCATAGTCCGACAATTTATAAGTGCCGATATCTCTTTTCTGATATAACGGATTTTTCAAACTAAACGTTCCAACGATGCCGGCGCCGATCCCGAATGAAGGATTTTCAAAATATTGTTGATCCAGCTCTACGCTGCTTTTTATGTAGTCAAAACCAGCAAGCAGTTGATGTGCCAATTTTCCGGTATTAAAATGAAAAGTGAAATAGTTGGTGAAAGTATTGGTGACGGTATTGTAGCTCCATTCAGAAAAATAGAGGTTCACAGAATCTGGTGATTTATAACTCTGTAATCCGTGCTCATGTGCAGCCTGTTTGGTAACATAGTTTAGATAACCGCTGTTGAAGCTGATATGTTTATTGAATTTGTATGATAATAAAACGTTTGTTGCAAGATCAGTTTCGTGCAGATAATCTCCAGGCTGCGACACCGAAAGACTGATTGGTGTTGAGTGTAAAGAAAGATCATTTTCAAAACCTGGCTGCCCGCGATCAAGAACAGTATTGGTGTGTGATAAAGAAATATCTACGTTCAGCTTAAACTTATCATTTGGTATAAAAGAAAAAGACGGTGACACTTCGTAAGACTTTGCAAACATCTCATTCCGGAAAGAATTGGTATTGTCATAGCCTGCATTCAACCGGTATAAAAATGTTTTATTTTTATTAACAGGCCCGGTTACATCTGCTTCTGCACGGTAATGGTTCCATGTGCCACCAGAAATGCTTATTTCAGCAATGTTTTGAGCCAACGGCTTTTTGGTTACAAGATTAATGGTTCCACCGGGATCTGAATTACCATATAATGTTGCCGAAGGACCTTTGATAATTTCGATCCTGTCAACATTAACCAACAACGGGCTAATGTAAGACGAATTATATCCACGCAATCCATTTATCAATCTGGCATTTTCTGCTTTGAAACCACGGATGGTATATTCATCGTATCCTGAGTAATTGGTTATTCCTGCTGCGTCACTGGCAACATCTTTCAAGCTATATTGCATTTTATCTGCTATCACTTCTTTCGTGATGGACGAAACGGATTGCGGTATATCTAAGAAGGGCGTTTGGGTTTTTGTGGTAAAAAAAGAATATTCGCTTTTATAGGATTTATTATTATAGCTGCTGATCTCGATATTTTGTAATGCGGCGTATGAAAATTCCTGATGAATGGTGCCCAAATCCAGTATTTCATTATTGCTGAGTGTAACCGGGATAGATAATGGCCTGGCGCCGACAGAGGATATTTCTATTGTGTCATTAATTGCCGGCAGGTTGATCAAAGAAAAGCTTCCTTCATTATCCGTGACTGTCGATTTCGAATCTTTTTTCAATGAAATTGTAACATAAGAAGGAGTGCCATCCGCTGCCACCACTTTACCTCTTATGATTCCTTTATTGTTTTGAGCAAATGCGGTATTTGCAAATACATAAAACAATATAAGGGGGAAACAAAGCAGAAGTTTCATAGCAATTTAAGCGGATGCGTGTAAAATTAATGTTTAAGAAGATTACCTAAAACAACTTTTCATGAAATTTTGACAACATAACAATGAAAATTGTTGCTGTCATCGGCAAATAACGAACGTAATCAAATTTTATTTGAAAGGAAATCCCCCGCGAATGCTTAATGAATAACAGGTAGAAGCACCTTCCAAAGTGTGATGCAGCTTGTAATGATTACCAAAGCGCCGATAGCAATAAACATTCTCTTTATAGGGATTTTTCCTACGAGCCTCGCAGCAATAGGTGCAGCAAGTAAACCGCCTATAATAAGACCAGCTATGTCAAAAAAGGGTAGGCTTCTTAGCAAAATAAAAAAAGTCAGAGAGCTGCACAGCACCACAAAAAATTCTGCAAGGCAAACCGAACCAATTACATAACGGGGACTCTTTCTTTTTGAAACCAATGTGCTCGTAACTAATGTACCCCAGCCGCCACCGGCAAATGAATCCGTGAATCCGCCAATGGTTGCCAGCCATCCGGCTCTTTTTACTTTGCCCGGTTTGTTTTGTTTTTTCTTAAATGCTTTTCTTAAAATGAAATAGCCGAGATACAATGTATAAAGTGAAAGCGGTATCCGAATATAGTCTGAATATTTCTGCGCGAAAACTGCGAGTGTGGCGCCCGTTACGGCCCCGATGATGCCGGGCAACACAAGGCTTTTAAATAATTTCTTATTTATATTACCAAAGCGATGATGACTGTAGCCGGAAACACCACTGGAAAAAACCCTTGCCGAATGTACGCGGCTGCTCACAATGGCAGGACTTACTCCATTCGCCAATAAGAATGTAGTGGATATAGTACCATAGCCCATCCCCAGCGATCCATCCACCATTTGTGCGATAAAACCGGTAATGAGCATAATTGAAAAAGTTTTTACCTGAACATAATCCGGAATAGTTTTAAAATTCTCCATCAATTTATGAAAAGGCACAAAAGATAAAATGGTATGTCCTAATATCATGAAGAAAAAAGCCAACAGGCACCATCCCACAATCTTCTGCCATTGCTTTGTAGTCTGTTTTCCGTTTACTTTTTGATCAATGCTTTTTGCAGCGAGTACACTGGTAATGTTATTCAGGTGCTTTACTTTCGAAGTAAAATCTCCCTGGAATTCATTCCGTATGGAGTGCATGTTTTGTAACACATTATCGATCTCATCGGGCATTATTTCATTCAGTTGCTCTTTCAGTCGTTTGGCAATCGTGGGCGATTTGCCATTGGTTGAAATGGCAATTTTCAGATCACCTTTTTTTACGACAGAACTTAAATAAAAATCACACAACTCCGGTTTATCGGCAACATTTACCAATTTACTTTTACTGTGGGCATCATCGCGTATTTGTTTACTTGTTTCCTCGTTATTCACTGCCGCAATTACAATATCACACTTGTCAAAGTCATCGAGGCTGTAGGTTCTGTCATCAATTTTTATATTTAAAAATTCTCCCGCAAGCTGATATATTTTTTCTTGAATCGTGATGCCAACAATATGCACAGGAGTTGTCGGACAGTTTTGCAAAACGGCATTTAACTTTTCCAGGGCCACATTTCCGCCGCCAATGATCAATATATGCAGGTTTTCTATTTTTAGAAAAACAGGAAATAATTGATTGTCGGTTTTTATTGTTGTTTCACTCATTAATGGGATTTTGATGGCTGTGTTTACCGGGACTAAATTTCTGGATATAATTCAATCTTATCGCATTCTGATCTTCCAAAACTGATGTATTATTCCGCCACTGGTATATTTTAATATATTGTGCTTCAAACGTACTCCCGGCATCTATTTTTATGCTCACTCCGGCGAACGTTCGATTTTGATCGAAAAAGCTTGAATTGCCGATGCATCCGGGATTCACAAAAATTTCATCGCCCGTCATAACACCAAGTGTTTTCGTAACGGGAAAGAGAAAATTAAACCGGTATCTAAATCTGAAAATGAATTGATAATCTAAAGTTCTTTTATTGTTAACAGTTAGTTGTTGAAATCGTTCTTCAGTCCGTATGCGCTGAGAAAGAATAATACTCTTTTGGAACTCAGTAACATAAGCCAGTTCCTGCCAAGGGCGCCACTCATTTTTAAAAAACAGTAAATCTGTTTTATTATAAACTGCATTTTTGAAGAGAGCAAACCCTGCGCCGGTGGTCAATTTTGTATTGAATGAATAGTTCATGCTTGTCCTTATGGCATAGAGCAGCCATTGATTCGCCCAGTTTGTCGTGCGGACCTGCACATCTGAAGTAACCGACCATTTGGTGTTAAGCTGAATATTGTTGACATAAGAAGCCCAGAGAATATTATAATGCTTTACCATCTTCTGTGCATCTACAGAAAACCACGTAGTGATAGATATAATGGTAACGCTTAAACGCAGTTTCATGTTTTGCTAAAAATATTTTCTGAATGAGTAATCTCCAAATGATTCGGCGGGCTTTCTTTCTTTTTTAAATTCAGAGAATTTACTATCCAATTCTTCCAGAATTTCGGCTTCCTCTAAATTTTCCCTGTAAATCCTGTTTAATCGCAGCCCTGTATGATCGCCGCCTAAATGAAGGTTGTATTTGCCGGGAGCCGTTCCTACAAATCCAATTTCCGCATTATAAGATCGTGCACAGCCATTAGGACAACCGGTCATTCGAATGATAATATTTTCATGCTGTAAATCATTTTTTTCCAGCAGCGCCTCTATCTTGTCAAGTAAAGAAGGCATATATCTTTGTGCTTCAGCAAGCGCCAAAGGGCAGGTGGGCAGCGAAACACATGCCATGGAGTTTTTTCTGATAGCAGATGCTGCGTTTGTGTGATCTGATATCTTATACTTTGCGAGAATATCGTTTATCTCATTTTTATTTTCTTCAGGGATATCGCTAATGATTAAATTCTGATTACCGGTGAAACGAAAATTTGCTTTCCCGGTTTTGGCAACTTCCAGTAATGCAGATTTCAAAGCGACCTTATCATTATCTAACACACGACCGTTCTCGATATATGGAGTATAATACCATTTATCCTCGTGGTTCTTTTGCCAGCCATAATAATCGGTTCTGTCATTGAATGCATAAGGCCTTTCAGGCAGAAGTTGAAAGCCTAATCGCTTCCCAAGTTCTTCCTTAAATCTTTCAACCCCCAGTCTATCCACTGTATATTTTAATCGGGCCTGCTTTCGGTCGCTCCTGTCGCCAAAATCTCTTTGCAGAATAAGTATTTCGTAAACTGCTTTTAAAGTCTTTTCTTCTGAATCTGCAAAACCAATCACAGTTCCAAGCCTTGCATAAGTCTGTGGATTGCCATGCGTAGTGGAGAGCCCGCCTCCAACGGCAATATTGAAGCCAATGAGTTTACTTTTTTCAATAATTGCGATAAGGCCAATATCGTTGGTAAAAACATCAATGTCGTTGTTTGGAGGGATAGCAATCGCTATTTTGAATTTACGCGGCAAATACCTGTCCTGGTATAAAGGATCTTCTTCATCTCTTTTGTCTGCGATCTTTTCTTCATCCAGCCAAATTTCATAATACGCACGTGTCTTGGGCATCAACAGTACGCTGATCTTATCAGCATATGAAAATATTTCTTCGTGTATGCGTGACTGTTTGGGATGTGCGCTGCATAATATATTTCTATTGATGTCGCCACAGGTGGCAATAGAATCCAGTTTCGCCTGGTTAAACTGTTGAATGGTTGGTTTTATTTTTGATTTCAGAATGCCATGCAACTGGATTGTTTGCCGGGTAGTGATTTTAATCACTCCTGTTGAATTTCCGCCGGCAATTTCATTTACTGCAATCCACTGCTGCGGAGTCAAAAAACCTCCCGGGAGTCGCAATCTTATCATGAACGAATACAGTCTTTCTAATTTCTTTTTGGCACGTTCATCACGGCGGTCGCGGTCATCCTGCTGGTACATACCGTGGAATTTTATCAGCGACTGATCATCTTCACGCAGAGAACCGGTGAGTTCATCGTGAAGGCTTTCTTCTATTGTTCCCCGAAGGCCGTTGCTTTCGGTTTTCATCTTTTCGATAGGTGATAAATTTTCGTTCATTCGTTTCCGAAGTTTTTAGGTTAATACACGTCTGTTATGTACCTGCCGTCTTCTTTCAGGTTATCTAAATATTTTGCCGCTTCCTCTTGCGTGCGATCGCCAAATTTTTCCACAATATGCACTATCATCTTTTCTACGTCTGCACTCATTGGTTCTTTTGTACCACATACATACACATATGCGCCGGTTTCAAGCCATTCAAAAAATTCTGCGCCTTGTTGCAGCATTTTATGCTGTACATAAATTTTTTCTTCTTGGTCTCGTGAAAAGGCAGTTGAGACTTTGGTGAGCGCTCCGGTTTCAAACCAGTTTTGTATTTCGCTTTGGTATAAAAAGTCAGTAACGAAATGTTGCTCGCCAAAGAATAGCCATGTCTTCCCTGTGGCGCCTGTTGCATCGCGTTCAGCAATGAATGCGCGGAAAGGAGCAATGCCGGTACCCGGACCTATCAATATGATATTTTTATCCGGTTCCGGCAAACGGAAACAATGATTTGGATGAACATAATATTGTAAAGATTCACCGGTTTCAAATGCCGATAGGAAATTAGAAGCAAGGCCCGTTTTCTTTTCATTATTTACACTAAATGTGTTTCTTGCCACGGTGATGTGGATCTCCCCGGAATGAGCCTCCGGAGAAGAGGATATTGAATACAATCTTGGCGTGATGGGTTCAAGCACTTTGACTACTTCCATAAACTGGCTGGTATCTTTGAGCGGATATTTTGTCAGCAATTCAATCAGGTCAAAACGCCTGTGCTCAAATTCAATTCCGCATATTGATGCATATTTTTTTACCACTCTTTCGGGTAGGTAAACAATGTTAAGTTTTTTGTGCAACAATTCTGCTACTGTGTACAACTCGTCCCTATGATGCAGGGTAGTGTTTTCGTCTATGCCTGACCGTGAGATAATATCGGCCACAACGAGAGGATCGTTTTCCGGAACGATGCCAATGGAATCGCCAGGAGTATACGGAACCTCTTCGGCTTCCAGTTCAATATGATATGTCTCTTTAGTACTTCCACGGTCATTCAGGTTGATGTGGTTAAGTACTTTGCTTTCATATAATGTTCTGCCGGAAGGCTTTTTCATAATTGGTTTAGCTACCGGGGGGGTAGACTCACCAGGTTGCGTTTTGCTCAATATTTTGCAAATAGATTCGAACCAGTCTGATGCATCTGCTTCATAGTCCACATCACATTTTTGGAGCGGATGTAAACGATGCCCGCCGAGGCTATTTAATTGGATATCCACATCTTCACCTGCCTTGCAAAAAAGAGGATATGAAGTATCACCCAGTGCAAGCACACTGTATTTTAATTTGTCGAGGCGAAATCCGTTGCTATGCACATGATCGTAAAACTTTCTCGCAGCGGCTGGCGGTTCTCCATCTCCGTGCGTACTTAATATAGCGAGGAAATATTCCTCCTTTGAAAGATCGTTCAGCCGGTATTGATCCATGCTTTGCACTTTTGCGTGAATACCATGTTTTTTTGCCTTTGCGGCAAATTCTGTTGCCAGCTTTTTCGAATTGCCTGTTTCAGTGCCATAGGCAATGGTGATCTTGAGAGCTGCATTTTTATTTCCGGGAACAGCATTGGTATGTTTTGCAGATACGATACCATTCAAATAACCATTTACCCAAACCAACTCTTCGTCGGTAAGATTATTGATAAATTCCTGCAAGACGTTCAGTTTATTTTCAACCAGCATTCTGTAAATTTTCGGAGTTATTTATTGAAGTCATTTCTTTCGTTATTGGCTTAAAATAATATTCAATAGAACTGTTGTTTGCAAGCCATGCAAATCGTTCATGCAGTGACACTACTTTGCCAATGATGATGAGCGATGGTGACATGTATTTTTTGCCTTTGAATTTATTTTTGTAATCATATAAATTATGCACGTGTACATTTTGTAGCGGAGTAGTGGCCTGCTCTACTACAGCCATCAGCTTATCTTCATGGATATTATGAGACGTTAATTTCTCGACAACCATATCTATTGTTTCAGATGACATGTAAAAGACCAGGGTATCATTTGTCGCCGACAATTCTTTCCAATAGTCATCGCTCACGATATCCGATTTGTAATAGGTGAGGAAACGCACCGATGTAGCGTGACCTCTTGCGGTGAGTGGAATGCCTGCATGGGCCGCCGCCCCCACTGCTGCCGTAATGCCGGGAACAATTTCGTATTCGATGCCATTAGCAATAGCGGCGTCAAGTTCGTCTGTGATGTTAGAGAAAATTGAAACATCACCGCCTTTTAGCCTCACTACTTTTTTATTAAGAAGGCAATAATGAACGATTAGTTCATTTATGGTTTGCTGGGGCGTTGAAATACCTTTGCTGCATTGTTTGCCTACGTAAACGATCTCTGCATGATTGTTTACAAAGTTTTTTAAGATTTCATCACTTACCAGTCTGTCGGTAAGTACTATTTCAGCAGATGCTAAATATCGCATAGCCTTTACCGTTAGTAATTCAGGATCGCCCGGGCCTGCGCCGATGATAATCAACTTTCCCTTTTTGAAATCACTATTCATTATTAGTCTACTTTTTTAGTAGGAAATAAGTATAAAAAAATTTATTCGATCATGCATGCACCCACTGTCACGCAACTTGTTTCGTCTATAAGAATGGCTCCTCCGTTTTGCCGCAAACTTTTATATGAATCAAATGCGATTGGGGTAGCTGTTCTTATCTTCACGCGAACGATGTCATTCAACGCTACTTTTTCGGGAGCTTCGGTTTTGGTTAGTGAATTTACCTCCAGTTTATATTCAATTTCCTTCACTACACTTTTTACCAGCCTGCTGTTGATTTGTAATAAATATTTATTGCCGGACTTCAGTGGTTTTTGATCCATCCAGCAAAGCATCGCATCAAATTCATTCGAGAGCATAGGTTGATTGGTTATGGGTACGATCATGTCACCACGACTCACATCGACATCATCTTCGAGATGAAGAATTACGCTTTGTTGCGCAAAGACCTCGTTGGTTTCAGCCCCGTTAATTTCAATACCTTTTATTTTTGTTTCCATTCCCGATGGAAGTACAATTACTTCATCACCTTTTCTGTAAATACCACTAATGATCTTTCCTGCATAACCCCTGTAATCGTGCAACTTATCAGTTTGGGGGCGGACAACATATTGCACAGAAAATCTTCCGTCAGCGAGATTAATATCAGAATCGAGTTCGATGTTTTCGAGATAATGCAATAATGGTTCGCCATCATACCAGGGATAGCTTTTTGATTTATCGACAATGTTATCACCTTTGAGCGCACTGATCGGAATGTATTTTACATCTTTCAATCCGAGCGATGACGCTACCTGCTGGTAGTCTATAACAATGTTGTTGTATATATCCCGGGAATTGTTTACAAGATCCATTTTGTTAATGGCTACAACAATGTGTGGTATGTTTAGCAATGAAGCAATTGCGGAATGCCGGCGGGTCTGTTCCACTACACCATTTCTTGCATCGATCAAAATGATAGCAAGTTGTGCATTGGAAGCGCCGGTAACCATGTTGCGAGTGTACTGAATATGGCCTGGCGCATCAGCGATAATAAATTTTCTCTTCGGCGTCGAAAAATACTTATATGCAACATCGATAGTAATTCCCTGTTCACGTTCTGCACGTAGCCCATCCGTAAGCAATGCCAGGTCTATTTCACCTGCATTCTTATTTTTGCTTTGCTTCTCAATAGCCGCAAGTTGGTCTGCGAGGATAGACTTGCTGTCGTACAGTAATCTTCCGATCAATGTGCTTTTGCCATCGTCAACGCTGCCTGCTGTTATAAATCTTAAGATGTCCATAATCCCTGTCCCCTAAAGGAGAATTTTAAATTAATATATGTTAGTTGCCTTACTCCCCTTAGGGATGGGGGCTAAAAATATCCTGTTTTCTTCCTGTCTTCCATTGCAGCTTCTGATACTTTATCATCAATTCTTGTTTCACCGCGCTCGCTGGTATTGGTGGCGACAATCTCCTTTATTATATCATCAATTGCCAAAGCGTTCGATTCCACTGCGGCGGTGCATGTCATATCACCAACGGTGCGATAACGAACTTTTTTTACCGAAACGACATCTGTCTCATCTGGTTTTGTAAATTCTGAAACAGCTACCAATTGCCCTTCGTGTTCAATTACTTTTCTTTCGTGAGAGAAGTAAATAGGAGGTAGGGAGATATTTTCCCTTTTGATGTAATTCCAGATATCCAGTTCAGTCCAGTTGCTGATCGGGAACACGCGAACGTTTTCTCCTTTATGAATTTTACCATTGTAAATATTCCACAGTTCCGGGCGTTGTAATTTAGGATCCCATTGACCAAATTCATCACGTACAGAAAAAATCCTTTCTTTCGCTCTTGCTTTTTCTTCATCCCTTCTTGCGCCGCCAATCAATGCATCAAATCTGTATTCTTCAATTATATCAAGCAGCGTGTAGGTTTGCAAAGCATTCCGGCTGGGAAATTTTCCTTTGGGCTCCGTAAGATTTTTTTCTTTAATAGTCTGCTCAACGTTTCCAATTATTAGCTTTTCGTCAATTTGTTTTACCAAATTATCGCGAAACTGTAATGCTTCGGGAAAATTATGACCGGTATCAATATGAACTAAAGGGAATGGAAATTTACCAGGACGAAATGCTTTTAATGCAAGATGAACGAGTGTAATAGAATCTTTTCCACCGGAAAACAGCAATCCGGGATGCTCAAATTGTCCGGCAACTTCACGCATAATGTGAATAGCTTCCGACTCCAATTGTTCCAAATAATCTAAATGATACCTGCTCATGTCATGATTTAATTTCATCTACGGGCACCTGTTGATGTATATGGAGGCCGCATTCTTTTTTACTGTTATCTTCCCACCACCAGCGCCCGGCCCGGAAATCCTCTCCTGGCCTGATTGCCCGTGTACAAGGTGCACATCCGATACTTACAAATCCCTTATCGTGTAAAGGATTGTAAGGGATATTATTTTTATTAATAAATTGCTTTACTTCTTCGGTTGTCCAGTACAGCAGCGGGTGATATTTTATAATATTATTCGTTCCATCCCATTCTACCTGCAGCATGTTGTGCCTGTCTGCAGAATGTTCTGCACGAAGGCCGGTTATCCAAATTTCATTCTCCTGTAAAGCCCTTTTCAAAGGTACTACCTTCCTGATACGGCAACATTCTTTCCTGTTTTCAACAGATTCATAAAATGCATTCGGACCTTTCTGCGATACAAAATCTTCAAGCATTAAAGTATCTGGATAATAGGCGTGAATCCGCGTGTTATATTTCTCATTGGTTGATCTCCATACCGAATAAGTTTCGGGAAACAAACGGCCCGTATCCAACGTAAAAATCCTGATAGGTAATTTGTTACTTAATATAAAATGAGATATGGCCTGGTCTTCAAAACTAAAGCTGGTTGAGAATACTACTTTGCCTGGAAACTGTTTTGCCAAAAAAGACAATACTTCATCGATGCTCAGAGAACCGGCAGCGTCTTCTATTGGCGATATTTTGTCTTTTAATGATTGAATCATCCTGGTATTGTGAAATATATATGTTGATAAGTCAATGCCATGTTACGAATCCGGAGCTTAGCAGGAAGAGCGCTCAGAATAAGTAGTGAAACACATATGCAACGATAAATAAAACGAATTCATAACACTTTTATTCTATTAGTCTACCGCAAAAGTAGGGTATAGGATTTAAAAAATTGAAAAAAATTTTCAACAAAAAATTTAATCAAATAAATTATCGGGCTTCTTTAATGGCAAACGCTTTTAAATCCTTTGTCATCAATAATTTCGGGTTATCAGGATGTCAGCAAATTTTGTCTCCAAAAAAATCTATTACAAACGGTTGACATATGTCAACGTTATTTCTTATCTCACCTCAATGGATATCGGCGTAATCCGATGATAAATTTGTTGTAAAAATTTGAACTATGGAATTATTAAATGCATTGCAGTGGCGGTATGCTACGAAAAAGATGAATGGCAAAAAAGTTCCTGAAGAAACGATTGAAAAAATATTGCATGCTATTCGCCTCGCTCCGTCATCTGTTGGATTGCAACCTTACACCGTGTTGGTGATTGCTGATCCTGGCATAAAACAAAAAATGTTATCAATTGCAAATAACCAGCGTCAGGTAGTAGATGCCTCCCATGTGTTGGTATTTGCTGCGTGGGATAAAATTTCTTCCGCGCGTATAGACGCATACATTGATCTTGTTGCGAAAACACGAAACGTGCCGGAAGCATCACTCGTAGATTTTAAAAATAAAATTATTAAGGGTACTGACAGGTCAGACGAGGAAAACTTTCAATGGGCTGCAAGGCAAGCCTATATTGCGTTTGCTACAGGTATCGCAGCTGCAGCGGAATTACACGTAGACGCCACACCAATGGAAGGCTTCAATAGTGAAGCTTTGGATGGATTGTTACACTTAAAAGAAAAAGGATTAAAAAGCCTGACGCTTCTGCCACTTGGATATCGTGAATATGAAAAAGACTGGCTCGTAAATCTTCCTAAAGTGAGAAGAGAAAAGGAAAAACTTTTTGTTTTGCAATAATGATTTTATCAACTTTCAAATAATTTACAATGAAAAAAATACTTTCGACAAACAACGATAACTGGCTCGCGCTGATATCAAGGCTGGCTGTTGGAATCACCATTTTTCCTCACGGTGCACAAAAATTATTCGGATGGTTTGGTGGATATGGATTCAATGGCACGATGGGATTTTTAACCGGAGCCATGCATTTGCCATGGATTATTGGGCTATTGGTTATCTTAATTGAATTCTTCGGGGCAATATTTTTAATATTGGGATTTTTTACACGTATCGCGGCATTCGGGATGCTTGTTAATTTCCTGGGTGTAGTTTTTTCTGTTCACACCTTTGGTAATGGATTTTTTATGAACTGGGGCATGAATGCAGGAAGAGGAGAGGGTCTTGAATACTTTGTTTTGTTGTTTGGCCTGGTTGTAATCAATTTAATTGCGGGCGGCGGCAAAGCAAGTATTGATTCTGTAGTTGTAAAAAAGGATGCAGTAACTTCATCCAAACTGCAGATGCAAACATCATGATGACTCTATCAGACTTGAAAAATTTTTCTGAGGATTTAAGAAAGCAGGATCAATTGATGCCTGCTTTATTTATTGGTCATGGTTCGCCGATGAATGGGATTGAGCATAATGAGTTCAGTGATAAATGGACTGAGGTGGCAAAAATAATTCCCGTGCCGCAGGCCGTCTTGGTTATATCAGCGCATTGGCTTACGGCAGGCACAAAAATCACCGCCATGGATTTTCCGGAAACAATTCATGATTTTGGAGGATTTCCCCAAGAATTGTATGAAATTCAATATCCCGCTCCCGGAAACCCGGCTCTTGCGCAGGAAACTGCCTCATTGGTGCAATCAACAAATGTAGGTCTGGCGCATGATTGGGGCCTGGATCATGGAGCGTGGACTGTAGTGAGACGGATGTATCCTGATCCAACAATTCCCGTTTTGCAACTCAGTATCGACTATACAAAGGGCGCGCAATATCATTATGAACTTGGGAAAGAACTTGGTGCATTAAGACGAAAAGGTGTTTTGATATTGGGCAGCGGCAATATGGTACACAATCTTCGCCTGCTTGCTTTTGACAAGATTGATGAAAACTTCGGATTTGCATGGGCTGCAGAGATGAATGAGATATTTAAAAAAAGGATAAATGCACGGGATCATAAGGCACTTATCGAATATCAGGATCTAAGTGCAGCCGCCAAACTTGCTGTTCCGACCCCTGATCATTATTTTCCTTTGCTATACACGCTTGGGCTCCAGGGAAACAAAGAAGAGACTTACTTTTTTAACGATAAGCTGGTTGCTGGTTCATTAACCATGACTTCCTTGCTAATTGCCTGATTTAAAATCAACAATTTATTCACATTTTGGTGTAAATTTAGATAGCGGGCTACGTTTGTATATAGTGCTTTGGAGATTGTAGAACTTATCCCGTGAAGTCCTTTGCCATCGTGGTTTTTGCAAATTTCAAACGACTTGGAGATTGTAGAACCATATCATTTTTGTTTTCACATAGCCGTTGGTTAAGAATAATTTCGGAAGCTTCCGTTTCCGGGTTTTTTATAATAATTGTGGATATTATTTAAAAGTAGAAAACTCATTTTGAACGATATTAAAAAACCGGTTCTCTAAATTTAAAATATTTAAAAGTAAATATGGCCAATGTAGGTTTATACAGGTCGGATTATGAGCACGATGCGTGTGGAATCGGGTTTGTGGCGAATATTAAAAATAATAAGAGCCACCAGATAATTTCCGATGCGCTGACCATTTTGGAAAACATGGAACACCGTGGTGCATGCGGATGCGAGAATAATACAGGCGATGGAGCAGGTATTCTCATTCAAATGCCTCACGAATTTTTCTTTGATGAGTGTATAAAACTTGGGGTTCATTTACCGCCCTACGGCAAATACGGAGTGGGCGTTTTATTTTTTCCTAAAGAAATCAGGCTACGGGAGGAATGTCGCGACATCTTCAACAGGTCTGCAGAAACGCTCGGTCTTGAAATAATGGGTTATCGCAGGGTACCTGTAAATACTGACGGTATAGGTCCCACGGCGCTTTCGGTGGAGCCGGAAATGGAGCAGGTATTTATTGCCTGCCCCGATCACATTACTAATCCCGATGAATTCGAAAGAAAATTATTCGTACTGAGAAACTATGCTTCTCAGACTATAAGCAATACTGTTCGCAAAGATGCAATAGGATTTTATGTTGCATCCCTTTCTTATAAAACGGTAATTTATAAAGGTCAGCTTACCAGTAACCAGGTTCGTCAATATTTTCCCGATCTGAGTAATAAAAAAATTCTTTCCGCATTTGGTTTAATTCATTCCCGTTTTGCGACGAATACTTTTCCCTCATGGAAACTGGCGCAGCCATTTCGTTATATAGCACACAATGGAGAAATAAACACGCTACAGGGAAATGTGAATTGGCTTCGCACCAGTGAAAAGAGTTTCGTTTCCGAATACTTCACAAAGGAAGAATTGGAAATGATCTTGCCTGTGGTAGAAGAAGGACAGTCGGATTCCGCCAGTTTGGATAACATGATCGAACTGCTTACACTGAGTGGACGTTCTTTACCGCATGTAATGATGATGCTGATTCCCGAGGCATGGGATGGCAACGATCAAATGGACCCGGTCAAAAAAGCATTTTATGAATTTCATGCTTCCTTTATGGAACCATGGGATGGACCTGCATCGATCTCTTTTACCGATGGAAAGATAATTGGCGCTACTTTAGACAGGAATGGATTGCGTCCCTCACGGTATTGCGTAACAGAAGATGATCGTGTAATAATGGCATCTGAAGCAGGTGTACTTCCGGTAGATCCGAAAATCATTAAAGAAAAAGGAAGATTACAGGCAGGTAAAATGTTTGTGGTAGATCTGGAAGAGGGAAGAATCATCAGTGATAAAGAAATCAAAAATAAAATTTGTACTCAACGTCCTTACAGTGAATGGCTGAATAAATATAAAATCAGGCTCGAAGAATTGCCTGAGCCGAGAGTCATGTTTACCCACCTGGAACATCAACAGGTTTTTAAATATCAGAAGGCATTTGGGTATACAACTGAAGACCTGGAAATGATAATTACCCCAATGGCTTTAACAGGAAAGGAGCCTATTGGTTCTATGGGTAGTGATGTTCCTTTGGCCGTTCTCAGCGATGAACCACAACACTTGAGCAGTTATTTCAAACAACTCTTTGCACAGGTAACGAATCCACCGATTGATCCGATCAGGGAAAGATTGGTGATGTCTTTGGCAACATTTGTGGGTAATAACGGAAGCTTATTACAGGAAGACCCTCTTTCCTGTCATTGTGTTGCATTGAAGCATCCGGTATTGTCTAACCATGACCTGGAAAAAATAAGAAGCATTGACACTGGTATTTTCCAGGCAAAAACGTTGCAGACGTACTTTATGGCAGACGGTAAGCCCGGATCGTTACAACGTGGAATCGAAAGATTGTGCAGGTATGCAGTAGATGCCGTAATGGATGGATTTGAAGTATTGATTTTATCAGACAGGGCAATAGATTCAGAACATGCTGCTATCCCGTCTTTATTGGCTGTGTCTGCCGTTCATCATCATTTGATCAGAAAGGGCCTGCGTGGGCAGGTAGGTTTGGTTGTGGAAGCAGGTGATGTTTGGGAAGTTCATCATTTTGCGTGCCTGATTGGCTTTGGCGCTACGGCAATTAATCCATATTTGGCATTGTCTACCATTCGCGATATGAAACTTTCAGACCAGTTACAAACCGATCTTGATGCAAGTGCATTGGTAAAAAATTATGTAAAAGCAGTAAATGAGGGCTTGCTGAAGGTATTCTCAAAGATGGGTATCTCCACATTGCAGTCGTACCAGGGGGCGCAGATTTTTGAAATAATAGGAATTAACAAATTGGTTATCGACAAATATTTCACAGGTGCTACTTCCCGGATAGAAGGGATGGGGCTTGATGAGATAGCGCGCGAGACTCTCGCCAAGCATTTCTTTTCATTTAGCAGGAAAAGCATTCCTGTTGACAGGCTCACTCCAGGAGGAATTTATCAATGGAAACGCAAAGGCGAATTCCATTTATTTAATCCGCAAACGATTCATTTATTGCAGTACGCTACCAGAATGAATGATTATTCCATCTTTAAAAAATATTCTAAGCTGGTAAATGATCAAACCGAAAAAGCGGCGACGCTGAGAAGTTTGTTTCAATTTAAAAAAACGCGTCAGCCGATTTCGATTGATGAAGTAGAACCTGTAGAAAATATTTACAAACGCTTTGCAACAGGCGCAATGTCTTTTGGTTCCATTTCGTGGGAAGCTCATACCACGTTAGCGATTGCCATGAACCGGCTCGGTGGCAAAAGCAATACCGGTGAAGGGGGCGAGGATGAGATCAGGTATAAGCCCATGGCCAATGGCGATTCAATGAGAAGTGCAATAAAACAAGTTGCTTCTGCACGTTTTGGTGTAACGAGTGAATATCTGACCGAGGCAGATGAATTGCAAATAAAAATGGCGCAGGGCGCAAAGCCGGGCGAAGGTGGCCAGTTACCCGGCCACAAAGTAGATGAATGGATTGGAAGAGTGCGTCACTCTACAGCGGGTGTTGGATTAATTTCTCCACCGCCACATCATGATATTTATTCAATAGAAGACCTGGCTCAATTGATCTTTGATTTGAAAAATGCCAACAGAAATGCAAGGATAAATGTGAAGCTGGTTTCGAAAGCCGGCGTAGGTACCATTGCAGCAGGTGTTGCGAAAGCAAAAGCCGACGTGATCCTGATCTCAGGTCACGACGGAGGCACCGGTGCGTCTCCGATTAGTTCTATTAAACATGCGGGCTTGCCGTGGGAACTTGGTTTGGCAGAATCCCATCAGACGTTGGTGAAGAATAAATTGCGCAGTCGTGTTGTGCTGCAAACGGATGGGCAGTTAAAGACCGGCCGTGATATTGCTATTGCAACGTTGCTTGGAGCAGAAGAGTGGGGTGTGGCAACCGCAGCTCTGGTAACTGAAGGTTGTATTATGATGCGGAAATGTCATTTAAATACCTGCCCGGTAGGCGTGGCTACTCAAGATCCGGAATTGCGCAAGCGCTTTAGCGGAAATGCGGATCATGTTGTAAACCTGTTCAAATTCCTTACGGAAGAATTGAGAGAAATAATGGCAGAGCTTGGTTTCCGTACTATTAATGAAATGGTAGGACAGGTAGATTGTCTGGAGAGGATGGAAAATGTTGACCATCCAAAATATTCCAAACTCGATCTGTCCCCTGTTTTATATAAAGAACCTGCGTCCAAATTCACAGGCTTGTATAAATCGGAAGAGCAGGATCACGGGTTGCTCGGAGTGTTAGACTGGAGATTATTAAAAGCAGCAGAACCGGCCCTGGACCAAGGCGCAAAAGTTGCAGCAAGTTTCAAAGTTCATAATACAGACAGAACTATCGGAACCATTCTATCCAATGAGATATCGAAAAAATATAAGGCAGAAGGTTTGCCCGATGATACAATTCATTTCAAATTTACCGGAACAGCAGGACAGAGTTTTGCTGCATTCAATACCCATGGGGTAACCCTGGAGTTAGAGGGTGATGCCAATGACTATTTTGGCAAGGGGCTCAGTGGCGCGAGGTTGATCGTGTATCCGCCGAAAAATGCGGGTTTCATTGCCGAAAAAAATATCATCATTGGTAATGTTGCATTCTATGGAGCTACTTCCGGCGAAGCATTTATAAGGGGTAAAGCGGGCGAGCGGTTTTGCGTTCGTAATTCAGGAGCCAATGTTGTAGTGGAAGGTGTAGGCGACCATGGTTGTGAATACATGACTGGCGGTAATGCAATCATTCTTGGCGAAACAGGAAGAAATTTTGCTGCTGGGATGAGCGGCGGTATTGCCTATGTGTATAATGTGCAAAACAATTTTGCCTCTCTATGCAATATTGAAATGGTAGACCTGGATGCCATTGATGAAGAAGACGAGAAGTTCTTGTTCGAAATGATCGGCAAACACCAGAATTATACGAGCAGCACTGTTGCCAAATTTATTCTCAATGATTTCGAAAATCAACTGAAGAATTTTGTAAAAGTATTTCCAAAAGATTACAAAAAAGCACTTATGCAGAAAAAGCAACCTGCAAAAGTGCAATAGCGAACAGGAACATTTTCATTACATTTTTTAATCTACTTGAATGGGCAAACCAACCGGTTTTTTAGAATTTACGCGTGAGCTGCCTCATAAGCGTCCACCGCAGGAGCGCATCAACGATTACAAAGAATTTATAGAGCGGTTTTCGGACGAAAAGCTAAACCAGCAGTCGGCAAGATGCATGAATTGCGGCATTCCGTTTTGTCATCACGGATGTCCGCTGGGAAACGTAATTCCCGAATTTAATGACGTTGTATATCGCAAAGCATGGAAAGAAGCTTATGACATTCTCACTTCAACAAATAATTTCCCTGAATTTACAGGAAGAATTTGTCCTGCACCTTGCGAAACGGCTTGTGTTTTAGGGATTAATCAACCTGCTGTTACTATTGAAGAAATCGAAAGACATATTATTGAAATTGCTTTTGATAAGGGTTTCGTGCAGCCAAAGAAACCTAACCTAAGGACCGGCAAAAAGATTGCAGTGGTCGGGTCAGGGCCAGCAGGACTTGCTGCTGCGGCTCAATTGAATTATGCAGGACACCAGGTAACGGTTTTTGAAAGAGACGATGAACCCGGTGGCTTATTGCGATATGGCATTCCCGATTTCAAGCTTGAAAAATGGGTGGTTGAAAGAAGAATCGATCTCATGAAGGAAGAAGGCGTCTTTTTTAAATGCAATTCCAATGTAGGTGCGGACGTAAGCGTAAATGATCTGTTGAGAGAGTTTCATGTAATAATTCTTGCGGGCGGCTCCACTATTCCAAGGAATCTGGAAGTAAAAGGAAGGGATCTGAAGGGAATTTATTTTGCAATGGATTTTTTAAAACAACAAAATAAAAGAGTTTTAGGAAAAAATATAGATGCGGAACCTATAACAGCCCGAGGTAAAAACGTGGTTGTGATCGGTGGTGGGGACACTGGTAGTGATTGTGTGGGAACTTCCAACCGGCAAAAGGCAAAGTCTGTTACACAATTTGAATTATTGCCGACGCCACCGGAATCGCGCACACCATTCATGCCATGGCCTTCGTATCCAATGTTGCTGAAGACCACAAGTTCTCATGAAGAGGGCGTTCAAAGGCAATGGGCAGTTGCAACAAAAGAATTCATAGGCGATGGAAAAGGAAGCCTGAAAGCATTGAAGTTAGTTACCCTTGAATGGGAATTTACTGCTGATAAACGCCCGGTAAAATTTTCCGAAATTCCCGGCACTGAAACGGAAATACCGTGCGAACTTGCCTTGTTGGCGATGGGGTTTGTACATCCGCAGCATGAGGGTCTGCTGGAGCAACTCGACGTTGAACTGGATGAACGTGGAAATGTGAGAGCCTCCGAAAAAACTTATCACACCAATATATCCAAAATATTTTCTGCCGGCGATATGCGGCGCGGACAATCGCTGGTGGTATGGGCTATTTCCGAAGGACGTGAATGTGCCAGAAAAGTAGACGAGTATCTTATGGGCAGCTCTCTGCTCGAGTCAAAAGATCAGAATATTTTACACATAATTTAAAAATGTCTTTAGCAGATTAATGTTTAAAGCGTTTTATAAATTGATACATTAAATTTATTTATTATATTATAAATATTTTTATTAACACAAAAATTGCAATATTGTTAGTTGTTTATTTAATTATCTTGTAATCAATGTATTTACTTGTTAATTGCAATTATATAATGATAAAAAATATTTGTATGAATAAGAATTAATTTGGAAAATTTCGATATGTTTGACAAATGAAACATGAATTTATTATTAATCGATACGCCCGTAACAGATTATTATTAAATTTTATTTAGTTTATTGCGTACCCTGAAAATCCAAAACCCTGCGCCCTGGTCAATTCGCGATCAGCTGATAAGAACCGCAAGTGTCTTGCGCGAGGAAAACAAATAGAAAACTTACGTTGCCTGGTAAAAATTATTGGTGATGTCACCAAAAAAGTAAAGGAGTTTAACTGATATCAACTTCGGCAAAAGTTAATTAGTAAACCCCTTTATTTATTAATCTTTAAATCTAAAACAATGTTAAGGAAAATTTTCTTGGTATGTATGGCAATGCTGGTTTTTATTTTCTCGTACGCGCAAACAGATTCTACAAAACCAGCCCCTACTTCTCCAGCCCCAACTATTACCGGCTCTGTAGATGGATATTATAGGTTCAATTTTAGCGACCCGCCGGCCAACAGCAACTTTAATAATTACACCAGTTTTACCAATTCGCAAAATTCATTTGAATTGGGAATGGCCAGTATTCGTGCTGATCATTCTTTTGGTAAGGCATCAGCAACAATCGATCTCGGATTTGGCCGCCGTGCCGAAGAGTTTTCTTATGCTAATCCTGACCATCCAACTCTTTTTGCAGTGAAGCAGGCATACATAAATTATGCAGTGAGTGATAAAGTGACGTTTACACTGGGTAAATGGGCAACACACATTGGCTACGAAGTGACCGATGCATATTTAAACCGCAACTATAGCATGGACTATATGTTTTCATATGGGCCGTTTTCCCATACTGGTATTAAGGCTCAAATCACAACAGGAAAGAAAAGCGCTTTAATGTTAGGTATTGCTAATGCAACAGATAACGTTACAACTACCGCTTCACCAAAATACCTGATAGCACAATATAGTACAGGTACTAAAAACGATAAAGTGAAGGTTTACCTCAACTACCAGGGATCTTACAACTACATGTTTTCAAAAACGCAATTTGACGTGGTGCTTACCGGAACCGTCACTGATAAATTCAGCGTTGGATACAATGGCACAGTCCAAATGTACGAGCCAAAAGGGGGAACTTCCGACAGTTGGTGGGGATCAGCGGTATACCTGAACCTGGACCCTACGACAATTTTTGGAATTACGCTCAGGGGAGAATATTTCAACGATGATCATGCTATCGTTTTCGGAACGGGTACAAGCATATTCGATGTCACGCTATCCCCGAACATTCGCATTTCCAACCTGACAATCATTCCTGAACTAAGATTAGATGCAGCACAGAAAAATATATTTGAAAAAACAGATGGAACCGGCACCAGTTCAACATTTACGGCGTTACTCGCTGCCACGTATCATTTCTAATTCTTAAAATCTAAACATTTATTACACACAACAAAAACCTTAACAAAATGAGATTAACTGACAAACTTTTTAACAAAAGAGTCCTCAGGGTATTAATTCCGATAATGCTCGTGGCACTTGTTCTGATAGCTTTGCCCTCAGTGGCCCAGGATGCTGCAGGAACGAAGACCGGAACTATAAATGATGTCGCCGCCGCAACTGCCGGCAAGCCCACCTTACAGGAAATTGGCGACCAGGCAGGTCACAATAAGATAGCCATCAACATCATGTGGACGCTCATTACTGGATTTCTTGTAATGTTCATGCAGGCAGGTTTTGCAATGGTTGAGACAGGCTTTACCCAGAAGAAGAACGTAGCCCATACTATGGCCATGAACTTTATGGTGTATGGTATTGGTATGCTGGGCTTCTGGATTTGTGGTTTCGCTTTCATGTTTGGAGGGGCTTTGGATCCTGCTACTTTGGGAGGAGGTGTTGCCGCAGCAAAACATGAAATAACCTGGCACTTGTTTGGTAAAGATTTTGGAATCATCGGTGCTGCCGGCTATTTCTTAAACAGCAAAGTTTACGATGTAGGCGTATTCACCTTGTTCCTTTTCCAAATGGTGTTCATGGATACTACAGCAACTATCCCCACAGGTGGTATGGCTGAAAGGTGGAAATTCAAATCATTTGTGGTATTCGGATTTTTTATCTCCATGTTCGTATACCCCTTGTTTGGTAACTGGGTTTGGGGTGGCGGATGGCTCTCCCAGTTAGGTGTAAACTTTGGTCTTGGCCATGGTCATGTTGATTTCGCCGGTTCATCTGTAGTGCATGAAGTAGGCGGCGTAGCGGCGTTGGCAGGGGCCATTGTTATCGGCCCACGCATCGGTAAATATAACGCTGATGGATCCGCTAACACGATACCTGGTCACAATATTCCAATGGCTATCATCGGTACATTCATTCTTGCTTTCGGCTGGTTTGGCTTTAACCCTGGTTCTACATTAGCGGGTGGTGATCTTCGCATTGCTGTTATTGCTGTAAACACAATGCTGGCAAGCGCCAGTGGCGCGTTGTTCGCCGCATTATATATGAAACTCACAACCAAAAAATGGGATCCGGGTATGATGGCAAATGGTATGCTGGCAGGTCTTGTTGCAATTACTGCTCCCTGCGCTTTTGTGAATTCATTATCCGCTGTAATTATCGGTGCAATTGCAGGGTTGTTGGTTATTTGGGTCGCTGTATTTGTAGAAAAGAAATTAAAAATTGATGATCCCGTAGGTGCATTCGCAGTTCATGGAGCAAATGGTGCATGGGGAGTGCTTTCATTGGGATTATTTGCAGATGGTACTTATGGTGATGGATGGAACGGTGTTAACGGTACAGTAAAAGGTTTATTTTACGGAGACGGCGGACAGTTTGTAGCTGAACTGATTGGGGCAGTTACCTGCTTTGTGTTTGTCTTTGTAGTGATGTACCTTTTCTTTAAGCTTATTAAGCTTACACCTATTGGTCTGAGATCTGATGCAGCTGATGAACAAGCTGGTCTTGATATACCTGAAATGGGTGTACATGGTTATGTAGATTAATAAATAGACTTTTCCGGAGGCACATACTATCTGTGCTTCCGGATTTTTTTAAATCCCGTTACCTTGACAAAATTTATCAGAAGAGCAATTAGTCCGTTAAGAGAGTTTATCGCCGACAGTCGTTTTATAGGGGTACTACTGTTGACCTGTACAGTTATTTCTCTGTTACTTTCCAATACAGGAAGTGGCGAATGGTACCGGGCGGTATGGAATGCAGAGATAAGCTATCCGGCATCGATCCACCTTCCTCACAGCACGTTGCATTGGATCAACGATTTCCTTATGGCGATCTTTTTTCTATTTGCCGGCATGGAGATAAAAAGAGAACTTACTATTGGTGAGCTTTCGCACATTAAGAAGGCCATTATGCCTTTTGGTGCTGCACTTGGTGGAATGATTGTTCCGGCGCTGATTTATTCTTCATTTAACGTTACCACGAGCTATGCTCATGGATGGGGAATACCAACTGCAACAGACATTGCATTTTCAATTGGTATTGCTTCTTTATTTGGTAAAAGAGTGCCGCAAAGTCTCAAGATATTTTTAATGGCATTGGCTATTATTGATGATTTAGGCGCCATAGTAGTTATTGCACTTTTTTATGGCAACCAGATAAAATGGATGTTTCTACTTGCCGGGGCGGGTGTTTACGGACTTATATGGCTTGTAAATTATTTTAAAGTGAAGCAAGGCATGACGCAGATTGTTCTTTCACTTATACTATGGTACCTGGTTTTAAGCTCCGGTGTGGAGGCAAGTATAACAGGCGTACTGATAGCATTTACCATACCAGTAAATACATTGCCGAAGTTTGAACACGCCATCAGCAGGTTTGTAAACTTTTTTATATTGCCCCTTTTCGCATTGGCCAATACTGCTATTCTCATACCTGCCGATTTTGCAGGAGCTATTAATAGCCCTGTTAGTATCGGTATTATTGCAGGTTTGGTAATCGGGAAGCCTATTGGGATTTTCAGTTTTAGCAGGATCATGATATCTTTAAAGATAGCAAAGCTACCTACCAACACCAATCTCCGGCAGTTGCTGGGTATAGGTTCTCTCGCCGGGATTGGTTTTACCATGTCCATATTTACTACTTCGCTCGCATTCCGGGATGAATTGTTTCGTGATGTTGCCAAAATATCGATATTAGTTAGCCTGGTATTGTCGATGGTATTAAGCTGGATGTATTTTAAAGTAATTGACAAAAAAATCGTCAAGCCTGCTTTCAGGAAGGAACCTATAATATTACGACCTGACCTTGTGGTCGGATAAATGTATTCCCTGATGGAAACTAAAGCCTTTTCATGTAGATGAAAGGCTTTTTTAAACAGTGAAAGTATCCGGAATCTTTTAAAGAAAATTATATAACTTGAATCGATTGAATAGATGATAATACGCTGATGTCAACAATAATAATTATAGCCTTTATACTGGTAATTGTAATAGCCGTGATCTTTCTTGCATGGCGCGATGATAAAATTAATACCCTTGAAAAACGAGTCGAGATACTGGAGCAACAAGTCAATAAAAAAATAGTCAGTCGTCTCTTTTTTGTAGAGCTGAAATCTGTAAACAGTGTGCTCGATACCCTCAACAATTGTTTCTACGAAATTGATAAAAATGGCGATTACGATATTGATACAGAATACCGCCTTGAAGATGTTTCTGATGAATGGTGGGACTCGCTTTCTATGGGCGATCTTGATATCGTAAATAAAATGAAAAAGCAAAGTAAGGCCTAAGTTGTTGTTCAGGAACCTCTCGGTTTTGTCCTGATTTTAATTCTTCTCACTGGAATTTTCTTCAATGAATTCTCTCTGCACACTCACCCAATAATTCGCTGTATAAAAAGCAACTATAACAGCACACCAGTTGTTGCTTTATTTAAGTTGCACTAAATTTATCCATAGATTTACTTTCAGTTATAGTTGGCAACACGGATTGTTGTCACATTGCCGTGCATTAATCCGTCGGCTATGTGGCAAAACAGAATCACCACATCATGAACTACTTCGAGCCAAAAACGGCAGCAGAGCGATATTTAAGAGGAAGACCGGACTTCCATAACAATACTATTAAGCATATCAAAGATTTTCTGCATCTTGAAAAAAAACTTGATAAAGCATTAGACATCGCCTGCGGTACAGGACTTTCAACTAAAGCGCTTTTGGAAATTGCAACCGATGTGTATGGAACAGACCTGTCACCGGAAATGCTTAGGCTCGCCTTGCAACCACACAAGATACATTACGCTGTTGCTCCTGCGGAACATCAACCGTTTGCAGATAATTCCTTCGAGCTGATCACTGTTAGTTCGGGTGTTCATTGGTTCGATATTGATAGATTTCTGACCGAAGCTTACCGGCTTTTAAAAAGCAACTCATGGCTTATACTCTATGAGAATCATTTTATTTCTGAAATGGTAGATTATGTTGACTTCTCAAAATGGTTTCCGGATGTTTATCTAAAAAAATTTCCTTCGCCACCCCGCAATAACGATTATGCATGGACCGACGAAAATCTGCGTACAAAGAATTTGAAGTTTATTTCTGAAGAAAAATTTAAAAATTCCATTCAGCTAAACAAAAAGCAATTGACTTTATACTTTACCACGCAGAGCAATATCATTGCGGCTGTTGAGAAAAACCAGGCGACTTATGAAGCGGTCGAAAATTGGTTAGATAAAGAGCTTAATTCTTTCTTTCACAATGACGATACTATTCGGACCATTAATTATGGCAATTGGATAAAGTTTATTCAACGCGCAGGTTAATGTAATTTGTTGCAAAATGTAAAACTCCCTTCGCAAAAGGCCTATCATATGTTTTTATACTTTGGATATGGTTCAAACATTAATTTGATTTCGCTTAAGGCGAAAGGGGTAGATCCCATTGCATCGAAGAAGACTATTCTTCCCGGATGGCGACTTCGGTTTAATGTTCAGCATTGGTTTCGTCACGAGGGTGGAGTCGCTAACATTGAACCCTCTCTGAACCCGGAAGATTTTGTGGAAGGTATGGTACACACATGCCATGATGAGCAGCTTGCTTCACTGGATGCGGCGGAGTCTTATGGTTTAGGATATGATAGAATAGAAATAGAAGTTGAAACAGGGAAGGGATGTGTGAAAGTGCAAACTTATGTTGGGCTTCCTGACTTCATCGATGATAGTTGCCTGCCGACGCGCCGGTATCTTAATATAATCATCAAGGGGGCAGAAAATGTTGGGTTAACGACCTCATACATTGAAAAACTCAAAAGCCATCCGGTTAAGCCTGAAAATGATTATCCTGAATTTGAACAGCCTTCCGGTAACTGGCCACACTTTAATAAACAAACACTGGCATTAGTTCCTAAGTTCACAGCATTGGGTGGAGCGGTCTTTGATATGCAGCACGCAAGAAAAGAACTTCAGGGTATTATTAGTCTTCTTGGTGGAAAAGATATGACACTTTTCTTTATAAAACGACATGACTCGAGTAATGGCAACGAAACGCTTACTGATATCAAAAACGGAAATATTTCAGAAGGAGCAAAAAAATACATCAACGCTTATCTTAATGAATTTGCCAATGAGTACAATTATGTAGGCAAATATGATTATGATTATGTTGAACAAAAATGACTTTTACATGAAAAAGTAGTATCATGTTTTTTTAGTACTTTTAAGAAAAAACCATTATGTCTACATTTCCGGAAGCAATGCCTCATGGTGAGATTCGCGAGGTATTCAAAGATGTGTTTTTCGTACCCGGAACAATGAAAAATGAGTTCTTTGGCTCTATGTGGCAATTCAGCAGGAACATGACGATTGTGAGGGAAGACGGGAATTTAACGATCCTGAATTCTGTCAGGTTAAATGATGAAGGATTAGCTGCACTTGACAAGTTGGGCAAAGTAGTGAATGTAGTTCGTCTTGGAGATATGCATGGTATGGATGATCCGTTCTACGTAGATCGCTATAAAGCTTCTTTTTGGGCTTTGCCCGGAATGAAAGTGCAGGATGGACTGAAGGTAGATAAAGAATTAATTGAGGGCGGCGAAATGCCGTTTGGGAATGCTTCGCTCTTTGTATTTAAAACTGTAAAGCGTCCTGAATGTATTATTCGTATTGACCGCGAGGGCGGAATTATGATCGCCTGCGATTCTTTGCAGAACTGGGTGGAACCGGATCAGTTCTTTGATGATCAGACTGTTTCCACTATGCAAAACATGAAGTTTTTCAGACCTGCCAACCTGGGCCCGGCGTGGATGTTCGAGAGCCAGCCAGGAGCTGATGATTTTGTGCGGCTAAAAGAAATACCTTTCGAACATGCATTATGCGGACATGGCTATCCCTTTGTAAAAAATGCTCAGCAGGAATTTCAACGAACGTTTAACGAATACTTTAATGTCTAATATGTGGATATCAACCACGAAAGCAGCGTAGCAGAAATTATTCCCGGATACCTGGTGCTTGACAAAATATCTGAGTCTAATCAACATGTAATTTTTAGTGCGATCAGGGAAACGGATAATGAGGAAGTAGCTATCAAGGCGCTGATAGATAAGTATCCCAAAAAAGAAGATATTGCCAGCATCACCCGGGAATACCAGATCCTTAATAAACTTCAGTTTGAGGGAATAGTAAAGGTGCATTCATTTGTGCCCTTCGGCCAAGGCAACCGCGGTATAGTGATGGAAAAATTTGGCATCTCTTTACGTGATCATCTCGTGGCTTCTGAAAATCATCTCTTATCACTGAAGCAATTTTTTTCAATTGCCATTCCGCTTGTAAAGATTTTAGGGACCCTGCACGAAAAAAGAATTATTCATAAGGATATCACACCAGCGAATATTCTCATAGACCCTGAAACTGCTGATCTGCGTGTGATCGATTTTAGTTCTTCGTCGGAACTATCGAGAGAGCACCAGGATATCACATTGGCAAAACGAATTATCGGATCGCTTCCTTACATGTCTCCCGAACAAACGGGAAGGATGAATCGTGATGTTGATTACCGGACGGATTATTATTCTCTCGGGATTTCGTTTTATCAAATGCTCACGGGACAGCTTCCTTTTATGGCCAATGATGCGCTTGAATGGGTTCATTGCCACATCAGCCGGCAAGCTGTACCTGCCAACAAAGTAAACAGAACGATTCCGAAGGTATTGTCAGATATTATTACAAAACTCATTTCAAAAAATGCAGAAGACCGTTATCAAAGCAGTTATGGCCTTGCTGCCGACCTTGAGAAATGCAACGACGATATCAAAAAGGGTTTCCATGATCCAGGTTTTGTTTTAGCACAGTCAGACGTTTCACGCCGGTTCCAGGTTCCGCAGAAATTGTTTGGTCGTAAAAATGAATTGGAAAGGCTTGAATTGCATTTTGATAATGCATCGCGGGGATCAGTGGAATTTTGTTTGGTTTCGGGCTACTCCGGCGTTGGTAAATCAGTGTTGGTGCATGAACTCGGCCGATCGATTGTGAAGAAAAGAGGATATCTCATCCATGGGAAGTTTGAACAATTTAAACAGAACATTGCATATGTTGCGTTTGCGAACGCCTTTCGTAACCTCATTTATGAATTGCTTGGTGAGTCCGGGACAAGTCTGGATCGATGGAGTAAAGAAATAAGCATTGCATTGGGAAACAATGCGCAGCTTATAATTGATCTGATACCTGAACTTGAATTAATTATCGGCAGACAACCGCCGGTGCAGGAGTTGACTCCTGCGGAAGCACAGAATCGCTTCCTGCTGCTCTTTCAGAATTTCGTGAAAGTTTTTGCGACGGCAGATCATCCGCTCGTTATATTTATGGATGACCTGCAATGGAGCGATGTTCCTACATTAAATTTGATTCATCGTCTTGTTACCACGCAGGAGTTGGGGTATCTTTTAATAATTGGCGCCTATCGTGATAATGCAGTAGATGCTACGCATCCATTGTCGCTTACGTTGGGAGAAATTCAAACCAAACGATTTGTAGAGAATTTACACCTTAAACCCCTAAGTGCCGACGCAGTAACCCAGATAACGATGAGCACATTGCTTTGCAATGAACAAACGGCAAAGCCACTGAGCGATGTTATTTTTGAAAAAACCGCAGGCAATCCTTTTTTCACGATTGAGTTATTAAAGAACCTTCATGACAGGGATGTTATTTATTTCACCCCGGCGGAAGGTAAATGGGGCTGGAATATTGAAGCAGCAAAAAATACAGAGAACAGCGATAATGTTGTTGACTTTTTGGTTGCAGGTCAGTCGCGCCTGAAAAAAAGCACCCAACATGTATTGCAGCTCGCTGCGTGTATCGGCGCCACGTTTGATCTGAAAACATTATCGATCATTCGTGAAAGTACAATGGAGCAAACGGCAGAAGAATTGAATGAAGCGCTGCGAACCAATATGATCATTCCGCTGAGTGAGAACTACAAATTTGTTGGTTTGGGAGCGCCGGTAAAAATGGAGCACTCATCAAATGGTGATGGAGATGAGTCGAATGAATTGAATCCGACATATCGTTTCCAGCACGACCGCGTGCAACAGGCTGCCTATTCTATGATTGCGCCGGATCAAAAACAGGCATTACATCTTTCCATAGGCAGATTGATCCTGCATCATACCAGTAAGGATAAACTGGATGATGTGTTGATGGATGCGGTGGGTCATCTGAATGAAGGGAGAACATTGGTGAGTGATCCGGCTGAGAAAAGGGAACTTGCACAGCTAAATCTGCAGGCCGGAACCAAGGCAAAACAATCATCGGCCTATGAATCTGCATTAAGTTATCTCAGGATAGGAAATGAGATGCTCGATAGCTACGCCTGGCAAACTGATTACGATCTCACATGGAAGCTAAGTGAAGAGATTCAACATTGTACCTATTTGACCGGCGATTGGAATGAGGCCGATCAGTGGACCGAAACCATGCTGCAACACGCACGAACCCCGGTGGAAAAAGGTTTTGTATTATCAGCAAGAACACGACAGTACGCTACTATCGGCAAAATGCATGAATCGATGCAGGCGGCTCGTGAGGGTCTTGCGGTGCTTGGCTTTGAGTTTGTACAAGCGCCGGACGCAAACAATGTTGCTGAAGAAGTAGAATGGGTTTCGAGAAATCTGAAGGGACGTGCAATAGCCGATCTGATCAACATGCCGGACCTTACTGATCCGAAAGCCAGGATTGCCAGCCAACTGCTGATGGAAACCTTTCCTGCAGCATTCTTATCGGGAAGTGGTCAAATATTTCCTTACCTCGTTTTAAAATCAGTGAATCTTGCATTGTGTTACGGCAACAGCCCTGAGACAGCCTTTGCTTACGCAGCTTACGGAATGCTTCTGTGTGGCCTTTATGAAGATACGGCCAAAGGATATGAGTACGGTAAATTGGGAGTGAGCATCATAGAAAAATTTGATAACATTGCGCTGAAGTCGCGGATCATTTATGTGTATACCATGTTTGTTCATCACTGGTCCAATCATTGGTCAACGATGACACCATGGTTTCGTAAAGCCATCGAAGCAGGATACCAGTCCGGCGATCTTTTATATTTGGCTTACAGTGCACAGGACTGTATCATCTGGGATCCGCAACTCGATCTTGAAACGGCTTCCAGGGAGCAACATAAATTGTTGCAAATAGTAAAGGAATGCGAATACCAGGACTCTTACGATTCCGGTACTTTATTCCTGCAAATGCAAATGAATTTTCAGGGATTAACCAAAAGCAAATATTCCCTGACCAATGACAACTTCGACGAAAAAGAGCGCGTGAAAGGGATGTTCGAACGTCATTTCATGACGGGAATTGCCAACTATCATATTTATAAGGCAGAAATTCATTTTCTTTATAATGATGCAAAAGGCGCATTGCGCCACGTTCAGGAACAGGAAAAGCTGTTATCATCAGTGATGTCGCTGCCGCAATTAGTGCGCTTTTACATTACATCTTTTTTGGTTTACTCAACATTGCTGCGTGACCCAACACAGGATGAGCAGCCTGTGATGTTGAATAAAATGAATGGCAGCCTTGCAAAAATTACCAAATGGGCAAAGCAATGTCCGGAAAACTTTGAGCACCTGCGTTTACTGATGGAAGCAGAACTGGCGGGTTTCTCAGGTAACATTGCGGGCGCATTGTCTCTATATGAACAATCAGCAAGCACTGCAAAGAAAAATGTGTTTATTCGTGATGAGGCAATGGCAAATGAAATGGCGGCGCGATGCCTGTTGCGGGCAGGACTTTCCAAAGCAGCGGAAGGGTATTTGCAGGCTTCGCGTTATTTATACTATCGTTGGGGAGCCACGAGGAAGGTTGAAGATATGGACAAAAGTTACCGGTTACTTTCCGGTTCTTTGACTTTTATTGGCAGTTCATCTGCATCCCAAAGTAAAACCGAATCAACGTATCATGATACAACGACAAGCAGGCTCAATTCAGAAATGCTCGACATAAGTTCGGTTTTTAAAGCATCTCAAACTATTTCCGGTGAACTGGTTTTGGAAAAACTTTTGAAAGCTACCTTGCAAGTTCTTTTGGAAAATGCAGGCGCACAAAAAGGTTTTCTTATTGAAGATAACGAAGGCCGGATTGTTGTACTGGCGCAGAACGGCGGGGACAGGCAGGATACAAACGAAGAAAAATCAATTCAACATAGTCGGAACAATAAAATGTTTCCGGTTTCCCTTGTGAATACCGCATTACGTACCAGCGAGGCAATTGTGATAGATAATGCTTCCAAAATAAATCCTTTTTCTTCCGATCCTTATATTACAAGGGAAAAGCCATTATCTGTAATGTGTGTACCTCTTCCATTGCACGATCAATGGAGAGCAGCAGTGTATTTGGAAAATAATTTAACGCATAGCGCCTTCAGTGAAGAGCGGGTAAAGATCATAAAATTGCTTGCAGGACAGGCTGCGATCTCAATTGCCAATGCGAGAATTTATGAAGATCAAAAGAGATTATTGAAAGCGCAACAACGTTTTGTGCCAAGTCAGTTTCTCAAAAACCTCGGGCACAATGATATCGCGAAGGTTGAGTTAGGAGAATCCGTTTCTATGGAAATGAGCGTACTGTTTTCTGACATCCGCGAATTCACTTCAATGGTAGAACTGTTGTCTCCGCATGATGTGATCGAATTGCTCAATGAATATTACAGTACGTTGGGAGTACCTATTACTGCATCGGGAGGGTTCATCGATTCGTATGCAGGCGACGAGATCATGGCTTTGTTTCCCGTTTCGGCTCAGCAATCAGTTGATGCAGGTGTGAAGATGTGCGATGCTTTGAGAAAGTTTAATCAGCAACTTATTGAAAAAGGAAGGCCACCGCTAATGATGGGTCTCGGAATGAATACAGGGCCACTGGTGCTCGGAACTATGGGCGGTTTGGATCGCATGCAATGTTCTGTTTTGGGAGACACGGTAAATCTTGCTTCCAGGATAGAGCAACTCACAAGAATGTATGATGCGCAATTTCTGATTGGAGAAAATACTTTTTCTTCTTTGATAAATCCGGGAGCATTTTCTATCCGCATGGTTGACTATGTAGCGGTGAAAGGGAAGGCAATGGCTATAAAATTATATGAAGTACTTGATGCGGAAGAAAAAGCCCGCCGTAAAGTGAAAGAGGCTACAAGAGAACAATTGGCGTCGGGGATAGATGCTTATTTTCACCGTGATTTTTCATCAGCATATAAAATTTTTACTGACATATCAAAACATGATCCCAAAGATACAGTACCACCTATATTCGCTTCGAGGTGTCAGCGATACCAGGAAGAGGTTCCGCCCGGAGACTGGCAGGGTTACGAAAAACTCTTTCATAAATAAAAACAAACTTCATTCAGAAATCAGATTTTGATTAACTTCCTCGTGTTTTAGCAGGGCCGGCAAATTTATTCAAAGAATCAGCAAACAAATTTTATGAGTTCAATGCGAATAGGAATTGTGATGGATTCTATCAGTTCCATAACCCCCAAAAAAGATACGACACTCGCATTTATGCTGGAGGCCCAGGCGAGAGGCTGGCAGATCGAATACATGGAACTCGCGGATCTGTTTTTACATGATGGACGTGCGGAAGCACGCATGCGTCGTGTAAAAGTTTTCAACGACCTTAATAATTGGTTTGAAATTACCGGTGAGGTATATGGTGCATTGGGTGACCTCGATGTGATCCTGATGAGAAAAGATCCGCCTTTTGATATTGAATATATCATGGCTACTTATATTTTGGAAAAAGCAGAAGCCGAAGGCGCACTGGTGGTGAACAAACCTCAGTCTCTGCGTGATGCCAATGAAAAAGTTTTTACCGCATGGTTTCCGCAATGCTGCCCGCCGTCTATTCTTACGCGTTCTAAAGATGCAATCAAAACATTTCTCGATACGCATGTGAAGATAGTTGTGAAACCCACAGATAAGATGGGAGGACAATCTGTTTTTGTAATTTCAAAAGGCGATCCGAACACCAACGTAATTATCGATGAGATCACAAAATCAGGTACGAGATATATACAAGCGCAGACGTATATTCAGGAAATTGAAACGATGGGCGACAAGCGCATTCTATTGATAGATGGTGTGCCCGTGAACTATGGAATTGCGCGCATACCTAATGGCGGCGATCATCGCGGAAACCTTGCCGTTGGCGCAAGTGCAAAAGGGTTTACATTAACAGCGAGAGACCATTGGATCTGTCATCAAATCGGGCCTGCATTGAAAGAGCGAGGATTGTTATTTGTTGGCATCGATGTTATCGGCGATTATCTTACAGAAATTAATGTGACCAGTCCTACCTGTGTTCGCGAGATTGACAAACTATTTGACATTAATATAGCATCAATGTTTTTTGATATATTAAGTAACATCATTCATAAAAGAGATTCTGCTAAGATGAAAACTGATTGATGCGTATGCCAGCTACATTACTTACCAGGGAAATCTGCCGAAATTATATTGAAGAAAATTTATTTGGTTCTGTTATCAACATTAGAAAAAAGCTATCGACCGATATTGGATTCATAGGAATCGAGTTAGAATCTTTTCCCTACATCATTGATGTGCAAAAACGCATTCACCCGGTAAAGCTTTATGGTGAAAAAGATTTTTTAATGGATGTATTGGTCCGTGTATCGGCAGAGAATGGGGGAGTGGTGAGCTATTTGAATCAACACGCCAATAATGAACGCCACCAACCTCATGTCGCTGCAATTGAATTTCCCGATGGTAGCAGTTTCCATTTTGAACCGGGAGGACAGACGGAAATATCAACGGCTCCCTGCAATTGCATAGAAAAGTTGCTTGATCAGCTAACAACTATGCAAAAGATGTTACACACGATAACAGAACGAAACAATATTTATTTTGCACAATATGGCACCAATCCATGGTTTAGCGTTGATGAGATCGGAATGCAGATGAATAAAACAAGATATCGTGCAATGGCACATTATTTTGATAACATTAATCCTTTTGGTAAACAGATGATGCTTCAAACTTGCTCGTTGCAGGTAAATGTAGATTCTGGGTCTGATTGGAATACGCGAGTGAGAAGAATCGTCGCCGCGAATCTTTTGGCGCCCTTTGCAACAGCACTATTCGCCAATTCATGTATAACTGCGGGAAAAGTGAATGGCTATAAGTCTCACAGAAGTCTCATCTGGCAATGCCTTGATGCAACGAGAACAGGAGTTTTGCCAATAGACCGATTATCTAAAACGTTCGATAAAGAAGATCTTATCGGTGCTTATCTTGACTTTGCTCTAAAAGCTCCGATCATTTTTATTGAAGATTTTGGCGACGAAATATTTCCACTAAACTTCACGCTGGAATACTGGATCAGTAATTCCATTAAAGGATTATCACCAACGCTGACGCATCTGAAAAATCATCTTACTCTTTTGTTTCCGGAAGTTCGCCTGAAAGGATATCTCGAATTAAGATCTGTAGATGCACCGCCTCCTGAATGGCAAATGATTCCTGCGTTATTTTATTGCGGATTGCTTTATTCGAATGAGTATTTGGATAAAACGCTTGATTTGCTTTTGCCTTTTGCATATCAACTTCCTACACTGATGGAAAAAGCAACCGGGGGAATGGAGTCAGATGATATATTTAATATTTCCAGGAAACTGATGAGTTTCGCTATTGAAGGATTTTCAGGTTTGTCTGGATCTTTTAAAAATAAAAATGATATCAGTCAGTTGATTTCTTTTTCTGAAAGGTTTACATTGCAACGCAAGACTTTTGCCGATGATTACCTGGAAAGATTTTAATTACAATAAAATATTTTTTTCCTGATAAATAGTCGTACTTTGAAAATAATTCTACAATGGTTATGTCCGGAAGTCGTTACGATGCGATAAAGCGCCGGCACTTCAGCCATTTTCATCCAATGTTATTGAATCGTCACAAGCCAACACTTATTTGAAACATCTTGCCTGTGTATTCAATACACGGAGATTACTTTCACCACCCCTTATGAAATGATCATTTAAGAGGCACTGTATGATTTCTCATTTTTTGTTGTACAAAATACTATTGCAAAATTATTTAAAACTTAACTATGGCTTCCTACAAATATGTATTCGGCGACGCACACAAAATCGAACAGCTTTTTCCTCCGGCAAAGTATGCGGACTCAAGCCTGAACTTCCATGATTATACGGACGTAATCAAACACTACACCAGCAACTCATTAAAAGCAGATGGGGTAGTGGATATTACCGGAATAGAAGTGACCAGATCAGAAGGTAAGTATCGAATAAGCCTTGAAAGTTCGGGGACGAAGAAGGTATTGGAAAGATTTGGCAAACGTCATGCTAAAATATTCAGTAAAAGATACGCTCAAAAGGCAATCAAGGGAATGGAGTTGATGAAGAAACTGGGTGTGTGGAATCCCATGAAAAACTATAGGGTAAACGATAGCACAACGGATGGCACATCCAAGTGGCATTTATTTCCTTCGCTCGGACTCAATGTAATGGGGCAGAAGGGTATTTTGTTATTGCATTATCCGCCGTGGGCCGTTGTTCAGTTAGGAACTTTTGAAAATGCGATTACCTTTAGAAGATGGCAACAGGTGTTGCAATGTGCAGGTATTGCCAAAGACGACACACGATTCTTCCAAACATTTATGGAAGTAAGCCCCATTGCAGCACCGGGTTCCGGCGAGAGCGAGTACCCCAATGATTATTTTCCCATCATGATGGCATCGGGTTTTTTTGATGGCGGCCCCGACCGGGATTACATACGTTCTATGCTGGAACTGTTTTTAAATCCTCCGGGCTGGCCCGAAGATCGAAAGTACACATTGCCTCTGTTGATTTGCGGTTCGCCGCTTTACGATCCACAGTCACCGGGTTGGTTCCGTGTCTCTTACACAGATATTCTTCCACAGGATAAAAATGGTGTGCCACAAGTGAATGTTTTGCAAACAGGTACGTTTAAGGTTTATCCTGACTCAAAACGGGAAACACCTTACCTCATATCCAACCACATGATTGCTGCAGGTGTAACGGGTAAATGCACCGACGATCCATCTAAAATTCCTGATATCAGGAAGTATGAAGCACAGGATCTTGTATCTGCTACCTTTTTAAAATTATATGCCGACAACCCGGATATTAGTCCGCAGGATGCTACAAAGCAGGCATGCCAGAGGTGGTTTGGTAATGATGATGGTTCGGGAGCACCAATGCCGAAAGACGAAAATGATAAACTTACTATTTGTGCGTTGGCGCAGATGGACCTGTTCTTTGAACCCAATCCTCCCCGCCCGGAGTACGACTATGCGCAGGCATTGGAGCGTTGCAAAACTGCTACACAACCCGGGAATCCTTGTTTTGGCAATATCAAACCTCCTCCTCCAAAGGAGAACTGATCTCTTTCTAAATTATATTTTTACTAAAAACTAAGAGAACATTTTATGGGTAATAACAACAATCAATATTTCATTAGCTGCGATGCCGACACCGGTAATTATCAACTATGGTCGATGGACGTAGAGAGTCCTTCTCTTTTTAAGCGGATTGACAGTAATTTCGGAAACAGTATTTCGAAGGGCGCTCATTTGATACAGGTGGGCAGTTATATACTGCAGTGGAGTGCGCTGAACCAGGACAATCAATATGCTTACAGTTTGTTCCAATTCAATCCGGCTGCAGGGAATCCTCTTGGCAGTTATGTGCCGGATAGTTCGCAAAACGGAAAGCTTGTATGGTCTGACGAGGCCGTGCAGTCAGGCATGTGGACCAAGAGCAAGTTTTTTAGTTCGCGCCAGGATTTTGCAAATCCGCAAGGCGCAAACAAAGGCTTTGAATCAGGATCGGATCTGTTGCTAATATCGATGCATAATTTCGTGCTCAATTTTATTCCTACTGATGGCAGGGGTACCAATCAACTTTTCAATTTTGATCCCGGAAGTAAGGATCCATTGCCTGCACCTTACTCGGCGCAAGGGTCATGGCTTACCATTCAATCGGGTCATGAGTTGATGCATGTAAATGGTTATGTGTTGGATTGGACACCTGCAACCAGTGAATACGTGATCTGGCAATTCGATCCGGCAGCCGAAGGTTCGCTCAGTTATCCGGCGATCAGTAAGGGAAGCTGGCAAAAACTCGGCATCAACAGCGATCATCAGCTTTGCGCAATCGGCAGCTACATTCTCGATTGGGAACCTGCCAGCAATAATTATCGTCTTTGGGAATTTGATTACGAAAGTGAACACGCACTTCGTGGCCCTGTACAGCAAGGAACACTGCCACAACAGATCACCGGCAAAACTGCTCTTACGCCTATCGAAACTATTATCCCGGTAAACATTGAGCTGGCCTCCACTCCGGGCACCATGGATTTTATGCGCGATAAGATTGAGCATGTCATTTATTATATGATTGAAAATCGTTCATTCGATCACATCTGCGGATGGTTGTACGGTAAAGGAGAGGAGTTTCATGTCATCGGCCCCGAAGGTCCTTTCAAAGGTGTGGACGAAAATTTCAAAAATGTATACGAAGGCAAGGAGTATGCTATTACACCCCTTAATGATGGAAAACTCAGCAACGACATTACGCTTGACCTGGACCAACAAGATCCCTATCACGATTGTTCTGATGTTTTACGTCAATTGTTTTTTAATAACATTAACGACTACTTTGAAAAGAAAACACCCGACATGGGTGGGTTTGCCTGGAACAACGGCACCGCCGAAGTGATGAAAGGTTATTCACCTGACCAGATAACCATATTAAACGGGCTTGCAAAAAATTATGCAATTTCAGACGAATGGTTTTGTGCTATGCCCAGTGGAACCACAGTAAACCGCGCTTTTGCGCTCACCGGTTCGTCGCTTGGTCAGCTAAACAACTTCCAGAATGGAGCGCTCTATGCACAATGGTCTCAATATCCGCACCGGCCTTCCATTTGGAAAACGATGTGGTCGAACGGGATCAGGGATTTCAAAATATATAATTCAGTTGAGTGGATCGAGTGTCAATATACTTACAATCTTTTCCTCAAAGGCCAGATCCCCACAATAGATGATCCTTTTACAGTAGGCAATTACGCACCGCAACTCAACCAGTTTTTTGATGACCTGAAATATGGCACACTCCCTAAATTTAGTTTTGTGGAACCCAAATGGGTAACCTTTACCGGGTCCACTTCCTATCATCCAGGCAATGACCTCATTCCCGGGGAACGTGAACTCAATGATATTTTCACAGCCATGCAAAGCAGCCCGCTCTGGAATAAAACATTGCTGGTGATCACCTTTGACGAGCATGGCGGATTGCCCGATCACGTACCACCTCCCTATGCAGCGAAACCATGGGCAAATGATTCATTTGATGGATTCACAAACAATATAATGGGACCGAGAGTTCCGACGATACTGGTATCACCATATATTACAGCAAATACAGTATTCCGTTCCGAAACCGGTACACCTTACGATGCTACGTCTATTCTAAGTACTGTTCTCCATTGGATGGGCATTCCAAAATCGAAGTGGGGATTGGGAGAGCGTACTAATCATGCACCAACATTTGAAGCAGTGATTCGCGAACCTCAGCCGAGAACCGACAACGTGGTCCTTCAGCCGCCGTATGATAAAAATTTTCCGCAGCAAAATGCAAACGGAACTGCGGCACAGGCAAATGCGCCGGTGCTGCCAATACATGATTTGCACCGGTTAGTAGTTCCTGGTATGATCGTGGATATGACGCCCGGACTTAGTACCAGTGAACGCAACAAGATCACCGACGACATACTGAATAATGCGACGAGCCTGCAGGACCTTCATAAAAGATTGGATGAAGTGCACCACCAGTTTAGCAAACAATCGTGAAGCAAATTTGGAAGGGAAGCACCCATAAATATTGTTCAAGTTTCGCGGAGGCGATACTGTAGTTTGGAATATACTTTTGTGAACACGATCTGTGTATTCAGTTAAACGATTGTCTGAACTCCAAAGGCGACAAATGTGTCTTTGTTTTAAATAGTTTGCTGAATGATTGCGGATGTTCGAATCCGAGCTCATAAGCTATCTCACTTACAGATAAATCAGTGGTGGATAATTTTTCCTTTGCTTTTTTGATCAGTTTATCGTGAATGTGTTGTTGCGTACTTTGACCCGTAATCACTTTCAAAAGGGAACTTAAATAGTTAGGCGACACGTTAAGCGATTCGGCTATGAACTGAACCGTGGGTAATCCTTTTTGGACTATATCTTGGCCATTGAAATATTTTATCAGCAGGTTTTCCAGTCGATCGATAATTTTGTGATTGGAAATTTTTCTCGTTATAAATTGTCTTTGGTAAAATCGTTCTGAATAATTGAGCAAGGTTTCTATTTGTGAAACGATAATGTTTTGGCTGAATTTATCAATGTTTGTTTGATATTCCTGTTGAATACTTTGCATGATACCAATGATATTTGTTTCTTCCTTTTCTGAAAGAAACAATGCCTCGTTCACGGAATAATCAAAATATTCATAGTGGCTGATCGATTTCGCCAATGAAGTATTCCAGAAAAAATCGGGATGAACGAGTAGTATCCATCCGGAACGTTTGGCTATTACTTCAGGATCCGTCTCGACGCCAAAAACCTGCCCCGGCGCAATGAAGAACATTACGCCTTCATCAAAATCATATTCCTGCTGGCCATATTTAAACTTGCTGGCAATGCATCGTTTTAATGAAATGGAATAAAAGTCCATTATTATACTCACCGGTTCATTGTCATGAGGAGCATCAATATCTTCCAGGTTGATGACACTTACCAAAGGATGTTCCGGCTTTGGCAAGCCACGTAGATGGTGGAACTCACTGATAGATTTGACGCGATACGGTACAAGACTTTTCATAAAGCTTAGTTGTTATGCATTTTTTCAAAAATATCTTTCCATTGCCGGGGTACTGCTTGTAAACGTGTTTCGCTGCTGTCAAAGGCAATTTCATCTTTTCCGTTTTTCAGTTGTGTATGAACAGCGCTGATGAATTCGCTCACAGCGGGAGCATGTGAGTGCAATCCTTTGGCGCCAAGGTCTGTGTTTAATGCAGGAGGTATCAATTCAATTACTTCAATATTTTTTTCTTTTAGCAGATGCCTTAAAGATAAAGTAAATGACCTGAAGAAAGCCTTGGTAGCCGAATAGACCGGTATTTTGGCAAAAGGCATAAATGACAGGCCTGACGTGACGTTAATGATGGATTGCATTGATGGAAGTTTAATAAAAAGTGCCGTCAAATGAATGGGAGCTTCTATATTGATCGCAATTTCAGTTTTTGCTTTTTCAAAGAAATCGGCGTCAGTAATATTCATCCAGTTTTGAATGCCCGCATTGTTTACAAGTACCGTAAGGTCGGAATGATTATCAGCAATCCATTCATACAGGTGTATCCTTTGTTCTTCTGATGACAGATCGCATTGTTTAGTGATCAGGCCGGGAAATTTTTCAGCCGCCATGCTGAGTGCATCTTCACGCCTCCCGCAAATAATGACCTCATTATGTTCCTTGATAAACATTTCGGCCAATCCGAGGCCAATGCCAGTAGCGCCGCCGGTAATTAATATTTTGTTGTTTGATATTTTCATATATGCTGGTTAAATTTTAAGAATTATTGATTGGAGGAATTATAAATAGCCGCAAATTCTGTCGCATAATCTTTCAGCTTTATCCTGCCCAACGAAGCCGGTGGATTGCGATAATAGTCTTCGTACAAGATACCATTCGTTCTTCCGGCATTCATTTCTACAAGGCCTTTTGCTATTTGCGGATTCATGCCTGCAGCTTTGTATGCATTCAGTTGTTGCTCATCAGGAATGACGATCCATTTCAGATGGGGCTTTCCAATAGCTTGGCCAATAATTTGTGCTACCTTATTCGGACTGATCTCGTCACTTGCAATATAGCGCACTTTTCTTCCTGTAAAAGGTTGCGTGATTTCTTCGGCAATCACAGCCGCAATATCCTGCGGTGCTACCCAAAGGTCTTTCATATCTCCGCCATAGTTGGCCATAATATTTCCTGTGGCTTTTATCACCGGTGTAAAAGAGAGCAAATTGTAATAAAATCCAACGGGCCTCATAAACCTGATCGCTACGTCTGCGGGAAGCGTTTCAAGAATTTTTTCCATGTTGTAATGGAAAGCTAATATGCCATTCCCTTTGTTGGTATGTGCGCCGATGCTGCTCAGGTGCACCACGCGTTTTACACCCGAACGCTCAATAGCTTCTTTATAGTTGTGCCCGAGTTTGTTGATGTGCGCCATGATATCGAAGTTGGGATCAAAAAATCCGCCGGGCGCTTCCATGCAATACACGGCATCTGCACCGGTAAAAGTTTTTGCAAGAAAACCGGCGTCTTCCATAGTGCCGATAGCTGCAGTGGCGCCGATACCTTCAATTTCTTTTTGCCGTTCAGGTTTGCTGCTGATCACCATTACGTTATGTCCTTTTTGAACCAACTCTGTTGCAAGTGGTTTACTGATGTGCCCTAATGAACCTGTTAATACGATTTTCATTTGCTATATTTTTTATAATGCAAACTTCCTGCGCAATGATCAAACAGGAGTAGTAGAATCTGTGTTTTTTGTAGCCGAATCGTTTTTTCTTGTCTCGTCTATTTGGTTAAAAGAGAAATGAGGATTTTTTGCAAAAGAATTATGCTGACAGACATAAACCCAAAATTGCCAATGCGTGATAAAAGCGCAACGAAAAATTTTTATATAAACAAATTAGGCTTTCATGAATTTGGAAGCGCGGATTATGAAGGCTACTTAATGGTAGAGAAGGACGATATCCAGATTCATTTTTTTGAATTTAAAGAACTCAACCCGAAAGAAAATTACGGGCAGGTATATATCAGGACGATCGATATAGACAATGTATATCAGTCAATGCTGGAGAATAATGTACCGATCCACCCGGCAGGACATCTGCACACCAAAACCTGGCGGCAAAGAGAGTTTTCATTGCTTGATCCTGATAATAATTTGCTCACTTTTGGGCAAAGTGTTTAGAATAAAAAATGTAATTATACAGTAGCATGATAATTTTCTTTTTCGCTTATTTTCTCAGGATTTTTTCCATGGCTTTTCCTTTGGCCAGTTCATCAATGAGTTTATCCATATAGCGGATCTTTTGCATAAGTTTGTCTTCAATATCTTCCACGCGATAGCCGCAGATGACACCGGTAATTTTTGAAACATTGGGATTCAATTGCGGGGCTTGCGCAAAAAATATCTCCAGGTCAACCTTCCTGTCTATTTGTTGCTGCAATTGCTTTTGAGTATATCCGGTCAGCCAGCAAATGATCGTATCCAGTTCTGCTTTTGTGCGACCCTTTGTCTCTGTTTTTTTTAGATAATGCGGATACACGCCTGCGAATACCAGTTTATATACTCTTGTGTTGTCCATGATTGGTAGTTTAAATCTTTTATCGTCTATTTATAATATTCTCATTGACGGAGATCTTGTTTCGCTGCCCTGGAGTTCCTTAAGAAACTATCCAGTTCGTCGCGTTCTCTTTTGGCCTTTATGTAATTGCTGTCTAATTTAATACTCTGATCATAGAAATACAATGCGGAATCATACATCCCAAAAAGTCTATATAATGTACCCATATTTAAAAAAGCCTTTTTCTCATTCATCCCTTTAATATTGATGGCTTTTAAATAATCATCTTTGGCCCCGATATAATCCCCGGTCATAGATTTACTATAGCCTCTTCTAAAATAATATAGGTCCATATTGGGATTAATAGAGATCAATGTATCATACTCCGCTGTCGCCTGATTGTATTCATCATCTTTGTAATATTTGTCAGCCGTAGCTTCTAACTTAATTGTTGCTTCGAAGGGTCTCTGCTGTGCTACCGCGTCGTTACTGGTCGAATTGTGACACGATGATATAATTAATGCAAAGAAAAGAAACCATCTTAGCTTCATTCAATTTTATTTTTGCGTCTGCCTTGTCAATTCCTTTGTTGTAAAGCAATGCCTGAGTAAAATTAGCAAAGTTCTTTTTCGATGGTCACTGTGCCCTTTTACCCAGTTTGCTTAATCTTTACACGAGCAATACACCTCGCTGTTTGCTTTTTCAAAACATTCTTTTCCTTCCTTAAAAGCGAAATAAGAAAGGCCGAGTGTACCTATGCTGTCAATATATACAAAAGACGTCAATTCATATATGGCACTGCTTGCAAGTAAAATCAGCGACATATAAATGCAAACTCTCGAACATTCTGCATCGGCCAATATAGCTTCGGAATTTAATTGCCGGCCCGTTTTTGTTTTTGCAACAACCAGGAGCAGCATTACTGCAATTGAGATTATGGAAATAATTATTCCCCAAAAAGTAGTTGCCGGTTTGTGTGCTGTATAAATATTATAGAGGCTGCTGATTACTAGCCCGGCCACAAGTATAAAAAAAGAAAAGCCGGTAATTCTCAATGCACGTTTTTCAAACTTATCTCTTTTGCTTTCCGGATTTCGCTGAATTCTTACTACCATATGTGCAATACCAATTCCTGACATTACTTCTATAAAACTGTCAACTCCAAAACCGAATAAGGAGAGCGTTCCGTCTTCATAACCCAGTAATGTTGAAACAAGCCCTTCAGCCGTATTAAAAATTATCGTAAAAACGGCGAGCGCAAATGCTGTTTTGTAGAGTTTTTCTGCCCGTAAAGATGTGTCAGCTACTAATTCCATTTTTCAAATTGTATGTCCTGCAGGTTTCGCCGGAAACACTATGTAAAATATGCTCAGTTACTATGTCATTTAAAAACAACCACAAACTTATGGAAGCCTCCTTTATTTACATGCCGGGGCTAATATGTAAATTCATTAATTCCAGATTTCATTCATCTCTGTCAGTACAATTGGTGTTCCGCCGGTAACAACAATTGTATGTTCATGTTGAGCCATGAAACCTCCATTATTTCCAACCATCGTCCAGCCATCATTTAGGGTTTTGGTATACGTTGATGTGGTCGATATAAATGTTTCAATGGCAACGACAGAATTTTTTTTGAATCTTGCCGTGTTAAAACGATCTCTGTAATTTGCTATTTCATGTGGTTCTTCATGCAGGCCCTTACCTGTTCCATGTCCAGTAAGGTTTTTGATGACTTTATAACCATATTTTTGGGCCTCTGTTTCTATAAGGTGCCCGATGTCAGCAATGCGAACACCGCCCTTTATATTGCAGATTGCCTTATGCAAAATTTCCTTTGAAGCGTCTACCAGTTTTTGATGTCCGTTGATATCTTTGCCAAGTACAAATGAACCACCATTGTCAGACCAAAATCCGTTAAGCTCGGCTGAGACATCAATGTTTATCAAATCGCCTTCTTTCAGTATTTTGTTGTCTGACGGAATACCATGACAAAATTCATTGTTCACGCTTATGCATGTGCACCCCGGAAATCGATAGGCTAATGAAGGCGCTGATTTCGCTCCAAAACCCGTTAATATAGATGCCCCGTAATTGTCTAATTGCTTTGTTGTCATACCGGGTTGAGCATAATTTCTCATTTCTTTTAAAGTGTAAGCAACAGCCTCACTTGCTTTTTGCATCCCGTTTAATTCGGCTTCTTTTGTTATTGACATCGCTTGCTCTATCTGACCCTATAAGTTGTGATTTGCTTTCAAATTAAGTTCTTACGATCTTTGATAACAACTAATGATCGCTTTTTTAGTTCATATTCTTTCAGTAGGTACAAGACAAACAGGTGGGCAATTCAATTAACAATTGAAGATACCCTATTTATAGCATTGCGTAATCGATCAATCCACCCGCTTTAAAAAATCTCCTAAAACTTGTGCATATCTCTAAACCGCTTCAGGTCGTATTCATGCACACGCACAATTTTACCAATCTTAAATCGCCTGAGGGGGTGCTCCTTCAGGCGAAACCAGCGTCCTATTGTGGTAGGCGCCACTCCAAACATTTTTACAAGTTCTTTAATAGTGTACATTTTACCCAGGGGTTGCTCCAGGCCAGAGTAGGTCGGTTGTTTCTTTTTCATATATGGCAATAATTAGTTTTCCGCAAATCTTCTGGAGTGGTGGGTGGCTTTGCGGCCGCATTATTCAGTTGAGATGTATAAACTTATAAAATTCTTTTTATTGTTGCAAACATTTGTCATTATTTTGTCTAAATTGTTTTCCACGAGATGTGAATAGGGGAGGGAGTTCATCGGGGCCTGGTGTGAAATTGACTGTTACCTTTCCATTTTTATGCCCCCGAGCGCTCGCCTGGTAGTGTCTTCCCGGGTTATTATTGTCATTTTCCGGCATTGTTCAGCCATTTCCTTTCAGTAGTTTGCGATTTCCTTTCATTCTTTTGTGATTTCGTGACAGTAGTTTGTCATTTCCTTTCATTCTTTTGCGATTTCGTGACAGTAGTTTGCCATTTCCTTTCATTCTTTTGCTATTTCCTTTCAGTAGTTTGCTATTTCCTTTCAGCAGTTTGTCATTTCCTTTCATTCTTTTGCGATTTCGCGACAGTAGTTTGCCATTTCCTTTCATTCTTTAGCTATTTCCTTCCGGTATTTCTTCATCTCTTCTTAATAGATTGTTGGAGGACTGCTAAAAGAAGATGCATGCTTCAACATGTGTTGAGAGCCCCGGGTAATGGCTGTGCAGTAATGGAAGCAGCAGCAGGCAGGTATACTATAATTTATACAATGACAGAGGTAATGGTAAGGGAATGAAAACCCCGCTCCGGGGCCCATCTGCTGTTGCTGCGGGATAGTGCAAAGCATTGTGCGGATGCCATCGCAATACTGCCGGCAGCGCATGTAAGATCATATAGGTAGCTCACGCTCCCCTGGCGACATAAACGCGCATTATGCACGGGAAACACCGCAGATTAAAATATTTGTGCGACGACAATGTTATAGATGCATTATTCACAATTAAAATTTTTTAAAATGCGAGTTCAAAAAATTAACCGGTCATTTGCGAAGTACACCGATGCAGACTTTCAGCAGAAAGCGCTACACATCATTACGAGCATGACAGGCAATGCAAATTTTCCCACGCCGGCGCCCACGCTTGCGGATGTACAAGCTGCGTACGATGCATATGCATCGGCGCTTAACGCAGCAGCCACGCTGGACCGCCAGGCAGTGAGCGATAAAAACGCTGCACGCCAAAACCTGGAGCTTATACTGAACCAACTGGCCTGCTATGTAATGAACGTAGCCAACGGCGACGAAAACATGCTGGTGAGCAGCGGCTTTACTTTAACCAAGTATCCGCTGCCGCAGGCGCTCGACAGTCCGGGCAACGTAACGCTTACCTATGGCATCAACCCTGGCGAGCTCACCAGCCAGGTGCCCAAGCAAAACGGCAGAACGTTCAATCACCAGATCACCGACACTGCGCCTACAGACAGCACTGTATGGACCAACTATTCTGTAAGTACATCGAAGTACACCTTTACAGGATTGATACCGGGCAAACAGTATTGGGTGCGTGTGGCAGCGCTGGGCAGCCGCAAGCAGATAGCCTACAGCACAGTGGCTACGCAGTTTGCGAGTTTGTAAACGGTGTTACGCAAGGGATATTAAAGGCTTTCGCATATAGAGCGGGAGCCTTTTTTAGTATAAATGGCGGATACCTTATTGGCAGCAACGTTAGCCGGTAAATGGTATTTACAGAAGTTATAAACTAATATAAATGTCCCACCGTGGTAAGTTATTTACAACTGTTATTTTTTTGCAAGCATAGATTGGAGCAGCTCCACCTTTTCGCGCTCAGATTGCAGGAGGCGTTCATAGAGTTTTTTGTTTTCTTCCAATGCCTCCATCCATTTATCAGCGGTGTTTATATTTTGCACATTGATTGCATTATTGTTGACGGCGTTATCTGAAAAATTGCATGAAATGTTATATATCGTTTTCTCCTCATCGAAATTCTTAATTGCTTCAACAGGGATTTGCAAAGCTTTTGATATTTCAGCAAGCAGCCCGTCGTCAATCACTTCCTTTTGTTCCAATACGGATATTTTCTTTTGATTCCAATCGTCGCCCAGTTCAGTGGCAAGTGCCTCCTGCTTTATGCCCAGCATTTCGCGCAGGCGCTTTACATTATGCCCCAAATGTGTTTTGTTATCCATACCTGTATTTGTCATTACCGGATAGTTTTAAGATATGTGTAATGTACAGCTTTTTTTTAATTGCCATTTGCGGTTAAGTACTGATTTTTTTGGTAAAATACGAAGGTTGTTATGAATGCCAAAGTGAAACGGGCGAAGTTGCTTCGAAGGAGTTCCTGTGGAATAAACTCAGGACAGCAGTTCTTTTCGGATTATGGCACTCCTATTTTCCTGGATGGTGTCCACCGGACGATTCCGGATGCAGATGGTGAGGATACCATCCACGGTTATGGATACAAGGGCTCAATCTTTTTAGGTTGTGATTTGCTTTCAAATTAAGTTCTTACGATCTTTGATAACAACGCGTGGCAATAGTATGTGGATGATAGACAGGTTGTGATTTGCTTTCAAATTAAGTTCTTACGATCTTTGATAACAACCAAAACCAAAAAAAAGTCTGACATTGGTCGGTTGTGATTTGCTTTCAAATTAAGTTCTTACGATCTTTGATAACAACATTTAGATTAGTCGAAGAAACAGAAGGATAGTTGTGATTTGCTTTCAAATTAAGTTCTTACGATCTTTGATAACAACTTAATAACCTCATCCCGTATTGCATTACTAGTTGTGATTTGCTTTCAAATTAAGTTCTTACGATCTTTGATAACAACTTGGAACTCTTCAGTCGATTCCTACTAAAGTGTTGTGATTTGCTTTCAAATTAAGTTCTTACGATCTTTGATAACAACCCAAATTGGTAAGGCTGTATTATTTGAGTAGTTGTGATTTGCTTTCAAATTAAGTTCTTACGATCTTTGATAACAACTCCGAAACCAATGTGCCATCCGGAGACAGCGGTTGTGATTTGCTTTCAAATTAAGTTCTTACGATCTTTGATAACAACGATTTTACCCATATTGAAAAAGACAGAATAGTTGTGATTTGCTTTCAAATTAAGTTCTTACGATCTTTGATAACAACTTGTCATTGCAAAGAGCAACCAGTGAGCCGGTTGTGATTTGCTTTCAAATTAAGTTCTTACGATCTTTGATAACAACGTAAGCATATTACAGTGATTGCTCAAATTGCTTCGATACTGATAACGTCTGTTGTGATTTGCTTTCAAATTAAGTTCTTACGATCTTTGATAACAACATGATCATACTGGAGCCAATTACTCGTGATCATGTTGTGATTTGCTTTCAAATTAAGTTCTTACGATCTTTGATAACAACTATACTGTTGTAGAATTAGTCTGCATAGTGTTGTGATTTGCTTTCAAATTAAGTTCTTACGATCTTTGATAACAACAGCTTAACCGGGAAGCCTTATTGGGAGCGTGTTTTCGAAGAAAACAGGAACAAAAAAAAGAACTAAAAGGTCTTCGTATCATCAAAGAGCGAAGACTTTTTGCTTTTCTAAGTACTCCCTCAGACCTTGAAGGTCTTCGCAGAGTGTCTTAAGAAATACTGCTTGTTTTGTAAAACCTTCAAGGTCTTTAAACGTCAATGTCTTTAAAATAGTTCCAGTTGCTGTGGCGCCTCTATGGGTTCAGCAGGCGTTTTGCCGTAATAAATTTCCATCATTCCGAATTGTTTATCAGTAATAGTCATAATGCCCACATGGCCTTTTACAGGCAGATGGCTCTTTACCCGTTTTATGTGAACATCGGCATTCTCCATACTGGCGCAGTGGCGCAGGTAGATGCTGAACTGGAACATGGCAAATCCATCGTCCAGCAATTGTTTGCGGAATTTAGCGTAGATCTTCCGGTCCTTTTTGGTCTCGGTTGGCAGGTCAAAAAATACAAGTACCCACATAATGCGGTATGCGTTTAAGCGGTCGGCCTTCATGGCAGTTCCGGGTATAAAATTTTTCTCTGATCACCGGTATAACATTTAGCCAGGGATGCAGCAGTACGCTGTGTAGCGATCATCAGCGGACTGGTTTCTTCATTCAGTAGCACATCCATAGTAGGCAATACCAGCAATTGCACCTTCAGTTCCTGTGTGAGCGTTTCCACTGCAGAGGTTTTGTCCACTATCTTTCTCACGATCATATCTACAAACGGACGATAAGGTTCCATAATATCATCTGCAAGACAGTAAGCATTATAACGGCTGCGATGAAAAATACCAAATGTGGGCAGCAGACCGGCTCCAACTATAGCTCTTGCAACCGTTGCGCGGAGAATTGCATATCCATAGTTTAATAAATTATTCGGTGGCGGACCTTCACGCTTGCGGAAAAATTGCCATGCCGGCGGAAATAAGTGGCTCCAGTAATAGGCAGCGGCTTTGGCTTCAGTATTATCTGCGTCGCCGCTTTTTACAGATTGCGCCGACGTTTTTAGATAATTATTGCTGATATCCCAGTGTTGCAAAACAGCAGCCTGATTGGTGATTTTCGCTTTTACCGTTTGCTGCCAGAGTTGCTTCTTTAGTGGTTCGCTTGCGTCTATTTGTGCGCGGAAACGCTCGCTCTGTACCGTATTGCCTTCAAGAGGCAGTAACATGCCACTGGGGTGATGCGTTTCGTTGCAAATAATCACTGCGGCATTGTTGTCCACGAGTTTATCAAGCAGGTAGTGAGAGAGGGTGATCTGTTGATTTTCCAGCAGCAATATTCCAATATCTTCAATCGGCACCGTTTTATCGGGGAGATTTTCATATCCCTTTACATGTTGATAACTCACCACCAACTGGTCATTTTTGCATTTCAGGTGGCATGGGTTTTCTATGCAAAGCGTGCGCTTTATCATGGATAATGCAGTTGATATATCCTTAACGATGCAGGAAGTTGATTTATTATTGCGAAGATGGGCTGTGGGCAAAGACCTTGAAGGTTTCTAAAAACATTCAAGGTCATGTATTGCTGATTAACTTTAACCTTGTTGCGTCATCTTTATTCCAACTACCATTTTCAAATTCCCAATACGGAATAATTTTTTTGCCAAGTTTATCAGTGAATACTTTGATGAGTTTTTGTTGAACAGTATCATTTTTTAATTCTGCAGATTCAACTATTGGAGCTGCCGCTTTATCACCATCAGGTTTGAAAGCAATGGCATTATCCAGGTTTTTGATTTCCTTTTCGCGCATGTCAATTTCTTTTTTGTGCTCCTTTAGAAGTATTTCATTTTGTTTTGTGTCATCTTCTAATTTTTTTCTTTTTTCGGCATTAGCTGTTTTTTCATCTTTTTTAATGCCTTTGATTTTATTGGCTTCTTTGAGTTGTTTAATTTCTTCTTGAATTGGCTTTAATCTCTCTGCTTCTTCATCGTATTCTTTTTTTTCCTTCTCTAACTTCTCTTTCAATTCAATTAGCTTTAACCGCAAAGCATGCGCATCGTTAGCATCATTTAATTTTATTGGTTCGGCAAAGGTGTGTTTTTCTAAAAGTATGTATCCCTTTCCACCATTTCCCTTCTCGTCAAAACTGGAAACTGTGAATAAATTTTTCGAAAGTGCTTTAATGTCAATCCAATTAATATTATCAACAGTAGTATCAGGAAGATAAACTAAATCTTTTTTTGAAAGGGTGAATAAAAATTTGTCATTATCCGGTATCTCGTTTTTAGGAATTGCAAATTCTGCTTTAATAAATAATTCCTTATTAGGATCTGCGATAAATGCCTTTCTGAAATTTAATGCAGTCAAATGGTCAATGTATTTGAAGTGTTTTTCTTTTGAGTTCTTATCCTGTGTAACTATTACCCTGAATTTTTCTTTAGTTGAAACAAAGATTTTAGGGCGAATTTCTATCAAGGCTTCATTGCCTTTCCTGTTTTCAACAGTTGCTTTTTTAATGATAATTTTTTTGTTTTCATTTATAAATAAGGGATGATGAAGTAAAATATTTTCTTTTGTATATGAATACCCGTAATTCTTAATAAGATTCTTAATTTTTTCCGTTCTCTCAATATCAGGAAAGGCAATTATTTCCCCTTTTTCATGGATATATTTTAAGTACTGGACTTCATCTATCATTTCAACCTTAAATTCAAAAAGTGGAAGCCATGGGTGGTTAGGTAATTTTTCATTGTTTAACTTGAAATTGTCTTTAACTCGAATGTCGTAAATAGCGTTATAATAAATCGGATAATTAGTGAAATTATTTACATCCTGTTTTTCTTTGCTGTCTTTAACATTTTTGAATTTCTCGTCTACTTCTTTTTTGAGTTCTTGTCTATATTGTAAATATCTTTTTGTTCTCGCATCAATTACTTTTTCAGGATTAATACTCATGACACTTTCACTTCCTCTTTTCGCTGGTACTTCAGTCAATTTCTTTGTTTCTCTATCGTAAATTTTTCTTTTACCAACCAACGTTTCTTCGTGAAGTTTTGCCCTGACTGAAAAAGACGAATAACTATTTTTATCAATCTCTTTATTTTTTGATGGGCTAATTAATACATTTGAATTTTTATGTGAAACAATAATTTGACGTAAAGCATCTCTTACCTGTTTCATAAAATCATCAGCCTGCCAGGGTTCGTTAAAAACCTTTTTTCCTTCTTCGTTATAATGCTTTATTAAATCATCAATGATCTTGTACTTCATTTTCTGAGCAACCTTTTCCTCGTCTTTTCCATCGTAATCTTTGAGTTCAAACTTTGCATTAAGTGTATTGATATTTTGAATATGCATTTGTTTAGTGCAGGCAACAATAATTGCGTCTAACGCATGATGACGATGGTCAAGCCGTTTGTTAAATCCTGGAAACTTTTTTACAATTTTTTCCTTTCCTGTTTTTTCATCATCTATTGGATTGTCAAAAATTATGTTTGAAATGTAATTGGCATTTCCACTTCCTAGACGAATTTCAAAATTTTCAAATCTGTCTTTCAAAATTTCCTGCATCACCTTTTCATTTAAGTGCCAGGCATTGCGAAGCATATCGGTTACTTGTCCAGTAGTTGTCCATACTTTATCAAAGCCAAATATTTCGCCAAGCTTTTCTCTGAGCTTCCTATTAATGTACTGCGTGTCTTTTAACTCACGGGTAATCGGGTCTTCAGGGATGGATTTACGGAAAAGGTTTTTCTTCTTACCTCCTTTCGGAAATAATTCTTCAATTTTTTCAAGATACTTTTCAGGTGAAAGCAGGCGAACTTCCTCACCATTTTTAATAATGTATTGTCCAAAATTATCTTTCACTCTATCATCTGCCGGTCGTCTGTTTCTGTACTTTTCTTTTTCATCGAACAAGCCTATCATTTCAGATGGAAGCAGGTTTTTCTTTAAATCCTTATTCACATATTTTCTGCATATTACTTTGTTAGAAAATTTATTATCAGGAAACCTTGCTTGCGGAATGATATGGTCAATATCACAAATTCCGGGAGTTAAAATATCAGTTAAGGAAAGAACTTCTCCAGTATAAGGACATTGGTATTTCTGGTCAACCCAGAGAATGTATCTCTCAATTTCCTTCTTAGTTGGTTCTTTGAAATTAAATTTTTGGTTTTTAAAATCGTCTTTAAATCTATTTTCTGAAACATCTCTGTAAATTGAAATTTTATTTTGGTTATAATTGTTTAAATCGAAATTCAATTCCCGAAGCATTTCTTTTGCCCATTTATTTTTCTTTTGGTTATTTTGCTGTGCATCCCAAATTGCTTCTCTTTCTTCCCGGCTATTTTTAAGTTCTCTGCTTAGTTCAATTCGCAATTCATCAAACCCATAATTTTCGTAAAGCAGTTTCACCATCTTTAATGTTTCATTCACGATTTTTTCTACAACCGGATTATTCATTGAGGATGGTTTAACAGTTAATAGGTTTTTAATTGATTCATTTATTTCATCTTCAGTGCGTTTTGTGACGCCTAGTTTTGAGTGACTGCCATAAACTACAGCCGCTGCTTCCCAGTAATTCAATCCTTTAAATTTATCAGGTGTTAATTTTTGAGAGAGAGTTTTTCTCGCTTTTTTGTCTGAGATGAATTCTTTCAGGGAGTAAAGTTTCAGATCATCATCAACTTCATTTTGTATTTCTTGTTGATTGAGTAAAATCAGATTAGCAATTTGCGATTCTACTTTTTTATTCAAGGGATATTGTTCAGCATATTCTTCGCAAGCCATCAGGGGCAACATTTTGCGAATGGCACGTGCGGAAAGATTTCCCATTCCGCTATCTTCAAATTTTATTTTGGAGAGCAGAGCACATTGTTCATCGGAAATAGTAGCTGCATCAAAATGATTTCTGATTTTTTTCGCAATTAAATCAACGTTGGCCTTTTCATTGCCCGCGTGAAACCCTGTAATGTCATAAATAATTTCCCAAAGTAGTTGAAGATTGGAAACCTGGTAATCTTTGGCTTGGTAATTAGCTTGAACCGTTCCTTTCTTTTTTGTGGCAATCTTTTTTTCTATTACTTTTTCAGCATTGTGCTTGTCGGTTCCGTTTTTTGCAGTTTCATCAAACCATTTTTCATCTTCAATTTTTAAAACTTCTTGTATTTGAACTTTGGTTTTGTTTCCTTTCAAAGGATTGTCTTGTTCATCTTTTGTTTTCTTAGAAAGCTTGATATAGTTAACAGAGTATTTATCTTTATCTATTGTATCAGCATCTTTAGATTTTTTAAGTTTAATTAAAGTAATATCAGGAAAAAGTTCATTCACAAAAGTCCGCCATGACTGTTCTTTCTTTTGCTGCAATCTTTTGTAAAGCAATCCTTTTATTTCAGTAGGAGTTTTGCCGAGTTTACGCTTGCAAATTGTTGCATTTTCCATCAACTCAATTCCCTTTTCAGCAACGGGATGAAACCAAATCCTCACATTATTTATTTGTTGCCAGATTTTAAATTCCTGATGTAAAGGATGACTACGGGGAATAACCGTTCTGCCTTTCCAGTGGTCTTTACCATCTTTGCGAGGGATTACATTGCCTTCTTTATCTTTTTTGATGTCAGGAATTTTTTCATACCTGCACTCACCTTTATTTTTGCTTTGTTGCCAACTGCGTTGATAGTAAATAATTTTATCTTTAATTAGGTATTTTAACTTTTGTTCGTCAGAGGCAGGAATTCCATCTATTTTGAAATTGGTAATTTCTTTTTTTACTCTTTCATCTTTAAATGCAGTATCAATACATTGCCCTACAAATTCAGGAGTGAATTTATCTTTGTTTTTTTTATATTGAACTTCCCAGATTTTATCAAACTCATCTTCGTACCAATCTCGATTGACTACAATATTTCTAATTCGTTCACTTAGAATCTTATTTGTAGTTACGTTAGTATTTTCTTTTGCTTTGTTAAATTGTGAATGGTGATTGTAAAAATAAGAGCCGATAGTTCCGCCATTTTTACACCAGTCCTTCAAATCTTTGTTGAGCAAAAAATATTTGTATTTCCAATAACCCGGGCTTTCTGGTTTTGGTTGGATGTATTTGATTTTTGTCTCATTGTTTAAGATCTGAAATGAAAACGTAATCATATCGTCTTTTTCAAATTTCAGATCTTGCACGTATAGGTTACCTTTTATTGAGGATAATATTTTCTCTGTTGTTTCATCTCCATTTTTTTCTTCGATTGTAACTGGTGTCTCAAAATCTATCGCGATTTCATATTTTATCCATTTTATTTTTTCTGCATCATCTTCCTCATACTTTTTTTCAAGTTCATCAGAAATTGATGTTACAACTCCCGAAAGAAAATCTTTGTCTAATTCCTCCTCACTATTGCTGAATCTATCACTGCTATAGCCTCTCCATTGATTAAGATGCAATAAGATTCTACCCCAATCTTTTAAACTGATTTCATTTTTAGCATTAAGAGCATCAGCCCTTAATTTATAAAGAGCTTCGCCAATATCCGTTTCTCTTTTGCCTTTATCATTGGTGTACCATTTGTTATTTTTCTTTTTAATAGGTTGCCAAATTTCTTTTTCATTTTTTAATACTTTCTCATACGAGCCCTCAGGCAACATTCCAAGAATATTAAGGACACTACATAACTTATCCCTCCGAAGTTTGTAGCGGCTTTTGGTTTTTCTGGCACTGCGGAAATCACGTCTTTCTTTAGTGGGCGTTTTGTCTTTTTTCTCATTTAATTTTTTACCACTATCAAATCTTCCGCCCATTTTTCCCTGTGGTATTATTCTTACACCAACAGCCGGTATGTCATCTTTATAATGCAAGCCAGTTCGCAGATTATTTGTGTCAGTTTTGGTTTCAGGAGTATCTTCTTTAAAGTATTTATTATCCTTTAAGGGTTTATCTTCACTTGCTTCCACAATAGCCCAACCAATAGATGTCGTTCCAATATCAAGCCCAAGAATTTTTTTATTTGCCATCTTTTTATATTTTTACAGTCTTAATTTGAAGCAAATCACAATAAGATTTTATCGTTGTGAAAACATTTAAAGCGGTCCAAAAGATCGCTTTTTTATTTCAAGCATCTTCTACCTTAGCGTAAGCTATATGGGTGGGTGATCAATCTAAAAAATAAAATTAATATTTTTTTGCTGATTAGACAGGCCGGTCACAGGTGTTTTCATTTGCCCGGCGGGTGTCCACCGGATGATTCGGGTGCGGATGGTGAGGACGACATCCCACGGGTATGGGGTGATTTTCAGTTTTCGTGAAGCAGACAAACATCACCCACATCATCCAAATTTTTCTCCCTAATTTTATACGCCCCTGGTAACGATTGCAAAATTCCTGTTTGCTTTTCATTTATCAATCGTTTGGTCATAAATTCGGGAGCCTTTAAAATGTTTCTAAAAAATCTTTCAATGAGAAAAATCAATAGTAAGTTGTTGGCGGGTATGCTGCTCATACTGCCGTGGTCTGCATTTGCACAAACTAATTCGTGGAATGTAAGAAATGAAGAACTGCAGGACCACTGGCAAATGCAGTCTTCGGCAAATGTATCTGAAGACGGTGATAATATTTCCACTTTGCACTTCAAACCGGTAAAATGGTACGAAGCAAAGGTCCCCAATAGTACGCTGGGTACACTGGTAGATGATGGGGTTTTTAAAGATATTTTTTTCAACCGCAACCTGGAAAAAATTCCCGATAGCCTGTTCAATGTGCCATGGTGGTATCGCCGCACTTTCATGATCAGTGACGTAAATCCTGAACAGGTGTACCGCATCCGTTTTAATGGCATCAGCTATAGTGCCGATGTGTGGCTGAACGGGAAAAAGATCGCTTCTGCCGATACCATCAAAGGAAGTTTTCGTCAATTTGTTTTTAACATAACACCCTATATCAAAAAAGGGGAGAATGTGATTGCATTAAAAGTGGCGCAGGCAGGCCCCGGCGATCTGAACATTGGTTTTGTTGACTGGAATCCCGAACCGGCAGACAACAATATGGGCATCTGGCGCGATGTGCACCTGGAAGAAACTGGTCCTGTTTCTATTGATCAGCCTTTTGTAATTACGGACGTGGATACTACTACGCTCGACCATGCAAACATTACGTTGAGAGTTACGCTCGAAAATCATTCTGATAAAAATATTACCGGAACACTGAACACGATCATTGGCAGTTATGTTCCATTTTCAAAAAAAGTTTCGTTAGGTGCCCATGAAACAAAAGAGATCGTTCTGACACCGGAAGAATATAAAACATTAAGCATCGATCATCCCAAACTCTGGTGGACGCATGATTTGGGAACCCCTAATCTCTATTCACTCGAAATGAATTTTGAAACAGATCATAAAACTTCTGATGTACGTAGAATGAAGTTTGGTATCCGTAGCGTATCGGGCTATATGACTGATAAGGGATTTCGTGCGTATCGTTTGAATGGGAAAAAGATTTTGATAAAGGGTGGAGGATGGACCGACCCGATGCTGTTGCGCGCTACGCCTGCGTATGAAGAAGCCGGAGTAGATTATGCCGTTCACATGAATTTTAATGCACTGCGAATGGAAGGTTTTTGGGGAGAAAATCAACATATATATGACCTGTGCGATGAAAAAGGAATTTTGTTGATGGTGGGTTTTAGCTGCCAATGGGAATGGAAGGGACTGATGCGTACTGCAACTGATGATAAATACGGGGTGATCTCCACGCCGGACCAGATTGATGTGGCAACAAAATCCTTACAAGACCAGGTAGTGTGGTTAAGAAATCATCCAAGTATTTTCTTATGGTTGTACGGAAGTGATAAATGGCCACGACCCGAACTGGAGAAAAATTACCTGAATGTATTGAGCACCTGTGATAATACACGGCCTTACGCGCAATCTGCGAAAGAGTGGGTGAGTGAAATAACAGGCCCGACCGGTATGAAGATGCGCGGGCCTTACGATTATGTGCCGCCGGATTATTGGTACATCGATACTACTTATGGTGGCGCATTTGGTTTTAATACGGAAACCGGTCCCGGTCCGGAGATACCGGTCTTGGAAAGTTTGAAAAAAATGATCCCGAAAGATTCTTTGTGGCCCATCGGTAGTTCGTGGCTCTATCATGCGGCGCGTGGACAGTTCCACAATCTTACGCGTTACAATAACGCCATGGATCAACGACTGGGTGCGCCATCGTCATTGACGGACTATGAAAGGAAAGCGCAATACCTCAACTATGAAGGCATGCGTGCAATGTATGAAGCATTCGAGGCGAATCGCTTCAAAGCAACGGGCATCATTCAATGGATGTACAATGCTTCGTGGCCGAAGCTTTGGTGGCAGTTATATGATTATTACCTGATGCCAACAGGAGCTTTATATGGCGCACGGATTGCGAATGAACCATTGCATATTTCTTATGATTACGGAGAGAATGGAGTAGACGTGATGAACAATACGGGAAAGAAAGTGGATGAGCTCACTGCAGAAATAAATGTGCTGGATTTTAATTTGAAATCTGTTTTGAAAAAAACAGTTTCGGTACATGATATTGCATCAAAAGAAACCAAAGATGTATTCAGTTTACCCAATGATCCTGATCTCAGCAAAACATACTTCCTCGATCTGAAGTTGTTTGATCAGCATCACGAAAATGTAAGCAATAATTTCTACGTTCTTTCCACAGAATATGATTCGCTGGATGTAAAGAAGAGTACATGGTTTGTAACGCCGCAAACGCATTATGCAGATCTTACCATGTTGCAGCAATTGCCGGAAGTACAATTGCAAACGAGTGAAACAACCACTACCGAAAACGGGAAGACGATCCTTCATATAAAAATAAAGAACCCGACTTCGCATCTTGCATTTATGACCTACCTGGATTTGAAGAAAGGCAGCAGTAATGAATCTGTCGTTCCGGTTTTCTGGAGTGATAATTATTTTACGTTGTTACCGGGAGAAGAGAGAACGATTTCTGTTTGGTGCCATACATCCGATTTGGATGGAAAGCAACCTAGAGTGGTTGTCGGAGGATGGAATGTGGAGTAGATTCAGAAGGAAAAGGTCTTCCCTGGTGTCTTGGTGTCTTTGTGGCAGGATTGAATAAAGTTTTACCACTAAGGCACGAAGACACTAAGGATGGTATCAAAAATTAATCTGATCATTTTACTGAAGTAATCCACCACACATTTCCGAACGGGTCCTTGACACCTCCGCTGCGGCCATAGTTTTGATCAGCCATTTCCGTTACCACGGAAGCCTTTGCTGCAATCGCCTTTTTGAATGTTTCATCTGCATCGTCTACATACACGAATAGGCCGGCAGGCTTTGACTCTGCCTTATTAGTAGCATCAGCAAACATGATAGTGCTGTCGCCGATCATTATTTCCGCATGCATAATGGTATGTTCATCCCGCATGACTTTGTAGGTTTCTTTTGCATTAAAAACTTTCTGCGTAAAGGAAATAAAATCTGATGCATTTTTGAAAACCAGGTAAGGCATTACCGTGTGATAATTTTTTGGAATATTCATTGTACTAAGTTTTTTGTAATTAAATAAGAACAAAACTAAAATTCCTGCGAAGTAACAAATTGGAAAAAAACGACATTCAGTCTCTCCAAGCGGTGGCACCCGTAGTGCCGGAAAAATAGTGTCGGGGATTAAAGCCGGAAAATTCTTTAAAGTCATGAATGAAATGAGACTGATCGTAGTATCCGCAGTCCAATGCCATACGGGTTAAGGAGCGTTCACCGGTACCGTACCTGGACATTGCAAAATGGAAGCGGGATATACGTAAAAAGAGTTTTGGCGTAAAGCCGGAATATTGAAGGAAGTTTCTTTCGAACTGCCGTTGTGATAAATAATATTCTCCTGCGATCTTTTTTATTGAACTGACCCGGTGATCCGTTGCGAGGTTTCTTATTGCGGAAAAAACAGGCAATTCTGTTTGATAATTATCCGAAAGTTTTGCCAGGATAAATTCCTCAACAATTTTTTTCCTTTCGTAATGATCACAGGCATTGGCTACCTTTTCTTCCAGTTCATTTCCCTGCGATTTCAGCAATGCTGAGAGATCGGGCATCTCATTGGTTAATTCACTGGTTGGGAGTTTAAAGATAAAGGGAATCGCGAACGGATAAAGACATACACCAAAAATGCCAAAAGCAGTATCAATATAAAATTCCTTTCTCTGTGACGTTTGGGCATGCACACCGGCGGTAAATGATTTTTGCAGTTTTAGGTTTCCTGAAACTTCATCAAACTGCCCCTTGAAATGAAAAACCAATTCAGGACAAACGTCGGGCATGGAGTAATGCTTATAAGGATACCTGCTTTCAAGTATCCAAAAAGATTTTATAAAGTCCTTTAGTTTTTCTGAGGGCGGTATAACGCAGTATATCATTACAGAAATTTTAACCTCATGCGATATGAAGGCTTAATAAAGTTATGGAAGTTCCGGTTAATAACAGGCAAACTTGTTTGCGAAGAGGTTCAACTAAACTGGTTGCGCACAAAAAGTCAGAATAATTTTAGTAAAAGAATTGTTCTGATACAATCTTGCCATCTTTTCCTTTGAAGGTGTAAAATTGAAGGCGCAAAGAAAACCTTTGAAACCACACTCAAAACGATCAATGAAATAATATACGATGTTGGATATTCAGACGTGAAGGCGTTCCGGGAAGTATTTAGAAAAATTACAGGGATGTCACCAATAGACTACAAAGCGCGTTATAACAAGGAAGCATTGGTTTAAATGTGATTAATCATTCAACCCTTTACCTTCCAAAATATCCTTCGTACATTTTTCAATTCTTGCTTCACGGGTTTTCGATTGTTTGGGTTGGGAAAAATAAAAAAGGTATTGTCGTTGTCTGCCCGGCGTCAAGGCTTCATAAGCTTTTTTTAACGCAGGTTTTTTATGTAAGGCCTTTTGAAACTCTTCGGGCACTTTGTACTCAGCAGTCTTTTTCAGTTTTACCTGCAGACCTGCTTTCTCTACTTCAATCGCTTCATAGATGTACGCCTTTATCGCTTTCTGCAACTTCACTATTTCCTTCACATTGGTGAAGCGGATTTGACGTGTTGATTGCATATTCTCTGTTTGCTGTATCAAGATACCTTCGGGATCATTTAATAACGCGCCTTTGAAAAATAATAGTGCACAGTATTCTTTAAATCCATGTATTAATACAATGTTTTTCCCTTTTAAACAGTAGCAGGCCTGTCCCCATTTCAATTGTTCTTCGAGGCCACAATCGAGCACTATCTTTCTTAATTGAGCGAACTCTTTTTGCCACCTGCTCTCTTTTTCAAAGAACCAATCTACTTTTGGATTTGTATTCATCAGAAAAATTGTTTCTGCAAATTTAAACTTTTAACGAGCCACGGAAGCCCCTTGCTGCATAGTAGGATTCGGCTCCGTTGTGGTAAACAAACACAGTGTTGTAGCGGCGATCGCAAAAGAGAGCACCTCCGAGTTTCCTGATTTTGGGTGGTGTTATAATCCAGCTGGATGTTTTAAGATCGAAATTACCGAGTTGTTGTAATGACCGGTATTGCTCTTCTGTTAACAGATCAATACCCATAGTTGCTGCCATTTTTACTGCACTATCTGCCGGCTTGAATTCTTTTCTCGAGTTCAATGCTTCGTGATCATAGCAAAGACTCCTGCGACCTGTGGGACTTTCTGCGGAACAGTCATAAAAAACATATTCACCGGATTTTTTATCGAAGTCAACAACATCCGGTTCACCGCCGGTTTGTTCCATTTCATTGAGCGACCAAAGTTTTGAAGGGCTTGATTTCAGTTTTGCCCGGACTTTTTCCCAATCCATCCCTTTATGACGGGACTTGTTTTTTTCGAATCGCACTTGTAATGTATTGATTAATGCTTCATTTTGAGATGATGATAAAATATGTTTACTCATGCTGATCGTTTATTGATGTGCTAAAATAAGTCTTCTGCCCGCTGGCCTGAAATACCATGATATAATAGTTAGTATAAGCAACAACAGTGAAGGCAAAATAGAAGTGAACGAATCCCCGGTTGCAAGATGTGAAAAGCTCGCACCCGACATTATAAAAAAGAAACCTGCATAGGCCCATTCTTTTATTAAAGGAAACTTTGGGATAAGTACTGCAATAGCTCCAAGTATCTTCGAGGCTCCGAGTAGTGTTAACAGATATCCGGGATAGCACAGGTGGGTGATCATATCTAATCCGCCCTGCCCCGCTTTTCCTTTAAATAATTGTACCGATCCGGTTGCAACCATTCCCAATGCCAGCCAGATGGTAGCAATCCAGTAGATGATTTTATTTCTTTTCTGCATCGTATTAATTTTTATGTCAAGACAGAAGGCTTTTTTGAGTATTCCTTTGTAGCTATTGAAATTTGATTTTGGCAAACAAAGGATCTCTTCGTGGCAGATTTATTTCAGTTTACCTACAACCTCCTCCAACCTGTTATGCGCCCAGTTCAGGCCCTGGGCAAAAGGTAATTTCAACACTTCATTTCTTTGCGCAATTGATTCGTAAATAACATGCATTTGAAGTTTACTCGTATCATCGGTGAGTTTTTCAAATTCATATACCTCCAGCTGAACACCAAAGGGCGCACCGCCCATTTCAAATGTTCTTATGATCTTTTCATCCGGAATAAATTCATGTATCACTCCATTGGCACGAAATGCAATATTGCCTTTCGGATCGCGTGTTTCAATTTCGTAGCTGCCATGTTTTTTGCTATCCAGCTTCAATACTTTTGTTCCCATCCATTGCTCAAGCAATTCAGCTTCTGTATGTGCTTTAAATAGTAATTCTAATGGCAAGTCAAATTCTCTTGTAATGAGCAAATCGTGTTTGCCATCTTCGGCATGAACTTTAGTTTTTCGTTCCATATTTTTTTGATTAATCCTGTATAATTCCGATGATGTTACCATCTTTATCTTTTACGCTTGCAACCAATCTTCCTCCTCCAACATTTTTTGTATCCTGTACCACCATGGCTCCTCCATCAAGAAGAATTTGTAAACTGCCTTTAATATCATCAACATGATAAAATGCGGCAACACTTCTTTCCGGATTACCCGGTACTAAGCCGATGTCCTGGTCGTTTACTTTAAAACCCACATAATATGGTTGTTCTGCATACGGATCAACGCCTAAGAATTTTTTAAATAAGGCGGTTGCCTGTGCAATGTCCTTTACGGGGTAAAGAACGGTTTTGATTCCTTTGTTCATAATGTTTATTTTTTAGATTTGTACCTTTTCATCACTGCTTCCAGATTATTAAACCGGGCATCCCACATACTGCGGAATGGTTCGATAAAATCAGCTATCTCTTTCATTTTTTTTGGATTAAAGTGATAATAAATTTCCCGCCCGTTTTGTTCCTGCTTCAGCAATTCGCACTCGGTGAGTATTTGTAAATGTTTGGAAACAGTAGGCCTTGCCGTGTCAAAGTTCGCTGCAATAGCGCCTGCAGTCATCGATTGCGAAGCGACCAACACAAGAATAGCGCGCCGGGTGGGGTCGGCGATTGCCTGGAAAACGTCTCTTCTTAGATTCATTTATGTAGCTATTTGACTACAAATATATATGTAGTTATTTGACTACGCAAATTTTTTTTATTTTTTTTATCTTTAAGAATCCTAAACCTCAAATCCCCAAAGCCATGAAACAGAAATTTTACCCCATTTTATTTTGTCTGACTCTTTTATTTTCCAACGGCTATTCTTTCGATCCGTACAGGGTTACATCCACACCTGTAGAAGGCACTACCACTTTTGACAACCTCTACAGCGGCTCTTTCAATGATCTTACCGGTATACAGTCTGCCGGTTCAGGGCTTACCGCGAGTGATGTGGATGGTTATGATATTACCTTGTATGCGACAAGCAGCGTTGTTGACTGCGGCATCGGCATAGAACCTTTTACCGGGCAAACTGCCATGCCCTATGGCTATACAGAAACCGGCGCAACCAATCTTTCTATGCTCGATGTATCATCAAACGGAGGAGAGATATTTGACCTGCAATCTGTAGATATTACGATTGACGGATCTGCTACCACTACTGCAAAAAATATACAGTTGGTTGGTTATAAAAATGGCAATCCTGTTTCAGGTGCTATACTTACGGAGGCAGTATTGGGAGCTTCATACGGAGGTCTTCTTGTAACCTTTGATGTTTCAACCAATGCGAATTTTGTTGGCATTGATATGTTCAGGATACAAACAGATGGCACGTACACTATTGACGGAGCCATTGGTATTGATAATGTAAATGCCATCAATTTCCGCTCGGGTACATTGCCGATTGCCTTGCTATCTTATTCCTCAAAAATTTTGCAAAATAATACGGTGCTGCTAAACTGGTCATCTGCACAGGAAACCAACAATAATTTTTATCAAATAGAAAGAAGCCAGGACGGTGTCTCTTTCAATAATCTGGGAGAAGTAAAAAGCATTGGCAACAACACAGGAAACAACAATTATCATTTCACCGATATGTCTCCGTTAAACGGTCAAAACTTTTACCGTCTTTCTCAAACCGATCTCGATGGTAAAACAAAATATTTAGGTATTGTAAAAGCCTCTTTGAAAATAAATAATCGTATCAATATTTATCCTAATCCTGTTTCAGGTGGAAGGATAACCATGAGATTAAATTATTTACCAACTTCAGGGGCACAATATGAGCTGGTAGATATTTCCGGCAAGCGAATGCAAGTGGGTGTGGTAAGTTCACAATTGCAACTGATTGATATTTCAAAACTTTCGCAGGGAACCTATGTGCTTCGCTTAAGTAACGGTGATGCAGCGGTATTTGAAAAGAAATAAACTTAACCGGGCGGGCCATTTTGCACGCTTACCCAAAAAACATTGAGCCTCTGTGGCGAAATGTCCTGTTTTATGGATGTATTCGCATCGTTGATTTGACACAGGCATATTTTTATGTACCGACGATAATTTTTATACTTCGGCAATACCAGATTTTTCATAGATCATTAAATTGTGCAAACTAAAACTCAGTTTGTGTCCAATCTTCAGGATAATCTTTCGATTGCTAAGTTGCTTTACGAAGCTTTTTCAGAAAAGAACATAAGTAAAATGCTGGAATTGCTACACGAAAATGTTGAAGGGGGAGAACCTGAAAATCCATATAATCCTGTTGGTGGAACCCGGACGGGCCACCAGGGATTTCTCGAATGGATCAATATAGGGAAAGAAGCCGAGGAAATATTGCAACTTGCTCCGCAAAAATTTCTTACTGATATTAACTCGGTGGCGGTAGTTGGCCATATGAAGTGCAAAGTAATCAAGACACAGAAGGAATATGAATCCAACTTTGTGCACCTGATTGTAATCGAGGAGAAGAAGATTATAAAATTCCAGGAATTTTTTGATACCTACGTTGCGGGTGAAGCATTCAGATGAGCCAATTCTCAGGAAACCTTTTGTTGCCTCATTTTTTCAATCTTTTTCAGTTTCATTCTCCAATGTATACTTCATATCTACAGCCACATTGATTTCCGTAACCAGTTTTTTGCCAAACAACCTGGGCGCTTTTATATTAAAGTCCTTAAGTTTCACTTTAAATTGAGATTTCGCCATTAGCCCATCTTCTGTAACTGTCACAATGCCGGGATGCGAAACGTAACGGGTTGCATTATGAATGGTGAGGTTGCCTCCGACCCTGATCGGGTAGATTCCGGGCTTATTGAAATCAATATCGGCAAGGTCCAGGATCTTCCCGGTAAAATCAGTATTCGGATACCGGCCGGACTCCATATACTTTTCATTGAAGGCTTTCTCTATTGATTTTTTTTTGAAGTGGAAAGATTTTATCAACGCATGGAATTCAATATTACCTGTCTTTGTGTGAATAATACTTTCTACTTCATGGTTGTCGGCTCTGATGTTTTCAAAGGGTCGCTCTCCGAAAAATGAAACGAATCCGTTATGAGCAACAAAATCCTGTGCGCACAGGCAAGTGCCTGAAAGCAAAAACCCCACGAACAGCAATAGTCGTTTCATTGTATTTGCATTTTTTGGGTTGGGTAGTATTTGGCTTCTGATGGCCGGAGAACACGAACAATGGTGAATGTATTTTGAATTAACAAACTTTTCCCGGCAGTTCTTTGCGACTGTACTATTTCTATACAAAGATCGGATTGTTCTGATAACGATACAAAATGTATAGTGTGAGAATATCAAAAATCAACTATAACATTTCTTGCAAAAGCAGATCTTATATAATAAATTTAGGTGTTAAGCGCAAGCTATAACTACATTAACTTTGAAGCCATTTGACAAAGCAATCTTTTGAATATAGAGCTTTGCGATTTTTAAATGACAGGATTGAGCTTTATAATATTACCGATCAATCATTGAAGATTGCATTGTATGACTTTCCTGAAAATGATTATATCCGGGGAACTGATTCTTTGAAAAAAGCAGGGTATATTAAAAATAAAGAGTTGTATGAACAAGGTTTGTCTATCACTGCTCAGGGGCAGGTGAGATTACAGCAATTGCAAAAAATTGTTGACCGTGAAAAAGAACAAGCAAAAACATTTTGTGAAAAGACTTCACCAATTCGAGATGCTATTGGTACGATTGGAATAATTGCTGGAATTATTTTTGCATGGCTAAAATTTTCCAACGATCAAGAAATAACGGCTTTGAAAAACGAGGCTAAAACACTTAATGATTCAATTTCTTTTTATCGTAAAGAAAATAAAAATCTTAAAGATTCAACGGCTCTTCGTTTACTCGGGAAGGATATTCGAGTTGAAAAAACAGTTAGTTCGGGAATAATTAAGTAATAAACTTCAAACGTTGTCTGTAATAAATTGAGACCTCTGCCTTTTATATATTTCATACTGATATTTTTCGCTTGTTCTTCACATTCCATGACGAAAGATATAGTTACTCAAGACCTCAAATATTCAGCTTATTATTGGCACTTCAATCAGTCGTCAAATGAGTTCGAACTTTATTTAGATCACTATGTTAATATTGATAGTACTGGCAAGTTTGTACTGATGAGACATGAAAGCTGGATGGAAGACCCAAAATATTTCACCAGTCTGATTGACGACACACTTTCTAACCTTATTAACTCGGCTTTTGCAAATAAAAGTTATAAAACGAATTATTCTTACAGCACAGACAATAGCATCTACGATGGGTTAAGCTACTGTTTCGATTATAACATAGACGATATTAATAGGAAAATCTTTTTTATTCCTCAAAATACTCCTGACGAAATCAGAAAACTGTGTGCATTCCTTGATACGTTTATTGTTCGTACAAACGCGACCAAAATTGACACACTAATGTTAGAAAATTATATCCACACTTTGGAGACTTCAGATAGTGCTCGGCCAAACCGACCCTCTCCACCAAAAATAGAAGTCAGGGCCTTTAAACAAAAAAAGACCGAATGATCCTTTACTACAAACAACAAGCCCACTCATACAAATTAGACTCACCTGTTAACAATGAACTGTAGTGCATGTTAAGACATAGTTCCGGCTTAAGACGTTTGCTTGCAGGATGTGTTGAGCAAATGCGACATAAATATCTTAGCGGTCCCGTGGTGTTTTAATACACAAGTTGCATCATTATTGTGCGTCATCAGAAGCTGTAAAGCTGGAAAAGCCATAATCCCCATTATAAGAACGTTCATTAAAACCAATGCCGGGATTTCCGGAAGTAAAAGTATTATCAGTGACTTGTCCCATCAGCACGCCATTCTTATATGCTGAAATAACATTTCCCACAATAGTTGCTTTTATTACATCGCCCGTTGTTGCATGATACTGTATTCCTTTTTGGTTGAGCAAATATGAAAAATCAGCTAAGGGGCCATTCCATCTTACAATAATGAGATAGGCCCTGTCATTTGGCAGCAATGAAAAAGTGATTTCATAGCCGGTACATTGATGCGGCGATAATGTAGAGTGCAATCGAAGTTCTACCTCGGGCCAGCAGGTATCGTTGAAGCAGGCTTTTGTTATGCTTCCGACTACAGCTGTTGCTACCTGGTTTGCACCCCATTTTCCGGTCAGCAAAGCCGTTGCGTCCGCATATGCCGCGGTTCCCGGATGTGTATGCGTTTGTCCCCCGGAAGTTGATACGTAACCCCAGTCCAATCCCGTCGTACTGCCATTGATCCAGTTGCCATTTTCAGAAATAGGACTTTCGTTAAGTTCAAAATGAGTTGTATATATTTTGGGTGTTGAAGCCTTCGCACTATCGATATCTGTATTCTGTGCATCGGCACTGATGAACGCCACAAGTAAAGCTATCGGTACAAAAAAGTTTTTCATGTTTTTTATTTGAGAATAGAGATTTGCACAGGCATCTTTATAAGGGTCAAAAATTATATTCCTCGCTTTTCATTATTGCTAAGAAGACGCAATCTCAAAATAAATTTACGGGAAATAAAAAAAGGTAGCCCATAAAGGCCACCTTTGTATTAAATGCATAATAAAAAATCAGGCAAGATCAAAACGATCGAGATTCATTACCTTACTCCATGCAGCTACAAAATCTTTGACAAATTTTTCTTTTGAATCTGTACAGGCATATACTTCAGCGAGAGCTCTTAACTCAGAATTGGAACCAAAGATCAGGTCAGCACGGGTAGCTGTCCATTTTGTTTTACCTGTTGCGCGATCACTTCCTTCAAACACTTCTTTGGTGTCATCAGCTGCCTTCCACGTAGTGCTCATGTCGAGCAGGTTTACGAAGAAGTCATTCGTAAGTGTTCCGGGATTTTTTGTGAACACTCCGTTCTTTGAACCATCATAGTTGGCATTCAATGCACGCATTCCACCGACAAGCACCGTCATTTCAGGAGCAGTCAGTGTGAGCAACTGAGCCTTATCCACCAGCATCTCTTCTGTAGATACGGTCAATTTTGTTTTAAGATAATTTCTGAAGCCATCAGCGATGGGTTCTAATACTTCAAACGATTCTACATCTGTTTGTTCATGCGAAGCATCCATGCGTCCCGGAGTGAAAGGAACCTTAATATCAAACCCCGCATTCTTTGCTGCTTTTTCTACAGCTGCGCTACCCGCCAAAACAATCAAGTCTGCCAATGAAACTTTCTTACCCTCTTTCTGTGCACTGTTGAATTCTTTCTGAATGTCTCCAAGTGTCTTTAGAACCTTTGCAAGTTGAGGCGGATTGTTTACTTCCCAATCTTTTTGCGGAGCCAGGCGGATACGTGCGCCGTTGGCGCCGCCTCTTTTATCGGAACCGCGAAATGTAGAAGCGGAGGCCCATGCGGTACTAACAAGTTGCGATACCGAAAGTCCGGAAGCCAGTATCTTTTCTGTTAGCGCTTTGATATCTTTATCGTCAATCAATTTATGATCCACCGCGGGAACAGGATCCTGCCAGATCAATTCTTCTTCAGGAACATCGGGTCCGAGATAACGTGCACGTGGCCCCATATCACGATGCGTCAATTTAAACCACGCACGTGCGAATGCATCTGCAAACTCATCCGGGTGTTCATAAAAGCGCCTTGAAATTTTTTCATAAACAGGATCAAACCGAAGCGAAAGATCAGTGGTCAACATGGTTGCCGCATGCTGCTTCGATTTATCAAAAGCATCGGGCACTACAACGTCTGCATTCTTAGCTACCCATTGGTGCGCACCGGCGGGGCTCTTTGTCAATTCCCATTCGCATCCAAAAAGATGTTCAAAGAAATAATTGCTCCACTGCGTTGGTGTTTTGGACCATATCACCTCGAGGCCACTTGTGATAGCATCGGGTCCTGCGCCTGATCCAAAACTGTTTTTCCAGCCGAACCCCTGTTGTTCAATACCGGCTGCTTCAGGTTCCACACCTACATATTTGCCTGCATCGGCTGCGCCGTGTGTCTTACCAAATGTGTGGCCGCCTGCAATCAATGCCACAGTTTCTTCATCATCCATTGCCATGCGTTTGAAAGTCTCCCGAATATCGATGGCTGCTGCAACCGGATCAGGATTGCCATCCGGGCCTTCGGGGTTTACATAGATCAATCCCATCTGCACGGCAGCAAGCGGATTTTCCAGGTTGCGGGAATGTATATCTCCATTTGCATGTTCGCCTGAAACTGTTACGCCGCCTTTCTTTTCAACGCCGTTTGAATCATGTCCGTAACGGATGTCGCCCCCCAGCCACTTTTTTTCTGCGCCCCAATAAACATCGTCCTGGGGCTCCCATACATCTTCCCGGCCACCACCAAAACCAAAAGGTTTCAATCCCATTGATTCCAGGGCAACATTGCCCGCAAGAATCATTAAGTCTGCCCAGGAAATTTTGCGGCCATATTTTTGTTTGATGGGCCAAAGCAAACGACGGGCTTTATCCAGGCTAACATTGTCGGGCCAGCTGTTCAGTGGCGCAAAGCGTTGTTGTCCTGCACCGGCTCCGCCTCGGCCATCGCCCGTGCGATAGGTGCCTGCGCTGTGCCATGCCATGCGAATAAATAAGGGACCATAGTGGCCAAAATCAGCAGGCCACCAATCCTGCGAATCAGTCATCACTGCATGAAGATCTTTCTTCACTGCTTCCAGGTCAAGACTTTTAAATTCTTTGGCATAATCAAAATCTTTATCCATTGGGTTAGAGAGGGAGGAATGCTGTCGAAGTATTCCAAGATTCAGCCGGTTGGGCCACCAGTCGCGGTTTCTTGTGCCACTCGTTGAACCGCCATGGAACGGGCATTTAGCCGCGTCATTACCGGTCGTTGTTGGTGTTGGTGATGTGTTGTTGCTCATATCTGGTTGTATATTAAATTGTTTATAGTAAAATTTTCAAAAGTCCCCGGTTGGTATCTGTCAAAACTACAAGAGTCACTCCAATAAATCTAATTGATTGTTTTTATAGATGTATAGATATTATCTATGATGCTTTGTCAAAATAATAGTTGGGTTAAATGCACTACATAAAATTTACGACCCGGTTATTACAATGTGTTTACAACCTGAACGATTAATCTTATATTATTTCTGCAACATGCAGTGGCAAGGAGATATCTACTTTGCATTCGCTTTTTTTATCACACGTTACATCGATGCTTCCGCCATAAAACTCTACCCGGTTTTTTATTTTTCTGAGATCAATACTCCATTTGTCCGGATCAGCATCGAACATATCGTCGCTGTAAGAAATACAAAATTGTAATAATTCATTATTTATTTTAGCTCTAATCATCACTTCGCATGGTTCAATATTGTCCCTGATATAATGCACTCGATTTTTTGTGATGCGATATAGTAATAGTTTTATTTTTTCGGGTAACTCATCCAACGCGGAATGACTAAAATCGAGCAGCACGGGAGGATAATGATTCTGTCGTAATCCTTTCGCTAACGACTCAATGCGGCCGGCCAGGCCCAGCAATTCAAAAGACGGGGCATCTATCGATTCAAAAAGCAGATTTATTTTTTCAATAGCCTGTTTTAAATTAGTAATGCTACCTTTCAGCATCCCTTCATTTGGATCCCTTTTTGATTTCATTAGTTCCATGTTGATTTTTGCTGCAGCAAGCAACTGGTTAATTTGTTCATGCAATTCGTAGGACACCTGGTTCTTCTCATCTTCATGTTCCTGTATTGCCATTTCTGTAAACAACTGCTGACTGCGAAGCTGCTGACGATTGAGTTCTTTTTCTAATAATACTCTCTCTGTAATGTCCGTAAACAGTCCATCCCAAACATAAGTTCCATTTTCTTCTCTCTTTCGTGGCCGGGAATGAATGGTAGCATATCCATACGTAGCATCCTGCCTGTTGAACCGAACATCAATCTTCAGTTCTGATATACTTCGGGCAGCTTTGTTTTGTTCACTCATAAAAATGTCCCTGTCTTCCTTCCAGATAAGTTTATAAAGTAGTTCCGGGTTTCGCACAACTTCTCCTCCGGTTGTTTCCACAAACTTTTGTACGCTATTGCTCACATAAATAATTTCAGGCATGAGGTTTTTGCCGATAGTAGACTGGTACACAAACGAATCAGGTAGGTTGTCGCTCAGAGCATTCAGTTGAGCAATTTTTTCTTCCAATATTTTATTAGCACGAACATTTTTTTCACGACTTCTTTTCAGTGCTTCTGCAACCACTGAAATTAAAATACCATTTATAACAAACACCAGCATACCCAACCATCCCGCATTATCCTGAGTGAAGGAATGGCCGGAAAAAAAATGCCAGCCCTTGCTGGCAATTATGCAGGACAACAATGTGGCAAATAAACCCGGAAATAAACCACCATAAATGGCGGATAACACAACCGCAGGATAGAATGAGGACCAGATAAACCTGTCACCCAACACGTCAAGCGGCCATATGCGTAAAACTGTTGCTGAGATAGTAAATACCAGAGCCAGCACAAATGGTTGCAGGATTTTTATGTTTAGGCTAAACTCTTTCATTGGATTTTAGTACGCAATTTTTGCCGTTCTTTATACGCCCTCGACTGTACAGATGTAAAATACGTGAAGTATGATTTATGAAAAAGTTTTGCAGGGTATTTATTTAAAAAATGACATTATCCGGATTTTATGCCGGGCAGATTTATCAATTTCTTTCAGATAGTGACTGGTATTATGAAATGGCAATGGTGCAAATTTTTATTACCTTCCATATGTAGTATTACGGTTCCTAAAAAAATAAATATGCCACACAACCAGGACGCCCGAGGAAATAAAAGCAGAAGAAAATTTCTAAAAACCAGTGTAGCAGGAAGTATTGCCGCTGTATCACTTCCATCATTTGCCTTTGCGCAAAAGGCAGTCGATAAGATTGCTTCACCATTTGCTCCTGCGCCTTTTGACCTGAATGAGATCACGATTGACGAACTGAATGCGGGTTTTAAATCAGGTAAATACACCGTTAGGTCAGTCGTAGAAAAATATATTCAGCGAATAAAAGAAATTGATAAATCGGGGCCTGCTATCAACAGCATTATTCAAATCAATCCCGATGCATTAAAAATTGCGGATGCGCTCGATAAAGAATTAAAAGAAAAAGGGCCGCGAAGTTTGATGCATGGCATTCCTGTTTTGATAAAAGATAATATTGATACGGCCGATAACATGGAAACCACTGCCGGTTCGCTTGCATTGGTTGGTTCAAGACCTGAAAAGGATTCTTATGTGGCAAAACAATTGCGTGATACGGGTGCATTGATTTTAGGCAAAACAAATTTAAGTGAATGGGCCAACATGCGTTCTACTCATTCTACCAGCGGATGGAGCGGGCGCGGAGGACTTGCCAAAAATCCATATGCGCTCGATAGAAATACTTCCGGATCCAGTTCGGGTTCGGGTGCTGCTGCTGCTGCCAATCTTTGTGCTGTTGCAATTGGTACTGAAACTGACGGTTCTATTATTAGCCCCTCTTCATTAAATGGATTGGCAGGTATGAAACCAACTGTTGGATTGGTAAGCCGTGCAGGTGTTATTCCAATTTCACATTCACAGGATACTACTGGTCCGATGACGCGTACTGTGCGTGATGCAGCTATATTACTGAGTGCTATGGCCGGTGCAGATGAGGAAGACAATGCTACGCAAAATAAAGAAAGGAAACAGTATCCTGATTACACAAAATTTTTAGATAAAGACGGATTGAAAGGTGCAAGGATTGGCGTGCTGAGAAAATATTTTGGTTTTCTTCCGGCTGTTGATAAAATCATAAACGATGCTTTGGAAACATTAAAACAAAACGGTGCTATATTGGTCGACCCGATAATAATCGATTCATTAGGAAAATTTGATGACTCGGAGGGTACTGTGTTATCTTATGAACTGAAAGCCGATATGGCTACTTACTTAAAGCATCGTGGCCCTGATACTCCTTTCCATACACTGAAAGATTTAATTGATTTCAATGAAAAAAATGCAGATAAGGAAATGCTTTACTTCGGCCAGGAATTATTTTTAGAAGCTGAAAAGAAAGGGCCATTAACCGATAAGGAATATATCGAAGCTTTAGACAGAAAGTATCGCCTTACACGGGAGGAAGGAATCGATGCGGTGATGAACAAGCACGACCTTGATGCAATCGTTTCACCAACGGATAGCCCCGCATGGGTAACCGACCTTGTGAACGGCGATCATTTTCTTGGCGGAAGTGCGCAGTTAGCTGCAGTTGCGGGTTATCCTCACATTACAGTGCCGGCGGGCCAGGTATTTGGTTTACCGGTGGGCATTTCTTTTTTTGGAAGGGCATGGAGCGAGCCAACGCTGTTGAAGATTGCTTATGCATTCGAGCAGGTCACCAAAGCACGCAAGCCTCCGGAGTTTTTACCTACAGCGAATTTTAAATCCTAAAGGACTAAAATTTGACGTTTTGTATAATTAAAAATGAATGATTGTTTGAAAACGACCTTCTGTTTTTATTTTGGCAATGCTTCGACAAGCCCGATATAAAAACTTTCAATATGACAGAGAGCTGTCAGGCTGGGCCCGGCGAAGGTGGTGCCTGCATAGGGTTTTACAGTTCAACAACGCAACACATTTAAATAAACAAAAATGATCCAATCTCTCCACAAAGTATTTTTATTAATGTTTCTGATTTTTTTATTCCCGCATTCTTCACATGCACAAGACAGATTGTTCGGGAGAACTTTTGCCACTCGCTCTGTTGTAATGGCACAGCATGGTATGGCATGTACGAGCCATCCATTGGCAACGCAGGCTGCTGTTGACATTTTAAAAAAGGGGGGCAATGCCATTGACGCAGCTATCGCAGCTAATTCCGTATTGGGGGTTACGGACCCTGAGATGAATGGAATCGGCGGTGATCTTTTCGCCATTGTATATGATGCCAAAACGAAAAAATTATACGGACTCAATGCATCAGGAAGATCGCCTTTTGCACTTACATTAGATATACTAAAACAAAACGGAAGAGAATATATTCCTATGAGCGGTCCATTGCCCGTGTCGGTGCCGGGTTGTGTAGATGGATGGTTTCAGCTTCACAAGAGATTTGGAAAATTACCGATGACAGAAATTCTTGCACCCGCTATTAATTATGCAAAGAATGGTTTCCCGGTTGCGGATGAAGCCGCATTCTATTACCGGGATTTAAAAAAATTATATGGCAATGATCCCAACATACAAAGAGTCTTTATGCCCGATGGCAATGTACCAACAAGGGGAGAAGTATTTAAAAATCCATATCTCGCTCATTCTTTGGAAGAAATTGCAAAGGGTGGGAGAGATGTTTTTTATAAAGGTGATATAGCGCGGAAGATAGATGCATTTATGAAAGAGCGTGGTGGCTATCTTTCTTATAAAGATCTTGCCGATCACACTTCGCAATGGGTAGAGCCCGTGTCTACTACGTATCGCGGTTATCGTGTTTGGGAGCTGCCGCCAAATGGGCAAGGCATTGCCGTACTGGAGATGCTGAACATTTTAGAAAATTTTGATTTTAGTAAAATACAGTATGGCAGTGCGGAGCACATTCACCTTTTTGCCGAAGCAAAAAGACTGGCCTATGAAGACCGCGCAAAATATTATGCCGATCCTGATTTTGTAAAAATTCCGATTGATGAACTGGTATCAAAAAAATACGGAGCAGAAAGAGCAAAACTGATTGATATGAATAAAGCAGCTCCGAATTTTTCAGCTGGTGATGATGCGGCTTTAAAGGGAGGCGAAACAGTTTATCTCACCGTTGCCGATGATGAAGGAAATATGGTATCATTGATACAGAGCAATTTCTCTGCATTTGGTTCTGGCTTAGTACCGGATAGTCTCGGTTTCTTTTTACAAAACCGCGGTTATTTATTTTCACTGAAAGAAGGACAAAACAATATCTATGTTCCGCATAAACGCCCGTTTCATACTATCATTCCTGCATTCGTTACAAAAAACGGAGGGCCCTACATGAGCTTTGGAGTAATGGGCGGGAGCTTTCAGCCGGAGGGGCAAGTGGAAGTGCTGATGAATATGATCGATTTTGGAATGAATATACAGGAAGCAGGCGATGCGCCGAGAATAGATCATGAAGGATCTTCGCAGCCGACGGGGCAGGTAAGCACCGGAATCGGAACCATCTATCTCGAATCAGGGTTTTCAGAAGAAACCATTCGTGCTTTGGAACAAATGGGGTATAAAGTGGCGGCAGGAACTCCGGGAAATTTTGGAGGATATCAATGCATCAAGTTTGATGCAAAGCAACACGTATATCATGGAGCATCTGATCCGCGAAAGGATGGAATGGCCGCGGGGTATTAAACATATTTGTTTACTATTTTAATCTTCCTGAGTAACATGCTTACATACCAGCTCAGCAATAGTGCCATCACGGATGTGATCATGAATTTTACAACTGCAGGTATATCAAAATCTAAGATGGCAAATTGTATCCAGATGACGAACACATAATGAATCAGGTAAATTAAATAAGCATTTGCAGAAAGGGAATTCCAACGTTTCTTTGAAGATCGTGCCAGCCTTCTGAATGCAGTGATAAATGCAATACAACTGGCAGTACACGAGGCAGCATACAATGAATAATAGATCATCCATGCAGCGAACACACTTATCTTACCTGTTTCAGCAAAGCTGCGAAGAACATTAAATGCACTATTTAATGTGAGTGCGGTATATAAAAGCAGCGAAAGCAAAATCCATAATTTCCACTTTTTTACCAAAGCCGAATGTTCTGCAAAAATGAGAATATTAAAATCCGAATCACCAACAAGTGCTCCAAACATGAAGTATCCGAAATAGGCGATAAACCGGCTTACCTGGAAATCAAAAGGCCCCAATCCTGTCCATGTACCGGCACCAACGTTATAGGCAATTGGCACATACAACATCCAGGTAATGATAAACAATAACAGCACAAATGCTAATGGTTTTGTCTGCAACGATGAAATTTTTTTTGCTGTCCGAATGAATGTGTTTTTGAAAGCCTTGTAACATAAGGCGAATGCCACATTGAAAAGAAAAAGAATCCAGATAAACCATTCCGGCCCGGAGGGCCAGTGTTCCGTAGTAAAATAGTCTCTCACATAATTAACGATATCGGTATTGTGATGAGCCATATAATATGATGGGAAATAAGCCAGCGGTATTACTAAGCTCACGCACACGACAAATGGAATAAACAATCTGTAAATTCTATCCCTGATGAAAGTAGATGCACCTTTTTTCTGAATACTTTTTGAGAGAAATAATCCACCGATAAAAAACATCAGGAACATAAAGAACACATCATTGAAATTTTCAAAAATATCAAGGCCAACCCACCGGTGGCTGTCAACAATGGGGCAACTGGAATTGATGTAAATTTTTTTATTGAATTGTGCAAAAGTAGTATAGGCTAAAGAAGAGTGATGTGCCACTACTAAAACAGTTATTGCCGACCGCAGGTAGTCTACCCAAATTTTTCTGGAACTGAGGGCTTGTGATATCATATCGAGTCGGTTTTATTAAATAAGCAGAATGAAAGCGACGTGATATAGCAATACTATCGTTTTAATAATTTATTTCCTGATGCATACACCATAAAATGGTAAACGATGGAAAGAATTCCTAGTATCCATCCCAATGCATTCGCTCCTGCAAAATATAGTGCTACAGCGGCAAGACCACTGATAATTAATTCCTGTATGAGTCGAAGCATTTCGGAAAATTTTCCGAATTGATGAAAGTCTACCATACCCCAGAAGCCGAACCCGATTAAAGGTAAACCAATCATGAAAAGAATTTTCATACCCATGCTTTCACCGATATGAAAGCCATAATATCCAAGGCCCGCTACAATGCCGGCTTCCATAAGGCTTCGCAAAATAAGGTTTAGCCTTTGTGCGTTTGACATTATTATATTGTTTGATTGAGAAAAATCTTCCTGCTATTTCCTGCGGATTCGTATCTCACGGTTGGCATCTGCCCAATACGCCCAGATCACAAACAACCATTGTGTCATACCTGCCCACGCAATTGCCTTTACGCTGGTTGGAGGGGTCCCAAATAAATTACTGACATAAACGACGGTCAGCAGAATAGTTAATAACCAGAATGCATAAATGCCTGTTTTATTTTTTGCTTTTGTAGTTCGTAAATAAAGAATCAACCCGATTACGAATATAGATCCTTCGAATATTACTTCTGCCGCCGGATAATTCCAAAGTCCGAGTCCTGCAAAATGATTACTCTCCGGATAGAGCGGTAGGTCTGGCCTATGCACCAGTAAATCTAAAATCCAGTGAGATAGTACACACAATCCAAGAATAATGGCTTCCTTCTTATTTCGCCTTATCAAAAAATAAATAACGGCAAATACTATTCCCCATACGCAAGCCATAAAAAGACTGTGAGAAAAAGGATAATAAGTAAAATCAAGAGGAGTCATTACCGTGTTGCCAGGCTGTATTTTCACGTGCTCCCAGCCAAGTAATAAGAACAACGGCCAGAGTAAATCTAAAAATTGGGCTGCTAAAAAAAGAGTTCCAAGGCTTATTTTTGGAGCCACTTTTTTGGCGCCCAGTCCAACGCCAAAGTGTCCAATAAACATTATTTAAAAATTATGTGTTCGTAAATAATAATTACGGGATATGGCGAATGTAAAAAATAATAAACGGGGGAACAAATATCTGCAGCAATAATTGCTCTATCGGTTCCATGAGCGCCTGCACGATTTTCGATGATAAAAACGTATTCAGGAAATTAGCTTGTGTAAAAATAATTCTTTAAAAATCTATTTTTTCTTCATCCTGTCTTTTACGTACGTGATCTTCGTTTTGCCATGTGGTGCGGGATTTCCACTCGCATCCACATTTACAAAAACCATTTTATCAATGGTTAAAATTTTTTCCTGTGTGAGTTTATTTCTTACTTCGCATTTCATCGTTAATGATGTGGTGCCAAAATGAGTTGCCAGAATTCCAATCTCAATGATGTCTCCCTGCTTCGGTGCGGAGATAAAATTTATTTCTGAAATAAACTTCGTCACCACATGGGGATTCTCCAGTTGAATGATGGCATATAGCGCCGCTTCTTCATCTATCCATTGTAATAATTTGCCACCGAATAAAGTTTGGTTAGGATTCAGGTCTTCCGGTTTTACCCATTTGCGTGTATGAAAATTCATTTCAGCTCCCATAAAAATTGCTGTTGATAAGTAAGATGAATTAGAAGGGGTTGGTCAAAGATAGAAGATAAAAAGTTTTATATTCATCTTTGCATCCACCAATGAAATAAGTAACATGAAAATTTCAGCCACACTGAAAAGCGCATTTGATCATCTTGAATCAACTGTACAAACCAACGACGCTGCAAAGCAGGTTCCCATATCCGCCAAATCTACCGGTTGGGGATCGTCGGTCAATGGAGGTGAGTTGTTGCTCTTGTCGTTGGCTACCTGTTTCTGCAACGACATTTACCGGGAAGCCGCAAAACGAAACATTGATGTAAAAGATGTGGAGGTCACAGTAACTGCAGACTTTGGCGCGGAAGGGGAACCCGGTTCAAATTTTCGTTATAAGGCTAATGTAAATGCTGATGCACCTCCGGAAGAAATCAAAGCACTGATAGCACACACCGATCAAGTTGCGGAAATTCATAACACGCTTCGAAAAGGAGTTGCCGTCAGCATTGAATAATGTTGTTATATTTAGAGTAGCATTTGCCAAAGAAATAATTCACATTGCTTTATGAGTCCCCGATCAAACATCCCGCGCATACTGGTGATAGGGAGTTCCAACACTGACATGGTCATTCGATCACGGAGGATTCCTTTGCCTGGTGAAACGATTCTTGGCGGAACTTTTTTTATGAACCCAGGCGGCAAAGGAGGCAACCAGGCTGTTGCAGCAGCAAGGCTCGGAGGCAACGTGATGTTCATGGCGAAGGTTGGTGATGATATTTTTGGTAAACAGGCGAAAGAAAATTTTGACAAAGAAGGTATCGATACCAGCAGCGTTATCACTGATTACGAAAACCCCTCCGGAGTGGCAATGATCGCAGTGGATGGCAAAGGACAGAATTCGATTGTTGTTGCTCCCGGAGCTAATGGTGCATTGTCTGTTGAGGATATTGATGCTAATGCAAAAGGATTACAACAAGCTGATATTATTGTTGTGCAACTGGAAATCCCAATTGAAACAGTGGCGTACATTGTGCAGCTTGCAAAAGGACTGAATAAAAAAATAATCCTGAACCCTGCACCGGCTGCATTACTTCCAGATGAAATCTATCGCGATCTTTTTTTGATAACGCCCAATGAAGTGGAAACCGAAATGCTGAGCGGGATTAAAATTGAATCGAAGCAGGATTATAAAAAAGCTGCACTGTGCTTTAAAGAAAAAGGCGTGCAGCATATCATCTTTACACTGGGTGAAAAAGGTGCGTATGTGCATTGCGAAGCTTTCACCGGAATCGTTCCTTCGTCAGAAGTAAATGCTGCAGATACTACCGCTGCAGGAGATGTGTTCAATGGGGCATTGGCAGTGGCATTGGCTGAGAGAAAGGACATCGCAGCAGCAACAAGATTCGCTTGTAATGCTGCTGCGATATCGGTTACACGCAAAGGTGCACAGGCATCTGCGCCTTACAGAAATGAAGTAGAAGATTGACTTGTTTTTACCGATACTCTTTTTTAAAACACCCCATACGATTGTTCATGCCATAAATAAATCTTATGTTTATCATCCAAAGCTATACTGTTGCGGTGCTGTTTTGCATCATCACCATGCTATGCTGGGGCTCGTGGGCCAACACACAAAAACTGGCACAAAAAAGCTGGCGATTTGAATTGTTTTACTGGGATTATGTTATTGGTATTTTGTTGTTCTCCCTTATCTCTGCCTTTACACTCGGAAGTATCGGCAGTGAAGGAAGAAGTTTTTTGAGTGACCTGCAACAGGCAAGTAGTAGTAATATCTGCAGTGCGCTATTCGGTGGTGTTATTTTTAATCTTGCTAATATATTATTATCAGCAGCCATTGCTATTGCAGGTATGGCGGTGGCGTTCCCCATCGGCATCGGCCTTGCGCTGGTATTGGGTGTAATTGTAAATTATACCGCTTCGCAAAAAGGTGATCCTGCCTTTTTATTCACGGGAGTATTACTCGTAATGGTCGCCATCATCATCAATGCGGTTGCATTCAGAAAAGCAAGCAGTAGTGCACAAAAGACCACTGCCAAAGGAATATTGCTCTCGCTTATTGCAGGTGTGCTTATGTCGTTTTTCTACCGGTTCATTGCTGCTTCCATGGACTTGGAGAATTTTCAGCACCCGGCTATTGGTAAAATGACGCCCTATACAGCAGTGTTTATTTTTTCGATTGGCATCTTCCTGAGCAATTTTGTTTTCAATACCATTTTAATGCGGAAGCCACTGAGCGGACCCGCGGTGAGTTATAAAGATTATTTTACGGGTCGTTTTTCAACGCATCTCGTCGGTGTGCTCGGTGGTATCATCTGGGGAATAGGTAACTCATTTAATTTAATAGCAGCGGGCAAAGCCGGCGCAGCTATATCATATGGGCTGGGTCAGGGTGCAACCCTGGTGGCTGCGCTTTGGGGTGTATTTATTTGGAAAGAATTTAAGAGCGCACCAAAGAATACCGGCAATTATCTCACAGCAATGTTTTTGTTTTTTATTGCCGGATTGGGATTTATTATTTATGCGGGAAAGTGAAACTATTACTAACAAAAACTTCTTTATGTCCGATTTCAACAAATTCGATGCTTTAAAGAATAGAATGTTATTGGACATAGTTCTATTTAAACTTCATGAGATCGGCAGAGAATTTTTAGAAAAATATTATCCGATGATAACTCTTGAATTTTTATTCACTCCTCAAACTCTTCACTGGATTTGCTACTGCTGCTTTGAATGCTTTATACCCAACCGTAAACGAGCCTATCACTACTGAAATAAATACTGCCACCAGGAAAACGCCCACACCGATTGGGACCCGGTAAACAAAATCATTCAACCATGACTTCATAATGAGATAGGCTGCCGGGGCTGCAACCACAAAAGCAATAGCAATGAGTACCACAAACTCTTTTGAAAAAAGATAAACAATGTTGGCTACCGACGCACCTAACACTTTTCGCACTCCTATCTCTTTTGTTTTTTGCGTAGCCATAAAGGAAACCAATCCATACAATCCCAAACACGAAATGAATATGGCAAGGCCGGCGAATATTTTATAGAGCAATTCAAGGTGCGTATCCTGCTCATAAAATTTAGCAATATTCTCATCCAAAAATGAAGTGGTGCACACATATTCCGGAAAGAAACGGTTCCAGTCAGATTGAATGGCCGCAACGGTTTTACGAATGTTCGATGTTTTCAGCTTCACGGATCCTACGCTGTAAAAGGAACTTTTTTCCGCAATTAATAAAGGATCAATATCACTCTTCAGAGATTTTGTTTTGAAGTCCTTTACCACGCCCACAATTTTTTTCCATGGGCCCTGGCCGAGGTCAATATCTTTTCCGATAGCATCCTGTGGCGATACACCCACCTTTTTGAGAAGCGTTTCATTTACCACCACTTCTTTGGTCGTATCACTTTTATCATACACACGGCCCGCCACCAGCGTAAGGCCAAACGTTTTAAAATAATCTTCGTCTCCAAATTTTAATGAAACCTGGAATTTTTCGTCCGGTCGGTGATCGTAGGCAAAATTGGTTGACCAGTTATTTTCGGAAGAAGGTACATCGGTTGCAAACGTTACCGATTCTACGCCGGGAATTTGTAACAAACTTTGTTTGAAGGCTGGTACCCTTGAAGCTGCGCCGTTGTCAATATCGGAGAGTACCAGCACGGATTCCTTGTCAAATCCCAGGTCGGCATGATTTACGAAATCCATTTGCCTGATAGCAATGATAGTGCCGATGATCAATACCTGCGAAATAATAAACTGCACCACTACCAGGCTTCTCCTCAAAGGAATACCACCTACTCTTGCGGAGTTGATCTTGTTCTTAATGGCTGCAGCCGCATTATAACGGGCAAGCACAAACGAAGGATACATGCCGGCCAACACCGTTACCAGCAGTATGACAGATAAAATGAACAGCACTGTTGGTACATTCAGCAGGCTCAGTTTTTCTTCTATAGATGCTATGTGGCCGATGTAAGGAAGACAAAGCACTGCCATGACAACCGCCAGCATCATCGCGATGGTTACGAGCACTGCCGTTTCGCCGATTACCTGTACAAACAACTGAAGGCGGTTGCTGCCGAGTACCTTCCTGATACCAACTTCTTTCGACCTGCCTGCTGCCTGCGCAGTGGCGAGATTAATAAAATTGATACTTGCCATAATAATGATAAATATGCCGATGAGTACAAGCGTCCATATTACAGACATGCTGGTAATATGCGTTCCGAAAATTTCGAAGCGTGTATCAAAATGCAGCCTGCTTAATGGCTGCAGAAAGTTAGTTCTTACCGATTGAGTACCTACCCGGTTGGCAACATAATTTTCTTTGCTGAAATTCTGGAACTGTTTATTGACGTCAGTTTCATTTGCATTGGGCGGCAACAACGTGAATAACTGCACATTGCTGGAAAGTGTGTGCCAGTCATCATAGTAATTATATTTCGGGCCATTGTTTTTAAGTGTTTCAAAAGACGCGATCACGCTTAAGGGAAAATCAGTATTTAGCGGAATATCATCCAGTATGCCCGAAACCTTAAGTGTAATAGCATTATCGAGGCGTATGGTTTTGCCTATCGCGTCCTGCCAGTTGCCAAAATATTTTGTTGCGGTCTGCTCAGTAAGAACGACAGTGTTTGGATTTTTCAAAACATTTGGCTCACCCTGCAGCCATTTATATTCAAATACTTTGAAAAACTGAGGATCGCAAAAGAACATCCCGTTTTCTTCAATGAATTTTTTATCGTTGGTGTTGCCAACTGTAATTTGTGCGCCGTTTGCAGCACTGATAGTACCAAAAATCATAGAAGGCATTTGTGTCCGCAACGCATCAATGGCCGCACCCATGATGCCGGGATTGTACGTAACTCCTTCTGCAAACCGATCTTTGGTAACTACATGATATATGCGCTTATAATTTGGCTGAAATGTATCATAGCTTAACTCATACTTTACCACTGTAAAAAGGATAAGACAAGCTGCCATCCCAACTGCAAGTCCTGAAATATTAAGCAATGAAAACACCCGCTGGCTTACCAGGTTTCTGATGGCTATTTTGAAATAGTTCTTTATCATTTGGAGAATAAAAGGTTGTTGAAAATAAAAAGTTTCCTGCAATTGTTTTTGTGTAAAATCATTTTCAATCATCGTACCACATCCCCGCACATTGAATTTCAATGCTGTAAGAAAATATGCTTCACGATAGTGTCCGATTACGAACACCATTTTGGTAAAAGCGGACAAGGTGCCCTGCTGGGAATTTATCCGCGTTTGAAGGCCATTCTCTGTACCAGATTTATTTTATTAAAGGAGCGATTCTAACGCAAATGTTTACTTGAAGATTTAAATTCGTGGGAATATGATGTGCCTTACTATTAAACTACTAAGTGATGTAGCTAATAATTAATGTAACATCAGGTGAAGAACATTAAGTATAAATTTAGTGACCAGGATTGATTATTGTTGTGCATATTTATTATCACCTGTGGCAAAATAAAAATTTATGTTAAGAGTTTTATTTGAAGCAGCATTAAAAAAATAATAATGCTCCATATGATGAGTATGAGAAAACTGACGATCGTTTTTTCGACATTCTTTTTTACCATTACACAGTGCGTTGCGCAAATTTATATTGAGCCCGTTGTGGGTTACCAGGCAGATCTGAATAATCACTTCCGTTTTACCCAGATCAATACGGGATGTCAGGGCGCATTTGTGTGTGGAAAAAACTATGAATTAGTAGTGCGCGTGCAAAAAAGCTGGGGTTTTGCGTATCGGGCGATGGACTCTTCTTTCACCGCTAACCCGTCTCTGCCTTTATATGCTGCAGCAAAAAAAACGATCACTCCAGCTACCTGGTTTTTCTCTGTTGATCATCGCTTAAAATTGAAAAGCCATAATACTAATCACCGGTTTTCCGTTTTATTGCTAACGGGTTTTATGGATCAAAAATTAACGGTAAACTATAAATATGATGAAGAACATTATACAATTTTGAATCCTGATGTTTCTCAGAAGAAATTTAGCTTGTTTTTAGGCATCGGTATGGAATATATGCGGTTTATAGGCAAGAACCGTTTGTTTGTTCAGCTTACTGCTTCAGGACCGCTGGTTGGTGACATTACCTATCCTTCCTCATTTTCGTATATGGCACCGTTGTCGTGTAATGTTGGCTATTCCATCTTCATTCAAAAAAAGAAACATGAAAAGTAAATGGATGTTGATAACTGCCAGTATTTTACTGGCAGGTTGTGTAAAAGACAATACCAAGTACAATGCAGATGGCGACGCAAAAGGTCTTGCTATTTTTTCAAACACGGGTAATAATCTCTTCACGTGTTATGTAAATGGCCAACCATGGCGCACAATTAACAGAACGACTGCCGGTTTATTTTCGCCGGCAAGGTCAGAACTGCATATGTATAAACAAGCGGATAGCAGTGCTGCGGACCTTTTAGTTATTGAATGGAATGGCTTCTTTCAAGTCTATCCAAACAGCTACAACACGATAGCACTTTATTTAAAAGTTCCCGCTGATTTTACAAGAAACGATATTAATAAGTTAGCGGGTCAGCGCATTGCCATAGATACATCCAATGGATATTTCCTCGCTGACCTGACTGACTATGCCACCTACAAAGGAACCGGAAGTATCTATTTTAATAAGGCAAGTTTCGATTCGGCCGGTGCAGGAGAATATTCGGGCGAGTTGTCGGGCTTGCTCGAAGCTTCGTTTCCCGATTATACAATTACAAACGGAAGATTTGACGATCAACAAACGGTAGACCAGGTAGAATATTGACAAGATTTTTCAGGCCGAATATTTTACCTCGTGTTTGTGCAAGACACTTTTATAAATTAAAACCCGGAGCAGCGCTTTAATTCGTTCCCGCGCCTTTCATTATATGAAAAAGGCGGGTTGCATTATGAACGTTGCTATCAGGCAGGCAAAAGGGCGAAAGACGAACGCCTTCGATAAAATATTTTCATTTGCTATTTATCCTTCATTTTCATTTTAGTGATCGTGCCGTTCATATATACGCAATCTCCGTTCATTAACATCTTAGTAGTACCATCCTTCAGTTTTACCGTACCGTCCGGCATTACTACGGTTCCGTTCTTCATGGTCATACTCATTTGCATAGGTGTAGATTTACTGTTTTTTACAAACATCATTTTTCCGCTTTTCATCATCACGTGGTCGTTGACGCCTGCGGGTTGTTGATACATCATTTTATCCTGGCGTTTCATCGGGTGTTTCATCATCGATGTGTCCTGTGCCATTGAAACTTTGCCAATTGCAAGAATTAGCAATAACGCTAATATTTTTTTCATGATAAAATATTTTGTGGTTGTACGAAGTGCGGCCTGTTAAGAAATATAAGACAGGTTGTGGTAAGCAGAAATTCCTCGCATTTGCTAACGCAACAAGAATCGAACCAAAGCAATCATGTTGGATCATCTTCAAATGGCCCGGGGATTATCTACAGTACTTGCTGTGATATTGTCTATCGGATGTTGTTTTTTTTGTGAAGGCTTTTGTGCGATGTTTTTAAGCCACGGAGCTGATAACGACAACTCTTTGGATATTGTTTATTATTTTAGATTTGACGGAGGGAACCGGAAGAAATTTATAGATGCAGATAATTTAAAAAAATGAGAAAACTCTTTTTTCTGCTTATAAGCGCATTGCTCTTTAGTGCAGTTACTTTTGCACTCATGCGATGGGCAATGAAGGTTGACTACATTACTTCAGTGAGCGCATCAGCCGGCGCGGCAACAGCAGTCGTGGTTGGTGAATTGATTAAACCTTTTATTTTTAAAAAGAAAAAATAAGCAGTTGCTTGCTGAAAAGACCTTCAATTACCTGGAAATATTTGCTGATGGAGATATGCCATACTTGCTATGAAGTTTTTGCCTAGATACACGTGGTAAACGGTGTGCGATTGCTTTTGCATACGTTGTAAAAAACTGGTAGGCCTTTTGAAACACGGTGGGCTGCAGCAAAACATAGTGCATGTGATTGAGATACTTTCTGGCTTCTCCGTTTTTGAGATAGACCATAATCGCATCATCTTGCCATGAAGCTTTTTTAATTTCCTCCTCCACCCAAAGAGTGATGTGTTGATTATTGTCGCTATGAATAAGCAGGTTATTCCCGTGAACAACAATATTGTCAAAATTTATATGATCGATATTCCAACCCATATAATGGCAGGTTATCAATAATAACGTCAATTGTGGTATTGAAGTATGTTGCGGAGCCATTTCAGGTATCGCTGGATTTGTACCTTTAGCTATTTAATTGTGCATCAAAACCTTCCGATTGAGGTTCTATTACAAAAAAACCACGGTATATTAGAAAAATTGGCATCTCATTTGCATTCATCGCCCTGACTATTCACTCTAAATCACAAATCCAAATGAGAGATCTCAAAGACGCCTTAAGCATCGCTTTTTTTATAGCGATTTTCTTTACGGTGTTAGTAGGATTGATCTACATGATTACGATATGGATTTAAGAAGCCACTCTCTCCGGATCTTCGTTTATCCATGGTCGTTATCTTTCGATCTTATAACACAAGGCTTCGGGATAAGTGTTTTCATTTACATATAGTGTCAAAAAAATATTCGATCGCTGATCTGACTACCGGGCGCGATTGACATCAGCTATATTTCTGACAAACATTACCTTTATATCTAAGTAGTCTCATAAGCACTACAATCATATCCGTATATTTTTGAGGATAAATCACAAACCTTATGACTCAAACTGATACTAAACGCGAATTAGCCATTCCCGAAGACCTTCCTTGTATTTTTGTATTGATTCCATATAAGCCATGTATGAAAACCAGGGCCGGGTTTGACACGGTAGTGAACGCCGCTGTGAGCAAAGCGGAAAAGGAACTGATGCAAACCTATACCGGGGAAAGAGTGGAGCCGGTCATTAATAAGCTGCACCGCCTGCTACAGACCATCGATCATGAAACGCATAGCAAGAGCATGTCTATAATGGTATCACCGCTTACAGAAAAAGTATTTTACTTCGATTACGAACCGGTGGAATGGAACCGTTATATGATGAATTAAAATCTGCCTGCAGGAAGTAGAGCAAGGTTATTGGTAAGAACCGAAGCATAATCCTCAGACATTCCCTTTTTTTAATTCCTCTATGGCATGGTTAGCGGCCCGCGCCGTAATCGCCATAAAAGTTAGTGAAGGATTTTGTGTACTCACAGATGTCATACACGCTCCGTCGGTAACATACACATTACTACAGTTATGAAAAGCGTTCCACTTATCCAGCAAGGATGTCTTTGGATCCCTGCCCATCCTGCATCCGCCCATTTCATGAATGTCAAGTCCCGGCGCCTGGTGGCTGTCGTTGGGTTGCATATTTTTGCAACCTGCCTTGTCAAACATTTCTGAAGCGGTATTAAAAAAGTCGTTCATACTTTTTACATCATTGTCATCATAGTCGACCGAAGTGATTAACAATGGCATACCCCAATCGTCTTTTTTATCCGGGCTGAGTCGTACATGATTGGATTCTTTGGGAATCGTTTCTCCCTGCATCATGATGCTTACATACCAGTCGCCCACTTCAGATAAAGCATCTTTGTAAGCTCCACCTATTTCATTTGCATAACTATATCCCCTGCCCGCTCCGAAAAACGTCATGTAACCGCGGAGAAAATCTGTTTCCTGTTTATGCACGTTTCTGAAGTTAGGCATCATAGGTTGAGTGGGCCTGCGACCAAAATAATATTTATCCAATGGTCCGTCGTACGATGCATTCACCGTGCCGCGATAGTTTTGAAAAGCTACATATTTTCCGAGCAAGCCATTATCATTTCCAAACCCATTCGGAAAGCGGGACGATGTAGAATTAAGCAAGATCAGATTGCTGTTGAGACAAGCAGCATTTACAAAAATGATGCGCGCATAATATTGCGTCGATTTTTTTGTTAGCCTATCCACCACATTTACGCCCAATGCTCTTCTTTTGGCTTCATCATATATCAATGAGTGTACGACGCTGTCGGGGCGTATCGTGAGGTTTCCTGTTTTCATGGCCCATGGCAGGGTAGAAGAGTTGGAACTAAAGTAACCACCGAAAGGACATCCGCGCTCGCATTTGTCCCTTGCCTGGCATTGGCTGCGGTTCTGCTCTATATGAATTTCTTTTGGTTTCGTTAAATGAGCACAGCGTCCCTGCACCACGAAGCGGTCTTTGTAACCCGTATTTATTTTCTGGCTAATATCTTTCTCAACGCAATTCATTTCCCATGGAGGAAGAAATTCGCCGTCGGGTAATGTATCGAGTCCATCCATATTGCCGCTGATGCCCGCAAATTTTTCTACATACGAATACCATGGTGCCAGGTCTTCGTACCGGATGGGCCAGTCTATTGCAAAACCATCACGTGCAGGGCCCTCAAAATCATACTTACTCCATCGCTGAGTTTGCCTCGCCCAAAGCAGGCTTTTCCCTCCTACCTGGTAGCCACGTATCCAGTCAAATGGTTTTTCCTGTATGTATGGATGCTCAATATCTTTTACAAAAAATTGCTGGGTAGCTTCGCTAAAAGCATAGCATCGGCTCACCACAGGATTTTCTTTCGTAATGCTCAATGGCATTTCCAGGCGATGCGGAAACTCCCACGGTCCCATCATTGCTGTAGGATAATCTTTCAGGTGAACCACATTTCTGCCACGTTCCAGTACCAGCGTTTTTAGACCTTTTTCGCAGAATTCTTTTGCGGCCCATCCCCCGCTGATGCCGCTGCCAATTACGATGGCATCGAAAGTGTTTTGCATTTTTCCTTTTGAATTTACATACAGCGAATCGGGTGGCATGACAATCTGTTTTTGAAATGAAAGATAGTGTAGGTAAAGAATGCTTTGCTAATATACAATGGAAATGTGAGGCATGATTACTAAATTAACAGGTATGGAAGTTTATTCATTTACTTTTCCGGCATGTGACATTGGTAGTGCTTTGAGTCCCTGCATCCATTTCAAATGGCTTGTTTATCTATACGCGACATACAAGAATAGCAATTATAATGATGTAATGAAATTGGCGTATCTTTTTGATGCCAAAATGCTTTAAAAAATAAATCGACATATGAGAAAACTTTTCCTGTTTTGCACCATCTTGTTTTGGTTTCCTGCTTTTTTACTTCATGCACAAGATGAAACTATCGATACCTTAACGATCGGCAGAATACGCGAAGAAGGACTCAACCATTCGCAGGTGAGCCGGATCGCCCATTACATAACGGATGTTGCCGGTTCAAGGCTTACCAACTCTCCCGGGTATAAGCGTGCGGCGGGGTGGATCACCGGCATTATGCGTCAATGGGGGCTCGCCAATGTAGCCATGGAACCCTGGGGAGAATTTGGTTACGGATGGTCAGTGGAAAAATCTTATGCGGCAATGCAAACGCCCTACTACGCCAACTTTATCTCGTATCCTGCTCCATGGAGTGGCAGCACTAATGGACCTGTAACTGCTTCAGTATTCCTGCTTGAAAAATATGATTCAGCCTACATCGCACAGCATGCTGATCAGATCAAAGGTCACATCGTGATGTACAAAAATATTGATACCCTCATCGAATCGGGCTTCCAACCCGAGAGCAGCCGTTATTCGGACAGCGCTCTCGATCATATAAGTGATCTGTATATGATCACGCAGCCCATGTTGAATATGATTATTCCACGGATAATAAAACAAATGCACGCTATAAAAATGATACGGGAGAGTGGTGCAGTGGCAATAATAGAGATGACAAGGGAAGCGGGGGACGGTGCTGTTTTTGTAGATGGTTTTGGCGGATATAGAAAAAAAGATCTGCCCGCATTGCCTCATCTCATAATGGAAAAGGAAGATTATTTGAGAATTGAGAGATTGCTGAAGGATGGCGTTGATGTGAAATTAGACCTGGATATAAAAGCAAAATTCGACGGCAGTGATTTGAAAAGTTATAATGTAGTAGGTGAAATACCGGGCGTCGATCCGAAGCTGAAATCTGAAATAGTGATGCTTGGTGGTCATCTCGATTCATGGCAAAGTGCTACGGGCGCAACCGACAATGGAGCAGGTTGCATTGTGGCACTGGAAACTATGAGGATATTGAAAACACTTGGAGTAAAGCCGAGAAGAACTATCCGTATTGCATTGTGGAGCGGTGAAGAGGAAGGGCTGTTGGGTTCCTTTGGTTATGTGAAAAATCATTTCGGCGATCCTGCGGACATGAAATGGAAACCTGAGCAGAGCAAGATATCCGCTTATTATAACCTCGACAATGGCACTGGAAAAATTCGGGGCATTTTTGCACAGGGAAATGAAAAGGTAGTGCCCATCTTTACAAAATGGTTTGGGCCTTTCCATGATCTTGGAGCATCAACCGTTACCATCCACAGTACAGGTTCTACGGATCATCTTTCTTTTGATGCGGTAGGTATTCCAGGTTTCCAGTTCATACAGGATCCCATCGATTATGAAACACGCACACATCACTCAAACTTTGATACCTACGATCACTTAAAAATGGATGATCTTAAACAGGCTGCAACAATTATGGCTGCGTTTGTTTACAATACCGCCATGCGTGATGAAATGATGCCGCGGAAGCCTTTGCCCAAGCCGGAGAAATTCATATTAGACGACCTTTTGCCCGATTAATAAACGATCAGGATTGTATGAAGAAGGTAAATCAGGGCGGTTGTTTCTTTGAAAGGACGAAGGTATGCGTTACCGTAAATTGTAAATTGATAAATCAGGCACCCCGGTTCGTAGCCGGTTTACTGCCGGAGGGGTAACCGTGTACCTGTTTTTAGGAAATGCTTATTGCTGTAATTGATGATTGTTGCTAAATGAATGCGTGTCCGGAATTATTACCCCGAACCGATAAGCCACCCAACAATAAATACGAGAATGCCGCCTACTACTACCTGGAAAATTGCAGCAAGCAAGGCAGTGTCCATGAAGCGCTTTCTTATCCAGGCAATAACAGCCAGTTCTATCGTCACTACGATCATGGCAACGGTGACCGCTGTATGAAAATCATTAATGAGAAAGGGAATCGTATGGCCTAAGCCGCCTGCTGTAGTCATCACTCCGCAAATAGTTCCCCTCAGCCACGGAGAACCCCGTCCACTTAACTTCCCATCATCCGAGAGCGCCTCCGCAAAGCCCATACTGATACCAGCTCCGATGGAAGCGGCGAGCCCGACTTTAAAAGTTTCTTCGGGGCTGGAAGTAGCAAAGGCCGCTGCAAACAACGGTGCCAATGTAGAAACTGAACCATCCATTAAACCCGCCAGGCCGGGTTGTACAAAGCGTAGTACAAATAAGCGCCGTGCCGTTTCATGCTCGATGTTAACTTCTCCCGAAGCGATCTGTGCTGTATTTATTGACTCGAATTTATTTTCATGCGTAATTTCTTCCTGGGCAAGATCGCCTAATAATTGGCGAACACCTGCATCATTTGCGCTGCGTAATGCAGCTTCATAAAAATGTCTTGCCTCTATTTCCATTAGCGCAGCTTCCTCACGTGCTTTTTCGGGTCGGAGAGTTTGTGTGATCCATGATCTGCGCCGTTGTAAGAAGCCCTTTACATCCTCTCTCCTGATCAACGGGATATGTTCGCCAAACTTTGAGCGATACAGATCAATGAGGCGATGCCTGTGATCGTCCTCTTCCTGGGCCATCTTTATAAATAATTCTGAGGAAGCCGGAAAATCTTTTTGCAGGGACTCTGCAAAATCCCTGTATATATGAGCATCTTCTTCTTCGGCAGTAATGGCAACAGCGAGTATCTGTGCTTCGTTCAGATCCCTAAAACGCATATATGTTTGTGTAATTAAGTTTTTTGCAAAAAGCACTACATAGATACGACAAAATTTGATAGTTCTGTATTCATACCGAAACATAAAGAACAGTCGCATTGGTAAATATGCGTATTCTCTTGTACAATTATTAAAAAGGTTTTCTCTTCAGGCGAAAGCGCATGTCGGTGTAAACGATCATTTTTATTGTAATAGCTAATGAAAGGAAATAAAAAATTTTTGCCATTGTTATCTTCTACACTTTGACTCACGATTTCTCAGGCAGAATTTTTGATTTATATTTAATCGATGGTCAATGGATATATAAAAAAGATCGCGCGTTTTTTATTTCCCGGTTTTATATTCAGCATGTATATTTTGCAATGCCAGGCGCAGGTAGTAAATGTTGAAAGTGCAAGAATGCATTCCGATACCACGTGCTGGATGGGCGGCGCTAATGTAACAGCAAACCTTGCAAAGAGTGTCACTACGGTTTTTGGTCTCAATGCAGAAGCACATTTGCAATACAAAAGCGACAGTGCAAAAAATATTTACCTCGTCCTTGTCAACTACGGTTACCTCAAAGGCGGAGGTATAAAATACATTGCGAATCGCTTCGCTCATTTTCGCTATAACCGCAAGATCAATTCCTGGCTGCGTGGGGAAGCTTTTACTCAAATACAAAGTAATCTGGTCACTCAAATAGCAGAACGGTATTTACTGGGTGCAGGTCCGCGATTCAAAATTGTCAAGAGCAAAAAATTTATGTTATATGCCGCCAGTCTTGCAATGTACGAATACGAAAAAGAAGCCACAACACCCAACGTATATCACAACGATATCAGAAGCAGCTGCTATGTATCCTTTAGCTATACGCCGCATGATAATATAGAATTCGTGAGTACCACTTATTACCAGCCGCTCTTTCGAAATTTTAATGACTTCCGTATTTTAAATGAAGTAAATGCGACTGTAAAAGCGACTAAACATTTTTCGGTGTCGTTGAAGTGGGATTATTTGTATGATCAATACCCGGCCGGTACCGCACCGAGAACTAATTATACTATATCCGGCGGAATTCAATTTGATATTTAGAGTAGCAATACGGCTTATATTGAAGCGTGCTTTTTGTTGTTGCGCCAGGCAAATAACTAATCCTTTATATGATATTTCTGCTTCAATAGCACCTGCAAATTTCTGCATCTCTCCAATGCTTTTTCAGCAGCGGGTACCGTAACCCGGCAGGCTCCGCTGAGATACTGACTCCGGACAATTAATTTATTTAAAAGCAGCGGATCGTTGGTAAGATAAAAATTCTTTGGCAGCGCTTTTTGTATTATTGAATCCGGTTGTTGTTTGAGAATTAACAGGAATGCCTTGCCATCAAAAATATTTTCGGCACCGCCCATAAAATCACCCAACCTCTCGTGCACATAATTATTTTGAGAAAGTATCCACACCAGTGAATTGTAATAGTTGGTAACACTGTCGGCCACCGCGCGGTCCCTGATCAGCCGCAGTTCACCGGAATATTTCATTTGTTCATAGGTTCGCTGGTTGGGTTCATAATACGGTGCATTTAGTGTAATGAACCGGGCGTAATGATAGACAGGTAAAACCGAATCATATTTTTGCGCGCTGCTGAATAATGCAATCATTCTGTCAATGGCACCTGTTGCTTCCTCACTTTTCCTCTTGTTTAGTTCAAATTCAGTAATGTCTGATTTCAGATCCTGGTACATGGCGGTCATAAATTGCTTTTCCCGTTCTCTTTCGTATAGTTTTTCCCGCCACCTGTCTGCCAGGAAACCGAGCAACACTGCGAAAAATACGAGCACAAATTCAGACATTAAATTCCTGATTTTGCCGTGATGCTCCCCCACCGGGTGTATGTGCTGATTCCCCTTTGAAATTCTGTTTTTCATAAATTTTTTGCGTGTCCCAAACTTATTTATAGCATCACCTTCAAACAATGATATCCGTCAGGGATATAAATACTTTCCGCAAAATGGTTCAGCGATAATAAGAATGTTCGCTTTGACAACCATGAGTTGCCCTTGCAGGATCGTTTTCCCGGTGCACCTTCTTATTGAAGTAATTCAGATCTGTGGCTGGTTCCATCGTTGCCATCTGACGTATTTGTGCCTCATCATACCTGTTGTCGTTAAATATTTTCTTTCTAAAATTCAATGCCATACAAAGCAAACGTTGCGGGGTAAATACTACATTTATGGAGGTTTTCCCGGATCAGGTTCAAATTTGTATCGGGATTTTATAAAGAAATAAGACGAGAATTATAAATGCTACTTTTATGATGTTCATATCGGGCCTTTTTCTAAGAATAGTGAAAGCAGTGAGTGATCTTTATCTTGTTTTTCATCATTTGTCCGTTTTGATTGGTTTTTTGACAACTCTTACAATTCATGCAATAATTACATCCTTTTTAGAGCCGGTAAAAAATGTTTCCTATTCATTTCTATTGACCTTTCCATTAACAACTGGCCTTATCGTAATTTTTCTGATTTTATTTAATCTTGATTGGAAAAAGATAACCCCGGGTCATTTGTTTTATGGCCCCCTGATGTTTGCATTGTTTTTCATTTTCCTGAATGGCATTTCACATAAGTTTCATTTTTACGAAAAAGGACAGTTTTATATCGCCAGGCAGGATAGCCTGCAACATATAGAAGACAGTACGAAAAATCCTGCCGCATATCAGGAAAAAATAAACGAGGAAAAGCTTGATGAATCCCTGAAGCTCATTGGCAAGTACCATAAACCAATTTTGAATGGCATTTCGGATACATTTTATTCCGCCGACAAAGGCCAGGCTTACATTACCAGGCAAGGCAGGCTACAACCGATAATAGATAGCATGAAAAATCCTGGAGCAAACCAGGAAAATACAGGTAAAATAAGCCAGGAGGAACTCAATCAATACACAAGGCTTTATAGCAAAGATCAAAAACCGATAAGGCTCGATAGTGTGACACAAGACCTTACCAAAGCTGAGGGCAAACGAATTCATGACAATTCAGTAATATCCTATTTCAAAGCGTCTATGACGGTACTGATATCGCAAATTCATGATTTTTACCTGGTCTATGGAAGAGCGAGATTTTGGTCAGGCGTTCTGGTCGCGATTTTTTTTGCTCACTTTGTATTAAAATATGCCAGGAAAAAAGAAAATTCACATGAAAATGCGGCTCAGCCTTAAAGAAAATAAATTCTACCCGGCAACCCGGCGCCATAAAATTGCAGATTCCATGCTTCCGGGATTTCGCCCGTTGGAAAAGATGCAACTCAGAAAGAGATAGTAAAAGAAAAATCCTTAGTTACCTGCTAAGAACGGGATATTGCATAGATGTAAAAAATAAGGGCCGTCGGAGACGGCCCTCTTCTATTAAACCTGGTCCTATTTATGCCCGATCAAAATACCTAATACTAATCCTACAACTCCTCCGGTAATCACTCCGTTTCCAAATGAGCGAACAGCCCGTTGTCTTTCCTGTTCTGCTTCGCGTATTTTCCTGTCTCTGTCCTTATTGCTAAGCCAGCGGTCATTCCTGTATCCTTCTATTCTTTTATCATACTCCTTGTTCATGCGGTCATATTCTTCCTGGCGGTTGCGATCATTATCGCGGCTATAGTTGTTATTATACGCATAGTCATCGTTGCGCTGCATGTTGTAATTATGATCGTCCCTGGTTTGTACTACCTGCCTGTCTTGTTTGCGGTAGCTATCATTCCTGCTTTGTGCTGATGCAGCATTAAAAGATATGGCTGCGATTAATATAACAATTAACTTTTTCATTGTTTTAATTTTAGTAGTTAAAAAATCGGTTGTGGATTACCATTCGTGTGAATCGTGTCTCTTGTCTTTGGTTTCATGATTGCTTTTGGCATATTGCATTTCCACCTTGCTGATTTCTTTTTTCTTTTGATCCTGCAGCAATTGAATTTCCCATGCCTTTTGTTTTTTGCTTAAATGCCTGTTACTTTTTACCAAAGCAATTTTTTTATCGTATTCATGATCGATGGCATCCAGTTTCGCCTCTTTTGCCTTGTAGGAAAATAAGGCATCATTAAAAGTAATAGTGCTGGTCTTTCCGAAAGATGCATCGTGATGATCGCTTATTTTTTTGCTATCGTTGTAAGCGATACTTTGATGTTTGCTGGTTTGTGCAGATGCAGTAGCAATTGTACCGGCTGCGATAACAAGTGTAAAAACCTTTTTCATAATTCTAATTTTTAAAAGTGATTTAATGTATATAAGATGTTTTATTAGCCTAACTGTTTAAATGATGGGGTGCCTGTTCATCGCGTGAAAGGGGCGGTTTGTCGCACGATTAGGGTGTACGCCTTTTTGTGGGGTGTTTATCATTAAAAAACGCTTATCTGCACAGGAGAATCCATGTTGCAGTTTAATATTTCTTAAAGCAGGCCGATTGCCTTTTTGTATTTCTTGTCTATATTATAAATGAGCAAAGAATTCAGAGGCGCTAAATAATTCTTAACCGGCAGGTTGCAATTCTCTTTATTTGTCTAACAGTAGACATGAAAAAAGTAATTTCCCTTTTAGTGTTGATGTATCTCCCTGGAGCAGTAACGTATACACAGTCACCCAACTTAGCAGTAAGCACAGCGAATAAGCTAAAAATATTTTATCACAACACGTTGCTGAAAAGGCAGCCACTAAAAAGCCAGACCTCGGCTCAACCATTTATTGGGCTCCGGAAATTAAACCCGACAGGTCAGGAAATGCTTCATTAAGTTTTTATAATGCTGACGGAACGGAACATAACGGGTAGAAATTGAAGGTATTGACGATGAAGGAAAGATCGGACACGCGGTGTATAAATATGAAGTTGAGTGAACCGGGAACATTAGCGGCCGGATTATGTGGCGTTGTGTATCTGCGCCGAAACATACCGGTTCCGGGTAAATATTTGCTTTCCTGTTGGCAGCGGAAAGCTTTAACTTGTGTAATCAAAACAAGTGATATGAAACGTGTTTCCGCTAACGGTATTTTCTTTGCGCTGTTACTGTTTTTAAGAATACCTAACGGTGATGCACAAATGAAAAAAGGTACCCCACTTCGTGTTGGAGTAGCCGGAATGAATCATGACCACATTGCCTTCTTTCTGCATCGAAAAGATACCACCAATATTATATTAGCGGGAGTGTATGAACCCAACCGCGAATTGGCATTGCGCTACGCAAAGCAATATCATTTCGATTCATCACTCATTTATAGCAATTTTGATAACATGTTGGATGCTGTAAAGCCGGAAGCGGTCGTAGCTTTCGGTTCTATTTATGATCATTTGAATGTAGTGGAAAAATGTGCACCGAGAGGAATTCATGTTATGGTTGAAAAACCTTTGGCTACTACCATTGCAGCTGCAGAAAAGATGGAAGCATTGGCGAAGAAGTATCACATTTACCTGCTTACGGATTATGAAACTGCCTGGTATCCGAGCAATGCTAAAGCCTTTCAACTGATTCGCGACAGTAATTATGTTGGTAAAATAAGAAAGGTAGTTGTTCATGATGGTCATGAAGGGCCTGAAGAAATACACGTAAGTAAAGAATTTCTTTCATGGCTGACTGACCCGGTACAAAACGGCGCTGGTGCGTTATTCGACTTCGGTTGTTACGGCGCCAATCTCATGACGTGGTTAATGGGTGATGAAAAGCCTCTTTCGATTACTGCTGTAACACGACAATTCAAACCGGAAGAATATCCAAAAGTAGATGATGACGCAACTGCTGTGGTATCCTATCCGGGATCAGAATGTATCATTCAGGCCTCATGGAACTGGCCCTTTGGCAGGAAGGACATAGAGATATACGGTGATAAAGGTTATATCATTAATGTAGATGGCAATAATATGCGGCTCCGCAAATATGGAATGAATGAAGAGCAAACGAGGCATGTAACCCAGAATGATATTTCGGTCTGCACCAATCCGTTTGATTATCTCTATGATGTGATTCGTGGAAATACTAACGTTTCTAAAGATGGATTATACTCTCTGTCCAATAATGTAGAGGTGGTAAAAATTCTCAGCACTGCGAGAGAATCTGCAAAGACAGGCAAAACAGTGAAGTTGTAGAGATGTTATCTACGGCAAAGTAAACCTTTCTTTTCGTATACGCATTGCAGTTATATCTGGCAGCACAATATTATTCAGCCCTTTCAGCCTTTACTTCGTTCGCCGTTACAATCGAACCTTTATTCTGGAAACTGTTGCGGATATAAGTAAGTACATCGGCAATGTCTTCGTCTTTCAGGCCGGCCTGGGGAGGCATATTATTAGAGTAATATTTGCCGTCAATGGCAACTTTTTCCACAGAACCTTTCAATACCCATTGTATCAGTTTTTTCTTATCTCCCTTTACAAATTCGGCATTGATGAGTGGTGGGTTCATGTGCGGAACGCCGCCGCCATTGGCCTGGTGACAGGTGAGACATTTTTTTTCATAAACCTTTCTACCCTTTGCCATAGCCATTTTAAAAGATGACTGGGCAAATAATGTCAGGCTGAATGCAACAATCAGCACAGAACCGGAAAATATTTTCTTCATTTATTTCTGATACGTGATTTTATATATCGTTCCACCCTGGTCATCTGAAACATACAAGGCACCGTCTGGCCCCACTGCCAAACCACAAGGACGATGTTTCGCTGCATTTGGCGACATAAATTGGGGACCTCCTGCAAAATCATCTGCAAACACTTCCCACGGACCGCTGGGCTTTCCATTTTTGAAAGGAACGAACGCAACAAAATATCCCTTCTGCGGCTCGGGCGCCCTGTTCCATGAACCATGAAATGCAATGAAGGCACCATGTTTATATTTTTCAGGAAACATATTGCCTTCATAAAACACCAGACCATCGGGAGCCATGTGACCCGGAAATGCAACGAGCGGATCAATAGCATCTTCACCCGCAGTTTTTTTACCATCACCTCCATACTCGGGTGCAAGAATTTTTTTATTTTGTATCTGGTCATAATAAATGTAAGGCCATCCTGCATTGGCGCCTTTATCCAGGCGGTAAAGACATTCTGCCGGCAATTCCGCACTTTGTTTGGTAGTGTACATATCAGGGAACAGATCGTGCAACTGGTCGCGGCCATGTTGAGTTACATACAAAGCATTTACATCATTGTTCCAGCAAATGCCCATTTCATTGCGGAGGCCCGTTGCATATCTTTCGCCATCACCATAAGTTTGATTTAGTTTGCCCGCGCTAAATTTCCATATACCACCTGCAGAGTCGAGTATAGGGCATGGTCTGATACCCGGCGAACCTTTCGTTCTGTCCTGCACCTGGCAGGCATTGGAATAGGCGCCGATGGTCACATAAATATTTCCATCATTATCGAAAGTAAAAGGTTTTGATTCATGTTCGTGCCTGTCTAAAAGCCCCTTTACAATTAGTTCCGGATGATCGGGATCAATCACCTTGCCTTTATTATCTAATTTATACCTGTAAATATCTTCATCCGTCGATGCATATAAATAGCCATCTTTTACCCCTATTCCCGTTCCTGTATAATCTCCGAATCCTGTTTCCACATCTGCCTTACCATCCCCATTGGAATCATGTAAGTAAAAAATTCCTTTGCCATCTTTGAGGCTTGAAAGTTTTACATACACATCTCCTTCCGGAGTTACTGCAATATGGCGTGCTTCTCCGAGACCGGATGCAAATACCGTTGCTGAAAATCCTTTTGGTAATGTTAACCCTGCATTGGCCGGAGGAAATGTTTTTTTTATTTTTGAACTATCGGTTGAAGTTTTTGCAAATGAATAATTACAGATGAATGCTGAAAAAACGAATGCGCTGATGAAAAACCTGATACTTTTCATAAGAATATTTTTTGAGTTGGTAAAGTTATTGAATAGTAGTTTGCTTGCCTAAACAAAGATATACCCCAAAAATTTTTCCAAATTTTACCGCTAATGATATTAAAAATCATTTTACTTAAATTTAATGTGGATGGCAGAAATTTTGTTAGGAAATGATATCATATTTACAAATGTATTTTTATAACTATTAATTATGGATAATCTAACTAACACAGTTGCTTACATTACCGGGGGCAGCAAGGGTATTGGTTTTGGGATTGCCAAAGCCCTGTCGAATGAAGGTATGAGGGTGGCTATTTCCAGCCGTAATATTGAAGAATGCAAAAAAGCTGCTCAGTCTTTACATACTGATACTTCAAAAGTGATGGCACTTCAGTCTGATGTTACGTCATTGGATTCGGAAATGGATACTGTGAAAAAAATTGTGGATCATTTTGGACAATTAGATGTGCTGATAGCTAATGCAGGTGTGGGACATTTTGCCCCGATTGATCAAATGACGGCTGATGTGTGGAACCGTACTATTAATACTAATCTGACCGGCGTATTCAACAGCGTACAGGCAGGTATGGATGCTTTGAAGAAATCAAAAGGGTATATTATTACCATTGCCAGTCTTGCAGGAACAAATTTTTTTGAGAACGGGGCTGCTTATAATGCAAGTAAATTCGGCCTGGTCGGTTTTTCGCAGGCCATTATGCTTGACCTGAGAAAGTACGATATAAAAGTGACCACGATAATGCCGGGTTCTATTGCAACGTATTTTAATAATCATCAGCCAAATGAAAATGACAGTTGGAAAATACAACCGGAAGACATAGGGCAAATTGTGACAGATCTGTTACATATGCATCCGCGAACGCTCCCCAGCAAAATAGAAGTGCGACCGGCAAAGCCTGCAAAGTGAATATGCAGTTGTATTTGGTTTTTTGCGGCTCTTTCGCTAACATTCACGTATAGACGAAATCAGATTTTCACTGCAGATATTTCGAAAATAAACGGCAGATCATGCTTGCATTTGCCGTAAAAGGACTATATTTTTGTAATAATAACTGACTTACAAAAACCCCATCATTTTCTGTTTCTTTTTCACAAAATAGCCTGATTATTCGTAGTCAGATATTTGTTTCTGTAACTGATAAATCGAATATCGAATGAGATAACCGTGATCCTGTTCCCTGAAAAGGAGGTACGAATGAACCAACAAAGAAAACCACGGATTTGGGCTGCAACTTATGCTCTGAAAATAGCATGCAGTTTACTGACGCTGATGGTGTCTCTTCACTCTTTTTCGCAGAGTGCACCGTTGGCACACCAGGGAGTGCTTGACCTCCGCAAATGGAACTGGCAACAAGATGATGTAGTAGATTTGAATGGCCAGTGGGAATTTTATTGGAATAAATTGTATACACCCTCTTCGTTCGACTCATCCAAAACAATTTCACCGGCATACATTAATGTCCCCGATTACTGGAATCATTACATACCGGGTTCAAAAGTTTTCGGTTCAGGATTCGGACTTGCTACCTATCGGCTTAAAATTTTATGTCTGTCCCCGGGGAAAAGGCTCGCTTTGAAATTTTTAACTGTCGCATCATCATGTAAAGTATTTGTAAATGGAAAAGAATCGCTGACTATAGGTGAGGTTGGAGCCAACAAACAAAACAGCAGGGCTGATTTTAGACCGGCTGTCATTCCTGTGCAGCCGGAGAATAACGAGGTGAACCTGGTAATACAGGTTTCGAACTATACTTTCGATGAAGGCGGATTATGGGACATAATTAAATTGGGAACGATACATGCGATAAATGAAGATTACATCAAAAATGTAGAACAGGATTTTTTTGTTTCGGGAAGTTTTTTCCTCATGGGTATTTTCTATTTTGTAATGTTCTTTTTCTTCAGGAGAAGATTATCGCCATTATACTTCAGTCTGTTTTGTATATTGCTTGCTGTCCGGCCATTGGTTACCGACGAAATAGCTATCAGGTATTTTGTAAACTGGAGATGGGAGGTTATAAAGCACATTGAATTTGTATCATTTTATCTTACGGTACCGGTGCTTTCGCTGTTCTCTTATTATCTCTTGCCTGATGAATTTTCAAAAAAAATTCTTAGAGCGATCCTGATCATAACTGCACCCTTCGTAATAGCCAGCATTTTTGCAACGCCTTTTGTTTTTCGATATCCGGTTGAGATTTTTCAATTTATTATGTTTATCACAGCGCTCTATGGGTTGTACCTATACATAAGGGCAGTGAAAAATAAAAGGCCCGGAAGCGTTTACCTGTTAGTAGGATTTGCAGTGCTCTTTATTACCATTGTCAACGATCTTTTAAATGCAAGACTGGTTATCGAAACACCTCATCTGATTTACGCCGGGCTTTTCATTTTTACTATATCACAATCAATCACCATTTCAAAACAATTTTTCTGGACCTATTCGCGATTAGAAATTGCCAATAAGAAGCTGGCACAGATAAATGAGGAGTTGAATAGAAAGAATATTACCATTATAGAAACCAATGACCAGTTGTCGAAACTCAATACTGAACTGGACAGCCTGGTGTTCAGAACTTCCCATGATCTTCGTTCGCCGATTACGTCCGTTCTTACGCTGGTAGAAATTATCAGGGATGAAGAAGACGAGGCGAAACGAAATGAATACCTGGATATGCAGAAAAATATACTCTTCCGGTTAAACTCTCTTATTGAAGGAACATTGGATTTTACAAAAAATAAAAGACTGGAACTGAAATATGAACCAGTCGACTTTGGTGAATTTGTTAATGAAGTCCTGGGCGATCATATGTTCGCAGAAAACTCCAAAGAAGTACGACGGATCGTAGAGGTGCACCAGGATGGAAAGTTTTATTGTGATAAAACGCGATTAAATATTATTCTGAATAACCTGACCTCAAATGCTTTGCGTTATCACGACCCCCAAAAAGCAACGCCTTTTTTGAAAATCGCGATTTATACAGATGCTCAACGAGCAAAAATAGAGGTGGAAGATAATGGCCTGGGAATAGATCAACAACATCTTAAAAATATCTTTGCCATGTATTATCGGGCAAATGAAAATTACAGAGGCTCAGGAATCGGGCTTTATATCGTAAAGAATGCAGTCGAAAAACTGGATGGCACTATTTCGGTCGGGTCTGCGGTAAACGTTGGCACGAAGTTTACGATTGAAATTCCGAATCATCCGGTAGCCTGACGATAAGCAAGATTGTCTGTTGGCAAATCGCTGCTGTAATTGATCGTCGCCTAACTTTGCTCAAACAACTATCGGCCTATGATAAGTCAGCAGCAGAAAGCAAAGCTCTTTCATCAGCTTCATTATTCAGGGGAAATTTTAATATTACCCAATATCTGGGACCCGCTTGGAGTACTTCTTCTGGATGACCTTGGATTTCCCGCAGTGGCTACAGCCAGCGCCGCTATTGCTTATTCAAACGGCTATAATGATGGAGAGCATATTCCCTTTGATGATTTGGTGAAAAAATTAAAGGACATTGCAAATCGTGTATCCATTCCCGTTAGTGCCGATATTGAAAGTGGTTATGCACGGGATAACTATCAACTACAAAAAAATATTCAGCGGCTTATCGAATCAGGAATTGTGGGAATAAATATAGAGGATACTGATGCGGGTACGGATTTATTGTTGTCAGCTGACATCCAATGCAAAAAGATAGAAACCATAAGAAGGGCAGCGGACGATATGGGACTTTCACTATTCATTAATGCACGGACAGATGTATTTATTGCAGGAAATTACGAAGGAACCCCGGATGATAAACTTAAAGAGGCAATTAAAAGGGCACACACCTACAAGTCAGCAGGTGCAGATGGATTTTACCCTATTCTTTTAAAAGAAGAGAATGCCATCAGGGAAATTGTAGAAACAGTTGATATGCCGGTAAATGTCATCATGATGCCGGGTATTCCGGATTTATCCGCGCTTCAGCAAATAGGAGTGGCGCGGGTTAGCTTGGGACCTGGATTTTTAAAGATCGCTATTAAGGCCATGAAAGACCTTTCGTTGAAACTAAAAACAGCGCAAGGGATGAACGAAGTAATTTCCAATGACGTTACTTCTGATTACCTGAAAAAGCTAGTAAGCAAGAACCAGGCATAGTTTTTTCGTATATTCGTTTCCGTTAGTTATACAGCAATCGCTTATTTATTATACTTGCTTCTGTATTCAACCGGGGAGAGTCCTGTAAATCTTTTAAACACATTTCTGAATGCTTTTGTATCTGAATACCCCACTTCATACATAACCTCATTGATATTCTTTCTCCCGGTTTCAAGGTTCTTTTTCGCTACCTCTACTTTTACGCGCTGAATGTATTCTGTTACGGTATTAGATGTTGCCTTTTTGAAGCGTCGCTCCATATTTCTTCGCCCGAGTGCAAACATGGACGCGAGTTGGTCTACCGTAATCTTGTCTTCAAAATTATTTTCGATATACTCCTGCGCCTGTTTGATAGGTTCATCGGCATGTTCCTTCTGTCCTTTAAAAATAATAAAGGGAGATTGACTCACGCGATCAATATCGATCATAAAGGTTTTTGCAATCATTACTGCCACATCGCGGCCGGCATATTTTTCAATTATATACACCACCAGGTTAGTAAATGAAAATGCCCCACCACTGGTATAAATCCCCTCTTCTTCGGTTATGATCTTATCATCCACAAGATCTATATCCGGAAAAATTTGCCTGAAACTGTTTGCCGCACTCCAGTGGGTTGCGCATCGTTTCCCTTTCAGCAACCCTGTGGAGGCGAGAAAAAATGAAGCTATGCAAAAGCTCGCTACCTCTGCACCATTGTTGTATTGTTTAATGATCCACGGAATGAAGGGTTGATTTAGTTTCATTACCGATTGCATATCTCCGTGAATAGCGGGTATAATGATCAGGTCTGTTTTTTTTACATCGGTTATTAAAGCATCCGGAGTTATAATAAACAGCCCATTGCGCTGGCTGGTCTCCTTAGCAAGGCCTACGAGTTGAACTTTGAACAGCGGTGGTCTGTCCATACTTTTCAATATGGAATTCACTTCATTGAACATCTGATGTGAGCCTTCGATGTTTACTACGCTGGTGTGACCATGTGGAATTAAAATTGAGACGTGTTTCATAAACAATGATTTTAATTCAAATTTTTATAAACAAATGTACGGCATGTTTTTGTCGCAATCAACCCTTTAGATTGCCGCATTTGCACCCGCTATTTTTACTGCCGAAGCGTAGGTTTGTGATATAAAATTTATTTGATGAAAACATATCCGGTGGCAATGGACATCAAAACATTCGGTAAAGTGGCACCAACCTTTCCTTCAGGAATTGGCGACGCGTTTGAAGAACTCATTAAAAAAACAGGTGATAAGCCAGGCGAAAGAGATTATTACGGTATCAGCGAATTTAAGAACGGGAAAATGAACTACTATGCTGTTGCTGCAGAAAGATCAGAAGCAGAGGGAGAAGAGTCAGGATATGAAACTTTTATCATTAGCAAGGGAGATTACCTTGTTAGGGAATTGCCAGATTGGCAAAAAAATACGCACTGTATAAAAGATATTTTTATGGAAATGATGCAGGATAATTCAGTCGATAAGGAAAAACCTGCCATTGAATGGTACAAAAATGAGTACGACATGTTATGCATGTTGAGCATTAAAAAATAAATTCTATAACATTTAAAAGAAACAACCATGTTGAATAATTCAAAAGCATTCAGCAGTTTTTCAGTAGACAATATTGCAAATGCGAAAAAATTTTACTCCGAAATCCTCGGACTCGATGTGAAAGACAATCCAATGGGAGTGATAGAATTAGGTCTATCGGGAAGTAATGCTGTGATGATTTATCCCAAGCCCAATCATTCTGCAGCCACCTTTACTGTACTTAATTTTCCTGTTGATAGTATAGACGCTGCGGTCGATAAATTAATATCGAAAGGGATACGATTTGAGCAATATAATGCTCCGATCAAAACGGATAAAAAGGGTATTTGCCGTGATCCGGGTGGGTCAAAGATTGCCTGGTTCAAAGATCCTGCAGGGAATATTCTCTCTGTACTGGAAAAATAATATCGCTAATTCTTAAAACTTTTTTATGGCAACTGAAACAGTTGACACAACGGAATTGTTTGCTCATCTTGATACAACATGGGATGAACTGATAAAATTGGTTTCATTAATTCCGGAAGGCCTGATAAATACGATTCCGTTTGCAAATAGCTGGACAGTAGCCCAACTGGCCACACATGTTGCAAAATCAAATAATGCAATTGCACAGGGGCTGGATATGAAGGGAGATCCTGCAAGGAGAAATATTGACGAAGGGGCTTCCCGGCTGAAAAAAATGTTCCTGGATCTTGATACTAAGTTTCAATCGCCGGAATTCATAAGACCCGAAAATAAAGTATACAGGAAAGAGGAAGTAATTACCGATCTCAAAAACTCTGTCACTCGTCTAAAAAATAAAAGAACAACAGCGAATCTTTCTGAAGTAATTAACCTGAAAGTGTTTAGTGAAGTTACCAAACTCGAATTATTGCACTTTGTATTGTATCATACGCAACGGCATATTTATCAACTAAAAAATATTATTCAAAAAATTACAATCTAAAAAATTGCAAACGACTATTACAAACAAAAATCTAAAATCTTTTAGGGTTGTGTATTGGGGCACAACTGACCTTATTTTCCTGCCCGATAGCATAATTCCCGCATTTACGTTTAATACGGAGCTCGCCAAACAGGGAATCGGTCGCCTTGGATATCCCGACTATTTCAGGATTGAACTGGCAGTTTTCAAAATTATAGGCGGTATATTGCTGATTTTATCGGCTGTGCCTGCCCTGTATAAAGAGTGGGCGTATGTCGGTTTTGGTATTAATTTTATTTCAGCATCCCCTCAGCCACACTATTGTTGATGGTTTCGGGGGACAACCTGTGTTCCCACTTGTGATGCTGGCTATTTTAGTTGTTTTCTATGTGTGTTACCACAAATTAAAAAGCTGACGGGCGTCAGTTAAAAAAAGATTTACTAACATCAATGACTATACGAAACAGGACATTTTTAATAATTATGCTCGGAGCGCTGGATACCATCACCCCGATCTCTATTGATATGTACCTGCCTGCGTTCCCAAAAATTGCAGGTGAATTTCATATATCGGTTGAAAAAGTTGCGTTGTCTGTTTCCACCTATTTTCTCGGCTTTGCGATAGGTCAGATTATTTATGGGCCACTATTGGACAGGTTTGGAAGGAAACGCCCACTGTATATTGGAATGGGTTTATACATAATTGCCAGTATGGCTTGTGTATTATCAGGTTCATTGCACATATTTCTTGTTGCCAGATTTTTACAGGCTTTTTCAGGATGCGTGGCCGCGGTTGCTGCTATCGCCATGATCCGGGATTTCTTTGCGGTTGATGAAAGTGCCAGAATTTTGTCTTTAATGATCTTGATTCTTGGTGCATCGCCATTACTTGCTCCGACCTTAGGCAGTTTCATTGTAACCAAATTCGGATGGCATTATGTTTTTATCACATTGGCTTCTGTTGCTTTAATTCTGCTCGTGATTGTATATTTCTTTTTACCTGAAGGACATACTCCGGATGAATCGGTTTCACTAAGACCGGCATCCATTTTGAGAGACTTTAAAAGTATTCTCCTTGAACCGCGATTTTTATTTTATGTGCTGGCGGGTTCATTTTCGTTTGCCGGACTATTCGTGTATGTGGCGGGTTCGCCGGGTATTTTTATGCATGAGTTTCATGTAAGTGCAAAAATGTATGGCGGCATCTTTGCATTTCTTTCAATCGGATTTATCGGCGGCAGCCAGTTGAATCATTACCTTACCCGCAGATATTCAAACGAGGCTATTTTTAAAGTGATCCTGGTAATACAGCTCTTCGCTTCTATAATTTATCTAACGGCGGTATATAGTAACAGGTTGGATATAGCAGGTAATATGGCCTGTCTGTCGGTAATATTGTTTTGCGCCGGGCTTTCCTACCCGAATGCTGTGGCCATAGCGCTTTCGCCATTTAGAAGAAATGCCGGAAGCGCATCAGCGCTATTGGGCTTCCTGCAAATTGGTATAGGCGGTATAATCTCTTCCAGTGTGGGCATTCTTAATTTCAAAGAGGATTTATCGGTATCACTGGTTATCGTTATTTCAACTGCGATCGCGTTTCTCCTGTTCTTTGCCGGGAAGATCTTTGTTGAAAGTAGGCGGCTCCAGGATCAGGAATTAATTTCGACACGATAATTCGTAAAATATTTTATAGACTCAAACGTCAATTATAAGACATGCAACAGATTAAGACATTCCTGATGTTTGATAGCAAGGCTGAAGAAGCAATGAATTTTTATGTATCGTTATTTAAAAATTCACGGGTCGGTCATATGATACAGTATGAAACCGGCGAACCGGGTCAGGAAGGCACTGTGAAATTAGCTGTGTTCACATCAAACGATAAGCATTTTATGTGTATTGACAGTCGTGTGAACCCAGCATTTGGCTTCACACCGGCCATGTCTTTATACGTTTCCTGTAAAACGGAGGAAGAAATAGATACACTTTTTGCCAGGCCATCTGATGGCGGAGAGGTGATGATGCCGTTATCTGTGTATCCTTTTAAAGAAATTTGCAGGGACTGCCGATAAATTCGGTGTGTCGTGACAGCTGAATCCTGAATAATGAATTTTGATAATTGACCTGTTATGATAGAAGTTTTTAAGACCAACATTACCAATCGGGATCGTGCGACTGAAATACTCGACACAATTCATCATACATTTCCTGATTGCAGCGCCAATTTCGATCTGGATGATTGCGACAATATTTTGCGCGTTGTGTGCAAAAGCGGAATTATGGACATAGAAACTTTTATTCAATTTCTTCACTCCAATTATTGTGATGCAGAGGTACTGGAAGATGTGGTAGTTTCACTGCCGGTATTCGTGATGGCCTGATTTATCATCCCGGATTTTTAAATGCCGGATCATTATACATTGATTTGTTGAAAAGATAATATTTTCCGTTTTTATAATTTTTCCAGTAGCGGTGTCCCATTACATCGTAGTATAGTCTGCCATCGGTGCTTTTACGTGCAGCGTTGTCATTCACGCTGATTACTTTGGGCAAAGGTGGCGCGGGCTTTTTCTTTACTATTGGTTTTGAATTTGTTTCCGTATTGGTGATTGCATTGGTGGATGATGATGGATGAGATTTATGACTGCAACTATATACTAATACTGAGCCGGCAAACAACGTGATTACCGCAATTCTTTTGGTCATTGTCAAAAATTTTCTTCCCAGATTCAAGAACCTTACCAAAAAAGTGCCGCCCTGGTTTGTTTTTAAATTTTTAACTAAAGCGATTCTTTAATTTACTTCCAGATCCGCTTTTGACGGCAGTTTTGGAAAAGGGGCATGCGGCTCTGCCTGGTACCAATATACCACAGAACTTATGTCAGAATGCTGCAATAAATATGTACCATCATGTCGCCAGCCAAGATCCTGTATTGTCACTTTTAAGCTTTTCTCAAATCGTATAGGATCCATAATATGCCAACGATATAATCCAAAACGTTGCATTACATCATAGTGCCCGTCGCCACGGATCACCTGCGGCAAACCTGAGTAGGGTGTGCAAAATTCTGTATAGTGCGATTCTTCGTTGCCCGCTGCATCGGTTGATCTTGTGTCAAAATCGTATGAGCCACCAAAATAATCTTCTGTTCCTGTGCCATTGATTGTTGGAAATTGGGTATCACTGTCCATGTAAAATTTTATTTCACCTTCGCCCCACCAGCCATTATTGTGAACGCCCCATGCGAGATAAGTTCCTACATATTGGCCTTTTCCTTTAATGCCATCTACCAGCGTATATACGCCACCGTTAGTTGGATTGCTCCTCCTGAATTGCGCGTGGAAATAACCGGCATTTTTTGGAACGGAAGTCAATGTGTAATCAATTTGATAAAACAATACCATTTTCTGCGAATCGATATTTTCCATCGTGATCCTGCATTTTTTTCTGAATGGCATCGTCCAGTAGCAATTGAAAGCGCTGCCCGGATTTACCGTAACAGCCAGTGAATTCAGGTGGGCATATTGTCCCCAGCCCATTCCAAAGAAATCGCCCACAGGCACTTCCACAGAAGGTTCTGTTTCATCATCCCAGTAAAAACGAAGAATAGAAAATCTCCAGTTCCCTGTTGGAGTCATCCATATATGTTGGATAGCGCCGGGGCCATTGATCTCAGCAAGGGTAAATGTTTTGCCCGGCCCAATAACTACGAATGGGTTTACTTTCCATCCCTGGCCGAGATCGCGTGCTGCTGATCTTGCAGAACCATTTTCCAGTGTAACCATTCCACCTTTGCCTGGTTCGCCGGTAAGATTTTCAGGGCCAATAGAGCGTGTTTTGGCATCAGATAACATAAACAGGTTGCCGAGGCCCATATGCAGGCCATCAAAATTATTTTGCATTTGAGCGAAACTTTGAAGCGACAAAAGAGTTGCGATGCCTAACAAAAATTTTCTCATAAAAGCATTTTTAAAAAATGGAACTGCAAAAATTGAATACTAAGCTAATTATTTATTTGAGACGTTTTGTAAACAATCTTTCGATTAGCATCCTTACACAACACAAAAAAATCGGCTGACAAAAATATCAGCCGATTCAAAAGATTTCAATAATGGACTATGCCCAGGCTTTATCTCCTTTCTTGTAATCTACACATCCGTCGTATCTGCCCGGAGTTTCCACATATCTTCTTGCCTGCGTACATCCGATCTTTGAAGTGAAATATCCCAACAGCGTTAGCTCTTTCATCATTTTGAAATAATAATTGGGATCCTTTTTCATCATTTCTGTTATGGCATTGGTGCCATCATGGTTTTCCTTTTGGGTCATTTCACTTTCCTGTTCGGGCGTAAGATTTTTGAAGTGATCATACGTTTGCTTTTGGTAATCGGAAACGTCTTTATCAAGCGCTACCAATAAGTCGTGGCGCTGCTGCGGTGTAGCATCTATAAAGGATTTGCTGTATTGGTCTTTGCACCTTTTATCGAGCTTATCCATTCCCGCATGGAATGTCTTCTGATCATTGGCATCATAGCAATCGTTTACCATAATGGTCATAAATTTACCTACTTCGGCAGCTTTCGCGCCTGGAGTTTTGGTGGCCGGCAAAATGGTTTCTGCTATTTCGTCGAGATAGCTAACATCATCCGGGGTAAAGGCCATAGGATTTGCGCCGGGGTTGGTACATCCTGCTAAAAAATAGTTGCTTCCTACAATGGTACCGCCGACGAGGAGTGAGATATATTGAACTGCTTCTCTTCTGTTCATGATATTAATTTTTAAAAATTTTATACTTCGTAGTTTACACCAAATCCTGCACGGTAATCACGTTTGATGAATTGATTTACTTCGTCTACATTGGTCACTTTCATATCGTCATTATTCCAAATTAATTCAACATAGCGTGCAGGGTAATCAAAACCTCCGCCTGTTCTTGCCTTCCTCACATCATACCCCCTGATGGCAAGGTTAGACATTAACAATGCTTCTGTAAGTGGACCTGCAAGTGAGAAATCGGAACTCAATGGAATTTTATCATAACCTGCGAGGGCTGCTTCTACCCACTGCGTATAGTGGCCATCTTCATTTCCGGGAACGCGTGGATAAGTTTGAGGCACATTAACCTGGTTCGTCCTCGAAGTAGGCAATAATTGCGGATTGGCGCCGTAAGTACCACACATCATTTTTCCTTTTGTACCGATAAAATAAGTACCGTTGCCTCCATCACCAAATGTTTCATTTGGTCCTAACTCATCAGGACGTTCGGGCTGTATTCCGCCATCCATCCAATGTACCTCAACCGGGCCTTGTGTTTTTGATCCTTTTGGGAATTTCATGATAACGTGGCTTGAAGGAGGGCAGCTATCAGGGAAATAACCTTCCCGGAATTCACCTACATAAACCGTACCTACGCTTGCCTGCACTGAATTGATATACTCAAGACCTAATACTGCAAATGCGGGCTGAACAATGTGGCAACCCATATCGCCAAGAGCGCCGGTACCATAATCCCACCATCCCCTCCAGTTAAACGGAACCAGGTTATCAAAATAATTTTTTTCAGGCGCGGTACCCAGCCACAGGTTCCAATTCAGTTCAGGTGGAATGGGTGCTGCTGTAGTAGGTCTCGGAATACCCTGCGGCCAAACTGGCCTGTTTGTCCAACAGTACACTGTCTTCACATCGCCGATCAATCCCGCGTCATACCATTCCTGCAATCTTCTCACGCCATCCCCTGATGCGCCCTGGTTGCCCATTTGAGTAACTACTTTAAATTTTTTTGCAGCCTTCGTCAGCATGCGCGCTTCAAATACATCGTGCGTTAGTGGTTTCTGCACATATACGTGTTTGCCGAGTGACATGGCTGAATATGCCGCTACAGCGTGCGTGTGATCGGGAGTAGAAACCGAAACTGCGTCAATACTTTTATGCTCCTTATCCAACAGTTCTCTCCAGTCAGTGTAGTATTTTGCTTTTGGGAATTTCTTAACTGCATTTGCAGAACTTCTGGTGTCAACGTCGCACAGAAATGCAATGTTGGCCTTGCCTCCCGAATAAAAGTGATTGATATCATCCCACCCTTTGCCGCCGACTCCAATACTTGCAATGTTGAGCATATCACTCGGGGCTCTGTATCCTTTGCCGCCCAATACATGTCGCGGAACAATAAAAAATGCAGCAGAGGTAATGCTGGTGTCTTTTAAAAATTTTCTTCTGGAATAACCTGGTTGTTTATTTTTTTCTTCACTCATCGGTTTATTTTTTTTTACTGAAATAATTTTTGTTTGATCAGATGTTTTTCTTCTTCAACTCACTTACTGCATGATCTACCGCACGCGCTGTAAGCGCCATATAGGTCAATGATGGATTGCAGCAGTTGGTGGATGCCATGCAGGAACCATCGGTTACGAACACATTTTGCGCATCCCACACCTGGTTCCACTTATTGAGTACAGAAGTTTTGGGATCATTTCCCATTCTTGCAGTACCCATTTCGTGTATGCCTCTGCCTATGGTGCCATCGCCATCAAAACCCTTTACATTTTTGACACCAGCTGCCTCCAGCATTTCTATTGCATCAGCCATCATGTCCACTCTCATCTTTTTTTCATTCTCTTTCCACTCGGCATCAAACGCAATTACCGGTAATCCCCACGCATCTTTTTTGGTTTTATCAAGCGTCATTTTATTTTCGTGATAAGGAAGTATTTCGCCAAAGCCGCCAATACCCATTGACCACTCACCCGGTTCTGCAAGCGCATCTTTGAAATCTCCGCCGATGCTCAGTTCAGCAACGCTGCGGTTCCAGCCACTGCGACTTGCACCTCCCTGGTAACCGAAGCCACGGATATAATCTCTTTTGTCTCCCAAAATATTCCGGTATTGCGGAATGTAAATACCGTTGGCACGCCTTCCGTAATAATATTTATCATCATAACCTTCCATAGTTCCCGAAGCACCTACACCCAAATGATGGTCCATAATGTTATGACCTAATTCACCGCTGCTGCTTCCAAGCCCATCAGGCCAGATGTCGGTGGCAGAGTTCATCAATATCCATGCGCTGTTGAATGTAGATGCGTTTACAAAAATGATTTTTGCAAAATATTGATATGTCTTATTGTTCTCTGCGTCGATGATCTCTACACCCTTTGCTTTTTTGGTGTCTTTATCATATAAAATTTGAGTAACGATAGACCACGGGCGAACCGTCAAATTTCCTGTGGCCTGTGCAGCAGGCAATGTAGACGATTGTGTGCTGAAGTAAGCGCCGAATGGACATCCCAGCCAGCACTTATTCCTGTATTGACAATTGGTTCTTCCCGGAAGTGGTTCAGTAATATTGGCGGTTCTTCCGATGATCATGCGACGATGCTGATCTTTATATTTATCATTGATTCGTGCAGAAACGTCTCTTTCCACGCAATTCATTTCCATCGGTGGCATGAACTGGCCATCGGGCAATTGTGGTAATCCTTCTTTGGACCCGCTAACGCCCGCAAATTTTTCTACATGATCATACCATGGAGCAATGTCTTTGTAGCGGATCGGCCAGTCAATGGCAATGCCGTCTTTTGCATTGGCTTCAAACTGGAGATCGCTCCAGCGATAGCTTTGACGTCCCCACAAAAGTGAGCGGCCGCCTACATGATATCCCCTGAACCAGTCCATTCGTTTTATTTCTGTGTATGGACATTTTTGTTCGTCTACCCACCAGTCGACGTTCATTTCATTTAACGGGTAATCTCTTTTCAAAACAGGATGATCTTCGATCATCTTTTGTGTGCGGCCCCCGCGGTGGGGAAATTCCCAGGGACCTTTTGTTGCATTTACATAGTCTTTTACATGTACAATGTCTTTACCCCGTTCAAGCATGATTGTTTTAAGCCCCTTTTCGGTGAGTTCTTTGGCCGCCCAGCCTCCCGAAATTCCGGAGCCGATCACAATCGCATCGTAAGTGTTGTCTGCCATCTGTTGTATAGTTTGTTTTTAAATGTTAGGTCTCTTTTGTTAATAGTCAATGGTCAGTAGTTAATGGTGGGTTATGGATCACAGGTAAGTTATCAAAGTTGAATCTTTAATTACATGTGACCGGCAACTGCTAATCATTTATTACACGTCACAAATTTGAATTGCTTCACGCAATGAATCCAATTTATCAGGATAAGTCGGCATAAACTCCTGTGCCACGTATCCTTTAAAACCTGTTTCAACAATTGCTCTCATTACAGCAGGATAATACAATTCCTGCGTATTGTTGATCTCATGTCTTCCCGGAATACCGCCAGTATGATAGTGAGCGATATACTGGTGATAATCACGAATGTTCCTGATGATATCACCTTCCTGTATCTGCATATGATAGATGTCGAAGAGTAGCTTAAAGTTGTCAGAGCTGACTCTTTTGCATAATTCAGCGCCCCATTCCACATGATTACACATATAATCTTTGTGATCTATTTTGCTGTTGAGCAATTCCATTATCATAGTGACGCCGTTCTTTTCTGCCGTGGGCAGGATTTTATCCAGCGCCATTTTACAATTGTTCCATCCCGTTTCATCCTCCATACCGTTGCGGGTGCCACTGAAACAAATTAAATTTTTATAGCCCGCTTTGGCCATTATCGGGATCACGTCGAGATATTCCTTAATTAATTTTTCATGATAATCCGTATTGTCCAGGCCCTTGTATAAATTATTATCACCGGAGGTATAACACATCGAGGCATAAATGCCATGCTTTTGCATCGTGGGCCATTCTTCCGGTTTGGTCAGGTCGATAGCGCTGAAGCCGATTTCTTTTACGGCTTCGCACAGATCGTCGAGTGATAAATATCCAAAGGTCCATCGTGAAACGGAGTGATTGATATTGCCTTTTAATTTCAATGGAAAACTTTTGTTGTCTTCAGGATTTTTTGCAAGTGACATAGCCGGAGCCGCTATCACTGCTGAAGTTCCCAATGCGATATTTCTGAGGACTTTTCTTCTCGTAACTTTCATTTCAGAATAAATATTTAAAGCGGATTAATGGCAATATCTTCCTGCAATTCGGCAGCGGCATCAACTGTTTGAACTTTATCTTTAAAAGAAATTGCGAATAAGATAAAAACTACTAAAGCAATACCCGAAGGAATAATCCAAAGCATTTTCCAGTTAACAAGAGCCGCTGAAGTATAAGTATCCTTAATTAATCCAGCAATTTTGAAACCTATCAACATGCCTATACCATAAGTTGCCAGAGTAATTAATCCCTGGGCTGCGCTTTTATATTTTTCCCCTGCCTTTGCATTGGTATAAATTTGTCCTGACACAAAAAAGAAATCATAGCAAACACCATGTAAGGCAATGCCGATAATTAACATAAAACTTAACTCGCCTGCATTACCGTAAGCGAATAAAGCATAACGTACGGCCCAGGCAATCATACCAAGAAGAATGGTTCTTTTAAACCCAAACTTTTTGAAAAATAGAGGTAACGCTAATAGAAAAAGTATTTCCAGCCATTGCCCGATCGTCATTTTTCCTGTCGGATTGGTTACACCGATATTTGAGAGAAATTCATTGGCATATTGATAATAAAACGCCAACGGAATACATATGAGAATTGATGCAACAAAAAATATTAAAAAGTTTTTATCTTTTAATAGTTTCAAAGCGTCCAAACCTAATATATCAGAAACAGTAACTTTGGTGTCTATATTAATTTTTGGTGGAGTTTTGGGTAGCGTAAAACTGAATAAACCCAATATGGCTGAAGCGATTGAAGCGAGTAAAAAAGTATCTCTCATTAAACCAAGAGCAACGCTTTGCTTGGAATCCCATATAAAAACATAGCTTATGAGCAAACCCGCCGCTATCCATCCGATAGTTCCCCACACTCTTATGCTTGAAAATTCTTTTTCCGGGTCTTTCATTTGATTAAATGAGATGGAGTTTACCAAAGCAAGCGTAGGCATGTACATGATCATGTACATTAAAAGATAATAGAATACTGAAGGCGGATACGTGTCTGTAACGACTCCTATTCTATATACCTGGTACAGCAGTATGGCGCCGGCAATATGTAATACCCCAAGAATTTTTTCGGCATTGAAATAGCGGTCTGCAATCATACCAATAATAAAAGGCGCAATGATTGCGCCCCATGATTGAGTTGAAAAAACAGTACCGGTCTGTGCCCCATTGGCATGAAGATTATTTATCAAAAAAGTTCCCAGAGTCACAAACCATGCACCCCATATAAAAAATTCAACAAACATCATGAAGGACAGTTGCAATCGCGTAGTAAGTTTCATTGAGAATCGTTAAGTGTTAGAAATGCAATGGTTAAATGTACTATTTTTAAAATAACAAATACTTTTGAGGGAAGAATTTTTTTAATTTTTTTTCAAAAACTTTAATCCCTTTACTTTTATTAAAAAATATAATATGCGAAAATTAAGAATGGGAATGATTGGTGGAGGCAAAGATGCATTTATCGGAGCTATTCATCGTCATGCTGCGAACATGGACGGACTTATTGAATTAGTTTGTGGTGCGCTTAGCATCCACCCGGAAATTGCAAAAGCTTCCGGTGAAATGTTATTTCTTCCTCCTGACCGAACGTATCTTACTTATCAGGAAATGATTGAAAAAGAAAAAAAATTACCGGCCGACATACGCATGGATTTTGTAACTATTGTTACACCCAACTTTGCTCATTTCGCTCCTGCCATGCTTGCTTTGGAAAATGGGTTCAACGTTGTAATTGAAAAGCCAATGACCTTTACACTGGATGAAGCAAAGGAATTAAAAAAGAAAGTGGATGAAACAGGATTGGTATTATGTTTAACACACACATACTCCGGCTACCCAATGGTAAAGCAGGCGCGCCAGATGATGAAACACGGAACCTTTGGAAAGATCAGGAAAATTTATGTTGAATATGCGCAGGGTTGGTTGAGCAAATTATCCGAACGTGAGGGCAATGCACAGGCAGCCTGGAGAACGGATCCAAAAAGATCAGGCAAAGCCGGTGCGATGGGAGACATCGGCACACACGCTGCTCATCTTGCGGAATACATTTCCGGATTAAAAATTTCAAAACTCTGTGCAGCATTAAATACCGTTGTCGAAGGCCGACATCTTGATGATGACGGAGGTGTATTATTGCAATTTGACAATGGGGCAACAGGCGTGCTGATTGCTACGCAGGTTGCGGCGGGCGAAGAAAATAATTTAACTATAAGAATATATGGTGAAACGGGCGGCATAGAATGGAAACAACAGGAGCCTAATACATTATTAGTAAAATGGCTCGACAGGCCGATGGAAATTTTAAGAGGAGGTTCTAATTACACCAGTGCACTTAGCACTTTCGCAACCAAAAATTGCAGAACACCTGGTGGGCACCCGGAAGGTTATTTGGAAGCTTTTGCCAATATCTATCACAATTTTGCTCAAACATTGATGTACAAGCTAGATGGCAAAGAACCTACAAAAGAAATGCTTGATTTTCCGAGAGTAGACGAAGGTGTCCGCGGAATGGCCTTTATAGATAATGTGGTGGCATCCGGCCAATCAAATGAAAAATGGAAAAACTTTGTTGTATAACGTAAACGGGTAGACGAAATCAGGCGAAATAAATTTTATAATTGGTATAACAGTTCTGACAAATTATGAAAACGATCAAAGGTCCGGGAATATTTCTTGCGCAGTTTATGGGCGACGCTGCACCTTTCAATTCATTACAATCAATTTGTGACTGGGCAAAAAGTTTAGGATTTGTTGGTGTTCAAATTCCTACGTGGGATAGCCGCTGCATTGATTTACAAAAAGCTGCCGAAAGCAAAACTTATGCTGATGAATTGAATGGAATGGTAAATGAGGCAGGTTTAGAGATAACAGAACTATCTACCCATTTACAAGGCCAGTTAGTTGCTGTAAATCCCGCTTACAACGCATTGTTTGATGGATTTGCCGCAGAGTGGGTGCGAAATAATCCAAAAGCGAGAACTGAATGGGCAATTCAGCAATTGAAATATGCCGCAAAGGCTTCTCAAAATTTAGGATTGAATGCCCATGCTACTTTCAGCGGCGCATTAATGTGGCATACTATGTATCCATGGCCCCAAAGACCCGACGGGTTAGTGGAGGAGGGTTTTACCGAACTTGCCAAAAGATGGCTGCCCATTCTGAATACATTTGACGAATGTGGTGTGGATGTTTGTTATGAGATTCATCCGGGAGAAGACTTACATGATGGTGTTACATATGAGATGTTTTTGGAAAAAGTGAATAATCATCCGCGTGCCTGTTTGTTATACGATCCGTCACATTTTGTATTGCAGTGTTTGAATTACCTGGAATATATAGATAACTATCATTCGCGCATTCGTGCATTTCACGTAAAAGATGCTGAATTTAATCCTACCGGAAAACAGGGTGTATATGGCGGTTATCAAAGCTGGATCAATCGTGCCGGTCGTTTTCGTTCATTGGGCGACGGACAGGTTGATTTCAAGTCTGTGTTTAGTAAGCTGGCAGCTTATGACTTTTTGGGATGGGCTGTGTTGGAGTGGGAGTGTTGCCTGAAAGATTCGGCAACTGGTGCAAGGGAAGGAGCCATTTTTATTAAAGATCATATTATTCCTGTTACTGCAAAAGCCTTTGATGATTTTGCCGGAGCAGAAAAAGATGAAAAGCTGATTAAGTCGGTGCTCGGCACCAACTGATAACAAGACCATATAACTTTTTACCCAACTAAAATAAATACAATGCTGAAAAAAGCTTTTTTTATAACTGCGTTTATGTCTACCGTTAGTATCGTCTTTGCACAAGACAATATATTGACAAAAAAAGAAAAGGCGGACGGCTGGAAATTACTTTTCGATGGAAAGACGTATGATGGCTGGCACACTTACGGCAGGGATGTTGCCGGCAAGTCATGGAAAATAGAAAATGGCTCTTTATTTCTTGATGCCGACGCGGCAAAAAATCTGCCCGATAGTGAACATGGAGACCTGGTCACGAATGATGAATACAAGAACTTCGACTTAAAGCTCGATTGGAAAATTGGTTCGAAGGGCAATAGCGGTGTTATATTTTATATACATGAAGACCCTAAAAAATATGATGCTACTTATGAAACCGGTTTGGAAATGCAGGTACTCGATAATGGTACCCCTACGCGAAGAGGCCATGATGATGCCAGGCTCTATACGCATCGTGCGGGCGACCTATATGATTTACTTGCTGCAAAGGAAGCAGCAAAACCACAGGGTGAATGGAATCATATCGAGATAAGATGCGTAAATGGCAAATTGGATTTCTATATGAATGGGGTCCATACACTGTCTACCACAATCTGGAATGATACCTGGACAAAAATGATTGGTATCAGCAAGTTTAAGCAATGGCCGGGGTTTGGTACCTACAAGAAAGGGAAGATATCGCTGCAGGATCATGGGGAAGATGTATGGTTTAAGAATATAAAAATCAAAGAATTATAGCTGACAAGCAGCGAATAAGGAAATATTGCTGTCTTATTGTACACTTGGTTTTATATGATTAATATACAGATGCTTTGATAAACAGGAGTGCCTTCTGGCATTATATAAGGAGTAATTAAAAAAATCTATCGGTTGCTTTGATTTTTTTTATGAGACTATTTTCAAATAAGGTACTCCTCTGTAATATGTTACACATGTTTACGGATAAATATTTTTTTGGAAAATTATCTTTTCATTTTTTAAAAGTGTTAATTAAGGATGCAAAAAATTTTCTGAAAGTGATGTTTTTTTAACAAATGTGTGTAAATTACACGCTAATTAAACATTAACATTTAATTTAATTACTTGATTATGAGAAAAAAATTTCTGCTTAGCGGAATTCTTCTGCTATCATGCCTATTCTCAATTGCACAGCAAAGAACAATCACGGGGAAAGTTACATCAGATACCGGAACACCGTTACCTGATGCCTCGGTAACCGTTGTTGGGCAAAAGATTGGTGTAAGAACTGCAGCCGACGGAACTTTTTCCATTAATGTTCCGCAAAACGCTAAAGCACTCCAAATTACCTACGTAGGATCCACACCGCAAATTGTTGACATTTCTTCAACATCGAATGTTTCAGTTACACTTCAAAGCGCTGCACAGGCTTTAAGCGACGTTGTTGTAACTGGTTACGGTACTACCCGCAAAAAAGATTTGACCGGTGCAGTGTCTCAGATTTCTGCAAAAGATTTTACGAATGGAAATTTATCCAATCCTGCGCAGCTCTTCCAGGGTAAAGTGCCGGGACTGGTAGTAACGGTACCGGGTGGGGATCCTAATTCCAATGTATCCATTCGACTCAGAGGTGTAACCTCTCTCTCTGGCGGGCAGTCTCCGCTAATTGTTGTAGATGGCGTTCCATTGGATGATCCAAATACTTTCGCTGATATTCCGGCAGACGACATTGCTTCAATCGATGTTTTAAAAGATGCTTCTGCAAGCGCCATTTATGGTTCGCGCGCTGCAAACGGCGTATTGGTGGTGAATACAAAGAAAGGAGTATCAGGAAGAACTACCGTTCAATATAACGGGTCCGTTAGTCTTGATAAAGTTGCCAAATTATATCCTATGGCCAATGCAAGTCAATGGAAGGAAGGCTATACCAAATTACTTACATCACAGGGGGCAAGCAGCGGTGATATAGCAACTGCAATTGCCGGGTATGATCATGGCGGCAACACTGATTGGCAAAAGGCACTTACGCGTCAAGGTTTTTCCACAAGTCACGATATTTCCCTATCAGGAGGGGAAAGAGGATTTAGCTATCGCGCTTCGGCAAACTACCTGACCCAGCAGGGGGTGGTGATCAATTCGGGCCGTAATCAATTGGGTTTGCGGTTTACCGCTCAGCAGAAGGCGCTTAATGATAAGCTCACCTTGCAGGTAGGAATTATTAATTCTACCACTGATAGAGATTTAACTGATTATAATATTTTTTATGAAGCCTACAGCTCTCCGCCGGTTTACCCCGTAAAGAATGCAGATGGTTCTTATTTTGCTTATACAGACTTTGCGCTTCAAAATCCGGTACAGCAGCAAGCTGAGGAAACCGATAAGGGTATTGAAAGGCTGACCATAATGAACGCTGTTGCAGATTATGAATTAATTCATGGTTTGAAAATAGGAGTGAGGGGATCTTCTTCAAAATTCAATGATCATATCGAATATTTTGAACCGGTATTTCCACTTGTCGGAAATTCTAACGTAGGCGGTATTGCCGCTTCCAATAGCAATTCAATGAAGGGTGATGTTCACATTAATTACGAACATCATTGGAATAAAAGTAACCTCTCCGCAATTGCAGTGTATGAATATGGGAAGTTTACTTATGATGCAGGCGGTTCAGTCGCAACTAATATGTTGTTGGATGATTTGGGTGCATGGAGTCTGCAGTCTGCTCCACAGGCCTATCAGCACGCGTATTCCGCAAGAAATGAATCTCAGTTGATCTCATATCTTGGAAGAGCAGCTTATGATTGGGATCAGCGTTACTATCTTACTGCAAGTATTCGTGCAGATGGTTCATCGAAATTCGGACCATCTAACGCATGGGGTTATTTTCCTTCCGTTTCAGTGGCTTGGAGACTTAGCAATGAATCATTCATGAAAAATCTTGCCTGGCTAAACGAGTTTAAGATCAATGCAGGTTGGGGTAAAACAGGTGACCAGGAAAATATTGATCCGTATTCAAAGCTCCAGTTATACGGCCCTGTTGGTTCCTATTATAATGCCTCTTCAGGATTATGGCTTACTGAATACGGTCCAACGCAGAATGCAAATCCTAATCTTCAATGGGAACAAAGAGTGGGAAGGAATATTGGATTCAACTTTGCAGTTATGCAAAACAGGCTGACGGGTGCATTTAACTATTTTAGTGACAAAAGTACCAAACTGCTCTACACTTATACAATTCCATTCCCAAGCCCAGGTGCCGTTGTAAACACCCTTCTAGCTAATGTGGGTACTATGACCAATAAAGGAGCAGAATTCAATTTGAATTACGAGGTGATCAGGCAAAAGGATTTTAGCTGGACTGCAAGCGGCCAGATAAGCTCTGTAAAGACGAAGATCACGAGTCTGAGTGGAAGTTTTGGTAATGGTGTGTCCACCTATGAACTTTCTACTGACCAGGTTTCAGAAGGAAGTGCACAGGGACGTGGATTGAGTGGTGCTCCCATTACTTACCTGAAAGTGGGCTACACGCCTTATGTATTTTGGATGCCACACTATGTTGGCCTTGATAAGGATGGAAATGAAACTTTCCAGGTAGATGGAGGAAGCCCGGTAACGGATGCCGCAAAAGCTACAAACTATTATACCGATCCGGCGCCTAAATTCACCTATGGATTTGCTTCTACCTTTGATTATAAGAAATTTGAATTAAGTTTCTTCCTAAGAGGTGTAGCCGGAGGAAAGATCTTTGATAATTCCCGTATGGTTCTGGACAATATTAATCGTTTTGCCGGTAACAATGCAACCGTGGATGCGTTGACCAATGGCATTACAAGTCAGCCCCAGGCATCTGACCACTGGCTCGAAAATGCATCTTACCTTCGGATGGACAATGTGAATCTGGCATATACGATCAAACCGAAGAGTGTATTCCAAACGATTAAGTTTTATATAGCAACCAACAACCTGTTTGTTATAACAAAATACAGGGGGTTAGATCCTGAGATTAATTTAGCCGATAATCCGGGAAATGTAATGTCCGATGCGTTAGGCAGTGCGGGTGTTGCAAATAGTTTTTCACCCGGTGGATCTGTTGGCCCATATATTGATGCGGCTTATTCCGGTTCTGGATACTATCCTAAAACCCATTCTTATTCTTTTGGTGTCAATGTAACTTTAAAATAAACCGCTAAACCATTTATAAAATTATTTGTATGAAAATAAATAAAAACATCACATTCTTTTCTGCTGTCGGAGTTAGTTTGATGGCAGTAATGTCGTGTACGAAGCTTCAAACAAATGTTTACAGTGTTGTGCCCAGTACATCTTTCTGGCAAACACCAGCCCAGGTAGCTGCAGGTGTAGCTCCCGCATATTCCAACCTGAATAACGTTCAAGCTATTGGAGGAAGTATTGCCAATATGGTAGAAGGCGTTACCGATGAGATGGTTGTTCCTACAAGAGGTAACGACTGGGGAGATGCCGGACACTGGAATGCCCTTTGGTATCATAGCTATGAGCCAACAAATGACAACTGGAATAATGGTTGGAATGACGTTTTCGGAGGTATCAGTAAGTGCAACCTGATCATTCAGTCAGTGAATGGTTTGTCGCCTGCACCTCCAACGCTTTCGGCAATCATCGCCCAGGTAAAAACGATCAGAGCTTATTACTATTATCTTGCAATGAGTGTATTTGGCAACATACCGATCGTTACAGACACTACAACCAGCAGCACACCCCCCACATCCAAAAGGGCTGACGTATTCAACTTCATCGTTAGTGATTTGCAGGCAAGCTTACCAGATCTGACTACCGAAGTAGATGCAAATACATATGGACAGGTTACCAGGTATTTTGCTTTTGCATTGTTAGCAAGGCTTTACTTAAATGCTGAAGTATTCACTGGAAAACCAGGACCTACGTATACTGCAGGGCAGCCCAATTATCAAATGGCTATAAATTATTGCGACTCAGTAATGGCAGGCCCCTATTCGCTTATGAGCGATTATTTCGACAACTTCGCTCCGAACAATGGTCCGTCCAGCACAGAAAATATTTATGCATATCCTTGCGATCATACGAATAATAAATCCAACAATTGGGAGAATGCCATCCTGCACTATCAAAGCAATCTTGCATTTGGTATGCCTACCGGCGGTAATCTTTGGAATGGGTTCTGTAGCGAGGCTGATTTTTACAATACGTTTGATACGACTTCAAGCTATGTTGTAAGCGGCGATAAGGTACTCAGGACATATAATGATATGCGTTCCGGACAATGGTTAGTTGGTCAGCAATATATAGGAACTTACAATTACCCTCCTTATCAGAATGTGGTAGCTTCAGCTCCAAGTGCTGACAGGGTAATCGATGCCGGTACCTCTGCACCGTTAGCCTTCAATCCGAATTTTACATTGTTCTCTGATGCGACACCTGCAGGGCGTTTGGCGGGAGTACGCAACATAAAATATTTCCCGGCCCCATCATCCGGTCAGAACGGGGGTGATATGGACAACGATTTTGTAATTTTCAGGCTTGCCGAAATTTATTTCATAAAGGCTGAAGCAGAATTAAGACTCGGTACAAACACTGCTGATGCTGTTGATTTGATCAACAAGATCAGGGAAAGAGCTTATGGCAATACTTTGCACGATATCACCGCAGGACAATTAACATTACCATTCCTCCTGCAGGAAAAGGGACGTGAAATGGCTTATGAAGGTGTTAGAAGAGATGACCTGATCAGGTATGAAGTAGCCGGCGATGGTCCATATTTCACAGAAGCAAGAACGGTAGGTAATAAACCCGCAGATCCGGATGATCACTTGATGGTATTTCCTATTCCGCAAAAACAAATTATTGCAAATGCAGATTTGCAACAAAACGACGGATATTAATATTCTTCGATAGACGAATTCAATAATATTGAAAAGAAGTAGCGTCCTTAATACGCTACTTCTTTTTATTTTTGTTCGCTCGTAACTTATGAATTCCAAAATAATCATTTTCTGTTATTGCTTTCTTTCGCTTACTTATTTAGGCTGCAATAAGCCGGGATCGGATGATATAGATAAGAACGCATTGTTTCAAAGAATGCCGTCTGCTGAAACGGGCATAACGTTCGTCAATAAGGTGGAAGATACCAGGGACTTTAATGTATTTAAGTATCGTAACTTTTACAATGGAGGCGGTGTGGCGATCGGGGATGTGAATAACGATGGTAAACCTGATATTTTTTTTACCTCCAACCAGGGGAAGAATGTTCTCTATATCAATAAGGGCAACTGGAAGTTTGAAGATGTGACAAAAAAAGCCGGGCTCGAAGGAACTCATAAATGGCACACAGGGGTTACCATGGCTGACGTTAATGGTGACGGGTGGTTGGATATTTACATTTGTAATGCAGGAAATATCAGCGGTGATGACAGAGCAAATGAATTATACATAAATCAAAAGGATGGTACGTTTAAAGAAATGGCTCACGAATATGGACTGGATGACAAAGGGCTCTCCACACAGGCGGTTTTTTTTGACTACGATCATGATGGAGATCTGGATTGTTTTGTTCTTAATAACAGCTACCGGCCTATAGAAAGTTTTGGGTTTGATCGGAACCTGAGGAACGTTCGCAGTTTTGATGGCGGGCAACGACTGTATCGCAACGATAATGGACATTTTACGGATGTGAGTGAGCAGGCGCATATCTATGGTAGCGAAATTGGATTTGGTCTTGGAGTTACCGTCGGTGATCTGAATAATGATGGGTGGGATGATATTTATGTTTCCAACGATTTTTTCGAAAAAGATTATTTATATATAAACCAGCATGACGGTACATTTAAGGAAGTCAGCAATGATGCACTTGGGCACATGAGCTATGCATCCATGGGATCGGATATGGTAGATTTCAATAATGACGGGTGGCTCGATATATTTACCACAGACATGCTTCCTGATAATGATTACCGTCTGAAAACTACCACTAAATTTGACGACTACAACGTGCAGAATGCGAAACTGAAAAATGATTTTCATCACCAATTCTCTGCTAACTGCCTTCAACTGAACAATGGCGACGGCACGTTTAGCGAGATTGCTGCTATGGCTGGGATACAGGCTACAGACTGGAGTTGGGGGGCCCTGAGTTTTGATTTTAACAACGACGGACTAAAGGATCTTTTTGTAAGTAACGGCATCAGCAAAGATCTCACTGACCAGGATTTCCTGGATTATTTCAGCGGCGAGGAAGCATTAAGACAAGTGAAAAGCAATGGATTTAACTTTAAAGCCTTCTTAGACAAACTGTCTTCCACTCCGATAACAAATTATGGTTTTGTAAACCAGGGAAATCTGACTTTTAAGAATGAGAGCCCACAACTGGGATTTACTACTCCCAGTTTTAGCAATGGGGCTGCATATGGCGACCTCGATGGCGACGGCGATTTAGACCTCGTGGTGAATAATGAAAATATGGAGGCTTTTGTGTACCGCAACATGACCTCGGAACGATTCCATACGCATTTCTTAAAAATAAAATTAAAGGGCAATTCACCGAACACTCTTGGTTTTGGCGCCAGGGTAACTATCTTTTCAAATGGCAAAGAGCAAGTACTGGAGCAGATGCCCAGTCGTGGCTTTGAAAGTTCAGTAAACCCTGAACTCAATTTTGGTATCGGGGCAAATACGAAGATTGATAGCCTCATTGTATGCTGGCCAAATTTGCGAACACAAAAGATATTGGATTTGCCGGCAGATACAACATTAACACTTTTTCAAAAGAATGCAGAGGGGCATTTTGTGCAACAAGCGACTCCTGCCGCTATGTATGAGAATATTACGAAGCAGGTTATTTCGGGAGATATAGTTCACAAAGAGAACAACTTTATAGATTTTGACGTGGAGAGACTGATTCCAAAAATGCTTTCCACTGAAGGCCCCAAATTAGCAGTGGCAGACGTCAATGGCGATGGGCTCGAAGATTTTTTTATGGGTAACGCAGCCGGTGATACAGCCAAATTATTTGTACAACGCCCTGATGGTACTTTTATTCAACAACCGGAGCAGTCTTTTGAGAAGGATAAAGATTATGAAACCATCGGAGCAGAGTTTTTTGATGCGGATAATGATGGTGATATGGATCTGATACTGGCTTCCGGCGGAAATCAGTTACAAATAGGGTCACTTTACCTGGCGCCAAGATTATACCTTAATGACGGAAAGGGAAATTTTACCCGCTCTTTCAACGGCTGGCCGACACTCAGCATCAATGCGTCCTGTGTTCGTATAGCTGATTACGACGGAGACGGACTTCCTGATGTTTTTATTGGTGCACGATCAATTCCCGGGTCATACGGGATTTGTCCTCAAAGTAAATTACTGCATAATCTTGGCAATGGCAGGTTTGCCGATGTTACCAATTCTGTTGCACCAATACTATCCCAACTCGGAATGGTTACAGATGCGCAATGGGTGAATGAAAACGGAACCGGCAAAAAAGAATTGATCGTTGTGGGTGACTGGATGCCCGTTACTATTCTGCGATTTATTAACGGTAAATTAGTGAAAGCGGGAGAAATAGCAGGTTCTTCAGGATGGTGGAACTGCCTGGCTGTTGCCGATATGAATGGTGATGGGTATCCGGATCTTATAGCAGGTAACAATGGTTTGAATTGCAAAATAAAAGCCGACAGTACTCATCCTGCAAAACTTTTTGTTGATGATTTCGATCACGACGGAAAGACCGATTGCATTGCCGCCTATTATAAAAGTGATGGAAAGTGCTATCCCTTTAATCTGCGCGATGACCTGATTGCGCAACTTCCGTTTATGAAGAAAAAGTTTATCAAGTATAGTGATTATGGAGGAAAGACTATTGATGAGGTTTTTACTCAGGACCAACTCAGTCATGCCCGACAGCTTATGGTTCAGCAGACACAAAGCTGCATATTTTATAATGATGGCAAAGGAAATTTTGAAATGAAAGCCCTGCCGGAAATGGCACAGATTGCACCGGTATTTGGAATTTTGCCCGAAGACCTCAATAAAGATGGTTACAAAGACATATTTTTAGGCGGAAACTTTTATGGATTAAAGCCGGAGGTAGGGCGTCTGGATGCCAGCTATGGCGTCACTTTGTTTGGCGGCCGGGGGCAGGAATTTCGATACGTGAGTCCATCCGGTAGCGGCTTATTCATAAAAGGAGAAGTAAGAGACGTAAAGGAAATTGAGACAAAGAAAGGTCCTTACATTTTGATGGCGAGAAACAATGATTCGTTGCAAATTTTCACGCGGAGAGCTGCATGGCGGCCATGACAAGATAAAATTCCAGGCTCCCGTTTTGCATAATTTTACCAACTTTGTGGTTTGTTGAATTTATTGATGCTACAACAACTTTGTGATGCGAAGCGATAAATTTATACTGAATACAATTCTCTGCTGCGGTGTTATTTTGAGCCAATCCTGTAAGAAGGAAGTAAAAACAGTGTATCAATATCCTGTTGGTGATTCTTCACGCATTTCAATCACGAACGTTTCGCCATCGATTTCAAACCTCCAGTTTTATCTCAATGATAGATTTTTTTCATTGCCCGATTCGCCACTTGTTTTCGGAAAGACAGCAACTGTTTCCTACATAGCCAATCCGAATAGTTACAGACCGGATACCATACTGCTTCCTTACTTTAATATCAAATCCGGTTATCAGCAACTGGCATTCAGCCCGGATGTGAACAGCAATATAATCAGCACAATAAATAACAACTTTGAGTCTGGCGCTACTTATTCTCTTTTTCTCACCGACACCATTATTCATGGCAAGGTGGCTTCAGTTTTATTAAAAGACAACATTGTAAAAACGGACACAACCAAGAGTCAGATTCGATTTTTAAATCTTTGTCCCGATGCACCTCCGCTTGATGTGTGGGCGTATCCGGATGGAGGTTATACGGGCTACAAGCTTTTTTCTGCATGCGCCTACCTGCCGAACGATTTTAATTCTTTTGTGAATGCACAGAATTTTACCGTATTAAGTGCAGGGCTTTATTATTTTGAAGCCACCATATCCGGTACAACCAATGTTGTTTCAGGAGGCTACCTGTTTCTCCAGGGGCAAAACGTGATAACAGTTTTCACCAAGGGATACCTTACCGGCTTTGGGACGAGCGGGCTCGACGTAGGGGTAATACAATATAAAGAATAGATCAATCTCGCACGGGAATAATAGCCTGTTTAGTAGATAGGATAATTTAGTTCGATAAAGATCTGAGAACTGTCGGAGTCAGGAAGCGAATCATTTAAATATCTCTCGAAAGGTTCTGACGGAGCCGTCATCGAATGATTGGCTTCGTAATTTGACATGGCCGAGTAAATACTTTGCCTGTCCGAAAATTTTCCTCTATAAATGCCGACAAGAATATTTCCTTTACCGGGCAGTAAGAGGCAGGTTACACCTTGTGCAGGTGTTGCAAATTGATTTACCGGGTATCCAACGGTTACCCGTAATGAATCTCCGGAAAGAGGAATATAGGAAATTGAAGTATGGCCCGTTTTGACCAGGTTTTTTTCGGCTATATAATTTTTCAACACCTCGTTTCCAAGCTGAATAGCGGTAAAAAGATCTTTCTTTTTTATCCTGAACACCTTACTGGCAATGATCGAGTCTCTTATCTTGGCGGGTTGTATTTCGAAGCCGTAAAAAGTCTTTTCGTCTTCAAGATAAGATTTGAGACCGTTTATTACCGTCTCACCGGTCATGTCTTTTTTAAAAAAAGTAAAAAACAGGGGAGTTTTATTTACAAGATATACATTCATCTCGCCTGGCTTTTTTCCGGGAAAAACGCTGAAGGCAAAATCATCTTCCGGGCTGCCGGGATCGCTTACTTCATACGAAGATGGATTTATTTTCCTGACCAGGATTTTTTTCCCGGGAATACTGATCGTGTAATTCTTCCCCTGGTTGTCTTCAGTAATGCTATAGGCAGATGTGTCTGACGGGTAATATTTTTTAATTTCCGGGTACCATTTTTTCCAGTCATCCAGGTTCATTAATGTAGAGACTGTATTCGTAAATGTAGCAGAGATATCGATCGTTTTTCTTTGTGTTACCGGCAAAAAAAAGCCAATGGCTAAGATGGCAAGGATTAATAAAAAAACTATAAGGCGCTTTAACATTCGCTGAAAGATATCGGCAAATATAGTTTGAATTACAGTACATTTGTTTGCTATGCCCGATTGCTTTCCGAATAAAAGTTAAACGCGTATAAAAATGGTTTCATTGCGGGAAACTGCCTGCTTTGCTTCCTGGATAATTCCGTTATTTTACATTTTATGAATCCATGCTTATCTCCTTATAATTACAAAATCATCCGGTTAAAAAGATAATGCGCGAAAATTACAATTCAGTTTTGCTCTTGCTCTGTTTGGTAGCATATAGTTGTTTTGCGGGATGTGGTACCAGGAAGACAATACCGCCGGTATTCGAGGTGAGGGACAGCAGTGTTACCGGGCTTAATTTTATCAATAAGCTTACTCCCACAGAGCAATTCAATACACTGAAGTATATGTACTATTACAATGGGGCAGGTGTTGGCTGCGGCGACTTTAATAATGACGGTCGCATAGATTTGTTTTTTGCGTCCAACCAGGGTGATGACAAGATCTATTTAAATACCGGTAATCTTCATTTCAGAGACGTCACCAAAGAGGCACAAATTCCTGAAGATGGCGGTTGGTCAACGGGGGTTTCAGTAGTAGATATTAATAATGATGGGTTGCTGGACATTTATATTTGTCGCGTTGGCGATTATGAAACACTGCACAGCAAAAATCAATTATTGGTGTGCCAGGGAATAGATAAGAATGGCGTTCCTTATTATAAGGATGAAGCGCATCAATACGGTTTGGATTTTTCCGGGTTCAGTACACAGGCCGCATTTTTTGACTATGACGGGGATGGCGACCTTGATATGTACCTGATGAATCATTCACTTCATCAAAACGGAACAATTGGTGAGAGAGCTATGTTATTGGAAAAACAAGCTTCGGGCTCCGGCGATCATCTATTCAGAAACGATGGAAACGGGCATTTCACCGATGTTACCAAAGAGGCCGGTATTAACAGTTCTGTGTTAGGGTACGGTTTGGGTCTTTCAATTGCAGACGTAAACCTTGATGGTCTTCCGGATATTTATGTGGGTAATGATTTTCACGAAAATGACTATTTGTACATCAACCAGGGCAATGGTACATTCAAAGACGAGCTTACTGACCGGCTGATGCATACAAGCAAATACACCATGGGTGTCGACATTGCCGATGCGAATAATGATGGATACGATGATATTATCAGCCTGGATATGCTTTCGCCGGATCCTTACATTTTGAGACGCTCACTCGGCGATGATGATGAAGATCTTTCCCGGCTAAAGTTGCAGCTCGGTTATTATTATCAGTATTCCAGGAACAATCTTCAACTGAACAGGCGTAATGGTATGTTTAGTGAAACAGGATTGTATTCAGGAGTTGCTGCAACGGATTGGTCATGGGCGCCGCTGTGGATGGATTTTGATAATGATGGATTAAAAGATCTTTTCATTTCTAATGGAATTCCGAAGCGGCTGAACGATATTGATTATATCAACTTTGTATCGAATGAAACTGTCCAGGAAAAACTTCGTACCGGAACGCTTGATCAAAGCGATGAAAAGATCCTGAATAAGGCTCCCGCGATTAAAATTTATAATAAGTTTTTTAAGAATGAGGGCGACATGAAGTTCAAAGATCTGTCTGGCGAAATTAAAAATGATAAGATGACTTTTTCCAACGGAGCGGCATACGCAGATCTTGACAATGATGGCGACCTGGATATTGTCGTAAATAATATCGATGAACCGGTGCTGCTTTATGAAAACATGACCAATACGCCGGGCGCTAAGGCAAATAAAGCATTTGTTGAAATCAAACTAAAAGGCTCTTCAAAAAATATAAATGCAATAGGCTCAAAGGTGGTTTTGTTCTGTGGGAAAAATATTCGCATGTATGAAAAGTTTCCAGTAAGAGGATTTTTATCGAGCATGGAAACACCTGTTCATATCGGACTTGAGAATACCAAAGTGGATTCGGCTTTTGTGATCTGGCCCGATAACACGTTTGAACCAATTACGATCGACTCGAACAAGCAAAAGATAACGATCAATTATCAGCCGGGATTGCCAAAGTTTGATTATCAAAAGATAAAAACCTTTTTGAAAAATCCTTCAAGGCCAATGGAAGACATCAGCGCTGAAACTGGACTGCAATTAATGCATAAAGAAGACAACTACCAGGAATTTAATATTGAGCCTCTATTACCTCATATGCTTTCTACCGAAGGGCCTGCACTGGCAGTTGCAGATGTAAATCATGATGGGTTGGATGATGTTTTTTTTGGTTCTTCGCGTCGTGAAAAGAGTATGATTCTTTTCCAGGATGCACAAGGTAAATTTCAAAAGACTTCGCAGCCTTCGCTGGAAAATGATAGTATTTGTGAAGACGTGGGTGCCTGTTTTGCAGACGTGAATAATGACGGAAATACTGACCTCGTTATTGCCGGCGGTGGCAACGAAAATTATGGCAAGGATTCTGCTTTGATGCCAAGGGTTTATTTAAATAACGGGAAAGGTGTGTTTTCCAAATTGACGGACGCCTTCCACGATATATTTGTTAACGCTTCGTGTGTCGTTCCCTGTGATTTTAATGGTGATGGCAATGTTGATTTGTTTGTCGGTGGAAGATCTGTACCGCTGAAATATGGTGAAATCCCGCGATCCTATTTACTACAGAATGATGGCACCGGGCATTTTAAGGACGTAACCGAAAGCTATTCAAAAGAGCTGGCACACATAGGTATGGTTACAAATGCCGTATGGTACGACTTAAACGGAGATGGGATTAAAGATCTTATTGTTACACTGGAATGGGGAGGAATCGTTGCATTTATCAACGATCACCATTTATTTACTAAAAAGATATTAACTGATAAAAAGGGTTGGTGGAATTTTGTATTACCCGTTGATATCAATGGAGATGGAAAGGTAGATCTGATCGCCGGAAACCTTGGTCTCAATACGAGACTAAAAGCTTCCGGACAGGAGCCTGCGAGACTTTACTATAATGATTTTGACAACACAGGAACAAAAGAACAAATACTGACTTACTATCTCCGGGATACGGAAGTTCCGTTTGCGAATCTGAGCCAATTGGAAACGCAGATCCCATTGATAAAAAAGAAATATGCATATGCTGCTGATTTTGCAAAAGCATCGCTTACAGATATTTTTACAAAAGATAAAATAGATTCAGCGCAGGTGCTCACGGGGAATTATTTTCAAAATTCGATCCTGGTCAATAAAGGAAATTTAAACTTTGAAGTAGAGCCAATGCCATGGATGGCACAATTATCTCCGTACCGAGATGCTGTAGTAGTGGATGCCAACGGGGATAGTTTACCGGACATTTTATTAGTGGGTAACTATTACGACAATTGCATCCAGATGGGAAGAAGCGATGCTGATTTCGGAACAATATTACTCAACCGGGGAAATGGTAAATTTTCCTATGAAAATCTGAATGGCCTTATTATTAAGGGCCAGGTTCGTCATATAAAGGACATAAATATTGGTGGTCGCAAGGCATATATCCTCGTAAGAAATAATGACAGTACAATGGTCATTCGTTTTAAGAAATAATGATAATGATTTATAAAGAGACAGGAAAAATAAAAAGAGATCAACATTAAAAGTCAGAATCCGGCATCTGCTCTCAAACCTGATTCGGAAAAAATAAAAATAGATCTTATGAGTAAAAAAGTTCTTTTTGTTTGTGTATTTACTTTATCTCATCTGTTCTCCAACTCGCAGAAAATGGATATCTGGAAGATAACAGCAGATACAATTGACCCAGACAGCTATTACGGAGAAACGGTTGCCAATGGAATGATCGGTATTGTATCTTCTGCGGAACCGCTAAAGTGCAAAGATGTGGTATTAAACGGAGCCTATGATGAATATGGTCGTGGACGCGTGAGTAACTTTCTGAAAAGTTTTGATCTTGTAAATATGAACCTGGATATTGACGGCCATCGCATTGGTGCAGCAGACGTATCTCACATGAAGCAAGTATTGGATATGCGCCACGCAAATTTTACTACCACGTTTGATTATGGTGACAAGGCATCTGTTTCCTATACCTATTATGCGTTGCGAAATTTGCCATACGATGTATTGGTAGATGTTACTATCACAGCAAAAAAAGATATTGAGATTATTCCCGCGAGCGTAATGGAATCGCCGGACGAATTGAGAGATGTTCAAAATTATTATAACCAGATTGATCGTCCCCATGTAACCATTAGCCTGCTTTCATCCATTGCTAAAAGTCCTACAGAAGCATTAACTTTTGCTGCGTCTACGGCATTCATTTTTGATGAACCACATGGATCCGAACCAGAATTAATTCATGAGATGTGGGATAATAATATGCACCTCGTAAAATTTAAGAAGGATTTAAAAGCCAATACTGTTTATCATTTTGCCATTGTAGGAGCAGAAATTACAAGTGCGCAGGACAGCGATCCTTTGAACGAAGCTGAGCGCTATGTTATCTATGCCAAATTGCAGGGAACAAAAAAACTGATCGACTTTCATGATGCGGCGTGGGATTCGCTTTGGAAGAGCGATATCATTATTAAAGGCGATGACGAAAGTCAGTTGGCTGTTCATTCCGCAATGTATCATTTGTATTCTTTCGTAAGAGCCGGCACCGACTATAGTTCGTCGCCGATGGGATTAAGCGGTTTGGGATATAATGGCCATGTATTCTGGGATGCCGAATTGTGGATGTACCCGGCATTACTGGTATTGCACCCGGAGATGGCAAAAAGCATGATCGAATACCGGTATGAAAGATTGAAAGAAGCGGAGCACAATGCATTCGCTCACGGCTATAAGGGAGCTATGTATCCGTGGGAGAGCGCCGCCACAGGTAATGAAGAGACACCCGTTTGGGCTTTAAGTGGTCCTTTTGAGCATCATATAACTGCAGATGTGGCTATTGCTGCATGGAATTATTTCGCCGTAACGCAGGACACGGCGTGGTTAAGAGAAAAAGGATTCCCGATCATAAAAGATTGTGCTGATTTCTGGACAAGCCGTGTTGAAAGGAACGGCCCCGGCAGATATGATATCAATAATGTAGTGGCAGCAGATGAGTGGGCTGAGAATGTAGACAACAATGCATTTACCAATGCAGCGGCGAAGGCCAATCTTCGATATGCTGTGATGGCGGCAAAGATCTTACGGGAACGCGTAAACGAAGATTGGATTACTGTTGAAAAAAATATTCCTATACTAAAAATGAGTAACGGAGTTACACAGGAACACGCCACCTATCACGGAGAGAAGATAAAACAGGCAGATGTAAACCTTTTAGCATATCCGTTGCATGAGACAACGGATCCTGAACAGATCAAAAAAGATCTGGCCTATTACGAGCAAAGAATAGGAGAGGGTTCCCCTGCCATGACGCATGCCATATTTGCTTTGTTATATGCCAGGTTGCAGGAGCCCGATAAAGCATGGAAGGCATTCAGGGAATCATATGTTCCCAACGAGAAAGCACCCTTTGGCGTATTGGCCGAAACGGCAGGTGGCACCAACCCTTATTTTGCTACAGGTGCCGGCGGTTTTCTTCAGAGCGTGCTAATGGGCTTTGGTGGCCTGGAAATCACACCAAAGGGTATTATACAAGTAAAAAGTTCTTTGCCAGGAAAATGGAAATCATTAACTTTAACTAATATAGGGAAATACCAAACGACTTTTACGGTAAATTGATATGGTGAAAAAAGCTGCTGCTCTCTTTTTTATTACACTCTTTTTATTCAACCTTTTTGGGTATAGGCTTGTAGTGGAATACATGCAGCAGCGTGTTTCCTCACAGTTAGATGCCCGCCTTGATAATAATGAGTATAGTGAATCACAGTTAATAGAATTGAAACTTCCTATTAATCTTCCGTATCAAACCAATTGGTCAGACTATCAGCGATGCAATGGTGAGATTCAGCTAAATGGTATGATATATACGTATGTAAAACGCAAAGTTGCTAATGATACGCTTTACCTGATGTGCATACCCAACGTGCAAAAGACACATTGGGAAACCGCAAAAAATGAGTTTTTTCAACTTTCGAATGGTCTGATGCAAAATAGCGGTTCTAAAAAATCTGACAATTCGAAAATATCCTTTAAAAGCTTGCAAGGCGATTATGATGAATATTTGTTTGCAGTAAATGCTACCAATAACGGGTTAAGCTCAGGGAATTTTTATCCTGCTGCTAATTCCGACAAATTACTTTCTTCCCCTCACATTTCTCCCGAACAACCTCCTGATGTAGTTGCTGCGTAAACTGCTGAAGGGTGGTAGTTCCCCGATGATTACCTGCGATTATTTTCTGATTACACGGTTTCAGAAGCACTCGAAATTCTTTCTAATGAAATTGAGTGAGCACTGTGTCATCTGAATTTTCAAAAAATCCCGCTGGATTCTCTGCCACACTCTACCGCGAAGCAGTCGGACTTTTTATCGTGCAGCATTAATTGTCTATAATCTACGACGATAGTCGGTACAGACATGGTTAAAACAGGAATCAGATTTCCCACCAATGCCGATGCCGCGATAAGAATCCGATGAGCCAATTAAATTTTTCATTTAATAAAGTTCAAAAAAGCAATCTGATATTTTTAAGAAGAATCCTGTTTCATACGCATCAGGTTTAAGACAGCGTGAGCAAACACGCAACTTCCTGGCGACGAAACTGACCGAAACCTGGTACCGGCAGTTCATCGCATAAGTTGCGAGGGAACTAACCAACCATTTTTAACCGACAAATTAATTATTTATGAAAAAAATATTCTCTATTTTGTTTGGCGGCCTGTTCGCCATTACAACGATAAAAGTAAATGCGCAAGGCTGTATTGCTATCCGAACAACGGGAGGCAGCTTATGCACAATGCAACATCCTGATGATAATGCAACCAAAAAAGATGTTTGGCAGATCAACATTGGTAATCGGTACTTTAATTCATTCAGGCATTACATTGGTACAGTTCAACAAAAGCAAAGACTCGAGCAGCATACCGAGGTAATTAATCATGTGAATACCACCGATTTTTCAATTGCACGTGATTTGAACAGCCGCTTATCATTGTCTATCGGCTTTCCGATTTTAGCTACTTCCCGCTCGCAAAGAGCTCACTTTGGAAATGATTCGAGATATGTAACTCATTCATTTGGATTGGGAGATATGAATGTTACTTTGTATCGCTGGATGCTGGATCCGGCCAAATCTCATAAAGGAAACTTTCAATTGGGATTAGGAATAAAATTCGCTACCGGTGATGATAAATACGAAGACTATTTTCCTGTTAATGATTCAACAAAAGTGCTGCAAACAGTTGATCAATCTATTCAATTGGGCGATGGCGGCACTGGAATTATCACCGAAGCGAATGGGTATTACAATTTTAGCCCGTTGTTCGGTCTCTATGGTAATTTATATTATTTAATCAATCCCAGGGAACAAAATGGTGTACCTACTTATCGCTCCAAGCCGAGCGAAGCGATCATGAGCGTACCCGATCAGTATATGGCGAGGGTAGGTTTCAACTATGGATTTAGAGGAAGACTTAAAAATCTTTCTGCCGCATTAGGTGGCAGACTGGAAGGCATTCCTGTGTACGATCTTATTGGAGGAAGTGAAGGCTTCAGAAGACCGGGATACATATTCGATGTTGAGCCTGGCCTGAATCTAATGGTGAAGAAATCAACTTTTTTTGTGGAGGTGCCAATTGCATTGATTCGTTGCCGTACGCAAAGTGTTCCCGATAAGGAAACCACCGCGGCAACAGGTGTCTACACGCATGGCGATGCTGCATTTGCAGATTACCTTGTTAATGTTGGATTCACAACCCGGTTTTGATTTTGAACAACAATTTGTAATAGATAATAAAAACCTCAGCCGGTGCCTTAGGTTAAATACGAATACAATGACTAATGAAAACCGGACGAACAGAAATCTTTTTTGATATTAATAACTAAGGAATTTTTATAAACTCTTTTTTTTCGTAATCAGTGTTAATGAAAACCCGTTAAGTCTTTTTCGGGTTTTTTATTTTTTAGATGTTATGACTGCCGGGTAAATCATTTATTGTATATTCGGTTTTATAACTTCTAACGATTTGCTTATGTCCAACTGGAGAATCAAACTTTCCCTTTTTATAAACTATTTTGTTTTTGCAATTTTATTGAATAGCTCGGGCATTGCTATTTTGCAGGTGCAAAATAATTTTAACGTCACTAAAAATGCTGCTGCATGGATCGACCCCTGTAAGGATCTTAGTATTGCCATTGTATCTTTTCTTATAGCTTCATACATTGCAAAATTTGGATACAAAAAAGCTATGTTATTTGCGTTGGGCATTATTTGCGCCGCATGTATGATTATTCCAAATACTCCCGGATTTTTTGCTATTAAAGTTTTGTTTGTTGCGATAGGTTCCTGTTTTGCTTTAATTAAGATGAGCGTTTACAGTACAATCGGCATTGTTACAAAAGATTCGCACGAACATATCAGTTTGATGAACTTCATCGAATCTTTTTTTATGGTAGGTAATTTGTCATTGTACTTTATTTTCGGGGCTTTTGTTGACAATAAAAATCCTCAGTCCACTTCATGGTTGGATGCCTACTATCTTCTGGGCGGATTGAGTCTGCTCGCATTTTTTCTTTTGCTTTCCGCGCCGTTGGACGAATCGGCTGCCAAACCGGAGCAGGGAGGAATTGGTTCCGTAAAGTTTTCCGATATGTTTAAATTAGCAGCCGAACCAATAGTAATTGCATTTATTTTTTCTGCATTCTTCTATGTTTTGATTGAACAGAGCATTCAAAATTTTCTGCCAACATTTAATAATAAAGTTTTGTTTTTACCAGCGGCATTAAGCATCCAGATGGGAAGTATCCTTGCCGGTTCCACAGCTTTGGGAAGGTTTCTCGCTGGGATAATTTTAAAAAAGCTGAATTGGTTTTATGTATTGATCGGTACTTTGTTGTTAGCAGCATTGTTGGTCGTTATTGCCATGCCGTTGGCAAAAAATGCAGGAGGTAAAGAAATTACAGGATGGCTCAATGCACCAATTGCGGCTTATATATTTCCATTGATTGGATTGCTGTTGGCTCCGGTTTACCCTGCCATCAATTCTGTTATTTTGAGTTCTCTGCCTAAACCTAAACATGGATTGATGTCAGGGCTGATCATTATTTTTTCTGCTATCGGAGGTACCACCGGTTCATTGCTTACCGGGTATATCTTTCAAAACCACGGTGGCCCTGCCGCCTTTTATTTTACGCTCGTGCCAATTGCTATTTTAATTGTTTTTCTCACCATCTTCAAGAGATTGCAGAAAAAGCCGGTAACAGAAGTTGCACCATCAAGTGTTCATTAAGCTAAATCGTTCTGTGTGTCAGTCAATAATATTTTCGAATTAGGTGATTTATTTGAAGAGGTTCAGATGAAAAAAGTTTTTCCTGACGGTAAAACATTTGTCGACTCTGTTCCGAAGGAAGATCTTTCGCTTATTCGTGACCATTATGAATCAGAAAAAAATGATCCGGAATTTGATCTTGTTTCTTTTGTTCATCAATATTTCAAAGAGCCGGATCCTGTTTCATCGGATTATACAAGTGATCCGAATGAGTCACTGGAAGTTCATCTGAAAAAATTGTGGCCGGTTTTAACACGCAAACCTCAAAACAAGACAAACGATTCACTGATTCCGCTGCCACATGATTATGTTGTTCCCGGCGGACGCTTCAGAGAAATTTATTATTGGGATAGTTTTTTTACCATGCTCGGGTTACAAGTGTCAAATCGGGTAGACCTGATCGAAAATATGGTAGATAATTTTTCCTGTCTCATCGACCAGGCTGGCTATATTCCGAATGGCAACCGCAGTTATTTTATCGGTCGTTCGCAGCCACCGTTCTTTGCATGTATGGTTCAGCTATTGAGTGAAGAAAAAGGAAAAGATATTTTGGTAAAATATTTACCTCAGTTGGAAAGGGAATATAACTTCTGGATGAAAGGAAAAGATGCATTGAGTGAAAATAATTTTGCAATAAACCGTGTTGTTCGTGTAGGTGGAGACACGTTGAATCGTTATTGGGATGAAAATGATACGCCGAGGCCTGAATCGTACCGGGAAGATGTTGAATTAGCATCAAAGCAAAACGATAAAGAAAGAATGTACCGCCATTTGCGCGCTGCTGCTGAATCAGGATGGGATTTTTCTTCCCGCTGGTTCGAAGTTGGAAAGAATATTTCTACGATCCATACAACTGGCATTGTGCCTGTAGACCTGAATTGTCTTTTATTTAACCTTGAACAAACAATAGCTGAAGCATACCGGTTGTCGGGGGATAATGGCAAATACCAGCAGTACCTAACGGCATCGGATATACGAAAATCGGCAATCAATAAATACTGTTGGGACGAGGAGAAGGAATTTTTTTACGATTATGATTTTACTGACCAATCATCAACCGGTTTGGAATCTCTCGCTGCCGCTTTTCCATTGTACTTTAAAATAGCATCGGAGGAACAGGCGCAGTACATCTCAAAGAAAATCGAAAATGCTTTCTTAAAAAACGGGGGAGTGGTAACCTCCACGCAACATACCGCTCAACAATGGGATGCCCCCAACGGCTGGGCGCCACTACAATGGATTACTATTATCGGCTTGAAAAATTATGGGTTTGATAACTTAGCAAAAGAGATCGCTCAAAGATGGTTGAGCTTGAATGAAAAAGTATATCATAATACAGGAAAGATGATGGAGAAATACAATGTGGTTGACACAAACCTGTTGGCGGGCGGTGGTGAGTATGAGGCACAGGATGGCTTCGGCTGGACCAATGGTGTATATCTTGCCTTGAATAAAATGTTTGGAAAAACATGATCTATATTTCTTCCATTATATGAAAGCCATATGGTTGAATGATCAGGTATTCATGATCGTGGCCAACACGGTATCTTTCCTGTGTCCAGTGGTCATACAATTTTGCGGGCGCTCCTCCTTTTTCTCTAAAAACATACCATGTCAGATATGCAGGTTTATCACTGAAGTTGTATAAACAAAAAATATGTTGTTGTTCGCCGGCGCGAATAAAGGCAGCCACGTGAATGTTGTGAGGCATAATCCAGGTCAGATTGCTTTTGTCAGCAACGGCTTGCAATTTTTTTCGTATTTGCAATAATCTTTGGGTGCCGCTAAAAATACGCTGTTCTGTTGTTCCTGGTAGGTCTTTCAAATTATTCTTTTCCCAATCGATCATCGGCCGGTGCATCCAACGATTGTCATAGCTTCTACCGGGATCATTCAGATAACTGTAATCATTTATATAACCAACTTCATCTCCATAAAATATCATCGGTATACCGCCGATAAAAAAGCTCATCGACTGCATCAACAATATCTTATTGATTGAAAAATTGACGGCATCCCGGTCATGTTCTTTTATTGCTTTTTCCAATCCACACAATGACGCGAGTGAGCCACTGATTCGTGCATCTCCGGTTTTCGGATTTGAAGAAAATAAGGCGCCGGAGGAAGTAGAAGTGTGATACTTTCCTGAATAATAATCCTGTAAAAATTTTCGATGTTCATAAGAGTTATATCCTGCCTGTTGTATCATATAGTCCTCATACCCCAGTTCAATATCGTCGTGGCAACGCGTATACGTGATCCATGAAGTTCCATACGGCTTTTGTAAAACAACTTCCTGCGCTGCCATCATTACTTTGGTATTGCCCGTCGCCAGGGCATCCCACTGAAGCGCCATCTGCATGGCATTGTATGCAAAGTCGCATTCTTTATTCACATACATTCCTGTTCCGAAATATTTCATGATTTCTCCTGGCGAAACAATTAATTCCCCAAGAAGCGCTACACCAGGCGTAGCAACTTCGGTGCAGAGTTTTATTAATTGCAGGATCGTGTGTGTCTTTTGCAAATTTTGACAAGTCGTGCCAATCTCTTTCCATATAAATGCAGGGGCATCGATTCTCAATATATCTCCACCGATGTTGGCATAGAAGAATATGTTTTCCAGCATGGCAATGAATACTGCAGGATTGGTGTAATTTAAATCCCACTGGTAATGATGAAAAACTGTCATTACCCATTTATTACATCCTTTTATCCATGTAAAATTTCCCGGAGCGCTTTCCGGAAAAATTTCAGGCATCGATTTTTCAAATTCATCAGGAACTCTTCTGTCATCATACATGTAAAAAAAATCCTGGTATTTTTTATCGCCTGCCTTTGCTTTTTCTGCCCATTCATGTTTGTGTGAAGTATGATTCAATACAATATCGAGCATCAGGTACATTTTTTCTTCTCTCATTTTTTCGCGGAGATGCTTCAGGTCATCCAATGTTCCGAAACGTTTATCTGTTTTTCTGAAATCAGACACAGCATATCCGTCATCGCTTTCCCCTTGCGGACTTTCAAATACCGGCATCAGGTGAAGCAGGTTGATGCCCAATTCTTTCAGGTAATCAAGCTTTGTTTCCAGGTTGGAAATGTTACCGCAAAACCGGTCCACATATAAACTCATACCGGCAAGTTGATTGCTGAGAAACCATTTTATATTCCCTTCTTTTTTTCGATCGCAATCATGTAACTCCTCGGAGCGGTATTGGTATGCCGACAGGATCGTTTTCATCATCTTGCCGAAAAAATGATTCGTCTCTTCGTGAGAACCATAGATTTCCCTATACAAGAGATTAATTGCAGACAGGTTAGCGCTGAAGCGGGCATAAAATGAAAGATCTTTTTTTTCTAATTGAATTGATGATGTTTCCAAAGCCTGATCGAGAATAACCTTGAGAGAATTATCGTACATGCATTACCGTTATTAGTCGAAGATTTGGTTGCTCAGGTGTTTAAAGGCCTCCATTGCTCCCATATACTCGCAAGTTCTTGCGCCGGCTTTATTACCGTTATAGATGATCTTTTCCCAATCCTTTTGCGTTAGCGCTTTTATCTCATCGGATGAGTGGCCGCTTAACTGGTATAAAACAGCGCCAACAAAAGCATCTCCTGCACCTGTTGTATCAATTGGTTTTACATCAATGCTCGGAACCGTTATCTTTTTTTTCTTAAATACCAGCATCGTGCCCGCTTTACCAAGGGTGATGGCAAAGGTGGAATCTGTTTTTTGTGAAAAGTAAAGTGCTGCATCTTCCACAGCATCTTTTCCGGAAATCAGCATAGCCTCTTCGTCGCTTACTTTAAAGAAGTCAGACTGCTGAATGAAATTCCAGGATTGCTGAATAAAACTTTTAGCATTGTCTTTAAAAAGCAAATGGCGGTAGTTAGGATCGAAACTTACGAAAATATCTTTCTGCTTTGCTTTTTCTAAAAGGGTTACATACGTGTGCTGTAATGGTCCCGGAAGAAATGCAGTTGCCGAGCCAAAATGCACAAGCGAACATTCATCGAGGTTGATTCCGGAAATTTCAGCAGCGGTCAATTGTCCGTCTGCTCCTCGGCTAAAGACAAAATCCCTTTCTCCGTTTTTCATCAGCGAAACAAAAGCGAGTGTAGTGAAATAATTTTTATCCTGCACCATCCATTTGGTTGAAACGCCAAAATTCTTCATGACATCGACCAATTGTTCGCCGAAAGGATCAGCGCCAACCTTTGCGGCCAATAAAACATTGCCGCCTAAAGTGGCCATAGCTGCAGCAACATTTGTTGGAGCGCCACCGGGTTTCTTTAGAAAATGTTCACCTCTGGACAGAGAGGAATCCGTGTCAGTGCAAATCATATCGATCAGTGCTTCGCCAATACATAGAATTTTCATCGTTCAAAATATTTTCGGCTACCTGCCTCATCGCCAGCCGGGTGGGTAGGTATTATTAGTGTGGTGCCCCCAAAGTTACGGTTGTGTTGTCAGTTGGCTTATTGCCTTTGATAAATAAAGTTGCGGCGGCAGCAACTAATAACAATACGCCGGCAAACAGAATTGCATTTCTTGCATCATTATGAAGAAAATATTTTAGAATAAAACCAAGCGAAGTGGTTTGCGAAAGCATGGGGATAACGATCATTATATTGATGATGCCCATCTACACTCCGTACCTTTCTTTAGGAATGTTGCCCACTACCATCAGGTAAGGGATGCCCATCATACTGGCCCAGCCAATGCCGAAACCTGTGATTGCAGGAAACGGCAGGTACTATTATTATTCAAATGCGAAAAAATTATAAAACCGGTACCAGCTAATATCAGGCATACAAAATGTACCAGCCTGGGCGAATATTTTTTTGCAAAATATATGAGTCCGAATGCAGAAAGAAATGTTACGAGGTTATGCCATGCATTTACCAGGCACGTCCATCCAACAGCTTTATCATATAATCCCGGGTTTCCCATGGGTGTCGCATTCCAAACGGAAAGGGCTACACTTTTGGATGAATTTTGCCAGTAGCAAAATAGCGCGTACTACTGAAACAGGATTGACGCCGCTTTGTTGTAAACCAAAACTATATTGGGTTCCAAAGAATCCAACATTCATGTTAATGATTTGCGCGAAAGTCAATTTTGATTTTGCGATATGCATACTATAATTATATCAGGCAGTGTGAAGATTAAATATAGTGATAAGTTTTATAACTTGCCCCGTCCTTAGCAGAATCACATGCCTTTCCGTTGTACATCAATGCCTCATAAGCGATTTTACCTTGTTGAACCAGGAAAATTATTCAATAAGAACTTTCGAATTCGGAATATGTTGTTGATAATTTTTTCAATTTTTTTCCATTTTTTTTCAACTTTTTGAAATTTGAAATTAATTTTTTGTTAATTTCGGTTTAAATTATCAAATCGATTGTTGTATGAGAAGAAAAATCACGCTACTTAAAGCCGGATTTATTATATCCGCGCTTCTGTTTTCAAATTTACTTTTTGCACAAAATGAACTAACCGGAACCGTAAAGGATGAAAGTGGGAAACCCCTGGTAGGAGTAACCATTTTTGTCAGAGGAACCAAAACTGCAACTGCAAGTGATGCAAACGGTAATTTTAAGATTTCAGTCCCAAAAAATCATCCTGTTCTTGTGTTATCATCTGTTGGCTATGAGCCACAGGAAATTTCTGTCAATGATTTGTCGGAAATTGCAATTACAATGAGAGCATCCGTCTCAACTTTGAATACGGTTGTTGTTACAGGTTACGGTACACAGAAGAAAAAAGACATTTCTGGTTCCGTTGCCATCGTTGACGTTAGCGATGCAAAGAAAATTCCTGCGACAACTACCGAACAGTTGTTACAAGGACAGGCATCCGGTGTAACGGTACTCAATTCAGGTCAGCCTGGTGGGGCCAGCACCGTTTTTATCAGGGGTATTTCGAACTTTGGACAGACTCATCCTTTGTACGTAGTGGATGGCGTACAGGTTGGCGACATGTCGAATCTGAATCCTAACGACATCGAAAGCATCAGCATATTGAAAGATGCCGGTGCTGCTGCTATTTATGGTATATCAGGTGGTAACGGTGTTGTAGTGATAACTACAAAAAAGGGTAGAGCGGGGAAAGCAACCATAAGCTACGATGGCTACATTGGTACACAACGGCCTTTGTCGGGCAATGTTTGGCACATAATGAGCCCGGCACAGCAATCTGAGGTAGCTTTTAGAGCGAATGATGTCGGTACAGAGGTTTTGTATCCGGATGGTGCGGGTAAAGTTCCTACTTATGGTTATAATACCAACGGCCCTGCGGGTGGTAGTTTCGGTACTTCTGGTGTGACCAGTGATGATGGCATTTTGCAATATTATAAATTCGATGCTAGTAACCCCGGTAATGATTTCCTTATACAAAAATTTGCTACCGGTCAGGGTACTGATTGGTTCCATTCAATTTTCAAACCGGCTTTGGAACAACAGCATACATTAAGCGCCAGTGGCGGAAGCGATAAGAGCACCTATTTCTTCTCAGCCAATTATGTTGATCAACAGGGAACAATGCTCAATACATATGAGAAGAGATATGCAATTCGCATGAACACGACATTTAGTGTAAAGAACCATATTCGTTTTGGGGAGAATGCTTTTGTGACTTTCAAAGACAATAATGGTGGATACAATGGCAACCAACAACAGGAGGGCGGTTCCATAGCTTATACTTATCGCGAAATGCCCGTTATCCCTGTTTTTGATGTAGCCGGCAATTATGGAGGAGGCTTTGACGGGCCGAAAGGCGAACCATTGGGGAATGGAAGTAACCCTTATGCGATTCAGGCAAGATCTAAAAATGATAAGGCACATTTTGTGCTGGTACAGGGAGATGTTTTTGCGGAAGCAGATATTCTCAAGGACTTCACCGTACATTCCGGTTTTGGATTCAATTTGTTCAACCAGTATTTTTGGTATTATGGTTTTAATACTTATGAAAACTATGAATCGCATGCCAGCCCCAACAGTTTTGACGAAGAGGAAGAATATTATCTGAATTACAACTGGAGTAATACCGTAACTTATAAACACTCCTTCGGAAAGCACAATGTTCAGGTATTGGGCGGTTTTGAAGTGAAGCAATCCGGTGGACGTTATTTCCATGCATCTGCCCAAAATTTCTTTTCGATGGATCCAAACTATGTACAACTCCAGTTTGGTACACCCGTTAACGCACCTTATGACGGCATCGCCCAACCAACTGCTGCTGAGTCATTCTTTGGAAGGTTAGATTATACATATAATGATCGGTACATCCTCGGAGCGACAGTTCGTCGCGACGGGTACTCAATTTTCTACCCCGGCCATCAATGGGGTACGTTCCCTTCTGTATCGCTCGCATGGCGTGTTACCCAGGAAGACTTTATGAAAAACATAACTTGGCTGGATGAATTAAAACTCAGGGGAAGCTACGGAGAGGCAGGTAACAATCTGAACATAAGCGGTAATAACGCATATAATGCCTATGGATCAGGATTTGGTACATCATACTATGGAATTGCCGGGAACCCAAGCGTTGTAACCCAGGGATTTAACCAAACCCAAATAGGCAACCAGAGGACAACATGGGAAACGGATAAGATAACCAATGTTGGTCTTGATGCTACATTATTTAATCATTTGGATATCACTGCGGAATGGTACAAAAAAACAATTAGCGGGTTACTCTTTAGTGCCCAGGCATCGGCTCTTGTTGGTGGTGCTAACCTTCCAGCGGTAAATATTGGTGACGTGCAGAATACGGGTGTGGATATCTCTGCGACTTACCGTAATAGAATTTCCCGGGACTTTTCTTTCAGTATTGGAACAAATATAACAACCTACAAAAGTAAGATCACCTATGAGCCGAGCCCAGGTTACTTCGACTTTGGTTACAACCGCGACCTTGATATCGTAAGGAACCAGGTTGGGCATCCGATTGGTGCATTCTATGGATATAAGGTTATTGGTATCTATCAGAGCAACGCAGATGCTGCAAAAGGTGCAACTTATTCAGGTGCAGCTGCCGGATCGTGGATATACCAGGATACAAATGGGGATGGTAAAATCGATGCAAACGATCGTACATGGATTGGTAACCCTAATCCGAAATTCACTTATGGGGTTAATTTATCTGCCAACTATAAGAATTTTGACCTGACAATGTTCTTATATGGCTCTTATGGAAATGATGATTACAATTATGTAAAATACTGGACTTGTTTTTATAGTACATTCCAGGGGGGTAAGAACATTGATCTGTATAACAAGGCCGCTATTGTTCAAAACGGGGTAGTTACTAATCCGGGAGCAACATTGACTGCAGCTAATATCGCCCAGCCATTAGGGTCGAGCGCGACCAGCTCTTTCTATGTTGAAAACGGCTCGTTCCTGAAGTGTCGCGTGGCGCAAATAGGATATACCATCAACCCGTCTATTCTCAACCATGTTGGAATCAACAAGGTGCACATTTACGTTCAGGCGACCAACTTGTTCACGATCACTAAATATTCCGGATTAGATCCCGAATTAATTCCATCAATAAGCAACAATGGTACATCGGATAGGCAAAGTGCAGCTTTTGGAATAGACTATGGCGCCTACCCCACCAACCAGAAACAGTTTATCTTCGGGGCTAACCTGACATTTTAATTTTAATTAAAAAAATTCTAATAAAAAAAATATGAAAAGATTTCATTCAAAATTAATAATACCGGGTGCGCTGGGTTTATTAGCGCTTTCCGCTATATATTCCTGTAAGAAATTTCTTGACAGGCCACCCGTGGGTTCCCTGAGTCAGGATGTGCTGGCAAGCAAAGCTGGTTTGGATGGGTTATTGGTCGGAGCATATTCTATGCTCGACGGGTACACCCAAAATTACCCGGGTTACACATCATGGGAAGTTGGTACGGATAACTGGGTGTATGGCGGTGTGGGCTCTGATGATGCCTACAAAGGATCAAATACCACTGACCAGCCGAACATTCCTTCTATTGAAAATCACTCAATAGATCCATCAAATGAGTTTATGAATGAAAAATGGGAATCATGCTACAACGCAATACAAAGAGCAAATGATGTGATCCGTGAAGTACCTTTGATTACAGATGGTTCGGTGTCGCAGGCATACGGAGACGAGGCAATCGCTGAGGCTCGGTTCATAAGAGGGGTTATGCATATGGAACTTGCTAAAATGTGGCGCAATGTGCCTTATGTCGATGAAACAATTTCATATTCTGCTAATAATTTTAACGCGCCTAATCCCGGTCCTATTTGGGATAAGATTGAGGCAGATTTTACTGCAGCAATGGCTGTACTGCCAAAGACACAGGATCAAATTGGACGTGCAAATTATTATGCTGCAGAAGCATTTTTGGCAAAAGCATATATGTTCGATCACCAGTATTCACAGGCATTACCGCTTTTGACCGATCTTATGCAAAATGGTGAGACATCACATGGTGATAAATATGCATTGGGGGCATACGAGGATAATTTTGATGCTTCTCACAGAAATAATCCTGAAGGCGTATTTGAGGTTCAAATGACCGTAAATGATGGTTCAGGAGGTTATAATTCTAATCAGGGTAATATTCTGAACTTCGCCGCTGGGCCATACACGAGTTGTTGTGGGTTCTATCAGCCTTCCTATCATCTTGGCAATGCATTTAAAGTGGATGCTAATGGCTTACCGATGCTGGGTACAAGCACGGTTACCGTGCTGGATTATAACTCTGACAACACAACCACAAGTTCGGTACAGGCAACGCTTCCAAATTATGATGTTACTATGCTAGCAAATGATCATGGCCTGACTGCCAGCGATCCATTTACACCGCCGACTGATGCATTGGATCCCCGTATTGACTGGACGTTGGGGCGCAGAGGTATACCCTATCTTGATTGGGGAATATGCGGTGGTGAGCAATGGTCTCGTGGTGACATTGTTTCTTATAATCCTATCAAGAATGTTTTCTGGCACAATGCCATGGACGCTACAACCGATCCAAACGCGCAAGCCTGGGCTCCTAACCAGGGAACTTCAATCAATTTAGACCTGATCCGCTATGCTGAAGTTATCCTTTGGCATGCCGAATGCGAAGTAGAGTTAGGCGATTTGCAGACTGCTGAGGATGATGTAAATATGGTGAGAAACCGTATGGCAATGCATCCGGAATATTGGGTACACACTTATGTTGATAACAACAACCCATCAGCTGGTTTCACCAATACACCTGCTGCTAATTATCATATCGGACTTTATGGCCCTGCCGGAACCGGTTTCGTTGCTAATGGCACTGATTATGCGCGCGAGGCAGTTCATATGGAGGAACAACTCGAAACAGGAATGGAAGGTCATCGCTTCTTCGACCTGCAGCGTTGGGATGGTCTTTATGGAGGCCCTGAGCCGGCAGGTTACATGGCTAATGTTATTAATAATTATATTAAGGCGGACACAAGAATTTCAAATCCCGTGTTGAACGCTCACACTTTTACAGCGGGCAAGAATGAATTATATCCGATTCCGCAAAACCAGATAGATCTTGAAGGTGGAGCGCTGGTGCAGAATCCGATGTATTGATTTAGTTTTTTAATAATTGGAAGGGTGGCTATTATAGCCACCCTTTTTTTGTGCTGGGTTTTTCTATTGGAATTAATCATTCATCAGGGAAATGCTTTAACAAATAAATCATATCGGAGCGCCTTTTTACTTAAACAAGGCTGCATAATTTCCCCAAAAAAAATATTTGCAAAAGTTGTGGCATCTGCTAATATAATTTTATCCATAATCTGATAAAGAAGTGTAAAATTTACATATTGACGCTGCTTTTCACGATGCTATTTTTATTAATATGCCATGTTTTCCCGGATTCCGATTTTTTAAATGATGGTGATATTATTTTATCAGAAATTGGCTCAATCCCTACGGTTTTAGCAAGCGAATAAATGTTGTTTTGACACTAAATTTTATACAATTATATCTTTTTTCGATATTATTTTAATAAATTCTCTTTGGTGGCAAATAGTTTTTTTAGATTGGCATTCCAAATTATTTACCCTCCAATTTGTATTGATTATGAGAAAAAAAACACTGTTTATCAGTCTGCTTCTATTTTTTAGCCTCAATCAACTCTTCGCACAGCAAAAAACCATTACCGGAAAGGTCACAGATGCCGCCACCGGACAGCCGGTGATTGGCTCTACGGTTGCTGCGAAAGGGGGAAGGCAGGCTACGCAGACAGATGTAAGCGGGAACTTTAGTATCTCAGTGCCTGCTTCCGTCTCTGCACTGGTAATTACATCTGTTGGTTATGAACAACAGGAAGTTTCCATCGATGGAAAAAGTTCTATCTCCATTGCAATGAAGACAACTGCCTCGAGCTTGAATGAAGTAGTAGTCGTCGGTTACGGTACACAAAAACGTAAAGACCTGACTGGCGCGATCAGTAGCATCACCTCTTCGCAAATCGAAAAAGTGCCGGTAACCACTTTAGACCAGGCAATGCAGGGCCGTGCTGCCGGTGTGCAGGTTGTAAACAACGATGCTTCTCCCGGTGGAAACATTAGTGTGTTGATAAGAGGAGTCGGAAGTCTTGCAAGTGGAGGTAACGCACCTTTGTATGTGATTGATGGTTATCCGACAGTAGGAGGTATTAATAACATCAATCCAAACGATGTTGCATCGATAGACATATTGAAAGATGCTTCCGCCACGGCTATTTACGGCGTTCGCGCTGCTAACGGTGTTGTGATAATAACTACTAAGAAAGGATTGCGAAATAGAACGCAAATATCTTTTGACATGTATGAAGGTCTTCAGACCAAACCCAAAGAATACAAAATACTAAACGCACAACAATTCGCAACGCTATCTAATGATGTCGAGGCCGGAGATTCTACTCACACCTACCATGGAATGGCGATATGGCATACGCCCAGCGCATTGCATTCAGTTGATTGGCAAAACGCGCTTTATCGGCAGGGCCTTACTCAGAATTATACGATAGGTATCCGGGGCGGTAGCGATAAGGTTCAGTCTGCAATGTCTGTTGGATATTATAATCAAAAGGGTATTGTGCTCGGCTCTTATTTCAAAAGACTTACTCTCAATGTTAATATGGATTACCAACCCACACGGTGGTTGAAATCTTCAACAAGTGCAAAGTATTCTTATCAAAATTCAAATAATCCATTAGGTACCGGTCAACTCTATCAGTTGGCGGTAAATCCTCCAACCCTGGATAGTGGTAATAGGGCAACTTATCAGATTAAAGATGCGAACGGAAACTATGGCTTTTATAATCCCATAGATCCGAACGTATTCAAATTTAGTAATCCCGTTTACAGCATTGAAACCAATCAATACCAGAATATAACTAATTATTTCCTGGCGAGTTCTTCGCTGGAAGCCACAATATTCTCAGGACTTAAAATAAAAACGAATGCCGGTATTAACCTGAATAATTATTCCGGTTACTACTTCCAACCCGAAGATGATCGCGCAAATCAGCAATTTCCAGCTGCTATTGTAGCCCCAGCCTACTACCATCAAAACACCAATACCAACTTTGAGTGGTTATGGGAGAATACGATTTCGTATGATAAGACTTTTGGTGAACATGCGATTCATTTTGTAGGTGGCATTTCTGCCCAGAAAACTACATCGACCTTAAACGGAGCAGGGGGCATTCCTCCAAACAACGTTATCAGGGACCTTGCCCAATTGTCTAATCTTCAGTTTGACCAATATGGCAATGGTCAGAGTATTGCTACTCTTGAATCTCAATTTGGAAGGCTGACGTATGAGTATGCGGATAAATACATTATCACGGGAACGATAAGAAGGGATGGCTCTTCTAAATTTGATACGAGTTATAAATACGGCGTATTTCCATCAGGATCGGTAGCATGGAGAATTAAGAATGAATCATTCCTAAAGGATGTCGAATGGATATCAGATTTGAAAATAAGAGGTGGTTATGGACAGGTTGGGAACGAAATACCTATTGGGTTGTTCCAGTATCAGGCTTTGTATGCAGGCAATTTTGCAGCGAGTGTCAATGGTGGGACGGATCCCAATGGTAACCCTATCGACAACCTTGGTTATCCATTTGACAAACTTTATCAAAACGGGATTGCCCAAACTCAACCCGCCAACCCAAAATTAAAATGGGAAACCGATGATCAAACCGATATAGGATTGGATGCCGGATTTCTTAATGGAGCATTGACTTTAACGGCAGACTGGTTCAATAGGAATTCAAGAGATTTCCTGCTGACGCTGGCTGCCCCGGCACAAACTGGCTATAATTATATAACCCGGAATGTTGGCAGTATGAATAACAAGGGAATTGAAATCGCCGTGAACTATACGGGGAATTCGGGCCATGATTTTCATTACACGGTCGGTCTGACAATTTCGTCTATTAAAAACAAACTTACTAGTATTACATCAGGAACAAGTTTTGTTACAAATTTTGGTGGCCTGTCAGGTGGAGCCCTTGCAGGGCAGGGATGGGATGAATTTTCAAGGTCTTATATTGGCAAACCTGTTGGCGAGTTTTTTGGTTACAAATCTTTAGGAATTTTCCAGTCACAGGCTCAGATAGATGCTTTGAATGCAAAAGCTCCTGGTGGTATTTATTATCGGGCGGCAACGAGCCCGGGCGACCGTTATTTTGCAGACATTAATGGGGATCATGTAGTCGATGCAAATGATCGGGAGGCAATAGGAAATCCGCTTCCGAAATTTTTTGGCGGTATCAGCTTTGATGCAACTTACAAAGCATGGGATTTCAATCTTTACTTTTATGGATCTTATGGAAACAAAATACTTAACTATGTGGAAAGTGACCTGGAAAGTTTCCAGAAGAGAGGATCTGAAGGCGTTGAGAATGTAAGCGTGAAATATTTTAATAGTTATTGGCAACCCGGACGCCCGTCTAATAAGTATTCAAGAGCGCTCGCTGTTGATGATAACACACTTAACAATGTTCCATCAAGTGCCTGGGTCGAAGACGGTAGTTTTCTGAAGTTGAAAAACTTGACGATAGGCTATTCATTGCCTGGAGGATTTCTAAACAAATTATCGATTACGAAAGTTAGGTTTTATGTCTCCTCTCAAAACCTTTTCACTATAACCAAGTATTCCGGACTTGATCCTGAAATCGGGATTCAAGGAGGAAACCCGACACAGAATGGAGTGGATAACGGAACTTATCCTTCTTCACGCTTTTACACTTTCGGGCTAAACGCTACATTCTAAAAGATCTAAACATTCAAATATGAAAATGAACAAAAGAAATATAATCATTGCTTCTTGTTTGGCGCTAATACCAATTGTGTCAATTCCATTTGCATGTAAAAGGAGCTTTTTATATCAAACCAATACTTTCCAGGGTACAGAGGATGCTACGTTTAATAAACCCGATGATGTGGTGAGCCTGGTAAATGCAATTTATGATACCTATCAGAATAGTGATTTTTTAAAAAAATGTCTTTGGTATAGGGCAGATTTTGGTGATCACGATTTTTTCAACTGGGGTGGTGACGTTTTCTGGAATAATTACCAGATACCGGCCACCTTTGGAGGTGTTACCACTTTTTGGAATCAATCCTATATTGGTATCGCGCGTGCAAATGCTGCATTTGACGTTATTGATAAAGCAAAAGACAAAGGTATACTTGATGCATCCCTTGCGGATCGCCTGAAAGGTGAAGCCTATTTTTTGCGTGGAACCTTCTATTACTACTTAGCAGCTTCGTTTGGGGGCGTTCCGTTGGAGTTAAGTGCAGTAACGGATGGATTAACACCGAGATCTTCAAGAGACTCCGTTTTTATGCAGGTAGTTTCAGATATGCAGCAGGCGGAAAATCTATTATGGTCAAAGACGGCTTTGCCCGCTGCTGATTTGGGAAGGGCTACCAAGGGTGCAGCCTATGGCTATGAAGGCGCAGCACGGATGTGGCTTGGGGATTATACTGGTGCATTGGCTGCTTTCAATAATCCGGAGCTAACCAACAACTATCACCTGCTTCCCAGTTTTGCAGATGTAAATGAGTTTGACCATCAAAATAATGATGAATCTCTTTTCGAAATTCAGTTTGATCTTCCCGCGGGAGGCACCCAGGACTGGGGTGGGAGCTGGCAACCGCCCGGAGCAGAATTGGGCTGGATTGATAGCTTCAGTTGGCCGGAAGAAATTACTCAGCAGGGATATGACTATGGTAATCCTGCATTATGGAATTCCTATCAGCAGGGAGATAAAAGAAAATATCTGACTATTGTTGGTCCGGGTGATACGCTGCAGAGCCCTGGTATCATTGCGAAATGGGGTGGAATAAAAGGATATATTCCGGTTGTGCAAGGTTTTGCTGCCGGTAATCCCACCTATACCGGTGATGATGGCAAAATAATAAATACGGTGGGAACACTTACCCGGCCCTGGTACGGAAGTGATAACGGACGCACCGGTTATTTCTGTGCAAAAAAATGGAGAGATCCGAATCTTACCGGTAATTATGGGCCGGCAAACATTTTCGGATCACAAAATCAGATAATGTTGCGGTATGCAGAAATAATCCTTGACAGGGCTGAATGCGAAGTTCGTACTGGCGATGTATCGGGTGCCATGGCTGACTTAAAATTAGTGAGGGACAGAGCCTGGGGAGGCACTGCGCCAGCTGTGATGGCAGATAGTGCAAACTACGATGGTACGCCCGGGCAACCAATTACTGATCCATTGCAAATGGTGCTTAGTGAATATCGACATGAGTTGGCGGGTGAATATTCTGTTTTCTTCGACCTTTGCAGGGCAGGCGATGATGTTGCGATCGCATTTATCAAGGCTGCTAATGGTACGGTAGATAAAAATTATAATCCTGTCTCCAACCCGGCACCTGGCCCCACGCATGATGGTCAGTTACATGGTTTATATAATACCACCCCTACCGTGGATAACTTACTCTTGCCAATTCCCCAGGGGGCAATTGCGCTTAATCCAAATCTGACTCAAAATCCAGGTTACTAATAATTCATATTTTTTTATAAGAGGCTTTCGTAAAAAGAAAGCCTCTTTACATTTATATACTTTATTTTTACAGAACGATTGCCTTCGGGAAATAATTTACTATGAATTTTTTGCGATCCGTATTTATAGCACTTAGTCTTATCTTTCTTGCAGCTTGCCATTCCAAAACACACACCCTTTTTGAACAAATACCCTCATCTCATTCAGGAATTACTTTCAATAATAAGATAACAGAAAGTGATTCCATGAATCCATTGAAGGTAGTGAATATATATAATGGTGGTGGCGTCGGTATCGGCGACTTTAATAATGATGGTTTGCAGGATATATATTTTGGCGGCAATATGGTGCCGGGCCGGTTGTATCTGAACAAAGGAAATTTCAAGTTTGAAGACATCACAGAAAAGGCCGGCGTCGCAGGAATGGGCAGATGGGAAAGAGGAATCTCTGTAATAGATATAAATAACGATGGCCTGATGGACATCTACATCTCCAATACAATTGATGATGATTCAATGCAACGCAGAAACATTCTGTACATAAATCAGGGCGTGGATAAAGAGGGAATTCCGCATTTTAAGGATATGGCGGCCGAATACGGATTAGATATTCATGTTCAATCTACCATGGCAAATTTTTTTGATTATGACAATGACGGAGACCTGGATATGTATCTTGCGGTAAACGAAGCCTCTACTTCCTACAATCCGTCTGTGTTTCATATGCGTGCCGATAAAAATATGGCGCCAAGCAGAGGCAGGTTATTCAGGAATGACTGGGATCCGGTATTGAAGCATCCTGTCTTTCACGATGTATCCGATGAAGCAGGAATAAAATATGATGGGTTTGGTCATTCGGCAACTATTTGCGATATAAACAATGATGGGTGGAAGGATATTTATATTTCTGATGATTTTTTGTCTAACAATATTCTCTACATCAATAACCATGACGGAACATTCACTAATCGTTCGAAAGAATATTTCAAGCACACTTCTTTTAATTCAATGGGACAGGATATTGTGGATATAAATAATGACGGACTTCCTGATGTAGTTGAATTAGACATGGATCCAGAGGATAACTATCGTAAAAAGATGATGCTGGGCGCTGATAAATATGTGATCTTTCAGCACCTTGATGAATCATCCTCCTACCAAACCCAATATGTAAGGAACACCCTGCAACTCAACCAGGGACCGACAGTAGGGCCGGATGATTCCATCGGCAGACCAGGGTTCAGTGAGGTGGGATTTATGAGCGGCATGGCACAAACAGACTGGAGTTGGTGTCCGCTGGTGCTCGATTTTGATAACGATGGTTATAGAGATATGGTCATTACTAATGGTTTTCCCAGAGACATTTCAGACCATGATTTTACGGCCTACAGCCAGAGGACTGCTGCTGTGGCTTCGGATATGTTTCTCTTGAATCAGATTCCTCAGATCAAAATTCATAATTATGCTTTTAAGAATAATGGCGATGTCACCTTTAGTAACGTTACCTCACAATGGGGGTTAGAGGTGCCTACATTTTCAAATGGCGCAGCATATGCCGATTTTGACAACGATGGAGCCATGGACATGGTTATCAATAATATCGATGGTGAAGCGCTCTTATATCGAAATACCTCACGCGATCATGACACTGTGGACAATAATTATCTGCAGGTTAAACTATCCGGTGATAAACAAAACATTAATGGAATAGGAGCTAACGTTACGATTTACTATGATCATGGTAAACTACAGACTTATGATAATACTCCTTATCGCGGGTACATATCTTCTGATGAAAATATCTGCCATTTTGGATTAGGCAAAATCAGGATAGTTGACTCTGTGGTTGTAAAATGGAGCCCTACGAAGAAACAACTCGTGAGAAATGTCAAAGCAAACCAGTTGCTTAAAATTAATATTTCCGGTGCCATGGACGTGACACCGACTCAACCAATGTTACGAGATACAAGTAGCCTATTTAGTATCACAAATAATAAAACAGGAATTGACTACATACATCGCGATATGAATCATGTCGACTTTAACATTCAGGCTCTGTTACCACATAAGTTCAGTGAGTATAGCCCTGCGCTTGCTGTTGGTGACCTCGATGGTAATGGCCTGGACGATATGGTAGTTGGCGGCAGCGAATTCTATCCCGCCCAGGTTCTCTATCAACAAGCGGATGGAAAATTTATTCAAAAAAGTCTCCTTCCCGATAAAGAAGGGTATAGTTATAAACATAAGGACGAAGGGATTCTCATTTTTGACGCCAATGGTGATGGGAAACAGGATGTTTACATTGCAAGTGGTGGATACCAGGATTCATCCGGCAGCAAGTCTTATCAGGATAGGTTATATATAAATGATGGACACGGCAATTTTCATATAGACAGTCTTGCATTACCCCGGAATTTTACCAGTAAACTTTGTGTCAGAGCTTTCGATTACAATAAGGATGGTAAATTGGATCTTTTTGTTTCAGGCAGGGTTGATCCGTGGCATTATCCCAAACCTGTAAGTAGTTTCATTTTCAGAAATGACAGCAAAAATGGTGTTGCAAAGTTTACAGATGTAACCGATGAAGTAGCTCCGGATTTAAAAAATATCGGATTGGTATGTGATGCACTTTTTACAGATTTTGACAATGACGGACAAACTGACCTGGTGCTCGCAGGCGAATGGATGCCGGTAACTTTTTTGAAGAATGAAAACGGGAAGTTCAAAAAGGTTACCAATACGGGTGTGGAGAATTATCTGGGTTGGTGGAATACGATAGCTGCAGGCGATTTCAGGCATACCGGACGAACTGACTATATTGTTGGAAATCTTGGCACCAACAGCCTTCTCCAGGCCAGCGATTCATTTCCGGTCTACATTACAGCAAAAGATTTTGATCACAACGGCACATACGATGCAGTTACGTCGCTTTTTTTACCTGACATAAAAGATGGAGTAAAAAAGGAGTTTCCGCTCTTTGGCCGCGATGATATGTTGGTTCAAATGATCAGCCTTAAGAAAAAGTTTGAAAACTATAAGTCCTTTGCCAATGCGACCATGGACGAAATACTATCTCCGGATCAAAGAAACGGTGCCTTAAGGCTAAAAGCAAATTTTCTTAAATCAGCATACCTGAGAAATGATGGCAATGGAAAGTTTACGATTATTCCACTGCCGAGGGAAGCCCAGGTATCCGTTTTGAATGGAATGGTGGTTGGGGATTTTGATGGCGATGGGAATCTTGATGTGGCGATGAACGGCAATGATTATGGAACAGAAGTTACCATTGGCAGGTATGATGCATTTAATGGATTGCTGCTAAAGGGAGATGGTAAAGGAAATTTTAAACCTATGTCCATTCTTCAAAGCGGGCTTTATATCCCAGGAAACGGGAAAGCGTTGGTTGAACTGCTTAACGACAAGCACGAATTAATGCTTGCTGCCAGTCAAAACAGAGGCCCGCTAAAGACTTTTAGCTTAAGACGAAAAATACAAGCAATAAAGGCGCTTCCTGATGATATAAAAGCCAGCATTATCTATAAAGATGGCTCTGTTGAGAAAAAAGAATTTTATTACGGATCTTCATTTTTATCCCAATCGGGACGGTTCCTGATTGTAACTCCTCAAATGAAGAGCGTCACAATCACCAATGGCCAGGGAAATACCAGAAAAGTCCAGTTGCTATATTGATGACCGTCCTATCTTGTAATTATTATTATTACATTATTTCTCTCATATGATTTTTCCTCTCCAAGCATCGCAAAAGCATAGCCATTGTCACATAAAAGTAGACTTACCTTGTAACGATGAATCTTTATGAACTTAAAACAAAAAATTAAAAAAAAGTTAAGTTATATGCATCAAAATCATACTTTTGGATGTCATTAATCATGCGATTTGCGCTTACTTAAAATTTCTTTTGCTTTTATTTACTAATTGATTTAACCATTTATTGATTGCAACATGAGTAGAAAAACATTTTTTCTTGGTAAAAAAATATCAGTACTTTTTTTACTATCGGTTTTTGCGATTTCTGTTCCCTCAATTGTTTTTGCACAGCAAAAAACAATCACTGGTAAAGTGACGGGCAGCGATGGGGCTCCGATTTCCGGCGTCAGCGTGCAGGAGAAAGGCACAGCCAAGGGCACGGCTACAGATGCCGATGGAAATTTTACGCTAAATGTTACTAATCCTAACGCCGTTTTATTGATTTCATCATTGAATTATGAATCACAAAGTATTCTCTTGCAGGGGAAAGAGTCCGTCAACGTTGTATTGAATGCGTCGAGTGCCAAAGAACTGCAGCAGGTAGTGGTTGTAGGTTATGGCTCGCAACGCAAAATAGATATTACGGGATCTGTGGCACAGATAAAAGGAGATGAGATAGCCAAACAATCATCTTACAATCCTCTGAGCGCTTTACAAGGTAAGGTTGCCGGAGTGCAGATAACCAACACTGGCTCTCCGGGTTCTCCTCCGCAGATCACGATTCGTGGAGTAGGTACAGTTTACGGAAATACTAACCCATTATTCGTGGTGGACGGGGTTTGGTATGACGATATAAGTTTCCTTAACAATGAAGACATTGAAAGCATCAGTGTATTAAAAGATGCTTCTGCCGAATCTATCTATGGAATCCGGGCAGCCAACGGAGTCGTTTTGATTACTACAAAAAAAGGGAGACGCAATAGTAAAGCCCTCATAAGCTACAATGGCTTTGTGGGCAACCAGGTAGTTACGAACCAGGTGAAGATGGCCACGGGACCAGAGTACGCACAGATGATCAATGAAGTGTATGCGCTAAATGGATCACCTGCTTTGTATGCCGATCCATCTTCGTTTGGTACTACCGATTGGTATCATCAAATATTAAGAAATGCAATGGTTACGAGCCATCAGATTTCGGTAACCGGCGGCGGCGAAAAATCTACATTTGATTTCTCGCTGGGGTATTACCACCAGGACGGACTCGTAAAAACCAATGATTTTGACAAGTATGCATTCCATGTCGCCAATGACTACCAGCTCACGAAGTTCTTAAAGATTGGCGTCAACGCTACAGGCATCATGAGTTTGTCGAAAGATGTACCAGGTGGAATATTCTACGATCTGTTTAATGCTGCGCCGATTGTGCCCGTCTACTACGCCGATGGCAGCTATGGCGATCCGGGAGATTATAAAATTGCAGCAGCCAATCAGAAAAATCCGCAAGAAAATATAGACTATTACGATCAGCATACAAGAACATGGAAAATGAACGGCAATGTATATGCGGATTTGAAATTCCTTAAGTACTTTACTTTCCATACCAGCGCCGGCGGCGATTTTGAACAAGGCGAAGTGAATAATTATACACCTTATACCAACTATCCTTATATACCCGTAGCGTTGAGAACTACGCACAGCACATTATCAGAAACGAGGGCTGAAAATAGGAACTGGATTGTTGAAAACACGTTGTCCTTTGAAAGAAGGTTTAATGAACATTCCGTAAAAGTATTAGTGGGTCAGGGCGCGCAGGAATATAGATTCTATCAATTAGTAGCTACTGCCCAAGACGTTCCTGATAACTCCGGCGGTCGATTCTTGTCCTTGGGAACTGCTTCTACCGCGACTATAAGCGACTACGATCCGAACAATAAGCCGCAGTTAAACAGGGTAAATTCATATTTCGGCAGAGTAAATTACTCATACAATGACAGGTATTTGTTGAATGCATCTATAAGAGCGGACGGATCTTCAAAGTTTAGCAATACCTGGGGCTATTTTCCTTCCGTTGGTGTTGGTTGGGTAATTACCAACGAAAAATTTATGCAAAATCAGAAGTTATTTGATAATCTGAAAATCAGGGGAAGCTGGGGTAAAATCGGGAACATGAGTGTCCCCGCCAATCTTTCTATATTGACTGCAACTCAGAGCGGATCCCTGGTTTATGTTGGTGGAGATGGCAGTACTGCCACTGGCGCCAGCATCAACACTGTTGTAACGCCAACTACCGTCTGGGAATTAGGAGTAGGTACCGACGTTGGTTTGGAGGCATCTTTACTTAACAACAGGTTATATGCCGAAATTGATTGGTACAACCGTAAGACCGAGAAAGCAATTTTTGATATTCCTGTTCTGGGTTCCGTGGGTACAACCAACGGAACGGTTGTAGGTAACCAGGCTACATTCCAAAATCAGGGTTTTGAATTTTTGCTTACATGGAAAGATCATATCAGCAAGGACTGGACCTATTCAATCAGTGGTAATGCAGGTTTAAATCAAAATAAAGTGCTGAACGTCGCATCTGGCGGAAATCCCATTTATCAATATCTGGGTGCTGATATTATTACCCGTACTGTGGTAGGGCAACCAATAGGGGAGTTTTATGGACGCCAGGTGATCGGGGTATTCCAGTCTGCAAAGGATATCGCTGATTATACAAGTAAGGATGGCACTGTAATTCAGCCAAATGCCAAGCCCGGTGATTTCAAATACAAGGATGAAAACGGAGATGGAGTAATTGACGATAAAGATCGCGTTGTATTGGGCAATCCTAATCCTAAAGTAGTTTATGGTATCAATACGTCTGTGAGCTATAAGAATTTCGATCTGGCATTAGATTTTCAAGGAATCGCAGGCGTCAAAGTTTATAACGGAAATTTCGCATTGCGTTATGGCGGGGAAAACTATACGCAGGATTTTTACGATAACCGCTGGCACGGGGAGGGAACATCTAATGTATATCCCTCTGTAAATGTTGCGGGCAGCAATAGTTTGACCAATTCATTTTTTGTAGAGGATGGCAGCTATTTTAGGATAAGAAATGCGCAATTGGGATATACAGTGATAGGCGGTCAGAATGGCCTCACTCGTTCAGGTGCTATTTCAAAGCTAAGGGTATATGTAAATGCGCAGAATCCCTTTACATGGTTCCACTACCGCGGATTTACTCCTGAAGTACCTGCGAGCTCACCTACAAAGGCAGGGATTGATGAAAATGTATATCCGTTATATGCAACCTACAATTTTGGCGTAAACCTTACCTTTTAAAAAAATACTCATGAAATTTAGATATATAAAATTTGGTAAAGCATCTCTTGTTATGTCGTCGTTGCTTTTGATCACTATGATAGGATGCAAAAAAAGTTTTTTGGATGTGCCGGTACAGGGGCAAAAGCCTGTGACGCAATTTTGGCAAACAGAAGATGACGCGACTGAAGCCGTAAATGCTATGTACGCCAATTTGCGCGGTTGGACCTTTGCCGCATTTGCTCCGATGGCCGTTGAAAGCCTCGGTTCTGACGATGCTGTTACGGGAAGTGATCCAACAGATGGTTCCGTTGCATTTATGAGCCAGTTCGATAATTTTACCGTTACATCCACTAATCGTGAACTGCCGGATTTTTGGAACGGCATGTACCAGGAGATCAATTATTGCAATCAGGTAATCGATAATGTTCCAAATATTAAGATGGATGGCACGCTGCAGGCTCGTTATATAGCAGAAGCAAAATTTTTACGTGCATACTCATATTTTAGACTGGTACGGGCTTTTGGTGATGTTCCTTTGCGCCTTCATCTGCCTCAAAGTGCGGGTGAATATAATATACCGAGGACTCCTGCAGACCAGGTTTGGGCGGCTATCGAACAAGACTTAACAGATGCTGCATCCGTGCTGCCCGCTACCTACTCCGGTGCCGATGTAGGCCGGGCCACAAGTGGGGCCGCGCTGGCCCTCCACGCTAAGGTGGCTTTATATCAAAAAAAGTGGAGCGACGTAGTGACCTATACGAAGCAAGTGATGCAGTCGAATGTATATTCACTCTTTCCCGATTTTGAAAAAATGTATCGCGTGCAAAACGAAAATTGCTCGGAGTCCATCTTTGAAATTCAGGCTGCTTATGTTCCGAATATATCGGATGCTTCTAATTCCCAATATTGTCAGATTCAACAACCAAGAGGAAGTTTCACAGGCAACGGTTGGGGTTATAATGTACCCACACAGGATTTAGTAAATGAATTTGAACCCAATGATCCGCGCTTAAATGCTACGATTCTTTTCAGAAGTTCTACTTCTGCAGAAGGCGATTTGATCCCGTCCACCTGTCCCAATCCGATGTATAATTACAAATCGTATATACCGTTCAACACTTATGCAAATGATAACAGTGGCAGTGACCAGAATATAAGAGTATTGCGCTATGCAGATGTGCTGCTGATGAATGCTGAAGCGAATAACGAACTGGGAAATACTGCTGACGCCTTAGCTTCTTTGGAAATGGTGAGAGCAAGAGCAAGAAACATGGCAATAGCTAACGGCGCTCCTGCAAATACACTTCCACCTGTTACTACTACTGATCAGGCACAATTACGCGACGCTATTTACCACGAAAGAAGAGTGGAATTAGCGATGGATTTTGACAGCAGGTATTTCGACGTAATACGGCAGGGAAGGGGTGCTGAAGTATTTGGTCCTCTGGGTTGGAAGGCTAATAAGAATGAAGTGTGGCCAATACCGCAGTCGGAAATTGACAATAGTTTCGGGGTATTGACCCAAAACCAGGGATATTAAAACTTAAGAATAAAAAATTATGATTATGAAAAATATTTGTTTTAAGAATAGCCTGCTGATAGTATTCATCAGCAGTATCATTCTTACTTCTTGTTATAAATCTTTCGATCCGAATTCCTATAAGCCGGTGTTTACCGTGAACGGGTATGCATCTTCCAATGACATTGGCAAAGGTAGCCTCGTTGCCTATTGGGCCTTTGACGGGAGTACGATCGACAGCGTTTCGCAAACAGTAGGAACGGCCGTTAATACTAGCTTTGCCACGGGTTTTAAAGGGCAAGCTCTGCAAGGCGCCAGCAATGGGTATGTAATTTCAGACTTGCCTTCAGCCATTAAGAATATCGGAAGCTTCACCATTGATTTTTGGATAAATACGCCCCAAAATACTAATGGAATAGTAACGCCTATTTGCATTACCAAAGACAACGATTTTTGGAGTTCATTGGAGATGTTCTATGAGAACGGCAGCACAGGTACGAGTGCCAATTTCAAAATACATTTTAATGATGGAACGCATGAAGTTTGGTTTACAACGGCGTACCTCACGAATCCATGGAATGCTTGGCAAAATATTGCCGTTACATATGACGCTTCCACTTCCACCTTCTCATTATACCAGGGAGGTACTTTTGTGGCAAGCCAGACTGCAGCGGGCCTGGGCAATATTGCTTTCTCGAGTGCTGCTACACAAATAGTTTTTGGGACAGAGCAATTTCAATGCGATCCAAGTATTGGTACTGCTGGCGGAGCACAAGGCTGGGCAAGTTATTTAACCGGGCAATTGGATGAGGTACGGGTTTATAACACTGCATTAAGCGCTTCAGATCTGCAGGCCCTTATAATCTTGCAGGGAAAAGGAAAATGAAAATTGGTTCATTAAAAATAATAACATAAAGCATGAAAAATATTTTTTTTATTGGCGTCATATCGTTGACAAGTTTTACCATTTTCAGTTGTAAAAAGACAGATAGCGGAACCGGCATAAACGTGAATGCAGTTGCTCCGACAGTATCTACAACTGCAGCAGGTAGTATAACGGGTACCACGGCAGTTATTGGTGGAGACATCTCATCAGATGGAGGGTCTATCGTCACTGAAGCGGGAATTTGTTACAGCACAACCAGTGGTGTCGACACTTCAAAAAATAAAACGCCCAATTACACCATTTCGGGCAATTTTTCTGTGACACTTAAAGGATTGTCGTTACTGACAACCTACTATTATCGCGCATATGCTATCAATAAGCAAGGCATCTCCTACGGCCCTGAAATGTCTTTCTTTGTTCCGGTAAACGGATACAGTTCTTCGTCGGAGGTGGCTGCGTCAGATTTAAAAGCGTATTGGGCCTTTGATGGCGGTTATATAGATAGTATATCAAGTACGATGGGCACCGCTAATCATACATCAGCCCTGAGTTTTGTTGATGGAATCAAGGGGCAGGCGGTAGAAGTCGCAAGCCCTGGTTATATTAATTCGAATATTACCAGTACAGTTACCGCCTTGCAAAGTTTCTCCTACACCTGCTGGATAAAGCAGCCGGCAAGTTTGAGTGGCGGCCCGACTACCTATATGCCGTTTTCGCTGAACCAGGCTGGTTACTCATGGGAGCAAACAAAATTCTTCATGCTGTTTAACAATGCGGATAACGCAACTAATTCTTACGGCAAAGTCTGTTTGATGGATCAATGGTTTGACGCAGGTCAGGTTTGGCCAAAGATGCTGGATGGCAATTGGCACCAGATGGATATATCATATGATGGCACCACGGGTGCTTTGAGAGTATATGTGGATGGTAGCTTGCTTTCTCAAACCGGCTCTACGACTTTTAATCCTCAAACAGATTTTGGCACAGCTGACAGTTTTACTTTGGGCGGCCCCGATGATAATGCGAATACGGCCAATGGCTGGATGAATTCTTTAAGTGGTGATTTGGATGAGTTTAGAATTTATGACCGCGTTTTAACTTCCGATGAGGTGATGGCTTTGTACGCGCTCGAGAGTCATGGGCTCTGATCTTATTAAAATAAAAGAGGGTACATCAATACTTTAAATCTTGTATACTGTGTTGGTGTACCCTTTGCTTTTCAGATCATTCTCGCGAAATTTGTTAACCGGCTATATTTAAAGAAAAGCCTGAGAATCATGGGGAGTCAAATAAAACACCGATTAAGTTGTATTATTATTCTGGCAGGAGCTTTTTTGCTCTGCGCCGCAGGTTGTAAGAAAAAGTCATCTCAACAGCAACCACCTGTTGTGCCTCCGCCGACAGTTTCGTTTTCCATTACAAAACAAACAATCAATTCTGCAACGTTCAATGGTACCAAAACGTTATTTGGATTAAGTGTGAATCCTGTGATTCAGATTTCGTTTTCCGACAAAGTGGACACAAGTTCGGTGTCGTCTGCAGTGTCTTTCACAAATAGGAGCCAGGGTTTCGCTAATGTTAATTATAAGGTTTCTTATCAGAATAATGATAGCACATTACTTATTTCGCCCGCTGCCGACATTGCTTATTTGAACGAATATGCATTTTCGGTTTCCGTTTTATTAAAATCTGTTTCGGGTACTAATCTATCAAATCGGTCCGATCTGGATTTTTTCACTCAAATTGATTCAACAAATAAATTTCCCCTTATATCCGATTCAGCTCTGCTCGATTTGGTTCAAAAGCAAACCTTCAAATATTTTTGGGACTATGGCCATCCGGTCAGCGGCATGGCAAGAGAACGTAATAATGGCGATGATGAAACAGTAACGACTGGAGGCAGCGGCTTTGGTATTATGGCTATGGTGGTAGCAGTGAACCGCGGTTTTATCAGTCGTACTGACGCCGTGGCACGAATAAATGAAATTATAGATTTTCTTACAACAAAATGCCAACGCTGGCATGGCGCTTTTTCTCATTGGATAAATGGAAGTACAGGTGCAACGATACCATTTGGGAGCAATAACGGTGCAGACATTGTAGAAACGTCTTACCTTTTAGAAGGCTTGCTCACCGCGCGGCAGTATTTCAACAGCACAACCAATGCAAATGAAATTGCATTGCGCGATAGCATTAATTCGATCTGGCACGCAGTAGATTGGAACTGGTTTACACAAAATGGAAATGCAAATGGACTCTATTGGCAATACAATCCATCGTATACTAACACAAGCGATATCTGGAGTATACCTGTAACGGGGTGGAACGAAGCGCTGATTACATATGTACTGGCAGCTTCATCGCCCACTCATGCAATTTCGAAAGATATTTACGATAATGGTTGGGCTAAAAACGGTGCCATAAAAAACGGAAATACCTATTATGGAGTCACTTTGCCATTAGGAGAGAATTTAGGCGGGCCGCTATTTTTTGAGCAATATTCTTTTTTAGGAATTAATCCGCACCAGTTGAGCGACACGTATTGCAGCAATTATTTTATGCAAGGCGAGGCTCATTCGGAAATTAATTATGATTACTGTGTTGCCAATCCGCAAAATCATTATGGTTACAGCAATTTGTGCTGGGGTCTTACTGCCAGCGATATTCAAAATGGCTATACGGCTTCATCACCGACAAATGATGTCGGCGTAATTGCACCCACAGCAGCTATTTCCTCTTTGCCCTACACCCCAACTCAATCAATGAATGCGCTGAAATTTTTCTATTATACATTGGGTGACAAGTTGTGGGGCGAGTATGGGTTTTATGATGCATTTAACCTGTCTACTCCATGGTTTGCGTCGTCAGACCTTGCAATAGATGAAGGCCCGATAGTTGGTATGATAGAAAATTATCGTACGGGTTTATTATGGAATTTATTTATGAGCTGCCCTGAAATAAAAACCGGAATGCAATCATTGGACTTCAGCAGTCCAAATTTTTAATCTTGCATTATTTCATCGCCAGCTTTTCCATCTCCTTCTTTGATACAGCTCTTTTATCCACTAACACAGAAATAGTATTGATAGCGAAATAAGGAATGCTGACATAAATATATCCCTGGAATGGGCCAACCATACCCCAGGAATTTTTTACAATAAAATATTTATTACCATCTGCGTCTTTTGCAATGCCGGTTATCTGCATCAGGTGATCATCCTCTGTGATTTGTTTATCAAAAAGTTCCTGGCGTATTTGCTGTGTATAAGGATCTTCTTTAAAATTGGGAAAATTGTCTGATTCAGATTTGTTGTTTACCCACATAGCAACCCCCTTTCTCTGACGAAATCCGTTGTTGCTGACATCGGCATCCCATGCTATGGTATAACCCTTCATAATGCAGTCTTCCACAGTATTGATCAACTCATCCAGAGGCAAATTGAAATACGCATTGCTGTTGTAATTATCAGGAACCTCCATTACAAACGAGGTGTAAAAAGGATGATGGGTAAAAGATGTAAGACCAATAAAATCATCCGGTTTTTCTGTAACATATTTTGCAGCAAAACTTTTCGGCGTATATTCTTCACCGTTATATTTGAAAGTTGCCGGCGGCTTTCTTAAATAACTATTCAGTATTCGAACGAAGCCATCTTTCCAGTCTAATGGAATGGTATCCGGATTAGCTTTTAAAATGCTATCAAGATAGTTTTTCAGTTGAGGTTCCATTTTATAATCGTGGTACATAATGGTATCGCCTCCTGTTCCCGGGTAAACTTCCTGTGGCATCGCACCATAATTGGCAACAGCATTCAGCATGTCCTGCTCTAAGCCCCCCTCCGAAAATCTCGTTGTTCCGCGCCTCCTGATATATTTTGTGGCTTTATCGATATATAAATTATATACTGTAAAAGTCTCAGACAGATCAAACGCAGGTTCTTTATTTAAGAGCATTTCACTTTCCGTTAATGCGGTGCTGGAATAACACCAACAGGTTCCGGATTGACCCTGGTTTTTGATGGATGTGGCGGGATTGTTTTTAATAATCGCAAACTGCTTGTCCTGTGCATTACAGATGGTAATTGCAAATAAAATCGGTAATAGTGTAGAAAGAAATTTGATCATGAGAATATTTTTGAATAAAAATACGAACATATAAAAGTAAGACTTATTAAAATATATGGATGGCTTACAAGGGATGGTGGCCAAATATTTTTTACTGGACTGTACTGCGCACATTGCCTCACAAAGAGCATCGTTTATTGTATCTTTATTCGCATTAAAATGGAGATATTTTGTATGAGAAAAATTGTGTTATCGATAACATTCTTAGTTTTTGCATTTGGGGCACTCGGCCAGAAAAAGACCCTCGAAACTTCTTCCGGCAATTCTATAGCGATTCAAAAAGATCTGTCAGATTCAGCACTTCTCGACCTGGTGCAAAAGCAAACGATTAAATACTTCTGGGACTTTGCTGATCCTGTAAGTGGTATGGCGCGCGAAAGAAGCAATACTGAAGAATACGGGAATGAGGTTTGTGCTACCGGTGGAACGGGATTCGGTGTCATGGCCATTATCGTGGCTGTGAACAGAGGTTGGATCGGGAGGGACACTGCCGCCAGACGACTGATAAAGCTTGTGAAATTTTTAGAGAAGGCGCCTAAATACCATGGTATCTTCCCCCACTGGATGAATGGTGAAACAGGTAAAACGATTCCATTCAGCTCCAAAGACGATGGCGGCGATATTGTAGAAACATCCTACCTGATGGAAGGATTGCTCTGTGCACGCCAATATTTTGACGAGGATAATAACAGAGAAAGAGAGTTAAGAAACAGAATTACCTGGCTCTGGAATGATGTGGAATACGATTGGCAAACCCGGGGAGGGATCAGCGTATTGTACTGGCACTGGAGCCCCAACAATGGCTGGGCCATGAACGCAGAAATAAGAGGCTGGAATGAATGTCTTATTACATATATACTTGCGGCGTCATCGCCGGAGCATTCGATAGAACCGGATGTATATCATCGGGGATGGGCAGTGAATAATTATTTCCATAATGGAAAGAAATTTTACGGTTATACATTACCGTTAGGTTTCGACTATGGTGGTCCGTTGTTTTTTGCCCATTATTCATTTCTGGGCCTCGATCCTCATGGACTGAAAGATGAGTATGCAAACTATTGGGAGCAAAATCAAAACCACACTTTGATCAACCATGCATACTGTGTGGATAATCCCAAACACTACAAAGGCTATGGCACCGGCTGCTGGGGGCTTACCGCAAGCGATGACTATCGTGGCTATGATGCCCACTCCCCAACAAATGATGATGGTGTAATTTCGCCGACCGCAGCACTTTCGTCTTTCCCCTACACACCAGAGTATTCGATGCAGGCGCTAAAACATTTTTATTTTGATTTAGGAGACAAGATATGGGGTAAATATGGTTTTACCGACGGGTTTAGCGAATCGCATAACTGGTATGCAAAATCTTATCTTGCCATTGATGAAGGCCCTGTTGTAGTGATGATCGAAAATTATCGTACCGGCCTCTTGTGGAAGTTGTTTATGAAAATTCCGGAAATACAATGGGGTTTGAAAAGATTAGGGTTTACTTCCCCGTATTTTCAATAAAAGAATTTTGGGCTGTCATCTTTTGCAGCTTTGCTCAACGGTAGCCCGGGCTTTCCGCTGCAAGGGCCGCAGTGCCCGACTATACAGGGTGTATGCCATTTTCATTAACCTGCATAAAAAAGCTGCGGCCCTTTCCACTACAATCCCGCAGCCCGTCATCGATAGTTTGCTTATCAGCATCCTCAGCAATGTTTGCAATCGGCGAATAGATTCTTTCCCGGAGGTTTTGTTCAAAGAAGGTTATGGTCCTTTGCCGCTAAAGGAATTTTTTGTGAGCGATTTGGTTAAAATGAAATAAAAATCGACCGGTAAACTGATCTGATTTTCCAGGCAAATGAAATGTTTTGAAATAACGATTGTGTTACCTTAGTTAAAAAATAAGCATCATGAATATTGCAATTTTAGGAACCGGATTTATTTCGAGATTTTATGTTGAGTCGTTGGTGGCTCAAAGAAGAAAAGATGAAGTAACAATGGTGTATGGGCGCGATGAGGCCAAAGCAAAAAAGTTTGCATCAGATTATAACATTCCCAATTTCACCACCAACCTGCAGCAGGCCGTATCACATAAAGATGTGGATGTAGTCGTAATCGGGCTTGCCAACGACGTGCACCTTGATGCAGTACTGGCGTGTGCCGGGGCGAAAAAGCATGTAATTATTACAAAGCCTCTGGGGCGTAATGCCGGAGAAGCATTGCAAATGTTACAGGCGGTAGAGAAGGCCGGCATTGTAGGGGGCTACCTCGAAGACTTATGTTATACGCCGAAGTCTTTGAAATCGCTGGCAGCCGTGAAGAGTGGAAGTATCGGCGAGGTGATTTGGGCCAAGAGTCGTGAAACACATCCCGGCCCGCATAGTGATTGGTTTTGGGATAAGAAACGCGCAGGCGGTGGTGCAATAATTGACCTTGGTTGTCATTGTGTGGAGATTGCGAGAAATTATATCGGGAAAGACATTCGGCCCGTGGAAGTGATGTGTTGGGCCGATACAAGGGTGCATCCCATCGATGCAGAAGATAATGCGATTGGTTTGGTAAAATATGCCAATGGTGCAATCGGACAGTTTGAGGTAAGCTGGTCATTTCGTGGTGGTATGGATTTGAGAGATGAAGTGATGGGTACCGAAGGCACGATATGGATCAATAATTTTCTTCGTACCGGAATTGAAATGTTTACCTCTGGTAAAACTGCCAACTATGTTGCAGAGAAGGCAGAAAGCACCAGTGGATGGCTTTTCCCAGTTGGCGATGAATTGCATGAATTGGGTTATAATAATATGTTCACCGATATGTTTGACTCAATTGAAAAAGGTAAACAACCTGCAGAAACGTTTTACGACGGATATATAGTAAATTCCATTCTTGATGCCGCCTATGCTTCTGCGAAATCCAAACAATGGGAGCCTGTAAAAATAGATGATTGGCGTGGTTTAAAGGAAGTAAAACACAAACATGATTATGCCAGCTATGATGATAATTATTATTTCATTAAAGAAGAAATTTTGCCTTCTGGCGAAAAGAAGACAATTGTAAAACACAAACAAACGGGGTCAATCGAAAAAAGATAATTCACTACATGAAGTTGCTTGAAGGGAAAAGTATCGTGATCATTGGCGGTACAACAGGAATGGGTTTTTCAGCAGCGAAGGCGTTCGTTGCAAACGGCGCCAACGTTGTCCTGATGGGGCGTCATGAGGATACTGTTTCTTCTGCGCAACAGGAGTTAGGAAAAAGAGGAGTTGCCATTGTGGGGGATGCTATTCATGCCGACACGGCCAAAAATGCGATAGAAGTTTGTTTAAAAACATTCAGCGGTTTTACCGGGTTATATCATGTTGCAGGTGGCAGCGGAAGAAAGATGGGAGACGGACCGTTACACCAGCTCACATTAGAAGGTTGGAACAAAACAATGGAAATGAATTTAACTTCATTGATGTTAAGTAACCAGGCTGCAGTAAGAAAATTTTTAGAATTGAAATCAGCCGGTACTATTTTAAATATGAGCTCTGTGCTTGGCCTTTCACCTTCTCCAAAATATTTTTCTACTCACGCCTACGCTGCTGCTAAATCTGCAGTGTTTGGGTTTAGTAAATCAATAGCAGCTTACTACGCAAAAGATAACATCCGGATCAACGTATTGGCGCCCTCATTAAATGACACGCCTATGGCGAAACGTGCGTCCGGCGATGAGGAAATTTTATCATTTATCGAAACAAAGCAACCGTTGGATGGTGGACGTATCGGGCATCCTGATGATTTGGATGGATTGGCAGTTTATTTTATGAGTGATCAGTCAAGGTTCACAACAGGACAGATCATTTCAGTAGATGGTGGCTGGTCTCTGAGTGAAGGGCAGTATGGTGAGTTGTGAGTTGTCAGCGGTTAATTGCATTAATGAAATGGGGGTTTAAGAGATGATTTTATCGATAAGGGAATAATCAATAATTAATAATCAATCATTGAATAAATTCTTTGCAATTGGCATTGACCTTGGGGCTACACGAATAAAAGGAGTTGCTGTTGATGAATCAAAAAATGTTTTGCATCAAATTTATACTTTCACAAATGAGCGTGAAGGAGATGTATGGAAAAATGGGGTTGCAATGACCGTGAATGAATTAAGAGAAAAGTTGCCTGGTGAAAACATCGTTATCGGAATTTCTGCTCCCGGTTTACCCAACAAAGAAAATACGGCGATAGCTTTTATGCCCGGAAGGCTATATGGTTTGGAAAATTTTTCCTGGGAAGATTTTTTACAGCTTCCCTCATTTGTTTTGAATGACGGAGTCGCGGCAATTGCAGCCGAAGCGGCTTCTGGTGCGGCGAGGCAAAGTGAGAATGCAATAATGGTCACGCTTGGTACCGGAGTTGGCGGCGCTTTGCTTATAAACAGAAAGCCATTCCAGGGGTCTTTCAACAAAGCGGGTCACATTGGCCATATTGTGGTTGATAGTGAGAAGGAGCCTGATATTACCGGCATGCCCGGTAGCTTGGAAGATTGTATTGGTAATTGCACGATTGAAAAAAGAAGTAACGGAAAATTTTCATCGACAAAGGACGTACTTGCAGCATATCAAAACGGAGACGAATTTGCAAAACAAGTCTGGCTTACTTCCATAAAAAAGTTAGCCATTGCATTAGCGTCAGTAAGCAATCTTATTTCGCCCGATACCATCATTATTGGCGGTGGTATTGCAGAGGCAAATGATGACCTGTTCGTTCCTCTCAACAAATGGTTCGATGAATTTGAATGGCAGCCGGGGGGTATCAGGCCGCAGATTGTAAAGGCAGTTCATGGCGACCTGGCGGGAGCTATCGGCGCTGCATGTTTTGCATTGGATAAGAATTCATAAAATCATTTTTGCTTTCATGATCACGTCAAGATCTGTTTCAATTTCCTTCCTTACCTTTAAAAAAGAAAACAACTTCTGATGGCAGAAAACGCGGCCCTTGCGCTTGAATACCTTGAAAAATGTGGGGGGATCATTAAAACGATTGCGGCTCAAAAAGAAAATATTTTTAAAGCAGCTAAATTATTTTCAGAGAGCATTCTTACCGGGAGAATGGTGCATTGTTTTGGCTCCGGTCACAGCCGGATCATGGTGGAAGAAATGTGGCCGCGATATGGTTCTTTTCCCGGGTTTAACCCGATCGTTGAATTATCTCTCACTAATCATAATAGTGTGGTAGGTGCTAACGGACAAAGGCAGGCAATGTTTCTGGAAAATGTTTCCGGTTTTGCAGAAAGGATTTTGCGCAACTTTGATCTTTCTGAAAAAGACAGCGCGTTAATCATTTCATCCAGTGGTACCAACATTGTTCCTATTGAGATGGCTGAGTTGTTTCAGCAAAAAAACATTAAAGTTGTTGCAATCATCACCAAACAACATTCAGAAAAAAGCACAACCAAAAGAAAAGACGGGAAAAAATTATCCGACTTTACGGATATCATTCTGGATACCGGAGCACCTGTCGGCGATTCAATGATATATATTGAAGGACTGGAAACACCTGTATCACCGGGATCAACTATTGGCGGTATTCTGCTGGTGAATTCCATCAAGGCAGAAGTTGCCAATCTTCTTACCAAAGCCGGCCATCCACCAAAAGTATTGACAGCTGCGAATTTGCTTGGACCAGAAAAAGCAAACTATTTGTTCGAAGCAGCATATGACGAACATGCTCATCGCCTGGCAAAATTGTATGAGCATGTAGGCTTTTCCGGTTATGTATCTGAAAAAAATAAACCGTCATAGAGTATGGCATCAATTCCTATCCGCACAACAGTAATTGGAAGTTATCCTTTCCCTGGCTGGCTTGAATTTGCCACGCAAAATTTAAACAAATTCGGTCCGGCTGACATCGAGGAAATGATTGAGGATGCTGTTGTCGCTGCAATTCATGACCAGACAGCAGCAGGATTGGATGTTATAACTGATGGTGAGCAAACCAGGTTGGATTTTAATTTGTCATTTTATGGTTTTATAAAAGGAATTGAAAACAATGAGACTGAAACGAGAAAATTTGGCCCGCCGGCACATGATCAGAGAGGTAAGCACAATATTGTAGGTGAACTTATCGCGCCAAACGGATTAGGCGCAGTGAAAGAGTTCTTGCGATTGAAAAAATTAGCACCCAAAGGTTTTATTTTGAAAGCAAGTGTTCCCGGGCCTTACACATTGAGCGGCCGGCTATTAGCGAATGAAAAATACAAAGATCGTTATGTTATAGCCGAAGCATTACTCCCAATCGTTCGCAATGAGCTGAAATCATTGGTAGGCGCAGGTTGCACAGAAATCGCTGTTGACGAACCTTCTATGAGTTGTTATGCCTATAAAGAAGATACCAAACGATTTGTGGATATTTTCAACCGTACCGTTGCACCGGTGGTCGGCAAATGTTATTTGAGCACGCATTTATGTTTTGGAAATTTCAAAGGGCATTCCGTTGGCTATCGCAGCATTGAACCCATGCTCCCTGATTTTTTAGATATGACGGTTGATGAAATGCATGTTGAAATGGCGAACCGCGAATTTACAGAAATAGAGCTTTTGAAGGTATTTGCGGAAAAAATGAATGTGGCAGTTGGTATCATTGATGTAAAAAATTATTACATCGAAACGGTAGATGATGTTATAACAAGAATAAAAAAATGTTTGCAATATATTCCTGCAGAAAAATTATCGGTTGCTCCTGATTGCGGATTGAGCCAGACCGCAAGATGGGCGGCGAGGCAGAAACTAATAAATATGGTTAAAGGAGCTAAAATTGTAAGGTCGCAATTATAATAAATAATGTCCCCTCTCCAATGGAGAGGGGGTTGGGGGTGAGGTTATGATAAAAGCTATAAAAAAAGACGAAGCATTAATTTCCGAGATGGACGAAAAACTTTGGGATACTAGCCATTTTTATTTGTGGTGGCTGGGGCAAAGCGGTTATGTATTACAATGGAATAACAAAAGAGTTTTGATCGATCCGTATCTTTCCGATTCATTGACGAAGAAATATGCTTCCACTGATAAGCCGCATGTTCGCATGAGCGAGATCGTTGTAAAACCGGAATTGCTGAAAAATATCTCTATTATCACATCAAGTCACAATCACACCGATCACTTAGATGCGGAAACTTTAATTCCTGTTTTGAAAAATAATCCTGATGCACATTTTCTCATTCCTGAAGCCAACAGGGATTTTGTTGCCGAAAGATTACATTTTGATAAAAATTATTTCGCAGGATTAAATGATAAAGAGTCTATAATGCTCAATGAGTTTACCTTTCATGGTATTCCGGCGAAGCACAATGAACTCGAGCGCGATGAGCAAGGGCGATGTAAATTCATGGGTTATGTGATTGAGTTTGGACCACATAAAGTATATCACAGTGGTGATACACTTTGGTTTGATGAAATGCTTAATTTGCCTGAGCTATTTAAGGTGGATGTTGCTTTGTTACCAATTAATGGCAATGATCCTGCAAGGCGCGTACCAGGAAATCTGAATTCTAACGAAGCGGTGGCATTGGGTAAGGCGATTCAGGCAAAATATGTAATACCTTGCCATTACGATATGTTTGTTTTTAATACTGCCGATGTAAATGATTTTGTAAAGGAGGCCGAAAAAGAAGGCCAGCCCTATCATGTACTCAGGGGTGGGGAATATTTTTCTGTTTAATAATAGAAGTTATGAATAATTTTTTTCGCTCACGGTTGCTAATTATTCTCTTTGTTTGTTGTTCTTCTTATATATCTGCCCAGCAAAAAACTTATTGCAATCCGGTCAATATCGATTATGGCTACACGCCTATTCCCAATTTTACGGAGTGGGGTAAACACAGGGCCACTGCCGATCCCGCAATTGTAAATTATAAAGGAGATTTTTATTTATTCTCCACCAATCAATGGGGGTACTGGTGGAGCAGTGATATGTTGAACTGGCATTTTATTTCAAAAAAATTTTTGCGGCCATGGAATGGAGGCGTCTATGACGAGTTGTGCGCCCCGGCTGTTGGCATCATCGGCGATACCATGCTTGTTTTTGGTTCCACTTACACAAAGACCTTTACCATTTGGATGAGCACTAATCCCAAAGCGAACGAATGGAAGCCATTGGTGGATTCATTCTCTATTGGTGGATGGGATCCTGCATTCTTTACTGATGATGATGGAAAGCTATATATGTACAATGGAAGCAGCAATCGTTACCCGACAGAGGGAGTGGAATTAAACAGAAAAACCATGCAACCATTAGGAGGGAGAACTCCTATGTATATGCTGGAAGATTGGCGATATGGCTGGCAACGCTTTGGCGAATATATGGACAACACTTTCCTCGATCCTTTTATCGAGGGCTCCTGGATGACGAAACGCAATGGAAAATATTATTACCAATATGGCGCACCGGGCACAGAGATGAGCGGTTACGCTGACGGCGTTGTTGTAGGGAATAAACCTTTATTTGAAAGCGCGGATACTCATCCGCAATCTGATCCTTTGAGTATGAAGCTCGGTGGTTTTGCCAGAGGCGCCGGCCATGGTTCTACTTTCCAGGATGATAATGGAGACTACTGGCACGTTAGCACGATAGAAATATCTGTAAAAAATAATTTCGAAAGAAGAATAGGCATCTGGCCTGCAGGGTTTGACAAAGATGATGTGATGTGGTGCAATACAGCCTTTGGAGATTATCCGCATTTAATACCGGATCAACTACATATCATCGACATGTTAAAGCAAGATCCAAATAAAACACCTGATGGTTTTACCGGGTGGATGTTGCTCAATTATAATAAGCCTGTCCAGGTTTCATCTACACTTGGCGACTATAACGCGAACAATGCGGTTGATGAAGATATTAAAACATACTGGAGCGCCGCGTCGGGCAATAAAGGTGAATGGATACAGAGTGATTTGGGAAATATTTCCACTGTAAATGCGGTGCAAATAAATTATGCAGATCAGGATGCAGAATTCCTGGGAAAGCAAACCAACATTTATCATCAATACATTTTATATTATTCTGCTGACGGCAAGAAATGGAAAGTTCTTATTGATAAGAGCAGTAATAAAACAGACGTGCCGCATGACTATGTTGAATTGGCAACACCGGTACAGGCGCGATTTATCAAACTCGTAAACATCCATATGCCGACGGGAAAATTTGCAATTAGTGGACTACGTGTATTTGGAAATGGGAATGGCGAAAAGCCTGACAGCGTAAAAACATTTATGGTATTGCGAACAGAAAAAGACAAAAGAAGCGGATGGATAAGGTGGAGCCCGGTAAATAATGCATATGCCTATAATGTATATTGGGGTACCATGCCGGATAAACTGTATAATTGTGTGATGGTAATGAACAACAACAATAATCAATATTGGTTCAAAGTGATGGATAAGTCGAAGACTTATTATTTTACCATTGAAGCAATAAATGAAAACGGTGTTTCTCCCAGGAAGGAAATTCTAAAAGTTGAATAATATATTAATCTAAATATAACACAAATGAAAAAGACGATTGCCCTGTTAATTTGCATACTTGGCCTGCTTATGAATTCTTTCGCCCAAAACAATGATGCGAAAATGAATGCCTTCATCGATGCACTGATGAAAAAGATGACACTCGATGAAAAAATTGGGCAATTGAATTTGCCCGGTTCGGGCGATATTGTTACCGGCCAGGCAAGCAATTCAGATGTTGGCAAAAAAATTAAAGACGGAGAAGTCGGAGGCTTGTTTAATATTAAATCAGAAGAAAAAATCCGTGCAGTACAAAAAGTGGCAGTAGAAGAAAGTCGCTTGAAAATTCCTTTGATCTTTGGCATGGATGTTATCCACGGATACGAGACCGAATTCCCGATACCATTAGGGCTATCCTGTACATGGGATATGGGTTTAATAAAAAAATCTGCATCGATTGCTGCGAGCGAAGCGAGTGCTGATGGCATTTGCTGGACATTCTCCCCAATGGTTGATATAGCCCGTGATCCACGCTGGGGCCGCATCGCAGAGGGAGCGGGGGAAGATCCTTACCTCGGTTCGCAGGTGGCAAAAGCAATGGTAGAAGGTTACCAGGGAAATGATCTGTCAAAGAACAATACCATCATGGCTTGCGTAAAACATTTTGCATTGTATGGTGCTGCCGAAGCCGGCCGCGATTACAATACTGTTGATATGAGCCGGCTGAGAATGTTCAACGAATATCTTCCTCCCTACAAGGCAGCGGTAGATGCAGGAGCGGGGAGTGTGATGACCTCATTTAATGAAGTAGACGGCGTACCGGCATCAGCCAACAAATTTTTGCTGACTGATGTGTTGCGCAAAAGATGGGGCTTCAATGGATTTGTAGTAACTGATTATACCGCAATAAACGAAATGGTGGCGCACGGCATTGGCGACTTACAAACTGTTTCTGCGCGTGCATTGATGGCCGGTGTAGATATGGATATGGTTGGCGAAGGATTTCTTACAACGTTGAAAAAGTCTTTGAAACAAGGGAAGGTTACCATAGCTCAAATAGATTTTGCGTGCAGAAAAATTTTAGAAGCAAAATATAAATTGGGATTGTTTCAGGATCCGTATAAATATTGCAACGAAGAAAGGGCTAAGACAGAAATTTTTAATGATGCCAATCGAAAAGCGGCGAGAGAAATTGCAGCACAATCATTTGTATTATTAAAAAATCAGAACAATATTTTGCCATTGAAAAAATCAGGAACCATTGCATTGATTGGCCCGCTGGCCGATTCAAAAATGAACATGCCCGGAACGTGGGCTGTTGCTGCGAGATACGACAAAGCGATTTCTTTATTGCAGGGACTAAAAGAAACAGTAGGCGATAAGGTAAAAATATTAACAGCACAAGGCAGTAATTTATCAAATGATAAAGTATTTGAAAATAATGCACAGATGTTTGGAAAAACAATTCCGGAAGACAAGAGATCCTCAAGTGAAATGATTGCGGAAGCTGTGAATATCGCCAATCAAAGTGACGTAGTGGTTGCTGCATTGGGTGAAAGCGCAGAGATGAGTGGCGAGTCATCCAGCAGAAGCAATATCGATATTCCTGATGCACAACAGGATTTATTGAAAGCTTTATTGCATACGGGAAAGCCGGTAGTGTTGGTCCTTTTTACCGGCCGGCCTCTTACTATTAAATGGGAAAACGACAGCGTACCTGCGATATTGAATGTGTGGTTTCCTGGAACAGAAGCAGGATACGCTATAAGCGATGTGTTATTCGGCGATGTAAATCCTTCAGGCAAACTTACCACTACATGGCCGCAGGACGTTGGACAAATTCCTTTGTATTATAATCATAAGAATACCGGTCGTCCGCTTGAGGAAGGAAAATGGTTTCAGAAGTTTCGTTCCGATTATCTGGATGTTTCTAATGATCCGGTGTATCCATTTGGATATGGGTTGAGTTATACAACTTTTAATTATAGTGATGTTCATTTGAGCAGTACGTCGATGAAAGGCAACCAGATATTGACTGCGAGTGTACAGGTAACCAATACCGGGAATCGGGAAGGTAAGGAAACCGTGGAATTATATATTCATGATGTGGTGAGAAGTATCACTCCTCCGGTGAAAGAGCTGAAAGGATTTCAAAAAATAGATTTGCAACCGGGTGAAACAAAAACAGTTTCCTTTGCTATTACGCCAGGCGATCTGAAATTTTATAATGGCAATTTGAAATACGATTGGGAACCCGGACAATTTGAGATTATGATCGGGCCGAATTCAAGAGAGGTGAAATGGGCAAGTGTGAACTGGTCCAAATAAAGTTGCATTCTAAATTTTTTTAAAAGTTAAGCGATGAAGAAATTATTTTTATTTTGTATGTTGCTGGTAGTTATATCTGCCAACGGACAAAACAATACTGTTTCAATAAAAGCAAAAACATTTTCCGCCAAAGGCAAAAAGGTGATTATATATACAACGGCTGACAATACAAACGATAGACTAACGGAAATAGGTACTGCCTCTTTTTCTCACATGGGACAGCCCTTGGAAACACAGGTGTGTGTATTTGTTGACCCCGGCAAAACCTTTCAAACGATACTTGGTATTGGAGGAGCGTTGACCGATGCTGCGGCAGAAACTTACGCAAAACTCCCTAAAGACAAGCAAGAGGAGGTGATGAGAGCATATTACGATCCAACTAACGGTATTGGCTATACGCTGGGCAGGACAAATATTCAAAGTTGTGATTTCAGCAGCAGTAGCTACAGTTATGTAAAGGAGGGCGATAAGGCTTTAAGAACTTTTAATATTGATCATGATAAGCAATATAAGATACCGCTTATCAAGGCTGCTTTAAAAGAAGCACGTGGGAATCTTACCTTATTTGCAAGTCCGTGGAGTCCACCGGCATTTATGAAAACCAACGATGACGTACTGCATGGCGGCCACTTAAAACCCGAATATTATCAAAGCTGGGCCAACTTTTATGGCAAGTTTATTAATGCTTACAAAAAAGAAGGTATCAATATCTGGGGAATAACTATTCAAAATGAACCGATGGCTACGCAAACATGGGAATCCTGCATTTACACTGCGCAGGAAGAAACTAACTTTTTGAAAAATTATCTTGGCCCCACGATGCAGCGAAATGGATTGGGCGACAAGAAAATAATTGTGTGGGATCATAACCGCGATCTGATCTATCAAAGAGCCAGTACTTTGCTGGAAGATCCACAGGCCGCTAAATATGTATGGGGCGTAGGTTTTCACTGGTACGAGGATTGGAGTGGCGGCGACCAGATGTTTGATAATGTGGAAAGAGTTCACGAAAGTTTTCCGAATAAAAATCTATTGCTTACAGAGGCTTGCACTTTTCCGTTTAGTATGGAACATATTCACGATTGGAAATGGGGAGAGCGCTATGGACGTTCCATGATTCATGATTTTAATGATGGAAGTGTCGGATGGACGGACTGGAATATTTTATTAGATGAAACCGGTGGCCCAAATCATGTCGGCAATTTTTGTTTCGCACCAATTCATGCCAATACGCAAACCGGTGATTTGATCTACACAGATTCTTATTATTATATAGGTCATTTCTCAAAGTTTGTGAAGCCCGGGGCAAAACGCATCAGTGCAGCGCCCAGCAGGAGTGCGTTGCAGGCAACCGCGTTTGTCAACAAAGACGGAAAGATTGCTGTGATCGTGATGAATCAAACAGATCAGAAGATCGATTACAATTTATGGATTGCAGGAGATGCAGCACAGGTGACCAGTTTACCGCATTCTATTGAGACACTCGTGGTTGAATAGTATTTTTGCAAAAAACTACCAATATGAAAAAGTCAATTATCTTCATTGCCACTGCAATTGCATGCGGCATTAGTGTAAACTCAAAAGCGCAATTAGCGAATACAAAATGGGCTGGTGTTTTTAATATTCCTAACCCAACCGATTGTACGCTATCTTTTAAGACTGACAGTGCATATCTTGTTTACTCCGGGGAAGATTCTATGCTTCTTAACGGTACAGCGGATGAAACCAAATATGTTACAGGTAAAGATAGTTTTGTAATAGAGGTGATGAGTTATAAAATTAACGGAGACACATTGATAATACAAAAAATCAATGGAGGCAGCCCTTGTGGTACAGAAGATGTTGGAAAGTATGAGGCCGCTATTAAAGACAATGAGCTTTCGATGACCTTAATTAATGAGGACTGCGATGCGAGAAGTGAAGCATGGCCATTGGGCGCATTGAAAAAAGTAGAATAACAATTTCATTACCTTACAAACCTTATTTTTCGTTTAACCTTTGCCGTTAGCTTTCCGGTATTTATTTAAACTTGAAATCTACTGCAATATTATTTGCCTGCAATCCTGTTGTCTGTGAATAACGACCATACCTGATCTCAAGCGTGTTAAATGCAGGCATATGAAACACTCCGCGTTTTGGAGTTATTTTAATATTAATACCCATGTACTGCGAACTGAATGCCGAGAATTCGTAATTGCTCGTATAGTAGGCGTCGTTTACAGAATGCTGACCATACATTGCAAAGTAGGGTGAAGCACTTTGTTGGTAATACCTGTAAAAAGGACTTATAGAAAAGAAAGGCGTTAATTTATAAGGTACTTCAATGCTTGCTGTATTGGCTTTCACTCCCCAGCTATCTTCGTAATAACGGTAATACGTTCGCAGAATGATATGATCGCCCAAGAAATAATTAAGCCTCACACCGATGGGAAATTTAAAACGGGTGTTGGGTAATTTTTCAATTTTTGCAGAATCATAATCATTGAAGTACACGCGGTGAAAAGGAAGACTGAGAAATCCTTTTTGTGCAACGCCATCAACAATTAGTTCACCCTGGAAATTTTTAGTAACGACCTGGGATAGGGTCAATGACCCTGCGTATGTATTACGTGGGGAAGACGGGATTTGTGGCCCACGGGACTCGCCATCAGATCTTATCACATTTCCACTTGCCGTTGTGTAAGTGACACCTGGTGTTACAACTGTTTTAGGCCTCAGCTCAGACGGCTCCAGCAATTTTACACGATCAAAAAACGCATTACCTCTAAAATTGATTTCTGTGTTTTTATTTTTTGATATTTTACCGATTTCAAAATTCAGATTATTGGAAGTATAGTTGTATTCATGAGAATAAGAAGCGCCAAATCCCAGGATCATACCGTTACTCTTTTCCACATCCCAGTTGAATGAAGGATATACTCTTAGCCCCCAATTGCGCGATGCTCCCGTGGCAGATACATATGCCTGCGACGCTGAAGTGTGATGGTCGACACCTAATTCAAAACCTAAATTATATTTATTGTTATGGTCATTCCATTTAACAAATTCCAGGTCGATTACATTGGAAACATCGTTCAGCTTTTCAGAACCAATACCGCCGGTAACGGCTGAATGATCTCCCGTTTGATTATAATAACCTGAAACCAGGTTTATCTCATCTACCTGCAATGTTTGGTTATGATACGATTCATCTGATTGCGAAAATGCAGATAAGAACACACAAAACAGGCCAATAACTGAAAGACAGATTTTTTTCATTGTGTCGTTTAGAGAAATTTATTTGATTAGTTGCAGCCACAGCCTCCTCCCACCTTTCCGCCATTAGCTCCACTGGCACCTTCGCGATAGCTTTGAAAATTGCTTTCCGGCTTTTCTACCTTGCGCGCACCCAATACCATTTCAGAATCATTGATCTTATTCTTTTGATATTCTTTTACTGGAGCACAGCTTGCCATAAAGAGCAATAGTACCGGGAGGAACAGCAATAGGTTTATTTTTTTCATGATAGAATATTTATGTGCAGTTAATATTTTTTGAAGTGTACACTTTATTATCGTCATCCACGATCACACATTCAATCTCTTTTATCTGGTTGATAAGATGCAATCCTTTTTCAACACCCATGACCATTACCGGGGTAGCCATTGCATCGCATATTTCCGCATTGGGAGAAATGATGGTAACGCTTTTGATGCCACTGACAGGCAACCCTGTACGGGGATCGATGGTGTGAGAATATTTTTTACCATCGATCATCACATATTTTTCATAATTGCCGGAAGTGGCTACTGCCATATCGCTGATGTTGAAATATGAGAACGGGTAATTTTTATAGTCAGGATGAACAATTCCAACGGTCCATGGCTTGCCGTCGGGTTGCGATCCCCATGTTGTGAGGTCTCCGGATGCATTTACGATACCGCTTTTTACATCATGTTTTTTCATAATTACCTTCGCCATCTCCGCGGCATAGCCTTTACCAATTCCACCGAAGCCAATGCGCATTCCTTTTTCGCGGAGAAAAACCGTTTGGTTCTCCCTGTCCAATACAATGTTTTTATAGTTGATCAGCCTTACCATTTTTTTTGCCTTTTCGGGGGATGGGAGGGCAGTCATGTTTTGATCAAAATTCCACAACGACTTATCGATGCTACCATACGAAATATCAAAGGCGCCTTGCGTGACAGATGAAATGCGAATGCTTCTTTCGATAATGTTGAATACCTCGATACTTACGTGCACAGGTTGTATTCCGGCATTTTTGTTAATGAGATTTGTTTCGCTGTCGTCTTTAAAAGTCGTTAATACCTTTTCGATTCGTTGCACTTCCTGCACACCAATATCTATCATGGAATTCGCCCATTCTTCGGCGTGGGCTACTACGGTAAACTCAAACCGGTTTCCCATCAGTTTCATTTCCCTGGTGAATGGTTTTGGCAGCATGCTTTAATATTTTCCGGTTGCAACTCTTATTTCATTTACAAAACTTCCCGGCCCGTTTTTATAATAACCATCCCACACTTTTATTTTATTGCCATCGCTATCCAATAGAAGGGTTAGGGGAAAACTCCCTTCAGGATTATATTTATCGGCAAGTGCATCATTCAATTTTTGTTGTTGTTTCGGAAGTTGATTTTTGCTTTTTCTCGGAAAATCGGCATTTACAAGCACGAGGTTGTCTTTGGCAAAATTTTTAAATTCATCGGAGCCGAAAATATCCTGCTCCATCTTCATACATGGGATGCACCAGTCTGATCCTGAAAAATTTAATAAAATATACTTGCCTTCGGCTTTAGCCTCGGCTCTGGCGCTGTCTAAATTGTTGGTCCACCCGGGAAGAGGCGATATGTTGGCAAAAATTACCAGGGAAAATAGGAGCTGTATCATAATAAATAAGTTGATGTATAGACAAGGCTTTTAGTTGGCTGCAACGGATTCTTTTAGTCTCAATAACAAAATATTAACCATTAATACCAAACGGAAAAATGACACAAAAGGTTTGCACTGCCAGAGATTTCCTTGGAAAATGGCCGCCTGTATACATCTGGCGTCACTGTGCATCAGTCACCCTCCGAAAAGAAGGCTTTACTCAAAATCACCGGGGCTGTCATTCAAATCAGAGGCAATCTTCTCACGTGAAGGCCTCAGGATGGCAAAAAGGATGATCATAATAATTATTAGAATGAGGAGATTTTTGTTGATTGCCATAAAATAGACGATGGTGGTAAAAATGATTGTGCTTTGTATAATTCCCCATCGCAAAATATTTATGGCCCTGTAGGAATTCATTTTTTGGGATGCGTCGCCCTGCATTGCATTAAGCTGCCGAAGTTTTCTTTTGAATATTAGATTCGCAACTCCGTAACCTGCAGCGCAAAATACAATGCAGGCAAGTAGCAATTGGTCCGAATACTGCTGCAATGCCCCGATGGGTTTAGTTGTATATACTACAAAAAAGATAACCGCGGCAAATAAAATTTGCCCCACAAGCAGGGCCAGGTGCATAATTGTAAGAGTTCTGATATCACCTTGATTCAAGGATGGCATGATAGTTTTGGTTTTAAGAAAATATGGGGGCTAACTTAATGAAAATTTCAAAAATAGTTGATAATAATTTATTGTTCCTTGCTAATTTTTTCGCGGTATGGAGATCGCCAATAAAAGATCCCAGGCTCTTTATACCGGCCACGATAAGAAACCGGCTGAACTGTAGTGCATAGCACTAACTGAATTTCTTCAATAAAGCGCCTCTTTCAATTTGATGTTGTAGTAAAAAACCTATATCTGATTACTAATGGCTGTTCGTAATAAACCTGGCCACATTATCGTGTAATTGCTTTAGCGATTCGGTGTGCAGGTAAACCATATGTCCAGAATGATAGAAGTCATATTCGATATTTTTTTGCAGCGAAACAGGCATGGGTAAATGATGCATTTCATACATACCCTCAAAGAATGGAGTGCCGAGGTCGAAATAGCCCATGTTCAGCATCACTTTCATCAGAGGATTTTGTATCATGGCGCTGGCGAGGTCCTGCATTACGTTAGGATAACTATCTGATCTTTGCCGGCGCTTGAAATTCCAGGGATGTACATTTCCATATATTTTATAGGGCTTGTCTCCACCAAATTTTAATTGCGTTCTCATGTAGGTGTTTAAGGTGGCCGCAAAGGGAGCATCGATATGAGCATCCATAGGATCGTATTGCGCATTTTCACTCAGCGGGTTGATGGCGTCGCCCGAGAAGCGGGAATCAAGGCGGCCGGTAATTTCATTATCATTTCCCAATAATGTTTGTTCAAATTCCGGGCCATTGATACGCAAATTTCCTTTTCGTATATACGTCACCGGTAGTCCCGTGTATTCATGCAGTTTTTCTGCGATTGCATTGGACGAAACACTGTCGAGCAATGAACCTTTACTGAGTGCGGTGAGGTAATCGTTCATAGCGAATTGTTCCACCTCTTTAATAAAGGGCTCCAGTGCTGCAGGCTGGTTGGGTAGCTTATGATGATACCATGCCGTTGCAGCAAATGAAGGAAGCGCTAATATATATGGCCAGTCATTACCCGGATGTTCTCTTGCATCTTCGGTCATGTTTTCATAAGTTAATAATTGCGACAACAATATTACTCCATTGAGGCTCACGTAGGCCCCATGTAATTTGTCAGCCACTACTGCAGAGCGGAATGTCCCGTAGCTTTCGCCGAAAAGATATTTGGGAGAACTCCACCTGTTGTAAGTTGTGATGAACTGTGTGATGAATGCAGAAAAAGCGTCTCCGTCTTCATCTATACCATAGAAATCTTTGGGCTCACCGGCGCCACCCATTTTTTTTGTGATAATCTCTCCAAAGCCGGTTCCGGGAGCATCAATAAATACAAGGTCACTTACGTCTAACAGGCTATAATCGTTATTAACGGTTTTGTACGGAGGCATCGTAAATCCGGTATCATTCAGATAAACACGCTGTGGGCCCCACGCACCCATGTGCAACCAGATGGTAGAACTACCGGGGCCGCCATTATATATAAAAGTGACCGGTCGCTTATCTTTGTCAGTTTCGGTTTTAAAATATGCCACGTAAGACATGCTAATTGTTGGGCTATCTTCTTTATTTTTTAAAACCAGGTTGCCGGCAATAGCTTCGTAATTGAAAGGTTTACCTTCAACCGACACTGTACCATAAGTAACAGATTTATGAGGAACTTTGTAGTCGTAGATTGAGTCAGTTGGTCGTTCTTTTTTTGTTGGGTTAATTTCTTTTTTCTCCTGTGCCAATAATGAAGAGCATGTTAATATCAATAAGCATGCAAACGAAGATGGAATTCTCATAAAAACGAATTATATAATTTATTCCAAATATAGGGTATGTTCCGGACAGATAGTATCCGCTTAACACCCCGGCTTCAGCGGGGATCACTCAAAATTACTGAAGGACTGGCTGCACTATGGAATCACAATCATACCTATGTATCGGCTGGTCCGTCATCTGGATTGTATTAGTGTGTTTCTTCACGAAAACAACTAATGCACTATGGTTGCTTTATTCATTTCTTCCAATGCAATACCTTTTGTTTCCGGCATCAGTCGCCAAACATACAGCAGTTGAAATACCATCATTACAGCGAAAAAGGCAAATATTTTAGCTCCGCCAAAATGTGTTCCGAAATAGGGAAATACGAGTGTGATAAGAGTAGCCCACGTCCAGTGGGTAAGTGCGCCAAATGACATGCCTTTGGCCCGGACCGAGTTAGGGAATATTTCGGAAATAAATACCCATATTACAGATCCCTGCCCTATAGCATGTGCAGCAATAAATAGAAAGACATAGTACACTATAAACGAATTGGAACTGACATGAAATGAATAAGATATCAAAACGAGCGAAACGATGTACCCAAATGATCCGATAAACATGAGGGTACGCCGCCCAAATTTATCAATTAGTGACCAGCTCAGTATGGTAAACAATAAATTGACCACACCCACACCAACGCTCCCGAGAAATGCGGAGCTCCTGGCAAGGCCGGCCATTTCAAATACCCGTGGTGCAAAATAGATGATTGCATTGATACCTGACAATTGATTGAATGAAGCAATTAAAAACGCAAGCAATAAAGGCCTGAAATACTTTTTATTGAACACTGATTCGTTAGTATGCGTTGCATCTGCTTTTATCTCCCGGATAGTTTTATCAATGTTGATTTCCGTAATAGACAATACTTCCCGCGCATGAGCTTCATCATTTTTGTACAGGAGCAACCACCTGGGTGTTTCCGGAACGATCAGCATAAAAGCGGAAAAGAATAACGACGGAATAGCCACTACTCCCAACATCCATCTCCAGTCATTGGCGCCGCCGACACCCTGGAGCAGGTCATTTGACAAATATGCCAGTAAAATACCGCATACGATATTTAATTGAAAAGATATTCCCAATCGTCCGCGATATTTTGCGGGGGCTATCTCAGAGATATAAACGGGAGCTACTACCGATGATGCACCAATACTTAGTCCGCTTAGAAAGCGAAAGAACATGAAGATATAAACGCCAGGCGCCAATGCAGCGCCGATGGAGGAGAAGAAAAATAATATGCCAATCCAAAGAAGTGATTTTTTTCGGCCTATCTTATTGGCCGGAATATTACCCGTCGCTGCCCCCACTGCAGTTCCTATCAGTGCAGTTGCGATAGCAAGGCCGTGCATCAGGTCACTGAGATGCCATAAATTTTGAATTGTTTTTTCTGCTCCGGATATTACAGCTACGTCCATACCAAATAACAATCCGCCAAGGCCTACTGCAATCGACCAGATAATGATTTTTTTATTCATAAATATTAATTAGGCAATTAGTTTGAGAAGAAATGATCAAGCAATATTTAATTAAAGTGAAGTCAGATACTCTTATAACACAAGGGTCATAAAGATAATTGTTTTGAAATAAAATGAGTATGACAAAATTCAGACTTCGGATCGAAATGACGTTTTGCGGAAACCGACAACTTGTGTGACAGGAGAGATAAAATTAAGGCGTCAAAAAAACCAATACATTTGTCTGTGCCAAAAGGTTATCAACAAATAAAAGCTGCACTTGCACTTGCTAAGGCAAGCCTGATAGCCATTATCCGAAGCCCCACTTCTGTTGTGTTTTCCTTATTATTCCCTGTCATCTTTATTGTAGTTTTCGGCTCTATGGTGGATCCTGCTACGATTCATTTGAAAATTGCAATGAAATCCGGCGCTGATACCGTTAATGTTATTTACGCATCTTTAAAAAAGACTGACGCAATTGAGATAGATAGTATATTATCGCCACATGAAATTTCGGATGCCTTGAAAAGAGGGCGGCTTGCTGCAATGATTGACATCAAACGCGATTCGGTAGGATCTCCCTATCCACATTTTGTCGTGACGGTTACATCAGGCAGTGCTTCCTCTGCGCAGCAATCTCTCCTCGAAAATTTATTGAACAACATTATTGGTTCGTTGGATAAAAATATTTTTTCTTCCAATCTCTCCGTTGCAACAGTGAAGAGAGTGAAATTGCCAGGAAGAGTATACCGGCAAATTGATTTTATACTGCCCGGACAACTTGGATTCTCCATATTGATGGCCGGCGTTTTTGGTTCGGCGTTTTTGTTTTTTAATTTGCGTAAGGGACTTGTATTGAAACGCATATCGGTAACGCCTATACGAAGAAGTACGCTGGTGGCCGGAGAGATGCTGAGCAGGCTGCTATACCAGTTGATCAGCTTCACGTTTATGATTGCACTCGGCTATTACTTTTTTCGCTTCACACTCGTGAATGGTTTTCTGACCTTTTTCGAAATGTTAGCATTTTCCGTTCTTGGCCTCGTGATTTTTAGTGGTATAGGATTTATCATTAGCGGAACGGTTCAGAATGAAAGCTCGATAGCGCCTGTTGCCAATACATTTACACTACCGCAGATATTGCTTTGCGGTTTGTTCTTTCCTATTGAAAATTATCCTCATTGGCTGCAGAGTTTTTGCAACCTGCTACCATTAACTTTTTTTGTAGATGGCTTAAGGAAAATTGCATTTGAAGGTGAGCACATCTGGCAAATTCCGGTGCAGGTGGGCGGCTTGTGTGTTTGGTCTGTTCTTATTGGGGTCAGTTGTGTAAAAACTTTCAGATGGGAGTAATCCAAATCTGCCCGGATCTCCAAAAGTCATTTTTTTAAGCTACTTTTCGTAATGAGTTAATTTAATTCTGTTTAACCAAAATTGTAATCATTGATGAAAAACTTTCTGATTATTCTTTTCACTTTAGCCTGCGTATCAATCCGGGCCCAGGTAATCACCGATGCACAAATAGACTCTTTGACAGAACTTACCCTGAAGACTTTTGATGTGCCCGGCATTGCGGTGGCGGTAGTAAAAGACGGAAAGATCATTTATGAAAAAGGGTATGGTGTACGATCATTAGATACAAAACTCCCGGTGGATGAAAATACATTGTTTGGGATTGCGTCTAATACCAAGGCCTTTACTGTGGCTGCTCTCGGCATATTGGTGGATGAGGGTAAAATAAAATGGAATGATAAAGTGACTGATTACATTCCTGAGTTTAAAATGTATGATCCCTACGTAACATCAGAGTTTACTATTAAAGATTTGATTACGCACAGAAGTGGCCTGGGGCTGGGAGCGGGTGACTTGATGATATGGCCCGATTCTCCTGAATTTACAAAGGAAGAAATTATTCATAATCTCCGTTATCTGAAACCCGTTTCTTCTTTTAGAACGAAGTACGACTATGACAACAACTTATATATAGTAGCGGGCGAAGTGATTGCAAGAGTATCGGGAATGAGTTGGGAATCGTTTATTCAAAAAAACATTTTTGATGCATTGGGCATGACGCAGTCCGCACCTTCTTACAATTTGCTCAAGGACAAGTCTGATGTTATCGATGCACACGCACCGGTAGATGGCGTAGTAGAAGTTATTCCGAGGGATCATAACTCATTAATTGATGCTGCCGGGGGCATTTATTCTAATCTTACCGATATGTGCAAATGGATTATCATGCAGATGAATAATGGAGAATATGATAATGGAACAAAACTTTTGAGTAAAGAAGTTCATGATGAAATGTGGACGCCGCAAACTATTATACCGGTACATGGTGAAACTCCTTATGATACTCATTTTGCAAGCTATGGATTGGGATGGTTTTTAAGTGATGTGCATGGGTATAAACAATGCACGCACACGGGAGGACTTGCCGGCATGGTAACAGAAGTAACGCTGATACCCGATATAAAACTCGGTATTATTGTATTTACCAACCAGGAGTCTGGTGCAGCTTTTCAGGCCATTACCAATACAATAGAGGATAGCTATTTTGGCATAAAGCCACGGGATTGGGTGAGTATTTATAAATCCCGTTCTGGCAAAGGGCAGACCAGGGAGAAAGAAGTACTGTCTGCAGTTTGGAAGCAGGTAGAGGAAGAGCAAAAGATCAAAAGAGATGTTACCCCGTACCTGGGAACCTATCATGATAAATGGTTTGGAGATGCAACTATTTTTATGAAGAACGGAAAAATGTGCTTTACCGCAAACAAATCGCCGGGATTAGCAGGTGAAATGTTTTTTTACAAAGGCAACACCTTTGTAGTTAAATGGGACGAAAGAAATCTGGATGCCGATGCATTTGTTACTTTTGATTTGGATACAGAAGGCAATGCTTCGGAAATGAAAATGCAGGCCATTTCCCCGTTGACGGATTTCAGCTTCGACTTCCAGGACCTTGATTTTACAAAATAAACTAGCGGATACGTATATGCGATAATTTTTTCAAGTTCTGTAAATACATAGTTGATAAATATTCGCCAGGCGTAGGCGTTATCCGTATGATATTTCTCCCAATAAAAATCAGTATTCCCGGTCGTGTATGAACAATAGCATTACGAGTGCCACGGGGAACATGAGAATGTAATACAGGAGATCTGGTAATAACCTGGATGTTTTCTTTATCATGGGATTTTTCTTTAGAGGGGTTATTTCATTTCGGCAAAAAAGGTATTTGATAAATGATTTTTATGATCTCGTTTTATAATACATTATTGCAAATGGAGTATTTACCTGTGCATAGGTAAAGACTCACTTCTGATAACAGGTATACAAAGGCAACAAAAGTTTTCATAAGGTTTTTCTTTAGTTGACGGATAGATTTAAAAAAGGTTTAAAACAAGGGCACCGTTAAAATCAAAACTTGTCGATTTTACTATTACAGTTTTATGACCACCCCGGCTGCAAACCCAAACGAGTTTAAAACAGTATTTACAGATGCGTCTTTATTGATCGTTTCCAGTCCGAACCGGGATGTCGGCTCAAATGACAGAGCAAAATTCCTGCCTAAAGTATATTGTCCCATCACGCTAATAGTTGCGCTCATGTAATTTTGTTTCAGCCCCTGTACCGTAGTGACAGCTGCATTTTTGCTTCCCGTGTTGGTAGCTATAGTCGTTACAATTTGACCTTTCGAAAGAAAATTTATGGCAACTCCTGCTGAAGGAGTAATGCTCCACCTCTTTTTAGCAAAGGTATATCCTACCGTAAGCGGTATATTTAAATAGGCAAGCCTGTTGTTGGATGTCAAAGATTTAATGCTATCGCCGGGCCCCGGATAGTTACTGCCTGTAGCGTCTGCATCAATGTATGAATAACCTGCAGAACAATTCATTCTATAGTTAAAGTTGCCATTGTTATCAGGCCTTGCATAAATCGTTTTGGGAAGAATTTCTGTTGAAACGGTGGAGTAAGAAATTCCTGTTCCTATCTGCCAGTGGTTTTTAAGATGGTAGTTGATTTTTAACCCCACAGTTGAAGCATATTTTACCCATTCCTCTTTTTTTATTTCGTCTCTGTCCTCATCCCTGTACATGGGGTGATTATTGCTTACCGTTTTGAAAGAAATGTCGGGCGAATAAAAAATATTTAAAGAAAACCTGGTTGGTTTATTAAAGTTTAGCCGGTCACTCCTGCTCCCCTGCCACTTGTAGTTAATATTTTTTTCATCCCATGCTTCTGCATCGGATGATAAAGTTAATTGCCGTTGCGGCTCAATCGGTGAAACAGTATCAACCATGTTTCCGGCAAGGGATCCCTCGCTGATACTTTTTACTTTAGCAAGTGCAATGTCTGAGCGATTTTCAGGGTGCGATTTTTCAATGGAATCCTTGTCAGCGGTCTGTGATGTGTCTTGTTCTTTTTCCTTAATCTTGTTTTGAGCAGTTACATTTTCCCGGGCATTTGAATTCTTAATAAAGTTTTTTCCGGAACCTTGTGAGGGGAGCTTCTCGTTATCAGCCGTTTGATTACGTCCATTGTTGCCTGCAGCATTTTTGTTTTTAGCATTGTGCTGCGTAGTAGCCGCTAAAATATCACTTGCTTCATTTTGCCCGGGGGCGGACTGTTTAGTAGACTGGATGACCGCCGGAGTTTTCTGATTGTTAACATCATTGGATAATCCCAGAGGTAAGCTGTCATTTTGTGATTTCCGGGCATTATGGTTTTCCCTAGTTATATTTTGTGTGGCACCCCCTCCGGCGGTGATCGAATCAGTCAATGTGTTATTAGTAGTTGATTTTTTATTCTCATTATTCTTCTGTTTTATTACACTATTATTCCTTGCAAGTTGTTTGTTTACATTCCTCACGTGAAAAGTATAGATCGCCATAGCAGAAGTGAACAACAGTAGTAAAGCCGCTACCCATTTTAGCTTATTGTATTTTTTAAGGATAGAAACAACGTTTCTCTTATCAAGATTTTTATCAATGCTCTCCCATACGGATTCTGAGGGCATATCCGTATTGTCCTGAAGTGCCTTTTTAAAGAGATCATCCATGTTGTGTAAAGATTCACTCATATTTCTTTCATATTAGGTTTAACAGATTGCAGGCTTTTATATACTGCTTTTTGCAAAATGGCTCTTGCATCGGACAGGTTGGATTTTGAAGTACCTTCAGAAATACCTAACAATTCGGCAATTTCGCGATGTTTCAGTCCTTCAAAAACGTACAAATTAAAAATGGTGCGGTAAGCCGGGGGGAGTTGTTGAATGATCCTAAGCAATTCTTTGGTACCCAGCCGGGCAATTATCTCGTCATTGCCTGGCATTTCTATTACAGCATCGTTCAGAGATACCACAGCATGCATGTGTCTTTTACTGCGGTATTTTTGCAAAGCTGTATTCACCATAATTCGCCGCACCCAGGCCTCAAATGGCCCTGAGTGCCTGTACTGATGCATATACTCAAATACCTTTATAAATCCCTCCTGCAATACATCTTCGGCTTCTTCACGGGTTTGCGAATACCTAAGGCACACACCGAACATTTTGGGCACTAAATAATTATACAGTGCATTCTGCGCTTGCCTGTCACCATTGATGCAGCCTTCAATTAGTTCTTTTAACTGTTCCAATACTACTTGTTGTTTAATGATGCTATTGGTAGTATAATGGTTGGGCAGGTAGGTCGGGCGGGTAAAAATAATAAGGATAAAGATTGAAAAATTATCATTAACAAATTTTTTAAAAAAATGCCCAACTATTTTTTAAAGTAAATCATCAACCCATGAGTATGAAACTAAAACAAATCCTATGGCACAATTTTAAAACGAATCTTTCCTAATCTGCGTTCAAAAATTTTAATCACCTTTTTTTAAAGACCATTTATGAAAACAATTAAAAATATAAGTATATCATTATACCTGGTAATTGCTGTCCTGATCTTTGCTTCGTGCTCAAAGCAAAGTGCTCCGAGTACAACGTCCGGTGCTTCAGCTGCCTCACTAAGTAGTTCATCGGCAATTGGTGTGGGAATCAGTTCCGCTACAAACGATTCCATTTACGTAGTTGGCTCCTGTGACGCACATAATTATCTTGATTCAATACCTGCATCTTCTCTGCCTGCTGCCACTACCAGCTACCTTGACAGCAGTTATGCAGGATACACTTTCCAAAAAGCCTTTGTACAGAAAGATTCATCAGGTAATGTTACCGGTTATGTAGTGGTTATCAATTTCAATGGCAAACCGGTAGGCTTGAAATTTGACGCCTCGGGTAACTTTGTAAGAGTTTTGGAACAACGTGAGGGCCATGACCTTGAAGGAAAGGGATGGCATGAGGGTGGTTGTTTTGGAAACAGAGACGGACATCAGCATGATACCATTGCCATATCATCTCTGCCAGCAGCTATTACCGCTTATTTTGCTACAAATTATCCTCAGGACACATTAATAAAAGCATTCAGAAGTTTTGACAGTACCTATATGGTATTCAGCAAAGACAACGGCATTTTCGCTACTGCATTTGATGCCGACGGATCTTTTGTAAACAGGGTTCAACTGGAACCGCACCAGCAGCATTTTGCCACGGTAACAGCAGCCAATTTACCATCGGCCATTACAGATTATCTCACCAATACCTATCCCGGATATGTACTTGAGCAGGCGTTTTCATATTCAAATAACGGAACGATGCAGGGATATATAGTAGGTATTGATGCCAGTGGCACAAAATACGGGTTGCTATTCGATTCTTCGGGAACTTTCATAAAGGTAATAGTTATAAGATAGTTTTTAATTTGGTTTATTTGGTTCTGTTCTTTTAACTTGTATAACTATGGAAACAAACAGGCTGATCTCTTCAGCCTGTTTTGTTTTTAACCATATCCTGATTTCAATTCAATTCTTCCTGTTGCAGTGCTTTTGCAAAATACTATCGTATTTTAGGATAAAATAATCCTGATGAAACGATTGTTGCTGGTCTGTACAATTGTATGTGTGAGTTGCGCACCAAAAACCTTTAAATCCAAATGGATAAAGGAAAAAGTTCCGGAAAAATTTACTGCGAGGTTTGAAACAACTAAAGGAATCTTCGATATTGAAATAGAAAGAAAATGGTCGCCACTTGCTGCAGGCAGGATGTATCAGCTCGTAAAGCATCATTATTTTGATAGCGCGATTTTCTATCGTGTAGTTCCTGGTTTTGTTGCACAGTTTGGAGGGAGCGATTCGATAAAAAACAAGGCATGGGCAAAATATATTGTGCCGGATGAACCTGTGTTATTGAGTAATAAAAAAGGTACACTGAGTTTTGCACGGTCGGGAAAAGATAGTCGGTCAACTGATTTGTATATTAATCTTGCTGACAATTTGCGTTTGGATACTTTTGATTATTCCGGAGTAAAAGGTTTTCCCGCATTCGGCGTGGTAACAAAAGGAATAAATGTGGTGGAATCATTGTACTCGGGTTATTCCGGGAAAACAATGGATAAACTGGATAGCATGTATATCGATCGTACTAAATTCCTCAGGATGTTTCCTGAACTGGATGAAATTACCAAAGCTTACATCAGGAAACAAAAATAATGATAATGATAGAAGACCTGCCATGCCTACCGGACCGGAAGACTGCCGGCGAGTCAAGTAAACGAAAAAGCCGCAACGAACATCTGCGGCCTTTTCTGAAGTTATAAAGAATAACAAGACTAATTATGCGATTAATATTTTACGGCCCTGTAGCTCGAATAATTTTGATTTATGCGGAGCAGTACATCGTTGGTTGTATAATTTATCTGCAATGCATAACTCGCCGAACCGCCGCCGATAAAGAAATTACCGTTTTGTTTCAATACCGACCCGGCATATTGAATAAATTTATCCGGTATCTTATAAGCAGTGAAACCAGTAACGGTTTTAGAATTCTCATCTAACTGAAATTGTACGATCCTGCTATAGGCTCTCTCTTGCTGCTGTCCATTGTCAACAAATATCAGCGTTTGATTATTATCCGTGAGGCGTGCATAATGTTGGCGAAGGAATACCTCATCGGACGTTAAAGCGAAATCACTCCTGTCGCCTCCCAGTCTCCACATAATAGCACCGGTCGTACGATTTATTTTGATTATTTCATTCAGGTTTCTGAAAGAACAAATTATATTATTATCCCGTGGATCGATGCAGATGGAATTCATATGCATATAGTCGAGCGTATTTACGCTGTCGCTGAAATTATTGTTTTCAACACTCGAACTAAAGAGCTCCGGGTAATCTGTTCCATCCCATTGAAAAACTACTTGTCCGTTATTTACTTCTTGTATCAGGCAGGCAATAACAGACACATTCGATGCAGGGTGAAGACTATCAGGAATATTTGTTGGGTTTTCCACACGGTAGCTGATGGCCATGTAGTGATTGTCTCCCAACAAAATGAAATCGTGCATGTCGAGCTTATTGTCGCCTGCGGTGTCTACAGTTTCATATGGCAATAACGAAAACCTGTTTATTTCATTAAGATTGGAGTCTAATACTACGTCATAGCCTTCTTCTGTAGAGGCCACGCCATTGAGCATATAACTCCCGGAGGTTTGTAAGTAGGTGTAGCGTATAATGCCGTTTATATTCCATTTTTGAAAATTTTCAATCCTTAGAGGCACTTTCTTTTCCTTTAATACATATCCTTTTTGATTAAGAATGGCAAGCACACCACTGCTGTCGGCATTGAATGAGAGCAATATAGCGCCTGTATCCACTCCTCCCGATCCGGAGATGGTGTATAATGCACTGTCGATGTAGCTGCTGTCTTTGGTTGTACTGTCAATTGGTGGCGTATTTACCCGGGAAATATAATTTGTTTTTTTGCAGCTTACAATAGCACCAGTGGCTAATGCAAGCAATAAGAGGAACCGGATTTTTGAGTTCATGAGTGGGATATGATTTAGGTTAAGAAATGGCACACGAATATTTAAACTTTAACTAAAAAGAACAGCAAAAGTTTAACCAATATTTCATTTGACGCAAAAAAAATATTTTACCTGTGCTCTGTATTAAGAATTTTTAATAGGAAGTTCGTGGTAGCAAAATTAATGACATCAATTCAATGATATGTTCACTAACCGATTAAAGACCGTGAATATTTTAGCCCAATTTATTCTTAAATGCAAGGCCCATTATTTGTGCGCTGGAACTTACATGCAGCTTCTCATAGATATTTGCAATGTGCTTGCGTACGGTGAAAATACTGATGTAGAGTGTCTCTGCAATTTGCTTCGGGCTGAATCCTTTGATGGTATATTGCAAAATTTCCTTCTCCCTTTCTGACAGCAAATTATTGAGGGAAGTCTCAGTCTTTTCCGTGGTTGTTGTTTTTACAGAAGCTTTGCTTAGAATCTCTAATGTTTTACGTGCGATGGACGGGCTCATAGGGGCGCCTCCCTGGTCAAGTGAATTCGTGATAGCATTACGCAATGAAATAGCATTGTCGTCTTTCAGCAAATATCCATTGGCGCCGGCCTTTATAGCCTCAAAAATTCTTTCATCATCATCAAAAACAGTGAGTACAATGAGATGTATGGAAGGATATAAAACTTTTACAATCTGTATTAATTGTATCCCGCTTATATTGGGCATCTCCAGGTCAACAAATAAAACCTGCGGTATCTTTTCCGGCGATAATTCTTTTAGCTTTTCAAGACATATATCACCTTTTGCTGCAACAAAAGAAATTTCCAAATCGTCGAAGCTTTGAATTTTGCGAACAAATGTATTTCTGTTCACCATATTATCATCTACAAAAGCAACTCTTATCTGCATAAATTGTAATTACTCTGTAAAATTCCGTTATTCAAAAAAAAATGTCAATACATATTTTTTGTTATTTTTTAATTGAAGCTGCCGATGTTATCCGAACGGTGGTGCCTTTGGGATCAGCTTTGGAAAAAGACAGGACATATCCTGCTTCCCCGGCGCGTGTTTTCATGTTGAAAAGCCCATTGCCGGTATCTTTCAATGTGTTTGGATCAAATCCTGATCCGTTATCTTCAACACTTATGTCAATGAAGCCTTCGTTTCCTGAAACGCGAATAAATATTTTGTCAGCTCCACTATGCCGGAGTGCATTATGTATCGCTTCCTGAATGATCCTGAAAGTATGAAGTGCCTGCGCAGGGGAAAGTTTTCTTTCTCCGGAAATGCTCTCTTCCAGCATTATACGAACACCGGGATACGATTGTTGAATTTTTTGTGAATAGATCTTTAACCTGTCACTGATACCGGTTAATGTGACAGCATCTTTATTGAATGCCCAAATCGTATCGCGAAGTGAAGAAATTATTTCGGCAGCATTATTTTTCAAGTTTTGGAGAGAAGAATTATCTGCAATTAATTTCCTGTTTTCAATATCATCAATATTATCACTGATTGCTGATGCATATGCACCGATATTATCATGGAGATCTGCAGCAATACGTTTTCGTTCTTTCTCTTCAGCAACGTCCAATGCAATTTTTTGTTTTCGTCTTGTATAACGATATGTAAAGAAGGAACCTGCTAATATCAGCAGCGATAGAAATGCTCCGCCCACAATCCATATGTTCTTGTGCAGAATTTCCAGTTTTTGCTTTGCAATGAATGCTTCTTTGCTGCTTACGTCGTATTGTGCGTCCAGTTTAGCGAGATCTTCGGCCTTGCTTTTTTGATATAGTGAATCTTTAAGCATCATCAAAGTATCCATGGTTTCACCATAAGCTTCATAATTTTTCAACTCCTTGTAATATGTTGCGAGATCGCGATAGGCCTGGAACACCAGCGGTTCATCATATTTGTCAGAATACCACTGCTCTTCCCTTATAGATTCTATTGCTTTGGAATAATTTTTTTGCCTGGCATAAAAAGTTTCCATTGCATCAAGTCCGACCAGGATGTTTTGTATACTTCCAATCTCCTTTTGAATATTCAAAGACCTCGTGAGCATGGCTTCAGCGGAATCTGTTTTATTGGTCTCGAGATAGACCTGGCCTTTGAGATTGAAATAGTTGGACTCAATTCGCAGATTTTGGTCTCTTTTTGCAATTGCGTAAGCTTTTTGTAAGTAAAGAAATCCGGAGTCATTTATATTGCGATAAAAATACATTGCCGACAGATTAATTAACACAATACCGCAAAGGTTACCATATTGTGGAAAGGAGCTAATGCCCGCAGTATCGCTTTCAATAAAAGAATACGCCTTTTTCACAAACGATAATGCTTCCGCCCGGTTTTCGAGTATATTGTTATTAACTCCTAAACAATTACAGGCTATTACCCGGCCGGGGACATCATTATTTCGCTCCGCACTACCCAGGAGGTTATAACATTCGTTAATCGATTCTTTTATTTTCCTGAGTTTAGTAAGGTTTACAATTTTATCCCACATGAAATCCCTGTATGCGAAAAAGAATTTATCTGTATCCGGAATTTCTTTTAGTCCTTTATTGCAAAGGATCAATGCACTATCTGCTCTGCCTTTCATGTTATAGCATTCAGCAATATAAAAATCTGAGGTAAGGTCATTCTCAAAATCATGGCGCTGTATGCTTAGCCGTTTGGCCTGGTTTGCAAATGCCATTGCAGTGTCAGCGTTCATGGAAGGATTGCGTTTGCATAGCTCAAGCAGAGTGGCTAACTCATCATAGCCGGGGCGGTTCAATACTTTTTTAAGGCTGTCTATTTGTGGCGTTTGTGAAAAAGTAATATTACCTGAAATGAAAAGGAGCAGAAGAAAAAATATTTTGAGATATTTTAAAATAGAGGGCTGCCCGTCCTGATCAGCGTCTTTGTTGTTTTGTTTGCCTTCCTTACGAGGCGGTAATAGTTGTACCTTATTCATGAAATTAAAGCATGTAAAGTACCGATGGTAAAATCAAATTGTACTCAAAATTGCTAAAATTTCTCTGTTTCAATATATTTTATGTATCCTGCAAAGTGTCCTTGTCAAGAGGAAACTTTTTCAGAATGAATCCTTTTTACAAGGTATATCCAAATGATAAGCCTGCATAAGGGATCACTTCGCCACCATAAAACATTGGGCCTACGACGATTCTCCCGATAAAACTTCTTGTTGGCTTGGTATACCTATAACCTATATGTGGGTAAATGAATACTGAACTTGCCGATTTGCCATTAAATTTTCCGTTCGATGTGGTTAGAATTGTTGCTGTAAATTCGGCTTCAAAAAAGCTATATCTTTTGCCGAAGATGGCATTTAACCCGAGAGGTATGGTTAGAGCGGTAGCTCCCTTTAAGGGAACAAAACCAAGCCCCACGCGGTACCCCAATCCTTTAGTACCATTGAATCTTGAATCATAGTTTGCCGAGATGGCTAAGCCACTTCCCAATAATTCGACATATACAGATTTGGAAGTGCTGCTCCCTTCGATATTATCGGACTGTGCCCTGATTGTGGTAATTGATATAACTCCGAAGAGAACCAGGAATAACTTTTTCATGATTTTAATTTTAATGTTTTAAATTTTATTCTTAAGTGAAATTACCGGCGGGAAGAAGGGAAGGCAATAACTAAATTTCAGTATTTTTAAATACATGTTTTATTTGCAGGGATATCGTAGGAAATGATGCTAACATATACGTATAAACGAAGAGATGAACCAATAGCTTCGTTGCGGAGCGCTTTTTTCAATTGGGTTGAATAGTTCAAGTTTGTAAAAGATATCCTCGAAAATGAACCATGAATTCAATTGAGTGTAGACTTTTATTTTTCTTCCGATTGTATTGTGTGAATAAAGACCTTTATCGTTTATCAAACAGCATCTTTTATAAACGAATTAGCCAGAGGATAGATCCTGCCCAAACGTTGAGACTAATGCAGTTAATAAAAACCAATGAGCTGCCACTTAATACGTAGGTTCCCCCGGGGTTAGCGCCGAATTTTTTAATCAGGTGACGAATGCTGTCTGTTGCATCTGCGAGATATTTACCCAACCTGTCCTGTGGCCTCACTTTTGTTACAAATGACGAATAAGGCAGGATCACCTGTAAATGTAAGGTCCAGGGTATCTGCCAGATGGGAATCGGAGATTTATTACAAATAACCTGCGCTGCTTTCAGATCAATCGAAATATTGTGTTACATTTTAGTTTGCTTCCACCGGGGTTATGATCATCCGGCAAGGTCGGTCTTTTGTAAGTCAGAGTTGAAGGTGATAAAATAAGTTTTACAAACTAGTTGTGTGTTTGTTTTATAAAAGAATAATTCCTGTGTAACTTCATTCATAATTTTTGTTTTATGAAAGTTGCACTGGCTTCTGCTACTTTTCCGTATTCTATTGATTATGCTTTATTGCATTTGGAAACGTTGGTAAAAGGGGCGGCCAATAAAAAAGCTAACATTATTTGCTTTCCGGAAACGTTTATTCCGGGTTATCCGTTACCCGAATATCACCCCGAAAAATCTACACCAGAGAACATGCAAGGTGCATTAAAACGCGCATGTAATATTGCAGCTCAGAATAAGATGACGGTGATATTACCGATGGATTGGTTTGTGGATGACAAGATGCTGAATGTGGCTTTTGTTATTTCGGGTACAGGCGAAGTGCTTGGCTATCAGTCAAAGAATCAGCTCGACCCCACGGAAGATAATATTTGGGTTGCAGGAAATGGAAGAAATTTATTCGAATTAAATGGGGTAAAGTTTGGCATCACTATTTGCCACGAGGGGTTCAGGTATCCCGAATCTGTGCGGTGGGCCGCTGCACGGGGTGCCTCAATTGTGTTTCATCCGCATTGTACTTCCAGCAATGTTTCAGGAGTGCAGCCCGCAGAGTGGGGGCATAAGAATAATCCATATTATGAAAAGGCCATGATGATGCGTGCGATGGAGAACACGATTTATTTCGCCAGTGTTAATTATGCAGCGCGTTACCAGGATTCGGCGACTTCATTAATTGCGCCGGACGGAACCTGTATTATGCATCAGCCTTATGGAGAAGAATGTGTAATTGTTGCTGAGATTGATCCTGAAAGAGCAACAGGATTATTAGCGAAGAGATATAGACCTGAGCTGTATAACGATAATGAGTAAACGAAAATTAAGTAACAGTAATTTTGAAGGAGCTACTTTGATTCAATTCGCTTCTATTTATGTTCCTTAAAAAAATCAGCCAGTTCCGCAATGTGATCCGTATTAATATAATCGACCTGCAGGCTCTCGAATGTTCTCCATGCAACGAGATTGTCGGGGGCATTCCAAAAGCGTACTTTCTGTTTTAAGTCATGCGCTTTTTTGATTACATGTTTTAATACTTCATAATCTTTTGCAGGAATGGGGTCCACTCCGTACCATTTGGAGTAATGCCAGAAATTATCACTCAGCATCACAATTTTTGAAAGCGCTTCCGGCGAATAATTTTCGCTCAATACACCATCAAAGTGTATATAAGAGGGATAGTTAGTAAATGTTTCAGGTGATGGCCGGTTACCGCTAATGGCGATTTTTATTTTTAGGCAATTGATTATAGACGGATAGTTTTTTAAAATTTCAATCAGCTTATTCAGCGTGTTTACAGAATCTGTTTTTACATCTACGAGTAGCTGCAATTCTTTTGCCGTATCCACATACGGATATCCGTGATTCGTTTCGATGGCTCTTTGCAAAGGATCGAGATAGAGCGATTGAAGTGTCCGGCTTTCGTTTAGTTCCTTTGTGGTGTGTGCCACCAGCAGTTTGTCGCCTTCTAAAAAAATATCTGCTTCGATGGATCCAAAGCAATGGTTCCATGCTTCATAAAAAGGATTGGATTGTTCATAGTCGTTGTGGGAATGTGCATTGGACGTAGTGTATATCCTTTGTTGCGCGGAAGTATGAATGGCAATGAAAGTAAGGAGCAGGAAAGTGAGTTGTTTAAACATGAGCTGAAATAACAATTGAAAGTAATTTTGTGGTGCTGGTTTTTGAGAGAAGATGGGTGAAAATTATTATCATCGCACTATTTTCTCTGTAAATCCTTGTCAAATGTCTCAATAATATTGCAGAAGTCATTTAATTCTGATACGTTATCATCGAACTTTGAAAGGATTTGAGGATTATCAAACTGATAAATACTGAACTTGCTGCCAACCATTAATTTCAATGGTTATCCTTCGCCATCCGTTGCAGGCATTATGCCTTCTCTTTAAAGAAACGAAAATTTTTCTACAAAAAAAGAGACCCGTTGTGGCGTTTCTGCGGCAGTAAATAAACCCGGGATCATGATCGGATCATAACAGCAATGCGTAAACGATAAAAAAATTCATTCCCAAAAATTTATGAAAATCTACGGATCAAATTTGTACCGATCCGCGGAAACTTTTCTTGAATGGAATTGCTTTTACTCTTTGTTTAATTTGTAAATTGAGCGGTTAATGAAACTGATTGTTTGCCCGCTTTTATTGATTGCATGCCTCATTGTTACGAGCAGTTCGGCACAAAAGAAAAATGATAACTACAACCTGCACATCCATAAAGCTTCTTCACCCATAAAGATCGACGGCGTAATGAATGAACAGGCATGGAAAGACGCCGAAGTGGCCGACAGCTTCTGGATGGTATTGCCCATGGATACCAGTCGTGCCCGCGTTACTACGGATGTGCGCATGACGTATGACGATCAGAACCTGTATATCATGGCAGTTTGTCATCTTCTACAACCCGGTCCTTATATGGTGGAGTCGCTGGCAAGAGATTTTACTTTTGGTAAAAATGATAACTTCATTTTCTTCATCGACCCGTTTGATGACCGTACCAATGGTTTCACCTTCGGAGCCAACGCAGCAGGTGCGCAATGGGACGGCACACTCTATTCCGGTGGCAGCGCGGATCTCAACTGGGATAATAAATGGCGCTCTGCCGTGAAGCAATACAAAGACAAATGGATATTTGAAGCAGCCATCCCTTTCAGGAGTATCCGTTATAAAAAAGGAAGAATGCAATGGGGCATTAACTTCAGCCGGCTCGATATAAAAGCTGCTGAAAAATCTTCGTGGGCTCCTGTCCCGCGACAATTTCCCACGGCGGCGCTCGCCTACACAGGTAATCTCATCTGGGATGCGCCACCTCCTACTCCAAAGGCCAACATTTCGCTGATCCCATATGTGCTCGGCGGTGTTTCAAAAGACTTCGATGCAAAAACAAATCCCGTATGGCGCAGAGACATTGGCGGCGATGCAAAAATTGCGGTTACCTCATCACTCGATCTGGACCTTACGGTGAATCCGGATTTTTCCCAGGTAGATGTGGATCAGCAGGTGATCAATCTTGATCGCTATGAATTATTTTTCCCGGAGAAAAGACAATTCTTCCTGGAGAACAATGACCTCTTCGGCAACTTCGGCTATACTAACATACGGCCGTTCTTTTCAAGAAGGATCGGCCTTGGCGTACCGATAGATTATGGTGCACGATTGAGTGGCAGCATCAACAAAAACTGGCGAATAGGTATAATGGATATGCAGACCAAATCGCAGCCTGACACAGCACTACCGGCACAAAACTTTGCTGTGGTTGCATTACAGCGAAGAGTTTTTTCACGATCGAACATCAGGCTGATCTTTGTAAATAAGAACTCGATCAACTATCACGGCCCGCATGATTCTTTGCAGCCCGTTTATTCTCAGTTCAATCGTACTATTGGCGCTGAGTACAATCTTGCATCTGCCAACAACCTGTGGACGGGCAAACTGATGGCACTCAAATCTTTTTCACCCGGCATTGAGAGTCACGATCTTGTTCAGGCCGGCAATCTGCAATACCAATCGAAAAAATGGTTGCTCTCGATGGAATACGATTATGTCGGAAGCAATTTTTCAGCAGAAGCAGGATACGTTCCGCGTAATAATTATATTAAGCTCAACCCTATCGGAAGTTATTTAATTTTTCCAAAGTCGGGACCTATACTAAGTCATGGTCCCAAGATATCTTCTACTTATTATTTTAATGAGCAATGGCACCAGACAGATAATGAAACCTATGCCAATTACACGTTAAACTTCCGCGATCAGAGTACCCTCGATGCATGGGTGGCTCATGATTACGTAGAACTATTGACTTCATTTGATCCTACCAACTATTTGGGAGATACGCTCGCTACAGGAACACATCATCGCTGGAACTCGTTTGGCACCGATTATGTATCGAAGCCGCAGAAATTATTTACGTGGGATCTTTCAACGAGGTTTGGCGGCTATTATGCAAACGGTTCGCGATATAATATTACAGGAGATATCGGCTATCGCTTTCAGCCTTATGTAAATCTTTCGATCAACGCAAGTTACAATCACATCAATCTTCCGCTTCCGTGGGGCATCAACGATTTCTGGCTTATTGGTCCGAAGATAGCAGTAACGATGACCAACAAACTTTTCTTTACCACATTCATTCAATACAATGAACAAGAGCAAAACATCAACCTGAACGCACGCTTTCAATGGCGGTACAGTCCTGCCTCCGATCTGTTCCTTGTTTATACTGACAACTATTACCCGGCACCATTCAGCGTGCGCAACCGTGCACTGGTATTGAAGTTTAATTACTGGTGGAATTTGTAGAACGATAGTTAAAACTTTATCTCCGGCACATTGTTGATCGTAATAGTTCTTTCCACAACGCTGTTTATTTTATTATCCATTCCCGGTACTGTTGTTTGGCTAATAACCAGTTCATACAAACCAGCCTTTTGTATCCAGCCGCCGTTGAGGTCTTTGTAAATATCTCCGAAGTAGTGAGAACTTCCCTTTGTTTTCACTTCCATGTTGGGTATTGTTTTCATCAGCATATAAAAAGAACTTGCTCCCGAATCATAGCCGAGGAGTGCACAGGTCTTATTATTTACCAAACTCAATCCCTTAAATTCTATTGTAATTTGTCCATTTTCAAAATGAGAGCCTTTCGCCACCTGGCTTCCGAGATCTTCTGCAGGTTTAGAATAAGAAGCACCGTGGATAATTCTGTCGCCGATCCTCTTCAAATCCTGTACACCTTTACCGGAATTAGTCTTTTCCGAAAAAACACTCATGGAATAAAAATCAACGAATGCATTATACACATGAAACTGGTTTTCGAGCGGCAATGCTTTGCCACTGTCATCTACGAGGTGCTCAAACTTGTTGTGATCTATTCCAAACAATTCACCGGAGTCTTTTTTGTTTTGATTCACTTTAATAAAATATTGCCAATTGGTAAGAGACGGAATTATTTTCTCGCGCGAACTATCAGACTGAACCGTAAATCTCAGGCAGGTGTATTCATCGCCTTTTGGCGAAGACGGATCACCTGGCACACAACGCAGGTACAGCCTGTAAATGTCCGTCCCCGTCCGGGTACCATCATACGCAAATTTGGTAAGCTTCGATTCCATGGCATAGTACTGTGTGTCCATAGAATGACGGGGAATCAAATTGTATTGCCGTTGCAATATCTTTTTTTCATTCAGTTGCTGTTGCGCTGATACAGCCGGAGAATGCAGCGCAAAGATTGTAAATGTAACTACCCAATTATAAAAATTAGTTTTCATCGTCTGAATTTGTTTGGTCGTTTATAGTTTAAAGATATCCTTTAAACTAATGAAAAAAATTCCAAAAAATGTTGAGTAGCATTTTCTGCAGAAAATGCTTTTAAAACAGTACATGCCACAAAATGTCTTAAGCTGGTCTATGCAATACCTTTGACAAATCTTTGACAATATATCTATACCGATTTTTTTGTATTTAAAAAATACAATAACTTTATTGATCATTTTTATTTACGAGGCTTGAGTTTATAATATCTTCTCCCCTTCTGAAAATTATTTTTGGTCTGGAAAATTATAGGACAGATAATTACTACCCCGCTGCTTTTGAATGATATCGTGAAGAATACAGCACTGATACCGCTGCCATGAAGTTAGTCTCAATTGCTGACATGAATTGAAAGCGGAGTAATTTCCAAACAGATATGTGAAAGACAGAAACGGGAAACAATACAGGATTGCATTTAGTTTCAAACATATTCATCAATTATCATTTTAATCATTAACAAAACACATCAATTATGAAAAAGATTCTTGCTTTTATAGCAGTTGGTTTACTGGCAGCATGCACGTCAAATGAATCTTCTGATAGCGGAAGCAGCGGAACTCCTAAAGATAGCGCCATGAGCCCTGTAGTGGCTTCGCCGGCTCCTATTCAATCTCCCGATTACAAGATTGCCTACTCTTCTGACTTCGTTATGGATGATCCTAAAAATGCTGAAACAGTCCTGAAGTTGTGGAAGGTGTGGGATGATGGAGATCTTTCCAAGGCTAAAGATATGTTTGCGGAAAATGATACCCTTTACCTTTCGGATGGAACAGTTATGATGGGCTCCAGAGACAGTATCATCGCCGCTTCGCAAAAATACAGATCCTCGCTTGGCACTTCCGTTAGCCGCGTTGATGCGATCATGGCAGTAAAGAGTGCCGACAAAAACGAACATTGGGCGCTGATCTGGGGAATGGAGAAAGATACCAATGCCAAGGGCAAGGCTGATTCATCTTACATGCAGGAAACCTGGAGACTTAACGAAAATGGCCAGGTCGATAAGATGTATCAATACAGGCACGCCGCTGCACCACCAAAAACGATGAAATAGTTTATAACCAAAAACTCCCCGTTTGAGGGGAGTTTTTGGTTATATTACCACCCGAATAAAAACATTTGGAACACTCAAAGTTTGCATGTCTGCTTCGTATATTGCGGCATGTTCCCAAAACTACGATTGCTGCTGCCGGTATTATTGCCATTTCAACTGTTTGCACAGAGCAACGAAATATTTAAGCCAGACTCTATAAGAAAAGAAATAGATGCCGTACAAATTCATTCGTCATTACACATTGATGGTGTATTGAATGAACCGGAATGGAAGTTATGCAAACCTTCTCCGCGCTTTACTGAAATAGAACCAGTACAAGGTGATTCAGCACAATTTGAAACCGACGTAAAAGTTTTGTACAATAAACAATATTTGTATTTCGGTATTTTCTCCAAAGACTCTCTTGGTAAAAAAGCTATCCGCGCAACTGATTTTAAAAGAGACTTTGATGTCACACGACACGATCTTGTAAATATTTCGATTGATGGTTTTAATGATAAACGTAATGCCATGTGCTTTGCTACGAATGCATATGGTGTGCAACGCGATTATTTATCATTTGATGATCTGTATTATGATATAGACTGGGACGGGCTTTGGCGCGTGCGCACTATGCGAACAGATTCCGGATGGTATGCGGAGATTGCTATCCCCTGGCAGACACTGCGCTACCCCAAAAAGCAGGATAGCGTACAAAGTTGGGGATTAAATGTGTACCGCAATCGAAGGCTTACCAATGAGATCAGCGCGCTTTCTCCTTTTCCGCGGGTGTTCAGCGCATCGCGAATGTCGTATGCAGGAGTGCTTACAAATTTAAAACCGCCACCACCCAAAGCGAATGTTCGCTTTGAACCATACATGCTCAGTTCATTTGATCAGTATCAAAATTTCGATTCATCTGCGCAACTGCACCAGGCCAATACTAAATTTGGCGGTGATTTGAAATGGGCCATCAACACGAATGCTGTGTTGGACGCAACGGTCAATACAGATTTTGCGCAAGCCGATGCAGACCTACAGGTAAACAACATCACCCGCTTTTCCGTTTTCTTCCCCGAGAAGAGGCAATTCTTTTTGGAGAATGCTTCATTGTTTAGTCCTGCAATACAAATGGCCTCCGATCAATCCGGGGGTTCGATGCATTTACAACCTTTCTTCAGCAGAACGATTGGACTGGATACTGCAGGTAACCCGATCCCGATTGTAGCGGGTGCAAGGTTTGTGAATCGTGCTAATAAAAGAAATTACGGCGCTTTGGTGATGCGGCAAAAGGGAACAGATAACAGCCCGGCAACTAATTTTTTTGTTGGGAGATACTCACAAAATTTTGGTAACGAAAATCGTGTTGGCGGATTATTTACAGTAAAAAATACGCCTGCAGGTTCCAATATTGAAAGTACTGTCGATGGTTTTCTTCGTTTGAGTGAATCGCAATCGATCAATGCCATATTCACGCACACGGTTACTACCAACACGAACATACAAGGATTTGCGGGGATGGTGCAGTACTATAATACCACTGATCATCACAAATTCTGGCTCACGCAATCTGTTGTTACCAAAAATTTTGATCCGCAAATGGGATTTATTTCCCGCACAGATGTAGTAGGCACCACACCAGGCTTCAACTGGTATTATCGCGGAAAAGATTTACCGTTTAAAAAAATATTGCGCTCCTTTGAACCAGGCTTTATCCCTGAGTTTTACTGGCAGGCATCTACAGGAAAATCTATTGAACGCACTTTATATTTTTGGCCCATCTGGTTCAATTTTCAAAATGGCGCTTATTTGGGCTATGGCATTTATCCTTCTTACCAAAATATTACTCAGCCGTTTACTCCGCTGAATGTTACCATTTCGCCGGGTAAATATAATTTCTGGATAAACGATATTTTTTATACCACAGATCCATCGCAAATTATTAGCGTTGGCGGTGAATACCGGTGGGGTGGCTATTTCAATGGCAGACTGATTAATGCAAACTGGAACGTGCAGTTTGCGCCGATACCACATATATCGATACTGGCTGAGCTCAACCGGAATCATTTTATAAAAGTGGGAGAAAATAAAACCAGTGAGAAAGTGGATCTGTATATTATACAAGGACGATTGGCATTAAATCCGCGCATACAGTTAACAGGTTTCTATCAAAAGAATTCGGTGGATAATTCCGACAGTTATTACATCCGTTTTTCATGGGAGTACCAACCACTTTCCTACATTTATTTAATTTTTAATCATGGTGGTTCTTATAACAGCCAGCTATTGAAGCAAACGGAAGATCATGAGATTTTCAAGGTGAGTTATTTGAAGCAGTTTTAGTAAATGAAAAAATCATAAGTGAAATAGGGACTTTGGATTAACGCTTCTCTGAAAACGCCAATCATTTCCTTTTCGAATACCTCCTCACCAATTTCTCTATCTCAATAGCAACAAAAGTTACAGACGATAAAAGTATCGTCAACAGCAATTCATTTGTCGCTAATGGTTGTGTTTTAAAAATAGCATTCATCACCGGAATATAGATGACTGCCAACTGGAGAACTACTGTTGCCGTAATAGCATAGAACATAAATTTATTGGAGAAGGGACCTAACTGAAATGCAGAAGCTGTTTCCGAACGCATTGCCATTGCATTGCCGAGTTGATTCAGGCATAACACCGTAAACACCATCGTTTGCCAGTGCCCGCTGTTGTAATGAATGGCCAGTGCCTGCGTGGCAATGCTGACGGCTCCCAACAAAAAACCAGCCCACAGGATCTGCCAACCCATTCCACCCGAAAAAATATTTTCGTTGACAGGCCGTGGTGGTCGTTGCATGATTCCTTTCTCCGCACGTTCCGTTGCGAGTGCCAGACCGGGCAAGCCATCCGTCACCAGGTTGATCCATAAAATATGAATGGGCAGCAAAGGAACCGGTAAGCCAAAAAACGGCGCCAGGAAAATGGTCCATACTTCGCCGGCATTGCTCGTCATAATATAGCGGATAAATTTCCGGATATTATCAAATATGCGACGACCTTCTTTTACTGCTTTTACAATTGTATTAAAATTATCATCGAGCAATATCATATCTGCGGCTTCCTTGGAAACATCTGTTCCATTAATGCCCATAGCAACACCAATGTCGGCTAATTGTAATGCCGGCGCATCATTCACGCCGTCACCTGTCATGGCAACCACTTCCCCTTTTTGCTGCAGGATTTTTACAATGCGCAATTTTTGTTCAGGTGTAACTCTTGCCATCACTTTGATCCGTTCAATTTCATTCTTCAACGCGTCATCACTCATGTGCATTAATTGTGATGAAGTGATTAACACATCTCCGGGGTTATTTAAAATACCCGTTTGCGTGGCGATCATTCTTGCGGTAAGCGCATGATCGCCGGTGATCATAATAGGTTTTATGCCTGCTGTTTTACACAACTCAACAGCAGTCCGGCTTTCGGGCCGCAATGGATCGGCGATACCCGCCAACGCAACAAATGTCATATTCTGTTCAAGAACACTGTCAGCAAATGTTGCCGGGAGTTCTTTCCATTTATGAAGCGCTAACGCAATGGCACGCAATCCTTCAGAGGCCATCAATTCAACAGCTTCGTCAACGTTTGTTCTTTCTGCATCATTTTCGAAAACAATTTCTGCAAGAATCAGATCCGGCGCCCCTTTTGTGAATGAAATAAACCCGTGATCAAAGCTGTGAACAGTAGTCATGCATTTTCTTTCTGCATCAAAAGGCAAAACATGGATCAGGGGAAATCGTTGCAGCAGGTTGAGTTTTTGATAATTTTTTTTGAGTGCAAAATGATACAATGCTGTTTCGGTGGAGCCTCCCATAATATCCTCACCTTTCGTTTCAAGGATGGTATTGTTCAACGCGCAAATAATAAGAGGCCATTGCCCGCACGAGTCTTCGTTAATATCTTTTGCGTCATACAACTTCCCGTTACAGTATACTTTCACTACCTGCATTTTGTTTTGCGTAAGCGTTCCGGTTTTGTCTGAGCAGATGTAGGTAACTGCACCCAATGTTTCCACTGCAGGCAATTTTTTTACTAATGCATTTTGCCTGGCCATCTTTTTGGCGCCGAACGACAAGGCAATGGTGATTATCGATGGTAGTGCTTCAGGAATAGCCGCTACTGCCAGTGATATTGCTGTAAGTAACATTAGCATCACTTGGCCACCACGCAACCAGTCCACGATAAATATCACAGCACATACAATAAGAATGATTACGGAAAGCTGTTTGCTGAATTTTTTCATTCTTTTTTGCAATGGCGTAAGTGTCTCTTCTTCTCCTAGCAATTCTGCAATTCGTCCCAATTCTGTTTTCATTCCTGTTGCGGTTACAACAGCTTTTCCATTACCCTTCGTAATAAACGTTCCCTTGTAAACCATGTTTATCCGGTCGCCTAAAGCAGCATCAACATCAATCAATACGTTTTCATTTTTTTCTACTTCTGCCGCTTCCCCGGTAAGCGAAGATTCCTGTATACACAATTGCGAAGCGGCTACCAGGCGGGCATCTGCGGCAACGACATTGCCGGCATCAAGCAACAAAATATCGCCGGGTACCAGTTGAGATGAGGGAATGATCAGTACCTGCTCTTCGCGCATTACAATAGCGTTGAGTGCAGCCATTTTCTTCAACGCCTTTACCGCATTTCTTGCCTTGTACTCCTGCGAGAAACCAATGAGAGCATTTAGCAGCACGAGAATGATAATGATAATAGTATCTGTAATTTCACCTACAAACCCCGATACTATTGCTGCAACAAGCAGCAACAGGATCATAAAATCCGCAAACTGGTTAATCAACAATAGCCACCATGGCTTTTCTTTTTTTCCCAAAAGTTCGTTTGCGCCAAACTGATGTAGTCGTTGTGCTGCTTCCTCTTCAGAAAGGCCATCTTGCGATGAGTGCAATTGCTCAAAAGAACCATCAATATTGAGATGATGAAATGGTATCGTATTGAAGTCAGATGAAAGCACATTTAAAATTTTTGTTCAACAATCTCCGACTCATCAGTACATCATGGTTTATCCTGCGACGTACGACTCAACAGTATCTGTAACGGCTTCCACTCTTCTACATGATCCGATATTATTTTTAAAATGGCTACAAAAGGAATAAATAAGATCATCCCGGAAACTCCCCAGATAATACCTCCTGCAATTATGGAAATCAGTGTCGCCCAGGTGTTCACGTTCAACTGTGCCCCCACTACGTTTGGAAATATTACGTTTGCTTCGAGGTATTGTACAAAAACAAATACAGCAACAATGGCCAGTGGGATCCACACCGACCCTGTTGTGATCCAGGCCAGTGATATCGGCAATAATGCGCTTATTATGATTCCGATGTAAGGAATGATGGTCATGATGGCAGTGAGCATTCCAAATAAAATTGCATGTTTGACGCCCAGTGCTAAAAGACCGATGCTATTCAATATGCCTACTATGATATATACGAGAATCATGCCCCTGATATACCGATGATAGGTATGTACCGTTTTATAAAGTATAACCTGTAACTGATCTTTATATTTTTCACCTGTTAATTGTTGCAAAAAGCGAACAAACATTCCACGGCCATATAAAAACAGCGCGGTATACACCGGGATCATAAAAGCAATGAATAGTGTATTCATCGTGGTCTGCAGGGTTCCCTGTAAAAAATTGGCAGCATTGGTTTTCAGGGCGGCCGGGGCATTATCAATCCATGTCGCTTGCGATGCAATCGAGATGTTGAATGTATCTTCCAGCCACGCTTGCAACTCATGTACTCCTTTTTCCAATTGGGGCTGCAGGCCTGGAAGATCGCGCATAAAAGCTTTTACTTCCAGGACAAGCAGCAATATTAAAGCGGCGATCAGCACCGTTACAATAAGCAGGCATACTGTAATAGCAAGGCTCCCTGGCCAGCGTTTGCGTTCGAGATATTTGCTAATGGGATATAAAACAATCGCTATAAACAATCCATAAAACAATGGGATAAAAAGAATTCGTCCGAAGTATAGAATTAGTCCTGCAAAAACAATTATCTGCATGTATCGCAGTATAGATTGCGCTTGCCTCTGTTTCTCATGAAAATTTTTTTCACCTGACATAGTACATGGTTCCTGTGTAAATATAACATTGGCGTGGAAAGGGGAAAATGATGGTGGTCAGTTAAAATATTGTTTTCTCTTCTGACCCTAATAGCCACAAAAATAAGCTTGATAGCAGATTAAGGAAACTGAAATGAAAATTTCTTTATTCTTCAGGCATGTTATTTCCGCCGCTATTGTCTTGCGGAAGATTATTTCCCTTATCCTTTTTAAACTCCAGTTTACCAAATTTCCATGAGAAATTGATGCCAAAAGAGCGGAAAGGAATTTGCCGGTATCCGTTAATGGTAAAGTTGGGGCCAAACAGTTCTGTACGTTGATTTACATATTTGCCAAAAGGGTTTACTGCCGTTAAGGCGATGCTCCCTTTCTTGTTCCAGAATTGCTTGCGTATAGCCATATCATACGATGTAAACGACGGATACTTCCCTTGTGCTTCATGCCGCGCCGATCTGAAACGGCCGAAAAATTCTGCCACGAGGTTCTTTCCAAATTGATAAGTAACATTCATGTTGATGCGATAGTTGAAACTATTGTAATTGTACGTGGGGTCAATTGCATTAATAGTATGACGATAAAATGCGAAACCATTAGAACGCACTGAAAGTTTATCAGTGAAATGCAGATCTACAAACATATCCAGGCCAAAGTTGTGTTCTTCGCCGATATTTTGTCGCGTACTTACATTTACATTCGTGTAGGTAGAATCACCTACCGTAAGAGAAGGATAGAAAACGATGTAAGGTTGTATGTCGTGATTATTTATCCGGTAAAATGCAGATATCATAAATGAGCCTGCATTGGTCAGATTGCGGTTGTAACCAAATTCAATGCGATGGCCAATTTCAGGATCAAGATAAGGATTACCGGCTTCAATATTTTTTGGATCCGTTGTATTGATAAATGGATTAAGATCGCGGTAATCGGGTCTCTCTATTCTTTTTGAATAACTCAGTTTGATTGTTTCATTATCGTTGAGGTTTTTAGAAAGAAATATAGATGGTACGAACGTATTATATCCATTCGCAGGTGTTTGCTGTTGGGCATTGGAATAAAAAGCATTCACTTGTGTACGCTCATACCTGCCCCCGATCTTGGCATTAAAAAGCTTTCCTACCGGAAAGGACACTTCGCTATAGTACGCATATACCTTTTGCTTGTAGTCGAGATAATTTGATAAAGCTGCATTATATTCGTACAACTTTGAACCCGGCTGAAAACTGGATATATTGGAATTGCTAATGATGTCGCTGAAGGTTACTTTACCACCGGTGCCGAAAACAATACCGCTTTTAAAAGGATCCGAATAATCAATCCTGACCTCGGTTTCATTTTCTTTTCCCGGATTCAGGCCATTAATGCCATAATACAAAGAGTCTTCAGGCATCAGGCTTTGTAAATTGCTTGAACTGCCATGATCATTGTTATGGCTCGTATTAAAACCTACGTCCAGTTCTTCATCTTCTTTTTCAAAAGTTCTCTTGTAATTAAGTGATGCATCAGTATTGTGAAATGAAAAAATATGATTCACGTCGTTTACAGAAGCAATAGATGAGATCAATGATCCGTCACTCTGAGAAATAATAGTCTGTTGCTGATTGGTGGAGCCGCTGCTGGCAAATCTGAAATTCCCAAAATGAACAGAACCGCTAAAATCATTTCTCTTGTCCGGCGACCAGTCAAATCCAAGTCCGTAATGAAATCCACGTCTCTTCAGAGATGATACTGCATCCTGGTCAAGTGTAATATCCGTTTTATCAATCGTGTCAATCGTGAGCCTGTCGGAAGAACTTGGTGCATCAACTGGTACATGATAATGTGCACCCATGTATGCATTCACACCAAAAGTTCCCTTACGTGCATTGAAGTTGAAAGAACCATTCTCCTCCCGGGTACCGCCGGTTAACGAAAGATTTCCGTTTACTCCTTTTGCCCTGTTGTCTTTTAATATAATATTGATTATTCCCCCTGTTCCTTCTGCATCATATTTGGCGCCGGGATTGGTAATTACTTCGATGCTCTTTATCTCGCTTGCAGGAATAGCCTGCAATACATCGGTAATATCACTGCCGAAAGCCTCTGAAGGTTTACCGTTAATAAGGAAACGTATATTGGAACTTCCAGCCAATTCTACATTGCCATCAACATCCACAGACACCATCGGCACTTTTTTCAATACATCTGTTGCCTGGCCGGTTTGAGAAGTGATGTCTTTTTCAGCATTGAATACCATCTTATCGATCTTGTTTTCTATCAGTCTCGTCGGCATTTTAATGGTAACATTTTGCAGACTTACACCTTTTAGTTCAAGCAGTATACTATTAAGTGCAATGTGTGGATTGGATTTTTCAATAACAAGATCATTTAAAGTGCGGCTTGTATGATTGATTGACTCAATGGTGAGCCTGTAAATGCCATCGCCAAGATGTTTAATGCTAAATGCGCCGTCTTTATCCGTCAGGGCGCCGTTTACTGGTTTTTTACTGCCTTTCTCATACAACGTGATGGTTGCATAAGGCACGGGGCTATTGGTAGTTGAATCAATCAACTTACCGGATATTTCACCCTTACCTTCCGGTCCGGCAGGAACCTGGGCGCTGGCCCGTAAAAAAGAAGACATTAAAAGAAAGAGTAGTAATTTCTTCACCATTCGCTCAACATTTGGGGCCACAAAAGTAGGATAAATAAAAAGTGTGTGCCGTTAAGAGAATTACAACATTACATTATTTATTTATGAATGGTAATTATGGCAGTGGTATGGCAGATGAATTTTCAATTTATATTTAGCAAAAACCCCTTAATTCTTTTTTTTCGTGGAATTTGATCTGCTGATATTCGTTCACAAGAGCAAAATATCCTATGTAGCTCTAAGGAAAATCGATTGAAAGAGTTTTTCTATAAGATCTTCCGCCGGTGCGTCAGTTAGTACGTGGTTCACTTACCGGTGCGATATATCGAAACGGGCATTTTCCTTATCTTCCCACACCAAATCGCATAAATGCAATCATTACCGGCTGCAAATGAACCGTCCAAATTATCAGTGGTTACAGCATTTGCTGCCGTTTATATTTTCTGGGGCTCTACCTACATTGCCATTGCGATTGCCATTGAAAGTACACCTCCATTTTTGATGGCCGCGATTCGCTTTTTTGCAGCGGGATTCATTTTATATATATGGTGCATCGCGAGGGGGCAAAAAACACCTCGTGTTTCTTCTGTCATGAGAAATGCCTTTGCCGGGGTACTCATGTTATTCTGTGGCACCACTGCACTTATCTGGTCAGAACAATATCTGCCTGCAGGTCTTTGCTCTATCATCGTTGCCGCCACACCATTTTGGTTTGTGATACTTGACAAAAAACATTGGAAAAAAAATTTCTCCGACAAGTTTATTATTACCGGGCTCATCGTGGGCCTTGCCGGAATTGTACTATTATCTCTCAGCAAAGGTTCTATTGACCTGCAGGGAAGCCATATTCAACTTATAAGTTTTTTTGTACTTGCAGCAGGAACGGTATTATGGTCTGCAGGTTCTCTTTATTCAAAATATGCAGTTAGCAGCGGAACGACCAGCATCAAGGCCAGCATTCAAATGATGGCAGCGGGCTTGTTTGCATTTACAATTTCTTTATTATCGGGTGAGTACAACCATTTTTCCTGGAGTCAAATCACGCCGCATTCTATTGAGGCCATGCTTTATCTTATTACTTTTGGTTCACTCATCGGTTTCATTGCGTATGTGTGGCTATTGCAGGTACGACCTCCGGCGATTGTGAGTACTTATGCGTATGTGAACCCCGCTGTTGCTATATTTCTTGGCTGGATCATCTTACATCAAAAGACTAACAGTATACAGATCATTTCTCTGCTGGTCATTTTGTCGGGAGTGCTGTTGGTCAATCTTTCAAAATATAAGAAAGTGTGGTAATAGTAAAATGTAACAGGAATTATTCCTCCTTTTTTTAATTCGCTAATTCCTTTTCAAAGTAAATGTTTGAAATATCTTATCTCCTTTTGTACTTATACCATTAATAATGCCAACATACGTTGTTGAAGGATCTGCCGAATAAAATTCAACAGAAGCCTTCCCGTTTTTATCTGTGACTATGTTACAGTCCCAATAAATGGTTCTTCGCTCATCCGGCGATTTTTCATGTTTCGCCCGCCAGTTAGAATAATCCGGTGTTGCAAATGGCTGGTCGGTAGAAAAGCCGTCAGCCACAAAGCTTTTCAAAGCCGGTATTGACTGCAAATTACTACCGGTATTCCCTCCTGTCGTAATCGCGATCACACCCCTTGCCCCGTCCATTCCGTATACGGCAGCTTCAGGCCCGGTTAATACCTCTATTGAATCAATTGTCGCAGATGGCAAAGAATTCACGTAACCTAGAACAGGGCTTGGTTCAAGAGAATTTGCTGGTGGGTGATCTATTTCCACACCATCAATTACCAATAAAGGTTCGTCATTGGCAGAAACACCGGACGGATCATTCGGCGCCATTACAATAAGGTAACCGCCTATTAGCCTCACGCCCGGAACGTTGAGTAAAGCGTATCCTGTTCTGCCCGGACCATCTCCAATCATATCTCTTGTAATAACATGCGAAAACCTGCTTATTCTTTTTTTCAAATCAAAATTATCTCCATCAGTCCTTTTCACAGTAACGGGTTTCAGCAATTGCCCTTTTGAAAGCAAATTTGCAGAATCTGAATTCATAGAGTAATATTTTGCTGATTTAAGTAAACCGTTCAGGGGAAAGATAGTTTTTAAATCAGGTGGAGTGGAGAAATGCATCATTGATGCCGTGTCAAAAACTGCATGGTAATTATCTATTCGCTTTCCATCCAGGTTGCTCAACTGATAAGTAAAGAAAATCTTACCATTAAAAGATGGAAGTTGAAATTTAAAATTACCGTTTTCATCAGAAGTGTCCAGTTCCACAATCTGGGCAGGTTTATTGGCAAGAATGGTGATCACGCCTTCAGGCACAGGAATGTTTTTGGCATTTACGATCTGCCCTTTTATTATAAAGCCTGTGTCTTCATCATTCTTCCACGATTCAGCAACTGTATAATTCAATGGATTATTTCTTTGCTTTTGTGCCAGCATTATTAAATCGACATCACCTGGCGGAAGGGATTGCAAAGTATCAGGCCGTGAAAAATTCAAATCTGCATCGGCTATATTTTTATCAGTCACGGATAAATTGAGAACTGCCATTTCGGGTTGATTATTTGCATCGGTTACTGCAAGGTCCAGTTTTACTTTTTCCCTTGCAGCATAATTTTTTTTGTCAGATGAAACCTGCAAATGATAATTTTCTTTTCTGATATAAATAAAACGACTACTCAGTAATTTGTCTTTACTGTCAAATAAATACAATGTCGCGACGCCCGGTGGAAATTTCGTCAGCGGTATATTCACATTGTACATTCCGTGGCCCACACTCGCAAAACAAATACTGTCACCACTCACTGCCAGCAAATAAGTAGTGAAATCTTTAGCGTAAATCGAATCTTCCAGCGCCACTCTTGCTGTGGCATAATTTGAGTCTTGCTTTGTTATTGCCAGTTGGCCGGCAAAAAAATTTGTTCGTGGCAATGCAGCAACAGAGTCGTACGCGTTTCCTTCCTGCAACAATATCCTGTATCTGAGAAACCAGACAGGTTCATAAGAGAATCTGGCAAGACCATATTGGTTGGTTGTAAACCTTGTCACCACAGAATCTCTGTTGTCTTTCACTATGCCTCCCACTTGCATGGGCGAACCTTGTCCATTGGTCACTTTGACGGCCACCGTGGAATTCAAGCCGGATATTACCCCCCCTCCTTCGGGAAATAATTCTACCAGAGGTTTGTTGCCTGCTACCCTCATATTATTTCTGAAGTGGTGATTATCTTTAAAAAGAGTATTGATCACAAAAACCGGAACGACTGCGATGTCACTGAGGTGATGCGTCACCATTGGCCGCGTATAAGCACGCAGCCAATAGTATCCCTCCTTTAATGAGTCAGGTAATAAGAAGCTACCGCTTGTTTTCAGCGTTGAACTATTTAAAGTCAACTGCTGAATTATATTGTCTTTATCATCTACTATGTCGACAAACAATTTTTGTGGACTGGTTTGAAGATATTGATGAATTGAATCGATAAGATATGCTTTAAAATAAACTTCCTCGCCGGCAACATAAATTTTCCTGTCCGTATTTAAAAGGATCTCTTCCTTATCTTCCTTATCAATATTTTGAATTAACCGGTTGGCAATAGCAGTGAGATTGGAATCAGCAGTTTGCGAGAAACCGCTCCGGAAAAGGAACAGGAAAAAAATAAAAAGAAAACGCAATCGCATAACAATCGTAAAATTGGGAGCATAAAGGTAACAAACACCGGCGAAAGTTATAAGCATCGCCCGCCATCCTGATGAGATTTATTGAAAAATAAATTTTCGTGTATCCTACACTGTTATATCGCTGATTAGCTGTAGTTTACAGGCCCCATTAATTAGAAACTCAATCATTTATTAGCGGTATACCAGTTTCTCAACCGCACATCAATTGCAGGATCTCCTTTATTGACCAGTGATTTAAACTTCTCTGCATCACTAAAACCGTTGGGTGTGCGGTAATGATAAGGATAAACGATCTTCGGCTTAAATGCCAACACTCCGCTGGCAGCTTCTTCTACATCCATAGTGTAGGGAAGGTTCATACAAACAAAAGCCACATCAATATCTTTTAAACCGCGCATTTCCGGGGTAGCTTCTGTATCTCCCGAGATATAGAATCTTTTTCCGCCGAAGTTCAGTACATATCCATTGCCCTTGCCTTTAGGATGATGTACTGTAGGGTCGCCCGGCATATTATACATAGCAACAGCGGTAATTGCGATGCCGTGTTGTTCCGTTTTTTCATCATTACGAAGCACCACAATCTTATCTTTCCATTCAGCCGGCATTTTGTCTGCAACCGACTGCGGTACCACAAAAGTTGCATTGGAAAGGTCAAGCCCTTTCAATGTTTTCATATCAAAATGATCGCCGTGAGTATGTGTAATCAATACGAGATCGGGCTTTTTCATATTCTTATAAGTGTCCGCACCGTTAATTGGATCTACATAGATGTTGATATTATTAAACTCCAGCACCAGTGATGCATGAAATACGGGTTGTACGGTTACATTACCCTTTGGGGTATTGATAACATCAGGCGATGGCAGTTGGGATTGTGCAGTGCCGGCAACCAACCCCAATAAAGCCGTAAGAATAATTTTCATGAGAAATATTTATGAAGATTATAAAATGAATATACAGTTTGAAAAGGCTCATTTATCGCAGGCAATTATTCTTCGTACACCCGTATCCGTTAGTAAACTATTATCTCACCTGGCCCTCACCTCTTACTACCCATTTTTCGGTAACCAGCTTTTCCAGTGCAAACGGGCCCCTTGCATGCAACTTTTGCGTGGAAATGCCAATCTCTGCGCCTAATCCAAATTCTTCACCATCCGTAAATCTTGTGGAAGCGTTGGAATAAACTGCCGCCGCATCCACTTCCTGCAAAAATCGTTCACACTGATTTTTATTTTCAGAAACAATTGCTTCCGAATGTTTGGTGGAATATTCTGCAATGTGCCTCAAAGCTTCGTCAATATTGTCCACAACTTTTACCGCGCATTTTAAACTTAAAAATTCACGCCCAAAATCTTCAGGTGAAGCTCTCTGTAAATGAGGATAATCTTTCAGCAGATCATATGCAGATGCATCTGCAAAAATTTCTACATCATATTTGTTAAAGGCAGGTTGCAATTCCTTCAAAAAATCTTTTGCAATAAGTTTATCGACAAGAATAGCATCTGCTGCATTACAGACAGAAGGGCGGGACACTTTTGCATTTACCACAATATCTACTGCCTTTTTTAAATCGGCATCTTTCTCTACGTACACATGGCAAACACCGGCGCCGGTTTCGATTACAGGAACCAGACTATTTTTCCTTACATATTGAATCAGGCCATCGGAGCCGCGGGGAATCAATACATCCACATATTTTGTTGCAGTAAATAATTCCTGTACGGTGTCTCTTTCAGGCGGCAATAGCATTACCACGTCTTCGTCGATATTATTTTCTTTCAGTGAATGCTTAATTATATGCACTGCTACCTTGTTGGTTTCATCCGCATCAATGCTTCCTTTCAGCACGCATGCATTATGACTGCGCAGGCATAATGCAGCAATATCAAATGTTACATTAGGTCGGGATTCATAAATGGCGCCAACAACACCTAACGGCACAGAAATCTTTTCTAACAGCAATCCATTATCCAAAGTCCTTTTTTCCAAAACTTTTCCGCAGGGATCGGGTAGTTTACTTACGTTCCGGATAGCATTGGCAATATTGATGACTCTTTGTTCATTCAGCATCAGCCGGTCATTCCGCGGATTACCGGCATCCTGTTTCGAAAGATCTTTTGCATTTGCGTCCAGGATTCGCGCCATGTTTTTCTCAAGCGCATCGGCAAGTGTCAGCAGCACCTTTTGAATGTGCTTATCATCTATTCTGCGCAGTTGAACCGAAGCTGTGTGTGTTTTTTTTATCAATGATAAAATGGAACTCATTTTCTTTTTTTAAAATACAACAATGTCATCTGCGTGAGCGGCCACCACATTTTTTACTGAAATGTTATCCTGGATGGCTTTGGCTGCGAGTTTCACTTTGGCCACACCAATTATTTGTTCTTCTTCATCCATCAGTTGCACTACTTCTCCTGCCGCAAATTTACCATGAACATCTTTTATACCAACCGTCAATAAACTTTTCCGCTGATGCAAAGCCTTTACTGCTCCCTTATCCATCACGATGCTGCCTAATGTAATGCTGCCGCTTGCCAGCCATTTTTGCCTTGCTTTCAGGTTGGAAGATTGCGCCTTGAATGTGGTTCCGTTGGTTCCCTGCAATGCTTCCCTGAAAGGCGCATCAGCCGACAATCCGCAAATAATCACTTTTATGCCGAGTGAATTGGCAAGCCTGGTAAATGTAAGTTTAGATACCATTCCACCCAATCCAACATTGGTTTTACCTGTTTTTACAAAACCCGAGATCTTATTATCTACCTTTTCAACCTGCGGAATAATTTTTTTTTCATTATTCAAAAAGCCGCCGACGGAAGTACATATGATCATAGCTGCTGCGTTAAAGCCAACTGCGATTAATGTTGCCAGCTCATCATTGTCAGAAAACTTCAGCTCCACATTACTTACCAGGTCATTTTCATTTACGATGGGTACAATACCATTTTGCCAGAAAGTATCGAATGTGTCTTTCAGTTGGAGAAATTGCATGCGATTGGAAAAGTGATGCCGTTCGCACAAAGCCTGCGCCACCGGAATGTTGTAGACTTCAAAATATTTTTGGTACAGCATGATGAGGATAGGATTGCCAACAGCAGCGGCAGCCTTGCGTTCGGTTAATGAGCCTTTATACTGCCGCAACAACTTTTTCCCGCTGCCCACTGCACCACTGGAAACCAGCACCACATTATATTTCTCCGAAAGCAGTGCTACTTCCGATGCCACTTTCTTTATCACATTATGATGGATACCTTTTTCATCCGAAATAACAGCCGTACCCAATTTTATTACCAATACCGGTTTTTGCATGCCGCAAAAATAGAGGATTGAGGGCTGTGATAGGAAGGAAATGTATGGTTAAAGCTTTCACGTCTGGAGTAGCAATCGGAGCATATTTGAATTTGGGAATATTGTGTCGCAAATTTATATGTTGTGAAGTATTTGAAAATAAACGAGGAAAGATTTTCTAAATTGTAAATATGACAGAAGCAACAATATGTTCAATAGGGTATGGAAACAGGAAGATTGAGGATTTTATAGCTGAGTTGAACTTTTTTGACATTGAATATCTTCTCGATATCCGGTTTATACCATTTTCCAAATGGAATCCTCAATTCAATCATGCGACGCTTGAATTGGAATTAAAAAATTACCGAATAGAATATATATTCGTTGGAGATACATTAGGTGGACTTCCAGAGGACAGAAGTTGTTATGACCTCATTAAAGACAAAGATTTTTTAAAAAAGGCTTAAAACGACTGACAGACGCAAATGAAAAAGGGTTCGCCTTGCAATCATGTGCAATGAATCAAAACCAGAAGAGTGCCACCGAAGTAAGTTAATTGGACAAGAACTCTTGAAAGATGGTATTTCTCTCAAGCACATCGTTTCTTATGGTAGAATTAAATCACAAGAAGCAATAATGAATGAACTAACCAAGGGAAAAGGAACTGTTGACCTCTTCGGTAACGAAATATCCCTTACCTCAAGAAAAACATATTAAATTAAATAAAGTTTTTTACAAGAGGTATTTACAACTCAACAGAACAGCAGGTATTATTTTTCTTTCCAAAAAAATATTTAGATATTTGTCTAAATATCTAATTTAAGTGAACCTTGTTTTTAAAGCGTTGAACGATCCTACCCGGAGGGCTATACTGGAACTGTTGAAAGATAAAGACCTGACGGCAGGGGAAATTGCGGAAAAATTTCATATCACCTGGCCCAGTGTGTCGCATCACCTCGAATTGCTGAAGCACGCAGGAATGGTGATTGCCGTAAAAGAGGGACAATATATTTACTATTCCATCAACACAACTGTAATGGATGAAATGATCAGTTGGCTGATGCAGTTTAATAAAAAAAAGAAAAAAAAATGAAACCGAAGTTACATGTGTCAGAACTGCTGGTATTACTTGTTGTAGTGTTACCTTGCCTGTACCTTCTGAAAATATATGATGGTCTTCCGGAAAGAGTGCCGACCCACTTTGGCACTAACGGTCAGCCGAATGATTTCAGTAACAAATCTTTCCTGTGGGTGATAACTTGCATCCTTGCGGGCACCAGCATTTTAATTTACCTGCTGATTCGCTTTTTACCAAATATCGACCCAAAGAAAAAAGCAAAATATTCTGCAACAGTATTTAATAAGATTGCCGTTGCGGTTGTTCTTCTAATGTCGCTCATCAGTTGCTATGGCATTTACGCTGCAAAAGCAGGAGCCATTAAGTTGGGAGGCTTTCTACCCGTGATAATCGGAATTTTCTTTGCCTTCATGGGAAATATGATGCATAGCATTAAACCTAACTATTTCGTAGGCATCCGTACTCCATGGACACTGGAGAATGAAGAAACATGGCGGAAGACACACCAGCTTGGCGGAAAGCTCTGGTTTGTCGGCGGCATTGTCATCGCGATAACGGGTTTTCTCGTTCCTGCAAAGGCAGAGTTCTTTGTGATGATGGGCATCGTCCTCGTCATTGCGCTATGGCCTGTTGTATTTTCGTATACTTACTTTAAGTCTGTTGAAAGGAAAGCCACGGCAGGTAAATAAAAAGTTATCATTCTGGCCAAACACCATAAATCGTTGACAATCCATATTCGCGATGTATATTTAATAAACCAATGATTATCTACAAAACTCCAAATGCAAATGGACAATCTCAAAATAGCCACTGCACAGTTTGAACACAAAAGCGGCGACAAAGAGTACAATCTTTCAGTTATCGAAAGGCTCGCTGAAAAAGCTGCCGGCGAAGGTGCCGCTGTAATCGCCTTTCACGAATGCTCCATTACCGGTTACACCTTTGCACGAAGACTTTCCAAAGAACAAATGCTTGATCTCGCAGAATTTATTCCCGGTGAAAAAAGTATTGACAGGCTCACGGAAATTGCCGCGAAGTATAACATCGTTGTATTAGCGGGGCTTTTTGAAAAAGATAAAGACAATAAAATTTACAAAGCCTATGTAGGTGTCGATAAGAACGGTTTGGTAGCCAAATATCGCAAACTTCATCCGTTCATTAATCCGTATTTAACGCCGGGAAATGAATATTGCATCTTTGAAATTAATGGATGGAAATGTGGAATCCTTATTTGTTACGACAATAACATCATTGAAAATGTCCGTGCCACTACTTTGTTGGGTGCACAAATAATTTTCATGCCACACATTACTATGTGCACACCGTCGCCCAGGCCCGGCGCTGGTTTCGTTGATCCAAAGCTTTGGTACAATCGCGAAGCTGATCCCACTTCTTTACGATTGGAATTCGACGGAATGAAAGGCAGGGATTGGTTGATGAAGTGGTTGCCCGCGCGTGCTTACGACAATGGCATTTATGTTGTCTTTTCCAACGCCATCGGTATGGATGATGATCAATTGAAAAATGGATGCTCCATGATCATTGATCCCTTTGGCGATATCCTTGCAGAATGCCGTTCGTTAGATGATAATTTTGCTACCGCCACCATCACTCCGGAAAAATTAATACAGGCAGGCGCACATCGCTATATTAACGCACGTCGTCCAGAACTCTATAAAGACATTATTGGCCAGCCACATCAGTCCGAGCAAAAAGTTGCGTGGCTTGGTGAGCAAAAGAATGAATAAAAAATTTAGCTGACAAGACCATGAAGCTTTTCTGAAACCTTCATGGTCTTTAAAAATTGTTCGGTTCACTTTGTTTACCTATGCATCGCCGGCGGCCCCAACTCATCAACTCGTAAACCAATTACCGGTATCCCGCTCAATCATTTTTTCTCAATTATGGCAGATGCGACTTTCAATTTTCAATTTCTGAACTAACACGTAACTTCAAAAAAATTAAACTTCAGCCATGAAACAAGTTCTGTTATTCTTCATTTCTTTATTCTGCGTTTGTTCTTTGTATGCACAAAATGAAAATACATCGTCGTATGACCCACATGATTTTTTTACTGAAACTTTTGATCCGCCTCCGGGTAATGCCTTTAGATCTGCAAAGGGAGTGCCCGGGCCCATGTATTGGCAAAACGATGCCGGTTATCTGATACATGCTACTTTAAGTGAAAAAGATACTTCAGTAACAGGTGATGTCGCCATTACTTATACCAATAATAGTCCCGATCAGCTGGACTATCTCTGGCTTCAGCTGGATCAAAATATTTTTAAGCCTTCATCCAGGTCTGTTGCAGCCACACGCTATCCGGGCGATGCGTTTGAAGTGCTGGGCAATCCCAATGGCGGGTATCGTATTACTAACGTAACCATAACACAGGATGGCAAAACCTATACTGTAGAGCCTCTCATCACGGATACCAGGATGCAGGTTCGCCTGCAAACCCCGATGCAGCCCAAAGGTGACCATGTAACTATAAAAATGAGTTTCAGTTTTATCATACCGATAGATGGAGCGGGCCGTTTTGGAAGGCAGTACACCAAAGAAGGTGTGGTGTATCAAATAGGGCAATGGTATCCGCGCATGTGTGTATACGATGATGTGGAAGGTTGGAATACGCTGCCGTACATGGGACTGGGAGAATTTTATTGCGACTATGGCAATTATGAATATTACATTACGGCACCTGCAGATATGATCGTATATGGCTCGGGCGATTTGCAAAATGCAAATGAAGTATTAACCGCTGAAGAGATTAAAAGGCTTGCTCTTGCCACAAAAAGCGATAAGACTGTTACGATCATTGGTACGGATGAAGCGGGGAAAGCTTCTACACGTCCCACAACAAAGGGAGATCTTACCTGGCATTTTTCTATGAAGCACACAAGAGATGTTGCGTGGGCAGCAGGCAAAGCCATGATATGGGATGCTGCGAAAATTTATTTGCCTTCGGGTCGCAAAGCGCTTGCAATGTCGTGCTACCCGGTAGAAAGCAAAGGTGACACCGCATGGTCAAGGTCAACAGAGTATTTAAAAGCCAGTATAGAAATTTATTCTAAAAACTTTTTCGAATATCCATGGAATGTTGCAGTTAGCAGCGGTGGTATCACAGGCGGAATGGAGTATCCGGGAATGATCTTTAATAATTATAAAGAAGTGAAGGCACGCTTGTGGTTTTTAATAGCACACGAGATCGGGCACAACTGGTTCCCGATGATCGTAGGCAGTAACGAAAGAAAATACATGTGGCAGGATGAAGGGCTTAACACATATATCAATTATATCGCTACCGATCTTTTTAACAATGGTGAATATATAAATGCACCTGCATATTTTGATAAAACTTTTTTTGCCTCACGGGATTTGCAGTTCACGCAATATAAAGATCCGCTGATGACAGTGTCAGACGCGATGGATGAAGCACAACATTACCAGTTCTATGGCAAGACCGCTTACGGGCTCAACCTGTTGCGCACGGTGGTGGTTGGTAAAGAGCGCTTTGACTACGCTTTCAGGAAATACACAGAAGCATGGGCGTTCAAACATCCGACTCCCTATGACCTTTTTCATTGTATCAACAATGCTGCCGGCGAAAACTTAAACTGGTTTTGGAAAGAATGGTTTTTTACTACATGGAAGCTGGACCAGGCAGTTACTGCGGTAACTTATGTTGACGATGATCCTTCCAAAGGATCGCTGATTACGATTGTAAACAATGGCAAAATGATCATGCCTGTCATTATAAAAGTGGTGCAGGAAAACGGCGAATCATCAGTAATACAGAAACCTGTAGAAATTTGGCATCGTGGGGGTACCTGGACATTTAGATATCCTTCCACAAGCAAAATTGATAAGGTAGTACTCGATCCGGGAAATGTATTACCTGATGTAAACAGAAGCAATAACGAATGGGATGGTGGTAAATAAAGAAAGCGAATTCTGTGTCACAATTAAGAAATAAAATCTTAGAGTAGAACGAATATGCGCATTAATTGATGCTGCGTCTGACATGAAAAATTTAGTTCACTGGTTGTTTCTAAATTTTTAAATAATTAACCGGATAAACCCGTGCAAGCATTTCGTAGCCAATCTTATTATAATTACTATTTAAAACAATAAACAGAGTATTGGCGGCAACAGATGCTGATGCAAGCTTCTTGCAGCCTGCTCGTGCGAAAGTGTGCATGAACAGCGGCTCATCAATCACTTTACAATGGAGCCGGTTTTTCGCCTTTGTAATTCTATAATATTATTTTTTTGTTTTGCTAATGCTAAAAAAATAATTCCCAAAAGCAAACAAAGTAATAATGATGTCAGTGAGTCTTGTGGCCCTGTTTCACCACCGGTTAATAAAGAATTACCCTCAATTTTACTCGTGAGCAAACCGTGGTTGAGTGAAGTACTTGGATTAGTTGCACCAAAAATGCCTGGCTCTGCAAAGTCCCAACCAAAATGTATGAACACAGGAAGCCATAAACTACGGCTAAACACATAAGCTGCAGGAAGCATAAAGCCGGCCTGCATGGCCGTTGCACTAACAGATATAACGGTCGCTCCTTTTGTGTTTACATGCAAAATGGCAAACAACACGATAAAAATAATTAATGCAATTGTAGTTCCTGTTTGCTTCTCCAGCAAACGAAATACAATACCTATTATTATGATTTCAGCTACAAACCCTGCCATTAAAGCAAATGCCAAAGGCGCAAGCAGTGTCGAAGCAGGATTGACATGAACAACTGAATAAGTGCCCGCGACATAAATAACCAAAATAAAAAGTGCCTGCAATAAAATGCCCGTGAGTGAGCCTGCAATGGTATTATTCACAAATGTCTCCCGGCTTAATTCATGAATTTGCCTTTTCTCATACCATCTGTAAAGAACAATGTATGCTGCCACGGTGATAGCTGCCTCCAATATTGATGTAATTATTGCTTTGATATCAACAGGTAAATTTGTTTTGTCGAGCAGGAAAGACCGGAATGATTCTACCAGTGCCACTAAACCAATAATGACGGCGATGCCCACCACCATCTTCGTCAGGAAGAAATGGAATACTTTCTGTAAAGTTGTTTGATTGTTCATCGTAGTATTATCAAATTTTTTTTCTGTATTAACCGGAGATGCCCAAATGGATTTCCAATTTCTTGCCGGCAATAGCCATATTGATAATCTTCCGGTAAAGATAATTCGTTTGCGCCTGCCTTAATTGCATTGCCGTAGTAGCCGGCATATCCTGAATATGTCATTGACCAATTTTAATCAGGATTAATTGTCAAAAACAATAAACAGCATATTGATGGCGACAGATGTTGTATGCCACTTTTTGAAGCATACAAACGGATGCTTCGGCAACATTGTGAAAAATTAAAAATGCATCTGAAAATTGTATTGCCTATTTTTCAATATAAAACGTTTCATTTGAAAAGTCACAGCATGCCAGCGTTTCCCTTTCCTCAGGTGAATTGAATTTTATGGCAATTGAACTTAGCCCATGAGCAGTTTGCCAGTGTGGCCCGTTAAGTTCTAAAGAAAATGCAGGATGCTTTTGGGTTGCGGAAATAGTTAGTTTCTTACCTGACTCAATTTGATCATTTGAATTTAAAAGACCGCCCGTAAAAACGAGCATATTATCAGCGCTCAATTTATATTTATCCAGGAAAGAAAATTGCATTATTTGCGGAAGACTCACTGAAGTAGTCTCAAATGATCCCTTTTGGTGAGAGCCGGATTTAGGACGGCCTTTCATGAAGTTAAAAATTCCCATAAGCTTGAGAGTTGTTTAGTTTGTAATCCTAAATCTAATCTAATCCCTCAATTCTTCCAAATCTCTTTCACTGGCCCAAACATGTTTACGGCAGGCCTTAAACGATAAATACGAAGCTTTCATCGTTTGGCAAAATAAAAATATTAAATATGACGAAATCGCCCTTTGCAAAATAATATTATGAGACATTTCATTTAAACCTAACCATGTTCCTGATTTGAAAACGGGCGCCTGATACAACTTTGCTGAACGGCCACCTTACTTAACCGATGGATATACGGCCCGGCATTGTGCTGGTGCGTGTGTGCCAGTGAAAAGTTTTACGCTGCCAATATTTCCAACATCTTCATTTCTAAAAGTTACTTCCTCCCGGAGTAATTTGCCACATTACCAACTCCCGGCCAATTCATTATTATTTTCTTATGGACTTGTTCCTGTTTACCATGTGAGTTCACATGGCAAACAGCCAGAAACCAATAATAGATCATTAATAAATCCGGGAGAATGTAGCTGTGAAATTCGGGGCCGATGGCACCTGCGATAAGATCGATTATCGGTTAATAAGGTTTGAAAATAATATTTTGCAGAACCCCCAATTTTGCATAAATTGGTATATTGTAATTACCACCCCGGAAGACTGTTTATTGAATAAATTCGACAGGGTCGAACCAGCCATTTAATAAATGTAATTACAATGAAAAGTTCGAATATTTCGCTGGCAGGCATTGCTTTTATATTTAATGCACTGCTGGTGCTACTTCTTACGATTGCCTATTTCAGTCGGGCACCGTGGTTGCCAATTGCTATTGACTCCGGACAGGTTTCTCTATGGCTTATACTATTATTGGGAACGTTATTATTGCTACTTTTTTTTGTTTACCGCAGGGATATTTCAACATATAAAATTAAAAGGACCATTGCGCGTAAAGAAAAAAATTTCGAACTAGCTGTCAGCAACGTAAGGGACTACGCGATCTTCATGATTGACACTAACGGAAAGGTTTGTACCTGGAACAAAGGTGCGCAAAATATGAAGGGGTATACAGCGGATGAAGTAATTGGACAGCCTATAGATATTTTTTATACTCAGGAGGACCTCGCCAAAGGTATCCCACAGAGAAACCTGAGACTGGCTTTAGAAAAAACATCACTGGAAACAAAGGGATGGAGGCTAAGAAAAGATAAAACCGCCTTCTTTGCAGACATCACTTTCATCGCGCTGTTTGATGAAAACGGGGACCACTATGGATATTTAAAATTTACCCGGGACATTACCGAAAAAAGAAAAGACGAAGAACGCATCCGCTTCCTGGCCACCATCGCCAACAACATACACGACCCGGTAATATCTACCGATAACAACTTTATCATCACCCGGTGGAACAAAGGCGCAAAAATAACCTTTGGCTGGAAAAGCAGCGAAGCCATAGGTAAAGATATTGTAGAGCTTTTACAGGCGGAATATCCCGTCGTGGAAAGGCAACGGATCCTATACTTATTGCAGGAAGAAGGATACTGGAATGGCGAAGTGATTTATCATAATTCCATAGGACAACCGATAAACGTTTGGGCAACAGTCAGCCATCTTGTTGACGAAGACGGCCGGGTTACCGGTAATTTAATATTGGCACGGGATATCACCGGGAGCAAAAAAACAGAAGATGCTTTAAATAAAATTAACAATGAACTGGAACAAAGAGTGATGGAAAAAACTATGAAGTTATACGAAAGTGAAAAGCAACTGAGGTACACTATGGATAATATGCTGGAGGGGATACAAATACTCGATTTTGGCTGGCATTATACCTACTTAAATAATTCGGCAGTGCTCCAGAGCAAATTTACACGAGAACAACTCATCAATCATACGCTGATGGAGATGTATCCGGGGGTGGAAGAGACGACACTATTCAAAACCTTGTGGCAATGCATGCATGAACGTGTCAGCCGGCATATAGACAATGAGTTTCAATACCCTGATGGTACCGTTGGGTTTTTTGAACTGAGCATACAACCTGTACCGGAGGGCCTGTTTATATTGTCGATCGACATATCTGAAAGAAAGAAAGCGGAGGCAAGGCTACGGGAATCACAGGAGAACATGGAAGCCATCTTCGAAAATTCCTCGGAAGGTTTTTTATTGACCGACCTTGATGGTAATATAAAGACATTTAACAACATTGCGATTGAAAGAATGAAGTTCGTTACCGGCAAGGAGATGGCACCGGGCACCAGCATCTTTGAATTTGTGGAAGAAAAGGACGTGGAATTTTTTAGCTCTGTATTTGCAAGTGTCATCGCAGGGGAAACGGTACAATTTGATCAGCTTTATAAATTGCCGGACGGAAGCGAAAGCTGGATCAATTTCAGTTTTAACCCCGTCAGGAAAAACGATGAGATTACCGGGATGTGTGTCACCGGCCGCGACATAACTCAAAAGAAACTGGCCGACCGCCAGCAAAAAGAAATGACGGAAAGGATGTCCGCCATCATCAATACATTACCTGCCAATATCGCTTTATTGGATGAAAAAGGTGTTATCGTGGATGTAAATAATGCCTGGAGAAATTTTGCGGATGAAAACGATTACATCGGCCCTCAATATTGTATAGGCGATAATTATATTGACGTAGCGAAAAAGGCGAAGGGAGCCGAGAAGTCAGACGGCTTCAATGTTGCCCGCGGCCTGGCTCTGATTATAAAGAAAGAAATCAAAGAGTTTATTTATGAGTATCCCTGCCACTCTCCGGCCAAATACAGATGGTTTCGTATGATCGCAACTCCGCTTGAAGAACAAAGATATTCCGGTGCGGTAGTGATGCACATAGACATTTCTGAAGTAAAAAGACTGGAAGAGGAGCGCCTGAATAATAAAATTATGGAGCAAAAGAAACTCGCCCAGGCGATATTGATGGCACAGGAAGAAGAACGCGACCATATCGGCAAGGAACTGCATGACAATATAAACCAGATACTCGCCGGCACAAAACTTTACCTCGGCGCCGCGGCCAAACAAAATAAGCAATTGAAAGAATTGAATAAATACCCAATGGAGCTCATTGACAAAAGCATTGAGGAAATCCGCATCCTTAGCAAACGCAATACCACGCCACCCAAAAATATCGGTCTGAAAGAAAATATTGAAAGCCTGCTTGACAGCATCAGGAAGAGCAGCAACATGAATATAACATTGCATTATCCGTCTGTCAAAAAGGATTTAAGCCCCGAAATAAAGTTGAATATTTACCGTATGATACAGGAACAAATGACCAATATTCTCAAACATGCCAATGCAAACAATGTAACGGTTACCATCGAAGTGGGAGATCATGAAGTATTTTGCGTAACGGAAGACGACGGCAGGGGATTTGATACAAAAATGAAGAGAACGGGTATTGGTATGTCCAATATGCAAAACCGCCTCGAACTTTTAAGTGGCAATATGAACATAATAAGCGCACCGGGTAAAGGCTGCATCATAAAAGCGCATATACCTTTGAATCTTTCTTGAGTTCCGTTCAACCTGGTCAATTAGGGTTAGAAGAATTAATATAACGGCAATGAGTAAACGAAGATGATCAACTTCGGCTCCGGCATGCGTTATCGGCTCATGGTGCAATAATGATGAAAGGAAAGTGAATCAGCCCTCTTCCCGCAGCGAGGGACAAAGTAGGCCGGAATGGAGAAATGAACTATAATATGCAAAAAATCTTGCGACACTTACCCGGGTATATGCAGCAAAGAAATAAAGGGGGACCAGCAACTGAAAGGTACTACTGAAGTGTTATGTGTACAGGATTAAAAAATTACGCGGCCGGCATATAAGCCCTTTCCGGCCTCACTTTCGTCGTGGCTTACAAACCCAATCCAGGTATCGGCAACATTACCCCTCATTGTATTCATTGTCAGCAAGGCCTTCCCCGTGCCTCTTGTAGCTGCGTGTAGCAGGTAGATCATTTTCTTCAGGATGGGAAAATAGGCAATAAGAATTACCTTATCATTTGTGTTGGCATTTCCGGTGCCGCTATTATCTGTCCATGTAAAAATTATCCCACCGTTATTATTTGACGAAACGTGTGCGTTTTCTGCTTCCGGTATGGAACCGTTAGATCTGATTATAGTTGGATAGGAAATATTGGTGTTAATGTATGTTCCCGCCATCACCACGTTCAAAAGGGCATTAACCGCCTTATTTTTCCTGACTTCATCACCGGCACTTATGGAATTTTTTTTAAGAAATAAATTCTTGCCGGGCTTTTGCTGGTAGATACTTTGGCAAGTCGGTGTATTAACTTGCGGTCCATAGATGATGTGGGACATTTTTTCAATAGGCATAGTAAAAAAGCAATTAGCTCTGTACTTTGGATTATTAATAGTAACGGTTTATTGATTCAAATATTGTTTATGTTTATCCTCACCATTCGTCTGTGTTCCTTACCTTTTCGCATGTCCATCTGACTTCCTGTGAGAGATCTGTACCTCCTATGCTGCAAGAATAAGGAGCGCGAAGGTTGTCTTTGGTCTTTCACTCTGAATACAGATGAACCTGCTCCGCGAAAAGAGGCGCAGGGTTGGTGTTTTTGGATGGGCTTGCAGCGGGTTTCATCCGCTGCATTCACAATCGGTAGTAAAGGCTATATGGGATGCGGAGACAATCTTAGTGCAGAAAATGATCCTTGGTCATTTGATCCCGCATCAGCAACATGGGCGAGGGTAGCTGACTTTGCCGGTGGTTCAGGGTATGACCTGATTGCGTACAGTATTGGAAATAGGGGTTACGTTGGTACCGGGAATGACAGAAAGCTTAAGGATTTTTGGCAGTTTAATCCTCGATGATAGTTTTTCCCCTCATGTACTTAGCTCCTGTGGAATAAATTCAGAACAGCAGTCCTTTTCTATTTGTTGCACTCTACGAATAGCTTGGGTTTTTGAAGGGCAATGGCTTCAAACCTTTTTATGCATTGTTGGCATCAGGTTTATTTCTTTTTTTGTTCATCATTTTAACAATAAACGGTCTCAAAAACAGAGGAGGGTATTTGTATCTTTTTTTTGCAAGCCTTTTACCCATATCGGGATATTCATCGGAAGCTGCAGGAACTGTTCCTAACCCGTCAACGTATCTGTTATACATACAAAATGAGGAAGCAATCAAAATGGCATCATGGATGTCTTCATCAGTGGCCCCTGTTTTTTTGGCTGCTTCAATATCCTCTTTCAATACAGCTTTTCCGCTTTGTTGTACTTTCCCGGCTATGCGTAATAACGCTTTTAATTTATCCGATACGGGGGTCTGTAATGGCGGGAGTATGCGGCACAGCTTTAAACCGGGCGTACTTGCCTTGTAATGTTGACTGTTACCAAATGTTCTCGTCCCTGCTTTGTATAAAAACCTTTGGTGTCCAAAAGGACGACGTTCTTTTACACGGCACAAGAAGGCTTTTGTTCTCATCCATGCCGCATACTTGCCAATGCAAACTTCTTTTGTTACTTGGACCAATATGGGGGTGAAGCTTTCATCGTTTGGCAAAGTAAAAATATTAAATATGACGAAATCGCACTTTCCAATATAATATTATGAGACATTTCATTTAAACCTAACCATGTTTCTGATTTGAAAACGAGCGCCTGATACAACTTGCTGAACAGCCACCTTACTTAACCCATGGATATACACCCGGCATTGTGCTGGTGCGTTCTGCCAGTGAAAAGCTTTACAATGTCAATATTTCCGGCGTCTTTATTTCTAAAAGCACTTTGCCTCCGGAATAATCTGTTACACTACCCACACGTGGACAATTCATTATTATTTTCTTGCAGACTTGTTCCTGTTTACCATGGGAATTCCCATGGCAAACAGCCAGAAAACAATAATAATTCATTGAGAAAACAGTGAAAATGTAGCTGTGAAATTTGAGGCAAATAACATCACTGATAAGGTCGACTATCTCTTATCCGGGAAGTAACTTATAAGGCAGATAGTCTACAACCTGATTCTTTCATATCTTTTTTAACGCTCCGGCCGTGATGCCATGCCATAGCCTGAACTAAAACACCAACATCAGCAGAATTTCCGGAGAAAATGTATTTTCAGTTTTTTAGTATTGTTTTCGTAATCGCTTCCCCGGTTTGAGTATTTATTAATTCAAGGGTGTATGTACCACTCGCCAGGTTGCTGATATTTTGACTGATGACAGTTATACCTGGCTGCAGATTGGCCTTTGTTGACCTTATCTTATTGCCCTGAAAATTGTACAGAATAAGATTCACCGTAGCGTAAGAAAGGGATTTTATTGCTATTTTAAATGTATTCTTTGTCGGTGTCGGATAAACATTTACCTGCATTTTTATACCCAAAGTAAGATCGTCTGCTGTGATGGAGTAACAACCGGATGTATCAGTACAACCCTGGCTTGAAATTTTAACCGCGTAATCGCCAACAAAGGAAGCTATGAAAGATTGGTTGGTGGAATCTGATATTTCTGAATAATTATCGTCACAATTTAGCCATTGATAATTGCCATCGTTGAAATTAGCCGTAAGAGTTTTCCCGTTTTTTGTAACAGCCGTATCAATATTGATAAGGTTCACATTTGTTATGATGATACTATCACAACCATATATGGTTTGCAGATGACTGATGTGCGATACCGGTGATTGTATATCAGCAATCATTGTATAATCAGGAAAGGTATAAGAACCTCCCTTGCAAACAGATGTATCCTGTATGGTATTTGTAGGATCAACCACGTGCATGACCGTAGTTATCGTCATTGTATCACAACCGGAAGATGAATGAAGATAGCTTGTGTAAGTTATGTCAGACTGAACATCAGTAACGGTCCATCCATCCGGAAAAGTAAAAGTTCCTCCCCTGCAAACGTTACGGACTTCAGTCACCGCTGGCAAGGTATCGACATCCAGGTAAGTAGTAATAACGCTATCGCAAGTAGAAGTGCCGTTTATCGTACATGTATAAGTTAGTGGATGGCGAACATATACGGCTTGGTGCCCATTAGGAAAAACATAGGAACCACCCTGGCATATCTTGACATAATTGGTATCAAAAGTTTTACTTGTTCTAATCTGTACACCGGATGCTATACAATATTCTGAAGGGGGCAGGTTAGGATCGTCGTAAGGATTTAATGTTAAATTTTGATCACCATTCATTACGTATTTTTTTGTGTCTGTAATTGAATTGAAAATTTGGGTAGGTGTATATAAATATGATCCATAGGCAGAATAATAGCAAGGTATAAATTGCGTGCCTGCAAGTGACAGGTTTATTGTATCACCCCGGCATACAATTGTATCACTTGGCACAAGCCTCAAGTCAATTAAACTACCTTTGATAAACGTAAAATCTTTTGCAAAGTGGTCTCCTTCTGCGTCTGTAATAGTGAGCGTTGCAACTGCAGAATCTGCTGTTGTAAATACTTTAGGATTTAAGATAGCGGAATCGCTTACGATAAAAGAAGGACTCCAATGATAAGTTAGCTGCGAGCTGTTGCCACTTATAACGCTTAAATTCAAAGCAATGGAATCGGAACAAATTCTGTATCGGTCTGGCGAGGGTGCAAGCGTTATACCAGGATTACTTTGAATAAAATATTTCCCGATAAAAATATTGCATATGCCATTATTATGAATGGGGATAATAGTAAGGCCAGGCACATTATTGTTGAGCTGGACGGCAGCGTTATAATAACTATCGGCAAAATATACAGCATTTGTATCAGTAAAACTTTTATTACACCACGTTTGTTGACCAAAAGCGGGAATGGAAATCAATTTTTTACTAATAAGATTTGTATCAAGTATCTCAAGATTATTAGTTGCATTGCCGCTATTGAAAAGTATATACATCCCTGTTTCGCTGGTTCGTAATGTGCCCTTAGCAATATTCACTACATCACCTGTGTCCGGCTCTCCACCGGACCATTCGAACCATTTTCTTATTATTTGCCTGGTTTCATCAAAATCTTTTCTAATATAAGACCAATAACCTACTAAATTTTCAGCTGAGTAATATGAAAAATGCAGTCCATTATTACCCGTCTCAAAATCACTAACTTCCCCATGAAATGTTCCTTCAGGATAACTAGCTGATAAGTAATCTAAGGTAGTATCAGTTATTTTGCCAACATCGCCCCCTTCAATTACGGGGGGATTTCCTAAATGAGAAAAATCAGAGCTCTCCGGAAAATTGTAGACAGAATCAGTGTAGAATGCTGGTAGACAATAATCATAAAGAAATGAAAGGGAATTATCAAAACCAGAATATTCAATTCTCATGGAGGGAGTCTGGTTCACAGCATAACCAGGATAAAAAGGGTTAGGATATAAAACGATGTATTTAGCCCATTCTTCAGACCCGTCAGCATTATATTTAAAAATAACAGCGCCTTTTTTTGCTTTGCTGGTATCCGTAACCTGTCCTGCGAAGTTGAAAACATCCGAATAGTGGCCACTAAAGTATACGGAACCATCATCACCAATATCGAAATCTTCATAAACACAGGAAGCGGGAGGGACATTGCTGTTGAGTAAATGCCCGTCTTTATCCACCTTAATATAAAAATTTGCCGGGTTTGTGAGTGTGCTACTTCCAATTCCAATACTGTTTGCCGTAGAAGTACACCAAATAGCGGCATCCCCGTTGTTATTCACTTCTAACTGCTTTACATTTTCATCCCCAGTTCCACCAAAGCCCTCCACCCAAATAGTGTTGCCATTTGTATCTAATTTGGCAATAAAAATATCTTTGCCGCCTGCATTATTCAATATCTTATTATCCCAATTAATTTGTGGTGAAGTAAAGGTGCCGGTTACATACAGAAAGCCATTCTTTATTTTAATATCAACGGCACTATCAGTACCTGATCCGCCAAATGACCTGGCCCATTCCCATTGCTGGGGAACCGATTGAGAAAAAATAAGCAAAGGGGTGAATGCAAGCGTTAGAAATAAGAGAGTTTTCATATAGCCTTAACTCGATTGTGTATATTGGCAAATCTCCTGATATTCCAAGTTGCCTTCGTTCTGTTGTCTATGTTGATTGATTTAATTTCTATTTTCAATTGGCTTTATCCTTTCTTCAAGATTATTCTCATTTGCCAGGGAGACCAGGTTGAGAGATAAAAATAAAACAAAATGATTGAACTCTCAAATGCCTGTAGCGATGTATCAGTTCTATCTACCCCACTGGCACAGATATTCGGCTTAGCTATGTGATGGTGCGTATCCATGTCTTCGGGCAGCTTCATAAAGTTAAAGCATCCGGCGTCTTTATTTCTAAAAGAACTTGAGGTGCCATTGTTAGTGTTTTTAGTTAGGCTTGCAGCGTGGCATCACCGCCAACAGCTTTAAGCAAAAAGTCTGACTTTCTGAAAGTTCTAAGTACTATTCAAATTGTCCCGAATAGATGGATGCTGTTGGTGCATGCCAGGCCACAGAACCATCAGCACAGCCTGCCCCGTATAACAGCGGGGAACACCGGACGGCGGTGTATGTGACTGCGTGCAGAGTGGGTGAGGTTTAGGAATACCAACGGGGCTGAAGATACGCGACGCCACTTTCCTTAGCCGCTTATCTGCCAGATATGGGATTTATTAACTTCTATTAAAGGTTTGCCGGTATACCAGCGGCTCTCACGGCAGGTTAGGGAGGCTTGCGAAAAACAAAGTGAACATCCACGAAGGTTCAAATTCAACAACCTGACAGAAAAGTAAAGATCCTTGCGTAAACATGCAAAGACACGGGGCAACTGGTTTTTCTTTTTTGCCGATAAGTATCTAGGCTTCCACAATTCGGACTTCCCTCTGTTATGCCACAGGAAATAATATACCTGAAACTATAAGCGACCACATGTTATTTGTTTAATTATTTTTAAATCATACACTATGCTATCAATTTTCCAAAAAAAAGCCAATCGGTATTTAACCGTTGGCGGTTTACTTTCAGTAGTAATTGCATTTCAATCCTGCCAAAAATTTCCGCATCTTAGTCCGTTGGCAAATAATTTCGCACAAGTGAATCTTGTTGCCAACAACTCTGCTTATGGGGCGCTCACGGTTGATCCTACATTGCAGAACGGCTGGGGCATTGCATTTGCATCGTCCGGCCCTGCCTGGGTATCATCCAACGGAACTGGCTTAAGTAATATTTATAGTGCAGCAGGAGCCATCCTTCGGCCCGGCGTTACTGTTCCATCAGCTAACGGGCCAGACGGCGGAAGCCCTACGGGCGCAATATTTAATGGCACTCCAGGGTTTAAATTGTCTAACGGAAACCCCGCGAAGTTCATTTTTGTAAGTGAAGATGGGGTTATCTCCGGCTGGAACTCCGGGAATTCAGCAGAAGTTGTCAAACTCAATAGTGATGCATCGTACAAGGGAATCACTATGGCCTTTGATGGAGGAGTTCCTTACCTGTATGTGGCTAATTTCAAACAACACAAAGTAGAAGTTTATGACACACTTTGGAACGCCGTGAACATGTCGTTTCATGACGGTACTATTCCGCATGATTATTCTCCATTCAATGTTCAAAGTATCGGCAGCAAAGTGTTTGTATTATATGCCAAAACCGGTGAAGGTATTGATGAAACCGATGGGCCCGGAACGGGCATTATCGATAGTTATACTCCTGATGGCTCGTTGGTGAGGAGGTTCGTTTCTCATGGAGCATTAAATGCGCCATGGGGTATTGCCGAAACGCCTTCTTCATTCTGGCATACGATGAACAGCACAGGTACGATTATCCTGGTAGGGAACTTTGGCGATGGACGTATCAATGCATACGATGAGGCCGGCTTTTTCCTGGGGCCGCTGCGTAGCGAGGGGAAGCCCATTACCATTAAAGGACTTTGGGGGTTGTCCTTTGCACCGATAACCGCCACAAGCGTTAATCCTGATTGGCTTTTTTTTGCAGCGGGTCCCAATGACGAAACGGATGGCCTCTTTGGCTACCTGACGCCCGAAAATCCGGGTGGCAAATGAAAGAAACGAAAACTGTGCCATTAGCATTAACTAACGGTATAGGTTATACGACGCTACTTATAATTTATCTTTTCTCCACGGCCGCGTCCTTTGTCATTCCATATGCTGATGCAGGACGTGGCTAATTTTAGTCATCTCTTCCGGGCGAGGATTAGTTAAGGATAAATGATGCTCTATACTTTGCTTAATTTACTTGGACTAAAGTGGAGTGGGCATATACCAGAAAAGAATTTGCAACTTTTATCTCTCAGGCGGAATTCGGGGACTACCGGATCAGGAATACTGATATAGGATTTTCAATATTCTTAAAAAAATAATATTGTCAGATCGGGTTTCCTAAGAAAGCACCGGCGTAGCATCTGACTCAGGTCATGTTTTATGATAATTTATATTGAGGTTCGTGCTCCGCATTCAATGTTCGGCTTTAGTTCATAACTTCAACGATATTATTTTTAATTGGGCATTTCCACCTGACCGGACAAAAAACAAATTCCCCGCGTTTGCGAATATCCGGACTTTAGAACCAATAGGATCAGAAAACCTACGATATGGATAATTCAGATAAGATCGCTTTGGTAACCGGTGCCAGTAGCGGAATAGGATTCGCAATTGCTAAAGCATTACGGTCCGATGAATACAAGCTTATCGTTACGGCGAGACGAAAAGATAACCTGGAAAAGCTCGGATTGGAACCCGATAACTTTTTTGCCGGGGATTTGACTCAACCTGTATTTCAGGATACCATCATAGATTACATTTTCAATGCTTATGGCAAATGTGATTTTTTATTTAATTGTGCCGGAACACTGGAGACCGGAACTATTGAAGAAGTGGATATCGATAAATTGACATCAATGATCCGGTTAAATGTAGAGGCTACGTTTCGATTGACCTATAGAATGTTGAAGCGATTTAAGAAACAGGGATTCGGACACGTAATTAATATATCAAGTGTTCTTGGAACGAAGGTGAGGCCGGCAGCCGGTGGATATGCAGCGACTAAATTTGCAATGGAAGCATTATCGGAAGCGTTGCGAATGGAGTTAACCGGAACCAATATTAAAATCAGTTGTATAGAGCCAGGCCTGGTTATGACAGAGTTGCATAAAGATTGGAAAGTTCATCCAAAAGAAAGTATGAATATTCACGAGCCGTTAACCGTGAACAATATTGTTGATGCGGTCAGATTCATTATTAATCAGCCAGACAACGTAAGAATCCCCAGGTTGATGATACTTCCCAAAGATCATAATATATAAATGAGCAGTTGCCAGTTCCAAATGCTATTGTTTCGTAAAAGAGTCTGTATGCTTTTGCTTTCTCTTTTTTGTTGAGCCTATTTTGCCTTTTATGGTCGTTCACTCTGCGCAAAGATGAAAGCTCTACGCGAAAAGAATTGCCGTTTTTGGTGTTTTTGGTTGGGCATATAGCGCGGCATCACCAACCACGGTATTAAAAAGTTTGGCGATTTACCGGTTCTAAATTCTTTTCAGGTTGTCCCGCAGGGATGGATACCATTGGTGTATGCCACGCCACGCTACGGAGCCATCAGCACAGCCCGGCCCGCACACATACGGGTGGAAGAAGAGAGTTTTTTGGAACACCAACGAGTGCTAAATCCCCATTAGCAGGGCGTATACATGCATCTGGCATGATGAATAATGTGCACACGCAGGCAAAACATTTTTTCTAAAACTTTTCATTTCATCTTTGTCTTAGCCGGATCTCCCGAAGAGGCCCCGGCGTATTATCACCTAACGGGGAACCTGACTGCGACCGGATGTGAGAGGTACCCCTCGAAACAGTGGTAACAATCCAGCCATGAGGATGAGCGCACTAATGGGAATCAGGTTAAGGTTGACGGCAAACAGTACAAACCCGACCAACACCAGGATCGGAGACCAGGCCGGAAGTTTACGTGGCGGCATAGCTGATAGCATAACAAGTAGCCACAGCATACCAACCTGGAAGAGAAGCGGGCCTGCTATCCGTAGCGGTCCCGGCACCGGTGCAGTGTTTTGCAGCCGGACAAACAGGTCGCCGAGAATCCCCCATAAAAAACATGCGGCGCCAAACAAACCAGCTGCCATTGCCATGTATGCTACTAATTTTGCCAGCACGGACCTGGCGGGCACCAGCCGTCTCAATTCAATTGCCAGGACCCCGAACAGAACGAAGGCAATAAAAAATAGCACGTGTCCCAGGTTCCAGGCAATACCATGTGGACTGTGATTACCATCCATCATGTCGAGAAGTCGCAGCAAGCCATATAAGAAAATCAGAATGGGAGCACCAGCGGCCGGAATCAGGGCGCGGTAAACAAAAGTATTCATATTCTTCATATTGTTATTCCATTATTGGGGCAGAAAATAATGCCCTGACGTTTTGTTCTGTTTGTTATATTCGACGGATAAACGGAGCAGAGGTTACAAACTTCCTTGTAAATCCGGCGAAGTGGCCTACTTTAATCCGGTTGTGGATCATCAGCGTAAGGCTAAGCCGCATATTCGCCAATAGAGGTCTGTCAACATTCTAAATACGTCTTCTCCGGTCGCATAAAATTTCTCCGGCGAATATTATATTGTTTACCTTTACAAGGTTTTATTTTTATTTGCAACTTTTCAGCATCTTTCCGGCATTTTATAATTTGTTGCAAACATTTAAAGTTCCGTATTGTTATTTGTCGCATCAGGGTTTTTGTTCTCTTTTATCAGTTTAGTATAAAGAATTAGTAAGTATTTATTGGTTAACATTTAAAAATTAACATATGAAGCTTTCTGAATTTATTCTATTGAGTGAAGCTGAGAAAAAATGGCATCTTATGAACAGTGCAGTTGCATTGGCAAAAAGAACGTACGCGCATGTAACTGTCTTTCTTTTTCAGTTAGAAGATTATTATGTGGAGGCCTATTGTAATGTTGAAGACAAAGCAATTGAAGAATACCGGGTCTTACCGGATACGAACGCCATACGTTATTACCTGGAAGCTATTTCGATAGATGAATTGCTGCCCTGATTTTTTAGCAAGGGAATAAAATGTAATCGGTTATGCTTTTGTTGAGTATGTCTAAAGGTATTGTGATCATTTAATATTGAAATACTGAAAATAAAGGCTATCTTTGCACAGTTAATTTGAGCTTCGCATCAGTATTCGTTAATTACACTGCTTAAGCAAACCTGCATTACAGTTAGTTTCTTACTTCTTGCTTTTCTCATGATCATTAATTATTTAATTTTTTAAAAATGAACATTTATGTTTCAAATTTAAGCTTCAACGTTCAGGACGAAGACTTAAAAGAATTTTTTACTCCTTATGGAGAAGTTACCTCTGCTAAAGTAATTACAGACAGGGAAACCGGCAGATCACGGGGCTTCGGCTTTGTTGAAATGGCCGATGAAACTGCTTCTAAAAAAGCTATTGCAGAACTGGATGGTGCCAATGTTGAAAACAGGGCTATCGGCGTATCTGTTGCAAGGCCGAAAGAAGAGCGCCCTTCGCGTAGCAGAAATTTCAACAACGGAAATAGCTACAATAAAAACAGGTACTAATATTTTTTCCGAATAAGTGTAAAAGCCCTGATGTCGGGGCTTTTTTATTTTTTCTATAACCATGGTTGGTGCCCTCACCTTTCGCATCCCGAATCGCCGGTGGGTACAACGGCCAGGGAAGTGGTTACCGGTTAATATAACGAAGTATGACGCTGCCCGATTTAAAAACTTTCATTTCAACCAGTTTTAACTCTACGCTTTTCTGCAGAATGATGTCACTCATCAACCGTCTTCCTTCACCGGCAAGCAGGGGCATTATAAGAAAAATATACTCATCCACCAGGCCAAGCTTTATGAGGTGTGAAGCAAGGGCTACACCGCCCACCAGAATATTTTTACCTTCCTGTTGTTTCAATTTAATTATTTCGTTCCCGGGCTTTGTACGAACAACCCTTGAGTTCTTATCCTCAACTTCGCCTAATGATTGTGAAAAAACAACTTTGCCGGTGGAAACGAATGCCCCGGCAAATTCAATATCTGCTTTTGATTCCCCGGCCGGGTTTTTCGCAATATCGGGCCAGTAAAGCACCATTAAATCATAGGTGATGCGGCCGCAAACCAACAGGCCTGAATCGCGTAAAGGTCTATATAAAAGTCAAACACATCCTCCGCAGGAGGCCTATGGTATGGTCGCAGCAGCCATCTATGCTAAGGTTGAGGGTATAAATCAACTTTCTCATTTAATAGTGTTTAGTATGTATGTTCTTGTCAAAATTATACAATCGTCTTCAGATAAGGATCGTGCTAAGAATACCAGGTATTTGAAAGATCGTTCGATTTGCAAGGCAATAATATCACACAACATTGCTTTTATTCCTGGCCCTTTCTCCACTCCCGGCCGGTGTCATGTCGGGAAAGTTCCTTTCGGGTGGTTGGTGTCTGCAAGGCTGAAGAACCATCAGCATAGCCGCCCCGCCACCCAGCGGGGAACACGCAACGGTATTTGGCCGTAATCAGGGAAGAGTGTTTTTGGGGAACCAAGGCTAAAAAAAATACCTGCGAAGTTCTTCCACGTATTAAGTTGCCGGAGAAGATGCTCTCTTATCTTCCGTTTTTCTCAATCATCTTTCTTAACGCCAGTACCAGCCGGATATCTTTTTCACGCAGCCGTCCCTCACGGTTAGGAGGAAGATCAAGGATGAGGATATTATCCTGAGCCGTTGCCTTTTTATAAATGTGGTACAGTTCACTTACTGTTTTATAAACTGTATCCGTCGTATTATAAAACCACTTCTGGCTGACGCATACCGTTGTTTCCCAGGGCATGTAATACAGGCGACCATTATGACAAAATAATTTCGGATCAGGATCAGCAGGCAGGTAAGGATCTCCCATACGGAAATCACTGGGAAAATAGCGGATCGGGTAACCGGTTTTTTGCATGGTGGGTAATACAAAGGATGAGTCGGGATCTGGATTTTCAGGAGTTCCGATCGACCAGTTCACGCCCACCTGGCATTGAGGTGCCAGTGTCTTTACAGTTCTATAAATTTCAGCGATGGGCCAGCGGGAGCGCTTCTTTTCCCACCCGGCATCAAGCCAGAGTTCGACGATTTTCGTGTAGCGATTGGTGATACCGATGAGTTCTTTTATCTGGTTAATCATGTACCTGTTATAGGCGCTGTCCAGTGAACTATCATTAACATGGGCATTTTGGTGCCTGTCCCAGAGTGAATAGTAGATTCCCATGCCGATACCATATTTTTTGCAGGCTTCCGCCACCTTTTCCACCACGTCGGTCTTATTCCGTGATGAAGCTACGTCATAGTTGGTATAGCGACTGTCCCAGAGACAAAAGCCATCTACATGCTTAGTTACCAGTATCACATATTTCATTCCCGCTTCTTTTGCCACCCGCACCCACTCATCAGCATCTACCGTACGTGGCCGGTAAGATGCCGCGGGTTTGCTTCCGTCGGTCCATTCCTGGTCGTAAAATGTATTGATGCCAAAATGAATGAACATTCCATACTTCCTTTTTATTTGTGCCAACTGGTATGCATTGGGTTTGTCAGCAGGCTGCGGTTCCCTGGTGATATTTTGAGACAGCAGGCAATCATTGAACAGAAGAACACATGAGAACAAAAAGGGAATTCTGTATTGCATTCTATAAAATTAAGTATTAGCTTAAAACGGTGGCCTTTACGCCTTCTTTTATCCTTTACTCCGGATGAAAATAAACTGCGCTCCGCGAAAAGAAGTGCCGTTGGTGTTTTTCCCCGGGCTTGTGGCGTGGCTTCACCAACAACAGCATTAAAGTTATCTATCCTGATTTGCACTTGTCCTTCGTGGCAGAAACTCAGGACAACAGCTCTTTTCTATTTGTGGCACTCTAAGGGCAGCCTGGGGCAGTTTTTATTTAAATGCGGGTTTGCAGGCCGAAGCCTTTGGATAATAAATTCTAATTGTTGCACACTGCGAATAGGGGGAGCTACGTTTTGTTATTTTGAAGATTTCATGACATTGTTATGTTGACTTAGTGGTAAAGGAATCTTATTTTGTGCTATTACAATCTTAAATATAAAATATGAAAAGTATTATCCTGTTCCTTTGTATTATCCCAATGTTCGTCGCATGCAGTAAAAAAGGGAGTAGTAGTTCCTCATCGAACACATGGAGTTTTGCCGGAACTAATTATACAGCATCAACAGTAGTATACATAAATGGTGGCAGCCAGGCTAATTTGAGCGCCGTTGCCACCGGATCAACACAAAGTAGTGCCAATGGGTTAGCATTTACATTTATAACACCACCTGCTGCCAACATGCAAATGCTCATTACTAACTCGAACGATCCAAATACCGTATTGGTAACAGCGACCAGGCTATCCGGAACTACTACGACATTTTGGAGCAATGATATTACAAATGTTACATCTGACGTTACCCTGCAAAATGGTAAAGTTGGAATAAGTTTTCCCGGCAAGATCTGGCTGCATAACATATCAGATTTTAACGATAGTGCACAATTATCAATAGGAACTATTACGGAACAGTAGGGCAATTCAGAAGAAAGTGAACATTCGTACAACTATATTAATAATATGTACGCCACTTATTTTTGGTAATTGCAAAAAAAGGGAGGCGCCACCACCACCTCCAAAAAAATCTTCTGAAAAAAATATTTATTCATTTACTTTCTATAAAAGCGACAACCCTTTATTAAGCCAGGATGTTGCAGGTATCATTTCAAACGATACGATTTCATTTACTTTGTCTTCATCAGCAGATACTGCCCATCTTATTCCAACCATTTTATATAAAGGAGTTAGTCTGAAACCTTCTTCAAAAACGGTAGAGGATTTTTCTAATCCGGTTGTGTATACTGTAACAGCCGAAGATGGGAGTAGTATTGCATATAAAACAGTTTCCCGTATTTTATCTGATGAAAAACGAATTACGGGGTTTGTTTTTCAAAAAATAAATAATCCCGGCCTGCCAAACGACATTACCTGTTCTATTTCCGGCGATTCCATCATTGGTAATGTTTCCCCGGGCATTGATATTACTGCATTGAAACCGACCATTGCGTTTAAAGGAGCTTCCATTTCTCCTGATACGTCGCAGGTAGCTAACTTTACTTCCCTGGTATCATATTATGTCACTGCGCAGGATGGTTCTGTGAAGGGATACAGCGTATTTTTAAACGGGAACAGCTATGTTTTTATTCATGGGGACGATGGCTATGTTTATGCATTTGATGGCAATACCAGGTTCTTTTTATGGAGCTATAACACGGGAGGAAATGGAGCGCCCACCTATGAAAATGGAGTTGTATTTGTAGCAGGAAATAACGCTGTTACGGGTACTGTAATATATGCCATTAATGCTTCGGATGGATCTTTAAAGTGGAGCAGGAATGAGAGTAATTTTTCCTTATCAATGCCGGTAGCCAAAAACGGGAAAGTGTATTTTGGGGGAAATGGATTCGTCAACTATACGGCAAATCCCGGCGATGGAGCATATTTTGCGGGTTTTGTTTTAGCGCTTGATGAACAAACGGGCGAGCAAGCCTGGATAAGTCCGTATTATACCAGCAACACCCCTGTTTCTCTTTATAATACAAATGTAACAGTAGATGATAATATTGCCTGTATTTACGATGAGCTATACGGATTTCGTGCATTTAATGCCAGCGATGGCTCAGCGTTACTGTCAGGAATATTTGGAGAATTAGGAAGAACCAACCCGGCCATTGGAAGCAATTCAATTGTTTGTGGAATTGAATTGGGGATTGCGGAATATGACTTTAGCGGAAATTTAATTTGGCGAATTATTAATGGAGTTACTTATACAAGTCCGACAATAAATATAAATGATGGAACAGTATATACAAGTACAGGAGGCGCGATTTATGCAATTGATGCGGGTGGAAACATAAAATGGCAAACTTCTGCACCAGGGCCGCAGCCCATTTTCTATTCGCCACTGTACTGCAATAATTATTTATATGTTCCCAATTCCTGGGGGATAATGAGTTGCTATGACGCTTCCGTTGGATCATTAGTGTGGACGCAGGGAAACCTGGGTATATATCCGGTCATCGCTGATAACAAGCTTTGGGCTTGTAATATTTATCATGCGCTCACTTGCCTTAATGCAACAACGGGCAGCTTGGAATGGATATCTAACCAGGGCTCTGTTTTTTCCGGCCCGGCTTGCGTTGTTGACACAAAAGATGTAGCCCATTATGCTACTGAATCAGGAGGGCAAAATTAGAAAGCTGAGTTTGAAGGTCCAGGGTTTGTGGACTATTTTAGCAGTTATCATATGAAAATGTAGATTGTTTTTTTACCGTCTTCAACGGCGGTGTGTGGCTGTAAGTGGAGAACGAGAGTTTTTTGGGAAAACCGACGAAGGCTAAAATCAGCAACATTCATTTTTTTTAGTTATTTTTTGGTAGAATTTACATCCATGGTCTACCTGAAATATGTTGTTAGGGATTTTGAACAAATGATTGATGACTGGAGTAAAATTTTAAAAGTAAAATCAAATAATCATTTTCTTTCTCTTCCGTCTTCAGCCGGCACAGGATATGCTTATGCAAGAATCATCAACGAGGCCATGTCTTTTTTGATAATGAATATGCAGTTCAATGATGATTTTGTCTTGGAAAGAAAAAAGCTGGATGAGATGAATCTGCTCTTATATTTTCTCCGGGTAAATGTTGGACATTATTATCAAATTGTAACAGATATTGACAAGGCAGAATACAAAGGCAACATCAAAAGGCGAAGTATTTTTCTTTCTTCAACCAACTATCCGCTGAAAATCACCTATTCCGGAGGAACATCTTTACAATTGATCGGAGTGTATTTCAAATCATCACTTGTCAGGAAGTTTTTAAAAAAAGATATTTTTCATTACGTTTCAGAATATTCCCAGGTGAGGCTGAAGGATCATGACAAAAGAACGATCTCACTGGAAGAAAATACACTGCTGAAAGAAATTTTTGAAACTGATCTTACGCATGAATTCGGAAGGCTGGTTTTGTACAACCGAATCTTATTATTGGTAGAAAAAACCATGCACCGTTTTTTGTTAAATGAATTACCGGTTTCAAAAACAAAAAGACTCAGAGAAAAAGATATGGATGGTTTAAAAGAAGTAGAGTTCATTTTATCGGAAAAAGAACTTGAAAAATTTCCGTCCATCAATGAATTATCCCGCATTGCATTCATGAGCAGCAGCAAATTAAAAGAACGTTTCAAGCAGGTGTATGGAATGAAGCTCTATGAATTCTACAACTACAATCGTTTGTTAAAAGCAAAGCAATGGATTGAGAGCGGAGAGAAAACGGTAAAACAAGCCGCCTACCAAATTGGTTTTTCAAATCCAAGTAATTTTTCTAAAGCTTTTAAAAAAGAATTCGGCCGCCTGCCAGGCGAAATAAAACCCTGACGCAAAGTTTGTCTTCCTGCACCATTTTTTTGGCTTGTACAAGTATAGATGTGTATGACAGGCACATTACTTTTGCACTCCAAAATTATAAGCGAATTGAAGATTAAGTATACTATCGAGAACAAAAGGATAAAGATAAAAAACCTGGACGAGGCAGATGACAAGGAAAAGGCTGTTACGCTTTATGACGACAGGTTGCCTGGCATTGGCTTTCTTCATATTAAAGCTTGTGGCCGGAGAAAAATCCATAGTGTTTTTGATGCAGCCTCAGCAGCAGGCATTATTTTGTCTCTCCAGGTAATATCAGAAAATCACCGGTTCGAGTTTCAATCGCAAAACAGCCTGAGCGCTAATTATTCCCCTGCCGTAGAATCTGCTCAAATCATTTCTGCCAGTACTTCTTTTAGTCATAATTATGAGAACGCGGGAAAAGTGAACCGGTTGGATATTTTTATTTCCTCAGAAAAAATAGCTTCACTATTACCACAAAATTTATCAGATAAGGTAGACCAGGAGTATGTGTTAAACCTGCCATTGCAGGACATTGAGTTTTCATCGTCATTGAGCGAGATCATGAACATACTTATAGAAAAATTAGAAGAACCTCAGGGCAAATCCTTCTATACTTTTTTTGAAAAATTCATACAATCTCTGACTCATTAATGCTTTTCTATGAAAAGACCGGGGCCGGAATTTTTCCGGCTTTTTTTATAACTCAGCCACCAAAACCGAGGATGGAGTCCCCGCCATCCGCATCCCGAATCGCCCGGTGGACACCGGCCAGGGAAGGGGGAACACCAACGATGGCTAAAGACATTTGCCGTTACTTCAAAAAGTCTTCCATATATTTTAGTATTGTTTGGGTGTCCATCATCAGGCCGACATGCCCTTTGGAAGGAACAATGGCTAATTGCGATTTTGGCATTGGTTGAAGGTCCGCAGAAACACCACCTCCCAACAATTCATATGTTTTCATCAACTCAACTTTATCCAGTCCGTCATTGTCGCCGGCTATAATTAATACAGGCGCGGAAATTTTTGCAATATTGGAGTCACCCATATTGAATGGCTCCTTTACAAAAACAAGCATCTGCTCTACAAACTTTCTCCATTTTGTTTTATCGGGTGCTACTGCATCGTATGCGGAGTGTAAAGGTGTGTTATCAAAAAATTCAGGTTTAAAATTTTTAAACGCTCCGTTCACTACTGGTAGCCAACCATTGGTTTTATAGGTTGAAGAAATGATCACTAATTTTCTTAACCGTTTTGGGCTTTGTACAGCAAACTGGTAAGCCACAGAGCCGCCCATACTATATCCTGCTACATCAGCACTATCAATTTTCAGGTAATCCATTACTCCTGCCACATCACTTGCTAAAGTAGCAATCGACAGTTTTCTGTCTGAATATGGCGTATGCCCGTGTCCCTGCATTTCGATAGCAATTACTTTCCGGGTTTTTGACAGTTCAGGGATCAATTGACCCCAGTTCATATCAATTGTATAAAAAGCGCCATGCAGTAAAACCAGGGGCATACCCTTCCCATATACTTCGTAATAAACTTTAATTCCATTAACGGGTGCGTAACCACTGTCATAAGGTTTGATTTGTTGTCCGCTTAACCGGGAAGCGGCAAACACGATGATTGCAATTAGTAGTACTGATCTAAAAGGATTACATGTTTTGAACAGATTTTTCATAACGCTGTTTAAATTTGATTTTAATGACAATACAAAGATGTTGTTTTCTAACCAATGGCGGATATGCGGCTTAGTCTTGCGTTGATGCCTATCCGTGCTTTCGAGAAGCTTCATAAAGTTAAAGTTTCCGGCATCTTTATTACTAAAAGACCTTTGCCACTGCAATGATCAGGTGCACTACCTTATTTCCATTCTTTTGCTTTTGCTACAAAGCCAGCTTCAACGGGATGGCAAAGTTGTATTTTCTCCTCATTTATAAATATAGGAAGGAACGGCTTTAAAACACAATGAACATTCTTCGGCACGGTTACGCCACGCTACGTGTCCAAGCCGCATATCCGCCAGGTAGGAGGGTAGACCTCATACTCATATCATTGCATAATCATTAAATTAACATCAATCAACAAGGGCTGAAATTGCAATATTTACAAACTCAGGACAGCAGCTCTTTTCTAATTATGGTACTCTACGAACAGCCTCAGTAACACCAGCGACGGATACAAGTCGCTATTATTGCACCGGCAGATCAAAAGTTCCATTTGTTACCGTGATCTGTTTTGTGCTGCCTTCGAAAGTGTTGGTAAGCGTTCCGCTAAAAGTTCCTTTTACTCTTGTTGAAGTTACGCTGGTAACATTGATGGTAAACGGAGGATTTTGCGTAAGAAATGTACTGCTGGTGTTCCAGATTGTTACTGAAAGATCTGGATTTACAGTAGTATAATCTATTTCTATACGATACCCGTTTATTGGCTGAATAAATGCGTTGCCGTTGTAGGTGCCAACTCCTACTGCGGAGCCATCGTTTTTATCAATAAAAATTTGAAATTCCGGCACTGTATTACCATTAGCCGGACCTACATAGCCATCGAGGTAAAGAGTAGGAAGCAAAGTAAGTGGATCAGTTGTTTGAGCAACTGCCCGGTCTCTAAAAGTGTACGCCACTCCCTGTATAGTGCAATCGTATATTCCGGAAGGAGCTGCCGCAACGGGAATGTCTATGGAACAAGACGATCCGCCGGTTTGTGGCGTCAGCGTCGTGGTTCCACTTGATACCGGAACTCCTGAGCCGGTAAGGGTAACGCTTATGCCGGTGCCGGTAGCAGAAAAAACACCCGATGCTGAAAACGTAATTCCATTAACTGTAGTAGTGGTGATCGAATAGCTTCCGGCTACTGTAACGTCTGCTTTTATTACAATGGTGTTGGTGGCATCAAGAGGAACCGAAGCTGTATAAGTTCCATTGACCACGGAAGCGGTACATGCACCGGGAGCGCCTTCCAGTGTAAAGGTGGCGGGCCCTACAGCAGCGGAAAAGGTAACTGCAAAAACACAGGTACTCGTTCCCGCACTTACTGTAAAGTTTTGCGCGCCTGAAGATGCAGGTGTTCCTGTGGCAGTGAGTGTTACCTTCTGTGCTCCTGTTTGTGAAAAAGTTCCGCTGGCAGAAAAACTTACCCCGTTCTTTGTGTCTGTTGTGATACTGTAGGTGCCTGTTGATGTTACCGTCACGTCTATCTGAGCTGTATTTGACGAAGTCATCGCAGTGCCGGACGTATAGGTACCGCCGAGGGTTACGCCGGTACAGTTTCCACCGGATGAACCTAATGTAAACACGGCGGCTGTATTAGCAGCATCTACTGTTATGGTAAATGTACAACTGCTGCCTGCATTATTGCTTATGGTGAAATTTGTGTTACCCGATGATGACGGAGTGCCCGATCCGGTAAGAATTACTGTTTGCACTCCGGTGGTGCTAAAGACTCCGCTATTTTTGAAAACCATTCCATTTGCTGTGGTGCTTTGTATGTTGTAAGCGCCTATCGCGGTTACGTTTACTTTTACGGATACGGTGTTGGAGGTGCTCAATGCACTGCCCGCTTTGTAAGAGCCTCCAAGAATTGCACCACTGCATTCGCCTCCTGAGCCGATATTAAAAGTATATGCAGCATTGCCTGTTGATCCCGAAATAACGGGCACGTCAAGCACGCAGGTGCTCGTGCCAAATATTATGGTAAAGGAAGAGGTTTGCGCAGCAAGAGGCTTACCTGTTGCAAGTAAGCGAACTGTATTAATACCGGTACTGGTAAATGTACCCGTAGCACTAAATGAAAATCCATTCACGGTGTTTGTCTGTATGGTATAGCTGCCGGTGCTCGCCACGTTCACTTGTATATCGATATAGTTATCACTGGTTAAAACACTATCAACTTTATAAATTCCCTGTAATGTTGATGGCAGACAATCATTGGAAGTTCCCACCTTTAAGGTGCCGGTTGCAACACTTCCCTGTCCATTAATCTCTTTTGAATATTCTTTCTGACATGAATATAGAAATGCAATCGTGAGGAGGTACGCAAAAATTTTTTTTAAAGGTATCATAACGGACTTGTTAGTTATTGGTAATTAATAAACCTAAGAGGGGTGGAGTTTAAGTGGTATCGGTTGTCAGTGTATAATAATGTACTAAAGTACAAATCGATCCCGAATAAAAAAATGCTTTCGACTTAAAAATCAGAAAAATTAGTGAACCCGGGCTCAATTTTGCCTATCCATAAAAACAAAGTGCAAAATAATGTCATGGCGGTGTGTGGCTGTGGGCAGGGAAGAGAGTTTTTTGGGAACACCAGGGGCTAAGGAGTTGTATTTTGGTTTGCAGGCTTCAGGATAACAAAAAGTTTTACTTTTTTTATGTTCGTGGCTCTATTCAAGTTGCCCCAAAGGGATGGATACCATTAGTGTATGCCGGGCTGCGGAGCCAACAGCACAGCCTGCCCCGCACACATGCGGGGAACACCGACGAGGACCTAGGGAACACCGACGTCGGCCGAAACGAGCGGTAAGAGCAGCGTATTTTCTACTCAAATTTTTTGGTATAAGTCTCATCCCTGTGGATTGAATAATTTTCAAGTTCAAAAATCTTGTCGAGACTACCCTTGATAAGTGGTTTGCCCTCGTTTAGAAAAAAATTAGCTACCTGAGCAACGAACATTTTTACATCTTTATGATTAAAGCGTAAACTTGTTTTAAAAAAATTTCGTAATGACTCATTATCTATTTCAATGGTAATAGACCTATCTGTAAGCGTAAGAAATGTGAGTGAGCATAATTTCTCAAAAGGATTAAATAATAATAATATTATTAAAAAATCAGATTTTAATTCGATATAATTTTCATCTTCCTTTATAACCGAAAAGTGATATTCTTGAAATATTTCATCCAACTTTTTATGTATTTCCTGGTTAAATTCCATATAAACATTGATCTAAGAGATAGACCACTTCCCCGGCAGCGAAAGCAGGCACGAATCCGCCACGCTTCAGATGCAGGCTGCATATTCGCCGGATAGGATAGCCTCATTTTTTGAAGGGCAATGGCGGTAAACCTTCTTACGCCTTGTTGGTATCGGGTTTTTTACTTTTTTTGTTCATCATTTTGACAATAAACGGTCTCAAAAACATAGGGGGGTATTTGTATCCTTTTTTTGCAAGCCTTTTACCCATATCGGGATATTCATCGGAAGCTGCAGGAACGGTGCCTAACCCGTCAACGTATCTGTTATACATACAAAAGGCGGCAGCAATCAAAACGGCATCATGAATGTCTTCATCAGTGGCCGCTGCTTTTTTGGCTGCTTCAATATCCTCTTTCGATACAGCTTTACCGCTTTGTTGCACTTTGCCGGCTATGTGCAATAACGCTTTTAATTTGTCCGACACCGGGGCGGTTTCTATGTTGTCAATTATGCAACCCACAGTTTTGCCGTTGTCGCCCAGGTGAACATTGGCAGATGCAGAATGAGAATCATGGCAAAAGTTACAATCATTTAATTTTGAAACATAAGAAGCGATTAGTTCCCGCTCACCCGGGGTTAGCCCGGATGGACCATGAAGTAACGTGTGTGCTAAATTTGACAAAGCCTTTCCGGTAGGCCCCTTGTAGAACAGCAATTCAACAATTCCCGGTTGATTTACTCCTGTGTTAATATATGCCATGTTGTTTTAATTTTAATAGATGGTGAACACTCCCGTCTCGTGATGTGGCGACATACCGGGATCGTTCAGCGGGTAACCATTGCTAAATATAAATAAAAATTCATTGTTTAATTCATCACGGTGGATGTGGCCTCATCACCTGCATCCTGAATTATCCCATTGGAGTTCCTTTGGACCAAACTCGGCACAGCAGCCTTTTTTTTATTTATGCATAATACGGATAGCCCAAGAATCTCCAATGGTGCGGATATTCGACTTAGCCTTTTTTCTCAGCAACGTCTCCGGCACGGGACGTTACGTTATATCTTCAATAGCATACACCGCATTCTCATCGGCGATATAGTGCTTTGCTGAACTATGTTTTTGGTCGAGCATCGTCTCCCGTAGGGGACGATGCGATATGTTGTCTAATCTCGAAGCCGCATCGTCCTTTCCAAGAGACGATGCTTAACCATCATAAATATTTGAATCTTGCCAAAGAAAAGAATTCTTATGACACATTTTGGTCGAGCATCGTCTCCCGCAGGGGACGATGCGGCATGCTGTCCAATCTCGAAGCCGCATCGTCCTTGCCTTTGATGATCTCTGGCGATATACCCCCTCGCTCGCACTACCGGCATATGACTCAACCAATACAACCGGCGATACTATAACATTGCCTGCCACTATAAAGGTATTTCCAAATCCTTTCAGCAAAAGTGTGTCAGTTACCAGTAGCCAGACAGACTCTGTTGCTTTCATCAAAGCATATATAGTATCAGTGGCATATTAATATTTGAATTAGCTACCAATTCATTCAGAACAGATATTGATATGTCGCGCTATGCGTCAGGCGTATATATAATTATTGCAGAAAATAAAAATCATAAAAGAGTTGCAATGAAAACAGTGATCAGGCAGTGATCTTTTACTCTCTTCGGTCTTTCACGCTGTGTTAGTGCCTCAGCGGGTGTTTCCATTAATAAACATCCAGCATGCAAACAAGTTACCGGAAACAACGGTGCGTGTTGTAGTTTCAATCAAAAACGAAGTAATACGTTCCATTCATTGCAACTTTGCTCAATGGTGAGGTCTCGGGAAGTTTTATTTAAATGCAGGTTTGTAAGGCGAAGACCACGCCTGGATAATAAATCTTTTGGAAGACAAAAGTGGGCGAAAGAAAAGAATGTTCATTGCGCTTAGTTCTGTTTCCAGGCCGGCTGATTGCCCATTGCGACATACGTGTAGCCCGCAATGATCAGTTCCGGTTTACCGGTGGCAGGATCATTCTTTTTTTGAAGAAGATAGTGGTAAATGAAAGAGTTCCCAACACAATAAATTTGCAAAGAGTCTCCGTGTACCCGCCAGAGGCATTTCGCATTGCCGGTAATTGCATTCGTCCATGTTCCATCCGCATTAAAATTGTAAGTAGAGACATTTCCGCCCTTTTCATATTTCCAAAGCCCGACAAGGGTTGGATCAATGGAACCCTTCACGCCATAGTCGTTTGTATCTCCATTTCCTCCCGCTGCTGCATTTGAATTGATGTCGGTTTTTTCGGTTTTTATTAGCCCAACCCCTCTCGCGTAATAATTATTTTCATTCACTGATTGATCACCGCTGATGAAATCTTTCGCAATCTTCCTGTAGTTAATTTCTATCACGTCATTATAGGTAACGCCGTTTGCTTCCAGTTTAAGTCCCTTTGCAATTAAGGTATATGCCGTAGAGTGGTTCACCGTTAAGCCCAGCACTGATGTTCCGTATGAGGAAACGCCCCATTGGGTACCAACAGGAACCTGGCTCATGATGATCGTATCATTGGTAATATTCGTTGTAACCCCATATTCGTTCCTGATTACCTGCTTTACCGTAACATTACCATTATCGCAATTATAGTAGTAAGTGCCATCATCTTTGTTTATCTGCTTGTACACTACTCCCTGGAAGGTTTTCAGGCCATCATACCTGCACAAATTAATATAACACGTTTTGCAGTCTTCATCATCCGCTGAAGCAGTATTGCTCCCGGATGCAGTATTCTTATTGGCGGCGTTTTTGCTTTGTAATTCAATATGGGTATCCTCCATACCGGTAACCTTGAAAAGCTCTTTTGCTGTATTCGGCAATTCTTCCCACAGCGCTGATGCGCTACTGTTATAAGTCAGTGTTATTATAGCGGTGCCCGCCTTATAGCCCGGTTTAAGGGCGGATACATTTTTGATCTTTTGCAGGTTTTCTTTTAACAATGCCAGGTCAGGATCATCGTATTCTATTCCCGGAACAGAAACGACAATTTGATTGGCTGCACCTTTTGTATCAGACTGGCTCCTGGAATAACTATAACTTAAAAGCGTTGGCAAAAGAACCACGAGCCATTTTGCAAAATTGGTTAAACTCTTTTTCATTGGTATGACAGTTGAACTTATTTAAATATCACTGGTTCTTCGGCAGGAAGTTTATCAGGAGTTATTGATAGGCGGAAAAGATCACAGTCGTTAATGACTGTAATATACAATTTTGGCAAATCCCGCACAAAAGCAGGTGAAACAATTTTTTTTTCCGTCTTTGGTCTTCCTTTTACACCTGGTAACAAATCCACTACGCGAAAACAAGTGCCGTTGTTAGTGCCTCAACAGACTTTTCAATTAATAAACATTTGGCCTGCAAAGAAGTTACCGGAAACCGGATCCGTATTGAAGTTTCAACCAAAAACGAAGTAATACGTTCCACTCATTGCAACTTTGCTTACGCGCGGAGTGCCGGACAGTTCTGATTTTAATGCGCGTTTGGAAGTAAGAGACCTTGCCTCGAACAATGTGCATTAAAACTTTTGCCGCTATTACTGAAATTCAAATAAATTCGATTCTTAATTTACCACAATGAAACTTTCTGCAATTACAATTCTTTTCCTACTACTGCTTTGTGCTTCAAATGCGGAGGCTCAACAACACTATATAGAAGTGAGGGCAGAAGATACAATTGAATTAGCCCCGATTAAATTTATATACCAGGTTAACGTAAACAGTAATGGCTTCTTAAACTTCAATAGCCCATTTTTGCCAAATCCGGCATTAGACTCAGCTCTTTCAAGAAACCTGTCACGGTTTCAAAAAAATAGCGCAACGCGAGAAGAGGTTTTGGGTTTACTAAAGAATAACAATTTTTCTTATACTACTGAAGATATAGGCAGCTACTCTATTTCAGGCTATGCCGCTGGTAAGGACTCAAGCATTTTGGTAACCGTCTCTTCCGCGAGTGAACTTGGAAAACTTTATCATTTGCTTGTGACCCTTCCCGGTATTACCGGCAGCATTTATCATATTGATTATGACAGTAGCGCTTTGCAAACTGATAACTGGCCTAAAAGTTTGTACGAGAGAGCCATAGCATCTGCGACAAAAATTGCCAGGGCTTCTGGTAATACTCTTGGACAACTTATATCTGTAGACGAAGACCGTGTTTCAATTGCGCAGATTGTAGAACAAATAACGAGCACGGCAACAGATTTAGGAAGAGAAAATTATTCACGGAAGGATTTTGATAAAAATATTATCAAAAGCATGCTTTTTAAATTTGAGATGAAATAAATACCTGGCATAAGTTTAGTGCCTCAGCGGAGTTTTCCATTAATTAACTTTCAGCCCGCATGGAAGTTACTGAAAACCCGGATGCATATTACAGTTTCAACCAAAGCGAAGTGATACTTTCCCTGTATTGCAAATTTGCTCACTGGCGGGGCTCGGGGAGACTTTATTTAAATGCAGCTTTGTAAGCCGAAGGTCTGGCGTAGACAAAAGTTTTAGTTCCTTTATGTTCGTGGCTCTATTCAAGTTGTTCCAAAGGGATGGATACCGTTGGTGCCTGCCATAATCGTGGATGGTGTCCTCACCATCCGTATCCCGAATCGTCCGGTGAGGACACCGGCTAGGGAAGTGGGAAAGATCACAGTCGTTAATGACTGTAATATACAATTTTGGCAAATCCCGCACAAAAGCAGGTGAAACAATTTTTCTCGCGGTTTTTGATCTTGCTTTTAAACCTGATAACAACTCCACTAGCGAAAAGAGCTGCCGTTGCTGGCGTTTTGCCTGCTCCGCACATATGCGGGGAACACGTAATCGGCGGTATGTGGCTTTATGGTGGGGAGAGAGTCTTTAGGGAAGACCAACGTGGGCTAAGTTTGGGAGTTCAGACGCGGACTAAGGTTGCAGCCAAAACAAGCCTGAATTTTTGACTTTTTGGATTGTCATTTCTTCTAAAACAGGCCGCCAAGTTTTCATTTTAAACAGCCAAAATTGTAATGGCACATCCATTGATATTATTTTTTTAAAATCATTTTTAAACCATTTAAAAAGGAGGTAATTATGACACTCGTAAAAAGAAATGGAAATTTATTTAACCCATTGCCTTTGCTTTTTGATGATTTCTTTAATCGGGATTTGTTTGATTGGGGAAATTCAAATTTCTCTGAAACTAACACGACAATTCCTGCGGTGAATATTAAAGACACCCCTGAGAATTATGAAGTGGAAGTTGCCGCACCTGGAATGACTAAAAAAGATTTCAAAGTTGAACTGGATGGGAACTCTCTTACAATCAGCTCCGAAAGAACCGGTCAAAAAGAAGAAAACGAAGGTGGGCGTTATGCGCGCAAGGAATTCAGCTATCAATCTTTCAGAAGAACGTTCACTTTGCAAAAAGATGTGGTAGATATTGAGAAAATTCAGGCAAAGTACGAAAATGGGTTACTGCATCTTGTTATTCCTAAAAAAGAGGAAGTAAAACAAAAACCCCCAAGGTTGATTCAAATTTCTTAATTAAAAGCTTTCCCGCTTCAAAAAGTTGCCTTAAAATCAAAGGCAACTTTTATTGTTTGAAACGATGTCCCTGTGCGGCTATTATAGACTACAGTTTCTTTAATTTAGCTCTGGCAGTGATTGGGCTATCTCTGCTGCTATCTTCTATATGGATGATGATTCTGAAAATTCTATGTATGTGGGATAACTGGTTTAAAGAGAACAAATGGAATGATATGGAAACTCAATTTTATATAACCCTGACGTTAAAAACTTATAAGGGGCTTGAGAGCTTTGCAAAATTCTTTATTGGAAATAACCGGGATCGGGCTTTTGCTATATTCGAACAATTGAAAGGTATGCATGATGTTAGTGAAAAGAATGCCCTTTACATTGATTTTTTGGAAACCAAAGAAGGATTGCCTGTAAACCTGGATGTGATTACTTGTACACTCAACCAGCTTGCAGAGAATTGCCGGATAATTACAAAAGAGATATTCATATCGGAAAATTTGGAAGATCTTTGAATAAGGAACGTCCATCTTAATATGATTGATAACGCAAAGGTTGACCCCTGTACTTGCGCAAGCATGAGACATAGCTGGAAGCCGTGCCTGCTTCCCGCAAGCGGGACAGGGAGTGCCTTTTGGTCGGGCATCGTCTCCCGCAGGGGACGATGCGGCATGCAGTCTATTCTTTGTAGTGACTTATCACCACAAATGGATGTTGCTTATTCAACTCATAGAAAGCCACACTCGAATGGGGATAATCAGTTGCAGTATTTGCCAGCCTCCATTTCCCGGATATTGGATTGTTATGAATATATTCCAGTTTTTGCCCGGTACTGGCGCAAGGTATGAGGCATAGCTTGAAGCCGGGCATACTTCTGCCTTCGAATACTAACAATAAATTAATTCAATCAACCCTTTCCTTCCGCAGAAATCTCTTGCGCTGGCATACTTCCAGTCCTCTTCTTTATCTGCAAAACCAGCAATCACGGGATTTTGATGCATATAGTGTAAAGTTTTATCCGGCGTTTCCTGCTCATTGTTCAAAAGTACATAGCTCTCTGCTATGGCACTACCAGTCCCGCTTGCGGGAAGTAGGCTAAGCACATTGCTCAGTCTTATACCTGCGCCAGGCAAAGCTCTTTTATATACCTGGACTAATGCCGGGATAACAACCCAAACGTATCATTGCGCATTTCTTGCTGACTTGTTGCTACCCTCTTGCTGTTTCCTTGCTACCACCTTGCTAAGCTCAGCAACATCCCTGCAACGAGGTAGCAGGAAGGTAGCAGGAAGAACGCTTTGAAACAGCAGGAAAACCCATTAGCTCTTGCTTCCCCGGAAAGCAGTGATGATATCGCCAGCACGCATCGGCAGTTGCAGCGATTAAGAAATGGTTTTAAAAAATTTATTGCACAGGGAGTGGCAACTAAGAAAATCAGGTTGCGATACGCAGAAAATAGGTATCCTTATGCAAAAGGGCCTTCTGATAAAAGAAAGCCCCCCACCAGTACCTGTATATATGTGGTAAGCGAAAGTTCTATCTCTTTATTTTCTCTTCAGCGCTTTTGTAAGGGTTTATATCTTTTTAATTTTTTTATGCCAGGCATGTGCCTGCATCCTGGTTCATGGTTCACTGTAACATTATAAGGTCATGCTTACCTACTCAGCGCATACTAACGAATCTTGAGGTGGTACGGAGCGCTGGCCGGCAAAACGCGCGGAGCGGATCGGGTTTGCTCCCGGCGATGGCCGGGACAGGCTTTGACTTTTTTGTTTCTTTTTGCGTCAAGGCAAAAAGAAAAAGACCATGACACAGCTTACCAATAAAAAAGGAACGATGCGAAGAAAAGAGGTATCATTACGCAAAAAAGAGGCTGTCTCAAGTGATACGTCTTTGCGGGGAGTGCCGGTAGCTATCGGGACTTACGAAGCAATCCCTGAATTTTTTAATCAGTCCGGGGTGTAGATTGCTTCATGTTCGCAATTACGACTTTTGTACAGCCTCTATACCAGTACCTGTATATATGCGGTAAGCGAAAAGCTTTTTAGCTCTTTATTTTTCTTTTCAAGGCTTTGGTAAGTGTTGTTATTTTTTTCTCTTTCTCGTGTATCAAAGCCCTGGCGGCATGCAGCAGCGTTAGCTGAAAGTTGTTCGCCTCTATGTATTGCGGGTTTATTTTAAATAATGCCACCAGCAGTTCTGCATCTGCCTGGTTAATTATATACGTACCCGTTTCCATTTGTGTATATGCTTTTACTGCAATACCCGTCTTTGCACACACCTGCTTTATACCAAGGCGGCGGCTCTCCCTTGCGTGCTTTAATAAATAATCTGCTGGTGTACGTAGCGGCATATACAAAGTAAATTGCTTACGCTTGTGTATGCAACCAATACTATATGTATTACACCCATGCGGCCATGTATTTTACCATTAGCTTAGCTTTGCGCTTTCTTTGTATCTTAGCATTGCTTATAAAAACTCATTACTTATTTTAACTTACATCGCATGACAGAAGCCAGGCCACACCACGGCAGAAACATTAAGCGCTTTAGAGAATGGTTTGATATAAAGCAGGAAACCCTTGCTGCTGAGTTGCACTGGAGCCAGCAAAAGATTTCGCTGCTGGAGCAGAAAGAAGAGATTGAAGATAGTGTGCTGGAAGAAGTGGCTAAGATTTTGAAAGTGCCGGTGGATGCGATAAAGAAGTTGGATGATGCAAATGCGGTAAACTATTTTAATACTTTCAATGATAGCAGTGTAAATCAAGGTGCAGTTGGCTCTAATAATTACAACTGCAATTTTAATCCTATAGATAAAGTCGTTCAACTTTATGATGAGAAGATCGCTTTATTTGAAAGGATGCTGAAAGATAAGGATGTGATGATTGAGGAATTGAAGGGATTGATTAAAAAATAACTGTTCCTGCTACTTAGTGGATGCCTTTTGTAAACCTTCCTACAACCATATATGCAAATTTATAAGCTTCGATTAAGCGTTGCCGTTGGTCAGAGACCAGACGGCTCACCCCGAGCGCTAACACTGGCTTGTGAAAGTAAGGGAACACCCACGATTGCTAAGCATCCCGGATTGTCCGGTAAGAATATGGGCCATGGAAGCAGCGTTATTGCCCGTTTTGCACTAATTGAGTTTACCATCTAACCAATGAATGATATTTAGTAGCAACTTATAATTATCCGGTGCATCAAATCTGTTCATGCCCATTTTCCGTTTACCTGGTTCACCAATTTGCGCCGAAAACATAGAGGCTTCGCCACATACTACTACTCTTCCTTTTCCATATTGTTTATAGGCTGCCTGCGACCAACCGGCTATATTGATGAGTGGTGTGGTGCTGTGAAAAACCCATGCGGTATCTGGCATCAGCATCATCGCATTGTTATCAAACATCAATATGGAATGGGCATCATCGGGAATGGTAATGGCCTGTCCTTCTGTATTGGGTATACTATAAATTGTTTCTGAACTGTCTCTTCCTGTTGTAATAATATTCGGTACTACCGTACGGTTACTTCTCAAAAAATACGAAGGATTAATTACATCTATATTAAAACCATTATGAAACGTAAAGCCAAAAACCGATGCCAGTTTTGCATTAGCACCGGGCCATGGCATATGATCGGCTATCAAAAAAAGACTTCCGCCATTCTTCACCCAGTTATCAAGCGCTGTAACTTCTTTGGGGGTAAATGCTGAAGGTGTAGGCAATGACCAGTTGCCATCAGCATTTTCTTTGTTCAATGCATTGGCAATAACAAGTATTTTCACCTGTGATAGCTTTTCTGTTTCAAAAAGGCCGGTATACGATTTTACAACATATCCATCTTTTTCCAATATTGTCGCAAAGGGTTTGTATCGTCCGCCTTTTGTATGAAAATTAAAATGGCCTTCATCTATATACACAACAGTTCCCTTCCCTTTTGCATACATTGGATTCGGGATTTCAGGATCATAACTTGTATCCGGAACCTGTTGTGCATACGCTGCACAACTGATAACAGTGCAAAGCAGAATAGTAAGGCAGTAGCGTAATGGTAATTGACATGCGAACATTTAAAAAAATTTTGAATACGGGTATACTAATTCATCCAGGTATACGCTGAATATAAAAATATTTTTTTGTTATCGCATTGGATGTTACTAATCTTCTCTCTGGTGCCTCCCTTATTTCAGCCTTCTTTGTCCCGGGCGGGTCTCGTGCGAAGGGACTCGCCGTTCGGGCAATATTAAAGCGGAATCTTGCCGGCATATTTTGCCAACCATTGCTCAAAGTTGAGCAACTCAGGATTCAATTCTTTTGAAACCTGTACATCACGCAGCTCATTCATCTTTTCTGCAAATTCATCATATACCTGGAACATATTACCTATATCATCAGCCCCGGGAAAACCAAAACTGCGATACACTGCTGCAGTCACTTTATTGTAATGTACCGGTTCGCCTAATGCCTTACTTAAGGCCGCTGCCATCTCATTTCCCGTCAGGTGCTCTCCGGCAATGCCAACATTTTTGCCAATGTATTCATTTCCTTTTTTAAAAATTCCATACGCGCATTTGCCGATATCCTCTGCCGCAATGCCTGCCATCTTTGCATCACCTATCGGAAGGGTCAATGCTATTTTTCCGTCTTCACCTCTTTTAGGACCGGAACCGAAATAAATAAAATTATCCCAGTAAAATGAAACATGCATGAAAGTAGTGGGTACGCCGGCATCAATAAAAAATTGATTGGATTCACCCTTTGCATCAAAATGCGGAACCTTGTACTTGCCCATCAGCGTAGGCATACGATCATCATGGAGGGGCACGAACTCACGGGTATCTTCCAGCGTGGACCATATGGCGTGGTTGATTCCTGCCTCCCTGGCCGCTTTTGCAAAAAGTGATGCTTCTGCCTTTTCCTGTTCGGGCGACATATGCGCCCAATAAAAAGTAACGAAGTAAGCGCCATAGGCTCCTTCGAGTGCTTTCTGAACTGATCCGGGGTTACCAAGATCGCCATATACTACTTCGGCACCCAATTCTGCCAGGGCCTTTGCTTTGTCTGAATCGGGATCTCTTGTTACGGCACGAACAGAAAATTCACTGTTGGGATCGGTGGCAATAGCACGAACCAGGCCGCCACCTTGTGCACCGGTAGCGCCAAATACTGTAATTATCTTTTTTGTTGGCATATAAAAATTTAAAGTTTAAATGAATGATGATTATAAATAAAATTTTCGCAGTGATCAATTTTTGCGGATGGTAAAATTAGTTATTAAATATTTGGGCCCGTTACAGCAGTGAATAGAAATGCTCTTTTTCTCAGCTAAAAAAATGAAAGGAAATCGCCAAAGAGTGACAGGAAATAGTCAAAGAATGAGGGAATGGCTTAGGGAAACACGGCCCAGGAAAAGGCTAACGTACTTTGCTGAGTCTTATTCTTGAGTCAATACCGGGCCAATAGTGGTTGGATACGGGTAGTATTTATCTTTGACCTTAACTGCTTCAATCTGCCTGACGGGCCACACTGCCAACGGGCGCTAAAATAATAATCATTAGGGCAGAACTTTGCTTAATGGCACGGATACGCATCAGCACAAAGCCAAGCCGCATATCCGCCAGTGGGAAAAAATTTTTTTGATTTACGGTGATAGTTTTATCTTCTTCGACACTATTAATAAACAGAATAATGGAGCATACAAGTTTAGTGCAGTTGTATCGGGAAGTTTTTCCGGAAGCGGCACGCCTGATAAAACGCCTGGGCGGAAATCCGGAAGAAGCAAAAGATGCTTTTCATGATGCGCTGCTGATATACCTGGAGAAAGAGGCAAAAGGTACTTTGAAAATTCATACTTCTCCAAAAGCATATTTGCTGGGCACTTCTAAAATACTCTGGCTTCGTTACAGAAATCAATACTTCGATTCATTACCTGGTGATGTTGCGGAGTTTATTGAGGAAGAAAACGAAGAAAAAAATGTTCTCGATTACCTGGTATTGGCAGGACAAAAATGCCTGAATATGCTCAAAGCATTTTATTACGATAATCTTTCGCTGCAACAAATCGCCGCAGGCTTTGGATTCAATGGTGTTCGCTCAGCCACCGTACAAAAACATAAATGCATTGAAAAAATTCGCAATGAGCTAAAAAAAAGAAATTTATATGAGGAACAATTTAACTGAGACAGAACAAATAGAAAAATACTTATTCGATCACCTAAGTGACGCAGAAAAGTTGCAATTTGAAACGCGCAGACTTGCTGACGCTGATTTGTATGAAAAAACAGAGATGCAAAAGCAGGTTCATAAAATTATCCGGATCTTTTCGCGCAGACAACAAAGAAACAAGCTGGAATCCATTTATCAGCAACTATTGCAGGAACCTTCTTTCACACAACAACTAAAAACCATTTTTGCCTGATATGATCATCCCAACAGTAGTAGACAGCGCCACAAGAGGGGCCTATGATATTTACAGTCTTTTGTTAAAAGAAAGAATCGTTTTCTTAGGCACAACCATTGAAGAAAATATAGCCAATCTTGCAGTAGCACAGCTTCTTTATCTTGACAGTGAAAGTCATGAACCCGTTATGCTGTACATCAACAGCCCAGGCGGAGTGGTATATGCGGGTTTCGCAATTTATGATACAATCAGAAAATTAAAATCGCCCGTATCCACTGTAGCAGTTGGCTTTTGCGGTAGCATGGCCACTGTATTACTTACAGCCGGGGCTAAAGGGCAACGTTATGCACTTCCACATGCTACTGTTCATATGCATCCAACCGGTGGCGGTGCAAAGGGTTATACCGAAGATGTTCGAATAGCATACAAAGAACAGGAGCGGTTACAAAACCAGATATTTTATCTCATTGGCAAATTCTCCGGGCACACAAAAGAAGAAATTGAAGAGATGTTTAGCCGTGACCATTTTTTCAATGCCGTTGAAGCAAAAGAGTATGGCCTGGTTGATGAAGTTTTAGGCGATACAGATGATCTGATCAGCATTGAAGATGTGAAATGCAAGATTCAATTTCAAAGTGCATTGAAGAACAGAGAGATGATTGGATTCAGGTGAGATTATTAAATTAACTTTTTCTCAGCAACGTCCCCGGTAATGGCGCAAGTATGAGGAATAGCTTGATGCCGGGTCTACTTGTGCCTTCGAATATTAACTATAACTTAATTCAATCAACCCTTTCCTTTCGAAGAAATCTCTTGCACTGCTATACTTTCAGTCCTCTTCTTTATCTACAAAACCGGCAACCACGGGATATTGATGCATATAGTTTAAAGTTTTATCCAACATTTGCTGCTCATTGTTCAAAAGTACATAGCTCTCTGCTATGGCACTACCCGTCCCGCTTGCGGGAAGTAGGCTAAGCACATTGCGCTGCCTCATACTTGCGACAGGCAAATCTCTTTTATATGCTTGGACTAATGTGGGGAAGCGGAAAATACAACAGGATAAAATGATATTTAAACATTCAGTAGTTTTTCCATTTCGTGCCTGTACATTCTGCTGATGGGCAGTTCATGTTTTTCAATCTCAATAGTATCATTTGTGAAAGATCCTATTTTATTTAATGCTACAATGAATGAACGATGTATCCTGACAAAATTATTTTTCGGCAATGCTTCCTCAATCGAAGAAATGGATTGCTTGGTTACAATATTCCTGGCAGCAGTGACAACTTTAATATAGTCCTTCAGGCTTTCAATGTATAAGATATCGTCCAGTAAAACTTTAATGTTCTTCCTGTCTGCACGTAAATTAATGAAAGCATTTTGTAAACCTTTTTTATGATCGAAGTAGCTATCGTTATTTTCTTCAGCCTTTAAGCTTGTTTGCATCACTTTATTTATGGCTTTTAAAAACCTTTCAAATGAGATAGGCTTTAATAAATAATCCACCGCATCTAATTCAAAACCTTCTACAGCAAATTTTCTATAGGCTGTTGTAAAGATAACTTTGGGCGGGTTCTTAAGGGTTCGGATTAAGTCTGTTCCCAGCAGGTTAGGCATTTGGATATCCAGGAATAATAGGTCAATAGCCTGCTGTCGTAAAAAATTTAATGCTTCGACTGCGTCGACACACGTGCCGGCCAGTTCAAGATTATGAACTGAAGCAATGTACTTCTCGATCACATTGAGTGCCGGTGGCTCATCGTCCACGATGAGGCATGTTATCTTTTTTTTATCAGGCATATAAATTAATTTGATAAAAGTCTACTTGAAAAAAATATTTGACGAATACATTATAACCGGTAAGTAATTTTTTTTGCTGGTGCTTTAACACATTTTACAATTGAAACTGTGCGCCTATAAATACCTGGTAATCGCCCGAGCCTCCCGGGCTGACCGTATAAATACCGGTATGTGTAGAAATCTTTTTATCAATTAAATTTTGTTTTATTGCATGAGAAATTACAACGGGAACATAGGTGTAAATAGTTACTTTCTTAAGTTTATAAATTATCCCAGGTTCGGCCGATAAAGTATAACCGGCACGACGACCGCCGTTGTTTTGGCCCACGAGGTCTCTAACAGGTGTGCCTTCATCTCTCAGACCCGCAGAAAATGCCCAATGACTTAGATTCATATCTACACCTGCTCTGAAAGAAAAAACATCAGGTACGCTGTTTTCATAAGCTCCTATTTGAAGCATGAATGGATCAAGTGGTTTTCCCATTGTGTATTGAGTGCCATTAATATCTCTTGGGTTTATGAGATAATAAAAATTTCCATAAAGCCCAATTGTTTTTTTGGAATTAAAAAAATAAAATGTGTTTACTTCTGTGGTAATTCCGGTTCCGCCATCACCTAATTGAATAGCAGGATTGATGGCAGATAAAACTCTTGTAGTATCATTGCGATAGAAATACCCCTGGTATTTGTAATCTCCCGTAGGCAACTTAATACCCAGCCCTACCTGTATATTTCCTTTCTGATTTATTGAAGGACTGATCAACCATTTATAAGCCGTAAATGTCACATCGCCTATCCCGAATGCAGAAGTGGTATGTCTTGGCGTGTTTGGTCCGCCATGCTCCAGCGTGCTCGATCTGCTGTTGGCAGATATAGGTACATTTAAAGCCAATGACCATCCTTTATTCAATAAACGGGTAATACCGATGTCAGTTGAAAAAGATTTTATAATGTTCTGGTTGGGCGCCGGTGTGTGAAGATTTACTTTTTCTTTAAAATCGTGATAGGCTTTAAAATAGCGATTGTTAATGTTGAGCTGCCACGCCGATGTTGTAAATGCATTGTTGGTGAGGTTATATTGTCCAAAGCCCGAAATGTTTCTTACTACAATGCAACCTTGCGAATAAATATTATTTGCAATGAGAAAAGAAAATGTTGCGATGATGATAATTTGTTTCATGTTGTTAAGTTTGATAGTTAATGATTGTATCGAATTCTTGTTGTGGAAGAATATGATTTGAGTTTTTTTCGTCAACCTGCCTGATTGGCTCCTGTATCTTAATTTTCAGATAGACCGAAAAAGTATTATCTGTAGAATTGATATCCAGTTCATAATTGGCTGGATAAAGTAGTGCCAATCTTTTCTGCACATTAATAAGGCCTATTCCATTTTTACTTTTAATTGTTTCTTTAATAGCAGGTTTGCTGTTACTTAGATTAAAATCAAGCTGCACATCAGTGACATTAATGATCAAATGCATCCATTGCCTGCCCCGCATAACGCTTGCTCCGTGTTTAAAACAATTTTCTACAAAAGGAATCATCAGTAATGGTGCAATCATTTTATTATTGCAATCTCCGTTAATGTGCATTTGTATATCTAACCTGTCTCCATATCTTACTTTTTCGAGCCCGATATAATCTTTCAATAACTGAATTTCTTTTTCTAACGGTACCAATATACGATTACAATCGGTGATCATGTAGTTAAGCATATCCGAAAGCTTCTGAACAAGCTCAGCCGCGAAAGGCGACCTGGTGAGTGTGAAGGAATATATATTATTTAGTGTGTTGAATAAAAAGTGCGGATGTATCTGTGCTTTTAATAACTGCAGTTCGGCATTTGTCTTTTCTCTGATCAGCGTATCATTTTCCAATTGTTTTTGGTACCAGTTCTTTAGTGTTTTGAACGATATGAAAAGCCCGCAGACAAGCGGCGCATTACCAAACAGCCGTATTATTGAGCCTCTTAGAAATATGTAGGGTTGTTCTTTTGTTGTGCCGATAGCGTGAGTAAATTTTTTGACCAGCATGATATAAAAAAAGTCATACCAAAACATGGCAACGAATAAACCGAGAACGCACAATGCAAAAAGTATATATCTTTTTTTGAGAAAGAATTTGGGAATGAGATAATAGGTTACTGTATAGGTGATAAACATAACATGAAATAGTCCCCACACCAGGGAGCTTAGCAAAATAATGGGTGCGCCATCCCAGATATGGTTTGGAGGAAATAAGAAACTCATTCTTAAAACCTGGTACATATAAAAAACTGCCCAAAATAAAACGTGCCGTTTAATTCGCGGCAACCTTTCATTAGAAAATATCAAGTCATACATTTTCATAAGCATTGCTGTTTGTTTGTACTTCCTGATGTTCCAATTCAGGGATATATAGTGGAAGGTTTTTTAAAAAGATAGTTATAGATCCGGCCCTGGATTCTATCACAAATTCGTGTTTGGCGGAGTAGAGGTTCTTTAATTGTTTGCGGATGTCTTCAAATTTTTCGCTTAACCCCAACAGGTCCACCGACTGGTCAGCACCGGTGTCATAAATTATAACCAGATCCAGTTCATCATTTCGAACATCTACGCATAGTTTTGAAAATACACCTTGTTCATCTTCCGGGAAGAATTCAAAACTCGTCTGAATGACAGAGAGCAAAATCAATGGCACAACGTATTTGCCCGTTGAATCCCCGTTGGTAGATGCAATCATTTTTAGATTTTCAGCGATATTGTTTTTCTCAAGAGAGATATAATCGGCTATGACGGTAAGTTCCTTTTCAAGTGCTATGAAGTCTTTATCGCTTTCATATAAGATATAACTAAGCAGATCAGCAACCTGCAATATTAGTTTCGGAGAAAGCGGCGAATCAGCAAGAATATGTTGCTTAACGGCCTGTAAAGAATGAAAAAGAAACCTGGGATTTATTTGAAGTTTTAGAAGTTGTAGTTCAGTATTAATTTTTTCACGGGCCAGCACTTCATTTTCTCTTTGCTTTTGAATCCATTTTTTGGCCACTTTAATGCCTCCTGTAATTGACAATACAATAGCGGATACAAATAAACCATTTACAATCGCATTGTATTTGTTATGAGCAAATGTTATTTGGTTGTAAGCAATTTTTAACTCAAAGTGTTCATATAAGAGCCCGGTAAGATAGCAGGAGGTGAAATTGAATAGGAGTACACCAATGCTAGCGGAAAAAAAAATGGCGTACCGCTTATTAAAAAGAAACTTCGGAATTATGATCTCTATAAAAAGATAGACCGAAATAATATATACGGGTAAAAAGCAGCAGGTATTTATTAAACTTTCAACCGGGGTGCGTGGAGTAAGCGCTTCATTAACGCCGGGTATTAAAAGACTTTGAATAAAAAAATGAATTCCAAATGCAATCCAAAAACATACATGCCGGGCAAATCGAATAGCAGTTTTATTGGAAAAGATAAAGTCGTAGCTGGTCACATGATGGATTGTCACTTAAAGTTAGACCACGGTTTCGTGATTTGTTAGCTTTTGTTGATATATTCTGCAGAATGGAGGTTTACGTCGCTAAATTTCATTCGTCGCCGATGAATTAAAGCCCACGCCTTGCCGGCGCTAAATATTACCAATATATGACGTTCCGTCGAAATACCGTCAGCGGGAAATGTCGATGAATATTTTTGAGCTTTATTCATTAAAAAAATTATCATCATGAAAAAATTATTTTACCTATTGGTAATTGTTTTGGCGGTTGCTATAAGTAGCTGTCAGAAATTTGACTTTAAAAATTATTACAATCACCACCAAAATGAAAAGTTGGATGCCAACGTTGCCATTGACTGGTATAAACTGCAATTGAGCATTTTGCTTGAAAGAAATTCAGCACTGAATGGTGTCAATTTTGGCTACATTGGAATCGGTTTATACGAGTCGGTAAGAAACGGAACGCCCGGTGCGGCCAGCCTTTCGACAAAGTTGTATAAAATGCCGGAGATGCCCGCTATAGAAAATAATAAAATTTACAACTGGCAGGTAAGCGCCAATGCTGAGATGGCCAGCATGGTTCGTTCTTTATACACAGGCTTGACTCCTGCAGATAATGCCAGTATCGATTCTTTGGAGAAAGCCTATAACGACAGATTAAGTAGTAACACGCCGGCGGAAGTGTTTAGCCGTTCTCAGAATTATGGAAAAAGTATCGCAACGGCTATTTACAACTGGTACCTTACCGACGATTTCAATCCATCCAATGCCGGTTATGTACCACCTGTGTTTCCCGGCGCCTGGGTGCCAACCCCCCCGGCATTTGTAAATCCTATAAATCCTTATGTAGGCAACGCCACGACTTATCTTCAGTCTGACTTAACGGGGCTGGCTCCTGCTCCAATCCCTTATTCCGAAGACCCCGGGTCTGATTTTTATAAAATGGTAAAGAACGTTTATGATGTTTCTCAAAACTTAACAACAGATCAAAAAAGTACTGCTTTGTATTGGGTTGACCAGGGTAACGGAGTCGGATATACGCCGGATGGACATAATATAGGCCTTGTAACAGAAGCTCTCGAACAAACAAATTCTAACCTAGGCATTGCGGCTGAAACTTATGCCAAAACCGGGATAGCAGAACGCGAATCAACAATTGAATGTTTTAGGAGTAAGTATGGTTACAATATCCTCAGACCGGTGTCTTATATAAAAAAGCTGATCGATCCTAACTGGCTCCCATTTATCGTTACACCACCTTTTCCCGAGTATCCCGCCGCTCATGCATATGTGACAGGAGCCGTAATGCAGGCCGCTTCTTCTGTGCTTGGCTATAATATAAAACTAATTGATAACGCCTATGTTTTTCGCGGCTGGCCTGCAAGAACCTATACCACTTTATTTGCTGCTGCAGAAGAAGCGGGCATATCGCGACTTTATGGTGGTATTCATTATCTCCCTTCCATTAATATCGGTTTGTCGTTAGGAAAAGACCTTGGCGATAAGATTGGCAATATTAATTTGCACGGATACGATCAATAGGGGTTATCGGTGCTTCATAACATTAATCTAAAATGGCAGATTTTTGGTCTGCCATTTTAATTATTGGTGAAGCAGCAGCATTTTTTAGTCTCTGTGAGAACTCTGCCTGCTTTTTATAAGCCAACATTAACCATCGCTGACGGAAGCTTCATAAAGTTAAAATGACAGGCATCTTTATTTCTAAAAGTCCTTTGCCTGTGCGACGATCGGGTGCGCTACTGTATTTCCATTCCTCTGCTTTTGCTCCAAAGCCAGCTTCAACGGGGCCGCACTATCAGCAAGGTATACGACCATTCCGTTTTTCCAATAAACAGCCGTATCGCCAACATTTCCGGCAACGTAAACATCCGCATTAGCCGGCGGATTGTTAATCTTATCTTTTTTACAAGATTGAAAGGCCAAAGTCAATCCTGCCACGACAAGCAAACGGGAGTACGATTTGCAATCCAACATCATTTTAGTTTAAATCAAAAATAAAAAATCCAATCAACCAGACAAGGGCGGTGTGGGGCTTTAAGCTGAGGTAGAGAGTTTTTCGGAAAGACCAAGGAAGGCTAAGTACAGTGTCCTTTTCTATGGCACAAGTATAGCTGAACTGCAAGCCTGGCTACCAAACTTGCGCCAACCTCAGGGCAACCACACGAATTTGATGCATATAGTTTAAAGTTTTATTCAACATTTCCTGCTCATTGTTCAAAAGTACATAGCTCTTTGCTATGGCACTACCTGTCCCGCTTGCGGGAAGTAGGCCAAGCACATTGCTCTGCCTAATACTTGCGCCGGGGAAACCTCATGTATATACTTGGGCTATTGCTGGGATTTTATATACTTGAATTATTGTGGGATATTATCATTACCCAGCAGATTTATTTGCTGATTAAATCGCACTTTATTTATTTCAATTCGTAATAATACAATAAAGATCAATATTACTACTGCAATAATATTGAGTGAGACAATAACATTTGGATTATCAATAAGGCCAAACATATAGGATGAGCCTCTAAAGTCCGTAGATACTTGTCCTCGGTGTGAGAAGTTAATGCTTATAGAAAAGTATAGACCGCATATATATCTAAAAATGAAACCTGAAATTGAAATACTTATTAATTGAGGAATTTGTGATACTATGCAAAGCATAAGACCAAGCGGATTTCCAATTATCAATAGAATACCACAACAAAAATTAAGCAAATAGAACAAAAATGTAAGAATGCCTATCGAAAGGGAAATAAAATTATAATTCGACATTTTTATAGCAACCATAATTGAAAATAATAGGCCAATTAAGCTTCCTATTAATTGATAAATTCCAAGAATAATGAGCTTTATTCTTATTGGGGTTGTTAAAAAACTCGCCATATAATAGTCGTTGATTTTACTTAACACATAAATATACTCTCTACTTTATGAGTTTGCAAACCCGATTAGAGAAGAATACCAAACTTGCACCATACAAAGGCCTCGCACTGGCGCAAGTATGAGGCATAGCTGGAAGCCGGGCTTACTTGTGCCTTCGATTACAGGCTGTAACTTAATTCCACTAATCCTTTCCTTCCGCAAAAATCTCTTGCGCTGGTATACTTCCAGTCCTCTTCTTTATCGACAAAACCAGCAACCACCGGATATTGATGCATATAGTTTAAAGTTTTATCTAACATTTCCTATGCTCATTGCTCAAAAGTACATAGCTCTCTGCTATGACACTACCCGTCCCGCTTGCGGGAAGTAGGCTAAGCACATTGCTCTGCCTCATACTTACGCCATCCCGAATCGTCCGGTGAAGACACCGACCGGGGAAGTGGTGTATCCGATTTTAAATATCATATAACCACATTTCTATATGGAGAAACTTGTCTACCGACAAGCACGCTGAATTATATTCACGATAATCTTTACACAAGAGTTTGGAAGCTACTTGATGGGCCTCTGGCCTTCCGTAGTTCAAATGCACTTTATACATCTGCACATTCACCTCTTTTGTCGGCTGATTAGGGGTATATGGTCGATGACCTTCCAAACTCAGTATTTTTAAAACTTACATTTGCGATAAAAGAGTTGAACCGGTTGCGCCTTTCAAATGTCGGAATACATATTTTAATATGGGGATTATTATTTACACTACCCCATCTGCTCATCGATGTCAGAAAACCGCCTGCTGGATCATTTCCGGGCTCATGGTTTTTTATCACCAATCTCTACAATGTCGGCTTGTTTTATCTCAGCGCTTTTTACCTTTATCCAAAGTTCTTTAACAAAACCTGGTGGTGGCTTTTTATTTGTTCCCTGGCGGTATTGTTGCCTGTTTCCTATTATTTAAAATTGTATTTTACAACGGAGTTTTATCCCGATGTAATTCTTGATAAAGGAGCTTATCGCGTTATTTTTTTCCCACAAATAGTTTTCATTATTGCCGCCATCATCTACCGACTCATTCTGGATTCGATACGTAATGAGAAGAGACAAAAGGAATTGCTTGCCGAACAACTCACTATCAAATTGAAATTTCTTCGTTCGCAGATCAGCCCGCACTTTATATTTAATGTGCTTACTAATCTTGTATCACTTGCCAGAAAAGGTTCAAAAGAAATGGAGCCATCGCTGATTATTCTTGCAGACCTTATGCGGTACATGCTGTACGAAAGCGATGAAGAAAAGGTACCTGTATTCAGTGAAATTGAATATCTTCAGAATTATATCGGTCTACAAAAGCTGAGATTTGGCGACGATATCAGGATCGACTTTCAATGTAACACAGATGACGAAACTCTGCAACGGAAGATTGAACCCATGCTGTTGATACCATTTGTCGAAAACGCCTTTAAGCATAGTAGCGGAGCACACGAACCTTTTATCTTTGTTTCGATCCACGCTGCATCAGGCGTTTTAACTTTTGAAGTGAAAAACAAATTTGTCGTACTTGATGAGAGCAAAGACCGCGATTCCGGAATTGGATTGGAAAATGTGCAAACGCGATTAAAATTACTTTATGAAAACAAGTATCAGCTTCATATAGCTGACACTGAAAATATCTTTTCTGTTTTTTTTAAATTACCCTTAAGCGAATGACCTCCATTGTAGTTGATGATGAAAAACTGGTTTTAGAATTAATTGTTGACAATATCAACCAGGTTCCTTACTTGCACCTCGTGAAGGCCTGCCACAACGCCCTGGAAGCAGTTGAGGTCATTCAGCAACGATCTATCGATCTTATTTTTCTTGACATACAAATGCCAAGACTTAGCGGGTTACAACTTCTGCAATCGTTGCGCGAGCCGCCATTGGTGATATTTATCACAGCATATGAAGAATACGCCCTTGAGGGATACGACCTGAACGTGGTTGATTACCTGCTCAAACCCGTTTCGTTTGCACGATTCTTAAAGGCTTGCAATAAAGCCAAAGAACTCTTCGACCTCCGCTCCGGGAAAATGAATACATTGAACTCTCCGGATGTAGCACCGGATCATATTTTTGTTCATGTGGAATACAATCTGCTTAAAATAGTATTTACAGATATACTATGGATCGAAGCGCTGAAAGACTATATTAAAATTTACATGGCTTCTTCGAAGAAGCCGGTGCTTACGAGGATGAGTATGAAAGTGATGGAAGAAAAATTGCCACCTGATAAATTTGTTCGTACACATAAGTCTTTTATCGTTGCAGTCGATAAAATTTCTGTTATAAAAAAGGATATGGTCGTTATCCATGAAAATGAAATCCCGATTAGTGAGTTCTATAAAGAGAATGTTACAAAGACGATCAATAAATAATTTCGGTCACCATTACATTATTTACACTTTTATTTAAAAAATCGTATAGCCACAACAGGCCTCATGATTCGTTCTGACTATTAATTCTCAAACTCACATGTTGCCATGACGTCGACATTTCAACCTGTATTGTCTACAGAGTGAAATTTTTTCCAAAGTTGTTCTTAAGATTTGCATTTATAAACGAAAGCAAATGAAATCGGATTTGATAAAATTGTATGTTGCCAAAGATGGTAGCAAACGTTATACAATCTCCGGGGCAGTACAAAAGGTAATTTTTTATTTAAAACTGATGGTATTTATGCAAGGTTGCCGGAACAAAGTGTTTCGCAGAATTTTCCCGCTGTTGATGTTGTGTGCGATCAACAGGTCTACTTTAAATGGTGTTACCGGCCAGCCAGTGAAGACAGTATTCAGGACTCCAAAACTGTGGGACGGTAAAGCGTTGAGACCAGGGAAATTCCTGGCTCTGATAAAACGACCGCTTGAAAGAAAAACAACTGTAATAGAGTTACAATGGCATTGTTAGCTACGAACTAATACGTAAACAATTTAAAACTTTTAATATGATTTTCGGATTCATCTTATTTACCCGATTACTATTTATAACCTGTATGGTCTTTATTATTGGATATGTATTCGGTGATTTTTCAGCAAAACCGGCGTTGAAAACAATAACCAAAATCGCGTCCATTGTGTTGATTATTTTGTTCATCGCATTCAACGCCTTCACTTTCCGTACGCATGGAGGATATAGCCATTGGCCGGATTCCCATTGGAGATCTGCGACACCTTGCAAAGATACAATGGCCCGGACATGGCGATGAACCAGATAGAAGTTTACTAATTGAGGACATGCCTGTAAGAGCATCGATTGAGATGTACATTCGGTTGTAAACCGGTAACATCATCACATTCCTACTTGGACTAATGTGGAGAGATATCAATTTGGAGAGAAAATATGCGCAGATCCGAAAGCTAATACAATCCCAAACATAAGCGACACAATTACCCCAACACTTAACGACAACGTTGATACTCTCAAATAACGCCATACGCTCTTTAAAAAAAGTAAAATTATTATTGAAATTGGTAGCAGGCAGAAAGTGATTGCAAGATATGATTCACTAATGAGATCGATTCTTCCCGACTCGTTAAATAGAGCTTCCAGGAATGCGGGCACTAAAAAACTTGCTATTGCAGTGTAATACAATATATTGATAAACCAGCCGATTTGAGAACGGCCTAAGCACGCAAGAAGACCTCCGGCGGCTGGTAATAGAAGAACAGCGAGTAACATCAGATCGCCTGACTTGTAGTCCGCGGAAATGGGTTCTAAGTCAATGAAAAAACCTAAAATGACCAGCAGCATATAAATTGCACAGGAATATAGAAGCACGATATACAACCTGTTCTTTTCTGAGGGTAGCTTAATTTCACCTAATAAATCATTTTGTTCGGTCATGTCACGTATAAGATTGGCTTCCTTGCGACGACAAAGGCTTTGTAAAATTAAAGTATCCTGCATTGATTAGCCCCCCAGTGGGCGCAAGTTTGAGGCATAGCTGGAAGCCGAGCCTACTTGTGCCTTCGATTACAGACTGTAACTTAATTCCACTAATCCTTTCCTTCCGCAGAAACCTCTTGCACTGGTATACTTCCAGTCCTCTTCTTTATCGACAAAATCGGCAACCACGGGATATTGATGCATATAGTTTAAAGTTTTATCCAACATTTGCTGCTCATTGTTCAAAAGTACATAGCTCTCTGCTACGGCACAAGTAGGCTAAGCACATTGCTCTGCCTCATACTTGCGCCAGGCAAACCTCTTTTATATACTTGGACTAATGTGGGTACTAGTTTCTTTACTTGATAAAATTATTCAGGTCATCATTTAACCACGTAAATCCTAGTATACTCTGCCTCTCAAGTTTATAATGCAGGTCTTTGAAAAATTTTAATGAATAAACCACCACAGTATCTATTTTTTCTTTTGTTTTAATATAAATACTAAAGGCTGATGTATTTGCTGAATAAATCTCCGACTTATTTCCCTGTAAGGATTTTAGTACGGAACTTTTTACCAAATCATAATATTTATTTCGAAATTGTAAAACGATTGCGATAAACCCAATATCAAATACATTACTTGCGGTATATACACATTTATGCCCGCAATCACCGGAATTGATTATATATAACGGCGTAGTAGGTTTATCGGAACCTGATCCTCTTATTTTGATATAATCAGAATTCGAATTTAAAAATAGCGAGTCCTCAAACGCCTTCTTATGAGATGGCACCTGGGCTAATGACTTATTTATCGCAAAAAGAGCAGAACGCATAAAAATGAGTAGTTTAATCATTCCCTTTCTATTTTATATCTAAATATAAATCATGCTTATATGGTAGCAGAATAAAAGTTCAAAGTTCTTTTCAAGTTGTTGGTGTCTGCCGGGCTGCAGAGCCATCAGCACAGCCTGCCCCGCACACCTGCGGGGAACACCAGACAACGGCGGTGTGTGGCTGTAAGTGGAGGGAGAGAGTTTTTTGGAACACCAACACGGGCTAAAAAAAGTTTTATCCAACATTTCCTGCTCATTGTTCAAAAGTACATAGCTCTCTGCTACGGCAAGTTTTACTTCTTTTATATTCGTGGCTCTATTCAGGTTGTTGGTGTCTGCCGGGCTGCAGAGCCATCAGCACGAACACCGAACAACGGCGGTGTGTGGCTTCATCATAGTGTGAAGATTTTTTCGGGAAGACCAACGAGGGCTTAAAAAAATTGTTTTGTAAGTTCATACTTCTTATATTAGCAAAGGTATACTTTGATTCAGAGAAACTAACTTCAATAAGACCAACGCATAATTATTACATAGAAGACAAGGCAAGAAAAATTAACAAATAGAAAAAAAATGTAATAAAACCTATTTCAAATGGTAATATTATTATACGATTGTTTCCAGGAGTTGTTGCAAGTCTTTATGGTTGGTTAAAATTCCATGGTTTAGATATTGGACCAGTTGTGTCAAGTGTTAGTACCGAATTGTTGCTTAAAGCTTCTATTGCAATTTATTATATTCTCTTGGATTTTCGGCGCAACCCTTGCTCTTTCAAACATCCAGATCATTTTTCAGAAGGCTATCAACAAAGGAAAAGTGCCAGCTTTAGGAATTTTTATTGCTTTGGTAGTAGCGATTTTATTTCTCTTTATTTCTGCGTCATGGAAAAATAGCGATTTGCCCATTCTCTCTTTCAGTTTTCTGGCTTGTTGATTATATTTTGTGGGCCTTATTTAAAAAAATTATGAAGCCTTATTTCGATAGAAATCAGATATTTTATGAGGAACAAAAAGATTACTTAAACTTCAAGCGGTTTCAAATTGTTCAAAGCTATATCTATAACAAGTTGAATCACGTCAGATTTTTACTTGGCCTATTGCTTTTGACACCACTAATTCTATTCAGGTATACAACCTTGTTTGATCTTTTTTTTGCAAAGCCACAAGCTAAACCATTCTATAGTGCATTTTTGATTTTGGTATTTGTTATAGTTGTGGAAATTGGGGTCTGGTATTATAGGTTAAAAAGAAAATTTAGCCTTCTCACATTAACCCAAGTAATTGATGAAATGTGCTTAGTTGTAAACTAGGGCACACCATTTTTCTATTTAAAATGCTTCGAAAAGGTCACGTATTTGGCCCCTAGCGGCAATTTTTTCAGGATGTAAATTGATAAATCGTTTCCTTCCGCAAAAATCTCTTGCACTGCTATACTTCCAGTCTTCTTCTTTATCGATAAAACCAGCAACCACAGGGTTTTGATGCATATGGTTTAAAGTTTTATCCAACATTTCCTGCTCATTGTTCAAAAGTACATAGCTCTTTGCTATGGCACAAGTAGGCTAAGCACATTGCTCTGCCTCATACTTGCGCCAGGCAAACGTCTTCTATATACTTGGACTAATGGGGGGCCAGAAATAAGGAAATAATAGCTTGATGTTTATTGACTATTCGGAAATTTTATTAAATTTAAATGGATATGATATTTTTTGTATGAAAGATGAACCTTGAAGTAAAGATTATTGCAAAACATTTTTAAATGTTATTTGCAGTATGTCCAAATGCAGAATTGATTAATATTTTAGATAAATGGTATTCACGTTTTTCACCTAGAGCTCTTTAAACATTACCATATCATCCATTCTTTTCAACAAGAAAAAAAAAGGCGGCCAAAAATCAGTTTATTTCCCAATGATCGATCGAAGAAAATTGTTTTGAAATTATTCCATGGAGGTCGTGATGAAAGATTCGACAGAGAAATGAAGATTTATGAAAAGTATAAAGACATGGATGGCGTGCCTGTCGTATATCGAATTGATGATTATCAGGTGAAGTAGTAGTACTTGAAGTTTAATGAGGATCCGCTCAGCGATACATCCTTGACGTTTTTAAATAATCATAATAATATAATAGCCTTAATTAAAGATGTTTTTCATATTTTGACTCCAATATGGAAAGATCGATTTGTTCACCGAGACCTGAAACCGGAAAACATAATAATTCGTGGGAACGGTAAGCCTGTTGTTCTAGATTTCGGAGTGGCGATGGATTTCGATGCAGATTCGATAACCGGCACTGGAATGCAACCGGGAACATGGAAATGGGCTGCACCAGAACAGTATGCCGGGCAGAAAGATATGATTTCGTATAGAACAGATTTTTTTAGCATTGGAGTTATTGCATACTATTCGTATTATCAAAGACTTCCCTTTGGTAACAATGCTAAAGAAATCGACACAAAGTTTAAAAGTCGAGATGAAAGTTTTGTAACGAACACGGATTGTCAATTAAATAGATTTTTGATGGAGGCTATGAAATTTAGGCCGGCCCATAGACCTAAAAATATAGAGGACTTAATAAAATTATTATGAAAGTAATTCAGCAGGTAGGTCACTACCCTAAATGGAATTTGGACGCCCATTATGTTAATTCAATTTCCGATGGATTCGTTTTTTGTGCTTATAGTTTTCCAAACGGTTTTTTCTATAAGAAGATAATTAATGGCTATGAGACAGATGAAATTTTAAGCAAATCTCTTTTTATCTACATATTTTGCCAAAGGACGCGGGTAATATTGAAGGGATTGGCTAACTATGTTTCCATCCAGCAGCAACTCAGATAACAGCCATTAACTAATGTTTGGATAGAGTCGCTTATCAAGAAGGGGATCCGCTATCAAGTTGAGGTTTTGGGGCTAAAAAACGTAATTATCCCTAATTATTATGAGGCTGATAATATAGATCAATTTATTGGAAATATTAAGACGATTAATAAATGGCTCCAAAAAAATAATGGCGATGGTATCAAATATTTTATGACGTTGCCGATTCCACACCATACTATTATTGATGAAGAAAAAATCGAAAAACTTCTCTATTATCTGACGGATTTTGATATGGTATTCGACGGCTATTACATTGTATTTGAGTCAATACCCGATACTATGCAGAAAGTGAGTACGGATTTTAAATATTTGAAAAATCTCTCGACCGTCTTGAGTATATTGAAGAATCAATTCTTCACAAAGATTTATGCCTCTGCTAATTGGGAATGGAATATTTTTATGTCTTTAACCGATATCGACTATATGACAATCGGTACATATGAGAATTTACGAAACTTCAACATTAGAAGATTCATCACAAATGAAGATGGCGGGCCTTCTAAGGGCTGGTATTTTTCGGAGCGTTTACTAAATCTGATAAAAGCCCCATTGCTTGATCTTATTAGAATTCAAGGAGGGCAAGACTTAATAAAGAATGAAAAGAACATCTTTTCTGACGCAATACTTGTTAAAGGCTATCCATGGAGCAATCAAAAGCCAGAGGTTCTTAAGAACTACTTACTTGCTATAGAGAGGCTTTTGAAGGAGTTAGATTCGATAAATGATCTACAAAACAGAAAGAAGCGTTTACTTCACAAAATAGAGATGGCAATTGACACATATGACGCCCTTGAAGGAAAGAATATCTTTTTGACCGGTGAGAGTCGAAATTATCATTTAGATACTTGGCGTTCTTTTTTACTTAGCCAAAAGTAACATCTTCAATTGTTCACTTAATAGTATGGACATTGTGGGGTCTATAGGGGCACTCTTCTTTGGGTTGAAATGTAGGAAAACATTACCTCTCTTATTAATTTCTGCTAATCCAATATTATACTTCTTAAATTGATCGAGGTTGGAAACTGCCGGAAGAATATTAGCGCTATCCAAAACAACGATCGACTCTTTAGCGAACCACTTTTATCGAAATGCCTGATCTAAAGCCCTTTTCCATTTCTAAGTTTTGCTTCATAACTCTTGTCTGTTGCAATTCCTTTTCATTTTGATAATTTATAAGGGAGTCATTCTTCTTTATATAACTATCTTGGCTCGTTTTGAAATCAAGTATTTATTGAAGCATCTGTTGCCTTTGTGATTTCTTTGATTTTTTCAAACGTAATTTGTCTTTGGGATTCAATTATTTTATAAATAGTTGCGTCAAAATAATTTAAATAGATTTCTCGAAAGATTGAGTTCACGATAATTTGTGATCTCTATCTGGAACGAATTAGCCACATTTACTGTTTTAAAATTTTAGTTTTCAAACGCTAACAGTATCCCAACCACAAATAGAAGAATAATTATTTTTCAGAATTCTGACAAGTTGTTTCTCCGATGAAAACATTTGGAAAATAATTTAACAAAGTTTAACTTGAATCATCTAAGATTCGCTCCTCTGACTCTGTCGATATTGTAATTAATGGTCTAATCTTTTTTTTCCGGAAGTTTCAAAAAGCCAATCAGTTAGTTTCAAATACCGATATCCATGTTCGTGCAAATTAGAAATGATCGGATTAATAGTTTTTTTGAATTGTCGAAAATTACTCATAGCCATAGAGTTGCCAAGAAATTTTTTAATAACGTTCTCCAAAATACTGTCGTCTGTAGTTAGTTGTTGAATAAATTGGTTTGTAATAGAGTATATTCTGGAGTCTCCCAACCAAGAATAATAGAAATTTAAATCCCCTTTTTTGTGCCAAAGTGTACCTTGAATCGGTTTCCAATCCCGATTTGCTAGGCGTTTCGTTGACGTCGAACATTAATCGATTTATTTCGATTGAATTACTTAAGTATTGTCTATGATGATTTTTAATAAATTGCTTTGCAATTTTAGTGGCTTCTTTTGCGCTATGCGCGGTGCCAACACCATCAAAGACGGCGAAAATATATAATTAGTGCATCATTTACGAATACCAATATTCATTTATTTTGTGGTTTAGGCCTTTTAACGTTGAGGCAACGTAATTAATATTTTTAGTCATCGCATAATCCTTAGCAATATAATTAGTATTTACACTTGTTATCGAACCGTCTGCTTGGGTAATTATTTAAGAAAATAATAGGGTTGTTTTATATAAAAATATAGCGTTGCCACAATTCAGGTGTTGAATCTTTATTGTATTTGCAATATTCAGGTGTTTCAGTTATTTCAATAAATTGGATTCTCTTTGCCTGATATATTGTTCTGCTCATCATACAACCTGAGACCACAGGCTGCGCGATAGAAGCGGATACCACGCTGAAGCCTTAGCGGTATGGCTTTGTGGCGGAGTAGCAGCGAATAGCGCGAACTATCGCTGAACAAAGAACCATCGCCCACAGCCCCAAAAAATTTTATTCCTTCATCACCTTCACTAAAAACCCACCACCCGGCGCGAGATGAATGGTGAGAGAATCATTTGGATGAACGGGTTGCTGCGTAATAGTATAATCGGATGCATAGCGGCCGGCATTGATGCCGTCTTTGCAAATGGTGGCGTGGTAAGTGGCATCGTCTAAAAAATGTAAGGGTAAGGTAATGTCTCTCGCAGCCCAATTGGTGAGGCCGGCAATATACCAGTCGCTGCCGTGCCTGCGCGCGGTAATGATGTATTGCCCCACGGCGCCGGAGAGGATGATGGTGGTATCCCACACCGTAGGCAGGCTGCCGAGGAGCGACATAAACTGCGGCTCCATGTACCCCTGCGAGGGGTTGCCGGAAAAGATGGGCATGGGATCGTTGTACACGATGAACATGGCGAGCTGGCTGCAGCGCGTGCCCTGGCTCATTACCTTTCCCCAGATGGGGCGGAACTGCTGTTGGGTGGCATTGTCGAGCAGGCCCGGTTCGTAATCCATGGGGCCGGCAAAATTTCGTATATACGCCACCGTTAGGTTGTGCTGCGGCGTGACCTTATCGCTCCATGCATTGTACTCGCTGCCAAGTACGCCTTCGCGGCTGATGTTGTTAGGATAAGTGCGGTTGAAACCTTTGGGCGGGTAAGCGCCGTGGTACATGATCATGAGATGCGCCCGGGCACAGGCTTCGGCAATGCGTTTGTAAAAGCGTACCGTAGGCTGGTCGTCGCGGTCAATAAAATCGGTCATGATAAAATCGACGCCCCATTTTTTGAATTGGGTGATGGCGCTGTCGAGTTGCCGGTCGAGTGTCATCGCGAGTGTCCACATGCTGAGATGAATGCCTTGCTTCTTTTGCATACGCAGCAATGGTATCCATGTTGATGGCGGGATCGATCTTGAAAAGATCCTTGGTATCGCTCCATCCGGCGTCCATCATAATACGGTCGAACCCGAAGTGCTTGGCAAAGTCGATATAATATTTATAAGAGGCAGTGTTGACGCCGCTTTTAAACGGTACGTTGAAAAGATTTACATCGATGATCCATTCGTCGGTGCATTTGCCGGGATGTATCCATGAAACATCTTTGAGCACAGAAGGTGCAGCCAGGCGATACACGAGATCGTTGGCGGGTAAGTCTTTATCGTGGCGCGCTATTATGAGCACGCGCCATGGAAAGCTGCGTGTGCCATTGGTCTTAGCGATGTAGGGTTCTCTTTTGGTCACTACTCTTTCGGGATAATCGCCGGGTTCGATTCTTTCTTCAGCAGGGCAGGGAGCAAACGCTGCTTCTAATGCATAGTCGTTCATGCCTTGCAAAAACATGCCGGGATAATCATCGAGGTCGGATTCGGTAATGCCGATCTTGATGCTGTCTGTAGTTTCCACCAATGCAGGATTAAACATTACGTCTGTTGGCGCAAGACTGTCGAGGGGTTTGTATTGATATTGTTCTTCGAAGCTGGTATGAAATATGTCGAGACTATCGCGCTTGTGTACCAGCGGCGCATATACATGACCGTTAGGAGTGAAATGAAAGATGGCAGTTTCATCTTTTATAATGATGGAATCTTTGAACCTGGTAACGATGCGATAAGCAACGCCGTCATTGTATGCACGAAAGATGACGGAGAAGTTGGTTCGGAAATTTATCCGGAGTTCGTCGTAAACGTTGGGAATGTTTCTTCGTGTATCGGGAAAGGGATTGGTGATGATTTCGTTTACGAAATGTGTTTGCGTTGATTTTATGGATAAATTATCGGAAAGATTTTGGCCGCTGAGTAATTCCAAATCAATAACGGAAGATGGAGATATGATTTTGCCATCGATGGAAATGGTGTAGGTTAAGGCGTTTTTTGTGTTGATGGAAACGACGATGGTCTTATCGGGTGCGGTGAGCGTAAGGATAGGAGAGGCAACGAGATGCTGAGATGCAAGAAGAAAACAAATAACAAACAATCGTGTGAACATAATGGGAAATTAGGAAGAAAAGATTAATTGGTCCAAATGGCGCTGGATCGTTATAAAGCCGCATCGTCCTTTTCAAGAGACGATGCTTGACCATCACAAATATTTGAACCTTGCCGAAGGAAGCAATTCTTATGTGACATCGTTCTTTCCGGAGACGGTGCTTGAGAGCGGGCAATCGTTTGCGTATGCTTATAATTTGTGCAGAAAAGATTAATTGGTCGGGCATCGTCTCCCGCAGGGGACGATGCGGTATGCAGTCCAATCTTACCAAGCCGCATCGTCCTTTTCAAGAGACGATGCCTGACTATCATAAATATTTGAATCTTTCCAAAGAAAGGAATTCTTATGACACATTTTGGTCGAGTATCGTCTCCCGCAGGGGACGATGCGGTATGCAGTCCAATCTTACCAAGCCGCATCGTCCTTTTCAAGAGACGATGCTTGACCATCACAAATATTTGAACCTTGCCGAAGGAAGCAATTCTTATGTGACATCGTTCTTTCCGGAGACGGTGATTGAGAGCGGGCAATCGTTTGCGTATGCTTATAATTTGTGCAGAAAAGATTAATTGGTCGGGCATCGTCTCCCGCAGGGGACGATGCGGTATGCTGTCCAATCTCGAAGCCGCATCGTCCTTTTCAAGAGACGATGCTTGACTATCATAAATATTTGAAACTTGCTAAAGAAAGGAATTCTTATGACACATTTTGGTCGAGTATCGTCTCCCGCAGGGGACGATGCGGTATGCAGTCCAATCTTACCAAGCCGCATCGTCCTTTTCAAGAGACGATGCTTGACTATCATAAATATTTGAATCTTGCCGAAGGAAGCAATTCTTATGTTACATCGTTCTTTCCGGAGACGGTGCTTGAGAGCGGGCAATCGTTTGCGTATGCTTATAATTTGTGCAGAAAAGATTAATTGGTCGAGCATCGTCTCCCGCAGGGGACGATGCGGTATGTCGATCTCGAAGCCGCATTTTGGTCGAGTATTGTCTCCCGCAGGGGACGATGCGATATGTTGTCTAATCTTACCAAGCCGCATCGTCCTTTCCAAGAGACGATGCCTGACTATCAATGCGGTATGTTGTCCAATCTCGAAGCCGCATCGCCCTTTCCATGAGACGATGCTTGACTATCATAAATATTTGAATCTTGCCAAAGAAAAGCCGCATCGTCCTTTCCAAGAGACGATGCTTGACTATTATGTTGATCTCGAAGCCGCATTTTGGTCGAGCATCGTCTCCCGCAGGGGACGATGCGATATGCTGTCCAATCTTACCAAGCCGCATCGTCCTTTTCAAGAGACGATGCTTGACAGCGGGCAATCGTTTGAGTATGATTGTAAATGATGACGAAAAGATTAATTGGTCGAGCATCGTCTCCCGCAGGGGACGATGCGGCATGCAGTCTATTCTTTGTAGTGACTTACCACTACAAATGGATGTTGCTTATTCAACTCATAGAAAGCAGCACTCGAATGTGGATAATCAGTTGCAGTATTTGCCAGCCTCCATTTCCCGGATATTGGATTGTTATGAATATATTCCAGTTTTTGCACCAGGAAAGGTTGATTATGACAAGCTTTGATATCTGATGATGGTGTGAAAACCCGGTGTTTCTTTTGTCTTATTTTTTCTTTCGCGGTTACAACAGCTTCCAATTTTTGCAGGATGTCGGCTTTGTTCATTTCGTTTAATCGTTTTACTACTTCATAAGCCAGGAATCTTTTGCCATTTGCCAGCAGGCGGTTAATATTTTCACCTTCTTTTACGTGAAGTAATAAATGAACATGATTGGGCATAATAACAAAGCCTTCTATTTTATTACCCTTGTCATGTAAAAGATTAAGCCAATCATAGATAGAATCGTACAGATTGGTAATTGTGATAAGAGGTAGCCAGTCTGTGCAGGTAAAGGAACAGAAGTAGGTAATATTTGATTCCGTATGAGATAATTTTACCGACAATGACTGCGCATATGTAGCTAATATAGTTTATTATTTCCCATCGGCATTAGCCGCATCGTCCCCTGCGGGAGACGATGCTTGACAGGGACAATAGGCTGCATGTTTAATTGGCTAATATAATCATAAACCCGCATCGTCCCTTTCAGGAGACGATGCTTGACAGCGAGGTAAATGTGCAGAAGTAGGTTACATTTGATTCCGTATGAGATAATTTTACCGACAAGGACTGCGCACTTGTAGCTAATATAGTTTATTAATTCCCATCAGGCATTAACCCGCATCGTACCCTGCGGGAGACGATGCTTGACAGGGACAATAGGCTGCATGTTTAATTGGCTAATATAATCATAAACCGCATCGTCCCTTTCAGGAGACGATGCTTGACAGCGAGGTAAATGTGCAGAAGTAGGTTACATTTGATTCCGTATGAGATAATTTTACCGACAATGACTGCGCATATGTAGCTAATATAGTTTATTATTTCCCATCAGGCATTAGCCACATCGTCCCCTGCGGGAGACGATGCTTGACAGGGACAATAGGCTGCATGTTTAATTGGCTAATATAATCATTAACCGCATCGTCCCTTTCAGGAGACGATGCTTGACAGCGAGCATTCTTTCGAATATCGTTGCAAATTATGAGAAAGAATGAAATGCAATGATAAGGTTGCAAACCCGGATGGATGACGGCATGTAAATAGAAGGCATCGTCCACTTGCCTGGGCAATGCCTTTAAAAATTTTGAAAGCAGGGTCTGGATAAATAAGGCTAACTCAGCTTGCGCAGGGGGCTGAAATGGCGCCATGCCAGTAAGTGAGAATTAATGCCACGATCATTAATTGCAAAAGATGATAACCGGTGTTAATGAAAAAAAGTTTCCACGACTTACTTTCCCAAGCAATGCCACTTAGATCTACCGGAACGAAAAATCCCAACCAGGTAAATACGGCGGCCATGCCGGCGGAACTGAGAGCGCTCATCTCCTGCGTACCCTTTACGCATCCCCATGCTGCTATGTTATGCGCAAAAACATACACCAAAAAAAAGCTTCCGATAAGGCCGAGGAGCATGCCTCTTACCATTACAGAAGCGGGTGGCTTTTTGGTCATATCCATTTTCATTTCCTTTGCCCACATCTTTCCAAATAATGGCATGTACCATAAGGCACCGAAGATAAAATTGGCCACAACAGCGACCAGCACTGCGAGCCAGCTAATGTGAATAGTGTCCATTGGTCTAAATTTGATTGGTTAAAAAAGAAGTGATAGCTAAAGATATTACTAATTTGCAACGGGCGATCAAATTGGATTTCTGCTTTTCATGTCACTGCCGGGGTACACTAAAGCAAATGTCCTGCATCATGATAAATCGATGACACAGGACATAAATGGATGGGATTCCGCAACGTAAATGAACCGTCTTTATCATTTGGAAGCCATTGCTTCGCCGAAACTATCGTAGTACTCCTTATGCTCATACAATCTTCCATCCCTGAAATAAAATACCATAGCCCAGTCTCCTGAATAAGGGTTACCTGTTTTTTTGGATTTGGCATCCCAATGTCCCAGTGCAACTACCTTATTGCCTTCGGAGATGTACTCATTGATCTCGAATGCGGGGAAGTCTTTGTTGGCATAGATCTGTTTGAAGAATTCTGCTACGCCTTTCTTCCCTTTAAATACCTGCGCGTAAGGAAGTATATCAGTGGGCCCGGGGCAGGTCCATTTGATATCCTCTGTACACATGTCAAGAATAGCGGGAACGTTTCCCTGTCCGAAATAATCGTACAAAGCCTGTGCAAGATCTTTGTTGGTCATTACTGCTGTTTCCATTTTTAAAAGTTTTAATTGTGAAGAATGAATTGCGATGTAAAAATGGATAACAATACACGGGATTACTTTAACCGTTGTTAAAATAACCGTCAAAAACTTTAACCTGGGTTAAAATCTTTTTATTTACTCATCATTCGTTTGCGAATGCGGCTGAGCGAAGGGCCGGCAATGCCGAGGTAGGAAGAAATATGGTACAATGGAATATTCTCGATAATATCAGGATGCATTTCTACGAGTTCTTTATAGCGTTGCTCTGCGGATTTGAAAACAAAACTTTCGGCACGGTCTACGGCAATATCAAAAGCTTTCTCCGCCATAAGCCTTCCGAAACGCTCCCATCCATGCGATCTCTTATAGAGCGATTGCAGATCCGCCAGTTGAATACAGATGGCGCGGGCATCGGTCATGGCTACCGTGTTATATTCACAAGGACTCTGGTGAATAAAACTTTTATATGTGACTACCACTCCATGGGGCGGAAATAAGAACAGGTTGATCTCTTCGCCATTCTTGCCGGGAAGCCAGGAACGAAAATAACCTTCCATGGTAAAACCGAGGTACCGGCAAATGCTGCCGACAGGATTGTAAATTTCTCCTTTTTTGTAAGAATGAATTTTCCAGCAGGTAAGCGACAGGTTGAAATCGTCTTCGTCCAATTGGGCAAAATGCGAAAGCATGTTTTTCACGGTTTCGATATCATTGGTCATGGCTTGATAATTTGATCTTTTGACGTAAAAATATTTTTCCGGGTATTCAAAGATCAGGCGACTATAAGTAGTTTCGTAAAGTATGGTTTGGGGGAAGGTAGTAATTTTAAGTGTTGTTTGCCACGATAAATCTGTGTGCAGAAAGTGCATCCGGTAAATATGACGAAAAAATTACGTACGCATAGTTTTTAGAAGCCAAATTTGTAACAGGAAGAACACCAAAAACTAATACTGTCCGTATACCAATAAAATGATTAAATATGAGAATTGTCGCCGGATTAATGCTGACCTTTATAATATTTACTTCGTGTTCAAAAAGCGACCAGGGTATCGCAGGCATCACCGGCACATGGATATTCACGAATAGTGCTGTATTTTCTTATGCCTATCCTTCCGTACTCACGGGTAATACGAATCCCATTGGTGTCAGCACAGGTTCCACCTCACTCGATAGCTGCAGGATAACCTTCAATAGTAATGACAGTTATTCATTTACTAATTTCCGGCAGCCGGCAGACAATGGCGAATATACAATTACGCAAGACAGTTTTCTTGTGATAAAGCCTGATACCGCAGACTTTGTAAAGTTTAACTATACGCCGCCGACACTCATAGCGATTACGGATACACTTCCTGCCCATCCGCCATCATATTCGCCATACACCGGCTTTCAATACTCAACTGATACGATCCTTTTCAAAAAAACTTCGAATAATAATATTGTTTTTTCCGGCGCATGGATTGGTAAAGCAGCGCAACCCATTTTACCCGGCAACGATACACTGATATTGTATGTTTCTTATCATTATTTTAAAAGACAATAAAAGGTTTGTGTGTGAATGGACGATGGCCCGGGAATGAACATTGCGAAAATTAGTTGCCGAGCAACTTTGCGAAAAAACCGGAACACCCATACTTACGGCGCATGTACTCCGCGAGAATAACGCCGCCTAAGACACCGCAACCGAAGACGACGATCGATAGCGTATGCATCTGCGGATTATGCGCATACACGATCAATGCAACAGCCCCGCCAATAAATAGCGGGCATGCAAATAAGGCAATCCAGAAACCTGCTTCGATGAGGAAATTGAAAATCTTCTGCAAGGGCAAATGTTTTTTCAGGCGTCATTACTTGCGGCCGCTTCTCCTTTTTTAATCTTGCTTACTGCGGCTATTCTTTCTTCAAAAATTGTTTGCTCCACCGGGGCGGCGATTTCGTTTACAAACTGCATAAACTCCGGCGAATGATTGATCGCTTTGCCGGTTTTGAAATCGATATAAATAAAGTTGGCCCACAGCAAGGCTTTCATTTTTGTTTGAGATTCGTTCCACATCCTGATCTCTACGAGCAAACTTTTCGGCGTAAAGCGGATGAGTTGCGATTCGATCACCACGGTTTCCATCAGCAGCGCGGGGCTGAGGTAAGCAATTTGATTGGATGCCGATACCCAGCCCTGCCCGGTGGTTTTGCTTATTTCAAATACGTCTAAGTTATAATTATCGATCAACTGATCTTCGCGTGCATTGATCATATAATCGAGATAGCGTGCGTTGTTGAGATGATTGAACGGGTCGCAATCCTGGAAGCGGATCTTTGCTTTGCTCTTTACTATTTTTTCCATGATAAATAATGCTGACGCAAATTAAAGGAATGTTTTTTATCGCATGCGGCAATAAAAAAAGTAATCTTTTATTCATAAGGGTAATTATGAGTAAAAGATTACAGGGGGGACACTACTATTTTAACCAAAAATTTTTAACTGCTATGCAGACGTGTGTCCATTTATGTTGAGATGTTATTTTCAGAGGCGACAACGGCTACCGGGCCGTAGGACTCATTTTCCCGGACCAACAGGGTTCAGATGAACTGAGCCAATTGCCTCGTTCACATCTGCGACTGAAATAATCGTGCCATTATTTACAAAAGTTAGAATGTCGTTATTCAATGTTTCTTTGTCGGTGATATACAGGCCGTGTGGTGCACCGGCATACACTTTATAAAAGGATTCAGGCAGCATGCGTACCGCTGCTTCGCTGGTGCACGCAAGGGGCACTGTCTTATCTGCGTCTCCATGAATGACCAATACAGGTACTTTTATGGAAGACAATTCATCGCGGAAATCCGTCTGTGAAAAAGCTTTCATGCATTCGAGTGTTGCCTTTTGCGATGCAACTGCTGCGAGGAAAAATGAATGATCAAGCGTGCCCTGGCTCACCGGGTGCCTGATCCACGAGTCGCCGAAGAACTGCTTGAAAAATTCCTGAAGGAACGCATGCCGGTCGTTGCGAATCGCTTCATCCATCTCATTGAATATTTCTTTGGGAACACCATCAGGATTGTCGTGGGTTTTAAGCATAAGGGGGACTACAGAACTAACCAAAATAATCTTGCTTACCCGTTCACATTTGTATTTGCTGCAATACCGCACCACTTCGCCGCCGCCCATGCTAAAGCCCACGAGCGTTACATCCTGCAGGTTCAATTCATCCAACAGGCACTTAAGATCATCCGCAAGTGCGTTATAATCGTAGGTGTCAAGCGAAGCATCGGATGCGCCAAACCCGCGCCGGTCGTATGTAATACAGCGAAGGCCCGCTTCGCGCAAAGGTGTTACCTGGTATTCCCACATAGCGTGAGACACCGGCCATCCGTGAATGAAGACTACCGGCGACCCCACACCGAGGTCTTCGTAAAACAGGCGAATATTTTCATTTGTGTGTTGGCATTGCAGGTAGGGCATGATGGATAAGATTTCTTTTTGCAGTACAAAAAATTTGCCAGTGAAAAGCAGATTGAAAGTGTGGCTTTTGGGATAGCAGAGTGTGCAATTTAATACTCAACATGCTGAACAGTGGACAGCAACGAGGCCTTATACCAACTGCGCTCCTTTTACATTAACAGGTTTATTTTGCAGAAGACAGGTGATATTGTCGAGGGTAGTTTGCGCAATCTGCTGCAGGGCCTCCTGTGTAAAGAATGCCTGGTGCGCCGTTACCAGTACATTGGGGAAACTCATCAGCCGCTGAATGGTATCATCTTCAATAATGTTCGTGGACAGATCGCGAAAGAACAATTTTTCTTCCTGTTCGTATACATCAATGCCGAGGTAGCCAATGTGACCCGATTTTAAAGCTTCGATTACTGCTTTGGTGTCTATTAATCCACCGCGGCTGGTATTGATAAGCATTACACCTCTTTTCACCAGGTTGATAGTTTCATTGTTGATCAGGTGGTGGGTCTGATCTGTCAGGGGGCAGTGTAGCGAAATGATATCGCTTTGTTTTAATACTTCGGTAAGGGATACGTATTCAACGCCGGCTTGCTGTAATTCATCATTGGCCACGAGGTCATACGCCAGCACTTTACATCCAAGGCCCAGCATTATTTTGCAAAAGCAATAGCCAATATGGCCGGTACCGATTACCCCGATCGTTTTGCCATGCAGGTTGAAGCCCAACAGCCCGTGGAGAGAAAAATTCTGTTCTCGAACGCGGTTATATGCTTTGTGTGTTTTTCTGTTGAGGGTGAGTATAAGTGCCAGCGCATGTTCTGCCACGGCTTCGGGTGAGTACGCAGGCACGCGGCATACATGAATGTTGTATTGTTTGGCTGCCTCGAGATCTACATTATTAAACCCGGCGCAGCGGAGCGCAATGATCTTTACACCTTTTGCAGCCAGTACTTTAATTACATCGCTGTTCAATTTGTCATTTACGAACACGCAAACAGCCGCCGTATTTTCAATGGCATTCGCAATGTGTGGCCCGAGATGGGTTTCATAATATTCCAGTTGATAATTAAAGTCAGCATTGCAGGTATTGAAGGATTCTTTATCATAAGGTTTTGCCGAAAAAAATAATATTCTATCAGTTGCCATGTTTTATTAATTCTTTCTTCTTTTAGTGATCATATACTATAGGATGACCAGGTGCATTGAGCAGCAAAATTATTACTTGCAGGCAAGAGTTTTATTTTTAATTATTGTTGGCAAGGAAGTTAAATGATCCAGGCGATAACCATCTTTGTATATGCATTGCCGTTATATCACTATAAGTTACGGGGAATATTACGGATACAATATAATATCAAATATGCGTACCGGCAGGTTAGCTTTTGCAATATCCAGTGCGCTTACTTCCCGTTGGTCGAATATCTGGTTGGCATAGCAGTCGTCGCATTTGAGCATAATGGCAGTTTTTTTGAAATCAATATCACCTGTGTTTTCAGGTGTTACCATAAAGGCGAGATCGGATTTGTTTCCGTACACATAAAAATCCATTTTATTTAGCCGCAGCATATCTCTTATTTTCATGCCCCAATGCAGTCCATTGCGAAATTCCCATTCATTGGAGGCATCAGGTATTCCTCTCTGGTCGCTGATTTTCGTAGGCATCACGTTCGATACGATGATGTACGCGAGATGATCAAGGTTATCCTGGTCCTTCCATATAAATGCGGCCTGTTTATTGGTGCCCATATAAAGAACCGAGCATTTTTGTAGCTCTGTATCGGAGAAATAATATAAATCGTCCGTAACATTGTCCCTGCCGAAGTAGCTCACAAGGTAATCATGTGTATCAAACTGCAGCAGATCTTCTGCATAGGTTACCTTATCCGGCACTTTTCTCGTCCTGAGGTTAAAGCTATACCGTTTATTACTGTCGATGATTTGCCAGCTGACCTGCATCGTCATGTTGGCTTTTTCAAAAAAGCATAGGGAGTCTCTATTGGGGTTTATATTTTTGTCGTGGCTGAACCCATACCGGATAAGACTTTCCCATCCGTCAAGATATTTTTCCGTAGAATAAGTCTGCAATTCGTAATAGGTGGAACCGTTTTTTTCGTGTATCTCGAATGACTCCGGAGGTAGCGTATCCCGTTTTTTGTGCCTCGATACTTTCATATAGCTTTGGTCATTGCCGGTGACATAGCTGGCGCGGTAAAACCCTTTTTTTAACATAAAATGGTCCAGGCTTTTTGGCTGCATGTCGGAAATATCCAGCAAATCTTTTACCGTAAACTGCGCCTGCGCCTGCAGCGCTATACACCATGAAAGCAGTATAAAGAAAGTCTTTCTCATCAGTTAAGGAGGTGATGCGTTTAAACCGCCGGTGTTTTATTGAGGAACTGAAAACGTAAGTCAGTCGGGTTTGTCGAAGGAGATTGGACTGCAATAATAATAAACGATGGGCAAAAAAATAAATTTTTTGCGCAATCATTTTCTGACACGGGGTTTGATAGGGGTGCAGATTGGAGCGCAGACAAGTGGCACAATCCATGTTGTGCCAGCCCGGGCTGAACTGGGGGTATAACGGTTGCGGATATACGAAAACAGGGCTTTTACCCGGCTATCGATTGTATGGGAGTGTGTTGCGGGTCTGTTTCAGTTTGCAGCTTTACCTGCTTCTTTTGCCGGCGATATTTCTTGTTTAAAAAGAAATAGGCCATTGCAATTGCTAAACCGGCCCCGGCGCTGATCAATGTCGTTTTCATATTCATGGTAATAAATTTTGTAAAAAATTGCAATTGCTATGCCATGGACGGACACATCCTGTTAAAATATCTTCATAAAAGTGTTGGGGGTGAAATATTTATGTGTCCGCTTTTTTTACAAAAGTGTTCGATAGTGAACACTTTTTCAATCGCAGCAATCCTTTTAGGTTCTCTATCAATGAAATAGGTAATTGGTATGGAGGTTGGCAAAAATGGTGGGTAGTAAATAAGTGTGCAGCAGGTAGTAAGTGGTGAGGAGTGTAACCAAACGCCTGTTGAATCGTATATCAATAAATAATTATAATCAAGCATTATGCTTAAAAACTATTTGAAAGCCGCCTGGAGAAATTTATGGAAGTACAAAGGTTTTTCTGCCATCAATATTATCGGGCTGGCAATGGGGCTGGCGGTGTGCCTGCTTATAGTTTTATATGTAAAAGATGAATTGAGTTACGACCGGTACAATAAAAATGCGGATCGGATTTACCGGCTCGATGCCGACATTTATTTTAATAATACGCAGGCAACTTTTGCGGTAGCACCCGATCCGCTGGCGTTGACTTTAAAGAGAGAGTATCCTGCTGTGCAGGAGATGACAAGAGTGAATTACCAACGCGACATTCTCGTAAAAAAAGACAACCAAAATGTGCAGGATCATAACTGCGCATATGCAGATTCTACTTTTTTTAAAGTATTCACGATACCTTTTATTGCGGGCGATCCGAATACGGCGCTTAAGGAACCTAATTCAATTGTAATTGATAAGACGACTGCGAATAAATATTTCGGGAACACAGACGTGCTGGGTAAAACATTATATGTCGACAACAATACATATTGCAAGATCACCGGTGTGATGAAGGATATTCCCCATCAATCACATTTTCATTTTCACTTTATTCGCCCAAAAGGAAAGGATAGCCCGTCTTGGCTCAGTAACAATACTTACAATTATATTTTGGTGAAGCCGGGCGTTACACGCGCTGAAATGCAAAAGGACGTGGACGCAACTATAAATACATACCTGGCCCGGGACCTTGAGCAGCAACTGCATTCTTCGCTTAGTGATCTTGAAAAGAGCGGAAGTCACTTTATCTATCACCTGATGCCACTTACAGATATCCATCTGCATTCAAACAAGCAGTACGAAATAGAAGCGAACGGGGATGCATCGTACGTATACATTTTCTCCGTGATCGCTTTATTCATTCTCCTGATCGCATGTGTGAATTTTATGAATCTCTCTACAGCGCGCTCTGCCAATCGCGCCAAAGAAGTTGGTATCCGTAAAGTGGTAGGGTCGTTACGGGGGCATCTTATCTCGCAGTTTTTGACTGAATCGGTATTGCTTAGCTTCTTTTCATTGGCGTTGGCCATTGGGATTGCTGCGTTGTTGTTACCCTTGTTCAATCAACTGGCGGGTAAACAGATGAGCGTGGCCACGCTGTTTTCAACATGGTTATTCCCGGTGATGATCGCACTCATGTTGGTGGTAGGACTCATTGCCGGAAGCTATCCCGCGTTTTATCTATCATCATTTCAGCCGATACAGGTTTTAAAGGGAAAGGTTGCAAAAGGTTTTAAAGGTAGCTGGTTGCGCAGCGGGCTGGTAGTGTTCCAGTTTGCAATTTCTATCATGCTCATCATAGGAACTATTGTTATTTATAACCAGCTTGACTATATCCGGTCAAAAAAACTGGGTTATGACCGGAGCCAGGTATTGGTGGTTCATAATATATACAATCTGGATAAAAACCGAAAACTTTTCAGAGACGAGGTTTCAAATTTACCTGGCGTGGTAAATGCTACGGAAGGCGATATGCCAACCGACAAAGGTTTTGATAGTGAAGGATGGTTTCGTGATGCAGGTATGGATGCCTCCCGGGCGGTAGTGCTAACCACTTTTTATATAGATGAAAATTATATACCTGTACTCGGCATGCAAATGAAAGAAGGAAGAAATTTTTCGAAAGATTTCCCTTCAGATTCAACAGGAGTGATCTTAAATGAAGCTGCTGTGAAAGTGCTTGGCTTCAAGGATCCTTTGCAGGAAAAATTATTCAGGCCAAATTTCTATAAGGGTAATATTACAGGTTCCGTCCCGTTTCACATAGTAGGCATTGTAAAAGATTTTAATTTCAGCTCTTTACATGACGCTGTTACGCCGTTAATAATGCAGCTCTCCGACAATTACGCTACTGCCGCAATTCGCTTAGATGCCAAAAATGCCAGTTCGGTCGTAAGCAGTGTTAGAAATACCTGGGATAAACTTGCGCAGGGCCAGCCATTCGATTATACTTTTATGGATGCCGATTTTAATAACATTTATACTGCGGAACAACGCACAGGAAAGTTGTTCATTACGTTCGCTGTGTTTGCCATATTCATTGGCTGTCTTGGATTGTTTGGTTTGGTGACTTATGCCGCCGAACAACGTACTAAAGAAATAGGTGTCAGAAAAGTTTTGGGTGCGAGTGCGGCCGGTATCGTTGCAATGCTGTCAAAAGATTTTGCAAAACTGGTTTTAATCTCAGCGGTTATTGCATTTCCATTAGCGTGGTGGGCAATGCATAGCTGGTTGCAAAGTTTTGCATACAGGATTTCCGTAAGCTGGTGGATTTTTGCTGTAGCGGGATTTGTTGCGTTGTTTATTGCGTTGATTACTGTCGGCCTGCAGGCGATAAAGGCGGCAGTGGCCAACCCGGCAAAGAGTTTGAGAACGGAATGAATTAGCCAATAGCTAATGGCAAAAGCTATTAGCAAAATTAACTTTTATGTTTAAAAATTATTTCAAAATTGCGTGGAGAAATCTTCGAAAGAATAAAGCCTTCTCTGTTATCAATATTACAGGGCTTGCCATTGGTCTCTCCTGTTTTTTATTGATAGCGCTGTATGTGATGAACGAATTGAGTTATGATCGCTTCTTTCCCAACTCAGGGAGAATCTATCGTATCAACACCGATCTTCGTTTTGGTGGAGCAGATCTGCATATGCCGCTGGCAAGCGATATGATGGGTCAGTTACTGGAAAAAGATTATCCGCAGGTAGAGCAATACACGCGCATTTATACTTTTAATGGTGATAAGCTGATAAAGAAAGGGTCGCAATATATTGATGAAACAAAGGTGGCTAATGTAGATTCTACTTTTTTTGATGTATTTCAGTTGCCCGTGATCGCAGGCGATACCCGGCATGCGCTGGATGAGCCTAACACCGTAGTGCTGACAGAATCAGCCGCAAAAAAATATTTTGGTACAACCGATGTTGTAGGGAAAACGATTGAAGTAAGGGATGATAAAAATCCTTATAAGATTACAGCGGTAGTAAAAGATATTCCGCAAAACGCACATTTTCATTTTGATTTTTTCTTTTCGATGAAGAATGTCGATTACGTCTGGGGGCAAATTACCGCTCACAACTTTTATACTTACCTTTTATTTAAACCGGGTACTGATTACAGGGCATTTGAAAAAAACTTTCCAGATTATATCGAAAAGTATGCTTTGCCTTACGCAAGAAAATTTATGAATATCAGCAGCATGGATGAATTCAGGAAAGCCGGTAACGACTTGCAATATTCCCTGATACCTTTAACTAAAATTCATTTGTATTCTGACAGGCAATTTGAACTAAGTCCTGGTGGTAATATTCAATACGTGTATATTTTTTCTGCAGTTGCTTTATTCATCCTGGTCATTGCCTGTATCAATTTCATGAACCTGACCACTGCTCGTTCTGCCAATCGTGCAAGAGAAGTAGGCATAAGAAAAGTATTGGGTACGGAAAAAAGGAACCTCGTTTACCAATTCCTGTTTGAATCGACATTGATGGTGTTGCTCTCTTTGGTGATTGCAATTCTCATAGTGTATATTGTTTTGCCATTGTTTAATAATGTAGCTGATAAACAAATGACGCTGGGAAGTTTGTTCTCTCCTTATATATTGCCTGTGTTAATTGCATTACCTTTTATTGTTGGCCTGATGGCGGGCAGCTATCCGGCATTTTTTCTTTCTTCATTTAAACCGATTGAGGTATTAAAGGGTAAATTGAAATTGGGAAGCAGGAGTGGGGGACTTCGGAGTGTGCTGGTGGTTTTTCAGTTTGCCACTTCTATCATCTTAATTGTCGGAACTATCGTGGTGTACGATCAACTTCATTTCATTCAAACAAAAAACCTCGGTTACAATAAAAACCAGGTATTGGTTGTTGATGGCATTTCTTCCCTAAATGATAATACCACTGCTTTTAAAAATGAGGTGCTTCAATTGCCAGGTGTTGTTAGTGGAACGTTGAGCGGGTTCCTGCCGGTTAAAAAGTCGGCACGAAGCGATGATAGTTTTTCAAAAGAGGCAGTAATGACCACCCAAAGCGGATTCGACATGCAGAATTGGTACATTGATTATGATTATATAAAAACCCTCGGCATGAAGATCATCAAAGGAAGAGATTTTTCGAAGAGTTTTCCTGGTGATTCATCTGCTGTAATTATTAACGAAACCGCTGCCGCGTTTTTAGGATATAGTGATCCCATAGGAAAAACTTTATACCGAAGTGAAGACAACGGGAAAACCTCACCTCATACAATTGTGGGCGTTGTTAAGAATTTCAATTTTGAGTCATTGCACCAGGATGTCGGGCCACTGTGTTTCTTTCTTGGTGGGGGAGGCGGACTCGGAATATTTAAAGTAAATACCGCCAATATTCAAAATACAATTGCGCAGGTAGAAACTAAATGGAAGGCATTAGCGCCCGGTTTACCATTTAGTTACCGTTTTCTCAATGAATCATTTGATGAAATGTACCGTGCGGAGCAACGGGCCGGCGAGATTGCCCTGATATTTTCGGTGCTGGCCATTTTCATAGCCTGCCTGGGTTTGTTTGGCCTTGCGGCATTCATTGCAGAACAGCGCACCAAGGAAATCGGGATAAGGAAAGTGCTGGGTGCAAGTGTGAGTGGTATCGTTCGTATGCTGAGTAATGACTTTGCAAGACTCGTGATCATCTCGTTTGTATTGGCAGCCCCATTGGCGTGGTGGGCGATGCATAGCTGGTTGCGGAGTTTTGCGTATAGGATACATATTTCATGGTGGATATTTGTAGCGGCCGGTTTAAGCGCTTTGCTGATAGCATTAATTACAGTAAGCTTCCAGGCAATAAAAGCGGGAATCGCCAACCCGGTGGAGTCGTTAAGATCGGAGTAAATACAATGTACGATGTACGATGCAAATGGCAGTGACGCATGATTTTTGGACCAGGATGCAAGATGAAGACTTGGAAGATCAGTTATAAAAAGGGCTTAATTGTATAGAGGTCTTGATTGGTGCAAAGAATTCGTGTAATCAAAATAAGGATCATAAAAACAAATAAATCGGATTAACCAAACAACATAATAATTTTACGACAAAAAGAAGAACATGATACAATTAAAGAACATTTACAAATGGGTGAATACGGGAAGCAACCGCACTTTTCTTTTGAAAGACATAAATCTTAAAGTGGGTGAGGGTGAATTCATTTCAATAATGGGACCCTCTGGTTCCGGTAAAACCACATTACTCAATGTGATAGGCATGCTGGATGAACCTGATGAAGGCGAATATATTTTTATGGAACAGGATGTATTGAAACTAAAAGAAAAGCAACGGTCCGATTTATATAAATCCCATATCGGCTTCGTATTCCAGGCCTATCACTTAATTGATGAACTGACCGTATACGAAAATATTGAAACACCGTTAATTTATCAGAACATCAAATCAGGTGAGCGCAAGGCCATGGTGGGAGACATTCTCGACAGGTTCCAGATCGTTGGGAAAAAAGACCTGTTCCCGGTAAATCTTTCCGGCGGTCAGCAACAACTGGTGGGTATAGCACGTGCATTGATTGTTCGGCCGAAACTGATCCTCGCCGATGAACCAACAGGCAACTTAAATTCCAAACAGGGAGAAGAGATCATGGGAATATTCAAAGAACTCAACCAGGAAGGGGTTACCATAGTACAGGTAACCCATTCGGAAAAAAATGCAGCCTATGGCACCCGCATTATTCACCTGCTGGATGGCAGAATTGAAAAGGAATCGTGAGTAATGAACAATGAGAAATGAACAAGGAATAATGAATAATTTTTTTCATAACAGTCATGGATATACGAAGATGAAATCAATAGTAATTTTTATTTTATTAGCCGGCGCATTTTATACATCGCCGGCGCAGAAACTTACACTGAAGCAGGCAATCGAAATGGGCATTGCCAATAATATTGATGTGAATAAAGCAGATTTGGCCAGCCAGGAAGCGCGCATTGCCATGCAGCAATCAAGGCTGAGCATGCTGCCGAATCTAAATGCATCAGCCGGGTATGGTACCAACTCAGGACGCACCAATGATCCGGTTACCAATGCATTTATCAACCAAAATACTCACACAGGTAATTATGAAATTCAAAGTGGAGTGACCTTGTTTAATGGTTTTGCTAAACAAAACACCCTTAAGTCAAATACACTGGCCTATGAGGCCTCCAGGATGGAACTTCAGCAATCAAAGGACCAGCTGACGATCAACATCATCCTCGCGTATTTGAATGTGCTGAGTGCAGAAGATCTGTTGACGAATGCACAACTCCAGGCAGATGGAACAAGAAAGGAAGTGGACATCGATTCCATCAAAAACCAATCCGGCGCCATCGCACCCTCCGATTTTTATGATTTGAAAGGTCAGTTGGCGGGAGATCAAATAAATATATCGGATGGCAAGGCCGCCCTTGCTACTTCCAGGCTTCAACTTGCACAATTATTAAATATACCGTACACTGATAGCCTTGATGTGGAAAGGCTTTCTGATGACGCATTCAACATTCAATATGTTGCCGATCCGGCCACGATTTATGATACTGCACTGCAACAATTTGCGCAAATCAAAGCCGTACATTTCAGATCGGAAAGTGCAGAGAGAAATGTGAAGGCATTGCGGGGGCAGTTATATCCTACCTTATCATTGGTTGGTGATATCTCCAGCTATTACTCCAGCGCGCTAACCAACTCCACTCTTTTAGGTAGCCAGGATGTAGCTTCCCCGGATTATGTGGTGGTGAATGGCTCACAATACCAGGTAATGACAAAGCAGTATGATTACAATACACAAAAAGTACAGTTGGGTTCGCAATTGAATAATAACCTCTCAAAATATATAGGACTCAACTTATCTGTTCCGATATTTAATGGTGCACAGGTGAGAAGCAGGGTTCATACAGCGCGAATTGAATTTAAGGCCAATCAACTGGTAGAGCAGAATACCAAAACGCTGTTGCAGCAGGCAATTGAACAGGCTTACGTAAATTTTAAAAAGACGTCAGAACAATACAAGATCCTTGCGGACCAGGTAAATTCCTATACCGAATCATTTAATGCGGCACAGGCAAAGTTCGAATCGGGGTTAATTACATCTGATCTGTTTCTTATTGCAAAAAATAAATTAGACGCAGCAAGGATCAATCTAATTGCTGCCAAATATGATTATGTATTGCGCGCAAAAATTTTGGATTATTACAAAGGCAAAGCCTTGTGGTAAAATTTGGTTTTTGGTTTAAGTTAAAATGTCGATTTGATGAGCTTTTGGAGAGTTATACTTTTCAAAAGCTTTTTTGCGTAATGCTTATTATAAAATATTTTTCAATCGCAAATATTGCAAGAGCATAATTGTCTTGGCATCCTTTATTTCCCCTGTTGCTATCATATCTAACGCTTTATTAAAATTTACCTCTATTACCTCTATGTCTTCATGTTCATAAGCAAGACCGCCGCCTTCATGTACTTGCATATCGCCTGCGTATTCGCCGATAAAAAAATGTAACAACTCTGTTACCGATCCAGGAGACATATAAGATTCAAAAACTTTAGTTGCTTCCGTAATCCTGTACCCCGTTTCTTCTTCCGTTTCCCGTATAATAGCATCTTTGGGTTCCTCATTATCGAGCAGGCCCGCACAGGCTTCTATCAGCATGCCGGTATCATCATTGTTGATGTAAGCAGGCATTCTGAATTGTCGTGTTAGTATCACTGTTCGCTTTGCTTTATTGTATAAAAGAATTACGGCGGCATCGCCGCGATCATATGCTTCTCTTGATTGTATTTGCCACGAGCCATCTTTGAGCTGTATTTCGAAAGTGATCTTTTTGAGAGTGCCCCAATCCTTCGAAAGAATATCGGTTTTAACGATTTTGATAGATTTGTTCATTGCACTAATTTTCGTGTAGTCGTACCAGTTAGTGTATATTCATAAATAATTTTCGCAGCATTGGCTGATGCATTGCCACCAAGAGACAATAAAGTTTTCAGATCGGCGTAATCCTTTTTCATTTGCTCTACTGTTACCGTATCGTTCAATATTTTCTGTAATTCAGTTGTAATGTTTTCCGGGGTAAGCTGACCCTGGATCAATTCTTTTACGACTTCTTTATTCATGATCAGGTTTACCAGGCAGATGTATTTCAGCCTGATGAGTCGTCTTGCAATTTGATAAGACAGGTTGTTTGTTTTGTAACAAACTATTTCCGGAACGCCAAACAGCGCGGTTTCTAACGTAGCTGTTCCGGATGTAACGAGTGCTGCAGTTGATTTCATTAGTAAGTAATAGCTGTTATCATTCATGTCCACGTCAGGATATCCGGTCAGAAATTTTTTATAAAATTCTTCATCCACGGATGGCGCTTTGGCTATAACAAAATTATAGCCCGGAAAATTTTTAGACGCCTGCAGCATTACCGGAAGTTTGGCATTGATCTCCTGCATCCGGCTTCCCGGAAGCAGTGCAATGGTGTTACCCGAAGGTTGGGTATTAAAATATTTTTTCTGAAAATTTTGGACCACATCCACCAGCGGATGGCCTACATATTCCACTTCATAATTCCGTTTTTTAAAGAAATCTTTTTCAAAGGGAAGGATGACGATCATTTTATCGATATATTTCCTTATTGCCTTTACCCTGCTTTCCTTCCACGCCCACACCTGTGGCGAAATGTAAAAGATGGTTTTGAGCTGATGCTGATGGGTCCATTTGGCAATACGAAGATTGAAAGTGGAATAATTGATCAGCACTACAGCATCGGGATTGAAATTTTCAATATCCTTTTTGCAGAAAGAAAAATTGCGAATGATTTGCGGCAGGTTTTTGACTACCTCCACAAAGCCCATGTATGCAAGGTCTTTGTAATGCTTTGCCAGTTTGCCTCCGGCTGCCTGCATCTTATCGCCGCCCCAGCAGCGGATATCGGCGCCGGCATCCAGTTTCTTTATTTGCCTGATGAGATTGCTTCCATGTAAATCTCCTGAGGCTTCGCCAGCTATGATATAGTACTTCATAAATCGGCCGTAAGTTAATTAGAAAGTCGGGAAGAAGGAAGTGAGTGGGTTATAGGGTATTGGTCGGTGAGGTATTCTTCAATGAGTCAAAGGTTTCAATCTCAAATAATCAGCAACCAATTTCTAATCTTTGATCAGCAGTTCATGCTCAGTAATATCTGAAAATAAATGCAACAATCGCAAATGCCACGGTAACAATAAACAACCCTTTAGCGGTTTTATCTTTGTGGTTGTTTACATACACGGTAAATAGTACGGCATTGAACAAAAGAGAAAAGCTGATAGCTACGGAAATAAGATGAGGATTCAGTTTGATCCACTCAAACATTTCCTTCATGGTAAGACTTTTAAATTTGTAGTCCTTAAAAATAAGGAAGCCTAAGACCGGCGCAATCAAACCCAGAGTAAGACCGAACCAGAGATCATCTTTTTTGAATATCATACTTTCCAGTTTTTTTCTAATTCACGTTTTAGTTTATAGTTGGTAAGGTCGAATTGGGTTGGCACTACACTCACATAATTATGTTCCAATGCCCATACGTCTGTATCTTCTCCTTTGTCAAAATTCTTAAACTCACCGGTGAGCCAGTAATATTTTTTACCATGTGGATCGAGGCGTTCATCAAAATCTTCATCATACTTCGCATATGCCTGTTTGCAAACTTTGATCCCATTCATCTCGCTCAGCGGAACCATGGGAATGTTTACATTAAGCAAAAGATGCTTGTGCATTTTCTTTTTTAGAAGACTGGAGACAATCTTGTGAACGTAAAATCTTGATGCGGTAAAATCTGCTTCGTACCGCCAGTCCAGCAATGAAAATCCAACCGAGGGAATACTTTCTATTGATGCTTCCATGGCGGCACTCATGGTACCGGAATAGATCACGTTAATGGAATGATTGGCGCCGTGGTTAATGCCACTCAGGCAGAGGTCGGGTTTGCGATGTAATATTTTATCAACGGCAAGCTTTACACAATCAACAGGTGTACCGCTGGTTTGCCACGATTCCACACCTTCAAACATATCTGCTACCTGGTTTAATCTTAAAGGAACACCGATGGTAATAGCGTGTCCCATCCCGCTTTGTGGTTTGTCGGGCGCCACTACTATCACTTTACCCAGTTCCTTCACTGCTTCTACTAAATTTCGTATACCCGGCGCCGTTATACCATCATCGTTAGTCACCAGGATGATAGGTTTTTCTTTGAGTTCTGCATTCATCAATAATCAGTTTTTACAATCTGCAGCAAGCTGAATTTTGGAAAGGATCAAAACCATCTGAACCAGGGCCTCGCCACTTCTCTAAACGGCCATGGCGTAGCGATTAGTATAATCAGTATAGCGATTCCAAAAAATATGAGCGTTCGTCTGAATTTTCCCGGCGATGTTGCAGCCTTTTTTACAAACACCCGTCCCATATGTACCAGAATCAGTGCAACGATCATCATGCTCTCATGTTCGATGGTAAAAAATCGCGTGGTATTGTTATTCATACTTTCGCTGAAATGCTTCAGCCTTTCAAACCAGTCTCCTGCGTAATACAGGCCAATGCCCACAAGAAATTGTAAATCCATGAATATAGAAAATAACAGGCTACTCCTTCCGTCCCCTGCAGCATACACCCGTTTGCTGCTGAGCCCGCCCATTGCAGTTATTACCGACCAAAGGCCAAATAGTATGATCAACCATCTTAATAGATTATGAACTACCAAAAGTGTTTGCATAACTTTTTTTGCTACAAAAGTAAGGGAATGGAGGATTAGTGGTTGGTTTATTGGATTATTAGTTATTGGTTTATTGGTTTGGGCATGAATGATCGGGGAGAATGACTTACTGATAAAAGCTTACTGGAAAAAGCAATTAAACCGTAAATCACGATGTATTGCCCGATACAAAGGACTAATGACGTTTGAAAAATGATTTCTGAAGTACTGCTGATGACTATTTCTTTACCGGCATATTTGATCTGTTGTAAGGAGCAAGATATTTCATTTTATCTGCCGGTTGTTGATACGCCTTCCCCTGTTCGTTTTCAAATAATAAAACGGGTTTTGGCATATTTATCATGGCAACATCGCCGTGGTGCGTGATGTTGGTATGGTTCCAAAATTTTAAGGGGGGTTGTTTTTGCAGGTTTTTAAAATAATGCTTCACATAATTAGTATCGAATCTAAAAGTGCGCGGTGTTTCAAGTTGCTGGCAATAACAGTTTGCACTGATAAAAAGTATACAGCAGGAAAGTAAAAGAGTTTTCATTGTTCAGGCATTTACTTATCACGAATTTAAAAAAAGCTATCAAAAATCAGTATTGAATGATCCTGACTCACTACTGACGATTGAGAGACTTATATCTGCAATTGTGATCTTAAAACTTATGATCGGGCTTTACCAGGTCAGGATATTCGTGTTGGAACTTTCTTATTTCAGGGATAGAAACAGCCTGTACATAACCCTGATCAGGATGTTTCTGTATAAAATTCTGATGATAGTCTTCTGCCACCCAAAATTTTTTGAGTGGTATTACCTGAGCGGCAATCGGCGCATTATATTTACCTGACGCGTTAAGATCTTTTATGTAATCTTCAATTTCCTTTTTTTCGGTATCGTTGGTATAAAATGCAATCGAACGATATTCTGTTCCCCAATCCGGCCCCTGACCGTTCACCTGCGTGGGATCCTGCCCGGCAAAATATACTTTCAGTAAAGTTTCATAGCTGATCACTTTAGGATCGTAATACACTTCCACACTTTCTGCATGGCCGGTTTCGCCGGTTGCAACTTCTTCATATGTGGGATTAGCTGCAGTACCTCCGGCATAGCCTGAAACTGCTTCCTTTACTCCTTTTATACTTTCAAACAATGCTTCTTCGTGCCAGAAGCAGCCCGCGGCAAAATAAGCTACACTGTATTTTGATAAATCTTCATTCCTACTGGTTGCCACCTTTTTATTCTCTTTTTGAGCGCATGAGGTAAGGGCAATGGCAGACATAAAACATAAAATAGCTAACGATCTCATCTTCGGTTTTTTCTAATATACGCAGAAGTTACCGGAACAGTTGTTAACAAAAAGCAAGAATCGAATCTGTACTACAAGGTATCAAATAAATGCCAATCCACCCTATATTTGCAGTCCATTGCCCGATAGTATAATGGTAGTACAGCAGATTCTGGCTCTGCTAGTCTTGGTTCGAATCCAGGTCGGGTAACAAACAATTGAATGCTTGCTACCTGGTACCCCGGCACCCACTGGCGAAAAACAAGCCATCGAAGAGGACTCCGTTACCTGATTGACCAATCAGCCTTCCTATTACATGGCTGGCTTGACAAGCCTGATGTTTACTATCCGGAAGTTGAATAATTTATTGCAGCTACCTATAAATTACCCCCCGGCCAGTGCGTTCCTATTCCTGGTATTATATAAAATTCTCATGGTTCATTACCTGTTATTCACCCGGATTATAACTTGGCACATTTTTGGGACGAGTGGGAGTAGCGATCTGATTTATTTGATAAACACCTATTGTATACACTAAATCTGAACATATGAAATACCTGATGCTTTTTCTGTTAAGTTTCATTGGCATTAGCCTTGTTGTGCTCGCCATTATTTTGTTGACCAGTGCTGCCATTTACGGCTCCCTGTTCTTGCCAATAGTTTGCCTTCTGAGCATGGTTCTCTTCTTTTATTTTATCAATATCAAAAACAGGAAACAGGAAGTATAACACTCACCGGATACCTTTCACTTTCGTGTTTAATCTGTAAACGGATTGAGATGCGGTTATAAATAAGTAATTCAATTTATTACCTCCGAAACAAACGTTGGCAGTCCACTTTTCGGGGATATCAATTTGTTGAATCAATTTTCCTTCCTTATTGAATACCGTTACTCCTTTGCCTGTAATGTAAAGATTGCCCGCAACGTCCAGTGTGAGCCCGTCGGAACCATGGTCAATAAATTTTTTCTTATTGATCAATGATCCATCTTTGCCGATTTCATATTGGTATACTTTATTGTCGCCAATATCCGCTACAAATAAAAATTTTCCGTCCGGCGTGCCGATGATGCCATTAGGTTTTACCACCTGGTCATCTGCAATAACCGGTTGCTTTGCACCCTTTTTCAGGTAGTACACGTTTTGGGGCTTCATGTGTTCATGATCTTTCGGCCAGTAATCGCGCTCATAATATGGATCGGTAAAATAGATGTCGCCATTGCGATGATTTACCCACACATCATTTGGCCCATTTAAGATCCGGCCTTCATAATCTTTAACCAAAACTGTTACCCTTTTGTCCGGGTTGATGCTCCAAAGTTCATTGTGTTCATCTGCACAGCTAATCAGGTTGTCTTCATCATCAAAATACATTCCGTTCGATCGTCCGGCATTGCCCATGAACAATGATAGTTTACCATTGACGCCATATTTCCATATGTTGTTATTAGGCTGATCTGTGAAAAATATATTACCGGTTTTGTCTACTGCGGGACCTTCGGTAAATGAGAATTGATTTGAGATGAGAACAGGCGTGTCGTCTGAAATGCTGTTCATTTGAAAATGGTTTTCCTTCAAGTCGGGCATCGTTGCAATCGTTTTAAAATGATCTTTCTTGTTTGCAAAAGAACGGCTATCCGAATTGCCGTCTAATAAATTTGTAACAAAAGGAAGCAGCATAAACCCTGCCAGTGAGAATAGTCGAATCAAAATTCCAATCATTTACAATAGATTTTTACTGATAAAATTACCAATGAATTTTTTTTTTTGGACAAACTAAAATTATTAGTATTTTTGTCTAAACAAATTAGCTATGGCCTTAGCCGGAATAAATTTAAAATACCTTAGGAAACTGCGCGGATGGACGCAGGAAGAATTTGCCGCAAAGATCGGCATCAAACGTTCGCTGGTAGGCGCTTACGAAGAAGAAAGAGCGGAACCCAGAACGGATGTGCTCGAAACAGTGTCTTCTATTTTTAAAGTTACGCTGGACGAGTTGCTCCTTCACGATTTAAGTGAGTCGCATGGCTCCGGCTATCTGGCGAGGAGGCGTCAGCTCAAAATGATGAGTGCAGACAGGAATCTCATTCATTTTGTTCCCGTCAAGGCTGCGGCAGGTTATCTCGCCGGCTATGCAGATTCGGAATTTATCGATGAGCTTAACACGTTTACGCTGCCTATGTTGTCGGGAGGCATGTATCGCGCATTTGAGATAATAGGAGACAGTATGTTGCCCACACCCAGTGGCAGCGTAATTGTTGGAGAGAAAGTGGAGAATATAGAAAATATGAAGAGTAATACTGCTTGTATTGTTGTTACCAAAAGCGAGGGTATTGTATATAAAAGAGTCGTAAAAAGTAACAAGAATAAGAGCAAGCTAACGCTGGTGAGTGATAATCCTGCCTATCAGCCGTACCAGGTAAATGCCGGCGATATATTGGAGATGTGGCAGGCGCAGGTGGCTATTAATAAAGTAGTACCTCAGCAGAGATGGGATGTGGACTCGTTGGTAAATCTTGTGAGTAACCTTCAGGACCAGGTAAGTACCCTGAAGAAGAAAATGAATTAGGTTTGTAACGTTCGTATAATTTGCCTCATTCCTGTGCGCAGTGGTGAGGCCGTTCAGACACATCGATAACCCGCCTGTCAGCGAGGCAGGCATTTAAAAAAACAACCATGATCAAATTACAAATCGTAGGCAACCTTGGGAAAGATTGCATCGTGAAAGAAGTAAACGGTAAAAACGTTATCAATTTTAGCGTAGCACATACCGAAAAATTCAAAGACTCAACCGGGGCTACCAAAGAAAGAACTACATGGGTTGAGTGCGCTTACTGGACAGAAAGAACGGGAATAGCGCCTTACCTGAAAAAAGGCCAGATGGTGTACGCTGAGGGTTCACCGGAAGCGGACGGGTATCTAAATAAAGATAATCAGCCTGCGGCTACCTTACGAATGAGGGTGCGCGAAGTGCAGTTGCTTGGCGGCAGAACAGATAATAATGCCTCTGGTGCGGTAGCCGGCCAGCAAACCAATGTTGCACGGAGCCAACCGAAGCCGGTAGCGGCGGATGTTGCAGATGATACAGACGATCTACCTTTTTAGTGTTATATGGGTGGTTAGAAGCGGCAATTTTTATTGCCGCTTTTTTGTTTAAATGTTTTGTAATATAACAGGTACGCGTATTCGAAAATTAAATCAACGGCGGTATCTCTTCAGGCAGTTCATGCTTTCCGTCAGGAGGATATTTGCCCGGATTTCTGAGTTTACTATGATGCCGGCTATATCCAAAATAGATGACAAGGCCGATCAGCAGCCATACTATTAAGCGGGCCCAGTTGGTCCATCCGAGTCCGAAGATCATGGCGCCGCAAACTATAATGGCGAGAATGGCAGTGAGTCCGACAAAGGGAACTTTAAATTCTCTTTTAATTTCAGGATGCTTCTTCCTCATGATCCACACTCCGGCAGATACCAGCATAAAGGCAAATAGTGTTCCGATAGATGTCATACTGCCTACCACATCTTCGGGAATAAATAAAGCGAACAATCCCACCAATACGAAAAATATCATGTTGGATTTATAGGGTGTTTTAAATTTAGGATGAATTTTTGCGAACACACTCGGAACAAGTCCGTCCTTACTCATTGAGTAAAATACTCTCGATTGACCCATGAGCATAACCAGTATTACGGAAGAAAATCCCGCAAGAATAGCAATCGTAACAAGATTGCTCAACCACTTATAAGTTGGAATCCAAACTCCGTTTACCATAGCACCGCTCATGTGTTCTATCGCATACACAACGGATGCTTCTTTGCCTTGCGTTCTGAAATCGTGAACGGATGCAATGCCGGTAAGTACGTAAGAAAATAAAATGTAAAGGATAGTACAAATTACGAGTGAGCCCAAAATTCCTATCGGCATATCTCTCTTCGGATTCTTAGTCTCCTGCGCCGCAGTAGATACGGCATCAAAACCGATGAAGGCAAAGAATACCGTCCCCGCCGCACCTAATATCCCCAGTATGCCGCCAAAATTGTGGGTAATTCCATCAGGGTCTGTGTAGGTAGTTGGTTGAGGGATAAATGGTGTGTGATTTACCGGCTTTATATATTCCCATCCAAATACGATTACCACAACCACTATGGCAACTTTTAAAATAACGATGATAACATTCACTACGGCCGATTCCTGCATCCCTCTAATGAGCAGCAATGTTAGAATGAGCACGATAAACAACGCAGGCAGGTTCATAATACCATGATGAAGAACATGCCCGGCGGCATCTCTCATCGATTGAAAGGGAGAGTGACACCATTCATACGGGACTCGAAGTCCAAAAATTTCCAGCAGTTTATTGAAGTACTCACTCCACGCAATCGCTACAGTAGCTGCTCCCACAGCGTATTCCAATACAAGGTCCCAGCCGATGATCCATGCAACAAATTCGCCCATGGTGGTGTAAGAATATGTATATGCACTGCCTGCAATCGGTATCATCGAAGCAAACTCTGCATAACAGAGTCCTGCAAATGCACAACCAACCGATGCAATAATAAAACCGATAGTTACAGACGGCCCCGCATTCTGAGCGGCGGCTGCAGCTGTTCTTACAAACAAGCCAGCTCCGATAATAGCTCCTATTCCCAAAGCAACCAGGTTCACAGGACCTAATGTTCGTTTCAAAGTTCCTGTCTCACTCGCTTCTGCAAGCAGCGTTTTTACCGGCTTGGTGATAAATAGACTCATACGTTTGAATTGGGTTTGATGATCAATAGGATGGAAAAGTAATGATTAATTTTTAAAAAAGTTGCCCAAATACAATTTTCGGGACTCTGATACAATCCACTATTTTAATATATTGCGTCATCAAAATGCACAGCAGCGCCACTACCAACAAAAAAAGCCGGCTCACGTTATATATTTTCATCGCCATGATCGCCGGCGCTGCAATTGGTTTCTTCGTGTATGCAAGTTCTCCTGAATCTTTTAAAGCTACTTTCGCCACCAACATGAACCTGCTCACGACAATTTTTTTGCGACTGGTTCAGATGATCATAGCACCCCTGGTATTTTCCACACTGGTGGTGGGAATTGCAAAATTGGGCGATTTGAAAACTGTTGGCAGAGTGGGAGGGAAGGCATTGTTGTGGTTTGTATCTGCATCGTTAGTCAGTTTGTTTATAGGGTTGGTATTGGTAAATTTTTTTAAGCCCGGCGCTTCCATTCACCTGAGCAATGCAGACATTGCCGGAGCCAATGAACTTGCCTCCAATACACAACAATTTTCTCTCACCAATTTTGCCGAACACGTTTTTCCCAAAAGTATTTTCCAGGCAATGGCTTCCAACGAAATTTTGCAGATCGTAGTGTTCAGTGTTTTCTTTGGAATAGCGGCTACCGCTATCGGCGATTATGCAAAGCCACTGATAAAAGCGTTGGAATCATTGTCGCACATTATTTTGAAAATGGTAGGTTATGTAATGAACTTTGCACCACTGGGAGTTTTTGGTGCGTTGGCTGCCGTCATTGCAACAAAAGGATTTATTGTATTTAAATTCTATGGCAATTATCTACTGTTTTTTGTAATGGGCATTTTGATCTTATGGCTCGTAATGAGTTTCGCCGGGTACCTCATTTTGAGAAGCCGGATGCCGTCTTTGATAAAACACATTGCACAGCCATTTGTGATTGCATTTGCTACCACCAGCAGCGAAGCGGCGTTTCCGAAACTGACAGAGGAACTTGAAAGATTTGGCTGCCCGGAAAAAATTGTTGCATTTACACTTCCATTGGGGTATAGTTTCAATCTCGATGGCAGCATGATGTATATGACATTTGCAAGCATTGCAATAGCCCAGGCATATGGTGCACAGATGGATATAGGGACTCAGATAACCATGCTGCTGGTATTGATGCTAACGAGTAAGGGCATAGCCGGAGTACCCCGGGCTGCATTGGTAGTAGTGTTGGCCACTTGCAACATGTTTCACATTCCACCTGCGGGAATTGCACTAATATTGCCGATAGATCACTTCTGTGATATGTTCCGTACTTCCACCAATGTGCTGGGCAATGCACTCGCTACGTCCGCCGTTAGTAAATGGGAAGGTGAATTGGCTACCTGAATTTTAAAATATTTTTTGTGGAGTTATTAGAGATAAGCATAAGAGAATTGTTAAACCCGCAGTTTTATATCCAACATGGAGGGTTGTGGATGATATTATTTATTGTTTTTGCCGAAACCGGTTTATTTGTGGGTTTCTTCCTTCCAGGGGACGCACTGCTTTTCGTAACAGGAATTTTTAGTTCCACTACACACGATGCACCGGGTATTGTATCATCTTCCTTATTTGAGACACACAATCAATGGGCGGACTTGTTCATTCTGTGGGTTTTGATTGGCGCAGCAGGAATTGCCGGCAACTTTGTAGGCTATTGGTTTGGTAAAAAGAGCGGGCCGTTTTTATTTGAACGTCGCGACACATGGCTTTTCAAAAAAAAGTATTTGATACAGGCTCATGATTTTTATGAGCGCAATGGAGGTGAGGCAATTATTCTTGCACGGTTTGTACCCTTTGTAAGAACCTTCGCGCCGATCGTTGCCGGCATTGTAGTAATGAGCTGGAAGAAATTTTCGCTATATAACGTTATAGGCAGTGTTCTTTGGGTAGGCAGTATGTTATTTGCCGGACATTTCCTTCAAACGCTTTTGAGGAAGGAATTCCATTTTAACCTAAAAGATCACCTGGAAATAATTGTACTCGGTATTGTGCTGGTGACTACACTGCCGGTGATCTGGAAGTTTTTTACGACGACCAGGAAAAGCAAGGAAAGCAAGAAATAATTTTCACGCCTGATATGACTAACAAACAAGTTGCAGTTTTTTCGATTCCTGTTATCGTAGCTGCATTGGGCTATTTTGTAGATATATACGATCTCTTACTTTTTGCGATTGTACGCATCCCTTCTCTAAAATCTCTTGGCCTGAATGATGCGCAGATCGCAAAGGATGGATTACTGATCCTGGATTTGCAAATGATTGGATTGCTGCTCGGCGGCATCTTATGGGGCGTACTCGGCGATAAAAAAGGCAGAATGAAAGTTCTGTTTGCATCGATCATTATTTATTCGCTTGGCAATATTGCAAATGGCTTTGTCCATTCCGTTATGCAATATGCGTGGGTGAGATTTTTCTCAGGCATTGGCCTTGCCGGGGAATTAGGCGCGGGCATAACGCTTGTTACAGAATTATTACCGAAGGAAAAACGTGGCATCGCTACTTCCGTAGTGGCAGGTTTGGGACTTACCGGAGCTGTTGTAGCTTTTTTGATAAAACAATACTTTGATTGGAGAACCTGTTTCTTCGTCGGTGGAGGGTTAGGTTTCGTGCTTTTGTTGCTGCGCGTTAGTGTTCACGAATCAGGCATGTTTAAAAGCATTGAACGCAATTCCATCTCAAAAGGTAACTTTCTAATGCTCTTTACAAATGGAAAGCGGTTTAAAAAATATATAACTGCCATTCTGATCGGATTACCCACCTGGTATGTAATTGGTATTTTAATTGCTTTTTCGAAAGAGTTTGGAGTTGCAATGAACGTAAAGGGAGCGGTCGATCCGGGGAGATCAGTAATGATTTCTTATACTGCTATATCCGTTGGCGGAGTGTTTATTGGATTTGTGAGCAAGTGGCTGAAGAGTCGAAAAAAGTCTTTGTATATTTTTTTTCTGATCACAGCCATTGGTATCGTTTGGTTTTTCAGCCTGCAAGGCGCCGCTGCGTCTCAACTGTATATTGCCACTGCAGTGCTTGGCTTCGGAGTCGGCTACTGGTCCATATTTGTTACGATGGCTGCTGAACAATTCGGAACTAACATTCGCGCAACGGTGGCTACTACGGTGCCAAATATGATTCGGGGATCTTTGGTGCTGGTTTCCCTGCTGTTTAGTTGGCTGCAGACTCATAATAGTTACGTCACTTCCGGCTGGATCACCGGAGTCGTTACCGTGGTTATTGGAATTGCTGCGGTCATGATGTCAGAAGAAACATATCATAAGGACTTGGATTATGTGGAGGAGTTTATTTGAGTGGTCAGTAGTGAGTCGTGACTGATTTCAAAAAAGGAAATATAGTTATTGAAATTGATGCAGCGATTAAAACCTGTCTCCGGGAATGCAGATCGGTTTAATTTTTATAATTGATGTAATTCGCGTTTATGAAGTATCTCGTCATTCGGTTTTCTTCTATTGGAGATATCGTATTAACGACTCCGGTTTTCAGGTGCTTAAAAAAGCAGGTGCCTGGAGCAGAGATACATTTTGTAACAAAGCAATCCTTCAGCATTGTCACGGCTACTAATCCTTACATTGATAAATTCTTTTACTACAATAACGATCTTGATGCGCTGATTGATGATCTGGAAAAAGAAAATTATGATTACGTTATTGACCTACATAAAAATTTCAGAAGTATAAAGATCACACGTGCATTAAAAAAGAAAACATATTCTGTCAACAAGCTCTCCCTTCAGAAGTTTATCCTTACCAGGTTTAAGATTAACCTGATGCCGAAAGTACATATTACGCAAAGAAGCCTGAATACATTGCGCCATTTTGGTGTAAGAAATGACGGGCTTGGCTTAGACTATTTTATTCCCCCTGAAGATTGCATAAGGACTGAAGACCTGCCAACGTCTCACCTGTCTGGTTTTATCGCTATCATTATTGGGGCGAATCACCTGACAAAAAAATTGCCGGTGTACAAACTAAAAGAGTTGTGCAGCAAATTAGATTACCCGATCGTTTTATTGGGCGGCAAAGACGAAGCACGGGCCGGAGAAGAAATAGCTTCTGTCGATAATATCAAAATTTATAATGCCTGCGGCAAATTCAATCTGAATGAATCTGCGGATATCGTGAGGAGGTCGAATGTTGTTATCTCGCACGATACGGGTCTTCAATACATCGCCTGTGCATTCAAAAAACCTGTTGTGGCAGTTTGGGGCTCTACGTCTCCTCAGTTGGATGTGGAACCTTATTACGGAGAGAATTATTTGAAGAAATTATCGGCGTCGCCTTATGAAAATATTTACCTCCACCTGTGGTGTCAGCCATGCAGCAAATACGGAACGAAGAAATGTCCATTGGGACATTTCAATTGTATGAACAAAATGCAGGTGCAAAAAATTGCAGATACGGCGATGAATTTTTTGAAAAGAGACTAACGTTTGGCGTCAAATGAGGGGAATGCTCACTTCGAACGTGCTGCCGGCGCCCGGGGATGATATGATGTTGACAGCGCCATTAAAATTTTCTGCCCTTGTCTGAATATTAGTGATCCCCAATCCTCTTTTTATTTCAGCCGGGTCAAAACCTTTTCCATTATCAGTCACCTTCAGGCTTAGCTTATTATTTTTTTTACATAAACTGATTGATACTTTGGTGGCACGCGCATGTTTTATGGCATTATTCATCATTTCCTGCACCATCCGGTATATTGCCAATTTCAATCCTGGGGAGATTTCTTCCTCATTTATCTTTCCGGTATTAAGAGTTACTTCAAAACTTCCGGAAATGTCAAGCTGCTTTGTGAGAACTCTTAATTCAGGCACAAGTCCGTTTGAATTTAAATTCCCGGTGGCAAGACTTCTGCTGATATTGCGTAATTCATCAATGGCTTTTTGCACATAATCAATGCTTCGGTCGATCATATTATGGCCGGCATCCGTTTCTTTCCGGGCCGATTTTAAATATAAAATTGTCGCAGCCAGTATTTGGGTTACATTATCGTGCAACTCTGCTGAAATTTCCTGGCGCTCTTTTTCCTGCGCATCGATCACCGCATTTACCACATCTTTCTTCTTTTGCATTTCAGCAATCAGCACCTGCTTCTGTAGTTTGCGCTCTGCGGTTACATCCTGCATCGAACCAATTACCCTCACTGGTTTTCTGCTTTTATTCCTTACGATATATGCCTGATCAATTACGTTTTTGTAAGATCCATTGGCACAGAAGTATCGGTACTCGATGTACCACCGTGATTCATTTCCGTGCAGTGTGTTTTGTATTGTGCTTATCATGCCCCCACGATCATCGGGATGAATTCTTTCGAAGCTGTTTGGCTCCTCTGTAGTTTCATAACCAAAAAGTGTTTTATAACTGCCTGTTCTCCTGATCATGTCAGATTTAAGATCCCAGTCCCAGATCACATCCCTTGTGGCCCTTGATGCGAAGTCGAACAATTCGTTACTTCTCTTTAATTCCCGCTGGGTGATCACCTCTGAAGTTATATCAATTGACTGGCCGCCTTCGAGCCAGTTGCCTTTAACATCGTGTATCGGGAACTTGAACGTGCGGTAATAATGAACCTGCTTGTTTTCATCCGTCCATTCGTGGAGGAATTCTATACATTTATTTTTTACTATCACTTCTTTATCCGGCAACAACAATTTTTCTCTGTCATTTATTTTTCCTTTGATCCCAATCCTTTTATTGAGTTGGTGGTCCGTATACCCGAAAGCCTCTTTAAACCTGGAATTCATGAATTTTAAGATTCCTTTTTCATCAACTATCCAGGCAAGCAGGGGCGCATTTTCCATGAACGAACGAAATTGTTGTTTTTCTTTTGCAAGTCCATCTTTAGACTGTACCTTTTCGTGTTCGAGTCTTGTCTTCATCTCCCTTTCGCGGGTAATATCGCGGCCTACTGCCACAAAGCCCGTACGCTTGCCACTTTTATCAACAATGGCATTCACCATGGCCTGCATATTAAACCTGGTACCATCCTTCTTCACCACAAGCACCTCACCATTCCAGCCCTCATTTTCCTTTATCGATCTTCTGAAATTATCTGCAGTGTCATTTACAAAGTTGATATCGGCGATGTCATGGGTACAGGTACTGCTTTCCTGGTCGTAGTTAAGATTGAACATCATTTCCGCCTGCAGGTTCCAGTTTCGGAAAGATAAGTTCTCGTCAGCGGAAACAATAACGTCTGAAATATTGTCGAGTAAAATGGCTTGTTGCAGAAGCGCCTGTTCGGTCTTTTTCTGTTTCGTAATATCGGTACCCAGGAAACGCACCCCATTCACAATTTTTTCTTTGTTCACGAGTGCACTTATTTCCCAGCGAAACCAACTTTCTTTTTCGTCTGTGACGGTTTGTATCTCAATGGAGACACTTTTATTGGGATGGCTGATGCAGTCGGCATTTGCCTGTAATATTCTTTCCATTTGGAAAGTTCGGACTACTTGCATAAAGGTTTGCCCTTTCCAGTTTTTGTTTTTCAGTCCAAATTGTTTTTGGAATAAACGATTGGTATAAAGCAAACGCATTCTTGTGTCGGTAAATCCGCACAAAAATTCAGTTGAATTTTCCAAATCTGAGATGGTAGATAAATTCGGGGTCACAGTATAAACAGGCTTTATACAAAAAATAAAAAACACTTTTAGCTAAAAGGAACCCCCGAGTTTGAAATGCACTGCAAAGGTAAAAATACTATTTGATAAATTGTAGCATTCTTTGCCGATTTTTTAGAATGGGTGTTTTGTAAAAAATATTAAGCTTTTTGTTACGTTTTCCGCATGGCTTTTAACTTTTTGTTTTGAAGAGTCAAGTCATTTTTGTCATCTATTAGCATAATGATTCGCTTTGTTTATATATCCGTACTGTTTGCGTCAGCTGTATTTCCGGACTTCGCATTTTCCCAGAAAGTCGTGTTGCATGTGTTTATGGAAAATAAAACAGCATCTGCCAAAAGTGATACCATTTATTACAATTTCACGAAGGGGCTTGATTGGAACGACTTTAAGGGTACGCCTAATAACAATTATTTTGCTGGAGCAGTTACAGCATCAGGTTTTGCGTTTGATTCACAGGTTAATTTTGACGGAAGAAATATTTATGTGAATGTGGGTATCTATTCTTTCTTCACCAAACACGATTCATGGCGCAAACCTAACATTACGTCGGCCTACCATCTTTTGCATGAGCAACATCATTTCGATATAACCAGGCTCGGCGCGCAGCGATTTTTGGAAGAGGTGCAGAAAGCACATTTTACAAAAGATAATTATGCCCGGTTGCTCTCTGCCATTTTTGATAAAGCATATGATGAGAACGCTGCTTTGCAGCGCCGCTACGATGCTGAGACTGAACACAGCATCAATACACAAAAACAGCTTGAGTGGAATGATAAAATAGCGGCTGAGATTCAGCAATTGAAGCAAAATATCGCTCTGAAAAATTAGCCTTTAAGATTTACCATTAAGATTGGTATTTGCAATTCGTGTCTTACTGTATTTACCGTTTCACCATAGATAACGTCTTTGATTCCTGTATGGCCATGAGCGCCTACAACCAACATATCGGCATGGCTCTCCTTTACTAATCGCACAATTTCTGAAGCCGGTTTTTTATATCCAAGCATACCGGTAGCTTTGATTCCGCTATTGCGTAACAGGGAAGCATAGTGATCCAGCTGCGAATGATCTTTGCGCGTTTCATAATCATAGCTTTCTTTTCCCCACAGTTTTGCCGAAACACTTTCTACTACATGTATTAAAATATATTCTGTATCCTCATTGCCTTGTCCTATGGCGTAGCTGATGAGTTTCTGATCGTTTTCAGAAAAATCGAGAGCAATGGCTATTCGATAATATTTGGGAATATTGAGCTCAATATTTTCCATTTCGGGGTGAATTTTAATAGAAGCTTGTATTTTCCTTTTAGATATAGCGGGTTCAACTACTATGTATATAAAAAGCAAAGAAAAAAACAGGCCTGAAATAATTATAATTATTTTCGGAAAAAGAGAAGTATCCTGGAACACGGGTATTGACTGATCAATCAGCATCTTTACATTCAGCCAAACCAGCACAATTGCAACGAGCCATGAAAGTATTTTGATGACGGGGCTGATGGTAAATTTTCCCATTTTCGATTTGTCGCTTACAAAATGAATTAACGGAACGATGGCGAAGCCAAGTTGTAAACTCAAAATTACCTGGCTGAGCACCAGTAAATAATCCACCTTTGAGTCACCATAAATCAGTATCACAATGAGCGAAGGGATAATGGCAATTAGTCTTGTTATCAATCTTCGTAACCAGGGATTAATACGGAGGCTCAGGTAACCCTCCATTACAATTTGGCCGGCAAGCGTGCCCGTAATGGTAGAGCTCTGGCCTGCGGCAATTAAGGCAATGGCAAAAAGATAGGGCGCAACTTTTCCAAGAAAATCCGGAAGCAACCGGTAGGCATCATGTATCTGATCAACCGGGTGGCCCGTTTTAAAAAATACGGTGGCCGCCACAATCAATATGGCTGCATTTACAACGAATGCAATATTTAAAGCTACCGTACTGTCGATCCTGTTGAACCTGATAGCTTGTCTGATGCCGCGTTCGCTTCTTTCAATTTTCCGGGTTTGTACCAGGGCTGAATGCAGGTATAAATTATGTGGCATCACTGTGGCGCCAATTATTCCAATTGCGATATACAAGGCCTGATCGTTTTGTACATGCGGCATAAAACCCGACGCTATTTCTGTCAGCGAAGGCTGCGCCATAATCATCTGCACCAGGAATGCTGTGGCAATCACTGCAACGAGGGAAATAATGAAAATTTCCATTTTTCGCATACCAAGGCGCTGCAGATAGAGAAGCAGAAATGTATCGAGTACTGTTAGCGAAACGCCCCAAACGAGTGGGAGGCCCGTGAGCAATTGAATCCCGATCGCCATACCGAGCACTTCTGCAAGATCGCATGCGGCAATGGCAATTTCGGCAAGTATATATAAAATGAAGTTTACCATTTTCGGATAGGCTTCCCTGTTAGCTTGTGCCAGATCGCGCCCCTGCACAATGCCGAGCCGTGCAGATAGCCCTTGCAGTAGCAAAGCCATCAGGTTGCTCATCAGCAAAACCCAAATGAGTGAATAGCCAAAATTGCTGCCACCCTGGAGGTCTGTTGCCCAGTTTCCAGGATCCATATATCCAACGCTGATAAGGTAAGCGGGCCCCAGGAAGGAAAAGATCTTTTTCCACCCGAACGATTTGTTTGTGTCGATACTTCCGTGTACGTCACCGAGGGAATGATGATGGATATTTTTCTCAATTATCATAAACAAAAATATTTTGGGCAGCGATGCCGCTGATCACACATTCTGCCCGTTTTCCAATTTTCACCAATAATGATCCGTCGAACTCGAATGACTTCATCACTTTTATCGAAGAGCCTATTTTGATACCATAATGATTGAGCATCTCCATCATCTTTGGTGTCTGGTCGCTTACGGAACTAACCACGCCACTTTTTTTCAGTGTCAGATCTTTCAATGCAATTTGATTCATTACAGGCATTACGCCTTTTTCGTCGGGTATCGGGTCGCCATGCGGATCTGTTTTTGGGTTGCCGAGAAACTTATCCAGCTTTTCAATGAGCTCCGCGCTGCTCACATGTTCAAGTTCTTCGGCTATGTCGTGTATCTTTTCCCATTCCATGTCCAGTTTAGACACAAGGAAAAATTCCCAAAGACGGTGCCTCCTTATAATTTTCAGCGCCAGCTTATTTCCTGCGCTGTTTAGCCGAAAACCATAATATTTCTTATACTCCAGCAGGCTTTTTGATTTTAACCTTTTCAGCATGTCTGTAGTAGAGGCCGCCGTGGTATCCAGCAATGCCGCCAGTGAATTCGTATTTACCTTTCCTGTTTTTAACTGTAGGCTGTAAATACTTTTCACATAGTTTTCCTCACTTGGAGTTAATTTCATGTAGGCTAAAATTATTTTTAGACAAATCTAAAAATTTTTGAGAAAAACACAAAGCAGAATTTTTATCATGCTACAACACAATAAAACGTTAGACTCAGGATTTGACAGGTGCATAAAAGAATTTGAAAATTTCTACGTTATAGCGTTGTGTAATAAATACGCATTAATTGTTAAGAAAACGTGTATTTTTTTAAATTTTCAATTTATCTTGCGCCCTCAATAAATCAGAATCACAGACGATATGAGCTTTGAGAATTACAAAGTCCCCTATGAAATTGATCCGAGGTATTCCAAAAAGGTCGCTTACTTCTCTATGGAATATGCCATTCATCAGCCATTAAAAATTTATAGCGGCGGGCTGGGTTTTTTGTCAGGCTCTCATTTGCGTAGTGCATATGAGCTGCGGCAGAACCTTATCGGTATTGGTCTTTTGTGGAGAGAAGGATATTATGACCAGGCCAGGAACCATGATCAGACTTTGAGTGTGGTGTGGATAGAAAAGATTTATAATTTCCTGGAAGATACCGGTATACGGTTCCAGGTAGAAATACATGATCATCCTGTATGGGTAAAAGTGTTGTACCTGAATCCTAAGACGTTCAATACGGCACCACTGTTTTTATTAAGTACCAACATTCCTGAGAACGATTATGTATCGCAGACAATTACGAACCGGTTGTACGATGGAAATGCAGCAACCAAAATAGCGCAATTCATTTTGCTGGGTATTGGCGGCGCCAAGTTGCTGGATATACTCAATTTCAATCCTGATCTTTATCATTTGAATGAAGCACATGCAGTAAGTTCCGTTTTTTATTTATACAAAAAACTGGGAAGTAAAGAAGAAGTGAGAAAAAAGCTGGTGTTTACAACCCATACACCCGAGGAAGCGGGAAACGAGAAGCATGATATTTTTCTCTGCGAAAAGATGAGTTACTTTAATGGTATTCCGCTGGACCAGGTGAGAGAATTGACTGGTATCACCGATGACCTCTTCAATCATTCTCTTGTTGCGCTCCGGTTTGCACATCTGGCAAATGGTGTTTCGCAGTTGCATGGTGAAGTGAGCCGCCAAATGTGGGGAAAATATCCTGGTATCTGCGAGATCAAAGCCATCACCAATGCACAGAACTGGAAGTATTGGGCCGACAAACAATTATATCGCGCAAAAGAAGAGGGTAATGATACCTGGTTCGATGACAGGAAACAATATCTTAAAAAAAGAGCCTTTGAAATTGTGTCTGATCAAACAGGCAAACTCATGGATCCTAAAGTGCTCACGATTGTATGGGCAAGAAGATTTGCAGGATATAAAAGAGCCGACCTGATCACCAGAGATCATGCGAAATTCGAGGAGTTGTTGAATAATAAAAGATATCCGGTACAGATCATCTGGGCGGGAAAACCTTATCCACTTGATTACCCGGCTATAAGCGACTTTAATCATTTAGTGAATCTCAGCAAACAATATAAGAATGTGGCAGTGTGCACCGGCTATGAACTCACACTTAGCCGTAGGCTGAAGCAGGGAGCTGATATCTGGTTAAATAATCCACGTGTACCACGGGAAGCGAGTGGTACCAGTGGGATGACAGCCGCCATGAATGGTGCAGTAAACCTCAGCACTAATGACGGATGGATTTGTGAATTCATCAACAACGGTAATAATGGTTTTGTGGTGCCTCCTGCAGATTACAAAAATATGCGCGTGGAAGAGCAGGACAAATACGACCTTGAGAATATCTACGATATTCTTGAAAAAGAAGTTCTTCCGTTGTACTATGAAGATGCCGGTACCTGGCGACAAATTATTAAGAACGGGATGCGCGATGTACAGATACAGTTCGATAGCAACCGCATGGCAAACGAATACTACGAGATATTATACAAGTAACTTTCTTTCTCTTCAATAAAACCCATTCGCGGTCTTTAAAATGTTTGCCTTCTTTGAGTAGACTTCTGGATGGCTTTTAAAAAAATCCAAGCTACTGTAAGACATATCTTTTTTCCCCTGCTAAACCTGCCAGTTGCAAACCGTATACCGCCACTTATACAGTGCGAATTTGAAATGGAGGCTGCCACTTATAATTTTAATTGGAAAGTTGTAAGAGAAGCAGGGTACTGAATTTATTAGGCACTCGTCATTCTTTTGCCGCTCAATTATTTCGTTATCCTTATTGAATACTTGTCTCAACGATCTGTAGTCATTCTGTAAATCTTTAAAAAATATATCGCATGAAAGCTTTACTAATTTCAGCAGTAATAATTTCCTGGGGAACCTTTGTCAATGGACAAAACACAGGGACGGTGATTGCCCAACAGGCGGGTCAGGGTGTAAAGGAGGGCGCAGCGGTGGTCACAGAGAAAACCGGGGAAAATCTTGAAAATAAATTACTTAATAAATTATTTGATAAAAAGAAGAAAAAGAAGGGAGATACCCAGGCTAATACTAATCCATCTGTGGGTCAATCCAGTCAGACCCAAAATACTGCGCAGCAGTCGCAAAATTCTTCGCCAACGAATTCGGCCGCTGCAAATACTAACGCTTCGTCGACTCCGTCGTTCCAGGCATACAGTAAGTTCGATTTTGTTCCGGGAGATAAAATCGTAGTTTCTGAAGATTTTTCGCAGGATGCAATTGGAGATTTCCCCGATAAATGGAACACCAACTCAACCGGCGAAGTAGTAACGCTGAACCAGGAAACTGCTCACTGGCTGTCTTTGAAAAAGCAGGGGCGTTTTATTCCTGAGTTTATAAAGTCATTACCCGATAATTTCACACTGCAGTTTGACCTGCAAACTAATCCCCAGATGAATGATTATTCCTCTCCGTTGCGCATATGGATGCTCAGCGGCGGTCAGTCAAAAGATCAATTTTCCGGGTGGTTTCTCAGCGATGAAAAACGCTCGGGCGTGGCAGTTTCCGTACAACCAGATAATATATGGAATCACAGTGGAAGAGGTCGGATATATACCTATGAGGATGGCTCAGTAGTAATAAACGGAGATCTGAATGAAATCAATTTTTTCAAAAACATGGATAAAAGCAAATCCAGGGTATCCATCTGGAGACAAAAACAGAGGATTCGCGTTTATATGGACGATGAAAAAATATTCGACCTGCCCCGTGCTTTTGCAGATGGTAAGAATTATAACTTCCTGATGTTTGAACTCCCGAGCGACATGAAAAACCAGGATTCATATTATATCAGCAATATTACTTTGGCTGTCGGAGCACCTGACACCAGGAATAAACTAATCACAGAGGGAAAATTTGTAACTCGTGGAATATTATTTGACGTAAATAGTGATAAGATAAAACCCGAATCATACGGGGCATTGAAAGACATTGCGAATGTACTTTCCGAAAATCCAACGGTTAAAGTAAAGATTGTAGGTCACACTGACTCAGACGGGAATGCTGCAGATAATTTGACGCTTTCCCAAAAAAGAGCCACGTCAGTGAAGAATACATTGGTAAATGATTTTGGTATCGATGCATCAAGGCTTGAAACAGACGGTAAAGGGGCAACACAACCTGTGGATACCAATTCTACACCTGAAGGCAAAGCCAATAATCGCCGTGTGGAATTTATAAAAATATAGGGGAGCTTTTTCTCATGCAAATAATCCGTGATTATTGCCGGGTGAGGTTTTCGATTAGGGGGACACTTTCGTATTACGAGGTGTTTTATGGAACGCCAGCCCGGCATTTCGGAGCAATCTTTTGTACCCGGCCTTTATGTGAGGTCACATCTAACTGAAGTTTTTCTTAAATACCAACAAGGTATTTTTTGAAAAAGATCATATTCGTTTTCAATTTGTTTAGTTTTATTGCCCTTTATAACAAGGAATGAAACTGGTTTAATGGATAACGAACAAGCCACACGGGAACGGGATACAACCCCGGCATATCTTGCTCTCGGGGATTCCTATACTATTGGAGAGTCGGTCGGGTTAATCGAGGGATTTCCGGTTCAAACAACTCGTTTGCTCGCCCAGCAACATATCAATTTTAATATGCCGGAAATTATCGCTACTACCGGTTGGACTACCACTGACCTTCTTCATGCACTCCAGGCACATCAGCCAAAAAATAATTACACCATCGTTTCATTGTTGATCGGTGTAAATAATCAATATCAGCATAAAAGCATTGATGAGTATAAACATGAATTTGCGGAACTTCTTAAAAGAGCCGTTTCCTATGCCGGCGATGTAAAAGAGCATGTTTTTGTATTGTCTATTCCCGATTATAGTGTCACGCATTTTGCTGCCGGTGAGGATAGAGCAAAAATCGCAAAAGAGATAGATGAGTTTAATTCCGTGAACAAGATAATTTCTTTAAATGCCGGAGTTCATTATATGGATGTAACCTCAATATCAAGGGAGGCGCGGAATGATCCATCTTTGACTGCCGGCGACGGACTCCATCCTTCTGCAAAACAATATTCATTATGGAGTAAAGTGCTTGCCAAGGCAATTAAAGACGCAATGGGATGATTTTACAATTTTTTTGGCGAAGCTTATTTTTGAAATACACGAACATAATCTACAAACATCCGCTGCGGGAATGTTGTAGTACCATCCGGCGGTCCGGGCCAATCGCCACCCACTGCAACATTAAAAATAAAAAAGAACGGTGAATCAAAAGGATAAGTCCCGGAAGTAATATTTTGTGTGGTCCCCGTTACATACACCTGGTCATCTACCAATATCTGCATACTGTCTTTGTCCCATACCAGGCTGAACACGTGAAAGTGTTGAGAGAAGTCTTCTGTAGCACTATATGTATTATTTACCGTTCCTTCGCTGCCGTCGCCTTTTTGCCAGTGGAAAGAACCTACTACCTGTTTTGGATTTTTCCCGATCAATTCCATAATATCAGTTTCCCCGCAGCCGGGCCAGCCTGCTTGTTGTAAATTGCTTCCGAGCATCCATAATGCTGGCCACATGCCGGAGCTAACAGGAAGTTTTGCTCTTATATCAATTCGTCCATATAAAAACTCACGCTTCCCTGCGGTAGTCATTCTTGCGGAGGTATAATTGTTCCCACCATAACTTTCCGAGCGGGCCTCTATCACAAGATTACCTGAGGATACAAAAGCATTTTGAGTACGCGGCGTGTAATATTCCAGTTCATGATTACCCCATCCGTCACCACCTGTTTCAAAATTCCAGTCATTAGTATTGATCCCGGTACTGTCAAATTCATCGCTCCAAACCAAATGATATCCGGGATACGTCATAGGTGTAGTATAACCGCTTTCATCTGTAGGTAAATAGGTGCCGTCATTTACGATAGTGCCGGTTGCTTTGTTCACGCCGATCGTGCAATTTTGAGGATTACTCAGTTGAACAAAAAAATCCTGATCCGGTTGTCGAAGACTATCGCCCGAAACCTTTACATCTACATAAAGTTTGGTTTCGCCTGGTTGAAAAGTTAATGTACCGTTCTTACCGGTGTAATCTTTCGAAGAAGTAGCGGAACCATCAACGGTAGCATATTGTACCGATGCTGTTTTTGATGAAGATGCACTTAACATAACAGCAAACCTGAATGTGGAGGCGGTATCTTCCCTGTTTTGTGTTACATTATTTACTCCGACGGTCGGCAGGCTACCACCGTCATTTTTACCTTTCGCACAATCTAACGTGGATAGCGCGAGCAACAAGATGATTATAGAGTTTGATTTCATAATTCAAGCAATAATTTCACAATCTGGTTACTAACAGTAACGAATATACGAAAGTACGGTCTTATCATCGGCGATAAGTGGCTTTTCCCGACAAAGTTAGACCACAATTTCTGAAGAAAATGATTAATTATCGAGTTTAAAACATAGTTTGCCAATTTCAAATAGCCCTATAATTATTCGGCACCGGGAATGGCTTACTTACGAAGAAATCATTGTCAACTCGTCCTGATTTATATTTGTTAATTGTATGATCGGGAAAACAGTTTCTCTATATAAAAGAGCTTATGGCGGCCTTTCGGCTGGCACGTGGTGGCTGTCGCTTGTGATGGTGGTAAATCGCAGCGGCACAATGGTAATACCTTTTATGACCATGTATCTTACACAGCATTACGGCGTCAATATTGAAAAGGCAGGTTTTGTGATGAGCCTTTTTGGGCTTGGTGCCATACTTGGAGCATTGTTGGGAGGCAGGCTGATAGACCGTGTTGGGTATTATTTTGTTCAAATGTTTGCACTTGTGTTTGGCGGGATCATGTTTATTACACTTGGCCAGATGCGATCCTATACTGCCATTTGTATATGTGTTTTTATCCTTGCAGTGATCAATGAATCCTTCAGGCCCGCCAATACAGTAGCAATTGCGCATTACAGCAAGGAGCAGAACCGAACGAGATCCTATTCACTGAACAGGCTTGCCATCAACCTGGGTTGGGCAATTGGTGGCGCCCTTGGAGGTATCCTGGCTTCTTTTGACTATGGCTTACTTTTTTGGGTTGATGGATTGACTAATCTTGCTGCAGCTATTTTGCTATACATAACGCTGTCACCTAAACGAAATCCCGCTACAGAAGTTAAATCGAAAGAGAAAAAGGAGACCGCGGTTTCGGCATATAATGACAGAACCTATATTTTATTTATCGTATTAGTATTTTTCTTTGCCCTTTGCTTCTTTCAGTTATTTACCACGATACCGGTATTTTTTAAAGTGGAATTTCATTTAAATGTATTGTTCATCGGAATGGTAATGGCATTGAATGGCCTGATTATAGCCGTATTTGAAATGATCACCATTTTTTCTTTGGAAGGCAGAAGGCCTCCATTGCATTTCATTTCCGGCGGGGTGTTGATGGTGTCCGCTGCGTTTGTCTTATTAAATGTACCTCACGTGAATACGGGAATTATCGCTATTGGTTGTATGCTGATCCTTACAGTAGGTGAAATACTGGCGATGCCTTTTATGAATGCTTACTGGATCAGCAGAACGCAGCCGGCCAATCGTGGCCAATATGCGGCCTTATACAGCGTGGCATGGGCCTCTGCCCAAACCGTAGGACCTTATGCAGGATCATTGGTGGTGGCGCACGCCAGTTATCAAGCGCTTTGGATCATCGCAGGAGCTATATGCCTTATGCTGACTATTTTGTACAGGAGATTGCAGCCACCGCCGGCCATGTTATCTGTTTAGAAAATCCTGGTAAGAAAACTGCATGTAGGCCTTACCGTTGGTAATTGCAGATGAGTCATTAGTTCCCTTGTGGTACAATACTCTTTTGGAAACGTTATCCATTGAAAAGATTTCCGATGGTGTAACGAAGCCAAACCCATTATTAAAACAATAAAACGCAAATGAATGAGCAGAAGAATCCAGTAGATCTTTCCCCCATTTGAATACCCGGGTATCTACCGAGAGCTGATCTAACACAGTTGTTACGATGTCTGTTTGTGATCCAATCGTTGAAATTCTGCCTTTTAGTTTTAAAGCGCCTCCCGTAAAAATCAAAGGAATGTGAAATCTTGAAGGCACATCGTCACGATCATATCCCGGCAATTCATGGCCGTGATCAGCAACCATTACAATCAAGGTACTGTCCCACAGTGGATCTTTCTTTAGCCGGTCAATAAAAACTCCGATACAGCTATCCGTGTATGCAAACGAGTTCCGGAATTTGCCCGTTACATTGTTGCGCGGAAATTTGTGAAAGGGGACATCAAAAGGTTCATGGCTGCTTAATGTAAATAGCGCAGCAAAGAAAGGCTTTTGCTCATGGTGAATATCGTTGAAAAAGGTATCCAAAACGATTCCATCGTGCACGCCCCATGAAGTAGTTCTGTCCTCATCCGGAAAAGAATATTTACTTATAAGTTTATCAAAATGGGTATTCAGCAGGTAGGACTTGATGTTGGCAAATTCCAATTCACCACCATAGGTATAGCTGGTGTAATATCCTTCCTTTTCGAGAGCTGCTGTAATGGAGGGTATTTTTTGTGTTTTTGTAGGTGTTTTTATAATGGATGTGATTGCCTGGTTGGGGTATCCGCTCAATACGGCTACCTGTCCTTTCTCGCTCCTGTCGCCCGCTGCGTAAATATTGGTAAATAATAATCCGTCGTTTGCGATGCTGTCGATGTGGGGTGTCACGCCTTTTTCGCCGCCAAGACAACCGATAAATTTTGCCGTATAACTTTCTAAAATGATAAATATAATATTTGGTCGTTTTGTAGTGAGAATAGATGGAATCCTCGGTGGGCCTGTGTTGTATAGTGAGTCGACAATTTGTTTGTCTTTCCCGTTGCTGAAATAATTATAGGGATTTTTGCTGTTGTGATTGTTTAAAATGGAAAACATAATGTTCCATGGAAGATTGATCGCCGCATGATTGGCGAATATGTTTTGAGAGAAATAAACATCACTGATGTTCATGGGTATTTTTTGAATACCCCCGCGTATGGGTACGAAAAGAAATGCAACAAGAAATAAAGAAATTGCCAGGCGACCAATAGAAGACCTCGCGGGTGATATTGAAATGTATTTGGCGATCACTTTTCTGTACAGCCAGACAAAAGTCACGGAAAAAGCGATATAGATGATGAGTAACAGGATCACTGGTGAGGATGATGCAGATGCCGCCATTTCCTTTGGTGAAGAAAGATACATCAGGGGCGTTGCATCCATCCGGTAGCCCCATGCCGTATATAGTTCCAGGTCTGCCGTTGTTGCAAAAGAGATGATCCAAACAAGTATTGCCGTATAAATTTGTATGGTCTTGCTCACGGGGAGTTTTATAAATACTGACCTTGCCGCAAACAGTAAGAATGGAAAAATGCAGAGATAGGAAGTAAAAGAAATGTCCATCTTCGAACCATATAAAAAAACTTTAAAGATTTCGCTTCCCGATAATAATGCTGCTAACCGGTGATGGTAAATGAGAAAAATGGTTTTTGAAATAATAAAATAAAAAAACCAGTAGAGAAAATAGGCAATGTATCCGTAATATTTTTTCACTGTGCAAAAATAGTGTCAGGTTGATTAAGATGAATGATGAAATAGGAAAACACCTCTGACAAAAAGTTAAAATCTGTTTCCACCGGAACCATTTAAGGGTTCAACCCGTATTTAAACAAAAAATCATGAAGAAGTTTCTCAATCGCTATTTGTTGCTGTTTGTAACAGCCACGCTAATTGCTTCCTGCTTTGGTGTGAATAATAATCATAATGATGCAAACGCAAAATCATCACTTGCCGATTCAGCTAAAAGAGTTATTGTTCTTGAGTTATTCACTTCCCAGGGTTGCTCCAGTTGCCCTCCGGCAGACCGGTTGCTAGGTAGTTTATCTAAAATGAAAAATGTAATTGCGCTGTCTTTTCATGTTGATTACTGGAATCGTCTTGGCTGGAAAGATCCTTTCAGTTCACCTGCGTATTCGCAAAGGCAAAGAACATATGCTTCGGCATTGCGTTCAGACGTGTACACGCCACAACTAATTGTAAATGGCGAGAATGAAATGGTTGGTAGTGACTCTAATAAAATCATCCATTCAATTGAAAAGTTTTTTTTGCGAGAGCCCGAAACGGAACTCGATATTGAATCGATAAAAAGTAATAATGGAAAAGCAGTTGTTCATTTTAAGGTAGCAGGCGTTGCCGACAAAAGTGTTGCCAACATTGCAATCGTACAGAAGCAGGCGGTTACCAGCATTGATGCAGGAGAGAATGGCGGAAGAACCCTCACTGATTATAATATTGTGAGAAGTTTTGAAACGACAGGTACAATAGTATCGGGTGATAATACCGTAAGTATTGATCTTCCCGCTTCCGGTATTAAAGATTTATCTGTTGTTGTTTTTCTTCAGCAAAAGGATAACCGGATCATTGCGGCTGCGCAAAAAGATCTGTAAACAATTAAAGCCCTGCGAAGGCAGGGCTTTAAAAATAAATTTTGAAAGAATTTATTGTGACGTAACCGTATTAACAGAGGTAACTTTTACCGTTGTCGGAATATCCTGACCCATTACAGAAACAGTTCCTTTGGCATTCATAGTGGTAGTGTTTTTTGAGATCACTCCCGTTTTAATATCTACGAATTCTTCGCCGGTAAAAGTTCCCGTAGTTTTCGTTTGGATTTCCATTCCCTGCATTTCTGTTTTTGTCTCACGGTTATTTGTACCCGAAATTTCTATGTTTGCCGTATCGCCGTTTACTTCTTTAATGGTGTAGTTAGTTACCATAGTATTGCCATTTTCGGATGTTGAATCCTGCCAGGCCGTACCAACTGAAGTACCCTTGGGAAAATACTGGAAAGCCATTTTAGCGCCGTAGCCCTGAGTCGCAGGATCGCCCAACTGTTTTAGCATAATAGCAGTGGGATTGGCATCGGCTGATTTGGATGAGTCGGCGGCATTTGTGCTGTCAGCAATAATGTTTCCCGCTTTATCCATTGTTACCTCTTGCGGCTTATTGATAAAATCTTTCAGCCCCGATCCTATCTGGCCATTCATGTCATCCTGGTTATCCGAATTGAAAGTTATGTTTTGCCCCATTGTACTCATGTTCATTTTTAACGATGCGATCTTGTTGCTCATCACATAATGATCTCCATTAACGTCGTTTACTGCGAGGTTGTACGTTGTGGTTACGTCTGCGTTTGTTTCCATTGTTTGCCCTTGCACTTCAGAACTGCTTGAGGTCGTAATTTTATTTTCAACGCTGTATTGCTGTCCTTTTTGCAAATTGATCTCTCCTGTAGGTTTCGGAGCTACAGTTGAAGTTTTACTGGTGTTGCCGGTTATTTTGTGCGAGCACCCGGTGCTGATGGTTAGCGCTACGGCTCCCAAAAAAATTAAATTTTTCATTCGACGTTTTTTTGAGTGGCAAAGATAATGAGTCAGGCTGCGTTTCCGATAAGTTTTATTGTATTGGTCTTAAAGTGATGATGATTCTTTTTCTGAAGGGTGGGTAGCTGTTTCAAATACCTTTTTAAATAAAGAGCTTTCGGTGTTTTTTAATTTGTCCCAAAAGGTAAAATACAATCCATAGTTGTACTTAAACTGTTTATGATGCAGGGAATGATGAGTGGCACCGATGAGCCATTTGCCCAAAAAATGATTAGCAAAATTCTTTGGGTAAATCTCAATATCAAGATGATTGATTACGCTGCTAAACGTCATGATTACTAATTGCACAATAATTATGTAATAATGCATTGGTAATATCATTAATAGCATTGGAAAAAAAATTGCCTGCAGTAAACCTTCGAGTGGGTGAAAAGAAAATGCGGTGAACGGACTCGTGATATTGCTGTCGTGGTGCACCTTGTGTACAATTCTGAAAACTTTCGGATAGTGCATCCAGCGATGCAGCCAGTAATAATACGTTTCGTGCAGCAGCATCGAAATGACAAGGCTCACAGGTAAATACCACAAACCATATTGGTAAATGTCAGTATACACTTTTGTAAATCCTTTTTGCCATAGTATAACTGTGGCTGTACCTGAAACGGCAAACAACAACCCGGTAATAACGCTCCATTTTATTTCCGTTTTAAGTTGCCCCGGTTTGTATTTTTTTTTATTAAGTTTTCGCTGTTCCCATCTTTCAGGAAACCAGGCGTAGAAAATCAAATAGAATATACCTGCCACTAAAAAGTATCTGCCGGTAATGACCATGAAGAAGCCAAGAGTGAGTATTAAAACCCAAAGAGGTGAAGAAAAATCGGGCAAATTCATAGAGCCAAATTAGTGAAAAGGGGAGATGAAGCTGGAAATATTAATATTATGGTCAGAGCAAAATTTTCCTTAGTGTCCCTTTGAGCCTTGATGTGTTTGTGATCTTATTTTTTAGCCACAAAGACCCCAAGGCCCTAAAAGAAATAAATTTTTTTTGCAAAGCAAGCCTCCGTTCTATTACCGAGATTGGCAGAAGATTTCCGGAGACTCATTTTTATTGCATGAATGAAGAGATCACGTGTGATTGCGAACATCTTCCGGTCACTTTGTTTCTTTGTGTTTTAATTTTTTTGAAAAGGCCTAAAGGAATTAAGAAGAAAAATCTTTATGCTTATTTAATTGTAAATATGCAAACGGGATGATGTAAAAAGCAAAAGTGAATTTCCCTATTTCAAGTACTTAAAGTTCACGGAGTATAGTATAATAAAGACGATAGGCACAGCTAATCCTATCACCATACTTACAACTCCGTTAAATTGTTTCATTCCCATCAAAACAAAGCCTGCAATAACAGGTAAAATTTCACCCGCCAGGTAAAGGTAATATCCATCCTTTCTTAGTTTGCGCATCCATATGGCTCCTAAGATGCAGGCAATCGTTGCCACAATCCCAACTACCATTAGTGGAATAAGGTTGGCCTGTGCAAGTTCTATTGCTCTTCTGCCGTCAGCAATTTTTTGAAGTTGCGAAGGTGACAATTCTGTTCCTGAGGACTGGGTCTGGTCAAGCATTTTCGAAGACCAGTTGAGAAGGGCAGGAGTAAACAAAATATATAGCAAAGCAATTCCGCTCCCGATGAAAGTTAAAAGTGTGAGCGTTTTCAGGCCGCCATATTGTTTTTCCGGTTCCGTCATTTCGGATAGTAAATCAGCCATAAGTGTATGATTTAAGGTGAAGATTGACTTCAAATATAGAAGTAATTTTTAAAATGAAATTGATTCGGAACAATCTCTTCATTAGTAGGATATATTAAAAAGGTTTCTGCTGTGCAATAAGGCGGAAATAAGTGTAATAGCCCGTTAATACGATGCCGGGAAAAAGGAAACCATATAAAAGAATCAGGTAAAGAAAAAATGACTATTGAAATGGTGGTTTCAAACCGCGAAGATAGGAGGACGCAAAGAAGCAGGTTAAAGCAATCCGCTGCCGCCGGACTTTCAAGACCCGTGGCCATTTAACCGCATGCAGACATATCAACCGATCTGTGTTTAATTCTTGAGAGCGGCTCTTTGCTGAGTCGGAAGACCGATGGAAGCTTTACGATTCACTTCATAAAAAAAATTCTTGCTGGCAGCGCCAACTTTCTCATCGAGGAATTCCCGAATAGCGCCTATTGAGGGAACTTCCCACAGGCAAGTGCCAATTTGCATATTCATGGAAGGATATGTAAGGTGAAGTTTAAAGCCTGAAGGAGGATTCTCTCCGGCGGCCTTTGTGGTAGACCAGAATCTTTCGGTGTCCAGGATCTGGTGGTGAGCAATGACCAACATAAGTATAGATTTTAAATTGAAACTTAAATTAAGCTTAACGATTACCCGATGAAATCTATGTTCACATTTTTTCTAACAATTCCTGTTCTGGTGGATAATCGCTAAAACAACAGCTATTTCAAACTATCAACGCGGAATATGAAGATTTATTTCAACATGTAAGGATTACTCAGGAGACCAAAATGGCGCCGACGAAGGCCCTTCGGCAAAAGAATTTCCACGGAGCTATTGAAAAGAGTAAATCAAATGAAGGCAAATTATCGAATTCGGATAACCGTTAACATTCTTTACAACAAGTCTTGTTTGATTTTCAGTCGGATAGTACCATTACCATTACTTACTCGCCATCTCCACCACACCTGACCAATTCCCGGGAACGCCTTGTTGCAGGTAGCGTGTTGAATTATTCAGGAAGAATTCAGTCGTCCGGTCTTGTGGGTTAAATTTCAATACAGATTGAAAAGCATTAACAGCATTTTGAAACGACCGGCTTAGGTAATGCTGCATGCCCTCATTAAATAAAGCAAGCGTATTCTCTTTTTTCTCCACCTGCTCTTCATCATCGCTGCCGAAGCATTCATAAATACCAACAGCCGATTGTTTTCCTTTTACCTGCACCTTGCCAAGGTAACGCAGGTGAAATAACCCGGGCCGTAGTATCAGCTCAAGAGTGGCATCGCTGATAAGGATATTCACTTTGTAATATTTTGTAAGACTTTCAATTCGTGATGCAGTATTTACAGTATCAGAAATAGTCGTCGCGTCGAGCCGGTTTATGTCGCCGGTAATCCCCATGATCAACGGGCCGGTATGCATACCGATTCCCATCCTGATAATATTCCCTCCGTTGGCGCTTTGTGTTTTATTGAATTCGCGGACATTTTGCTGCATCTCTATTGCAGCTACGAGCGCTTTTTCCGCACTTTCAGGAAACAACGCCATGATGGCATCCCCGAGATATTGATTGATAAAACCTGCATGATCGCGAATGATCGGCCCCATTCGGTTGTTGTAAGAACTCACGAACCGGAAATTTTCTTCGGGGCTCATTTGCTCCGAGATGGTGGTATAATCGCGTATGTCTGTAAAAAGGACTGTAACTACCTTTTCAACCTGGTCACCGAGTTTTACTTCCGTAATTACTTTATGACCCAATGAACCGATAAATTCAAATGGCACAAACTTGGCGGTGATCTCATAAATGCGACGCATCGCTTCTTCCTTCTCTCTTGCTTCACGAATATTTTTTTCATACAGCAATGAACTTTCGATAGCTGAAGAAGATTGCAATGCGAGCGTGATAAGAAATTTCAAATCAGATGCAGCGTATTGCATCTGTTTATCTCCGGCTAGTATGATGGCACCCATGATCCGGTGCTTTACTTTCAGCGCAGCATAAACGATGGACTGAACCTGGTCTGTGATAATACGCGAGTTCCTTAAAGCAGAAAGATCCGCCATTATATCCGACTGGCCATTTAAACCGATCTTCAATAACAGTTCTGTATTGCCTGGTACATTTTCTTTGTTGAACAATGCCTCGCCCGCCATTGCCGGTACCTGCAGTTGCCGGGTTTCTTCATCCCACAATACTACCATTCCGCTTATCGCCTTTATTAAATGCAATGCTTCTTCTACTGCCACCCGGGAAATAGCCGCGGGGCCTATTGCCTGAGCCAGTTTATCAGAAAAATTGAAAACCATGTTTACTTCCTGGTAAAGTAGTAGTACTTCATTGCCGAGATTTTTTCTTTCGAATTCCTTTTGCGCAAGAACATTGAGCAGATGAGCTATGTAAGCAGCTTTGTCATCGCCCTTTACCCAGCCAATCGTTTCTTCATTTAGTTGAACGGGAAGGCTGGCGGAACTTTGCCCGTTCTTTCCATAAAGAATGTTGCCTTTATCATCCTCGATGGTTATCTCTGCATTCATTTGCTCTACCAGCGAAGGAATCAAAGAAGCCACTTCATTTTTTTTGGAAAAAATGCTTTTGAGTGTAATTCTTGTCATCAGTAATTGAGAAAGATATCTGTTGCTGTATTATAATGCCAAAACTTCGCGCGCTTTACTTAAGATTGCTTCAGGGTCGAAAGGTTTGGTCATATACACGTCGGCTCCTACTTCCTGCCCCTTCAACTTGTCTACTTCCTGGCCTTTTGCCGTAAGTAAAACAATATATACTTCATTTAGCCCTAATTCCTTTTTTATTTTCCGGCATACTTCCATGCCATTCATTTTGGGCATCATTACATCCAAAAAAACCAATTGTGGTTTTTCAGTTTGTATCATCTCAAGAGCGATCTCACCATTTTCTGCTGTAAAAAATTCAACGCCCTCATCTTCCAGTTCTTCCAGCGTTTGCTCGATCAACATTCTTATATGCGGTTCATCATCCACGATTAAAATTTTTTGATCCATCAGGTCTTTTTTTATTTTAGTTCAGAAATTATTATTGGTAAATTAACAGTAGCACATGCTCTAATCCCTTTTCAAAACGAAGTGTCTGCACAATTTCATTTTTGTCTGATATTAATGAGTTCAGTATGATAATGTCGGGCTGAGTTGAAACTGCTTTTTCCAAAAGCTCCTGTCCACGTGATTCCACAACCACATATCCTTTTGCCTGCAACACTTCTGTAAGGGATCTTACTGCGGTGCTATCTTCATCCACCACCATTACCTTCTTTTTTGATTTCCCCTGGTCAAGCAATGTGCCCACTTCCTCAAACAGTTTAGCCGTGTCAATGGGTTTGGTAAGATAACGGTCAACGCCAATACGAAAACCTCTTGCTTTATCCTGCACAATAGAAAGTACAATGATCGGTATATCCATGGTCTGTGGATCGTTTTTCAGAATGGCCGCTACGTCAAATCCATTTATCTCCGGCATCATTACATCAAGTATGATCAGGTCGGGCCGGCTTTTGCGAATGCTATCCAACGCCATCTTTCCATCCTTTGCTTCCTGTATAGTATAGCCTGCATCGCTAAGTTCCTGTTGCAACAACGACCTTATAGAGTCATCATCATCTACTACTAAAATAGTTCCATGCTGCCCGGACGTTTGTAATTGAGAAAAAGCTACCTGGTTTTTCAAACGATGGATCAGCTCGTTCAAATGAATTGGGGTTTCTGCGCTTTTAGCATCTGTAGTTGTGAGCGGAATTGAAAACGAGAAAGTACTTCCTTTACCCACTTCGCTTTCGAGCCAGATGCGTCCGCCATGATGCTCCACAATTTCTTTACAAATAGGTAAACCAAGCCCGGTACCCTTCGGTTTATCGGTGAGTGTATCTCCGCCCACTTGTTTGAACTGTTCGAACACTGCTCCAAAATCTTCTTTGGCAATACCAATTCCTGTGTCCGCTACACTCACGATGGCTTCATTATCATTATGTGTAAGAGTACAGGTTATCGATCCCCGGTCGGTAAATTTTACAGCATTCGAAAAAAGATTAATGACTACCTGTATCAGTTTGTCGGTATCTGCAATGATGTTTGGAACAGTAGTGTCAATATGTTTTATAAGTTGAATCTGCTTTTGTTCGAACAAAGAAGTGGTTGCTGCAACAGCCCGGTCTATCACGTCCGGCAACGATACACTTTCCTGGTCCCATTCCATTTTTCCGGCTTCTATCTTTGCCAGGTCAAGTACATCATTGATGAGGTGAGTAAGCCTTTCTCCTTCTGAGATCACCACATTCAAATTCTCTGAAACCTGTTCCGTTGTTTTGGTGAGCTTCGAATCGCCGGTATCTAATGTCGGGAAGATTTTCTCTTCGAGTCGCTTCTTGATTATTTTGGCAAATCCCAGCACAGAAGTAAGTGGCGTTCTCAACTCATGGCTTACTGTGGAAAGAAAAGCGCTCTTGGCTTCATTCGCTTTTTCGGCAGTTTTGGTGGCCATTTCTGCTTCCATTTTAGCATGACGCACATCTTCGAACAATTGTGCGTTGCGAAGTGCAACCCCAACCGAAGATGCTATGGTAGATAACAACCGAAGATCATTTTCATTGAAACGGTTTTCCTGTTCTGTGCTTTGAACACTGAGTACGCCAATAATTTGATCGCCAACCGGAATTGGTACACCAAGATAAGATGCAGCCGGAAGCCCTACTCTTTGCAGGCCCAATGCTCCCGTTTTCTCTTCCACATCTTTATTAATCAATAGCGGCTCACCACTCTTTATAATATTTGAGGTAAGCCCTGTGCCCAACCTTATCGGCTGCATATTATCACCATATTGATAAGGGAATGTGATGATGTTTGTCTTTTTATTTAGCAACGCGAGGTAAACGATGTTTGCTTTGAAAAGATCGCGCATCTGGTCGCCTACCAATTTTATTAAATCATCCGGGTTGAGTTGTGTTGCCAGCGCTTTGCTCACATTATTTACCGTTGCGAGCTCAGTAGCTCTTTGTTTTGCATCAGCCAACAGATGAGTAGTTTCATCAAACAATCGTGCATTTTCCAACGCAACGGTCATACTGCTGGTCAGTGTAGTGATCACACGGAGATCTGATTCTGTAAAGGCATTTTCTTTCTCAACATTTTGGAGGCTTACTGAACCTTTTACTGCATCACCCGCCATCATAGGAACAAATATGGCTGATTTCGGAGGCAGTCCTTTACTTACTCCCGACCCTCCATGGCTTTCAGCAAACTGCTGGTAATTTTGATTGATCAATAATGGCTGCTTTGTTTTTATCAGTTCTTTATTGGCCCAGATCATTGGCCGTGGTTCGCTACTCATACGCTGGCCGCGTTCAATAGCGTAGCGCCATTCCTCATTTTCCTGTTTCGTGTCAAATGTTCGGATAATGACAGTTTGTGTATCGAACAACTCGCAAATACGATTGCCTACCAGTTCATAAATAGAATTCAAGTCGAGCTCTTTGGCGAGACTTTCCTGTACGGTATTGATTACCGATAATTCACCGGCACGTTGTCTCAGTTCGGAGGTACGGTCTGCTACGATTTTTTCCAATTCCGCATGTTGCCTTTTCAATTTTCGGAGCTGCCAGTTTACGATAGCATAAATGATCAGGGCTGCAATGATCGCATATAACAGATAAACCCACCAGGTGCGGTACCAGGGCGCCAGTATGGTAAATTCATACGTGGCTTCATCGCTTAGTTTGTGATAGATGTTGATGGCACGAACATGAAATTTGTATTTGCCGGGAGCCAGGTTGGTATATTCCTTATAAGAATTATTTCCCCATGGCGACCATGTTTTTTCAAACCCTTCCAGCCATGTCTGATATTGTATCTTATCATGGTCTTCGTAAAACGACGCCGCATAATCAAAGCGAAGTGAATTATTATCAAACTTTATTTTAGGTAAATTATCTCCATTATCTGTATAAGGATCCAGGGGCAACTTATTTGCAGTAATGCCTCTTATCAGTGTCTTATAGGGTTGATCAACTTCGCTTTTGATATTGGTATTATACCTGATTAGTTTGTCATTAGATACAATCCAGACTACACCATTATCGTCACGATGCAGATTGGTAAACCCCTCTTCACTGATGGGCAGCAGCGATGTAGAATCTAATGAATAACCTCCGCCGGGTTGTGGTGTTGCAATTATATATTGCGTTTTATTAGCACCAAGTCTCGACCTGCCGATCCAAACCGTGCCTGTACTATCTATAAGGCCACCAAAGTTTTTAATACCCTCAAACGTTGCTTCCTCAAACCTGTTCTTATCTTTATTAAATGTGTACGTTGCCGAGTCGCTGGGAAAATAGAGACGATTGTTTATTTCAAACAAATAGGCAAACAACCTGTTGTCTTGTTTTGCTCCACCAAACGTGGTAACCATTGTTTTCGAAATGTCTATCTTCCCATCTTTGTCAAATGCGAACGTAAAACGATTGGCCGCGCCATCCTGGGTAACGGCCCACACGTTTCCATCTACATCTTCCTCTATGGAAAATGCTTCGCCTTTATAACCTGGTACGTACCCCATCATTTTCCATCCTTTTGCGCTTCCCGGGTCCCGTAGAAAAACGGCCATACCAAAAGATGCACTTGCCAAAAGAATATCCGGATGTTTCTTTAGGATATGAAGTGCAGATATCTTCAGGTTATTGCTAACGGAGGGTTGCACTAATATCACTTTTCCGTCTTTTATCATATACAGGCCATTACTGGAAACGAGGAGACTGTTACCATCCACGAGAAGAGCAAATATCTGGTCTCTTGGTATCGCGTCCACTATCTTGAACGAGGAAGTCTTTTCGTCAAACTCCAATAAATTGTTATTGGTGCCAACATATAATTTGCCCCCGGGAAGTCGTGCTATCGATATCGGAGTAGCGTCAATCCCGTTCTGCGCAGTAAACACGGTAAATGGTGAGTTCAGTGCCAATCTTGAAATACCATTATCGGTCGTAAGCCACACATCACCCTTTGAATCCTGGTACATCGCATAGATGATATTGCTGGGGATGTCAATAGTGTTCCTTGTGAGTTCCTGTACGATCTTACCCTTTGGATTCATGATGACGATCCCATATCCCAGCAATGACAATACATAATTTCCATCCAAATAAAGCCCTTTATAAAGCATGTACTGCCGGATCAGGCTATCTGCGTCGTTCTTAAAGGGCGTAAAAGTTTTTCCGTCGAATAAGTACATGCCATGCGTAAAAGACCCCACCAGATATTTTTTGGCTGAATTTGTATTATTGGAATCCGGATTATTATAGGTATAGGGAAGCATTACCTGCACCCTGTCTTGTCCCATTTGCTCACTTCCGGATATAAGTGTCAATGAATCATGGATCATTTTTAAAAAGCCCACGCTTTGTTCATGAACATACAAGTTGCCGTCGACGTAAAAAGTATACATGAAATGCGTGGAAGGCTCCCATGATTTTACTGACCAGGAGCCATTACTTCCCGAAGCATTTCCTGTTAATCTGAAAAGCCTTTCACGTGATTGAAAATAAACTCCATTGTCAGTAGCATGAATAGACCATACATCAGAAAAGTTTCTTTTATCCTTTGGTACAAATTCCAATAGCGAATGTTGAAACGTTGTTCCCGTACTATCCTTATCGAGATAACCAAAATCTCCCAGTCCGCCATAAAAAATAGTGCCGTTAGCGTCCCTGGCAAAGCATCGCGTAACCACGGATAGGTTGGCGCCCATTACCTGATTCCAGGTTTCCCCGTCGAACTCCAAAATGTTGCTCTTCGCTTTGTTTTGCCCAAAATACATGATGCCGTCTTTACCCTGTATTACATTCCAGGTGTTGGGACTGGCCTTATACAATTTCGGTGAATAATTGGTGACGAACGGGAATCCTCTCTCGGCCTCATTTTGCGCAAAAGCGGGATAAAAGCCCAGCATGAGAAAGACCAGACAAAACCATCCGGACCAACGGATAAGTCTGCGTGTTGAAAAGCAGTTCAATATTTCAGGCATTATGATTAAAGTTAAAAAGCAGTGTTTAGCCAGGCAAGTATATCCTGTATCCCAATGTATTGCAGGAAAGTATTGTTGAGTAAATATAAACTACTTTTTTTGAAAGATACTAATCCAGCTTCAAAGAAGGATTTTTTACCGGTGTGAATCCGGGGATACTGCGTGTAGGCGGCGGCGTTAGTTTGGTAAACAGAAAAAGGCCATCCGAAAGGAAGGCCTTTTTATTGAGATCATTTCAGGCCTCACTTTATGGAAATAAGCCTCGATGGTTTTTGTTTTGCTTCTTCCCTTTTTGGAATAGTCAGCTTCAGCAAACCATTTTCATATTTAGCTTCAATCTTATCAGCATTTACCACCTCTTTGGGTAAGTGAAAACTCCGGTAAAATGATTGATAGCTGAATTCCCTGCGGTTGTAGTTTTCTCCATCTTTTTGTTCGCTCTCATTTTTCTTTTCGGCGCTGATGGTGAGAGCCGTACCGTCCAGTTCAATTTTAAAATCTTTTTTGTCCATACCCGGCGCGGCCATTTCTACCCGAAAACTGTCAGGTGTTTCCTTAATGTTTACAGCTGGTAAGCTGTTGCCGGTGTTTGCGAAATTGTTGTCCCAGTCAAACAGGTCGCCTCCAAAAAAATTGTTCCAGATGGTGGAGGGCACTGCTTCTGACCAGCCATTTCTTTTAACGAGTGTCATAATTACCTCCTTTTTGAATTGTTAAGAAATATTTTACATAGTAAAGTGCCACAAAGAAGATGCCATCAGAACTTTTTTTCTTAAATCACTGAAAAATTTTCAGGGTAGGCATGGCTGTTCACGCTATTGGCAGTTCATGAACAGATAAAAACGAAAGATGAGAAGTATTTTATCTTATTAATACGAAACTACCTTTCTTAAAAATCTTTTCTCCGGAATCGCATAATGCCTCAATTGTGTAAACAAATACCGCCGTCGAAACCGGTTGGCTTTTGATAAATCCCTTCCATCCGTATGATTTATCATTAGGTGGAAAATTTTTCCTGTGATATACCAGTTGCCCCGCCCGATTATAAATGGAAAAATCCAATATTGTTTGAATGCCCCTTGTAATAGGATAAAACACATCATTTAGATTATCATTATTTGGAGTAAACGCATTAGGTAGCAAAAGGTTTGAATCTTTGCATTCTACAAAGATGGTGATTTTATCCTGCGCCACACATCCACTGTCCGAGGTAACAGTTATTGTATAAGTTTCCTTTTGAGCGAGAGTGCCTGTAGGATCAGGGCATGATGTACAATTGAGCTGATCGGAAGGCGTCCATAAATAGGAAACAATATTATTGCCATAGGTGGGAGAAATCGTAAAGTTTGAGTAGTAGGGCAGGACTTGATCCGGACCCGCATCCACTGTTGGTAGCGCTTTTAAATGGACGACCACATCAACGCTGCTTGTAAAGCATCCAACAGAGTCGGTAAGAGTTGCTGTATAAGTGGTGGTTGCTGAAGGAGAAGCATTTGGCGAATATGCGTTCGGGTTAGATAATCCGGCTGCCGGCGACCACGTGATTTTATAAAAAGGTGGCTCGACATTTAACTGAACACTATCATCAGGACAAACGTACAAATTACTATTTGGAGTGGTTGCAGTGAAAGGCTGATAAACTTTTACGAGGATGCTATCAGTTGCACTACATCCAAATGCATTAGTGGAGGTTGCATAAAACTTTGTGGTTTGTGTCGGGCTTGCTGTAATAGTATCACATGTAGCGCAGGAAACAAAATTGGCAGGTGACCAGGTTATTGAGTCATCTTCGTAGGCGATTAGTATTTTAGATTGCCCGGAACACAATGTGTCAAGTCGTGGAAGTGTATAAATGAATGCGTCGTCACTTATAGTTACAATTTTGTTGAAAATGTCACTGCAGCCATTAAGGTCAGTAGCCGCAAGGCTTACATTATACCTGCCCGGATTTGAATATTCGTGTGGTTCCGGATTTTGGCTACTATCGTGCAGCGACCCATCTCCAAAATTCCAATCCCAAGATACGATGTTCTCCCCGGCTATAAATGGTATTGATCTATTATTTACATCAAGTAAAGTTTCGAGGCAAAGAGTATCGTTTGAGGTGAAATCAACTACCGGTCCTCTAACCGTAATCGCATGGTTCAAATAAATAGTGTCGTAACAGTATGACGCGCCATTGTTTATTAAAACCCAATTGTCGGATGCATTGAAAACGCCAAATTGGTCTGCAGTTATATTTAAAACGTTGTTTGAACTAAGCCCGGTTCTTTTTCCCACTACGTTCCATACGTATTTTGAAGCAATGCCCGGATATACATTTAGGACTGTAAAAGTAGTCGTACTGTTTCTGCACACAGCCTGATACGGATTGCTTAGAACAGGCTCAGCAATTGATACAGTCTGCTTTAAGCTGTCCGAACATCCTGTAATGCTGTCTTCTACCGTTAATGTAACCACGTATGCGCCGGTGTCAGCATAAGTGTGCCGGGCATTGATTGAGCTATCCCGTGGGCTTCCGTCTCCGAAATCCCATACAATAGATGATACGTTCCCCAAACTTCTGTTTGTAAATACAAATGATTTTTTGTCACTGCATGAATTTCTGAAATCAAATTTTGCTATGACACCAATCACATCTATGTTGAAACTGTCAGCCGTTCCCTGGCATCCATTAAAATAGGGTGTCACTACCACATTCTTATTTCCCAGCGTAGAATATTTATGTTTTGAGATAGTGTCCGTTACCTCATCTGTACTTTCTCCATTATTCCACAGGTAAGAAAGGGCATTGTTGGCTTTCCCGATAAACACAGCTGTTTCCGAACCACATATCACATTATTTTGTGTATAAGCGATAAGATTTGTAGGTGGAATACCAAATGCTACGGAATCGAAAATAAAATTACCGGTACATCCTCCGGCTGTGTTTACCGTTAGTTTGGGCAAAAATTTACCGGTAGTGTTATATGAATAAGAAATATTATTTACTCCTGTTGAAACAGGCGGACTACCGTCTCCGAAAGTCCATAAATAATTATTTACAATCTCTCCGGGAGGTGCTAAGACAGAAGCGGTAAAATCTATAACGGAAGGAATACATCCTTGTGTGGCTGATAGTGTTCCACTAATATCGATCGTATGAACTGAAATGTTTGCTATAGAAGTCGAGAAACATCCGGAAGCGCTTGTTACCATAAGCGTAACAGTGAATGTTCCATATGTTGCGTAAAAATGACTTATGTTCCTTGAAGTTGTATTAACAGCTGGCGTTCCATCTCCAAAATTCCAGTTATAATTTGCAGCGCTTCCCGCGCCTGTGGCCGAAAAGTTGATCGTTCCCGGTTGGCACAGGCTATCCTTGTCGTAAGAAAAAGATGGGTTTATTGTGGAATTGACGACAACTGTGTCAGAAAATTCCTGCGTGCCTTGCGAATAGATTACTAATAATTTGACCTTGTATGCACCACCACCTACATATATAACCGAGGGGTGGGCGCTATGGCTTTTCCTGCTGTTGCCAAAGTCCCATAAATATCCAACGGGATTGCCCGGCGCGTTAGGAGTGAATTGAATTGTGTCGGGATTGCAGGATGAGTTATTGATGCTCTTATATGTAAAGCTTACAGTTTGGCTTAACAGGTATGTTGGTATTAAAAAGAAAATAAAGAGGGCTGCAGCTTTAAGCATAACATTCGGGTCTGATTATTTGACATTCATAAAGGTAGCCGGAATGACTATTTATTTTCGCCAGTTCCGCTGAATAATATTATTCTTTCGCGCTTATATTGATAAACCTGTAAACTTCTTTCGATAAAAATAATATATAAATCATTCTTTTCATAAGGTTTTGTATCTCATTAAATATTGACCGAACGGCATTATCTTATAGAAATATTTTCACTTTCTTTGAGATTAATAACGCATTCTTTTTATCAATCGTGCAAAGAGTTGAAAAGGATGGTCAATTTGTATATACCATGCGCTAAATGATTTCCCGTCCCTGATTTGTTATAAACGTTCCTGTTTTCAATTGGTTTTATAAGTATAATAAAATCATTAGCAGATGGAATATTTCAAGCAAATTCAAAAAATAAAAGGCCTTCCGGGCAGGAAGGCCTTTTATTTTTTGAAATCAAATAATGAGATCAGTTTGATTTTATATCTATTGTATTCACGTCCCCTCCACCCATCTCGGCATTTGTTTGAATAAGATCCGTACGGATTCCTTCATTTTCCATGAAGTATAGTTTGATGTTTAACATTCTTTTATTGCAAAGTGATTGTGACGCCTTTGAAGGTGCAGGATAACTGATTATCGTAATAGAACATTCCGGGCTGTTTTTCATTTTTGCGGCTATCATTGCCAGCATTGCTTTCGCATCGGCACTTAAAATGGTGCTTTTTGGCCTGAAGGAAATGCTCGGAAGATCGCCCAAATTACATTTATTGGTATCTGCCATTACCATGTTCTTGCAACATGCAGGATCAGGGCACTTTCCAACACCATTTGAATCTACAGGTTGACACTGTGTAGGGGTCACCAATTCTTTGTCTTTACAATCAGGAACCCCATCGCCGTCCGTATCCCTGATAACTCCATGGGTATCTACCGGGCAACCTGCAGGGGTATTTGGCTCTTTATCGAACTTATCGGGTACCCCATCACCATCGCTGTCTCTTGACAAAGAATCTAATTGCTCTTTTGTAGAATCCAGTTGTGCCTGTAAGTAACTATTGAGCCTTGCTGCAGGATTGTCAAAAAGCAATTGCGGCTTATTCTTTTTGCCTAACGAAAATTCAATTCCCACGAATCCATAAGCAAATCTGTCCTTATGCACCCTGCTTCTGAAGTAAAGTGATTCATTCCAATAAGGTAAGCCGTCAAGGTTATCTGCGTCAACGAAATTCATTTTATATCCTACGTCCAGATTAATCAGCGAAGATAAGTTGACCTTTAGTCCAAGAGATACAGGAACAACTCTTGGATGTTTCGGAGATATGGTATCCACATAATCTATCACATTAGTCGTGCCGGTATTTACAATTTTTGTTTTATACCCCAGGAAACCAAGGCCTGCACTTATATAAGGCACCACCTTCGTTTTTGTGCTTAGCCAATTTATATTTCCCCCACTCAATATGAAACTTAAACTGGCATCCCAATTCAAATTAGTTTTAAAAGATGCAACAGGTCTTCCTGGTCCGTATTTCTCATTCTGATTTCCCTTTAATGTTCCCGACAGGAAATCAGCCTGAAGGCCCAAATAGTGATTAATCTGATAATGAAAGTTCGCCCCATATCCCAAAGTATACTGGGGGTTAGCAAAGTCATTTGAACCACCAATCACCAGCGCAGGATCTAGTACTCCCACATTAACACCGATAGAAAATTTCCTGAAAGGTGTGACACCGGAAAAAGGCTTTACGTCATTATATCGCAGTTTGTTTTGGGAAAAAACCGGCGACACAAGAATCGACAATAAAGCGATCAGCACAATTTGTTTTCTTTTAGTATAGGTCATAAGTCAATAAATAATGGTTTATTCTGCTCACTACAATTAGTGTAAAAGTATAGAAAAAGACGTAATACGAAACTTCTTTTTGTTAGAATAGTTTTTTTGCAACAGATACCCAGCACAACGATAAAAAGAATGAATTAATTTCGCTGGTCAAAAACTCTGGGGGAAGCACATGAACTTAAAAAAAATTGCTCTTACGAGCTAAAGTTATCTTCATACAATTAATTTGCCTTTAAATCATAGACTTTGTTAAACCGAATTCATCTATGTAAACGGTAATTTGAGTAACTTTTATTTTCTTTAAATTGGCTTAATCATGTGACTGAGAGAGGCGAAGCCATACACTTTTGAGAAAGGCAGACATCGGTAAAAGCAATTTCAGCGCAATATTTATTTGAATGGCATATTGTAACTTTTAACGAATCAAAAATTGAGAAATCAAATATGATTATTTTGTTGGATATTTAATTTAAGCTTTAATTTGTTCGCCTTTTATATTATGAATAATTTTCGTGTATCCTCTATAGCAATCATCGTTCTCACGTTGAGTTTTGTATCATGTGTTTCTCCGAGTAAGGTTGTTTACCTGAATAATCTTGCAGACTCTGCCTCGGCAGCATTGCATAAGGCCCGAACCAATTTCGACAACCCGATTCAAAAAAATGATCTATTGTCCATTTCGGTCGGGGGGGTCAATTATGAAGATCTTAGTGTTTTGAATTCGGGAAGTGGTATCATTCCCGGTGCGACTGCAGGGGCTGCCGCCTCAAAAAGTATTGGCTACCTCGTGGAGGCGGACGGCAAAATTCAATTTCCTTTTTTAGGAAGGATACAGGCCGCAGGTTTGACGCGACTGGAGTTGGAGGATACACTGACTTCTAAGTTAAAAGATTACACCAAAGACCCCGTTGTGAACGTGAAATTTTTGAACTACAGTTATTCTGTTCTCGGTGAAGTTACGCATCCGGGAAAGTTTGAGATGGATAATGAACGAACGACCGTTCTGGAAGCCTTGGGATCAGCCGGCGATCTTACAGTTTTTGGAAAGCGCGACAACATTCTTGTGATAAGAGAAGTAAATGGTGAACGAAAATTTGGAAGAATAAACCTGCTTTCCAAAGACGTATTTCAATCGCCGTATTATTATTTAAAAGCTAATGATGTTATTTACGTAGAACCTGTTAGAACCAGGTTCTTTTCAAGGTCTGGTATTACCCAATACATAAGCATCATAGCAGCCGGAGTCACTTTATTGCTTACGCTCCTGAATCTTTCAAATCTTTAATGTTCTAAAGACTAATGCAGAACAGAGCCACCGAATTTGACATAAGGGAAGACACGCTGGAACAAAATCAGCAAGTGCAAAGGATGGTAATTCGGATACTGCCTTATTGGCCAATTATTGTATTGGCCATCTTGCTCGGTGTATTGGGCGCACGAATATACCTTCGGTACGCAACAAAGATTTATGCGATAAAAGCAAGAATAATTGTGAATGACGATTCTCAGCAAAAGAGCGCCAACCTTATTGATATAGTTCAATTGGATACAAGGAACTTATCTACGGAAACAGAAAAAGAAATGGAGATTCTTCGTTCCAGAAACCTTATACGCAAACTGGCGGAAAATCTGCAACTAAATGTGCAATATGGCTCCAGGGGGTATATAAAATCCGGGCAGAATTATAAGAATGTTCCTTTTAAACTTGAGCTCGAGGAGCCGGATTCGGTATCCAAAAACATTTCAGGAAATGTACAAATAGAAGGGGATAAAATAAGGTTTAATAAAATTTTATATCCATGCGACACAGTTATTGAAAGTTATTTTGGCAATATTAAATGGCATATTAATCACACAGACGCAAATACTCCGGAGCACAATGATTGGTACGTAAGGATAGAGCCGATGTCAACTGCAGTTAATCAAATTCAGGAGTCACTCACTGTTGAACCAATATCAAAACAATCGTCAATTTTAGACATCACTTACGAAGACGAGATTCCGGAGAGAGGCTGGAATATCTTAACCACCCTTTTATCATTGTATGGCTCCACAACGGTAGATTATAAAAGTAAGCAGTCAGAAAATACACTTCTTTTTTTAGACGAGAGATTAAAATTGCTTTCGGGTGATTTGAGTGATATCGAAAAAAAACTTGAAGATTTTAAAACAAATAATGACATCGTTGACTTGAGCTCTCAGGGATCGGTAATTCTTGATCAATTAAAAGACTTGGATACAAAAATCAGCGAATTGGATGTGCAGGCTGACGTACTTAATAAAATTAAAGAGTATGTTACGCGTCGCAATAATTCAAACAATCAAATTCCTGCTACTCTCGGAATTGATGATCCGGTATTGATCGATTTACTGAACCAGCTTTACCAGGCCGAATTCGATTTACAAAAAGTACAGGAAACTTCCGGAAGCAAAAATCCGAGAATCAACGTTCTCCAGGAAACTATCGATAAATTAAAGCCGAGCATATTAGCCAGTATCAATAATTTGCAGTCCGCTAATAAGGTAAGTCGCCAAAGATTGCAATCCAGTAGTGATAAATTAGGTGGCCTTTTAGGTAAGATGCCGCTCAAAGAGAGACAATTATTAGATATCAGCCGGCAACAGGGTATCAAGAATGGCATATATACGTTTCTTCTTCAAAAAAGAGAAGAACAAGCGATAACGGCAGCCGGTATTGTGCCTAACTACAGGATCATCGATAGACCCGAGGAGTCAGGATTGGTAAAGCCTCAGGCTTTGCGGGTTTATATTTGGTATGTACTCCTTGCCCTGGTACTGGTAGCTTTATACATTTATTTCAGAGAGTTCTTAAGTACGAGGGTAAAGTTCAGAACGCAAATTGAAAGCCGCACAAAAGTTCCGGTACTTTCGGAAATAGTTTTTCACAGAATTAAAACCGATTCGCCTATTGTGGTTGAAGAAGGCAAGCGTACTTTGGTTGCAGAGGAGTTTAGAGAATTAAGGACTAATCTTAACTATATCACATTTGATTCAAAAGAAGGTGGCAAAGTAATTTTGGTAACATCGTCGATTCCTAATGAGGGCAAAAGTTTTATTGCAATAAATACGTCCATCAGCTTAAGTCTTACAGGAAATAAAGTGGCGCTGTTGGAATTTGATTTAAGGAAGCCGAAAATAAGTAAAGAGCTTGGTATTAAACGAAATGTTGGCCTGAGTACTTATCTTATTGGGAAATCTTCAGAAAGTGACATTATACATCCGCACCCAGGCGTTCCTGATTTTAGTATTATTCCATCCGGGCCGGTACCGCCAAATCCCTCTGAGTTGATAAGCAGCTCAAGGTTAAATGAATTATTTGATTATCTGAGAAAGCATTTTGATTTTATCATCATTGACTCACCACCCATAGGCTCTGTAACGGATGCAAAAATACTTGCTACCGTAGCAGATGCGACTTTATATATCGTAAGGCAAAACTTTACAAACAGTTCCTTTATCGAATTGATCAATGACGTAAAGGAAAGAAAGATGTTGCCGAACCTTAATATTGTATTTAACGGAATAAAGGTTAAGAAAATTCCGGGATATAAATACGGTACCGGTTATAATTATTACGGATATAGTTATGGAAATGGGTATGGATATGCTGATGATGAACAGCAAAAACCCTGGTGGAAATTCTGGAAAAGAGATAATTAACCGGATAATCGGTGCTGTGGATAAATTATAATCTGAAACTATCTGGCATAATTCAATATGGTAAGAGCTATAATACAGGCGAGGATGGGCAGCTCAAGGCTAAGAGGGAAATCTTTAATGCCAGTGGCAGGCATAACGTTGCTGACCCGTGTAATTTCAATGGTAAAAGGATTACAAAAGATGGATGAAATTCTTGTAGCTACTACGGACCTGCCTGAAGATGATCCTATCGTTGCCATTTGCCAATCATTAAATGTAAAAATATACAAAGGCTCATCGCTCGATGTGATGGATAGATTTTATAATGCCAGCGCTGATTTAAAAGAAACAGATACCATTGCAAGATTCACCGCGGATAATCCGTTCAATAATAAATCAATTACACTAAGTTTACTGAAGCAACATCTCGATCATAAAAACGATTATACGCATATTGATGGACTTTCTCACATAGTGGCAGAATTTATTAGTGTAAGAGCGTTGAGAGAAGCAATTGAAAACGGCCGTTTGGATCATTTCGACCGGGAACATGTCACTCCTTATTTCCGAAGAAATAAGGAACTGTTTAAAGTGGAAACTTTTCCGGCAGATTACCTCGGGCTTAGACACGATCTCGATAAATATTTAACAATTGATAATCGGGACGACATTGACCGGTTTGAACACATCATTAGTCAACTGAATTTGTCGGATGGAACACCTGATGATTTTTCCAAAGTCTATAAATTTCTTGACGCGAATTACGTTAAAGTAAAACAAGTCAATAAAGAAAAGGATCTAACTATTAACCTTGCCGGAGCGCCGGTTGGTGATGGTTATCCTACTTATATTATAGCCGAAATCGGCCAAAACCACAATGGCGATATCAGAATTGCAAAAAAGTTGATTGATATGGCAGTAAGTTGTGGAGCAAATGCTGTAAAGTTCCAAAAACGTGATATCCCCAGTGAGCTTACAAAAGAAGCCTTTAATAAACCATACGATAATCCCAATTCATTTGGGAAAACCTATGGGGAACATAGAATGTTTCTTGAATTTTCAGAAAAGCAACATCTGGAGCTTAAAGAATATGCAAATTCTGTAGGTATTGTTTACTTCTGCACTCCTTGCGATGTTCCTTCTGTTGAGTTGCTGGAAAGAATTGGTTGCCCGTTTTACAAAGTAGCTTCACGGGATTTAACGAACATTCCTCTTTTGGAGAAACTGGGAACCACCGGCAAGCCGGTTATTATTTCCACGGGCATGGCAGACCTGGAAGACATAGATGATGCATTTGCCGCACTTAAAAGGGGCCCGGAATCTGTTATAATAATGCAGTGCACCTCTGAATATCCATGCCATTTGGAGAACGTAAATCTTAAGGCAATGGAAACCTTACGAAAAAAATATAAGTGCATTGTCGGACTATCTGATCATACATCCGGCATAATTGTTTCCGCAGCCGCTTCGGTAATGGGCGCATCATTAATAGAAAAGCACATCACATTAGACAGGACGATGAAAGGCACAGACCAACCCGGATCGCTCGAATATTCAGGATTGAAAAAACTTATAGATTATATACGTGGTATAGAGATTGCAATGGGCGATGGAGAGAAAACCGTAAGTCCTGCCACAAAAGCTGCCAAAGAAAAACTGGCGAGAAGTATCACAAGCAAACAATTTATTCCCGCAAATACTATTGTTACCGAAGAAATGCTTTGTTTAAAGAGCCCTGGCACTGGTTTAAAATGGAAAAACAGAACAGAAATTATTGGCAAAAAATCTTTGCGTGATATTGATGCTGACGTTACACTAAATCCTAATGACTTTAGTTGATACTACAAAATTTATTTTTTTTGTCTGAATATAATACTGCTTGTTTTTCCCGCGATGAATCCGTAAAGCATATCATTTTATGAATCCAATAAAACTTTTCATTACCGATATTGATGGCGTTTGGACTGACGGTGGAATGTATTATGATGAAACGGGCAATGAATGGAAAAAATTTAATACCGCTGACAGCGCCGGTGTTCTGTTTCTTCGATTATTAGATATACATGTTGCGATCATCACGGGAGAAAATACAAACATTGTAAAAAGAAGAGCAGAGAAACTTAAGATAGATCATTTGTATACGGGCGTTTCAAATAAGTTGGGTGTTGCAAAAGAATTATGTTCGTCGCTAAATATATCTTTGAGTGAAGTGGCTCATATCGGAGATGATCTGAATGACATTGAACTTCTCAAGGCGGCAGGTTTAAGCGCAACGCCTGCAAACGCTCCCGGCTATATAAGGAAATTAGCGGATTGGGTAATTCCCGTCAAAGGCGGCGATGGTGCTTTCAGGGCATTTGTTGAAAAGTACTTAATTGAAATGAACTTATTGGACGGTGCAATTGAAAAATTTCTTTCGCTTCATGCGCCATTAAAACAATAGCAAATGATCAAACTTCCTGATTTTAAAAAAGCATTTGACTATGAAAATGATTTTTATTTGTCTTCGCAACCAGGCAGACTAACCAAACCCCTTATTCATTATGAGTTGTATAAACAAACCATGAACGTACCCGGTGCATTTGCGGAGTTTGGATTATTTAAAGCAACTTCATTCATAAGATTCCTCACTTACCGGTTATTGCTTGAAACTACTTATTCGCGCAAATTTTTTGGTTTTGATGTATTTGGAACCTTTCCTGAGGCCGAATTAAAGGGAGATAAGGCGTTATTAGAAAGATATCTTCAGAGTGCAGGAAATCAAAGCATCACAAAAGAACAGTTAATGGAAGTGTTGTCCCAAAAGGGTTTGCATGAAAACGTTGAGTTAATTGAAGGAGATATATTAAATACAGTCCCTGAATTTGTTGATCGAAATCCCGGAGTCAGGTTTTCTTTAATACACCTCGATGTAGATTTATATAAACCTTCTGTGGTTGTTCTTGAAAAATTATATCCGTTATTGTCGAAGAATGGAATATTAATCTTAGATGATTATGCTATATGGGAAGGAGAAACAAAAGCCATAGATGAATATTTTAAAGACACGCAGGTGACTATTCGCCGTTTCCCGTTTGCAGAAGCTCCTTCCTACATTATTAAAGATTGAATAAGACTTGAGATTTGTAATTATTGGAGGCGGCTCTATTGGTAAACGACACATTAAGAATTTACAACTGCTGGGTTATTCAGAGATTTATAGCCTGAAAAGAATAAAAGATGAAAACTTCGAAAGGGAATTTGGTGTTAAAACGGTAACATCGGTTCGAGAGTTGGAGAACTTAAAAATAGATGCTGTATTTGTTTGCACTCCTACTTCATTGCATAGTGACGGAATCGAAATTGCTACAAAAGTCGATGCGGCTATCTTCATGGAGAAGCCTTTGATTAATGACCGGAATAATTTCGAAAAAATCAAAAAGCATCTCTCTGACTACAAAAATGTTTTCTTCATCGGATTTATGCTCAGGTATCATCCGCTGGTAAATAAGATCCGCAGCATCATCGACTCGAATATTTTGGGAAAGCCATTTAGTGCCCGAGCAGAATTTGGAAGTTATCTTCCCTTTTGGCATCCATGGGAAGATTATAAAACCGGCTATGCTGCAAAAAAGAATCTCGGAGGTGGCGTTGTCAACACTATTACGCACGAACTCGATCTTATCCAGTTTTTTTTTGGAACTCCTGCGTCGATAATTTGTAATTCAAAAAATTTGGACAAATTAGGAATTGACGCGGAAGAAATAGCCGAAGCCATTTTTGAATATGATGATAAAGTGGTAACCATGCACCTGGATTATTTGCAAAAGGAATACGATCGCAATATCAAAATTTTTTGTGATGATGGAACACTTACCTGGAACTGGCACGACAATAAGATCATCATTAAAAAATATAAAGAAGATGAGGTTGAATTTCCTTTGGGCAAAGATTTCGATGTAAACCGGTTATATATTGATGAACTCAAAGATTTTATAAATATGGTACAACATTCTGTAATTGATCATCCTCTAAATCTTGATCATGCTATCTTAAATACGGAATTATTATTGCGTATGCATGAATCAGCAGCCAGTGGCAAAAAAATAAGCGTATAAATTTCTATTCATGAAGTTGGTCAATCAATTGTTTAATCTTGATAAACGTGTAATCGTAGTCGCCGGTGGCGCCGGGCAAATAGGATTTTCATTTTGCACCGTATTAGCTGATGCCGGAGCGATTATCATTATTGCCGATCTTGATATCGGGATGGCTGAAAATAAAATCGCGCAGATAGGAGATGATAATATAAAAGAAAAACTAAATGCTATCAAACTTGATGTTAGCAAAGGTGATGATATCGATAATTTCTATAAAGCCGCCAGGCAAAAGTTTGGCAAAATATACGGGCTGGTAAATTGTTTTCACTTTAAGGGAAATTCAAGAGAGCTCGATACCACTTCTAACTTCTTTTCGGCGTTTGAAGATTATCCTGAAGAAGCATGGGACCACGTTCATGATATTAACCTGAAAGGGAGTTTTTTAATGTCGCAAAAAGCAATACCTTATTTTAAGGAAAACGGTGAGGGAGTAATCGTAAATGTTTCGTCAACCTATGGCAACGTTAGCCCCAATAAATCCATTTATGGCAACTCGGGTATCAACTCACCGGTTGCATATGCTACCTCCAAAGCTGCGATCATCAATCTCACAAGATATATTGCTACCCATTTTGCAGATCAGAATATCAGGGCAAATGTATTGAGCCCCGGAGGTGTTTTTAATAATCAATCAGAAGAATTTCTTACCAACTATACAAATCTTACTCCGTTGAAAAGGATGGCAAACGCGGACGATTACCAGGGTGCAATTTTATATATGATGTCCGATGCTTCAAAATATATGACGGGTGCTAATCTTGTGGTAGATGGTGGTTGGACTGCCTGGTAAAATAGCAGAATGGAAAAAAAAATTAAAGGATTAAAAACAAAAGATACTATCAGGGCAAATGTATTTCCAACAATTGCCAATACACTAAATACGCTCGGCACACCCTGGAACAAATTGGCAAAAAGTAAATTGTCAAGTGCCGTTTTGATAGCGCAGGGAAGAAATATTGCTAAATCAATCCGGCCTGAAAAAATTGAGAAGCCTTTAAATATCTGTTTCCTTTCCATGCTGGGCGGAAATGTGCATAATATTTCAATAGACATAATATTGGCATGGGGATTAAAACAAAAAGGCCACAATGTTTATTTTATTTTGGACGATCAGAGTTTGCCAATTACAGAGGAGACAAGGGCGGGTGATGAAAACAGGTGGGAAAGCATAACGGCCCGGTCTTATAATTTTGGCCATCAATATATCACGGCGTGCGGTTTTAAGGTGTTCGGCATTTCAGAAATTATCAATATAGATCAGCAGAGAGATATTTCTGATTTTAGTTCTATTATAGAGGCCGGCCTTTTAAAGCACTATAAAGTAGGTATTCTGAATGATAACCTTCCATTGCTGAAAGAAAAAGAAAAACTTTTAAAAGAAGCTGCACGTATGTCTGCTCTTGTCGGAGATTATTTGGTAAAGGGAAATCCAGACCGCGTAATTATGAGTCATGGCATTTATCCAACATGGGGTCCCGCATTTGAAATAATTAATAAAGCGGGTATACCCATCGTAACTTACGGCAGGGGGAAAAAAGCGAACACTCAAAAATTCAACTGGAACATGACGAGTGATTGGTGGGATGTTTCGGAGCAATGGGAAAAAGTGAAAAATATTCCATTGAATGAACAGCAGCATCAAAAAATCAATCGCTATTTGCAAACAAGGGTGTCGCATAGCGAAGATGTGATGGTATATAACTTTGGTGCACTGGAAGACCGTGAAAAAACGTTACAACGTTTTTGCCTGGATTCGAATAAACTTACCTATACGTTGTTTACAAATGTGCTTTGGGATGCAGCCAGTGCCCAAAGAGAGATAGCTTTTAAGAATCCCGTGGAGTGGGTATTCGAAACCATTGAGTGGTTTGCCTCACATCCGGAAAAACAGTTAATAGTAAAAATTCATCCCGCAGAAGTTGTCATTGGAACCAATCAGCCCTTTGCTGAATTGATCAGGAAAAGAATTCCCAATCTTCCTTCCAATGTTCGCCTGATAGAGCCGGAAGAAAAGGTGAACTCGTGGTCTATTTACCAGGTTACAGATTTAGGAATTGTTCACACTACGACGGCAGGCATGGAACTTCCTCTTTTAGGAATTCCAAGCATCGTGGTTTCTAAAACTCACTTTAGAGGCAAGGGATTTACTGAAGACATAGACTCAAAAGAATCCTACTTTGACTATTTGAATAATTTCAGGAAAGAGAACGTAGCAACCGAAAAATTAAAAACGTTCGCAGAGCGATATGCATATTTGTTATTTGAGCGCTATCAAATTCCGTTCTTAGCCATACAGGAGGAAGTGTCATTACAGACATTATGCTTTACTATTAATAACGCCGATGAAATAATCAATGAAAAATATACCGGTATGATTGTTCGGGACATAATTAATAAAGGCGAATTTCTGATAGATGGGTAAAAAAATATTTATTAACTGTGCCCCGAACGGAATAGGGCATGGTTCTAACTTTGGGATGCAGACAGTTGATTTTGCGATTCATAATATTTTAAAAGATGTAAACAAAACTGACCATATTCTTCTAACAACGCCCTGGAGTGCTTATAGCGACGACTCTGAGACATTGCCGCTAAAAGAAAGAGATAATTTTCCGACGAAACTTATTTACGGCTTACCGCAATTTGATGAATTGTCTGAAGGTGATGCTGTTTTTTATTGGGGAGATTTTCAATGGGGAGCAGATTACCAGGTTCAATCGGCCTACCGGTTAAAAAAAAATATTCTTGGAGAGCAACATTCTAAAGACGATTTGAAATTTAAAAGTATTGTTGAAAACAGGTTTCTTTTGAAAGATTTGTTTGATAAAGAATCAGAAGCCATCAAAATTTTTTCATACGGTACTACTCTTTTTCAAAACCGGCTATATGATTTTCTGGACCAGGAATATTTTAATAATCTCAAATGGTTAATCAGAAAAAGTAGTTTTATTAAATTCCGGGATCCCTATTCGGCCAATTTTTGTGCGGCAATCAGGAATGATTTTAAAACTTCCTACGAAGGTGTTGATGCTACTCTCTTATCTACCAGAGAGGAACTTTTGTCTTTGCCCGAAGGTGATAAAGAATTTGCCGAAGCTTTTAAAGGTCAAATTGGTTATTATTTCGGGAGAAGTTCCGGGGCATTTCCTAAATATTACGTAACAAAATTTGTAAAAGAATTGCAAACAGTATTGGGTAAAAAACTCGTGCGTATACCGTGGACTTATTTTGTAAAAGGGCTATTTGCTGATTCCATGGATAAATATTTCAGTTTCTTTAGAGTCAGCAAAGAGTCATACAAAGATTCTCATTTTGTTTCAGGTGATATTCTAAAAGCTATTGCAAATTGTTCAATTATTATAACAGATACTTATCATGTTGCAATTAACGCGATAGCGGTAGGCGTCCCGGTATTAATGGTTTCAGAATTCCGGCCATCCACCAAAAGAGATGCTAACATGGGATATATTGAGTCATGGAGAGATAAACGTGTAATGCTTTATTTATCGAATTCGTTAAATGATCTCTTGATTTTACCAGATTTACTAAAGAAGCCCTATTATCGTAAAAGCAAAATTCAGATTGTTGAAACATTACTTGCAAATACAAATTCGCTTAATGTCCTTTTTGAACCAATATGGAATAAGGCAAAATTTGACCGCGGGCAAATTCAAAATGTACTTTCTTCATTTTGAAAAATTGACCAATACTATCTTTTTGAATAAAGCAACTCAATGTACTTTAAAAAAATATTTGGGCTCTCGGGTTTAAGAATCGTCTATGCGTTGCTTGGCCTTGCATATTCAGTCATGCAGGTACGGATATTCGGCACTTCCCGCGAGGTAGAAGTATTTTTTGTTGCCAATTCAGTTGTTTACCTCGTGACATCTTTAACTCAAAGCGGTAAGCTTTCCGAATTTTTTCTTCCGGTGTACATGGATATCCGAACGAAATATGGAAAAGAAGCGGCACACCGTGCATTTTCTGTTTTAATAAACAGGTTTGCTATTTTTCTTTCGGTGATTTTACTGTTGTTTTATTTTATTTCACCTTACGTTGTATCCTTGATGGCACCTGGTTTCTCGGAAACAGATAAGACTCTATGTGTGCAGATGTTTCGTGTTTTTTTGATTTTCATGGAACTGCAATTCATTAATTCATTCATAGATGTTACATTAAATGCTGAAAAAATTTTTGGAAGAATTGAATGGGCTGCTATTTTAAATGCAGTTCTTTCCCTCATACTGTTGCTGCTTTTTTATAAATTTTTTGGGGTCTGGATATTAGTGGTTACTCTCTTTGCGGGAAAAATTATCGAGTTTTTAATCACTTTAATATACGTAAAAAAGGCCGGAATAAAATATTCATTTGTATGGACCGAAAAGACTTTCGATACAAAGTCTTTTTTTAAAATCATGTTTACCACATCGGGATATGTAACGGCAACGCAGATATATAATATGGTATTTACCGCAATGGCCACGTTGCTTCCGCAAGGTACTTACGCGATATTCAAATACGTACAGCAAATTAGTTCAAAAGCGAGCGGAATACTGCTGACTCCACTGTCCACAGTTTTCTTCTCACATTTTTCCGAACATGTTGCTTCAGGAGAAAAGGAGCTTGAAAATAAAATGAAAAATCCGGTTTTGTATTCCTTCATTCTCGGCTCGGCATTTACGTGTTTCGTGATTCTGCTGGGAAGAGAAATAATAAATTTATTGTGGAAATCGAAAACAGTAGACAGCTACTTTTTAGATATTGGCTACTGGATGCTGATCATTAATTTTATTGGATTCACGTTTACAGCCGTTGGAAGTATTTATCGGAAGGTTGCCGTTAGTCTTCATAAGGGAAAGCAGCTCTATCATTATTGGATTTGGGTACAGATCATAACTGCGATTTTTTCTTATTTCGTTATTTTACCCTCAGGTTGGATCGGACTGTCATTGGCAACTTTTTTAAATACCGCACTTATGGCAATCTGTTCTGTACTGATTGTAAGACAATCCAGACTTGCTATTTCAAAAACGATCGACTTTAGAAACCTGGGTTCAATTATTTTTTCTTCCATTTTATTTGTGGCTATCTCAGTAGCCCTGAATCACTTTTTAAGATCATGGTCATCGCCGTTGATGGTTATCTCGATAAAATTATTTTTTGCGATGTCTTTTGCAATCATAATATTATTTTTTCGGCACAAAGACCTGTATCAAAAACTTTTGGTTTCTGTGAGGCCTGCGTCATTTAAGTTAAAAAGAAATGCAGCTTGATTTATTGAAGACTCGCGGCAACAACGATCATTCTTTGGCTATGTTTCATTTTTTGAAGATTGCGATACAGGCAGCGTTGCAGGGAGGAGAGGAGATTCTCAAAATTTATAACACTAATCATTCAATAGAATATAAGAACGATAAGACACCCTTAACCGAAGCGGATAAAAATGCGAACACTGTCATTAATAAATTGCTACAACAAACTTCCATTCCGGTCATTAGTGAAGAGAATAAGCAAATACCTTTTGAAGAAAGGAAAAATTGGACTGAATGCTGGATAGTAGATCCATTGGACGGTACGAAAGAATTTATAAAGAGAAACGGTGAATTTACCGTCAATATCGCCTTCATAAAAAATCAACAACCAATAATGGGAGTTATTTACGTGCCGGTTACAAGAGACCTTTATTTTGGAATAGTAGCAAACTGTGAATCTTTTAAGATAAAGGCTTATCAGAATGATAACATCATCGACCTCATTGAAAATGCGCAGCGAATATACCCGGCAATAAAAAGTGTTGGAAAGATGAGGATCGCCGGTAGCCGTTCACACATGAACGAAGAGACAGCAAATTTTATCGATGAGTTAAAAGCTCACTACAAAGAAATTGAGATGATCCCGAAAGGAAGTTCCTTAAAGTTTTGCATGGTTGCGGAAGGCAACGTGGACGTTTACCCCCGATTTGCACCTACTATGGAATGGGACACAGCAGCAGGGCAGGCAATTTGCGAGGCAGCAGGCTTAGCAGTCGTTTCGAAAGACACAGGTGGTCCGCTGATTTATAATAAAAAAAATTTCTTAAATCCTTCATTCCTCGTAACAAAAAGCCATAAAAAAAAAGAACATTAAAGAAAAAGTAAAAGATCAATCGCACTAAAGACAGATTCGCCAATACATTACACGGGGAATAGCAGGAATGGTTGATACGGTTATTCTTTCCTGGATAATTACGCGGAACCCGATACCTTGTGTACGACCAGGAACGCTCATTTTTCCAAAAGCGCTTTTGTAATACACACCCAAACGGGTATAATTTAAAATAAATTTTGCAAAAAAGAAGGCAAAAAAACGAGCAGGCAGAAAACGCCACTTAGCCAATGATCACCAAAAATAATGGATCGATATTTCACGGATATATGTTGTATTGTAGGGTATGAAAGGAGCGGAACAACTATGATGCGAAATATTTTGAGCAATTCAAGTTTCCTGAATGTTCATCTTATCGAACCGCATTACATCATCGAAATGTATAAAATATTTGGTTCAGAAGTTCGCGATATTCCTGCGGCAATCAACTTTCTTTACAATCATAAAAAATATGCTCAACCGGGCGCAGATACTCACAAAGCTGCCAATGAAAGATTGGACTTAACATCTTTGCAATCACTTTATGATGGGCTATCTGAAATTTCGCTCGGGGAATTTTTGCTCAGGTTTTATCATCGGTTGTACCAGGGTGATCTAAAAAATAAGTTGGTGCTAAAGCATCCGGGGCTTGCGCTTCATTTGAATGCATTGCAGAAAATATTTCCACAGGTGAAGGTGATCAATATGATCAGGGATCCGCGGGCGGCCATTTCTTCGAGCTTTGCAAGATGGCCTTCAAAATCTTTTACCTTCAGGTGCCACCAATGGAATAAGTCTATTTCGTTGCCAAAGAGTTGGGCGCTGCATAACCGTAAGAACTATTTGGAGGTCGTTTATGAAAATCTGGTGAATGACTATGAGAAAACCCTGGAGGTCATTTGCCAATATTTGGAAATACCAATTGAAGATAAGTTGATAAATTTTCATTATCGGCAGGGGCAATGGTCGGCAGATCATGAATATAGAGAAAAAGAGTTTAAGGGCGTTGATAAAACAAAAATCTCTTCCTGGAAAAAAAGCCTGAGCGACGATCAGGTAACTTTAATAGAAAAGGCATGCAGGAAGTGGATGTTGGAATATCAGTATCCCTTTGCAAATGATTATTCTGCGCATGAAAGTCATTTTTTTATCCTGAAAGATCAATTGAAATACGCATCTGAGTTTGGTAAAATGAAAATTCGCAGGGAAATTGTTGATAGATTCAAAAAGCAAAAGTGAGCGATATTTTGAAATTTTAAACTCTAACGATTTCGCCTATTTCATAGTCAGTTTTCACGCATAATTTTGTAAATAGTGAAGAACGCTTAATGAATAAGAACATCAGGGAATTTATAAAAAAAAATTTTCCTTTAATTCACAAGAAAATCAAGTTTCGGTATCTTGACCGGCTTCATGTAGAGCAACTGAGGAACAATAGATTGTTTGAGCCCGAATTGCTTTTATTAAGAGATTTTATTAAGAAAGGTGATATTGTGATTGACGTTGGCGCCAATGCCGGTGAGTATACTTATGTTTTTGAAAAGCTCGCAGGTGCGGCGAACGTGCATTCTTTTGAACCGATCCCCAAGTTGTTTTTGGAGATGACCAGGTTATTTCCTTATGTGAACCTGCACGAGATCGCATTATCAGACAAAGATGAAATTACTCAATTTAAAATACCAGTAATAGATGGAAGTAAATTAGAGGCAAGAGGTAAACTCGATATTGACTTTGTTGAGCCGGGCGAAGTAGGTTCGGAACTAATTGAAGTGAAATGTAAAACATTGGATCATTTTGTAATGGAGAATAAAATAGATCAAATAAACTTCATTAAAATTGATGTGGAGGGCCATGAGTGGAAAGTATTAACCGGCGCTGATAAAAGCATTAGGCGATTTAGGCCTATTATACTTATTGAAATTGAGCAAAGGCATCACAACTTTGCGATAAATAAAATATTTGAACACATTGAATCTTTGGGCTATTACATACAATTTTACGATTTGAATGGTTTGCAATTAAAATCACTGACTAAAGTGAATAGTGATTCAGATCAGGATTATAATAAAATAAAGACCTCCGGGTATATCAATAATTTTTGGTGCTTCCCACTTGCTGCTTTCCACGGCGATTTTGAAGAAGCATCATTCAGATCTTCAACTCATTCATGAATTTTTGGCAATGCCTTGAGAAATCAATTCTTTTCGATTGATAGTATAAAACTGCCATTTGAAGTTTGGTCATTTTTGATGAAGAATTCAATTAAAATTTCTTGTCTTCCGGTTGCGGGTATCCAAAACCCTTATCAATTTTTGATGATGAATGGGTTGAAGACTGATCCGCGATTAAGTGTGAGCAATGGTATTAATGATCGTTTTTTTGGAATTATAAGAACCGCGATCAAACAAAAACCTGATTATATTCATTTTGATTGGGAAACATCTTATTATTACCGGAGAAGTTTCTGGATGACCTTAATTAATATTCCATTTTTTGCTTTGCAGGTTTATGTAGCGCGATATATTCTCAATTGCAAATTAGTATGGACACCGCACAATATTACTCCGCACGATTCGAAATATATTAAGGTACATCGTTTTTGCAGAAGGTTTTTTGCCAGCAATATGAAGTGGATCAGGCTTTTTTCCGAACTGAGCGTACCCGCCGCCATTGATGAATTCAAATGTGAAAAAAAAAAATTAAAAGTGATTCCGGAAGGTTCTTATGTCGGATACTATCCAAACAATATAAGCAGAAATGAGGCAAGAAAATATTTTAATATTGGTGCGGAGAAACTGGTTTTGCTCCATCTCGGTTTTATTAAACCTTATAAAGGTGTACTTGAGCTCATTGATTTTTTTAAGAAATCATTTTCGGAGAATGCTATGCTGATCATTGCCGGAAAAGTAATGAGCGCCGATTATTTCGAAAAGATAAAACTGTCGATAAACGAGAATATAAAGGTGTTTGACCATTTTATAGCAAATGATGAGTTGCAATTATTCTTTAATGCCACAGATGTAGTTACCCTTCCGTTTCAGCAAATTGAAAATTCCGGTTCTGTTATTTTAGCAATGGGTTTTAAAAAGGCGGTGATTGCTCCTCAACTTGGAGTATTGAACGAACGATTAAAGAATCAACCTGAATTAATGTACCACGAGTCGATGGAACAATCTTTCGAGGTCTTAAAAAAAATGTCTCCGGAAAAGTTAGCTCAAATTGGTGAACTTAATTTTTGCGAACTGGATAAATTCAAGTGGGAAGATTTTGCAGTTGCGTTTTAAAAAATGAAAAAAATTCTAACAATTTTTGGTACACGTCCGGAGTCAATTAAAATGGCAATGCTCTGCCGTGAATTGTCTGCAACCGAAGGTATAGAACATAAGTTATGCGTTACAGCGCAGCACCGCGAAATGCTTGACCAGGTTTTGAATTTTTTTGAAATAATTCCTGATTTTGACCTCGATATTATGAAAGCGGGCCAGGATCTTACAGATATTACGTGTGAGGTCCTGAAAGGGCTGCGGGATCTTTTTAAATCATATAGGCCCGACATAGTTTTGGTTCATGGAGATACTACCACCTGTATGGCGGCCAGCCTTGCTGCATTTTATTCAAGAATAAAAGTGGGGCATGTGGAAGCTGGATTAAGAACCGGCAACTTACAATCACCATTTCCCGAAGAAGCAAACAGAGTTTTGGTAAGTAAGCTTGCCGATTTTAATTTTTCAGCAACCGAGACTAACAGGCAAAACTTATTGCGTGAAGGCATAGCTGACGATAAAATTATTGTCACAGGAAATACTGTTATTGATTCTTTATTATTTGCAAAAAATAAGGTGAATGCTTTTAGTGATAATGTTGCGGATCCCTGCATCAGGAAAATTTTTGAAGAACATCAACGGATTATTTTGGTGACCGGCCATAGAAGGGAAAATTTTGGTGATGGCTTTATCAATATCTGCAAAGCATTAAATGAAGTTGCTAAAAAGCACCCTGAAGTTGAAATTGTATACCCGGTTCATTTGAATCCGAATGTGCAAAAGCCTGTAAAGAAAATTTTGGATGGAATTGAGAATATCCATTTGACACAACCGTTAAGTTACCCGGATTTCGTGTATGCTATGAAACAATCTTATTTCATTTTAACCGACTCCGGCGGGGTGCAGGAAGAAACCCCGGGTCTCGGTAAGCCGGTTTTGGTAATGCGGGATACTACTGAAAGACCGGAGGTTATTGATGCCGGAACAGCTAAATTAGTTGGCGCAGATTATGATAAAATCATTTCCGGAATAGAAGATCTTTTGCATAACGGTGACGCGTACACTAAAATGTCCAGGGCGCATAACCCCTATGGTGATGGAAAGGCTGTAGAAAGAATTGTAAAAAAGTTAACGGGTAAGTGATAAAAATAAACCGGCAAAACAATTTTGATCTTATCCGGCTTTTTGCGGCGTTCCAGGTAGCTATACTTCACATGAATGGCCGCCTGAAAATACAAAGCCCCGGTAGTTGGTGGCACGGCTTTCTCGAATGTATTCGACCATTTCCGGGAGTACCAATTTTTTTCACAATAAGCGGTTTTTTAATTTTTGCTTCTTTTGATAATAACCGGTCATTAAAAAAATATTTCAGGAACAGGTATTTAAGAATCTATCCGCTTCTGTATGTAATTACTATAGCTACAGCGATTCTTTTAATAATTTTTGCAACCAGTGTGGTACCTTTTAAAAGCCTTGGCGTATGGTTTGCGGGGCAGGTCACATTATTTCAATATTATACGCCTGAATCGTTGCGTTATTTTGGAGTAGGAACACCTAACGGCGCCTTATGGACGATCCCCGTGGAACTGGAATTTTATTTATTAGTCCCAATCCTATATTTTTTGAATAAAAAATTCGGAAATTTTATATTGGTGCTTTTGGCAGCTTGCAGTTTTATCGCATATACTTATATTCCGAAATCACCGCTGCCTGTAGTATATAAAAAATTATTCGAGGTTTCAATTGTCTATTATCTTTTACATTTTACTGTAGGAGTTTTTTTATACTTGTATTTTGGTAAAATAAAAAAATACTTAGATAACAGAGGATTGTTGTGGTTGGGAATATACATTGTATTCTTTCTTGTGTTTGGTAAATATGCTCATTTATACAACGATCTGTATTCGCCGGATCTGGTGGGAGTAGTTGCAGATATAATTTTGGGATTAACCATATTGTCGCTGGCCTATACGAAACCTGCTTTTTCATACAAGATTTTAAGGGGGAATGATTATTCATACGGAGTATATGTCATTCACATGGTAGTTGTCAATATGATGGTTGAATTGTCATTCACTCATAATTTTTTGTTTTTAGTGATGGGATTAGCAATTGTTTTACTGCTGGCAATTCTTAGCTGGAAATTTGTGGAGAAACCATCCCTCGCATTAAAGAATAAATCGTATAGTTTAAAAGCATGGTAGCTTTTTTTACGAGCAAGACTGTGTAGTGCAACAAAGATTACCCGCAATATTGTTTGTATCTGCCAATGATGGTAGCGATATGAGGATTAATAAAGAAGTAAAGTCATTGGCAAAAAAAAGCGAGGTTATTTTTTTGGGAGTTGGTGAAATGAGTAATTGCTATGTAGCCCGGTATTGCAATGAAGTAATTTTGATAAAGGGAAAAAGAAATTCAGCGGGAGTGTTGTTAAAGCAGGTTCTGAATTTTTTGAAACTCTTATTTACCCGGAAAATAAAAAGCATTCACGTTATCAACGAACAACTGTATGTTTTTTTTTACCCTTTTCTTTTTTTTAAACATACTGTTTTGGATTTATTTGATTCCTTTTTTTTGCGAAAAAACAAAAGCGGAGAAAAATTAAAATGGCTAAAACGATTTTTGTATTGGCCTGCTAATAAGATTATCGTGACGGACGAAAACCGGTATCTTCTTATACCGGAGATACTTCGTTCGAAATGTGTCTTGTTGCCAAACTATCCGGAATATTTTGTGTTAAAAGATGAAAAGGAAAAGTCTGTTCAATTGCGAATACTTTATAATGGTTGGATGGGTTTGAACCGGGGAACGGAAATTATTGAAGGGTTGTTGAAAACAAATCTTGATTTAAAAGTTTATATGGCCGGATGGTTCAGTGACGACTATACCCGAGAACTCGTAGATAAATATAAAAGCAAAATTGATTTTTTGGGCGTGATTCCACAGCACGAGGCATTGGAACTTGCTCGTATGAAAGCTGACTATATCAGTTGCGTGTATGCTCCCATTAATGAAAACAACATCAACGCTTCTCCCAATAAAGTTTATGATGCCATACAAACGGAAACACCGATTATCATCAATTCAGAAATAACAATCAGTGATTGGGTTAAAGAAACGGGCATTGGGTTTATCATTCCGAATTATAATGTATCCGATTTTAATAGTTTGTATCAAGAGCTTTATGGAGCCAGGGGCGCATTCAGCTTTAGCAATGAAATAAGGCATGTTTATACATGGGAAAGAGTTGAAGAAAATCTTCTAAAAGCGCATCAACTTAATTGAAAGTTTTATTTTGTACCAATGCATTTGAGAAGGTAAGTAACGGCCCCGCCAAATTTGCTCATCTTCTCCTGGACGAGGGAACCAATGCTGATTTTGAGATCCGGATTCTTACTGAAGATGTCACTAATGAAATGAAATCCGTTTATAAATTAAATCCTAACATACATAAACCTTTCAAACCTTTTGGACAATTTATCAGGATGTGGAAATATCACAGGTCGGCGATGAGAATAAAGAAAGAGTATCCTTTTGATATGCTGGTGTATAATAATGCAATGATCGGGCTCCTTAGTTCGTTGCTTTTTAGGAAAACAGTTGGTATGATTAACGATTACACCAATGCTGCCAATTCCATGTTAGCAGTTGTTAAGAAAGAAGCAGCCTTAAATAAGAGGGTTATCTTCTATTACGTTGAATACGTAACATGCTATTTTTCCAAATGCATTATTGTAAATTCTGAGTATTTAAAAGCACAGCTGCAAAAGCATTACAATTGCAGGAGCTCTCTGTTTAAAGTATTGCATAAAGGAATAGAAAATAAATTGATAACCTCCGACCGAAAAAATATTTTGCATAAAAAGGTTCCTGGCTCAATTCTTTTTGTAAAGACAGACTTTGTTTTGGGTGGCTTATACACTTTGATAGAAGCGTTGAAATATATTGACCGAAAAATTATTTTGACAATAATAGGCCCGGCAAAACCGCATCATAAAATGTTAGAAAATTTATTGGGCGAATCTAACATTCCTTTTGCACTATTTGAATATATGCGACCAGATGATGTATATCAAAAAATGCAACAGTCAGAAATATTTTGTGTGCCATCGAAGCGCGAGGCATTTGGAGTTGCTAATCTCGAAGCAATGGCACTGGGATGCAAAATAGTAAGCAGCAATGTCGGGGGAATTGGTGAAGCCTTAAATGGTAATCGCTTTGCATGGTTAGTAAATGCAGATGCCCCCGTGGCATTAAGAGCTGCGCTAAATGAAGCTTTAGATACATCAATAGAGAAAGATTTGGATGATATTGCGCAACACCTGGATCAATTTTCATCAAAGAAAGTTGTATCCGGGTTTAGAGAAATCCTTCAAGAATGTTTATAGCAAAAAGCGAGTTAAAACTTCGTTCCTTACTCAGAGACCCTGTTGCCCGTTTACTATTTTTGAACGCCTTGTTTGTGATAATTGGCTATGCGCTGGCAAACCTGACAGGCAAAGCATTGGTGGGAATGGTATCAAATATTAAGAACGCATTCTTATTTTTGTCATTGATATTTTTGATAGCCACGAACCGGGTTGTAATGCCCGGAAGGTTTTTTAGCTCGGGCTACATACCTCTTATATTTGGACTTCTTATTTTTTATGTATCGATTGGATCGGGAACAGATTCCGACGGATTTTTCCGGACACTTACGTTTTTTGTACCGCTCTTGTATATTTATTTATCTCTTTCTTATCTTGTTTCCGTTTTTGGAACGGAGACTATTTTAAAGGGTCTTCATTGGAGTCTGCTGCTTATATATTGTATCCCCCTGCTTAATTTCATTATTGCCGGCGGCAAAATTACTGATACAAATATCTATGGACCGGGAGGAGAAGAACAAGCTTTTGCCTCCAATAATTATGGTTGGTCCGCAACTATTTATATTTTATCATTTTTGTTTGTATGGAAGGATATAAAATTAAAAGTTTATAGTAAAATATTTTTTGCGCTTTTGCTACCGGTAGCCATTGCTCTCTTTTTCGCTTCGGCCAACAGGGCGTCCTGGCTTTCCTTTGCGGTAGCCATGATTCCCTTTTTTTTCAAGTACAATGCCATGCATTTAAAATATAAAATTGCGGGAATTGTAATAATGTTAGGATTTATTAGTTACTTGTTGGCAGACCCCAATTCATCACTCAATTTTGCCAAAACCAAAACTCAAAGGCAGGAGCAGTCAGGCGAATTTAGATTTGAAACAGCGCAGGTAATGTTCGATAAATTTAATAACGAACCTACATTGTGGATTACAGGTGTTGGGATGTTTAATTTTGAACTTCTAAAGAACGAAGATCTTCTTAAGGGATACCATAATTCTTATTATGAAATTTTGTTTGGAGCCGGAGTACCCTTGTTTTTGGTGTTTCTCAGTTTTATGGTTTATCGTCCATTGAAGCGATATGTAAAATATTATTCCAGGTATACCCTTCTCTTACCTCCCCTGATTATTCTTCCCTTTTTTGAAAGCGACTTAACGGGTGGCCAATTTTTGTTTTTTCCCTGGATTACTTTTATGCTGCTGCTGAATGTAAGACCGAAATTCTGGAATAGGGAAACCTATCAGGTAAGTATTAATCATTTGGAATCAGACAAATCCGATTTAAACATAAATGAAACAAATCATTCAGTCATTTAAGACCGGGGAAACCATTCTTGAAGATATTCCCCTGCCACAGGTAAGCAGGGGTAATGTGTTAATACAAACGACCCGCACTCTTGTTTCGGCTGGCACGGAACGAATGCTGGTTGAATTCGGCAAAAGCAGTTTGATACAAAAAGCAAGGCAACAACCGGAAAGAGTAAAACAGGTGTTGGATAAAATAAAAACAGATGGATTGGTTCCAACGTTAGAAGCTGTTTTTAGCAAGTTAGGACAGCCGTTGCCGTTAGGCTATTGCAATGTTGGTAAAGTAATCGCTGTCGGTGAGGGGGTTAATGATTTTAACATTGGTGATCGTGTTGCTTCCAATGGTCATCATGCTGAGTATGTAAGTATTCCTCAAAACCTTGTTGCTCATATTCCGCATAATATTTCTGATGATGAGGCAGCGTTTACCGTCATCGGATCAATTGGCCTGCAGGGTATCCGGTTATGCAACCCCACTTATGGTGAAACTATTGTTGTAATTGGTTTGGGCCTCGTCGGTTTATTAACCGCGAAATTGTTGATCTCGAATGGCTGCCGTGTGATCGGCATAGATATAGATCATCATAAAATAGAAATTGCGCAACAGAATGGAATTATTTGTATCAATCCACTTCAGGATGCCCATGTTGTAAAATTTGTGAAGACTATGACATCCGGCATTGGGGCAGATGGCGTAATTATTACAGCTTCTGCAAAAGGAGATGATATTATTTCACAAGCTGCGCAGATGTGCAGGAAAAGAGGAAGGATTATTTTGATAGGTGTTGTTGGTCTGAATTTAAGTCGTGCCGAATTTTATGAAAAAGAATTGAGCTTCCAGGTTTCATGTTCGTATGGGCCTGGCCGTTATGATGAGCATTATGAACAAAAAGGACAGGACTATCCTTTACCTTTTGTTCGCTGGACAGAGAAAAGGAATTTTGAAGCGATACTCAACGCGATATCTACGGGAAAACTTGAAGTAAAGTCTTTGATAACGGAACGGGTTCCTCTGATCGAATATCGAAATATTTATGATAACATCGGTAACAGGAAATCTATTGCCTCGCTATTGATTTATCCTGAAGAAGCGGATCAAAATTCCATAATAGATATTTCCTCTGCCGGCTTTCAAAATCATAAAGGCGGTTTTGGGATAATCGGAGCCGGAAATTTCACAACGATGACGATGCTGCCGGCTTTGAAAAAGGCTGCTGCTCCTTTGGTTTCTATTGCAAGTGCAAAAGGAGTTTCGGGTACATCACTCGCCAAAAAATATTCTATTGCCAGGAGCACAACAGATTATAAACAGGTAATTGAAGATCCGGACGTAAGCCTGGTATTAATTACTACACGCCACAATCTTCATGCAAAGATGGTAGTGGAATGTTTACAAAATAAAAAGAACGTTTTTGTAGAAAAGCCTTTAGCGCTTAATGAGGAGGAATTGAATGAAATTGTGAATGCTTATGACGGCACCACTACATTGACAGTTGGGTTTAATCGTCGCTTTTCTCCACACATTCAAAAGATGAAACAATTGCTGGGAGAATCACCGATGAATGTGGTAGCGACCATGAATGCGGGTAGTATTCCCCCGGACGTTTGGGTACACGATATGAGAGTCGGAGGTGGGCGTATTATTGGTGAGGCTTGCCATTTTATTGATTTGATTGGATTTCTTACCGGTAGTAAAGTAAAATCAGTTTGCATGAATGCTATGGGCATTAATCCTTCTGAAAATACAGACAATGCTTCTATATTATTAAAATATGAGAATGGAAGTGCTGGTGTTATTAATTATTTTTCAAACGGCTCAAGAGCCTATTCAAAAGAGAGAATAGAAACCTATTCGCAGGAAAGAACATTGATTATGGATAACTACAGAATTACCGAGGGATACGGTTTTAAAGGATTTACCCGGCTAAAAACCAAAATGAACAAGGGACATAAAGAGCAATTTGCGTTGCTTTATAAACGGATGTCAAACGGAGGCCCGTCGTTAATCTCTTTTGATGAATTAATTAATACTACACGTGCAGGTTTTGCTGCAATTAAAAGTTTAAAAATGAAAAAATGGATCGATGTATAAAAGGATTTTTATTACTCAAATACTTTTTGCAAAGATGAACAAAATTGTTCGTGAATAAATGAAGATAGATTTAATTGCCGGCGCCCGGCCTAATTTTATGAAAATTGCTCCTATTGTTGAAGCGATAGAAAAAGCAGCGAAAGGGGGAAAAAATATCAGCTATCGTTTAGTTCATACAGGTCAGCATTACGATAAAAAAATGAGTGAAAATTTTTTTAAAGAACTGAGAATTCCGGAGCCTCATGTTAATCTTGAATCAGGTAGTGGTTCACAGGCAGAGCAGACGGCTGCTATTATGATCCGGTACGAGAAAGTATTAATGAAAGACCGGCCAGATATTGTATTGGTAGTAGGAGACGTTACCTCTACTATGGCGTGTTCGATTGCTGCAAAAAAATTAAATAATATAAAAGTTGCCCATGTCGAGGCCGGAATTCGTTCTGGAGATCTTACTATGCCCGAAGAAATAAACAGGATAGTAACCGATGCAATCACTGATTATTATTTCACTACTTCAGAAACTGCCAATAAAAATTTGCGCAAACTTGGTGCGAAAGATAACCAGGTATTTTTTGTTGGTAATACGATGATCGACACATTACTTAGGAACCGTCATCGATTTCGCAAGCCCGCTATTTGGAACAAATTGAAATTAAAAAAGGGCCATTACATCGTAATTACTCTGCACCGCCCGGCGAATGTAGATGAAGAAAAAAAGTTGAAAAATATAATTGATGAAATTGTTAATAGCAGTGGGGGTTTACCATTGATATTTCCCGCTCACCCAAGAACCGCAAAGATTTTAAAAAAGGCAGGCATACATCACGATGCATTGCATACAATTGAACCATTGGGCTACCTCGAGTTTAATTATTTAGTACAACATGCCAAAGCGGTCATTACGGACTCGGGTGGAGTTACGGAAGAAACAACCGTTTTAGGAATACCTTGTATGACCCTCAGAGATAATACGGAAAGACCCGAAACCATTAGCGTTGGAACAAACGAACTTTTAGGAACCGATCCGCGAGCGATTAAACCGTCACTGGATAAACTTTTTTCCGGTAAATGGAAAAAGGGTTCTATTCCTCAATATTGGGATGGAAAAACATCCGTACGAATAGTGAAAAAAATACTAGAACTTTTCAATTAAAAAGTATTTGCATTTCTATGCCAAAATCCGTATCAAATGAAATTCCTAAAAGGTACTGTTAAAATTTGTTTAAAATGAAGAACTTACTTATTTTCGAATCTATTTGTATAATAATTATTTAAAATCTCCTAAAAAACTATTATCTAATTCTACGATTTCTCTGTCAGATATTAATAATTACGGAACTGCTTATTGTTTAAAATCAAAATCAATTCATATACTTCCTTCTTCAGACGGCATACAAAACATTAATATAAATCTTCAGCTACTAAAAAAATAATTATGACAAAAAAATTACTCCAATTTTCAAAATTTCTCCTGATAGGGATTTTTTTAAATCTCAGTTATCTGGGCCTGCAGGCTCAGAATTGTCCGGCCGTTTTTGATGTTTCCGGAGGGGGCGTCCGCTGTAGTAACGGAAGCGGGGTTTCCATTAAACTAAGTAATTCGGAAACAGGAGTAAAATATCAGTTGGTGAGAGATGGCAATCCGGTGGGAACTGCTATTTCGGGAACAGGACATCAGCTAAGCTTTATTTTAACTACTGCAGGTGAGTATACGATGATGGGCACTAACATATCATCAAACTGTACTACCACCATGAACGGTAGCGCAACAATAACTGTAAATTCTGCCCCAGGAATATCATACACTCAAAGCGATGTGAGTTGTAATGGCGCAGATGGCTCAATAACGGTAACAGGAAGTGGTGGAACTCCCGGTTATTTATTTAACATTGACGGTGGTAGTTTTTCTACTACAAATGTTTATTCGGGCCTCGCTCCAGGCAGTCACACTGTAGCAGTTCAAGATGCCAATACCTGCACTACCACAAAAACTGTGAATATTCAGGCCGCAGCTACGCTCAGTATAAGCATAAGCAGCGTTGATCCCGGCGACTGCAGCGGAACAACCGGATCGATAACGGCAAGTAGTACCGGTGGCGTTAATGATGGCGTTACACCTTATCAATATAAATTGGATGGAGACGCGACTGTGCCTTATCAAAACAGTAATGTTTTTACAGGTTTATCCAAAGGAAACTATACTGTTACGGTAAAAGATTCGAAGGGTTGTACAGCTACAAGTTCTGTTGTAAGCCTTACGCAGGAAGCGGGAACAGTTCCAACTGTTTTCAATGTTACAGGTGGTGGTACAAAATGTAGCAGCGATGCTGGCACCATTTCGATAAGCCTTAGTGGCTCCGAAACAGGTGTAAACTATCAACTTATAAATAACGGTTCTTCTGTTGGTTCTCCGGTTGCAGGCACCGGCAATGCTCTTACCTTTACGTCAAACGTTGCAGGTACTTATACAGTTCTTGCAACAAATGCAACTGCAGGGTGTACCAACGGTATGAGTGGTAGTGCTACAATCGTTGTTAATCAGTCGCCAATAGCGTTCAATGTCTCTGGCGGCGGAGCCAGATGCTCTAATGGTTCTAATGTTTCAATAACATTAAGCAATTCGGAAACGGGGGTCAAGTATCAGTTAATAAAGAATGGAAATCCGGTAGGTAGTTCTATAAATGGTTCGAATAATCATTCTCTCAACTTTGTTGTAAGTATTGCCGGTACATACACAATTTTAGCCACCAATGCTACGTCAAACTGTACGACGACAATGAATGGAAGTGCAAACGTCACTGTCAATACACCACCGGCAGTATTTACAGTTAGCGGAGGCGGTATTCGCTGTTACGATGCGTCTGGAATTTCAGTGAGCCTGAGTGGTTCCGAAACGGGTGTGAACTATCAGTTGCTAAATAACGGAACTCCGGCTGGTTCGCCAGTAGCTGGAACGGGCTCCACTATCAATCTCCAGGCTGTTGATGCTGGAACCTATTCCGTAATGGCAACAAATGCAACATCTGGTTGCACGGCTACCATGACGGGATCAGCAACAGTATCGGTGAATCCACAGTTGACGCCAACCTACACAAAATATTACGCAAGCAGTTGTGTTGGTGGTGATGGAACGATAACGGTTACGGGTCACGGTGGCACACCGGGCTACATGTATAGTGTTGATAATGGTCCTTTCACGAGTGATAATTTCCTCACCGGTCTTGCTGCGGGAGATCACAGGGTAGAGATTAAAGATGCCAACTCATGTACTTTTGTTTGGCAAGGAATCACTATTCTAACTGCACCCCTTATGAAAGTAAATACTGTTAGAGTGCAGCCAAGCAGTTGTTCGGGTAACGATGGGTCCGTTAAAGCGTATCCTTTGGGAGGAGTGGTGGATGGAATTACTCCTCTTCAATATCAATTAAGCGGAGATGCAAACGTACCATTTCAGCTAAGCAATACTTTCACTGGTTTAGGGGCCGGAAATTATACAATAACCATAAAGGATTCGAAAGGCTGCCTGGCAGATACTTCTATTACCCTCACCGCTGCTGCACCAATAACTATTGCTTCAAATTCATATGCCACTAATGTAAGCAGTTGTGGGGATGGGTCAGATGCCCGAATAAGTGTCACCGTAACTGGTGGCCAGGCACCATATCATTTTTGGCTCGATGGAACTGAAGTTGGCCAGAGCAATAATCCATTTTATGCGTTCAGTAATTTAGGTGTAGGAACACATACTGTAAGCGTAACTGATGTACATACGAGCGCAAGTTGCATGGTGTCCCAGGATTTCAATATTTCACAGGCAACTCAGCCGGTAGCGACAATACTTTATAAAGGCAGCGAAACATGCATAGGTAAAAATAATGGTTATGTAACGCTTTCCTCCACAGGAAACGGCGGAGTTCCGGGATATACCTATAGTAAGGATGGCGGTAGTACTTACCAGACCAGCATGAGCTTTACTAATCTTTCCCCCGGCGTTTACAGTATGGTTGTAAAAGATTCTAAAGGATGTACGAGCAACCCCGTTTCGGCAACGATTGCTGCAGGGAAGGCGGCGTGCCCCGTGGCTGGCGCAGATAATCCGAACAGCAACTTAATTAGTCCGAATAACGACATCATGTTAAACAAACCGCTAAGTCTGCAAGTGTATCCAAATCCATTTGCTTCCAGCTTTTTACTTAACGTGGCCGGAAATAATAAAGAAAAAGTGAGTATAGTTGGAACCGACGTACTGGGTAGGAAATTATTTGAAGTAGAGGGAAGCGCCAATCAGCAATACAAACTGGGTGCTAATTTGAAATCCGGAATTTATATTGTTAAGGTAATTCAAGGCAATAATGTACAGACCTTGAAGATCATAAAAGAATAAATAAGGCACAATAAAATAAGATTGATAAGTTTAAGACCACCTGAAGAGGTGGTCTTTTTTTTACTATAAAATCTAAGTAAAACAGAGAATGAATTTTAACTTGCATATAGCGAATTAATATTATTTAAATCATGTAGCTGAATATGTTCTTCTGTAAGTATCTTAAAACTCAGATCGCAGTTGTCCTGATCTTAGTTTCCCCTTTTAATTTGAAAGCGACACCGGTTGAGTATTTAAAGCCTTCATCAACATTTATCGTCATAGCTGTCAAGCCTGAAAACCTCGAAAATAAGTCTGCAAAATTATTGAGTACATGGTTGAAGAACATTTATGGAACAGCGACGGGGTTTTCTGTAGTTAAAGAAAATGTCGTCAAAAGCACTGGAGACGAAATATTAATCTCTGTTGGTAAAACAAAATTCAGCATATCGACGCCCCTTGACAATTTAGAACCCTATTCTTTTTCGATAAAAAGAAACAATAAAATAATAAGCATAGAAGGTGCTACTCCCATGGGGACACTTTTAGCAACAAATTATTTCCTGGATCATTATTGCGGCGTACGTTTCTATCTGCCCGGAGATCTGTTTACAAGTATGCCCGAGGATAAAAGAGTAGCGTTGAAGCAGTATATTTCGATTACTGAGGTTCCGTTTACGAGGTATTTGTCTGCAACCGGCTTTAGAAATAATGATGAATATAACTGGGGGCAGAATAATGGTTTTGTCAGAAAAGATTGGGAATCGCATCAACACAGCATGGGCCTGCGTTTTTATAACGATACCATTTTTAAAATGTTCCCGGAGATTTTCCCGATAATAAATGGCAACAGATATTTTCCCAAAACCAAAATGGATCAAAACTGGGAACCTGATTTCGCGGAACCAAAATTAGTAAACGCAGCTGTTTATGCATCTATTCAATATTTCAAACAACATCCTCAAATTGACTACATCTCTTTTTCAGTGCAGGATAGTAAAATCTATCCGACCGAAGGAAAGATGGGTGATTTTTTGAAAAATTATCCCAATACAAGGCAGGGTAGATATCGGGGCTATACAGATGCCTTCGTTTTATTTTTGAATAGACTGGCAAAGAGATTAGAAAAAGAATTGCCCGAGAATGGAATTACCGCACCTAAAACGATTGTTTACCTGGTTTACGGAAATGTTCATCTCGTTCCTCTTGAAAAGCTAAATTCGAATATCCTTCCAGTGACAGTTTATCATATAGCTGAGTCTTTGATGGATAGTTTGACGAAAAATGATGGCTTGCTGGATCAGTGGTCGCGTGTTACTAATCGCATCGGAAATCACGATTGGGCGGGAGGGAAAGGATTCATTTATCCCCGCATTTATACAAATCTTGTCTCTGCTTTTTTAAGACACATCCAAAAAGATAAAATGAGTTTTGATTTTGCACACCTGGAACTGTATCCAAACTGGTCGCTGGATGGGCCGAAAGATTATTTCATGAGTAAAATTTATTGGAATCCAGTAGTTAATACAGACTCATTGCTTTCGATGTTTTGTGATGATATGTTTGGGAAGGCAAGCAACCAAATGAGAAAATATTTTTCATCGCTGGAAGACCTGAATACAAGTATGAATAATGACCCTAAACGAAACCGGCGCATAGGAGTGTATGAAACGCAACTGGCACTAAACGAAAATGAATTATCATTGTTACACAATGCAAGAAGGTATATCGACGATGCATACTCAATAGCACAAACTGATGAGGAGAAAAAAAGAATTGGGTTTTTTTCAGACGGGTTAAAAATATCGGAAGGCTTTTTTGAAATTTATAATTCAAAACAAGAGGACCCCAATAAAGCAGATGAGTTAAAAAATTATTTGAAAGATACTGTTGCAGGCAATAAAATGATGCTTAGTATTGCGGGTGAGGCCAACTTTTTATCCACTATGAATTCCCTTATAGACAAGATTGTTAAGAAAAAAGCAGCCGGTAAGTAATCATATGAAAAGCATTAGCCTGATTGATGTATTATTTGCCAGTTAAATAGGAGACCAGGAACAAAAAAGAATGTTTAGCAATATAAAAAATGGTTTGAATTTGGTAAGCAACATGGGTTGGCGCTATACTAAATTTCAGGTAAGCCGGCAATTTTTGCTCCGGACAGGATTATTAAAAAAAAAATTCCCGGTGGATCCGCCGTATAAACAATACGTGACATTAGATCAGTGGAAAAGGGGAGAAAGTTCGTTCTTTTTTGCTTCTAAAAAATCTTTATCGTTTCCTAAATGCCTTTCGGAACAAGCAAAAAGAAAGTTTGATGAAATGACGAAGGGAAAATTTACTTTTTTTAATAGCGTAGAATTTTACCTTGGCAAAAATTACGATTGGATTACCAACCCTGACACAAATTACAGATACGATTCGCACAAACACTGGACAGAAATTGCTGATTATTCACTAAAGGCGGGAGATATAAAATATGTATGGGAAAAATCGAGATTTTCTTTTTTGTATGATATTATTCGTTATGATTATCACGTCGATTTGGATTGTGCAGAAATGGTTTTTTCAGAAATCATTTCATGGATTGATGCTAATCCTGTTAATTGCGGGCCCAACTATCGGTGTAGCCAGGAAATTTCGTTGCGTATATTAAACTGGACATTTGCATTATATTATTATCGCGATTCTGTTTTTCTCACCGAAGATGTTTTTAATAAAATTCAGTTTGCTATTTACTGGCAAATAGATCATGTATTTAATAATATTAACTTCTCAAGAATTGCCGTGAGAAATAATCATGCAATTACAGAAACACTTGCTTTGTACTTAACCGGATTGCTGTATCCGCAGTTCCCGCGCGCAGAGGAATGGAAACAAAAAGGTAGAGCATGGTTCGAAGAGGAAATTACTTACCAGGTTTATGAAGACGGAACCTTTCTTCAATTTTCAATGAACTACCATCGTGTTGTGGTTCAATTGCTCACCTGGGCAATTGTTTTGGCAGAAAAAAATAATGAATCATTTGCACCGGTGGTTTATGAAAGGGCAAAAAAATCACTTGGGTTTTTGCGGACGTGTATGATTGATGAAAACGGCAAATTACCTAATTACGGAGCGAATGACGGCGCTTTGTTTTTTAAACTGAGTGACGCAGAATTCAGGGATTACCGGCCACAGTTAAGCGCTTTGGCCATAGCATTAAAAGTAGACGTGAGGTTTCAGTATGTTAGTGAGGACGCTCAGTGGTACGGCATCGAAAACAGGAATTTTGAGTTATGGCAACCGGCAAATGGGTTTCATCAATTTAATCTTGGCGGATATTACGTTCTAAGGGAAAAAGATGCACTTACTTTTATAAGATGCGGAAATCATAAAGATCGCCCATCCCAGGCCGACAACTTACATTTGGACGTTTGGTATAAGGGTGAAAATGTTTTAATGGATGCGGGGAGCTATAAATATAATACGCACGATAAAGAAATAAAGTATTTCATGGGTACCCGTTCTCATAATACAATAATGTTGGGCAATTATGATCAAATGAAAAAAGGCCCGAGATTCATTTGGTATAAGTGGACACAAAGAAAGGATGATGAAGTAAAAGAAAGTTTTGAAACTTACTTTTTCGAGGGATCTATATATGCTTTCAGTCATGTGGCTAAAGGCATTGTTCATCAGCGGGAAGTAATTAAAGTAAAGGAGCAACCAAAATGGATAATAAGGGATACAATCTTCAACAAACCTGATGGCATACCAATGAAACAGTTATGGCATTTACCTTTGCAGCATTCACAGGTATCATGGAAAAGTTTTGTAAAAAATGAGCAATCAATTATTCGGCAATATGCCGAAGGATTTGTCTCGGAATTGTATGGTAAAAAAGAAAATTGCGAAATGGTTATTTTCCAAACAAATGAGAATTTTATAAGGACTGAATTTGAAATAACAGGTAAATGAAGATATTACTGCTGCATCAATATTTTTTGGAAGAAAATGACTCAGGTGGCTCACGTTGGAACGAAATGATGAAAGTATGGACAGATGCAGGTCACGAAGTGGTCGTGCTTGCGGGCATGATCCATGCAAATGGTTCTGAAAAGCGAGAGGAATATAAGGGAAAATACTTCGTGAAAAAAGTGCAGGATAAAGTGATTGTTTGGCGATGTCATGTTTCAGAATCGTACAATAAAAGTTTTACCGGAAGGCTTTGGGGATATTTTTCTTTCATGTTTTCTGCGATGTGGGCAGGGCTATTTAAAGCCAAAGGCAAATTTGACGTTATTTTGGTTACATCACCGCCTCTGTTTATAGGTTTAAGTGGTTATGTGATTTCAAGGTGGAAAAGAATACCATTTGTATTTGAAGTCAGGGATCTCTGGCCGGAATCTGCAATTGATACGGGAGTACTCACCAACAAGATGATCATAAAAATGGCCTTTTGGTTCGAAAAATTTATTTATAAAAAAGCTAAGCTCATTAATGTACTTACGCCGGCGTTTTACAAAACTTTATTAACTAAAAAAAATGTCCCTGAGCAAAAATTGATAATGATTCCCAATGCCGCTGACTTTAGTTTCTCAGAAGAGCTGCTCCAACAATTTAACAGGGACGATTTTAGAAGACAAATGGATTTAGACGGGAAGTTTGTGATAACTTATGTCGGAGCTCATGGTGTTGCAAACCATTTGCAACAGGTATTGGAGGCAGGCAAAAAATTGGAGGATACATCGGTGCTATTTCTTTTAATCGGACAGGGGATGGAAAAACAAAAATTACAGAAGAAGGCGGTGGAAATGAAAGTAAAAAATGTACGGTTTATAGATCCGGTGCCAAAAAAAGAAGTATTTAAGTATATCCTTGCTTCTGAAATGGGCGTCTCAGTTTTAAAAAAAGTTGATACATTTAAAACGGTATATTCTAATAAAACCTTTGATTACATGAGCTGCAAAAAACCGGTACTGATGGCCATTGACGGAGTTTCAAGGCAATTAGTTGAAGATGCACAATGTGGCGCATATGTTGAGCCCGAAAATATTGATGAATTCAATAAGAATATTCGCGGCTATTTGAACGACAGAGAACGGTTGCTGAGAGAAGGAACTAACGGTTACAACTATGCGAAAAAAAATTTTGACCGTTTTCAGCTCGCAAATGAATACCTGGATCAAATCCGGGAAAAAGCAACATAGAAGTTTATAAAGTCCGTTTTACCGTTACGATAAGTATCGATCAAATAATTTCTTTTTGAATGATGTATAAAAGTTTTGTCAAACCCCTACTTGATTTTATATTTTCCCTGGCCATATTCATCATTTTGTTGCCAGTCTTTTTTGTTATTAGCGTTATTTTACTTTTTGCAAATGGAGGAATGCCTTTTTTTTTTCAAAGTAGACCCGGTCGACATGAAAAAATTTTTAAGATGATAAAGTTTAAAACGATGAAAAATAAAAAAGATGGAAATGGAAACTTATTGCCTGATGCGGCCCGATTAACGAGGGTGGGAAAGTTCATAAGAAAATTTTCTTTAGATGAAATACCTCAATTGGTAAATGTAATAAAGGGTGATATGAGTTTGGTAGGACCCAGACCCTTATTAGTAGAATACTTGCCGCTGTATAACGATTTTCAAAAAAAGAGACATGATGTAAAACCCGGTATTACCGGTTGGGCCCAGGTGAATGGAAGGAATGCCATCGATTGGGAAAAAAAATTTGAGTACGACGTTTGGTATGTAAATAATTTGTCTTTTAAGATAGACTTGAAAATTTTTCTGTTAACTATAAAAAAAGTCTTTACTTCGGAAGGTATTAATTCAGGTGCGGCTGTTACAATGGAAAAGTTTGCAGGAAAATAAAATTATGAAGACGTCATATTGTATATATGGAGCGAGTGGTCATGGCAAAGTAATTATTGAAATCCTTGAGGCATTGGCACTTACTGTTAAAGAGATGTATGATGATGATCCAAAAAAAATTAGTTTGCTTGACTATACCGTCACAAGCGATAAACAGATTTTAGAGCAAACGGGTTTAACCTGGCTAATTGGTATTGGCAATAATGTCATAAGAAAAAAAATCGCTAAGAGCAATCTGTTATCGTACGGTATCGCAATTGATCCCACAGCGAGGGTTTCTAAAAGAGCAGAGATTGGTAAAGGTACAGTTGTAATGCCTGGTGCCACCATTAACTCATCAACTCTTATTGGAGAACAGGTAATCATAAATACCAATTCGTCTATTGATCACGATTGCATTCTTGAAAATTATGTTCATGTGTCGCCAAATGCTACTTTATGCGGCGGACTAAAAATAGGAGAAGGTGCACACATAGGTGCCGGCGCAGTAATAATTCCTGGTATTACTGTCGGTAAATGGGTTACGATTGGCGCAGGTACTATCGTCGTAAAAGATGTGCCCGATAATGTAACAATAGTAGGTAACCCAGGGAAAATTATAAAGATTGCCAAAGAAAATGAATGATAAGATATGGCTTTCTTCGCCTCATATGGGCGGGGGCGAAAGAGCTTTTATAAATGAGGCGTTCGATACGAATTGGGTCGCTCCCCTTGGGCCAAACGTTACCGGCTTCGAACAGGATATTGCATCGTTTCTTGGTGAAGATGTTTACGTGTCGGCATTGAGTTCGGGCACTGCTGCTATTCATCTCGCATTAATAATTTCAGGGGTCATCGCTGGCGATGAAGTAATTTGTCAAAGCATGACTTTCTCTGCTTCAGCCAATCCGATTCTCTATGTAGGAGCTCTACCTGTGTTCGTTGACAGTGAAGCCGATACCTGGAATATGGATCCTGCCGTGCTTGATGAAGCAATCGTCGACCGGATTAAAAATGGTAAAAAGCCAAAAGCAATTATTGCTGTACATCTTTATGGCATGCCTTCTAAAATGAATGAGATAATTTCCATCGCAAAGAAATATGAAATTCCGGTTATTGAAGATGCTGCCGAAGCATTAGGTTCCTCAGTATTCGGGAAAAAATGTGGTACGTTCGGTGATTTAGCTATTCTATCATTTAATGGAAATAAAATAATTACCACATCGGGTGGTGGGGCGTTAGTTTCCAAGAAAAAGGAAGATATTACCAGGGCTACTTTTCTCGCCACACAGGCAAGGGACCCAGCTCCGCATTACCAGCATTCATATATCGGGTATAATTATCGCATGAGTAATATTTGCGCCGGCATTGGCAGAGGTCAGATGCAGGTATTGCCGGAAAGGATCGGGCAGAGGAGATCGAATTATACATTTTACTATAATGAATTGAAGAATATCCCGGGTATTTCATTTTTAAATGAAATGGCAGGGACATACAGTAATCGATGGCTTACTACTATGCTGGTTAATCCCAAAGAATCCGGCGGCATTACCAGGGAGCGTGTTCGCGTGGAATTAGAAAAGGATAATATAGAATCGAGGCCATTATGGAAGCCAATGCATATCCAGCCAGTGTTTCAGGGTTGCCTATATTATGGTGAAGATGTTTCACAAACATTGTTTAATCACGGGTTGTGTTTACCGTCGGGAAGTAACTTGACAGAAAATGAATTAATGCGAATTTCAAAAAAAATAAAAGCGTTGTTCAATGTGTGAGAAAACCGGGGAAGTCCTTTTACGGCTGGTTTAAATTAAAAATTCATTTGAGTGACAATTTTTGAGAATCCCCGTTTTTTATAAAAAATATGAGTAATACTTTCGATATGTGTATTATTAATTTATAAATGAATTACTTTTGAGATAGTTTCTTAAATTTTTATAATCTATATCGATTTAAAATTTAGAAACTTGGTATATTTCTTGGATGTTGCATCCCGACTAACACTGTTTAATCACCATATATCCTTTGAACCAGCTTTTTGCATGAAAAGTTTTCAAAAGGATATCTATGCCAGGGAAATATTTTAAGAAAAAATTTGCACCACGTTGGATTATTTTTTGTTGCGATCTCTTTTTAATAACAATTGCTTTTATTTTTTCCTTTTTTCTTATCCGGTATGTACTTTTTGATCTTTACAGTATAAATAAATTAGTACCTGCCATTTTTGTGAACGCATCACTGTTTTTGGTGTGCGTACTCGTTTTTCCTATTTATAAGGGAATAATCAGGTATTCTGAGATAAATGATATATTTCGGATTATAAAATTTGCAACACTGCAGTTCTTGCTCTGGATGTGTATTTATGCCATTGACAAAGATGCTTTAATAACTTCGTCAGTTCGTATCCCTCTGCTTATAATAAATCTTTTCACCGTTATTTTTATTTTGGTATTGTTCAGATTGCTGGTAAAAGAAATCTATTTCAGAGCGCTACCCAAAACGAATATTATAGCTAACAGGGCAATTATTTATGGTGCTGGATCAATGGGGCAAATTACACGAAAAGTATTGGAGCAGGATAAGACAAATCGAACTATTGTGGTTGGGTTTATTGAAGATAGCACCTATAAAATAGGTATGAACCTGGGTGGTCTTCCTATTTATAGTGCATCGAACCCGCAGCTTTCGCATTTTTTTAAATTTAAGCAAATAAATCAATTGTACATCGCAATAGACAAATTAACTGTTGAGAAAAAAATTGCGATCTCGGATGTGTGTTCATCTTTAAATATAAAAGTCAGTGTAATACCTCATGCCGACCAGTGGTCGGGGGGGCTTTTTCAAAAACGGCAGGTAAAAGAATTAAATATTGAGGAACTTTTGGAAAGAGATGAAATTAGTTTACCCCATAGCATGTTACAGGATACGTATAAGGGGATGACCGTTTTGGTGACGGGTGCAGCCGGTTCTATCGGAAGCGAGATCTGCAGGCAACTATTGAAGTATGATTTTAAAAAGCTCATTCTTCTCGACCAGGCTGAATCTGCACTTTTCGATCTGGAATTCGAGTTAAAGAAAAACGGGTTGAAACAAATAATTCAGATTGAAATTGCTTCCGTTCGGGACGCAGCGAAATTAAGGAAGGTATTTTCACATAATTTACCTGACTTTGTTTTTCACGCTGCGGCATATAAACATGTTCCGATGATGGAAACATTTACAAGCGAAGCAGTTCTCACGAATGTCTTCGGAACTAAACTGGTTGCAGACATGGCACTTGCCTACGAAACAAAAAAGTTTGTGATGGTTTCGACGGATAAGGCCGTCAATCCCACAAATGTTATGGGCGCTACCAAGAGGATATCAGAGATTTATATTCAGTCTTTATGTGACAGACGCAATTTAAAGACGGAATTTATCACTACCAGGTTTGGCAATGTGCTGGGATCAGCCGGTTCCGTGGTAGCAACTTTTAAAAAGCAAATAGACCAGGGTGGACCAGTAACAGTTACCCATCCAAAAGTAACAAGATATTTTATGACGATTCCGGAAGCATCAAAGTTAGTTCTTGAAGCAGGTAAGATTGGCGAATCGGGTGACATACTTCTTTTTGATATGGGAAAGCCTGTAAAAATTATTGATCTTGCTAAGAAGATGATTCAACTGGCAGGCTTTAAACCGGAGGAAATTCCAATAGTTCATACAGGCTTGCGCCCGGGCGAAAAAATGTATGAGGAGTTATTTAAGGATTCTGAAAAGTTCGCAGAAACTTATCATCCAAGAATATTAAGGGCAAAAAAATCATCCGATGTATCAGATCAATTCGGTACATTGTTTAGCGAGTTGGAGCAAGCTTCATTATCGCACAACAATGAAATAATACCGTATATACTTGGAAAGATGCTTCCTGAATTTATGCCTAATATAACTATTTTAAAAAAGCCGCTAAGCTTAGAAGCTAAAAAGGTTTCCTGATACCCCTCTCTGCTTTTTACCACCAGTGCTTACAGGTTTTGTTTTTTAATTTAGTATAGCGATAACATGTTTTCATTTCTGTAAAATATATAACGCATATGCGGTCGTCAGGTCCGATAAGGAGATGCGTGTACCTCCTTCGTTTCTAAGTATACATCTGCAGCTTCCCGTGTAGAATATCTATGTCAGGAAAGAGACGAGTAAGTTGGGTGGATAGTAAAATATTTAAAAGCAAAACAAATGGATGAAGATTTAAACCCGGAGAGGTTAATTTTCTCCAAACCTACTTTTGCATTAGGCATTTTTTATTTGATGCAGTGAATATGTCAATATTTATTACAAAAATTACTTAAACCACGCAATTAATGTTTAAGATGAGACGTTTAATCACATTAACGACCATCTAGTGGTTTTCTCTTAGCGGTGGAACAGCTAAGTCAGTATTTTCAGTATTTATAATTTTTTATGAAAATGAAATCGAAATATCGCTTTCAGTGGAAATTTGCGCAATTTGTCAGCATTCTTATAATGTGTATTTTGCTTAACAGCCAGAACTCCGTTGCGCAGTTCTGCACAAACTATACCGTTTATGCGCTGGATGAAAAGGGCTATATCTATCCCGTAAATACTACTACAGGTGTACTTCAAACCCCGCTTAATAATAGTGGCGTTGCACCCAGCACTAGCACACCTAATGCGATAGGTTATAGTGGCTCTAAATTCTATTACATTTCAAATACTTCTTTGTACAACTCTCCCTTTATCAGCTATGACGGGATGAGCACTTACAATACCGGTCTATCCACTGCTTTTATAAACGTCACCTATCCGGTCAGGGGTACAGGTACGTCAAGTGGCTTAGGATTTTACGCGATAGACCAAAGGGGATACCTCTTTTATTACCAAATTTCGACCGACACATGGACATTAGTTACTAAAAGGATTCTTGCTCCCGACGGTACTAACCTTACCACATTGATGAAAAATTCAGTGGGAAATGGGGATATAGCAGAGGACGGGAATGGCAGCCTTTGGATAGTGATGGCCAGCACTTCCAATTATGGCCTGTATAAAATCGATTTCCCCCCTACTATTGTCACTACTCAAATTACAGCGACCCCTATAATCCCATATACAACCAGTTTACCAGGGAGCGTGCCATCCGGAGAAACATTTTCTGGAATAGCTTTTGACGCAAGTGGTACTATGTATTTGTCAACCACAACAAGGCTTTATAGTCTTGCAAATACTTCATCTCCGCCTGTTTTGGTTGCTACATTTAGTGGCTTAAAGAATTCAGGCTCGCGAATTACCGACCTTACGCAATGCGAATATGTACTAAATGTGCTGCCCATTTCATGGGCCTATTTCAAGGCAACTCTTACAAATGGCAGCGTAGGCATTGACTGGGGTGTTAACCAGGGTTCATCAATATCTGGCTTTTACATAGAAAGAAGTAATGATTCAAAGAATTGGGAAAGATTGCAGTTCGTTTCATACATCAGTGGTAACAGCAATTATGCGTTCACAGATGTGAACCCACTAAACGGTATCAATTACTACAGAATAGCGGAAGTTGACTTCGATAATCATACCAGCTATTCGGGTATTAGGTCGGTGAACGTTGGGCCACTTTCCAGTATTACAATTTGGCCCAACCCTGTAGTTGACGCAGTAAATGTGAGGTATAACGGAGTTGCCAAAAATGCCACGGCTACAATTTTCGACCAGGTTGGCAGGAGTGTAACAACCGTCACCGTCCACCAGGGAAATAATGTAATTGACATTAATAACGTCGCACCGGGTGTTTACATTCTCGTACTGAACGAAGGAGACAACAAGACTTTTTACCAAAAAATAATTAAGAGAAACGATTAATTGGTCTGACTCCTGCTATCAAATACTTCTATTGCAGATTGATTTAACTGAAGTTTAGTCAATATCATTCATCACTTTTTGCAATCCGCTTTGGAATGTATTTAAGAAATCCTTCTTCCCGGCTTCCCCATTCACAATAGCTCTTAGTTTTTCCTTTTGATCAGGCGTGAGTGTCGCCATTATATTCCAAAGTAATTTGGACACCTGTTCATATGCCTGATTCAACTTCTTTTCGGCCTTTCTGTTGAGTTTCTTTTGAACATGTGTACTGGGTTTATCGCGAAGCAGGTTTTGCACATATGATTTCAAAATATCCACCATTCCCATGAGTCGTGGTTTGAGTGATGCAACCGTAGAATCTTTCATAGCGTTAATGTGTACCATTTGAGCGGATGGTTCCGTTTTTGGACTTGGTTGCTTCCACGCCGCTACGGTGTCAGAGATATTTATACCGTTGGCCGAAAGCAGAACCCTGTTTTGAATATCCGAGTCGTTGGGTTTTGTTTCCACTGTGTTCCATTTGCCAAGTGTATACTTGTACTCGTAGTGTATATTCACAAACAGGGGAAGCGTTATCGAAAACGAACTATTTCCATCCCGATGTAATTTATACAGAGAATCTCCCGATTGCCAATTGTTGAATGATCCTGCGATATAAACATCCTTATCCCGGGGCGTATTTGAAGGTGTCTTTACTGTCACGTGTACAGCTGCCACCTGGGCAAGAATCATTTGAGGAATGCCCGCAACTATACAAAAGACAAAAGTGCCTAAAGCAATCTTTTTCATTATGATCTTTTTTAATTAATAAAGGTAGCTTGTGTGCAAAAGCACACCCATTAATCGAAATCAGCTATAAAATTGTTTTTAGTCAGCGAAACAATAAAAAACATTCAGGCACTAAGCGTTTCCGGCAGAACGCTTTAGGCATAGGAAAATATACCGGGTGATTTTTGTCACCGAAAAAAATAAAATTGTTTGGTAACTGTGCAATATTATTCACAATCAACCCTTGGTTTATATGAAAGACAATTATCAAATCGTAATTATCGGCGGAGGTAACGCCGGTATTTCAGTAGCATCCAGGCTGCTTTTGAAAGACAGGAAACTGGATATTGCCATTATTGATCCCGCCGACAAGCATTATTATCAACCCGCATTGACACTCGTGGGTGCCGGTGTATTTGACGTTCACAAACTGGAACGAAATGAAGCCGACGTAATGCCCAAAGGTATTACGTGGATTAAACAAAAGGTTACAGGATTTTCACCGGACAAGAGTGCCGTGCAACTGGACAATGGGGAGTCCGTCTATTATCAGTTCCTGGTGGTGGCAGCAGGAATACAACTCAACTGGGACGAGGTCAAGGGCCTGAAAGAGACACTGGGTAAAAACAATGTTTGCTCAAATTACAGTCCTCAATATGCCCCCTACACATTTGAATGCCTGAAAAACTTGGACGGTGGCAAAGTTGTCTTCCACAATCCGCAAACGCCTGTGAAATGTGGTGGGGCGCCGCATAAGATTATGTACCTCGCGGCAGACTATTTTCGCAAACATAAAATGTTGGATAAGGTTAACATCCAGTACTGGAGCGGCGCAGGAAAATTATTTTCTGTCCCTAAATATGAAAAGACTTTATTGCAGGTTTGTAAGCGGGCCAACATAAAACTAAACTTTATGGTGAAGTTGGCAGAAATCGACGGTCCTGGGCATAAAGCTAAGTTTATTGGAATTGGCGAAGATAATAAGGACAAAGAGTACATGGTAGATTTTGACATGATCCATGTGGTACCGCCACAAAGTGCACCCGATTTCATCAGGAACAGCGTTCTCGCCAATGCTGCGGGATGGGTAGATGTCGACAAAAATACATTGCAACATGTAAAGTTCGCCAACATCTTTTCGCTTGGGGATTCATCGGCGCTACCAACCAGCAAGACCGGTGCGGCCATACGTAAACAGGCGCCAGTATTGGTAGAAAACCTGATGGCAGCCATTAATCACCAGTCGATCAATGCCAAATACAATGGTTACACAAGTTGCCCGTTGGTTACGGGTTATGGCAAACTCGTATTGGCCGAATTCGATTATGATGGTAATCCGCAGGAAACATTCCCCTTTGACCAAAGCAAGGAAAGATGGAGCATGTACATGCTCAAAAAGTATCTCTTACCATGGATGTATTGGACAAGGATATTGCCTGGAAAGGCATGAATTTTTTGCGAAACAGTGTCTTACGCCTTATTCCGGAAAGTAATTCTTAAAAAGGCGACGAGTTGATTATTTAACAGTTGTTAGATTTTTACACGCTCTCTAATGCAATTATGAACCATTTGCGTAATTGACCTGATGTTCAAATATTTTGCGCCAATAAAGGCGATAAATTCTTTAATTTGAAAACAGAACCGTAAAGAGCCATCCAATGGAATGATGTTTCTGCATCTGCAAAAGATGGTCAACTAAAGATTAATGAAGAAAGTAAAGCGAAACTTCAGTAAGGCTTCCCTGGCAATTGCCGTCATTGGTTGCACGTTAATTTTTTTTAATGGGAGACCAAAGGATGAAAATGTCGTCAGCGTGGTGAAACGTTTCTCTACTAAAATGCGGAATAAATACTATGTATCGAACCGTGAGCCCCTGGAGCCCCTGCAGTTAATAAAACTTCCGACAGGAACCATTAAACCGGAGGGATGGATATTGAAATACCTGGAACTGCAAAGGGATGGCCTGACCGGACACTTAGGAGAGATAAGTGCGTGGCTCGATAAAAAAAATAATGCATGGTATAGTGGCAACGGTGAAGGCGATCACGGATGGGAGGAGGTACCGTATTGGCTGAAAGGATATGGTGATCTCGGATATGAACTGCATGATGAAAAAATTATTAACAATACAAAAGACTGGCTGAACAAAGTTTTCGAAAGCCAACAGCCTGATGGTTACTTTGGTCCGCGAGCCGAAGTGAATCCTAAAACAAAATCTGTTGATCTTTGGCCAAATATGATCATGCTTTGGTGCATGCAAACTTATTACGAGTATAGCAAAGATCCGCGCGTACTTCCGTTCATGACAAAATATTTTAGATGGGAATCTACGCTACCCGATGATAAACTTTTAGAAATGTATTGGGAAAACAGCCGTGGTGGCGATAACCTGTACAGTATTTTCTGGCTGTATAACTATACGGGCGATAAATGGCTTCTTCAACTGGCAAATAAGATACATCGCAATACAGCCAACTGGATGCAGAAAGATAATCTGCCTAACTGGCACAATGTAAATGTGGCTCAGTGTTTTCGCGAGCCTGCAACCTATTTTATGGAAACAAAAGACTCAAGTGCACTCGGGGCTACCTATAACGACTTTAATTTGATCAGAAGCATCTATGGTCAGGTCCCGGGTGGTATGTTTGGAGCCGACGAAGATGCTCGCAAAGGTTATACCGATCCGCGGCAGGCGGTAGAGACCTGCGGTATGGTAGAGCAGATGTCGTCAGATGAGATTTTATTGGGAATAACCGGTGACCCAAAATGGGCAGATAACTGTGAAGACGTTGCCTTTAATACTTACCCTGCCGCAGTAATGCCGGATTTTCGTGGATTGCGTTATCTGACTGCTCCTAATATGGTAGTTAGTGACGATAAAAATCATTCACCCGGTATAGAAAACGATGGCCCGTTTCTCATGATGAATCCATTTAGCAGCCGTTGTTGTCAGCACAACCATTCGCAGGGATGGCCATATTATGCCGAGCACTTGTGGATGGCAACACCCGACAACGGGTTAGCAGACGTATTATATAATAGTAGTGAAGTGACCGTAAAAGTCGGTAATGGTAAGCCAGTCACTTTCCAACAAACCACTCATTATCCTTTTGACCAAAATATTGTCATAGAGATCACTTCTTCGTCTCCGAACGAATTTCCCTTATACCTGCGGATACCGGGTTGGTGCAACGAGGCTATTATAAAAATAGATGGAAAAGCAGTTGCGGTTAATCCGCCTGCTGATACTTACCTGAGGATCGAAAGGACCTGGAATAATAATGACAAAGTAGAAATTATTTTGCCAATGAAAATAATAAAACGGATGTGGACTAAAAATAAAAACAGTGTGAGTATCAACTATGGTCCGCTTACATTTTCCTTAAAGATCAGGGAGGTGTATGAGAAAATGGATAGCAAGGAATCGGTTACCAGTGATTCGAGGTGGCAACCCGGGGCGGATGCATCCAAGTGGCCCGCGTACCAGATATTCCCTGTATCTATGTGGAATTATGGATTGGTTTTAAACGACGAACCTTTGTCCGCGCAATTTGAGGTGATAAAGAAATCATGGCCGGAAGATGACTTCCCATTTTCTCAAAAAAATGTTCCGATCGAAATAAAAGCAAAAGGAAAAATCATTCCGCAATGGACCCTGGATAAATATGGATTATGTGATACGCTTCCGGAAAGTCCGGTAAAAGTCAGCACGTCCACAGATAATATTAGCTTGATCCCAATGGGCGCTGCAAGGCTGAGGATATCTTCTTTCCCCGTAGCCTATTAGGAGATTCATTTTGCAGCTAATTTTTAAAAACTTTACAATTAATTCTTTGCGGATTAGTGAAATACCCATACTTTTGCACTCCCAAAATAAAGCGGGAGCACTAAAGTTCTTTAAATATGTCTCAACGAATCAGAATTAAACTACAATCTTACGATCACAACCTGGTTGATAAGTCTGCCGAAAAGATCGTAAAGACGGTTCGCAGTACCGGGGCAGTGGTAACGGGTCCTATTCCTTTACCTACTCATAAAAAGATATTTACCGTATTGCGTTCCCCTCACGTAAACAAAAAAGCGCGTGAGCAGTTTCAATTGTGTACGCATAAGCGTTTGCTGGATATATATACCAGCAGTTCGCGGACAGTGGATGCTTTATCGAAGCTCGATTTGCCATCCGGTGTTGATGTTGAGATTAAAGCGTAAGCGTTGTCTTCCCGTTCTCTTTGAGGAGAAGGCCGGGATGAGGCTTACATGATAGTTCTTATAAAAACTTGTAACACCTATCTCCGCTTTTAGCGGAGCGCTGGGTATAATAAAATAGAAATGAAAAGTATTATTGGAAAAAAAGTTGGCATGACCAGCATTTTCGATGATAATGGCCGACAGACTGCTGTGACCATTATCGAGGCGGGTCCATGTGTGGTGACTCAAAAGAAAACCGTTGCGACAGACGGTTATAATGCCCTTCAGATTGCTTTTGGAGATAAAAAAGAAAAGCATACTCTCCTCTCAGAAAAAAATCATTTTGCCAAAGCAAATACTCCGGCAAAAAAAATTGTAAAAGAAATACGCGATAGCGAATCAGATAAAAATGTTGGCGACACCATCAGTGTTGACATATTTGCCGAAGGCGATAAAGTGGCTGTAGTAGGCACTTCCAAAGGCAAAGGATTCCAGGGTGTGGTAAAGCGCCATGGTTTTAGTGGTGTAGGTGAGCAATCGCATGGGCAGCATGATCGCTCCAGGGCCCCCGGTTCTGTGGGTGGATCATCCTATCCGTCTCGCGTGTTTAAAGGTATGCGCATGGCCGGTCGCTTGGGGAATGATAGTGTGAAAGTAAAAGGCCTGAAAGTGGTAAAGATTTTTCCGGAGAAAAATTACCTGTTAATAAGTGGTTCGGTTCCCGGCCATAATGGTTCCATCGTTTTAATTCAGAAGTAACATGAAAGCAGATATTTTAAGCATTGAAGGGAAAAAGACCGGCAGAACCATTGAACTGCCTGATGAAATATTCAGCGCTGAACCGAATAGTCATGTGATCTGGCTTTCTGTAAAGCAACATCTTGCTGCGCAGCGCCAGGGTACTCACAAAGTAAAGACCCGTTCGGAAGTGCAGGGCTCTTCTAAGAAATTACATCGTCAAAAAGGAACCGGGGGAAGCCGTAAAGGAAATATCCGCAATCCGTTATATAAGGGTGGTGGCACCGTATTCGGCCCCAAACCGCACAGTTATGATTTTAAGTTGAACCGTAAAGTAAAAGACCTCGCAAAAGTAGGAGCACTTAGCTCAAAAGCGAAGGATAATAAAATAGTAGTGTTGGAAGACATCATGATGGAAGAGCCTTCTACAAAGCAATTTGCTCAGATTTTTGCCACTGTGGTTCCTGAAAGCAGGAAGACCTTATTCCTGATGCCGGAGCAGAATGAGAATGTTGAAAAGAGCATTCGCAATATACCGACTGTTCTTGGCACATTGCTAAGTGATATAAATACCTATGATATTCTAAATGCAGACACTGTAATTTTTACTGAAAGTGCAGCAAAGATCTTTGCTGAAGGAAGTGAAGAGAGTAAAAAGGAAGCAGCAAACGCGTAATTATAAAAAATTAAATTAAAAGACATGAAGCTGTCTGAAGTTTTAATAAAGCCTGTGCTATCAGAAAAAGTAAACCGTCTTACGGAGAAGTATAATCGCTATACTTTTGTCGTGAACAGGAAAGCTAATAAGCTGGAAATCAAAAAGGCTGTTGAAGAGTTTTATGGCATTAGAGTAGAACATGTGAATACTACGGTGATGCCTTCAAAAGTGAAGATGCGCAACACCAAATCAGGTTTATTGGTTGGCCGTAAACCAGCAAAGAAGAAGGCAATTGTAACAGTGGCTGAGGGCGAAACGATAGACCTTTATGGACATGTTTAATTAAAAATTATTGATAAAATTATCCTTCGGGAATAAATCATACATCCAATGGCTTTAAAAAAATATAAACCGGTCACTGCAGGTACGCGCTGGCGTATCGGCAATGCATACGCAGAGTTGACCACCGATGTACCTGAAAAGACATTGGTTGAAAAAGTACATCATACTGCAGGACGTAACGCACAAGGTCGCAGAAGCATGCGCTATCTCGGCGGCGGCCACAAGAGAATGTATCGTGTAGTAGATTTCAAAAGAGATAAAAAAAATATTCCCGCAACGGTAAAATCAGTGGAGTACGACCCGAACAGAAGTGCGTTCATTGCTCTTATTGCCTATAAGGATGGTGAAAAGAGATACATACTGGCTCCGCAGGGATTGCAGATTGGTACTACTATCATCAGTGGCGACGATGTAGCTCCAGAACTGGGAAATGCATTATCACTCAAAAATATTCCCCTGGGTACTGTGGTCCATAATATTGAAATGCAGCCGGGTCATGGAGGTAAGATCGCACGCGGTGCAGGTGCGTCTGCACAGCTTGCCAATAAGGAAGAAAAATATGCGGTATTAAAGATGCCTAGTGGCGAGCTGAGAAAGATTCTGATCAATTGCTACGCAACAGTGGGTGTGGTGAGCAATAGCGATCACAGCCTTGAGAGCATGGGGAAGGCGGGTAGAAATCGATGGAAAGGAATCCGCCCGAGAAACAGAGGTGTTGCAATGAACCCTGTTGATCATCCGATGGGTGGTGGTGAAGGTAAAGCGTCTGGAGGTCACCCGAGAAGCAGAACGGGTAAATATGCCAAAGGCGAAAAAACCCGCGTTCGCGGAAAAGGTTCAGACAAACTGATCATCCAGCGCAAAAACGGAAAGAAATTATCAACAAACTAAATTAACGGTTTTAATAAACATCAAAATCATCAATAAATGGCTCGTTCAATTAAAAAAGGCCCCTATGTGGAAGTGAAACTCGAGAAGAAGGTGCTAGGCATTAACGAAGGAAAAAGCAAGAAGGGTGTTATTAAAACGTGGTCGCGTCGTTCCACCATCACGCCTGATTTTGTCGGGCATACGTTCGCAGTACATAATGGGAATAAATTCATTCCCGTATATGTAACAGAGTTCATGGTAGGACACAAATTAGGCGAATTTGCCCCGACCAGAAATTTTAAAGGTCATTCAAGTAAAAAAATTGCATAAAGGATAGAGGTAACAGGCGAAAGGCGGAATGCTAAAGCAATGCCTTCAACCTTCAACCCTAAACCCTAAACCTAAATAAACATGGAAGCAGTAGCGAGACTTAGTAACTATCCCACTTCTCCCCGCAAGATGCGCTTGCTGGCAGATTTGATCCGTGGTCTGGAAGTAGAAAAGGCCCTGGGAATTTTACAATTTAATCCTAAGCACCCTGCCGTGCCGATGTACAAATTATTAAAGAGCGCCATCAACAACTGGGAGCAAAAGAACAGTGGTGAAAAAGTGGAAGACGCAGGCCTCGTTGTAAAGACGATTTACGTGGATGGTGGTCGTATGATGAAGCGCATGCGCCCTGCTCCGCAGGGCCGGGGATACCGAATTCGCAAACGAAGCAACCATATCACGATTGTAGTGGATAGCCGTAATGGGAGCATGCGTATTCAGGATAAGAAAGTTGCGGCCAAAGTTGAACCGGTTGTGGAGGAAGAGACAGAAGTTGTTGAAGAAGTAGCACCGATAAAGAAGGCAACTAAAAAAGCTGCTCCGAAAAAGGAAGTTGCTGCGAAAAAGGAAGCTGCTGTGAAAAAAGAAACTAATGCGAAAAAGGAAGCCGTTCCAAAAGCAAAAAAAGATGAAATTGCTGCAGAGAAAACTGAAAAGAAACCTGCATCTAAAAAAACAAAAAAATAATAACTGAACATGGGTCAAAAAACAAATCCGATTGGTGCAAGATTAGGAATCATCCGTGGATGGGATAGTAACTGGTTTGCAAATCCCAAAGAATTTTCGAAGAAGCTGGTAGAAGATGATAAGATCAGAAATTACCTGAATGCCCGCATAAGCAAAGGGGGTATTGCAAAGATTGTGATTGAGCGCACATTGAACAAGCTCATCATCACTATCCACACATCCAAGCCCGGAATCATCATCGGTAAAGGTGGCGGAGAAGTTGATCGCATTAAAGAAGAATTGAAGAAATTAACCAACAAGGAAGACGTACAGATCAATATTCTTGAGATACGCAGGCCCGAACTGGATGCCAACATTGTAGCAGACACGATTGCACGCCAGATAGAAAATCGTATCAATTATAAGAGAGCAATTAAGATGTCCATTGCTTCTGCACTTCGTATGGGAGCGGAAGGAATTAAAGTAAGAGTAGGAGGCAGATTAGGCGGAGCGGAAATTGCACGTAGCGAAGAAATAAAACAAGGTCGTACACCATTGCATACTTTTCGTATGGATATAGACTATGCAAGCACTTTTGCACAGACGGTGTATGGAAAGATCGGGGTGAAAGTATGGATATGCAAAGGTGAAGTATTGTCAAAAAGAGATCTAAATCCTAATATAATTGCCGGCGGAACGAGAAGCGAGGGTAGCGAGTCGCACGGTGAAAGAAGAGGCAGCTTCGGCGATAGACGCGGTGATAGAAGAGGCGGCGACAGAAGAGGCACACCAAGGCCGGCAAGGAAGAATTAAATGTTGAATAATATTTTAAACAGAAGATAATGTTACAGCCAAAAAGATCAAAGCACAGGAAAATGCAGAAAGGCCGCATGAAAGGCAACACCAAGCGTGGTGCAACCATTGCGTTTGGCACCTTTGGACTGAAATCGTTAGAATCAGTTTGGTTAACTAATCGCCAGATTGAATCTGCCAGGCAGGCACTTACCCGTCACATGAAACGTGAAGGAAATGTTTGGATCAGGATTTTTCCCGATAAGGCTATCACGAAGAAGCCGGCGGAGGTGAGAATGGGTAAGGGTAAGGGGAATCCGGAATATTTTGCTGCGGTTGTTCAGCCGGGAAGAATATTGTTCGAAGCAGATGGGGTTTCGGAACAGGTGGCAAAAGAAGCTTTTGAACTAGCTGCGCAAAAATTACCTATTGCAACCAAATTCGTAGTGCGCAGAGATTATGTGGCGTAATAATTAGCGGATCAATAAATCAATCAAGATGTCTAAAAAGAATGATTTTAAAAACAGCGTGAAAGATATGAGCGAGGTGGATCTTACGTCCAAGATCCAGGAAGATGAATTGCGCCTGAAAAAATTAAAGTTTGCTCATTCGGTGTCACCACTGGAAAACCCGATGAACATAAGAGATGTAAGAAAAGACCTGGCTCGTTTGAAAACACAGTTGCGTGCAATAAAACAAGCCGCTAAATCCTGAAAATAGTACAGCAATGGCAGAAAGAAATTTAAGAAAAACAAGAATCGGCGTGGTATCCAGTAATAAGATGGATAAGACGATCACGGTAAAGGTGGAAAGAAAAGTAAAACATCCGCTTTATGGAAAGTTCATTAAAAAAACGACCGGATTTCATGCTCATGATGAAAAAAACGAGTGTAGCATCGGTGACCTTGTAAGAATCATGGAAACCCGTCCGATGAGTAAGTTGAAGCGTTGGCGTTTGGTTGAGGTAATTGAAAAAGTAAAATAAAAAGCTGGCAGCTACTAGCTTTTAGCTATTAGCGGGAGCAACATAAAAAATAAGTTTAATCAGCCAAAAGCTAAAAGCCAAGGCAAAAAACTAAATAAAATGATTCAGCAAGAGAGCAGGCTCAATGTAGCAGATAACAGCGGGGCAAAAGAAGTGTTGTGCATTCGTGTATTGGGCAATTCTGGCCAGGATTATGCACACGTTGGCGACCAGATAGTGGTAACAGTGAAGGATGCATTGCCAGCTGGCGGCATCAAGAAAGGCACAGTAAGTAAAGCCGTAATCGTTCGTACAAAAAACAAGCTGCGCCGAAAGGATGGTTCGTATATCCGCTTCGATGATAATGCAGTAGTGCTGCTCAATGCGGCAGATGAGCCAAGAGGTACCAGGATTTTCGGGCCCGTAGCCCGCGAACTCAGGGACAAAGGCTACATGAAAATCATTTCATTAGCCCCGGAAGTATTATAATGTATATCTTTGCACCCCCCGAAAAAAACGGGTGCATTTAAAAAGAATTGATAAAGACAAAATATTTGTCAGGAATGAAAGCAAGATTTAAACCAAAGTTTAGTGTAAAGAAGGGCGACATGGTGGTGGTAATAGCCGGTGATGATAAGGATTTGAAGAAACCGCACAAGGTACTTCGTGTGATCACCGACGAAAATCGTGTATTGGTGGAGGGCGTGAATTTTGTTACCAAACATACCAAGCCTTCCGCTCAAAATACCAAAGGCGGTATTATGAAAGTAGAAGCGCCTATTGCCATCTCCAACGTGATGCTATGGGATACAAAATCACACGCGCATTCCCGCATTAGCCGTTCACGCGATAATGATGGCAAGTTAGTTAGAACAGCAAAAAAATCAGGGGAGGTAATTAAATAATGAGCACTGTAAACTATACTCCGAGGCTTGCAGAAAAGTACAAGAAAGACGTTGTACCGGCCTTGATGAAAAAATTTGGATATAAATCGATCATGCAGACGCCGAAGTTGACGAAGGTATGTCTGAATCGCGGCGTGAATGGCGCTGTTACCGATAAAAAGCTGGTTGATGTATCGGTAGATGAGTTAACCGCCATTACCGGGCAGAAAGCTGTTGCGACTATTTCTAAAAAAGATATATCCAACTTTAAGCTTCGCAAAAATATTCCGATCGGTGCAAGAGTAACCTTGCGTGGAACGAATATGTATGAGTTCCTGGACAGGCTGGTTTCTGTAGCATTGCCCCGCGTGCGCGATTTTAAAGGCATTAGTGATAAGTCTTTTGATGGACGCGGTAATTATACATTGGGTATCACGGAGCAGATCATTTTCCCTGAAATTGATATTGATAAAGTAAATAAGATCACTGGTCTCGACATTACGTTTGTGACTACAGCTAATACCAATGAAGAAGCATATGAATTATTGAAAGAATTGGGTATGCCGTTCAGGAATGTGAAAAGGTAAGCATAACGTAACGCGTAAACGAAATCTAAATAAACAATAAATTATGGCCAAAGAGTCAGTAAAAGCAAGGCAAAGAAAGCGCGAAAGTATGGTAGCGCACTATGCCGAAAAGAGGAAAGCATTAAGAGCTGCAGGCGATTACAAAGCGCTTGATCTGCTGCCAAGGAATGCTTCTCCTGTACGTTTAAAGAATCGCTGCCAACTTACAGGCCGTCCGCGCGGATATATGAGGCATTTCGGTATTTCCAGAAATGTATTTCGCGACATGGCGCTGCAGGGGAAGATTCCGGGAGTAAGAAAGGCGAGCTGGTAATTACAGTACTTAATACAGACATTAAATAAGTAAATAAACAATGGTTACTGATCCGATAGCAGATTACTTAACGAGAATTAGAAATGCGCAAATGGCAAATCACCGTATTGTGGAGATTCCGGCAAGTAATTTAAAGAAACGTATAACCGAAATCTTATACGATAAAGGATATATTTTAAAATACAAGTTTGAAGATGATACAAAGCAAGGCGTGATTAAGATCGCTTTAAAATATAATCCTCAAACCAGGCTTCCCGCTATTCAAAGCCTCGAAAGGGTAAGCCGCCCGGGGTTGCGTACCTACTCAAAACCCGACGAGTTTAAAAGAGTGAAGAATGGCTTGGGCATTGCGATCGTCTCTACCTCAAAAGGTGTGATGACAGACAAGGAAGCAAAGCAGCAGAATGTAGGTGGCGAAGTATTATGTAATATTTATTAAAAGTTTTTGGTAAGATAATTAAGCCTTGGTCGTGGCTGAACGCTGCCAAAGTAAGAACAACATAAAAAACCGGCTATGTCAAGAATTGGAAAAAGCCCTGTAGTAATTGCTAAAGGCACAACGATAACAGTAGGCGATGATAATGTAATTACGGTAAAAGGTCCGAAAGGCGAATTGAAGCAGGCAATTGATCGTGATATTAAAGTAGAAGTGAAAGATGATAAGATCATCTTTTCGCGCCCAACAGACCAAATTCGTCACAGGGCTCTTCATGGATTGTATCGTGCATTAGTGGCAAATATGGTTCGCGGCGTTACGGAGGGTTACAAGAAAAACCTGGAATTAGTGGGTGTGGGTTTTAAAGCGACGAACCAGGGAAATCTTCTGGATCTTTCTCTTGGTTTTTCCCACAATATTGTGATTGAGGTTCCCAGGGAGCTGAAAGTATCCACCGTTCAGGAGAAAGGGAAGAATCCAATCGTAACACTTGAAAGCGCCGACAAGCAATTACTTGGGCAGGTGGCAGCAAAGATTCGCAGCCTGCGTAAACCTGAACCTTACAAAGGTAAAGGAGTGAAATTTGAAGGAGAAGTACTGCGTAGAAAGGCTGGTAAGGCAGCAGGTGCTAAATAATAAATAACAGTTTCCTGCAGACCCGGTTAGCTTTGGGTTACACAGGAAGTAAAACAAATAATCATGAGTTCGAAAATAAGTGCAAGACAAAAGATTAAGTATCGTATCCGCAAGAAAATAAGCGGCACGGCACAAAAACCTCGTCTCAGCGTGTTCAGAAGCAATCGCGATATCTATGCGCAACTGATAGATGATGAAAATGGTGTTACTATCGCGTCAGCCTCCTCCCGTGAAGCAGTTATAGTTGCACAAAAAACAAACAAAACGGAGAAGAGTAAACTGGTTGGGTCTGCTATTGCAAAAAAATCCGGTGAGTTGGGAATCAAGGAAGTGGTTTTTGATCGTAGTGGTTATCTGTACCATGGCCGGGTGAAAGCTATTGCTGATGGTGCAAGAGAAGGTGGATTAGAATTCTAAATTAAAAGCTGTAAAATCATCAATATTGAAAGCGAATACACAAAGAGTAAAAGGCGCAGACCTTGAACTGAAAGAAAAAGTGGTATCGATCAACCGCGTGGTAAAAACAACCAAAGGTGGTCGTGCATTTAGTTTCTCGGCATTAGTAGTAGTAGGTAACGAAAACGGGGTGGTTGGCCACGGACTGGGCAAGGCAAAGGAAGTACAGGAAGCTATTTTGAAAGGAATTGACGATGCAAAGAAGAATTTGATAAAAGTTCCCATTATGCATGGTACCATTCCTCATGAACAGTGGAGCAAGGAAGGAGCAGCGAAAATTTTAATTAAACCTGCTGCTCATGGTACCGGTGTAATTGCAGGGGGCAGCATGCGTGCAGTGTTGGAAAGTGCGGGTATTACAGACGTTCTTGCAAAATCGCTGGGTTCTGCCAATCCGCACAACGTAGTAAAGGCCACCGTAAAAGCCCTGGCAACTCTCAGAGAACCGATAAGCGTTGCAAAAACAAGAAACATTTCTTTGAAGAAAGTATTTAATGGTTAATCCGGTTCTAAAAGTTATAAGATGAAAAAGATTAAGATTACACAGGTAAAAAGCGGTATTGATCGCCCGGAGCGTCAAAAGCTCACTCTAAAGGCCCTTGGCCTTACGAAGCCGAGGTCTTCAAAAGAAGTGGAAGCTACGCCGCAGGTTTTGGGAATGGTCAAAAAGGTTAGCCATTTAGTGAAAGTGGAAGAAATATCCTGATAATATTTTATAAAGCGAGCTCCCTGTACAGGGAGCGTTAAGTTTAAAAAACAGTACAATGCAATTACACAATTTACAACCGGCAAAAGGTGCCACGCATAAAGAAAAAAGATTAGGACGTGGTGAAGCATCCGGTAAAGGAGGTACATCTACAAAAGGTAATAAAGGCGGACAGAGTCGCGCCGGTTACAAAAGAAAGATGGCGCACGAAGGTGGCCAGATGCCTATTCAGCGCAGGCTCCCCAAACGCGGGTTCAAAAACTTCAGTCGTGTTGAATACAAAGTATTTAATCTGGGACAGGTGGATCATTTGGTTGAAAAATACGATATCAAAGAATTCAACCTGGAAAACTTATATATCAACAATCTTATTAGCCGCACGGATAAGGTGAAAATTCTTGGTAATGGTGAGTTAAAAGGGAAGTTGGCTTTTAAGGTGAATGCGGTAAGTGAAAAAGCAAAAACGGCAATAGAATCTGCGGGAGGTTCTGTAGAAATAGTGAAATAAATAATTGATATTTGTCTTTTGAAATTCAGGCAAATAATTAAATCTTGGTAATTCTGTGAAGAAGTTCATCAGCACACTTAAAAATATCTGGACAATAGAAGAGCTTAGAAATAAGATCATCTATACTCTTGCACTAATCTTCGTTTTCCGGGTTGGCTCATTTATCGTGCTTCCTGGTCTCGATCCAAATCAATTGCAAAATCTCGCCAATAGTTCAAAAAGTGGAATGTTAGGATTATTGAATTCTTTTGTTGGGGGCGCTTTTGCGAAGGCTTCCATCTTTGCTTTGGGTATCATGCCCTACATTTCTGCTTCTATTTTTATGCAGTTGATGACGATATTGGTACCGCAGATTTCCAAGATTCAAAAAGAAGGTGAAAGCGGGCAGAAGAAAATCAATCAATGGACCCGTTATCTCACTGTAATAGTTACTGCATTCCAGGCCGCGGCTTACATCGGATTTTTGAAGGGCTCTAACCAGGGTGCATTACTTCCTGCATACCAACCTTATTTCTGGCTATCAACTGTAATACTTCTTACTACAGGAACTTTATTTGTAATGTGGCTTGGTGAAAAGATCACTGATAAAGGTTTGGGCAACGGTACTTCAATCATCATTATGATTGGTATTTTAGCAAGGCTTCCGCAAAATTTCTGGCAGGAGTTTACAGCCAAACAAACCCGCGGTGGGGGTGGTCTCCTGATTTTCCTGATAGAAATAGCCGTATTTATTGCAGTGATACTCGGATTGATTGTATTAGTACAGGGCGTAAGGAAAGTACCGGTAAATTATGCAAAACAGATCGTAGGCAACAGGCAGTTTGGAGGTGCAAGACAGTTTCTGCCATTGAAGGTGAATGCGGCTGGTGTGATGCCTATCATATTTGCGCAAGCTATCATGTTTTTACCAACTATCTTTCTTGGTTTTCAGACATCAGGCAATTCGTGGGCAAAATATTTTACTCAGCCCACCAATGGTGTTTACATGCTTGTGTATTCGTTTATGGTAATTGCCTTTACCTTTTTATACACTGCGCTTATTTTCAATCCGCGGCAGATATCTGATGATCTGAAGAGGAGTAATGGATTTATTCCTGGTGTAAAACCAGGGCAACCCACCACAGATTATATTGGCACCATCATGGATAGGATAACATTGCCGGGTGCTGTTTTGCTTGCTATCGTAGGGATTCTACCGGGCATTGCCCAAATGTTGGGAGTTACACAGGGGTTCTCGGCATTTTACGGCGGTACCTCATTGTTAATTATGGTTGCAGTTATTCTTGATACACTTCAGCAAATTGAAACACAGTTGCTGATGCGTCAATATGATGGATTGATGAGCAGTGGCCGTCTGCAGGGACGACAATCTGTATCCCCCGGTGTAACCGGAAATATTTAATTTTGAACTCTAATTGTTGTATATGACCCTGACCCTGTAAAGTCAGGGTTTTTTGATCAAATGATTATTTATAAAACTAAAGAAGAAACAGAGCTGGTACGCGAAAGCTGCCTGCTAGTAAATGATACGATTGCTGAAATTGCCAAAGTGATCAAGCCGGGTATTTCTACAATGTACTTAAATGACCTGGCTGAGCAATTTATTCGCGACCATAACGCAACACCTTCCTTTAAGAATTACCGCGGCTACCCGTTTGCCTGTTGTATTTCTGTGAATGACGCGGTGGTACATGGTTTTCCTAATAATGACCTATTGAAAGAAGGAGATATTGTGTCCCTCGATGTTGGTGCATACAAAAATGGCTTTCACGGCGACAGTGCGTATACGTTGGCGTTAGTGCCAATAAATGATGATGTAAAAAAATTGTTGCGGATAACCAAAGAGTCTTTATATAAAGGAATTGCAAAAGCAGTTGCCGGTAACAGGGTGGGAGACATTTCTTATGCAGTGCAGGAGCATACGGAATACCTGAACGGCTACGGAATCGTTCGGGAATTAGTAGGACATGGACTTGGAAGAAATCTTCATGAAGATCCACAGGTGCCTAATTACGGAAAAAGGGGAAGTGGCGTGAAACTTCGTGAGGGGTTGGTCATTGCAATTGAACCCATGATTAACCTCGGAAAAAGGAATGTGTACAGCGACGCAGACGGATGGACCATTCGTACCAAAGATGGCATGCCTTCTGCTCATTATGAACATACAGTGTTTGTACAAAAGGATAAAGCGGACATACTTTCTTCATTTGATAAAATTGAAGCCGCTGAAAAAGCGAATAAATATTTGTGTTCTGATTATTATTGATGCATTGCTTCATTATAGTTAATTTCATTTAATTTTTATCCTGAATCATTTTCGCATTGCACTTTCATGCAAAAGAAAAAGCTCATAGTTATTGGAGGTGGAGCAGCGGGATTTTTTTGTGCTGTTAACACAGCCAATAAAAACCTCGACGTGGTTATACTGGAAAAAAGTAACAAAGTTCTGAGCAAAGTAAAAGTAAGTGGTGGAGGCAGATGCAATGTCACAAATGCCACCTTTGCCATTGCAGAAATGGTGAAGAATTACCCTAGAGGAGGAAAGTTTCTAAAGCAATCGTTTCATAATTTTTTTACAACTGATACGATCGAATGGTTTGGCACCAGAGGTGTGCAACTGAAAACCGAGGCTGACAGACGCATATTCCCGGAAAGCGATTCATCTGATACCATCATTAGATGTTTATTGCAAGAAGCCAACAGTAATCAAGTGCAGATACTAATGAATCGGGAAGTTGGGAAAGTAGTGGCACTGACTAATAAGCAATTCGATGTCGAATTGAGTGGCGGAGAAAAGATGGTTGCAGATTTTGTGTGTGTGGCCTGTGGGGGTTATTCCAAAGAGCATCAATATAAATGGATTGCTGACCTCGGTCATAGCTTTGAAAAACCCGTTCCTTCACTTTTTTCATTTAATATTCCGGGCAATGATATCACGCAATTAATGGGAATTTCAATTGAGAATGTAACAATCAAATTAAACGGAACAAAGATTTCTCAAAATGGTCCCGTTTTAATTACCCATTGGGGATTGAGTGGACCTGCAGTTTTGAAGCTTTCTTCCTTTGCAGCAAGAAAACTTGCATCTATGGGATATAATTTTACTGTTTCGGTAAATTGGGTCAGCCAATACAGTGAAACTTCCATGATCAAAAAGCTGAAAGCTATAAGAAGCGAAATTTCTTCAAGAAAGATCATCAATCAAAATCCTTTTCGCCTGCCACAACGATTTTGGGAATATGAAATTAATCATTGCGAAATTGACTCAGACTTGCGTTGGGCAGATATTTCCTCCAAACAACAAAACAGGTTGGCGAGGCAACTATGTTCGCAGCAATTTTTGATAAATGGGAAGACAACATTCAGAGAAGAATTTGTGACTGCGGGCGGAATTAATCTGAATGAAATTGATGCCTTAACCATGCAAAGCAAAATCATTTCGAACTTATTTTTTGCAGGTGAAATAATGGACGTAGATGGAATTACAGGCGGCTATAATTTTCAACACGCCTGGACGAGCGGTTACCTCTCTGCCAAAGCAATCGGGCATCTTGCGGGCTTCTCTCAATACTTATGAAAGTATCAACACTAATAATATAACACTGCATATTATCAGGATAGCAATTAGAGTGAAGGTGATTAATCTGGATTTATCGAACGACATTACTGTTTTGTCCCTAGTGAGATTCTCACATTGAAAGTTTTCCAGTAGTGCCACATAAACTATACCATTCATTTGACATTGTGTTACAAGTACATAATACCCGCCGTTGTAGATTTTGATCCACATTTGAGGCGACACCGGGGGATCATATTTGACATTTCCTGTATAATAAAAAATCCCGCAAACCAGGTTGCGGGATTTCAAAATGAAAAATCTATTTATTCTGCATCTTCTGTGTCCTTTGCTTTATCTTCTGTTTCGGTAGGTGCAGTATTAGACTCAGGTTGTTCAGCCTGTGCCTTTTTCTTTTTAGATTCGGCCTTTGCTGCTTTTTCTTTTGACGATTCTCCTTCGCTATCCATCTTCTTTTTAAGATCTGCCAGTACACCTAAATCGCCCAGCGTTGTTTTTTCAACTTTACTCTGGATATTTCTTACGGCTCTTTTGGTGCTTTCTGCTTCTGCTCTCTTATCTTTCATCTCGGCATTTCTTTCGTCAGATTTTATCTGTTCCCAAACGCGGCTGTGGCTCAGGATGATTTTTTTGTCATTCCTGTCAAACTCAATCACCATAAACTTCGCAGTGTCATCCAGGTTGAGGAATGAATTGTCTTCCTTTCTCAAATGACGTGCAGGAGCAAATCCTTCAAGGCCATATGGAAGTTGAACCGTTGCGCCCTTGTCATCTTTCCTTGTTATAACACCGTCATGAATGCTTCCGACAGGGAATGTCTCCTCAAGCGAATTCCACGGGTCTTCTTCTATTTGTTTGTGGCCGAGTTGCAGTTTACGATTTTCCTTATCGATGCTCATAATCACTACTTCAATTTCGTTACCCACTTTCGTATATTCATTGGGGTTGTTGAAACGTTTCAACCAGCTCAGGTCACTGATATGGATCATTCCGCCAATACCTGGAGCCAGTTCCACAAACACACCATAAGGAGTGATGTTCTTTACGAGGCCGGTGTGCTTGCTTCCTTCAGGGAATCTTGTTTCAATAGCATTCCATGGATCTTCCGTCATTTGTTTAATGGAAAGACTCATTTTGCGATCTTCCTTGCTCAGCGTTACCACTTTGGCTTCATACTCATCACCCAGCTTGAAGAATTCTTTGGCATTGATGGGTGTATTTGCCCATGTAATTTCACTTACGTGTACAAGGCCCTCTACGCCCGGTAATATTTCGAGGAATGCACCGTAATCTTCTATATTTACTACTTTACCCTTTACAATTTCCCCTTCCTTGATATTTTCAGGCAATGTATCCCATGGGTGTGGAGTAAGCTGTTTTAAACCAAGGCTGATACGTTTTTTATCATCATCAAAATCCAGCACTACCACGTTTAGCTTTTGATCAAGCTTCAGTACTTCGCTCGGATGATTGATACGCCCCCAACTAATGTCGGTGATGTACAGCAATCCATCCAATCCACCAAGGTCAAGGAATGCACCGAAGTCTGTAATGTTTTTAATAGTTCCTTCCAATACTTGTCCTTTTTCCAGTTTGCCGATAATTTCAGCGCGCTGTTGTTCGATATCACTTTCAATAAGCGCCTTGTGCGAAACAACCGCGTTCTTGATAGCCTCATTGATCTTCACGACTTTGAACTCCATTGTTTTGCCAACAAATTGATCATAATCGGTCACTGGTTTTACGTCAATCTGCGAGCCTGGTAAGAATGTTTCCATTCCAAATACGTCTACGATCAAGCCGCCTTTTGTTTTGCTGGTAACGAGGCCTTTTACAATCTCGCCTGTCTTGTGCATTTCGACGATTTTTTCCCATGCGCGGGTGGTACGGGCCTGTCTGCGACTGAGATGCAGATTCCCGTCGCGGTCCTCTTTTTCTGCCACCATCACTTCCACTTCATCACCTACTTTCATGTTGGGCATGTCGCGAAATTCATTCAGAGGAACGAGGCCATCACTTTTGAAGCCAATATTTATTACCGCGTCTGTTTTTGTCATGCCAACAACTGTTCCTGTCACCAACTCGTTGTCGTTGATCTGTTTGAAGGTTTTCTCGTAAGCCTGGTCGTACCGCTCTTTCTCTTCCTTGTTGTAAGTGGTCACATTTCTCTTATCAACACTCCAGTCAAAATCGTCGTGAGCGCTAGGGGTCTGAGGTTCGGCAGGAGTAGCGGAAACTTCTGTAGTGGTTTCCGGGTGGTTTTCCATGGTCACTTCCTGTGCGTTAGCACTGGTTTCTGTATTCTGTGTATCCATTATTGATTCGCAGGTACTTTTTTTATTGCTGTATCCTTTTACGAAGAATCCCGCTTATCAGCATTTGGTTAAAAAATAATATTAATTTACCCAATTGTTTTGGGAGCGCAAAGGTAGCAAAATAATCGATTTGAGAAGCATTTTATTGGCGGATCAAAGTCTCAAAAATCCTGCCTTTCTCCTAAGCTGACGCCAGTTAAAGCGTTCTTTCAGGGCTATGCCTGTTTCTTAAAAGATACGTTTGAAAACACTCCCGCCGGCGTCCACAGCATATCCTGTATGTTCATCAGGAAAGCTAAGAAAGCCTACACCGGCAGGATGTTCTTTTTGCCAGGTTTTGCAGCCGTCGGTGGTATGAAAATACCGGAATAGAACTGAAAAAGCCTTCCTTTTCGTTCTTCATATAAAGATCTTGTACGTACCCAAATTCAGGCAGAAGCATACTGTCAATAATCTCCCAGTTACCGCCGCCATCGATAGTTTTGCAAATAGCGCTACCGGTATAAGTGCCCCAATCGTTGTTGGTAGACACAAACCCGACTTTATCATTTATAAAAGTTAATCCGGTTATTGCAGAAGTCTGCTCTTTGTTCCTATAAGCAGGTATCCGAGGATAATTAAGCTGTTGCTAGGTATTACCACTATCGATAGTTTTTAAAATAATTCCCTCTGCAAATGAACCGCCGGCAAACCCGATACTTTCGGCACCGAAACTGGCATAACCCGTCTCCTTGCTGGTGAATTGAATTTTATTAATGGAAATATTAGAAAGAATTTTATTCCAGTGGAAGCCGCTATCTGCCGTTGAGCTAATGTCCCAGGCACTTGCTCCTATTCCATTAGCCGCATCAAAGAAATACTGGGAAAGCCTGATTTAAAAGGGAATCTGTTATTTGCCAATGTAGGCCACCATCCTATGATCGCAATAGATTATTTCTTCCGGAAAAGAGAATGTCGGAATTAAAGGGCGAAACATAGATGCTGCTCATGACTCCGTAGCTGGTATCAGTCAGGAATTTATGACCGATGTAAGCAATAGATTGCCAGGTATTACCACCATCGTCAGTCTTAGTGAGAATGTTATAAATAGAACCACTAACATGTTTTATTTCAACACCGAGTATATAGCCAGAGTCAGTACTTGTAAACTTAATATCCAATGGCTCACCAAAATAAGGAGTTTGAAGCAGTTGCCATAGCTCAGTAAAGCTACACGATGCTTCCTGCTTTTTACAATGCATAATGTTCAAACGGGAAGCTCCCGCGATTAAAACATAATATTTTTTCATGGTAAAGAGATTAGTTGCATAAACGAAAACCAATTCTGGTAAAACGTTGCAGGGAGGCAACATCGGTCTTTGGCAATTCTTTTATACCTTATTGAGGAATAGCGCTTGTGGCGCCCACCGCGAAGATGTAATATTGAAATGCCGATTTTCCTATATTGCATTAATTTTTACCAAAATAGACCCATGAAAAAATGGCTCGATAGCTTGAAGAGACCCCGGATTGTAAAATCCATAGTCTATTTTTTTGTGGGAATCATTTCGTATCCCGGGCTGGCTATTATCAATCGGATTAAAATTTCAGGAACAGAAAATTTTAAAAATCTTCCGAAAAAGAATGTGTTGTTTGTGAGTAATCACCAGACCTACTTTGCGGATGTGATCACCTTTCTCCATATTTTTTGCGCGGTAAAATGGAGAAGGCAGAACAAACTGGGAATTCCATTTTATCTTTTGAACCCCTTTACCAGGGTTTATTATGTAGCTGCTGCCGAAACGATGCGAAGCAGCTTTATCAGCAAGTTATTTACGTGGGCGGGTGCCATTACAGTGAAGCGGACCTGGCGCGCCGAAGGAAAAGAAGTCAGGAGGGGACTGGATCCGGCCGACACAAGAAAGATTGGGAGAGCATTGGAAAATAATTGGGTGATTACTTTTCCGCAGGGCACTACAAAACCCTTTGCACCGGGAAGAAAAGGAACCGCGTTCATTATCAAAAGTTACAAACCGGTAGTGATACCGGTTGTTATCAACGGTTTTTGGCGGGCCTTCAACAAAAAAGGACTAAAATTTAAAAAGAGAGGTACTTTATTGAATGTGCGGTTTAAAGAACCATTGCAATTCACCTATGAGGAAAGCGTTGAAGCGATTCTTGAAAAAGTGATGGATGCCATTGAGCAAAGCAAAAAGTTTATGATGATGAGCAAACATCATCTGATAACTGCAATTGACAAATAGAATTGATTATACTAATTCCTCAAACAATGGCTTTCTTTCTGTCAGAAAAATTACGCCAATAGACTAATCAACCAATGCACAAATCAATCATCCTTCTTAAACAAGGCCTTCAGCTCCGCCGCATCTTCCGGTTTCATTTTGCCGCCGAGTATTAATCTTAGCTGTCTTCTTCTTAATGCACTTTCAAATAATGTCCTTTCATCGTCTGTTTCAGGCTCCACGTGTGGCACTTGTTTTGGCTTTCCATTTGGATCGAGCGCTACGAACGTATAAAATGCCTGGTTGCTTTTATATCGATATTGTTGGCGCATATCTTCGCCCCACACATTCATATGTATTTCCATACTCGAGTTGAATGCGCGTGAAATTTTTGCTTCAATATGCACCACATTTCCCAGCTTAATAGGGCTTTCGAAAGAAATATTGTCCACAGAGGCCGTTACAACAGGCGCATTGCAATGCTTTGTGGCTGACAGAGCGGCTGCAATGTCCATCCAATACATGAGTCGGCCACCCATAAGATTTCCAAAGAGATTGGTGTCGTTTGGTAAAACCAGTTCCGTCATTAAGATTAAACTTTCCGAAGGTTTTTTTGCTTCCATTTCAGAAAAAATTTTTGCAAAGATAGCAGTCAATCATTTAGCCATCTTTAAAAGCCTACGTTGTTTACTCCTTTTGAGTAGAATTAAGGCGGCGGTTTTAATCAAAGAATAGGTTTTTAGAGATATCCTTTGTGAATTTTTTGGAGATTCGTCGGCGATTTGTGAATTTCGGCAAACAATTATGGACACACTTTCTTTCGAAAACACAGAAGTTGCTTTTGCATATAAATCGGACAAGGATCTTAAAAAAGCCAATTTCCTTTTCTCCACCATGGCCAAAACTTTATTGGTAAAAATCGGAACGAGAATCACCCCATTACTTATTAGAATACATTTCCCGATAAGGGGCTTGGTTCGAAATACCATCTTCAGCCAGTTTGTGGGTGGTGAAACGCTCGAAGAAACATCTAATGTTGTTTCAAAGCTTGATCCTTTTCACGTGCAGATCATACTTGACTATGGTGTGGAGGGTAAAGAGGGCGAAGAAAATTTTGATCGGGCGAGAGACCAGTTTATAAAAGTAATCAGGTACGCAGCAACTCAGCCGCATGTGCCGTTTATGAGCATTAAACCCACCGGCCTGGCAAGATTTGCATTACTTGAAAAATTACATTCGGCTGCGGATTACAGTGAGATATTAAACGGAGTTATTGCCACAAATAAATTGACTGATGACGAAAAAAAGGAATGGCAAAGGGTAGTTTCAAGACTTGAAAGTATTTGTAAAGTGGCGGCAGAGAGCGATACCGGTGTGCTGATAGATGCGGAAGAAAGCTGGATCCAAAATCCTGTGGATGCATTGGTGATGCAGATGATGCAGCAATTCAATACAAATAAAGTTGTTATCTATAATACGATTCAGCTATACAGGCATGACAGATTACAATTCTTAAAAGATAGTTATGAAGCATCTGTAAGAAATAATTTTTTACTCGGCATGAAACCTGTTCGCGGAGCGTATATGGAAAAAGAAAGAAAGCGGGCAGAAGAATTAGGATACCAATCACCTATTCAAAAGGACAAAGAGCATACGGATAATGATTATAATGCCTGCCTGGAATTTTGTATGCTGCATATTGACAGAATTTCTTTAATCGTGGCATCTCATAATGAGTTCAGCAATTCCTTGGCAACCCAACTCATGCAACGCAACGGAGTGAGTGCAGATAGTGATCATGTCTGGTTTTCCCAATTGTATGGCATGAGCGATAATATTACTTTCAACCTCGCGAAAGAAGGATTTAATGCAACGAAATATTTACCTTTTGGCCCCATAAAAGATGTGATCTCTTACCTGATGAGAAGGGCACAGGAAAATACTTCCGTGAGCGGACAAACAGGCCGGGAACTTGCGTTGATCAAAAAAGAAATGAAAAGAAGGAAAGTCTGAAAGAAAGTTATACTATAGGCTGACAATCTTATTTTCTACCAGCAGAAATACTTTATCGCCTTTTTTGGGGTGCATCTTATACAGCCCAGTAAACATGCTGAAAGCCGGCAGCACTGCGAACCTTTTGCTGAAATAAAAACAGGGCAGCATCACCGATTGTTTACCGGCGCCGTCAATTCGTATTCCCGGATGAAAGTGCCCTGCAAAGACAAAGTTATTTTCTTCATTATTAAAATCAGACTCAATGTCATGAATGAAACAAAAATTTTTTATCGGTAATTTCTTTTCTTCAACCCTGATATTTGCTTCTTCATAAAACCTGTCAGACAAAATATCATGATTGCCCTTGATCAGAAAGAATTCTACCGAAGGAATGTCTTTTCTCCATTTCAGAAATAATTCAATTTCTTTGTTTGCTTGGCTATGAAACATATCTCCTGCAATCAGTAAGATTTTAGGTTTGAAAAATTGTATTTGGGTAAATAAACGCTGCAGATCTTCCTTGAAGATTTTCTGAGGAATTCCAATTCCCTCTTTCCTGAAATGCCCGCTTTTCCCAAAATGAAGGTCCGAAAGTATCAATGCCTCTTCTTCTTCCCAATAGATACATCGCGCGGGTGAAAGCCAGAGCGTTTGTTTGTGGAGGGTTAATTTATGCGGTGTGTGCAAGTGATTATTGGTTGATTGATTAACTGGTTAATCAGTTGATTGGTTGATTAATTTAATTGTTTGATGGTTAAGTAGTTTAATTGCTAACTATTTTAATTCGTCCAATTTGTTTAGATAATCTGGTGTCATTTCTCCAACTGCATCTGCATTTTTTTTACCCTGTCTTCTAACTTTTCTGAAGTAAGGTTTTCACGCATACTGTCCACTTTTATCGGAAAACAAAATGGAGTAAGCCTCTCCGGAAATGTAATGATAATGTTGCTTTTTTGAATACGTTCCAGCATATCCCGCAGCCGTTGTTCTTCCATTTGTTGTTCCATCACTTCATTGTATGATTGACGCAGCAGGAGATTGTCCGGCTCATATTCTGAAAAAACATTGAAAAGCAATGATGCTGATGATTGCAAATGTCTTGCTTTCTTTTGTTCACCCGGAAAGCCCTGGAATATCAATCCGCCTATTACCGCAATGTCCCTGAATTTTCGCTTTGCCATTTCTACACTATTTAAGCTTTTCTGTATGTCAGTTAATAAATTCTCCGGCGAAAATAATTCATAGCAATTAGTATCATCTAATGGTATTGGTTGATCACTTAATAATTCGAATCCATAATCGTTCATCGCGATCGAAAAGGTGATCGGTGTAATGCGGCTAATTCGGTATGCCAAAACCGCTGCCATCGCTTCGTGTACAAGGCGCCCTTCAAAAGGAAATACAAATAAATGAAATCCATCATTGGTTTCAATGTGTTCAATCAATAACTCATTTTGCTTGGGAATATGTGACAAAGATTTTTGCAACTGAAACAATGGCGTCAAAATTTTAATCTCGTCTTCAACATTGATACCTGCACTCTGTTTTTTTGAAACTGAATTCAAAATTCCTGCTTCATCAAATTTTTTGCGAAGCATAAATCCAAGATTGGCGGTCAATGGAATCCGGCCACCCTGCCAGCTTGGAATAATAGATTTTTTTTGATTCGATTTTCGGACTAATGCGGTCATGTCCTTTACCATCACAAATTCAAGATTTCTTCCGGCAAAGGTGAATGCATCGCCTGGTTGCAATTTTGCAATAAACCATTCTTCGATAACGCCAATGTAACCACCGCCTACAAATTTTACTTTGATCATCGGGTCGCTCACGATAGTGCCGATGTGCATCCGGTGTCGCATGGCTATACGCCTGTTTCGAATCTTATATAATCCATCAATGATTTCGATTTTTTTATAATCATCATATTGATGTAAGGCGTTGCCACCGCCGGTTGTAAATTGGACGATCTGTATCCACTCATCCAACGTTATATCTTTATAACAAAAAGTTGTTTTTATTTCTTCAAAAATCTGATCCGGATCAAAGCCATCTGAAATAGCAAGTGTGCTGAGATATTGTATCAATACATCAAAGCATAGCATCCTCGGTTCACGATTTTCAATCAACTTACGTTGAGTAGCTTCTTTCAATGCTGCCGCTTCCATCAACTCGAGTGAGTGAGTGGGTAAAAAGTAGATCTTACTGACCTCATCCGGCCGGTGCCCGCTTCGGCCTGCTCTTTGCAAAAATCTTGCAACGCCCTTGGGAGAACCGACCTGTATCACAGTTTCAACAGGACGAAAATCCACTCCAAGGTCAAGACTTGCGGTACAAACCACCGCTTTCAATTTTCCCGTGTGCAAATTTTCTTCTACCCAGCTTCTCAATTCCTGTTCGATGCTTCCGTGATGTAATGCAATAGCGCCTGCAAGGTCGGGGCAGGCCGTGAGCAATGACTGATACCACATTTCGCTCATGCCTCTTGTATTGATGAAGATCAAAGTAGTTTTGCTCTTCATGATGATGGGAATCACTTTGTGGATCAGCTTAATGCCCAAATGCCCTGCCCATGGAAATTTTTCAATTTCATCAGGAAAAACAGATTCGATATCAATAGGTTTTTCTATTTGTGCTGTGACGGTCTCGCCAAATGACGCGTCATAACGGACATGCCTATGCGCAATTGGGGCAAGCAATACTTCTTTTGCCTGCTGCAGGTTGCCGATAGTAGCACTGATACCCCATACAGATAAATTGTGATCTACGACTTTCGATTTATGATTTACCATTGACTGTCGATCTTTGACAATTGACGGCTGACCACTTACCGCTAACCACTGACAAATCGCGAGTCTCGATATCGCCAGTTCCACCTGCACGCCACGCTTGCTGCCGAGAAGTTCGTGCCATTCATCAACAGCAATTATTTTTAAAGTTTTGAAAAACTCCGGATAGTTTTTTTGGGCAAACAGCAGGTGAAGACTTTCGGGCGTGATAATTAAAACCTCGGGAGCCTGCTTTTTTTGTCTTTGCCGTTCAGCCACACTTGTATCGCCGTTACGGATTCCGACTTTCCAGTTCATGCCTAACTCATCAATCACTTCTTCCATTGCTCTGCCGATATCTGTGGCAAGCGCACGCAAAGGAGTAATCCACAAAAGTTGTAACCCGTTTTTCGATTTGGATTTATAATGTTTGGGATGTTCGTTGATGAAATCTATTAGTGCTCCTAGAAATACGGAAAAGGTTTTGCCACAACCAGTAGGCGCATTCACGAGTCCTGATTTTTTGTTGACAATATGATCCCATGTTTCTTTTTGAAACGAAAAGGGGACAAAGCCTCTCGAAGATAGCCAGTCATTAATTACCCGGAATCCGGTGGTTTTTTCTAAATCCACGTTTTAAAAATGATAGAATTCGAACAAAGTTTACGAATCATTTTTGCATTACAAATGCAGCCCGTCAAATATACGCTTTGCCTTTCGCGGTCTGGCAGCTTTGTCGCGTCGACCGCTCATCTATCCTGACTTTAGCAGATTCGTAGCCTTTCCACACGAAATATGGGAAAATTACGTTACAAGTATGGTAAGATCAAACTATGTCCCTAACCAAGTACAGTGGCACATGACTACGTTCCAAAAAAGGTTTCCACTTTCTATAATACTTTTGCTGGCAGGCTTTATCGCCGTGTTGGTGCTCATATATTTTAAAAGCAAATCATATGTGGAAAAAAAGTCAAAGGCAGCAATCACGCAGGACCATATCAGGCATATTGAGGAAGCAGACGATATTTCTAAATTAATATACCAGTTTGAAATTGAAAGAAACGCCAGCTATAAGTTTGTGATTACACGAGATAGTTTCAGCAAGGTACTTCTTCAATGGCCAGTTACCAACATGCTCTTTCAAAAGCTGTCTTTGGGCAATGCTCCCGATTTTAAAAATGTGGATCAATATACTTTCAAGAAAAAGCTAACGTCATTGCGAGATGAAGTAGAGTCGGTTTATGGCTACCCGGCAGATTCGGTAATGACAAAGTATACGAGCCTGATAGGAGAACTCAGCCAAATAAATTCATTCGCTTTCGTTGGTGATGATACCACCGGATCTCCTAACAAAGATTTGACTGCCCAGCATACGCTTCTTGAAATGCTTATCCGGCTCGATGAGCTTCGCACCCATATTTACGGTGCACTCCATTCTAATGAACCGGGATACGATAGACTGGCGGCGTATCGTTCCGGCTATTCATCGTATAAACAGATTGAAAAAGAATTTTTGTCAACAGCATCGAAGGAAATGGCCGGCTCATATTTGTGGCAAAAAGGATCCCGGGAGGTACGCCCGATACTCGCTTTTATCGACAGAATATTTGTTAGTCATCAGGTTGACAGTATCTATTCAGCGGAAGCATGGCGACAGTCGTCGGCAAAGGCGATGAAAATTTTACAGAATGAGCAAGATGCGTCATTGCAGAAATCGGAGGCATTTATAGAGCAGGGATACGAAAGCGAACTCCAATCGAAAAATGATGCCTTCCTTATTCTTTTGGGAACTGTGATCAGTGCGGTATTAATTGCATTGTATTTGGCTTTTCTTATCTATGAGATTTCAAAGACACCAAAATTGCCGGTTAAAGAAATTATTCATGAAGATGAGGTTCCAGATATTCAAAATAAACCTGCGATTGAGCCCGAAATACTAAGTACGCCGATCGATCCTGGCGACAGGGTCGTACAGCCTCATCAGGGCGATAATTCCTACCACGAAAGGTTTGCTCCTGTACCACAGAAAAATGGTGCAGAAAAAATCAATATTTTGGCCGATGCCGCAAACGATAAGGAACAGCCTGGCAGGTTGACTCAGAAGATGAAAGAGGATTTAATAAAATTGATGTTGGAAAAAGATAAAGTACGGGCAGAAATAGATGATATGCTGAAATGGAAAGAGGATTATCTCAGTGTAGCAACTCACGAGTTGAAAACGCCAGTAGCATCGCTAAAAGCATATACGAACTTGCTGCAAACCGATGCGCATGAAAAAGGAGATATAACAAAAGAGGGTATGTATGCAAAAATGGATATGCAGGTTGATAAACTGAATCAGCTGGTGAATGACCTCTTGGATACTACAAAAATTCAAAACGGGAAACTGACTTATCACCATCATAATTTTCATTTTGACAGGATAATACAAAATACGGTTGAAGAAATACAGCAGCGTCATCCTTCGCACCAAATTGTTATTGAAAAAAATCCCCCGGTATCGGTATTCGGCGATCGTGAACGAATTGCTCAGGTGCTCGGGATTATTTTGAATAATGCGATCCGGTTTTGTCCCGATGTCCCGTTGATCCTTGTGCGAAGCGAAATGGTGGAGGGTAGGGTAGTATGTTCTGTTCAGGACTTTGGAGGAGGTATAGGTAAGCAACATCATCATCGCATCTTTGAAGAATTTTACCGGGTTGATGACTATAATACGCATGCTTCTCCCGGGCTTGGGCTTGGTCTTTTCATAGCTAAAGAAGTGATTGCCGCCCACAAAGGGAAAATGTGGCTGAAGAGCAGGGAAGATGAGGGAAGTACATTCTATTTCAGCATTCCGACTGTAAAGAATAACCAGAGCGCCGGAATTTAAATGGGGTGATGTGTTTATAGTTCCACATTCTTCTTACAAAATAATCCAGAGAAAATATAAAGCCTGCTTTTGCAGGCTTTATTGCAGATATGCTTACAATACCGGATTTACTACTTCAGGAGTAAAATATATTTCACTATTTGTTCAGCATCTGCCTCGCTGAGTTCAGGGTGTGGCGTCATTGCTACGCTGCCCCATACACCACTGCCTCCTTTGATAATTTTATGTGCAAGGTAAGTAATGGCCGTGTCATTGCCGGCATACTTTTTTGCTACATCTGCATAAGCGGGCCCAATCAATTTTTCATTTACTTTGTGGCAGGTGAAGCAATTTGATTTGGAAGCAAGCGCCAATCCTTTTTGATAGTCGGGATTGGAAGAAAGGTCGCTGCCTGTACCGGCCGCAGATGAAGTTGTGTCTGTGGCGGCAGATGTGGAAGAGGTGGAGCTTTCGCTGCTATTACCTCCACAGGCTGCCAAAATAAACAACAACGGAAGCATCACTAATTTTCTTTTCATTTAAATCCAATTTAATTTTAAAAGTTCCGTAAAGGTAGTAAATGAATTGACTTCGATAAAGTTTGTGAATTTTAGCGCATTGCAATTTTTTTCCGGCATCTTTCTGTTTGGTATTTGAGGAATAATTGTACTTCTCACACGAAAAGTGCGAAATTTATTTTGCGTTATAGCGTAACTTTATCATGAAAGATTGTCGTTAACTAAGTCCTCCGAAGCATGGATTCCTTTTTCCGAAAGCTGCCGCTTTCAATAAAACTTTTGCTGATAGGTCTTATCCCGGTACTCTTCCTCGTTTATATTGCCGGGCAATTGTACATAGAAAAGAAGATAAGGGTAAATATTGTCCGCGACCATATTGAGCATATTCACGAAGCAGGTAATATTTCCAATTTGATTTACCAATTGGAACGGGAGAGAAAATTCAGCTATGAGTATGCGTTGAAAAAAGACAGTTTTGGCAGACTTACCATTCAACAACCGCTTACCGACACCCTTATTACGAATCTTGAAAGAAGTGATGATCCTGATCTCAGGAATTTTACACAATATACTTTTTTGAACAAGTTAGATTCTGTGCGTAAGGCCCTTGACAGGAATTCAAGATATCCGCCGGATTCTATCATGTCATTTTATACGAACCTCATCCTGCGACTCAATTCACTCAACCCGATTTCTTCGGTCAGCAATATTTACCTGCAGCCCGTTTATACGGATCTGACGTCTCAAAAGATGCTTTTTGAAATGCTCATCTACCTGAGTATTATTCGGACTGACATTTACCGGGTGTTGTATAACCGGGAGTTTGCGACAGAAAAAGTATCCAAGAATACCTCCAATTATTCAATCTATAAAAGTTATGAAAGAGAATTTTTGATAAAGGCATCAAAGACTTCAGTAGCCCGTTACGAAGCGGAAAAGGATTCGCCATATCTACGACCGGTGCTTACCTATATCGACAAAACATTTCAAACGCATCGAATTGACAGCAATTATTCTGCGGAATACTGGTGGGAGCTGTCTACCCAGGGACTTCACCAACTTAAACTCCTCCAGGTGGATTTGTGGCAAAAGTCAGAAGAAGGCATGAACGAAATCTTTAAGGGCGAAGTGAAGTCAAAGAACAGAACGCTCGTATTTCTCCTGACCGCTATTGTATTCGTCATCGCGTTTGTGTTTTACACGCTAAGGGTCATTACCAGAATGTTGAACGAGATAAAAACAGCCGCTCACAAAATTTCGCTGGGGAATAGTGACCTTGAAATTCAAAATATGCCCGATGATGTGATGGGCAGCCTTTCTGATTCCATCTTACAGATTGATAAGAATAATAAGGAGCTCGCTACTGCGGCTAATGCCATTGGCGCAGGTAATTTCAATGTACCGGTGAGTCCGCGAAGCGACCAGGATGTGTTGGGTAATTCGCTGCAAAAGATGAAAGAGGATTTGTATAAACTTACTTTGGAAAAAGACAAGGTGCAGGAACAGACGCTCGAATTAATGAGAAGAAAAGATGACTTCCTGAGCATTGCCAGCCACGAGTTAAAAACGCCGGTTACTTCTTTAAAGGCCTATACCCAGCTCTTGCAGCAGGAAGCGCACGAACGGGGAGATGCAAAAAAGGAAAGCATGTATGCAAAAATGGATTTGCAGGTAGATAAACTAACCCATTTGATCAATGATCTTCTCGACACAACAAAAATTCAAAATGGGAAGCTGGTTTACAATAATCAACTTTTCCAACTTGATGAGTTGATAAAGGCTACCGTGGAGGAAGTTCAGGTGAGTCATTCTTCTCACAAGATTGTTATTGAGCAAAATCCGCCCGCACAAATATTTGGCGACAGGGAAAGGATAAGCCAGGTGCTGAGTAATCTCCTGAATAACGCCATAAAATATTGTCCGGATTCTCCCCTGATTATTGTAAGAAGCGAAACCGACGGAAACAAAGTAACATGCTCTGTTCAGGATTTTGGTTGCGGAATTCATGAAAGTGACCAGGGACGCGTATTTGAACAATTCTACCGGGCTACCGATAAAAATATGCACACCTTTCCTGGTCTCGGTCTCGGACTTTTTATAGCTAAAGAAATTGTCACCAGGCACCACGGAAAGATATGGTTTACAAGCCTCGAGGATGAAGGAAGTATTTTTTATTTCTGCCTGCCGGTAGTGAAAAATAAAAAGCAGGTTGAAGCCAATGTGGCTTCATAATTTTGGGTTATGACTTCGCTCTGATTCAATCTCTTTCTTATCACCGGAAAATCATTTTAAAAATCTCGAAGTTATTTTCATCCAGCGTGCATTGAGCTCCTGAAAGTTTTTTTCAGTTTCTGCTACTGCTTTAATAACATTTTTTGCGGGCGCATTATCTGATTCCTGCAGACGGCCCATCAGCCCACCAAACTGGCCACTCAATTGTTCAAAAGTTTTTGACTTGCTGTATGGCTTCGATATGGAGAATCCGTCCAAATCAGCTTCAATATTTTTTAATTCATTCAATTGACTGCCATTTGTATCTTTCATCTGTTCCGCTAATTTGTTTTTCACATTTGCAATCTGAGATAATATTTCTGAGATGCTCATTTGCCCCTGATAACATAATAACGAAAGGTCATGTTGCTTCTGCAAATCTGCTAACGATGTCTTCACCCTTGGATCCATCTTAATGATCAATGGTTGTGTAAAAGTCTCACCGTCTACCACAAGCTTAACTGTATAATTTCCCGTCATCACCCACGGAGATGTATATGAAGGAGGCGTATTTTTATAAATTGCTGTCATTGGGTACGATGCCGGCACATTTTGCGGCGTATAATGCATGTCCCATATAAACCGGTGTGAACCTGGTTCTGCTGATAAAATTTGTTGCGGACGTATCCAATACAAGGGGATATCAACCTGCGGAATACTGTATAAAGTATCATTGCTGCTGTAACGTCTCACAAGATTTCCTTTGCTGTCTGAAATTTCGAGTACGGCCTCACCGTTAGTTTTATCTTTTAAATAATAATCAATGATAGCACCGTCAGGAGGGTTTTGTCCGGCTGGTTCATCAGGCGGTAATGGTGTATCAGTATTCATATCCCAACGAACACGAATGGCAGTGGACGGCTTAAATAAAATATTTTTTCGTGAAGTTGAACGATCAATCTGACGAAGCGGAGCAATATCATCCAATATCCAAAAGCCTCTTCCGTGTGTAGCTACCACAAGATCATTATCTTTAATGATAAGATCACGAACAGAAGTCGCAGGCATATTTAAACGAAGTGATTGCCAGTTTTGACCATCATTGAAAGAAACATACGTTTGCGTTTCCGATGCTGCAAATAATAATCCTTTCTTTTTCGGATCTTCTCTCACTGCATTGATCGGCTCTGCAGGAAGGTCGCTGACAATCTTGTGCCACGTTGCACCACCATCATGTGTCACATAAATGTATGGAAATAAGTCATCGCATCTGAACCTGTTTACTGCCACGTAAGCGGTATTAATATCAAAATGACCAGCATCGATCATTGATATTTTACTCCATGAGGTAATCTCCTGAGGAGTTACATTTTTCCAGGTTTTGCCGCCATCTTTTGTTACATGAATTAATCCATCATCTGTTCCTACCCAAATGGTATTGATATCAATCGGCGATGGAGCAACCGAATAGATAACACCTCTTCGATGCATAGCCTTCGTCGCATCGTTTATATATATACCAACACTTGACGGTATATCCGATTTCTCTCGCGAAAGATCGGGACTGATCACCTGCCAGGTATTACCGCCGTCTATTGTTTTGAACAAAACATTTCCGGCAAAGTATAATGTTTTATGATCAATGGGAGAGAAGAGAACAGGTTCAGTGCGGACAAAACGGTACTTGCCACTTCGTAAAGCCTCCGGTGCAATGTCCTGTGTTTGTCCTGTTAATTTGTTATACCTGGAAATCTTACCGCCATAAACGATGTTGGAGTTTAACGGATCCGGCGCAACATAACCATATTCTTCAGCGCCCACAGGATGCCAGTCTCTGAAAGTAACTTCACCATCATTGCCTCTTGAGGCTATACCAACCGAACCGCTTTCCTGCTGACCGCTATAGACATTGTATGGAAAAGCATTATCAGCACTTACATGATATAATTGTGCGGTAGGCTGATTATACCAACTGCTCCACGTTTCACCACCATTTACGCTTATGGTAGCTCCCTGGTCTCCTGTAACCAACAAAATTTTTGTGTCGAGTGGATTAATCCAGATATTTTGATAATCATCTCCGCCCGGTGCACCACGCAATGCTTCCCATTTCTTTCCTCCATCTACAGAACGCCATGCAACAATGCTTGTGCTATATAACGTTTCCGGATCTTTTGGATCAACCATGATTTCCGGAACATCTCCACCACCGATTCTTGCTTCGGGTCTTCCATCGTCGGTTACTTCATGCCAGTTTTCGCCCCCATCATCAGACCTGTAAAGCCCCATGCCTTCGCCTGTTCCATATTCATTTGTTTCAGTAGTGCCGAGTGCTACATATATTATGTTGGATGCCGATGATGCAATTGCGATATGTGCCTGCACCATATCTTCAGGCAAGTTCTTTTCTATTTTTTTCCATGTATTGCCGTCATCAGTCGATTTAAAAATGCCTCCTTTAAGTCCAGACCATTCGCCGTTTTCCCATGGGCCTTCCTGCGCCTGCCATAAAGTAGCGTATATGGTGTTTGGGTCGTCGGGATCGATAGCTACATCATCGCCGCCGGTATTTTCGTCTACATATAAAACGTTAGTAAAAGTTTTGCCGCCGTCTTCTGACTTATAAATTCCTCTTTCTTTATTTGGTCCATAAGGATGACCTAACGCTGCTACAAAAATCCGGTCAGGATTTTTTGGATCCACTGCAATCTTTGGAATTTGCTGTGCATCTGCCAGGCCCAAATGTATCCATGTTCTGCCGGCGTCTGTCGATTTATACATTCCATCTCCTACCGATAAATCCGGGCGATGTAAGCCTTCTCCGCTTCCTACATAAATAATGTTTGGATTGGAAGGCGCTACAGCGATTGCTCCGACAGAGCCGGTAGGTTCGTTATCAAAAATTGCTTTCCATGTGCGGCCATAGTCGTTCGATTTCCAAACGCCACCGTTATTTACACCTATGTAAAAAACATTGGGTTGATCCGGCACGCCGGCTGCGGCAACTGTTCTGCCTCCGCGATAAGGGCCGATGCATCTCCATCGCAGGCTGCTGCATAATGATGGATCATATTGTTGTGCATTTGCGGCGTGCGAAATAAAAGAGACTATCGTTGATAAAACGATAAGCGGGTAGAATTTTTTATTCATTGAATGAAAGTTATACGACCAGGAAATGGAGTAAATAAAGATAAGGAGAAAAAAGTTGCAGAAGTTAGATAAGAAAACTTCGTTAGTCGTTTGTCAAATCAATAATAAAAATTAGCAGAAGATTCTTTTAGATAAATCTCAGGATGTTGCACTCAATTCCTCGTAAGCCGCTTCCAACGGGCGTTGTATGCCTTCACCTTTCCAATCCGGTGAACCAGGAATTTCAGTAGCTTTTAAAATTTCCTCTTTTGTTTTACCGGATTTCATTTCGCCGTCAACAAATTTCAACACATTGCCAAGATAATCGTGGAAAGCCAACAGGTCATCTTTTGTGCCGGTTACATCATATCCGTTTCCCGCATGACCGAAAATATATTTTGTTTTCCTGCCGAAATGATTCATGGCTGTTTCCAATACATTGATCCAGCTTTTCATGCTGGCGCCTGCGCTGCGGTCAACAAACGGATGCCGGCGGTTAAACACTAAATCTCCAATATGCACAATGTTGGCATGCTGTAAATGAATGAGGGCATCGCCATCTGTGTGCCCCGCGCCAAAATAATGTAATGCAATTCTTTCTTTCCCGGCTTTTTCTTCCCATACAGACCCGAATGTGTTGTTTGGATAATATTGCTGGTCTACGATCTTATTTTCTATCGCAACATTTTTTTGATTCTTCAGAGAATTTTCGTGTGCAAGCACGCGAGAAGTCAGATCCTTAAAAGAAATATTTCCTGACGTATGATCCCGGTGATGATGGGTGTTGATGAGCAATCGAAAAGACTTACCGTTTCTTTTCTTCAGCTCATCTATCAGGTGTACCGCTGTATCGGGGAATTCAGCATCGATAACCGTTATACCTTCTTTTGAAAAATGGAAACCAATCGTACCACCTCTTTCCGTGAAAATACCAATATCATCAGTAAGCATTTTAATGTTCCAGGATTCGTCTCCAAACATTTTAAACAAGCTTTTGTTTTTTACAGATAAAGCACCAATCGTAAGCAGGGAATTTTGAATAAATAAGCGGCGAAGCATGGTAACGTTTTCCTCCAATTTACGATGATTCCTTTACATCGTGTTTTACTATTTTCTTTTCAATCCTCCGGTCGGGGATCCACCAAATTGCCGCCACTGAGGCATACATAACTAGACTTATTGTTGGATTAACAAATGCCAAAGCAATTGCGATGAAATAAATAACCACTGAAATAATTCCTTTTCTATCTTTTCCAACCGCTTTGGCAAGCAAAGATTCTTTGCCGTGAAGTGCGATGAGCGATCGCGATAAGATATAGTAGGCAGTTCCTGCCATAAATAGCACGATGCCATATAATACGATTGGCCAGGTCGTAAAATGATTTTCTCCCATCCATGCGGTGGTAAAAGGAATGAGCGAAAGCCAGAATAAGAGGTGCGTATTGGCCCACAACACTTTGCCGTTTACATGCTCCGCGGCGGAAAGCATATGGTGATGGTTGTTCCAATACAGGCCTATGTTCACAAAACTCAGGACATAACTCAGAAATACAGGCAATATGGGTTGTAATGCATTAAGTGTATCGCCATGAGGCACTTTCATTTCCAGCACCATTATTGTAATGATGATAGCGATAACACCATCACTAAACGCTTCCATCCTGCTTTTGCGCATAACCTAAACTAATAAACGATTAAACTAATAAACCAGTAAAAGAATCATGCAGTCACCATTCTCTTACAATGTCACCATTCAATATTTCCATTACAAAAAGATGCTTGTTTTCGTAATAGTCCGGTGTTTGATTTTGTTTGTCAATAAATACCGGTCTGAAATTGAAATCATGAAATGCATCGAAAGCTGTATCGTTGAGATGCTCCATAAAATCATCAGGGTGAGCCAGCAAGAGTTTTGTAAAATACCAGGCTACTTCAAATCCTTTGTATGCCATATCTGATGGCCTTGCCCGATACAAGTTAAAATATTGCTTGATGAGGATACTGTCGCAGGCGGAACCCGAAACATCATAATGCGGAGTTGTGTAGCGAATAGGAAAGTCTTTATATGCGTTTTTTTGATACAGGCTCCTGAATCCATCCCAGTTGGGCATACCAATAAGCACAAGCGGGTATTTTTTCTGAATCGGGTAACATGCATCTGCAAGATTTTTTGCAAAGTCCTCATCAAGACTGGCGCCGATTATCACGCATGGTCTACCCGTATCAATCCGGTTCATTAAGCTATAAGTGGAGATCGTGCTGTCGATCATGATCGGATGGATGCTAAGTAATGGTTTGCCGTCAACATAGTTGATGTCTCTGAAATAGTTTTCAATCCGGTCTTCGCCTTTTCTTTTTACAATGTAAATTTTATCAGTTCCGTGCTTTTGTAAAATATAACTGAAAATACCTTCGCAGTTTGTCCGCAGTGTCGGATTCACAATGATCAGATCTGGATTGCCAATAATACCGCCGTCATTAGGATATGTTGCTGAAACAAACGGAATATTTTTCTTAAGGGCAAAATTGGCTAGTTCGTGGTAATCGGGATCTTTTACGGAACCGATGATAAGGTTGATGCTATCGAGTTGATGATAATTGATGAGCCATGAGATAGGCTGAAGCGTAGATTTCGTGTCGTACATAAACACCTGTACGGACTTGTCATCAGTCGGCAATGTATCAAAAGCAATGCGGGCGCCCTGTATAAATTCCACAGCGGGCATTATAAATTTAGGAAGCGAGTTGCCATATCTTGCCATCGAAGTTTTGCCGAAAGCGGAATCAAGATATAGTGGAGCGAAAACAGCGATCTTATAAGTCCTGTTTAGAACGGGGGCTATACTATCCTGGCTATACGAAGTTTTTACACTTCCCATAAGCAGAATAAAAAATAAAACCGGTATTAGTTTTTTCATATAGTCATTACACGAATTACGAAAACTGAAGTACGCGAATTATTTTAAAACCCTTCACCAGGTAACCAATTAGTCAATCAATCATCACTCCCATTCGATCGTCGCCGGCGGCTTGCTGCTAATATCGTATACTACACGGTTGACCCCTTTTACATTATTTATAATTTCGTTGGAAACATCAGCCAGGAAATTATAAGGCAGGTGGGCCCAATCTGCTGTCATACCATCTACAGATGTTACGGCACGTAAGGCAACAGTAAATTCATAAGTTCTTTCGTCGCCCATCACACCCACACTCTTTACCGGTAGCAAGATAACACCTGCCTGCCAAACGGTTGCATACAAATTATTTTTTAATAAAGCATTTATGAAAATCGCATCTGCCTGTTGCAATAATTGTACCTTTTCTTCGGTTATCTCGCCCAATATTCTTATTGCCAGGCCCGGTCCCGGGAAGGGGTGTCGATTCAACAACTCATGAGGTAAACCTAATTCAGCACCCACTTTTCTCACTTCATCTTTAAATAATGATCGCAAAGGCTCTACAAGTTTAAGCTTCATATGGTCAGGCAATCCGCCAACATTATGATGCGACTTGATGGTTTGAGAAGGACCGTGTACCGAAACGGATTCTATTACATCGGGATAGATTGTTCCTTGTCCCAGGTATTCGATCCCTTGAATTTTGTGAGCCTCTTCGTCAAAAATTTCTATGAAACATTTCCCGATAATCTTTCTTTTTTCTTCGGGGCTTACTTTTCCGGCAAGCTTGGCATAAAAATGTTCTTTGGCATCCACACCTTTTATGTTCAAGCCGATCTTCTTGCACGATGCAATCACTTGTTCAAATTCGCCCTTTCTCAAAACTCCATTGTCTACAAAGATGCCATAAAGATTGTTGCCAATTGCCTTGTGTATCAGAGTAGCAGCTACCGTAGAATCTACCCCGCCACTTAATGCCATGATGACTTTTTTATCACCAACCGATTTTTTAATTGTTTCCACAGTGTCATTAATAAAGTGTGCAGGTGTCCAATCCTGAGCACATTTGCATATGGTAACTAAAAAATTGCTGATGATCTTTTTCCCTTCAACAGAATGATACACTTCCGGGTGAAACTGCAGGCCGAATATAGACTCACGGTCATGCTTAAACGCAGCTACGGGTATAATTTGTGTAATAGCAGAAACAGAAAAATTTTCCGGAAGCTTCGTGATCGTATCACTGTGGCTCATCCATACGTCTGAGCCATCTTTCACATCTTTTAATAGTTCGTGACTGTCTTTGATCTGAAGCTTTGCACGGCCATATTCGCGCTTGTCACTTTTTTCTACAATGCCTCCATACAATTTTGCTGTAAGTTGGGCTCCATAGCAGATTCCCAACACCGGCACTTGTGCTGCCATTGACGGCACATCTACATTTGGTGCATTCGTTTCGTTTACTGAAAAAGGGGAACCCGAAAGAATAATGCCTTTCAGATTTTTATCAAAATCAAACTCTTTATTAAACGGGATAATTTCACAATAAACGTTGGCCTCCCTAACGGCGCGTGCGATCAATTGAGTGTATTGAGAGCCGAAATCGAGAACGAGGATCTTTTCTGTCATTTGCGGGCGAAGATAAAGAGTTTATAGAAGTTCGGGTACCCGGTTTTCCATTGTGAAGTGATTTAATATTTAGTTTACCGGGTTCCACGATTCAAGGAAAAAAAGTGATTTTATTTGTTATTTAATCGATAGCAGACTATATTCGTTCAATAATAAAGGCCCTCAAAGAATTCTTCAACTACCTGAACCAAACTTAGTTCGACAATGAAAACGAAAAACTTTTTGCTTTTTGGCCTTATCTCACTCGCAATTTTTGCAGCATCGTGTAAGAAGGACTCCTCGTCTGACGGAAGCAGTACCTCACTTAATGGAACCTATGATTTCGTATCGATGGATGCATCAACGGTAAGTTCAGTCAGCTATTATGATGCGGGAACCCAGTACGATGATATAACTGATGCTGTTTGGCACTCTAAAAATAATACCGGAACGGTGACATTCGACGGCAAAAATATGACCTCGTCAAATATTGCTTACAGTGTCGATACCACCATTAAAGCCTATTTTTATGAAGACGGTGTTTTGCAGGACTCGGTCGATTACCCCTTTTCGGTTGATATACCCCAAAGCAGTAGCACTGGCACTTATAAATTAGTGACTTCCGATTCTATTTATTTTGGCGGTGGCAGTATATTTTTTAATGGCTCTGTTACTTCGGCATCGCCATCCGGCAGTAAGCTAAAATGGGTTGGTGATATCTTATATATGACATCATCGGCGTCAAAAGACACGACAGAAACGCAATATGGCGTGGCAGCGCTTGTGCACGATGAAGCGACGATCACGGTTGGCCTGAAAAAGCATTAATCTTCGAAGCAAAAAAATTGAAACGCTTTTGGTAGCTTTACTTCTAAAAGCGTTTTTATTTTACTACCATTAAAAGAAAATTATCATGAAGATATTGGCATTCGCAGCCGCAATGGTCTTGCTGGGTTCGTGCAATATGATTACCGGAAACGGAAATGTGAGGAAAGAAAGCAGAAATCCGGGAAATTTTACCGGAGTGCGCAGTTCAGGATCAGTGGATGTGGAAATATCCAATGGCAGCGCCTGCTCTGTTACTGTAGAAGATGATGACAATCTCTTACCTTACCTGGTGACAGAAGTGATTGATGGCACTTTATATATCCATTATAAAAGCGGGACTTCGGTAAATAATGACCATTCAAAGGTATATGTAACCGCGCCGACGCTAAACGAGGTAAATACTTCCGGCTCTGCAGATATAGTACTAACAAATGTTTTAAAAAATCCGGATAAAATTGATATGAGTGCTACTGGTTCAGGTAGTATAAAAGGAGAGGTGGATGCGCCGGCAATTTCAGTAGATATTTCGGGTTCGGGAAGTGTAAAGCTTCGGGGTCGAACAAAAGATTTTGAATGTTCTGTGACCGGCAGCGGTGACGCAGACTGTGGCGATCTTGCCAGTGAAAACACTAAGGTGGATGTGTCCGGAAGTGGTAATGCTCATGTATTTGCAAGTGTTCATTTGTCTGCATCGGTTGCCGGCAGCGGCGATGTCTACTATCGTGGTAATCCTCAGAGTCCCGACATTCATACTTCAGGCTCAGGCAGTGTGCATCCGGAACAGTAGATCACTTCCGGGACGTTCTAATTCCCAAAAACATCGCGCAGTTTTGTACACATTGCTTGTAGAAAAATTTAATAGGCAGGACTTGTTTCAATAACAAAGAGTTTACCTGAGGGAATGCTGCTGAAGAAACGCCTTTTTTCTTTTGCCGTCAGGCTTACTCAACTTTTAATTGCCATGTTGTCAGAAACGTATGATATGGCATTTTTTTTGAAAATGTTTCTGAAAAAATTGATATGCAAAAAGGAAGTATAAGAGTTCAGACAGAGAACATTTTCCCGATCATAAAAAAATTTCTATACAGCGATCATGAAATATTCATTCGTGAGCTTGTAAGTAATGCAGTAGACGCTACTCAGAAATTAAAGACCCTTTCGCTTTCAGGTGAAGCCAAAGGTGATCTTGGAGATATTGATATCAATGTTTCTGTAGATAAGGAAAAAAAGACGATCACTATTTCTGACAAGGGTGTTGGCATGGCTGCTGAAGAAGTTGATAAATACATTAACCAGGTTGCGTTCAGTGGTGCTGAAGAATTTTTGGAAAAGTATAAGGGCAAAAACGAGACGAATATTATTGGTCATTTCGGACTCGGGTTTTATTCTTCGTTTATGGTGAGTGATAAAGTAGAAATTATTACGAAGAGTTATAAAGAAGATGCAACGGCCGTACGATGGGAGTGCGATGGAAGCCCTGAATTTACGCTGGAAGACACAGAAAAGAAAGAGAGGGGTACAGACATTATTTTATACATTAATGAAGAAAGCAAAGAATTTTTAGAACCCAAAAGAATTCAACATATTCTTGAAAAGTTTTGCAAGTTCCTGCCGGTTCCGATCAGGTTCGAAGATAAGCAGATCAATAATACCCAACCGGCGTGGACTAAAAAGCCCGGCGATCTTACAACACAGGATTATCAGAATTTTTATAAGGAATTATATCCTTTCGGTGAGCCACCTTTATTCTGGATACATCTGAATGTGGATTACCCTTTTAATCTAACGGGTATTTTATATTTTCCGAAAGTGAAGGAGCGTTTCGAAATACAAAAAGACAAAATTCAATTATACAGTAACCAGGTTTTTGTAACCGATGAAGTAAAAGATATCGTTCCGGAATTTTTGATGTTGCTCCATGGAGTTATCGATAGCCCGGACATTCCACTCAATGTAAGCCGCAGTTATTTGCAGGGTGATCCTAATGTAAAAAAGATAAATACCTACATTACCAAAAAAGTTGCCGATAAATTGGATGAAATCTTCAAAAATGATCGCAAAGAATTTGAAGAAAAGTGGGAGAGTCTTGGTCTGTTTGTGAAATACGGAATGATCACTGATGATAAGTTTTTGGAAAAAGCCAACAAGTTCAATTTGTTTGAAGATGCGGATGGCGGAAAGTTTTATACGCTGGATGAATACAGAACTGCAACAGAAGCACTACAGAAAAATAAAGACGGCAAACTGGTAATACTATACACGAGTGATCCTATACAACAGAATAGTTATATCCAGGCAGCGAAGAAAAGGAACTACATTGTTGTGAAGCTGGAAACGCTGGTAGATACTGCATTTGTAAATAATATGGAGATGAAGTGGAACGATGTGCAATTTACGAGAGTGGATGCAGACATTCCGGAACATCTGATAGATAAAGGTGATCATATAGACAGCGTTTTGAGCAAGGAGGATCAGTTGAAACTTAAAGACCTGTTCAAATTTGATGTAGCAGGATTAAATATAAATGTAGACGTAAAAGGCCTTTCTGCAGACACACTACCGGTAACGGCCACACGACCAGAGTTTATGCGTCGGATGAAAGACATGGCTGCTGCCGGCGGAGGGATGGCAGGTTTTTATAGCAACTTACCGGAAGAAGTTACACTAACTATTAACGGTAATCATCCTGTATTTCCCAGAATTTTGAATGAAGAAAATAAACAAAGGCAGGAGCGTGAAATCCGCAATCTCGCTGACCTGGCCCTGCTTTCGCAGGGATTATTGAAGGGAAATGAGCTTACGGATTTTATACAGCGGAGTGTAGATATGATAGAGGGAAAAGAGAAGAGTAAGATAATTTTGGAAGTATAAATATTGCAGATTAGATTTCACGATAGCTCTGAAAAATTCGGAGCTATTTTCGTTTATGCATTGCTGTTAGTAGCATCTGAATTTTCTTTGGCTAATATTGTCATCTCCAGATACGTCATCTCTCTAAAATGATAAACCTCTTCAAATCCGGCGCTCAGGAATACTTCTTTATGAACCGAATTGGCATACATCACATAGATTTTTCTCGGATTATCTTTTAAGGATGCAAGGATTTTTTTTACTACGGAAAGCATCACTACTTCATCGAATGGATTGAAGAAAAAGAATACGGTTTGGTCGTTTGGAATTTTATAGTTCACCACATCTTCGCACATGATGTTGAATGTAGTGTCCGGATAAAGACTTTTTAGGCCATCAATATTTTTTTTAGCAATGCTGGATAGCACCGGTGAAAAATCAATTCCCGTAATATTTTTAAATCCGTAATGAGCGGCCACCGCCAGTGCCCGCCCTTTCCCGCATCCGAAGTCGATAAAATTATCTTTTTTGCACAGGATTGAGAGATGGTCAAATCCTTTTTCCAATACATAATAATTACACGCCTGGTAAATGGAGGAATGAATAAAATTTTTACCTTTCACGTTTCCGTCTTTCAGCCAATCTACTTTAATGGTATTTACTTTATATTTTTTTTCTCCTCTTATTTCGTGGGATATAGTAAAAAAGGCCAGTGTAAAATTCCAGTTGGTCCCGATAAAAAACCAATATCGTATATAACTGAAAATTTTTTTCACAGCAAATCAGTTGGCGTTATTTCCGGAAGGTCTGAAATCCAAAACCTTCATCTGTAAAGTAGTTTGGCCATTCCATTCATTTTCGTCAATCGTGTATACAATGTCAATTGGTTTCCTCATTTGCAGCAGGTGAAATTTTTCAGCCAGGTTGAAGCCAATGCCGGTTATGGTTACACTGTCCTGATTTAACACGAAACGAATATGTAGCTCTTTCACAATTTTGGACCATCCGGTATCTGTGACATTTCTGCTGACAAATACCGGGCGCAGGTTTTCCGGTCCATAGGGTTCCATTTGTGTAAGGATATTGAAGAAGCTATTTGTGATATTTTTAAATTCTATTTCTGCATCGATCACTATTTCCGGAATCAACAATTCGGGATCTATTGTAGAGGAAACCACTTCTTCAAATTTTGCAGCAAACGCATCCATATTTTCGGGAAGCATCGTTAATCCTGCGGCGGCAAAATGGCCTCCATAGCCAATTAAATAATCACGACAGGCATGTACTGCTTCGTATAAATTGAATCCGGGAACGCTCCTTGCACTACCACCAATATATTCTCCGCTTTGTGCCAACACAATTGTCGGGCGATAATATTTTTCAATTAACCTGCTGGCCACAATTCCCACAACGCCTTTGTGCCAGTGCCGTTGAAATACAACTGTGGATTTTTTTTGAATTAGTATTTCATCACCTTCAATTATTGCTAATGCTTCTTCAGTAATGTTGCTGTCGGCTTCCTTTCGGTCACTGTTATCGCTGTGCAGCATTTTCGCCAGTTCCATTGCTTTTTCATAATCATCCTCAATGAACATCTCCACGGCTTTTGTCGCATCATCCATCCGGCCGGCGGCGTTTACTCTTGGCGCAATAATGAATACGACATTATTGATGGAATATTTCTTTTGTGTACCGCCGAGTTCGATCAGCGCTCTCAGACCCGCACAGGGATTTGAGTTCAGTTTTTGCAAGCCCAAAAACGATAATACTCTGTTCTCACCGGTAATCGGAACAATATCTGCGCCGATAGCCGTAACCAATAAATCGAGATAGTACAAATATTCATCTTCGTGTAAGCCTAACCGTTGCGAAAGGGCGGTAATCAGTTTAAATCCAACGCCGCATCCACAAAGCTCTTTGTAGGGGTACGTACAATCCTTTTGTTTTGGATTCAATATCGCAATTGCCGGTGGCAATTCTTTATCAGGTAAATGATGGTCGCAGACAATAAAGTTAATACCCAAACGATTTGCGTAGCCAATGAGTTCAACCGATTTTATTCCACAATCAAGAGATATGATCAGGGAGAAATTATTTTCTTTTGCAAAATCAATTCCCTGCTTACTTACACCGTAGCCCTCTCTGTAACGATGAGGAACATAGAAAGCAATATTATTTTTGACATAGATTTTTTTCAAAAAGCGATACATGCAGGCGACAGCAGTAGTTCCGTCAACGTCGTAATCACCATAAACGAGAATTTTTTCATTGTTGCTTATTGCCGTTAAAATTCGTTCCACCGCTGCATTCATGTCCTTCATCAAAAAAGGATCATGCAATTGGGAAAGCGACGGCCGAAAATAGGCCCTGGCTTTCTCGTATGTATCAATGCCTCGTTGTACTAGTATCTTGCAAAGCGGAAAACTGATGTTTAATGCGTGCTGCAGAGAAGCGATCTTTTCCTCATCGGCTGACAATATTTTCCATCTCTTTTTCATATTCAACGCGATTTGTTGCCATAAAGGTCAATTAATATTTGCGGTCAGTTGTATAGAGCACCAGTTCTTCCAATCCTTTCCTTACATCGCTTTCAGCGAATTCCCGCAGGATGCTTAGTGCTTCATCGCGGTATTGATTCATTTTTTCCGTAGCATACCTGATCCCGCCATTTTCGACCACCCGCTCTAATACATATTTAATTTTTTCAGGGTCTTTATTTTGATTTTTTACAATATAAATTATTTTTTTTCTTTCTGCCGGGTCGATGTTGTTTAGAACATAGATCAACGGCAATGTCAGCTTTTTTTCTTTGAGATCATTTCCGGTGGGCTTACCCACATCTTCATTTCCATAATCAAACAAGTCGTCTTTTATCTGAAACGCAATACCCGTTTTTTCTCCGAAAAGCCGCATTTTCTCGGTAATTTTCGGATCACTGGTGGTGCTCCATGCACCAGCTGCGCACGCTGAAGAAAGAAGCGATGCTGTTTTACTTCGTATAATTTCAAAATAGGTTTCCTCCTTAAGATTTAGATTTCTTGATTTTTCCAACTGTAGCAATTCGCCTTCGCTCATCAATTTTACAGCATCTGACAAGATATGAAGATGTTCCAGATCTCCGGATGATGTGGAAAGCAATAATCCCTTGGCTAATAGGTAGTCTCCGACCAGCACGGCAATTTTGTTTTTCCAAAGGGCATTGATGGAAAAAAAACCTCTTCTCTCCAGTGACTCATCTACAACATCGTCGTGGACGAGTGTTGCAGTATGTAAAAGTTCTACCAGCGCCGCAGCTCTATAGGTAGATTCATTAACCGGACCATGCAGTCGGGCGCTTAGGAAAACAAACATAGGGCGGAGTTGCTTGCCTTTTCTCTTGATAATGTATTTCATTATCCTGTCGAGCAATGGGGTATTGCTCTTTACAGATTCAGCAAATTTTTTCTCAAAAATTTCAAGTTCGGTTGATATAAGATCTTTTGAATATTGCATGCTACAAGGTGGCAATATAATGCAAAAGAATCAGTGGGGATTGAAATCGTTTCTTGATAATCTGCGACACTTTTATAATAAAAAAGCAAAAATTCCAAATCATGCAGCACAAGGGCCTTTTTTAGGGTCTTTATGTTTACGAATTTGTAGCGATGTATAATCGGTTCAAAATCTAAAGAATTGCTAAAAAAAATTTGCATTTTGACATCGGTTTAATATTTTTGCAAATAATCAAACTGTTAATTTTTAGAAATCATTAATCAAAAAGTTATGGCAAGCAAAAAGTACAAATTATTGTTAATGGGGGTGTTGACTCTCATGGCCTTGGGCGTTTTCGCTCAGGACACAGGTGTTTATAACATTTATGATTCGACAGTGATTCCCTCCAAAGGAATGGCTCAGCAAAACGAATTCATGAACAACACCTACGATTTTCCCGCAAAACCTCGTAATGAAACCGAGGTAGGAATTAATGTCGGTATGTTTTCTGTTAGCGGTGACGTCGCAGCAAAATTACCAACTTTGGGCGTTGGAGTTCATGTAAGAAAAGCCCTTGGATATGTGTTTTCATTACGTGCCGAGTACATACATGGATGGGCAAAGGGACTGAATTGGAAGCCTTCTATTGGGTATGCTAATGATCCGGTATGGGCTGCTCATTATACTGCGGGTACTCCTGTATATTATAACTATAGTACCAGCGTAAATGATCTCTCTATTCAAGGCCTGTTTACTATAAATAATGTGCGTTTCCATAAACAAAAAACAGGTTTTGTTATTTATGCAGGCGCAGGTTTCGGAGCAACCGTTTATGATACAAAGGTAAATGCTCTTGATGCTAATGGAAACCCTTACAATTTTGCTTCAATATCTCAAGGAGGCTATAAAGACAGGAAGTCTATACGCAAAGCTTTAAAGAGTTTGATGGATAACTCCTATGAGACACAGGCGCAAACAAATTCCAAGAATGGAGTTGATTTTGGTCCCATGCTTGGTAGCGGCACACTTAAGTTTTCAGGAAGCATTATTGCCGGGATGGCCTTCAAACTTAGCCAGCGCATTAACCTTGCTTTGGAAGACAGATGGACATTAATTAAAGACGATCTGTTAGATGGACAGCAATGGCAGGAACATCCGGTAGGCGATCCTGCTCAAACGCGCGATTATGATAGTTACAACTACGCTTCTGTGGGGTTAAACTTCAACATTGGTAAAAAAGCTGTTGAGCCTCTTTGGTGGATCAATCCGCTTGATTATGCTTACAGCGAAATCAACCAACCTAAGCATATGAAATTGCCAAAACCTGTTTTGGATGATGCTGACGGTGATGGTGTGACTGACCAATTTGATAAAGAACCCAATACTCCTGCTGGTTGCCCTGTTGATACCCACGGTGTTTCAAGAGATACAGATGGGGACGGGGTTCCTGACTGCAAAGACAAGCAATTAATTACACCTACTGATTGTCAGCCTGTTGATGCTGATGGCGTCGGTAAATGTCCTGAACCTGAATGTTGTAAGATGATTGATAGCATGATGACAAAAGTTTGCCACATCACAGATTTACCAAGCGTATCATTCAAAGGCAGGAGCAGCTATCTCAGCAACGATACAAAAGCCTTGTTGGCTACAGTAGCAGCTCAATTGAAGGACAATCCAAATTGCTCTATCGTTATAACAGGATATCCTGCAGCTTCAAAGGCTTCCCAAGCTCTTTGTAATAAGAGAACTGACGCTATAAAGACATATTTGACTGAGAAAGAAGGTATCAGTGCCGATCGCGTTGATGTAAGTTGTGAAGTAGGCGGCGGCGAAGCTAATACTATAGATATTAAAGCCAAGTAACCAAGTCCACTTTTTGCTCAATGATAAGGCCCTCCCGGATTGGGAGGGCTTTTTATTACCAAAAAATTAACTTGGTGTAATTTGGGAGGTTTTCGCCGATAACCCATTTTTGTCTAAAATGACTTAATTTCGCACCTCTTATGATGAAAAAGGCTGTTTCCCTTTTAGCAATATTCCTGGTGATCCTATCTGGATGTTCCCGCCAGTTTAATAAAGTTCTCAAAAGCAAGGATTACAATTATAAACTGAAAGTAGCAGACCAGTACTATGCTCAGAAAAATTATAAAAAGGCAGAAGAGCTTTATGTGGATTTGTTTCCCGCACTTAAAGGAACAGAGAAATTTGAAGACGTCTATTACAAATATGCATATTGCGCTTTTTACCAGAAAAATTATGAAGACGCGGAGAATCTCTTCAAAGGTTTTTTGGAAGTTTTCCCTAATAGTGAAAAATCCGAGGAAGTTGCCTACATGCATGCGTTTTGTTTTTATAAGCAGTCGCCTAAACCAGAACTGGATCAGGCTAATACGACAAAGGCCATAGGCATGATGCAAACGTTTATTGCCACGCATCCGAATTCTGCCAGGGTAAAAGATGCTAACGATGTGATTGATGCCTGTAGAAAAAAATTAGAACTAAAAGACTACAAGGCCGCCCAATTGTACTATGATCTTGAGCAATATAGAGCGGCAGGTTTATCATTTACTAACGTTATTAATTCATATCCGGATTCTCCGAAAGGAGAATTGTATATGCTGATGATTGTAAAATCGTACTATGAATTTGCGTTGAATAGTGTGACCAGTAAACAGGAAGAGCGATATCAAAAGGTGTCATCTGAGTACTACGATTTTGCTGATAGGTACCCCGATTGTAAACTTTTGAAAGAAGCCGAACATTACAAAAACCTAAGTGCCAATAACATTAAACAATTAGAAAATGAGCAAACTAAGACGCCAGCAAAGCGCTAACACTAGCAACGTAGTGGAAACAAAAAACCTTACCGACATAAAAGAAAAGACCGGTAATTTATATGAATCCATCGCAGTAATTGCCAAGAGAGCCAACCAGATCAACATTTCGATCAAAGAGGAGTTGCATAACAAATTAGAAGAATTTGCAAGCCATACAGATAGCCTGGAGGAGATCCATGAAAACAAGGAACAGATCGAAATTTCAAAGGCTTATGAAAGAATGCCCAATCCGGCTTTGTTAGCCACAACAGAGTTTATGGAAGATAAGATATATTATCGTAGAAATGATGATAATCTTTTTGACTAAGAGCAATGCAGTGGCAAATGATTTTATAGAATTCTTTCATTAAGAAATGATAATTTTAATGGCGGTTGATTTACCGCCATTTTTCATAGGCACATAAATGGGTGCTTTTTATCATGGTAATTTGATTTGTAATTACAAATGGCAGTTCAGAATCTAAAAGACAAAAAGATATTATTATGCGTTACCGGCAGCATTGCTGCCTATAAGGCTGTTGTGTTACTCAGGCTTTTTATCAGAGCTGGTGCGCAGGTAAAGGTAATCTTGACTAAGGCTGCTACAGATTTCATATCGCCTCTCACCTTTTCTACGCTCTCTAAAAACAAAGTGTTGACGGATCTTTTTGATAATGATACATGGGCAAACCATGTAATGCTGGGTCGCTGGGCAGATGTTATGATTGTGGCACCGTGCAGTTGCAATACGCTTGCCAAGATGGCAAACGGACTTTGTGATAACTTATTGACAGCGTCTTACTTTTCTGCCACATGTCCGGTGATAATTGCCCCTGCAATGGATGAAGATATGTGGTTACATGCGGCGACTCAAAAGAATGTTGCTGTTTTGAAAAGTTTTCAAAACATTTTCATACCTGTAAACAGGGGTGAATTAGCAAGCGGGTTGGAAGGTGAAGGCCGTATGGCAGAACCGGAAGAGATTGTAAAATTTATCGGAGATTTTTTTTTGGAACAAAAGACCCTTAGGGGCATTTCAGCGCTTGTAACCGGGGGACCCACATATGAGGCAATAGATCCCGTAAGGTTTATTGGCAACCTGTCAACCGGCACAATGGGCATTTCTTTGGCAAAGGAATTGGCGCTAAGAGGTGCAGGAGTTACACTTATTATCGGCCCGGTTGAAAATCAGGATGTAGGTTCAATTAATACAATTCATGTACATACGGCAAAGGAAATGTATGAATCTGTAATGGCAAATATGGACAAGGCTGATATCATAATTATGGCGGCTGCAGTTGCAGATTATACTATTGAAAACCCATCAAATCAGAAGATAAAAAAGAACAATAATGAGTTGACATTGCAACTCACCAGAACGAAAGATATACTTCTGGAAGCCGGCAAAATGAAACGATCCAATCAAACGCTCGTGGGATTCGCGCTTGAGACCAGTAATGAGAGGGAAAATGCCCTAAAGAAGCTTAATGGTAAAAACGCGGACTTGATTGTGTTAAATTCACTAAATGACAAAGGAGCGGGTTTTGGAAGAGGCACGAATAAAATTGTTATTTTTGACAAGAAAGGTGCCGAATACCGTTTTGATAAAAAGGCAAAGAAGGAAGTGGCCACAGATATAATTAATACCATTATAGCCTATAGAAATGCATAAAAAAATTCTTTTAATTCTAATCGTACTTACGCCCTTCCTCCCGAAGGCACAGGAATTAAAGGCCCGTATCACTGTTCTCAGCAATCGTGTAGCAAATAATGTTGATAAGAAGTCTTTCCAGACGTTGCAAACAGCCCTGGAAGATTTTGTAAATACCCGGAAATGGACAAATGATGTTTTTGGTCCACAGGAGAAAATTGAATGCAATATGTTGCTGAATCTTAAGTCAACCGGAGACCCGAACATATATAGCGGCTCTCTTACAATTCAGTCTGCACGTCCGGTTTTTAATTCCACTTATCTGTCGCCCATTATCAACTTTCAGGACAACGACGTCCTATTTAAGTATGTACAGTTTCAACAGTTGAACTTTAACGAAAATAATATATCGGGCAATGATCCGGAAGCCTCTAACCTTACTGCTATTTTTGCCTATTATGTTGATATAATATTAGGAATGGATTATGATTCATTTTCACCAAGGGGTGGGGATCCATATTTTCAAAAAGCACAAAATATTGTAGATAATGCTCCTGAGGGTAAGGATATTTCGGGATGGAAACCATTTGATGGTACAAGAAATCGGTACTGGCTTGCCGAAAATTTCCTTAACAGTAAGTACACCACAATCCATGATGCGATTTATGATTATTACAGAAAGGGGTTGGACAAATTGTATGATGAGGAGTCAAACGCGAGAATTCAGATATTGAACGCGCTGAATCTGCTAAATACAATGAATTCAGATAATCCCAATACAATGGTGCTTCAGTTTTTTTTCCAGGGAAAAACACAGGAATTGATAAATATTTTTTCGAAGGCATCCCCTTCGGAAAAATCAAGAGCATCAGAACTATTGCAGGCTTTGGATGTGTCCAATGCAAATAAATATAAAGATGCTCTTAAATCATGAGATCCGGTGTATTTTTCATATTGTTCCTGTCGTTATCGGGATGTACCGGCAGGCAGGTCCCAACAGACGTCATCCAGCCAACAGAAATGCAAAGCATATTATGGGATATTGCAAGAGCAGAGTCTTTGTCGACTGATTTGTCAACAAAGGACTCAACGATAAATAAGATAGCGGCAACAAAAGTTCTCTCAAGCAAAGTGTTTGCACTGCATCATATTTCCAAATCCGATTTTGAAAGAAGTTATCTGTGGTATACGAGGCATCCGGATGTATTCAAGGTGATGCTTGATTCAATGACTGCTCAAAATTTACGCGCAAACCGGCTTGAACTTATAAGAAATATGCATCATCCGGTAAGGCTGGATTCTATAAAAAGAAAGCTGAAGTATGAATAAAGTTTATAAAAATGCTGACGAAGCAATAAAAGATATTCATGATGGAAGCGTGATCATGTTGGGTGGGTTCGGATTATGTGGGATACCCGAGAATTGCATCAGATCCCTGGAAAAGAAAAAAGTAAAGAATCTAACGTGCATCTCTAACAATGCAGGTGTTGATGATTTCGGAATTGGGTTATTGTTAATGCAGAAACAGATAAGAAAAATGATTTCTTCTTATGTGGGAGAAAATGCAGAGTTCGAAAGACAATTGCTCAGTGGTGAGTTGGAAGTAGAATTAATTCCTCAGGGCACCCTGGCGACAAGATGCCTGGCTGCCGGATATGGGATGCCCGCTATTTATACACCTGCAGGCGTTGGAACGGAAGTGGCTGAACGCAAAGAAACAAGAGAGTTTAATGGAAAGCAGTATTTATTAGAATATGCGTTCAGTGCAGACTTTGCGTTGGTCAAGGCGTGGAGGGGGGATACGATGGGTAATTTGATTTTTAAGGCCACCGCAAGGAATTTCAATCCCTTAATGGCAATGGCAGGAAAAATTACGATTGCAGAAGTTGAAGAGTTAGTGCAGCCCGGCGAGTTAGATCCGAATGAAATACATACACCAGGCATTTACGTTCACCGCATTTTTGAGGGAACTAATTATCAAAAGCGAATTGAACAAAGAACCATAAGAAAGAGCAGATAAACTTTTTTAATGCTTACGAAAGATCAAATAGCGCAGCGTATCGCACGTGAATTAAAGGACGGATTTTACGTAAACCTTGGGATAGGCATACCAACTCTTGTGGCCAATTATATTCCGAAAGGTATCAATGTGGTGCTTCAATCAGAAAATGGATTACTGGGCATGGGGCCGTTTCCTGTAGAAGGAGAGGAGGATCCCGATTTAATCAATGCAGGAAAGCAAACGATTACTACCTTGCCCGGATCTGTGTTTTTTGACAGCGCAATGAGTTTTGGGATGATTCGTGCAGGAAAGGTCGACCTCACTGTTTTGGGAGCAATGGAGGTAAGTGAAAATGGTGACATTGCCAACTGGAAGATACCCGGAAAAATGGTAAAGGGAATGGGCGGAGCAATGGATTTGGTGGCAAGCGCCAATAACATAATTGTGGCAATGATGCATACTAATCCAAAGGGGCAGCCGAAATTACTGAAGCAGTGTACACTCCCGTTAACGGGGGTAGCATGCGTAAAAACAATAGTTACCGATCTGGCAGTCCTGGATGTTACCAATGATGGGTTCCAGTTAATTGAAAGGGCCCCGGGAATCTCAATAGATGAAATTGTAACTAAAACGGAAGGCAAATTATTTTTCGAAAAGGACGTGCCGGAAATGCAATTCTGATTCAGCCAGGTTTAATCTATCAGTGAATTTTTCATTGCAAAAAATACCAGGCCTACCGAGTTTTTGACCCCAAATCTTTCCATCAGCCGGTCTTTTATGGCTTCCACGGTTCTTGCACTAATTTCCATTTTCTGGGCAATTTCCTGAGCAGTATATTCAAGGCAAACGAGCGATAAAACTTCTTTTTCACGATCGCTGATAACTATTTCATTCTTGAGGTTTGGATGAAACTTCTGCCTGGCATAATTCTTTTTTATGAGCACACGATTCACAAAATTGTTTAAATAAAAACCCGTTTTCATCACATCCATGATCGCCTGCCTTATTTCTTCCGGATCGGTGCTTTTGAGCAGGTAACCATTGGCACCACTGTCCATAAGATGGCCAACGAATCGTTCATCTTCATACATAGTCAATATCAATACTCTTACTTTCGGGAAATGTTTGTTGAGATGTTTTGTCGTTTCAATGCCATCTTTCACAGGCATTTTTAGATCCATCAGTACAATGTCCGGGTTGGCTTCCTCCATTCCGTTTATCAATTCTTCTCCATTTTCAGCTTCGAGTACAAATTGTATATTATGATAGGGACGTAAGGAAAGTATAACTCCTTTTCTGAATATTTTGTGATCATCAGCTATGGCAACCTTAATAGTATCCATGTTTGCTTAAGGGGTTAATTAATAGAGCCCATCGTTTTACGGTTGAGCTAATTAAGTTTACTCACGTCTTTGGGTATTTCAATTGTCACCTTATAATACGTCTGGGTATTATCAATATCAAAGAAAATATTTCCTTTCAATACTTTAATACGACTTGCAATATTTTTTAATCCCAGACCACCGGAATCATAATTAAGCTTTTCAAAATCCTTTTGCAGAAGGCCTTTCCCGTCGTGATGAATACGAAAGTAATAAAAATTCCCCTGAACATTCTGCGTGAGATGTATAAATCCAGCACCACTATGCTTGATAATATTGGTCACAAGTTCCTGGATGATCCGAAATATCAGCAGTTCCTGTTCCTCCTTCAATCTTTCCCGGTTGTCATGAAAACGTGCGCTCGCATTTATGATTCCAGATCCGTTTATTTTTTCGAAGAGATCTTTTATGGCAGATTCCAGTCCGAAGTTTTTGAGGGTAGGTGGCATCAGGCTGTGTGAAATATTTCTTATCAGTTGAATGCTGTCATCGATGATCTGTTTCGCACTAAAAATAGATTGCAGTTGAACAGCAGCGTCTTGGTGAATAAGATTTTCATTGAGATATAATCTTGCGGTGGCCAAAAGCGGGCCGGCGTCATCATGGAGGTCTGCCGCTATTCGTTGTCGCTCTTCTTCCTGGAAATTAATAGATGCTTTCAGCAGCATTTGTTGTTTTTCTTCTTCAAGCTTTTGCAGTTGCCTATTGAATCTTATGACCCTGCGTTGATGGAATACAACAACAGAAACTAATGTTATCGCCATCACAAACATGCCAAGTGTCCCAAATATGAGAATACTTGAAGATCCAATTTCATTGTCAATGGCTTGTAAGAAAAACATTTATAAATATAAAAATTATTTTTTTGGATTAAAGGTCAAAAGATTATCTAATTCTGTTACCTGTAAAGAATTCTTATCAAAATTGGCAGGTTTCATTAGCATTGCAACTGCGAGGAGTACGTTTTTGAGAATATTGAAGGAAGCATTAATAATCGTATACTGCACTCGGAATTTTTCGTCGGCTAACATATTTTCCGCCATAATGTAAAGAAACAGAGTTCCGGATGAATATATCAGGAATGCAATAATTACCCAAAAATCGGATGTTGAATATACCGAGAGGTTATAGTTAGCCTTTAGTTGCACTACCAGATAGTATATGCACAAGATGATTATGAGAATTAATTCAACGCCTACAGTCAGAGAGTCGAAGTCATTTTTCTTATTGATATAAAAGAAGTCGATGGTTGCAAAAATTAGAAACAATAACCACAAAACAAAAATTGAGTTTTGCTCGAGCTTGTTCCGCAATGCATAGTAATAGAATAGGCAAAAAGAAGAAAACTCAAAAATAGTAAAAGCAGCCAGTATGATAAAAACAAGTTGCCTGGAGTGGTAGTAGTGGAGGAGAATGAGCGTTACCTCATTCAATACGCAGTATATTATATAAAATAAGATTGCCCTTAATGACTTTTCTACTCTCTTTTTTTTGAAAATTAGAAAAAACACTAAGGGCAACAGCGTAGTTGCACTACTAATATATGAGATAAAATTTAAAATAGCAGGTCAGTTTATGACCAAATATAACTATCTATTTTAAATTTTAAAAGAAATTAAGAATTTAAAACTTCAATAGTTTCATAGCCGATGCTGTCCCAATAAATAGTTCTGTCCGCAACTATACCTTCCTTTTTTACGATATCACCAATGCTGGTAACCACCGAAAATTCAAGAATGTCTTTTCCCTCAGCATCAATACCTGTGTAAACCAAATGTTCTTCGTTAGTTTCGGTGAGGCATTTGCGGAAGTTGATTCCTACACATCCGGGCTGAGCCAGAATCTGTTCAATTATGTTACGTCCAATGTAATAACCGGGAGTAGCATCAGGGTTTGCTTCTCTGAAAGCTTTTACTAATTCAATTCCTTCTTTGAGGCCGATGTTTTCACCAACGTCAGCAAGACTCTTGGTTTCTACGAGTGCATTTTGTGTCATAGTAGTGAGTTTTTAAATTGTTTATAAAGGTGTTTATGTACGTAAATTCTGTACTAACTTCCCAAAAAAAGAATCCTTAAACAACAGGATAATTTTAGAAGCTATTTTGTACATTTACTTTTCTGATTGATTAAATTATTGTAATTCAACGTGTTTTGTGCAAATTTTATAGTATAAATTACTCTTAAAAAAGGGTAAATGTACGTTATTAAAATCGTAAATTTACTATGATGTTAAGAGAAATTTTTCTATCGTAACAATACCCTTAGAACGCGGGAAAAAGCACAAATATTTCTTAGGGAAGTACGTAATCCAGGGCCACTGTACCGACTGGTTGCTGTAAGGAAATAGGTAAAATGCGGATATATTCCACATATTGAATTGGTTAAGTGGTGACTCGAGAGGCTACCATGTAATTTTCTGTTTAAGAATCCGGTGAAAGAGCACCGACTTTTACGTCTGAAAATATTCCGTATTTTCTGAAATAGAATGAGTATTTGTTCGTTAATCTTTTATATTTTTACTTATACTAATCCATTAAAACCAAAGTATAAATCCATGTCTGTTTCTACCGTAATTAAGGTTGCGATCGCTGATGACCACAAAATTTTCCGGGACGGAATTAAGATGGCCCTCTCCTCAAAAGACAATCTGAAAATGATCTGGGAAGCTGAAGACGGAAAAGATCTGATGCACAAGATCGAGATTAAAAAGCCTGATGTTCTTTTAATGGATATCAGAATGCCGGAGATAGACGGCATTAATGCAATTTCAATGATTCGTAAGGAGTATGAAGATGTGAAAATTATCGTACTTACCATGTACGATGATCAACAAATGATCAGCAAAATGATGGAGATGGGTGCAAATGCCTACCTTACCAAAACTACGGATCCGGATGAAATTTACGAAGCTATACTAACCTGCATGAATGATGAATTTTATTTTAACCAGCTTGTGAACAATGCGGTGATGGGCAAGCTGATGCAAAAGAAAAACGTAAACCATCATTTTGGGAGCAGCGTTCCCGTTACATTCTCGGAAAAAGAATTGAAAATTTTGCAATTGCTTGCCGAAGACAAGACGACAGAAGAAATATCAAAAATAATTTTCCTGAGTCCCAGAACAATCGAAACGATTCGCCAGAACATGAAAAATAAAGTTGGTGCAAAAACCATCGGCGGACTGATCACCTATGGAATGAGAAATAAAATGATTCAATAGTTTATATTACATTTTTCCGGTTTTCGCTATAGTAGTTGCTCATCAAAAGATATAGCTTTTCTTTTAGTACTTCATAGTTTTGAAATTCCTTAACACGTATTGCGGGCAGAAAATGTAATTCCATTTTAGATGGCCAAAAGTAAAATATCTTACTGTCCGGAAGTATTTTTTTTGTATTAAAAATCAACGCCGGTATTATATCAGTCTTCGTTTCCATTGCCAGTCTGAACGCTCCATCATGAAAGTTACCAAGGGGGTTATTGGTTTTATTCCTTGTGCCTTCGGGATAGATGCACATATGAAGACCCATGTCAAGAACTTCTTTCATTTCTGTGAAACTTTTTTGCCTGCTGTTTTTGTTTTTTCTATCCACAAGCACTGAGCCGGTTTTGTAGATTAATCCGAACAAAGGGATTCTTGCCATCTCAATTTTGGCAATAGTCTTATTGGCTCCGGGAATAAATGGAGTGGTCACGGGAACATCCATCAATGAATTGTGATTGCAGATGACAACATAGTGTTTATTTTTTTCAAAATTATTTTCGCCTTTTATTTTTAGCCTGCAGCCAGTAAGGTAAAAGAAAATGTACATCCATAATTTCGACATGGCATGAAATAGCTGCATCCGCCGGGGATCTTTATATATTCTAAAAATCAATACCAACAGTAATGCCGGTATCATAGTTATGAGAAAAACGATCATTGCCCAAAAAGCAAAAATTCTCGCTAAGACATTTTTAATCACGTTCGAAAAATTTATTAAGAAAGACTCCAGTCTATGGGATCTTTTTTCTCCTTTATCAGGATGTCATTCGTTTTCGAAAAATGTTTGCAGCCAAAAAATCCTTTATCGGCACTGTATGGCGAGGGGTGTGCAGCTTTCAACACATAATGCCTGGTTTCATCAATCAATAATTGCTTATCTTGGGCAAATCGACCCCAAAGTAAGAACACTACCCCTTGCTTCAGCTCCGAAACTTTGGATATCACCGTATCAGTAAATTGAAGCCAGCCAATCTTACTATGACTCCCGGGCTCATTTTGTCTGACTGTTAGTGAAGCATTCAATAACATTACGCCGCGTTCAGCCCATTTTTCAAGATTGCCACTAGCCGGTAGAGCAATACCAAGATCATCCTGCAACTCCTTGAAAATATTCACCAGCGAAGGCGGTTTTGGAATTCCATCCGGAACCGAGAAGCTTAGCCCATGTGCCTGGCCCCTGTTGTGATAAGGATCTTGTCCGAGTAATACCACCTTTACTTTTGGAAATGGCGTCTTGTGAAATGCATTAAAAATTAAGGGGCCGGGAGGATAAATAATTTTTCCTGCTGCCTTTTCCGCTCTGAGAAATGTAACAATTTGCTGGAAATAGGTCTTATCGAATTCGTCCTTAAGAATCTCTTTCCAGCTTTCCTCAATTTGAACATTCATCCGATATATTTTGATAAAAATACAATTTGCACAGCTATCACTGACGTGATTGAATTCTTAAGGTGAAATCCAGGAGTGAAATGAAAGGTGCAACGAACTACAAAAGTGACCCCGGAACGACTCGAACGTTCGACCCACAGCTTAGAAGGCTGTTGCTCTATCCACTGAGCTACGGGGCCGACAGGCAGCAAAATGCCGGCTTAAAAAATCGTGCAAATATAGGCCAAATAAGAAACGCATATATGTGACGTATGATTTATTTTGTGGTTGCAGAGCCAATGATAAATTGTATTACCTTCGCCGCACAAGGACAAATCTTGTGTAGTTTGTTTAACTAAAACCATTTATATGAAACAAAAATTTCTAATTGTTTTTTTGATGGGGTGCCTATGCAATCACCTAATTGCTCAAAGGTTTTTATCACCCGTAAAACCATCCCTGATAGGAGTCCATTTTGCTCTTGTCGATTATAATTCTCCTGCACAGATTGACAGTACTTCATTAAAAGATGTGTTTAAGAAAGGAGACATTTTCAGGCCTTCTAAACAGGCTCCTGCAATTACGATATCTTATTGGAAAGGATTAACCAAGTTTCTTGATTTTTCCGGAAAACTCACCGGCATTTTATATGATTATCCACCAAAGGATAACAACGGAAGTTACAGCAATGGTGTGGGCGTGGAGGCAGAAGGAGCTTTAAACATTCGTCCATTGAGTGACGCACATTTATTTCAACCCTTTTTAACAGCTGGTATCGGAGGAGGGCATTATGCAGATCAATTTGGAGGCTATGTTCCTTTGGGATTAGGATTTCAATTTAATTTCAACAGCATGGCGTATATCTTATTGCAGACGCAATACAGAGTTTCGCTCAGTTCGGGCGTTGTTCCGAATAATTTATATCACTCTCTCGGTGTAGCAATAAACGTGGGTGAAAAGAAGGAAAAAGTTGAGGTACCACCCCCACCCCCTCCCGTAGTGGAAGTAAAAGATCGTGATGGAGACGGCGTGGTTGACAGTCTGGATGCATGTCCGGATCAGCCCGGAACCGCAGCGTTACAAGGTTGCCCTGATAAAGATGGCGATGGCATTGCCGATAAAGATGATAAATGTCCTGATGTGGCTGGCCTTGCCAAATATGGGGGATGTCCTATTCCTGACACGGATAAGGATGGCATTAACGATGAAGAAGATAAATGTCCTGACGTACCTGGCGTTGCCAAATATGGAGGATGTCCTATTCCTGACACCGATAAAGATGGAGTGAACGATGAAGAAGATAAATGTCCGAACGAACCGGGCCCGGCTTCTAACTATGGATGCCCGGTAATACAGCAGGCTGTTGTTGAAAAGGTAAATAAAGCTGCAAAGAATATTTATTTCGCAACAGGTAGCTCTAAGCTGCTTCCAAAATCATTTGCTTCATTAAAGGAGGTGGTTCAGATATTGAAAGATAATCCAACTTATAAGATCAATATCGACGGATATACTGATAATACCGGTACTGCAGAAAACAACCAGGTGTTGTCTGAGAATAGGGCAAATTCGGTTAAAGATTATCTCGTAAAGAATGGAATCGACGAAAGTAAAATCACTGCAACCGGTCATGGCGAAGAAAACCCAATTGCTGACAACAAGACAGCTGCAGGAAGAGCAAAGAATCGAAGAGTAGAAATGAAACTTAGGAATTACTGATTTTATCAATAACTGATTAATAAAAAACCCTGTAACAATTGCAGGGTTTTTTATTCAATGTTTATTCTAAAAATTAATGTATATAACCATTAAAAGAAATCGGGTCCAACATCGGACATGTAACGGTGAGGTTCGTGGTTCCGTCTTGTTTGATGTCAAATTCGAACTCCTGTATACTGGTATCATCTTTGGGCCTAATGGTTACGTACCATCCTCCTTTTTTTGCTGTTTTTACCTTGTAAGTCATTTTATGAGACTTCATATTAAGCTGATCAGGGATGGTATTAGATAGGGCCATCATCACCTTGCCCGAATAAGGGAGATAACAGGTAAGGCTATCCCTGGTGACATGTACGCTATATTCGAATGACGTAAGATTTCGATACTCCCCGGTTGATGGGGTAACACCCTGAGCTTCAAAAGTGAAATGCTGAGAATCTACCAAATTCCGGTAGGCTGTAACCTGGGCATCATTTGTTTGGCAAAAAGCTGCTTGCACAAAAAACAGGAAGACAAAAGAGGCACAAATAGATCTTAATTGTTTCATTATTGAAATCGTTTTAAAATGACTAAGGAAATTGAAAGTAAAAATATATCGTCTATTTTTCAAGAGTATAACCAGTTTCCTAAAATCGAGTCGGCATAGTTGCCCGCTCAATATTCGTGTTTACTCTCACTGCGACGCGAACAAGATATTAAAATTACATTAATATAAATTTAGATTTAAATACAATTCAGGAAGAGGAAAGTTGTTTGCAAAAGGTTAAAATGTCGTTGATTCATCTTTTTGCAAAGTATATGTATGTGGAGTGACATCGGCGAAATCATCGCGGAGAAATTGAGGAAGTTTGGTTGAGAGAAATGCTGAAAAAAATACGGTAACCAGATAATGTTTAATTTGAAAATATTACTAAAAATGAATGCGGCGGTGGTTCAATTTAATCAAACCTTACTTTAAAAGCTACTACGGCAATTTTTCTTCAAGATTCATCATCTTTTCAAAAAGTCTTTCATAGTCATCATTAGCCTTTTGCAGATCAGCGGCGTTCTTGTGATACTTCTTTTCTGTTTCGAGAAACTTTTGTTTGTCAACATAAATTTCCGGCGAAGCCAGATCCTTTTCTAACGCGGCTTTTTCTGCATTAAGCTTTGCAATTTTATCTTCTGATTGCTGAAAAAGTTTTTGAGTCTTTTGTAATTCCTTCTGAAGCTCTTTATTGGCCGACGTTGCAGCGGATTGCTTTTTAGCTGGTGGTTCAGCAGTTTTCTTTTCTGCAGGTGTCTCTGTCGGTTGAGTAGCTTCGCCTGTCGCAGATTCACGTTCTTTTTTCCAGCGTTCCCATTCATCATACGTTCCCACAAATTCTCTTATCTGCCGGTTTTCTATTTCCCAGATTTTGTTAGCAGTTTTATTTACAAAATACCGGTCGTGGCTTACCAAAATATAACTGCCTTCATATTTATTCAGGGCATCGATGAGTAAATCAACCGAATGCATATCAAGATGGTTGGTAGGTTCATCGAGCAAAAGAAAATTGGCTTTGCTCACGATAGTTTTTGCCAGTGCTACTCTTGTTTTTTCGCCACCGCTGAGTACTTTTATTTTTTTATCGGCATCATCTCCGCTAAACAAAAAGCATCCCAGCAGGGTTCGCAATTCCAGGTCATTCTTACCACTTCCGCAACCTTGCATTTCTTCTAATACAGTATTACCAAGATCTAATGCTTCCAATTGGTGCTGTGCATAAAATGCATCCTTAACGTTATAGCCGTCAGTTTTTTCTCCTTCGAATGATTCAGTGCCCGCAATGATTCTAAGCAGCGTGGATTTCCCTTTCCCATTGGCACCGATCAATCCGATCTTATCACCCCGGTTTATTTCGGCATCCGCGTGTTCTACAATTTTTATTTCGCCAAAATGTTTTGAAACATCTTTTAGCGTACGCAAGACTTTTCCGGGAGTAACATCCACAGTAAAGTTGATCCTGATATTCGGGCGTTCAATTTCCGCGCTTTCTATTCGTTCCAGTTTATCCAAACGCTTAATGATACTCTGCGCCTGTGCAGCTTTGGAAGCTTTTGCCTTGAACCTTTCTACGAATCGCTCCTGCTGGCGAATATAGTCCTGCTGATTTTCATAGGCACGCTGCTGCAGTTCTATGCGCAGTTCTTTCTCCTGCTGGTAGAATGAATAATTGCCACTGTAAGAATGTAATTCCTGCTGATAGAGTTCTACAATTTTTGTTACCATTCTGTCCAAAAAATAACGGTCGTGCGATACGATGACTACAGCTCCCTGGTAGTGCTGCAAATATTTTTCGAGCCATTCTATTGAAGGAAGATCAAGGTGGTTGGTTGGTTCGTCGAGCAGTAATACATCCGGCTGCATCAGTATCATTTTCGCAAGCAATACCCTCATACGCCAACCACCACTGAATTCTTTATAAGGCCTCTGCAGGTCTGAATTTGAAAATCCGAGGCCCTGCAAAATTTCTTCTGTTTTATGCTGAATATTATATCCGCCCAAAATCTCCAGTTCATGCAGTTTGTCAGCATATAAATGAGCAAGTGATTCATCTGAATTTTTTTCGAGTTCAATTCCCAACTGCTCAATTTCCTTTTCCAGGGCCATCACTTTTTCAAAAGCGCCCAATGCCACTTTTAAAATGGAATCATCTGTGTCGAAGCTGAGCAAATCCTGGTGAAGAAAGCCAATCGTAGTTTCCTTTCCTTTTTCAACAGAACCTTTTGATGGGAGATATTCGCCTGTAAGTACTTTTAATAGAGTAGACTTTCCGGTTCCGTTATACCCTATTAAACCAATTCTTTCGTTGGGTTGTATGTGCCAGGTAGCATCCTTCACAATTACCCTTGCGCCAAATTCGAATGTAACATTTTGCAGACCTAATAGCATATCCTTTTAATGAGGTGCAAAATTAAGTTCAAATACTATTCATTACAATTGAAGATTAGCTACATCCTGTTAATATATTTATTTTTGAAAAAAAATTGACAGAATGAAAAGGCTATTGGCAATAGTATTCCTTGCAGCAGTTTTATATGTAGCGTATTTGTTTTTCTTTAAAGGCGGCAGCAAACACTCTTCAGAACCCAAACCAGAAGCTATTAAAGTGGAGAAGCATTCGCGTGAGTTTAATCAAAATATCTCTAACACGATGTTTAATTACAACAATCTTAAAGATGCAGTGACAGACGTGGATACCAGCAAGATCAAAAATGAAACACAGAAATTTGTTACTGTAATCGACAGTCTGAAGCTGGATGAACTGAAACAGGATGACTCAGATATTTACCTGACGGCAAAGCAACAACTCAGCGATATACGTGCCAATGCTCAGGATATCATTTTGCAAAATGATTTGAATGAAATGCGCGAAGACTTCAGAATGGTGTCTGAAAACGTTTATCCGTTTTTAAAAACGATCGGCTATGAGGGAAGCAGGCTTTACTGGATTACCTGTGCATCTGCCTTTGGCCAGGATAAAGAAGGAAGCTGGCTGAGTGCCTCGAAAGAGATTATAAATCCTTATTGGGATCCTGCGCATCCGCAGGATAAAAACTGTGGAGAAATAAAAGACTCGCTGTGATAATTTTTGATACGACCTTATGAAAACAAAAAAGTTAATCCTGGTTATCTTTTCATCAGCATTTCCATTCATTGCATTTTGCCAGAATAAATACACCATAAGTGGCTACGTAAAGGATTCGCTTTCGGGTGAAACCCTAATTGGCGCTACAATTTCAGTTGTGAATAAGACCAAAGGCATTGCGTCCAACCGGTTTGGGTTTTATTCTATCACACTTCCTGAAGGCACATATAATTTTATTTGTTCCTACATCGGCTATGTTTCGCAGATCAAAACTATTCAACTGAATGGGAATCTTGATTATAATTTCGAAATGATGCCGAAAATGACCACTGAACAGACGGTTGTAATTTCTTCTAAAAGAAGGGATGCAAATGTGAAGAATGCACAAATGGGAAAGATCGATCTCAGTATGAACCAGGTGAAAGCCATTCCCGCTTTTTTAGGGGAAGTGGATGTCCTAAAAACCATTCAACTATTGCCGGGTGTACAAAGTGCGGGTGAGGGAAGTTCGGGCTTGTATGTTCGCGGAGGAGGTCCTGACCAGAATCTGATCCTGCTTGATGATGCAGTGGTATATAATACCGGGCACCTGTTTGGATTCTTTTCGATTTTCAATGGTGACGCTATTAAGAATACATCCTTAATAAAAGGAGGAATGCCTGCTCAATATGGAGGGCGTTTATCCAGCGTGCTGGATATCGCGATGAAAGAAGGAAATGATAAGACTTTTGAGATGGAAGGCGGTATAGGATTGATTGCTTCAAGGCTTTCGATCCAGGGGCCGATTAAGAAAAATAAAGCGTCATTTATTGTTTCTGCGAGAAGAACTTATGTAGATGCATTGGTAAAGCCATTTATAAAAAAGACGAATTCCTTCTACGGTTCCGGCTATTACTTTTACGATTTGAATGCAAAGGTCAATTACAAATTTTCTGAAAAAGATCATTTGTACCTGAGTGGTTACTTTGGCAAAGACCGTTTTGATTTTGTGAACGGGGAGCAATCTCTGAACGTAAAGATTCCCTGGGGTAACGGAACCGGCACATTGAGATATAATCATGTTTTTAATAGCCGGCTTTTTTCCAACACTACTTTGGTTTTTAATAACTACAATTTCAAATTTGATGCGATCCAGAATAACCTGGAGTTCGATCTTTATTCTGGTATTAAAGACCTTAATGTGAAAGAAGATTTTGATTTATATCCATCCTCCAATCACAAATTGAAGTTTGGAGCCTTGTATACCTATCATACATTTACGCCAAACGTAGTTACGGGCAGCCAGGATTCTGTAAAGTTCATGCCCAATAACGCAGAAAAAAAATATGCGCGTGAAGGCGCTGTATACCTGCAGGACGACTGGGATGTAAGCGATAAAGTAAAAATCAATATTGGTCTTCGGGGAAGCGGTTTTCAACAGGTGGGGCCATATAAATTTTATACAACTGATGCCAATGGGAATCGCCTTGACAGCACCGTATACGGCAGTGGAAAGCCGGTAAAAACCTATCTCGGGCTCGAACCCCGGTTCACCATACGCTATTCGCTCAATGACCAAACATCGTTGAAGGCATCTGTTACAAGAAACTTTCAGTACATACATCTTGTAAGTAACGCCGGTACTACATTACCAACAGATCTGTGGGTGCCAAGCACATTAATTGTAAAACCACAGATTAGTTGGTTGTATGCAGGAGGTATTTTTGAGAATTTCAATGACAACATGTATGAAACTTCGATAGAAGTGTATTACAAAAACATGCAAAACCAAATTGAATATGAAGAAGGTTATACACCGGCAACACTGGAAGACACGGAAAACTTTTTTACATTCGGAAAAGGGTGGAGCTATGGATCGGAATTATTTATCAATAAAACCAAAGGCAGGCTTACCGGTTGGATTGGCTATACGCTTAGCTGGACTTTCAGGAGATTTCCTCATCTGAATTCGGGGTATAAATATTACGCCAAGTACGACCGCCGTCACGATATTTCCGTCGTAGGTATTTATGAGCTTTCGAAAAAGTGGAAACTTTCGGCAACATTTGTGTATGGTACGGGAAATGCTGCTACGCTTCCCGAGCGTTTTTATATTTATGATGGAGTATTAACGCAGGAGTACAGTGCCATCAATGCATACAGGTTACCTGCTTATCACAGGTTGGATTTTGCCGCTACTTATACACCCAATAAACATCCTGAAAGAAGGTTGAAAAGTAACTGGGTCTTCAGCATCTATAATGTTTACAACCGCAAAAATCCCTATTTTATTTATTTTGATCAGACGGGGAGTCCGTACGACGGCACATTACAGGTGCAGGCCAAGCAGGTTTCTTTATTCCCGGTGATACCTTCTGTAACATGGAATTTCAAATTCTAACGGTGTAGCATATACGAAGATAATGAAAGGCCGCCCCAATAAACTGACTGACCAGTTAACTGATAAACCAATTAACGGTTTACGCTTCACTGCCCATGCGTGAAGATCACACTCCCACTCTTTTGGGTATCTGACTCAATTCTTACTTCATATCTCTTGTCACCATCATGTACGATCATTAGAGCTGTATTAGGCGGAATGGAGCCGAGATTATCCGCATACATAGTAAGTACATTTTCCTTCACATTATTGTCAAGGGCAAGAGTAAGTGTTATGGGTTTATCCGAAAGCATCTTGTGCAAGAGAACGATCCGCCCATTATAGAATACGGTAATTGAGTCGCCGTCTATTTCGCCATTATCATAAAAGTCTACCTTGAAAGTTGGCTGTGTAATTGCAATAGTTTTGATTACATCTTTTCTACGGGGTTCAAAGTTCTTTACGGTGTGTACCACCTCTGTATCCATCTTCTTAACATCAGGCATCACAGTTGGCTGAAGTTTTTCTTCATTCTCTTTTTTTGCCATTCCGGTTGTTGCAGGCGGTTTAGCTGTTGGTTGTGTTTTAACTGTGGGTTTTTCAGCCGGTTTTTTTGTTACATTTTTCCTTGGCGTTGTTTTTCTCGCAATTGCCGGAGAAGTCTTCCTGGGTGTTGCCGGTTTTGTTTCTTTTTTTACTGTAGGTTTTCGTTCATTCTTTTTTTCGGCATTTGTAGCGGCTGCATAAGGTTTCACAATTTTTCTTGTCAGGAGCGTAGTGCCATAGCCGCAATTTCCATCCTGGTTGGGAGCAGGTATCCAGGTACCGCGCAGGCTTTCCACATTTCCGCTATCACGTTCGTAGTGTAACTTGTGTGTTTGAAAACAATTCTGGAAACCGGGTGGCGTATTATATTTTACTCTTTCGAATTCCGTGACTACAATATCTTTAGTACTGCGGTTAAGCGTTCCCGTTAGCTTGCAAATGGTGTAGTATCGTTTACTCCCTTCGTTGAAATAAGTATAGGAATATCCTGAAACGTTGGTTCCTGATATATCCAGTTCCAGTACATAATCTACATTGTCAGTGCCCAGGCCCGAGAATCCATAGCTTGTTTCGTTGAAACTTCCTCTCCATTGCCCGTCGAAGTTTTGTGCAAACAGCGATTGTGAAATGAAAAGCAAAGCAAATAAGTAAAATACCTTCATTGGATTAATCATTATTGAACTTTCAAAATTTCAGCATGAAAATTAAAAGTAATCATAGGCAGGAAAAAACCGGCTGTAAAGGTTTCACAAAATTATAAGTTATTAAAAGTATATCCTGCTATTAATCTGTGTCTTTGTCTAATACTTCGTTAAATTTGCATGCTCGAAAGCAAAATTTTAGGATAACTGAATCAGCTAAAACATTTATGAATATTACGTTTCCGGATGGTGCGGTACGGCAGTATGAAGAAGGAACTTCATCACTGGATATTGCAAAAAGTATAAGCGAAGGTCTTGCAAGGAAGATCATTGCTGCGGAAGTAAACGGCGAAGTGTGGGATCTTTCGCGCCCGATAAGAAAAGATTCAACTATAAAATTTCTCACCTGGGACGATGCAAATGGCAAGTCTACATTCTGGCATTCTTCTGCTCACCTGATGGCAGAAGCTGCGGAGGAACTTTTTCCGGGAGTAAAATTTTGGGTGGGACCGCCTGTAGAGCGTGGATTTTATTACGATATGGATTTAGGTGATAATGTAATTACCGAAGGTGACCTTGAAAAACTGGAAAATAAAATGCGCGCACTCGCGAAGCAGAACAATCAGTATGTCAGGAAAGAAATTTCCAAGGCGGATGCACTAAAATATTTTGAGGAAAAAGGAGATGAATACAAATTGGATTTATTGCGAAACCTTGAAGATGGCAATATCACTTTTTATACACAGGGAAAGTTTACCGACTTATGTCGTGGTCCGCATATTCCTTCTACCGGTTTGATCAAGGGAATAAAACTTACAAACATTGCCGGCGCTTATTGGAAGGGAGATGAGAAAAATAAGATGCTTACACGCATTTACGGCATTACTTTTCCTAACCAGAAAGAACTGGATGAATATCTCGTTTTCCTGGAAGAAGCCAAAAAGCGTGATCATCGTAAGATCGGGAAGGAGCTTGAATTGTTTATGTTTTCGGAAAAGGTGGGGGCAGGATTACCCATGTGGTTACCAAAGGGTGCCATGCTTCGCGAAAGATTGCAGCAATTTTTACAAAAGGCACAGATAGAAGCGGGTTATGTTCCTGTTATTACGCCGCATATTGGTTCCAAAAATTTGTACGTTACCAGCGGTCATTATGAAAAATACGGCAAGGATAGTTTTCAACCCATAAAAACTCCTGTGGAGGGAGAGGAGTTTTTCCTTAAGCCAATGAATTGCCCGCACCATTGTGAAATATATAAAGCGTATCCAAGAAGCTATAAAGATTTGCCTTTGCGGCTGGCAGAGTTTGGCACTGTTTATCGTTATGAGCAATCGGGCGAATTGCATGGATTAACCCGGGTTCGTGGTTTTACACAGGACGATGCGCATTTATTCTGTATGCCCAACCAGGTAAAAGATGAATTCAAAAAAGTAATTGATCTTGTACTGTATGTTTTTAATTCATTAGGTTTTGAGGACTATACGGCACAAATTTCGCTGCGTGATAAAGAAGATCGTTCGAAATATATTGGCAGCGATGAAAATTGGGAAATATCCGAAAGGGCTATCATGGAGGCTGCAGCGGAAAAAAATTTGCCTACTGTAGTGGAATATGGAGAAGCTGCTTTTTACGGCCCGAAGCTCGACTTTATGGTACGGGACGCTATTGGACGAAAATGGCAGTTAGGCACTATACAGGTTGATTATAATTTGCCTGAAAGGTTCGATCTCACTTATGTTGGCGAAGATAATGCCAAACACAGGCCCGTGATGATACACCGCGCTCCGTTTGGCAGTATGGAGCGGTTTGTGGCCGTGTTGACCGAACATTGTTCGGGAAAATTCCCGATGTGGCTGGTACCGGTGCAAGTAAAAATTTTGCCTATTAGCGACAAATTTATATCTTATGCCCAAAATGTTTTATCAGAATTAAAAAATAATGATATTCGTGCTGAAATTGATGACCGTAGCGAAAAGATCGGGAAAAAAATCAGGGATACTGAACTGATGAAAATCCCATTGATGTTGATAATAGGCGAGAAAGAGGTGAGTGACAATAAAGTTTCTGTCAGGCGCCAGGGGAAGGGGGATGAAGGAAGTAAATCTTTAGCCGAAGTCATAAGCCAAGTACGGGAAGAAGTAAAAAATAAAACGTATTGAATTACCAGTCTTTTTTTAACAATAAATATTTTATTTAACCCAAAATCTATTAATGTCATTTCCAGCAAGACCACACAGAGGACCATTTAATCCACGCTTCAGAAGAGAACATCAACCGGAACACAGAATAAACCATATGATACGGGTGCCACAGGTAAGGCTCGTGGGCGACAACGTAGAACCAGGGGTCTATTCCGTAGCCGAAGCCCAAAGAATCGCAAATGAGCAGGGCCTTGACCTTGTAGAAATTTCCCCCAACGCTGAACCACCAGTATGCAAAGTAATTGACTACAATAAATTCCTTTACGAAAAGAAGAAAAAGGAAAAGGAGATGAAAGCCAAAAGCAAAGTCTCAGAAGTAAAGGAAATCCGTTTTACGCCCAATACTGACGATCATGACTTTGATTTCAAGGCAAAACATGCAGAAAACTTTTTAAAAGAAGGCAATAAGGTCAGAGCTTATGTTCAGTTCAAAGGGAGAGCCATCATGTTTAAAGAGAGAGGCGAATTGCTGCTGCTTAAATTTGCCGAACGTCTTGTTGATGTGGGAACATTAGAAAGTATGCCTAAACTGGACGGCAAAAAAATGTTTGCCCTCCTTGCTCCTAAAAGTCAGAAGAAAAATAAAACGTAACATCCGCATACCCAGCGAATTATTTTTTACAATTCATTTATTTGAAGGGCTAAAATATATTGCGCTTATTGTTCGTTATTATACCTTAATTCATCGTATTATTACTAATAAAATAATTTCGTAAATATTCTGTATAAATTACCAGTTAAAATTTAGAGATTTGTAAATTGAGTTGAAATTAAAATCTAATAGCAAGAAATGAAACCTGAAAATGATGATGTTATAAAAGTAATTATCGCTGATGATCATGTGTTGTACAGGGCGGGGGTGAAGAATGCGCTTTCTCCTAAAAAGAATATTGCGGTCATTGCCGAGGCTGACAATGGAGCACACCTGCTGAATATGCTTAAAGGTATTCAACCAGACGTGATTCTGCTGGATATACAGATGCCAATTATGGATGGAATTGCCACTCTGCCGGAAATCAAAAAGTTATACCCCGGTATAAAAGTGATAATGCTAACCATGATGGACGATCAAAGCATGATTACCAGGCTAATGGAACTTGGGGCTAACAGCTATCTTACCAAAACCTCTGACTCTGAAATTATTTATGAAGCGATAAAGACCTGCCACGAACAGGAATTTTACTTCAATTCTCTGACAAACAAAGCGCTGCTAAACAATCTTCGCCAGAAACCGGCACCCGGTATTAAACTGCAGCAGGAAGATGCTACTTTAAGCGAAAAGGAGATTACTGTGTTACGCCTTATGTGCGAAGAAAAAAGCACACGTGAAATTGCAGAAGCTGTTGACCTGAGCCCGAGAACGATTGAAGCAATTCGAGACAAACTAAAAACCAAGACCGGCGCAAAAAGCACTGCTGGACTTATCATGTTTGCCGTGAAGAATAAATTACTTGACAACGTAGAATAGATTTACACGCATACAACTACATTTGCTCATTCAGACTAAATACATGAATGAGTTTTTTATTTTTAATGATAAACTATTCCCGCCAGGTACACCAATAATTTCATCTGCAAATCATTCATTCAGGTATGGGGATGGTATTTTTGAAACCATGAAAATTGCTAATGGCGCTATCACCAGCAGGCGGTTTCATTTTGAGAGACTGTTTCACGGATTAAATGTTTTGAAATTTGATATTCCTCCTTTTTTTAACCCTGATTTCCTGGATAAAAAAATTCATGATCTTTTAGAAAAGAATCAGCACACGAAATCAGCGCGGGTCCGCCTTTCGGTCTTTCGTGGGGATGGCGGAATTTTTGACCTGCAAAATTCACAACCGAATTATGTCATTGAATCCTGGAAACTATTGAATGTAGATGGATTAAATGAAAACGGTTTTGTTGTTGACATTTTTCCCGATGCTGCAAAAAGCTGTGATATTTTTTCAAACCTGAAATCGAATAATTACCTGCCTTCTGTAATGGCCGGATTATTTGCCGAAGAGCAGAAATTAAATGAAAGTATTATTATGAATTGTAAAGGCAATGTTTGCGAAAGCGCTATAGCAAATATTTTTATCGTGAATCAAAATGAAATTTTTACACCGCCGCTTTCCGAAGGCTGTGTTGCAGGAGTAATGAGGAGATGGTTACTTGAAAAATTTTCCGTGGAAAAGTATTCAGTAAAAGAGAAGAGTATTTCAATAGACGATTTACTGAGTGCAGATGAGTTGTTTCTCACTAATTCAATCTATTACCTGCGATGGGTAAAAACCTTGAGGCAAAAGAATTACGTAAATAAGGTAGCGAAGGAAATTTATGAACACGTGATTAATTCAATTCAAAATACATTCGGTGATCCATGAATAATAGAAAAAAGGTCAGTATATTCTGGTTTCGCCGCGATTTGAGATTATATGACAATGCGGGGTTATATTATGCATTGCGTAGCGGATTTCCGGTTGTACCCATCTTTATTTTTGATAAAAATATTTTAGATGGCCTGGAAGATAAGCATGACAAGAGAGTACAGTTTATTCATAATGAATTGACGGCGATGCAACAGAAACTGGAGAAGAGAAAAAGCTCGCTTTCGGTTTATTATGGAAAGCCCGCAGACGTTTTTGAAAAGATAATAGGTGAATATGATGTACAATCCGTTTTTACCAATCATGATTATGAGCCTTGTGCAATTGATAGAGATAATGAAGTAAAAAAGTTATTGAGCGAGAATGTCATCGAATTTAAATCTTTTAAAGATCATGTGATATTTGAAAAAGATGAGGTACTAAAGGACGATGGGAAGCCCTACACTGTTTTTACTCCCTACAACAAAAAATGGAAGTCTTTGCTGACTCCGTTCTATGCAAAATCTTATCCGGTTGAAAAATATTTTGATAATTTTTTTCAGCAATCTTCAAAGAAAATTCCTTCGCTGGAATCAATGGGTTTTACGGAAACGGATAAAAAATTTCCATCAAAGAATCCAGGGGAAGATTTGCTGCAGCATTATGATAAAACCCGTGATTATCCAGGCATTCAAGGTACTTCTCATCTCGGTATTCATTTGAGATTTGGAACTATCAGCATAAGAAAGCTCGTTGCAAAAGCAAAGGAAGTAAATACAATTTTTTTAAATGAATTGATATGGCGCGAATTCTATTCGTCTGTTCTTTGGCATTTCCCTCATGCCGGTAATCATAAATCTTTTAAGCCCGAATATGATAATATCAAATGGCGTAACAATGAAAAGGAATTTGAACGATGGTGCAAAGGTGAAACCGGCTACCCGATTGTAGATGCAGGCATGCGAGAATTAAATGAAACCGGGTACATGCATAATCGGGTGAGAATGATCGTTGCAGGTTTTTTGGTGAAAGACCTGCTCATAGACTGGCGATGGGGAGAAGCCTACTTTGCGACGAAACTGCTCGATTTCGACCTTGCGTCTAACAACGGTGGATGGCAGTGGGCTGCTGGTTGTGGTTGCGATGCGGCACCCTATTTCAGGGTTTTTAACCCCGAGTTGCAAACCAAAAAATTTGATCCCGATCTTAAGTACATTAAAAAATGGGTCCCGGAATTCCGGGAGTTGACATATCCTCGTCCCATTGTCAATCATGATGAAGCCAGAAAAAGATGCATTCGCGTTTACAAAGAAGCAGTCGGAAAATTGTAAGATCAGTTTTTTACAAACATCTCTTCGTGTACCCCTCCGTTAGTTTTATCAGATATGCTCAATAATTTTTTGATCGCTTCTTTTCCATCATTGCCAAGTGCAATGGAGAAATTGTTCACATAAAGATCAATGTGTTTTTTCATAACCTCAGGCTCCATTTCCTGCGCATGTGCTTTTACATAATCCGTAATCAGAGGATAATAACTAAAGGAGTATTCGATACTTTCTTTGATCAGGCTATCCACTTTTGCCAGCACATCGTTGCCAAGACTTTTTTTACCCGCAATGCCGCCCAGTGGGATGGGGTAACCGGTCTTTTCTTCCCAAAAGTTGCCCAGGTCTACAATCTTTTTTAATCCTTTTGCCGCATAAGTAAAGCGGTTTTCGTGAATGATCACGCCGAGTATGCTGCCATCTGAATCCAATACTGTTTGTTCAATAGTATCATATCTCTTGAAGATTTTATTCTTTGCATCGGGGAATGCCTGAGTGAATAAAAAGTGCGCTGTAGTATTTTTACCGGGAATGGCGATCAGACAGTTTTTAACTTCTTCAAAAGGAAACTCTTTTTTTGCAATGAGTAACGGCCCGACACCTTTCCCCAAAGCGCTCCCGCTGTTTAAAACCTGGTAATTGCTTAGAATGAGAGGTAATACTCCATAACTCACTTTGGTAAAATCCAACTCGTCGTTGATTGCCATTGCATTCAGAGTTTCTACATCCTCGAGGCGAACATCGAACTCGAGTGCACCAGTATCAATTTTTTTGTTGACCAGGGCATCAAAAATGAAAGTATCATTCGGGCATGGAGAAAAACCAAGTGTATATTTCATATGATCATTTATAATATTGAACAATTCTTATTAATTCGTAGTTGAGATTTTCTATGGCTTCGTTCATTTTCCACTCCTTCTTATCTCTTTCGCCAACCAGGTTGGAAATGCTTCTCAGTTGTAAAAAATTTATTCTCTGCTGAAGACAAACATAATGAAATGCGGCGCCCTCCATGCTTTCTATATCTGCGTTAAATTTTTTCTGAAGCAACTCGATTCTTTTTTTGTCGTCCGTAATAGTATTTACAGTCAGGCTATCGGCAACGCGTAACCGAAAATTGTCAATATTGTCATTTTTATTAACCAGCCATCCGTCTTCAAACGGAAATTTATTTTTATCGCCAAAGCCCGCCTCGGATAGTGTGTAGAAATTTCCTTTTTCATAAATACCAAGATCACCAAACGTATCTTTTTTGATAATGACTGCTTCGGCCGTTTTTATATTACTTCCAGAGTTACCGGCGATTCCGGCCTGTATCGCTACATCATAATTTTTTTCTGATAATTTTTTTGTAAGATGAAACATAGTTGCCGGCACACCAACCCCTGTAATCAATATTTCGGAGCTTTTATTTTGTGCAAGGAAAGGTTGAATTTCTGTTACTGTCGCGGCTACCACTAATATTCTCATGGTGCAAATTTCGCATATCGGCGCGTATTTTAATTTAATGAAGTTACCTTTGCAAAATATTTTTTTGGAATGATTTATTTAACGAGAGTGGAGCATTTTAATGCGGCGCATAAATTGTATAACCCGACGTGGGATAAAGAGAAAAACGAAATTGTTTTTGGAAAATGTGCCAACGAAAACTGGCACGGCCATAATTATGAATTACATGTAACGATAAAGGGCGAGATTTCGGAAGACACGGGATTTTTGTTTGATGTTAAAATTCTGAGTTTGTTGATAAACCAATTTGTGATTGAAAAATTAGACCATAAAAACCTCAACGTTGATGTTGATTTTTTGAAAGGGAAAATGTGTTCCACAGAAAATGTAGCCAAAGCAATTTGGGACCAGTTAGCAAATAAGTTACCGCCGGAAGCTAAGTTACATTGTATAAAATTATGGGAAACTCCACGTATTTATGTGGAATATTATGGAGATTAATTTATGAACTTCGGATATGGAAAAAAGAGTATCAGTTTATCGGAGGGAGCATTTTAATGCGGCACACCGCCTGCATAATCCTGTATGGGATTCGGAAAAAAATGAAAAGGTTTTCGGCAAATGCAACAATCCGCATTATCACGGACACAATTATGAGATGGAAGTAAAGGTAACCGGTATCCCCTCGCCGGATACGGGTTTCGTCATTGATTTAAAACAGCTCAGTGAGATCATCCACGAATATATACTGGAAAGATTTGATCATAAGAACCTGAATCTTGACGTAAAAGATTTTGAGAATTTAAACCCAACCGCGGAAAATATAGTAGTTGTTATCTATAATATTTTACGCGAAAGAATAGACAAAAATCTTGACTTACAGGTGCGCCTATACGAAACTCCGAGGAACTTTGCGGAATATCCGGCAGCATAATTTTTACTCTAAATAAATTGTAATGGCTTACAAGAAGATCGAAGTATATGATGAAAAGGCTACGCAAGGCTTAATGAAAAACTATAAGGACATTTTGAAATCCATCGGTGAGGACCCCAAAAGAGAAGGTTTGTTGAAAACACCCGAGAGGATTGCAAAAGCAATGCAATTTGCCACACAAGGATATCAGCAAGATGCAGATGCAGTGCTCAATTCCGCAAAATTTCACGAAGATATCAGCGAAATGATCATCGTAAAAGACATTGAGCTATATAGTTTGTGTGAACATCACATGCTCCCTTTTTTTGGCAAGGCGCATATCGCGTACATCCCAAATGGCTGGATTACAGGATTGAGTAAAATCGCAAGAGTTGTAGATATATTTGCAAGGCGATTGCAGGTACAGGAACGACTGACCACACAAATTCTTGACGCTATAAAAAATGCGCTTGATCCATTAGGCGTGGCGGTGGTAATTGAAGCCTCACATCTTTGTATGATGATGCGCGGTGTGCAAAAGCAAAATTCTGTAACCACTACGTCTGCTTTCTTTGGAGAGTTTGAAAAGCAATCGACGAGGAACGAATTTATCAATTTGATACAAGCCGATCTCATAAAAGGAAAATAACGATCATTAATGAAACACGCATTCATTTTCCCTGGCCAGGGTTCACAGTTTACCGGTATGGGCAAGAATCTTTATGACGAAAAGGGAACTGCCAGATCATTATTTGAAGAAGCCAATAAGATATTGGGTTTTTGTATTTCTGATATTATGTTTTCGGGAACCGCCGATGAATTGAAGCAGACAAAAGTAACGCAACCCGCTGTTTTTCTCCATTCGGTTGCAGCTTTTAAAACGTTGGCTGCCGCTAAGCCGGATATGGTCGCCGGCCATTCATTGGGCGAATTTTCAGCATTGGTAGCGAATGAATGCTTAACCTTTGAAGATGCTTTGCGACTCGTATCTATAAGAGCGGAAGCCATGCAGAAAGCCTGTGAAATTAACCCATCCACAATGGCGGCAGTGCTTGCCTTAGACGATAAAAAGGTGGAAGAAATATGTGCTTCTGTAAAAGATGAAGTAGTGGTTGCTGCAAATTATAATTGTCCCGGGCAGTTGGTAATTTCAGGATCTATAAAAGGAGTAGATGAAGCCTGCAAATTGTTGAAAGAAGCCGGAGCCAAAAGGACATTGATACTTCCCGTGGGCGGAGCTTTTCATTCGCCCCTGATGCAGCCTGCCAAAGAAGAATTGGCTACCGCAATTGAAAAAACTTCATTCACGTCTCCCGCTTGCCCGGTTTATCAAAATGTAGTTGCAACAGCAGTCACTGATGCATCAGAAATAAAAGCCAACCTCATTGCTCAATTAACAGGCCCTGTTCGCTGGACGCAAACTATTGAACAAATGATTGCAGACGGCGCAACTCATTTTACGGAATCCGGCCCGGGAAAAGTACTGCAGGGGCTTGTACAAAAAATAAATAAAGATATACGGGTGGATGGAATTGGATAACGATATTTTCGTTTAGCGCTCTCCGTTAGTTTTCCGATCAACTATCTTAAGATGGTAAACTTTCAAATAGAAGAAACAAATAGGATATAATTTCTTATTTTCATTCACAAAAGTTTACCAGATATGCCTCACCCGCTTTTTCGCAAAAAAAGTATAACTGCAATTTTAGCCGATGCTAAAGAAGGCCTTTCGGATGCTACTCATTCAGCATCGGGTTTAAAAAAAGTGCTGAGAGTAAAAGACCTCACTGCCATGGGGATTGCGGCAATAGTAGGCGCAGGAATTTTTTCAACTATAGGAAGCGCTTCATATCAGGGAGGCCCCGGCGTTATATTATTGTTTGTATTGACTGCGGTGTGTTGCGGATTTTCCGCCTTATGTTATGCAGAGTTTGCTTCGCGTATACCCGTTAGCGGTAGTGCATACACATATGCATATGCGGCGTTTGGCGAGCTCATTGCCTGGATTATCGGTTGGGATCTTTTAATGGAATATGCAATAGGAAACGTCACAGTTGCTATTTCGTGGAGCCAGTACTTTGTAAATCTTTTGGAGGGCATCCATATACACATTCCGGCATTCTTAACAACCGATTACCTGAGCGCTTCCCGTGCTTTTCATGCAGCCAGCCTTGAAATTGCCAAAGGAACGTCGATTACTGATCTCCCCGAAAACATCAGGCAAGGTTACACCGCATGGTTGCATGCTCCACATATCGGAAGTTTGAAATTCATTGCTGATATACCTGCTCTTACGATTGTTTTTTTAATTACCTGGCTGGTATATGTTGGTATCAGGGAAACGAGAAGAGCTACAAACCTTATGGTTGGATTGAAAATAATTATCATTATCGCAGTAATAGCCATTGGATTTTTTTACGTGGCGCCTGCGAACTGGAACCCGTTTTTGCCAAATGGTTTTGGTGGAATGATGAAAGGTGTATCGGCTGTATTCTTTGCATACATAGGCTTTGACGCTATTTCAACAACTGCGGAAGAATGTGAGAACCCACAAAAGGATTTACCGAAAGGGATGATCTATTCGCTCATCATTTGCACCGTAATGTATATTTTAGTTGCGATTGTTTTAACAGGTATGGTTTCTTATAAACAATTGCAGGTAGGCGATCCGCTGGCTTATGTTTTTAAACAGGTAGGACTAAATAAAATAAGTTACGTCATATCATTCAGCGCGGTGATTGCAACTGCGAGCGTATTGTTGGTTTTTCAAATGGGTCAGCCCCGAATCTGGATGAGTATGAGCCGCGATGGTCTGCTTCCAAAGATTTTCAGTCGCATCCATCCCAAATATAAAACACCTTCTTTTTCAACAATCCTTACCGGAGTTTTTGTGGCTGTGCCGGCGCTGTTTTTAAACCTTACTGAAGTAACGGATCTTACTAGTATAGGAACTTTATTTGCATTTGTATTGGTGTGTGGTGGTGTACTGTTACTACCCCCAAGAGAAGCGGGAGAAGAAAAGCCAAAATTTAAAATACCCTATATTAATTCGCAATTTATTGTTCCGGTTCTTTTTATTGTAGGTGTTACTATTTTCTGGAAAAACTTCCTCGGCTTATTTGACTTTAGTAGCGGGTGGGAAGTATTCCGAGACAAATTGCCCTTCTTTCTTTTTGTAATACTTTCCATTTCGTTGACGATCGCTTCATTCGTTAAAAAATTGTCGCTGATTCCAACGCTTGGTTTGGCAAGCTGTTTTTATTTAATGACAGAGCTGGGTTATACTAACTGGCTGCGCTTCTTAATATGGCTTGTTGTTGGTCTGTTCATTTATTTCATGTATAGCAGGCATCATAGTAAATTAAAGGTGCAGGAAACGCTGTAGCTTTCGCTTGGTAAGAATCAGTGGTTCCCCATGGCTATTGCCTTACGCCTCATTCTTATCTTTGCCGTATGAAATATCAATTAGGCGATAGGGTATTGCTGCTGCACTCTAACGAAGAAGGCGAGGTCGTTGATATCATCAATGATAAAATGGTGATCGTGGATGTGGACGGCGTGCAGTTCCCGGTGTATACGGACCAGATTGATTTTCCTTATTTCAAAAGATTTTCGGAGCAAACGGCTGCGCAAAAAAATCAGGTTAAAAAACCGCATAAGATTTACATTGATAATGTAAAAAAGGAAAGGCCTACTGCAAAGTATAAAGTGAGTGATGGTGTATGGTTAGCTTTTCTACCTGTGTACGATAAAGACATTTTTGATGATGATGTGATTGAAAGTTTCAAACTGTATCTCATTAATCAAACGAATGAGTCCTACAACTTTGAATACCAAATGATCTCCGAGACCAATGATTTTAATTTAAAAAATCAACTGCTTCCACTTTCTGATTTCTATTTGCATGATGTGGCCCTCGAAGAAATGAACGACGCACCGAAATTTGAGTTTGATTTTTCCCTTGTGAAACCACTTAAGAACAAGGCGCCTCGTTTCGAAAGCGCATTAAAAGTTAAAGCAAAGGCTTTGTTCAAAAAGATAGAAGAAATGCACGCCAGGAATGAACCGACGTTTTCATTTTTACTTTTTGAAAAATATCCCGATAAAAAAGAAGAAGTAGTTCCCGAATATAATGCGCACTCAAAAATTTTTTATGATGCATCCAAAGTGAGGCAAAACCTTGAACCGGCTCAATCGGTCGTGGATTTGCATATTGAAAAACTCACAGACAACTGGAAGCACTTGTCCAACTTTGAAATATTGACGTTGCAGTTAAACACTTTTGAAAAATATTACCTGCTTGCCCTGGCGCATCACCTCCCCAATCTCACAATAATACATGGAATCGGAACCGGCAAACTGAAAGATGAAATTCATGAAATATTGAAGAACAAAAGAGAGGTGAAATCTTTTGTGAATCAATACAACCCCAACTTTGGATATGGCGCCACAGAGATTTATTTTCAGTATTAGGCCTCTAAATCTCCGAAGGGTATTGTCAAACAGGGCGTTCAAATCTCTTGAATTAATACCAGCGGAAAGTTATCGATGACGTGTAAATAGAGGTATCTTTGATCTACTGCAAACCGGGTTATCGCTCTCCGCCTATGCGGAGGGAGGAAAGTCCGGACAGCATAGAGCAACACACCGGTTAACGGCCGGTCTCGTCTCAGACGAGAAGAAAGTGCCACAGAAAATTACCGTTCCTTATCCCTCTTCTTTGGAGAGGTGAGGTACAAGGGTGAAAACGTGAGGTAAGAGCTCACGGGAATTATTGGTAACAATAGTTTCGGGTAAACCTTGTGTGCTGCAATGCCACGTATATCAGCACTCCGAAAGGAAAAGGGTGACTCGCCCGCGCTGAAGGGTAGGCAGCAAGATTGTTGCAGTAATGTAACAGCAAGATAAATGATAACCACTCGGTTGCAAATCGGGGACACAGAATCCGGCTTACAGGTTTGCAGTAAATTTTTTTCGGAGCATCCATCGGGATGCTCCTTTCGTTTGGTACAAGAGACGTTTGGAATTATTATTGCGGATAATATTTCGGCGACAATCTTTAGCGGCCTTTTTGTCGTAAATTGTTTTATGCATTTAACGCAGCGTAATGAGGTTTTTTAGTTACTTTTTTTTGTCGATTATTTTATTATTGAGCCAGCCTTTGTTTGCTCAAAAGTTGGCTGTTATTCCATACGTTTCCGGTATTAGTGCACCTATCGATATTAAGAACTGCGGTGACGATCGCATTTTTGTTGCGGAAAGAGGTGGCAAAATTCGAATCATTAATGCAGATGGTACATTGCGGACAACTCCTTTTTTAGATATTACTTCAAAAATTTCTTCGGCGACTGCGGGTGAAGAAGGTTTGGTGGGCTTCACGTTCAGCCCGCATTACAAAAGCGACGGGAAATTTTATGTTGATTATACCGGATTCATCGGTTCACAACTTACCACATTTGTAGAGCAATACCAGGTTAGTACCTCTGATTCCGATGTTGCTGATCCTTCTTCGGAACTGACTTTACTCACACAAAGCCAGCCTTTCACTAATCACAATGGAGGCAATCTTATGTTTGGGAAAGATGGATATTTGTACATCAACCTGGGTGATGGCGGCAGCGGAGGCGACCCTTACAAGAACGGACAGAATAAGAAAACGTTTCTTGGCAAAATTTTGAGAATTGATGTCAGCAATTCGTCACCAGCACAGCCATATGCTATTCCTCCAACAAATCCTTTTGTGAGTGATACCACAACAGGAATCAAAAAAGAAATATGGATTTATGGTGTACGCAATCCTTTCAGAAGCAGTGTTGATAGAATCACCGGTGATTTGTTGATTGGTGATGTAGGACAAAACAAAGTGGAAGAGGTAGATTTTCAGAAAGCAAATGATCCTGGTGGAGAAAATTATGGTTGGAATATAGTGGAAGGAGACTCCTGCTACAGCCCGGCTACAGGATGCAATAAAGCCGGCATTACAATGCCGATCTATGAATATTTTCACAACGGTGGCGGTGCGGCGATAATCGGCGGATATGTATACCGGAGTGTACAGTCGAAATCATTATGGGCGCAATATATTTTTACGGATGAAATACTAAAATTCGTGGATGCGTTACCGTTAGTGAATGGAATTGTTTCCGGAAATGTGAATCATCTTATTACCGCAGCCCAGGCAACAGGTAATCCGGTATCATTTGGGGAAGACAGACATGGTGATGAATACATTGTTTTTTTTGGAATTAATACTCTTTACAAGCTGGAAGATACAAGCCATTTGCGAAGCCCCAAGGCCTATTTTACACCTGTCAACCAGGGAAATGGATCGTTTTTATTGCAGGCACTGCAAGGTAGAAATATTACATATCAGTGGCTAAGAAATGATTCAGTTGTTCAAGGTGCTACATTGCCTGAATACACAACATCGAAGGTGGGTCGTTACACTTTAGAGGTTACCAATTCTCTTGGGCATAAAGACACGTCGGATGCTTTCTTGCTGGGCACCTACGGAAAGCTCACGAATTTTGCTGCCGAAAAAATTCCCAATAACCTGGTAGCACTAACCTGGCATACCTCAGGTGAATTGAATATTTCCGGCTTTGCTGTTCAAAGAAGAAAGGATAATGAAACTTCCTTTGCAAATATTGGATTTGTTGCAAGCAAAGCAGATGGAGGTTTTTCATTGGGCGAATTGGATTATGCCTTTACAGATTCCACCTTATCAAATTTTGGAAAAGCATTTTATCGCTTACAAATTCAATTTGTAGATGGTTCGTTTACGTATTCGGACATTCGGTTTATCAGTGCAGATAACAGTAAAAATGGATTTATTATTTTTCCGAATCCATCGCGAAATCATGTGCAGTTATACTTAAATGAATATTCTAATCCCGTTATAGTATCATTATTTGACAATACGGGCAGAAGAATAAGTGCTCAAATCCTCACGCAGCAGGCAATGACGATCGACCTGCCTGCGCCAAAAGGTTTGTATATTTTGCAAGTGGCTGGTGCCGACGGCAGCAATCCGGTTCGGAAGAAAATAGTTGTGCAATAACAATTTTATCACGGTTATATTCATCTCTTACAACCATTGCAAAGTTTCTCTTGGCATGTTATCGCATTCACTTATATTTGCGCGCGCAAATCAGTTCTTTAAGTAATGCTAAGCAGAAGAAATATCAGAGTAAAAGTAATGCAGACGCTTTACAGCATTGAGTCCATGAGTAATGAAGTTCGTGCGGATGAGCCTTTGCGGATACTCAGGCAAAACATTGAGCAATCGAGAAATTTATTTACTTATCTCGTTTATTTTATTGTGGAGCTGGCACGTTTTGCAGAAAAGGACGCTGCTAAGCGTGCACAAAAGCATTTACCCAGTGCCAGCGATCTTAATATCAATACTAAAATTGCGGGCAACGAAATCATCCGGACTATTTTGGAAAATAGCTCTTTTCTAAAATCGGTAGATCATTTTAAAATAAAAAGTATTATCGATGATGATTTGGTAAAAAAGTTATACCAGTTATTGGTTGGTTCTGCTGAATATCAGGAATATATTCAATTGCAATCGAGAGATAAAAGATCAGAAAAGAAAATAATCGAATTTATTTTTGACAACCTGATGCTTCCCGAAGAAGCTTTTGTAAGTGATGTGGAAGAAAAGTATATGAACTGGGACGACGATGCAGAAATGATGATTGTATTAATGAACGGTTTATTGCAAAAGCCTGCGGTATTTAATTTTCAGGAAATTGCCGGAAAAGAAAAAACAGAATTCGCTTCCGATTTACTGCAATGCGTGATCGATAAGAAAGAAATTTGCCTTGATTTAATAAAGCCAAAACTGAAAAATTGGGATTCCGATAGAATCGCTGCGCTCGATATGATATTGATGCATATGGGTGTATGTGAATTTTTATATTTTGAAACGATTCCTCCCAAAGTTACGATCAACGAATACATTGACCTGGCAAAAGAATACAGTACGGAGCAAAGTGGTCATTTTGTAAATGGCATTCTCGATAATATTCATAAAGAATTGGCAGCACAGGATAAAATACATAAGAAGAATTTTAAAAACAGTACTTTATAATACATTTGCAAAAAGGATTGTAATGAATAAAATTTTTGCAGCAATCAGCCTGGTTTTCGTCATTTCATCGTGCAATATTCGCAATACAAGGCCTGATAAAGGAATGAGCGCTGATGAAAGTGGTGCTCAATTCAGTGATTCCACTACAGTACAGATTATTGATACGGCTTACAATTTTGGAACGGTTACCGATGGCGAAAAAGTAGTGTACAATTACCGTTTTCGCAATACAGGAAAACATCCGCTGATCATTTCATCTGCAATTGCAAGCTGTGGTTGCACGGTTCCTGAAAAACCTGAGCACCCCATTATGCCGGGCGAAGAAGGGTTTTTAAAAGTTGTATTTAACAGTAAGGGAAGAGTGGGAGATGTATATAAAACGGTAACAGTGGCATCCAATGCGTACCCTAAATTTCCATTGTTAAAACTAACGGGTAACGTAGCTGCGGCTTCTTCGGACAAAAATTCCAATTGAAAAATATAAAACAAATATTATGACTATTGCAACAGTGTTTTTAATGTTAGGACAGGGTAGCAGCGGCGGTGGAGCCGGTTTCCAGTTTGTATTTATTGGATTAATGATTGTCGTATTCTGGTTGTTTATGATACGGCCGCAGGCAAAAAAACAAAAGCAACAAAAGAATTTTTTATCCAACCTGCAAAAGGGAGATAAAATAGTTACGATTGCGGGCATTCATGGCACCGTAAATAAAATTAATGATGATGGAACAATGATGCTCGAAATAAGCCCCGGTAGTTACATCAAAATTGAAAAGAGTGCTATCAGCCTGGATTGGACCACCAATGCAAACAAAGCGGCAGCTACTGCATCAAAATAAATCCTGTTTTGAAGGGTTTTCCGTTTGATACTTTTTATTTCATTAAGAGTAATTTTTTTCGATGAAAAAAATCGGACTCACAGGAGGGATCGGGTGTGGCAAAAGTACTGTGGCCGCTGTCTTTGAACTATTGGGTATTCCTGTGTATTATGCAGATGACGCTTCCAAAAGACTGATGAATGAAGATGCTGACCTTAAGTCTAAAATAAAAAACACCTTTGGTGAAAATGCTTATACCCATGCCGAATTAAATAGAAAATTTCTGGCAGAACAGGTATTTAATCATCCCGAAAAATTAAACTTACTCAATTCATTTGTTCATCCGGCTACTCTAAAAGATGCCGCAAATTGGATGAATAAGCAGCAAGCGCCTTATGTTATTAAAGAAGCTGCATTAATATTTGAAAGCGGTGCTTATAAAGATCTTGACTTTGTCATAGGAGTAGCAGCGCCTCTGGAGCTTCGGATTAAAAGAGCGATGGAACGGGATCACTCCACGCGCGAAGATGTAATGGCCCGCATCTGCAAACAAATGGATGAAGATGAAAAACTTCGTTTATGCAAGTATGTTATAGTAAATGACGAACAGCAAATGATACTCCCACAGATACTCGCTTTGCACAAAAAATTTTTGAACGGTGAATGGTAATTATTTCAGCGCTGCCAGTGCTTTCCTAATCCTGCTAAAAGCTTCTTCAATATTCTTCATGCTATTGGCAAAAGAGATCCTGATGCACGCAGGCTCACCAAACGCATCGCCGCTTACGGTAGACACATGCGCTTCGTTCAGCAAGTACATACATAAGTCGCTGGCCCCATTTATTACCTGATCTCCATGTTTTTTGCCATAATAACTTTTTACTTCGGGGAAAATATAAAACGCTCCGTCCGGTTCCGTACATCGCACGTTCGGAATTTGTTTAATCAGTTCCATTACTTTTTGTTTCCGCACTTTAAATTCTTTCACCATTTCATAAGTAGGATCGAGCGGTGCATCCAACGCGGTGATCGCCGAACGTTGGGCAATCGAATTGGTGCCACTTGTAAATTGCCCCTGAATTTTTTCACAAGCCTTTGCCACTTCAGCAGGCGCTGCAATGTATCCGAGTCGCCATCCCGTCATGGCAAACCCTTTACTCAACCCGTTCACAATAATTACGCGATCTTTTACGGAGTCAAATTGCGCGATACTTTGATGACCACCACCTCCGGCATGTGCATAATTGATGTACTCATAAATTTCATCACTAATAATAAAAATATCGGGATGCTTTGCGAAAACATTTGCCAGCGCTTCCAATTCATCTTTTGTATATACGGCGCCGGTAGGGTTGCATGGTGATGAAAAGATGAACAATTTTGTTTTATTGGTAATTACTTTTTCCAGTTGCTCCGGTGTTATCTTAAAATTGGTTTCCGGAGTAGTATGGATGAATACTACTTTGGCCCTTGCCAATCTTGCAATTTCTGAATAAGAAACCCAATACGGCGTAGGGATAATGATTTCCTCCTCATCATCCAATATTGCCATCATTACATTGGCGATACTTTGCTTCGCTCCAGTGCTCACCACAATCTGCTGCGGCGTATAGCTAAGTCCGTTATCGCGCTGTAATTTTTTGCATATGGATTCCCTCAGATCGAGATAACCTGCTACAGGCGTATAGTGACTCCAGTTATCATCAATTGCCTTTTTTGCAGATTCTTTTATATGATCCGGTGTGTTGAAATCCGGTTCTCCTATGCTAAGGTCAATTACATCAATTCCTTTGGCTCTCAGTTCGCGGCCGAGTTTCGCCATTTTTAGTGTTTCAGGTTCGCTGAATCGTGATAAGTTCGATGAAAGTTTCATGATTTAAATAAAAAATTTTTGCAAAAATAAGTGATTGACATTTCGAAACGCCAGTACCGTTGTTCACAATAAAATATTTCGCCATACAACAGGTAGCAGACCCCGTTAGCACAGCCTGTAAAATCGCATCTTTTTTGCACGTAAAACCCTATCTTTGCAAACTTCTAAAAAATACGATATGAAACTGAAAGGTTTGGTGTGGTTTTTCGCCATTATGCTTGTTGTGATATCTCTTTACCAGCTTTCCTTTACCTGGGTTGTTAACAGCTTCGAAAGCCAGATGAAACAAAAAGCGGTGAGATATGTCAACATCAATTACCCCGGTGCCAAAGGAGATGACAAGGATAATCTCGTAAAAACCGAACTCCAGCACATTCTCGACAGTAACCACGACACAAAGATTTACCCGCTATTGGGAACCACCTATCTGAAGTGTAAAGAGAATGAATTAAATCTTGGTTTGGACCTTCAGGGTGGTATGAGCGTAACCCTGAACGTGGATCTTGAAGGTGTAATCAAATCATTAAGTAATAATCCGCACGATCCTCAACTCTTAAAAGCATTACAGGAAACAACCACGGAAAAAGTGAAGAGTGATCTCGACTATATTTCACTTTTCGGACAGGTATTCAAACAACAAAATCCTGGCGTAAACCTGGCTTCATTATTTGCCGGTCCGGGAAAAACCATCAAGGTCACCGATGACGATCAGAAGGTATTGGACCAATTGCAGACCGTTTCAAAAAATGCAATTCAACAAACCTATAAGATATTAAATAAGCGTATCGATCAATTTGGGGTAGCTCAGCCAAGTATTAACCTCGATGAAAATAAAGACATTATTAGTGTGGAACTGGCTGGCGAGCAGGATCCCGTGAGAGTCAGAAAATTATTGCAGGCTTCGGCACACTTGCAATTTTGGGAAGTATACAATTTTGATGAACTGAAAAGTCCGATCGAAAACGCTGACAAGGCACTGCAACAATATCTGGCTGGCACACTCACCGATACCTTAAGGTCTGCACAAGACAGTTCGCGGAGAGATTCATTACAAGCGTTGATCGGAGATCATCCGTTGGCTAATGTCATTCACTTTATCCCCCCCCAAACGGGCCAGGATGGTAAACCCGTTTATAACGCCGCAATTGCTACCGTAGAAGAAAAGGATACTCCCACGGTTAATAAATACCTGAACCTCGATATTGTAAAAAACAATTTCCCCGCCAATGCAAAATTTCTTTATGGACTTGAACAGAAGGATGAAAAGAGCGGTAAAAGGTATTTTGAGCTATATGCAATAAAAACGATTCTGGGAAGTGAAAAAGCAAAATTGGAAGGAGAAGGAGTAGAAGACGCCTCTCAGGATTACGACGAACACGGCAAGCCGGCTATCAAAATGCAGATGACGCCGATTGGTACACGCGTTTGGGCCAAGATGACATCAGATAATGTGAATAAACCGATCGCAATTGTGCTGGACAATGTAGTGTATAGTGCACCGAATGTACTCGGCCCGATTGAAGGCGGTAACTCTGAGATCACCGGCAACTTCAGCGTTCAGGAAGCGCAGGACCTTGCTAATATTCTAAAGATTGGTAAAATAGACGCACCCGCTAAAATAGTACAGGAACAAACCGTCGGCCCCACGCTCGGTGCCCAGGCTGTTCATGGTGGCGCCATGGCATTCATTCTTTCGTTCGCAATCATCTTCATACTGATGTTGTTATATTATAACACTGCCGGGTGGATTGCCAACATTGCGTTGATATTAAACCTTCTTTTCACTATCGGTATCCTGAGCGCATTAGGCGCTACACTTACGGCAGCAGGCATTGCTGGTCTCGTGCTCACTATTGGTATGGCGGTGGATACCAACGTAATTATTTTTGAAAGAATAAAAGAAGAACTGACGCGTGGTAAGAGTTACCAGCAGTCGGTAAGCGATGGTTACCGCCGTTCTTATGCCCCTGTGATTGATGCGCACGTAACGGTGTTTTTAACCGCAGCTATTCTGTTCTACTTCGGATTGGGCCCGGTACTCGGCTTTGCCACCACGCAAATGCTCGGTATTACCTTGTCACTATTCTGCGGAATATTGGTATCAAGACTGGTAACCGATGTGTATACGAACAGGCAGCGCCACTTCAAATACTTTACAGCATTTTCAAGAAAAATTTTCAAGCATGCCAATTTTAAATTTATTGAATACAGAAAAGTGGCGTATGTGATCTCCATATTCGTGTTGATCTTTGGAGTTGGATCTTTCTTTAATGGCTTTAAATATGGAGTTGAATTCAAAGGTGGAAGAAGCTATACCATTGCATTCAATCACGACGTGAAAAATGAAGACATACGGAACCCTTTACGCGATGCATTGGGCGGTGAGTATCCTGAAATAAAAACAGTTGGCGACAACAGGCATTTGGATATTACTACATCCTTTATGAAAGGTGTATCTAATGCAGACTCCACCGTTCAGGCGCACTTATTCCAGGGTTTAAAATCTCAGTTATCGCCGGGCACTACACTGGATCAGTTTGTAAAGAATAACATTCAGGGCTATCAGGCGGTACAGCCCGTCATTTCAAAGGAACTTCGAAACGGCGCTATCAAGGCAACCATCTTCGCATTGATTGCAATTATTGCATATATATTCCTTCGCTTCCGCGATATGCGATACTCTATGGGAACCATTGTAGCCCTATTGCACGACGTGTTTGTGGCACTTGCAGTGTTTTCATTCTTCAAGAGTATTGTGCCATTCCCGCTGGAAATCGACCAGCATTTTATCGCGGCAATACTTACAGTCATAGGGTTCTCGATGAATGACACGGTCATTGTATTCGACCGTATCCGTGAATATAGTCGAGTAATGAAGGGAGCCGATAAACCCACGATTATCAATCGTGCGGTGAATGATACGCTGAGTCGTACCATCATGACATCCGCCACAGTATTTCTTACGTTGTTGATCCTCTTCATCTTTGGTGGTGAGGTTACCCGTGGATTCTCGTTTGCCATGTTGATTGGTGTAATCACCGGTACCTATTCATCCATTTTTGTGGCCGCACCGATATTGGTTGACTTTGCAAAAGATCGCCCGTTAGGTGAGGCCGATCATGCCACAGAAAAAGCGAAGAAATTGCAGGCTTCAAAACTTGCTAAAGCAACAAAATAAATTATCGATAATTTTATTAAAACCCGTCAAAGTATATGAACGGGTTTTTTATTTTGGGGCCATGAGCTTTTGCAGCTTTGCTCAACTAACAGTACGGGCTATACGCTGCAAATCCGGCACAAGTCAGCGCACGCTGTCACACTGAGCTTGTCGAAGCGCCTCACCGTGTTTTCCGCTTCTATCCCGGGCCTGTCAGCAACAGAATACTTAATCAGCTGTGTCGAAAAACATTTGAAAGTTTTGAGCTTTTGAAACGCTATTCCTTACCGAACAATTTTCTCAACTCCTCTTTTGAATGATCCAATACTTTCTTTTGCGATGCGGATAGATTTTTACCTGCCCTGTTTTCATAAAAACTGATCATTGACATCGCAGCTTGAAATGGCCCGGCCTTTCTCCTCGTACTTTTTTCTGCAGAGTGTTTCAGAGACTCCGCAATTTTTTTTGGATCTTTTTGTTTGAATATATCTTTCTCCAGATCTAATGCATTGCTGTGTTCCGTCACTTCCTGTGACCATTTTTTAGGAGTTGAATTGGAATCTTTATGTTGCCCCTTCTTCGTTGTCATCGTGTTTTATCTTGAAGAAACAATCATAGTGCCAATCCCGGCGCAATAAACTTTTGGAAAATTTCAAGCTTTCCAAAAGTTATCCTTTAATTTTATTTGCAATTATTTATTTCTTCCCGGGCTAAAACTTCTTCATATGAAAAAATTTTACTCACAAATTCTGATATATTTTTTACTGCCTGTCATTGCATTAGCTCAAACAGAAAAAATTGACACTGCAGTAATGAACCAGATTCGTAAAGAAGGTCTGGAGCATTCTCAAATAATGGATATTGCTTTTCATCTGACAGATGCGAGCGGACCAAGGCTTACCAGTTCACCCGGGTTTTTTCGTGCCGCTAATTATGCCAAAGATCAATTAACACAGTGGGGATTGGTAAATGCGAAGCTTGATCCGTGGGGAGATTTTGGCAAGAGTTGGGAACTGGAAAAGTCTTATATAGCAATGACCGCACCGTGGTATAAATCGCTGGAGGCATATCCCAAAGCATGGACTTATGGAACGGATGGCCCCCAGCATGCAGAAGTAATGCTCATCGCTGCAAAAGATACTGCGGAACTTGATGCCTATAAAGGAAAACTGAAAGGCAAAATTCTGATTCTTGACCGTCACGATTCTTATGAGTTGAGCTTTAAACCTGATGCAAGGAGATTTACTGATGCCGAACTGGATTCGATGGAAAACATACAACCTCATCCCGAAGATACTGCCTCCGTGCGTAGAAGTAGAGAGGCATTCAGGAGCCGGTATCGTGCAGAACAGGAAATGCTGAATGCATTAAAAGCAATGGCCGTAAGCGAAGGCGCCGTAGCTATGTTTACCACCAGCCCACGCGATCATGACGGAACCATCTTTGTGCAGCAGGCGGGTCCTTACAAGATCACCGATCCGGCCAACTTTCTGGACATCGCATTGCAATGGGAAGATTACATGACGATCGTACGTTTGTTGAGGCATGATATCCCCGTGAAAATGGATATAGAGGTCGCAACAAAATTCTTTACAAATGATACGAAGGGATATAATGTTATTGCAGAAATACCGGGAACCGATAAAAATCTGAAAGACCAGGTGGTGATGCTCGGCGGCCATCTCGATTCGTGGCATGGCGGAACAGGAGCCACAGACAATGGTGCCGGCTCCATGGTGATGATGGAGGCAGTAAGAATCTTAAAAGCCATCGGTATTAAGCCAAGAAGAACGATTCGCATCGCATTATGGAGTGGGGAAGAAGAAGGTTTATTGGGCTCGCGCGGTTATGTAAAGAAAACTTTTGCCGATCCGGCCGATATGAAATTGTTACCCGCATATGATAAGTTTTCTGTTTATTTTAATTTGGATAATGGTACCGGAAAAATTCGTGGTGTGTATTTGCAGGGTAACGAAGCAGTACGGCCGATATTCAAACAATGGCTTGTGCCATTCAATGATTTAGGTGCAAAAACATTAACCATCAGTAATACCGGTGGCACCGATCATTTGTCATTCGATGCGGTAGGTTTACCGGGCTTTGAGTTCATACAGGATCCGCTGGAATACGATACAAGAAATCATCACAGTAATATGGATGTATATGACCACCTGCAGGAAGATGATTTGAAACAGGCAGCAACTATTGTCGCGGCGTTCGTGTATGATGCGGCTCAAAGAGATGAAAAAATTCCCCGTAAAGAATTGCCGAAGGCAAACCCGAATGGAAGAGGATTTTGATAGTACTAACGGTAACGTATATGCGCATTAATTTATGATCTAAAATATTTTTATGTCAGCAACTGTAAACTGGGCCGAAGCAATAAAGCCTTTACTAAAGAAATACAAGGGTAAGCAACATCCTTTGGAATATAAGAATGTTTACCAACTTCTGGTAATGGTGGTATTGTCTGCACAGGATTCAGACAAACATATCAACCAAGTTGCTGTAAAATTTTTTGATACATTTCCGGATATGAAAGCTTTGTCCAAAGCAACTCCCGAGATTTTGTCAAAGTATATCAGCGACGTGCGAAATTTTGGTAACAAAGCAAAATGGCTTACGGCAATAGCCGAAAAAATAAAAGATGATAAAAATATTCCTCTTACATTGGATGAATTGACTACGTTGCCGGGGATTGGAAGAAAGTCTGCTAATGTAATATTGCGGGAGGCCGGTAAAAAACCGGAAGGTGTGATTGTGGATTTACATGTAGTTCGCGTAGCGCCACGGCTTGGCATAGCAACCGGGGCTGATCCTAAGAAGATTGAAAAGCAGATTATGGAAGCGTTACCGCAGAATGAATGGGATGCTGGTATGGCAATGTCTTTTTTAGGAAGAGAGATTTGCAGGCCGACAAATCCAAAATGTGAGATATGTGTAATGAACCCTGTGTGCGCTTATTATAAACAGAATAGATAACTTCCGCATTGCCCCCGTTTCATTTAAACCCGTATCACTTTGCACACTGGTTTATGATTTACCGGAAAATTGCATGAATTAGCGATGAAGCATAGTTGATTGACTTTATGATGCAATTCATTTGCCCTTTCAATCGTTGATTCATCTGTAGCAAAAACCACCGGATGAAGAGTTACTTCTTTAAATTTTCCACCGCCATCCGCTGTTTCTTCCATGATCCCGGTTGCATTATCATTGTATCCTACCACATTAATTCTGGCTTCGGCGCATAAGTGTAAATACCAAAACATATAGTAAGAAGAGAGTGAAGCAACAAACAATTCTTTGCGATTATACTTTGCTTTGTCTCTGAGAAATGCAGAATCTGATGAACAATGAATTACCTGTTTGCCTTCCATGGAAATTTCATGACTCCTGCTATAGGACGTGTAGCTTTCCGTTCCTATCCCTGTATTGCCGGTCCACGAAATATCTATCGTATAATAATGCTGTTTCATTGCTTTTGCAAAAAGCAATTGTAATAAAATTTATTATGCCGTGCAGATTAAATTTTTACTGCATGCAATCAGTAACCAGGTAATATTGAAAAAGCCATGAGTATATCGCTCATGGCTTTTGAATAAATAAGGACAATGTTTCTTTTATGATTATTTAATGTGCCCACATATCCAACCTACCACTGCACCGGATATGGCGGACATCACAGCAAAAATACCGACGTCGGCGAGTACCGCATTGTGGTTCATAATATTCGATGTGCCATACATGGTAAGGTCATAAGAGGCAGAGATCAGTAAGCCTAAAATGAAACCCGTTATCAGACCTGAGCCAATACTTTTTACGTTTGCTATTGCAAAAACATAAGATAAAACACAGCCTGCAATGATATTCCCCAGGATCAAGGCCCACCAGATCATCTGATCCATGGCCCTTTGAGCACCGGTAGCAGTGCCCGCATTGTCTTTGAAAAAATTCATAAAGAGAGTTCCATAAAATAAGTAGCCAAGCAGAAAATAAACTACGCCGCCGGCGATTCCGCCGATTAGAAATTTTTTTGCATTCATAACACTTAATTTTTGATAAATAATGAAATTGATTTTCCTCCGATTTTCAGCGGAACCAGCTTTCATTGAGTATCGAAAATGTTTCATCGATACCAATCAGTTGTCAAAGCGACGGTGAGGGAAGTAAATTGCAATCGTAATTGCCTGTTAAGCTACTATTTTTTTTATTTGATGATGAAATTATTTTTTCATTGTAGTTACAGGTGGCTGTGGATCAGGAACTATGTTATGTATTGGCTTCGTGCTTTTTAAGTAAGCAAATATGGCTTTTAATTCATCGTCGGTCATTCAGCTATAATTTTCCTACGGCATCGTCGGAAGCAAATTTCTTTCGCCGGGCAATCCCTTATATTTTCCATGGCGCATGCAATAAACGAATTGATCTTCTGTCCATGCGCCGATAGCGGTAGAATCTGATGTGATATTTGCGGCATAACTTATTCCCCACGGAGCTACCCATGCTTGTCAAATCATTGGTAACTGACAACCCTTTACTCTCGATTTCTCTTCTGTTGATGTTTGGTACCGGAGCCTTTGATGAATGCCCGGAAAGCATCAGGGAAAAATCCGGTTCGGGGCCGGCAGGTCCCATTTTCTTTGGGGGATGACAATCGTTGCAACCGCTGGTCGTTACGAGGTACTCACCATATTTCATCGGGCTTTCAAAGCCTCAGAATTTTAGTGAAGCTATCGGGGCCAAATCGTGGGATTCCGAATAATCTTTTGACGGACTATTGCTGCATTTATAATAGGCAAGTGCTGAAATAAGAAACGCGAATAAAAAAAATGCTGAAAACTTTTTCATACAATTAAGTTTTGTTTAACCTGTAAAAAATAAAACGGTGTTTACAAAGGAACCAGTTTGCCGTGGCGGAAGAAGTAATGAAGTATAAGTATTTGCTGGCGGCAGTTAGACGTTAGTCATATTGGATATCTGAAATATAATGAGCCAATTATTGGACTCGAACCAACGACCTGCACATTACGAGGGTGCTGCTCTACCACCTGAGCTAAATTGGCATGGGTCAAAAATAAAAAATTGAATGTTATTTTTTGAAGAAAATTAGTAACTGTCAAACTATTTTTTTTTCCATTACGATAAACTCCAGCGGTTGTTTGGGTACGCCGAATCGTACATCGGAGGGAAACGGCTTTTTCTCGCCTGTTTGATGGTATCCGTGTTTTTCGTACCATGCAATCAATTCTGATCTAACTGAAATTACGGCCATTGTCATTATATCACAATCCATGGAGAGTGCATACTTTTCTGATTCCTGCATGAGTAGTTTGCCTGTCCCCCTTCCTTGTTCTTCCGGAGCTACGGTAAGCATTCCAAGATACATTTTGTTATCATTTTTTTCAAGATATACGCATCCCTTTAAGGAATCGTTATCATCAAAGATCTGGAGTATTACGGCGTCTTTCTTTCCGATCATTTCGGTAAGTCTTTCGATGTCGATTCTTATTCCGCCAAGAATATCGGCCTCGGTAGTCCATCCCTTTTTTGCACCTTCGCCGCGGTATGCACTGTTTACCAGCATTTCCAGTGCAGGAACATCTGCAAACGTGGCTTTATCAATTTTCATGCGACGAATTTATCTTTTTTTATTTTATAACTTGCCAAGTTAATAATTAAAACAGTATGAAAACAATCGGGATCATAGGTGGAATTACATGGGTATCAACAATAGATTATTACCGCCTCATCAATGAAATGGTAAATGAAAAACTGGGCGGAGACGAAACCGCTAAGATCTTTTTGTATTCGGCCAACTTTGGCGACATCAGGAAACTCACGGAAGCAAATAACTGGCCTGCATTGACAGCCATCATGATCGAAAAGGCTAAAATGCTTGAGACTGCCGGAGCTGATTGTGTGTTGCTTGGTGCAAACACAGTGCATCATATCGCAGACGAGGTACAAAGAGCTATTCCAATTCCATTGGTTCATATTGCCGAAGAAACTGCGAAAGCAATTGCAACAAAAAAAATGAAGACGGTTGCACTGCTCGGAACAAAGTATACGATGCAAATGAATTTTTTCAAAGATAAATTGAGGCAAAAAAATATCAGAACGTTGATACCTGCGGACGATGAAATCGGTTATATCAATAATGCTATTTACAATGAAATGTCAAAGTCGCTTTTTTTGCCTGGAACAAAAATGCGCTTTATTGAAATTATTAACCGCTTGATTGATCGGGGAGCAGAAGGAATTATTTTAGGCTGCACGGAAATCCCCTTATTGATCAAACCGGAAGATTCTGCAGTGCCCGTATTCGATACCATGCTGATTCATGCAAAAGCAGCGGTGGAATTTGCACTCAATAACTAAAGCCTTGTTGCAAATAAGTTTTAAGCGCCGTAAATGGAATTAAAAGATTCACGTCTCCGTCGGCAAAAGATTTTAGTTCATACGGCGCATATAAAAAGCCAATGCCTGTTGACGTTATATAAAAATTTTTTGAAGGATTTATTGTTTTTACAAAAAAATTATTTTGATCGAGCGGTAAATTATTTTTTATCCCAAACTGAAGCCTGGCAACTCTGTCAAGTATTGCGGGCAAAAGTTTGATTCCCTGAGAAGTGAGGACATCTCCCAGGTGCATTTGTTTGCCGCTTTGTTTGTTGAGTACCACAAGTTCAGTCCCATAATTTCCATGAGCACCACCTGTATACGAAAAGTTGTAATTGGCAAGCGTAATATATTTTTCATTTTCATACATCACCATTATTCTTGTTTCTTCCTGTTCGGAAAGCGACATTCCCATATCTGCTGCGTCCTTTGGTGATAGCTTGCTATTAGTCACTTTCCAAACGGCTGCAGATTTCTTTGCCTGTGAAGAAAGCCATGCTGCAGGCGTGGTTATAGTTGCCGGCATCTTCAGCATCTTTCTTACCTGCATCTTTATGGCATTTTCCAATGTTGTATTTCCATTCGGCCATATAGTCGAGAGTATGAAGTCTGCGGTAGATTCATTCTTCAGCGAGGCAGGAAGTTTGGCACTGTCTTCTCCCGATATATAACTAAAAGCTGTCAGGTTCTTGTCATCTGCCGGCATTTGCAAAGGGCCGGTTTTTGCAAGGGTATGATTTATTTGCAATGAACTTATACCGGTAAAACTTTCCTTTGTAAAAACGCCTGTAAGGTTGAGAGAAAAAGGTACTGTACCGGCAGCCATTGTGATACTATCGGTACCGCCTATGCGATTTCCGCCGTAAATGGACATTGGCCACTGCATTTTATCAAACCAGATATATCCCCTATAGCTATCACCGGATTTACATAACAGCATGGTTGCATCCATATTCCCGGCTCTACCTGAGTAGGCCTTGTAAGACTGTTCATTTTGAGCAAACAGCAGATGGCAGTTCATCAACAAGCATGAAACAAACAGTGCTTTTTTCATTGGTGTATAATTTCGAAGAATAAAAAATGCCAGCCACGTGCTATCTCTTCACCATGTTCAACATAGCTAAAGTTTCTGCTATCATTTTCCCGTTATATTCAGTAGCCAGATCTTTGTAATTGATCGCGTCTATGATAGTACCAATCAGGCATAGTCCACCAGTGAAGAAATACAATATACCCATACCAATCTGTCCGAGCAAAAACCGGTGAACTCCCGAAACTCCAACGAAACCGAGAAGGCATAGCAATAAAATAGTCTGTGGATCTTTTCTTTTAGAACGGTAGATCATGCAAAAATGTGTAAGCTCGTCATCACTGAAGCCCTGTATTCGCGAATTGATTGTAATCATTTCTTCCGGGGTAATATCATAAAGATATCTTAACAGCACCGGGTTTACCGAATTGGTATTGTTCATTTCCATAAATAGTTATTTTTTGGATTGATAAAATGTAATCGTACTAACTGGTAGATCCTGTACGCGATGATGACGACGGCAAAAATTCCTAATGGATGTGCTTTGAATGATGCAGGCAGGTTGCCGTGAAACAAGTAGCTGATAGAGTGTCCCAACCCACAGCCGGGACAGAACTTCCATCCAAGCATTTTAAATACACAAAATGAATAATGCGGATCGGTACCGGGGGGCATCACTGCGAGCGATGTCAGGGCAATTATCCAAAAGGCAAGTTCAAAATACCTTTTTCGAAATAGCTTCAACATATTTTCTTTTGTCCGTGCCTAAAGTTATACAATACCTGCAAATAACAATTTCCAAACAGGACAATAAATTTTAGTTCAATATTTTTGATTTTTAACTAAAATACTTTTCATGAAAAAATTACTGCTGATCGCCGGGACGCTTATAAATGTTGCGTACGCACAAACCTATATTGCAAAGAGCATGGCCGGTGCAGATCAAACAGTGGCGCTACAAAATGCAATCAAAAGTGCGGATATCAGAACAATTGTAATCAGCAGTAACACCGTCATTAAAGGAACATTGAATATTCCGCAAGGCAAAACAATTAAGATAGAGCCGGGATGCATGCTCACAGGCTCCGGCACCATAAGCGGTGGCAATATTGACGCAGACTATCAAACGCAAATTTTCGATGCATCTCTCACGGTGAATCCCCTCTCGGTAAATCAATACTTTTCGGTAAAATGGTTTGGAGCAAAAGGGAATAATACCGACGACTATGCTGCCATTCAAAAAGCGATTAATACCTGCATCAGGAACAATATTCGCACGCTCTATTTTCCGGCAGGAGTGTATAAAATTTCAAAACCTTTAATAGTAAGAGGTGCTACCATTGACGAGGGGAAAAATAACACACGAAATTTTTGTACTCTCGAACTTTTGGGCGAATCTTCATTTTGGGACAGCAATACCGGCAGTGAAATTCATACCATGTTTAATGATGCTTTTGCCATTGGCATCCAGGACGGTAAGGGATGCAAAGTGCGGAAACTAAAGCTGGTGGGTCTTTTCAGGCCGCCTTCACTGAATGATCCTAAGAAATTTTACAGCCTGTCGTTCAAAGACTTTACAGATGGCGAATGCAGAGATAGCCGTTATTCACCTTATGCGGGTATTGTGATTGATCCATTTACCAATCAGCCACGGGATAAATTTCCTCCTGACGGAGGTTATCCAGGTCTTTTAGAATATTATGGTAAGGCACCCCGTCTCGCCACTCAATCCGGAAGTACAGGTACCGAACTGGAAGAACTGGATATAAGTGGCTTTGTTGTGGGCATTTGTTCTTCACCCAACGGGCTTACGCGAAATGCTGAAATAACTATTATTAATAAAGTACAATTCAGCAACTGCAAACTTTGCATTTCCGGTGGCCAGGACCAGGAGAAAGAAAATGTGATCTCCAACATTTATTGCTGGGGCGGCACGCATACCATTTTCGGAACGGATTTGTATGGTGGTGCGAGGATGTCGGGCAATTGGAATATCAATCATGTAAATATTGCCGGCGGAGTAGTGCGATTTATTTACAACGATCAGCACGGATATTTCCCTACGTACATAAGTAACGTGTTTGCCGAAAGCATTGGTTCTTTCGGTACTTTTAATTCGCAACTCGCATGTGAAGTGTCTGATTGTATTTTTGATTTTACTTACCAAAATATTGGGGGTGTACAAACCTTATTGATTGCCAACGGCCCCAATGTTGTTTTCCGGAGTTGCAATTTCAGATACTATGGTGAAAGCACGCCGCTGAAAATGCAGGCCAATTGTGTATTTGAGCATTGTTATTTTTCCGGACCTATTGTAAAATGATGCTCCGATGGAATTATGATGTGCATAACTATGTGCAGAAGCGGTGCAGAAGTACAATGGCAAAAATTTGGAAAACGATATTCTGCAAATGTATCTTTAAGTTACAAAGCTGAGAGCAAATATCTGTAAAAAGATGAGAGCTTTTGGCGAAAAGGCATCGGTCAAGTTTGATTATTGTTTCAAGCAATTGAAGGAGTAAGAAAGACGGAAATTGATGCTTTTTCATTTTATATAGCCTTGCCTCACCGTTATCAATTCACTTGTATAAAATCGGGCTTACTTGCTAATTGGGTATTGAACCTGAATGTGACATCACTATTAATATCGAACTTCCAGTTTTCGTTATAAACATTTTTCTTAAGGAAATAATAGCCTCTTAGTTCAAGTGTTCCGAATATGAGGCTTTCATTTCTGATCCTGATCCCTGCGCCGACAACGGTATAAATATTAGTTTCATTTGGAGGCATATTGGTGGTAAATAGTCCTGCGTTTGCAAATACAAACGGCGCGAAACGAAATGATTCAAACGACCATGGACTGTAAAAGACGGATTCTAATCGTGCAGTAATTCGCAACGAACCTCCCACATCACCATTTCTGAATTCGGGCAACGCAAATTTGCTGTCGAGATATAAAGGTTCATTTAGGATAGTGTTTATTTGTTTGGCTACGCTCAGGTCAACAAACGTTCTCTGTTTCCATCGCGTTCCCAACTTTTTCAGATGATCAAAATAATTCAATGTTCCGAGAAAATTTACATCTTCGAATTTGTCATGATTTAAATATCCTTCTGTTCGCAGAATATAATTTACATAGTTTTCTTTTTTTGTAAAAAATGATTGCTGGTAGTTGAAACTTAAAAACGGTCGTGACAAATTTTCCTTCCTGACAAATCCCCCTGTAAAGGTGAGATTGAGTCCCGCGGGAATATCTTCATTTACGCCAAAAGCATAAATGTATTGCGCTTTGTAGATGTTTTGCCGGTAAAGGGAAAAGGAGGCCATTCCTCCAAGTATGCTGGCATATTTCCAGTAATAATGATGTTCATAAATTCCGGGAATATTCTGGAACTGTTGGTCAAGAAACCGCACTGCAACGAGTTTGCGCAATTTTCTATCCTCGGCACTTCCACTGAATTGTGTGGTGTTGATATTATAACCCAGCCAGTCGTCTATATCGTAGTATCGGTAGCGTTGCGAACTTAAATACGTTGAGTCGTTTGCGTACATATTCCGGGTGGAATGGTAAGAATTGTCAATCTCATACACCCAATGCTTATAGCGGTTGATCAATGGTTTGGTAAAACGCATGAAATAGAGGTTTTCTTCCTTTAATCCTATAAGACTTGGGAAATAGCTTTGATAGCCCATGTCAAGATCGATAAAACTCTTCCCAATATTTCTTAGAAGATATTCGCCGCCTTCACCGAAATTTATTCTTCGGCTGATATCATATAATCCACGGAAGCCGATTGCATTTCCGGAACCATTTATGTTTTCTTCACGAACCGAAACGTCTGTGTTTCTCAGATCAACAGAAGCAACTGACACTCCCAGCGAAAAACGATCTTTTAAAATAACATACACATCTACTGAATCTAAACTTACGCCGGGAAGGGGCTCTACATCAATCGTCACATCCTGTACATAGGGTAACTGTCGCAAAAAGGTTTCATTGTCTGCAAGCAAGTGAGGAATCACCAGCGAGTTTTCTTTGAAAAAAAGATTACTTCTGATCGCGTTTATTCTCGTGGCGTGATGTATAGTGTTTGCTACTCTTGTAAAAACCGTACTCACTTTTTTTGAGGTATCATCTAGCGGCACGCCGAAGCGGAGATCTTTGACGTAAATGTGCCGGATCACTGCGCCTTCGTATCCGCGGTACTGTTCATCAGTTCTCCTGACTTCCTTGTTCTTCTGCGGATTACTGGTATCACGCGTAAGGCCCTTGAATACTTCACCTATTAATCCCTTCCTGGTTTTAAGATATTCGTCTAGTGTTTTTTTGGGAAAAGTATCAGTAATAAATCTGATCAAAATGGTAGAATCAAAATGCGTTTCTTTGAATGGAATAGTATCATTTTGTGCCATCAAGGTTTGTTGTGACAGGCTAATAATGCACAGGATCAGCATGCATCGCAAAATTCCGGTGTGACAAGTCATCGTACTTTTCATAAATGGCTACCAGTAAAAATAATCAATATAGGCTTAGTAAAATGACAAGTATATTAGCAAAAAAATTACCGGGTCTCTGTTAAATTATTTTTTAAAATCAATGCTATGAGAATTTATTGTGGTGTCGCTTTACTGATGTTGTTTTCCTGCAATAGCGCTCCGAAAAAAAGTTATGATACATGGAGTGTATACGGAGGTAATCATGAAAGCAATCATTATTCATCTTTAACTCAGATTGATACCAATAACGTATCACAATTGCAGGTAGCCTGGACTTTCCATTGCGGCGACGCAGATTCGATGACGCAAATACAGACCAACCCGATTATCGTTGATAGCGTATTGTATGGCATTTCGCCTAAACTAAAATTGTTCGCACTCAACGCTGTTACGGGAAATCCTAAATGGATATTTGATCCTTTTGATACTACTATGAGCTATGTAAAAGGCCTGGGTTATTTTTCATTAAATGTGTGTCGCGGAGTCAGTTATTATACAGATGGAGAGAACGACCGTAGAATTTTCTATGGGGCCGGGTCAAGACTTTTTTGCATCAACGCCAACTCAGGCAAACCCATCACTTCTTTTGGCGACAGCGGCAGCATTGATTTACACAATGATCTTGGTATGGATGCATCTAGATTGTATGTGGCGCTTACCACGCCCGGGATCATTTATAAAGACATGATCATAGTAGGTGATCGTGTTGAGGAGGAAACGCCGGCAGCCCCGGGACATATTCGCGCTTACGATGTGCATACCGGAAAACTGCGCTGGATATTTCATACGATTCCGCAACCTGGTGAACCCGGTTATAATACCTGGGACAACAAGGAAGCCTATCAACATGTTGGCGGGGCCAATGCCTGGAGTGGCTTTAGTATGGATGATAGACGCGGGATTTTATTTGTGCCGACAGGTTCAGCAGTTTATGATTTTTACGGTGGTAAAAGAACCGGCCAGGATTTATATTCCGATTGCTTGTTGGCACTTGATGCCAATACTGGCAAACAGGTTTGGCATTTTCAAACTGTTCATCACGATTTATGGGATCGGGATTTGCCAACTGCTCCGACTCTTGTTAGAATTACCAAAGACGGGCAAAAGATAGATGCGGTAGCTCAACCAACAAAGTCAGGTTTTATCTTTCTATTTGACCGGCAAACAGGAAAGCCAATTTATCCAATAGAAGAAAAATCGGTCCCGACAGAAAGCGAACTCGTGGGTGAAAAGCCGAATCCCACTCAGCCTTTTCCGACATGGCCCGCGGCCTTTGCAAGGCAATCGCTAACCGAAAAAGACTTGAATCATCTTGTCCCGGATTCGTCATATGAGGATATCAAACAAAAACTCGCATCGTATAAAACAGGATTCATTTTTAATCCGCCATCAAAAGAAGGAACAGTGATTTTTCCGGGCTTTGATGGAGGAGGAGAGTGGGGTGGTCCGGGTCTGGATCCAACAACCGGAGTTATTTACATAAATGCAAGTGAAATGCCATGGGTACTTACGATGGTGGATTTAAGAAATAAGCCAAAGAAAAATGAAACCAATCTGCAGGCAGGGAAAAGATTGTATGCATCGATCTGTGTGAATTGTCATGGTCCCGAAAGACAAGGTAGCGGTGTTTACCCGACACTGATTGGAGTAAATAAAAAATACAATGAAGAACAATTCGTTCATTTGATCAGTTCCGGGCGAAGAATGATGCCGGCATTTAATCAATTTAGTGAAAGTGAAAAGAAGGCGTTGGCTTCGTTTATCCTTGACCGAAAGGACGAGCAAAAACAAAAATTTATACCACCACCAAAACCTGTTGATGATTGGGATAACCTTCCATATGTTTCTACAGGGTACAATAAATTCTTAACTAAAGAAGGATATCCGGCGGTGATGCCACCGTGGGGTACATTAAACGCCATTGATCTCAACACTGGAAAACTTATTTGGAAGGATACATTGGGCGATTACCCGGAACTAAAGGCAAAAGGTATCCATAGTGGAACGGAAAATTATGGTGGGCCTGCGTTGACAGCCGGCGGGCTGATCTTTATTGCCGCAACCAGTGACTCAAAATTCCGGGCATTCAATAAAAGAACGGGACGACTTCTTTGGGAAACTGATTTACCGGCATGTGGTTTTGCAACACCCGCTGTGTATGAAGTAGATGGGAAGGAATATGTAGTGATAGCCTGCGGCGGCGGCAAATTGTTAAAGAAATCAGGAGATGCTTATGTAGCGTTTGCTTTACCTGAGGCCAGGTAGACTAACGGTAATGCGTATTCGAAAAATCTCACCCCGCAAAACTGCCTCTCATCTTGTCGATCAGATTTTCGTCAATCATTTTCCTGGCTATTTGTATCATATTTTCAAATGCATTGGCGTGAGAAATGCCATGCCCGATGATGACCGGTTTGTTAACACCCAATACCGGCACGCCACCATAGATTTCAAAGTTGAAACGATTGAAATGCTCATCATTGATTTTTCGGCGCTGCACAATATTGTAAATTGATTCGGCAAATTTTAAGATCACATTTCCGGTAAAGCCATCACATACGTATACATCGGCCTTCGCCTGTAGCAGATCCCTTCCTTCAGCATTACCAATGAAATTTATTTGCTTGTTTTCTTTTAGCATCGGATAGGCCGCCTGAGTAAGTAAATTGCCTTTACCTTCCTCTTCACCGATGTTTATCAATGCAACTTTTGGATCAGCAACATTTAAAATATATTTCGCGAACAAGGAACCCAACACAGCGAACTGGTTTAGATTTTCAGGCTTACAATCACTGTTTAAACCTACGTCAACCAGTAGCGAAAGTTCACCGCTTTCTTTCGGCATATATGCACCAATGGTAGGCCGCTGTACACCATCAATCGACTTGATGCTGAAAAGAGCGCCAACCATCATCGCACCAGTATTGCCTGCACTTATGAATGCATCTGCTTTACCTGTTGCCAGCAAGTGAAAGCCTATAGCAATGGACGATTGCTGTTTTTCCTTCAAAGCCTTTGTAGGATGTTCATGCATTTCGATAATCTGCGATGCATGAATAATAGTGATATTTTCTAACTGAAGTTTGTATTCTTTGGCGAGCGGCTTTATTTTTTCTTCATCACCAATTAGAGTCAGATGAATGTGTTGTTGTGGTTTGGAAAAAAATAATTGCAAACCTTTCACTGCTTCCAATGGGGCATAGTCTCCGCCCATCATGTCCAGTGCTATATTCATAGAATTATTTTAATGTTGAAAGATTCCCGGAACGTTACAAACTTACGGGCAAAAAAAATCCAAAAATAAAGTTTGAAGTTAATCAAACTTTATTTTTGGAAATTATAAAAAATTAATCAATCAGGCTTTTGCGGGCGCCTTCTCAGCAACAAGCTTTCCTTTATAATATAATTTTCCTTCACTTACATGCGCACGATGACGCACATGTGTTTCACCTGTAGTGCTGTCAACGCTCAATGTGGGAGCAGCGGCCTTGTAATGTGTCCTTCTTTTTGCACTTCTTTGCTGACTATGTCTGCGTTTCGGATTTGGCATAACCTATAAATTAAGAATTTGAATTAATTATTTTATTTTCTTTTTAAACTGTTCTAATCCTTTTTGCAAAGGATGATTGTTTTCATTTACTCCTGACTCCATTTTTTTCAACATTTCCAGGATCTCTTTATTGCACTGCGGGCCTCCCATGTCCTGCTCACTGCACATACGCTGCATCGGAATACTAAGCAAAACAAACTCGTAAATCCAATCCGCAAGATGCAGGTGACTTTCTGTTCGTGAGATGTAGTAGATGTCCGGGTCCTCCTCACTTTCATTCATTTCATCAGGGTTCTCTACCTGTTTTACGATCATGTCAAACTCGTCCCATAGGTCGAGTGGCAGATTATTGCCGCACCTGTCGCACACGACGTTCGCCATCCCTGCAATCTCGAACTTCAACATCATAAAAGAGGTGTTCTTTTCAAGCTTCACTTTCACTTCTGCGTGGCAAGAGTTGAAATCTTTTTCTCCGTATTCCGCAAAGAACTGATCGTCTGCAACATAATTGAACTCGTGAGTTCCGGGCTTAAGACCAACAAATGCAATATCGAATCGCCGCCTGCTTCCCATGAGTTCCAATTAAAAGAGCGCAAAGGTAGGGAAAAACATCGGATTTTTTCCTGAAAAAGCAGCTAAATTGGGCCTAAATTCGGGCGGCTGGGTATATAATCAAGATTATGAGCATTATTGGGGTCTTAAAGAAACAAAAATGGTTTTGGGTGTCTGTCGTCGCCGGTATAATTGTAGTAAGGTTGGCCGCGACAGAGCACAATGATATAGAAAGTTATTATTCCGGAGGATTTTACCCTTATTTTTCTCTCATTTTGCGATTTCTGTTTGGCTGGATACCTTTCAGTATAGGGGACGTTATCTATTTTTTAGCCGGCGTCTGGCTGCTTTGGAAACTTGTTAAAAACCTGCGATTAATTTTTAAGAAAAAAATCACGCGTGACATGTTTATAAAGAAAACGGGAATCGCATTGATGGTCACGGGATGTGTTTATATCGTTTTTAATATTTTTTGGGGGTTAAATTACAACCGCAAGGGCATTGCCTGGCAATTACAGTTGCCCGCAGATGAGTATGATACTACATCGGTTTTGCAGATACAGCAATTGCTATTACAAAAGGTAAATGATACAAAGGCTCAACTGGTAGAAGACCATATCAGTTATCCCGACAATAAGGAAATGTTTGCACGCGCCAAAAGTTGTTACGATCAGGCGGTAACTGTTTTCCCGTTTCTTAAATACAGGGGCACCTCGGTAAAATCGTCCCTGTATGGTTTATTGGGCGATTATGTTGGGTTTACCGGATATTATAATCCGTTTACCGGCGAGGCCCAGGTAAATACTACCGTTCCCAGGTTTCTGGTTCCCTATATTACGTTGCACGAAATGGCTCACCAACTTGGGTATGCAAAAGAAAATGAAGCCAACTTTGTCGGCTATCTTGCAGCCGCTAATTCAACCGATACGCTTTTCCAATACTCTGCCTATCTTGATCTTTTTATTTACGCCAATCGCCAGGTTTATTATTTTGATTCTACAGCTTCGATAGCTGCAGGAAAACAGTTGAGCCCTGCGGTGAAGGAAGATATCCTGGAGTGGCGAAAATTCAACAGAAAATATCGAAGCGCGTTTGAACCTGTCATCAGTTGGTTGTACGGGAAATATTTGCAGGCAAATCTTCAGCCCAAGGGTCTGCAAAGCTATGACGAAGTGGTAGCAGCGTTAATCGCTTATTACAAAAAGGAAGGGAAACTATAAAAAGAATATGCTAGAAAACAATTTCCTTTCTGAATGAATCATCACTCAACACCTTCAATTCAAAATCATTCATCCAATGTTGTAGTTTCGCGTTTTCGTCACCAGTGAGGTTGTTGAAGAAATAAGCCATTTCTATTCTTGTTCCGTCTTTCAATGTAGCATACAATGCTTTCGTCAACACAAAAATGGTAGAACCGCCCTTCATGCCGGCATGATCGAGCCACGCAGCATTTGCGGGATTCTCCATGAGCGTTTCCAATATTTTTGAAAGGATGGCATAGGTTTCTTTACTGAAGAATTTCCGATAATTGAGAATGTAGCATAGCTGTACATATTCTTTTGTAGTAGATGCCGGCAACCTGTCGCTCCATTCCTTCTGCAGTTTGAGCGTGAGGTCCTGCAGGCGAAATTTCTTTCTGTAGTTGCTATCATTCTTTAGTTCCTGGTGAATCAAAAATGCGGCATGTGCATACGCATCGTCACTCATGTTGCTTATTTGCTTTATGATGTCGTCGTCGCCCAGGTGTTTGGGATTTTGATAGAGAAATAAAGACGCCACTAATGGGTAAATGGGAGTATGTGGTTTCAGTCCGAGAAGTTGCAGATTACTTTCTACATTACTAAAGCCAAGCAGATCCATCAGGTATTCCATATTGGCGTTGCTGCTGAACATGATCATGCCACGCGCCACATCGATAAGTTTTACACTATCTCCCGAAACGTGGTCAACATTTTTTTCATAAGATAGCCATTTCGGATACGCGCCGCCATCAGTAAATGGGATATAATATTTTTCCAACTCACTAAGGGGAATCCTTGAATTATCATCAAACACCTTGGCAGCGGCCTGTTTGGCAAATTCAACAGCAACGATAATTTTTACCGTGCTTGCCAGCGGCATCAGTTTATTTTCATTTAACGTTGCAACAACCGTGTCGTTTTTTACCAGGTAAAGAGATGATCTCGATTCATTTTGCTTGATAAAACTTAATAATGAATCTGCACCTGCCTGTGAATAGGCTGTTGTAAACGGCATAGAATAAATGAAAAAAAGGACTGCTGATAAACCGATCTTGTTTTTCATAAATGCTTTTTAGTACAAAAGCTGCAAAATTATCAATGACTAAAAGCTTTTTTTCTCTTGTCCCGATATGACGAACCTTTTTTGAATCCTCCGTCTGCTTCATTCATGCGTACCAGGCGGCCATTGTATTTTTTGCCGTCGATACTTTTGATCATTTTCGGTGCGGCAGATTTATCAATTTCTATCCATGAATTCATTTCGCGCAAGTCGATCTTACCCAACACTTCTTTCTTTAAATTGCTTTCGTCTAAAATGAATTGCAAAAAGCTTGCCTTGTAAAAGCCATCTTTTGTACCAAGGTTTACAAAGAGGCGGATATAACCGCTGTCGTGGCTGTAGGAATACTTGTCTCTTCTTCCGGCTTTGTCAAGCGACAGATCTGATCTTTTTTCTTTGAAGTCATTCCTTACATTGAGGTCCTCAGCATTTTCATAGTATTTTAAAAACTGGTTAAACTCGAGTGCGGCAATTCTTTTTAGCACATCGTCTTTACTGATGTTCTCAAATTTCTTTTGCAGATCGGGCATATAGGTTTCATAATCTCCGCCGGAAGTATCGGCATTCATCAGTTTATCCATGAAATAAAAAAACTGTTTGCGGCAGACATCTTTTCCTCCGGGAATATCCATCCGGTGAAATTGTGCATTTACCATCTTTTCCAACTGGCGAATCTTATATGATTCTCTGCTGTGGCAAATAGATATGCAAATTCCACTTTTGCCTGCACGTGCTGTACGGCCACTTCTATGTGTATATATTTCCATATCGTCGGGCAATTCAAAATTAATCACGTGCGTGATACCCTCTACATCGATGCCGCGGGCTGCCACATCTGTTGCGATCAGTAACTGTAAACTTTTTTCACGAAAGCGCTGCATTACTTTATCGCGTTGTTGCTGCGTAAGATCGCCGTGTAAAGCTTCGATATCGTATCCCTGTTTTACCAGCCTTTCTGTTATATCCTGTGCGTCTGCTTTTGTTCTGGTAAAGATGATTCCATAGATGCCGGGATTAAAATCGATCAGTCTCTTGAGTGTTTCAAAACGCGACTGGGCCGAAGTGACAAAATATTGGTGATCGATATTTACATTAGCGGTATTCTTTTTCCCCACCGTCACTTCCTGGGGATGAGTCATAAAATTTTTAGCGATTGCGCGAACTTCGAAAGGCATAGTGGCACTGAATAGCCAGATGCTTTCGCGGTTAATTGTGTTTTTTAAAACGAAATCAATATCATCCCGGAAACCCATGTTGAGCATTTCATCAGCTTCGTCCAGTACTACGTATTTTACTTTTTGAAGATCGATAGCTTTTCTTTCAATCATATCGATCAGTCGCCCCGGAGTAGCTACAACAATGTGAACACCTTTTTTCAATGCACGAATTTGCATGATGATGGACGCGCCTCCGTAAACAGGTTCCGCATGTATATCCTTAGAATATTTTTTGAAGCCTAGCAGATCGTTGCAGATTTGAATGCAAAGCTCACGGGTAGGACAAACAATGAGTGCCTGCGGATATTTATTTTGCGGCTCAGTTAATTGCAACAAAGGCAAACCGAATGCGGCGGTTTTCCCGGTACCGGTTTGTGCAAGACCTACAAAATCGGTAGTGCCCGAAAGCAATATGGGTATTGCTTTCATTTGAATAGGCGTGGGCGTAGTAAAACCAAGATCACTCACTGCTTTCACCAGTTTTTCATTCAACCCAAGGCTCAGAAACGAATCCATTATTCACTTTTTATTTGCGCGCAAAGGTATGCTATTGCAATGAGAGTACTGAAAAGCCCCATCAAACAAGTATTTCGGCGCGTGTTACGAAGGTTTATAATTTAAACTTACTGACATTTTCACAGTCTGTTTATAAAAGTATCGGAGACAAGATAAATCAACGGGGTACTTTTATCATTTCGTTTCTTCTTATCTTAGTTATGCAAAGAATTTTACTGGCCTTGATTTTAGTAACAGGATGGCTGTCGAATGCTTACGCACAGGAGAATCCTGACGATAAAAGACTGCTGGATTCTCTACTGAAAAATGATCCGGCGCTCCGGCTCATTGATAAAATGACAAAACCCAAAAGTTTTTTTCGAATTAATATTGGTGCGGGCAATAATTTATTTAGTGATCAGAGTGCATATCTGGAGTCTTTCCAGGGGAATACGCCGATGGTTATAACGCCTTCCATTGAATATGATCACAAAAGTGGGTTTGGAATCGCTGCTACGGGCTTTTGGTATGATGAAAACAATGCAACAAATTTTTACCAGTTTACATTATCGCCGTCATTCAGTTATAAGAAAGGAAAAGTAGCGGATGTTTTTGCATCTTACACGCATTATTTCGAAAGAGATATTTATACATCCCATGCATCACCTATTCAGGACGAATTTTATGCGAGTATTTTGTTTAAAAAACCATGGCTTAAGCCGGGACTTTCTTCAAGCTATGATTGGGGGAGTTATCATGAAATAGTAAAGATTGATACATCGGTAACGCTACTTGGTACTAGATATAATGTTCATTATATTGACTCGATTGGCACCAGTCTGCAGTCATTTTCAATAAGCGCATCAGTTGAGCATTCTTTCAGGTTCTATAATTTATTTTCTATAAAAGACGGAATGATTATAACACCCCAGTTTTCGCTTCTGGGCGGGGTGAATTCATATAATGTATCCCATACAAGCGGTATCCAAAACTTTCTGGCGTTTACCAAACTGAAATTGACACGTATCCGGCATTTTTTATCACAGGAAAATAATAGCGGCAAATTTGAACTGCAATCAGCAGGTTTCGATCTCGATATAAATTACACAATTGGCAGGTTTTACGTGGAGCCTCAACTGTATATGAATTATTATCTGCCACAGACGAACGACAACCGGCTTACGGCGATCTACAATTTTAATATTGGTATAACTTTTTAAATTAAACCATTAAGGTAAATTGGTATCAAATTTCAAAAATGCCAGTTATGAAAACAAAACTCTTTCTCCTCGCTCCCCTTTTTTTTGTCAGTACTATGAGCTTTGCTCAATTTAATGTAGGTGTAAAAGCCGGTGCTAATCTCGCAAAGGTTAATGGCCAACCTTTCAAGGATCAATTTGCCTTGGGCTATCACGCCGGCGCTTTTGTTACAATTGGATTGGGAAAAAAATTCGCGGTTCAGCCGGAAGTACTTTTTAACCAGATCAACACCGACACCACAAGTAATTTCAGTGACGTGTTTAAAGTGAGTAACGTAAGCTCTATCCAGTTGAAGTATCTTACCATTCCCTTGCTACTGAATTACAACCTCGACAATTTTATCTCGCTGCAACTCGGGCCACAGTTTGGTATGCTGATGAATCAAAATGAAAATCTTTTGCAAAACGGTCAGGACGCATTCAAGTCAGGAGAATTTTCGATCATAGGCGGAGTGCAGTTAAAGATTTTTAAATTCAGAATTTATGGAAGGTATATTGGTGGCGTAACAGATATCCGGCATTTTGGTAGTAATGATACCTGGAAACCGACCGCGGTTCAATTGGGCCTGGGATTGGCACTCTGATATTATCGGATCTTTTCAATATTGCCCTGCCCATCTAACCGGATAATAGCTGACGGTTGAAATTTTCTGAAATCATTTTGACGGTGTTGAACGACATAATCAACACCTTTTTTTATTGCTTCATCTATAATGAAAAAGTTCTGCGGTGAGGGGCTGCCGGAAATATTGGCTGAAGTGGAAACAATCGGTTTATGCAAATAGTTGATTAATGCTTCGCAAAATTCATCCCGCGCGATCCGCATAGCAATGCTGCCGTCTTCATTAATTAATTCTTTTGGTAAATGAATCGCGTTTTGAAAAATAGCGGTAGTAGGGTTCGATTGTTGCTGCAGGTACGCAATTATTTTTTCGGATGGATTCGATACATAGTGGGAAATTTCGTCTATGCGTGATAGTAAGATGATCATGGATTTGGCTTCATCACGTTGCTTTAGTTTAAAAATTCTTTGGATAGCATTGATATCAGTAGCATCGCAGCCGATACCCCATATGGTATCCGTGGGGTACAAAATGATGCCTCCATTTTGTAACGTGTGAAGGGCAGTATTGATATCTTGTTTAAAATTGTTCAAGTGCATCTAATAGTTGAGAATTTTCAATAGTGTACCCACATTTGAAGTGCCCCAAAGGGCAAGCCCTTTTTCCATGAAGGGTGCATGGCCTACACGCTAATTGTTCTTTTGTTTCTATGATAAGTGACTTTTCAGATAAAGGATAATAGCCGAATGCAGGAATCGTTGAACAAAATATGGCAGATACAGGTGCATCAGTAGCGGATGCAAAATGCAAGGGCGCAGAATCGTTGGTGTAATTCATCACCGCCTTTTCCATCAGCGCTGCCGACGAAAGAAAATTTAACTTTCCTGCTTCAATGACTACCTGTTTATTTTTTGTTTTTTCCTTTATCATTTCACACAGGGAAATATCAGTTTTCCCTCCCAATAAATATATCGTTAGATTCGGAGGTAAACTATTGATAAATTCTATCCATTTTTCTGCAGGATATTGTTTGGTAAACCATACACTAGCTGGCGTGATACATATGTAAGGTTGTGCCATCAGATCTTTTGCTTCGTCGTAATTTTTTTGGGTAGGGTAGAGCCTTGGTTTCGTCAACATTGTGTCCGTCAGGTGAGCAATGAGGTCATTATTTCTTTCTACTTCATGCCTGCCATTGGTCATGTTATGCCTGATCTTTTTTGTAAACAAAAAACTCAATGGGTTTTTATCGAAACCTATCTTCTCTTTAGCTTCTGAAAATGCCGCGAGGATACCTGTAGATGCGAATCGCTGCATATTGATCACAACATCATATTTATTTTTTCTTATTTTTTTAAGAAGGGCAAGTAAATTTTTGGTTTTGTTTTCTTTTTTATTCCAGATTAAAACCTCATGAAGAAACGGATGATTTTCGAGCAGCGCTTCATTCCCTTTGCGAAGCAGGAAATCTATCTGAGCATCCGGAAAATAGCGGTACAATTTTTCAACAATAGCTGTGGCCAATACCACATCGCCGGTAAATGCCGTTTGTATCACCAGAAATTTTTTCATGAAGCGCAAAGTTATTGATTAATGAATACGATGAATGAATGTAATTACACATTATGTTTGCAAAAAATTAGAAATGGATTTACAAGCACAGATACAGGAAGCCTGGAGCAATCGGGAACGCCTGAAAGACGAGAGGTATATAACCGCCATACGCGAAGTGATTGAGCAGCTTGATACAGGTAAACTTCGTACAGCCATACCCGTTAGTGAAGGCTGGCAGGTGAATGAATGGGTAAAACAGGCGGTGTTGCTGTATTTTAATATTCAACCGATGCAAACGATTGTAGCTCCGCCCTTTGAGTATTATGACAAAATAGACCTGAAGAAGGATTTTAAAAATTTAGGCGTGCGAACTATTCCCGGCGCCATTGCAAGGTATGGTGCTTATGTGGCAAAAAATGTGATTCAAATGCCGAGCTTCATTAACATCGGAGCCTATGTGGATGAAGGAACAATGGTGGATACATGGGCTACTGTGGGTAGTTGCGCACAGATTGGTAAGAGCGTGCATTTGAGTGGCGGCGTAGGTATCGGCGGCGTACTGGAACCAGTGCAGGCCAGCCCGGTAATAATTGAAGACGGCTGTTTTATCGGCAGTCGCTGCATTGTTGTGGAGGGCGTACGAGTGGAGAAAGAGGCTGTGCTTGGTGCAAATGTGGTTTTGACCCAATCAACAAAAGTTATCGACGTGAGCGGCCCTGAGCCGGCTGAAACAAAAGGCATAATTCCGGCGAGGAGCGTGGTAATTCCCGGCAGTTACGTGAAAAAATTTCCGGCGGGAGAGTATAATGTAAGTTGTGCATTGATCATCGGGAGAAGAAAAGAGAGTACCGATAAAAAGACCAGCCTTAATGATGCGTTAAGAGATTTTAATGTTTCTGTGTAACTAAAGGTATAAATCTATACTTTTGCGTTCCCTAAGCCCGGGTGGCGAAATTGGTAGACGCACTGTGTTCAGGTCGCAGCGTCCGCAAGGATGTGCTGGTTCGAATCCAGTCCCGGGCACGATGCCTTTTTGACGAAAGTCGGGAGGCGTTTTTATTTTGGTGAGGCTTATATTTTTCTGGCAATAAACCTTACAACGGAACCTGTTCCGTTGTGATAAAGCCCTTCCTGTAGATCCACCAATTCCTCATTGAGCTTAATTACTTCAAGACCGGAAAAGTCTTTTTTCAATTCGTCGACAGAATATAACATGTCGACATCCCTCGGACCGCCGACCTTTTCATTTTTGGTAACGTATTCAATATTGTTGTTGCTGAAAGCTTCCAAAATGATGATACCTCCCGGTTTCAGCAGTGAGATAAGCGCTTTATGAAAAGCAGGCCGTTTCTCCGAAGGAAAGTGAGAGTAAATTAATGCAATTGCATTAAATTGATGCGGCAGGTATGGCATATCTTCAAATGAATGAATCGTGTAATGAATGGTAACGCCATTGCTTTCAGCAAGTCGCTGCGCTTTCTTTTGCCCTTCGGTGCTCACATCAAAGGCAAATACCTCCCAGCCTTGAGTTGCAGCATATACGCCATTCCGTCCTTCGCCGTCGGCAGGAAGTAAAATAGTGCCCACCGCATACTTGCTTAGTTCGGATTTTAGAAACTCATTCGGTTGCACACCGTAGGCATACTCGTCTTTTGCGTAGCGTTTATCCCAAAATTCACTCATGAAATTGTCTTTTAAACTTACCGCATCAAAAATACGAGATAAGTTATTCTGCCTGTTTTCGTTATTGGAAAACTAACACCTCCGCGTACACGAAAATTATTGCTGCGGCGTATAGGATAATTATACGATCTTATCCTTCACAAATTTCCAATGGCAGATCATCCGGGTCTTTAAAAAAAGTCATTTTCTTCCCGGTTCTTGCATCGGTTCGAACGGGTTCGGTAGTGATGTTCATGCTATTTAATTTTTTGATCACTGAATCAAAATCGTCAACGGTAAACGCAAGATGACGCAACCCGCAGGCTTCTGGCCAGGCAAGCCTTTTCGGTGGGTCAGGGAAGGAAAATAATTCAATGATACAGTTGCCTGCGTCGAGGTACAATATAGTAGACTGCCTTTCGGGCCGGTGAAGTTCGTGGATGAGTTTAAAATCCAATTTATTTACATAGAAATCGCGGGAAGCTTCAATATCTGAAACGATAATAGCTACGTGATTGATGTTTTTGAATATCACAAAAGCTGTTTTGATGTCATCAATTTATCTTTTAATCAGCAACGCGCTGAACTTTTTTAGTTCTCCGGTTTCTGCCGGGGTGAGCGGCTGGTTGGTTTCATATTTTGATTTGAGAAACAGTACTCTTTTATGTTGCGGATATTTTGCAAGGATTTGATCTATCAATAACCCGGTTTCTTTATCTTTTTCAAATAAGGGTGAGGGTGCGGGCAGTTCTGATTTGTATCTCGTCGGCATCCGTTTTATTATAGCTTCGAGCGTTCCGAGTTTACTTTGCGAAACTTCTTTTATAGTCGATGCTTTGCTGTGCAAACCCTGCAACTGTTTCTTGCTAAAACTTCCGTATTTTTGGTAATGTTTGAAAAGACTGATAATAAATGAAGACGTTGGAAATGCAAGAACACATTGCTCCAGCAAATCATTCGCAATATCAATTTTTCCTTTTTGGGAATTCATCGTGATGCTACTTCAGTTGAAGACTATCTTTTTTATACATAAGGAAATGTTGAACCGGGAGGAATTCTCCGTCAAGAACGAGTGCATATCCATTGGCTGCCATTTCCATATTCAACTGGGTTACGGACATTTTATGCAAAGGCAACACTGGAATTTTCGGATCTTCCGCACGATACTCTATTATAAGTATCCGGCCGTCTTTTTTCAGTGCATTGCCAATATAATGAAGCATTTCTTTCGGGTACTGCAATTCGTGATACACATCAATCATTATGGCAAGGTCGAGACAACTGTCTGGTAAATGCGGGGATTTTGCATCGCCTTTAACTACTTCCACGTTACTGGCGCCAAGTTCCTTCTTTTCATTATTGAGATACTTTATCAATTCGTCCTGGATTTCCACTGCATAGACTTTTCCCTGAGGCACTTTTTTAGCAATCTTAAAGGTATAATAGCCAGTGCCTGCACCGATATCGGCCACAACGCTGTTGGGTTGGAGATTCATTTTTTCAATGGCGAGGTTGGAGTTCTCTGCCTTCTCGCGATCCTTTCTATTCAGCCACGCTGCACCATCTGACCCCATTACGGGTGCAATCTCGCGATCGATATAAAATTTACCGGTTCCGTCAGCAGAGCGTGGTTTATAAGTATAATTAAATTGCGGGTTTACAAAGCGTTTTCTTGGCGGGTTGTTGGTATTGCATCTTGTAAAACAAAACAGGCCGAGTACGAGTATACTACTGATCGTTAATTTCATAAGGTTGAAGATAAACGATTAATGGTTTTATGACGATATAAATTTCCAAAAATTTTCGCAATACCCGTCGCGTAAAAAATTTGTAACCAAATCTTTTTGACTTATTTTTGCACTCCTTTTTTAAAAGATAAGACATTTAGATGAGCCTATCTTTATAAAAAATGATTCCGTAGCTCAGTTGGTAGAGCACAACACTTTTAATGTTGGGGCCCTGGGTTCGAGTCCCAGCGGGATCACCAAATTACCATTCAAATGAAGTCAAAAGCCTGCAAACTCAATGTTTTCGGGTTTTTTTATTTTAGCCAGCCGCACCAAATGTTCACCTTTCCGCTTTACGAGCGAGGGTTTATGAACAGGGGCTATAAAGTTCGAGCCAGAGTTTGCTCTCAGCAGCATTGTAAGTATAAGTAATGATGCCTTTGCCGGTAACCGCAACCACATTTGGCAAAATATTAAATCACAAAAAGTACACTGAACCACAGATATGCCGTGTGTCATTTCTTCGCTGTAAGGATGCGAATTTCCCGCAAGGCAGAGAGTTTTCGATAGGAGATGAAGATAGTTATATCTCACCAGCGCATTTAAGGCACAGTAAACTTAACGTTGTAAAGTTAATAAATCATGACTTTTTATGTCATTTTTATGTTACAGGTGGCTAATTACTAATTTCTTATTGAGATATTACCTTTTCAACTCAAATTTTTCGCGATGAAATATGCTGATCTTTTTGCTTCATCTTATTGTTGAGCAGTACCAGAAAACTTTGAGCCGGAGTTCAGGAGCGTCACCAGGTTATCATCCAATGCGGAAATCTTCCATATGGTTATTAAATGGAAAATAATCTTTCTTCGAAAACTGCATCTCTGCTATTTTTGCCACACTTAAATTTTCATTAATGTTCAAAGACAAGGTTATTGTAATTACGGGTGGCAGCGACGGAATCGGAAAGGCATTGAGTGAATTGTTTCTTGAGCAGGGCGCTAAAGTAGCTACTTGCGGTCGTAATCAGCAGAAACTTGATGAGCTGACAGGTAAAAACCCGGGTAAGCTACTATTCACCATGATTGCTGATGTAAGTAAAGAAGAAGATGGTAAACGATTTATCCAATCTTGCGTTGAACATTTTGGTGAAATCGATGTACTGATCAACAACGCCGGCATATCAATGCGGGCGCTCTTTCGCGAAACAGAGCTTACCACACTTAAGAATGTAATGGATATAAATTTCTGGGGCACGGTTTTCTGTACGAAATATGCATTGAATTCTATTATTAAGAAAAAGGGAACCATCGTGGCAGTATCTACTATTGCAGGATTCAGAGGGCTTCCGGGAAGGAGCGGTTACAGCGCCAGCAAGTTTGCGGTGAATGGATGGATGGAAGCCCTGCGGACAGAGCTGCTGGAAACCGGCGTAAATGTGATGTGGGTATGCCCTGGCTTTACGGCTTCCAATATCAGGAATGCTGCGCTGAATAAAGATGCAAAACCCCAGGGCGAATCACCAATGGATGAAGGAAAATTGATGACAGCTAAAGAATGTGCATCTAAGATCATGCGTGCTATCGAAAAAAGAAAACGAACGTTGGTACTAACGTTTACGGATAAACGAACAGTTTTTATCAGCAGGTTTCTTCCTTCGCTGGCAGATAAGCTGGTCAGAAAATTCTTTTTCAAAAACGGCGAATTAGTGAAATAACTTTTTTATTAATCTCTTTTTACTAACTTTTGCTTTTTTGAACCTGGTAAATTGTAAGAATGCCCTTAATCACGCTCACATCAGATATCGGACGGCAGGATTTTCTTACCGGCGCGATAAAAGGCCAGTTGCTCCGCGTGAATAGTGAATTTAATATCGTGGATGTATCTCATGAACTGTCTCCGTTCAATTACCCTCAGGCGGCGTATGTGTGCAGAAATGCCATAAGAAATTTTCCTTCCCATACTTTTCACATTGTGCTGTTAAACCTTTTTGACAAAAAGCCGGAGCATTTATTATTTATACGTCACAATGATCAATATATTGGCTGCGCCGATAATGGCTTAATTACGATGATACTGGAAGAAGTGCCTGAAAAGATCGTCGCTTTGCCGCTAAGCACAACAGAAAAGCGAAATACTTTATATTGTGCCGCCGTATTTGGTAAGGCCTACCAGCAAATTCTTGATGGAAAAAAAATGGATGAGATCGGCGATCCGGGAGTTTCCATTGAAGTAAAAAATCCTTTGCGTCCATTGCTGGGTCCCAATCATATTGAAGGACAGATCATTTTTATTGACAATTTTGAAAACGTGATTATCAACATCACCAAAGAAGAATTCGAGGAGCAGAGAAGAGGAAGGAGTTTTAAAATTGTTTTTAAAAGAGATGAAGTGATAGAGAAGCTCAGCGAAACCTATGCAGATGTTCACGAAAGCGAAAAACTGGCCACCTTTAATTCGGCAGGCTATCTTGAAATTGCGATCAATAAAGGTAATGCTGCGGGCCTGTTCGGGCTCGAGGGTTATACGGAACATCTGAATGCTCAAAATCAATATATGCAAAACAGGCTGCTGTATCAAACGGTGAAAATATTCTTTGAATAAGCATCCTTTTTTTACCGGCATCCTGTATAAAAATTCCTTTTATGCAGAGAAGAAATTTTATAAGACTTTCGGGGTTTTCGATAGCGGGTTTGTTGATTACAGATTTTGCAAATGCCGGTGGCGGAAGAAATATTATTTTGCAAATGCCCGACGAGATAACAATTCTCTCCGAAAATAATTCTTATAAACTCACCAGCTCCGATCAGCAATTATGGAAATACAAGGATGTGGAAGTGATGTTGAAAAAGATGGACGACAAAATAGAAGCTTACATTCAGGCCGCAATAACCCCCGTTCAGGATATAATACTTTCGTGGAAATATGCTTCACCTGCAAATACTTCTATACTGGGCGATGCCTGGGAGAGAACATATGGTGATATTCAATGGCAAAAAATAAATGAAACAAAAAAACTGCCATGGTATTGCATCGTTACTGATAATGAAAATACTGCGTGCTTTGGCGTAAAAACAGGTTGCAGCGCTTTCTGCTCCTGGACGATTGATATCACCACTTTACAGTTGCATTTGGATGTGAGAAATGGCGGCAATGGTATACAGCTTAACGGCAAAAGATTTCACGCTGCTGATATTGTAACTACACAAAATCATTCAAACGAGAATGCCTTTGCAACAGTGCGGAGATTTTGTACGGTAATGTGCGACAGCCCCAGGCTCATGGAAAAACCCGTCTATGGAATTAACGACTGGTATTACACCTATGGTAATACTTCGGCACAAAAGATCTTCGATCTGACCAGTATGATGGCTGAATTTATTGATGATCCATCCAATCTTCCATTTTCGGTAATTGATGATGGCTGGGCGGTGAAATCATCATTGCAGCCTGACGATTGTTGCTGGGGAGATGACTACGCAGTTTCCAATGAAAAGTTTGGAGATATGAAAAAGGTGGCGGATAAAATCAAAGCAATCGGTATGAGGCCCGGATTATGGACGCGACCACTTACTGCAAGTTATCGTGACAAAAAGAGTTTACTGTTGCCATCAATTCCCGGTCGTGATGATCCTAAGTCCCCTATACTCGATCCGACAATTCCGGAAAATGCGGAGCGGATAAAAAACCTGTGGAATACCTATCACCAGTGGGGTTTTGAGATGGTGAAACATGATTATACAACATATGATCTGTTTGGAAAATGGGGATTTCAAATGGTTGGCGGAATGACAACACCGGGATGGCATTTTAATGATGCGTCAAAAACGAATGCCGAAATTGTTTTGGATCTGTACAGTAGTATACGCGAAGCTGCCGGCCTGATCAGTTTGATTGGCTGTAATACAATCAGTCACCTTTCTGCAGGCCTTTTCGAACTGAATCGCATCGGAGATGATACCAGTGGCAGGGAATGGTCGCGTACAAAAAAAATGGGTGTTAACGCACTTGGTTTTCGGATGGTACAGCATGAAACATTTTATGAAGTGGATGGAGACTGCGTCGGACTCACAACGGCGGTTCCCTGGGAGAAGAATAAACAATGGATGCAATTGCTGGCGGAAAGCAGTGCGCCGTTGTTTATCTCAGCGCAGCCTGAAGCAATCGGAGAAGAACAACGCAAAGCCATTAAGGACGCCTTCCATTCAGCGGCAAGGTTGCAGCCAATAGCAGAGCCTTTGGATTGGCTTACCAATGAACGTCCCTCAAAATGGAGGTTGGATGGTCAAGTTGTGAATTTTAACTGGGATTAATATATAACGGTGACGGACACACGAAGAATCAGTCATTAAAAAAACGCTCATGTGGTTACAAAACATATTTATTCATCATGTTTATTTTTGGTTGAAAGAACCGTCAAACAGTGAACATCGTAAACAGCTGGTAGAGGGCTTAAAGAAACTTTCTTTAGTATCAAACATCAAATCTTTTCATATTGGAAAACCGGCAGGTACCAGCCGTGATGTGATTGACAGTACATACAGTATTTCCTGGATGTTGATTTTTGATAATAAAAAAGACCAGGATAATTACCAGAACGACCCGATACATTTACACTTTGTGGAAGAATGTTCTCACCTGTGGAGCAGGGTAGTAGTGTTTGATTCAATAGACACCGGGTAATGATCATACTCCAAATGAACTGCCACATCCGCAGGTGGTACTGGCGTTCGGATTATTGAAAGTGAATCCCCGTGCATCGAGACCGGTGCCAAAGTCCACCTGCATATCTGTCAAAAAAATGCCGTGAGCGGGGTTCATTATGCATGGAATTCCCTCGATCTCAAAATATTCGTCTTTATCTGTTTTGTCATCAAAATCAAGCACATAGGTCATGCCGGAGCAACCGCCTCCTTTTACACCTACCCGAAGAAATTTTTTGTGGTCAAAATTTTCTTTGCTCATCAGGCGTTTTATCTCTGCAATAGCGTCGGAAGTAAAAGTCACGGGTGTTTTATTATCTATTTCCATATAAATATTTTCAAAATTTCAAAAAATAAGTTGCCTTTCACGTCGTTTGTAAGAGGCAAACTTTAATATTGTTATTCAATTGCAAATTTACAATCCTTTCCTGACGGAATTTTTAATTTTGATCTAAAATAAGCCAATGTCTATTTTTGAAACAATCGTTATCATTCTACTTGCAGTTTTGTTCCTCGGATTTGTTTGGATAATTACCGATCTCACCGCTTTGAAAGGAGATATAAGGGAAAAGAATAGTGCCAGCCCGGAAACGACCAAACTTCGCTTACAGGCATATGAAAGACTTGCCTTGCTGGCAGAGCGGATTTCACTGCAAAGTTTATTGGGGCGCATTCCCAATGCGGGTCTATCTTCACGACAGATGCAATCTTCCCTGATCGAAGCTATCAAGCAGGAATATGATTACAATGTAAGCCAGCAGGTGTACGTTTCTCCTGAAGTCTGGCGCGCAGTAAATAATTTGAAAGAGCAAAATATTTATGTTGTAAACCAACTTGCTTCTTCCATGCCCTTTCAGGCTTCTGCAATGGATCTGAATAAACAGATCATCGATTTTCTGATCAACAACCCGAAGGCATCCCTTCACAACATCGTGCTGGAGGCCCTTAATTACGAAGCAAAACAGTTGATGTAAGTTTCCTTTCCGGCTGACATTAGTCCTGATTTCATTTTTAATAAAGGCTAACTTTATCAATATTTTAAAGAAATGAAAGGGCAGGAAAAAAAATATACCGACAGTGGTATAGAGATCAAAAAGGTCTATAGTTATGAAGACCTGTATCATGTTAATGCGCCGGAGAACTTTACAGAAGAGCAACCGGGAAAATTTCCATTTACACGAGGCGTTCAGCCGGATATGTATCGCGGCAAACTATGGACCATGCGGCAATATGCCGGGTTCAGCACTGCCGAAGAGAGTAATAAGCGTTATCATTATCTCATTTCGCAAGGAGTGAGCGGCCTGAGTGTTGCCTTCGATCTGCCTACACAAATCGGATACGACAGCGATCATTCATTGGCTGAAGGTGAAGTAGGTAAAGTAGGTGTGGCAATCGACTCCATTGAAGACATGGAGATATTGTTCAAAGGGATCAGGCTGCAGGATGTTTCTACTTCCATGACAATAAATGCAACGGGTTTTATTTTGCTTGCATTGTATGTGGCAGTCGCAAAAAAGCAAAATGCCGATCTTCTGCAATTGCAGGGCACCATTCAAAATGATATCTTAAAAGAATATGCGGCAAGAGGCACCTACATTTATCCGCCAAAGCCTTCTATGCGGATCATCACAGATATTTTTGAATGGTGCAGCAAAGAACTCCCCAGGTGGAATACGATCTCTATTTCCGGTTATCACATTAGGGAGGCAGGCAGCACTGCCGTGCAGGAAATTGCTTTTACGCTGTCTAACGGTAAAGCATACGTGCAGGCAGCGTTGAAAAAAAATCTTGACATCAACATTTTTGGAAAAAGACTTTCTTTCTTTTTTAACTCCCATAATAATCTGTTTGAGGAAGTGGCCAAGTTCAGAGCGGCACGCAGAATGTGGGCGAAGATCATGAAAAGCCTTGGCGCTACCGATGAAAAGTCGATGATGCTGCGCTTTCACTCTCAGACAGGAGGCAGTACACTTACAGCACAGCAACCATTAAACAATATCAGCAGGGTAACGATACAAGCACTTGCTGCGGTATTGGGAGGTACACAAAGCCTTCATACCAATGGCTACGATGAAGCGCTCAATTTACCTACAGAAGAAGCGGCAGCTATTGCATTGAAAACACAACAGATAGTAGCATACGAAAGTGCTGTTACAGATACGGTTGATCCGCTCGCGGGTAGCTACTACATGGAAACACTTACCGACGAGATAGAGCAGGCAGCGTGGAAGCTAATAGACAAAATAGATGCCATGGGCGGCAGTGTGACTGCAGTAGAACAAGGCTTTATCCAAAATGAAATTGCTGCAAGTGCTTACGCCTATCAGCAAAAAGTTGAGTCGAAAGAAAAAATAATCGTTGGCGTCAATTCGTTTACCAATAATGTAGAAACAGTTCATCCATCCTTTAAGATAGATGATAGTATCCGTCGCGTACAGACTGAAAAGCTGAAAAAATTGCGGGAAAGACGTGATACGACTAAAGTGGCAGAGTCTTTGCAAAAAATAAGAGTAGCAGCATCAAGTGAAGAAAATTTAATGCCCGGGGTGATAGAAGCTGTCGAAAACTTTTGTACTCTTGGAGAAATTTCGGATGTTCTCCGGTCTGTTTTCGGAGAGTATCAGTAACTATGTAAAATTTTATGAAGTACCTATTGCTGGTTTCTTTCGTGTTTATTGCGAGTGCAATTTACGGGCAGAAATATGTGCTGCTCGACGAACACTTTACCCACCCTATCAGATATTCTGACCGGGTTACAGCTGCCGACAAATACAATGACCTTTTTCCGATTGAGAAAAGACTTCTGCCTGACTTTCTGAAAGCACTCCGGGAGATCGATAGTAAGCTATCCTCAAAGCCTCCTTTTGGAAAACTGAAGGATTACGCAATGGGTTGCCTGAAATTTGTTGGCAGGATAACAACCGTATCGGGTGCTGAGCACATTGATTATGTAATTACTTCATACTGCGACACCGTCAGGATATCGATGCACCTGTGTGATGCAAAAATGAGTACTGCGAGTAATGCGTTTTTTGTAAAGGTGCTGATAAAATATATTGAAGAAAATACAAAGCAATAATCTTTCACCAGAGAACTACTGATTGTAAGAATATCTTGTACGATTCACTTTCAGATCACGAAGCAGTGAAGATCGCGGACTTATTGAAATACTGTAAAAATTGGTAAGTCCGTGCGAAATAGAAATTGACATTTGCCAGCAATGCAGATCACGCGATAGTGAGCCGCTGATCATTCCTAACTGACCCCTCGTAATGTTATACGAACTGTTGATAGATGCCTGCCATTTTTTCGTGATGCCTAACGTTCCGCCGAAATTTACGTCCTGCTCAAAACTTTTCTGGTATCCTTGTGCGAGAATGTAAATCTTCGAGTAGGTAAGCGCATAGGATAAATTGAGCGACCACGGAATATTGAAATCTGCGAACAGGCCGGGATTATTTCTTATGTAAGTCGCCTCAGTATTGTATTGATCCTGCGTATAGTCCAGCGTGTTAGGTGACTGACCCGGAACTACCTGGGACTTTTTTTCGCCTCCTTTTTTCCCCCCCTGCAGAGAAGTAGACATTGATATATTCGCGTTGGTTAATCTTCCAAGCGTAAGTATTTTGTCTTTCCACACAAGCCGGTTCATTCTCCGGCCAAAACTATCCAGCTCGTAAGGATCAAGACTTCCACTGGCCGTGATATTAATTTTATTGAACAAATTACTTCTTGCTGATACCGGGAACGTACTTAGCGGAAGGTTCTGTGAATTACCAAAAAAATTGTAGCTGCCGGAGATACTCAATCCATCGATCAGATTTATCTTCTTTAACCCCGTACCTGTTGTATCTTTCTTGTCCTTCACTTTTGCAGAGATATTGTTATCAATACTAAAGGTCAATCCTCCGAATTTTCCCGGTGAATATGGGCTGTAAAGATTTCTTTGATATACTGAAGTGAGGGGGCTCATGTCTCCGAGGGAATCGAACTGGTAGTTATAATAGGTGTTGCCGGTAAAATCCGGTTTGTAGCTTACGCTCAGTGTTGGCGTTATTTCATGTCGCACTGCCTTTATTCTGGCGTTCTTGCTTTTTGCCGTAATCAAACCAAATATCCGGGTGGAGATGCTCAATCCGAATGCCATGTTTCGTGCAGTATAAAATCCTTTTTGCACAGAGGTATCAATTTTTTTCCCCACATCATCCCAATAATATCTCGTTTTTGTTTGATACCATGTTTCATCGTAGCTGACAGATGGTGATATCTGGAAAGCACCAATTGGTGGCAGGGAAAGGGAAATAGGAACGGAATGATGAGCGCCGTATTTGAGTGTATCCTTAATCTGTTTAAAAATATCCGGCAAAGAATCATAAAAGGAAAAAAGGCTTTGTGCGGTGCCCTGGTAACCGATACCGATGTTGTCGTACCACTTAGAACCGCCCACTGCATCTTTTTTTCGGAACGGATAAATAGTTTGAATACTGAAGCCCACTGTGGGCAAGTTTACGTTTATAATGCCCAGGTTGGTGTTCTGGTTATGATTAGCGGAAATAGTGAGATTTGATTTTTTCCAGGTTTTTGAAAAAGCAATAGACGAATACATCTGGTTAGTGAAATTCAAAGTCGCTGAATTGGGCACATTACGGTTGTAGCCGCTGCTGCCTGCATTTACGCTCGCCGTGAAGGTAACGCCGGGGTGCGCCTTTGTGTCAAGATTATCACTCCAGAGAATATGATACGTCCTGCTATGCGAAAAATCAGGATCCCCCTTAAAATTGGTATTGAAGTTCTGTACATCGAATTCGAGGTTGCCTGAATAATGATATCTCTTGTTATATCGCGGATTCACACTAAATGTCCATCCCCCGTAAGAATAAATGCTTCCCCGAAAAATGATGTCCCAATAGTCATTGATCACTTTGTAATATCCAAGATCTTCCAGTCCTAAACCCCGTTGCTGGTTGGTTGTAAAAGTGGGTTCCAGTAACCCCGAGTGTCTTACATTATTTAGCGGATAAATACCAAACGGGAAATAAATTGGTATAGGAACACCTTCAAACTCAGGGTGAACAGGTCCGGTTATTGCAACTTTATTGGTAATGAATTTCACCTTGTTGGCAACGAAAGCAAAGTGTGGTGTGTCCAGGTCGCATGTGGTAAAGCGTGCCCTGTAGGCATAGAAGACACTGGTATCCACTTTTTTTATTATTTGCCCATACACATACATATCGCCCTGTTTGGTATAGGTGCTTTTTGTATAGCCTTTACTGCTCTTCATATTAAAGCGAATGCTGTCGCTCTCTGAGGTAAAATCGCCTTGAACGAAAGTAGGCAGGGCCACTACTTTGCCTGTACTGTCTCGTCTCAATGCAGCATTAATATTACCCGTCTGCTGATCCATCGTGATGATGGGAGCCGTAAGTTTATTGTCTTTGTATTCAGTAGTGGCTTTGGTGCCATAAAGTGTAATCGTTTTTCCCGGCACGTCTACCACCATTGAATCTTCAGCAGTGTAGGTGATGGACGTATCGGGTGCATTTTTGGATATCTTGTACTTTATCGTGTCGGTATTTTGGGCGAGTGCAGATGTGTCTTTTTGAACCAGCGAATCATTTAAATGCAGGGTGTCGCCGGTCATTACAATTTTTTTGCCAGATGTGTCGTTTTCAGATTTTAGCATTTTCTCAACAGGATTATTTTTTTTCTTTGCCGTGGCGCTGGTATCTGTTGAAGAAATTGCTGAGATTTTGTGCGTCTTTGCCACTGTGGAATGCTCGTGCGTGGTTCTGCATTGAACAATAAGTATACAAACAAGAGCTGTACAGGTAAATGCAAGTGCTGATTTTGAGCTAACTTTGTTTGTCTTTTCCATAGCAGTGGAAAACAAAAATAGATATATTCACATTAAGGATTTGTGAAGATTATAATCCAAAACTGATAGCCATAAAAACCATTTTCGCGATGTTCGTATCTAAAAAACCATTTTTCCTTTTTCTTGCAATTTCATTTTTTTCACTGTCTGCTGCCGTCTCCAACGCGCAATCATCTAGGAAAATAAAAACCATTATTGTGGACGCAGGCCATGGTGGTAAAGACGATGGTGCAAAAAGTGAGTATGAAGGCTCACTAAACTCAAAAGAGAAGAATATTACACTTGCTATTTCCTTAAAACTGGTGGCCGATCTGAAAGAGGCAATGCCTGATGTTAACATTATCCCAACACGCACTACGGATATTTATCAGAACCCAAGAGAAAAAGCGCAGATTGCAAACGACAATCACGGCGATTTATTTGTGTGTATACATGCTGATGCCGTTCATTTGAAAACTGCTTCGAGGATAATTGGTCATCATCGCGAAACATATTATACCACCCGGTATGTCGGCAAAGGCAAAAACAGGAAGAGAATCAGAACCAAACACACGCGTATTGTTCCAACAAGATATTACTACAAGTTACCAACCAGTCGCAAAGGAACAAGTATACTTCTCCTGGCTTCAGGTAAAACGGACCTCAAAACCCAATCAATGGAAGAAAGCGACATGGATTTCGAGACAGAAGGTAATGATAGTACACTTAATATTAATTATGATAGTCCGGAATGGAAAGCGAGCGCACTGCTCTATACGCAGCATTATTTTAGAAGAAGCCTTCATCTTGCCTCCGATATTCAGGACGAGATAGCTGCAATGGGAAGAGATACTTTGGGTATATGGCAGCGCGAAAAAGGTATCTGGGTATTGCAGGCTACTCAAATGCCCGCAGTGCTTATTGAAACAGGTTTTGTCGATAACTACCAGGATGAAAGATATCTTGATAGCGAAAAGGGACAGGAGGAAATTGCTCATGCGATTACAAAGGCACTTGTAAAATACAGGGATCAGGTTGAGCATCCCGGGAACAGTGGCGCTAATGCCGATGCATTAAACACCAAATAAGGTTTAAACACACTGCTTATAATTTCATTTTGCTAATGCGTTTTTTGTGAATAAGGGTTGTTCTCTGACTGCCCGTAAAGATTTATTATTTTCGCAATGTATTATTGCAATTGATTATTAATCGAAACAACGAATTTTGCCAAATAAAAAAATATGAAAGTAAGCAACGAAATGAAAATAGGAGTGATGGCAGTGATTGGTATTGTGTTGCTCGTATTGGGCTTCAACTTTTTGAAAGGCAACAATGTCTTTAAAAAGAAAAGGTTCATTTATGCAAAATACCAGGATGTGCAGGGCCTCGCTAAAGCAAATCCTGTTGTAATAAATGGTTTGCAGGTTGGTCGTATTGAAGATCTCGACGGTGGTACCAATATGAAGCAAATCATTGTGACAATCAGTCTGAACAAGGATGTAAATATTCCCGATAATTCACTTGCTGTCATTAATCCGAGTATATTGGGAGGTAGTGCTACCGTTGAAATACAATTAGGCACCTCGTCAAATTATTTGAAATATGGTGATACCATTATGACAACTTTGAGCGGCGGGGCATTTGACCAGGCACTGAAGGCAATCAATCCGGTTTTATATGAAATGCGCGTTGCAATTAATTCCGTTGATTCAACTTTACGAATGGTAAATGATGTTCTTGACCCTACCGCAAAAAAGAACCTGCGCAGCATGATAGGGAACTTAAACACGGCCACTGCATCGTTTGCAGTGTCGTCTGCATCGCTGCAACAAATACTTAACACGCAAAACGGTGCATTGGTAGCATCGCTGGAGAATTTGAAAAAATTTACCACCAATCTTAATACCAATAATGAAAACCTTGACAGCATAATAGAAAATACGAAGACACTCTCCGCGAAGTTTGCTGCACTGGACTTTAAAAAGACAATGGATACGTTGAATGCAGTAATGGATAATTTTAAGATGGCTGCTGATAAGATCAATAGCACCGATGGGTCTCTCGGTTTACTGCTAAATGATAAGAAGCTGTACGAAAACCTGCAGGCTACCAGCAACAAGTTAAATATCTTACTTGACGATATCCGGGTTCACCCGCGTCGCTATGTTAACATTTCGGTGTTTGGCAGAAAAGACAAAGGAGAGTATATTACCGCTCCACTACAGGATTCGACACACTGACAGCCGTTAAAAACTTCTAATGCTTCCCTCAGTAAAAACCGGTTTAGTAATTTTTTTTCTGCAGTTGAGTTTTGTTTCATTTTGCCAGGTGAAGCCGGCGCCGGCAACCGACACCGTCACAGAATTTGAAATCATTCGCGGGCCAAGCATGCGCAGTATTTACATAGATTCGTCCACTACCCTGCAGACCATAGCAGGTGGCGGAGAAGTGAAACAGGGTACCACCCTTTTTTTTGCAGACAGCATAGTAGTGAATCCCACATTACATACCGCAGAGGCGTTTAATAATGTGCATATCAACCAGGCCGATACCGTGCAAACCTATGCCGATCACCTGATCTATTACGGTAAAGAAAAGAATGCGATCTTACATGGTAACGTACGGCTGTATGATAATAAGGCTACACTTTTTACGGAGGATCTTGATTACAACCTTGGAACAGGCATCGGCAACTATCACAATGGTGGCAAGGTGATCAATGGTAAAACAACCATTACCAGCACAGACGGAACTTACTTCTCCGATACGAAAGATGTTTATTTTAAAAACAATGTTGTGGTGAACCAGCCGAAAAATCACACCACTACCGATTCACTGATGTATAACATGGAAACACAAAATTATAGTGTAATCGGCCAGACCTATATTCAAAATAATGAAACGCGCATTTACACCAGTGCAGGAAATTATGATTACACATCCGATTATACATTATTTACAACACGCACCAAAGTGATCGACTCGAGTGGGAGGGTATATATTGCAAACAATATGGCAATTGACAACAAGTCGGGCAATGCACAAATGGAAGGAAATGGGTTAGTACGTGATTCCGCAGGTGGCTATACAGCCTTTGCTGACCAGATTTTTTTGAATAAAAAAAGCAATTCATTTCTTGCTACAAGGAAACCCGTGTTGATCATTAAACAGGATAATGACAGCATTTATGTAGCGGCAGATACCATTTTTTCGGGCTTTTCCACTGCTGTTAGTAAAACGCAGTTTACGCTCACGCCGGATACAGTGGCAAATGACTCTGTGCAGTTACGCCGCGGCAAGGATTCCCTTGCTATGAGAGATACTTCAGGTAATATGCAAAAGTTGCAAGCGCCGCTTAAAAAAGATTCTTTGCTTAATGATTCATTGAGGCAGAGGATGGAAAAAGAATTTATCAGGCGACCTGACACTTCACACCATATTGAGAAACGACTACTAGGCATAGAGCCAGGCGTATTGCGCTCAGATTCATTGAAGCAAATGAACGAAAAAGCAATGTCAATGCATGCAGATACCGTGCATCATTTTGAAAAAGAGGTGATGCCTGTAAAAAACGATTCGTTGAAACAGGCACGCGGTGATACATTGCATTTCCATCGGGCAGATACTGCCTTACTTAATAAAGAACACATCAAAAATGCGGTGGATTCTATAATGTCCGAAAAGAAAGATTCATCGGTTTCTTTTTTGGATACAGCGGGTATAACGGTAAAGGCTAAGCGCAGTTTGGATTCTTTAGAAAAATCTCCTGCGGCTGATACGGTGAGCAAGCCTGATTCTGTCCGGTATTTTATTGCCTTTCATCACGTAAGGATTTACAACGACTCGCTGCAGAGCGTTTGCGACAGCCTGTTCTTTTCTGCGAAAGATTCTGTGTTCAGGTTATATTACCAACCCGTTGTATGGAACGGGCGTTCGCAGATAACGGGCGATACGATGTTCCTGTATACAAAAAATAAGAAAGCAGACAGGCTGTATGTTTTCGACAGCGGCTTTATTGTAAATCAAACGCCCGAAGGATTCTTTAACCAGATAGCGGGTAAAACCATCAACGGATATTTTAAAGGCGGTAAAATTGATTATATGCGTGTGCGTGGATCGCAGGCCGAAAGTATTTATTACGCGCAGGATGCGGACAGCGCTTACCTGGGCATGAATCGCGCTACGGGTGATGTGATCGATTTATACTTCGATAGCAGTGATTTAAAGAAGGTGCTGTTTATAAACCAGATCAACGGGACTTTTTATCCCATGAGAAAAATACCAGAAGACCAAAAATATCTGAGAAACTTTATCTGGCTTGACAAAGAACGTCCGAAAAATAAGCTGGAGTTGTTCGAATAAAGGTACTCAATGGTCAGTAGTCGAAGGTTACCTACAAATCGTACATCACACATCGTATATAATAATGCCCTCCTGGTTTTGAAAGCTATCCATTTAAGAATTCTTCTCTTTTTCATCCATAAGCTCTATATCCGGAAATAGTGCTACGATTAGCATCAGGATGCATGCTGCTATAAGAATATATATCCCGAATTTTTTTTCAGGACAATAACCGATATAGCAGGAGGTAAACTGAATGTAGGTTTTAATGAGATAACCTATTGTAATTGCTGCAAAAATTATATGCACTCTTTTAGCCCATATTTTATCAATCAGGATAAGAACCACAGAGCATACAGCAACAAATGAAAAAAATAAGCCCGGCTTACCGTACTGATTTTTTTCTGTAAAAAATCCTGTAAACGATTTATTCAGATCAGCATAATACGTCCACGGCAAAAAGCAGCTTACCACCAGGAGGACACAGGCAGTAAATCCAATCAGTTTATAATACTTCATTTGTAAAATACATTGTGCGCAAATGTAGCGTTTAACTGTAAACATTCACAACACCAGGATTATGATGATCCGATGAGATTTAAGGTGTGCTTACGCCTTCCACCAGTATCATTTGGGTGTTCGCTGCACTTTGCCTCAGTGATTTTGCCTTTGCGTATTCAGAAGAGTTCCACCATTCACGGGCCCGATCAACGTTAGGAAATTCAAGCACCACAAATCTTCCGGGCTGCCAGGTGCCTTCCAATATTTCTGTTTTGCCACCACGAACGATAAATTTTCCATCATATGCTGCAATAGAGCCGGGTGTAAGCTTTTTATATTCTTCGTAAACAGTGGGATTATTAATTTGTACATCCACTATTACATAAGCTGCCATAATTATTCGATTTTTTATAAAAAATATTTTGGAGTTAGAATTCAAAGTTACATTCTTGTTCATATACGATCGGGCTTACCGAAATATCGGCGATGGTAATTTAGCAGCAATTTCATTAAGTAGATTTATAAACCCGAGAAATAATCATATCCTTGCTCATACCAATAATCAGGTGGGCGTTCATTGCTGAAAGTTATTGTGCCAATTCTTTTTAAATGTTTAATGCCATACTTAACAGGTATGATTAAACGCAGCGGGTATCCCTGATCCATCGGTAACGGTTTGCCATTCATTTCATAGCAAAGAATCGTTTGCGGGTGCATCATGCTTGCCATGTCAATACCTACATAATATTTTTTATCTGGTGTGGCAAGTCCCACATATTTCAGCTGCGCTTGCGCATTGAGGTTATATTTTGCCGCAAAGTCACTGAATTTAACTCCCGCCCAGTGCGTAACCTGGCTCCAGCCTTCTATACATTTAAAATCAAAAACAACATCTGTTTTTGGTAATGCTTTGATATCATCAAGCGTAAGAAAGAGAGTGTCTCCCGGTTTGCGGATTATCTGCAGTTTCCATGTAGACGGGTCGAAATCTTTACTCATTCCTACCATACCATTTACCCTGACATGCGGTACGGCATCAGAGACAGGATAAGATGTTGCAAGATGATTATTGCTTAAGAAGTTGGAGAAAAATGTGCCATTAAAATTGAGTACAGATCGGACCGTCTTTGGCACATCTGCCACGGTTTGCTGCTCGCGAATTTTCTTCCAAACTATTATAGCCGTTATTATTAATGCGAAGAAAATTACAAAGGCAAAAATGGTTTTATTCCTTAGCTTCTTCTCTGAAATCAGTATTTCTTTTCTATATTTTAAATTTTCCATGGATCAATCGGTTTTGTTCTCTATATCCCCTGAACCGGATTCTTGATTTGGTGGTGTGCTGCTGTTTAAATTTACATCATTCTCACTACCGGAATTTGATAAAGAGGCTTTATTTATATTATCATTTTGAGCTTCGCCGGCCTGTATCGATACGGGGCGTAACAGGACGGGCATGTCCTGCAATACATCCAGGCCGGTTACCATGCTTCTGAAATTATTCCAGCCGGCAAGTATTACCTGTACAATGTGCACAACAAAAAATAATACAAACAAAATAGTTAATGCAAAATGTTCCACTCTTGCCCATTCGTAGCCACCAAGCACGTTGCATAAAGTGTGAAACTGGATAGGCTTATAAATTGAAAGTCCTGTCAGCACCGAGCCAAAACCCATAATGATGACACCTGTATACGCAATGCGTTGTGCCGCATTATACTTCTTTTGTGGTGGCGCTGTTTTTTTAATATGCAGATCGTGCAGCACCACTTGCCATGATTCTTTTAAGGATTTTTTATTGGGCACTATCAATCGCCATTCGCCTGAAAAGATCAAATACAGTACATATAAAAATCCGTTAATTGCAAACAGCCACATAAATAAAAAGTGAATGCTCATGCCTTCTGCCAGCCGGTGAGGAATATGCAGCGCTTTATAAAATGAATCGGGAAAGAATTTCAAGATTGTTTTATCGCCCCAGCCCAGGCGGTACACATCATTGGCCCAATAGATCAGGAGACCGCTGAATATCATTATCCCTATTATCGGGAAATTGATCCAGTGAAACCACCGTATGGCCAGCGGATGCTTTTTAACGACTCTTTTCATTATACCAAGGTATCAATTTTCTATATATTCAATTTAGAAAGAATGGGTGACCGGCTATATGCCTTATCTTTCATGTAACTTTGTATCAAATACGAAATTATATTTCACCTGGTTGCTGTGATATTTTAAAAATTAATGAATCGTATGGGAGTATGGAGACAAATAGCTGAATACCTCTGGATAAAAAAGAAGGATCCGAATGCGCCGAAGTCACAGTGGATCGGGTATATGCATGGGATCAACCGGCTTTCAATATTACTTTTTCTTCTCGCCCTCATTATAATGCTCGCCCGGTTTCTTAAAGGTTAGTTCTATATTTATCGTAATTTTTTCTTTTGTATAAATGTCTTAACTGATGAGTGAAGAAGAACTTCGGGAAGAAAGCGAAGAGCTTTTTGAAAGGCTGGCCATAACCTGCACGCAGGGGCAGGAGCCGTTGAGGATCGATAAATTCTTAATGAACAGGATAGAAGGTGCTACGCGAAATAAAATTCAACAGGCAATAGAAGCGGAAAGGGTGTTGGTGAATGATCGGGCGATCAAGTCGAATTACAAAGTAAGGCCCGATGATAAAATAATTATTTACGACACCCATGTTCCGGAAAGCACTGAAATAATTCCGGAAAATATTGCAATAAAAATAGTGTATGAAGATGACGACATCTTTGTGATTGACAAGGAGCCTGGAATGGTAGTGCATCCCGGTAGCGGCAATCCTAAAGGTACACTCGTAAACGCAGTTGCCTGGCACCTGCAACAACAAAATGCTGCCCTCACGGAGACGGAACTCTCACGCTTTGGGCTGGTTCATCGTATTGATAAAAACACTTCCGGATTGTTGGTGCTGGCAAAAACACCCAAGGCAATGACAGATCTTGCCAAACAGTTTTTTGATCACACAGTGCATAGAAGATATGTTGCTTTGGCGTGGGGCGATTTTGATGAAAATGAAGGAACCATTCGTGCACATGTAGGCCGCCATCTTCGTTTCAGAAAATTATTTGCAGCCTACCCGGAGGGAGATCATGGAAAAGAAGCCATCACACATTATAAAGTACTGGAAAGATTTCATTATGTAACACTCGTAGAATGCAGGCTGGAAACAGGTCGCACGCACCAGATACGTATACATATGCAACTGATAGGGCACCCGCTTTTTAATGATGAATTGTATGGCGGTGATAAGATTGTAAAAGGAACGGTGTTTAGTAAATACAAACAGTTTGTAGATAATTGCTTTGCTATTTGCCCGAGGCATGCTTTACACGCTCAGCAATTGGGATTTATTCATCCCGGAACCAGGAAGCAAATGTACTTTGAAAGCCCGCTTCCTAAGGATATAGAACTGCTGATCGACAAATGGAGAAGATATGCCGTGAATAGAAGTTCCTGATTATTTTGCGAACGACATCTTATAATCAACTGAAACATTTCCTTTGGAAATATTATCCAGCTTTCTTTTCAATAAATTTCGCTTCAGCGGTTTCAGGTAATCAATAAATAATTTACCATCTACATGGTCATACTCGTGAAGGATCACTCTTGCGGTAACACCATTAAAGGTCATGGTATGTTCCAGGAAATTCTCATCCAAAAAAGTGATGTTAATGATTTCCTTTCGCGAAATGTCCTCGCGTATTTTGGGAATGCTGAGGCAACCCTCATTGTAAAGCCATTCTTTTCCGTTCACGCTATTCATTCTGGCATTAATGAAAACTCCTTTGTAGCCTTTATCGCCCGGGAATTCCTTTTTTTCTTCTTCATCCAGCCCATCAATTATTTGAACGCTGTCTACGATGAATAACCGAATATCCCTGTTGATTTGCGGCGCAGCCAAACCCACGCCCTTGCTGTTGTACATTGTTTCCCACATATTGGTTATCAACTGGTTCAGACCGGGATAATCCGGGCTAATATCTTTACCTTTTTTTCTTAATACCGGGTTTCCATATGCCACAATGGATAAAATCATCTAAAAATTTTTTTGCAAATTTAATGCATTTTTAAGAGCTCTTAGCTCTTAGCTGTTAGCCTTTTGCAAATGCTTTTTGGCAAAAAGATCAATTTTTATTCCGGTTATTCTAAATGAAAAATCAGGGCATATTGAGGTGCAGGCTAATAGCTTATAGCCATTGGCTAACAGCTTATTTCCTCATAAACTCCTGCAGTATAATCGTCGCGGCAATTTCATCGACAGTAGCTTTATTTCGCCTGTCTTTTTTCTTCATACCCATGTCGATCATGGCCTGTTTGGCCATCTTCGAGGTGAAACGTTCGTCCACTTTTTCGATGGGGATTTGCGGAAAATCTTTTTTGAGCTTTTCAATGATGGCATTTACAAGCGGCGTTGCATGGGTGTCAGAATCATCAAGATTTTTTGGCTCGCCGATCACAATTCGTTCCACCTCTTCCTGTGCGAAGTATTTCTTTAAAAAAGGGACCAGTTCATTTGAAGGCACTGTCGTTAACCCGGTTGCTATGATCTGCAACGGGTCGCTAACGGCAATGCCTGTACGCTTTAAGCCATAATCAATGCAAAGTATGCGTGCCATCAGGAGTAAAATGGATTAAAAATATCAGCGATAACAAATACGGCAAAGATTACAGATGCAATGCCATTCGATGTAAAAAATGCCCTATTTACCCTGGTGAGATCATTGGGCTTCACGAGGTGATGTTGATAAATTAAAAAGAAACTAAATATTGCAGCGCCGCACCAGTACAGCCATCCGAAGTGCCCGATGATGCCTGCGGCAGCGATAGAAGCAAATGATACAAAATGAAGCAGCGCACTCACCGAGAGGGCTTTACGTACGCCCAACCGTGTGGGTATGGAATGAAGGTCATTTTCTTTGTCGAAAGATTCGTCCTGCAATGCATAGATGATATCGAAACCGCCTACCCAGCATATTACAGCGATCGAAAACAAAACGGGCACCAAAGAAAATTTTCCGGTTACCGCAATATACGCGCCAATAGGAGCAAGGCTCAATCCTAAGCCCAGCACGAGATGGCACATGGAAGTGAATCTTTTTGTGTAGCTGTAAAACAACACCACAAACAAAGCAACGGGTGCCAATGCAAAGCACATTGGGTTGATGAAATAAGTACAAAATAAGAATGCGATACAATTGATCACAACAAACATCATGGCATTCCTCTTCTGGATAACTCCCGAGGGAATTTCTCTTACGGCAGTTCTTGGATTTTTTGCATCGAACCCCGCATCCAGCCAGCGATTGAAAGCCATGGCAGCGCTACGGGCAAAAACCATGCACAGTAATACAAACAAAAGTAGTTCCCACCATGGTTTTAATGTTTGGTACCGCATTGATTTTAATCCCAGAAAAAATCCAATCAATGCAAACGGCATCGCAAAAATGGTGTGGGCAAATAGTATGAGCGAAAAATAATTTTTTACTGTTTTAACCATATATCAATTTCATCATGTTTTCGTAAATAAGCTGGTTCTTACTGCCTCCCACAACACTATCCCCGCAGCTACCGAAATATTCAATGAATGCTTCACGCCAAATTGTGGTATTTCAATGCACCCTTCGCATTCAGCAATCGTATTTTGTTCCACTCCCGAAACTTCATTTCCGAAAACAAATGCAATTTTGTTAATATCCAATTCTGCAAGTTTTTCCAGTGAAATGCTATTCACCACCTGCTCTACGGCAAATGCTTTATAATCGTTTTGTCTTAAAAAATCAATTGCATGTTTCGTTGTCGGGAAATATTTCCATTCAACAGTATCCTCAGCACCCAACGCTGTTTTTGCAATTTCTTTATGCGGTGGTCTCGCCGTATATCCTGTTATATAAATTGCTTCTATCAAAAAGGCATCGCACGTACGAAATACACTGCCTACATTATAAGCACTGCGGACGTTTTCCAAAACTGCAATGACCGGAATCTTTTCCGCACGACGGAATTCTTCCACAGATTTCCGGTTCAACTCATCCATCGCAAGTTTTCTCATTAAAAGACTATTAATTTGCAAAAATACTTTACAATTGATAATTGACGATTTTGGGTAAAAGCGAAACATCGAAAAAAGAAGCGAATGATACGCCGCTTATGAAGCAGCATAATGCCATCAAGGCAAAATACCCTGATGCCATCCTGTTGTTTCGCGTGGGTGATTTTTATGAAACCTTCGGGCAGGATGCCATTACCGCGTCCCGGGTGCTGGGCATTACATTGACGAAGAGAAATAATGCATCACCGACTGCATCTGAACTGGCGGGCTTTCCGTATCATGCCCTGGATACATATTTGCATAAATTGGTGAAAAGCGGTTATCGCGTTGCTATTTGCGATCAACTGGAAGACCCGAAGATGGTAAAAGGAATTGTAAAGCGTGGTGTTACTGAATTGATAACGCCGGGTGTAGCTACCAATGATAAACTGCTCGAACACAACAACAATAATTTTTTATGTGGCATTTATTTGGGAAACGAAATAACAGGCATTTCTTTTCTCGATATTTCTACCGGGGAATTTTTTGTTGCTGAAGGCGATAAGGAATATGCGGATAAATTGTTACAAAGCCTGAGTCCGGCAGAAGTGATTTTTCAGCGTAGCAATCAAAAAGAATTTAAAAATTATTTTGGAAATAAATTTTATACCTACTCACTCGATGAATGGATCTTTACCGAACAATATGCAAGGGAAAGTTTATTGAAACATTTCGGTACGCAGAGTCTCAAAGGCTTTGGCATTGAAAATTTGTCTGCCGGTATCATTGCGGCGGGCGCCGTATTACATTATTTAAAAGACACCGAGCATCCCAATCTCCAACACATTACTTCTATTCAGCGCATCGATAAAGCGGATCATTTGTGGATGGACAGGTTTACTATAAGAAATCTCGAATTATTAGGTGGTGTTGAAACCAACCAATCCTTATTAAAAGTATTAGACAATACACAATCACCTATGGGTGGCCGTATGCTGAAGCGATGGGTGCTGATGCCGCTTACGGAAATTGCCAGGATTGAAGAGCGACAACAGTTGGTAGAATATTTTATAAAAAATACAGACGAAAAAAATTCCATTAGCCAGCATATAAAGCAGGCAGGCGACATCGAAAGACTGGTTAGTAAGGTCCCGCTGAAGAAAATAAATCCCCGTGAAGTGCTACAGATCGGTAAAGGCCTGCGGCTGGTAAGCCAGATGAAGGAACTCGGTGGCCCTTCCCAAAATGATTATTTAAAAAGACTGGCCGATTCATTGAATCCTTGCAAATATATTGCCGATAAGATTTTTAAAGAGATCGTGGAAAATCCGCCGGTGGCAGTCTCCAAAGGAAATGTGATTGCTTCCGCTGTGAACGCTTCATTGGATGAACTCCGGGAAATCGTTACTAACGGCAAAGCCTACCTGCTGAAAATTCAGCAACGCGAAAGTGAAATGACCGGAATATCTTCTTTAAAGATCGGGTTTAATAATGTATTTGGCTATTACCTTGAAGTAACCAATACACATAAAGATAAAGTGCCCGAGACATGGATAAGAAAGCAGACACTCACAAATGCGGAAAGATACATTACTCCTGAGCTGAAAGAGTATGAAGAGAAGATCGTTGGCGCTGAAGATAAAATTCTTCAAATCGAGCTACAACTATTCGAGCAACTACTGAATGAACTGCAGGATTACATAGCACCAATGCAGATGAATGGTCACGTACTGGCGATCCTGGATTGCATCTCCTGCTTTGCGAATAACGCCGTTCAATTCAAATACAAAAGGCCACAATTGCATGAAGGATATGAGTTGGAATTAAAAGTTAGCCGCCACCCGGTAATTGAAAGAAATCTTCCGCCAGGTGAATTTTATATTCCGAATGATATCGTATTAGATCCGCAAAGCCAGCAGATCATTATTCTTACAGGGCCCAACATGAGCGGTAAGAGCGCCATACTTCGGCAAACTGCACTGATCACGTTGATGGCGCATATCGGGAGTTTTGTTCCGGTGAACGAAGCACGTATTCCTCTGACAGATAAAATTTTTACAAGAGTAGGAGCGAGCGATAACCTGAACAGCGGCGAAAGCACCTTCATGGTGGAGATGAATGAAACGGCCAGCATCATTAATAATATTACTTCCCGCAGTCTGATCTTGTTAGATGAAATTGGCCGTGGTACTGCAACCTACGATGGTATTTCCATAGCCTGGAGCATCGTGGAGTACCTGCACCAATCACCGGCAATGCCTAAAACGTTATTTGCTACGCATTACCACGAACTGAATGAACTGGAAGAACGATTCGATCGCATAAAGAATTTTCACATCACCCATAAAGAGGCGGGTAATAAAATTATCTTTCTGCGCAAACTTGCACCCGGCGGAAGCACACACAGCTTCGGTATTCATGTGGCAAAGATGGCGGGCATGCCACCTTCATTGATCGACCGTGCCAATGAAATTTTAAAACACCTCGAATCGAAAAATGTGGATGATGATGATAATGCAGAGAAAAATAAAAAGAACCTCAAATCTCATTTAAAAAAACTCACCACGCCCGAAATACAACTCAGCATTTTTGATGTGCACTCGCAGGCTTTTGAAGACATCCGCAAAATTCTCGAAGCGGTTGATATAAACCGTTTAACTCCTGTGGAAGCCCTATTAAAATTACAGGAGATAAAGAATATGGTGAAGTAGCCGTTGGTACCCGAAAGGTCAGACAGCGCAAAATAGAGAGGCCGTTCAGCAGGAGAAGTTTTATGGTTTGCCCTCTTCACTCACATTATGTACATTCACACAATCAGAAAAAGTTTTCCGAAAGAAATGTTCTTTCATATTTCATCATTTATTTACTAATCACATAAACGATCGTCTTCATGAAGAAACAGGTTGCATTTTGTATTGTGTTACTTTTTGGTGCGCTATCCCTGGCAGCCCAAAACAAAAACATATATCACAATGACTGGATTGATTTCAATAAGAACGGGAAAAAAGATGTGTATGAAGATCCGAAGGAACCAATTGATAAAAGAGTAGATGATTTGTTAAGGCAAATGAATGAGAATGAAAAAACCTGCCAGTTGGCAACATTGTATGGTTATGGTGCTGTGTTAAAAGACCGCTTGCCAACTCCTGCATGGAAAGACAGTATCTGGAAAGATGGCATTGCAAACATTGATGAACAATTAACAGGCCTTCGCAAAGACACTATCTATGCGTTCCCTTATTCATCTCACGCAGGGGCCATCAATACCATTCAAAGATTTTTTGTGGAAGACACACGCCTCGGTATTCCGGTTGATTTCACTACCGAAGGCATTCGCGGTTTAAATCATATGAAGGCAACTTATTTTCCTGCGCAGATTGCACAAGCCTGCACATTCGATACAACACTTATCCGACAGATCGGCGATGTCACCGGTAAAGAAGCCAAAGCTTTGGGATACACCAACGTATATTCTCCGATTTTGGATGTAGCTTCCGATCCGCGTTGGGGGCGGATCGAGGAAAGTTATGGTTGCGACCCTTTCCTGATTGGTGAATTAGGTAAGCAGCAAGTGTTGGGCATTCAAAGTCATCATGTCGTTTCTACCTGCAAGCATTTTGCCGTATACAGCATTCCGATCGGTGGCCGGGATGGCGACGCAAGAACCGATCCGCAGGTACCCGAACGCGAAATGAGAGAAGTGTACCTGCATGCATTTAAGATTGCATTTTCACAGGCACATGCCATGGGCACCATGGCTTCTTACAATGATTATGATGGCATACCCATCATTGCAAGCAAAGAATTTCTAACGGATATTTTAAGAAAACAATTTGGATTTAAAGGATACGTGGTGAGCGATAGCAGGGCGGTGGAATTTTTATACAGCAAACACCATGTTGCATCCGATGAAACTGATGCGGCACGCCAGGTGTTGGAGGCGGGGATGAATGTTCGTACGGATTTTACTAATCCTGCCGATTTTATTCTCGCGGTGCGCAAAGGCATTGCTAATAGAAGCATACCAATGCCTGTTGTTAATGAGCGAGTGAAAGAAGTGTTGCGGGTAAAATTCTGGATTGGATTATTTGACCAACCTTATGTAAAAGATACCGCGGCAGCAGATACTATCGTGCACAGCGCCGCTTCTGTACAGCTTGCATTAAAGGCAGCGCATGAAAGTATAGTATTGCTGAAGAATGCCAGCCTGCCAGGGCAGGAAAATCACCTGTTACCGTTGAATAAAAATAAATTACAAACTATTGCATTGATTGGCCCCAATATACAGGAAGAAAAAAGTTTGCTTTCCCGCTACGGCTCGTTGCATACACATGTGGTAACGGTATATGAAGGAATTAAAAATGCGCTGCCGCAAAATGTGCAAGTATTGTACGCCAAAGGCTGCAACCACATTGATGCACATTTTCCTGAAAGTGATATAGAAGATTTTCCGTTAACACAGGCTGAAGAAGATAGTATGAATGCAGCAGTTGCAATCGCAAAACAAGCCGATGTAATTATTTTAGCCGTAGGCGATAATGAAAAAACAATTGGCGAATCGCATTCAAGATTGAACTTGAAATTACCCGGCCACCAGGAAGAATTGGTAGAAAGAATTGGCGCTTTGCATAAACCAGCTGTTTTATTATTGGTGGGCGGAAGGCCAGCTACTATCAATTTTGCTAACGAATACATTCCTGCCATTCTTGAAACATGGTATTTGGGTGAAACTACCGGAACGGCTATTGCCGATGTATTGTTTGGGGATTATAATCCCGGCGGAAAATTATCGGTGCCATTTCCAAAATTTGTTGGTGAGGTACCGTTAGCGTTTCCTATAAAGCCGGGTGCAGATGGCAGAGGTGAAGCAAGGGTGAATGGTTACCTGTATCCGTTTGGTTATGGGTTGAGTTATACAACTTTTGCATACAGTAATATGAAAGTCGATACTTCTTTGTATCGTTCAAAAAAGGAAATTCTTATCAGTTGCGACATTACAAATACAGGCTCTGTTTCCGGCACAGAAATCGCGCAATTGTATATTCACGATGAAGTAAGTTCCGTAATTACTTTTGCCCAAAAACTACGTGGCTTTGCAAGAATTACATTGCAACCCCGCGAAGAAAAGCAGGTACATTTTGTTTTGCATAAAGACGATCTTTCTATTCTTGATAAGAACATGCAATGGACAACAGAACCCGGGTGGTTCGATTTTTTGATTGGCGCTTCATCTGAAGATATCAGGTTGAAGGAAAGGGTAAAGTTGTGATGAGAGCTTTTGTTCACTTGCTGTTATTGATCAGGGCCACCTGCGATCTGCAAGATGGCGATCTTTTCAGTCACCTCATCGAAAAACTACGAGTGCACATCGAAAGTAACCGTTAGTCATAAAGATTTGTTGGTAATTTTCCTAAGCACAATTACTCAAATATGACAAAACGGATTTTACTGATATTAATTTTATTTACAATAAAGGTGGCGGTTTTTGCCAAACCTCCTTCACCCAAAAAGCATGCAGTTATTACCGGTACGTGGAGAGTTACTTCACAATCGGGTTTCAACACCGTAGCAGCCATCATGTTCGACAGCACTTATGCTGTGATCGGAAGTTACGGGGACACCTATATGAAATTCTCGTATGAATTTATATCGCCGAATGTTTTGCAACTGACCGATTTCAATCAACACAAGTACGTCATCACGATTAGGCGGCTTACGGGTAACAAATTGGTATTTGATAACTTGTTTAATGTTGACAGGAAGGTTATTCTTGAAAGGATGAGATAATATTTGGCAGGATATAGAGTTATTACTAATGAATCTGATGACGCGTGCGGGCTAATCTCTCAAAAGTTCTCTTTCGTCATAAATTTCATGTCATTCTTTTGCATAAATGCCTTCCTATTTGCATTTTTGCAGAAACCAATATTTGCCCTATGAAACGCCTGTTGAAAAAAACACTGAAAATAATTGGAATTATTTTTATCCTTCTGATTGCTTCAGCATTTCTTGTTCCTGTTTTGTTTAAAACGAAGATCACTAACCTCGTCAAGCAGGAGATCAATAAAAATCTGACTGCCAAAGTTGATTTTTCTGATGTGGATATTTCTCTCTTCCGCCATTTTCCCAAAGTATCAGTTGAACTCAATAATCTTTCCATAGTTGGTACAGGATCATTTAGCAGCGACACGCTGGTGTCGGCACCTTCAATTGACGCCGCGATAAATCTCATCAGTTTCATTAAAGGAAGTGATATGAAAATTTACAGCGTCGATCTTCAATCGCCACGGTTGCATTTGCTCGTAAATAAGGACGGGCAAGCCAACTGGAGTATTACCAAGCCTTCTGTATCCAATACTGATACTTCGTCCGGTGAAGCATTCACCATCAACCTGGAAAAATATTCTGTCGAAAATGCTTACATGTATTATAATGATGCCACAGCAAACATGAATGCAGAAATACAAGGCTTAAATCATTCAGGAAGTAGCAATATGACTGCCGATAATTTTATACTTACTACCAATACACATGCTGATAAAGTATCGTTTACTTACGACAACATTCCTTATCTCGCCGGCAACACAGCGGATATAAAATCTGACATCACGGTAGATATGAAAAACAGTAAATACAGCTTTTCCAATGCAGATATAATGGTAAACAATCTGAAAGTAAATACCGATGGATATTTCCAGATAGTAAACGACAGCACTTACGGAATGGATATAAAGTTTAAAGCGCCGTCTGCAGATTTTAAAGATATTCTTTCTTTAGTGCCTGCTATTTATACGCAGGATTTTAATCAACTTAAAACAAGCGGTACCGCGGCTTTTGAAGGATTTGTGAAAGGACAATACAGCCCGCAGCAACTACCGGCCTTCGATGTGAAGATGCAGGTGAAGGATGGTTTTTTTCAATATCCTGATCTTCCCCAACCCGTAAAAAATATCCAGTTAGACATGGCAGTATCTAACCCGGATGGCCAATTGGACAATACAGTAGTAGATATTGCAAAAGGACATTTGGAAATGGATGACGCGCCTTTCGATTTCAGAGTTTTATTTAAAAATCCTGAAACAGTAAAATATATTGATGCGGCTATCAAAGGGAAATTGAACCTGGGTGATGTGGGCAAGTTTGTAAAATTGGAGAGCGGCACCAAACTCTCCGGACTTCTCGACGCGGATGTGTTTGCCAAAGGAAGTATGAATGCACTTGAAAATAAGTCAGGCGATTTTTCTGCAGGAGGTTATTTTAATATTCAAAACCTTTTTTATTCAAGTAGTTCTTTTCCCGCCCCGGTTCAAAATGGAAATATCAAAGCTACGATCACCAACACGGGTGGTGTGGCGGATAATACTACGATTGCGATACCAGACGGACACGTGGAAGTGGGCGATGATCCGCTGGATTTTTCATTGAATGTTGCCAACCCTGTAGGTAATACTACTTTCAGCGGAAATGCAAAAGGTAAGTTTAATCTTGATAAAGTAAAACAATTCGTCAGGTTAGAAGACAGCACTTCGGTTTCCGGGCTGATCGCAGGAGCGATTAAATTCGCCGGTAGCAAAGACATGATCACAAAAGGTCAATACGATAAAATGCAAACAGAGGGTACTGTTAATCTTTCCAATTTCAAATATGCGTCAAAAGATTATCCCACAGGTATCAGTATTGCAGATGCGGCGCTCGCGTTCAATCCAAAAAATATTACGCTAACCAATCTATCTGGTAATTATCTCCACACCAATTTTTCGGCCAACGGTTCCCTGGATAATATGATCGGCTATATGATGAACAATCAGCTATTAACCGGTAACATCAATTTTTCTGCAGATAAAATAAACCTGAACGAATGGATGGGGACAATACCGGAAGATACAGTAACAACCAATGTTTCAGCCGATCCTTTCCTGGTACCGAAAAATATAAACCTTACCTTAAATGCGAAGGCAGGTGATGTGGTTTATGATAAGGTGGATTACAAAAATATAAACGGAACGTTGGTGTTTGCCGACGAAACCGTAAAACTCCAGGACGTAAAAACTGATGCGCTGGATGGGAACATTACATTTAATGGCTCTTACAGTACGAAAGAAAATAAAAATGAACCTGCTATTGCTTTAAACTATTCAGTAAAAGATGTGGATGTGCAAAAAGCATTTCTCGCATTTAATACCGTGCAAAAGCTAATGCCGATCGGCCAGTTTCTTGCAGGAAAAATATCATCAGACCTGTCTATGACAGGAAATCTTCATGCCGATATGATGCCGGACTTGAGCAGCCTGACAGGAAAAGGAAACATGCTGTTGATTCAGGGGGTTCTGGGCAAGTTTCCACCGCTCGAAAAACTTGCGAACACACTCAATATTCCCGATCTTAAAGGCATCACGCTTAACGATGTAAAAAATTATATTGAGTTTGCAAACGGAAAAGTGCTGGTAAAGCCGTTCGATATAAAAGTAAAGGACATTGATATGGAGATCGGCGGCCTGCATGGGTTCGATCAATCTATTGACTATGTTGTTCAAATGAAAGTGCCGCGGAAATATTTCGGCAGCCAGGGCAATGCGCTGGTAAATGATCTTGCAGCGAAGGCTAACGGTAATGGGATACCCGTGAAGTTAGGTGAAACAGTCGATCTTACTGTTGATCTTACCGGCAGTTTTACTAACCCTGGTATTAAGACGCAACTACAGCAAGCTGCCGGCAACGCCGCCGATGAATTAAAAAGCCAGGCCACGCAATTTGCGAAAGCCAAAGCTGATACGGTAAAGCAAACAGTGAAGGATTCACTAAACAGCATTAAGAAGGATGTAACTAATAATTTGAAAGATGAATTGAAAAATCAACTTCTCGGCAGCAAAGATTCAACGCATGTGGATAGCACAGCGCCCAAACCAGGGGATAATATCAAAAAGAAAGCGGAGAATACCCTAAAAAGTGCATTAAATAAGTTCAGCTTAAAAAAGAAGAATAACTAAAACGAAGTTTCAGGTCATTAACCAGAAGTGATCTCTTTCATAACCAATTGCGGTCTGACCCATATCGGGATGCTAACCATTTTTCAATACTCATACACAATATAGCCCCACGGCTCCATGCTGAACACGTGATTGATGGAAAGCTTTTCTTTTATTCCTAAAAAAATATTTAATGGACTGCCGTTAATGATTTTATCATCGATCGTAAACCGTTGCGGCTCGTTGGATAAGTTCAGAATAGTGATAACCTTATGCGAACCTTTTGTTCTCGCATAGGCGAAAATGGCCACATCATTTCCAGTCGCAATTTTTTTATAAGCCGCATCTGCTGCCAAAGCAGGATCTTCTTTACGAAGATGAAGCAAGGTGCTGTAGAATGGCGCGAGCGTATAATTATCCCAGTCAATGCTGTCTTTGGTAAAAAATTTCAGGCGTTTTTTATTGGCTGATTCCTGGCCGCTGTAGACAAGTGGCACGCTTTCGTACATGGTTTGGGTGAACACTGCAAAAGCCTTATAAGCATTTCCGTATTTCTCAAACTCAGTTCCGTTCCAGCTATTCTCATCATGGTCCGTAGTGAAATATAGTTTGTATGCATTGGTTGGATATGACTCAAAATTATTGTTCAGAACAGAATCCAGGTAAGCAAGTGATTTTTTCCCCTGGGCAACATCTACTGTTGCCCACATAATATTCCATGCATATGTTTCATCAAATCCGGCTTTGTGCAGATATGGTTTATCTCCTTCCGCAAGCATAAATACATGCTTTATTTTTTTCAACGAATCAATACACTCCCTCCAGAAATCTGCAGGAGGGCCTTCAGCATAATCGCAGCGAAAGCCGTCGATATTACTTTGTTTGACCCACCACTCCATTGCTTCTATCATGCTATCGCGCAGTTCGCGATTGTTGTAATTCAATTTTCTTGTGTCCGTCCAGTCAAATGGAATTACAATGTTCCCTGCGCTATCTCTTGCATAAAAATCCGGATGCCTTGTTACCCAAACATTATCCGGTGAACTATGATTCGCTACCCAATCTGTAATTACCTTGAAACCCATGCTGTGAGCAAGATTCACGAGGTGCTTCCAGTCTTTCATTGTGCCGAATTCGGGGTTTATTGCTTTATAATCGCGAACAGAGTAATAACTTCCCAACTGCGTCGTATCTGCCTTTCTTCCTTCTATGCCAATAGGCGTAATTGGCATGAACCAAAGAATTTGCACACCCATTTTCTTTAGCCTGGGCAAACTTTTTTCAAATGCTTTAAATGTACCTTCCGGGGTGTATTGCCTCACATTCACTTCATATATGTTGCTTTGCCCGCTCCATGCGGGATGCACTGATGGGCCGCTGCTTTTTGTTTGCGCAAAGGAGGTATCGGTGAAAAGAACGGTTAAAGACAAGAAAAAAAGAGAAGCGGAGGAAATCACTGAAACCTTTGTCATGGAAATAATTTTATAAAATATTAATCTGATTTCTGCCGCTAAATTTAATCATTTATATAAAAGAGCACCTCATAAATCTCAGTATTTTTGATTGATTAATTTACGATCTATGCCTGAAAAAAAAGCGATGTACTACAGCGAATACCTGCAACTTCCCACAATTCTTGATACGCAACATCCGGAAAGTTTTAAACAGGGCAATGAACCGGCGCATGATGAAATGCTTTTCATTATTACACACCAGGCATATGAGCTCTGGTTTAAGCAAATTCTGTTTGAACTGAATTTTATCGTTGATGTTTTTAAAAAGGAAAAAATTGACGATAATTCAGAAGATTTGAATCTGGTCAGGCATCGTTTGAACCGGATCATTAAAATTTGGGAATTGCTGACACAACAGGTAAGCGTACTTGAAACGATGACCCCGCTTGATTTTCTTGAATTCAGAAATTTTCTTACACCGGCATCCGGTTTTCAAAGTATGCAGTTCCGGCTAATAGAAGCAAGACTTGGACTGCAGATGGAAAATCGTTTTAACAAAGCGTACTATAAACGAACCAATGAAGGAGGGTTTAATCAAAATGATTTCCATACCATAAACAGAACGGAAAGCGAAGTAAGTCTGTTATCACTGATAAATAAATGGCTCGTAAGAATACCTTTTTTTGAAATTGGTCTATGGAAAAATTATAAATCGCAGTTTTCACTTAGTGTCGATCTGCATCCTTTCTGGAATGATTACCGGAATATTTATGAGAAAGGATTAAATGTACACGAGCGCAATCGTATCATTGATTTTGACAGGATATTTTTTGAAAAGGGAAATGACGCTGCGAACACTTCCGCTAAAAATGATTTACTAACGGCAATGGCTATGCGATCCGCATTATTCATTATGTTGTATCGCGATTTTCCGGTATTTCAAACTTCTTATCAGATTCTGGACGCCCTGATCAACATTGACAATGAAATGGCCAACTGGAGGCATAAGCATATGGACATGGTGCGAAGAATGATTGGTATGCGCACAGGCACGGGAAACACCACAGGCCGTGGCTATCTTGAAGGCGCTTTGAACAGTCATTATATTTTCAAAGACATAGCGGGCCTTTCCACATTTTTGATCGAACGAAAAAAATTACCTGCATTGCCGGTGGAACTCATAAGGAAATTGAGTTATAGTGATTAGTTAATTAATTGGTTGACTGGCTACCTCGTTAACTGGTAAATTGGATGGTTCGTTTATTGGTTTGATGCATTGTTCATTCAATTTCCGCCTGATGATTAACGAAGCGTTACAAATCGTACATCGCAAATCGTATATCCCACTAATCCATTTCTTCCCTGATTTCATCCGAAATATGAACCAGCACTTTGTCGATGCGCTGTCCGTCCATATCAATGATCTCAAATTTGAATCCACGCCATTCAAAAGTGTCGCCTGTTTCAGGTATGCGTTTTAATTCATGAAGGATGAAACCGGCAACGGTATCGAACTGGTTCTCTCCCTCGCCAATCCAGATGGTTTTATCAAACCGGTCGAGAAAATCATAAAACTGTATTTGCGCATCTACGAGGAAACTGCCGTCTTTTCTTTCAACGATAATGTATTCATCATCGGTAGCTTCCGGCATTTCACCAACAATAGCTTTCAAAATATCATTTACCGTGATCATGCCGAGCAGACTTCCGTACTCGTCCACAATGAACGCATAATGAATTTTACTTGCTTTTATTTTTTCCAGCACCTGGTAGGCAGAATTATTTTCCGGAACAAACAATGCTTTTCTGATCAATGATGAAAGTGGGGCGTTAGGTTGTAAATACATCTCTTTAATGTAAACGACGCCACGAATGTCATCAATGTTTTCATTGCAAACAGGATATACCGAATGCTGAAACTCTCTTATTTTTTCCTTGACTGATGCAAGATCTTCATTCAATTCAAACCAAACAATGTCGGTGCGGTGTGTCATGAGCGAAGTGATGTTGCGGTCGCCCAGATGAAATACTCTTTCGATGATATCTTTTTCTTCTTCTTCAATCGTACCCGATTCGCTGCCTTCATTGATCATCGCCTTTATTTCATCTTCTGTTATCTGGTTTTCCGCATGAGGTTTGATATTTAGTAGTTTGAAGATCCCCGCATTTACCGAACTCAATAACCACACGACCGGAAAAGAAACCCTGCTCAGGAATTTCACAGGAAAGGCAACAGATTTTGCAATGCGCTCCGGCCATACAATAGCAATTCTTTTGGGCAATAGCTCACCGAATAATATGGAAAGCAATGTCACAAGAATTACCAGTATCACAGTGGCAATGGTACCCGCGTAAGGTTTAATGATGGTAATTTTTTCGAGATAGGGTTGCAGATATTTCCCGAATTTTTCGCCGGTATATACACCGGTAAGGATGGAGATAAGTGTAATGTAGGTTTGCGTGGTTGATAAAAACAGATCGGGATTCTCTTTTAATTCCAATGCCATCTTCGCCCGTTTATCTCCCCGGGATGCGCCTGCTTCCAGGCGATTTCTTTTCGCAGACACAAGCGCCATCTCACTCATCACGAACAATGCATTAAAAAATATCAACAGAAATAAAATAAATATTTCGGGCATATTATTTCATTGGAGGCACCAGGCCTACTTTGGTATTAAAAATTTTTGACAAAGTGTACCCGATTATTATGCCAAGTATTGCACCGCAAAATATATCAAATGGAAAATGTACACCCACATATACCTGCGCATAAGAAATGAGGAACGCCCATAAAAAGATCAGCGCCCATTTCGGACTTACGGCTTTGTTAAATGTTGTAAATATAAACATTGCCATGGCAAAGTGGTTGGAGGCGTGTGATGAGGTAAAACTCGAACTTACGGGGCAGTAACTCACAAGGAACCGCAATGTGCCGGCAACGGCAGGTTCATGACAGGGCCTCAGACGCTCAAATGTATTTTTCACAATATTGCTGCTCACGTAATCGCTTATTCCGACAGTAGCACCAAAGAATAACGTCCAGTAAAAGCCTCTTATTTTAAAATTGATCATGGCGAACAATGCGAGAAATACATATAACGGCAACCATACGTAGGGTTCGCGTATAAAAGGGAAGAATACATCAAAAAAGTGATTGTGCCACTGACCGTTCATTTTGGCAAACAAACTGTAATCTGTCTTCTTTAATCCTTCGGGCAAATACATGGCGGTAACGTATTGCATCAATATCATCTATACAAAAATAACCAAAGCGCAAAAACACTGGTTAATTATTTACTTTTGCTCTTTCGTGTTTACGTACTATATATTTAGATGAAAAAATCTGCATGGCCGGGATTAGTTCGGTGGATGTTCTTTACCGCAATCGCATTGCTTGTCTTTATGACGATCCTGCGGTACGTATTTTTCTTTCATTTCAGGTCATCAGCTTACACTTTCTCAAATTCTTTCAACGCATTTGCATTAGGATTGAATTTTGATACACGGATCGTCTGTGGTATTGTACTGTTCCCTTTTCTTATCGGTAGCCTGCGATTGAGTTATAACGAGAGGCATCGACTTACCATTAGCAGTATCGTGCAGGTATTATTAACAATGGTTGTAATGGTGCTGATCATCATTTTTATGCACAAAGGCCACGTGCCCAACTCATCACTGGCATACATGATCATATTATTTGCATTAATACTTGTATGGCTATGGTTTACCAAAAACTGCAATCCCTTTGATAACGCTATATCGAGAAAAATATTTAAGATCTACTTTTTCGTTACCACCACGTTGTTGGTGCTGCTCTATGCCGTAGATTTCGAGCACTACGATTACCTGCATCAGCGTTTGAGTGCAAGCGTGCTCAATTATCTTTCAGACGCAAAAACATCAATGGGCATGGTAGCGCAAAGCTACCCGGTAATCACGCTGCTGGTTATTATTGCCATTTGCATTCTGATTCTATACCGGTTCATTATCTGGCAGTTTAAAAGAATAAGCCGGCAAAGATATAATGGCGCGGTAGTACCAAAAACAATCATCGGTGTAGTTTTTGCATTGCTGCTGGGTCTCGGCATTTTCGGAAGAGTAAATCAATATCCGCTGCGATGGAGCGATGCGTTTGCGCTGAAAGATGATTTTAAAGCAAATCTCTCTTTAAACCCGGCACAAAGTTTTTTAAGTACGATGCAGTTTCGGCATTCCACTTATGACTTAAAAAAAGTAAAGGAATATTATCCTTTGATGGTTCAATATCTTTCGGTCAAAAACCCTGATAGCACAAAACTTAATTATAAAAGAGTTTTTTCCCCTGATTCATCGTTGCCCACGCCGAACGTAGTTGTTGTTATTTGCGAAAGTTTCAGTGCATATAAAAGCAGTATGTGGGGCAACCCGCTCCACACTACGCCCTACTTCAATGAAATGTGCGAACAGGGGATATTCTTCGACCGTTGTTTTACTCCGGCATATGGTACGGCGCGTGGCGTGTGGGCTGTGATCACCGGGATACCGGATGTGGAATATCCTAATACGGCGAGCCGCAACCCATCAGCAGTAGATGAGCATACAATTATAAACGATTATAAAGATTACGATAAATATTATTTCATCGGTGGCAGTCTGAGCTGGGCCAATATAAGAGGCCTGCTCACCAATAATATTGCCGGCTTGCACATGTATGAGTCAGAAAATTATAAAGCCAATTCCGTGGATGTGTGGGGCATTAGCGATAAACGCCTCTTCCTGGCGGCCAACAATGTTTTCAAAAAAGAAACGAAGCCGTTTATAGCTGTAATTCAAACGGCGGATAATCACCGGCCGTATACCATTCCGGATGAAGACAGACCCAACTTTCAATTAGTACACTATTCTGAAGACTCATTGCACCGGTTTGGATTCCAAAGCAATGATGAACTGAATGCTTTCCGGTACACGGATTTTTGTTTTAAAACTTTTATTGAAGCAGCCAAAAAAGAAGGCTACTTCAATAATACCATTTTTGTTTTTGTCGGCGACCACGGAATTCCCGGAGATGCAGGCAAAATGTTTCCGAAAGCGTGGGAAATAGATGATCTGAGTTATCATCATGTGCCGTTGCTTTTTTATTCGCCGGCATTACTCGCGCCACAGCGTATTCACCGGACCTGTTCGCAGGCAGATTTGCTGCCATCGGTGTCTGCACTGGCACATGTACCTTATGTAAATACGACCATTGGAAAAAATTTATTTGACACCATACCGGTTTACAATACAAGGTTTAGGAATGCAGCGTTCTTATTTGATCCTACGTTCAAGCAAATAGGAATGATCACCGACAGGTATGTGTATATGCAAAGCCTGATAAGCGGGGCCGAGGATTTCCGTTCGAGTGAGAGTAACGATCCATTGCCATCTACGCCTGAGGTACAGCAGGACAGAACAGCGTTGAAACAACTGGCAGATGCCTATTATCAAACTGCAGGTTACATGACATTGCATAATTCAAAAAGCAATGCGACACAATGATACATACTTTGGACGGTATCGCCTTTATATTTTGAAAAGATGCTTTTAAAATCGAAATTCATACGAAGTGTGCCGATAACCATCCAGTGGCTATTTGTATTGTGGCTCATCTATGTGGTTATTTTCACTGCTTTTCGCATTTCGACTGTATGTTTATTTAAGCCACCCAACGTTTCAATAGCATCCCTGCTGCCTTCCTTCTGGCTGGGCTTTAAATTTGATGTAAAATGGATTGCCATAATTCTTTTGCCAATAGCAGTATTGTCCGTGTATCCACGGCTGTCTCCTTTTTTTTCGGAAAGGAATAAACGTATCTGGTCGTATTACCTCGCTGTCGCAACGCTGATCGTGCTGTTCTTTTTTGGAGCTGACTTTGGAAATTTTTCCTACAATCATACACGCATCAATGCAAGCGCACTCAACTTTGCTGAAGATCCCGTTACATCCGCCAAAATGCTGTGGCAAAGCTATCCAATGGTGTGGTTTGTGTTTTTACTCGTCTTCACTGTATATTTAATAGCGAAAGTTTTTAAGAAAACACACGTGCGCACCATCAGGAGAAATTCTAAACTAACAACCACGTATAGACGAAGATGGCACCTGGCGGCTATTATTCTTTTAGTATGGTGTGTGTACGGCATTTTTTCTTTCGCGCCGTTAAAATGGAGAGATGCTTTCCTGCTCAATGATAACTTTAAATCGTATGTAGCGCTGAACCCGCTGCAGAATTTTTTTAGTACGCTGCGTTTCAGAACACCGTCTTTTAATGATGATAAAGCAAAGTCCTATTTTCCTGTAGTGGCCGATTTTTTGCAACTTGATTCGGTCAATATTGCCAATAGAGATTATGCGAGATGGGGGCTGCCAGATAGTAAAGCCCTGGAAAGCAGGCCCAACGTAGTATTGGTGATATGCGAGAGTTTCAGCATGTACAAAAGCAGCATGAGCGGAAATCCGCTGAATACGACGCCATATTTTCAATCATTGTGCGACAGCGGTATCTTTTTCGACCATTGTTTTACACCCACCTTCGGAACCGCCCGTGGCGTTTTTGCCATTCTTACCGGTACACCGGATGTGCAGCTTTCAGAGTTTTCTTCACGAAATCCCGAAGCGGTAAAACAGCGCACTATTATTAATGACTTTACCGACTATGATAAATTTTATTTCTTAGGAGGCAACAGCAACTTCAACAATTTTGAAGGCCTGGTGAAAAATATTGATAGCGTTCACGTATACCAGGAAGGTTCTTACAAAGCTCCCATACTTAACGTTTGGGGTATCAGCGATAAAAATCTCTTTTTGGCAGCGGATAATGTTTTTTCCGGCGAAACAAAACCATTCTTTGCAATTATTCAAACAGCAGACAACCACCGGCCGTTCACAATACCGGTGGAAGACAGCGATTTCGAAAGAAAAACTGTGAATGAAGATACGCTCGTAAAATACGGATTTGAATCGCAGAAGGAATTCGAAGCATTCTGCTATACCGATTACTGTTTCAAAAAATTTATTGAAAAGGCGCAAACACAAGCATGGTTTAGTAACACGGTGTTTGTATTTATCGGCGATCATGGTGTAGAAGGCGATGCATCGCAAATGTATCCGGATGCGTGGACCTCAGGAAGATTGAGTGATGAACATGTGCCGTTATTATTTTATGCGCCGGATTTATTAACGCCTGAAAGAAAAAGCGAAGTCGTTTCTCAAATAGATGTGTTACCTACGCTTGCAGGTATGATGCATCTTTCTTATACCAATACTACACTGGGGCGGGATGTTTTGCACGCAAAAGACCGAAGGGATGCGGCATTTATCATTCATCATGATGAAGGGAACATCGGCGTTGTTACCAACGATTATTTTTTTGTAAAAAATCTGCGTATAAAAAAAGAAGAATTGATGCCCATGCGTTCCGGCGACCCTGTGCTTACACCTGCCCAAAAAGATTCAGTAATGAGCCATCTGTCAGAACTTACTTCGGCTTTGTATGAAACAGCCAAATGGATGCTGGTCAATAACAAGAAATAATTATAACTGTTTTATTTTTTTAGCAATAATGATCATTCGAGGGGAATTGCGGATGTGATAGCTGTTAAAATCATAGTCACCATATACCCCGGCTACCTGCAGGCCACGATAGGTAAACATTTCGGTAAAATCACCCAAAGAGAATTTTGCTACTCTTTCCATAAACTCAAGCGGTTCGTTAAGTTTTTCATCTTCAACAATTATTTTTTTATGAAAATGCGTTTCATCATGCCATTTGGTAACAATGAAATTTACACCTTGCACGGTCACTTCATATTGACGGTTAAAATGATCTTCTGCGTAATGCACATTCAGAAAATCGAGGATAAAAGTTCCATTTAGTTTTATCGACTGTGCAATTGTTCTAATGGCATCTTCATGTTCCCGCCTGGTATCAAAATACCCGAAGCTCGTAAAAAAATTGAATGCGCAATCGAAATAATTTATCCAGAAAGGCAGCCTCATGTCATGAACAAAAAAGTGTAGGTTCTCTGATTCAAATTGTTTGGCATACCGGATGCTTTCGGGGGCCAGGTCAATACCGGTTACGTCAAATCCACTGGCAGCAAGAATTTTAGAAAGTCGTCCACGGCCGCATGCGACATCCAGCATAAAAGAATTTTTATCCGGATGCAAAAGGCCGATGATATTATCGATAAATTTTTTCGCTTCTGCTTCGTCTCTTTTAAAATATAAGAGATGATAGTAGGGCGAGTTAAACCATTCTTTAAACCATGGAATCGTTCCTGTCATTACACAAATGTAGTCGATTGGGAAATTGCAGGAAAGCCGGAAAGTCAGTGAGTCCGTAGCGAAGTAGTGAGAAAGCCCGGATAGAAGGTTGTTAAATGTGGCCGGCGACAAAATCAAACGGTCATTTGTAATTGGACATCGGACATCGTGCATCGTAAATCCTTCTCCATTTGCATTATCTTTACGCCCTAAATTTTGAAACGTGGCACTGATAAAAAGCATATCCGGTATCAGAGGAACAATAGGAGGAGAACCGGGTAAAAATCTTACCCCCCCCGACATTGTAAAATTTACTTCAGCATTTGCTGCGTGGGTAAAAAAAAATTGCACAGGAAATAAAGATATCATAATTGGAAGAGACGGTCGCATGAGTGGTGAAATGGTCAGTAATCTCTGCGCGAACACACTTTTAGCTTACGGGTTTAATGTAATTGATCTTGGTCTTACCACAACACCTACTGTGGAAATTGCAGTGCAAAGCGAAAAAGCAGCGGCAGGAATTATTCTTACAGCCAGCCACAACCCGCAGGAATGGAACGCACTGAAGTTATTAAATAATAACGGCGAATTTATCTCAGCAGAGGATGGCGCTGAAGTGCTGGATATCGCCGAAAAGGAGGGTTTCTCCTTTGCGGTGGTGGACAAAACCGGTGCTTACAGGAAGGATGACTCATATTTGCAAAAGCATATTGATGCAGTAGTAAATTATGAATTGGTAGATGTGGCAGCAATCAAAAAGGCAAAGTTTAAAGTAGTAGTGGATGCTATCAATAGTTCGGGTGCCATTTATATTCCTGCACTGCTGAAAGCCCTGGGCGTAAAAGATATTACGGTGTTATTCGGTGATATTAATGGGAAATTCGAACATAATCCGGAACCACTTCCTGCGCATCTTACAAGTTTAAGCACAGAAGTAAAAAAGCAAAATGCACATCTGGGCATTGCCGTAGACCCTGATGTAGACAGGCTTTGCTTTGTTTGCGAAGACGGAAGCATGTTTGGAGAAGAATATACTTTGGTGGCTGTTGCAGATTATGTTTTAAGCAAGCGCAGGGGAAATACAGTCAGTAACATGTCGTCGACCAAGGCGCTGAAAGAGGTCACGCAGCAGCATGGTGGCGAATATTTTCCTTCGCCGGTTGGAGAAGTGAATGTGGTGAACAAAATGAAAGAGGTGCATGCTGTCATCGGTGGTGAAGGGAATGGCGGCATTATTGTTCCCGATTTTCATTATGGTCGGGATGCCTTGATTGGAATCGGTTTATTTCTCACTCATTTGGCGCATTCCGGTAAATCAACGAATCAATTGCGTGGCATGTATCCCGACTATTTTATTTCGAAAAATAAAATTGCAATGGAAACAAGTGTGGATGTAAATGAGGTGTTCGAAAAGATAAAAGATAAATACAAAGGCCATCCCATGAATACCGAGGATGGTTTAAAAATTGAGTTTGACAAAGACTGGGTGCATCTCAGAACCAGCAATACAGAACCGATTATCAGGATTTACTCCGAAAGCAATTTTGAAACAACAGCAGAAAATATTGCAAAAAGGATCATGAAGGATATTCGGGAGGCAATGTAAGTGTAAGGCACAAGGTACAAAGTACAAGGCACGAGGTACAAGAGACAAGGTACAAGAGACATGGTCGTCAATATCAATTCGTGTAATTCATATTATAACATTCGTAAATAGTAATAGAAGAAAAATTGAACAGAATATATTTTGATAACGCAGCAACTACATCAATTGATCCGGAAGTACTGGATGCCATGATGCCTTATCTCAATGAAAAGTTTGGTAACCCGTCATCTATTTATTCATATGGACGTGAAACAAGGATGGCAGTAGAGAACGCGCGGAAGTCTGTCGCAAAAATTTTAAATGCCCATCCTGCGGAAATTTTTTTCACCAGCGGCGGTACCGAAAGCGACAATACTGCTATCAATGGCGCAGTGTATGACTTAGGTTGCGAAAGGATCATCACTTCCCCGGTGGAACACCATGCTACCTTGCATAGCGTTGAGCATCTTGCTAAAACCGGGAAGGCAGAAGTTTGTTATGTAAAGATTTTACCAAACGGCGATATAGATATGAATGACCTGGAAAGATTGTTAAGCGAAACGAATAAAAAGTGTTTGGTCACATTGCTTCATGCCAATAATGAGATCGGCAATCTTTTGGATATGGAAGAAACAGGCGCCTTATGCAAGAAATATAATGCGATCTTTCATTCAGATACGGTACAGACGGTCGGTCATTTTCCTTTCGATCTGAGAAAGCTTTCTGTTCATTTTATCACCGGTGCAGGGCATAAGTTTCACGGGCCCAAAGGAGTTGGTATATTATACATAAATGAAAATGTAAAGATTCATCCCCTGATCAATGGCGGAAGCCAGGAAAGAAATATGCGTGCAGGAACCGAAAACATTTATGGTATTGTTGGTTTTGCAAAGGCATTGGAAATTGCAACAGCCAATTTTGAAAAAGACAAAGAATATATTGGCGGAATAAAAGAATATATGCAAGATAGTTTGCGACAGAACATTCCCGGCGTTTCATTCAACGGAAACCCGGAAAAAAGTTCTTATACGATTCTCAGTGTCGCATTTCCGAAAACAGAAAAATCAGAGATGTTGTTATACAATCTTGACATTGCCGGTATTTGCGCCAGCGGAGGCAGCGCCTGTACCTCCGGTGCAGATGCAGGCAGCCATGTAATTCGTGCCATGACGAATAATCCAAACCAGGTGACTGTTCGCTTTTCTTTTAGTAAATACAATACAAAAGAAGAGGTAGATAGGGTAGTGGAAAAACTAAAAGAGATGATATAGCATGAAACGCTTACACCCCGTGAATTTCTCTGTTGTCTTTCTTTGTCTTGTTGCGTGTGGAGGCAGAAATGATAATGCAGATATTGATACGAGCCTCATTGATTCATCGCATATTTCAAATAACTTCTCTCCTGATACTTTTGAAACCGGAAAGGTTATTCCCAATGTGATTTGTCATACGGATGCCACTCAGTCTTATGCATTGTATTTACCGGCAAAATCAAAAACTGAAGCGCTACCGATAGTATATTTTTTCGATCCGCATGGCGACGGTTCATTGCCTTTGACAAAATATAAATCACTCGCGGATCAGTATGATTTTATTTTAGCGGGCAGCAATAATTCAAAAAACGGAAATGATTTTCCTACAGCGGATAAGATATGGAATAGTTTATTCACTGATACCAAAAATCGTTTACGCGTAGACGTTAGTCGGTTATATGCTTGTGGATTTTCAGGTGGGGGAAAGGTGGCTTCTTATCTTGCCCTGAATCATCCGGAAATAAAAAGTGTGATTGCAGGAGGAGCCGGGATATCATTAGTCAGCGGAAGTGGTAATATCAATTTTACCTTCACTGCCATTGCCGGTACCGGCGATATGAACATGACAGACCTGGTGAATATTAATAATGAGCTGGATAAAACGACTGCACGTCACCGCATCATTTTCTTTAACGGCATACATGAATGGGCGCCTGAAAGCACTATGAATACTGCATTTGCAGGATTGTTGTTGGATGCCATGTTTAAAAAAATTATTCCGGTAAACGATTCTTTTGTCAATAGCTACGTTTCGGGCGCCAAGACTGCCGTTACAAGTTTGCTTGCCACTCACGACTATACCAAAGCGGAAGCTTCCTGCAGTGTGGCGATAAGTATGCTCAGCGGGGTGTCCGTGCAGGTTAGCTGGTTTGAAGAAAAAGACAAAGCGATCAGGGATGATCCTTCCTACCGACGTCAATTTAGTGCCGAACAGGATCTATTTACCCGCGAAGAAAATATCAAAAATGATTACCAGCAACATTTTGAATCCGGCGATATAACCTATTGGCAAAATACGATTCGTGATGTAAAACAAAAGGCAAAATCGACAACACAGGAAGGCGCAATGTATCAGCGATTGCAGGCATATCTGTCTCTCGCATTTTATTCCATTTCAAACCAGCTTATCGAACAGCAAAGAAATGATGATGCCCGGCATTTTGTGGAACTCTATAAACTGGCTGATCCAACCAATAGCGAAGCGTGGTATTTCTCTGCTATCCTTGATGCGCGCAACGGCGACGCCGCAACAACCAATGCAGATTTGATAAAAGCAGTAGCAAATGGCTTTGCTGATAAGAATCGTTTGGAGAATCAGGCTGAGTTTCTGCAATTAGGTAATCAGGCAGACATTCATAAAATTGAACAAAAAATGAAATAAGGATTTGCCGCATTCAAATTCTGATACCAACCTTTTTGCAAAACTGCGCATCATACCATGTATTGCGGGACCACATATTTATAAATCATCTATCTTTAACCGGAACTTTCATTAATCAATCCACTAAATCTTAAGTTTATGAAACAAAAAATTCTTGCCCTCCCATTTACTTTTTTAACCGCGATTGTGCTTTTGGTTGTCGGTTGTTCAAAAGGACCTAAAGGAGACACGGGTACTACCGGTCCACAAGGACCGCAGGGTGCTACAGGTGCCACTGGCGCTACCGGAACTGCAAATGTTATTTATTCAAAATGGTTAAATGTAACCTTCGCATCAAGGGGTGACACCACTATGTTTGCTCAGATTCCTGCGCCGGAACTTTCCGATTCTATTTTGAATACAGGTTTCGTAAAAGTTTACTGGAATGCGGGAAGCGACGCTCCCGGAGGTGAGTTTGTACTTCCTTTGCCAATAAATGAACCATTTCTTTTTTATACAGACACCACTTATAGCACCACTACAACCCTTATTGCAAATCCCTATTTTTATGTGGATACGATTGGAATTATTTCCAATTATGATATCAGTTCGGCTCAACAGGGTGGGTATAACTATCAGCAATTCCGTTATATCATTGTGCCTGGTGGTATAGCCGGTTTACCTGCACAGATTGGCGATGCAAAGAAGCCATTGGATTGGAACAATTATAACGCGGTAAAACAATATTTTGGAATAAAGGATTAAATATTATTTCCAAGAAGAATGAAAAAAGCACAGGTATGAGAAAATCATCCTGTGCTTTTTGTTTATTGCCTGTACATATTTTGCGGATTGCCACAAATCAATAACCAATGAACCTTATTTGAATTGCATCTGTAAAACAGAAACTGATACAGATGTTGCCGGGAATCTTCTTGATAGATAATGAATTCCTGGCAAAACTAATCCCGCCGATTGATTGGTATTCATTACAGGCAAAAAAATCCATGGTTTCATTTATGCGTTTACGTTAGTTCATTTCGCAGGAGGTTTTAAAAAGACGATAAGGCGGTTGTTTTTCCCAATAAAAAAGGTGGCGCTCATGCGCCACCTTGGTAAAAGACTCCCTTTATAAAGATTTTAGTTACCTTCTTTGATGAGTTTGACTATGACGGTTTGTTTGCCTTGTACAGCCTGGAGGAGGTAGATGCCGGGGTGGTATTGTTCCCCGACCCTTACATTGCTGTTAGGTTCTACGTCGTTGATCTTTTGTATTGTCCTTCCCGTAATGTCTACCACCGTGAGTTTGACCTTTTCGTTACTGAGGCTTTTGAGGGCCAGTGTAAAGTGGTCAGAGGCGGGGTTAGGAGCTACGAATACACTGAGCGATCCGTCGGAAGCTGAAGACTGGTTGCTTCCGGGCAACTGAACATAGGGTTGATCGGGATCGTTTCCGTTATGGGCCTGAACAACTGTTATCACGGTCTGGCAGGTAGAAACATTGCCGTTTACGTCGGTAGCTCTCCAGGTGATGGTAGTTGTTCCGACATTCAATCTTACGTTGTTCAAAGACCTGTTCTCTCTTTCAAAGCCGTCATTGGTAGCACCGCTGAGGCTGTATATGAGTTGAGCCACGCCACAGCCGTCAGAAGCCGTTGCATCGAACTCGTGTCCGTGAACGGAGTATCTGCCCGAGCCATTGGTGTAGACGGTGGTATTGGGTTTACATGTAATGGCCGGGGGAGTATTATCCACCACCGTTACCAGGAACATGCGGGCTACGGAGCCGCAAGAGTTAGTTGCAATTACCGTTACCGGTGTAGTACCGCGATAGAAGGTATGCGTAGCCGATATGGGGTAAGAGAAGAAGGGATAGAATCCGATCCTGTATTGCAAAGTTGGCGCCGGAGACCCTGTCGCTGTGATGTTGGAACCGAGTGTTACCAGTGCACTGCATTCATTTGGATCAGTAGATACCGTTAAATTAGAAACAGAAAGGCCGGGTTCGGCATCCACACTGATGGATTTGGTAGCGCTGAAGGTACCGCATCCGGTAGTGATGGAGTAGGAGATGACAGCCGTTCCTGCAGATACCCCTGTTACCCTTCCGGAGTTGGAAACAGTAGCCACTGATGTATTACTGCTGCTCCATGTGCCGCCGTTGGTTCCGCCGCTGCGTGAGAAGGTTACATAAGAACCGGCGCAAACAGAAGAAGCACCGGAGAGTGTACCCGGGTTGCCCGAAGGACTTACGGTGATCATCTGGGAAGCGCTTGCCGTACCGCAGCTGTTGGTTACCGTATAAACGATAGTAGCATTACCTGCAGCCACGCCGGTTACCACACCTGTAGTTGGGTTAACGGTAGCTATTGAAGGAGTAACACTGCTCCAGGTACCACCTGCAGAACCGTTGCTGGTGTAGGTGGTATTAGAACCAATGCAAAGAGTAGTTGAACCGCTAACAGTACCGGCCGTAAGGATCGGGATAACCGTAATGTTAGCCGAAGCTGTTGCCGTACCACAAGGTGTGGTGGAGGTATAGGTGATCGATACCGTGCCTGCAGCCACACCGGTTACCATACCTGTCGTTGCGTTTACTGTAGCTATAGACGCGTCGCCGGTGCTCCATGTACCGCCGGGGAGGCCATTGGTACTGAATGTAGCATTAGCGCCTGCACATACCGTAGCAGCACCGCTAACCGTGCCAGCATTTGGCAATGGATTTACGGTAATTGTTTTTGAGTTGGCAGAAGTGCCACAAGAGTTGGTGATGGTGTAAGTGATGGTTGCATTACCTGCAGCCACACCGGTTACCACACCCGAAGTTGGATCCACGGTAGCCACCGAAGGAGTCATGCTGCTCCAGGTACCACCGCTTTGTCCGTCGCTGGTATAAGTGGTATTAGCGCCTGCGCATAGGGTTGTAGCACCGCTAACCGTACCTGCATTGGGTATAACGATTATGTTTACATTGGCCGAAGCTGATGCGGTGCCGCAAGGAGTGGTGGAAGTATAGGTGATCGACACCGTACCTGCTGCTATGCCTGTTACCAAACCAGTTGTCGGATCCACGGTTGCAATAGAGGGGTCACCTGAGTTCCAGGTACCGCCATTGAGGCCGTCAGAAGTAAATATTGCCGTTGCTCCTACACATACCGAAGCTGCGCCACTAATAGTACCAGCATTTGCCTGAGGATTAACTGTTATCATCTGTGAAGCACTGGCTGTACCGCAGGAGTTGGTAAATGTATAAGTGATCGTTGCATTACCGGCAGAAACACCTGTTACCACGCCGGTAGTTGGATCTACGGTAGCCACAGAAGGCGTTGCACTGCTCCAGGTACCACCGCTGAGTCCGTTGCTGGTATAGGTAGTGTTTGCGCCAACACACACTGTTGCAGCGCCACTAAGAGTGCCTGCATCAGGAAGGATTATAACGGTGATATTGGCCGAAGCAGATGCCGTACCACAACCTGTGGTTACAGTATAGGTTATGGTCGTATTGCCTGGCGCGATACCTGTTACCAGTCCGGTGGTAGGATCAACAGTAGCAACCGAGGGGTCAGGACTTGACCATGTACCACCGCTGAGGCCGTTGCTGGTGAAAGTAGTTGTGGCGTTTACGCAAATTGACGAAGACCCGCTGACAGTACCTGCATTTGGTAACGGTATTACCGTGATGATCTTTGTTGAGCTGGTTGTGCCACAACTGTTGGTTACCGTATAATTTATAGTTGTTGAACCACCGGCTACCCCTGTCACTACACCAGATGGATCTACGGTAGCCACTGATGGATTATCGCTGGTCCATGTACCGTTTATATCGCCATTGGTAGTAAATGCGGTTGTAGAACCGGCGCATACCGATGAAGAACCGTTTATCGTTCCCGCGTTCGGCGCCGGCAGTATCGTAATATTTGCTGAAGATACCGCACTTCCGCAACTTCCGCTCACGGTATAGGAAATGGTAGCCGAACCTTGTGCCATGCCTGTAACGACACCGGTAACCGGATTTACTGTTGCTGCAGCCGTGTTATTGCTGCTCCAGGTACCGCCGCCGTTGCCATTGCTGGTGAAGGCTGTTGTAGATCCTGAGCAAAGAGTTGACGCACCTGTAACGGTGCCTGCTGTTGCCAGGGAATTGACGGTCACTCCTGCTGATGCAGTTGCCGTTCCGCAGGCGTTTATTGCCGTATAGGTAATCGTTGCACTACCGGCACCAACACCTGTTACTACACCTGTGTGCTGATCAACCGTCGCCACGAGGTTATTATTACTGCTCCAGGTACCTCCACTTGCGCCATTGCTGGTAAATGTGGTAATGGATCCTGAGCAAATAGTACCCGCTCCGCTGACCGTGCCTGCATCTGGAAGTGCAGTGATGGTAACATTAAGTGAAGATACTGCGCTGCCACAAGAGCTGCTAACTGTATAAGAGATCGTTGCTGAGCCCGCACCCATGCCGGTAACCTGTCCTGTTACAGGATCTACTTTTGCAGCGGCAGTATTATTACTGCTCCAGGTACCGCCACCGGTTCCGTTGCTGGTAAATATTGCATTTGAGCCGACACATAGTGAAGATACACCGGTTACAGTGCCGGCATTGGGAGCGGCACCGATGGTTACCGGTGTGAAAGTGCTTGCGCTTCCGCAACTGTTGGTAGCAGTATAGATGATGTTGGTACTACCTGCGGCCACGGCAGTTACTGCACCTGTCGTTGGATTGACAGTAGCAGCCGAAGGGTTGGTACTGCTCCAGGTACCACCGCCTGTTCCATTGGTGGTAAAGGTGGCAGAAGAACCCACACACATGAATGCTGTACCGGATATGGTTCCGGCGTTCGGTAACGGGTTAACGGTTACCGTATAAGTTGCGGTAGCCGATCCACAAGAGGTTGTTACCGTATAAGTGATAGTAGTATTACCTGCAGCCATACCGGTTACCTGTCCTGAGTTTAGATCAACCGTTGCCACAGCTGTTGCACTGCTGGTCCATGTGCCACCGGAAACGTTGCTGCTCAATATCATATTAGCATTTACGCAAACCGAAGAAGGCCCGCTGATGGTACCTGCATTGGGATCCGGATTAACGGTAATAGTAGCTGAGGCTGTTGCCGATCCGCAGGTTGGAGTAGTTACAGTGTAGGTAATAGTTGCATTACCTGCAGAAACTCCAGTAACAACTCCTGATGCAGCGTCAACCGGGGCCACGGCCGGGTTGCTGCTGCTCCAGGTACCCCCGGTGCTGCCGCTGGTTGTAAATGGAGTAGAGAGTCCCTTGCACACAGACGAAGCGCCTGTTAAAGTGCCTGCATTTGGAGCAGGATTTACGGTTACATCATGCGATGCAGTAGAGGTACCGCATAAAGCAGCCGAGCCAACAGTATAAATAATGGTAGCCGTTCCCGCACCTACCCCGGTTACAGTTCCATTGCCGGGATTTACAGTAGCTACCAAAGAGTTGCTGCTGGACCAGGTACCGTTGGCGTCTCCACTGGAGCTTAGGTTGATGGTACCGTTCTGGCATACTGCCGATGGGCCACTGATGGTTCCTGCGTTGGGCATAGAATTTACCGTAATAGGAATAGAAGCCGTTGAAGCGCCACAGCTATTGCTTACGCTGTAGGCGATGATTACATTCCCTGCAGACACACCGGTTACCTGGCCGGTAGACGGGTCTACGGTAGCCCTTGCGGGGTTGGTACTATGCCAGGTGCCGCCGGACATTCCACCGGTAGCGGTAAATTGTATAGTTGATCCGACACATATACCTGAAGGTCCGTTGGCAACGCCTGCATAAGGCACAGCATTGACAGTAATGGAATAAGTAGCCACGCTGGTTCCGCAGGTGCCGTTTACGGTAAAGGTTATAGTAACGGTACCTTGCGACATTCCTGTTACGGTGCCGGAGGAATTAACGATGGCAACCGAAGGTGAGTTGCTGGCCCATTGGCCGGTACTGATACTGCTTGTAGTTAAATTAATTGATGAAGCGACACACACACCCGAAGGACCGCTGATGGTTCCTGCATCCGAGAGTGAGCTTACGGTGATACCGGCTGAAGTGCTGGCAGTACCACAAGAAGTGGAGACGCTGTAAGTGATAGTAGCCGATCCTGATGCCAGGCCGTTAACCACACCTGTTGAAGCGTTGACCGTTGCGACAGCAGTATTGCTACTGCTCCAGGTACCGCCGGATGTTCCATTGGTGGTGAAGGTGGTTGACAAGCCGGAGCATACTGTAGATGCACCGCTTATGGTACCTGCATTAGCCAAAGCATTTACCGTGACCACCTGGGTTGCTGTAGAAGTGCCACAGCCATTGGAAAGCGTATAAGTAATAGTGGCATTGCCTGCAGCCACACCCGTTACCACACCGGTAGCCGGATCTATAGTTGCGACGTTGGTATTATTGCTGTTCCATGTACCGCCTGTGTTACCGCTGGCACTTAAGAACAGGTTTGAATTGATGCAGACAGAAGATCCGCCACTGATGGTACCTGCATTAAAGACAGGATTAACGGTGATGGGTGCCGACTGGGATGCCGTTCCGCAGCCGGTGGTGATGGTATAAGTTATGGTGGCATTACCCTGGGCGACACCGGTTACCACGCCACTTGCGGGGTTGACGGTAGCCACAGCGGTATTGCTGCTGGACCATGAACCGCCGGAGGTACCATTGGTAGAAAAAGTTGTAGCAGAACCGGCACACACAGAAGCAACGCCGGAGATGGTACCTGCATTGGGAAGAGCATTGACCGTAATATTATAAGTTGCAGAAGAAGTAGCACAGGCAGAAGTTACGGTGTAGGTAATAGTGGTATTACCCGCACTAACACCCAATACGGTTCCGCTTCCATCGACGATGGCTGCACCGGTGCTGCTGGTCCATGAGCCACCTAAGGTACCATTGCTGGATAAACTAATGGTTGATCCTGCGCATACTGTTGTTGGGCCCGAGATAGTTCCTGCATTGGCCGTCGGGCTCACGGTTACGTTATAGGTTGTAAATGACGATCCGCAACTGTTGGAAACAAAGTAGTAAATAGTAGCGCTGCCTGTCGATACACCGGTTACCAATCCGAAATTATTAACCGTAGCTGCAGGAGAACCACTGATCCATGAGCCGCCGCTGCTTCCTGATGTAGTAAGGAGGATAGAAGATCCTACACAAACATTGGCAGGGCCGGATATAGTGCCGGCATTACCAGAAGGATTAATCGTCAAGGTAAAATGAGCCACTGACGCTCCGGCGCTGCAACTATTGGCTGCAACAGTGTAAGTGATGTCAATTGTGCCCGGGCTTAATCCCAATACAGAACCACTGGCATTATCGACAATGGCTACAGAAGGATTGCTGCTGGCCCAGGTACCACCGCTGTTGCCGGTAGTGAACAATTGGGTTGAAGAACCTGCGCACAGAGAAGACGATCCGAAAATCGTACCTGCATTAGCAGTCGGGTTAACGGTTATATTAAATGAGGTGAAGGATGATCCGCAACTGTTGGATATGAAATAGTAGATGGTAGCCGTACCCTGGCTGATACCGGTCACCAATCCTGAAGAGTTAACTGATGCAATAGTTGGTGATGCACTTAACCAGGTACCGCCTGTATTGCCATTGCTGCTTAACAAAACCGATGATCCGGCACATACCGATGAAGGCCCGGTGATCGTACCTGCAGAGGCAGACGGGTTTACAGTAACAGTAAAGGTCGATGTGGATGCACCACATATATTGCTGACAGTATAGGAGATGGTAGTGCTTCCGTTAGATAAAGCAGTCACCATACCCGAACCATCTACTGTAGCTACGGCCGGGTTGCTGCTGGCCCATGAACCGCCTGAAAGTCCGTTGGTGCTTAACTGGCTGGTCGAGTTTGTACACATAATGGACGATCCGCTGATGGTGCCGGAGTTGGCATTCGGATTTACTGTGATAGTAAAAGTTGTTGGTGAGCCGGTACAACCATTTAACATTGGTGTTACCGTAACCGTTGCAATAAGCGGGCTATAGCTTCCATTGGTTGCGATGAATGGCCCGATATTGCCCGTTCCGTTTAATCCAAAACCGACATTAACGGTGCTGGTCCAGGTATAGGTTACGGTACCACCGGTTATCGGGCTGCTGAAGTTGATCGGCCCGCCCGGAGTATTGGCACAATAAGTAAGATTGCTTACAGCATTCATCGAAGCAGAAGGGTTCACTGTTACCGTGAAACTGGTTGGTGTACCGTCGCATGTTACCGAGTTGTTGGTAAGGTGCGGTGTAACAGTTACCACTGCATTAATAACAGCAGTACCATTGTTGGTTGCTGTAAAAGCAGGGATGGTGCCCGTACCACTGGTTCCAAAACCTGCATTGGCACTGCTGGTCCAGCTATAGGTAATAGTGCCACCGGTTGTGGGAGAGCTGAAGCTGATAGCAGATCCGGGGGTGCCGCTGCAATAGTTGGCGTTAGCAACCGGGTTCACCACTGCATCCGGATTTACCGTTATGGTTCCGCTGAGAGAGTTATTGACGCAAGGTCCTGTAGTAGTTACCGTATAACTGAAAGTACCCGCTTCAGTTGGGGTACCTGTTATGGTGAACACGCCACCACTGTAAGAACCGGTTACTCCGGCAGGAAGAGAGCCATTTGTAATAGAAGCCCCTGTTCCGCCGCCGCCGATTGCGTAGGTTATGTCAGTAACCGGGCTATTGAGACAAACGGTTTGTGCGTCTGAACCGGTTGCTGAAGTAAGGGTTATTGTTGAGTTATCATTTACCGTGATGGTGCCGCTCATGGAAACGTTTTCACATGGTCCGTCTGTTGTAACGGTATAGCTGAAAGTACCTGCTTCGGTTGGTGTACCGGAGATGGTAAATACGCTGCCGCTGAAGGAGCCGGTCACCCCATTGGGCAATGCACCTGTTGTAATGGAAGCGCTGGTGCCACCGCCGCCGATTGAGTAGGTGATGTCGCTGATGGCATTATTGATACAAACCGTCTGCGCATCGGTACCCGATGCAGAAGACAGTGAGATGGTTGAGTTATCATTAACCTTGAGTGTACCGCTGAGCGAAACATTTACGCAAGGGCCTGTAGTTGTAACAGTATAGCTGAAGGAACCCGCCTGGGTGGGTGTACCGGATATGGTAAATACACCTGCATTGAAAGAACCGGTAACGCCGTTCGGCAATGAACCAGTTGTAATAGACGCTGCTGTAGCGCCACCACCCATAGTATAGCTGATGGTGTTGATGGCATGATTGATACAAACGGTCTGTGCGTCAGTTCCCGCCCCTGAAGTAAGTGTCAGTGAAGAGTTATCGTTAACAGTAATGGTACCGGTGAGAGAAACATTCTGACAGGGGCCATCTGTTGTTACTATATAATTGAAAGTTCCTGCTTGTGTGGGTGTTCCTGTAATAGTGAACACGCCTGCATTGTAAGAACCTGCTACGCCTGTTGGCAAGCCGGTTACATGACCGCCTGTAGCTCCGTCATCTATTGCGTAGGTGATATCTGTAATCGGTGTATTGATACAAACCGTTTGAGTTGTATCCGAGGGGTCCGATGTAAGAACAATAGAGGAGTTGGCATTCACAATGATAGTTCCTGTCAGGGTTGGTTTTTCGCAAGGGCCTACCGTTGTTACAACGTAGGTGAACGACCCGGATACATCAGGAGTACCACTGATAGTGAATACACCGTTGCTATAAGACCCGGAAACGCCATCAGGGAGGCCGGAAACATTAGCGTCTGTGCCGCTGCCGCCGATATCATAGGTTATGTTATCAATAGCAGTATTGATACAAACTGTTTGCAGATCGGTTCCCGGTGCCGATGACAACATGATGGTGGCATCAGGGGTTACAGTAATAGAGCCGCTGATCGAAGTATTTATACATGGCCCGTCAGTTGTTATGATATAACTGAAAGTGCCTGCTTCGGTGGGTGTGCCGGTAATGGTAAACACGCCGCTGCTGAAAGAACCTGTAACACCGTCGGGCAATGTGCCTGAAGTAATCGAAGCGCCCGTTCCTCCACCGCCGATAGCATAAGTGATATCGGTGATAGCATTATCGATACAAACAGTCTGGTCGTCTGTACCGGTTGCGGAAGAAAGTGCTATAGTTGAGTTATCGTTTACGTTGATAGTTCCGCTGAGAGAAACATTTACGCAGGGGCCGGTTGTTGTCACGGTGTAAGGGAAAATACCTGCTTCAGTCGGAGTGCCTGTAATAGTGAATACACCACCGCTGAAAGAAGCTGTAATACCTGCAGGTAATCCGGTAACCGTTGCGCCGTCAGTATTGCCACCTACGGCATAGGTAATATCTGATATTGCATTATTGATACAAACCGTTTGATTGTCTGTTCCCGTTATTGAAGAAAGAGTAATGGCCGGATCCGGTTGTGTAGTGATGGCAACACTTGCAGCAACTGAGCATCCCTTGGTGTCAGTAACAGTTACTGTATGAGGTCCGTCATTGAGGTTGGTAGCCGTAGCAGTTGTTTCCCCATCGTCCCACAAATATGTATAACCACTGTTACCTCCTGTTGCAGTTACCGTAGCAGAGCCATCGCTGCCACCACTGCAGGTAACAGGAGAGTTCTGCGAAGCAGAGGCAGTAAGTTCAGCAGGTTCATCAATGTGAACAGTAGCAGAAGTAGAACAATTTTTACTGTCAGTTATATAAACAATATGATCGCCTCCGCTGAGGTCGGATACTGTAGCTGTTGCATCACCATTATCCCATGAATAGGTATAAGGCGCATTACCACCCGTTACCGATACAGTAGCAGAACCATTACCGGCACCATTGCAGGTAACAGCGCTGTTCTGAACAGCCGAAGCAGACAGCACGGCCGGTTCGTCAATGTGAACAGTAGCAGAAGTAGAACAATTTTTACTGTCAGTTATATAAACAATATGATCGCCTCCGCTGAGGTCGGATACTGTAGCTGTTGCATCACCATTATCCCATGAATAGGTATAACCGCGCATTACCTCCTGTTACCGATACGGTAGCAGAGCCATTACCGGCACCATTGCAGGTAACAGCGCTGTTCTGAACAGCCGAAGCAGACAGCACGGCCGGTTCGTCAATGTGAACAGTAGCGGAAGTAGAACAATTTTTACTGTCAGTTATATAAACAATATGATCGCCTCCGCTGAGGTCGGATACGGTAGCTGTTGCATCCCCATTATCCCATGAATAGGTATAACCGCCGTTACCTCCTGTTACCGATACAGTAGCAGAGCCGTTGCCTGCACCATTGCAGGTAACAGCGCTGTTCTGAACAGCCGAAGCAGACAGCACGGCCGGTTCGTCAATGTGAACAGTAGCGGAAGTAGAACAACCTTTACTGTCAGTTATATAAACAATATGATCGCCTCCGCTGAGGTCGGATACTGTAGCTGTTGCATCCCCATTATCCCATGAATAGGTATAACCGCCGTTACCTCCTGTTACCGATACAGTAGCAGAGCCGTTGCCTGCACCATTGCAGGTTACAGCGCTGTTCTGAACAGCCGAAGCAGACAGCACGGCCGGTTCGTCAATGTGAACAGTAGCGGAAGTAGAACAACCTTTACTGTCAGTTATATAAACAATATGATCGCCTCCGCTGAGGTCGGATACTGTAGCTGTTGCATCCCCATTATCCCATGAATAGGTATAACGCGCCGTTACCTCCTGTTACCGATACAGTAGCAGAACCGTTGCCTGCACCATTGCAGGTAACAGCACTAACCTGCGAAGCAGCGGCGGTAAGTTCAGCAGGTTCATTTACAACGACGCTGCCGGTTGCTGCGTCACAAAGTCCATCGCTTACTGAATAATTATAAGTTCCAGCTGCAAGACCGGAAATAGTAGTTCCACTGCCGGAATAGCCATTAGGACCCGTCCAGGTTATTGTATATAACCCGTTGCCACCGCTAATCGTTCCCAGTGTGATTGAACCATTACCGGCACCATTGCAGGTAACATCTGTCTCACTTCCGTCATTGCCTACCGACAATGGGCTATATACCGTTATGATGGCGACATCTGAAGCAACAGAATTACATCCGCTTATAACAGCATAATAATAATATATTCCCGGTACATTGGTGGGGGGTACATAAGATGCTCCGGTTTCGCCCGGTATAGGACTACCGCCCATATTTGAGTTAGAGGTATTGCTATACCACTGGTAACCCGTTACCGTTCCGGCGCTTGCTGATACACCCAACTGGCTGGCCGGCTGCCCTTCGCAGTAAGATGCCGAAGCGGGGCTCTGCCCTAATACGACATCGGGTGTCAATGAAATAGTTGCAGACACTTCAACCGGGCTGCCACAATCCGCAGTAACGCGGGCATAAATAGTTCCCGGGCCATAGGTAACAGATGTCCCCGTTCCTATCAGCGTTCCTGTACCACCGGGCCCTGTATACCAGTTTACTACTGCATTCGTTCCATCAACTCCCTGTGCGGTATACACCTGGGTGGCGTTTGTGCAAAGAGACGTGGCGCCATAAGAAATAGAAGAAATCGCCGCATTTTGATTCACAGTAATTGATGCGCTGCCACTTACAGTGCTGCTGCAACTATGGGAATCTGTTATTATAATATTAGAACTGTTATAAGTAGTTGTTGTGGTTGGAGATTCACTAACGGTGAACGGACCGACACCGGTCTGTTGTATCCCGTTAATGAAATAAGGTGCAGTGCCACCAGAAACTGTAACAGTAACAGGCGTGGACCCTCCGTTACAAATGGTCGCGTCACCACTGATCGTTGCGATAAGCTGGGCAGGTTGTGTTAACGTCACTACCTGGCATGTGTTATCTACTGTCACAGAGCCAGGTACTGTCGTGGATGTACAGTTGGCATTGGCTACCGTTAAGGTAAATGATATAGAACTACCCGAAGCAGGTGAGCTAAGATTCACTGTTATCGGGGAGGCCGTTAATGAGCCGCTGGTTACTGTTGTAATACCCGACCCTGAAATACTATAAGTAGTCGGGCTGCCGCTAGTGGTAGTATACGGTATAGTAAATGATGTTGACCCAGAGCAAATACTGCTGATAGTACCTACTGTAATTGTTGGTAGTGGATTTACCGTTACTACTGTGGGAGAAGATGCAGCACTCTGGCAGCCGGAAGCATTTGTAACCTTTACAGTATAGCTGCCTGAAGCGGTAACATTAATGCTTTGAGTGGTTGCCCCAGTTGACCAAAGATAACTGCTGCCCGAACTGGAAGCAAGTGTCACGCTACTTCCAGAGCAAAATGTTGTGGGACCTCCCGCTGATATCGTTGGTGGATTAGGAAGCGCATTGACTGTAAAATTAGTGCTGCTTGTTGCTGTTCCTCCGGGTGTAGTTATGCTTATTGTTCCTGTCGTAGCGGAAGTCGGAGAAGTAGCTGTTATTTGTGTAGAGTTATCTACCGTGAATGATGCGGCGGCTATACCATTGAAATTTACCGCTGTCGCACCGGTGAAATTAGTACCGGTAATTACAACTGAAGTACTGGAACCAGCGCATTGGCTTGCAGGCGTAAAACTTGTTATTGTTGGAGTACCAATGGTATATTGAACAAAGGAATTTGCATTACCGGTATTTATCGTAATTGTCTTTGTTGAAGAAGTGCCACCTCTTTGTATTTCAACTGAAAGTCTGAACTGGTCGGTGGCTGCCCAGGTTTGGGTAGCTGCAAACGAAAAAGTGGCAGTCTGCGTACCTGTTGTGGTAAAAGTAGATGAATACGCAGTCGAACTAGCTAAGACAGTTCCCGCTGAATTCAAATGTTGTATACGAAACCTTGCTGTAGTGTTGCTACTTATGGCGTTAACGCTCAAAGAAACAGGAAAGCTGTTTCCAGAAACAGCACTGGCCATGTGATCAATATCAATCGTAAAATCAAGAACATCTGTAAATGAAGTAGAAGAACTACCTGCTGATACCCTAGTTCCAGCAGCACCCTGTGTAACGGTCAGATCATAAACGTTACCGGTGGTACCTGTTTCATTGCTCGTATTTTGCGCATAAACTTTTGCAGTTTGTGCGTAGGAGTTGTTCATTAAAAATAAATTCGCAATCATCAATGCAACAGCGAATATTCCGGATTTACGTAAAAATGTTTTCATAAAAGAAATCTTATTAATGTTATTAATCGCAGGTGCTTTTATGAAAACCGGGGTCTCCATTTGTGCAACCGGTGCATTGGTATATGGTTGATGTGTATGTCGAAATTTTGATCCTGGTATTCGGTATATCAAATCCCTGATGAAATCACTTACATCGGATGCCATAAAAGCATGGCCCGCTTCTGAAAGCTTATTTTTCATTGTTGCAGTTTGTTTGTTAGTAGAATTTGATTTCATCGTTCATTGTTTTTGTTATTTTGATATACAGCCATTGTTGTCCATTACTTTTACCTGGTAAGGTGTATTGGGTGATAGCCCTGTAAATACATGTGTATCCCCGCTGGTAGCGGGCAAAAACGGGCCGTTGTTTATTGAAAAAGTATATGGGCTTGTTCCTGCGCTTGCAGTGATGGTGATAGTTCCATCATTTGCTCCATTGCAGGTTATATTAGTTTGATTGGTTACGGAAGAAACGGGCGTTGTGCAAATGTTGATCGTGTTTGAAATAACTGTGGTTGATGACCCCGGAACCAGGAAGTTTAATGTGTACGAGCCCCCTGCTGTTCCTGACAACTGTAAATTGGTAAAAGTGGCATTGCCACTTGCATTTGTTGTTGCAGTGGTATTACTCAACGTGCCGCCCGTGCCGGATTGAATGGCTGCTGTTACAGTAATTCCTGAAACAGCAACTCCATTTCCATCTAAAATTTGTATTACAACCGGTTGGGCAAAATTGGATCCGTTGACGACTGTGGTTGAAGGCTGTGTTGTAATTGCCATGGTAGGCGCCTTATAGCGGACGATTACAATACCGGAACCTCCCGCTCCACCGCTAAATGTTGAGCTTCCATTGGCCCCACTTGCACCGCTGCCTCCGTTTCCGGTATTGGCAGTTCCGCCGGTACCTGCAGCACTGGTGCCAAAGTTGCCACCACTACCACCCGCAGCATAAGTTACCGTAGCACCTGTGATGGAATTGCTGGAACCTGAACCCCCTGCCCCACCGGTAGAGGCTGTACCAGCAGAGCCTGCACTGCCTGCACCGCCGCCACCGCCTCCAGCAGTATTATTGTTGTTAGCACCGTTATTACCTTGTCCCGCCGTGCCTGCACCTCCGGTACTTCCTGTATTTCTGGCACCACCGCCAGAACCACCGGCTACTCCATTATTACTAACACCTGTGGAAGCCCCACCGCCACCACCGGTCGCGGAAATGGTTGAAAAAGATGAAATTCCCCCATTGCCACCCTGGCTCGTTCCACCTACACCGGCCGTTCCACCTGTGCCCACTACAACAGAATAGGATTGAACGGTGACCGCCAAGCCGGTACCACCCACATTGGTCAAAAATCCACCTGCTCCGCCGCCGCCAGATCCAGCCACATTACCTGCTGTAACTCCGCCCCCGCCAGCCCCGCCGGCCACTAACAGGTATTCTACCGTAGATACACCGGAAGGAGGAGTAAATGTAGCAGAACCAGTGGAAGTGAAAGAATGCACTTCATACCAGGTACCGCTGACATTTATTTCTGTAACTGTGTTTCCTCCTGAACCTTTTAATCTCACCGGCCCGGCCTGCGCAAAACAAGTCTGCGAGAAATAAAGATTTAGCAAGAGAATTGCAAAAGCTATCATTGAAAGCTTTCTTGCCTTTCCGCGCTGTGCCATATTTATTTTGTTAGCAGTTGAATTGTGCATTGTTTCAGATTGTACGTGCTTAATTATTTTGATTCGCATCCATTGTTATCTTTTACTTTTATTCTATAGGGCGTATTTGGCAAAAGCCCTGTAAACAGCCGCAGATATGTTCCTGTTGCAGGCAGATAAGTACCGCCATTATCAACAGAAAAAGTGTAAGGACTTGATCCTCCACTAGCGGAAACAGTTATGGTGCCATCATTAGCCGCATAGCAGGTAATGTTTGTCTGGCCTGTCACAGATGAAACAGGTAATGCCCTGATAACGACATCTATCTCTGCTCTTGGTCCTTCACAACCTGCTGTTTGGCTAACATAATACGAAGTGGTCCCCACCGTTGAGGTACCTGGTGTGGGCGCTGTTGAAGAGCCGGTACCGCCAGTTGATGACGTGTACCATAAAAGGTTTGATCCCGTTGCGGTTAATGCCGAAGCTGTCGAACTTTGGCAAAAATAAACGGGAGTAGTAACACCAGGAAGTGCTGTCGCACAGGTGTAAGTGACGGTCAAAGTAGCGTTATAAACGCCACGTGTTCCTGTGCCTGATCCGGTAAATGAAAGTGTATTTGTTCCGGTATTATTATAGGTTGGTATCGTTCCTGCGTTGAAGTTTCCAGTTTGGCAGGTATTTGTTACGCCGTTAATATTGCCGATTGCGGTACCGTTTAGACTAAAATTTAAGGTCGTGGTGCCATTCAAAAATTCTCCGACATTTGCAGAAACAGATATGCCGGTTATAGTATTTCCGGCCGGCACACCTCCGTTAAAATTAACAGAACCAGTCCCATTGGCATATGTATTATCAGATCCGCCACATGTTATTCCAGTGCTTCCAGTAAAATCAATATTAATCGTCGCAGTCTGACCAAAACTTTGTTTAGTAAGAAATGAGATTATCAGGATAAGAATTGCTACAGGTGGCGTAATCCGAAATCTTGTAGCTGATCGCTTTATACTTTTAAAATTCAATTTCATTTCAGTAATTTTCATTGTACTTGTTTTGATTCGCAGCCGTTAGCATCCATGATTCTCGGTTTATACTGACCCGCAGCTAATCCACCAAACACATTGCTGCCTTGATACCCACCGACTCCATTATTTATAGAATACATATAAGGAGTAACGCCGCCGCTTCCTGTGATAGTAATTTGCCCGTCAGCTCCATTAAAGCAATTGATGTTGCTACTGCTGTTTGTTGTTGAAAGAGCAGTGGGTTGCGTAATGGTAACCGAAGCCGTTGCTGATATGCCTATACTATTTTCAGTAACCGTAACAGTATAGCTGCCGGCACCCAGGTTGGTTGCGGTTGGTGTAGTTTGCACCGGTGATGTGTTCCAGCTATAGGTATATGGCGTTCCGCCTCCCGAAGCGGTTACAGTAGCTGAGCCCGTCGAATTACCGTTACACAAAACATTGGTTTGCGAATTAACGGACGCTGATACATTACTTACCTGTGCGCTGATCGTGCCCGAGGCAATGTCCGTAAATGTTGATGACGCCTTACGCACCCTCACCCAGTCAACAACTGTTGAAGTGTTATTGGCTTCTGTAACCCCGATTGTTATATACCTTACAGGCGATGCAGTGTTGGCGTTTGAGTTTGATCTGACCAATGCCCCGGTAGAATATGTATAGGTATTCCAGTTATAAGTTGAGCCAGTACCATCGGTAATCTGCCATTGTGTTAAATAATTTGTACCGGCAGTAAGATTACCGGTTTGATAAGTGCCATTCCAGAAGATCTGCGCGGTTGTATAGGAGCCCGCGGCACCACTGTTGAAATAGCCATTATCAAATCCAAAGGGATTGCCTGAGAAATAACCTGTCCCGGCATAAAACCTGTTCCTGTAATAGCGGGGTTCCTGGTTTTTTGCTTCCAATACAAACGAAGTGGAAGCGGGTGTAAAGGCAGATGAAATGTATGCACTGCCGGAGTTGGAATTACAACTTAATGTAACATTACCCGTTGAGACGGTTACGGTACCATTTGTTGCAGATTGTTGCCAGTTGCCTGCAAGAGACGATCCTGTAAAATCGTCAAAGAATTCAAAGACACCGGAACCGTCACTAATGGCTGTCGCGGCGGCATTTCCATAATACATAAAGACAGCGGTAGATCCGCTGGCGGGCACCTTCACCCATATTATGGAACTTCCAATGTTGCTAAAGGATTCAAGCCAATAGTTACATGGATTGTTATTTGCATCATAAAATCTCAGGTCGCTTCCATCTGATTTAATATTTGTATACGGGTTTCCTAAACTGGCAGTGGTGAGCGTTAGTCTCACCTGGAAATCTGCAAGTGGTGTAGCAGCGCTTAAGGTAATTCTGCGGCAATATTGCCAGCCTGAACCAGGCCCTGTAGGTCCGGCATACACACCCTTCATCATTATCATAAATATGATCACCAGGCAGACGCGTTGTCCCGTTGATTTAAGTATATAATATTTTAGGTTAATTGTTATCATTCGTATTCTATTGCACCGGTTTTGATTCACAACCGTTACTGTCTTTTATTCTTATTTTGTACTTTCCTGCTGCCAATCCATTAAATGTATCGCTGCTTTGATAACTGCTTCCATTGTCTACTGAATACAGGTAGGGAGATAGGCCGCCTGTGCCTGTGACTATGATCTGGCCGTCACCTGCACCAAAACAATTCACATTGCTCGCTGAATTGGAAGTTCCCAGTGCTGCAGGTTCCGTAATGGTAACCATTGCAGTGGCTGAAATACCTGTATTATCCGTTATCGTTACGGTATAAGTTCCTGAACCCAGGCCCGAAGCTGTTTGCGTGGTTTGCACAGGTGAAGTGTTCCAGCTATAACTGTAGGGAGTAGCACCGCCGGATGCTGTTGCTGTGGCGGAGCCTGTAGAGTTGCCATTGCATAATACGTTGGTTTGGGTATTTATGGTGGCGGATATATTAGTTACCTGGGGTCCTGCGGTGCCGGTCACATCTGTAAATGACGAGCTGGATTTTCGAACCCTTGCCCAGTCTATACTTGTAGATGTTCCGTTTACTTCTGTAACGGCTATTGTAAGAATTCTTGCCAGGCTACTATAAGTGGTAGTATTCGTGGATACCTGTGCAAGTGTTGCACCATATGTAAACGTCTTCCAGGTATAAGTTGAATTGTCTGTGATCTGCCATTGAGTCAAATAATCGGTATTCCTACTTACCGTTGCGGCTTGAAAACCATTCCAAAAAACATTAGCAGTTGTTGCAGCGGTTGTGCCCGTGTTAAAATATCCATTGTCAAAACCCAGGGGATTTGTAGGAAATGCGGTGTTTGCAGCATAAAACCTGTTTCGGTTGTATGCAGTTTCCCTGTGTTTCGTTTCAACAATATAAGAGGTGGACCCGGGTGTGTATGAACTGGCAATGCCGGGCGAAGTGATACTCCCGTTATTTGTAGAACATGTTATGGTTACCGTCCCTCCCGCAACCGCTACTGAACCGTTTGCGGTATTGGATGTCCAGTTTGCACTGAGACTTGTTCCTGCAAAGTCATCAAAAAAATCAAAAACGCCCGATCCGTTACTGGCTGCCGTTGCGGCACCATTGCCATAATACATAAAGATGCTGGATGAACCACTGGAAGGCACTTTTACCCATATAACCGAAGTTCCGCCTGTGTTCCATAATTCTATCCAGTAATTGCAGGCGTTATTATTATTATCATAGAAACGAAGATCATCGCCATTGGCGTTCATATTGCCGTATTGCCCGGCTGCAAGTGTTATCCTGACCTGGAAATCTGCCAAAGGTGTGGCGCCGCTTAAAGTGATCTTGCGTGCATATTGCCATGAAGAACCCGGTCCGGTGGTTGTTGCTTTTGCAGGATGGGTTGATGTTAGTATGATAAGTATAATGAAGAAAGTGTGATAACTAATCAGTGCTTTTATTCTGTAAAAAGTTTCGTTACACTTTGAATTCTTAAAAGAAATTGGCTGAAGCAGTCTGAAGGTTACACAAACAGCCCGTGGAAAATCATATCCGATAAAAGATTTTCGCGCCGGCAGATGAGCATGTTTATTGTATAGTTCTGTCTTCATAAGTTCTGTTATTAGCAGCCATTACCGCTGATCTGAATATTCAGAAATTGATTGAGATCGATTTCTTCTTCCCCCATGCATGGATAGAAATTTCCATTGAATTTTTTTTCCTGAATCAATTGCTTAGGTTCGCCGGATACATTGGTGACTAACGGTAACGCATATGCGCTTTTTGCTGCACGATTATGTGCGTTGTTAAATATAATCCCTGATAAAGCCCGTTTTTTTAGGTTTATTATTAAAGGAATCACATTTGTGCTTGTCAATATACACCACAGTGAAGTGAGTAGATTGGCTGTACCTTGCAGAGAGTCGTGTATAGGTGTTCGCATAAAGAAATCATCAACTTGTATAAATACTTTACGTCGGTCGGGGATGGGAACTTGTGGATTTACAACAGAAATCGGAATATGGTAGTCAACAGGAAATTTCTGATCAAGTGTCTTCCTGCAGGATCGGATCAAATTGCTTTGTTGGGTGTGGCTTGCTATAGGATGAATCTAAAAATGCTGAATGTCCGTGTTAAATTTTACTCAATCGAATGAGCTAAAACTTGCGTTTAATTGAGGGGCTGAAATCTGACAGAGGATGATTGAATCAGTTAGCTTGTTAAAACTTTTTCGGGTATCAATTGCAAGTATATATAAAAAACCCTATTTAATGAAGTATAAATTGTCATGTATTTGTAATAATATTATTTAAATTAACTGGCAATTTAGTTCATGAGACAGAAATGCCGCCTTCGGCCGGATATTATCGGATGGAATATTGTCGGTTTGTACTGCTATGCACCGGCAGGTATGCATTAAAGATACAATACGGAAGCGTAACAATATCCAATGATCCGGGATACAGAGGTATTTGCACCGCAAAACATATGCTGCGCAGTAGGTGGTGATAAAAACGAGCGCGCGTGATGATTACTTATTTCTATTTGTGAGCCGGGTCTGCGCAATTACAACTTTTGCGAGGATCGAATTTGTCATTTCATTTTTCGTGTGTGGGTCGGGGTTAGCTCATTTGCTGATTGGATGCAAAATGCCGATGGGGGCCGATAATTCAACAATTTCCCGGTCATACTACTATTTATTGTTTTACTCTTTCCAGGCATACCTCACAAATAAAAAAGGTGGCGCTCATGCGCCACCTTGGTAAAAGACTCCCTTTATAAAGATTTTAGTTACCTTCTTTGATGAGTTTGACTATGACGGTTTGTTTGCCTTGTACAGCCTGGAGGAGGTAGATGCCGGGGTGGTATTGTTCCCCGACCCTTACATTGCTGTTAGGTTCTACGTCGTTGATCTTTTGTATTGTCCTTCCCGTAATGTCTACCACCGTGAGTTTGACCTTTTCGTTACTGAGGCTTTTGAGGGCCAGTGTAAAGTGGTCAGAGGCGGGGTTAGGAGCTACGAATACACTGAGCGATCCGTCGGAAGCTGAAGACTGGTTGCTTCCGGGCAACTGAACATAGGGTTGATCGGGATCGTTTCCGTTATGGGCCTGAACAACTGTTATCACGGTCTGGCAGGTAGAAACATTGCCGTTTACGTCGGTAGCTCTCCAGGTGATGGTAGTTGTTCCGACATTCAATCTTACGTTGTTCAAAGACCTGTTCTCTCTTTCAAAGCCGTCATTGGTAGCACCGCTGAGGCTGTATATGAGTTGAGCCACGCCACAGCCGTCAGAAGCCGTTGCATCGAACTCGTGTCCGTGAACGGAGTATCTGCCCGAGCCATTGGTGTAGACGGTGGTATTGGGTTTACATGTAATGGCCGGGGGAGTATTATCCACCACCGTTACCAGGAACATGCGGGCTACGGAGCCGCAAGAGTTAGTTGCAATTACCGTTACCGGTGTAGTACCGCGATAGAAGGTATGCGTAGCCGATATGGGGTAAGAGAAGAAGGGATAGAATCCGATCCTGTATTGCAAAGTTGGCGCCGGAGACCCTGTCGCTGTGATGTTGGAACCGAGTGTTACCAGTGCACTGCATTCATTTGGATCAGTAGATACCGTTAAATTAGAAACAGAAAGGCCGGGTTCGGCATCCACACTGATGGATTTGGTAGCGCTGAAGGTACCGCATCCGGTAGTGATGGAGTAGGAGATGACAGCCGTTCCTGCAGATACCCCTGTTACCCTTCCGGAGTTGGAAACAGTAGCCACTGATGTATTACTGCTGCTCCATGTGCCGCCGTTGGTTCCGCCGCTGCGTGAGAAGGTTACATAAGAACCGGCGCAAACAGAAGAAGCACCGGAGAGTGTACCCGGGTTGCCCGAAGGACTTACGGTGATCATCTGGGAAGCGCTTGCCGTACCGCAGCTGTTGGTTACCGTATAAACGATAGTAGCATTACCTGCAGCCACGCCGGTTACCACACCTGTAGTTGGGTTAACGGTAGCTATTGAAGGAGTAACACTGCTCCAGGTACCACCTGCAGAACCGTTGCTGGTGTAGGTGGTATTAGAACCAATGCAAAGAGTAGTTGAACCGCTAACAGTACCGGCCGTAAGGATCGGGATAACCGTAATGTTAGCCGAAGCTGTTGCCGTACCACAAGGTGTGGTGGAGGTATAGGTGATCGATACCGTGCCTGCAGCCACACCGGTTACCATACCTGTCGTTGCGTTTACTGTAGCTATAGACGCGTCGCCGGTGCTCCATGTACCGCCGGGGAGGCCATTGGTACTGAATGTAGCATTAGCGCCTGCACATACCGTAGCAGCACCGCTAACCGTGCCAGCATTTGGCAATGGATTTACGGTAATTGTTTTTGAGTTGGCAGAAGTGCCACAAGAGTTGGTGATGGTGTAAGTGATGGTTGCATTACCTGCAGCCACACCGGTTACCACACCCGAAGTTGGATCCACGGTAGCCACCGAAGGAGTCATGCTGCTCCAGGTACCACCGCTTTGTCCGTCGCTGGTATAAGTGGTATTAGCGCCTGCGCATAGGGTTGTAGCACCGCTAACCGTACCTGCATTGGGTATAACGATTATGTTTACATTGGCCGAAGCTGATGCGGTGCCGCAAGGAGTGGTGGAAGTATAGGTGATCGACACCGTACCTGCTGCTATGCCTGTTACCAAACCAGTTGTCGGATCCACGGTTGCAATAGAGGGGTCACCTGAGTTCCAGGTACCGCCATTGAGGCCGTCAGAAGTAAATATTGCCGTTGCTCCTACACATACCGAAGCTGCGCCACTAATAGTACCAGCATTTGCCTGAGGATTAACTGTTATCATCTGTGAAGCACTGGCTGTACCGCAGGAGTTGGTAAATGTATAAGTGATCGTTGCATTACCGGCAGAAACACCTGTTACCACGCCGGTAGTTGGATCTACGGTAGCCACAGAAGGCGTTGCACTGCTCCAGGTACCACCGCTGAGTCCGTTGCTGGTATAGGTAGTGTTTGCGCCAACACACACTGTTGCAGCGCCACTAAGAGTGCCTGCATCAGGAAGGATTATAACGGTGATATTGGCCGAAGCAGATGCCGTACCACAACCTGTGGTTACAGTATAGGTTATGGTCGTATTGCCTGGCGCGATACCTGTTACCAGTCCGGTGGTAGGATCAACAGTAGCAACCGAGGGGTCAGGACTTGACCATGTACCACCGCTGAGGCCGTTGCTGGTGAAAGTAGTTGTGGCGTTTACGCAAATTGACGAAGACCCGCTGACAGTACCTGCATTTGGTAACGGTATTACCGTGATGATCTTTGTTGAGCTGGTTGTGCCACAACTGTTGGTTACCGTATAATTTATAGTTGTTGAACCACCGGCTACCCCTGTCACTACACCAGATGGATCTACGGTAGCCACTGATGGATTATCGCTGGTCCATGTACCGTTTATATCGCCATTGGTAGTAAATGCGGTTGTAGAACCGGCGCATACCGATGAAGAACCGTTTATCGTTCCCGCGTTCGGCGCCGGCAGTATCGTAATATTTGCTGAAGATACCGCACTTCCGCAACTTCCGCTCACGGTATAGGAAATGGTAGCCGAACCTTGTGCCATGCCTGTAACGACACCGGTAACCGGATTTACTGTTGCTGCAGCCGTGTTATTGCTGCTCCAGGTACCGCCGCCGTTGCCATTGCTGGTGAAGGCTGTTGTAGATCCTGAGCAAAGAGTTGACGCACCTGTAACGGTGCCTGCTGTTGCCAGGGAATTGACGGTCACTCCTGCTGATGCAGTTGCCGTTCCGCAGGCGTTTATTGCCGTATAGGTAATCGTTGCACTACCGGCACCAACACCTGTTACTACACCTGTGTGCTGATCAACCGTCGCCACGAGGTTATTATTACTGCTCCAGGTACCTCCACTTGCGCCATTGCTGGTAAATGTGGTAATGGATCCTGAGCAAATAGTACCCGCTCCGCTGACCGTGCCTGCATCTGGAAGTGCAGTGATGGTAACATTAAGTGAAGATACTGCGCTGCCACAAGAGCTGCTAACTGTATAAGAGATCGTTGCTGAGCCCGCACCCATGCCGGTAACCTGTCCTGTTACAGGATCTACTTTTGCAGCGGCAGTATTATTACTGCTCCAGGTACCGCCACCGGTTCCGTTGCTGGTAAATATTGCATTTGAGCCGACACATAGTGAAGATACACCGGTTACAGTGCCGGCATTGGGAGCGGCACCGATGGTTACCGGTGTGAAAGTGCTTGCGCTTCCGCAACTGTTGGTAGCAGTATAGATGATGTTGGTACTACCTGCGGCCACGGCAGTTACTGCACCTGTCGTTGGATTGACAGTAGCAGCCGAAGGGTTGGTACTGCTCCAGGTACCACCGCCTGTTCCATTGGTGGTAAAGGTGGCAGAAGAACCCACACACATGAATGCTGTACCGGATATGGTTCCGGCGTTCGGTAACGGGTTAACGGTTACCGTATAAGTTGCGGTAGCCGATCCACAAGAGGTTGTTACCGTATAAGTGATAGTAGTATTACCTGCAGCCACACCGGTTACCTGTCCTGAGTTTAGATCAACCGTTGCCACAGCTGTTGCACTGCTGGTCCATGTGCCACCGGAAACGTTGCTGCTCAATATCATATTAGCATTTACGCAAACCGAAGAAGGCCCGCTGATGGTACCTGCATTGGGATCCGGATTAACGGTAATAGTAGCTGAGGCTGTTGCCGATCCGCAGGTTGGAGTAGTTACAGTGTAGGTAATAGTTGCATTACCTGCAGAAACTCCAGTAACAACTCCTGATGCAGCGTCAACCGGGGCCACGGCCGGGTTGCTGCTGCTCCAGGTACCCCCGGTGCTGCCGCTGGTTGTAAATGGAGTAGAGAGTCCCTTGCACACAGACGAAGCGCCTGTTAAAGTGCCTGCATTTGGAGCAGGATTTACGGTTACATCATGCGATGCAGTAGAGGTACCGCATAAAGCAGCCGAGCCAACAGTATAAATAATGGTAGCCGTTCCCGCACCTACCCCGGTTACAGTTCCATTGCCGGGATTTACAGTAGCTACCAAAGAGTTGCTGCTGGACCAGGTACCGTTGGCGTCTCCACTGGAGCTTAGGTTGATGGTACCGTTCTGGCATACTGCCGATGGGCCACTGATGGTTCCTGCGTTGGGCATAGAATTTACCGTAATAGGAATAGAAGCCGTTGAAGCGCCACAGCTATTGCTTACGCTGTAGGCGATGATTACATTCCCTGCAGACACACCGGTTACCTGGCCGGTAGACGGGTCTACGGTAGCCCTTGCGGGGTTGGTACTATGCCAGGTGCCGCCGGACATTCCACCGGTAGCGGTAAATTGTATAGTTGATCCGACACATATACCTGAAGGTCCGTTGGCAACGCCTGCATAAGGCACAGCATTGACAGTAATGGAATAAGTAGCCACGCTGGTTCCGCAGGTGCCGTTTACGGTAAAGGTTATAGTAACGGTACCTTGCGACATTCCTGTTACGGTGCCGGAGGAATTAACGATGGCAACCGAAGGTGAGTTGCTGGCCCATTGGCCGGTACTGATACTGCTTGTAGTTAAATTAATTGATGAAGCGACACACACACCCGAAGGACCGCTGATGGTTCCTGCATCCGAGAGTGAGCTTACGGTGATACCGGCTGAAGTGCTGGCAGTACCACAAGAAGTGGAGACGCTGTAAGTGATAGTAGCCGATCCTGATGCCAGGCCGTTAACCACACCTGTTGAAGCGTTGACCGTTGCGACAGCAGTATTGCTACTGCTCCAGGTACCGCCGGATGTTCCATTGGTGGTGAAGGTGGTTGACAAGCCGGAGCATACTGTAGATGCACCGCTTATGGTACCTGCATTAGCCAAAGCATTTACCGTGACCACCTGGGTTGCTGTAGAAGTGCCACAGCCATTGGAAAGCGTATAAGTAATAGTGGCATTGCCTGCAGCCACACCCGTTACCACACCGGTAGCCGGATCTATAGTTGCGACGTTGGTATTATTGCTGTTCCATGTACCGCCTGTGTTACCGCTGGCACTTAAGAACAGGTTTGAATTGATGCAGACAGAAGATCCGCCACTGATGGTACCTGCATTAAAGACAGGATTAACGGTGATGGGTGCCGACTGGGATGCCGTTCCGCAGCCGGTGGTGATGGTATAAGTTATGGTGGCATTACCCTGGGCGACACCGGTTACCACGCCACTTGCGGGGTTGACGGTAGCCACAGCGGTATTGCTGCTGGACCATGAACCGCCGGAGGTACCATTGGTAGAAAAAGTTGTAGCAGAACCGGCACACACAGAAGCAACGCCGGAGATGGTACCTGCATTGGGAAGAGCATTGACCGTAATATTATAAGTTGCAGAAGAAGTAGCACAGGCAGAAGTTACGGTGTAGGTAATAGTGGTATTACCCGCACTAACACCCAATACGGTTCCGCTTCCATCGACGATGGCTGCACCGGTGCTGCTGGTCCATGAGCCACCTAAGGTACCATTGCTGGATAAACTAATGGTTGATCCTGCGCATACTGTTGTTGGGCCCGAGATAGTTCCTGCATTGGCCGTCGGGCTCACGGTTACGTTATAGGTTGTAAATGACGATCCGCAACTGTTGGAAACAAAGTAGTAAATAGTAGCGCTGCCTGTCGATACACCGGTTACCAATCCGAAATTATTAACCGTAGCTGCAGGAGAACCACTGATCCATGAGCCGCCGCTGCTTCCTGATGTAGTAAGGAGGATAGAAGATCCTACACAAACATTGGCAGGGCCGGATATAGTGCCGGCATTACCAGAAGGATTAATCGTCAAGGTAAAATGAGCCACTGACGCTCCGGCGCTGCAACTATTGGCTGCAACAGTGTAAGTGATGTCAATTGTGCCCGGGCTTAATCCCAATACAGAACCACTGGCATTATCGACAATGGCTACAGAAGGATTGCTGCTGGCCCAGGTACCACCGCTGTTGCCGGTAGTGAACAATTGGGTTGAAGAACCTGCGCACAGAGAAGACGATCCGAAAATCGTACCTGCATTAGCAGTCGGGTTAACGGTTATATTAAATGAGGTGAAGGATGATCCGCAACTGTTGGATATGAAATAGTAGATGGTAGCCGTACCCTGGCTGATACCGGTCACCAATCCTGAAGAGTTAACTGATGCAATAGTTGGTGATGCACTTAACCAGGTACCGCCTGTATTGCCATTGCTGCTTAACAAAACCGATGATCCGGCACATACCGATGAAGGCCCGGTGATCGTACCTGCAGAGGCAGACGGGTTTACAGTAACAGTAAAGGTCGATGTGGATGCACCACATATATTGCTGACAGTATAGGAGATGGTAGTGCTTCCGTTAGATAAAGCAGTCACCATACCCGAACCATCTACTGTAGCTACGGCCGGGTTGCTGCTGGCCCATGAACCGCCTGAAAGTCCGTTGGTGCTTAACTGGCTGGTCGAGTTTGTACACATAATGGACGATCCGCTGATGGTGCCGGAGTTGGCATTCGGATTTACTGTGATAGTAAAAGTTGTTGGTGAGCCGGTACAACCATTTAACATTGGTGTTACCGTAACCGTTGCAATAAGCGGGCTATAGCTTCCATTGGTTGCGATGAATGGCCCGATATTGCCCGTTCCGTTTAATCCAAAACCGACATTAACGGTGCTGGTCCAGGTATAGGTTACGGTACCACCGGTTATCGGGCTGCTGAAGTTGATCGGCCCGCCCGGAGTATTGGCACAATAAGTAAGATTGCTTACAGCATTCATCGAAGCAGAAGGGTTCACTGTTACCGTGAAACTGGTTGGTGTACCGTCGCATGTTACCGAGTTGTTGGTAAGGTGCGGTGTAACAGTTACCACTGCATTAATAACAGCAGTACCATTGTTGGTTGCCATGAATGCAGGGATGGTGCCCGTACCACTGGTTCCAAAACCTGCATTGGCACTGCTGGTCCAGCTATAGGTAATAGTGCCACCGGTTGTGGGAGAGCTGAAGCTGATAGCAGATCCGGGGGTGCCGCTGCAATAGTTGGCGTTAGCAACCGGGTTCACCACTGCATCCGGATTTACCGTTATGGTTCCGCTGAGAGAGTTATTGACGCAAGGTCCTGTAGTAGTTACCGTATAACTGAAAGTACCCGCTTCAGTTGGGGTACCTGTTATGGTGAACACGCCACCACTGTAAGAACCGGTTACTCCGGCAGGAAGAGAGCCATTTGTAATAGAAGCCCCTGTTCCGCCGCCGCCGATTGCGTAGGTTATGTCAGTAACCGGGCTATTGAGACAAACGGTTTGTGCGTCTGAACCGGTTGCTGAAGTAAGGGTTATTGTTGAGTTATCATTTACCGTGATGGTGCCGCTCATGGAAACGTTTTCACATGGTCCGTCTGTTGTAACGGTATAGCTGAAAGTACCTGCTTCGGTTGGTGTACCGGAGATGGTAAATACGCTGCCGCTGAAGGAGCCGGTCACCCCATTGGGCAATGCACCTGTTGTAATGGAAGCGCTGGTGCCACCGCCGCCGATTGAGTAGGTGATGTCGCTGATGGCATTATTGATACAAACCGTCTGCGCATCGGTACCCGATGCAGAAGACAGTGAGATGGTTGAGTTATCATTAACCTTGAGTGTACCGCTGAGCGAAACATTTACGCAAGGGCCTGTAGTTGTAACAGTATAGCTGAAGGAACCCGCCTGGGTGGGTGTACCGGATATGGTAAATACACCTGCATTGAAAGAACCGGTAACGCCGTTCGGCAATGAACCAGTTGTAATAGACGCTGCTGTAGCGCCACCACCCATAGTATAGCTGATGGTGTTGATGGCATGATTGATACAAACGGTCTGTGCGTCAGTTCCCGCCCCTGAAGTAAGTGTCAGTGAAGAGTTATCGTTAACAGTAATGGTACCGGTGAGAGAAACATTCTGACAGGGGCCATCTGTTGTTACTATATAATTGAAAGTTCCTGCTTGTGTGGGTGTTCCTGTAATAGTGAACACGCCTGCATTGTAAGAACCTGCTACGCCTGTTGGCAAGCCGGTTACATGACCGCCTGTAGCTCCGTCATCTATTGCGTAGGTGATATCTGTAATCGGTGTATTGATACAAACCGTTTGAGTTGTATCCGAGGGGTCCGATGTAAGAACAATAGAGGAGTTGGCATTCACAATGATAGTTCCTGTCAGGGTTGGTTTTTCGCAAGGGCCTACCGTTGTTACAACGTAGGTGAACGACCCGGATACATCAGGAGTACCACTGATAGTGAATACACCGTTGCTATAAGACCCGGAAACGCCGTCAGGGAGGCCGGAAACATTAGCGTCTGTGCCGCTGCCGCCGATATCATAGGTTATGTTATCAATAGCAGTATTGATACAAACTGTTTGCAGATCGGTTCCCGGTGCCGATGACAACATGATGGTGGCATCAGGGGTTACAGTAATAGAGCCGCTGATCGAAGTATTTATACATGGCCCGTCAGTTGTTATGATATAACTGAAAGTGCCTGCTTCGGTGGGTGTGCCGGTAATGGTAAACACGCCGCTGCTGAAAGAACCTGTAACACCGTCGGGCAATGTGCCTGAAGTAATCGAAGCGCCCGTTCCTCCACCGCCGATAGCATAAGTGATATCGGTGATAGCATTATCGATACAAACAGTCTGGTCGTCTGTACCGGTTGCGGAAGAAAGTGCTATAGTTGAGTTATCGTTTACGTTGATAGTTCCGCTGAGAGAAACATTTACGCAGGGGCCGGTTGTTGTCACGGTGTAAGGGAAAATACCTGCTTCAGTCGGAGTGCCTGTAATAGTGAATACACCACCGCTGAAAGAAGCTGTAATACCTGCAGGTAATCCGGTAACCGTTGCGCCGTCAGTATTGCCACCTACGGCATAGGTAATATCTGATATTGCATTATTGATACAAACCGTTTGATTGTCTGTTCCCGTTATTGAAGAAAGAGTAATGGCCGGATCCGGTTGTGTAGTGATGGCAACACTTGCAGCAACTGAGCATCCCTTGGTGTCAGTAACAGTTACTGTATGAGGTCCGTCATTGAGGTTGGTAGCTGTGGCAGTTGTTTCCCCATCGTCCCACAAATATGTATAACCACTGTTACCTCCTGTTGCAGTTACCGTAGCAGAGCCATCGCTGCCACCACTGCAGGTAACAGGAGAGTTCTGCGAAGCAGAGGCAGTAAGTTCAGCAGGTTCATCAATGTGAACAGTAGCAGAAGTAGAACAATTTTTACTGTCAGTTATATAAACAATATGATCGCCTCCGCTGAGGTCGGATACTGTAGCTGTTGCATCACCATTATCCCATGAATAGGTATAAGGCGCATTACCTCCTGTTACCGATACGGTAGCAGAGCCATTACCGGCACCATTGCAGGTAACAGCGCTGTTCTGAACAGCCGAAGCAGACAGCACGGCCGGTTCGTCAATGTGAACAGTAGCAGAAGTAGAACAATTTTTACTGTCAGTTATATAAACAATATGATCGCCTCCGCTGAGGTCGGATACTGTAGCTGTTGCATCCCCATTATCCCATGAATAGGTATAACCGCCGTTACCTCCTGTTACCGATACGGTAGCAGAACCGTTACCGGCACCATTGCAGGTAACAGCGCTGTTCTGAACAGCCGAAGCAGACAGCACGGCCGGTTCGTCAATGTGAACAGTAGCGGAAGTAGAACAACCTTTACTGTCAGTTATATAAACAATATGATCGCCTCCGCTGAGGTCGGATACTGTAGCTGTTGCATCCCCATTATCCCATGAATAGGTATAACCGCCGTTACCTCCTGTTACCGATACAGTAGCAGAGCCGTTGCCTGCACCATTGCAGGTTACAGCGCTGTTCTGAACAGCCGAAGCAGACAGCACGGCCGGTTCGTCAATGTGAACAGTAGCGGAAGTAGAACAACCTTTACTGTCAGTTATATAAACAATATGATCGCCTCCGCTGAGGTCGGATACTGTAGCTGTTGCATCCCCATTATCCCATGAATAGGTATAACCGCCGTTACCTCCCGTTACCGATACAGTAGCAGAACCGTTGCCTGCACCATTGCAGGTAACAGCGCTGTTCTGAACAGCCGAAGCAGACAGCACGGCCGGTTCGTCAATGTGAACAGTAGCGGAAGTAGAACAATTTTTACTGTCAGTTATATAAACAATATGATCGCCTCCGCTGAGGTCGGATACTGTAGCTGTTGCATCGCCATTATCCCATGAATAGGTATAAGGCGCATTGCCACCTGTTACCGAAACGGTAGCAGAGCCATTACCGGCACCATTACAGGTAACAGCGCTGTTCTGAACAGCCGAAGCAGACAGCACAGCCGGTTCGTCAATGTGAACAGTAGCAGTTACATAGGAACAATTATTGACATCAAATATTTCTACAGTTCGATCGCCACCTCCCAGGTGAATGGCTGTTTGGGTGGTTTCACCGTCATCCCATAAATAGGTGAACGGTGCAGTTCCTATACCTGGCGTTACCGTGGCAGAACCGTTACCCGCTCCATTGCAGGTAACTGCGCTAACTTCTGTTGCAGTTCCTGTGGGTACCGGATTTACGGTTATAGTTCCCGTTGCATTTACGGTACCACAACCACCTGTTAGTGGAATGCTGTAGTTAAATGTACCCGATGCAGTTGGTGTTCCACTTATCGTAATTGTATTGGATGACCATGTTGCCGAAACACCTGTTGGCAGGCCATTTGCGCCGTCTGCACCATCATTTGATATTCCCGTTGCACCTGTGGTAGCAATAGTAATATCAGTTAATGGAGTATTGATACACAGTGTTGGATCAGATGAAGGTGATCCCGCTGTATTATCCGGAGTAACCGTTATAGTTCCCGTAGCACTTACATTACCACAACCACCTGTTAGTGGAATGCTATAGTTAAATGTTCCCGAAGCCGAGGGCGTTCCGCTAATGGTTATTGTATTAGATGCAAAAGATGCCGTTACGCCTGTCGGCAAATTTGCAGGCGAGCCTATACCTGTTGCTCCTGTTGTAGCAATAGTAATATCTGTCAATGGGGTATTGATACACAGTGTCGGATCAGATGAAGGTGAACCTGCTGTATTATCAGGAGTAACGGTTATAGTTCCCGTTGCATTTACATTCCCGCAACCACCTGTTAACGGAATGCTGTAGGTAAATGTACCAGATGCAGTTGGAGTACCACTGATGGTAATTGTATTGGATAGCCATGTTGCCGATACACCTGTAGGTAGTCCGTTTGCGCCGTCCACACCATCATTTGATATTCCTGTTGCACCTGTGGTAGCGATAGTAATATCTGTCAATGGAGTATTAATACAAAGCGTTGGATCAGATGAAGGTGATCCTGCCGTGTTATCCGGAGTAACCGTTATTGTCCCGGTTGCATTTACAGTGCCACAGCCCCCTGTTAGTGGAATGCTATAATTAAATGTTCCGGATGCGGTTGGTGTACCACTAATCGTAATTATGTTAGATGCAAATGAAGCAGTCACTCCTGCCGGTAAGTTTGATGGTGTGCCAATTCCTGTTGCACCGGTTGTAGCAATTGTGATATCTGTAAGTGCTGTATTTAAACAAACGGTTGGGTTTGATGAGGGAGATCCAACGGTATTATTCGGGTTAACAGTTACAGTTACGCTTTGCATGTTGCTGCATGAACCGCCTCCATTCAACGTATAAACATACGTTACATTGATTGGGTTTGACGTGGAATTGACCAGGGTCTCGGTCGCTGTTGCACCGCTACCACTTCCGGTTGATGGCGTAATTCCTGATACAGCCGCTCTTGTCCATGAGAAGCTAAGTCCCGAGGTTGAACTCGTTGCTGTATAAGATGTCGACACACCTGTACAACGACTTGTAGATGCAGGACTGTTTAGGGTGTACGTAGGACAAATATAGGTAATAGTGACCTGACCATTTGCTCCTGCGCTTGCAGAATAAGGATAAGTGTGTCTTCCGCAACCTCCACCACCTCCGCCAGGTGTGTTTCCAGGAGCACCATTATTTCCGCTGGAACCACCAGTACCTCCTGTACCGCCACTAGGGGAATTGCCACCATTTCCACCCACGTTGTTATTATTGTTCCCCCCATTTCCTCCTGCTGTTTTAGTACCACCGGATGGGACCACACTTACAGATGTTGAACCTCCTGCTGCACCATTGCCATTAGTCGCACTGGCACCCCCAGCAGCCTTGAAATAATTTGTTGCACCTATATTGATTGTTGTATTTGCCGAACCGTTCGTACCTGTACTTCCACCACCTGTCCCAATTACAATTGTATAAGTGGTTCCTGCAGTAACCGGATAAGAGTTAAATACGACATAAGCCCCAGCGCCACCTCCGCCTAATCCACTATTAGAATATGCTGCTCCACCGTTTCCACCGGCACCCCAAGCCTGCACGTCGATGTGGTCGACACCAATTGGAACTGTAAACGTCCCATTCGAAGTAAATGTTACTGTTGTTTGACCTATCGCGTCATTTAAAAAAAGCAAATTCGCAATAAATAAAATGATTGCGACGATTCCTGTCTTCTGTAAAAAATCTTTTACAAAAGACTTTGCCCTCGATTGCTTAGGTAGAGATTCTTTCATGGTAGTTTGATTTTTGGGTAATAAACAAGGGTTATAGTTATTTACAGGAACCGGTTGCAGTTCCGGGTATTTCTTATTTATAAAAAGACTTTCTTTAAAAACACGGTTATATAACCACGCAGGTAAAGCTGTGATAACATTTATCACTATTTGCAATAATTGTAAAAATGATTTCATAACGGATGTTTTTAAAGATTCAATAATGCTTGGGCTCAACCCTTCGACGGGCTCTACTTCGACAAGCTCAGTATGACAACCATCGACGGGCTCTACTTCGACAAGCTCAGTATGACAACCATCGACGGGCTCTACTTCGACAAGCTCAGTATCACATGGAAAAGAAAATGATTCTGCGGTTGCAGAATCATTATGGGCACTATTATAGAAAAGAGTTGTTGTGTTAACAGTTGCACCGGTGCAGGTTGTAGCATCGTTACCTAGTTCGCAGAAGGTATCCAAATTGTTCACGCTTCCGTTTGTGGTGCGGATTGCAGGCATAATTTCAGCAACAAAAGCAAGTGCCTTTTTACAAGCCCTTGCGGTAAGGGTAGAAATTTTCATAGTCAGTTTTTTGCATAAACATTTTTGTAATATCCCGGTTACTAACGTCAATGTATATACGCTTTTCCAGGCGTGCAGCATTGGCTGGCAGGGGAATAATTCCTTTGTAAAATTGGAGGCTGGTAAATGGGGAATGGCAAACAGGGGCAGCCGTTTGATGGAACATGCACGGGATGCCCGTGGTTTCATTTATGCCCGGAGTTCCGGTTAGCACGGCCGTTGCCCACCTTACAAAATCGTACAAATTTCTTTTCATCAGAATAAGAAATTATTTTTTTCATTGCGTTTTGGGAATGCACTTCAATGCCGCGTTTACTGCACGGTAGCGCATTACCTTTTTTTTATTTCCTGTAAGGGGTTGAGGGGGGAAGCTTTTTCGTGAGGATGTTGATTAAACAGTCAGTTTTGTAGATTAACCAGTTGGACGACCAAGATACATATTAATTTTTAATTGTCATAATTTTGTTTGAAAACAGTTGAATTTATATTACAAAACACCTGTCGGAGAGACCCTCAACCGAAAGACGGTGAAGATTTTTTCAGACATCCGTAAGATCTAAAACCTGCCTTAATAAACCTCCAGGGTTTGGCTATTGGAACAACATTGTTTTCCTGCTGTTTGATTATTGATTTCCTGCTACCTTCCTGCTACCTTGTTGCAGGCATGTTGCCGGATTTAGCAAGGGAACAGCAAGGAAACAGCAAGGAGGTAGCAACAAGTCAGCAACAAAGAGCGTATCAATAACAGGTACCTTGAAGATTTTTCAGACATCCTGAGGATATGCAATCCGCATTCACAGATCTTTACGGCCTGTTCGCTTTAAGAGGGCCACAAGACCTTGAAGGTTTTTTTCAGGCTTTCCGAGGATCTGAAATCTGTATTGATAAACCTTCAAGGTCTGATCAGGCCAGGGAACAATCAGGGACTTTGAAGATTATTTTTCATCCATTCTAAAGATCTGAAATCAGTATTCATAAGCCTTCAAGGTCTTTTTTTCGTGTATTCGTTTACGTTAGTTTTTTTTGCAGAGACTTTGAAGATTTCTGGAGACCTCCAGGCTCTGTCGAAAAGTGTCCTTAAACACAAATCCCCCTGCCATTGGCAGGGGGATTTGTGTTTATTCATTTCTCTCTTTTTTCGTGTATGCGTTAGCGTTAGTACATCACGTTAATGAGTTTGACAGAGTTGTCGGGTTGTATTACTTCGAGTTTATACATACCGTGAGCGAGGTTATAATTCCATTTGATCAGTTCGGTGGCATTGCCTCCGGCGTGGGTGATCTCTTTTTGAGTAATGAGCTGCCCGAGATGGTTGTACAGCCGTATGTTGTACCTGCCTGCAGGCTCATTGACCAGTTGCAGGTGGATCATACCATCGGTGATGGGGTTGGGATAGATGGTGATGTTATGAGCCAGTGCCCCGATAAATACCTTCACCACACTGGTAGTGGAAGTTTTACCATTGATGTCTACACTGGTGACACGATAGTAGTTATATCCTTCCACGGGTTTGGTATCGGTAATCACATACACAGCAGAAGAACCATTATTGCCGGTTGCGGCAGTAGTAGTCATTGTAGAGAAGTTGTTGCCATCAAGAGATTTTTCCACGATATAATTTTTCACATTCATTTCATTTTGGGTTCTCCACTGCACATCGATGTTCTGATCCTGCAGGAAGGCTTTGACAGAAGTGAAAGTAAGCGGCAGCGCTTCAGCGGGGCTGAACAGGATCATAAACCGGGTGGCGGTGTTGGATGCAGCATTGGAAATAGTAAAGCTGATATCGGTAGTGCCGGTCATGTTAACAGGAGTACGTGTACCGAGATAAGTATCCAGCAATACGGCCTGCAATGCCGGATCGAGGTTTTGTGCATCGAAGTGGAACTGGTAGGTAGCCGCCCCGAGTCCCGAGATATTGAGGAATATAGTATCGGAGGCAGAGAGAGGAGCCCTTCGTTCTACAGCCAGCAAAGTATTGTTGTGCCTGATAGCCAGGTTGGCGCCGGAGTTGATCATCTTACGTGCATCGAGGTTATCGAGGTTGTTGGAGTAGTCCTGTTTGAAAACCTGGAGCACCCCATCGAGCAAGGTAGATCCCGAATACAGGGAAGAACGCAAAGAAGCAAGAGGAGCCGAAGGAACGGGGTTAGGCGTAGTGAACAGTGCACTGCCGGAAGCCTTTACGGACTCATTGAAGCTGATGGAGCCTGTTGGTCCGCCGGCGAGGGCCTGGATGAAGAAAGCCTGACCGCTCTGGATAAAGTTAACCGGTCCGGAGCCATAGCTTCCGCCACCGGGTACAGCATAATAATCAGTTCCCAGCAGGGTAAGAGTCTGGAAGGCGCCATAGCCGTTGTAGCTGCCGAGGCGGGGATCCCACACGATAAAGTTAGGTTCGGTACCACCACTGATGATGAACTTCCTCATATCGATAGGTGCTGCATAAGGATTACCTACCGACTCAAACTGACCCGGAGCTACGGTGGTAGCCGGAGGAGTGTTGGCAGGAGTAAATAAGATACCCCTGGTACGCAGTGTGGTGGGATTAGCGGCGGCAAAGGGGTTTACGATGCTCCTGTCGCCACGAACAAATACAAAGTATCCCTTCTGGTTATAGATTTGAGTAGCTGTTGTATTAGGCACACCGGTGTAGCCGCCGGTGGCAGCGTTATAGACCTTCATGGAAGCGCCTGTACCGGCAGCAGTCTGGGCATCAAAACCCTGAGGAGTACCTGCCACATCACTGGTGATCATGGCACCATATCCGGCATTAGGATTACCGGCAGATGGGGCGGTAGGAGAAACCACATCAGAAACAGTAGCGCCTTCCTGCCATGCCTGGTTGATGGTTTGTCCCTGTGTAGGGATAGCCAGGAGCTGCCATGACTTGGCATGGCTGAGACCGCCGGTATTACCGGTAGCTACATAACGTTCTACGGTGACATCACCGGTGATGACATTGCCGGAGGCAAGCTGACCGAGGCTGGCCGTAGCGGAGATGGTAGATTTAAGAGTGATATTACCACCGGTGTTCAGATCGGCAGTAGCATTGCCGAAGGTAAGAGCATCGGTAATATTGAGTGTATCGCCCACGGTATTGGCAACAGCGAGACCTGTACCACTGCTGGACACAATAAGATCTTTTATGGACCTGGCAATAAAGGTGCTGCCATCCACCGACTGGGAAGAGCCATTGAATTCGAGGCTGCCCTGGGTAACATCAAAGTCAAAATTATTGGCACTGGAGATCGTACCTGCGATCTGCATATAGCCCGAACCATTGATAGTAACGATAGCTCCGGCGAGGATATGCAGGTTACCGATAGTAGCCACAGGAGCGGCGCTGAGCAGGGGCTGATTTGTTTGATTAGGAATATACACATCATAGCACCCCAGCGAAGGTACATTACCATCCGACCAGTTGGCGGCAGTATTCCAGTTGGTGCTAACCGAACCCACCCAGTAGTTGTGGATTTCTACGGTGGCTGCCGTGGAATAAACGTCGCTGCATCCTTTATTCACTACGGCTCTGTATTGTGTCGGCACCGTAACGTTAGTAAAAGATTGAGTGGACGAAGTATTTGTAATTGAAATCCAGGTACTGCCTCCATCGGTAGAATATTCCCATCCCACAATATTTCCATCCTGCCCTGTCAACATAACTGTTCCGCTTCCGCCACTGCAAATCGAAACCGATCCGACTGACCCACCAACCGCGGGGGGTGAAATCGTAATTGTTCCGGAAAGTGAAGCAGGCGTGCAACCTGTCCCCGAAGTGGTAACGGTATAAATATAATCGCCCGCCATATCTGAAGGCGTGCCACTAATCGTAAAATTATTTCCTGAAATTGTTCCGGTAACCCCCGCCGGTAAACCCGATACTGATGCATTGTTAGCAGTGCCCCCAATTGTATAAACGATATTGGCCATCGGGGCATCATTACAAACGGTAGGTGAGGCAGTTCCGGAAGTGAGAGCAATACTTTGTGCATTTACAGTTACAGTTCCAGAAGCAGTGGCAGGGGTGCATCCGCCTGTAATAGTTACCAGATAAGGGAAGACGCCGGTTTGAGTGGGCGACCCGGAAATTGTAAACGTGCCAATACCCGGCGTAACGGTGAGCCCGGTTGGCAACCCGTTTACCATAAAGCCTGTACCATTACTAATCAAGTAAGTTATATTAGTAATCGAAGATCCGCTACATACGTATTGAGTATTAGTGCCTGCTGCTGAAGTCAGTGTGACGCTGGCAACAGGCGCTACAACAATTTGCCCTGTTGCAATAACGGAGCCGCAACCGCCGGTGAGGGTTATCACATAATTATAAGGACTTCCTGCCGATGACGTTGGCGATCCTGTTATTGTAATTGTATTGGCGGACCATGTACCGGTGACACCCGCAGGCAGCCCACTGAAGGTGGCACCCGTAGCTCCTGTAGTCGTATAAGTAATATTAGTGATAGCGCTATTGATACAAACTGTTTGCGCATCGGTACCTATAGCGGAAGTAAGTGTAATAATATTGGCAGGCGTCACTGTGATGGAACCGTTTGACGATATAGTACCACATCCGCCCGTAAGTGTTACAGTATAATTATAGGGACTTCCGGCAGATGATGACGGAGTTCCGCTAATTGTAACCGTGTTGGCAGTGAAGGATCCATTCACGCCCGGGGGCAACCCAATGAATGTAGCACCGGTGGCACCTGTTGTTGCATAAGCAATATCAGTGATAACGCTGTTTGCACAAACCGTTTGTGCATCTGTGCCTGCAGCAGAACTGAGCGTAATAGTATTTTTAGGTGTAACGGTTATTGTTCCGGAAGCAGTGTTATTTCCGCATACGCCCGTAAGTGACACCGTGTAACTGAAAGGACTTCCAACAGATGTATTAGGAGTTCCTGATATAGTAACGGTATTCGCAGACCATGAACCGGTAACACCGGGAGGCAGTCCGTTAAAAGTGGCCCCGGTAGCTCCTGTTGTTGTATATATAATATTTGCGAGAGGCGTGTTTGTACATAGTGTTTGTGCATCCGTACCCGCGCCGGAAGAAAGCGTAACGGTGCCTGCTGGTATTACTGTAACAGACCCGCTTGCTGAAGCAATGCTGCAACCACCGGTAAGTGTTACGGTGTAATTGTAGGGGCTTGCTGCAGACGACGTTGGTGTTCCGCTTATAGTGACAACATTGGCTGCCCAGGATCCGGTTACGCCCGGCGGAAGATTGCTAAATGTGGCACCGGTAGCGCCGGTAGTGTTATAGGTGATATCTATTATGGGCGAATTGATGCAGGTTGTTTGCGCATCGGTGCCCGTTGCAGAACTTAGCGTAATTGAATTTTGATCGACCACGTTTATTGATCCTGTTATCGTGACGGGGCAACCGCCAAGAAGATTAATAGAATAATTAAACAAGCCGGAAGACGTGGGGGTTCCGCTTATAGTTATATTATTACCTGACCAGCTACCACTTACCCCGGGCGGCAAATTACTAAATGTAGCACCGGTGGCACCTGTGGTAAAATATTTGATATCGGTAATAGCTGTATTAATACATACTGACTCGGCATCAGTACCTGGCGCCGAAGTAAGTGTTGCAGCATCCAGAGGAGTGATTGTTGCTGCCGTTGTGGCCTGCGCAGAACAACCATTTACATCAGTCACGGTTACCGTATATGTTCCGGACGCGGCCGTGGTAACATTGTTTATCGTGGGGCTCTGGGCAGATGAGGTAAAGCTGTTTGGGCCTGTCCAGGAAAAGGTGCTCCCACCGGAAGACGAAAGGCTTAATGTAGAACCCGAACAAACCGGTGAATTGTTTCCGGCACTTGCTCCGGGCAATGGATTTTCAGTAACGTCAACGCTACCGGGCATCGGATAAGTACACGTACCAAACGAACCTATTACCGTGTAAGTGCCTACGGTATTCTGCAATCCAAAATCAATTGGAGAACCGGTACCGGTAATCGGACTACCAATAGGGTTTCCATTATTATATAACTGGTAAATTATCCCGGCAACAGATCCTGATAATCCAACGTGAACACCATCACTCCCGGTACAAAATGGTCCTCCTCCTGTGACGTTGTAGTCTATCGATTGAAGACAATAAGTAAGAGATACCTGATCAACCGAAGCCGGAGGATTGTCTCCGACATTGTCATCATCATTTACCCACGAAAAAACAATAAATACCGTCTGACCCGCCAGGCCATTTAAATTTACAGTTTGGCCTATATATGTGACGTTTGGATCAAATTGAAACCATTGAAGATACGCGCCACCACCTGGTAACGCATCAGCGGTAGGAACAGTGAGGGTCGGATCTGCAGATATCCATAGGCCATCGTGGAAAATGAAGTTACCCCAGTCAAATTCAGCATTTCCTTGTAACTGAAACGATAAAACAACATTAATGGCATTAGGAGGAATGGTTACCTGTTGGTAAAAATGAGAAATGTGAGTTGCTGTGTTATCATATGAATAGTTTGCAGTGTTGCCATCAACTGAAACATAAGCTGTGTTTGGCGCACTTGGAGGAAATGCAGAAGCAGCAGTGCCCACCACCCATTTATTTGCAGAACTGTTTACAAAATTCCATCCATTCGCAGCAAAAGTGTTTCCTAAATCGAATCCACCGCCTGTAATTGGATTGATTAATGTTTGCGCGAAACTATAATGCCATATACCAAAGCATGCAATTAAAAAGTATAGTTTCTTCATCCGCATCAGTAATTCGTTCAGAGAAATAGAAGCCTTTTATCTGGTTAGACTTGTTTCAGGATATAAGAAGACAAGCAGGTATTTTAATTAGGGTTGGATGAAGAAAAATCAACTTGGTAGTTCAAAGGAAAAAAGCAGAATTATAGACTTTTGACTTCAGTGGGGGAGCTACATCAAAGGATGTTGGAGCAGTAGGCATCGTTAGTTACCGGCTAAAGATAATATTTATTTCTATCCAAAACAATACTGCCATTTCTTTTTTATTCCCTTTAGCGATACTACCTTTCTTATGGCCGTCTAATCAACTCATACTCAGCGTAGATTATTTTCGTATGCGGTTTACCGTTATAGGTTTGCCGTTACCAGTAATTTCTCATAAGGTTATGTGACCATGCAGGCTTGGCTGGTTTCACACAGCGGAAGGAATTCTTTAAATACGGGTCCGACACCAGGTAAAGGCATTCTGCCAATGGCATCCGGATTTTTTACAACCAGTCTCTTGCCATCCTGTTGGACAAGTTCTGCAACGCAAAGCCCATTAGCATTGGGTCTCTCTTTTTTTCTTTGAGTAAAAATGTCCATGTTTGGATAATTGCTGTTTCCCCGGATGACCTGCAAAAGAAATTTTTGAAGCATCGGTCTTATCAAAATAAAAAATGATTTCGATGTGTGAAAATTCTTCAATACCGGTCAGTACCGCTTCGGGAATATTGTGCGGCAACCCGATTTCAGAAAATACTGCTGACCAGTGATCATCAATTGGTTCCTTTTCCGAATTGATCATTCTTGCAATAAGCATAAAACAATTTCCATAACCTTTTCGTTTTGATTAAACAAAAAACCCGCTGGTGAAGCGGGTTTCATAACGTTCAGGAGGTCCCGAGCGGATTCGAACCGCTGTGGAAGCTTTTGCAGAGCTCTGCCTAGCCACTCGGCCACAGGACCATTTTTGGGCGCACAAAAGTAATAAAATTTTTTTTGGCGAACTTTAACGCCGTAAATCACCGTGATGTTGTTTATGAAAATAAATTTATTTTTAAATCATTGAAAACCGAAGACATATTTATGCAATCTATTGCACCATCTGAATTGATCATTACTGACCGGGGGGCCATTTATCATCTTGACCTGAGACCGGAAGAAGTTGCTGACACAGTCATCACCGTGGGAGATCCTGACCGCGTAAAAGAGGTAAGCAAGCACTTTGACATGATCGAGATACAGCGAAGCCATCGCGAATTTATAACACACACGGGACGGATGGGGAAAAAAAGAATTTCGGTAGTAAGTACGGGCATTGGCACCGATAACATCGATATAGTCTTAAATGAGCTGGATGCTTTAGTGAATATAGATTTTGAAACGAGAATGATAAAAAATCAGCTACAGCATTTAAATATAATCCGCATTGGAACGTCCGGCTCCCTGCAGGCCGACATACCTGTGGATAGTTTTGTTGCCGGTACACATGGCATTGGTATTGACAATTTGCTCAATTTTTATTTGACCGACAACAATGAAGAAGAAAAGCAACTGCTGCATTCATTCGTAACACAAACACAATTGCACGGAAGGGTCAGTTATCCTTATATTGCGGGGGCATCTATTTCGCTCATGAAAAATTTTGTTGCGGGGTATCATCATGGCATTACGGTGACGTGCCCTGGCTTTTACGGGCCGCAGGGAAGAGTGTTGCGTTTAGGAATTTCCAATCCGCAACTGATTGACCGGCTAACCGATTTTAAATTCGGACAATACCGGATCGCTAATTTTGAAATGGAAACATCTGCTATCTACGGATTGGGCAAGGCTTTGCAGCATCATTGCATTTCGTTGAATGCCATTGTGGCCAATCGCATCAGCAAAACCTTCAGCGCAAATGGTGCTGCGGCCGTCGAAAAATTAATTATCAAAACATTGGAAATAATTTCTGAAATAGTATAAAATGAAACTTGAATTTTATAAGTACCAGGGTACAGGAAATGATTTCATACTGATTGATAACCGGAATCACCTTTATGAACTTACCGCAAGACAGGTAAATTTTCTTTGCCATCGACGCTTTGGGATCGGTGCAGATGGGTTAATGTTGTTGGGTGAAAAACAGGGATATGATTTTGAAATGGCTTATTATAATTCGGATGGCAACATCAGTTCTATGTGTGGCAATGGCGGAAGATGCATTTTGAAATTTGCATCGACGCTGGGTATTAAGAAAAGTAAATATCATTTTATCGCTATTGATGGTGCTCATGAAGGGGAAATAGATCTGAATGGTGAAGTGCGGCTTAAAATGAAAGATGTGAATGAAGTGGAATACGATCATATGCATTTCGTGTTGAATACGGGATCGCCACATTATGTGAAACCTGTAAGTGATGCGAGACAAATTGACGTGGTGACTGAGGGTCGTGAAATACGCTATAGTAAGGAGTTTGCGGAAGAAGGCATCAATGTAAACTTTGTAGAAACAATAGATGATGATACGATTTACGTAAGAACTTATGAACGGGGGGTGGAAGATGAAACCTATAGTTGCGGTACCGGTGTAACGGCAGCAGCACTGATTTCAGCACATAACGATAATGGATTTAACAGGGTAGAAGTGCAAACCCTGGGCGGAAGATTGAGTGTGGAATATGAAAAAATGGGAGACCAGGAATTCCGGAACATCTGGTTGTGTGGTCCTGCCGAATTGGTTTTTAAAGGAGAAAAAGAAATAAATATTTAGCGATGTTCAATATCCGCGTGTATGGTATACTGTTAGATGATGGTAAAAGAGTGTTGGTGAGCGATGAATTTATAAGAGGCAGTTATTATACAAAATTTCCGGGTGGCGGACTGGAATTCGGCGAGGGTACAAGAGATTGCCTGAAGCGTGAATTCAGGGAAGAGATGAATCTTGAAGTGCAGGTTGAGGATCATATTTATACTACAGATTATTTTCAAATGAGCGCTTTCAATCCGGAGCACCAGATCATCTCCATCTATTATTTTGCAGCAGCATTAGAGCCCATCACTGTTCCGCTTCGTACAAAAGAATTTGATTTTGATGAGGAGCAGCTAAAAATTTATCAGGAAGCAAATGAGATCGAAACATTTCGTTTTATTGATTGGGAAAAATTTTCTGAAGAGAGTGTTACACTACCAATTGACAGAACGGTCGCAAAAATTCTCAAAGAAAAATACTGATGAGCAACCGGAATGTGTTCTAAACGAAGGATGATAAAACCTCTTTTATCTTGTTGATCATATTGTGGCATTTTTTATGAAAAAATACCAGAATTGAAAAATGAGGAAAGCTATATTTACGACCGCCAGCCATACAGGTATCGATTTTCTTTTACCGCTGACCAGCAAAATAATATACCAGATAAGCATTGCTGCATTTATGAAAAATGAGCTTATACCAAGTGTGATGATGATGTCCTTCAAAAAAGGTACAGGTACTGATACGTCACCTTTGCCGGATAAATGTCTGTTCAATTCGATCCCTTTTAAGATCAGATAGATCACGAACGAGCCATTACATATGATTGCAAACCTTGAAAAAAAAGAAACTATTCTCATAAAAAATCATTTCCGGATTCTACACCAAAATAATATTAATTTGTCGTATTAAAAGTTTTCTGCTGATGGCAAATGTGTTGTGTATTGTTTCTTACAAAATTTTCCCTGCAAAATTCGGCGGACAGAAAGGTATTGCCAATTTCTATGAAAATCTTTCGCGACATGAAAATGTGTTTTGCCTGACAGTTCGTGCCAATGACCCAACGGCCGCGCCGTATAAGGTTTTTAATAAGTTTAGCGATAGCAGACTCAGATATATAAATATTTTTTACTTCAGTCTTTGCAAAAGAATTATCAGGGAAAATAAGATATCGCATATAATCGTTGAACATCCGTACTTCGGATGGCTGGCATTGTTGCTTAAAAGATTTTGCAGGGTAAAACTCATTGTTCATTCACATAATATAGAATCGGAGAGATTCAAGAGCACGGGTAAATGGTGGTGGAAAATGATGTGGCGCTACGAAAAATATGTACACAGGCATGCCGGTTTTACTTTTTGCAAAACAGAAAGCGACAGGCAATATTTTATTAATGATTATAAAATTGAAAAGGACAAAGTGGCTGTGGTCACGTTTGGCATTTCGTGGAATCAGCCACCAGCGCAGGATGAAAGACGACTGGCGAGAGAAGAATTGTTGACCCGATACTCACTGAGCCCAAATGCAGTTTTATATCTTTTTAATGGTGCATTAAATTACAAACCCAACCTGGATGCAGTGAAGATTATTTTGGAGAAGATCAATCCACAGTTTATAAAAAATAAGCTGCCTTATAAAATTCTGATTTGCGGAAAAGGCCTTCCTGCCGGCATGAAAGATCTGAACGAATACGAAAACGTTAATATCATATATGCAGGCTTTGTAGAGGATATTGATCTTTACTTCAAGGGAACTGATGTTTTTATTAATGCAGTCACAGATGGCGGAGGCATTAAAACAAAATTGGTGGAGGCATTGGGATTTAATCTGAATGCTGTATCAACCATCAATGGCGCCATTGGCGTGGACGAAAAAATTTGTAACGGAAAATTATTGCTGGTTGCTAACGATGACTGGAAATCATTTTCTGAAAAAATGATCACTGCTTCAAAAACAAAAGAAACAATACCGGACGAATTCTTTCAGTATTTTTATTGGGATAATATTGCAAACAGGGCCGCCCGAATAATTGATAATTTATAGTCACTAATTCTTTCCCTTCAGCATTGGCACAAAGGAGAAGTTGGCGAATGTTTCTTCTTCGATACTTTCATCCCGGAGCTTCGTAATACGAATCATTTTTTGAAAGCCTTCATCATCGAGCGGTAAAACCATTTTGCCATCAGGTTTTAATTGTTCAATTAATTTTGGTGGAATATATGGCGCCGCCGCAGTAATCAATATTTTATCAAAAGGGGCAAAGGTGGGTAAGCCTTCAAACCCATCACCATAAAAAAATCTTATAGCAGGGTATTTATTTTTTAAAACAAAATTTTTGGTTTGTTCAAATAATCGTCTTTGTCTCTCAATGGTATATACATTAGCGCCCATTTCAGCTAACACGCAGGCCTGGTAACCGCTGCCCGTTCCGATCTCCAGGATCTTCTCGTATGGATGCACTTCCAACAACTGTGTCTGGTAAGCGACAGTGTATGGCTGTGAAATTGTTTGTTCTTCGCCAATGGGAAATGCCCTGTCTTCATAAGCAATATGATCAAGTGCCGTATCAAGAAAATAGTGCCGGGGAATCTGCATCATGGCATCCAATACGCGCTCATCAGTAATCCCCTTTTTCCTGATGGTATCGATGAGCTTTTTGCGCATTCCTTTATGCCGGTATGTATCTTCAAATTTTCGCATGCTGAATTAATAAATCAAAGTTAGAGACTTGCAGGAATCAATTATTGCCCACCCGGATTTCTGCTGCTTTTTTGCCTGATGTCAGTTTAGTCTTTATACCGCCTCTTTCATTTCATCAATCTTCTTTGACGCGCCTTTATTCAGGAGTATTTTGATAAGCATAATTACAGCCGTAAGTGCAAAGATGCCGCCGATAGCCCAATTGATGATATTTTGATTGGTATCCAGCTTTTGTACAATAAATTTTCCGCCAAATATAAAAACGCTGTTTCCTGCTAATGTGCCGATGCCGATGCCAACGATATAAAAATTGTAAAAAGAATTTTTAGGTTGCAGAATATTTTTTTGAAAAAGGATGGTACTCCATCCGAACCAAAAAGGGATCTGCATCGGACTGATGGCGCTTAGCATTAATCCAAGCAGGAAGCGATTCATATGGTTATCCAGCATCACATTTTTGGAGTGATGCTCATGCATAGCGGCAATAAAACTTCCCGCTGCCAGTGCCAGAACAATTCCCAATGCGATCCATTCCATCCACTTAAACAATACCTTTTGTTTGCGTACCCAATTGATGCCAACCAATGAAATCCGCACATAAGCCATCTCGGTTAATAAAGAGCCGACAGAGAAATACAGGGCGTTGCGAATGTTTTCTTCCACGCTTATTTGCATGGCAGCCACGTTTAATGTTCCCAGGGGAAGAGTACCGAGAAAACTTACGATCAATCCCCAGAAAAAAACTTTTGCAAGAGGCATAAAGAAAGATTAACTCTTTTTGGCAAGCACTGATAAAGATACGTCTACTGTATTGCTTAGCACAGCGCTGCTGCTGCCAACACCATAGTCGAGCCTGTTGATGGAAAATTCGCCGGTGAATAAATAATCGTCATTTACTTTTTCAACATGAAATGGAAAAGCAATTTGTTTGGTAACTCCTTTAATAGTCAGGTTGCCGGTGAAATAATAATATCCCTGGTCTGTTTTGTTGGTTTTATCAATTTTGGTAGAAACAATGGTGATCTGAGGATATTTCTCTGCGTCAAAATATTCATCACTCCTCAGGCTTCTGTCGCGGCTGTCACTGTCGGTATCGATCGTTGATACATCTACAGATACGTTAAAACTGCATGCTGTAAGATCTGTGGTAAAGAAAATGACTTCACCTTTTAAACCCGACAATTGTCCCCCCGTTTTTATACCAAAGTTCCGGATGTTGAAATGCACCTTACTTCCGTCATCCTGCGGCGTATATTTTTGCGCAAGTACGGACGAAGAAAGAGCGAGTAGCAATAGAGGTAATATTCTTTTCATTTTGTACAGTTTCTAATGCGAGTTTAGTTGAAATTTAAGGAATTCTTTCATCAGCTTCTTTAATCTTTTTATAATATTTCCGGGTATCTCTTAAAAAACGAAACCCTTTCGATGCAGGCCAGTATTCAATTCCGGCCTTGTTATTCATATTACTGATACGGAACAATACTTTCCAGTGTTTTAATATTTCCTTCCATGCATTGATCAGTGTATACCCGGTATCGTAAAAATGATTGGGCTCAGCGCCGCAACCATTGTACTCCAGTATTACAAAATTTTTCCCCTGTTTTAAATCTTCAACGCTGTTGCACATGATATCGTATCGGCCATAAAAAAAATCGTTAATCGAAAGACTGATATGATCCAAAATGCTTACAAGGTTGTCATCAATTTCGTCTTTCAAATCAACAAAGCGGGCCCCGCGATTGTGATTAGCAGCATGGCTCAGCATATAAGTTTCGCCTTCTGCCAACACTTTGCTTAGATTGGCTGCGTGTTTGTTTTCAATTTCCTTTATCCGCTTTGCTGTTTTCGGGTTCATCATGATCAATTCTTTGATCGTGTGTTCGCCGTTGCCGGATACCTGCATAGGAATCTTCTGTAAAAAACCAGTAATCACACCTTTTGACTCACCGGGATACCGGTAGTAAAAAAGACTTACTTCTACGGGGTATTTAATAAATTCCTGGATGAAATATTCTACGGGTACCAGTTCGTGATATTTACGCAATTCATTTTCGTTATTGATTTTTCTGAACAAGATTCCCTGCCCGCCTACTTCAGGCTTCACAATTAAGGGATAGCCTATATTTCTTTCCTTTAACTGTTTGATGATGTTTGAGAAACTTTCGCCGGGTGATACGTTAAAAAAAGATGGGCACAAATGTTTTGGCAACAGCTCATGCATTTCCTTTTTGGGTTCTCCTTCCATTCCTCCAAACGTGAGCCGGGGATTGCTGGGAGTGAAAAACCAAATAGAGCGCGAACGGATCACATACCATAACCAAACAGGCGTAATGGGCGCATAGAGAAGTTTGAAAGGCCAGTGTTCCCAATTCTTTATTTTCGCAAGCAACTTCATCTGTTTTCAGTGCGCAAAAATAAGCTGAATGCAGCTATGAAACGACATTTTCAAATGTGCCGGGTATATGAGATGTGTCATGCAGGTGTAATGATAACTTACGGATTCAGCCAATAGTATTATTTAAAAATGAAGTGAGGCTTTTTTCAATGAGTCATTCCCCTGTAGCCCGCCCGTATGAATGCAAAGGATGTTGGAATCCCGGGGAAAGTAATTCTTTGTGGCCAGGTCTATTATGCCAAACATCATCTTCCCCGTATACACGAAATCAAGAGGAATATTATGTTTATCATAAAATGAATTGATGAATGACAACAGTTCATTATTTTTTTTGGCGTAGCCGCCGAAATGATAATCCTGAATGATATCGCAGCTTTTTACTACAGATAAATTTAGATCTTCAAATCTCCGTTGCATATCTTTTAGACCTTTTAATACAGGAATGCCAACAATAGTAGCTCCGTGATGATTGCCTTTAATGAGCCCTGCAACAGTTGTAGCTGTTCCTATAGCACAACAAATGTGCGAATATTTTCCTGGTTGGATATAATTCCAAATAAGTTTTGCGCCTTCCCTTCCTTTTAGGGAAAAACCTCCTTCGGGGATTAAGGTATGTTCGCCAAATTTATGAACCAATGACTCCGTAAATTTTTTTTCATAAGCATGAGAATAGGTATGGCGATCTAAAAATTCAAGGCGCATTTTATTTTGAACGCAAAACTCCAACGTATGTGAAAGTATTTTCGGTCTCTCTCCACGAACATATCCTACACATGCTATGTTGAGCTGATTGCATGCAAAGGCAGTGGCAGAAAGATGATTCGAATATGCACCGCCAAATGTGATGATCCGGCGATGATTGGACAGGAGTGTATCCTCCAAAAAATGGTACAGCTTAAAAAGCTTATTGCCAGAAATGACAGGATGAATCTTGTCCAGCCGAAGGAGGGACAGTGAAATATTCTTTTCCCTGTACAATTCATCACCTAATTCTGTCGTTGGTATATCACTATTAATGGCAAGGAGGTTCGTTATTTGTGACAAAGGAATAATGTTATTATTTTCGCTGCAAATTATAAAAGTTCGTATTGGTGAAAGAATAAGCACGTGCGATCCTTCTATGACCCCCAAATTCAAACAACTAATTCGTCATTCTTCATGAAACCAACACTCGTAATTCTCGCGGCCGGTATGGGAAGCCGTTACGGCGGCATCAAGCAAATGGATTCTTTCGGCCCTTCCGGTGAAACCATCATTGACTATTCTATTTACGATGCCATAAGATGTGGCTTTGGGAAAATTGTTTTCATCATCCGCAAAGATTTTGCCGATATTTTCAAAGAAATATTTGAGAAGAAGCTGAAAGGTAAAATAGAAACGGAATATGTGATGCAGGAAATGGATTCATTTACTGACGGCTTTAAATCAACGGCAGCAAGAACCAAACCCTGGGGCACGGCGCATGCTGTGCTTTGTTCAAGAGATGCAGTACATGACCCATTCGCCGTAATCAATGCGGATGATTTTTATGGCCGGGACGCATTTGAAAAAGCCGCTCAATTTTTACAAACAGGGGTATCTTCAAAAGTGTGGAGCATTATCGGTTACCAGCTTTCCAAAACATTATCAGAAAACGGAACCGTAAGCCGTGGTGTTTGCGAGGCAGATAAGAATCACAATTTGATTGGTATCGTTGAACGCGTAAAAATTTATCCCGAAGGAAATAAGATTGTGTACGAAGAAAATAATGTGAAAACTGAGTTGCCGTCTAATACCCCTGTAAGTATGAACTTCTGGTGTTTTCATCCTGATGCATACGCCTACATTGAAAAGCTATTCAAAAAATTTCTTAAGGAAAAAGGAGATAACCCCAAGGCGGAATTTTTCATTCCGATAGTGGGAGATGCTTTTATAAAAGACATGAATGGAATCATAAGGATTATTGAAACCAGCGCTCAATGGTTTGGTGTGACGTATAAAGAAGATGCGCCGGGAGTAAAGGCGAGTATTCAGGCTTTAATTCAAAACGGCGTATACCCGTCTACGTTATGGAGCTGATTGGATAACTTATCAGTTAATTACTTAACTGTAAATTGGTGGACATATAGAATCCTATAAATCATGAATTCGCACACTTCACTTTAAAAAATCTGTGATCTTAGTTGCCTTTCACCATGTACACATAGTCTTCCAGCTTAGGAATTTGCTGCATCCTGTCGAGGTTCTTAAGTGTATTTACAGAAGGTAATTTTATAGAATTGCTATCGTCCAGTTGTTTTAGCGCGGTGTAGATATTTTTTGATTTTATAGCAAACACTACCCCGTCTGCGTTTGTCTCCTTACTGCTTATTATCCCAATTACTTCTCCGCTTTTATTAATTACAGGGCCGCCGCTGTTACCGGGGTTTACCGACATGCTTACCTGGTACTCAGTTGTGTCACCATAGTAACCCGATTTGGCGCTCAGATATCCTTCGCTATAAACAATTTCTTCACGCGGATAACCGAGTGTAAAAATATGCTCGCCTAATTCAGAAGTGCTTTTGGAGAAAGTATAGGGAAGTCCACTCACTTTTTTGAAGGTCGTGTCTGTGATTTTCAGAATCGCCAGGTCGGTTGGCTTGTCCGCATAAATAGCCGTTGCAATGAATTGTTCTCCTTTTTTATTCTCCACGATAATATTTCGGGCATTGTCAACCACGTGCGCATTGGTAACAAGGTAACCGTCTCCATCAATTAAAAAGCCTGTTGCCCTGAAGTTAGCTTCAAATGTGCGTTTTGCGGGAGTTGTTTTATTTGCGGAAGAGGCTATGCTTATCTGCGTTTCCAGCTTCTTAAGGCGGTTGTTAACTGCATTCATCTGGCGATCAACTAATGGTTGTATATCCTCCTGAACTTTTTTCTCCGAAGAATATCTCGAAACAAAAGTTGCAGTTGAAATAGAAACAATTCCTGCGATGGCAGCAGCAACACCAATGATTTTTCTGTACCTCGTCCACAGGTAAACTACTGTAGACTTACCTTTTGTTTTATCTGCGGAGATAACACCTTCATCGGTCAGTTTGTTCTCAGCCTCATGCATTTCTTGCTTAAAAGCTGCTATTTCACCATGCTTCTCCAATTGGCTTAAGAAAGCCATATGTTCTACAGCTAACTGATCTATTTCCGCGTCGTTTTTTCGCAGTTCCTCAAAAAAGGTAATTTCTTTCGGAGACATTTCACCGTTCCGGTATCTCTCAATCGCATCTAAAAGTAATGTGTCGTCCATTGTCGTAAATTTTATTCACCGTTTTTATATTGGGCAAAGAATATCTTTTTTAGCCGCATGAGGCATTTATATTTCTGGGTTTTTGCATTGTCTGCATTAGTATACCCAAAGGCTTCTGCTATTTCCGGCATCGACTTTCTTTGCACATAGTACGCTTCGAGGATTCCCTTGCACGGTTCGCCTAATTTCATCAGCGCATGTTCCATCAGCTTAAAATCGTTATCTATCTTTTCATAAGTTTCAAGGTCTTCTTCAACAGGTACGGTTTCCTCAAGTAATTCGAATGAAGGATAATTTTTATTTTGCTGCTGCAGTTTTTTTAGCCATAACCTCCTGCAGACAGAATATAAATATGTTTTAATCTGACAGGTTAGTACAAATGATTTCGACTTTGCCTTCTCAAAAAGAACTATCATTGCCTCCTGGAAAATATCCCTCGCATCATCCGGAAAACCGTTATTCTTTACTATAAAAGCCTGAATCACAGAATAGTTTTCCTTGTAAATGGTCTCAATGGCACCCTTATCATGGCCGGCAAGACCTTCTAAAAGCGCTTTTTCTGTTTCTATACTCACCAGGTTATAATTAATACTTGTTAATGTGGAAAAGTAACCCAAAAAATAAATTGAAAAAATTTTTTCAGCAGAGGGTTACTTTCCTGCAAAAATGGTATAAAACTTAAATTAATTTTAAAAATCTAAATTTAGTAAAATGAAAAAATTATTGGTAATTGTTTCTATGTCTGCATTTTTAGCAGCTTGTGGTGGTGGTTCTACCGAATCAACATCTGGTTCAGATTCAACATCTACTATGTCGGCTGACACCACTAAGATGGCTTCAGACAGCACAAAGATGTCTGCTGATACCACTAAGATGTCTGCTGACACCACTAAAATGGCTAAAGACACTACAAAAAAATAATTTTGGTATTAGTCTCATATCAAATTTTTATTTGACAAGCAATCTAAGAACCGTTCCACTACAGGAGCGGTTTTTAATTTAAAATACCTTCTTCTTTGCATTTATGGTAAAGAAAAATCATATTTTTTTCTTTTTATGAAAAAAAATGATTGGAAATTTGAAATCCCATCCTTACTTTTGACCACTTAATTAAAAAATGAACACAACAAGAGCATACTTCTTTTTTTATTTTAACTACTATTTTAAAAATAGTCCGGGATGCTTTTGTTAAAACTTTAAAACAGAAAATAACATAGAGAATCCCGGCAAAAGCCGGGATTCTTGTTTTAGGCAATGAACAAGAAAGTATCTATCCAGGGCTTTGAAGGTAGCTTCCACCAAATGGCAGCACAGGAATTTTACGGCATTGATGTTGAAATTATTTGCTGCACCACTTTCCGCGAAGTGATTAATATAGCTTCTGACAAAAGCAGCAGTGACGGTGGCGTTATGGCTATCGAGAATTCATTGGCCGGGAGCATTCTCCCCAATTATAATCTTCTTCAGAAAAGTCACCTAAAAATCGTTGGAGAAATCTATTTGCGGATCCAGCAAAACCTTTTAGTAAATCCGGGTGTTACCCTGGAGGATATTCGGGAGGTACATTCTCATCCGATGGCGCTGTTGCAATGCACCAATTATCTCGAAAAGTATAACTGGAAGCTCATAGAAACAGAAGATACTGCCCTCAGCGCAAAGCATGTTCATCAACACAGGAGCAAACATGTGGCAGCGATTGCAAGCAAACTTGCAGCAGAATTATTTGAACTGAATATTATTGCTCCCAACATCCACACGCTTAAAAATAACTATACAAGATTTTTAGTACTTGAAAGACCGGAATCGGTAAAGGAAATTCCTGATGCCAATAAGGCATCTGTCAATTTTAAAACAGATCATTCCAAAGGAAGCCTCGCGAGGGTGCTTACCAAAATTGCAGATGGTGATATCAATCTCAGCAAGCTGCAATCATTTCCTATTCCGGGCAGCGACTGGAAATATTCATTTCATGCGGATATGGAGTTTGAGACCATTGATCAATTTAATAAAGTGATAAAAAATATAACGCCAATTACTGAAGAGTTGAAAATATATGGCGTATACAAAAAAGGGAAATGATGGAATTAGCAGCAAGATTAAACGGAGTAGGCGAATATTATTTTTCTCAAAAATTGAGAGAAATAGATGTTATGAATAAGGAAGGGAAAAATGTGATTAACCTCGGCATCGGAAGCCCCGATCTGCCACCGCATCCTTCCGTAATAAAAGTGCTGCAGGAAGAATCGGCAAGAGCAAACGTACACGCATACCAGAATTATAAGGGAAGCCCGGTGCTGCGAAACGCAATCAGCGCCTGGTACAAAAAATGGTACGATGTGGATCTCAATCCCGAAACCGAAGTCCTTCCGCTGATCGGAAGCAAGGAGGGCATTATGCACATTTGCATGACTTACATCAACCCGGGGGATATTGTTTTAATTCCCAATCCGGGCTATCCAACTTACAAAAGCGCAGCGACTATCGCAGGAGCTAACGTGCAAGCCTATACGCTGAAAAATGAAAACAACTGGTTTCCGGACTTTGATGAACTGGAAAAATCGGATTTGTCGAAGGTGAAACTGATGTTTGTGAACTACCCGCAGATGCCGACGGGACAGTTGCCAACTGTATCATTGTTTGAAAAGCTGGTGGCTTTTGCGAAAAGGCATGATATTCTTTTATGCCACGATAATCCATATAGTTTTATTTTAAATAAAACACCATTGAGTTTGCTCAGTGTTGGAGGTGCAAAAGATGTGGTGATAGAATTGAACTCGTTTAGCAAAAGCCACAATATGGCCGGCTGGCGTGTGGGTATGCTTTGTGGAAAAAAAGAAAGGATCGATGAAGTACTTCGCTTCAAAAGCAATATGGACAGCGGCATGTTTCTTCCGGTACAACTGGCTGCAGCAAAGGCTTTGGAGCTGGGGCAGGATTGGCATGATGAGTTGAATGCAATCTATTCCGGGCGGAGAGCAAAAGTTTTTCAATTGCTCGACCTGCTGCAGTGTTCTTATGTTACCACTCAGGCAGGAATGTTCGTGTGGGCCGCCATTCCGGACGATTATAAAGATGGTTTTGAATTAAGTGATAAGGTCTTGTATAATGCGAATGTATTTATTACTCCCGGAGGAATTTTTGGTGATGCAGGTAATAAATATATCCGCGTGAGTTTATGCACGAAGGAAGAAAAATTTTTAGAAGCAATTGAACGAATTACCGGGATGATTTCGCAGTCACAAATCAACAAATCTTCAATCAACAAATAATCAATGTTCAATAACGTAACTATAGTAGGAGTGGGGCTGATAAGCGGCTCATTAGCAATGGCGATGAAAGACAAGGGGTTTGCAAAAAAAATAATTGGTGTGAGCAGAACAAGAGAGAGTGAAGAAAAGGCAAAGCAACTGGGAATTATCGATTATGCGTTGCCGTTAGAAGATGCTGTGAAGCAAAGTGATTTTATTTATGTGGCCATTCCTGTGGATGTTACGATTCCGGTAATAGCGCAGGTGATGGAGCTGATAAACGATAAACAGATTGTAGCAGATGCCGGGTCCACAAAATTTGCCTTATGCAGTGCACTAAAGGATCATCCTATGCGCAGAAGATTTGTTGCTACCCATCCAATGTGGGGAACGGAATACAGTGGCCCGGAGGCCGCTGTGCACGGTGCTTTCAAAGGGCGGTCGTGCGTGATTTGTGAGCGGGATAAGAGTGATGAAGACGCCGTACAAAAAGTGGAATCGATATATAAGGAGCTTGGCATGCATATCACATACATGGAGCCCGAAAATCACGATGTACATGCTGCCTATGTGAGTCATATTTCGCACATTACTTCCTTTGCCCTGGCCAATACTGTCCTGGAAAAGGAAAAAGAAGATGAAGCGATATTCGAACTGTCGGGCGGTGGTTTCGAGAGCACCGTTCGCCTGGCAAAAAGCAGCCCTGCCATGTGGGCTCCTATTTTTATGCAGAATAAAGAAAATGTGCTGGATGTTTTGAACGAACATATTACTCAATTGAGAAAATTTAAAAGCGCATTGGAAAAAGAGAATATGAATTTTTTAAATGAACTTATGGAGCACGCAAACCAGATCGGGAGAATTATTAAATAAATGAAATGCTGTTGAATAAATCTTAATTACGATAATTAAACTATTTTTAAAATTTAATTTTACCATGCAAACAGAGACAAAAACAATGAAAGAAATAATGCAGGAAAAATGGAATAAACGCCCGCTCGTCATCAGCGGCCCCTGCAGCGCAGAAACAGAAGAACAGGTAGTAGAAACTGCGACACGACTGGCCAAAACAGGAAAAGTAGACATACTTCGCGCCGGCATATGGAAACCGCGAACCAAACCCGGAATGTTTGAAGGAATCGGTATGAAAGGATTGCCCTGGTTGGTGCAGGCAAAGAAAATAACGGGCATGCCCATCACCGTAGAAGTTGCCACTGCAAAGCATGTGGAAGATGCATTGCACTTTGATATAGACATGCTATGGATCGGGGCACGTACTACGGTAAATCCTTTCAGCGTGCAGGAAGTTTGTGATGCACTGCGTGGAACAGATGTTCCTGTTTTAATAAAAAATCCGATCAATCCAGACCTTGAACTGTGGAGTGGCGGGATTGAACGTTTGCAAAAAGCAGGAGTGAAACAAATAGGCATGATTCACCGTGGCTTTTCTAATTATGGTAACACAGAATATCGCAATGCGCCCATGTGGCATTTGCCAATTGAAATGAAACGCCGGTTCCCGGACATGTTATTGATCTGTGATCCTTCGCATATTTGCGGCAACAGAACGATGTTACAGTCAACTGCACAGAAAAGTATCGATCTTGATTTTAACGGATTGATGATAGAAACGCATATTGATCCGGATAATGCCTGGAGCGATGCGAAGCAGCAGATAACACCTGAAAAGTTATCGGAAATGCTGGACCACCTGATCTGGCGTGCAGAAACTACTGATGAAAAAGAATTTCAGACGGCATTGGCAAAACTGAGAGAACAAATCAATCATATTGATGACGAATTGATGATGTTGCTCGGACAAAGAATGAAGGTGGCAGATAAGATTGGCCAATACAAAAAGGATAATAATATCACCATTCTGCAAACCAACCGCTGGAATGATATACTGGCAAAGGCTTTTGCAAGAGGCGAAAAGATCGGACTTAGCAAAGAATTTATCACCAAATATTTTGATGCGGTGCATATGGAAAGTATCAATCATCAGAATAAAATAATGAATGACTGATTCCCAGCTCAGGTAAGCGCATAAATCCGGATCTCAAAAATCTTTTCTTAATTTTTTATTTTCTTTAGGGGAAACATGACGAAACAAATTTTTAAATTTTCCAACGCTTCCACAGATATTTATTTTGCCGGAGGCATTTCCCATCTCAAAGAAATTATTGATGTAGAGAATGCTATTTTGATTACGGACGAGAATGTTTTTGCTGCGCATCAAAAAAGATTCAGACATTATAAAACGATTGTCTTAAAGGCAGGAGAAGCATATAAAGTTCAATCGACCATTGATAATATTGCCCGGCAACTGATAGAACTTGACGCGGACAGGAAGACAACATTGGTTGGTGTTGGCGGAGGTGTTGTTACCGATATTACAGGTTTTGTAGCAAGCATCTATATGCGGGGAATTAAGTTTGGCTTTATTCCAACCACATTACTCGCTTTGGCCGATGCCAGTATCGGTGGTAAAAACGGTATAGATGTGGGAGTGTATAAAAACATTGTGGGTGTTACCAGGCAACCAGCGTTTATTTTACAAGATTTAATTTTTTTAAATACACTACCGGAAAATGAGTGGCAAAGCGGTTTTGCGGAGATCATAAAACACGCATGCATACGAGATGCTACAATGTTTAAAGAATTGCGACTGCATTCAATAAACTATTACCGAAATAGGAAGAAGGAGGTTTGTGCATTGATTCAGCGAAACGCAAAGATCAAGTTGAGAATCGTACGCCAGGATGAATTTGAGAAAGGAGATAGAAAATTATTGAATTTCGGGCATACCATTGGTCATGCTATCGAAAACACAACCGGTCTGGCTCACGGAAAAGCCATCAGTATCGGAATGCATGCTGCCTGCAAAATTTCTGAACTCATCAACAACTTTGATAAAAAATATACACAGCAGGTGATCGATCTTCTTCAGCAATATGATCTGCCCGTGTCTTATCCGTTTGATAAAGATGAAACGTGGAAAATATTGGTGCACGATAAAAAGAAGGCCGGTGACAGCATGAATTTTGTAGTACTCAATTCGATCGGCCATGCTTCAGTGAAATCTGTTCCCCTTGATCAATTACATAAAATTTTTAATAGTATATAGTGGTAGTTGCTATTTCTCCATCAGTTATTTCCGGGAGCCTACAGGCTCCGCCATCGAAGAGTTGTATGCAACGCGCCTGTGCAGCAGCATTAATTAACAAGGGTACTACTATTATTGATAATGCGGGTAAAAGCAATGATGAGCAGGCTGCAATGGATATTGTAAAAAAGCTGGGCGCAACTGTTGAGGTAAGTAAAAAGCAGGTGGTGATCACTTCAAATGAATATCTTTTTTCCTCAACCTATCCGGGAAAACATTCGGTTATTTCTGTTGGTGAAAGCGGTTTGTCACTTAGAATGTTTGCGCCGTTGGCGGCGTTGTTTAAGCATGAAATTACGCTTACGGGTGAAGGGAGCATTTTAACACGGCCAGTGGATTTTTTTGAAGATGTGTTTCCTCAATTGGGCGTAGATGTACAAACTAATGACGGAAAAATTCCTTTATTTATACAAGGACCATTGAAGCCGAAGAATATTACGGTAGACGGATCATTGAGTTCACAGTTTTTAACGGGCCTGCTGATGGCTTTTGCAAAAGCCTGCAAAACTCCGGTGAGCATTAAAGTGAATAATCTTACCAGTAAGCCTTACATAGATCTCACTTTGGATATTTTGCAGCATTTTGGTTTTGCAATAGAAAATGATCATTACGAAAAGTTCAATATTTTGCCCAGAAGAAAATATGCCGACCACAGTGTGAAATACACGGTGGAAGGCGATTGGAGCAATATTGCATTTCTGTTGGTTAGTGGAGCCATTGCGGGAGAAGTAACCGTGAAAAGTGCGATGATCAATTCTGCGCAGGGCGACAAAAGAATTATCAATGCACTTGAAGAATGTGGTGCCGGCTTGAAAATAACCAATAATGAAGTGAAGGTTTCCAAAAAGAATTTGAATGCATTTGATTTTGATGCCACCGATTCTCCTGATCTCTTTCCTCCATTGGTAGCATTGGCTGCATATTGCAAAGGTACCAGCACCATCAAAGGGGTGAACAGGTTGCTGCATAAAGAAAGCAATCGCGCCAAAACCCTGCAATCCGAATTTGTCAAAATGAACGTTGCCGTGGAATTGAAGAACGACCTGATGCTGATAAAGGGTAACAAGGGTGTAAAGGGCGCTAAGGTTTCATCACATAATGATCACCGGATCGCTATGGCCTGTGCTGTTGCTGCATTACAGGCGAAAGGTAATACCGTCATTCATGATGCAGAAGCGGTAAAAAAATCTTACCCCGGATTTTTTGATGATATAAAAAAATTAAAAGCAACCGTTCAAGTTTCATAAATAATACCTTTGCGGTTCTAATTTACACCAATCAATGTCGTATACCGTTGCAATAACAGGGAGACCTAATGTAGGTAAAAGCACTCTTTTCAATCGCCTGTTGGAACAACGCAAGGCCATCGTGGATGACATGAGTGGTGTCACACGAGACCGTCAGTATGGTGTAGCAGACTGGGCTGGTAAAACCTTTAATATAATTGATACCGGCGGCTTTGTTGCACACAGTGATGATGTTTTCGAAAAAGAAATCCGCAAGCAGGTTCATATCGCCATAGAAGAAGCGAATGCCATCATTTTTATGGCTGATGTCACTACCGGCATTACTAATCTCGACCAGGAAATGGCAGAAATGCTACGTCGTTCACCCAAACCTGTTTATTTGGTGGTGAATAAGGTGGATAATCATGCGAGAATGCTGGAGGCATCAGAGTTTTATGGTCTCGGTTTTAAAAAGATGTTCACGATCTCATCTATTAGCGGTACAGGTACAGGTGAGTTGCTGGATGAATTAATTTCGTCTATTCCTGACCGTGAGGAAGAAGAAGATGAGGAATCACTTCCGAAATTTGCCATCATCGGCCAGCCAAATGTGGGAAAATCTTCTTTGTTAAATGCACTTACCGGCAAGGAACGAACTATCGTAAGTGATATAGCAGGTACCACAAGAGATTCCATTCATACAGCATATAATCTTTTCAACAAAGAATTTATTTTAATAGACACCGCCGGTATTCGCCGTAAAACAAAAGTGAATGAAGATCTGGAGTTTTATTCGGTAATACGAGCCATCAAAGCAATAGACGAAGCGGACGTCTGCCTGCTGTTACTGGATGCGAATAATGGAATCACCGCGCAGGATCTGAGCATTTTTTCCCAGGTGGTAAAGAAAGGAAAAGGCATCGTGATTTTAGTGAATAAGTGGGACATGGTAGAAAAGCAGACAAATACAGCAAGAGATTATGAAAAGCAATTGAAGAAAAAGCTCGAACCGTTTACTGACGTACCGGTCATGTTTATTTCGGCAAAAGAAAAAGTGCGTATTCTGCAATCCATGGAAATGGCATTGAAGGTATATGAAAACCGGAAAAGGAAAGTTCCTACCTCTCAATTGAATGAGGTAATGCTGAAGGCTGTAGAAGCCTATCATGCACCGGTAGTAAGAGGGCATCCTATTAAAATAAAATATGTTACACAGCTAACCACAGCAGTTCCGTCGTTTGCTTTTTTCTGCAATTACCCGGATGACATTAAAATACCGTATAAAAATTATCTTGAAAATCAATTGCGCGAAGCATTTGATTTTACAGGCGTTCCTGTCCGTATTTTCTTCAGGAAAAAGTAACATATTTTTTATTTTTTAAAAATGCTTTACCTTGACTTATCAAAATCTATTTTAAACATTAAAATAAGTCTCATGAAAAAATTTATTGCGATTGCGGTTGTTATGCTCTTCATTGTTTCCTGTGACAACGGCGGTTCTTCCGGGTCAACTCCTGCTTCCGATTCTACAGCGGCAGATAAAAAAATGAGTGCTGATTCTACAGGCGGTTCAATGACTATGTCAAATACAGCGGAAGGGACGATGATGATGAAAGATGGTAAAATGATGGTGATGAAGGGGGGTACATGGACTGCGATGGATCAACCCATGATGTGCACTGACAGTTGTAAAGTGATGCCCGACGGACAAGTGATCATGAAAGACGGTGGGAAGATGATGCTGAAGGAGGGTGAAAGCATAGCCAATGATGGCATGATGATGGATGCCAACGGCAAAATGATGGATATGAAGATGGACGACATGGGTGGCAAGATGACGGATAGCGCCAATAAAATGATGGACCAGGCTACAGATAAGATGAAAGAAGCCACCGATAAGGTAAAAGATACCGGCAACAAGATGATGGATCAGGCAAAAGACAAGGCCAAGGAAGCTACCGATAAGATGAAATAAGTTTGATACTATTAATTATTTCTTTAATAGAGTCCCTTGCCAAAAGCGGGGGATTTTTGTTTCTATGTATGATTTATTCGGAGCTCCATTATAAAAAAATTAAACAACACAATGTGTTTTTTGATATCCTAACTGAATGAGACTTAATAGAAAAACAACAATTTATTAAAGAATAATTAAAAAAAGTTGTAATATTGTAAGCTAATTGCTTATCTATTCTCATCTTATTTCCCAATGAACGATATAACTTTTTAGCGAAATTATATTCTTTAAGATGAGATTAACCCATTCATTTTTGAATGGGTTTTTATTTACGATAGACAATGGTGGTGGTAGAAGCAGGCGCTTTTGGGTCTTCTTTATCTTCCAAAAATCTTCTTATGATGATGAATGCGATCAGGACCAGTATCAGCAGAATAACAATCGATAAATACAACCATAACGGACTTTTAATCTCTCTTTTTAATTTTCTTCCTTTCTTTTTTTCGAGTTGTTTCTTCAGGTTAGCATTTAGCTGCTCTACCAGTGCGGCAACATCCTTTTTATCTTTGAATTTTTCAAGACCTTCTGTTACATCACTAAGCATATCGGAATCAGCCATGTGTTTTTCAAACTCATATCTTTCTTCTTCCGTCAGTTTATTGCTGAGGTAGTCGAGCAACTTCTGATTGTCGATATTGTCATTGTCTCCGGATAATATGTTTAACAGGTCGTCGTTCATTTTATTTCACATATCAATAATTAAAGGTATGTTTCCATTATTGTTTATTTTCTATTAACAGACGTAAATTTCTCTTTCCATTTTGTATATAACTTTTTACCTGGAGCATGGTGAAGCCGGTTATCGCTGAAATCTCCGCATAGGTTTTCTTCTGCAGGTAAAACAAACTTACACATTCTTTTTGTTCGGGATTAAGCAGCAACATTGCTTCTGACATTTTATTGAGCAGTGTATCTTTTTCTATCAACAAATTTTTCTCGACCGCTACATCCGGCAGTGCTGTCAGTTGCTCTTTTAATTCGGTGGTCATTTTGCCTTTGCCTCTTAGCTGCATCAGGCAATGGTTTTTTGCAATCATGTAGATCCAGCTTTTAAAATGCTCCACTTTGTACTTGTGTAACTCGTTGATCACTTTTAAAAAGATCTGCTGCACGCAGTCTTTGGCCTCATGCTCATTTTTTAAATACTTCATGCAAACACCGAGCAGCAGCAAAGTATAACGCGGGAGTAACATGCCGAGCCACTCATTATCGTGATCGCGATAGAAATTTTCTAAAAGTTCATTATCGTCAATGTGGTTATTTTTCTCCGGCATCAAAAGTGATTGGCATTTTTCTAAATGAGATGTAAACATAAATAAATTCCATAATTTACACCGGAAACAAAGGTGTAAGAAGTACCATGAACTATACTGTGTGTTGCGTGCCCGTAAGCCCTCTGAGAGCCGAGCCTTCGCATAAATCTGAAATGGTTTCGCAACAATTATTTGGCGAAAAATCAACTATTAAAGAAACAGGAAAAGATGGCTGGGTAAAAATTATGTTGAAGTACGACGGCTATGAAGGGTGGTGCCAGGTTAGTCATCTTGCAGAAACAGAGGAGGAGCAATATACCCGCGTGGATAAGGAACTTACAGGTGGCTGGGTAAACGAGGTGGAATACAACGGCCACGTGATGCACGTACCCATGGGAAGTTTGCTTTCGGCCTTTAGGAATGGAAAAGCCTTCTGGAGAAAAAACACAGTGCATTTTAAGGGGGAAATCTGGAATCCCGAGGAGGTAGAAGTTAATAAGAAGCTCGCGAAACAGATAGCTTTTAAGTTTTTGAATACTTCTTATTTGTGGGGTGGTAAATCGGTTTTTGGAATTGATTGCAGCGGCTTCACCCAGATGACATATAAATTTTTGAATGTGCCTTTACCCAGGGATGCATGGCAACAGGCAGAAACGGGAACGTTAGTAAATTTCTTACAGGAAGCCAATTGTGGCGACCTCGCTTTTTTTGATAATGAAGAAGGTCGAATTATTCACGTTGGTATTTTACTGAGCGAACATGAAATTATTCATGCGTCAGGTAAAGTGCGGATCGATAAAATTGATACGCAGGGAATTTTAAACCTGGAAACTAAACAGCGAACGCATAAGCTGAGGATAATTAAAAGATTTTTTTGATGGTCAATAGTCAATAGTCAATAGTCAATAGTCAATAGTGTTCAATTATCATTGCCTTACGACGAATGGCCAATGCCTATTGATTATTGACCAGTTTACTTCCATACTTCTCCTTATAAAATTCTATTGACTCATTAATGATCTCGAATGCTTTTTCTTTTGTCTGGAAATCGTTGATCTCAACTTTTTTATTTTCCAACACTTTATATTGCTCGAAATAATTTTTCAACACTTTTACAAAGTACTCTGGTAAATCGTACATGGTTTTTATATAATTCACACCCGGGTCTTTTGCCGCCACAGCGATGATCTTATCATCTATCAATCCGCCATCGATCATTTGCATATTACCGATTACGTATGCTTCTATGAGGCATAAGGGGTGAATGGATTCTGAGCACATCACCAGTATATCCAACGGATCATCATCCTTGCCGAGGGTTTGCGGAATAAAGCCATAGTTTACCGGATAATGAAATGATGAATAAATTACCCTGTCAAGTCGTAGTAATCCGGTCTTTTTATCCAGTTCATATTTTGTTTTGGAACCTTGTGGAATTTCAATGAGTGCGTTTACGATATGCGGCGCTTCTGAGCCATAATGAGCGCCGTGCCACGGATGCAATACATACATAAGAGTAAATTGTGGTTGATGAGTATTTAAGATGAATTATGAAATGCTGTTACCTTCCTGCTTTGTACCTGATTACTTCCGCTTTTTCCAGCGTGATCAAGCCTCCGCTTTTTGTTTGTTCAAAAAATTCTTCCACTTTTTTTGTAAAGTCCCTGATTTTTTCTTCGGTATCGACCACCTCAATTACCAAAGGCAAATCGGCAGAAATTTCAAAAAGTTTCGTCGCATGAATTTTACTGTTGGCCCCGAAGCCCATGATGCCTTTGGTAACGGTAGCGCCCGATAATGATTGTCTTTTTGCCTCAAAAACGATTGCTTCATATAAAGGTTGTTGCCCCAACTTGTCAGATTCGCCAATAAAAATGCGCAATAATTTTGCGTTAGGATTATTTTCCATAGCTAAAATAATTTAATAAGTGAAATGCCTCCAAATGTGGCGGCAAAGCCCATTACGAGGCTGCTTATTATGTAGCCAAATGCATACCATAATTGCCCGTCGCGGAGAAGGCTCACCGTTTCGTTGGAAAAAGAGGAAAACGTACTAAACCCCCCGAGGAATCCTGTTGCAAGAAAAAGACGCCATTCAGAATTCACATTACCTCTCTCGCTGAGGCCATACACCACGCCGATGAAAAAGCATGCAAGTATATTTACGGTAAGTGTCCCAAAAGGGAAAGTGGTTAATAGCCTGTTCTGGACGAATAAGGAAAGCAGATACCGGGATATGCCTCCCATGAAACTGCCAATGCCTATTGCTAAGATTATTCTCATATTTACTATTGTCCGTTCTGAAATGTGTATTTAAAGTCAACCAACCAGTCATTTCCTTTTTTAACCATTTTCAGTTTTGAAGATTTCTTCTTAAAAGTATTCGCGTAGGTGACAATCGTTACCGAGTCTGAAATCTTCTGCAGTGAATCGATTATTATATTGGCATTTTTGTATCCTTCTTTTTCCGCGTCGTTTTGTTTCGAGGAAAACTCCTTATAGCCATCAAAATACAGCGTGTTGGTGCTGTCGTTCAAAAGATATTTTTGTGCCAGGTCAAAATTACCCTGCAGGGATGCTTCAATAAATCCCCTGGCAGATTCCAGCGGATCTTTTTTATCCACCGGAGCGGATTGGGTACAACCGATTAACATAGTGACCAGGAGGAAAATTGCTGCAAAAACTCTATTCATCTTCAAATTTTAAAAAAACTAAGGTAACTATCTTTATTAAATAAAAGACTCCCGGCACGGCGGGAGTCTTTTATATTCATTTCTGAACAATTATTTCATTGAGTCCTTCATTTGCTGCATCATTTGTTTGGCGCTATCCAGCATTTTACCTGCTTTTTCCATTTCATCCGGATTCATCTTCATGTTATTCATGTCCACTCCACCTTCTTTCATTTTATCCTCTCCCATTTGCATCAATGTCGACTTGTCGAAAGCCACCTTCCAGCTTCCGTCTTCTTTCTTTAATGTAAAGTCCGTAGTTTCGCCCGATTTTTTTTCTTTAACGGGCACGGTGGCTACGTCGCCGTTTATTACGGCATCCCCAATTTCCATATCTTCCTTATTGAATTTTGACATTTCGTCTGCATCCGCATTTTTACCTGCCATTTGCATTCCCATCTGGATCATACCGATCATGGTTTCGCTGTCTTTTGTTGAAAGTTTTTTTGCCGCATCAAAATCTTTTTTTGCAAGCGCGTTAAAGAAACTTGTAAGAACTGCTTTTGGGTCTCCGCCTCCTGCATGACAGCCGGCTACAATTATTAATGACACGGTCAATAAAGATGTGATAATTTTTTTCATAAAAAGTTTTTAGTCGAACAAATGTAATAGTTTTTGATTCAACTAAATTATCGACCCTAAAATTTAATTCTCTTGATCTTATGGCACCAGGGGTTTACAAAAAGATCGTCAATGGCAACGAATCTTCTATTGGCAAAAACAGTGACGGGGATGGCAACAGAATTTTTTGTGGCACGTCTTATAGCTTTGTATACAAATTCCGAGCAATACATTCTTTCATTTGTTGCAAGGTCAAAGTTTAAATCAAACATCACCTGACTTTTATAGAGTTTATGTACGGTGTCGGTAAGATTTTTATTTTCTGCCGGTGACAGATCGTACCTGTAAATACCGAATCCCCGGTTTTCATACGGATTGCAAAAAAGTTCAAACGGGTCTCTTCTCAGTTTCTGATCGGGATTCCATTCGCCGCCTATAGAATGATACACAAATACTGAATCATGCTCAATACTGGCAATGCCACAATGCGAATAGGTCTTGTCATGCTGCGAAAGTTGGCGGAAAGTTTCGCTGGCAAAGTCTCGGCCGGTACGAAGAATCAGATCGCCCTGTTTTACGAATTTTTCGCAGTAATGAATGCTATCCAATGCAGCATCAACCATCTTTTCTTTTGCAATTGAATCCTGTATGGGCTTGTTCTTTAAGGAATATGGATTTTTTTGGAAACAGGATGTAAAAAACAAAAGGCAGCAATAAAGCCACCTTTTATTAAATATGGTGTTTAAAATTGGGTTCGTCATCTGTTTTGTTCCATTTCCCTGGCCTTTTCCTTATCATAAGCTTTTATGATCGCCTTTACGAGCTTATGGCGGACAACATCTTCCTCGTCAAGTTCTATGTGACCGATGCCATCGATGTTCCTTAGAATACGAACCGATTTTTCGAGACCGCTTTTTACTTTGGGTGGCAGATCAATTTGCGTAACATCTCCGGTAATGATAGCTTTTGCATTGGAGCCAATCCTTGTAAGGAACATTTTCAATTGAAGATCGGTGGCATTTTGCGCTTCATCCAAAATGATGAATGCATTATCGAGCGTACGGCCTCGCATATAAGCCAATGGCGCAATTTCAATGGTGCGTGTGGTCATATAATATCCCAACTTATCTGCAGGTATCATATCATCCAGGGCATCATACAACGGGCGCAGGTAAGGATCAATTTTCTCTTTCAGATCGCCCGGCAAGAAGCCGAGGCTTTCGCCTGCTTCCACTGCGGGCCTTGTAAGAATAATCTTTTTTACCTGTTTGTTTTTTAACGCACGCACGGCAAGTGCAACGGCAGTGTAGGTTTTACCCGTACCCGCAGGACCAATAGCAAATACGATATCATTTTTATCCACTGCATTCACCATTAGCTTTTGATTGGTGGTGCGTGCGCGTACTGTTTTGCCGTTGGGACCAAATACAAGAATATCGTTTGGATTTCTTTCAATAAAATTATCGATGGTTCTTTCGTCATCGCCGCCGAGTATTTGTTCAAAGTAGTTTTCAGACATATGCCCGTTGCGTTCAAGATACTGAACGGCAAGATTAATCTTGTCACGGGCATCTTCGATCTGCTCCGGGGCTCCGCTGATCTTTAACTGAGTGCCCCTGCTCAAAATTTTTAGCCGGGGAAATTTCTTTTTAAGAATGTCGAGCTTACCATTATTTACTCCAAAGAATTCAATAGGATTTACGGTTTCGAGGTTAATGATAGTTTCAGTCAAATGAGGTTAGTTTTAAGTTTACAAAATAGTTCAATGTTTTCAAATATAAAATTGAATGCAACTTTTCTACTAATTTAGTTATTAACACATCGTTGAAAAAGTTAAAAATTATATTTAAAATAAATAAGCTGAGTTCAAAAGTGCAATAGAATTTTTTCGGTGAATTTTTTTCGATATTTTCGGCGATAAATTGTTTAACATGAAAAAAAGCTTATTGATTCTCTCCGCGTGCATTGTCTCTGTCATTGGCTTCCAGGCATTCACCACAACACATCAACCTACTTTTAAAAATCTGAAAATACTGCCACAGGATATTTCTAAAGACGGCCTCGACAGTGTGATGCATACGTTTACTGCATCCCTTGGCGTGAAATGCAATTTTTGCCACATGAGAAATGAAGCGGAAAGAACCATGGATTTTGCCAGTGATGCAAAACCAGAGAAGAATATCGCCCGTAAAATGATGATGATGTCAATCATGTTAAATAAAAATTATTTTAAGGATATGGATCATGACCATGACATGGATCACGATCATGATATGAGTGACAGCAGCCATGATGCAGAGATGGCAGAAATGGCAGAAATGATGAATGTGAAGATCGATACTACTACAAGTCCTGATGATTATAAGCTTTTGTTCAGAACGATTACCTGCTTTACCTGTCATCGTGGTGATCCGCATCCTGATTCGAAAGTTCCGATGATACCTCCTCCGCAATTTAAGGGGCAACCCGGCCAACCCGGTCAGCCAAATGGAGACAAGGGTAGTAAGTAATTAAACTCTTTTAATATTTTGAAGAGCATAGTTCGATCAGCTATGCTCTTTTATTTTGTGGCTGTTATTCAATTTCGAATAAAAGAAATTGTGTTTTTTGAAGAGGGTTGAAATTATTATCTGATACAAAGATCAAAGATTGTTTCCCGTCTGCAAGTTTAGGGCCGAATGTTACACCTTCTATATTGTCGATATAAATACCAATATCATCCATATTAAGCAATAACTTTTTCGTTGCCGTATGTAATTCCAATTTGCTTTTTAATGAAGCAACATCGTTGATATTTTCTGCCTGTGAAAGATCTGCAATGCAGATCCTGATGGTGCATGCCATTCGCCCCATTGAAAACGAGCGTTCTATTACCAGCAATTTATTGTTGCCAAGGAATAAAATATCAGAGATTCCGTTTATTTTAAAACCATTTGAAGGGGTAGGGGCATACGCCACCGGATCTGTGATATAAGCATATTGTGCGACCGGCTTTTTTGTAATCATGTCGAATTTTAGTATCCGGTTGAGTCCTGTAGAATCATCGATACCTGCGCGTGGGCCGTCATTGTACAAGGGTTCTTCCACGCTTACGAATAAATTCTTATGCTGGTCATCAAACGTTACTCCCTCGAAAACACTGTTCTGCCGTGGCCCGGATTCATCTGCATGCATGTGCAATTGCGACGGGAGTTCAAACGTATCAACGTATTTCCCTTCCGGCGTTATTTCGGTGATAGCAGGATCTTCCAACACGATTTTGCCGGGTCTTACGATGCGCTCTCCTTCGCTGCTCCAGACAAATGTATTGGTCTTTGCATCGTAACGCAATGCTTCGGGATCGGGCGTGTGATACGGATCTGTGTGTGAGTTTGGATAATCTTTTCCGGTGGAATCTTTTAAAAACCTTACGCCGGTGAAAACCACACTATCAATTTTGTTTTCTCCGAGTACGATGCGTGCTACATAAAATCGTGCAGGATTTTTTGCAGAGCGATCGTCTGAGATCAAATAATAATGTTTATCCTGTGGATTATAGTCAATTCCCGAAAGTCCCCCAATGATGGTGTTGTGAAATTGTGCATTGAAGGGTACATCATATTCATCCAGGAATTTCAGGTGATTTGAATCGCTCAATGCAATCTGGCCTGAAGATTGTTTGATAACACTACAGGAAGAACAATAGATTAGACAAATCAACAGACCGATAGTGGTTAATTTATGCATCTTGAATATTTTGAAAAACAAATTTGAGAAATGTTTTGTTACAATATGTTGATTTTGCGTTTCAGCAGGAGAATGATTAACTTTAAATTATACGATTGCTCTCCTCACTTAAAATTTCATCTTATGAAACACGTAGATATAACTGAACAAACAAGTATTAGTCAGCCGCGATGGCTTACGCTGTTAAGAATTGTATTAGGGTTAACACTTTTTTGGAAAGGGATCACATTTATAAGAGATTCATCGGATTTGCAGGAGCTTTTGCATTGGGCGGCGATTGGAGTAGTGGATAAGAATACGCAATGGATGGCATTTCTAATAACTTATATTAACCTGTTAGGAGGCTTATTCATAACAGTAGGTTTATTTACCAGGACTTCCTGTATGGTGCAAATACCGATTTTGTTAGGTGCGGTATTTTTTGTAAATAACAGTCATGGACTGAATCAACCGGTTTCAGAACTGGTTATTTCTGCCGTCGTTCTGGTGTTGCTTATTTTATTTGCAATAAAAGGCAGCGGCGTTTTGTCGGCAGACGAATACTTCCGCACTTATTACAAGGTTGGCGGCGAAGAGGGAAACATGAAAAAATTCTTTAAGTCAAAAGGGATCCCTTGGTACTAACGGTTATCTATACACGAGGATTACCTTTACTATTGTGATAGTACAGAAAATAAAAAGGTTCGTAAGAGCACGAACCAGTGACATACAACATTTCATATTTTGTGAAATCGTAGCTGCAGTATTTTAAAAATTATTTTCATCTGCACTGGGGCCATAACTGCCGGGGATAGGAATATCCAATAGTCTTAAAAAGACTCCCAACTGGGCGCGGTGATGTATTTGCTGGCTAAGCGACATGCGCAACACTTCAATTTTAGGATCACTGCTATAGATCTTTTCGCCATTTCGCAATGTCCATGGCTTGTCAAGTAGCTTTTCATTTTCCGGAACGAGAACAGAAAGCCCTTCTGCATATCGTTTTTCAAAGAAGTTCATCAAGTCTTTGTTTGTTTCAATTTTGGGCATCTTATACGGATCTTTGAAATCAAGCTGATCTGTAGTAAACGTCATGTGAATCCATCCGGGTAAATCGGCGATATGGGAGGTAAGCCTTTTTATGTCCATGCTTTTCGGATGCGGCTTCCAGTCCCACTTATCTTCGGGAACGCGTTGAAGCATTTTGCGGGTAGTGGATCCTTCGTCGGTAAACTGCTTTTTGAAATATTCAATGAATGTCATAGTGATTTGTTTTTGTTGATACAAAGAAAACACGACGTAGTGACAACCCTATGTCAGCAGCATTTGAGAAACTGAAATTTTTTTCAAAATATTTTCGGCAATCTCAATAACCAGATCATTTAGTTCGCCTGGTTCAATGATCTTTGCATGATCGCCAAACAACATAAACCATCTCGCAAAGCCTGTGAGGCTGCCACAAAGGAAGGTCATCCTCAAAAGTTTGCCCTGTTCTTCCTGCGACACAAAACCATTGTAATATTTCTGCTCACCGAAAAATTTTACAACATCCCGTTCCACGTCGATTACCACTTTTTGCACCTGCTTTTTTGCGGCCATTTCATTCACAAAACTTTGCAATGGCGGGTGTGATTTTGTAAAGGTTTCATCGGTCAGTATTGCTTTTTTTATGCAATCGGTTCTGAAGTTGCGATAATCGTTGCGAAGCCGGCACCATGCGATCAGATACCAATGATGGCTCTGAAAATAGATGCCTACCGGTTCCACCCTGCGTTGCGATGTTTCATTTTTTTCTATTGTAGTATATTGGATGTCGAGCACTGTTGCCGAAGCAATTGCTTTAAGTAGTTTGGAAAGATGCAGTTCGGATGGCTTTCTATACATGATTGACGGATGCGAAAGCACCGCAACGTGTTCATCTATTTCAGCAATGTGATCTTTCTCATGTAAGCGAAGCACTGCTTTTATTTTATCAAGAGCAGCGGTGTAATGACCGGAAGATTTTTCGTCGCTCATGCTTTCCATTAGTTTGGAAGCAGTGAGCAATGCGGATGCCTCATCTTCGGTAAACATCACCGGAGGCAGTTTATAGCCTTCCATCAATTGGTAGCCTATGCCGGCTTCCCCGATTATTGGAACGCCCCCCTCTTCAAGTGCACGGATATCCCGATACACGGTTCGCAGGCTAATAAAAAATTTATCGGCAATTTCCTGCGCCTTCACCAGCTTTCTACTCTGAAGCTGTATCAATATTGCATTTAAACGATCGATACGATTCATTACTTCCTGTTCATCGATAATTGTGGAAATATTTTTCGTAAAAGTAATTATAGTTTGTCAGACAGATTAAATGACAACGGGCCAATAATTGAAATTGGTAAGGAGCATTGGGAGACGTGAATTTTATGCGTAATCTATTTTGCGCTCGCAGTATTTTTCAATTTTCCTTTTCAGTTCGGCGGGTTTAAAGGGTTTTAAGACGTAGTCTGTGAAGCCGGTTTCTTTTACCAGTGAATCCATGTTCTCGAGTAAGGTGGCAGTGAAAGCAAATACGGGGATATTGATACCTTGTTCGCGCATTTTTTTCAAAGCATCATATCCGTTCATTTCGGGCATTTCAAGATCCATGAGTACAAGGTCGAACCTGTGATATTTTAATAATTCCAGTGCGTGTACGCCGGTGATAGCCACCTTTATTTGCATTTGCCATCTTTGCAAAAAACCTTTCAGGATGCCTGCGTTGATCTCGTTATCTTCCGCTATCAACACGCGCAGTCCGCGAATGTCTTTTGCCGGCTTATTGCGGATTGCCTTTTCAGTAGTATTGCCTGATGAATCACCTACTATGCCCAAGGGGAGGGTGAAGAAAAACCTGCTTCCCTTTCCTTCTTCGCTGAATACCTCCAGGGTACCACCCATAATCTCTACGAGTTTTTTGCTAATGGCCAGTCCAAGACCTGTGCCTTCAAACTTTCTTCTCAGGTTATCTGAGTGAATTTGTGAAAATGCATGGAATATCTCATCCTGCTTTTCTTTGGGAATCCCTATGCCTGTATCCTTTACTTCGAAGTATACAGACACGCTCTGGCCAGTACTTTCTTTTGCTTTCACGATCAATTTCACCTCACCGGCCAAAGTGAATTTTAGCGCATTTGACAACAGATTCTTTATAACCTGGTTAAGTTTTATCTGATCACCAAATACTGTGAAATTTTTTATAGTATTAATATCGAAATCTGTCGAAAGTATCAAATCATGGTCGTGATATTGAGTATGGAAGAAAGCAATCACGTCATCGATGCTTTCTTTCAGATTAAAAGCTGTTTTTCTGAGTTCCATTTTTCCTGCATCCATCTTGCTGAAGTCCAGAATGTCATTAATAACATCCAGCATATGCTCGGAAGAATACTTCATGATGCCGATATGTTTTCTGGCATCTGCGCCCAGCGAGCTGTCGATGAGAGCGAGGTTTGCCGCACCGATGATGCCATTTAAAGGGGTGCGCAGTTCGTGGCTCATTGTGCTGAGAAAACGGGCTTTGGACCCCGCGGCTTTTTCCGCGAAGATCATGGTGCGTTTTACTTCTTTTTTTGCCTCAACGATCGGGGTAACGTCTCTTATCCTTAATACCTGCAATTCAAAATCAGCTGGAACATCTGACAGGACGTTAGTGGTTACTATCGTGTAGATTTTCTTTTTGGATTCATTCACAAATTCTGCTTCACCTTCCCATGTTTCGGATATCCGGTTCATCAACCTCTCGAGATTTGGGCTGTCCATAGCAAGGTATCGTGTAAAAAAGCGGGTCATATACCAACCTTCAAGTGCACGTTCTGTTGGTATGCCGAAAAGCGTTGTCGCCTGCTTGTTGATATCGATTATTTCAAGGGAGGATTTATCGTAAATGATATAAGTGTCTGGCGAATTCTCGACGATTGCAGCGAATAGATTAAATGACTTCTGCGAACCTCTTTCTTTTTTGCCGGAAAAAAGCCGCTTTATCGGCGATTTGGATGCAGTAGTGGAATTTTGATTATCAAGCTTCAAGGTTCCGGGTTTTTCATTTTGTGTATGTTCTGATAACGTGAAAAAGCATATTTTATTTGTTTTCGCCGGTATTTTTGATGCAAAATGGTTATAAATGGCGAATCATGACAGGAGTTGTCCCGTAGATGCCGAACCTTTTTTGTAATTCGATTAAGCAGGCACTTTTCACATAATGAGATTAAGGTTAATTCATTAATTGTAACGCTTTGAAAAATAAAAATGCATGTTTTGCGTTACAAAACATATTCAACCGTAGCGCTATGAAAGATCACACTTTTGACCCCAGACTGGATGCAGATTTGCTTTTGGATCTTTATGATGATGACAAGGAATACGCTCTTACAGCTTTTAATGACTTTCTGAAAATATCGCCTGCGTTGATGCGCGAAATAGACCAGGAATTGGCAAACGGTACAGTGGATAGTTTCAGGCAAAAGATACATAAACTTAAACCCACATTCAGCTACGTGGGGTTACCCGGAATGACCCGCCAGGCTGAAATTATAGAAAAGAAATGTAAGGAAGCCGCAGGTAAGGATGAACTGAAGCGGCTATACGAAAATTTAAAGTCAGACTTCGAGAAGAATTATGAGCTGATAAGAGAAGAAGTGACCAAACTATCAACCATGTAAACCCATTTTATGAAATTCAAGTGTGTTATCCTTGATGACGAGCCTATGGCGCGAAGTTTCCTGGAACGCTATTGTGCCAAGACTCCCGAATTAGATTTAGTTGGCTCTTTCTGCAATGCAGAAGAGGCTTTCGAATACCTGCGCGAAAATGAAATTGATATTCTTTTTCTTGATGTAGAAATGCCTGGTGATAACGGATTCCAGCTTTTGGATAAACTAATGTACATGCCAAAAGTGATTCTTACTACTTCAAAAACGGAATATGCGTTTGATGCATTTGAATATCATGTAATAGATTTTCTGAAGAAGCCCATTACCTATAACCGTTTCTTAAAAAGTATTGAAAAAGCCACCAAATCTACCGAAAATACTGTGGCAGCCGAAAAGCCTAAAGACAACGATTTTTTCATAAAGGCAGAGGGAAAACTAATTCGCCTCAATTTTGATGATATCCTTTACATAGAAAGTGTAGGAGACTATGTCAAATATTTTACCGCTTCAAAAAATTATCTCACGCACAGCACCCTAAAGTCGGTGGAAGAAAAGATGGGACCTCATCAATTTATGAAAGTGCATCGTTCGTACATAGTAAATCTGAGGAAAATCAAAGACATCCAGGACAATTCCGTTGTTGTGGAGGGCAAAGTAATTCCGATCAGTAAATCACTGAAAGCAGGTGTTATGCTAAAACTTAATGTTGTTTAGCCTGTACCGGATTTAACGCCGGGTTAATTTTAATGTGTCTTCATTTTTCATTAGTCTTCACTGCGATTATCCTAAATAATACCGCAATTATCTCTCTTCTCTCTTCATTTCCAGGAGCGACTATACCCTCGCTACAACTAACAATTCCCTGATCGGCAAAAGAGTTTTTCGAATCTGTCGATTATATCTGTTCGACGAATTAAGTAATTAGTTTAACCAAAATCCCAAATGCATGGTTTGCAAAACTCATCATCTTAGTATCAGGAATACAGCGAAGAAAATGTGAGGCGAATAAAGCTGTAAGACAAAATAACGATATCCGCGTTTACATTGGGTATAGAAAGAATGCCGACGGTTTTGGTATCTTATCTGCTATTCTGGTTGCTCTAAGCGCGCTCCTGTATAGTGTGGGAGCAGAATTTACTGCTGGAGCATACCTCTTTTACCTCAGCTGTGCCTCGTGCGGGGTTGAAATCGAAGAAATTAATCTATTCATCGAAAAAACCGGGCGAATAAACGAAAACGAACCGGCCAATGAAACAAATATTGACATCTTTGTATCAGAAAGTTCAATACCTGATGTAAGACTTCCAATCTCTCTTAAAAGACCGGACTCTAATCCTCTGCAACGACCCAGAATCCAGATCTTAAGAATATTCCGACGATCCATCCTCGCAAAATCCGCAAAGAAAACAAAAGATCAGGTCCCGCTGTCTTACGAAAAATCGAAAGTGAATTCATTATTCAGGAAGAACTGTACCATTTAATTCCAAAGAGAAAGGAATTTTTTTGTTGACCCTCTGAAACAACAAAGCCTTGTATTTAACCGGGTTAACTTCTTAAATGCCTCCCATGCCATGGTGGGGCATTTTTTTATTTTACTTCCTGATCGGGAGATAGTTTTTGCCGCCAGCCGGATTAGATTACACGGTTGTCGGCTTTCTAAATGATCCCGATAGAACGAAATCGAAAAAAAGACATCATTTGTAGAAAGAACTGCGTAAATCAACGAAAGAGACTTTCATAACTAATTAAAGTTTTGATATTTGTATTGTTAATGAAAAAATCGCTTATCAATCTGAAAAATCCTTTATCCTGAGAAGGCAAACCTGAAGAAAACGAATCCTGATATCCTGAGAAGCAAAAAGTTACTGATATCCGACAAACCATGCCAACTACATACATTATAACAAAAGATGTGTATGGCGGCTTATGAAACCCTGAAGAAACTGTTTTATCCACTCAGGGTTAAAATATTAAAGCCTCTCATTATTGGGAGGTTTTTTTATAGATTAGGTGAGTTGAGTACCGTGTCGTTTTGGATTTTCAATCGGATCCACCACTTCCAAATAGAGAAATGTGTTATAAGTTGGCCCTTTAAAGAACAGAAATATTAATTGATAGCGGGTCGCTCTTATATTAAAAGTCTCTCTATGGAGGAGACTTTTTGTCAAGTTTAATTCGCGCGATTGCATTAATGCAGGAATGGTGGCTGACAACATTCACGTCCGGGCAAATAATTTTGAAGATGTTAGTTTGCCGGTGGCAGGTTTTTTGACTGTTTCATCGGTTAGAGCAGGGTATCAAAAGAAATCGAATAGTTTCGTCTATTCATCGAACTGATTTCGCCAATCACCGAAATGGTTCCCCGGATAATTTGGAATCTTCGATCTTTACCCTGGATAATGTATTAATCGCTTATCAATCAAAAAAGTCCTTAACCGGGTAAACATAGCGAAACCCAAAGAAAACAAATATCGGTCAGACTTTGTAAGGCATGATGCACAGGAATTGCAGGTTTCAAAAGAAAACCTGCAATCCCTTTTTGCTTAAATCTTACCACTTGCTTCCGGCAGGCATAACCTAAGGGGGGACGTGAAGATTCAATATTTCCGGTTTCAATTTAGCCTGGATAAAAGCCCTCTCTGTAAATGTACTTTTGAGCTTCAAGAATTGTTATAATTAACCAAATTTCCGGAGTTACGACGCAAGGGCAAAGCGAAACCATTACTTTGCAAAAAATTCTTAAAACTTCTTTGGATAATTACAAGAGTAATTTTTTCCAAGCGTGTTTTTTTGAAAGCAACGTTTCTATATTCATGAGGGCATCCGCATATATTTCGAATTTTACAAAGAATTTTTTTTTAGTTGCTTGTGCATGCATGATGTCATTTTTTTCTTTGGCCCAGAATAATTTAAATGATTCTGCCCGCTATAGCAACCAGGTAGATATGAGAGACGTGATGCAACACCTCTTTAAAAATTCGCATTCAAAAAAAAGTAAAGGCAAAAAGAATTTTCAGTTTGCCATTTTTCCGATTATCGGATATACTTCCAATACAGGCGTGGCAGCGGCTATCGGCGCCAATGCATTATTTACATTGAAAGGATCGACGAAGCAATCAAGCGTTTCTACAAATTTTACTTATACGTTGTTCAATCAAACTATATTACCGTTTTCGGTAAACGTATGGTCAAAAGACGACCGGTTTGAATTCATATTAGATAGCCGCTACATCAATTATCCCTCTTCTATCTATGGACTTCGCGGCATATCAAAACTGGATAGCGGTTATTCTGTAAACTTTAAATGGTTGAAGCTGCACGGTTCGGTGTTGACAAGACTATCAGACAACTTGTATGGAGGTGTTGGCTTGTATTATGATTACTTTTGGGATATAGCGGAAGATGGTGTGCCGCCGGTTTCGCCCACCAACGAAAATCCGCTGGGTATAGGTTCAGCCTTTGAGCACTATGCTGCCGAAAAAGTTCCTTCCAAAAAGGAAGTGGCTATTGGTCCCGCGTTCAGAATTTTGTATGATTCCCGGGACAACCCGGTAAATGCCTGGAAGGGATTTTACGGCTCAGTATTGTTTCACCCGGTGCTCAAAGGTTTGCATAGTGATACCAGCTGGAGCAGCCTTGTAATAGATGCAAGAAAATATTTTTCATTTTCTGAAAGCAGGGAGAATGTTTTGGCATTTTGGGCTTACTACTGGCAGGATTTTGGTAAACCATCATTCCTCCTTTTGCCGAGTACGGGCTGGGACGACTTTTGGAATACAGGGAGAGGTTACTCCCAGGGACGATATCGTGGCAGGACAATGCAATACCTCGAAGCTGAGTACCGTTTCCAGATCACCAATAATGGATTATTCGGAGGTGTGGTGTTTACTAATCTTCAAAACTTTCCGAAAGAATTGTATACATCGTATTCACGATATCGTGATCAGGAAGGAATCGATGTTACCTCCATTGGAGCGGGTGCGGGTATAAGGGTTAAGTTTAATAAATATTCAAAAACTAACGTGGCGTTGGATGTTGGATTTGGACAGGATGTTCCACGACCTTGGTTTGCAGTAAACCTTGGAGAAGTGTTTTAACTAAATCGCGGCCAGGTAGCATCCCCCATTTATCGACCTCTATCAATAAAAATCACTGCCCATTCTGACGACTATCATTCCCTGTAACAAGAGGTAGTAGAAAATTTGCATTCCAAAATCAAAATATGAAGCGACTTGCTAATCCTGGCAGCAACGATAAATTCGTGTATCGTAGTACAGAGATCCTCCGGATAGAAGCTCTGAGTGATGCGGTTTTTGCATTTTCCGTGTCACTATTGGTCGCATCTTTGGAGGTTCCGCAAACCTTTAATGAAATTAAACTTATAGTAAGGGAAGCGCTACCTTTTTTTACTACGATAGCAGTAATATTTACTTTGTGGTATCAGCAATATGTCTTTTTCAGGCATTATGCATTGAACGACTTTATATCCATTCTATACAATCTTATTTACCTCGCGGTTATACTCTTTTATATCTATCCGTTGAAATTTCTTTTTTCTTTGCTAATCTCATCCTTTACCGGAATTGATTTGTTTCCACATGCAAATGCGGCCGGTCTTATAATAATCGATATGCACGATTTCCCAACCCTGATCATGGTTTTTAGTGCCGGTTACTTTTTTATTTGGTTGTTGCTTTATCTCATGCACAGAAGAGCCATGGCATTTGCCAAACGATTGCTGCTGAATAATTACGAGATCACTTACACGCATAAAGAAATAAGAGGTGCGCTTTGGAACTGTCTTGTTGGAGTTCTCTCTATTGTATTTGCTGCAATAGGATTTGAAGCAATGGCGGGGATTGTTTACCTGTTTATTCCGTTGCTTCTGCTCATTAATGAAAGAATAATGACCTGGCAGATTAGAAGAGGCCATTTTTAGCATTGTCGGTTTAATGAGAAATTTTGATAGCAACTAAATTCGGTCTTGGCGTTTTACCAGGTATAATCTTACTTTTTGGGTTTTACAACTTTTTTGTATGCAGAGAGGAGCGCTGCCATTATTATTTCTCCCGGCACTACGTCTAGCTCAAAAGTTGTGGCCCCCTTTTCTCCCCATTTATTAGGAACCGGGTAGATGTTTTCATCCATTTGAGCGAAGCGAGTTTGTTCTGCGGGAGTTAAAAAGATATTTGCAGTGTTGTTTTCGGCGAAGTAAGTAGCGAACATTCTTCTCTTGATTACTTTGAACCCCAATCTGTCAAAATGTGGGACTTGTTCTGTTCCGGGAAAAGACAAAGCCATTTCTATGAATGTCGTTTCTGAAATCATATGTGCCAAATTTATTTCGAATCGACCTGCGAAGGATGTTGATGTAACTGATCTGAAAGGTAAGAAATACCTGTGAAGACAAGAGGGATGAGTAATAAGATGTCAGCGACATGCGCAACGATCTCCAGTCTTGGTATCCTGCTCAATGGGAAGGCAATAGCACCGAGGCAGATCAACAATGCTGTCCAGGCGGGTAAAGTTTTTTTTATTGCCAGATTAATTCCTAAAGCTAAAAGACTCAGCGGGAATAGCGGGCCCGACCAGAAAAACAACAAATCGAATGCAAGCGGGTACCTGGCTGCGCCGACAAGAAAGGTTTGATGAGCGATGCCAAAAGCTTCCGAGAAAACGCCCACCATTCCAAAGTTTGCGCCGCTGATGCATCCAAAGATTGCGATTAAATAACCTATTGAAGCGTACCAGGGCATTTTATTTTTCAAAAGCAGAAATAAAGTGTTAAAAGCCGGTATCCAAAAAATCATTGATAGCACTATTATGGTTCCTCCGGTGATGCCGTACGCTCCGTTTTTCCAAAAAAATGTTGAAACTCCAAGAAGCAGTGGAGCGATAATCAGAGAAAATCCTCTCAGCGCCAGAGATGGTGTAAGATGGGAAGTTTGATTCATCATTTTTCATTGGACGATCAAACCTCTAAAATGGTTACAGCAATTTTTTTATCATTGTAAACGATTTATGGGGTATAACAGTAACGGATACACGAAGATCAGATCAGCTTTGGGCCTTCGCGATCCAGGATCAAAAACTCTGAAGGCCCATAGCAATAGAATCATTTGTTTAACAGAACCTTTTTCGGGATCACCGTATTCTTGTTCAAAAAACTCTTGTTTTGGATAGTTTGATTTTGTAAATCGGTATATTGTACGCTGGCTCTTCCCATCGAAAAATAGATAGTACCTCCCTGAAACGGTTGGTAATAATCTCCCGCATGCAGGTTGATAACCCCTCCGGCATTTGAATTCTGTACCGTTTTTAATTCATCGCCGGTAGGAAGCCCAAGGGAAGAAGCAACGCCTCCGAGTGACTTGTAAAGGTTCAATATTTCGCCCGATACAACCCGTGCTCCGAAATTGGCGCTCCAGTATAGGTTAGCATTCTGGCAAGCTATTGAATCAAATGCAGGCACTGCCAGTCGTCTGTACACCGTGATGGATGCAGGCTTTGCCGGTACTGATACCTGGTCGCTTATTGGAAAACCCAGGCCCGAATTCCATGCACTCAAAAGATTATTATACATAGCATGCACCGGTGCTTCATTGCCTTTAGACGCAAGTACGGCGGTGGAGGTAGTCAGAAATAATTCACCTCCCTCAAAGACCTGCGTCGTGGAGGTAACAAGGCTCGTTTGCATCCTGAAGTTACCGTTACTACTGCCGCCGGCGTACACGGGGTCTGATTTTGGAAAACCCAACCGGCTATTTTCATATCCCATATCGCTCCATTTTTTTTGAATCGGGCCAGAGAGGATATGTGCCCCGGTAGAAGGAGACGAGTAGATTACACCTCTTTTAAAATATTGATAAACTCCTTGCCTTTTCGGAGTTGATAATTCATCTGCAACGGGCCAGCCAAGTATTCCAAATTCCACACTTTCTGCTTCATATTTTTTCCTGATATCACCCCAGTTTGCATAGGGTTTTTTATCACGATTGTTGAAATATAAAAAACTTCCGGGCACTGAGCCTGACATATAGTAACCATCGCCATCAGATGCATTTCCTTTAGAGTATACAGCCAGGTCCTGTATCGGCTTTCCCGTAAATGAATTGATCGCAGGATCAGTAGAGTGACTTTTCATGGCATTTGTTGCTGCGATCGCGTTTAAATCAAACGGTGTGCCTTTGCGAACATTTTCCACTACCCACTGCATATCAAACGAGCATGGCATATGACCCGTCCCATTAGTAGGATAATACAAACTGGCGTAGGTCATGTCCACAATTGTAGCCTGCTGTTCGAAGTTGAAGTTATTAGATATGCTGCTGCAATCAGGTTGGTAAACACTATTGCTGCCACCATGAATCACCTGATTGTTGAAGCCCTGTATTACAAGATCCAGAGAATTGTGTTTGATTTGCCATGCGTGAGTAAACTCATGAACAAATACCTGCCCGGGAGCCGGATAACCATCCCGTACCGCATCAATAAGGTCATTGAAAGCATCACCAACGTTCATGTATATATTTCCATTTGCACCGGGAATTGTGTAAAACCGGTGATCTATTGTCATAAAATTAAATACCTTGATACTTGATCTTGGCGGTATATCGGCGCCCTGGAACATCCTCGATACTAAGAAATCGTACTCCGCCTGTGTGAGATCCCTTTCCTGTGGCCAGTTGCCGTAAGCTATGAGGTTAATTAGCCCACCGGCAAATTCATAGAACAATTGACCTGCCTCGTTGATGAAAAATCCTGGTAAACTAAGTCCCCCCTGGAATACAAATTTTGCAAGGTCAGCCATTCCATCCACTACCTGGTCGAAAACATACGTTACCCCGTTAATCACCTTTGTTGCAAAATCAACTATATCTTCAACAGCACCAACGACATCATCAATTCCAAAACATGTTTTGCACGCCGGCGCACCCGCTACCGCAAAATTGAAATCAATATGATTCAAATCTGTTTTTCCGGGCACTATTGAGTACACACCATAAATTATATTTTGTCCGAGCATACGCTTTGCATTGCTTTCGTAGCGGTGCGTTACACTTTGCCCGCCGCCATCATCGGGTTTACCTCTCAATGAAAGACCGGGTACAGAGCTCAATGAATTACTGTAAACAATTACCGCAAGGTTGGTTCCTGCGGGAAGACTGCTGATAGAATAGGAAACTCCGTTAGCTATGGACTGATAGGATAGATGAAGAGTATTTACGGGCTGTTGCAAGAGTATTTCCGTATATCCAGGCCTTTTCGGATCGGGCTGATAGGTCACCGTCCATAATGCTGCTTTTAAAAAACTTCCGCCAAGTTGATCGGGTGAAGCCTGCCATTCACTTTGCATTTTAGAAGCGATGTCGGGGGAGATGTTGATCATCCCGTTATAAGAAGCCACAACCCTGTTGGCCGCAGCGGCACCTACATTAGCGTTGCTGAATTTTGATGATGGAGGATTATTATTTGCAACTTTCGATGCCTGGGAAGTTGTGGTAGCAGATTTATACATCCTGTTTATTTGTGCCTTTGGCATAATGTATACACACTGTATGAGCAAAGTGATAAACAAAAACTTTTTCATGATAGTATTTTTTGAAAATGAATAATTGATTAACGGAGATATGCATTAGCATTTACCTGGCCCGTCTGGTTATTGTCGATTCCCTGCGCTTTGATTTGAATTTTTAAATAACCATTGCTTCCTTCGGTGCCATAATGTTTTACTACTTCTATGAGTCCGTATACAGTCCTGTCTTCCAGTTCTGCTTTTATGGCAAATACTTTTCCATCGAGCTTTCCAAATTCGGTAATGGAGGAAGCATAGTTTTGCGCATTCTTTACCGCATTTAGTATCTGGCTGTTGTTTTGTATTTTATCAAACTGTCCGGATGTAATATGCGTTTCTGAAATTTCCGTTTCATTAGCGTCGCTCCATTTTGATACCGATTCATAAGTACTGCGGCTGGTGTACTGCGCTGCCACCTGGTCTCTTGCATAATCCGGCGACCATAACTGGTAACTTCCGTTAGCTGCAATAAAGATCACGTCCACACTTTTGGGGCTTTCTTCTGCTTCACCGAGGCCCATTACCGTACCGGTTAACACGTCAAGACAGTTTCCATACAACCCGTTATTTTGATTACCCCAGTTGCCGGTACCATCATTGTTTATGGTAGCAGGATTATTTATGGGAAGACTTTGTGCGGGTAAATAATTTTGTACATTCTGATTGTAAGGATCATTTGTATTCGTATATCCGTTACTGTTAGTCACGTTGCCGGAAGCTGTATTGGTGTAGGTACTGTCATTCGAACTATAATCTGCATTGTTCTGGTTGTAGGTGGTGCCGCTTTGCGTATTTGAGTTGTTGTATTGACTGCTGTCGTACCCGTTTGGATATTGAGTGTTATTGTAAGTAGCAGTGCTATTGTAAGCGGCATTTCCATTTTGATTACTAAACACAGCTTTCCCGGATTGCCTTGCATCACTTGCCAGTTGTTTTGCATCGTAAAAAAGCTGTCGGGCCTTTAAAAGATATGGTTGAAAAACCGCGAGAATAGTACCTGCTTTATTCATGGCATTATTTGCCTTCGTAAAAACATCTTTCTTTCCGGTGTTTTGCGAAAACACGATCTGTCCGGGAAAAGTGAGGATAAATGATAATAACAACAATATCTTTTTCATGATAAATTATTTTACAGTAAACCTATGCCCCCTATAAGCCGAAAAAAATATCGAAGTGGTAAACGACAAAAAAAATGGGTGAACGACAATAATGGGAACCTGCTTCGATCTGTTCAAATCAATTGGTGTTATTCTATAGAAACCAATAATTTTATTCGGAAGAGAAAGAGTATGCAGGAACGGGAAAAGAGAAGACTTTATCTTTACTGCATGCATATCCGCAAAATCCTGAAGCAGCCTTTTCCTGCTTACCAACCTTCATGGAATATATTAAAGAGCACAGGTTATGCAGGCACCTGCGTGTTCGCAGTACTTTTTTTATTAAAGCCATTCGGGCTCGACACCCTTAGTACGCAACAGTTGTTTTGGAACGCACTTTCTTTCGGCCTGGTCACTTTTGTATTGGCGTCATTCAATGCAATGGTATTACCGTTTTTGTTTCCCCGGATGTTCGAGGAAAAAGGATGGACCGCTGGCAAAGAAATGCTGATGATGCTTTGGCAACTTACGGCCATTACAGCGGGCAATATCATTCTGGCTCATTTTCTGTACCACGCTATCTTATCACTTCGTTCGGCTTTAGCCTACCTGTGGATCACACTCGTTGTTGGCATTTTCCCGATAGGGTTGACAATTCTTTTAAAACAAAAAATGTTTTTAAAAAGATATGTTGATGAGGCTGAAAAGATAGATGAGCAACTTAATGATCACGATACTGATTCTGTACACCGAGGAGATCGCGCTCCGCAATCCGTTACTTTTTACAGCGAAAATGGTAAAGAATATTTTACTGTGGGCATAGCAGATATTCGATATATTACTTCGGCAGACAATTACATCCGCATTCATTATATGGGGAAGGGAATTTACAACCCGCGCCTGTTAAGGGGTTCTTTGCGTAAGGCAGAGGAAACCCTTGCGGGAATACCTGTTTTTTTTCGATGCCATCGTACCTGCATTGTAAATCTTACTGCAGTAACACATGTTAGCGGTAATGCGCAGGGATATAAGCTTCACCTTTCCGGCACGGATGATATCATTCCTGTATCCAGGAACCTCAATACAATTGTAAAAGAAAAGCTGCTGGCACTTCAGGCTTCGCCTCAATAAGCTTTGCAGACGGCCTTCAGCCTTGTCATTCGCCCCATAATCCTGCACTTTATCCCTTGCATTTGGAACAGGGTAGGCACCAAAACTATCTTGCCTTCAGGAAATAATTTAATTCACTTTCTAATTTTTTTCGGATGAACACTGCTGTAAAAATTGCCCTCATTATTCACATTTTCGCCGGCACCGTTGCTTTGGCGTGTGGACTCTTATCAATGCTCAACAAGAAAGGATCAAAGATTCACCGGCTTACCGGCAAGATGTTTTTTGTCAGCATGACAGGCGTATTTGTTACCGCTATTTTTATTTCTGTAGTAAAAAATATTCCGTTTCTTTTCATAGTAGGTTTCTTCAGCTATTATCTTGCCTGCTCGGGGTACCGTGCATTATTTCTTAAAAAACTTCACCTGCAACAACAGCCGACATTAGTTGACTGGGTTATCAATATCACCGGTATGCTGGCAGGTGCCGGACTTATTATTTTCAGTTATTCCTGGTTTTTGCACAAAGGTATTTGGGGATTGGTGCCTTTACTTTTCGGATTATTCTGTTTATTGAACGGTGTTGCCGATGTCAGGCGTTTTTACAAAAGACCAGTCAGAAAGCAGCATTGGCTGTTTACACATGGCAGCCGTATGGGAGGTGCTTTTGCCGCTACGCTCACGGCATTTACTGTAGTGAATATTAATATAGGATATGCAAGTTGGGTATTATGGATACTGCCTGGTATGTTAACCGGAATCTGGATTTCCAAAATACTTAGAGGTTACAGAAAGAAATTCTATTCAGCAAAACCGGCATTAAATGTTTGATGGCATTATTTTCTGTAGTCATTTCCTGTTAGCCAATCGTATTCGTAATATGGTATATCATGCCGTTCAAAATATTCCCTGAAGCTATTCACGTCTTTAATGCTGCTGACTTCAAACCCGATGCGTTTGTTGGCTAAGATCACGTCGTAGCTATCCGGGATGCGGTACCCGCTTTTATAGCGATAACCTTTTATAGACGCAAGAGGGTAATGCACGTACGACATCTTTGCCAGGTTCAGCACCGTGATCCCATCGGTCGCAAGATAATATCTTTTATATCCGAACTTGATTAGTAGCATAACTCCGATTGCAGTGAGTAAGGAGCATACAAAAAATGGCACGAGCACAAAGTGGGGATTTTCCTGTGTTAATATTGTGAGCCATGCATAAGGAAATACAAAAAACAAAAAGGGCAACAACAAATACCCCAGGTTGTTTGAATTAAGGGTTACTTCCGCATTGACCTCATTATCAAACGGAACGGGTCGGTTAAAAACGTGCCTGCAAAATAAAATGATCGCATCAAAAAGGATGATGGATCCTATCATCAAATATACCTGGAGCATGGTTGTCGGAGATTCTCATTGTAACGGTGAAAGACTACGAATATTATGCCAATAGCAGCCGCTGCTCTGTTAACCAGGAGCGAAATACCGTTAGTAAAAAATTAACTCCCTGAGGCACTACCTGAAAGCGCCATTCCTGCTTATGTAACCAGGATGTAATAAAAAATATATGATTACGTTATCTTTTCGAAGGCCCCGTCGTACCTGTCTTTCTCAGCGCCATTGCCAGAATAGATCATCTCACAATAGCGCGGTGGCAATGGTTTTCCGGACTAATTAACATTAACTGCAGTTGCATTCCGAATAACGAATCCGATTTGCAATATTAAAAAATATTAAACGCTTTTTCATGACAACTTTTAAACGCTACACTTACCTGTTCATTCTTGCAGGTACGATTTTTTTATTATCATTCTTATTAACTCCACAAAAATCCTTTTGCCAGATTGGGAAAAGCACGGGTTTTGAACTGGGCTTCTGTAGCGGCGGCATTACAGGCTTTAGTGGACAAAACGGTCTTTTTACCGGGGCCATCTTTAAAGAGTTTATGAGATATAATAAGAAACTCGCAAGAGAAAAAGACATGGTGAAACCAACTTATGGCCTTGAGCTAAAACTGAACTGGTCATATTATTCAAATAATGCAGGCGGCATGAATGTGTATACGTTGCCGGTAGCGTTTAAGTTTAATCTTGGATCGAGTATGATAGAACAGCGGGTGGCGTATGACGCCAAAACCAATACACGAACCCATTATTACTCAAAGTATTTCGCTGTTTATCTCTATGGCGGACCGGAAGCTGGTTACCTACAGACAAATATCAAGTCCACAGCCGGAAATCAAAGTCCCGTATTTGCAGGAGTTGTTGGGGGCGTACAGATCTGGTTTAATCGTTTTAAGATCGATATATATGGCCAACGATCTCTCACTTCTGTATTTACTCCAGGCAGTAATTATGTACAGGGTGGGGCAGTGGCTTTTGGATTTGCATTTTAATGTAGCTAATAAATTTCTACCGAAAAACCTTCCATCTTTACCGGCGCAAAACCAATCCCTGCCGAATTAATATTTGCAGAAAGATCATTTGCTTTTATTCTGCTTTAAATGTGTCGTCATCTTTATCCTGAATCCAGTCGTATTCTATTTCAAAAGAAATTTTTCTTGCTAAGGCTTCGCCATGCCTGTCATTGATAAAGCCTAATGCCATATCGATGCCGGCGCTCACTCCTGACGATGTATAAAATTTTCCATCAACAACCCAACGAGCCTTTTTATCCCATTGCACATTTGTTCCGTTTGTTACTACCCATGAAAATGCGCGTTTGTTGGAAGTTGCCCTTTTACCATCCAATAGTCCTGCCTTTGCAAGTAAGGCGCTTCCTGTGCATACTGTCAAAATAAAGCGACTAAGATTTGATACCTCTTTAATCTTTTTCAGGAGAAGTGTATTCTCTACTTCCTTTCGCGTTCCGATACCTCCCGGGATTAAAAAAATCTCAATCTCACTTTTTATGTTTTCAAGACTTTCTGTAAAAACAGATATCCCGTGTCTGTTTCTGATAAGGCAGCCGTTGAGTGAATAGAATTTAATTGAATACAAATCTACAAGCCGTCCAAAGATTTCTACCGGCCCATACACGTCCAGGGTTTCGAAGTCGTTGAAAAGTAAAATCGCTATGTTCATTGTCCTTATCCTGAGGTTCTATGCCTTAATGCGGAACATCTTGTACTGAAAGCGTTCCTGAGAAAAAGTACTCTATTAATTTTTAACGTCTTTAAGACTGTCTTTCCATTTAATCATCTCCTGGTAAACGGTATTTTCCGATGTAGTGTCTTTGAGTATTTGGCTGTAAGATAAATGCTTAATATCTATTAAATATCCCATCAGCAACTTGCCTTCATAATAATAATAAGGAACTTCGCATTCACCTTTCCCTGATGAAACCCAAATATCCGTTGCTTTACTCTTGAGGTCAATATACCGGTCTACATCGCTTATCAAACTATAACTCTTGTCTGAAAGTTCTGTTTGCTTTGAAATATATTCGGGGTAACCTTCCAATTTCCAAAGTACCGGATGTTTGAGTGGATTAAATTTTAATATTCCATACTTGTTAGCTTGCAACAAATGAGTCATTTCATGAGCAATCAATTCCGTTAAATTTACTTCACATGCTTTATGAAAAGTCGGGAAAGCTAAATTATTCTTTGCGTCAATTCTAACTTTGATGATTACATTTTTAAATGTTGCTCTTGCGGCTCGTCCTTCCCCTAAAAGTTTGTCGTCAATTTTGTTGTAAAATGTATTGTAACAAAGAAAAATGTTGTATTTGTAATTAGAATCGTAAAGCTCTGATTTCTTTATAAGGTTTATCGCATTATCCAAAACTGGTTTAATGTTACCAGGTATTTTATCATTTGAATACACTGTAAACATTTTGTATTCCATTTTATTAGCGAATAAGCTTTGAGGAAATAAAACGATTGTCACAACCGTCAAAATAGCGGTTATAAATGCTAACAATGTGATTTTAATTATTCTTTTAAACAGCTTTTTCATTGTTGTTATGATTTAATTGTTGTCAAAGTATTTGCGTTGGCATTATGGTCAATACTTAAATTTACGCAATACCGCCAGTATTCATCATTTCTATTTGCTGAATACCTGTAAAACCTTACTCGTTTTATTATTAGTCGCGTCAATGATATTTATGATTTTCTTCTTTGCACGGGCTTTCAAACGCGTACGTAACGTTAATGCGAAATTTTTCGCGCCGCTGATGTTTATGTAGAAAATAGATATTTCCAACTCCGGGTTTAGCAGAAGATTTCGTCTTTCTTCTGAATGAACCTGATTCCTTCTTGTTTGTAACGGAAATTCCCAATGCAAACAGGAACAAGGACCAAAGAAGATAAAAATGAATCGAAAGTCTGCCCGCCATTAGTAGCCTGCTATGCGTTAATAAATAAAAGCGGTCGCCCGGTATTTTAATGCTATCTTCATATAGTAAACTTTGAGCGCTGCAGCTTATTGGCAATTACCCATCTTTCCTTTTTTGAGCACTTGTTTCTATTCTGCATGCTTTGAGAATATTTTTCAATCCGCATACTTACCGGGAGATGATCGATATTCAGTAATTATTTTTAAATGATCACCGGCTTATGAGCTTGCCGGAGACATAATAAACTTTTTAACCAATGGAAGAAGAAACTATTGTGCAATTTGTGGTTTTTGAAACCGCCCTCGACACCGAGGAATTTTCAACACGATGGGAGCAATACGAACAGCCCGGGCATAACGGCACTATGGCCACGCTTCAGCAACGTATCCTTAAGAATGGCAAGTTCAAATATATTTCCAAGCATACATCACCATCTAAAGAATTTCAATTTTTCTTTGAAAGGGAGCGAAGACATTCAAAGGCTCCGGAAGCAGAAATAAAAAAACAACTGGCGGGAGGTTATGTGGCCAGGCAAATCGAGCGAACTAATGAATCAATGCCTGGAGAAAGTAAGATCATCGTTTTTGCATCCGATGCAGGTACTGACCTTGAAAGTTTTACGCAATTTCCTCAAAGGGGTAAGCTGAATATTTATGAAGCTTACTATCAAAATTGCGAGTATGCCTACATCCTGGAATTTTTTGTAAAGGATGAATATGCTACCGACATGTTGCAGGAACTGAAAACACTGACGTTGCATGCAGAAGCTGGGATTTATAAAGAATGTCAGGTATGACCCGTGTCTCCATACCTTTCCATCATTTTATAGCGTACTTCATCTCATCTCCGGTTGCTAGCCAAACCGACATAGGAAATGCCCGGTAAGGCTTATCTTCAAATAAAAAATGTAACTCGCTCCAATAAACTCCAGATGAATATTTTTCTTCTTTCGGGTTCGTATTCGTATTTACTTCGCCCCATTATAATTATGTGAGATATTCCACTAATTCCTCTTTTGATCATAATTGCCTTTTTTATTTTTAACGTAGTTCCATTGCCCGGGATATCAATCACGGCAACGCCGGGGAAATGTTATCGCCGGGATTTAAAAACGTATACAGTTTTTCTATTTTTCCTGATCCTTTGTTATCTACGACTAATATTTTTCTCTGGAGCGATTATTGTTTATCTATCAAACCAGCAAACGGCTGTTGCTTCGAAATATCTTTTTTTATTGTACGCAATACAAAATAAAAATATGTTGCAATAAATAGAATCAATGCCGGTAACACGAAAAGTGCTTTTTTCAACATTTGAGATATCCGGAATGTTTTAAATTTAATCTCTGCCGTTGATGAAGTGGAAAAAATTGAATCAGTAAACGCAGATTATCATAAAACATTATCCACTCAAATACACTCTGTCGATAAAACCGTTATAATAACTCCGGGGAAGCAGGGATTGCCGGAGGATCCGTTCATTTTTACATTTCAGCATTTGCGGTTGCGACGATTTAGCGCGAATGACCGATAACCGGATAAACAGGTATCTAAATTGTAAATTTAATAAGGAATGATTGCCTTACATCTTAAACGTTTCTAAAAACTTCGTAGTGAAATTTCCGGCGCGGAAGTTTTCATCTTTCATGAGCTTTTCATGAAAAGGGATCGTCGTCTTTACTCCTTCAATAACATATTCGCTGAGTGCACGGCTCATGGTGTCGATCGCCTCTTCACGTGTTTGTGCCACGGCAATCAGTTTACCGATCATACTATCGTAATAGGGAGGGATCACATAACCTGCATACGCATGACTGTCGATACGTACGCCATGGCCGCCCGGCTGATGTAATACTGTTATGCGACCTGGAGACGGACGGAAATCATTATAAGGATCTTCTGCATTGATCCGGCATTCTATGGCATGCATCTCGGGGTAATAGTTTCTTCCGGAAAGTTTTTCGCCATTGGCAATCTTTAGTTGTTCCTTTATAAGATCATAGTTAACCACTTCTTCGGTTACACAATGTTCCACCTGTATCCGGGTGTTCATTTCCATAAAGAAGAAATTGCGATGTTTGTCAACCAGAAATTCTATAGTTCCCACGCTTTCATAATTAATGGCCGAGGCGGCTTTAATAGCAGCGTCACCCATTTTTTCTCTTAGCTCCTGCGTCATGAACGGTGAAGGTGATTCTTCTACCAGTTTTTGATGACGGCGTTGAATGGAACAATCGCGCTCACTCAGGTGACAAACATTTCCATACTGATCGCCTGCAATTTGTATTTCTATATGACGTGGTTCTTCCACAAATTTTTCCATATAAATGCCATCGTTCTTAAAAGCTGCAGCAGCTTCTATCCTTGCCGTATCAAATGCTTTCTCCAGGTCTTTTTCTTCCCACACCACGCGCATGCCTTTACCGCCGCCGCCGGCAGTAGCTTTTAGTATTACAGGATAACCAATTTCAGCAGCCAGTCTTTTTGCATGATCCAGATCTTTCAAGAGGCCTTCACCACCTGGTACTACAGGTACACCCGCATTTATCATCGTTTCCTTTGCAGTGATCTTGTCGCCCATTGCATTGATCATTTCAGGTGTCGGGCCAATAAATTTTATCTGGTGGTCTTTACATATCTGCGCAAACTTTGCGTTCTCTGCCAAAAATCCATAGCCGGGATGAATAGCATCGGCATTGGTAATTTCTGCAGCAGACATGATGTGCGGAATATTCAAATAACTATCTACGCTTGCGGGTTTGCCGATGCACACCGCTTCATCTGCAAAGCGCACGTGAAGACTATCTTTATCTGCAGTGGAGTAAACGGCAACTGTTTTAATACCCATTTCCTTGCATGTTCTGATCACCCGTAGTGCAATTTCTCCTCTGTTTGCTATAAGTATTTTATTAAACATATTGAATAAATAAGTTAATGAGCCAATTAGCTAATTTAAACTTCATTCATATGGACTGCTTTTGCAGTTCGAATAATTTTATTTAATATTTTCTGAATTTCTTCCATTTTTTAAAAGTAAAGAACAACAGGCAAGATAGTTATCCGAATATTCACAAAGCATAAGCCAATAGTGTTTCGCCGGCTTCTTTAGCGGCAATTTTTATTTTCTGAATGAAGTCAGATTTGCTTTCAGCGTTCTGTGCTTCCATAACTTTTGCGCCAATTGATGTGCCTGATTTGAGAAGTTGCTTGCTAATTACAAATTTCTTCATCTCGTTTAAAGCATCGCAAAAATCAATAATTGCCAAAGAGAACCCGAAAGTGATTTTTAAAATTGGATTAGATTCAATTTCATTCTTTCTCATGATAAAAATTTGACCAGGAAAAGAAACATTGGCGAATTATCGAATTAGCTATTTATCCCATTATCAGGGTTCAACTAAAAACAGTGGCTGATCAAACTCAACAGGCGAAGCATCTTCCACTAAAATCTTTACTATCTTACCGGCTACTTCGCTTTCAATTTCGTTGAATAGTTTCATCGCTTCTATAATACAAACTACCTGGCCTACCTGCACTTCGTCGCCAACGTTTACAAACAAAGGTTTATCGGGGCCCGGCTGGCGGTAGAATGTCCCGATCATGGGGCTTTTTATCGTAAGAAGATTTTCATTTTTGGCGGCGGCTGTTTCTGACGTCTTGGCGGTGGGTGGAGTAGAAGCAGGAGGGAGAGTTTGCTGAGGTAATACCTGATGTTGCACGGGCGTCATCATCTGCACGGCCTCCTTTTTTTGTTTGATCGTAATCTTAAAGTCTTTTTGTTCAATCGTAAGTTCACCGATATTGCTTTTATTGACAAGCTTTACCAGTTCCTGAATTTGTTTAATATCCATAGCAGAAAATTAAATTAACTAATGGCGAACCAATCGCTAAGATAGGGGATTAATGATTAAAAACGGTGTTGATCACTACTCCTTAACTCTTTCCACATACTCGCCTGTTTTCGTATTGATGCGGATAAGCTCTCCTTCATTTACAAATAAAGGAACATTTACGGTTGCACCGGTTTCTATAGTTGCGGGTTTTAAAGTTCTTGTAGCGGTATCGCCTTTTACACCGGGCTCGCTGTAGGTTACCTGCACCACAATCTTATCTGGAAGTTCTACGCCCATTGGCTGGTCGGTTTCACCATTTATTAAAACCGATACCTCCTGGCCATCCTTTAGAAACTGAGGTGCATTCACCATTTCAGGCACTACTGAAATCTGTTCATACGTGGTAGTATCCATAAAAGTGTAACCGGTATCATCTTTATATAAGAACTGGTAAGGTTTTTTTTCAACTCTTACCGGAAAGATGGTTTCGCCGCTGTTCCACGTTTGCTCTATCGTACGGTTGTTATCTACCCCCTTTAGCTTTGCCCATACTTTAGCCGCTGCGCGCGCTGTTTTATTTTGTCCGAAATCCACAACGGTATAAAGGCTCCCGTCGAGTTTAATAATGAGACCTGTCCTTATATCTGCAGTAGTAGCCATAATTTTTTTTTGAGGTGGCGAAGGTAAGAAAATGACACAACAGTGAGCATACCTGAACTCGAAAATTTATCAAAAGCGCTGAGGTTCAATTTGTAAATTTTCACATTTCCCAATTGTCCTTTGGTATATTTTTGATAAAAATTATTCCCTTGAAACAAATCATTTTATCTTGCCTTGCCGTTTTTTTAGCCGCAAGTGCATTTTCGCAATCGGATTCTACCGAACCTGTTTACCTCAAGTATCCGACCCTACCGGAATTTACTATCAATAAAGTTACTGACAGTACTGACTTTACAAGAGATAACCTGCGCAAACACAGGCCGGTTGTGTTTATGATCTTCAGCCCTGAGTGTGAGCATTGCCAGCATGAAACGGAAAAGATCATTGCGAATATTGATCAGTTTAAGAACAAGGATATCCAGCTGGTGATGGTTACCTATCTTCCCTATAATGAAATGGTAGATTTTTATAAAAAATATAAGATTGCCGATTATCCGGAGATCACCATGGGGCGCGATGGTAAGTTTTTCTTCCCTGTGTTTTTCAAAGTAAGAAATCTACCTTCCTTTTATATATACGATAAGAAAGGAAAGTTTGTAAAGCGGTTTGAAGGAAGTGTGAATACTAACCTGATTACGGACCTGCTCTGATCAGTCTTTAATGAATTTACTACTCAGTTGTTGCTGTCGTCCGACAGTGATCCTCACAAAATATACGCCTGCATGAAGGTTACTAACGGGTATTTGTAGACGAGTATTGGTAGAAGCCGCCCTGAACTTTTTTACTATTTTGCCGGTAGCATCCTGTACGGTTACATTGACAACATCTTCAATTTTTGCACGGCCATTATAATTTAGATTCAGCATATCATGTACCGGATTTGGAACGATCTGCCATGCGGTGACCGGAGTTGTCTCCGTGTTGTTATCCTCTCTGCTAACTTTTTTCTCAGTAGGTTCATCGTTTGCAGACGTTTCGTCAGAAACCGGTCCGGACCGGTGTACGCGGTATCTTTCTTCCACAGGGTTTTGCACTTCTGTAGTGTTGGACATTTCAATAATGTTTTGATTATGGTCGTACACTTTTACGCGATAAAATAACTGGTTTTCGTCGGCAAAGTGATCGCGATAGGCTAATATAGTGGCCGCGTTATAATCCCTGAAAACAGGATTAGCTGCAGCAGGCTCCCATACTACACCGTCGGCACTCTTATATAATATATATGCAGTGCTGCCGGGATAATTAACCATGTTCCATCTTAAAGTTACCATCGGGTTTCCGGGATGCGTGAATGCTATAAGTTGTATAGAAGCAGATGAAGGAATACAAAATAAAGAGAAAACGATGAGAAAGGCAGTTGATAGCTTGATCATTGGTTCTTTTTGTATTCAGACCATTAAATTAAGGTAAAGAAAAAAAGAGTGTAGTTAATAAGTTGTAAAAGTTAGCTGACGATACACCAATTTTTGCAAAATGTTGATAAGGCTGCTATGTGTAAGATGCATGCCATGTTTCTGCGTCTTGCAAAGGTCTTAAAGGTTTATTAGGACATCATTTTAACCCCGGCGCATTATTAAAAACATTCAAGGTCTTGATTCTGATTTAGGCGAGGTATGCATCAGGATCATATTTTTAATTATTAATAACAATTACCTTTGACCGAAATTTTACACTTAAATAAATAATATACAATGAAAGTAACTGTAGTAGGTGCGGGCGCGGTAGGTGCCACCTGCGCCGACAATATTGCAAGGAAAGAGCTTTGCGAAGAATTGGTTTTACTGGACATCAAAGAAGGTCTGTCCGAAGGTAAGTCGATGGACTTTATGCAAAGTGCCGCTTTGCTTGGAAGCGATACAAAAATTACTGGCAGCACCAACGATTATAAAAAAACTGCAGACAGTAACGTAGTCATCATTACTTCGGGTATTCCACGTAAGCCAGGTATGACACGTGAAGAGTTGATCGGCATCAATGCAGGAATTGTAAAAGGCGTTGCACAAAATATTTTGGAACAGTCTCCGGATGCGATCATCATCGTGATCAGCAACCCGATGGATACGATGACCTATCTCGCTTTGAAAGCAACAGGTCTTCCCAGGAATCGTGTAATTGGTATGGGCGGAGCACTCGATAGCAGTCGTTTCAAATATTATTTATCAGTGGCATTAGGTTGCTCTATGCAAGATTTGCAGGCGGTAGTAATCGGCGGACATGGAGATACTACCATGATTCCGTTAACAAGATTGGCAACATACAATGGAACACCTGTTTCGAATTTATTGGATGCTGAAACATTGAAGAAAGTAGCTGCCGATACAATGGTGGGTGGTGCAACGCTTACCAAATTATTAGGCACCAGCGCCTGGTATGCTCCGGGCGCAGCGGGTGCGGCTTTGGTAGAATCGATAGTTCGCGACGAAAAGAAATTGATTCCATGCAGTGTGTTGGTAGAAGGTGAGTACGGCCAAAATGATATTTGCATTGGCGTGCCTGTTGTGCTTGGCAAGAATGGCTGGGAAAAAATCATCGACTTTAAACTGAATGATGAAGAGAAAGCCTTGTTCAGCAAAAGTGCTGACGCAGTAAGAAACATGAATGGCGCATTGCAGTTATAATATTGTGTTTACGATTATTTTGAAAATGACGGCTTGTCCCGTCATTTTTTTTGAGAATTATCAGGGTAAATATTTATCGAGTTTATTTGGGATCAGGTATAGTACCGGTGTAATAAAATAAATGAAGATACTTGCCCAGGGAAAAAAGAAGGAAAATACAATCGCAATTGAATATAATACCGGCGAGATCAAAAACAAAAATCCTGCTTGTTTTCTTATTTCCGGCGGAATTATTCTTGCATGCAGTGTTGGTCTTCTTAATCCATATGTCCATTGAGTGTATAAACTCATATTGCACATGCTCAGGTTGAGTCCGTAGGTAAGTATGCCATACCACGTTAAAGTATTGGCCGCAAGAAATTTTGTGCTGAATGGCACGAGGCATACGATCATGTAAAAAAGGACACCAAGGAAAATGAAGTAGCGATTGGTTTTTGAGATGTATTCAAATACCATGCGGTGCCCAAACCACATAATACCTAAAACTACAAAACTGATAAAAAAGCAAAACAACTCCTGTCTTATTTCATACAACCCGGACAGAAAATTGTGAAATGAATTTCCCCCTACATACGGAATTTTCAATTCAATTACCAGTACCGTCATTACTACGCTGAAAATGCCGTCGCCAAGAGCTTCCAGCCTCCCCGCAGACATTGATAGTTTTTCCTGGTCCATAGTAGTATTACTTGTATTTCTTGTATGGTTCCGGAAATAATTTGAAAGGGAAAAGAATTTTACGACAACCCTAAGTTAAAAATTCGGTACAACAAATAGGAAAAATTTTATTTAATGAAATAGTCATAAAAAAGTTTGCCTGGTCTTTAGAATATTGATGACCTTTAGCGCAAACTTTTTAAATATTTGCGATGAACAGGATAACCCGATTTTTCAGCATCTTTTTATTGTTGATTATTAGTCAGCATTCAATTGCACAACAACCGGCATTTTACGATGAGATCCAACATTTTAAAAGCATGGATAGCGTGCATTTTCCGCCGAAACATGCGATATTATTTGTGGGTAGTTCATCTTTCAGGAAATGGGCAGATGTACAATCTTATTTTCCAAAGTCGACGATAATTAACCGTGGTTTTGGTGGTTCAACTTTGAGTGATGTGATCTATTATGCAAATGATATTATTCTTCCTTATCATCCGCGCGAGATTGTAATCTATTGCGGGGAGAATGACCTTGCCTACTCTGATACGATTACCCCACAGGTTGTGTTTGGAAGATTTAAAACGCTTTTTTCAATCATCCGCACTCACATGCCTGACATCCCGGTTGTGTTTTTGTCGATAAAGCCAAGCCCTTCAAGAGAAAGATTATTGCCTGAAATGGTAGAAGCTAATAAACTCATCAGCGCTTATATAAAGAAGCAGCCACATACTTCTTTTGTAGATATATATCACAAAATGCTTGACAAAAATGGTAAACCAATGGCCGATATTTTCTTAGATGATAATCTTCATATGAATGCCAAAGGATATCACATCTGGCAAAAAGCTTTGGCGCCATACTTACAACCGGATAAAAAACAGTAACAACGATCTTTGATAATAAATATTAACTGCCATCATTTCACTTCGTGCCTTTGTGTCTTTGTGGCTAAAGTCACCGGTGAAAGATAAATTTTTATGAACAGGGACATTGCTCTTGAGAAAATTAAAGCAACCAAAAAATGGGATGTGCTCGTGATCGGAGGCGGGGCTTCCGGCCTCGGTATTGCATTGGAGGCTGCAAGTCGTGGTTATGCTACGCTGCTGGTTGAGCAGTCCGATTTTGCAAAATCAACATCTTCTAAAAGTACCAAGCTGGTGCATGGTGGCGTGCGCTATCTTGCACAAGGTAACATTGCACTTGTTCGCGAAGCAAGCATAGAAAGAGGATTACTTTCAAAGAATGCACCACACCTGGTAAAAAATCAAACTTTCATCGTGCCGGTATATACGCGATGGAGTACATTGAAATACACGCTTGGCCTGAAGTTGTACGACTGGATATCCGGTAAATTGAGCCTTGGTAAATCCGAGTTCATTTCACGAAAGGAAACATTGGAAAAACTTCCTGGCATCAATTCCAAAAAATTGCGTGGCGGAGTCTTATATCACGACGGGCAGTTTGATGATGCAAGGCTTGCCATCAACCTCGCACAAACCATTTTCGATGAAGGCGGTGTTGCTGTCAATTATATGAAGGTAGATGGTTTGGTAAAAGAAGATGGTGAAGTCTGCGGAGCGAATGTAATTGATATGGAAACCGGAGAAAGGTTTTCAATAAATTCAAAGGCAGTCATTAATGCCACGGGAGTTTTTACCGATGATATTTTGAAAATGGACAGTGCTGTCAGCAAAAAAACAATTTCTGCCAGCCAGGGAATACATCTGGTGATTGATCGGAGATTTTTTCCGGGCGACAATGCGTTGATGATCCCGGGAACGAGCGATGGAAGAGTGTTGTTCATTGTGCCATGGCATAACAGGCTTTTAATGGGTACAACGGATACGCCCGTGAAAACTATTTCACTCGAGCCTGTGGCAATGCAATCTGAGGTAGAATTCATTTTAAATACGGCGAAGGATTACTTAACGATGCCGCCTGTACGAAAGGATGTATTAAGCGTGTTTGCCGGCCTGAGGCCACTGGCTGCGCCGGAGGAAGAAGGAAAGAGCACAAAAGAAATCTCACGCGGTCACAGGATCATCGTTTCTGATTCAGGTTTGTTTTCTATGCTGGGCGGTAAATGGACTACCTACCGGAAGATGGGAGATGACATGATGAACGAAGTGGAAAAACGAATGCAATGGAAACAGGTAGCATCTCTCACAGGTTCATTACATATTCACGGATACACTTCATCTGTTGACTTGAACGATGCATTAAATTTCTATGGCAGCGATGAAGATCTCGTAAAAAATATTTTGGCAGGATCGGATCCATCTCTGAGCGAAAAATTCGAATTGCGAAAATCACAGGTCATCTGGGCCATCCGGGAAGAAATGGCGAGAACACTGGAAGACGTGTTAAGCAGAAGAACGAGATGTCTGTTGCTGGATGCGCAGGAAAGCGTCCGCGTAGCGCCATTGGTAGCTAGGATGATGGATGAAGAATTAGGAAAGGATGATAGCTGGGTAAGCGAACAGATAAGGGACTTTAATGCACTTGCAAGAAATTATCTTTTGTAAAAATTCAAATATTTCTTTGGGTTAATTTCAATAATTTAGATTTCTTTACCAGGCAAATACGATTGCATGTCAAAATACATTTTATCCTTCGACCAGGGGACGACCAGTTCACGTGCTATAATTTTTGATAAGGTCGGCAAGATTAAAGCAGTTGCGCAAAAAGAATTCACCCAAATCTTTCCTCAACCCGGATGGGTGGAGCATGACGGCAATGAGATTTGGTCAACACAACTGGGTGTAGCCGCTGAAGTGATCGTTAAAGCCGGACTTACTGTACAGGATATTGCTGCTATTGGAATTACCAATCAACGGGAAACCACACTGGTATGGGATCGTAATACGCAGCAACCGATCTATAATGCGATTGTGTGGCAGGACAGGCGTACATCTTCTTATTGCGATGAATTAAAGAAGCAAGGGCATGTTGCAGCTATTCAGCAAAAAACGGGATTAGTAATCGATGCTTATTTTTCGGCAACTAAAGTAAAATGGATACTCGATAATATTCCTGGTGCGAGGGATAGGGCCGAGAAAGGAGAATTATGTTTCGGAACCGTAGACACATGGTTGCTGTTTAAACTTACTAACGGTAAAACCTATGCGACGGATGTAAGTAATGCATCGCGTACGATGTTGTTCAATATTCAAACGTTGCAATGGGATGATGAACTACTAATACTATTTAACATTCCGCGCTCCGTTTTACCGGAAGTAAAATCAAGCAGTGAAGTGTATGGGCACACACAGCAGATCCTTAGTGCCGCCAATATTCCTGTTGCCGGAATTGCAGGCGATCAGCAGGCTGCGTTGTTTGGCCAGATGTGTACGAAACCCGGAATGGTAAAAAATACATATGGCACCGGTTGCTTCATGCTGATGAATACCGGAACAACGCCCATGATGAGTAAAAATAATTTGCTTACGACTATTGCCTGGAAAATTGGAAATGAGGTTTCATATGCATTGGAAGGAAGCGTGTTTATAGGTGGAGCAGTGGTGCAATGGTTGCGCGATGGACTGGGCATTATCAAAACATCAAAAGATGTGGAGCGCCTTGCAGCCACTGTGGATGATAATGGAGGTGTTTATTTTGTTCCGGCGTTCACGGGACTTGGTGCGCCATACTGGAACCAGTTTGCAAGAGGCAGCATGTTTGGCATTACCCGCGGTACGAAAGATGGGCATATTGCCCGTGCCGCCGTGGAAAGTATCGCATTGCAAACAATGGATGTTTTACATGCGATGAATGCTGATGCATCATTGCCGATAAAAGAATTGCGTGTAGATGGTGGTGCAACGGCCAATGATATGCTGATGCAATACCAAAGCGATATACTTGACTGTAAAGTAATAAGACCAAAAATAACAGAAACAACAGCGTTGGGGGCTGCGTATCTTGCCGGGCTTGCCGTTGGCTATTGGAAAGACATCAATGAAATTGAACAATACTGGCAGGCGGAAAGGAACTTTGTTCCGGCGATGAATGATGAATCCAGAAATGATATTGCACGTGAGTGGAAGAGGGCAGTAAAGGCAGCAATAGCGTGGGCCGGCAGTTAATTTTTTATTTTTCAAAATGAAGAGAAATGATAACCATTACAACATTTTCAATAATCACATTTTCAAATTAGCAAATTAAACATGTCAATCTTTCTGAGTGAATTTATAGGTACTGCAATTCTCATTGCATTTGGCAATGGGGTTGTTGCAAATGTATTGCTCCCAAAATCAAAAGGCAATAATGGCGGCTGGATCGTAATTGCATTCGGCTGGGCCATTGCTGTATTTGTTGGTGTGTATGTTTCTGCCAAAGCAAGCGGGGCGCATTTGAATCCCGCTGTTACAGTTGCGTTTTTGTATTTAGGTAAGATCAAAAGTGCTACGGTGCTATCATACCTTTCGGGACAGTTGTTGGGCGCGATGGCAGGAAGTTTTCTCGTGTATCTTTTGTATTGGAAGCACTTTGATGAGTCAGACAATGCACAAATCATTCTAACCATTTTTTCTACCGGACCGGCTATAGACAGCCCGTTTCATAATTTTCTAACAGAATTTGTAGCCACCTTCATTTTTGTTCTCTGCGTATTATTTATTGCCGCTCCCACGAGCAGCCTCGGTTCACTGGATGCATTACCGGTTGCGTTAGTAGTATTGGGCGTTGGTTTGAGTTTTGGAGGTCCAACGGGATATGCCATTAATCCTGCACGTGACCTTGGTCCGAGAATCCTGCACCAGTTGATGCCCATCAAACATAAAGGATCAAGTCACTGGGAATATGCGGCGGTACCTGTGTTTGGGCCGTTGGCGGGAGGATTGCTGGCTGCGGTGGTTTTTAGCTTTCTATAACATCAACGCATATGCGATAATTTAAAAGGAGTTCAGAATTTTCGAACTCCTTTTTTTGCCAGTGCTATGCTTTCAACAACTTAAACGCATGTGTCCATTGGTTACGGATAAACCCGGGAATACACCAAAGTATACATAAAGGCTCAATAGCGCGTGCTGCCTCCACTTTACCAAGGTCTTCAGTTTCATATCCAAATAAGGTTAAAATATCAGTCACCGTCCTTTTCGCGTCATCGCTGTTGCCGCAAATAAACATCGTTGGTTTGCCTTCTTTGTATTTAGGTTTGTACATAAGCGTATTGCCCACACTGTTAAATGCTTTCACCACTTTTGCTTCGGGAATGTTTTTTTGAATTCTTTCCATTAAAGAATCATTCGGTGTCGTAAAAAATTTCAGCACACCGTTCACAGGCGGTGCGTCTGCTATCGGGTTCGTGGCATCGATCAGCACTTTTCCTGTAAAATTATTTTTTCCTGCCGCGGCTATCACGTCGTCCACGATGGTTCCTTTTACGGCGAGCACGAGTAAGCTCGCCAAAGGCTGCGGTATCGGCAAAAGTGCCGGTTTGATTTTTGAATTTTCATTTTTAAACTTTACTACTTCTTCTTTGGAAGTATTTCGTGTGCCCAACATTACATCGTATCCTTCGCTGGCGAATGCTTTGGCCAGTACCTGGCCTACGATACCTGATCCAAGAATTCCTGCTTTCATAACTTTTAGACTTTTAGCGTTTAATGATTATATGATGATTCAAATTTGTATATACAAATAATTGTTTAAAAAAATTTAGCCTGGCAACTTATCCGCAATGCTGTTCATGCTGCGGATGAGTTTTGCACTTTCTTCTTTGCCGAGGATAGTAGAATAACTTTCATAGAAATTTGTAAGACATTGCCTCAGATCGGGTAACATATCTTTTCCTTTCGGGGTGGGATACACATTGGTAAGTCTGCCCTCATAGGTGCGCACCACGAGTTTTTTTTGTTCCAGCTTTTCAATCAAACGCGTAATTGTAGACGGCTGCAACTGCAATTCTTCACTCAGTGCCATCGGCTGTATACCGGGATTATCGATCACCAGCATCAGCAGATAAGCGTGACTGGGGGAGAGGTTTACCTTCTTCCATGTCTCCTGCGCAATCTTCTCCATCTTCCTGGCCAAGGCATTTGATACGAAATACATGCATTTGCAATAGCGGCTCTCTGATGTTTTTTTCACAGGATAAAATAACGACATTTTATTTGTATATACAAATATATTTTTGGAATCTTTGAAAGCGCGTTTGATACCTGTTATTATTCTGATCTTTATGAAGTGAATAATCAGGAAAGTTGTTTTATGTTTCTGAGAAAAAGAATCAGTAAAGCCAGGCTGAGTATTGTGAGTACGCTCATTATTATCGCAGGGACCAGGCTATCACCTAACCCCCTTGTTTTCATAACTACTACAAGAGTGACGATGGTGATGTCCATCAGAATGAGGAAGGTGAGCATCATCGGAGCCAGGAAAAGACCGGCAGCTCTTTTTTTGAGAAGGATGATTCCGGAAATAAAAATTGCGGGCAGAACAACTGATAGATCAATTACATGAACGGGGTTTGTAAATAAACCTGCATCACTTACGCTTTGAGGGGTTGTATGATAAACGACGGAAGGAATAATTTCTGCAAGCCATAATAAATAAAATATTACTGCAATGATGATGAAGTAAATGCCGGTTATACGAAAAACCGGTTTACCTTCAAAAGATGTTGTCTTGTACTGTTTATAATTTGAAAGAAGAAAATATAGAAACGAATAAAACGACAGGCAAAGACAAATACAATAGACAACGAATAAAATATTGAAATGAACGGCAAAGCAATAAATGACAAATGTATAGGTGAGATACAGAACAATACCGGGCCAAATTGCCAGGGCAATTTTGTTATTGCCATAGGCAAAGACTGATGTAAGGAGCAGACATGGGGAGACAAGAAACACATCGATCATGTCCTGCCCGATTGATTGTGCCTGCCAGTTTACTGTTTCGTGCGAATAGAAGGCAAGGGTGAAAAAGCCAATACTTCCTGCTGCAATCACAAACACGGCCAGGGGTATTGATAATTGTAGGATAGTCTTGCCCTGCATATCGCTCATGATTTAATTTTAGTATCAGGATTTCTCCGGAGAAAAATTGCAAGAAGCAGCATTGACACTGGCGCAGTAATTCCCCAGGGAAAGCCAAGTAACAGAAGCTTTTCTGAATACCGTGGATAGAAATATACAATCGCGATCAAAGGCGTCACAAGTGCATTAGCAATAAATACGATTCTTACCCACTTTTGAAATCCCTGTTTATTAAATACCGGGATCGCCATTAACGTAGCGAAGCCCATAAAAATATATCCTAATGCATCGAAATCCCAAAACATTGAATGAGGCGTTTGCTCCAGGATATATAGATGCTGAGAAGAGCCTGCCATTTGAGCAGGGATCACTGTGGCCAGTTGAATCACATAATTCGCTGTAACAAACACCGAATAAAGAATTGTAAAAATCAATGCGCCGTGACTCCAAAATTTTTTTTCAACGGGCGTTACGTAGTGAAGCGCCAGGATTTCTAATAGGAAAGGAACTACGATACAGAGCGAGGTTCCGTAAATGAGGATTTGATCCAGCGGGTAAATGATAACATGCAGAAGTTGCATTAATTGAACGACTACAAAAGCAACCGTTGCTCCAAATGCTGCAAGACCGGACAAAAATCCAATTCGGCGAATTTTATTAATCATTACTTCCATAGTTCCTGAAGCAAAAGTGCCGACAAACCAGCGGAGGAAAAATGATCGCTGTTATGGTTTGAATTGATTTCGGTTACGGAGCTGCGCGGGTACCTGATCTTTAGTGTACCCGTCGCCGTTAGTAACAACTAATTCCCTGAAGTACATCTGAACCTGATTTTGCTATGTTAAAAATGAATGTAAAATTTTTCCCTACTCCGGTAACAGGCAGATTATTATGCCCAAATGAATTAATAGAAAACGGGAATAGTACTCATCATCCAAAAAGTTGATAAATGTCAGTTCACTTTACTACAGAGTTCCTATATTCGTGCAAATCAATCTATTCATGGGCGCTTCATCGCTGATCGTATTGATAATTGCCGCGATTGCTTTTTCCGGCATCGCAATAATGCTTTCCAGGTTTGTTTTAAAAGCCACTACCAACAAGCAAAAAGGAGAACCTTACGAATGTGGTATCCCCACAAAAGGAAAAACATGGATGCAATTGAATGTGGGATATTATTTGTTCGCTCTTATTTTCCTCATTTTCGATGTTGAGTTGGTATTTATATATCCATGGGCCGTTGTTGCTAAAAAAGCCGGATGGATTGCGTTTACAGAAATCAGCATTTTCTTTTTTATTTTATTTATAGGGTTTTTATATGCGCACAGGAAAGGGGCGTTAAAGTGGATGTAGCGGTTGATTTAAGAAGATGACAAGTTGAATTAATGCTTGAACAAAAAAATACAAAAGATAGTTTCCCCGGCGAGATACATGATACGCCCGGCGGTGGAATAGTGCTCAGTAAACTCGATGATGTGATCAACTGGGCAAGGTCGAATTCTCTCTGGCCGCTTACGTTTGCCACCAGTTGCTGTGGTATTGAAATGATGGCAGTCGCTTCTGCCAAATACGATTTTTCAAGGTTCGGTTTCGAAGTGGCGAGAGCAACGCCACGACAGGCAGATGTGATCATTATTGCAGGTACTATCGTTAATAAGATGGCCCCCGTTTTAAAAAGATTATACGACCAGATGGCCGATCCGAAATATGTGATTGCCATGGGTGCATGTGCCATCAGCGGTGGCCCCTTTTTCTACAATACGTATTCGGTTGTCAAAGGAGCTGACCATGTGATACCGGTAGATGTGTATGTTGCAGGTTGTCCGCCAAGGCCGGAAGCGTTGCTGCATGCATTGATCACCTTGCAACAAAAAATAAAAAGCGGGCTGACGAGAGAACAGATAAGAACAGGCAAAGAATAGATATGTTGAAGGAAGAACTACAACACAAGATTACAGAACTGCTTCCTGCTGCCACATTTGAAGAAGGTGGTGAATGGCTGAATATAAATATTGAAGCGAATGTATGGTCTGCATTTGCACAGCAAATTCGCCAAGACGGGTCCCTGCTTTTCGACTACCTTTTTTGTCTCACCTGCGTGGACTGGAAAACACATCTTACCATGGTGTATCATCTTACCTCCACGAAACACAGGCACAATATTGTTGTAAAAATAAAACTCGATAGCAATAATCCTGAAATTGAAACGGTCTGTAATATCTGGCGGACTGCCGAATTTCATGAGCGTGAAGTATATGAAATGTTTGGCGTGAATTTTATCAACCATCCTGATCTGCGGTTATTGATTTTGCCGGATGGATGGGAAGGAAAAAATCCACTGAGGAAAGATTTCGAAGATCCGATAAATATGATAAGACTGTAAATAATGAATAATGAACAAGGAATAATGAATATCGAAGTGAACGGGCGTTATTCATTCAATGTTCCCTGTTCAATATTCGATATTGATTTATAATGTACAGAGAGACTGAAATAGTAAAAAACTTCAACGAAGACGACAGCATCAGCGAAGCTGCAGGAGGCGACCTCGTGGTCAACATAGGGCCGCAACATCCTGCTACGCATGGTGTGCTGCACCTGGTGATTACATTGAACGGCGAGACGATCAAAAAAGTAGAACCGCATCTCGGATATATTCATCGCTCTATAGAAAAAATGTGCGAAAGCCTTACTTACCGGCAATTCATTTATGTTACCAGCCGGATGGATTATTTATCGGCTCACATTAATAACCATGCATGTGCTTTATGCGTGGAAAAAGGATTGCAGGTAGAAATTCCGCAACGGGCGCAGGTAATTCGCGTGTTGATGGATGAACTCACAAGGCTTGCATCTCACGAACTTTGGTGGGGCGCTATGGCAATGGATCTCGGCGCATTCACTCCCTTCTTTCATGCATTCAGGGAAAGAGAAACCATTAATGATATCATGGAAGAAACCTGCGGTGCAAGGTTAACGATGAACTATATGGTACCCGGAGGCGTGATGCAGGATCTGCATCCGAATTTTCAAAAACGCGTAAAAGATTTCATACAATTATATAAAAGAAAAATTCACGAATACGATGAACTGGTAACCGGCAATATCATTTTTCAAAACAGGATGAAAGAAGTTGGTTACTTATCTGCTGAAGATGCGATTTCTTATGGTTGTACCGGCCCTGTAGCAAGAGGTAGTGGCGTAAGATGCGACATCAGGAAAATAGATCCTTATGACGCGTATGATAAAGTAGAATTTGATGAAGTGCTTGAAACCGGAAGTGATTCATTTGCCCGTTATCTTATCAGGATACGTGAAATGCAGCAGTCAATAAGAATAATAGAGCAATTGATCGATAATATCCCGGAGGGAGATTTCCAGGCAAAAACAAAAAATGTCTTGAAACTACCCAAGGGTGAATTTTATCAACGCGTGGAAACGGCCCGTGGCGAGTTGGGTGTATATATAATAAGTGAAGGCGGAACTACTCCATACAGGATCAAGTTTCGCTCACCGGGATTTTCAAATTTATCAGTACTCGATCATATAGCACGCGGAGGCAAGATTGGTGACCTGATCGCGATGATGGGCACGCTGGATTTGGTGATACCGGATATTGACAGATAGTAAAATATCGAACATCGAACAGGGAACATTGAATAATGAAGTTATTGCCAACTTCAATGTTCAACATTTCTTGTTCAATATTCATCATTCAAAAGATGTGGAGCTTCAGTAACATAGCAAATCAAATTCACGAATGGTTGAGCACACATTTCAACTCAACCCTCACACTGACCATTGAAATGGTAATAGCAGGCGTTGCTGTTATCGGCCTGTTTGCCATTCTTGGTTTGATACTGGTGATCATGGAAAGAAAAGTTTCTGCATGGATACAAATACGGCTTGGGCCGAATCGCGTGGGGCCAAAGGGAATGTTGCAATCGATGGCGGATACGGTTAAGTTAATGGTAAAAGAAGGAATGACACCCGATGGTGCAGATAAATTGTTGTTCAATCTTGCGCCGTTCGTTGCTATGATCGTTGCAATGTTGCTAATGGCGCCAATTGCATTTGCCAAAGATTTCCAGTTGTGGGATTTGAATATTGGTATATTATATATATCCGCGATTTCGTCCGTAACGGTTATCAGCATTTTGATGGCAGGCTGGTCGAGCAATAATAAATTTTCACTGCTTGGTGCCATGCGCAGCGGTGCGCAGATCGTGAGCTACGAATTATCGGCAGGACTATCTGTTCTTACAATAATTGTCTTTACCGGAAGTCTGCAGGTGTCGCAGATCATTCAATCGCAGGCTGATGGTTGGTGGATTTTTAAGGGACATATTCCCGCAATTATTGCATTCGTCACATTTATCATTGCGGTTACAGCAGAAACCAATCGTGCACCATTTGATTTAGCTGAAGCAGAATCGGAACTCACTGCAGGATTTCACACCGAATACTCCGGAATGAAGTTCGCGCTGTTCTTTTTAGCGGAATATGTAAATGTGTTTATCGTATGCTCTCTTGGTGCCACATTGTTTCTCGGTGGATGGATGCCGTTCCATATTGGAAACTGGCAGGGCTTCAATCATGTGATGGATTATATCCCGTCGAGCATATGGTTTTTTGGAAAAACGTTCTTTTTGATATGGGTGATCATGTGGTTCAGGTGGACATTCCCAAGATTGCGTATCGATCAGTTGCTGAATTTGGAATGGAAATATTTATTGCCGATCACGATGGTAAATTTATTGCTGGCGACGGCGTTTGCCATTTTGGGATGGTACTTCTAGTCCCTCTCCCTTGGAGAGGGGTTGGGGTGAGGTTAAGCTTGTAATTATGTTTTTAATAAAATATATAAAAAGTATCTGGAATGCAGTGAAATCCCTGGCGACAGGCATGAAGCTGACGTTATATTATTTCACGCATCACAAAGAAATTATTACGCAGCAGTATCCGGATAACCGTGATACGTTGCATCTTCCGGAGCGCTTCAAGGGTGAAGTGGTGATGCCGCATAATGAAAACAATGAACATCGTTGCACCGGGTGCACCGCGTGTGAACTGGCATGCCCCAACGGAACTATTAAAGTTGTTACCAAGTTTGATATAACGCCCGAGGGTAAACGAAAAAAAGCGATTGATAAATTAGTATACCATCTTGAATTATGCACCATGTGCAATTTGTGTATCATCGCATGTCCTTCGGATGCCATCGTGATGGCGCAGACATTTGAGCATAGTGTATTCGACAGGAATCAACTGACAAAAATCTTAAACAACCCCGGTTCAAAAATCATGGAGGGGGTAGAGTAGTAAATGGCGAATAATGAACATCGAACAGGAAATATTGAACATCGAAGTTGAGGGGACAACCCTTCATACATTCTTCATTCCCTGTTCATTATTCGATATTTTAAAGCTTATGAGTGGATCAACGATCATATTTTATTTGCTTGCAGTGCTCACATTGGTTTGCGGCTGGCTATCGGTTACTACGCGGCAAATTTTCAGAGCCGCTATCTATGTCCTTTTTTCTCTTATCGGTATTGCAGGAATTTATTTCTGGATGAACTACCAGTTTATTGCCGCAGTGCAAATTGTAGTGTATGTCGGCGGCATAGTTGTATTGATCATCTTCTCTATTTTCCTCACGCAACAAACCGGCGAAAAATTGCCGAAGCAAAAGTTAGGTAGAAAAATATTTGCTGCACTGGCCGTGTTCTGTGGATTTGCATTTACGATGCTGCAGGTATATCAACATGATTTTGTCGGAAGCGTTGGGAATGCCATTGAACCGACCGTTCAAAATATCGGGAGCAATATGCTTGGCACTGGCAGCGGCGGTTATGCCTTACCCTTTGAAATAATTTCCATGTTGTTACTGGCAGCAATGGTTGGTTGTATTGTAATTGCAATTAAGCATAAAGAAGAAAAGATAAACGCATAAATAATGAACATCGAACAGGGAATGTAGAATAATGAAAAGGGAATATTGAATAAAGAACCGGGGGATGGAAGGAAAAAGAAAATATGATTTGGAAGAAAGATTGATTGATTTTGCAGTGTTGATTATCAAGGTGAGTGAAAATCTTTACAAAACAAATGCAGGAATATATGTTGGAGGGCAAATCGTTCGGTCGGTAACATCACCTGCGTTGCATTATGGTGAAGCTCAAAGTGCTGAGTCCAGGGCAGACTTCATTCATAAAATAAAGGTTATCCTTAAGGAATTGCGAGAAACAAAAAATGCTTTGAGGATTGTTAAAAAGGTTCCTTTAACAGAGAGTATCAATGTTGTTGACGATGCAACGAGGGAGTGCAATGAATTAATTTCAATATTTGTAAAAAGCGTGGAAACGGCTAAGAAAAACCTTCTGAATGAAAAACAAAGAATATCTGATAAAAAGCAAACTGTAGACAATGAGTAGCTTACTTCGTCATTCCTTGTTCAATGTTCATTATTCATTATTTGCAACATGATGACACCAGGACTATACCATATTTTATTTATCAGCGCTGCACTGTTCTTCACCGGCGTGTACGGATTTCTTACGCGACGAAACCTTATCACCATGCTGATGAGCATTGAACTCATTTTGAACAGCGTGAACCTGAACTTCATTGCATTCAACAAATATGTGTGGCCGGATAAAATGGACGGATTGTTTTTTACTTTATTCATTATTGCCATTGCAGCAGCAGAAGCAGCCGTTGCCATTGCGATTATCATAAATGTTTACCGGACACACCAATCGATCGATGTGGAGAAAACAGAGGAAATGAAATATTGATACATGCCAAACACTAACTATATACAGTTGATTATTTTATTGCCGCTGGCAGGTTTTGTGCTTTTAGGATTATTCGGCAGGAAATACTTGAAAAATTCATCCGGCATTATTGCCACGATATTAATACTGGCAACATTTTTCTTTTCTATCTACACCGCATATCACTATTTCTTTGATTACGGTAAAGTGGATGGTGTTTATCAAAAGATCGTTCCCCTAAAATATACATGGCTCGCATTTGCAAACGGCCTTTCGATCGATATGGGCGTGTTACTGGATCCTATTTCTTCAATGATGCTGGTGGTGGTAAGTTTTGTTTCGCTGATGGTGCATATTTATAGCCTCAGTTACATGAAAGGAGAGGAGCGTTTCGCCACTTACTATGCATTCCTTTGCCTCTTTACTTTTTCGATGTTGGGACTTGTGTTGGCATCTAATATTTTCCAGATATATTTCTTCTGGGAACTCGTGGGTGTTTCATCGTTCCTCCTTATCGGCTTTCACTACGACAGACCCAGCGCCGTTGCTGCTGCGAAGAAAGCATTTATTGTTACGCGATTTGCCGATGCAGGTTTCCTGATCGGCATATTAATTCTTTCCTATTATTCCGGTACACTCGATTTTAAAACGCTTATTCATAATTTAACTACACCCCGTTCTTCCGAATTAGCAAGCGCAATGGGGGCTTCATTCCTCGGTGTCTCTGCGTTAACATGGGGAATGGTGCTGGTGTTTATCGGCGGTGCAGGCAAAAGTGCGATGTTCCCATTTCATATCTGGCTGCCTGATGCCATGGAAGGTCCCACGCCTGTTTCTGCATTGATACATGCGGCGACGATGGTAGTTGCAGGTGTTTACCTCGTCGCAAGATTGTTCCCGGTATTTTCTTTATCGGCTCCGGATGCATTGAATATTGTAGCTTATGTAGGTGCGTTCACCGCTTTGTTTGCCGCTGTAATCGCATGCACACAAACGGATATAAAAAGAGTGCTGGCTTATTCTACTATGTCGCAGATCGGGTACATGATGTTTGCATTGGGTGTTGCGAAATACGGGGGTGAAGGTGGATCAGGTTACACCGCTTCCATGTTTCATCTCTTTACACACGCCATGTTCAAAGCGTTGTTGTTCCTTGGCGCAGGTTCGGTGATCCATTATGTGCACAGTAACGAAATGAAAGACATGGGAGGTTTGAGAAAACATTTACCCATCACGCATATTACATTTTTGGTTGCATGCCTCGCTATTGCCGGTGTGCCGTTATTTTCAGGTTTTTTCAGTAAGGAAGAAATTTTATCTGCCGCACATGATCATAACATGATTGTGTATTGGATAGGATTAATCACGTCAGGCCTTACAGCATTTTATATATTCCGCTTGTATTTTAATATTTTCTGGAGCGCTCCCTTTCCTTCGGAGAGCCTGCCTGCCGAACAGGCGGGTGCGGGGGATGGGGTAAAACACCATGGTGAAGGAGGATTGGCCATGATGCTACCATTAATATTACTGGCCATCGGCGCTGCATTTGCAGGATACATTCCTTTCGGAAAATTTGTATCCAGCGATGGCAAAGCATTGGAAACATCATTCAACCTGCAACATGCCATAGCACCGGTGCTGCTTTCCTTTGCCGGAATCTTTATTGCAGCATGGTTGTATCTGAAACAAAATAGCAAACCTGCAAACATCGCAGCTTCATTGGGCGCTTTATACAAAGCTGCTTACCGGAAGTTTTATATTGATGAAATATATCTTTTCATTACGAAAAAAATAGTCTTCAATATTATCGGTAGTGTGTCGCAATGGTTTGATAAAAATATAGTGAATGGGTTGGTAAACCTCACAGGAAGTGCTACGGAAGCCGTTTCCGGTGATATCAAAAAAATGCAATCGGGTAAAGTGCAGCAATATGCTATTTATTTTTTAGGCGCTGTAATTGTACTCGCGATATTATTTGTTTATGTATGGAAATGATTTTTTTAAATAAGAATTGATGAACCTGCTACTGCTTATATTATTTCCTTTAGTGACTGCGGTTGCCGTGTTGTTATCGCGCAATAAACAGCAGGTAAGATGGATTTCTCTTTTCGGCGCCGCCGTGCAATTGGTTCTGGCATTGATGCTACTTGTAGCTTTTCGAAATGCAAGATTGGAAGATGCTACATCAGTAATGCTTTTCGAACAGAATCACCCGTTGTTTAATGCGCTCAACATCAATTTGCATTTGGGAGTTGACGGAATATCTGTTGCGATGATTCTATTGACGTCGCTGGTTGTAATTGCAGGCGTGCTCGTTTCATGGAACATCGATAAGATGACGAAGGAATTTTATTTTCTGCTTCTTCTATTATCACTTGGCGCGTATGGATTTTTTATTTCGCTCGATCTGTTCGTACTTTTCTTCTTCCTCGAAATTTCTGTAATACCAAAATATTTGCTCATCGGTATCTGGGGAAGTGGCAAAAAGGAATATGCTGCCAATAAACTGGCATTAATGTTAATGGGCGGTTCGGCACTGATACTCGTGGGTATATTGGGTTTGTATTTTACCGGCAATCATGATTTTGATATGCTGAGTTTATCTGATGAAAATATTCCGGCAAATATTCAGCATATCATATTCCCGTTGCTTTTTGCGGGCTTCGGTGTGTTTACTGCCTTGTTCCCGTTTCATACATGGGTACCCGATGGTCACTCATCTGCGCCAACCGCAGGTTCTATGTTTCTTGCCGGTATCTCGATGAAACTCGGTGGTTATGGTTGTTTACGGGTCGCTATTTTCCTTTTGCCCGAAGGCGCAAAAGAATATGCCAATATCATTATCATTCTCTCTGCCATCGGTATTTTATACGGCGCGTTTGTTACGATGATGCAGAAAGATTTGAAATACATCAACGCGTATTCATCGGTAAGTCATGTTGGGTTTAGTTTGCTGGCATTGGGAATGCTTACGCAAACAGCAATGGTGGGTGCGGTGTTGCAAATGGTTTCTCATGGTTTGATGACGGCTCTTTTCTTCGCTGTGATCGGCATGATCTACGACAGAACGCACACGCGAATGGTAAATGAAATGGGCGGACTGCTGAAAGTAATGCCATTTATCATTACCGTGTTCTTTATTGTAGGATTGTGTTCATTGGGTTTACCGGGCTTTAGCGGTTTTGTTGCGGAGATGACCGTGCTGGTGGGTTCCTGGCAGGATGCTGGCCTGTTGCATCGCGTGGCAACCATTGCCGCGGCGCTTTCCATAGTGGTAACGGCAGTGTACATTTTGCGCGCTGTTGGAATGACGGCCATGGGCCCGCTAAAAAACCAGGAGCATTTGCAACTGAAAGATGCTACGTGGAATGAGAAGCTTGCAGCGATCATTTTGGTAGTGGGCATATTGGCGATAGGATTGTATCCGGCATGGTTGAATGATCTGCTGAAACCGGCAGCGGAAATAATTATGAATAGAATAAAATAATAATAATGAATATCGAACAAGGAATAATGAATGATGAAGTTGGTTTACTTCGATGTTCCGTGTTCAATATTCAATATTGCCAAGCACATGACTGATTTTTTCATATTAATGAAAAGTGAACTGGCGGTAACCGCTATCATCTTCATACTGCTGTTTATAAAAATTAGCAGGGGAATGAAGAATGAAGTGCTGTTGCCCGTGATACAGGTATTATTGCTTATCAATTTCATCATTGGTTTCTTTTTCAACCAGGAGGGCAGTCTTTTTGGTGACATGTTTCATACAACACCGATGATTGCCATGCAGAAGAATATCCTGAGCCTCGGGGTGTATTTGATCTCGCTGTTAAATGCTGACTGGCTCAAGAAAAGCAATCACCTCGCCGAATTTTTTATTTTAATGCTGTCGGCGCTGCTGGGCATGTTCTTTTTGATATCGGGCGGAAACCTTTTGATATTCTATTTGTCTTTGGAATTGTCGACGATCCCGGTTGCTGCTATGGCCGACTTTGATCTTCGCAAAAGATTCTCTTCTGAAGGCGCGATGAAGATGATCCTGTCATCTGCGTTTTCATCTGCCATATTGCTGTTTGGTATTTCAATGGTATATGGCGCCACGGGCACGATCAGTTTTGCTGAATTGCCGCAGCAGTTGAACAATTCGCCATTGCAGATTGCTGCGTTTGTATTTTTATTTTCTGCCTTTGCATTTAAGTTGTCAATCGTTCCATTCCATTTATGGACGGCGGATGTGTATGAGGGATCGCCTTTCCCGACGGCATCATTTCTTTCCGTTATTTCAAAAGGTGCATTTGCATTTATTCTCATCACCGCATTGTTTAAAGTGTTTCAGCCGATGGAGGCACTGTGGTACGATCTGCTGATCGGCATTGCGATATTAACGATGATCGTCGGAAACCTGTTTGCCTTGCGACAGCAAAATATCAAACGCTTTCTTGCTTTTTCATCTATTGCGCAGGTTGGGTTTATTCTTTTAGGCATCAGCAACGGTGATCATTCGGGGCTGGTTGCCGTGGTTTATTTTGTGTTGATCTACGTATTCTCCAACCTCGCTGCATTTGGTGTTGCTTCCATTATTGCGCAGTACACCGGCAAAGAAAATATTGATGATTATAAAGGATTGTCAAAAACCAACCCGTTCCTCAGTTGGGTGATGACGCTTGCTTTGTTCTCTCTTGCAGGCATTCCGCCTACAGCAGGATTTTTTGGTAAATTCTTTTTAATAACAGCGGCGGGTTCCAAAGCGAGTTACTGGGTTATTATCGTGGCTGCGTTAAACCTGGTAATTTCGTTGTTCTATTACCTGCGTGTGGTGCGGGCAATATTTATTGATACAAATGATAAGCCGGTAGAAAAGATACGGTTTGACAGGTCAGCAAAATTTGGATTGATCATTTGCAGCGCGGGTATTTTGCTCACCGGTATTTTGAGCTGGGTTTACGATTACATTCAAACACTTTAAGTGAATAATGGCTATTAATAAAAATCATGAATTTGAAGAACTGAATGGCGTGAAATGCGGCATCGTTGAAAAGAATGTGAAGCCCGAAAGAGTTGCCTTCCTGAAAGATTTATTAGAGTTCAATGGCTACGAAGTAGTGGTGGTTCCCTCACCTCCGCCAAAAGCTGCGCCGGCAGCAGTTCCCAAAGGAGGAGAGACACCTGTTGCCCCACCACCACCTCCCGAAACATTTACAGTCGGTGTTTCCGATTATACTTTCAATACCATCAATGCCATATTCGGGCGAATGCTGAAAACCAAAGACGGGCACATCGTTACACTTGCTTACTGGCAGCAAAGGGAATCCGTCAGTCATGATGAGATTCCGTATTATGAGGATGTGTGAGGGTTGGAATTTTTTGAAATAGATTTGCAAAAGGAATTAAACTAAAGATTATTCTGATCTTGAAGAGACTGTTTAGTGTTTATAATCATTCTTATTATTTCATCATTTTTGTATTCGTAACTATCATTTTTTTCTGATAACTTATTAAACTCAAAGAAATTTATTGTAATTATTACTATTCCAATAATTGCTGAAAACGTCCAGCTTATACCCCCCAAAAAATTGCTACTTTTTATAAAATCTATTTGAGATTGACTGATGTTGAAATTAAACCTACCAGTAATAATTGTTTCTATATAAGAAGGTATTAATAAGATTGTGTTTTTGCTTCGTAAAATCATCCCAGCTCCTAATAATGACCCGAAAAGCAATACCATGAATATACCCATATAAAACTTTTTTATAATTCTATATTGTGGTACCATATCTCCCTCATTCAAAATATCATCAAGTTCTTTTCTAACTTTTTCAAAATCTCTTTTTTTACCAATTAATTTTGCTGAATATCTAAATATGAATGGTAGTAATAAGAACAATAAAAGGCTATAAGGAAGTAAATTGGCAAAAATGAAAATATATGCAAATAAGAAAAACATTTCAGAGGCTACAATAATTAATTTAATTACTTTTTGGAATTTCACCCTCATTCAATTTGGTAAATTGGTTGTTGAAGAGAAATAAAAATAAGAAAAAATAATTATTTTTACCCTCTGCAGGTGTTCCATCTATTTTTCGCAAGCCCACATTAACCACCGCTGAGAGCCGCCGTCTGGTCTCCGACCAACGGCACACATTAAAAGATGATTATAGTTCAACACTAAAACACAGGACTATTTTTTAAATTAGTGCGATGAATGATAAATACCTGCAACATCCGGCATGTTTCTTTACCGCTACCAATTACGAATGGAAGCCTGTTCTCGCAGATGATAAACATAAGGATATAATTTTAGCCTCTGCGAGTGTTCCATTTTCTTTTAGCAAGCCCACATTAATCACCGCTAAGAGCCGCCGTCTGTCTCCGAATAACGGCAAGTATTAAAAGATGATTTCTTCTGCCCGGTTTTATTTTGATGGGAAAAACAGCTTGAACATGCTTGCACCTTATTCAGGAAACTAAGTATAGGCGCCTTCTCCCGTTGGCCGGAGACCAGACCGGGGCCTTCCCGGGAGCGATGATACCCGGCTAAAATAAAAACTAATTTTTTATGAACTCCGCACCGTAACGGTAGAACAGGGTAGAATCCGGAAATATTTGCAAGGTGTATTTTCCGCTTGCGAGCATTGGCAGTGGATTAGAATTGGGAGGAATTAAATGCCCTGCAAATATTTTTATCATTGCAGAATCAGCGGTGACTGCGGCACCGTCTGGCATTGATTTGAAGAGAACGTATTCTGTGTGTTGGCCCGGAAGTATTGTTCCATAATTATAATTAGAGAAATCGTAAACAAGTTTTACGCTATCGAGCGTAAAGCTTGTGTTATTTGCAATGCTAATCATGACACCTGGCGCCTCATTTTTTTTGCAACTGTATAGCCCGGCAATTAAAACGATGATAACAATTAACCTTGCCATAAGTAGTTTTTGAGTTGACAATGTCAGTTACCAAAACGTTGCATATAATGAATTAGTTTTAGAACCTTCGTATAGGTCTTAGCCGAGTCACCCGTTAGCGGACCCGGCGTAAATGAGATGATGAAAGTAAAATATCTCTTTTACGGTTGAAGCTTCAACACAGACCCTTTATCAGTGCAAGCCCATCCTGTATTTACATTTATAAAACTCATATCAAGAAACGACTCAGAAACCAACCTGCAATCTGTTGTCCATGACTGGCCGCCATCTGTTGTTTTGTAAATAGCAGAATCTGAAACATAGTATGCATTATTGGCGTCCAGCGCTTTTATTATATTTAACCGGCCGCCCCTGGCAAAAATATTGTTCCAGGTGCTTCCGCCATCTGTTGTTTTATACAGTCCATACCTGCAGGGAAAATACCCGGTTAATGAATCAACAAACTGTATCAGATTAAAGTCGTCACCGTTCACAGGTGGGCTGATAATATTGGTTGCTTTTTGAATCCAGCTGGCGCCACCGTCATAAGTTTTTGCAACTGTGCCGAGACCGGTGATGGCATATCCTTTCATATCGTCAAAAAAATAACTGTAATATACCTGACCCTGCCCATTCGGATCATGATACACATTTACCCATGTATTGCCGATATCAGTTGTTTTATAAACGCCCGTGTAAATGTCATTAATAAACCCGGTTGATGGGGTTACAAAAGAAAAATTTAATGCACCCTGGACTGGCAATGTTTTTCGCGTCCAGGTTTGGCCACCGTCACCGGTAATCTCCATAAAAGAAGGCCCTATTGCATAGCCATATTGCGGGCTTTGGAAAAAAAGATATACCAAAGGCAATGTAGTTCTGGAACTGGGAATAGAATCCCACGTGTTACCACCATCCTTCGTCTGATAAATTATAGTGTTGCCTACAATAATATAGCCGGTTGATGCCGATGTAAACCACACATCTATAATTGGCTTGCCCTGCGCAACGGTTATCTTTTTCCAGTTATTGAGTGTATCCTTAGGCGTCTGTTGTACAGGGGTTGGAGTGTTTTTGTTTTTGCCGCAGGAGATAATAATTAATACCAAAGCGACAAATGCGGTGCTGAATTTCTTCACTTTTTTGAATTTGTTATTCTCAAAATATTTTATTTATGTCTAAGCTAAAAACGATCTTGTATTCAAAATAGTGTAGTTATTTATTTTACTTATTAATGATATTACGAAAATAAACGTGAATTGACTTTTAACCTCTGCGGGTGTTCAACTTACTTTTTCAGCCCACACTAACCACTATTGAGAGCCGTCTGGTCTCCGACCAACGGCACGCCTTAAAAGATGATTTCTTCTGCATAATATATTTTCGTGCGAACAACTGTTTCAAGATACTGACACACTATTCCGGAAATTAAGTATGGGTGCCATCTCCCGTTGCTCGGAGACCAGACGGGGGCATTCCTGGTTTTAATGTGAATGATGATGCAAGGAAGAGTGCCAGCAGAGGGGAAAAATCATTCTGTATTTGCTTTTAACCACGCAACAATATCATCGTATTTTGTTTTTCCCGAGGCAATATCAATAATGAATTCGTATTTGCTGTCTAACGAGGTGATAATATCGATGTGATTATTTAGCAAAAAAAGTCTGAGCAGGAAATAACCTATCCTTTTATTTCCATCGACGAAAGGATGATTGATAAGAATGCTTTCAACCAAAGCGGCTGCCTTTTCTATGGGTGTCGGATACAATTCCACATTATCAAAAGTTTGAAACGGCCTGGATAAGGCAGACTCAAGCGACGCTCTGTCGCGAATGCCATCTGACCCGCCGAAATCGCGGATTAATGTACTATGCAATTGTTCTACTTCAGATATAGAGATCATTGTGCCAGTTTCTGAAGAAGCCTCTTGTCTTCGGTGAGTATTTTTTGAATTCTCTCTGGATCGAAAATTGAAGACGATGTATTCTTCTCTACGCTCTTTAGGTAGGATAGCAATTCTTCCAAAGTCTTATCCGGCAAGATGTCGAGCACTTTGTTTATTTCTTCCTTTATTTCGGTTTTGGACATTTTACTGCTTTATTTAAAGATAGCAATAAAATTTTCTCTCTTCAAATCACAAGCTCTTTACAATCTCCAATGCTTTTTTTACATGTTCGTCCGGGGAGATTTTATCTGCGGAAGATGAAAATACAGCCACTATTTTTCCTTTTTTATCGATGACAAAAGTAGTCCTCGGAATGAATCCGTGGTTAATTTCGATGCTCCGTATATCCTTGGCACCTGCCACCGGGGCTGACATCTTCAGGCCATAAGATTCCGCAATTTTGCCATCAGGATCTGAAGCTACCGGGAACTTGCCCGCGCAGTAATTCGGATCGGAAGAGAATGCATTCAACCGCTGAATATCATCGGCAGATACACCAATAATAGTAGCGCCTGCTGCGGTAAAGTCTTTCTTCATTTCGGCAAAAGTATGGGCTTCCAGGTCGCAGCCCCCGGTGTACGCAGAAGGATAGAAATAAACAACGACCGGTCCCTTGGCCAACGCTTTCTTTAATGAAAATTCAAATGACTTTCCGGCGAGGCTTGCCTTGGCAGTAAATACAGGAGCTGAAGCTCCGGTTGACAACATAGTTGTCTGGGCAAGCGTGGACTGAGTAGTAAATAACGAAATGCTGAAGATGAATACGGATAGAGAAAAATATTTCTTAAACATGGTGGGTTTGTTTTTATACTTAATCAGGAGCTAACAAAATTACAATAGTTTGTGGATTAATCGCTGTGGCAAAGGTATGAACGAAGAACTGGGATATGCAGCAAGATAAAAAAGATGCCAGTCTGGGAATTACGAATTCACCCTAATTTTCTTCCATTCCACAAAGAGTTGTTTTTCTAAAGAAACAATTGGACTTTCGTAAACAGAATTTTAAAAGATAAACATATGTCCGAAAAATTTAAAGATAAAGTTATCTGGATCACCGGCGCTTCCTCAGGAATTGGTGAAGCATTGGCTTATGCATTTTCAGAAGCAGGAGCCAGGCTGATCCTTTCAAGTCGCCGGCAGGATGAGCTGCAAAGAGTGCAAAAGGCCTGCAGCCATCCGGAACGGGTAAAGGTGCTCCCGCTGGATTTGTCAGACGCGTCTTCTTTAGAAGCAAAGACTGCGGAAGCCATTGCCTGTTTTGGTGTTATAGATATCATGGTACATAACGGCGGCATATCCCAACGTTCACTGGTAATCGAAACGGATATCGCGGTGCAACGTAAAGTAATGGAACTGGATTACTTCAGTTACATCGCGATTACCAAAGCCTTGCTTCCGCATTTTGCTGAAAGAAAGAGCGGTCATTTCGTAGTAATGAGCAGTGTAATGGGAAAGATCGGAACGCCCATGCGATCGGCTTATGCTGCTGCCAAGCACGCCCTCCATGGGTATTTCGATTGCCTGCGTGCAGAAGTTTCACCGATGAATATTAAAGTAACTATTCTGACACCCGGTTATATCCAAACCAACGTTACCAAAAATGCGGTGACCAAAGATGGCCAGCCGCTGGGTGTTGTATCGCATGATATAGCTCACGGTCTGCCGGCAGACGCAGCAGCCAAACAAATATTAAAAGCTATTGAAAAAGATGCGTATGAAAGTTATATCGGGAAATTCGGAAATGAAAAGCTGGCTTTGTGGATCAACAGGTTTTTTCCTGCATTTATCATTAAAAAGGCGCCCGGGCTTGCGCCGAAATGATTACTACTTATCTTTTAAGCAGAGCCTGGGATTGTTTCCGGCTAAGACAATTCGCGTAATCAGAATCTGTCATTAGGAATGATTTTCACATTTCCCGGCCACCATATTATTTCCCGGCAAATGTTACCGTGACCATCGGCGCGGTGGCGTAGCCCCGAACAATCGGGAAAGCAATTTTTCAACTTTGGTCATGGCAAAGTAACTCCTGGTTTGGGGAAACGAAATTTGCAAAAAATAAGCCGCTTATTCATAAATTTAATCTTCGGTTTGTTACCGGCATTCGGTTTTGGTGCAAAGTATAGTAAGTGCTTTCATAGATCTCTTCAAACTGAATTTGAATAGCAAATTCGATAAATATATGGAGGTAAACCGTTCGGACCTTTCTCAAAAATTTATCGGCCTGTTTCTCGAAACGCTCGGATTTTCTGAAAGAGAATTTGAATTAGTTCTGTTGTCGTTCAGGCTTGAATTTGTTCCTAAAAAATGTTTCTATCTGAAAGCCGGCAACACGAGTAAGCAAAAGGCATATATCAATAAAGGCTGCACGCGAACCTTCACGATTGATGCAAAAGGGCGTGAACATATTTCATTTTTTGCGTTTGAGGATTGGTGGATTGCTGATTTTGAAAGCTACTATACGCAACAGCCTGCAAAAAATTATATCCAGGCGATGGAAGATTGTGAGTTGCTTTGCATATCAAAATGTGACCTGGAGAAGCTGGAAGACCAATTTCCTAAATTGAAAGCGCTGTTTGAAGAGAAGAAACAGAATATGATTTTCGCGACCATGAAGAACCTCAGCGATGTGAAATCGTTGACGCCTGAAGAGCGATACCTGAATCTTGTTAAAAAGCATCCGCATATTTTTCAAAGAATTCCTTTACAATACATCGCTTCCTACCTGGATATAGAAGCACCCTCATTAAGTCGCTTACGAAACCGGCTATCAAAAAAATAATTTCTTAACCAGGGTTAAGTGAATTTTTAACCGCGGTTATTGGTTTTACGTGCTGTACCCAATCATCTTTGTATAGACAGATTTGCTGTTGAACTTTTTGCGACCACTTGCAGCGCGTTAATCGCACCTTTAATGTAGTCGCATTCCTATTTATCACTAAATACTTGCAAAAATGAAAACAAATCAAAATTTACTGGAAGCAACTCAAATTGTACTTGAAGAAGGTGAGGGCCTGAGACTCAACTCAGGACCCGGCAGGGATCTTATTTTTAAAGTCACCGGCGACGACACCAAAGGAGCGTTTGATTATTTCATCGTACAGGTGGCTCCACGGAGCGGGCCTCCATTACATGTTCATCATGTGCAGGAAGAGACCATTCATGTATTGAAAGGCCGCTTTAAAGTGAGGATAGGAGAAGAAATTTTTTATTTGAATGAAGGAGGCTTTGCGTATCTCCCGTCAAAAGTACCACATACTTTTCTTAACCTCACCGACGAACCGGCCGAAGTGATCGTTGTATATACGCCTGGCGGCGGACACCATTTTTATGAAGAACTTGGGCCGCTTACCAGGAATGGTCACCCCGACAGACAGGTTGTTGCGCAGCTATTCGAGAAATATGATATGACATTGCTCGGGCCACCGCTCAGCCAGGATTGAGCAGGGATCTTATATTTTAGTATCGGCCTGGTCTCCCGCGAGGGGATTCGGCGTAAATGCGTCGATGTTATGCCTATTTTTATACTTAATCAGGAGCTAACAAAATTACAATAGTTTGTGGATTAATCCCTATGGCAATCTGAGCGCCTTAGTAGAGGTTTACACCAAACATTGGTAACTCTTTGTATCTTTCTGAATTAATGATGAAGAACAACACCAGCAAAATAAAGTCTATACCAACATTAGTAATAATATTGGTGTTTTTTTCTTTTTGTATCCCCACAAGGAAAATGCATCTATATAATAAATTCAAAATGGAGATTGTAAAAAATGTTTTTAGTGAATTTGAAAGACATTTACCAGCTTCATATGATAGCAGTTTAATGGCAGATATACGTTATGCTCCGAATTATAAGGCTCTTGGATGCTCAGGCATAGATGTCCTTTATAATTTTAAGGGTTCTGAATTTGATAAAAATGTTCAGGGACTATACAATATGAATAAAGTTCCCAACAACCTCAGCTATGATTCGTTAAGCTTAAATAGGTCAAATTCCGAATATTACAGTTTTTCTTACGAGAATCTGCAAAAAATAGCTATTCCCAGGGCTAAAGATGATTTTTGCCGAACAAATGATACCTGTTTTACTTGGAGTGATTTGGATGTAGTGATTTTGGAAACGGGAAAGAAAAGAGTTTTCTCCAAGAATGTTAGCTCTGAATATCAACCAAAAAATCCAATCTGTAATTATTCTATAGGTGCACTGATCTCAAAGCAAAAACAGCAAATAATTTACTGGCTTTATATTTATAAATAGAACTAAACGGAAAAACCTTTAGGTTTGAGGTGAGTCTTTTTTGAAACACTCGGTTAAGACAAAGCGTGGCTTAAATCTTTGATACAATATTATTTTTTCAACTCACTCTCTTTCCTTTCAGCAACTTTTCAACAGCATCATTGAATGAACCGGCACGTGTCACTTCGCCCGCATTCACAAAATAAATTTCATCTGCATTTTCAATCGTATTCAACCGGTGGGCAATAATGATCCGCGTGGTGTTATCAGGTAGTTTCTTTAAGATATCTTCCAGCAATTGCTCTGTCATCGTATCAATGTTCGCAGTTGCCTCATCCAATATCAGTATATGTGGATTGCGCAGTACGGCACGCATAAACGCAATCAATTGTTTTTGACCAAGGCTCACACTATCGCCGCCGGAGGTAACTTTTGTCTGGAGACCATTCTCAAACTTTGCAAGCAAACCTTGCAGGTTCGCTTCATTAATCACCTCTTCCACTTGTTCGTCGGTATAGTTTTCAAATTTTTTATTGCCGTATAAAATGTTATCTCTTATGGTTCCTGTAAATAAAAATGGTTCCTGCAATATAAAACCGACTCTTTCAGAAAGATCTTCCGGGGTATAGCTCCTGATGTCTTTGCCATCTATCAATATCGTGCCCTTTGTTGCGTCATACAATCGTGCAATTAAAGAAGCCGTCGTTGTTTTTCCTCCGCCTGTCGGACCCACCAGCGCATATGTCTTTCCTTTTTCGAGATTGAGAGAAACATTATGAAGTATCCCGGCACCTTCCTGGTAGCTAAAATGAACATTCCTGAATTCCACCACTGAAGTTGCGGGTTCTATTTGTGCATCCGTTACCGTTATCATTTCATTTTCCATGGCCAGAATCTTTGTGATGCGGTCCCAGCCTGCCATAGCTACCTGGAAGCTGGACCACAATGTGGCCAGTTGCCGGAGCGGATTGTAGAAATAAGTGATATATGCCAGGTAACTCACCAGCAAACCAATGCTAAACGATCCTTTGGAAATAAGAAAGATACCATATCCCAATACCGTAAGTTGTGCAAGTCCTGAAAGCAAACCATACACCGGCAGAAAAACATTGTTTGCCAAACCGGCGCCAATTGCGGTCGCATAGTTTTGGTGGTTCGCTTCATCAAATCTTTTCCTGAAATAATCGCGGCGGTTAAAAGCAATGATCACTTTGAAGTTGTTCAGGCTCTCCTGTATTTCGGCACTCATGCCACCCACGCTTTTCAGGCTTACCGCATTCTTTTTTTTCACCCATGGCGCCACCAATCTTGTAAAGAGCAGGATCAACAAAGCGGGCACCAGCGCGGCCGCACCGAGATTAATGTGTATCGCCAGCAGGAAAATACCGGCGCCCACCATAGTAGCAATACTGCCGATAAACTGCATTAATGATTGAGAGAAAAAAGTATTGATCTTGTCCGTGTCATTATTTATTCTGGAAATAAGATCACCGGTTTTGTTGGCATTAAAAAATGCCACGGGTAATGATTGCAATTTATTAAAGATCGTATTCCGCAATGTGAACAACATTCGCTGGCTGATACTGCCCATGAGCTTTGTTTGGAAATAACTTGTAAACAAAGCAGTGATATACATCACCAATAAAATGCTGCCAAATAAGAGCACGCCGTTATACTGACGGGTCTGAACATATTTGTCAATTGTGTAGCCGATTATTAATGGCCCCAACAGGTTTAGCGCCGAGTTCAGTAAGATGGCGCCGAATGCCACGATGAGATTCTTCCTTTCATGCGTAATCAGTTGCAGCAGGCTTTTTAATGCAGACCAGGTGGTTCTCTTTTGCTCCTTTGTTATATCGTTAAGATTGTAATTCATAGTTGCTCGTGCTTTTTTGTGAATTAAGGAGCTGTACGTATTCGGGACTCGTGTGAATAAGCGTTTCGTGTTTACCCGAAGCGATCAATTCGCCTTGCATTAATAAAATGATCTGGTCATAATCTTCTACTGTGTTTATTTTTTGCGTGATAGAAACCAAGGTGAGATCGGGGTAATTCTGTTGCACATTTTCCAGGATCTTTTTCTCCGTGTTATTATCTACTCTCGCCGTGAAGTCATCTAGCAATAATATTTTAGGATTCAGCGCCAGCGCCCGTGCCAGCATGATGCGTTGTTTCTGGCCCCCGGAAAGGCTGGAGCCTCGTTCGGAAATGATAGTTTCCAATTTGTCGGGCAGACTGTTTATGAAATCACTGAGTTCTGCCGTATCGATTGCTTTTTGCATTGCTTCATCACTAACGGTAACGTTAAACGCAATGTTTTCGCGAATACTCATGTTGAAAATGATGCTGTCCTGGAACACGAATCCCACCTGCTCATGAAATGATTCTTTGTTATAAGACGCGATCGGATCATCATCAAACTTTATTTCGCCTGACGTCGGTTTTGTAAGACCTGTGAGTAAATATAACAACTGCGTTTTGCCAGCAGCAGTAGGTCCGATGATGGCAGTCTTGGAACGCGGCTCTATAACAAACGAGATATCGCGTAAAACAGGCGTCTGTCCATACAACAGGTTGACCTCTTTTACTTCAATTTTTCCCTGCATAGGTTTTACGATCGTTCCTGTGTCCATTGTGTCCTCGGCTTCCAATACATTCCTGATGCGGTCGTATGCGGCGGTGGCCTGTGCAATCACGTTACTCATAAATCCGATTATGAGTATCGGGAAAATGAGCATGGAAAGGTAAGCCTGGAAGGCCGCAAAATTTCCCAACGTCATACTTCCGCTTATTACAAAATGCCCGCCCAGCGCTAATATCGTCAGATCCTGCTATGTTTGCCGTGAAAGAAATAACAGGAATTAACCCGGCAAATAATCTTAAAATTGAAAGCCCGAATTCTTTGGCTTTGTTATTGGCTTCAAGAAATTTGTTGTATTCCGATTGCTGCGAATTCACTACGCGGATGATCGCAGCGCCGAGAATACTTTCGTTGATCACTTTGTTTAGCCAATCAATTACCGCACGGCTTTGAATGAACAAGGCCCTCACTTTTTTCAACACTACAAAGAAGGTGATGCCGATGATGGGGATGATCGCGATCACACATAAGGCGAGTTTCCAGTTGATGGTAAATAATAGGATGCTTGCCCCGATGATAATGAATAAGGAAGATATAATAGAGGCTATCGCCTGTGAAATGAAAGTCTTTATCGAATCTACATCGGCGGTGAGGTTGGTCAATAATTTTGATGGATTGGCTTTTTCAATAAAAGCATAACTCTGTTTAGATATTTTATCAGAGAGTTTGGTTCGCAGATCTCTTGCCACCTTTTCCGATGCAAAGACCTGTACAATAGTTTGCAGGTAAGTGAAAACAAAAACGCAGGTGATTGCAATCAAAAATTCAGTGATAATATGCCGGAAAGAAAAATCTCCGTGCGTAAACGAATCAATGCCCGCAGATATAATTTTCGGCACCCAAAGATTAATACCATTGCCTAAAACTGTAAATAATATCAGCAGGAAAACGATACCCCAGTAGGGTTTCAACAGACTCAGTATTCCGGGTTTCTTTTTCATCAGGAGAAATCAGGGTTTAAAAAAAGGCGACGAATATACGCCAAAATCAGGCGTTGGGAAAATGTCTTGTATTAAACGGGACGATTGATAACGGAAAATACTTTATTGGGCCGGGAGTTTTTTTGATAGAGTATTGTTGACCATTGCTTCATGGCTCAATGGCGGGCGATAGAAGCGAATACCCCGCTGAAGGTTTGAGGCAAGGGTTTGTGGCGGAGTAGCAGTCCCGATATTCATCGGGATAAACTCTTGGCGCGGACTATTGCTGATGCTTGTACGGTAGCTCATAGCCTCTTCTTTTCATGAATACTTTTCATGAAAAACATTTCAATGGCTGCCCTTATTCATCAAATAAAATATTTTCAATATCAATTTCACAAAACGATTGAACATGGAACTCGTAGAAATTAAAAAATGGCCACGTGTATTTGTGGTATTTATCTTGTTGAGCATCACTTTTCTTCTCCCTTATTGGTACAATCGAATTAGCATTTGTCGCGGAAAACTACTTCTGATATCAATGAATGATACAATATAAATTTTTAAGCAGGGACATAGCGGGTGCTTGTATCGAGATTGGGATGTTGTGTAACCCTGAAGGGGTGTTATGATTATAGAACAAGAGCAGAAGTAAAAAAACTGACTCCTAAGGGGTGGCAAGTGACCAAAGAAATTCTTGTATCTTTATAATGCAATCGTCACCATGCGTACAACTCTAACGTTTCTCTCTATCTTTTTTCTTACATCCGTAAATGCACAAACTTTATTACCGGGCACTATTCAAAAATTGATGATGGACCACACAGTTTCGTTTTACGACCGTGGTGGGTATGATAGTGGGTCGGTGCATAAATGGTTTGTAACACCGTATGCCGGCATCACGACTGGATATGGTTTCTTCAGAAATAGCGGATCGTTCTTTTTGACGGTGCCAATTGGAGTTCAGCTTAATCGCAGGGTCAGCAATAATGTATATGCTTTCTCGCGAATTACTGTGGCGCCCGTAATCATGAACTTTAATCAGCCCTTGCATTATTCTTATTTTTCAAAATTTGGTTCATCCAGCAATATGCTTCATCCCGGCCTGATGGGTTCGTATTCTTCGGCTTCGCTGGGACTCATGTATGTAAATGACGCCAGGACCTTTTCCGTATCAGGCAGCATCGGAGTGGAGAGAAGTAATTACCCGGTGTATTTCATCAGCCCGGTGAATAACACCAGCCCAACACGGAACGTTTCACGCTGATAAATTTTCCATATCTATAATACATATGCGTTTGGGTCAGATATGGTTTTTGGCTCGTGATTCCTTTAAATGATTCCAGGCATGGTTTAAGCGTCTACGAACCAAAGCTAATCTATCGGTGATGGGCCCGGGATAGAAGCGGTAGCCCGCAGCGTAGCGACGACTACAAGCGAATAGCCCGGACTATAGTTGAGTTATGCACTATAGCTGACAGCCCCGAAGATTATTAGCTCTTTTGATTTTTCATGCCCTCTTCACAAAACTTTACAATTTGCGCATCTTCCGGTCAAAAAGCTTATCCACGGCTATTGACACAACTACCTTCGTGTACACTTCGACGTTAGTACGCCGGTTTTTGGCCGTCCCTGTCTTTTGAACCTAAAGTTTATTTGCCTGTTTCCATTATTAATGGTATATTGGCAGAGAATTTTTTTGTTTGAATTTCAGTAAGGGGTATATAATTTTTTGAATTCCTCGCAAGCCTTCAGTAAATCGTCTTTCCCTTCCTCTTATTCTTCTGCTTAATTAATTTTACAAAAAACATCAGCAAAAATGAAAATAGGCGTTATAGACCTTGTAAGTAAGGGGCCGACGAATACCTTATGGGCAAAAATAATGTACCCGAATCTCGCGAGCATAATGCCTCCTGTAATAGCCACGTGGTGCGAACAACTGGGGCATGAAGTGACGATGGTGTGCTATACGGGAAGAGAAGACTTGCATAAGGAGCTTCCGGAAGGAACCGATCTGATATTTATAAGTTCCTTTACCCAGGCCTCGTTACTGGCTTATTCATTGAGCAACTATTTTCGCAGTCATGGTGTAATAACAGTATTGGGTGGTCCGCACGCCCGTTGTTACCCTGATGATGCCCGGCAATATTTTGATTATGTGATGGGCTTCACCAACAAATCCATGATTGAACAACTCCTGGATAGTGCATCGACTCATCGGACTTTAGGAAAATATTTGTCCGCCGCAGGCCAACCGGCAGAGTTACCGGGTGTAAAAGAAAGATGGAAATTCATCGAACCAACTATCAAAAAAGCTCCATTTATAAAGATGGTTCCTATGATCGGGAGTATGGGCTGTCCGTATACCTGCTCTTTCTGTATCGACTCCACTGTGCCTTACCAGTCACTAAGCATGGATACGATCCGCGAGGATCTGCAGTTTCTGTTGACCAAGTTTAAGAAACCGCAGATTGCCTGGCACGACCCGAATTTCGGTATACATTTTCACGACAATATGGAAGCAATTGCTTCCGCTGCGCCGGCCAAAAGTTTTCGCTTCATTGCAGAAAGCAGTTTATCTATTCTTACAGAAGCTCACCTGAAAGAGTTGAACAAAAACGGGTTTGGCGCATTGCTACCCGGCATCGAATCGTGGTATGACCTGGGAAATAAATCCCGCACATCGCACATAAACGGCGAGGAGAAAGTGAAACAGATATCGGAACACGTGAATATGCTCTTCCGTTACGTACCCTATGTGCAAACGAATTTTGTGCTGGGAATGGACGGTGATGCAGGTGATGAACCATTTGAACTGACTAAAAAATTTGTTGACAGAAGTCCTGCTGCTTTTCCCGGCTACTCATTACTTACCGCCTTCGGCGAGGCGGCTCCACTCAATTTGGAATACCAGCGACAGAACAGGGTACTTCCGTTTCCTTTTCATTTTCTCAACAATCACCTTGCGATGAACCTGAAACCGAAAAATTATGAGTGGGTTGATTTTTATGACAAGGTTATCGATCTGACGGAATATACTTTTTCGAAGAAGGCAATATATAAACGTTTTATGGCTACCCCGGATGGCACTGCCAAATGGATGAACTTTATGAGGGCGATATCCTCCGAAGGTTATGGCCGCATACGCTTTTATAAAAAAGTGCGGAACCAACTGCTTACAGACAGATCATTCGCTGATTACTTTGAAGGTGCTACGACTGAATTACCTTCGTTTTATACCGATATTATAAGACGCGACCTGGGCATTTGGTGGGAATGGCTACCTAAAGAGGCGCTGCAGCACAATCCCAATGCCTATCTTCATAAAACACAAGTAAAACATTCCAGGATCATTGAACCTGCGTCAGAAGAGCAGAATTCATTGTCAGCTTGATTTTTATTAATTCAGGCCGGTACGGTAAATTTTCTCACTCACTCAACACCTCCATCATCTTCCCGGGCGGGCTACTCCTGACGAGGAGACTATCGGTACATAATGCAGTAACAAGAGGAATGATGTGAAATATTATCCTTCACATCTTACCGGCAAATGCTACAGCTTCTTCAATCCCTTTGCCTGCTTTTTGTCTGTTTCTGTAAAACTAATGGCATAACCGCCACCGGGTGCGCAAAACTGTGTAAGCTTCGATGTGCTGGTTGCAACAAATTTCTGAATGGTATATGCCTGCGGGTTGGTTTTGTAATCTGCATCTTTTGCATCGGCATAAATGGTTGCGATATACATTTTGCCTGGTTCCAGAAAATCGAAACTGATTTTTGATATGCGGGGATTGTAACCATTCACACTTCCGAGAAACCATTGCCCGTTTTTTTTTGCTTTGCGCGCAACAGTAATATAATCGCCCGGTTCAGCTTCTATATATTTGCTATCCTGCCAGTCTACAGCCACATCTTTTATAAACTGAAATGCATCAGCGTAGCGCATGTAATGTTCAGGAAAATCAGCAGCCATTTGCAGCGGGCTATACATCGTAACATACAAGGCAAGCTGGTTGGCAAGTGTGCAGTTGGCATGTGATTTATTATTGGGATTTATTTTACTGATGTCCATTTCAAATAATCCCGGAGTATAATCCATCGGGCCACCCAGCAAACGCGTGAATGGAAGAATAGTAACATGGTTAGCGTGTGAGCCACCAAAAGCCTGGTACTCCGTTCCTCTTGCAGATTCATTGCCGATCATATTCGGATAAGTTCTTGCAAGACCGGTTGGACGCACTGCCTCGTGTGCATCTACCATGATGTGATATTTAATTGCTTCCTTTATGCAGTAGAGATAGTGGTTGTTTGTCCACTGGCTGTAGTGGCGCTCACCAACAGGAAGGATATTGCCGACGTAACCGCTTTTCACAGCATCATAACCATATTGCTGCATGAGTTTATATGCACTATCAAGATGGCGGTCGTAATTGCGTGTGGAGCCGGAAGTTTCATGGTGCATGACCAGTTTTATGCCTTTGGAGTGCGCATATTCATTCAATCCTTTCAAATCAAAATCGGGATATGGAGTAACAAAATCAAATACATAATCCTTTTCATGACCGAACCAATCTTCCCATCCCACGTTCCAGCCTTCAACCAATACCGCATCAAATCCATTAGCGGCGGCAAAATCAATGTATTCTTTTACATGCGCTGTATTAGCGCCATGCGTTCCGTTTGGTTTTGCTTTTGAATAATCGGTTACGCCAAGCTGTACCGAGGGAAAATCATTTGTATACGACCAGGTGCTTTTTCCTGTGATCATTTCCCACCACACGCCCATATATTTCACAGGATGAATCCACGATGTATTTTCAATTTTACAGGGTTCATTTAAATTATACGTTATCTTCGAAGCAAGTATATCGCGGGCGTCGTCACTGGCAATGATGGTACGCCATGGTGATGTGCATGGCGCCTGCATGTGTCCCTTGTCGCCCCGTGCATCCGGCGTAAGCCACGATTGAAACACCATGGTTGTGTCATTCAGGTTAAGGCTCATGCAGGAGTAATTAATAAGGGCTGCTTCATGCAGGTTAATGTAGAGCCCGTCTGATGTTTTCATCATCAGCGCTGTTTGTACACCTGTTGGAGAGAACTGTTCCTGGGATGCATTAGGAGTGATAGCGCCTTTCATCAGCTTTCTTATTTCTGAAAGTTTGGATGTGGTGTAATCATATTCCTGCGTATCATAATCACCGGGAATCCAGAATGCAGTATGGTCGCCGGTCATGGCAAATTCTGTTCTTTCTTCTTTGATAATAAAATACACAAGATTTTTTTGTTCGGGAAATTCATAGCGGAACCCAAGCCCGTCATTGAACAGGCGAAAACGTATCACCATGATGCGGTCAGATAGTTTCTGATGCAGCGTAACCGCCATTTCATTATAATGATTGCGGATGGTTGATACTTCGCCCCACACAGGTTTCCATGTTTCATCAAACGAACTCGTATCCACTTTTTCAATTTCAAAATTGTTCAGCAGTGAAAGTCTATCATTCTTCAGTTCCAGGCCAAGACGGCTTGGTTTTATAATTTCCTTTCCTTTATAGGCAAGTTGGTACACCGGTGTGCCATCTGTTTGCAGGCTGAAACGCATTTCAAAATTTCCCGCAGGCGAGCGGAGGACCTGTGCATAATTATTAACTAAAAAAGTAAGGCTGATTAAAAGCAGGCTGATAATCTTCTTCATATGGCAATCTTTGTTTTTTGTAAATGTATTGAAATCTCCGGGGGGTATGTGTTGAACCTAATATTGTATCGCAATAAGTTACCGGGATTGTGACATAAATCTCTTATCTGACCCCCTCGAGTATGCGAATGTAGTTAGCTCTTTCATACGCAGTAGGATCGGAAATATTTTTCTGGCTCAAAATTCCTCTGAAAGATTCTACGTCTTCAAATTCAAGATTGGTCATCCACTGTTTTAAATCATCATTCATCGTGTACAAGTAAGAAATTCCTTTCTTGTATAAAGAAGACGCAGTCATCACTACGTCGGCCCCGGCCAGGATATATTTGATCACTTCGGTTGCAGTTTGTACACCGGTAGTTGCGGCGAGTGAGAGTTTTAGTTTCTCGTACAACAATGCAATCCACAGCAATGGAAGCCTGATCTCGCTGGATTCACTGAAATGCAGGTCATGGGTGATAGCGAGATTATTAATATCGAAATCGGGTTGATAGAAACGATTGAACAAAACGAGTGCATCGGCGCCGGCTTCCTGCATACGAACGGCCATATTGCCCATAGAACTGAAGTATGGATTTAATTTTACAGCTACCGGGATCTTCACTGCCTGCTTTACCGATTGAATAATATTCAGGTAACGATGTTCCACTTCCGGGGTGGATATATTAATATCACCCGGAATAAAAAATATATTTACTTCGAGGGCATCGGCGCCGGCCTGTTCAATCGCCTTTGAATATTCTATCCATCCTTCGCTGGTGAAGCCGTTGAGACTGCCTATAACGGGTATGTGTACACGCTCTTTGGCAACCCGTATATTTTCAAGGTATTCATCTATGCCGAAATTGAAATCATCGAGGTCAGGGAAATAGTCCTGGGCTTCTGGGAAATTATACACAGTGGAAGATAATACCCCTTTTATTTTTGCTTCCTCTTCGCGTATCTGTTCTTCAAACAAGGAAAACATTACTACTGCTCCGGCACCACTGTCTTCCATTTTAATAATATTATCAATTTGCTCAGACAGCGTGCATGCTGATACGATGATCGGGGATTTTAATTTCAGCCCCATGTAAGTTGCATCTAATTTCATATTCAGATTATTTCATTCGTTAGTTATTTTCTCCTAAATATTTTATGAGAACATTATTCAGTTCAGCTGCATTCTCAAATTTTATTTTAGGATTCTGCTTAAATACAAGATCGTATAATGGTTTATACTTCATAAACATTTCGTCGGAAATATAACCCGGCATCCAGCTACATTCTTTTCTGTCTTTAAATGGTTTTAGAAATATTACGCCGTCTGCGATATCCCCATAACACATGGATGGAGATAGTTGAAAAAACATGGAGCAGTCATCCCTCAATCTCTCAAACGGAGACCCCGCAATATTAAAACCTGCCGGCTTGTTATTCCTTTTTTGCATTACTGAGTCCATAAAGCCGTCAATGGATGGATTGCAAACGGTATTTTTTTCGTTGATATCAAGCTTTTGGTATAGCTCTAGCTGGTAAAATGTATTGGGGTATTTTTGGCTAAGAAGGACGCCAAACCTTGGGCTCAAGACCTGGATCTTATTATTTACCCGTAAACAGCGGGTGCACCGTAACAATGTATGATTAAACCCTATCCATACGACTGCCTTTTTATGTGTGTCCAAAATTTCTTTTGCGATATTTTCCGCCATTATTTTATCGCGGCTGGCAGATACCACCAGGTCTTTTACTGCCGAAAATGCCCTGAATTTCTCCCAGAATGCGGTTTTGCCTTTTGAATCCTGCGATGTACCTAATAATGCTAAATCAGGCATTTCCCAATCAGCGTCGATTCCGATTAATTTCATTTTTTCTGCGCCGTGGGGCAAAGATTGATTCAGCTCCCATACCGTTCTCAGCACATCCCAGTATTCTTTAAATCCCCACATACGCCAACACTGGCTTCGTGCAATTTGCATGGCGAGGGCCGTGTCATATTTTTTTTGATTAACCAATAACCCTACTTTTTTATCCATCGATTCAGGAATGACTTCCATCGCAATTACCCGTACGCCTGATTTGTGATAAAGTGCGGGAATAATTTCATTAAAAAAGTTCAGGTTGTTGGCATCTTCATGCATTTCACCAAACAATGTGACCGGGTGTTTTGCGGCAGCTTCGATGGCATATGACTCTGGTGTTTGTGCATTGGTATCGAGCCAGTTTACAAACGAGGTATCTTTTACGGCAGATATTTCGGTAACCTCAGAAGGATTGCGATCCATAAAAGGAAGTTTTATGGATGCAGTTTTGACATTCATTTTGTCGGCCTTAATAATTTCGCTTGTAAAATTCCATGAATACCGGGTTAAGAAAAAAAGGAAGGAGACGAGAGCAGTAAATCTCCAAACCGTCACCGCGAAGGGTTGTTCTTTTATTTTTAACACTGAAGATCTTATGATATAATCATGCCATCCTTTTTTATTTTTTGAAAACCCGATCCAGAAAAATCCCATAAAGAGAACAATGCCGGAAATAATTTTCAAAAAAGACTCCCGTAATAATGCTTTACCAAAGCGCAATCTTTTCCCGTCATTGGCAAACACTCTAATTCCCAATAAATATTTTCCGATTGTCTGCCCGGTTAATGCAACTGTGAATGCCGAATAAATAATACCGACAACGAAAAAAGTAAAATTGAATGGGAAGTAAGCAGGGTGCAGGTATAGCAGTAAATAAAAAAATGCTTTCAAGGCTACATAAACAACGAGGCAATCAACCCACGTTGCCAATAATCTCAGCCAAAAGCCTGCTTTTTTGAATCCGGTAGGTGTACTCATAAACTAACGTTTTATGTTTTGTTATTGTTCCTCTATGCTACCGGAACAAAATCACTTGCTTTTTTGGTTGCCATCTCTTCGTAGGTTCTCCATTTCAGATTTACCAGATCCTGTGCATGCTTCATCAGTTTCTCAGCGTCTTCAGGATGCGTCATCACGAGCACTTTATAGCGCAGCTCATTGTATGCATAATCTTTCAGACCGATAGTTGGCCTTGGTGAATCAAGCACAAAAGGGTTTTGATTTTTCTTTCTCAATACCGGGTTATAACGAAGCAAAGGCCAGTGGCCGCTTTGCACGGCTTTGTGTTGCTGATCCAATCCGTTTTTCAAATCATATCCATGTGCAATGCAATGGCTGTAAGCCAAAATCAAAGAAGGACCGTCATATGCTTCTGCTTCACGCATAGCCAGCAATGTTTGCTGCGGATTGGCGCCAAATGCCACTCTTGCCACATACACATTACCGTAAGAAATGGCCTGCATAGCCAAATCTTTTTTACCAACTGATTTTCCTCCTGCAGCAAATTTTGCTGTTGCTGCTGGTGGTGTCGATTTTGACATTTGTCCGCCTGTATTTGAATATACTTCCGTATCCAACACAAGCACATTAATATTTCTTCCGGTTGCCAATGCATGATCGAGACCGCCATAGCCAATATCATATGCCCATCCGTCACCACCCACCAGCCAAACGCTGCGGCGCACTAACTGATCTGCCACTGAAAGCAAATGCTTCGCTGTGGCAGAGTTCAATGTTTGTAATTTTATCTTCAGCGCTTCGACTCTTTCTCTCTGTTCTACAATTTCAGATTCTAAAGTTTGAGGAGCTTCCAAAATTTCTTTTACCACATTTTCTCCCAACTCATTTTTCATGTCCATCAATAAATGTTTTGCCACATCCAACTGCTTATCTGCGGTGATGCGCATGCCCAATCCGAATTCTGCATTGTCTTCGAACAAAGAGTTGGACCATGCCGGACCTCTTCCTTCATTATTAACAGCCCATGGCGTTGTGGGGAGATTACCTCCGTATATTGATGAACAACCTGTAGCATTAGCTACCAATAACCTGTCACCAAATAATTGTGATAATAATTTCAAATAGGGAGTTTCACCACAACCTGCGCAGGCGCCGGAGAATTCAAATAGAGGTTCAAGAAATTGCGCTCCATGTACAGTGGAGAAATCAATTCTTGAGCGGTCATTCCAGGGAATATTTTCGAAGAACTCAATATTTTTTTGTTCGGTTTTTAATATCGGTTCCTTTTCGCCCATATTAATTGCTTTCTTCGAACGGTCCGTTACATCAAATGCCGGACAAGCTTCTACACACAAATTGCATCCTGTACAATCTTCAAGATAAACCTGCAATGAATATTGTGTTTCAGGAAAACCTCTGGCATTAATAGGTGCAGATTTAAAACCTTCAGGCGCTTTTTTCAAATTGTCTTTATGATAAAATTTTGCCCTGATCACACTATGCGGGCACACGTACGAACAATTGCCGCATTGGATACACACATCGGGTTCCCATATTGGTACAAGGTCCGATACATTTCTCTTTTCCCATTGCGTAGTGCCGCTCGGGTAAGTACCATCAATAGTCATTTTGCTTACCGGCAATTCATCACCGTGTCCGGCCATCATCACTGCTGTTACTTCTTTTACAAATTCAGGTGCTTTTTCTGAAACAGTGAACTGTTCATTGTTTGCAGCAGAAATATTTTTTGGATAATCTACTTCATGTAAATTATCGAGCGTTGCATCAACAGCTTTGAAATTTTGTTCGATTACTTTTTGTCCTTTTTTGAAATAAGTTTTTTCAATTGCTTTTTTAATTTTTGCAATGGCTTCGTCTCTGGGCAATACCCCGGATAATGCGAAGTAACAAGTCTGCATGATGGTGTTAATGCGGCCGCTCATGCCATTATCTCTTGCCACAGTGGTAGCATCGATCACATAAAATTTTAATTTTTTATCGATCATCAGTTTTTGTACCTGGCCGGTCAATTTATTCCATACTTCGTCTTTGCCATAAGGGCTGTTCAATAAAAATGTTGCGCCATCTGCTGCAAAATCGAGCATCTCTACTTTTTCGGTAAAGTTGAATTGATGGCATGCAATAAAATCAGCTTTTGAAATAAGATAAGGCGCTTTAACCGGCTTAGGGCCAAAGCGAAGATGAGAAACAGTTCTTGCGCCGGATTTTTTCGAATCGTATACAAAATATCCCTGGGCATATAAATCTGTATTTTCTCCTATGATCTTAATGGTATTTTTATTTGCGCCTACGGTTCCATCTGCACCTAATCCAAAAAACAACCCCTGTCTCCATTCATGTTCATCCAATTTGAATGACGGATCATAAGGAAGGCTTGTGAATGTAACATCATCATTAATGCCAACTGTAAATCCGTTTTTAGGATTTTCTTTTTTCAATTCATCGAACACTGCCTTTACCATGGCAGGAGTAAATTCTTTTGAAGAAAGCCCGTAACGGCCGCCAACAATAACAGGCAATTTTTTCAGTTTGCCTTGTTGCAATGCTTCTACCAAAGTGGATAATACATCCTGGTACATCGGCTCGCCGGAAGCGCCGGGCTCTTTGGTGCGGTCTAATACAGCAATTGATTTAACTGATTGCGGCAATGCTCTCACCAAATGTTCAAGTGAAAAGGGCCTGTATAAGCGAACCTGTATCACGCCAACTTTTTCTCCGGCTTCATTCAATGCTTTCACCGTTTCTTCCACTGTTTCGCCACCTGAACCCATAATGATGACCACACGTTCTGCATCTGCACTTCCGGTATATTGGAACAATTCATATTTTCTCCCGGTCATTTTTTCAAAATCTTTCATCACTTCTTCCACGATGCCTGGCATTTTATTATAAAAACTATTTACCGTTTCTCTGGCCTGGAAATATACATCAGGGTTTTGCGCGGTACCACGAATAAAAGGATGTTCCGGATTCAATGCGCGCTGGCGATGTGCAATCACCAGATCATCCGGCACCATCGATTTTATTTCCTCATCACTCAGCAATTCAATTTTATTTACTTCATGCGAAGTGCGGAAGCCATCGAAAAAATGCACTACCGGAATTCTTGATTTCAGAGAGGCAACCTGGGCTATCAACGCAAAGTCATGAGCTTCCTGCACGCTTGCTGAACTCAATAATGCAAAGCCTGTTGTTCTTGCTGCCATTACATCCTGGTGATCGCCAAAAATAGAAAGTGCCTGTGCGGCTAAAGAACGTGCAGCAACATGAAAAACAGCCGGCGACAGTTCGCCTGCAATCTTGTACATATTCGGCAACATCAGCATCAAACCTTGCGATGCAGTAAATGTTGTGGTGAGCGAACCGGTTTGCAAAGCGCCGTGCACGGCACCTGCGGCGCCACCTTCACTTTGCATTTCAATTACATCAGGAATATTTCCCCAGATATTTTTTATTCCTTTTGATGCCCATTCATCCGCAAGTTCCGCCATAGTAGATGACGGCGTGATGGGATAAATTGCGCAAACTTCGTTTACCCGATAGGCAGTGTAAGCTGCGGCTTCGTTGCCATCGATGGTAGCTATTATTTTTTTCTTATTTGCCATTGTTAGTAGAGTTGAGAGGCTCAGGAATCATTTCAATTGCGTGACAGGGACATTGCTCATAACAAACTGCGCATCCGGTGCACGCATCGTAATTAAATTTATACCGGTTACCCTTGCCTAATTTGATAATCGCGTCTTCAGGGCAAGCGCCAAAACAACCGTCGCATTCAAAGCAGTTACCGCAGCTAAGGCAGCGTTGCGCTTCGAACTGTGCTTCTTCCCGGGAAAGACCGTGAATCACTTCGTCAAAACTTTTTACCGCAACAGCAGGAGCAAGTTTTTCCTGTTCCTTCAGCGGCGCTTCGGTTTTATACCACACGTGCAGTTTGCGATAGCTTGCGGTGGGATGCTTATCTGGTTTTACATACGTATCATTTTTTAAATATCCATCAATGAACTTTGCTGCCTTCTTCCCATGGCCAATTGCGATGGTGGTGCTCCTGTTTTCGCCGGGAAGCATATCACCGCCGGCAAAAATGCCATCCGCGCCGGTCATCCTTTTTGCATCGATCACTACCGTACCGTCGGTATTGATTTTTATTCCGGTTACTGCCCGCAAAAAGGAAGAATCAGATTCCTGTTTGTTCGCGAGGATTAAAATATCTGCTTTTACATTTTCAAACTCGTTGGTGCCAACGGCTTTTCCTTTTTCCGCTTTCATCAATTGAAGGACAATATTGCCCTTTTCGATCCTGCTGATGCTTTTCAGCAATTGAACATTTACCCCTTCTGCCAGTGCATCTTCGGTTTCATAATCATAAGCAGGCATCATTTTTTTATCGCCCGGATAGTAAACAGCGGCTTCTGATCCGAGACGCTTGATCATTCGTGAAATGTACATGGCAAGTTTACCGCCGCCATAAACCACCACTTTTTTATGCGAATAAAAGCCGGGGTTCGTTTTCATTTCTTTGAAAAAAGAAAAAGCGTTGGTTATATGAACCGAATTATCACGCGGAAAATCTTCATTGGCTATAACCTGTGAGCCGATGGAAAGATATACTGCGTCAAAATTGCCCGATTGTTTTTCTTCCTGCACATCCTGTACTTTATAATTTAACCTGATGTTCACACCCATTCTTCCGATGCGTGCAATTTCTTCTTCGAGGATCTCTTTGGGCAATCGATAATCCGGTATACCGGTCCACATCAAACCTCCGACATGATCGCCTGCTTCATATATTTCCACATCATGGCCCATTCTTTTTAAATGATAGGCGGCAGACAGACCACCGGGGCCGGCGCCTACCACAAGCACTCTTTTGCCCGTAGGGCTTGCAGAAAAATTGATCGGCCATCCTTCTTTGATGGCCGTATCGCCGATAAATCTTTCCACTGCGTGAATGTTTACCGTGGTATCGATATGATTGCGATTGCACCCGGTTTCGCAGGGTTTCACGCAAACACGACCCATGATTGCCGGAAAGGGATTATCCTCCAGGATGGTTTGGAATGCATCGAAATAATTGCCTGATTGTGCATGAGCCATCCACGCCTGGATGTTCTCTCCTGCGGGGCAGGCGCTGTTACAGGGCGGCATAAAGTCTACGTATACCGGGCGGCGTTCCCGCAAGGGGCCTGTACCTTCCGCATGTGTAAAGAGATCAACCGCTTTGGTGATGTCAGTTGGAGACATGAGAATTTATTTAGAAGAACTTGATTTGAATAGGGTTCTAAATTAATATGTGTCAAAGGAGCAGAAACTGACCAACTTCAATTATGAAAATGATTCGTGTCAGGTGAGAGGCGTAGTGCCAAACATTTCGCAAAGAATTGATGTTCTTATTATAAACGTGCCGCGTTTCATAACAGGCATAGGTGTTCCGCAATGACGGGGTCTTCGGCTTCGCCGTATTATTTCGCAAAAATTACGATTATATCTTTTCCTTCCAGCCGTTTGCCTGTATGATTAATGCCATGATCGATGTAGCTTGCGGTTAATATGAAAGCGCCGGTTCTACCCGAATGAGGTGGTATTTGCAAATTGATATTTCCCTCAAAGCCGATATAGTAATTGGTGCCGGATGTTGAAGCATCATGCGTGATCCATTGCACCATTTTTTCAATTTGTTCATTGCTTAATTCAGGGTGAGTCGGCATGGGGGGTTTGCCCCAGATACCCGTCGAGCCATCCTTAATTCTTTTTTCAAGAAGAGTAATATTCGAAGGTGTTGGCGTGTACCGGTTATTAATATCATCAAATGAAGGGCCGATCACTTTTGCGTCAAATGCATGGCAGTTAAAACAGTTGGATGTTCGCATGGCTGCCAATCCGGGTGCATCATCTTCGTAAGATTTGCTTAGTTGAGTTTTTAGTGTTGATGTATCTGCAATATATTTTACCTCCAGCAATACTTCTTTTGCATTTAGTTCATCATATTTTGAATCGCCATCTTCCTTATCCGAAACATCAATCTCGTAATGTACCCGCGCCCCCGGGGCTACGCTGATATGATTTGCCGGTAAAATGATCTTTACAACCGGTGCGTGATTCGCGGGTTGAATGAATTTCTTACTTCTGCTAAAGCTTTGGGTAAGAAAAAAAATAAAAATGCAGAGTGAAAAAAGGAAAATGATTTTTGTTTTCAGCATTTGAAAGATTTATGCCCTATCAATTTCTGAAGCTACGCGCTGTGCCGAGCGAATACAGCTTTCCATACCGCGGCTCATATTGTCTGCGTAAGTGCCGGCAAAATAAATTCTTCCTTCTGGCAACAAGATCTGCGGCCAGAATTTATGCATCTCACCAACCGGAAATGGTTCCATTTCACATACAGGTGCATACCGGTCTTTGCTCCAGTCTTTGGTTAATGCTTGTTCTATTGTATCGTGCTTACCGGGATATACTTCACGGAATGCGGCAAGTACGCGCTGTGCGGAAATGCCACTGGGTCCGTAGGCTTTTAAAATAATGCGACTGGTAACAACATCATTTGTCTCTATCCAGATAGAAGAAATATCAGGATGTTCAAATTCCATATTGATGCTCTTCAATCCATCATCCAGCCAGAATTTTGTGCTGCATTCAAATACAAAGAAAGGGTGTGAGGAATAAGCAAGATTATCTACCACATATTGTTTCTCCGGGGAAAGGACAGGAGAGATCGCAATGTTTTTAAACACCGGCATGGTAGTGCAATTCACCAGATAATCTGCAATCATTTCCTCTGTACCATCCTTGCCAAAAGGCTTATAAGTGACCTTTACGCCATTCGCATCTTGTTGTATCGCAGTAACAGCATGATTGAGCTTTAACCTTTCTCCCAGTTTTTTTGCAAAGGCAATCGGCAATTGTTCATTGCCATCCTTTACATGAAAAGTATCACCTTCGGAAAGGGGGATGCCTCTTTCTTTCATCAGGTATAAACGCCACACTGCATATAAAGCCGATACATTTTTCCCGCCTAAAAATTCCAATGCAGTTTCCGATGCACCTTCTTTTTTATACAAATCATTTTCGCTGATGGTGTCAAAATCATCATAACCGACTCCAAATGGCTGATAAGGATCTTTAAAATTAGTGGTGTATTTGTCAAGATAGAAGGAACTCAATGCATACCAGTGATTCTTTGATAAGAAGGCAACCTCTTTTTCATTAAAGCCAAAACCCTTTAGTACTGCAGGATCGGCAAGCATCTCCGGCGTATAAAATTTTCCATTGATCTGTTTCAGTTTATACTTATCGTACACCGCTTCCGAACCCTCTGCATTGGGATAGGGAATTGTTTCAAGATTGAATTCTTTACAATAATCAAAGAATTTTTCATAACCCGGCTTGGTGATGTGATCGGCTCCGAAGTCTGCATATAAGCCGTCAGATAATCCATCGCGGCCGGTGAAGACATGGCCTCCATATCTACCGCTTGCCTCCAGTATCGTAACATCATGACCGGCTCTCATTAATTCATAACCGCAGCATAAACCTGTAATGCCGCCGCCTGCGACGATCACTTTTTTTGCAGATGATCTCTTTTGTGCTTTAATGCTTTGTGATTGTAAAACTTCCGGTAACACTGAGGCGGCAATCCCGGCCATCATTGTGTTCTTAATAAAAACTCTTCTTTTTAATTTACCCATCGATAAAATTTAGCTGTGCATAAAGTTAATTGGTTTATAGAAATGATGATTATCCGATATTTTTAATTTTAAAACAATCATGGAAGCTTACAGGAATGAAAGAATAAATATGACATACAATATTGATGACAGATGAAGTATAACAGGTACGGGTATACGAAGTTGTAGACCCGACGGCTGTCGCTGCCCGGATATTTTATAAAGGAAAACTGAAATGAAGCCTGTTAAACGATTTAGAAATGTACCCGAAGTGCAAGAGCAGGTAAAACAACTCCTTTGAACCCGGTTTGCATATAAAGAGGGCTACGGTTGATCTGGATATATGCAGACATTTTCATTGCTCTTCGCTTATTTTTCCCTGACGCAATAAATAATGGAATGCTGATGACTACACATGCTCCACCTCCGATAACCAGCGTAGATAATGTGCTAAAAGAAACATTTCCTGGCGCTGCAATGGCCCATAATCCTACACCAACACCCAAAAAGATAAACCCCGCTATTTTTTGACTCCTGCTTTTTACCAGGTAGTCATGCTTTGTTAGTGGCTGTGACTGTGCAGGAAGTGTTTCTTCATCCTGGCAAAATGCCGATGATGCGGCGCAGAAAAGCGCCAGCCCAATAATTAATTTTTTCATTTTAGTAGAATTTAGTTAATCAATGAATGTTTCATAGCTGCGCAACTACAAACCTCTTGCGGATATCCGAAAGGTAATAAGATGTTAATTGAAGTGTGAGTAACCAGTGACAGTTTGCAGAGGGGACTACATTTTCTAAAATTAGAAAATTTATTTTACAAAATCATATCGTAATATCAATTTCAATATTTACGATCTTTAGAATCTTTTGTTTAAAAAGACGGAGTTTAAGCTATACTTAGCAAATATGACTTGATATCTTTCATTAAATTTATCCCTAAAATCTGATTAATATGCCGCACTTCAATCGTCGTTCATTCATCAACACATTTGGTACGTTATCCGCTACTGCCTTTTTTTCATCAATCACGAAACCCGCATGGAGCCGTAATCTTCAAAAAGCGTTGATAAGTGCAGAGAGCCGCTCCCCGCAAGAACTTGCAGACGATGAAGATTTCTGGTATTTTGTACAGGAATCTTTTACCGCTTCGCCGAACCTTATCAACCTGAATAATGGCGGCGTTTCTCCTGCACCAAAAATTGTGCAGGATGCAATGAAAACCTACTTTGATACTTCCATGGAAGCGCCGAGCTATTACATGTGGCGCATTGTAGACCAGGGGCGTGAACCACTCAGGAGAAATCTTGCGAGAATTGCGGGTTGCTCACCGGAAGAAATTGCGATGAACCGAAATGCATCGGAAGCTTTGGAGACGGTCATCTTTGGACTTAAATTGCAACCTGGCGATGAAGTGGTGTTGGCAAAACAGGATTATCCCAACATGATCAATGCATGGAAACAACGCGAAGTGAGGGATGGAATAAAATTGGTTTGGATCAACCTTGAATTGCCGAGTGAAGACAATGAGTATTTGCTGAACAAGTATGTAAGTGCGTTCACAGCTAAAACGAAGGTGGTGCATATCACGCACATCATTAACTGGAACGGGCAGATACTTCCTGTAAGAAAAATTGCTGAGGCGGCGCATGCAAGAGGTATTGAAGTGTTGGTGGACGGTGCGCACAGCTTCGCGCATTTTCAATTTACACTACCGGAGTTAGGTTGCGATTATTTTGGCACGAGCCTGCACAAGTGGCTCACTGCCTGCATTGGCACAGGTATGTTGTTTGTAAAAAAAGAAAAGATAAAAAATCTCTATCCCTTTTTTGCGAATGGCAACCCCGATAGTGATGATATCCGGAAGTTTGAAAGTCTTGGCACGCGGCCATTCTTTATTGAAGAAGCCACGGGCAAAGCCATCGACTTTTATGACATGATCGGCGCCGCAAGAAAAGAAGCACGCCTGCTTTACCTGAAAAATTACTGGATGAGCCGTGTAAAAGATATTCCAAAAGTGCAACTCGGTACATCCATGAAAGAAGGTTTCGGTTGCGCTATTGGTATTGTAGCTGTGGAAGGCAAAAAGCCAGAGGAACTCGATAGTTATTTATTCAACAATTATAAAATACACACGGTGGGCATTAACTGGGAAAATATTCATGGTGTGCGGGTTACGCCAAATGTGTATACTACCACCAAAAACCTGGATGTGCTGGTAGACGGAATAGAAAAATTTGCGAAGAGTTGAAACTGTCGATGGCAGTTCTATTTGATTTCAGCGTTTACTAACGCTAACGCTTATACGAAGTAAAATTTTTAACTACTTACTGAAACGGATTTACCCCCATATTATACCACGCAAATGCGAACTGATCGGTAATGTAGTCAATCTCTTTATGCATATCCATACCGGTACCATGTCCTGCATTGCTTTGAATTTGAATCAGCATTGGATTGCTTCCGGCATTATCGGCCTGCAATGTGGCTGCGAACTTGAATGAATGCCCAGGCACTACACGGTCATCATGGTCTGCTGTCCATACAAGTGTTGCAGGGTAGTGTACCCCTTTCTTTACATTTTGTAACGGTGAATAACTCAAAAGATATTTGAACATAGCGGCGGAGTCTTCAGCGGTTCCGTAATCACTTGCCCATCCTGCACCTGCTGTGAATTTGTTATACCTCAACATATCTAAAACACCTACAGACGGCAATGCTACTTTCATCAGCGTCGGTTCCTGCGTCATAGTAGCGCCAACTAACAGTCCGCCATTGGAGCCCCCGGCAATGGCGAGGTAAGGTGATGAAGTATAATGACGATCGATGAGATAATTCGCAGCGGCAATAAAATCATCAAACACATTTTGTTTGTGCATCAGGGTTCCGGCCAAATGCCATTTCTGGCCATATTCCCCACCACCACGCAGGTTGGGTTGTGCATAAATGCCTCCATGTTCCAGCCACTCCATCATAGAAGTATTGAAGTAAGGCATAAGGCTGATGTTGAAACCGCCATAACCATAGAGGTATGTCGGGTTCCGGTCGTTCATCACCAACCCTTTTTTGTACACGATGTACATGGGTATCTTCGTACCGTCTTTGCTGGTGTAAAATACCTGCTCGGTTTCAAAATCATCAGGATTAAAATTCAGAGAAGGTTTCCAGTATAAAGCAGATTCCCCATTTTGAATATTGTAATGATAAATGGTACTCGGATAGGTAAAAGAAGTAAATATATAATACAAGATGCTGTCAGTTTTATGTGCATCGAATCCGCCTGCAGTACCCGCGGTCGGCAGTTTAATATCACGGATTTTTTTACCACTGTGGTCATATTGGTAGATACTGTCTTTTACATCGGCAATGTAGGTTGCAAAAAAGTAACCTCCTGCCGTAGATACCTGTAATACGTTTTTAGTTTCCGGTATCACATCTGTCCAGTTGGAAGGTACGGGATTAGTGGCGCTCACTTTTACCAACCGATAGTCGGGGGCATTCAGGTTAGTATAAATATATAGGGTCGAGTCTTCGTCATCAGCAATATTTTGCTCACTTTCATAACCTGTAACGACGGGCACAATTGGCGCATTTTTTTTAGTAAGGTCCTGTATATAGAGTTCATTGCCGGTTGTAGTTTCCGCTGCCGATATCACGAGATAGCGTCCATCCTCTGTTACGTAAGCATCAATGTAACGATGCGGTTGTTTTTCACCACCAAAAATAAAAAGGTCGCTGCTTTGTGGTGTTCCAAGCTTGTGGTAATAAACCGTGTGGTGAATAGTTTTATAGAGTAAGCGATTTTCACCATTGGGTATGTCGTACGTGCTGTAATAAAAACCGTCGTCACCTTTCCACGCCACGCCGGAAAACTTCACATTTTTGATGGTATCTCCTATGAACTTGCCGGTGCGTGTGTCCTTTACCAGTACGTCTCTCCAGTCGGATCCGCCATTGGAAATAAGATAGGCAAATAATGAACCATCATGGGAAAATGATGTCCCCTGTAGCGTTACGGTACCATTGTTGGCAAAACTGTTGGGGTCTAAAAAAAGTTCTGCGTTCAAAGTATCTGCAGGATCTTTAGTGCGATACATAACAGATTGATTTTGCAAACCGGTATTTCTGTCAAAATAATACCAGTCGCCTTCTTTGTCGGGAGCTGAAATCCGGCTATAATTCAGGAGATGGGTAAGCTCCTTGCGAATGGTATCGCGGAAAGGGATTTGATCCAGGTATTTATTGGTCACGCTGTTTTCTTCCTTGATCCATTCTTTAGTTTCGGCTGTGGTATCATTTTCCAGCCAGCGATATGGATCAGGTACTTTGGTGCCAAAAAACTCATCGGCAGAATCAACGGTTTTTGTTACCGGGTAAGTGATTGCAGATGTTGATTTCTCATGCAGTTGGCAACTGCAAAATAAAATAGCCAATCCCACAAAGGTGGCGAACGGATGTCTTGTAATCATGATTTGTAAAACATTTTAGAACAGACTACAAAGTACGCAAATATTGCAAAGCGACGATATCTCAATTTCTCAGGCATTTGGCCAGATTTGCACCATCAAAAAACCATCCGGCAAGGATGGTTTCTCAGTTAAAAATATTTCCCTTTCGTGTTACAATTTCAAAAAAGCTAATAGTAACGGATATACGAAGTTGATGAATTGATTATAATTATCAGATTGAAAGAGTGACCAAAATCATTTATGCCATTGCTTTCAACACTTCATCCAGGTTGGTATGAGCCATTGCAAAGCCTTGCTCAAAGCCCATTTCAACAATTTTCTGCAGATCTTCTGCTTTGTCGAAAGCAATTTCCACGTGCACATTAGTTGCATTATCAGCGGCCTCAAAATGTACATTCCAGACCTGAGTTGGAAACGTTTCGTTCTTTACCCCGTTTTCGTCGCAGAAACAATCGATTCCCGAAAAACTCTTCACCGGTGTTATGGCTGTATAATCTGCCTTGCTCCAATGCCTCTCACCTTCAGGGCCTGTCATGGCATACAACCAGCATCCGCCGACTGTGAAGTTCATCGTTTTCGTTTCTGCCCGCCAGGGTTTTGGCGCCCACCATTGATCCAGGATGTCTTTTTCTGTCCAGGCTTTCCACACCAATTCAGCGGGTGCATTAAACATCCGGTTCACAATAATTTTTTTATTAGACATGTCTTTTTCGTAGCTGGTTTGAAATATTGTTGTCATGTTTTTTTTATTTACGGGTTGATAAATAGTGCTCGAGTTTAATGATGTTTTGTTTCAGGCCTTCGTCAGCCTTAAGGTCTTCACTACGGTCTCAAATTCTTCTTTCGTATCAAAGAGCATGTGCCAGTGGAGATGCGTTTGTTTGCCGGCATTTTCAAATTCTATTGTTGCAGTGAAGTCGGGATTGGAATGACGGAATTCAATTTTCTTTCGGGGTATTATTTCGCGGAAAACACTTTTGTTGGGATAATGTCTGCCATCGGGGTCATACATAGTGAGCAGCCATTCGCCATCTGGCTTCAAGTCAATTTTGTGAATGACGGTGGTAAATCCCGTTGCACCCCACCAGTTTTTGATATGCTCCCGATCGGTCCATACTTCCCATACGAGATCAACAGGCGCGTTCAATACGCGGGAGATCTTTAATTCTCTGTCGCCGGTATTATTTTTTTCGTTTGGCATTTTGCTTCTCTTTTTGAATTTTTGTTAAATATTTATTGAGGCTATCAAAGCGGTCTTCCTACATTTCACGGAAAGATTCAAGCCATTTGCCCGCTTCTTTTACTTTTTTTATTTCCACCTGGTAATAAATTCCCCGGCCGGTCTGTCTGTTTTTGAACAAGCCACATTCCTGTAAAATTTTAATGTGCCCGGATATAGCCTGGTGGCTGCTGTCGAATTTTTCGGCCAGCGCATTGGATGTCATAGCCTGCATCATCACCAGGCTGATGATGGTTCTGCGCGCGGGATCGGCGATAGCCGGAATATATATCTTCTCATTTTTTGTGCAACTATTCGGTTGCAAACATATGCAACTTTTTGGTTGCTCAAAATTTTTTTTGAGAATTTTTTCGCCACGCAAATATCTTACCCGTTTCAGTACAACAGCAACAATTGGTGTTTTAATATTTCAATGCTGATTTCATTAGCAGTGGAGTACTCGCCATCAAGATGATAGCGCATTAACCTGTCGCTTTTGATCGTGAGGTGCGTAGCAGTAAAATGTTTAACAAAAGGAAGGCGAAGGTGTTTACCTTTTTCTATCACTGATAAATATCTCAATCGCCTCAGCGGGGGAAGTTGATCAACCAGTATTACATCCAGCAAACCATCATCCGGCATTGCTTCCGGAGAAATGAGAAAACCACCCCCGGCGCGGCGGCCATTCGTAACGCTTATCATTAATTTGTTTCCTTCATACATATGGTTTTTGTCATCGATGGTGTAGTACTGAGAACGGTAAAAAAATATTTTCTTTAAAATGGTAATATAGAAAGACGTTTTTCCATGTAGTTTCTTTTTACCGGTAAGTGATTGCACTACTGACCCTTCAAAGCCAATGCCCGCCACATTGAGAAAATATTTTTCATTGCATCTGCCGGCATCTATTGGTTTTGGCGACGCATGCAATACAAGTTGCAACTGCTGTTCTATACTCATCTCTCCATACAGCAACCAATGAAAATCGTTGCCCGTGCCTCCTTTAAAAACAGCAAAAGGAATTTGTATTTCCGGGTAATGATTTACAAAATAGTTGAGTGTGCCATCGCCGCCGGCAATCCATATTTCTGAAAAGCCATTAAAATCTGCAGGCCACTCTTTATTAAAAATTTTATGGGGAATCTCTCTGATTTGTAATTCATTTAATAAATGTGCAGCCAACCGCGAAGCTTTGCCTACGCCAGCAAGCGGGTTGCAAAGAAGAGCAATATTTTTCTCATTGGCAGGCAATTGTGGAATTTCAAAACAAGTTAAAATAAAAACACTTACACCCTGCGTGATTCATATAAGATATTCAGGATGCCCAAAATCATCTAATCACCTTACCCCGCTCATTTATTTTGGCAAAAACAAATACCAACTTGTGGCGTAAAAATTTATTAATTCATAAAATAGCCACCATGAAACGATTAGTATTTACGCTCGCCGCACTTCTTATGGTATCGGACGGTTGGGCCCAAAAATGGCAAAAGGATTACGAGTCAGTGGATGAATGCATTTGCGGTCTTTCAAAAGTGAAAAAAGATGGTAAAACGGGCTATGTAGATGAACAGGGAAAAGTGGTGATACCCGTTGTGTATGATGACGGCCTCACCTTTAATGAAGGTGTGGTTGCAGTAACCAAAGATGGTAAATGGCAACTGATGGACAGTACCGGTAAGGAATTGACTCCGTTGATCTACGACGATGCATTGGGATTTGCACAGGGATTGGCACCCGTTTCCTTACATGGAAAATGGGGTTATGTAAATGCGAAAGGACAAACGGTAATCGCGTTTGAATACCAGAATGCAAGACCATTTGCAGAAGGATTGGCTCCGGTTCAAAACCATGACGGATTGTGGGGATACATCAATAAGAAGGGCGACCTGGTTATTTCTTACCAGTACGTGTTTGCCGATGTATTTTTGAACGGCGAGGCACGTGTGATGAAAGGAGACAAGTTGTATTATGTGGATGCGAAAAATGTAAAGTTGCACGATTGAGTGAATAATTTCCTGTGTTCTGTCGTTGCAATTGATCAACTACCTTCAATTCACTGCCTGTTAGAGATATGGGGGACGGATGATTTTGTCTTCGAAACATATTCCGGTATATCTTCTCCGCCTTTGCAGAGATCATTACCTAAGAGACAAGGCTTTTGCCGGCGTTTTTTATCCTTTTCTTATTCGGAGATTATTCGGACGTAATTCGGACGTACTTCGGTCTATATGTCCGAACAAGATTGGAAGAATCATACGACTATATTCCACGAATTTTGCTTCAAAATTTACGGCGGGCATGGCCAGGTAGAATAAGTCCCGGTTGAATTTTTGCCAGGTCTGTGAAGTGATTCCCTACTATTAGTGGATAAAAGCCGGCAAAGCTCTTTAAATGACCAGGCTTTAAATTATAAAGCATTTTGATCATTCCACTTCAATCGGTGCCGTCCACCTGAACGAACCCCATTCAATCATAAGTTTTCCATGCTTTGTATCGGCGCCTGGTTCGATGGAAATGGTAAACTCTTCTACCGGTGTAGAGAGTGAATCTGAAGTAATTCTTGCCATGGCAAGATTGCGTGAGCGGTCGTAATCGGTGCCCCACTGGCCGGTTTGCTTATTCACGATCAGGTCAACTCCGTCGGTATGTGGAACGGTCCACAGAGTGTACATCCCGGCTGGTACCTGCATGCCGGCGAGCTTTATTGGTGCCGACGTGATAAACTGAGTGGCTGCATTGGCACCCGTTCTCCATACATAATCATAAGGTATTACATTGCCCAGGAGCGTGCGTCCACGCAGCAGCGGCCTGCTATAATCAACCGTAAATATTGCGGTGCCGATCTGTGCGCGGGTGGTATCGCGAACGCTTAATGCTTTTACCTTGCCTGCTTTTGACTCCAACGCTTCAAACCGGATAGCAACATTTTTTACATCAGGCGGCGAAGCGAGCCGGTTTACCTGCACTTTGTATGTCGTCCGGTTGCCGGAATAACTGATCATATGATAGTTGGAATCCATCGTCGCTTCACCCGTGCCTGACAGCCAGTCGTGGGTTACTTCCTCTTTTCCATTACCCAGTGGTGTTACGGTAGCATGACCCAATGGAAAATGATCAAACTCACGATCGATATAAAACTGCCGCATTTGCACAGGCGTGCCTGTTGCGGACTTTGTTGCTGCTGCGTGCTTTAAGGCTGCAGCAAAATACAATTCATAGAGGCTATACATCTGCGGCACGTGGGCCACTACGATGGCGCCGCCTGTCGGGAAGTTGAGATTCACTGTGCCCGTGCCATCCGTTTTGGAAATGTGCACTTCATGGTTGCTAACATCGGCAACCACTTTACGATCCCGCTGGCTGTCCGGCTCGCTGGGCGTGTGAATGTCCATCGCAAGATGTTTAATACTGCCGTCGTCGTTCAGGTCAATAACGGTATGGCGTACACGAACGCGTGGAAAACGGTCCACTTCATCACTTGTCAGCGTATTGCCCTGGCGCGTTACACTTTCTAACGAAACTGTATCATTACCGAGCATGGCAACAAAACCATATTGTTCGGAGTGTGGTTGATTGCCGCAGGAAACAAGTAATATTATTGCGCTGAGAAAAAAATATTTCAGAAATAGTTTAACGGAAAACAAGTTGTTTGGCTTGATAGTCTGATTGTACATGGAACAGGTATCAATAGATTGTTCTCAAACTAACGAATTACTTCGTTTCATTTGTGAACAAATGGAAGTGTAGTTGATGGGTTATTTGAATGGTTTATTAGAAGGGTGGGAGGTGCCCAATTGCTTCCGGCCCCGTTCATTTGAGTTACGACAAGCGAAAATTCATTCCGGGCTTTTTTGTTTAATAAATGATTTGATAAATATTTGTGCCCTAAATGAGGGGAGTTATATGGGAATAACGATTATTGAATATGAATCAAAATATGCGGCCGATTTCAAAAGGCTAAACCTCGAGTGGCTCGACGGATATGGGTTAACGGAAGCAGATGATTTGAAAATGCTGGATAATCCTGAGAAGGAAATCCTCGATACGGGAGGCTGCATTTACCTCGCAAAAGATGGTGAGGAAATTGTGGGCAGTTGCGCTTTAATCCAGGAACAACCGGGAGAATATGAACTGGCCAAAATGGGCATAAACAGTGCCTGGCGGGGAAGGGGTATCAGCAGGATGCTTATTGATAAGTGCATGCAGGCGGCGAAGGATAAAGGTGCGAAACGACTGTTTTTAATTTCCAGCAGCCAACTTCAACTGGCTATTTCTTTGTATGAGAAGTACGGATTCAGGCACATGACTGAATTTAAATCGCACTATGCAAATGGTGATGTGATGATGGAAAAGTGGTTGGAGTGAGTTCCGTGTCCAAGTCAGAGAACAATGCAGCAGACAAGTAATGTAAAATTGTTACTGTTGAGTCAAAGTTTCATAATATCCAATAAGGTCAACTGCTCTTTGCCTGATCAATTGGTTAATTCTATCTGCGATTGCTAAATTCCACATTGATCCATCGTTTGAACCATACGCGTCGTGTATTAGCTGAATTTCTTTGTCACGAAACAAAATCCATTGCCTTTGGGCCTCCTTTAGCTTTTGCTGTGCTGACGTATCAAGCACGGACAATAGTAGTTTATAATATTTGTTTAATTCTTTATCCCAGAGATCTTGTGATTTAATGAAACAGTCACCCATTCCAACGTCCGATTGATTTTTTGATAAACATTTATTAAGAATAGTGTCAATCTTATATTTTATTTGTATTTCCTGGCTGCTCGCCAGCAAAGGCAAAAGAAAAATAACAACCGAAGTGAGTATTAATCGTGTAGTCATTCGATCAGATTTTATCCAAGAACGTTAACCGGTTTTTTTAAATTTCCCTTTAAATAAGAGGTAGGAGCTGGCAAAAAAAGATATAGCAATTATACCCCAAATAATCCAATCTTCAGCCATGTGAGGTCTGAACATGATATGTCCGTGATTGCCGGATAGGTCAACCATAAAACATATCAGAGAAAGAAAGTAGAATACTGATCAACCTATGAATTTCATATTATTTATTCTTGTTTAGAACTAAATCTTTCTTTTGAATCAATACAAGGCATGTTATTTTATTCTATCTGGCATTTTTACTCAAAGCGATAGTTTAGCGAGCCTGATTAATTATAAATGTCATATATTTTTTTCAGATAACTCTTTTTAAACACAATTATGTAATGCTTCGAAGTGTCTTTGAGAGTCAGGATATTTCTTAACCTATTGTAGTCATCTATAACTGTCGGTGTTATTTTGTAGTCTTTCAATTTCTTTTGTATTCGCATTTCCTTTTGAGCTTCTGCTACAGAATCATAATTTGTAACAATAAATCCGGCATGAATTATTGAATCGCCTTTTTCTGTTTTAATTGCATCAGATGGTAGCAACTCCGCAAATTTAGAAGAGTCAAGAAACGTAGGTTTAAAAAACGTAAGCGAGGTGTCAGGAATATTCAGCCAACCTGTATCCTGTTGAATCGTCCAATTAAAGAAAATAATTCCGCTCACTTTCGGGTGAACTTTAATAAAATAATTCCAAAAACCTTTGCTGAATCGTAAGGGTTTCTCAAAGTCTGTTAGGAAATATTTTCCATCGCCACTCAAGTTTTTACTTTGAGTTGCAATAAAGATATCTTCTTCTTGTTCTTTTGAATTATCATCCGAGCAACTACTAAGCAAAATAATGGTAAGAAAAAGCATAACTACTCTCATAGCATAGCATCTTTAAAGGAGACTACTTCTTTCCGTTAAGTTTTAAATAAAATTATTTTTTTACGAACAAGTGCGGCTTTGATAAAAGTAGCCCATCAAATTCACTATATAGTTTTTCAACAAAAATATCAATGTCGCCTTTGTCTAGTTCCCACTCACCTTTTTTTAGTCTCTCTGTCGAATTCTGCGCCACCAGGTGGAAAACCTATAATATCCGTTATAAGATCAAGCAAGTTTAACTTATCTAAGATTTCAATATGTACACCTATTCCTGAGGCAAGCCCGGCGACTTCTAAAACGTCAATATGTTTAGCAAGAATAAGCTTTACGATATTTTCCTGCGGCCTCATAAATGTCAAATAAATGATCTTTTATATAATTTGCTATATATAAATATACGTTAACAGCAATTAACTCAAATGCGGTGATTATTCAATACATCAATACTTACTCCCAACAGCCTATCTTTGCGAAAAAAATTCCTTGCCCACACAACGCATTTTATTCGAAGACCTCGGCCTCATTCATTACAAATCCGCATGGGATTACCAGGAAGAACTGGTGAGAAAAAATCTCGATATCAAATCGGCCTTACGGAAGCAAACTGAGGCTGGAGAACATCAAGCATCGAATAACGAACATCGAACATTGAACGCCGAACTTCGTACATTAAATCATCTTCTCTTCTGCGAACACTACCCCGTTTACACGCTTGGCAAAAGCGGCAACATCGGTAATGTGCTCATCAGCGAAAATGAAATGGAAGAAAAGGAAATTGAATTCTTCCGAACTAACAGGGGAGGAGATATTACGTTTCATGGTTTGCAGCAGGTGGTAGGTTACCCGATCCTCGACCTGGAAAATTTTTATACGGACATTGGTAAATACCTGCGCAGCCTCGAGGAAGTAATTATCCTTACCCTTGCAGAGTATGGTATCAAAGCCGGTCGGAGCAAAGGAGAAACAGGTGTATGGCTCGATAATGATATTGCCGGAAGAGAAAGAAAAATTTGTGCGATGGGCATCCGCTGCAGCCGCTGGATTACCATGCATGGGTTTGCGCTAAATGTGAACACCGATCTCAGTTATTTTAGCAACATTATTCCCTGCGGCATCGTAAACAAACAGGTTACTTCTATGGAAAGAGAATTGGGCAGCAAGGTCGATTTCGAAGAAGTGAAGGAAAAGCTCAAAAGAAATTTTGAAAAGGTATTTGATGTGGAGATCATTTCAGCTCATGCCCTTCAACATCAAGCACCGGCATAGGTCTGCCGTCTTTAGGTATATAAAATTTATGTTTCTCTATCAGTGTACCATCATCGTATAATTCAAAGTCGAACAATCCGGCATGAATAAAATTTACTTTATCCAGCGTGAGATATGGCTCGGTAATCTTTTTTATTTCAAATAGAGGAGTGCCATCATCCTCAAAGAATTTAACGGAGTATTTTTTCTGCGCTGCATCCGGCAAAGATATGATCACATTATTTTCCCTGCCGGTATACACATGCCGTGATGGTATAAATAATCTTCGCGCGGGCACCTTCGGTAAAACATTTTTTATTTCCCTGTTCTCTTTAATTTCTTTGTTATCGGGATTTTCCAATGTTTCCACTACTTCATTCGATTTAGCTCCGGTATCAGCCACCGGCCGGTACGCTTTGGTAAATAAATACCTGCCGCCTTTAAATGAAACAAACACCCTGTAATATTTAGGCGGTGGTAACTCCTGTGCATCCACAAAACCATTGTTTTTTGCCGATACATTTATCACCGTACCGATGGTTCTGAAATTTCTTACACTATCGTACGACCGCTGAATATTAATGACGGTAACATTCCCGAAATTATTTACCCAAGACACCAAAACTTTGTTGCCTAATGTGGTAACTGAAATTTGCGGAAGCGTATCCTGCGCATAAGAGGCGCAATACAGCAGCAGCAACAGAGGTATGAAAAAAATCTTCTTATACATAGGAAACCGGACGAAACTATTGGTTTTTGTGAATTACAAATATAACAGGTTGTTAAATGAAAAGGAAATCGACGAAGGCGAAAGGCAAAAGATTCAAGGGACAAGTGGCAAGGAGCAAGGGCACGGAGCGAGGGGCAAGGCTAACAGCCAACAGCTAATGGCTAAAGGCTTCCATGTTTGTTGTATTTTAGCGCATTAAAGACCGGTATATGCACGTACCTACCATGGCAGAAATGATGGCGGAAGGCAAGGAACCTGAGATACTCTTTTGGGTTGGGTGTGCCGGAAGCTTTGACCAGCGGGCTCAGAAGATCACAAAGGCTTTTGTAACTATTCTCGGCAAGGTGGGTATCCGCTACGCCATTTTAGGAAAAGAAGAAATGTGTACCGGCGATCCTGCAAGACGTGCAGGCAATGAGTTTATGTTCCAGATGATGGCCTATCAGAATATTCAATTACTCAATGGATATAACGTGAAGAAGATCGTAACGACGTGTCCGCATTGTTTTAATATTTTAAAAAATGAATATCCTGAACTGGGCGGCAATTATGAAGTGATACATCATTCTGCCTTTTTGCAACAACTGATTGATGAAGGAAAAATAACGATGCAGGAAGGTGGCACTTTCAAAGGAAAGAAAATAACCTATCACGATAGTTGCTATCTTGGGCGCGCCAATGATATTTATGAAGCGCCCAGAAAGGTATTGGAAGCGCTGGATGCGGAGTTGATAGAAATGAAGCGTTGCAGAAGTAATGGCCTTTGTTGCGGGGCAGGCGGAGCACAAATGTTTAAAGAAGAAGAAAAAGGAACGATCCGCATTAACATGGAGCGAACCAAAGATGTGCTGGAAACCAATGCATCTGTTGTGGCTGCAGCTTGTCCGTTTTGCAATACCATGCTTACTGACGGGGTAAAACTGAATGAAAAGGAAGATTTATTAAAAGTGATGGATATTGCGGAGTTGGTAGCTTCGTCTATGCGTTGAGGTTAGTTATTGGAGATTAGAGAATTGTGATTAGCGATTGGGAAATACAGATCAGAAAGTTTTTAATTCGTATAATTAGTATTAATTCGTGTAATAAAAAATGACAGAAGAAAAAAGCTTAAACTTTATTGAAGAGATTATTGAAGAAGATCTTAAAGACGGGAAATATACAAGCATTGCTACGCGATTCCCTCCGGAACCCAATGGATACCTCCATATCGGGCATGCAAAAAGTATTTGTCTCAACTTCGGGCTTACACAGAAATATGATGGTTATACCAATCTTCGTTTTGATGATACCAATCCGGTAACAGAAGATGTGGAATATGTCGACAGCATCAAGGAAGATATTAAATGGCTGGGATTAACGTGGAAAAATGAGTTATATGCAAGCGATTACTTTGAGCAATTGTATGAATATGCAGTGAAGCTGACCAAAAAGGGCTTGGCTTATGTGGATGACAGCAGTTCTGAAAGGATAGCTTCTGAAAAAGGAACGCCGACGGAACCCGGCAAAGAGAGTGCGTTCCGCAACAGGAGTGTGGAAGAAAACCTGCAACTCTTTCAGCAGATGAAAGAAGGTAAATTTAAAGATGGTGAAAAAGTGCTGCGCGCAAAGATTGACATGGCTGCCGTAAATATGCACATGCGCGATCCGGTTATTTATCGCATCAAGCATGCGCATCATCACCGTACCGGAGACAAATGGGTCATTTACCCGATGTATGATTTTGCCCATGGGCAAAGCGATAGTATCGAACACATCACGCATAGCATTTGCACGCTGGAGTTCGTGCCACATCGTGAATTGTACGATTGGTTTATTAAAAACCTGGAAATATTCCCCTCGCATCAATATGAATTTGCGAGATTAAATATGACCTATACGGTGATGAGTAAACGAAGATTGCTGCAACTGGTGAATGAAGGCTACGTTACCGGTTGGGATGATCCGCGCATGCCGACCATCTCTGCGTTCAGGCGTAAGGGTTTTACGGCTTCGAGTATTCGTACTTTCTGCGACAGGATAGGTGTAGCTAAGAGAGATAATCTCATCGATATTGCGTTGCTTGAATTTTGCCTGAGGGAAGAATTGAATGCCACAGCACTCAGAACCATGGCGGTGCTGCGGCCTGTAAAACTTATTATCGATAATTATGAAGATGGTAAGACCGAAGAACTAATAACTGAAAATTTACCCCACGATCTTTTCAACACGAGAACGGTTTTTTTCTCAAAAGAGTTGTGGATAGAACGAGAAGATTTTATGGAAGTGCCGGTGAAAAAGTGGTTCAGGCTTGCGCCGGGGGCCATGGTGCGTTTGAAGAGTGCCTACATCGTAAAGTGCGAAAGCTTTGTAAAAGACAATAGAGGAAATGTAACGGAAATTCATTGTATCTATATTCCTGAAAGTAAAAGCGGAAACGACACCAGTGGTATCAGTGTGAAAGGAACCATTCATTGGTTAAGTGCTGCACGTGCTGCTAAAGCAGAAGTGAGGTTATATGAAAGATTATTTACCGTAGAAAATCCTGCGATGGAAGAGGGTGACTTTAAAGATTTCATCAATCCACATTCCCTGGAAATAATCCGTGATGCATTTATTGAGCCGAATTTAGCGAATGCAAAAGCGGGCGATCATTTCCAGTTTATCCGCAACGGGTACTTTTGTGTTGATGCGGATTCTAAGCCCGACGCATTGGTGTTTAACAGGACGGTTACGCTGAAAGAAGGATTCAAGAAGAGTTAATCTTCCGTATAACGGATAAGCATATACGCAGTTTATATATTTACCTGGTTGCAAAATTTATTTCGATATGAGTAACATTCCCGACAGTGTTCGCAAAAACCTCGATGAACCGTTTCATCTCAGTGAAGAGCAGATCAGTTATTTCAGGGAAAACGGATTTGTTAAGCTGAAGCATGTATTTACGCCGGAAACTATTGAATATCTCAACAAGACCATTTCGCAGGAAGTGAAGCGGCTGAATACACAACATCTCCCGATGCATGAGCGTGATACGTATGGCAAGGCATTTTTGCAGATCATGAACATCTGGGTAAAGTCGGACCCGGTAAAAGAAATTGTTTTTAGTAAACGACTTGCCAGAATAGCTACTGAGTTGCTGGGCACAGAAGGGGTGAGACTATATCACGATCAGGCCCTGTACAAGGAACCAGGTGGTGGCATTACGCCGTGGCATGCGGATCAATATTACTGGCCACTCGCAAATGATGCAACGGTAACAGCCTGGATACCTTTGCAGAAAACTCCATTGGAAATGGGCCCGTTGGAATTTAGTTCGCAAAGCTTCAAACTGACCACAGGCCGTGATAAAGAAATAGGTGACGAAAGTCAGCAGCTACTAACAGATACGCTTGCACGCGAAAAATTTGAGCACGTGGTACAACCCTTTGAAATTGGTGAAGTAAGCTTTCATCGTGGGTGGCTGTTTCACAGGGCCGGTGCCAATAACACCGATCAGATGCGCAGCGTAATGACGATGATCTACATGGATAAGAATATGAAATTGAAATCGCCGGAAAATAAAAACCAGGTGGTGGATTGGGAAACGTGGTGCCCCGGAGCACAAATAGGAAAGCTGATTGATACACCCATTAATCCTGTTTTATACGAGAGTTAGTATTCATGATCTCTTGCCGGCAGATTTTCATATATAAATTTCATGTCGCCCGGATGTACAGATTCTATAATTTCTTTTGCGCAATATTTGTAATTGCTTCTTTTAGCTTTTCCGGCAATGTATACTCTCAAAACAATCAGGATCCTTTCAAAAAAACAGAACCATTGCAGGAAAGGCTCCAGCCGTTACCTTTCTCCGAAATAAAACCCATGGGGTGGCTGAAGAACGAAATTGAAAAAAATCTTGCCGGTTTCACCGGGCATCTGGATAGCCTTGTTCCTTCGCTAATGATCGACGATGATATTTATGGAAAGGATCGCCTTACAAAAAAAGTGAAGCATAAAGATGTTGGTGCACTATCTGATAGTGGCACATGGCAGGTGCAGTTTCTCTGGTGGAACAGTGAATCACAAAGTAACTGGCGGGATGGATTTATCCGCAGTGCTGTTTTGGTGCATGATCAGCAGGATATTGCGCGGACCAGGAAATATGTTGAACGGATTTTATCCACGCAGGATGCTGATGGGTATCTTGGAATCTATGATAAAGATCTGCGGTATAAATTCAATAATGAGAACGGAGAGCTTTGGGCAAAGACGACATTATTGAGAGGATTGCTCGCATGGTATGAGTATACGAAGGACAAAAAAATTTTAACGGCGATAGGGCGTGCTGCAAAAAATGTAATGATCAATTATCCTATAAATGCATCGCAACCGTTTTACTCTGTAACGCCCTATGATGGCGGCCTTACGCATGGTTTGATGCTGGTGGATATATTGGAAAGCTTATATCGCATTACAAAGGATGAAGCTTATCGCGACTATTGCCTTTTCTTATATAAGGATTTTTCAAACGAGGTATTGGAGGAAGATGCGCAATATAAAAAACTAACCGATCCTTCTTATAGACTAAAAGATCATGGCGTGCATACGTATGAACATTTACGTGCGGTAGCCGCAGCGTATTATGCATCCGGAAATAAATTATTGGGTGATGCATTAAATGATTTTTTGGAAAAGATCAATCGCACAACAACGGTAACCGGTGCACCAATCGGCGATGAATGGATAGGAGGGAGGAGTGCCAGTGAAACCAAAACCGGGTATGAATATTGCTCCATGCAGGAACTGATGAACAGCTATGAAGATCTGTTCCTAAAAACCGGCGATGCGTCTTTCGGTGATAAAATAGAAAGGTTGTTTTTTAATGCCGCTCAGGGCTCAAGAGATCCGGATGAAAGTTGTATTGCTTATTTAAAAACAGACAATTCTTATTATATGACAGGTGGACTGAACGGAGATACCTCGGACAAAAAGCAAACGCGTTACAGTTATTCTCCCGTGCACCAGGCTGCTGCAGTATGTTGTGTGCCGAATGCGGGAAGGATTTTCCCTTATTATGTGCAGTATATGTGGATGAAAGATAGTGAAGATTTGGTGGCAACTTTATTGGGACCGTGTGAACTAACGGCCACGCTTAAGCGAAGAAAAATTACAATAGAAGAGAATACTTCCTATCCATATAATAACACCATCGAATTTAAAATCAATGTTGATCAGCCTGTAACATTTACTTTGAAAATACGTAAGCCGGAATGGGCAGATAAGCTTTCGGTTAGTGAGGCATACAAAGAGGAAAATGGATTTATTGTCATCAATAAAGTTTGGAAGGGCAATGAAAAAATTGTCATTAATTTTTATCCTCAGCCGGAAGTGAAGAAAGATTCAAGTGATGAATATTACTTTACTTATGGAGTCTTAGTGCTGGCTCATCCGGTTGCGGCAACTGAAAGCATAACCCGCGATTATCCGCTGCCGCGTTTTCACGACTATGAATATCGCCCGGATTCATTAGTGATCTACCGTGCAGATAAGCTACCGCAAATCGAGATCAGGGATGAGAACAAATTGCAGTTTTCAACGGTGATGTATGACCCAAGCTCGGGCAGCGACGAAACGATTCCATTGGCCCCGGTCGGCAGAACGATATTAAGGCAGGTAAGTTTTGTTCATAAGAAATAGTGCTATTTTAGTATTGCTGTGAAATGATTTTATTTCAGCAGATATTTCTTTAGCTTAAATTCATTTTTTTAAGGAGCGCTAAAAATCGTGGTTCCCTGCGGAGCGGATCAAATGCAGGATCCACTTTTATCCAAAACATTTGTATTTCGCGGTTGTTATATCCCTGCTCTAATTCATCTATTGCCTGGTTGAAATTGCCGAGCGCAACATAAATCTGGGAGGTCCGGTAGTGCCAATGCCAACTGGCGGCATATTTTTTATACGTTTCGTCCAGTAATGATTTCGCTTTTTCTTTTTCGCCCATAACAGCATAGGCATAGCTCTGCATTAGTTGAAAATTATCAAGCTGTGCACCATTTCCATCAGGAAGCTGGTTATACATTTCTTTGGCCTTGTTATACTGATTCTGTTTTAAATAAATTAATCCAAGTGACCAGACCGGAACATATTTTTGTTCACCGGCCGAAAAGTTTTCTGTTATTTTAAATTGTTTAATAGCAAGTTCATACTTGCCTGCGAAATAATAGTTTCTGGCAAGTACCCAGTTGGTATAAAAAGAAAGCGGATCAAGATCAACTGCTTTTTGCATTTGATTTAGTGCTCTATCTATATCTCCGGTAGAATGCATAATAACAAGTCCGTAATACATGCGTGCAGCAGAATTATTGGGGTCAAGCGCGATTGCTTTTTCCAGGCTGGTCCTGGCTGCCCGCCAGTCATAGTCGAAAGACTGTTGAATAAATCCCAATGTAGTCAGGGCTTCGCTAAGTGTACTGTCTAATGACAGTGCTTTTTGTAAATAGGCTCTTGCTATGGGTACCTCATCAAGGGGCGGCAGGCCTTTGAAATTTACGGCATAACAATCTGCGAGGCCTGCGTATGCCAGTGCATAGTCTGGTTCAAGTGCAATTGCTTTTTTATAATTTGCCTCAGCGCTATCAAATCCTGCCCTTCCATTTGCGTTCCAAAATGCACGGCCTTTGCGATAATATTTGTAAGCCTCCACATTTTCAGTATATTGTTTCGACAGCCCTTTTTCTTCGCCTGGCGTTAACTTGGCTTTAAGAGCATTTACAATTTGTGTGGCTACTTCGGTTTCGAGGGCAAAAATTTGTTTTTTCTCTCTTGTATAATCTTCAGCCCAAATAGTGCTGCCGGTTTTGGTGTCAATTAATTGTGCGCTGACATGCAGTGTATCACCTACTTGTTGCACCGTGCCTATCAAAAGAGAATTAACATTCAGCTCTTCGCCTATTTGTGAGGGCGTTTCCGTCGAGTTGTTATATTTAGAAGAAGATCTGTTGGAAATCACTTTATCCAGTTCGCTCACCTTGGAAAGATGAACCAGGATATCTTCTACCAGGCCATCACTCATGTTATCATCTACCGTACCAATCACAGAAAACGGAAGTATGGCAATAGATTTCGCATTGTTTTTAATATTCGTATGATTAAAAAATTGGCGGTAGGTGATAAACAGTAAAACGCAAAGGATCAAAAATATTGATGCAAATAAGATTTTTTTCTTTTTAGATTTCTCTTCTTCAAGCTTACCTTCTATCTTCTTTTTTTCAGGAACTACAAGACCGTCGTTGGCAAGGGCAAAAACTTCTATAGGTTCATCGACGTTCTTAAACTGAAACCGTCCGATGGAAATACTTTTAAACTCCAGTTGATTTTTAATTTTACTGCATATTTCAGAAGAAAAAAGAATTGAATTGGCAACACCAAGCGATTGCACCCTTGATGCAACATTTACTCCATCGCCAAAAGCTTTTCCATCTTCAAAAAAAACCTCTCCAACGTGAACGCCTATACGAAGAGGAACTTTGGGCTCCAGCAGAAATTTTTGCTGCATTTCTATTGCGCAGTGTAAAGCTTCGGTTGCGCTTCTAAAACAGCAAAGGCTTCCATCCCCGAAATCATTTAAAATCTCACCTCCATGTGGTGGTACACATTCTTTTAAAACCGCTGCATAGCGTTTATTTACAGACATAGCCTTCTCCTCATTCTTCTGCATCATTGCAGTAGACCCTACAATGTCGGTAAACAAAATTGCAGCGAGACGACGTGTTGGTTGCATAAGCTACGATCAGTGGACAATAGAACAGCCGTTTATTAAAGTTATGTCTTTAGCTGACTTAATTACTCAAGGTTCATTTTTTTTAATAAATCATGAAACGCGGGTTTATCCCATAAGGGAGAAAGTGCCGGATCAACTTTTATTAAATACATGTCAATTTCTCTGTCCTGGTAAGCCTTATTAAGTTCTGAAATCGCGAGGTCATACATTTTTAGGCCGGTATATATAATTGAGGTTTGATAATGCCCTTTGAAAGACTTGATGGTTAGCCAATTACCCAATTCTTCTTGTGCAGCAGGACGGTTACCTTCTATGGCATATGCGTAACTCAATATTGGGTCTTTGTATAGAGCGTTGGTAACCTTACCGCTTACCGGGAGTTGCTTGATAATTTCAATTGCTTCTGTAAATTCTTTTTTGAAAATCAGTACATAGGCAAGATAAGCCTTGGCCATCGGGTATTGCGAATTGATCCCAATAGTTTTTCTTAGTTGTTCTTCAGCGGAATCCATTTTTCCGGCTAAATAATAATTTCTTCCCAAAATCCAATTTATGGATACTGACAAGGGATCGAGGCTTCTTGCCTTCTTAATTTCTTCAAGTCCTCTTTCGGTACTTTCGCCTGTGTATTGTAGCAGATTGCCATAAAAAATATGAGCATAAGTATACTTAGGATCCAGTCTTAATGCTTTTTCAAGAGTAAGCTTTGCATTTTTCCAATCATAATCGTATGCAGACTGTATTAGGCCCAGCGTTGCGAGAGGCTCTGCAAGCGTGCTATCTATACTGAGGGCTTTGTTGATATAGTCCCGGGCAATAGGTACCGCCTCGGTTTGTGACATACCTTGCAGATTAAACGTATAGCAATCCGCAAGCCCTGCGTAGGCAAGTGCATAATTTGGATCAAGCTCAATGGCTTTGTTAAAGCTTGCTTCAGCACTGTCGAAGCTTTCGGGAGTTCGCTTATCCCAGAAATACCTGCCCTTGATATAATAATTATATGCATCGGCATTTTTTGTAAACTCTTTGGCAATGACATTTTTGTCATCCTTTGTTAAACGGGCAGATAATGACGCAGCAATTTTTTCCGCCACGTCCATCTGCAATTTTAATACATCCCCCCATTTTCGGTAATCGTCCATACTCCAGATGGTTTTACCACTATTTACATCAGTCAATTCTGTTACTATGTGGAGGTTATCGCCTTGCCTTTGAATAGTGCCGGTAAGAATAGCTTCAACGCCTAATCTATGGGCGATGTCAATTATGTTCTGCTTTGGGTCTTTGAACGTCTTTACAATGGCCCAGCCGGGCACTAATGACAGGTCGGACAGATTAGAAAGCTTACTGATGATGTCGATTGTAAAACCATCGCTGATGTATTCATTGCCTGAATCCGAAGAAATGGTTTCAAAAGGCAAAACTGCTATGGATTTATCTTTACCTGTAAAGCCGGGATATTTATAATAAATACGATAAATGAAAATTGAAATTATGCCAAGGATAATAATGGCAGAAGGAAGCAGGAATCTTTTCAGGCTAATTTTCTTTTCCCTGAGCTTACCGTCCATTTTCCTTCTATCAGGCACCATTAGCCCATCATTTGTTAGTGCAAAAACCTCCATCTTTTCATCCACATTCTTAAATTCAAACTTTCCAATGGAAATGCTTTTGAATTCAGGTTGATTTTTGATCTTACTGCATATTTCTGAAGAAAAAAGTATCGAGTTGGCAACACCTAAAGATTGCACCCGCGAAGCGACATTTACTCCATCACCGAAAACTTTTCCATCTTCAAAAAAAATTTCTCCAACATGCAGGCCGATGCGCAAAGGAACTTTGGGTTCAGTTTGCAATTGCTGTTGTATCGCTATGGCACATCTTACCGCTTCCGTTGCGCTGGAAAAAGTACACAGGCTCCCGTCGCCATAGTCGTTCAGAATTTCTCCGTCATGACTTGAAACAGATTGTTTCAAAACGGCAACATAACGTTTGTTCATCACGAGTGCTGCCTGCTCATCCTGCCGCATGATGGCAGTGGAGCCAACAATGTCGGTGAAAAGAATGGCTGCTAATCTTCGGGCAGGTTGCATATTAGCTTGCTAAAAGATAAAAGATTCACCTAAAATAGGACTATTTAAGGAGAATCAATTTTTACCATTATAACGTGCAAGCCGCCTTTTGCATGCTGTACATATCACCCGGTTACGTGAGAAGTACTATCAGAATGTAAAGGTATATCCGACAAAAAATACATAATTAGCAAAATGCCCGGGCGTAATCGAATTCATTCCTGTAATAGCCGCCAGTCTTTCGTCAGGCACCGTTTCTATAGTGGCACGGGCAATTGGGATCGTAACGAAGGCGTATAAAAACGACTTTTGAAATTTATATTGGAGTCCAGGCTCTCCCGAAAAAATATGTCCCACCCGTCTGAGGCCATCATCCTTCCCGATCAAATCATGTGCAGGCGCGCCTTCATAACGGAGGCCGGTAGTTATTACAAATTTGTCGAAAGTAAAATTGGCGCCTCCACGCAGTGTATAATTGTCCGGCACGCTGTTGACATCATAGGTTGCCTCATGATAAAGTGTAGCAACATCTGGTGGAAGAAGCCCGGGAGGCCAACTGGCGACCCCATTTACATCTTTCGGACTTATAAGGTAAAAGAAATTTCCATAGATGCTGATCTTTGGGTTAAAAATGTAATAGGCATTTAGTTGTGTAGTAATACCTGTACCGCCATCTCCCAATTGAATGGCCACATTCACGGGCGCCAGTTCCTTATAAGTTTTATCGGAAGAACTTGTATAAAAATAATCTTGAGTCTGGTAGTTTCCCGTGGGAAATTTAATACCAAGCCCAAACTGGATATTCCCTTTCCTGGCAACGGCAGAATTCAACAGCCATTTATACACCGTAAAACGAATGTCACCGATGCCAAAAGCATGAGTTGAATGTACATCTCCAGATGCATGCTCAAGCGCTCCGTATGATTCATTCGCAAGGATCGGCAGGTCTAAGCTCATGTTCCAGCCGTTTTGCAAAACCCGGGTCAATTCCAAATTCATGGTGTATTCATAAAGTGTAACCCCACTGCTTAAATTGCCAGGCGTAATATTTTTTTTGCCATCAAGAAATCTGAAAGCTTCAAAATATCGATTACTGATGTCCATCGACCATTTGTCAGGCGTTTGTCCGTAGCCTAACTGGGCGAACTGCCCAAACCCTGTAATATTGCGGATGGCCACACAGCCCTGCGATTGAGCAATTCTCGGGCAAATAGTAAACATCAATACGGCGATAAGAAACTGTTTTAACTTTTGCATAGTTGTTATTGTTTTGGATTAAGTCGTATAAACTAATACAAGGGAAACATTCATGGCATAAATATAAATTTTCTGCAAATGAGAATTTTTTCATTTCTATGGAAAACATGGTTTCGGGGACGAAAGCCATTCGTCCCTAAAAGTAAATCCAGCCAGTATGCTGAAAAGTGAAAAAGTTTATCAGATTAACGCTTTTTCATTAAAATTTTTTCGACCTCATGACGGTAGCTCCTGCTTATTGGTAGCTCATATTTTCCAATTTGGACAAATTCATTGTTGAAAGAATCAATCTTATCCGTCGAAATAATGAACGACCGGTGTATACGGATAAAGCCGGATGAAAGCGTTTCTTTTAATGTGGAAATAGAATATTTTGTAACGATAGTCCGGTCTTTTGTAACAACTTTGATATAATTCTTCAGACTTTCGATAAACAGCAGGTCGTCAAGGTTTATCTTCATATTTTTTCTGTCGGCTCTCAGGTAAATAAACTTCTCTTCACTTGCGCTTTCGACACCCGTAGTAAATATGTTTTTTTCAGTGGCAGACAGGTCAAGTTTCATCACCTTGTTTATTGCCTTCAGAAACCTTTCAAATGAAATAGGTTTTAGCAAATAATCAACCGCATCGAGGTCAAAGCCCTCTATCGCGAATTTTCTGAAAGCAGTTGTGAATATTACTTTGGGGGGATAGGAGAGCGTTCTCATAAAATCGGTGCCAAGAATATGCGGCATCTGAATATCGAGGAATATAAGATCAATAGTATTGTCCTGAAGTAAAGTGAGAGCATCAACAGCGTTAGCGCACGTGCCTGCAAGATGAAGAGCCGGAATTGCCTGTATATATTTTTCGATAAGTTGAAGGGCAGGTGGTTCATCATCAACGGCAATACAAGATATTTTTTTATTGTTCAACAATTTAAAAATTTTTAATGATCAAATGCTTCTGACAGGGTTTCTGGTGTCTTGCTTTTATATTCGAGAGGTATTTGCATATTTACCGTAAAAGTATTTTCTGTAGGTTCTATAGTAAGATAATGTTTTTCCGGATGGAGGATAGCAAGTCTTTGTCTTACGTTGCTCAGTCCGATCCCTTGTCTCTTATCAAATATTTCGTCGGCGGGTTTATTGTTGGCGAGTGTGAAATGCAGTACATCTTCATCCGCCTGTATAAACAATTTTATCCAGGGACCTCTCAGCATTTTACTCGTGCCATGTTTAAAGCTGTTTTCGATAAAAGGTATCATAAGTAAAGGTGCAATCAGCTTATTATCGTAATCGCCCGTTATATTTAATTCAACATCAAGCCGGTCACCATAGCGTATTTTCTCCAATTCAAAATAATTGTTGATCATGTTAATTTCTTTTTGCAAAGGCACCACCGCCGTGTTGCATTCATTGATCATATAGTAAAGCAGGTTTTCCAGTTTTGCTACAAGATCTTCGGCCTTACCGGGTTCTGAAAGTATAAAGAAATAGATATTGTTTAATGTATTAAACAGAAAATGCGGATGTATTTGTGCTTTTAATAATTGTAATTCGGCATTGGCATTTTCACTTTCCAGTATTTTGTTTTCATTTTGTTTAAGATACCAGTCTTTTATTTTTTTTAAAGACAACAATACCGCACAAATGAGAGGCGGATTTCCTAGGAGCCGAATGACAGTTGCTCTAAGATAAACCGAGTTTAAAGAATTGCCGCCTATGGCATTGTGCATCCTGCTATTAACAAGTATATTAAATGTGGCAACTAAAAACATCGTAATGCACAGTACTGACATGCCAGCAGCAAAAAAGGCAAATTTCCTTTTTATATAAAACCTGGGAATAAGATAATACACTATCGTATATGAAAATATTACATTGCAAACAGTTCCCCATATTAATGCGCCAAGTAAGATGGGCTTTATATTTTCCAGAAGTCGATTGGGTGGGAATAAAAAACTAATGCGGATAAAATGATACAAAAATATTGCCAGCCAAAACAAGAAATGGCGCATAAACCTGTCCGATCGTTTTCCGGAGAATATAAGGTTATAATAATTCATGCAACTCGTTTTCTGAAACTAAAACTTTCTCATCTATAACACTATTATCATAGACCGGCAAGTCCAGCATAATAGTGATACTTTCCTCGTCGGCAAATACTTCAAATTGATGCAAATCCGGATAAAGATTTTGCAATTGCTTCTCAAGGTCAGTAAATTTAATTTTTACTTCTGCCGGATCGAAATATCTTTCTAAAAAACGGTTACAAATAAGACGGTAGTCCAGTTGATTACGCTGCACTGTCACCTTTAGTTCCAACGAGGGGTTGTTGTCATTTTCTTTCAAAAAAAAATCAAAACAGTTTTCAACAACAGATAATAATAACAGCGGTGAAATATATTTCCCGGCGGTATCCGTACCAGCAATATCTATTTTGGTTGCGAGCCTGTCTTTCGAACTTTTTTTTTCGAGATCTATATAACTTTTTATTACTTCAAGTTCTTTTTCCAATATTACCCATTCACGGTCGCTCTCATACAAAATATAACTTAATAGATCTGATAAATGCATAACAAGATTAGCTGCAAGAGAAGAGTTAGCATGAATATGTTTTTTTAAAGTGTGCAGCGAGTGAAACAGGAATCGCGGATGAAGCTGGGTTTTTAACAACAACAGTTCACGTGTGATTTTTTCTTTTGCTAATCGTTCCGATTCCTTTTGTTCGAAATACCATTTCTTGGTAAGTTTAATGCCACCCGCAAGTCCCATAATAACTGTCGGGAAAAATATACCATTAACGATGCCATTGTACTTATTCGAATTAAACGTTATCGTTTTGAATGCAACGTGCGTTGTAAGATGCGTATAAAGTGCGCCAGAATAAAAACAGCCAATAAAGTTAAATATAAGAAGAGAGGCGGTCCAATAAAAAAACACAAGATAACGCAGACTGAATAAAAATAAAGGCATTATAACATAAATAAAAATGTAAACAGAAAAAATATAAATCGGGAAAAAGAAAAAGGCGTAGAATGTGCTATCAATAAAGCTTCGCTGCGTCAGCGCTTCACTAATACCGCCGACCATTAAATTTTGAATTATAAAATGCAATACCAATACTGACCAAAAGACCACATGACGGTATAATCGTTTCCCGGGTTTATCGGAGAATATAAAATCATATCCACTCATGTTGATTTTTTCTTTATAAAGATAATGTGCAATTTTCTACTCCCTGAAGCTTTTCAACGGAAATATCTTGTTTGTTGACAGAAGCCATTCGTACCCTGAAAAGAACAACCGGCAGTTGATACATGGAACCTAAATATATAATCGTGCCGTTCGGATAATTATAAAAAGAATCTTCACAACTATAGATAGTTTAGCTAATCGAAAAAAGAATTGCTGAGATAAAGACATATCATTCAATAATTCCACCCTGTTAATTCGCACCCGATATTAGAAATTTATTTTTTAACCAATAAATAAAGGAGGATAATTATGAAACAAAAATTACCGTTACTTTTTGCTGTTATAGCAGCTTTTTTTTTCAACGGGTGCCAAAAAGACCATGCTCCCGATTGCATAGGCGGTAACGTAACATTGACAACTACGTCTAAGGTTATTTATGTTGGCCTGAATGACCCACGTGGCCTCAAATTTGGCCCCGATGGAAATCTGTATGTTGCAGAAGGAGGCATTGGCGGAACGAATTCTACCGCTGGCCTATGTGCCCAGGTTCCTTCCACCGGTCCGGGGCCTTATCTGGGAAGCAATACGGGTAGCCGTATTTCAAAGATTGATTGGAATGGAGTGCGTACTACTGTTGCTGATAACCTCCCTTCCAGTATGTCAAGCCCCGCTTCAGGAAGTGGTATAAGCGGAGTTGCTGACGTCGAATTTATAGGTAATACTTTATATGGTTTATTAACCGGAGCGGGTTGTTCTCATGGTGTGGCGAATATACCCAACGGAATTTTTAAAGTAAATCCCGATAAAACCTGGACCATGGTGGCTAATATCAGTCAATACCTGATGAATAACCCGGTAGCTCATCCTGATCCGGATGATTTTGAACCAGACGGAACACCGTACAGCATGGTTAATGTCGGAGGCAACTTATACGTTACCGAACCAAATCAACAGGAAATAGATCGCGTCAATCCCTTGAGTGGTGACATTTCCAGAATTGTTGATATTTCGATACTTCATGACGGCGATGGTGGTGGTTGGATCGGCCCCACATCAATGGTGCATCATGATGGCAATTTCTACTTTGGAACACTTATGCCCTTCCCGATAGTACAGGGCGCAGCAGCAGTTTATAAAATGTCGCCTAACGGAAGCTACAGTGTTTACGCATCAGGGTTTACTATGATCCTGGGTGTTGCTTTTGATGATAATAATAATTTGTATGTACTCGAAAATACTGTTGGCCAACCAGGGCCTACGCCAGGTTTTGGAGATGTTGTGAGAGTAACGCCATCAGGTAATAGACAGGTGATAGTTTCAGGTTTAAACCTTCCAACTGCAATGACTTTTGGCCCAGACGGAAAACTATACATATCAGATTGGGGAATAGGCCCTCCCGGGCTTGGACAAATTGTGCAGGTTACTTTTAAGTGTCAATATGTACAGGCGGATACAAAAAATTAAATCAATTTTTTTTAATCAGGTATTAAGTTACATGTTAATCAAGGCCTTGTTTTCAAACAGGGCCTTTTTTGTCGCCTACTCGTAAACTTTAAATTTCTTTCTAATCTTGTCCTGAAACATTTTATTGAGAGCATCATCAGCACCTTTGAATAAAATTATGAGCGAGCCATATTCCCGGGCATATTGGTTGGTGACTCTTCCAATAACTGTTGCAGATTTGAAATCTTTTACAAAAGGGTGTTGCATTTCTGCCGTATCGTCTGTCACCAGTATCAGGTTATCAATGTGGATATTTTTTGGGAGCCAGTATAAAAATGTTCCGTTGTCACTGTGAGCTTCCGGCAGATCATATTTGTACCGGTAATAGTTCAATGCGCCTGCTTCGCCATAATTGTCGCAAAATACAAATGTGTTTGCTTTATCGCTGTCGCTGAGGCTGTCATATGCTTTAGCAGCTTTCTGTGTCATTTCTTCCCATCCAAGCATATCTGCAAAGTCCTGCGGCAACGGATGGTCTTTTAAATCTTCCCATCGTAAAGCCCCCGACTTCTTAAAATGCATTATTTCATAATAACGTGCGAGGTTTTCAGGACTGCTAACCGGCAATGCTATGGGGAGAATGAGCAATCCAAGAATAACAGGTATGAGAAAAAATGTCCATCGCCATGCTTTGGATCTGTGTTTGGAAAATGACTCGAGGTGATAAGCGCCGAATGCAAAAAGAATAGGATATACACCAAGTGAATAATAATTTTTCCCATGAAGCACGAGTAATAAAATGATAACAAGTACATACGCCCAGGCAAAAGACCGGTATTTTCTTCCCTCAAACGTAAAGGCGACAAAATACAATCCCGCTATCCAGATAAAAACACAGGGCAGGTTCATGATCAGTTGATCGATCAAAAACGAAACAGGACTCACATATTGCAATTGTGTTCTCGTCAGTTCACGCATATGAACGATCACCGGAAAATGATGATAATATTCCCATATTAATGTTGGTAAAAAAATGAGTAACGCGATGCCACCGGCATAATACAATTTTTCATCGCCGAAAATACTTCTTTGCCGGGTGAGTAACAGCCCGAGCAAAATACTTACCGTAAAGAATGCGACTGAATATTTGCTGAGCATTCCGAGGCCAATACTTATGCCTAATATATAAAGGAATTTGCTTTTTTTGGTCTGAATATAACGGAGAACGCTATACGAAATTAGCGTCCAGAAAAAAACTTCGGGAGTATTGGGTTGAAATAAAAAAAACAAACGCAAATACGCTCCGAAAATAAACGGAAGGAAAACGAGAAACGTGGCAACCGCACCACCACCGATCTTTTGTACAGCCTTTGCTGCGAAGATGAATGTTAGGGTTCCAAAAAGGTCAGGCCAGAATTTTACCCAAAACATTCCATCGCCCAGCAAATGGGTAAACCATGCAAATACAGAAAGCACCGGCGGGATTTCAAGATATCCCCAGGCAAGGTGGTGCCCTTCGGCCAGGTATAAGAACTCATCGCGATGTGGTTCGTATATACCGCTTTGCAAGAGATAGGGGAGTACAAACTTTATGATTGCCAGTGGGTATATCAGGATATTGGTTCTCTTCATCAGCAAGGGGGTTTGGCGTTGTAAAAACGTGTTTAAGATAAAAATATTTTTTTAAATCTCCATATTTCTTCATTAATCCCGGCCATTACGCAATGTATGGGTGTAATATTTTCTTTATTATAAAAGTTGCTCTTTTAACCTGTGCCATGGCAGGTAATTCTATAAAAAAATGAACCGCAAAACTGATCATGATAATGATCGAAGCAACTAATGCAATAAGTAGCCAGTATAAATAAAGATCCAATATGCCTGCCCGCTCAAAACCCGTAACGAATCTGAATGTGATAAATAAGATTACAGGGTGCAATAGATAAAGTGGATAAGAGATTTGCCCTATCGTACGGGAAACTTTCAGCGTCAGCAAACCAAACAGGCTATTTCCCACTGAAATGGCGATGAATGAAATTCCGATGAGTGTCAGCGGTAGTATTTCGTAAGGCGTTTCAAAGAAATAAATGTTTACAGCAATGCAAAGAAGCGCAACGACCGAAAAGATTTTGCGGTTTAGAACTATGGATAGTTTTTCTTTTTTCACAAGAAAGGCAGCGAAGGCTCCGATAGCAAGTGAATAAAAATGGATGGGTTTAATGAGGTTATTGTAAAAGATCAAAAAAAGAATTGTTCCTGAAAGAAGTATGATGAAAAAATTTACTCTTAACTTAAAAAATATAAAACCGATCAACGGCAGCGATGCATAAAACAGCCATTCATAAATCAGTGTCCATGTTGCCCCGGCGGTTATCTTATCCATAAAGAACGTATGATTTACAGGAGGGCGCCCGGTAATGCCAAATGTGCACCATTGCGATATTCCATGAGTATAGGAAGAAAATGATCCGGTTATCGTCCACCGGGTTAGTGAAAAAATAATGATGAAACCAATGATCATGGCCAGTAAATATACCGGCCACAGTCGCAGTATTCTGGCTATGTAAAACTGAAACCAGTCAATTGGCTTTTGTTTACTCTCAATCAGTTTTCTGAAAAACAAAAAACCTGTTATCATAAAAAACAGCACCACACTCGTTTGCCCGAAATGAATAAACAAACGAGATGGAGGTTCGCCCCACTTATTAGTGTGTAAATAGAAATACCATAATGAGGAATGATGCAGGAAAATAAAAAATGCCAGGTAGCCTCTCAGCCCGTCTATTGTTTTATATTGTACATCCCTGATCTTTTTATGAGAAATTTTTATGAAAAAAGATGAAGTCAAAATTGCCATTGCCAAAGCAGGAAGGATCAGTAAAGGATTTACCGGGCTCATTTTTGGAGTAACTAATGGTAAATGAAGTTAGGGTTTTAATATCAAAAAGATCGGGACGACGAGGTGTAAGCGGGATTTTAAATCGTGTATACGTTGCCGTTATGTTTCATTAACGCTGATTTTGTGAACGTAGATGTGTCTACACGTATTCTTCATTTTGATAAGCCAGCTTCATAAAGTGCCTTACTTCATCATTGATATCATCTTTATATAACATGCGTAAGTGATGGTTAAACTGGTGTGCATCTCCCGGCACCTGGGCAATCTTTTGAAAGCACAGGTTATCAGGATATGGCTTTGAAAAAGGAAATACAATGTGGATGAAATTTTTACCGAATTGAGTCACCCAGGCAATTCGCTTTTTATCATTTGCAATGCCGATCATGGTTTTGGCGGGATGAATCGAAATCAAACCGATTTTCCGGTATTCATCAATAAAATGATGGAAGAGTTCTTTTGTATGATCTGATTTTCCGGATAAGAAATCGTTGGTTGTTTTGCCTGATTTTGATACAGCCATATGGATGAATTATTATTTCACGGATACCAAAGTTAATACCCCAAACTTTCTTTATGCGATAAAGACTTTTAAAGATGACATAGTCATTCGTTAAATGTTTAACTTAGGATATTTACATTAAAATTATTACGCTCATGAGGTATTCCGACAAAAAAATGATTGCGACTGTTTTTACAGTTTGTTTACTAACGGCTGACGCGGTATTTGCACAAAAGAAATTTACTGACTATCCTATTCAGCCGGTTTCTTTTACGCAGGTGCATTTAACAGATGATTTCTGGGCGCCGCGATTGGAAACAAATGCAAAAGTGACGATACCTTATGTATTGGAACAATGCCGTAAGCATGGTAGAATAGATAATTTTTTAATTGCAGCGCATAAAAAGAAAGGCAAACTTTCCACCTATCCGTTCGATGATACGGACCTGTATAAATTAATTGAAGGGGCATCGTACAGTCTCCAGGAAAAATATGACGCAAAACTCGATTGGGAACTGGATACGCTGATCAAAATAATTGGTGAAGCGCAGGAACCGGATGGATATCTGTATACATTCCGTACCGCGGATCCGGACACAGCGCATACGGGCACACCGCATGACTGGATCGGGAGTAAACGCTGGGAAAAAGATTCGATTCTGAGTCATGAATTATACGACTGCGGTCACTTGTATGAATCTGCAGTAGCACATTACGAAGCAACGGGCAAAAAAACGTTTCTCAACATTGCGATTAAAAATGCCAACCTGCTGGTAAAAACTTTTGGTCCGAATGGTATTCACGAGTATCCCGGACATCAGATAGTAGAGTTGGGCCTGGTAAAAATGTATCGTGTTACCGGAAATGAAAATTATTTAAAGTTGGCAAAATTCTTTTTAGATGTACGGGGCCCCGACGGGGAAATCTACAACCAGGCCAATAAAAAAGTGGTGGACCAGACTGAAGCAGAAGGACATGCTGTTCGTGCCGCCTATATGTATACAGGAATGGCAGATGTAGCAGCCCTTACGGGGGATAAAAGATATTTACACGCAATAGATACCATTTGGGATGATGTCACTTTGAGAAAATTATATATTACGGGAGGTATTGGCGCTACGGGCAACGGCGAAGCCTTCGGCGCTGCATATGATTTACCCAACATGAGTGCTTATGCAGAAACGTGTGCATCCATCGGCAATGTTTATTGGAACCAGCGAATGTTTTTGCTGCACGGCGAATCAAAATATATGGATGTGTTGGAACGCACGCTGTACAATGGTTTGCTGAGTGGCATATCATTAAGCGGTAACCGTTTCTTTTATCCAAATCCTCTTGCCTCTATGGGACAATACCAGCGCAGTGTATGGTTTGATTGTGCGTGTTGCATTACCAATATCACAAGGTTTTTGCCATCGATGCCCGGATACATTTATGCGCAGAACGGGAATGATCTTTATGTGAACCTGTTTGTGAGTAACAACGCTACGATCGATCTCGAATCAACCAAAGTGAAGCTTACTGAAAAAACAAATTATCCATGGGAAGGACATGTAAGCATCAGGGTAGATCCTGCAAAAACGGCTGATCTTACCATGCATATTCGCATCCCGGGCTGGGCAAGAAATCAACCGGTAACAGGGAGTAATTTATATTCATTTGACGATGATGATGCGGAGCATATTCCGGTTTATGTAAATGGTGAAAAAATAAAATATACATTGCAAAAAGGATATGCAGTAATCAATCGTGTATGGAAAAAGAGAGATCAGTTAACATTTGATTTTCCGATGGATGTTCAGAAGATTGATGCAAATTCACGCGTGAGGGCTGACGCAAGCAGGTTTGCTCTGCAACGCGGCCCGGTAGTGTACTGCATTGAAGGAGTGGATCAGAAAGACAGCAATGTAATTAGCATAGTGGCGGATACCAACTCTGTTTTTGACGCAGTATATAAACCAAAGGTGCTAAATGGAATTACAGAAATATCATTCAGCGGTTACCAGGCCACAAGAGATAGTTTGGAACAGGCGAAAGAACAAACTATTACTGCCATTCCGTATTACAGTTGGAACAATCGTGGCGCCGATCAGATGGAAATCTGGATACCGTATAATGCAACCGCTGCAAGACCAAAGCCTGTGCCTACTATTGCATCACAGGCCATTGCATCCGGGTCTGTAAAAAGCAAACTGATGTTAAAGGCATTAAACGATCAGTATGATCCCATGAACAGTGATGATCATAGCACGAGCTATCTCCATTTCTGGCCTGCAAAAGATACTACGGAATGGTTGCAATATGATTTTGATACTGCTTACACCATTTCAAAAAGCGAGGTGTATTGGTATGATGATAAGCCTGATGGGGGGTGTGATTTGCCGGCATCATGGAATCTTTTATATAAAAAAGGAGGAGAGTGGCTGCCGGTTGAAAATACGGCGCCTTATGAAATTGCAAAGGATAAGTACAATATTGTAACGTTTAAACCTGTTACCACCACCGCATTAAAAATGATAATTCAGTTACCAAAGGATGATGCGTCCGGCGTGCATGAATGGAAAGTGGAATAATTTATTTTCTTATAGTCCTCACGTCAAAAACTCTTCCGGCAGTTCCGCCGTTGGTTGATTGCACTTTCACATTGATAGAGGTCTTGTCTTTCACAAGATCAGCAGGTATTAAATATTCTTCATCATAAAATTTGCCGTTTGGTTTGCCATTCAATTCTACAGAAGCAATTTTTATATCATTTACCAAAATATCAAAGCTCCTGTTCTTGTCATCCCCGATATAGGTAAATAGCAACGCCGCCGGTTGGCCTCGTTCAGTTTTCATATCAAAGGAAAAGAAACCATTATTTCGCACTTCGCGGCCGGAGCGGCCGTACGCTTCATCTACATAAGATTGCTCACTCGCTCTTAAATTGTGCTCACGTTCGGGTTGCATTTCCCCGATACGAAAATTATCGATCGTTTGCGCTTCAATTTGTAGTTGGCGTTTCTTCTCTGCTTTATATTCCGACTGTCTCGTCATCCAGTCTTCATTGGTGAAAAAATCCCAATACACGCTATAATGATCATTCACGTTCTTATAAAAAGGCGTGAGCGTAACATCGAATGGCTTGCCGGTATTTTTTGTATGGAAGGTTAATGGAGCCGCTGCATCTTTTACAATCCAATCATTCACATTACGATCGTCTGTAAGTAAAACGGGAGTCCCGTAAACAGGGTCGGGCATTGTATCGCCAAGATTGCCTGCCAACACCAATGGCCCGTACAATAATGCAACACGATCCTTATTATCAGGCATACTCTCGGTGTACAGATCCATGTCAAATGAAATATTTATTGAATCGTTATTATTCCATTTTCGGTTGATTACTATAAAACCGTTCGCGTCTTTTGTCGCATTAAATTTTTTTCCATTCACTTTTACCACGGCAGGTTTTTTTGCCCACCATGGCTGCCTGATGCGTACCGGGAATGCTATGGGTCTTTTTGTATTGATCACTATCGACGTTATACCATCCCGCGGATACAAAGTATGTTGCGTGATGATAACATTTTTATTTCTCCAGTTTAATATAGATGGTATAAAAAGATTTACATACAGTCCGCCATCTGCACCTTCAAAGTAGATGCCTTCTGTGTATTTGGAATGATCTTCCATGCCGGTGCCTACACAGCACGTAAAAGTGTGAAATGAATCGCTGAATTGTTTTTGGCCGCCCATGCGCAATGGCTCAAAATAGAGCATCATAGCGGTTTGCGGATTTTGTGAAGCCAATATATCATTGTACAATGTGCGTTCAAAATAATCGCCCAGTTTTGCAGAAGGATGCCAGGTAAATAAATGACCTGTTAGTTTGAGCATGTTGTAGGCGCAGCAGCTTTCAGTATTGTTATCGCTTAAAGTATTATTGAGTTTATCGGGCTCACCTAAATATTCATAATTGCCGTTGCCGCCTGTAACGTATGCATGATGCAGTGCCAGAAGATCCCATCCTCTTGATGCTATCGTTTCATCACCCGCGTTTGAAGTGAGTTCATACTGCCGGGCGCTTCCGATTATTTTGGGAATGTTGGTGTTCGAGTGTTTACCTGCCAATGGATCGGGTCTGCCTTGCGCTAGCGGTTGCATTATGAAATCGTCATAAAATTTGTAGGAAAGGTCCAGGTATTTTTTATTGCCGGTAATTGCATAAATATTGGCAAGCACTTCATTCATTCCGCCGAATTCACAGGTCAGCATTTTTTGGCGTTGATCATCTGTAAGCGGATCCACAATGGTTGCTGTCCAGTCTGCCATCTTTTTTACAATTGTCAATGCTTTAGTATTGTCGGCATACAAATAGGCGTCCACCAATCCGGCCATTACTTTATGAACTGTATACCACGGGCTCCATCCTCCATTCAGATCAAAGCCACTACTTTTAATTTCGCCTTTCTGCACATTATAAAAAATGGAGTCTTCATTTGGAATAGCGCCAACGTAACCTGTTTTGCGTGCGGCCTGGCATTTTACCAATTCATTCACTATATAATCCACTCGTTCTTTAAACAGCACATTACCTGTGGACGCATACATCATGGAGCAGGCCGATAAATAGTGACCAAGAGTATGCCCCGACAAACCTTCGCTTTCCCAACCGCCATAGGCGCTGTCTTTGGGTTGCAATCCCGAATTTTTATAAAAACGATTTAATAATCTGTCGGCACTTATAGAGAGGAGATATCCGCCGTCAATATCCATTGCGTGTTTGAACGGACTTCCATTAAGCAAACGGACATCTTTCAGATTGAATGCATAAGCCTGCAAACCGATTGCAGGTTTTATTTTCAACTTTGGATTATTTTTTTCAGGAAGGTAAGATTGTGCGAAAAGGACAGGACAGATCAGCAGCAGTAAAGCCGATGCAAACATTTTTAATTTCATAAATCAAAAATAACCCATCAGGATAAAAATGGTAAGCCCAAAAAATGCGGAGAGGGAGGGATTCGAACCCTCGGTACAGTTGCCCATACAACGGTTTTCGAGACCGTCCCATTCGACCGCTCTGGCACCTCTCCATTGATATTTTGTCTGCGTTTAAAAGACAAAAATACCCCGCATATTCGGGGTAACAATTTTACACGCTGCGGAGAGGGAGGGTCATCAACCTCGCCTGTAAAAAATTGATTATTATTTATTTAGGGTCTGTAAATTGGAAAACCCGAACGTTTACTCCCGCTACATTTTATGTGTGACAATGAACTGTAAACGAAGGTATGATTTTGTAAACTTATGTACAAAAAACTTTAATCCTTCATTTCTGCGTTACATGTTTCCGGATAACACCCTTAATAAATATAAATAGTCGCCAGGCCTGATTTTGAAAAGGGACAATGGATTATGACCTATCCAATCATAATTCACCTGCCGCCAATCGTATTAAAAATAGCAGTTCACTACTCTCGTACTTAGGTTTTGAATCAATTCGGCGTTTCATTTTATTTTTTCTTTTCACCAGCAAGCCGATTCATTTTCATTCGCAGAGCAAACTGTTCCTCCCTTTGAACGACGCGGTTTCTAAAATCAACTTTATCGAGATTGTATAAGCTGTCAGTAAAGTAAGTAAGCCTTAACAGGTTTGCACTGCTGTCCGATTTCCAAAAACGGTATTTGATATCATTTGCCTCGAATGATTTTTTTTCTTTGTAGCAATTCAACCAGCCATATACTAATAACAAACAAACCAGGAAAAGACCAGCAGTAACCCATACCAGTTTGTGAAAATGGTGGATATGTTTTACAAAGGAGGTTGAAGGATCATTTGGACCTAACCCCAGGCTGGTTTTTTGTTCAGATAACCGGGATAATTTTTCAGCGTTATTGCTTAGTTGAGCATTGAATATTTGCAATTGAGATTGCAATGATTTTAACCGCTGAACTGTTTCCTTTTGAACCACATGATCATTGCCTGATCTGCTGTCTTTCAGCAAGGCAATTTCCATGGATTCCAGTTTCTCTACGATCGTTTGTAACAACACTTCTCTCATAACATGTCAATTTTATAAATGCAATCCGCGGGATCTGCTTTTTCGTTTCTTTTGCAGCGGCCATGCGGGCGCCTGCATCTGACTTTTCCGCTCCGGTTTTAAGAGCGCCTCCAATACCTTAGAGCTGTTTTGCACCAGCTCTTTTTCCGGCTTATTATTTTCAGAGATATCCATCCTACAAGCCACCGCTAAAGGTGATTTAATTAACTTTTCAGCAGGGGATAGTTTTAACGTCTTTTCAAGATGAGTTAAAGAGAACTTCCTGTCTATTTCGCTGCCTTTATATTTATACTCACCCATCCTAAAACTGATACCCTGTAGTTCATCCGTCTGGCCCTTGTACTTATAGAGAGTCTCAATATTTTCACGAGCCAGTTTTTCCTTCAAATCATCCAGGCTTTTGCACCGGGGAAGCTTGTTTAAAATAGCCTGGTAGATGATGTACCTACCCGCTTCCCTTTCATTCAATGCCTCCAGATTAGTCAGCTTCAGATTTTTTGAAACAGCAGGCGTAAGGCCATATTTCAGAGTAAGCGACTGCGCTACCTTTTTACCTCTCAGACCGATCCAATTGTCCTTTATCACTTCTCCGTTGTTGTTTACGAGGTTAGCAAGCACGTGTAGGTGCTGATGATTTTTATCCATGTGTCTTACGATCACATATTGAGTGTTGGTAATCTTCATTTGATTTAGATATTCACGTGCAATTGCAGCCATCGTTTTATCGTCAATTTTCTCACCCGGGTAAAAGCTGATGATGCCATGAAAGACCGCCTTTGAAAGAGAAGGCCTCAAAGAATGCTGCAACTCAAAATCTCCGGCCATTAATTTATGGTTATAATCTCTCACCCCGCATGAGTCCAGCACAACCGCCCGGCTCTTATCCATGCATATATAGCGGCAGGCTCCGTAAAAAGTTTTCCCGGTGATTACCTTACTGATCATTCCCTCTGAGTTTTACCAACAGTTCATCGATCATTCCCTTATATTCTTCGAACAACATTACCGCCCTTAAAAAGCCCTCCTCGTGTCCCTTTTTTGCAAGCTGGTTTAAGTTATTCGCCATGCCAATCAACTGCCTGACAAATTGCCTTTCCTCTTCATTTAGGCGAGCCATAATTTTTCCTTGCAAAGCCATCTCGCGGATATAAAAACAAACAGAAGTTCCAGCCCTGGAAGCCTTTTCCTTTACAACAAAATATTCCACTTTCGTAAACCGGATTCCTTTGGTGATTTCTCTTCTCACCATTTTCCGTGGCCTGCCACCCCTGTGCTTTGTTACTGCTACTTGATTTTCCATTGTCGGCACTTTCTATCATCATCATTATAAATCTTCATCATCCTTTTGCGACCAACGGGAGAAAAAGCAAGCCGGGTTTTTGTGAAACAAAAACACCGCTTGCTAAAAAGATATTTCAAAGTCTTTTACCTAAGAACGACCTATTCAATTTCAGATCCCTGTTTCCGATGGTCATCATCCAGTCGTTAAGATCCTTGTATCCTTTGTACAATTTACTTTCATCCAAAAACCGGGAAGATCTTTTCAGGGCAACTTCAGTACATTTTCTGCCTGCAGCATCCTGATCCAGGTACAGACGAACCGAAGAATGTTTTTCCATTAAGAGCAGACTCCGTTCAAAAAATGCAAGAGAGTTAAGGACCAAAGAATTTGAAAGATGACCAGGTAAATTTGTCAGCCTGTGATTTTTACCCTGATGCAAACTTTGATAACTCAGGAAATCAAAAAAGCCTTCAAACACGCTGATGCTATCCGACTTATTACCGAGATAAGTAACATATTTTGGAGAGCTGCATCCTTTAAAAAATTCATTGCGTAATTCATATCCACCGGCATTATTTTTAAAACCGATTGCCCGGTATATTTTTTCATTATTTCCGTTGGTAAAATGAACCTCACAGCAATAGGTATCAGCTACATTTTTTGCAATGCGTCTTTGCAGTAAATAGCGGCAAAGCATAAAGTCTGTGACGGGGCTTTTTGCTGCTATTATTTTGATAGCCGTTTCTCTTGCATCCACAGGGTTCAATACATTGCTTTCCTGCAAGTGAAACGGCGATCTTTCAACGACAGGCTGAACACTTTTTTGCTGGTGAAAAGAAGAAATTTTTAATAGCGCTTCACGAACATCACAATGGCAAAATTCCATAACAAAATCAACCAGCCTGCCTCCCTTGCCAGTGCCGTGATCATACCAGACATTTTTATTTCTTTCTACTTTAAACGACGGGGTTTTTTCGGCTCTCAATGGAGATAAATACCAGTAATCTGCTCCCTTTATTTTTAACGGCGGATACCCTATAGAATTTAGATAATCCACCAGGTCCAATTGATTGGCTTGCTCACAGTTCATAACACAATTTTTACCAGTGATTAAATTCCGGGGTTAGTACGTCCCGTATTTTCTCCGCGGATAATCGACTCAATTTCCTGGCGTAAAAAATATCTCCGGGACTTAACCTTGAAGCTTTTTAGTTTCTTTTGTTTGAGCCATTGATAGATGGTGGGCTTAGATACCTGGAAAATGGCACATACATCCGATGCTTTAAGCAATGCCTTTTCAGGTAAGTGGGAGTTGGTGGATGCAATAGTTTGCTGGGCTAATTTTTCAGAGATTACTTCATCTACTGTAATCCTGATCTGTTTCCAAAACTCAGATGGAGTAATTGGAAAGAGCATGGGCGTTTCATTCATACTACTTCATTTACTTGTTCACAATTGAAATTCCAAAGACGAAATTAGTAAGACAGCATTTCAATAACAATACATGAGTAAATTTTGAACAGGTGATAGCAGAGCTGTTTAACAAATGAAATTGTTTTGCAACAGCAGGATGTTTAAAAAGAAGAAAGATAAGTAAGAAGCGAACAACTTAGATAGTGTCGATTGTGGTGTATGATAAAATCGGGCAAGAAAATTTTAACAGGGTAGTTTTTAACGATAAAATTAAAATTGGTTGTATGAGGCCAATGTTCAGACTAACAATAAGAAATTATGTTTCCTCTTTCTGCAAGAATTCGGAATGAGGAACACTTGCTTTCGCGTGAATAGAAGTGGGAGGAAAATAAAAAAAGCAGTGTCTCTTGAAAGTACACTGCTTTAAAAGATCAGGACTAAACGGAATTATTGCTTAATAATTGACTGAGTGCTCCAAACCGTACCGTTAAATACCTGTAAACTATAAATGCCGGAAACAAGACCGGATAAATTAATTGTGGTCGTTGTAACACCTCCTGTATAATTAAATTGTTTCATTACAATGCCATTCTGATCTATGATCTTTATCTGGTAAATTTTATCAGGAGAACCCGGAGTTGCTGTTTGCATTTGTGTTTGTGCTGAAACAGTTATGCTACCCGTTGTCGGATTCGGTGAAGTAGTAAATGCAAATCCACATGATGGAAGGTAAGTATTCTTAATTCCAGGGCTTCCTCCCGCATCGCAGGCATTAGCTACCCGAACTCCTACCTGGTAGTTACCGCTTACGTTATTCGTTCTGAGTGTGAGCGTATAGGTACCCTGTCCGCTTATATACGTCCAGGTACCGGGATAAAACCATGCATAATTTGTTGCCCCGGCTAACTGGTTAGTTATATAAGTAACATAGCTGTTGCAGGAAGCTGTTGAAGGGCCCGAGACAGGGTAATCGCTGCTGCCATAACCACCCGCTCTCATCGTCGAACCATCTATAGTCAGCGTTCCGCAGTCGGTATTGGAAATAGCAACATGCAGCGTAAAATTCCCATTAGTTATCATGGAAACCGTTGCTTGCGTTCCATCAGCAGAGGGAGATATAGATACAATACCCGAAGGGGTCGCAGACCATGTCCTGGTAGTTCCTGTTGGAGGATTATTGAGCGTATAAACTACCGGCGAGTTGCAAACAGTACTTGGGCCACTTATGGTAATACCACTGCTATTACATAAAAAAGAGCAATTGGCCACAGGATGATTTCCATTTAATTCATCGGCAATCCAATCACCATTTCTCTTTTCTACAAAAATGTGAGGCTCATCATTACTTCCATTATAGTATGCTGCTATGAAATTATCAAACGGCGTATTTTTAGGAGGAGCAGGTGGATTAGCACCAACATAAGAAGTGAGGTAATCAGATTTTGTCAATGTTATAGCCCCAGATCCAATATCAAGAGAACTCGGAGTCGGGATAAAACTAAATATTGGTTGTTCATAAGCCGTTGCATGAAATTTTACTAAAGCGTTTTGAAATGAAGAGTTACTCATATCTAAACCAAAATCCCTCAAATCATAATAACCTCCCGGGAAATTGTCATAAGGTAAGTTGGATGCACTTGAGTTATAAGTTCTGTTCGTTAATGTGGATGTTATAGAAATAATTCCGAGAATCTTTTTTGTATAAGAAAGTTTCCCGTAATAAACGCGGTTGCTGATTCCATCTGCCTGGGAATTGATAGCCAGGTCAAAATTAAATGTATTCCTTCCCGGCAGGACGCCCAGTAAAAATGAGGGTTGATTTAAAAAAACCCAGCCAAAAGGCAATACTAATTGCCCCAGCAGGCTACCTAAAAATCTTGTATTGGCAGTCCCTGAATAGCTGATCAGCAGGTCTCCCGCTGAAAAGGGTTGTAAGGTTGCACATTCTGAGCCATTGCTCACGTCCACTTTTCTAAAGGCAACCACACCATCACCAGACGGGTATCCCATATTTTTCAAGGTTGTTTCCCATGTCGCGTGAACCGTATTCGTGATTACATTGTTTGCATCGACATAATTTATAAGCATTTCTTTTGAAGCCGGCTGATCGGCAAGACTTAGCACTTTATAAGGATCAAAGCCGAATGGTTGCAATGCAGAGATAACAAATCCTGTATACCCTGTTCGAATATAAAAATCTCTTGCCTGCCGGGCTGCATGTTGATAGCCTTCAGGAACATTTGCTCCCTGCTGCGGCGCATCATGACTAATGAATAACCGGACCTGGTGATGATCACCATTATTCTCCATATCTTTCAATGCATACCTGGCAATGACACCTCCCATGCTTTGTCCCCAAACTACGTCGGGCTCTGTACTTATACCATCCGAAGCTTTCTTATTATTTACCCAGTCTATAACACTCTCCAGCACATAGGCATTTCGTTCCAGGTAATCTGTACCATTATTCCAGTCAATATATACAATATCATATTGATTCACATTAGATCCAAGTAAGCTTTCCAGATTATATGAATTGCTGTTATCAATACTTGAATGGAAGGTACTTATATTGGTAAACCCTGTTGGGTTCTCTGGATCCAAAATATTCCATGGATCAAACCCCTCCACTACAATTAATGGTTTCCTGAATTTCAGATCTGCATTGGCATAGTCAACAGTAACATTGGCTGTGCCCTTTACTCCATCAAAGGCTTTAGCTGCCGTAATAGTGATAGAACCAACAGTATATCCCTGGTCTCCACCTGAAGAATTTACACTTGGCAAAATGTGAACACTTGAATGCGCATACAGATTACTGGCGTTTGTCAATGTGAGCTTGTAGGTCCATTCTTTATAGCCGGTATCAGCGTAGTTCACTGACAAGGGGACACCGGGAGTAAGCGTTCGGTAACCATTGCCATCATTCACATCCACGCTAATACTGCTTATAGAGGAGGCGCTGTTGGTTAGCCAAATATCAGAAGGTAAGAACAGGCTAAAGCTCGTGCCTTCATATTGAGTAACAGAAGGAGCAAGCACAAAGGCTGCCTGGCTTACATAAGGATTTTGCCAGACACCATTTACAAACTTATCGTATAGTTGGTTATTGGTAATAGTGATATAATTTGGATAGGCATCATCTCTGAATCGGGAATAATTAAAATAAAGCCCGGCAAGTGTTATTTGCCCGGGCAGCCGGTGATTATGCCAACGGTTATCAAGGGTATCAGGGCGGAGAAAGCCCGAAGCATTGCTATAAATAATACTCATCAGTAAACTATTATAAACATCCCAAAAGGCGGCTGCATCAACATCGTTACTATCTACAAGACTGGCAGTACCATTAAAAACATTGAGATCTGTAAATTCCATCCCGTAGTCTCTTAAAATGCCATAAGGTACCCTGCTTTTGTCGAGTGGAGCAAATGCATAATTCATCTGGGTAGCGAAAGTAGTGTCAGTTGTGATTTGAGAAAAAGCGGAAGAGCTAAGGCATAGTAAAAGTATGCCCTGGAGCAGTCTGTTTAACGATTTCATTGTGCTGAGTTTTAAATTTTGGAAAAATTATTTTGTGTAGTGTACGTCGAATCTTCCATCTGTTATTTTTATTGTATCTGCATTTTGATCAACAGCATTGAACCAAAAGGTGCCTGAAACGATTTGATTTATTTCATCTAAATTTTTTATTGTTAATTGACCGGTTACAATTGAATTTGTGTTATACAAATCCGGATTTTGTCCAATTATATATCTGCCATATTGCCCATAAGATTTACCTGCTACAAATTTTTCGCTTAACAAAAAGGCCCCGGGAAGAATTTGAACACTATCTGTGAAAATCCCGACACTTGGAAAATCATTGGGGTTACTAAAGTCATTGGCAGTTAAGTTGAAAAAATATCCCATTTGACTGGTTGTATTTTCAATATAGGAGCAACTTAATTTCGGCCCGCTAAATCCGGATCCGTTCGGTAAAAAAGCCATACCATTAATCAGGCAGCCAAATGTATTTGCTCCGGTCTGCGTCTCGGGCGGAAGCTTCGATAATTCGCTTTGGGCATTATTTTTATGTTTTTTGCAGCTATTTATTGTAAACAAAAAGAATGAGCAGGCTAGTACTGAGATTAAAAATGAAGTTTTCATATCAAGGCTTTAACTTTTCTCCTAAGAGGAAGGAAGACAATTAATATAGAACGGTTACGATGCCAACATTAAAATAAATATTTTAAATGTCAATCGCAAGCTTTTTATTGAATCTTATCCAAACTGTGAGTTGCCAAATGTGAAATTATCTATCGTAGATCTTAAAGGGCAATAATGATTGATGCTAAGAATATGTAAATTGTGTCCTGAATCTTAACATCCCTAACCTCTCCTCTCTAAACTACATCAACTCCTACTGGTATTTAATTATGAAGCCTTAACCTTTTTGTAGACTTCCCTGAAAGTTGCCCATTTAGAAGTTAACATAATCGTTATTTTCAAATGATAAATATGAAAAATTGATGATCCACAAAAACGCAAATTGTGTAAGCTATTCAGACGATATTGAAACCGGCTGTAAGCTATTCCGATTGTGAAGTCATAAAAAGAATATTCAGGCACCCACATATTTTTTTCTTAATTCGCTCATGTCGTCGCTGATTTTATTATCCAGTATTTGGGCGTAGTCCTGTGTAGTAGCAATTTTATGATGTGCCAGCATTCGGGAAACTGTTTCGATGGGAACTTTGTTGGAAAGAGTGATCGTAGTAGCAAAAGTGTGTCGCGCAATATGAAATGTCAATGGGATACGTATATCGCATAAGTCCGCGATTTCCTTCAGGTATTCGTTCATTTTTTGATTGCTGCGCACGGGGAACGCAACTCCTTTTTCCGTGCATTCCTGGTCGTCCTGGTAATGCAACATTATTTTCTCTGCTGCGGGTAGCAAGGGTATATTGGAGGAACTGTCATTTCTCTCCATTTTCTTGCGACCTGAAGTAATCCATTTGTATCCGTCAATTCCAATGAATACATCCGTTCTTTTCAATTTTTGTACGTCGGCGTACGCCAGCCCTGTATAACAGCAGAAGAGGAAAATATCACGAACAATGGTCAGGCGATCGCTGTTAAATTGCTTTGCAGTGAGGTTGTCTAAGTCAATTTGGGAAAGGGCCTTTCGCTTCTTTTTTCGTTTGGTCATTTTAAATTCTCCAAACGGGTCTCCGGTCAGCCATTTCTTTTTAACACAGATTAGCACAATTTTTTTAAAGTTGCTCAGGTATTTCATTGTAGTGTTATGATCGCAATTTCGAACCGTTTTCAACCAGTGCTCATAATCTGAAATGAAACTATAATCCAGCTTTTGAATATCTATATCAGAAATGCCATAAGTGTCCTGCATAAATGAAACAGTATGTTTAAGGGAAGTCTCGTATCGTTCCAGGGTTGCTGCGCTGTATTCCTTACCTATTAATTCCTCCATTTTCTTGTTATGATCTCGGAATACGTCCACGATCCTGTGCTCGGGAGTTAATGGTTTATCCAGAATGAGCGAGGCCATATTGTCGGCTGTTATGGGAATATTCATTGCCATAAGTTGGTTACGTGCCTGGATCGCTTTGGCCTGGAGCATATCAAGGAATTCGTTTACCGGTTTGATTGCTTCTGATTTGCCGGTTACCCGTCTTGCTACAGCAGACCATTTAGCTGGATCTACCTGTAGGCTGGTGCTGATTTCGCGCCTGACTCCATCAACCGTTATCCTCAAATAGATGGGTATCGCACCGGAATTGTAGTTGTTCGGTTTTTTAAGATAGAATAGCAGCCTGAAACTTGTGTCCATAATTATTCATTTTGTAGTGATAAAATTACCGTTTGGCCGGTAGTTTAAAATGAGTTCATCGCATATAAAGTGTTAATAAATAGCGATTTGCGTAAGGTTTGGTGAGTGTGAGTAAAGTTAGGTTAGCTCACCGTATTACTCACCAGATCGGGCAGTAAATAAGCATAAATCCTGGTAAACTGTAAAAAGCAAAAAGCCTGCAAACACTGAATTTTGCAGGCTTTCCTGTGAAGACTTTACCTAAATAAACAAAGGGTGGCGGAGAGAGAGGGATTCGAACCCCCGGAAGCTTTCACTTCAACGGTTTTCAAGACCGCCGCATTCGACCGCTCTGCCATCTCTCCGGCGCAAAAATAACTTTGCAAATGATACCACCAAAATCAATTAGGGATTTTTATATAATGTTTCCTGATTTCAGGAAATTGTAGCCATCAATAGTCTTGAAAAAATATTCTCTTTTGGCTGCTCCAGACTTTGTTTCGAATGTTTCAAAATAATGGATTGTAAAAGGTCTTCGGCCCTTTGTTGATCGGACTTTGCCATCGTTGTGTTCTTTTAATCTTTTTTCCAAATCACTACAATGACCGTAATAATATTTACCATCTTTGAGGCTTTTGAGTATGTAGGTAAAATATGTCAAGTGAAGGATTTCGACCCCCCGGAAGCTTTCACTTCAACGGTTTTTCCCGAAGGGATCCCAATGGGACAAGACCGCCGCATATCAACCGCTCTGCCATCTCTCCGGCGCAAAAATAACTTTGCAAATGATACCACCAAAATCAATTCAGGATTTTTATGTAATGTTTTCTGATTTCGGTGAATTTATAGACCGCGCGATCTGCAAAAATATTTTCTCAGCCGGACAGGTAGCAGCCTTCAGTAAAAAATGATCAAATTTAAATCCGGTGGTAATCGGCTCTCCAGTTTGTGATTGCTTTCTTGATATCGTCGGGTTTCATGTTCTCGTTAGCAGCCTTTTCTGCAAGAGCCACCAATTCATTATCCGGGGCAAAGCGCAATGCAATTACCTGTGACTTACGAAGGCGTGCGTCTAACAAGTTCCCCGTAAGGGCAAAATGACGCAGGTTTTCCTGTGCAAGAATGGCCCGGTCCTGTACGCCTACCGCAAATTGCCGCGAGTACCAAAATATCATAAGCCCCGCATAGCTCAGCCCGAACAAAACCGCAGCTATAATTCTTCCCGAATGTTGTTGATAAGCTTTTACGAGATTCCAGGCAGATCCCGCCAGGCAACATAATAATATTGCTGAAGTGAAAATGTGAAACAGCGGAACCAGTCGAGCATGGTGTTGATAATTTTGAACTTTCATATTTGTTTAAGTTTTTGTAATTAAAAATTTATTTCAGCAAATCCAACAGTGCCCACATCTTCCTTCTCACATTATTCGAATCGCCGTCAAAATTATTTACGATAAATGAAAACGTGTATTCCTTGCCTGACTTGCTTTTTATGAAACCGGTGTAAGATACAACTCCTCCGATTGATCCACTTTTCATTTTGATTCCATCTATCTCCGGTAACGCATCATAAAATGAAGGAAACCATGATTGTTTTTTTGCAAATTGCAACACACTTACCAGTACCGTTGTTGTAACGCGATCAGCAGGAGAGAGGCCGCTACCATCTATTATATTCATTGCGTAGGAATCGATTCCTTTATCCTTCCAGAATCGTTGCACTACGCTCACGCCGCTGTCGGTAGAACCAACGCCAGTGTATTTATATGCCAGCGTTTTTAGCAAAGTCTCACCGTAAAGATTGATGCTCCTTTTTAGAAACCAATGCACAATGCTATCGAGGTTGGGTGAGTGGTGAGTATAGAATATGCGTGCAGAATAAAAAGTTTTGTTGGTGGTTGCGTAATGACCGGAAAAATCTTCGGCGGGTAAATTTTTCAATGAAGCTTCCAGTGTTTCGGCTAATTGCCGGCCCGGGTGAGGCATGGAGCCGCTGATGGTAAATGAATCTTCGTTTATCGGAATTGTTCCACGCAAAGTGCCATATTCACTAAACTGTGGGATGAAAATATAACTATTATCTCCCGTTCCTTGTGCTGCGGAAGTGGCTTCCACATTAAGTTTTAATCCATCAGTGAAGGGTGGGGTAGTGCTGATTATTTTTACGCTATCGCCGATATTTTTTCCCGAACGCAAATGAAGATCATATTGGTTTTCTCTCCAGTTGAGCGCCCGTGCACCAGCCCCGTAATAATTACCAATGTCTTCCCATATCCAACCGCCGGGGGTTACTTCTCCGATCCATAAGCTTTCATCTGCATATACATGGCCGGCAATTTCGTGTATGCCTTCCCGTGAGATCGCATCTGAAAATTCTTTTATCACAGAATCTTCATTGGTTGATAAATATCGCCAGCTTCCGAGTGTCGGGTCACCGGATCCTTTGATGATAATGTCGCCATTCAACTTTCCATTTTCAATTTTTCCTGTATAAGACAATGTGGTTGGATAGGTGTAATCATGTCCCAGTAGTTCAAAAGCAGTTGAAGCTGTAATTACCTTTTCGCAACTGGCAGGGGCAAGACCCATTTCCGGATTTACCGAAGTAATTCTTTTGCCCGAATTGTCAATCACCAATAAACTTATTGATGCATGTTTGAAAATTTTTTCTGCTGCAAATCTTTTATAAGCAAGATTGAATGCTTTTTCATTTTGAGCGAACAAGTGAAATGAAAACAAGAGCCCTGTAAAAAAAAATAGTGTTTTCAAAATGTGTTTTTTCTCAAAACTAAAGATTAATGATAAAGGATGCATAATAAATCGGCCGGAATGTAATGATGGGTTGCTAATTTTGCCTGATGAAAAATATTTATGCGAGCATCGTCACTATCGGAGATGAATTATTAATAGGCCAGGTAACTGATACTAACAGTGCGTGGATAGCGCAGCAACTGAATAAGATCGGTATTGCTGTGAAACGGCGCATAGCCATCGGGGACAGCCACGACGATATTATAAAAATGCTGGAAGATGAAAGTAAATTGGCTGATGTAGTATTGATCACCGGCGGACTGGGCCCTACCTCAGACGATATTACCAAAAAAGTTTTGTGCTATTATTTTGGAGGTAAGTTAGTGGTAAATGAAGACGCTTTGTCGAACGTGAAATATTTATTTGAAAACGTTTTCAAAAGACCTGCGACCGAAATCAACCTTAAACAAGCTGAAGTGCCAGATAATTGTGAAGTGATACAAAACAAAAGAGGCACAGCGCCTGGAATGATATTTCACAAAGACAATATTATCTACATCAGCATGCCGGGTGTTCCTTACGAAATGAAGGGAATGATGGAAGATTCGGTAATTCCGATGCTGAAAGAAAAATTTGCCTTGCCGGTTATTGCGCATCGTACATTGCTTACAGCGGGAATAGGGGAATCCTCTCTTGCAGAAATGATAAAAGATTTTGAAACCAGCCTTCCCGAAGATTTAAAACTGGCTTATCTTCCGACATATGGGATTGTGCGTTTGCGTTTGTCGGCCGGCGGATTTGATGCGGTGACGGTTCAGAGAAAAATTGATGGACAATTTGAACAACTAAAGATTCTTACCAAAGATTACCTCGTAACAGATGAGGACGACAGCCTGCAGGTGGTGCTGGGTAAAATACTGACGATGAAAAACAAAACGGTTTCAACTGCTGAAAGCTGTACCGGGGGCTATATTGCGCATTTGATCACTACCGTTCCTGGTTCATCAAAGTATTATGTAGGTAGTGTTGTGAGCTATTCCTATGGTGTAAAGGAACAACTGTTAGGTGTACACGAAAAGACACTGGAAAATTATGGAGCAGTAAGTGAAGAAACGGTTGTGGAAATGCTGGATGGGTTATTGGAACGAATGAATACAGATTATGGGATTGCTGTTTCCGGAATAATGGGCCCTGAAGGTGGTACACCCGAAAAACCTGTGGGCACCGTATGGATGGCGGCAGGCGATAAAAAAAATTATCGCACACAAAAGATTAACTTACGTTTCACCCGTGAACGCAACATAGAGGTAACCGCTACGATTGCATTAAATTTTCTCAGAAAATTTATAATGGAAAACTGAGGTGTTGATTGCAGAAAGTTTATTGACGCCTTTATCTCAGATTGCTAATTAGAGTGATTAATAAAAATATTTACATGCAAAGAATTTTCCTTTCTTTCATTTTATTATTTGCATCGGTTTGCCTGAATGCTCAATCCAATTTCATACAAAATGTATATGAGAGAAATTATGTAAACCTCGACGGACGCTGGCACTACATCATAGACCCGTATGAAACCGGCTTCCGCGGTTTCCAGGGAGCTACAGCGGATGAGAATAATCAACTCGGTGGTTTTTTTGAAAACCAGCACCAGGAATCTAAATCAGAGTTGGTGGAATACGATTTTGATAAATCTCCGACAATCAATGTACCCGGAGATTGGAATTCGCAAAACGATCAACTGCTGTATTACGAAGGTACTGTCTGGTATGAACATGATTTCAATTTTCACCCGCAACCGGGCAAAAGATATTTCCTGAGATTCAATGCCATCAATTACCAGGCCTATGTTTCATTAAACGATAAAAAGTTGGGTGTGCATGCAGGAGGTTTCACGCCTTTTGAATATGAAGTGACGAATCAATTGAAAGACGGCAATAATTTTATTGTTGTGAAGGTAAATGATGCACGCAAAAAGGAAAACGTTCCTACCGATAATTTTGACTGGTGGAATTATGGCGGCATCACAAGAGATGTGTTGCTGATAGAAGAACCATCAACATTTATCAAAGATTATAAAATCCAATTGGCAAAAAATGATCTGAAAAAGATTGACGGCTACATTCAATTGGATGGTGAAGATATTTCTCAGCGAATAAAAATAAACATACCGGAAGCAGGCTTGCAAACAACTGTAAGCACCGATGCTAATGGCAGAGCCACCTTTTCCATTTCGGTAAAACAATTAAATTATTGGTCGCCTGAAGATCCAAAGTTGTATAGTGTTTCGATCACAACTGATGTTGATACCGTAAATGACGAAATTGGTTTCAGAACGATTGAAGCGAAAGGCACTGATATTTTATTGAATGGCAAACCCGTTTTTCTTCGTGGCATTGCATTGCATGATGAAGATCCTTTTATTCCGGGAAGACCGAGAAATACCAGTGATTGCAGGATGTTATTAAACTGGGCAAAAGAACTCGACTGCAATTTTATTCGCCTGGCGCATTATCCGCATAATGAAGAAGAGTCGCACCTTGCTGATTCGATGGGCTTATTATTGTGGGAAGAAATTCCTGTGTATTGGACGATAGATTGGACAAATGATTCCACGTTGAGAAACGCGGAGCACCAGATAACTGATTTGATTCAGCGGGATAAAAATCGGGCGAGTGTAATAGTTTGGTCAATCGGCAATGAAACGCCTGATATTCCGGAGAGGGAAAAATTTATGGAGGCGATGGCTGATACAGCACACGCGTTGGATCACTCGCGACTGGTATCAGCAGCACTCCTCACAAGAACGAAAGGAGATTCTGTTTTTGTAGATGATCCCTTGGGCGGAAAATTAGATATCGTAAGCTTTAATGAATACTATGGCTGGTATGGTGGCGGCATGCCGTGGGAAATAAATAAATTCAATTTTACTATTCCTTATGATAAACCTGTTATGATAAGTGAATTAGGCGCAGGCGCATTGGCGGGTTTCCATGCAGATTCCGCAATACGTTTCAGCGAAGAATACCAGGAATCTTTTTATAAAAATCAAATGAAATTAATAAGTAGAGTGCCACACCTAAACGGAATGACTCCGTGGATACTTGTTGATTTCAGATCGCCCAAAAGAATGAGTCCTGAATACCAGGATGGATGGAACCGCAAGGGATTGATTTCAGAGACGGGACAAAAGAAAAAAGCATTTTATGTGTTAAAGGATTTTTATTTAGAAAAACAACGTGAATATGCAGCCAGATTCAAATAAAAACGGCGGAAAAATGTCCGCCAGTCTGCTGTTTGTAATTCCCCGATAACTTAACCTTTTTGTGTAATTTTGAGTTTTACGTTTTCGTTAAATTATTTAAAAGAAATTTATGAGCCTTGTTGATTTAGTAATGCCCAAATTGGGAGAAAGTATCATGGAAGCCACGATATTAAAATGGCTCAAGAAACCCGGTGACAAGGTAGCGCAGGATGAATCGGTTTTGGAAATAGCTACTGATAAAGTGGATAGTGAGGTGCCTTCAACTACAGACGGTGTCATTGCTGAAATTCTTTATAAAGAAAATGATGTAGTACCGATAGGAAAAGTGATCGCAAGGATTAAAGCAGGAAGTGAAGAAACTGCCGCACCAACGCAGCCCGTTAATAATACTTCTTCCAGGAAAGAGCATGAATATGAAGAAGCCAGCCTGGTGGAAGAAATTCCTTATCAGCCTTCGCAAAAAGTTTCTTCAAATAATAATGGTTCATCGATACGCTTTTATTCGCCATTGGTTTTGAACATTGCAGCCAGCGAAGGTATTTCAATGAGTGAACTCGAAGCCATTGAAGGAACAGGACAGGATGGCCGTGTGAGCAAGAAAGATATCATGATGTACCTGGAAAACAGGAAGAGCGGAGCCCCGCTATCTCATCGGGTAATTGAAACGCCCACCCATACAGATGTTCATGAGGTACCGGCCACTTCGCGTTATCAGGAATATGCTACGCCGGTTACGTATCCAGGAAATGTGGAGATCATCGAAATGGATCGTATGCGTAAGATGATCGCAAAGCACATGACGGAAAGCAAAAGGATCAGTGCACACGTTACAAGTTTTGCTGAATGTGATGTTACCAATATGGTTTTATGGCGCGAAAAAATTAAAAAGGATTTCGAGCACAGAGAAGGAGAGAAGATTACGTTCACACCGCTGTTTATTGAAGGAATCATAAAATGCATCAAAAGATATCCGTTGCTCAATAGCAGCGTAGATGGTGAAAGGATTATTATAAAAAAAGATATTAATATAGGAATGGCCACGGCATTGCCGGCGGGTAATTTAATCGTGCCGGTCATTAAAAATGCAGATCAATTAAATCTTACCGGGCTCACCAAGCAAGTGAATCATCTTGCCAATGCAGCCCGCACCAATAAATTAAAACCCGACGATACCTCAGGAGGAACCTTTACACTCACCAATGTGGGAACATTCGGAAGTATTATGGGTACACCCATTATCAACCAGCCACAAGTGGCTATCATGGCGGTCGGTACTATTAAGAAACGCCCCGTTGTGATTGAAACCGAACAAGGCGACAGTATTGCTATCCGCCACATGATGTATATTTCTTTAAGCTATGATCATCGTATTATTGATGGAGCATTAGGGTCAACTTTCTTAAATGCTGTAGCGAAGGAGTTTGAGAATTTTGATTCGAAAAGAAACTATTAAAAGTGCGATGTGGGATATACGACGTAACTGTCCCTCTCAAATTCATGTTATCCTTTGCGTGCAGTTTTTATAGCTGTTACAGTTATTTTGAGAATTTCTTCACCCTGGTTGTACAGGATTGCGATTTTATCTCTTCTGATTTTATTAAACTCAACGACCAATTCGGGGAAGAATAAGGATTCATCGATTTCTTCTTCTACTATTTTTCAATTTGTTTATAAAGTCTGTCTTCGACATAGCCCTGCGTCTGACCCTATAATTTACGGACAGAAGATGATGACCTGATCAATTACGCACTGTACGCTCTATTGATGATATTTTGATCGAGGCTCAATATCGTGTATCCGCAATCGATCGAAAATTGCTTTTTTGCAGCATTTCTTTCGGAGTCATGGCAGGTGTTTATTAGGCTGTTTAAATTCGTACATCCCACATCGTATATGGCTAAAGTTCTTCTGTCCACCTATCTCTCTCATCCGGACTGAATTTCCACGGGGCAAAATTATTTTCAATATTGCTGAACATGGTGTTCCATTCGGCGGGAGCGCTGCTTTCTTCCATTATCAAAGAGCGTCGTAATTGAAAAATTATATCGAGAGGACTGATACTTACGGGGCATTCTTCTACACATGCATTGCAAGAGGTACAGGCACGAAGTTCTTCTTCTGTAATATAACTACGCAATAACGCTTTGCCATCATCTTTAAAACTTCCGTTCGACTTTATGTTTCTTCTCACTTCTTCCACACGGTCTCGCGTGTCCATGATGATCTTTCGCGGGCTGAGCGCTTTACCTGTTATGTTTGCCGGGCAGGCAGCGGTGCATCTTCCACATTCGGTGCAGGTGTAGGCATCCATTAAGTTTTTCCAGCTCAAATCAAAAATATCTTTAGCGCCGAAGTGCTGCGTTTGTGCTTCACCGGTAGTTGGTGTTAATTCTGGTTGAAAAACATAAAATACTTCTTTTTGCACGTTTGCCATATTCTCCATTTTGCCTTTTGGTTGTAATGGTTTGTAATACGCATTGGGAAATGCAAGTAAGATGTGAAAATGTTTGCTGTAGGGAAGGTAATTGAGAAAAGCAAAAATGCCTGTAATGTGCAGCCACCAGCAAGTACGCTCAATAGTAATTAATGTAGACGGCGCCATATTCTGCATAGATGGAGCGAGCCACCCTGATAAAATAAAACTTCCATGATCCAGGTAATGCGGATTGCCTTGCAATTGAAGCGCCCTGTCGGCAGAATTCATGGTGAGAAATAACGACATCAAAATAATTTCTGTGATCAGAATAAGGTTAGCGTCCGTTCTTGGCCATCCATCCAATTCGTGCTTTGTAAAGCGTTTTAATTTTAAAATATTTCTGCGTATCAAAAAAATGACGCAGGCTGCTAACACCAGGATAGCGAGTATTTCAAAAAAATCAATCACAAACATGTAAAAACTGCCAAGAGGTTCGGCAAACATGCGGTGTGTTCCGAAAATGCCGTCCAGTACTATTTCCAGCACTTCAATGTTGATGATGATAAAGCCCGCGTAAATAAAAAAGTGCATAATTCCCACGAGCGGATAACGAAACATTTTCTTCTGGCCAAGCGCGAGTAACAATACATTTCTCCATCTTTCCCGGCTGTTCCCGGAAAGATCTTCATCGCGGCCAAGGCGAATATTACCGGTGATTTCTTTTACTTTTTTTGAAAATAAAAAAATCGCGACGGCTGCCAGAATGATGAAAGCGATTTGCTGAATGATCTCCATAAAAAGATATTTGCTAAGTTAATGGTTTGAATTGTTTTATTTTAGCAGGAAGTGACTATTTATTTTGATTAAAAATTACGCTATGACTGTTGATACAAATATTCTTTCTGCTGAAGTGGCTCAGAAAAAATTGCAACGAATGGCATTCGAGGTATTGGAGAGGAATGCTGATGAAAAGAAAATAATTCTCGCAGGCATAAAAGGTAGCGGCGTGATCATTGCAAATATTATAAAGTCATTTCTTGGTGATGTTTTTAAGGGGAAAATTTCGGTTATCGAAATTGGTATTGACAAACACGATCCTAAAAACGTAAAATTATCTTCGAATGAAAAACTGAACGACGCCGTAATCGTGATAGTAGATGATGTTGCCAACTCAGGAAGAACTTTATTATATGCTTTAAAACCATTTATTGAATTTTATCCCAAAAAAATTCAGACATTGGTATTGGTAGAGAGAAGCTATAAACTGTTTCCTGTCTCGTCCGATTACGTTGGCATGTCGGTATCTACCGCTGCAAATGAGATCATTATTGTGGAAACGAAGAATGGAAAAATAGCGGGGGCAAGAATAGAATGAAATTAGCGGCAATGTACGATGTGGGATGTACGATTTACGATGTTTGATTTGGATCTGACACTTCACTGCTGGCGAAGTGATGATTGACAACTATCATTGACTTTCTTTTTAAAAAACGATCCAGTGCCCTTTAAAGGATCCATTCGAAAACTCGATTGTTGGTGCAGGAAATTTTAGAATACTCAATACAAAAAACACTGCCTTCAATCCCTTTTTCTTCGTCTTTATTTTTGTGAAATCAATATCGGGTGATAAATACCACTGACGGTAGCGTTTGATATCGGTTCGGTTGAATGTTATATTTCCGTTATCGTCGTAAGCAATATTATTTCTTGCTCCAAACATACCTTCTGCACCATATCCGACAGATAGCGATAACCATCGTGGCAATCTTGAATCGGGGAAAAATGATTGGATGTTGGCGCTCATCCAGTAGCTCTGCGCATTATAGTCTTTGATGAATCTTTCTATTTCTGTACTTCCAAAAAGTTGGTCGGCTCGTTTATCCAAATCGGCTTCGCCGTAATGCTTCCGGTGAAAAGAAAATTTGAATTTTATCCGTTGATCATTCCATGCCAGCTCCTGGCTAATGAACATTCCGGAGCCAATAATATTGGCAGTAAAATCGCCGGGACTAAATCCCCATTCCGATGAAAAGCCATCCAATACTTCGATAATCGATTGATATGCTACACCGCTCAGTCCTCCGATCCAGATTCTTTGTTTGCGTGAAAGCCCAGCCCATCGCCACATTTCCATACTCAGCCGGCTTTCTGTGTAGGCGCTGTACGCATGGCCTGCCTTATCTATCTGTAGCCATTCTGCATCGTCATTAAAAAAATGAAACCCTGATCTCGGGTAATGTGCATACCATTCTGCATTCAGTCCCACTAATGCGCCGCCATAGCCGATTATATTTGCAGCCGCTACCTGTTTTACTCTTTTTTTGTTGTAGGGATAAATGGTATGTTCCCGAAAAGTATCAACGTTTTTTTTAAAACGAACCATACGGTAGGATGGCGGATAAAGATTTTGAGCCTTTGCGGTTTTGCAAAAAAATAACGAGTTTGCAACGAATATTAAAAGTACGCGATTCCGATAGTTTTGCAACATAAACATCAAACAAAAATACGCGGAAACAAGATTGCCGGATGTAAATAATCAAAATTAAATACCTTCAAATCATAAACAAAAAATATGGAAGTAAAAACTCAAAGCAAGATCAATGAATGGCTCAATGGAAACTACGATGAAGCTACTAAAAATGAAATACGCCGGTTGCAAAAAGACGATGTAATGCAATTGGAAGATGCATTCTATAAGGACCTTGAATTTGGTACAGGAGGCTTAAGAGGAATTATGGGTGTTGGCACTAACCGCATGAATCGGTACACAGTGGGAATGGCTACACAGGGGTACGCCAATTATTTAAAAAAATCTTTTCCTGAAGTAAAAGTTGTTATTGGTCACGATTCAAGAAATAACAGTCGCGAATTTGCAGAAATAACTGCAAACATTTTTGCTGCCAATGGCATTCGAGTGTATTTGTTTGAATCGCTGAGACCCACGCCTGAGTTGAGTTTTGCTATACGGAGGCTTGGCTGCCAGGGTGGCGTGGTTTGTACTGCGTCTCACAATCCTAAAGAATACAATGGTTATAAAGCTTATTGGGACGACGGGGCACAGTTAATTCCTCCTCATGATAAAAATGTGATTGGTGAAGTAGAAAAGATAAAAGGCCTTGATGATGTAAAATGGAAGGGCAATGAAAGCAATATCACGATCATAGGAAAGGATATTGACGACCCATACATTAAGATGGTAAAAGGGCTGAGCATAGCCCCGGAAGTGTGCAAACGGCAACATGATTTGAAAATTGTTTATACCCCTATTCATGGGTCGGGTATTATGCTGGTACCACGCGCATTGCAGGCATTTGGTTTTGACAATGTCCACATTGTTGAGGAGCAGAAGAAGCCCGATGGAAACTTTCCTACCGTTGGTTATCCCAATCCTGAAGAGAAAGAAACAATGAGTATTGGCCTTGCGAAAGCCAAAGAACTGAATGCTGATATTTTATTGGGAACAGATCCGGACGCAGATCGTGTAGGCATTGGCGTTAGAAACAATAAAGGTGAATGGGTATTGATGAATGGCAATCAGACTGCATTGCTCGTATTTAGCTATATCATTGAAGCACGAAAACAGACTGGTCTTGCAACATCACAGGATATGGTGATTAAGACAATAGTGACCACCGATATGATAGATGAGGTTGCCAAAGCAAAAGGCATCACTTGCTATAATGTACTAACCGGTTTTAAATGGATTGCCGCAATGATCAGGGAGAAAGAAGGAAAGGAAAATTACGTAGTCGGTGGCGAAGAAAGTTTTGGATTGATGATTGGTGATAAGGTAAGAGATAAAGATGCGGTAAGTGCAGTAGCTATCATTTGCGAGATGGCTGCGGTGGCCAAAGACCAGGGCAAGTCTTTATTCAATAGGTTGATCGATTTGTACGTGCAATATGGATGCTATAAAGAAGAACTTATATCCTTAACGAAAAAGGGAATGAACGGTACAAAAGAAATTGCCGATATGATGAAGAGTTATCGGGATCATCCGCCAAAAGAAATTGCCGGAAGCCCTGTGGCTGAATTGTACGATTACAGCCTGCGGGAGAAGACTGATTTGAAAACGGGTAATAAAGAAAAACTTGATTTGCCCAAAAGCGACGTGCTACAGTTTATAACGGAAGATGGGAGCAAGATTTCTGCTCGCCCGAGTGGTACGGAACCGAAAATTAAATTTTATTTCAGCGTGCACATGCCGTTGAAAACCGCTTCAGAGTTTGATGAAACGGACAAAAAATTAGCAGAAAGAATTCAAAAGATAATTGCGGCTATGAAACTGGAATAATATTTTTGATCCGGAGGTGCCACGTCAAAGATATTTTTCTAAATGGGATTTCATAAGCCTTTGCATGGAACTATTCTGATTTTTTTTTATAAATTGGGCGTAAATATAAAAGCATGATACATTTCCACGATTTAAAGGCAGGAGACTATGTGCTTGCCAAAAGTGACGGTGAAGAATGGGCCGGCGAAGTGACAGATTTTAACTATGACGAAAAGGAAATCGCCGTTTTCAATGGTGTACAGGATTTTTGGTTCAGCCAGGAAGAATTATACCCACTGCCACTTGATGAGAAACAATTACTTAAACTGAATTTTGAGAAACACGTGAATGAAGATGGCTCTGTAAAATACATGAAAGGGGCTTTCAGGATTCAGACTCCCAAACAGGACGAGTTCTCTCATTTTGAAATATGGTACAGAGACGAAAAGAGGATCATGACTCAGCCTATTTCGGTGCATGAGTTACAAAATCACTACCTCGGCATGACCAAGGTGCACCTTACCGATGAGGAGATCTGAGTACACGGGGAGTCGCTAAAAAGACAAGTTTTAGCCCTTATCCACAATATCTTGATAATTATTGCCCTTAAATCGCTGCGCTTTAAGGCATTTTAACCCTTTTTTTGTGAAATTTAAAATTTTAGGCCTATCTTTGCGCACCCAAAATCAATATGGCCAAACAAGCACTTATAAAACAAGACGGAACTATCCTGGAAGCCTTATCCAATGCGATGTTCAGGGTGAAGCTTGAAAATGGACATGAAATTTTGGCTACTATTTCCGGTAAAATGCGGATGAACTACATCAGAATTTTGCCCGGAGATAAAGTGGGAGTGGAAATGAGTCCTTACGATTTATCGAGAGGTCGCATTATTTTCAGATATAAATAAGGTATCAAAAAAATAAACAGTGAAACAATGAAAGTCAGGGCAGCAATAAAAAAGAGAAGTGCAGACTGTAAGATCGTAAGGCGGAAGGGTAAGTTGTATGTGATCAACAAAAAGAATCCGCGTTTTAAGCAGAGGCAAGGATAATTTTAAAAAAATAACAAAATCAAAATACAGAAACCAAATTGGCATTTGGTCTTTGGAATTTAAATTGAAACATTATGGCTCGTATTGCCGGTATAGATTTACCTAAGAACAAAAGAGGAGAAGTTGGCCTCACTTATATATATGGAATCGGAAGATCTACCGCGAGGTATATTTTGGACAAAGCAAATGTTAGTCACGACAAAAAAGTGAATGACTGGAGTGATGATGAGCAGACTGCCATTCGTAATGTAATTACCGGAGAATTCAAAACAGAAGGTGCATTGCGTAGTGAAGTGCAGACCAATATCAAACGATTGCTTGATATCGCCTGTTATCGTGGATTAAGACATCGTAAGGGATTGCCGGTACGCGGCCAGCGCACCCGCACCAACAGTCGTACGCGTAAAGGAAAACGTAAGACGGTTGCTGGCAAAAAGAAAGCACCCAAGAAATAATTGACGTGTTCAATAAATAAAGGCTTGTATTTCGAATCTTAACCCTGATCTTTTAAGCCTGAGGGAGGGTCGGTTCGGTTCGCCGCGGCGAAAAATTTTTAAAGATTACCTATCAGTACAATTATGGCAAAAGGAACAAGCGCTAAAGCAACCAGTGCAAAGGCAGCCGCTAAAAAAAGGGTTGTAAAAGTAGATGCAGCCGGAGATGCACACATCGTTGCAAGCTTCAACAACATTATTATCAGCTTAACCAACAAGCAGGGACAGGTTATTTCCTGGTCATCCGCCGGAAAAATGGGTTTCAGGGGGTCCAAAAAAAATACTCCTTATGCAGCCCAGATGGCCGCTGCCGATGCTGCGAAAGTTGCATTTGACGCAGGTCTGAAGCGTGTGGATGTATATGTAAAAGGTCCGGGTTCGGGAAGAGAAGGCGCTATCAGGTCTCTTTCACAGTCAGGCATAGAGGTGGTGATGATAAAGGACGTAACACCGCTGCCGCACAATGGTTGCAGGCCTCCGAAAAAGAGAAGAGTTTAACAATGTATGATATAGGATGCGCGATATTGCCAATCGTTAATCGTGCTTCATTACATCAGACATATTCAATAACACGGGTGCATCATTGATTTTAGATTTTTACTGATGATGTACCGGCACTAAAAAATCAAATAATATGGCTCGTTACACAGGTCCAAAAACAAAGATCTCCAGGATTTTTGGAGAGCCCATTACAGGTAATGGGAAATGGTTGACAAAAAACAGTAACCCTCCGGGTATGCATGGTGCAGCGCGCAAGCGCAAAAGCCTCGGAGAGTATGCCTTGCAGCTTCGCGAAAAACAAAAAGCCAAATACACCTACGGCGTTTTGGAAAAACAATTCCGCAACACATTTGTTGAGGCATCAAGGCGCAAGGGAGTTACGGGCGAGAACCTGATCAAATTACTCGAAGCCCGGTTGGATAATACTGTTTTTCGCATGGGTATCGCACCAAGCCGCCAAGCGGCGAGGCAATTAGTATCGCATAAGCATATCACCGTAAATAACCAGGTGGTAAATATTCCTTCTTTTTCTTTAAAACCAGGAGATATAGTTGGTTTAAAAGAGAGTTCTGCTTCCAAGACTTCTATCACGACGAACTTTCGTCCCAAGAATCCAAAATTCAACTGGATTGACCGGAGTGAAGGGACCATGCAGGGAACTTTTGTTGCTTATCCTGAAAGAGAAAGTGTTCCGGAAAATATTAAGGAACAACTCATCGTGGAATTGTACAGCAAATAACGGATAGGCGTACACGCAGTTGAGGGATTCAAATCAATTTAAATCAAATCAAAAACAAAATAAAAAATGGCCATTTTAAATTTTGTAAAACCTGACAAAATCGTTCTGCAAAAAAGCAATGATTTTGAAGCACAATTCGAATTTCGTCCTTTAGAACCCGGTTATGGTGTTACCATTGGTAATGCGCTGCGCAGGGTGCTGCTGAATTCGCTGGAAGGCTATGCAATTGTTGGAATCAACATTGTTGGCGCTGACCATGAATTTGCCACTATAAAGGGAGTAACAGAAGATGTAACTGAAATTATCCTGAACCTGAAACAGGTTCGTTTCAAAAAGAAGGTGGATCACGAAGTGAATAGCGAAAAGATCAGCCTCATTCTCAAAAACAAATCGGAATTCACCGCTGCTATGATCGGGGAGGCTTCTCCGTCATTCCAGGTAATGAATCCGGAATTGCTGATTTGTACGATGGACCCTTCAGCAAAACTGGAAATAGAGATTACCATCGGCAAGGGCCGTGGTTATGTGCCGGCAGAGGAAAACAGGGAAAAAAGTTCTCACTTTGGCTATATTCCTGTTGATTCTATTTTTACCCCGATCAAAAATGTAAGGTATAGCATTGAAAATACCCGTGTGGAGCAAAGAACTGACTTTGAAAAATTAGTGATGGAAGTTGTAACAGATGGCACTATACATCCTGAAGAAGCTGTGAAACAGGCTTCAAGAATCCTGATTCAGCATTTGATGATCATTACTGACGAAAATATTACATTCGATAGCAAAGAGGAAAAGAAAGAGGATTTAGTAGATGAACAGACATTACAACTTCGCAAAATATTGAAGACCCCTTTGGAAGATCTTGATCTTTCAGTAAGAGCATTCAATTGCTTAAAAGCGGCAAAAATCAATTCTTTGAGTGAATTGGTTCAATACGAACAGGAAGACCTGATGAAATTCAGAAACTTCGGACAAAAGTCCCTCAGCGAAATTGAACAAGTACTGAACGAAAGAGGTCTTGGTTTCGGAATGGATTTAAGTAAATTAAAACTCGACGACGAGTAACAAATTTGAAAATTTGATAATGGGCCCATGTGAAATGGGCTCGTGATTCAATTTTTCAACACATATTTTCACAACAGTCCTGTAATTCCTGACACGGTACAGGATTCAAAACAACAGTCATGCGTCACGGAGATAAAATCAATAACTTAGGCAGAACAGCAAGCCATAGAAAGGCACTCTTAAGCAATCTTGCCTGTCAATTATTTGAGCACAAAAGAATCGTTACTACTTTAGCAAAAGCAAAAGCTTTGCGTCCCTATGTAGAACCTTTAATCACCAAATCAAAAGATAATACTACTCACCAACGTCGTCTTGTTTTTAGCCATTTGCAGGATAAAGATGCGGTGAAAGAACTCTTCGATGTCATTAGCCCGAAAATCGCGTCACGCCCGGGAGGATATACACGCGTTATCAAACTTGGCAAGCGTGCCGGCGATAACTCGGAACTTGCATTGATCGAATTGGTGGATTACAACGAGGTATACACGAAAGGGAAAGGCGAAACCACCACACGCGGAAAGAGAACCCGCAGAGCAGGTGGGCGTAAAAAAGGAACTGCTGAAGAAACCGTTGACAAGGCAGAAATTGTTGAAACAGTTGAAAAACCAGCCGCTAAGGCATCCTCGAAAAAAGGAGATGACCTTACCAAAATAGAAGGCATCGGGCCAAAAGCTGCCGACGCTTTAACCCATGGTGGAATTTCAACGTTTGCTGTATTAGCTGCGAGCAAACCTGAAACGATTAAAGATATCCTGGAAAAATCAGGAGGCCATTTCAACGCATTGGATCCTGCTACGTGGCCGGAACAGGCGGGGCTAGCTGCCTCGGGAAAGTGGGATGAATTGAAAGAATTGCAGGATAAACTGATCGGAGGCAAAGAGAAATAAATATTTTCTACTATTAATAATGAGTCCCGGCTTGCCGGGACTTTTTTTATGCGGGTTATTTGTTAGTAATTAACAATCGTTTGGAATAAATTTTTGCTCACATTTTCTTTTCTTTGCAAAACTTTTCTCAATGTCAGCTACTTCAACTACAAAACCCGCAATATTAATCTTAGAAGACGGCACTATTTTTCGCGGCAGCGCTTTTGGGAAAATCGGTACCGCCACCGGTGAAATATGTTTTAACACCGGGATGACCGGATACCAGGAAGTTTTTACCGATCCCAGTTATTACGGGCAGATCATCATCATGAATAATGTTCATATCGGTAATTATGGGGTAAAAGATGAAGATGTAGAAAGTGATTCGGTTAAAGTGAAAGGAGTGATCGGTCGCAATCTCGAATCACAATTTTCGCGTTTCGGGGCAGACACCTCCTTGCAGGAATATTTTGAAAAGCAAAATATCGTTGCGATTGATGCAATTGATACAAGAGCTTTGGTAATTCATATACGTCAGCAGGGTGCAATGAATTGCGTTATCTCCAGCGGGAACGATGACGTTGAAGATTTAAAAAAGCAGTTGGCAAAAGTTCCTTCAATGAATGGGCTGGCACTCGCTTCGGTAGTATCTACAAAGGATGCCTATACTCTTGGCGATGAGAAAAGCAAAATCCGCGTAGCCGTTCTTGATTTTGGTATTAAACGAAATATCCTGAATTGCATGACGGAGCGTGGAGCTTATGTGAAAGTGTTCAACTCTGAAACTAAATTTGAAGAGCTGGAGAAATTTGACCCGGATGGATATTTTATAAGCAATGGCCCGGGAGACCCTGAACCATTGCATGATGCAGTTACTACTATCAAAAAAATTCTTGATACTAAAAAGCCATTATTCGGGATTTGCCTCGGACAGCAATTACTGGCGCTGGCGAATGATATTCCCACGTTCAAAATGCATCACGGACATCGTGGACTGAATCACCCCGTAAAAAATTTATTGACTGGAAAATGTGAGATAACCACCCAAAATCATGGCTTCGGTGTAGATGCCAGGGCAATTGGTGCTTCACCTAATATTGAAATAACGCATGTAAATTTGGACGACGACTCCATCGAAGGAATCAGGTTGAAGGACCGGCCTGCGTTTTCAGTTCAATATCACCCAGAATCTACGCCGGGACCGCACGACAGCCGCTATTTGTTTGACGATTTTTTCAAAATGATGAATGTCAATTAATTTTCTGATCATTCAGATGAGCTGTTAATAAGGATATTTGTAATTTGCCGCTTTCATATAATAATTAGTATTTACCTGTTAATAAGATAAAATATGAAGATTGCAATTATCAATGGTCCTAATTTAAATTTGATTGGAGAAAGGGAAAGGGAAATTTATGGTGGTGAAACGTTTGAGCATTATTTTAATAAGCTCCGCAAAAAATACGAGACAGTAGATTTCGATTATTTCCAGAGCAATGTGGAAGGCGAACTGATCAACGAAATCCAGGAGGCAGCAAAGCATATGAATGGCATCATCCTTAATGCCGGCGCTTACACCCACACTTCTGTTGCTATTGGTGATGCAGTAGCCTCCATCAAAATCCCCGTGGTAGAAGTGCATATTTCCAATATCGCAGCAAGGGAAGAGTTCAGAAAGTACTCTTTTGTTTCCGCAAAATGTACCGGAACGATCTTTGGTTTTGGGCTGAAAGGGTATGAACTGGGTGTGCAATCCCTGCTTATTAAAGCCTGATTTCGTATAGCCTTTACTGTTAGACGGTAACCTATTTGAGGCCTTTATTAATTGCCTTAACGTCTTTTTTATATTTGTCAGCCTCGGCGAGCTGATCCTGGATGAATTGATTGTCTTCGAGCCTACCAACTATTGCATTCATTTCTTCTGTAGTGTCGTATACCATTTTCCTGAAAGGATTATCGTAATCCTTTTTTCTTGCTTCATAAATTCCCTTGCTCATCCAGCTTTTCGTCGCTACGGATTTTTCCAACAGTTCCCTGAAACGATCAATCGTAAATTGTTTTGAGGTGATATTTTCTATTTCGAGCAAAGAAGAATACGCATGTATCAGCCTGTCTGCTTCATACCTTTCTCCAATATGTCCGTACTCATCGTGCACTTGTGTCCAGGTTGTGATTTTCCCCGTTTTGATCTTATTTTTTAGTTTTTCTACATCGGTTTTCATTATTAATTGTCCACCCACATTGACCCATTCCGATCTTTGAATTTTTGTCGGGATACTTTTTTTAAGTTCGTCGAAGGATACAAATTTGTTGGCCTTAATGTGATCTACCAGTAATGTAGTTACGTAATATTTGATTAGTTCGGTGAAAATTTCAACAGCCTGGGGTAACTTGGTTATTTCAGTTTTGCGATCGCTGTTTTCAAAACCCGATGTGTAATAGATCCCGTCATGGTCGGGCTTAAGCTTTTTAAGAATTTGTAAGGCATCAAACATTTCGTTGATGGTATCCGGTGCCAGGTAGCTATAGTCAATGTTCTGGAATTTTTCGGTACGTTTATCCCTGTCTTTATATTTCCATGTATTTCTTTCCAATGCATACATGTTGTACATAAACCAATACCCGGGCATAATTACTAATTTATCGTTGGCAACGTCATTGCTGATAAGGCAGAAAGGAATAGAAATATTTAATTCAGCAGGGAAGTCAGCTTTTGCAAGAATGCTGTACGAGGCAAATTTTGAATTATGCTTCAGGCTCACGCACAAACCCGGCCAAAACCCACGTCCGGCGATCAGTTCACCATCTGCGCTACGGCTGTTATGATTGCTGCCGATAGTAGCGCCGGCAGCCATGTTGCTTTGCCCCATCACAAGAGATGCACATAAAAATGAGTTATTGTGATGTTGCTCATGCGCAGGAAATATCAGTGAATTCAATACTTCGCAGCACGAGATAGTGGAATTATTTCCGAGGTAAGAGTTGATCAAACGCGCCCCATATTTTAACTGGGAGTGTGACGCCAGCACAAATCTTACTGCCTTTACACCATAAAATATTCTGCAACCGTAGCCAATGATACCATTTACCAATTCGCAACCTTCTCCTATTTGCGAAGTTCGTACTTCATCACTGTTGATCGTGAGATTCTTTAGTTTATTAGCACCCTTTATATAGGCATCACTACCAATGGAAACATCTTTAATAATGTCACAATCCTTTATAACACATCGATTACCAATAGTACCATAATAGCCACGTTTTGCGTCAAATTCTTTTTGTGTGAGCTCAATGAACCTTTTTTGTAACTGCTCATCACTTCGATAACTGCTCCACAAATATGCATCGCCAGGCAGCATCCGGTTGAATGGGATTACTTTTCTTCCACCCGCTTCATTACGTAATTCCAGCCATATCCTCGTATACTCTGTTTCACCTTCTTTCAAAATCCCATTGCCGAATTTTGCATAATCTGTTGCGGCCAATTCATTTACGTTCGCGATCATTACTTCATTGCCAATGATGTAGTGACTCAGGTAGTGTGCATTGTCGATGCATACATTATCGCCCAGGTCGCAACTAATGATTGTACTGTTATAGATCCCAACCGGCATTCTCAAATTATTAAACTCGAGATAGTAGGGCTCAAGTTTTCCAATTCTTATGAGTCCAAAAAACTGGCAGTTCTTTACCAGCACGGGATCGAAGGCATCGGACACATAGATTTGATTCCAGTCATCAGAGTTATTATCACTTCGTATCAGAATTTCTTTTTCGCGGCTTGACAGTTTTCGGTAATTAACTCCTCTTTTATTTTGTTGATCGCGCAAGTAATATTCATCTTTCCCTTTGGGCAAATATTTTTCGTCAACGAAATTGTAACCTAAATTACCTATCGGATGTTTTGATATTTTATTCATGGTTTTGGGACTGGTGATTGATAATTGGAAGCTGTAATTCTTAAATAGTAACAACCGCTAATACAGGTTACTCTACAGTTACTGACTTGGCTAAATTCCGCGGTTTATCTACATCGCACCCTTTTGCAATACCAATATAGTAAGAAAGTAGTTGCAATGGAATCACACTTAAAACAGGCGCCGCGATTTCGTCTGCCGGTGGTACTACGAAAACATCATCAGCCATTGGCGGGATGGTTTCATCACCTTCGGTAATCACTGCAATCACTTTTCCTTTACGGGCCTTAATTTCCTGAATATTGCTTACTATTTTTGCATGATATTCATCTTTTGTTGCCACGAATACAACCGGCAGGGTTGGTTCTACCAATGCTATCGGGCCATGCTTCATTTCTGCGGCAGGGTAACCTTCTGCATGTATATAAGAAATCTCTTTTAGTTTCAGGGCGCCTTCCAATGCTATGGGAAAATTATATCCACGACCGAGATATAGGGCGTTAATGGCATCTTTATATTTTTCTGCAATAGATTTCAGTTCTTCTCCGTTTTCCAAAATTGATTCTACCTTTTCCGGCAATTCAGCCATTTCAACAAGTAGCTTTGAATAACGTGATTGATCAATGGTGCCTTTTTCCTTTGCTACTTTCAAAGCAATCATCAGTAATACTGCTAACTGCGCTGTAAATGCCTTCGTTGATGCCACGCCAATTTCCGGACCAGCATGCGTGTATGCGCCTGCATGTGATGCCCTTGAAATGGAAGACCCGACTACATTTACAATTCCAAAAATAAAAGCGCCCTTTTCCTTTGCTTTTTCAATGGCAACTAATGTATCTGCCGTTTCACCGCTTTGTGATACGGCAATAATGACATCGCCTTTATTTACTATCGGGTTTCTGTAGCGGAACTCAGATGCATATTCAACTTCAACGGGTATCCTGCATAATTCTTCAATAACATACTCTGCCACCAAACCCGCATGCCAGCTTGTTCCACAGGCAATGATAATATATCTTGAAGCATTTGTCAGCACATTGATATTTTCTTCCACTCCCTTCATCGTTATTGTTCCCTTTTCTGCGTCCAGGCGTCCCCGCAGGCAGTCGTATATAGTGGCCGGTTGCTCATGAATTTCTTTGAGCATAAAATGATCATAGCCCCCTTTTTCAATAGCAGCAAGTTCTATGTCAAGTGTAGAGATATAAGGTGTTTGTTTTTCATTGCCCAGATTTTTCAATATCAATTGATCGGCTTTGATGATCGCAATTTCATAGTCATTTACGTACACCACTTCTTTGGTGTATTCCAGCATTGGCGTGGCATCTGAACCAAGAAAATGTTCGCCTTTGCCGATTCCAATTACTAACGGGCTTCCTTTTCTTGCAGCAATGATCGTGTCAGGATTGTCCTGGTCTAATAAAAGAATTACGTATGCACCGGTCACTCTCCTTAATGCAATGCGTACTGCTTCTTCAAGATCGCAATTGCTGTTTTTATAAATTTCTTCAATAAAGTTTAATAATACTTCTGTATCAGTTTCACTTTTAAAAGTGTACCCTTTTTTAATCAGCTCTTTTTTCAGTTGAGCATAATTTTCAACAATACCATTGTGTATCATTGCCAGTTTGCCACCGGCACTCTGGTGAGGATGTGCATTTACATCGCTGGGCTCACCGTGTGTTGCCCATCGTGTATGACCAATACCAATATTAGCGTGTACATTTTTCCCTAATAAAGAATTTTCAAGTTCCGAAACCTTGCCCTTCTTTTTATAGACCGAAAGGCCATTATCATTTATGATAGCAATACCAGTACTATCGTATCCACGATATTCCTGGCGTTTTAATCCGGTAATGATAATGGGATAGGCTTCGCGATGTCCGATGTATCCGACAATTCCGCACATAAAATATGAGTTTATATTTAGATTTAATTGACCGAAGTTATTACAATCCGTTGCCCTTTAAAAAGACCAATGCGACATTAAAAAATATCACCAGGCCTGTTACATCTACCAGCGTAGCCACAAAGGGAGCCGAGGAGGAGGCGGGATCGGCGCCTAATTTTTTTAGCAGAATTGGCAACATACTACCGGTAAATGATCCCCAAAGTACAACGCCAACAAGAGATAAGCTAACTGCCAGTGCAATAAGAAACCAATGAATCCCGTAGATATCTGTCATGATTCCGTGATGCATCAATATACTCCAAATAGTAATTCGCATGAACCCAATTGCTCCCAGTATCAATCCGAGCATAAGTCCGGATAGTATTTCACGTCGCATCACTCTCCACCAATCGGAGAGCGAAACATCTCCCAAAGCCATTGCCTGAATGATCAACGTACTTGCCTGCGATCCGCTGTTGCCTCCGCTGCTCATAATTAGCGGAATGAAGTTGGTAAGTACTATTACCCTCGCGAGTTCATCATTGTAATAGGCCATCGCAGTGGCGGTGAGCATTTCGCTAAGGAACAGGATAATCAGCCATCCTACTCTTTTTTTGATCAAACTAAAAAAGGGTGTCTCAAAGTATGGTCTATCCAATGCTTCCGTACCACCTATCTTTTGTATGTCTTCACCGAACTCTTCACTGGCCACCCACAGTACGTCATCAATTGTAACAATACCTAACAGCACATTGAAATCATCAACTACGGGAAGTGCAACACGATTATTCATTTTAAAAACTTCGTTAGCCTTTTCCTGGTCATCGTTTACATTCAGCTCAATATAGCGTCCATCCATCATGTCCTTTACCTTTCTTTCAGGCGGAGCTAACAGGAACTCGCGAATCCTAATGTCATCTAGCAATTCCCCGTGATTGTCTATTACATAAATTACATCAATTGTTTCAGTGTCTTTCCCCACGCGTCGAATAATATCCAGCACTTCTGCTACTGTGTTTTCCTGGTGGACGTAAACATAATCCGGCGTCATCAATCTGCCTACACTGTTTTCAGGATAACCCAAAAGTGAGAGGGTGATCTTCCTTTCTTCGGGATTCAACGTTTTTACCAGTTCACGCACTACTTCATTGGGGAGGTCTTCCAGGAAGGCAGTGCGGTCATCAGCCTGCATCTCATTCAGTAATTCTGCGCTTTTACCAGGAGGAAGACTTTTGATAATCGTTTTTTGGATGGAGTGATCCAGTATTTTAAAAAGACTTATAGCACGATGCATGGCAAGGTGAAGAAAAATTTCCGTTTCCCTGTCCTCATTGTTTTCGACAAGTTCAGCTACCTCACTGATGTTTTGTTCATTCAGAAATTCACTGATGGCCGCATCATCGTGAGTTTGCAGTATCTCTTCGAACTGCTCCTGTATGGTAACTTCTTCTTCCGGCATCTTTATTAAATACGGATTCGATTATTTCGCAAATTAATTTATTTTACAATAGGGTTTACTCCATATATGCAATGATAAAGCAATATTTATATGTACAAAAAATCCCCGGCAAAGGAAGGGGAGTTTTTACAAAAGAAAAAATTAAAGCAGATGTAATTATCGAAGAGTCACAGGTAATTGTACTAAGTCCGCAAGACCGGTTGGTATTGGATAAGACGCTTTTACACGACTACATTTTTGAATGGGGAGCGAACAAAGATCAATGCTGTATGGCGCTTGGCCTGGTGCCAATTTATAATCATAGTTATGAAAGCAACTGTGAATATTTTATGGACTTTGACCAGGAAACAATCAAGATAAAAACCGTGCGAAAGATAAATGCCGGCGAAGAACTAACTATTAATTACAATGGCGACTGGAACAATCCCGGGAAAGTTTGGTTTGAGGTAAAGTAAATTTTTGTGAAAATCAGGCTGGCCAACTTACAATTGCTGAAATATTTTTTTCTCCTGCCTGCGTGTAATAAATTTTTATTTCCAATTTGGATGAAAGGTCTTTTACGATCTGCAGTCCGAGTCCTGAATATTTGCTGCTTACTGCATTTTTTTGCATGAGGGAGTTTAATTCCGCGGCGTTTCTTGTATTGGAAGGGTTTGTAATCAAAATTTCATTAGGCTTTTCATCTATTGTAATTACTTCATTATTTCCACATTGGGTTATAGCGTTCTGAAGCAGATTGCGAAAAATTACCGATACAAAGTTTTCATCTGTGCTCTTTTCTGTACGCTCGCTAACGTTAACGTCTACACGTAAATTTTTTCCCCTGAGCTGTTCTTCCAGCAATGCAATTTCCTGCTCAATGACCGGTTTGATTTTTACTTGTCTGTATTGCGGTGTGAAATGATTCATTTGACTCTTACTCCATAATAAAATATCTTCCATTGTCTCCAACACATTTTCAGATGCTTTATTTACTCTCTCATTATATTGTGCCCGAAGTTCATCGGTGAGATTTGCTGAATTTTCTTTTTGCAAATGCAATAGCTGTACAATTTTACCTACAGGCGAACGTAAATCGTGGCTGATAACGCCAAACAATTTTGCTTTGGTATCATTGGCAACGGAAAGTTCATGGTTTACGTCGTCGAGTTGTTTGTTTCGCTGATTGAGCAATTTGTTGAGTCGTTCCTTGTTGCGATAAATAAAATAGAGCAATAAAGAAATGATACCGAGGCTTACCAAGCCCAGTATAAGTATAGTTTTTGTATTAGCAGCCTGCTTTAATTCCAGGGCACTCAATTTATTTTTTTGATCTAAGGAAACAATTTGGTTTTCCTTCTCTGCTGTTTGATAGTGTGTTTCAAGGTCTGCAAAAGTTCTTGATACCTTTTGTTTTGAAAGTGTGTCCTGTAGCTGACTGTACTGCTCATAATATTGCAAAGCGGTTGCGGGGTTATTCAATCCTTTATAATCAAGCGCCAGGTATTGCAGTATGTTTGAGTATAATTCTTTGTTGAGTTGTTGTGCAATGGGCAATGCCTGGTTTAGTAAGTTTATTGACTGCTGATATTTTCCCGTTTCTTCAAGATAGTGCCCCATGATCATCTGGGACTGAAAAATCAGGAATGGTGATTGAATCAGGTTGGCAAGCGAATCGCCAATATGTGCGTAGGGCAGCGCTTTATCATACATCTTATGATCAATATAATAAATCGCCACATTCAGATTTGATGAGACAATTTCTGAAGGAAAAGAATTTTGATTTTTTACATTTGAATTGAGTTTTGACAGGTAGTATAATGCTGAATCAATATTTCCCGAAGTAGTATACGCCTCTACAAAAGAGCTTAAAAGACGATTATCTACCACAGGTGAGACGCTGGCAAAACGCATTCCCTGCCTGAGGGCATCAATGCTTTTATCCGCCATTTGCGTATTGAGGTACAATTTCGAAAGCTGATCGCATTGTATTGCATAATCAAATTTTTCTTTCAGATTAGTTGTTGTATCTACATCTTTTTCCCGCAGTTGGATACTTTTAATATAATAATCTTCTGCAGTGCTGTAGTAAGATTTCTGTTGGTAATAACTTCCAAATGCAGAGTAAATATCGCGTAGTATGGATTCGTCTTTCGTTGTATCAGCAATCGTTTGCAAAATATCTTTACAACTGTCTACTTTGTCCAATTGTTGCAATTGAAAATTAATGCTCATCAATGCCTGGCATGCACCGGCAATCAATTTGGTAGCATGTGCCTGTTGCGCGCTATGCAGGCTTTGATAAAAATAATATTGTGCACTATCAAATTTTATCTGGTAATAATATCCAAGGGCAGCGTATGAATAAAAGCTGGCTTTATCTTCCTGGTCGCTGTCACTCACCATTTGCAAGCCTTTTAATCCTGCTCCCTGGAGCTTAACGTAGTTATCCGGTGCGCCGGACGTATTGAGGCGCAAAACACTGCAATAGTTTAGCCACGCTTTTACCTTTTCGTTATCATTCTTGATTTTAGAAAGATCGGGGACCTGCGATATAGCAGATACAGAGACGTTTACAAAAAAAATAATTATGCAAAGAAGCCGGAACATTTCATTGATAATATGAAAGCAAATTAATCATTTATAACGATTAAAGCTAACCAGGAAAATTAAATGCATGTTTGTACAATTTTCCGACAGGTAACTCATGGGATTGAATATGGAGTTTATTTTTCTGCACTGCATCCACTTTGTTCTTGTTTACTACATAGCTCCGGTGAATCCGGATAAACAAATCAGCCGGTAATTTTTCGGTCATTGCATTTAATGTTGTTAATACAAGATATTGCTTCGCAGTGGTTGTGATTTTTGTGTAGTCTTTCATGGCTTCGAGGAATAAAATATCAGCCAATGATATTTTGTATTTGTCATATCCTTGCTTTATAATAATAAAATCTTTTTCCTGTGCCGAATCAAAAGCATATGACTTCATTCGCATCTGGAAAAAATCGCGAAGCCGCAAAGCGCACCTTGCAAAGCGCTCTGATGATACCGGTTTTAGCACGTAATCAAATGCATTGAATTCAAAACCTTCCAGCGCAAATTCAGGGTGTGACGTAATAAAAACAACAATAGCTGAGGCCAATGGTTTTTGCTTTAAGAATTCTATTCCTGTCAGGCCGGGCATTTCAATATCCAGAAAAATTACGTCGGGCTCTGCCTCGAAAATTATTTCCAATGCCTCGACGGGATTGGAAAATGTACCGGTTTTTTGTAAGAAAGAAAATTTTTTTGCTTCCGATTCTATCACCGAACGATCAATATCGTCATCATCTATTACAGCGTACCTGATCCTTAATTCTGATGCATCCATTGGTGTATGAGTATATACTAAGCTACGAATTATCACATTAAAAAGCCTTCCGGATTTCTTATGACGATTTTAAGGATACGTTCGTCGGTTAAATAAAAATATGGCCTTCCGACGAAAGTAGTTTTATACAGAATCAAGTTTAAAAAATAAAATTCAACAAAAATGAAACAGTTAATGAAAGTTTTGATACTCTCTTCCCTGATTGCTGCATTTGCCTTTATCTCCCAACCACCATCACTTACAGGCAGATGGCGGTTCCGCGGCCCCGATGGCTCGATTGCTTACGTGGATTTTAAGGCTGACAGTACATTTAATTACCATACACTGATGGGCCAAACGATTCATGCCGGAACGTACAAAGTAGTTGACGATGTCCTTTTTGTAAGTGATCCGGATTGCGGCGATGATGAGTGGGGGAAATACAAGCTAAATTTTATTACTGCGGATTCGGTTAGTTTCAAACTCTTTGAAGACGACTGTCCCGGAAGAGCACAGCAGGTAGATGGAACCGGGTTAGCCAGGGTGAAGGAATGAGACGCATATTTTCAAAAATTAAAAACATTTTTTACTAATAATAAAGTTATGAAAAAGATAATCGCAACACTATTGATTTTAGGGATCCTCAGTGATGGATCTTATGCTCAGGTAATGCAACGGAAAATGAATACTGCAATTACTGTAAAACCAGTTGCGCAGCCTGTTAATAAAACAGTAGCGCAGCAACCTTCGAAGCCTTTAGCTGCTAAGGAAATAAGAACGCCCGCTACTGCCAGTAATCTTATTTATTTAAACAAGAAAGATAACAGCAGCAGGTACAGGCTCAGTCAAAAGATAAACTCTAATTTAAATAATTATATAAAAAAACAATATGAATTTACAAAGGACCTGCATTATTCTGACGGATCCCTTATTCATCTGCGGTTAACTAAAAACCCAGCTATCACAAGCCAGAGCACCGCATTAAAGGTAACTGTAAAACAAACCGGCCAGGATCAGGATGCGGACTTTGACTGTATTACGTCGAATGTCTCACTGACTGCAACATCTACCGATTTCTTAAATAACGATTATTCACGACAAACTGCACACATTTACCCAGGGGCGATTTATACATATGAACATTTGTATGATGGCAGTTTTCAGGAAGAAACCGATAACCGTAATCCAATTATAATCGGGTCTTCCAGTCCGAATATGTCCTCTCCGACTTTTGAAGAAGTAGTAAACCCCAACCAAAATAATATTCATAATGCACTCGCAAAATTATATAGCAGGTTTCATGGAGACGCTTCCAATGAAAGCATGGCTTACCAGGTATTTGAATCTGCAAATACGTCAGATCTGAGCATTAAAGTGGGAGCGGGCGGAAGCGGCTATGGCTTTACATTTAGCAATGTATTTAATACTTCTGAGCAGGATAAACATGTATACCTGACCGTGGATGCCCGGAAATCTTTATTTACAATGAGCGTTGCACTGCCGGACAGCGGATATTTTAAAACCCCGGTAAATAGTGAGTCGCCATTTGTAATTATGGGAAGTGTAAGCTATGGGGTACGAGTATTGGCCAATATGGAATTTACTTTCCTTTCAAAGTCTGATGCGGATAACTTTAAAGCGCAATATTCCGGCTTCGGTTTTAGTGCAAATGTAAGCCTGGACTACTTATCAAAAAGTACGGCAGCTTCTACCACTGTGAATGCTTATATTATTGGAGGCCCAAGTTCCGGGGCGACTGTTTCTTTTGATAAGCAGGATTTGCAGCAAAGAATACAATCAATTTTTTCATCTGCAACTTATCAAAACGCGCAACCAATAAGCTATGAATTGTATGATATGAATGGTGTTGTAATAGGTCAGCAAAGTGCAACGGATCAGTTTACGGAACGGAATTGTGTGCCAAAAGATATACCCACTAATTTACAAAACCCGCAGGTAAGCATTATAAGCGGTGAGGATGGAAAAGACAAAGACACGCATTATACACTTGAATTGTTTAACAGCAATAACCAGGAGGCTGCTATGTATGTTAATAACAGTAATAGTGATGAGTATGCGAAGTATGAATCAAATGCGGTACAGATGACCGCAGGTACGCCGACGGGTAAAATAATATACAAAGGCTCTCTTCCGCTTCCCGAAATGCGGGCCCCGGTATTAGCAGATTTTAGTAATGGCGGAAGAATTCATATTTCAATTGCTCCAAATGGTCATGATACATGGAACATACAAAACTTTAAAGTGACTCTCACCTTCCAGGGGCAGAAACCTCATACCATTCAATGGTCATCTAAAACACTTTCTCAGGATACCAGGGATAAAGATTTGCTTTTTGACGGCAGCTTTAATGCAATTCAATAGTCTTTATAAGATTATTTTAAAGATTAGCGGTAGAGGCATTTCGAAACTTTAATAGATGGTAAAATAATTCAGTCAATAATAAATATTTACGAATGAAAATAATTATCACATTGCTGCTTTCCGGTATGTCGAAATACTCTATAATTAAAAGATAATGAACATCAGTTTTGAACAGGTGATTTGTTTTAACAATCTGCCAGGCATGAAGAATTCAACGGTTATAAAATGGTTATTACTTGCCTTAGCGGTTATTAGTTTCCTGGCAGCATTGATTGAATTAATTATTTCTTAAGCAACTCCAAAAATTTAAAATGAAAAAGCTAATTGTATTTATACCCTGTCTGTTTGTAAGTGTTATTCTTTCCTGCGGCAGCGAAAATTCCAATGATGCTAAAAAAGATACTGCAACATCATCACCTGATCAGACATCTCCTGTAACCGCGACAGACAATGACGCCAGTTTTTCCTGCATACTTGACGGAAAGGAAATTTCAGGAAAAGGCACTGATCAGAATATTAATGCGGCGTTCCGGCTTACCGGGGATGATAAGGGCCGGATATTTTTCCGGCTTTCTGATATGAATGATGTCGGCCCCAAGCTGATGTTTGAAGTTGCTGCAAAAGAAGGGTCAACAATAATCAGTGCAAGCTCTGGTTACAGTTATGAAGGTTATACGACAAGTGATTTTGCAACCTACATTGATGACCCGGTTACAGTTAACATTACGTCCATCAGTTCATCAAGAGTATCGGGAACGTTTTCCGGTAAGTATACACTACAAAAAGGAAGCGGTAATAGTAGTTCAAAGCAAACGATTGAAGTGATGGAGGGCAAATTCGATATTCCTTTCTCGACCTCTGTCGACTGGAAAAAAATGTATCACGCAGAATAAAGAAGACAAGTGAATTATAAAGTCAGCCCTATAAAAAAAATATTTTTTAAAAATTTAAAAACAATCATCATGAATTTTCAACAAATGCACAAACAGCGCAAAGTGATAGCTATTGGCGCTACGTTAGGTTTGATCGCCTGTTTCCTGCCATGGTACAGTTATGGAATGGGATCTGTAAATGGCATGAACGGCATTGGTGTACTGGTGTTTCTCCTTTTTATTGTGGCCGGCATTCTTGCCTTGATGGGTGACCAGAAAGCCAACATCCCTGCAAAAATGTGGTTGCCCGTATTGGGTGCGGGCGTTATAAACATCTGTATCATTGGCTATCTCATTATCAGGTGGGAATCGGCAATGAGTGGCGTTAGCAACGAAGAAAGTGCAGTCTTTGGCAGCGTAGGCCTCAGTTTTGGAATATGGGCTGCAGTTGCAGGTGCTATACTCGTCGCTTTTGGCGCGTACCAATTCCGCTCAGCGGGTAGCAATCTCAAAGATTCGTTCAACTCACTTAAAAGTGAAGTGGACAAGACGATGGCAGACAAGGGAAAAGACAGCAATACCGTCCCTCCCAAATCATAAGGAGGAATGATCCAGTTGGGTAATCTGACAAAACCTTAAAAAATAAAATGTATGAAAAAGCTACAAAAACTTGTGTTGATGATTTTTATTACATCAGGATTTTATGCCTTCACGGGAAACGATCATTCAAATGCGCCTTTAGGTGCGACAGCTAATTCTGCAAATTCCTCTTCCGATTCTGATAACGATGCCAGTTTTTCGTGTATGATGGATGGTGAAAAGTTTTCAGCAAATGGAACGGACCAAAATATCAATTCTGCCTTTCGTCTCACAGGAAGCAATAAAGGGCAAATATTTTTTAAGCTTTCGGATAAGAATGCCCGGGGAGTATATGCCGCGGAAAACTACCTCATGTTTCGGGTACCCGGCAACGTAGGTTCAACGACTTTAACCGTTACCCACAATGATGACCAATATGGCTATGTTTATAAAAGAGATATTAACTACAACGATAACCCCTTAACGGTTACGATAATATCAATAAGCCCGACAAGGGTGTCGGGAACTTTTTCAGGCACCTTCACTTTAGCAGTGAGTGGATTGGATGCAAAAAAAAACATCCAGGTAACGGATGGAAAATTTGACATACCCTTTTCTACTTCTGCCGTATGGAAACCAGCGTATGGCGCAGAATAAACTATGGCTGCCCGTTAAAAATATCATCAAACCAATCAAATATAAAAAAATGAAAAAGTTATCATTCCTGGTCTTGTTATCTGGTGTGTTTACAATACTATCATGTAATGATTCCTCCGGCTCCGGCAGCAAAGCGGCTGCACAAGGAAGTAATGCTGCAGGGTCCTCAACGTCCAATACCGGCAAAGGAACAATCACCTGTCTTATGGACGGTAAGCAAAAAACATTCCAGGTAAGCCAAAGTTTTTTTGAAATTCCTCTTGGCGTAGATCCTAATGGTTCAAAAGACGGTTTGGAAATACTTGATGGGGATGCAAAAAAAGAAGGATTTCAGTTTGAATTTAAAAAAAGTGGTACGACAAAAATTAAAACAGATGCCAGCGGCGACATGAATTGTATAATCGGTTATTACAATCCAGCAGGAGTTGTATATACAGGAGAAGATGTAACCATAAGTATCGCTTCTTATACCAAAAATCAGTTAACCGGCACTTTCTCAGGTAAATTGGTAAATGTAAATTATGATGGTGGCTTAGGTGGGTCCACTGCAAATATTGCAAAGAACTATCCTCAATACATTCAGATAACTGACGGAAAATTTGATTTACAGAAATGAATCTTGAAAGACTAAAAACATCGTGCAGAAAATAATAATCAATAATTGAGATAAAACCTTTTAAAATTTATTACAATGAAAACAATTTTTTTTCTTTTAACAATTTTATTTTTTTGCAGCTTTCATTTGTTCTCGCAAGTAAAAGCTGTGCGGCCACTTGCTAAAAAAACAGTAGTTACAACAACTGCAACAAAACCGATAGTAAACCCGAAGCCCATAAAGACTGAACCCCCACCGCCCAAGCCAACTGATTTGCAAAATGCCATAGTGAGCATCATAAGTGGTGATGATGGTAAGGATAATGACACTTATTTGTTTGTTGATTTATTGGACAACAATAAAAGAGTTGCGGCCACCTATAATAACGTTCCAAACAGCACATTTCCCAGCCGACCTAACGACGAATTTTATGCAAGTGCATCTGTATCACTGCCCATGACAACAGAGGCCAGCATCCCTACAACACAAATGAAACAGGCTGGAGGTATTTTGATCCCTGTAATGCGCCAGGCAACATCAGTAGATTTTAATAACCAGGGAGAAGTAAAAATCCGGATTCAGCCAAATGGCCATGATACATGGAAGCTGCAAGCACTCACTATTACGTTTAGCTTTAACAATGATGGCGGCTCCCCACACAAAATCACCTGGTCAAATATTGTGTTATCGCAAAACAACACAACAGCAGATCTTCTTTTTGATAAAAACTTCAATCCCATTCAATAGGTATCGTAGAATTATATAACGCCAATAAATACAAAAATTAAAAATATTATGAAACATTTAAAATTATCTACAGCAATTATTTTTTCTGCCTGTTTATTGTTTTTCTGCGCATGCAACAATTCATCAGAAAATAAAACAAACACTTCTGATGCTAAAATCAGTCCATCATCTGCAAATACAACAGCGTCTGATGCAGCCCTTACGGGCCATGAGGGAAATTTTTCATATACAATAAGCGGTGAACGGGTGGTGACGTTAGCCGGGGTACAACACGGCACCTTATTCATCAACGAAGTAAGCAATGATGCGGCAAATGGTATGTTGACGATAAAAGTTACGCCTAACGACAAATACTTTGAATTTCATATAGCCAACAGCGGAACAACAACAATAGGTAAATATGATCCATCATTTACCGACGATAAAAAAAGTAAAGAAGCTACTTACACGGATACTAAAATATCCGGCAATTTTTATTCCGATGCGGTAGCGGTAACTATTACCAGCATAAACAGTAGCCGTGTTTCAGGAACATTTTCAGGAACATTCACACAAGATAAAAGTTATGGCAACGAAAAAGCAAACATAACGGATGGCAGTTTTAATCTGCCTTTTATTAAGAATTAAAATATAAATTAAAATCTCATTATTTATAAAATATGAAAAGCATAAAATTACCAGCCGCGATTATTTTCTCAATGATTTTATTGCTTGCTTATTCCTGTAAAAATTCAACTAAAGCCAATAAAAATAATACAGCCCGGGCAACGACCAGTGATACAGCCTTAATGCCAGCTATCACAGATTCATCAACCCTGAATAATAATAACCGGGATTCTAACATTACTGCGAATGTTGTTGACACATCATTAATAGCATCGCAAAACAATAAGGCAGATAGTATGCTTTCACAAATGAAAAATCTTAGCTCAATGTTTGGCAAAAACGATTCGGGTATTTTAAAAAACATGGGCGAAAGAAATATGGATAGCATGATGCAAAAAATGCAATCTATGATGGGAGGTAAAAATGCAAACCCCGGCGACGCAATTGCCAGCTCAATATTAAATATGCAGCTTGGGCAAATGAAGGATGATAACCCGTTAAAATCTGTTGCCAAAGGAATGATGGAGGCTCAAAAAAATGGTACAGCCGGACCTTCCAAAATATATACGGCTAATTATACACCCGAACAACCGGTTAATTATACGATACCTGTTTCAGGTAATGGAAATACTATTATGCTTCAATATACAGGAGGCAGTATTGCAAATAGTAAAAAGGATGGTCTTTGGAAAAATATGTATATCAGCACAAATAAAGCAAACAAATGGAATGTGTATTCAGAAGGCTATGCAGAATCATCGGCGCTAAACATGAAAGTGCATTCGACCTCACTGGCAGGCTTAAATGAAAATTACAGCATCATTTTAAATGACCAGTATAAAAAATATAATAAACAGCAAAGAAGTGATTTGGGAAAAAATGAATTGAATGTGCAGGTGCAAAAGATAGGGAATGAAAAATTGTTCGGTTGCAATTGTGTGCATGTAAAAATATCCTATACGCTAAAAGCATTAGGGCAAACTGAGAATATGCAAGATGATGAATGGTACAGCGCTGATGTGCCTGGCGCTCAATTTTTATCTCCGATAATTTTTGAAAACCATTCGCCGGATGTTGTAAAAAAAATAGTTGATGTGGGCTGTTCAGGTGCACTTGTAAAATCTGTTATCTCTTCAACAGGTTCATCACAATTAATGCAGCTTAGCAGTATTACTCAAAAAGATATGCCGGATTCAACATTCAATCTTCCTGCTAATTACCAGGAAGATAAAAACACCGCTTTATATGACATTCAATGAAAATTATTTAAATAACTAAATCATGAAACATTTAAAATTTTTATTCTTAATTATTTTACCGGTGACTTTATTAATTGCTTGTTCAGGAAATAATAGCAAAAGAACAACTGAAAATAATGATACCAGTAGTTCTTCGTCCGCCAATTCCTCAGTTGGTGAAGCTCATTTTTCATGTGTGATCGATGGACAGCATGTTTCGGGGAGTATAATAGATAATGGTTTGCAATACAGTTATCAAAGTAACATGGCTTACATTGATGAAGTTGACAAGGGTAAAGAACTGCTTTTTTATTTATCAGACTCCAAAAACGCAGATTCCCCGGCTGTACACACATTACGTTTTTCCGTTCCTGATAAGGCAGGCACTTCATCTTTTGGTCATGAAGAAGACGCATGGGGCATTCAGGTTAGTATTAATGTTAATAAAAATCATACTGCCATCTATAATTCTGACTCCTTTACCATAAATATCATCAGTCTTTCTGCCAGCCGTGTATCGGGGAACTTTTCCGGAAAATTCGAGTTTCACGGAAACATAGATGATACTGATAAAAACGAAATTGAAGTTACCGACGGAAAATTTGATATTCCAGTCTCCAACCGGTAATGTGTGACCGACAGAACAGTAAATTATAAGAATAATAAATCAGTAGAGTTATCATCCAAAATAAAATGAACACCGAATCATTTTTTTTAATAACAGATACAAAAACTAAAAATTATGAAACACATAAAAACATTTATAGCAATCTGCATGACCGGTTCATTCTTATTCTTTTCATGCAATGGAAATAGTAATGCAAACATCAACAAACAAAGTGCGGACGATAAGGCATCAACATCCAATACATCTTCCAACGGCGACGCAAGTTTCTCCGCAAACCTTGATGGCGTAAAAATTAGTGGTGGCAAAATTGATGACATGCAATTGCAGAATACCGCTTTCATCTACCCCACTGCTGATAACAACGGGAAAAAACTCTTATTTTATCTCTACTCAGATAAAACAGGAAATGACTCTTACAGCTTTATGTTTGCTATTCCTGATAAGACAGGTTCGTTTACCAAAAATCTTCATGATGAACAGCCGTTTGATATTACACTTGATTTCCTTGGTGGCGACCTTTCTCGTTATTTGGCTGAAGCGGTAACGGTTAATATTACTTCCGTTACAGCAACGAGGATAACAGGAACTTTTTCAGGGAAACTTGCTTTAAGCCCCGATACGCCTAATGGCACAAAAAAAGAAGTAACAATAACGGACGGAAAATTTGATATACCGTTTTCTACGGGCACTCTTAGACCGATGTAAAAATTTGTTTTGGAAGTTTTGATCTCCCATTTCATAAAAAAGAATAACCAATTTTTTTGAATATCTAACTATTATTTACATTTTAAAAAGTTATTTGTGAAAACATTCAAATCTTTTTCAATAATTATTCTTTCAATTATCACTGCAAATTCTTTCTCACAAACACTACTGCCACGTAAATCAAACGCTGTACTTCAACAGAAGATTTCTGCAACGCAACTTGTGATACAAAAAAATAGCAGCACGGGGAAAACCAGTACAAGTCGTACAATGGATAGTGCAATAGCAACTTTATCTCATCAGTATTTTTCTTTGCTGAATACAACCAGAAAACCTGCAGATGTACACTGGTCCTGTGTTTTGTATGATCAGAATAACCGGCAGGTGGCAAGTTTCACTGACAATAATAATGATGATTATTCCGCCGGCTCGCAATCGGCCATAATTAACCTGCAGACGGACAACAGCGCAGACTACGGTGCGTTCGTGAATGGAGGAAAAATTCACATTTCCATTTCATCAAATGGCAACACGAATTGGGTAATCAATACTTTTAATCTGAGTCTTGATTTTGTTAATCCATCGTTTACTACTAAATATGACTGGAGCAATATCGATCTTTCATCTTCCAAAAAACAGGCTGATCTTTTTCTAGCCGGGCATCGTCAAAGCCCCACCACCGGTTATGATGTAAAAGCCAATAAACGATCATAAATTTTCTTCTACCGATTTTAAAGAAGACATCTCCGCAGGTTATCAGCCGCCGCTCCGTCTGCCGATTTTGACGGTACGTTTGTCGGTTACTTTTTTTGTGCCGTTGATTAAAAAATAGTTTCGATAAGGAATTTTTTATGAAGCAACATTTTAAACAACCGGCATTGGAACAGGTAACAGGCTCTTATAAAGCCCGGTCGAAAAGTATTACCTAATTATAAAAATTTATTAAGATGAAAAAGATAATATCAACAACGCTGACCTCTGTGTTTTTTGTATTACTGATTTGTACTGGTAAGGTACATGCCCAATTATTAAAAAGTATTTTAAGCTCAGTTAAAAATACAGCACAAAACCGCGCTAATAATGCGGCCACTACCGCTACCAACAAAGTATTGGACCAGGTAGATCCAACAACGGGAAACACAAACAACGGAGCCAATGCACCCAATAGCGAAGGAAAATCAGACCAGGACCGCGTACTTGGTGGCTTTGCAAAAGCTGCTGAGGATAATCCGAACGACACCAGCATGAGCGATCTGCTTTCTAAAAGCCTTGGAAATATTATTGGCGGCAATGGTGTGTCGGCAGAAGACTCAGCAAAAGCGCTCGCTGCTTTCCAAAACACAGGCAACAGTGTTAATGCCCGGTGCGTATATTTTGAAATTACTAATTCAATAACTTCTGACAAGGGCAAAACAAGTTCAAACACCACGAAGCAGTGGATTACTATGGATGGTCGCGCCAGGACTGAAATGAATCTCGCAGGAATGATTGCGGCAGCCGCAGGTTACCAGCTGAATGCAAAGCCGGTGGTAGTAATTGCTCATGCCGACATGCCCAATTATAGCGTTACCCTGGATGATGAAGCTAAAACTTACTCGCTGAATGTTATTGACCAGGCGTTGCTGGATAAAAAAGGAGAAAGCTACCAGGCTCACGTGATAGGCAGTGAAAAGGTAAATGGGTACTCGTGCACGCATGTAGTGGTTAAGGGTGGCAAAATGGTTATGGATATGTGGATGAGTACCGATGTTCCCGGCTATGATGTATATAAAAAAGCTGCTTCTGCCGCTGGTTCAGGCGCTGATGGAAGTTTTATGTCTGCACTGAAAGCAGCAGGCGTGGAAGGTTTCCCTGTAAAAATAATTGAAGAAAAATCATCGTTGAGTATGACACTTACGAAAGCTACTTACGCAGGCGTTAGCAATAGTTTTTTTGAAATTCCTTCCAACTACGCACAAGCTGCAAATAATGGAATCATCACTAACCTGATGCAGGCGGGGCAGAGCGGAAATCAATAAATCATTTCACTGAACTCAACACATATTATATGAAAAAGTTTTTTTTAGTTTCCGCAATTTTATTCGGAACAGCCCATGCTGTTTTTTCACAAACTCCTGATCAACGGAGGCGGGCTGAACAACAGAAAGCTTCAACAAAGCCACCAACAATGGTGCTGAATACTCAAAGAGATTCTTTGTATAAGACGTATCATCTGACAAATAAAGCTGCGGATAAGAAAACAAGTATTCCGTCAACCTCCAAGGCGATAAAAAAATAAGTGATAATAAGGTGAACCGGGCAGCGGATTGTCGCACCCTGTCCGGAATTCTGATAGTCATACTCATTTTCGAAAAAGTGAGTGGTGAGAGACAGGAAGTGAAAGATACTTATCGCAGATTGTCGAAGACACCAACCAGGGTAGTGTAATATCTCTAAGTCATCTCAAAATGATAACAATGAAACGAAAATTATTTCTTTTAACGCTCCCCATTTTTTTAACGGCTCATTTGTTTGCGCAGGTAAAAGAAGTACGACCACTTGTTAAAAAATCAGTAGTTACGACACCTGTAGCAAAACCTATATTAAATCAGAAGCCGGCAAAACCAGAATCTCAGCCGTCACCAGCATTGGATGAGCCAAAGATATATTTGAAATCCGGAGCAAAGGGTAAGAGTAGCAATACAATATTAGTTATTACAATTAAAGATAGCCGACAACTGAAAGCAGCAGATTACAGCGAGGTTGGTTTAACCGCTCCGGTTGAAGATGACAGATATCCGAAGCATACAAAATATGTTCAATTTGCCCCCGAATTTGGCCCAAATGAAAATGAATCACTTTCTACCAAACTGGATGCTTCGGTACCTGTAGGGGTGGAGCAAGTCGGTAGCCTGCCTCTCGCTGTTACGAGATATGCAGTCTTATCCGATTTTGCCAATGGAGGATCAATATCCATAGCCATCATTCCCAAACTGGTGTATCCACTCATTGGGCCGGATGCCTGGAACATAAACAGCTTTACTGTTTCCCTTTATTTTGGCGGTGATCCCACTTCTCCACATAAGATGACGTGGAATGGATTTACCCTTTCACCGACTGCTGCATCCCGAACCTTGAAATTTGATAAAAACTTTAATCCAATTCAATAAGAGAGGTAAAAAATCAACTTTTATCTGCGACGGTCAGAAACCTGTTCCGAGACAATAATAAATTATCACTTGTATTCATTTTTTATCACCAATATATTTTTTATGAAACAGCTCTCATTCTTTTTAGCAACCATATTTCTGGCGTGCGTTATTCTTGCATGCACCGGCAATTCATCCGCCACAAATGATAAACAATCTTCAACGACTGCTACTTCTGATGCTTCGGGAAGCAGCGGCAGTGATATGTTTTATGAATATAAGCTCAATTCAAGTGGCAGAGGTATTAACATTCAAGGTGACACTAAAATGTATATGTCTTCTAAGGGCGATATGCGTGTGGAAATGAGTACAACAACTTCTTTTAAGGGAAATAATTCTTCAGTGCCAATAGTGACGATCGGACATGCAGACAAACCCAATGAAAGTATTTCAATTGATGATTCAGCGAAAACTTATAGCATCAATCACTTCAACGACAGCGATCTTATTAACACCGGTGAAAAGATGAACGTGAAATCTGTCTCTAAAATAGGCAACGAAAAGATACTTGGGTATAGCAGTGTGCACGCGAGGGTGATTGTTGAAAAAAGCATTGGCGGGTTTTATTCAGATGTGGATACCATCGATCTCTGGAGAAGCAATGAGGTGCCTTTCCTTGCTTCCATAAAAGATTTGTTTGACAAATTTGAAGCAAAAGCCGGTAATGCAATGTATCCTCCTTCCGTATCCGCTCAGTTGAAACAAATGGGCTGCGATGGCTTTATGACTAAAATGGAAATTCGTTCAAAAAACTCTTCAACAACAGAGGAACTCGTTAAGGTTGAGCACCGGGATTTGTCAGCAGGTATGTTCCAGGTACCACCGGGATATACCGAAACAAAAGAGAGTCTGTAGACGTGTCATTAAAATATTCATGGAGTATAAAAAATTTAAGTTTTGTATTCCGACTGTAACTGCAATAGGGATGTTTTAGATGGTTTTTCGTTCTTATACAATCTGACTGATATAAAAAATCGATTGTCAATAATGTTTAAGAGATCAATTTTGTTTGCCTGTTGCCTCTTGTTAAGTAGTCACTTTTTAGACAAATATCGGCTGTATTGGGATAATTCTAAAGAGGTTGGTTTGATGTAAAGTAAATTTGAATGGTTTTGGAGAATCCTTTCATTATTTGATTTGAGGGTAATTGAAGGACATTGTCTTTGCGGTATAAAAGGAGAGCCTTTATCTGATTTTCAATAACGAAATGCGGGAACAAAGACCTTAATTCTTTTTACTTTTATAGCAGCGTTGTTATTTTATCATGATACCAAAAACCTGCAAATATTACCCGTTTTTGTTGGTCTCACTGATGTTTTATAGTCACGTTTTCTCCCAGCCTTCTTCCCTCCATTTTCGCCATTTGACGACGTCCGATGGATTATCGGGCAATGTGATCAATTCGATTTGCCAGGATAAAGAGGGCTTTTTATGGTTTGGTACGCTGAGTGGATTGAACAGGTTCGATGGGGAACATTTTATGGTGTTCCGGCATTCCTACAGCGACAGCAGCTCAATTGCCAATAATATTTGCCTGGCGGTTTGTATGGATTCAGCCGATAACATTTGGGTGCGTTCTTCATATTCCGTAAGCTGCTTTAACAGGCAATCGGGTAGATTCATTAATTATTTATATCACGATAGCAGCGGCAAAGTAATCAACGACCAGGAAATCTTAACGGGGATCACTATCCAGAGGAACGGGCGTGTACTCGTTTCATCATCAAAATATGGTCTCCTGGAAATCGATGATGCACAACACCGGCTTGTGTCGGCGCACTTCAATGCGATGCCATCTTCGGTCGATAATTCAAACAGGATTGTTTGTCGGGCTGGCGTAATTTCCTTTCATACCGATTCGGCGATTTATGTTTCGAGCGACAATGGTGACCACTTTCAAAAAGTACTGGATAAAAAAGTATTACCTGCAGGTGTCCCGATTTCAGTGCTTGGATTTGTTGATGTGAAGGGGACGACGTACACTTTTGCGGATGTCCGTGCCAACGTTCCATCATCGTTGGTATAAAGTGACCTCGCAACAGGCAAAGTCGCGATCATTCATCTTTCCAATAACTTTTTTATGACATTAAGCAGGTATGATGAAAATATCTATTGGCTGGGCTTTTGGGGTGGCGGCCTTGTTGAATATGATCGCCACTCCGGAAGATTGGTTCATTATCTTCATTATCGGAATGATGCCAGTACAGTCTCGAATGATCTGATCAAAACATTATTTACAGACAAGGACAAAAATTTATGGATTGGCACCGACGACGGAATTGATTTTTGTAATCCGCAAAAAGACAGGGTTTTCATGATTGACAAAACTGTAGAAGGATATGACAGCCTCGATATCAGTGAGATCGAAACTATGGCTGAGGACGACTCCGGCAAAATTTGGATTGGGTTACTCGACTACAATAGCGGTGGCACAAACGGGTTGATCAGTTTTAATCCCACTACTTTTCAATACAAGAAGTTTCTCCCACATGGGGGCATATCGAACGGCATATGGCGAATATTGCCGGAAGACGACCATCTATTACTAAGCACCCAGCGCGGGTTATATCAATTTAATCTCCGGGCAAAGAGATTAACAAAGGAATTCAGATACCATTTGCCGACGGACGTGGTAAATTTCGATAAGGGGCTTACCATTCTGGCAAAAGATCATTCAGGAAATTATTTCTTTGGGCCGTGGAGGCGAGGGCTTATAAAATTCGATCCTTTTACAGGCCAGGAAGTACACTTTAGTATTCATGCTCCGGACGTTCGTCAACAACTGACCGATGACCTCACCTATGATTTGTCGTTAGATCCCTCCGATAATATATGGATGATCAACGGAACGAATAACGTGCTGGAATTTGTTAATAACCAAACGAACGCAGTAACCCATATTCCCGTTGTCATCAACGGGCAACCGGTTACGGACAAATTTCATTGTATTGTTTCAGATAAATTCGGGCACGTGTGGATTGGAACCGATGGTGGTGGATTAGTTATGTATGATATATCGAAACGTCATTTCGTTTTATATGCTACAGATGCAGGGCTTCCGGATGCATCTGTGCGCGGATTGCGTATTGACGATAAAGACCGGATGTGGGTGCTTACTGCTACCAGCCTTATCTGGGTAGATGTTCAGGATCTGCGTGTTCATTCGATCGATACAAACATTTTGAGATTTTCTGAGATGAACGGCGATAATCCGTTGATGCTTACAAGGGATGGCCATATTTATATCGGCGCCGAGTATGGTTTTTTCTTTTTTACTCCTGGTAATGTTCTGTTGTCGGAAAAAGTACCCCAGCCAATACCGGTCTCTTTTCAAAGAATGAGCCGGCATGAGTATGTTTCGCCGTTTCAGAAAAAAATAAAAATTTTTCCCGGTGATGATAATGTATCCTTAAATTTTGTATCAGTAGATATGACCCATGGTAGCAAAATCAATTATGCGTATTATCTAAAGGGATATGATGATCAGTGGCAGGAAACCGGAATTGAAGGGACAGCAAAATTTACAAAATTACCACCCGGAGACTATGAGTTGCAGATGCGTGCAACATTTCGTGGAATGAGGTGGAATGGGAAATATTCTACAATCATGTTGACAGTAATCCCGGCATTTTATCAAACATGGTGGTTTAAAATAATTATTTTTTTACTGGTGGGATTCCTTGCCGGATGGTTTATTTATTATGCATCAACCAAACGCCTTCGCAAAAAGCTGGAACTCCTGAAACAGCAGCAGCAAATAAATAATCTAAGAAACAGGATTGCCAGTGATATCCATGACGAAATAGGTGCAGGCCTTACAAGAATTTCTATTCGCAGCGAACTCGTAAAGCAAAACCAGGAAGCTACAAAAAACGATTACCTCGAGGTGCTGCAAAATATCAACCTGCAATCACATGAATTAGTGAACAGCCTCGGTGAAATTGTGTGGACGATAAGTCCGCAACATGACAAATTGGATAGCATGCTCGCCTATTTTCGTCATTTTATACACCAGTTCATGGAAGGGCTGCCGTTGCAATATTCGATTCATTTTCCAGAGGCCGTAAATGGGGAAATCATCACTCCGGATATCAAGCGCAATTTATTTTTGATCCTAAAAGAAGCTATGAATAACGCAGTAAAACACGCGCAGGCGAGTGTGCTCGAAATAACCTTTGAAGTCAATGAACAAAATTACCATCTAAAGGTTTCCGATAATGGAAGGGGATTAAGTGAAGATGCGATGAATAAATTCGGAAACGGAATAAAGGGAATGAAAAACCGCGCTGCATTGATACGGGCTGATCTGAAAGTTCAATCGCAAAAAGGAAAAGGAACGATGGTATCTGCAGTAGGAATTTTTTATCCGGCATAAAATCACATGAAGGTGTTATTGTGGGTGATTTTGCATCTCGGTAGTTTTGATTTTTTGATAGGTAATATAAATGACAAATTTTTATGTCCATAAAAGTTTCAATAGTAGAAGACGATAAGGTTATCAGGGAAGGCATTGGTGCCCTCGTACAAACGCGGCCAGAACTTCATTTGACAGGGATGTACGAAAGATCTGAAGAGTTCATGCACGATTTGAAAAACAGTGAGCCCGACGTAGTACTAATGGATATTGAATTACCAGGACATTCCGGAATTACCTGCATTCGTCATATTAAACCCGCTTATCCCGAAATGCAGTTTATGATGTTTACGGTGTTTGATAATCCGGATAAAATTTTTGACGCCCTCACGGCGGGCGCCACCGGATATATACTTAAAAGTGAACCGCCTGCAAAATTGGTAGATGCTATCCGTGAAATTTATGCCGGAAGTTCCCCAATGTCGGCGACTATTGCACGGTTAGTAGTAAATTATTTCTCGGGTAAAATTAGCGACGATAAATCACTAGCAACTCTTTCGATACGTGAACGCGAAGTATTGGAAGCGCTTTCAAAGGGCCTTCTTTACAAAGAGATTGCCGATAGAATGAACATTAGCATTGAAACGGTTCGGACATTCATAAGAAAGATATACGAAAAGCTTCATGTGCATTCCCGCACCGATGCAGTTAATATGCTTCGCAATTCTACTTACCGGAATTAATTCCCCATCCTCCTATCTCTCAATTAACCCAACCGGAAATTAAATTAACATTTTCATGCGATTGCCGGATGGCAATAAGCGCAATACTTTCGAATTATAAACATTTGCCCGAAAAATGCAGGTGCTGGGTGTGTATTACGATCCGACATTATCATTATTTACTACTAAATATTCTTTATGAGACAACATTTCAAAGCAACACTGCTTTTTTTATTTATTCCTGTAATGTTTGCATTTAGTCCCCCAAAACACAGGTTTGTTGGTAAATGGATAATTTTTGCACCCGATGGATCCTACTCGGGAGAATATGTTAATGTTAAAAAGGATGGTACCTATAATGTTACGCTGCCAAATGGCCAGGTAGGCGAAAGGGGGTATTATAAAATTGCTCATTCCACATTTTCCATAAAGAATGCCGTGGCAAGAGCTTGTGGGGACAATTATTGGGGTACCTATAAAATGACCTGGCATGGCCGAGATTCAGTATCATTTGTTGTCATAGAGGATTCATGTACTGCAAGAAGATATGATATTGTTGGCGTCAATCCTGGATTGAGAAGGATGAAAACGAAATAGTCGTTACCCGGTTCGCGAAAACATGAACAATAGCACCAACACGTTAAAATCATCCCGGTTCCAGGTGGGTTTTATCGACAAAATATATATTTAGCCAAAAACGCGTGACGATTTTTAATGACTGTTCGTCGACTATTCAGGGTAATGTTCTTTGTATGACCTTAGGTTTACAGTGACCACTCAAAATATCAAAATATGTATTCCTTTATGAGAAGAATTGCAATGGATGCCCTAATGTGCATAATTGCGACAGCGTGTTTTAATAATATCTCCGCACAGCCAATTGCTTCGCCTGGGGATAAAACTTCGGCTCTTTTCCTGGCCATCAGGTCCGGAAGTTCAGAGCGATTGCAGCAACAACTTGCAAATGGCTCCAATGTTAATGATTCATTGGATGGGTATTCTGCACTGATGGCGGCAACATTAAGTGGCACCTCAAATCAAATGAAAATACTCATTGAGCATGGCGCCAGTGTCAATTATCAATCAACGGACGGAACAACTGCTTTATGGCTTGCAGTGCCCGATTGGGATAAGACAAAGCTATTGCTTGACAGCGGAGCAGATGTAAATCACAAAATTGACGGATATGGCATTTTAGTAAAGCTGGCAGCGATTCCGGGTAGCCTTAAACTGTTTCACTTATTAATAAGCAAAGGGGCCGACCTTAGGCAAAGTGCCCCGGACAATTATCTCGTTTATAATGCTGCGATGTCGGGTGATACTTCTATTCTTGGCTTTTTATTACGAAGCGGTTTTAATGTCAACGATTCGGTTTCGTCTGGAGATTATCCTATAAACAACGCACTCGCATTCCGAACCTTTCCTACGTTGAAAATGCTTGTAGATAATGGTGCGAATGTAAATGTACATCCATGGATTCCCCAGGGCCTGGATGCCTTTAAGGGATTTACTCCGCTGATGTTTGCAGCGGTGGCACATGATAAGCTATCCTTTATGTATTTGATAGATCACGGGGCTGATGTAAATGCAAAAGATAAACATGGAGAAACTCCGCTGATCCTGCTTCAGCAATCGGAAACAGACGATCCCGAAATGACTTTGGCTCTGCTCAAACATGGCGCGCGAGCTTCAGATAAAGCCATTGATGGAACAGATGCTTTGTACTATGCCGAAGAAAAGGGAAATACTTCGTCAGTAGCAATACTGGAAAAATATGTAACTAAATGATCACTTTTAAATAACAATAAAATGAAAAACAAAATTTTTTCTACAATATTTATTTTTTCATGCTGTATTTTTTTATTGGCTGCATTGGAAGGTTGGATGCATAAACCTGCAACTACAGACAAAGCAGTTATTGAACAATCTGCTAAAAAAAGTATTCTACTTCTTCAAAGAAGTGGTTACATATTTACCAATAATAATAAGTTTAAATGTGCTTCCTGCCATAACAACACGCTAACAGCAATAACTACTGCGTTGGCCATGCAAAAGGGAATCCCGATAATAGATTCACTTGCTACGAGTAATTATATTGCTATGAAGAATACACTGATCGGGGCCTGTAACCCTAACCAGATAAATCGATTTCTTGCAATTAGTTTTCCAACACCTTATTTGTTGCTGGGCATGTACGCTGCAAAATATCCCCCGGATATCAATACAGATATTTCAGTGGACTATATGATGAGCCAGGCCAAACCGGATGGCTCCTTCCTTGCAGAGTCAGGGAGAGTTCCGTTGGAAACCGGAGACGTACATCTAACTGCTATGGCTATACGATCAATAGAATTATATGCATCTTCCGCAAAAAAAAAGCGGGTAGATGAACTGGTGAAAAAGACGAGGCAGTGGCTCGAAAAAGTGCAAACGAATCAGCAGCAGGAACTTACTTTTCAGTTGTTGGGCATGCAGTGGTGTGGCAGCGATAATAACCATAAAAGAAAAGTGGCGGAAAAGTTGGTGTCAATGCAGCATGCAGATGGCGGCTGGTCACAATTACCTACTTTAAAAAGTGATGCTTACGCCACCGGGCAAACGCTCTTTGCTTTGTACGAAAGCGGTATGGAAAAGACGGACGGTGTGGTGTACCAGAAGGGATTAAATTATTTATTAAATACACAGGGTAAAGAGGGCACCTGGTTTGTTGCAACAAGGTCATTTCCCATTCAGCCATTTGTACCAAGCGACTTTCCTCCTTATGATGATAACCAGTTTATCTCTGCTGCAGGCACTAACTGGGCAGTGATGGCTTTATTGAATGCGCTGCCTGATAAGAAAAGATAATAATCTTAATCTTAATATAAAAAATATGCAACCTGACATTGTAGTACCTCTTAAACAATCTCAACGAATCGCCATTGTAGATATCCTGAGAGCTTATGCTTTGTTGGGTGTTGTTATAATTAATTATACTGCCTTCAGGGATTGGGATTTTTCCCATGGCAGCCATATTGATGCAGTGCTTGGATATATTGCTACCTATGTTTTTCTCAGAAAATCTGCATTGCTGTTAAGCGTATTGTTTGGTTACGGGTTTTCTGTACTTATCAATAATCTTCAGAAAAAAAATCATAAACCGGTTCCCTTTTTTATAAAGCGAATGTTTTGGCTCTTCGTGATCGCTTTCATTAATTCCTGCTTTTTCGATGGGGACATTTTAAAAAGCTATGCGGTTTTGGGTGTTATACTTTTATTTTTTCAGAACTCATCAACAAAAACAGTTCTTGCTTTTGCTATTGTGCTGCTGGTATTTATTCCCTTCAGTTATGGATATACAAGGTTTTCCATGTCGAATGAAGTGATTGAAAATTTTGACACGCAATATTCTTTGTATATGAGCCACAATATATTTGACGTAATAAAATATAACCTTCAATTTTCTTATGTGGTACAATCAACGTGGCCTTTCTATGCAATCTTTGTTCAGTACGTCATGCTGTGCTGTTTTTTATGGGGAATGTATATTCAAAGGATTCGTTTCTTTGAAAACTTATCAGACAATAAGAAATATATACGAAAAATATTTTGGTTTTCCATTCCGGCTGTTGCTGTATCAACAGGAATTACAATAGTATCACAAAAAAATTCTTTCCTTTTGAAATATGGCAATTTTATCATCATATCTTATTTATGCGCTATGCTTTTTTTTACATCGGCAATCATGTGGCTGTATGTTTCCGGAAAATTTAAACGAATTTTTAATGCCATGCAATATTATGGCAAGATGACATTGACCAATTATTTGGTTCAAAACATTATAGCTTTCTTCCTGTTTTCCGGTGTTGGTTTATCAATCGGGAAAACTTACCCATACTGGTTTTATTTTGTTGTGGCAGTTCTTGTTTTCGTTCTTCAAATATTTATAAGCAAACTCTGGCTGAGACAGTTTAACTACGGTCCTGTGGAATGGATTTGGCGTGAATTAAGTTATGGAAGAAAATTGTTTATGAGGGAAAGAGTAACACAGATGGTAATTGACGATTTGCCTGGGGAAGTGAAAATCTAAATAAAATGTCTCTGGGACAATAATAATCGTTACAACATCAATGGAAAAGTATTATCAAAATACCGGGAATTATTTTTTGATCCTGATCGTTTTTATTGCACTCGGGTTTTATTATCCTTACTTTTCCTTATTCCCTCAATTTAAGTCGGTAACGACAACCGTTCATATTCATGCAATCAGTTTAATGCTTTGGGCGCTTATTCTAATAGCTCAGCCGATACTGGTCCGGTATAAAAAATATAAAGCGCATAAAATTTTAGGAAGGCTTACTTATTTCCTCGTTCCCGTGGTTATAGTTACCTGCTTTGGAGTAATGAGGCAGCAGTATTATGAAGGACTTGAAAGAAAATTAACTTCGGCTCAAAGCCTTAAATCATTGTTTGTATCTCTCACACAAGCTCTTTCTATTATAATTTTTTATGCACTTGCCATCATTAATGTGCTGAAGTGCAATATTGCAGCTCACATGCGTTACATGATTTGTCTTTTTTTGCAATTCATTCCGCCAACACTGGGAAGAACGCTGGGATACTGGCTATACATGAAACAGGTCTACACAAATACTATTGCTGTTTCCGTTGGCATTTGCATTCTTATCATGCTAATCATTTCTGATAAAAAAGGAAAAGCAGATTTTACTCCTTATGTTGTTGCGCTATCGCTGTATTTTGTTTTTAATGTTAGCTGGTTTGCTTTAGGCTGCCCGTTATAACGCACAAAAAAAACTTTCATGATAAAGCTTTATAAAAATATCAATTACTTATTTGCAGGGGGAATGGTGCTGGCTTTGATAACTACAAACTCAAATGGAATGAAAAAATGTGCGGATGAGAAAAGGCATAATTTATTCGCAAGTTCTTAGTTGGGCACTAAATTATTTTCTTCGGTAAAACGTACGGTGGTCGATACGGCAAAATGGCCATGGCCTGACAGTCTCGATGCTGTAAAAGCTGCACCAAATAGTCATAAGGTGTTATTTGAAAACGACAAAATAAGAATACTCGAAGTTACAGTAGTACCTTATGGCTTTGAACCGATGCATACACACCGTTATCCAAGTGTAATGTTTGGGCCTGATAATGATACTTCGCATTACGATATAATTTATTACAGGTACGATTACGACTCTGTAAGGCATGTTTATTTCGCAAAAGACAGTATTCGTCAGCATGGAGGTGGTCTGGGGGCCAATGCACATTTTATGAAACCGGAAGGGCCGCACAGGATTAAGAATCTCAGCAATGTGAGAATTGTTGCTTTCAGAGTTGAGTTCAAACAGTAAGAAAAATAGCTGATTCCAGCGTGAATCTGTTGGACGATTTTAAAATACGTTTATTGGTTTTTTTAAGCACCGCCTTCTTCCACACTCATCTTTGCCCGTAATGGAAAATCCATGCTTATAGAATATGGGATATCTTAAAACAATAACAAAATGAAAAATTTAATTATCTCATTCGCAGTTGCAATGATTTTTACATTGCTACATGCCGGCAAATCAAACGCACAGCTTTTAAAACAAATTTTGAACAGCGCAAAACAAACGGCTCAAAACAGGGCTAATAACAAAGCGGATCAAATTACTAATAAGTTGCTCGATAAAGTTGACAGCGCTACCCAGGTAAGGTCCGGTTCGGGTAGTTCCAGTACCGGCAGCTCTGGTACTAACAATAATTCATCGGATGGAACTCCATCTGACAATCCGGCAATGAACAAGGTTTTGAGCGCCTTTGGCAAAGCTGCCACTGATAATCCCAGCGACACTTCGGCCTCAGACCTTACTATGAAGGCTTTAGGCAATCTGGTTGGCGGCGGGGGTGTTTCGTCTGCAGACTCAGCTGCTGCGATACAAAGTTTCATGTTTGCCTCAGGTGGCAGCGGGTTCATGTACAAAGAAATTACCACTGTAACGTCGAAGAACGGAACAAATAAGGACACGAGCACAAGGTATTTTACTGGTGCCGGCTATGGACGAAACGAAATGAGAATGAATCTGCCAGGCGCCATGAGCGATGAAATTATTACGATAGGGCAGGCAACACAACCGCGATACAGCATATCACTTGATCCGGTTGCTAAAACGTATGCCTTAAATGTAATAGATACCTCTCTTATAAATTCGGATATGGATACCTACACGGTTTCTAAAGTTGGCAATGAGAAAGTGGGTGGATATAATAGCATTCATTCAAAAGTAACTTCGTCGATGAATACAAAATATTTCAATTCTTCCACAACGTTCGATGTGTGGACAAGCACCGAAGTGCCCGGGTATGCACTATTGGAAAAATATATGACAATGCAAAACCTGAAACCTGATATGATCGAAACATTAAAACAGGCGGCCTGTGAGGGTTTCTTTGTAAAGATCGAATCCAAAGGTGATGACTATTCGATGGAAATGTTGCAGATAAAGGCAGTAAGTAAAAATCTTCCTGCTTCGCTATTTGAAATACCTGCAGGATATGGTAAATCAGATAAAAACATGCTATACAATTTAGTGCCTTCGTCTAAATAACCGAAGATCATTTTGCTTCACAGATTTGCTTGAAAAGCTTCAATCAGGTTTAAAAAATGCGGGCAAAATGGAGAAACATCTTTGCATGCATCTAAACAGTGGTGAATTGTTTTTAGAAAAGCTTAAATTTTATCACACAATTGAAATTTTGGTGAATCGTTGCTAAATTTACCAAAACTTCGAAATAATGGATATTACAAACAACGATCAAAATTTATCACAGGTTTCATATTTACCCGTAAATGAACAGGTCACCAGCAGATCTTTTGTAGCCAATGTATTTTTACTTATGTTCATTGCGTTAGGTGTATCTGCATTCTTTGCATGGGAGTTCGCATCGAATCAATCGCTGCTTGGCTATCTTGTATCGCCTACAGGGTTGACGGGGCTTGGCAAATTAACCATATTTGCCCCGATAGTGTTTGTGCTGATTATGTCGTTTGGATACAACAGGCTTTCGGCGACCGGTATGATGGTGCTGTTTATTGCATACGCCATCATCAATGGAATTACTTTCAGCTTTATCTTGTTACATTTTGCTTCAAGCTCAGTTCTTGGTTGCTTCCTTTCCGCATCAGCTATGTTTGGCGTGATGGCAGTAATGGGTTACACTACGCGCCAGGACCTTACCAAATTTGGTAAAATATTGATCATGGGAGTGATTGGAATTCTCATCGCTATGTTGATCAACTTTTTCCTTCACAGCAGCGGACTGGATTATCTTATCAGTATCATCGGCGTGATGATATTTACCGGTCTTACCGCGTATGATGTACAAAAATTGAAAAGAATAGGAGAGAGCATAGAAGTAAGCGATGCCGGTGCAGCGGATATTAAAAAGGTTTCAATATTCGGTGCATTAACGCTCTATCTTGACTTTATTAATATCTTCCTGTTCCTGCTTCGTATGTTTGGTGGAAGAAGAAACTAAGTTATTTTAAAATTTTATTTCGGAACCCTGGTAGTAATGTGCCAGGGTTTTATTTTTTGATTAATTTGATGATACTATTCAATAATGAAAATGGATTTTAAAGATATATCAAATGCCCGGCTGGTGTGCCAACAGGTTGCAGGAACAGCATTTACAACTCCAAAAGAAATTGTTAGCTGGATGGGTGCTATGCAGGCGCAGGATTATCATATGGCGAAATGGGCTATGGGTTTGCGCCTGCCGGGGGCCACTGATGCAATAATTGAAGATGCATTTAACAAAGGAGAAATTCTTCGCACTCACGTATTGAGACCTACCTGGCATTTTGTGGCTGCCGAAGATATTCTCTGGATGCTGAAACTTACCGCGCCTCACTTGAATCAGGCAATGAAATCGAGGCAAAGACAGTTGGGGTTAAACGAAAAGATTTTTTCGAAAAGCAATTCTATTATTGAAAGAGCCTTAGAACCGGGAGAACACCTGACAAGAGCTGAATTGATCGCTGAGCTTGAAAAAGCAGGGATTGTACCAAATAGTTTACAATCTCTTCATTTAATGGAGCATGCAGAATTAAACGGGATTATTTGCAGTGGATCCAGGAAGGGTAAAAATCATACATACGCCTTGCTTGAAAAAAGAGTAAAAAAAGCAAAGTCTATAACGAGAGAAGAAGCGCTGGCTAAACTCGCTGAACGATATTTTACAAGCCATGGCCCGGCAACCGTGGAAGATTTTATCTGGTGGTCAGGTTTGCCGGCGGCAGATGCACGGCATGGTTTGGAGATGGTAAAAAAGAGCTTTATCCCGGAAATCATTAAGGCAAAAAAATATTGGCTGCCCTCTTCATTTTCCGTACAGGTGAAAAGTAGATTATCGTTTCACTTACTGCCTGCTTTTGATGAATATATCATTAGCTATAGAGACAGAACACCGGCAATTCCACACGAGCATCATTCGAAAGCCTTTTCAAGCAACGGCATATTTTGGCCGGTAATGGTAATGAATGGAAAAGTTATTGGGGTTTGGAAGAGGAATATCCAAAAGGATAATGTAATTGTTGAAGCACAATTTTTTAAAGAAGCAAGCAACGTTGCAATTAGTTCCTTTAAAAAGGAGTCAAAGAAGTACGGGAGATTCTTAGACAAGAAAGTTGAAGTGAAACATCCATTCAGCTAAAAAGCGGAGCAAGAAGTCCCGCTTTTTTACGCTGCATATTTTTTTATTATTTACTTATCCCGCAAATTCTCTTCTTATGATATTCAATGCGCCACCAGCTTTGAACCATTCAATCTGCTGTTCATTGTAGGTATGATTTACCGGGAAGCTATCGGTGGTGCCATTCGCATGATGAAGCACCACGGTGAGCGGTTTGTTCGGAGCAAATGTCGTCAGGCCCGTGATGTCAATCGTATCATCTTCCTGTACCTTTTCATAATCCTCTTTGTTGGCGAAAGTGAGTGCAAGCATTCCCTGTTTTTTTAGATTCGTTTCGTGAATGCGTGCAAATGATTTTACCAACACCGCTCTTACTCCTAAATGACGCGGTTCCATCGCAGCATGTTCTCTCGAAGATCCTTCTCCATAATTTTCATCGCCTACTACTACTGATCCGATACGGGCGGCCTTGTAGGCACGCTGTGTTGCAGGAACGGAGCCATATTCGCCGGTCAGCTGATTTTTTACGGAGTCCGTTTTTCCATTAAAATAGTTTATTGCACCGATAAGCATATTGTTAGAGATATTATCGAGGTGCCCGCGATACTTCAACCACGGACCTGCCATGGAGATGTGGTCTGTGGTACATTTCCCTTTCGCTTTGATTAACAATTTCAGCCCGCTCAGGTTAATTCCTTCCCATGCAGGGAAGGGCTCCAGTATCTGCAAACGATCCGAGGTTGGAGATACAATTACGTCTACGTTGCTACCATCTTCCGCAGGTGCCTGATAACCGGCATCATCTACCGCAAAACCCTTAACGGGCAATTCGATACCTTTTGGTTCCTCTAATTTTATTTTTTCTCCTTTGTCATTCGTAAGGTAATCTGTAAGCGGATTAAAGGCGAGTGTACCTGCGATGGCCAGAGCTGTTGTCAACTCAGGCGATGCCACGAACGCGTGTGTATTTGCATTGCCATCATTTCTTTTTGCAAAATTTCTGTTGTAAGAAGTTACAATAGAGTTTTTCTTGTTGGGGTCCTTTGAATGCCTTGCCCACTGGCCAATGCAGGGGCCGCATGCATTTGCCAATACAACACCGCCCATTTTTTCAAATGTATCTAAATAGCCATCACGTTCTACAGTATAGCGAACCTGTTCAGAACCCGGTGTGATTGTAAATTCTGATTTTGCTTTCAGGCCTTTATCTGTGGCCTGTGCCGCAATAGATGCAGCGCGTGTGATGTCTTCGTAGGATGAATTGGTGCATGAACCAATTAAGCCCACTTCGAGTTTTTCAGGCCAGCCATTTTCTTTTACTGCGGCAGCAAATTTTGAAATGGGCCATGCAAGATCAGGAGTAAACGGACCATTGATGTGTGGCTCTAATTCTGATAAATTAATTTCAATAACCTGGTCAAAATATTTTTCAGGATCTGCATACACTTCTTTATCGCCGGTAAGATGATCTGCAAGTTTATCTGCTAAATCAGCTACTTCGGTTCTTCCGGTTCCTCTTAAGTAATCAGCCATTTTTTTATCATAACCAAAAATGGAAGTAGTTGCTCCTATCTCTGCTCCCATATTGCAAATGGTGCCCTTGCCGGTACATGAAAGTGAAGTAGCGCCTTCACCAAAGTATTCGAGAATAGCACCTGTTCCACCTTTTACAGTAAGAATTCCGGCGACCTTCAAAATAATATCTTTGGATGCGGTCCAGCCACTGAGTTTACCGGTAAGCTTCACGCCAATCAGTTTCGGAAATTTTAGCTCCCATGGTAATCCTGCCATCACATCGCATGCATCTGCGCCACCAACACCTATTGCTACCATTCCCAGGCCGCCTGCATTCACCGTGTGCGAATCTGTACCGATCATCATGCCACCGGGGAACGCATAATTTTCCAACACCACCTGGTGAATGATTCCTGCGCCGGGTTTCCAAAAGCCAATTCCATATTTATTGGAAACAGAAGAAAGGAAATCGTACACTTCTTTGTTTTGAGATTTTGCTCTTGATAAGTCTGCTGCGGCACCTACTTCGGCTTGTATGAGGTGATCACAATGAACCGTGGAAGGAACAGATACTTTGGCTCTTCCCGATTGCATAAACTGCAACAAAGCCATTTGTGCCGTAGCGTCCTGCATGGCAACGCGGTCGGGTGCAAAATCAACATAATCCTTAGCTCGTTCGTAAGCCTTATCTACATTGCCTTTCCAGAGATGAGCGTATAAAACTTTTTCTGTAAGCGTAAGCGGGTGATTCACTACTTTACGAGCTGCTGCAATTTTATTTGCATAACCGCCGTAAATTTTTTTTATCATGTCCAGGTCAAAAATCATTGTCGTACTATTTTATTTTTTTATCAAATTGATTGGTTGAGATGATTTTAGCAACACGCCAAAATTACTTAAAATTCAGATGATGGTTTTATAACGCAATGAAAATTGTGGGTTAGCGTTAAGCAACTATTCTGGTTTTAAAAATTTGTTATTATCGTAACTTCTGCGGAATATTTTTTAAATTTGAGACATGTATAAGATCAAGCACTTTATTGAGTGGCAGGTGTTCGGTGTTTGTACTGCAATCGGGGAGAGGATCGGAATTGCCACATCGGTCATAAGGAGATATTTTATTTACATTTCCTTTCTTACGCTGGGTTCTCCCGTTATTATATATCTTTTCTTTGCCTTTTGGATGAATGTTAAGAATTACATTAAAAGGTCAAGAAGAAACCCTCTTTGGTACTAGCAGGTTTTTTACCCCATTGCCTGAGCCAGGATATTCTAAATTCGGGTATCTTTTTTTGCTGATTTTAAAAATGTGTCCGCCGGACACAATGAGCTATTCCGGGCTCGTTTTAGTGAGTAGCCGGGAAATTATTCTCAGGTGCAATAGAAGTGATTAATTTTTTTTGTGATTGTGTCTTTTATACGCGATAGCTGTATAAATTTGCATGCCACCCGCTTTAAGTCCAATTGTGTTTTTTTCATATTAGTCCGACTCTTTATCATTGCCCAGGTTAAGCAGTTTCCCCTTGCTCCAGGCTTTGTATTCTTTTTTGTAGTTTTTTCGGTTTTGCCTGGTTAAGTGTGCATCGTCGAGAGAAAGAAGATCTGGCTTTCCGGCATTTACCCATGCAGTATACCAGTAATTTGCCACATCCTGAATGGATAATAGCAATTGATGTTCTACCATTCCGTGCATGGAATCATTAAATCTGCGGGCATATGCTGTAGAATATACCGGCTGGTTATAAGACAATACCAGGTTTCCGGAAGTATCTTTTTTATACATATCCTTGTTGGAAAATTCTTTTCTCACGTTCATTTCATCGGCAAGCAAACTATCTTCAAGTGAATGTGATTGGGCAATCATCTTCCAGGTATATTCCGGAATGTTGACTATGTATTGTGCATCAGCCGTCTTAAAATTATAGCTATTGCCAAACAGTTCAGGTATCTCTGATTCCCATAAAGCGTGCACGCCTTTTTGCCCGGTCAACTGCCCGTTATAGTTGGTAGCCGTATGAAGAGGCATATGGGCGTCGCCTACATAATGAGCAAGATCTGCAGAGAGAAATAAAATCTCTGATTTGTCTCTCCTTTCAAATGCCGTTGTTAATTTATCCAGCATTATTTGTATATACCATGGCAGATAACCGTTGCGGTTCAAAAACTGCGAATCGTACTTCTGATAAGCTTCCTTAGGTGTTTTTGGCAGTTCAGGAATGGGTGCATTGTAATTCTCCAAATCTATATAATGCCTTGGTGGTTCGTTTTTGTCATTCAGTAACGCTCTTCGCAAATCCGGTACCACCGCACCTTCTGTAATGAAGTCAATGTGGTTATAATAAAACATGCGCATTTCCACCGGCAGCGCAAATACCGCGGCGCGATTGATGTGTTTATGACCCCATTCGCCCCAGCCAAAAAGATGACCTATATCCGAAAAAACGAAAATAAAAATGAATGCTGTGGCTATAAATTTTGATCTCAACATGATAATTTTTGCAGTGGAATTATTCGCTGCAAAAATATTTCTTAAATACTGAATTAAAATGTAAAATCAAAAAATCAGGATAACTTAATAATCACTTGCGGGTTTTGCTGGTTTGTTTTCATTTTTAACTTTTTCCTCCTCTTTCTTTGCGTGCAACAAAGAAGTAGTATCTTTTTTAATGTTTGCGGCCTTATTGTTTGATGGAGCAGAATAGTCGTCCTTTTCCTGGTTGGCATTAAACTCAGATTCAACCGGAATATTAGTCGGTGCATTTTGATAGTCATCTGCGTTGCCGTTTCCATTGTCGGGAACATAATCATTACCCTGTCCTTCTTTGACCAACTGGGAAAAATTTTGGTCAGCGTAAATAGGATTATTGTTTAGTTCAGCAGGTTTTTGAAAAGTTGCTTTAGGATCGATTCCGAGTTTTTTATCGGCATATACTTTTTGCATAAAAAAGGCCCATTCCGGCATCGCCATATCATTACCCCCGTGTGTCCAGCCATTTCGCAAATGCAAAAACGGATCATCACAACCGACCCATGCACCCGCAAGCAACTGCGGAGTATAACCAATAAACCATCCGTCTGTATTATCGTTGGTGGTTCCCGTTTTTCCCCCCATGTCACTCGTGATATTATATTTCCAGCGCATAGCGCCACCGGTTCCGTAATCCATCACTCCCTGCATCATTTTGTACATAGTGTACGCGTCCACCTCGCTGATCTCGGGTTTCTGTTCAGCAGTAAAAGATTCCAACACGTTGCCATGTTTGTCTTCAATACGAGAAATGAAAATGGGTTGTGTATTTAAACCACGATTTGGGAACATGGTATAAGCGCGAAGCATATCAATCAACTTAATATCTGCCGTTCCGAGGGCAATGGAAGGAACAAGAGGTATGTCGTTGGTTATGCCGCATTGGTGTGCAAAATCAGCTGTTCTCCTGGGGCCGATGCGGCTCATCAAATCCCAAGCGGCAACGTTGAGTGATTTAGCGAGGCAGTAAGCCATTGTTCCGCCGGGCCCGTCAAATGTTTTCTTAGCCAGAGTAATGGCCTTGCCTCCCAATTGCGATTCGGGTGTAAGGCCTGCGTCGGTAAGGGCCAAGGTATATAACAGCGGCTTAAACGTAGAGCCTACTTGCCTTGCTGCTGTAACATGATCGAATTTAAACCATTTGAAATCAATACCGCCCACCCATGCCTTTACTTCGCCGGTAACGGGATCCATAACACAAAATGCGGTTTGCATCATCTGTTTGAAATACTTGATGGAATCGATTGGCGTCATCACGGTATCTGTCTCACGTTTTGAATTCCATGCAAACACTTTCATCTTCACCGGAACGTAGAATGATTTCTTAATGTCTGCGTCACTGATTCCGTCTTCTTTCATCATGTGCCAGCGGTCACTCTGCTTCATGGCGTCTTCGAGAATATCTTCGTGGCCTTTCCATACATTTTTGGACAATTGCCTGTTGAATGTCGTTTGCATTGCAGCCATGTGCTTCACAACTGCTTCTTCGGCAAACAACTGCATTTTGGGATCGATGGTGGTATAAATTTTTAAGCCATCGCGATATAGATCATAGTGTCGTCCCGTGGTGGGGTCAGTATGAGTTTTACACCAATCGACTAATTTTTTGGTTAGCACAGAGCGGAAGTATGGAGCGATACCGACATTCTCATCGAGCTTTTTATACTTGATTCCGAGCGGCTTTTTCTTCAGTTTTTCTGCCTCTGAAGCTGATAGCACGTTGTTGGTTACCTCGCGGTCCAGTACGAGGTTTCTTCTCGCAAGTGCCGCTTCAGGATGGCGCACCGGATCATATTTACCAGGGCCACTGAGCATACCGATCAATAATGCAGCTTCGTCGGTTGTGAGATCGGAGGGTTGCTTTTGAAAATACACCATAGATGCGTTTCGTATTCCATACACATTTAACCATGACACGCGATTAAGATATAAGGCTAAAATTTCCTGCTTGGTAAAATTTCTTTCCAGTTTGATAGCGACGATCCATTCCTTGAGTTTATCAAGGATACGTTTGCCGGCCCATCCGCCCCCTTGACCCAAAATATTTTTTGCTAATTGCTGCGTGATGGTGCTCCCGCCACCTTCGCTTCCAACTCCTTTAATGGCACGCGCGATGGCGATGGCGTCTACGCCTGAATGTTCGTAAAAACGGATGTCTTCTGTTGAAACGAGTGCATCGATTACATGTTTGGATATATCTTTAAAATCGGCGGAAGTTCTGTTTTCGGTATATATCTTTCCCATCAGTGTTCCATCATTTCCGTAGATTTCTGATGCAAGATCAGCCTGTGGGTTTTCAAGTTCCTGCAGCGAAGGGAGTTTTCCAAATAAGCCAAAATAGGCGGCGGCAAAAATCATGACGGCGGCAATAATTCCCCCGAGAACCAGCGTCCAAAGAATTTTTACAGATCGTTTTATCGTTGTTTTTTTTGTTTTGTTTTTTTTCTGACTTTTCATACCAAATATTTGCCGAATGACCAAAACTAAAATTTGCCCGGATACTTTTTATTCAATAAGTCAAGATAGTTTTGGAGATTTTTATTTTGCCTTAATAAATCAAGATTTGCGCCAGAAATAATGTAGAGTGTATATTTTGCCGGAGGTAGCCACGATATTTCAGAAGGCGCATCATGTTTAAGCCTGGTTATAAATTTTATGGCATCATCTGCCGTCGGAAACTCTGAAAAGATAATCAGTTGCCTGTCTTTATCGAGCGTATCCTTTGTAACAGTGATGTGCTTTGCGTAAAAATTTTCCTCACTGTAATTTGTCATCGCATTTTTAGCTTCGCTGATATATACCGGATCTACTTTGGTAAGTACCATCATCACATTTTGCGGTGAAAGCGGATCGATCGTAAACGTGCCGTTGCTTACAGGCGGTGGCGCTTTTTTCAATGAGTCCAGGTATACTTTTTGAACTACGATCTTCGAACGGTCCTGATTCATGTTTTCTTTACGTGCGGTAGTATCCACCATGCGTTTGATGATGTGCGGATCATCATATACTACAATGTCCGTGTCTTCTTTTTCTCTTTGAATTTTGAGGTTGGTTAAATATGCCTCAATCTGTTTTCTCCTTTTCAACACATCAATCATTGTGACGGCCTTGGGCTTCAGTGGAGAGTTCGGATATTGCGAAACGATCTGTTGCAGTATGCTGATTGCCGTACTGTCTTCCCTCTTTTTAATGTAATAAACAGATTGGATATACAACAGTTGAGGACTCCAGTAATTGGCACCGTAAATGCTGTCTGCACGTTTCTTTTCTGCTACCGCCTTTTCAAAATCTCCTTCAATAAAGAGGGTATAAATATCTTCATAGCGTTTTGTAGCGGCAGGATCCTTTTTAGATGGTTCCATTGCCTCTGGGTGCAATGCTAATTGTGTGTATTTGCTCTTGGCAAATTTATTTACCAATAAATTTTTATAATAGTCCGCTCTTTCATTATCGCCAATCTTTCTATAGCAGAATGAAAGATTAAGGTAAAGTTCGCCCGCGTAAAGACTGTCCGGAAAGCGCTTCAATGATTTTTCGTATGCATCGATTGCGGCCGCGTAATCTTCCAGTTTTGTTTGATAATTTTTGCCCAATTCAAACAGGGATCTCGCCACTTTTGTATTGGACTCAGCCATCTTGTCTTTCGTCAGCGGGACATTTTCGAGTAAGCCTTTCACGGAAAGATCTTTTTGCTCAGGAATGGCGGGAGGTAAAAAGTTATTTACATCGGCCGGTGTTTTTGCTGTACTACTGTCGGTGGCCTTTGCTGTTGTGTCCGCTTCATCTGGATTTCCAAAGGAATTTGCTGCTGCATAACCTGCTATTGCGGCACTTCTTTGCCAGTTATCTGTATTCTGTCGTTTACCCCATATTCTTTTAAAATCATTATATCCTTGGGCTTTTAGTGACGTATTATAAAAATACCATTCGCCGCTCTTGCTGGTGGTTTGTCCAAACTGATCGGTAGACACATCGCGGCCATTAAATCGATCCTGCAGCACAAAATTTGAAATGGTGTCATTTTTGCTGCCATATTCTTTTTGTAACTTCTTTGAAAGCTTTTTCAAAAAGATTTCCCTGTCTGCCGGAGACATGGCGGCGATTGCCTGGAGGCTGTCTTCTCGCTCAATTACTTTTAAATAACTTACGATTACGGCCAATGCAGCTTTTCTTTTTTGAATATCTGCCACATTGTGCAAGGATGTGTCACTTAACTGAAGACTATCATAAAATGCGTACGCATCCTGATAATTTTTTTGCTTGTAGCTGATGTCGCCCAGAGCTAAGAATGCCTTGTTTTTCGTTTCAATATTATCCGGGGTGCTGTAATGCGTACTTTTTTTGAGAAAGACAACTGCAGAAGATGTATCGGGTTTTATCAACGCAATTTTTGCGGCAGAATAATAGATGAGATCCCTGTAGTCTTCATTCTTATCTTTTCTCGCCATTTGGACAAGGTTGGCGATGCTCTTATCGATCTCAGCCGGATCGTGGCTCCGCAGCATCGTCGCTTTGTTGAGGTTAGCATAAATATCCATTAGCGGATCGGTAGTCTGATGCATTGCCTTGTCATAGTATGTAGAAGCGTCATCCAATTGATTGGTTTGTTCATACAGCTGCGCCATCAAAAATTCACGCCTTGCTTCGTCCTCTTCATCGAGTGTAGCCGGCATAGAATTCTTAAGATGTGCAAGCGTACTATCATACATCTGCTGATTAAAAAACCAATAAGCGGTCACTTCTTCGAGCGACGCTTTCAGCCTGTCGGGAAAATTAGGGTCATTTTGTAGTGTATTGATGAGTCCGGCTGCGTCCGACATTTCATTCATATCGATCAGGGTGCGAACCCGCCATACCAGCGCATCATTTCTGCTGGGAGGTCGTGTGAAAATCTTATCAGTCAGTTTCGGGCTTTCTTTACTCGAAACACTGATAGCACTGTTGGGTCCGTATTCATTGCTGCCAACGATGAGCTGATCATCATCTTTTTTCTTATGCGGATACAGGTTGTAATTAATAAACTGAAATGTCATCGCGGCAGAATCGAAATCTTTTCGCAGGTAATATGCCTCGCCGATGAGCAAATAGAAATTATCAACCCAGTTGGTCCGCAGGTCGTGAATGAGAATGCCGGTAGTTGCTTTAGAAATAACCGAATCGAGATCATTCTTCTGCGCTGCTGTATTGTCGAGCGAATAGCTGTAAAAGGGAAGCAATTTGGTGTAGTCATCTTTGCTTGCCATCCGTGCCCTTTCGATCACTTCCCGAATCTTGTTATTCGCATTATAGAAATAATTGTAATGCGAGGTAGTATTCTGAATAAATTTCCTTGGTACCGTAAATTTTTTATTGCCTGTCTTTTCAGACCTCAGGGTTTGATTTTCAAACTTTTTTGGTTTGTCTTTGTTGAGGTCAATAGTTATTTTTCCCAATTGGGCATGCACATCCCGGAAAAGAAACGCGCAAATAAATAGAAGCAGAAGAGATCTAATGATCCGGGAGTTCATGAATATTAAAATTTTTTTCAGGAGTATCAATAAGGATAATGCGAATTTTGCCTCTATAGAAACTTCATTTTTGCAAAAATATTTTAAAAATACGGTTATTTTGAGCTATAATTCATAATAAATCAACGGCCTGTTCATTTTTAACAACCTAAAATATTAGTATGGCGTTACCTGAGGTAAATTCCACATTGAAGCGGTTGCGAAGCCGGTACAAGTTGATTATTTTGAACGAGGATACATATGATGAAGTGATTAATTTTAAGTTAACCCGGTGGAGTGTCTATATGGCTTTGAGCATTCTTTTTTTATTGTTGGTCGGCCTCACGGTTGCGTTGATCATGTTTACGCCTTTAAAATTATACATTCCCGGTTACGGGGATCCGCAAAGTATAAAAGAATTTGAGACACTGAAGATTAGAGTGGATTCGCTGGAACAAAACCTCATTCAAAAACAACAATATATTGATAACATTGAAAAGGTACTGAAAGGCAATATTGTTCCGCCGGATACGACCCTGCTGCACCTAAAAAATGCAGAGAAATCACCTGATTAACTGCAGATGTTGAAAAGTAATAACGATGGCAATAAGCAATTGATGCGCTATGCGGGATTGGCGATGCAGTTCCTGGTCAGCATTGGTATTGCTGTTTTTATTGGTTTAAAGGCAGACGGGTGGATAAAACTTTCGTTCCCATTGTTGGTATGGCTGTTACCTTTGATCGTTATTTTTGGGATGATGTATAATATTTTTAAAGAGACTTCGAAAAAGAAATGAAAGGAATGTATAATAAGTCCGCTGCGGTACTGGCAGTGTTTATTTTGGTAAATGGACTGGTATTTATTTTCAAAGGATTTCTACAGCGCCATGGTTTTGATATTGGATTGCTGCTTGTGGCCAACCTGGTTTTATTTGTGCTGGGGCTTGCAGGATTTTACATATTAATGCAGGGATTGCGGTCCTCCAATACGCAGGCTTTTTTGCGTAGTGTATATGCCTCGTTATTACTTAAATTATTTGTGATCATAATCGTGTTGTCGCTGTATCTTTTTGTACATAAAGGAAAGATCAACCGGCCTGCGCTCTTCACTTCTCTGGGGCTATATGTGGTTTACATGATCATTGAAATACGGCAACTCATGAAATTAACCGGGAAAAAACCAGATGCCTAAGAAAGAAACGCCGTTACATCACTTATCCGCTTTTCTGCCCGACAACACTTATAAAGAGGTAATTGACTACCTGCACCATTATAAAGTGCATCTAACGGTAACGCGTGAACGAAGAACGGTGCTCGGTGATTACCGGAACCGGAATCACGATAAAAATCATCGTATAAGCGTAAACGGTAATCTGAATAAATACGCTTTTCTTATTACTCTTCTGCATGAACTGAGCCATTTGCTGGCATTTGAAAAGTACGGGCATCGTATTCAGGCACATGGTGCCGAGTGGAAAAATGAATTTGGAAATATATTGGCTTCGTTCATTCAAAAAAAAGTGTTTCCGGCAGATATTGAACAGGAACTCATCAAGAGCCTAAAGAATCCTGCTGCGAGCACCTGTGCCGAAGAGGGCCTATTGAGAATATTGAGAAAGTATGATCCGCACAAGCCGGGTTTTTATTTTGTGGAGCAGCTTCCCATGAACAGTATTTTCAAAGAAAAAAATGGACGGGTTTTCATTAAAGGTAATAAGGTAAGGAAGCGTTTTGTGTGCAAAGAATTGATTGGAGGAAAATTGTTTTTGTTTAGCCCGGTTGCAGAGGTGGAACTGGTGACTACAGGTAATTAATTTTTAAATTTCTTTCAACATAAACAGGTCACAGCCACAATGACCGCTGTTTCCCAGTTGCACCGGAATAAATGCGAATCCGTTTTTGTTATACAGCGAAATTGCATTGGTTAGCTGGGGCATTGTTTCGAGATACATTTTGGTATAGCCATTCCTTTTTGCTTCGTCTATACATGACCGTAATAATTGAGTAGCAAGGCCATTTCCTCTGGCTTCTTTTGATACGTACATTTTTACCAGTTCGCAGGTGTCATCTGGCAGGCCTTCAGTTGGATAAATGCCGGCACCGGCAACCACTTCATCATTAATAGTCACAACAAAATACCTTGATCTGTCTTTTTGAAAAACTTTATGTAAATAATCTGTAGTTGCGTCATAATATACAGTACCGGGTTTGGCAGCATCAAATTCTTCAAGGCATGCACGAATGATTAATGCGATTTTACCATTATCGTTTTCAGTGATGTCTCTTATAGTGGTTTTATTTTTCAATAAAGGAAAGTTAATCAATTTACAAATCCCCATTGCACCCCGACTCTGATCACAAGCCCGGGAGTAGGATACAGCGGAGCGGCAAAACTATTATTGGTGAAATCAAATCCGTGATTAACATTTACCGTGTTAAGATTTTCCACTTTTACAACGCCGGTGAATGATTTGATACGAAAATCCAAATATGCATTTACACAAGGAAGATTGCTGATAGTCGTCGTGTCTTGCGGAACAAATTGCCCTTCAAGAGGCGAATATCCATAAGGTTTGTAGGGAGTATTGTAGCTAACGTCGAGGCCGGTGCTAATAAAAAGGTTTTTGAAAAAATTTCCTTCGAAAGAAAGACGTTGTCGCGTAAAAAACAATGGAACCCGTATGGGGTTATTGCCGGCAGTTTGCTGTACAATAAAGTCACTATAAAGATTTAAATGACCGGCTACCTTATTTTTTGTCGAAGCAACAAATTGAGTAATGTTGACTAAGCCGTTAAACTGATCTGTTTGATATAAGTTTTTGAAGTAAGCGTAATTGGTAATGGAAATATTTCGTGCCATGATGCTAAACCGGGGATTGTTAGCCGATACTGCCAGCACCGTAATGTTTTCATTTTTAGTGATGGAGTTGCTATCCAGGCTAAAAGAAGAACTCCCGTTGAAAATATAAGAAGGGGAGCGGTTTACATTTTCAAAACTTACCTGCACATTACCAAATTTTGCATTCAACTCACGGGCAAGGGTTGCGTATGCCCTGTAATTTCCGGCATTATATCCTGCTGAATAGAACTCCCCCTGCAGCACTGCATCCCACTTTCGGTTACGGGTTTTATTTCGATACTCTCCATGCAACACTATGTTGTAAAAATTCTTCGAAAATTTTGGCCCATACAATTGGATCAGGTAATCCGGCCTTGGTGACGAAGTAAACGTGCCCGAAAAGTTTTCAAGCCGTATGCCTGCCTCCAGGAACTGCAAAGTGTTTTTCTTATCGGGGAACTGTTTTACTGAAAAATCATTTGTCAGAAAATTCCATTTGTCCTGCAGGAAAAATAATTTGTTGGTAGCGTGGGTAAGGTTGAGATTGTACCATTCCTGCAGGATGGCTGTATCGTAAATAGCACCATAGCTATCCTGCATTACTTTGTCATCATGAAATTTGAATGAGAATGTTCTGAAGCTAATGGTATGCTGGAGCCGCAATTTTGGATAAAATAAATATTCTTTTGTAGTATCATTTATAATGATAGAATCTCTTAATCCAAAATCATACGTTTGTCTTGCAAAGGCTGTAAAATCCGCATACGCATTTCCGGTATGTACCGCGTTTGAAAATACATTTTGTGACAGACCAGTATTTCCGCCCAAATTTACAGGTACGCTATACCGTTTTTTGAGATTCGGATTTGTAAGAGACGAATCGTTAGTGATGCCACCATTTTCTGAAGATGCGAGTGTGTTTGTCATTATTACGAGATATGCGGCATAGCGTTTTCGTTTTCCCTGGTAATTACTAAAAAACCGGAAATTGTTATGATTCGTATTCTGATTAGAAAAGTAGCCAGGGGCAATGATGGATCGATATTCAACACCAGCGTTCCAGTTGGGCTTGATGTTTTGGGTGTGCAATATTTTTATCAATTGTTCCTTCCCTGAAGAAAGGATGTAGGTAAGTAAAGTATATGGCCGGGTGGTTTTGAAAAAGCGGGTATCCTCCAGTTTGTACCTATATAGATCGAACGCGTGAAAACCCGCATCCCATCCGGTCTTCAATATTGGCGTAAATAAAACAGGGTAAGAAGCTCTTCCTGTATTTCCCAGGTTAACATAGTTTGCCGGATCTACATAAAATCTGTCAAAGTCGCCAAGCGAGGAGTCGAGGTGATCGTTTTTTAAGGAATCAAGATAGTGGTAATATATCGTTATAGAATCGGCAAGATCGTCCCTGTGTTTAAAATCAAGGGAGTCACCACCCGACCTGTAATTTCCGTGTCCCGATGAAATATTCCCGATAGGATTATTTCTTATAAAATTGGGAACCTGGGCGTTTAAGATCGTTGCGGTGAACTGGGCAAAGAACAATATGGTAAAAAACCGAAACATCGGGATACTTGTTATTGCTTTCCTGCGGCTCATTCATTTTTGTTTATAACCGCGAGATTAGTTCCTTGAACACAAGCGTAAGTTTTGGTTCTGCTTCTGAAGCTGCATGAAGCACCTCTTCGTGAGTGATCACATTCTCTTCTTCCCTGACACCTATATCCGTAATAACGCTGATGGCGCATACCGGCAGGCCAAGATGAACGGCTGCAATTACTTCCTGTACGGTACTCATTCCCACGGCGTCTGCGCCCAGCGTGCGCAGCATTTTATATTCAGAGCGTGTTTCAAACGTTGGCCCGGTTACACCGGCGTAAACGCCCTCCTGTAGTTTGATGTTTTTTTTAGCGGCGCCTTCTTTTGCTTTTTGAATGAGATATTTTTTGTAAGGCTCACTCATGTCAGGAAAACGTGGTCCCAATACATCATCATTTTTCCCAACAAGAGGATTTAAAGTAAATAAGCTGAGATGATCTTTGATGATCATAAGATCACCTACCTGAAATCCGGGATTTACGCCACCTGCTGCATTGCTTATTAATAAAGTATCGATTCCCAAAAATTTTAAAACACGAATCGGAAAAATAACTTCAGGTGTTGTATATCCTTCATAATAGTGAAACCTACCTGCCATGGCAATTACTTTTTTGCCGGAGAGTTCTCCGAAAGTAAGTCTGCCGGAATGGCCCTTTACCGTGCTCATCGGAAAGTGAGGAATTTCACTGTAAGCAATTTCAAATTCTATCTTCATCTGTGCGGTAAAACTGCCGAGCCCGCTTCCAAGTACCACGCCAACATCAGGCTTCGTTGCATGTTTTGACCGGATAAAGGTCACTGCGTCACTTATTTGTTCAATCATAAGCTTGTTAAATAGCGCCAAAGTTAAGCGAATGATCCAATGGTTGATAAGGTGAATTGTTAAGACGTTGGTAAGGTAGCCAAATTCCATTCCTTAGCGGTTGCACGTCTTATGATATTTTTCTATTTTTATCCTTAAAAAAAGTAATGAAGAAATTTTTAGTTCTATCTATTTGCTTGCTTGCCACCACTCAAATCTTTTCGCAAACCAATACTGCTGCAAACGATACGTTTGCTTATACCCGCGAAGCAATGCCGGCTTTTACTGTTTATAAGGCCCCGGATAGTACGGCATTCACTAATAAGAATGTTGCCAAAAAAAGACCGGTCCTTTTAATGTTGTTTAGCCCGGAATGCGGTCATTGCCAGCATGTGGCAAAAGAAATTTTGCAACATTTAGACGCTGCTAAAAAGGGCAGAGCCAAAATTTTAATGTTTACATGGCTTCCCTACAACACGCTGGTTTCATTCAGAAAAGATTATAAAATTGGCGATTATCCGCAAATCACTTTGGGATATGATTCGAAATTTTTCTTTGTTCCCTTCTATCACGTAACTACCTTCCCCAAGCTGATCGTGTATGATAAGAATGGAAGATTCGTAAAGGCATTTGAAGGAAGCATCGACATTGACGATGTGTGGAAAGCGCTGGGTGAATAGTAGCCTGCAGTCTTTTAGCCTTATTATGTCGCAGCCAGGAATTTTTGATCGGGACCATTTGCGCGATTGCATGAAGCCTTTCATTCCTGTTTCAAAACTTTACTTCATTTAATAATTAGATTTTATCTTCGCCCAAAAACATTCTCATGAACTTACACGAATACCAGGCAAAAGAATTATTGAAAAAATATAATGTTCCCGTACAGGAAGGTATCGCATGCAATACCGTATCCGAGGCAGAAGAAGCCTATCGATATATAAATAGCCAGTATGGGAGCAGGTTCGCAGTAATTAAAGCCCAGATTCATGCCGGTGGAAGAGGAAAAGGAACAATCAAAGGAACGGATCAAAGAGGAGTGGCTGTAGCTAAGAATGCAGAAGATGTGAAGCGCATCGCAGGTAATATTCTTGGCGGTACATTGGTGACTGTGCAAACCGGTGCGGCAGGTAAAGTGGTGAATAAAGTGTTGGTAGCACAGGATGTATACTATGATGGTCCTGAAAAAGTAAAAGAGATTTATCTGTCTATTTTGCTTGACAGGAGTAAAGGAAAAAACGTGATCATGTACAGCACAGAAGGTGGCGTAAACATAGAAGATGTGGCCCATAATACTCCTGAAAAAATATTTAAAGAATGGGTGCATCCGGGAGGGCCACTTCCTGCATTCCAGGCGAGAAAGATTGGTTACAATCTCAGCCTGAAAGGAGATGCATTCAAAAACTGTGTAAAATTTGTAACCAACTTATACAATGCTTATGTCGGGCTCGATTGCAGCATGCTGGAAATAAACCCTCTTTTTAAAACCAGCGATAACAAAATTATCGCGGTAGATTGTAAAATGAATATTGATGACAATGCGCTGATGCGTCATCCGGATATAGCCGCACTGCGTGATATAACAGAAGAGGACCCGACGGAAGTGGAAGCAGCAAAATATAATCTCAACTTTGTGAAGCTTGATGGCAATGTGGGCTGTATGGTAAACGGCGCCGGCCTTGCCATGGCCACGATGGATATGATCAAACTCAGTGGGGGAGAGCCTGCCAACTTTTTGGACGTTGGTGGTACTGCCAATGCGCAAACTGTAGAAGCCGGTTTCAGAATTATTTTGAAAGACCCGAAAGTAAAAGCAATTCTCATTAACATTTTCGGCGGCATCGTTCGTTGTGATCGTGTTGCACAGGGAGTAATAGATGCTTACCAGTCTATTGGGAATATTAATATCCCCATCATTGTTAGGTTGCAGGGAACAAACGCAGCAGTTGCAAAAGAACTAATTGATAAAAGCGGATTGAAAGTGCAATCTGCTATCTTATTGAGCGAAGCTGCAGATTTGGTTAATAAAGCAGTTGCCTGATCATTTCGGTGGCAATCTTTCATAAAATTTAAAACCTCCTTCCTGTTTTATTAGCGTGCATGCATTGCATGTGCTGTCGAAACCAGTGTTGGTAACCTTTACCACGAACCACGCAGGCCTGGTGATATTTCCTTTTAGTAAAAAGTTTTCATCTTCTTCGCCGTATACAGGAGTGGGTGGTTTTTTTGTATAGAAATATTGCGCATAACTTTTGAAGCCTATCGGCCAAACGTACACATTTTTTCCCTCGAGGCTTTCATAAAAATCGATGGCAGGCCCTTGTGAATATCTTTCAATTTTTGGTACCACGGTTATCAGGTAGATAAATAAACATACTGCTGTGGAGTAAAACAAAAAAAGCATTCCTTTCATCCACTCTTTTTTTGCAAACAATACAACAGCCACAAGGACCAGCAAAAAATAGGCGATTCCCGTAATGCTCTCATAACCGCTCCATGCTACAGGTACATTTAAACTGGCCACAGCAAAGGGATCGTGCAGATAGGGAATCAATAGATCTTTGTGCATGGCGAGATAAGGAACTGCTGCCATTAAAAAAGAAAAAACGAATGCGCCAATTACCAGCAATACAATAACGTATCTTTTAATCTTAAACTTATTTTCAAAAAGGTGGTACAGGTATACTGCTGCGAGAAACGCCAAAGGCATGTAGGTAAGCGAAGAATAATGAACGATTTTTGTGGTAGTAATACTGAACAAAATCATTACCGACCAAAACAAAATTTTCATTAATAGCTTGAAATCATTTTTTCCTTGTTTATTGCTGAACAGTGCGGGCAAGGCCAATATGGATATGGGGAAACATCCGATGGAAACCACCACAAAGTGATAATAAAAAGGTTCGCCGTGTGAGGCTACCGGATGCAGAAACAAATCGATTTGATAGGATAAAAATTCTTTCAGAAACCAAAATCCGTTGTTGATTACTTCAAGGCCAAACCAGAAGAAACACACGACAATGTACAATGCTATAAAAACAAGAATCTGTTTTATACCAGGAAAATTTTTAAATCTTTTAAAAACGAAATACACAAAAAAGGTGATGAGGAAAACCAGAAACCCCACGGGCCCTTTAGTGAGCGTGGAAAGCCCGATAAACAAACCTGCCAGCAACGGGTACACGAAATTTTTGCTCCCTGGCTGTTGATTTACGGTTTTATACATAAAATAAATGCCAAGGAATATAAAATAATTGAAAATGGGATCTATTATGCCGGATTTAAAATATAGGTGTGGTAAAAACGTGCCGAAGAAACTCATGGCCCAGATGAAGCCGAATAGGGGATTTTTATATTTTCTGCCCATGTAAAACAGCGTTACCAGCGTGATAATTCCGAAAATTGCGTTAGGCAATCTTGCCGAGAATTCATTAATGCCGAAAGCCTTCATGCACAGGACCTGGAGCCAAAAAAACAGTGGCGGCTTTTCCCAAAATGGCTGAAAATTTATTTGTACTCGATGATAATTGCCCGTAACGATCATTTCCCGCGCAGACTCCGCAAAGTTGATCTCGTCCCAGTCGAATAGATGCACTCTCCCCAAAAAAGGAATAAAAAAAATAATACCCGAAAGAATGATGATGGTCAGGTAAGTCTTGCTTTGCAGTTTATAGTTCAGCGGGTGAGCAATTTCCATTTATATATTTTAGTTTTTGTAAGAAAATACAAAACCGAAACTCTCAGTACTCCAAAACCATAGGTAATGCTTCTTTTAAAATTGATAGAAGAGGCTTCTTTAAAGTATTTCGTAGGACACGTGATTTCAGCGATTTCAAAATTATTATAAAAAATCTGCGCTACCATTTCATTATCGAAAACAAAATCATCAGAATTCTGCTCGAAATGAATGGCATTCAAAACATCTTTGTGATAAGCACGATAACCAGTATGATATTCTGACAGTTTTTGATTCATTAGCAGGTTTTGAATGAATGTGAGAAAGCGGTTGGCAACATATTTATATAGTGGCATACCACCTTTTAAAGCGCCTTTGCCCAGGATGCGGCTGCCAAAAACAACTTTGTATAGATCGTTCCCGATTACGGAAATCATTGCCAGCAGCAGCTTTGGTGTGTATTGATAATCAGGGTGAAGCATGATAATAATATCTCCGTTCAGATCCAACGCCTTCCTGTAGCAACTCTTTTGATTGCCTCCGTATCCTTTATTTTCGGTATGAGCAACGATATGTTTGATGCCGATCTTTTCGGCCACCTCAATCGTATTATCAGAGCTTTTATCATCTACCAGTACGATCTCGTCCACAATATCCCCTGGTATCTCCGCAATTGTTTTTTCTATAGTTGTTGCTGCATTATAAGCAGGAAGAACAACAATTACTTTTTTGCCATTATACATCTATAGCATGGAGTTTACTTTCAAAGATTGCGCAAAAGTAAAACTTCAAAAAGTAATAGTCGGAATTTGAGTGAAATTGCCTTAGTATCAATATTAAAGAATCCTGGCAACTGCATAGGTTTCTCCATGCGGAACCGGGCTTCCGCCTTCTTTTTCAAGCGTAATGGCGAATGCATCGGCATGTCCGAATGATTTCATTTTCTGGATGCGATATACTCCCTTTTCGGTTCTGATCATTCCTCCATCTACAGGTTTGCCATTAATGATGGCCCAGAACTGGTATTGCTTACCTTCGGGAGCAGGCGGGAGATTTGTGGGATCGATGTAAATGTCGCCGTTATTCTTCATCCAGTAAATCTTTGCCAAAGCATCGGGGGCTGTGGAAGTACCATTTAATACGACAGGCAAAGCATTTTTATCACCCATAAGATTGAGTTCATGCTTCATCACAGCGTTGGCCTCATCGTTTTGCTTTAATTTCTCATTGGCCTGTTGCAATTGTTCGTTTGTAGCGGTATATTTTTTGTCAGCCTCCCTGTACTTGTTGTAATACATATAGTTCAGTACAATACTTCCTATCAATAAAATCAGCATTGCTGCAACAGACAGCCTGAAGAAAGCAGGAATACGATAGATCATTTGGGGCACTGGTCGATGATTCCCATCTCCGGTTTCCCTTTTGCCAGTATCGTTTGTGATTTCTTTAAATATCTTATCTTTTAGGTGTGTAGAGGGTTCTTTCGCATATGCGTGTGCGTAAGTTTCCAATGAATCTTCTATAGCCCGGAGTTCATGATTCAGACCAGGATATTCCATTAGCCAATGCTCTACCTGCGCTTTCTCTTCCGGAGATGCGATACCCAGAGCATATAACTCAAGTAAACCCGATGATATGATGTCTTCTTTATTCAAATCAGCTAGTTAAAACTTTTCTTAGTTCAACAATGGCAGCCCGCATTTTAGTTTTCACAGTTCCCAATGGTATATCCAATAATTTTGAAATTTCGTCCTGGGTAAGGCCTCTGAAATAAGCGAGCTCAATTATCTCCCGTTGGTCATTTTTAAGAAGGGTTAAATTTTTCTGGATGCCAAGGGCATCAAAGCTTTCCGCAGCATTTTTTTTATCACTAAAATTACTTACGGCATTCTCATCGTCGCGGATTTTAGATTGATTCTTAAAACTCTTGCTTCGGATGGTGTCAATTGTTAAATTCCTGGTGATATTGAGCATCCAAGTAAACAGGCGTCCTTTCGCACTATCATAGTTGGAAAAATTGTTCCATATTTTAACAAAAGCTTCCTGCAATACGTCTTCTGCCAGTTCCCTATCTGAAATCATTTTGGAAATTATACCAAATAAAACAGGTGAATAATTATCATAGAGGTATGAAAATGCCGACTGGTCCTTACTTTTCAAAAGGGATACCAACTCTTCTTCATTATATTTCTTTACTGCCTCCAAATAATTAAAATGAAATCTTCTTTTGTAAACGGCTGAGTGCTAAAGATAAAACTTTTTGATATTAGAAAACCTGCAAACAACAATTGCTAGTGTGTTAGTGCGTCATTTTTCAAAATAACATACCGTGCCACCCACCCATTTCTTATTCATATTATATCTCACGCCGATCATTTTGCCTTTGCTTAGTCTTGCCAGATTGGTAACAGGTACCGGCCGGTTCATACCATCTTTCCAAAAATAAAAAATTCTTATTTCTGCTTTTGCCGGAATATCAGGGGTTTTAATTATATCGCTGTATTTTACTTTTCGCTGCAATATCCAGTTTTCAGGGTTGGTCACGTTATCAATATCTTCTTTTGTAACATCAATGATCACTCCCTGGCCGGCAAAAGAAAATAAAGGTTTTAAAACAAAATTTTCCAAATCCCCCGGTAGCTGTTTCACTTCATTCAGAAAAAAAGTTTCCGGCACATAGGGGTTATGGATAAATGGTAGTGTAAACTTGCTGATACGATAAAACCAATTGGGATGCGGTATCCATTCTACATTCAGTGGTTGGGTAATATCAATAATATCACCAAGATCATTCTTCATCTTTTTCAGATCGTCGAAAATGACGCGATTATAAATTCTCTTTACCGCGATCTTTTTGTCATCTTGCTTATAATACAGTTTGCCTTCCTCTTTGATTAAGTCTGTAAGGCACACAATCGGGATATGGAGGTAATCTTGTGTACAATAAAAATCAATTCGCGTTTTTTGTTCGTTTGGTTTTAATTCGAGCAGAATTACATTTTCGGGATTGTTGTCCCCCACAATAATTTCCTTTAGCAATCGCAGGTAAGTTTCACTGTTGTACCCCCCGAGATAATTACTAAAGTTTTCCGGAATATCAAAATGCTTTTCTATTACCTGAGGGTAGTATACCTGGTACCCAAATAAAGTCGGGAATGCCTGCATTTCTATGAGTTGAGGTTCCAGTTCACCATTTTCTTTTTCGCAAATACCAAAATCAAACGTAAGAAAGTGAGCATGACCTTTTTCTCCCGGAACATTTTCATCGACAGGGATGGCGCGGTCGGTAAGAGCTTTAAAGTTGGGTTCTTTTATAAAATCCACAATGCTTTCGCATGCTTCGAGCATTTTATTTGTAAAATCTTTTGGCACAAATATGGGAGTCTCCGCTACGCGAAATTCAATCTGACCCGGATGTTTGCTGTTCAAATCATCCAAAAATTCGCGGTATTTATTGTCAGTAAAATTTTTATTGAATTGTTCCCGTAACGCAGGTATCATATAAATTTTTGAGCTTTAAAATTAGAATTTAAAATTTTAGCTAAATAAAAAATAAGATAGCCGGCCTTCCAAAGCTATATTATATGTAAGCGGGCTGCAAATTGTTGAGCGCAATCTTGAGAAAGTTGGGAAGTATATGCGAATAGGTCCACAGGATTTTTTCCGGATCGTTCAAATGATCGATCATCGATTTCCACTTTTCTTCTCCATGATTTTCTATTACTGTTTTCTTTTTTTCTTCAGTGTGTAAATGAATTGTCATACCGATAGCATCTGCTTCGGGATGAAATTGGGTACCGATGCAATATTCGCTAAAGCGTATAGCCATGATCGCCCTTTCATAAGGAACATGAGGCCTCTCCTTCTCGATGCATAAAATTTTTGCGCCTTTATGCAAAATAGTCATTCTCGGCTCTATTACCTGGTAGTCGCGGCTATCCACCGCATAAAACGGATCTTTCATTCCTTCAAACACAGGCTCTTCTTTTCCGTCTTCCAAAAGATGCATAGGGAATACGCCAAATGAGGTCGATTTTCTTTTGCAGACATTGGCAAGTTGCCAATGGCGGCAAACTAATTGATAAGAGTGGCAAATAAAGAACAGATGTTTTTTCCTTAGCTCATTAGGGTTCGCATTCCATTTCTCTACTTCATGCAACCAATCAAAGTATTTTGCTTCCCATTCAGAGCCCTCACTTTCCAAAGGACTGCCGGGCCCGCCAGAACTTATGTACACATCATAACCTAAATCAGGGACACTTTTTTGCAGACGAACATCAAACTCATGCAATACGATCTGAAGATCATTTACCTTTCCAAAGTGATGGACAATCTGACGAAGGCCTCTCATGCCCTGGTTGGGCGCACCTTCATAAAGATCGAGGATGGCGATACGGAATGTTCGCTTTCCATTCATATTCATTCTGCAAAGATAAAATAAATAAAAAAGTAAATGCCTTACCAACGTGAATGGTAACAACTTATGGAAAACGCGCCGACGAATCAGGAAAGTATTTGCAAAGGCAGAAACATGTAAGGATCTATAGAAAATCCTTTTTCGAATTCCATATATTTTTCGCCTAACTCTAACTCAATAAAAGACTGCCCTTCTCTTATTTCCCAGAGATATAGCTTTCGGCTTTTCGAGAACTGGCGAAATATTTCAGGAAGCATTACAGGAAGCAAACCGTTCCAGCAGGCCACTTCCAGTTTTTCTTTTTCAGAAAGATCTGTGTAGCCCATGTCGTCGCAGGTTTCACAAAAGTTAATGTTACTAAAGCTTGTACCGGTTACCAGCAAGATCTCCTGTTGTGCAACTTGTGCTTCCATAGTTGTAGTTTTTAAAAGCTTCTAATAAGACAAAATGTTTTGATTCACTTTCGTCTCACATCCAAATGTTACGTAATTAATCGGCTTATTTAAACAGGAAATATGGGATTAGCTCTTAGAATCACTATTCGCATCACAAGCAAACAGCAATAAAAGTAAGCAAGGGAGTTTTAACAGAGGTAATCGGAATACGAATGAAAATGTATGCGATAAAAGTAGAAAACATTTATATAAAAAGCAATATTTTACAAAAATATTCGACCAATGGAATGAGCCTGGTCTATATACCAGCTAAAAATTGCTCATGTATATAATCTACAACACTGGTAAGGCTGTTTGTTTGTTCAAATACTCTGAGTTGCCGGTCGGCGCCGGTACCTTGTTCGAGCATCTTATGAACGTAGCTGACGGTATTGCGTATACCGAGCGGCCCGGTAACATCATCTATAAAATCCAGTAACTCATATATTAATATCCGGGTATTTACTTCAGTTTCTTTGCCAAAGTCTATCATGCTGCCTTCTATTCCATATCGGCTGGCGCGCCATTTGTTTTCATTTATTAATGCCCGCTGGTAAATGATGAAGTTGAGATTCTGTGTTCTCAGTTTGTACAATTTTGCACAAATACCCTGGAACAATGCCGCAATGGTAATTGTTTCCAATACGGTCATAGGCACATCGCAGATACGAAATTCGACCGTATTGAAAAACGGATGTACGCGCAGATCCCACCATATTTTTTTTGCGTTATCAATGCAATTTGTTTTTACCAACAGTTTTACATAATTATCGTACGTTTCTATACTGTCGAAAAAATCAGGTATGCCAGTTCGCGGAAATTTATCAAACACTTTCGTTCGGAAAGATTTATAGCCCGTTTGTCTTCCTTCCCAAAAAGGAGAATTAGTGCTCAACGCATAGATGTGCGGCAAAAAGTAACGTGCCGAATTAGCTATGTGTATGGCCATTTCCCGGCTTTCCATTCCTACATGCACATGCAATCCGAAGATTAGGTTGCTTCTTGCAGCTTCCTGCAGTTCATTTACAATGGCATTGTATCTGACATGATCAGTAATCAATTGACTTTGCCAATGACTGAATGGATGTGTGCCCGAAGCGCCCAGCCATAAACCAAGGCCATCCCCAATGGCACTGATGGTTTTACGCAGGTTAGCTACATCCACAAATGCTTCGTCTATGTTTTGACAGATATCCGTACCTACTTCTACAACCGCCTGGTGCATCTCTGCTTTTACTTTGTCTTTAATTGCCTTTTCCCCCTCCTGCACTATTTTCTGCTCGTGACTTTTTAGCTCCCGGGTTTGAGGATCTATCACCATATATTCCTCCTCTATGCCAAGCGTAAAATGTTTATATGAAATGGAAGACATGCTGTTTGTTGATTAGTTGATTAGGCAAATGGTTAAATGTCGATTGGTCAATGACTGTCTCTTTTCTTCATTTGTTTCTTCACCTGCCCCTTTTTTGTTTTATTAAAATAACACATTTCCGTCCGCGCTTCTTCTCACAAATTCTCCCCACGTTAAATTATTCTTCCCTTCTTCATAGGACTGTGCCTTCTCAATGGCGAAGTTTGCAGCGGCTTCCACTACCCAGTCAAAATTTTCTTTGCCAACGCTGGTGATTTCCGCATCCGGTGCGGGATTACAAAAATCAATTGCGTAAGGAATACCACCGCGCCATGCGAGTTCAACCGTATTAAAGTCGTATCCTAAATACTTATTGATTCGCAAAACAATATCGGTCATTAAATCAAGTTGTTGCTGGTTCGGTTTAAAATCTGCGACATATCTCAGATGATGTGGATTGCGCGGTTCATACGGCATGATGTGTACATATTTACCTCCGATGCAATAGCAACGATAGTATTCTTCAAAAACAATTTCTTCCTGCAGCAACATTACCAACTCGCCCGTTTCCGCATGTTTTGCATAAAGGTCGTCAGTGTCTTTTACTTTATAGACATTTTTCCAGCCACCACCGGCATGAGGTTTCATGTAAGCCGGAAAGCCGATATAACTGAAAATACTGGGCCAGTCTAATGGATAGGCGAGGTTGGCAAATGATTGATCACTCGTGTCAACAGGCAAAGCGTTAGACGGCATCAAAACTGTTTTCGGAACAGGTACATTTATTTTAGTAGCAAGGCAGTTATTAAAAAACTTTTCGTCGGCGCTCCACCAAAAAGGATTGTTGATAACGGCGGTTCCACAAAGCGCCGCGTTTTTCAGAAAGGCCCGATAGAAGGGAACATCCTGGGATATGCGATCGATGATCACCGCATAGCCACTACTTTCGCCCTGCATCACCTTATCAATGCGTACAGGTTCTGCCGTGATGCCATCTGCATTTTTACTGTTTATCCTTTCAACAAACGCTTCGGGAAAACTTCGCTCTTTCCCGAATAGTATTCCGATTTTTCTCATAACTGACTTTTAAATGGTTCTTTTAAAAATAAAGAATGATTTTTTCTCAATTTAGGGAAATTAGTTTTCCCTGCAGCTATCGGTTTGTCTTTATTTTTCAAAATGTTTTTATTTATTTTTGGTCGCATATGCAAACAGAAAATGCTCACCTGGCAACAGCTGAGACACACATTATTCATTCGATACTGTTGAAAAGGGATGTTATCTTAAGCGTTTTTTTCCCTGCGTCAGACCACTTCCACGGCAAGATGGATCTGCTGCTGATCAATGACGGACAGGATCTCGCAACGATGAACTTCGAAAAGATTCTTTCTGATTTATATACTTCAAATCTCATTAAACCACTTTTTTGTGTGGGGATAGGCTGTGGCCTTGACAGAAAAAACGAATACGGAACAGCTCATGTTTTGGATTTTAAAGGGAGGGGTACGAAGTCGGCCCTGTATCAAAAATTTATTTTTAATGAACTGCTTCCGTTTATTTATAAAAATTATCATCACGTCTCACATGCGGAAAAATCTTTTTGCGGATTTTCTTTAGGTGGATTGAGTGCATTAGATACTGTTTGGAATCATCCAAACGAATTCAAAAATGTAGGTGTCTTTAGCGGCTCGCTTTGGTGGCGCAAAGTAAGTCATCATCATCCGTTGTTTGATGAAACGAAAGACAGGATCATGCACAACCGCATACGAACCGGACGCTATCATCCGGGTTTGAAGTTTTTCTTCGAAACAGGTACATTGGATGAAACGGAAGACCGAAATAATAATGGTATTATCGATTCTATTGATGATACCATGGCATTGATAGAAGAGTTGGTAAGAAAAGGCTACGAGCCCCGCAAGGATATTTTTTATCTTGAATTAAAAGATGGCAAACACGATGTACCCACCTGGGGTAAAGCATTTCCTGAATTTTTGAAATGGTGTTGGGGTGCTTAATGATAATGTCATGAAATTCTCATAAACTGTTTTGACATTGTGAAATTTTCTTTCCGATTTTACTGAAATACAATAACAGCGGGCCTTTGGAGTTATATTATCTTTCCATAAAGAACGGAAGCAAACCGGCTTAATTAAAATTATATTAACAATATCTGGTCTAATATTGCATTTTTTAAGTGATACGACATTTCCAAAATACGTTTGGCAAGCTTTTTACCTTCATCATCGCTTTGCAAATTCTGAATATGAGTATTGACTCACCGAATGCTCAACTGCCGTCCAACGCCCCCAACGCAGACAACTTCAATTACATTGATACTTATGTAGAATTCGTGGCGGAAGTAATTTTGAAACACGAAAATGCTATCCCGGAAACGAAGAACAGACCTCAGAAAGAATGGCAAATGCAAAAACAATTTGAACTGGTATGCCAGAAGATAGTGCCGATCACCATTGACTTTTTTGAATCTCCTTCAAAAAAAATTTATTCCAATTTTACCGATAACTACGCCTTTCAGTTTATAAAGGAAATCAATCCTCCACCTCCCAAAAGCTGCTAGTAATTTCTCATTCTTCCGGTCTTTATGACATGTTCATCATGGATGAATAGCGTCGTTCCGTTTTTATTGATCAAGCAAAAATTTATTGATGACCAAAATTTATCTGGCACTAGTATTTACTATTTGCATCACAAAGAGCAAAAGCCAAATACCGCCAGGCCATCCACGAGACAGCGTGGTGATGACGATGCAACAGGCAGAAGATTCATTCCTGGTAAAAAACCTTGCATTGATTGCCCAGCAATACAGTATTGATTCTGCAAAAGCTACTGTAATTACGGCTAAACTTTGGGACAATCCCGAGTTCGATTATTCTAATGCGGTATATAATTTCCAGGATCACCATTTTTTTGAACCGGAAATGAACATCCAGGTGTCGCAACTGGTAAGGCTAGCAGGTAAACGCAATAAAGCAATCACCCTGGCAAAGTCGGGTATAGACATCGCCCAATATCAATTTTATGATCTGATGAGAACGTTGCGCTACGTTCTGCGTAGTGATTTTTACAACATCTATTTTTTAGAAGAATCATCAAAGTTGTATGATCTTGAAATTTCTTCTTTACAAAAAATCATTGCCCCGATGCAGGAGCAGGTGAGTAAAGGGTACCTGGCGGCAATAGAAGTTTTAAGAATTCAATCGCAGTTATATACACTTCAGGCAGAGTATGACGCCTTGCAAACGAACATTGAAAATGTGCAAAGCGAATTAAAGCTGATCATTCGGGCACCTGCTAATATATTCATATTTGCCGATGCAGATACATCCATGCTTTACAAAAATGTGGTATCGAAATGGAATTACCAGGAGTTGTTAGACACTGCTATTGCATACCGACCCGATTTGAAGGGATTGAGTGCCACTATCATGTATAATCAAAACAATCTTACTCTTCAGAAAGCCTTGGCGAAACCCGATATTACTATTGGCGCCAATTACGACCGGCTGGGGAGTTATGTGAAAGATTATAATTCAATCGGCATCGGTATCCCATTGCCATTGTTTAACCGCAACCAGGGTAATATAAAAAATGCGCAGATAGCAGTGGAACAGAGTAAAGTAGATTATGAAAGCGGCCTGGATGAAGTGAAAAGCAATGTGAGTACGAGTTATGTTACTGCTTTACGCGCAGAAAAATTGCTGCAAAGTTTTGATCCCAATTTTGATGCAAACAACAGGAAGATGATAGAGCAAGTGGTGCTTAATTATCAAAAAAAGAACATCACCATGCTGGGGTTTCTTGATTTCTACGATTCCTATAAGCAAAATGTTTTGCAGCTCAATCAGCTGCGCTACAATAAAATGAACGCTTTGGAACAACTGAATTTTTCGACCGGGAAAATAATTTTTAATTAACAGGTTTTAGAAGACAAGACCATTAAATCACGAAGATGTATAAATATTTCACTTACTTATCCTTTGCAGTTTTCTTACTTGGTGCATGCAATAGTCCGCAACCGGTCCCGCAGAATTCAAAATACGTGATTGCAGATTCACTGTTGAAAACATTGGCGATTGATGATGTGACCGAGTGCCCGGAAGTAAATTCACTAACGCTTACCGGGAAAGTCTCTTTTAATGAAGATAAAGTAAACAGGATCTACCCGATGGTCAGTGGAGTAATCACAGGGGTGAGAGTTCAGTTAGGCGACTATGTGCAAAAAGGTCAAACTCTTGGCGTGATCAAAAGCATGGAGATGGCCGGGTATGGAAGTGACTTGGTTACTGCGAAAACGAATTCACTCGTTGCACAAAAGAATATGGATGCAGCGGAAGATATGTATAAAAGCGGGTTGATGTCCGAAAAAGATTATGTCAGCGCGCAAGAGATGTACAAGCAGGCACAGGCCCAATTGCAGCGTTCAACAGAGGTATTGCAAATCAATGGTGGCAATACCAGCGGCGAATATATAGTGCGTGCACCGATCAGCGGATTTATTGTGGAAAAGAATATCAATAATAACATGTCGATCCGCAGCGACAACGCTACCAATTTGTTCACTATTTCTGATCTGAAAAATGTGTGGATCATAGCGAATGTATACGAGTCGAACATTTCAGAAATAAAGTTGGGTGACAGCGCTGATGTAACTACGCTGTCTTATCCGGACAGAGTTTTTCGTGGCAAAGTAGACCAGGTATTGAATGTATTGGATCCGACCAATAAGGTAATGAAGGTAAGAGTGGTATTGCCTAACCCGGACTATGCATTGAAGCCTGAAATGTTTGCGAGTGTGCATGTAACTACGCCGACGGGTAATAATGCGATATGTGTTCCGTCAAGTGCACTCATATTCGACCAAAGCCGGTATTTCATTTTGATTTACAACAGCCCTTCCGATGTTCGAATTGAGCGGGTAGACATATTAGGCTCAAACGGAAACAGAACTTATATAAAAGGAAATGTTCAGCCGGGAAACAAAGTGATCGCATCTAATGCAATCCTCATTTACCAGGCATTGAATGACTAACCATTAAATTTTATTGCATGCTTAAGATACTTCGTTCCGTTTTAGCCTTCTCTATCAGGCGAAAATATTTTATACTCTTTGCCACCGCGTGTTTATTGGTGATTGGTATTATCACATTTGACAACATGCCAATTGAAGCATTTCCGGATGTAACTAATACCGAGATCACGATCATTACCCAATGGCCGGGAAGGAGTGCGGAAGAAATTGAAAAGTTCGTCACCATCCCGATTGAGATTTCAATGAATCCTGTTCAGAAAAAAATAAGTTTACGTTCTACCAGCATATTCGGGCTTTCTTATGTAAAACTTGTTTTTGATGATAATGTAACCAACGAGCAGGCAAGAATTCAGGTAAATGATCTGATTCAAAATGCCGGTTTGCCGCCGGGGGTCACTCCGCAGATACAACCACCAACAGGTCCTACAGGTGAAATTTATCGTTACACACTGAGGAGCAAGGTTCGCGATGTAAGAGAATTGAAGACAATGCAGGACTGGGTCATCGACCGGCAACTCAGAGCAGTGCCTGGCGTTGCCGATGTCGTAAGTTTTGGAGGTGAAACGAAGGACTATGAAATAAGAGTAGATCCCGGGAAACTCAGCAACCTCGGCATCACGGCATTGGACGTATATAATGCAGTAGCAAAAAGTAACATTAATATAGGAGGCGATGTGGTGAATGTAAACAACCAGGCTTATGTAGTGCGCGGTATCGGCTTGCTCAATGATATCAATGAAATAAAAAATATAATAGTTGAAAACGTAAATGGAATACCGGTGCTTGTAAAAGATATTGCCGATGTGGAGATTTCCAATTTGCCAAGATTAGGTCATGTAGGCAGAACGGACGGACTTGTTGATTCTGCAGGCGTGAGAAAGATCACAGATGAAGATGATGTGGTGGAGGCAATCGTACTGATGAGAAAAGGAGAGAACCCAACCAACGTCATGAAGGCGCTGAAGGAAAAAATTCAAAAGCTGAATGACCAGGTACTGCCACCCGATACGAAGATTATCCCTTACTATGACCGTGAAAATCTTATTCACTATGCTACGCATACGGTATTGCACAATTTGATAGAAGGCATCTTGCTTGTTACGCTGGTGGTGTCGCTGTTTATGTTCAATTGGCGAACAACATTGATCGTGTCCATCGTGATTCCATTGGCGTTGTTGTTTGCATTTATTTGTTTACGGTTGATGGGTATGTCAGCTAATCTTTTGTCCCTTGGTGCCGTGGATTTTGGGATTATCATAGACGGAGCGGTCGTTATGGTCGAAGGAATTTTTGTGGCGCTTGATCACAAAGCAATGGACATGGGCATGGATCGGTTTAATAAAGTAATTAAACTTGGTCTTATAAAAAATAAAGGCGCCGAATTGGGTAAAGCTATCTTTTTTGCGAAGCTTATAATTATCGCAGCATTGCTTCCGATCTTTTCTTTTCAAAAAGTAGAAGGTAAACTTTTTTCTCCGCTTGCCTATACGCTTGGTTTTGCATTGTTGGGAGCATTAATTATTACTTTAACCCTGGTGCCTGTATTAATCAGTTTATTGCTTAGGAAAAATATTCATGAAAAGAAAAACCCCGTTGTCCACTTTCTTACTGGCTTTATGTTGAAAGGATTTGCATTCACTACAAAGCACAAAAACACTTCCATCATTGTTTCAATAGTAGTAATTGCAATAGGATTATTTTCTTTTAAATTTTTGGGATCAGAGTTTTTACCTGAATTAGACGAAGGTGCCATCTGGCTCAGGGTACAGCTTCCATATAGTGTGTCGCTTGAAAAGTCGGTACAGGTAGCAAAGTTTGTCCGGCAAAAAATGATTCTGTTTCCGCAGGTGAAGTATATCGTTTCACAAACGGGCAGGCCCGATGACGGAACCGATGTTACCGGTTTTTATAACAATGAATTTGACGTAGTGCTCTACCCCGAAGATTCTTGGAAGCCGCACATTTCGAAGGAACAATTAATTGACAGTATGAACAAAGTACTCTCTGTGATCCCGGGCGCCGATCTCAACTTCTCTCAACCCATTACCGATAATATCGAAGAAGCGGTTTCCGGCGTAAAAGGTTCTATCTCGGTAAAAATTTTTGGCGACTCTCTTGATTACATGGAGGACAAAGCCAACGATGTGTATGATATACTGCGAACAGTTCGCGGTATTGAGGATTTGGGCGTAATAAAAAATCTCGGACAACCCGAGTTGGATATTGACCTCGACCAGCAAAAGATGGCATTATATGGTGTTGCCACTGCTGATGCCGATGCGGTAATTGAAATGGCGATAGGAGGTAAGGCCGCTTCGGAATTGTACGAGGGCATCGAAAAGTTTGACATTCGGATACGCGTACCCGAAGAATATCGAAAATCGGAAGCCGATATCGGCAACCTGATGGTACCAACCGAGAGCGGATCAAAAGTGCCTGTAAAGGAAATTGCGAACATCACAGTGAAAACCGGTCCCTGCCTTATCTTCAGAGATGCCAATCAACGATACTCGGCAGTAAAATTTTCAGTAAGAGGAAGAGATATGGGAAGCGCGATAAAAGAAGCACAGGAAAAAGTGAGCAAAGCAGTTAAATTAAAAAACGGCTACACTATGACGTGGGAAGGTGATTTCGAGAATCAGCAGCGTGCGCAAAAAAGATTAGAACAGGTGGTGCCGATAAGCTTGTTATTGATATTTCTCTTGTTGTTTTCTATGTTTGGAAATTTTAAAGATGCAGGGTTGGTTTTCCTGAACGTTCCGTTTGCTATTGTTGGCGGCATTGCTGCTTTGTTTGTCACGGGAACCAACTTTAGTATTTCGGCGGGGATTGGTTTTATTGCGTTGTTTGGGATTTGTATTTTGTTTGGAGTATTGCTGATCACAGAATTTAAGCACAATCTTGATCTGAGAAGGAAAGGTCATCAACAGTCTTTATATACTTCTATAAGAACTGGTGTAACAGAACGGGTTCGGCCTGTGATGATGACTGCACTCATGGCAGCAATTGGTTTATTGCCCGCGGCCATTTCCCATGGAATTGGTTCGGAAAGTTCGAGGCCACTTGCACGGGTTGTGATTGGCGGCATCTTATGTGCCATGTTTTTTTCCATCCTGATATTCCCTCATTTTTTTGCAAAAGCTTATCGGAAAGTAGATGTATTGCATAACCCCGATGAGGATCAAACGAGTGTACCGGTAGATGTTTGACCACATTAAATCGAGTCCGGTCCGGAATTGGTTGTTGTTATGCATAATGATGCTCGCCACAACGATGTCCACAGCAAGCGCACAGAGTCTGCATGCGCAAGGATTTCTTCCTGCGTCCCCTGCTTTTGACAGGCAAAGATTTACTATAGCGCTGGTTAGTGAAACCGGCGTAACGGCGCTTACCACCTTAGGGCTGCAATATCTTTGGTATAAAAAATTTCCGCACAGCCGTTTTCATTTTTTCAATGATAATAAGGAATGGCTGAACATGGACAAAGCAGGTCACGCTACTACAGCGTATAATATTGCAGCATTTCAGTACAATGTGATGCGGTGGGCCGGCGTAAATAAAACCGCTTCTCTATGGACGGGGATAGGCACTGCGTTTGCGTTTATGTCAATGATTGAAATTTCGGACGGTTTCTCGCAGAAGTGGGGATTTTCTCCCGGCGACATGTCGGCGAACGCATCGGGAATCACAATTTTTGGAGTACAGCAGGTACTGTGGGGTCAGCAAAAAATCTTACTACAATATTCGTATCATTCAACTTTATTTGCTAAATATAATCCGGCTGAATTGGGAAGCAATTTACCCGAGCGAATGCTCAAGGACTACAATGGCCAGAGCTACTGGATGTCGTTCAACATCTCGTCATTTTTCCGGAGAGCAAAAATCCCTAAATGGGTTGCTGTCGATTTTGGATATGGAGCAACCGGGATGACCGGCGCTGTGACGAATCCCATGGAAGTAGATGGAAAAGTCATCCCTTCGTTTAGCCGTGATCGTAAGTTGTTCTTTGCAATCGGGGGAGCATTTTCTGCCAATCAAAATATAAGTTATCCTTCGTGGATCAATATTTTTAAAATTCCAACTCCCGCCCTGGAATATAATATTTCGGAAAATAAGTGGAAGCCATACGCAACCTACTATTAACGGTGTTAGCCTTTCCATTTTACAAAGGCCTCCATTGCGGCGTACCTTGTAAGCCCCAGCCTGGCATATAGATCCGCAGTGTTTGCATTACGCTCTTCTGCGCGTTGCCAAAATTCTCGGGTATCACTTCCCTGGAAGGGTACACTGTCTTTTTGCGACTGATGTATAAAAATCCCGTAACGTTTCTTTCGTACCTGGTCAGGACTTAGCGGCACTGCCATTTCTATTTCTGCGATGTCCCATTCTTCCCATGCTCCTTTGTATAACCAAACCCAGCAATCCTTCAGCCACTCATCGCCTTCATTCCTCATGTGTTCAATAGCGGCTAAAACAATATCGAGGCAAACTTTATGAGTGCCATGAGGATCGGCAAGATCACCGGCACAAAAAACCTGCTGTGGCTTAATTTTGCGCATAAGCTCCACCGTTATTTGTATGTCTGCTTCGCTCATAGGTTTCTTTTCTATGGTACCTGTTTCATAGAAAGGCAGGTTCATAAAATGTATCTGTTCTTCTTTAAGCCCCACATATTTGCAGGTAGCTCTTGCTTCGCAGCGACGTATCAGACCTTTAATGCTTCTGATCTCTTCTGAATCTGTCTCGCTTGATTTTTTTTCCGTAATGAACGACGTGGCTTTATTCAGGATCGATTCGCTCACCTGCGAATCGATATGAAATATTTTTTCAAAGCCAACAGTAAAATCAAGAAAGCGCGTTACAAATTCATCTGTTACGGCTATGTTGCCACTTGTCTGATAAGCCACATGTACATCATGTCCCTGGTCATGAAGGCGCATAAATGTGCCGCCCATACTGATGATGTCATCGTCAGGGTGTGGCGAAAATATCAGAGATCTTTTTGGAAAAGGAACGCTTCTTTCCGGATGACGACCCGAAGAATTCGGTTTACCGCCGGGCCAGCCGGTGATACTGTCGCGAAGCATATAATACACTTCGAGATTTATTTCATAAGCGTCTCCCTTCTCCACTAGCAGATCACTTAAACCATATTCATTATAATCATGATTGGTAAGACTAAGAACCGGCTTTTTTAATTTCAATGAAAGATCTACCACAGCCCGTCTTACGATAGCAGGCGTCCATTCACATTCTCCTGTAAGCCATGGAGATTTGAATCTCGTTAGATCTGAAGCCGCAAATTCATCTACGACAAACATACAGTGATCATGATTTTGCAGTAAGGATGCAGGCACTTCTTCAGTCGGTTTGCCTTCCACTGCTCTTTGAATTACAGGCGCTTTGGTTTTTCCCCATGCCATCAGGATAATTCTCTTCGATTTCATTATGGTGCTGATGCCCATGGTAATGGCCATCCTCGGCACTTGCGACATATTTCCGAATTCGTGCGAATTGGCCAGCCTTGTAGAATTTTCCAGTGTTACCAATCTTGTTTTGGAATAAACAGGAGAACCTGGTTCATTGAATCCGATGTGGCCGTTATTCCCTATTCCCAATATCTGAAGGTCGATACCGCCGGCGTCTGCGATTTTCTTTTCATAATCGGCACAATGTTCTTTTATTTTCTCTTTTGGAATCATTCCGTCTGGCAGAAAATAATTTTTTGGATCAATGTCGGTTTGCTCAAATAAGAATTTGCGCATGAAGTAGTGGTAGCTATTCAATGCATCCGGTTCCATCGGGTAATACTGATCGAGGTTGAAGGTAATTACCTTTTTAAAGCTCAGGTCTTCCTCCTTATGCATTCTTACCAATTCTGCATACAGCGACTTTGGCGTAGAGCCGGTTGCCAGGCCGATTACTGCATACTTGCCCTGGGTATTTTTTTCTTTAATAAGGCCGGCGATCTCACGCGCCACTTCCTCGGAGCCCTCCTTGGGCGATTGATAAATTTGTACCGGTATTTTTTCCAGTGAGTCGATCATATTTTTATATTAAAAACTGTAACCAAAAGTACGCTGAACGAGTAGTTTCAATGGGGAGGATACATTAAGTTAACATTCATTTTTCGCTCTTTTGCAAATGTAAGTTTTGAGAACGGGAAACCCTTCGTCAGCAGCATAAATTTCTCAAAAAATGTTAAGATAAAATAAGCCGCTGCAAAAATCAGCAGGGTGCACGTATAACGTCAACGCATACACGAGAATAGCTTAAAAAACACTAATTACTCTTGAAATAATTAGCGCCCCACATCTGGTAGCGTTTAACCATATCCGTTAGTCTTTCCCTGAAATCATCCAGGCTCCGCCTGTTTTTGGGTGTCCAAAGTACCTCACTCAATGCGGACATTCGCGGAAAGATCATATACTCGAGTTTACTTTCATTGCCGATATATTCCGTCCACACGTTGCCCTGCGCACCTAAAACGTATTTTGCTTCGCTGCTGTCTAATTCCCGGGGAACGGGTTCATAACTATACACGCTGTCTACCGGTAAGTATCCTCCAATGGTTACGCTGTCTTCGTTTCTTGTTTGTGAGTGGTCAAAGTAGCAATACTGACCAGGAGTCATTATCACATCATGATGTTCTTTGGCTGCAGCGATGCCGCCGCTTTCTCCCCTCCAGCTCATTACGGTGGCGTTGGGTGCCAATCCTCCTTCCAATATCTCGTCCCAACCGATAATACTTCTTCCCTTGCTGTTTAAATATTTTTCAATGCGGCCGATGAAATAGCTTTGCAATCCCTCTTCATTTTTCAAATGTTTTTCTTTGATCAGCTTTTGACAAAATGCGGAACGTTTCCAATAGTCCTTCGGGCATTCATCTCCGCCGATATGAATATATTTCGAAGGAAATAAGACCATCACCTCATCCAATACATTTTCGAGAAACTTAAACGTGTAATCCGAAGGGCAATACACATCAGGAAATACGCCCCAGGTTTGTTGCACCTGCTTGCCCGTACGCGGTCCGGCCCATGGGGTATTGGCTTTTATTGCAGTTGCCTGATCGGGGAAGCAACTGAGCTGCGGATACGCTGCAATGGCTGCCGATGAATGACCGGGCATTTCTATTTCCGGGATGATCGTGATGTAACGATCTGCCGCATACTTCACTATTTCCTTTACCTCTTTTTGTGTATAAAAGCCTCCATAATGAAGGCTATCGTTGCCCGTGCCAGGATAATGGCCAATGATAGTGCCATTTCGCCAGGCGCCGACGGAAGTGAGGCGAGGATATTTTTTTATTTCAATTCTCCATCCCTGGTCTTCGGTAAGATGCCAGTGAAACCTGTTGAACTTGTGATAGGCGAGATAGTCTATGTACTTTTTTATTTCTTCGGGACCAAAGAAATGGCGTCCTGCGTCGAGATGCATACCTCGGTATTGAAAGCGGGGATAATCTTTTATAGAAACCGCAGGGATTGAGAAGGCAACTTTATCCGTGGCCGGATTAACTTCTGCAGGAATCAACTGCAAAAGTGTTTGTATGCCATAAAACAGCGCTTCATTATTGATCGCCATGATAGAAATGTTGTTTTCCGTTACGTTCAAATTGTACTGATCCGGTTTCATTCCCTCCGGATATTTTATCCCGAGAGAGATTACATTCTTTATGTTTTCATAAGGTGAAATATTTTTAACGGCGAGCGTAAAGCCATATAATTTCTGTAAATAAAAATTAAGCATATCCGCATCGTGTTTCACGGCGGAGTTGGCAATTATTACTGTTGACTTAGTTAGTAAGAATGAACCATTATTCCTTGTCGTCTCAACCGGCCTGGGGATCACGTTGATTTCACTTTGGGCAATTACAGCTGAGGAAGCGGCGAAAATAAAGAATGCGATTATTAATTTCTTCATGAGCATTTTTTTTCAAATATAATTTATTATGAAAAAGTGAATTATTTGTTCGTGAATACAAAAAATAATTTTGACCCGATGGAGAAGACCTATAATCGCACCCGCAAAATACTACATATTAGGTATTGCACATTTTTTAATTGCGCGCAATCTTTGTAAGAAATAAGCAAGTAGTACAATCTGCCGGCTTAGCATTATTAACCATTTGCTTGTCTTAAATCGGGGGATGGTAAGACTCGTGTTTGGTTAAAAATTAAAAATCTCCTGTTTGAATGCAGGAGATTTTTTCAATTTATTAAGTTAGGGAAACCTTATCAGGCGCCGACCTTGGTAATTTTGAGCATGTTGGTTGGCAGGTGAAGATTTACGGGTGTACTGCCGGTATTCACTACTACGTCACCATCTTTTAGAAATTCTCTTTCCCGCAGGATGGCGATCTGGTCGAAGAAAATATCGTCGAGGCTTTCTTCCTCATCATAAAAAATGGCTCTCACGCCCCAGCTTAAACTCAATTGGTTGATCAGGCTCTTTTCCTTGCTGAAAACAAAGAGCAAAGACTTTGGACGATAACTGCTCAACATAAAGCCCGTATAGCCACTTTGTGTCATACCAATCAACCCCTCTGCATTTACCGAGGCAGCCAGTTTGCATGCACTATAGCATAATGCATCACTGAGGAAAGAAGGAGAGTGGGGCTGCGGTGCAAGAATGTCATCACGGTTATAATCGTAAGCAGTGCGTTCTATTTCCAGTATTATCTTGGTCATGGTTTCCACCACCAACACAGGATGTTGCCCGGTGGCAGTTTCTGCGCTGAGCATTACCGCATCGGCGCCTTCCAGTACAGCGTTGGCAACGTCAGTAATTTCGCTACGGTTGGGCTTCACGCGGTCGATCATGCTCTCCATCATTTGCGTTGCTACAATTACTGGCTTAGCTCGGTGCATGCATTTGCGGATAATTTCTTTTTGAATCAAGGGTACCTTCTCTACCGGCAGCTCCACGCCCAGATCACCACGGGCTATCATGATGCCATCGCTTTCTACTATGATGTCCCGGATGTTTGTAATTGCCTCCGGCATTTCAATTTTTGCAATAACCTTAGACTTACTTTTTCTTTCTTTTAAGATCTGTTTTAGTTCGACAATGTCTGCTACGCGTTTTACAAATGAAAGCGCAATCCAGTCTACGTCCTGAGTGAGAATAAAATCAAGGTCTGCCAGGTCTTTTTCCGTAAGAGCCGGCAACGATATTTTAGTATCGGGAAGATTCACTCCCTTTTTGGAAGACAAAATACCACCCATCACCACTTCTACCTGCACATCATTGTTCGGTAATATTTTAATTACTTTTACTTCCAGCTTTCCATCATCAATCATGATAATGTTGCCGGGTACTACATCGTTGTGAAAATTGGGATAGCTGATGTAGATTCTTTCTTTGGTGCCTACACACTTTGTGTTCGTAAATGTGAGGATGTCTCCCGGGTTAATTTCAAGTGCGTTATTTTCAATTTCTCCTACTCTCAGCTTGGGCCCCTGTAAATCAGCCAGGATAGCAATGTTATAGGGCAGTGTATCGTTCATTTTTCTGATGTTCTTTATAATGTCTGCCTTATTTTCGTGGGAACCATGGGAGAAGTTTAACCGAAACACATTTACACCGGCCTCCACCAGCTTTACCATCATTTCATACGTATCACACGCAGGGCCCACTGTTGCCACGATCTTGGTTCGTTTGGTCATGTGGGCTGCGCCGGCGCGGTTGTCCATATCTGCCTGGGCATATTTCTTTACATTCTTTGACATCGGTATTGATTCTTTTACTTTATCATGCAATTGTAATTCTGTTGCCAAGCGGCAACTGACCTAACTGGAAAGTATCTTAACGATCTTCATCCATTCTTCTCCAATCCTTTGTTTTTTCTTTACGGCCTCATCGAGGGGCGTATAGTGCATCCTGTTATTTACTATCCCAACGAATACGTTAAATCTGCCTTCCAAAAGACATTCTACAGCCGAATATCCCATCCGGCTGGCAATGAGCCTGTCGAAACAAGTAGGAGCGCCACCTCGCTGAATGTGTCCGAGTATACATACCCTTACTTCCTGCTCGGGCAATCTTTCTGTAACGATCTTTGATAATTGGGCTGCGCCAAATTCTTCTCCTTCAGCCACTACGATGAGGTTTACGAGTTTCTTCCTGCCGCGCTTTTCTGTGAGCGCCTGTATCACATCTTCGATGTCGGTTTTTCTTTCGGGTATCAGGATGTTCTCCGCTCCGGTTGCAATGCCGCTATGTAACGCAATATATCCCGAATCGCGGCCCATCACTTCAATTATAAACAAGCGATCGTGGGCATCTGCCGTATCTCTTACTTTATCGATAGCCTCAACGGCAGTATTTACAGCAGTATCAAACCCGATGGTGAAATCGGTACCCGCAATGTCCTTGTCAATAGTGCCTGGCAAACCGATACAAGGTATATCAAATTCATTAGCGAAAATCTGGGCACCCCTGAAAGATCCGTCACCGCCAATGATCACCAGGCCGTTGATCCCCAGTTTCTTCAGGTTGTCGTACGCCTTATGCCTTCCCTCGTGGGTATAAAATTCTTTGCACCGCGCCGTTTTTAATATAGTACCACCACGCTGTATGATATTGGCAACACTCCTGTTTTCCATCCTGATGATATCGCCTTCTATCATCCCGGCATATCCCCGAATGATCCCATAGACATCCATACCATAATAATTACCGGTTCTCACAACGGCCCTGATGGCAGCATTCATTCCCGGAGAGTCGCCGCCCGAGGTAAGCACGCCTATTTTGGTAACCTTTCTGTCGTTCATCTGAGATTGATTTCCTTTTAGATTTAAAGATTGTTTTGAGAGCGCCAAAAATACACATTTAGCATATAGCAAATGCTGATATTACTTTTTGAATTTATTGTTACTAAAAACCTTCGGCCGCGGCACTCAAAATTTTCTGAAGGCGGGCAGTCGGTAAAAACCGGCTGCAAATTAAGTATACTGGAACAAAAAATAATGATTGCTGGTATTAAGCTTTTAATCGCCCTGATGCATAATTAAATTTAAAACTTAATATTACAGATCAAAATATATCTCCAATGAAAAAATTATACTGCCTCATAGTTATGATGGCCTCTTTCGGTGGTTTTGCGCAAACCAATAGTGTAAATCAAAAATTGCTGGATTCAATGTCACAAAAAGCTATTTATTATCTGCAGCAAAAGCAAACAGACAGTATCTATTCTATGTCAGGGGAAAGCTTTAGAAATAATATTTCGTCTGGTGATTTTAAAAGCATTATGGAAACCCAGGTTTATCCGCTAAACGATTTCAAAAATGTCGTATTTGTAAAAGCCGTGAATGCGATCAACAAATACAAGGTAAATGGCTCGCCCGAATTGCAACTGCTTATCGGTTTAGATAAGGATAATAAGCTGGAAACATTCCTGTTCCAGCCCTACAGTGACGACTAATTGGTTTTCTTGTTGCACAGAATGTGACGCCTCATTGCCATCGCAGGTTTATTGGTAAATTTGCCGATATGAAACCAATGGCGTTATGGATTGTCTTACTCTTTGTTTCAATTTGTCCGGCAATTGCGCAGAAGGATTACCATGAACCCTACCGTCCACAAGTGCACTTTTCACCAAAGCAGTATTGGATAAATGATCCGAATGGGTTGGTTTATGCTAAAGGTATTTATCATTTATTCTTTCAATATACGCCCGGTACGAGTGTGCCTGGTCCGAGGTCATGGGGGCATGCCACGAGTACCGACCTTGTCCACTGGAAGCAGCATCCTATTGCGATATACCCGGGTAAACTGGGCTACATTTATTCCGGCAGCGCAGTGGTAGACAGTAATAATACTTCCGGGTTTGGCATGAATGGGAAACCACCACTTATTGCGGTTTATGCCAATAACGATACAGCAGGTGAACATGCGCATACCAATACTTATCAATATCAAAGTATTGCCTACAGTAACGACGGAGGAGAAACATGGACGAAATATGCGGGCAACCCGGTATTGCCGAATCCCGGCATTACAGACTTTCGCGATCCGAGTGTGATGTGGTTCGCACCCGATAGTGAGTGGATCATGACGCTGGCAACCAAAGACCGGCTTACATTCTATTCATCCAAAAATTTGAAAAGCTGGAACAAGGAAAGTGAGTTTGGGCAGTCTGCCGGTGCTCATGGCGGCGTATGGGAGTGTCCGGATTTGTTTCCGATGCACGATAGTGGAAAGATAGTTTGGGTGCTGCTTACCAGTGTTGGCTCAAAGGCGCCTAATGATGGCTCAGGCACCCAATATTTCCTCGGAAATTTCGATGGCCATCAATTTACGCCTTATGACAGTACCATACGCTGGATCGATTATGGACCGGACGATTATGCAGGCATTACCTGGAACAATACAGGCTCGAAAAAAATATTCCTGGGGTGGATGAGCAATTGGCTATATGCAAAGAAAGTGCCCACCATCAAATGGAGAAATGCTATGACCTTTCCGCGCGATCTGAAGATCAAACATGTTGATGGCACGATGTATGTTACTTCCGAACCGATGAAGGACATTCAATCGATAGAGGAAAAAGCGGTTGTATTGAAGAATATCCGGATAAATAAATTATTTGATTTGGGCACGCAAACAGGACAGATACATTTTCCTTGCAGGATCGATATGAGTGAAGATGTGCAGGATTTTTCGCTCACCCTTACCAATTTGCTGAATGAAAAGCTCATCATTGGCTACGATTCCGGGAAAAATGAATATTACATAGATAGAACGCATGCAGGCAAAAGCAGCTTCTATCAAGGTTTTGCAAAGATTGAAACTGCTCCGCGTCTTTGTAATACTATGCTGCAGAATATTTCGTTAATTATCGACGAAAGCTCGGTAGAATTATTTGCAGATGAAGGGCTTACGGTGATGACGGCAATATTTTTTCCCAATAGGCCTTACAATAAGATCAGGCTGAAAGGAAATAAAGATGGTAAAATAAAGGAATTGAAGTACATCCCGTTGAAAAGCATCTGGCCATAATTCCAGGGGATGCTCATAAAATCTTTTATTGGTCATGAAAAAAATGAACCGTACCACCGTTTTATTTATCTACCTTGTCAGCGCCTTGCTGTGCTTTGTCGTTTTCTGGCCTTTATTTGTCTGGTTTATAAACTTTTTGTACGAAGCCCATTAAAAGCCACGACTAGCCGGCTCAGAAAAGTTCGTACCTATCACTTTTGTTTACCGATAAGCATAGCTTTGCCTCTGGTTATTTTTATTTTGGATAAAATAAAAACATACCTAAATTTATTATCCCATCTCATAAACAATTAAATATTTTCAATATGGCAAAGGCAAAAAAGAAATCAGTAAAAAAAGCTATAAAAAAAGTAGCAAAGAAAGCTGCTAAAAAGGTGGCGAAAAAAGCGCCTAAGAAAGCTGTAAAAAAGATTGCGAAAAGGCCCGCTAAAAAAGTGGTTAAGAAAAAAGCAGCGAAAAAGGTGGTTAAAAGAGCCACACCAAAGCCGGTTCAGCTCTCCGGCAAAAGATTCCTCGTAATTTATCATGCGCCGATGGAAGCAATGGAGCAAATGGCTGGCGCCTCCGTTGAGGACCAGGCTGCAGGAATGCAATCATGGATGGATTGGGCCAACAGGGTAGGAGAGCGGATGGTAGATTTGGGGGCACCGCTTATGAATGGTCAACGTGTAGACGCACAGGGAAAACTGGAGCCAAGCACAAAAGATGTGACAGGCTACTCAGTGATCCTTGCGGATGATCTTGATCACCTGTTGCAATTGCTTGAAAGTAATCCTCACATATCGGGATGGCATCCGGATGCAACGGTAGAAGTACATGAAACAGTGATGTTGCCGGGAATGTAAGCAGCACTTGGTAATTTATTTTTGGGTAAAAAGAGCAACGATTAAATCGTTGAGCATCCCTATTTTGGTTTTTTATAAACCTTATGGGAAAAGAATTTTCCTGAGAAGAACAATTTGTCCCAGATGATAATGTGTGTGCTCAATAATTCCATGCAGGTTGCGATAATAAGTTCCGTACTTGCGATCTGAAAAATCCAGGAAAAGCCTGGCCTCGTCCAATTCTTCTATTTGTATTGCAAGTTGCTCAGCCTCTGCAAATAGCTTGCCTAATAATTGCTGCCAATCCTCGTCAGAATTGATAGCAGGCAAATCAAAACTGAATTTATCACTTGCGTCCAACTGCCCTCCCTGCAATACTTTTACAACCGGGCTTACGTAATAATTTATGTGAAATACTAATGCCGCGATTGAGTTTAAGCCATAAACTTTTTCTGTAGCTTGTTGCCAGGTTATGCCGGATAAAGTATCCTTTAGGTTCACTGCTGTCCAGTTGCCACCGAAGTAAACGTCTCTGAACTGTTTGGCTATTTGCTGAGTCAATGCCATCTTTTCCTTGTTTGAAATATCTAAAATATAAAATCCTTATCAGTCATTTAATAAAATGCCCTGCTATTTGCGTAGCAGGGCTTTGATTTCACCGGGTTGATAAGTTAATTAATTTACTATTTAAAAAGTTTTGCCATTGATCTTAATGTTTTTGCAGCTTTATAACCATACTATACATTTTTGGTTGGAAGAATTTTTTTATGCCTCATGTGCCCGGCATAGTTGATAAATTATTTTCAATACTGACGACTAAAATTGGTGTTCAATTATTTCCGGGAGCGCAACCCGGTTATTAATTATTTATCATCCTCCTCATTACTTGCTGTTTCTTCCGAAAGTGTTCTTGCTTTTTTTACCAGCGACAGAAATTCTTTTCGATATCCTTCCATATCCGCACCAAGTGAATGGGTAGCAATTTTCAGCACCTGGTCGTATGAGGCTTCGCCTTTAAATTTGCTGTTGCGAAGCAGCATTGCAAAGTCTGCAACTGCACTTGCAAAACGGAAGTTGTTGGAAGTAGCATCAAATGCGAACGGTTTATCAGCTACAGGGTGCACAATGAGTTTGCTTGTTTCCTGCGTGGGTGGTTTATATCGAAACTTCACCGTCAATACTTCATTATCGTAAGAGTTGGTTTCATTTTTTGATTGCTGGTACTTCAGCGGATCAACACTTTTCAGATAAGGCGATTCAGTTCCCACGGGAATTATTTCATATAATGCCGTAACCGTGTGGCCGCTTCCTAATTCACCCGCGTCTTTTTTATCATCATTGAAATCTTCTTTATTCAGCAGCCTGTCTTCATAGCCAATGAGCCGGTAGCCGGCCACCTTTTTTGGGTTGAACTCCACTTGTAATTTTACATCTTTGGCAATGGTAAAAAGTGTGCCGCCAAATTCCTTCACCAACACTTTCTTCGCTTCATTGATACCATCAATGTATGCATAATTGCCGTTGCCCTTGTCTGCAATTTGTTCCATTTTGCTGTCTTTGTAATTGCCCATACCGAAACCCAGCACAGATAAATAAATTCCTTTATCGCGTTCCTTTTCTATTAATCGCACCAGGTCATCATCGCTGCTGGGGCCAACATTGAAATCGCCGTCAGTACATAAAATGATCCGGTTATTACCATGTTGCATGAAACTCTGTTGTGCTATATTATATGCAAGTTGAAGGCCCGCACCGCCATTGGTGGAGCCGCCGGCTTCCAGCGCGTCAATGGCGCTTTTAATTTTCGTCTTTTCATTTCCACTTGTGGCAGGCAGCACCAGCCCTGCATTTCCGGCATATACTACCATTGAGATACGATCTTTTTCGCGAAGCTGTTCGGCAAGGAGCTTCATGGATTGCTTCACCAAAGGCAATTTATTTGCTTCAAACATTGATCCGGATACATCAATCAAAAAGACAAGATTGGATGGCGGCAAATTCTCTTCCGGGATAATTTTTCCCTGCAGCCCAATCAGCACCAGTTTATTTTCTTTATTCCATGGGCAGGTACTCATTTCAGTATTTATTGAGAATGGATCATCACCGGTTGGTTGTGGATATTGATAGCGGAAATAGTTGATCATTTCTTCAGTTCGCACAGCACCAGCGGGTGGCAATTGATTGCTGTTGAGATAACGCCGCACATTGCTGTATGAAGCTGCGTCTACATCAATAGAAAAAGTAGACAACGGTTCGTCGGAAGTACGATGAAATTCATTTTCAGAAATATTGTTGTATTCTTCGGTATTAAAGTTATTGTTATAATAAAAAGATTTATTGGCCGCTAACGGAACACCGGAGATTTTGTCTTCAACAACAACGCTGCCTGTGATGTCGGATCGTTTTTCAATGCCGTACCCGGTTACTACTACTTCGTTCAACGAGGAAGAAGCAGGTTTCATGACTACGTTGATCAGCGTACGATTATTGATCTTTATTTTCTGTTGTACATATCCAACAGCGGAAATAGAAATGTATTTTTCTTTTTCATTACACGTCAATGAGAAATTTCCTGAAGCATCCGTTGAAGTGGATGTGTGACCTGCGGTAATGGTTGCGCCAGGGATGGCTGAACCCTTGCTATCCTTTACGCTTCCCGTGATTGTTATGGAATTACTGCGGAAAGCAGTAACCCCAATAAACGCCAGTACGGCGAGTATGATTAATTTTTTCATAAACTATGTTTTAATGTTATAGCATTGCAATAAGAATTTTTATTATTGTTGCCGGCATTGTCAATAGGATGCAGCTTTTTTACTGATTGCATAAATCCTTAAAAAAATATTCTGAACTTTATCGAAGTGTCATTCATAAAAAACATAGCTACTGCTGAAGAAGATGAAGCACTTGTACTGAATTACAAGGTAAACGACGATATGAATGCATTGGGCAAATTATTTAACCGCTATCTGGAGATGGTATATGGTGTTTGCCTCAAATACATGAAAGAACCGGAGGATGCAAAAGACTGCGTGGTGAACATTTTTGAGGAATTGGTTACGAAACTTAAAAAGTATGAGGTAGAAAATTTCAAAGGATGGTTGTATCAGCTTTCGAAAAACCACTGCCTCATGAAGTTGCGAAGTGGTAAAAAATTTCCTTCAATTATTAATGCAGATGTTGTGCATTTGAGTGAAAATTTTCATCCTGAAGAGACGGGTGAAAAGGAAATGCAGCTTAGCCAGATGGAGGAGTGTATTAAGCAACTTCCCGATGAACAAAAAGAGGCGATAAGACTATTTTACCTGGAAGAAAGATGTTATAAAGATATTGCTGATATAATTGGCGAAGAAGTAAACCATGTAAGAAGCTATATACAAAACGGGAGAAGAAATTTAAAAATTTGTATGGAAAAGAAAACAATAGAGCAGGCATAACAATGACCAATAGTAAAAAATATACAGCATCTGATTTTGAGCGCTATTATAATGGAAGTATGCCTGAAAATGAAATGCATGCTTTGGAACGGGCAGCGCTTGACGATCCGTTTCTTGCTGACGCGCTGGAAGGTTATGCATTTACCCAAACGCCTGTAAAGGATATTGCAGACTTACGGTCACGCATACACGAAAAGAAGGAAAATAAAAAAGTGATTCCACTTTTTAGTAAAACAGGATGGTGGCGCGTAGCGGCAATTCTTGCAGTTGGTATTGGTAGTGTTTATTTGTTTTTGATGGTAAATCATACCAGGCAGGCAAATCCCGTAGCTGTGGCAACAAAAAATAAAATAACGCATAATACCCAGCCTTCTATTGCGACAAGCGATACAATTCAGGGCAACAGCATTGCCACTGTCAATGAACCACTGCCCGGAAAACCTGAGGCCAAAAATGGTATTGCTGCTGAGGGTATGGCAAGTCAACGTTCTGTTTCTGAGAAAAAGAATAGGCCTGGTTTAGTACAAAACCTGAAACAAAATGTGCTCGCTGATACGTTGAGATTTACTGTTGCTTCGAATGACAAGATCGAGAGCAGTGCTGCTGATAAGGCACTTTCAAAAAAGTATTTTTTGAAAGGCAGGGTGGTAGATGCAAAAGGGGCTCCGGTTATTAATGCAACTGTTCGAAATGAAGATACCCGTGTTGCGACCATCACCGATGAATCAGGCAATTTCATGTTGCCTTCGGAAGATAGTGCCGCAATGGCTGTTGTTTCGGCTGTTGGATACGACTCCAAAAAGATACAATTGCAGAGAAACACACGGCAAAAGGTCAGCCTGCAGTCATCCAACGCTGAACTGGATGAAGTAGTAGTTACAGGCTATGCATCATCAAATAAATCTGCTGCGCCCACTCTATCAAAAATGCTTAAAGAGAAATCAGCAGGAGTCGAAATAACGGATTCACTCGACGATTATCAGCAATTTAACAGCTACCTCAGGATACACAAGCAAGATCTGTATGATTCTAACAATGTACAACTGACCGGTGAGGTTACTTTATCATTTGATGTAGACGAAGATGGGTTTCCCGAAGATATACACGTACTCAAATCCACCTGCAAAGGCTGTGAAGACAATGCAATCGGGCTTTTGAAGAAGGGGCCGGCATGGAGCAGAAAAAAGAAAAAACATACGGTGTCAATAAAATACTAAGCACTTTCCGTTTCAAATCTATTTTTCGCAGGAAAAGACATTGGCTATCGCAAAATCCTATACAATTTCAGCAAAATTGTATAACATGTTGGGAACAACAGTCTGTAATTTTACACTGCGTAGCAGAATGAAGAAAGCCATTTCCATATTGATCATCATGGTGTACTCCATGTCGTCGTTTGGCGTAAGCCTAAAGGCATCTTATTGCTGTGGGAAGCTAAAATCTATAGCATTAATGTTGGGTGATAACAATCAGCATAAAGACTGCAAATCTGATAATAAGAACTGCTGCAAACTAAAATTCCAATACCTTAAGGTACACGATCAACATACCACCCCGGCACAGACAAAAGTGCCGCCCAGTTGCACTGTCGTTTTACATGTGATCATTACATCAACATTATCAGTAGACACGACAGGTCAGTGTGTGCCTCCGGCTAATAAAGGACATGATCCACCTCTTCACGCAGGTGTGGCTACTTACCTATCTAACCGTGTTTTCAGAATCTGATTTATGTATCTGCTATGCACATGCTTTGCCATTGTGCATATATGTGTTTTTTCTGGTTCAAATTTTTATTGAACTCACTGTTACATAAAATCAAAAACATGAAAACGTTCATAATATTTCTTACGGCACTTTTTTATACGATTGCCGGGTTCTCACAAAAAGCAACTGCTGCCAAAGACACATCACTGAATAAATATTTCGTCTTCTCGTGCCCGATGCACCCGCAATATATAAGCCCCGATTCCGTGAAATGTCCGGTGTGCCATATGTCAATGATTCGTGAGGGTAAGACGGTTATAAAACCAGGCGCAAAACTTTACACCTGTTCTATGCATCCGGATGTACTGTCTACCAAACCCGGCAGATGCCCCGAATGCAATATGGACCTTGTAGAATTTAACCCGAATAAAAAAATATCGGGCAAATGATCTTCATAATAACGATCAACTTTAGCGCTGTTTGTTGATCACTTACAATCATTGTATATGAAAACGACTATAATAATACTACTAAATATTTTACTGCCTGTTTTTTACGCACAGGCACAACAGGAAAGCAAAAAGAAAACCGATACAACGATATCGTTTAAAGTTTACGGCGTGTGTGATCTCTGCAAACAAAGGATTGAAGGGGCCTTAAAGATAAGGGGTGTAGAGGCAGCCGATTGGAATGTTAATACAAAAATGCTCACTATCTCTTATGAATCCTCGCGAGCATCTTTTGAAAAGATTAATAACAGGATTACAGCAGTGGGGCATGATACCTACTACAAAAGAGCGAGAGACATTGACTATTATGCATTGCCAAAATGTTGTTATTACAGGGAATTGGAATATGCGGCTCCTGCGAATATTAACACGGGTGCTTCCATGGAAAAAAATGACAGCATGGAGTTGTTGTCTTCAAACACACGGGCACAATTGATCAAAGGAGTTGTTTTGGAAGAAGATAACAAGGGATCCTTCAAACCATTGGCAGGAGCAAGCATAGTGTGGCTTGGTACCAATACTGGTACTGCCACGGATGGGGATGGTGTTTTTAGTATTAAAAAAAATGAAGGAGAAAGATTGGTTATCAGTTATACAGGATTTACCTCTGATACTATTTCAGCAATACCAACAAATGATCTGAAAATTGTATTAGCCGCAGGTAAACAACTGAAAGAGATAAAAATAACTTCATCGTCAAGAGGTACCTATGTGAGTTCTCTCGATGTGTACAGAACACAGACGATCCCTCAAAAAGAATTATTTAAGGCAGCCTGCTGTAACCTCAGTGAAAGTTTTGAAACCAATCCTTCGGTGGATGTTTCTTACAATGATGCCGTAACCGGGTCAAAACAAATTCAGCTTTTAGGATTAGCCGGTATTTATACACAGCTTATGGTAGAAAATCTTCCGGGACCAAGAGGATTGGCGACTGCTTCGGGGCTAAGTTATATTCCCGGCACATGGATAGAAAGTATCCAATTAAGCAAGGGAACAGGTTCTGTTGCCAACGGTTTTGAGAGTATAGCAGGTCAGATAAATGTAGAGTTGAAGAAACCTGCAACAAGTGAGCGCCTGTATGCAAATGCCTACACGAATAGTTTTGGTAAAACTGATCTAAACCTAAACCTTTCTCAAAAGATAGGAGAAAAATGGTCGACAGAATTGTTGATGCATGATGCCTTTCTGTATAATAAACTGGATGAGAACAAAGATGGCTTCAGGGACCTGCCAACGGGTAATCTTTTTACTATAGCCAACAAATGGGGCTTTGATAATAATAAAGGTTTGATGTCGCAATTTGGTGTAAGAATATTAACGGATGATAAAACAGGTGGGCAGGTAAACTTCGATCCATCTAAAGATAAGTATACTACCAACAGCTATGGTGTAGCAATCAATACTACGCGTTATGAAACCTTTGTAAAAACAGGATATGTTTTTCCTGAAAAGCGTTATAAAAGCATCGGCTTACAACTATCTGCTTTTGATCATAAGCAGGATTCTTATTTTGGCCTTACTACTTACGATGCACGTCAGCAGAATTTTTATTCCAACCTGATTTACCAATCCATCATTCGTACGACGGAGCATAAATTTCGCACCGGACTAAGTTTCGTTTATGATAAATACAACGAAAATTTTAAGACAGATAATTATAAGAGGATGGAAGCTGTTCCGGGCGCTTTCCTGGAATATACTTTTACGCCAACCACCAAATTCGATCTGGTTGCCGGAATAAGAGAAGATCACAATAGTATGTATGGATGGTTTACCACACCAAAACTAAACCTGCGCTATCAACCATTTAAAAATACGGTGATTCGTGTAAGTGCTGGCAGGGGACAGCGAACCGCCAACATATTTGCTGAAAACAATGGTGCGTTGGTTAGTTCACGAATGGTTGACATCATTATAGCTGATCCGAAAGGAGCGTATGGCCTGCGACCTGAAGTGTCGTGGAACAAAGGAATTTCGACTGATCAAAAATTTCATCTTTTCAACAGGGCTGCGAGTGTGGGATTAGATTTCTTCAGGAATGATTTTGTTAACCAGGTAGTGGTTGACTTGGAAGATCCACGATATATCAGGTTTTATAACCTGCAAGGGAAATCTTACTCAAATAGTTTGCAAACAGAATTATCATTTACTCCACTTTCAGGTCTTGATGTAAAACTTGCTTATCGGCTATTCGATGTGAAGGCCACTTACGGCGGTAAGCTTTTGGAAAAACCATTAACTTCAAAGAGCAGGGCATTTGCAAGTTTTCATTACGAAGTAAAAAAATGGAAGTTTGACTATACGCTCAACTACAATGGGCCAAAGAGATTACCATCAACAGCATCGAATCCGACGCCATACCAGTTGGGAAACTATTCGCCATCATTTACAATGATGAGTGCACAAGTAAGTAAAACGACAGGCAGGAAAAATCCGCTGGAAATTTATCTTGGAAGTGAAAATATTACGAACGGTATTCAGAAGAATTCCATCATAGCGGCAGACCAGCCATTCAGTGGTTACTTTGATGCTTCCCTGGTTTGGGGGTCTGTTACGGGAAGAATGTTATATGGAGGATTGCGGGTTACAATTAAATAAATATTGGTAACGGATACGCATATACGAAAATAGCGAATGGAAATAATAAAAGTCCCGGCGTGATTGCCGGGACAATAATTTTACCCTTTTACAACTTACGCTTCCTTCTTTAATTGTATTTCCCCATTGATCCAAACATCATCACTTACCAATACACCACCGGTCTCCAAAGCTGCGTTCCAGTTGAGCCCCCACTTTTTGCGGCTTATCTTCCCGGTTACTGTAAATCCGGCTTTTGCATTTCCCCAGGGATCTTTTGCCACGCCACCAAATTCTGCATTCAATTCAACCGGTTTGGTAATCCCTTTAATAGTAAGATCACCGGTTATTTTGTAATTATCGTCATCAGTTTTTTTCACATTAGTGCTGGTGAATTTTATTTCCTTAAAATTTTCTACATCAAAGAAATCTGCACCTTTAAGATGTCCGTCCCTGCCGGCATCATGAGTATCTACAGATGCCGGATTTATCGTTGCTTCAATTTTTGCGTTCGAAAAATCGTCATCTTCAGAAACAACATTTCCGCTGTATTCTTCAAACGATCCTCTTACGCTTGATACCATCAGGTGTTTTACTTTAAATCCGATCTCGCTATGGGCATTGTCGATAACCCATTTTGTTTGAGTGTTTACTGTTGCGGTTTCCATGTCAATTTGTTTTTGTTTTTTTGAAATTTAATTTACTGTACAAAGTTCAGTCGAGAATGGGCCTTCATTCAATGACTCATGATAAAATAAAGTGTTGATCTATGTCAACGGGAAAATGACGGGAGAATAATAGCCTCGTAAAAATGAAGAACCAGATACAAGAATCAGCATTGATGATGCCTGCAATAAATTTCCTCCCGCATCCGTTAAACTTTTTTGAAATTATCCGTCTCACATATTTATGAAATATCTGCTTCTGTTTTTTGCCTTCTTTATTTTATTCAATTCCTGTAAAAAGTCGACCACAACAGACCCCGTTACTCCTCCGCAGCCTGTGTCTGACAGCTTTACCGTGACAGTAAATAACGGCTACGGGAGCGGAAAGTATAAAGCCGGGGATACTGTGCATCTTTTCAGCCAGGCTTATTCTTCTACACAGGTTTTTGGTTCGTGGACGGGCAGCGATGTGTCGTTACTGGATGCTCCCAATGAATGGCATACCTGGTTTATTATGCCGCAAAAAAACGAAACCTTTACAGGGAGTATTCAAAGCATTTCTTCTTTTAATTTACAGTATGAAAAGATACAGGGCAGAGACCGCCTGAAGCCTGTGTACTACTATTTTCCGCCAGGTCATGTTGGTGTTGTTTATTTATTGCATGGTACAGGTGGAAGCGCTGCCTACCTGGTAGCCGATTACGAATGGCAGCTATTAATAAGTGATTTGGTGAATAATAAGTTTGCCGTAATTATTACGGAATCTGAGGAAGCAACGACAAATACAGACCTTAACGGTGACGGCAATTTGAGATGGAACACCACTCCGTGGGATACCATAACCAACGTTGACTATGCCAACATCAGGATCATCAGTGATACATTTTATAACCGGGGACTTAGTAATCCTGGTGAACCTAAGTATAGCATAGGTATGAGCAATGGCGGAAATTTTTCGGCTGCATTATCCACTATTTATAATTATAAAGCGGGAGTTAGTTATTGCGCTCCATCGGGAGGCGTTCTTGCGCAAACAACCAATTCTCCTTTCCAGTTTTGCATGGCACGTTTCGACAACAATCCCAATGTGGGGCCAACCGGCAATGCGAATGCACTCAGTAATTCTCAAACGATGACATCGCGAGGTATCTGCAGTAAATATTTCATAAAAGAAAGATCACCCTTATACCCTGAAAGGTTTGCCCGCAATGGATCCATCAGCATTGCGCAATCCACTGCTGTTTTCAATGAGCTAAAAGCAAACCATTTTATTGATGATAAAAATTATTTTATCGGCTACTCAGATTCATTACAATCTGTGTTGAGCGCCCATCCTTCGGCATTTCCGCAACTCAGCAGTTTAAATCTGCTGCAACAGTATTTCGTGATGGTCCAAATAAATCTTGCAGTTTCTGATCACCAGATGTATAGTGACTTCAATAGGGCGTCAATAAAATTTCTAAAAACACAGTGCCAGTAAGTTCGAAGTGGTATAATATATTTTACACTTTCACCAGCCCCGGGATTTTCACTTTTTCAAGTGCCTGCTCTATATCCCAAATGATATCTTTGTAATTTTCAATTCCCACACTTAGTCTCACCATTTTTTCGGTAATTCCCAATTTATTCTTTTCGTCATCAGGCACATCCGCGTGTGTCATAGTGAACGGATGCTGAGCCAGACTTTCGGTGCCACCGAGGCTTACAGCCAATCGTATATGTTTTAGATTATTGAGAAACGTAAATGCTTCATGCTCTCCGCCTGCTATGTCAAAGCTTACCATCGCTCCATAGCTTTCATATTGTTTGTCGAGAATGGGCAGTTGTTGCGGATTATTCTCATCCGTGAATCCGAGGTAATATACTTTCTCCACTTTAGGATGTTGCTTCAGGTAATGAGCCACATGGCTGGCATTGCGTGCCGCCTCTTCCATTCTTACTTTCAATGTTTCAAGGCTCCGCATCAACAGCCAACTTGAATGGGGATCGATCATGGTACCAAAGAAAGTTCTTGTCTTTTTTATTTTTGTGATCAGTTCCTTACTTCCCACTGCAGCACCTGCAATCACATCACTGTGACCGCCGATGTACTTGGTGGCAGAATATAAAACAATGTCTGCACCATGTTTCAGGGGATGTTGCCAAAGTGGTCCCATGTAAGTATTATCAACGGTTATCAATACTTTTCTTTTTTCGGTAGAATATTTTTTTGCAATAGCGGCACACATTTCAATATCCACCAAATCATTGGTAGGATTGGCAGGTGTTTCGATATAGATCATTTTTAGTTTACCTGCATGACCGCTTTCCTCCAGTAACTTTTCTATTTCTTCTCTTTCCTGCGAAGCGGTAAACCCAATTACTTCTATTCCGAAATGCGGTAACACATGATGTACGAATTTATGCGTGCCACCATACAATGGATTGCTGTACAACAATACATCTCCAGGGCTAAGAAATGTCATCAGCGAAGTGGCGATGGCACTCATGCCGCTTGAAAATGCAGCCCCCATTTCTCCGCCATCCCACAACCTCAGGCGCTCTTCAAGAATTTCCATATCAGGATTGTTTATGCGGCTGTATATTAAACCGATTTGTTCTCCTTCGTGGCCGGGCTTGCCATGTGCCATTTCAAAAAAAGCTTTTCCTTCTTCTGCCGAATGAAAAACAAAAGTAGAAGTCTGAAATATGGGACATTTTACGGCACCTTCACTCAATTCGGGATTATATCCAAAACCCATCATTTCTGTTTGGGGGGAAAAATCTGACTCTTTCATAAACAAGCATTTATTGCAAAGTTTGTAAATACAATTTGCTTCTTAGATGATTTTAGTCACATAAGAGGATGAACCTGCTCTTGTGGAATCGGCCATTGACAAGAGGTATCGCAGATTTGTATGAACAGCTTAAATACGATTAAAAATCATATTTCACCTGTAAAAGATTTTTAGTAATATTTGTTCTATTAAACCGATTGCAATGGCTTCAAAGAAGATTCTTATCAGTACATTTCCTGCAGCGACATTTTTTGCGATGTTTATTTTATTTTCTTTTATATCACCGTTTAAAAAGGCTTTTGATGTTGTAAAGGTAGATGGTGGTCTAATTTCGGGAACTATCAATTCAAATGGTGATGTCCATATTTTTGAAGGTATTCCTTTTGCAGCGCCGCCGGTTGGTGTGCTACGATGGAAATCCCCGCAACCGGTGATTCCATGGAAGGGCGTCAAAAAATGTGACGCGTTTGGTCCGAGCCCGATGCAGGGAGATCCTGTTCCTTTCGGGCCATGGTCGGAAGAATATTTAATACCGAAAAAGCCAATAAGCGAAGATTGTTTGTATCTCAATGTATGGACAGGTGCTGCGTTGCCTAAAGAAAGAAGACCGGTGCTGGTTTGGATTTATGGTGGAGGTTTTATGAGTGGTGGCAGTGGTGTTCCCGTATACGATGGTGAGGCGACCGCGAAAAAAGGAATTGTTTTTGTAAGCATCAATTATCGTGTAGGTATATTCGGATTCTTTGCGCATCCTGAACTTACGAAAGAATCTATTCACAATGCATCAGGAAATTATGGGTTAATGGACCAGGTTGCTGCATTGAAGTGGGTGCAAAAAAATATTTCAGCATTCGGAGGTGATCCCAATAATGTCACCATCGCCGGACAATCTGCGGGATCAATGAGCGTGAATTGTTTGGTGGCATCGCCGCTTTGCAAAGGATTATTTAAAAAAGCCATAGCCGAAAGTGGTGCATCGCTTATAAAATCCACGTTCTCTGGCAACAACATACTTTCAAGCGCTGAGAAAGAAGGAGAAAGAGTTGCGAAATCGCTTAATGCGGCTAACATTAATGATCTAAGAAAAATTCCTGCAGGCGATTTGATGAAAGTAGCCGCTGCATTCAGGAGCCCGATTGTCGACGGGTATGTATTACCGGAATCTATTGCAGAAATTTTTAAAGAAGATAAGCAAAATGATGTTGCATTGCTCACTGGTTGGAATGAAAATGACGGTGTTATTTTTGGGAAGCCACCAACGGCTGATGAGTTTAAAAAACAAGCTGAAAAAAATTATGGTGATGATGCATCAAAGTTTTTACAGTTGTATCCAGCTAATAATGATGACGAAGCCGCTGCATCACAGGGAAAGTTATCACGCGACATAATATTCGGTATTCAAAATTATACATGGGCGAATGAGCAATCGGAAGAGAGTAAACATAAAGTATATGTCTATCGCTTTGCACGAAAATTACCCGCAACGGGCGATTACAAAAAATATGGAGCATTTCACACGGGTGAGGTAGCCTATGCTTACGACAATCTTGATTTCGTACATCGTTGCCCATGGGAGCAAACGGATCGTGATTTGGCAAAAACGATGTCGTGGTACTGGGCCAATTTTATTATCAGCGGAGATCCTAATCGTAAAGACCTGCCTGAGTGGCCTGCCTATAACACAAAGAATTTTTCAGTGATGGTATTAGATGAGCATCCGCATGCAGAAACACTGCCAGGCAGGGAAGGACTGGATTTTTTGATTGCCAAAATGAAGTAAAGAATAGTAAAAAGATTTTGACAAAATGATGTAATGTATTTTTTACTCCAACGGAGAATTTATTGTTGTTAAAAATCGCTTCTGTTTAAAGTTTCATATGCATCTTGTAGCCCCGGGTTATTAAGCCCGATGGACAACAATTTTGCTTTAATATGCTCCCGCACTGATTTTGCTTCAGGAAAATTTTCATCCGTCCAGAAACGTTTTTCTTTTTGAAAATAACCTGTTTCACTAAGAAAGGCTACACCGTATCGATAAGCATCGCCCATGGTGTCATCGAGGTCACTTATTTTAAATGATCCGTCCGGCTGGTATGATTTTGTAAGGCACCAATGCAACATCCGTGAGATTTCATCGCGCACTTTTATCCGTGTTATTGAATCAAGAAATGGCCATGCAAATCTGAAAATTTTCACAGCATCCCAGTTGAGATGATTTTCATAATCTCCATCCATTCTTATGCCGGCAGGAAAATTTATGCCATCAAGCGCGAGCAAGCGTTTTGCAATTAAATCTTTATGTGCAACTTCTCCCTTCAGGTCCGAAATTACATGAAACGTAATGCCAACGTCATCCATTTTCCACACGTATCCATGACGATCTATCATCCACTGGCCCCAGCATCCCGTTGCCGGATTTTGCCATCTATTGACATAGGCTTTGAGAGCACTATTGAGCTGCGGATAAAATGTGTAGGCTATTTTCTGTTTTGTTTTATTAAGCAATCTTGCAATAGCTGAAAAAGTTTCATCCAGTTCTTCACGGTTGAAAGTGCCGGTTTTGAGAAAGTCATTATATAAATCCGCATCCAATTGTTTTTCTAGCTTTTCGGGAGAATTTATCCTGTCAAGAAAAGAAAGAGGATATAAAGGGTGTGTGCTGTCTTCTAAATTATCCAATGAATAATAAAATCGTAGATACCAAACATTGATTCCTGCTCCCCAGCTTCCATCAGCGGATTGTTGTTCTTTTGCTAATCGTTGTTCTTCAGGATGCAGTAAACTTTCGCGGAGATCATTAATCCTCGATCGTGTGGCAGTAGTGTCTGAAGTAAAATTCAGTAGCCACCGGATTTCGCGATAGATGTGCATCGAATAATCCATTGCCTGCCCCTCTGCCTGTTTTTGATTTATTTCTTTCACAAGAGGTTTGAGCGCCGGGTCAAACTCTTTCAATCTTTTGTCTCTTGCTATCTTCAGCCCTGCTACATCCCAATAAAACTGGAATTCCTCAAAATGTCGCGGCCACCATGATTTCGTAGTGATTTGGGGTGGAACAGTAAAAATATGTTCATGATAAATGACCGAAGCTATTAAAACACGTTCCAGTTTTTGACGGAATATATAACCAACGGCTGCCAGCAATAATATTATTATAAAAAAAACTTTTAGCCGTTTACGCCATGAACCTTTCTTTTTTTGTTTAACAGGTTGCATATAAAGAAAAATGTTTCAATAACATAATTCATGAATGGATCGGAGAAAAAATGATATGTATTGTGCCCTCACCGGTGTATCTCCACCAGTAATACCCATGCATCCAGTACTGCTTTAATAAATGAAAATATGAAAGCCGGAACTATCCAATACATGCCTGCTTCGCCAACGGTAAATATCAGAACACCTGTAATAATATACGGAACCAGCGCCAACTGGTCAATAAACATGTTCCATACATGTTGCGGCCGGTATTGCTTATCTATTTTCCGCATTGTCGTGATATCCATTACTACCACTACAGCCCAGGCCGGAATTCCTATTGTCAGAATTTCTATTCCAAGTTTGCGCAGCGATTGATCGGGCACAAGTAATAAAATGGAATAAATTAAAATAGTCAGAAGTAAGATTATTGAAAGCAACGCTCTTGTCGGTAAGGTAGGAGTTGCAAGGATTTTTGAAAGACTTATTGAAACACCCACAAATATCAGCCCCGTCAGCGCTGCGGCTGCGCCGGCAGTTGCCACAAAAAGATCGTGCCATTCATTCATAGCAAAAGCTTTATTTATACGTCCTGTAATCGAAATTAAAAATAGCAAATTCGTTCTATTTTGAAAGTCTTTTAAATGATCTTCTGAACTATTGTGATCAAGATCCCACTGCCCGAAAAAGTATCGGGTTTATGCTGCAAAAAATAATTAATATTGAGTGATGATAAAAGCGATTGCCATTTTCTTTCCTTGCCTGGTATTGCATCTGTATGTGTTTGCGCAGGGAAAATTATTTATTATCGGCGGGGGTGTAAGAACTCCGGAAATTATGCAGGCGCTGGCACATACCGCCAATATGCATGGGGGCGACTACACCGTAGTGTTACCAATGGCTACTGAAAAGACAGATTCTGCCTTCCGGTATTTTAAAGCAGATTATTTTTCAGTGATGAATAACCCGGTATTCATGTTCAATTTTACTGGCACTACCAACAACCTGAATTGGCTGGATTCTTTGCGGCATGCAAAACTGGTGTACATTACCGGTGGTGACCAGGACAGATTTATGAATATCGTGGGGCATGGGTCCGTGTATACTGCAATTCACGATGCCTATAACAATGGCGCTACCATTGCAGGAAGCAGCGCGGGTGCCGCTGTTATGAATGAACACATGATTACAGGCAAGCAGTTGATCGATACGGACTACAACATCACGTTCAAAAAAATTATTAGTAATAATATCGAGATAAAACCCGGACTTGGATTTGTTACCAAAGCCATCATCGATCAGCATTTTATTGTGCGAAGTCGATATAACAGGTTGCTCTCGGCAATGGAGTTATACCCCGCACTTACTGCTATTGGTATTGACGAATCTACTGCGCTGATCATCGAGGGTAATCATGTGACCGTTGTCGGCAACAGGCAGGTAGTGGTTTTTCGTCATCCAAAACAAATCCGGGTTACAAAAGAAGGTTTAATAAAATATGGAAGTATCGAATGCAGTATCTATACGGCAGGAGATACTTTCAGGCTAAAATAAAGTGATGAGAAGTTTTTTTGTATTGTGGATGTGCCTGCCGGCACTGCATACGTTTGGCCAGACACTTTCTCCCGATGAAATAAACCGGTGGAAACATGCTGCCCGGGACGTTACGATCATAAGAGACAACCGGGGTATTCCACATGTATATGGAAAGACGGATGCCGATGCGGTATTCGGTTTATTGTATGCAGAATGCGAGGATGATTTCAACCGGGTTGAGATGAACTATCTCGATAAACTCGGGAGACTATCAGAAGTATATGGAGAAAAAGATCTCTATGAAGATGTTTATACCCGTTTGGTAATAGATTCCGCTGATGCGGTGCATGATTATGAAAATAGTCCTGGCTGGTTAAAGAGTTTAATGAACGCTTTTGCGGATGGCGTCAATTATTTTTTATACACCCATAAAAATATACATCCTTTAGCATTGAGATATTTTAAACCTTGGTATGCCCTGATGTGGACAGACGGAAGTATCGGGGCTATCAGCACGGGTAATATTACTGCAAGAGATGTAGAGGCATTATATACTAACCATGAAATGCCCTTTACATCTTTCGTTGATATAATGAAAGAGAACACTAATGGCAGTAATGGTTTTGCAGTTTTGCCATTTAAAACCGCAGACGGCCACGCGATACTTTACATCAATCCGCATGTAACTTTTTATTTCCGTCCTGAAGTGCACATGATCAGTCAGCAAGGACTGGATGCCTATGGCGCTGTTACGTGGGGGCAGTTTTTCATTTACCAGGGATTCAATGAACACTGCGGATGGATGCATACGAGCAGTGATGTAGATGTGTCTGACATGTATGCAGAAGATATCACCAGGAAAGATGGAAAGTTATTTTATCGTTTCAATGATAGCTTATACCAGGTGAAGGAAAAGCAGATGCATTTTTATATAAAAGGAGATAGTGGTGTAACTGAAAAAACAATCACTGCATACTATACGCACCATGGACCTTTAATGGCAAAACGCAATGGTAGATATATTTCCGTGCGCTGCTATAATCGCAGCATGGCAGGTTTGATACAGAGTTGGGAACGAACTAAAACGACCGGGCTAAAAGATTTTGAAAAAGTAATGGAATTACGCGGAAATACTTCGAATAACACAGTGTTTGCTGATGACAAGGGGAATATCGCTTACTGGCATGGTGATTATGTACCTATTCGCGACACTCAATACAACTGGAGCGAAGTGCAGGATGGCACTACTTCGGCTACAGACTGGAAGGGATTGCATACGATAAATGAGATTGTGCATGTGATCAATCCCAAAACCGGCTTTATTCAAAACTGCAACTCTACGCCATTTACAGTAAGCGGCAGCAGCAGCCCGGAGAAAAAAGATTACCCATCTTACATGGCGCCCGACGGACAAAATTTTCGTGCACTGAAAGCAGAATCATTGCTGGCGAAAGGAAACGGATACACATTAGATAAAATGATTGCTACAGGATACAATCGCCATCTTACGGCTTTTGACATTCTGATGCCGGCATTATTAAAAGCATATACGAATGCAGGAAATAATTATCCCGGTGTAAAAGATGCGATACAAATACTTTCCGGATGGAACTGTGATGTTGATACTGCTTCCGTTGCCACTGCACTTGCGGTAACATGGGCAGAAAGATTATCGCCATCTATTTCCAAAGTATATATCGACGAAGGTGAGAGGGACCAGGTGGAAGCTACAAAATACTTTGTTGCGCATGCTCCGGCAGACCAGCTACTGCAGGCATTGCAGGATGCATTGAATTTTTTGCAACAACGATTTGGTACATGGAATATCGCGTGGGGAAAGATAAACCGCTACCAGCGGATAAGCGGCAGCATTAAAAATGTGTATGACGATTCGAAACCTTCTTATGCCGTGCCGTTTGCATCTTCCACATGGGGGATGATACCTGCGTACAACAGCCGGTATAACAATGTGAATAAATTCCGCTACGGGGTAAGCGGCAATAGTTTTATTTGCGCAGTTGAGTTTGGTAAAACTGTCAAAGCAAAATCTTTACTTGCGGGAGGTGACAGCGGCAATCCTTCCTCACCGCATTTCTTTGATGAGGGTAAAATGTATACCGAAGGAAAGTTTAAAGATGTTCTTTTCTACAAAAAAGATGTATTGAAGCATACAGAAAAAATGTATCACCCTGGAGATGAACAATAATATCCTGTCATCGCTACATTGCCACTATTTTTACTTTTTAAACTATTGATTCATCTCATCTGTCAATAACAAATATGCAGAAGGCAAATGATTCCTGAAGATCATTGTTTTATCTTCCGGGAACATCTGGTAATAATTTTTGTCGGGCACAAGTGATATGATGTTACCCGTTCTCACATAATCATTCGTGTTGGCGTATTTGGGTGGTACAAAACCCGGCAGGTATCTTTTGATTGCCTTCGCAACATAATCTCCCAAATATTTCCGGTAATACTTTCTTGCTTTTTTAGCTGGTTTTGTAAGCCGGTTGTAAGCATGTCTTAGAATCCATCGTTTGGGCCATTTGGTTTTTTTCAGGATGGGCGTTACGTTGGTAAATGGATTTACCGTTGCAAAATCATCAGCGGTTTGTACAGTGAAAGGTGTTTGCGGAACCCAGTCGGCCTCATTTACCACATTATATGCCCAGCCATCCTGTGTCAATGCTTCATATCCGGAAGCAAAATATAAGTTGCCCGGTTTGGGCGCAGCACTGCAATAGGTTTTAAAACGAATGTCAGAAGGCAATAAATTTTGTTCCTGCAATCCATGTAAATATGCAGTGAGTAAATATGAAATCGCACCACCCTGGCTATGGCCCACGATATAAAATTCTTTGTTCCCTTTTTTATAACAGGAATCTATTTTACTCACAATATCACTGCTGAGAAATGCAGTACCGATCAGCCATCCAATATGTACCGCAGCTCTCGGATCATTGGCGAGATGATACGAAAAGGAATCAGCAGCAGATAATATGAGTGTCCCTTTTGCAGGCACCATAGCTGCGTAAAAATTTTCCATCCAGCTAATGTTTCTTCCGGTAGTTCCGCGAATACTGATGATAGGAATTCCTTTGTCTGTACACCAGAGGTCCCACCGGTTGTCGAGACCCATCACCGGTGAGCGATACAACATTTTATAACCGTCCGGGGAGTGAAGCCGTGTTGCGGAACTGTCATTGCTAAATTGCGCAGTGACTGCTAATAATGCTTCGTACTCATCTTTATTAAATCCGGGTTTTAATTGTGCGCCTGCCATACGATAACACACCAGGCAAACAACAACCATTAGAAATGAATTTCGCATTTGATACATTGATTTCTTAAAATGAAAGGGGTAGATGTATGTCGGATAAAATGATGATTTATCTTCTGTAATATTTTAAAAGTAAAGTCTTCAGGTCACTAAAATTACAAAAGAAGGTCTGATGCGGCCGGGTTTTTGCGATTGAATAAGATTATTAAGATTCACTTAACGAAGATACGGTCATCAGTGTGGCCAGGTTGTTCTGCTAAAGTTTTGTTCCCTTTATTAAAACTGATTCCTTTATTGACTGTTCTTTCAAATGTAAAAATTTCTTTCGCTCTTCATCGCGCATGAAATTATGAAAGTCCTGTTCCGACTCGAATGCAACAAGATGAATTTCGTAAGGCTTATCTATCGAATGTTCAATAAAAGAGGCATCTCCCGGCCGCAAACGGAGTTGTAGCTGTCCGTTATATTTTGCAATGAGTGGCATAGCCACATCTTCAAACTGGCGGAAGACTTCTTCCTGTCCTTCTTTAATGTAGATTAATTGAGTGATATAAATCATGAATGGTTCTTTGTGCTTTTCCTTCTAGAAGGTTTAGCCTTCTTATTGAAGTCAAGTGCAAGATTTATCCAAAAATCAAATTCCTTTTTTGATTTCAAAACTTCAGGGCTGATGTATCCAAAGCCTTTGTATTCCCTGCTTTTCATGATCATTGCTCTGAAGCCATTTTTTTCTGCTACCGTTTCCTGTAGTGCAGGATCAAAACGGCACATCATTTCTTCGCCGCTCACACTCACGCATAACTTCCCATTCACCATAAAAGTAATACCCCGAAACATTTTCTTTTCTTCAACGTCCGGAAGATGAGCCAATGCCTCGCGAATTCTGTTAGCTAAGTTTTCATTGTATGGCATGAGTGTGTATTTGGCAATTATTTATTGAGGATAAACATTTTTATTGTGAAGTTCCATCCATCGGGATGGGTCGGCAATATCTTTCCATCCAAACCGGCGATACAATTCGTGCGCATCACGGGTCAGCAAAATCCACCGCCGGAGCCCCTGCAGATCAGGATGTTCCATTATAGTTTTCACCAGCCACTTTGATAGGCCTATTCCCCTATACTGTTCCAGTATATAAACATCGCCTAAATAAGCAACGGTAGAGAAGTCAGATATTACTCTTGCAAAGCCAAGCTGTTTAGCATCTTTATAAATGCCAAAACATAATGAATGTTCAATAGCAGTCTGCACCCGTTGTTTTGGTATGTTCATGCTCCAATATGCTTTTGTAGACAAAAATGAATGAATTGCATCAATGTCTAACTTACTTTTATCTGTGGAGATGAAAAAGCCGTCTTTTGAAATTGTATAATCTTCCATTAATAATTTGTAAAGTGTGATTAACGGCGCAATCTTTTTGTTTTGGATTGATCGATGATCAGCGTAACAACAATCACGATGGCAATTGCCACTGTAAATTTTATATAATCTGTCACGTCAATTATCGGACTGCCCGCTGCCGCAGGATACCCATAATGGTTCAGCTTTAGATATGCAACCATCAGTGTTAATATGCTCCATAACACGATTAAGCTGATCCTGATAGTCCTCGGAATTCTTATCATAAGTGCAATTTAAGGCAAGTTGGAATATTGCAATGATGGGATAGAATGCCCGGTTTTTCGGAGGGGATGTTCTTTCTTTGGGCGCTTAGTGACAGTTCCGGCTATTTCAGATTGTTATATAGCTTCCACAAAATACATGTCCATCTCACCTTTGTTCTTCGCTTCTATCTTACCGCGATAGGTACAGGAGAATTTTTCCTTTACAAGCTGGTAAGTGGTTTCAGATATATTTACTTTGGCAGGCGCAGAGTTTTGTTCCATTCGCGCTGCTACATTTACTGTATCGCCCCAGATGTCGTATTGTAATTTTTTTGTGCCTACCACACCTGCAATTACAGAACCGGTGTGCACGCCAATACGAAGCTCAATTTTATCTTCCTGATTGACTTCTTCAGCATGATGCATGGCAAAACGCTGCATATCCAAAGCAGCTTGTATCATTTTTTCGGCACCATCATTAAGTGTTTTGCCAATGCCGCCAATGGCCATGTAGGCGTCGCCGATGGTCTTTATTTTTTCCAGGCCATATTTGCCCATGATGTCGTCGAATGCGCGGAAGTAACTATCGATCATTCCAATCAGTTCTTCCGGCGTAAGTTTCTCCGAGATTTTTGTAAACCCTTTTATATCCGCCATCAGCACGGTTACATTATCGAGTTTTTGCGGTGTGGTAGTGCCGGTTGCTTTGATCTGTTCAATCGCTTCTTTAGGGAAAATGTTTTTTAGTAATTCCGACATCTGTTCTTTTTCCGCTTCCAGTTCTACAGTTCTTTCTTTCACCATGCTTTCCATATTCTGGTATAAATAGGCGTTGTCCAGCAACATGGCGATCTGGCCCGAGATAAGATTTATTAAGCCAACCCTTTTGTTATCGAACACACCTTCGGAAAGATAATTTTCGAGATACAATATGCCGAACAGATCTCCCTGTTTCAAAACGGGATATATCAATACTGATTGCGGATGGTGACTATTGAAATAGGGGAGGGCGTTGTACTCATTCAACCTGGCCGGGTTGTTGATGATCAGCGGCTCTTTGATACGGCCAACATAACGAATCGTATTCAGCGGAAGGCTTTCCGGGTCGATATATTCTGTGATAGATCTGACGCCCTCAGTTCCTTTGTAAGATGCTTTGATCACCAGATCCGCACGGTTGCGTATCAGCAGATACCCGGTATCGGCTCCCGAATTGCGAATGACCGTGAGCATTAATTGCTCTATTACTTTGTCCACATCCTTTATGCTGCTTACGGTTCTTGATGCCTGCAACAAAAGGCTTACATCCACATTTTCCATCGAAACAGATTCATTGGCAGGTTTTTTATCTTCCAAAATGCTTGACCCCAATACTGATTGAAATTCTCTTTCTAAAAATTTGACTTTTTGAACAGCGCCCCATTGGAGAAAATATTTCCTGGCATTGTCAAGATATGTTTTGGCAACCGTAGTGTTTCCCGAGGAAAAATAGAACCGGCCCGCGAGCTCACTTGCCAGCGCCCTGTGGTTAATAAACAAATATTTTTCGCCGCTGCGGATCGCCTTTTCATATAGGGTGGCGGCTTCGTCCTTTTTCCCGGTTACCCTCGCAAGTTCTGCCTGTAATAAAAAGTATTGAGGTTCGAAATTATCCGGACAGTTGGAATTCCAGTTCTTTAGTTTTTTCAAATGGCCTTTCAGTAATTTGAGATAAGGTTTGTTCGGAGACAATTTCATTTCATAAGCTCTCGCACAGATAAGGCCGCCATAAAAAGTGTATTCTGCATATTCATAACGGTGATAAATAAAATTGACATACTTACCACTTTCCAGGTACCGCTGCCAGGCTTCTGCATTATATTGAAACTGGTAAAGAATATTCATGTAAGCAATGTAGGTGTCGGCTGCAATAGAGAAAGATGAGGAATCCACAATTTGCTTCAGTCTTTCCGGTGCATTAAAATTATTCCCCATCTGCAGCATGTTATCATCTTCTCCGCGAAGACAACGCACTGCATAATAATAACCTTCGAGAAAATGCCGCGTTTCCCGGTCACCGCGCTGATCCACCAATTGTAAATAGTTTTCGTATGATTGCTGAACCGCAGCCAATGGAAAACCAAAAGCAAATTTTTTCTCATGAAAATGAAATATACCATACCCTGCATAAATAGGATCGCCATTGGCAATACATCCGTTGATGTTCTCGAGCATATTATCAAATTCAGGACGCACGGGCATTGTCCAGTGTTGTACAAAGTTGTGATAAGACATGAGCAGCTTCCATTTCAGTACCGTATAACCCAGTTGCCTGTTGATGGTGATACCAATGTCAGCCAGTTTTTTTCCTGTTTTATAAACACCCATCATTTGAGAAAGGATCATTCCGAATCCCATGAACCCAAATGATGCAATGCCATTGTTGCCATATTTCAAAGAATAAGTAACCATCTTCATTACATCCCATGCAAACAAATTCTGGTCGTATTGATAAATGGGAGGAGAAACAGCTAAAGTAAATTCGAGGAAGCGGATCTGTTCGTGATCCGTCATTACAGGTCTTTGAGGTACAAGGTCCATTCTTTTCCCGCGCATGATCCAGCGCGCTTTCATGATGTCTTTGAGCAGCACCATCATGATGCCGGGGAGAGACCTTGGCATAATAAGTCCGTATAATTTGAATCCCCTGCGACCTGCTTCTACTGCTTTTTCTTTTTCATCTTTGGTGGTGTACATGTACACTTTAATCATCAGCACTTCCAGTTGTTCCAGTCGTGTTTTTGAGTTGTTGAATAACGCATCGAGGTCTTCTTCAGCCTGGTCGTACTGACCGGCAAGATATTTACACGTAGCCCCCTGCAGGTAGAAGTCAACCAATTGAGTGTAGTGATCATCAAAATTGAGAAACTGTTTACCGGTACTGAAGTATGCTATCGCTGCATCATAAGCGGTTGCCTCCTTAGCCTTTTTTCCGGCGCGAAGATTGATGTCAACAAGCTGGTCTATGTCTGCCTGGTCTGTTATGAATCGTTTCCCTTTGTTGAAATGATTAGCGACAATGAAAATGTCATCATCAATTTCGGACGGAGGAAAGTTTTTCATCTTAAACTTACCTGCACTGAGATTCACCTGTGCCAATTCTTCTTCATCAACCAGGGTAAGGCATGCCTGTCGAATGCGGTCGTGTGAAAACTGGAATCGTACATTACCCGCTTTATTAAATTCCGAATCATTAATATGTTCTGACGAGCGAATGTAGTGATCGAGGTTATCATCTTTTGTAGTGAGATAGCCCATATTGATCACATCAGACAACTCGTTAGCGACGGTGTACAATCGCTTTTGAGTAAGGCTTGCAATGGTAAGTAGGTCGAACGTGTCGCCAACACATGCGCCGGTGCGGAGTATTTCTTTCTTCAAATTACCAAGGCTGTTAATTTTTTGCACCAGCAATTCCACGACATTCTCCGCAAGATGATAATCTTCCAATGCTTTTTCATCCCACTTCCATATGCCGTCATCCGCCTTATACAGCAAGCCTGCATCATTAAGTGATGTCAGCAATTGAATGGTGAAAAAGATATTACCTTGTGTTTTCTGGTAGATCTTCGCAATTAATGCACCAGGTTTTTCGACTTTATGTTGGAGTGTCTCTGAAATAAAATCATGAATGGTATCTTTATCGAGGGGTAACAATTTTACTTCCTTCACATCCGCCTTTTTTTCCTGGTTGCGCAGTGATATATACAACGGATGAGTGGGGTCTACTTCATGATCGCGATAAGCGCCAATGAACAAAAAATTGCTGCTTTCTGTATTCGTTACCATTAATTCGACCAACTTAACGGAAGCCAAATCAGCCCATTGAAGATCGTCGAGGAACAGGATAAGGCAAAATTCATCGGTAGTAAATGCAGCAATGAAATTCAGAAAAGTTTGCTGGAAACGGTTTTGCGCTTCGTCTGGTGGTAGTTCATCGGGAGTAGCCTGTTTACCAATTACAATTTCCAGTTCGGGCACCACGTTGATCATGATCTGCCCGTTTCCACTCAGTCGCTCAAGTAGTCGTTGCTTCCAATAGCTTAGTTTAGTCTCCTCTTCCCGGAGCAGGCTTCTGATCAGGTCTCTCATCGCTGCAATCATCGCTGTGTACGGTGATGTGCGCTGCAGTATGTCAAACTTTGCCTTGGTAACGAATGTGGATGCATCGAGGTGTATCCGCTGAAACTCCTGTACCAGCCTGGATTTTCCAACACCCGAATAGCCGCTGATATAAAGCGCCTGCTTATTCCCGTTTCGCGCGATGCGATAAGCGTCTTTCATGATAGACATCACTTCGTCTCTGCCCATCAGTTTGTCCGGAATAGAAATGCGGCCCACAAAATCCTTTTGTCCAAGTTTGAAATCGAGCAGGTACGTTTCGTCATGGAAATATTGCATGCTGTTTTGCAGGTCGTGCATCAATCCACGCCAGCCCTGGTAACGGTTACCCGGTCGTTTTTCCAGTAATTTCAAAACGATATCATTAAGCACCTGCGGTAAATAAGGATCAATTGTTTTTGGTGCTTCGGGCAGCTTCGCAATATGATCGTACAACAACTCGGACGAACTGTCGCTGATGAAAGGTAATCTGCCCGTAAGCATTTCATAAAAGATCACGCCGAGAGAATAATAGTCGGAACGGTAATCGATCACCTGGTTGATGCGGCCCGTTTGTTCAGGACTGATATAATCCAGATCGCGTGGACCGCTAAAATTAGAAGCGTTGTCAATTTCTTTTTTGAATACTCTTGAAGCTTTACGGAAATCGGCAACCTTACATTGTCTTCCTTCCGGATCAATGAAAATATGTTCCGGTTTCAGGTTGCCTAATATCCATCCGTTGGAATGAAATATGGAAAGCATATTGCAAAGGCTCTCCGCTACGGCAATAAATTCAGATGGTTTGATTTTTTTGTGTTGCTGAATGAATTGACGCAGGGTACTGCCAGCAGCATTCCTGAAGATAATGGCTGCTGCATCATGCTGTAATAAAACAGTAATAGGCTCCAGCGCTTCTTTCCAGTCTTTTTCCTGCGCCAGTTGCACGATATTTCTTAAAGACTGCACCTGCTGTTCGCTGGGATGAGGATATATCTTGGCGATAAATTTTTCGTGATTGGATACATCTTCCACACGCAGCATACTGAATTGCTGGGTTTCGGCAATAACCTCGTAAGATGTATATCCGTCTAAAGTAAGCACACGTAAAATTATATGTCTTTTTCTCCGGGTATTACAATATTTTCCCCGGAAAGAGCTCTTGCTGTTTGCAAACCAGACATCACGGTAGCCTCGATACAACCCGCGTTAAAACCGTTGTCGATCCAATCGCCCGTTATATATAGATTTCCGAACGTGGCTGTCTGATCTGCCGGGAGACGATATATCGAACTATTGGTAAATGACATCACATACAATTCCGTCGGGTCAATATTGGCTCTGAAAAATTGTGCATCAAAACGTGCCTGCCCCTGTCCATTATCAAGGTCGATCAATTTGCTGAAATCAAAACTGCTTTGTCCCTGCCAGATGCCGGGCCACATATGTTGCGATAATGTTTGCAGGTATTGCAATGCGTTTTGTTGCGCCATATTCGTTTGTGTTTGCGGAAAAGAGGTATCCGTAAAATTTGATTGCTGTGCATTCTGCAATATCTGGTTGGCATTTGGTTGTGGTGTTGGTCCGCAGAAATAGGCGATGTTTTGAGGTGTATACCCCGCGGGCCAGTTTTCGCGAACAATAAGATCGCTCATATCTGCCCAGGTATCATAAGGTTCCTGGTAGGAGCCGGATAATGCAAGACCTAAATCAACATAGGGCCACTGCATTTGCTGTATATCGCAATTCAGCCAAAGCTGATAAGCGATGGTACTTACGGGAATTACATTGTTTACCATGTTTTGCCATGGGGTACTCTTCGCAATCAGTTCACTTGCTATAGTAGGTAATGCACCGATGGATATACCCAATATTACGATATCAAAGTCGACACCTTTTTGCAATGTTTGTGCGGGTACACCGGAGCTCCACGTGGAATAGTAGGATTCGAGATTTACATTCCCGGATTGTATTTGTGGCCCTTGTTCAAGATATTGCACGTTAGGAAAATTGGGCCATGAAGGAAGATCGTTCACTGTTACAAACGGATCGTATTCACTAACACCGGTAGCTAACGTAGCTTGTATGTCTATTGATATCGTATCAATGTTGTTGTTATCATCGAGACCCAAATTAGTTACTTTGCTGAAGAACTGAAACTTTACTCCGCGTTTTTGCAGTACCTGGTAAATGGGCGCAAAGATCACATCTCCCATTCCGGCCATCATGCGGTAATAAACATGTCCTTTGTAAGTAAGGCCAAGTCGTAATAATCCGCGCAATGCAGTGCCCGCTTCAAAAGTATATTGCCGGTCGCCGCCAAATACGAGACCATATACCGCTTGCACTATTGCCGAATCCAATGTGATCTGTGCTGCGCCATGCAGCCCGAGCCATTGCCGGTAGTCGTAGGTATTGATCACATTAAAGCCTTGCGTCAACACACCATCGCTGATCATACCAAGGATCGTTACAATACCAAGGTCGGCGAGAATAAAGAATCGTCTTAAAACATTATCACTGTCAAGCAGGCCCTCCGATATTTTTTTAAGCCACGACCACAAATCATTTAATGCACTTGCGAGCAGGTCAAGATCATTATCTTTCGCAGCCTTTGTAACCAGGTAAAAAAGTAATTTATCTGCATCTGAAAATCCACCCGGTACATCGCTTATAACGGTCGCATGTCTTTCTTTCAGATTGTCGAACGCAACTGAATGGTTGTACGCTTCCATCGCCGCGGCTGCAACCGGAGATTTTTCATTTTCAAAATTGTCATTCAACTGGCAAAGCCAGTCGACGATCAGTATAATAAAACCTTCTGCAGTTGGCGGAAGCGGCCCCGTGCCGGGTATAAGATCATTTGACGGAATAGTAAAAGGCCAGTGCAGCCACTCCCCATTTACATTTTCTTCCAATACGATAGTATCATAACCGGTAAATGCTTCCTGCCATGTGGCGAGTGGTGTTCCCGGTTGCCTGTTGTTTTCATCATACACCTGCTGGATCATGTTAAATGCGTTGTCATAAAATCCAAACCAAAGGTGCAGGCCGTGTTCTTCAATACGGCTTCCCACAGCAGCATTGCGCCCGCTGGCGCCTTTTCCGCCAAGACGCCAGCCTATTTGATAAACAGTGATATCGTATTTAGTTTGCCAATTGGGATCTGATGTCAACTGGAATACACTCGTGAGAGATCCCATCCCTCCACCGAGAACAGCAATTTTTTGAACAGCCATTTTATATTTTAAGGTTTAAGAAATTTTATATAGGACAATTCCCAGTTATAATTCATATGAAAAGCTCCCAGCATGTTTGTCGAGATGGGCGGAATATTCGCGATGCCTTTTGGAAAATAATTACTCTGCAAATTATTGATCGAAATGTCTGCAGGGGTTATGTCGACATTATCCAGGTCAATTTTGTAAATCGAGCTGACATATCCTAAATGCCCGTGTTCAATTACAGGCAACTGAAGAATGGGTAATATTTTCACGAAATTCCCAAATGATCTCCCCGACTTTTTTGTGCCACTCTCCGCCGTGTCGCCCGAGAGGATAACCGAATTATTGCTGATGTCTGTGGCGCTGAAACTTCCATCATTTGTCATTACCGTAAACCCGGTTAGTATTTTATTAAATTCCCAAAATATTCTTCCGCCCCAGACAGCTAATATGCTGTCCAGGTATAACACCGGCAGAAAACAATATGGTCCGTTTTCGTTTTGATTTGCATTGTTTTTAAACTGAACATATGGAAGCATTGCTATGAATTCATAATAATGGAGATTGGGGGGCACATCCGTAGTGTCGATCAATTCAATTAAATATGGATTCAGGTACAACCACGTGTTATCAAACATGAATAACATCGGGTGTTCTCCTTCCGGCGTGTATGATTGCGGAGCCAGTTCAAGATCCGGAGGCAAGAGCGCCTGCAGGTCTTCTGATTTGAAGGATGCGAGGGCGAATCTGCCCCAGCAATGTCCCTTTAGCGGGTACTCCTGAAGTTTTTTTAGTCGTTGCTGATCGCTGGTTTGGTCAGTCATATATGCAGTTTTAGTTTTAAAACAGCTTCCACCAGTCAGCTAACGGCGTTATTCATAGAAACTAAAGGTAAACCCTTATTTCACAAATCGGAAAAAAAGATGGTCGTAGAATTGTCGTTTTATTTTGGAAGTAAGAGGCCTATATATTATGAAAAAGCGCTGAAGTTGTATTAATAAAATTGCTGCAGCGAATCTTTATTTAATCCTTTTCCAGGTTAGTGTTCTTGTAACCGGTTCACCGTCCGGGGTAGTTGTATCCAGTGTAATGATCAGCTGGTCGTTCTCCACTGTCAAATTCCGGTAAACGGTAATGCCGATATTTGCCGGGTTTATCGAACCCACTAATGTGTGAGCTATTAAATTCGTTTTCTTATCTATTTCATAAGTGCCGAAGTAAGCATCGTAACCCCCAACCGCGGCGGTATTGTTTTGCCCTGGTGCAGTGGCCTGCACGATAGAATCTGTACTTCTGTCTTTTTTCATGAATTGTGCAGCGAAATAATTACCGGCATATACGACAATGGCAACCGGGTCCGGACCTAATACCGGATCTATTCTTCTTTGGCCATCTTTTGTATAGTCTTCACGTGATAACAGCCACCATGTTCCCTGCATCTTGTTTTCAAGATCATCCGTTATAGCCATTTTGCAACCCTTTATGAGTGACGACGTCTACGAATATACAAGTATCCTGTAACACAAAGAATATTTTGATCGTGTTTAACCATACTCGCATAACGCTTGTCATCTCATGTTGCCAAAGGGAAGCGGCCGTAAAATCTTACCCTGAATTATTTATAAAAGCCAACTATTGCTGCCATCACAAACATGATCAGCAGCAGCCATATAAACATGCTCGCCCCTGATATGGTGAAGGATCCTTCACAACTGCAGACGGATGTTTATCAGCCGTTGCAATAGATGCTTTGCTGCTTTTTAATTTTACAGTTTCGTTTAATGGCCACATGTAATTATTTGCACCTGCTGCTCACTGTTGGCGCAAGCGTCCGCTTGTGCCTGCTTCAAAAAGCTGACTACACCATTCGCTGCAATCAAAAAACTGTCAATTGATTTAAAGAAGTTTTGTTATTAAATTGATGGAAAGAGCCGGTAAGAAAAGCAGTAATAACAACGCCTGGCAATTCTGGCAACAGCACAATAAACCGACTGAGTTGAAAGATCGGGAAATGTTTAGTAAAGCATTAAATTATATTCATCAAAATCCAGTAGTTTCGGGGTTTGAGCTAAGAGAAGCGGACTGGCAATATTCAAGTGCTCGTGATTTCTGCGGAGGCAGGGGGTTGGTTACCTTAAGTTACATTGAGTAAGCGAATAGCACAAGCGGACGCTTGCGCCAACAATGCTGCTATAATTCCCATATCTCAAAATTTTTGTTTAATAATTCAATAAGCCTATATACAATAAAATGGCACACATACCATGCCACCATGATCGATGTATGATTGCCTTTATTTGTAACGAATATTACTCAGGTCGCAAGTGTAAAATGTTCTACAGGCAGGAAAGTGTAAGGATCTTGTAAAAAAATGAATGATAAAAATTCTAAATAGAAAAGCCCCTCCGCTAATTAAGCCGGAAGGGCAAAGTACATGCAGTTAAAATTTATGCGGGAACAGCTTCTCTTTCGCGTTTCAACACTTTATTTAGCACCGTTTCTTTATCTATTTTTTTCGTGCAGAAAAACCAGTCTTCACATTCCAGGCCTTCTTCTTTTCCTTCCATCCTGTCTTTTGCCTTGCCGCAGGAACCTGCCGGTGAAATGATCACGTCATCACCCGGTCTCCAATCCGCGGGAGTAGCGATGTTAAATTCATCGGCGGTGCGCAATGCGATCAACACGCGATACAATTCATCAAAGTTTCTGCCGAGGCTGAGCGGATAATAAATTATCGCGCGGATGATACCTTTCGGATCGATGAAGAAAACTGCTCTTACGGCTTTGGTTGAATCTTCATTGGGTTGTATCATTCCGTATTTCTTCGCAACCGTCATAGTGATGTCTTCAATGAGCGGGAAGTTCACTTCCACATTTTTCATTCCTTTAAATTCTATCTTGTCTTTAATGGTGCGCAGCCATGCAATGTGGCTGTATAATCCGTCAACAGATAACCCGACAAGTTTACAGTTCGCTTGCTCAAATTTTTTCTCCAGCGAAGCAAACGTTATAAACTCCGAGGTGCAAACGGGAGTGAAGTCAGCAGGGTGGCTGAACAGGATTACCCAATTGCCTTTATAATCTGCGGGAAAATTGATATCTCCCTGTGTGGTTACGGCTTTAAATTCGGGCGCTTTATCTCCAATGCGTGGCATAGCCACGTAGGTTTCATTTGTATTCGTTTCCATAATTAAGTTTTTAATTTTTAAAAATCTTCTTTTAAGAAAATTAAAGGTAGGCAGGGTGCAGGGTGCTAACGGTGACAGTGGTCACAGAGGGCGGTGAGGCGGATCAATGGCTGCGAAAACTGTTGCTATATTTTTGATGCTAAATCAGGTTTGAACAAAATGATTGATTTATGCATTTTGTAACTCGAGTTCGATCCTGTTTCTTAAGGAAGTAAAGTAAACCGGGAATGAAATGATGGTAGATAAATAGCCAGTGCCAACAAGTATAATAAATACTATAAACCCAAGTGCAGAAGGAATTAATAAACCGGCAGACGCAAACAATGAGAATAAAATACATATACCTGCAAGCATTCCGGCAGAGATAAATGTCCTGGTCACAGATGCGCGCAGGTAAATCCAAATTTCATCGCCCTCATCACTAATTTTAATTTCCCCATTTGAAAAGCCGGAGAACTTATTGGAATAGCGGTCTAACAAAAAGCGAATTATGTTGTTACTGAAACTGATCGTGTCACCACTTGAAGAAATATGATTTACATTTTGCGTTTCGAGTTCACGCTTGTAAAGAGTAACCAATTTGTCTACGCTAATGCCCGGCGTTTGTCCTTTAATGAACGAGGTCGTAGTTTTATAAATGGGTTTTGAAAGGCGCATGTATGAATAGTAAGGTAGAAAGTGTTGCCGGTCTTTTATAAACTTTCAATTACCTGTGCAATATCATTTCTTCCCCAATGTTCGATATATTTTCCATCGTGCAAGCGTACCATGTCGATCACATTAAATGTAACCCGTTTACCGGAAGCCTTATGTCCTCTTATTTCACCAACATGTGTGGCATGTATCGTTTTACGGGTCGATACAAGGTCGTTTTCCGCTATCATATCATGAATATCTACATAGAAATCGGTGAAGGCGGCGTGAAACATTTTTATAAATCCTTTCATGCCTTCTATATCGTTGGGTACGCCATTGGCTGCGGTACGATTGATGAAATCATCTGCAAATAATTCGTTTATTACATCGGCATTTCCCTTTTCCAATACTTCTTTGTTAAAGCGGAGAACTGTTTGTTTGTTTTCTTCTGTGTTCATTTATCCAATTTATTTTCGAAACACTATTCATCATTAGAATAGACTAAAGAATGAGAACGTGAATTTCGTGATTAATTTTTTTAACGGAGACCTCCTGTTCTCCTACCGGCAGATATGCAGCTTAGCCTTGTGCCGATGCGTATCCGTGCCATTGAAATGCTTCACAAAGTTAAAGTATCCGCCATCTCTCGCGGGTAACAGACTGGCTACTTACAACAGTTTGCTATTAACTTTTTTTCTTACTTTCCTTGTAGCTTTTCCAGTTTCTTTCGGGTCTCAGGAAACTCTTTTATGGAAAGCGCCCTTTTATAACAGTCAATTGCTTTATCCTTTTTTCCTTCCGCATCATAACAATCACCCAATGAATCAAAGACATTAAAGCTTTTCGGATAATTGTCTGCGTTCATTTTAAAGAATGCTTCCGCTGCATCATAATGTTTGGAAGCAAGAGCCTGGTAACCCCAGTTATTTGCCACGTCTTCCGGTACCGGTACTTTATAACCAAAATGTTGCGAAATTTCCTCATAATGGTTTTTGAGTTTGTTCACCAGTGAGGTGTCCATGTTAAAATAATCATCCGGCGTCACTTTGAATTTATAATAGCTGAAAATAAAATGCAGCCCGTCATACGCTGCGATCAACGGCACCGAGCCGTGATCATCATTGTTGTAATATTTGCTGTTATAACTAAGATGGTCCTGTTCATTCATTCTTACAACCTGGTTCAGCTCAAGAATGGAACGGATATGTGCCGAAAACCCGGAGGTATCTTTCTTCACCCTTGCAGTATCCATGCCGGGACTCATCGTATTGGCAATAGCCATAAACAACACCTTGTTTTTATAATCATGAGCCGGCAGAACATTCTTTGCTTCACCCAACAATTTTTTATAATCCCACCACATGCTTGGGTCAATCGCAATGTAAGCATTGAAAAGGTCAGGATGGTGAATCAATGTATTGATAACCGTGAGGCCACCAAATGAATGACCGATGAATACTTTATAAGGTTGCGTCGGATATACTGAATCAATATGCGGCATCAGTTCTTTTTCAATAAAGGAAATGAATTTCTCTCCGCCTCCCGAAGACTTACCCATAGCGCTGTCAACGAATGGTGGCTGCACATCGACGTGTGTTGGAGTCAGATCTCTTGTCCTGTCTGTATTCGGGATCCCAACCACGATCATTTTAGGAAAAACGGTGTTGCCATTCACGGTGCTTAATTGTTGTATCATTCCAACTATAGACAAAAAATGTGCATCACCATCAAGCAGGTAAACAACCGGGTAAGTTTGTTTTGAAAAGTAAACAGGGTCGGTCCCATCCGGAACATACACCCAGATCTTTCGCTGCTCATGCAATATGTTTGAATAAACACTATCAATGGTGCCTGCAATTATTTTATTATCATTTTGTGCAGTGGCAATTATGGAACTAAATGCAAGAAGGCAAAGAGAAATACAATATTTCATAATCAGTCGGTTTTTGTAGAGAAAATCTTTGTATAAAGATAGTTTTCTTTTATTCACTCCGGGGCTGTGTCTTTACTTCAGGCTTTATGGCGGTGCAGGACAAGGCCCGGGATTATCTCATTTGTCCGGAGTTGCGAACATCCGGACATCAAAACTTTTTAATTCAAAACAATCTAAGTGTAGGGACGGGTAAACCAAACCAGTCCTTGTTTGCAACGAGGACTATCTTCACGCTTTAATAAGCAAATTCTTTTCCCCTCCCCGGTCTTTCATCTCAGGTTTAAAAGGAAGGCCAAAGGTGGCATAAAACGATTGTTCCGCCAGCGTATCATTACGCATTTCCTGCTGACTTGTTGCTACCTTCTTGCTGTTTCCTTGCTACCTCCTTGCTAACGTCAGCAACATCCCTGCAACAAGGTAGCAAGAAGGTAACAAGGAGAACCCTATGAAACAGCAAGAAGACTAAACCTGGATGGTGTCACCATCCGTATCTCGAATTGTCCGGTGAGGCGCCGGCCAGGGAAATGGGTTTCTGTGGAATCATAACCATGAAATACCGCATGGCTCCATCAGTGACATGACACCCTATGAGTATTACCAACTGGCTGTTAACAGTAAAAAACTCCCCGCGCACAAAACCTCGGCCGAGTTTACCACACTTAACAGCCATAATAATAGTAATAATAGTATTAATCGTCTAAATTAGCATTGTCTGAAAATGGGGAAGGCTTCACCACCTATGCGATCATGTATACGAGTTTGCATTCCCCGAACCCGACTTTGCATCGCCTGAAGATGATCTTGCATCAAGGATTACCACCTCTCGGCGAAGTTTCCAACGTCGACGTAATGATCTTAAAGTTTTCAATTTATGTTAAGCATCGTCTCCTGATAAGGGACGATGCGGATGTTCTTTGATTCACTTCCCGGCTGTATCATCCTCTGCGAGAGACGATGCACGACTACAGCGTAATTGATTAAGCTGATTTTTATTTACAAGATCAGCGTTAATACCTCTAAACAGTCCACAGAAAAAATGTTTTCTTTATGTTAAGCATCGTCTCCTGATAAGGGACGATGCGGATGTTCTTTGATTCACTTCCCGGCTGTATCATCCTCTGCGAGAGACGATGCACGACTACAGCGTAATTGATTAAGCTGATTTTTATTTACAAGATCAGCGTTAATACCTCTAAACAGTCCACAGAAAAAATGTTTTCTTTATGTTAAGCATCGTCTCCTGATAAGGGACGATGCGGATGTTCTTTGATTCACTTCCCGGCTGTATCATCCTCTGCGAGAGACGATGCACGACTACAGCGTAATTGATTAAGCTGATTTTTATTTACAAGATCAGCGTTAATACCTCTAAACAGTCCACAGAAAAAATGTTTTCTTTACAAAATAATTATGGACTTCGCCGGCAAATATGGAAAGGTTGCCCTCGTGGCAGGCGCTTCCGAAGGTATGGGGGCTGCATTCGCTTCTGGCCTTGCCGCAAAAGGAATGGATTTGATTTTAATTGCAAGGAGAAAGGAACCATTGGAAAAATTTGCTTCTGAATTACGAAGCAGGTTTACTGTTGATGTTGCCTGCATTTGCTGCGATCTTGCTGAGGCATCTGCAACAACCTATTTGATGGAGCAGCTACATGGTAAAGAAGTTAACCTGGTCGTGTATAATGCAGCCTTATCGCACATTGGTGCGTTTGAAGAATGGTCAGTAGAAGCGAACACCCGCATAGCTCAGGCTAATATGATCACACCAATGAACATGTTCCAGGTATTTGGGGAAGCCATGATCCGAAGAGGGAAGGGCGCTTTAATAATGATGGCTTCGCTGGCAGGTTTCCAGGGCAGCGGATTTTTATCAGTGTATGCGGCAACCAAAGCTTTTGACCGCGTATTGGCTGAAAGTCTTTGGTATGAATGGAAGAGCAAGGGTGTAGATGTAATAGCCTGCTGCGCCGGCGCTACCTCCACGCCCAATTTTATAAAAACAAATCCCGGCAAAAAAGATTTCTTTGCGCCTAAAGTGCAAACACCGGAAGCGGTAGTGAAAGAGTGTTTACAAAAGCTGGGGAAAGTTCCTTCTTTTGTTTCCGGAAGCGGAAATAAGTTCGCAACCTTCATTATGCAAAAAATACTTCCGCGTAAAATGGCCATAAAAATCATGGGTGATACTACGCGTAAGATGTACCGTGTTTAGTAGATGTAGGGTATGATCCTGCGTGGCACTTTCTTTTTATAAGCAACCCAAAGCGGCCCATACTTTAAGCTGCATCGTTTATCATCGTCTGCCTGGCGCGTAAACAAGAGCGCCACATAATACAGCGGATACAGCCAGGGCCATATCAACCCGGGGTAACCGGTACTCAGCACTAATCCTGTTGCCATTAATATTTCACCAAGATAATTGATGTGCCTGGTGAGTCCCCAGAATCCATTTATCAAAAGGGCATTTGTGTTGTCAGTAATTATTTGGGGAGTGATACCTAAAAACGCCCGGGACGGATATTTTTTAAAATAGTATTTCTGCAGGTTTGCACCCCGCGACAGGCACCATCCACTGAAGAAAATAACCCCGGAAAATATCAGCCATCCTGGTGAAGAATGGGCACCGGGCAGATCTACAGTGGACCATAACGGTATCGCATAGAAGAAGGGATAAAAGGCAATGCATCCCCATCCCAACTTAAAACCCACCCTTTCGGCAAAAAAATCATAAGTATATAAATGCACCTCTTCAAAGGTGAGATAGTCTGTAAGGAAGAAAGTAAGCAGGCCGGTGCATACAAAAATATTGGCTGATCCTGCAACGCCATACAGCATATAATGATGCATGCAACAGCTCAGTGCATTTAGCTCCAGCATTACTGCACCCGCTAAATACAACCACATCTTCGCATCCACCCTTCCGTTCCATAATTGCGGATTTTCCAAACGGCCAAAATAAAAATCGGCCAGGAAAGATTTTTTTACAGGTGTATTAGGTAACACAATTGCCAATGAAAACAGCAATCCGAAAATCACGGCACCCGTGAGTGACTGCCACCGGTGCATGTACAGCCAATCCCACATCAGCACATTCTTATAGCCCAGTACAAACCAAACAGCCACCATAATAATAAATACCAATAAGCCATTAAGCCGGTATCGTAACTTTTGCGTGGAGCCGGCTTTGGTAACATAGCCTGTAACCCAGCGGCCTGGTAATGTGATCGTCAAAATAAAGATAAGCGCATAGATAAAAAACGGCGCAAAGAAGCCTGCAATTCGTTCCATGTATTTAAAATGTGAAAATAAGCAGAGCATATTTATTGAGCATATTTTTTTGTAACTGCAAGCGTAAAAAGTGTATTTTAAAAAATATGCGGGTTTGGTCAATAAAAAACAGTCACTTCCTCCACAGTTTTTTTCTTCAGCACCGGCACCATACAATCTTCTGCCGCATAGCCAACAGGCAGCAATAAAAATGGTTTTTCATTTTCAGGTCGCTTCAGCAGTTTAGCTAAAAAATTCATAGGGCTTGGGGTATGTGTAAGCGTCACTAATCCTGCCTGGTGTATGGCGGCTATCAGGAACCCGGTGGCGATCCCCGTACTTTCCAGTGCGTAATAATTGTTTTTCCGGTTTCCGTTGTCATCCGTGTCGTAGGATTTTTTGAAAACCACTACCAGCCATGGCGCAGTTTCTAAGAAGGATTTTTTCCAATCGGTTTGAAGCGGCGCAAGATCATTCAACCAATCGGCAGGCATCCTTGAGTGGTAACTTTCGTATTCTTCTTTTTCCGCAGCATCGCGGATTTGTTTTTTCAGGTCACGATCCTGGACGGCACAAAAAGTCCAGGGTTGCTTATTGGCGCCCGAAGGCGCTGAATTGGCAACAGCCAGTATATTTTGGATAATCTCTTTCGATACTGGTTTGTCGCTAAAATACCGGATGCTTCGTCGCCCAAGCATACTCTTCAAAAAGTTTTGCGATTGAAGCAATGAGGTTTCCAGGGAAACTTCATCTTGTTTAAAAGGAGTAAATGGATAGCCATTAATTATTTTTATATCATTCATAAAATCAGCTTTTCGGTTTATTGAATTCTAAAGATAGCCAAGGGAGAAAATATGTGACTCGTTTAACTAATGCTTTCTACATCCTATTTAATTGCAACGAAACCGTTCCCCGGAAGCTGTTTACCTTTATTGTCAGATTATTTTTCTTTTGTTGCCTGGATAATCAGTAACTGAACTAACAATTGAAAACTACATAAAAATTACAAACGTGACCATACAAGATAATTATCTCGAAAGCATGCGCAAGCAATTTGAATATTATAAATTACTTGGAGAAAAAGCAATGGCGCAGGTGCCGGATGAAAAACTCTCGTGGCAATACAATGAAGAAAGCAACAGCATCGCCACGATTGTAAAACATCTTTGGGGTAACATGCTTTCCCGCTGGACAAATTTTCTTAGCTCAGATGGAGAAAAGGAATGGCGTGACCGTGATGCAGAATTTGAAAATGATATACCATCACGCAATGAACTGATGCAAAAATGGAATGAAGGATGGAAATGTTTATTGGATACTATGCATTTATTAACCGCAGATGATCTTGGAAAGATTGTCTACATCCGCAACCAGGGCCACACCGTGATGGAGGCCATCAACAGGCAACTGGCGCATTATGTATACCATGTTGGTCAAATCGTGCTTCTTAGCAAAATGTGCGCAGACAAATGGACGGCATTAACGATACCCAAAGGCAGCTCCGAAGCGTTTAACAAAGAAAAGTTTTCACAGCCGAAGAAGCCCGGTCATTTCACTGATGATTTTTTGAAGGAGGAGAAGAACTGAGTTTTTTTCACGCAAAGATGCAAAGGCTGCTAAGCAAATTCTCTGGTGTACTTTGTTCCTTTGCGGGAAATATTGTCTTTGTGCCCTGCCGTCTTTGTGGTTGATCCAAGTCAATTTAGCTACCGGGACGGGAAGGCCTAAAGAAAGATGCTATTTTAAATGAAAAAATTCAGGCTTTGAATTTCGTCTACCCGTCACCGTTACCTGCCGCTTCCGCCGATAAGCAGGTCTATCGAAAACGCATTACCGCTCATGTCTGTTCCTCCATGGTTGTGATAGCTGATGTAATTATGTTTTGCTACAATACCGATAAAGAGCCGTGGGTTAAAAAAATAATTCATCCGGAAACCGGTGTTGAAATTAAATGATCCGATTCCCCATGGCTTGAGGTAGTCTTCATTATGATCGTTCGTGTCGCCGGATATGTCGAACCCGTCATAACCTGCACCAACCAGCAGTCCGGCTTCAAAGTTGGTACTGGTATAAAAATAATGTGCAAAGTCGAGCCCGACATAGCCGCCGGTAAAGTTGTTGCGCGAATACACGCTGTCGCTCCGTAAAACGGTATAATAATGTGAACTCCTTCCAACCCGTACCTGCAAGGTCAGATCCAGTTCGTTGTTTTTACCCCTTCCTCCGAATTGTAACCCGAATTGAGGATGCGTGCCCAATATGCTTAAATTGCCGGATGGGATCCATGTTCCCGCAGAAAAAGTCATCACACCTGCTCCATGCGAGCGTGAGTCTCCATAGTTCTTTCGCACCAGGGCATATAACTGGGGATATTTTGTTTTATTGGCTTTAAGTGTTGTTTCAGGATGTTTCAGATTACCCGCAAGCACATTGCAGATGAAAGTTTCTTCATCATTGAGCGAATTGGAATGCAGCAGATCAGTAGCCCATCTTTGAATGAATGCAAAAAGGACTCTCTCATAATCACTAAAATAATAATAGCGCCTCATGGGGAGTCCATAGCCTTTTGAATCCCGTGTAGCCTGCGGATACTCTACCAACAATGCATTCAGCTTATTTCCCGAATCGAGCGAATTGACATCGAATGATGATTGCTGCATATCCAGCAGTATACCTACATACATAACACCGGGGCTGTTAGCATCGCAATACTTCTTTATAACGCCTATGGCTACACGAAGTGAATCAAATTCTTTTTCATCATATAGTTTAGGCAGCGTTGTCGATGCGTTTATCAATACATCGCGGCATTCAGGTTGTCTTGCAGTCATCTGTTGTTGTACGGATTGTGCTGAACAACAACAACTGAAGGAAGTAAAAAGTATCATACAGAAAGCTTTGGACGTCATGCGTTGGTAATTTTGCTCTGAAATTACTGAGAGAGGGTTGCATTTTTGTTTTTCGCGCTTCTAATAAAATGTGAAAAATAAATCAAAGACAAGTGTATGACCGGCAAGCTTAAAATCCTAACTTTCGTGTATGTATGCAGTTATCGAAAAATTTATTTCCAAACAACCGGTCGAAAGGCAAAACATCCTGAGGGGGATTCATAATATCATTGTTGACGAAGACATAACAGTTTCACCGGAGATTGAAAAAATGATGGGGAAAGAAATGATCGTTTACAAAGCGAAAGGCATCATGAAGTATGCACTTTCATCAGTAAAGAATTATATGTCGCTGCACGCAATGCCCATTTATGGATCGCAGGAGTTGTTCAAAAAATACCGGTTGCTATTGCCTGACGCCGGGTTTCAGAAGGGCTGTATTAATTTCCGTAATGATAACGAAATGCCACTGCCCGGAGTGCGTGAATTGATAAGGGATTGTTCGGGTATTGACCTTGCCAAAATGCGGGAAGAATATTTGAAAAAAAAGACAAGGAAAACGAAATAAAGTGCCCCCCGAAAAATTTCCTTAAGGCGTTGCAGTTTGAAAAAATTTATTTAACATTGACAAATATTGAGTGACTGCCAAAACGATTTGCTGAAGACACTCAGTGCACAAATGCTCAAACACAAACTTTATTATTATGGCTGAACAAAAGGTATTCCAGGCAAGCGACGAAGCGAAAGGAAAAGCAAGCCAGCTCCGGATGTTTGCGATACTTGCATGGCTGATTGCGATGGCAGGCCAGGTATTTGCGATATTGAAACTGATTCATAACGAGACCCTCACATGGCTGATCGTGGCGATTGTGGTCATATTGATTTTGGCTATTACCGGATCTACACTTTGGAAGAAGGCCAACAGGCTCGATCCGGCATCTGAAAAAGATGGCTTTAAGTTTTTTGTGCAAAACCAGCTCGGGGCTATTCTTGGCGTGCTGGCATTTTTACCGCTCGTTATTTTTATCCTGATGGATAAAGATTTAAGTGGTAAATCTAAGGGCATTGCAGGAGCAGTGGCCATTGTTGCATTACTGATTGCCGGTATCAGCGGAGTTGATTTTAATCCACCGTCTGTTGAGAAGTATTCCAAAGAGATCAACGCGCAGACGGATTCTGTAAAACAACTTACCGGTGGAACGGACCTGGTATATTGGGCTAAAGAAGGCAATAAGTATCATCTTTACCCCGATTGCCAATACATTAAAGGTCATGAAGGGGTTTCTCAGGGAACAGTGAAACAGGCATTTGAAGCCAGGAAGATAGGAGATAATGAACTCTGCTCTGCCTGCAGAAAAAGAGCTATGAAGGATCACACTATGATACCGGAACAACAAAGCAATTCTACCCAAACGACCAGTCCGCCGGATTCAACAAAGTAATTATACCAGCAAAGAAAGACTGTCAAGATTTTTTACCCGTAAAAATTAACAGTATAACGGTAAAGCCTGCACGAAAGTGGGGCTTTTTTATTTCAGATCTTTTTTATGATATCGATATGCAATTTTCTTCGTACTGAAAACCCGATGGATTTATACAACTCAATAGCATTGTAATTACCGGATAACACGTGAAGAAAGGGGGTAAAAGAATTTTCTATAACGATTTCCATTAAGTGTAGCATAACGGCTTTTGCATATCCTTGCCCGCGAAACACGGGATGGGTACACACCGCGCTTATTTCCATAAACGGAATCGGGTTCATGCGCTGACCGGCCATGGCAGCCAGTCTCCCGTTAATAAAGATTCCGAAATAATTTCCAAATAAAATAGTTTGCTCCAAAAAAGGCCCCGGCCGGGTGAGTTCTGTAAGCTCAAGCATTTGCGGAACATGCTCTTGCGCAAGGGGCACAATTAAATTACTTTTTTCTGTGGTAAAGGAAGTAACGGGATCGGTATACTCCATTTGAGTAACATCGAGTTTTTGTAAAAACTTCCACTTGTTTTCATCTAATTCAATTTTATCCGGATAAGAAATTGCAACCGGCCTTTCCGGGGGAATAAAATCATAGAGAGCGAGAATAGTTTTTTCGTTCCAATCTTTAACGCCGGCAAAAGGCGCCATGTCCTGGCGATAAACGCCCACGAGATCATCTGTCTGTGCTATGTCCTTATTGCCGGTAGTGATGGCATTCCAAATCATGTTGTCCAAAAGGTGTTCCATAAAACGAATATATGATGTAATGATTGATTGAGAGGTAGCATTATGAGCGGGCCGTTATGATTCTTTCAGAAAATTTTTTGTTGTTGTACTGCTGAGAATAAAAATGGGAACCAGCTATTGATTCCCTAAAATTATTTCCGGGTGCGCTTGTTATCTTATGACCGTCAATCACCACTTTTGGAGCCCTAACAATTTTTTCCCGAGATCATTTAATTCTGCAGCCTGATATTTTGTTTGTTCCCATTTGCGCGGATCTCCGGGAAATGCATAACCTTCAGGTGCAATCCTGTTTTTCCAGGAATTAATGCGCCATTGTCTCAACGGTTCATTATCTTCTTCTGCCGGCATCATTGAAATGTATTGCGCTATACGAACTTTATTGCCACTCAAATTCGGTCGTATACCATGTGGCTGAAGGCTATTGAAAATCAACAAATCACCTGCTTCCATTTTTACTTTCACGATCTCAAATCCTGATACATCTGGTTTATAATGATCGCGGTCTTCGGGTTGGGTAAGCTTCCATGTGTTATAAGTGCGGAACAGTTCTGGTACACATTGAAAACCGCCCATATTTTCATCCATTTGATCTGCGAGTGCAAGCACTCCCTGCACATTTACCGGCTTTGTTTCAGGATCGTAGTCCCAATGAATAAAACCTTTGTACTCAAAGCCTGACTTAATAGGGAAATTCAGGTTGGCCCTGTCAATCGTTACCCACAATTTTTCAGCGCCCCATATATCTACGAATGCATCATAAATTTTTTGAGTCATTCTGTTGTTCCAGAGATACTGGTTATTGTATACTTCTACCATACCAGTATTGGTAAGTTCTTTCATTTTCATTTCTGCCCGGGGGGCCGTGTACCATGTATTCATGTCACCCGGATCTTTCTCTTCAAATTCCCATAAGAATTTTGCCGTTGCCAGGGCCTGTTCACGCGGTATTGCATTTTTTACTACGATATATCCGTTGGTGATCCAGAATTTCCAGTCGTCTTCGCTTAGTATACGAAGCGGTTCGCCGTTGCTTCGGTCGTTGAGCTTAATAGCGCTGCTCTTTGCGGTGGAGGGGTTTCCAGGAATGTCCTTATGTGCATTGTTGGGCACCATAGAGGCGGCCATTGTTGTAGCTATAGTTTCCTGGTTCATGTCAAACAATTTTACCTGATAAAGTTAAAGTTATTTATTATGAGGAGCAAAACGCGGGGCGCAATCAAATCACTACTGATTGGTTAAGGCAGGTACCGGTGGCAGGGTGCTGTATTCTATTAGAATAAAAGAGCGAGGCGAATAAAATTCATTCCCCTTTTGCAACAAATCTTCCTCCGGTAAAAGTAGCGAGCATACCACTTGCTGCCAGCCATGTGAGAAAGGAACTGCTGATCGACGAACTACTTAGAAAAAGTAAAGCGGTCAACAGAAGTAAACCGATCCCACACAAAAGCAATATAAATCCAAAAAAATATTTAATGCTGTTCATGGTAAGAGGTTTTATTCATGGAACGAATGCCAACTTCTATGCAAGCTTCGTGCCGTCTAAAAACAGTAAGACAATTTTTGCAAAAAAATAAGCCGGCGTAAACCGGCATATTTTTCATTGAACCCCTGGCTGTTATTAATCATAATTATTTGGAATATTCCAAATTTTACTACCATCAAAAAACCGGCAGATCCGGAGTCGTCTCTATCAAGACAGAAATGTCACACTGGCTACCAAAATCCACACATCCTTTACTCCTTCCAGATGATATTTAGCAAATTGTTTGCCAACTGCGTTACGGAGGTACCGGTGGGGGAAATATGTTGCTGACTTTCCTGACGCCCGCGCATTTTGCTTCTTCGCATATACGTTGCCGTTATAGTAAAATCACTGCTGCAATGAAGATTCCGATCGAATAAGCACCTGGTAGTTTGAGCAAGTTGCTGCGTTCGCAGTAATTGCGTGCAAACTTTTTCGCCAATTTGTAACTCCGGCTATGATATCGATGGTCATTGCCGCATTTTATCGATACTGCAGAGGGATATCAATAATCTTCGAATACCCGTTGACGTTAGTGATACGGTTAATTCAGCGAGCTGTATACTTTCCGGTAAGAATTGGTTGCCGTGGCCGCAGGTAACGAAAAACAAAAGGTGGATCCTTCACCTACCGCACTGTTTACCCATATTCTGCCTCCTTCTTTTTTTATGATGTCCGCGGCGATATACAGTCCAAGACCGAAGCCCGGGAAAGTCTGGTGTTTGCGGTCGTTGCTTCGGTAAAACTGTTCAAAAATACTTTCCTGTTCATCCTTATTGATCCCGATACCGAAGTCCTGCACAAACACAATTATATCCTCGCTTTCTGTTCGGTTATAAATATTGATTTTCGTTGCATCCGGGGAGTATTTGATGGCGTTGGCTATAAGATTGTTTATCACCTGTCCGACTTTTTCCCGGTCGGCAAATACATTTTGAGTTTGTTTCAGTTTTGCGTTTATTCTATGTTGCTTCGTAGTACTTTGAAGTTCTTCTACCCGCTCTAAAATAAGTTCATTGAGATCGAATACTGACCTGTTGAACACAAGGCGCCCGGCGTTTAGGTTATTAATGCTCAATAAATCTGATACAAGATTGGTGAGACGGTTGATCTGCCTGTCCATCTTGCTTATCATTTGCACTTCTTCTGGAGCACCACGGTCTTTCAGCATTATCTCTATTAATTGTGTATACGCTTTTATGCTGGTCAATGGTGTCTTTAACTCGTGATTGGCCATTGCCATAAAGTTGTCCTTTTGCTGTTGAATATTTTTTTGGTCAGTAATATCCTGTATAACGCCTATCATATAAACGGGCGTTTTGTCTTCTTCGTAAAGTACTTTTCCATTCACCCTGATCCAATGCATCGAACCATCTTTCCGGAAAATTCTGGCTTCATAATGGAGCTTGCCCGTCTTCAGGGCTTCGCGCTGTGCTTTGTCTCTTACAGGAAGGTCTTCGGGATGAAAAGTTGCAGCAAGTTTTTCGCGATTCAGGTTTTCATCTTCTATATCCCAGATCTGACGGAATCTTGCAGACGTGTGGATTTCATAGGTTTTAAGATTGGTAGCATACGTTCCCATTTCGGCTGATTCAATTGCAAGGCGTGCGTTGGTCTCTGCCGTCTCTATCTTCTTGCGTGCAACTACCTGCTGCGTTACATCAATTGCCAGATGCAAAATGTACTTGACGGAGCCATTTGCTTTTAAGGGAATGTATGAGAGATTATAAAAGCGGTTTTCCGGGTTACCGTCCAATTTGAGTATGCCCGGAAATTCGGCCTGTTTGAATACTTCGCCATTTTTGTATACTTTGTTCAAAATATTAAGCAGCGGACTTCCTTTTATTTCCGGTACCACATCCGTGAGCATTTTTCCAATTACATTATCATTCGTATGGATGATCTCCTTCATTCTTTCGTTCATACTTTCCACGATCATTTTTCTTCCGCTGGTAAGGCAAATGCCAATGGTGGCATTGTCTACGATCGATCGTAAGCGTAATTCACTCTCCGCAATCAGCCTGCGCGATTTTACTTTTTCAGTGGTTTCCTGGCAGATCACCAATACACCTTCTTTGTAGCCAAATTCATTTTTGATAGGGCTGTAGCTCAACGTCCAGTAAACATCTTCCATCTTGCCATTTCGGAAAATGGGCATCAGCGTATCTTCATCCCAGGTTGATTCACCGGTTTCCAGCACTTTTTTTAAGAGAGGTTCTGTTTGTTTCCATGTTTCGGGCCAAACATCCTGACCTCTTTTGCCAACGGCCGGGTGCTTACCTGTATTGCCCAGGCTGGGCCTGTATGCGTCGTTATAAAAACATATATGATCGGAGCCCCAGTAAAGAAACATGGGGTACCGCGAGTTTAGCAAAATACTTATTGTACTTAGAAGGCTCACGGGCCACATTTTGGGAACACCAAGTGATGTCTGTTCCCAGTTATAAGTTCGAATCAGTTCTCCCATTTCTCCGCCTCCTTCCAGGAATCTGTTATACGGCATATCGTTTACTCAGGAAATTTTGGTACAAAAAATTAGTAACTTTTTGTAAGAGATGCAATTTATTGCCTGATTTAATCTGATTTAGTCTGATTTTGTCCAAATGAGTTTTACTGCATTTGAAACCTGTGCATTATGAATCTAATCGAAAGTTTTTATTTATTTCAAACCAATTATATTTCAATCCAGAAAATTAAAAAAATAGCAGGGTTTTTGATTGATAAAAACGATTTGTATTTTAGTCTTTGATAAAACCAATATTAATTATGAAGACCCCATTGATTTTTCTTTCCGTGTTGTTACTAAGTGCAGGCTCAGAGGCTCAACTCAAAACAACACCTAAATGCCCGGATGTTTCCGTTGATATTCTTGACGGCACCGTAAACACAACTCTTCTGCCAACATCCACCGTAGGACAAATAAAGCTTAATCTTCCATGCTACACCGACTTCCAGGAAGAAAGTGATTCTGCCAAATGCGGCGGCGGGGTGTTTTATAAAGACAAGGACATTTATTTCTATACGGCGCGCGATTATATAGAAATAGGACCTCATTTTAAAGGCAAGCTCAGCATCCCTTTACTGGGCGCCCCGCGAAACGGATTATTTAAGTGGCTGGGGACGCCGCAGATAAAAGATGTAAACTGGGACGCATTTCAAACCGCGTATGGTATACTGATATTATATTACAACAAAGCGGGCAAGGTAGACAAGATCCAGTTCAGTACTCAATCGGCAGGTACTATCAAACTGTGTGATTGAGAAGTGGCAATTTTCGTCTATGCGTTACCGTTATTTTTTAGTGCATGGAAACATTAACAGGAAATTTGTACCTTTTCACAAATATTCTGAGATGACTTTTTTGAAAATTTCTTTGCTGCTGTTGTTCTGTGTAACTTTCGCTGGCATTAGCTATTCTGCTCCGTCAGACCAACATCCCACACTCACCATCGGATCTAAGGCTCCGGACTTTAGCTTACCCGGCGTGGATAGTAAGACTTATACGCTGGCATCTTTCAAAAAGGCAAAAATTTTAGTGATCATATTTACCTGCAATCATTGCCCGACGGCACAGGCTTATGAGAATCGCATTAAGCAGCTTACAATGGATTATAAAGATAAGGATGTTGCTATGGTGACGGTGAATCCAAATGATCCTTTATCTATCCGCCCGGATGAATTGAATTATTCTGACCTTGGCGACTCATTTGATGAAATGAAGATCCGCGCCAAAGAGCATCATTTCAATTTTCCTTATTTGTATGACGGTGCCACTCAAAAGATGGCGGACGCCTATGGACCTGTGGCCACGCCACATGCATTTATTTTTGATAAAAACAGGATACTTCGTTACGAAGGGAGAATAGATGACCAGGAGAATCAACAAAAGACACCCCGCCACAAAGATGCGCGTGATGCGATAGAAGCCTTATTAAATAATAGTGAAGTGGCAGTGAAAACGACCAAGGTTTTCGGCTGTTCAATAAAGTGGGCAGAAAAAAGAAACTGGATCGAAAAGGCCAGGGCAGAATGGGCGCAGGAATCGGTAACACTTGACACCATTGATATTGCCGGACTGAAAAAACTCGTAAAAAATTCCTCTGATAAATTAAGATTGATCAATGTATGGGCTACGTGGTGCGGTCCGTGCGTGGAAGAGTTTCCGGACCTGGTCACCATAAACAGAATGTATCGTTCGCGGGATTTTGAATTCGTCAGCATTAGTGCAGACACACCGGGTAAAGAAAACAAGGTGCTTGCATTTCTGAAAAAAAAGGAGGCATCTTCGAAAAATTATATTTTCAATGGCGATGATAAATACGCGTTGATAGATGCGGTGGATAAGAACTGGCAGGGTGCGTTGCCTTATACACTGGTAGTAGAACCTGGCGGTAAAATTATTTACTCAAAAGAAGGGCCGATTGATGTGCTGGAATTGAAACAGGCAATCGTGGAAGATCATCTGATCGGGAGATATTATTGACCATACTGATTATCACAATGTCTCTTGCTTATTAATCGCAATCTGTATGCACCAGGTTGAAATAACTAACATGAACAGGCATATAGGCGGAATCTTTCACGAAGCCTTCGAGTGCAAAAATCCCGATGTACTTCGGATGTATTTTCAAATTGCGGCTAAAAGCTTCCTTTAACGCGTTGTTTTCGGCCGAACCCACCGAATAGAGGAACCGAAAATGATCGCCATTCTTTTCAATTCTTAAGGCAGCATGTTGCATGTTCAGATTGATAAGCGAATCGTTTACCCCTTTGCTGAATAAAGTGAGGTGACCTATTTCTTCCGGTTTGGTGGCATCAGTACCACCGGTGCTAATTGCCTGCAGGATAATCTCGTCCGGCTTTTTAAATCCACCGAAGAAATCATTGTACGCAAAGGAAATACGAACACACTTGCTTACATAGCTGGTGTCTTCCATCAGTAAGAGCCCTGCTTGTTGCCACTCCTTGCCGGGAACAAAATTGTTCATGTGAAGTTCTGCAGAGAAGCAGTCCGAACCTATCTTATGCAGCAAAAGATTTTTAATACCCGGCTTATGTATCGAATCCGGCCAGTTATCTCCCGTAAGTGTGAATATCGTTAACACGTTGTCACTTTCATTTTTCTTTTGCCACCAATCGCTGTCTTTTGATAATACAAACCAGCCGTGGGCTGATAATGTGTCGTCATTTACTGAATGAAAATTTTCAACAATATTATTTCCTCCGTTATCTCTTTTCAAAACAAAAAATAACAGGAGAGCGATGATCGCAATGACTACTGCGATGCCAAAGTAAATTTTTGACGGATTCTTTTTTTGAACCTGGTTGGTAACGTTGTGTTCTCCGATGAACTTGGTTCTGTATTGAAACCAATAAGGATACTCCCCCTCTTTTGATTTTCGGTTTAGTTCATCGGTATAAGGCGCATCCATTACATAACGCGCGAACGTGTCCAATGTGGCGATGGATGGATTTTCGCGTTTTGTTTCACCTGTGCCGGCGATGTAGGCAGAATAGTTTTTGATGCTTTTTGGACCGATGATAAGTCCGGTTGCCTCAAAAACTTTGTTGGCAAAATGCCTGCTCTCTGATTCAGTCAACGGATTTTGTAACTCAACGTGGAAACATTTGCTGAAGGCTTCCCTGAATAGGGCTATAAATACATCGTTCTGTAAGTCGGCCATATGGTATCTCAATTAGGTCTGGTATTTCCAGAAGGTTTACTCCAAAATTCTGAAAATTTCCGTTGCATTTCTGCCTTCCCGAATTATCCTGAATGAATTTTACGTGGTTCAAAAATAACAACAGCTAAAATATGAAATTAATATTCGTAATTGTGAGCAGTCTTATCAGTTTACCTGCGCCATCCCAAGCGCTGCAGTTACAATATGATATGCGGCACACTTTTAATAAAATGCAAAATCCCCGAAACTATCTGACCTTGTATTTTGAATATTTTAAAAACCAAGATTCGGGAAAAAGATTCATAAAACCCGGCTCATTCTTATTAAAAACCCAGGCTGACTTTGCCGGGCAACATGGCAATATCAACAATTATTACATGCAGGTGTCGCAAACGGTGAGGATGTGGAAGCCAAAGATCTTTCTGAATCTGCAATATAGTGGCGGACTTGGTGTTACGGAGCCAAGGGAATATAGTTACTATTTAACCAATACTTATTCCCTGGGTATTGCTTTTCCGTTTCGGTGGGGGAGTGCCTGGCTCAGCAGTGTTTTAAATTATAAATACGTTTCTTATAAAAAGCCTAGCAATGATTTTTTGTATACATTCTACTGGTGGAAGGAGTTGTGGAATTACAAAGTTGAATTGTCCGGCGACTTTTCGATATGGACAGAAAACAGGAATCACGGAGACGACGTCACTAATGATCTTAATGGCAAAGCGTTTTTCTTTTTTGCAGAGCCACAGATAAGTTATAACCTGGCAAGAAGTTTTTCAGCAGGTGCGAAAATATATTGTTACTATCATGTACTTGTTCCGCAGAACCAATTAGAGATTTACCCTGTGATCGCTTTTAAGTGGAAGCTTTACAAGTAAAAAATAGTATACGATACCGAGTGATTATTTGGGGCTGATAGTGACGGTTCCCTCTCCATTACTGTTCTTTTCATAAGTGTTGTAAAGCGGAGAACTGCTGCCCAGTCTGGTATCGTACAACGAATTCGGATCGTATGACTGTGTTTGAGTTGGCTGGGTGGGAGAGGTTTTAGTGATCATGGCAGGTTTGGTAAGGATCGTTGTTGCAGGCGGTGTGGTGGTGGTGGTACCTGTTGAGTCGGTAACAATCGAATGTTCGGCTGCCGTAGTAGTGGCAGGCTCCGGACCAGGATTGGTAGTGTTGACTGGTAATGTTGGTGCATTATTTGAAACGGGAGCATTGCTTACCGGTGTCTGTGTTTGTGTGGAGGGCGGTATCGGGGTTGTTCTCTTTGTTTGAGGCGCATTATTTGCCGGTTGATGGGACTGGGGATAATACTTATCTAATAATGGGTGAGAGGATTGGTCGGTGTTTTGACTAAATACCCTTGGTGAAATAGCCAAAAGTGCAATAACAGCTACAACAATAAACTTACGCTTCATGATGTGTGTTTCCAATAAAATTACGGAATATTCGTCCCGAAGATACCGGCCCGGGAAATTTTATATAAAATTTATAGCTGTCTGTAAGTTTTGATTTCCACGCGAAATAGTTGTCGGCGGCTATTTTCGTGTACGCCTGACCGTTGTGAACAGAGGGGCTGAATTCGGATTTTAATAAAATTATCCGTGACCTTGTTTTGAAAAGAATTTTATCTTTAGGTATCACTAACTACGGTTTATAAGAAAAATGGCACAACATCATAAGCATTCAAAACACCACGCTCATCATCCCGAGCATCCTCCTGTACCACAGGCAAAGATCAACGCACGGAAAAACAGGGTAATTGCAGTGGCCGTAATTTTCTTTTTGTTGTTCGGCACGGGTATCGCATTTTTTGCCTCAGACGGGAATATTGTCTGGTTGATCTCCGGCGCGGTTATTGGCGGTTTACTCGGTTTTTTCTTCGGGAAACAAATTGTAATGGGACTGTTTAAAAATTAGAAGTGCCTGATTTTCATTGTTTCAGGGTATGAGGATTCGTATTTATCCGCAACTGACAGGGGTATTACTACGATTCTGCAGGTAATTTCATTATTTGCTAAATCAGGCGATATTGCTATTGTAAGGGGTTTGGTCCGGGTATACTTTTGTATCAGAAGTTGATTGATGTTCAAATAAACATTAATCAATAATCCGAAGACCTTTGATAAACTAATATCCAGAAATCCTACGAAAGTCTAATATCTGATATCAGTCAACTTCTATCTATCCAATACCGTTAGAGAATGTAATATCCTAAATCAACCGCGAGAACCAATCCGATTGATCCTGTAAAAAGCCAACCCCTGAGTTTTAAGTTTTTAAAGCCCCGCAACAGCGGGGTTTTTTTATACCGCATTTTTTTTGATTCGTGTAAATAAGTCCACAAACAGATCCTTTCGAAATTCGAATTTCGCCAGAAATCCATCGGGATTTTGTTGGCAGGATTTTCGATTTTTTGGTCACAAATAAACAACGATGAAAAAAATTCTGATAATCTTTGTCGCCATTGCCTCATTTGCGTTCATATTGGCGGGTTGTGTAGAACATCGATATTATCATCGCTATCATCACCACACAAGAGAGTGGTATCACCGGCATCATCGCGAAATACCATCCGGAATAAATTTCGAAATCGATGTCCGCAAAAGATAATTTTGTCCGTTGAAAAAGGGAATAGTAATATTCCCTTTTTTATCGGCAGGCAGGAGGTGCGGGTAGCTGCATCGTCAGGTGTGCACCGTTGCCACATCATGTTTTGTTATAAGTGAATTACTTACATTTACCCTGATTTTCATTAAAAATTTTTTAGATGAAAAACTTTTGCCTTCCGTTTTGGTTATTATCAATTTTTGTATCAGCCGCAATCATATCCTGTCAATCGAATTCCAAAACAAATGAAACTATGAACTACCCCGGTTCAGACAGTACGGGAACGGACAGCGTTCACCGCAAGTGGTGGAAAGAAGCAGTAGTGTATCAGATTTATCCCATGAGTTTTAAAGACGCGAACGGAGATGGCATTGGCGACCTGAAGGGAATCATTTCAAAACTTGATTATGTAAAGAGCCTTGGCGTCGATGTGATCTGGTTAAACCCGATCTATCAATCGCCAAACAGGGACAACGGGTACGACATCAGCGATTATGAAGCGATCATGAAACAATTCGGTACGATGCAGGATTTCGATTCATTACTAACGGGCATGCATAAACGCGGACTGAAGCTGGTGATGGACCTGGTAGTAAATCACACGAGCGATCAGGATCCATGGTTTATACAATCCAGGAGCAGCAGAAATAATCCTTACCGCGACTATTATCACTGGTGGAATGCAGAACGGGGCAAGCCCGCTCACCGTTACAGTTTTTTTGATGTAAATAATGATGCCTGGAAATATGACTCTTTGACGAATTCCTATTACCTGCACTACTTTGCCGATTTTCAACCGGATCTCAACTGGGAGAATCCAAAAGTGCGGGAAGCGATATTTAAGATGATGCGTTTTTGGCTGGATAAAGGGGTGGATGGTTTTCGCATGGATGTGATTCCTTTTATATCCAAAGACACTACATTTCCGCCACTGCCTGCGAGATATAACGGTGACTATGTAAAATACTATGCCAACGGTCCGCATCTTCATGAATACCTGAGGGAGATGAATAAGGAAGTGTTGAGCAAATATGATTGCATGTCGGTTGCGGAAGGTATTGGCGTAACCACTGCTACCGCGCATGATTTTGTGGATGCAGACAGGCATGAATTGAACATGTTGTATCATTTTGAAGGAGTGAGCCTTGGAATGGTTCCCGGAAAGTTCAAGGAGGTGCAGCCGGGAGGTGTGAAACTGGTTGATTTTAAGAATTTATATTCTAAGTGGGATAGTGTATTTGAAGACAAGGGTTGGGGAACTATTTACCTTGGCAATCACGATCAGCCACGAATGGTAACGCGTTGGGGAAATGATAGTCCTCAATGGAGAGCCTTATCCTCAAAAATGCTTACCACATTTTTATTGACTATGCGGGCAACGCCATACTACTATGCCGGAGATGAATTAGGGATGACCAATATTAAATTCAATAACATCAGCGACTACCGCGATGTTGAATCGATCAACATGTATAAACATCTGAAAGAAACGGGCGGAAACCTGAAACAATTCCTTAACGATCAGAAAATCACCGCAAGGGATAATGGCAGAACGCCGTTTCAATGGAATAATTCTAAAAATGCAGGGTTCACTACAGGAATACCATGGCTAAAAGTGAATCCCAATTATCTGACGATAAATGTTGAGACAGAACAGAGGGATAGTTCAAGTTGCCTCAATTATTTCAAGAAACTCATCCGGATTCGTAAGCAAAACCTGGCATTCGTGTATGGTAAGTACACCTTGCTGGATAAAGATAATCCGAATGTGTATTCTTACATACGGGAATTGGATGGAAAGAAGATATTAGTGATGCTGAACTTCACGGCCAATACTGCGGAAGCTAATACCGGGATTGATATAACTCATGCCAGGCTGCTGATCGATAATTATCCCAATCCATCCACAGGCAACCTGTTACAGCCCTATGAAGCGGCGGTATATGAACTTTAGATTATTTTCGTGTAAGCGTAGGTGTTAGTTCAATGAGATATCGAAATGTTTCGCGTTGGCTCTGCCGTAATTCTTAATTACATTGTATAGCGTATCTCTTTCTACGGGAATGCGCTTAGCCTGGCAAATGAGTGTTATCAGTTCTTCTGTTGTCATCGAAGGATTCTGTTCTTCACTTCCCGCCATCGAATATATTTTGGTAGAGTCATCGATAGTACCGTCAATATCGTCCACGCCGAAAGATAATGTGAGCTGGGCATTCGCCCTTCCAAGCATCGGCCAATAAGCTTTCAAATGCGGGAAGTTATCCATATATATTCTGGCCACTGCATACATTCTCATGTCTTCCGCCACAGATGATTCGTGTACAGAACTCATGTCATTATTTTTATTACGAAATTTAAGAGGGATGAACGTATTGAAGCCATTGGTTTTGTCCTGTAAATCTCTCAGCCGGCCCATATGATCAATTCGGTGCCCGTAATTTTCGATATGGCCATACAGCATGGTAGCATTCGTGCGCATGCCCAGCCGGTGAGCCGTTTCATGAATTTGCAGCCATCCTTCTGCATCTACTTTATCAGCACATATCTGTTGTCTTACCTGCTCATCAAATATTTCGGCACCTCCGCCGGGCAAAGACTGCAGTCCTGCATCTTTTAGTTTTTTCAATCCTTCTTCTGCAGAAAGTTTTGCTTTGCGAAACATATAATCTAACTCCACGGCGGTAAAGCCTTTGATGTGCAACTCCGGCCGGTGATTTTTTATTTGCGAAATAAGATCGCAGAAAAAATCAAGATCCATTTTGGGATGGACGCCACCAACGATGTGTACTTCCGTTATGGGTTTCCCATCATAACTTTTTACAATGTCCATCATTTGTTCCTTGCTCAATTGCCATCCTTCATCGCGATGTGCATACAGGCGCGAATAAGAACAAAACTTACATGCGAACACACAAACATTGGTAGGTTCAATATGAAAATTGCGATTGAAGTAAGTATTGTCGCCGTGTTTTTTTTCTCTTATATAATTGGCAAAAGTGGCAACCAGTCCTAGGCTTGCTTTTTCAAAAAGCATAAGGCATTCTTCATTATTGATTCTTTCGCCGGCAACGATCTTCTTTGCGATTGAGCTAAAATTCTTTCCTTCGGCAAATGCATTAATTATCTCCGGAAGAGAGGAATCTGAGAGTGACGTTTTCATGAAGCAAATTTACTTCAGTATTCTGTACACCTCGAAGAAATATTAATAAAAAACACCGGAATAAATGAATGCTAAAACTTATTGTTTTATCATTTTTTCAGTGACGGTATGATCGGTGTATTGAAGTTTTACATAATACATGCCGGAACTAAACCCGCTCATGTCCACTGTAATTTCAGTATTGCCCCCACCGTTTAAATTCTTTGCCCACACGAGTTGGCCAATCGAATTGTAAATGCCGATGTTTTCCAGGTTCACGGGCGGCCGGTAATGATGGATCAGGAATGAATTCCGGAATGGATTCGGATACAATAAATAACCCTGGTCTTTCAGTCGCTCAGGAAGTGTTATTGAATAAATGTTGATGTTGTCTATATAAAGATTGTTTTGATGATTACTCTTCGCAACAAGATATACCTGAAAGTTGCTCGTGCCGATATAGGGATTCAGGTAAATGTTCACATGTTCCCATTGGTCGGCAGTTGGCGTAAATGCTGTTGCCACCTGTAAATTGGGATTACTGATTGTTTGCAGGTTAGCCCCCCATTTTTTCCAAACCGGAACAAGCGTAGCGCCGCAGTCCTGCGTAATATCTATTTCAAATGTATCGAGCGGGAGGTTCGTGCTTCCCGGATATTGCGCTCCCTGAGAATAAGCATAATCGAACGAAACGAAGAATGAGTCAACGGATGCGTTATAGTTGATGACGGGCGAATAAAATTTATCAACTGCATTAGAAACCCTGGAATTGAAGTTGGCGATTTCCATTGCGCCGATACCGGTTTTGGCTGTTGCAGTTGTTCTTTGCCAGGTTACGTCGCTGCTTACATTTTGCTGACTCCAGTTTTCTGTCGGAAAGGTGGTTGATTCAAAGTCTGCCATTACGGGTGCATCTAAAACGGGAGATATCTGGATAAACTTTCTCATCGTATCATTTGCCGCATATCCATCTGCAACTCCGTTAGGACTTGTGGAGTAAATCGTAAGGATGTGTTGCCCCGGTGCAGAAGTAATAGGGTTGAGTGTTACCGATTGAGAATCACACCTGGGTAATGCTCCGGAATAACTGAATGTGACGACAGCGCCATTATCTACCTGGTAATTTATGTTCAGCGTCTTTAGTGTATCAGTGCCGAAGTTTGCCAAAGTTATTTGCGGACTAAAATCATTGGAACAAAGTGTCGCGAACGGTTCATTGATGGACAAAACCGCTGCATTGTCAGGTTTAGTATCCAGTTTATCAATAGAGAAATTATCGATATAAATGTTGTTGCCGTAATTATTTATTGATTTAATGCCGATTACAATAGATGCGGCATTAATACGGCAGGTAGAAATGCTGGCACTCTCATGTCGCCATTGCGATGCAGTAGGAACAAATGAAACGGTTACATAATCGCCGCCGTTTGTTGATAGAGAAGCGCCACCCTTATTATAAGAAGTAGGTAACCATGTAGCGCCACAGTCTGTTGAGTATACGATCTGCAACGAATCAATCGAACTTGCATCATATTGCGCATATGCAACATCAAAATTGATCTTTATTGAGTCTGTATTTGTTACATCAATTTTTGGCGATTGCAATATATCAATAGCCTGGGTAAGTTGATAGTCATAGGCAGGTAGTTCCATCGATGCAGACCCGCTTTTGCTTGCAGCAGTGCTGCGTTGCCATGAAAGACCTCCATCCGGGTTGTATAAATACCAGCCACCGGCCGGAGGGAAGGTCGTATCTTCGAAACCTTCCACATCAGGGAGGGGAAGTGTCGGGAGTACGGTGAAAGTAGTCACACTTGTGTCGTTAGCTGATCGCTGATCGGTGGAATCGTTGGGTTGCGATGTGTACACCTGCAACGTATGTGTGCCGGCAGGAGGATTCAAATTCAAAGGAAGCGTAATTTCCTGCGAGCCGTATAAAGGAATGCTAAGTCCTGTCAATGTGGTAGTATCAATAGTCACTCCATCCAGAATAACTCCGAGCTTTACACTATTAAGCGTATTCAGACCGAGATTTTTTAACGCAACCTTTGGAGAAACAGGTAAGTTGCAATACGGGTAAGAGTTATTCGGATCAATAATGCCCGAAAGTGAAGCATCATAGTCCAAAACCGAAAAAGACACTTCTGCCCACCACACGCCATATCTTGAATCATTATCAGATGAGGATAATCTTTGGTCAGCATACTCCTGAATCGTCCAAAGATCCTGTGTAACAGGGTCTACTACGGTATGGCTGTAATCGCCCCACCTTGCCCTGCCGGAATTATAGTCTTTCCAATAAGTACTGATACCGCCTTTGTAAACATATTCATCATTTGTAGTGTCCAGTGGGGTGGAAGGTGTGCGCGTGCTGTATGCCGCATTCACCAGCGTAGTTGTCGAAGAGATGGTATATCCAATCAATACGTCTTCCGCCGGGTTAACGGCGATCGTCGGATAATACCTGCAAACAAGGCCCGAAGGATCGTCGATACGCCCTCTCTGAATAACAGCGCCTGATGTCGAAAGTTCCCACCATTGTACGGCCGTATGCGTAAAATTAGTGGCCGGCAAACCAATATGGTGCGCGCACCATATTTTACCATTGACCATTTGTGCGGAACTAATGCGTGCATCATTTACCGCAAGTCGTCTTGATTCGCCTAACTGTGGAGCAAGATTTCCCAATTGAGCGTCAGACCAGGGTGATCCACCTGTCGGAAAAACCGCCGAACCTGTATTCCAGGTTACGTTGGGAAGCGTTCCTGTAATGGTTGTTAACCGGATCGCGGAACTTGCTCCATTCCAATTTTGAACAATATAGAATGCATTGGCAGGTGAGGCAAGGTCCAATGCTGTTACCGGGCAAGGTACGTCGCCATCTGCTACGGTTTTCTCGAGTGTTTGTGCGTTCGTACCGAAGGTAAGCGATCCCCCCGCGGCCAGGTTCGCTTTATCAAATACAAAAAGTATCGGCCCGGTAAAACTGGCACCACCCGGAAATTTTCTTCCTGTAACCACCACCCACCTGTTATCAAAACCAATATATGGATGATCAAGCAGCAATGCGCCATCAGTTGATGAAGGAGTGAAACTGTAGCGATACCAGTTGCCCGTCGGGTCTGAAGTTTGCGATACAGCTATATAAACTTTGTTGGTAGTTGAAGTAGTTATCCCGCTTATCCAGTAGCGATTGAGATAGGGGTCGAATTGAATATACGGATCAGACATACCGGAGGTGCCAAAAAAATTATCATAGGTCACTTTGCTCAAAACAGCACCGCCAACTTTTGCATGCACAATCACATATTCATTGGTAGCCGTTACCACTTCATTCAATCCAACCGCACCCATGCAATCCGGTGGGATCACATCAATCGGATCAATATATCCAAGAAATCCCTGAACCGGTGGGGGCGACGGAACTTCCGGGGTTACTCCGGTATTGGCAAGCGCATTGGCCACTCTTTTTTCTTTAAGAATTTTTGCATTGCGGGGAATTGGCATGTTGCCATGCAGGTATCTCCATCCACCATCCAATTCATGCTCGCCGGATTTCCTAAGCGACTGTGACGATGTACTCTCATACAGTTGCCGCATATTGAAAACTTCGGGCCTTATAGATATTTTTTTTTGGGCAGAAAGTGAGCTGTTGAATATGCAAAACAATATTATCGAACCGCAATGAATCAGAAACTGCTTATTCTTTTTCAAGTGAAATATTTTATTTATATACCAGAGGTTTTGGTAAATGGGCCATCGGAATTTGCAATTGCTAAAATAAGATTTTCTTTTCATCCTTAGCGAATAGTATTTCGATATTATTAATTCTTTATCTTTCATCAATTTTCCACAAATCCTTTTTGAATTATAAACATAAAAAGAAACGGAAAGGCTGCCTTGTAAAGATTACTTTTTTTAATAAAAGGCAGGCTGTAATATTAAAAAATATAATTAAAAAAATGTATGGTAAATATCAGGTTCCGGTTAATCGTGATGAGTTTCCTGCAATTTTTCGTATGGGGCGCCTGGCTAATTACGATCGGAACGTATTGCCTCAACAATAAGGGCTGGACCTTTCCGCAGTTTGGTGCTATATTTTCAACGATGGCATTAGCATCCATTTTTATGCCCGCCTTTATGGGAATCGTGGCAGACCGATGGATGAATGCTGAAAGACTCTATGGCATTTTACATATATTGTATGGTCTTATTTTGTTTTACGTTCCAAAAGTAAATGATCCCGACACTTTGTATTACGTGATCCTGGGTGCGATGATTTGTTATATGCCTACCATCTCACTATCCAATTCCATTGCGTACAATATTCTTAAAAGAGATGGATTTGATGTGGTGAAGGTCTTTCCACCGATAAGGGTGTGGGGAACTATTGGTTTTATCGTTGCGATGTGGACAACCAATCTGACAGGAAGTAAAGCTAATGGCAACCAGTTTATCATTGGCGCAATTGCCGCAATTGTACTGGGCATTTATTCATTTACATTACCAAAATGTCCACCGCCAAAATCAATTTCAAAGAATGCAGGTATAGCCGAACAGCTCGGGTTGAAGGCTTTCAAACTTTTTGCTCATTACAAGATGGCACTTTTTTTTATTTTTTCTATGCTTCTCGGCGCCGCACTTCAGCTGACCAATATGTACGGCGATTCATTTTTAAGTGGGTTTGGAAGCATAGCTGCTTATGCTAATTCATTTGTGGTAAAATATTCTACGATTATATTGTCGGTATCTCAGATGTCGGAGACGTTGTTTATACTCACGATTCCTTTCTTTCTAAAAAGATTTGGAATAAAGTCGGTGATGCTTTTCTCCATGCTCGCCTGGGTTTTTCGTTTTGGGCTCTTTGCCTACGGAGATCCTTCACCATTTGGAACCGTATTGATAATTCTATCCTGTATCGTATATGGAATGGCGTTCGACTTTTTTAATATTTCCGGGTCACTGTTTGTAGAGACGAATACAGACTTTCGCATACGTTCAAGCGCGCAGGGATTATTCATGATGATGACCAACGGGGTTGGCGCATGGTTAGGCAGCGTGGTAAGCGGGTATGTTATTAATGAATATTTTGTAGCCGGTGACGGAGCCCGCGATTGGCATAGTATCTGGCTTACATTTTCTGCATATGCACTGGTTATTGCGGTTTTATTTGTGGTCCTTTTCAAACACAAGCATGACCCTTCCGGCCTTGAAAAAATGCATCCCGAACCTTTGCTGACAGAGAAATAATTTTTCTAAAGAAATACTTGAACAGCTTCTTTCATTAACTTTCCCCAAAAATTGTATGAAAAGATTTTTCGCCTGGTTTTTTGTTATCATTTTTATCGGGTTCGCCATATTTTTCTATTATCATTTTTACTGGCAATTTGGTTCCGGCACCAAAGCAGGTACGTTGAATACTTTCATGAAAAAGGGATATGTTTTCAAAACTTATGAAGGAAAGATCATTCAAAGTGGATTTAAAGCTAATGTGCAAAGTAATGAATTTAATTTCAGCGTCACCAAAGCAAGCGTAGCTGAAACCTTATTGCACAATGCCGGTAAAGACGTGGAAGTTCATTATGTAGAATACTTCGGCGCGCTTCCCTGGCGCGGAATGGAACGCTATGTAGTAGATAGCGTGTATGAGGTAAGGGGAGGAGACGGCACTAATAATAGCATCAATGCAAAATAGCGTTTCAGGCATTTTGTAATTCACCCTCAAATTTTTTTAAAAAGTTTGGTCAAGAAAAAAATTGTTTGTTCCTTTGTTAACCTTTTGGTTAAATTATATGGTTAATATTAAAAAAGAGAAATCAACTGAAGATAAAATTTTGGCAGCGGCTAAAAAGATCTTTTTAACCAGAGGTATGGCAGGCGCCCGTATGCAGGATATTGCCGATGAGGCAGGTATTAATAAAGCGATGCTGCATTACTATTTCAGGAATAAAGAAAAATTGTTTGAAGTGACATTTATGGAAGCGGCGCAAAAATTATTTCCCAGGATCAATTTAATATTCGAATCGGACATGCCATTGTTTGAAAAGATTGAAAGATTCTGCGATGAATATATTACCATACTGATTGAAAACCCTTATCTACCTGCATTTGTAATCAATGAGATGAACCGGGATTTTGCGGGATTTCTCAACAATGTTTGGGGGCAAAATCGTTTGCCGCGACCGCAGAAGTTAATTGAACAGATAGAGAAGGAGATAAAAAAAGGAACAATCAAACGGATCAGCCCGGTTCAATTGATCATGAATCTTATATCAATGACCGTTTTTCCTTTCGTTGGAAAAGCCATGTTTCAGTACAATATGAATATTGATGAATTGCAATTCCGGATGATCCTGGAACAACGGAAAAAGGAGATACCAAAATTTATTATTGACGCTATAAAAAAATAAATATGTGCTGTTTAACTAAATGGTTAAATAAGATGGTTGGTATGTCAGGCGTAGTTTTATTCCTCGCCATTCCGCAGCTGCGGGCACAGGATATAACACATCTTACGTTGGGTGAAGCAAATCAAATGGCAAGAGAGAACTATCCGATGCTGCAACAAAAGGGTTTGATAAAACAATCCGCCGATTTAACCATAGCCAATTTAAATAAGGGGTATCTGCCGCAGTTTACTATCAGTGGCCAGGCCTCATATCAGAGTGATGTTACCCAGGTAAGCATTCCGATTCCCAACGTGAAAATTACGCCCTTGTCGAGGGATCAATATAAAGTTCTTGCTGACGTTAGTCAGGTTATCTATGACGGAGGTGCCATCAAAAACCAGGATATGACGCAGCAGCTAGGTGCCGAAGTAGAGCAGCAGAAAGTGGAAGTACAGCTCTATGCACTAAAGCAACAAATAGACCAGTTGTTTCTTGGCCTTCTCTACACAGATGCACAAAAACAACAGGTAACACTTGTAGAAGATAATATCAAGGTCGGCATTAAAAATGTAGAAGCACAAGTGCAGAACGGCACTTCATTCCGGTCAAATCTTGATTTGCTCAAAGCGGAATTGCTGAAGACTCAACAAAGCATGATAGAACTGGATGCAAGCAGGAAAGGTATGATTGAAACTCTGGAATTGTTTATTAATAAACCACTATCGAAGGATGTGGTTTTTGAAGCGCCGGATATCTCAACAGCAGATAGCGACGTCAATATCACCAGGCCGGAAATGAAATTATATGCTGATCAAACGAAATTATTTGAACAACAAAAGAGATTGATCCAGTCAAAAAATTTACCCAAAGCCAGTCTTTTTTTCGAAGGCGGTTATGGCCGGCCGGGACTGAATATGCTCAAAAATCAATTTGACTTTTTTTATATCGGGGGCGTTCGTCTTAGCTGGTCGTTATCGGGCTTGTATACAGGAAAGAGAGAGAATGAACTGGTGGATATTAATAAACGCACAGTGGATATACAGAAGGAGGCTTTTTTGCTTAATACGCGTGCGCAGCTCAGTCAGCAACAGTCTGATATAGATAAGATGAAATTGCTTGTTGCGAGCGACAATGATATCATAGCCTTGCGGGCACAGGTAACCAACGCCGCGAAAGCGCAACTGCAGAATGGCGTGATCACGGCCAACGATTACCTGAAAGAAGTAAACGATGAAAGCCAGGCCAGGCAATCGCTCATTACTCATCAGATACAATTGCTACAGGCGCAAATTAATTACCAAACAATTTTAGGAAAACAGTAAATCATTTTTCATGAAATCAATCATTTTTATAGCAACTGCTTGTACGCTGTCACTCATCGGGTGTAATAATGGGGACCACCAGTTTGATGCGTCCGGAACTTTTGAAGTTGATGAAACCGTGGTGTCATCAGAAGTGCCCGGAAAAATTCTTTGGATAAATGTAAACGAAGGCGATTCTATTCCAAAAGGTAAGGTGGTAGGACAGATTGATTCCACAGGACTCACGCTTCAGAAAGAACAGGTGCAGGCTACTATTCATTCTCTCAGTGAAAAAACCGCTGACGTAACCCCGGATGTAAAATTGTTGCAAAATCAATTGGCTGTTCAGCAATCCCAGTTGGCAAATTTGGAATATGAAAAAAATCGCTTTGAAAATCTTTTAAAACAAGATGCGACAACAGGCAAACAGGTAGATGATATCAACGCACAAATAGACGTAACAAAAAAGCAGATTGCTGTAACGCGACAACAAATCAACGTCCAGAAAAATGCTGTATCCACACAGAACCGTGGCATTATGAGTCAGAAGCAGCCATTGGAAAAAGAGGTTGCGGAAATAAATAATCAACTGGATAAGACCGATATCGTGAACCCGGTTTCAGGAACGGTGATTACAAAATACGTGGAGCCCGGTGAAATAACGGCGGCAGGGAAAGCGCTGTATGACATTGCCGATCTCTCCGAAATGACGCTGCGGGCCTACATTACTGGCACACAGTTTTCCGGAGTGAAATTAAATCAGCCGGTAAAAGTATATGCGGATAATGGCGCCAATACGTATAAGGAAATGAATGGGGTAATTACGTGGATATCTGACAAAGCAGAGTTTACGCCTAAAACCATTCAAACAAAAGATGAAAGAGCCAACCTCGTGTATGCCATAAAAATTAAGGTAAAAAATGATGGCTTTATAAAGATCGGTATGTACGGAGAAGTAGTATTAAATCCCAAATCATAATTTTTTTAGTAATGGAAGCGACAGTAATGGTAAAGGATATACGAAAATCATACGGGAGTAAAAATGATCGTATAGAAGCATTGCAGGATATTTCCTTTACGGTGACTAAAGGTGAAATATTTGGCATCATTGGTCCTGACGGAGCAGGTAAAACTTCTTTATTCAGAATACTCACCACGTTGCTCCTGCCTGACAGCGGCGAAGCAACTGTTGACGGTTATGATGTTGTAAAACAATACAAAGAGATCAGAAACAGGGTAGGGTATATGCCAGGAAGATTTTCCTTGTACCAGGACTTGAGTGTAGAAGAAAACCTGGAATTTTTTGCTACAATATTTAATACGACCATCGAAGAGAACTACGATCTCATTAAAGACATTTATATACAAATAGAACCTTTTAAAAAAAGGCGTGCCGGAAAATTATCAGGTGGTATGAAACAGAAGCTGGCACTGAGTTGCGCGCTTATTCACCGGCCGAGTGTACTGTTTCTCGATGAACCAACTACCGGGGTCGATGCTGTTTCCAGGAAAGAATTTTGGGAAATGCTGAAGAAATTAAAGGAACAGGGAATTACCATTCTGGTAAGTACGCCGTACATGGATGAAGCAGCAATGTGCGACAGAGTAGCGTTGATACAATCCGGCAAAATATTATCTATTGATACACCTCAACAAATCATTGCTCAATTCAGGAACGATTTGTTCGCCGTAAAAGCAAACAAGATGTTACCCTTATTAGATGATCTGAAGAATTATGATGAAGTACAAGATGCCTACTTCTTTGGAGCCTATCATCATGTAGTGATGAAAGAAAAAAACAAGGGTAATAATTTGGAAAACTATTTATCAAAATATTCATTGGACGGTTTGGAGATTCATGAAGCGCAACCCAACATTGAAGACTGTTTTATGGATTTAATGAATAAAGAATGACGGAAGAAAAAGTAATTACGGTTGATCATCTTACAAAAAAGTTTGGCGACTTTACCGCGGTAGATGCTATTTCATTCGCTGTAAAAAAGGGAGAAATATTTGGATTTCTCGGAGCCAATGGAGCAGGCAAAACCACGGCCATGCGAATGCTGTGCGGATTGTCAATACCGACTGATGGCAAAGCTACCGTGGCAGGTTTTGATGTGTACCGCCAGGCAGAGGGAATAAAAAAAAATATCGGATACATGAGCCAGAAATTTTCTTTGTATGAAGACCTTACTGTTCGTGAAAATATCCGGTTTTATGCAGGCATTTACGGTAAGAGAACAGATTTTATTAAAAGAAAAACAGGACTGGTATTGCAGGATTTGCATCTCGAAAAGGAAGCAGATAAACTGGTAGGATCGTTGCCACTTGGGTGGAAACAAAAACTTGCTTTTTCTGTTGCTATTTTTCACGAGCCGCAAATTGTTTTTTTAGATGAGCCAACCGGAGGCGTGGATCCCGTGACGCGAAGAGAATTCTGGAACATGATATACCACGCCGCCGATTCAGGTATCACCGTATTTGTGACAACACACTATATGGATGAAGCAGAATATTGCAATCGCGTATCGATAATGGTAGATGGAAGGATAGAAGCTTTGGATACACCACAGCACTTAAAGAAAACATTTGATGCCGCTTCGATGGATGAAGTTTTTTTGAAGCTTGCAAGGAAAGCGCAAAGAAGTGATAATTAGCTATTGGCTGATGGCTATTAGCTTTTAGCCATTAGCGTAACGATTTACAGACATTGTTTTAAAATAAAACTATATATTATGAAAAATTACCAGGAACTCAGCATTTGGCAGAAGGCAATCGACCTTGTTAAGGATATATATATTTTGGCAAAACAATTTCCCAACGAAGAAAAATTTGGTTTGATAAGCCAAATGACAAGAGTCGCTGTTTCAATACCTGCGAATATTGCAGAAGGAAGCAGCAGAAACAGCGATCGTGATTATGCAAGATTTATACAGATTGCGTTGGGTTCAGCTTTTGAAGTTCAAACTTATTTGATCATTGCAAAAAAATTGAAGTTGGCAAGCGGCGAAGGGATACAAGCGATAGCAAATATAATGGAAGAAGAAATTAAGATGTTGCACAAATTCCTGAAAAACTATCAGGGGATAGCTAACAGCTAAATGCCAGCTCATGAAACAATTTCTGTCATTCGTAAAAAAAGAATTTCATCACATCCTTCGTGATCCGAAGACCATGTTGATATTGCTGGGTATGCCGATCGTGCAGATCATCATATTTGGTTTCGCATTGACCAATGAAGTAAAAAATTCCAAAATTGACATACTGGATAATTCCAAAGACATTGCCACCAAAGAACTCATACAGGAAATCGGAGCCAGCCGCTATTTCGATATAAACAAAACAATTTCTTCGGGCGCTGATATCGAGAGTGAATTCAAAAAAGGTAAAATAAAAATGATGATCGTCTTTCCTCAAAATTTTTACCAGGATTTGCTTCATTATAATAAAGCGCAGGTGCAATTGATAGCAGATGCTTCGGATCCAAATGTTGCTAATACGCTTACGAATTATGCAACAGCGATTATCATGGATTACCAAAAAAGGCTCACCGATGATATGAAATTTCCCTACACGATCAAGACGGAGATTCGTATGTTGTATAATCCCGAGCTGAAAGGCGCGTACAGTTTTGTTCCCGGTGTGATGGCAATGGTACTGATGTTGGTTTGTACCATGATGACGGCCATTACCATCGTTCGCGAAAAGGAAACCGGTACCATGGAAGTGTTATTGGTATCTCCGGTGCAGCCTTTGAAAGTAATCGTGTCAAAAGCGGTTCCCTACTTGTTATTATCAATTATTAACATCATCAGCATTTTATTGCTCAGCGTTTTTGTATTAGGCGTACCGATAAACGGAAGTTTAACCCTGCTGTTCACCATGAGCATTTTATTTACGCTTACATCACTGTCGCTGGGATTGCTGATATCGTCTGTTACAGATAAACAACAAACCGCCATGTTCGCTGCATTGGTCGGGCTGTTTTTGCCCACCGTTATGCTGAGCGGATTTATGTTTCCTATTGAAAACATGCCACTGCCGCTTCGCATTATCTCCAATGCAGTTCCTGCAAAATGGTATTACAACATTGTAAAATCTGTAATGATACAAGGAGTAGGCTTTTCATTTATATGGAAAGAAGTGTTGATCTTAACGGGCATGATGATATTCTTTATCATTATCGCTATTAAAAAGTTTAAAATAAGACTGGCATGAGGTCCTTATTATTTTTATTGCAAAAAGAGTTCCGACAGATATTCAGGGACAGTTCTATCCTGCGGATCATCTTTGTAATGCCGATGATTCAATTGCTGGTATTGCCGTGGGCAGCGGATTATGAAATGAAGAACATTAATATTACCGTAGTAGATCATGACCATTCCCCTTATTCACAAAGATTAATTTCCAAGATCACGGCATCGGGTTATTTTATTTTACAGGATTATACAGATTCTTACAAAAATGCATTGGAAGATATTGAGAAGGATAAATCAGATTTGATACTGGAAATACCTGCACAGTTTGAAAAAAATCTTATTAAGCTTAATGAATCAAAACTATTTATTGCCGCAAATGCGGTTAATGGCGTAAAAGCCAATCTCGGTGGGGCTTACCTCAGTTCCATCATCCAGGATTTCAACGGGCAGATCCGTTCAGAATGGATTCAACTGCCAAGATTCAGTCCGTATTTGACTATTGAGGTGACGCCCACCAATAAATTTAATCCGCTGATGAATTATAAATATTTTATGGTACCCGGTATATTAGTGATATTGGTTACTATGGTGGGTTCCTTCCTCGCATCATTGAACATTGTGAAGGAAAAAGAGATCGGAACGATTGAACAAATCAACGTAACGCCCATAAAAAAATATCAATTTATTTTAGGTAAGCTGATTCCGTTCTGGATTCTTGGGCTCATTGTGTTGGCGATTGGTCTTGGTGTCTCGTGGTTATTTTACGGCATTGTTCCCGTCGGAAGCTGGCTGGTGATCTTTGGTTTTGCGGCCGTATACATGTTGGCCGTTTTGGGATTGGGATTGTTGCTATCAACTTTTATGGCCAATCAGCAACAGGCGATGCTCGTTTCATTTTTCCTGATGATGATCTTTATATTGCTCGGAGGCTTGTACACTTCTATCGATAGTATGCCACATTGGGCGCAGATGATTACTAAAGTAAATCCTGTTGCCTACTTTATAGAAGTAATGCGTATGGTGGTGCTCAAAGGCAGTGGGTGGAGCGATATAAAATATCAGCTATTAATTATTCTGGCATTTGCAGTTATTCTTAACGGATGGGCTGTACTGAGCTACAGAAAGAGAGGGTAATTACTAACATATTTAAGAAACAAGGCACAGGAAGCGTTTGTGTTGATTATTATTTTTTGTAATGCGCAATGAATAACCTCTACCTTTTAACTGCGATTATTATTCCTGTTGCCCAAACCTGTTTGGTGACTGATAAATCTTTCCGGGCTTCCAAATAAGTGATAAGATTATTTACTTTTTCGCTGTGGCCATCCGGCCAGTTGGGTTGCGTCAACATATCATCGATAATATAAAGCCCACCCTGATTCAGCATAGCAAGGGTTTCATCTAAAAGTAAATATTTACCGTGCCATGTGTCGGCAAAAATAAAGTCATACTTTTTTGATTTGTTTTCTTCTATCCACTCTCCACCATCTTTAAGAATCAAATGCAGCCTTAAATCGGGGTTTAATTCATTTTTGGCTATTTCCAACAGTGTTGCATCATTATCAACAGAAGTCAATGTTGAGTAATGGTCCATGCCATCAAGTATCCATGATGTTGCGAGACCAGTTCCGGTGCCGAGTTCGAGCAAATTACTGTGCGGCTTCGAAGCGGCTAAGGTTCTCAATAATGAACAGGTTAATGCGTCAGAAGCCATCGTAAAACCGAGTTGCTGTGTTTTATGCAAAATGGTCTGATACTTATCCGGAAATTGTTGTTTTATTGTATTGTTCATTTGAATTGAAAGGAGTTAAATAAATGTAGTATTAGCAATGGCGATTGAGCAATTGCAATTAAATCTTTCAGGCTTTATCTCCCACAGCAGCAAGCTACACAAAAAATATTTTTTAGCTGCAACCATTTCTTATGGCCTTCCGTATTATTAAAATATAATGTTAACGGGAATTTTGTGATCGGTCACCGGCTCCTTTGTGAGCTGCTGATGCAAGACTATTCCAATAATTGCCTTTAGGTAAACATCAAATCATAAATAGTGCGCTGCTTTTCAAAATATGACCCGGGTCATAGCAGGTGAGGTATTTCCTTAACTCAAAAAATAAATTAAAATGAAAAAGTTATTATTCTTCTTACTGTCGTCAGGATTGTTATTTTCTGCATGTAAAAAGTATCATATGAATATCCATCCAAAAGATATTAATAAAGCACCGCATGCAATCATAGACCGGTTCAATAGTTCTTCCGGCCATTTGTTCGTTCGCAGCGGGGACAATAATTTCCCTGCCCCAAATGCACCGATCAATATGGACCAGGTACCCTTCGTCACCACCGGCCTTACGGCAAGCGGTCAACCTACCACTTATTACAACTTTGACATGCAGCGCACCGAACCGGACGATATCTATGTTTTTTTCAAACAAAGCAACCCCGATGAGGAAGTTACTGCGCAAAATCATGTGCTGCCCTCTGTACCGGGCGTTGGAGATTATAATGATTTCTGGGTGGTAAATAAAGTGATGGTTCCTGATAATTATGTTCCCAACACTCTTACAAATGAAGAGGATATTTTAGCGTCCGGGCTTCCAATAGTAAAGACCAATATGATCGTAAACTGTCCGATTGTTCCTTTTGGATCTACGGCCAATATGAAGTATGGCGGAGGCAGCAATGAGTTGACTATCGGCTGGTATAAGGATAGTGCTGTTGCTTATTTCAATTTCTCAGAAACTTCACTCGTGGCTACTTCTACAGGTGAAGTTCCGGTTGCAGATATTTATGTTGAGTTTAATGATAATGCAGCAGGGCCTTCCTCCGGTTTCAAAACAGAACCTGGAACCATGCAGACACATAATGTGATCGACTCATCGCCGGGTGATGCCGATTATTCTCCGCTGTGGCAGGTGCATGTAGTGGATAATGCGGATTTCATGCAGGTGCATGATCTTAACTCTGCAATGGCCGCAAATATATTGACCGATAATGCAGCGTTGGTAAATTGTCCAGTGGTAAAATAGATTGTTTGCTGCAATGCATGTTTATCATAGCTCGTGAATTTATTATTGAATAGAAATTATAAATCCGGGAAGTGCAAAGCTCCCGGATTTTTATGGTGTGCAGCAATTTCCGATTTTGGAGGACAAGCTACACCAGGGATGAGTACAACGTTTGCAGTTTGGCCCGATAGGCTGTGGTATTTATTGCTTGTCAAGCCCGGAGCTGTAGCTGATTTGAACTGATGAAATGCACGTACTGCTATTGCCAAACCCAAGTTAGCTGTTCATTGTTTTATGTCTTGCGTTACTGTTCGCTATTTTTATCACTGTCCATAAGGACGTTATTTCCAATGACAGGGTAGGGTTTGGACATCTCAGAAATTAGTTGATAATTTCTCCTTTGACATTCGCCAATTTTGCATGCCATTTTTGGAGTTCCTCAGGTGTTAGCTTAGCCCAATTTGTTACTTCGCCAACGATTTTTAATGGTGCCTGGCTGCGATATGAGCGTGTCAGATTGCCCGGAAATTTTTTGTCTGTAACGTTCGGATCATTTTCAAAACTCCCTGTAGGTTCAACGATATAAACACGTTCACGTCCATCGCCTTTTGCTAATGCAGCAGCAAGTCCCGCCCCATTAATCAAGGCGGTGAAATAAATGTGATTCATTTTGACTTCGGTTTTGTAGTTTGAATTGCCCCCTGCTGTCAACAAATCGCCAACCTGCAAATCTGCTCTCGTCCCGTGATAAAACGGACCGTTGTCAGATGGTTTATCCTTAAACGAAGCTGCCAATTCATAATTCTTTTTTGCCTTGTCAGGGTCGCTTAAGTCCTCATAGCATTTGGCAATTTTTAAATAAAGAGAAGGCAAAGCACTCTTAACAGAGTCGTTATTTATTTTTAAGGCAAACTGTAAAGCCGTTTCGAGCCATTTTAATTTGTTGAATTTTTTTTGATGCCTGGCTACATAGTGAGCTGCAATAAATTTTTCAAAGTCGTTTGTCGCATCGCTCCAGGCTTGAAGAAATAGCTTGCTTGCTTCTTCAGGCTTGCCTTTATCTTCCATACCCATACCTTGAAGACAGAGTTTAACGATATTGTTGTTTGGGTTGAATTCCATTCTTTAATTATTTTGTCGGTAAATTATTTAATGTCGATTTAGTTATTTGTTCTTATCCTGTTTGAGTTTTTCACAATGACAACCAACGGTAGGGCTGCTGTGCTGGAAATTTATATCGTTCAGCCCGAATCGTTAACCCACTTGAAAAGCTATTGATGAAGATAAATACAAAAGATGAGTAATGAAAGTACTGCCCGAACTGCGGTTGATAGCATTACAAAAGATGAGGAAAACTGCAAAGGTCTTAAATCATTGCCCTGAGCATTATTTGCTAAAATGATTATTAGTCTTAATCATGAAATCTTTTAAACCCTGTAAATCCTGTTTGTTTTATTATGTACTTTTATTTTCCAAAATTCATCTGTCATGAAAAGTATACTTTTTTTCCTGCTAATTGGCCTTTTCTTCAAAGCTCCTACAAGCGAGTTTACCGGAATTCTTCATTACGAAAGTGATTACGATATGGGGGGGTCAGCCGGGAAAGTTCTTACAACAATTTACGAGTCTGGTTCAAAAGTGCGGGTAGAGTCAACAAACATAGGTACAAAGTCGCCATTTGGCGCTCCGGCTACCAAGGACCAGGATGTTACCCTGTACGATTTTGATAACCAACAGGAAACCACCCTGCACGCCGATAGTAAAATGGCTGTTATTACCCCATACGCCGCCGCAATGGTACAACAGCAGAAGATACTGGAACAAATGGGCACAACCGTCACTGTTCAAAATGACGGCGACGAAAAAGTTGGCAATTATAATTGCACCCATTTTATAATGACCACCGTTAACTCAAAAGTGAAATCATCAAAATATAATACCAGTACAAAAGAGATATGGGTAAGCAAAGACCTTGGAAGCTGCCATCTCTGGTATGTGGGCGATTATTTATATTATCCCGAAGGTACTTTTTTCTGGAAAAAATTTGCAGATGCCGGAGCCGAGGGAGTGGTAGTAAAGTGGAAAACAGGTTCAGGCAGGTTATCTAGTTCGTGTGTGCTTAACAGTTATGAAAGCAAAAGCCTTCCTTCAGCTACTTTTGCACCTCCCTCCGGTTATAATGTAGTAAAGCCTGACTTGTCAAAGTTTCCCCAAAAAAATTGACGGCATTTTGCCGAATGGTTTTTACGTTGTTTTGGTTGCCAACATTGGTGTCCCGCTTAGCGTGGGCGATTCCTTCATGGTGGGTGTCTTCACCTGATGTTCCTGAATTTATATACGGCCAGGCTTTTTGCGGATGCATATCTGTGCCGGCGAAGGCTCCATAAAGTTAAAGTATCCAACATCTTTATTTCTAAAAGTCTTTTGCCTCATAATAATCAATTGCACAACTATATTTCCATTCTTCTGTGACAGACCGCTTCTACAAGATTGTTCACTCATTCATAAATATGGAAAGGAAATATCAAACCACAACAGGAATGCGAAAGCACCGATATGCACGTCGCTTGCTTAGCCGCATATCTGCCATACAGGAGAGCAAAGAAAAATACCAAGCATGCAAATGGTGATAAAACTGGCTGATACATACTTTCATAATTTGTTTTTTCGGTTGTGGCTGTTTATGTGACGCCGTATATCGTTCACACCCGCAAAAAGCTGAATGAAGAAAACGAGATAATTTTTTAGCGGATAAAAGCTATCAAAAAAATTTTGGGGTAGTTGCGCATCGGTCACCTTTTGTTGTATGCCGTTAAAATAAACGGACGACGAATCCTGCAGATTTTACTTTATTGCCAGTTGAATCAATATAAAAAGCCGTTTCACCATTGTTGCCGACAACAGCCAAGTTAGGTTCTCTAAATCCGAAAGGCTCAGCATAGTCATAAGTGATAGGTATTTCTATTTGGCCAATTTTATTGATATATCCGGATTTTGTTCCAAGTTGAACCCTTGCAAGATTTAAAATAAAATTATCTGCACCATCATATCGAAAATCGATAATAGTTTTCCCGTCTTTGTCTATAAATCCCCATTTTCCCTTATACTTGACAGAAGTCAATCCTTCAGAAAAAATGCTTCCAGATTCATACAATATTGGTATTATTAGACGTCCTTTCATATCAATAAACCCGTCTTTCCCTTCATTAGATTCTACCAAAGCCCGACCTTCAAAAAATGACCTACAATTTTTATAAGTACCGGGTTCGAATAACATTTGCCCAGTTGAATCAATCATCGTATTACCTGCAGGGAGTGTTATTTTAGCATAACCTTCTTGAAAAGGCTGTGGATTGGTAATTTCCGGGATGTTAATTTTGATTTCATTGTTCTTATTAATATAGAACCATTTGTTCTCTTTATTCACCGCGCAAAGTTCTTCGCTAAAATCGAATACAAAGTCATATATCATAGGTACTACAAGTACACCATTTCTATTTATAAATCCGTATTTCCCATCTCCCTTAACATTCTTAATGCTTGCTAAATTATCTGAAAATGCACCAACGAAATAATCGGTAAGAACAACGTTTCCATTTCTATCTAAAATTCTATTTGATTTCATTAACGAGTTTAACTCTATCATCGTATCACGGAGAGGTACCTGATTTCTTGATATTAATATTTCATTTGGCTCTGAAGATTGACAAAAAGAGGAATTTCCCAAAATGATATTCAATGCAAGAAGAAATATTACGTTTTTCATATCCAGCTAATTATTTGTAGAAATAGTAAAATCGAAGATGTTAAAGGGTCGTCCGAATGGCATACAACTCAAATATATCCGAAAGGACGAAAACTGCAAAGCTATCCCCCCTCAAAAAAAATATCTTTGCTAATAATCAATCTCCTGAATCATTTTTGTGAAGTATATATTAAAGCGGATTTACTTTCGTAAAGCAACCCCTCCATTTATTCAATAAACTCTCACTACTCCGTTCCCGCAGATATGTGGCTACCCATGGTGCTGATGTGTATTTGTGCCGGGGGATTTTCAAAAGGTGCAGGCAAACAAAAAGCCCGGTCTTTCTCAAAACCGGGTTTTTAGCAAAAAAATATCTTTTATTTGTGAGCTTCTATCTTTTTTACAAAATTAGATTTCGGCTGTGCGCCTACTAATTTATCTACTACTTTGCCGTCCTTTACAAAAAGTATAGCAGGTATGCTGGTAATGCCATAATTGATGCTCAGTTCCGGATTTTGATCCACGTTTACTTTACCAATATTTACTTTGCCATCGTATTCTTTTGAAAGCTCTTCTACCATAGGCCCGATAGCACGGCAAGGGCCACACCATTCTGCCCAAAAATCGATCATGGTTAGTTTATCTGATTCGATAACCTTTTCTTTAAAGTTCGAATCTGTAAGTTCTACTGTCATAGTTGAGGTTTTTATTGTTTAATCGTAATGAGTCTGCAAATTTACATCCAATATCTTTTAAGTGTTCTTTTGGCATTTCCACACTATGTTAATTCTACTGCAACGTCAAGCTCCGGCTTTTGTTGCAGATATTGGGCCATTTCGTCATTCATTTCGAAGCCGCTGTCCATGGTAAACATGCCAAACTTTAAGTTGGATTTGCCATTATTTATATTGAATTTCAAAGACGATTGCCCGGGATGTTGTTTCACATTTTTTGCGATAAAATCAATCATTTCTTTTGAAATATTTTGAGGATCGGTCTCTATTTGCAACTTCTTTGTACTATTCCTCATCATTGATTCCAAAAGAGATATGTAGGTTACTTTAAAATCAAATTCTGATTTATTATACCGCTGCCGGAACGCCCCCATCAGGTAAATCACCATGCCCGTTTCGAGGTAATTACTGAACCGGACGTAGTCCTCACGGAAAAGCATCAGTTCCATTTTGCCTGTATAATCTTCAATATTAAAAACGCCGTACTTGTTTCCTGATTTGGCAATCTTATGTTGTGCATCAGTAACGAGCCCTGCCATCCTGAATGTCTTCGCCGGGTTGGGATGAAGATTGATAGCTTCCTTAAATTCATTGAACGCTGCGATCGTGGTAAGGCCATAGTGTTTTAGCTGAAAAGAAAAATTATCCAGCGGATGCCCGCTGAGAAACATGCCTGTTATTTCCTTTTCGTAATCGAGTTGCTTTACCAATGGCCACGGTTCACATTCTGCCATAGGCGGTGCCATTACTTCTCCCATTTGAAGATCCCCGAAGAGTGTGTTGGTGCTGTTGCTTAATTGAGCCTGGTACTGATTACCGAAGCGGATAATTTTTTCGAGTCCATTGATGCTGTCGCCCGGGATGGTGAAAAAATATTGTGCGCGATGCACGTTTTTAAAGCAATCGAAAGCGCCGGCGTACGCAAGGCTTTCCAGCGATTTTTTATTTATGGTTCTTTGATTCACTCTTTTTATCAGGTCGTAAATCGATATAAACAGGCCCCGCTTTTCACGTTCTTCTATAATACTTTCCATCGCTGCTTCACCTAATCCTTTCATACCGCTGAAGCCAAAACGTATTTCGCCTTTTTTATTTACGGCAAACCCTTTTTGAGATTCATTAATGTCGGGCCCCAATACTTTTAACCCCATTCGTTTGCATTCTTCCATGTAAAAAGTGATCTTATCAATGGAGCCTGCATGATTCAAAACGGCGGCCATGTATTCACTCGGATAATGTGCTTTCAGATAAGCAGTCTGATAGGCTACAAATGCATAGCACGTAGAGTGGGATTTATTGAATGCATATTGCGCAAATGATTCCCAGTCGCTCCAGATCTTCTCCAGTTTATCTTCGGGATGATTATTTTTCTTCGCGCCTTCAATAAACTGTGCTTTCATTTTGTCCAATACGGCACGTTGCTTTTTACCCATTGCCTTTCGCAATACATCCGCATCACCTTTGCTGAAGCCAGCCAGTTTTTGCGACAGTAACATTACCTGCTCCTGGTATACCGTGACACCATAAGTGTCTTTCAATATTTCTTCCATCTCCGGAAGATCGTAGTGAATGTCTTGCCGACCATTCTTTCTTTCAATATAGTCAGGAATGTATGCCATCGGTCCCGGGCGGAACAAAGCGTTCATGGCAATGAGGTCGTCAAATTTATCGGGCTTAAGATCGCGTAAATATTTTTGCATTCCACCACTTTCAAACTGGAATGTTGCATTGGTATCGGCACGTTGATATAACTGGTATGTTTTTTCGTTATCGAGCGGTAAGGAATCCAAATCAATTTTTACATCATGATTTTCTTCGATCAGTTGCAATGCAGTTTTCAGAATACTTAACGTTTTCAATCCAAGAAAATCCATTTTCAATACGCCCGCACTTTCAATATTGCTGCCGTCTATTTGTGTAACCCATAATTCAGAATCTTTGGAAATTGCTATGGGTATCAGTTCCGTGAGGTCCTGCGGTGCGATGATGATGGCCGATGCATGAATGCCGGTATTTCTTACAGAGCCTTCCAATATTTCCGCTTCGTGTAAAACTTTGCTGCGCTCATCTTCGCCGTTGTAGATTTCGCGCAGCTTCCGGATGTTGTCGATATCATCCGCTCCCAATTCTTCTGAAAGAGAATTTGCACCGGTAAGCGGTTTTTTCAAAATCCTTCTCAAAGAAGTGCCCGGGCGATCAGGAACTAATTTTGCCAACGCATTACTCTCGGGCAAGGGAAGATCCATCACGCGCGCTACATCTTTAATACTCATCTTTGCGGCCATCGTGCCGTATGTGATGATCTGTGCTACCTGGTTTTTTCCATACTTATCTACCACATAGTTCAATACCTTTTGCCTTCCTTCATCATCAAAGTCGGTATCTATATCCGGCATCGTTTTACGGTCGGGGTTTAAAAATCTTTCGAACAGTAAATTATATTTGATCGGGTCGATGTTGGTAATGCCGATGCAATACGCTACTACGGAACCTGCAGCAGAGCCACGACCGGGACCAACAAACACGTTCATCTTTTTGCCCTCGTTTACAAAGTCCTGAACGATCAGAAAGTAACCCGCAAAGCCCATCGTTTTGATAGTAAATAATTCAAAGCTGATGCGTTCTTCTATTTCGGGTGTGAGTGTTTTATAACGCTCGCGTGCACCCGTCCAGGTCAGGTGTTCCAGGTAAGCCTCCTGCGTAGGAAATTCTTTTGGAACAGTAAAGTGGGGCAATAAAATATCCCTTGTAAGTTTGAGAACTTCTATTTTATCGATTACTTCATTGGTATTATCAATGGCCTCCGGCAGATCTTTAAAAGTCTTGCTCATCTCTTCCGTAGTCTTGAGGTAAAACTGGTTGTTGGGAAAAGCAAAACGCTTGTTTTTTACTGACACATCATCGTCTACAAATTCGCGTATGGCAGGTGTTGATTGTTTTTCACCTGTGTTGATACATAGCAGGATGTCATGTGCATTGAAATCTTTTTCATCTACATAATGTGAATCATTGCTTGCGATCACCGGCACATTATATTTTTTGGCAAATTTTAAAAGCACCTTATTCACTTTTTCCTGTTCCGGTATTCCGTGGCGCTGCAGCTCTACATAATAATCCTGTTGAAAAATATTCAGCCACCATTTAAATTCATTTTCGGCTTCCGCCTCTCCATATTTCAGGATGGTTTGTGGCACCAATGCACCGAGGCAACAGGTAGTAGCAATCAACCCTTCATGATACTTGTGTATAAGTTCTTTGTCAATTCGCGGATATTTGGAATACATGCCTTCCGTAAAGCCAGATGAAGTAAGCTTCACTAAATTTTTATAACCCGTAGCATTTTTAGCAAGCAATATCTGGTGATGCCGCGGATCTTTTTGTTCTTTGGTGAACTGTTTTTGAAACCTGTTTTCCGTAATATAAAACTCACACCCAACGATGGGTTTTACTTTTAAGGAGCCGTCATCATTTTTCAGCGAATGAGCATGCTTTACAAACTCAAATACGCCGAACATGTTTCCGTGATCGGAGATAGCCAATGCAGGCATTTCGTCGGTCATCGCTTTGTTGTATAAAGCCTTTATAGAGGCAGCCCCATCAAGCAATGAAAACTGAGTGTGTACGTGGAGGTGTGAAAACTTCATAATCTTTTGCAAAAATCCTTTTACAAATATCGTTAAAACAGTCCTTTGAATTCGACCAAATTACTCACATCTAATACCTTAATCCCTGATCTTTCACATTAAAAATTTGATTTGCCACTTTATACATATACACTTATCTTCGCCAATCACGAAAAATAAATAAGACAAAATTTCGTTTATTTAAAATTTATTTTTTCACTATTTTGAAATATAAATGTTAATAACGGTTTTGTTTTATTAATAGAAAACCCCAATAACCCGGAAATGAAGAAACTTCTTTTACTAACTAATTGCTTTTTATTGTCGCTCTTGTGGCAGACGGCCAGGTGCCAGATGCAAAGCGACAAAACGCAGGCTACACTTATAGCTGATAACAATTCTCCAAGCTTTATCGAGGACATTTCGTTTACTCCCGGAAGTATCCGGCAGAAAGCTGAAATCAAGGCTTATAATACTGCCTCTTCCAATGCAGATAATTCGAACGACAAAGGTTCCCTTATTGAAAAGCTAACCGGCCTGCAATACAAATATGCTATGATGCTCAACGTGGAAGTTGAATCGTTGAAAAATCTTACACTTCTTGGATTTATTGATGATTGGTTTGGCACCAGGTACCGGATGGGCGGCGACTCAAAGTCGGGTATAGACTGTAGTGGCCTGACCAGTAGATTGTTTCAAACCGTGTATGGCCTGATGATTCCCCGTACAGCACGAGAACAATATAAGGCAACGGTTCATATAAAAAGAGATGAACTCCAGGAAGGCGACCTTGTATTTTTCCACACGACCCGTCGTGGCGTTTCTCACGTAGGACTCTATCTAGCCAACAATTATTTTCTGCAGGCTTCTTCATCGCAAGGAGTTACGATCAGCAGCCTTGATGATGATTATTATTCAAGGCATTTCATTTGTGGCGGAAGAGTAGAAAACGATTGATCGGATAAAACATTCTAAAAAATAAAAAAGAGATTATTACTAATCTCTTTTTTTATTTCAGGTAGAATAGCCCTGGGTTTTCTGACTAAAAAGTAGCAAACCCTGTAGTGGGTGCGGGCAGATTAGAAACGGAACTGATGTATTGAAGTCCTCCCAAAAATTTCCGGTAATAAGCGCCAATGGTATTTGATTTTGCATTCAATTCATATACAAAGTAATTGTTTGCTGCAACGACAATATCAAGCGGCCCCATATCAGTTTTTGCAGCTTCACTATGTACGAGGTATAGCCCGCCCCATGGAGATACATAGTACGATGAAATGTTGTTGGTACCTGTGTTGGTAGTATAGGCAAATCTTCCGTATTTGGTGGTAGCAAACCAACACGGAGCGGTTTCAGCATTCGGAATAGCTCCGTTTACATCTTTTGCAGCGCCATTCGGCCTGATGATATAAGATGTAGCAGAACCGGCGAGGGCTCCTCCTCCAACAGCATTAGAAACTATAACGTAGTCTCTTGAAAAATCAAATCCAAATGGTGTCTGGCCTGTTGAAGGCGTGAAAACTCCGGTGCTTGTTTTTCCATTTGGTTTCACTTTAAAAGTGCTGATGGTGTTGGTGGCCTTTTCAGTAACGATCAGCCATTCACCATTCGGTGTAAAGGAAATTTGCGGAGCATCCACACCCGTTCCACTCAACGCCTCGGATGAACCGCTGATGTCAATCATATTGCCGCCGCCGGTTCGGAACCCATGAATATTATCACTTCCATGATTCAATACATATAAGAGGTTGCCATAAACGCTGAGGCTGTTTGGCCCGACGCCACCAGAACTTACTGTAGCAAAAAGAGTAAGACTTCCATCATGATTGATCCGGAATGAGGAAACCGAGTTGCCCCCGGCATTTACTGCATATAACCAGTTATGATTTTTATCAATCGCCAATGCGCCCTGGGAACCTAACGGAGCGCCCGTACCTGCGCCTCCGGATTCAACAGAGCCATCATAGTGTAAATCTCCATTACTCATGATGCTGTACATGAGGATAGAATTTTTATCTACATTGTTACTTTCTGTATATAAGTAATGGCCACTCTTCTTAAAACTCAGCCCACTCGTGAGGTCGGTGTTTGAAGCAGATGAAAATTCGGTGATTGCAGATTCATCAGGATTGGCACCATTTTCAGACATCATAGCTTCCATTGATGATGGGGATTGCGCATTTGTTTGGGGAGCGCTTTTTTCGGCATTTTTATTACATGCTGAAACAACGAGTACAACGGACATTACCATTGACAATCGTAAAAAACTAATTGCTTTCATGTTTTGTTTTTTTGTATGGTTATAAAATATATATAATTGCAAAAGATTTCCCGGGAAAAGGCATACCTCTTCCATTATCCCTTCCGGGATTTTTTAAAACATTCCGTATGTCTATTTTAAATGTCCCGTAATGCCGATTTGAATTCCTGCACTTGTTACGGGTAATTTACCAATGCCCATGCCTTGCAAGGGAATTTTGAGGTATGGTTCTATTCTTATTTTAAGTGACTTCAAAAAATTATGTTCATAGCCCGCGCTGAAACCTGCTACAGCCGGGAAGCCTGAATTATTTTCGTAAGTGGCCGATACTTTTTCCTGCGTACCATTTACAGTGGCATAGAACAGGTTTTTTTCTTTCGCCATTAAGTAGGCTGATACACCGCCGGTAACAAAGAGATTAGCATTTGCTTTGTTCAAAAAATTAATTTTCGCTCTTACCGGAATTTCAAATAAGGATGCCCTGCTTTCGAGGTTATTGATCACCATCCCGGATGGCATTGTTGAGCGAATTTTATCCATGCTAAAATACTTGCCATCACTTGCATAATATTTTTTATTCCAGGAAAAGCCGGCTTCCAGAGAAAATGTTTTATTGAACTGATATCCTGCAATGATTCCTGCATAAAAACCAGTATTGCCAAACGATCCGGTTTCAACTTTACTAAAGTCAGGTCCCATGACTGCGCTGATATAAAAGCCTTTTTCTTTTATGGAAAAATTGTTCTTCAATTTTTGAGAAGACGCTGTTATTTTTTTATCAACAGTTTTCAGAGCTGGTGCGTTTACTTTTTTAGTAAATAACCCAAAATGGTCGATAAGGGAATTTGAGCTCCCGGTGACAGGAATGCTTTTCTCTTTATCAACAGCGATCAGTCTCTTATCATGAGCTGGATTGGAAAGTTCATTATCAGCATTTGGAAGTTCTGAGAAATTGTTGCCATCAGATCTTTGATAATTCGTCGCGATCAAACTTTTATTGGGAACTGTTTTGACCTTTGCTGATATCACGCCTGACCTATTGTCTTTTGAAATCTCAGTTTTTTGCAGCATTGGCTGTTCTGTTACGACAGGTGTATTATTTTGTTTTTGCGGGAATGCGTTTGCAACACTTGTGCCAGTTCCGGCTTTTTGCGATCTGTCGCCTGATACCAATAGTTTATAAGTGATGCCGCCGGATATAAAGAGAAGTAAAGCGACAAGCAGCAAAAATATTTTCTTATTATTTCTGCCTTTTGCCGGAGCCGGAGTGGCCTGCGAATTATCCTTGCCCGTCACCTTTTTCGCAACACTTTCCCAATCGCTATCTCCTGGTTTCAGGGGATAGTTCGCGGCTGCTTTTTTAAACAAATCATCCATATCATTTTCTAAATGAAGCATCGTACGACGTTTCGCTGTTGAATGTTGTTACTTCTTCTTTTTTATTTAAATATTCTTTCAATAATGCTCTTGCCCTCAGTAAGTGCGACTTGGAGGTATTCACGGGAATTCCCATCGCCTTCGAGATTTCGTTATGCGTATAGCCATCTATAACCTGCATATTAAAAATGATCCGGTGCACAGGCGGCAACTTTTTTATTAAAAGAATAAGTTCTTTATACACGAGTTGTTGTTCTGCAGAGGCGCTTTTATCTTTTATTTCCCACACATAATCCGGGATGCCCCCGATCTCCGGCAGCAACATTTTTTTCCGCAGCAGGTCGATGGATGTATTGATCATTATTTTCCTTATCCATCCTGCCAGCAATTTTTCAATTTCCGCTTCATTGGGGCACGTAAATTTTTCTATGCTCTTAAAAAATTTTACAAATCCGTCATTGGTTACTTCCAGTGCTTCTTCATATTTATATATATACCTGAAAACAACTTTCAGGGCAAAAGAATGATACCGTTCATACAATATCTTCTGATATTTATGATCGTGCTGCCTGCACCCCTCAACGATAGTACTAATGTTGTCCAAATCAGCAAGGTTAAACGTTCACCCGGGAAACCCCTTCTTAAAGTTAGGTCATATTGAGTTGTCCCTAATCAATGTACCCGGGCTCACCGAATTACAATCTCCAATTATGAATACGTAATCTTAATCAAAAGAGTTGCAGCAGGCTCAATCAATAATTTAAGTATAGCCGAATTTGGAATAACTTTTTGGCCGAATTTTTTGAACAATACGCTTTGTATGCATTTTTTATCTTTGCAGCAAATAATAAAATCATTCGCTATGCCCTCATTTGATCTTACCAGTAAAGTTGATCTGCAAACTTTGGACAATGCCGTAAACACAATGTCAAAAGAAATTAAAAACCGTTTCGACTTCAAGGGGAATCATGTGGTGATCGACCTTAATAAAAAAGAATTTAAACTAACCATCGAGGGAGACAGCGATATGAAGATTAACCAGATGGTAGACGTGCTGATAAGCAAAAGCCTGAAGCAGGGGCTTGCCGCGGAGATATATGATTTGAGCCAAGAGCCTTATCAAAGTGGGAAAATAGTGAAGAAGGAAATTCCCGTAAAAAACGGTATAAAACAGGAAGACGCAAAGAAGATTGTTAAGTTGATAAAGGATTCCGGACTCAAAGTGCAGGCGGCTATTATGGATGATATGATTCGGGTGAACGGCAAAAAGATCGATGATCTTCAGTCTGTTATACAGGCTTCAAAGGGATGGGACCTCGGATTGGCGTTCCAATATGTGAATATGAAAAGCTAAATGAGCATTTTGCAAATAATTGAAAATGCCTTAACTTCGCGCTCTCAAAATTTGAGCTAAAAGATTTTTTATGAAAAAAGATACTCATCCAAAAAATTACAGGTTTGTGGTTTTCAAAGATATGAGTAACGGATACATGTTCCTCAATCGCTCCACCGTTGCATCAAGAGAAACAATTACGTGGGAAGATGGTAAGGAGTATCCGTTGGTGAAACTGGAAATTTCCAATACTTCTCATCCTTTTTATACTGGTAAAAATGTGTTGGTAGATACTGCTGGGCGTATTGATAAGTTTAAAAGACGTTACGAGAAAAAGAAATGATTGCAATTTGATTTTTTGTTCCCCCGCCAGCGGCGGGGGTTTTTTTATTCAATACCATTCAGTAGTTTAGCGAATGAACATTTTGCTCGATGACATTTCCTGCCGCGAAAGTCTCTATCCCTTTGGCCAGGTAAGTTCCGTAGCACATATAAGGGTTGGCATTCTTACCATTTTTGAAAAGTGGCAATTATTTTTCCCCAGGAAAGTATTTATTTCTTCGGAATTGAAAAATCAAATTGATTTATCGTCATCCTTAACCATTCCCGCCAATCTCGTTCCTTCCGGCGATTTTTTACGCGAAACAAAAGACAAACTATCCTTGCCATCCATAGGGTCGGCTGGTAAAATTCTGGAATATCCCTGGCAAATAGCCGAATATAACAGTTGGGCTATAAACGAAGATTTTAAATTGCTAACCTTCGGCAGGAAACCTAAATACATTTCTTCAACAAATCAACTCATTCATCCCGAAAACATTTTTGTAGAAGATGGCGCCGAAGTCAACTTTACGATATTGAACGCGGGTGATGGTCCCATTTATATTGGAAAAAACGCAGAGATAGAAGAAGGTAGCCTTCTTCGCGGACCTGTTTCTATTGGTGAAGGTAGCAGGGTAAAAATGGGCACCCGGATCTATGGTGCCACTACTATTGGACCATACTGTATTGCAGGTGGAGAAATAAAGAATTCAATATTGAACGGTTTTAGCAATAAAGGCCATGACGGGTATCTTGGGGACTCAGTGATAGGCACCTGGTGTAATATCGGCGCCGGCACCAGCAACTCAAATCTGAAGAATACGGCCGGTATCATTAAAATGTGGAGTAAAAAAGATAAAGTGCAGGTGGAAGCAGGCTACAAATGTGGCCTGCTGATGGGCGATTACAGCCGATCTGCCATCAACACTTCTTTCAACACAGGAACCATTGTAGGTGTATGTTGCAATATTTTCGGAAATGCTTTTGAAAAAAGATTTATAGATGATTTTACATGGGGAAGCGAAGAATATATTTTTGAAAAGGCCATTTCGGATATCAACAACTGGAAGAAACTGAAAGGACAGGAGATCACCGAAGCAGAAATCGAATCACTTAAAAATATCTATCAAACAAAAGAAGAAAAATGAGAAAACAAATTGCAGCCGCCAATTGGAAAATGAATTGTACCGTTCAGCAGGCCAATGAACTAGTCGACGGATTGATTAATGAAAAAATTCCGGTTGGTCCGGATTGCGAGGTAGTACTCGCCGTTCCGTTTCCATACCTGATGCTGGCAAAGGAAAAATTGAAAAATATTGCCGGTTTTAAAATAGCAGCCCAAAACTGCTATACCAAAACCTCCGGAGCTTTTACAGGCGAAGTAAGCGTAACCATGCTGCGATCTATCGGAGTGGATTACGTAATTATCGGGCATAGCGAAAGGAGAGAGATCTTCGGGGAAGATAATGCCATGCTGGCGCAAAAGGTAGATGTTTGCCTCGCTGCCGGTCTTGTGCCGATCTTTTGCTGCGGCGAACCTTTGTCTATTCGTGAAAAAGGAACTCAAAATGAGTTTGTAGCCAGGCAGGTAAAAGAAAGCCTTTTCCACCTGCAACCGGAGCAGTTAAAAAACTTTGTGGTAGCGTATGAACCTATCTGGGCCATCGGAACCGGCAAGACTGCTACTTCCGATCAGGCGCAGGATATGCAGGCTTTTATCAGGACGATCTTTGTCGAAAAATATGGTGATGAAATCGCCGATAGTATTTCTATCCTGTATGGTGGAAGTGTAAAAGCAAACAATGCCACAGAGATTTTCGCAAAGCCTGATGTGGACGGCGGACTGGTGGGGGGTGCCTCTCTAATTGTTGCAGATTTTACGTCGATAATAAAAAGCCTGAAATAGTTGTATCACATAATTGTAAAATTTTATTAAAATCAGTAAGCGTGATATAAAGGTGTGTTATCAATGACTTATTTTGTATACACACTTTAAAAAAGAACAGTTATGAAAAAGATTATCATTGCTTTATTCTTCCTCGCAGCTACCCTGGGCTTCACGAATGTAAACGCCCAGAAAAAGACCAGCACCAAAACAAAAACCACAACTTCTACTGCAACCACTACCTCCACTCACACAAAGAAGGATGGTACGCTGGACATGCGGTATAAGGAAAACAAGGAAAAGAAAGCGCCCGCAGGACCGTTGAAGAAAAACGGCACTCCGGATATGCGGTATAAGGCAAACAAGACCGCCGCAACTAAAAAATAATTTGAAATAAAGCAGAACAAATTTAAAAGCATTCGCACCTGCGGATGCTTTTTTGTTTGAATATAAATTATAATCTTCTGCCCCGTGGCTTACTTTCAAGCATAAATACTGGGGCATTTATATAATTTTACCTTGATTAGCCGTTGTTACATTGAAATCCTTTTACCGGCATTCTTCATTTAATGAGCATTAAAACATTACTGTTTAAAAATATCGTTTGGCGTGGTCTGTTTTACGCATGCTCATTGCTTTTGAATGTTGTTATTGCCAGACATTTTAAGGCAGATGAAACGGGATCGTTTTATTATATAATAACTATCGGAGCGCTTGCGGTTTTGATATTGAGCCTGAGCCTTGAAGCAGGAATCGTATATTTCGCTTCGTCTGGTAAAACTGCGCCTCTGCGGTTATTCAATCTGTCGCTGGCGTGGGTTATTACTTCCGCTTTGCTACTTACCATGGCATATTTTGTTATCAAAAACTTTGTTGTTGATTCTCTTTTGTTTTCAAAAATGATTTTCGCAATAGCATTTATTTGCGGTAACCTGCTTATCAATTTTATGGGTGGCCTTTTTTATGCAGAAAAAAAATTTATGTTTCCAAACATAGTGGGAATCTTAATCACACTCTGTTTGATCTTTATTATTGCATCGGCGGACAAGCTTTGGTGGCTGACTAATAATATGCTTATTGCCATTTATTTTGCCAGCTTTCTCCTGCAGGGCATTATTTTGGCAATTGCGTTTTTATTCAAAGAAAAGCGATGGGAAATCATTTTTCCGTCAGCAAAAGATCTCCGAAAAATTTTTTCATACTGCAGTCTTGTATTTGCAAGTAACTTGCTTACGTTTTTTGTTTATCGTGTTGACTATTGGTTTGTTCATCACTATCGTTCGGCTGCAGAATTGGGCAATTACATCGAGGTATCAAAAATTGCGCAAATATTTTTTGTATTGCCCGGGATACTTGCCGGCGCTGTGTTTCCGCTTACAGCAGGCGGGCAAAGAGAAGAGGTAAAAGCCAGGCTTATGATTATTTCCCGTTCTATTCTTTTTTTGTATGGCGCTATTTGTTTATTTCTTGCTGTTACAGGTAAATGGTTATTCTCATTTATTTTCGGGGCAAGTTTTGATAATATGTATTTACCGTTTTTATTACTCATACCGGGCATTTTAGGGCTTTCCACTCTTTATACACTGACGGCATATTATGCCGGAAAAAATAAGGCGATTGTAAATGTAAAAGGATCTTTTATAGCACTGATGGTTATTATAATTGGTGACGCCTTATTTGTTCCCCTGTTTGGAATTTATGCTGCTGCTTTAGTGAGCAGTGTTGCATACATCCTGTATCACATATTTGTTCTTCGTGTGTTTGCAAAAGAATACAATGTATCTACTATGGGCTTTTTTCTTTTTAAATATACTGACCTGTTAAGTTTAAAGCGGTATGTTCGGGAAAATCTAGGATCATGAACAGCAACGATATTTATATAGACGGAACATATTTTAAAAATAATCCAAATTGGGGCTCGGATGATTCCGGATGGAAGGCAGAGCTTATCTTTAAGTTACTTGCTAAAAATAATATTGAACCGAATGAAATAACAGAAGTAGGGTGTGGTACCGGTGGTATTTTAGAAAATCTGTCGCGGTTGTTTTCCCCGAAAATTCAATACAACGGATACGATATTTCTCCACAGGCAATCAATGTTGCGAAGGCAAAAGAGACTGATCAAATTCATTTCTTTAATGAAGATTATTTAAATAAGGAAGATAATAAAACAGATGTGTTGCTGACCATAGACGTTATCGAACATGTTGGAGACTATTATGGGTTTCTGGAGAAACTGAAACCAAAAAGCAATTATTTTGTTTTTCATATTCCGCTCGACCTTTCGTGGCAGACGGTCTTAAAACCTCATATATTATTACAGCAGAGACAATCAGTAGGGCATATTCATTATTTCACCAGGCCGATGGTAGAATGGTTTTTAAAAGATTCCGGTTACGAAATTATAGATTGGTTCTACACCAAACCCGTGATAGACCAGCTAAGGCCGGAGAAAGGGTTTAAGCGGACATTGAAGAGAATTCTCCGTAATGCGGGCTATCGTTTCAATAAAGATTTTATTGCCAAAGTATGGGGCAGTTATTCCATGATGATACTTGCAAAATAGATCATACATAATGCAAACAACATGACGAAAAAAATTCTTTGGCTTCCTTCATGGTATCCGAATAAATTGTCGCCATATGATGGCGATTTTATTCAGCGTCATGCACGGGCTGTTTCCCTCTTTCAAAAGATTTTTGTTCTTTATGTTAAAAAAGATGAAAAAGGGATAATTGCAAAAGGAACAAGCGAACAATTTTTTTCTGCCGGAAACCTTGATGAAAAAATTATCTATTATCATTTGCGCAAAACAGGGATCAAAACCCTCGACAGGTTTTTGTCAGCGCGCAAAAGCAAAGGCCTTTATCGAAAAACTATAAAAGATTTTATAAATGAAAACGGCAGACCGGATTTAGTTCACTTACACGTCGCCGTTAAAACCGCTTCGCATGCACTTTGGCTGAAAAGAATTTATTCAATACCATTTATTATTTCGGAACATTGGACAGGTTATTTGCCGAAGGCGCAACAAGGAATAAAGAATATGAATGTTTTTCAGAAATTTTTTTTGCAAAAGGCGTTTGCCGATGCGATAAAAGTTACGGTTGTTTCAGATGTGCTTGGCAAAGCAATAGCGAATCGATTTGATCGGCAGAATTATCAGGTAATACCTAACGCAGTTGATACTTCCATTTTTTTTCCGGTTAAACACAAAGAAAATTCAGCTGTGAAATTTATTGTGATTGCGGCATATGTGTATCAGAAAAATATCGATGGAATAATTGATGCGCTTTCTTTATTAAGTGAACGAACCAGCAATTTTAATGTTTCTTTTTTTGGATATTTTCCTGATTCGTTTCGGAAAAAAGTCATGAATAAAAATTTGCACCCGCTTATACGTTTTGAAGGTGAGGTTTCTCAACTAACACTTGCAACTCATTTGAAAACATCAGACGCACTTATCCTGTATTCACATTACGAAACTTTCGGTTGCGTGGTGATAGAAGCTAATGCATGCGGTGTTCCGGCTGTGTTAAGCGATTTGCCAGTGTTTGAAGAGTTTGTAACGGAAACAGAAAATGGAATTTTCGTTGCGCCGGATAATCCGCATGAACTGGCCAAAACACTTGAAAGATTTATTGATGGGAAATATAGTTTTAATGCACACCTCATTGCTCAGCATACTGCTTCGAAATTTAGTTTTCAAACAGTAGGCGAACAATTTTTTCAACTATATACAGATGTTTTAAATGCAGATGAGTAACGGTTTCCTTATCTTCGCGGCCGGTTATGAAGCACATCAGGAATTTTTGCATTATTGCACATATTGACCATGGAAAGAGCACGCTCGCAGACCGGTTGCTGGAGTTTACCCATACGGTTAACGAGCGCGATATGCAGGCCCAGGTACTGGATGATATGGATCTTGAACGTGAGAAGGGGATTACCATAAAAAGTCATGCCATACAGATAAATTATAAGTACCAGGGTGTAGATTATGTATTAAATCTTATTGATACGCCCGGGCATGTGGATTTCAGTTATGAGGTGAGCCGGGCGCTTGCAGCTTGCGAGGGTGCATTGTTGCTGGTGGATGCTACGCAAGGCATACAGGCACAAACAATTTCTAACTTATATCTCGCTATTGATAATGATCTTGAAATTATTCCTGTGATCAATAAGATAGATATGGATGGCGCCATGATACCGGAAGCAGAAGACCAGATCATCGAATTGATCGGATGCAAACATGAAGACATTTTGCATGCCAGTGCTAAAACCGGCATTGGCATCGAGGATATACTAACGGCAATCATTAAACGAATTCCGCCGCCGGAGGGCAACGTAAATGCTCCATTGCAGGCTTTGATATTTGATAGTGTTTTTAATAGTTTCCGCGGTATCATTGTTTATTACCGTGTATTTAATGGCGTTATCAGAAAAGGGGCGAAGATCAAATTTTTTAATACAGGCCAGGAGTATACAGCGGATGAAGTGGGCATCTTAAAAATTAAATTGACACCAAGAGCCGAAGTAGAAGCCGGAGACGTTGGCTACATAATAACGGGTATAAAAAATGCAACTGAAGTAAAGGTTGGCGATACGATTACAACAATCGCTAATCCTACCAAAGAATCGATAAAAGGATTCGAAGAAGTAAAGCCAATGGTGTTTGCGGGAATATTTCCTGTAAACACAGATGAATTTGAGGAATTGCGCGATTGCATGGAAAAGCTTCAATTGAATGATGCTGCTTTAACTTTCGAACTGGAGACATCGCAGGCATTGGGCTTCGGTTTCCGTTGTGGCTTCCTAGGCATGTTGCACATGGAGATTGTACAGGAACGATTGGAACGCGAATTCAATCAAACAGTGATCACAACCGTACCGAATGTGAGTTTTATAGCTTACACGACGAAAGCTGAGGTAATTACTGTGAACAATCCTACCCAAATGCCCGACCCGAGCCGGCTTGAAAAAATAGAAGAGCCATTCATCAAAGCGCAGATCATTACCAAGCCGGAATATATTGGCAATATTATGACATTGTGTATTGGCAAAAGAGGGATACTGATAAACCAGGGATACCTTACACCCACACGGGTTGAACTGACTTTTGAAATGCCATTAACAGAAATTGTTTTTGATTTTTATGATCGCTTAAAAAGTGTTACGCGTGGGTATGCCTCTTTTGATTATCATCCTATCGGCTATCGTGAAAGTGATATAGTGAAGATGGATATTTTATTGAACGGTGAAAAAGTAGATGCACTAAGCTCTCTCATTCATCGCATCCGGGCGCAGGATTTCGGAAGAAAGCTTTGCGAGAAGCTCAAAGAATTATTGCCACGCCAGCAGTTCCAGATAGCCATACAGGCTGCAATCGGAGCCAAGATCATCGCCCGTGAAAATATCAGCGCAATGAGAAAGGATGTAACTGCAAAGTGCTATGGAGGCGATATCAGCCGTAAGAGAAAATTGCTGGAAAAACAAAAGGAAGGCAAGAAAAGGATGAAGCAGATCGGTAACGTGGAAGTACCACAGGAAGCGTTTTTGGCGGTGCTAAAATTAGATGATTAACACTAACTTAAAAGATATGCCATGTCACGATTAACGCTTAATAAACAAATGAATCTTGAGGTACGGGTGGTATTGATTGCGAAAGGAAGTGATGAACCTGTCAAAGGGAAGCAGTTTTCTGTTCGTCTTTTTGACAAAGATATTTTTGATGACGACTACCTTGGCGAAAGTCATCTGGACAAAAAGGGCTGTGCCAAATTTATCATTACCGAAAAACATTTTGCGGGATTTGCCATGGAGGATGAGAAGCCGGATTTTTACTTTGTTGTTTATAAAAATAAAAAGCAGATTTTCAAAAGCAGGGTAATGCAGAATTTTGATCTGAGAAATGCCGAAGAATTTAAAATGGCTGAAGGTGAAGTTGTTGACCTGGGCACTTACTTAATCGACGCGAAGTAGTAAATTGGCGCTGTCTTATTTTGGTGTTACCTGTTTTGTACTATCTGTAATATTCATGTTGCGAATACTTCGGTCGCTGAGTTTTGATTCATCTATGTTTCCCTTCTCGTCCAGGATCGGCTCCGGTACCGGCTCATGGCCTTCGGGTGTTATCTGTGTAAATACTTTGTTTACATGCACCCATTTTCCATCTCTCCAAACCAAACCTTCGTAATCTCCATCGGGTATGTAGGTGTATTTTTTTTGTATCTCGCCTGTCTCGGAGATCAGGTGTTCATAGATGATCATGTGCAACGTGCTGTCATAATTCAGGCGTGGTCCGGCATTTTTCTTGTATTCCATAATAAACCGCGCCGGATATTTTTTTACCATGTCATTATCCGGTATGCTGAAATAATCACCGCCAAACATAGGTTGACCGTTCCCGTCAAACGTAAGCACATCAATGACTTTTTTATCGCTTGCGATAGTGTTTTCATCAAAGCCTATTAAGCTGTAGTAAGTTTTGCCAAAAGAGTGTGTCTCGACTATTTTGTAATAAATAGCGCCAAACCACCCAAAATTGTTTCCGATTGAATCTTCGGGATCCTGCATCACATCTGATTTATCGATCAGCGGAAACAATTTTAATGTTCCATCCGCGGTTCGCATTTGAATGGCCCCGTGCTGGCGAGTTACCAGGTCATTTACCATCATTTGCCAGGTAAATATTTTGAACGAACTATCTTCGGCAACAAGATGAGAAATAGTAACAAGTGAATCGAATGGGAAATAAAAAGAGTTAGGGACTTTTAATGCCCGTACAAACATCCTGGTAAATTCACTATCTGCCTTGAACCGTTGTTCGGCGGATCTGCCGCGGACAATCTGAATCGCCAGCGTTTTCAATGAATCCTGTTTTTTTTCTAAAATTTTTCTTTCATCGCGGGTTAGTTGCGAAAAACCTGCAGAGGCAGATAGTAAAAAAAGGATGAAAAGAAAATGTTTTTTAGGCATCCAATACGTTTAAACAAAGAAAACTCAAATTGATGATATTTATTGCAGGCAATATAATTTTAACTAAGCTATAAAGTACGTGCAACCGAAATAAGATCATCGAATACCATATCGATGTTTTTATCATTTGTGTCCAGCCCTTTTCGTGTGTGCAACAGGATATTCAATGCCAATCCGAGATTGCGACCAAACTCCATGTCGCTCATCGTATTGCCGATCATTATCCCTTTTGAAAAATTCACGCCGGGGAATTCCGTCTGAGCCTGCAAGCCCATGCCAGGATTAGGTTTGCGATTGGGACTTGCAGGATCTGCATCGATGCAATAATAGAGCTTATCAATTGTTCCACCCGCTTCTTCAATCTCTTTCAACATATTTTTGTTGATCAATTTCAGATCCTCCAATTTGGTAACACCCTTTGCAACTCCACGCTGATTGGTAACAATAAATATTCTCCCAAACCTTTCGGTGAAGATTCTTATCGCTTCTTTTACACCATCATAAAATTGAAACTCATCCCATGTGTGAATGTAATCATCAATCTTCTCGTAATTGATTACGCCATCGCGATCGAGAAATAAGGTCCAGTTTTTATCTACAGATTTTAGATCCATGCTTTTTAAGATGTTCGATTTACGATGCTCGATTTGGCACTCATCATTGACTAATGACTAATGGCCGCTGACTAATTCTTCCTGCGCTCTTTTATAGTCTTCGGGTATACCAATGTCGATGAAATATTTGTCCTGTTCGATGCCATAACATTTTCTTTTTCCCACAAATTTTTCGAGGTAATCTTTTTCGAAAGAAAATTTCTCAGGAAATGGTTCTTTTTTAAAACGCGCTGTATTTAGCGCGTATACGCCTCCATTGATCAGCCCCGATTGATAAAACTGTTTTTCTTTAAATGAATTGATTGAATGATCGCGATTGAGTACCACGACCCCATAGCGATCAAAATTTTTCATCGGTTTCAGGCATAAGGTGCAATCGGCGTCGTGTTGCAGGTGAAAAGTGCTCAATGCACTTACATCAATGGAGAACAAAGTGTCACCGTTGACGATAATAATATTCTCACCGCTCGTATTTTCAATTGCCAATTGAATTGCGCCGCCCGTTCCGAGCGGTTCCTGCTCTATTGAAAATTGATAATTATTGATTGCTAACTTTTCTGAATGGTTTTCTATATAATCAATAATGCTTTCGCTTTTATATCCGAGTGAAAAAACAAAATCAGTGATTCCTTCTTTTTGAAGATGCGATACGACGTAGTATAGAAAAGGTTGCCCGTTTACAGGAGCCATACATTTGGGTAGATCAGGGATAACTGATCTTAATCTTGTTCCCAATCCGCCCGCAAGAATGATTGCTTCTTTAATCATTGGTGTCAGCAAAATAAATTTCTTCTACTAACTGGCAAATGATATGGCCAAGCATAATATGACTTTCCTGGATTCTTGGCGTATCGTCAGACGGTACGTTGATTAAGTGGTCAGTGAAATTTTTGAGCTTACCACCTGTAGAGCCCGTGAAAGCGATGGTAATCATATTTTTTTCTTTTGCCATTTCAAATGCGCTGATAATATTTTTGCTGTTGCCGGAAGTGCTAAGACCAACGAGCACGTCACCTTCGTTGCCGATACCTTTTATTAATCTTGAATAAATAACATCGTAACTGTAATCATTTGCAACCGCGGTTAAGTAAGATGTGTTACAGTGTAAGGCTTCTGCAGGCAATGCATCTCTGTCGGTATAAAAGCGGCCGCTGAATTCTGCGGCCAAATGCTGTGCATCTGCAGCACTGCCACCATTTCCACAAAACAGCACCTTATTACCGTGCTCAAATGCTTTTACAATTATGTTTACACACGCAGACACAGTTTGCAAAAGGTTTTCATCGCCAAGCACTTTTGTTTTTGCGTCAATTGAAGCCTGTATAATATTTCTTATTTTTTCCATACTTTTTCATTTATGCGCTCCAGGTACTTAACCCATATTTGGTAAACGTATAATTCTTTACTTTGCCGCCAAATTTATTCAATTCATCTATTACCGCATGATGGGTGTTACGGGGACAATAAAATATCATGAAGCCGCCACCTCCTGCACCACTGATCTTACCACCTGTGGCGCCGGCTTTCTTTGCAGCTTCATAGATCTGTTCAATGCGATCATTACTGATATTATGTGCCATCTTTCGTTTTTGTTGAAATCCAAAATCAAGGATCTCTCCAAACTCATTCAGCCTGCCTTTTAACAGGGCTTCCTTCATCATCCTTGCCTGCTCTTTGAGCTGGTGCATTGCTTCGATACTTTTTTCATTTTTGTTATGGACGTTTTTTACTTGTTCATTAATAATAGCAGCACTTTCGCGGCTGTTGGCAGTAAAATATAAAACAAGGTTATTTTCCAGTTCGTGCAAATACTGAGACCTGATTCTTAGCGGATTTACAATTACTTTATCACCCTCATAAAACTCCATAAAATTTACTCCGCCAAACATGGCCGCATATTGATCTTGCTTGCCGCCTGCGAGTTTAAGGTCTTCCCGCTCTACCTGGTAGGCGAGGTGCGCAATGTCATAATCACCTAAAGGAAGTTTGAGCATTTCAACAAAGGCGCCAATTACAGCCACGACCAAAGTAGAGGAAGTGCCGAGGCCCGAGCCGGCCGGTGCATCTACGGCAGTAGACAAACGAAAGCCTTTTGCAGGTAACCTAAAATCCTTTTGAATACGATTGTACACACCTTTTAATAAATCCAGGGTACCATTAATCGGCAACGTTGACGCCCATTCGAAAATTTGTTGCTCCTTTCTGTCAAGTGCTTCCACAATTATTTTAGGTTCATCCAACGGTTCTATATTAGCGAATGCAAATAAGGATACAGTTGCATTTAAAATAGCACCGCCAAACTGGTCACTGTACGGACTTACATCTGTGCCGCCGCCTGCAAGTCCAATACGCAAAGGAGCTTTACTACGATAGATCATTCGAATAATTTGATAAATTGTGAGGGTGTTAATACCGGGAGTGTGGAAGGAGCGTATTTAAAATCCGCCAAATTTCGCGTAATGAAATAGTCCATCTTGTGGTGCTTTGCCAGAAAAAAAACAAGGCCATCTTCAAGGTCTTTGAAAATTTCAAGGGATGAATTTACTACGGCATGCTGAAGCGGCAATATTTTCAATATATCACAGAGACTTCTCATCATCGGCATGATATTTTTAATTTTTTGCTTTTGGAGAAAATAAATACTTGTTGAGAACACCGACTCCGAAATATAACCGTCTATTTTCCCTTTTCCCGTCTCAGTGAGAATCTGTTCAATTTCGTTCAGCTCACCATTTCGTTCGAGTAAGAAATCGAGTATTACATTTGTGTCGAGAAATAACTTAATTTCTGCCATACTTTTTGTCTCTGTATTCGTCAATAACTTTTTTGTAATCGTAATTTTTTAAGGGTTTGGCAGGAAACTGTTTTCGGAAGCGTTGCGTAAATGTTTCTTCTTCATCGGTCTGGTTATTTCCGGAAGTAATTTTTGCAAGATATTCTTCTACCATAGCTGACATGCTTTTTTTTCTCTTTTTGGACAGTTTTTTTGTTTTCCGGATTACCGAATTTTCTATGTTGAGTGTAAGCTTCGTTTTCATTGCGCAAAAATTTTAAGCAAATTTACGTATGATTAATAACTTACGTAAGAGCGGTGATCGAATGCACCATATTTTCCCAGCTATACTTTTGCTTTTCTTCGCGAAGTTGGGGCAAAAAAAAGTTTTGACCCAAATCAAAATATTCCTTTATTTTTTGTGCAATACTTTCCGGATTGGGTTCAGCAATGAGTCCGACCTTCCTGTCCGGAACCAATGAGGGCAATCCTCCAACATTGGTGACGATCATGGGTACCTCGAAGTGATAGGCGAGGGGCGTAACGCCGCTTTGGGTAGCATTTCTATAGGGCTGCACTACACAATCAGCAGCACATAAATAATATTTTACCATGCTATCTGTAATGAACTCAGTGTGAGCAATAACTTCATTCTTTATTTCGGGATTATTCAGCAGATCTTCATAATTCTTTTCATCTTCATAAAACTCTCCTGCAATCAATAGTTTGAGATTTGAAACGCTCTTTTGATGATGAATGAGCTTCATCGCCTGAAGCAAAATGTCCAGTCCTTTATATTTTCTTATAAATCCAAAGAACAAGATTACTTTATCTTCCTGCGGAATACCGAGTTGCGCCCTCGCTTCCTGTTTGCTGATCTTTTCTCCAAAATTATCATACAAAGGATGGGGCACAAAGATCGCCGGTTTCCCTGTTGCAAACCGGTGAAGGTCGTTCAATACTTGTTCGCTCATCGTAATAAAACCATCAACCGGCTTTACAAAATATTTGGTGAAAGCCTTATCGCCCGGGCGCTTTTCATGCGGTAAAATATTGTCCGCTATGCAAATGATTTTCGTGTGATGATTGCTTCTTACTCTTCTCAGTATTGTGCCAAAGCACGGGCCCATTAAAGGAAGCCAGTATCTTACCACGATAAAGTCGGGGTTCAATTTCTTTAATTCATTGCCGACAATTATCCAGTTTAATGGATTTACAGAATTGATCCTGACCCTGATCGAAACATCTTCCGGTGGAGACTCTGATGAATATTGTGTGGTACCCGGAAAGAGAAATGAGGGATATTGATAGGAGAAAGTATAGATCGATGTTTTATAACCCTCACGCATAAACGCTTTTGCCAATCTTTCATCATAAGAGGCAAGTCCGCCACGTAAAGGATAAGCAGGGCCAATGATAACAACAGATTGCTGCAAGCTATAGATAGTTAGGTGATAAAATTAATGATAGTTATTCTTAATTAATTCTCTCTTCGATAAGATAAACGTTTCGCTCCGCTCCATTACGTGCGATGAGTTCTGCAAGAAAACCTGCGAGGAAAAGTTGAGTACCGATGATCATGGCAAAAATGGCAAAGAAAAATAATGGTCGTTGTGTCAAACCGGTTTGATCGAAGAAGAATTTAGAAATGGTTAAATAAAGAAAAATGCATAACCCGATTAAGAAAGACAGTGTGCCCCATGAACCAAAAAAGTGCATCGGATTTTTGCGAAACTTTCCGACAAACATTATTGACGCAAGGTCCAGGAAACCATTTATAAAGCGATTCCATCCAAATTTGGTGACGCCATATTTTCTTGCGCGATGTTCTACTACTTTTTCGCCGAATTTTTTAAAACCGGACCATTTTGCAATCAGCGGTATGTACCTGTGCATCTCTCCATATACCTCAATACTTTTTACTACTTTCTTTTTATATGCTTTCAATCCGCAATTGAAATCATGTAAGTATATCCCGCTGGCACGTCTTGCTGTTGCGTTATAAATTTTTGAAGGGATGTTTTTGGTGAAAGTATTATCATACCTTTTCTTCTTCCACCCACTCACAATATCATAACCATCTTCAAGCACCATTCTCCTGAGTTCAGGAATTTCATCGGGGCTGTCCTGCAAGTCGGCATCCATCGTGATGACGACATCACCACCGGCGGCTTTAAAACCTTCGTTCAATGCAGCACTCTTTCCGTAATTGCGTTGAAATTTGATGCCTCTGATATCAGGATTGGTCTTTTTCAAGTTCGTAATTACATTCCATGAGTTATCGGCGCTTCCGTCATCTACAAAAATGATCTCATACGAAAAATTGTTTTCGTTCATCACACGCCGTATCCAGGCCTCCAGTTCCGGCAACGATTCGGCTTCATCCAACAGTGGTATCACAACTGAAATATCCATTATTTACCTATTTGATCGATTGCCTGCCCGGCATGCTTAGTGTCTTTTTTTGTAATCACTGCGCCGGCTATCGCGCCTATAACTCCGAATATGAGATAAAAAAGCAACGCACCGCCCACCGCAAAGCTCATAAACAGTTTTTTATATCTTTCAATCGATTCGTTGATTTCAATCTGGGTTAACTGATTGCTTTGCTGTAGTTGTTTTCTTGCCTCTTCAAATGCTTTCTCCTTTATGTCCGGAAAAATAATAATTGACAAAATCGTAAAAACAACTAAAATTACTGTTGCTACGGCAGTTACTTTGAATCCATGCGTAAAATAATTTCCAAAAGTGCCGTTAAAGTTAATTTGCCTTCCGTACGAATACACAGACCATGCGGCACCAATCGATAAAAGAAGAAATGTAGTCCATCCGGCAGGATTGGCAGTATTTATTTTAGCGAAATAGATAACCAATGATAAGATAATCAGGATGGCACTAATGATAAGCCCCTTGGAGGTTGTAGATGTGATTTTTTTCACCATTTCAGCTTACTTTGTTTAAAACCAATTTATTCGAGTGCAGAGTTCCAACTGTCCGTCCGGTGAGCTTTTTACCAATGAATGCATTGTTTTTCGATTTGGAATGAATATCCATTTCTTCAAATATATATTCATTTGCCGGATCGAAGAGTGTAAGGTGCGCTTTTTCATTGATATCGATTTTGGGCAAATCAATTCCAAAGATCTTTCTTACATTTTCAGTTTGCATTTTTACAAATCTATCAAAGGGAATGCCACATGCAAGCGTAGCCCCGAACACACTTTCCATCGTTTCCATACCATATTTTGCATATTCAAATTCACAAACCTTACTATCCCAGTTTTGTGGCTGATGGTGTGATGCAATAAAATCGATGGTGCCATTCTTCACACCTTTTCTCAATGCGTCCCGATCGGCTTTACTGCGAAGCGGAGGATTTACTTTCAGATTAGTATCATAAGTGGCCAAATCATCTTCGCAAAAAAATAAATGATAGGGACTAACGGAGCAGCTTACACGAAGTTTTTCTTTTTTGGCAGCAGCGATCAATTCCAGAGATTTTGCAGTAGATACTCCGGTGAAATGAATTTTTGAGCCGGTATATCTTACCAGTTCTATATCGCGGGATATCATCAGTTCTTCTGCAAGGGCCGGTTTGCCCGTAAGTCCGAGTCGTGTGGACATTACACTCTCGTTCATTAATCCTGACGGGCTTATACTTTTATCATCCGGCAATTGAATAATTGTTGCGTCAATCGCCAGTACATATTCCAATGCTTTCTGCATAATGCCCGAAGCTTGTACCGGAGCTATACCATCAGAAAAAGCGACGGCTCCGCTCGCAAACATGTCATACATTTCGCTGAGTTCTTTGCCTTCAACATTTTTTGTAACCGATCCTATTGGCAAAACATCCGCCGCGATTGATCCATTTTTTCTTACAAGATATTCTACATGACTTTTGGTGCTTACGACAGGGTTGGTATTCGGAAGGATCATTACCTGCGTATAGCCTCCTGAAGCGGCCGCTATTGAACCGCTTTCAACGGTTTCTTTGAATTCATAACCCGGGTCACAAAAATTAGCAAAGCAATCAACCCAACCCAAAGACACATGCAGATTCTCCCTTTTAATTACCGTGGAAACTTTGAGCTTAATATCTTTTTCAATTGCTGCAATAATGCCGTTGCTAATCAAAATATCAAGCGATTTTCCGTGAAAAGGAGAGGAAGGTGAAATGATAGTGGCTCTTCTTATTAAAACCTTCATTAGGTTTCTTAAAAATTTGGTTGCGCAAAGATAGGGTTTATGGTCAATTATTGATCGTTTGCAATGATGTCGCAAAATTAGCCCACCGGCAGCGCAACGCGGTAAGATTAGTATGTTCTCGTAGTTTCACCCTCCGTGTGTTTTACCGCGTTGTCAATCACATCTAACAGGCCATTGGTAAAACTATCATCCGCCAGTTGCCAGAACATGATACCATTGAGGTGGTTTTTTATTGCATATGCTGTTTTGAGCGCAATGGACAGAGAGTCATCGTAAGTGGCGACCAACATGCGTTGTACATTAAAAGCATAGGGCGCCTGAGATGTAGTATCCCAAAATTTGGTAAATCCGTTGGCAGCGTTAATTGTATCATTAAAGTATCGATACGGAAATCCCCGAACCACTTTTGCCGCTACGTACAGGCCATTATTGGCGGTATCGGATACGTGGTACACTCTTGTATAAAATGCAGCACCAATAGCAATTTTGCCCGGCGGTACCCCCGCTTTCATCAACAATTTTACGCCATGATCTACGGATTCAGTTTGCCTGTTATTTGAATATAAAGGAGTATGATGCGCGGAAGCGTCTTCCGATCCAAGATCGTAGCTCATCAGGTTTAACCGGTTCACCAGCGGCATTACCTTCTTCCAATCGATGGAGGAATCAATATAATTGGTGAAACCTCCTGCAGCAAAGCTGATTTCATTTTTCTTTCCCAATTTTTTTCTGAGCTGTTTTATCAACAATGTAAAATCATCTTTATCATTCAGGCTGTAGGGATGCCCAGGAAAACCTTCAATAACAGGATATTCCCAATCCATGTCGATGCCATCCGTTTTAAAGTAGTTATTTAATTGCTCTGCTGATTTAGCAAAAGCCTTCCTGCCTTTTTTTGTAGCAAAAACACCGGAGCATGTTTTGCAACCGCCCCAGCCGCCAAGAGAAAGCATTACTTTTAAAGCAGGATTTCTATTCTTTAATTCGACCAGTCGCTCTATGGTCATACTATCATGTCCATTCATTACAGCAAGGGAATCTCCCTTTAAATGGCAAAAGCTAAAAATAATATGCGTTAATTTTTCGATAGGAAAACTGTCGGCCATTGTGGGCCGGCCGGCATAATAAGCGATTACTGCGAAATGATCATTGAGACTTTTTTGCGAAAAAGATAAAAAACAGGTGTTGATAAAAAATAAGGTAAATACTGTGCGACGCATTTTTAAAACAGATACTATTGATGTTTTTTAATGAATTTTGTTTCCGGGTTGCAAGATCATAATATGTTTCGAATACACCTTAAGTTTTTTATAAACGGTAATCGTTGCAATATATCTTTATTGCATATTTTCAGCAGTATAAAAGTTATGAAAAATGAAAAAGCCGGTAAACACATTGCAGCAACCTCTTATTGTCATCTGCTTTCTATTTTCCTGCTTATGGCATAAAACTATTACCAGGGGCCAGTCTCCGTCTTTCAAAGTAATTGCATTTTTTACTGCGAAAGATGACCTTGCCCATATCAGCTTTGTGCATGAGGCGAATAAATGGTTTGCCAAAAAAGCGGCAGCATATAATTTCATTTATGATTCAACCAATAATTGGGCAAATTTGAATAAGAAATTTCTTTCCAATTACCAAGTGGTTATCTTTTTAGATACACGCCCTGATTCATTGCCGGAACGTGAAGCCTTTCAAAATTATATGGAACACGGTGGTGGCTGGATGGGATTCCATTTTTCTGCGTTTGCACTAACCCCATCAGCCTATCCGCAAAATTGGGATTGGTATCATGATACTTTTTTAGGAGCCGGTCATTATGTAAGCAATACCTGGCGGCCGGTTTCGGCAATATTAAGAGTAGAAGACACAACTCATCCTGCCACGAAAGGCCTTCCTGAAACCTTTACGTCTTCACCGAATGAATGGTATCGCTGGGAAAAAGACCTCAGGAAAAACCCAGACATAAAAATTTTACTATCAATCGATTCTTCCAGTTTTCCGTTGGGTACCGGGCCCAAGCCAGGTGAAATATGGCACAGCGGCTACTATCCTGTTGTGTGGACAAACACAAAATATAAAATGATCTATTTTAATATGGGGCATAACGATATGGACTACGAACACAAATACGACAATACCAACAGAACTTTGTCTCATACATTCGATAACCCGATACAGGACAAACTGATATTGAACGCATTGTTTTGGCTTGGTGGACGCCAATAACCTTCATGGAAAAATTTTTGTTACGCAGAGAATTGAATGCCATCTTCTGTATTAATTTTGGCACTTAAATTTTAATTGAAAAATGAAGATCGTTATTACTGCACTGGCAACGGTGTTATTTTCATTGCCAGTATTTAGCCAAACAAAGGTTGATATACAGGATGTATCAAAGCATATAGGCGAGCAGGTAACAGTTTGCTCAAAAGTATTTGGCACCAAATACCTCGACAGGTCGGGTGTTACCTTCATCAATCTTGGCGCAGCATATCCCGCAAGCCCATTGACGGTTGTTATTTTCAAAAAAGACAGGGTCAATTTTTCCGCTGCACCGGAAGACCTATATGCAGAAAAAAAAATCTGCGTTACGGGCAAGATCAAGGTATACAATGGAAAAGAGGAAATTATTGTTTCGAAACCTAATGAAATTGTCATTGAATAAATCAGCCGAAAAAACAAAAAAAGCAACCACGAAATTGGTTGCTTTTTTTTATATGTGGACTTTCAATTAGCTAAATAATCCGCCTTTTTTTAGTTCCTGTGTACCCTTACCAATGAGGAAACCGTTCTGATAAATTTCAATTTTGTAATTACCTTCCTGGAACTTTCCCGGGGCAAATGCGAATTGTACGCTTTGAGTTTTATCCGTTTCAATGTTCACGGGTAATTTAGCGGTAAATTCTTTATCACCTTCCTGGCGTGTAGTAAATGTGCCTGAGTTAAGAGATTGTTCGGAAATTGGTTTACCATCCGGTCCCAGTACTACTACATACACGTCTGTTTGGCCGGGTGCCGCGATACGGTTGCTTACATCAAAGGAGATAACAAGTTTGTCTACACGCTTTGCTTTAGTAGTCGTTTTTTCTGAACCGTTATGTTTCATCTTCACCGGAGTGATGGCAATGTTAGAAGCATTTAGCGTAGATGCCACATCTACTTTTTGAGCAAGGCTGTCCTTAGTGGCTGTGGTGGCTGTAAGATTATCGCTTAGTTGTTGTTTTTCCTGGGTTAGCTGTGCTTTGTCCTGTGTCAGGTTTTGGTTATCCTGTGTCAGCTGAGCAATTTGTTGCTCCATACCGCTGATCTTGTCGTTCAGGCTTGCTATTAAAGTTTTTGCTCTTGCCAGTTCAGCAGCAGTGGCATTCTTCTTGTTCAGAATCCTGCGAATTTCTGCTTTTGTTTCTGCAATTTGCTTGTTAGCACCCGTGAGTTTGCCTTGTAAACTGGTATTTACAGTAGAGAAAGAATCGAGACGGGCCAATGATGCATCAAAACTTTTTTGTATATCGCTTTTTTGACCGGTTAACGAACTGATTTGAGTTTGTTGTTCTTGAATCTGGTCATTGCTCCTGCTAGATTTTACAACAAGTGCTGTGCCTGTGCCTACCAATGCAACCGCCAGAATACCGATGATGAGATTTTTGTAATTTTTCCTTGGTTCCTGTACTTCATTGGTCGCCGTAGGAAAATTGCTGGTGCTCATAATTTTGATTTTTTGTTTAAGAAATTGTTTTTTTAAGAATGACAGACGTTTTTATAGGGTACCAACTTGGTTAAAAAATATTTTTTAAGATTTACTTATCATCTTTTCCATAATCGTGCCACATTTTTTATTTCTATACTTAGCGCCAAAAGGATAACCTGCAAGTTGCTGACTTTAAGTAGAGTATAGCAGTTTAATTTATCTTGTTAAAAGCTCTTTGAACCCGGATTGGTTGCTCTTTTCGAAACAACAAAAATGAATTTCGGATTGAAACAAAATCAATATGATCCTTATATGATTTTTTTGTCATTATTGTGACAAAAATTTTTCCGTGAAGATTTAATTGTATTTCTTTTCATTGCGCGTTTGAAAAGCCAGTGCCGTAAGCATAGCTGTTTTTGTTATAAAAAAGTCTTTGGGAATCTAGAATTCCCAAAGACTTTGAAAATTGAAATTATAAAGCGAGAACCAAACTTAGTGAGTCAATTGTCCATTGGTGATATATTTTATTTGAACAGCCTTTGATGTATCTGTTTGAGCAGGCTCACCTACGAGCAATACAGTATATATTTTTCCCTGCTCTACACTGAACGTCCGGTTGGCAAGGGGCGTCGATGATTCTGAATTTACGGTCACCGAAAGATCGCCCGGAGTGACTCCTTTAAAATCCGTGACTGTTGCAAAGGCTGCACTGGAATCAAACAAGTTATTTCCACCTGATGAAATCATTATTCCCGGCTGTCCCGTTGAATCAACGATTGCATTAATGTAGCGAACATAAGCCTGGCCGGAAGTATGTGAAAGGCTGTCAAACTTATCCTGTACCAATACATTTTTATAGTTTCCGTTTGTACCTACTAAAAAAACGGAGTAGTAAGCACTGTCATTAAAGGAACCTGAGACCGTTGCCAGTTGCATGTTGCCATTAACATCATAGGAAGTCACATCACGGCTACCCGGATAAATGCTTAAATAAGATCCGGTATAATTATCGTACGACAATGGTGATGTAGTCAGGTTGCTTCCTCCAATAGAGAAATCAATGGCAGACTGATCCGGGGCAAGATTAAACGCCATCAATCCTGCGGCTGGTGTGTGAGTAACGGTATTAGTCTTTTTACAGGAGATAAATCCAATGGTTAGAAATAAACCTGCGAATGCAGAGATCATTAGTGTGTTCTTTTTCATAAGTCTTTTTTAATAGGGTAAGAAAATATGTAGTTACACAGAAATAATAGTGCCATTTATTATTAATAAAATTTTAAAGCTACTATGTGGTCCGGATTAAATAATGTTTGTTGAATAAAAAATAACCCGGTTAAAATTTTGAGTTCATTTTTAGCCAAATTACCTTAGCAGTAAACAAGCAAAATGAGAAAACTTTTTTCCACAATCACTATCGCGATAGCTTTTGTTTCAGTAGTCAACGCAAAAGCAAATTTCAGAACACCTGATACGGATTCGTGCTATATCTTCATTTATCGCTCCGGCCAATTTGGAGGGGCCCTGGAAAATTTTTATGTCTGGGTAGATAATGTAAAATTATGCAAGCTTAGTAACGGCCGCTATTTCAAAGTAGGTGTACAACCCGGGAAGCATTTAATAAGTGCTAAACTCAGCGGAGTAGGAATTGCAAAAAAGCAAACGGAAATTCCGGTTGAATGCGAAGCGGGAAAATCCACATATATTTCATGTACGGTGAAATCAAGCGCACTCCGGCCCCGGCTAAGCCTGGAGGAGGTGGTTGAAAATACCGGCATGAGCCAGATTTCCTCTATGAAAGTTGACGACTGCCAGGGAACGGTGGAGGATCAGTGATTACCCGGTCATGGAATTTTTTTTAGAAGTCCGCGATTAAGAATTCATTTCGGCCGGCTGATAATTTCTATACAATAATCTCAGCATACTCGGCAACACGACCAGTAGAAGTGGAATTGCAATAATAAATCCGCCAATTACCGCTATTGCTAATGGCTGGTGAAGCTGGGCACCAGTTCCGATTCCCAGTGCTAATGGGAGTAACGCGAAAATTGCCCCGATGGCCGTCATAAGTTTTGGCCGTAATCTTGTGGCGATAGCATAAGCAATGGCATTATCTACATCTTCTTCCTGTAATGTTTGTTTGAATTGCAGGTAGGTAAATATCGAATTCTCGCCAATGATACCAACTATCATAATCAGACCGGTATAGCTTCCTACATTCAGCGGTGTGTGCGTAATGAATAAAGCAATGTAACTTCCTGTAATGCCAAGCACTGCGATAAATAAGATAGCTAATGCAGTTTTTACACTTTTATATAAAAACAGTATCACACCAAAAACAAGAATGCTCGATGAAACCAGTATGAGCAATAATTCCGAAAATGATTTTTGCTGCTGCTGATAGTCTCCCCCGTATTCAATGCTATAGCCTTCGGGCAAATGAATCTCACTACTGATATTTTTTTGGATATCTTTTATGGTACTTCCGAGATCGCGGCCTTCCAATCTTGCACTTACTACTCCCATCGATTGCAAATTCTCTCTTTGAATCTCTGCATCTCCTTTATTAACGGTTATCGCAGCGAAATCACTGATAGGCTTTAATCTACCATCCGGCAAAAATACCGGGACATTTCTGAGGTCTTCGACAGTTACGTTGCGGCTGCCCGGGTACACCAGCCTGACAGGATATACGCGATCGTGATCGTAGATATTTCCGACCACATTTCCTTCCAGTGCCGTCTGCACCTGGGATTGAAGATTGGCAGGAGTGATGTTGTATTGCGCTGCTTTTGAATATTCCGGATCCACACTTATGGAAGGTCCTGCGATCACGATTCCATCGAACACATCGGCGGTACCGCGTATATCTTCAACTACTTTACTCACCTGCTGCGATAACGATTGCAATGTTTGCGGGTCAGTTCCAAAAATTTTTATCTCGATTGGCTGCACTGAAGTCATGAGGTCGCCGAGCATATCCGTAATCACCTGGCCGAAATCTATTCGCAGCTCGGGCTGTGATGATTCGATCTTTTGTCTCAGATCTTCTATCACCTGTTCTGTGGTTTCATTGCGGTTCTTTTTTAACTGAATAAGATAATCACCGGTATTGGGTTCGGTAATAAAAAATCCCATTTCGGTGCCGGTTCTTCTCGAGTAGGCCTGCACGTTAGGATCGGCAATAATAATTTTTTCAACCGCTTGCAATTCTCTGTCGGTTTCCGCCAGTGATGTGCCCGGAATAGATGCGTAATCCAATACAATACTTCCTTCATCCATTTCGGGGAGAAAGCCCGTTTCTAATTTTGGTAATATCAAAATGATAGACACGATCAATCCTGCAACAAAGAGCAAGCTGATCCACGGCCGCCTGATAAACCAGATGATCCAGGCCTTTTTTCGGATGTGAACTTCAGCTTCTACCGGGGTAATTGTCTTCTTTTTCTTTTTTCGGGCAAACCACAGATACACTACAGGTAAACCAATCCATGTTACGAAAAATGAACACACCAATGTAATGATCATCGTATTGGTAAGTACATTGAAATAAGCGCCTGCCACGCCGCTCATCAACATGAATGGGATGAAAATAACAATCGTGCTTAGTGATGATCCGACCATCGCGGGCAGTAAATAATGAATCGCATTGTGAACAATATCCTTATACTGATCTCCCGGGTGTTCTTCGTGTGTGCGGTGTATTTGTTCCACTACTACAATGGCGTCATCAATAATTAACCCAATTGCCGCAGCAATGGCGCCCAATGTCATTATGTTCAACGTATAGCCGATACCGTAAAGAGTAATGATCGTCGCACCAAGCGTAACAGGTATCGTGATTAATATTGTAAGGCTTGCTCTTACTGATCGTAAAAAAATTACCGCCACAATGATGGCTAATAGCAGCCCAATCCACAACGCATCACTTACACTTTTAATAGCATCACTTACGAAATCTGCCTGGATGTAGTAAGGTTTTATGATGACGCTTTTTGGTAAAATATTTTTTAGCGATCGTATCTTTTCCTCCACCTGTTTGGATACGTCTATCAGGTTGCTGTTGGGTTGTTTGATTACTGCTATTAGTAAACTCTCCTTACCATTGGCATTTATCTTTATGTATTGAACTGCTTCACTGATTTGTACATCTGCAATATCCCTGAGCCTGACTACACGTTTTGAATTATTGCTGACAATTACATTTTTAAGGTCATCCAACGATTGCACCGATGCATCGGTAACTGTTAAATACAGGTATTTATAATCGGAGAGATAACCGTTCGACTTAATAAAGTTGGTCTGCGCAAGAGCATTGCTAACAGCATCAGGTGTGATGGAAAGCGTGCTCATTTTTTTCGCATCGAGATTTACCCAAAACTCTTTTGATTTTCCCCCGATCACCCTCACTTCTGCAACGCCCGGCACCTGGCTCAGGTAAGGCTTTATAGTATAGGTTGCCAGCTCTTTTAGTTCGATCGGGGAAAGCTCATTACTTTCCACAGAGAAGCCCATCACCGGTAAAATAGAAGGATTCATTTTCTTTACCGTGATGTTGGTTTCCGGAGGCAGCGTATTTCTGATCTCAGCAATCTTTCCTTCTATTTGCTGCTGGCTGATATCTATGTCGGCATCCCAGCTAAAAAACGCGGAAATCTCACAGGACCCCCTGCTGGTGCTGCTTCTGATGTCTGTGAGGTTGGGCACCTGTTTAATGGCATTCTCCAAAGGACGCGTTACATCCACCATCATTCGGTTTACCGGCTGTAATCCCGCATCTGCAATGATCTTTATTTTCGGAAAGGTTATTTCGGGAAACAAAGAAGTTTGTAAATGACTATATGCAAACAAGCCACCCAATATCAACATCACCAAAACTACCGTGAGGGGACTTTTATGTGTATGGAAATAATTTTTCAAAGGCATGCCGTACAGATCATTTTTGAACCGTTATCAATGCAGTATCGGCCAGCCCGTAGTTGCCGGTCAATACGATTTTGTCGTTAGGAGAAAATATTGGTGAAAGGATCTCTATTTTATCGTCTGTTTCAATTCCTTTCTTTACCGGTACTTTTACAGCCGTACTGTCATTGATCAATTTCATTACCCAAAATTCAGATTGAGTTTCGTTAGTCAATACGGTTTGCTTGGGTAATGTAGCTGCGGAAGGTTTTACAACTTTCAATATTCTTAATGTTGCTATCAGGTTCGGCGGGATCTGTTGCGGAGCGTTCACCTTTACCACAAAATCCTGCGTTTGCGAAACTGAATCTATGATCGGCATCGAAGAACTAACGGTGCCGGGTAAATGCTCATTGCCGGGGAGGGTTACTGCTACATGCATACCCGGCGATACGTATCGCCGGTCTTCGTATGGTACGCTCATAATAAATGCAAAGCTTCTTGCATCGCTTATTACAGAAAGCTGTTCGCCATCCTGCACGTAATCGCCCGGCTGGTGATCCAACTCAGTAATGAAACCACTTGAATTTGCATCAATCGTATTTATTCCGGAAAATTTGAAATCAGGATTTAGCTTATTTACCGCATTGCCTATTGCCCGCGATTCTTTTGTCTGAACTACAAACATCGGCTGGCCGGCATGCACATAGTCTCCAATCCTCACATTGGCTTTCTTTACGTAGCCAATCATGTTGCTCTTTACGAAACTTTTTTGCAGGTACGACGAGGTAGCATTTAGCTCCAGGTATTGTTGCAGCGTGTCGTTGGTCACAGAAGTAACAGTTATGGGCGTGCGGGCTTCCACAGGAGTTCCGTCATCGCCGTTGTCATCTTGCTGTTTGCAGCTTGCAAAAAATATTGCTACTGCAAACAGTAAATAAATTTTTCTCCAGTCAGCTTTTTTCATTTTCATTTATTTAATAGCCCGATGCTTTCCAGTAGTCAAGCTGGTTAATAACCTGATACCGGGCTACGAGGTTCTGCACAACAAGATTTTGTGAAGTAATATAATTATTCAGTGCCAGAACATAGTCTGCGATCTTTATATCTCCTGTTTCAAGCAATTTTCCATTCACGCTGATCAGCGTTTTCAGGTAATCAATCTGTTTGCCGATCGGGGCTTTGAGTTTTTCGAGCTCCCGGAGCTGTTGTTCCAACTGCTCCACCTGCTGCGTGAGTTGTTGCATAAAATAGCCCCGCTGTCTTGCCCGTGTGCGTTCCATTATATCGAGCTTTGTATACTGTAGTTGCCTTTGGTGCCCGTCATAGATCGGTATGGTCAGGTTTATGCCAAAACTGGTTCCGAAATTTGTATAAGGTTTCAGCACCAACGAAGACAGGTAACCCCCATCGCCATACAAACTAACGCGGGGACGGTAACTAACGTCAACGCCAGTACGAAGATTTCGCAACTGAAGGCTGTCAATTGTAAATTGTTTTAAAAAGACCGACGTGTCATATCCGAATTCGCCTGCGTACTGAAGTTCAGGATCAGACAGGGCGCGGGAAGTTGTAGTGTCTGTTATTCCGGCGAGGTAATTGAGCGTGGCGTAATCATTTTTGTATTGTATCATGAGCTGGCTGAGTATAAGCTGCTCTTGTTGCAGGGTAACAAGAAAAGATAAATAGTCCGCCTGTTTGTACACATTCTGTTGGGTGAGTGTTTTCAGGATACCTTCCTCATGACTCAGCAACGTGATCAGATCATTTGTAAAACCGATTTGTAGTTGATCGCCATAAGTCAATATGTATTGACCGGTCACCATTTTTTTTATATCCTGCGTCGTGATTGCGGATGCTACCTTTAGTGAATCATTCTGCAACCGCAGGCCCTCATACTGTACTGCAAGATTTCTTTTGTTATAAATCTGTTTGGTGGCCGAAACGAGCGCCTGGAGTTGTTGGCCATTGGTGATGGCATTGTCGTAGCCGATGCCGTTTACCACCGGGGCATAATAAGAATTGCTGATGCCATTGATCTGAACCTTATTGCCCGCTACGATGATCTGGCTGTCGATGCTATTGGATAAAATGAGATTTTTATTGGCGTATAGCTGCGGATTAATGGTAATTGCCGTGTCAATGAAATAGTCAAGCGTTCTTTGCTGGCAAAATGAAACAGCATACAGAAGGCAACAAACCACAGCGAAAAGACATTTTTTGATCATTCTTAAAAATAAACTTTCTGCAAACTAATAATCCTTTGTTACCTTAATCTTCACTTTTTATAAATTCCCCCTCTTTGCTAAAAATAATGTCTTTTCCTTTTACTTCTACTTCGTAAAATGTTTTATCCGATGCGTCTGTAAGTACACCTGCCTCTGTGATCTTCGAATGATGGTAGCGGTTCTTCACATAAGTGCTTATCTTTTCGGGGACTTTATTTACCGGGATGGCATTTACAATTTCCACAAAACTGCCACCGGGAGTAAATTGTGCTGAATGATCTTCTCCTGATTTTCCTCCCCAGTTGGCTTCATAATTACCGTTTTCTTTTTCCCAATGCACATTCTTTGCTTCCGGGTATTTTACTGACAAGGCATGCTTCGCAGCCTGAGGAACAATCATTTTCTTTTTACCTTTTTGGGCAAAGCAGGATAACGTGGTTGCAAAAAATAACGCAATTAAACTGATTCTTTTTTTCATGGTTACAAAATTTTTACGGGCAAAGCTATAAATCGATTTTGTTGAAAATTTGAAGGTATGTTATCAGTTTAAAACTTCAGGTTGATGGTATGTCTTTCACCAAAAAATTCATACTGTATCCGGAAGTGATATGCATCACATATTTTTTTCACGATAGATAAACCCAGACCCAATGAATCCGGTCTCGATGATCCTTTTTTGAATCGCTCAAAATACGATTGAGTGTCATTTTCCGGAACGTTTCCGGTATTGGAAATCTTTAAAGAAGTGTGATTAAGTTCAATGTCAATTACGCCATTTTCTATATTATGTTTGATCGCGTTTGTTACCAGGTTTAATACCAGCACATCAGCAAGCGTTTCGTTCATTTTGATTATAACGTTCGGGGCTAAATTCTTTGAAAGTGAAATATTTTTAGCGTGCAGCAGTTCTTCAAAATTATTGAGATGCAACTCTATCACCTGAGTAAGATTGATATCCTTTGATTCAGTAAACTGCCTGTTGTCAATTTTGGTGAGTAAAATCAATGACTGGTTTAATTTTGAAAGGCGATTAGTGGTATCTGCAATAGCAGTCAGGTAATCTGCCTGGTTTTCGTCGAGGTTAGTTTGATTGAGTAATTCCAGCTTTGAAGCGATAATTGCCAACGGAGTTTGAATTTCGTGAGAAGCATTTTCGGTAAAGCTTTTTATTTCGTTGTAATCATTCATTGCCTTTTGTGTCATTGCGCTTACCGCTCCATTGAGCTGATTAAATTCAGTGATGTTTGTCTGCGCCGGCCGGATCGGGCTTTTCGCGGAAATATTAAATTCTTTTAACTTCCCAAGAGTATCGTAAAATGGCTGCCAGAGCCTGTTTAACACAAGCCGGTTGATAATAAAAAGAAAAGCAAGGAGCAAACCTGCTATCGCAAATGTTATTATTAAGGTGAGTTCAACAATATCTTCTGTTTTTTCCTGCGATTTTCTGACGACTGCCTTGTAAAGTTTGCCACCGGCTACGACGGGAAATTCTAACTGCCGAAAATAGGCATGCCTGTTTCTTTTATGGCCTACATACACACTTGTGAAATTTCGTTTGATCGTATCCGTTATGGCAAAATATTGTTCCTGTTCATCTTTAGTAAATTCAGGTTCGGGGAGCTGATGATTATCTGCAATGTATTCATTGATCTCCTTTTCTTCGCCAACCAGGCTTTTGTCTAACTGCCTGATCAATACGGCGCTGATGAAGAAGTAGTAAATCACTGCACCGATCATCAAAACGACGATGGTGGCAATAATGCTTATCCTGTTATACTTGTTTAATAATTTCATTCGGTGGAAAACTTATAGCCCATTCCGTAGACAGATTTTATGTATTCGTGGCCGCCTGCTTCTATGAGTTTCTTGCGGAGGTTTTTGATATGGGTGTAGATGAAATCAACATTGCCTTCCATGTTGTCGCCCCAAAGATGTTCGGCTATTGCATTTTTCGAAATGACGCGATTTCGGTTGCTGGCAAAATATAAAAGCAGTTGATATTCTTTACGGGTAAGATCTATCGGGTGGTCATTAACTTTCACCGTTTTCGCAACTGTGTCAATATCAAGATCACCCGCTCTCAGCACATTATTGCCACTAAAGTTTTTTCTCCGGATAATAGCTGCAACACGTGCACTCAATTCTGAAAGATGAAATGGTTTGGATAAATAGTCGTCTGCTCCCAGGATGAGGCCGGTTACTTTATCATCGAGTGAATTTTTTGCGGAAATAATTAAAACGCCATCAGTTTTTTCTAGCGCCTTCAGCTCTTTTAGAATATCGAGGCCGCTACCGCCGGGCAACGTAATATCCAATATGATACAGTCATATTCATAGAGCTCTGCCTTTTCCATCGCTGTTTTAAAATCAGCGGCTGTTTCGCAAAGATAGCTCTCACTTCCCAGGTAGGTGACAATGCTATCGCATAGTTCTTTTTCGTCTTCGATGATCAAAACTTTCACAAGCTGATTTTCCGCAAAATTTACAAAACATTTTGAAGTTATTCTGAAGAAGTAAGCGGGAGTATCTATCGCATCATAATGTTTTGATGATATAATCTTTAGTTTTTCTTCAGAATTAAGTTTAACCTTTGGTTAAAATTCCATTCGATGTTTACTAAAAATCTTTTGCTGACTGCCTTACTGATGATCGCTGTTGGCGCATTTGCACAAAAAAATGATTATAAAGTTATAAATACGTTTCATATAAAAAGCCCGGGTTGGTGGGATTATATAAGAGTGAATGATGGTAAAGTTTATGTGTCACATGGAACGCAGGTAAATATTTTGAATGAAAAGTCTGGTGATTCTGTTGGTGTAATACCGGATACAAAAGGCGTACATGGCATTGCCTTTGACAAAAAATTAAACAGGGGGTATACCAGTAATGGAGCACTCAATAATGTTACTGTTTTTGATCTTAAAACAAATAAAATTATTACCCAGGTTGCTACGGGTGCAGGACCGGACGGGATCATGTACGAACCGTTTACAAAATACATTATTACGAATAACGGCCACGGAAAAAGCCTTTCTTTTATAGACCCCGCACAGAATAAATTGGTCGATTCAATAGACTTGCAGGGAAAACCGGAAGAAGCAGTTTCTGATGGTAAAGGAGAATTATTTGTGAATCTTGAAGACAAAAATCAAATAGCGGTGATTGATCTTCATACTTTCAAAATAATACACAGATGGTCATTGACTCCAGGTGAAGGCCCTTCAGGTTTGGCAATCGATACAAAAACCAATCGTTTATTTTCTGCGTGCTCCGATAGCAAATTGCTGGTAGTGATGGACGCCGAGGATGGTGAGATCATAACAAAACTGCCGATAGGAGCGGGTTGTGATGGAACCGTGTTTGATGAAAAAAGTAAATTGATTTTTGCTCCCGCCGGCAGAGATGGTAACATTTATGTGTACAAAGAAAAATCAGCGGATGAATATGAAAGCGAAGGAACCATCGAAACAAAGAAAGGAGCAAGAACTATAACAATAGATCAATCTAACGGCAGGCTGTTCCTGCCAACTGCAGAGTTCGGTGCGCCCGATGCGCAAAATCCCCGCAGGCCTCCTATGATACCGGGAAGTTTCCAGGTGTTGGTGGTAGGGAAATGATTAAAAATACCCTTTCACTCTTTCTCTTATCATATCCGGCATATCACATCGCCGCATTGTTTTTGCTTCCATAAAAAACAATGTAACAGTACCGGAGTTAAGCAATTCATCTTGCTCATTAAATATTTCCCCGTGAAAAACAATCTTATGATGCGTGGGTAATTCTTTTACTGTAGTCTCCACTGTTACCAGGTCGTCATATTTGGCGGGGCGTAAAAATTTGGTGTGAATTTCTATAACGGGCATGATTACCCCGATTGCTTCAACATCTTTGTACGTAACACCCAGACTCCTTAATGCCTCGGTTCTTCCTATCTCATAAAACTGCGCATAATGGCCATGATATACGAAGCCCATCTGGTCGGTTAGCGCGTAGTGTATCCTGATTTGCGTTTTGTGAGTAAACAATTTGTTTTGGAATTTTAGTAAACGAACACGAATTTATATCACGAATTATACGGATTATCAAATAGCCAATGGTCAGGTATGAGTGAAAATCGTACATCCCACATCGAACATAGCTCATCATTTCCCAATAACCCCATCCACACTCACTCTTCCTGCGCCAACAAAAAGTAAGGCAATGCAGCAAGCAAGATAAATCGTAGCCCGCTCTCCTGCACCAAAGACATCGCCGCCATGAACTCTAAACAGTGCTACACACATAGCAATTCCGATAGGAATTACAGCCAGTCTCGTAAATAATCCAAGGATTACGAACATTGAACAAAAGAACTCTGCAAAAATGTCCAGCGACAATGAAATCATTTGACCGAGTCCAAGGAAGTTAATAAAATGTGATTTGTAATATGCAAAATGCATGAGCTTATCAAGGCCATGATGCAGCATCAGGATACCAAGACCAAGTCGCAATACCAGCACAGCAAAATTGAATGCTCCTGCTGAATATTTTGTTGAAAGAAATTTACTCATAAAATTTTTTACAATTGTCTTAACAAAGATTGATGCAATTTAAAGTGTTTTATTTTCATCATAGCTGGTATTGGTACGATGGTGTTGTATTTTTGCGCCGGTAAATTTTTTTAAAAGATTAATCCCGGACATTATTATCTTGTCTGAAAAACTAAATTGAATTATTAATGAAACGTTTCCTGTTCCCGTTCGTGCTTCTCTTCTTTTCCTGTCAGGGCTTTTCGCAGGCTAACTATTTTGTTACCGATCCCGAAAAGGCGTTTAAGGAAGCTAAGGAGTATTTCATGAAAGGAGAATATAGTCTTGCTTATCCTTTGCTGAAAGACCTGAAAGACCGCTATCCCGAAAATGCACAAAGCGCTCACGCCTACCTCAACCAGGATGTACAATATTATTATATCGTCTGTGGATTAAAGATGAATCAGTCTGTTGCCGAAGACCAGGCGCATCGCTACATTGATAATGCTAACAATGAGCCGCGCCAGCAGATGATGAGCTATCACCTGGCGAAATATTATTTTAACCGGAATGATTTTCCGCGTGCCGTAGTGTTTTACGAAAGAGCAGGTTATGATAATTTAAGTAATGAAGAAATTGGTGATGCAAAATTTGAACTTGCCTATTCTTATTTTAACCTGAAACAATTCGATAAAGCGAAGCCCTTATTCAACGAGATTCACCAGTTGCCGCAGAATAAATATTATTATGATGCCAATTATTATTACGGCTTCATCTGTTATCGCGATCGTGAATATAACGATGCATTGGCTGCTTTTCAAAAGGTGGAAAATCGCGATAAGTATAAAGGAATTGTTCCGTATTACATTGCACAGATCTATTATTTTGAAGGAGACAAGGACCAGGCGCTGAAATATGGAGAAGAAGCTCTCTCTCACAAAGATATCTATTATCGAAATGATCTTGATCTGCTGACAGGGCAATTATATTTTGAGAAAAAAGATTTTGCAAAGGCATTGCCTTATCTAAAAAATTATGTTGATAACAGCGATAAAGTTTCCAAAGAAGTGGTGTATGAGTTGAGTTATTGCTATTACGACCAAAACCAGGTAGACAAAGCGATCGAAGGATTTAAACAACTGAGTAATGAAAAAGATTCCATGGGGCAAAACTCCATGTACCTGCTGGGTGATCTGTATCTGCGTACCGGCCAGAAAGAAAATGCAAGAAATGCATTTCTGTACAGCGCCAATAACAGCAGCAACCGGAAGCAGCAGGAAATATCAAGATTCAATTATGCAAAATTGTCTTACGAATTAGGCTACCAGGATGTTGCACTCAGCGAGCTGAACAAGTTCATTGATTTGTATCCCAATTCAGAATATGCTCCTGAAGCCAAGGAAATTCTGATTAGCCTTTTGGCGAATACCAACAACTACAAAGATGCCCTTGCCTTGTATGCTTCATTTGGTAAGCCTACGCCCACTATGCAAAAAGTATATCCGCGACTCTTGTTTGGCGAAAGCACGGAATATATTAACAACCAGCAATTGAATGAAGCAGATGCGCTGCTTACAAAAATTATCGGTGACCCGAACGCCGGACCGGTATTACCGTATGCAGATTTTTGGAAGGGCGAAGTTTCGTATAGGCTTGGTAGTTATGATGACGTAATAAAATATATGAATGCGTACCTTCTTTCGGGTGCCGGACCCGAAGGCGAGGCAAATGCAGATGCAGCAAAGTACGTGTTGGGATACGCCTATTTACTGGAGGAGAATTATCCACTGGCGTTGTCAAATTTCAGACAGGTGGCGCCTTCCATTAATTCTCAGGCGACGGGAATAAAGCAGGATGCGTACGTACGTGCCGCAGATTGTTATTTCATGCAAAGGAATTATAGCACGGCGAAGAGCATGTATCAGAATGTAATCAATAATGGGTTGCCACAGGCTGATTATTCATTGTACCAGATAGCATTAATTGAAGGAGTTCATAGCCCTGGTGAAAAAATAAAAACATTTGATGCGCTGGTTAAACGCTATCCCAAAAGTGATCTCGTTCCGGAATCATACATACAGATTGCCAATGCATACATGGTAGAAGAAAAATTCCAGGATGCAATTCCTTACCTGAATGATATACTCCAGATAAAAGATGCAAGCGGTGAGTATCCCAACGTTTATCTGAAACTGGGGCTTTGTTATTATAATCTCAATAAAAATGAGGACGCCTTAAAAAATTATCAAACGCTTGTTTCCACCTATCCGCAATCACCCGAAGCAGATGAGGCTTTGGATAATATGAAGAACATTTATGTGGAACTGGGACGTCCCAATGATTATGTAAACTTTGTAACCAAAGCCGGTAAAGTGATCAGCATATCCGAGGCAGATTCTCTTACGTATGCCTCGGCAGAATTAAAGTATAACAGCAATGATTGCGCAGGAGCCATTGATGCATTTAGTAATTATCTTTCCAAATATCCTCAAGGAGGCTATGTGTTACCGGCGAACTTTTACTGTAGCGAATGTTATTCAAAAAATAAAGACTGGAAAAATGCATTACAGGGTTATGATGCCGTTGTGAATGCCGGCAGCAGCAAGTTTGCGGAGAAAGCCGCTTATGCCGCCGCACACATTTGCTACTTTGATACGCAGGATTATGGGCAGGCACTGATATACTTCAACAAACTGAAAGACCTTGCTACCACACCCGAAAATCAATTGGAAGCATTGCGTGGTTTGGTAAGAAGCTATTATCAAACGAAAGATTATGCACAGGCAAATGATGCGGCAAAAGAATTGCTCACAAAGAAAGGTTTGAGTACAGATGATCGCGCAGTTGCCAATCTTGTTTTGGGAAAATCATTTGAGGTAGCAAACCAGTATGACCAGGCTATTACCGCATTCAGGCAGGTTGCAGCCATCAACAAATCTGCATGGGGTGCTGAAGCACGTTATGAGATCGCCAACTGTTATCTCGCATTAAATGAATTGCCACAGGCTGAAAAAGCGGGAATGGAAGTGATTAAGGTTACAAGTGCGTATGACTATTGGGTGGCTAAAGCTTATATTTTATTGGGTGATGTTTACCTGAAAGAGAAAGATTATTTCAATGCAAAAGCAACCTACCAGAGTGTGGCACAGAATGCGACTATTGTTGAATTGAAAAATGAGGCGCAGCAAAAACTGGATTCTGCTGTTGCAGAAGAACAACAAAACTCAAAAGTAGAAACCAATCCCTCTGATAGTAAATAAGAAATTTTAAAACCGTTAGAACGCAATGCTCATGCAATTCTTCCAAAAATACCAATTGCCAATTTTTCTCATCGCAATCATCTTTTGTTTAAACAATAATGTGAGCGCGCAAATTGATTCTTCAAAAACGCAAACGATCGATATTACTTCAACATACAAGCCTTCGTTGCGTAATATGGTAAAGATAAATTTGTATGCAACACCGTTGAGTGCCGATACTACGCGGAAACATCTGAGTTATAATATTCCTCCGCAAAATTTGTTTTTTACCTATCAGCCTATTTCATTGAGTCCGCTTGCATTGGAGTCGGATACCAACCTGCAGTTGGGCGATCGCAACGAAGTAAAATTGGGAATAGGCAGTTTCACCACGCCTTATGCCGCTGGTGCCTTCAGCTTTGGTGATGGCAAACAAAATATGCTGAACGTGTATGGTAATTATATTTCATCGAGAGGAAGCATAGAAAACCAAGACTTCAGTGAAATAGGCGCTAAGGCCGACGGCAGCATTTTTACGAAGACAAAAAATGAAGTATATGCCAATGCCGGTTTTGCGCAACATGAGTATTATCAATATGGTTATGACCACTCGCTCGATAGTTTCAGTAAGACCCAGATAAGAAGAAGCTACCACGATATTTTTGCCGGAATCGGAGTTCGTAATACGGAAGTAAATGATTTAAATGTTATTTATGATCCGCACCTGGAACTGCATACTTTTGGAAGAGAGAACCAGGCAACAGAAACTACATTGATGTTTAATCTCCCGGCTGAAAAAAAGTTCAGCGAATCAACTTCATTCAAAATAACAGCGCTGGGCAACTTTGACAAGTATCTGCAAAAATCTACCGGTCTGACTATTAAAAACAATCTCTTTGAACTTTCTCCTGAGTTCGTGTACTATAGTGACATGTTCACCTTCCATGGCGGCATAACGCCTGCATGGAATAATAAAGATGTAAGGCTTTTACCTAATATCTATGGCGAAGTACAGTTGCAGCAGAATGTTTTAATTGTACAGGCAGGTTGGGTAGGCCACTACATTGCCAATAGCTTCCGTACAATGAGTGGTGAGAATCCGTACATACAGGATCCGACCGACACATTTCACAACACAAAAGAAATACAATATTATGGTGGCATCAAAGCAGCTATAAGCAACCATTTTAGCTTTAATGCGCGGGCGGCATTCATTGTTTATAACGATATGCCACTGTTTGTTAATGACAGTATCGATGGGAAAAGTTTTTATATAAAAAATGAAAGGAGGATCGATGATTTCCAGATTCACGGAGATTTAAATTATGTGAACCAGGATAAATTTACTTTTACTGCCGCCCTCGATTTGAATACCTACACCGGTTTACTGGACAATGCCAAAGCGTGGGAGTTATATCCATTAACACTGACAGCCTCGCTACGGTGGTACGTTTTGAAGCAACTGCTTTTTAAGGCCGATCTTGCCGCATTTTCGGGAGCGAAAGCCCTGGTAACATACAATACAAATCATCCATACGAAAAAACGATGAATGGTGGCACCGATATCAGCGCCGGCGCTGAATTCAAGATCAATAAAAAATTCGGTGTATGGCTCGATATTGATAATATCCTCAATAGCAAATATGAGCGCTTGAATAATTATCCGGTGTATGGCTTGCAACTCATCGGCGGCGTACTAATTCATTTCTGATTGTTGATTGCCAATTCGTGTATTTGGTTTTAATTCGCGTAATAAAAGTGATATTTGCACTTCGCGTTTATGCAGGATATAATTACGTCATATCTGATTCAAAAAAAAGAATGTTCACTTCCATACCTCGGAAGTTTTAAAATTATCCGCTTCGCCCCTGAACTGGATGTTGCCGGTAAGCAGCTCTCAGCACCCGTAGACGAAATTATCTATAGCGGATCATCAAATGATAACTCCGGAGAGTTGACACAATATCTTTCGACAGTTGAGAAAATTAATAATGCGGATGCAGAGGAAAGAATTAATAACTGGTGCCTCAATCAAAAAATGAACCTGGAAAATAACAACGAGGTTCGTTTTGAGCCGTTGGGCTTGCTTCGCAAAGATAACTCCGGCAATATTATTTTTCAAAAGCTGAACAGAACTGCTTTTCACGACGTTGTTGTTGCAGAAAGAGTCGTACACAAAGATGCAGAACACCCGGTACTGGTAGGGGATACAGAGACTACATCTACGGTAATGAATGAATTTTTAAACCAGGAAACAGCTGCTGAAAATAGCTGGCGGATGCCCGCGTTAATTCTGGCGATCATTGCAGTATTGCTATTCGTTTATTTTTTCCGTGAACGTTCCGCAAACGCGACAGGCATCAGTAATAATGCATCTATTGAATTGAAGTCTCCGCCGCCTGCCTACCGGGAAGTGAAATAGACGACATCATAGTTATTCTTCCTTCAATATCACGAGCGATTGCAGTGAAAGTCGTTGTTTAAGCCACGCAACCAGTTTGGCTTCATCATCTTTGCTTAAATTTTTTTTGCTACCGTAAATTAGGATTGTTGTGTTGAAGCTGCTGTCTGTGTTGGTGAAGAAGCTGTGATTTGCCAGGGAGATTGATGTTATGTCCGGGAAAATGGCGCTTGCTTCTTTTAAAATTTCTTTGTTATCAAAAGTATTTTTTGCAATTTCATCGCGAAGTAACTTTATCTCAACGTCTTTCTGATTCACGAGGGTATCCTTGGTTTTTACTTCATTTAATATGTCATTTTTCAGATTCTGAATATTAAATGAAGAATCTTGACGGATGATGAGCCTGGTATCGCTGATCCCGAAATCTTTCAGGCGTGCATTCAAATCACGTATTTCACCGGGAGTGAATTTTCGCGACAGGAAAGCCAGTTCAACCGTCCTGGGACTTGTGTTGTAATCAGTCCTTTTATAAATGAGTGTATTTCCTTTATCATTAAACTCTCTGTCTATAAATCGGTTGATTGATTCAGTAAATTTCTGCTGACTATACAATGAATAAGCGAAATAAGCGCTCGGCAGGAGCATGATCGAAGTCAGAATCGTTATTCCATACTTTACTCTTTTTTGATGTTTTTCCTCAATAGGCTTGGCCGGATACTTCAGAAATTTTACAATGACGTATGTTGCAATGCAGATAAACACGCAGTTAATGCTGTACAAAAACAACGATCCAAAAAAGTACCTGAAATGACCAGTGCCCAATCCATAGCCCGCTGTACACAGGGGAGGCATCAATGCAGTAGCAATTGCAACACCTGCAACCACGTTCCCTTTTTCTCCGCGCGTTAATGCGATCACCCCGACAAGGCCGCCAAAGAAAGCAATAAATACATCGTAAATGTTGGGAGATGTTCTTGCCAGCAATTCAGACTGTGCTTCTTTAAACGGGCTAACTAAAAAATAAAAAGTCGAAAACGCCAGGCCTACAATAGTAGCAGTCAACAGATTTCTGAGTGAACGGTTCAGCAAAGCAAAATCATAAATACCCAGCGCAAATCCGGATCCGACGATCGGGCCCATGAGTGGAGATATAAGCATGGCGCCGATTACCACGGCAGTTGAATTAATATTTAATCCAACTGAAGCAACGATGATGGCACAGGCAAGAATCCATATATTAGCACCGGTAAAAGAAATATTGTTCTTTACATCTTCCAAAGTTTGTCGTTGGGTTTCCTTGCTTGTATTAAGACGAAATAAAGCCTTAAAAACATTTGCCATGGATTACGTGTTAAGGACAGTAAGTTATTTAAAATCTGCTTATCAAAAATAAATAACCATCCGTAATCAAATGCACGATTTCAAAAGTATAAGAAACATTTTGGAACCATTGCAAGGCAGTAGAATGTAATCCGCTTCTAAAAATCGGCAATCACTTTCACGCATGCATTTCTTCCCATGTTGTAGATGCCCGAATGTCCGTTGGGTGAGCTTTCATAATATTCAAAATATTTCAGGCGGTTGAGGTTGGATTGGCAGGCTTTATTAAAAACATTGTTTGCCTGCAGTTCTATTTCAATTGAATGATAAGGCGAATATTGAATTTCTGTTGCCACGCCAGCATTGAAAAGCGCATAACCGGGTGTAAAAGTTTCTGTATTATTTAACGCAAGAAATCGGTTTTGTGCAGCATTTATTTCTGCCTCCACCTTTGGAGTAATGTTGACAATTCCGGAACTGATCCTGTAAGAAGCACTGCTCAGTATTTTGAGTGGAGGAATTAATGGCAGATACTCTCCGTTGTTGTCCGTGTTTTTAAACTGATGTCCCCTGTTAAATCCATAGATCATGGAAAAGCTATTATTAAAGGTGAAGTCTTTCAGAGGTTGCCATGAACCCCACGCTTCTATTCCATACAATTGAGCAGAAGATTGTTCATACTGATATGTTTTATTTCCCTGTGCATCTGTAATCGGGATACCATTAGCATCCGTCTGAAGTGAGAGGTAAATATAATTTTGAATATTGTTATTGAATGCGCTGAAATTTCCTGAAAATTTCCGCGTGCTTACGATCACGCCGAGGTCTTCCTGTAATGAAAATTCGGGGTTGAAATTGCGGTTGCCTAAATAAATGATATGGGCTCCAGGATCCAAACCATTGGATGCAATTTCGGTCATATTGGGTGCCCTGTAACCACGGCCCACATTGGCTTTTAGGCTAACGCTTTTTGAGAGTTCATGTGTAATGCCGATGCTCGCAGAAATTCCGGTAAATGTTCTTTTATAACCGGGAAATTGAAGTGTGGCATTTGCCGTGTCCGCGAAAGCTACGTGTTCAGCAAAATTTGTATTTGAATTTTTATTGACATAAAAATTATCAAACGAAATATGCCGTACATCATAACGGATGCCACCGCTGATCGTCCATTTATCTTCAATGCCACTTTTTTGCTCAGGCTTCCATCTCGCATATACATATATACCTCCGTCAGCTAAGTTATAATCAGGAATGGGGAAGTCAGTTGCATTGATACTTTTGTTGTTTTGCGCCATTCCATTTATACCAACGGTTGTTTCAAGCGTATTGTTTTTGGGAAAATTATATCGCAGTCCATAGTTGATCGTATTCAGTCGCACATGCATTCCCGGCTGTAAAGGCATAGTAGGATGATTGTATTCCCTGCGGATGTTTTGCTGAAAGCCCACAACAAAACTCATATTCCCTTTACCGATCGCATAATTATTTTGCGTATAAATTCTGTAATGCTGAATATGCTGGTGAAGAGGCGATAATTTATAAGAGTTCAATTCTTCATCAGAAACGACAGGCCTGTTTTTAATATCGTCACTATCGCCTTCATAAATTTGTTTGGTAAATTTTCTGGTCAGCGAATCGCGGCTCCCATCAGGTATTCCCTGCAGGTTGTCGTATAGCGTTAAGTTCAGATGCGTAAATCCTTTCGCAGATTTATACCCGGTAGACAGCGCTAAATTTTTCTCCCTGAAATTGGTATTATAAACCCTTCCGTCGACCGGGTTTCGATAATTTTTTGCAATCCTGTATGACCCACTTGCGGATAAAGAAAAATGTTTATCCGAATAATTCAGGTTTAATCCATTTCCAACCAGGCTATTATTATTTTGATATTCCGATAAGATCCTTCCATGTAATTTTTTATCTCTGTTCTCATTAACATAGGGGAAGAGACTTACTACGCCCGCTTCGGCGTCGGAGCCAAACATCAGGCTGGCCGGGCCTTTTATCACTTCTGCTCTCTCAATGTTATAGGCATCTACTTCAATGCCGTGTTCATCACCCCATTGCTGACCTTCCTGTCTTATTCCGTCGTAAAGTGTAAGCACGCGGTTATAGCCAAGCCCGCGTATGAAAGGCTTTGAAATATTCGGGCCCGTTTTTACGGCATTTAGCCCGGGAACATTTTTTACCAACACATCGATAATATTACTTGCTGCGGTGAGATTGATGGCCCTCGAAGAAACTGTTGTTATCGAAACGGGGTTTTCTTTAATGGTAGTGCCTCTTGAAACTCCGGAAAGTACAATTTCATTCAGGACAGTTTCACGGGGAATCAAATGAATATCGAGTTGAATATGGCTTTCTTTCCGCAGGATGATTTTTTTATCAAAATCGTTATAGACCGGGGATGTTACTTTGAAGTCGTACGATCCGTCGGGAATATTTTTCAAGACAAAATATCCCGAAGTGTCTGTGATAGTACCCCAACGGCTATTATAAAGAACAATACCGGCCGCAGCAACAGGTTTATTGTTTGCGGTCACAATACCGACAATTGAACTCGTTTGCGCCTGGATGACACTATGAAAAAATATGGTTCCTAATAATAGTTTGAATTTCATCCAGAATTGTTTTGACAACAAAAATATAAAAGTTAGACTAATCTAACATTATTTTTTCTGTCAATCTTGCTTAGATTTGCTTTATGTTGTCATACACTGAAGAAAATTATTTGAAAGCGTTGTTCCAGCTTGCCTCTGAAAAAAAAGGTAAGCAGGAAGCAGGTACGAACGAGCTGGCAGTACATCTTGCTTTAAAACCAGCTACGGTAAATGATATGCTGAAAAAACTGAAGGAAAAAAAATTGCTGCAATATGAGAAATACAGGAAGATAGCGCTGACAGAAGAAGGAAGGCGCCTCGCCATCAATATAGTTCGTAAGCACAGGCTCTGGGAAACATTTTTATACGAAAAACTCGATTTTACGTGGGATGAAGTTCACGAAGTGGCGGAACAATTGGAACATATACAATCCGAGAAACTGGTGAATAAACTGGATAAGTTCCTGGACTACCCGGAATTTGATCCTCATGGTGATGCAATTCCCAATGCAAAAGGTGAATTAAAAGTACAGGCCAGGAAAACATTATCCCAGGTGCAAGAAGGTCTATCGTGCAAGATGATTGCGGTAAAAGATAATACCGCATCGTTTCTTCAGTATGTTATGAAAGTAGGTTTGGGTATAAGCAGCAAAATTAAGGTGGTGAACAAACACGATTTCGATTCCACCATGGAAATAGAAGTGAATGGTAAAAGGTCGAACGTAAGCCAGAAGTTTGCCGAAAACATTTTTGTAGTGTGCAATAATTGTGTGGTGGGCAAGGTCTGTTCAAAAACTAAATGTGAGATTGCCTGACCGTATTTATTCACTTTCAAATTCAATCGGTCCATCCACTCCGCATAATCGCAGTGCAAGTTCTTTCCCGACTCCGTCAGCCTTTTTGAAATACATCTTTTTCAGGGGAACAATGAATTTGCCCATATTATCAGTTACGCTGAAGTCAACCTCATATTTATTTTTTAGCCGGGAAAAATTTATAACAGCCTTAGGTATATTCATCCCGTCTTCATCTGTAAAGTCAATGTCACACCCCTTTAGGTCTTTCACGATCCCTTTTTCGAAGGAGTTGTCAGCATTTGTCGAAAGATTCATTTTTATGCTAAAGCCGCTGAATGGAAGCAGTTGCGGATACTCTCCGAAAAAATCATACTTCATTTCATTAGCCTTTGCGCTTTCATCTTCATGATTGTAGCTTCTCGCGAGGCTTTGATACAGCCGGGCAATAAATAATTTCTCATGGGCGGTGTCCAGCAATGCGGTGTTTAGAATATTTTCAAATGTTGACTGGCTTTGACCATAATCTCCATTTTCATATGCGAACTCTCCGTAAAACAGTTGCATGTATCGGACAATATTTTTCCTTTTTTCTGTTATTTCTTTTTTCTGATAAATTTTTTCAAAGTAGGAGGGGCTTATATTTTCAAGCAGCGTGAGTATTTCATCGAAACCAATAACGTTCTCACTGGCAAAGATGTTATAGACTACAAGTTCCCGTTCGGGATTGCCAGCCAGTTCGCTCACTAAAGCAAATTTCAAAAGAAATTCCTGCCCGGTTAACCCGCTGATTTCAGAGAGGTCTTTCAACGAATACCACCAACCACTGTTTAGAAATTTAATTCTTGCTATTTTGTTCTTTGTCAATAAAAGTTTAATCGTGTTGATAGCAAATTCATATTGCGTCTGCCCCAACGTGGTGCCGATGTGCACTTCTTTAAATTGAGCGGCTTTGTCAATTGCTTTTTGGCTGCTATCCAACTGTCCGTTATACAAGTAACTTCTTGCTAATGCAATATTGTACCAGCCGAAGCCGGGTGTGGATCCATTTGTACTGATAATGTCATTTGTCTCGTCAATAGCATATTTGCTTCTGCCGCTATTAATAAAAAGAGTAGGTAAAAAATAATAAGCCTCTATCAATCTTTTATCATAGGCATACATGTCTTTTTCAAAATTGTTTATTGCCTCCGCAAAATTGCCAAGTGTATTTTGAAAGTGTGCATAATTATTATAGGAAAAGCCACCTATTTGCCGTAACCAATCATAATAATAAGCGGTGGAATCAATATTCAGCAAATAATTATGAATGATAGCAAGATAAAACACAGCATTCCCGTCGCCTTCTGCCATTGCGGTGTACAAATGATGAAGCGCCAGTTGTTCATTTTCGAGAACAGTATTTTTCAAAAATGAGTACTTATGAAGAATATACCTGTTACGATGAATAGTCCAAGCAGCTTTGATATGATACTCCATAAAATCAATACCGGTGTTCCAGCTTTGTATTCGATTTAATAACCACATCGCGCTATCGGGCTCTTCGATGTTTGAATAACTGTCATACAACGCATAACATAATTGCACGATGTCGTTTCGCGGATAGCCGTAGGTGGAAATAACATTTTTAAGATTGTTGTGATAGTTTTTTTCAAAAAGGAAAAACGTTTTTCTTAAGGGAGCAATACAATTTTTATAACCCAGGTAATCGGCAGCCCTGTCGTACTTGAACATGCCTTCGTACAACCATCCGACATAGTAAGTGCTATCGAGCCTGATAAATTCGCGGCTTCGTGGAAGCGCATCCTTGTCAGCGAAATTTACGCCGAGTCGTTTCGCATCTATTTCATACCGCGCAGCATTGAATTGCGCCGTAGCAAATGAGCAACTAACGGTAAGTATAAACGAAAATAAATATCGACTGATCACATGCATACCGCCTACCTGATTTTTAATTTGGAGAGCCTGTCCATTTCTACTGCAGTAATATTATTGATCGCATTTGCTTTTGCTTCTTTGTTGCGGTAAATAAGACGATGATGTAAAACAGGATGTGCCAGATCTTTCACGTCGTCTTCTGTTGCATAGTTTCTTCCATTTACCAGTGCATAGGCTTTCAAACATTTTAAGAAGGTAATGCCGCTTCGGGTGGATGCTGCCAGTACGATATCGCTGTTTTTTCGGGTAGCCCATACGATATTTCTTACCGCTTTTACTATTTCATCGTGTACATATACATTCTCGCATTGTTTTTGTAAAAACAATACTTCATCCATGCTGAGTACCTGTTGCAGATTATCGAGATTATGGCTGATACCGAGATAGTCTTTATAGATATCTAATTCTGTTTCTTCATCCACATAGCCGAAAACGATCTTTATAAAAAACCTGTCGAGCTGGGCTGCCGGCAGCGGATAGGTACCTTCCATTTCTACGGGGTTTTGCGTAGCGATGGTAAAAAATAAGTCACTGAGCTTGTAGGTAACTTCGCCCATAGTTATTTGATTTTCCGCCATTGATTCCAATAAGGCAGACTGCACTTTTGGAGAAGCCCGATTAATTTCATCAGCCAGCAGCACATTGCAAAAGAGCGGTCCCTTTTTAAAGATAAATTCCTTTTTTATGTCATCAAAAATATGAGAACCCAACAAGTCCATTGGTAAAAGATCTGGTGTAAATTGAATGCGCTTAAAGATTACACTTTCGTTTCCCAGATTGCCTGAAATACTATGTGCCAGCGTTTTTGCCATTACTGTCTTGCCTGTTCCCGGGTTGTCTTCCATCAATATGTGGCCTTTGGCCAGCAATGCAGTGAGTACAAATTTTATTTGATCGTGTTTGCCCCTGATGACCGTTTCAATATTGCTGATCAGGCGCTGTATATTCTGCAGGGCAGTTTCTAAATTCACTGTGTCCATTCATTTATATTTTGGGTTTTGAAAAAAGCTGATGGTTCTATAAATATTTAAAAATTTGGAGAAACGTTGTTTAAACGGAATTGCATTTTTTATGTTTTTATAAAAAGGTTTATAAAAATTCTCAACGGTATTTTGCTCTGAAGGCGATAATGAGTCTTTTGAATATTTTGTTTTTAAATAAACCTCCATAAATGATGCAAAATTAGTTTTGAATCGGGCATCAATTTTTTCCTGCGCAAATTGCTGTGGCGATAGTTCTCCTCTTGGATATCCCACCTGGTTCAGGTAATAACCGGCTGCGGTGTACGACCAGTAAGCTTTTGTGCGTGCGGTCTTTGCGTTACCTGCTTTGTAATGGTACCAGCGGAATATGAACCAGGGCATTCCGAATACGATCAATAAAAACAATAAAAAACCTCCGGCAATGATCCAGCTTATTTTTTTGAAACCGGTAGGTTCTTTTTCTACAGCTTTCGGCGGCGGCTGCTTTTCTTTTGTGGAATCGACAATCTTTATTTCATCAATTGGCGCGGGCAGTGGTATCTTTTCAAAGATTTCCTTGTAATTATTACTGTCTCCTATATTTAGATTTTTGAATTGTTCAGAAAATGAAAGTGCGGTGATGTTCATTCCTTTTTTCAGATCGGCAAGCGAAACCTGGCCGGTGTCTTTCATGATCGTGGCAATGGAAACATCCATAGTAAGTGGCTGTGGATTGCCCAATTCGAATGTTTTATCATGATAGATCATTTTACTAGCGGTCATGATTACACGCTTTTTTGCAGTGTCAGTTTCATTCACTTTTCCAAAAGCGACAAAAAGTGCAGTTTGTCCCATAATGGGCGGTGTGCCGTCCGGAGCGGGCGCCTGTTGCTGGTCTGTACTCGGTATCGTCGTATCAAAGTCTAACCAGCCATAGCCGGGAAAATATACCTGCGTCCACGCATGGGCCTGATCTTCGTAAAACCAATACCAACCTTTGTTTTTAGTGCTTCTGTCAATAGTTAAAAAACCTGTGGCAACGCGACTGGGAATACCTAATGCACGAAGTAAAAAAAGCGTGGCGCCTGCAAAGTATGCGCAATAGCCTTTTCGGTTTTGAAACAAAAAATAATTCAGCTTGCTGGCGCTTGGTAATCCCGGAATGCCCGGATTGTCTGTGTATTTGAAAAGCGGCTGACCGGTTTCGTCGGTGCTAAGAAAATAATTCCTGATAGCAATAATTTTGTCAATCGGTGTTGTCGCATTTTTAGTGATCTCTTTTGCTAAAACTCTTATCGAATCGAAATCATCGCCTTTCGGAATAAAAGTGTAGTAGTTCATGAACGCTGTATCCTCATTCTGCCATCCTGTGATTTTTCGCAATGCATCAAATCGCTGATCCTGGAATTTTTCCAGCACCTGGTTACCGGCGGGGTTGTATACAAAATAGGCACTGTTCAATTCACTAACATACATTTTAGCGCGGTAAGCGCTTCTGAATTGTTGCTGATATTCCTTGTCTACCGCAATGGGCTGGCAGAAGAATGCTGTTGACGGCGCTAAAAATTCTTTTGGTGAAAGAGCAACCTTATATACATCCGTACTTACCACTTTCCTGAGCAAGTTGCCTTTGCCGTTCTTTATTGCGGTTGAGTCAACATCGGTAAAATATAATGGAATTTTAGACGGATCCGGTTGAAACAGATCATTGGACGGCATCAGGCTGTCTGTCTCTAATGTTTGCGTCAGTGTATCAAATTTTGTATAATAATCGTAAGTGAAGTATAATGGGTTGGGTACATCGGAATCGGGGAAATAGTTATCCAGCTTTGCAACGAATACCAGTTGTTTCGATGTACTTCGCCCACCACTCAATCCCATGTCCTTCCGGTTGCTGATGGTTCCGTCTTTATTTTTCTTCGTCAGACTTTCTTTGTTGGGCGTCTGCTGCTGGCCTTTCGTACCACCGAATTGTTTTTCAATGGCGTTAAAATCTTTTTGGTAAAAAGCAAATAACAACCATAAGATGATCCCGGTAACAATGCTAAAACCAATCAGCTTTTTAATAATAAACCACGTAAAAACCGGTTCATCATCATTCATATTTCTTACCAGCTCCGAAGTATAAATAATGTAAAAAGCAAAAAGCAGTACGGGCACAAATGCGATCATTAATTTTCTTGCGGTGATATCAGTGGTGGTACTTACTACAATAATTTGCAGCAGGAGCAGTACCGCAGACAACACTATGGGAAACCATCTCAATCTTGCAAATGCCCATCCGGCAAGCCATCCAACAAAAAAAAGGAATGAAAAAATGTAAAATTTGGTGATTGCATAGAAAGAGGTAAACTCACCTGTATAAATGCTGTTTACGATTTTGCCGGCTATTACAAGTAATAAGAGCAATGGCAGGGTGGTGGTAAGAAACCTGAAACGAAAACTATAAAATACACATCCTGCTATTAAACCGATACTTAAAAAAATACTTTCTGAAGTCCATTCATTTTCGAGTACCGCATAATAATTGTTAAGATGCCAAAGCATATAAGCGCCGATAGCTATGGAAGGAATAATCAATAAAACTACCTTCGCAATTATTTTTTTAGTGCTATATAACTTTTCGATGCTCATCGGCGATTCTTCATTATGAATTTACAGGAGAAAAAATCATGTATTCACATTCGCTGTTTACCAGCAGTTTTCTTATTATTTTTTCATTATCGGATATTTTTTTTCTTAAGGGAGAAAAGTTAAATGCTATTTGCAATTTGTCTGAACTTTTTTTGGAAGCGTTAACGAAAATCCAATGCAGCCAGTCTGTCACTTTGTTATTAGAAAAATTTTTGCTAAGCTCAACCATAATTATAGTAAGACTTTTGCCTGATTTTGAAACGATATCTTCCACCTGTTTTGCATTAGACAATGAAGAAATGCAAAGTACCGAACCAACCTGGTTGTTAAAATAATTAATTAGGTCATTTTCTCTTTGCCACGATGATGTGCTAATGATATATTTTACCTTTTGAATTACATCATCGGCATAAAATGTTTTTGTTTGCTGGTCAGAAATGTAATGCGTCAATTCATTATGCCGGTACAATTGCTCATAAAGATTCCAGACTATTGTCTTAAAATTATCCAGGAATACGGTATTGAATTCAGTGTAGATATCGTTACTTAACGCATTGTAAAAGGACGCATAAAAATAAATGTGTGACGCATAGGGGTCATTCACTTCGGGAATGCGAACGACAAGGTCTTTATTCTTTGCATATATTTTCCATACGATTCTTCTTACATCATCATTATCTTCAAAGTTTTTATAACTCAGTAATTCTCCCTCCACTTTTCTTATTTCATCTATACGTATGGAAGTATCCTCAGTCTTTTTAGGTTGGGCGGAAATCCTTTCAATAGAGGCTTTCAGTGGGTAGGTATAAAAATTATTTTTAGCATCAAGAGAAGAAGTAAAAGAAAAAAACTGGAAGAAATCTTCGAAATAAATAACCGCGCTTTTTACATCATATTCCTTTATGTTTTTTACCGGCCAGTGGTAGGTACCATGTATTTGAGTGGAAAAGAAATGCTCATTGAGTTTTGATGCGATCAGTGAAAATTTGGATGAAATATAACCTTCATCATAAATTAACCGAAGGCGGATATAACCGAACAGTGGCCTTATTATCCCGGATATGGTTATTTCTACAATTTGTTTTGATGAGATATCATGAGAGGTTGCTGTATTTATTTTTAAGCCGCTGCGATCATTTCTTTTGTTGATCAAAAAAAATGACCATGGAATAAAAGCGGTTAAAAAAGAAATAACCAATATGCCTACGGTAAACCAGCAGGTAATAGTAACGAACAGGTTTATGATGGCAGTTTCTGCAGTTTCCGGCAGGGCATTATTTTTTTTGATCCACCTGTACGCGAGAAACAATGCAACAATCAGAAGCACGAAATGGATACGTACAGGCGTAAAAAACCCGATCTTTCTTAGCCGTTCTCTTATTGCTGCAAAGTTCATTCCGGTAAAATTCAATTAAAATCTACATAAAGAAAAACAAATTCTTCATGAGCGGGAGTACACAAAATGCAGTATTGAAGATTTTATATTTTCTTTGTGTCAATTGCAGAAGATGATCTCTTACACAGAATGCCCTGGTTGCGCGCAAAATAATATTGTTCCCGTGTTCCCGGTTACTGATTATACCGTTAGTAAAAAATTATTTGAGATTTGGGAATGTAAAAACTGCTCTCTACGGTTCACCCAAAACATTCCGGGCGAAGAGGAGATTGGCGCCTACTACCAGTCGAAAGACTATATCTCCCACAGCGACACTTCGCAAGGGTTTGTCAACAGGTTATATCACAAAGTGAGAAAGCGAACACTTTTGCAAAAAAAAAGATTGATCATTTCAACAACCGGCAAACGGGCTGGGAACATACTTGATATAGGCGCGGGTACTGGTGCATTTTTACACGTGATGCAGGAAGCGGATTGGCGGACTACCGGTCTTGAACCTGATGAGACTGCCAGAGGCAAAGCAAACGAACTTTACCGGTTACACTTAGATATTCCCGAAAGATTGTTTTCACTTCCGGAGCAAAACTTTGACGTCATTACCATGTGGCATGTGTTAGAGCACGTACACAGACTTCACGATTATCTGAGCCAGTTGAAAAAATTATTGAAGCCCGACGGCAGGTTAATGATCGCTGTACCCAATTACACATGTTACGACGCAAAAGTGTACAAAGAATTTTGGGCTGCCTATGATGTTCCGAGACACTTATATCATTTTTCTCCTGCGTCTATAAACAAACTGCTGTCCCTTCATGGCCTGAAAGTAATTAGCCTGAAGCGAATGTGGTACGACAGCTTTTATGTGAGCATATTAAGCGAGAAATATAAAACAGGTAAATCAAATATTTTACCGGCAGTAGTAACCGGTGTTATTTCCAATTTGAGGGCATTGTTTAACACAAAAAAATGCAGCTCGGTAATTTATATTGTACAGATTGCGGAGGTAGAAAATTAGTTGTTCAATTTTATCTCAAACATTTTTGGCCAGTCTTTCCCGGTGATATACATGTTCTTAGTGGTACTGTCGTAAGCAATTCCATTTAGCACAGCACCATCTGACAACTGAGCGGAGGGATCGTATTCATGCATAAGCCCGGTCATGTTCATTATTCCGACTACATGTCCGTTTGAAGTATCAATCTTCACGATGTGATCATTGTACCAGCGATTGGCGTAAACATACCCATTGATATATTCCAATTCATTAAGGCTATCCACTTCTCCGTTGTTATCCTGCGCGGTCAGAATTTTCATTGTTCGTAGCTGCTTTGATTTTTCATCGGGTTGAACAAAATATAATTTTGACGAACCATCGCTGATAATCAGGTCGGTTCCGTCGTTGGTAAGTCCCCAACCTTCAAGACTCCAGGGGTATGTTCCCACCGGGTGCATAATATCGTCGATATTATATACAAATACTTTATGGCTCCTCCATGTGAGCTGATAAATTTTATTTTTAAAAATTGTGATGCCTTCTCCGAAAATATTTTGGTCAGGCAGATCGTATTCTTTTTCCGGTTTGCCGGATTGGATATTTACAACCCTTAGGGACGATTTGTTAGAACGCTCCGGGTTCCCGGTACCTTCATAAAGTTTTCCATCATAAAATTGTAATCCTTGCGTAAATGCATTGGAATCGTGAGGGAACACTTTTTCTACGGTAAAAATAATCGGCTGCGGTGGCGGCACATTTGATTTACCAATTCCTGCAAGAGAAGTATCAATGTCACTTGTTTTGTTAGAATCGTTTCCACAAGACTCTATCGAAATGAATAAGGCAAATAGGGCAGGGAGTAAGGATAATCGAAGTAGCGTTTTAGGCATTATGATTTTTTAAACTTTGTAAAAATAATGAAGTGTCGTTTTATTGCTGTTAATTACTTTATAAAATGGCTTGCTACAATATTTTGCGCTCTCGCTTTTTTTTACTTTATTTGTATTCACATTTTGCTTTGCTGCTTATAACTACTTTTGAAACAGTTATTTGGCCGCAACTCTTCAACAACTGGCTTCTCCATTTATCCCATGTTTATATATTCTATGTAAATCCCGATAAGATTTCCTGTGTAATTCCATGAACAATTTTGGAAACATGTGAAACAACGGGATAATGCGTTTACAACTTTTACTATTCTTTTTTAGCCTTACTGCATTTGCTTCTGCACAAAGATGCGCTACTTCGGAATATATGACAGATATGGCTATAATGCATCCTTCGACAAAGACTGATGCAGTCTCTGATTCTACACATACATCGAGGGATACGTTGCCTAACGAAGTAATTGTGGTACCCGTAGTTATCCATATTTTGTATAATTCTAATTCACAGAATATCAGTGATGCACAAATATTATCTCAATTAAATGTTTTAAATGAGGATTATAGGAGATTAAATACTGATTCCGTAAATACTCCGGCGCCTTTTAAAGGCGTAGCAGCGGATTCCAGGATCACTTTTCGCCTTGCAAAAGTAGATCCGAATGGGTACTATACCACCGGGATTATTCGTAAGTATACGAATCAAGGTTTCTTCCTCTCAGATGATGAAATGAAATTCTCATCGGGTGGTGGCGATGATGCATGGGATTATCATAAGTATTTGAATATTTGGGTATGTAATCTTTTTGGCCGTACCCTTGGTTATGCCACCATGCCGGGTGGGCCGGCAGAAAGAGACGGAATAGTAATTCAATATACCGCCTTCGGAACGACGGGTACGGTAATAGCACCTTATAATAAAGGCAGAACGACTACTCATGAAATCGGGCATTGGCTGGGATTGAGACATCCATGGGGGGATGCAGTTTGTGGTGATGATAGCATAGCGGATACACCTCCCCAGGAAGGTGCCACCAGCGGCTGTCCCTCATTTCCTCAATTGTCGAGCTGCTCAATAAATTCTTATGGCAATATGTTTATGGATTTTATGGATTTCACTGACGATGCCTGTATGAATATGTTCACAAAAGGTCAGGCAGCAGAAATGAGGGGCCTTTTCGCTTTGGGAAATATAAGAAACTCAATTTTGACTTCAAATGTTTTGGATAGCACGCTTGCCATAAAGGATACAACCACAAATGACTCAGATAATAATATCGCTGGTACTGTCATCACTGTCTTCCCTAATCCCTTCACAGACCACTTTACCATTCACAGTAATGATGGCAAGGGCCTTGCAGGTGTTACGGCAAAATTATACAGCGTAGGAGGAAAATTATTCTTACAACAAATCATTCCTTCTTCTGATGTAACCATCAATACTTCTAATTTGCCTGCAGGAATTTATATTCTAAAATTAGAAGGGCTGAATACGCCAAAGGTTTTCAAACTGATAAAGAACGGTTCGACCCGATAATGCTATTAGAGTAGTCTTAACTTTTTTTACGCAACCATAAACTAATTTTGTATCGTATATAGATAAAAATTAGTTATGACAAAGATTATATTTCTACCACTGGTTTTGTCTTCGTTGTTGTTCACAAATTGCACACGATCGCAGTCCACAAATGCGGATTCAAAATCTTCATCAGCGTCCGCAAAAACGAAAAAATACCCTGATCCGCAAATAGTTTCGGCAAATACAACTTTCCCTATGCTATTGACTGATGCAGAGTGGAAGTCAAGATTAACTTCCGAACAATATTATATACTCCGCGGAAAAGGCACGGAGAGACCTTTTAGCGGAAAGCTGAATCATTTTTATGAAAAAGGAACGTATTACTCTGCGGCGTCTTTACAACCGGTTTTTAGTTCAGATACAAAATTTGACTCGGGAACAGGTTGGCCAAGTTTCTATGCTCCTATAAGTCCGGATGCAGTAAAACTCGTAAAAGACGAAAGCTTGGGAATGGACAGGTGGGAAGTAGTGGATTCAAAATCAGGGTCGCACCTTGGGCACGTGTTTGATGATGGCCCTCCTCCAACCGGAAAACGATATTGCATAAATTCTGATGCACTGATATTTGTGCCTGCCGGAGGAAAACCGCCCATATCATCAAAATAAATTCATGAAAATAAAAATGTCAGGAGCAGATCTGCTCCTGACATTTTCGTATAGGCTAATCCGTTAGTTGATTAGAAAAGGCCTCCCTTTTTGAAGGAACGCACACCTTCTCCGATCTTAAATCCGTTGTTGTATATTTCAATTTTGTAATCTCCTGTCTGGAACTCACTGTTCTGAGACCACTCAACAGATACCGTCTGCTTTTCCCCCTGCACATAGTTTACCTGCACTTTCTTGGTATAGGGTTTCTGAGTGCCGTCTCTCAAAGTAAATGTACCGGAGCCCAACGCATCTACCACGACAGGTTTTCCGTCAGGAGCGGTGATGCACACATAAATATCCTGCGGCCCGGTCTTGGTAATTCTGTTTTCATCTATGTCAAATGTAATTTTGAGTTTATCCACTCTTTTGGCTTTGGTCGTTTCTTTTTCCTTGCCACTGCCTTTTTGTTTCAACCCGACGATATTGAAATTGGACGCGTGTAACGTGGATCCCACATCAATCGTTTCGTCTCTTTGTTTTATCACCTGGTTGGCAGAATCGTAGTTGTGGGTGGCCACATCACGCTGCTGGGTCACCTCCTGATTTTCCTGCGTCAGTTGCGTATTGGCAAGCTTCAAAGAATCGATCTGGGCAGTATAAACCTCAATGTTGCCCTTTAGTTCTGCAATCAGGCGATTGGCTTTATCGAGATCGGCCCTCGTGGCATTTTTATCATTGATGATTTTTTGAATCTGGCTTCTCAGATCCTGGATATCCTTATCCTTGGAAGTGATGAGACTGTCGGCTTTCACATTTTGAGTCTTGAGCATGTCGAGCCGGGCGGCGGCATCATTTAATTCGCGCTGCAATTCATTTTTTGCAGAGTCGCTGTTCACCACCTGTGTAGTCAGATCTTGTTTCTCCTGTTTACTTTTATTTTTGTCATAAATTACATATCCCCAGGTGCCGAGTAAGGCAGCAATCAAAATACCTGTAAGAATATTCCGGTTGCTGTTTTTGGGGGTAGGGCTTGCGCCGGTATTGGTTTCGGGAAAATTTTCGTAGCTCATAATTTTAGAAAGTTTTCTTAAAGATATATATATATTTTTCAAAACCCATGCCAAAGGGGATTACATTTTTTTAACTGGTGTTGATATCTGTAAAATTTTATCTTTGAACGCATGAGCGCAGCAGAAATTCTTTCCGAATGGAAAAAGAAAATTTTCAAACCGTTATACTGGCTGGAAGGGGAGGAGGAATTTTACATTGACGAGGTGATGGACTATGCTGAAAAGAAAATTCTGAGCGAAACGGATGCAGCTTTTAATCTTGCTATTTTTTATGGGAAGGACGCTATTTGGTCGGATTTGCTGAATGCCTGCCGCCGATATCCCATGTTTGCAGAAAGGCAGGTAGTGCTTCTGAAAGAAGCGCAGCAAATGAGGGATATCGACAAACTTGAAAGTTATATTGAGAAGCCGCTGGCCTCTACTATTCTGGTTGTTTCTTATAAAGGAAAAACTATAGACGGGAGAAGCCGGATTTCCAAACTCCTCAAAAAGTACGGTGAAGTATTTGTTTCAAAAAAAATATATGACAGTCAACTTCCGGCATGGACCAACGGCTATGTGCAATCCAGAGGCTATGAAATCACGCCGCGGGCTTTATCCCTGCTGGTAGACCATGTCGGTAATGACCTGAGCCGGATAGCCAATGAGGTAAATAAATTGTCTATCAACATGGGAGATGAAAAAAATATTTCAGAAGATGACATTGAAAAATATATTGGTGTAAGTAAGGAGTATAACATTTTCGAATTGCAGCATGCATTGAGCAAAAAAGACCTTGCCAAAGCAGTTCGCATCGTGCAATACTTTGATGACAATCCGAAAGCGGCACCGATTCAACTGGTATTACCGTCTTTGTACAATTATTTCATAAAAATCCTTGTTGTATACCAGATGAACGATAAGAGTGAAAAGGCGCTCCGACCCTTATTTTACAACAATCCTTTCCTGATTCAGCAGGCAATGGATATGACGGTGAATTATTCATACGCAGAAGCCGAGCAGGCCATTCTTTTATTACATCATTATAATTTGAAAAGTGTTGGAATCAAGAACCCAAACACCTCCGGTGGGTCGCTGATGAAAGAAATGGTGTATAAAATAATTAAGGGAAAGCTTTATAACTAATTGCCTAAGAGCTTAAGCGAATTGATCTTATCAAGATCGATCTGTTTTCTTAATTCGTCAAGAGAGTCAAATTTTACTTCTTCGCGCAAAAAGTATTCGACGTATACCCGCAATTGTTCGCCGTAAATTTTCTCATCGAAATCAAAAATATTCACCTCTATCACCCGCGAAGTGCCGCCAACAGTGGGCCGGATACCGATGCTCATCATACCCTTGTGATGTACGATGTCGGCACTTTCCGATGATTTATCCCACAATGATCCATTGACCTTTGATACGTGAACCGCATATATCCCGTTTGCCGGGATTAATTTGTTTTCGTCATTAATCTTCAGGTTGGCTGTTGGATAGCCTAATTCCCTGCCCAATTTATCACCTTCGACAACTGTTCCTTCAAAAAAATAGGAATAGCCGAGGCATGCATTGGCAGTTTCGATATCAAGCTCTTTTAATGCCTTCCTTATATTGGTAGAGCTGATGATGATGTGGTGCAAGACGTGCTCCGGAATTTCCTGGACAGTATAGCCGAACTTAGGCCCGTATTCCTCCAGCAGCTTATAGTTGCCGGTTCTGTCTTTGCCAAAACGATGATCATAGCCAATGATGATGGTGTGCGGATGAAATCTATCCACCAGGAAATTCCGGATATAATCATCCGCGCTTTGTTCTGAAAATTGCTTTGTAAACGGAACAATTACCAGGTGATCAATATCCTGTCTTTTCAGCAATTCTATTTTTTCATCCAACGTTGTCAGAAGCCGGATCGGATTGACATTTTTTTTTGCTGAACTGATTACCATTCGCGGATGAGGATCAAATGTGATGATCACTGTTTCACCATGTACTGCCGCCGCTTCTTTTTTTAACTGGCGAATGATCTGGAGATGCCCGGTGTGAACTCCGTCAAATGTGCCGATAGTAAGTATCGCCTTTTTGAAAGGAGGTAAGTTGTGTATGTCGCGGTGAACCTGCATATGAGCGATGCAAGATAATTTATAATTACATATATTGAAGATGGTTTATTCATTGCTGAATCTTACTTTTACCTGCAACAAATAACAGCAAAAGGAATAAATTCATAATTCTTAATTTTTAGTTCTACATGTCATTATATTCCAAAAGAGGCGTATCGGCGCAGAAAGAAGAAGTTCATGCAGCGGTGAAGGATCTTAACCACGGAATCTTTCCCAAAGCCTTCTGCAAAATTTATCCTGATATTTTAGGGCATGATGAAAATTATGTGAACGTGATGCATGCAGATGGAGCAGGCACCAAAACGATACTTGCATACCTGTACTGGAAACAAACTGCGGATGCCTCCGTCTGGAAAGGCATTGCGCAGGATGCCATTGTAATGAACCTGGATGACCTCCTATGCATTGGGGTGTATGATAACATCATTTTTAATTCAACGATCGACCGGAATAAAAACCTGATCACTGGTGAAGTGCTTCAGCAGATCATAGAAGGAACACAGGAATTTTTTGACCTGATGAAAGCCTTTGGCATCAATATTTACTATCTCGGTGGGGAAACGGCGGATGTAGGGGATGTAGTAAGAACCGTGGCCGTAAATGGTACTATGACTGCGAGATGGCCAAAAAATAAAATAATTTCCAATGAAAAAATAAAGCCGGGCAATGTGATAGTCGGGCTGGCTTCGTATGGGCGTGCCCGTTATGAAAAAGATGACAACAGCGGAATCGGAAGCAACGGCTTAACCTCGGCCAGGCATGATCTGCTCGATAAATTTTATGCCCAAAATTTTAAAGAGACCTATGACACATCATTACCGCAGGATGTGGTATATATCGGTAAGTATAAGATTGACCAGGTAAAAGAAATTTTATCTCCCACGCGAACCTATGCACCCGTAATTAAAAAATTATTAGAAGAAAATTTTGAGAAGGTATTTGCCCTGATCCATTGCAGTGGCGGGGGACAAACAAAATGCCTGAAATATGTTCCCGAAAAGGTTCGGATCATAAAAGATAATTTATTTACTCCACCGCCTGTGTTCGATATGATACAGCAAGCCAGTGGAGCGGATTATCATGAAATGTACCAGGTATTTAATATGGGTTGCCGGATGGAAATTTATACGGAGGAATGGTTTGCATCTTCAGTGATTGATGTTGCCAAATCATTTGATATTGATGCACAAATAATCGGCAGGGTAGAAGCCAGTGATGAAAAGAAATTAATTATTAAGGTAAAGGGCGAAGAAATAATTTTTTGACTAAGGTGTCAGGCCACCTCGGTGGCCTGACACCTTAGTTACCACACACAGATTTTATCTATTTCGACGGTTCAGTCACCGTTACGGGTTGTATTCTGTAAGATGCAACCGTATGTCCGTTTTGAGTTGCCGGTATCCATTTTGGGCCGTTTTTAATTGCATTTACTGCAATACTCGCCAAATGAGTATCCTTCATTGATTTAGGCTCCACGTTTGTTACCGCTCCATCTGTATTGACGATAAACCGAACATAACAGGTGCCATAGTCCTTTTGAGTAAACTCGCTCGCGGAATCCTGTATTTTGCTTACAATGTATTTAAGCCATGCCTGTTGGCCCCCGGGAAATTGAGCATCGTGTTCTACTTTAATAAAGACTTTGTCGGGTAAAGTGTCTTGCTGTACAGATGAACTTTCTTTTTTCAAAACGTTGACTGACTCGATAGGTTGAGAAGAAATATTTTTTGAAGCATCTTCCGAAGATTCTTTTCCATTGATGATATACTGTGGTTCAGGCTTAATAGTTTGTTCTCCTCCTTTTCTTGTAATAACTTTCTGCTTTGTTGTTATGATGATAACGCCGTTCTTTCCTTTGTCACCATATTTTTCCATGGCATCATTTCCACTTAGAATGGTTATTTCTTTTATCTCCTCTGGATCAATATTTTTTGTTTCCTGCGCAGAAGAAACTTTGCCATCTATTATATACAAAGCACTGTCAGGTAATGCTCTGGTTTTTGATGTCGGAGGCGTATCAACTGGTATCCCTTTATAATTAATAGTCATATTTTGTTCAGCATAGAATTCAATCCCATTCAAAATATTTTGAGCGATTGTTTTCTGGTTTTCCCGATTAGTTATAAATTTCAGATCATCATTGTTATCCATATAACCTGTTTCTACAAGCACGGCTGGACATGGGGCAGCATTCAAGACCCATACGCCCTTATTGGGCTGCAATAAAGCGTTTGAAACGTTTATACCTGATGTATTTTGAAGGGCATTTATAATTGAAGAGCCGAACAATTTGCTTTTTACAAGATAAGGATTGTCATATTTTGCTACATAAACTTCAATTCCTCTTTTACTGGATTTTTCTGCATCCACATTTGCGTGAATGGAAATAAAAAGATCAGCATTATTCTTTTCCGCCCACGTGACTCTTTCACGGGGATTCATATAATCGTCTCCTGTTCTCGACAGAATAATGTTGAGATTGGCGTCTTTATTTAGCTCTTTTATATCTTTTGCAATTGCAAGATTTATATCCTTTTCCAAAACATTATCTTCCACTGCGCCGTTATCGCTTCCTCCATGACCCGCATCTATCACTACCGTAATTTTTTTGCCTAAGGAATGGCTTACAGAATGTACAGTTTTCATCTTAACAGTAAACGCGAAAAATATGATTGCAATAAGCGGTAAGACTGCAAGACGGCTAATGTAACTCACCTTTGGATTGTTGTTTTTGGTGAACATGGTAAGTCTTCGTTTTAAGGGTGAATGAAAAAAATTGCTGGTTAGGGATAATTGCTCGGAAGGATAAATGGTTCGAAGGAGCATGGCTGCAAATGCACTGCTGTCGGAATTTTCAACAGCGTTCCTGTCTGCAATAAATTCGTGTATCATGCCCAGTTCGTGGCGAATGAGCCAGAAAAATGGATTGATCCAGAAAAGAATCAGCACCACATTCATGAATATTTTATCATAAGAATGTTTTTCGCGTATGTGGGCGATCTCATGTTTAAAGATTTGTTGCCCCTGCGGCGATTCCAGGTCGATTGCATTGTTCCAAAAAATAGACTTAAAAAATGAAAATGGCGTTCCCCTGGCGTCTGTTGCAACGAATAGTATATCCTGTATTCGCATCGAAGGGTAGCTTTTCTTCAGCATGAATATTTTATACAAAATAGCACTAAATAGAGCCAGAAGTGTAATTGCAATAAGCGCATAGAGCGCAATTATGATATTTTCTGCAGTGAGCTGCCATCCACTGTGGTGGGTATATTGAATTACAATATCGTCGCCGGTATTGATGGTTCTCAACATTTTTATCACTCCACCGCTGTCCCCAATGGATGGCTGAAAAATATTTATTTGAATTACCGGCAACATCATTGAGAGCAGCACGGAAGCAAGCAGATAGAAGCGGTTCCAATGATGAAAGATTTTGTTGCGCAGCGCCACATGATAATAGCCGTATAAAATGGCAGCGCAGATGGTTACTTTCAGAAGATACCAGCCAATTGTGACCATTATTTATTCTTTTTAAGCTGTTTTAAAAGGAGTTCGAGTTCTTCAATACTTATATTGTTTTCCTTTACCATCGACGAAACCGCATTGGCAAATGAACCATCGAAATATCTTTTTACTAAAGATTTCATACTTCCTTTGGAGTAAGCATCTTTGTGCACCAGCGGGTAATACTCGTGATTTCTGCCTATCGTGTTAATCCCAACGAAATCTTTCTCGGTTAAAATTTTTAAAATCGTTGAAACTGTATTCTGATGTGGTTTGGGATTAGGCAATTCATTAATGATATCCCTGAGAAAGGCTTTGTCGAGCTTCCAGAGCACCTGCATAATCTGCTCTTCTGCTTTGGTTAATGTCTTCATAATCCTGATAAAAATTTATTGGCACAACAAATGTAAACTAAATTTTTAGTTTTGCAACTAATTTTTTAGTTTATACAAGAAGATGCATTTCTTTAACAATTCATAGAGGCGTAATATTTCTTTTTTAAAAAATATAATTATCAAATTAACTTTGCCGGGTTGACGAATAATCGTTACTCGAAAATATTTATGGCTGAAACAATCGTTGAATTAAGGAATGCTGAGATTTACCAGGGCGAGTCTCTGATATTACAGGATGTAAATATCTCTGTGAGTCCCGGTGAGTTTGTGTACCTCGTGGGTAAAACAGGGACGGGCAAATCAAGTCTTTTAAAAACTTTATATGGCGACCTTGCCTTAAGAGAAGGTGAGGGCACTGTAGTAGGGCATGATCTTAAAAAACTGGACTGGAAAAAAGTTCCTTATTTGCGCCGTAACCTGGGTGTGGTGTTCCAGGAATTTCAGTTGCTGACAGATCGTAACGTAAATGAAAACCTAAAATTTGTGCTGAAAGCTACCGGCTGGAAAGATGAGAAACTGATGGATGAGAAAATTACGGATGTACTTGACAAAGTGGGTTTGAAAACGAAAGGTTTTAAAATGCCTTTTGAACTAAGCGGGGGCGAACAGCAAAGAATTGATATTGCAAGAGCCCTTTTGAATTCGCCAAAATTAATTCTTGCCGACGAACCTACCGGGAATCTTGATCCGGAGACTTCTGATGAAGTAATGCAACTGCTGTTTCAGATCTGCCGCGATTACGGCACTACCATCATAATGGCTACACATGATTACCTGGTAATTTCTAAATTCCCCGCGCGTACTATAAAGACAGAACGTGGCAAAGTGTGGGATAACGCTACCATAACCACTGCATAAGTTGTGCGGTATTTGTTTCAATATCAAAAATACTATTGAGTAATTTTTTTCGTCTGTCTCTGTCCGTTATGTAGAAGGGTTTTTGGATCAGCCAGTCAATTTGTGCAACAAATTCTTCGGGGGCGTCAGCAATGTGGCAAACATCATGGAGCCGGGTTCCCTTGATTGCAGCAGAATTGGTTATCACATGTCGACCAGAGAAAAGCGCATGCAATAATTTTATTTTAATGCCGGTGATGTTAAAAGAAGGGAGCACATGAATGTGCGCATTACAGACGAGTTCTTCCATCTGTAGCTGCGACGGGTTTGCAATAACAGATATATTATTATGTTTCGATGCCTGCGCAAGGAGTTTCCGGGAAGGATTTTTGCCCGCAACCGTTAAAGGTATTTGCAAGTACGCAAAAACATTTTCGATAAGCCAAATCGCTGCCTTTTCATTTTCCGGCACTGACAAATTTCCCTGGTACAAACAATAACTTCCGGAGCCGGTTTTAGCGTTTACATCAGAGAAAGGCAAAAAAACCGGCAGATATTTTACATTCTTTGCGTTAAACAATTGCTCGTACGTATTTCTATCCTGTTCGCTCACCGCGATAAACAGGCTTTTATTTGCAATTGCACTTTCATATTTTTTTAAGAGGATACTTTCTCTTTTAAAATATATTCTTTTAAGAAAATTATCTGTGGTATTGGCAAGCTCGAGGTAATATTCAAATTCCACATTATGAAGCCGTACTGCTGCTTTCCTGTTTTCAAGTTTACCTGAGTATAAAAACCACGTACAGTGAATACCTTCCAGCAAAACAGGATGATTATCCTGCATCAGGTTTTTCAGTAAATGCTTATTGGCCCTTGAACTAACGATAAAGGGTACACGATAAAAGACGCCGGTAACGAAATTTTTTCTTTTATAATAATTTACCGAAACACAATATTTGTTCAGTTCCGGCTGCTGGCCGCGTCCGTATTCGAAGCAATGAAGGTGAATCAGAACACCTTTTTCGTGCAGGGCTTTTAGTTTATAAAACAGGTCAAAAACACCACCATAATCAGGAGGATAGGGAACATCGAGGCAAACAATATGGAGGTCCTGATATTGAATAGTCTGTTATTTTTTGGAAAGTTGCTGATAAAAATTTAATAATTTATTTTCTTCATTTTGCCAGTTAAATACCTCACGCGCCTTGATGCAATTTTGCTTGAGACGAAGATAAAGTGTTTTGTTATTTAGTAAAATATTTAGCGCGTCAGCAATAATTTCTGCAGAGAGTTCATCGATTAATATGGCGATCTCATATTGATCATTTATTTTTTTGTACTCAGGAAAATTCATTGTCAACTGTGGAATTGCATGATGCATATAATCAAAGAACTTATTGGCTAAAGATAGAATTTGATTTTGCCCAAATGGTTCCACAAGATTAATCCCTATGTATGCCTGTTGGGTTATCTTTTCCAATTCATCAGGAAAGAATTTTCCTTTGAAAAACACTTTGGATTGTAAGTGGAGTTCTTCAGTAAGTGATTTAGCCTGGTTCAGAAAATTACCATCACCGTAGATCAACAGCGTTGCATCAACTTTTTTCATTGCCGGCAGTAAGTACTCAAATCCTCTTCCTTCGTTTACGCTGCCACGATAGATAATTGTAGTTTCTTTTTTTGTTTCGGTAGCAGGATATCTTTTTAATAAAGGGGTATTCATGATCACTTCGTACTTCACTCCGTATTTCCCGAATAATTTGTCAGCAATACCTTCGCTTACTGTATAACCGTTCGTAAATTTTGGAACGAAATGACTTTCTATAAAATGCCATACGCGATATATCTTAGGTCTCCTGATGATTTCCTTTTGCTGCGAGAAATATTCGTGGGCATCATAAACCTTTATCTTGTTTTTTATTAAGGCAGCAAAATAGACCGGTAAAATGGTATCTAGATCTATGCAACATAAGATATCGGTTTTTTGGAATAACAGGTAGACAAAAAGGCGAAGATTATATTCAAAATAAAATGCAAATCCTTTTTTAAAAAAAACAGATAGCCTTTTAGTAATGTATATTTCGTTTTTAGAAAGCGACACGGCAATTTTCTGAGCTCCAATTAGCTTAACAGTATACCCGTTATTTACAAGGCTGTTGCTAATACGAATCATCCGTTGATCATAGTCAATATCTCCTGTTATAGTAAATAATATTCGCATTGACTTTTCTGTTATTATTTTTTCAAAAAAGATTGTATTTGACTGATCATGTCGTCATGTATAAGTCTCCAGCCCTTGTTTGAGCCAATGTCTCTGAGATTTTCGTTGTGCCAAATGCTTATGAAAAGTCCGCGATTTTCGTGAGTTTCCTTCAAAAGATTCAATATTTGCGTCAGGCTTGCTTCAGGAGATAATTGGGTGTAATATATAAAGGTGGCTTCCATGCATGTAACAGGGAAAATTTTTAAACTAGTTGTACACCCGTTTCTTAGGTCATGGAAATAAAAAGGTTTACATGTTCCTGCTCTGAACCCCGGCCTATCAGGAAATCCCATTGAATAATCTTCACGAATACCCGCTTTTAATAAATAATTGTATGTATCAGGTAAGGTAAATTTTAAAAAATGTTGCCGGCTTTTGGTAACAGGTTTCCCGGAAAGTTTTTCAAGCCGCCTCTTTTCGAGGATGATTTTTTCAAATGAAGAAGATGTGTAGAAAGAAGGATGTATGCCGATTTCGCTAAACGAAGTAATCTCTTTCACCAGTTGCTGCATTAGCCGGTTTTTATAATTTAAGTTGCGGTCATGTTTTGATAAATTACTCAACAGGAAAAAGAAGATTGATTGCAGATTATTGTTAAGGATATTCACTTTTAAATATTCATAGATATCCCATGGATCGTTTTTTTTTCTTCTAAGCACATCGTACCTTTCGTGGAGGTTTCTGAGATTCAAACTGATAATATCTTTCAATATACTTCCGGCTGTTCTTGTCCAATTCCTGCCTTTAAATTTATAAGCAACGTCGATGTCATATGTTACAATCGCTTTGAACTGTGATGGTTTGAATAATAGGTCTTCAAATTTTTTTTGCAAGATACTTTTCAACAATCTAATCCATTGGTCAACCACCGGAATTTGTAAAAAATCATTTTTATATGCTATCGAATCTTTTGCATCAAATCTTCCGTATTTGTCCGGCGAAAACGGAAGGTATTCTTCATAGCGGGTAAGCATATAAAATGCAGCAGCGAAAATATCAAATCCCATATCGCATGAGCTATCGTTGGTAAACAGAACTTTTACGCTATTCTTTTCCGTTATCTGCAATTCGGTTTTATGAATTGTACTTTCAAATAATAATGCAGTAGCCTTTATAAATATTTCATCAGAAAACTTCTTTTCCGAATAGTTGATCTTTTCTTCCGGATATCTTTCAAAACGAGAACGGTCCGATGTGGTGTCGTAAAGAATACCAAACTCCTCAGCAAATATCTTATCAAAAATATATTTACTCCGGCTGGTATGTTGGGGTAAATATATGAGTAGCATATGGTTTTTATTTATGTTGAATTATCCTCAGATGCATAAAAGTAAAAATGAAATTACAATTCATAAAACCTGTTTCTTAAAGTGCACATATATGTTTTTAAAATTGTAATATTGTTTGTCTAAATACTGCGGCAATGGATAAATCAGAAGGTTTTGAAGAAAACACTGAGAAACGAACCCAATTCCTCACTGTACTTTGTATACTCACCTTCATCGGCAGTTCGCTTTTTATAATCAGGAATGCCGTGCTTTATGCTAAGGCTGATGAGATTGCCGCCGGAATTTCAAAGGCAAAAAATATCGTTGCCAACGACAGGACCAATGGAACAGATTCTACCAATATGAGACGGCATCACGAAAGAAAGAATATGGCCGGAAATATTTTAAACTCATTTTCCGATATGACTTCTGCAAGTGCAATCAGAAAAAATGCGATAGGAACAATTATTTCTTCTGTAATCACTTTGCTGGGAGCATTGGTTATGTGGCGGCTTAAAAGGATCGGGTTTTTTATCTATATTTTGGGAACACTTGTAGGTGTAGCGGTGCCGCTTGTGTTATTTGGCGCGAGTGGAAACTCAATCGCTGTGGCTATCTTTTCCCAGTTCTTCGGCTTTCTTTTTATCGCCTTGTATGCCCTGAATTACCGGAACTTACGTTGAGTTCCGGAGCTCCTATACCATTTTTTTGTGCCGTTCAATTGGTTGGCATAATTTGGAATTAAATTACTACCTTTGCAGGCAATTAAAAATTTTAAAAGGAAAAATGTCTTATTTAACGTCTGAAAAAAAGTCAAAAGTTTTCGCTGAATTTGGAGGAAAAGCGACCAATACCGGGTCAATAGAAGCACAGGTAGCTTTACTCACTGAAAGAATCAACCATATTTCCGCACATCTTAAAACCAGCGCTAAAGACTTCAATAGCCAGCGTGGGTTAATGCAGATGGTGGGAAAGAGAAAAAGTCTCTTAACTTACCTTAGCAAGCACGATCTTAACGGATACCGTGCCTTAATCGAGAAGTTAGGACTCCGCAAATAATAATTTTTTTAATGATAAAGAAAGCTATTCCCAACTGAGTTTTAGGTTGGGAATCTTTTTTTTATAATTTTTACGAATACATATGATTCCAAATCCCATTTCAGTTACATTCGACATAGGTGACGGCAGAATGGTGACCATCGAAACCGGAAAATTAGCCCGGCAGGCAGATGGCGCTGTGACAGTACGTATGGGCGATTGCATTATTCTTGCTACAGTAGTAGCAAATAAAGAACCGAAGGAAGGACAGTCGTTCTTTCCATTAACGGTAGATTACCAGGAAAAGTTTGCTTCGGCCGGAAGAATACCTGGCTCATTTTTTAAACGGGAAGCCCGGCTTAATGATTACGAAATTCTAACTTCAAGATTAATAGATCGTGCATTGCGCCCACTATTTCCGGAGGATTATCTCTGTGATGTTCAGGTGCTGGTAACGCTTATTTCAAGCGATACTGAAGTAATGCCGGATGCTATGGCTTGTCTTGCGGCTTCGGCTGCGCTTGCTGTTTCAGATATTCCTATCCAGGAAATCATTTCAGAAGTTCGCATTGCGAAGATCAATGGCGAAATTATAGTGAACCCCGGCAGAACTCAGCTGGCTCAGGCAGAAATGGATTTCATTATTGCGGCGACAAACCGCAACATCATGATGGTGGAAGGTGAAGGAAAGGAATGCCAGGAAGAAGATTTGGTAAAAGCCATTGAAGTGGCACATGATGCTATCAGGATGCAGGTAAAGGCACAAGAGGAACTGAGGGGTAAAGTGGGTGTTACCGGAAAACGTGAATATACAAAACCATACAGAAATGATGCTTTAAATGAAAAGATCATTGGCTTCGCAAAAGAAAAAATGTATGCTATTGCATCGAAAGGCACGTCCAAAAATGAAAGGCAGGAAGCCTTTGAACAGTTGCTCAATGATACTACCACTTTCTTGGGCGAAGAACTTCCTGATGAGGATAAGGCATTAATATCATTATATTTTGGCGACCTGCAGTATTATGTAGTGAGAGATATGATATTAAATGACCGCAGAAGACTCGATGGCCGTGGTCTGGAAGATATCAGGCCGCTCACCATGGAAGTGAGTAACCTGCCTTCGCCGCATGGTTCGTCCTTGTTTACCAGGGGAGAAACACAATCGCTTACTACCGTTACACTCGGTACCCCGCTGGATGAATTATTGGTAGAAAGCGCCGCGACCAGCGAATATGCAAGATTCATATTACATTACAATTTTCCCCCATTTTCTACAGGCGAAGTGAAAATGATGAGAGGCGTTGGAAGGAGAGAGGTTGGTCATGGAAACCTGGCGATGCGCTCATTAAAACAATTGATGCCGACCGGTGAATATCCCTATACAGTTCGCATAGTGAGTGATATTTTGGAAAGCAACGGCTCGTCTTCGATGGCTACAGTATGTGCCGGATCACTCGCGTTGATGGATGCAGGTGTTCCATTCAAAAAACACGTCGGTGGCGTGGCCATGGGACTTATTACAAAAGAAGGGAAATTCGCTGTCCTTACAGACATTCTCGGAGACGAAGATCATTTAGGTGACATGGACTTCAAAGTCACCGGAACCCGTGACGGAATTTGCGGTGTCCAGATGGATATTAAAGTGGATGGATTAAGTATGGATATTATGAGACAGGCACTCGATCAGGCAAAGAGGGGTCGCTTGTTCATTTTGGATGCCATGTACAATTGTATTCCTGAACACAGGCCTGATGTGAAGCCACAGGCACCGCGGATGGAAAAAATAATTATTGATGGAGAGTTTATTGGTGCTGTTATCGGCCCTGGTGGCAAAGTAATACAGGAAATTCAAAAATCAACCGGCACTACCATCAATATTACCGAGGTTGGAAAAACCGGTGAGGTAAGTATCTTCTCCGTTAATAAGGAGGGGCTTGATCAGGCAGTTGCATGGGTTAAAGGAATTGTTGCCCAGCCGGAAGTTGGTGATGTATATGAAGGGACGGTAAAAGGAATCAAAGAATTCGGAGCTTTCATCGAATTTCTTCCGGGCAAACAGGGATTGTTACATATTTCTGAAATAATGTGGAAACGTCTCGAGTCAATGGACAACATTTTTAAAGAAGGAGATAAGGTGAAGGTGAAATTAATTGGCATTGATCCGAAGACAGGTAAGTTCAAACTTAGCCGGAAAGTGCTGATGCCAAAACCTGAACCAAACCAGGCACACAGGCAGCAGGAAAAATAAATGATATTATTTAATAAATAGTAAAAGCTTGCAATGTTCTGCAAGCTTTTTTTATGAAAAAATTTCTTAAAATAAACATCAGCTCCCTGTCGCAAGAGCAAATGGATGTGCTGATTTCCGAATTGGCTGACATTGGTTTTTATGCATTTGAGCAAAATTCCGATGAACTGCTGGGGTATATATCAGATAAAGATTTTGATGAAAATAATTTTAAGGCAACCATTCCGTCCGGCGCTTCTTATGCAATAGAGGCGATTGAAAACAGGAACTGGAATGAGGAGTGGGAAAGTGACTTCCACCCGGTTGTTGTGGGAGATTTTGCAGCAGTAAGGGCCTCCTTCCATAATTCAATAAAGAACGTAGCCCATGAAATTATAATCACTCCGAAAATGAGTTTTGGCACTGGCCATCATGCCACTACCTTTTTAATGATTGAATCGATGCAACACGTGAATTTTTATGATAAAAGCATACTTGATTTCGGTACCGGCACAGGTATTCTTGCCATCCTTTCGGAAAAGCTTGGTGCATCATCGGTTACGGCTGTGGATAATGATGAATGGAGCATTATTAATGCAATGGAAAATATCTCAGCAAACGAATCCTCCCGCATCAATGTACAACGCCGGGATAATATAAGGGGCATTTCGAACGTTGATATTATCATGGCCAATATCAATCTTAATGTATTGATGGATAATGCGGGTGATCTCGCCAAAGGACTAAGGGATAACGCATCCCTTTTATTGATAAGTGGAATACTGGAAAGTGACGAACAACAAATAGAACGAACATTTTTCGATTTCGGATTGATTAAAAAAGAGACTAATTTAAAATTAGGTTGGATAAGCATTCTTTTTGGAAAACAATAGTTTATCGCAAAAAGTTATAACTTCAGCCTGTCGTGAGTTATCCGGCAATTAAGTAGTATATTTGTAAACTCTGGAAGAAAAATGAAGGAAATTATAGTTATTATAATTGCATACCTTATCGGCTCCATCCCCACTGCACTTATTGTTAGCAGGTATTTTTTCGGAATTGATATCAGGGAATATGGTAGTGGCAACATGGGTGCTACCAATACCTTCAGAGTTCTTGGTTCCCGATTTGGAACCATAGTAATGGTTGGGGATATTCTGAAAGGAATATTAGCAGTTGCGCTTTATAATTTTCTCCCGTATTATCTGAATAATGAAATTGATCGCACCAATTTAATGATTGGGTTGGGGCTTGCCGCAGTAGTGGGCCATATCTATCCTATTTGGGCACAGTTCCGCGGTGGAAAGGGCGTTGCTACTTTGTTCGGAATGTTGTTGGCAATCCAACCCGTTGTGGCAGTAAGTTGTGTGGGCGTATTCCTCCTGGTGCTTTTTCTTACGCGATATGTTTCTCTCAGTTCTATACTGGCAGGTGTTGCATTGCCTATCTGCGTTTTATGGGTATATAATGAAAAAGAAATTTTTTATCGCGTCTTTGCGGTGGCAGTTGCTGCATTGGTTGTCCTCACGCATCAAAAGAATATTAGCAGGCTCCTGAAGGGAAACGAGAATCGTGTTCCAATCTTAAAATATCGCGATAAGCGAAAATCACGCAGAAGGGCATCTTGAGCTTTTCTTTTTGCATTTTTTATACAACCTTACAAAATTCATTCCCGTCATTACGAATGATTGGTATTAATATTGTTTTATAACCAACCAAAAATGAATTCTACTGATGAAGAGAAATGCAATACTCTTTGCGATGTTTCTGTTTACGTCAACAGGATGTACCACTAATGCAATCACCGGAAGAAAGCAGCTATCACTCGTATCCGAATCGACTCTTCAAACTGAGGCATTCAAACAATACAACACAATACTTTCTACGAATAAGGTGGAAAAAGGCGTAAATAACAGGGATGCTGAAATGGTAAAGCGCGTTGGCACTCGCATAGCAACCGCTATCGAAAAATATTACGGCGATAAAGGTATTTCCGATGTTTTAGCAGGGTACAAATGGGAATTTAGCCTGATCGACAGCAAGGAAATAAACGCGTGGTGTATGCCCGGAGGGAAAGTAGCGGTTTACACAGGACTCTTGCCTGTTACTCAAAATGAAGATGCATTAGCAATAGTTTTAGGGCATGAAATAACCCATGCCGTTATGCATCACGGGCAGGAAAGAATCAGCCAGGCGTTGCTTGCACAAGGCATTGGAGTTGCCGGCAGCGTTTTTACTTCGGGGAATACGCAGGCAAACGATATTTTCAGGAGCATTTATGCACCTGGAGCACAGGTAGGAGTGCTGCTACCCAATTCACGCAAACAGGAATACGAAGCAGATCATTATGGGCTGATATTTGCAGCAATTGCAGGTTATAATCCTGAGGAAGCGATTCCATTTTGGGAGCGCATGTCTAAATTGAATACAGGTGCCGGCGCACCCGAAATATTGAGTGATCATCCCCTGGATTCAAAACGAATTGAGCAATTGAAAGCCTATATGCCCGAAGCGCTGAGATATTATCATGATGCAAAATCGCATTAATCAGGTCATTTACAGGTTTAAAAAATATTCAATATCAAAGCATTCATATTGGTTATTAGCAATATTTTGTTTAATTTTGCAGCTGATTTATGCATCCTATTTGCTTTTTCACACTTTCCAACCCAATGATACACAAGGGTGCCACTATGTTACGTAATTTTTTAATCTTAAAACCTTTTCTTGATTATGGCTCAAACGTTGTTTGAAAAATTACAGTTAGAGAGTGAAAAAAATTTATTAGTTCAGGGGTTACCTTCTACCATTGAAAAACAGTTTGCCAAACTTTCTTTCTCCAAAAATGTTACTCCTCTTTTAAAAAAGCGCAAGATTGATTTTGCGTTGGTGTTTTCACTGAATCAAAACCAGCTCAACAACATTCTTGCTGAAGTTTGTCCTGCATTGCATGGGGAAAGTAGATTGTGGGTTGCCTATCCCAAGGCTACCTCCAAGATCAGGTGCGACCTGCACAGGGATTGTTCCTGGAACTATCTGTTCGATAATGGTTTTGAATGTGGTGAAATGGTTGATCTGGATTATGTTTGGAGTGCTCAACTCTTTACCAGGAAATCGCAACTTGCTAACGGAAAATATAAGAATGGGTCAAAGAGAAAACTCGCTGAAGTAGAAAGCTACTAGCTGCTTTCCCCCTTTTTTTGCTTATTTATTCCAAAAAATAATATTGACACTACCAGGAATGCCAAAAGCATTCCTGCACTGTTTATAAATACCCTGCCATAGCCCAACACCGTGACATCTACAAAAGGATATGGATAATACGATGAAACTGTTCCCCGCGTTAAAATGAATACAAGATATACGAGAGGGTATATAAGCCAGGAAAGCACATTTTTAATATGAATATTAGCCTTCGGAATCCACACTACCCAATAAATTATGAATAGTGCGGGAATCACTGAATGTAGTAGTTCATCAACCAGTAACTGAAGACCTTCGGGTTGCCACAGCGATCGTAAAATAATATTATAAACAAGTCCGACTATAGTGATGTAGACCGCGATAGCAGTAATCGTCATGGGCCTTGTAAAAAACCTATTCCTGTTTTTGCTAATTAGTAGATTAGTAATGCAAAGCGTTACCAGGAGGTTCGTGAGAATTGTAAAAAAGCTGAAATATCTTATAACAGTTTCAGTGATTGATGTTGTGCGATTTACAATGATTAAATAAAATTGTGCAGCAAGTTCAAACCACCCTAAAGCAAAAAGTGTTATCAGTAAAATCTTACCTGCTTGTTTCATTTTTTGATCTTTAAATTGCAGATAAAATTATAGTTTCATTTTAAAAGAAAACCGGAATTGTTTACAATTCCGGTTTCAGTTTCCATGCAGGATGTTATATTAAAAACTCAATGGGAAATTTAGCTTCAGGCTGATATTACGGCCCATGTTGTAAATGCCATGATAGGACCGTGGGTCATCCGGATAGGGTTCAAAATATTTCAACCTGCTGAGATGTGATTGATACGCTACATTAAACAAATTATTTCCAAGAATATCGAAGGTAAAAATAGTTTTGCCTTTGCCGTTAGTAACATCGGCACCTAAACCTGCATTTACCAATTGGTAACCGGGAGTAGGAGTTTCCGTACCAAAAGCAAGGTAGGCCCTGTTTTGTGTAGCATAAACTTCCAACTGTACTTTTACAAATGCGTTCACAAGTGAAGGAGATATCTTTTTAATGTTAGCTCTTAACTCTGACAAAGTGTGTAGGGGCGGAATAAAGGGAAGATACTTTGAGCTGTCAGTAATCTTCTGACCATTTCCTCCGAGGTTATCGCCATAGACTAGTGACAAAGAATTCTCAAAGTGGAGCCAGTCCCACGGATGAGGGTGTATATCTATCGATAATTCACCACCATATAATCGCGCTTTCGATTGTTCAAACTGGAATGTATCAATCACCACTGCCTGCCCCGTACTGCTTCCAACTTTTTCATTATAGATATAGTTCTCAATGTTATTATTGAAAATACTTGCATCAATCGTCACATGCTGCGAGCTGAAATTCATACCGAGATCTTCCTGCCAGTTAAATTCGGGTTTGAAATTCAGATTGCCTTTTTGGAAAGTGTTTGTTCCGGGATGAACTCCATTTGCCGAAATCTCTGAAATATTCGGTGACCTGTAGCCCCGGCCGATATTGAACTTTCCGCTGAACTTATCCGAAAACTTATATGATGCACCTAAGCTACCGCTTGCACCTGCAAATGTGTGGTTGTACGTGTAAAATGGATTATCCCCACCCACTGTATCAGCGCCATAAACGGGTGTATCGAATCCTGTAACAGGATTGGGTTTGGTATACAATTGTTGGTTATTAAACTGACGTATATCGTATCGAACTCCACCTGCGAGTTCAAGATTGTTGATTGTCTTCTTTATGAATAAAAATGGTCCGATATCAAACTGGTGATAGGATGGAATCACAAATTCGGTTCCTTTAGTCACGCTGTTTGTTTGATACATTCCATTCACGCCCGACGTGACACTCCACCCATTTCGTTCGGGGAAGAAATATTTTACATCGTATGCATAGGTATTTAAAACCAGATCAAGCCCGGGAATGGAAGGATATTGAGGATGACTAAATTCCTGCCGGATACTTTTTTCCAATGCGAGATTCAATTCGATATGGGAATTCCCAAGAAAAAAATTGTTTTTGAGGTATGCCCTGTAGTATTGTACATGTTGATGAAGTGCCGTGATATCATACGATTTCAATTCTGCCGGAGTCACAATGGATCTCACAGTATCTGCTTCGGTAATTTGCCTGGTAAATTTCCTGGTTGCCGAATCACGACTTCCATCGGGTATTTCCTGGAGATCGTTAAAGGCAGTTACACCCAAGTGGGAATATCCCCACGAGCGGTTAATACCTACTGATCCGCTGAAATCGAGTTCCCTGTAAGCTGTGTTATATACACGACCGTCAATCTTGTTTTGATAATTTGTAGCCATTTTATAACTGCCGATCCCCATCCAGGTTATTCCATTTTTATTCCCTGCTACATTTACAGACGAAGCGATCAGTTTGTTGTTGGTTTGATATTCACCCGAAATGCTCCCAATAGTTTTTCCCTCCGGTGGCGGAGGCGGAGGTAAAAGGTTTACAACACCAGCTTCAGCATCTGATCCATAAATTAAACTCGCAGGGCCTTTCACCACCTCTATTTTATTTACACTGTTTTCATCCACTTCAATGCCATGTTCATCGCCCCATTGTTGCCCTTCCTGCCGCACGCCATCATAGAGTGTAAGAATGCGATTATATCCAAGACCCCTGATGAATGGCTTTGATACATTGGGGCCGGTTGTTACTGCATTTACCCCGGGAACTTTTGCAATGGCATCGATAATATTCGTACTGAGATTTTGTTGAATATACCGGTGGGTAATCGCAACTATTGGCACCGGGTCTCTTTTGATGGTAGTTGCCTGCGACACACCGGTTACTATTACATCAGCTTCTTCTGTAATAGCGATTTCAAGAGCAAAATTGACTACCATATTTTTATTGAGTACTACGTTTTTCACATTGTTCTTATAGCCAACAAACCCGGCCTGAACCAAATACGTACCCGCGGGAACATTTTCTAAAACATAATTTCCCTTTGAATCAGCCGCGGTTCCCATTTGTAAATCGGGAATGTAAATGGTTGCACGTGCTAACGGTTCTCCCGTTTTAGCATCTGTTACCGTTCCTGATAACGTCACGGTAGTCGCTATTTGTTTAGAAAAGCTGTTTTGTGCGAACGATTTATTAAAAAATCCACCCGCGATAATTATAAAAAATAAACTGAACAGATATATTTTTTTCATTACAATTTTTTTGAATTAAGGATGCACTCATATACTCCGAAAAGCATATGGATTAAAACACTTATTTTTTAAAATTGTAATGGAGGTCCGCGAAGTGTAGTATGAAAGACCTGTCCCGGAGGGCAGTTGGGTAATTGATAAGAAACAAAGGAATAGAAAACAGGAACATTGATTACTACCGTTTCACTGTTAGCAATAAAATGTCCTTCTGCTACCAGGTCATCAACTTTACAATTGTAGCCGGCTTTGCTGAGTTGGGTTTTATCGGATGAGGGGCCGTTGGATGTTTTATCCGTGTGGTTGGCAAACCAGTTGTGCAGCGTGATTTTCGGTGTAACGGCAAGCAAAAAAACGACAAGCACCAAAGCAGTACTTACTTTTTTTAATAATACAGAGCCGCCAATTAACCTGTTCATTTAATGCTTGTTGACTTTTTGTTACAAAAATAAATACCTGATAATTGTAACAATGTTGCAAATATATTATATAAACTTATCAGGCGAAAATTTATTTTGATTGGCGGGAAGAATCAAAATGAATTAATAATTCCCATTTGCAGCCCGCGGATTTCAGCAAGCCCTCTCAAACGCCCGATTGCAGAATACCCGGGATTGCTCACTTTATGCAGGTCATCCAGCATTTGATGACCATGATCCGGCCTGAATGGAACGGATATTTTTAATTTTTGTTGCAACAACAATATTTCTTTAACAATGCCATACATATTATTATCACCATTGAGGTGATCTGCTTCGTAAAAATTTCCTTCGCTGTCTTTTTTTACATTCCTTAAATGAAAGAAATGTATTTTTTCTTCAAAGCGTTTAATCATGCCCGTTAGGTTGTTCCCGGCGGAAGCTCCTAATGAACCCGTGCAGAAACAAAGTCCGTTTGCTTTAATGTCAACTTTGTTTAGAAAATAAGCAAGATCTTCTTCTGTACTTACAATCCTCGGCAGACCCAAAATCGGAAATGGCGGATCATCCGGATGAATAGCCAGTTTTACATCATATTCTTCACTCACTTCACTAATTGCCTGCTGGAAGTAGCAAAGATTTTCCCGTAGTGTCGCTGCATCAATGTCCTTATACAATTCCAGTTTTTGCAACATACTTTTCGCAGTGATCTTTTTTTCCCCGGGAATGCCGAACATCACTACCGAAGCCAGTTGTTTTAATTGTTTATCAGAATATTTTTTGAAACGCTGTTTTGCTTTTTTCAAAATGTCATCGCTATATGATTCTTCAGCGTGTTTCCTTTTTAAGATATAAATATCAAATACAGCAAGGTCAGCCCAATTGAAGTACAAGGCCAGCGACCCATCCGACATTTTATGATTCAATGAAGTTCTCGTCCAGTCATTCACCGGCATGAAATTGTAGGTAATAATCTTCACACCACATTTTGCAGCATTGCGAATAGAGGTTTTGTAGTTCTCAATATATTTTTTGTAATCGCCCGATCGGGTTTTGATCGATTCATGCACGGTAATACTTTCAATCACATCCCAGGTAAGTCCGGCCTTCTCAATCTCCGCCTTCCTTTTTTTTATTTCGTTAATCGTCCAGACGTCTCCATGCGGAATGTGATGCAAAGCGGTTACGACGCCTGTTGCGCCGGTTTGTTTTACGTCTTGTAATGTAACAGGATCAGATGGCCCGAACCAGCGCCATGTTTGTTTCATCTGAAATTTCATCTATTTTCTCTGTTGTTATTTAGTGTGATTTATTTTTTCTTACTTCAAAAACATGAAGGACCTGTGGAAACAAAGCATCCATTGTTTCTTCCACTCCGCGAACCGACCCCGGGAAAGTCAATACCAACGTATCTTTCACAAAACCGGCTACACCACGCGAAAGCATTGCAAAGGGCATTCGCTGCTGGCCATAATTGCGTGCAGTTTCTGTAATGCCCGGAATTTCTTTTTCAATTAATGGCTTAATCGCCTCGGGCGTGTTATCTCTTTTTGATAGACCTGTGCCGCCGGTAAATAATACAAGATCATAATTGTCGTCAGCATAGTTCTTCAAAGTTGATTGAATCAGTTCGGTATCATCGCTGATCACTTTATATTCTTTCGTTTCAATGCCAAATTTTTTCAGTAGATCATCCATTCGCTTTCCCGATTTATCTTCTTTCTCTCCTTTTGATACAGTATCGGAACAAACTACAACCGCAGTCTTTAAATTTTTGCCGTCAATTTTGCCGTCACTTTTACCTCCGCTCTTACTTTTCAATTTAATTGACGATATCTCTATTTCTTTATCAACCGGTTTCAGCATATCATATATCACCAAAGCCACTACAGAAGCACCATGCATAGCCTCTACCTCTACGCCGGTTTTATAAATCGTATGAACTTCCACGTTAATCAAAATTTGCAGTCCCTCAATTGAATAAGTTATTGCAGCAAACTCCACGGGCAGCGGATGGCAATCCGGAATTACATTACTGGTTTTTTTTATTGCCAGCAAACCGGCTGCACGTGAAAATTCAAACACGTCGCCTTTGGGAATGGTTTTATTCTTTACAGCGTCAATTGTTTCCTGTTTTGAAACTTTTACAACTGCAGCGGCAATCGCTTTTCGTAAAGTAGTTTGCTTGTTCGTAATATTTACCATTATTTATTCTCTTTCCATTGATAGGTTTCATTTTCAAAAATCTCCTTCCCCCAAACAGGTAATTCTTTTTTTATTCTTTCTACCACTTCATTACAGGCATCTATTGCTGCACGCCTGTGTGGTGACGAAGTGAAGACAAATAAACTGATCTCACCAGCCTTCACTGCCCCGAGGCTGTGATAAACATGCATGCAGGTGAGCTCATATTTTTCAAATGCAGATTCACGAATCTCATGCATTTTTTCGAGAGCCATTTCTGTATAAGTGGTGTATTCAATTGCAGCTACGGTTTTGCCATCGATGACATCAGCGCGTACCTGGCCCAGGAAGATGCTGTGTGCACCAATGTCAGTTTTCGTGCTGTGCTTTTGGATTTGCTCGGCAATGAATGGTGCGCTGATGGCGCCTTCTACAAAAATATTTTTAGGTTTTCTGTTTCTTGCTTCCATATGATCTGTTCAGATTTCAACCTCCCGAAAATGGAGGCAGCAATGCTACTTCCGAATCCTTGTGTAATGAAGTATTTGTTTGAATGATGCTTCTGTTCACTGCTATCTTGTATGCGTTTTCGTTCAATGCAGGAAATTTTTCCTGTAAATTTTTAATTAATTCATCAGTATCAGCCGCATTCGTCACTTCGAAGGAATTGCTCCCGACTATATCTGCTATTTGTCCAAATACTTTTATTATCATGTAAAATTATTATTTCACGCAAAGACGCAAAATTTCGGCAGATCTCAAGTCAACCTTTGCTTCCTGACAACTTAGCGTCTTTGCGTGATATCTTCCCGAAGGCTTTAAGGCAGAACATGTACTTCCACTTCTTCACCAGCTTTGTATTCAGTCCTTTCTTCATAAAGTTTCACCAAACAATTCGCCCTTGCATAAGAACTCAACCGGTACGACTCCTGTGCATCGAGCGCTGCTACTTCTTCTCCGGTTAAAGAACCTTTTAAATAAACCGTTAACCCCGAAACTTTTGTATAATCCGTTTTCAATTTTGCTTTAGTTGCCATAACAAAACTTTGTCTCTTCATCATCCTTGCCAATGCATCGGTAACATACTCATAAAAGCACGTAAGCACAGACGAAGGATTACCTGGCAAACCAAAAACAATTTTGCTTTCCTTCTTTCCAAAATACAATGGTTTGCCTGGCCGCTGTTTTACCTTATGAAATAACTTCTCAACTCCACAGTTGGCTGCAGCCCGTAACACAAAATCATAGTCGCCAACGCTAATACCACCGCACAACAATACGACATCACTTTTTTCCAACGCCTTGCTCAAAATAAAAGTCAGCCTTTCTAAATTATCTTCTGCATAAAAAATGTCCACTTCATCAAAATGCAATTGATTTACTGCCGCTTTCAGCATAAAAGAATTTGCTTCATACACTTCCCCAAACTGCAACTCCTTTCCAGGCTGCTGCAATTCATTGCCCGTGATAATTATACTGATTATTGGTTTCCTGTAAACTGATACTTCCGTTATTCCCAATGCACTCAAAAATCCAATGGCCCCGGCCGACAACATTTCATCTTTTTTAAAGGCCACATCACCTTTGCGAATATCTTTTCCCTTTGGCCTGAAATTAACTCCCTGCTTCAACTGCTCATCTTCTATTACCAGTGCGTTATTTTCAATCTTTGTTTTTTCCTGCATCACCACTGTATCAGCATTTTCCGGAACGGGGGCACCGGTAAAGATCCGCATTGCATCGCCTGGCTTCAATGCTACATGCTGATGACTACCTGCAGCCGATTCGCCATTTATAGCCAGCTTTTGCGCCACATCTTTAAAAATTATCGCATAACCGTCAACGTTAGATTGATTGAACGGCGGGAAATCGATGACTGAATAAACATTTTTTGCCAGTACATACCCTGTTGCATTAGCTAATGGCATCCTTGCAGAAGGTAAAACTTCAACATTTGCGCGTATAATTTCTTTTGCTTCCTCTACAGAAATCATTTTAACCTCCTATAGTTATCATACTCCTGTTCTTAATCTTATCCGCATCCACATGCTCTATGTCGGCACTGAACTGACCGCCCAATTCTTTGGCTTTTGATTTAATATTCTGTTGTATCAATGAAACCACATCCTCACCATTTCTCAAAGCGTTCAAAAGATCGGCTTCCTTATTGCTGAACAAGCAGTTTTTCATCTTGCCGTCTGCTGTTAGCCGCATCCGGTTACAACCTGCGCAGAACGGTGCACTCATCGTGCTGATCACTGCGAATGAACCTTCGTGACCCGGTACGATAAAATGTTTCGATGTGTCGTGCGCATTATTTTCTACCGGGTAGAAAGAATATTCTTTTTTGATTGTTGATAAAATCTCTTCCATCGGTACCACCTTATTACTCGTCCAGCGGTTGCCGCTGAAAGGCATGAATTCTATAAACCGTACTTCAACCGGGTTGTGCATCGTCCATGCCACAAAATCGTTTATCTCATTCTCATTAAAACCCTTCATTAGCACGGCATTGATCTTTACATGAAAATTATGATGCATCAGCAATTCAATATTGCTTCGCACGCGGTGAAACAAATCACGTCTTGTAACAAATAAAAACTTTTCCGGCTGCAAGGTGTCCAGGCTGATGTTTATTGAATTCATCTTCGCTTGTTTCAACACATCTACAAAATCGTGCAGCCTTGTTGCATTGGTGGTCATCGTAAGCTCTACCGGGAGTTTTGAAAGAGCAGTAATAATTTGCGCAGCATCTTTGCGCACCAGCGGTTCGCCGCCGGTTAGCCGTATCTTCGTTACGCCCTGCTCCACAAAAATTTTTGCCAGCGCTTCTATTTCGTGCGTTTGCATCAGGTGCGATGCAGGCGTGAAATCATAATCCTCCTCCGGCATGCAGTAAAAGCAACGCAGGTTGCAATTATCCGTCAGCGATATACGCAGGTAATTGTGGGATCTGTTATAATTGTCGGTGATCATTCATTCACAATTTACGAATTATCGGCGCAGCATTATGGTATTGTATCTCCACCTCATCGCCGTTGCTGAATTTTCCGTCCTGCGGCGACGCATCAATTTTCATCAAACGGTTATTGATTAATATCGTTAGGTTGACTGTAGCTCCCTGTTCTACCGAGACAACGCTTCCGCGCACCGTGGCGCCCGCACTGCCATTCATAAAAAATGCAGCAGGCGTATTGTGCGATTGTATCCGGCCATGATCCAAATGAATTACCTGGTTCGACAGCCGGATGATCTCATCCATATCATGACTTACGAGCAGCGTTGTCAGTTCAAACCGTTCGTGTACCTGCAGCAACACTGTTTGCAACTGTGCACGCATCTCACTGTCAATTGCAGAGAGCGGTTCATCAAGCAGCAGCAACTGTGGCTTCGTCGCGATGGCTCTTGCCAGCGCCAGCCGTTGTTGTTGTCCGCCTGAGAGGGCCAATATCTTTCGCGAAGCGAGCATCGTAAGACCTGTAATATCCATCAGTTCATCCACAAACTGCCTTGGCGAATCTTTACTCAGCGCAAAAGCAATATTCTCCCTCAAGTTCATATTGGGAAACAGCGCATAATCCTGGAACACAAACCCGATTTTCCGTTGTTGCGGCGCCACGTTGATGCGTTTGCGTGCATCGTACCACACGGCATCATTCATCGTGATGACGCCGTCATCCGGTTTCATAAAACCCGCCAGCATGCGCAGCACACTCGTTTTGCCCGCGCCCGACTGGCCATACAGGCAATAAAATTTTCCCTTATCAAATTTGCACGCCACCTGCAACAGCATTTCGCCATCAGCGGTGTGCAATTTTTTTTGAAGAGAAAAGTCGAGCATAAATGTGTGGGCTATGAGCTAAAGTACAAATATCGGCGATAGTTCCGGCTATTCACTCCAAGTACGGCATAAACCCACGCACTGCTGTTACACTGAACTTGTCGAAGTGCATCACCGTGCTTTCCGCTTCTATCCGTAGCCCGTGAGCTGGGGATTATGCATCGGCAAAAATGAATTGAAGATTGCATTCGTAGGTAGGCATCGTCCCTTAAAATTGGGGATGCTTATTTAAATAAATTTGAAAATGAAATATTCTAAATTGTAAAGCTTTTGCAAACTGTAAATCTTAATTTATGTTGGTAACAATTACAGGCGGTTATTTACGCGGTTGGAATAATTTGGCAAAAGATATTAGATCACAAATGAAAAAGGATGATTTGAAAAAGTTGATAGATTATCCGGACTTTTCAATCCGTTTTACTATTACAAAAGAAAGAAATATAATTAATGTTACTTTTTCACCTGTTGTTTCCGACGAAATTCGTGATTTGGTTTTGAGGGCTCTTACCTTAACTCGAAAATGGCGATGCGGGATGATAAACGGCAAACCAATTAACAGCGAAATTTCGATTACAAAGGATAAAATAATTTCTGGTCTCCGACCAACGGGAGATGGCTCACACACTCAGTTTTCTGAATGATGTATCAGCGTTTTTGTAGGTAGCCGCTGTAAAGAAACTTGCCGGATGTTACAGATGTTCGCTATTCATCAGCATGTAGCAGCGGCTTCTCAAATGCTCAGAGTTCTCTTCTGCATCAGGGTTTCGTGGAGAGTATAATAAGGTTAGAAGTGAACATTTCGAAAACCCCGCTGGGACACAAGGGCCGACTTTTTAATTTCGATGCGATACATAATTACCATTTGCATCCGTCGTGGAGTTGTTGTTTTGCCTGCTCCCAGGGAATCGAATCTTCAGTTTTTCGCAACTCGACGGCGATCATATCATACACATCCTACAGTTTGTCTTCATTGGCGACAAGCTCAATCTGCATAACCCGGTGATTATTGCTTTCGTCTTTTAATATGGTAATAGCTTCCATTTGTTTTTCTCGAATTTAATAAAATCGCATTCAAATACATAATTATGAGTCGAGTCTTCGGCACGGTACCCGGCATTGATGAGTTGCATTTCGTTTTCAATTTCCTCTGGGTTCTCTTCGATAGATCCCGCTTCGACAAACAGAGAAATCGATCATGTTTTGCAAATAATAAATGCGTTTATTTAGTCCCATACACAATCAAAACTTAGAGCAGTTGATCAGTTAAAGGTGACTAACGGACTGACAATGTTCCAAAAGTTGTAATCGTTATTTATGGTACATCAAAAAATCCGAATGCGTTTGTTTATTTTGTTGCTGAAGCATTTGTAGAATACGTACACCGGAAAGAATATTTTTCAAGACTCCATGTCGCCGGAAGTTTTTTGGGCAGTCCGCGGCTGCCTACATTACCAATATCCAATAGTTCAGTAAGGGGATTGGAAGTATCGATAATGCCGCGGGAAGAAACACCGGCATACACGCCCGCCTGGTTAAAAATTTGGGTTGCATTTTGAATCGGCTCATCGCAGGCCAGTAAAAAATAATTATCAGTACCACTGGGTGGCGGAATGGTAGCGGATAGTAAGGTGACTTCTTTTACTAAATTTCCGTTGTCGAATTTGGGATACTTATTGGTTACATTTCCATCATCTCCCGGAAAGTAAAGCTCCATTGCACCTGATTGATCAATAGCAAAAACGTAAACATATTTCGGTTCTCCCCGCCAGGAAGCGTAGTTATCGTTAGCTACTAATTTTATAGACACGAGTTCGCCGATATGATACATCCCGCTGACAATAATTTGCCTGGTATCGTCATTGAATAATTCCAGGTGATACGGAAATCCTTTCCTCGTAGCATCCGGGCCGGTTATGCTCAGCCATCCTTTCAGTTTTGAAAGTTTCATGGCTAATTCAAATAAACTATCTCCGACATTTACCGCCGGAGTTCCTGTCCTGGCGGGTTCAGCTTCAAAGCAGTCCGTTTCTATCGGCATGGATTCCAGGCTGTCTCCGGTTGCAATCCCCGTTTTTCTGAATCCATAAGCAGGAAAACCATGAATCCCTAACCGTCCAAACAACGTATAATTGGAACTATTGATACTTTCTACCAGTTGTAAACTCCTGTTTTGAATCAACTTGTTGTAATATTCGTTTGCATTTTGCTTTGAGATGGGTAATTCAACATACAGCGTAGAATCTTTTTTGCAATGTTGTAAAATGTTTTGCGCTGTTACGTTCGTGATCCTGATGGCAGGGGTGTTATCGACCTTGACAAAGCATTGATCATTTATCCAGAACACACTCGTATAAGGGTCCCGTTCACCCTTGCCTATCGAAGGAACCCATTTTATTTTTGACGAATGCTTTAATTCTTTGGCAATATTCAGAAACTTCAATACATCAGCATCAGGCAGGTCTGACCGGGGTATAAATAATTTTATTAAAGGACGACCCGAAGATACCCAATTGGTTACCCGGAACTGGTAACCTGGCTTTATATCCCGGATGTTTCCTTTGATCATAGAGGCCAATGATTTGGTTACTCCCAGTACCGTGTCGATTCTAAGTTTAAAAACGGTATCCTGGTGATCATTGAACATAGCCAGCTCATTTTCTTTGGCAAGTCCTAATGCAAAGCCTGCCTGCAATTGCACGCGTTTATTTATGATGCCGGAGACAGCCACATAAGAATAATCTGAAAGTTTGCCTTTTTTTATTCCAAACAGCGTTTCCTGTTGCCGTTCCCTTGTCCCGCCGATCACCGGTTCCTGGTTTTTACCGTTACTTTTTAAAATGGCCCTCGCAGATGTAAAAATTTCCAGGGCACTCGCATCTACTGATTGCTGATTCAGTGCTTCGGTTAATGCCAATGTGAAAGCACCATGTTGAATGCCCTGGTCATCTACCTGTTCTGCCGCAAACTCATTAGACTGAGCAGCAGAAAAAATCAGGAAATCATCTCCCTTTCTTAATTCGGGAATAGCATACCTGGCTGGATCTTTAGCGTCCCGGTCAGCCATCGGGAGATATCTTAATTTACCTGGCGTTGCATTAGGCCCGCGGGAAATAGAACCACTATGGCAACAATCGAAAATAACGGTTAGCTTGATTCCTTTATCAATAAATTCATTAAAAAGCTTCGACAATTCTTTATCGCGTATATCCATCACGCCTTCCTTCCACGCATCGGAGGGAACTATTGTCTGATCTTTTTTATCGACTTCGAAAGATAAGCTGTTCCTCACTTCACTGCCATGACCGGCATAATAGATGAATGCAATATCGCCTGCATTACTTTCGGATAATAATCTTTGCGTGGCATTTAAGATGCCTTCTCTTGTTGCTGATTCATTATATAATGTATCAATGTTTTTTTGATCAAAACCAAACTTAGATGTAATAATAGAATAGATTGCCAATGCATCATTGCGGCAACCGCCCAGGTTTATGTAACCTGATCTTCCATTAGCGTTTTCCGGTGTATATCCTGCCGGCGGTGAGTAATGATCTATGCCAATTAATAAAGCCCGCTGCAATTGGGCATAGGTGGGTAATGAAATAAGCCAGGGAATGATCAAAAGCCAAATCTTACGCCGCATGCAATCAAAGTTTATGGTTCAATTTGTAGAGCTTGCTTTTGAGGTTACTATGACCTTTGTAGGGCCAGCCGGGGAATATTTCTTCATCAAATAAGAATTACCTACCGATAAAAAATCTTTAGAACTATAAATGATCATTTTATTAATAAAGCTGTTTTTTGAAGACTCTTTTACCGACACTTTTATAGAATAAAGCCCTTCTCCCCAGCATTGCTCCATTTTATTTGTTTCCTCATTTTTAAAATAACCCGCAGACCTCGGAATTAAAAAGGACTGGCCTGTACAGTATGGGTGTTGCTTTGGTAAATTTTTATAGTAGGATGCATAAGCAGTATCGTCCGGATCGAGAGGCGCTTTTCTTATAGCATATATGAATTTTCCAACTGTTACATCCGGGTTGATCTGGCCATTGCTACTGATATAAGACGACACAAAACTTATTTCGATGTCCATGTTCAGGTACTTCAAATGCCGGGGCAGCCTTACCTTAGCAGATCTAAGAATAAAAGTATCCAGCTTTAGCCTGAATATGCTGTTATTCATCAATTCGCTTATTCCCTCGCCGGATGTATCAAGGCTGAACCTGGCGACAAAAGCGGTGTCATAAATATTATTCCCCACTTTAAATATCCGGGCCACGGCAAAGTCTTTAAAACGGATGCCGGTCGGATCAAAAGGTCCTTCGGTTGATACCTGGTCATAAAAGCTTTCATCTTTTACAGCGAACGAATAATCAGCCTTGAATTTCTTCTTCCGGTTATCGATGAGACTTTGGATCCCCTGGATACTCTTACTGATTACGAAGGAACTGATAATACCCCTGCCTTCTCTTTCATCCATGGTATAGGCCTGTTGTGTGGGTATTTTACTAAATGAAATGATATCAGTGGCAGTATCCACCTTCATCTCGAATACTTCAGTACCTGAATGTTTCGGACCCGGCTGGGAGAAAGAAAAAGGAGCATTGACCAACGCAAAGAAGAGGATGAACGATGTAATAAAATATCTACTTTTGCTCATAAAATGGTAGTTTGGGTGACCAATCTAATAAAGAGACAAAAATCCTCTTTTTTATATTTATATATTTAATTCTTTAAAAATATTTATGTATTCTTCCCCCGCGTGTCACCCGGATATTTTGTAATGTCAGAAGTTTTACCAAAATAAACCGGATAGCGTTGTCTTAATTCCTTTCCGGATGCATTTCGGACACATTTTATATTCTATCGAAATTGTGAGTGAAAATGGTAATTTGTGATACCTTTTTATTATGTTTTATGCAATGGCAAAAAGTAGCGAAAGCTCTTCGTGTTTTTATTATTACTTCTTTTGGTCTTCTACACGCAATCAACATATTCCCGCAGAATGTAAATGAAAGAGGTGTCCCCCATAAAGTCGATAGCACGATTGTTAGCGGAAATACCTATGCCATAGTTATCGGCATTAGTAAATATAAAAATGTAACCCATCTTGAATTTGCTGACAGGGATGCCCGTGCTTTTGACGATTTCCTTTTAAGCGATGCGGGGGGCAGGATTCCCGCTGCAAACATTGAAGAATTTCTAAACGAAAATGCTACCCGAACAAATGTTGGTGATGCCATTTCTGAGATAGCGAGGAAAGCAAAACCTGGCGACCGCGTTTATTTTTTCTTCGCCGGTCATGGTGATATGGAAGATCTCACCCAGGTTGAAAATGGCCTATTATTATTATACAACAGCCCTAACGGAAATTATTTCGGAATGAATGATGATGTGTTGGAGATACTTGATCTGAAAAGGTATCTTTCTCCCTTGTCCGAACGCGGAGTGGAAATGATTTTTATTGTGGATGCCTGTCACGCAGGAAATCTGAAAGGAGGAATACAGGGAATTGAGCAAACTGCGTCAGCATTGGCTGCTTCATGGGGCAAGGAATATAAAATACTTTCGTGCCAGCCCAACCAGCTTTCACTGGAAAGTGCTGAATGGGGTGGCGGAAGAGGATTGTTTTCTTTTGAGCTCGAAGAAGGAATGAAGGGGTTGGCAGATATGAATAACGATGGCATAGTGAGCATGTACGAGTTGCAGAACTATATACAGACCAATGTTGCCAAATACAGCGAAGGCAAACAGATTCCAATGATCACCGGCGACCTCAGCAAACCTTTCGTTAAAGTAGTTCCGTCGGTGCTGGCAGCATTGAAGAAGGAAAAAGAAAATGAATATCCTATGCTGGCCGTGGTTAATAGCAAAGGAAATGAAGAAGATTATATTGATTCACTGGATAGTGCCGGAAAAAAAATTTATGAATCGTTTATCCAGCATATGGGGGATAAAAAACTTATATGGCCTAAGGATACCAACGCTCTTAGGGATTACCGGTTTTTTGAAAGCAAATATGGCGACAATCCGCTAACGACATTGATGCGAAGAAACCTGGCGGCTGCATTAAATGAACGTTTTAATAAAATCGTCGGGCCTCTGCTGAAAGGGGAAACCAGCTATTCCAACCGCCAGGAATGTTATTACTCCGCAATGGAACTGGATAGTTGCACCAAATTATTGGGTAAACAACATTATATGTATCAGAACCTGGAGGCACGCAAGTTATTTATGTATGCTATGTCTTATACCTGGGCACTGAATGAAAATGAATATAACATTGGCATGAGACCCACGGTTCTTAGTGCCATAAAACTGCTAGAAGAATCTGCCAGGCTCGAACCCAATGCAGCCTATACCCTGGAGGCACTGGGAATACTTTATTATTATGTTTATGAATATGGCAAGGCGAACGATGCATTTCAAAAATATGTTGACCTAAGACCGAATGATATTTCCGCCAAATATTCCCTCGGCCTGATCTATACCCATTTAAAACAATACGACCACGCAGAGGCCCTTTTTGAAACATTGCTCGAAAAATACCCCGGGGATCTGAACATACAATCACAACTCATTGAACTCTACATGAACAATAACAAGACCGGGAAAGCATTCGAAATGATAGACCGGCTAATCGCGACGGATAGTACCAAGGTGATGGGTTATTACAGTAAAGGGATTTATTTTTCAATGCAAATAAATATCGACAGTGCCATACATTATTATGAATTAGCCCGGAAATCTTACAATGGATATTGTTCATTTTGCGACAATAATATCGGGCAAATCTATTTTGTAACCGGTCATACTGATTCGGCACGTAAATATTTTCAGCGTATTTTAATGCACGACAGTAACTACCCATTTGCGAATTTCAATATTGGAACCATTGAGCAACAGGAAGGGAAATTTCCGGCGGCCATTCACGCATTTTATTTGACTGCCACGAAGTCTGCAACGACGCTGGATTGCTTTATAACAAATCTGCAGTTATATTTCGGTAAAACGTACGATACTACAGACCGGACGGCCTACCGGAAATTTACAAAAGAAACATTCACATTTAACATGCAGTATGTGTCATACCTGTCTATGCTATATACCTACATGAGAATGCCGGGATATATTGACAGCACGCAGAAAATTAACTTTCTCTTCGACGAGCTTTTCGATTACAAAATGCACCAGGAACTGACCTGGTTTCACTATGCCTGCTATAAAGCGTTAAGAAAGGATACCGCCGGTGCCCTGGAAAGTCTTACAAAATCTCTGCGACTCGGCTTCGGTAATTATTTTATGCTAACGGCTGATAATGACCTTGCTATTATCAGGGATACACCTGCATTTAAAGCTTTGGTTCGAGAGTACTTTCCCGGCAATGGAAAAAAGAATAAGGACTGAGGCGGGCGTTTGGATCATTTTGAATAGAAGATTTATAAAAAAAGCAATAACTATTTCATTAAAATATATTTCACTAGCTGCGCCTACCTGCACAAATTTGATTTTAGCTTTCTGTTAGCTGCTTTCAACCGGGAAACGAAAAAATTGATGATATGCTTCGGGAAAGAACGGCGAGGCTATCGTTAATGCATGCAATTCAAACGATAGCTCATTCATTTCCTGTATTGTTCGTCACTCACTTTCTCCATCCATTCTACCACTTTGCCATTTAGGTTTTCCTGCGTTGCAATGTGCGACATACCATTAGTAGGGGTGGCGCCATGCCAGTGTTTTTCATTGGCAGCAAACCATACAATATCGCTGGGATAAATTTCTTCAACAGGTCCACCTTCGCGTTGCACCCAACCACAACCTGCCGTAACAATCAATGTCTGTCCGAGAGGATGGGTATGCCACGCTGTTCTGGCACCCGGCTCAAATGTAACAAGAGCGGCAGCGGCACGCCGCGATTCATTTGGCTGAAACAACGGATCAACGCGTACAGAACCGGTAAACCAATCTTCCGGCCCTTTACCTGAAGGCTGTGATCCAATTCTTATAATTTCCATAGCGTTCAATTTTTATTTTATGAGTCATAAAGCTACCAAATCCTCAATGTCTCAGTTGTACTTGTTGAAGATTCCTGGTATTTATTAATCAGAAGTATTTTACCTGCATTTTCCTGTTCAATAAATAAAGTGTAAATAAAATAATGAATGACAGGGCTATCAATATCAGCGCATATACGTTGGCGTTATGATAGTTGAATACTTCCACTTCGTCGTAAATGGCAATGGAAGCGGTGCGCGTTTTGCCGGGAATGTTTCCTCCGATCATCAATACTACGCCAAACTCGCCCACGGTGTGCGCGAACGTCAGTACCACGGCGGTGAGCAATGATGATTTGATGTTGGGCAATAAAACCCGGGTGAGCGTTTGCCATTTTGTTTTGCCTAAAGAATACGATGCTTCCTTTAAACCCGGTGATAATGATGACAACCCGGATTGAATGGGATGCACCATGAATGGTAAACTGTATACGACGGAAGCGACGAGTAATCCTTCGAAGGAGAATACGAGCCTGAGGTTGAACACATCTTCGAGCCAGGCTCCAAATGCATTGGCCGGACTAAATGCAACTAACATATAAAACCCGATAACGGTTGGTGGCAATACGATCGGCATGGTTACGATTGCCTCAATAATGTTTTTAAAGATATTTTTCCGGAATGCAAGCCATGATGCTAAAGGAATAGCGATTACAAACAGGATGAGTGTTGTAAAGAATGCGAGTTGTAATGTGAGTATGATTGGCTGCAGCATAATGATAATGGCCCTTCTGAATGATACGACTTTGGCAGCCCGCAAGGTACAAAGAAACCTCACCTAAATCCTCTCCCAGGGAGAGGACCTGAACTAGTCTGTGTGCTACAAGCAATTTTTATTTAGCACTGGTTATAGATTAATGTAATGAACTTTGAGAAGCTGGATTTTATGAACAACTTCAAGAGCCCTAATCTCCCCTTTCTTTTGGAGAGGGGTCGGGGATGAGGTTATACCCAGACCTCTTATAAATCTCCCTTGCTTTTGCAGAAAATAAAAAATCATAAAACCCCTTTGCTTCTTTATAATTATTTTTTTGAGCATATTTCAATAATGCTGCAGATTGCCGGATGGGAGGATAATCATGAATGTTTAGTTCAATCCATTTCCCTTTGCCTTTCATTGCATTTGAAAGAACAATCGATTTTGCAGTAAAACCAATATCTGCGGCACCGGTAGCGATGAACTGGCTTGTTTGTGTAATACTTTCGCCGGTTACCAGTTTTGATTTTACCTTTTCATAAAAATCATATTTCTTCAAAAGAAATTGTGCAGCGCTACCATACGGAGCTGTAACAGGATTGGCAATAGCGATGGATCTAATGTTTGCAGATAGCAACGATTGAAGATTTTGCGATGGATTGATGCCTGGTTTTGTGGTCCATAAAACAAGAGCACCTTGTGCATATACTTTTGGAGGTTCGGCTGCAAATCCTTTCCGTGAGAGCATTTGAGGGAAAGTGGTGTCTGCAGAAACAAAAATATCGAAAGGAGCGCCTTGGGTTATTTGTTGGGTGAGATTGCCAGATGCGCCAAGCACTACATCAATTTTTATCGCGTGTGTTTTTTGATATTCTGCTATCAATGCATTTATAGCATATTGCATATTAGCAGCTACGGCGACGGTAATTTTCTTTTGTGCAATGATGGGTTGCATGGCGAACAACACAGTGCAACAAACGAGCAAAAGTTTTCTGAAGAATTTATTTTGATGATTCATGATTTAGTAATGCTTCGTAATCCTTTCGAGTGTCGATATCAATGGCGCCTTTTGGGAAATTGACAGTTGCAACGTCCTCACTATTTGATCTCGCAATTTTCTTTGCTCCTTCATCGCCCTGTAAAGCGAGTAATGCATTAAAATATTTTTTTGTAAAAAAAACAGGTGTTCCTATCGTATTGGCGTAGACACTCGCAACAATATGCTTGTTGGTCTGCAAATGTGTTTGCACCAATTCATGAAACAATGATGACGATATGAAAGGCTGGTCGCATACAGCAATGATAATATTAGAAATATCAGGATGACTTACCTCTATATGCCAAACAGCTAATACAATGCCCGATCCTCTCCCTTTTTTCCAACCAGGATTAAAAATAATGTCAATATTTTTTTTGCGTGTAGATCTTTCTATTTGTTCTGCATTGGCGCCGGTTACAACAATGACAGCTTTGACATTGGAACCGATGGCTTCATCAATTACATGTTGCAATAAAGTCTTACCATTAAACTGCTGTAATTGCTTGATCTTTCCGAATCGCGCAGATGCACCGGCTGCAAGGATTATAATGGCTGTTTCATTCATCTTATCAGGCGTGGTGGTGGATTGATGTTTTTCTCTCTTTCAGCGGGGCGCCATTTCGCTGCGCGAATATGGCTTTTATTTCTGCGATGACGGATAAGGCAATTTCTTCAGAGGTCTCAGCGCCTATATCCAGGCCAACAGGACTGTGGATTTTTTCCCTGGCAGCGTCATCGATCATGATGCCTTTTTCTTTAATTTCATCAAGCATCTTATCCAGTTTCTTTTTCGGGCCTAGTAATCCAATATACCTGCAACCGGATTTGATCGCTTTTTTCAATGCCGTAATGTCATAGTTATAATTGTGTGTCATCAATACTATTGCGGTTTGGTCGTCTATTTCGGTGGAAGAAAGAATATCTGCTGGTTTTACTAAGCTAACTTTATTTGCCTTTGGAAAACGCTGCTTTGTCGCATGGGCCTGTCTTCCGTCGGCAACAATGATATTCCATCCAAGCAGTGAAGCCATCTCAACGAGCGGTTGTGCATCGTTACCGGCGCCCATGATCAGCAGTTGAATTAAAGGCGGGATAAATTGAAAAAGTATCGAATTATTTTGACTGTTTGAAATAACAGATTCGCCGGAATGCAACACCCGGAGGCTTTCTTTCCTCAATTCAGACTGGCCGTCAACTGAGTGCCCGGATTCGTTTAAGAAATAATGGGTTCCCTTTTGCCATGCACGTTTATCTTCTTTAAATTCAGTTATCAATACAGCGCCTTTTCTGTGTTGTGCAATTTTTTTCAACAATTGAACCGGATTGTTTGCATCATCTTGTTTTACAGGTTCAAACAAAATGTATACAATACCATTGCAACCCAACTGCACACCCAATCTTGCATCTGCTTCATCAGTAGTGTCATAGATCTCCAGTTTGTTTTGCTGCTGCTGAATGGCGAATTGCGCCTTCTTTAATGCATCACCTTCGAGGCATCCGCCGCTGATGGCGCCTGTAATTTCTCCGTCTTCGGTTACAAGCATTCTTGCGCCGGGTCTTCGGTAAGATGAGCCTTCCACTTTCACGACGGTAACGAGTGCCATTTGTTTTTTTTGCAACAAGGCTTTTTCGTAAGAGTATATGATGTCATTGAGCTCTTTCATTTTACCAAAATATCAATCAATATTAATGCATGATAGTATGACTGCGCAAATTTTTTATGGCCGTTGTTATTTCTTCAATAGCTGTATCTATTTCTTCTTCCGTGTTGAATCTTCCCAATCCAAAACGCAGGGAAGCATTTGCGCTCTCATCATTTAACCCTAATGCTTTTAAAACATAAGAAGGTTCCACCAGTGCAGACGTGCAGGCAGAACCCGAAGAAACTGCAACACTTTTATGAAGGGCTGTGATCAGCGCATTGGCCGTTGCGCCTTCAAAAGAAAGATTGGTTACATGAGGAAGGCGATGTTCCGTACTGCCATTTATAAAAGCATCCCTGAGTTCAACCAGCGAAGATTGCAACTTGTCTCTTAATGCACTTAATCTTTTCGCTTCGTCATTCATTTCGTTCATGCAGATTTCACAAGCCTTGCCGAAACCGACGATACCCGGCACGTTCAGTGTACCACTTCTCATATTGTTTTCATGTCCGCCGCCATCCATTTGTGCAATAAGCTTTACACGGGGATCTTTTCTGCGCACATATAAGGCTCCAATACCTTTCGGGCCATACATTTTGTGCGCAGACAATGAAAGCAAATGAATATCATCATTGATCACGTTCACCGGAATTTTACCCGCCGCCTGGGCAGCATCGCAGAAATAAAGCACATTATGTTTTCGTGCAATTGCGGCGATTTCTTTCACGGGTTGTATTACTCCAATTTCATTATTCGCATACATTACCACGATAAGGATCGTAGAAGGTTTTATATTTCTTTCCAGAAGATCCGGTTCAATCCTTCCGTCATTTTTTACGGGTAAATAAGTGACCTCCGCGCCAAATTTTTCGAGATGCTTGCAGGTATCTAATACAGCTTTGTGCTCGGTTACACACGTAATGATATGATTGCCTTTTGATGCATACGCTTCATATACACCTTTTATAGCGAGGTTTACACTTTCTGTAGCCCCCGACGTAAAAACTATTTCTTTGGGATGTGCATTTATCAATTTGGCAATTCTCTCCCTCGCCTGGTCCACAGCCTCTTCCGCAATCCATCCGTACACGTGGGTACGACTGGCAGCATTGCCGAAATTTTGTGAGAAGTAGGGTAATATTTCCTGCAACACTCTTTCATCAACAGGCGTGGTCGCATTGTTATCTAAATAGATCGGCTGTTTCATAAAGTGCAAAGGTCGGATTATTTACAATGGCCGCAAGAGATGAGAATTGCAAAGGAGTAGGAGACCAAATATTCAGGAGGGTGGCCCGGTTTCTGCTGCTATCTTCAATAAAAAAACTGCAGTTGGTTTGTTGTACGTATATTGGTCAGCAGGTAAAATGAAAAGGATGAACAATAAGTTTAAATTATTTATCTCAATCCTGGTTCCGCTTATAATTGGTGCTATCGCTGGCTATGCTACAGCAACGAATGTTGGCAACTGGTATTCACATCTGAATAAGCCAACGTTCAATCCTCCAAACGCTGTATTCGCACCGGTGTGGACGATCCTGTATATTTCGATGGGTATTGCATGCTATCTGGTCTGGAAGGCGCCTGTGTCGCAAAAAAGAAATCTTGCTATCTTTTTCTATTTTGCTCAATTGTTTTTCAACTTCTGCTGGAGTTTTATTTTTTTCTACTATCATCGAATCGGCTTTGCGATTATCGATATTGTGTTGTTGTGGGTGATGATCTTCATAACCATCGTCCTGTTTTCTAATTATAGCAAAACAGCCTCCTGGTTGATGGTGCCTTACATTTCATGGGTAAGTTTTGCTACGATTTTAAACCTTGCGATTTATCATTTGAATTGAGGCAAGATTGAGTCGATGCCTATATCTGAAAATGAAAAACCTTTGGCTATTGCGAAAGGTTTTATGATGTCGGGATGACTGGATTCGAACCAGCGGCCTCTTCGTCCCGAACGAAGCGCGCTACCGGGCTGCGCTACATCCCGAAGGGAACAATAATTTTAAAAAAATTCAGAACGAGGTCTCTCGTCGTTACCGGGCTACATTCCGAAAATTAAAATAACTGCAATATCAAAATTAGCACAATTAAAAGCCCTGACATTGATCAGGGCTTTGTCGGGTGGACTGGATTCGAACCAGCGACCCCTTGCACCCCATACAAGTGCGCTACCGGGCTGCGCCACCACCCGAAAGGGGTGCAAATTTATGAAATTTCAAATAGCTTGCACGATCCTAGTTGAAAATGATCCGAAAAAATACTATTGTGTGTCTTCTGCCCAAAAGGACGGATCTGATGATAATTTCGCCTGATTGTAAATTTCTTTTGACCAAAAACCTTATTTCCGGATCGGTTAGGAAATCGTTAATGTTGAAAATAATCATGTGAATAAATGCAACGAAATAGAAAACGAAAGAAACAAGAACTTAAATTTGTTAGCGCATCGATTTCATAAAACTTAATTGGACGTATGAAAAAGCCCCTCTTGTCTCTTAGCTTGTTCTTTATTATTCTCGGTACAAGTGCACAAAAATTACACCTTGATTTGTATGCAGGTGATCTTAATTACAACGGTGATTTACAACAACACGCTTTCACTTTTTCTCAATCACATTTCGGCGGAGGATTGGGTCTGTCATATGATGTAAACGATCACGTGGCTGTACGCACATCATTTATGTTTGGCAAGCTTTCCGCCGATGATAAATACGGCAGAAATGCCTCTCGAAACCTGAATTTTATCACAGGACTTACTGAAGTAAATCTGAATGCAGTATATTATATTACTCCAATGGGAGCTCACACCCTGACGCCATATGTATTTGCAGGGATCGCCATGTTTCATTTTAATCCATATACTTATGACACTTCAGGTGTAAAAACTTATTTGCGACCCCTGAGTACGGAAGGGGAGGGCTTCATTTCGGGAAAGCCTAATTACAGTCTTACGCAAATTGCTATTCCTTTTGGAGCAGGTGTAAAATTCGCGCTGAGCGATAATGTGAACGTAGGGCTGGAATTCGGATACAGAAAATCGTTTACAGATTATATAGACGATGTCAGCGGTCGTTATGTAGATGAGGCAACATTGCTGACTAACCGTGGACCGGAAGCCGTAGAACTGGCCTATCGCGGGAACGAAATAAAGAATGGAACACCGTATCCACCCGGGGGCTCACTTCGCGGAAGTTCAGCAAAGAAAGACTGGTATTATTTTACTGCTTTAACTGCTTCATTCAGATTATTCAGCGGCAACGGCCTTGGCAGCGGCATAGGTGGAAGGCATTCGAAATATGGATGCCCGGTGAATGTGAGGTAAAATAGTGAGCGGGAAGTAGCGATCAGTGAGAGGCCAATAATCAGAGTGCATTGTTCATCGGCCATTTGTCATCAGTGCGTGGTTATTATTGAATGGTGAATAATCAATCATCATTAGCACCTTCACATTAAATAAAAAAAACTTCGTGATCGTAAGCTAACTTTGCCAATCATGGCATATAAGAATCTGCACGAATTTATCGACGTACTTAAAAAGAATAATGAACTTATAAGAGTTCCGGCATATGTAAACCCCCGCCTGGAAATTGCAGAAATAACTGATCGAATCAGCAAGAGCAAAAAAGGAGGAAAGGCATTGTTGTTTGAAAACATAGGGTATGATTTCCCCGTTTTAATGAATGCTTATGGCAGTGAGAAAAGAATGTGCCTTGCGCTTGGGGTAAATAAGCTAAACGACGTAGCACACGATATTGAAAATCTTTTTCAACTGCTTTCTTCTCCAAAGGAAAATATTATCGACAAACTAAAATTATTACCAAAACTTGGGCAGTTTACAAGCTGGATGCCAAAAATAATTAGCGGGAAAGGAGAGTGCCAACAGGTAATTATGGAGGATCCCGATATTACGAAATTACCGGTAATTACCTGCTGGCCTAAAGACGGAGGACCATTTATAACATTGCCTGTGATCCATACCAAAGACCCAAATACGCACTTAAGGAATGTTGGCATGTATCGTATGCAGGTATTCGGACCAAAACTTACAGGTATGCACTGGCACAAGCACAAAGTATCCGCAAAACACTTTAATGAGTATAGAAAACTAAAAAAGCGTATGCCCGTTGCCGTTAGTTTGGGTGGTGATCCTGTTTACGCCTATTCCGCTACTGCCCCGTTGCCTGAAAATGTAGATGAATACATGCTTGCCGGTTTCTTACGAAAGAAGAAAGTGGAGCTCGTAAAATGCATTTCACAACCTGATGTGGAAGTGCCTGCAGATTCAGATTTCGTGATAGAGGGCTATGTAGATCCGGAAGACGAAATGATCTGGGAAGGGCCCTTTGGAGATCATACGGGTTATTATTCACTGCCAGATTGGTATCCGAAATTTCACATTACTGCCATCACACATAAAAAGAATCCGGTTTATCCTGCAACAATAGTTGGTATTCCTCCACAGGAAGATGCGTGGCTTGGTAAAGCAACCGAGAGAATCTTTTTGGCCCCAATTAAGATGACGATGGTGCCGGAAATTATCGATATGGAAATGCCCGTGGAAGGCGTATTTCATAACCTGGTAATAGCAAAAATTAAAAAGGATTATGCAGGCCAGGGGCAAAAAGTGATGAATGCAATGTGGGGGGCAGGGCAGATGATGTTCAATAAGATTTTGGTTTTAGCAGCCCCCTTGAATCCTCCCGAAAGTGGGACTTTAACCTTCTATAACCTGACGGATTATGAAAAGGTGGCAAGGGACGTTTTTCAAAACCTGAATCCTTCAACGGATATTTACTTTTCACAGGGGCCGATGGATGTACTGGATCATAGTTGCAGTAAATTGGGGTTTGGCGGCAAAATGTGTATTGACGGTACTTTCAAATATGATGAAGAGAAAGATGACGCATACCAATCTCCGGTAATCTGTGATACTTTGTCTGAAGATCATCTCAGGCGTTTGTTTCCTGAGATCAGGTACGTGAATAAATCTCTGTTGCAAAAGCAAATTCCGTGTCTGATAATTTCCGTCGAGAAAAACAGAAAAAATCATGTGAAGGAGTTGCACGCTGCTATTATGGAATCAAAAGAAACCGAAGCTATCAAAATGATCCTTTATGTTGAACATACCGTGGATGCCCATGACCTTCCGGTGGCTTTGTGGAGATTTTGCAATAATCTCGATCCCAAAAGAGATCATATCGTTGTGAAAAAAGAATCTTCGTATAATCCTGACCGTTATATATCATGCATAGGCCTGGATGGTACGATCAAAACAAAAGCATTCGATGATTTCCAGAGGGACTGGCCCAACATCATTGTGGCAGACGAAGCAACCATTATTGCTGTCGATAAAAAATGGGATTCACTAAATCTCGGCCCGTTTATTCCTTCACCATCACTGAAGTATAAAGATCAGTTGTATGGAGAGGAAGCTGTTGCTGAAAATAATTGAATTTGGGAGTACGGATTCTGCCCAACTTTTGCTTATTGACTTCGCAGGATCCAAAGCAAAAGGTGAAGCATTATTTGAAATACTTCACCTTCACTATGATTGCCGCAACTAACACAGATCAACGTTAGCAGACTTCATCAAATCGTATATCTATAGATCCGTCGCTTCACCGTAAGCCACAGCGGTTGCTTCCTTCACTGCTTCGCTGATGGTAGGATGAGGATGAATGGCGTTTAATATTTCGCGGGCTGTTGTTTCAAGTTTGCGTGCAGTAACTACTTCTGCGATCAGTTCCGTTACGTTATAACCGATCATATGAGCACCAAGTAACTCACCATATTTTGCGTCGTAAATAATTTTTACAAACCCGGTGTTATCCCCAACTGCAGTTGCTTTTCCACTTGCAATGAAAGGGAATTTACCAACTTTTAATTCATATCCCGCTTCTTTTGCTGCCTTTTCGGTGTAACCAACTGATGCAATTTCCGGAGAGCAATAAGTACACCCCGGAACATTGTTGTAATCTATCGGTTCAGGCTTGTGACCAGCAAGATGTTCAGCGGCGTTGATACCTTCTTTGGTTGCTTTGTGTGCCAAAGCCTGGTTGGGAGTGCAATCGCCAATAGCATACACCGACGGCACATTGGTTTGCTGATATTGATTGACGACGATTTTCCCCCTGTCTGTTTTTATTCCTGCAGCTTCCAGTCCGATATTCTCAATATTTGCAGCGATACCTACAGCACTTAGAAGAATATCAGCTTCAACAGTAGCCTCTCCTGCCGGCGTTTTAACTTTTGCCTTCACACCATTACCACTGGTGTCGACGCTCGTTACTTCACTGCTCGTCATCACTGTAATACCATATTTCTTAAATGATTTTTCCAGTTCTTTCGAAACATCTTCATCTTCCAGAGGGACGATTCTTGGCAGAAACTCAATGACGGTAACTTTTGTGCCCATGCTATTGTAGAAATAGGCAAACTCAGTACCGATGGCACCCGAACCCACTACGATTATTGATTTTGGTTGCTCCGGCAACGACATTGCCTTTCGATATTCTATGATCTTTTTACCATCAATTTTCATTGCAGGTAATTCTCTGGCCCTGGCGCCGGTAGCAATGATGATATTTTTTGCCTCTAACGTTTGCTTGTTTCCATCGGCAGCAGTTACTTCCAGTTTTGTTGGTGATAACAATTTTCCGGTACCCATTACCACATCGATCTTATATTTCCTCATTAGAAACTGAACACCCTTATTCATTTTATCCGCAACACCGCGACTGCGTTTGATCACATTACCAAAATTTTGTTGAGGATTTTTTATGTCAATTCCATAATCCGCTGCATGCTTTGCATATTCATATACCTGCGCAGATTTGAGGAGTGCTTTCGTTGGAATGCATCCCCAGTTAAGACAAATACCACCGAGACTTTCGCGTTCAACGATTGCGACCTTTTTACCTAATTGAGAAGCTCTGATTGCTGCAGGATAGCCGCCGGGGCCACTTCCGAGCACTATTACATCGTATGCCATTTTTAAAGAATTAGAAATGTTTGTTTAAAGTGTGGGCAAAATTAACTTAGAATGGTCAAAGCGCAAAAAGGCGTGATTCATGCCACCAGATCGAATTTATGTTGCTACCTTCTGCCTTCTTCTGATAATGTTTTCAGGGAATTGATACTAAGATTAAATTCAAATCCGATTAAAATGACCAACGAATTCAAAAAGATCATGATCATAATGATCATTATACTTCCGATGGAACCATACAGGATATTATAGCGCCCGAAATTATTGACAAAGTAAGAGAAGGCAAGCGTGGTAGCAATGCTCAAACAAGTTGCTATTACGGCTCCGGGCGAAACCAATTTCCATCGCTTTTGCACTGCCGGCGCATATTTGTAAATAAAGGCAAAAGAATAAAATATCAGAGCGATGATGAACAGCCACCGGCCGTACAAAATGATGTGCCGGAGACTGCGATCCTTAATTCCAATAAGGTCCATAAAGTTGTTTTGCAGTACCAGCATTACTATGCAGGCGAGCAACAATCCAAAGAGGAGTAAAGTAAGCTTGATTGCATGCCATCTTTTTTTGAGGCCTTTCACTTTTACGAATCCGATGTAGTCTTTATTGAAGGAGCGCATAATGCCCATTACGGCATTCGATGCAAAGAACAATGACAGTACAAATGTGAATGATAGTATGCCAATTCGTGAGCCGTCGATAAAGCCATCAATAAATTGCAGGATACTTTGATTATTCGCCTTGGCAGGAATGATATCAGTAATGATATAATGCAACTGGTGCTTGAGTGACCGCTTGGATATGAATGGCAAACTGGGGATCAGGGTAAAAATGAAAAGACAGGTGGGGGGCACCGCCATTATGAAATTGTATGAGATCGCGGCGGCCCTTTCAGTCAGGAATGGAACGCTGAATCCTTTGGCGTAATACTTTAACACATCGTAAAGAGAATTGCCATGAAAGCCCGGCGGCACCCAACGCCGGCTTGCCCGGATCAAAAGCCGGATAGGATTCTTTGTCCTTATTATCTGGTGAGACTTCGTCAACAATGATTCAGTGAATGAAATAAAGCAATTACAATTATATTACACGCAATCATAGCAAATTTATTGTTTTTGTTGGGTCATGCTATCCAGTGCGTCGCGGTATACTTTGGCATATTGCTCGTGCTCCTTAAATGTGCTGGAAAAATCTGACAGTCCACCCGAGTTCGGTCTTGCAACAAAAAATAAATAATCTGTCTGAGGAGCTTCTAGCACAGCGTCAATCGTTTTAATCGATGGTGTATTTATGGGGCCCGGCGGTAAGCCTGTATGAAGATAGGTGTTGTATGGCGATGGATAGCTGAGATATTTATAATAAATCCTGGTCAACCCAAAATCCTTCATCGCAAATTTGATGGTCGGATCGGCGGCAAGCTTCATACCTTTTCTCAACCTGTTTATATACACACTTGCTATCTTTCCCTTGTCTTCATTCCTGTTGGTTTCTTCTTCCACAATGGAAGCAAGTATAAAAACCTGGGTAAGGGTCAACTGCAATTGGGCCGCCTCCTGTTTTCGCTGTTCATTCCAGAATTTATCTTTTTCACTATCCAGTTTTCTTAAAATGGCAGTAATTGGCGTGTTCCATACAAAAGTGTAGGTATTGGGGATCACCAGCGTCATTACTGTATTGGTATCAACCCCGAATTTTGAAAGTGAGTCGTTGTTATTTATAAAATTGAAGACCGCTGAAGAGTCTGTTTCAAAATTATCACCAATCTTTTTGGAGAGATCCTCTCTGGTTCTCAATTTAGTAATCACCAGGTTCACCGGAACCTGCCGGCCGCAACGCAGCATTTTTACAAGGTTAACAATACTCATTCCATCAGTTATCTTATATTTTCCGGCTTTTACTTTTTTATCATATCCTGAATAATGAGAAACCTGATCAAACCAGAAATCAGCACTGATAATGTGATATTTTTTTAAACTGTCTTTTACCTGTGCATAAGAACTTCCGCTGTGGATATAAAAGTATTTGGATTCAGGCGCCTTTACAACCGGGCCCAAAAACATCCATGTGCTAAAAGCAGCAATAAAAAGAATGATAATGACTATCAGGAAAATGATTCGGCGTGGTTTCATGGATTCTAAATCAGTAACGAATTAAAGAGGTTTAGATTTTACATGAAAATAAAAAAAACCTGCCGTTCACGACAGGTCTTCAATATCATCATAAGAATTATTTCTTCTGACCCGAGGACTGCGGCGGTGTCAAGGGAAACTGACCGGTGTTCGGTTGCTGCTGTTGCTGTGGCGCAGGACTGGTCGCCGGCGCATTCATCAGGTTATCGTTTCCGGTACCGCTGGTTTTAGGTATAAACAAAGCTGATGCAATACACAAAACACCAATTATTGCTGCAAAAACCCAGGTGCCTTTTTCGAGTACATCGGTGGTTTGTTTTACACCCATCAACTGGTTGCCAAATCCGCCCAAAGACGATGAGAGTCCGCCGCCTTTTGGGTTTTGGATCAACACAATAAGACCCAATACGATGGATGCAATAATTATTAAAATCAAAAATGATATTGTCATAACGTTGATTTTATCTGTTCAATCCGGGACGCAAAGTAAGCGCTTTTGGCGGGATTAATCAAACTTAATTTGGTATACATTTCGATGGCTTTTTCTTTCTTGTCTTGCTTGATCAGTACTTCTGCCATGGCTTCGGTAAGCACTTCTGTATCAAGGTTGGAGAACTCAGCTGAGCTCTGGATCAGCTTTTCATCCGTGCCGGCCAGTTCTTCCAGTTTGGAAGGATGAAGTTTCTTCATTGTTTTTAGCCATGCAGTAAAACTCTTTACCTGGTTCACGAGCTTATCATTTTTAATTTGGTCTTCGCTCAGTTGAATGCCCTGCGAAGCGAAATAATCTATCATATGCAATGGCTCGAAAGTAAGGATATCATCTTCTGCGGCCGACGTTTCTTCCTGAATAAAAGCATTTTGAGCTTCATGCTGATCTTGTGATGCTTCCTTATCACTCGTTTCCTCTGAAGCAGCTTCCGGAATAAAATTGTTTTGGGATGTAGCTTCTGATGTGAATTCGCTAATAGCTATATAAGATTCATTTTCAATCTGACTTACAAACTGATGCTCGTTAGTTGTTTGTTCCTGCTCAATCGGGTGCTTCTTGAGGTCCGATATAGCTGGTTCATCGAAGGCCGTATTGTTGTCCTCAGTTACTTTCATTTCTTCAGCGTGCCCGTTCCATCGACTTTCAGCAAAGTCATTCAGTTGGAATTCCAACCATTGTGGATTGCTAAACAACAACGCGGTTTTTTTTGCCTGATCTCCAAAATCCGGATGACTAATTTTTTTATAATGGTAGAGTAATAAAAAATTCGCTACGGAGCTGAAAGGATAATCCCGAACATTTTTTTCAAGAGCCTCAGTATCTTTTGACCCTTTTTCATAAAAATGTTCTGAATAAAAAATCTTTTTGCTCATCGTTTGAACAGCATTACCAATTTGAAAATATTTTGTTGAAAATTCCGTCTGTCAGGTCTTTTACGATCTGGTCGTACTTTTCAGACTCTGCCTGCTGAAGCGTTTCGCTTCCGCTGAAATCATAGTTATTACTTATGTCTGCTTCAAAATTTTTGGTGTTATCCAATGTGTTTTTGAAAATAAGATGAAATGTAACCGTAAGCCGGTTAGTACTCGATACGTTGTTGGATATACCCGTTGTACTGATGGCGTAATCCGAAAGATAACCGCTGATATCATAATGGGCATCATCATTATTGGTTTCTTTCAATCTTGTTTGCCCGATAATTTTTTGCCTGAGTTTTTCTGTCACTTGGGGCATTAGTTGCGGATTAACATAACGCGCTTTATTTTCCAGGTAATTTACGCGAAATGTCTTTACGTCGGCCGGGATGGGCGCTACGTCATGCGTGGAATATTTGCAGGTAGCGAACGAAAGTATCAGCAGCAGCACAGCCGACGCTGCCAATAATTTTATGCGGGAAAATACTTTCATATTCATAAGTTTTCGGAAGGAACGGTTTAAAACTTCGTCTATTCGTTGATGTTATATTCTTTTAGCTTTCGGTATAAGGTGCGCTCGCTGATACCGAGGTCGCTGGCGGCATCTCTTCGTTTGCCACGGTGTTTTTTCAAAGCCTTAATGATCAATTCTTTTTCTGCATCCATTATGCTGAGCGACTCCTCTATTTCGTGATGTTCATCAATGGCCCTATTGACCGAATTGGGATTGTTTAACACAACTGGCTGACTGCTGCCCAGTGCGGGTTTTAATGATTCCGGATGATACTCGCGAAGGACAGGCTCATTTGCATAATTGTGACTGCCGTTAATAGCAGCCGGATTTTGCAATACTTCAAAGAACATCCGTTTCAATTCTGTTACATCCTTTTTAACATCAAAAAATAATTTGTATAAAATTTCTCTCTCATTGTTAAATTCTTTCTGGCTGAGGCCTGATTGATTCCCTGGAGCGAGTATTGGCAAGCGGGTATAATTTGTTTCCGGCAAAAATCTTTGGAGTTCAGCGCCGGAGATGGTTTTATCATGAGCCAAAACAGAGATCTGCTCTGCAATATTTTTTAACTGCCTTACATTACCCGGCCACGGGTAATTGCTCAGAATATTTTTTGCTTCGTCATCCAATTGTACCGATGGCGACTTATAACGTTCTGCAAAATCAACTGCAAATTTTCTGAACAATAGATAAATATCTTCTTTGCGATCACGCAATGCAGGAACCCGTATGGGTACTGTGTTTAAACGGTAATACAAATCTTCCCGAAATCTCCCTGTGTGTGTATATTCCAGCAAATCCTTGTTGGTAGCGGCTATTACCCGCACATCTGTTTTTTGTACTTTGGATGAACCTACACGAATGTATTCACCTGCTTCCAATACACGAAGTAATCTTGCCTGCGTGCCAAGAGGCATCTCACCGATCTCATCTAAAAAAATAGTGCCTCCGTTTACGGTTTCAAAATATCCCTTTCTACTCTCCACAGCTCCCGTAAATGAACCCTTTTCGTGCCCAAACAATTCTGAGTCTATCGTGCCTTCCGGAATTGCACCGCAGTTTACTGCTATAAACGGGTTATGTTTTCGGGACGAAAGAGAATGAATAATATGAGAAAAAACTTCTTTCCCCACGCCACTTTCTCCGTATATCAACACACTTAGATCGGTATTCGCTACCTGCACTGCCACGTCAAGTGCATATAAAAGTGCCGTCGAATTACCTATAATTCCAAACCTGTTTTTAATTGATTCTAATTCCATTTCTTTTAGATCTTATTTAATTCTTTATTCTTCCAATTAACGTAGCTGCAGTGCAACTTTCTATGACCACGTCAGCGTAATCTCCTTTTTGTAAGTTGTCTTCTTTGGGAAATACTACTACTTTATTATTATCGCTTCTTCCAAACCACTGGTCATCGCTTCTCTTTGAATTGCCTTCTATTAAAACCTTTACCGTATTGCCAATTTCTTTCTGCATGCTCTGCAGTGACTGATCGCGATGCAAGGCGACCACTTCCTGTAATCGAATTTTCTTTACTTCGTCCGGTACATCATCTGAAAACCTCCGTGCAGCGAGGGTTCCGGGCCGTTCGGAATAAAAGAACATATAGGCCAGGTCATATTCACAATATTCCATCAGGCTCAGAGTTTTTTTATGATCTTCTTCTGTCTCTGTGCAAAACCCGGTAATGATATCTGTAGAAATACCGCAACCCGGCAATATCCCGCGAATGCGATCCACTTTAGCAATATACCATTCCCGCGTGTAGGTACGGTTCATCATTTGCAAAATCCTCGTGCTGCCACTTTGCACCGGTAAATGAATGTTTTTACAAATGTTTTCATAATCACGCATGATGAACAATACTTCATCCGTTATATCTTTCGGATGAGAAGTGGAAAAACGAACCCGCAGCAAAGGAGAAATTTGCGCAACCTTTTCCAACAATTTTGCAAAAGAAACAATTTCGTTGTTTACCGGATCCTGCCAATAGTAGCTATCTACGTTCTGGCCAAGCAGTGTTACTTCGCGATACCCTTCGTCAAAAAGATTTTTACATTCCTCAATTATGGAGCGCGGATCACGGCTTCTTTCCCGTCCACGTGTAAACGGAACCACGCAGAAAGAACACATATTGTTGCATCCGCGCATAATGCTTACAAAGGCGGTTACGCCATTGCTATTTAGTCTCACCGGCGAAATATCACCATACGTTTCATCGCGGCTCAGAAGCACATTCACACCTTTTTGCCCACTTTCTGCTTCCTGTATCAAGCCTGGTAGTGAACGATATGCATCCGGGCCCACGACGATATCTACTAATTTCTCTTCTTCTATAAATTTTGATTTCAAACGTTCCGCCATGCAGCCGAGTACGCCGATCAATAGGGAGGGGTTATTCCTTTTTATCTTCTTAAATTCAGAAAGACGCTTCCTTACCGTTTGTTCAGCCTTTTCGCGGATAGAGCAGGTATTCAGAAAAATAAGGTCTGCATCTTCGAATTGAGCCGTAGGGCCAAAATCGTTATCCTGCAAAATAGACGCAACCACTTCGCTATCGGCAAAGTTCATCTGGCATCCATAACTCTCTATATAAAATTTTTTAATGAAAACTTTATCGCCGGCTATAGATGGAGCAAAAGCCTCACCCTGCCTTGCTTCGTCATGTTTTCGGTCAACTGCTAAATCCGGCATTTGTCTTGTCTTTTACAGGATTGCAAATATAAATAAATTAAAAATGGGACAAGATGGCAGAGTGTTATAATATTGTTTACATCAGTGGTGCACCCGAACTATCAGGAGACAAAGTCTGCTATGTACAAAAGAAGCTTTACGAAAGGTAAATACCTGGACTCTTTATCAATTATGGCATTGATTTATGCAGGGTTTCAATTCTCCCGGCAAGCCAGCTTTCCTTTACTTTAATGATCCAGCTATTCAGCATTTCTCCTCTGGTAAGAATGGCATTATTGAAGTATAGCGTGTCAGCATCAATGATCTTTTCATCCAAAGCTGCGTTTACCTGCGAAAGCGGAACGAGCCTGATTTTATCTTTTATAATGAAAGCAAGAATTTGCCTGTCGAACATACTTACGAAGAATTCTTTTTCGATACTTTTCAAAAGTCTTACGGTAGTATCCGTGCTGCATCCGCTTACTCCGGTTGCGGTTTCATCTGCCATGAAGATAATGAACTGGTTGAATAAAACTTTTGCAAAGCCTTTCACCGGTGCACCATGGCTTAACCATGTTGCTACAAAGTCTTGAAGATGCTCTTCCAGCTTTGCAACTTCTGCATTGGTGAAGGGACGATTTGCCTGGTAAATCCAAACATGAGAATTTTCATTGAAATCTCCGGGGATAAGGTGCTGAAACGCAGTATTCATCCAGCAAAAATATACAGGATTTTTTAGATTGGGAAAACAGAAAAAATTAAAATTTTTAATCGGCTCTGCCTAACCTTTTTAAGTATGCTACGTGCGAAATAACGGCATGTGACATTTTGGGGAATTCAATATAAGTAAGACCAAACTCGGTGCAAGTACTTTTGATTATTTTGCTTATGGCCGGATAATGCACATGCGATATTTTCGGAAACAAGTGGTGTTCAATCTGAAAGTTGAGACCGCCGACCAGCCATGATAATAATTTATTTTTTGTAGCAAAGTTGGCCGTAGTTTCTATTTGATGGATAGCCCATTCGTTTTCAATTTTTCCTTTTTCATTTGGCAATGGGAAGCTGGTATGTTCCACTGTGTGTGCCAATTGAAAAATAATGCTTATAGTAAAACCAGTTACCATTGTTAAAATCAAAAAGCCGATCATCCATTCCACGAAACCTATTAATAAGATTGGCAGCACGATAAACATGAATGCATATCCGGCCTTTGCTATCCAAAATGAAAAATGTTCCCTGATCGTCATCTTGCGTAAAGGAACAGATCCTATTTTGCCTGAAAAATATTTTTTATAATCTGATACGAACAACCACATCAGGTGGAGCAGGCTATACAGGAACCAAAAATAATAGTGTTGAAATTTGTGCATTCTCAATTTCTTTTGGGAAGCAGCAAACCTGAGCCAGGGGCGAGCTTCAATATCGTCATCCACGCCGTCGATGTTGGTGTAGGTATGATGAATGATATTGTGTTTCATATTCCACATGATAGAACTGGCTCCTAAAAAATTCAGTGAGAAGCCCGCCATTTTATTGATGAGTTTATTCTTGCTGAAACTTCCATGCGCACCGTCATGCATTACATTAAAGCCGATGGCTGCGGTGAGTGCACCAAATAAAATGCATTCAGGCACTGCTATCCATGCTATCGGAGTGAAAAAAACCACATGCACATAAATGGCTATATACCCTGCGCAAAACAAAGCTGCTTTAAAAAGCAATGCTTTGTTACCTGTCATTGATTTGTTATGTTCGGTGAAATACTGATTTACGCGGTTTTTCAATTCTATTTGAAATTCACCTTTGCCGTGTATAAATTTTAGACTGGACATTTTTTTTATAATGGGTGTTCTTAATTCAGTAACGTTGAATAAGTCCGTAAAGTGTTATTAAGTGATAGTTTATGTATTTTTTTGAATAAAAGCATCAAAATTGTTAAAGCCGATCATTTTCTTTGAGATAAAACCTTCGGCATATTTCACGCCAATCATCCTCCCAAACATTTTTGAACGGTTGATGACACTTTCTAAGAATTCAGGAGAAGAAATATACGTTTGCGGCTCTTTATCTTCTGCTTTCGGAGTATAAAATTGGCTTGGGAAAGCTTCTATGGATTGTATCTTCTTATCAAAAAAATCCGAAATGTCAATTACAAAGGTAGGATTTAAATACAAGTCTTGTATATAATTAAACACATATTTTGGCCGCCAGGCGGCCTGGCTACTACCATCCTCGCCTCGTGTTTCTATTTTTAACAATCCTGATAAGAATGCTGCGTCACTTACCAATTGTGCGGAGCGCCCGTGGTCAGGATGCCGGTCATCTACCGCATTGCATAAGATAATTTCAGGCCGGTATTTTCGCAATGCCTGTATTATTTTAACTTTATTGGCCTCGTTATTTTCAAAAAAGCCATCAGCCATCTCAAGATTTTCTCTTACATCAAGACCTAAGATCCCGGCTGACCTTTTTGCTTCCTGTTTTCTCGTTGCGGCGCTGCCCCTCGTTCCTAATTCACCCCGCGTAAGGTCTATAACTCCCACTTTTTTTCTCTTGTTTTTTTCTACGAGCAGTGTTCCCGCGCAACTTAATTCAATATCGTCGGGATGCACACCGAAAGCAATCAGGTCTAATTTCATGCTGAAAATATCTTGCTAAATGGAAGAAATGATTTTTAGCACGCAAAGATAGTTGAAAATGAAGCGTGGTGTTCGTTAGTAATATGAATTATCCTGTCCATCCATACATTCTCTGTACTTCCTTCACAATCGATTCGATTTCGGCATCCGCTCCCTTAGGGTCATATGGTTGTTTCAGGTTGCTTCCAAAAACAAAAGCAATAGTTTGCCAAAAACGGGCCGTAAATCCCCCTTTCAATTGCCTCACGATGCTATAACAGTCCACACCATTTGTTTCGCGGTTAATGAGTTTCATCAGCACCTTGCCCTGGTACACAGATAAATTAGTGATGGGTTCCGTAAATTCTTTTCGAAGTTCTTTTTCCTTGCTATTGATGTAATTGGTCACATATCTCTTATCCGGATTATGGGCAATATGTTTTTCAATGTCATTAAACACGATAGCGGCGCGTCTTGCATAGGGATAGGTAACATAAACTGCATTTCTTAATCTCGTCCATTGTGCTCTTGCGGAATTTCCTCTCTGCCAGACATAAACTCCAGGTAATACCTGGGCAGGAATAGTGTCGCCCTCGTAAACTACTGCGGCGGTGACTATGGTATCGTTCGGGCCATATTTTGATTGTGCGTGAACTTTGCACAATGACCCTGTCATGAACACAAATATGAGTGCTGCAAGGGTAACGGTATAGTAACGAAGAGTAGTCATTGCAACAGTAAATTTAAGCAATTAGTCAGGTGTTGCAAATAGTAGACTGTAAAAATTATGCAATGAATTAGCTGTTGGCTATAAAAAACATATAGAACAAGCCCATCAACACCAAAATTACAGACAGTGTTGTGATCAGGTCTGTTGCTTTTACCCGTTGTGCGATGGAAATGATAAAACCTCCTACCATGATGAGCAACCCTGCCCATACAAGATTGATATAAGGGAACACATACGCTTTTAACGTGATGAAATCCGTAAGTGCATCAGATTCTTTTACGTCGATCTTAAATTTTTTATTATTTGCGATGCCGCCAAGTCGCAGGTAGAGGTTTTCCCGAACGATGGTGTCATCAATAAAATGCAAATCATTATTAGATACATAAAGTGCAGGATAGGCGTTATACACCGAGCTGTCTTTTGCATGTACCACGAGGCTTGCTGCCAAAGCTGTATCGGTTGGTTTAAAGTGTAAGCCTCCGCTATCGGGATTCTTTTCGACGTTGGTAAGAACGATATATCCTCGTGAATAAAAAGCAGTATCGCCGATGTTCAGGTCATGCGAAGCAAATTTCGCAGTATCATCACTTGCATTTTTAGCCGAGGTACTTGAGATATACGTGAACACATCGTGGGAAAAGTAATGCCGGGAACCCGGGTGAGAACTGAGGCCATTATCCTTCATTTGATATACGTCTTCATTAAGATAAAAGTCTTCATCGATGGCGCCGGTTTTACTATCTGTTTTTTTAAAATGAATTTTATAAAATATCCTGTTCTTTTCTTTGGCGGCAGAATCGGATACATAGGTGACTATGTAAGGTCCCATTTCTGTCGGAATGTTCTTTACGAGCGTAAGATTTTCCATTGGATCGTCTTGCTCACGTCCGGTCGGGTCTTTGCCAAATTGAAAAAACAGTCCCGTTTTTCTGTTATCGCTTATTACATTTTTGTTTCCGGACGATATCAGCATGCCCGTAATCATCAATGCAAAACCAAGGTGCGCAATTGCAGCTCCGCCCGCCCGCACATTTGCTTTCAAAACACTTTTCAAATAAGCGCCATTGGCTATAGCAGAAAACATGGATGCGAATAATGCCAGGTAGATGGCGATTAAGAATCCAGGCCCTTTTTTTACATAAGTGATAGGGTAGAAAAACACCATCAGTAAGGTAATACCGATGGACAGGAGCAGCGGGAGCGCTATTTTTTTTGATAAATACTTAGTGGAGGTGCTTTTGTATTTTAAATATTGTGAAATACCTGTAAGTAATCCAACAATGAAAGCTACCAGTACTAACACTTTGTTGTATGCAAACTCACGATCCGGAGGTTCTGCATAATGTGTTCCGAAAATTTTATTATAGACCGGTAACGATGTTATGCTTATTATAAAAAGTGCCGAAAGAAAGAATATTAAAGAGCCGATAAACATCCAGAATTCTCTCGAAGAAATATTTTCTTCCTGTTTCAACGTCGGGATATTTTTATACCGGGCGATGAACAATGCGAGCATGGGTATGGCAATAACTGCGGCATAAATACCAATCAGCATATTCATTGCAAGGCCGGCTTCGGTAAAGGCATGAACCGAAGTATCGCCTAATATACCTGTTCTTGTAAGGAATGTGGAATACAGCACAAAGAAGTAACCCAATATAATAAACAGGTAAGATGCCCGCAGTGCATTACCCGTTGATCTATAAATGAGCATTGCATGTAAACCTGCAATGAGGATCAACCAGGGCACAAATGAGGCATTTTCTACCGGATCCCATGCCCAATAACCACCAAATGATAAAGATTCGTAGGCCCATTTTCCACCCATCATAATGCCCGTACCTAAAATCGTACAGCTTACCAAAGCCCATGGCAACGCGGGCTTTATCCAGTCGGCATAATTTTTTGAAATCAATGACGAATAAGCAAACCCTAACGGTATTATTGTACTTGCAAATCCCAAAAACAAAACGGGTGGATGAATCACCATCCAATAGTTCCTCAATAAAACATTTAATCCGACACCATCCTGTATAAAGCTTAAATAATTGGCCATGCCGAATATAGGGCCCTGCAGTTCATTGCGGGTTAATACAAACGGACTGCTACCTATTCTTGTGTTTCCGATATATATTCCTACGATCATCAATATTAGCATTACCTGGGCTGATGAGAGGATTGACAATACCGGTGCTTCGCGTTTTTTTGCGGTAAATATCAGGATCGTTCCAAGTACGCCTTGCCACAATGACCATAAAAGAAAACTGCCTTCCTGGCCTTCCCAAATGCAGGCCAGCAAATATTTCGGTTCAAGGTCTTTTGAGGCATGCTTATAAGCATACAGATATTCGAAGTAGTGATGTGAACATATATAGTAGATGGTACTGAATACCGTGATGAGAGAAATAAATTGTATAAAAAAAGCTCCTCGTGCAAAGAGCATCCAGGAATTTTTATTCCTGTCATCTTTTGTTGCTGATGCGGTAAAATAGGCAATTGCCGAAATTAAGGAAGCAACGAAAGCAAGTAATACAAAAAAATGGCCGAACTGACCGGGGAATAAGTGTTCGCCTTCAAACTTCATAATGGATGTTACTGTTGAGAAACCGTTTTTTGCAATTGTGCCTTATCATCCTTATACTTCGACGGACATTTCATCAAAATCTCATCACACTGAAAAACATTGCCTTCCATTTTTCCTTTTAGAACTATTCGGTCGCTATGCTCAAATTCTTCCGGCTCGGTATTGTGGTATACTACCTGTGTGCTGGCTCCGAGACTGTCAATAGCGTAGAAGGAGAGATAATTTGGATCTTTTAAAGCATCATATTGAATAGGTTTCGTTTTGTCGAGTTTAGCAATAAGGTGAACATATTTGCCTTGCTTTTCCCGGGCAGATTGAATTGTATCGTATGTAGAAAAGTCAACAGAATACATTAGCAAAACACCAATCGCCGCCGCAATGGCTACTAAAATTATAATACTTGAGGTTTTCATCTTTTATTTTCAGTGGGCAAAGTTACTTCAAAATGCATTCAGAGATATATAAAAATTCCGCTAATAAATGCTGCACTTGCGCAGGCCCCCGACTGAACCGGAGTGAATTTTACTAATATGCGTATCATGGTTGATTGCATTATCTTTGCAACTCTTTAAATCTTAAAATACAAATGACTGACCTTAGCTGTTTTGATCCTAATTCTATCAGTGTCTACACCAATAATATTTTCGGCTTACCATTTAATGAAGAAGAAGCATCGTTGGTTATACTACCCGTACCATGGGAGGTAACCGTAAGTAATATTGCCGGTACAGCCAGAGCACCTGAACATATTTTGAAAGCAAGTTTGCATACCGAGCTGATCGATGAAGATGTGCGGGATGGTTGGAAGCAGGGATTTTACATGCGTGATATAGACAGGAAAATACTCTTGAAGAGCGATTACCTTCGAAAGGAAGCAGAGCTTTTCATCAACTTCATAGAACAAGGTGACGATGTTCTAACCAACAAGTTCATGTGCCGGATCGTGAAGGAAGTAAATGATGGCTGTGAATTTTTGAATAATTGGGTCTATGCCCAAACGAAAGAATTGCTTGACAACGGCAAGTTGGTGGGTATACTTGGAGGTGACCACAGCACTGCGTTTGGCCTGTTTAAAGCCGTAGCAGAAAAGCACGGCGAATTTGGAATTCTGCAAATTGATGCGCATTGCAACCTGCGGAAAGCCTACGAGAATTTTAAATATTCCCATGCTTCGATAATGTATAATGCATTGGAGGAAGTGCCCGAAATTGTAAAACTTGTGCAGGTAGGGGTGAGAGATTACTCTTATAACGAATACGACTACATCAGCGATAGTAATGGAAGAGTGGTAACTCATTTTGATAAAGCAATCAAAGAACGAATATATGAAGGTAATACCTGGAAAGACGTAGTGGATGATGTTGTAAACGACCTTCCTCAGAAAGTGTACATGAGTTTTGACATCGACGGACTTGATCCCAAACTTTGTCGAAATACGGGAAGTCCTGTTCCGGGAGGCTTTGAGACCGAACAGATTTTCTACCTGTTTAAAAAGGTATACCAGAGTGGCAGGCAATTTGTTGGCTTTGACCTTTCCGAGGTTGGGATAAGCGCCCATGAATGGGATGCAAGTGTGGGGGCAAGGGTTTTATATAAATTGTGCAACTTTATGGTGGCATCCAAAATTAATGCATATGCAGTTTCGGATCACGCTTAAGAACAACAAAATAAGATCGTATTATGTAATATCTGCACTCATTGTGATACTGCACGTTGCGGTATTTTCTTTTTTGTTGTTTAGCGAAAAATATTTTTATGATGCAGTGGTCTCGCTATTCCTACTGTTGTTATACCTGGGTATGAGATTTTACATGACCAGGAGAAGCAATAGCAGGTTTTACATCGATCAGCTTATCTACCTGATACTCGCAGGAAGCTGGCTTGTAATGCGCAATTATGAATTGGTAGCCATTTGTCTTTTGCTTGGCATTTTATATCACTTTTCCATACAAAAGATTCAATTCCTTTTTACCAGTGAGTTTATCAAAAAAACAAATTTCCCCGCCACTACCTATTCATGGGATGAAGTGAACAACGTGATATTGCGCGATAGCATTCTCACGGTTGATTTTACCAGCAACAAACTATTGCAGTGCGAAATCGACGACGATAACAACATTAATGAACGGGAGTTTAACCTGTTTGCAAAGAAGCAATTGCACGAACCCACTTTCGAAGAAGAGGAAATAGAGTCAAATTAAATTTTTGAAACACAGCCCCTACATATTGTTTTCCGATGGTGAAGGAAATATTTATGAAGATACTTCGCTGTATGCTTGCGGCAGAAGCGGATGGGACGCTTTACCCGTGGAAGCCGATGAATGGATGGAAGTACCCGATGGAGGGCAATTGTATGAATTGCCCGGGAGGCGCGGTATTGGCATTGATGTGTTTTCCGGCGAAATGCGTTTGTGTGAAAAAGGATGGGCTGTTGCTGCATTCATTCCGCCTGCGCACACGGGAACCTTTCTTGCAGCATACGAAACAATGCCACACGCCGAAACACTTCCTTTGTTTTGCTATACTGCTGCGGGTTGGTATCGCGATAAATTTTATGTTACCGCCTTACGCGTTGAAAATGATATACGCCAGGAATGTGCAGGTTTTGATGGTGACGTGATAGAAAATGGCGTGGCACAATTTCTGTCTTCGTATAGACATAACCGTTTGGTTAAGCACTTAGCTGAAAACTGCTGCAATACTTATCAGTGCCCGGCCGCAAGAAATTATTTTATGGGCAGATGGGAATGTCCCGTACCCACATCTCCTGCATGCAATGCCAACTGTATCGGATGCATTTCTTTTCAGCCGCAGGAAGAAACGATAGTGTCTACGCAAGAGAGGCTTACGTTCAAACCTACTGCCGAAGAAATTGTTGAATATACCGTGCCTCATCTGGAAAGTGCGCCATTTCCAATTGTCAGTTTTGGCCAGGGGTGTGAGGGCGAGCCCTTGCTGATGTGGCCAACGATACGTGACGCGATTATCGAAATAAGAAAGCATACCGATAAAGGAAGTATCAATATCAATACAAATGGCAGCGATCCCAAAGCGGTAAAAGCCTTGTGCGAAGCCGGGTTGAACAGCATTCGGGTGAGCACCAATTCTGCGCGAAGAGAAATTTACACCCCCTATTACCGTCCTAATAATTATGAATTTGAAGACATTATCGAGAGCCTGAAAATAGTTACAGGATTTGGTGGCTGGACGAGCATCAATTATTTTGTTTTTCCGGGAATGACAGACAGCGTTGATGAGTATGAAGCATTGAGAAAACTCATCAAAACAACCGGGCTAAAAATGATACAGTGGAGAAATTTTAATATAGATCCTGACTGGTATTTGGGTAAAACAGGAATTACCGAAGCAGGCGAATGCCTTGGTATACGTCAAATGATGCAACTTATCCGGGAAGAATTTCCTAATCTTAAATTTGGTTATTTTAATCCTTCTATTGAGAGAATAAAAGGGAACTTTGAAGTGGATTTTGCTAAATGATTTTCGGAATTCGATTCAGTCACCTTTGTAAATCTTTTCAGTCTCCTGGATACTTCGATGTTGACCTTGCGATAGAGTTTTTCAATAATATTTTCTGTTACTGGAGTTTCAATTGCGTCATAGTAAACAGCGTTTTATCCTATATCACCGTAACTCTTTTCTTTTCTGACAATGCCATGAGCTTCGGGTTATTGGTCTATTGAATTACCGATTTCATCTACCAATTTGTTAGCGAAGATTTCAGCGCCATTTGAATTTAAATGCGAGGGGTCATCGAAGAGTTCCGGGTGATTAGTAAAAGAAGTGTCCTTTGAATAATCGAGAAATTCAACGTGGTGCTGTAGAGCAATTGTTTTCGCGATCAATAAGGAAGAATCGGCGTTGATAAAATTTATAAAATAGGGTGAACAGATGACAAAAAGTTTGATTTTTCTTGTCAGGCAATCGGCAATGAATGCGCGATAGGTGTTAACCTGTATGGTATCGATGGCGTCATTTATTCCACCGGCGTTTTGCTGAATTGGTTCCTTCCACTTCCTGCTCAACGGAATGTATCCCTGGAAGTCCTCATCTCTCTTTTTATTTAACTCTGTATTTCCTATAGCGATCGTGAAAAGGGCAGAATTAAAAGGATAGATAGATGACAGTAACTTAAGTCTTTCATAAGGACTTTTTAATTCAACAATAGGTCTTATTTCTTTGTGTGTTTTATAATAAGGCAGCAATGAGGACAGCCTGTCATACTTATCTTTTCCGGCTATGAACTCGGCGTTTCTGATATCCAGGAAGATCACTTTTGGAGTATATCTTGTAAGGATGCTTTTTAGCACGGCATAATGGTAAAAGATGTACTCACCATCTCTTCCTGCATTATAAAAAGAAGTATGAAATCGTTTTTCAAATACCTCAGGAGGATAGTGATGATTGGCCCTTGATGAACCTAATACGAGCATATCAGCTGTTGTTTTTTCCATAGAGTAGGTGGTTCGGTATTCCAGTCCGCTCGTTTGCGTGAAATAAAAGTGACGTAATGTTTGTCCAACAAGAATATCCAATATTTTTACGATGATTAGAAATACCACAAGTTTCTGAAAGAACCTGTAAACATCATGGTTTTTTTCCCCCGGCAAAGTCTTGGTCATACTCGTCAAAATTGAAAATATATAAACTGTCCCCCGTCAAAAACTCCCATCACTAATATGATTATGATAAGGGTAGCATAGGATAAATTTCTCACCAACCAATTTTGGTGATTGAAAAATGAAAAGCCGCCTTTGTAATACTCTCTCTTGAGGTCCGCGAATAGCAAAATTAAAATCCCCGCAAAGGAATAAATCAACATCGAAGGATTTTGCATGAAGAGTGCTCCTTTAAATGCAAGAATCTTTTTTATGATGATAAAGGCATCATGAATATTGTTTGCCCGGAAAAAGATCCAGGCAAAACAGGATAACGTAAATGTGATGAGGATATTAATAATTCTATGAAGGCGCAGGTTTTTTGTTATACCGATTAACAAGTCGATTTTCTTTCTGAATTTTTGGGTTACAATGGCAAACACCAGGTAAAATCCGTTAAGGGCGCCCCATATCACATATGTCCAATTTGCGCCATGCCACAATCCACTGATAAGAAAAACTATAAACAAATTAAAGTACCATCTCGGCACGGCAACTCTGTTTCCTCCAAGAGAAATATATAAGTAGTCCCTGAACCAGGTAGACAAAGAGATATGCCAGCGTTTCCAGAATTCAGAAATGTCCCGGGCAAAATAAGGTCGGTTAAAATTTGTCATTAGTTTAAAACCCATGACTTTTGCGGAGCCAATCGCGATATCCGAATAGCCTGAAAAGTCACAATAGATCTGAAAAGCGAAAAAGAAAGTGGCAAGCGCCAGTGTCAAACCACTGTGTTCATTTGGATGGTTGTACGTTGCGTTTACATAGATAGCGAGTCTGTCTGCCACGACTATTTTTTTGAAAAATCCCCACAAGATCATTTTCAGACCTTCTGTTATGCGCTCATAATCGAACGAATATTTTGTTCTGAATTGATGTAGCAAATTTTGAGGTCGCTCAATGGGCCCCGCTACCAATTGTGGATAAAACATTACGTACAACGAATAAATGCCAAAGTTTCTTTCGGCAACCTGGTTTCCACGATATACTTCAATTGTATAGCTCATTGCCTGAAAAGTGTGAAATGAAAGGCCTATCGGCAACAGAATTTGCAAATAAGGAATCGACGTACTTAATCCGAAAGAATGAAAAAGAAAATTAAAGTTTTGGCTTAAAAAATTGTAATATTTAAAGAATGAAAGCACTCCGATATTTGCTACCAGGCTACATACGAGAAAAAGTTTGCGTTTTCTTCCGGATACCCCCTCAATAAATATTCCGGCGAAGTAATCTATAATTATAGTAAAAATCAATATCAGTATATATATGGGAACAAAAGCCATATAGAAATAGCAACTGCTTATCAAAAGCATAAACCACCGGGTCCTAAAGGGCAGCACAAAATACAGAGTGGTTACAATCAGGAAGAAAAAGAGGAATTGAAAAGAGTCGAAAAGCATAAGTATGATTTGGAAAACGACAGCTATACGAAAATATTGACTAAAACGATTAAATTTTTTGTTTATTTAATAGCAATGAAATTATTGCACTGTACTGATCGTATGGGTTTGCGATGTTCACGCATGCAAAATATACCTTTGAAGTTACTTTTCCAACGACTTCCGTGCATCCTTTTTGAAAGGAATCATGGCCAACATAAGATTTAGTTTGTTATCGGAGTTTCAGGAACGAATATTTCCGGGCATAATATAGCGGGTTCAAACCTAATGGTGATGCAAATGGCCATTTTACCTATAGCCGTTGAATTTATTTTTCAACTGATGCGGAGAGAGAGTGAAGTTTATTCACAAGAAATTTGTTTGCCGGAATTTTAGGCTAAATCAAATTTTTGTTTAATGAAAGTTGTCAATCAAATGATATTATCGGTTGGCCATAATAGGGTTTGTTATTTGCCGCCAGACCTTATAAGATATCTAACCACAACGTTGGCTGCACCAGAGAAAACAGTTGTCCGGGCTTTTATTTCCGGGAAGCCCTGATCATTGAAATGAGAAAAAACCAGGTAAAGTTGCGCCAACAATGGGAGGGATGAAAAAGTTTTCGACAGCGGCATGTTCCATCCGGTCATAATTGACTCTGATATTACCCATAGGCTACGAAATAATAAGCGACGCAATAAGCAGCATAAACAAGGACAACTTTGTCATATGAATTCTTTTCAATTCAATAAACCACCCGCTCGTTGGGAATTCCATAATTTATATTCTCTTTGTTTCGTCGCCAAATGGTTGTTAGGATCCCCGTTGCCATCACTTTCTCTCATACTTCCAGTTCCGCCCTTTACCATCCGAAACCCATTGTATCGTTTGAGCGATGCGCCGCTCCCTGGTGTCGTCTGTTTTTGCGTCGGTGATCCATTCAATGTATTCGCGTTTGCGAGAAGGAGGAAAGTTGCTAAAATGTTCCAATGCTTTTTTGTTTTTGTATAATGCGGTTTGTAAAGCATCAGGTACTACGATTTCCCTTTTATCTTTTTTGGGTCTTTCCGGGACTTTTATATCATCATTATTCAGCTTCATGGCTTCTTTAACCCATGCTATTATTTTTTTATCGGGAGGCAGATCCTGCAGGCTTTTTATTTTGCCCAAATGCCCCATGGCGTATTCATTATTCCCAATCATTTGTTTTGCATCTTTCATGAGTGAGCTTTTCCAAAAGCCAAAGGCGCAATGATTTTTAAAAGAAGCCATACTGCACATGATTCCTTTGTAATCGAAATGTGGAAAACCCCACTTTATGTTTTCCTCTACGTCAGGGCATGCCTGGTGTACCAGCTTGCGAATATGTAATAGAACGGGTTTTGCAAAAGCCTCCGACTTTGTAATGTACTCGTCGATACGTTTATCCTTTTTAATCATAAATGGTTTCTATTAATCTGTTACAATGTAAAAATTTCCCTGCAAACCAAAGCCGGATTTATTAAAAAGCGTCAGATGTAAATTATCCGGGTAGATTTAAATTTGTGTTCCAGATGGCAGTAATAAGATTGCCGACAGCCCTAAGAGCTCTGCGGTACTACAATTTTCGGTTATATTTTTCAGGACAGGCTATATCATTGATCGGCACATGGATGCAACGGATTGCCGTAAGCTGGCTGGTATACCAACTTACGCATTCTGCATTCATGCTGGGTTTGGTGGCATTTGCCGGGCAAATACCGGTGCTGCTTTTATCGCCCTATGCCGGTACTTATGTAGACAGGCATAGCCGCTACCGCACTTTATTGTTTACGCAAATTGCCTCCATGGTTCAGGCGGGTATTCTTGCTTTTGTGATATGGATGGGCAACTATAATGTATGGATCATAATTGTACTCAGTGTAATGCTGGGTAGTATCAATGCGTTTGATACACCGTCGAGGCAATCATTGATGATTGTATTGGTTGAAGAAAAAGAACATTTGCCCAACGCCATTGCATTGAATTCATCCATGGTAACTTTTGCAAGACTTGTTGGTCCGGCCGTAGCAGGAATTTTATTAAGCAGTTATGGTGAAGACATTTGTTTCCTCATCAACTTTCTGAGTTTCCTGGCGGTTATTATTTCATTGTTATTAATGAAAATCAATGTTCCGCTCCGGCCAAAGAATACAGAGTCATTATGGTCTGGTTTGAAGGAAGGATTTCATTATGTGAGAAAAAATTCCGGATTACGGTCGGCAGTATTGTTAGCCGCAGCAATGAGTTTGCTTGTATTACCCTATACCAATTTATTGCCAATCTATGCCGCATCTGTCTTTAAAGGAAACGTAACCACGTTTAGCTGGCTCAACAGTATTTCAGGTTTGGGTGCGCTGATGGGAGCCGTCTTTATTGCAACATTGAAGCCCGGAAAAGATTTTCTGAAAATAATTTCTTATGCCGCTTTGATATTTAGCACAGGGCTTGTGGCATTTTCGTACACCAAAAATCTGCAGGTGGCACTGGTGTTAATAATGGTTGCCGAAAGCGGCTTGCTGGTAGAAATTGCAGCAACGAATACTTACATTCAAACGCACGTAGACGAACATATGCGTGGAAGAGTGGTTAGCTATTATGTAATGGCATTTTTGGGCATGCAGCCGATCGGCGGTTTGCTGATTGGCTCTATGGCACATCTTATCGGTGCACCGCTGACTGTATTGATTGAAGGGTTTTGTGGAATCATGGCTGCTCTGCTATTTACACCGGTTTTGAAAAGTAAAAGGAAAATGTTGGCAAAAAGAGCGTCTGAATTAATGGGCCGCACTACGACGAAATAAGAATTTCGTTTATCCATGTACGTTAGTCGCCGGATCAGCTTACTTCAGCCTGCCGTGGAATAATAAAATTGATGATATCGTCCAATGAAATACCGGCGCGGTAGCATGCATCACTGATCTCTTCACGGGAAACATTGGCCGCAAAGGATTTTTCCTTTAATCTTTTTTTTACGCCCTTTAATTCCATTCCCTTATATCCTTCGGGGCGCATTAGTGAATAGGCATGTATCAATCCGGATAACTCATCAAAAGCATACAGCATTTTATCCATAGCGGTTTCAGGTTCCACTCCAAAATGATTCGGGCCGTGCGATGCAATCGCATGAATGATCTCAGGATCGACATTTCTTCTTTCCAGTTCTTCAATTATCTTTTTGCAATGTTGCTCCGGCCATTGATCCCAATCGGCATCATGCAGCAGTGCCGCCATTTCCCATTTCCATTGATCTTCGTCACTTAAATGTTCTTTTTCATCTGCCCAGCATTTCATCAGATGGGCTACCTGCTTCATATGCAGTTGTAACCGGGGATTCAACACCCACTCATGAAAAAGTTGCATCGCTTCCTCTTTTGTTAACACATTGCCTTTGTTGGATTCATTTCCGAATTTTTTTCTGCCTAACTGAAGTGACATGTTTGTTTGTTGATTGTAAAACTCAAAATTACGGGTAATCATGTACGTTATGTTTATATAAGAAAAGCTTCGTCACTTGACGGGGCTCTTCTTATATAATTTTTTTACTAACTATCTTTCTTTATGTATTCTTTGTTACCGCTGGAGTTGATGTAGTAATGACCGCCCCTTTTGCCTTCATAAATTGTTCGCCCCTTTGAGTCAGTACCTATCACCTTGTCGCCGGGACTTTTGGTATTCGGCATATGAGTTGCCGTTTTTTTATGTGTTTTTGTTGTGGTTGACGCAGTTGCCGCTGTCGAGGTAGTAGCTGCAGTTGTATTTTTGGCAGAAGTTATCGTTTTCTTTTTGCGTTCTTTTTTGGGTTTTGCTACATCAGCGGAAGTTGTTGTGGTTTGCGATCCCGTTGTGGCGTCTGGTGCCGCTATCTCCTTTTTCTTTCTGCTTTTTTGAGGTTTTGTTACCGCAGAGGTTGACGTCGAAATTTGTGATGCGTCTTTATTACCGGAGCTTGCATCACTTAGGATGCTCTTTTTTTTCTTCCGTATTTTCTTTGGCTTTGGCTCCGTCACTGTAGTTTGATCAGTAGATGTGGCCGTGGTTACAGATGCTTCTTTCTTCTTATGCGATTTTTTGGGCTTGGTGGTGATTGTTGCGTTGGTGCTTTGTGCTTTCAATGCGGTGGCGTAGCCGAACAAAGTGAGTGTGAGTAGTGCAATCAGTATTTTTTTCATGTTTGAAAATTTTGCTAAAGTTAAACCGGAAGTAAATCCGTACACTCAACGAACTTTTTTTATGATAAAAATTAAGACGGAAGGAATTTCTAAGGCTTATTCTTTTGCCAATGCTTTAATATCTCTTATTTCTATGGTTTGGGTAGGATAGCCCCTTACCACTGCATTAATCATCGCTCTGCCAAGTTCAGTTAAAGGAGTGCCTGAATTTGGTGCGAGTGCTTTTATTAGCGGAGTAAGCCAACCCAGGTATTTGTACATTGATAGTGTATTTTTTGAACCTTTGGTAGGATATAAAATTCCAGGCCGGAAATTATATACTCTTTTAAAGGGCAGCTTTTTAAGATCATTTTCTGTTTTGCCTTTGACACGGGCCCACATCATGCGGCCTTTTTCCGTGCTGTCGGTTCCTGCGCCGGAAATGTAGCAGAAGATCATCAATGGATTTTTATCAGCAAGCGCTTTGGCAAAATTCAGGGTAAGCGTATACGTTAGTTCGTAAAATTCTGCCTCCTTTTTACCTACTGAAGAAACGCCTGCGCAAAATAAACAGGCATCATAACCATCCAACTGACCCAGGATAGGCGATAGGTTATTAAAATCTTTATGAATTATTTCTGTCAGTTTCGAATGTTCAAATCCCGAAGGGCGGCGATTTATAATGAGTACCTGCTCCACCTCATTACTGAGAAGGCATTCATGTAATACTCCCTCACCTACCATGCCGGTAGCACCAGTGAGAATTATTTTTGTCGGTGAAGACATGGCTTATAATTTTTTGTACATAATATAGGCGCTTGTTAGCCCCAGACGTCTATGGTTGAAGGCTTCCGGAATTTCACCAATAATTTCAAATCCTAATTTCTTCCACAGTTGTATGGCTCTTTCGTTACTTTTTACAACGAAATTAAACTGCATCGCCTTAAAGCCGAGACGCTTTGCTTCCTCTAAAGAAAATTCACCCATAGCCTTACCAATTCCCTGTCCGGCCATGGCCGGAGCGGTCATGTAACCTGCGTTGGCAACATGACTTCCAAGTGCGGGTTGATTGCTTTTAATGAAGAAAGTTCCTGCAGCATAATCATCGAGCAAAGCGACGTAAGTGTGTTTGTGTTCCTCAAACCACTCATTCAACATTTTTTCTTTTGATGAATTTGGATCATAAACATAAGTGTCACTGGCGGCAATTACTTCTCTTATGATGTTCCAAACGGCATCATAGTCGTCTGCATCGGATTTTCTGATTGTAATCATAAATAGTGAAAATAACGGAAGCGCACGCGTGAAAGAATTAAAGCTAAATTTTCTGTTCGATGAGCCATATGTGACCAAATGGGTCTTCGATTTCTGCCTGGCGGTAGCCATAATCATAACTTTGCGGAGCTTTCACTAATGTGGCGCCCACATCAATAGCCTTATTCACTACTTTATCAACATCGTCTACAAACAAACCGATCAGGCAGGTAACCCCTTTGTTTTTTATAGGCTCAAATTCTCCTGCTTCTATCTTCTCTTCATGCAGGTGAAATAATGCACCACTAATAGAAAGTTCGGATACATGAATAGTGCCATCAACATTGCTGAAGCGGCGCAGCTCTGTTGCTCCTAATCCGTTGATGTAAAAGTTAACATTTTTTGCTCCGCTTTTAATAAAAAGCTGTGGTGCGAAAAAAGGGGTTTTGTTAGACATTGTATGAATAGTTTATGATCTAATTTAATTTAGTTGGTTGCCTTCTGACTTACTAAATTCTCTCTAACTTTTCTTTCGTCAATTCATTTTGTGTATCGCCAGTATTTAGTGTAGACACGGGTTCAAATAGCATAACAGATACTTCTTCATCAGCAACGGGTTTGTGCTCTACACCACGCGGCACGATGAGAAATTCATTTTCTTTTACCACGATATTTTTATCACGAAGCTCCATAGTAAACTGTCCTTTCAGAACATAAAATAATTCATCTTCGTGATCATGCTTATGCCAGATGAACGACCCTTTGAATTTTACAATTTTTACCTGTTGGCCATTTAGTTCGCCTGCAATTCGGGGATTCCAATGATCGCGGATCAAGGAGAGTTTTTGTTCTGTGTTTACTTTTTCTATGGTCACTTTTAAATGATTTTTTAATTTCACTTTTATAAAAAGGAATACTGCAACTTTACCAACCCGCTTGAATAAGTTTTTGTATCATCAAGTTTTAGGTTTGTTCTTTCATTAATATTATTAAACAGCGGTTTTCCACCTCCGACTAATACAGGATGTACTGCCAAATCCAATTCGTCAACCAATCCAAGGTCCAATATGGATGCGGTGAGTGATGCGCCACCGAAGAGCCGAATATCTTTTCCCGGTTGCTTTTTAATTTTTTCAACTTCATTTTTTATATCTCCGCTTATCAGCGTAGTGCCGACTTTTACTTTTTTAAGCTTTGTTGAAAAAACATATTCGGTGAATTTTGGGAAACCCGGCGACGCGTTGTCACCCGTCTTTTGCATCAGTTCATACGTTTTTCTTCCAATGAACAAGGTGTCGATACGCTTAAAAAAATCAGCCCGGCCATAATCCTGGTCAACAAAACACCAGTCGTATTCGCCATTGGGGCCCTCAATAAAACCATCAAGGCTTACTGCGACAGATAAAATAATTTTTCGCATAAATGCCGGAATATGCTTTATGAAAGGTACAACGATTTCGGCCACGGCTATGTGCTTTACTTTTATTCATCCTGTTCATAAATACAGCCGTCATCAAACTGTTTCACTAACTTCATTTTTTTTGTCTTTTCAATAAAATCTTTCCCAACCAGGTCATCATTCTCACCATCATCAAACCAGATCACATAACATTTTTTATCGTTTAAAAAAGCATTTACTGCAGTCTTGTTTTCATAATTGGGTAAAAACTTACCGGGCCACCTTGTGAAAAAGTAAACTGCATCATAAGCATCAGAATAGATGGTATGATCTTTTAAGAAAGGCAATGAGTCTTTTTTCATAAATAATACTGTACGCGACAACTGCCATTGATCTTCGGTATAGCCCGGTATTCCGGCGTCTTTGATTCCGTCCCATGATTCATAGTCCGCGGCAAGCTGTCCGTACTGAAAAAGCATGAACATAATAATTCCGGCAGCAACCATCCAGCCGGCCTTTGAATTTTTTTTTCTCTTGTCAGATGTCATCAGCCAGTTGCTGCAGCTCCATATTAATGGTATGTACGCAGGTGAAATGAAACGACTGTCAAGCGTTTCAAATCTGGAAATGGTGGCAACAGTGATCATAAATAAAAGATAAACCAATGCAAATAAGAGGGGAACATTTTGAAATTTAGTAATGTCTCTTTTGATCAAAAATTCTTTGGTAAACAGAAATATTAAAAAAGTGATAACCAGTGAGGTGAACATGGCGGCATGATCATAATGTTGGTTAAAAAACGGCAGCCAGTCATAAAACACAGCGCCAACATCATGAAGGTTTTTTTGAAGATCGGTCAGTGAACTTTCGCGTATACCCGTAAGTGAACCGCCAACTATATAGTTTCTCGTGAGGTTAGCGATAAGCAGGAGTGGGCTTATGATTGAAAAAATGATGGCATTCTTAATTTTTTGTTTTAAAGGTATGCCGTTGTCGAGGATGATAAGAAAAAAACCGGTTGCTGCCAGCGTTACTCCTGCATAACGGGTAACACAAGCAACTGATACAATAATTGCTGAAATGATTAATGATTTGTTCTTATGATCTTTTAAATAATGATGGATGTATATTATAAAAAGCAATATCCATAAGATGAATATTGTTTCCGACCACATCATGGAGTAGACTTCCTGTAAGCCCGGACTAAATACAATGCAACTAAGGATGGCAACTTTATACCACCTGGTCGAATTACTGAATTGAGAGGTAATATAGCCTGTGATATAAATGATAGTCGCAAAAAGCAAGGCATTAACGATAGCGCCAAATACTAATGGCTTCAAACCTGTAATGAGCATAATTGCACTTAGGAAAACGGGGTAGAAGGCAGGAAATTCCACCATCGGGTAGTGCCGGAAATCAACAATCCGGCAGCTGGCTACAATATTTTTTGCAGTTGTGGTATACACCACACCATCAGGGCAAAGACCGATGCCATTGTGTCGTGTAAACAGAAAAATAATGCCAAAACCACAAGCAGCAGCAACAAGGCTGTCAATGTTATTCTTAAGCGCAGCGATTTTAAACATGAAGAACCAGGATGGGACTATTAGAAATTAAAATTAAGAAACGTTTGAACATCCTGCGTTTTCTTTTCAAATCATTTTTCCGGCAGCACAATCGCGGATGTGTTGTATGTTAGCATACCAGTTGTCCTTCGCTTCCTGCTACTCAATATTGAGTATTGAACGGCGGGTATTTTATCCGGAACTTTATATCCTCATTGAGTAAAAAGGTTTTTTCGTTGCCTCTTTTCAATTTGTCTTCTCATGTGGATTTTAATTTCGTGAGGCTTTTTCAAAGGCCTCACTTTGTATTAAATATTATACTGATTTATGCTGGTCGGCGTAAGTGGATTACCTTAAATTTTCCTCTGAAATGCCTGCCAGTTGCGCATCTTTACTTTTTTTTATGCGTAGGTTTACTCTCGGTTTCAGTAATTCTTTTAGATTAAAAATTCAGCAGTAATCCTATTGCCGGAGATCGTCGTCGGGTATACTTTTGTATCAGAAGTTGATTGATGTTCATGAACATTAGTCGCATATCCAAATCCAATGAGAATCAAAAACCGAATCCAATGAAAGCATCGATCCAATATCAGTCAACTTCTTTTATCCGATACCTGAGAAATCACCTGTGAACACCAAAGAAAAACACACCAACTGTCCTTAAAAAAGCAGTTACCCCTGGAATCAAAAAATTATTCCGTAAAAGGCCCGAAGATCTCTTCGGGTTTTTTATTTTCTCATGAAAACGAAAGCGTTACTTGTAAGTATCCTTTTATTTACTGATTTATATGTCCCTGTTTTTTCGCGCTGTGTTCAAGCTTCGGCGGTACATTCTGAAAATTGTGAACAATTAAATGACGAATGTTGATAATTTTTTAACGTTGTCGTGATTTTTCGATAGTAGTTCCACGTAAATTTATTTTATGGAAGATGTATACCAGACTCTGCAAACGATTTTTGATATTGTAAAGAGCGATCCCAATCCGCAAACCTATCTTTGCAGCCCGCGGGAAATTATTCTTCGGCAATTTGCAGGATGGGATGTAATCGAGAAGCATTTGCATCTATTGGAAGAGCAGGAGTTGGTTGTGGTAAAACATCTTGATAAGATTGCAATTTCTATTACACAGCAGGGAATAGACAAAGTGAAAGCGGCCACTGCGCTGAAACATAATGCCGGCAAAATTTAGGGAGCCGAAATATCGCCGTAGATTGTGTTCTTTAATTTATATTTATCAGTCCGGATAAAATCAAGGTTATGCAACAAAGGCCAGCGCCTATTAGCTGTTGATGAAGATTAAAAACAAGATACCCAGCCCCTCCAGTAAAGTGACGAGTAAAATTCCTTTGAGCGCTTCTTTTTCTTCGTTTGGATTATTCATGAAATAATTTTTAGAAATAAGGTTTAAATACTTGGACAAATTTACGCGAATTGAAATAAAGACAAAACCGCTTTGCAAATAAAATTATTTGTAATACGGCATGTGCTCGTCTGCAAAGCTCTTTTCCGTTTTATTCCACTGATCATCTGCATCTGATATCTCCTCGCTGATCTTTTTATTAGTGCTGTTATACAGATCGGATGCTTTGTTGATATCCTTTACTGCCGCATTATAGGCGTTCACATCCTGTTTTGTGCGATCGCTTTGTGACTTTGCTTCAAAAGACTTCTGCATTTTTTCGAAGCTTTCTTTTTTCAGAAAGTAATCTATCTGTTTAGGCATATCATTTTCGCCAATGTTTTTATATATCAGTAGTACATCTTTGCACATCAGGGCCATAGAAGGATCACCGTCAAAACTTTTCAGGGAGTCGAGACCTGCGAGGCCTTCTCCTGCAAAGCGGATCATAGAGTTACGACCCTGTTCTGCTTCAGTAATCTTGCCGTCATTCATTGCTTTTATAATTTCACCATACTGCCAGTTGCATTTAAAATACATGAGATAAAGCTGATTGCGGTAATGATTGAGCTTGCCGGCCATTCCAAGTTTCTCGCCGAGTTCACTCTTTTGTTCAATCAGGTTTACATTATATTTGGCAGCGAATGCTACTTCAGCATCATGCATTTTTTGATTGGCTTCCTGAATTTTTTCAGACGTTTTTTCCTGAAGTAAAAGATATGCCTGCATCTCGTCGTACGATTGCTCTGCTATATCCTCAAGGTTCAATATTTTCTCATAGTCTTCATTGAAAACATTGTAGCAAAATTTTATATAATCCATGCTGCTTTGCCGCAGGCTGTTGTCATCTTTATAGTAAGGGAGACTCGCCGTATTCTCACGGCTGACCTGGATGCTTTCTAAAGCGGCCTGTCGCATTTTGTCGATCTTTCTTGCCCTGCGCACGTGTGCCGTGGCGCTCATATAAGCCATGTATTTTTGGTTCATGTCATTTTGCGCATTCGTTATTGCGGTCATGTAATCACCGGGATTGGAAAGATCCTGCGCAAATGAAAAAACAGTGATCGTGATAAATACAGAGAGGAGTAAAAACTTTTGTTTCATAGCTGTTTTGGTAAAATGAAAAGTGAACTTAATAAATTATTTTGTCATAAGCAAAATGGCGTCGTAGGCAATAGCCAGCCAGGGATCCTGGTTCAAATATTTTATCCATTGCGCATTCACTTCTTTTTCATCATCGTTAAAAAGCATCTGCGCTTTGTCAAAAGAATTATTATCTACCGTATACGATGATTTTATGTGTACAGTGGTATCATCCGAAATATTTTTTTCTTCCTCTTCTTTTTGTTCCGTTATGAGGTCTGATAATCTAAGGCTTGTTGCATTTTCATTTGATTCGTCTTTTAATAAAGTTGCATAACTTTTCAGCTTTTGAAAAAATGGTGAGGTATTTACCTCTCTGTCTGCAAGACTTTTCATACCGGAAATATTAATAGCCGGGTAAGGTTGAAAATATTTATTGCCATCAATGGGCGCCGTTGTGAGTACATGAAGATTATTCACTTCCCGTTGTGGATGCAGTTCAGGAATATCCGGCAAAACAATATCCGGTTCTATACCCTTTGCCTGTGCAGTATTTCCTGTTACGCGATATAACTCGGAAATGGTTACTTTAAAATAACTATCGGTTTTTATTTTATCCGGGTCTTTATCGGGCGTAAGCGTAGTGTCCATTGGAAGCACTACCTGGGCAGTAGCTTTACCATATGTATCCGAGCCAATGATCACCGCGCGATGATAGTCCTGTAATGTGCCGGCAACCATTTCTGCTGCAGAAGCAGTATATCCGTTTACCATTATCATCAGCGGACCATCGTAAATAGTACCGCGGTTCACATCTTTCAGCGTATAAATTTTCTCATCCCTGTCTTTATACATGCCTACCGGGCCAATGTCAATGAAAATTCCCGACAGTTCTACTGCTTCCTGTATTGATCCACCACCGTTATAACGCAGATCGATAATCAGGCCCTGGATGTTTTCTTTTTCGAGTTTTAAAATTTCTTTCGCCACATCGTTGGCGCAGCCATTGACGCCGGTACCTTCATCTTCCCAATCTGCATAAAAAGCCGGGAGCGAAATAAAACCTATTGTTTTACTTCCTTTCAATAAAAAGCCCTTTACCCTGTTTTCATCATCATCATCCTGCATTTTTTGCTTCATTAGTACAACAGTTCGCACCGTTCCATCAGGCTTTTTTATTTTGAAAGTCGCCTTATCATGATTGCTCATTTCAAGTACTTCATAAAACTGTTTCAATCCGGCATTACTCACGTCAATTGGAAGCTTATTTTCCCATTGAACTGAAATAAACTTATCACCTTTGTTCATTTGGCCGCTCTTAAACGCAGGGCTGCCGGGCATAATGCTCTCTATTTTAACAGACCCATCATCTTCTTCTTTACATCGAAAGCCAAATACCATCTGATCCTGGCCTAACTCACTTTCGAAATTCTCTTCTTCGGTTAACGGAAAATATTCAGAGTGAGGATCGTAACAAACTGCAATGGCTTTACAATATTCGTTGCCAACGGTTGCCGGCACCCCTGCAGCACTTTTCAATATTATATCAATGGCATGCTTCATCGACTGTGCGGCTTTGGCTCTTGCTTCCGGTTCTATGCTGTCAACAAATTTTTTTAGCAGTTGGGGACTCATTCGGGTGAGACTGTCGGTGTTGGTAATAATGTCGAGAGCTTCTGCCTTGAGATTCTTGTATAATTTGATGCGCGCAGCTTTGTCGTCTGCGGGGAAGCTGGTGTCTTCTGCATCCGATATTTTTTCGGATAAAGAAAAATTGAATGGCTTTTTACAAATATCATCGATCAGGCTATCTGCTTCAGTGATGCGATCTTTAAAAATTTTTGTTACGGCGTCTAAAAAGGCCGGCTGTTTATTTTTTATTTCATCGTCGATATCGAATTTATATTTTGCCAGTGTGTTAATATCTTTTTGAGTGAAGTAAATTTTGTCTTCATCCAGATTTTGCAGCAATTGATTAAAAACATCTGCGGAGAATGAGTCATCTACCGGTCGCGGCTGTACATGATATTTGGCAGCCATACAAGTAATAATATAGGCATTGTTGGCGGCAATATTTTCCTGTGCTGAAAGAAAATTAATGCAGCAAATGGAGGCAAGAAAACAGGTAAGTGGCTTCAACAAGTTTTGGCGCATTTATTCCCGAAAATAAATATTTTAGGAAAGATTCTGAAACTTGCCGGCAGAGATTCAACCATTTTTTCTGAAAAGCAGCTTAAGATCAACAACTGCAGAAAAGATCACAGATAAAACTAAAAAAGCCCATCTTTCGATGAGCTTTCCACTGTGCCCGGAACAGGAATCGAACCTGCACATCCTTGCGAACGGCAGATTTTGAGTCTGCTGCGTCTACCAATTCCGCCATCCGGGCGTTGTCCGGCATTAGCCGGAAGGGGTGCAATATTACAGATTAAAGTCTATCTCTCCAAACTCTTATTCGTTTATTACAGAAGGTGTAATTTGCTGCGTTCGAAAAAAAAGATATGATAAAAATCGGTCTGATAAGGGAAGGAAAAATTCCGCCGGATAACAGGGTAGCGCTTACACCGCCTCAATGCAAATGGGTGCAACAAAATTTTAATATTGAAATAAGAGTGCAACACAGCGATACCAGATGTTTTAAGGACAGGGAATATGCCGATGCCGGTATTGTTATTGCGGAAGATCTCAGCGAATGCGACATTTTATTTGGAATAAAGGAAGTACCGGTGGATATGCTGATTCCGGGAAAGACCTATCTGTTTTTTTCCCACACGAAAAAATTACAGCTGTACAATCAAAAATTACTGAGAACCATTATCGATAAGAAAATTACACTGATTGACTACGAATGCCTCGAACATGAGGATGGTACACGGATCATAGGCTTTGGTTTTTTTGCAGGCGTGGTAGGTGCGCACAATGGCATGATGGCTTATGGCAACAGGACGGGCTCTTTCAAGCTTGGGCGCGTGTACAAACAAAGGAATTTTCAACAACTTATTCATACGTATTTTGGATTAAAGCTCCCCTTGCTGAAAGTTGCGGTAACAGGCAGTGGCAGGGTGGCTCATGGCATACTTGAAATCATGAATCTTATGGAAATTCATGAGGCCGAGCCGGATGAATACCTGGAAAATAAATTTGAATATCCTGTTTATGTACATTTGAAAGGAGCCGATCTGTACAGGGAGAAACTAACGGGCAAGTATAACCGAAATAGCTTTCATGAGCACCCGGATACATATGAATGCGTTTTTAAAAAATACATTGGTGAGACGGACATCTTGCTCAATGGCGTATATTGGGAAGAAAGAATTCCGCGGCTATTTGAATTGGATGATTTGAAATCTCCGGACTTTAGAATCACTACTATCGCTGATATATCGGATGACCGAAACGGATCGGTGCCTTGTAATATAATGGACGCGACTATGGAAAATCCCATTTACGGAGTGGATAGGTTCTCCGGTAAATTAACCAAACCCTATTTGCAGAATTCAACAGATGTGATGGCTGTTGGTAATCTGCCAAATGAACTACCCAGGGATGCATCCCGTTATTTCGGCGAACAGCTAATAAAATTTGTGCTTAAAGATTTGCTCAGGGGAAATGCGAAAGACATAGAAAAGGCAACTATTGTGAAGAAAGGGAAATTGACCGAACTGTTCGCATACATGAAAGGGTATGCGGGAAAGTGAGCGTGAGTAGTGAATGGTGAGTTGTCAGTGGTCAATATTGATTAGTGTCGGGTCTATTCTACATCCTACTTCTTACATCATCCCAGATGAAGGTAATAATCTTTCAGCAATTCAATGAACTCCTTCGTGTACACATTGCCGTTATTTTTTATTGAAATTTCGCTGTTCGTTGTTTCTGCCTTTTCTTTATGAAACATCAGTATGCTCCTGAAAAAATTATGATTGGTACTTTGTCTTACGAAAAGATTTTCCCGTAAGTATAAGCTGTGTTTGAGTGCAGTTTGTTTTGCGTCGTTGCTTCGATGAAAAGGAAGCAGTATTGCAAAATGGCTGTTGTTTTTGAGTAAATTACAGGTTAGTTCAAACAATTCATCCATGTTCAGCAGTTCGCTATGTTTTGAAACGTTTTTTTGATCATCTGGTGACCGGAGATCATTTTCATAGAACGGAGGATTACAGATAATCAGATCGTAAGTTTTGCCGGGGCTAAAATTTTTTATATCCTTCTGGAAAATATTAATCCGATCCTTCCAGGGGGAGGCGTTAACGTTTTCCCTGGCTTGCATAAACACATCTTCATTTATTTCAACTGCATCGATTGTTGCATCAGTTTTTTGTGCAAGCATCATGCTCAGTAATCCTGTGCCGGTTCCGATGTCAAGAATTGTATGGGCGTTAATATTTTTTTTCGCGAGTTTATCGGCCATCCACGCACCAAACAAACAGGAATCCGTGCACACTTTCATACTGCATTTATCCTGGTAAACGATAAATTTTTTAAACTGAAAGTAATTGTTTGGCAAGAAATAATATTTTAAAAAACAGAGCGGGCTGAAGGTACAACAGACAGATCTTCAAATTGCCCGGCCAGATATTTATGATAGGCAGTTATGGCAATCATTGCTGCATTGTCGGTGCAATATTCAAATGCAGGAATGAAAGTGTTCCATCCTTCTTTTTGTCCAAGTTCCCCCAATGCTTTTCGCAGTCCGCTGTTGGCGCTCACGCCTCCTGCAATGCAAATATCTTTTATGCCGGTCTGCTGTGATGCTTTTTTTAGTTTGTTCAATAAGATTGAAATGATCCGCGATTGAATGGACGCACATATATCGGCCATATTTTCTGCTACAAAATTTTTATTTTTTTCTTTATGATCGTTCACAAAATAGAGAATTGCTGTTTTGAGGCCGCTGAAACTAAAATTCAATCCTTCTATTTTGGGTTCAGGAAATTTATACTTATCCGGGCTACCGTTTCCCGCATATTTATCGATCAGTGGCCCACCAGGGTAGGGTAGTCCAAGGATCTTTGCTGACTTGTCGAATGCTTCACCTGCCGCATCATCCAATGTTTGGCCGATTACTTTCATATTGAGATAATCATGGCAAACAACTATTTGCGTATGCCCGCCGCTAACGGTAAGGCATAAAAATGGAAATGATGGAATCGGGTTTTTCCTGTCTTTTGACTGAATGAGATTGGCTAACACATGCGCCTGCATGTGATGTACAGCAATAAGTGGTTTATAGCAGGCAAGCGCACACGATTTTGCAAATTCGGTTCCTACCAGTAATGCGCCAATTAATCCCGGAGATTGTGTGAAGGCAAAAGCATCAATCTCATCAATCAATGTATTTGCTCTTTTTAAAGCGGTATCTACGACAGGCACCATTGCCTGCAAATGAGCCCTTGAAGCGAGTTCCGGCACTACGCCTCCATATTCTTCATGTACCTTTTGGCTCGCAATCACATTACTCAGAATAAATCCATCTTTACATACCGATGCTGCAGTTTCATCGCATGATGATTCTATTGCAAGAATTTTTGCCATTTTCGGTTAAGGGTTATTATTTTGAACGTATCGCTACTACAGGGTCTAATCTGGATGCGGAATAAGCAGGGATGATGCCCGCAAGGATTCCAATGATAATACAGATTGATATAGCAAGGCTGAGGATACCCAGGGAAATAAATACGGGGAAATTAAAGAGGTTGCTGAGTATGATCGTTAAAATGTAAACAAGCAGTAAGCCAATCAATCCTCCCATTACACAAATAATAGCAGCCTCCAGTAAAAATTCGGAAAGAATACTTCTTCTTTTTGCGCCAATAGCCTTCTTTAAGCCAATGATGGCAGTACGTTCTTTTACCGTAACAAACATGATGTTGGCAATTCCGAAGGCCCCAACAATCAGACTCAAAATTCCGATAGCCCATCCGCCAATATTGATACTTCCAAATAGCGAACTTACGCGTTCACTTGCTCCGATGATCTGGTTAACGCTGAAATTGTCTTCTTCTTTGGGATTCAGTTTTCGTATGGACCGCATCACACCTTCCAGGTCATTGGCAAGTGCTGCAGACGAAACTTTATCGTCGGCGCTGACAATAATTCTTGGGCGACTATTGTCTTCATTAAAAATTTGCCTTCCAAACCGGTACGTCGTCATTACACACTGGTCGTAATCTAATCCGACCATGCTGGTACCCATCTTTTTAATAACACCCACTATCGTTACATTGACGCCTTTTATTTTAACCTTTTTGCCAACAGCAAAAGATGCGTCGCCAAATAAATCTTCAGCATTCTTGTATCCTATGATAGCAACCGGGCTTCCATAGGCGAAATCAGCACTGGACAGATAGCGGCCATAAACGGTGGATATAGGCTGAATATCGTTTTCCTCCTCACTCACCCCGAATATCATTACCCCCGTTAAAGCCTGGCCCTGGTATTCCACGTCGGTCATATCATTTATTAAGAAAGCGACATGTTTTGCCAGTTGACTCCGCTGTTTTATTAGAGCAACTTCTTCAAATTTAGGCACGGGTCTTTTTATAAATTTCCACCATGGATAATCAGCGCCATTATGAAAATATTCCCATTTGTCAATATAAATAGTATTAGTGCCAAGGCTCTTGATCTGGTTTTGAATATTCTGTTCAAGGCTGTTCACTGTTGCCAATACGCCAATAATACAAAATATGCCAAACGAAATGCCAACCAGCGAAAGCGCTGTACGCAGTTTATTTACCATCAGTTCCTGCATGGTAAGTCTTAATGAATTGCCCAATATGGTAAGGGTTTTACGCACATTGCAAATTTAGTTGATTTTGTAATGCAGATAGGTACTCTCATCATTCGATCGTATTTTGCAGCTTTAAATTACTATCATTGATTGCCTCGCGAGAAAACATCAGGCTTCAAAAGATAATCGTTCTCGTTGCCGTTGTTCTGTTTTCCATCAAAATTGCAGCATGGTATCTGACGGAGTCGCTTGCCATCCTTACAGATGCACTTGAAGGTATTATAAATATGGCATCTGCGTTCCTGGGATTATACAGCTTATACCTTTCCGCAAAGCCCAAAGATGCAGATCATCCTTACGGACATGGAAAAGTTGAATTTATCTCCGCGGGAGTCGAGGGAACACTTATTACCGTTGCGGGCATCACTATTATTTATAAATCTGTTGAAAGTTTCTTTCGTCCTCATGTTGTCACGAAACTAGACTATGGAATGATACTGCTGGCAGCTACTGCTGTGATCAATTACGTTGCAGGGGTAATTTGCGTGTCAACCGGTAAAAAAAACAACTCGTTATTATTGATCGCAAGCGGCCGGCATCTGAAAACCGATACCTACAGTACCCTGGCAATCCTCGCAGGGCTGCTCCTGCTTTACTTCACGCATGCTATGTGGCTGGATAGCATGGTTGCATGTGTGTTCGGTCTGATCATCATTTACACCGGCTATAAAATCACCCGGGCATCTGTGGCGGGCATTATGGACGAGGCAGATATCCGGTTGCTGAAGAACCTGGTAGCGCTACTGAATAAGAACAGGAGGGAAAACTGGATAGACCTGCACAATTTACGATTTATAAAATATGGCAGCACGTTGCATTGCGATTGCCATCTTACCGTGCCCTGGTATCTGAATATAAATGAGGCTCATGAAGAAATGGAGACACTTGCCAGCCTGATACAAAATGAATTTGGTGAAACGGTTGAACTATTTGTGCACACAGATGGTTGCGAAGAGTTTTCCTGTAAGATATGCTATAAACAACATTGCGCTGTTCGCAAGCACGATTTTGAAAAAAAAATCAACTGGACGGTTAGCAACATTTCAAAAAATTCAAAGCACGATATTCTTAGCTGAAGAACCAGGCAAACTATTTTTTCACTTATTGTGTTTTTGATTTCAATATTTTCACTCTTTTTGAACTATATATGATTTGCCTGGTAACAGGAGTCATTCGATGCTTTTAAGAATTTCCTGTATGTCCTTTATGCCTTGTATGGTTAATAAATTATTTCCGGTGTGATAGGCTTAAATAGAAAATGAGTTATTTTTTTCAACAGTATAACGCATTAGTTTTATCCAAAAAAAGTATCCCCCCATAGACATGGGGGGATTTTTTCCAAAATTCAAAAACTGATTATCCATTAAGCACTTAAATAAAATCTTAGATCCTTCAACTTCGCTGTTGAAAGCAGTTCTTTTAATGCATACCTGTGCCAGGGTGCAATAATGTAATAAACTTTCAAACAGATTAGGGGAAGTCAAATGACTTTTCGTAAGGAGTTCAGGTGTAATGAAGAGCGTTTTAAGTGTAAGGTTAGCAACGACTTCATGACATTAAAAACGGGTGCCCGGAAAATATATTTTATAGTCTGATAAAATCGAGTACTGTTACTTGGGTTCTGGTAAAACCCACATGAAATTTTACTAATAAACACCTTGGAAAAACGTTGCTAACTCATTTAAAGACAAAGGCTACAGCATAGGCGGCTCCGGCAGCCAAAGCGCCGATGACCGTCACTTTTAATGCACCTGAAATAGCAGGAACTCCGGTGATCCTACTCTTGAAATATCCGAAAATAAAAAGGCATATCAGCGTGGCAATGACCGATATTTTCAGAGCCTCTGCGGAGTCGTGAAGAAAGATATATGGACTCAAAGGTATAATGCCTCCAGCGATGTAGGATACGCCGATATTTAATGCACTGTTTCTCGCCCGTTTGGGATTCGGTTCATCAAGCCCCAACTCAAACTTCATCATGAAATCGACCCATCTCTTTTTATCCCTTGATATTTCTTCCGTGGCCTTTTGCTGCAATTCCTCGGTTAGTCCCAGGCGATCAAAAAATTCCTTCACCTCCAGTTTTTCCATATCGGGCTTATGCTCCACTTCGTCATATTCTCTTTTCAATTCGCTGTTATAATGATCCTGTTCTGTTTTACCTGACAAGTATCCTCCCAGTCCCATTGCAATGCCCCCGGCAGCTATCTCTGCAATACCGGCTATCACAATAATTCCCGTTGTAGACACGGCGCCACTCATGCCCGCCGCTAATGCAAACGGCACTGTAAGGCCATCGCTCATTCCAATCACCACATCACGCAGGAGGTCGGAGCTTTGTAAATGTTCTTCTTTATGATCTTGCATCTATTGGTTAATTGCTCTAATTAAAATTGTTTTGATACGGGCATTTTTCGTCTAATCGTTACCGTTAGTAATCTATTTTGAATAGGATACTCTATAGATCAGCCCTTTATAGTCGTCGCTTATCAGGAGAGAACCATCGTTCATAACCTGTACATCTGCCGGCCGGCCGTTTACGCTCGTTATATTGCGTAGCCATCCTTCCGCAAATGGAACCGGATCACTGAACTTTCCGGAACTATCCATCTTTGCAACCACCACCCTGTAACCTACAGGAGTTGTCCGGTTCCAACTCCCATGCTCCGCAATAAAAATAGCATTTTTATACTCCGGAGGAAACATGCTACCTGTGTAGAACCTCATTCCCAATGATGCAACGTGAGCGCCTAATTTTTTCACCGGTGGGGTGTAGTCACTACAGTTTTTTCCTTTGCCATATTCCGGATCCAATATATCTCCTTCATGGCAATACGGGTAGCCAAAATTCATTCCCGCTTCAGGCGCGGTATTCAATTCATCGCTGGGGATATCATCGCCAAGATTATCGCGACCGTTCTCGGTAAACCAAAGCTGGTTGTTTAGCGGATTCCACGCAAAACCAACGGTGTTTCTGATTCCCTTTGCAAAAATTTCAAACCCGGTGCCGTCAGGATTTATCCGTGTGAGAGATGCATAGGGTTCGGAAGGTTCACAAATGTTGCAAGGCGCTCCCACAGGAACGTACAGTTTACCATCGGGACCAAAGGCGATAAATTTATAACCATGATGTTTATCCGTTGGGTATTTATCATACACTACCACCGCCGCGGGCGGATTACTAAGTTTTGATTCAACACTGTCTACCCGGTAAATGGTTGATATTGTTCCGATATAAAGGCTGCCGTTTCTGAAAGCCACACCATTCGGCGCATTCAGCCCGGTTGCAATAGTATATACCTTGTCTGCCTTGCCATCCTTGTTTTCATCCGTTACGGCGTATACATTGCTCTCACGGGTTCCGACAAATAAAGTTCCATCCGGAGAAACACACAGGCTTCTTGCATCAGGTATTTGCGCATACACATCTATTTTAAAACCTTCCGGCAGATGAATCTTATCCAACTCATACTTCCCGTATAGTGAATCCAGGTTTTGAGATTCAGCCACAGGGCTCGCGGACAACCCGTGTTTTACACTGGTACCGGAATTACACGATTCGAGTATGCTTGCTACGGCAATAAAAGCAGTAAAAAAATTTTTTGAAACCGGTGAAAGAAAATTCATGATTAGTTAAAATGCGTTAATTAAAAATGCAGACATATTGAAGTAAAGAATAGTTCATTTTCCTCTTCACCAATGCTAAAATAAACGTGCTACACCATTGGCAAATCTATTTTCATGATCGAGCAACCATTTTTTTCTTGGCAATCCGCCGCCATATCCTGTAAGGCTTCCGTCAGATCCGATAACCCGGTGACAAGGTACCACAATGCTTAATTTATTTTTTCCATTGGCTGAAGCAGCTGCCCGTATTGACTTTACATCACCAAGGCGTTGGGCAAGTTCAAGATAGGAAATTGTTTTTCCATATGGTATGTTTAGTAATTCGTTCCACACTTTTCGCTGAAAATCGGTGCCCGTTTGTTGAAGTGGCAGATCAAAAATTTTTCTTTTACCGGAAAAATATTCATCAAATTGCCTGATGCATTTTTTTAGAATTTTCTTTTCCTGCCCGCGCAATTCATCAATTTCATCAGAAAAAGAATGTTCTTCATCAGTAAATAAAAGCTCAGTAATACGATTGTCAGAAATTTTTATGTGAATATACCCAACAGGGCATGCGTAGAATGTGGTTGATTGTTGTTTAATCATCCAACAATTTAGCTAAAAATATTAAATCGTCATGCTTGTACTGATCGGTCTTCGAACTAAAACATTTGCTTTGTTCTTCCAGCAGATGTTGTATTACACGTTTGTTGCTTAGTGGTTTAAAATAAGAAGTGGTGAGAGGCACTGATATCCGTTTGAAATAATTTTCCACATCTTTATGCGAATAAATTTGGCCGTTTAACGGATCAATATAGAAGTTGATTTTTTCGCTTCTTTGTTTTTCCGGGTTGGGAAAAGAATAATCAATATCAAAATAAGCGAGAATAAACTGCCTCGGGATATTAATGGCTTTTACCGGCAGATCCAGCAGTTCACATACGATAAGATAAAGAATTCCATTGGTGATTGAATTACCTTTCTTATTCTCAATCACTTTATTCATCAAAAAATCTTCTTCATAGTCGTAGGCAACTTCATTGCCTTTCAGTTTGTAGTAGCTGTATAAGATTCCTGTGATCACGTTCACCTGCTCAAGGGGAGTGAGATAGCTGTTCAATTCCAGCCAGATATTTCTTCTTATTTTCTCCATTTCCCCAAGGGTAGAAGTGACGTTCATCTCTGGAAAACGATACCTTGAGGCAAGCAAAGACCCCTGCAACAATTCGCAAGACCCTTTTTTCCAGTTGGAAAACTCTTCCACAAGATCTCTGAAGTGAAGTTTGTGAATGATCATTTCAATACGTTCCTGCACTGCCTGATCAGGCGTATTTTCCCAAAGATGTTCGAGGTTGGGAATAATACCGCGGCCGATCGATACGATACGATCCGTTACCGAGTTGAAAACTTCTTCGTCGGGATCATCGATCAGATGAAAGAGGGCCGATATTTCTTTATTTTCCCGCATTGCAGTGCAATGAATACGTAGTTATTTATAAACAGCAAACTAAATTAATTGCCATTAAAACGTCATGAATAATTACTAACATATGTTAGCTACTCTTTCAAAGACACATTTATTGCAATAAATGTTGCAGCGAATCAGTAATGAATTTTGAAATTAACAAATGCGAAGGGATTATTTCTTTTTGGTTTTCTTTCGCGCTGTTTTTTTATCGAAGGCTTTTGGATCCTGTATAAGAATCATTTCTTTTACCTTGTCGAGGTCTATTTCCTGTAGTTCTTCTTTGGTAAATTTTCCGTTGACGCCATTGGCAGGCAGCTTCATCATTTTTTTATTAAATCGTATAAACGGGCCCCAGCGGCCATTTTCAATAGCTATTTTTTCTTCAGGCCATTGTTTTATATATCGGTTAGCTTCTTTCTCCAGTTTCTTTTCTATGAGCACATTGCAGTCGTCTTGCGTAAGTGCGTCGAAGTTGTAAGCCCGCGGCACGTTGATGAACAGATCATTCCATTTGATATAGGGCCCGAATCTTCCTTTACCTTTGGTAATAGGTTTTTGATTGTAATAACCTATTGGCGCATCCTCAATTTGTTTGGCCTCAATAATTTCAATGGCGCGTGCCATATCCACTTCCAGGGGATCTTCTCCTTTGGGTATCGAAATATATTGCTCACCCCATTTTACATACGGACCATAGCGTCCAATGTTCACGGATACTTCAAGCCCCTCATAGGTACCCAGAATTACGGGAAGTTTGAAAAGCTCCAATGCCTCTTCGAGGGAAATTGTTTCTATGCTTTGATTCACCTTCAGCTTTGCAAAACGGGGCTTTTCTTCGTCATCGAGTGAACCAATCTGCACCATCGGGCCGTACTTACCCATTCTCGCAGTAACAGGTTTTCCCGAGGCCGGATCGGCGCCCAATTGTCGTTCCCCAACGGCACGCTCAGCAGTCTCTAATGTATGCTCTACACCGGAGTGGAATGGTCCATAAAAATCCTTGACCATTTTATTCCATTTCATTTTTCCTTCGGCTATTTCATCAAACTCTTCTTCAATAGTTGCGGTGAAAGAATAATCCATAACATCGGTAAAATGCTGATTGAGGAAATCAGTTACCACCAAACCAAGATCCGTGGGAAACAGCTTGGATTTTTCGGCCCCGGTATTTTCCTGTCCGGTTACTTTTTCGATGGTATCATTCTTCAGCTTCAATATCCTGTAATCACGTTTTATTCCTTCTTTGTCTTTCTTCTCTACGTAATTTCTTTTTATAATAGTGGAAATTGTAGGCGCATAGGTACTTGGTCGTCCGATGCCGAGTTCTTCCAGTTTTTTCACCAAAGATGCTTCTGTATAGCGGGCCGAATGTCTGGTAAACTTTTCAGTAGCGGTCATCTCGTTGAATTGAAGTTGCTGTCCAACGGTAAGATTGGGTAGTCGACTTTCGTCACGATTGTCCGCATCTTCGTCATCGGTGCCTTCGAAATATACTTTTAAGAATCCGTCAAATTTGATCACTTCCCCACTGGCTGTCAGTTCTTCATTATTGGTAGTAATATTGATCCTGGCAATGGTTTTCTCCAATTCGGCATCCGCCATCTGGCTGGCTATTGTTCGCTTCCAGATAAGTTCGTATAACCTGTTCAGTTCAGGATCGTCTATTGAACTGTTTTCCATGTAGGTGGGGCGAATAGCTTCGTGTGCTTCCTGGGCACTTTCGTTTTTATTTTTGTATTTGCGAACCTGAACGTAATTCTTTCCGTAATTTTTGCTTATTTGGGAAGTAATATCCTTCATCGCCGTGCCACTCAGGTCCACACTGTCCGTACGCATATACGTGATCTTACCGCTCTCGTACAATTTTTGTGCAATCAACATTGTTTTGCTGACGCCGTATCCTAATTTACGACTGGCTTCCTGTTGTAGTGTAGACGTGGTGAAAGGTGCTGCGGGCGTGCGTTTTCCTGGCTTTACCTGTATGTCTTTTATAACATAATCTGCCCCTATGCAACTTTGTAGAAACTTTTCTGCATCCTCTGCATTTTCATATTTGTTTCCTTCAGCTTTAAAAGAAACTGTCTTTTGATTGACGTCCGTCGCAGCCAGCAAAGCCTCAATCCTGAAACTGCCGGTGGCCTTAAAGGCGTTGATCTCTCTTTCTTTTTCTACAATTAATTTTACTGCTACACTTTGCACACGTCCTGCGCTCAATCCGCCCTGCTGTCCGATTTTTCTCCATAATACCGGACTCAGTTCAAATCCTACGATTCTATCCAGGACACGTCTCGCCTGCTGTGCATCTACGAGGTTCATATCAATCGTCCTCGGATTCTGCACAGCCTGTTCGATGGCGGGCTTGGTTATTTCATGAAAAACAATGCGCTTGGTAGTTTTTGGATTTAGTTTTAAGACCTCGGCAAGATGCCAACTTATACTTTCTCCTTCGCGGTCTTCATCCGATGCCAGCCATACTTCTTCGGCTTTTTTAGCGAGGCTTTTCAATTCATTAACCACTTTGGCCTTTTCATTCGGCACGATGTAACTGGGTTTAAAATCATTGGCTATATCGATTCCCATATCGCTTTTTTCAAGGTCACGTATGTGCCCGTAGCAGCTTTTGACCTCGAACTGTTTTCCAAGAATAGTACCTATCGTTTTCACCTTTCCAGGCGACTCAACAATCACTAAATTTTTGGCCATAATATTAGATAATATTAGTTTACTCCTTGCTTAATTTTCTTACAATTTTTCTTTAAAAAGTAGTTCCAAATGCTGCAATATTAGTTTAAAAATTAAAAACGCTTTCTTAAAAACTAAAATGGGAAATTTAAATTTGCCTCATTATCTTCGTGTTAACCTCCCCATTTAAGAACTGCCATTATCTGGAAAACCCTTGTTGGAAGTGTACTATAAACGCATTTTCGGAAAAAATCTTATTGGTAAAACCAGGAAGGGTACTAATGATGCGATTCTACTAACAAAATTTGTAAAATGAAAGTTGTAATTCTCGGTTCGGGGAACGTAGGAACCGTTTTATGTGAATTAGTTGCCAAATCTGATAACGAACTCGTACAGGTGGTGAGCCGTAACGCCGATCATGCACAGGCGCTTGCGTACAAGTATAATGTGCTGTCGGGTACCTTGAGCGACAGCCAATTTGAATCGGGTGATATATATATAATTGCATTAGTGGATGCGGCACTTGATTCTATAGATAAGATTGCTGCACTGAAAAATAAGTTTGTGGTGCACACGGCTGGCTCCATGCCTCTAAGTGCCCTGAAGAATATATCGTCTGCGTATGGTATTCTTTATCCTTTACAGTCATTATCAAAATCTTCGGATGAGATTCCGCAAATTCCTTTCCTCGTAGAGGGCAATAACAAAGAAACACAGCATAGAATAACAGAGTTTGCGCGGTCGCTATCCGGAAATGTGATCAATGTAACCGAGCACCAGCGGATGTTTTATCATATTGCCGCTGTATTTGCGGCCAATTTTACAAATCACATGTATGCTATTGCAGAGGAAATTTGCAAGAAAGAAAAGATAGATTTCAAAGTCTTGTTCCCTCTGATAGATGAAGTCTCGTCAAGAATTGATCGCAATTCACCATACGACCTGCAGACAGGTCCGGCAATTCGTGATGATATTCTTACGCTGAATAAACATATCCAGGCCCTGTCCGCCTTCCCTGATGCAAAATACCTTTACCTGAAATTGTCAGAAAGCATTTTAAAATTCTATCAAAAGCGCTGATATGTGAGATGCTTAATATCTTTGGCGGATGAATATTCTTTCGCGTCTCGGGCTAATTAAGTTATTCGTTTTTGATATGGATGGTGTGCTTACCGACGGTGGTTTGTTGATTCAAAACGATGAACAATGGACACGTCGCATGGACATTAAAGATGGCTATGCGCTGCAACTGGCGGTGAAGTCGGGTTACAAAATTCTTATTGTTTCCGGGAGTGAATCAAAGCCGGTGGCAGACCGCCTGAATAAACTTGGCATTACCGAGATATATATGAAGATAAATGACAAACTTTCCTTCCTGAAAAATTACGTTGAAAAAAATAATAATAAGGGGGACGAGGTTTTATATATGGGAGATGATATACCTGATTACGAATGCATGAAGCTGGCCGGGATCGCCTGTTGCCCCCGGGATGCTGCATTGGAAATACAAAAAATGTCTTCTTACGTATCGCCTTATAAAGGCGGACATGGGTGTGTACGTGATGTAATTGAAAAAGTTCTGAAACTCAATAATAACTGGCCTTTGGAAACTTCTGTTGCCGCTACCTGAATTTTTAAAATTTACCAAATGAATCCCGTAACGGCTTTTCTCAAACTGATCAGATGGCCGAATCTTTTTTTTATTATACTTACGCAATTACTGTTCAGGTATTTTGTGCTGCCCTTCGTGTATCGCAATCCGTTTGGAAATTTTGATAATGTAAAACTTTCTTCCAACTTATTCTATTTGTTGGTAATTGCATCAGTTTGTATCGCCGCAGCCGGGTATATTATTAATGATTATTTTGACGTGAATATCGACCTGATCAATAAACCAGGCAAGCTGGTGATAGATAAATATATCAAGAGGAGGTGGGCTATGGTTTTGCATATTGTATTTTCTGCGGCGGGCTTTGTATTGAGTTGTTATATCGGGTATAAGCTGCGTAATATTTATATTCCTGTTTTCAACCTGGCAGCGATAGCGGCTTTATGGTTTTACTCAACCACATTCAAGAAGAAATTGTTGATAGGAAATGTATTGATATCATTACTGACCGCATGGGTTATTTTTGTGCTGATGTTTGCTGAACATCAATTTACTATTGGCTCACCCGGAAATGACTGGAGGCGGCTGTTGAAGGTGTCATTCATTTACGGAGGGTTTGCCTTTATCATTTCGCTGGTACGTGAGGTGATAAAAGATATGGAAGATGTGCAAGGCGATGTGAAGTATGGATGCAAAACGATGCCTATTGTGTGGGGTATACCGGTATCGAAAGTTTTTACGGCAGTGTGGATCGTTGTGTTAGTAGCGGGCGTAATCGGGATCGAAGTTTATATCATACAGGCGGGATGGATACTTGCAGCCATCTATGGTGTAATCGCGCTGATAATTCCATTGGTATGGATCTTGCGAAAATTATATGAAGCACAGATGCAGGTGGATTTTCACCGGTTGAGTAATGTGGTAAAACTAACAATGCTCGCGGGCATTATTTCCATGATATTCTTTTATTTTCATTGATCCGGATGAAGAAAATAATCTTAGCATCACAATCTCCAAGGCGAAGCCAGTTGCTGCAATCGGCCGAAATCCCGTTCGAAGTGATCGTGTCAGCATCGGATGAAAGTTACCCGACAAATCTTGCTCCGTTCGAGATTGCCCAACATATCGCCTGCAACAAGGCACTGGCAGTGCAGCATAAAATTTACCAAGGGAAAACTAACGGTAACGATTATACGATTATTGCTGCTGATACCATCGTGGTCCTTGGAAATGAAATCATCGGGAAACCTGCGGACAGAGTTGAAGCCATCAATAGTCTTTCGATTTTGTCGGGAAAGATACATTCTGTAATTACCGGCGTTTGTATTTTATCGGGAGAAAAGAAAAAAGTATTTTTTGAAAAAACCTCGGTCGAATTTTTCCCGCTAACCAGGGCGCAAATAGAGCACTATGTAGATATTTATAAACCGTATGACAAGGCCGGTGCATATGCTATCCAGGAATGGATCGGCGTCACGGGGATCAAATCTATCCAGGGAGATTTTTACAATGTAATGGGACTCCCGGTAAGCCGCGTGGCAAAGGAACTTCAAACATTGGGATAAGCAAAAACTTTTCCTTACTTTTTGCAATGAAAACATCGTTGCATGCAAGAGGATCTGTTACAATATATCTGGCAGTTTCAATATTTCAATAAGTCAGACCTAAAAACTTCAGCAAATGAAGAATTGCAGGTAATTCACACCGGTGTTCTTAATGCGCACCAGGGCCCGGACTTCGTCAACGCACGAATAAAGATCGGAACAAACACGTGGGCAGGCAATGTAGAATTGCACGTCAACTCTTCCGACTGGAATCTGCATCATCATTCCGGAGATAAAAATTATGATAATGTAATTCTTCATGTGGTGTGGAATGATAATGGCATCCTATACGATGCAAACGGAAACGCTATCCCGGCCCTTGAACTAAAGGACCGTGTTCCAAAAATATTACTGAATAAGTATGAAGAATTAATGAATGCTTCGCAATTTATTCCCTGTGAAAAATTATCCCCTTCACTTAGTGATTTACAGTTACTCAATTGGGAGCAACGATTGGTGGCTGAAAGATTACTCGCAAAATCAAAAAAGGTATTTTTTATATTAGAACAAACCAACTTTCACTGGGAAGAGGCGTTTTGGCGAATGATCGCCGCCAATTTCGGACTAACGGTAAATAATAATCTTTTTCAGCAGGTTGCGGAGCTTTTGCCGGTGACGGTTTTAGCAAAACATAAAAATCAGATCCATCAACTGGAGGCTTTATTGTTTGGGACAGCCGGTCTGTTGCAGGAAGATTTTGGTGAGCCATATCCAATAATGTTAAAAAAAGAATTCTCGTTCTACAGGAAGAAATACGGCTTAAAGATCATAGACGGCAAGCTTTCGTTTTTGCGCATGCGCCCCGCCAACTTTCCCACTATCAGGTTATCGCAGTTAGCCATGCTGATCCATCAAAGTGAACATTTGTTTTCTAAAATAAAAGAAGCATCTTCGGTCAGAGAGTTGAAAGAGATGTTTAGGGTTACTGCTAACGATTACTGGCATTACCACTTTGTTTTTGACAAAGAGTCGCCATACCACCAAAAAACATCAGGGAGCAAAATGATCGAAGGAATTATCATAAACACCGTTGTTCCTGCATTGTTTGCTTTCGGTGTTCATCACAACGAAGAAGTGTATAAAAACAAAGCCCTTAACTGGCTGGAGCAAATTGCACCTGAAAAGAACATCATTACAAAAGGGTTTGAAGAATTCAAATTCCCAAACAAAAATGCATTGGATTCACAGGCACTCATTCAGTTAAAAAATGAATACTGTGATAAAAGGTTTTGCTTAAAATGTGCAATAGGGAATTCGATTCTCAAAAAGGAAATCTAAAAACGCATTTTTTGAGACAGATGCTTGCTGTTAATATTATAAAGTTTTCTTAAATATTAATATGGGCACTACTTCCAGGAATACGAAACGTTCACCTTAATATCCGGGTGTATGCTTTTCATCACGGGGCAATTGTTGCCGGTTCTTTCGAGAATTAGTCTTTGCTTTTCGTCCACGTTTGCGGTTAATACGATTACCACATCTGCCTGGCCCACCCTGCGCGGATCGCCGAGCATGTGCTTGGTGACGTCTGCCGTTGCGTGTGCAATATTCACTCCTATATCATTGGCTTTAATGCCCATTGTAGTGAGGATACAGGTAGCTAATGATACACACAAAAGGTCGGTCGGAGAGAATTTTTCGCCTTTGCCCCGGTTGTCCGTGGGGGCATCGGTTTCGATTACGGTGCCACTTCTCAGGTGCTTTGCGGTACAACGGAGGTTGCCCACATATTCAACGGATGCAGTCATGATATTTTTTTGTATAAATTTACAGCAGTAATTATCAATAACCACATGCGTAAAATAATTTCGTTAGTCTGTATCCTCTCATTATCCCTTCATTCTTTTGCCCAGGAAACAAAGCAGCAAAAAAAAGATGAAAAGAAAGCCCGTATTAATAATATGATCAAGGAGCAGGAGGAAGGAGTAATTGCCTATAGAAAAAGTTTTTTGTTTGGCGCCAAGCTCACCAGTAATGGTTATGGTGGCTTTTTGGAAATGGGTCGCGCCGGTTCTGTAAAAAAAGCGATTTTATACCAGCTTGAGATAACGGAGCTTAAAGACGTTAAAGAGTATAAACAAAGCAATTCCTTCCTTAATACCACTCCTTTTATTTATGGAAAGGAAAACTTCGTGTACCCGGTGAAGTTAGGTGTGCAACAACAACTGTTGTTGGGAAATAAATCGAACAAGAATGGAGTAAGTGTCACAGCAAATTATGGTGGTGGGCTTGACTTTGCATTACTGAGGCCTTATTACGTTCAGGTGGAGAAGAATAGCGATTTTGTTTATGTAAAATATAATTCTCCTGACAGTGCTTACTTTATAAACGGGCCGATCGTCAGCGGACCTACCTTAGGAAAGGGTTGGAGCGATCTGACCGTTACTCCCGGCATATACGCGAAAACAGCGTTACGCTTCGACTACGGTTCTTTTAATGAAGTCATCTCCGCAATAGAAGTGGGTGTGGTTGGCGAATACTATACCAAAAAAATTCCGATCATGATTCAGAGTTCGCCAAAGTCATTTTTCTTTGGCGCCTACTTTTCTCTTTTGTTTGGCAAAAGAAAATAAGACGAATAAGTTTTTAAAAAATCATAGATATTATTAATGAGTGAAGAAATTGCAGCATCAGAATTAAGATCAAAGAAACCTTCCTGGCTTCGCGTACGCCTGCCTGTTGGTGAAGAATATACACATGTAAGAGGCCTTGTTGATAAACATAAACTCCATACCATTTGCGAAAGTGGCAATTGCCCCAATATGGGTGAGTGTTGGGGAGAAGGAACTGCAACATTCATGATATTGGGAAATATCTGTACGAGGAGTTGTGGTTTTTGTGCAGTTGCAACGGGTCGCCCGCTTCCTGCAGACTGGGATGAGCCGCAACGTGTAGCAGAAGCTATTCACCTGATGAAAGTAAAACATGCAGTGATTACGTCTGTTGATCGCGATGATCTGAAAGATGGAGGTGCTGAAATTTGGCAGAACACCATAAAGGCGGTATATGCTTTAAATCCTGACACAACCCTGGAAACCCTGATCCCTGACTTTAAAGCCGAAAAGGATCAGATACAAAGAGTAATTGACGCGACGCCTGATGTAGTAAGTCATAATATAGAAACAGTAGAACGTTTGACCAGGGCTGTTAGGATACAGGCGAAGTACTGGAGAAGCATGGAGACGCTGCGGATATTGAAAGGCGGTGGCATGCGAACCAAGAGCGGCATTATGCTGGGCCTTGGCGAAGCAAAGGAAGAAGTGATACAAACCATGCAGGACCTGAGAGATAGCCAGGTAGATGTGATCACGCTTGGGGCAATACCTTCAGCCGACAAAACAAGCATTTGCCCGTTCACCGTTTTGTACATCCTGATGAATTTAAAGAATTCCGCGAAATAGGCTACCGGATGGGATTTGATTATGTAGAAAGCGGGCCGTTGGTCCGTTCATCTTACCACTCGGATAAACATGTTATTCCGGGATGGGGAAGGAAGAACTGGGAAATAAACGGATGATATTTTCGTGTATGCTCCGTCGTTAGGTCACAAATTTCCTTCCGGCCATAGTAGCCACCTGCCGCCTATCTTATGCAATTGTGCAGGTACCCCGAACACAGCGTTAACATTTGCGGGAGACAAAACTTCATGCGGAAGACCATAAGCAAACAGATTCCCCTCGTTCAACAGTAACACTTCGTCTGCATAGTTTAATGCAAGATTTAAATCGTGCAGGATGGCTATGATGATTGTTTTATCATCAAGGAATCGTTTGATGTGTTGCAGAAATTCAAATTGATATTTTATGTCTAAAAAGGATATGGGCTCATCTAATAATAAAATGCGTGCGCCTTCGGGAGGCATTTGCCAGATTTGGGCAAGTACTCTGGCAAACTGAACACGTTGCCTCTCTCCACCCGATAGTGTAAGAAAATTCCTTTTTCGGAAACCATCCAGGTTCTGCAATTGTATCACTTCGTCGCAAACTTCATGATCCGCTTTTGACGGGTTCACTTTGAAATGGGGATAGCGGCCCATCATTACTACTTCTTCTACATCCAGGGGAAAACTGATATCCACCTGTTGCGACAGTACCGCACGAAACTTCGCATAGGCCTCCCTGTTAGTACTCTTTGCGGGAGTGCCGTTATAAAATATTTCTCCGTTAGAAGGAGTAGTGGAAACGCTCAGCAGCTTCATCAGCGTCGACTTTCCGGCTCCGTTGGGGCCGCAGATCATGTAACACTTGCCCGGCATAAATTGGTATGAAACGTCCTGCAGAAGCCATTTATCCCCGACAGCATAGCCGCCATTTTTGATTTCAACCATACACACCTCCTTTTTCACCCATGATGTTGAACTTCTTTAAAAGAAAAATAAAAACAGGAGCGCCGGCAATGGAAGTAATGATGCCAATAGGAACTTCCGCAGGCGCTATCAGGAGCCTGGCGCCCATATCGGCAATGGTAAGTATAATAGCTCCCATGATCATTGATGCAGGAAGCAATTTCTTATTATCACTGCCAATCAGTAGTCGCAGAATGTGCGGCACAATTAATCCAACAAAACTAATAACACCCACAAATGAAGTGGCTACCGCTACCATTGCGGTAGAAAGTATCATAATTCTTTTTTTGAGTCTTTCAGGTTCTGCTCCAAGATAAGATGCCTCTTCTTCACCCAGTATTAATGCATTTAATTGTTTTGCGTAGCGTAATGAAATAATAAAGACTGTTACTGCCACCGACCATGTGATAGCAACCTGTGTCCACGTGGCGCCGGAACATGTTCCCAGGTTCCAGAAGGTGATGCTTCGCGCCTGAGGGTCGCGGGCGATGTAACTCATAAAACCTGTACCGCTCAAACCGATTGCATTGATCGCAATACCAACCAATAGCAGTGAAGTAACCGAAATTTTCTTTTGCGATCTTGCAATCGAATACACAAGAAAGGTTGCAATCAATCCGCCGAAAAATGCAAACAAGGGAACGAGTAGCGGACCGGCAAGACTCCTGATCTCCTCATTCATTTGAATAGCGAACACAAAAACGATGGATGCCCCGAAAGCCGCCCCGGCGCTGGTTCCTATCAAACCCGGTTCCACTATCGGGTTCCTGAAAAGCCCCTGCAGCAATACGCCCGACACAGATAGAACGGCACCGGTGATCACGCACAACAATACACGCGGCAAACGAAGTTCCATGAACACACCTTCATAAATGTTGGCGGGCTTCTTTCCTTCAAACGTATGAACAAAGGCAGCATACATGTCATGAATCGTTATAGAAACCGCCCCGAATGCAATGGCGCATAATACGATCGCAATAAGGAGAACAATTATTGCAGGAAAGAAAATTTTACTTTGCCGGAACATTAGCATGGGGATAAAAAAGCTTCATTAATTTCAAAACATTCTCACCTGTTCGCGGACCAAAGTAAACAAGGTCATGCTCTTCAAACCGGTAAATACGATTGTTCTTTGCGGCATTCGTCAACGCCACGCCGGGAATCCCGTTCTTAAAATTTTCTGCGCCACCCATCTTATCAAAACCATAATCAGTAGCGATGATGATATCCGGGTTGGCCGCTGCAACGGCCTCTGCACTTATTTGCCTCGCACCTTTTGCATCATAGTGCGCCGGCTTGCCTCCGGCAAGTTCGATCATTTTATCCGCTATGCCACCTCTGCCGCTCATTATGAAAAATGAGTTACCGGCTCTGCCGAATTGTATGACCATTACAGCGGGTGTATCCTTTATGCCGATAGTGGCGAGCGTTTGCTTCGCTGTTTGCATATCCGTATCCAGTTTCTGAATGAGTGAATCGGCCCGGCCGGGTACTTTCAGAAATTCAGCGAGTTGCCTGAGAACTATTTTGGCACTATCTATCGAGCGTGCAATGGGAAATTCCTTTAAATTCATGCCTGCCTTTTGCAGTTGTGGCAAAACATTCGCCGGCCCCATATCATTATCATGTATGACTACGTCCGGCTTCATGGAGATGATCCCTTCTGCGCTGAGCATTCTGTGATAGCCTACGTCAGGTAATAATTTAGCGCTGTCGGGATAAGTGCTTGACAGATCCACTGCAACAATATCGTGGCCTTTTCCCAAAGCAAAGATCATTTCATTTAATTCTTTGGATACGCAAACAATACGCATATCCCCGTTGGTATCTTTTTCTTTGTTACCAAACCGCCAGCAAGACGTGATTACTAACGGTAACGCCAACACGAAAAATAGTTTTTTCATCTGTTTATTTTCATATTGACAGGAAGGCGGACATAATAAAATTAATTTTATTCATACACCTTCCTGTTTGTTTTTTATTTAAAAATTATATTTCAAATTCAATCCGCCATAGAAGGTAGCTTTCAGTGGCCCGGGTAAATATGCATCGGGTAACTGGTTTACAAAAACGAATATCGGGTACTGCTGCGCAGTGATATTGTCTATTCCGAAATAGAGATTCAGGTCGAAATGACGTGAAAGACTATTTTGGTAGCCAATTTTTGCATTCAGCAAGCCGTAAGATTTTGTATTATTCAAGCCATCGGACGTAATAGGAAATGCATCCCTGTAGGAATAAATTACATTAAAGTACAATCCGTATGTAAGCCCGAGATCAAGACCAACATTGGCATTGAAAGGTCCAACACCTGCTACTTTTTTACCGTCATAATTCAACACTGAATCTAACCCTGCGCTGCTTTTTGTATGGAATTCATAATTCACATACCTGAAATCAGAATAGGTAACATTGGCAAAAGGCCGCACAGACTGAAAGAATCCATCTGCAGACTGATAAGCAGTATATTTTATCAGGAATTCAATTCCCTTATCGTCCTGTTTTCCTCCATTTACTATGTAAGAATACAAGGTGGCTGTTCCGGCCTGGTTCAGCACATTCACTGAAGTAAATTTATGAGAGAATACCGCATCAAACAATGAAAGTTCATAACTCAGCCGGTTGTTTGCCAGGTCGCCTTTCGTTCCGATCTCAAACTGGTTGCCGATTTCGGGAGTAAGATCTGTATCAACCTGCCCCGTGCTGGGTATATAAAAATAGGAACTGGTCGGTGCTTTGTAGGCTTTACTGTAGGATGCATATACTGACACCTTTTTGTTAAATACTTTGTTTATGGCTAAATGGGGTGAAAACAATCCATCGTATTTTCTTGAATAAACCGTAGGCAGCATGCTGTTTGCCACATAAAACCGGTTGTTCAGTTGAATACTCATATCGCTCATGCCAATGCCTGCGGTAAATGAGATATCATGCGGAATAGCGAGTGACCATTCTGTGAAGATTGACGTATTACCAGTTTGTGTATACTGGTTGCTTTTCGGAGCAGTTATGATATAATATCCGGAAGAATCAGCCGGGTTGATCCCCATTCCATAGCCAATGGTTTGCGCATATTGGTGTTGCGCTTCCACTCCGGTGATACCACTGAGTATGGTACCTTCCGCTATTGAAAATTTAGTCGAAAAGGTGGAACGGACCCCGTAATTAACCGGATCCTTGTCCGTCCAGCCGGCCGCAGAACTTGAATTGTTGGTTTGCCCTGTTCCAAAAACAGTTGTTGTGTTGGATACATGGCTGCTAAAATTGTAAGTGTGTGACAGGCCCGCCCTAAAGCTGACTATTTCTGAATGCGCATTCCTGATAATATAGTCAGGGTTTCCTGAATAATCTTTATTGGCGTATTGCGTCAATGTCAGCTCACCGGCACGCTGATCATAGCTATGACTGTATCCAAAGTAAGTACTTACAGACTCCTTGTCATTTGCCTTAAAGTCGCCGGCCACATTGATAAAATCTTTGTGCGATTTATTGTGAAGCAAATAACCATCACTTTCCTGGTGACCATAATTTACAAGGAGTGAGGTGTTGGCTGTACCCATTTCAAAATGGGTCGTATAGCGCTGTGTGCCATAACTGCCAATCATCACATCCTGCCCGACAGACGTTTTTCCTTTCTCCGGTTTGATGGTTTTTAGATTGACCACACCCGATGTTGCAAATCCGTACAATGTACCGGCAGGCCCTTTGGTTACTTCCACATCACCTATTGAGTTAAAATCAATGTCGTCTAATACGGTGATCCCTTCCGCATCCGTGACAGGAATTCCGTTCAGGTATACTTTTAACCCCTGCCCGTCGAAGTTGCTGCTGGCGAACCTGCTGCTGCCAAAACCGCCACCATAGCCCCGGATATTAAATTGCTGACCACCGGATACTGATCTCCGTTGCAGTGTTACCCCAGGCACATTTTCATCTATGGCATCATCAAGGTAAAGGCCTAACCCGCGTTTCAATTCGTGTCTGCCTAATTTGGTAATAGATGAGGGTTGATATAGAATTGATTTATTAGCGCTCGCCGTTGCAGTGATGTCAATTTCGTCGAGATTTTCGCTGGACGGGGTAAGGGAAATATTTTGAAATTGATCACAATCGGTTATAGTCGTTTTGTAAGTTTCAAACCCAATATAAGAAACGATAAGGGTTGCTGTTTTGTTTTCACATTTTATTGAGAAGTTTCCATCTTTACCTGTAGTGGTGCCTTTTCCTTCGAATGACACCGATGCGCTATTAAGCGGAGCATTGGTTCTGCCATCGACGACTCTTCCCTTCAACTGTTGAGCAAATGATTGTGTGCCGCATAGCAATGCAGCAAATAAAAACACGGTTTTCATTTTAATCTTTATTGTTTTAGATTGATTAGTTTAAAATGGATACGGGATGGAGTCAAACATGACGCCCGTCATACCCGGATGGGCTGTAACGATATTCCGTATCGCTGCAGGCAATTTGTGCTGTGTAAATATTATGCGACGAACCATGGGGGAGGCGAGGGACAGGATGAATAGTGCTCGGGTGGGATCCGCGACGCAAATGATATATAGAGATTAAGGGTAAACCGGTTGGGATGACTTATATCGTATGTGTTTTTAGGCCGGATATAATTGTCTAAATGAAAATGAGCAATTGGCAGTTGTTTGCCCATGTCGTTCGCAGACGAAAACATCTGCGCCGCAATTATTTGTTTCAGATTGTCTTCATTAGGATCAGCAATACAGTTTATATAAATACTGTCGCCGGATTTTTTTATATTAATTATATCAAACATTTCTCCGCGATATTCCAATTCATCATCATCAAGGACGATTTCAGGATTATTGTTTGCCTCGCGGACAGTGAATGCAAATGCTACAATATTTTGCTTTTTGTACGTAGCAGACGATATTAAACTCCTTTGAGAATTGTAGATGCATTGCATACTGATGCGCCATGAGATATAAAACCCGCTTCCGCAAAGAAGCATCAGCAGTAGCAGGAATATGGCGCCGGTTTTTTTCAAAAGAAAACTTTGGTACAGCGCAAGATAAATAAGAATATTGAAAAGACAGAAAACCGCTAATCCGTTACCTTCACTTCCGGTTTTGTTTCCCACACCAATGCACTGGCCCCAAGGATAGCGGCATCCGATTCTTTTAATTCACTGAATAAAAGTTTTACCTTATTCTGAAAAATAGGAAGCAGATTCTTTTCCATGTGCTTCTTTACGGGATCCATCAATAACTTTCCGGCTTTAATTACGCCGCCAAATAGTATGATTGCCTCCGGCGAAGAAAACATGACAAAGTTAGCGAGCGCTTCGCCCAATATCTGCCCGGTAAACTTAAAAACATCTTTCGCAATTTTATCGCCTTCCATAGCTGCCTCATACACCGCTTTTGAATCAAGTTTTTTTGCCGGTATTTTTCTCAAAACACTTTTTTGCTTTGGATTTTCTTCCAGCATCTCTTTTGCAGTTTGGGCAATGCCTGTTGCAGAAGCGTAAGTTTCCAACGTGCCATGCATTCCTGTTCCCGGATGCAGTCGTCCTTTGGGGCGAATTACCGTGTGGCCTAATTCTCCTGCAAATCCATCATGTCCCAATATCAACTGGCCATTTGCAATTATGCCACTGCCAACTCCGGTCCCCAGTGTGATCATTATAAAATCCCTCATACCACGTGCCGCTCCATACATCATTTCACCCACTGCTGCTGCATTAGCATCGTTGGTGAGTTTGCAAGGTCTGTTGAATTTATCTGATATAAGTTTTGCCAGCGGAATTACTCCTCTCCACAGCAGATTAGGAGCATACTCAATGGTGCCATTATAGTAATTTCCATTCGGTGCCCCAACACCTATTCCCCTGATCAGTTCATCACCACCCATTGCATTTATCGCGGGCTGCATTGCATCAAATAATTCATCAATAAAAAGATTTACATTGTCGTGTTCATTTGTTGCTAATGTGCCTCGATTGGATATTTCGCCGCGGTGATTTACAATTCCAAATTTTGCAGTAGTGCCACCAATATCAATGCCAATCGCATATTCTAACGGAGCTTCCATGTTTCCTAAAGTATATTATTTTTCTTTTAAATAATCACGTCATTTCATTCTGCTATGCCTCCAATGCCCCCTCAGGTGCAATTGATTCCGCGTGTTCTTCTATTTGGTGATCATAATCAATTCCCTGTTTCTTCAAAATGCCCTTTACTATAAATGCAAAGAGCGCGATGTAGGCAAAACAAAAGAACGGCACCCAATACGAATGGTGAATACCATAACCAACCACATCACTTTTTGCTTGCAGGAAGTCTGCAAGTTTTCCCTGTATCGGCGGAATGATACCGCCACCTAAGATCATCATGATCAAAAATGCGGCGCCCTGGGTGGTGTACTTTCCAAGTCCGGCAATGGACAGGGCAAAAATAGAAGGCCACATGATAGAGCAAAATAATCCGCCGCTGAGGAATGCATAAATTGCAACTGTGCCTGTGTTGAACAAACCAACGAGCATGGCTGCCATGCCAAGCAATCCGAATATCAATAATGTACGTGCCGGTTTATTATTGCTGATGTAAAAAGCGATCATTTGCACAAATACGCAGAGGATGTAGTAATACAATATATGAACATTGTATTTAGATAATGCATTTACGGCGAGTACAATCCCAAAAGCAACCAACGGCACAACAAACATCAAAATCTTCTTAGTACTTTCTTTAAATTCAAATGCAGAAATGGACCCCACCCATCTGCCTATCATTAAGCTACCCCAATACATGGAAATAAATACGCCGGCTTCCGAAGATTGATATCCGCCAAAGGCAGGCTGCTTCAGCAGTTCACTAATGTTACTAACATTTGTTACTTCAACACCCACATACACAAACAAAGCCAGCATACCCAATACCAATTGAGGATATTTCATGGCCCCCCATCCATCCGGTTTTTTTCGGGCACTCATGTTGCTAAACAGCAATCCTAAAACAACAACGGCCAGCGCTCCAAACAAAAATCTCAGCCGGTACGTCTCCAGAGGCGTTTTCACTTTATCAATTTCTGCCATTTGCGGTTTTATTGATTCCCTTATTTCTTTAATATTGGCCTGAATCGTTGCAGCACGCGACGGGTCAGCTCCTTTCATCATGGTTGCCAGCGAGTCAATGCTCTTGTTTTGCGGTGCAATTTGTGCTTCCAGCATATTTACTGTTTTTGCATCATCGCTCAGATAACTTTTAAATACAGGAACAAAGAGAATGATCAGCAGTCCGGTCATTATCAGCAAAGAGTATAATGCTTTGTTGGCACTTTCTGTTTTTTCTGTTGAAATGCCTGAAGGAACTTTTTTAGAAAAATAAAATAAAGCGGCCGCTGCCACAAACAATAATCCTACACCGGTGTAAAGGATGATGACCTTACTCAGACTTAATGATGCAATTTTTTCATCTGGTATCGCTGCGGTAGTTCCAAACAATGCAAAGGCTACAATTAGCGGACCAATCATAGTTCCGAACGAATTAATGCCACCACCGAGGTTCACACGGCTGGTGCCTGTGGAAGGATCGCCCAACGAAATGGCAAAGGGCTGCGCTGCGGTTTGCTGTAGTGAAAAACCAAGCGCCACCACAAACAGACCTACCAATATTCCTGCAAATGTGTTTCCATTAACGGCAATTATTACCGCTACGGCGCCTAATGCTGAAAACAAAAGGCCGTAGACGATACTCATTTTATATCCCCATTTTGCAACCAGGTCTTTTCCGCCAAAAGAACCATAGGCAAACAATGCCAATGCTCCCAGGTAATAGGCAAGGTAAAATGCAAAGTCGATCAACTGGCTCTGGAACTGATCCAAATGAAAATAATGTTTACAAAAAGGAATGAAAACACTGTCGCCTGCAGCGATAAAACCCCAAAAGAAGAATACCGTAACCAGAACACTTAGTGCTCCGTAGTTAGTTGGTACAAATTTTCCGCCTGAAGAAGGTTTGTTGCCGGAAAGATTCATTGCGGGTGTAGCCATCGTAATTTTTTTAGAAATGAAAGTATATCAATTTTTCCAACCAATGAATTTTCACTAATAATTTTTTAATAAGAAAATGATTATTACTTTCAGGGATATAATTTAAGGAGTATGGAAATTCTTCATGTCAGTGCCGAATGTTACCCTGTAGCTAAAGCAGGCGGGCTCGGCGACGTAGTGGGCGCATTGCCGAAATATCTGAATAAACTGGGTCACATAGCGAAGGTAGTAATGCCTATGTATCGTACGCGTTTTTTATACGAGCATGATTTTGAAGTGGTGCATAAAGGTGGCTTTGCAATGAGCAATCGATGGATTGATTATACCATCATAAAAGAATCTTCAAACGTTACAGGTTTTGATCTTTATCTCGTGGACATCTATGGCATACTCGATCGCGAAAGGATTTATGGATATGATGACGATTCTTTCCGGTTCACTTCGTTCCAGGTAGCTGTAGTGGATTGGCTCAGCAAGTGGAACCACCAACCCGACATTGTACATGTACACGATCATCATACGGCGCTTATTCCTTTTATGATGCAGCATTGTTATGCCTACCGGCACCTGGGTGGCATAAAAACGATCCTTACTATTCACAATGCGCAATACCAGGGATGGATGGGTTGGGATAAATCTGATTTTATTCCTATCTGGGACCCGTGGAAAAGAGGCTTGCTGGAATGGGGTGATGCTATTAACCCGCTCGCCTGCGGGATCAAATGTGCAGTTAAGGTTTCTACAGTGAGTCCCGGATATCTCGAAGAACTGAGGCAAAGCGCCAATGGATTAGAAAAATTGTTTGAATACGAAAAAGGAAAATGCTTCGGAATATTGAATGGGATCGATACTGAAGTCTGGAATCCCGAAGTGGATGATTTGATCTTGGAAAAATATTCGGCTGAAGATTTTGAAGAGAAAAAAACTGCCAACAAAAAAATTCTATGCGACCAGTTTAACCTTGATGAAGATAAGCCACTGATCATTTTCATCAGCCGGCTGGTGAGCGATAAAGGTGCAGACCTGTTACCTTCCGTTATAGGCGATTCAATATATCATATGGAGGGCGCAATGAATTTTTTAATTTTGGGAAGCGGCGAATGGTGGATAGAGCACCAACTGCAAAATCTCAGAAATCATTTCTTCGGATACTATAATTCACAGATCGGATATAACGAAAAGCTCAGCCACCAGATGTACGCCGGAGCAGACTTTTTACTGATGCCGAGCAGGGTGGAACCCTGCGGCCTGAACCAGATGTATGCATTGCGCTACGGTACTATTCCGATTGTGAGAAATACAGGCGGATTGCGCGATACAGTTAAAGATTTTGGAGAAGAAGGCGGCTACGGGATTTGCTTTGATAATGCTACGGTTTGGGATGTTACCTATTCCATTCATCGTGCCATTGAATTATATGAGCAACGGCAACGGCTAAACGAAATCAGGAAATTCATCATGGAGATAGATAACAGTTGGGAGCGGAGCGCACAGATATATGTTAACCTGTATCATTCTTAACTAAAAGAAAATCTTGCTAACTTTCTTCCTAAATGGTTTTTATTTTTTAGCTTGTAAAAAATTTAATTTCATTCTAAAATGTTTAACGATATGTGGATCAGTAAATCTTTAGTCGCCGTAATTCTTGGCGGAGGTGCAGGCACCAGGCTTTACCCGTTAACAGCCAGCAGAAGTAAACCTGCCGTGCCCATTGCCGGCAAATACCGGCTGGTAGACATTCCCATTTCAAACTGTATTAATTCCAACATCAACCGGATGTTTGTATTAACCCAATATAATTCCGCTTCGCTGAATAAACATATCAAGAACACTTACCAGTTTAGCGCTTTCAGTTCCGGGTTTGTGGATATCATGGCAGCCGAGCAAACTCCTGATAATCCGCAATGGTTCCAGGGAACTGCCGATGCGGTACGCCAGTCGCTGCGCCACATTCAGAATAATGATTTCGATCACGTGCTGATCCTTTCCGGCGACCAGTTATATCAAATGGACTTTGGCAATATGTTTCGCATTCATGAAAAGAATGGCGCCGACATTACCATCGCCACCATTCCTGTTACCGGAAAAGAAGCAACAGAATTTGGCATCTTAAAAACAGACGAAGAACATAAGATAAAATCATTTATCGAAAAACCCGGAAAAGAAAAACTACCGGATTGGGTAAGCGACACCGGGGATGTAATGAAAGGATTCGGAAGAATTTATCTGGCTTCGATGGGCATCTATCTTTTCAAAAGAGAAGTGTTGCTGAGTCTGTTGATGAACGATCTGAAAGATGCAAAAGATTTTGGTAAAGAAATAATACCCCACAGCATTGAAGGCCACAAAGTATATAGTTATCAATATGACGGTTATTGGACGGACATCGGGAATATTCCGTCTTTTTTTGAAGCGAACATTGGCCTTACAAAAGACATTCCCGATTTTAATTTGTTCGATAACGAGAAAAAGGTGTACAGTCGGGCACGTATGTTACCTCCTGCAAAAGTTCATGGTACTTTCTTAAAGAAAACATTGGCTGCTGATGGATGCATCATTTTTGCAGACCGGATAGAGAATTGCTTAATTGGTATACGAATGCGGATAGGCATTGGTACAGTGGTTGAGGATGCATACCTGATGGGTAGCGACTTTTATGAAACGCTGGAAGATATGGCGTTCCAGGCCAGCAGGGGGATACCCAAAATGGGTATCGGTGATAACTGTTTTATTAAGAATGCGATTGTAGATAAGAATTGCCGAATAGGCAATAACGTTAGAATTAACGGCGGGCCTCACCTTGAAGATACAGATCAGCAATTGTACGTGGTAAAAGAAGGTATCGTGGTTGTGAAAAAGAATGCCATAGTTCCCGACGGATTTTCATTGGGTTAAATGATGTTACAATAATTTCCGGTGATAAAAGAAATTGTTGTAGTTTTATAATGTGTACTTAGTACACAAAATTTATTTCCTAAACGATTGCTATGTCATCTGCCAACTCCGACACTTCATCTGTGAAGCCTAAACTTACGCTGACACAGTTGTTTAACATGAGTTTTGGATTTTTCGGAATTCAGTTTGGTTTTGCATTGCAGAACGCCAACGTGAGTCGCATATTTCAAACCCTTGGCGCTAACCTTGACAAAATTTCAATTTTATGGATTGCTGCACCTTTTACAGGTTTGGTGGTACAACCGATCATTGGCTACTTGAGTGACAGGACATGGCATCCATGGTGGGGTAGAAGAAGACCTTTCTTCTTTATCGGGTCTGTATTGGCATCTACTGCCTTATTCCTGATGCCCAATTCGTATGTATTGTGGATGGCAGCATTACTGCTTTGGCTGATGGACGCATCTATTAATATTTCAATGGAGCCCTTCCGCGCTTTTGTGGGTGATAAACTGCCTTCATCTCAGCGTACAACCGGTTTTGCAATGCAAACTTTTTTTATCGGCCTGGGGGCCGTTATTGCATCATTGCTTCCTTATATTTTTACCAATTACTTCCACATCAGCAATACTGCTCCGAAAGGAGTGATACCCCTCTCTGTTAAATATTCATTTTATATCGGAGGTGCTGTGTTCCTTTTTGCCGTATTGTGGACGGTTTTTACTACTAAAGAATTTCCTCCGGAGGATATAAAAAAATGGGAAGAGGAAAAATTACAATCAAAGGGATTATGGAACGGCCTTCTTGCCATTGTGAAGGGAATCGGATCAATGCCAAAAACTATGTTGCAATTAGCCGTGGTGCAGTTTTTTACATGGCTTGCTTTTTTCTCAATGTGGATTTACACTACCGCAGGTATTGCGCAAAATGTTTACAATACAACAGACACTACTTCAAAAGCCTTCCAGGATGCGGGAGATTGGGTGGGAGTGATGTTTATGGTGTACAACGGCATTTCTGCGATCGCCGCATTTTTATTGCCGATGTTGGCTGCTAAAATCAGTCGCCGTTTTACGCACCTCGTTTGTTTGATATTAGGCGGGGCGGGGTTGATATCAATATTTTTTATAAGAGATATTCACACGTTACTTGTTTCAATGGTTTTTGTGGGGCTGGCCTGGGCGTCTACGCTTACGATGCCGTATGCCATTCTTGCCGGTGCATTGCCGCCTAATAAAATGGGTTTCTATATGGGCGTGTTTAACTTCTTCATCGTTATTCCGCAAATACTGGCAGCAGCTATTCTTGGTTTTTTTGTCAAAAATGTATTCCATGATGAAAGTGTTTACGCTTTGCTGGTTGGCGGCATTTCAATGATAATCGGGGGATTTATGAATGTTTTTGTAAATGAAGATCATAAAGAAACCCCCGAGGAAATAACTGCGGATATTGAGACGATAGGCGCTGTGCCTGAACAGATGTAGCGAACCCACACTTTATCTTATTCATAAAAAAATTAGCAATGAGGCAAAAAATTTCTTCGCTTTTTGTATTTTTCTTCATTGGGTTTAATCTTTCCGCACAAAACATCGATGTTTATCCCACCAACTGGTGGGTACACATGAAATGGCACAAAGTGCAACTCATGATTCATGGAAAGAAGGTTGCTAACGCCAACGCATACACGATAAATTACCCGGGCGTTACAATTGACAAGGTCCATAAAGTAGAAAATTCAAATTATGTTTTTCTCGACCTGGATATTACTTCGTCTGCAAGGCCGGGAATGGTAAAAATAAAAGTCGGCAATTCACGGCAACCGCAGGTAATCAATTTTGAACTCAAACCGCGCAGAACCGGTAATGGCACTGCATATGCACAAGGCGTTACTTCCAGGGATTTTATTTATCTCATCATGCCCGACAGGTTTAGCAATGGCGATACTACCAACGACAGAGTGCCCGGCATGAGAGATCAAAGCCTTAACCGCGACACCGTATATATGCGACACGGTGGCGACCTGAAAGGGATACAAAATCATTTGGATTATTTGCAATCTCTCGGAGTTACAACTCTTTGGCTTAATCCTGTTTTGGAAAATGATATGCCCGATCGTACCGAACACGGATATGCAATTACTGATCACTATAAAGTGGATCCGCGTTTGGGTGGCGATAAAGCGTATATAGATTTGGTGAATGCTGCTCATGCAAGGCACATGAAGATCATACAGGATGCGGTGTACAATCATGTAGGCTTATATCACTTCACAGTGCAGGATCCGCCAATGAAAGACTGGCTGCATCAATGGCCGGAATATACCAACACGAATTATAAAGATCAAACCCTATTTGATCCCTATGCAAGCAAGATCGACAGAAAGAAAATGACCGATGGATGGTTTACGCACCAGATGCCGGACATGAACGAGGAAAATCCTTTTGTTGCCAATTTTTTAATTCAAAATGCAATCTGGTCCGTGGAAGAATTCGGCGTGGATGGATGGAGAATCGATACATATCCATACAATAATCTTGAATTCATGAACCGGTGTAACAAAGCATTGATGGATGAATACCCGGAGATCACCATGTTTGGAGAAACATTTGTTCACGGCGTGATCAATCAAAGTTATTTCGCACAAAACAATTATAACATTCCTTTCAAAAGCAACCTGCAGGCCACCTGCGACTTTCAGGCGCTATGGGCAATTACAGATGCGATGACAAAGGATTTTGGCTGGACGGATGGAGTGAACAATTTATATAACACCCTGGCGCAGGATTTTGTTTACAAAGATCCGATGCGTGAAGTAATATTTTTCGACAATCATGATCTCTCCCGGTTTTATTCGGTCATAGGAGAAGATATGAATAAATACAGGAGCGCTATTGCATGGTTACTCACCTGCAGAGGCATTCCTGAAATATACTATGGTGATGAATTAGGCTTAACCGGTTTTACGACCCCTAACGACGGGCATGTGCGGCAGGATTTTCCGGGAGGCTGGGCCGGCGACCCGGTAAATAAATTTCTGGCAGGTAGCCGCAACGCGCATGAAGACAGCATCTGGAATTACATTCAAGCGCTTGCTGATTTCAGAAAATCATCGTCAGCAATCACTACCGGTAAAATGACGCAGTATGTACCTGTTGACGGTGTGTATGTTTATTTTCGCTACGATAATAAACAAACCGTTATGGTGGCGATGAATACTTCCAGGGAAGAAAAGACAATTTCACCAGAGGATTATGTCGAACGGACTAATGGCTTTACCAAAATGAAGAACGTCATTACGGGAACGATCACGCCTTTACAAAGTTTTTCCCTGGACAGCTATGTGAGCGGCGTATATGAATTGTTGAAATAGGATCATCCTGTGCCGTACAACCTTTTAAATATTTCGAAAAACATTTACCACTTTCTGCGCACAACACTTATTCAGTTTATAGGGTACAGTTTATGATATTGGTCCCGACAGATGTTGTGAATACTAAGAGCACAAAATAGCAACCTAAATTTTTCTGGTGTACTCAGGCGGTTATTTACTTTATTTGTGTATTGAATACTTTCAATAATATCAATATGAAGCAAGTTCTTTTTTTCTGTACAACAGTTTTGGTGCTGGCGCAATATCCCGCAATTGCACAAAACTTACGCGCAAATTCAACTAGAGGAAATTCGGACCGGGACAGTTCAATGAATTATATAGCGCCACATGAATCGGTAACCAATGGTTCTGTTGTGATAGAAGATGCAAGGATCAACTATAAAGCCGTCGCCGGAACAATAGGATTGAAAAACGGGAAAAATGTTCCTACAGCCAGCATTTTTTACGTTGCCTATTTTAAGACCGGTGAAGCGGATCCTGTACATCGCCCTTTGACCTTCCTTTATAATGGCGGCCCCGGCAGTTCTACTCTTTGGCTGCATATGGGTGCATTTGGTCCTCAGCGTGTATATCTTCAGGATACAACCCGCACGAGACCTCCTTACAAAACAGTAAATAATGATTATAGTCTTTTAGACGCGAGTGATCTTGTTTTTATTGACGCACCCGGTACAGGGTTCAGTAAGGTGATTACAAAAGAAATGGGTGGGGCCGGTACACCCGCCATGTTTTACGGTACTGATCCGGATGCAAACGCTTTTGCTGATTTTATTGTTCAGTTTCTTAGTCAATACGATCGTTGGGAGTCTCCTAAATTTCTCTTCGGGGAGAGCTATGGAACTTTCCGGTCAGCTGCGCTGGCAAGAGTTCTTGAAATGGGAAAAGGAGTAAGCCTCAATGGCATAATATTACTTTCACAAGTATTGAATTTTAATGATTTCCCTGATAATGCCTATGCAAATCCCGGAATTGATCTCCCGTACGAGTTGGCATTGCCTTCTTATGCTGCTGTAGCATGGTATCATCATCAACTCCCTGATCAACCGGATAAACTGGAACCTTTCCTTCGCGAGGTAGAACATTTTGCCATGAACGACTATATGCTCGCCTTAAGTAAAGGGGCCGCACTGGATTCGACTACATTTAATGCTATCGCAGACAAGTTGCACAACTATACGGGCGTATCTGTTGACTATATAAAAAAAGCCAGGTTGCGGATCGATGATATGGAATTTGAACATGAACTGCTTAGCAAAGATGGCCTCATTACAGGCCGCCTGGATGGCCGCTTTACAGGCTATGCACAGGATCCGCTTAGCCAGAGAGAGACCTATGATCCGATGGATTCTTATATTGATGCAGCCTTTACTGCTGCGTTCAATACATATGTTAAGCAGGAATTAAAATACGGGAATGCACAAACTTTTCAGCCGGGCGGCGATAATGTATATGGACAATGGGATTACCGGCATAGGTTCCCCGGTTCCGGTGATCCACAGGTGAATGTTTTTCCGCAGGTAATGACCTCACTTGCAGATGCCATGATTTACAATCCTGATCTGAAAGTGATGCTCAACAGTGGTTATTTTGATATGGGAACTCCTTATTTTGAAGGTAAATATGAAATGGAACATCTGCCGATGCCAGCTGCTTTACAGAAGAACATTGAATACAAACGCTATTACTCCGGCCACATGGTATATTTAGAATCCAAGTCTCTAAAGTTACTGCATGATAATGTAGCAAAATTTATTGAATCAACATTACAGGCTGCAAAATAATACCGTGTCCTTTGAATAAGAACGCGGCAGTATTTAAGAAGATATTTCTATTTTAAAGCGAAGAGCCAGATCATTTATATGCGATCGCTGCGCTGGTAGGTCCTGCCAAAGGAATAATTTCTGTTCTTTTAAAACCTGCCGTAGATGCCCACCTTGCAAAATCGGAAGGCATATAATCAAAAGCATCGCCATTTTCAATGAGCATATTCAGGCTCATGAGCATACCAAAAGTATTTTTCCTTCTCTCATCATCAATAATATTTTCAATCGTCATTAATGCACCACCATCAGGCAACAATGCATAAGCCTTGTTGATCAATTGCTGTTTGGAGTCTTCTTCCAGTCCATGAATAATATTGCCCATAGTAATGATATCAGCCTTTGGCAATTCATCTGTCATAAAATCACCTCCGACGAACTTAATACGATCAGATAAGCCAGCTTGCGAAATTTTCTTCCCGGCAAGTGGTTTTACCGGAGGTAAATCAAACGTGATGCATTGAATGGTAGGGTGGCTGCGACAAACAAATATGCTCAATGCACCGTCAGCGCCTCCCACATCCAGCAATGTTTTGTATTTACCGAAATCGAATTTTTTTGCCAGCATCATAAAGTTCCCGATTTGTATTCCGGACATAGCGTCCATGAATTCTTCCAGTTTTGCCGGATCTTTATACAGATCGGTAAAGAACGACATGTTGCCGTCAGCATTTTTTGCTTCATTTTGCTGCTTGCCTGTTGTAAGCGCTTCCTCGAGATTGCCCCAGAAACCATAGAGTCTGTTGTTTCCCATTTCCAGTATGCCGCCGATATAGCTGGGTTTATTTTTATCGAGAAACATGTCTGTGTCTGCAGCATTGCTATATACCGAGCTGTCCATAACGCCTTCGCGTTGCAGGAAGCCGGCTGAAACAAGAGCGTCCAGCCAGTCGTACACATGGCGGTTAGTTGTGCCAATCGATAATTTGTCTTTGATCTGTTTACCGGTAAGTTTCGTTCCGGCGAGCAAAGTGAACAAACGAAACTTTATTGCGGCAAGCAGGGCTTTCGTTAACCAGAAACCCATTCCAACCTGCATAATTTTTGAAGGGTCTGCAGGGGTATTTGTGTTTTGCGACATAATTAATCAATTAAAAGATGAACAATAATGATCACCGGGAAGTATGAATAGCAAATCGTTTAACAAAAAAGTTATCTTAACTAACTGTGAACATTGCAAGAAGCATGAATGTAATAATTTTTACCAAAAAACAATTGAAATTTATTTTATTCCGGCGCCTGTTGCAGGTCATTGATTAAGCCATTCACATCTTCCACCCCTATACTCATTCGTACCAACCCATCGGTGATTCCCGCTTCAATCCGTTGTTCTTGTGTCATGCCTGAATGCGACATCGAAGCCGGATGTGAAACCAGCGTACCGGTTGTACCCAAAGAAACTGCCCTTACACAGATCTTCAGCTTATTAATAAAATTCACCATTTTATCAAAACCACCTTTTAATTCAAGACTCATGACGGCACCCGGATGTAGCATCTGTTTCATTGATATCAGGTAATCGGGATGTGAAGGAAGGCCATTATAGTACACCTTCCCGATGGCAGGATGTTCATCAAGATATTTTGCGATTTTCGTGGCATTGCCGCAATGCTTTTCCATCCGGGTTGCCAGTGTTTTAATTCCCTGCATAAGGAGAAATGCATCAAATGGATTAGCATTTGCACCAATAAGTTTATAAGTGTTGTAAACATTTGTTTTCATTTTTTCAATATCTCTGCCGATCAATACTCCGCCAATCGCATTGCCATCACCGTTCAGGAACCTTGTGGTTGAATGAAAAATAAAATCTGCTCCATACCGGCCCCGGGATTTCGTCAGCATCATTCTGATTACCTGGAATACGACCGGTTTCGTCTGTAAATTTTTTATTGTTTTTTGGCCAGGTGGAACCTTTGATGATCAAAATTTTCATATCCCTGTGTGATAAAAATTAAAATTTCGATCATGCCGGCTTCATTGATTCCTTCGCCTTTTCCTATTGAATCCTTATTACCATGTTGCTATCTTATTGCTCCCATGTTGCACGCCTTAGCAGGAAGTTAGCAAGGAGACAGCAAGGAGGTAGCAAGGAAACAGCAACAAAGGAGGGAATTATATCAGGTAATTTTCATCCTCGAGTATATAAATAGAATTCTTTATAGCATAAATGGCAATACCAGCCGTTGTCTTCACATTCATCTTACCCAGGATCCTGGCGCGGATGCCGTCTACGGTTCTTTTACTCATAAAAAGCAGTTTGGCAATTTCCTCACTTGATTTCTCCTGGCACACCAGCCGGATAATTTCCTTTTCACGTTCTGAAAATTCGTGCCGGTTTTCACTATCGTATGGATTGAAGGAACTTCTGCCGATCCGCCTCGCCAGCCGGCCCGATGTTGAACTGCAATAATAAGGCTGGTATTTGTAAAGCATCTTTACAGCGGCTATGATCTCACCCTTTTGTGCATTTTTGATTACATATCCTTTGGCACCCGCTTCCAGTGCATTCACGATGAGGCGTTCGCTGTCGAAAGTAGATAACGCGATGATACGCGTCATTCCTTTGGTAAATAATGTTTTTATAGCAGCCACTCCGTCTATCCCGGGCATGATCAGATCCGTAATGATTACATCGGGGTTGAGTTTTGCTGCCAGGTCAATCAATTCCTTTCCGTTCGATGCCTCACCCACTACTTCAATTTCGCCATCTTTATTCAGCAACATGCGCAAGCCATCGCGATACAGATCATGATCATCTGCTATGAATACCCTGATTTTTTCGTTGTTCATCGCTTTGGTATTATTAAGTGATATTTTGTGCCCTGGTCTTCATCGGTATCAAGATATAATTTCGCTTTCAATATTTCGGTACGTGCCGTGATGCTGTGTAACCCGACACCTTTCATTTGTATCATCTTTTCTTCTTTTTTGAAGCCACGCCCGTTATCGCTTATTTTTAATTCGATATTAGCAGTAGTTTCAAATAAGATCAGGTTCACCCTGGTGGCCCCCGCATGCTTTACAATATTATTCAGAATTTCCTGCGTGATCCGGTATATGTGTATCTCCATATCCGGATCGGTGATGTTTGCATTACACAGGCAATTAGCCTTGATTCCCGAAGATGCGGGAATTAAATCAATCAGTTCCCGCAAGGCTTCAGTCAGTCCTTCACGCTGCAATACTGATGGCATAAGGTCGAATGAAAACTGCCTGAGCTTGTGCATTATGTCATCTATAGTTGATTCTGCCTTTTCTATGATCGCGGTGTTTTCTTTGTCGAGGTTGTTCATACACTGAAGTCGTAGTTTAATGTTGGATAAGGAGGAGCCGAAATCATCATGGAGATTGTATGCCAGCCGCTGTCTTTCTTTATCGAGATAGTTGAATTCTTCTCTTATGCGGCTGCGGTGAAAGGCAACCTTGGTGCGCTGGTACCGGACAATGGTGATCACAAAAAAGCAGATCAACAAAGCCAGAATTGTTCCGCCACTCAGTAGGGCAATGTATATTCCTGTTTCGGTCGTATGCATGATATGGCTACAGCGTATAATACATTTGCGGCTGCGTTTACAAAATAAAGAATGATCCACATATTCCATAATACTCCACGGGGTACCCCCACATGAAACGCATTAAATGCCTCCACAAATGATTTGATCCCGTAGAAAAGAATGAAAGCGATACAAATAATAAATTGTGCGTTTCTCCATATCGTTCCATGCTCAAAGATCAGTATCCTGTTGAGCTTGCTGATGCTGAGTAAAACGATCACCGCTGAATACAGACACCGGAAAAAAGAGTTGTTGGTCCACAAACTGTTCAAAACGCAATTGTCCAATATCCATATCGAAAGGCCGATCAGAAAGATGACTTTCATTGCCGCTGTGTTCAGGCGTTTCCATTTATGGAATTGGTAAAGCAGCAGCCCATACTCAATTAATACATAAATGTTCGAATTGACTGCGTTATTGCTTAAATGATAAATCCGGAAAAGACTTAGTGTTTCATTAAGAAAACCGAGCCAGATCATTATGACAAACGGATAGTAACCGGTACCGATGTACCTGAGCCTGATCACCGATACCATTACCGGTAAGATGATTGAATGATTCAAAAATATACTCAGTACATAGTTATGCGGCATTTCATTCATTTAAAGGCGACGGTGGCGGACATGCCTCCGGGCACCTGTATCCATCTTCCAGTATTGGCGGATCATCAGTTAAGGCAGTAACCGTACCGGATGCCGGTAAAATGTCTTCGCCGTTTTCATTGGCAGCTACCAGTATGGCATCCACATTCATGTCCGGCTTCATGCCATAATAGATCCTAAGGTAGGCACAGCCCGTTGTGGCCATCAGCCGGGTAATCGCGTCTTTCTCAAATGTTTCACAAATTGGAAAGTTGGAAGGCCTGTTGGCCCTGTACAGGGTGGTCATATCAATTGCCGTTTGCAATGATATTTCGTGTGTTGAGTCAGTATTCATAATAAGTTTTTTTCTAACTGCAATGTATACACGAAGTTGACAGCAGGCCTGCGTAACGATACCATTAAACTGCGTATCATTACGGTATTTTTCATTGTTAATCAATTAAGATGAATTAAGCACGTTATTTTGATGATGACGATAAGGTATCGCCAGGTTTAGCAATTTCAATAATACAAAAAATTATAAATTAAACCATGAATAAAAAAATAACAGGCAATCGTGCTATACGTACGCAATTGACAAAGGGAGCTTCTACTGTGTTCAATATCGCGGGCAACATTGTTTCCCTCCGTACAGAATTAATGTATCAGCAAAATGATCTGCTGGCGCTCAGCAGCGACTGGAGTGTCGTGGGAATGCATTTCAGATCCGTCAGCAGCAGGTCTGTTTCAAAAGAGAAAATCAACAGATCAATGAGTTCCCGCAGGGAACAGTCATAACCAATGCTTATGGAACCGTACGAAGAAGAAATGGACATCCCTTATAAGGAAATGCTTCCCGAACCCCTGGAAATTATCCTGGAGAAGCTGCCGCCTGACGACCGCAGGATCATGGAAGCGGTATTGCTGGTGAGCGTGGGCAAACGCGCATGGGCCGCACCGATGCCGCCGCCCGACATATTGGTAGAATATAATGATTCATTCCCGGGTGGTGCGGAATCTATATTCCGTATGGCCAAAGACCAGTCCGATCACCGGATGCTGATGGAAAAAACAATGGTAAGGCGCGAGTTTAACCAAAGCGCCGCAGGCCAGTACCTCGCATTTGTTATTGCCATGAGCTTCCTTATGGTGGCTGCGTTCCTGATCCACGACGGGCACGAAACAGGAGGTACCATTTTCGGCACCGTTGATCTGGTGGGCCTGGTAACGGTATTTATCATTGGCAGGCAGGGAATGCAACCGGTCAAAGGCGCAAATCAAAAGGAAGAGTCACAACAATGAGCGCAAGCCACCGCAACACTGGCGCAAGCTCTCTAATCTGTGCGTGTTTGTTACTTTCATATCAACGGAGAAAAGAATAGTTAACGACAGGCGAATAAACATTCAGGCTGACAAGTATTTGATAATATAACCTGAATAATACGAAGAATAATAAAGAGTAACAACCAGGCACTGGCCGGGACACGATAGCCAGATGGGGTTTACATTATTGATTTTTGATTCTGCCGGATTCATTTTCTGCACCTGTTTGCCTTATCCTCGCCGCCTTAACCCGGCTGCTGCCAAACCTCCATGAAACACTTAACCTTAGGGTTTGCGTCTCCTGTACCAGGCTGCCAATGCCGGTTACTCCACCGAAAGTACCATGCGGATACAATATACCGGTATGAAATATATCAGTTGCCGACAATTTGATAGTAAGAGCAGTATTCAGCAGCGACTTTTTCACCCCGGCATCAAGTGCACCCATTGGATCTGCTTTCCATATTATGCCCACACTGCTTTTCCCGTTAAACCAGCCACTTAATTCTGCAGCATATCCATGCTTTAGTGCAAAGCTTTGCGTAGTAGTAAATCCAAAAATCGGTATGTTGGTATTTATCTTAATTCTGTCAACAGTTACATCAAACATCTGGAAATAATACCAGAAGCTTTGGTAACTATGCCACCAGGGGGCAATTGTAAACACGGCATTTATATCGAAGCCAATAACTTTTTGCTTACCTATATTTCTTACCTGTGCATAGATCTCATTTTTCAAGGTATCGCTTCCCTGGATTGCATAATTAGTAACAGCGCTGTAGAACAAATCTGCATTTATAATTTTATAAAGCTTGTCACTCAATGTGATCTTGCTTGCATATTGAGGTTGCAAAAAAGAATTGCCTTTGAAATAGGTAAACTCATCTAATTTCAGTTCAAATGGATTCAGGTCCTGGTATACAGGCCGGTCTGTTCTTCTATTGTATGATACACTGACATTATGATTTCGTGAAGCATTCCATGAAAGTGACATACCCGGAAACAAGTCGTCGTAATGCCGGGTAGTAGTGGTGTTATAGCCCATACTATCGGCCTTAAACAACTGACCTTTGCTGTACGTTTGTTCAAACCTGGCGCCTGCCATTATCGTCCATTTCTTACCGAGAGGATGGTAATAATTTAAATAGGCAGCTTTAATATTTTCCCGGTACCTGAACCGGCTGCTTAAGTTCAACACTTCAACAGGTTGCTCATTTTGGTCAGCATTATAAAAATTATAGGTATTGTCTGTGTTAACGGATGAAATTTTAGCTCCACAATTTATTTTCCCACTCCACAGGCTGTGAGCAAGATCCAGTTTGGCTGTATAGATGTCAATGCCGGTGAATCCATAATTCCAGTTGGTGATATTATATAAAAAACTTCCGTTTTTATCATAATAGAAATCCGGTAAGTAACCATTGCTTGAGTGTTTGAAAAAGCCATAGTTGGCATCAAAATTTATTTCCGTCCCGGTCGTATCCTTGTAGCGGTAATTGATATTGAAATTATCATTGATGGTATTTCCCGGCGAATGATTTATGGAGTTTACATTATGAACAAAATCCGCTCCTGAATCAGAATATACAGGAGTATTGGCTGAACTCGAATACATCGTGTTTGCATAACCGTAGTCAGCCATCACCCCGACCAGGTTCTTATGGTTTACAGTGTAATCCAGGCCCGCTTTTATGTTGAAGCCATTATCATAGTTGTAATAGAGGGTTCGCTGGTTGTACAATGTATCAAGCTGGATGCGGTACAAATTAAAACCGGTTTGATATTTCCCGAGATTGCCGCCCAGGCTGCCGAACGCATTAATTTTTTTGCCCCGGTAATTGAGGTTTAATAAGGCATTGCCTTTTGGTGTATTTCCCTGTATGTAGCCCATGCTGACGTCGCCATTGGTACCGTATTTTTCATTTTTCTTCAAACGGATATTGATGATCGCTGTACTGCCGCCTGCATCATAGCTTGCATCCGGATTGGTGATCACCTCAACTGATATTATATCGTTGCTGTTTATGGTTCTGAGGCAGGCAAGCAATGAAGTATTATCCAGTGGCATTTCCCTTCCGTTCACATAGATCTTTACACCGTTTCTGCCTTTAAGATAAATGTTGTTTGAATTATCAATTTGTAAGCCGCAGGTTTTTTGAAGAATTTCAAGCGCGGTGCTCCCGGTTGAATTAATGCCTGGCTCAATATTGTACACGGTTTTTCCCTGCAGGTTTTCTACAATTGATTTTTTTGCGGTTACAGATACGATGGCCAAACCGGATGCAAACGGCTTTAATATTTGTACCGGTTCGTTCACGTCAATATTGCCGGGGAAGTAAAAAGGCCCAAAGTATTTTGTTTCATAGCTGACTATCGAGAACCTGAGTAAATAATCTCCGCTTGCCGAAACAGGCAATGAGTATTTTCCGGAACTGTCTGTAGCTGTTGCAGCCACTGCCATACTATCTGCAGGAGAAAGCAATGATACGGTTACTGCGGCAAGCGGATAATGCTCTTCAGTAATGACAGTACCATGAACAGCTCCTGAACTTTGTGCATTGGAATGCAGGATAACTGAAGATAACACGGTGCATAAGCATGTTGCTACTGCAAGTTTTTTCCATTTCAGATTATACATAAGATCATATTATTTTATAAGCAGCCGGGGCAAAAAATTTGAGGCATAACTATCCAGGGGCGGGAAAAAACAACTTCCTGCCAGGTCGTTTACACGACTTGATAATTTAACTTTAAAAATTGCCCGGCTTAATTATTTACCGATGGTGATGCTTTGAGTGAAACAGTATTGATAAAGCTATTGCTGTTCTTATTTTCCTTTTGATTTGCTGTTCAAAATGTCTTCCAGTTTTTGCAGCTTTTTCTTCCAGAAATTATCAAAGAAATTTATCCAATCCTGCAATTCACTAAAACCATCCTGTTTCAGCGTGCAGTACCGTTCCCTGCCAATATCTGTAATTGAAATAAAGCCGGCATTGTGGAGCACTTTTATGTGCTTTGAAACGGCAGGACGGCTCATATCAAAATTTTCTGCCAGGGCATTTATGGTCATGTTGTCTTTTGAAAGCATGAACAATATCTGCCTCCTGCTCGGGTCAGCAATTGCCTGGAAAGCATCAAGTGTTTGTGTCGGCATTTATTCTTTTATTTAAAAGTTCAGTTAATCTGTCTCCTATTACCGTCCATCCGTTTTTGTGCGAAACGAAGTCTTCCAGCACCTTAAATCCATTATGCACCAATTGCAATTCAGTGCCACCTTCAGAGGGCGCCAGTGTCCATACCACTTTTGAATCGAAATGATATTGCCCGTTATTGGCATGTCCTTTCCAGAAGTAGGAAAGCCTGGAAAAAGGGTTTACCTCCAGTACTTCGCAATCAATGATCTTATCATATTCGCAATCATCCTTGGGCCTGGTGGTAAAGCGGAATTTGTGTCCTACTATTGGCCGGAAGTCTGTTTTCATCAGCCATTGTTCTATCAGTTCCGGCCGGGTAAGATATTCCCAAACCTCCTGCGGTGGTTGGTTAAAATGCCATGTTTGCTTTATTTCTTTTTGCATAATAAGTAACTTTAAAGTTACACAAATATATATGTAACTTTTGAGTTACCAAATTTTTTTTGGTATTTTTTTTATCCCTTGATGTTCTCTCCAAAAAGCTCCTGTTTCATCATGAAGATAATTATATCCCTGAATGTCCGGTGGAAGACACCGGCCAGGAATGGGAAGCACGAACCCGGGGGTACCATTTTCGGCACCGTTGATCTCATTGGCCTGGTAACGGTATTTATCATTGGCAGGCAGGGCATGCAACCCAAAGCCGCTCCTTACTCCTCATCGCTATAGCTGCTATACAATAGCTCCGCCTGTTCCCGGCAACGGCCGCTGTTTTCGTTTATGCATTACCGTTAGTTTAGAGGGTCCGGCGTACCAAATCTTTTCTGAAAAAACAGTACCGGCGAAATTTATTTCGCCGGTACTGTCCGCACCTGTTTTATACGAAAATTTTTTCGTTCATAAGAAATACAAGTTTCTATTGATCAATCAATTAGGAATTGGCACTCCTTTGGAATAGCAACATGCATCAGTATGATCATCATTTAAAAAGAAGACTATGTATAACTATAATCACGAACACCACCACCGCAGTTTTGGCGGACAAAACTATTTCTATCCGCAACATGAATCAGAAAATTTTGAAAGTGAGTATGGCAATGAATATGAGCTGGAGCCCGGGCTAAATATGGAAGAGTCCTTTGAAACCGGGCAGGCATTTGAAGACGAAAGCAGGGCCATGCAGGACGAAATTATTGTTCGTGACCACAGATCACGGGGTGCGGTTCACGTACCCACGAGGCCGGGCTATTCTTACCGGCCGTCTCACGCGCATAGCTATGTGCACACTGCGGGGCACTATAATAATCCGCGATATAACTATTTCAAAGGTGCCTGGCACCGGCCAAATTCCAATTACAACTACCGGCCCGGTTATAACTATAACCAACAGCATGGGTATTACTACCATCATCCGCACTGGCACAGGCATTGGCCGGGTTTCCAGGGCAATACCCAGCAATACAATGGCGACCAGGCGCAGTCTTTATTTGACAGCGGGTCACCTGCAGCCACTGCAGCGCCGGGTACCACCGGCAGTGATCCTATACTGGATTCCATTCGCAATCTTGCCCAGCAGATAGCTGCCACCAATGCAAATGTGGCCTCTCTGCAGCAGTCGATCAGTGCAGGCAATACCGGTGCACCACCGGCAACGCCTCCCGATATGATGCAACCCCCCTTAGCAGATGCCACGGCCACTCCTCCCGGCCCAAAAGAGATGGAAATGGAGAATTATGAATACGGGAATAGTGCCTTTCAGGAATATGAAGAAGAAAATGAAGAGATGATGGAAACCGAACTCGCTGCTGAGTTACTCGCTACCAACAATGACCACGAGTTGGATCATTTTCTTGGCGGACTTGTTCCCGATTCGTTGAAAGGCCTTTTGAAAACGGTGATAAAAAAAGCGCTTCCCATCGCCGGAGCAGCCGCAGGGGCATACTTTGGCGGCCCTCTCGGATCACAGATCGGGCAAAAGATCGGCAGTGCGGCCTCTAATATGTTTGAAATGGAACTTGAAGGCCTTAGTAACGAAGACCAGGAATTTGAGGTGGCCCGTGCAGTCGTTCGACTGGCTAAAGACGCCGGCGAGGAGTTGAATGCCATGCCGCCGTCCGGGAACCCGGAAGAAGATGCAAGACAGGCGCTCATACAATCTGCCATACACAACGCTCCCGGTTTACTGGTCAAAAAGCATCACCACCATCATCATACCGGATATGGAAGCGAAGGTCATTGGCACCGGCATGGAAATAAAATAATTATTGAAAACGCCATTTGACAGGCAATTGCAATGGAATACTCCTTCGACTATCTGGCCAACGAAAGTTATTCGTTGCTGGTAAGGCTGAACCAGGTGAAACCGTTCTCGATGACCATGCCCATGGTAAAGGGGGCCTCCGTATCGCCCCGGGCATTCAAAGAGGTGATCAGCCTGCTGGAGAAAGAGAAGGGAATATTGCGTAAGAGAATTTATAAGTTCATTGAAAAAATAAAGGATCAGCAAAAGACGGGTGTGGGCGAAAAGGACTTGCAGACGGGGTTCACCATATTAAAGCTTCGCTTCAACAGCATCCTGGACCAGTTAGACATTTTTGCAGAGGTGCTTATACAACGCGGAGAATATGAAACCGGCGTGTGGCTGGCGGGTTTGGATGCCCTGGCGGAAGATGGTTTGGCAACGATCAGGCAGTATGCCGAATTGCCTGCACTGATGGTGTACCTCGTGAGGGGCCATGGCGCAGCCATCAGGAGGGCACGAACCCGGCTCCCGGGCGGTGATGAAAACCCGGTTGCCATAATACAGGTACCCCGGGAAAGAATGGTGGGAAGCGGCATTGCAGCATCCCTGATTCACGAGGTGGGCCACCAGGTATCGTCATTATTGAATCTCGTGCCTTCCCTCACAACGGTGCTCGCTAAAAAAGAAGCGGAGGGCGGCAATGTGATTGCATGGGGATATTTAAAGAGATGTATATCGGAAATATTGAGCGACCTGTGGGCTATGGGCCACCTGGGCGTGGCAGCCACGCAGGGGCTCATGGGAGTAGTAAGCCTGCCCAGGTATTTCCAGTTCCGCCTCGACCTGCACGATCCGCATCCTGCCCCTTACCTGAGAGTGGAGCTGAGCTGTGCATTGGGTAAAAAGATGTTCCCTGATGCCCAGTGGGACAGGTTGTGGAGCATGTGGCAGACTTTTTATCCAAAGGACGGCCTGGACAAGGAGTCCCTCGGGATAATACAGGCGGTGGAGAAGGAGATAGGCCAGTTTGCTGATATCATTTTAAATCATTCCAACCAGGAGATGAAAGGAAAGAGACTGGCAGAGCTGTTCCCGCTGCAGGAAAGAAATCCTGCCAACCTGAGAAACCTGTTTAAAGGATGGAAAACCGGGAGCGTACGATTATACGGAATGGCGCCGACACTTGTATTTGCGGTGCTGGGACAGGCTAAGGCAGGATTGATCATGAATGCAGCAGAAGAAACGAGTATACTTACACGGCAACTCCGGCGATGGGCATTTGCAAAAAATTAAAATTTATATATAAAAAATAAAAACATGGCAAAAATTATTATCACCGGCTCAATTGGCGGGGAAATCATAGATCCCAATGACATCGAAGTTATTATTCAAAAGACAAGAGGAGATCGCAAGAGTTTTGAAAAATTGAATCCTGACCGTCATTATACCTGTGAGGCAAGCCTCCAGGATGGGGATATCATCAATGTTACGTACAAAGGCGTGCTTCAGAGAATCAGCGACTCAGGAGATGGCTCCAGTATCACAACCGCCGATTCCGACGCCGACGTCCTGATAACCATTTCAGGTAAAGGGGCTGACTGGGATGACAAGGTTCAGCGTACCATCGAAAATGATGTAGCGGTTAAGCTTACCTCGGTCAATCTCAAAGAACCGCTGGAGATCAAACTAACGCCTAACACCGGCAGCCCCACGAGGGACCAGGCTTTTTGGGATGTTATCAACAGTCATCGTCTCGACTTTGGTCACTATCGCCATTTTATCGATGAGATCCTGGGGTCGGATCTTAAAAATGAAGAGGGTGGGCCGACCCAGCCAGTCAAAACAATAAATAGCAACAAAAAAGGCCTGGCAGATCATTACAGCGAATTTCAACGCAGGGCCGACAGCAGGCGTTTACCTTTCAACCGTACCGAGGCCTACAGCCTGCTGAAGTTCGCCACAGAAAAATATGTGGAACATGTTTACAATTTGTGCCGTTATATCGATGACACTGATGACAAGGAGAAATTTGAGCTAAGTGACTATGTGGGAAAAGACAAGGTGATCCCCTATTATGAATCGGTTACATCCAAGATAAAAGAATATTTCAAAACGGGAGATGACCAGTCCGGTTTTCTGAAAGCGCGTGCTGACGTGAACCTGACCGAACTTATCTGGAACTACTGGTATGAAGAAGGGATGGTAGGGCAAACGATACATGCCATTGCACGGAGGTTTCAGAATATTAAGGGTGGATATAAAGATCCCTTACTGAATTTTGCTTTGGATCCGCTCCGCCCGCTGAATAATATATTGTGGGGATACATCCAGGATGCGCAGCACCGGCTCACGCTCACGAGGCTCAATTATGAGTTCACCAGCGAGTATGATCTTTTTGTGGCCCATATGATGCCGCATGGTTTTAACCCTGCCGACAGGCGGTCCAAATTCCTGCAATCGTTTCACCGCCTGATCTATGAAGCCACGGAATATTTTGTTCAGTCAGACAATACCACCATACGGCCCGACGGATTTAAGTTGCTGAATGCATTAAGAGATACGCACCGCATACTGGCCGAGGGGGCACATAACCAGTTTGGCGATCTTCCCACTGTGGCAAGAATTGAAATGCTGATAGCACAATGGATACTGGCAAGGCCGGAAGTAAGGGAGTTTCTCGGAGGCCGCGTGATGGTTCCTTACGAAGAGCCGTGGATGGACCGGGTAGACAGCATGAAGACTTTGCAGGGATGGGACAACACGAGCATCAGTTTTTACCGCGACCTGGCCGTATATGGAGAGAAGATCATACTTGGTATACGTTATGGCAACTGGGCTAATATTACAAGAAGGGACCACGCTACCAACTGGGCCGATTCATTCAGGGATGCCATTCAGCGATATATTCACAGTTATTATACCATAACCGGTGTAGACCTCTCTGCCCAGAATGTAAATGTCAATTCTGAAGAGAAGTATATGCTGCCGGGGATACATATCGGCAATAAACTGCAAAGGGAAAGAGCAATGATGCGGAGGTACTGATGAGAAATTAATTTAAAAGTAAAACCAAAATACCGGCGCAATGATAAATAGTTGGAAAACCAGTGAGCTGGAACTTATTCCAGAACTTGAAAATCTGCCGTTCGAAAGTGGAAATACTGTAATCGACGCAACTGGTTATGGAAAGAATCAGCATACACCTGAATTCCTTCCTGTACAGGACACTTATCCTTCCGGCATAATGTGGATGAGGTGTTTACGTGGGGAGCACAATTAGTGAGCGCATTATAGTCCGGAGGATACATCGCATTTTGCCACGCAGCATCTTATACCTGAACCAGCTGATCTTTTTACTAATTAAAAATAAGTTATGTGTAATTGTCAAGAAACGGGCTATAGCCTTATACCTGAACTGGAAGTTCCGTCGATGTGGGACAGGGAGATCCCGCAACAAGCAGGTTATGGCCTGCACAACAGGCCGGCTTTACCATCGGGCACACCTGGCGCCATAGCGTCTTCAGCCGGTTGCGTTACTTCTTATGTAAATCTTATTCCCAAATATCTTCAGCCATCGCTGCTGGGATGCATGAAAATGACCATCCCCTATCGCCTCACAGCTGCGCTGTACAAAAAATCTATAGAAGCTAATCCCGGCCCTATGTGGGTAAAACGAATTACAGGGGATTTGTCCGGGATATTTCCCACGGTGAACCTGACCATTGAATTGTGGCATTTTATTCCTGTAAATGCCGGGCAATGGAGTGTGCTGCTCAAGCCTCTTCATGAGTATCTTGATAAAAAGGAAGGCGCTTACACCGCTTCCGTGCTGGGCTCGCTGAATGCGAAAAAGACATTTGAAAGTTACTTTGGTATAAACCTCGACAGTTTGCTTTCATCTGCTGGTTTGTCAATTCAGAAAGTGTCCGCAGATGATTATTACAGTCATTATTTCCACATTTATGCGACATTTCCTGCCGGAATTGAAAAATATTTAAGGAAGATTGGCAAGGCCGTACTCGACAAATTCGGATTTGATAAATACAATCTTCAAAGCTTTCACGCACCGGTAATTGAAATGATCGCCCGTGATATTATAGAAAGCTGGAAAACCTCCAACAGGGTAACGCGGGTAACGGCAACAGGGCACACAGACGACAGGGGTACAGAAAGCTACAACCTTGAACTGGGAAGAAAACGTGCGGGTTCGGTTATAACTGCTCTGCGGGAAGCAGTCAACAGGATGGCACCGGGTCCGTATTATAGTTTGGATCCGGCTAAGATGAAAATTGACTATGTAGTGCAAAGCAAGGGTAAAAGCTCCCCGGTGGCACGGGATGCATCCTTAAACCGAAGGGTGGAAGTGTTCCTTTCGGCCACGCCTGGTCCGTCGCGAAATAAACATCTGGGCTTCGAATTTGTTTTGGACCATTCCGCCAGGCTCTTAACGGGAAACAAGGCATTGCCGGCAGACAAGGTGAAGCGGATACTTTGTATTTTAAATAAACTGAAAAACAATGCAACAGACGACCGCTTCGTACCGGGTACCTTCGTGCAATATCTCATGAATGCACAATTCCCCGGTCCGGCAGACTGGCCCCGCCTCAGGTTTTACCTGGCAAACGAAAATTTCTTTGGGAGCGACGTGACACCTGCAGACTGGCTGAAGCACCTGGAGAAAATCGATGATGATATTATGGACGGTCTTGCGCAGTTGACAAAAATAAAAAATTACGATTCAGGAATTCCGTTTGTAGGCAACATAGCTACCCAACACACCATCCTGCAAACATTTACATGGATCGGGGACAGGGCGAGAGACCGGAACAGTATTTATTCCTGTGGTTACTGATCACAAATTGACGGGCAGGAGGCATATGGGGGGCAAGTCTTTTGCACAATCACCCTTTCTTCTTCACATACTGCTGCACGGTTCTTACATCCACACCAAGCCGCTCCGCGGCTTTTTGCTTGTTGTTGTTTTCGAGCCCGAGCGCTACTTCTATGGCTGTTTCCGACAGGCCTGACTTGAGGTTCCACCAGGTTTCCCCGGTGAGCAGGGCATTTCTTATATACGAGTGGATGCCATTTGTGCGGACACCGGTGTCCGATGCACCGGGCAATAATATCCTGTCTTCCGCCGGCACCTCGCCAACGGTGATCTTTTTGTGTTCCGTATGTTTGAGCGCCATGCGATGGACCACCTGCTTCAGCTCGCGGATATTGCCCGGGTATTTTCTTTTTACCAGGTAATCTATCACGGGGCGGTCGATCTCGGGGCAGGCCCTCCCTTCAAACAGGTTGGTTAAAAAATGTTTCGCCAGCAGGGGGATATCTTCCCGGCGCTCTTCGAGCGCGGGCACATGAAACCGGTTGTCGGAAATGCGGAAGTACAGGTCTTGCCGGAACCTGCCCTCTTCCACGGCCTGTGGCAGGTTGCGATGGGTGGCGCACACCAGCCTGAACTTTGTTTTTTGCCACAGGTTACTACCCACCTTTTTGTAGGTACCCTCCTGCAGCACCCGGAGCAATTCTGCCTGCAGGTGCAGCGGCAGTTCGCCTATTTCATCGAGGAAAAGCGTACCGCCGCTGGCGAGCGCAAAAGCGCCCTCCCTCGATTGTATGGCGTTGGTATAGGAGCCACGCTCATGGCCGAAGAGTTCGCTTCCCGACAATTCGGGCACTATAGTGGTGCAGTCTACTATGGTAGGTTTCTTTTTATCTGTCTTGTTGTTCAGGTCGTGCACCAGGTGAGCCACCAACTCTTTGCCTGTGCCGGATTCGCCGGTAAGGAGTATGGGAGTATCTGAAAAGAGCGTCGTCTCTACGATACCGGACAGGAACTTTTTCCAGGCTTCACTTTGCCCTACCAGCCTGTCGCTTACCAGGGGCGAACGGATGGCTTCATCAATCATTTTTTTTCTCGCGTACCACGATTCCAGGAAGCCGGTTATCTCTAACGGGGTGGTCCATTCAATTACGTCTTCCAGTCCGAGAGAAAGCATGTGCCAGTAAGCGGTTATCGCCCCGGGCTGTGAGCAGGTAAGGGCCAGGAAGAAGAATTTTTGCTCCGGGAGATGACCGGCGTTCGCCCTTATTTCCTCCAGCTCATGTTCATCGGGCAGGTGGTCTGCAAAGATCACGAAGGGAAACCCGGGGAGCTCCTTTTTTGATTCAAAATATGCATCCAGGAAGCGGATCTCTTCTTCGGGGCGTTCCGCGGCGATGCGAAGCCTCCAGCAATGACCTATAGTTGCTGTCTGTAACATGTTGCACCCGCGAATAAAGGGAAGGGGGTAAAATAATTAAGTTTTACAATTCATTTTGTTTCCTGCAGCAGGGGGCAAGCCGGGTCATTGTTGCCGGTAGTCGTTCCCGGCATCGGTACCCGATTCTTTTGCACCGGATTCCATACCCGGTACTTCGGTTGTGTATTCAAGAGGCCCTGCAGGGATAGTAAGAAAGTGTGTTGAAGAGCATACGCTTCAGCCGTACTTCGCCGGCTTATTCGCATAAGAGAAAACTAAGATATACAATAAATTTTTCCCTGTCAAGCCCTGCGCACAAATTTATTTTTACTACAGGTGCGGGCCATGCCATGAAACACCGTTTACTTCAAAAGAAGATCAAAGTACCGGTGTCATGAAAAGTATAATGCTACTTGGTACCGGTACTATATTTCAACGTATTGCTGCTGTACTTTGCTTCCTGCTATTGACATCTGCTTTTTTGTATTGTAGATTGGCAGGATAAATGTCAATTTCTTTATGAAACAGGTTGCAGCAGATATCATCAAAGGCTTATTCATCCTGCTCTTCACTTATACGTCATTCAGCAAACTTTTTGAGTTGGATAAATTTCAACAGGTGCTGGGTGTAACTCCGCTATTGCAGCATTTTGCAGGTTTCCTTGCCATAGCGGTGCCGGCAGCGGAGATCATTATAGTGATCCTGCTTGTGGTACCGGCGTATTCATTATACGGGTTCATGGCCGCCCTGTTTTTACTGTCGGTATTTACACTTTACCTGGTGTACATGGTATCATTTGCTCCCCACCTGCCGTGTTCCTGCGGCGGCGTTATTGCCCGGATGAGCTGGCAACAGCACATCTTTTTCAACCTGTTCTTTATTGTGCTGGGATGTACGGGGATGTACATACAGCAGCGACTGCCTGCTATACCAAAAAATAAAACGATCTCTTCATAAATAATTTTTATTGCAATAAAAGAGGAAGTAAGCTGAAAACCTCCGAGAGAGTAAGCAACATTGATAAACAACCTTGTTCCAAAGGAAACAACCATTTTCAACAATTTTAATTAACCAATAAAATAAATAAACATGAAAAGGTATTTAGCCGGCTCTTTAGCAGTAATATTTGCTATTGCTGCAGCCGCATTCACCGTGCCTTCAAAGCACAGCCCTTCTGCAGCATTCACCTTCCGATATAACTCCCCGAGTTATACACAACCTGATGTGCAAACAAACAACAACTGGATATCCGGTTCATCATCCTGTTCGGGAGCGGCAAATAAAGCATGTGAGATGGAGGTGCTCGATACTTACACTCACTTACAGGGTTCAACACGCGTATTAAATACCACCGGCAACGTTATAGTAGTTAAAGCTGTGTTAGGAGCAAATCATACCGATTATGTGCCTAATCCTGCAACTTCTACTGGTATTCAAAGTGCCACAGATAAGCCTTAAAACGCAATCAGGCTTCCCGGCTCTGCATCATGGTGTTCAAGCTGAGCCGGTTTTTTTAGTTCTGTGGTATCCTGCCTTCTTCAATAACATCTGCCGGTAATGGCAATGCATAATAATTACTGTTCGGAGCCAATTGATAAGTTTGGTTATCTATTATTCTTACCGGCGTTATATCATATCCTTCTTTATTAAGCCGCTTAATATCTATCCATCGTAATCCTCTTGTCAGGAGTTCTTTTCTTCTTTCCTGCAAAATCGTTCGCAGCGCAGTAGCTTCGTCAGTAGTCGTATAAGGCGTAAAAGTGCCGGTAATCCATCTTTTTGCAAGTAGTGAATTTAGTGCTGTCATAGCCTGGTCAACATGACCTGTTCTTGCATAACATTCAGCGGCGATCAGATAAATTTCATCAATGGCAATTCCTGAAAAAGGCGGATAAAGGGAAGAATTGTAATTGCCTTTAAAACTGTAATAACCATAGTTGGGAAAAAAGAAAACTTTGCTTCTTAAATCATTGCTGTCATACGATGCAACCAGCGCGGTATCGATATAGGCATAATAATATAGTTTCGGGGTATAATTCCCGGATTGGGTGCTATAAAAGATTATTTCTTTATTGAAAGGTTGAAATGGCACATAAGCAGAAGTGTCTACTTCCGGGCTGTTATAATCTAACAGATCATTTTTCAACTGAAGTGTTGCATTAGCATACTTCAAAGCGCTGTCGTATTTTCTCATTGACAGGTACGTTCTTGCCAGTGCACCAAAGGCTGCTGCTTTTGAGGGCCGCATTACCTGTGCTGTTATGCCGGGCAAGAGGGTAGCTGCTTCGTTCAGATCTTCTATAACACGATCATAACTTTCTCTTACGGTTGCACGGGTAGATGGAATATTAAAATCCGATGTGGTTCTTAATACAATTCCCAGGTCTTTATCAGCAGTTTCATCGTCAAAAGCTTTTGCATAGTCCCAAAGCAGGTCAAGAAAAAAATACCCCCTGTAAAATAAGGCTGAGCCTTTCACATTGTTCCAGCTATTGGTGTTGGATGGATCCTTTTGGATTTTACCAAGTTCATCAAGGCAATAATTGGCATTATAAACAGCCTCGTAGTCGGAGGCCCAGTCGTTGGGAAAATAATAGGTTTGCACATTCCATATATAAGATCGCTGGTCAAGATCGCCAAAAGAATTAAAAACATCCGGCGTTATAAAATAATCATCGGCAGAAGTTTCACCAAGGCCCGGCGTATTGGCATTCATCACATAATTATTATCCAGCAGGGCCTGTAGATCCGGAAGTGTATTGGGTGTTACCAATGATTTGTCCGATTTTAAATCAAGGTATTTCTTGCATGAGTAACATGAGATGCACCCAACAAAAGAGATAAGAATAAGAACTGTTTTATTTGAAATGAATTTTTTTTGTTTCATTGTTGATGATTTTAAAGATTTGCGCGAAGGCCTATAGTATATGTTCTTTCGGGAGTAAGTGATGCCGGGTAGTCGGGATCCAGGCCTTCTTTATTGGCTTTCCAGATAATTCCCACATTGGCCACGTTGCCATACACTTCCAGGTTATTTACTTTGTGCTGCCGTTTTGCAGACAGGAGCTGCACGGAAAAGTTGATGTATTGAATCCTGATGTTGTCAGCTTTTAAAACGTTTACTTCAGAATTGATGTAGAAATTATCCCTGTTTTCATCAACCGGGTATTGAAAAGAAGGAACGTTGGTTTTTAATTCATCACCGGGTTTCATCCATCTTTTAATATAGTCTTTGTTTCCCGCTCCGGAAGATATAAGAGCGCTATAGGACAAGGCATTTTTGCGGAAGTAATACCCAAACTTATAAATGAGATTTACCGAAACGGAAACCCTGCCATAAGAAAATGTATTGATCAGTGAACCAAAAACCGGCGGGCTCGACGGGCCAACATATACAATATTGCCTGCCGGCCCCTCGCCATATGCTTCCCGGAAAATAGAATCGTATGCAATGCTCTTGCTGCCGTTTACGTAACCTTGCGGGTTGCCTGCTGCATCAAGCCCTCCCCACCGGAAGGCAGCGATGGCATACAATGGCTTGCCGATAACCGGTGTAATACCAATACCCGGGCCCAATGCAGAAACAAGCTTTGCCGCTTCGGGTGTTTCATACTTTGTTGTCTTATTCCTGTTGGTGTTGAACAGGAGGTTTGTATTCCATTTGAAACGCCCTTCGATATTTCGGGAGTTTAAGACTATGTCCCATCCGGCGCCGCTTATGGCTGCAACATTCTTAATGATAACCGGCGATGCTCCCCATGCCGTGTAATCAAACGGAGTTTCGCCGTACAAGTCAGTTCCTTTCTTGTGGTAGTATTCAACGCTTCCGATAATACGGTTTCCTGTAGTTGCAAAATCGGCACCAATGTTCAGCATTGCATTTCTTTCCCATCTCAGGTCAGGGTTGTTCAATGTTCTTATCCTGGCAAAGGGGAAATTGGTATAAGGTGCACCGGTAAAATAATTGGCTACTGCTGCTGCAGTTTTACTAAGATCAACATTGCCGCTGTATCCGTATGTTGCACGGAGTTTTAATGTAGGTAATGCAGAGAAGTGATAGAACTTCTCTTTCGAAAGCTGCCACGCAATACCAGCCGACCAAAGTGGCTTCCATTTATCATTTGTATTAGCACCGAAAATATTGGAGCCATCTTTTCTTGCACTTGCGGATACAATATACCTGCCTTTGTAGGTGTAAGCAGCGTTTCCGTAATACGATACGAAGCGATCGGTTGTATTGGTGAAAGACGTGTTGCCGGGAATGTTCTGATAGCTGCCATCAACATAAGTAGGGTAATAATTTACATAATCTGCATAAGCATATTCCAGCGGATCATCGTTGTAGCCATATACGATGTTTTGCATACCGGTATTCTTCACCTGCCTCGTTTCTGCGCCTGCTATGGCCACCAGGTTATGATTGCCCCACGTATTATTATAATCCAGTTGACCACGGATGGTGAAGGACTCTGTGTTTGCCGAATAGGTTTGATCAATACCGCCAACGGGCAACACATTATACACATACCCGCTTGCATAGTCTATTTGGGTAAACTGGTTCACAATATTGCGGGCAACATAGCTATTTATGTCGCTGATGTGAGAAGAGTTAACCTGTTGTTTTTCGTATTGATATTTTATTACTGCGTTAAAGCCTTTGGAGAATTTGTACTGTACTCCTGCATTTGCATACAACTCATTTGTATTTGTTTTGGTACGATCGTGCAGGTAATCAACGAGGGGATAATATTTCCAGTTTAGCAACAAACCATTACCGGCAGTATCCGTGTATGCATCGCTGTAGGTGGTGGCAACCGGTAATGGTTTGCCATCGGCGTCTGCAAACTGAATGTATGGAACCTGGCGGCCGGATATCATTACCGAATTGTATGCAGGCAGGCCGGAAGTACTATTCCCGTTGGTGTAATAAATACCGGTGTTTAATACAAGGTTCTTCAACGGGCGGAATGAATTATCCAGGTGAATATTCACTTTATGCGAATTGTCTTTCAGCTCGCCCTCGTTTACATCGTAACCAACGGAAAGGAGGTAAGAGTTGTCTGTACCACCCCCACTCATGCTAACGGCATATTGATCTATGGAGTTATTTCTGTAAAAATATTTTTCGTATTGCTGCCTGCTGTCAATTCTTTTTAACGCATCTATTTGAGTTGCAGAATCGCCTGCGTTTATTAAGCCCGATCTTCTTTCATTGAATATGTTTACGGCCGGTGTTTGGGCGAGGTAAGGCAAACTTAATGTGCCGTCAAAGTAACCCTGGTTAAAAAGAAATTGTTCCATGTCAATATAGTCGCCGGATGAAACAGCAGGGAGATAATCCAGGTCTGGCTTGTCGCTGATTATGGTATTGACATTGACGGATATCTTTAATGGCTGGTTGAACTTTCCTTTTTTAGTGGTGATCACTATCACACCATTGCCTGCTCTTGCTCCCCATATAGATGTGGCCGCTGCATCTTTTAATATCGTGATGTTGTCAATATCATTTGGATTGAGATTGTTGATGTCGCCTTCGTAAATAAAACCATCCACCACTACCAATACAGCAGTAGAAGCATTGATGGTGCTAAGGCCACGAATGGTGATATTATTATTCTTCACCTGCCCGTTGATGAGTTTGTTGTTGTCGAACAGTACAGAACCGGCCACACCCTGCAAGCGGCTCAACACGTTGGTGCCTGTTTGCTGGTTGAGCAATGCATTATCAATTTTTACAAAAGAGCCTGTTGCCCTTTCCTTTGGGATATCCTGGTAGCCCGTACTTACAATATCTACAGAGCCCAGGGTTTTTTCATCGCGTTTTAAAACAATAGTAAGCGATGAGCTGCCGGGCTTTACGGGCAGCAACAAAGTTTCGAAGCCCACGCTGCTTACCTGGAGCGTATCATGAGCGCCAAGCCCGGATATGGTAAATGCGCCCGCAGATGTTGCGCTTACCATACGGTCTGTACCCTTAACGATAACGGTGGCATTGGGAACCGGGTGGTGTTCACCATCGCTTATGCGGCCACGTACAGTACTGTTTTGGGCGGAGAGGCCTGATGCTATAATGAGCAGAAGACCGGTGAAAAAGATTTTGAAGAATGAAGCAGGTTTTTTGAGTTTAATGTTTTCAGATATCATATACAGTTTATTTTATTGGTCAGTAATTATTGCCATTTGTATGGAGCGGTGTTGTTCGGTAGCGATGAAACCGATTGACCTTAAAAAATCTATCAGCTCTGCCTGTGAAGCGCTGTAGAAATTGCGGGGTAGCTCTATGTCTACATTACCCGTAGTGTTGCTTTCGTCAATTACCGGGAGGGATGAAAAAGCAGGCAGTCGATTCAACAGGGATATGAATTCAGACAATGGAACATCGTGTAAATATTTATGAATGCTGGCGGGGTCAATATCTACGGCACGGGTTGTTTCTTTTGCAGCCAGGTCAAAGTGAAATGGCCCGGATGCCAGAAGGAGACAATTCATCTCTTTTGCTTCTTCATGAACGGCCACGCCGAGATACCTGTTCATATCGTCTCTCACGAATTTTGTAAGCCGGTCATAGTTTGAAGGCGGTATCTGCAGGTCGTAACAGAAAGAATTGGTGTAAAGCGAATCGCCTCTTACAGCATCAGCAGTAAACAAATGTGCGTTACGGCAGGAGAGGATTATGCGGTTGCGGGGCAGGTTGAGCAACGAAGGATAAGCAGCGGCCAGAAGCGAAACGGGAGCAGCATTGATCATATAAAGGCGGGTAATCTTTCCTGCTTCATTTTTTTGCACTCCTGAAATATTTGATACGCCGTTGAGATACCGGGAAAATAAAGAACGGTACATATAGAAAGTATCAGCGCCCCCATTGCCGTTTACAAATAGCGGCGCAGAATTAGAAAAGCTCATGAGGCTTTTCTTCAGATGAATATATTGAGCGCTATCGTGCAGGGCGAGCCTGATGTTTTCTGCAGTCAGCTCTGTTTGCGAAGTAATCGCGATGATTTTGCCCTGTGGGCTTACCCATACGTAATGCGGTATAGAGTTGAACGGAAGAAGTGCAGGCAGTTGTGATTGCATCAGGCTATACGGGAGTGACACAACTGTACCGGTACGGGCCCTGTACCGCTGAAAGAAGCGCTGCACCAATGCAGGTGTTTCTCGCGGGTACACGTTTACCAGTATTACCTGCATCTTTTTACCAAACTGCGCCTGCAAATGCTGTGCTTCCGGAATAGCTTCTATACAGGCTCCGCAGTAGGTACTCCAGAAATCCAATATGAGCAGCCTGCCCCTGAGCGTCCTGGTATTTACCGATGAAGCCGCATAGTTGTACAGATGCGAAAGAATAAGGGCGGGCATTTCATCACCTATGGTGAGAGAATTGGCCTGCCGCTGTGCCGGGGCCAGCAAAGGCAATAGTATGCCCGCAATGATCATTTTGAGCTTCATTGAACGTAATTTTGGTAAGGAAGAAATTGTAAAGATTGTTAGCAGTGGCTGCCATTGCAGGCAACGGCAGCCATACTCCTTGCTGCACACATGAGAAAGCAGCGCGGAGCCTGCACGGGGAGGTTAACCAGGAATAGTTACACCGGGTTCTTTGGCTTTTTGGTAAAGAGGGTTTTTAGCAGGGAGAGTGCTTTGCCGGATATGGAATGCAAGCGGAATTTGTACAGCAACGGTGAACGTTTTCTTTGTTCCTTTTGAGCAAGGATTATTTTATGAAAAAGGGTGTGCAGCTCCTCCCGGGAGTATCCCTGTTCCAGCAGGCGCTCGTACATATTTTTTGCAGCCATAGCCGTGGGTTTACCGGTGACGCCTTAAGTAAGTTGGGAGAGCGCAAAAAAAAGGGCGCAGGTCTCAACTTACCGCATTAGAGGTACTGGTATACCCAAGCACGAATAAGAGAGCCCACGCCTTAACGTGGGCATCCACTTATCGTCTCGTGCTTGCAAAAAAATTACCAGTTTTCTAATGCGAGACTGAAAGCAAATGCTTCAAATTATTTCATGAAGTATTGCAAAACTAAAATAATACGGCAATTTAAAAAGAAATACCGTAATAAACAATTTTGTATATTAATATATGAAAATTTAGATAAATAAACATAAAATATACCTATTAATATACACTTCTATTGTTTCCTTTACAATAAAGTAAAAAATATCAAAAAAAATATACATAGGGGTAAAATTCTTCAACAGGCAGTTGAATTATCCGGTATTAATATTGGCTTAATAGCTCAAAAGGCGGGTTATAAAAGAGTGACTTATTATCTTCACCGGAAGAAACAGGACCTTCCTTTACATATCCTGGCCAAATATGGTATTGCAATTGGTCATGATTTTTCAGAAGAGATCCCTGAAATGGCAAAATTCGCTGTAGAAGAGCATCAGCCTGAATATAGCAATGAACCAAAAACTTTAACAGAAGCCATCCGCCAGAAAAACGAGTGGAGAGAAAAATACTTCGCTTTGCTTGAAAAATATTTGGGTATTGTGGATAAGGATAAATAACACCTTGAAGGTTTAAAATAGCTGCTATAGTTATAGAGACTTCTTTTCTAAAACCTTCAAGGTCCGAGTTCTGCCTAATACGCGTCAGAGCGGAAATCGGTAATTTCAAATTGCTTTATTTAGTTAGTGTTCATAAACTATTTGGTTAAAACGTAGTTTGTAAAGTTATTTTGCAATTAAAAAAGAGTTTCAGTAAATGCAGCAGGTTTCATTACAGCCTTTCGATAATGAGTTACCCAGTCACTTTGCAGACAGGCTATCAAAATAGTATTCTTTGAAAACAAGTCAGGCTCACAAAAAGGAATTGGGACAATTTTTTACTCCTATTACTCTTTCGGAAATTATGGCCTCATTTTCAAATATTTTTAAGAAGAAAATAAAAATTTTAGATCCAGGGTGTGGTACCGGAATTTTAAGCTTTTCATTGATTGAAAAAATATCAAACAATGAAGGCGTAGAAATTATCGAACTAACCACTTACGAGATTGACCCGAAATTAAATATTCACACAGCAGTTGGATTATCTTATCTGAATGACTGGCTATTCAGAAAAAAAATAACATTTAAGATAAATCACCGGTGTATTGATTTTATAAATGCAAATATGGAAGCAGTGTATTCCCACAGTAGAGATAAGTACGGTATTATAATTTCGAATCCTCCTTATTTTAAAATTTCGAAAACCGACAAAAGAAAAAATGTCTTTGAAGCGCCTCTAACTTGGCGGGTGTCCCCACCCGACTTTTCCAGAATTAATATTATCTTAGAACAATGTCAGGAGTTTTTAAATATTCGGGTGTAAGAAAGAGTCACCAATCCCTGAACGAAGTTTATTTTTGGACTTCGGTGATTAAGGATTGGAAGCATCTGCTTAAAGAGGACGAGATGAAAATGATCATTATAGAAAGTTTTCAATGGCTTGTTCAGCATGAACTCGTTCACATCTGCGGATACGTTGTAATGCCCAATCATATTCACGTATTGTGGGAACAATTAAAGATGAATGGCAAAGAAGCTCCAAAGGAAAGCTTCGAAAAATTCACCGGCCATATCTTTTTAAAGCGATTGAGAAAAGGCGGGGCAGGTTTGCATGAATACACAACTGAACAGAAAGACCGGAATCATATCTTTTGGCAAAGAGACCCGCTGGCGATTTTAATAATGGACCGGGAGATGGCGGGAGAAAAATTGGACTACATGCATTACAACCCGCTGCAACCACATTGGCAGTTGTGTGATGATCCATTAGACTATAGGTTTTCATCATCAAGATTTTATGATACCGGAGAAGATGAGTTTAAAATTCTTACCCATTTCATGGATAAACTATGATCGCGGAAAGTCGGGTGGGGACACCCGCCAAGTGAGTGGAAAGGTTGATCAATATGGCAGTAAAAATTTGACACGCCGAAATACAGGAGCGCAATCGATTATTCTTCCGAAGGCAAAGACCTTTTAAATATAAAGCTGCCTGCGGCAGGAGGGGATGTTAAATACCTAAACTTTATAACTTTATAAGGCATGGATACGCATCAGCACCTCTAACTTGGCTGGTGTCCTTTAGACTATAGGTTTTCATCAGCAAGATTTTATGATACCGGAGAAGATGAGTTTAAAGTTCTTACCCATTTCATCTATAAACTATGATCGCGGAAAGTCGGGTGGGGACACCCGCCAAGTGAGTGGTACTTGCACCGATGCACCGCATCATGCATGCTTTTGCCTGCACGGTATCCGTATGAGTTTTGATGAAAATGCGGTTCTAACTGCTTTTCTGCATGAACCCTTACTACCTGTTGGGCTATCCTGTCCACCAACGTGGGCAGGCCCAGCACTCTTTTGCTCCCATCCTTTTTGGGGATGCTCACTGACTTAATGGCTTTTGGAAAATAACTACCTGATGCAAGACGTACCCACAACTGGTACAGTAACCGGCTGCGGTGGGTGTGTAGATACTCCCACGTCATGCCATCTATACCAGCAGCTTCGCCGCCTTGCTTTACATGTTCGTACGCCTCCTTTACCATCATCGTGGTAACGGGTACGCTTACTCCTTGTTTGGAAAACAGTTCCATCATCCCTTTCGGTTGTTTTGTGTTTACCAATTTTTACTTCCTGTGTACCCCTTCGCTCCTGCTTACTTTCATAAGCTTTCAACACTACTACGGGTACATCCGTCCCTGTCGCTGGTTTGTGAAGGCTTATTACATCTTACGGGTGCTCCGCTTGATGATTCTGCCTCTGCGCCTTTCGTACGTCCTGGCGCACCTGCAGACGATTTTACCTATTGGGCTCATTCAACCAGTTCAGGTTCTCCAGTTCCGCCTTTGCGCCTATCTGTAAGTCCCGGCGGCTTTATCCCGGATGCAGCTAACACTTCTGGCAACTTGTAGCGAATGTTAGCCCTCATCGAAACAATCATGTGCATCGTTTCTTTTTACATCGGTAACAATTATCGAGACCTCACAGCCGCTTCTCTATACGATCAGCTCTTACAGACGCACCTGTTGCATCGTTCACCACCCTGCTCCTTAGAGCAACGCAGCATGCAACCGGTTTGATGGTGAAGGTTGCTCCGCTTCTCCCATCGAAAGACCTGCTCTCATCACAAAGGCAGCTTCGCTGGACACACACATTGGTATTGCCAATAGTGGGGCTAGACATTGGAACAATCAGCAGCGGTAATTCTGTTGTACTGCGGTTCGGGGCTTGACGAACAAAGCCCAGCTTTAGTTCTTATTATTTATCTTTAGCAAAAAGCCAGGCGGCGGTTCCGGGCGGACGAATATAAAATTCCCCACCATCGGCAATACCTGCCCGTTGTACGCAAGCCCACATGACACAACTAAAAAAACTTTTGAGACGTTATGACTAAACAATCTTTACTGCTTACTATTTTAATCATGGTAACCGTTGTATTGACAAGTTGCCAAATGAAAAAAAAATATTATTATCGTGAGGGGAGCAAAGAAGAAAAACTTATTGAAGCTTATTCTGATAGTGCAGCTTATTTAGAAGCATACAAAAACTTTCAGATTTCCAAGAAGGTTTATAATGAAATGAAAAAATCATTTGGCGGTTCATCTTTATCCGAACCGATAAGTTTTGACTTGTTAAACGATAAACATGAAGAAATAACTTATAAAGTATTTTTCGCTGACAAAGACAGCTTAGAGAATAATATTTCTAAAATGATAAATGATTTGCCAAATAACATTCAGCAGTCAGTTGACAAAGCAAGAGAAGAGAAAAATGGCATAGGTGCAAAATATGACACAGGCGGACTATACTTAGCACCAATAAAAGTTGTCTCGGCAAAATTTGTTGAGAAAGAATATTCAAATTATAAAGACGTGTCATTGCGCTACAAAAATGTAAGTAACAAAGTTGTCAGTGCAATTAAATTTAAATGGTATGGAGAGAATGCCTTCAGTGAACCTGCTGACATGAGTGGACTTCGAGAAGGTTGGGGCGGCGGCTTTACGGACGATGCTTTAAGACCTGGAAAAAGTGATTATGGAGAATGGAGTGTATTAAGCCGAGACGGGAAAAAAATATTAATTGCATATCCTTACGAAGTAGTTTTTAAGGACGGGACAAAGTGGGAACTACAGCAGGAATAAAACTATGAATCGTAATTTCAACTATTTGTTCGTTTACTGTACTTTTGTTCAGGCTGAAAATTCATTGAATGACGCAAGCCAGTGCGTAAACGTTGTACGCTACTTTTATTAACATGACTTATGACAAATTATGAAATTTTATCAGTAGTTCTTGCTGCAATAGCAGCAGCCATCAGCTTAGTTGCGGTTTTTGTTGCTGGACGAGCAAATTCTCTAAATAAAAATATGTTTAGAAGACAAGGCGTAATTGATTTGCATATGGCATGGCAAGGAATAAATCATGTTGAAAAAGAAAATTTGATTGCAACAGATGTAGTTCGTTCTGTAAATGCTCTTGCGCTGACTGCTTCCCTTTGGAACCACGACATCATTGATAAAAATATTTTGTATCAAACATATTGGACGCCTTTCAAAGATTTGTACGATGAAATATATTCTATTGACATGTTGGTTCCCGGACATAAACGGACTTGTAAAAGCCTAATCACCACGGAAATTCAGAAAGCGTATGAAGGCATGCGAACAGCCGACCTTGGAAAAGTAACACAAACAAAACTTTAATATTATGACAGAGTACGAATTACTTCAAAAAATCAGAGAAGCTAAAAAAGCCTTAGAAGATTATAAGAAAGAACATGAAACTCTTGACTCCAAAAGTATTTGGTATGACGACATACAAAAGGAGTTACCTGACTTGTTGACCAAAAGCCATGTTTTAGGTTCAGCGGGAAGACCTTGCTCAAGGTGCGGAGGAACTGGGAGAGAATAAAAGCAGCGTACAACATTCCATTTATGCAAGCCTGGCTGAAGTGCTAATAATGAGCTGTGGTGCATGTTTCAGCAGCAGTCCCGGGCTGAAAAAACTTTATTGAACAGTAGTAATAACAATGAACTTTTAATTATAAATTTGGCAACGGTTCCGGCAGAAGGAATTCTAATTCCAGTCCTGCATAAATGCGTAGCCGTTGGGCGTCAGTTTTTAGCACCCTAATAATCTTCGTTTAAAATAAAATACAATAAACATGAAGTATGTAATCATTTTTTCTTTTTTCCTATTTCTTGCAGGATGTGCGAGTCAAATTAAATTGACACAACCAAATAATTTCTCTACACTAATCCCACAACTTAATACTATTAATGAAGTTGAAATTGGTGCATCGTTAGTGTCAAAAGAATCAGGTTATAAATACAAGGCATTAAAATTATTAAAGAATGCAAAAATTAAGACAGGATATAGTGCAAAAAATGTTAATGAAGGTGATGTTTTTATAAATGATTTTTATACATCCAAGTATGATTTATATAGTTCCCCTACTCCTACGGCTGCCGGCGCAACATATGGAATTGCATTACCTAAATCGGGTGGAAAGGCAATTACCTTTTATAAAAGTGCAGCAGGAATTACATTTAGCAAAGACAACGCAGGCTTAGAGTTTGCAGAAATATTAACACCTATCCCCAAAAAAGAATATTTTAAGCAGGACTTTATTTACAACGGAAAAGTAGGAAATGCAATTAAGTTCACTTATCGAGAATATGCGGACGATTTAGCAAGACCTGCATTTACACAAGACCTTCAATACGATTTGACAGAAAGCAACATTATAGGTTTTAAAGGACTTAGAATAGAAATTTTATCTGCGACAAATATAAAAATTCAATACAAAGTTTTAAGTTACTATACTGAATAAACCGAACGCCCAGTCGAGTAAGCAAGGGGATTTTCACCCCCTGCTCCTCACAGAACCGTGCATGAACCTCTCGATTCACACGGCTCTTCAGGATGCGTTTTCAATTAATAAGCAGGGCATACGCTCCAATGGGCAAACAGGCCGGGCTGCATCTTATACAACGTATTGAGCCATCTGCGGCTCTTTCGAAGATTTAACCGCTTGTTCCATTTACACCATTTCTCAAGCCGACGGTTTACAAACCGCCACACGTCGTTCAGGTCTCTTTTGATAAAGTGACAATAGTAGTTTTGCCAGCCACGCACTAATGGATTAATAAGATTCGCCACCACGTATATACTCCCCGTACGGGTATGTAATTTCAGGCTGCGTATCTTATCCATGATCGCTTTCTTCGATGCCTTTGACGGCGAGGGAAGTATCCGAACTTTCCATTCTCCTTCCACTTTTACCCATTGCGGTTTAAACTCATAACCTCCCATTTCAAAGGTGTGTACTTTTCGTTCACTGCCTTTTGTTTGGCTCCGATCTAAACAAATGATCCGGGTTTTGGTGGGGTGAATAGTTAGTCCGCATTCTGTAAAACGCTTTTGCAGTTTATTCAAAATGCTTTGTGCTATCTGCTCCCGTCTGCAATGAATGATGATGTCATCTGCATAACGCTCAAACCGGATGCCCGGGTAGTTTTGCTTCATCCATCCATCAAACACTACATGCAGGTACAGGTTGGCTAACAATGGACTGATCACCCCTCCCTGCGGTGTACCGCTTTGCATTTGTAACTGGCTTCCATCTTCATGCACTATACTGGCTTTTAGCCAACGACTAACGTAGAGGCTTACCCATTTTTCTTTACAGTAAAATTGTAATGCCTTTAGCAATTTGTCGTGGGGTATGCTATCGAAATAGCTCTTGATGTCCAGCGTAATTACATACGGGTATTGCGAGCAATTGTACTTGCACCGATGCACCGCATCATGCATGCTTTTGCCTGCACGGTATCCGTATGAGTTTTGATGAAAATGCGGTTCTAACTGCTTTTCTGCATGAACCCTTACTACCTGTTGGGCTATCCTGTCCACCAACGTGGGCAGGCCCAGCACTCTTTTGCTCCCATCCTTTTTGGGGATGCTCACTGACTTAATGGCTTTTGGAAAATAGCTGCCTGATGCAAGACGTACCCACAACTGGTACAGTATACGGCTGCGATGGATGTGTAAATACTCCCATGTCATCCCATCTATACCTGCAGCTTCGCCGCCTTGCTTCACATGTTCGTACGCCTCCTTTACCATCATCGTGGTAACGGGTACGCTTACTCCTTGTTTGGAAAACAGTTCCATCATCCCTTTCGGTTGTTTTGTGTTTACCAATTTTTACTTCCTGTGTACCCCTTCGCTCCTGCTTACTTTCATAAGCTTTCAACACTACTACGGGTACATCCGTCCCTGTCGCTGGTTTGTGAAGGCTTATTACATCTTACGGGTGCTCCGCTTGATCATTGAGCCTCTGCGCCTTTCGTACGTCCTGGCGCACCTGCAGACGATTTTACCTAATCAGCACATTCAACCAGTACAGGTTCTCCAGTTCCGCCTCTGCGCCTGTCTGTAAGTCCCGGCGGCTTTATCCCGGATGCAGCTAACACTTCTGGCAACTTATAACGAATGTTAACTCTGATCGAAACAATCATGTGCATCGTTTCTTTTTACATCGGTAACAATTATCGAGACCTCTCAGCCGCTTCACTATGCGTTCGGCTCTTACAGACTTACCTGCTACATCGTTCACCACACTGCTCCTTAGAGCAACGCAGCATGTAACCGGTTTGATGGTGAAGGTTGCTCTTCTTCTCCCACCGAGAGACCTGCTCTCATCACAAAGGCAGCTTCGCTGGACACACACAAAAGTATTTGCAAAAGCAGGACTGGACAATGTAACATCAGCTATGTGCAGGCATCAGCAGCGGTTCGGGCTCGACATTCAATTTTCAGCTTTAGTTCATAACTTCAACTACATATTTTCAATTGGGCATTTGTACCGGGCTGGACAATCAATGAATTCCCTGCCTTCGCAAATACTCGAACGTTACCGGCAAGCGTAGTGACACCCTACATTATTGATACAGAATGAAGATTTCAAAAATTAACATAACGGGATTTAGAAGTATAAAAGGACCTATTTCAATTAATTTAGGACAAATAACAGCCCTAATTGGTGCGAATAATGTAGGTAAAAGCAATATTATTTCTGCAATCTATAGAGTTTTGGGACGAGATTGGGTCACAGTAAACACATTTGACGAAGAAGATGTTTTTAATAATGACCCTCAACAAGATATTTGTATTGATATTTTATTTGACGAACCTTTTAAATTTGAACAATTCAAGGGAATAAGCCATGAGATTCCCAAGCTTCGTTTTCTATATACGAGGTATAAAATCGGGGAAAATAAAGGAAAGAGGAGACTGGAAAAGCACTGTTTAAAATTGAACGATGACCCGGTAATGAAGTATAAAGCTAGACCTCAGAAGGGAAAGCAATTAGAATTTGAACCTTTCACAACAATTCCACAAGATATACAAGAGAGCATTCCTGTTATTTATATTGGAACAGACCGTAGTTTAAAATCACAACTCCCAAATTCTAGAAACTCATTACTCGGAACGTTACTAAGTGACATAAACAAAGATTTCCAAAGAGAAGATAATACTATGGTCGTCAAAGACCGACAAGGTAAGGATGTTGAAATTTCTAGGAAAAAGAGATTTCTTGATTGCATTACAGCTGCTATGAAAGCCTTACAGACAGACGAACTAGTCGCATTGGAAAAATCAATAAAAGACAATGCACTTCATCAATTGGGTTTCGACCCTGAATTAGAAGGAGATAAACTAGATATTCAGTTTGCACCTTTTACAAGTTTGGACTTTTATAAATCTTTAGAATTATTTGTTGTAGAAAACAACTTTAGAATTAATGCAACTGAACTTGGAGGCGGATTTCAAAATGCATTGGTAATTGCAATAATGAAAGCTTTTGAAGAAAGGAAAAAGCAAGGTGCAATATTTTTAATTGAAGAACCTGAAATGTTCTTACATCCACAAATGCAAAGGTCGCTTTACAAAACAATTAGAAATATTGGTAAAAGTAATCAAGTCATATATATTACTCACTCTCCACATTTTGTTACAATTCCAGAGTTTGACGAGATTAGAATAGTTTCCAAAAGTGATAATGGCACAAGGTATGTTCAATCTTCTCTTCCAGCAGATGAAAAGCTTAAAGAGAAATTTAGGAAAGAACTTGACCCAGAACGAAACGAATTATTCTTTGCTAAAAAAGTTTTGATTGTTGAAGGAGATACAGAAAAGCTTTCACTGCCAGAATATGCAAAGCGTTTGAAAAAAGATATTGATAGAAATGGATGTTCAATTATTGAAGTTGGAGGAAAAAGAAATATTATAGATTTTGTTGACCTGGCTTTATCATTAGAACTACAAGTTGGTTTCATTTATGACCTAGACAGTAGCGATTTTTCAAAAGACCAAAAGGAAAAGGAAATTGAATATAATAAGCTCCTTGATACATATAAAGCCAAAGGGGTTTCAGTATGGAGTTTTGATAAAAATTATGAAGCAGAATTAAGAAAGGATTGGGGTGAGGAAAATTATGGAAAATATTGTAATACCTATGGTGGCTACTCAAAAGCAGTTAGAGCAAGACTGTTTGCTCAAGACGAAAACATTTCGATTCCGAAATTCTTGACACAAATCATTGAATGGGTAGCGACATGAAACGCTAGCCGGTAGTCGAGTAAGCAAGGGGATTTTCACCCCCTGCTCCTCACAGAACCGTGCGTGTACCTCTCGATTCACACGGCTCTTACAGACTCACCTGCCCACTTCCCTGGCCGGTGTCCTCACCGGACTTTACACTGCGTAATTGCTTTTGTCTTCCCGGAGTACGATGCGGAAATCAAAAATTATCCGGGAGAGAGAAAGAGACACTTGGTTGTTTCATATATGAAGGCATTAAAGCAATGGTGTACCTTCTTCATTTCTAAAAAACTTCCTGATCACTTCTATTTGTTCTTCGGCAGTTTCGCGGCTGGTATACATCCCAAGCATAATGTAGCCGGTCGGTATGTCGTAGGTAAAAGCCATAATGTTGTTCTTAAAGCATTCATCGGCGTCCAGTATTCTGAAATCATTTCGTTCGCTGTTGCCCTCCAATACAAAAAGGTTCTTGCCGCCGATCATTTTGCCGCCGGAGTTGAGCGCATCATTTATTAGCTGATCTGTATTCATTGTTGCCATTTTGCATAAAAATAGAAAACAATATTTTTTTGCTATGCATTATGGGCTGGTAAAATACCTGAATTGGCGGGTATTTTACCGGCAAACACACATCATGTTTTGAGGTTAAGCTGTGAGGTCATTCCGGGTACACAAAATTGCGAGAGTACTAAAAAAATTAGTATATTAGCTATTCAAAATTATATTATGTGCAATTTTATGGGTTTCCGGGTAAACCGGACATTATTTATCAAATTAAAAGACGTTGAAAAAAAAGTGGGTACTGCTGCCGCATTGGAGATTTTAAAGGATGGATTCAAATACGATACCAGTGCTGTGCTGAGGAAGAAGGGACCGGATGACTTTGAACTGGTAAACATGCATTGGGAGTTTATTCCGGTCTGGATCAAAAGTATGGAGCAGGTGGCAGCTGCCCGCAAACAGGGAATACCGTGGCTAAATGCTACCTGCGAGAAGCTGCTTGAAAGTAAAATGTTCAGGGACGCGGCATTAAAAAGAAGGTGCCTGGTGCTGGCCTCACATTTCTATGAATGGAGGGGGTTTAAGCCCGCTGGTGAAAAGAAAGATAAAAAATATCCTTATGTAATAAGCCTCAAAGACCGAGAGTATTTCTATATGGCCGGCATATGGCAACCATTTGTGGATAAAGAAACAGGTGAAACCATGGATACGTTTGCTATTGTAACTACAAAAGCCAATCCATTAATGGAAGAGATACACAATTCTAAAAAAAGACAACCAACCATACTTACTGATGAGCTTGCCTGGGAATGGCTGATGAACGATCTCAGCGAAGAAAGAATTAAAGAAATCGCATCTTTTCAAATGCCACCCGGATACTTTGCGGCACATACGATACCGAAAGATTTTAAATTATTAGAAGATCCAACGACAGCGTTTGAATATGCAGAACTTCCTTCATTAACAACAACGGTTTAAATTATGGGATTTGAAATTCGCGTACGATATGGCGCTGCACCTTTTGCCCTTCAAGCGGAAATTGAAGTTGAAACTTCAAGACGTATGCTTATTCGCGTATATGGAAAACATCATTCTATCTTATTCGAGAATAATTATCCGTTAGTTAAGAATTCGAAAGGTAAAAAAAGTATTCAATGGAATTTGTTACAAGGAGGTATTACTTCTGCAGACAGGAAGAAAGACGCTGCACTGATGCAAAGCATACTTTCTGCTTTGGAAATTCATTTAAAAGATCGTGATGGAATTCCAGGCACCACTTCCCCGTTATATAATGATGATGTAAAACAAACAAGCTTATTTTAAACAGGCCTTTTCTATGAAAAGCATGAAAGCTTAAAAGCTGTGAATACTAAATAATTTAGTAATATTGTATCTGCTAAATATGCAATGCCTGTATCAAAATCACATATTATTGCTCAGTTACAACGTGAAATTCTTTCGTTGCAGGGATACAAAGAATGTAACCGGCACGATGTAGAAACCGGCCTTGGGCCATTATTACAGGCCTTCCCTCATCATGTTTTCCCAACGGGAGCTGTGCATGAATTTTGTTCATATTCACCTGAGGACTCAGCAGCCACAGGTGGTTTTGTGTCCGGTATTCTTGGGGCTTTAATGAAAAGAGGCGGTATTTGTATTTGGATCAGTTCTTATTGCTCTGTTTTCCCCCCGGCTTTGCAATCATTTGGTGTGCAACCCGAAGCAGTAATTTTTATTAACCTACGCAAGGAAAAAGAAATTCTGTGGGCAATGGAAGAAGCATTAAAATGCGAATCTCTTATGGCAGTAGTGGGAGAAGTACAGGAATTAAGCTTTACCAATTCACGGAGATTTCAGTTGGCAACAGAACAAAGCAGGGTAACAGGATTTGTCCTTCGTCACAATCCCGGAAAAACAGATGCTAATGCATGCATTGCCCGTTGGAAAATAAGCCCGCTCGCAAGTTATGAATCCGGCGTACCGGGTGTTGGCTTTCCATGTTGGAATGCAGAACTGCTTAAAGTAAGAAATGGTAAACCTGGTTGCTGGCAGATACAATTTGCTGCCGGAAGGTTTAATCATATTGAAGCAGAAATGACGGAGCTGAATGCTAAAGCCGTTTAGTTATGGAGAAGCGTTTTGTGAGCATATGGCTTCATTATCTTATTACCGACTGGTTTTGCAGGCGCCATCCTTCTTTAAGGAATGTTGCATTTGTTCTTACGGCACCCGATCATGGGCGTATGATAGTGACTGCATCCAATTCATTGGCGCGTGAAAAGGAAATACTTCCCGGAATGGTACTGGCAGATGCCAGAGCTGTCTTTCCTTCTTTGCATATAATGGATGATATACCCGGTTTGCAGGAAAAACTTTTAAAGAAACTGGCAACATGGTGCATTCGGTTTGCCCCGGAGGTTGCTATTGACCCGCCCGATGGTTTGATATTACATGCTACCGGCTGTGCCCACTTATGGAACGGCGAAGACGAATACCTAACAGTAATGCATAAACGAATTTCGGCATTGGGTTATCATCTTCATAGTGCCATGGCCGGTAGTATTGGCACAGCGTGGGCTATGGCAAGATACGGGCAGCAAAAAATTATAAGGAACGGCAAGGAATATGAAGCCCTGATGCCCCTGCCGCCCGAAGCTTTACGGCTGGATATGGAAACTGTTGACAGGTTGCAAAAACTTGGATTAAAGAAGATAAGTTCATTTATTTCTTTACCGCGGGCTTCACTCAGGAGGCGATTTGGAGAACAAATATTGCAACGCATTGATGAAGCGCTCTGTTTACGGGAGGAATATCTTCAGCCTGTAGTGCCCGTTGCTCCTTATATGGAAAGACTTCAATGCCTTGAACCTATTGTTACCCTGACCGGAATTGAAATAGCATTACAGCAATTACTGGATCATACATGCAATCGCTTGAAAAAAGAAGGCAAGGGACTACGCCTCGCCATATTCACTGTATACAAAACTGATAACAATACACAACAGCTAGCGATTGGTACGAACAAGCCTTCGTTCAACAACAAACATTTATTCAAACTATTTGAAACCAGGATTGAACAAATAGAACCGGGCCCCGGGATAGAATTATTTACCCTTGAAGCACAAAAGGTAGAGGATGCAACGCCTGCACAGTCACAACTTTGGAAATGCGCCGGCAATCTTAATGATACTGCTATTTCTGAATTGCTTGACAGGATTGAAGTAAAAACCGGAACAGGACATATACATCGCTACCTGCCGGCTGAACACTATTGGCCGGAGCGTTCGTTCAAAGAAGCTGTTTCATTAGATGAACGGGCTAACACTTCATGGAGAAATTCGGTTCGCCCGTTAAAGGTTTTTAAGGAGCCACGGCAAATAGAAGTTACTGCTCCCATACCAGATTATCCGCCTATGATGTTCCGGTACAAAGACACACTACATAAAGTAGTAAAAGCCGATGGCCCCGAAAGAATAGAACAGGAATGGTGGATAGAAGATGGTAAACACCGCGATTATTATGTGGTAGAAGATGAAAAAGGCAGCCGTTACTGGCTGTTTCGTTCGGGGCATTATGATGATGAAAAAAGTTATCAATGGTTTATTCACGGATTTTTTGCATAAGAAAAACGAGGTTGTATGAAATATACAGAGTTGCAGGTAACGACCAACTTTAGTTTTCTAAGGGGCGCCTCTCATCCTGAAGAACTGGTGCTGCAGGCAGCCTTATATGGCTATGATCGTATAGCCGTTACCGATAGAAATACACTGGCTGGTATTGTACGTGCTCATGCAATTGCTGAAAAGAGTAACATTAAGCTTATTGTCGGTTGCCGTTTAGATATAATTGATGGATTAGGCATGCTTGCCTATCCTGCTAACGTATATGCATACGCGAAACTTTGCAACCTGCTCACGCTCGGCAATCGCCGTGCTGAAAAAGGCGAATGTCATTTATATAAAGAGGACATTTATAAATGTTCCGGTGATATTAAATTTATTATACTCCCGCCGGAAAGACTGAATGAGGTATTTGAATTTGAGCCTTCATTTATAACCACCCTCAATGAATATCATCACGCTTTTGATAATGACTTATACATAGCTGCTTCAAAACGATATGATGGGAATGATAATAAATACCTGCACCAGCTTGCAGCATTATCCGGGCAATCGGGAATACCTATGGTGGCAACCAATGATGTGCATTACCATGAGCCGGGAAGAAGACAATTGCAGGATATAGTAACATGCGTTCGTGAAAAATGTACTATCTATAATGCAGGGTATAAGTTGCATCCAAATGCAGAAAGGCATTTGAAAACGCAAGAAGAAATGATGAGATTGTTCAGGTTGTTTCCCGATGCCATAGAACGAACAGAGGAAATCGCAGCATCCTGTACATTTTCTCTCAATGAGTTAAAGTATCAATATCCTGAAGAGATCACTACTCCGGGGCGTTCGCCACAGGAAGAACTTACCTTGCTTACATGGGAAGGAGCTAAAAAAAGATTTGGTGAACCACTTCCTGAAAAAACAATTGCTTCTATAAAGCATGAACTTTCTTTTATCGGGCAACTGAATTATGCACCGTATTTTCTTACGGTATATGATATTGTCCGCTTTGCACGGGAGCAAAAAATTCTTTGCCAGGGGAGAGGCTCAGCCGCTAATTCAACAGTATGTTATTGTTTAGGTATTACTTCTGTTGACCCGACCAAGTTTGATTTATTATTTGAAAGATTCATTTCATCTGCACGAAATGAGCCACCGGATATTGATGTGGATTTTGAGCATGAGCGGCGGGAAGAAGTAATGCAATATGTATTTCAAAAATATGGAAGAGACAGGGCCGCGATTGTGGCTACCGTTACGCAACAACATCAAAAAGGTGCGATAAGGGATGTAGGAAAAGCAATGGGGCTTTCAGTCGATACCATCAATAGGCTATCCGGTGCTATCTGGGAGTTTACTGATGAATGGTTTGAAGGAACAAGATTAACGGAACAAGGCTTTGACCCTGCTGACAGGCATTTAAAAAAAGTATTGCAGCTTACCCGTGAGTTTATGCGCTTTCCAAGACAGCTTGGTCAGCATACAGGAGGGTTTGTCATTACAAGAAACAAACTGTCCGACCTGTGCCCCATCTTAAATGCACGCATGGAAAACCGCACGTGTATTGAATGGAATAAAGATGATATAGATGCTATGGGTTTTATGAAAATAGATGTGCTGGCGCTTGGCATGCTTACCTGCATCAGGAAATGCTTTGATTTATTGAGAGAACATTATCATCTCGATTATTCGTTAGCTACCATACCGCAGGATGATCCTGCCGTGTATGAAATGATATGCCATGCAGATACTATTGGTGTGTTCCAGATTGAAAGCAGGGCGCAGCAAAGCATGTTGCCGCGTTTAAAGCCTCGTTGTTTTTATGATCTCGTGATAGAAGTAGCCATTGTAAGACCTGGACCTATTTTGGGAGATATGGTACATCCTTATTTAAAAAGACGTAATGGTGAAGAACCTGTAGAATATCCATCCAAAGAGCTGGAAGAAATTTTAGGAAGAACACTAGGCGTGCCGCTTTTCCAGGAACAGGCCATGAAGATAGCTATTGTTGCCGCGGGATTTACACCCACAGAGGCAGATGCACTGCGAAGAAGCATGGCTACCTTCAAAGCAAAGGGAATGGTTACACAGTTTTATGAGAAGCTGACAAAGGGGATGTTGAAAAATGGATACACACAGGAATATGCAGAGCGTGTGTTTAAGCAACTGGAAGGATTTGGCAGTTATGGTTTTCCTGAAAGCCATGCTGCAAGCTTTGCATTATTGGTATATGTGTCTTCATGGATCAAATGTTATTATCCTGATGTATTTGCGTGCGGATTGTTGAATAGCATGCCCATGGGTTTTTATCAACCTGCACAAATTATTATTGATGCGAAAAAACATGGTGTGGAAGTAAGGCCTGCTGACATTAATTACTCTATATGGGATAATATATTAGAAGAACGCACCGGAAAATATTTTCCGATACGACTTGGCTTCCGTCAAATAAAAGGAAACAAAGAAGAAGATATGAATACGTTGATTGCCGAGCGAACCCATTATGAAAGTATAAACCAGTTGCGTGATGCGGGCGTATCAGAAACTGCGCTTGAAACACTCGCCAATGCGGATGCATTCAGATCCATTGGGCTTGACAGGAGACAGGCCCTATGGGAAGTTTCTACAAAAGATAACACCAAAGCATTGTTTAAAGATCAGCCGCCGCCTGATGCTGTAGGTGAAAAGGTTGTGCTGCCTGAAATGGCTACTTCGGAGCATGTGGTGCATGATTATGCAGCTACTTCGCTTTCATTGAAAGCTCACCCTATAAGCTTTATAAGAGATAAACTCGATTCACTGAAAATATATACCACCAAAAGTCTTGCTCGTTGCAGGCATGGCAGCTATGTGAAAGTTGCAGGGCTGGTACTGGTAAGGCAGCGGCCCGGTACAGCGGGCGGTGTATGTTTTATGACTATAGAGGATGAAACCGGATTTGCCAACGCTGTTATCTTTCAGAACATGTTTGAAACATTCAGAAAAGAAATATTACAATCTCGTTTGATAATGCTGGAAGGTACATTACAGATAGAAGGAGAAGTGATACATGTAATAGTAAAACGCTGTGTGAATCTTTCATCACTCTTACGCTCGCTTACGCCCTCTGATGATGAAAACCTGCCGGTACTTACCCTGGCAAGGCCTGATGAAAAATCTATACCCCCTGAGGTATATAGAAGAATACATTTATGGCAAGACCAGGACGAAAATGTTTTTCCTGATGCGAGAAATTTCAGGTAATGTATTTTCGTCTATGCTTCACAGTTAGAATTGGTACGTACCCATAAGTACATTTAATATAGACTTATACTCAAATTGCAGGTAATACTACCTTTTATATTTTATTCAAACAATTCAAGAGAAAGCACTGCCGTTTGAAATACACTTTTTGACGACGTACAGAATTTGCAAAGGAGTCATTAAGCGAATTAACAATTTTTTTAATTCCTAAACCTATTACAAATGGGAACTATTAACAAGGGAATCCTTGGCGGATTCTCAGGAAAGGTGGGAACGGTAGTGGGCGGTACCTGGAAAGGCATAGATTATATGCGCAGCAAAGGCAACCGCAAAAACTTCGAACCCTCCGAAAAGCAACTGGCGCAACAGGCAAAATTCGGGCTGGTCATGGGCTTTCTGCAACCTATGTCGGCATTGCTGAATATCACTTTTCGTGATTTCGCAATTAAAATGACCGGCATGAATAATGCATTTGCGTACAACATCAAAAATGCTATTACAGGAACGTATCCTTCGCTTTCGATCGACTACTCTCTTGTATTGCTGAGTCGTGGCGACTTGCCAAATGTGCTTGCACCGGCAGTTACCGCAGGTGCGGGAAGCATTGCCACCTTTAGCTGGACAGACAATTCCGGCGTGGGCAGTGCAAAGACCACAGACCAGGCAGTGCTGATCGCTTATTGCGCCACCAAAAAACAGGTGATCTATACCACTGGTGGCGGACAGCGTGGCGCACTGACCGGTGACCTGAACCTGTCAGCATTTTCAGGTTTGGCGGTGCAAACCTACATCGGCTTCATCAGCGCCGATGGTAATGATGTTGCCAACAGCATCTTTACCGGACAGATTACGGTAAGCTAAAAAAGCTTGCCACTTGCAAGGCCGGCTCGAGACGGCCTTTGCATTTTAACGGCAGATTCAGTTTTCGTATATGCGTAACAGTTAGCATCAGTAGAAAAAATCAAAAATCACTAAATAACCAATTACGATGACTATTAATAATATTTTAAATGTACCCAGCCCAAATTATCATAAAACAAGGGGTGGTTACAAACCAGTTGCCATAGTGATTCACATCATGGAAGGTACGTTGGCAGGCACGGACAGTTGGTTTAAAAGTCCGCTCTCCGATGTTTCTGCACATTATGGTATTGGCTTTAACGGAGAAATACATCAATATGTGGATGAGAAAGATACTGCCTGGCATGCAGGAAGAGTGCATGAGCCTTGCTGGAAACTGATAAAGACCAATGGCCCGGATCAATATGTAAATCCTAATTTATATACCATCGGTATTGAACACGAGGGTGATGAAAACAAAGAATGGACTGAGGCGACATATCATTCCAGCAGTATGCTGCTAAGGCAAATCAGTATACGCTGGCAGATTCTGTTAGATCGTAACCATGTTATCGGGCATCACGAGATTTATTCATTAAAAGCATGCCCGGGAAATAAGGTAAACCTGGAAAGGTTGATCAATATGGCAGTAAAAATTTGACACGCCGAAATACAGGAGCGCAATCGATTATTCCGAAGGCAAGGCCTTTTAAATACAAAGCTGCCTGCGGCAGGAGGGGATGTTAAATACCTAAACTTTATAACTTTATAAGGCATGGATACGCATCAGCACCTCTAACTTGGCGGGTGTCCTTTAGACTATAGGTTTTCATCAGCAAGATTTTATGATACCGGAGAAGATGAGTTTAAAGTTCTTACCCATTTCATGGATAAACTATGATCGCGGAAAGTCGGGTGGGGACACCCGCCAGGTGAGTGGCTAAGCCTCATACGTGCGCCAACAACGGGGCCTGTGAACTGGAAACAGCAGGAACCGGTAAAGAAACAAATAAGAAATATCTCAACTTCTTCGCAATGATCAATTGACAATGTTTATGATCTCAGTGGACCTGATATCCCTCGACGAAGCCCCGGTCATTAGTTTATATTTACCCGGCTCAACCACCCATTCTTTGTTTTGTTCATCATAATAAGCAAGATCTTTCACCGGGATGCTTAGCGTCACGGTTACTTCCCTGCCTGCAGGAACCAGCACTTTTTTAAATGCCTTTAATTCCTTTTCCGCTCTTTCAACCGCTGAACCTATTTTGCCGATATATAATTGAACGGTTTCTTTCCCGTCAACCTTACCGGTATTTTTAACTTTAGCGGTAACCGTTATTGTCTCATTTAATTTATAATCTTTTTTGTCGGTGTGCAATGGCGAATAAGCAAAACTGGTGTACGATAAACCGTAGCCAAATGGATACAAGGGAGTAATGTTTTTAGTATCGTACCAGCGGTAGCCCACCAGGATCCCTTCTTTATAAATTGCCGTGAGGCTATCACCCGGAAAGGTGTGAAGATAATGGGCAGGCGACTCATCCAGCGCAACCGGAAAGGTAAAGGGCAATTTACCGGAAGGATTTACTTTGCCGGTCAAAACATCCGCTAATGCATGGCCACCTTCTGAACCGTTGAACCATGACCAGACAATAGTGCTATTGTTCTTTTTTATTTTATTGATATCATACGGCGCCCCACCGATAATTACAACAATGGTATTCGGATTGGCAGCAGTTACCGCATCCACCAGTGCCTGTTCGCCAAACGGCAGGCTGAGGTCTTTGCGGTCACGGCCTTCGCTCTCGTAATCACGGTTGCCGCCAATAAACAAAATGGCAACATCACTGTTTTTAGCCGTATTAACTGCTTCCTGTATCAATGCGGAATCCGGCTTGTTTACATCAACATCTTCATTATTTTTATTTCTGTCCCATGGGTTTACTACACGGGCGCGGTACCCCTGCGCCAACGTAATCTTAACCGTTTTTCCCAGTGCATTTTGCAGGCCCTGCAAGGGAGTGATCTCATATTTTGCTTTTACACCGGCGCCAAATCCTCCGGAATGATTCATGTGTGTTGCATTATCGCCTATTACTGCAATTGTCTTAAGATCTGCTGTCTTTAAAGGCAAAAGATGCTGATCATTCTTCAAAAGCACTATCGATTCTGATGCAATATCATAAACCGTCTTGCTGTGGGCGGAGGTATTGAGTGATCCTGCGGGAAGGTTTTTGCTTAAAGATGTTTTGTAAAGAACCCATAGGATACGGCGCACCTTATCATCAATCGTTTTTTCACTTACTTTACCGGCTCTCACCGAGTCAAGCAAAGGGTGGGCAAAGTAATAACTTTCATAAGGCGGACGCGATCCCATTTCAACATCGAGTCCGTTATCAGCCGCGTTTACTGTGCTGTGTGTGCCACCCCAATCAGAAATTACAATTCCTTTAAAGCCCCATTCACCTTTCAATATGGTATTGAGCAGGTAACTATTTTCAGAACAATATTTTCCACGAACTTTATTATAAGCCGACATGATGCTCCATGCGTTGCCTTTTTCGATTGCAGCTTTGAAAGCGGGCAGGTATATTTCCCGGAGAGCCCTTTCACTCACTTCCACATTCACCATTCCCCTGTCGGTTTCCTGGTTATTTAGTACAAAATGTTTTACGCAGGCCGCCACATGCCGGCTTTGAATTCCTTTTACAGCGGCTACAGCCAACAGTGAATTTAAAAACGGATCTTCAGAATAATATTCGTAGGTGCGGCCGCAAAGTGGTGTACGCGCAATATTGAATGCAGGGGCAAGCAACACATTTTTATTGCGCGCCCGGGCCTCTTCGCCAATGGCAATACCATACCTGTTGGCCAAAGAGGGATTCCATGTGGCTGCAATAGCTGAACCGTTCGGAAAGAAAGTTGCCGAGTCAGTAGTAAGACCAGCCGGCGTCCATCCACCTCCGGGCTTCAGCTCTTCGCGGATACCCAAAGGCCCGTCATCAGTAGATAGCTCCGGAATGCCCAACCGGGCCACACCACTTGTAGTAAATATGGAATTGGCATGCAGCATAGTGATCTTTTCTTCAAGCGTCATCTTTTTTACCAGTTGATCAATCTTTGCCTCAGTGGCTGCATCATCGTTTTGTGCGGAGGCATTTGCAAATGACACCGCCACGAAAGTGCAGGTAAGAATAAACCGGGGAAAATTAATTTTCATATAAATGCAGGTTTTTAATAATTGGTTTTGGGTTCGTCAACTCTTTTAAGACTCCAATGCTCATGCTGAATCCTGGTTTCAAAATGCATGTTTCAGGCGATGCAGCGTGTATGATAAAAGATCAGGCTGCACTCCCCGATAGAATATACAAGGTATTAAATAATGTGTTCATCGATAAAAAAAATGCAGGTGAATTGACGATTGAACCCGGCTGCAACAATATAAAAAATGAGCTTTATAATTTTACTCATCACAGGTTCCAAACAGAATGAACAATGAATGCTGCGGCAATTTATCCGGTAACAGCGTATAGAATGTACAACCACTGATGGATCATGTAAAAATGAAATTAATTGCGATAGAAGAACATTTGCTTACAAAGCAGAATCAGCAGGAAACAAATTATCTCCGCAATAATGATGCGTTTCCCAAAGCCATCATACTGGAACAAAGGTTTAAATAATGGGGCCGGCCTCTGAATCCTAAGCCACAAGGTGTCTTTGAATCGGTGTGTGATAAATTGAACCTGGATGATTAATTTTATCAAACTATTTTATTGATCAATCAAAAGTTATCATGAAGAAATATTTAATTCTAGCACTTTTCTTTTTCTCAGCCTGCCATCAAAAATCTAAAATCCCGGTTGTTGGTTTTGCAGACGCTTTTGAAGACAATACGATTGAGCAGGCAAAGAACGGATTTATGGACGCATTAGCTAAGAATGGTTTTGATGAAAAAAAAGGCACAGTAAGAATAGTTTATCGAAACGCCCAGGGCAATATCCCCACGCTCACACAAATCGTCAACTATTTTATCTCTGAAAATGTAAACCTGATTGCAGCGAATGCTTCACTATCGGCCATTACTGCTATTCAAAAAACGAAAACGATTCCCGTATTTATGATGGTGGCACCGACACCAACTCTCATGAAAGTAAATGATGCAAATGGTAATCCGCCTGCCAATTTGTATGGAGTGGGGGAGAACCTTGACTATATAGACACTTCCTTTTTATTGATACCGAAGATCATCAAACCAAAAGGTTCCAATCTTGTTGTGGGAATGATATATAATCAATCGGAACCACAATCAGTAGAAGCCATTAACCGGATTGAACAATTAGCAAAGAATAATAACATTACACTCGTTTCTTTACCTGTTAATAGTTCTGCAGACGTACAGCTCGTTACTTCTGCTCTTTTGGATAAACATATTGATGCTTTCTTTGCGAATCCTGACAATACTGTGTTTGCATCTTTCGAAACAATCAACAAATTATGCAAGGACGCAAAAGTCCCTGTGTTCACCAGTGAAGCGGGTTTGGTATCGCGTGGTGCATTGGTTGCATATGGCGCTGATTTGTACCAATGGGGCTACCAGGCAGGTGAACAGGCAGCAAAGTATCTGAAAGGAGATACAACAGGGTTGCATTGGGAAATGGTGAGCGTAAGGAAAAGAGTTTATAATCCGGAGATGGCAAAATATTATCAATTAACCATACCTTCCGGCTTCGAACCAATAAAGCAGTAATGTATTTTTATTTACAGGCTATTCAACTGGCTCTTTGCCTGGGAACCATGTGTATGGGGATTTTCATTTCTATGAAGATCTTTAACATACCGGATATTACTACTGATGGCAGTTATACACTTGGCGCTTCTGTTACGGCCGTTATGCTTACACATAATTACCCGGTGTTCATTGTACTGATTGTAAGTATGGTCATGGGAGCAATCGCGGGCACGCTCACAGCATTGATCCATACTAAGCTAAAAATTGATGCTTTACTTGCCGGCATCCTGGTAATGACGGGATTATATTCGGTGAATCTTGAAATATTGGGAAGGTCTAACATCCCTTTGATCGGGACACCGTCAATATTTAGTAAACTGACTTTTTTTCAAAGTGATCTCTATAACAATTTGACCATTGCATTTTTAATCGTTGTGCTTCTGATAGCCATCATTACGTACATATTGAAAACTGATTTTGGAATCGCAATGCGCGCTACCGGAAGCAGTGAAAGTATGACAAAGGCACTTGGCATTAACAATAATAAAATGAAAATTACCGGACTGGCAATAGCAAATGCGTTGACGGCGCTGAGTGGTTTTCTGGTGGCACAAAACCAGGGTTTTACCGATATTAATATGGGCATTGGAATCGTAATTGTCGGGCTTGGATCAGTATTAATAGCAAGTGCTTTACAAAACTGGCTTCGCCTTAGATCAATACTCTCTCAATTGGTGCTGGTGATTTTCGGGAGTCTCGTTTTCCAGATGGTATTAGCCGTCACTTTAGCTTCTGGTGTCGATCCTAATTTGCTCAAATTGGTGACCGCATTGTTTGTATTGGCAATAGTGGCGCTCCCAAGAATCAGAGCCGCTCTTAAAAAAAGTTAATGATCGCGTTAGAGAACATATCGAAAACATTTAACCGGGGAGAAGTAAACGAGGTGACTGCTCTCAGAAATATTAATCTGAAAATTAATAAAGGCGAATTTGTTGTGGTGATCGGGGCTAATGGCTCGGGAAAAACCACGCTACTGAATGTTTTATCCGGTTCCGAAAAAGCAAGTACAGGAAGAGTGCTCATCGACGGAGAGGATGTATCGCGCATAGCAGAATATAAAAGGAGCAAATGGATTGCCAGGGTATTTCAGAACCCGTTCAATGGCACCGCATCGGAACTAAGCATACTCGATAATTTTCGTTTGGCAGCATTGAGAACGCGTCCTAAAAATCTTATCATTGGTATTAACGCTGCTTTTAAAAAAAGAGTGCAGGAAATGATTGTGCGACTGGATATGGGTTTGGAAAATAAAATCAATCAAATGATGGGCAGCCTTTCCGGCGGGCAGCGGCAGGCTTTGACATTACTGATGAGCGTGATGGATGAAGCAAAAATTTTATTACTAGATGAACCCACCGCGGCACTCGACCCGAAATCCGCTTCTATGGTACTTTCCCTGGCTGACCGGTTGATCAAAGAATTTCATTTGACTGCACTATTTATTACACATAATTTGAAAGACGCACAACAAATGGGGACAAGGTTGATCCAGTTCCAGGATGGAGAAATTGTGAGGCATCTATCGGGAGAAGAGAAATCGAAAATAAAAATGCAGGATATGACTGGTTGGTTTGGGACTCTATAACTTTGCAACGTACCTTATCCTTAAAGATATTTCGGTTAACTATTAAAGCAATTTTATAAAAGAGCTAACCACAAGGTGATTGCCTTTTGTTTTTGTATTTCTGTATTTTCAGTGGCGTCGTCGCTATACCAATCTTTGGTGCGGTCTTTTATCACAGACTCAAGAAATTTGACATCATAAGTTTTTTTAGAACTAACCGGCTTGATGGATTTTACATCAATATCGTTTACCGTCACTTTCGTGGCGATCCATGAAGTATATAGTCTTGGAACGGTCATACCTAAGATCATTCCGGGCAAACCATGAATAGAGCAGGGGCCACCGGAAATCATTATTTCATCTGTATAAAATGCGAATACATACACACTATCAAAAATGATGGTAAAAGCCTTTCTGCAATTAAAACCGGCAATCTCTCTTGTGTCATTGGTGATGCGCCATTGTAATTTGGGTAAGGAATCTTCAATATTAACATCTGATCCGGACACATCTTTTTGAATATTCATCTTATCATTTGCATAATCGCAATACCAGATATTTTGTTCATCTTCACTTGTCAAAAATGTCGGTAATTTTTTTTCGCCACCCCAGTGATCAAATTTGTAAATGCTCTTGTTGTTGAAGAATGTATAGTCGTAATAGCCTGTTTTAAATTGGGGAAGCTGGTCCTTCAACATATCTGCAAAGAAAAAATTAGGAATTGTTTTCTGAATATTTGTTTTTACTTCATACTCTATGTCGGCTTTACTGATAAATGTCTGTGCGTGCAACAGCGAAAGTGAACATAAAGAACACGTGAGTAATAATATTTTTGATTTCATGGTTTAATTCTTTTTAGGTTGCGCTGGTTTGTTTTTAAAATCCCATTCAAAACCGATCATGAAATATCTTTGAAGCCTTTCGTTGGTGGTCTGAGTATAGGTATTTCCAAAGAAACTTCTGTTAATGCCTATATTCTGATTAAGTATGTCGTGCACAGAGAAATAAGCAGTGAATTCATCATGCCTGAAAGTTCGCTGCAGTCTTGCATTCCATTGAGTATAGTTGATGTTGTGACTGAGTTGGCTGGTTTTCTGCTGAGAATAGATCTGCATATCGGTAATGATTTGCCAAACCTTGTGAATATATAAAGTTCCGTTGAAGTAAATGGTGTTGCTGTTGTAATGGATTTTTGTATCGTTTTGCGTGGTGGTATTACTATTGTAATTAAACTGGTTCGATATCGACACATCGTATTTTTTTTCTTTTGATTTGGATACCCACACAGAAATGCCGGGCCCAAAAGTTTTAGAAACATTGTTTTCGCCATTCACGATATTGGTAAACCTGGTATAATTGAGCTGGGGATTAAAGTTTAACCTAGTATCAATTTTTTTGATCTTAAATCCAACACCACCCCAAAAGTTCATACTCATATTCCCATTTGTGTTGACGGGCTGCGTAATTGTTTTTGCCGAATCTACATTGATCGTCTGGCTATTCGTAATTGAATTGCTGGTAGTACGAAAGTTAAAAGACTGATACATCCAGATATCTTTCAAAAAATTATAGCTGTTGTGCGAGATGTTGAAAGAGTTGGTAAAAGATGGCTTCAGGTCCGGATTTCCGATATATTGATTAAAATAGTCGTTGTTATTTCTTAAGGGTTGTAACTGGTTAATGGTAGGTTGCGTAGTATTTCCATTGTATCTGAACCTGATATTACGGTTGGGTTTGTAAGTGTAAGTAATATTGGCAGTGGGGTAAAAGTTTACATAGTCCCGCGTGTAATCTTTATTATATGTAAGATCTTTCAGATCGAAATTGGTAAAGCCAAAACCAGAACCGATATTCATTTTTAATTTTTTATCAGCGTAGTTGATCTTTGCAGACGGAATATTTTGAATAATGTTTTGCTTAAACTGGTTGGAAAGTGAATCAACCAATACATCGTATTTGTTTGAGAAAGGAGTATAGTTATAGGTGGATTGGTTATTGGTGCCATAATTATAGACGACCTGGTAGTCGCCTTCGAGGGAATATTTTTTCCCTAACGGTTCTGTATAAGTTACCTTACCCGAAACATTGGTGGTAGCAGTATTGTAACTTTTCATTTGGTCGAGATTTTGGCTCCCTGCGGGGCTTCCGTCCAGGTAGGATTGGTTTACAGATTTCAGAAAATCTGTCCCTGAATTATTTAAGACATTCCATGTGCCCGTAACGGATAAAGTACGCCGGTCCTTTTTAAACTTATGCCGGTAAAGAAAATTACCTGATAAAGCGCTCTTATCGTTTTCTGTTTGAGTGTTACTATTACTTGTATTCTTTAATGTTCCGTTGCTACCCGTACTTATCGCATCGGTTACATTTTGGCTTTCAGTATGATAGAAGTTGGTGTTCGCCGTAATTTTTAAAGAATTAGATGAATCAAATTTTGTATCGAGGATACCTCTTATCTTGAAATTATGGCGGTTTACATTATTAGTTTGTGATGTGTTATTGTCCAGGATGGAGTCACCTACCGAAGTTTCAGTAAAGGTTTGCGTAATGTTCTTATAGTCCTGGCTGTTATATTTAGGTGATAAGTTGAGGTTGTATTTATCATTCCATTTATTGCTGTACAAAAGGCCTGCATTCACATTGGTGATGTACCCGTTATTAGGATCTACATAAGGTTCGTCATCGCTACTGCCATTCCACATGAAATTAATGTTGCCATCATCGTCGATATTCATGCTCATGTTATCGTTATCACCTCCATATTTTTGTTCATCCTGCCAGCTGAGGCCATCCTGTCCTGTATTGCCCGTAAGCAGGAAGCCTGATAATTTTCTTTTACCCCTGAAATTGCTGTACATAAGGTTTTCATTATACCGGTTTTCCTTGTTTTGCACCGTGCCACCCGAAAGATCCATTTTGCCAAAATATCCATGTTTGGCATTATCTTTTAATTTAAGGTTAATTGTCTTTTGCGTTTGCCCGTCATCAATGCCGGTAAACTCAGCCTGGTCGCTTTTTTTATCAAACACCTGTACTTCCTTCACTGCATCTGCTCTCAAATTTTTTACAGCCATGCCAGGATCATCTCCAAAAAATTCTTCACCATCTACTAATACCTTTTGTACGGTTTCGCCCATCGCAGTGATCGTTCCGTTTTTATCCACCTGTATTCCTGGAAGTTTTTTTAATAATTCTTCCACATTTGCATTGGGCCCTACCTTAAAACTGTCGGCGTTATAGATAGTAGTATCGCCTTTTATATGAAAAGTGTTGCCTGTTTTTACAATCACTTCCTGGAGCAGTTTTGCTTTTGAAATAAGATTTATGCCGGGTAACTGCACATCTTTTTGTACATTAATGCTATCAAGCAGGTCCGCAAAATTGGGATGGGTAGTCATCAAAATATAGCTTCCCTGCTTTACATCATTTAATGTAAACTTTCCCAAAGCGTCTGTACGTGTAAATTTATAGAGTATGGAATCCTTCGGGGTTAATAAAGCTACGACTGCATTATGAACAGGTTTTTTGTCGTCATTGTTGGAGACATTGCCGGTTATTTTTGAGGTTTGTGCTATAGAGAATAGAGTGGCAAAAGTGGCTGCGAGCAGGATTATCAGTTTTTTCATAAACGAAAGTTTTTGGTAGGGCAGCAACTTGGAGTTTCAAAAATGAAATAATTTATTCGTAATTACTTGATTGGTATTCTTAAATTTACGTTAAAGCAAAAGTGTACTATTGTATGATTCAATTTTATTTAAATTCCACAAAAGGATAAATCTGAATATAAATGGAAGTAACATCGCACGAACATAATGCAGCAAATCACGAAGCAAAAAAATATGAAGAAGAACATTTTGTGGATAGCACAAAACCGGTTTGGAACTATTCGCTCTTCACCGAAGAGGATGTACACAATTTTTGGAACGGAACGCATTATAGTTTATATAAAAAGTTTGGATCGCATCTGCTAACGGTTTTGAATAAAGATGGATACTACTTTGCCGTGTGGGCGCCTAATGCTACCAAAGTGAGTGTGGTTGGAGATTTTAACGACTGGAATCCGGATAGACATCCGTTATTTGTTCGGCTGGAACGGTCCGGTATTTGGGAAGGTTTTATACCGGGTATAAAGGAATTTACTTCATATAAATATTACATTGAAGGTTTTGAAGGAGTGAAATTATATAAGGGCGATCCTTTCGCGAATCATTGGGAAACACGCCCAGGTACTGCATCCAAAACTATTGAGATGAAGTACAAATGGAAAGATGAAGAATGGATGCACAAAAGAAAAGAACACAATAGTCTTAATGCGCCATGGAGTGTATATGAAGTGCATCTTGCAAGCTGGATGCGACCCTATCCTTATCGTGAAGAAGCATTGAACTCTTACCGTGAGCAGGCAAAGTTGCTGGTACCTTATGTAAAAAAAATGGGATTTACTCATGTAGAGCTCATGCCTGTAATGGAATATCCGTTTGATGGAAGCTGGGGATACCAGGGGACCGGCTATTTTGCACCGACTTCACGATTTGGCGTACCAGAAGATTTCATGGAAATGATCAATGAGTTTCATAACAATGATATCGGTGTTATTCTCGATTGGGTGCCTTCCCATTTCCCACATGACGCGTTTGGCTTATTTAAGTTTGATGGAACACACACTTACGAATATGCTGATATGCGAAAGGGATATCATCCCGACTGGAACTCCTATATTTTTAATTATAAACGTGGAGAGGTCCGTTCATTTCTTATCAGCAGTGCGCGCTTTTGGTTTGATAAATTTCATATTGACGGAATAAGGGTAGATGCTGTGAGCTCAATGCTTCGGCTCGATTATTCAAGAGAGGAAGGGGAGTGGGAAACGAATGAATATGGCGACAATAAAAATGTTGAAGCATTTGCATTTATCCGTGATCTTAATTCAATGGTGTATCGGGATTTCCCCGATGTCCAGATGATTGCAGAGGAATCCACCAATCAACCCGGTGTTACTGCAATGACGATTCACGATGGTTTGGGATTTGGCATGAAATGGATGATGGGCTGGATGCATGATACCCTGGATTATTTTAAAATGGATCCGGTCTTTAGAAAAGATCACCAGGATAAATTTACATTCAGCATGGTATATTTTTATGATGAAAACTTCATGTTGCCCCTGAGCCACGATGAAGTAGTGCATGGCAAGTCACCCATGCTTTATAAAATGCCTGGCGATGAATGGCAGAAGCACGCAAATCTTCGTTTGCTTTATACTTATATGTTTACACATCCGGGCGCCAAGTTGCTTTTCATGGGAAATGAAATTGCGCAAACATCTGAATGGAATTACCATGCGGAAGTGGAATGGAAATTGCTGGTATATGAGGCACATCAGAAGATGCAGGATTGTGTGAGAGCGTTAAATAATTTATTGACATCAGAGCCTGCATTACATGAGCTGCAATTTAGCCCCGATGGTTTTGAATGGATAGACCTGAATCATCGCGATGAATGTGTAGCCGTTTATATGCGAAAGGGAAAAGTGAAAAAAGATTATGTGCTGATAGCGTTGAATATGACGCCGGTCTCGAGAGAGAACTGGAAGATCCGTGTACATGGAAAGCCGGAATGGTCAGTGATCTTTAACAGTGATGATAAGAAATTCTGGGGTGGTGGCCACTACGATGAGCAACAGGTAACCACCACTTTAATTGACAAAAAGACCAAAGAATACGAAATAAATCTTCATTTACCAGCGTTAGCAGGTATAGTATTGAAGTAATCGGTTTTTTGTTCGCAAAATGATCCCCATGAAAAACTTAATTTTAGCATGCTTCTTTTTTACTGCATCCCCGCTTCTGTTTTCACAAGATACCGATAGCGCGCGGTTCTATTTTAATAAAGGAATAACGGAAAAAAATCAGCGATTATTTGCTGTCGCAGCAAATGACTTTAACAAGGCAATCAGTTTCAATCCTAAGTACACTGATGCATATATAGCGATTGGAAACGCGGATCTCGAAATGCGCAGGATAGATGCAGCACAGGGAAATTTTACAAAGGCTTATGAATTGGAGCCGGCCAACCAGGAAGTAATTAAGCAACTCTCTGACCTGTATTTTAATAACCACCAGTTTCAAAAAGCAATCGATCTCGTGCAGAAATGCATTGCATGCAGAAATGCTGACAGAATATTGGGAATGAGTTATTATGGCCTCGAAGATTATGCAAATGCAGAAAAATTTTTACAAAAGGCCATTGCCGAAGATGACAAGGATGCGCAATCGGCCTATACCTTAGGTCGCACCGACATTGAACTGGAAAAAGAAAAAGAAGCAATCCCGATGTATGAAAAAGCGATTGCACTTGAACCAGACAGAAGCAACTGGATCTATGAACTGGGGCTTCTTTATTACAATGCGGATGATTACGGAAATGCATTGAAGTATTTTGAACTGGCTGCAGATAAGGGATATGCAAAAACAAGTGACTACAATGAAAATGTCGGCTTTGCCCAACTGTATACCGGTGATACGCAAAACGGCTTAAAGACATTAAATGATCTTCTTACAAAGAGACCAAACAATACAGAGCTTATCAACAATATTGCCTATGCTATGTACCAGACAAAGCACTATGACGAGGCCTTTACCTACTTCCAGAAGATGCTGGATATAAATCCGAAAGATGCTTCATCATTATACATGATCGGTATGGTTTTTCAAAAGAAGGGCGAAACCGCCAAGGGACAAAAGATATGTGACAAGGCAATACAAATGGATCCATCATTAGCCCGTAACCGTCAAAAAAGGGATATTCCAGCAGGCCTGTAACCGGGCTTTCCTCCTTTTAAAATGTCTTTTAGATAGTTTTATACCAACAGTATAAGCTATTAATTTTCAGTTCTTCATGATTCAATATAGGGATTTTACTATCCCTATCTTAAAGTGTTTTTCACGTTGGCTTCCGCCCTCATAAGTTGTATTTTTACAATAACCAATGCGTTTGTTCAGTAAACCTATAACCTATGACCAAACTATACTCCGGGCTTTCTCTTATTATCGTTTTATTTTTCTCAGAGCAAAGCTTTTCGCAATGCACCTGTTCCGACGGATCAACACCTGATTCATTGGTATATAATCAATACGTCGACTCAATGATATCGACCAGCATGACGCTTTCATTTCCACAGTTTGATCCGGCAGTCGGTACGCTGACTTGTTTTAAAATGGGAGATTCTGTCACGTCCATCGCAAATTATAATATCCAAAATAACCAGGATAGCGCAATAGATTATGAATTTCTAAGCTCGGGAACTTCGTGGATTACAGGCCCGGGAGGATTTTCAAGTCCTATAATAACATCGACCCAGAAACACTGGGGGCCTTATCATCTTCAACCAAAAGATTCAGTTGGAGATTCAGTAAACGTGGGCCCGGATACAGCTTTCTATAAAAACTACTATGAAACTTATGGCTCGCCCAATGCTGCATTTTACGGCACAGGCACTGTAAATTTTATTTACAATAGTGCCTCCTCTATTACATTTTTATCTAAAAGTTCTAATGCAGTTTTCACAATACAGGCATACACGAGGTTGTATGCACAACTGACTTATTATTGGTGCCCTTCTTCAGTCCTGGCTACTACAATGACTAATTTTACTGCTGCATTGCAAAACAATAACGTACTGCTGCAATGGACCGTAAATGATATACAGGCAGGAAATAAGTATGAAGTGGAAATAAGTACAGATGGAAAAGATTTTCAGACTTTAGGTCAGGGAGTTGCTGAGTTTTCGGGTAGCCTTTCCCGTTATAAATATCTATATTCACCGGATCAGAACTTTTCGGGAAATTTGTTCTTCAGGATAAAAGAAACAAACACTGCAGGAAGAATTGACTACTCCGAAGTAAGAACCACAGCGATCAACAGAAACGGCGCACAGTACAACCTCTATCCCAATCCGTCAATTACGGGAATAAATATTCAGTTTAATAATCCCGCCGGAGGTAACTACGAGGTAGATCTGATAAATGCTTACGGGCAGTTAAACTTCACGAAGAAGTACATTCTTAACCAGGGTGGTTCTATAAAAATAGAATGGCCTGAAAAACCGGCTGCAGGAGTTTACTTCGTCAGGGTAAAAGACCTCACACGCCAGAAAGAGCAGATTGAGCGATTGAAGATATTGTAGGCCAATAGCGTTAATTCATCATTAACACATTCACACTTCGCTGTAGAATGTTGAAGGCAATCTCGGCCATGAGGTTTTCTTTATCAAGCGTTGGGTTCACTTCGCTGATCTCAAAACAGCATATTTTTCTATTCTGCATAAACTTACTGATAAGATCTTCTGCCTCTCTTTCCCTCAGACCGTTGCTCACGGGTGTTCCAGTTCCTTTGGAAATGGAAGAATCAAGACTGTCCACATCAAAGCTTATATATAAGTCCGTGCAGTCGGAAAGGTGGCGCAGGGTGGCTTTCACAATGCTCTCGACTCCTTTGCGTCTCACCTCGGATGTACTGATCACTTTCATTCCGTATTTTTCTATCAGGCGCTTTTCTTCCCGCTCGTAGTCTCTTAGTGAAATATACACGATATCTTCAGGCAATACTTTGGGAGATATTTTTCCAAAATTTTTCAGTTCTTCCCATTGCTTCACTGTCACGTCATCCACTTCATGCACCTTGTTTTCCAGGTTGTCTTCGCCGATAGAAACTGAAATCGGCATCCCATGCAGATTTCCCGATGGCGTAGTGTAAGGAGTATGCAGGTCGGCATGGGCATCTATCCAGATAAGACCGAGTCTGCTGTTGGGTTTGGCAGCTTTAATACCTGCGATCGTTCCTCCCGAAGTACTGTGGTCGCCGCTGAGCACTACCGGAAAGAAATTATTTTTTATCGAATCTTTTACTGCTTTGGAAACTCTTTCATACATGGAGATTACTCCCTGAATTCTTTTGGCGTATGGAGACTGTATGGGTTCAAATAATAATTTATTTTCTGTTTCGACTTTTTCCGTAGGAAAATGAATAAAAAAATTACTCATAAAATCCAGAGCGGCTATTTTAATTGCGTCTATACCCAGGCTGGCACCGCGTGTGCCGGCACCAATTTCACTCGGCACCTCTATGATCTTTACATTTTTCATAAATCATTTAATAAAATGAGAAAAATACATTGCCTGCTATTCAGCCAACTGACAGCCGAATCAACAATAAGATTTAAAGATTTAAAAAGAAACAACTGCAGGTATAATTTACAAAACTTGTCCTGTTTTTATCGGTTATTTTTCAAAATGCCAACCACAGTTTACGCAGGAATTGCAATCGTAGGTATGTGACTGTGATAAGCAAGTTTTTTTGTATGTGTTATAGTAAATAATTGACTCAGGAAATTGTGTTTTCTCGGCACCGTAATAATCGCGTCGATGTCTTTTGTTTCTACATAGCTCTGAATGCCGTCCAGGAAATCATACGATCTCAGGAATGAAAACTCAGGCTCATATTTGTCGAGTTTATCTTCCATAGCTTCTTTTTCTTTTCTGAATTCGTCGGTCAGTTCTATATAGTGCTCGCTATCTACATTCACAATGTACAACTTTGCTTTAAACAGGTCAATCACGCTCTTTAACGAAGAAAAAGGCGTGGTTCTTGCCACATCCTTAAAGTCTGATGTAAATATCACATTGTTGATGCCCCTGAATTTGGCATCCGGAGGAATGATCATTACCGGGCAACTGATATGCCTGATAACATGCAACGTATTGGTACCCATGAAAACCTGTTTCAACCTCGAGCTCCCGGTAATCCCCATGATCACCATGTCAATATGATTACTTAAAACATATTTTTCGATACTCTCCACCAGGGAGCCCTCCTCCGACTCAACTGTTATTGTCTGACCGTAACCTGCATTCACCATATCTTTCACGGCATTCAACTCTGCGTCAAAAATAGCCTTTCTGGAAAGGCCCTCTTTTTCTGCCAGCATTTCAAGACTAATTCGATTATACACATAGTACAGAGTGATCTGAGCACCATCAATACTCCTGGTTAAATCGACGGCGTATTTAGCGGCATTGATGGATGTAGACGAAAAATCAACCGGGACTAAGAAGGTCTTCATGAAAATGTTTTTTTTTCAAATTTAAATAAATCATTTTAACAAAACCATCACACTCGATTTTTCGGGAATTTGCAATGAAAATTTAATGATGTGAAAAATCTGTGAATAAGTAAAGTATCATTTTTTATATGGCACAATTCTTAATGGCATAACCAATATATTTGCGCACCTGCCCGACGCAGCCTGAATTCTAAAACAAGTACGTGTGAGATTAAAGAGTCTTGAAATCAAAGGTTTCAAAAGCTTTGCCGATAAAACCATCCTCAATTTTGACGAAGGTATTACCGGCGTCATTGGGCCAAACGGTTGTGGCAAAAGCAATATTGTGGATAGTATTCGCTGGGTAATCGGTGAGCAGAAGATCAGCCAGCTCAGGAGTGAAAACCTGGAAAGCCTGGTGTTTAATGGGTCCAAAACCCGTAGCGCCAGCGGCCTGGCAGAAGTGAGCCTCACGTTTGATAATACACGAAATCTGCTGCCAACCGAATTTAATACAGTAACGGTTACCCGAAAATATTATAAGAACGGCGAAAGCGAATATCGACTCAACGATGTCACCTGCCGCCTCAAGGACATTCATAATCTTTTCATGGATACCGGTGTCAGCACCGACAGCTATGCAATCATTGAATTGGCGATGGTGGATGACATCATTAAGGACAAAGAGAACAGTAGGCGTCGTATGCTGGAACAGGCTGCCGGAATCTCGATTTATAAGGCGAGGAAGCGCGAAGCAAAACTCAAGCTTGACGCAACCGAGCAGGATCTTGCCAGAATTGAGGATCTTATTTTTGAAATCAACAATCAACTCAAAACACTGGAAAGCCAGGCAAAAAAAGCGGAAAAATATTATGAGGTAAAAAAGGATTATCGTGATGTCAGTATTGAACTTGCGAAAGCTGCGTTAGAGGGGTTTAGTCTTACTTACAAAGATTTGAATGAGCAGCAAAAGACGGAAATAGACAAAAGGATCGCCCTGGAGGCGGAAATTGCAACTGAAGAAGCTGTACTGGAAAAAGAAAAAGCCGGATTTATTGAGAAAGAAAAAGCTTTGCAGCAGCAGCAACATGCATTTAATGAACTGAACAATTCTCTCCGCGAAAAAGAAAATGAAAAAAATCTTTCTCTTCAACGCCTGCAATATTTAAAAGAACGGGAAGCATCTTTACAGGACTTTTTGCTAAAAGCGGAAGCGCAGTTGCAGGGTATTGAAGAAAGTCTTGCCTTTACCAGACAACAAATTGCTGATGAAGAAAAGAAACTGGATGAGCAGAAAAAAGAGCTGGAAGTGCTGAAACACCACCTGGAAGCGAAACGCCGGACCTTTGATGAAAAGAGAACTACAGTTGACGGCTTGCGCCAGCAACAACTCACCCTGCAGCGAAATTATTTTGATGCTGAAAAGAAAGTGGCTGTAGCTGATACTACTATTCATAATCTGCAAAGGAGTATATCTCAGATTGAAGCGGAACAGGCAGAGAGAACATCTTTGCTGGAAAAATTGGAAGCTGAACGCAAAGAAAAAGTTCAGGAGCTGGATGAAAAACGTGCAACGCTTGAACAACTGAAGCATCAAAACGCACTCACAAAAGAGCAGATCGTGGAAACACAGGCAATTCTTGAAGATCTGCGGACGGAACTGGCTGAAGAAAACCGGATTCTTGACGCAAAACAAAACGAACATGACTTGCTAAAGAGCCTGATCGATTCGATGGAAGGCTATCCGGAAAGCGTAAAGTTTTTACATAATAATAAAGACTGGAATTATACGGCGCCCATTTTATCTGATATTATTTATGTAAAGGAAGAATATCGTACTGCGCTGGAAAACGTGCTTGAACCTTATTTAAATTATTACGTTGTTGATAACATAAGAGAGGGCCTAACTGCAGTTCATTTGCTCGATGAAAATAAGAAAGGTAAAGCGAACTTTTTCCTGATGGATAAATTAGCGGAATTCAATTTTGATAATCCTCACGGTGCTGTTGATGGAACGATTCCGGCGATGTCGGTGGTGGAAGTGGATGAAAAATATAGACCTCTTGCCAATTATCTTTTGAGTAATGTGCTGATTGCAGAAAGCGAAGACGCATTGCAAAATTCCAACGGGTACGTGGTGCTGGAGAAAAATGGTAAATATGTGAAAGGAAAATATTCACTCACGGGCGGAAGCGTAGGATTATTTGAAGGCAAAAAGATCGGGCGTGCAAAAAATCTTGAAAAAATTGCTGAGCAAATTGTTGCCCAGCAGGAAAAGGTGACAACGCTAAAGGTGGTGATCACGAGGCGTTCCAATGAGGTGATCTCTTACAATGAGCAATTGAAAGAAAATGTGATCTTACAAACGCAGCAAGCCATCAACGAACTGATCAATACAACTTTTTCTATTCAAAATAAGATTGAAAATATTACTTATCAACAGTCGCAGGCTGTTAACCGGATAGAGGAGTTGAATAACCAACTGCAGCAAAATCATATTGCCATTAACGATACGAGAGCATTGCTTGTATCACTTACGGAAGAAGTGAGCAAGTTAGAAGGCAATATGCAAATTGCCTCCGATGATCTGATGAATGCAGAAAATGAGTTTAATGCTGTTAATGGTTCATACAATGAAAGTAATTTACTGCTGGCAAAGCAACAGAGCAAAGTGAATTCTTTGCAGCAGGAATTGGTTTTTAAGAATAACCAGCTCGCCAATCTTACCGAACAAAAAGAAAAGAGTAATGAGCAATTGACTGGTATTATTGCAACCATTGAAACAACTGGTACTGAACTGAAGGAGTTTGAAGAGGCTTTACTGGCATTGCTGAGAACAAAAGATGAAGAAGAAACAAAATTGAATGAGGCAGACCAGGCCTATTATAATCTCAGAAATGAATTGAGTGAAAAGGAAAGCGAATTGCGCCACAAGCAAAAAACAAAGGAACAAACCGATTTTTTACTCAACGAAATAAAAGATAAGCTGAATGAACTAAAACTGCAATTGGCCGGAATGAAGGAAAGGCTTAGTGTTGAATTTAAGGTAGACCTGGATGTGATATTGGATGAAGATAGAACTACTGATCTGACCCTCGGGGAGTTGCAGGAAAAAAGCGATCGGATGAAAAAGCGCCTGGAAAATATGGGTGAAATCAACCCGACAGCCATTGAGGCATTTACCGAAATGAAAAAGCGGTATGATTTTATTGTGGAACAAAGGAACGATCTGGTTAATGCGAAAGATTCATTGATGCAAACGATTCAGGAAGTGGAATCAACCGCCAATCAACTTTTTCTTGAAACTTTCAATAAGGTGCGTGAAAATTTCCGGAATGTTTTCAAGGCCTTATTTACTGATGATGATACAGCGGACATGATTTTAGAAAACCCGGATAATCTTGCAGAAACCGCCATTGATATTGTAGCAAAACCAAAGGGTAAACGTCCGACGAACATTACACAGCTCAGCGGCGGCGAAAAAACTTTAACGGCTACCGCATTGCTCTTTGCCATCTACTTAATAAAACCCGCGCCATTCTGCATTTTGGACGAGGTAGACGCTCCTTTGGATGATGCTAATGTGGGCAAGTTTACCCAGATGATCCGCAAGTTTAGCAAGGACTCTCAGTTTATCATTGTTACGCATAATAAAATGACTATGGCAACAGTTGATGTTATCTATGGTGTTACTATGCAGGAAGCTGGTGTGAGTAAACTCGTTCCGGTTGACTTCCGCGGATTGGAGCACCAGATGGCAGGGTGAGTTATTCAATCAATTTTCCAATCACACCTTTTCCCCCGGCTAAAAAAAACGACCTACCATCTTTTGCTTTGCGGCAAACATTAAAGCTTTGACCTGAAATCGATTTCCACGTATAACCGTCGTCATCAGTAATGTCGACCCCCGTCAGCCCACAGGTAATCCAATTGTTTTTGCCTAAATATTCAACGCAGCTCCTGTAACCACGGGGAGTAATATGCGGGAACCCCCATGTTTTACCCGCGTCTTTACTAACAATGCAATTGCTATCTTTTGAATCCGGTTTTGTAAAATCGCCCCCAACAACAATCATCACCTTTTTGTTTTTTATGGCTATCGAGTTAGCCCCTGTCGTTTCCTTTCCCTGGATGATCGGGAGGTCAATTATCTTATCTTTCAAAAATAATCTTGAATGTAAACCACCGGTGACGAAGCACGCCGCATCATTGCCAAATGCTCTGATATTGGTGCCGCTTGCGGCAAAACAAGCCTCACCTCTATCTGCAACAGGGTAATTGTTTTCCGGCAGCGTCCGCCATGTGTTGCCACCGTCGAAGGTTCTTGCAATAAAAAATTTATTATTAATAGGATCGCCAATTACAATACCGCTTTGAATATTCCAGAATTCCATTGCGTCAAGAAACATTCCTTTAGTATCGTTTTCATAAACCGCTTTCCATGTATCGCCGCCGTCAATCGTCCGCAAAATATACGCCGGCGTATCTACCGCAATGATTACGGCAATGTTGTCATCGAATGCTTCGATATCGCGGAAATCCCGTTTTTCAAAATCGTGCACCTGCACCCATTTCCACGTATTGCCACTATCCACGGATTTGCCCACCATTCCGTTACTGCCGCTCACCCAGATAATTCTGTCGCTTACCACACTTAGTCCGCGTAAAGAAGTTTTTGTTCCTGAATTAATAATTTTTATCTGCTGCGAATAAACTTGCGAACTGACTAAAAAAAGAAGCGCGAAAATAGTTTTCATTTAAAATGTCATAGTTGGAAACCAAAATTAAAAGTTACTAAGCAAATATGATTTTGAATTTTAATTTTTACTTTGCGTCATGAGTTATAACTATCTCCCGCTTGATAAGACGGCTCTCACATTTCAGCAGGTCAAAAATTTTTTAAAATACAAACAACAGGTCTCTGTCACTTTCGCTGCGCATGAAGCCATTCTGAAATGCCGCGAATATCTTGATAAAAAACTGGCAACATCTGATGAACTATTTTACGGTATTAACACAGGCTTTGGCTTTTTGCAAAATATGCAGATAGACAAACAACAACTCCGCACTTTACAAAGCAATCTATTGCTATCACACGCATGCGGTATGGGGGAAGAGGTACCTGAAGAAATAGTGAGATTGATGATGATGCTCAAAATAAAATCGCTCAGTTATGGATATTCAGGTGTTGGTATTGAAGTGGTAAAACGACTAATGGAAATGCATAATAATGATATGCTGCCGGTGATTTATACACAAGGTTCTTTAGGAGCATCAGGAGATCTCGCGCCTTTAAGTCATCTGTGTGTTCCACTCATTGGAAAAGGAGAGGTGTATTACGAAAATCAAAAAATGCAATCCGAATCAGCCCTGGCAAAGGCTGGATGGATGCCGCTGGAATTGCAGAGTAAAGAAGGTCTCGCATTGATAAACGGTACACAGTTCATGAGTGCCTACGGTTTATTTATTTTGGTAAAATCAGACAAATTATTGCAATGGGCCAATACAATTGCCGCCATTTCTTTCGAGGCATTTGACGGGAATATGGATTCACTCCATGAGAAGTTGCATTTAATACGCGACCATGAAGGCCAGGTGTGGGCTGCTAAAGAGTTAAGAGATTTACTGAACGAAAGTGAAATTGCCAATTCCAAAAAATCAAAATCGCAGGATCCGTATTCATTCCGCTGCATTCCTCAGGTACATGGCGCATCAAAGGATGCTTTTGATTTTGTTTTGAAAACCTTTTTGAAGGAAATCAATTCTGTTACTGATAATCCCAATATTTTTCCCGATGATGATTTGATATTAAGCGGCGGAAATTTTCATGGACAGCCTTTAGCATTGAGTTTGGATTTTTTGGCCATTGCCATGAGCGAGATCAGTAATATTTCAGAAAGAAGAATTTATCAGTTGTTGAGTGGTCAAAGAAATTTGCCATTGTTTTTAGTAAAAAATCCCGGCCTAAATTCAGGATTAATGATTCCTCAGTATACTGCTGCCGGATTAGTAAGCGAAAATAAACAATTGTGCACTCCTGCATCCGTTGATTCCATTTCATCGTCTAATAACCAGGAAGATCATGTGAGTATGGGCGCCAATTCGGCTACGAAGTGTTTGAGAGTAGCAGATAATGTTGAAAAGGTTTTGGCAATTGAATTATTATCTGCGGTGCAGGCATTGGAATACAGGAGGCCTAAGAAATCATCACCAGTCATTGAAAAAATAGTCGCCGCTTTTCGCAAAAGGATTTCTTTCAATGAGGCCGACCGGTTTTTACATGATGATATGATAAAGGCAATTGAGTTTTTGAGAGGATATGAATTATAGAACCTGGTTTTATTAAAACAAAAATCTATTGATCATGGTTCAAGCAAAATATGATGCTGTAAAATATAAAACGCCGACAGGGTCGAAACTAAATTGTAAGGGATGGATACAGGAAGCCGCACTAAGAATGCTATTGAACAACCTCAATCCTGAAGTTGCAGAGAAGCCGGATGAATTGATTGTCTATGGTGGTCGCGGCAAAGCTGCGAGAAATTTTGAAAGCCTGGATCTGATCATTAAAGCATTAAAGGATGTAGAAAATGATGAATCATTACTGATTCAAAGTGGTAAGGCGGTAGGTATTATGAAAACGCAGACGGGTGCACCCCGTATTTTAATTTCAAATTCACAACTCGTGCCCAATTGGGCCAACTGGAAACATTTTGATGAACTGGAAAAAAAAGGCTTGATGATGTTTGGACAAATGACAGCCGGGTCATGGATTTACATTGGCAGCCAGGGTATAGTGCAGGGAACATATGAAACTTTTGGCGCGGTTGCGAAGAAGCATTTTGCCGCCCCGGAGGGGAGTAGTTCCCTCAAGGGGAAACTTTGTGTTACCGCAGGACTTGGTGGTATGGGCGGTGCTCAACCGATGGCAATCACAATGAACGAAGGTGTTGCATTGATTGCAGAAGTGGAAAAGTGGCGAATTGAAAAACGCCTTGAAACAAAATACCTCGATGAACTGGTAGAAGACATTGATGAGGCTATTGACAAAGCTTTACAGGTAAAAAAAGAAGGCAGGGCATGGAGTATCGGAGTTCACTGTAATGCGGTCAGCTTGCTGGAAAAGTTAATTGAAAGAAATATAAAAGTTGATGTTCTTACAGACCAAACGTCGGCACACGATCCTTTGATAGGTTATTGGCCGCACGAATTATCATATGAGCAGGCAAAAGTTTTACGCCAGGAAAACCCGGAACAATATATTGAGTACGCCTACCGAAGCATGTTTCGCCATGTCGATTTAATGCTGCAGTTGATGGATAATGGTTCCGTTGTATTTGATTATGGAAATAATATCCGTGCGAGAGCAAATGAATATATGGAGCGCCATAGCTCACCATTCACCACTCATCACTCACCCTTCGATTTTCCCGGTTTTGTTCCTGCCTACATTCGTCCGCTGTTTTGCGAGGGCAAAGGTCCTTTTCGCTGGGCTGCGCTGAGCGGGGATCCGGAAGATATTCGTGTAACCGACACCGTTATGATGGAATTGTTCCCGGAAAATGAAGGGATGATACGATGGATAAAAATGGCGCAGGAAAAAATTGCATTCCAGGGTTTACCTGCACGCATTTGCTGGATAGGGCAGGGGGAAAGGGAAAAAGCAGGGCTTGCATTTAATGAACTGGTAAAAACCGGTAAAGTAAAAGCGCCGATTGTTATTGGCCGCGATCATCTTGACACGGGTTCCGTAGCAAGCCCGAACAGGGAAACAGAGGCGATGCCCGACGGTAGTGATGCGGTGGCAGATTGGCCGGTATTGAATGCATTGATGAATACTGCCGGAGGAGCAAGCTGGGTAAGTCTGCATCACGGCGGCGGAGTAGGCATGGGATATAGCATCCATGCAGGAATGGTAATCGTGGCTGATGGTACGGATGACGCTGCAACTAAGTTGACGCGTGTGCTCCGTAATGATCCGGGTATTGGAGTAATTCGGCATGCGGACGCTGGTTATGATATCGCAAAAGATTACGCAAAAAAATATGATCTTGATATTAACCAAAGATTAGCCGGTAAATGATGTTGACCTGATATTTTTTAATATTTATTGTTCATAAAAATTTCTCTTGATGAAAAAACTTAGCACACTTGTTATTTTGATTCTCCTGACTTCTTTTAAAACAGTTATGGCACAGGATTCTGCATCTGTTTATGATAAAAATGCGGTGTTCGATCCGTACTTTATGCAGGAGACAGCTACTGAATTCAGAAGTTCCAATGGAGCGCCTGGACCAAAATATTGGCAAAACAGGGCGGATTACGTGATTCACGCAACATTGAATGAAGCAGATACTACCTTGCACGGAAATGTAGAGGTTAATTATACCAATAATAGCCCGGACGAATTAAAGTATATATGGCTTCAGCTCGATCAAAATTTATTTAACCCGGATTCCCGTGGAGCTGCAGCTACCCCTATTTCCGGCGACCGTTTTGATGTAAAAGGATTTACCAAAGGTGGCTATCATATTGAAGCGGTTTCTGTTTCGTATAAAGGGAAAAATTATAAAATCGATCCCGTAATTACTGACACACGTATGCAGGTTCGTTTACCCTTTGCAGTTAGGTCTAATGGTGATAAAATCAGTCTCAACATAAAATATTTCTTTTACATTCCATTGTATGGGGCAGATCGCATGGGAAGGTTGTATACAAAGAAAGGCGTGGTCTATGAATTGGCCCAGTGGTACCCGCGGGTATGCGTATACGATGATGTGCAGGGATGGAACACATTGCCATATATGGGGCTTGGGGAGTTCTATTGTGATTATGGGAATTATGATTATTACGTAACCGTTCCGGCTGATATGATCGTTGCCGCTTCAGGCGATTTACAAAATCCTCAGCAAGTGTTAACACCAACAGAAATCGGCAGACTGAATGAAGCCCGCAGGAGCGATAGTACCGTATTTATTGTAAAAGAAAGCGAAATAGGATCATCTTCCACGAGACCCGTGAAAGGCGGGACACTTACCTGGCATTTTAAAATGCAAAACTCACGCGACGTTTCATGGACAGCATCCAAAGCATTTATTTGGGATGCGGCGCGGATCAATTTTCCGTCAGGCCGCAAGGGAATTTCGATGGCAGTATATCCTGAAGAAAGTAAAGGCTACAATAAATATGGAAGAGCTACCCAATATTTGAAACAAAGTATTGAGTTTTATTCCAAAACTTATTTTGAATACCCATGGAATTCTGCGGTAGCAGTTGCGGGGGTTGCGTTGGGAATGGAATATCCGGGAATTGTTTTTTGCAGCTATAGAATAGGTAAGGGAAATCTATGGCATGACGTAACACATGAAATCGGGCACAACTGGTTTCCAATGATTGTTGGCAGTAATGAAAGAAGATATATGTGGATGGATGAAGGTATGAATACATTTATTAATGGTTACTCATCCAATTGGTTCAATCATGGAGAATATGGTGATACTACTCACCGGAATATTTTGCAGATAGCGAGAGCACTGAAAACAGAAAAAGATCCTTTGATGACTCCACCTGAAGCAATGGATTTAAGAGATTACGGGCAATATTATTTTAAAACAGCAGCAGGATTAAATATCCTTCGCAATTCCGTAATAGGTCCGGACAGATTTGACTATGCATTCAGAACTTATATCAGCAGATGGGCATTTAAGCATCCGCAACCCGATGATTTCTTCCGCTGTATGAACGACGCAGCAGGAGATAATCTGAACTGGTTTTGGAAAGAATGGTTTTGCAAGACATGGAAATTGGATCAGGCAGTAAAAGATGTGAAGTATGTTGATGATGATGCAACAAAAGGCTCGCTCATTACAATAGAAAATTTGCAGAAGATGGTAATGCCGGTGGTGGTGGAAGTGAAAGAAGACAATGGCAATTCGCAGGAAATAAAATTACCTGTTGAAATATGGCAACGAGGTGGTGAGTGGACATTCAAATGCAATACGACATCTTCCGTCAAATCGGTTGTGATAGACCCTGATGATGAATTTCCTGATGTGGATCGTAAAAACAATAAATGGACCGATAAGTAGAATATTGTAAGAAAGTTAAAAAAAACGGAACTGAATGCCAGGGTGGGAATGTTATTCACATTTTTTTGGTTTGGCATCATTTTCGGTAATGTTATAGAAACTTATTTCTAACTTAAAACATTACACTATGAAATCTACCGGATTAAAAGGGATTTTCCTTGGATTAACATGTTTTGCGGCAACCGCAGTTTTTGCACAAGATACCACTAACAAGCCAAAGCCAGATACAAGCAAGTGGCAGAAGCACGATACCACAAGCATGAATTTGATTCATCAACAAATCAGACCAAATCATGAAAAATTTATTGCGGCGATACTGAATGATACCAATGGAGTTGTGGTTGCAAAAAATGAAATGGAAAACGACGTGTTAGTAAAGAAATCTGCTAATTTGGTTTCGTGAAAGTTTCTTTAACCTTTCATTGATGACGATCCGCAATATTCATTGCGGATCTTTTTTTGGGGTACGTTGCAGATTCCATTATCTTTAAAACCAATTATCAAATCATGAAAGTTTTCTTTTTTATTGCATCGGTTTGTTGTTTGCCAGTAATATCCAGATCTCAATCGCTGTACAAAGATTCTCTGTCGTTGTACCAAAAAAAATATGTTGATACCCATGAAGTAGTAAAGGGTGATGACAGAAAGTATATTTCTTTTTACCCGGTAAATGAGGAATTTCGAGTTAATGCGAGTTTTCAGAAATATCATGACACTTCTGTCTTAACAATGGCAACGTCGTCAGGTAAAATAAAAAGATATCTGAAGTATGGGTTGGTAAAGTTCAAGATTCATGATACCATTCAGCAGCTTTGCATCTATCAGTCCATTGACCTGATGAAACAGAAGAAATATAAGAATTACCTGTTTATACCTTTCGGTGATGCCACTTCAGGCTTTACCAGCTACGGTGGCGGAAGGTATATGGATTTTGTAATTGGTGATATAAAAAACAGCCACTTAATTATGGATTTTAATAAGGCCTATAATCCCTACTGTGCCTATACTACAGGATACAATTGCCCGATACCGCCTGCTGAAAATATCTTACCCGTAGCCATAACAGCTGGCGAGAAGAATTATGGGAAACCGTATCATTAGAAACTTTCATTAAACTTGCTTTATAATTCATCAGGATGTTGACTGCTTTCAGATTGTTGCTATTTATAGGGTTTACCTTAGGCTCTTTATTTTGTGGCAACGATCTCTTTGCGCAGCAGGTTGACAGTAGTTTTACCAAAGAAGCCGATTCTTCAGTTACCACCGGTAAGGTCAATCGTTATCTAAAGCCTTCTGTTTTTGTTGTACCCGGAGTGTTTTTTGTTTACGGTGGTCTGAAATCATTTTCAGGAGGAATTCAACGATTTGATGATTCTCTTTATACCAGCGTTCTGAAACATCACGCAGATTTTCACAGCACTGCAGAAAATTATCTTATGTGGACTCCATCAGCAGCTATTTATGCAATGGATGCATGGCATTTAAAAACACAACACAATTTTAAGCAACATCTCATTTTGGATGCATCGTCCGTTATCTTAACAGGAGGCGTTGGCTATGCCATGCGACTTATCAGCAAACAAATACCCGCCTATACAATCTATCCCACCAAATTTCCATCGGGGCATACGGCCAATGCTTTCAGAAGTGCTGAATTTTTCCATCAGGAGCTGAGACAGGTGAACCCTGTGTTAAGTTACAGCGGTTATTTGGTTGCTACTACCGTTGGTATTCTTCGCATTTATAATAAAGTGCATACACTCAGTGAAGTAGTAACAGCCGCCGCACTTGGGATATTGTCAACTAAATTTACGTATTGGCTTTTTGACCGGATCAAATGTAAAAAGAATCAGGTTTTAAAAAAATGACGATGGCGTGATCTTAGGTTATTCGTGCAGGCATGGGCGTTAGTAAACTTAGTTTGATGACTCCTTCTCTCTTGGATACAATATCACGGCGTTTACATACATAGGGATGTCGTTCTTAGCTACCTCAATAGCGCTGACCTCTTTTTGGTTGAATATCTTAAGGTCTTCACAGGTGGTGCAACTGAAGCTAACAGCAGTTTTTTTGAAATCAATTCTTCCGCTTTCGGCCGGTTTTACCATATAAGCCAGGTCCGACTTATTCCCATAAATGTCAAAATCTACCTGGTTCAGTCGTAACAGCTCTTTTATATCCATGCCCTGGTAAATTCCGTTTCTGAATTGCCATTCATTGTTGCCGGTAACGGAGTTGTCTTTTGCAGCACTTGCGGTAGGCAGCCTGTGTGGAACTATTATGTACAAAAGCCTGCTAAGATTATCGGGATCGCCCCAAACAAAAACCACCTGGAAAGGCGTACCGCTGAATAAGACAGAACATTTCTGTAACTCATTTTGAGAAAAATAATACAGATCCTTTTTTACATTCTGTTCTCCGAAAAAACTTACCAAATATTCATGTGAATCGAACTGTAAAAGATCCTCCGCGTATTTTATTCCCTGGGGCAGCTTTTTCAATGTCAAAGTGAAGGTATATTCGGGTAAACTGTCAACTATTTGAAACGAAGTTTGTATTGTTACATTTCTTTTTTGAAAAAGTACCGGAAAATCTTTCAGCACATTCTTTTTATTATCGTAAAAAAATTCCTGAGAGCTTAATAATTGCTGCCCCTGTAAAAGCTCGTTTAATGAAGAGGTATGAAGAATAAAAGTTTTTGTATCCTCTAAAATATTGATAGTAATAGTCCGCTTCGGCCCCACATATTTTTTCCTGATCTTGGGTTTCAAAGTGAATTCGGTTTCCATCATCTCATTTTCCAGCTTGCCACCCGTAAACGCAAACCCCTTTTTTCCCATGAAGTGATCGATACTTTTTGATGAAAGTGTTGACAGTTTTAAAAGATCAGAAACCGTAAATGATTGTCCGGATATCTTATGAGTAGATAGCTGCAATAATAGCAGTATGGGTACAATTTTTCTCATCCTTGTGATTGTTTTATTATCAGAGGGGATAGGGCTTATCAGGGATGAGGAGTGAGAGATACAGCAGGTTAGCTGTTCAGGGACTGCTAAAATAGTAGCTTTTTTCGGAATGTGCAAGCACGATTCATTTTTTCTTTTCAAAAAACGGAGAGCCGGGCTTTTCGGGTAATCGTTGCCGTTATATTTGTACATTGTTGGATGAAGGGATGTTCCAGGGAAGAAATATACCTGTTTGTCACAGAAAATTTTAAAGGTCACTATTTCATCGCTTTAGGAATTAACAGGAAAGGGAAAAGGTAGCAAATCTATTATATCTTTATCCTTATTACGTTGCAGGATATGGGGAGAAATTAAAAGTAAAAGAAATGACAGCAGAACAGCAGCGGCTTGCGAACAATTCATTGCGCGCAACTCCAATTGAAAAATGGGGACCTTACCTGAGTGAACGCCAGTGGGGCACGGTACGCGAAGATTACAGCGAATACGGCGATGCGTGGAATTACTTTCCTTTCGATGATGCACACTTTCGTTCTTATATATGGGGAGAAGACGGTATTGCCGGTATTACGGACTATTTTCAAAATCTTTGTTTTGCCGTTACTTTATGGAACCGGAAAGACACTATTCTTAAAGAGCGCTTATTTGGCCTGGGAAACCGGCAGGGCAATCATGGCGAGGACGTAAAAGAATTATATTATTACATAGATAATACTCCAACGCACTATTACATGGAGTATCTTTATAAATATCCTCAGCAGGAATTCCCCTATGAAGAGTTGCGAAGAAAAAACAGGGACCGATCAAAAGAAGATCCCGAATTTGAAATACTGGACACAGGCGTTTTTGACAACAACGAATATTTTGACGTTACCATTACTTATGCGAAACAGGATTCAACGGACATCCTGATACGAATAAATGTTCATAACCGGTATTCAAAAAGCGCAGGAATTACAGTGCTGCCTACCTTATGGTTTTATAACAGGACAAGCAATAAGAACTTATCCGAACAGCCGATTATTGAAGATTATAATAAAACGACAGTTAAAGCAACCCACCCACGTTTGGGAACTTATTATTTGCATTTTCAGCAAACGCGCGCCACGTTCTACACGGAAAATAAAACGAACAGGCAAAAAGTCTTCGGAGAACCAAACGGAACACCTTTTGTAAAAGACGCCTTTCATTCAGCTATTATTAATAAGAAATATGTCAAAGCTCTGCGTACGCAAACTTCGGGAACAAAATTCGCCCCCATCTATGATCTGACGATCGGGCCAAATGAGTCGAAAACAATCTATCTGCGTCTGAGTGAGCAGGAATATAAAAATCCGTTTGAGCCTGGTTTTGAAAAAATATTCACGCATCGCAAAGCAGAAGCCGATGAATTTTACAAGAATATACTTCCTGGGAATATTTCTCCCGAATTAAAGAATATTCAACGCCAGGCTTTTGCCGGATTATTGTGGAGCAAGCAATATTATCATTACGATGTGGAACGATGGCTTACTACCAGCGACGGGATCACGCCCGTGAATGAAGGAAAGCTCAATGGCCGTAATCATGAATGGAAGCACCTGAAAAATCAACATATCATTTTAATGCCGGATAAATGGGAATATCCATGGTATGCAGCGTGGGATCTGGCATTTCAATGTATACCGATGGCTATATTGGATCCGGGATTTGCGAAGCATCAACTCATGCTGATCATGCGTGAATGGTTCATGAAGCCGGATGGACAATTGCCTGCTTATGAATGGCATTTCAGCGATGTGAATCCGCCTGTGCAGGCCTGGGCAGCATTGCAGGTGTACCGGATAGAAAGAACTATGACCGGAAAAGCGGACATTGGTTTTCTAAAAAAGATCTTCCATAAGCTCATTATTAATTTTACCTGGTGGATCAACCGGAAAGATGCAAGCGGGAACAACATCTTCCAGGGAGGATTTCTTGGTCTTGATAATATCGGAGTATTTAACCGCAGTATCGAAATGCCGGGCAATCATCGTTTGGAACAGGCCGATGGAACCAGTTGGATGGGTATGTATGCTTTGAACATGATGGATATGGCGCTGGAGATTGCCATGGTGGATGACACTTTTGAAGATGCCGCTACCAAATTCTTTGAACATTTTATCCTGATTGCCGAGGCCCTTAATCAACAGGGATTGTGGAATGATGATGATAAATTTTTCTACGATTTGTTGGCTTTGTCCGGCGGTAATACGATTCAATTGCGCATACAATCTATCGTGGGGATCACCTCATTATTTGCCGTATCAACGGTTCAGAAAAATGTGCGTGATAAACTGGAAGATTTTAAGAAAAGAATTAGCTGGTTTGAGAGGTACCGCCGAAAGAATGAGCGATTTTGGCCAAATGAAGATCGAAATGGAGGGGAAAGAATCCTATTATCGCTGGTACCAAAGGAAAGACTAAAAGATATATTGGTGCACCTGCTCAACGAGGATGAATTTCTTTCTCCCGGCGGCATACGTGCTTTATCTAAGTATCACGAAAAGAATCCTTACGCTGTTACAATAGATAATATCGAGTATACCATTCAATACGATCCCGGAGATTCTACTTCCAATCTTTTCGGCGGAAATTCCAATTGGCGCGGGCCTGTATGGATCCCTATTAATTATTTATTAATTCAGTCCATCCGTACTTACGGAGAATTTTATGGAGATGACCTGAAGGTAGAATGCCCGACAGGTTCGGGTGTTTACATGAATCTCGTGGAGGTAGCGAATGAGTTGGCAAGTCGGGTAGTTAGCCTGTTTACAAAAGATACTGAGGGAAAACGGAGGTCTTATGGAAAGTATAACTGGTTCTATCAAAAACCCGAAAATCATGATCTCGTTTTGTTTTACGAATATTTCCATGGTGATGAAGGACATGGTTTGGGCGCCAGCCATCAAACAGGATGGTCTTCGCTGGTAGCATGCCTTATCGACGAATTAAACGCATGAATTTAATCGTAACCGGTGTTGTATAACGGAGACGACTACCCGAAATTTATAAAGTATCGATCCGGGTTATAGTTTACATACTCTCATCAGCAGAAGGGCCATACATTCCGGGCACAGGAATATCCAGTAACCGCAGGTATACACTCAGTTGCCCGCGATGGTGATACATGTGGTTATAGGAAAAATTTCTCAGGACTACTTTTTTAGGAAGCGTGAAATAAACTTTGTCGGCATTTCTCAAAGTAAATGCCTGATCCATTTTTTCATTTGAGGTTTCTTCCAGCAGTTTTAATGATTTATTTATTTTACTATCGAACTGATCCAGGATTCCTGAAACGCTTTCAGCAGGAATTGTCTTATAGGCAGACCTTGAAAAATCAAATTCATCCGCGGTAAGAATTCTTTCAAACCACACCGGTATTTGAGCAATGTGGGAAGCGAGCCTGCCGAGTGACATTGATTTTTCGTGTGGTTTCCATGATAACCTATCCTGAGGTACCTTCTCCAACATTTTCCGTGTATTGGCTGATTCGTGTTTTAATTCTGCAATAAAATTCATGATTGTCGACATAAAAAAAGTGAGAGTTTACGCCAAAAATACGTTTCACAATATTTGAAAAGTGCTAATGACGTATAATTATTTTTTGTGAGGCAGTCATGTTATCGTTCATTATTTTTAAAATGTAAATCCCGGCGGGTAATGATGAAGTGTTAATATGGTTATTTTCCATATCGGTTTTAAAAGAAATTATTTGCCGTCCGGTCGCCTCATATAAAATTATCCGGGAGTTTTCTTTGTTTTTAACCGGAGCAACTACCTCAACGGATGTGTTGGCAGGATTTGGATAAACTTTTACATTGTTGTTGATACTGTTTATTAATGAAACAACAGGGCTATAAATAAAATTGCCATCGATGTCCGTTTCTTTGATCCTGTAAAATAATTTTCCGACACGAATATTTTTATCAAGAAATTTATAAGTGCTTTGATTGGCGTCAGTGATATTTACGGTACTGATGACCTGCCAGTTTTTTGAGTCAATGCTGGTCTCAATTTCGAAAGTATCGGACGTAACCGTTGGAGTGGCCACATTCCATGTAATTTCTGCTGTGGTGTTATTTACAAGTGCGGCAGTAAACCTGATAAACTTTACGGGCAGTGCACCAAAGTTGAATGGTGTGGGATTGTTTTCTCCGGGCTCTGTTGCATTTCCGTCATTATTGGGGTCTACCGCGCCTGCAGGACCGTTATTGGAAGAATCAGCAACATTACTAAAACTAAATGTTCCAACGCTGCCAATGGTCGCCGTACCTATTGCAGAATTTTCATAAATAGTGGCATTATTCAGATTACTAACGCGGAAGGATATACGAAGTTTTACAAAATAGTCTTCATTACTGCCTGCCTGGTTATTTAAGTTTTGACCCGGGGCCAATAACAGGGTATCGGTAAAGCCATTGTAAGAAGCGTTTAGCTGAAGATTTGCCGCGTTGCCGTCTGGCGTAAATGCCACATTAATATCAGAAATATTGTCAGCACCAAATAACGAAGCGAGGTTATCACTGATATTTATATTGTTTAATGCTACATTGCCAAGATTCTTCGCATAAATTTCGTAGGTGAGATCAGCAGTATGATCATCTATCTTAACGGTACTTACCATCTGCTTTGCAAGGCCTATTGAAGGCGTAATGCTGGTATTGTCTATGGGAAATTGCCCTGCCTGGAAGCTTTTTGCGGAATCAAGCGTGCCATCTGAAATGTGGTAAGTATAGTAATAGCAATTGCCGAAAAAATCCGTACCGGTCAATTCGAGGAGTCCATTTAAATAGGCAATGCCGTAACAGCTTTGGGGCAAGGAGTCAAGGAAGGTGGCAGTCGCATTCGTCGCCGTATTATAATCTTTTATTTCGTAAAGCTTTGAGGGAAAACTTCCGAGTGTGGCAAACATTCTTCCGTTTGGTAAAATAGTCAGATCACCGCTGGATATGCTGGTGGGAAAATATCCGACCGGAAATTGAACAATTCTTGTGCTTAAAACGGAACCGGTTGTTACATCAAAATTGTCAATGTTACACTCGCCGGTTGAATCATTATAATTGGAGAAAGACCACAAATTTCCGTTATTGTCAAACTCAAAGTTGTTGGAAATATAGTCGTAAGTGTAGTCTGGTAAACTGTCTAACGAAGGACAACTGATATTTGCAGGCAAACCGATATTGAGTTTCCAGATTTTGGTATTCACACCACTCCTGATATCCGCGAGATACAACGTATTTTCCTTTGGGTTGTACGCAATAAATACTGCATAAATATTCGGTACCTGGTTTGCAAGGCTGCAGGAGATCAATGCCGAGGCGGTATCCGTAAGCGGATCTCTAATGAGCGAAAATGCAGGCTCTGCCGAACCAGCGCATGAATTTGTTCCGAAATTCACAAGCAGTGAGTTTTGTGCCTGGCCATAAACATAAACCAGCAACATAATCATCATGGTCGCCACTTTATGACTGAACTTCTTTATGATTTTATTTTTTTAAATGATAATAAAATTAAAATGGTCTTATCTGGCGAAATGTTGGATTGTTACAATCACTGTAGATGAGGGTAGGAAAGTACAGTTTGTAAAGAGATGTAAATATAATACTTCAATTTCAAAAATTATAGAATATTGAAAAAACAGTATTCCGGCAAAATCCGTTTTCCCGATTAATAATTCGAAGCTTGTTTTAATCATTATTGAAAGCAGGTTTATGACATTTTAAAGTATATTTAGCGTAACAAACCTGATTTTTATGAATCGAAATTTTTTTTACCAACCTTTGGTCTTCCTTGCTATGCTGTTAGTTTGCACATTTTCATTACAAGCCCAGGACAGTCTGGTCATATCGCTCTGGAAAAATGGAGCGCCGGGTTTTGAAAGCCGAAGAAATTTGCCTGAGGAAGCAAAAGACTGGTGGGTAAAAAATATTAATAACCCGACACTTACTGTTTTTCTTCCTCCGGCATCCGTTGCCACAGGAGCTGCTGCTGTGGTATGCCCGGGTGGAGGACATCGGGCACTCGTTTTTAATTCAGAAGGGGTGCAGGTTGCAAAATTTTTGAATCAACTAGGTATTGCAGCATTTGTTCTGAAGTATCGTTTGTTTCGCGAAGATAATTCTCCTTATTCACCTGAAAATGCAAAGCAGGATGTGTTCAGGGCAATGCGGTTGGTAAAAAGCATGGGTAAACGCTTTAGCGTAGATACCTCCAATGTTGGAATCATTGGGTTTTCTGCCGGAGGAGAACTTGCAGGATGGTTGGGGTATTATTTTAATGAACAACATTTTGCTTCACATGACGCAGTAGATCTTTTATCGGCAAAGCCATCGTTCCAGGTTTTAGTGTACCCGGGACCGTTAGTTGTACCGGATTCAGTTTCTCCGGATGCGCCGCCTACATTCCTGGTAGCGGCAAATAATGATACCTGTTGTTCACCCTCTGTAGTTACTTTAATGGAAATGCACAGAAAGGCGCATGTTCCCGTTGAATTACATCTGTATGCGAATGGTGATCATGCTTTTAATATGGGCACCAGATCACCATACCTGAGCCTCAGGGCATGGCCGCAGCGACTTGCTGAGTGGTTAGATGATTCCGGTATTTCACCCAAAAAAGAACCTGGTAAAAAGTAAGTACTTTCTACAACACAGGCGGCCATATGAAGGTGCGTTTTTCAGGAATGCGAAAATCTTTTTTTCACATCCTGGACAGTGCTTTCAATATTATCCTTCAGATCCCTGGCCTTGTCTTTGAAATCAGCAGCTTTATCTTCAAATTGCTTTTTATAATCTTTCGCCTTATTCTTCCACTTTTTACGTGTTTCCGATCCCTCGTCGGGTGCCAATAGTACCCCTGCCAATGCCCCGATGGCTGCGCCTGTAAGTATAAGTAGTACCGCATTTTTTGCTTTCATAAATTTGATTTTATATTGATTAATTACCTGTAGCTGTTCAAAAAGGCTGCCAGTTTTAAAATGGCAGTCAGCCGGTGACCAGAATTGTGATTTCCTTTCGCCAACTTACTTGTGGCATACTGCGTTCTGTCATTTTCCGTTATAAAAACACAAAAAAATCATTTTGAAGAACTTTTTTTACCTGATAATTTTTTTAGTATCTGTAAAATCGTTATGGGCACAATCCTTCGCAGATACCGATACATTGAAGCTTGTTGCCCAAAAAGAAAATGTCATTACGCCGGAAACGATCATCAAAGTTGAAAATGTCGGTGCGAACGTGAATTCAGAATATCCCGAACTCAGACCCACCATATCACCGGATGGGAACCTGCTTTTTTTTATCCGGCAAAATCATCCTTATAATACAAAATATTATGAAGTGCCCAACTCGCAGGATATTTGGTTTTCGGAAAAGGACAGCAACGGGCACTGGAGTGATGCAGTACATCTTGGTTACCCGCTGAATACGGTCGAGTACAATGCCGTGTTTTGGGTTTCTCCTGACAACAACCGCATATTAATCCGCAATGCATTTATTGATGGTGATTATTTTGGTGATGGAGTCAGCATGTGCTACCTCACTAAGTACGGCAATTGGAGCAAGCCCGAAATGCTTAAAATAAAAAATTTTGATAAGTATAACAGAGGAAATCAATATGGAGCTTCGATGGCAAATGACGGTAAAACATTACTACTGTATATGTCACAAAAAGAGGGCAGTTTTAATAATGATATTTATGTTTCATTTTTACAAGGTGATGGCACATGGAGCGAACCGAAAAGCCTGGGGAAAAAAATAGATCTTGTGAAGTATAATGAAATGACTCCCTACCTCGCTTCCGATGGTGAAACGTTGTACTTCAGCAGTGATCGCCCTGGTGGGTTAGGCGACAATGATATCTGGAAAACAAAACGTCTTGATAGCAGTTGGCAAAAATGGAGCGACCCGGTAAATCTCGGCAGCCCGATCAATACTCCCGGCTGGGACGCCTTTTTTACATTAGATGCCGGTGGCGAGTATGCTTACATGACTACCGACGATGGAGGCTATGGTGCAAGCGATATTGTACGTGTGAAATTATTGGAAAAGGAAAAACCGAATCCTGTAGTGTTGGTGAGTGGAAATGTGTACAATGCGAAGACTAAAGAACCTTTAAGTGCCGCATTGATCTATGAAACACTTCCGGACGGCGCACAGGCAGGAAATGGAATTTCAAATCCAACAGATGGTTCATTCAAAATTGTTTTGCCATACAATAAAAATTACAGCATCAGAGCCACTGCCGATCACTTTTTTGCAATCTCTGAAAATCTGAATCTTGATTCATTAGTGAAGGCAGGATACAAGGAGATTCATAAGGATTTATACCTTGTGCCGATAGAGGTAGGTCAGGTGGTTCGTCTTAATAATGTATTTTTTGATTTCGATAAATGGGATCTTCGTCCCGAATCTTATATTGAGTTGGATAGGGTAGTAAAACTGCTCAACGACAACCCATCTGTCGAAATAGAAATGAGCGCTCATACTGACAGCAGGGGCTCAGACGAATATAATTTCAAATTGAGCGATAACAGAGCTCAATCGGTAATGCAATATATACTTTCAAAAGGAATAGACCCTAAAAGAATCACGGCTCACGGATATGGTGAGACCCGACCTGTGGCCACCAACGACACGGATGAAGGGAGACAATTGAACCGAAGGGTAGAGTTTAAAATTGTAAAGAACTAGCACCTGTTACTATTTTCTGCTTCTTCCGAATAAATTGTTTAAGCTGGTGCTGATTTTTATTCCGTTGAAAAAGTAAACATCATTGAAGCCCGGATTACCGCGAATATCCAGCGCAGCATTAAATGGTTTAGTACCGCGATACGAAAGTTGTACTGCTTCACTTCCTTTTTCCTGTTGAAGTATATTGAAGTCAACATAATTTTTGCTCACGTCATCAAGATAGTCGGTAAATATGATCCTATAACCAAATTCATAACTGATATCCCATTTATCCCGGATTGACCATTTCCACCCAAAGCCGATCGGAAAACAAATTTGATAGAGTGAGTATTTTTTTCTATCGGGAAATTCCTTCAATCCTTCACCCTCCGTGCTGAGGGGCTGAAGAAACACCTTTTTGCCATTGTCATCAAAAGTATAAGGATTAAAATGAAATACTCCAACACCGCCCAGCACATACGGATAAGATTCATAAGTCCCCGGATCAAATAAAGCAAGTTCGGTAATTACATTCAGTTCAAATATGTTACTCCTAAAGCTGAGATTGCGGTCTTTGAGTAATGGTGACGGATTGTCCCGGTCGTCGGCTCCAATTCTTGCATAGGAAAAGCCAATGCGGAAATTAAAATAATCTTCGGAATTGTATTTAAGATTGAGTGTAATGGCGGGTTTAAATATATTGGGCGAAATTCTTTTTTGAGTAAGGTCACCGTTATATGCAGACACTTCGGGCATCAATTCCAATTGCCATTCCTGTGCCTGACAAAAACCGCAAATGAACACGAAGAACGATACCAAGTATATTTTCATAAGTAAATGCTTTCTGTGAGGTTACGATAGGAGGTTTTGAATGAAGATATGGCGCGCTGATAAAGGTAAAATATTTTTATAAGCACTCCGAAATTAGGCAAAATCGTAGAAACTCGTAAGGAATAGATGAATTTTTACGATGCATCAAAAAGGAAAAATACCTGCATAACAGTAAAAACATGGTTCAGAAAAACAGGCGTAGATACTATTGCATAACGACAGCCGGTGATTAATTTTGTATCAGAAGTTGGTTGACGATCAAAATTTTAATAAGATCCAAATCCATGAAAAGTACAAATTCCATATCCGCTAAAAAACCAATCGACCCGAGAAATCAATCAACTTCTATTTTTTTATTCGATTATACCAGCGTTATTTATACTTATGAAAACCAGCCGTCAAACGGTATCCAATCATCCTGTTAAAAAACAAGAACCCGAGGATTAAAATCTTTATTGAGGTTTTACCGAAACTTCTGCAACAGCAGAAGTTTTTTTTTAAAAGCGGTGGCAATTTTATCACCAAAAGCATTATCTATGTGATATGTGGCAACGGATAAGCGTATACGAAGTTTTAATATTTTAATAACTCTTTCGAATGGCCCATTTTAAAAGGTCTAAAATTTTTATAATCCCGGCGTTGATCTTAGTCACAATCGTATTTTTTCTATTGAAGTCGTTGTATTATTTCTATTATCTATTATAGTTTAAATACCTGTTGGATCGTAATTTCAATCTTTGTAAAATTTGGCAAAAGCACTAAGGATACGTGTAGAACAGACACATATCTTTGTTATAGAAGTTGATTGATGTTAAATAAACATTAATCTAAAATCCAGGTCCTGAAAACCGAAATAATATCCGTTGAAATAGTCCTTATCCAAATCTGGTAAAACCAACAAAAATTCGATATCAGTCAACTTCTATTTTAAAAATTCAATATCTGGTAGTGCATGATCACCCCGTGAAAACATAGCCGCAATGGCGGCCGATTTATTCATGAATCAACTGTAACACCCCGGATTAATCATTTGACTATAAGCCTCTGCATTGAGCAAAGGGTTTTTATTTCTTATTTGGAAGGCGATACAGATGAATGTGCGGATGTATTATGTCTCAAAATATGTTGACCCATGAGTTGAATTGAGCAATACGGACTGTACATTAGGACAAGTACTGCAAAAATTGCTAGCAAATTATTTCTTTTGACACCGCATTCAGGAAGTCAATTTCTTGTTCCTTATTGATTCAAGGCGTATAAAATTTTCAGATATTGTCCGACTCGCATGCATGTATTTCAGTTAAAATGAATGTCACCAAAAATGTTAAGGGTAGATAGCAGGATATAGTATCGTGTATCAGCGCCTCATTTAAACCTGTAACACAAAAGCCTGGTTCGTCGGAATAATACGCATGCGTAAGATCGGGATTTTACTATCTTTCCCGTAAATCCATTATCTGCAAAAAAGGGCGTTATTGCTATTGGTAGCGAAACGAGTGGCTAATATCTTTGTATTCAGAAGTTGATTGATGTTCAACAAACATTAATCAAAAATCCAAATCCAGTTAAAGACCTGTACCAGATCCACGAAAATCCAAACAAATCTGATATCAGTCAACTTCTTTTAATCTCATTATCCCAACTGAAAACAAGTCTGAAAAGGCCAATAGATAATCCGCGAAAACCGCTCAACCCCAGGAAATAAATTATTCCTCACTTCCGTCGATTACGGCGGAAGTTTTTTATTCTCTTTTTCCGGGCAAAGTTCAATCTTTGCATACAGGTTTACTCACCCCTGATTTTATTTTAGTGACATGAGAATACTTTTTATTTTACTTTTCATTTTCTTATTTCAGCAAAAGTCGTTGGAACAAAATGATAACAGGAATTCTGATGAGACACTTTCCCAACTTACAAAAAATGTATTTAAATATTCTTCCTTTCAGCCGGGAACGGTCTTTTATAAGGATAGTACAAAAAATGATGCAAAACTCAATTATGACAGGATATTTGGAAAGATACTTTACCTGGACAGAATGGGAAAGTCAGTGGCGCTTGATAATCCTGAAACAGTCGCAATGGTAACCATCGCGAAAGACACTTTTTGCTTTTTTGATACCACCTGTGTTTTGAAATACACCCACTTTAACCGACTGAATTTATACGTAAGGCAAACTATAGTATACGCAAAAAAGCATAATAGTGGTGAAAGAAATAATATGGATCCTGTAGTGATCACTAATGGTTCTGGTCTTCCGTACAATAAAGAAGAGTTTAAGGATGATGACGGCTTTAATAAAAATTCGATGTTCAGGATGATTAATGATTATTACATTGCTGACAAGAATCTGAATTATCGCATCGTCACTAAAAAGAACGTTCTTGAAATTTTTCCATCGCAAAAAGATAAATTAAAAAAATATCTTAAGGATAATGATATAAATTTTGATAATGCTTCAGATATTGAGAAGTTGCTTCAATATATGAATTCATTGTAATGTAGTATTAGAGTTTAGTTACAACCGAGTCGTCATTTTTTTCGAAAAAGATATTTTTAATTGATTTCCCAAGAACAGGATGAGTCAGATCAGGCTCAATCTCCATTAATGGAATTAGAACAAAATTTCGTAAGTGAAGGCGTGGATGTGGGATGATAAGATTATCATCGATTATGATCTTATCACCGTAAAATAAAATATCGAGATCAATGGCTCTTGGTGCATTTTTGTTATCCTCGTCCCTGTTCCTGCCCATTCCGATTTCGATGGAAAGCAATTTTTTTAAAATCCCGTCAGGGCTGAGGCTCGTCTCTGCACAGATTATTTGGTTTAGAAAATCATTTTGGTCCTTGTAGCCCCAGGGCGCGGTACGATATAACGATGATTCCTTTGTTACCGCTCCGATGCTTCGGGCAATTGCAGCAATTGCCTTTTCAAAATTTTCTCTTACGTTTCCTATATTGCCGCCAAGACTGATAAACACCTTTTCCATAATGTCAAGTATCATTTTGACGGTGCAATAGTAAAATAAAATTGGGTAATGCTGCTAATGACCGATACAGCGACTTCAAAAACGGTATCAACGCATCTCTATTCGCGTCATTAGAATAGCAGGACATACAGGATACATTATTGAAAAAGGGCCTCAATCGGGGCTTTACAGGTACCGGCGCAGTTACAAGATTTCTTTAAAACTGCTGTCACCAGGTTCATGTATATGCCGTCAGTTGAATCTGCCGTTATATTAGTCAGATTCAAAATCTTTCATTTACTTTAAATTCGCATAATTGGTTAAACATATTATGAGATCAAGCATTACCAGATTTTCAGACAGAGTTACGGATTATGTCAGGTATCGGCCAGGGTACCCCGCACAAATGCTTCAGATCATAAAGGAAAAAATTCAACTTACGGCAGATTCTTCTGTCGCCGATATTGGTTCAGGTACCGGAATCTCATCTGCTGTTTTTCTTGAAAATGGGAATAAGGTTTATGCAATAGAGCCTAACAAAGGAATGCGCCTGGCTGCAGAAGCGCGATTTTCAGATAGTTCAAATTTTGTAAGCATAAATGGCAGCGCCGAAGAAACAAAACTCCGCAAAGAAAGCATTGACTTTGTATTTTGTGCACAGTCTTTTCATTGGTTTAATAACGACCAAACAAAAGCCGAATTTGCACGAATATTGAAGCCTGACGGTCACATTGTATTGGCATGGAATATCCGAAAAGCAAACGATCCTTTTCAAAAAGAATATGAAGTGCTCCTTCGGGAAATTCCCGATTATAACCAGGTGTCTCACACAAATAACGCAACAGAGCATAGTATACGTAAGTTCTTTTTACCACGTGCCTTACACCACGATTCTGTTCCTAATTCGCAGACTTTTGATGTTGAAGGTTTGAAAGGGAGACTCCTTTCTTGTTCCTATTTTCCAAAAGAAGGAGAGGAATATGAAAGGTTGATCAATAAAGCAGTAACACTATTTAAGAAGTATCAGCAAAACGGTATTATTGGGTTTGAGTATGATACAATGATTTACTGGTGCTGATATCTACTGACTTTCAAAAAAAATCTGTGCCTAAACAATAAATTCAGGTTTTATCGTTTTATAGTTGTGTGTTATAGTTATAATTAAGTTTTACCACTCCGCAAGGAGTGGTTTTTTACTTTGCATATTCCTGCCACTCGAATTCGGCTATTTCGGTGATGCAAATTTTTGAGTAATAAAAGCTTAAATACAACTACGGGTTATTCTAAAATGCAAGTACTTTGCAAGAGTACATATGTATTATCCCGGAATAATGAAATTTGCAGCGTGCATAACATTTACCTTCATTATGATTTTCATAAGCAGGGAAACAACTGCCCAAAGCGTAATTGCTAATAATTATTCTACCGATAAGAATATTCCTCATTTACTCATTGAAAGAAAGATCATTTATCAACCGGATACCTCATGGTTTTACAATCACCATGCGTCTATTACTCATTTCAAAAATCTTTTAGTGGCCATCTGGAGTGATGGCCTAAAAGATGAAGATCATCCGGGTCAACGTGTATTGTTTGCAACATCAAAAGATTTTTTTCACTGGTCAACACCCAAACCGCTTGCTGTTCCAGGTGTATATCGCGACGGCACACTCAATGTATTGACTGCAGCAGGCTTTCACCAGTTCAATGATACGCTGGTAGCATATTATGGTGAGTATTCACCCTACAAAACCAACACACATCTTTGGGCAAAGACTTCTACTGATGCAAAATACTGGAGTAATCCTATAGACATGCACGTTCCTGTAAACCCCAATCATGGCCCCGAAAAAATTGCAAATGGCCTGCTTATCATCAGTGGCAATTTCACTTTTCCCTACACAGACGATTACCGCGGGCTACGCGGATGGACCATGAGCAGTTTTTATGCCGATAGTTTATACAAAGAAGATAATCCTGCAACTTTCTATGCACCCGCTGAAAAAAATCATTTGCCCCCGCTTTGTGAGGGTTCATTTTTTCAAACGGATGACGGTATCATTCACATGCTGCTGCGCGTAACAGGCAAAGGATGGAAGGGAAAACTATGGCTCACAGAAAGTAAAGACGACGGTGTGCACTGGTCGTTTCCGATCGAAACAAATTTTACAGACAACGACAGCAAATTTCATTTTGGCCGTTTGCCGGATGATCGATTTTATTATATGGGTATTCCGGATACCTTGCATCATTATGCGCGAACTCCGCTGGTACTATCCATTTCAAAAGATGGAAAATCATTTGATAAAAATTATATCATCGCAGATCTGCCGTATAAGTTAATGGAGGAAGGATTATGGAAGGGTGGACAGTATGGTTATCCGCATACAATGGTCTATAAAAATTATATGTATGTGATTATTTCACGGCAGAAAGAAGCGATAGAAGTAATCAGGTTTAATTTGAACCAGCTAAAAAAATGATCAAATAAAATTATGTTTGGAAAAAAAATACTATGAGAATTCGCGGATTTTTTTTTGTATTCCTTTGTCATTTCTTTTCACACTTGCAGGCGCAGGAGCAATATGAACTCAATACCGGATGGCAATGTGTCAACATAAAAAATATACACGCCAATGGAGAAAAAATTTCTGAGCCAACCTTCCGGCTAATAGACTTTATGCCCGCAACCGTTCCGGGTACGGTGCTTACTACTATGCTCAATAACAAAATGGTGCCAGATCCATTTTATGGAATGAATAATGAAAAAATTCCTGACATCTATAATACAGGACTCGATTATTATACGTATTGGTTTGTAAAAGATTTTTCAGAAAAAATTACTGATGCTGATGAACAGGTATGGCTGCATTTTCGCGGCATCAATTACAGTTGCAATATCTTTCTGAATGGACATAAGCTGAATGATCAAAGATTTTATGGCATGTTTCTTCGACAGGAATATAATATTACACAGTGGCTTGCAAAAGATGGAAAAAACAGGGTGGCAGTAATTGTGTATCCACCCGATCCTGTGGGTAATCCCAATGGTGGCCAGGGGGGCGATGGTACGATCGCAAGAAATGTTTCGCACCAATATGTAGCAGGGTGGGACTGGATTCAGCCTGTGAGAGATCGTAACACAGGTATATGGGATAAAGTAACAATTGAAAAAACAGGTGCCATCAATGTAGAGAACACTCACGTGATCATCATAGTGCCGGGCAAAAGATTTGTCGAAGGCAAACAAAAGCCCGCAACTATAAAAGTTTCTGCCGAGTTGATCAATGCTTCCCATAAAGAAATACGTGGCACGTTGCAATACTCCATTGACGGAGAAAAAGTTTATACTAACATTTCGATTGCTCCCAATACGCATATAACGGCACAATTACCGGATCATGTTTTGAATGATCCGAAGCTTTGGTGGCCAAATGGGTATGGGCCACAGAATTTATACAACATCGATGTAGAATTTATTACTGATGCCGGCACCACCAGTGATGCAGAACACGTACAGTTTGGTGTTCGCGAAATCAATACCGTGTGGAATACAGAAACACGGAGCCGTGAAGTACTCGTAAACGGACAAAGAATTTTTATCAAAGGAGGTAACTGGATTATCTCTGATGAAATGCTTCGCTTTTCAGATGCGCGGTATAATGCAGAAATAAGATTTCATCGCGACATGAACCTCAACCTGATTCGCGTGTGGGGTGGGGCAATCACTGAAAGGCCGGAATTTTATTATGACTGTGATAAATATGGAATATTGGTGATGCAGGATTTTTGGAACTCGGGCGACTGCAATGGCCGCTGGCTTGATCCTAGGAAAAAAGATGATCAATGGACAAGAAGAAAATACCCGGATGATCATCATTTGTTTCTTGAGTCTGTTGCAGACCAGGTAAAAATGCTGCGCAATCATCCTTCGCTTGCATTGTGGTGCGGAGGAAATGAGATAACACCACCAGAAGATATTCTGGTTGCTATGCGTGATTCAATTATGCCCCAACTTGATGACACAAGATATGTGATCGAGTATTCCAATTCTGATAGTATGTCCTATAATCCTTTTGGCGGTAATGGCGACGGACCTTACGGCATTCAAAATATCAATACTTTCTGGGAACATCAAACATATCCTTTTAATTCTGAAGTGGGGTCTGTTGGTATGGGCGATTATACATCTTTGCAAAGATTTATTCCAAAAGAAAATATGATAATACCAGATGAGGACTACAGAAAAACAGACAGCGTGTGGCACTATCATAAGTACATTGGATATGGTAATCATATCGACTCATATGGCAAACCAAGCGATGTAAAAGATTTTGCCAATAAAGCGCAACTGGTAAATTATGATCAGTACCGCGCTTTGATGGAAGGCTTTAGTGCGCACATGTGGGAATGGTACACCGGTGTGATCATATGGAAAACACAAAATCCATGGACAGCTTTGCGCGGACAGATGTACGATTATTATCTCGATCCCAATGCATGTTTATATGGCCTTCATAAAGGCAGCGAACCGCTTCATGTGATGTACGATAATGCTGATGGTATGGTGATGATCGCCAACAATAGTTTTACCGCAAGGCATAACATTATGCTAAAAGCAGAAGCCTATGATATGGATGGGAAGGCAACATTGCTCACACAGGTGTTTTCAGAAATAGAACCTACACGTTCTAAAAAATATTTGTCGCTAAAAAATGTCATAGATAAAATGGCAAAAGATAAAGGGGTATTTCTGTATTTGTCATTGCTGGATGAAAATAAAAACCTGTTGGATGAAAATTTATACTGGCTGCCCGACTCAACAGGGAATTATTCTGGTTTGCAACAAATGAAAAAAACAGCAGTAAATATTTTTGCAAAAAAAATTGCAAAAGGAAGAATTGAAGTAACGATCGGTAATGCAAAAGAAAATCCTATTGCCTTTTTCAATAGGGTATCACTTGTGAATGCTGCAACAAAAGAAAGAATATTGCCTGCATTTTACAGCGATAATTATATTTCGGTATTGCCGGGGGAAGAGAAAACAATTACGATCGATTATACTCCAATTGCCAATGAAAAGACAGCAGTGGATATATACGGATGGAATGTAACAGACCGCTTGATTGAAATAAAGTAAAATGATCTTGTTGCGATATTTATCATTATTCAACATCATAATCTGATTAGACCATGAAAAAAATTTTTGCCGCTATTATTGTGTTGATTGTTGTAAAAACTAATGCACAGCAACATAATTATTCTGACACTTACGTAAAGCCCGATGATACCCTGGTGCAACAAAAACTGGCGCATTGGCAGGATATCAAATTCGGTTTGCTGATGCACTGGGGCACCTACAGCGAATGGGGTATTGTGGAAAGCTGGAGCATTTGCCCCGAAGATGAAGGCTGGACACAGCGCCGCGGACCTTATGCTGCCAACTATTTTGAGTATGTAAAAGCATATGAAAAACTGCAAACCACTTTTAATCCAACAAAGTTTGATCCTGATAAGTGGGCGGCGGCTGCAAAAAATGCGGGAATGAAATATGTGGTGTTTACTACCAAACATCATGATGGTTTTTGTATGTTCGATACCAAACAAACAGATTATAAGATCACTTCACCCAAAACACCATTTTCAAAAAATCCCGGAGCAAACGTCACTAAAGAAATTTTTGATGCCTTTAGAAAAGACGGCTTTATGATCGGCGCCTATTTTTCTAAACCTGACTGGCATTGTCCTTATTACTGGTGGCCCTATTTTCCGCCTAAAGACAGGAATGTAAATTATGATCCTAAAAAATATCCCGATCGCTGGAATGATTTTAAAATTATACTTACAATCAAATAGAGGAACTCATGACAGGTTATGGACGTGTTGATATTCTCTGGCTCGATGGTGGATGGGTTCGTCCGTATAAAACAATAGATACTTCTGTAGAATGGCAAAGAGGAATTCCTTATGACCAGGATATAGACATGCCACGCATTGCAGCAATGGCAAGAAAGGATCAGCCGGGTTTGATCGTAGTTGACAGAACTGTTTCTGGCAAGTATGAAAATTATGTAACCCCTGAACAAACTATCCCGTCAACAGCATTGGATTACCCGTGGGAATCCTGCATCACAATGGGCAATTCATGGAGTTATGTACCCAATGATCATTACAAATCCACCAACCAGCTTATTCATATGCTGCTGAAAATAATATCACGTGGTGGTGACTTTTTACTCAACATCGGTCCTTCGCCAGAAGGCGACTGGAGCGACACTGCTTACAGTCGCTTAAAAGAAATTGGTATATGGATGAAAGTGCATAGTGAGGGTGTGTACAACACTATTCCAATGGCACCATATGAAGATCGCAACATTGTTTACCTGCAGTCAAAAGACATGAAAGCAAAATATGTGTATGTGCTAAGCGATAAAACAAATGATGTGATATTACCTGCCAGCATTACACTTAGCAATATTACTTTGGATAAAAAAAGTAAATTTGTTTTACTGGATGCACCCAAAGACAAAATAAAATTCAGCAACGAAAACGGATCTACAGTTATAGCAATTCCGAGGAAACTGCAGAATAGCGTATCGGGGAATTACGCGGTAGCATTTAAGATAATTGTCAATAAACAAATGCGCTAAGAATATTTCCCTGATAACGGGGATATGAATAAAGACTTGTTGCCGGTATTCTTTTGGCGAGGAACTGGTTATCTTTTTGAATATCTTGTTGAAATTAGACAGCGTTTTGTGGCCACATTGAAACGCTATCTCTGAGATATTGTGATTCGTTTCCAGCAGGAATTTGCAAGCATTCGATATCCTCGCTTCATTAAGGTATTCTATAAAGTGACGATTCGTTCTTTGCTTAAACAGCCGGCAAAATGCTGTCGGCGAAAGATTGGCAATTTTTGAAATGTCTTCGAGGGACACATCGCTATGATAATTTGCCGCTATATATTCATATACATCCGCCAGGCGATCTGCTTTTGATTGCAGGGAGTTGGAGTTGTAATACTCGTGTGTTATATATTCAATTTCATCCGCCATTGCAATAATGTTAAGGATTTCAAGCAAAGCAATGATCCCATGGAAATCTTTTTTCTCTTTAAGCACCTCCATTTTTTTCGCAATACAATCTTTTACGTTGTTATTTATTTTAATTCCCCGGGCTGCGCGCAAAAACAAATCACTGAATCTTTTGCTTTCTTTCAGTTTATAAAAATTACTGGAAAATATATCCTTGCTTAAATATAAAACAATTGACCTTGCATTAAGGTCCGGAATCCCTTGGTAATCTATTTCGTCATTGAGCCAGACATGCGGAAGATTGGAACCGATAAATACCATATCGCCGATCGCAAAAGACGCAAAGGTCTTTTAGAAATAAAGATGTTGGATACTTTAACTTTATGAAGCCGTTCGAAGGCACGGTTACGCATCAGCACGGAGCTAAGCCGCATATCCGCCAGTGTGGGTAACTGTCTTTGCATTTTCAATAAATATTCTTATAACCAGGGCACTGTTTAATTGGTAAAAGATTATTAATTTCTGGCTGTTTGCCATGGGAATTCTCATGGCAAACAGCCAGAAGTCAGCCTCGAATCATTAATAAATCAGTGATCTGCCGGTTTTTAATATAATGCCTGCCCTGTAGTGTTGCGATATAAACTGTATTACTTCCCAAAAAAATGATATAATGGTCACGCAAAAGGAACTATATCTCAGGGGCAAATCGGAAAACACCCCACCTGGCGGATATGTGGCCTGGAAGTGCCGTGTGGCTTATCCGTGACGAAGCATAATGATAATGTTTTAATGCATTTTCTGCCAGCACACCTTTAATTTGCGATACTTTTTTCTTTTCATAATATTGCCCTGCCGAAAGGCTAAAACTGCTTGATATGAAAAAAATTATTTTCATTTTTTCGCTTTGCATTTTTGCAATTGCAATACATGCACAAACCAACGCCGTCATTATTTCCAAAGCTACACTCAAAGACAAGATCATGGGTGGCTGGGCCGGACAAACCATCGGCGTTACGTTTGGTGGCCCATATGAATTTCGTTTCCAGGGAACGTTTATCGGGGATTACCAGCCATTGCTTTGGTATGAAGGATATGTAAAAGATGAGATGATCAATGATCCGGGTTTGTATGATGACCTCTACATGGACCTCACTTTTGTAGACGTATTTGAAAAATATGGACTGGATGCACCGGTAGATTCTTTTGCCAATGCATTTGCTCATGCGGGTTATATGCTTTGGCATGCTAACCAGGCAGCACGCTATAATTTATTGCACGGAATAAAAGCGCCGCAAAGCGGTTATTGGAAAAATAATCCTCACGCCGATTGTATCGATTACCAGATTGAAAGTGATTATTCCGGTCTTATGAGCCCTGCAATGCCCAATGCGGCGTCGGCTATCAGTGATAAGATCGGCCACATCATGAATTATGGTGATGGCTGGTATGGCGGGGTATATGTCGGCGCCATGTATTCACAGGCTTTCATTTCGAGCGATATCAATTTTATTGTGAATGAGGCATTGAAAACAATTCCTAAGCAAAGCGAGTTTTATCAGTGCATTCATGATGTGATCGGGTGGCATAAAAAATATCCTGATTGGAAATCTACCTGGTTTGAAGTGCAAAAGAAGTACGCCAATGATATTGGCTGTCCCGAAGGCGTCTTCGCACCGTTTGATATAGATGCAAAAGTGAACGCTGCTTACGTAACTATTGGCTTATTATATGGCGGCGGCGACTTTACAAAATCACTGGAGATTGCTACCAAGTGCGGACAGGATGCAGATTGCAACCCTTCAACTGTTGGTGGTATTTTGGGAGCCGTGTTGGGTTATAGCAAAATACCCGCCTACTGGAAAAAGGGATTAAAGGATGCGGAGGATATAGACTTTAAATACACCACGATGAGTTTGCATGATGTATATGACATTGGTTTTAAACATGCGTTGGAAAATATTGAAAGGCACGGCGGAAAGGCGGAAGGTGAAAATATTATCATTAAAAGAGAGCAACCCGCGACAGTGAAATTTGAAAAAAGTTTTGCCGGCATTTATCCTATACAAAAAATCATTCCTGATTTTTCGCAGAACAAAGATGATGTAAGTTTCGATTTTATAGGAACCGGTTTTGTATTGCGTGGTGAAACTGCTAAGTGGGGTAGCAATTCGAATTTTGTTTATAATACAGAATTGTATGTCGACGGGAAACTGATAGAAAAACCACAACTGCCCGCAAGCTATACAACCCGGCGTTATGAATTGTGTTGGAATTATGATTTACCAAAAGGTAAACATCATGTAGAACTGAAAATCCTTAATGCAGATCCAAATGAAAGTTTTGTCCCGGGAGAGGTGATCGTTTATTCAGATAAACCTGTGGACGGACTTAAAGCAAATATGCTTGAGAATTCAAAGTAATGTGTTACTAAAAAGAGCACGTTTTTATTATTCTTTTTAAACCATTTCTAATTTGAATTTTGCAAATAAAATATAGCTGCAATATTTATTTTTTTGATGAAGTAACATTGTGATTGTTACCGATCAATTTCAATCCAGCACAGCAATATGAAACGATGTAGCCTTATACTTTTTTTATTCCTGGCAAAAAATATTTCAGCGCAGCAAATATTGCCTTACAAGAATGCATCCTTACCGGTAGACGAACGCGTAAAAGATCTGTTGAGCCGGATGACGCCGGAAGAAAAATTCTGGCAGCTATTTATGATCCCCGGTGATTTGGACAATGCCGATTCCACACAATATGAAAACGGCATATTTGGTTTCCAGGTGAGCGCTGCATCAAAAGGTGATGCCGGTGGACAAATGCTGAAATATGGCACTTCCGAAAATGGACTGACCCTGGCAAGAAAGATTAACAGCATTCAAAAATATTTTGTTGAACATACGAAGCTCGGTATTCCTATTATTGCATTTGATGAAGCTTTGCATGGAGTAGTGCGCGCTGGCGCCACTGCTTTTCCTCAATCGATAGCCCTCGCTGCTACATGGGATACGACGTTAATGCATAAAGTAGCTACCGCTATTGCAGAAGAAACAAAAGCAAGAGGTATCAGGGATGTGTTGTCGCCCGTGGTGAATATTGCAAGCGATGTGCGGTGGGGCAGGGTAGAAGAGACCTATGGCGAAGATCCTTTTCTTGCAAGTGCAATGGGCGTTGCCTTTGTAAGTGCATTTGAAAAAATGAATGTGATCACCACGCCAAAGCATTTTATTGCCAATGTAGGTGATGGCGGAAGAGACAGCTATCCCATTTACCGGGATGAAAGACTGCTTGATGAAATTTATTTTCCGCCTTTTAAGGCATGCATCGAACGAGGAGGTTCGCGCTCGATCATGACTGCGTATAACACTTTGGATGGGATATCCTGTTCATCCAATAACTGGCTGCTGATGAAAAAACTAAAACACGATTGGAACTTTAAAGGCTTTGCAATTTCTGATGCCAATGCGGTGGGTGGAGATGTAGTACTGCATCACACTGCTAAGGATTATGCCGATGCCGGAAGAAATGCAATCAACAATGGTCTCGATGTAATTTTTCAAACCGACTACAATCATTACAAATTATTTATTCCGCATTTTCTTGACGGAACTATTGATACTAACAGGATTAATAATGCTGTATCGAGAGTACTGAGAGCAAAATTTGAATTGGGTTTGTTTGAACATCCTTATGTAAATGAAGATGCGATAAAAGAGCTGATGAAGGATACTACTCATCGAATGCTCTCAAAGAAAGCCTCACTGGAATCAATTGTTCTATTAAGGAATAATAAAAATATTTTGCCACTAAGTAAAGATGCTCGCACGATTGCGGTAATTGGCGAAGACGCTACTTCAGCAAGGCTTGGCGGTTACAGCGGCCCAGGAAACAATAAAGTGAATATCCTCACCGGCATAAAAAATAAACTGGGAAAACGAGTGAACATAGTGTATGCAGAAGGTGCATCAATACTCGCTCCTGGCTGGAATATTGTTCCATCGATGTATCTAAGTAATGGGAACAGTGAAGGAGTGAAAGCCGAATATTTTGATAACATTACGCTAAGCGGGGCACCTGCCGTTACAAGAACGGAAAAGAATATAAATTTTCAATGGACTTTGTACGGCCCTGATCCATCTCTTCCATTGGATTTTTATTCGGCTCGTTTTACAGGGAAAATACGATCACCCAAAACCGGCAATTTTAAAATTGGACTCGATGGTGATGATGGTTTTCGTTTATACATCAACAATAAACTGATCATTGATGATTGGAAAAAACAAACATATAGCACACTACTTACCACTTATCATTTTGAAAAAGGCAGGCAATACGACATTAAAGTTGAATTCTTTGAACCGATAGGCAATGCACATCTAAAATTGGTGTGGAACGTAGATGTGGATACCAGCTGGCGTCAAAAAATTCAACAAGCTGTTGACGTTGTGAAAAAAGCTGACGCGGCAATTGTGGCTGTTGGCATTCACGAAGGAGAATTCCAGGATCGTGCCATGCTATCATTACCAGGTCACCAGGAAGAATTGATCAGGGCGGTTGCAGCCACAGGCAAGCCTGTAGTGGTTGTACTCGTTGGCGGCAGCGCCATCACCATGAAAAACTGGATTGATAAAGTGAATGGCATAATCGATGTGTGGTATCCCGGCGAAGATGGTGGCGATGCTGTTGCCAATGTATTGTTTGGCGATTACGATCCTGCTGGCCGTTTACCCATCACATTCCCGATAGATGAATCACAATTGCCGTTAGTATACGACCATACTACAACAGGCAGAGGTGACGATTATTATAACCTGAGCGGCTTACCACTATTTCCTTTTGGGTACGGCCTTAGCTATACAAGTTTTAAGTACTGCGATTTTCATTTTGATAAGAGCAATATTAACAAAGATGATTCAACCGTTGTGAGATGCACCGTTGAAAATACCGGGACAAAAGCAGGCGATGAAGTAGTGCAATTGTATATTCACGACGTACTTGCAACTGTCGCAAGACCGGTGATGGAGCTAAAAGGCTTTCGGCGAATACATTTACTACCAGGAGAGTCGAAAGAAGTGTCATTTGCCATCACACCCGGAATGCTTAGCATGCTCAACGTGCAAATGCAACGGGTAGTAGAGCCGGGCGATTTCCGTATAATGATTGGGGCATCCTCGAGAGACATAAGATGGAAAGGAACGTTAACTGTTAGCCAATAACGCTATACCTGTTGCTCTGTATTTATATTTTTATGATCCCGTTTCTGATGGCATACATCACCAAACCAATTCTTGTTTTTACACCTACCCTTGCACATAATTCATCACGATATCCATCAATAGTTCTCGCGCTAAGATTCATTTCGACGCCAATTTCTTTGTAAGTCATTTCTGTGCTGCAGAGTTTTAAAAATGTTACTTCGTTACTATTAAGATCAATAATCTTGTTCAAAGGATCATCCTGTGTCCTGGTAACGGAGTTTACAAATACGCCTGTAACCATATCGGAATAGTAAAATCCTTTGCTCACCACTGTATCCAGTGCATGCTTCAATTCCGCCGGCTCGCAATCTTTCAATACATAGCCTTTTACTCCTCCCCTAAACATCCGGATGATCGACATCTCATCGTCATACATAGATAAGGCAAGTACTTTTATGTCCGGAATATTTTCTTTAAGCCATAACGCTGTTTCATAGCCATCCATCTGAGGCATATTGATGTCCATCAGAACGAGATCAGGCAGATTTCGCTTATCGAGTTTTTCAAGAAAATCTTTTCCATTATCTGCCTGGAACAATACGCTATAGTTCCCAAAATCTTCGATGAGGTTGGCAAGTCCCTGCCTGAGCAAAATATGGTCGTCCGCAAGTACTACATTTATCATATCTATATGGTTGTTTCTACCGGTAATGTGATTAAAATCGTGGTTCCTTTGCCCGATGTTGTAAAGTTAAATGTACCGTTTATCATTTTAGCCCTGTTCTCCATATTTTTCAGACCGGATCCCGACCGCATTTTACTCTCAAGCTTTTCTTCACGGCTAAATCCAATACCGTTATCTGCTACTGAAAGAACAAACTCTTTGAGTCCAAAATTTATATCAACACTGATCTGAGTCGCTCTTGCATGTTTAAGAGTATTGTGCAGGGCCTCCTGCACGATTCTGAACACGATCAGTTCCTGTTGGTCCCGGAGCCGATATTCTTTGCCGGCTACATTGTATTCAATTTTATATTCACCGGTTTTTCTGATCAGTTCCAATTCGTATCCAACTGCCGATGCGATTCCTGAGTCGATGACATTATCGGTATTCATGCTTTTGGAAAGATCGCGAAGGTCCTGGATGGCTTTGGTGATCAGTTTTCTGCTGTCGTTTATTTTATTCTGCAATACATTGGCGTTTGCCCCTGACATCGTATTAATGTTGAGCTTTACCAACGTGAGTACCTGACCGATGTTGTCGTGTATTTCCTGCGAAATTGTTTTGAACGTTTGTTCCTGGATCTCCAGTTTACTTTCGAGTATTTCCCTTTCGTAGGTGGCCTGGAGTTGCTTTTTCTCGTTGATATATTGAATTTGTTTTTTCTGGTACACAAGAACCAGGAAAATTATACCTGTAGCCACAACTACGAGAAAGATGGTAATGATAAATATAGTCGTCATAGACGAATCAAAAATACTGCTTTCGGGGGCTCGTTTTGAAATATCCTATTAAGCTGATAAAGGCGCTTAATAACAGGATCAAAGTTTGCAAAGCCTAAATGGTGCCAGTATCATCATAATCAACGGTACGGTATAAAACTATCACCACAAATGCACCAAGAAAATATAACAGGTTCCTGACACAAGCCAGAAATTAAAATCACTTGTTATACCCTTTTCCGTTACATTTCCCAGTTGCTGGCTGAAATACATGAAGGAATATGCGACTATGCAGATGAAGGAAAAGCATAAACATGACTACTGTACGCGCCAATAAAATGGTGCAGTATAATTTCGTAACCGAAGAAAGCAATTGTGTTGACGACAACACAAGATATTATAAAGCGCTTCTTCTGTTTTGCGCGCAATAAACGATAAAAATACCACGACATAGTATAAATAGTTATGAAGTAGACAACATTATATATCCAATCGTTGTCTATATCCTGTGTAGGAGATACGACGAGCAGGTTTGCCCGGATCAAAAGGACGGTTGATACCAGGTAATACCAAAAAAGAATTCTCAGCCCAATGCTTCTTCCCTGTTTCAGTTTTAGAAAAAAAATGATTGTATAAACCAGATATGCTAAAGGCTCAAGAAAGTATTTCAGCATATCAGGTAACGAAAAAGTCATATTCTTTTTTAAAAGGCATCAATTAAAAAACCTTACATCTTACTTAAGAAAACGATTCGGGATAATTTCTCATTATTATTAAAACTCCTTCGTTTCAGAATATTTATTTAAACCAACTGGCAGGCTTCCCATATTCAGCACGGTTCAAAAGTAGAATTTAAAAATCTCATTTTAAATAGCCAACTTTCGGAGAAGCTTACAGGATTAAAGAAAATTTTTAAAAATTATTTCAAAAGACACATAAGTTGGATATAAATTCAGGTGATATTACTTGCAGCGAATAAATCCCCATCAACTTCTTTGTCCGTTCATCGCCGAAACGATTTGTTATTTGTTTCATTACAAACCCCGTTTTCTTGCAGAGGTTCTCATATATCCTACTGTCGTAATCATGGCGCTAATAAAAAGTATAATACTTTGAAATATCCAAACTGTATTGGTTTCCTCGAAAGAGACTGTTCGGTATAAAAGTATTACAACGAAGGCACCCATAAAATACAACATATATCCTGATACCAACCAGAAGTTAAAGTCATTTGTTATATTCTTTTCTGTCACATTTCCCAACTGTTGATCAAAATACATAAAACAATAAACTAAGATGCAAATGAACGAAATCGCATATACTGTACTATTATAAGCGCCTATGAAGTGGTGCAGAAAAATTTCATAAACCCAGAAAACAGTCACATTAACAGCTATAGAAAGGGCAACGAATAGTTTTTTCTGCTTCGCATACAATAAATGATAAAAATACCAGGAGAGAGTGCAAATGGTCATAAAGTACACGATATTATATATCCAATCATTGTCTCTACTCTGTGAAGGGTATAGCACAAGCAAATTTGCTCCGGTTAAAAAAACGGCGGCGGCCAAATAATACCAGAAAAGGACCTTAAGCTCAAGATTTTTTTTGTTCATGAATTTCAAAAAGAAAATCACCGAATAAATCAGGTAGGCAAAAGGTTCAAGAAAATTTTTAAAAATTAATTTTAACAATAACACGATGCGAAAATTATTCTATCCACCGCTACCGCATGGAGTCGGACACCCGGAAGTAGTACCTCCTCCGGAATTATCTGCATCCGTAAGCATTCCTTGTATAGCAGTTTCTTTACCGTTCTTTTTAAATACAGATGCAGTTATCGTAAACTCAGGAGACTTTCCGGGCAGGTAATCGGCCTTAAAATTAATGATGATGTCTTTTCCTTGTTTGCAGAGTTTTTCCAATTCACTACTCTTAAAGTAGCATTCAACTTTAGTTTGATTTGGCATTAGATGATAATTTGGGTAAAAAATGATAAATAATAGTAAAACTACATAATCTGCGTTTTTTTAAGACAGGCATCGCAGAAATGGGTGTTTTTCACAATACTTTTCCAAAAATCACGGTGGCTGATCAGGAAAAAGGCGTCAAGGAAAACAGCACAATTCTGGTTACTATTCTATTACCTTATAAGCACACCCTAAAAAATATACGTCACTTTATAGCATGGTTTTCATGCCAGATCTTTAACCACTATCTATTTTCCTGCTGTCTTGAAGTCTAAATATAAAATCCTGGCTGAATCTGCTTTTCCCCGATTCCTATATGCTATTTCAACGTGCGGGCAACGTGCACAAATGCGCAATCACTAAAATCTATCCATGAAGAAAAAGAAAGTTCATCCGGGCGCATATAGATCAAACAGGTTTCGTAGGGCAACGACCATTCAGTATCTTTTAATACATGTCCGTTGGCGACTCAGGCGGGGAATAACCATCTGAACTCAATCTCCTCTATTAATAAACACCAGACTTAATTATCGCAATTCTGCTAATCTGCTAATTCAGTTTTTCAAAATGAATATCCAACCGTTTTTCTTTTTTATAGTAATCCAGTATCAGGACCTGTCCTTGTTTTCCCGGTAAGATGGCAGAACGGCTTGCGTCGGACCTGGTATTGATCTTATCCGTCGTAAATTTTCCGTCGTTGTAAGTGATAGAGTTGAATGTGCTTCCTTTGTAATCTTTTCCTCTTACGTAGTCACTGTAGCAAACCGTAAAGGCTGTTTTGTCGTTGTTCGCCTGGGTGTACGAATAATCAAATCCACCAAACTCATATTTTATCAGCTTGCCCAAGGCTGCAGTACTTACATAGGCAGCTCCGCTTGGTAGTTCTATATTGTTTGAATTTTTATCATAGATCTTGGCATCCTTCACATCAAAATTCGGATCAAACTTTATAAGGATCATATTTGTTACTTTAATCTTCACGGCGCTTATCCCACCGCGGCCCATTGTCAATACTTTGCTGGCAATTCCCAAAGCACTGGCAGCTTTTTTATATCCTTCGCCAATAGCATAAATGCTGCCATCCGCTACCTGCAACATCCGGTGTAAATACATGTAGCCGAAATCCTCTATTTTCCCGCCAGAGCTCACGTTCAAATATTTGCCCATGTCAACATCCCAAAGCAAATATTTTTCGAACGCGATCTTACCGCTTTCATCTACCTTCCAGAAGCCGAAACCCCTGGAATTGTCTTTTGCAATATTCGCATCGGGATCAAAAAATTGACCAAAAATAAATGCATCACCATTGTTTAGTGACGATATCGTTACGGGGAAAAAACGATATTTTGAATCAGTGCTGATATCAAAAAGCTGCTTACCTGTTTCAAGTGAAAGACCAACGAGTCTCGAATCCGGCTTTTGATCCAACTTGCTTGTATATTTTAAAATCTCTAAGTACACTACGCCATTGCTGCAACCCAAATAATCGCCCAGGAATCTCTTGCCGCCTTCAGTGGGTGTATAACTCCACTGTTTTTTTGATTCAGTGGAGAAATAGTCGATTTCGAATGTAAAATCCTTATCCTCGCGACTGGGTGTATTGGATATAAATCCGAGTCCTTCCACAGGGTACAACCCTTTATAAGTATCCTCCTCATCACTTACAGCGAGGTAAGTATTTTCGAGATAAGCTTTGTCTTTTTTGGTAAGTTCCCGCACGTATGAAAATTTCTTCTTGCCATCTGCACCGTATACCTGGTATTCCAGCGTTCTTTCGTCGTCATTATAAAAAAGAAAAATGAGGTCGGTGCCATTAAAAGAAGATTCCAAAACTGACACATGTTTTGAATCAGTAAACTTTACATCTTTTAATACGGAAAGATTATCGTCAGTAATCCGCAGCGTATATTCATTGGTGTTTTTATCTACCTTATCACTTACATAAAAAAAGTAGTATCCTTTCACCTCTGAGCCCTGCCTGATGGCATCAGAGTTTCTGAGCGTGACTTTATAGACATTTTCAATGGACATTTTTTGTGCGCTTACGGAATAGATTAGTGCAAGAAGGGCAATAAATGCGGCAATTGTTTTTTTCATTTTCAGAGATTTATGTGAATATTTAGTTTTTGTTCTTACGAAGCTTATCAAGTTCTATTGCAAAACCGGGATAGGTTTCCATTTGTTCTTCATACTTAGCGGCAAATGCTATATTCAAAGAAATGATCTCATCCAGCCGTATCCTGTCCAGCATCCGGAGCAATAAGTTGTATTGCGCGGGAAAGGATTTATCTTCCTTTTCTATTGCCTGCTCCAGTTGGTGATTTTTTTGCAAATACCAGATCCGGTTAAAGCAGCGCACCACAGAATAAACGGCATATTGGTTACCGGGTTCGTTCTGCAGCAGCGTTAAGGCATAGTATAGATTTCTGCTAAGCTCATCTTCACGATAACATTCCTCCATTATTTCGTAATAAAATTCTTTTTTAAGCTCATTAAACTTTTCTTCACTGACAAGAAACGCATTTCGTTTTAGTCCGTCGTCTTTCCACTGATTTTCAAAGAGTACGATCCTTTGGGCACAATCCGGGTGTGTCTTCAACGAATCTTTTTCCTGCTGCGATAATGGCGAATCATCTTCTTTTATCGCACTGAAGATGGAAGACTCTTTCTCAATCCAGCTTTGCTTAAATGGATAGCCAGAAGAATTTAGTTCAGTTTCAATAAGTGGAGATTGATTAAAATAAGTGGTGTCATCAACATTATCGAGCATTTGCAAGCAGGTCTTAATTGCGTTGCAATCGTACCCGGTGTTTTTCATAAAACGAAGTGCATATGTATCCGCCTCTGCTTCATTGCCACGACTATGCCTGCGGCTGTCGAAAACCATTGTTTTCAAAAGATCATCGAGTTGCTTGTTTACCGAGTATCCTTGTTTAGCAATTCGCTTTAATTTCTTTTGAAATTCTTCGTCGTTTATTTTTTCTACGTATTCATGAATTTCTTTTGCATTGTGATGCAGATAATAATGAGAAAGTTCATGGCTGATTACGAAAGCCAGTTCAGCTTCATTTTTCAAAAAAATAAATAGCCCTGCATTAATGGCAATTGATCCATCACCCATGCAATAGGCGTTGGGCCACCAGTCGCGGGAAAACACGACGCGTGCATCGGTAGATTTCAGTTCGTCATTTGCAGCAATTATTTTTTTAACGATAGCCTGCAGATAATTGTTGATTGCGGGGTCGGTAATTGGCTCCGTACCCGACCAGAATTTTTCTATCTGGTTATATTCTTCCTTATAAATCTTTTTGTAATCACCTACATCTTTTCTATCCAGGTTGCCCAATACAAATTTTTCCTTCACTGTTGTTTCAGTAAGGTAACTTTTTCTGAGTACAGTGTCGTCATTTTGCAACAAGTATTGCGCAGGCCGCTGTGACATACATGCGGATGTATACAGCAAAGCAGTAAGCAGTGTAGCCAAGAAGCGTGTGAGTGTCATTACGGTCAGGTTCCGATATATCGAGTTGCTCAAATATAGTATAGCAATGTTATGTATGCAAGTGAGTTTAAGAAAAGATAACCCGGAAATTAGGTTTCGAATGATCTAAAAATGTAAATGTTACTTGTAATAGCTAAGTTTGACAGTTTCGTAATATGCATTTCCCAGGTCTCCATTGTAAAGTTTAACCGAAACAAGCCTGTTTTTACTGTCGAACTGAGCGTCAGGGCTAAATGTGACGTAAGAATTGCTATATGCCTGGTAAACTTTTACGCTGGCAGCAGGATAATTGGTAAACTGGTAAAAGAAAGAATTGTTGAATCCATTGAGCACGCTTCCAACCTCAAAATTGCCGTCGGTAGCGTCTGGTAATTGTGAAATACCGTTGTACAATATTTTGTTGAGTATTGATAGCTCGCTACCTTTTGTTCCACGGGAAGTCATTTGAAACGAATTAACCTGCGAGGTATAAAAAGAATCATTTTCTGTAACGGTGCTAATATTCCCTGCTCCATCATACACAATTGAATCGGTGAGCCATGGGTTTGTCGCCGGAAGTGTAGTTACTGACCACGACACTAATCTTCCGTTTATATCGAAATTAAATGTATTCAAGCTTGAATCATTACCAATATAGTAAGGTTCATATATGTCCAGGTGGTATCCGCCGGAAGGCAGCGATGTATTTATAAAATTCGTTGTTTCCTTAATCCCATCCTTATGTGTGCTTACTTCCCGGTTAATAATATTTGCGTTATCGTATGTAAAGTCTATCGATACAGCATCACCTGTATCAACAAGGTTTGGATTAGTTTGCAAGTTGCTCAGTTGGTAAGAAGAATTATAACTGTAAATCTGCGAATAGTTCGGAGGATTAGGCGCGCTAATAGGAGTAGGCGCCACAAAAATTTTCCTATCTACTGTATCGTAGTATAAGTAAGTAATAGTAGAGTCGGCACCTCCATCGGTGCTATCAGACCAAACTGCTGTAACACTCTTCACCAATTCCGAAGAATCCACGCCAAAGATCTTTACGGAATCTACCTGCTGAGGAGTAGGGGGTGTATCGCCTACTTTGCTGCATGAGGAAAAAAATGATGCTGATGCAATAATGATTGCAGAGAGGATTAATTGTTTCATGGGACAAGTATGTAATAATAATCAGGATGTATTGATATACTAAAGTAGCAATTAACATCGATAAATAAAAGCAATCGTAAACATTCATCCTGATTACACATTCCTACACCCACTCAAACCCATCGTTCTTTATTGGCAATCTTCTTGGCCGGTAACCTGCCGCTGCCAGTGCGTTGCAAAGCGCAGGTGCAATAGTTGGGAGTCCTATCTCACCAATACCTCCGGGGATTCATTACTTTCAACAGCGTATATTTCTATCTTCGGCATTTCATTCATGCGAAGAACTTTGTAAGTAAAAAATCCTTCCTGCTCCATACGACTGTTCTTTACAGTTATTTCGCTCATCAGTGCCTGGCTTAAGGCAAATACGCCACCGCCTTCCATTTGATTCATCATGCCATCCGGATTTACTACCAGTCCGCAATCGACAGCGCCGACAACTCTTCTGATCCTGAATTTTTTTGGAGCGAGCATTTCTATCTCTATTGCATGCGCAGCATATGAATTCGCAAAGGTGAAATGATGGGAAGCTACACCAATGAAATGATTTTTCTCTCCTTGGTTATTGTAACCAATTTTTTCTGCTGCGAGCTTTAATACATTCGCGATGCGTTGCGGCTCCTGTTTAAAACCCGTTGTTCTATCTTCACGCGCCGGTCGCCCATCGAGCAATGATAAACGAAATTGCACCGGGTCTTTTTTCTGCATTACCGCAATCTCATCGATAAAACATTCTATAGGAAATACATTCTGCACTACATCCACTGCACGCACCCAACCACGATTGATGTTGATATTAACTCCCGTATAACCGTTGTATACATTAGGTACATCATACCAAAGATTAGAAGATGCACCGCCTTCAGTTTCGGCCTCGTCTTTTGCATCCGGGCCTTCACGCATCAATGATACCGGCGTACCCAATACATGATGTTGCCATGTTTGCAATTTCCCTTGGGCATCCCAGCTTGCCTTCATGCGATGATAGTTGGCGGGGCGGAATGCATCATAGTGCACATCATCCGTTCTGTCCCAGATCACTTTTACAGGTGTATCGGTTTGCTTCGCAATTTTTATAGCTTCCAGGATATAATCGTGATACAGTCTTCTGCCGAATGCGCCACCCATATATTGCAGGTTGATGGTTATATTTTCTCTTTTATATCCAAGCTCATCTGCCACTCCCTGTAGTGCAGTGTCCGGATCCTGTGATCCGCACCATAGTTCAACTTTGTCATTTTTTACTGATGCAATAATGTTGATAGGCTCTATTGCTGCATGTGCCAGTAATGGCGCAGTGTATGCTGCTTCAATACTTTCTGTGGCAGATGCTTTTGCAACATCGCCTTTTTTGAACACCTCAATCGCCGGCTTTTGTTTTGATCGTTCCTCAAACTTTTTAAACAACTCGTCTGTTGAATCTGTGTTCTTATCACCTTCGTCCCACTGTACTTTCAATACGCTTCTTGCCTGCATGGCACTCCATGTATTTTTTGCGAGGAGTGCGACGCCTGCATGAATGTGCATTGGCGCCTCACTGCCCTCAAAAGAAACAGCTTTGATAAAACCAGGTACCTGTTTGCAGGCACTGTCGTCATACGATTTTAATTTGCCACCAATAACGGGGCAACGTTCCACCACGGAATATACCATACCCGGCACTTCTATGTCTATTCCATACTTCTCTGTTCCGTTAAGAATATTTTTCAGATTAATTCGCTTTGTCATTTTTCCAATCAGTTTAAAATCTTTTTCAGATTTCAATGTTACATCTTTTGGTATATCAATCTTAACAGCATCGCAAACGAGATCGCCATATTTTAGTTGCGCCGAACTGGTTGTATTAATTACCGCTCCGTCTTTTGTAGAACATTTGTCTGCATTTACTCCCCATTGTTTTGCTGCAGCAGCGATCAGCATATAGCGTGCGACAGCTCCCGCTTTTCGCAGGTTTTGATTATCCTGAAGTACGCTTTGGCTTCCTCCTGTCTGGTATTCGAGCGGTGCTGCTTTTCCAAAAGGCGCCAGCTCCACCTGTATATTTTCAAAAGGCACATACAGTTCTTCTGCCACCAGCATAGGCAGCGCCGTATTTACACCTTGCCCCATTTCCTGCCGTACTATATATATAGTAACCTTCCCATCTTTATCGATCTTTAAATATGCATTGGGTTGAAAAGTATCACAGTTTTCCGCTCCGCTACTCTTGCTTTTGCAACCCAGCATAAAACCCAGCATCAGTCCTCCGCCTGTTACGGAAGATATTTTTATAAAATCGCGACGATGTATTGTTGTGTTCATTGGTGGTTTGTTTAAGATTTACTCATTTCTTCTGCCGCCATATGAATAGCCTGCCTGATGCGCTGATAAGTTCCGCAGCGGCAAAGATTGCCAGCCATCATATCACTGATCTGTTCATCTGTTGGTTTGGGAAATTGTTTCAATAATGCAACTGCATTCATCATTTGCCCCGCCTGGCAATAACCACATTGCGGCACGCTTATGCTTTCCCATGCACGCTGTACGGGATGCGAACCATCATCACTCAACCCTTCGATGGTAGTGATTGTTGCATTCACACAATTTTGTACCGGCACCTGGCAGGAGCGAACCGCCTGGTCATTTAATAAAACAGTGCAGGCACCGCAACTGCTTACGCCGCAGCCAAACTTGGTACCGGTAAGATGCAACAGATCGCGCAGCACCCACAGCAGCGGCATGCCAGGTTCGGCATCTACAGCATATTTTTTTGAGTTAATGGAAAGAATAAAAGAAGGCATGATAGTTTTTTGAAACAGAAAGATACGGAAAGAAAAATTCCGGTTATTCGAAAAATATCAACCTGATACAGGTTGACTGAATTGGGTACCGACTGCCTGCAACCCGGCTGCCACCCTGCGTTTGAGAAAAATCTAAAGCATGAGAAAACCCTACCAAAAAAAGTTTCCGAGGCTGAGGCATGTTTGCAAAAAAATTTTGAAGTAAAGATCGTTTTTATCTGTACATTCGTCATGTGTCCTTTCTGTCTCCGTTCCGTTTGACCTTTACCCCGATCCTTATAAAAGCAAAGCGCAACAGGAAATTTTTAAAATGATTCTGTGAGGGAGTTGGCTATTTCCTATGGCTTACCAGCGATTTTGGCGGAGACATTAATAACGGCAACGCATGTACGAAATCGCTTTGCTGTCAAAATGAAGATACACTTAAATAGCCGGTGGCGGATCATTGTGCTTCGCATTCGTTCAGGTTCTTAAATATTTTTTGATACCAAACATCTTTTTCAAATAAACTCCGACTAAAACCAAAACAAATATGACAAAGACAATTGCTTTGGCTGCGCTTTTTTTAATCATGATGGTGGTACTTACCTTTAATTCATGCAACAGTAATTCTTCCGGTTCCCAAACAGCCAGTCAAACGGATTCTATGGCTAGGGCCGTAGCTCATGGCCAATACCTGGCGCTTCATGTGGCAGCCTGTATCCACTGTCATAGCATGCGCGATTTTACAAAATATACGGGCCCCGTTGTGGCGGGAACCGAAGGTGGAGGCGGGCAAAGATTTGACACCAGCAAAATCCATTTTTTGCCGGGCATCATATATAGCCCCAACATTACACCTGATTCTGCAACAGGTATTGGTACGTGGACAGACGCTGAAATACTGCGGGCCATCACTCAGGGTATTAATAACAAAGGCGATACCCTTTTCCCGCTGATGCCCTATGCCAGCTTCAATCATATGGCTAAAGGTGACCTGATGGATATTATTGCTTATCTCAGAACATTGAAGCCCATACATAATGCAATACCTCCCCGTCAATTATTTATCCCAATCAGTTTGGCTTATCCTGCGCAAGCGTTGCAGCCATCGGTAGATAGCAATGTTTGCCCGCCAAAAGATGATTTGGTTCATTACGGAGCCTACCTTACCAATATGGCCGGTTGCAGCGACTGTCATACTCCCTATGTAAAAGGGGCGCCGGATTTCAGCCGCATGTTTGCAGGGGGCAATACATTTCACGTAGGCGACTTTGTGGTTAATTCGGCAAATATTACTCCGGACACGGCTACAGGTATCGGTTCATGGACTGAAACAGTTTTTATGAATAAATTCACGGTTTGCAGAGATAAAAAGAATTATGATTTCAATCCGGGCAAACAGAATACCGTAATGCCGATTGCTGAATTTGCCGGTATGGACGACGGAGACCTGAAAGCTATTTTTGCATACCTGCGCACGGTAAAGCCGGTAAAGAATACGGTAATAAAATATCCTGAATAGATAATGATCGCTGCTGATGCAGCCGGTTTCACGGCTTCCAATAATTGCCTGATAAAATGATCAGGCAGATCATTTTGATGGTATTATCATAATAATCCAAATGAGGATAATGATCGATATCAAAATGGATCATCATTTTAAAAAGATCATTGAGCCATTGCTGATTTCCGGATGTCATGGCAGATACGGTAAATGGCGCGAGAAATTTTATTCCTTCAAACTTTTCGAGTTCATCCTGTGTGTCAAATGGTTTGCCGTTTAGTTTATATCCTTCGCAAATATGATAAAGAGGCTTATTGGATTGGGATATCAACCAATTATTCAATGTGGAGCAAAACTGATGGCTTTCCTCATTGCCGTTTAAAATATAATCCAGCGCCACTCTCCATGGCACGCGGCAGGCGTTAAATTCATAAGTTCCTTTTTCTCCTGCATGCGGGTGATAATTGTTAGTATTCAATTTTACAATGTAGCCAGGTACCAATCCTACACCGGAACTATATTCTGATTGTATATTCAGCAGCCACCTGTAATTTGTTGCAATAACTTTTTGCCAAACACTGTCACCGGTAGCTTTGAAAAAAGCGTGGAAATGAGCAGGCATAAAGTCCGATGTTCTTGTCTCATAAAATTCCTTGCTTTCTTTTTCAATTGCATTACCGATTTTAATGGAAGAAATTTCATTATTGATCTCATATTTGGCTATGGCATTGATCATCTTCCTGGCATGACCGAGATAATCTGTATCTGAATTTCCCCATTGTGCATTTGCAATCAGCAACGAATACGCAATATCCATATCGCCGTCAGTGGCTGCATCATCTTCAATGTCGATATGGTTGGCATTTTGTGCCCATGCCATCAGCATTCCGTCAGAATTAAAATTGCTGATGTGTGCTTCATAATATCTAAACATATCATTGTATAGTTGATGCGCTTCCGGATCGAAGCCTGCCATTAACGACACGACGAGCATTCCATATCCCTGTCCCTCCGAGGTGCATTCAGGGCTGATGTCTTTGTCTTCAAAATCTTTTACATCAAAGTTGGAAACGTAGCGTTGGCCAGGCTTTGCTGTCTTTATATATTTTGCCTTCCACGAAATGTAAAACCTCTCCGTAATGCTATCCAACTGATACTGCGTATATCCATTTGGAAGAATACTGTCGCCCGCATAGCTGCAATGCTGCGGAAAGGGTTTTAATGGTTTTGCTGCAGGTGATTTCAGGTGCATAGGAAAATGAAGAAAGATGAACAGGATAAGATATTTCATGAAAAAGGAAATTCACGATGTACCGGATGATTACAAGAGTGAAATTAAAATTCTTTGGCTACATTAATTGATAGTTTGATGTTAATAATCTGCGATGTGGCGCCGTCTAAGCGAAAATATAAAAATGGTTGTGGTAACGATTGAATTGATTTCACCGGCAGCTAGCGCTAACGCATAAACGAAAAATAGTAAGAAGATAATCATTCTTTTCCCGGTTTATCCGCACGCGCGGAGCACAGTTAGGGTCTGCTCACAACAGAAACTATTAGAGGCTTGACTTCTTTGTTTCTTTTTGTGACGGGACAAAAAACCGGGTAATGTATATATATCCATCCGAAAAAGATTTGAAACCGCAATCTCTGAACTTTGCGACTTATTACTCGGTCACCCATGGATATTTTTCAAGTACCAAATTAAGTCGCTGCTGATCGAACTTTTTATTGCTTCTGTACACCTTTACCATTTCTTTTGCTTTATCAATTTCACCTCCCCGCGCATACGCGGCCATCAGTTCAATAATACCATCGCCGAATGAAGGAAGATTTTTGTAAAGGCGCTTCAGGTATAGCATCATTTTGGTAGTGTCGTTTTCCCCTTTGTAGGCAAGCGCCCTGTAATAATCAAGAAAGGGATCCGAATTAATGGTACTGTCTATTCTATCAATATCCTCCCGCGCCTTTTCAAATTCTCTGTGATTAAAATGATAATCGATTGCTTCAAGACGCATGCCGGGTTCATCAGGGTACAGTATATTAAAAGAATCAAGAATGTCTTCATACAAAGTATCGCTAATGTTGGAAGCCAACTGTAAATGGATCAATTGAAATGTTTTTTCATTCTTAATAGTGTCCGGTAATTGATCGTATTGCGACAGGGCCTCCTGAAAATCTCCACGCTGCTTGGCTTTTTTCAAATCTTCAATTGTATTGTCGAGGTTCTGATCTTTTCCTGAATAGTTTAAAAACTGCACGAGTATGTCGGCAAGAGTTTTACTTAAATCTTCTGAGGAATAATAGATGTACATATCCGCGGCCTTTACCTCGTTGCCCAGATGCACGAGTGGAAAATCATGATAATTGAAACCGCCTTTTTGTGGCCGCAGCCTGAATATTACATGTTCTGTATCATTCTTCTCGTAGCACTTTACCATTTCGTAACTTCCTCCGACAGCGGCTTCCACTATTTGTTCGCCCATGCTTTGCTCCTTCAAAGCGGACACTATTGCCGACCGGTCTTTTTCGGTAAATTTTCCCTTACCTGCTGCCATCGTTCGGCGCGTAAATGCGTCCTCGTCAAATATTGCGTCAAATGCATGTGGGTTTCTAATCGCTACATTGTGTTGAAGATCGTGAGCAAATACAATGGCCTCTTCCTTTGTTACTTTTTTATATTGGGTAACACAGCCCTGGAAAGTGACAACAGCAATGATGGAAAGCGTGTAGCAGAGTTTGGACATAAAGTAGTTTGAATTCGCGAATACGTTAAAATAGAATATATTTTTTGCAAAATCAATATTCCGAAAATAAAATCCCCGGGCAATAAATATTCTTCCCGGGCTGCTACTCAATCCTTTTCAGGAATGGAGAGTTCTCCAAATACAATTCAAAATTATCCGGGTGTTGTATTATAAAGTTATGTTCGTGGGCTGTATGAATAAACAGCAAACGGTCTTTACGCACCTCATCAATTGTTAGTGAAGACTCTTCCGTAGAGTCTATGCTAAAATGTAATGCCTGCAATTGCATCATCAAATTCTTAGTTTCCTGCAATGTTCCACCATGGTCGGTATACAGGTCAATGAAGCGGTGCGTGCTGTCTGTCGCGATCCAATTAATAAAACTTTGTGTATTGGCATACAAAGCATCAAACAATATCACTTCATTCACGGGCATATTACCATTATCCAGTATGCCGGCCATTACGCGGTAAGCACCACTGTGGCCGGCGAGCAATATGTGGCCCGGTTTGCATTTGCGTCTGATGATATGTTCCTCCATGAGTTTATTAAGTACATCTTTTACCAGCATGGCAAATGTATTTGCATGCTCCAGCTTGCCACCATAACTGTCGGGAGCGTCTTTTGCAGTTTCTGCTAACACCATCACTGCGTTCACTTTCGATTCTGCAAATTGCCTGGCGAGACCGTACTCCACAATTGCCGTATCTATATTATTGCGCCAGCCGTGAAACCAGAAGATAAGATCGACGGATGAAGCTGCTTTCAGATGCTGCGGTGTAACGATAAGCACCGAGCTATCGGAGTAATGTTCCGTTGGCGTATATAGGACGCTGTCGTATAAATGACCATTGGCACGGCCCGGATCCGGAAAAGAAGTATAGTGTGACATGATCTTAAAATACCTCAATTGCTCCTGGCCGTTTGATGAAACAACTGAGATGAGAAACGCAATGAGGAACGCGATATTTCTGCACATGGAAATAAATTGTGACTGCAATATAAAAAACAAGTTCGTTAATCGCGACCCGGGTGGTTAATGCTGGTTAGTAAATGTAAATTTGATTTAATTATCTATCCTTTTCTGTGCCTGGTTCAAAGAAACTACATTCAGTTTTTGGAAGAGCTTTCATATTTTTATTCATCTTTTTTTGGTTCGCAGACAAATTACGTATCCGGATCATTTCATTAGAAACAGGAAAAGAAAGTTCGGAAAAAGAAGAGTTTTCAATTACCACAGGTCACATCAATGCAATTCATAGTTTGAGGGGGTGAAGTTGCTAAAATAAAACATAAGTAAATGCTTCGGCCGCTTTATGCACATGTAGCGGCCAATCATCTGCTGCCAATCCGTCTGCACCATCAGAGACATATTTTAGGCAGAGAAAAGGAATATTTTCTTTCATAGAAATCAATGCTAATGCATAGGCTTCCATATCGACCAGGTTATAATCATCGCCGAGGTGATTCATTTCAAAAGTATCTCCGGAGCCACAAATGCCTTGGGGCAATTCCGACAGATTCATTCCGTATTCAAGTATCACAGGAATATGAGAAAGCGGCGTTTCATAAAGCTGATACCCCATTCCTCTCACATCCATATCCCGTTGAATAAATTTTGAACAACAAATCACCTGGCCTTTCTTAAAACGATTGCTGCCCGCTGAACCAAGATTGATAATAATTGACGGCCTTGTATGCGCCAAATATTTTGTGAGGGCGTACGCGGCGCTTACTTTGCCAATACCGGTAAATAAACAGTTGTAATTGGTAAACTCATCTGCAGCTTCAGATTCCAGGGCAAAAACAAACAGTGATTGTTCGGGCGAGAAGTTGTTCGATGAAAATATCTTTGACATGGAACAAAACTAATTTATTCTCCTGCCAGTTTTTTTATAAAATCAATAAACTCTTTTGTATCATAGTTAGCTGCGCCTTGTTCATGAAAAACGATTTGCCCTTTTTTATTGATAACCGTCGTAGTCGGCAATGTTCCGTTAAACAAATCCGTTCCAGCTGATGCTACTGCAAATACGGGAAGATCGTATTGATGACGATTCATAAATGGCAATGATTTTCCGAAGTTTCCATCTGCATCAGCAAGTATGAAAACCACATTACTGTCGTTCTTAAAAGTTACGCGCAGGTTGTTTACCGAACCCATTTCTGCAATGCATGGAGAACACCAGGTTGCCCAAAAATTTAAAAATATTACTTTACCACGTCGATCATGGAGATGAATTTGTTGCCCCGAAGCATTGACAAAAACGGCATCCGGCTCAGTGGTAACTATATTGTGCGATGTAGCTGCAGGCACACTCGCTTTCATAAACCCGATTTTCATGAAACCCTTTATCAGCAATGCTTTTGCATCAGGATTAAAAATAATTATAGCAAGAAAAAGCAGCAACACTATAGTTACCCAGTTGCTTCTTATCCATTGTTTGATGTTCTTCTTTTTTTCGGCTTGCATTTGTTCATTTTTATAACAGGGGTAAAATTACATCATTTAGGGGGCGTTGTTCTCGGTATATCAACATTCTAACGCAAGCTGTATGTGCACGCTATGATATTTTTCAAAAAACCTGGTCAGCTTTTCTAATAGTGATGTATCGGAAAAACGTCGTATTAATAATGTTCCACCTCTAAAAATACCCAGTACTAAGTATTTGTCATGATGACATTGAAAGGGAAATTTACATCCTGATATGTCTATGCAAAACGAATAAGCCAACCGCTACATCAAAGGAAAATCATTATCGCAGCCATCTTCGTGGCACGCTTCTTTAATAAGAATTTGTCTTCATTTAATCTTCTATAATTATGAAAAAGATTCTACCTTTTATCACATGTCTTGCTTTTCAATTCGTATCTGCACAAAACACGTTTATCGGTTCTGTCGGTACCAATATTTTCGAACGCTTTGATGATGTTACCGAAGCCAGTGACGGAAACTATCTCGCAACAGGCATTACGGAAGCAGTTGATACGTTTTACGGTGATTTTTATATCGCTAAAATAAATACAGCCGGCCAGTTAATGTGGGCATACGACATTGGCTCAGACAGTACTAATGAGCCTTCCGAAGAAGGCAACGGGATAACCAATACAAGCGACAACGGGTTTGCTGTTGCCGGCGCGTTACAAAATGCACCGGGACTTTTGAGGTTTAACTCGTCAGGCACTTTGCAATGGGCGAAGCAATACCAGGAATATGGCGGCTTTGGCGACATCTATCCACAGGGCGGTATTGGATTTAAAACAGTGCAGACCAGTGACGGTGGTTTTATGTTTTGTGGCAATATCCCCACTACTGACCAGGGGAAGGGAGTGATTATAAGAACGGATGACACGGGCAAAGTAGTCTGGGCAAAATCTTACTTCAACTATGAAAATCCGGACATAACGATTGAAGATTTGAAAAAAACCAATGACAATAATTATGTCTTTGTTTCAGATAACCCCGGATTATCGGGTGGAACCGATTCAACCTATATTGTAAAAATAGATCCATCCGGCAATGTGTTGTGGAGCGATTATATTTTTTCTCCTGTTGCCAACACCGATGGTAAAGTGGTACTATCTACTTCTGATAACGGATTTCTTGTCACAGGAACTTCTACCAGTACTTCGGTAAATTTCACACCGGATTGTTTTATGTTCAAAGTGGATAACAACGGGAACCTGTTGTGGTCGAAAGAAACCAATAACACCGCGAACTCGGGCGCCACCATAAACGGTGCGCTTGAAACAAGCGATGGCAGCTATATCGTGGGGGGTGACGGATTTAATCTTGTTTCTGACAGTGCCTATTATTACCTCTTGCAGTGCGACAAGGATGGAAATCTTACTTCCACAAAAACGATAGAAAAACAGGGGGGTACCGATTATAGTTCTATTTTTTCCATTATTAAAACATCAGATAATAATTACGTTGCGGCGGGAACTTATTTTGATGGATATGATTATGAGGATTATGATGGAATGGTGATGAAACTGGATAATAGTCTTAATGCCTGCCAGGCGGAAGGAACTGCCGGCGAACTGAAAGACTACGGAACTTTTGCTGCCGGAGCAGTTGCTGTTATCACCGATGAAACATCTTTGATAGTTACTGCTGATATTGGTGTTACCACTACTGCGGTCGGCGATCTCATAAGCGTTTGCAGTACGTTGCCTTTGACCTTGTTATCGTTTGATGGTTCTATACAAAATAATGCAGTACAATTGCAGTGGCAAACGACGAACGAAATAAACACCAGCTATTTTGAAGTTGAAAGAAGCAGAGATGGGATCTCTTTTGATTCAATAGCAACAATCCGGGCAAATGATAATAATGCGATTACCGGCAGATATGGCGCCGTGGATAACGATCCTTTTATAGGAGCTAATTATTATCGTTTGAAGATGGCAGACATAGACGGTGCATATACCTATTCAAAAGTTGTGCAGGTAAACTTTACCGGAACGATTCCTGAAGTCCGGCTGAGTCCAAACCCGGCAAACGATATACTTACATTCCGCATAACGGATAAAAGCAGTTCGCAGGCTCAAATAGAACTGTTGGATATGAATGGCAGAATGCTTGCTCAAAAATCAAGGGTGTTGAATGAAGGAGCCAACGATATTCAGTTTAATGTTTCCGGGTTTGCGGCAGGTATTTACTTTGCGAAGATCATCCGACAGGGAAATGTGCAAAACATGAAATGGATGAAGGTACAGTAACTTTTTATTGGAGCAAGGGTCATGAAGATTTCAAAAATCTTCATGGCCTTTTTATTTTAATTGATTGATATCAATACAAAACGAAATATGAATACCGAATACAATATTTTAAGATAAACGTTGCTTTTGTTAATTTAGTTCTGGCATACAAGATATGAAACGATAATGAAAATCGAATTTAACCAGGTTGAGCCACACAATTTACTTAAGTCCTACATTGAAAAAATGTGGGTGTTTGAAAGCAGCGGTAAACTGCCGTCTGATGATTTGAAACTGGTTGTTCCTAATGGCAATATTAAACTTTGCATCTTTTCTGTTAACGGAATTACTGCATCGGTGAATGGCAAAAAGGTCACGTCGAAAGAGGGTAGCATGAACCTTACCGGTATTACAGATGTGCCCGTGCATTTAGATGCGGAAAAAGATATCTCAACGCAAACAATAGGAATAGAATTTAGTCCCAAAGGAGCCTATCGTTTTTTTCATTTTAATCTTAATGAAATAAAGAACCATATTTTTCAATTCGACGATGTTTTGGGGGCCGTCGGTAAGCAATTGGAAGAAGAAGTCATAAATGCAGCATCCGTAGGCAAAAAAATTGATATAGTACAACAGTTCCTCATCAGGCAATTGATGCAAAACAGCGGGGATTTAATATTTGAGTTTTGCGTGGATAAGATAATTGTATCCAAAGGGCAGATTACGGTGAAAGACCTGGAGAAAAAAACGGGCTACAGCAGTCGCTGGCTCAATATGAAATTCACCGATAAAATTGGTATAAGCCCAAAAAATTTTTCTTCCATTATCCGGTTTGGCGAATATTACCGGGCCTTTACGGCAGGCAACTTACCTGAGATGATCAAAAATGAATTTTACGATCATTATTACGACCAATCTCACTTCATAAAAAACTTCAAACACTTCACGGGTCTTTCACCCTCCGGTATTGAGCGAAGTCCAAATGACTTCGGCCGGAAATTCTACCAGGTGTAAGCACTTCCGATTTGTACAATTTCAGGCAAATAATGTGTCTCATTTTTGTGCTGTCAAAATAATTCGAAAATGGGAAACGCAATTACATGGGTTGAAATACCCGTTAAGAATTTCAACAGGGCAAAAAAGTTTTATGAAAGCGTGCTTAAGTCAAAAATTGATTTAGTACCAACACCCAGGGGCAAATGGGGCATGTTGCCTTATGAACTGGGCGAACCTCACGGAGGTTGTGCTATAGTAGAGGATACCGGGTATGAACCAACAACAAAAGGTTCCGTGATCTATTTGAGCGGAGGTATTGATCTAAGCAAACCGCTTTCGCGTGTGAAAAATGCAGGAGGAAAAATAATTATGGATAAAACTCCGAATGGAGGCTTCGGATTTATTGCACTCTTTGCTGATACGGAGGGAAACAAAATCGGCTTTCATTCCCCCGAATAATGGTATAAATATCTTTTACAATCAAAATCTATACATCATGGCAAAAGTAATTTTTGGAAATCATTCATCGGTGATAGTTCCTAAGAGGGACCGGGATGGCATCCGTAAATTTTATTGTGACGTGCTTGGCGGCACAATCATGAACAACGAAGAAGAAAGGGATTTTCTCCGTTTTGGGGACAACTTTTATATCGCATTTCTCTACGGAGATGTTGCAGATGAAAGCGAATTCCAGCGAACTGCCAGATCCATCTGGCTTGAAATTAAGACAGACAATGTCGAAGAAATGACTCAGAAAATTCTCAATTCCGGTGCGAGAAAATTGGAAGTGCCGGCTCCTCATCTTTACTTCCAGGCTCCCGGAGGACAATGCTGGCGGCTTGTTGGAGTGAATGATGACCTGTCTGCCAGTGAGGGAAAAGGAGAGGCGCCTAACGTTTCAAAAGTTAAAGAGGCAGTAAAAGCAAAATAAAGATTTACAAAACATAAACAGAATCAAAATGGAAAAGAAAGATTATCACAAAAGCATTACAACAAATGTTTCGCCTGCCGAAGTATTTAAAAAAATCAGTCGGGTGGGCGATTGGTGGACCAACAGTTTCAAAGGCAGTGCAAAAAAACTCAACGATACGTTCTCGGTAAAGATGGGCGATACGACAGTGGATTTTAAAATAACCGAAGTTGTTCCCGGAAAGAAAATCGTTTGGTTTGTTACAGATTGTTATTTGTCGTGGATCAAGGACAAACATGAATGGACAAATACAAAGATCGTTTTTGAAATTGCTGAAGAAAACAACTATACCAAAATTGATGTGACCCATATCGGCCTCGTACCGGGAGTTGAGTGTTATAATGATTGTGTTGCAGGCTGGGATCATTATATCGGTGAGAGTTTGGTAAAATATTTAAAAACGAGTAAAGGGATGGTGTTTGAAGAATCGAGAGGCAGGTAAGAGCAAATTTTATTCAATTTAGCAGAAAAAAAATAATGCAAATGCAAGACAAGAGTTATGCAACAACCATTGAGGTTGCGCAATCTCCTGAAGAGGTTTTTAACCACATTAATAATGTATCAAAATGGTGGTCAATGTCTGCGGGCGAAGCCAAATCCGGACAGGAATCGGAATTTGAAGGACTCAGCACAAAACTTAATGATGAATTTATTATCCGGTCGGGCGACAGGCATTATTCAAAACAGAAATTGATCGAGGTTATTCCGAATGAAAAGGTGGTTTGGCTTGTGACGGAGAGTAAGCTTAATTGGCTGGAAAAAAATAAAAGTGAATGGACAAATATGAAGATGATTTTCGAAATAACTGAAAAAAGTGATAAAACCACGCTCACTTTTACTCATGAAGGCCTTGTGCCCGAGCAGGAGTGTTATGGAATGTGTACGAAAGCATGGGACATGTTCATTAAGGAACGATTATTCAATTTCATTACCAGCAGCCAGTAGAATAATATATTGACACCTGGCACCACTTTAAATTCATTACCGGAGTCAAGAAGCTTACTGTTAAATATTAAAATTGTGTTCAAATAATATTAAAGTGGCAAACAAAAATTACATTAAAGTAAACTACGCAGTAGCCATCGAGGTTGCAAAATCTCCTGGTGATGTTTTCAATCATCTAATCAATGATGTTGCAAAATGGTGGCCGGAAGATTTTGAAGGAGAGAGCAGTAAACTGAATGATGAGTTTGTGTTCAGGTCAGGAGATTCGCATTATTCAAAAAACAAAGTGATTGAATTGATGCCGGATAAAAAAGTTGTGTGGTTGGTGCCTGAGAGCATTCGCAAAACAGATAACTATGAATGGACAGGAACAAAAATGATTTTTGAATTAACGCCTAATGGCAATAATACCCTGCTCCAATTTACTTATGATGGCGTCGTTCCTGAGAGCGAATACGACAGATTGGTTCAGATATGCAATATGGTCATTAAAGACATGTTATACGGCTTTATTACTAACAGCAAGGAAAAATAAATTTTAAATCAGTTAAAAAATGAACCATAAAAGCTATACTGCAACCATCGAAGTTACAGTATCTCCGCGCGATGTTTTTAACAGTATCAAAGAAGTTCTGAAATGGTGGAGCAAAGACTTTGAAGGAAGCAGCATAAAGCTCAATGATGAATTTATCATTCACCATCCCGGCAGTCATTATTCAAAACAAAAATTAATTGAAGTTGTTCCCGGTAAAAAAATGGTGTGGCTTGTTACTGAAAGTGAACTCGACTGGCTTAAAAAAGACAAGCATGAATGGACAAATACAAAAATGATTTTTGAGATAACCACTAAAGAAAATACAAGCATTCTTCACTTTATTCATGAAGGACTTGTTCCGGAAAAAGAATGTTACACCAGGTGTGAGCAAGGTTGGGATATGGTTATTAAAAACCGGATGTTTAACTTCATCATTACTAGTAAAAGGATATAAAGTATTAACCCGGTAAAACCCGTAATCTTATAAAATGGATAAAAAATATTTTGCACTGTATTTAATTCCATTAAGGGGTGACTTTACCCAAACTATGTCGGAAGAGGAACGGCTAATTATGACGAAGCATGTGGATCACTGGACGGAACATATAAATAGAGGAAGGGTAATCGTATTCGGACCCGTCTTGGATCCCAAAGGAGTGTATGGGCTGGGTGTTGTTTCAGCCCATGATGAACAGGAGGTAAAAGACATTATTGCAAACGACCCTGCCGGGAATATTAATAAATACGAATACGTTCCGATAAAAGCGGTGGTGCGGCAGACCAAAACAAGTTAACTGCACTACTGACAGAACTTCACAGCATGATTGTAAAAAGAATTAAAGCATTTCTGATAGACTATTGTTGTATCCTTTTATACATTATTCTTTTGTTTGGCATGACTGTTTTTTTATCATATGCGTTTGGGTTTTCGCTAAATGCTGATGCGCCTGTGAGGGGAGAATTGATAGGTTTTCTCACACTTACCCTTCCGGTTATTTTATATTTTACCTTCAGTGAAAATAGCAAATATGCAGGCACTTTGGGGAAAAGAAAATATAGATTAACAGTTACAGACAAAAATTTATCAAAAGCAACCTTCTCACAGTTGCTGCTCAGAAATGTAATTAAATTCCTTCCGTGGGAAATGGCTCACTTTTTTGTTTTCCAGTTATTTCATTATTCAAGAATGAATGTGTATACTCCCTCATGGGTTATTGCAGGTTTGGTTGCATCACAGATGCTGGCGTTGGTATACCTGTTACACCTGATTTTTAATAAACAGCACAGAAGCGTGTACGAAATTCTTTCCGGAACGAGAGTAATTCATAGAACCTCCGATATGACATATGAAAAGAAACAGTAAATGAAATGATTCAACCGGGCAAAGTACATTCATCATTCAAATTTGTTTTTATGATAAAACAATTATCGCCGCGAAGAGCTTACATATTGGGTGCTATAGCAGGCATTTTAGGAGTACTGATGATTGGTTCTTCTTTTGGAATTAATACCGGTCCGCCGCTTGATGCCACCAACCGGCAATTAATTGAATTTGCCCGCCTGCATGGTCATGAAGTGATGAAAGGAGCATGGCTCCAGGCCGTAGGGCCAGTTCTCATCGTGTTTTTTGCACTGAGTATCGTACACCTGGCAGAAGCTGGTAACAAACTTTCCGGCTGGATGACATTATTGGGTTCGGCCATATTGATCATGGTGAGCCTTACTGAAGTGGTTTGTTACATCATGGCATTGTTTCTGGTACCTGAAACAATGGGTGCTATTGGTAATAATACCGGGCATGCTGTACAGCATCTCTATTTTATTGTTGCAGCACCTTCATTATTTCTGCCACTTGCATTTGTGATCCTCGACTCGAAAGTGCTTCCGCGGGTATTTGGCTACTCGGCTATTGTTCTCGCGGTTGCTTTTTTCGCGGTGGGCATTACATCTTTGTATAAATTAGTTCTGTCGCCGCTGGACACCTCGCTCGCCGGAATACAAGCGCTATGGTGGCTTGCTGCGGCGATTAGCTTATGGGTGCGGGCAAAAAGATCAGAAACAAACGAATAAGGCTTGAACCTGTCTCTTACATGAGTCACAGTCATGAACTCATCGTCAGTCCGAATTAAAACTACGTTTAAGCGGAACGTCCGGTCAACCTGGTTGCGACAGCAAAAGTCTTTCAGCCAATATTGAGCAAAACTTGTCTGCCTAATTGCCGCCGGACGTTTGCGGAGGCAACTTGATGTTTAATTTTTTAGCTACCAGCGGCAGGAGGTCATCGCCCGGAGGCGCCACAACCACTGCATCTTTTTCGAGAACGTAAGCATAACCTTTTTCTTTGGCCACGGCCTGGGTGGCATCAAGAGCTTTTTTATTTATAGGAGCCAAAAGTTCCTGTTGCTTTTGCTGCAGCTCATTCTGAATGGTCTGATTGGCGCCACTAAGTTCCTGTCCCATTTTGGTTAAATCCGTTTTTTTTACTGCTTTCTGAGCATCCGTCATATGAACGGAATCTTTATTGAATGAGTCGACTGCTGCATAGAATGCATTTTGTTTATCCTGGGCATCCTGTATTAATGCGGCCCTGTAATCCTGGAGTGTTGAGTCGGCTTTTTGGGTTTCGGGCATGATACTTATGAGTTCCTGTGAGCTGATATACCCGATCCTGACCTGGGCGTTTGCGTTACCCGTAAATGATAAATACAATACCCAAACAATTGCTGCTGAAATTTTTTTCATGTTTAAGATTTTTTGTTACTGTATAGGTTAATATGCGTTAGTAATTTGGTTGTCCGATAAAAATAGTGGTATTTGTTCATTTTTGAACTTCCGGCTGCCGTAGAATGTAAAAGGATAGCAAGATTCCTGACCTGATTGCTACAAAGTGTAACAGCACAGCTCAATAAAATTCATTCAAAAAAGAAGTTTTGCTAATTTAGTAGAGTTTAACCAATGACTTTGTCTGCATTCAACATATAGAGATTATATTAATCATTCAAAAGCTTACAGGATGCCTCCTAAAGCCGAATATTGGGTATTGACCAAGGAGCAATTCATTGAAATCAAAAATAAGATAAATGATTTGGGAGAAAAACTATTGAATAATTTGCAAGCGGAGGGATTCACGAAAATCAAATCCTCAAATGATTGGTTAGGACTGACAGTTGAAAATAAACAAAACGACCTTTTGACATTTGTTTGTTTTTCCGTAGAGCGTGAATCTCCAATGAAATTCAGTCTTGTTTTGCGAAAATGGGATATCAAAAATCCATCAGAAACTGCTGTTGAATTATATGAAAAGTCATTTAATACAATTGATGAATTTGAATCTTTATTTAACTACGAAATAAAAGCGATTAAACGATTGCTAAGAGATCGCAGGTAGTGATTGGTTATTAGTAGTCAAAAATGAAATCGCATTGGCGCCGAACCATCTTCGAGAGACCCGGCTGAGATTGTGAAAATAGATATGCACAACAAGAGTAATAAACTAATAAAAGTTTCGATTGTACTAAGTATCATTTCCATCACATTGTCGGTTATTATTAATTATCAGATAGCAAATGAAAATTTAAGAGTGGATAGAAAGACTCAAATACTTTTTGGAATTAAAGAAATTTACCAATTTGGATATCAATATTATGTAGCTATACTTCCACTTATTTCCCTTTTCTTAACATTATTCGCAATTAAATCCCATAAGGCAAAAAATACAATTATTGTGGCTCTTTTGTTTTCCATTATAGCAATGAGCATTATTTTCCTGAGAATTTGGCGATTATTCATTTTGGCGATTACCGCCCAATAACCAATAAAAATTTCCCTAACTTCCTTTAATGAATGTCCCTTTTTTACAGGCGATCGTTTTCTTAATTATCGGCATCGTTATCATTGTCGTACTTACTGCAAAGTATCACGTACATGCATTCTTTGTACTGATGATTGCATGCTTTGTTACAGGCATTGGTGTGCAGCTTCCTTTGCCGGGTATTCTTAGCACTACTAAAGATGGTTTTGGTAACGTAATGAAATCGCTTGGATTCATTATTGTATTGGGAACTACGCTCGGCGCATTGCTTCAGCATACCGGCAGTACTAAGGTGATGGCAAATTATATTTTAAAAAAGGCGGGGGAGAAAAATGCATCACTTGCCATTAGTCTTACTGGCCTTATTGTGGGGCTTCCTGTCTTTTGCGATTCGGGTTTTATTGTATTGAGCGGGTTAAACAGATCAATCGCAAAGCGCACCGGTATTTCAATGGTGGTGATGAGTGTGTCGCTTGCCTCTGGCCTGTATGGCGTACATTGTTTAATTCCGCCACATCCCGGTGCTACCGCTGCAGCAACTGCCCTGGGTGTTGATTTTGGCAGGTTGCTTTTGTATGGAATCGTTATAGCTATTCCCGCAATGCTTGTGGGCCATTGGTGGTCGTTGTACATAGGTAAAAAGATAAAGCACGTTCATGTAGAAGAAGATGATGTGGCTGAAGACGCTTCAACGCATCTATCAGTGATCAAATCATTTTTACCGGTAGTTGTTCCTATTGTTTTGATTGCATTGCGTTCATTTTTTATTTCGCATGTTCCGGCAAATTCATGGGCCAATAATTTATTGGCATTGGGCGATCCGGTGCTGGCACTGGCTATTGGTGTGTTGCTCGCATTCAATACCAAAAGAAAATGGAAACGAAAAGATATCAGCATATTGCTGCATGATGCTGTTGAAAAAGCAGGTAACATTCTCATTATTACAGGGGCGGGCGGCGCCTTTGGCGCCGTATTGGCCGCCACTAATATGGCTGCAGGTTTCGGGCATTCCACAGTGCTCAGTAGTATGGGTATCCTGTTTCCGTTTTTGATCACCTTCATTTTAAAAACAGCACAAGGTTCGTCTACTGTGGCTATTATCACTGCGGCAGCCATTGTACAACCTCTGCTTGCAACACTTGGATTGAATAGTGCCAATGGAATGTTGCTCTGCGTACTGGCAATGGGGGCGGGTTCCATGATGATATCACATGCCAATGATTCTTATTTCTGGGTAATTGCAAAATTTTCGGGACTCGATGTAAACACCATGTTGAAAGTGTATTCAACAGCAACAATATGGATGGGATTGATCACTTTTGCGATGGTGTATATTTTGTCAATGATTATTGGATGATATAAAAGCGTCAGCCTGAAACTGTCAGAGGCGGCCGGGGCAAAATGAAAACAAGAAGTAAAAACCTCCATTTGGGGGATAGGCGCATGAAAATATTAATCGCACCAAATGCATTTAAGAACAGCCTGAACGCTGCTGAAGCAGCGGTAGCCATTCACATTGGATTGCAACAAAGTAAACTCATTTGCAATTGTAAAGAATTTCCTATCGGCGATGGAGGTGATGGTACGGCATCATTATTAATACAACACTTCAAAGGAACGATTGAAACCATAGCAGTACTTGATCCTTTGCGTAGAAAGATCCCGTCATCATTTGGTTTAATTGAAAACGGTAAAACTGCTGTAATAGAAATGGCAGATGCATCCGGCTTACGGCTTCTTCAACCATCTGAGTATAACCCTATGCAGGCAACATCTTTTGGAACCGGGGAGTTAATTAAAGCAGCTCTTGATAAAAAAGTCAGTAAGATAATTGTTTGCATTGGTGGCAGCGCCACAGTCGACGGAGCCACAGGCATTATGCAGGCAATGGGTATACGATTTAAAGATGCTGCGGGAACTGTTTTGCAAAATATTCCCTTCTCTTTGATTCATCTTGCTGATATTGATCTAACGGAAACGGATAGACGAATATTAGATGTAGAACTAATGGTTCTATGCGATGTAGAAAATAAATTACTCGGTACTGATGGTGCAGCCACAGTATTCGGGCCACAGAAAGGTGCTACTCCTGATGAGGTAATACGGCTCGGGGCAGCACTTACCCAATTAAGTAAAGTCGTTTTTGCCAAAACCGGAAAAGATATGTCTGCTATAAAACATGGCGGAGCTGCGGGCGGTGTGGCGGCAGGCCTGTATGCAATGTTTAACGCAAAACTGGTAAGCGGGATAGAATATTTTTTAAACATCACCATGTTTGGCGAAGCATTAAAAAATATTCATCTTGTAATTACAGGAGAAGGGAGCATCGATACACAAACATTGCAGGGCAAAGGTCCGTATGGAGTGGCGAAGATGGCAAAGGAAAGATTAATTCCCGTGATCGGTATTGCGGGGAAAGTTCCGGTCAAAACGGATCCGGAATTGCAAAAATATTTCGATGTACTGCTCCCCATCAACAATGAAGCAGCAGATATCAATACTGCATTGCTCAGTACACGGGATAATCTTGTGAGGAGTTCTATGATCCTTGGCGACTTGTTTTCACTATTTGCGAAACGCTCACAAAATGACTAACGTACATTTTTCAATGTGTCATTTTAGTGTCGCTCATCCGGCCGGTTTGTTCGCCCGTAGTATCAGTTGCCAGAGGCATAGCAGTATCTTGTTTTACGGGCTCAACATTCTTTGATGGGGTAAACAAGGTATCTGATGGGCCGTTCATTAGTTGTTTATTGTATTCATTGCTATCGCATGATGCTAACGCTGTAACGAGGAAAATGATTAAAGACGCTTTTTTTAAATCTGCCTTCATGATTTTAAATTATAATTTGATCACCTGTTTTACAATTGTGCAATGTTACAAAAAACATTGCTGAGTAAAAACAAATGCATCAGGAAAACAGAAAGAATATGAAATCAGGCCGCTCTTCGATGCAGTAACCGGCCCGGCAGCATGACAATGCCTTTCAATAAATTAAAAACCCCATCCACGGCTATCCCTGCTAACCGGAAAGGTAAGGTGAGCAGCCACAGTACTGGATAGAGCACTATAGCCAGGATTGCCAGGGGCCAGCAAAGCACAAACAGGATAAGCCATAGAATTAACGTGATCATGACGTAAAGATAATAACACGATAAAAACTGCGCTGACCATTTACATGAACGGTATACTGCCGTTTGGTATCGTGAGCGCCTTTGGAGGCATCATACCGGTCGTCACGATAAGTTTTCGCTACCGGAACTGCCGGATCTCTTTGATAAAAGAGTGATGTACATTTGACTTCCAAAATTTTGTAGTCACTACATCTCAAAAATGAAAATCATCAGAATAAACAAGGCCCAGGGTCATTGGGTATTTGAATTGTTTGATAAATACCGGGTATTTTACAAAAAAGAATCAGACATTGAATTAGCTAAAAAATTTGTGCATGACAGACTTGATAACAATGAATCGGTAATTTTTGTTGCTCTTTCGGACGGTGCTAACCAACCCATTGGATTTACCCAATTGTACCCAAAATATTCATCAGTGCGCACAGTACGAAACTGGATACTTAATGATTTGTATGTGGAGCAGGAATATCGCCGGCAAGGTATTGGGGCAAAACTCATACAAACTGCCATAGACTTCGCGAAGCAGAACGGCGCTGCATTTGTTGAGCTTTCCACTGCAGTTGATAATTACACCACTCAGCGATTCTATGACCAAACAGGTTTTAGGAAAGCCGATCCTGAAACAGATTTTTTCACGTACAGAATTGACATCACGGAATAAGATGCAGCATCGTCAGCAGGATGTTTATTTTCAATGACCATAATAAAATGCCATTCAATATCATTAACAGGATCATGCGTTTAATTCGTAACAAAAAATCATTAATAAACTTCCAGGCTTATGAATCATAAGGCTGACATAAATGGGATAAAGAAAAAGACGGCAGGCATAACACTATCCGGAGGTGGTGTGCGTGGCATCGCGCACCTGGGTGTATTGCGGGCTTTGGAAGAGTATGACATCAGGCCGCATTATCTTTCCGGTACCAGTGCGGGCGCTGTTGTGGCAGCTTTCTATGCAGCAGGACACAGTGTTGAAGAAATTTATCAGATTGCAGCAGACATGCATTTTCTTTTCCGGCGTGCCATTCGCCCGACGAAAAGTGGTTTATTAAACATGTCACCATTGGAAAAGCTGTTTGCAAAATATCTTCCCGATAATTCTTTCGACGCACTAAAAACTCCCTTGTATGTAACTGCCACCAACATTACGCGGGGAAGTATAAGTTATTTTTCTAAAGGTAGTTTGTGGCCCGCGCTCCTCGCTACCACATGCCTTCCCGTGATGTTTGCTCCCGTGGAAATCGATGGCGATATTTATTATGATGGCGGAGTGATGAATAATCTGCCTGTTGAACCGATCGAAACCAAATGCGATCTGTTGATTGGCAGCCATGTAAATGCGCTGCAAGACGTATCGGGAAAAAGACTCGGCAGACTGCAGACTTATGATCGTACTTATCATTTGCTATTGAATCATTCGGTGTATGAAAAATCTGTTCGCTGCAACCTGTTCTTCGATCCTCCTGATATGACACGCTTTGGCCTGTTTGAGTGGAAGGCATGTCGTGAGATGTACACCTTTGCCTACAATTATGCAACGGAACTTTTGCAATCAATTTTTGAATAGCGGTGCTGTGAAAACACAGCGATCGTCACTAAGGTAATTTAATGCGACATGATGTGATAAGCTAATTAATCCAAAAGAGCACCAAACCTGATTCAATTCATTATCTATAAAAAAGAGCAGCCTTGCGACCGCTCTTTTTGAGGACAGGGTGTATGAAATTTTAAAAAGAATAATTAATTCCCAGCATTACCATGCTCGTAGTCATTTTATACGAAACAATGCTGCCCGGCACCGCGCCATATGGGTTATTTGCACTCACCATCATGGGACTAAGCAACGGGCCATTAGTAGAACCACTGCTTGTTCCATAATGATAAACCGCATTCAACGTAAACCTGCTGTTAAACTCGTATCCGCAACCAATTTGAGCCGCGTTCCTGATAACAGCGGTGGCAGGGGTAGAGAAAAATGCCAGCCCGCTGCTGATCGGGTTGGTGCTGTAAGTATATCCTATTCTAACAGGAAATTTAGGAATGCCCTTGTATTGAATCCCTGCAGAAACAATGGACATATTTTTCCACCCAAAACCTGCAACTGAAGCGGTATTCGTCCAGCCTTTTGCTTCAAAGCCGGCAGTATTAGCATAGTTCACAAAGCGATAGTCAACGGCTATATCAATTTTATTTTTAGAATAACCTGCTCCAACAGAAATAATTGCAGGATAGTTCATCCTGAATTTTACGTTCGGAGCTGTGGTACCATCCAGATAGGTATTTGAAAAATCGAATTGTTGAAAACTTTGCGGTGTTTTATAAGAAGCACCCAATTTTATTCCCCTGCCGGAATTATAGAACAATCCTATTTGCCCGCCAAAACCTACTGCACCTGCTTTATCGCTAACCGGATACCCGAGCGTCTGGCTGGGTGAGGAGAGTGGGTTAGGCTCCAGTTTCAAAGTAGCATAATCAAAAGTGGGTTGTATGCCGATAGAAAACTGATCAGAGATTTTGTAGGCATAGGCAAACCCTACCTGCAGCAACTGGTAGTCTGATTGAATGCGGCCAAAGCCTCCTGCACTCTGCGGCATATTGATCGGATTAGTATTGCTTTCGGGGAAAGTAACTCCGAACCCGCTTACACCAAATGCGGATACGCCGAATGTATGCTTGCTATTCTTTTTACCCCAAACCATCGCAAGCGCCGGCATTACCGAAGCGCCCCTGTCGTCTTTTGTGACACCGCTCATGGGGCCATCATTGGTAGGAACCGTAGAAGACAAAGAAGGTGATGAAAAGAATAATCCGGCATTCAGTGAAAATACTTTTGAATCAAATGCCGACAAGCCGGCAGGATTCCATTGTAAAGCGCCGTTAATGTCGGCTGGTTGCGCAGTAGCTGCACCCCCCATGGACATGTTTACAGCGCCGACGCCCTGCATTATATGACCGGTTTGCGCAAATAGAATAAAAGGCACCAGGCCTGATATTGTTAATAGTAACTTTTTCATAAAAATTTATTTTGATAAACAGAACTTATTAGAATTTGAAAGAAGCATTGCTACACAAAAGGGTAGAGGCGTACAGCCTTGTTAGGAGGGCATGCACCGCCCTCTTAGCTCATCTAAGTGAAAGGAGTAACTCTTTTGAAAGAATTATTTCTTCAGGTAAATAGTACTTCCGGTGTGTACTCCGGGAAGGTTTATATGAACAGCATATGCGTACCCGCGCCGCTACCTTGTTTATAAAAATCTCCCACGGTTATGATGCCATCAATGTCATCATACATTTCTTCTTTTTTGTAATGGAACATATCCATTGCGAGTTTACATGCCCACAGTTTTACACCCGAAGCCTTCAATATGTCGAGAAACTCATGTACCTCAGGCATATCGATCTTTTCCATTTCTTTTTTCATCATGGTTGTTGCCAGTGCTTCCATACCCGGTAAACCGCCGAGCATAGTAGGCATGTGCATGGCAGGATTGCCTACTGTAGCAACATGCAAATGTTCCAGCTTCTTTTTGTGAATCGCTTCAAGTCCAAAAAATGTGAAGAACATTTCAGCTTCGATTCCTTCCATTCTTGCACCGTTGGCAAGCACAAACGCGGCATAAACATTTTCCAATGTTGCCTTTGAAAGGATGATCATCATCTTTTTTATTTCACCATTGTCGCTCATAAACTTTTTTTTAATTGTGATTAAATACAACTGGCAGGCTTTGGGATACCTGCGATTTTTGAGGCAGTTTTCAAAGGAGCAGTAGGAAACAGCGCATAAAATTCCTTGATATCCACTACGCCGCTTTTGCCGATCTTACGAATGCTCAGCGGTATTTCTTTCTTATACTGATCCTGTAAATAATTAAGAACTTCCCAATGCCTTGGCGTTAAGTTAATGTTTGCTTCTTTGGAAAGCGATTCGCCTATGTCTTTGCTCCATTGTGAGAAGTTGGTCATAAATCCTTCTTCATTCACATCAATGGTTTTTCCTGCAATAGCTTTTTCCATATACGTTTAGTTTAATTTCATGAAAAATGTTTTCCTGCTTCCTGCATGTTAGCGGAAACAAACGGAATATGAGTTCCTTTTAATAATACATTCCAATAGATCCATCTGAATGCCAATTTACCCATGTGGTTCATCCGGCTTTCCTTCAACAAGCGTAGTGGTCCGATACCAGGGAAAGGAAATTCGCCTTCGACCGGCTCGTGCGTATAATTGAAATCAATCAGTATTGCCTTACCATTTCCCGTTTCAACAAAACAGTTGGCGTGCCCGTCAAATTCTTCTTTCAGGGGTTCGTCTTTGATGAATCGTATAATATTTTCAGTTAGAATTTCAGCTTCAAAGTGTGCAACAGAACCGGCCTTGGATGCCGGAATATCGCTGGCGTCTCCCAGCACAAATACATTCTGATAGGCCTTCGACTGCAGCGTAGCCTTGTTGGTGGGTACATAGTTCAGATCATCACCCATACCGGATCTTTCTATTAATGCATCACCTTTGTTGGTAGGTACAGTAACCAGCAAGTCAAAAGGAATTTCTTTTCCACCGTAGTCAATGATCTTTTTATTATCGTTATCTACTTCTGCAATTGCAAAATCACTTTCAATGGCGATATTTTTTTCATGGAGCAAATGGTCTAAAGCCGCGGTGGCCTTGGGTTTGGTAAATGCACCACTCAAAGGTGTAACGTAAGTGATCTGCACTTTATCCCTTATTCCTTTGAGTTTGAAATAGGAATCCGCGAGAAAGGAAAATTCGATCGGAGCTACCGGGCATTTGATCGGCATTTCGGTAATATGCACCACCAGCTTGCCGCCCTCCCAGGTGCGTAACTTATCTCTCAATTTCAATGCGCCTTCAAACGTATAAAAATCAAAAACAGAATTTTGCCATTCTTTGCCGTTCATTCCCTCAACTTCTTCCGGGGCGATCTTGGCACCGGTTGCCACGATCAGGATATCATATTTCATGCGTTCACCGTTTTCCATTTGCACCATGTTCTGATCCGGCATTACCTTATCGATCTTATCAGTAATCAGGCGAACTCCTTTGGGTATAAATTCCTGTATAGGCTTCACGATGTCTTCGGGCGTGTAAATGTCAAAAGGCAGAAACAGGTAGCCGGGCTGGTAATAGTGTTTTTCCCTTTCGTCGATGATATCAATTTCCCATTCGTCTTTTGAAAGCTCATGATTAAGGTGATTTGCCATCATGGTTCCTGCGGTGCCTGCTCCAAGTATGATTATCTTTCTCATTTGATTGTAGGTTTTTTGTTCGGGTTGCTTAACTTTTCTATGTATTAATGACTAATCATTTTTACAACACAAAGTTACCCTGTGTGTGTGGGGCGTATGTGACATTTGTAACATAAGTCACAAAACCTGACGAAGTTCATGAGGCGCAATGATGAGGATTAAACAAAGTATTGACCGTGGTCATAAAAAATAAATGGAATTGATTTCACGCCGTAACACGTTTGCACTGGCGTGAATGACGAATGGCTTAACGCCCTTTCTTACCTGGAAAAATTTGCTTTGACCGGTTATCAAATCGAATGAAGATTCCGGATCAATCCGGGTGCCTGAAATAAAAAGTAAACAGGTATAGACTCACCCTGATGAATTGATACGACAACCAACGGAGGAAACGGTTAATGACATGATTGCTTTTGATTTGCCACGACGGTGTTATCTGGAGGCAATCGTTTACAATGATATTTTCCAGCAACAACCTCGTTTGCTTTGCAAATGTTGCATTGCGAACATCAAGGTTGAGCTCAATGCTCGCATAGGCGCTTATATTATTTATGTTGTACGAACCGATGGTCATCCATTCGTCATCGCAGGTAGCAATTTTACCGTGAAGCACGTTTTTCTGATACTCGTACAATTCCACGCGATTACGCAGAAGCCACGAATAGAGCCATCTTTCGGCATATTTGGAAATCATTACATCGGAACGCCCGGTAGTTACTACCCGCACTTTTACGCCCCTGCGTACCGCATAGGCGAGTTGTTTTCGGATCACCTTGCCGGGCAAAAAATAGCTGGAAAAAATAGTAACATGTGAATGAGCGTTGCGCAACATTGACACGTACGATGCCGTGATCTCATTTTTACGGCGAACCCAATCGTTGCGGCGCATCCTTACCTCATATTTTACATTTTCGGGAAAATCAAAAACGATGTCTCCGGCATTGCATGCAGGCAACTCGGCTCCCGGCGGAAAGCCCAGCCAGGTTTTGCGGCAAAGTATGCACAGATCCTGTACAACAGGCCCTTCTACAAGCAAGCCAAAATCAAGCCACGCCTCACTTTCGGGCATATCATTGTAACGATCGGCAATATTGATGCCACTCACTAATCCCCATCTGCGGTCTGTCACCAGCACCTTATGATGCATGCGTCGCCCGAAATAAAAATTCCGGCTTTTCAACAGCGGTTCAAAAAAACGGAACTGAACTCCTGCCGCGGTAAGGTCAGTGATAAATGTTTTGCGCAACGCCTGGGAGGCGTAACCGTCAGCCATCACATACACCTTCACGTTTCGCAGGGCAGCCTGTTTGAGCGCATCTGCTATTTGCGTACCGGTTTCATCATCGCTGAAAATATATACCTGTAAGTAGATGCTTTCCTGCGCTTGAGCAATCAGGTGGCGCATCGCGTTAAAATATTCCTTTCCGGCGAACAACAACCTCACGCCATTACCGGGTATATAATAATTGGAATTTCTTTTTCGCAGATGCATGTTGCCAGGAAAGATTTAAGCGGCTAAGAAATCTGTTGCCTGAAATTATGGAATCATTTAGAAAACCCGCTATTGATGGGCGATAAATATGGGCGTTTTGTGTTGCCGAATGGAATCTACGATAAATCCCTTGCTAAAAAATTCTGAGATGCCTGAACGGCCAAAGGACCCGGTTACCAGCAGGGGACTTTCTAACGACGCCAGCCAATCATAAAAATGATTCCTGGTTTCGGCCGGAATATTTTTCATTTGTAAATCTGCAAAATGACAACGCAGCAATTCTTCCGCCATTTCTTTCTCGGGAATATCTTTGTCTTTTTCCGCCACATACACGAGCGTGGCAGGCAGCGCGCAGAGTTTAGGAAAGAGGGCCACAAACTGCCGGATAGCAAACATGCAGGCAGAACTACCGTCGTAGGCCAGTATCACCTGTTTTGGCAGATCAAATTTCTCCGGAACAATAACCACCGGGCACTCAGTGTGGCGCAACGCCTCTTTCAGATATTCCAACGGCCCGGCGCTGCCGATAGAATAAAACATTTCGCTGCCAATGATCATCAAATCTGCAAAACGCGTTTCCCGTGTGAGATGATGAATCGCAGAATCATACAAGTCCTTATGAACATTGAAAGCTATGTCATGCTGGTCGCAGAGCGATGAAAAATAGTCAATATTTTTGGCAAGTCCTTCCTGGTCCACTTTTTCATTAACGGGCAGGTACGCAGGCGAGGCAAAGGCAGTCGGAAAGAAAAAAAATCTTGCATAATCCACTTCAGGAAGAAATACGCCCGTAATCATCAATGGATTTTTTTCATGCAACATTTTTGCAAATAAATACGCGCCTTGTGAGAAACTGATCCCTTCGAACGGAATGATAATTTTTTGCATGACCGGAATTTTCCTTGTATAAAGTTATAACATGTGCGCTTCCGGCAAAACCAAAATCGTTTTTCAGTTATAAATTGATCCCGACCGGGATGCGGTTTCCAAAGGTGGTAACACAAATCGTACCGGCACGTCAAACGGATAAGATGAGAAACTGTAATCAACGTCAGTTCTTTTTGCACTTTGAATCCTTTTGTTTACCTTTTGCAAATATTGTCCCGTGCGAGTTTTGTACGCCTTCCCGCACGCTTCGCTTCCTCGAAAGTTTGCTTGTCCCGTGCAACAGCCAGAATTCGGAATTAAATAAAAACAAACAAATATGAAAAGTAATCTCATTCTTTGCATGGCAATTATATTGATTGCATCATGCCAGGAGAAGCCATCTTCTCCCAAAAACACAGATCTTATCCAGAGCAACTTAAAAGGGCCGGTAGAACAAACCACCGAGACTCCTTATAAAGTGGACAGCACGGGCAATATTGGAGCAATGGACTCCTGCTGTGCCGAAATAAGCCTCTTTAACGACAGCGGCTATGTAACAACTTATACCAGGAAAGATAGCAAGGGTGATATTAAGAACCAACAAACCATCTCTCACTATCCTAACGGTGCGGTACACGAAGTGGTTATAACAAAAGACGGAAAACCTGATAGCAGGGTCACCATTGAAACAGACGACAAAGGAAATTATTCGACTGCTAAATCGTATGATTCCACGGGAAAGGAAGACAACTACTACACTGATCTGAAGCAAAATGATTACGGAGAAATAACCGGGGGTAAGCAATTCAACATCGATAGTACGCTGAAATATTCTTTTGAATCAGTTTACGATGACAGCGCTCGTTTTGTTTCAGGGCATACCGACAGCGCTGGTAAAACTATATACTCAAGTTCGGTCACGCTCAATGACAAAGGAGATCCTGTTAAAAGAATCAATACCCACGTTGAGAAAGACTCTACTACACATGACACAATCACCTTCCGTTATGATCAATATGACGATCATGGCAACTGGACACAAAGAACTACGTTGAATGCGGATGGTAAACCAACAAAGGTCACGAAGCGGGAGATAACCTACTTCAAAAAAGAAGGTTGATCTATCGGGCCCGTTGAGGGCCCTTTTTTTATAAGGTATTCGCAGTTATTTGGGAGTCTGCCGCCGGCACAGTTCATATCCGCAGCGGCATACAATCGACCATTAGCTTTATTGTCTGTAGTTCATCCCAAGTTTGCACCGTGCACATAATATTTTACCCGGAAGGGGGAAGTTGTTCGTAAAGGATATATTTTTATCATTCAATTTTAAATTCAATTAAATGATGAAGCGATTATTCTTTTTCACTATTCTGCTATTTTCCGTTCACGAACTTATCCACGCACAGGATCTGTACATGCCGCGCAACATTAAGAATGCCTATACAAAAGGTACGCGTTCATTTACCGGGGCACCCGGACCGGGTTATTGGCAAAATGAAGGTGTTTACAATATTGATGAAATAGTGCATCCGGATACCAAATCCATTTCGGGGAAAGAATCGATCGTGTATACTAACAACAGCCCGGATACTTTGAAAATGGTGGCTATTCGTTTTGTAAATAATATTCATAAACCAGAGGCTCCGCGTTCCGGTTACGTGAGCGCCAATTTTCTCGATTCCGGGTTGCACATTTCATCTTTTAAAATTGATGATGCGGAATATAACATCAATAGCGACAACTGGGGAACCGTGAATATGGTGAGATTAAAATCGGCTATAATGCCGCACACCTCTGCTACGTTAGATATTGAATGGAACTATCCTTTGTCGAAGCAAAGCGGGAGGGAAGGCCAGATTGATTCCACCACTTTTTATTGCGCCTATTCTTACCCGCGTGTGTCGGTGTACGATGATTATTACGGATGGGATATGTTGCCTCACAGCGACCGCCAGGAATTTTACAATGACTTTAATGATTATACGTTGTCGGTAACGGCGCCAAAGAATTTTGTAGTGTGGGCCACCGGCGATCTTTTAAACCCGGATGAAGTGCTACAACCTGCAGCAGCAGAGCGTTTGAAGGCGTCGTATAGCTCGGATAGCGTGATACATATTGCTACGTTACAGGACATGCAACAAGGAAATGTAACCACACAAAATGATCGGAATACATGGAAATTTAAGGCAACGCATATCACCGATGTTTGCTATGGTGTAAGCAATCATTATGTATGGGATGGTGCAAGCGCGGTTGTGGATCCGAAAACAGGACGCCGCGCCAGCATGCAGGCAGCGTTCAATAATAATGCAACAGATTTTCATCACTCGGTAGAATTCGGTTTACATGCATTCAGGTTTTTTGGATCGCAATACCCGGGCGTTGCGTATCCGTTTCCAAAGATGACTGCCTTCCAGGGATTTGCCGATATGGAATATCCAATGATGGTCAACGATTCCCATACAGGAAATTTATTTTTTGCACAGTTAGTGCAGGATCATGAAATGGCGCATACCTATTTCCCTTTTTATATGGGCATAAATGAAACGCGCTATGCTTATATGGATGAAGGCTGGGCTACAACGTTTGAATATTTGATCGGCATTGACGAAGTAGGAAAAGAAAAGGCCGATAACGAATATAAAAATTTCAGGATAAGGAGATACATAAACGATCCTTCGGGTGAAGAAGATCAGCCGATCATTACCATGTCTACACAGGTAAGCGGCGCCGGCTACGGCAACAATTCTTATGGTAAAGCATCATTATCCTATCTTGCGTTAAAAGATTTATTAGGCGATGATCTCTTTAAAACTGCCCTCCATCATTACATGGATAACTGGCACGGCAAACATCCGATACCATGGGATTATTTTTATTCTATCAACGCCGGAGCAAAAGAAAACTTAGATTGGTTCTGGAAAAACTGGTTCTTCAGTTATAATTATATTGATCTTAAAATAAAAGCGGCCCAAACAAAAAGCAATAAAACAACCGTGACGATTGACAATGTTGGCGGTTTTGCAATTCCTTTTGATGTGGTATTGACATCCAAAGATGGCAAGGAGCAACGGCAACATTTTACCCCGGCTGTGTGGCAGAAGAATGAAAAGGCAATTACTGTTACTGTCAATGATACGGTAACACCTGTATCGGTTCAGTTGGATGGTGGTATTTTTATGGACGCCACACCATCTGACAACATGATCAACCTGGAATGAGCAAGGGATCCTCCGAACAATTTAGCTATCGCCTGGTTGCGGCAGGAATATTATTTGCCCTTTTTTGGTCGTCTGCCGCCTCGGCTACCAAAATAGGTCTGCAATCTGCACAACCATTCGTGTTGGCTATTCCGAGGTTTTTTATTGCTGCCGCGATCATGCTTTTTATTTCCCATGTTGTTTTAAAAAAGAGATTACCAGCAGGTAAAGAATGGACACAACTGGCCGTCTATGGCATGCTGAACATAAGCATTTATCTAGGCATGTTCGTGATCGCAATACAACATGTATCCGCAGGGCTTGGTTCGCTTGCCGTAGCAATTAATCCGATATTGATAAGTATTATGGCAAGCATCTGGCTCCATCACCCGATAAAGCGGGTTGCTGTGGTCAGTCTTTTATTGTGTTGCACAGGAATTGTGATTGCCGCATTACCCCTTTTTGAAAAAAGTTATGCTACACCCGGAGGCCTCGGCCTTTTACTTGCCAGTACGATTTCTTATTCTGCAGGTGCTGTATATTTTTCCAAACAGCGATGGAACAACTTGTATATACTCACCATTAACGGCTGGCAGACCTTGTTCGGCGGAATTTTTTTATTGCCGGTGCTGATGCTTACTTACCGGCATAATAAAAATATTTTTGACGGCAAATGGTTTGGTGCGGTATTATGGCTTGCCGTCATTGTTTCCATTTTTGCGATACAATTATGGTTGTATCTCCTGCGCCACAACCCGGTGAAAGCTTCTTTCTGGTTATTTCTTTGTCCTGTATCCGGTTTTATTATTGCGGCCATTTTGCTGCATGAACCAATAAGTGTGTATACAATTGTTGGTGTGGCATTGGTGATTACCGGGTTGTATCTGGTGCAGCGGAAGACGGCGGAGAAGGTCTAGCGTTTTTTACGGTGATTTTTTTCTTCTGGGACAAATTCAAATACGGAATAACGGTAATGCATAAACGAAAAGCTATTTTGCGCTACCGAAGCGGAACAAAGAATGCGCCCCCACTAACGGTCATACTGTCGGTAGCATTTTCCTTTCTCAACATTCCGCTGAATGTTCCCTGCAAACTCGTGCTGAAAAGATTATCCACTGATACTTTAAATGCCGGATGAAAAGAAGTATCCGTTTTCCACTTGTCTCCATTGGTATCGGTGTAGATGAAATAAGCGGATGGAGAAGTAGTGTCGGTGTAAGTGCCGGTCGTAACCCGATTGCTGCTGTTAATTCCAAAATCAATTTTATCGGGGTAGCCTGAGGCAGTATCGCTGCCACTTATATCCAAACCCGGGACGCCCGACGTTCCGGGCAGGAAACTATTGGTGGCGAATTCGCTATCACTGAAATTAGTGTAGATACCGTTGAGATAACAGCTGAGGTAATAATGTGGCGGTCCGTTTGAAATTACCGGTACCACAAATATGCAACTGGTGCTATCATTACTCTTTGGTGTCAAAGTAAACAGGGTGGTATCTTCTGCTACGGGCGTTCCTGCTCCATTGAGTACCACTGTTTGCGGGCCCGTATTTACAAAAGTACCGATCTGGCTAAAAGTAATTCCATTGGAAGTGTTGGTGGTGATCCAGTAAGGGCCGGCGGTGGTTACGTTTACGTTTATAGTGAGTGTATTCAAATTAGTGAGAGACGTATCTGCTATGTATTGTCCTGCCAGTACTGCTCCTGTACAACTATCACCATTGCCTATAGAGTATTCAGCAAGTATCGCCGGAGTGTACGTGATCTCTTTGCATCCGCATGACAGAGCTACGATGAGTGCAGGTACGAAAATAATCTTCATAAAAATTGATTCAGGAATTTGTTTTCAACTTCTGGGAATCACGATTTCAAATATAATATTTCGCCGGCATTGCACAATTTGCTTGTTTTGCCATGCCGACCTCCCATCCAACACAACGGGAATATTATGCAAAAATTATGCAGGACTATTTCTTTGCGGCCGCAATGCGATTTGCCAAAATTTCATTTTTTTACTGCTTCTAATTCGTAATATGATGTAGGGCGGGCTATGGCTATATTACCCTCCAGAAATGTTTGTACGTTATTTTCCGTATTAAATCAACTTATGCTCAATGGCGAAGCGAATCAGCATAGCCGTATTTTTTACCGGTAGTTTTGCCAATAAATTTTTTCTATGGCTGTCAACAGTAAAAGGACTTAAAAATATTTTTTCTGCAATTTGCGGATTGGTATAACCCTCTGCAATAAGCCCAAGGATTTCTTTTTCGCGTGGGGTTAAAACCGGTACTTCGAGGGTGTTGGATTTTTGATATTCTTCCAGTGCGTGGCCCACTTCGCCATTAAAAAAAGTTTCTCCTGCTGCCGCTGCATGGATGGCGGTGATCAGCTCGTCTTTAGAAGTATTTTTCAAAATATAACCGGATGCGCCGTTCTCCATCATTTTTTTTATATAGAAACCCTGGTTGAATGTGCTTAGACCTAAAATATTTATGCCGGGATATTTTTGTTTCATCACGGTGCACAACTCCACCCCATCCATTTCCGGCATACTGATATCCATGAGCACCACATCTGCTGAATTGTTTACAAAATATCCGAGACACGATTGTGCATTCATTGCCTGCCCCGCCCACTCGATATCTTTTTCGTGTTGCAATAATGAATGTATTCCTTCAATTACCAATGGATGATCGTCTACTATAAATACCCGGATCATGATTACAAATTGATTTCAATATTTATTAGTGCTCCTTTGCCCGGCTCGGAGTGAACATCAAGCCTCCCTTTTAAATAATCTATCCGGCTTTGAATATTTGCAAGCCCAGCGCCATCTTTAGTTGCGGAGATATTCATATCAAAACCTTTTCCATTGTCTTCAACAACTACACTCAGCCGGTTGTTATCTTTTATCAATTGAACAAATGCTTCTGTAGCGGATGCATGTTTCAGTATATTATTCAGTAATTCCTGCACAATACGATAAATGATTATTTCTGTGGATTGTCCCAGCCGTTCTTCCATTCCGAGCGACTGGTATCTCAAATTTATCAGCTTTGTCGCATTGATGCTGTTGCAATATTCTTTCAATGCGGCATCAAGGCCAAACTTCGTCAGCATTTCCGGCATCATATTATGCGCCACTCTTCTGAGTTCTTTAATAGAAGTATCGAGCATGTCGATCGATCGTTCGAAGACGGCCATGTTATCTGATGTTATTATTAAATTGTCTTTCATATTACTTAATGAAAATTTTACACCAGATAGCAGACCGCCAAGTCCATCGTGGAGATCTTTGGCCAAACGGCTTCGTTCTTCTTCCTGCCCCTTCAGCATTGCATCCACGGCCATTAATTGCCGGTCCTTTTCCAGGTCTGAAATCCTTTGCTGCTGCAGTAGCTGCCTCTGCCGGTAATTTCGGTACAGCAGCATTCCTAACAACAGAATGCCTGCAAGCGATCCGATTAAAATATAATTGAGCGTTGATTTTTGCCTGATAGAAAACGCCTGCGCCTGCTTATCCTTTTGCAGTTGGATGATTTCCTTTTCCTTTTGCGCCGCCTGGTACTTATTTTCAATTTCAGCAACGGTTGCTTTTGACTGTTCAGTATTGATACTATCTTTAATTGCATCCAGCTGCTTAAGGTAAGCATATGCAGCTGCCGGATGATTACTTTTATCTTCAACAAAAACAAGATCTTTCAATATTTCAAGTTTTTCTTTGCTAAAATTAAATGAGTCCGCCAGGGGCAACGCAGTCAAAAGATACTGCCTTGCAGAATTATAATCGCCGGATTTTTCATAGCATTCAGCAACAGCCCTGTTACCCGAGCATGTGAGCAAAGAGTTGTTCGATACAACAGCTTCGTTTAATGATTTTTTAGCATAATACACCGCCTGGGAATAGTCTCCCTTATCTTTATAGATATTCGAAATACGGCTGAAATAATAATGGTTTAGTTTGTGCTTATTAAGCTTTTCAACCAATGGTTTTGCCAGTTGCACATAATAATACGCTGAATCAAATTTGAAAAGCAACAGCAGGTCGTCACTTACGTAAAAATATTGCATAGCCAACATCTCCTCGTTTTTATCGAGCAGGCGGTAGGGAATAGCTGCTTCATCGTATTCCAAAGCATTTTCAGGTTGCTTTAAATCAAAATAAATCGTTGAAATGCTCGCATACAAATTGGCTATTGCTTCATTTCTATTTGCCTCACGGGAAGACTCCCATCCTTCAATCGCATCAAGATATAAGGATACTGCTTCTTTATATTTGCCCTGGTGGCCAAGTACAATTGCCTGGTCGCTCTTGCAGGTTGCTATGGCAAGCTTCGATTGCTTCAAATCCGTTTCGGATATTTTTTGCGTAATATTTTTTTCATAATAACCGATGGCGGTGTCAAGCAGGTTCATCGTCACCAGGTCACTTTTATCGATCTGCTGAAACAACTTCGCTTTGTATTCATAATAATTTGCGATTTGATATACATAATTCATCTTTTCCGCAAGTGCATGACCTCTTTCGAGATATAGCATCGCCTTCGTGGTATCATAACCATAATACTCCTGAGCAAGATTATATAGCAGGGTTATCCTGAAAGTGTCATCCTTAGGATGTTTCAAATCATTCTCCATGCTGTCAATGAGATGATTTTGGGACAATGCATCAGCCGGCGGCAAGGTGCAGAAGCACATTATGATTACCATATTTAACGCAAAGCGCAACATGTGAATGCCTTTGAAGTATGAAGCAACGATCTAAAATTACTCCTTAGTTACCCACAGTTCCAAATATTCAGAACAAAATCACCGGAAAAGGTGATTTTTTGAAATACAGGCAGAATCACTGTTTCGGGCGATTGACTTTCGAAATAGGCCATCTTATTTTTGGTAACTGTTTTTGAAATGAATTGAAATTAAAGAAAGTAAAATTCGCAGTAATAAAACAGGCGCCTCTGCTAACTTTTGTTCTATTGCTTTTTGCAGATGTGCGATTTACTTTCATAAATTATAATGTAAAACAAACAATTATTTCTATGAAGTTTCTTATTGTCGCCGCGTTATTTCAATGTTTAAATATTCACACATTTGCTCAAAATTTTTCCTGCAGCGGGGCCTCGCAGTACGATGCTGTTTATGCAAAGGCAATACAACCTCTCGAAAGCGTTTCAATTTCTCTTCAACAACCTAAGGCAACGCAGGAAGCCGAAAGGACAAAGTCTCCCCAAAGTTTTTATGCAATACCCGGAGCCACTTCAACTGCACAATTTACCAGCGTGGCGGCAAATATTGGTTTTAGCACCTGTATCAGGATGCCTTCTTTCGAATTATATAAAACAGAAGTAAAAAACGGAATGAGAACCTTTACGATACCCGTTGGTACAGGAGGTAATCTTGCCATAAATATTCCAATCCAAGTGATAACGCCACCGGCTATACGCAATCCTAACGGATCAACGGATTGGGGCAGAGGTTCTTTCAAAATTGTATTTACGAACGGATATCTGCAGCCGGGAGAATATGTTTTAATTGATAAGAATTCCCTGACATCAGACGGTCTTCATATACAGGGCGTTGCTTTCACGATAAAATAGGGATCGACATTTAACCTTTATTGTTATGAAAATTATTTTTTCAATTGCGTTGATTTTGCTTAGTAAATTATATAGCGAGGCTCAAACAAATGTGTCGTTCGACATGCTTTCGTTTACAGAACCGGCCAATTGGACACTGGCAGACAATGGTTCATACCGCACCTATTCAACATCAAATAACCAGACTAATATTTATTGCGTCATCGCTATATATAGCAGCAATCCTTCGTCAGGAAATCCTGAACAGGATTTTCTAAGTGAATGGAAAAAAAATGTTACCACGAATTTTACGGCAATAAAAAAACCCGTTCCGGAAAAAAATACGACCCCTGGCGGAATAAATTATTTACAGGATGAAGCTGATGTTACCAACAGTAAGGGACATTTCTTAGCACGTTTACTTGTCTTTGAATTGTCCGGGAAAATGCAATCCATTTTGTTTCTTTCAGGAGATCGAAACAGTATTACACAATACCAATCTGACCTGGATAAGTTTGTTGCCTCTCTTCAACCAAACAGCGTTGCCAATAACAATGATATACCTACTCCGCAAAACACTGATCTGAAAGATGAATCAGGTCCGCAATTAGTCCATTTTAATCATTTTCTGTTTGCAGTGCCGGATGGGTGGAAGGCCGCACAAATGGGCAATTTTTACTCAATCACTCCAGATAATTTAAGTGGTGACGAGCAACTGGTATTTCTGTTATTTCCGCCGGTTACAGGAAACAGTTTTAAAGACGCGGGGAATGCGGCAATCAACCAACTGGCAGCAAGTATAGGGGGACAAGCGAAAGGATTTGGCAGCGCAGATGGTTCAGTATACGAAGTTTCCAACGAAGGGTTATGTAAAAAGGGCTGGGAATATTCAATGGGAAGTGGCACGATACAGGTAAATAATATGGCCGATTTTTCCAAATCAATGACGTTTGGAGTAGGTGTGTTCCTGGCTAAGATCAATGGAAGAATTGAAAGAGTTTTATACCTGAGCAAAAATTTCAAATGCGACGGCGTATCAACTACCAGTTCTTATAATGCGACATACGAACCTGTTGTTACAAATTTCTTTTTTGACTTGCGTTTTGACGATTGGAAGGATGAGAAAGTTAGCCAGGGAAGGGTGACTCATTCCGGAATATCGTATGTATGGTCCGGCGTGTCTTACATGAACAAGGGCCTGAATACGATGGGTACGTATGATGCTTCTTTTTTTATATTCTTTAATAACAGCCAGGTATACTACAACACAACATTTCCACTGCACGGTTTGCTAAACCTGAACACTGTAGCAGCAGCGGCAAACGACCTACATTATTGGGGTACGTATACTTATCAAAATGGATCCGGAGAAATTGATATCTCTTACAGAAAAATACCCTTTACAATCAAAGGTGGTGAACTGGTAGCTGAAATGAATTCGACAACACGATCATTCGAAAAACTGCCTGTTATTGATGATGCAAGGCTGGACGGTACCTGGTGCTCAACGTCCCTCAATGGCTGCGTCAGTTTCACAAATGATGGAAAATTTAGTGATAATGGAGTAGTGAGATCATTAGAACATTTACCAACTTCCTGTAATGCCGCGGCCCCTGTAAGCGGGGAAGGTATTTATGAAATCAAATCTAATTCTTTACTGTTACACTATACCAATGGAATAATTATTCAGACAGCTCTTTCAGGGTTGAATTTACAAAAGACAAATGTTTCACCTGATAAGTTATTCCTTGGGCCACATAATGATGTTTTGCAAAAGAAATAAAATCATGAAAAATATAACATGCCTTAGCTTAATAATATTCTATGTGCATTGTGTATTTGCGCAGGTCCCTTCTGTTGATCAACAGAATAAAATCGCGGCGGAAGCGCAACGTAAACTGGATTCGGTGATGAAGAACAATCCGGCCATAAAAAAATATATGAATAAGGGGAATCAAAATAACGCCTCTGTAAACATTCCAACTATTCCTACTAATGTTTCCACTGGTAGTGCTTTTGTAAAAAGCAACGACACGGCATTTCTTTCAAAAATGAAAATACCGGAAAAAAATGTAAAGGCATTGGCGTCTATTCCTTCGAAGCCGATGTCGAAAGAAGAATTAAGGAAATTTTTAGCAGATATAAAAAACAAGCTGGCGCCGGTCGTGCAAAGCGGCTACGGAACAAAGCCACTTAATACGTCAGGCAAAACTGCCACGGCACTTTCAGGCGAAGCGGTTTTGGCATTTTACGCAGGGAAGCCCGAATATGCGTTGCTGATAGGAATGGAATCAGTATCTGCAGACCCCGAAAATGAAAATGCGTTGAATAATTACGCAGGTATTCTAAGCCTTTGTGGTTTTCCATATAAAGCGGTTCCGATCCTCGATTACATTAAACAACAGGAACCCGATAATTCAACGGTAAACAACAACCTGGGGCAAGCATATTTCCTTATGGGCGATGTTCAAAAAGCCGCTGACTATTTAAAACAGGCGGTGGCATCGACCCCCTATCATCCCAATGCAAATATGTCGCTTGCTTATATGTCTTATATCAATGGCGACAGATCGGCCGCAATAACCTATTGTGAAAACTGCCTGCGTGGAGGATTCATTGCTCACGCATGGAACATGCTGCAGGCGCTCAAACCGGATGCAAAATTGATGGACTATATAAGGCATCGTTATGAACAACCCGAAACTTTTAGTGAACATAAATATCCGTTGCTCCCGCAATGTCGCACCGTTGATGAGGTAGCGACGCTGCGGACATTGTACCCTGATTACATTGGCATGCTTTCAGCTCTGCAGGCTAAATATGAAAGAATGGCCAGGGAAGAAGGGAAAATTGCAGCGCAAAACATGCAGCAAAATGTGATGAATAAAATAAACAGCGGCGGCGATCCAATGCGCCCGTTCGGATGGTTTGCCAATATAGTGCTGGGTGATATCGAAAAGACTCACGGAGAAAAACTGTTGGAGATGGACAAATATGACAAGCAGTTTGAGGTGAGACGAAAAGAATTGGTGGATGATTATGAAGAGAAGCGAAAAGAAGTAGATGCAAAATTTAATATGTCGGAAGATGGCGAAGGTGCAGCCAACAAGGATAACTCCGGTGCACATTGTGAGGCGCTGAATGCGCTGAACAATTCATACCTGCCGCTATTTGCCGATATGAGAAAGGCATGGCAGGATAAATGGATTTACGAAGAAAGAGACTATTTTAATGATGCATCCTTTTGGAGCTATGTTGCGTCGCTTGATGATCATCAATACAGAAAAAACTTTTACCAGTTGGTGAGTGAGTATTTGGGATTAATGATCAAACTGAGCCATACCAGTTTCCTGGCTTGTTTTCATAGAAAGGTAGATACCACCCACCAAAAAATTGATACGTTACAATTCGATGAAGGCAAATGCCCGCTGGCTGCAAAGGTCCCCATTAAAGAATTAAAATCAAGCATAAACCTCGACTGTGAGAAGATGGGGTTAGATGCGGAAATAGGTGAAGGAGTATCACTTAAGGCAACACATGCTTTTTCAGGATCCACCACACTGGCGTTAGAAGGTGGTCTGCCACTCATTCCAAAAGTGTTGAGCGGATCCATGCAGTTTTACATCACTTTTGGTGGCGGTGCTCCTATGGATATTGGCGTGAAGTGGGAAGCGGAAATGAAACTACCAGAAGCCCTCGGCGGTACCAATACTGCAGGATGGGGCGTTGGCGTAAATTCCGGGCTCGTTTTTGACGGCCATGGCAAACTTCAGGCGCCGTTTTCGAACTGGGTGCAGCAAAATGTTTTTGGACTGGATCCACCTGCTCCACAACTCAACCCTAATGTGCATTTATATAATTCCAATAGCAGCAATTAACAATAACGGATATGGTTATACGAAAATATGGTAAGAAATGCTTTTTGATTGTATTGATGTTTACCGGCGCTTTTGCGGTAGCGCAGAACAACTCTCATCAACCTGTATATTATCCTAACGGGCTGGTAATTGACAGCAAAAATAATTTGTATGTCAGTTGTAATTCCCAACAGCCGGATATTGTAAAGATCACACCAGACGGACAGGCAACAGAGTTCTTGTCAACTGTGCTGTATCGACATAAACCATCGCTAAGATGGGCATCGATTGATTTATTCACGCCTGCCGGCCTTGCCATTGACAGAGATGATAACATTTATGTTGCAGACAAAGGTGCAGGTGATATACTTAAAATTTCTCTGGATGGAAAAGTAACAATTGTTGCGGGAAATAAAGGCCGGGTGATGAAAGACGGTTCTGTTTCAGTTGCATCGTTTAAAAATCCTGTCTTTATAACAATCGACAGAATGAAAAATATTTATGTAAGCGACGAAGGTGGTGATGAAAGAACAAATACTAATTACGGAGTGATAAGAAAAATTTCTGCGCAGGGAGAAGTAACCACGTTGAAAGACAATGTCGGCAATGAATTTCATTTTGATGCAGCGGGTATGGTTTGCGACAGCATTGGTGATCTTATGGTTTGCGACAGAACCGGTCGCTGCATAAAAAAGATTACACCTGACGGCTACGTGTACACGCTCGGCGGATTGTGCGGGAAGAGAAAGACCGATCCCATCTATAAAGAAGGCGACATTCAAAGCGCTGAGTTTATGGAGCCCTGGTACATTGCGATAGGCAACGATAATGAGATTTATTTTTCTGATATCCGGCTAAACAGGATCATAAAAATTGCCGATAAAAAAATAACAACAGTAGCAGGTAATAGCAAAATCGATATGCAACACAGCAATATCCAGGGATATTCTGAAGCAGGATATACAGACGGAGCTGCAAAGAAGGCATTATTTAATGAACCACTTGGAATAACATTCGATAAAAAAGGAAACCTTTTTATAGCTGATGGTCTTAATCATTGTATAAGAAAACTTTCAAATGACGGAATGGTAACAACTTTTTATAAATAAAGCATTATGAAAAAAGCAATTCTTTTAGTACTACTACTTTATGCAATAAACTCTTTTGGGCAAAATGATAAAACAACCGCATCCCCTAAACCATACATTACTCCTGCGGGCGATCCGTTTGGAGATATTGTAAGTGCAATAATCAGCGTCAAAGGTGGTAAATTAATTTCAGCGGATAAAGGGCTTGAAGTAATTGTTCCCGCTGATGCATTGGATTCAGAAGTCAATATTTCAATACAATCCGCACACAACAACCTGAATGAAAATGATGAGGGAGCTTACCGGTTAGAACCTTCGGGTATCAAATTCAAAAAGCCTGTTCAACTTATTTTTCATTATATAAGTACCAATGAAAATGCAAATTTAAAAGGTATAGGTTGGCAGGATGATACCGGTCAATGGCATTATCTGAAAAAAGTTATTACGGATACTATCCAAAAAACAATTACCGCTTTAGCCCTTCACTTCAGTACATGGGCCCGATTTGACAAACTTTTTATAAAACCTGCACCGGCTTCTCTTAAGGTTACTAAATCCATTAAACTTGTCGTATATAGCTTTAGTTACGGGTCGTCTGCGCCTGATGACAACGATATACTTTTTCCACCCGGAGTTAATTCTGATAATGATATTCTTTTTCCACCTGCACCAATTAATTCGGATGACGATATTCTCTTTCCGCCTTCTCCGGCTGCGCCAAATGATGATGATATTCTTTTTCCGCCGCTATTATTTTATACTGCAGACTGGACGGTAAATGGAATTTTACCCGGGAACGAAGACGTAGGAATCGTTACTAAAAAAAATAATTCTACTTCGATGTACCAGGCTCCTGCGACAGTACCCGGTAGTAATCCGGTTGCGGTTTCAGTTAAAGTTTATTCCGCAAAAAATAGAAAAACTCTACTATTAACAAGCAATATCACTATCATCGGCGGTAAATATCATTTCACCTATATCCATATTGATGAAGGCGACGGATGTTTTGCATTGGTGGACTCTTCGAGCTGTATTGTAAACCTTGATGGGGACAATCCGGCAATCACCAACATTATCAATTACCCGCCCTGGTCCGACTGGCCGAATTGCGACAAATGCAGGTGGGAGTGGACGAACAAAGAAACAGTTAAGGGCCTCGTGGAAATAAATGGATTGGCCAGTTCGGTTATTACTCCCCCACGGAACCGGGGTGGTGTTACCAATGTGAATATGACATTGGTTCCCGCGACGGGAAGCACTCCATCCGCCATTGCGCATTGTAAAAATGGCGATCATACTATTCCAAGCCATCCTCTTTCCGCTGATCCGAAATACATCAATTTCGATATAATCGACCGCGATAATGTGACGATTCACTTTGGCGGAAAAAGCGGAACGAATGAATTGGTGATTCAGGGGCATAATGAGAAAACGATGATCTATATGTACAGAGTCAACTGACTTTGCTCAAATGGAGCATCCGCAACGCGGCGTACGAGAAAGCGGAGGGCAGAGTTTTTGATATGAAGTGACGTACTCACCCTTTCAGGTGATTTTTTAAAATGTTGTGAGAATCACTGTTTCAGGCGATTGACTTGCGGATAGGGTTGGGGTAATTTTGAAAAGGTTATCTAATAAAAAGAACAGATGCTACAGCGAACTGAAAAGAATCAATTGCTTGATGATAACTTAAAAACATACGAGATGAAAATTTTCTTTTATACCAGATTTTTATTATTGATTTGTTTATTCGTGCTGCCAACGCAAGAGGTGTGCAGTCAAACGAACATTGTAAAGCGCGGAGCCAAATACGACACCATCATTCGGAAGCATGTCACCAGGCCACCCATAAAGCAGTTGGCGAAACCGGAGATTGTATTGCCGGTTCCGGAATTTATTAATCAGCCATATTATTACGACAGCAATCGAAATGCTTTGATAAAACTGGAAAACGCAACGGCAGTTTTGAACACAAAAAAGAAGACACTCGGGTTGAAAGGCTCCAAACAATTTCTAAGCATGGCCGATCCCTCATCAAAAATCCGTTTTACTTCGCAAAAGGGAATTGTCTTTTTGATAAAAACAAGCGGCGACGTGATAGATCTTACGTCTTATATTAAGCTCTACAAGTTTATACCCGGCGATCAGAAGCGTGAAGTTACCATTACTGCAAAAGACGGGGTCTTGACTGATAAAGAAGAAACGAAAGGAAAACAAATCAGCTTTAGCATAAAGCCTGTTTCGAAAGACAATTACGAGATACTGCTTCCAGACGAATTGGAGGCAGGCGAGTATGGCTTTGTATGGGTAAAAAACATGGACCTTAAAGAATTTAGTGTGTTTGCGTTTGGCATAGATTGGAAATCCAGCAATTAACGATAAGATATAACGTATACGCATATTCGAAAAAAATTAAAATAAAATGTATGAAAAAAATTATCGTTTTCCTGCTGGCAACTTTCCCTGTGTGGTGCCTGGCGCAGGGCGGGCTCGGTATCGGCATTAAGGCTGGCTACAATTTTGCCAGTGTCACAAGTGCCTCTTCCATCAGCAGCAGCAGTTTCGCCGGTTATCATTTTGGCGTATTTCTCGCTCCGCAGTCAAAGGGTGTCCTCACTTCACGCCATGAATTTATCTATTCGAGACAGGGTTACAATTTTGACGATGGTACATCTTCCGGTAATGTAAACCTCGATTACATTATCATTCCGCAGATGATGGGTATCAATATTACGAAATTTGTGCAGATCCAGTTAGGCATGCAACTCGCGTTCCTGCTCAACGCCAAAGCCGATTCGACGAATAAAAATACCGGCACAACGGGCAGTTACACTTCGACGCTAAGTTATTATAATCAGTTTGACTATGGATTTGGCGGAGGTGTGGAAATTCATCCGGTACTTGGTTTAATTGTGGGTGCCAGGTACAACATCAGCATTAATAAAATGTATAAAGGCCTCGAAACAGGCCAGGCGCCTTCTTTCTCGTCAGTAGATGCCAAAAACAATGTTGTGCAGATTTTTGCCGGATGGATATTTGGCGGGAAAAAGAAATCCAACAAACAACATCAATCTTCACCTCAAAACAATTAGTTATGAAAAAAGTTTTTCTCTCGGGTATCGCGGCAATTGCAATGGTAACGGGTTATACTCAAACTTATCCCGAACCGGAGTTTACGAATGACGTGTACTATCTCCAAAAGAATGATACAGGATATACAATTGTACGTTTAGAAAAGAGTACTTCTACAATGGATACAAAAAAGAAATTAGGTGGTTTTGGGGGATCAGAAACTGAATACACTATTGATGGCAGTTCGGCAAAGGTTCGTGTTAAAACAGGTGCTACTCCATCGTTTGTAGTATCTACCGGTGCGGGGGCGTCAAAAGGAAGCGGATCGGAACACTCAGATTCCGTTATGAGGGCTAACGGCGTTGATCCAAATTTAATTCAGCAAGCGATGGGAGGTATGATGGATCCCGCAACCAGGTTCACTTTATACAAGGCAGAAACGGGAGGAGGGCAAAGAATCATTTTAATTCAAAAGAGCCATGCCGGACCTTTTGCAAGTAAAAAAGTACAGTCAAGCGATAAGTTTTCATTCAGTGTAAAATTGATACGTGAAGGTTACTGGGAATTAATTCCGGATAAATCACTTCCACCTGGTGAATATGCATTTTACGCTCTCGATCCTACGGGTGGCTCTACGAGAGGACCAGGCGCAATATTATACGCTTTCGGAGTTGATTAAATGACGCAATTGCAGAAAGCCTATCGTTTTTTAAGCAGGATAAAATTCTAAGAGTAGCTAATAATTTTTAATAAGGTAAATGATTAGTGGGTTGCAGTTATTTCTCTACTGCCTCTACCTCTATATCAAAAACCAAAATACTGTTTGGCGGCAACTTCGGATCTACGGCATAAATTGAATAGGCCAACCCGGAAGGAATGATTAGCCTGATCTTGCCTCCCTTCCTGCATTTTGTCAATCCGTATTGCCATCCTTTAATGAGTCCTTTGAGAGGGAAAGTAGCAGGTGTATCCTTTGTCGAATCAAACACTTGTCCGCCTAATACCCATCCTTTATAATAAACCGACAGGGTATCATTGATGTTTACCAGATCACCGGTACCTTCCTTTAAAATTTTGTAATAGACGCCATTATTGCTCCCTGTAGTATCCAGTTTTCCCGAAGCAACAGACTCAAGTATTTCTTTGTTTTCCTTCATTGCTTCGGCAGCGCTATCGGCATTTTTACGAAGATTTATTTCCGGTTTTTTATTTGCAGGCGCACGTGAAAATGTTGTACCGCAAGCGGTATTCGTATCCGCAAAACCTCCATTCCATAAATAAAATGAATTGTTTTCCATGCCACCTCCAAAGTCTATCCTGTCAAGCGCCCTGCCGGTTGCATCACAGGAGAATGTGGCATTCGTCAATTCTTTCCATTTTCCATCTTCTGTTCGTATCCATTGATTTCCGTAATAAGCCTTGCGAAACAGGTTGCCATTTACGCCCCAAAAATCTTCGAGAAAAGAATATAAGTGCGTAAGATAATGTCCGTCCTTCGGCGCTCTGAAGCTGGCGATCAATTTCCATCGTTGCAATTCGGGAACAAAAAAATATGCGCTGTAGATCGTGCTGCTGGTAGCGCTATCTGGTAAAGTGGTTACAAAAAACTTATAAGTTTCGCCGGCTTTCCAGTTATATACCAGGTGACTGTGGCCGCCTGTTCCTTCATTGCCAAAATCAGTTGCTACAACGTTATGTCCTTTCGCCATAAGTTTCACCCTGTTCTCATCACTTACTTTACTTCTGTCTACCGCTTCAGTGCCGGCATCCCATACAGAAAAAATAATTCGCCGCTCGCTATCGCTATTCACCTGCATACCAAAGTAACCCCTGGCAAAACCACAGGCCATAAAATAAGAATAGACATGATCCGCGCTTTTCGGAACGGTTACTTCGTTATAAAATCCAATTGCTTTAACTGAATCCGGCAACGGATACATTAAATGAACAGAAGCGGCATTGCGCCTCGGCTTTTTATTAAACTGCATGTCTTTTGCCGCACTGCCTCCTACTTCAATGGATTGCATATCGGCGATAATACTTCCGGTTTTTTTGATACAATCAATTTCGAGGTCGTAAAAATCAGGCTTTGCGATTACGACCGGACCGAGGTTTGCTTTTTTGAATCTTTTGCCTTTAGGAACCTGCACAGAAAAAACTTTATCGGCAATTTTTGCTTCAATGATATTGCCTTTGGATCTATTTTTCAGCAGAAAAGAAATATCCAGCGTGCCGGTATTGCGCAGGTAAAAATAATAGTGTAACTGCTGCCCGGCGTCTGTCCAGTTATGCAGTCCGTCTTTCTCACTGAATAAAATGCTCTCATCATCTTCATTACTCCTTTCTAACGGTAATGCATAACCGGTAAACGCCGGAATGGAATAAGTTTGCGCGGAAATTTTTATTGTGAGAAATAAAAGCAGAATTATTGGAAGTACTTTGGTGATATGCTTCATGGTTCATGTATAAAATTCAAACATAAACAAAAATGCCGGAAACTTTTTTTGGTTAAAAAGATTTCCGGCATATCTATGAATTCACCAACAAATGCACTATGGGGTCGGATTCATTACATTAAACATCCAGCGAATGCCGTATTTATCCAGGCAACATCCCCAGTAACCCCAAAACTCCTGCCGCATCGGCGCTTTATCCGAACCTCCTTCGGAAAGCAAATTATAAAGGCGATCAGCTTCTTCTCTTGTATCCGGCCCAAGCGAAATGGTGGTATTATTTCCCACCACAATTTTATGTCCCATGCTTTCTAAAAAATCTGTGCCCATTATTTCAGTTCCTCCGAGTATGGGCATGCTCACGTGCATTACGCAGTTCAATTCATTTTCGGGTATTTTAGGCGCATCAGGATGCGGAGGGGCGTCTTTCATCTTCATCATTGGGCTGGAAAATTCCGAATTGAATACCTTTTTGTAGAAATTAAATGCTTCTTCCGTTTTACCCTGGAAATTTAAATAGATAGATACTTTTGACATGATATTTATTTTTAGTCGTGATTGATGATGCAAAGATGAATAAGAAATTGAAAACTCCACCAGTGCGGAAACGACAACTTAGCGGGTTGAGTACGACATTTAGCGGGTACACTGTTTCATTTAGAATAGTAAATTTGTTATGCCTTACAGGTAGTTCAAAGAATCACCGGCATTTTTCGGATTATAAACTTCAATTGTGAAAACAAAATTTCTTCCCTGCATTGCAATCTTTGCAATGACAAGTTTTTCGCTCTGCGCCCAAACTACGACCAATACTCCTGCATCGTGTAAGGAAGCGGAGCAAACGCAAGAGGAAGCTCAGCAACAACAGGAGATTGCTGCTGCTCATCAGTAAATACTTGAAAAGAAACAGGCTAAGGAACAGGAAGACGTGACGAATTCCGTTAAAGACAAATGCTAAAAGACAGATTGTACAAAAACAATGAAAAATTGAATCTGATCCTTAACGTTCACGACATGTATGTGAATGGGAAAAAGTAGCCTGATTCAGTTCATAAAAAATACATTGATTTAATTAATAGTAAAAGACATAAACCTTTTGGTGAAGAGGAAGAGTGGAATATACAGGAGTAGACGAGACTTATACAAGAAGGCGAGGTGATGAAATAATACCTATCTTACACGTTTAATTAGGAGAATTTATGAAACGATATAATCATTTTTTTAAGGTGGCATATTTTTTTGCAATGTTTTTCGCTTTGTTTTCCTGCTCAAAGAGTAAGAATTCATCAAACGTTGTTTATTATTATAAAGCGACAATTAATGGTACTCCGTACAACCAATCCGTGACAAACAGTGCCAGTGTTCAATCAATTTCCGGAGTCAATGGTACTGACGATGTAATCATTTATGCAGGGATCATCAATCATGTCGGGGGAACCAGCCTTTCCATTTCCAAAGGGTTAATGCACAATTTTACAACAGCCACCCAAACAGATTTGAAAAATTTTTTCGCGCCGGGTTCATACGATTATTCTATAAACGCGCAGAACGGGGTGCAACTCTCGTGGCAGGATTCGACGAGTAAGATTTGGAGCACTTCATTTGGAACGGGTGACCAAACAGGAAGTAACTTTAATATTGTTTCCGTTAAAGATGATCCCGATGCCTCCGGCAAATATTATGTAAAAGTAAAGGCCACCTTTAATTGTACATTTTACGATGACCTGGGGAGTGTATTGCCGGTAGTAAATGGTGAAATGGTAGGTTCATACGGACCACTTAATTAGCATCTGCTAACACAATACTTCTTTCTCCGGCAATTTAATTTGCTTCCATGCGAGAAGAAAAACCACACTGGTTATTTATTATTGAAAAGCCAGGAATCTTCAAAGCATTTTTTAAGCGCAATATATCTTCTCTAAATGAACTTTGTGCAGCTTAGTTCTTAATTTTATTTATGACGGCAGTTCATATTGCTGCTTTACTAAATAAAATATTATAATGGCAACTGAAACTGAATTAACAGCAGAAAAAGAAACCCTTTTTATTACCTTATCTGCAAGGGCCCTCGATTACCGTGCCAGGCGATCGATACTTCACGACAAAGAAGCCGATGATATTGCTAAGGCTGTTAACCTCAACATTACAAAATATAAAGGTTTTGGCAATATTCTCGTACTTGTTCGTGCTAAACAATTTGATGAATGGATAAAAGAATTTATTGAGAGGAATAAAGATGCTGCTGTAGTATACGCCGGCTGTGGCCTCGACACACGTGTTACAAGAATAAAACCACCCCCGGGCGTGACCTGGTTTGACGTAGATTATCCCGAAGTGATCAGTTTGAGGAAATCATTTTTTGCAGATGATGCAAATTATAAAATGATTGCCTCATCTGTCACAGACGATGCATGGCTTAAACAAATTCCGCAAGACCGCCCAACGATCATTGTTGCCGAAGGGCTGTTAGAATACCTGGCGGCGGACGACGTAAAATTTTTTTTAAACAGGCTGACAAACTATTTCTCTCATGGGGAAATCATTTTTGATGTGATGAGTTCAATTGCAATTAAAAGTGGTGAGAAAAAATTAAAAGAACTTACAGGAGCCGTTCACAAGTGGGCCGTCGATGATACAAGTGAGATTGACCGGATGGATCTGAAGTTGAAAAGAAAAGTGGATATAGCGCTTCTCAAATCACGCTATTTAAAAAAACTTCCTCCGGCATTTTGGCTGATCTTTACGTTACTATCCTTTTCTTCGAAATATAGAAACATCATGCGACTGATGCGGTATCAATTTCAATGATAAATGATCGTCCCGGAATAAAAATCCTCAACTTTGCTACATGTACACAATCAGCCAACTGTTTATTTACCCCGTTAAATCTCTTGCTGGTTTTGAAACAGATGAAGCCGTCGTTACAGATCGCGGCCTGCAGCATGACCGGAGATGGATGCTGGTAGATGAAAACAATCGTTTTCTCACACAACGGGAGTATCCACAGATGTGTTTGTTGCAAACGTCAATTTCCGGCGGCGATTTAATTATTTATCATAAGCATCATACAAGCAACAAGATAATAATTCCTCTAAATAACGTAAATGACCAGGGGATAATGCAGGTGCAGGTATGGGATGATATGTGTGAAGCATTGCCGGTAAGTAATGAAGCCGATAAATGGTTTATACAACAATTGTCTGTCAATTGCCGGCTGGTATACATGCCTGATTCATCGCACCGCCAGGTGGATCTGCAGTATGCACTGCCGGGAGATATTGCTGCTTTCTCCGACGGCTATCCTTTGCTGATGATCGGCCAGGCGTCATTGGATGATCTGAATAAAAGGTTGCATGAACATGTCCCGATTGAGCGTTTCCGCCCCAATTTAGTATTCTCCGGCGGGTTGCCTTATGCAGAAGATAAGATGGCGCATATAAAAATAAATGATATTGACATGTATGGCGTAAAACTATGCGCACGGTGCACCATTCCAACCGTTAATCAATCTACCGCAGAAAAAGGAAAGGAACCCTTAACAACGCTCGCAACCTATAGGGCGAAAGATAATAAAATTTATTTCGGGCAAAACGTATTGATCAAAAAAACGGGGTTGATAAAAAAAGGAAATGTAATGGAAGTAATCAGCACTAAGGAGCTTATCAGATTTTAGCTGCAAACTTGCGCGCAATTATCCCGAAGAGGCGTGGAATGATTACCGTATTAAAAAGACCGTACCTTTTTTCGTTTCCACTTGCTCTCCGGTAAATTGGATACTGCAAACCCATGCAAAAACACCGTTTTGTTGCAGCCTGCCATTCTCATATCCATTCCAGCCCTTTGTGGTATCATCAGTTTGAAATATCAATTGCCCCCATTGATTATAGATACTGAACCGGTAGGTTACTACGCTTCCTGTGATAATCGGTTTAAAAATATCATTCCTGCCATCGTTATTAGGCGTGAAGGCATCCGGTATAAAAAATTTTGCGCAAGGTGAAATATTAATCGAATCTTTTCCGGAACAAGCGTTTGCATCTGTAACTTCCACCGAATATTCACCTGGCTGCTTTACTGTTATTGAAGAACTATTAGATCCGTCACTCCATAAATAAGTTTTGTATCTGTTATCTGTGGTAATCGTAAGTGTATTCCCATCGCAAATCTGTGCAGGTGATGCATCCACATAAAGGGCAGGATCAGGCAAAGGCCATACCGTTAACGTAGCCGGGTCAGAATACAGGGGACAGGCTGCATCTTTGATGTAACAACGATATTGATATGCATTTATACTTGTATCCGCTTTGTTAATCCTGAGATTATCGGAATATGAACCCAAATAAGGACCCGTGTCGCTAAGATATATCCATCCGGAACCGTAATTTACCTGCCAAAAAAATTCACTGGAAACAGAGGTTTGAACATCGAAAGAGGCAGGGCCTCCGTCACAGACGGATACATCCGCAGGTTGTTGAATTATTGGGTTAGATGATAATGGAGTCGTTGATAAATAGAAACCATCATAAGCCATATAGGCATTTAACGGCCCACTGGCAATAATGATTATGCTTGTAGAATCAGCGGTTAAAGTTCCGCAATAGGTATTCCACTGAAACAGTGGCCCGCCATAATCAGGGTTACTGTATCCCGTTGCGCCGTGAATTGTAATATTCGGAGTTCCCGAAGCCTGGTCGTATCCCGTTATTCCCTGCGAGGTATAATAATACCTGAAATAATAAGTGATCCCGGGCGTAATGCCATTAATAGTTTGCATTATTCCTTCGCCAAAGAATGCATTTTGCCACGTTCCGCCATCGGGTGATTCAACAGGATGGCCATTAGACCAATAGAGGCCGGGAGTTGATAGTAACGGCCCGGAGGTGTCATTTATATCAGGTGTATTTTTGGGATCTATGTAAGATTTTACCCAACCAGGCGCGACCACATCCGCGCCCTTGGTACTTGTCATTGAACCATTATCTATTAGATTTTGTCCGCCTGAAGGATTGCGCAATCCAACAAGCAATAATAAGATAAAGAGCTTCGGAAAATTTTTCTGTTCTTTTTTTATGTGGGTCATTAATCTGGTAACAAACAATCGTTGTTTAAAATTAACGTTAAAATGCCGCTATCAAAATCTTAATTTACGTAATGCAAACGCGGCAACACGCAAAGCATTTTTTCCTTCAAAACTGAACATAATCCCTGAAAAGCAACTATTAAAAATCATCCGTTGTATTTGTATCTCTTTCTTATCTTTAGTCATTACTCCACAATGCACTGATATGAATCAACAAGACCAAACACTGCAAAATACGATTGCAACTTCAAATTCCGGCTCAGATTCAAACCCCGCCAAAACTGTGTCCCAACGACTTTATTCGCTGGATGCACTACGTGGCTTCGATATGTTCTGGATCATGGGAGCAGAAGAAATTTTTCATTCGATGGCTAAAGCAACAGGCTCATCGTTTTGGGGAACTTTATCCAACCAATTCACGCATCCTGCTTGGAATGGTTTTCATTTTTATGATTTGATATTCCCATTATTTCTTTTTATAGCAGGCGTAGCTACGCCTTATTCGGTGGGACGAGAATTGGAAAAAGGAAAAACGAGACAGCAGATGTTGTTTCGTGTTATCAAACGCGGTCTGATATTAGTGCTGCTGGGTATTATTTATAATAATGGCCTGGAAATAAAACCCATTGCTGAAATTCGATTTGCAAGTGTGCTGGGAAGAATTGGACTGGCTTATATGTTTGCCAATATTATTTACCTCTATACAAAAAAGAATATCACGCGCATTATTTGGTTTTGGGGAATATTGATTGGTTACTGGCTGTTGCTCAAGTTCACTTCAGCTCCCGGTTACCCTGCGGGTGATCTTACTATGCAGGGAAATTTTGCATCGTATGTAGACCGTTTATTCTTACCGGGAAGATTGTATTTAGGCATCCACGATCCGGAAGGCATTATGTCTACCATACCGGCAATCGGCACCGGCTTGCTCGGCATACTGACAGGCAACTTTATTAAGAACGGAAGTTTGCAACCGGCACAAAAAGCGCTTCGTATGGCTGTTGCCGGTGTTGTGTTGATAGCGCTCGCTTTGTTGTGGAATCTTGATTTCCCGATCAACAAAAACTTGTGGACAAGTTCATTTGTTTTAAATGTTGGCGGTATTAGTTTGTTGCTACTCTCATTATTTTATTACATTATCGATGTGAAGGGCCATAAAAAATGGGCATTTTATTTTAAAGTTATTGGGATGAACTCGATACTTATTTATATGTCTGGTCAGTTTATAAACTGGGAATATTCAACCAATGCATTCTTTCATTGGTTGGGACAATTGATTGGAAATCCCTATAATGCTGTTATTCTCGCCATTTGTTACGTGATGGTAAAATGGGCGTTCCTGTATTTTATGTATAAAAAGAAAATTTTCCTGAGGGTGTAGCAGTATCATGCTAAGGAGGTTTAATATGCACACATTTATCTTTAGGGCAAGAATGCACCAATCGCTTTTTTGAAAACAGACAGGCCATTCCATACAAATCGATTATTGTCGTGTCCCTCTTCACCAATATCGATTACTTCTGCGTGTTCAATAGTTATTGCCGCAATCTTATCTATCCAGTGGAACAGGTTCAGCGAGCTAAGGGCAATGGCAAACTTCTCTGCATATATGTGCGCCCATATTTCCACAGCCATGGAAGCATTGCTTACCGCAAAGTCCCTTGAAAAGGCATCATAATATGCAGCTTTCATTACAGCAACTACTACATCTGTATTAGCTTCTGTATTATGTTTCAGCAATGTTCGCAGATTATTATTGATTGTAAGATGTAGCGCAAATTCTTCAATGCGCAATTCAATTTCTTTATCACGAACCTTGATCGTAGTTTTCATTAGATTATAAACTTATGATAACTTAGGCAATTATTTAGAAAGAATACATGGCGTTATGAGCAAAATTTATATTGATGTCGGTATCTCCCTGGATGGGTTTATAGCCGGTCTCAATCCCGGACCCAAAAACCCAATCGGCGACGGAGGCACTCAAATCCATAGCTGGATATACAAGCAGCGGGCCTTCCGCGAGATGCAAAATATTGGTCCGGGTGGCGAAACAGGAATTGATAATGATTTACTTATTGGAAGCCTCAATAGAGCCGGAGCTTCGATCATGGGTAAAACAATGTTCATCACCGGCGAATTCAACTGGCCGGAAGAAGCACCTTTTCATTGTCCGGTGTATGTATTAACACATGAAAAGCGTGAGCCATGGCCGAGAAAAGGAGGAACCACATTTTACTTCATTAATGATGGCTTGCAAAGTGCGTTGACCATGGCAAAGGCTGTAGCAGGAGAAAAGGATATAAGAATTTCTGGTGGGGCTAACGTGATTCAACAATTTCTTAATGCGGGAATAGTGGATGAAATGATGATCCATATTGCACCGGTTGTTCTCGGAAAAGGAATATTACTGCTTGAAAACCTCGATTCGTCAAAAAATAAATTTGAAATTACAGAAGTAATCAGTTCAAAAGAAGTGACGCATATGAGATATAGAGTGAAGAAGAATTAATCTTCAGATTATTATTATAAAACCACATCAATGGCATACAACGAAAAACTGGCTGATCGGGTAAGAGAAATCATTTCATTAACACATAAAAATATTGAAGAGAAAAAAATGTTCGGCGGTTTATGCTTTATGGTAAATGATAAAATGTGCATAGGTGTGGAGAGCGAACGAATTATGGTTCGTTTTGACCCTGTATTGACTGAAGAATTAATGGAAAAAGAGGGGGTACACCCAATGGACTTTACCACCAAAAACATGAAGGGCTTTGCGTTTGTGGAAGCAGATACAGTAAATACAAAAAAGAAATTAGAATATTGGGTCAATCTGGCGCTCGACTACAACAGGTTTGTTAAACCATCCAAAAAGAAAAAACGATAACCGATTGTTTGCGTATATGCCTTCCTGTTAGCATCCTTTTCTTGCATATAAGCCTTCTTTTGAAATCGCAACAGAGTGTGATTTCTGTCACACTGAAAGCTTCCGCCGCGGTTTAATTTTACACCTATAAAATTTAAAAACATGTATATCGAACAAATCTATACCGGTTGCCTTGCACAAGGCGCATACTATGTCGAGAGCGAAGGTGAAGCTGTTGTAATCGATCCTTTGCGCGAAGTAGAACCTTATGTAGAAAAGGCAAAAAGGAACAAAGCCAGAATCAAATACGTTTTTGAAACGCATTTTCACGCCGACTTTGTCAGTGGCCATCTTGACCTGAGTAAAAAAACCGGTGCGGCGATTGTATATGGCCCCACTGCAAAACCCGGCTTCGAAGCAATCGTTGCTGAAGACGGACAGGAATTCAAGGTTGGAAAAATAACTTTTAAAATAATACATACTCCCGGCCATACTATGGAGAGTACCTGCTTTTTATTGAAGGACGAACAGGGTAAAGACGTCGGATTATTCTCAGGCGACACTTTATTCATCGGGGATGTCGGCCGCCCGGATCTTGCTCAAAAAGTAAAGGCAGAACTCACTGAAGATAAACTGGCTGGATATCTGTACGATTCACTACACAACAAGATCCTTCCCCTCGATGATGATATCATCGTTTATCCCGCTCATGGTGCAGGCAGTGCATGCGGAAAAAATATGAGCAAAGAAACTACTGACACATTAGGACATCAAAAGAAAACCAACTATGCTTTACAACCGATGAGTAAGGAACAATTCAAAAAGGAGTTGCTAACCGGCCTGGTAGCACCTCCCGCTTATTTCCCGAAAAATGTGTTGCTGAATATACAGGGATATGAAAGTATCGATGATGTTTTGGAAAAGGGCAAACACGCATTAGGCCCTGATGCTTTTGAAGCTGCAGCTAATGAAACAGGCGCAGTTGTTGTTGACACACGTGGCCCCGAGGTTTTTGGAGCAGGTTTTATTCCAAATTCCATCAACATTGGAATTGACGGAAGTTTTGCTCCCTGGGTGGGAACGCTGATACCGGATATTAAGCAAGCTATTTTGCTAATAACTGAAGAGGGCAGGGAAGAAGAAGTGATCACGAGGCTGGCACGTGTGGGCTATGATAATACTATTGGATACCTGAAAGGCGGTTTCGATGCCTGGAAAAATGCGGGAAAGGAGATCGACAAGATCCGGTCGATAACCGTAGATGAACTTGCAGATATAATGCGTCAGAAAAAAATCAATGTACTCGATGTACGTAAGAAAAGTGAATACGACAGCGAGCATATGGTGGATGCAATAAATGCACCCCTTGATTTCATCAACGACAGCATGATCCTCATCGATAAAAACAAAACATATTTTGTGCATTGTGCAAGTGGTTACCGCTCTATGGTCTTCACTTCTATATTGCGCGCGAGAGGTTACAATAATTTAATTGAAGTAAAAGGCGGCTTCAAAGCAATTAAAGAAACAGGCAAGTTTAACGTAACCGACTATGTTTGCCCGACCACACTTCTATAAAGTGTTTTCATAAAAAATAAAGCCGGTATTTTTTGAATGTAGCATGTGCATCGCACTTACTGGTGAGGTTTTGTTTGATCAAAAATTAACCTATGATCATTAAAGCCGGCTTTCGTTTATACCATATGAAAAAAATCACTTTTTTCGCGCTTGTATTTTTCCCCCTTATATCCTACAGCCAGGTTCGCTCAGAATTTTGGACAAAGACCTACATCGAAAATGCTATAAGCCAACATTGGTCTATAGGAGTAGACGTGGTAAAAAAAACACAGAATGATTATTACGAAAACGACCATAACCTGTTTCGTAAAAACCTCACAACCGGCGGCAGGCTTTGGGCGGTTTATAAAACAAAAAACGCGTGGCAATTTTTTGTATCCCCTTTCGGGTGGTTCGTTACCGGCAATCTCAAAAGATCGGGTTATTTATCGTCGTCAAATGAATTCCGCGTATCAGCAGGCTCTTCAAAACTCATAAAAATTCTAACTGTCAATAACCTGAACAGAGTATTAGTAGAATTTCGCGATATCAATTTGTGTCAGCCAAATCATACCTACCAGGTACGTTACCGGCTGTTGAACCGTTTTGATCTTCATTTAGTTCCCATAGGTAAGAAGAATAAGCTGGACTATGTAGCGTCGAATGAATTCTTTTATGAAACACAATCCGGGAGTTCAGGCATTGATCAGGACCAGATATTTAATGGCTTAGAGCTAAAACATCTTCATACATCAGAAATTATAGCCGGATATCAATATACATCTCAAAATACATTCGCCGGAATTATTCAACATCACCAGGCATTGATTTTCTTTAATGTTTTCTTATAAAATATTTCCTGTGACTTTTGTCACGCCTTCAGTGCATTGCCATTGTTAAGTTTGTACAAACAGTAGCATATTCATGAACGAAATGACAATACCACAGTACGCTTCTACATTATCAAAAAAACATTCGCAAAAGAGATCTTACATTGGAACCTTATTGCATCACAAATGCAATCATTGCAGGGAGGGGGATCTTTTTCAAAATAAAAGTTCTTACAGTAAGGGTTTTATGAAAATGCATGACAAGTGTCCGGTCTGTGGTCACCCAACTGAAATTGAAGTTGGCTTCTATTATGGTACAGGTTATGTCAGCTATGCGATTACGATAGTCCTTAGCATTGCCAGTTTTATTGCCTGGTATTTTTTCATCGGCGTTTCTGTAGACGATAACCGGTTATTTTATTGGCTCGGTATCAATGCACTCCTGATTATTTTGCTGCAACCTTATCTTATGCGTTTATCGAGAATTTTATGGTATTCTTTTTTTGTAAAATATGATGAGAACTGGCAGCAGGAACAAGAAAAGAATTTTGAAAGAGCAAATGAAACTCTTAAAAATGCGTGGTAGCCTGAGACAAGAATTCCCTTTAGTGAAGAAGCTCATCTATCATTTGATAATCTTAATGAAGTCAGCAGATCCTTTTGGGTCAATTACTTCAAGTTGATAAACTCCCGTTGCCATATATGACGGGACTTTTACACCTTTATCAAAATTTCCACCAGGGTTAGTAATCGACTGGCTTATCAACAATTTGCCGCTACTGTTAAAGAGACGGATCTTGTATACGCCGGCAGCCTTGTTCAGGAGGTGAATATATATCGCATTATTTTGAATCGGATTGGGAAATACGCTTATACTCGCTCTGGTTGCCTCGCCGGTGTACGCCTTCACGATTCGTGAATAGTCAATTTTCCCGTCAATATCTACACTTATAACCCGGTAATAATTAATTCCGGCTGCAGCATTCGAGTCTATCGCCTGATAATTTGCTGAACCACCGTTATTAGCTATAGGCTGAGCCGTAGCTATGGCCGTGAAGTTTATGCCATCAACAGAATGCTCAACTTCGTAACTTTTTATATTAGTTTCATTCTGTACGTCCCATAATACCTTTACAGTACTGCCGTTACTAATCGCCTGAACATTTGTAAATGTTACTGGCAGCGTACCAGTCGAATTATCAAATATTATTTCGAAACGGTTGGATGCATAGGATGCAGCAGCGCTGGTGATTGTGAAGTTTAACGTCGTGCTTCCGTCCACCTGGAGCGGAGTTCGGACACCTGTAAAATTATCCAGGAGATACGCGCTTAATCCCGGCTGCGACAGCGACGTGGCATTTATTAAGAAATAATAGTTCTGTTTGCTGACACCCGCCATGTTAATGAATATCGTGTCCGTCTTCTCAATCATTTGCCTGCGTTCCACTATCAACAGGCTATGATCCCGTTTATCAGCCAGGTTCTCGGCGGAGTTGTTCGATTTAATGGCATCAAGCTCATCTACGGCATTGTTATATTGACTTCCATAATTGACCATAAAGCCATCGGCCATATAGTTTGTTCCTTTTGAATCTATTCCATAAAGATTTACGGTTAGCGTTGGAGAAGGAAGACCCTGCGGAGCATTTACAATGCTGCTCCCGCTTGTTTTAGCGGATTCGGTCATCGTTACACTTCCCCCGGAACTCTGCGCCTGCATAAAAAATGCCTGCCCGCTTTGAATATAGTTGCTGATACTGCCATTTGCAGGATAGCTTCCGCCTCCCGGTGTGACTACATAATTCCCGCTTCCATCATTGGAAAAAGTTTGAAACCCGCCGTAACCATTTGCACCGGACAACATAGGATCCCAAACGTAGAAAAAATCTTTCATGCCGCTCCTGGTGATATTTCGCATGTCAAGTGCTGACGCATAAGGATTGCCAATGACAGCAAATTTTGAGGCTGCCACATTGATTGGAGATTGCGGACCTACATACAGCGGCCCTTTAGAACGGAGAACCGTTGGATTAGCGGCAGCGAATACGGAGGTAACGCTCCTGTCGCCACGTACAAAAATCATGTAGCCGCTGTTTGTACCTATCGGAGTACTGTTTGTGGTTGGAACGCCGACATAGGCGCCTGAAGCCGAGTTATATGTTTTCATCGAAGGAGAGGAAGTCATCTCGTCAAATCCTCCACTCACTCCCGCAGAGCCTGTTATCTGCGTACCAAAGCCGGTTACGCAATTGGAGTTGGAACCGCATCCTTCCTGCCATGCGGAACTTATCGTTTGAGAAGTGTTTGTAGGCACAGACAACAACCGCCATCCTTTCTTTGGCTCAAGATATCTTTCTACAGTTACTTTCCCGTTAATGGAATTGCCTGTCATATCGCCCACCCATCCGGTTCCAGTAGCATTCGATTTTATTGTGAGGTTATCATTAGTGTTTAAACTCATTCCTGTTCCGGTATAAGTAAGGGAGTTATAAATATCTAGAGGGCCTCCTAATGTTACTCCTGAAGTACTGGTATTATCAATAACCAGGTTATACACGCTGTTGTTGTAAAAGGTATTTGCTGGGATTGTCTGTGCAGAAGTACCTGACATCCTGATCGTACCGGAAGTATCCACAAAAATTCCATTATTGGTAATAGATCCGGCTATTTGCAAGGTTCCGCCGGAATTCACATTTAATGTCGCCCCGGTATTAATCACAAGATTAGCTGAATATTGGTTATCGCTAACAATCGGTAAAAAAGTTGATGATGATGGAATAGCAACGTTAGTAGTGATATCGGGAACAATACCATTACACCAGTTATTTGCATTATTCCAGTTGTTGGAGAATCCGCCCACCCATTGTCCTGCTGTTGTAGAAGATAAAACATTGGTATACGCTGTTGCAGTACATCCGACAGAAGAAGTGACCACTAATTTGTAGGTTCCGGCATATGCCGTGGAGTAGGTAAGGATTGGATTTTGAGACGTTGAGCTGAATGAGTTGGGACCGTACCATGCATAGCTGGCTCCGCTAACTGTAGTTGCAGCCAACGTTAATGTCGAACCCGAACAAACAGGACCATTATTTCCCGCTCCATCCGGGGAACTATACACAGCGGCTACCTGCGTGGATGTCAAAGCAGTACTGTAAATCAACGCATCATCCAGGATACCTGAGAAATAATAACTGGTCGGGTTTGACGTCCACCCGTTCACATTATCATATCCTATTCTCCAATATCCCGTATAATTTTGGGCGGTCGTTGTAGATGGATCTGATGCAACCAACGCTCCGTCAATATATAAACACATTCCTGCTGTACTTGATAGTGTTGCCGTTGCCAGGTGCCATTGATTATCATTGTATGAATTCGGTGAATAAATCACTTTGACTGCACCGGGATACACGCCAAAATAGATCTGCCCTGAATTACTCATATACAAATGCCGGTCATAATTGGTGCTTTGTCCCGTTTGTGCATTACCAAAACCGATCAGTTTTCCTCCTGTGGATGTGCCGGTTTTAAACCATATTGAAATGGTAAAATCGGATGGATTGTTATAGGAATTAGCAGTGGAAACATATTGACTACTTCCATTAAAGTTGTAAGCTGCCACTGAATTTCCAAAACGATCTGTTGTACTTGTCGGGCTTCCCTGGAGCGTACCGTTATCATTGTCATTGGCATCATTGGCATTCCCATTAAACTTATAATAAGCGGTAAGGTTCGATGTAGGTACCTGGGAGATGGGTGGTAATCCATTGACGGTTACAGATGCAGTAGTGCTGCATCCGCTGTTATTAGTATAAGTTATGGTTACAGATCCGCTGGAAACGCCTGTAACGAGACCTGTATTATCCACGGTCGCAGTACTTGTATTGGAAGACGTCCACGGATTTGATGCGGCCGGAGTTCCTGAACCCGATAATTGCGTTGTTGATCCAGCGCAAACGGATAGCGTCCCGCTGATTGTCGGAACTGAATTAATAGTTGCTGCAACGGAAGTTCTCGATCCGGTTGTACAGCCATTTGCTGTTGCATCTACATAATAGGTAGTGGTTGAAGAAATAGACGGAGTGGTATAACCGGTACCTGTTCCAAGGCTTGACCCCCCTGTCGCATTAGCATACCACTTGATTGTTCCTGCAGAAGCTGATGCTCCCAGTGTTACGGTCCCGGTTCCACACCTGCTGTTGGGAGTCGTTCCGGTTATTATGGGTATGGTATTTATAGTGGCTACAACAGATGTTCTGGATCCGGTTGTACAGCCATTTGCTGTTGCATCTACATAATAAGTGGTGGTTGAAGAAATAGAAGGGGTGGTATAACCGGTGCCGGTTCCCAGGCTTGATCCCCCTGTCGCATTAGCATACCATTTGATTGTTCCTGCAGAAGCTGATGCCCCCAGTGTTACCGTTCCGGTCCCACAATTACTACCTGGCGTTGTGCCATTAATCGAAGGAGTAGAATTCACAACAATGGTAGCTGCATTAGAAGTATTAGTTGCTGTGTAAGGATTAGGAGACACATTATTAGTGCTTATGAGACTCGCGTTTCTATAAATATAATACGTACCAGGGGTATTAAACGGAGCTACGGAGGCAGAGGGTGTAAAGGTCGCCCCGGTTGCACCGGAAATATTTGTCTGGGCCCCTCCAGGTGTTGTGCTATAGCTCCATTGATAGCCTGTGCCAGACAAAGAAATCCCAGATGGTAAACTTCCATAAACATCACCGCTGATTGGTGAACCGGTGCTTCCGACGCAAATATTTTGCGCAGTATTCGTGGAAAGTGTATTTGCCAATAACAGGCTAATATTTTGGAATATTACCTGGTTACTTCCTCCATTCTCGTAATATTCATATAACAAGGTGCTGGATCCTGTAAGGCTTATCAAAACGTTCGACTTCGTACTGAAGGATTGGTCACTCCAGTTATTATAAATTAAGGAGCCATCAACTGTAAGCCGGCTTCCGTCATCTGACCCAAGATTGACAACATATAATCCCTGCCTGGTTGAATTCATTCTGAATTTGACAGAAAAGGTTTCGGTATAAATTGAACTCGTGCTTGAGTTGGAAGTAACGTCAAAGCAGGTATAACTTCCTCCAAATCCTTCATTAAAAGTTTCGGCCTCTGTAAAGTGGCCAATATAATTGGAGAAATTTGTTCCATCGTACATATGACCTATCCATGAATTTGTTCCGGTTAAATTTTGATTATCGGAAGAGGTGCCACATGGACTTACTGTGATGTTTACCGAACCCGTGTTTCCATTATTATCTTTTACGCTAAGTGTGTAGGTTCCGGCTGCAAGTCCCGTAAATAAATTAGATGACTGGTAAGAGCCACCATTGAGGCTATAAGTATACGGGGATGTTCCTCCTGTTGCTGTTGCGGTTATTGTACCGGTACTTCCGCCCACACAGGTTTGAGTGGCTACACCCGAAACAGACGGTGAAGAGGTAACCGTAATGACAGCCGCATTTGAAATGTTAGTTGCTGTGTATGGATTGGGTGAAACATTATTAGTGCTGGTTAGGCTTGCGTTTCTGTAAATGTAATAAGTACCTGCGACATTGAAAGGCGCTGTAGATGTTGAAGGTGTAAAAGTGGCCCCGGTTGCGCCGGAAATATTTGTCTGGGCCCCTCCAGGTGTTGTGCTATAGCTCCATTGATAGCCTGTGCCAGACAAAGAAATCCCGGATGGCAAAGTCCCGTATGCATCGCCACTTATTGCACTTCCGCTGTTTCCAATAACGACGCTTTGGGTGGTGTTTGTGGTAAGATTATTAGCCAGAACCAAGGTCAGGTTTTGAAATATCACCTGGTTACTTCCTCCATTCTCGTAATATTCATATAACATGGTGCTGGATCCTGTAAGGCTTATCAAAACGTTCGACTTCGTACTGAAGGATTGGTCACTCCAGTTATTATAAATTAAGGAGCCATCAACTGTAAGCCGGCTTCCGTCATCTGACCCAAGATTGACAACATATAATCCCTGCCTGGTTGAATTCATTCTGAATTTGACAGAAAAGGTTTCGGTATAAATTGAACTCGTGCTTGAGTTGGAAGTAACGTCAAAGCAGGTATAACTTCCTCCAAATCCTTCATTAAAAGTTTCGGCCTCTGTAAAGTGGCCAATATAATTGGAGAAATTTGTTCCATCGTACATATGACCTATCCATGAATTTGTTCCGGTTAAATTTTGATTATCGGAAGAGGTGCCACATGGACTTACTGTGATGTTTACCGAACCCGTGTTTCCATTATTATCTTTTACGCTAAGTGTGTAGGTTCCGGCTGCAAGTCCCGTAAATAAATTAGATGACTGGTAAGAGCCACCATTGAGGCTATAAGTATACGGGGATGTTCCTCCTGTTGCCGTTGCGGTTATTGTACCGGTACTTCCGCCCACACAGGTCATCGTTGAAGTTCCGGATACAGAAAGTGTTATAACATAGGTAATATCCACCCGTCCGTCCGCACCGGATCCGCCGGAATACTGGGTGCTGTTTGAAGTCCTGGCACCTGAGCCTCCTCCACCTGCACCGGAACCCGGGTTGCCATTGCCTACAGAAACATAGTTTCCACCATTACCACCACCTATTGTGGTTCCCGTTCCTCCTGACCAGGGACTGCTGGTCTGGCCATTTCCTCCATTGCCCGTTGAACCAGCGCCGCCACCAGCAGACCCGGCAGCAGTACTTCCGCTGGTTCCACTACCTCCTTTATAAACTATTGTCCCTATGCAGCCGGTTGTTGAACCAATACCCGGATTTCCACTATTATTAGCTTGCCCCCCGGCCCCTCCTTTTGCAAGAATGGTACTTGTTGAGCCAAACCACGAATCCCCGCCGGAAGCGCCATTGCCTTTAACACCAGTACCTCCTTTACCCACATTTACTGTATAAGTATTTCCGGGCGTAACCGAAATACTATTGGTACTTGCATAGGCACCCCCTGCTCCTCCGGCACCACCGTTTCCAGAACCAGCAGTAGCTCCCCCACCTGCTCCGCCTGCTCCCCAACATTGAACAGAAACGCTAGTTACACCCGCCGGACAAGTCCACAAATAGGAACCGTTGGATGTATAAGAATTTGTTGTTTGGCTAAAGGATGGTAATCCTAAGCCGGGTAAAGCGAGCAGAATCAAAATAATGGTTTTCACAAGGACGACGTATTGATTTAAAACAGAAAATAGGTAGGTCCTCCTAAACTGGCGATGCAATTTCAAGGCCCCAAGTTTTCGGTCCGGGAGGAGTATTTGTTAGCATTTATTTAGGACTTTACCTTATAATTTGATCAATCGTACCTGACAGACTATTAGGGTAATATTCCAGTCTCATCCCGAACACTAAGTAAAAACGCTTATTTTCTATAAAATATTATGTTGAGCAATTACTTTTACAGAATGTTGATACTTAGAAGTAAGGGTTTTATTAAGTATGTAAATCATTTTTGCTTTTAGTAAGTACAATTTCTTAGCTGATCATCCAAAAAATAAATTAGCATTTCGCGAAAAATATAAAATCCTCATCCGGAATAAAATTTATCTTATTGATGCATCAAAATATTTATTAAACGATTTATCTCCCCTTAAATAAAGTAATGGAATCATCTATAGCAGTTTCCCTGATTAATACAAAATTGTTACAGTTTAATGCGCCCTTAATCTGTGCGGATCTCGGGGCAGGCGACGGAATATTTACGTATGCCCTTTCAACCCTGCTTGTAAAGGGCAGCCAAATCCTGGCGGTTGATCGCAACATGATGACGTTAAGTAAAGTAAAAACGATACCATCAATAAAATTGCAAACAATCTGTGCTGATTTTATTAATGAGCAGTTACCGTTAAATAACCTGGATCTGTTAATGATGGCTAACTCCCTGCACTTTGTTAAGGAGAAAAGAAACTTCGTAAGAAATATAGAAAAATATATGAAACCGGGAGCTTCTGTACTTCTTGTGGAATATGATTTGATTAAGCCGAGTTACTGGGTGCCGTACCCATTAAGGGCTGATGATTATAAAAAAATATTCGGGGAATCAGGGTATAAAAAATTTGAAATAATCAATCGCGTTCCTTCCAGGTTTGGAAAAGCAGATATCGTGGGAATGTATATAGCTCAATAACACCTGATTCTTTCAATGAATCCCTTTTTATGTTTTATGAACAACTTGCGCCGAATTTACTTCTAACAAAAAATTTGATTGTACATAAATTACCCTGAAAAGGGTTCCTTTAAATCTGCAACATCTTTTGTTATCCAACCGGTTATAGCTATCGTTTCCATACCTGCTACTTCATTGGCAAACTAAAATGTTGATACCAAATGATGGTGCCTATGTTGAGAAAGAAGAATAATTTTTTCTAACCCAATCCTTATTTTGCGATCCCGTTGAACTTTATTACAAAAATTTCAGAAGGAATATCATCGGGTTTTGCTTTGGAAAGATCAACTACGCAATCCTTCCCGTATTGTTTGCATCTGAAAGTCCTGCCACTGCCCAGGATAGCCGCTTTCGTTGCTGGTGTAATTTTTAGATCATGTATTCTTAATTGCGGTGCATAGTGAGGAACGATACAGTAAACATTATCGTTCTTCTTTGTGAAGAAATATTCAATATGTGCTTCATCCGGTTTGGGTTTCACCAGTTCAGCAGCATCATATCCGGCCATGAAACTCTTATCATTTTTCTCCGGCATCCTGCCTTCGCTCCATTGAGCTGAATGTTTCCATGCCTGCGTGGCATAAATCGCTTCTCCGTTTACCGATAACCATTTACCCATATCGATCAAACGCTGTTGCATGATCACAGGAATACGTCCATCGGCTGTGGGGCCGATATCCAATAATAAATTACCACCTCTCGAAACAATGTCTGCAAGCATTAAGATCAGATCATGACTGCTTTTGTAGTCGCTGATCTGTTCGTTTCTATTGTAACCGTAAGAATGACCAATACCGCGATTTTCTTCCCACACCACATTAGGATTCATGCCGCTTCCATACTCTGAAGTAGCATACATACAACCTTTATTTTTATCACGCGTATTGCTGCCCCACCGATCATCTACAACCACGTCTTTTGCGACCGGCGATTCATTGAACAGCCATGCCAGTAATTCCGGGCTATGCCAGCCGGTATCCGGCAGTTCCCATTCACCGTCGGCAAAAATTAGTGAAGGTTTATATCTTGTAACCAGGTCTTTGAATTGAGGAATCATATGTTTAGTTACATAGAGTTGCTTATTGGTTAACCACAAAGGATTGAACCACTCATACAGGGAGTAATAATATCCCATTCGCAATCCTGCCGCCCGAACAGCATTCGTAAGATCACCTAATAAATCACGATGCGGTGTGCCGGTTACTGCATTCCATGCACGACCCCAATCGCGGTCTGCTTCGGCGCTATTCCATAAGCAGTATCCTTCATGGTGCTTGGAAGTAAGAACGACATACTTTGCACCCGAGCGTTTGAAAATATCTGCCCATTGTTGAGGATCAAACATGCTGGCTGTGAACTGTGATTCGAACTGCTGGTATTGAAAACCGGGGCCATAATTCTTGTCGTGAAATGCTTTAAAATATTTGTTTCCTTCATGAATTCTGTACCAATACCATTCTGCATAACTTTCACCGCTGTTTTCTATCACCGGCGCATAAGAAGGAACCGAATACACGCCCCAATGAATAAAGATGCCAAACTTAGCCTCTTTAAACCAGGAGGGAATACCCCGTTTATTCAGCGATTCCCAATTGGGTTCATAATGTTGCGCTGCACCATTAACCGACAAGAGGAATACAGCCAATAGTATCGACAGCAGTCTTTTCATATCAGCATAGATTTATGAAGTATGCTTCAAAGCTAAATAAATTGAGTAACGTTTGAATCATTAAGTTACCAGGAGACCATCTGTAATTTTAAATATAGAGGAGCACCCTGCTTCAATGGGTATTGAACCGATCGAATCTTTCAGAAAATTGTACATTGTGGTATGACGCCTTTTAAAAAAAATGGACAAAATAAGGATCAGTTGCTGTTATTATAGTGCTTTGATTTTAAGAAATATTTGAAAAAAATATTGCCATTATAAAGTAACTTTATAGGGGATCACAGGCAGCCCTGCTGCTCTGTTAAGAACGCGAAACCCGGTTGCATCTTAATATATAAAGATCAGTCCAATGAAAAAAGTATCCGTAGTCGTAACAATTGCCACCATCTTTGTATTTCTTATTCAAACCACGCCATTTATCGGCGTCGCCAATGAAATTATTTTTGGCATGTTTTCTCTTGTGCCATTTGTAATTATTTATATGGTCTACGTGATATTAAAATACGGAAAGTCTTCCCCGCATACATTCGAAGAACGCTTTTACGATGATTGGGATTACAAAAGGAATGTTGTTAAAAAAGACTGAACGAAGATGGGAAGATGAGCAGGAATGTTAAACCAAAAAACAATCCCGGTTATTTAAAAAGCATCCGGTATCGATTAGAATGGATCATTCCTCATGACTACCGGAAATCACTAAAATTAATTTATCAAAACACATATGGTACAATTCTTTTGCTGCGTCTGGTGTAATCTTCGTATGCCGGGAATTTTTCTGAAAGCATTTTTTCTTCCCAGGTGAGCTTAAGCAGTAAAACGACCAGCAGCATTAGCCCAAACATTAAGCGAAGCCAGGAAAAATAAATTAAAAGCAACCCGGTACCGCCCAAAAGAATGGAAGCATACATGGGATGCCGGATAAACCTGTACGGCCCGCTTATCACCAATTGCGCGCTATCTGCCGGTATTGGAGATATGCGTAGTTTGCTATGCAGCATAGTGACTACTGCCCATGTTACGAGCAGGAGAGAAGCAGCAATAAAGAAAAATCCGGCGAAAGAAAATCGCCAGTGCGATGTGGTAAACAGAAGTAATGCTATCAATGTAAATTGAAGTGAAATGAAGAGGGCAGATTTAAATCTCTTATTCAAGGCAACTAAACGTTCGTGGTAATAATGTCAAATCCCCCGCAATATAATTAGCAGATATCTTGTTTCCAATATCAAACTCTGCAATCTTATTATCGCGGATCAGAAAAGAATGATACACTATTTCATCGGCCAACAGGCTTTCATTCAGATCATGTACTAACTGGTGCACTTTTATTTTTACCGTGTTACCCCCAATGCTTATCTACAAAGGTGTCACTTTTGAACTTATTATGGTAAATTGTCTCCAGCATCGTTCCACACCATCATGTCCATACACGTAGCCGCCTTCCCTTCCATTGGCCCATTTTGCATCATCAGTCATATGCGAAACCACAGCGTCAATATTACGGGCATTGAAGTTCACATATAATTCATCAAACCATTGTCGGGTAATTTCTGCTAATTTTTTTCCTCCAGTGCTTTTAACGCAGAAAAATTTGCCGTAAGTCCGGTCATGCTCTTCAACGCTTCACCAAATTCATGTTGCATTGATGGCGGCATATTTTTTATTCTTGCATAATAATGATTGGCTCCCGGTATTACAAACCTCTCTGCATTTACCTGGTGAGTAAAATCAGCTTCACATGCAGTCCACGTATCCCTGCCCCCGTAGATATACAATATGTTGTTGCCTTTGGCAGCAAGCCATGCATTTATCTTTTTTTCAAATTCAGGATCATAAGGATGGCGGTGGATACCCGGAGGCAGGTAAGCTGCGGTAGGATTGGCTTTTGTGAAATAGTGAAGGTATTTTCTGAAAGGTGTGATATCGTATTTATAATAACCGGTTTGATAAGTCATGTAAAAATGTGTATAGTACGATTCACTTTGTTCATCTGAAAAGCCAGCAATATAGCTGCCAAACACTTTGTAAACACTTTCGAGGCAACTGTCAAGGTTGTTATTAACAGGAATATCTTTCTCTTTCAGCGTACTGATTTGCCAGAAAGAAAAGGAATATTCAAGAACAGTATATTCAAAAGCCTGTCCCACGCCACCTGCTGCTGTATAGTGCAACTGTCTTTCCGGGAGAGGTATTTTTTGTATCGCTTCTTTTTCGTGCTGCAGCAAAAAGATCTGGAGGTTTCTGATTTTTTTTACACAGGATGGTCCACCGGCGGTATCAAGAAAAGCATATATTCTTTTGTCTTCAATATCATTGGGCATAGGCGCCACATAAGGTACTGAAAGATCTACATCCTCCGGGTAAAAATAGCGATATATCAATGTAGTTTCGCCGCCGCGGCTGATACCCGTACTTATCCATTCGGAATGGTACAAAGTGCGAAATTCCCTGTTGATATGATGCAGGTCCGCTGTTACCTGTTCAAATGTGCAATATTGCCATTGCAGTGAATCGGGTCTTGATTTATTAAAATACCGGAACTCTATATCCATATCATTGCAATCCAAAATCTTTTCCAGTTCACTGACTGGTTCCCTGCCGTTATAGCCTTCAGTTTCCATCACCATTGGCTTCGAAAAATCTCTGTGCAACAACTGAAGGTACTGGTAGAAGAAACCTTTTGAAGTATCATTATGATCGAGTGGTTGCCTTATTGCAAGTTGATATTGAAGACTGTAAGGAAAATAAGTTACCGTTTTACTGATAATCCTGACATCTTTTAGTGTTTTGAGTGTGCTGTCAACAATTGCTTCGTCTGATTGCGCATTTACGAACGAAAAATGAAATAGTATTACGAAGAAAGAAATGATTGTTACAGGTATTTGCTTTATTCGATAAAATATTTTTTCATGCATAGACAAAATTATTAAAGGAATAAACTGTACGAATTTAAAATATTTACAAAGATGATCAGAAAATTTTACTCCAATGAATATTAGTATTATAATTAATTACAGGTAACCTGTGGATAACGATTATTCACCTGTTTGGCATGCAAATCCCGGTCAACTTACTGATTACCGAAAATTTTACTTACTGAAATGAATGAAAAAATAAGTCCGATAAAAACTATGAACGACCTCACCCAATTCATCGAGCTCCACTGTGACCATGCTCTTTTCAACACACCTGTATCAGTAAGCTTTGCTGTTTTAAACATGATATCGTTTCGGGGGTAGAAATAGGCAAAAGTGAAAATATCTCCGATTATGTAGCACGCGAATGCAATGGCAAGGTATAGTCTTACTGCAGGGTTTGCTTTCCAAAATAAAATAAGAACCAATAGTGCCAGCACCTGGTTGAGCGGAGAAAAATAACGGAAGAAGTTGCCGGGGTTAACGTTCTTAAAATATTCGCGCGTTGTTGCAATTGAAGCCGGGATATTGCTGCCCCACGAGGTTGCATCTATCAGGGAATTGTAAATGTTTACAAACAATACCCCACTTGCGACAGCTATGGAAGCGAAAAGAATTACCTGTTTCATTTTTTTTCTGCAAAAATGACCGCGTTGGGAAACACAGAATTGTATTTAACGGACATTTTCAAAGATGTGTCCCTGAAGAAATCCTTTATTGCCACGATAGGCTCCGGGAGTCATTTCTGTAAATTTTTTAAACGTTTTAATAAAATGCGACTGATCTGCAAAACAGCTTTGATAAGCAATCTCTGTCAACGACATGCCGGTAGCATGTATCAGGTGAACGGAATGAAGATATTTTTTATATAATAAAATCTCCTCTGCATTGAGTCCTGTTGACTCACGAAATTTTCTCGATAGCTGCCGGGGTGAATAACACAATAACCGGGAGAGTTGTGAAATCGTATAATCATGCATACCGGTGGCAATCAAAAAATGATTGATTAATTTTTCACGGGGATCATAGTTGCTGGCTTTGTTACTAACCCATTGGGAGAAAATATCAACACGTCGCTTAAAACTTTTACATTCCGCCAATTGTTCCCAAAGCATACAAAAAGAAACATTCACCAACGCTAAATCAAGGACAATATCGGAAAATTCGTTTGCCGGTATGCCAAGCACTTTCTTTACTGACAAAGGCTGAAGCCGGACCCCAAAGAAAGTTTGCTGCTGCGGAAGTTCAAGTCTTATAAGCGAGGTATTGAAGCCATTGATGAAGCAACGTGGTAAAAAAAAATCTTTACTATTCAACCGCCCCATCATTCTGCCGCTAAAATTGAAAATAATTTCAACAACCCCCCTCGGAATTATTTGTTCCACATGATGTGTCGTGTTGCCGCTGATTTGCCAAAATGAGTGAATTAAAGTTCTTAGTTGTGGCCTTTGTGGTATGTATAAATTATTATCCAACTTTTTTGTCCAAAATCATAGTTTTCCCCGGTGGCATATTATTTGAAAGCCTGATACAGGCGCTGAAAGAGAAGTATGAAATTACGAAATTGGTGTTTATGATACCCGGTACGCAAAAGGAGGTGGGGCGTTTACAGACGCTGACAATATTCCGTAAGATGGAATTGATAATTTAGACGGAACGCTGCCACCGTATTTTCGTATACGCGTTTCCGTTAGCTTTCTCAGTAAAAAAATTGTTCTGAAATAATTTTCCCGTTTTGCACCCTGTATACGCAAAGTTCATGATTGGTTTTACATGGTTCACCTTTCATTTGAAGATCCGTGTCCCATATGAGCGCAAAATAATCGCCCGACACAATGGGGTCTGAAATGGCCTGCTCGTAAAAATTCTCCACATAGGAAATAAACAATAATGCTTTTTTTCTGATATTATCCATGCCACACGTTTCTTTTGCCAGACGCTCTGCGTACGGTTCGATGCCTGCGACATCCTCTGAAAATAATTCTTCTTTGGCTTCTTCTATTTGTCCATTACAGCAAAGTTGTACCAGCCGGTCAGCTACTTCTTTTGTTGCTATTTCTTTTTCAGGTAAAAGTAGCGGTATACGCCAAACAATTTGAGGCCGGATACGACAATTAAGAGAACGCTAAAGACAACTCTTTCTTTTATGCCGGCAATTCTTTTAATAACTCCTCAGTTTGCCGCACAGTCTTTTTATAACTCTTAAAAACAAATTTTGAAAACATCAACAGAAAGCTATACCCGAATGTATAGGTAAAAAGAAAAGTAAAAGCTTTGAATAGCTGCGTTGCACTGAAATCAATCGAAGACTCATTCCGTTTATAAGCGCATCATCTTGAGCTAACATATAAACAAAGTCCCGCCCGGTGACTTTGCTGACAATTTTCACAGGGTACTCCCCACAACGACCAATTGCAAAGCAAAAACTAAAAACCTATTGTATCAACAGGTTTTTCGAAAGCACATATCTGCCTTTGTTCACTACAAGTGTATAAATGCCCGGTGCCACAGACGGGCGGAGTATTTGAATTTGATAAATATTGGAATACGAAGTATAATTCAGTTGCTGTGTTTGAATAAGCTGGCCTGAACTATTATATATGCTCAGCCTGTAATCGCCGGCAGGAGCTGCCCCGGGTATTTGCACTCCAAACAATCTACCTATTGTATTGAGATAGTATATTTTTAGTCCGGAAGAAGATTTATTGCCTCTTATATTGATGACCTCACTGTAGGAAAAGTTGCCGTCTTCATCAATCATCTTAAGACGATACAAATTATTGTCTGCAATCAACGCATCGTAATCTGTCCACTCATAAGCACTGTTCGATGAACTGACATTGTGCGCAGGCAATTCTCCGACACTTTCGAAGGCGCTACCGCCTGAGGCTTTCTCTATTTCGAATTTTTGCACATTTACTTCGGCCGACGTTGTCCATTGTAGCAAGACATCATTACCGGAAATGTAACCATTAAATGAAGTCAGTTTAAGCGGCAGCGGCCCTGTATCTGAAACCCAGTTCGATGTGCTTCCCATCAGGGTGAAATTATTAAGAGTACCTCCGGACGAATTGCCTGTTACATCTGGCAGTGAGGTAACGCCTGTGTTATCGCCTCCACCAATTCCCTGGTTGAAATTATAATAACGTACGAGGTCTGTTTGCGGAACACTAAGTTCAATATTTTCATCAGCCTGAATTTCTGATTGGGTTCTTGCGACATCCCATATCCTGAACTCATCGAGTGCACTATTGGCCATGTCATAGTCACCATATAGGCCGGTGCCATAGCCCATCGTTACGTTTGTGGTTGGCAACAGCAGTCCTGACACCGTAAGCGTATTTACAAGGGCGCCATTGATATAAATTTTCAACGTTGATCCATCATATGAAAACGCCACGTGCGTCCATTGCTGCAAAGGCAGTGCAGTAGACGAGTTGTATTGCACAATATTTTGGTCCCAAATGGAAATTGTATGATCTTGTTCTACATAGATTCCTCTCTCATCTGTACCATTATCAGACCAGTAAACTCCCTGGTAAAGGTTGCCTGCATAATCAAGTAGTATCCAGAACTCTACCGTAAATTGGGAGGGCGAAACACCCGATAAACCGGTAACACTGGCATCCGCATCAAAATACAATGCATTGTTGGATGCGAAGACATTGAAAGAAATAATAAGAAATAGAAAAGGTAACAAACGTTTCATAACATCGTTTTTAAGGGGATGAGAAAATAGTGGATAGATAATAACAGACGGAACTCAAACCATGAAGAGGAGATGGGAAAAAAATTCAACTTTCGTGCGGGGCCTATATTATTCATAAAACCTGGAGGCGTTCCCCCGGAGAGGGAACTTTTTAGGTCAATTGCCGCAGTGTATAAGACTTAAACCAAAGCAATCTTCGCACGTAATTCAACCACGGACAATACTATTTTATCAGACACTAATGTTATACCACAATTTTTGTTCCAGATACAAAAGCCATTGACTAAGATTTTGTCGCCGGAAGGTATAAATACTGATTGTCGCAGTTATGAATCAAAGAAATACAGCAAAAAGTATTGAATGTCTCCGTCTTCTTATAAAAAATGCGAACAGCAATAGAAGTGAACTTATGAATGAGTAAGTGCAAAAACTACTTCACAGAGTGCAACCCGATTAAATTGCCTTCCGGATCCTCCGCCAGCGCGATAAAGCCATAATCGCCAATATCCATTTTTGGACGAATCACCTTGCCACCGGCAGCTTCTACACGGCTTAGTTCCTCATTAATTTCTTCGCTGGCAAAATAAACTAAAGTACCACCGGCGCCCGGCTTTACTTCATTTATTTTTACCAATGCACCTCCCGAGCCGTTTGCATTTTCATCGAAAGGAAAAGTAGCATATCGCATTTCGCTATGATTTTCGCTGTTCATGGGAAGGTCTGTGAGTTGCACTTTAAACACTTCAGAGTAAAATTTTTTGGCCCTGTCAAAGTCGGAAGTATAAATTTCAAACCAGTTAATTACATTGTTCATTGCTCATTTTTTTGAATTATTATTACTGAAAGTAAAAAAAATGTTGCACCAATCAATGACCAAGACTTTTGAATATGCGTTAGATTATATGATTTTATCTAGAGGCTTACGGACAAAAGATAATATCCTGCCGGTTTGCCCTATTTTTTTACTCCGGTGCAAATGATAGCAGCCCACCCAAAATGAACTTCTCCATTGCGTACGTAGTTGCCGGCTTTCGCCAGTACTGTTTGCTTTACATCTTCCATCACTTCGGGAGGGGCGTTCTTCAGTGCTTCCATTACCGGTCCTCCAATTTCCGATGACACATTCCAATACTGCCCGGGCGAATCGTACTTCATTTCCCCACTTATTTCGGTCTCATGAATGTTGTCAAGTCCAGCATCACGGAACAACTGGCTTGTGTAGCCCCGATCTGCACATCTGAAAATACCAGGTGCATCTGCCGGAGGTTTTGGTAACTGAAGTTTCTCAGCAATTGTTCTTCCTAAAAGTGTGATAAAAAAATTCGCTTCAGGTTTTGACCAAACTGTCACCACGAGTTTTCCGCCAGGTTTCAATACCCGCACCATTTCAGTTAAGCTTTCTTTAAGGTCTGGAAAAAACATAATCCCAAACCTGCAAACTATGGCATCGAAACTATTATCGTTAAAGGGAATAGCAGATGCACTACTTACCTGGCTATGGTAATTTTTTATGTTTCGCTGGCTTGCATTATTGTTAGCGATTGCAACCATTTTTTCAGACAGGTCTATAGCAGATACTTTTCCGCCGGGCAGCAATGTGCTGAAGCTGAGACCCGGCTCCCCCGGCCCCGACGCAACATCCAGCAGGTGTTCATGTCCCTTGAACTCAAGGCTTTCCAACAGTTTTTCATTGATTGGAACCATTCCTTTACTAATAACGCTTTCCCATTTTTTCCAACCGGCGGAATAAAGATCCCAGATGTGTCGCTGCTGTTCCAATTGTTGCTGTTGCTGACTGTTCATAACCAGTATATATTTATTGGTGAAATAGTACGACGAATTGTTTTAAAGATAATAAAGATTACATATATAGCAGCAACCGTGCCACGAGTACCAGGTTCCTGTACATATCTAACCGAATTAAAAAATAGCATTTTTTCGTGTATACCTTTCTGTTAGATCTATTGGGGGTTGAAGTCTCTGGTAACACAGCCAAAACCGGTGTAAAGTAATTTTCGATTTTACATAACAAAATGTCACATTTGGCTCAACTCATTTGTCTTATATGTTATGACAAAAACTGAAACATTTCTTGAATACAGGTCATTACTATTTTCTGTTGCGTACGATATGCTGGGTGTCGTTGCTGATGCTGAGGATATTGTGCAGGACACTTATGAGAGCTGGCTTAAAATGGATGCTGCAAATGTGCAGCATCCTAAAGCTTATCTTGTAAAAGCAGTCGCCAATAAGTGCATCACCCGTCACGAAAAAATAAAAAAGGAACGGGAAGTATACATCGGTCCGTGGTTACCGGAGCCCTTGATAACTGATGAATCTGACGATGCCGGCAGGCATGTAGAAATGTTTCATCCGCTGTCCATCGGCATTATGATGATGCTGGAAAAATTAACCACGCAGGAAAGAGCCGTGTTCCTGCTGAAAGAAATTTTCTCTTATGATTATGATGAAATAGCACAGATCATTAATAAAACGAATGATAACTGCCGGCAGATATTCAAGAGAGCGCAGCAACATTTGAAAGACGACAGGAGACGGTTTGAAATTGACATGGCTGCTCATGAACGCATTTTTAAACAATTCCTGCAGGCATGTATGGAAGGTGATATGGATGGGCTGATAGGACTGCTACGGGAAGATATTGTGATGGTTACTGATGGCGGCACGTCTTCATTAACAGTGAATGGCAAGACCATCCAGGCACTTCGTAAACCTCTTGCAGGTCAGGAACATGTTGCGAAATTTATAATCGGTATTGTACAGGTGGTAGTAGAATTTGTGCCCGGCTTTACCAGTAAAACTGTTTTGGTAAATAACATGCCGGCTCTGGCATGCTTCAGCAATGGCCAACCCTTCAGCCTTATTATTCTTGAGGTACGAAATGATACTATTGCCAACATATATGTTCATAGTAATAAAGAAAAAATAAAAAATCTTATATAGCTGTCACAACCGGGCTTCATCAATAGTCTTTTGTTGAAACAGATTTTATGAAGCTCATAGTGTTTGGATCAACAGGACGTACAGGAAGGCACATTGTTCAACAGGCACTTGACAAAGGTCACATCGTTACAGCCGTTGCGAGGAATCCGTCTGCACTTACAATAAAACATACTAATCTTACAGTTACCCGGGGCGACGTGTTTAACTCCTCAACATTTGATGTAGCGATGAAGGAGCAGGATGCTGTATTGTCAGTCATCGGAAGCGATTCTACAAAACCTACATCGCTTTACTCGGAAGGTGCTTCGAACATAGTGGGATCAATGCAGAAACACGCGGTGCATCGCATTATTTGTATGTCTGCTGCCGCCGTTGAAACAAGTCCCGAATTATCTTTTCCTATCCGGGTCGTCGCGAAAGTGCTGCAAAAAATTCTAAAGAATATGTATAGTGATCTTTTGAAAATGGAACAGGTTCTTAAACAATCAGAACTTGACTGGACTGTTATTCGTCCGCCACGTCTCACGAATAAACCCGTAACAGGTAAATACAGGTTTGCCGTCAACAAATGGCTGCCTTCCTGTTTACATATTTCGCGCGCTGACCTTGCTCATTTTATGCTTCATCACATTGATGATGCAGACACGTATAAATCTGTTGTTGAAGTAGCTAATTAATAAATTATGGAAAATCTTTTAGCCACCTTTTTGGTACTGCATATCACCGGTATTGTTTTACTGGGTGGGTCTACATTAATGAATTTTGTAATCGCAAAACAATTCTGGCGATATGTGCAAAATGACAAAAAAATGGCGCTCGTGATTAATTCAAGCACATTAACTTTCGGGAAAATAACTGCGATTGGCGGCGCATTAACCATCCTGACAGGAGTTGCAATGGTTATACTATTGCATGGTGCTATCGCATCGCAACTTTGGTTTCGCATAAAAATGGTACTGGTATTACTGATCATTTTGAATTCGCTGTTGTTTGCCAGGCCGCAAAATATCAGGTTGAAAAAAGCATTATCATCGGCCGCTCAGCAGAAGAATGAATTCAATTCAATTAAAGTGAAGATGGAATTTTACTATGCAATTCAATTGATGTTGTTATTTAGCATTTTTGTATTAAGTGTATTCAGGTTTAATTAATGAAGCAGAAAATTGTCACTGCTATAACAGATAAATTTGTCAACGAATGGAACAAAAAATTTTTATCGACCGTTTTACAGTACCGGCCAATGCAAAGCAGGAATTCTTTGAAAGAATGAAATATAATCGTGACTTCATTAAAACTATGCCCGGCTTTATTGAAGACAACGCGTACGAAGCAGTGGAGGATAATGGAAACCTTACTATTGTTACCGTTGCAGTTTGGGAAAATAATGATGCCGTCAACAAGGCAAAGGAAGCAGTGCAGGCAGAATATAACCGAACCGGTTTTAATATGCCGGAATTTTTAAAGCGATTGAATATATCCATCGAACGTGGTGTCTATAATAAAATACCGGCATAGAAAATTTTCCTCCCTGCAGACATTTTACCGTTTAATTACACCACAAAAAAACACATTGTGCCAAACTCAGGCGCTATTGGTTAAAAAATTATTGACACCTTAGCTTTGTGTACGGAAAACCAATTGAAACATGAAGTGCAGATACGCCGGCAATTCTATACTCAGTAAGTCTCCATTTTAGCGCCTGCTTGTCATCTGCACAATTAGCAATTTTATGAACGATTATTTTATTGACGGTTATTGCTGAACGGGTAGATGCACCGTTACGCTTTCTTTACTGTTACTGATCTTAATCATGAAATCAGATCATTGCTTAGGAATATGAGTCTGAAGTAGTGCCGCGGAGTATTACTTGATCAATGTGATCTTAAATTATGTACAAGTGGCTCAGCAGTAGATTTTATTCTACAACCATTTATATTGGTTGTGGCAATCGCGGGGATGATCATTAATGTGACACTTCTGAGAAAAAGGGAACCTAAGAAAAGATCACAAAGGCTTTGTTTCCAATAAATGCTTTTCGAACTATTACAGAGCCTTGTTCAACAGGCACAACTCCTGAATGATCAATGATTAAATCATTGGCATACGTTGCAAAAAACCTTGTTGGAGAGGCCTTCCCGGAAAGAAAAATTTCAAAGGATGTTCGAAGAAGCCGATAAGTAAGAAGTATGCTGAAGGTCCTTTTCAGCCAATTGCGATACTTCCTGGAATTCCAGTTCGTTGTCGGCCTTAAAAATAGAATGGACTTTTTTGTACGAGTTGCTCACTGTACTGTAAATATCCATTTTCTTAAAATATGGATATTGTTTTTCAAGCTCGAAAATGATCTTTTCAAGGCGTGTTTGAACCATATCTTCCATTGTTCTAAAAATTGGTGGACAGGAAAATTACAATTTCTTTCGCACCCGGAATGATCCTGAAAATGAAAAAGGAAGCTACTTGCGCCTCCTTCCATATTAAAGCCTGGTTCAATCAATTTTACTGAGCCGGCTTTTGTTTTAGCAAATACGGGGCGAAAAGCTTGCTTGCTTTATTCAGTTTCTTCTCAAATTTTTTTGATCCTGAACCATTTGCATAGCCAGACAAAGCAGAAGCGAGCTTCTCGTATACTTCCTTTTTCGCCTGCTTTTTGCTCAATCTTTTTTTGATCTTCGTTTCTGTTTCTTGTTCCATATATGGTCATTTTATTTAAAATGATAACCTAAAATTAATATAAACTTAATATTGGCAATGTTAAGTTTTTAATGGGTCTTGCAATTTACCCCCGCGCTAAAATCGGTATGGATTATTTTACCCAGGCATCTCTGTGACCGGTCTTTTGACTGATGGAGGACAATTATGTAGCGTGGTATACCAAAGATATCCGGGTTACTAAACTTCTTTTGAATTATTAACGCAAGTTGAATTTTAAGCGGTAGCAAAGTATTTGCCTTTTATTTTTTACATTCATTGATAACATGGATGAGGATTTAATGAAAAGATTACATAGCAATTACTTTTACATTTGCAGTACTCGCTACTTTCGGATTTTTAATAAAAAACAAAAAAATATGAACGGGGTTTTTTTTCAAAAAACATACTGCAAACGGGTATTCTGCTTTTTTACTGTGATATCTCTGCTAACGGGTATCAGCTCTTGCAAAAAAAAATATAAAATCGACGATGTTAAGCATGTGGTAGTGATCTACCTGGAAAACCACAGTTTTGATAATTTGTACGGGCAATTTCCAGGCGCTAACGGTTTATCAAATGCCCCAAAAGATAAGATCATACAGGTAGATTCTAACGGTACCGCCTATACGAACTTACCGCCTGTTAACGGATATATGTCTTTCCCTGAGAATTTGCCAAACGAGAATTTTAATATAGACCAATATGTTTCTCCCGAATCAGAAACACCGGATGTGATGCACGCCTATTACGAGGAACAAATGCAGATAGATGGCGGGAAAATGGATAAGTATGCACTCTACAATTCTCTATATGGCAATTCCGGCGGACTCACGATGGGATACTACAAAACACAAATGCTCCCTTTATACAGCATTGCCAAAAAATATACATTATGTGATAATTTTTTCCATAGTGCATTTGGCGGTTCATTTATCAATCATATGTGGTTAATTGCTGCACAGACCCCTAAATTTCCCGATGCCCCCGCCATTATGAGAGCACAGTTGGATGCGTCAGGCAAACTGCTCCAGGACGGGCAGGTTTCTCCCGATGGGTATGTGATAAATACGAGCTACACAAAAAACACACCTCATCCTGAGTACGTTGACACGTCAACATTAATACCCAATTTAACGATGCCTACTATAGGCGATCGGTTAAGTGAAAAGAATATTTCATGGGCATGGTATTCGGGCGGATGGAATGATGCGTTGGCAGGTAATCCGGCGCCCACCTTCCAGTTTCATCACCAGCCGTTTGCTTACTTTGCTAACTATGCCGATGGCACAACAGGCAAAAAAGAACACCTGAAAGATGAAGAAGATTTTATTGCTGCCGCAAAGGCAGGCACTTTGCCCGCAGTTTCTTTTGTGAAGCCTTTAGGGAAGTACAACGAACATCCCGGGTATTCAACTCTGACAGACGGAGAGCAACATACAGTTGATCTCGTTAATGATGTACTAAATGGCCCTGACGGGAAGGATGCGGTAATCATAATTACGTACGACGAGCATGGTGGATTTTGGGATCATGTGCCGCCACCGGTTATTGATAAGTGGGGCCCGGGGACGCGGGTACCGGCGATTATCATTTCTAAGTTTGCGAAAAAAGGTTTTGTTGATCACACACAATATGAAACGGTGAGCATCCTGAGTTTTATTGAAAAGAGATGGAACCTTGCACCGCTGTCTGACCGTGATAAAAATGCCAATCCTTTTTCGGATGCTTTCAATTTCAAACAATAGTCAGTAATTTTTTTAAGAAGTGATTTGTTATTTGCTAAGTGAAGAAGTTAGCCGTTATATCAATTGTAATTGCTTCAGGTTACTTTATTTGGTCTTGTAAAGAAAAAAAACAACCTGCGGCAGCGTCTATCGCTCAATATATTCTCCGTGAACTTGATAGTTTTACAGTTGCCAACAATGATTTGCTAAATGCAGTGACCCACGCAAATGTTACCGAAAAAAACAGGCAGCATCTTTTTTTGCAATTACGTTTATCCTATAAAAAGATTGAATGGGCAGTTGAATACTTTACACCGTTAAATGCAAGATTGATTAACGGCGCACCGGTGCAGGAAGCGGAAAGAAGCGGAATCGTTTCGGATCCGGCCGGGCTGCAGGTGATGGAGCCAATGTTGTTTCCAAATTATGATTCATCAAAAAGAGCCCGGTTAATTGAGCAACTTACACAAATGCGATCCACGATCGATAAAGTAAAGCTCTATTTCGAAAACATTGACTTGCTCGATTGGCAAATATTTGATGCTGCAAAAATGGAAGTATTCCGCATAGAAACGCTCGGTATTACCGGGTTCGACGATCCACTTACTCTCCAATGCATGCGCGAATCCGCTGCAGCATTGCAAAGCATCGAACCGGTAATGGATTACTATAATCAGCACAGAGAGGCATCGCCATTGCCATTGCTTGATAAAATGAATGCATGCGTTTCCTGTCTTTTGCACAATAAAGATTTTAATTCTTTCAACCGCGCCGAATTCATTACCCATTACGCAGACCCGGTGTCTATAAGTATCACGAAACTTGAAAAGTACCTCAACATCCATGAGATAGTATATAAACGCCTACTCAGGCAGGATGCGTTGACGCTTTCTGATACCAATGCATTTGATCCCTTTGCATACACGCCCGACATGCGGGATGCTCTGTCCGATGCAAGAATAGAATTGGGCAAAAGATTGTTCGTGGAGCCTGCACTTTCCGCAAATGGAAAAAGAAGTTGCCAAACCTGTCACCAGCCGGATAGATCATTTACTGATGGTTTGGCCAAAAATTCGTCTATAAACGGCGACACACCTTTACATCGAAATACGCCCACACTAATCAATGCTGCCTTGCAACCTTCGCTTTTTTTTGATGAAAGAGCTACTACCCTTGAGGAGCAGGCCAATGACGTAATTCACAACAAAAATGAAATGCATGGCTCTTTGAACTCGGCAATTAAAAAATTAAAGCATGATAAAGATTATCAGCAATTATTTTCCAATGCCTTTCCGGAACAGAAAGGTGAAATTGACTCCGTGGAGATATTAATCGCATTGGGCGATTATATTCGTTCGTTGGTAATGCTCAATAGTCGCTTTGATGACTACATGAGAGGACATACGGCGGCGTTGACCCTGCAGGAAAGGGAAGGGTTTAATTTATTCATGGGCAAAGCAAAATGCGCCACCTGTCATTATTTCCCTTTATTTAACGGAACACTTCCTCCGCGCTATACCCGGTCTGAAGCGGAGGTAATTGGAGTACCCGTGAATAAATATGGAGCAAGACCGGATACGGACAGGGGCGTATATAATGTAATGAGATTTGACTTTTTAATGAATGCTTTTAAAACACCTACCGTTCGTAATGCAGGTGTAACACCGCCGTATATGCATAACGGAGTCTTTACTTCGCTTAAAGAAGTAATTGACTTTTATAACAAAGGTGGTGGTCGTGGCTTAGGCTTTCCATTATCCAATCAAACACTGCCGGAAAACAACCTGCACCTGTCAGATACGGAAAAAGCAGCACTGGTATCATTTATTGAATCGCTTAACAGCAGATATCCCGCAAAGAATAATTAGCATAATAGGACATCTCCCAAATTACCGTGCTCCTTCTCGAATCATCGCCATGTCCGCTACGTTGCCTGCTCACTGGTAAACGCTTCTCAGGAAAAAACGATTTTTTATTTTCTTTATTCCGGGGCGTTCTTTTCGCAGCTTAATTACAAAATACAAAATGAACCTTGCCTGAAACCCTGGTACATGATGGGAATCGCGGATAAAAATAATTCAGAGGTTTGAATTGTTTTGAAAGTTGCATTAACTATTGCTTGTCGCTTTCAACAGTCGCAGCTTTGTAAAAAAATAAAATTAAACATACAAGAGTCAATTTAGAATATCCCGGATAAAGCTTCTAAACTTCTGCCTTTCCTCATTAATCATTAGTACGGGCATCAAATATACAATTGCATATGACACTACTGCTTCGACTGCAACTTTAATAAAGGTGTGTTGATATTTCAGTTGTATTACATTCATGATAGTGATGTAAGAAAGCAACAATAAAAATATCGCGACAATAATTATGACAAGATATGTTGGCCGAATTGATGCTTCCAATATAGTTTCCTCATTTGATATATAAACTTTACCTGAGATAATTACCATTGGTTCTCTGGCGAAACGCCCTCGGATTCTTTTGATTTTAAAATGACCGTCTTTAACGATCCCCCTGTAGGATTTTATGGTGTCGGGATTTGCGTCTAATATGCCTGTACCTGAAGAAAAAATATTTTCTTCAAGCCTTAAAGTTACCTCTTCCAAAGACAGCTTGGTTCTTATAAAGTAACGTTCAAAAGGAGTAAAGACCATATATGAAGGGATCAGGTTTAAAGATAATTCACCAGATTGAAATATTTTGAAAGTTAGGTGCGAAGACAAGCTATTTGAACCGCATCGTAGACGCTGTGACACGATGCGTGCCTAAAGTAGTTGAATCACCTCTTGCTCATATTGATTTTGGAGGCGAAAAAGGCGCTTTGTAACCGGTCATATTACAGTAGTTGATCGGTCTAACGGACCGAACAACTACCAAAGAAGTATTGGATATGTAGCAATGTCATGTACCCGCAACTGCACCCTGAGAAGCATTTGCCTTGCCTCCGGGATCATAACCGGTTAATTGCAAGGCTAAAAAAAATTGTGTGAAACGCACGTGCATAAAAAATTCATGCGCGGGCATAATTCAACGGTTTTAAAATAAGTTGAAACTTGTTTTGACACAAGGTGGCCGGGCAAAAAAATAAGCGGGCAAAATGTGAATCATTTCCGTAATGATAATCTGCTCTCGTGTCTTTATAAAGCTAACTGGTCCCAAAATATGCAGGCAGACAAAGGGTTCAATCAATTTTCGTTTAATCGACCAGGTTAGTTATTAAACTTCACCACTTCAAAAGATGAAGCCTTGATATTTCCCAACTGGTGCAGTTCATCATTATTCCATCTTTCATCCGGCGCACCACTAATGTACATATTGCTGCCGATGTCGGCCAGGATCAATCCGTATTTCTTCATGGCGGTTAATAGCACCTGCAGGTTCGCTGAATAGCCACTGATATCAAAATCTTTTTTAAGTCGTATTCTCGCACCAAACGGAAGAGCGTATTGCCCGCCCGAGCTGTTTACTTTATGACGTGCAGGTGCAATATACGTTGGTTGAACATTTGAACTCGTTAAAGTAAATCGTATCGCATGATCGATAACTCCTTTCGCAACTTCGTCGTACCTCACAAGACCGGGAAATATCGGTAACCCTGCTGCATCTGCTGAAGTCCAGCCTGCAGGTCGTAATGAATCAGATCGCAAATTGAATATTGCACCTGATGAAGCTTCCCAATGTTCACCGTTTACGCTGGCATTGTATAACTCATATAGTTTTCCGTTGTCTTTATCCACTGCGATCACGTGCGAATCACCTGTCCCGTTTCCTTCAATGGGAGCATCTAACGGTATTGCATAAGGTCCCTGGTCGCTTTCATCTCCATAATTTCCATCATAAGCGTTTGCGCGAAAAGTAACATTCACTTTAGGCTGACTGCTGCAAACCACTACAAAAGGAATTCCGATCGGTGCATTGTTCCACAGGCCGCTGCCGAAATCTGCTTTTAGTGACGCAGTAGAAAAGTTAGCGATGATCTGGTCGCTGTAAGGATCAACGGGCATTGAAGAAATATCTTCATTCCATGCATTATCGGCCGGAAATATTTCTATATTCTCTGCATCTGCTTTTACCGCGTTGCAGGTATGATCATCACCGGAAGATGCTGCGGCATTTTTTTTACAGGAACTGGCCGATAAAAGAATTGTAAATATAAAAAGGGTAAGACATTGGGTTTTCATAGAAGCCTAAAATAGAAAAAATATCCCGATAAAGCAATACCAGGTCGGTTATGGCCTGTTGCTTTACCTGTTCGGTAAGCGGGGGCTTCCTGCTATCTTCTTATTACCTTCTTACTACCTTATTGCCACCTTATTGCTGGCATGTTGCTAACCGTAGCAAGATGCCTGCAAGGAAACAGCAGGAAAGGAGCAAGAAGGTAGCAGGAAACTGCGTATTAAAACCTTCCTTCCGGGTAATGCTACTGTAACCTCCGGGTGTAGAGGATATTTTTCAAAGGCCACGGGGAAAAGGGGTAAGTTCTTTTGAACAATAGTAAAAGTTGACACAGGAATTTTTCATTATGCGGTACATTTTCCAAATGCATTATGCACTCCAAAGGACCTGGCATCATCAATTAATTTTTTTTATTTCGTAATGCAGCTCAACCATTCCGCTTTTATAAGGTGTAACTCCTTTTAAATGCAAGGCCTGTTCTATGCCAATATCATCAAATAAAAGTATTCCATCGCCAAGTATAACAGGCAGAACGGATAGCCTGATTTCGTCTGCAAGTTGTAAGCGGATAAACTCTTTGGCAATCATTGCTCCGCCTGCAATCCACACATTTTTATATTTTGGTTTCAGGTGCTCGTGTAGCAATTGGTGTAAATCGCCTGAGTAAAATTCAATGTTCTGTCTATTTGCAAGCAGGTTTCTGTGCGTTAACACAATGACGGGTGTATGACCATAGGCCCAACCGTAGGATCTTGAAAGTTCCACAGCATGTTCGTAGGTACGTGAACCCATTACATAGCAATCGATCTTTTTAAGAAATTCCTTCATGTCGTTGTCAGAAATTTCAACTCCGTTCTCATAATGGTCCGGTGTATCAAACCAGGAAACGCTGTCGTCTTTTTTGGCAATAATTCCATCGAGACTTGAAACCATGTGTATTGTCAATTTAAATGCGTCTTGTGTCATTTGTTTACATGCTGATTTGGAATTGCTCTTACGATGTAATGAGGTTGCCCCCTTTTGCTTAAAGATAATTCACACATTTGAAAATTCTTGAAAGTAACATGTTTTCCTGGCTGACAGCTATTGTGACCACATTACCTGTCCGGTAGTTTCAAATACAATAGTATTTGCTCTCGCTAAGAATGATGAACGAATAAAAACCTGTTTCACTGTTCAATATTCAATATTCCCTGTTCATCATTCGATATTCTTTCTTCATTCTAAAGTACTTTTGCATTCGACCACTCGCAACTATGAGTACTGAACTTCTTTCGCGGTTACAATTTGCATTCACCATCGCTTTCCATTACATCTATCCTCCGCTCAGCATAGGTCTCGGTTTGATCATCGTAATTATGGAAGGCATGTACCTGCGCACGAAAAAACAGGTATACCAGGATATGACGCGTTTCTGGGTGAAAATTTTTGCGCTGATATTCGGTCTTGGTGTGGCTACCGGCATCATCATGGAGTTTGAGTTCGGCACTAACTGGGCCGTGTACTCGAAGTTTGTGGGTGACGTGTTTGGCAGTGCGCTCGCAGCAGAAGGTATCTTTGCCTTTGCCGTGGAGAGTGGTTTCCTCGGTGTGCTCATATTCGGATGGAAACGCGTGAGTCCGCGTGTGCATTTTATCTCGACGATCATGGTGTGGATCGGTTCTATGTTCAGTGCGGTATGGATCGTGGTGGCGAATAGCTGGCAGCAAACGCCTGCAGGTTATCACATTGTTGGTAATGGTCTACATGCACGTGCCGAGATCACTGATTTTTGGGCAATGGTGTTTAATCCCTCGAGTGTGCAGCGGCTGATGCATGTGTGGCTGGGTTCGTTTCTGGCGGGAGCATTTTTGGTGCTGAGCGTAAATGCATATTATATTATTAAGAAGCGCTACCCCGATATTGCAAAGCCTGGATTTAAAATAGCCCTGGTGGTGGCAACGATTTGTTCGCTGGCACAATTGTATGCCGGTGATCGGAGTGCAGAAGGTGTTGCAAAGAATCAGCCCGCAAAACTCGCTGCCATGGAAGGACACTTTGATAGCAGCGCCGCAGCGCCGATGTATATTTTTGGGTGGGTAAATAAGCAGAAAGAAAAAACAACGGGGCTGCATATCCCGGGTGGATTAAGTTTTTTGGTGCATGGAAGTTTCAACGCACCGATCACAGGATTGAAAGCTTTCAAACCCGAGGACAGGCCGGGGCAGGTGAATGCAGTGTTCCAGTTTTATCACCTGATGATTGCAATTGGTGTGATACTTATCGTACTTACATTATATGCCTGTTGGCAGTGGCGGAAGGGGAAGTTGTTTGACAAACGATGGTTGCTGATCGTATTTACATGGAGTGTGTGGCTGCCGCAACTCGCTAATCAATTTGGGTGGTACACCGCAGAGATGGGCCGACAGCCATGGGTGGTATATGGATTGCTGCGTACGCCGGATGCGCTTTCACGCGAGGTGCAGGCCAGCCAGGTACTGATATCGCTGATACTATTTACGCTGGTGTATGTGACGTTGTTTATTTTGTTTTTGTATATGATGAATCGCAAGATCAAACGCGGACCTGAATATCATATGTCGCATGAAGATGAGCAGGCGGAACATTTTGGGTTTAAAGAGAATTCGATGGTGAGGACGCAATGAGATTATTTGCCACAAAGGTGCAAAGGCATGAAGTTTTAAATTTTAGCTACGATACTAAAATAATCAGCACAGTGAAAGTAAAAATAAAAGACCGGTTGAAATCCGCCCCTGTCTACGCTTCGACTGGTTCAGCATGACAGGAGACTATCAGACTTCATTGTCACACGGAGCTTGTCGAAGTGTGTCGAAGGCAGCATTTATACCGCGATCTACAGATCAATTGGTAAAAGCGATAAAGTAAAATGTTTTTAGGAATAAATTATAACACGTGGTGGTTTCTTGTATTCGGTGGTGTGATCACCGGGTATGCGATACTGGATGGATTTGACCTGGGAGCGGGTGCATTGCATTTGTTCCTGAAAAAAGAAACGAGCCGGAGAATTGCGATGAATGCAATCGGCCCGGTATGGGATGGAAATGAAGTGTGGCTGGTGATTGGTGGTGGCGCTTTGTTTGCAGGATTTCCGGTGGCGTATGCGGCGGTATTCTCTGCATTTTATTTACCGGCATTTATTTTTTTGATAGGATTGATATGGCGTGCTGTTGCAATAGAATTCAGAAGTAAGGAGCCTGGATTACGCTGGAGATTTATCTGGGACTTCACTTATTCGTTTGCGTGCATCGTGGTTACATTGTCGCTTGGATTGATGTTGGGGAATGTGGCATTGGGGCTGCCGCTAAATGCAAATCATGAATACACGGGAGGACTGATGCACTTTTTTAATCCGTTTGCCATACTGGTTTCTGTTACCACGCTTGCATTGTTTATGATGCATGGCGCTATTTATTTGGCGATGAAAACGGAGAACCGTTTGTATACGAAACTTACGATTCTTGCCAAGAACTTCAACGTATTTTTTATCGTTGCATTCAGCCTTACGAGTATCTATACATTATTATATGTGCCGCATATGAGTGATAAGATCAGGAGCAACCCGGCATATTTTATTTTTCCTGCACTGATGGTATTGGCCATTGCGAATATTCCACGTCAGTTGAAAAGAGGTAATTATCGTTTTGCATTTGTGAGTTCATCAGTAGTGATCGCTGCATTGCTGGTAGGTGTGGCAGTGGAAGTATTTCCAAATATATTATATGCGAGTAATAACCCTGCCAACAGCATCACGATAGAAAATGCAGCTTCATCTGTAAAGACGATGAAGATATTGCTCACCATTGCATTGATAGGTACTCCGCTGGTGGGAGTGTACACAGCTTTTGTATTCTGGACTTTTAAGGGAAAGGTAAAGCTGGATGAGAGTAGTTATTAAAAACATATCTCCTATACGCAGCTGCCTGCGTTACACAAATTAAACATTCTCTTTACAAAAAATTAATACGTTTTTCTTCTGCCATGCAAAATGCATTGATAAATTGTTGCTCCAAATTTAAATCAGTCTTTATGAAACAGATTCTATTCATCTTTTTATTATTTCAGTCGTCTTTGGCAATCTCACAAAATATTGTTGATGCCCGATCCCGCAAAGACAGCATTACTATTCGTGGCTATGTGAACGGGATACGGCTTGACAGTATCAATTCAGAATATGCGCAGTTTTCGATCCTGCTGGGTGGCCACCTGTTTTTCGATTATGGTCAGCAAAGAGAATCAAAAGATGATATGAAAGTAACAGATAGTCATGGCGTCCCTCTGAAATTCAACAGCAAAGCCAGGATTCCCTACTTTCTTAATTTCTTTTATTACAACGGATGGGAACTGGTTAACCCTATTGAATCGCAGTCAGACTTCATTATAAAGAAAAGATATAAAAATTAATTATTTTTCTGAATATGTCACTCGCGCCTGACGAGCTCTTATCATGATATTCTCTCTTAAAATTTTTATGAACAAAACATTATCTTTTTATTATCAACATTTGAATTTTATTTTAACATCGAAAGTGAATTGCATTAATGGTTACTTTTAATGCATTAAATTAATTATGGACACAAGAAGAGAATTTCTGAGAAAGGCCATGCTGCTTTCCGGCGCAGCAGGAATGGCTACATTACCACCTTCTATTTTAAAAGCATTGGCCATCGATCCGGATGCGGGCAGCACATTTATGGATGCAGAATATATCGTATTGCTAATGCAGGAAAACCGTTCGTTCGATCATGCATTCGGAACATTGCGCGGAGTGCGGGGTTATAATGATCCGCGGGCAATTACTCTTCCGGATAGTAATAAAGTCTGGCTGCAAAAAAACGCAAAAGGAGAAACGTTCGCTCCTTTTCGCCTCGATATAAAAGATACAAAGATCACGTGGATGGGTTCTTTGCCTCACAGCCGCGAGAGCCAGACAGGCGCAAGAAACAATGGTCGTTACGACAACTGGATCGAAGCCAAAAAATCCGGCGATGATGAATATAAAGATATGCCGCTGACAATGGGATATTATACACGAGAAGACATCCCTTTTTATTATGCACTGGCCGATGCGTTTACCGTTTGTGATATGAACTTTTGTTCGTCACTCACGCCAACCGATCCAAATCGCCTTCATTTCTTCAGCGGGACCGTGAGAGCAGATAAGAAAGCAGAACTGAAAGCTTATGTCGATAATGATGATATAGAAAGAGGTGTGGAATGGAGAACATTCCCTGAGCTGCTGGAAAAAAATAATATTTCCTGGAAGATATACCAGAATGAACTGAGCGTTGACGGCGGTTTTACCGGTGAAGAAGATGCATGGCTGGCCAACTTTGGAGATAATACGCTGGAATTTTTCAACCAATACAATGTAAAGCTTTCTAAAAGACACATTGACTACCTGCCGGTAAAAATCAAAAAGCTGGAGAATGATATAGAGGAACTGCAGGAAAAGATCCCAACATATGGTGAAGGAAGTGAAGACCTGAATGCAGCGCAAATGAAGTTGCAGAGTTCGCAAAAGGAGCTTGCTTTTGCTCGTGCTGAAAAAGAAAAATGGACAAGAGAAAAATATGAAAGTCTCTCCCGGTTTCAAAAGACGATTCATGAAAAAGCGTTTGCGGTAAACTCTGGCGATCCTTATCAGCATGAACTAATGCCGCTCAACTATAGTGATGATGGTGTACCGCGTGAGATCAACATCCCGAAGGGAGATATTTTAGATCAGTTCAGAAAAGATGTGGAGAATGGAAAACTGCCGGCAGTATCGTGGCTGGTGGCTCCTGAAACTTTTTCCGATCATCCGAGCGCACCGTGGTTTGGTTCATGGTATCTGTCTGAAGTGATGGATATACTTACCAAAAATCCGGAAGTGTGGAAGAAAACAATTTTTATCTTAACCTATGACGAGAACGACGGATACTTTGATCATGTGCCGCCTTTTACTGCGCCTGATAGCCGTGATACCACTACAGGCAAGGTTTCCAAAGGAATTGACACCAGCGTTGATTGGGTAAATTTGGAAAATGATGTTCCCGGCTCTATTGGTCTTGGCTTTCGTGTGCCATTGGTAATTGCTTCACCGTGGAGCAGGGGAGGCTGGGTAAATTCACAGGTATTCGATCATACTTCGTCGATACAATTCCTGGAAACCTTCTTAAATAAAAAATTCGGAAAAAATATTAAAGAAACCAACATCACCGACTGGCGCCGTACGGTGTGCGGAGATCTTACTTCTGCATTTCGCCAATACAACGGAGAAAAAATAACGGGACTCCCATTTGTTGAAAAAGATCCGTTCATCGAAACAATACACAAAGCGAAGTTCAAAAATGTTCCATCCAATTACAAAGCGCTTACCAATGATGAGATGGCAACTTTGAATTTTGCACCGGATAAATCTCCTTACATGCCGCAGCAGGAAAAAGGCACTCGTGATGCATGCGTGATACCCTATGAATTGTATGCGGATGGAAATTTTAATGCAGATAAAAATAGTTTCGAAATAATCTTTGGTGCGGATAATAAAATCTTCAGTCAGAAAGCATCTGGCTCACCATTTATTGTGTATGCGCGCAACTTTCAGCGATACGATTTTAAAGAAAGGAACTATGCAGTCGTTGCCGGAGACAGTTTGCAGGATGAGTGGCCCGTAGGTGATTTTGACAATAATCGATATCAACTTGAAGTATATGGGCCAAACGGATTTTCAAGATTGTTCAGGGGAAGTGCTGGTGATCCTCAATTGCAGATTGCGGTGACGCATTTACCGGATGGTAATGCGGAAATAAAATTTATTAATACCGGTTCGAAGGAATATGCAGCTACGGTTACTGACAATGCTTATGGCAATTCAATAATTAATAAAACGATTGGAAGCAAAGCAACTGAAGTAGTAAAACCTGATCTCAGTAAAAGTTTCGGCTGGTACGACTTTACCATAAAAGTGCAGGGCAACAGCAATTTTGAAAAAAGATATACCGGCAGGGTAGAGGCGGGAAAGCCAACGAAGAGTGACCCGGTGATAGGCTGAATGCCTCCATTATTTTCTTCCAGTTTAAATATGACTGATATCCCGGATGAGCCGGATATAATTTTTTGAATTTTACTAAAGTCATTCCATCTACATATAGCAGGTGGACCTTTTTTGGTTTCCACCGGGATATTCTCCCCAACGGGAACAGAAAATTTCAGGTCGTACAGCTAAATCGCAAATTATTCAGACAAAGATTCCCATTACAATCGGACGCCAGCGGACAAGGATATTTTTTTTCAAACAAGTATGACGTCAGTTATAAATGAAAAATATTTTTCAATTTTAATTCATGATTTAATAATTGATAAATAGTAATTTCAACAAAAATGACTCTGATGAAGAAAATAACGCTCCTCTTTTTAACAATGGTTTTTGCATCTGCAATAGTTTATGCGCAGAAAAAAATATTCAACGAAACTCCGCAACAAAAAGCCGCACGGCTGAAATGGTGGACAGATGCACGCTTTGGTATGTTTATTCACTGGGGCACTTACTCTTTGGCCGCCCGCCACGAATGGGTGAAGCATAATGAAAGAATGACCGATTCAGCATATCAGAAATATTTTGACAACTTTAATCCCGATGAATTTGATCCGAAGAAATGGGCGAAAGAAGCCAAGGCTGCGGGAATGAAGTATGCCGTGCTCACTACAAAACATCATGAAGGCTTTTGTTTGTTTGATTCGAAATATACCAATTACAAAGCTACCAACACACAAGCGCATCGGGATCTTGTAAAAGAATTTGTGGAAGCCTTTCGCAGCGAAGGGATCAAGGTTGGTTTTTACTATTCTTTGCTCGATTGGCATTATCCTGATTACACGATAGATGATGCTCATCCGCAACGTGCGCCGGACGATTATACAGAGGAACAAAAAGCAGCGTATTATGCCAAAGTAAATAAAGGCCGTGATATGAATAAGTACCGGCAATATTTGAAAAATCAAATCACAGAATTGCTTACCAACTATGGAAAGATAGACATATTGTGGCTGGACTGGACATGGGGAAAAGATGATAAATATGGTAAACATCCACAGGATTGGGATGCCATAAACCTGATAAAACTGGTCAGGAAATTACAGCCGGGAATTATTGTAAATAACAGGTTGGGGCTGGACCAGGATGGCTATTCCGATGGTGGTGATTTTGTAACGCCGGAGCAAGTGAAGCCTGCTGAGTTGCTTCCTTACAAAGGGAAATACTGGGAAACATGCCAGACATTTTCAGGCTCATGGGGATATTACCGCGATGAAACTACCTGGAAGGATCAACGGCAATTACTCGACTTACTAATCACCTCTGCAGCCAACGGAGGTAATCTCATTTTAAATGTAGGACCTACGGCACGGGGAGAATTTGACTATCGTGCAACAAGGGCGTTGGACAGCCTTGCTTACTGGATGCACGAGAACAATCTCTCTATTTACAATTGTACTTATCCTCCGGATAAATATGACATACCTGACTCGATGAATGACAGGTTAACTTATAATGCTACAACAAAAAAATTATACCTGCACCTTTTTAATTACCCTACAGACGGACAATTGATTCTGCCGGGTTATAATGGGAAAATCAGGTACGCTCAATTTCTTAATGACGATTCAGAAGTACCTTTCCAAGTTGCAGACAATGGAACAGACCTGATTTTGAAGCTTCCGAAAATTGCGCCCCCTTATGTAGTTCCTGTAATTGAAATGATGATTAAGTAAAATTGGTTATTAATATAGTAGCAATATCCATAGAAATTTCTTAATTGAAAGCGTCGGTCTATGATGAGGCACAACTATTACGTATTTATGCAGGGCGTGAGGTGGTGAAGCCTTTACCTTTTTGAAACATTTTTTGGCAAGTGGTTCACTATACAGCCATACACAATGATATCATTGCAAAAAATATAACGACCTGTAACGCGTAGAAAACACAAAAATAAAGTCAGTGAAATTTCTTTTGAAGTAGTTGTGCATCGGCCACCCTTGTTAGCGGCAGTGATTTTTATTTAATTTTATTTTTGTGTATCCATTTAACAAGTCTTGTATAAAATCTTTGTGCAATATCTTTGTAAGAATTAAAAATATCAGTTGATTCGATGTCGAATTCTTTCGTTTCGTTAACAAGTTTCGCTACAACGTCAAAAAGTTCAATATCAAGTTTCTTGAATTCTGCTATTTGGTGAGAATAGGCATTTCCAATGTTTGGGTCGCAAAGCATCGCAATAGATTTTCCAATAAACTCATCAATAGAATAAGGGTTTATGTTTTTTTTATTTTTAAAATTGGTTTTCAAGTTTGCAAGCTCGAAAGCAGTACACTTATGAACATTAAAATCAAGTAAAAATTCTTTTTCGTCAAACCCAAGTTCTTTATAGATTTCAAAGATTTTTAAATGGTCTAAGCAATTCCCAATATGCTCTACTAAAGGCGGGGATAAAATCCTACTAAGAATATTGCTTTGTTGCAAAGTCAATTTTATTGATGAGCCTAAGTAAAACTCTTTCTGTTTTAGATAAATGTGGAGTAGTTCGTGAGTGAAAGAGTCTTTTGAAATATTGTTGTAGTCTACATAAACAATGGCGCTATTGTTTATTGTGTAACAACTATATTCTTGGTTTGATGACGGTTTTATTTCTACGTTATAACTCTCGTTGAGTTTTTCCCATAACTCTTTATTTCTTTCGTCAATGAATTCGTTCATAATAGTGTTTGGTTTGCATTGCCGATAACACTTAGTATTGCTGTTATTACATGTACCAAGCTAAAAAATTTTGATTGAAAACAACTACCTGTAATTATACTTTTTGTATTGTCGTTAGTACAATCCAATCCGGTATTTTTTTAATATGTCCAAATTGTTTGAGGCGGTAAGGGCTATACGAATACTGAATGCGTATGTTGCCGATGTATGTGCTGTTGCTCACTGGCTGCGCGATAGAAATGGAAAGCACGGTGAAGCCTTTGGCGCGGGTTTGTGCCGGACTTGAAATGGATAGCGCGAACCGTGGCTGATGTACGCTCTGCAACTGACAGCCCCAATCTCCGCATCAAACAATTGCAATTCTTCTATAGTTAAATTGCTATGGTTACCTTTGCATTAACTTACAAATATGGATAAGCAATCTCTTAAGAAACTTTTTCCGGGGCTGGAAGAAGAATTATACGACGAATTAACAGAACACGGTGTGACCAAAGAAATAAAAGCAGGCGAGACACTGTTGAGAATGGGCCAGACGATCCGCTCAACGATGCTGATAATAGAAGGGTCAATAAAATTGTACAGGGAGGATGATGAAGGACAGGAATTTTATATTTATTCACTCAACCCCGGACAGGCGTGTTCGCTGTCGCTTATTTGTGCCGTGAAACAGGAGACGAGCGGGGTACTGGCAAAAGCAATGACAGACGCTGTGGTACTTAGTGTGCCGCTTGAGTGCATGGACAAATGGATGAGGACGTACGCAAGCTGGTATAAATTTGTGATAACATCCTACCGGGAACGCTTTGAAGAACTGCTCCGAACGATTGACGCAATAGCTTTCAGCAACATGGATGAGCGACTTGAGTTTTACCTGAAACGCCAGGCAGAGGTATATGGCGATCAACTGAAGCTTACGCACCAGGAGATTGCCAATGATCTGAATTCATCACGCGAAGTGATCAGCAGGCTGCTAAAGAAAATGGAGACAAAGAAATTTCTCGTGCTCCACAGAAACTCCATTGAATGGCTGGGAAAAGTAAATGCTGTAGTGTGATATAAATCACTGTCCGGCAGTTTTTGACAAAGCAATTTTGCATGATGGAACTGACCGGCTATATTGGCGCACTATTTATCGGAATATCTTTGGGACTCATCGGTGGCGGCGGGTCTATTTTGACTGTACCTGTATTGGTATATCTCTTTGGCGTAGCACCGGTGCCTGCTACTTCTTATTCTCTGTTTGTGGTAGGCTCTACCAGTTTGATCGGTGCACTGAATAACTGGCGCAGGCACCTGGTAGATTTTAATACGGCTCTCTTATTTGGCATCACCTCTATCATTACCGTTTTTATTACCCGTAAAATAATTATCCCCGCTATTCCGGAGAATATTCCCGTCGGGCATATCACGCTGCATTTTTCAATACTTACCATGGTATTGTTTGCCGTACTGATGTTGCTCGCCTCTGTTTCTATGATAAGGAGTAAGCACGTGGAAACGGAACAGGTGAAACACAACGCAGGCTTTGGCAAGCTGGTATTGTATGGTATGGGCATTGGACTGGTAACGGGCTTCCTCGGTGCCGGCGGTGGTTTTCTGCTGATACCGGCACTGGTGCTGCTTCTTCGCCTGCCAATGAAAAAGGCGATCGGTACTTCATTAATGATCATTGCGATGAATTCGCTCATAGGCTTCATTGGCGACAAGGGCCATTTTCAAATGAACTGGATCTTGCTTCTTTCTGTTACCGGATTAGCAATTGCAGGAGTTTTTATTGGTGGTATGCTGGGTAAAGTGATCCATGGCCACGGGCTGAAAAAAGGATTTGGCTGGTTTGTACTGTTGATGGGGATTTATATTATTGTCAGAGAATTATGGCTGCACTGATAATGCCCTCGTAAGTCTTCAAAGGAATGACTTTTCATTTTCACTTATACTGTATTACTCTTAGTCAAAAGTTTTTTTGTTTTAACGCCCTTGCCCGATAGTGGGATGGGAAATTGGTTTTGGAAATTCTGCCACAAACAGATATATTTAGAAAAACTTCCAATGATGAAACTCTTTGCATTTTTTGCAGTAGTATTTTTTTTGATCAACTGCACTTCCCCCAAAAAATCAAGTAAAAATAATAATGCACTTAATGGAGCCTGGATTCCTGTAAAACAGGAAATCGGCGGACATACGTTACCGACATCATCGTTTGAAAAGCAAAGGCTTACAATCATTGACAGCAATTATACTTTTGAGGCAGAAAGTATGGATAAGGGTATCGTGACCCGTGGTGGAAATAAAATGGACATATACGGAAGGGAAGGGGTGAATGCCGGCAAACATTTTACCGCCATTTACAAACTGGAGAACGATCAGCTATTCATTTGCTATAACCTGAAAGGAGATGCCTATCCCACATCTTTCGATACAAAAGCGGGCGTTGTTTTTTTTCTTTCAGTTTTTAAGAAAGAGAAGTAATAGAATTATGGCGGTATTGCAACAAATTTTTCGCCTTTTTTATGTCATCAATTAGTAGCGATAACAACTTCTGTCTCTCACTTATATACCATTATTGGGTAATTCAAAATTGTTTCCGTAGTTAATTTGCTCTAAGCCAGCGGGAATTCAGAACAAGAATTGGCGACCCATCATTAAAAGAATATCTTTAGTCAAAATTTAATACACGATCCCAAACATTCGCTTATAACGTAAGGTATTTATGCAGTTGGAAAAAGTAAAAGACTTCATATTCAAAAAATTAGAGAAAGAACTTCCTCCTCAATTAACGTATCACAATGCGGCACATACTAAAAACGTATTTAATCATACTAAGGACCTGGCAACTGCCGAAAAGATCGATGGTGAACGAAGGCACTTACTCCTTACGGCTGCACTGTTTCACGATGTCGGGTTTTTGAGAAGTTATGATGACCACGAAGAAGTTTCGTGTGAAATGGCAGTAGAAATTTTGCCTGATTTTGGATATACCGATGCACAAATAGAAGAGGTGTGCTCCATCATTATGGCCACCAGGATTCCTCATGAGCCAAAATCAAAGCTGGACGAGATCATTTGTGATGCCGATCTGTATTATCTCGGAACCAACCGCTATGTTACTACTGCGCAGAAACTCTATCACGAGCTTCAGAATAAAGGCGTATCGCACAACAAAAGTGAATGGAATAAAAAGCAAATAGATTTTATTGAAAATCACAAATTCTTTACCCATACTGCGAGGCAAAGACTTGACAAGAAGAAGCACGAAAATCTGCACATACTTAAGACCATGAAGCCGGTAGTGAAAGAGCTGAAACACGATGGCTTTAAGCCAGGTGATATCTTGCTGATCGTTTTCGGTGTAATAATAGCCGGTTTTGCCCTGGAGGGATTTTTGGTACCGAACAATTTCTTCGATGGTGGCATGACCGGTATTTCATTGCTTATCCATGAACTTTATCATCTGAATCTTGCCGTGGTAATTGTTTTGGTGAATCTTCCTTTCATAATTATGAGCAGGTACTCGGTAAGTATACACTTTGCGCTAAAAACTCTTCTGTGCGTTATTCTGCTCGGCATTTGTATATATTATATACCCTATCCCGTAATCACGGATGATAACCTGCTCATATCCGTTTTTGGAGGTTTTTTTCTTGGAGTGGGCATCGGGCTTACCATGCGTGCAGGTTGCGCTATTGACGGCATTGAAGTGCTTGCCTTGTACACCTGGCGTAAGACAAGCTTTACCATCAGCGAAATCGTTCTGGCTTTGAACATTATTATATTCAGTGTAGCTGCGCTTAAATTTGGTATGCATACCGCATTATATTCCATACTCACCTATTTTACCGCTTCCCGAACGGTGGATTATGTAGTAGAAGGTATCGAAGCATATACCGGGGTTACCATTATATCCGGCAAAAGTGAGATTATAAAAGACAGGCTGGTAAATGAGTTGGGCAGAGGTATTACCGTATATAAGGGAGAGAGGGGCTTTCTGCCCGGAAAGTTTGAAATACATGAAGATGTGGATATCATCTTCACTGTAATTACCAGGCTGGAACTTCGAAAACTGAAAAACCTGGTTTACGAAGTAGACCATAAGGCATTCATATTTGCCAATACAATTCGTGAGACTTCGGGTGGAGTAATTAAAAGAAGGCATATGCATTAATGCTATGAACGTTTGCGTCACTACCCTTTGAATACAACGCTGCTAAAAATAGCTGAAGCCAAAACCTGCACAGCTTAGTGCCCTGAAACAATAAAATTTCGTGTAGGCGTTGCCGTTACCCCCGCGGTACTTTATCTACACTTTTTTGTATAAATTTTTATGACCATGACTAATCCGAAGAAAAGGCAGTCTGAATATGATACCCTTAAAATCCGGCTAACGGAAAAGGATCGTGAATTAAAAATCGAATCGGGACTGGAAAAGGTGCGGGCCATTGCGCTGCGGATGAAAGAGCCGGCAGACATGCTTAAAATATGCAAGGCCATTTCTCTCCAATTGCAAAAATTGGGTGTAAAAGAAATCCGCAATGTACAGACCGCTATCTTTTACCCGGAACGTAATACTTATATGAACTATGAGTATTATGCCAAACATGACAAGTCGGTCATTACCGAAACTTCCTACCACAACAATAAAATTCATAAAGCCTTTGCCGTAAAAATGCAAAAAGGGAAAGGGGAGTTTTTTATTTCACACATCAAAGGCGCTAAAGTGAAGGATTGGATCGCCTACCAGAAAACGACCAATGTATTTATTGATAAATACCTGTACAAAGCTGCTTCACTTAATTATTACTGGTATTCGTTGGGACCTGTTGCACTCGGCATTTCTACATATGATCCGCTTAATAAGAAGAGCCAGGAATTATTCAAACGTTTTCTCAAAGTATTTGAACTGGCTTATCGCCGCTACCTGGATATTGAAAAAGCAGCAGCACAGGCTTACGGAGCCAGGATTGAAGCTTCATTAGAAAGAGTGAGAGCTCAGGCGATGAGTATTCGAAAATCGGGAGAGTTGGCGAAAGTGGCCGAAATTATTTTTAAAGAATTAAGATCACTGGGCTTTTCAGATATCAGGAATACGGAGATCATTATTTACAAAGAAGAAAGAAATGCTATCAGGAGCTATTACTTTGACTATGGCGTTAATGGCACTATTGATATAGACACTTCAACGCATCCAGCAATCAAAGAATGGTTGAATGAATTGAAGAAGACCAATGACAGTTTTGCTTCCGTTCACATCCCCGAAAAAGAAATGAAGGAATGGCGAAAGTATAGAGAGTCGTTAGGTTATTTACCAGATATAAAACTGAATAAAGCAAAAACAGTAGATTATTATTCTTATTCTATCGGTTTGGGAGCATTAAGTGTTTCATCATTCAAACCAATAACTGATGAACAATTAAAAACACTGGAACGGTTTAAAAATATTTTTGGTTTGGCATATCGCCGGTATGCGGATATCACACAAGCAGAGCTGCAAACAAGAGAAGCAGAGATTGAATTAGCATTGGAAAGAGTGCGTGCAAGAGCAATGGCCATGCATGTGTCGCAGGAGTTAAAAGACGTAGCACTGGAGTTAAGAAAGCAAATGGGATTGCTCGATCAGAAAGAACTGGAGACCTGTGCTATTCATCTTTATGATGAATCGCCTGATTATTTTGAATCATGGGCGGCCCTGCGGCCACCGAATACGAAAGGCGATATAATTCAGACACAGTCGCAGTTTCCAAAAAGTGGAGTAAAGATCATTGACGAGATGATGGAATGTTACCAATCCGACAAACAAGATTATGTGTTGATAAATGAGGGGACAAAGGCGCAGGAGTTTTTCGAAATGTTGAAGCAGTATACCCCGAAAGCATTTGAAGTTTTATCATCCGGCCTCAATGGCGCAGCGCCGGAAGATATAAGAGCTTACTGGTCGATAGCAGATTTTGCCGGCGGCTCTTTGGTAATGACAACCATGGCTCAACCGGATGAAACAACACGGGCATTGCTAAGAAGATTTGCGAATGTGTTTGGCCTTGCTTATCGAAGGTTCGTAGATATGAAAAGAGCCGAAGCACAGGCAAGGGAAGCACAGATACAATTAGCGCTAGAAAGAGTACGCGCAAGGACAATGGCTATGCAGAAAAGTGATGAGCTTGCAGAGACATCAGAATTGCTGTTTGAGCAAATAAAAGCATTAGGCATTCAGGCATGGTCGTGCGGTTTCAACATTTGGCAGGAAAACGATACCTATTGCCTGGGATATAATCCGGGACCCGATGGAAAAATTGGGGATCCGCTTCCTTTACCTCTCACAGAAGATGTGTTCTTCAAAACAATTTATGATGCTAAAAAAAGAGGTGAAGATTTTCTGGTGTTCGAATCAGAAGGCGAATCACTGGCCCAGACTTACCGCTATATGGATAGCCTCCCGGTTGTGGGCGATATTATGCGTGGTGTGGTGGCCTCGGGATTTGAATTGCCAAAATACCAGGTTACCCACTGTGGTTTCTTCCCACAAGGTCATTTGATGTTTATTACGCTGGAACCGCATCCGGAAGCCTGGGATATTTTCAAACGTTTTACCAAAGAATTCCAACAATCGTACACCCGCTTCCTCGATTTGCAAAAAGCAGAAGCCCAGGCAAGAGAAGCACAGATAGAAGCCGCACTGGAAAGAGTAAGAAGCAGAACCATGGCCATGCATAACAGTTCTGAATTACTCCCGGCTGCAGAACTTTTATTTGACCAGGTGCAGCAACTGGGTGCAGTACTGCAGGGAGTGGCGTTTGCGATATGTCATAAAAACAGCCCCATTGTTCAGAAATGGACAAGTATCGGCATCTTTTCTCATCCCTATGATATCGAACCCGTAGAGGAACGCATGTATGAAGCGTGGAAAAACCAGGGTGGAATGTATGAAGAGGTTATTGAAGGAGAAAGGCAAAAAAAATACTATGAAGCATTCATGCAGATTCCCTCATTTAGAGAAGGCATTCAAAAATTTATTGATAGTGGGTATCCGTTGCCAACCTGGCAAAAGAACCATGCCGTTCCGTTTAAATATGGGTATGTACTATTCATTACCTTAAAACCATTCGATGAAACACAGATATTTCTTCGCTTTGGAAAAGTTTTTGAACAAACCTATACCCGTTTCCTCGATCTGCAAAAAGCAGAAGCGCAGGCAAGAGAAGCAGAAATAGAATTGGGGTTGGAAAGAGTCAGGGCCAGGGCAATGGCGATGCAAAAATCTGATGAGTTATCTGAATTGGTAGATACTGTTTTTAAAGAATTAACCAAATTGGATTTCACATTAAAATGGTGCATCATCAATATTATAGATGAGCCTTCATTGACCAACATGGTATGGGCAGCAAATCCTGACATAAAAAAAGCACCTGACTCTTATCACATGAAATTTGAAGATTATCCTTTCCATCACGCCATGATGAAAGGATACCAGGAACGAAAGACAAAATATGTGTACACTCTTGAAGGAGAAGAAAAGAAAGTGTACGATGAATATTTATTTAATGAAACTGAATTCAGGAAGGTACCCCCGGAAGCACAGGCTGCTTCGAGAGCTATGGATAGATATGTGGTTACTTTCACCTTCAACAATTTCGGCGGATTACAAACTGTTGGTGATACACCATTATCAGAAGCAAGTCTTGATATTTTAAGCCGCTTCGGAAAAGTTTTTGACCTTACTTATACCCGTTTCAATGATTTAAAACAGGCAGAAGCTCAGGCAAGAGAAGCACAAGTTGAAGCGGCATTGGAAAGAGTGCGCAGTCGCAGCATGGGAATGCAAAAAAGTGAGGAGCTCAAAGAAGTAATTCAGCTTGTATATGAACAATTCAATCACTTAAATATTAATATTGAACATACCGGTTTTCTTATTGATTATAAAGCAAGTGATGATTTGCATATCTGGCTGGCTGATCAGCACCTGGTTCCCTCAGAGGTAACGATCCCTTGTTTTGATTCTCCGCCCAATAACAGCATTAAGGAAGCAAAAGAAAAGGGAAAGGATTTCTTTTCCTACCATTTGGGTTTTGAAGAAAAAAACAAATTTTACCGGGATCTTTTTAAGTTTATTCCCAACGTGCCTGAGGAAACATTGGAATATTATCTCAATTGTCCCGGCCTTGCCGGATCAGGTGTATTGCTGGAGAATATTGGTTTGTATATCGAAAATTTTTCCGGAACTCCCTATACAGATGGGGAGAATGCAGTGTTGATGCGTTTTGGCAAAGTATTCCAGCAAACCTATACCCGCTTCCTTGATCTTCAAAAGGCAGAAGCGCAACTAAGAGAAGCACAAATTGAAGCAGCGCTGGAAAAAGTGAGATCACGCTCTTTAGCCATGCGCAAAAGCGATGAGCTAAAAGATATTGTCTTATTGGTCTTTGAAAGGTTACATACTCTTGGCGTAGCTGTGGAGGGAGGCGTTACTATCTCTGTGTACGTAGAAGGAACAAGAGATCAATTGCAATGGGTAGCAGCACCTGATCTTATTACCGCAAATTTATTCAGGCTCCCATATACAGAAGACACCATTATTGCTGATCACATTCACGCAAAAGAGAGCGGGGTTGACTTTTTTGCCAAAACCTACTCTTTCGAAGAAAAGAACCGGATGTGCGAATATCTTTTCTCACAAACAGATTTCAAATATCTGCCCGATGAAGTGAAGCAGATGGTCATGCAATCCGAAGGTTATTCGCAGTCAATTGCTTTCGCAAAAAGTTCGTCCATTTTCATCAATAGTTTTTTGGGCAAGCTTGTTTCAGATGACGAGGCAGATACTATGAAACGTTTTGCGCGGGTATTTGACCAGGCGTATGTGCGTTTCCTCGATCTTCAAAAAGCAGAAGCGCAGGCAAGAGAAGCAATCAAACGTGCATCGGTCGACAGGGTACGGGCCGAGATTGCCTCTATGCGAACCACAAAGGACCTGGAAAGGATCACCCCTTTAGTGTGGAATGAATTAATGGCACTTGGTGTTCCGTTTATCCGCTGCGGTGTGTTTATCGTGGACGAAGAAAGGGAGCAGGTGCATACATTTTTATCTACACCGGACGGCAAGGCAATTGCTGCTTTTGATTTGCTCTTTAATACACAGGGACAGGCAATACAGATCCTGGCACACTGGCGCAAAAAAGAAGTATTTAAACAACATTGGGATGAAGCACAGTTCGCAGAATTTACCAGTAACCTGGTACAACAGGGTGCCATCGCCAGCGGCGAAAATTATCTTACTGAAAATCGTCCAACTGATCTCTATTTACATTTTCTTCCTTTTCTGCAAGGCATGCTCTATGCCGGTAATACCGCACCACTGAATGATGAGGAATTACAGTTGGTACAAAATCTCGCCGATGCATTCTCCACCGCCTATGCCCGGTATGAAGATTTCAATAAACTGGAAGCCGCCAAGAAACAGGTGGATCACACCCTGGATGAATTGCAGGCCACACAAAAACAATTGATACAATCTGAAAAGATGGCTTCACTGGGAGAACTCACCGCCGGGATTGCCCACGAGATACAAAACCCATTGAACTTCGTCAACAATTTCTCCGATGTAAGCAATGAGTTGCTGGAAGAGATGAAAGAAGAACTGGCAAAGGGAAATGTAGAAGATGCTTTGGCTATTGCCGAGGATGTGAAACAAAATTTAGAAAAGATAAATCATCATGGCAGACGTGCAGATGGAATTGTAAAGGGAATGTTGCAACATTCAAGAAGCAGTTCGGGACAAAAAGAACTAACAGACATCAACGCATTGTGCGACGAATACCTGCGCCTGGCCTATCATGGCCTGCGTGCAAAGGATAAAAGTTTTAATGCCGAATTCAATACCTCATTTGATCAGGCAATCGGAAAAATCAATGTGATACGGCAGGATATAGGCAGGGTAATATTGAACCTGATCAACAATGCATTTTATGCAGTAAATGAAAAACAAAAAGCTTGTCAGGCTGAGCCTGTCGAAGCCGGGTATAAACCAACGGTCTCTGTCAGCACAAAAAAGGACGATGATAAAATTTTGATCTGTGTAAAAGATAACGGCAACGGCATTCCACAAAAAGTACTGGATAAAATCTTTCAACCCTTCTTCACAACAAAACCAACAGGACAAGGGACAGGGTTAGGATTGAGTTTGAGTTATGATATTGTAAAGGCACATGGTGGGGAAATAAAAGTGGAAACAAAAGAAGGTGAAGGAAGTGAATTTATAATTCAAATACCGGTTTATATAAATACAATGTAATATCTATGAATTGGTTTAAATATCTTATAAACATCGGCACAGGAAAACAAAATGATGTAACCGGCAATAAACATATACGCTTTGCAAATTCTCTTGCACTGATTATTTGCTTTTTTATTATTCAAAATATTGTTCTTTCTGTTTATTACAGACAGGGGGTTATTGCTTTCATCCAGTCTATACATTTTGTAATGATTGCTTTAGTTCTGTTTTTCAATTATATGGGAAAGCGGATTTTAGCCAGCGCCTGGTTCAGCAGTTCGGCAATTTTTTTCGTAACAATTTATGCTATCGTCTTCACATTAGGGAGTTTAAACTTTACATTTTTACCATTTATTATTTTTTTACAATTTTTCCTCTTTCCTCCGGCCGACACAAAATATATCATTTCATTCGTAATTATAACGGGGTTATGCTTTATAGCGGTTTTTGTAATTGACGATTTACACCAAATACCAGTTGTAACGGTTTCGCAGGGTTTAATAAGTGCACAACGCTGGAACACTGTGGTGGGCCTGCCGATGCTCTCTGCTGCCATTGGCGCTTATGCATTTTTTACGATTAAAAAAGCAGAGGAAGAAACTGCAAGAGAAAAAGAAGATCTTAAAGAGGCACAAAGACAACTGATCCAGTCGGAGAAGATGGCCTCTCTGGGAGAACTCACTGCTGGCATTGCTCATGAAATTCAAAACCCGTTAAACTTCGTGAATAATTTTTCCGATGTGAACCGGGAGTTGATAAGTGAATTAGTTGAAGAAGTTGATAAAGGAAATACCACAGAAGTAAAAGAAATTGCTAATGATATTAAAGAGAACGAAGAAAAAATAAACCATCATGGTAAACGTGCAGATGCCATTGTAAAAGGTATGTTGCAGCATTCCCGACAAACATCAGGTGCAAAGGAAGCAACTGATATAAATGCTTTGGCAGATGAATATTTGAGATTAGCTTACCATGGATTAAAAGCAAAAGACAAAAGTTTCAATGCGGAAATAAATACTGATTTCGATAATGATATTGGAAAAATAAATGTCGTACCGCAGGATATCGGGCGTGTAATTCTTAACTTAATCAACAATGCTTTCTACACTGTGACTGAAAAGCTAAAAGCTTGTCAGGCTGTGCCAGTCGGAGCCGGTTATGAGCCAGCAGTTTCTGTCAGCACAAAAAAAGACGGTGATAAAATTCTGATCTGTGTAAAAGATAACGGCAACGGCATTCCGCAAAAAGTACTGGATAAAATATTTCAGCCCTTCTTCACTACCAAACCAACCGGAAGTGGGACAGGATTAGGATTGAGTTTGAGTTATGATATTGTGAAAGCGCATGGCGGGGAGATAAAACTGGTGAGTAAAGAAGGAGAGGGGACAGAGTTTGTTATTGAATTACCTGTTGTCTGAATCAGGGATCAAAAGATTAAAGGATGACACTGATTGGAAACAGGCATTACTTCGAATAAATAATTATTATCAAGAATGAAAAAATCAGTGAAATCCATCCATCCGTGGCAATCCGTGATTCAGACGAGCTAGGATATTGTGAAAGCACATGAGGGAGAGATAAAAGTGGAGACAAAAGAGGGGAAGGGACGGGATTTATCGTTCATTTACCTGCTAACGAAAATTTTAAATTCATTTGAATGAAAAGATTTACAGTTTTAGTTTTTATCATTTTCTCTGCAGCAGCTCTCTATGCCCAGGATAGAACTACAAACAACCTTCAACTATTGCTCAGCAAAGAAAAAACAGATACCGGCAAAGTGAAGCTGATGATCAGTATAGGTGATCAGTTTGGTTTTGGAATGAAAAGAAATGATTCTTCTTTCTGGTATTTGCAGCAAGCTCTTGATTTAGCGCAAAAAGCAAAATATGTAAAAGGTGAAATCAGAGCCCGTTATAACATGACCAGCTACCTGACTTATACCGGTAATTATCCTGAGGCCCTCAGACTGTCTTTAGATAACCTTGCAAAGGCAAGTGAGGTTAAAGATTATGATGCCTTATTTTTCCAAACCAGGCAAACAGGATGGATATATAGCGGTATGGGAGATCATAAAAAAGAATTGGATTACCAGAGAAAATTGATGGATCTGGCAGATTCAGGGATTTTCCGGGATACTGCAACAATAGAATTATATAAATGGATTGCCAACAACTGCATTGCTGAAGCCTTTTCAAGGCTACATGCGCCGGACTCTGCTTTGAAATACGAATTATTAATCTATCATTTACCGACAACCTATTCGTCCAGTGAAATACAAGCTCGTCTTGCACTTTCTACGTCTGAACTTGGCGTTGATTATTTTCAATTGAAAAAATACGATTCGGCTTTTTTCTTTTACAGAAAAAGTATTCCTTCTGCTGTCCGGTCCCATCGCCTGGATGTGCTTGCACGTTCGGAATTGGGGATGGCTGTTTTGTTTCGCAAAACAGGGCAACGGGATTCTGCTCTTTTTTATGCAAGAGAAGCATTAAAGGCGCTCCAAAATACGGACGATCCACAAAGCCAGGTGAACGCTGATTCGCTCATAGCTGAATTGTATCAAAGCAGTCACCAATATGACAGTGCTTTTAAGTACATGCATGATTATGTTGTGCTAAAAGATAGTGTGTATAATCAAAATAAAATATTACAGGCCCAAAATTTATCTTTTGACCAGGCACTGCAGGAACAGGAATTAGTTCAGGCAAAAAAACAAGCACAACAACAGTACAAAAACAGCATAAGATTTTATCTCCTCCTGGGTGTGGTAATAGTGGTCCTGATTATCACTTTTCTATTGCTTAGAAATATCCGGAGCAAACGAAAAGCCAACGATTTGCTACATAAGAAAAATGAACAGATACAAAAACAAAAAGATAATCTTGAAAGTACTTTATCCGAACTTAAATCGACCCAATCCCAACTTATACAATCAGAAAAAATGGCTTCGCTCGGTGAGCTTACCGCAGGCATTGCGCATGAGATACAAAATCCGTTAAACTTCGTCAATAATTTTTCTGATGTGAACGCTGAGTTGATTAGTGAATTGGTTGATGAAGTTGACAAGGGAAATTATGATGAAGTAAAAGTAATTGCGAAAGACATAAAGGAGAATGAACAAAAGATAAATCATCACGGCAAGCGGGCAGATAGTATTGTAAAAGGAATGTTGCAGCACTCACGGTCAAGCACAGGTGTAAAAGAGCCAACTGATATCAATGCCTTGGCAGATGAATACCTGAGATTAGCTTATCAAAGTATTAAAGCTAAAGACAAAGATTTCACTGCAGAAATCAAGACAGATTTTGATGCGACGATTGGTAAAATCAATATCATCCCCCAGGACGTCGGAAGAGTGTTATTGAATTTATACAACAATGCTTTTTATGTAGTAACTGAAAAACAAAAAGCTTGTCAGGCTGAGCTTGTCGAAGCCGGTTACCAGCCAGCAGTTACCGTTAGCACAAAAAAAATAAATGGCAAAGTCGAAATAAAAGTTGCCGATAACGGAAACGGCATTCCGCGGGATATCATCGATAAAATCTTTCAACCGTTCTTTACCACAAAGCCAACAGGAAGCGGTACAGGACTGGGATTGAGTTTGAGCTATGATATTGTGAAGGCGCATGGTGGGGAAATAAAAGTAGGGAGCAAGGAAAATGAGGGAACAATATTTAGCATTCATCTACCAATAACTGTACAATGAAACAAATACTCACTAAATTATTTCTGCTTATTCTTCTTGTTATTGCTTGTCGTATGGCGCCTGCACAAGATAATTATGTTGATTCACTTGAGAAAGTTTTGTTAACCGAAAAAGAAGATACTAATAAAATAAACACACTTGATTATTTATATATTTATCATTATTGGACCGATCGTGATTATGAAAAAGCAATGCAAAATTCCATGGCAGCACTCGCATTAGCCATAAAAATCAATTATAAACCAGGAATAGCAGATGGTTATCTGAAACTGGGAACAGCTTACGGAGCTAAAAAAGACCAGTTTAACGAATCTGAATATTTTAAAAAAGCCTTGGCTCTTTATGTGGAAGCTGGGAATAAACAAAATACTATAGATTGTTATGATCGTATGGCAACTGCATATTCGCTGGAAAGTAATTTTGGCAAGGCGGTAGAATGCAGTTATGATGCACAAAAAATAAGAGAACAAACCGGGAATAAAAAGCTGATTGCCGAGGGTTTTCATAATATCGTTAATATTCTTGGTTATTCTCCCGATAATTCTGAAGAAATAATCAAAAATTCTCTTTATGCGTTGAAATTGGACAAGGAACTAGATAATAAAAAAGGGATCGGTGAATGCCTTTCTTCAATTGGAAGCGCCTACTCTAGCCAAAGAAAATACCCAGAAGCGCTTGATAAATTTGCGGAAGCATTGCAAACTTTCAAAGACCTTGGAATACCTACCCAAATTGAGATGATTAATGAAGGTATTGCGGATATTTATGAAAAGCAGGGAGATTCCGCGTATGGTAGTCAAAATAAATCGGAAGCCGCTTATAAATATCAAAAAGCTGAAGAAAGCGAACTTATTGCTTTAAATATTTCAAGGAGTGAATACCCGATAAATATCGCGGTTTGTTTCAGCGGTCTCGGGCAAATAGATATTAAACTTGGAAAATTAACCCAGGCAAAAAATTACCTGGACAGCAGCCTGAAAATTAATAAAGAATATTCGCTTTATTTATCCATCAGCCGTGATTATTATAATCTATCAAGAATTGACAGTCTCCAGGGTAATTACAAGAACGCTTATAAAAATTACCAGCTATTTCATATTTATAACGATAGTGTAAAAACGGAAGAAGATACCAAAGCAACAGTTCAGGCTCAAATGAAATATGATTATGAAAAGAAACAAGCAATTGCCAAAGCAGAACAGGATAAAAAAGATGCAGATGCCAAACGAATTAAAAGCCAACAATACTTTGCTATCGCGTCATTGGGCGTTGTAATGTTTGCAGTATTGGTAATTGCCTTTATCCAGTTTAGAAATAACAAGCAAAAACAAAAAGCTAATAAACTTATTACAAAGCAAAAAGAAAAGGTAGAAGCTACTTTAGAAGAATTAAAATCCACTCAATCGCAGCTTATCCAATCCGAAAAAATGGCCAGCCTTGGCGAACTCACAGCAGGCATTGCACATGAAATACAAAATCCATTAAACTTCGTGAATAATTTTTCAGAGGTGAGTACAGAGCTCATTGATGAGATGAAAGATGAATTATCAAAATCCAATTATGAAGATGCCAATGCAATTGCTGATGATTTAAAACAAAATCTTGAAAAAATAAATCATCATGGCAGGCGTGCCGGCAATATTGTAAAAGGAATGCTGCAACACTCACAAGCCAGCACTGGAAAAAAAGAACCAACAGATATCAATTCTTTGTGTGATGAATATCTGCGATTGGCATATCACGGTTTAAGAGCTAAAGACAAAGACTTCAATGCAAAAATGGAAACAGATTTTGACAGCAGCATTGGAAAAGCAAATATCATTGCGCAGGATATTGGAAGAGTGTTGTTGAATTTAATCAATAATGCTTTTTACGCAGTAAATGAAAAATCAAAACAAAACATACCCGGATATTATCCGACCGTAAGTGTGAGTACGAAAAAAGAAACTGGAAAAATTAGCATCTCAGTAGAGGATAACGGTAATGGTATTCCGGAATCCATCAAAGAAAAAATATTTCAACCTTTCTTCACTACCAAACCAACGGGAAGTGGCACCGGTTTAGGTTTATCGTTGGGCTATGATATTGTGAAAGCGCATGGTGGAGAGATAAAGGTACAAACAAAAGAGGGTGAAGGAACAGAGTTTATGATTCAATTACCTGTTGTCTGAATCACGGATTATAAAGATTAAAGGATGACACTGATTGGAAACAGAAATTACTTCGAATAAAATAATTATTATCAAGAATGAAAAAATCAGTGAAATCCATCCATCCGTGGCAATCCGTGATTCAGACAAGTTATGATATTGTAAAGGCGCATGGCGGGGAAATTAAATTGGAAAGTAAGGAAGGCAACGCAACAAAGTTTGTTTTACGATTGCCAATTTAATGCTGCAGCTTCTTATTATGACGGGAATTCATTTATAAAATATAATCGGCAGGAAATGAAAAAAATTGCAATTTTTTTGTTGTTGTTGATAACCATTGGTGGCTATGCGCAGCATAAAACGCTTCGATTCTATCATCTCACGGTGGAAAACGGTCTGCCAAAAAGAACTCCCACGGCTGTACTGCAGGATAAGTACGGCTATATATGGGCTGGGACTAGTGCCGGCCTCGTTCGGTATGACGGTTATCATGTTAAGGTATACCTGACGAATCTGGGAATAGGTTTTCTTTCGGGTGTCAGTTACCTATACGAGGATCATGAAGGTAAATTATGGGTGGGAACAAATAATAAAGGATTGTTTCGATATGACCGTGCAACTGACACTTTCAGGCAACCTGTTTATTTTTCATCTGACTCTGCCGCGAATTTTGTTGTTGCCATTCAGGAAGATGGCTCTGAAAATATTTGGTCTATTTCATCGAGCGCAAACAAATATTTTCTGAATTGTTTCAATAAAAAAACAGGCAGGTGGCAGCACTTTAGTCATAATGATTCGGGGGCGCATCATCTGGATGCCACACAATTTTATTCCCTGGCCAAAGATCATTCAGGTCACATTTGGATGGCTACCAACAACGGTTTATATGAGTATGATAGTGCAACCAATCATTTTAAGGGCTACAGGATTGCCGGGAAAACGCTGCATACGCCGGGAAGATATTTTTTTTTCATACCTTCTTCTCAGCCGGGTATGCTTTGGATGGATGATGATGCCGTGCCGGATACGGGAAGAAATCAAAATCCCTTGCCTAACGGATTAATTTGTTTCAACACGAACGATCATACATTTAAAACGTACCAACATGATCCCGATGATTCCGCAAGTATAGGATCGAACGTTGTTCTTGCAGCGCTGGAAGATAAAGACAAACGTCTTTGGATAGGAACACAAAATGGAATCTCACTCTTCAACCCACACTCGGGCACATTTAGCAATTACAACGCAGTTTCAACAATTGTTTCCGGTAATGGATCCTGTAACCTTACACAAGATACAGCCAGTAATCTCTGGTATAGCAATCCTCATAAAGGACTTTTCTATTTCAATACAAAAGATAAAATCTTTACAAATTATCCTGCTAATCCGCGTGACCCGAAAGCTCTTCAAACTAATGATATTGTAAATATGTTTACAGACGAGTCTGGCGACCTTTGGTTAAGTGAACTGAGTGGCGGTTTGCAATGGGTAGATAAAACCGCGTCACTTTTTACTATTTACCCGAAAAACAATGAAGAGAATGCTTATTCTTACGGCAAAGTAAATGATTATGCAGAAGATTCAAAAGGTAATATTTGGCTTGCCACGAATACGGGTCTAGTGTATTGGAACCGTCTCAACGATTTCTTTAAGCCCGTAAAAATTACCTATCCTGACTATAAAAAAACCGTTCATAATGTGAGCTGCATTACAATTGATAAAAGTGGAATGATGTGGTATGGAGATGGGAACTACGGCCTTTTTAGATACGATCCGGTCAATAGACTATTTAAACACTATTTACTAGATAGCAGTTCTTTAAATGCATATGACTACATTGAATGTATCTATGAGGATAGGGAAGGAAAAATATGGGCAGGCACTGCCTTAAAAGGACTGTACAGTGTTGATCCCCAAAATGATAAAATCACTCACTTCGCATATGCAGCCATGGAACTTACACGTTCTCAACCTTTCAAAGAAAGAAGAACTTTCTTCTGCTATGATATATTCTATATATGAAGACAAGCAAGGAACGCTGTGGCTAGGAACCCTTAGAGGGTTAAATCGTTTTAACCGTAAGGATAGCACTTTTACTATATACTACAATTTCCCCACAGGCTTCACAAGAATAAGGACTATCCTTGAAGATAAGAATGGATGGTTATGGATAGGAACCTGGGAGGGCGGTCTTTTTCATTTTAATCCGAAGACAGGCACATCACGACAGTTTACGGAAAAGAACGGCCTGCTATTTAATGCAGTGTATAGTTGTTTAGAAGATAGTTCCGGAATGCTGTGGCTTACGTCGCCAAGAGGCATCACCCTTTTTAATCCGGATATCAGGCCCTGTCCATTTCTTTGACGCTGCATCCGGCCTGCCGGTTCACATTGATTACGGAGGCTTCAAAACAAATGAAGGAAATTTTCTCGTTACTACATCTGACGGCTTTATGGAATTCAACCCGGATCAATACCATGCTGACATTACTCCTCCCTTGGTTCATATTGAATCTGTGTCGTTTACCAAGCCGCAGACCGGAAATAATTATTCCGAAGATTCGACCTTATTAGTTTTTGGGCACGACCATTTTGATGTGCACTACAACGAAAACCGGCTCACATTCCATTACCTGGGAATACATTATCAAAGTGCGGCTGCGACGCAGTATGCCTATAAACTGGATGGCTACGACAAAAACTGGATACAAGCCGGCACAGAACGCTCAGTTACTTATAACAATCTTTTACCTGGTGCTTATAATTTTCAGGTGAAAGCAGCTAACAGCGACGGGGTGTGGAGTAAAAAAATATCATCAATTGCCATTATAATTCATCCGCCGTGGTGGCAAACATGGTGGGCTTACTTGACGTATGTCTTTGTTTTTGTTGCCGCCTTATGGTCATTTATTGCCTATCGCTCCCGTAATCTTAAAGAAGCAAACAGGATATTGGAGGAGAAAGTCGCAAACCGAACCAAGGAACTGGAAGAATCACTAACGAACTTAAAATCCACCCAATCCCAGCTCATCCAATCTGAGAAGATGGCTTCACTTGGACAACTAACTGCGGGCATTGCACATGAAATTCAGAACCCGTTAAACTTCGTAAATAATTTTTCTGATGTCAATCAAGAATTACTTTCAGAGTTAAAAGATGAAGCAGATAAAGGAAATATTGATGAAGTAAAATCAATCGCTAATGATGTAATAGAAAATTCAGAAAAAATAAATCATCACGGCAAGCGTGCTGATAGTATTGTAAAAGGAATGTTGGAACATTCACGCACAAGCACGGGCATAAAAGAACCAACAGATATTAATAAGCTTGCAGATGAATATTTAAGATTAAGTTATCATGGCTTGCGTGCAAAAGACAAAACATTCAATGCTGAAATAAAAACAGATTTTGATGAGAGCATTGGTAAAATAAATATTGTTCCGCAGGATATTGGAAGAGTATTATTGAACTTAATTAACAATGCATTTTATGCAGTAAGTAATCCCCCATCCCCTAAAGGGGAGCAATACAAGCCGCTTGTTACTGTTAGTACGCGAAGTATCAAGCCTGTAAATAATAACGCTGCTAAGAACACCTTTTTAGGGGATGGGGGTATTGAGATCATAGTAACCGATAACGGCAACGGCATTCCATCAAACATTATTGAAAAAGTCTTTCAGCCATTCTTTACAACAAAACCAACAGGGCAAGGAACAGGACTTGGCTTAAGCTTAGCGTATGATATCATCACCAAGGAGCATAACGGAACAATAAAAGTGGAGAGCAAAGAAGGTGAAGGAAGTGAGTTTATAATTCAATTACCGGTATAATTCTATCCATGGCAAAGACATTCTTTTTCACCCTTCTGATTTCGATTGTATTTAGTCCTGGTTTTTCACAAACAAAGAAGGCAGTCGACAGCCTGCAGCATCAAATCGCTGTTGCAAAGGACGATACAACCAGAATTAAGCAACAGGCATATTTATGTTTGTTATATCGCCTGGGAAATTCTGATTCTTCCCTTTTCTATGGGCAACAGGCTTTGGAATCTGCACGTAAGATTAATTACGTACAGGGTGAAGTACTCGCATTACAATTTATGTGTATTACGCTTGGACAGATGGGTAATTTACCGAAAGCTTTTGAAACGGCATTTAAAGCGATTGACATCGCAAAGGCAAATGGATTAAGAGACTATAGTGGCGCTTTGAATGCTCTTGGCGAGGTATACATAGTATTAAAAGATTATCCTAAAGCATTAAGTTATTTGCATGAGCAAAAGTTGATGTGTGAGGCTGATGGTAATATGGAATCGATGGGTTATGCAAAAAAAGACCTGGCCACAGCCTTTGAAGAAATGAATCAACTGGATTCGGCAATGTTTTACGACCAACAGGCTATGAAAGATTTCCAAAAAATAAACAGGGAGGAGCCTCAGCTTTATGAAATATCAGGCAACATAAAAATGAAAACGGGAAACAAGGCTGAGGCGTTGAATTTCTATCAAAAAAGCCTCCAGGTAGCACTTAAAAATAATGAGCGCAGATCTTCTTCTTCAGCTTATATCAAGTTAGCATCGTTTTATAAAGAAAGCAGCCAGCCCGACTCTGCAATTTATTATGCAAAAAAAGGGCTTGAAGAATCAGAATCAATCTCGCAAAAGAAAACCATCCAGGAAGCAGCATCAATGTTATCGTCATTGTATGAATCGAAGGATATTAAAGAGTCATTGCGGTATCTTAAAATTGCGGACGTATATAAGGATAGCTTGTTTGGTGCAAATAGTTTACAAGCCATACAAACACTGGTAACACAATCGGGGGAACACCAAAAAGAAATTGCAGATGCAAAAATTAATTATAAAAATAAGCTGAAACAATATGGATTGCTTGCCGTGTTGACAATAGTATTGGTTATCGCCTTGATTCTTTATCGGAATAATCGTCAAAAACAAAAAGCAAACAAATTTTTGCAAACAACACTTTCAGAATTAAAATCTACACAACAACAATTAATCCAATCTGAAAAAATGGCTTCACTTGGCGAACTCACTGCTGGCATTGCACATGAAATTCAAAACCCGTTGAATTTTGTAAATAATTTTTCTGAAGTGAATAAGGAGATGCTGGAAGAGTTGAAGACTGAACGCTTAAAACCGACTGCAGAAAGAGACGACGATTTACAAAATGAATTGATTAATGATGTAATCGCCAATGAAGAAAAAATAAACCATCACGGCAAACGTGCCGATGCCATTGTAAAAGGTATGCTGCAGCACTCGCGGTCAAGCACAGGTGCAAAAGAGCCAACTGATATCAATGCATTGGCTGACGAATATTTAAGATTGTCTTATCACGGTTTAAGAGCGAAAGACAAAAATTTCAATGCTGAGATAAAAACCAATTTTGATAACAGCATCGGAAGAATAAATATCGTTGGTCAGGATATGGGAAGAGTACTGCTGAATTTATACAACAATGCATTTTATGCAGTGAACGAAAAGCAAAAAGCTTGTCAGGCTGAGCCTGTCGAAGCCGGGTATCAGCCAGTAGTTACCGTTAGCACAAAAAAAATAAATGACAAAGTCGAAATAAAAGTTACCGATAACGGAAACGGTATTCCACAAAACATCGTCGATAAAATATTTCAGCCATTCTTTACTACGAAGCCAACTGGTAGCGGAACTGGTTTAGGCTTGAGTTTGAGCTATGATATTGTAAAAGCACATGGTGGAGAGATAAAGGTGAAAAGCAAAGAAGCCCGCCCGGACAACCCCGTCGGACGGGACGCAGGCGTTGAGTTTATTATTGAATTACCAATTGATTAAAAAGAGTTGCATGAAATTATTTGTCAAGACCGGTTTCTTTTTATTTTTTCCAGTCCTTCTTATTGCACAATCACGGCCATCCCAATTAGACAGTTTGCAAATGCTCCTGGGTAATGCGCCAAGCGATACAGCCAGGATGAATATTTACGATCAACTGGGATGGTATTATGCCGAGATAAACCGCGATAGTGCCCTTTCGTATTTTGAAAAGGAATTGCCAATTTCAAGAAAATTAAATTTACGTATGTATGAAGCCGACGCTTTAAACGGGATGGGATACATGCTGGAACAATTGGGAAATTATCCCAAATCACTTGAGTCGTATTTAGAGGCTCAAAAAATTGCCAGGGATATAGCCAGCGAAAAGAATGCATGGAATTTAACACATAATGCATGGAATACATCCAAAAGTCCGGATCCCAAAGATGCCCGGCTTGACCTTTTAGCCTGGATTCTGAATGGTATCGGGCAATTGTATGGACATATGGGCAATACCAATACTCAAATTTCAAACACATTTGAAGCAAGAAGCCTTGCTGCATCTGTTCGGGATACCACTCTGCTGGAAGTCACAAACTCAGGACTCGGATATGTTTATTTTGCCCTTGATAAATTGGACTCAGCGCTCTTTTTTCAGCAAGAGGCCTTGTCATTATATAATAGCTCGGATGTCTTTAGAAAATATGAAGGCAATGTTTTAATGTCCATCGGGAACATTTATCAAAAGAAGGGGGACTTTGGTTTATCGAGGGATGCATTATTAAAGTCGGCGAAAATTAATGCGGAACAAGCTAATCTTTCAGGACTTGGAGAGAGTTATCTTTCACTTGCAAATCTATACCAGGCTGAAAAAAATCCGGACACAAGTATGTTCTATGCCCGAAAAGCGTTGGAAACTTTTAAAGAAGTGAGCTTACCATCGGGCATTTCAGATGCATACAGTTTGTTTTCATCTGTCTATGCCCAACAAAATAAACCAGACAGTGCTTTTGCTTATTTAAAATTAGCCTCTGTAATAAAAGATAGCGTGGCCAATGCGGAGAGAACAAACCTGCTTGCATTTAAAAACAGGGATTTTGATGAAATAATGAAAGTTAAAAAACTGGAGGAGGAAAAGATACAAACACAGACCAGGGTCCGGATTTTCGCACTACTCGCAGGGATTGGTGTGTTTATATTGATTACTCTTTTGCTATATCGCAATAATAAACACAGGCAAAAAGCAAATGCATTATTGCAAAAACAAAAGGAAGAAATAGAAATACAAAAAAGAAATGTGGAAGGAACTTTAGCTGAACTCAAAACCACACAGGCACAATTGATCCAGTCTGAGAAGATGGCTTCGCTTGGAGAGCTAACCGCGGGTATTGCTCATGAAATTCAAAATCCGTTAAATTTTGTCAATAATTTTTCGGAAGTAAGTAATGAATTGATAGATGAAATGAAAACAGAATTGGTAACCGGTAATCAGCAAGAAGCAGTAGAGATTGCGGACGATGTAAAACAAAATCTTGAAAAAATTCTTCATCACGGCAAACGCGCCGATGCGATTGTAAAAAGTATGCTTGAACATTCACGTACAAGTACGGGCATAAAAGAACCAACAGACATCAACAAACTGGTGGAAGAATATTTGCGTCTGTCGTACCACGGATTAAGAGCCAAGGATAAGAATTTGAATATTGAAATCAAGACTGATTTTGCTGCGGCGATCGGGAAAGTAAATATCATGCCACAAGATATTGGCAGAGTGTTGTTGAATCTGTACAACAATGCATTTTACGCAGTAAGTAAAAGGCAAGAGGTATTAGGCAAAGAGTTTCAGCCGACAGTTTCAGTAAGTACAAGGAAATCAGGAAATAGTGTGTGGATTACCGTTAGTGATAACGGTAGCGGCATTTCTCAAAAAGTAGTGGATAAAATTTTCCAACCTTTCTTTACTACAAAACCGACAGGCGAAGGAACGGGGCTTGGCTTGAGTTTGAGTTATGATATTGTGAAGGCGCATGGGGTGGAAATAAAGGTTCGGAGCAAAGAAGGAGAAGGAAGTGAGTTTATAATTTTCTTGCAGAGAAACATAACTTCATAAATATATTTGATGAAAAAGTCTCTATTCATTATTGTGATCTTGCTGAATATTAATTCAGTGATGGCTCAAAACCCAACAATCAGCCGGTTGCAGAATAAACTGCGAACTGATATGACTGATTCGGCCAAATGTATGACTCTTGATAGCCTCTCGATGTACAACATGTTTTTCAATGATAAAGAGGATAGCACTTTTTATTACTGCAATGAAAATATAAATACCGCATTTGCGATTACTGACAAAAAATACCTTGCATTGGCTTATGCGCGGTTAAGTTTTTATTATAATAATACAGGCCGGTACAAAGAAACCCTTGAGATGGCTCTTAAAGGGCTTGACATTTCAGAGCAGTATCATATCAAGGATTATTTGTCCGCACTGTATTATGACCTCGCCTGGGTGTATTCAAATTTAGATGATTACAGGGAAGCGTTAGATAATTCTCTCAGGGGAATTGCTAATTTAAAATTCAACAAAGACCCGTTCTTCGATCAGGCACTTCATCTATATGGAATTATCGGGCAGATTTATCTAAACAACAACAAAGAGGATTCCGCTATTTTCTATTACAAAAAGATGGATGCTGTTGCAACAAACTCAAAGGAGTTTGCTGCGGAAACGATTACCTATTGGTATTGGTCAGGTTATTATTTATTTAATAAAAGAAATTACCAAAAAGCGGATTCAGTCATATCTATGGCTATAGACAGTTGCAGGGAATCGGGGGAGTTCCTGCTTAATTATTTTTATATTTTTTCCTCTTACTCTTATTTGTACCAGGGGCGAATAGCTGAAGCCATTAGCCAGGCGGGGGAAGCGTACAAACTGTCGTTGTTGATAACCGACCCCGCAGCAGAAACTTCTGCTGCCGGGCTGCTAAGCACCTGCTATGAAAAATCCGGTAACCGCGACAGTGCTTACAAATACCTTATCATAAAAGATAGCCTTAAGGACGTAATGCATGCGAACAGCAATGCTATCGGGATTCAACAGTTTCAATTTGACCAACAGCTCAGCAAAAAAGAACAGGAAGCAGCGCGCGTACTCCAACTACAAAAAAGCCGCAGTAAAATTTTAATTTATGTTTTTCTAACTGTTGTTTTATTTTGCCTGGTTATTGCTTTCATACAATGGAGGCATAGCAATCAAAGGAAAAAAGGAAATACGATACTGCAACAGCAGAAAGAAAAAGTTGAAAGTGCTCTTTCAGAATTGAAATCTACACAAGCCCAACTCATCCAGTCAGAAAAAATGGCTTCACTTGGAGAGCTCACAGCGGGCATAGCCCACGAGATACAAAACCCCCTGAACTTCGTCAATAATTTTAGTGAAGTGAACAGTGAAATGATTGAAGAATTAAAAAATGAATTAGCAACCGGCAACTTGCAATTGGCAAATGAAATTGCTGATGATATAAAAAGTAATGAAGAAAAAATAAATCATCATGGTAAACGTGCTGATGCAATAGTAAAAGGCATGCTGCAACACTCACGGTCAAGCACAGGCGTAAAAGAACCAACTGATATCAATGCTTTGTGTGACGAATATTTAAGGTTGAGTTATCACGGTTTGCGTGCAAGAGACAAAAGTTTCAATGCAGATATAAAAACTGACTTTGATGAAACGATTGGTAAGATAAATATCGTTTCGCAGGATATTGGAAGAGTGTTTATTAATCTTTTCAACAACGCGTTTTATGCAATTAATGAGAAGAAGAGAACGGCTGAAGAAAATTACAAACCAACCGTTTCTGTAAGTACAAAAAAGAATGGTGATAAGATTTTGATTTCAGTAAAAGATAATGGCAATGGCATCCCTCAACACATGGTTGATAAAATATTTCAACCATTCTTTACTACTAAACCAACAGGACAAGGAACAGGATTGGGATTGAGTTTAAGTTATGATATCATCAAAGTACATGGTGGAGAAATAAGAGTGGAAACGAAAGAAGGTGAGGGAAGCAAGTTTATTATTGAATTACCGTCCTTTTCCTTATCCCCAATGTCACATTAGCAAAGCAAAGTACAGCAGGAAAGAATATATTTACTTAAACACAAAACTTCTATTATGAGCAAGCTTTTTTTTACAGGCATTTTTTCTTTACTGCTGTTGCAGAGTACTGCACAAACTAACGATGTACTTACAATAGGCAAACACGATAGTGTTTATTCTGCCATATTGCATGAAGAAAGGCAACTATACGTTCATGTTCCGAAAGGCGCTGCGAACAGCACGGTAAAAACAAAATATGCAGTTATTTATTTACTCGATGGCAGTGCTTATTTTTCTTTGGCAGTAAGTATGCTGGATTGGCTGAGCGGCTCAGGCGTGTGTCCAAACATGATCGTAGTAAGTATAACTAATACAGACAGAATGCGGGACTTTACACCAACAAAAGTTGTCGACACAACTGAAGGCTCAGATGAAGCTGGGGATGCAACCGGTGGTGGTGAACAGTTTCTAGCATTCATGGAAAAAGAACTGATACCATATATTGATTCAACCTATCCTACGGCGCCTTATAAAATATTTGGCGGCCACTCTATTTCGGGGCTGGAAGTGGTGTACGCGCTTCTTACCCATCCGCATCTTTTTAATGCCTACATCGCATTAGACCCAAGTTTGTGGTGGGACAATGGCGTACTGGTAAAGAAAGCAAAAGAGGTATTTGCCGGTGAAGATTTCAGCGAAACAACATTTTTTCTGAACATCGCCAACACGATGCCTTTAGGGTTAGATACCGCACTGGTAAGAACAGATACCTCGGGACTTACAGAGCACATTAGGGATATCCTGCTTTTGAACGATATTATTCATAATAACCCCCAAAATGGACTGACCTACAGCAGCAAATATTATATAAACGATAATCACAATTCTTCTACCGTGGAGGGTTTATATGATGCCCTGCGTTTTATTTATAATTTTTATACTATGCCCGGGTTTCCGCAGGAAGAAGCCAATGTCACCCTTACTTCCCTCAGCAACATCGAAAAACATTTCCAGGGTATTTCTGCAAGAATGGGTTATACTATTAATCCGCCGGAAGACCTTATCAATACCCTGGGCTACACCTTTTGGTCGGTTAATAAAATGAAGGAAGCTGAAATTGCTTTCAACATGAATATTAAAAACTATCCCTCAAGCTTCAATGTGTTTGATTCAGCAGGAGATTTTTATGTAGCGTATAAGGACAATGCTAAAGCCATCGAAAACTATAAAAAAGCGTTGGCATTAGCGAACAATATTGCCACACGAAACAAGTTGAATGCTTTGCTAAACCATTAGTGGCAGGACATTATGGAACTTTAAACAAAATGTTTAAAACGTATAATCAAATTTGTATTGGCGAACTCAACAATACAAAAAAGCGAATGGAAAAATGATGACAATCAATGGCAATATTTTATTTAATTTATACAACAATGCATTTTATGCAATAAATAAAAAGCAAAAAACTGCAGATGAAAATTATCAACTAATAATACCCGTTCTAACAAAAAAGATAAATGACAAGATTGAAATAAGAATAGTTGATAATGGCAACGGTATTCCGCAACACATAGTTGATAAAATCTTTCAACCATTCTTCACAACCAAACCAACGGGCGAAGGAACAGGATTGGTTTTGAGTTTAAGTTATGATATCATCAAAGCGCATGGGGGAGAAATAAAAGTGGAAACGAGGGAAGGTGAAGGAAGTGAGTTTGTTATTCAATTGCCTTCAAAAAAAATAATTCATACAAATGAAATTATGCAAAATTATTTTGAATTGTGCTGAAACTTTATAACGGTTACATTCATTCTATTTAAAACTGCATTTATGCGAAAAGCTATTCTGTTGTTGACGATTCAATTGGTTGTTTCAACTTTTTCATCTGGACAAAAAGTATTTTATAAAATTGATTTCGGCGGCAACGCTGCAAGCGGGATTTCCTGCATACAGCAGGATCAACTCGGCTACATCTGGCTTACTGCATTAGGAAAAGGATTATTAAAATATGACGGCTCAAAGTTTATTTCATATACACATAATGACAAGGATACAAATTCGATTTCGAACGCTAAATTAGAAACGCTTTTTATAGATTCTTCCGGCATTCTTTGGATAGGAACATTAGGTGGCGGCATGGATGAATTTGATCCGGCTGCTAATATATTCAGGCATTTTCGTCATCATCCAAATGATGCTAAAAGCCTTTCAAACGATAGTGTGCATGCTATTCTTCGGGATCACCTCGGAAATTTATGGATTGGTACTGCAAGGGGGCTTGACCGCTATGATAATAAGACCGGAAAATTTATTCATTATATGCATAGTGCAAAAAACACTAATAGTTTAAGCGGAACACATGTTCGGGTTTTGTATGAAGACAAGGAAGGAAATTTATGGGTCGGGTGTGGTTCTCCTTTTCCAAATGAAGAAAGCTGGAAAGATGAGGGAGGTTTAAATCGGTTTGACAGAACTACCGGCACATTCACCCGCTTTTTACATGATCCTAATGATCCTTCAAGTATAGCAAATAATAAAGTAAGAGCATTATTGGAAGACAGTAAAGGAAATTTTTGGGTTGGCACAGGGGGAGATGGATTGCAAACACTCAACAGGCAAACAGGCAAGTTCACTCACTATTATTATGATTCAACACATCCGGAAAATTTGAGCCGTGGTCCTTTGTTCAAAAGCATTACTTATGACCACATTACTTTTATAAAAGAGGATGTAAGAGGAAATATATGGATTGGAACCCTTGCTGAAGGAATTAATGAATATAATCCGCAAACAAAAAAGATAATACACCATGGTTATTCATCTCAACCCGGGAAACTTATTGCAGCAGATACTTCAACAGGCTTTAACGACGGTGTTCCCTGGTGCGCATTAACTGCAAAAGACGGGTTGGTTTGGATAGCTACTTTAACTTCCGGAAACCTGTATAAAGTAGATTTTAATAAAAATATTGTTCTGCCTCATGACAGAGTTGTTGGAGGAGGCAATGCTTTCTATAAAGATTCTGACGGCACGGTTTGGATAGCCACCAATAATGGTATTATTCGTAAAGATGAACGAACAGGCAAGCAAAAAATATTCCTGCAGTATTTGTATAATCCAAATAGCACTAATAATATAATACTTGGTATTGAACCGGATGGTAAAGGAAGCCTTTGGGTAGCAACGTATGGTAGCGGTCTCGAGAAATTTAATCCTGCGACAGAGCAGTTTAAATATTATAGTTTAGACAGTACGCGTACCGAAACTGATAAGGATACCGTTCAAGTTGTACGCCAGGATGCGTATGGCAACTTATGGGTAGGGTTTTATAATAAAGGCCTTGCAAAAATAGATAAGGCAACAGGAAAGATATCGAGGTTTAAATACATTGCCAATAATAGCAGTAAGGGGTTGGCAAGCAATAATGTTATCTCTGTTAGAGGAGATAAAAATGCTATGTGGGTAGCAACAGGATCCGGCTTAGATAAAATTGAAATAAGCTCAGGTAAAGTATCTCATTATTTACAACCGAATACGGTTACAAGTGTTGTGATTGATAAAAGAGGAGTTATTTGGGCAGGAACACAAAGCAGCTTGTATAGATATGATGTAAGTAAAAACACATTTGTAGTTTTTAAAGATCCTGCTATAGAAATAGGTAAGGTTATCAGTCTTAATGTTGATAAGAATAATAATATATGGGTCGCTTCCGGGAATGCAATTTTTGAAATAAAAAATGACCAGCAACACATCAGTATATACAATGCAGATAACAGTGTTCAGCCAATTGCATGGACTGCAAACAATGATTACATAAGTGCAGACGGTGAAGTGTTTATAGGAGACACCAGTGGTTATTACCATTTTTACGCCGACAGCGTACAGCAACAGGAAAATAAGACTCAGGTCAACTTTGCAAGTTTACAGATTGGAGGAAAAGAAGTTAGTTCAGGTGAAGGCAGTATTTTAAACCAACCTTTATACAGATCAGAAGAAATAAAAATACCGGATAGTAAAAACTCCTTTTCTATAACATTCTCTGCAATTGATTTTCATAGTACGGGCGAAAACAAGATTGTTTATATGCTTGAGAACTATGATAACCAATGGCATGAAACAGGTTCTGATTACACTGCTTATTTTTATAATCTTCCCGTTGGTCATTACATTTTAAGAGTAAGAGCTATTAACGCGCATGGAGCATGGAGTGAGAAAAAACTTTCCATTATTATAACTCCTCCATGGTGGCAAACATGGTGGGCGATTATATCTTTTATTGTTTTACTCGTTGCAGTTATTCTTGCTTTTTCTTATTACCGTTCTTATAGTTTAAGAAAAGAAAATAAGATACTGGAAGAGAAAATAAAACGCCGGACGGTGCAGTTAGAGCAGTCTCTTGAAAATCTAAGATCAACGCAAAATCAATTGGTACAACAGGAAAAAATGGCTTCGCTTGGTGAGCTTACTGCAGGTATAGCACACGAGATACAAAACCCGTTAAACTTCGTGAATAATTTTAGTGAAGTGAATAAAGAAATGATTGGCGAGTTGAAGGAAGAAATTACCAAAGGCAATTACAATGAAGTAAAAATTATTGCTGATAACATTGAAGCAAACGAAGAAAAAATTAACCATCATGGCAAACGTGCAGATGCCATTGTAAAAGGAATGCTGCAACATTCAAGACAATCATCAGGCACAAAAGAACAAACAGATATTAATGCTTTGTGTGATGAATATTTACGATTGAGTTATCACGGTTTGCGTGCAAGAGACAAAAGTTTCAATGCAGATTTTAAAACAGATTTTGATGAAACGATTGGAAAAATAAATATTGTTCCGCAGAATATTGGAAGAGTGCTGCTCAACTTATTCAACAATGCTTTTTACGCGGTGAATGAAAAGCAAAAGACCGCTGATGAAAACTATAGGCCACTTGTAACCATCGCAACCAACTCCCTCTCCTTTGGAGAGGGCCGGGGTGAGGTCGTTATAACAGTAGCCGACAACGGCAATGGCATTCCGCAAAACATAGTAGACAAAATATTTCAACCATTCTTTACTACAAAACCAACTGGCCAGGGAACAGGATTAGGTTTAAGTTTAAGCTATGATATTATTAAAGCACACGGTGGTGAAATAAAAGTGGAGACAAAGGAAGGAGAAGGAAGCTGGTTCGAAATTCAATTGCCTTTAACCAAATAAAAAATATATCACCAAACCAAATTAACAAACTTACTTTAATCATGAAAAAAGCAACCGGTACACTTTTTCTGCTCTTCCTGTCTTTGCTTGCGGTGGCCCAAAAAAGCCAGCCGCAAGAACTGCATTTCAATCGTCTCTTTGTAAAAGATGGAATGCCGGAAGGCAAGGTTCAATCTCTTGTGCAGGATAAGGAAGGGTATATGTGGATTGCCACGCAGAAAGGCCTGGTACGGTACGATGGTTATAGCCCCAAGGTGTACAATTTTGGCATTGAAAACCCATATCAACAGGTTATTAATATGATTTACCTCGACGGGGAAAACAAGCTTTGGGCGGGAGGCATAAATGGTGTGCTGTATCTTTATGATCGTAACGAAGACCATTTTATTCCGTATAAATCAAATTCATCTTCGCCTGATTCTTCGTCCTCAGTTATATACGATATGCATGAAGATCAATATGGACATCTTTGGCTTTTATTTTATGATCAGGTTAAAAAGAAAAGCCAATTGGAGCGCTTTGATCTTAGCACTAAAAAATTTATAAGATATGGCAAAGAGGAAAAAAAAGCACATTACATAAACGCCACTATATTTACTAATTTCTTTGAAGACAAAAAGGATGGTATTTGGGTCGGTACTAACAATGGTATCTATCACTATAATAAAAAGACAGATTATCTTGATTCCTATTTAGCAGTTGATGATTCTGCAAAGCAGAATACGTTCTATTTATCCGGGTATACTCCCCAAACAGGTATTCTCTGGATGTCAGTTTCTGAATCCAAACCTTCGGGTAAGCAGGAAGGCCTTTGGCGGTATGATACAAGAACCAACACCGTTACCACTTTCCTGCATCAGGCTAATGATTCATCCAGCATCGCAAGTGATACAACAAATTGGGTAGTCACGGATTCCCTTGGTCGCCTGTGGGTAACTACAGTTAAAGGCTTATCCCTGTTTGTACCGGCAAAAAACAATTTCGTTAACTACTATCTGAAAGATAAAAGCAAAGGAACTTTTATCGCCTTGCAGGAAATACGACCAGATAAAAATAATAATCTCTGGTTGGCCACTTACCAGGGTTTGGTTTTCTTTAATACGCAATCGGGAGAATTTACACGTTATGAGGCTAACGAGAAAGATCCGTATGGGTTGGCAAACGATTGGGTACACAATTTATTTATAGACCATTCAGGAACACTATGGTTCGGTACCGGCTACTTTGGCCTGCAGTGGATCAATAAACTGCTTTCGAGGTTTATTCAATATAAAGATAACCCGGGGCAACCGCATCATTTTCCGGCAGGAGTGGTCTATTCCTTTGCGGAGTCCAAAGACAGCAGCATTTGGCTGGCATCAGCACATGGGCTTTACCACTGGCAGCCCAAAACAGACTCGTTTACGCTAGTCAAATTCAGCAAAGAACAGGATAAACATTTTTATGTATCAAATGTAATGGTAGATAAAGAAGGCCGGGTATGGTGTAGTGGTGGCGATGATCTGAGACGGGGACTCTTTTGCTATGATCTCAAAACCGGACAAACAAGATATTTTGGTAATAATAAAAAAGATACTACGACATTAAGCAATAATTATATCAGTTCATTATTGGAGGACCACCTTGGGAATATATGGGTAGGGACATTTGGAGGCGGCATTTGCCGCTTCAACGAGCAATCACAAAATTTTACCCGGTATCCCTATATAGAAAATACAAATTTCATTACGCCGGATAACGGCTCCCTTGACGATGACCAGGTGGAAATGATTTACGAAGATAAAAGCGGAACCGTTTGGGTAGGCACCAATAATGGCGGCCTAAACAGGTTTAACCGGCAAGCCGGCACGTTTACTTCTTATAACAATCAATTGCCCGGCTTTTCATGCGTTACCAGTATTTATGAAGATGATAAGAACAGGTTATGGGTGGGTACTTATTTTGGAGGCGTGTTCAGCTTTGACTCAAAAACCAGCCAGGCAAAAAAGTATAGTGAAAAAAATGGCCTTTTATATGATGGTGCCACTGGAATAGTTGAAGATGATAAAAATAATTTATGGTTAGCCACTTACAGGGGTATTTCCATTTTTAATCCGCAAACAAAGCAGGTTCGTAACCTTACCACTGCAAACGGCCTTCCTTCAGAAAATTTAACAGGCGCATTTAAAACCAGTTGCGGCCAATTTCTTTTCACCAGTACTGACGACGGTTTTATTTCCCTCAGGCCTGATGATTTTACGCCCGACCCTCATCCACCGGTGGTGCATATAGAGTCGGTTGATTTTATTACAGGAGATGGAGGTAAAGCAAAAGATTCTACGCTCTTCACTTATGGAAAAGACAGCATAAATTTTCGTTATAATGAAAACCGCCTAAGCTTTCATTATGTAGGGCTATACTACCAAAACCCGCAATTAAATCAATACGCATACAAATTAGATGGCTATGATAAAGGCTGGATACCTGCCGGAACACAGCGAATAGCCACCTACACCAATCTTTCTCCCGGCGACTATACCTTCCAGGTAAAGGCAGCCAACAGTGATGGCGTTTGGAATGAGCAAGGCGCAAGTTTTTCGTTTACCATTTTACCACCGTGGTGGCGAACCTGGTGGGCATATACACTATACATTTTAGTGGCGGCGCTTGCTGTGTGGGCTTTTGCAGCCTACCGTTCCCGTAACCTCCGTCGTGCCAACCAGTTGCTGGAAGAAAAAGTGGAACGCCGCACCAGCCAGTTAAACAAATCCATCGACAGCTTAAAAGCTACCCAGGCACAACTCATCCAATCAGAAAAAATGGCAAGCCTTGGTGAACTTACTGCAGGCATTGCACACGAAATTCAAAACCCTTTAAACTTCGTCAACAACTTTTCTGAAGTGAACAAGGAAATGCTTGTTGAATTAAATGATGAAATAGAAAAAGGGAATTATGGTGAAGTAAAATTGATAGCAGTTAGTTTGAAAGACAATGAAGAAAAAATAAATCATCACGGCAAACGTGCCGATGCCATTGTAAAAGGAATGCTGCAACATTCAAGACAATCATCAGGCACAAAAGAACCAACAGATATTAATGCTTTGTGTGATGAATATTTACGATTGAGTTATCATGGTTTACGGGCAAAGGATAAAGAATTCAATGCTATTATGAAAACAGATTTTGATGAAACAATTGGCAAAATAAATATTGTTCCTCAAGATATCGGGAGAGTGTTGCTGAATTTATACAACAATGCATTTTATGCCGTTCACGAAAAACAAAAAGCTTGTCGGGCTGAGCTTGTCGAAGCCGGTTATCAGCCAACAGTTACCGTAAGCACAAAAAAAATAAATGGCAAAGTCGAAATAAAAGTTACCGATAACGGAAACGGTATTCCACAAAAAATCGTCGAAAAAATATTTCAACCATTCTTCACCACCAAACCGACGGGAACTGGAACAGGCCTGGGATTGAGTTTAAGTTACGATATTATCAAAGCACATGGTGGGGAGATAAAAGTGAATACAAAAGAAAATGAGGTAACAGAGTTTATTATTCAATTACCTGTTGTCTGAATCACTGATTAATGGGATTACAGGATTTCACGGTGGAAACAATCGGTGTAAGCAATAAATACATGTAAGTCCGAGATTCGGATAATTCACGATATTGCTGTTCGCTTGCAAAATGTAAAAAGAGATAGCATTGAAAATTGATGTGAACTCAAAACAAACAATATGGCAAAATGGTTACTACTGGCAATATTGGCTGTTGGGCCTATTCTTCAGCTAACTGCACAGAACACGCCCCGAACCTATATAATTACTGGCGATACTGCCACACAACAATTTTTAGACAACAGTTATTGGCAGGTACTTAATGATAAAAGCGGCACCTTTACCGTTGACGATGTACAGAAAGAGCCCCTGTCAAACCAGTTTATCTATTTTACAAAAAACAGTAAGGACAGTTTTGCAAAAACAACATGGTTTCGTTTTAATATAGAAAACAATGCCGGCAGACCTTTACATCTCAGTATAGCCTCGGATGCTGCAGAAGCGGATTTTTTTATCCCTGATAGCAACGGCGTTTTCCATCACTTTTTAACCGGGAAGGAAATTACCTGGAACAAAAAAGACGGTTTCAAAATAGACAATGCCATCCCCTTGGAAATTAAACAAGGAGAACAAAAAATGATTTACCTCAAAACGGTTAATCGTCGTTCCTTTGTTTCCTTCGCTTTAGAATTCTCATTATTCAATACCCAAAAATTAACAGAAACCCTGCTCAAAGATTACCAGGACAGTTATACGAAATCTTCCGGTTTTTTTTCACTGATTTTATGCGGTATATTTTTATTAGCTGGTATTTTTAACCTCCTGTTATACTTCTCCGTCAGGGAAAGGGGTTATCTATATTTCTTTATATTCTCCTTATTTGCATGTTTATCTTATGCGCATCCTCTGTACGATGTAAAGTATGTCAATATATTATTATCGCAGGCACTTGGAACTATTCAATATCTCTGGGCATTTTTTCTACTTCAATTTGTCCGGCATTATTTACAAGTGTCTAAATATCGCCCGCGCTGGAATAAATGGCTGCTGATTATCTCAGGTCTTTTTCTTACTTACATAATTATAAGCATATTGTTATTCCTTATTTCCCAATATGTTCTTATTAAAAATAGCACCTATATTCCCTTTTCAATACTTGCCTATATCATTGACAACACCTTTTGGTTAAGTTTTATTATAACAATCATTCTCTTTTTACAAAAACGCCGCGGGGACAACAGGATATTTCTTATAGGTGTAATTCCATTTGCTATTTCGATCCTGGCCTACACCTTATTACAGCTAAGCGCCATATTTATTGCTTCGGTAAGAAGTAACATCGCTGGTGGTGACTATACCAATTTTTTTGGCTATTTAAATGGCGTCGGTGCGCTTTGGCTTACAGCAGTTATTTCCTGGGTTTTATTCAAAAAATACGCACTTCAGGAAAAGGCAATAACTCAGGAAAAATTAGAAAAAGAACAGTTGGCTAAAGAAAAGGAAATTCAAAAACGAGAATTAATAGCACAGCAAAAAATACAATTAGAAAAGGAAGTGAAGGAACGCACATCCGAATTAAAACAATCGTTGGATGACCTGAAAGCGACGCAATCGCAGCTTATTCAATCCGAAAAAATGGCTTCGCTTGGTGAGCTGACGGCAGGCATTGCACACGAAATACAAAACCCGTTAAACTTCGTCAATAATTTTTCTGAAGTGAATAATGAAATGATTGATGAATTGAAAGCAGAAATTGATAAAGGCAATTATGACGATGCAAAAATGATTGCTGATGATATAAAATCCAACGAAGAAAAAATAAACCATCACGGCAAACGTGCCGATGCTATTGTAAAGGGCATGTTGCAACATTCAAGATCAAGCACAGGTATAAAAGAACCGAGCGATATCAATGCTTTAGCGGCAGAATATCTAAGGCTGGCTTATCAAAGTAATAAAGCAAAAGATAAATCCTTCAATGCAACAATGAAAACCGATTTTGATGAATCCGTTGGCAAAATAAGTATCATTCCTCAGGATATGGGAAGAGTGCTGCTGAATTTATACCACAATGCTTTTTATGCCGTTCACGAAAAACAAAAAGCTTGTCAGGCTGAGCCTGCCGAAACCGGGTATCAGCCCACAGTTACTGTTAGCACAAAAAAAATAAACGACAAAGCTGAAATAATTGTTGCCGACAATGGTAACGGTATTCCACAAAAAGTAGTAGATAAAATCTTTCAACCTTTCTTCACCACCAAACCAACAGGACAGGGAACTGGACTCGGGTTGAGTTTGAGTTATGATATTGTGAAGGCTCACGGCGGGGAGATAAAGGTGGAGACGAAAGAAGGCGAGGGGAGTGAGTTTGTTATTCATTTCCCCATCGCCCGGATAACAGATTAGGCAGATTAAATGATTTCATGGAAAAAAACAAATAACTTAACTGAAAAATAGGTCAGTGTGTTCAACAAGTTCCGGACCTGGACAATCCAGGATTCTAAATGTATGTGCTGGTTAAATAAAAGTGGGAACAGCAAACGAGCAGGCCCGGAGTCTATTATTTGATTATTGGCAAATTAAAGGAATGAAAAAGTTACTAATTTTTCTATTACCGCTTTCTCTCGTTTGGACAGATCTTTTTGGTCAAAGCAATAATGATATAGTTTCTTTCAGGCAAATACCGGTTGATCTTTACATTCAAATTGGATTTTTGTTTGTGTACATTCTTCTGGGCGTGCTTTTCCTGATGCTATTTATTTTTTATCCCCGGCAACGGTTGAATCTCTACTTCGCTCTGTACAACATTAGTCTTGCATCACTGATTTTAAATAACCAATATTTCGAATCGGGCGTATATGCCTCGGTTGCCACCCATGCAGAAGGATTTATTAGCCGAATGATTGGCATGAGTATTTTGTTGTTCATCTTGTATGCTCTCGATCGGGTTAAGCCTTTTTACTGGTGGTTTGTCGGGTTTACTTTGTTTATTGACTTTCCATTAAGCCTGTTTGCGGCACATAAGTATACAATCGTTAATGAAGTGGTTCATGCGACTTTTACGGTAGTGTGTTTTTTGCAGATCCCCATGGCCTTTAAAAGTAAAAACTTTGGCAGCAGGCTAATAGGAGTAATAGCGTTTGCTGTGGTACTCATTAATATTAACTCAGTACTCTACGAGTTTGGAGTTACTCAGACGATGCCTGCCCCGGTTATGAGTATTATTGCTTTTATTATAACACTATGCGCGATTGTCTATTTAGCTTCACGATATGGCCGCACGAATACTTCCTTAGAACAACAACTAATACAAGTACAAGAGCTTTCTGAGAAAAATTTGAGAACGGAAAAAGAAAAACAGCAAATTCTTTTCTCGCAAAATGAAACTTTGGAAAAACAAGTATCGGAACGAACTGCTGAACTAAATAAGTTCCTGGAAGAATTAAAATCGACCCAGGGGCAACTTATACAATCTGAAAAGATGGCTTCGCTGGGAGAATTAACTGCCGGCATAGCTCACGAAATTCAAAACCCGTTAAACTTCGTAAACAATTTTTCAGAGGTAAACCAGGAAATGGTTGATGAATTGCAGGCTGAATTAAAATCGGGAAATGTCGATGAAGCCATTACAATCTCGAATGAAATAAAGAAAAATTCAGAAAAAATAAATCATCACGGAAAACGCGCAGGTGCTATTGTAAAAAGCATGCTACAACATTCAAGGGTCTCTTCCGGCCAAAGAGAACCGACTGATCTAAACGCTTTGTGCGATGAATATGTAAGGCTGAGTTATCACGGCTTGCGCGCAAAAGACAAATCGTTCAATGCGGATTTTACAACAAATTTTGATAATTCAATTGGTAAGATCAACATTATACCGCAGGATATTGGCAGGGTGCTACTCAATTTGTTCAATAATGCATTTTATGTGGTGAATGAAAAAGCTAAACAAAATATTACGGGCTATAGCCCGCAAGTGATAGTTTCCACGAAACGCGACAACTCCCTCTCCCTGGGAGAGAGCCGGGGTGAGGTTACGATAAGTGTACAAGACAATGGCAGTGGCATTCCTCAATCAATAAAAGATAAAATCTTTCAACCTTTCTTCACCACCAAACCAACAGGACAGGGAACTGGACTCGGGTTGAGTTTGAGTTATGATATTGTGAAGGCTCACGGCGGGGAGATAAAGGTGGAGACGAAAGAAGGCGAGGGGAGTGAGTTTGTTATTCATTTACCAGCTGTCTGAATCAACCATGCTCTGTCGAAGTCATTCCCGTCCGATCGGGTACAAGGCAGGCGGGGTTGTAAAGATTACCTGATTACACAGATGACAAGTATAATGAAATCAGAGGGCATGTCAAACATGGCGACGTGAAAAAAATATAGGCAATTGATATGGCGATTATCACTGTGCCTGAATTAATTAAGAACTTGACTAAAAACCTGATCATGAAAAAGCTCGTCATATGTTGCGTGCTGTTCGCGGAAGGGCTGTGTGGCCGTAGCCAAAGTCACTACCTTGATAGTCTGAAAGCCCAATTACAATATTCCGCAAAGGGCGATAGTAATACGGTGCTGGCATTGTTTTCAGTAGCGGATTATTACGGATTTCAGGATTTTGACAGTTGTTTATCTTATGCCCGTAAAACACTCGACCTTTCAGAAAAAATAAAATATCCCTACGGGGGATACCTCGGATATCTTGCAACATTTCATGCGCTAAATGCACAGGCCAATTATGCAGAAGCTCTGCAGGTCGCATTAAAATTTCAAAATACGGCACGTGATATTATTAGCGAAAAACCATGGGCCATGTCACAAACCTATTATTTTTTCGGTTTGCTAAATCGGGAGATGGCAAACTATGAAGAAGCTAAAAAGCAATTGAAGGCTTCTATTAACTGGCAACAAAATATACATGGTCCGATGCCGGAAATGTTTGCTTCTTTTTCCCAATTAGGAATTGTTTACCTGCTCGAAGGACGTCTGGATTCCGCATTATACTACGCAAAAAAAGGATATGAGATAGGCCGGCTGCCCAACAGGTTCCAGGTATATTTTCCATTGGCAGTGGGTGCCAGGGGTAATGTATTCATGGCCATGGGACGCTATGATTCTGCTAAAAAAGATTTCGATGAGGCAATTCAATTGTGCAGGAACAACGACAATTACTATTTTCAAACCCGCAACTTTAATAATATAGCTGTCCTCTTCCGGAAAATACACGAACCTGATTCCGCGATCTTTTATGCAAATGAATCTTTGGTATTGTGCCTGAGACAAAATTTTCAGGAAAATCTTTTGGATGCCAGTAAAACGCTTGCGTCAATTTATGATTCCAGAAACCAGCCCGATAGTGCTTTGAAGTATATGAAGATTGTGCTGGCAATGAATGATAGCGTGTTTAGTATTTCAAAAGGCCAAAAGTTTCAACAATATGCCTTCAACGAGATTCAGCAACTACAAAAGAAGGCAGTTGCAAAAGAACGTTACCAGCAAAATATACGCATGCTAGCTCTTGGTAGCTTGCTTTTGGCCACTATTGTTATCATATTACTTGTTTACCGGGGCAGCTTGAGAAGAAAAAAAGACAAATTAAAAATAGAACACGCATTCAACGAGTTGAAGTTAACACAAGCTCAACTTATCCAATCAGAAAAAATGGCGAGCCTTGGGGAACTTACTGCAGGTATCGCTCATGAAATACAAAACCCGTTAAACTTTGTGAATAATTTTTCTGAAGTAAGTACAGAACTTATTGATGAAATGAAAGCTGAATTATCAAAAGCAAATTATGAAGACGCCAATTCAATTGCAGATGATTTAAAACAAAATCTTGAAAAAATAAATCATCACGGGAAACGTGCTGATAGTATTGTAAAAGGCATGCTTGAACATTCAAAAACAAGCACGGGGAAAAAAGAGCCAACCGACATCAATAAAATAGCAGATGAATATTTAAGACTGGCTTATCATGGTTTAAGAGCCAAGGATAAGTCATTTAATGCAATAATGAAAACCGATTATGATGAAAGAATAGGCAAAATAAATATCATTTCACAAGATATCGGACGAGTGCTTTTGAACTTATACAACAATGCTTTTTACGCAGTAAACGAAAAGCAAAAGACAGTAAACCAACAAAAAGCCGGAAATTTTATTTCGTATGAACCAACTGTTTCTGTAAGTACAAAAAACGAAGATAATCAGGTAATCATTACCGTTAGTGATAACGGAAATGGTATTCCTCAAAAAATAGTAAATAAAATATTTCAACCATTCTTCACCACCAAGCCAACAGGACAAGGAACCGGATTAGGATTGAGTTTAAGCTATGATATTATTAAAGCACATGGCGGCGGCATAAATGTGAAGACGAAGGAAGGGGAAGGAACAGGGTTTATTATTCTATTACCAATTGCCTGAATCATTGATATGAAACTACTCTTAAAAATATTATTGTTTTTGCTGCTACCAACCTCAGTAATTGCCCAGGACACAACAATAACAATTTCTCCGGCTATGTTATCACCCGATTACATATCACTAGGCAATATGAATGGATGGATATTCAGGCAAGGAAACGACATTGCTCGGGCAAAAGAACATATAAATAGTGCAGGTTGGAAAAATATAAAACCATCAGAATTATCTGAAAAACTTACTGACAAAAACGGTAGATTGGAAGGGTGGTTAAGGATAAAGATAAAACTGGATACAGCTTTCGGAGATACCGTTCTCGGCTTACAGATGAATGCCTGGGCAGCATCTGAAGTTTATGTAGATGAAAAATTGCTGAAAGCTTTTGGTAACACAGGAATAAACGGAAAACCTTTCGAAGAATATAATCCAACATATAAACTACCCATTGCTTTTAATATCGAAAAAGGGAAAGAACACATTGTTGCGATACACGTCGTTGATTTTCGTTCCCCTCTTCCGCCTCATCACTTAAAATCAGAAGGAAGATTGTATTATTTCATTTCAATAACGAGCCCTTCGTTTAATGCGAGGTATCTCAACTCCCATTTGCAAGACAATTTTTACAAAACGCTGTGGTTATTGGCTAATGCTATCCTGTGCCTGCTGTTTTGGTTATTGGCTTTGCAAAATCGGGATGAAAAAAATCTTCTGTTGATCGCATTAACTTCCACGGCTCTAACCCTTACTATTTATTGCGACCAATATATTATAAGCCGGGGTATCTCATACAATTTTTATGCATTTTTAGGTATGGCATGGCCCATATTGCTGTCAACAGGTTCAATACTTTCCCTTTTGCTGATGCTCCGGATATTCAAACGAAAACTTATTCTTCCCTTTAAAATTTTAATTTGGATAATATTTTTATGCGGGATTGCCCAAATATATTTTACCACCCCCTTCATATTGATTTTCCAGATTTCCTTAACAATACTTGTTTATGCCTACTATATTATCACATCCTGGAAAACTTTAAAAGGTCCGCAATGGGTTGTGCTGGCAGGAGGATCACTGGCATTCAGTTTTGGGCTGGCTCTGGCAATTACTTCTGTTAACCAGGGTTCGGACTCCTTAATATTACTCCTTTATACCGGGCTTTTTCTGTCGCCTCCGCTTTCCTTACTGATCTATGTTGCAATGAGGTTTAGGGAAATTATTACTGAAGTACGGACAGCCGCAAAACAGGTAGTGCAACTCTCAGAAGAAAAAAAAGAACAGGCAATAAATCAACAAAGAATTTTACAGGAAGAAGTGAACAGGCAAACAGCCGAAATAAGAAATACACTCAATGAATTAAAATCGACCCAGTCACAACTCATCCAGTCAGAAAAAATGGCTTCTCTCGGTGAACTTACTGCGGGTATTGCACACGAGATACAAAACCCGTTAAACTTTGTGAATAATTTTTCTGAAGTGAATAAAGAAATGATTGCAGAAATGAAAGAAGAAATTGCCAAAGGCAATTATGATGAAGTAAAAATTATTGCAGATGATATTGAAACCAACCAGGAAAAGATTAATCATCATGGCAAGCGTGCAGATGCTATTGTAAAAAGCATGCTGGAGCATTCACGTATCAGTACGGGGGTAAAAGAACCAACTGATATCAACAAACTCGCAGAGGAATATTTGAGATTAGCCTATCACGGATTACGTGCAAAAGACAAAAATTTTAATACAGAAATGAAAACTGACTTTGACGAATCTATTGGAAAAATAAATATTGTGCCACAGGATATTGGAAGAGTATTACTCAACCTGATCAATAATGCTTTCTATGCAGTCAGCGAAAGGCTTCGACAGGCTCAGCCTGACAGTCACTACGAACCGACAGTTAACGTTTCAACAAAAAAAATAAATGACAAAGTCGAAATAAAAGTTACCGATAACGGAAACGGTATTCCACAAAACATCGTCGATAAAATCTTTCAGCCCTTCTTCACCACAAAACCAACAGGACAGGGAACAGGGTTGGGGTTATCTTTAAGCTATGATATTGTAAAAGCGCATGGTGGGGAGATAACGGTAGAAACCACGGGAGGGTCGGGGAGCACGTTCATAATCATATTGCTTTTTGCAGGAGTCAAAGATTAAGTTAACTTATAGCTTATTTACCGAACTAATTTTTAAAAGTCCTGTATGGCTACCAATACTTCTCCTACCGATACATTGTATGCCCTTGCTGGTTTGACAGAAAAGCCCGCAAGAATTTTTGATCTGCAGAAAGCAAACCTGCAGAACGTTGCCAATACAAGCGCCAAACAGCGTAAGGCAAAACTGGAACGTTTGCACCAGGTGATACTCAAGTATCGCGAACCCATCAGGAAGGCGCTGTATGATGACTATAGGAAACCGGCAGCCGAAGCGGACATTATCGAGATTTATAAAATGACTTCTGATTTGAAATATGCTAAAGCACACTTATCCGAATGGATGCAGCCGCATAAAGTAGCGACACCCATTTCGCAGATAGGCACCAGGTCCCACATCCGCTACGAACCAAAAGGCATAGTCCTGATCCTCTCTCCGTGGAATTTCCCGTTCTGTCTTACGTTTGGCCCGCTTATATCTGCCATCGCTGCGGGAAACTGTGTAATGGCAAAACCTTCCGAGCATACCCCGCATTCTTCCGCAGTAATAAAAAAAATAATTACTGAGCTGTTTGATGAAGCGGAAGTGGCGTTGGTAGAAGGAGATGTAACCGTGGCAACTGAAATACTAAAGCTCCCTTTCAACCACATTTTCTTCACCGGTGCGCCGGAGATCGGCAAAGTGGTGATGAAAGCCGCAGCCGAACACCTGGCATCGGTAACGCTGGAGCTGGGAGGTAAATGCCCTACAATTGTAGACGCTTCTGCCGATATAAAAAAGGCGGCACGTCGTATCGCTTTTGGCAAATGCCTTAACAACGGGCAGGTCTGTATAGGCGTAGACTACGCCCTGGTGCATGAGTCCATCGCTGAAAAATTTATGGAAGAACTGAAAGCAAATATGATTGCGATGTATGGCAATGATGCTTCAACATCCAAATCTTACAACAGGATAGTAAATCATCATCACTTTCAGCGCGTGGAAGGCTATTTCAAAGATGCTCTCTCCAAAGGAGCTACGGTAGCATTTGGCGGTAATGTAAACAGTGGCCAGGATTTTTTCGGTCCAACTATTATGACGAACATCCCGCATAACTGCGACCTGTGGGAAAAGGAAGTATTCGGACCAATATTGCCTTTTGTTACCTACTCAGATGTTCAGGAAGTCATAGACTGGGTCAATGCCAAAGAGAAACCCCTGGCAATGTATATTTTCAGCAAAAGCAAAAAAAATATTGATCGCATTATCAGCAATACACGCGCAGGCGCCACTTGTGTGAATCACGCAGGTCTTCATTATTTCAATGACAACCTGCCCTTTGGCGGAGTCAATAATAGCGGAATTGGTAAATCCAATGGGTTCTTTGGTTTCCAGGCTTTTTCAAATGCGAGGGCTGTTTTAGAACAATGGGCGCCCATTAACGGTTTGGATGCAATGGCACCCCCGTATACACGAAAAAAACAAAAGCTGATTAATATGACGATTAAATGGTTTTGATAAAAATATTGTGATTACCTGCATTTGAATAATATGCAGATTAGTTTTAGCAGGTATCTAAAAACTAACAGATTTTTTGATATGAAATATTCCCTTCCTTGATTTCGTCCTTAATGGATATTTGTACTTTTAAAAACGGGTAACAACCAGGCAATGAACAGGATTGGATTTGAGTTTGAGCTATGATATTATTAAAGCCCATGGCGGTGAAATAAAAGTTGAAACAAAAGGCACAGAAGGCAGTAAATTCATAGTTCAATTGCCAATCGGATGAAACGAAGAATATACTGCATACTTGCGCTTATAATTACATTGGGTTATTCATTTAAAGCCCTTAGTCAGATCCCTGACATAGATTCACTCCAGAAAACGATTCTTAAATCGGTTCAACAAAAACTTGATAAAGAGGGGATTTCGAAATCGTTGTTTGACACTTTAAAAATGTTCCCTGGTAAACTCCCCGGCAACCTTAACCAGTTGCTGAAAGAAGTAAACCAGGACATGGCAAAAGCAAAAGCGATGGGCGATATCAAAAAGCTCCGGGGCGGCTACTACAATCTCTCTGCACTCGATAGCATACGTGGAAATTACAAGGGTGCTTATGAAAATTACAAACTATACACTATCTACCACGACAGCCTTGAAAAGCAGGAGACAGAGAAAAGAGAACTGCAGGCCAAAATGCAATACGAGTTTGATAAAAAACAGGCCATTGCAAAAGCCGAGCAGGAAAAAAAAGATGCTGAAGCAAAAAGAATCAGGAACCTGCAATACTTTACGATCGCCGGCCTGGTAATGCTCCTGTTGGTCATACTACTAATAGCGTTGATACAATGGAAAAACAATAAGCAAAAGAAGCGGGTAAATACATTGCTGCAGCAGCAGAATGAAAAAGTGGAATCTGCCTTGACAGAATTGAAGTCTACCCAGGCACAACTCATCCAATCCGAAAAAATGGCTTCGTTGGGAGAACTCACCGCGGGCATTGCGCATGAGATACAAAATCCATTAAATTTCGTCAATAACTTTTCAGAGGTAAATAAGGAACTGATTGCAGAATTAAAACAAGAAGTGCAAAATGGTGATCTGAATGAAATAAAAACGATTGCAGGTGACATTGAAGCAAACGAAGACAAGATAATTCATCACGGCAGACGAGCCGATGCGATTGTAAAGGGAATGCTGCAACATTCAAGAATAAGTACCGGACAAAAAGAACTAACTGATATTAATGCGTTGTGCGATGAATATTTGCGGTTAAGCTATCATGGCTTACGTGCTAAAGACAAAGCATTCAATGCAGAGTTTAAAACGCATTTTGATCCAACAATCGGAAAAATAAATATTGTACCGCAGGATATAGGAAGAGTACTGCTCAACATAATTAACAACGCTTTCTATGCAGTGAACGAAAAACAAAAAGCATGTCAGGCTGAGCCCGTCGAAGCCAGGTATGAACCTACAGTTACTGTGAGTACAAAAAAATCAGGAAATAGTGTGTTCCTTACCGTTAGTGATAACGGCAATGGCATTCCACATAAAGTAATTGACAAAATATTTCAACCATTTTTCACAACGAAACCCACCGGGCAGGGAACGGGATTAGGATTAAGTCTGAGCTATGATATTGTAAAATCACATGGGGGTGAAATAACCGTGGAAAGCCGGGAAAATGTCGGAACAGAATTCCACATTAAATTGCCCGTCGTAAATCATAACTGAATTGCTATGAGGATCAGCTTCCTGATAAAAATAAGGTGCAACAAAATGCTGTTCGTTTTGTTCAATCCTTCGTGTTGTTCATTTATTTTGCAAAGAGCGTTCTTCTTCCTGCTCATTTCAAATATATATTCCGTAGTTAATGCACAAAACACGAAGATCGACAGCCTTAAAGGATTATTGGCAAAAGCACATTACGACAGTTCACGTATAAATTTGTTCGCTGAACTCAGTTACCAATACGAAAATTATAAACCAGACACTGCGTTATCGTTAGCAGAGGAAGGATTATCTCTTTCCAGGAAAACTGGTTACGCCTCCGGAGAAGCTTCTTGCCTGAATATGATTGGCATCATTTTTATGACGACAGGCAACTACCCACAGGCACTACAATATTTGCTGGAATCATTAAAAAGATCGGAAGCATTGCGTGATGAGCCTTCCGTTGCAACCGTGTTGGAAAACATCGGCGTTATCTATGCTCAACAGCAGGACTACAGGCTGGGAGTTACTTATCAGTTACGGGCGCTGCCAATTAACCGGCGTCTTGACCAAAAGCGAAATGTTGCAATAACCTTACTTGACCTTGGTGATAATTATGAAAACCTCAACATGCTTGACTCTGCCATTGATTATACAAGTCAATCTTACCGGCTTGCTACAGCAACAGGCAATGCGGACCTGGTGGGAATCGCACTTAACAATTATGGCAACATCTATTCAAAGATGGATAACGATTCCCTCGCATTTTCATCTTACAGGTCTGGCATTCCTTACCTTGTTGAGGAGCGGGATGATGATGACCTTTGCGAAACCTATACCGGTTTGGCAAAGTTGTTTAGAAAATCAGACCAGGCTGATTCATGTCTCTTCTATGCCAGACTTTCATTGGCGATAGCAAACAAAGCGGGTTTTACTGATGAAGTAATGGAGGCATGTAATTTTTTGAGCAGTTATTTTGCATCGGCTCATAATTATGACAGTGCTTTTGTGTACCAGTCGGCAGCAATTGTTGCAAAGGACAGTCTCTTCAGCCAGGAAAAGGCAAGGGAGATCCAGGCATTGAGGTTCGACGAAACTATTCGTCAACAGCAGTTGGCGGAAGCTGATGAACGTGCCCATACCCGTTTAAAACAAAATCTTCTCTTCGTAGGGATCGCCGCTTTGCTCCTGGTCTCATTCATCCTATACCGCAACAACCGGCAAAAGCGAAAGGCCAATTTAACGTTGCAAAAGCAGAAAGAAGAAATTCATATCCAGAAAGACAAGGCAGAAAAAACTTTAACAGAACTCAAATCCACGCAGGCCCAGCTCATCCAATCAGAAAAAATGGCGTCTCTCGGCGAACTTACTGCAGGCATTGCTCACGAAATACAAAACCCGTTAAACTTCGTCAATAACTTTTCGGATGTCAATAAGGAATTGCTCGAAGAAATGAAAGATGAAATGAACAAAGGCAATATCGATGACGCGAATGCAATTGCGAATGATGTAATAGAAAACGAACAAAAAATAAATCACCACGGTAAGCGGGCAGATTCAATTGTAAAAGGAATGCTGCAACACTCACGGGCAAGCAGCGGTAAAAAGGAACTTACCGATATAAACACTCTTTGTGATGAATACCTGAGATTAAGTTATCATGGTTTGCGCGCTAAAGACAAAACATTCAATGCAGAGTCTATCACAAATTTTGACAATTCAATTGGAAAAATAAATATCATACCGCAGGATATAGGAAGAGTAGTGCTCAACCTAATCAACAACGCTTTCTATGCAGTGAACGAAAAGCAGAAAGCATGTCAGGCTGAGCCCGTCGAAGCCGGTTACGAGCCAAAAGTTTCAATTAGTACGAAGAAATCCGGAGATCGTATAATCATAACCGTTAAAGACAACGGTAGCGGCATTCCTGATACTATCAAAGAAAAAATATTTCAACCCTTCTTTACTACCAAGCCAACAGGACAGGGTACAGGATTGGGGTTGAGTTTGAGTTATGATATTATTAAAGCGCATGGCGGCGAAATAAAAGTTGAAAGCAAAGAAGGCGACGGGACTAATTTTACGATTGTATTGCCTGGCTAGATTTGAAAAATATTCAAAAATTTCATCCCACGACAATCTCCATACCTTCTTGTGCCAACAGAGAATCAGGAAAGGCTTTTTTGCATTTCTCTTCAATCATATCAAGAAACGAATCATCATGATCAGGATCATGATGTGTGATAACGAGTTTTTTTACATGAGCCCGTTTCGCTACTTCTACCGCCTGCTCCCATGAACTATGTCCCCAGCCTTTATGCGTTTTGTATTCTTCTGCAGTATACTGGCCATCATGAACCAGCACATCGGCATCCTTCGCAAATTCTACAATTCTTTGATCGATGCCACGGATATGTTCAACATCTGTACATACTACCAGGGAAACATTTTCATCATCCAGTCTGAACCCATATGAGCCGCCCCTGTATTTATGATACTGGGCAACTGCCTTTACGTTAGCTCCGTGAATAGTTTCTTTTTCCCCGTAATGAAAAAATTCAAATTGTGCGCCCATTTTATCAAGCTCTACCGGAAAGAATTCTTTTTGCATTTGCATGGAAAAGATTTCTTTCAGGCTTTTAATCTTCCTCTTCTTACCCATAGTAAGGATTCCAATTCGCTGGTTAGGATTATAAGCCGGATCAAAAAAAGGAAATCCTTGTATGTGATCCCAGTGAAAGTGAGTGAACATAATATTAAGTACATCCTGGGATAATCTCTTTTCTACGAGTTCCCGTCCCAATTTCCGTATGCCAGTGCCGGCGTCAAGTATGGCAATACGATTGGCCTTTTCACGAAGTATGTGGATGCAAGTGGTATTGCCTCCATACCGCTCATAATCTCTGCCGCAGACAGGAATGGAACCCCGTACTCCGTAGAACTTGATTTTCACCTGCAAATAATTTTATGTAATGTAAGAAAAAGAATCTGCGTTTTAATGGTTCTTTTACTGAAGACCCGCAAAAACCCACAACAGGCTATTCAAATTTATATTTAGCTTCGTATAAGCGGCGGTGCTCCCGTGTGTAGCAGAAAGGCTTCAAAACTAAAATCATCTTCATGCCAAACATTAAATCTTATACTGCTTCGTTTTTTATCCTTATTATATTGATGTGCTTCGGCTATTCATCTAACGCACAAACATTAGCCACCGGTAACAGCGGTTTATTTGATAGTGATTCCATATTGCAAATAACATTAACCGGTGATCTTCGTAGTTTAATAAATGATCGCTCGAACAATCCAAAAAATCACCCGGTGATTCTTTCTTACAAGGCTGATGATGGCGCGGAAATCTCTATTTCGATTAATGCTAAAACAAGAGGACATTTTCGCAAAACAATGGGCAATTGCAAATATCCGCCCATATTACTCGAATTTTCGAAAAGCGATACCCTTGCCTCCTCTGTATTTCACAAACAACATAAACTAAAACTTGTGATGCCTTGCAGCGGAGATGATTATGTAGTCCGGGAATGGATGGTGTATAAAATTTATAATCTCGTAACGCCCCAAAGTTTCAGGGCAAGATTAGTGAGAATAGAATTAAATGATACAAAAAAGAAAAAAGTAACACCACCTTTTTACGGTTTCCTGCTGGAAGAAGAACAACAACTGGCGGCACGAAATCGTGATATCATTATAAAGAGGCTGATGAAACCGGAAGATATAGAACCGGATGCTTTTTTAAAAATGGCCTTGTTCGAGTATTTGATAGGCAACACCGATTGGTCGGTTCAATATCAAAATATTAAGATAATTGCCGCTGACTCCGATGCCGTTCCTGTTGCAGTCCCATACGACTTTGATCACGCAGGACTGGTAAATCCGCCGTATGCCGAACCCGCTGAAGCTCTTTACATGAAGTCGGTAAGAGAACGCCGCTACCGGGGATATTGCATGAGTGATATGAGTGCATTCGATAATGCATTTGCTCTTTACAACCGGCTCAAGCCGGATATTTATAAACTCTATACCAACTGTTCTTTGTTCAATTCAAAGTATGTAAAAGAAACGCTGGCCTACTTTGACGAGTTTTACAAAACCATTAATGATGCGGCAGCAGCTAAAAAAGAATTTACCTATCCATGTGATCCAAATGGTACTGGGAATGTAATTATCAAAGGCCTCAAAGAAAATTAACTGCTGTAAGTAGATGAATGATGATCGTACTCTTGGTATATTAAATAACAAGTTGCCAAGTCGGGCACTTCAACAATGCTCCAGGTGCATCCATTAAGTTGATAAGATTATTATTATTCCATTCTTGCATTAGTAATAAAAGTGTTCCTGACTGCACGAGGATCGTTTATGACTTTAAAAAAATCATCAAGGTAACGAGTCATATCTCTTTTACTGGCAGAAGAAACCAGGTTGCAGTTATTGATCAGGGCATAAATACTATCCTTTTGCTTTTTGAAAATATCAATCACTTCATTCAGTTCATCCATAGTGCGGGGGAAGCCCCGATATAAACGATCTCGAACACTTGTTATGCCAAGATTTTCATTTGGCACAGCATAATCTGCGTTTACTAATCCTGCATAATCAAAATCGTAAGGTATTACATAAGGCCGCGCCATCGAATCAGTTGTTGACATGATGAGGCGCGAATTATGATTTACAGAAATGCCCCAATCAGTATTGCCGATCATGTATTCAAAAATATCGACAATAGCCATTTGCTTCCGGTCTGTTTGCAGTTGATCTAGTTTTGCAATTTTATATTCGGTACAGTTGTTTCTTTTTGCAAGTTCTTTTATATCTTCCATCAGGTAGGAATATTCAGTCACCGGTTTCTTCTTATTGCTGCTATCAGTAAGAGTCAGTTTCAACAAGCGCACCCGGAAACTCATATCCGTAATAAGATTATACATTTTATATATAAGGTACTCCCTGATCAAATAGTCTTCACCAATATTTGAAGTTCTGCATTGATTGACGAGTTTGAGAGAACCGAGCGTATGAAAAGCAGACTTTTTTTGTTCCTTGAAATTGATTCTGATTGGCGGAATTTCGCAAATCTCTTTTCTCATATGTCCCCTTAGCTCCAGAATAACCGGTGCATCAATCACACTATCATTCGGCAACGTGATAGAGAAATGCCCTGAGTATTTTTTGCCTTCTTTGTTTCTTTGTCGTTCCAGGTGAACCAAATCTGCAGTTAATGTGGCATTTAATATAGACGTGTCTTCAAAAAAAGTTGTTTTATCTACTTTATAAGTTTGGCCACGACCTGTTGGGCATTTTATAAAATGAAAAAGAAGTAATAGTAAAAGAATTTTTTTCATACTGCATTAATTGAAAGCTGCATCAAATTAAACTGCAATTAGGCCACTACCCGCTCAATTGTTGAATGATTGACTATACGATATTTTACTTTTTATGTTTATGATGTTTCTGATGTTTCGTGGATTCAGCTTCTTCGTCAAGTACAAGTTTTTGGATTCCGGCATGGGCCGTCTCTTCGAGGTCTTCAATAAGGCCTCTGTCAGACAAATCAAGCGGATGTGAATTTTCCCAATCATGACGGGCTATTTTTTTCAAACGTTCCACAACAGGTGCATCGTGCACTTCTATAGCGAGTTCCCTTCTGTGATCAAAACTTCCGGGAGAAAGATTAATGGATCCTACGATAGCCCTGCAATCATCTGCCAGTAACATTTTTCCATGAAGTTTCAGGTGTTTTAGTTTATGAATTTTAATACCCACATCATCCATAATGCGTAACCCTCCGACGCCCTCTACCAATTTTTCCATTTTGAGCGTATGCGGAGGCCGTACCATTACATGCACTTTCACGCCTCGGCTCGCAGCATGCACAATGCGCTCAATGATCACCAAATCCTGGAACCGCTCGTTTTGTACAAACAATGTATGCTTTGCTTCGTCAATAAATCTGGCAATTCTCGTTCGTCCATTATTGCTGCACCAGATAAGATTAAGATTTTCGCCGGGATCAAAATTTTTTCTGTGCCAGTCAGCATCAAAACACAGCACTACTTCTTTTACTTCGTCCGGGTGGTGAGTGATAATTGCATAATCACGGGTTTCAATAAAATTCTTAGGTTCCCAGTTTAATGATTTTATAAATGCGATCTTCTCATCTATTACCATCGATTTTTCGTGAGTAATGGTAAATTCAGGATTGCTGTCTCTCACTTCAATGCCGGCTGCCTCCAGTTTTCTCCTGGTTTCTTCATTCTCCTCTTCCCCGCTTCTGCGGGCCGGGTTGAGCATAACTTTTACCTTTACTCCTCGTTGGTGGGCAGCAATAACAGCATCTATGAGTGGCTGATCAGAAAATAAAAACATTTTTATCAACAGCGTCTCAGTTGCACTATTGATAGCGTCAATGATCTCTCTTCCTGTATCGTCAGGTAACACAATTATCGACCGGTGGGACATTAGTTTAAGCTTTGGTTTGTTTTCTGTTTAAATTTAAGGATTATTCGTTAGTTTTTGCGCATTGCATAATTTCCCTGAGCCTGCATGTTGCAAAGGTCAGCATAAATCTGTCCTTTTTGCATAAGTTCTTCGTGAGTGCCTTTTTCCGCTACCGCCCCGCAATTGAGTACAATGATCTGATCCGCATCACGAATAGTGGTGAGGCGATGAGCAATAATTATTACCGTACGTCCTTTCATTAAATTTTCAAGTGCATCCATTACACTCTTTTCCGATTCTGAGTCGAGAGACGAAGTGGGTTCATCAAGAATGAGAATGGGAGAGTTGCGCACTAAGGCCCGCGCAATTCCGATCCGTTGTCTTTGGCCACCCGAAAGCGTAACACCTCTTTCGCCAACCAATGTATCATAGCCATGCGGCATCTTGCTGATAAACTCGTCAGCATTCGCGAGCCTGGCCGCCTCAATAATTTCTTCTTCGGTTGCTCCAGGTCTCCCATAAGCAATATTTTCTAAAACAGACCCGTAAAATAAAACAGTATCCTGCATTACAAAACCAAGTTGTTCACGTAAACCCTCAAGGGTAAAGTCGGAGATATCTGTTCCATCTATCAATATGCGACCGGATGTAGGATCATAGAAGCGGGCAATAAGTCCAACGATGGTCGATTTACCACTTCCCGTGGGTCCGCAAATGCCGATACGCTCACCGCAACAAATTTTCAGATTGAAATCTTTTATCAATGGAGATGTCGCATTATAAGCAAAAGAAACATTCTCGAAAACTATCTCACCTGCCAGAGGTCCCGGTGTAGTTGCATTTGGCTTTTGCGGAGTAATAGAATCGGTTTCCAGGATGGCCTGTATCCGTTCCAGTGCAACACTCACCTGCGCAATCGTGCTCGTCATCTTGGCAAGGTCCTGAACGGGCCCGAAAAATTTACTCATGTACCATAAAAAAACAGTAAGGGCCCCTACAGTCATGAATCCATTCATCACCAGGTTGGCGCCCCGCCATAGTACAAATGCAGTACAAACAGCAACTATAATGGCCACTACGGGCGATATGACATACTTCACCCGTTTTGCTTTTAAGGAGGCAATTACGGTTTCATCACTTATCTTTTTTAGTCTGTCTTCTTCATATTCCTGTCGGCCAAAAGCATTTACTGCACGAATGGATTCCAAACCCTTTTGAATTACAACCAGCATATTACTTTGATCTTTCCTCACTTCGCGCGTTGCCTTTTTAATCGCCTTTTTAAACCTTGCTACAAAAAATAGAAGGAAAGGAGCAACTGCAAGTGCCACGAGTGTAAAATCAGAATCCAGGTAAAACATAATCCCGATCATTCCTGTAATAGTAAGCGCATCTATGAGAATGTTTAAAAGCGTGGCAGAAGCAAAATCCTGTACTGTGGAAACATCGGCAGTGATGGTGCTTAACAATTTGCCGGTTTGATGCGAATCATAATAAGACAGAGATAAGTGTTGCAGATGATGATACATCTTTTTCCGCAGATCATCAGCGATATACTGGGCAACTTTTTCGTTATAATAGTTGTCAATATAACCGGCAAGAGAACCAATGGCTGTAATCGCGATAAAACCGATGGCCGCGACAGCAGCAAGCTGTATTTTCTTTTCCGCGGGGAAAATCGCATCCATCCAGTGAAGTACCGGAGGCAAGGGATGATGGCCGATCACGTTGTCAATAATTATTTTCAATGGCCACGGTGCAGCCAGACCGATGAGAGCCTCTGTAACCATTGCAAAGAGAATAATCAGTACGAGCCGGCGATAGGGTCGCGAAAGGCCTATAGCCCAAATGACCAGGTCAAACAATGAACGTTGCCTTTGTTTAATTTTCTCAGGTAAATTCCGGTTTGTTGACATTGTTATATAGTGCGTAAACAAGCGAATGCACAGCCTCGAGCCAAAAGCAGCCAGGATCCTATTTAATGTTGAAGTTAATTCGAAAAATCGATAGAAGGTCGCAATATTCGTATATTCTTTCTCCAGGGCGAACTAAGTCAGAAACAAGATTAGGCTTATCTTTAATGCGCAATATTACCTTCAACGCGGTTTGTGAATTGATCGTTGATCCACTAGATCGATGACTTAAAAAATATACGATGAAATTCTTTAAAATCAGTTTTATTTATTTTACGGTTGCTTGTTGTTTCATGACCCATACGGCGTTCTCTCAGTCGTCCCGTTTCAGTTACAATAAGTTTATTGATGGCAGCGACACATTAAATTATCGCATGCTCTTTCCCGACGCCGATACACTACGGAAATATCCATTGATTATTTTTTTGCATGGATCGGGTGAGCGTGGTAATGACAATGAAGCTCAACTCAAATGGGGCGTGATTAATTTTGCTACAGATGAAAATATGATGCTGCACCCTGCATTGGTGATAGCACCGCAATGCCCGGAAAAAACATCATGGTCAAATTTTTCGAGAACTGATATGAAACTGCAGCCTACTCCGACAAAACCGATGGAACTTTTGATTAAACTCATTCATCAGTTAATTAAAACAATGCCCATTGATACGAACCGGATTTATATTACGGGTTTGTCCATGGGTGGTTATGGCACTTACGATGCTATCGAAAGATATCCGGGTTTGTTTGCCGCAGCGGTTCCGGTATGTGGCGCGGGCGATACTTCCAAAGTAAGCACCATTGCACACCTACCCATATGGATCTTTCATGGCTCCGAAGATCCCGCGGTCAATCCAAAATATTCACTGGAGATGTTTACCGCTTTGGTAAAAGCGGGTGCTCATCCGGGCTTTACCTCTTTTCCTGAAGTGGGGCATTTTTCGTGGTTGGGTGTGTATGACGATCCTTTGTTGACAGAATGGATGTTCAGGCAGCATAAATGACGTAAAGTATAAATTGACAAAAAATAAAACTAACCCATCAGAAAATTTGGCTCATGGCCAAAACAAGCTATGACATACGTATTCATAATAATTGTTGCAAATTATATCCGGCGCTCGCTTAAGACAGCCATTACAATGCCGGAGTGGAATAAGCGGTTGCTTTGGTTCATGTTTGGCAGCATTATTATGCTCGTGATGGAAACAACAGTTTCCAGGTTTAAAGAGCCCGGTGAATGGGTGGGTGTCGTGATCTTAGGCTGGTTGCTTTATATCATTTATAGCAGAAAAGAATTTGAGTCTCAAAAATTTTTTATATCCGCATTACTTCCTTTACTGATTATAAAATTTGTTGCGGACAGTATCACATTAGTAACCCCGGGGTTTGCCGCAAAATGGAAAAACTGGACAGACGCAGCAGAAACTTTCGCTATGCTTTGGGCAGCCGGTTCATGGGTGGTTACACGAAAACAACGAAAGGAATTAACTAAAGCCCGCGAGAAGGTATACCAGGAAGAACAGAATAACAAAATAATCAGCCAGATGAAGGATCAGCTGGAGGTTCAGGTTGCAGAGCGCACTGCAGAGCTTACGAGGCAAAAGGAAGAACTGGAGCGCACATTAACAGAACTAAAATCAACGCAGGCGCAATTAATACAATCTGAGAAAATGGCTTCTCTCGGTGAACTCACCGCCGGCATTGCACATGAGATTCAGAATCCGCTCAACTTTGTCAATAACTTTTCTGAAGTAAATAAAGAGCTGTTGGAAGAGCTAAAACAGGAGGTAGACAAAGGAAACGTGGAAGAGGTAAAAGCTCTTGCAAATGATATTATCGAAAACCAGGAAAAAATAAATCATCATGGCAAGCGCGCAGATGGGATAGTGAAGAGTATGCTGCAACATTCACGAAAAAGCACCGGTCAACAGGAACTTACTGATGTAAATGCTTTATGCGACGAATATCTTCGGCTTTCATTCCATGGTTTGCGTGCCAAGGATAAAACCTTTAATGCCAAATTTGAAACTGACTTCGATGCGGCTGTGGGCAAAATAAAGGTGGTGCCACAGGAAATAGGGCGGGTACTTCTGAATTTGATAAACAATGCTTTTTATGCAGTGAATGAAAAAAAACAGGAAGGAATTCAGGGTTACGAACCCACGGTGACCATTAAAACACAGAAAGCCGGAGATAGTGTACGCATTACCGTTAGTGATAATGGTATCGGTATACCCGATAGCCTGAAAAGTAAAATCTTTCAGCCATTTTTTACTACCAAACAGGCAGGCCAGGGAACCGGATTGGGGTTGAGTCTCAGCTATGATATTATTAAATCACACAACGGCAACATAAATGTGGAAACAAAACAAAGGGAAGGAACAAAATTTATTATTACTTTACCAGATTAAAACTTATGTCAATGAAAATATTGGTAGTTGATGACGAAAAAGACATTCAGGCTTTGTTTGTACAACGCTTCAGAAAAGAAATTAAAACCCATGAAATGGAGTTTAGCTTTGTATACTCCGGCGAAGACGCGTTGGCATACATGAACGATCATAATCACGAAGCAGTGCTAATATTATCAGACATCAACATGCCGGGAATGAGCGGGCTCGAACTTTTGAAAAGGATAAAGCAAAAATACGAAAACCCACCCCCCGTAGTAATGATGATTACCGCATATGGAGACGAAGAAAATTATCAAAAATCGATAAGTTATGGTGCAGATGATTTTTTAACCAAACCTCTTGATTTTTCACTGTTAAAAGAAAAGCTGAAAAAAATAGAAGTGCAATGACCAAGATCCTGGTAGTAGACGATGAAACAGATCTCGAAGCATTAATTAAGCAAAAGTTCAGAAAACAAATACGCGAAAAGGAATTTGAATTTGTTTTTGCCGTTAATGGCGTTCAGGCATTGGAAACATTAAAGAATAATCCAGATGTTGATGTGGTATTGAGCGACATCAATATGCCGGAGATGGACGGATTGACTTTACTGGTTCGTATCTCGGATATGAGCCCGGTAATTAAAACCGTTATCGTTTCAGCCTACGGAGATATGGATAATATTCGCGCTGCCATGAACAGGGGTGCATTTGATTTTATTTGCAAGCCGGTAAATTTTGAAGACCTCGAAATAACAGTAAGAAAGACCATTAAACAGGTTTCACTGATAAAACAAACTTTAAAAGCCATAAAAGAGAATGACATTCTTAAGATGTACGTGGATGAATCGGTGCTCAACTACATGAATAAAAAAGAATTTGAAAAATCGCTGATGGCTAATGAAGCGGTAGAAGCAACCGTCGTTTTTATTGATATTTGCGGATTTACAAAAATAACAGAGCACGCCGAAGCCAATATAATTGTGAAGATGCTCAACAGCTATTTTGACGTTATGGTGAAGGAAATCATTTCTCAAAACGGGCATATAGATAAATTTATCGGCGATGCTATAATGGCCGTATTCAAAGGCGAATTTCATCTGGACAGGGCCGTAGATGCCTCTCTCGCAGTACAAAGACAAATTGAAAAATTACCCTCAGAAGATTCAGGCTTTAAGCCCCACGTATCTATTGGCATCAACACCGGCGAACTGATCTCAGGTAACATAGGATCTGAAAGCCTCAAAAGGCTTGACTATACAGTGATAGGCGACGTGGTAAATACAGCACAAAGACTTCAATCTATAGCTAAGCCGGGGCAGATTTTATTTTCTGAGTTTGCATACAACCAGGTAAAGGAATCTTTCAAATGCCAGGAAATTGGCAACGTTGGATTAAAAAATAAAGAAAGACCCGTTAAGGTATACGAGGTATTGGAATAACGATCCCTGCCTTTGGATTTTGCTGCCTGTTAGTTTATTTTCTCCAAACAACTGTTTAGTTATTAATATCTTTTCTCTGTCGATGCAGGCAGCTCAGCGTCTCTTGCTCTGCATATTTCTAAAAAAAATAAAAGAAAGTTTGCGTAACTCAAGAGTTACATATATATTTGCGTAACCTAAAAGTTACATATTATGACCAGAACTATTAAACACAGCTTCTTTTACGCTCATGCTCCCGAAGTAGTTTGGGAGTATCTGACCAAACCTGAGCTGATTGCACAGTGGCTGATGGAAAATGATTTTGAGCCTTCCATTGGTCATGCTTTTACTTTCAAAACAAGGCCGCTACCTGACTTTGATTTCGATGGAATTGTTTACTGCAAAGTGCTGGAAATAGTCCCGCTTAAAAAGCTTTCGTACTCATGGAAGGGTGGGCCCGGAAACGGAAAGACTAATCTTGATTCGGTCGTATCATGGACGTTGGTCGCAAAAGATAACGGCACAGAACTATTGCTTGAGCATAGCGGACTGGTGGAAAACGTTAACATCTACACAACCATGGATCAGGGCTGGCTCAAAAACATTACAAAAATTAATGAACTCATTAATACATCCGGATATGGTACAACAAAGGCTTGACGCATTCCAGGTAATTGCCGATCCGAACAGGCGACAAATGCTTCGGCTGCTATCAAAAGAAAGTTTAACGATTAATTCGCTTGCAGAAAGTTTTGATATGAGCCGCCCTGCTGTATCGAAGCATATTAAAATATTAGAAGCGGCGGGGTTCATTTCAATAAGCAATATAGGCAGGCATCGTCACTGCATGCTGAGAAAAGATGGCATTGACGAAATACAGGATTGGATTAGCTACTTTGATAAATTCTGGGTTGCAAAACTTAAGAAATTAGAAACATTATTGAAAAATAAAATAAAATGGAATCCAAAAACACAATCACGAAAGACAGTTTCAAATGTTTTATCGCTGGTTCCGGATCGCCCGAAATGGTGGTCGGATGCATCAGCAATGTTTCGGGCTGGTGGGCTACCAATGTGTCTGGCAGCACTACAAAACCGGGAGACATCTTCACAGTCCGGTTTGGGAAAACATTTTCGACTATAAAGGTCGCGGAACTTTTGCCGTCCGAAAAAATTGTATGGGAAATCCTCGACAGTTATTTGCCGCTGTTCAGAAATGAAAAGGTTTGGAATGGAACTAAAATAATGTGGAAAATTTCTGAAAGAAATAAAATCACCTGGGTAATTATGACACATGCCGGTCTTACCCCGGATGTGGAATGTTATTTCGATTGTGAAAAAGGATGGAACTTCTATATAAAAGAAAGCCTTTTCCAACTGATACATACTGGTAAAGGATTTCCAGGCACAGGAATATTCTCAAATATTATTGCCGATGACAAAAAATATGAAGGCCTTTTATTTTTTAAAAAAGACCCTCTTCCCGACTACCAGGAAAGTTTTTTTGTGGATGTAAAAGAGACTTCAGGTGAAAAAGTGATTTCGGCGTATGCTGTAGGCATATATGATAAATCGAACTTCACAGTTGACCTTCTTAAAGGAGATCATTTTATGATTATTGATAAAACCCTTTTGCCGGATATACAATCATTAAAAGCAATTTTTCATATATGAAATTTGAAACGATGGAATCAGCAGCCTCAAAAAGCAACAAAAGGCTATCATGCTTCTGTTCGCGCCAGCATCAGTATTACTTAGGTTTTTGAAAAAATAAGCAAAGCAAATGAGTGGTGAGCTTCCAATTTTAAAGGGAGTACCAAAATAATAAATGATGGCTTTACTGTTGCATTCGGTGACACATTTGTTGCATTTAAAATAACTGAAGCAAACCCTCCTGAAAAAATAATATGGCAGGTCACAGATTGCAATCTTCATTGGCTTGCGAATAAAAAAGAATGGCAGGATACAAAAATTATTTTTGAGATAACCGATGTAGACAATTTTACAAAAATTGACATAACGCATGAAGAGTTACTACCAGGAATGCAGTGCTACAATGATTGTAAAAAGGCTGGAGTTTTCATATTACCGAAAGCCTTTATAAACTGTTTGGCGAAAACAAAGGAATGCCGAAATCTCAAAAAATCATGCGATAAAACATTCATTCTATATCTTTCATCTGCTGCGCGCCATGGTACTTTACCCTGGCTTTTTTGTATTAGAATTCAGCTTGAAATCAGTCCTTAAATATTATATACTTAGCTGAATATTAATTTTTTACCTCTGCATATTCGTATGACAAAAATCATATTCAGATCAATCGAAGGTCATATTTTATTGTTCTCGCGCCGGCTATTTTTACCAGGTATTTCCATCATTTTTTCACCTTTTATAAACGGATAAATAAAGCAAAATGTTTGGGGCATTGAGCGCTGAAGAAGTGGAAGACCTTTTAAGGGGAGAACTTATAGGCAGATTAGGTTGTCATTATGATGACACCACGTACGTAGTGCCTATAAGTTACATCTATGAAGACAACTGCATTATCGCGCATTCTACTGAAGGGATGAAGATCGAAATAATGCGGATGAATCCATCCGTATGTTTTGAAGTAGATCATATCGAAAATCTGGGAAACTGGAAATCAGTGATCACGTGGGGAAAATTTATTGAAATAAAGGATAGTGAAGAAAGAAAAGAAGCGGTGAAAAAATTATATAAAAGGGTGTTCCCTGCGGTAGTAAGCGAAAAAGTAAAATTAAATGATCGGTGGCCATTCGAACCCGGAGATGACGAGGACATTCCGGGCGTGTTGTTCAATATTCATTTGTATAAAAAAACCGGTCGCTTTGAACGAAGTGATACCATTAGCTATTAGTAAAACATCAACCCTAACAGCATGAAAGTAACAAAGCCGGCCGCCAAAGTTTCAAAGCACGATCAGTTCGAGCACGAAAACCACATGTGGAAAAGATCCCTGCAATTTTTTAAGCAGGAAAATTCCGCATTAAAAACGCGCCTCAGCGAGATAATTGATGGTACCGACGATAAAGACTTTTTTAAACTTGCTGAATATTTTCAAAATCTTTTTCTGCTTAAAGATGAACTCGGCCAGAAATTAGAGGTGGAAATTGCCACCCAACTCGAACGACTGAATGTATGCTCACATATCGGTTATATTTCTGCGGAAATCCAAAATAGCCAGGAAAATCTTCGCAGAGAGATCAGCTATTTCGAGTCAGATTTTTTGAGAATGAAAAATGAATTCAACCAGTTAATTCTGCAAAGCCTTTAATTTACTAACGAAGACAATTTTTTTTCATTTGTAATAGTAATCTTGCCCCCGTTTACTTCGATCATCTTTTCACTTTTAAAATCACTGAGGGTTCTGATCAGGGATTCAGTTGCGATGCCCGCCATATTAGCCAGGTCTTCTCTGGAGATTTGAATAATGGTTTTGTCATCGTCTTTTTTATATTTTTCCTGTAGCATCAGCAATGCATCGGCTACGCGTTTTCTGAGCGAGTTATAGGCAAGGTCAAGCAATTGCTGTTCTTTCTCACTCACGTTTTTTGCAAGCAGCCGGATAAATGTTTGCGATACTTCTTTGTTATTACTGATCAGCCGATCAAAATCTTCCCTCGATATACAGCATATTTCACTTTCTTCCAGTGTTTCTGCTGTTTCTGTATACTTTGTGTCATCAAATAATGCTGTATATCCAAAGAAATTACCGTCCGTTAATAAATCAGTGATCAGCTCTTTGCCAAACTCATTTGATTTATAAATTTTCACCTTCCCCTTCTTCAGGAAAAATAATTCGTGTGGATAACTGCCTTCGCGGTACACTACCTGCTTCTTCTTGTAAGATTGCAACTCGCTGTTATCTGCCAGTTCTTCCAAGGAACTCTTTGCATCTTTAAGAAAAGCATTAAGTCCTTCTTCGGTATAATCATAATTCTGTTTAATAAGTGATGATTTTCTAAGCCTGCTCTCCACGGCATTTAGCAATTCAATATCACTAAAGGGTTTGGGTATATAATCGTCTGCGCCCATCTCCATGCCTTTTCGAAGATCACTTCGCTCCGACTTGGCCGTAAGAAAGATAAATGGAACACTTGCCAACTCCGGGTTTTTACTTATGAGGTGGAGAACGCCGTACCCATCCAGCACCGGCATCATTATATCGCAGATAATAAGATCCGGCTTCGTTTCCATGGCCATGCGAACGCCTTCTTTTCCGTTTTCTGCAACGGTAACGCTATAATTAGCCATCTGCAGGATTTCAGCAGTATTCTCTCTTAATTCGTCATTATCTTCTACCAGTAATATGTGTGTCATAATGTAAAAATAATTTTTATTTCGGTTCCTTCTTCCAATTTGCTTTTTACTTCAATGTGTCCGTTCATCAGTTCTACGTATTTCGCCACAATATGAAGTCCAAGTCCCGTTCCCTGTATATTGGACACATTCGTCGCCCTGAAAAACCGTTCAAATAAATGTCGCTGATCTTCTTCTGAAATGCCTATACCACTGTCTTTTACCGACAGGATCATTTTACCTGGCAACACACTCGTGCCAATAGACACCGTGGAGCCCTCGGGAGAAAATTTAATAGCATTTGAAGTTAAATTAATAAGAATATTTTTTAGCAAAGTTTGATCGAGATTGACTTCAGGATCGCCTGAATGCTTATAGCTGAAATGCTGGCTCTTCTTTAAAATTCCGGTCATTTCGTTACAAAGATTACTGATCAGGTCAGGCAAGCTAAACAGCGATTTTTTTGCCGCAATCTTACCCTCTTCAATTTTTTCAATTGACAAAAAGTCGTTCAGAATGTCGGTAAGATTATTCACGGCAGACTTGATACGTTGCGTATGCTTTTCGCGTTTATCCTGCTCTTCCGTAAGCGCATATTTTGACAGCAGGGAAGCAGACGAGAGAATGGTACTCAATGGTGTTTTGAACTCATGCGAGGCCATTGCTACAAACCGGCTCTTAAGGTCGCTTAGTTCCTTTTCCTGGCTCAGGGCAATGGTGAGTTCATCCTTTGACTGCTCCAATTCCTTTAGCGTGATCTGCAGTTCCTGTGTTCTTTTGTTCACGGTATCTTCCAGCTCAAGATTCAGTTTTTCCATTTCCTGGTTAAGTGAACGCAATTGCTCCTGCTGATCTTTTATTTCTTTCTCAGACTCTTTTCTATGGGTAATATCGATCACAAAAGCGATGATAAAAAATCCTTCTTCATCCGTAAAGCTGCTCAGGCTAATCTCAACCGGAAACTCACGGCCATTCTTTTTTAATCCAAATAACTCCCTTCCGGTTCCCATGGGTCTTGTTGAAGGATGCTGACTATATTGCTGCCTGTAGTTTACATGATGAGAGTGAAATCTTGACGGAATAAGGGCTTCTATCTTTTTGCCCATAAGTTCACTGGCTGAGTCATACTCAAATTGCTTGAGCAAAAATTGATTGGCAGACAGGATTTTTCCCGCCCCGTCAATGATCAAAATACCGAGGGATGCATTTTGAAATATGGCCTCAAATTGTTTTGTGTCTATGATAGGATTACAATTTTAAAAGATAATGGTAAGAGCAAAAATATCTAATTGTTATTTTCTTTTCCAAAAATCAATTCAGATCGCCGGTGCTCCGAACTTTTCATGTAAATTTCTGGAAATATACCAAATGGAGGTTATCCATACAAATACATTAATCGTCGGGGCAGGCTTTTCCGGTCTTGCCTGCGCCGCTTGCCTGAAAAAGGGAAAAATTGACTATAAAATTATAGAAAAAGAAGATGCTGTCGCATGGCCCTGGCGCCATCATTATGAACGATTGCATCTCCACACTCCAAAAAGTTTATCACACCTCCCTTATAAAAAATTTAACCACGCAATACCAAGATATCCCTCCCGCCGGCAAGTGATCAATTACCTCGAAGATTACCAAAGAGAGTTCTGTATTCATCCCTTGCGCAACACCGAAGCGATTTCTATTGAAGAGGAAAAAGGAAACTGGGTTACAAAGACTAATAATGGTGTTTTTTTATCAAAACATATAATAATGGCCACCGGTGCTTACAGCAGGCCGAAACCCGTAAGTTTTAATGGCATGGAAACTTTTCCAGGCCCGATTCTGCATAGTTTTCAATATAAAACAGGCAAAGAATTTTCCGGAAAAAATGTATTAGTTGTTGGCTTTGGAAATTCCGCATGCGAAATCGCTATAGATCTCCATGAACAGGGTGCAAATGTAACAATGAGCGTAAGATCTCCGGTAAACATTGTGCCACGCGATGTACTGGAAATTCCTATTACACAACTCAGTCTGCTGCTTCAGCAATTGAAACCGCGCATAGCCGACGCCGTTAGTAAACCATTGATGAGTTTATTATTGGGTAACATAACTAGCCTGGGTTTAAAACGCAAACCCTATGGGCCCCTGGAGCAATTTGAAAAAGAAGGAAATCCACCGGTGCTCGATATTGGAACGCTCCAAATGATTCGCAGGGGTTTTGTAAAAATCTGCGACAATATAGACCACATCACCGATGCAACCGTTTACTTCAGTTCGGGGCAAGATGAAAACTTTGATGCAATAATTGCCTGCATCGGTTATTACAGGAACTATGCGGATTTCTTAAAAGTGCCACGGGAACGCTTTGATGATCTTCGCTCCCGTGTAGATAAGCAGCAATATTTTGGTAAAGACGGCCTGTATTTTTGCGGCTATTGGATAAGTCCCACCGGTCAAATAAGGGAAATAGCGTCGGATGCAAAAAAGATTGCAGTGGATATATCAAAAAAAGAGCGAAGTAATGTTTAAACTTCACTCATAATTTTTTGCTTATTGCGGTACACTATCATATCAATCATCGAGGAAGTGCCAATACGTTTCTTCATGATGGAAGTTCGTATCGGGCCAATGTGCCGGGTCAAAGCCGGGCGCATCTTTAATCTTTTCTTTATCGCCCTTAAAAACAAAAATTTTCTTTTCCTGATCTACGTGTAGCAACTTAAAAGGAATAGCAAAATATTTTGTTCCGATTGAAAGGAAGCCACCAAATTCCACAACTACATAGTCAATACTGCCGGTAGTTATATCGATCATAATGTCTTCGATTTTACCCATGTGCTTATCATGCTCATCGTGTACTTTTTCGCCAACGATGGTTGAAGATGCCAGATACCGTAATGGCTTGTTTGGAAAAGGCTGGCCTTCGTATTTTCCCGTGAAATTGTCTTTTGGGAGATTTTCCATAGAGGTTGTTTTTTTAGTTGGCCCCAAGATAAGCCAATTTGCGAAAAAATCCTATCTGTACCGGATGATTTTTGTCAGGAAATAAACGGTACGATCCTCATTTTGTTATTCTTACAATTATAAGAAGCTATCCATTTATTATGAACCGGCGGCAGGTATCTCGCTTGTCAATATTTTGAAATGATTTTGAATGCATGTGGATGTCCTGAGAAAAAGATCACTGCGGAGCCGCCTGTAATTTTTCTACGATAAAAAGGCTTCCTGTTTTATTAAATAATACTTTTGCGTTTTTAATTCTATGAGCAAGATAAAAACCGGAATTATACAAATGAGCTGCGTTGCATCAAAGCAGCAAAACATTGATAAGGCAGTTTCTAAAATAAGAGAGGCTGCGGCAAAGGGGGCGCAAATCATCTGTTTGCAGGAGTTATTTTCATCTCTTTATTTCTGCGATGTGGAGGATTATGAAAATTTCAAACTGGCGGAAGAAATACCCGGATCAACAACTGACTTATTCTCCAAACTTTCCAAAGAACTCAATGTTGTAATAATTGCTTCGCTGTTTGAAAAACGTGCGCAGGGTATCTACCACAATACAACGGCAGTAATCGATGCTGACGGAACCTATCTTGGTAAATACCGGAAAATGCATATCCCGGATGACCCGGCTTATTACGAAAAATTTTACTTCACCCCCGGCGATTTAGGTTTTAAAATGTTCAAAACAAAATATGCTAACATAGGTGTATTGATTTGCTGGGATCAATGGTATCCGGAAGGGGCCAGGATCACAGCACTGATGGGTGCCGAAATTTTGTTTTATCCAACAGCCATTGGATGGGCTGCAACACAGGATGAACAAACTAACGGAGAACAATATAATGCGTGGCAAACTATCCAACGAAGTCATGCCGTGGCCAATGGTGTGCATGTTGTAAGTGTGAACCGCGTGGGATTTGAGCAGGATGGAGCAATGCAATTCTGGGGTGGTTCGTTTGTAAGCAATCCATTCGGAACATTGTTATATAAAGCTTCGCACACAGATGAAGAAGTTGCCGTGGTTGAGGTAGATACTCAAAAAACCGATAGCTACCGAACACACTGGCCATTTATGAGAGACAGGCGAATTGACGCATACGGGTCGATTACCAAAAGATTTATTGATGACCCTTAACCGTAAAGGGGCAAAATTTTAAAGGTTTCATATTTCTTAGTTGATGACTTCCTCAAATACAGTAAATAATCTTTCAAACACCCCTTCAGGGGATGGGGGAATAACCCCCAAACAACTTGGCTATTATTTCCCTGCTGAATTTTCTCCACATAAGGCCACATGGCTTAGCTGGCCGCATAAAGAAGAAAGTTGGCCGGGAAAGATTGATAAAATTTATCCCAACTATAGCTTATTCATCAAATATCTTTCGCAAAGCGAAAAAGTGTGCATTAATGTGAGCGATAAGGCGATGAAAAATTTTGCATTGGAGCATATTTCAAAAGCCGGTGCAGATTTGAACAATGTTGAATTCTTTTTTCATCCAACCAATGATGCATGGTGCAGGGATCATGGACCGGCTTTCCTCATCAACCCCACTGCAGTGGAGAAAAAAGTAATTGTTGACTGGGATTATAATGCATGGGGAAATAAATATCCGCCATATGATTTGGATGATATTATACCAACACTAATTGCCAAACAATTCAATATCCCTGTGTATCATCCCCGAATAATTATGGAAGGGGGTTCTGTAGATTTCAACGGCAATGGCACACTCATTACTTCCAGGAGTTGTTTGCTCAATGAAAACCGTAACAAGGGCTATTCACAGGAAAAAATCGAATGGTACCTGTATAATTACTATGGTGTTGACCAGGTGTTATGGATTGATGACGGAATTATTGGTGATGATACCGATGGTCATGTGGATGACACGGTCCGCTTTTTTAATGAAGACAGTGTTATTGCCGTAGTTGAGGAAAATAAGTATGACCCTAACCATCAGGTATTGCAGCATAATTTGCATCAATTGAGGCAAATGCACTTATTGAACGGCAAACAGCTAAATATTGTTGAGTTGCCGATGCCAGACGAGGTAATTTACCAGGATCAGCGCCTGCCTGCATCTTATGCGAATTTTTACATCTCTAATAAGTATGTTATTGTTCCCGTATTTCGCTGCGCAAAAGATGATTCGGCGTTGGATATAATTTCGGATTGTTTCCCTTCCAGGGAAGTAATTGGTATCGATTCAAATGATATCATTTGGGGATTGGGCAGCTTCCATTGTCTCAGTCAGCAGGAGCCTGAAGTATAAGGCGCAGGTTTCGCGTATGCGTGTACGTTATAATTTTTAATTTTCCGCCTCATCCAGTTTCTTCTGGATTATTTTTTTATCAGCATTCGTTTTGGCAAGATGAAAAGCTTTTTCAAAATTCAACCTTGATTTATCAGCATCTATACCTTTATATAATTCGCCTAACAGGGTATAGAAATAATGATTGTCCGTAAGCTTTAGCTTTTCAGCTTCGCGGATAGCTTCTTCCTTGCCATTTGCTTTGGAAAGTGCATAAGTTCTGTTCAAGGCAGCGATGGGAGAGTACTGTATCTGCAGAAGGCGATTGTACAACTGCAAAATATTTTCCCACTTTTCGCGAGTATCTTCTTTAATGGTGTGCCAGTAGGCAATATTTGCTTCAAGGTGATAGGTGGATACAATGCTGCCGCGTGAGGATTTATTGAGATAATAAACCCCTTTTGCTATGAGTTCCTTGTCCCAAAGCGTTTCATCCTGGTTATTGTATAAAATAATTTCGCCGTTTTCACCCTTTCTGGCTTCAAACCTCGATGCATGAAAACACATCAACGATAACAGTGCACTTACCGGAGGTAAATCTGTTTGTTCATTCAATGTAAGTAAATGCGCCAGTCGCATTGCATCGAAACACAGATCTTCCCGCAAGATGGCATCGTTGCTTTCAGAATAATATCCCTCATTAAATAACAGGTACAAAGTAGTCAGCACGGTTTCTAATCGCTGATCAATTTCTTTGGAAGAGGGAAATTCGATATTTACTTTTTCCTGTTGCAATTTTTCCTTTGCTCGATACAATCTTTTATTGACTGTTTCCTTGTTTGTCAAAAATGCGTTGGCAATTTCTTCAATACCAAACCCACAAAGAATGCGAAGGGCAAGCCCGATTTGTGATTCGATGGAAATGGCAGGATGGCAAACAGCAAACATCATCTGCAACTGGCTGTCCGTAATATTTTTTTCGGAAAGATCGATATCAAGTTCCGCCACGCCGGTTGAAGTATCCTGCAAAACCGGCGCAATTTTTTTAATAAATAACTGCTTCCTGGTAATTTGATTCTTCGCCTTATTCTTCGCGACAGTGTATAACCATGCCGCCGGGTTCTCCGGAATGCCTTTGTACGACCATGTTTCAAGTGCTGCTAAAAACGTTTCGCTTGCAATATCCTCGGCTACTTCTATGTGCTCAAAGCCGAATAGTTTGCAAAGCACGGATACGATTTTTGTAAACTCCGTTCTGAATAAATGCGGTACTAATTGCTGTTGATCCATGATTAAAGAAACCTCTGTAAAACTACGCATACAGAGGTTTTGTTGTAAACATGTATAGTTAGACAGGATCGATCTCACGTACTTCAACACTGCCACCGGTTGCTATTATCGGGCAACCTTTTGCTATCTCTACGGCCTCATCATAAGATGATGCTTTCACTATTGAGAAGCCGCCGAGTGATTCCTTGATATCAGTATAAGGGCCGTTCGTTACCATGTCACCTTTTAAAACTTTCCCTGAGTTGTTTAACCGGTTACCCTTGCTTACCAGTTTATTTTGCGCAGCAATGTTCCCTAACCAATCCATCCATTTTTTCATCATTGATTCTGCTTCCGCCGGCGTCCATTGCGGCATACCGTTGTAATCTGTTCTGTACAGAAATAAATAATCCTTCATTTTTATAAATTTTATTAATTAAAAAATATTAGTGGGTCCCTTCGCGCCTGGCAATCTTTCTAACTTCTACACTATTGCCATCGCCCTGTAAAACCGGGGACCCCTTTGCAAATTCTACGGCTTCCTCCACGCTATCCGCTTTCACCATGATGAAGCCACCAATTGTTTCTTTAATATCTCCAAATGGCCCATTGGTAACGACGTGGTTGTGCCATACCACTTTTGCGTCATCAAATGGTAAGCCTGTTCCGCTGATGAATTTTCCTTTGGCAGTAATGCCTGCAATCCAATCCATAGTTTGTTTCATCCATATTTGCATTTGCTCCGGTGAAGCTATTTTCGTGCCATCCTGGTGCCGGAAAATTAAAATGTACTCATCCATTGTTATTAATTTTAAGTAAAAAATTGTTTGTTTGACCGTATATCAATCGGGAATTCAAAAATTGGACAATAAAGAAAAAACATTTCAAAATCTTATCAACAATAATTTTTAACCGCAGTTGAATTTTCTTATGGTTTTTGCAAATTCCATGTGAGCAAATATTCTACCAACAAAATTTAATGCCATTTCCAGGAAACATTGTAACTTTTACATGTCTCGCTTTTATTTTTTTCAAACCCCTTTGTTATGCCTAAAAAACCTATTGTGTTTATTCATGGTTTATGGATACACTCAAACTCATGGCATCCATGGATGCAACTATTCAATGAAAATGGCCACACAGTTTTAAATCCTCCATGGCCGGGAGATTCAGATACTGTAGAATCGCCCCGAGCCAATGCCAATGCAATCGCCAATCGTGGCGTAAAAGAAGTTGCAGACAGTTATGCAACCGTAATCGCAACATTACCCGAACCGCCAATCGTAGTTGGCCATTCTTTTGGCGGACTCATTGCGCAAATAATACTCAGTCGGGGTATTGCTGCAGCGGGCATTGCATTGGATCCGGCTCCGATGAAAGGCGTTTGGCAATTGCCATTTACTGCTCTCAAAGCATCTTTTCCTGTGCTGGGTAATCCCTTTAACTTTAAAAAAGCGGTTTCATTAACGTTTAAACAATTTCAATATGGATTTGCAAATGCAGTTCCCGAAGAGGAGGCAAAACAACTTTACGATTCATGGACAATACCTGCTCCGGCAAGGCCACTGTTTCAGGCTGCAACTGCAACATTTAATCCGTTTTCAGAAACTAAAGTGAATACTAAGAACACTTCCCGTGGCCCACTGTTGATAACAGGAGGAGAGAAGGATCACATTGCGCCGCCAATACTGGGCAGGGCTTCCGCAAAAAAATATGACAAATCTGTTACCACGGATTTCAAATTATTTCAAGGCCGTGGACATTCGCTGATTGTGGATCACGGATGGAAGGAGGTGGGAGGCTATTGTCTGGAATGGCTAAATAAAAATGGACTTTAGATTTTCATCTGGATGACACAGTCACCGGCTTTTATTTTACTGTAATCTTCGCGACAGCAATTTTTGTTTTGGCAAACACCCTGTCGTCTTTGCCTGTTATGTACATATTGTCGCCAATAATAGAACCCAGCCGCGGCATAGCAGTGGGAACATCTGTATTACTGAAAAATTGGCTTCGTGTATACTTCCCCGTTAGTTCATCAAGTGACAATATGAAACAATCAGATTTTCCAAACCTGTTCGTTAGCTTCACTCTTTGCCCCGGCTGGGTTACATCAGCATTTTTCGGATTATCATTAAACAGAATATTGATCGTACCGTTTGTCTGCATCGCACCAAATCCCGCATAGAACGGGCGGTTCCCAAAATCAAAAAATCCGGTTGTATAAAACCCCCTGGAACTTCCTTCCGAAGTAACTTCACGCTGCGATTTGGGTAATACTTTAAGCCACCCTAAGTTGCCTGCAGCATCAATTTTCGTCATAAGAATATCCCCACATTCATAAACGAAATATGTGGTATTAGTCCAATATCCGCTTCCATTGGTACCGGGAGTATAACTGGATGTTGTATAACTATAATGATGAAAGTGCTCTGCCAATACTATGACTCCACCATCGCTGGTGTAAAAGATATTTCTGAACTTCATATACCTGGAAAATCCGTCACCTTCGTCTTTTATTTTATCTAATCGCTCCCGTTCTTTCCTCTCCGCTTTGGTTTCGTCGTCATCTGCTGACTCATCGGAGCTTGAATCTGCAGCAGCGGTAAGTAATGAATTATTGATTTCTTTTTCACTCGTTGATAAAACATTTCCCGAAATGGGATCAATTCGTTCTACAAGCATTCCATCGATTGACTTACCTCTCTTTTCATTACTGTAAAATGCAGCTAACACAAGATCTTTGTCGTCTTTCTGAAAGACCCGTGTGCTCATCAGCCATTTGCCGTTAATATCTGTATTTACTTCAGCCTGTTGCCGGCCGCTCTCATCATACAAACGAATATTATAATTTACAAAATCGAGAAACTTATTTTTCTTCTTTTTCCCTTCTTCGTATCCATAGATACGCCCGACGAGCAAAATCTTTCTCGTGTTGGTATATATTACATCCTGCAGTTGAAAAGTTTTGGGATCAAATTCATTGGTTATCACAACAGGCTTTGCCGATGGATTAAGTCTGTCATCAAATTCCTGTACCTGGTAAGTATTTTTTTCTTTTCCCTCTACGCTGCTCACCAATACCATCCGCGTGGTGTCGCTATTGGGCACGATCTTAAAACGGATATCGTCTTTCTTTTCATCCTTTTGCAATGTGATAAGGGGCGTCCATCCCGATGCAAGCTCACCGGAGCTTTTATCAACTTCTGCTCCGTACACAGAAAGCGCCCTGTCTCTCTTGCTGTAGTCAGATGCGATAATGAAAATTTTGTTTTGAAGGGCAAAAAATTCTTCAAACTCCTTTCCTTTAAGTTCTTTGTTGAAGTCGTTGTGATATAACTCGGATAAATTATTATCCAGTTTTATCAAGGTGGCAGATTCCCTGACGGAAGCTCCGATTACAAAATAACTCTTCAGGGCAAGATGACTCTCCTGCAGATACACCCCGCTTTTATCTGCATACAGTACATCGAGGTCTGTGCTCCCTTTGTGAAGTTTAAATTCATCGCCCCATGTTATTTTGGGTTTTTGAGAAAAAGCGGAAATTCCGCAAAGCATTACGGAAATGAGGAGCTTGATTAGTTTCATGTTGGTAGTTTTATTAAAGCAACCGGCAAATATTTTGTTAATTAATACGACATCAGACAGCGACGCGTATCCGAAGAAAGATATTTATTGTTATCCGCGGTGTTGGTAAATTCCTAAAATATTCCCTGCCGGATCCTGGAAATGAGCGGTTATTTCAGGAAGATCTTTACCTATTTCCTGAGTTATGATACCACCGCTTTCTTTTATAGACTTCAGTGTCGATTCTGCATCATCCACCATTATGGAAATAATAATTCCCGGATCGGAGAGTGGTTTACGGCCGGTAACCCACATTCCGCTTACACCCCCCACTGTATCATCAAACGCTGTGTGACCGGAATTGTCAGATCTTATTTCCCATCTGAAAACTTTCTCATAAAACCTCGCTGATTCAGCAATATTTTCTGCGGGAATTTCAAGGTAACAGATTTTGCCGTGGGCATAAGTAGGTTCGTTTTCGCTCATTTTTTTCCTTTTTAGAGTGTTGTGTAAATTAATTAATCCATAAAATATACAAAATATTAATTTAAATCAACATTATTAGATGACATGGGATATTGAGACATTTATCGCTAAAATTTAACTTTGCCCGTAAAAAAAGTATGAACAGAAATATAGAAAAGATTATAGAGGCACCATTAGTAAACATGGGTAGTATACAACTGAGGCAACCATTGCCAATTGCGGGTTTACAACAGTTGAGTCCGTTTATATTATTGCATCATTTTGATATGAATATGAAACCGGGACATAATAACTTTGATGTGCCTCCTCATCCGCATCGCGGTTTTATGCCCATCACTTTTATGTATGAAGGGGAAGTGGAACATAACGATTCACTGGGCAACACACACGTGATAGGTAATGATGAAGTACAATGGATCAAGGCAGCGCGGGGCATTATCCATTCGGAAAAAACAGGAAAAGCCTTTGCAAAAAAAGGAGGCCGTTTTCACGGAATACAGTTGTGGATCAATTTGCCTGCATCTGAAAAGATGAAAACACCGGGATACCAGCCAATAACAAAAGATGAAATTGTGCTGATGGAAGATAAAGGCGTTCAATTCAGATTGGTGTCGGGGGAATATAATAACAAAAAAGGCCCGGCAAATTCAGACGTAATTACTGCGATGATCAGGATGCAGGAGGGGGGCGATTACACAATATCACTTCCCGAAAGTAACAATGTCTTCTTATACGTATTAGAAGGTGACATAGAAATCAATTTTGAAACAACCGCAAAGCAACATAATTTTATTGTATTCGAACATTCAAAAGAAAATATTTTGCTACACGCCAATAGCAAAACAACCTTATTGCTCGGTTCAGGAAATCCGATTGATGAACCCCTGGTAAGTCATGGTCCGTTTGTGATGAATACACAAACAGAAATACTGGAAGCAATGCGTGACTATCAAAATGGTAAAATGGGATTTTTATATTAAATAAAATATCCAACATGGGTGAAGAAATATGTAAGCACATCGATTCGATCAAAGAAATAAAAACGCCCAAAGAACCGGTGTGTGAAGAATGCATTAAAACAGGCGATGAATGGGTTCATTTACGCACCTGCCAGACGTGTGGTGTTACTTTATGCTGCGATAGCTCGCCCAACCAGCACATGACAAAACATTTTCATCATACACATCACCCTGTAGTAATTTCTGCCGAAACAGGCGAACGTTGGCTTTGGTGTTATGTGGATGAGGTTATGGCCGAATATTAAAAGCTGAGCGCGGAAACTTTACTGTTTCTCAAACGATACATCATGAATGATGATAAACTCCGGCAAAACAAATGGCCGCTTTTGCAATACAGTGCCATGAAAGACACCATTGGAACAGTTCATCTATGGACTCAAATTGTTGGAAAGATTCGTCTTAAAAAAATGCCATGGGTCAATCACGCATGGCATGTTACTCTTTACGTATCATCAAATGGCTTAACCACACATGCTGTTCCATATGAAAACGGAATTTTCGAGATCAATTTTGATTTTATCAATCACCAACTTCTGATTTGTACAAGCGAGGGAACGAATGAAAAAGTTGAGCTTTATCCGAGGTCAGTTGCGTCATTTTACAAAGAACTAACGGATAAACTAAGAACGCTTAATATTGACGTAAAAATTTATGCAAAACCAAATGAGGTAGATCCTGCCATTCCCTTTGCAGAAGATGAGGTTCATAAAAGCTATGATAAGGAGCAAATGCATTTGCTGTGGCTCGCTTTGGTAAAAGTTTCCAACGTCTTTACGCAATTCAGATCAATGTTTTCCGGTAAAAGCAGTACTGTGCATTTTTTTTGGGGAAGCTTCGATTTGGCGGTGACGCGTTTTTCAGGAAGAACGGCACCAAAATATCCCGGTGGCGCTCCTAATATACCTCTGGATGTGATGCAGGAATCTTATTCGCACGAAGTATCCAGTGCAGGATTCTGGCCGGGGAATGACGCGTTTCCTGAAGCCTATTTTTATTCGTATTGCTATCCAACCCCCACGGATTTCAGTGAACAAGAAGTTCAGCCAAAAGAAACATTTTTCAGCAAGGATCTGGGAGAATTTCTTTTGCCTTATAATGCGGTTGCCCAATCCGATAACCCGGAACAAATGCTTATGAAATTTTTACAATCAACTTATGACGCAGCGGCATCGACCGGCAACTGGGACACGAAATCATTTGAATTTACCTTCAGGCATTAATCGGTGTTGGTACGGGAAAGGTTACATTTAAAACGAGCAAAAATTCTGCCTGACAAGTAATGATAAACTGCCGAAGTGCCGAACTTTCTATTTACTCATGAGATTTTTCTGCAACAAAGAATATATTATGGTGTCCTGAAAAGCGCCGTTAAAATAATAGTCTTCCCTAAAATAAGCCTCTTTTACAAAGCCAACTGATTCCAAAAGTCTTGCAGACGCAGTGTTTCGGGGATTGATATTGGCTTCAACGCTATGCAGTCTCATATCATTAAAAGCATAATTAGACAATCGTATTAAAGCTTCTTTCATAATGCCCTGACGCCAGTAATCCGGATGAAGCATATAGCCAACTTCAGCGCGGTAATGTTCTTTTACGATTCGCCAATATCCGATATAGCCTATAAGTTTTCCGGGGAACTGTGTGAAAGTGATTGCCCACATGATACCATCGTTATTGTTGATTGATGCATCAACGTTGTCAATGTAACCTTCCGCATCAGCAATCGTTTTGCTCCTTTCGCGGTCGATGTACCGCATTACCTCATTGCTGGAACGAAGAAATAAAATTTCCGGCGCATCCTTTTTGGTCATTTTCCGCAATAGTAAACGCGGAGTTGTTATTTCCGGAAATGAATTAAAATTTAATCGAAGCATGCTGATAACATGAAATAAAATTTAAAATATTTTATTCGGGAGCTTTTCTTTTGAGGCGAAAATTCTTTTTTTCAATTTTCTCGTCGCCCATCAGGTGACCCCATGGTTGCAGGCTTTCAACGCGGTCAAAAATAATTTTCGTGATGGCGATAATCGGAATCGAAAGAAACATCCCCGGAATTCCCCACAACATCTCACCGATAACGACTCCCAATAATGTAACGAATGCATTGATTCTAACTTTTGAAGCAACGATCAGCGGAAGCAAAACGTTGCTGTCAATAATATGCACCGAAACCACTGTAATGGCTACCAGCAATACTTTTGAAGCCACCCCGGTAGTAGCAAACGTAATGATAACGTTTAATGCCAAAGCGGTGAAAATGCCAATGTAGGGCACAATATTGAACAGTGCGGTAATGAGCCCAAGCAGTATCGCATACTTGATACCGAGTATCATAAAAACAGTACAACACACTACCGCAACAGTAGTCATCTCCAGTAGCAAGCCTGTGAGATATTTCCTTATGATAAATTGAATGCGCTCAACGATGTCATGCACAACACTTACATTTTCCTCTTTGAATACATCAACAAGGAATTTCATCAGGCGCCTCCTGTAGAAAAGCATGAAAAAAGTATCTAACACCACAAATATCAGAAAGAATAAAACAGACGACAGCGATACCACCGTGGCTCCAATCACATTCGGAGTTGCATTTTCAATTTTTGATGTTGCATTGTTTACATAATCCATTTGTTTTTCCACATTCACGTGAAAAGTATTGGATATCCATTGCTGGAAGCTTTGAAGCGATTGGTAGATCTGTTCCTTCAATTGCGGAAGATCATTCGTAAGTCTTGATATCTGGGTGCCAACAAGCAGTAAAATTCCGCCTACGGTAATGAGCATCAACAACACTGCCACCGCGGAAGCGGCATTCCGTCGAAACTTTAATTTTTTTTCCAGAAAATTTGAAATGGGTAAAAGCAATATCGAAAACAGTAAGCCGAAAATGAGCGGGCTCAAAATTTGTTTGCCGGCAACGCTTAAATATCCAAGGCAAATTAATCCGACAAGCACTGCTGCAAGTTTTATGTAGAATGGCTGAGGATTTGGTTTTGTAACATTCATAAATGATAGCCGGGATAATTTGATGTAAAGGAAATTAAAATTATTTGAAAATTTTTGCTGATTTAAAATTAAAATTTGAGGCGCTTGAAACAAAAGGAATCAAATAACTTCATACAAATTTCGCTCATGAAAAAAATTAATTGGGGAATTATTGGCTGTGGTAATGTAACTGAAAAAAAAAGCGGGCCTGCCTTTAGTCTCGTAGAAGATTCAGCCCTCGTGGCAGTAATGCGCAGAAATGGTGACAAAGCAAAAGATTATGCACTTCGCCACAATGTGCCGAAGTGGTATAGCCATGCAGATGAACTGATAAACGATAGTGAAGTAAATGCCATATATGTAGCAACGCCCCCGTCATCACACGAAGAATATGCTATGAAGGCAATTCAAGCAGGCAAGCCAATCTATATGGAAAAACCAATGAGCGTGGACGCTGCTTCCGCAAAGAGAATGAGTAATGCTGCAAAAAATGCGGGCATTAAATTATCGGTTGCACATTACAGGCGCGGCCACCCGTATTTTAATGAAATAAAAAGATTGATCAGTTACGACACAATAGGAGAGGTACGCACCATTCAACTCAATTTTCGTAAAAAACTTCTCTCGAAAGACGAATTGAATTTACCGGGCAACCAGTGGAGAGTAGACCCTGCAATATCGGGTGGCGGGATTTTTCATGACCTCGCGCCACATCAATTAGATATTCTGTATTACTTTTTTGGAGATGCATCTAAGGCAAATGGCATTGCGACGAATCAGTTGGGTTTTTATCCGGCGCCGGATGTTGTAGCAGGAAGTATTTTATACAAAAATGGTATTGTTTTTAACGGGATCTGGAGATTTAATGTAAGTGAGTATGAAGAAAAGGATCTGTGTGAAATTAATGGCACAAATGGGACTATCTCTTTCAGTTTTTTTAATGAACAAAAAATAATAATAAATCACAAAAATCAGAGAAAAGAAATTTCATTTACGCCCCCAAATCATGTGCAGCAACCGTTAATTGCAAAAGTAGTAAAGTATTTTTTGGATGAAGGTACTAATCCATGTAGTGGAGAAGAAGGAGTTGTGATAATGGAATTAATAGATGCTTTTACAAAAAAATAGTTGCACCACCCTACGATTTTTTCAATTAATCTTTTTCATGATGCAACTATATTAACTTATGCGTAATAAGGCACTAAACCTTAATGTAAATTTTTTTCTTATCGAGCCAGTACCCTACACTCCAACATACCATCATGTAGGCAATAGCAAACAGCAGAGAACCGAGATAGTCTCCTGCATGACTAAAAATATTTTCAAAAAACCAATGGGCAAGATTGCTGTTCCCTACGGGGATTATAAAAATAACTGTTGCCAGCAACTCTGATAACAGGTAAATAAACAAAGTATTTTTCCCAAACACCTGGAAAAAATAAGACCATTTTACCTTGCCCTGCAGTTGCATAAAATAAACTAATAAACCGATGATGACACAATCAATGCCAATGGTATAAACAACAAAGCTGCTTGTCCAAAGTTTTTTATTGATCGGGAAAAGCAAATCCCAGAAGTAACCGCATACCATTAAGCCAAATCCCCACAATAGCAGCTTTACAATACCCTCATAGTCACTCTTCTTTTGAATCCATTTACCTACAAGATATCCGCCAACAGCATTGCTGATTGCAGGAAGTGTGCTCAGCCAACCTTCAGGATCAAATGCAACGCCTTCACCATGATACATATGATTTTCACCCATCAGCCATTTATCAAAATAAAAACCGGCATTAGTCTGCATCCCCAACGGTTGAGCCGGATCGCCGAACATGTATAACAGGATCCAATACACAAAAAGAGAAGCGACGCAAATGATGACCGTTGTTTTTTCTTTCAAAAAGTAGATCATTAGCGAAGCAATTCCGTAGCACAGGGCAATGCGCTGCAACACGCCCATGATTCTCGTGTTGGACATCGGATACCAGTAGAAATGATGGCCTTTATCCAACCTGAAAAAAGGGAACCAGTACATTAAATATCCCAGCAGGAAAATGATCGCAGTTCGTTTTAAGATTTTCCAAACCACATGCTGCGTGGTCCATGTTTCCCATTTCTTCATTACGAAGCTCATGGAATTGCCCACAGCAAAAAGAAATGAAGGGAACACAAGGTCTGTGGGTGTAAAGCCATTCCATGCCGAATGATGCAGTGGCGAAAAAGTGGTGGCTCCATTGCCCGGCGTGTTAACAATGATCATAAAACAAACGGTCATTCCGCGAAAAACATCTAACGCGAGATTCCGTTTTGGCGAAGCAGGAGTGGAGAGTGCAGTTGACATTTAATCAGGATTTAATAAATAAGCAGATGGTATTTTATTTTAAAAATACAGCATTAATCTTTGCGAAATATGATAGAGAAAAAATTACCTGATTTTTCAAACTAGGCGCCAGCAGAATTCCATTTAAACCATTTGATACCTAAAAAACAAAACACTGCAGCATAGCCAATAGAAGCGAATAAAGCGATTGTTGTTTCGGAATTCCAAAGATGAGGATCCATTCCGCCTGTGAGAATCATTCGTACTGTTCCAAACGGTGACCAGTGAATCATTTGATTAAATATTTCCGGAAACTGTTTCAATTCTCCAAATATGCCAAGCATTAAAAATGCGATATACACCAGCCTTGTGGTAGAACTCACGGTCTCGGCATTTTTCACAAACCCAACAATCGTTTGTCCTAATCCAAGGTATAATGCTCCGCCAACAATTCCTGTTACAAAAGTCAATGCATAGCCCGCAGGCGAAAGCAGTATTTTATCAAATTTAAATCCAACTATAAAAACGCACGCCACCAATAAAACGATCATGGCCAGTTGCACCGTTAACCTGCTGATCATTATGAAAAAATTGGGAGTAGGAGTAGCTCGCAATCGCTGAAATATCCCTTTATCACGGTCACGCGCAACCGAATTTGCATATCCCATCAGCCCGATAGATATAAGGCCAATGGTCAATGATATCGAAATAACAAATGGCCCCCCCAACTTATCAACAAGCCCTTTCCAGGAGATTAAAATGATTGCAGGCACAAGAATCGACATTACTACGGCACGTCGATTTCTCCATTGAGTTGTAAAATCGGCACGCATCAATGATAAAAATGCGTCTTTAGGTTTGGGTATTTTGGTTTCCATCATATTATGTCCGAACGGTTTTGCCTGTTAGACCAATAAAAACATCTTCCAGGGTGATCTTTCCTTTTCGCGAAGCAGCAATTACATTTGGATCATTTCGGTGCAATTCAATCAATGCTTGTGGAGTGTTAGTTGCAATCACCCTTCCATGATCGATGATCGCGATTCTGTCGCAAACCGCTTCCGCCTCCTCCATTGAATGCGTTGTAAGTAAAACAGCATGTCCTTTTTCCTTTATCGCTTCAATACGATCCCAGAGTTGCCGTCGCGATTGAGGATCTAAACCGGAAGTAGGCTCATCCAGCATCACAAGGATCGGGTCGTGAATGGTGGCAATTACCAGTGAAACGCGTTGCTGCTGACCACCTGATAACTGGCCATATCTTTTGGATGCTGCATCTTCCAATTTTATGTCCTGAAGAATTTCATTTAGCCTGTGTGAGGAAAGTGGAACGCCGTATATGCCGGCAAAAAGTTGTATAATTTCTGTAATGGTCAGTTCCGGTTGAAAACTCGTGGCCTGCAATTGCACGCCCATATTGGCTTTCGCGTGCAAGGGCTGCCTGGTTATATTGAACCCCGCAACATTGATTTCGCCAGAATGCGGCTTTAACAAACCTTCCACTGCACTAAGTGTACTGGTTTTGCCCGCACCGTTGGGCCCAAGTAATCCAAAAATCTCGCCCGATTTCATTTCGAAGCTAACATCCTTTACGGCCTGGAACGAACCATAAAAAACATTGAGACGATTTACAGTTAAAATAGAAGAACCCGCGTAATCAGTCATTTTCTAAAAAGGAGCTTTTTGTACGCAAATTTATAAGCTGCTACATTATGTGACATAAAAATGTTACAACCGGTAAATCATCAGATCTCTAATGTCTCAAGGTACATGAGCATATTCATGAGATCGGTCCATGCACTCTGCCATTTCTTTTTTGCCTCATCCACTTTTTCATGATGCTCTGCCTGGAGGTTATCTTTTGTCTTTAGGTATTCATCAACCTTTTCTAGAGATTTTTTATTCAATTCTTCGAGTTGCTCTTTATGTTCCATTTTTTTTATAAAAGTACGTGTTATTCAAATATTGAAGCGGCAGAATCAATATCGTTCGAATCTGTTTTCAACCTCTTGTCAAAATAATTATGCCAAGCATTATGTTTCGCCTTACTTTACCATACACAAAAATTGAAACATGAAGAGAGTTCTGTTTATTTCCATTATTTTTTCAACAGCTTTGCAGGTAACCGCTCAAAATCTCTATTGGCCGCGTGACCTTAAGCAGGCGTATAAAAATGAAACGAGATCAAACGATGGCTGGCCGGGAAAAAAGTACTGGCAAAATGAAGGTCATTACAATATTACTGTTACTGCATTGCCGCCAGACAGAACGGTCAGAGGCAGCGAGCAGATCACATATACCAATAACAGTCCCGATACCTTGTACGGTCTCGTATTTGATTTCATTCAAAATATCCACAAGCCAGGTGTAACAAGAAAGGGGGATGCTTCTCCGGATTATCTTACCGACGGCGTACACGTAGATACGTACACAGAAAGCGGCACATCAAAAAACTGGGAACATGCGCACGGAGGCACCGTTCAATTTATGCGCCTGACCCATCCTTTATTACCAAACGATTCTGTTCAACTCACCTTCGGCTGGCATTACCAGTTATCTTTAAAGAGTGGGAGAGAAGGCATGATAGATTCCACCACTTATTATCTCGCCTATTTTTATCCGCGTGTAGCAGTATACGATGACGTCGCAGGTTGGGATGTCATAGAACACAATGATGCATTGGAATTTTATAACGATTTTAATAACTATGTGCTGAATGTAAAGGTTCCCAAAAATTATATTGTTTGGGCAACCGGTAATTTGCAAAATGCAAGTGAAGTTTTGCAACCAAAGTATCTCCGGAGATTAAATGAATCTGAGAATACAGATCATACAATTCATATAGCCGACTCCACTGACATTGCAATGAAAAATATCACAGCGCAAAATGATGTGAATATATGGACTTTTACCTACAATGATGTTACTGATGTTGCATTGGGATTAAGCGATCACTACGTGTGGGATGCTTCCAGTGTGATCGTTGATGATAAAACAAAACAGAGGGCAAGTATACAAACCGCTTATAATGATACCGCAAAAGATTTTCATCATATGGTGGACTTTGAGAGGAGCGCATTACGATTTCTTTCAACCAGGTGGCCCGGAGTTCCGTACCCTTTTCCAAAGATGACCGTATTCCAGGGCTACGCAGGTATGGAGTATCCCATGATGGCGAATGACGAGACTTATCAGAATTTTAATTTCTCCAGGTTTGTAGCGGAGCATGAAATTTCACATACTTATTTTCCCTTTTACATGGGTATAAACGAAACGCGATATGGATTTATGGATGAAGGATGGGCCACCACATTTGAGCTTTTGTATAACCGTTCGGTTACGTCCAAAGATTCTGCAGATAATTTTTATAAACAATTCCGGATAAACAACTGGATTGAAGATAATAATGCCGATGAGGATATGCCGATCATAACTCCAGGCGAAAACCTCTCTGAGCGGGGGTTAGGTAATAATGAATATGGAAAACCATCACTTGCCTACCTTTCGTTGAAAGACTTACTTGGCGACGGGATGTTTCGCAAGTGTCTTCATGGTTTCATGAACCGATGGCATGGTAAGCATCCTTTACCCTGGGATTTCTTTTACACATTTAATAATATTTCAGAAAAAAATCTGAATTGGTTTTGGAATGCCTGGTTCTTCAGCAATGATTATATCGATCTTGCGGTAACGAATGTACAGAAGATTAATGGTGGCTATGAAGTTCACCTCAAAAATATTGGCGGATTTCCCATTCCGGTAAATGTGCGCATAAACTATGCTGATGGCAGTTCACAAACCATTCACAAATCCCCGGAAATATGGGAACAAAATTTGAATGAGGTCCGGATAGCAATTAATACCAGGAAAGGTATCCAATCGGTACAGCTCGTAACAGACATCTATGTAGATGCTGACTATTCAAATAATTATTTCAAACTAAAATAATTTCACCCTCAACGTCTTCTAAAGCAAAAAAACCCTTGACACATTCAAGGGTTTTATAAAAACTTTTCTAAATCGGATATGTCAAAGCCCCGTTAGAATAGCGGCCAAAGCCATCAGCCCATAGAAGCCAACGATAATTCCAATAGCAACCAGGATGTCTGTGAATTCAGTAGAGTAAACCTTTTTCATAAACCTACAATTTAAATTGGTTAAAAAATCTAAAAGTGCTCGGTTTCCCAGGCAACTTAGGGATTATGATTTGTTTACAGAGGGGGCGGTTAAAAATATGACACTAAGGTAACAATGAAATTTCAAATACGCAAGTTTTTATTTATAAAACTCCGATACGGTACGACGATTCATTAGAATTCTTTGGCAGGTTTTGGCAGAATCAGCTCTTGAACTGGCGCACAAATTGCAGAATTACTTTATCTTAATAACATTTTTCTGAATTTTATTTATTTTTAAGTAACTTTCTTTAAAACTACTTGATATGGTAAAAGAAATTCTCCAGCGCAAAGGGCGCAATGCGATCTCTGTTTCTCCCGATACCAAAGTTTTAGATGCTCTCAAGGTTATGGCTGATAATAATATTGGTTCAGTTCTGGTAATGCAGGATAATAAATACCTGGGAATTATGACTGAAAGAGATTATTCACGCAAGGTAATCTTAAAGGGAAAAAATTCCACCGATACAAAAGTTTCGGAAATTATGTCGGCGGATCTTCCCCATATCAAGCCCGAAGATTCTGTAGAACACTGCATGGAATTGATGACTAACGGAAATATCAGGTATTTACCGGTCTTCAAAAATGATCACCTCGAAGGAATTATCTCTATAACTGATGTAGTGAAGGAGACCATCATGAAGCAACAGCAAACTATAATGCATCTCGACAGCTACATTAATTCCTGAGTTGCCGGTACCTGATTTGTTGAATCTACTTCGAAAAGAAATTTTCACGCTAATATTTTTAAGAAATATTTTTAAAATATTTTGATGCCCGGTTTCGTTAGTGTAGGAAGTTTTCCAATACCTTTATAGCCAATGCGACTTACCTTGACTCCCATTTTACTGTTTTCTTTTGAGCTGTTTGCATTTCTGAACTTTCATTGCAATAATGCGACCTCTGCTGATACCGCAATTCAGGATTCTACTGAGAAAAAGCAAGATGCTCTAAAGACACCCCAACTGAAGGTATTGGATACAGCAGAATACAATAATAAATTACTCGAATTGGCTAACGGAGACACGACGGGGAAATGGCCGGCAAAGTTTCCTTATCCCTTGCCCGGAGCCATTTTACCTTTCAATCGAATTGTTGCTTTTTATGGCAATCTTTATTCAAAAAAGATGGGAATACTTGGCGAACTGCCTAAGAATCAAATGCTCGAAAAGTTACGAGGTGAAGTTGAAAAATGGCAAAAGGCAGACAGTTCTTTAAAAGTAATTCCGGCTCTGCATTATATTGCTATAAGCGCACAGGGAAGTCCGGGTAAAGCGGGATTATACAGGGCTCGTATGCCATTCAGCCAGATGGACACAATGGTGAACTGGGCAAAGGAAATCAACGGGCTTGTATTTTTAGATATACAGGTAGGGAAGAGCACTGTAAAAGAGGAGGTTCCATACCTGGAAAACTATCTTAAAATGCCTAAGGTGCATTTAGGCATTGATCCGGAATTTTCAATGAAAACAGGCTCCGTTCCGGGCAAAAAGATCGGAACTTTCAGTTACGAAGACATTAATAACGCAATAGACTATCTTGCTAACCTTGTAAAAAAGTATAACCTTCCACCCAAGATACTGATTGTTCACCGGTTTACACAGGGTATGGTTTCGGGCTATGAAAAAATTAAAAAGGTCCCGGAAGTTCAGGTTGTGATGGACATGGACGGATGGGGTGACAAAACGCTGAAGCGGTCAACCTACCTGAGATATATTTACAGAGAACCCGTGGAGTTCACCGGCTTCAAACTTTTTTATAAGAATGATACTAAATCCGGACACACTATGTACACGCCGGAAGAGTTATTAAAGTTTATACCAAAACCCAGCTATATACAATATCAATAGCGTCATTTCACATCACCCCCCATGAAAAAGTTACCGTTTATCCCGATTGCGCTGATGCTTATCGCTGCATCCTGCTCTCAAAATGACCTTGATAAAAAAATAATAAAAAAGGCAAAAACGCAGGTTGCAAATGCCAATATAAATTCGTCCCAATCGCAAATTCAATTGAGCCTGCCGGCAATGCTTGCATTAAAACAGGTACCCGTATTGTGCTATCATCACATAAGGGAAGCAAAACCCGGTCAAAGTGAAACATTCAAAAGTTATTCGGTTTCGCCTCAGCAATTTGCAGAACAAATGAGGGCCTTAAAGGACAGTGGGTATGAGACGATTCTACCGGATCAGTTATACAACTATATGGTGTATGGAACCAGGCTTCCTGCAAAATCTGTAATGCTTACATTCGATGATACCGACGAGGAGCAATATAGTATCGGGTGGCAGGAAATGAAAAAATATGGATTTAGGGGCGTTTTTTTCATTATGACTATTTCAATTGATAAACCCCGGTACATGTCGAAATCTCAATTGAAAGAATTGTCGGATAGCGGAAATGCAGTAGAATCGCATACATGGGATCATCATATGGTAACCCATTATGCGGGCGAGGACTGGAACAAACAATTTATCCAACCAAGAAAAACAATCGAAAATATTACCGGCAAAAGTGCCGAGTACTTTGCATATCCTTATGGTTTATGGAATGCGGCTGCTATACCTGAATTGAAGAAAGCAGGATTCAGGATGGCCTTTATTCTATCCACTAAAAGAGATTCAACCGAACCACTTTACACTGTTCGCCGCATGATAGTTCCGGGTCAATGGTCTACTCCCGGTGTGCTCAAAGCAATGAAGAGCACCTTTAAACTCTGAGATCTGCACCTTATTTATAATATTGATTGATCAGTCTCCAACGGGAAAACCATTGGTTAAGTTGTAATTTTGCGGCATAAACCTTGTTGTCTTAATAATCAATAAAAAAATAAAAGATGGAAACAAACATTGGAATCACTCAAAAGAACAGGAGCGCTGTTGCTGCTGAACTATCAAAGTTGCTTGCTGATGAATTTGTACTATACACCAAAACAAGAAATGCGCACTGGAATGTGGAGGGGAAAGATTTCCATGCAATGCATTTGTTTTTTGAATCGCAATATGAACAACTCGACGACATGATGGATGAGGTGGCCGAACGCATTCGTCAAATTGGTCACTACGCCCCCGCAACGCTGAAAAGCTTTTCTAAACTTACGCATCTTTCCGAAAACACCGAGCGCGGAAATGACAGTATGAACTTTATTAAAGAACTGGTGGAAGATCACGAAAGCGTCATTACCTTCATCCGGGGACTGATTGGAAAATTTGCGAATACCTGTAAAGACCAGGGGACAAGTGATTTTATTACCGGCCTCATGGAAACTCATGAAAAGATGGCCTGGATGTTAAGAGCGCATGTTTCATGAGATGAAGTTCAGATGGTAACTCACTTTATCGTCGCTCAAAAAGTTTTCGTATACGCGTATCCGTTATATAAAATAAAGCAGCTATATAGCTGCTTTATTTTATATCTTCTTTTTCTAAAATACTATTTGACGAACTTGATTACCCGGCGTTCGTTATTGTTTACTGCCTCTAACAAATACACTCCACGTTCGAGATTTACGGGCAGGCTTACCTGGCCATTTTCATTTTCCAGGGTTCTTGTATAAACAAGTCTCCCTGCAACATCTCTGATGGTAAGTTGCAAATTGCCGGAAATATTGGAAAGCAATAAGCTGATATAATCATGAACAGGATTAGAAAGCAATCTCACATTCCAATGCGCATTTCCGGAAATTCTTAACGTAATTACATTCGTTAGTGCAGATTTTCCATCCTGGTCATTTTCGACAAGTCGATAATAAACCATCTCGCGTCCGCTGCTCATTATACCTGCATCGGTAAAGGAATACCTGGTAGATGAAGAGGAATTACTTACCGAACCAACTGTACCAATGCTTTCAAAATGTTGTCCATCAAAACTTCGTTGTACCGTGAAATCTTTGCTATTGATTGCCTGTTGTATAGTCCATTGCAGCAAAGCATCATCATTCCTGGGAACTACTGTAAAGTTGGTAAGCAGTATCGGTAAAGCTATAAAACTCCCGTTCACCACAAACAGGTCAGTATTATTCATATCATCCCCATCCGTTGCAGTAAAATATATTTTACCTCCAATAACTTCAAACGGATCCATTTGAGGATCTGCATCGCCGGCATTAGGATTGATATCTTTCACGATGGTAGTGCCACCCGATGTTCCATCGGTAACCCACAATTCATTTCCGTTTGTGCCATCGTCTGCGGCAAAATAAAGCGAGGTCGTGGTGTATAAAAATGTCTGATTGTTGTGTATTCCGTCGCCGGTTCCGGGATTTATATCTTTAACCATATTTGTGCCCCCAGAGGTTCCATCCGAGACCCATAATTCATTACCATTTGCAGAAGATCCTCCGACAAAGAAAAATTTGTTACCCTGGAACAAAGCCTGGCTCAACGTACCTGACGAAAAGTCTATATAAAAGGGTACGTAAATCACAGGCACTTCACCAGGTGTGGATGGTGTAAATGATTTAAACATAGAAGTGCCACCTGAAGTGCCATCAGACTGCCACAATTCCGACCGGCTGGCTCCATCTCCGAACGGAAAGAAAAACTTGTTGGAATAGTTTACAGCATCAATTACAAGTGGAAAACTAAAGCTGGTAGTGCTGCCTGTCAAATCTGCCAGCATTGTTGTATTTCCGGCTGTACCATCGGTGCTCCATATTTCGCCATTACTGTTTCCATCCGTCGCATTAAAATATGCTTTATTATTAAACGTATGGAACGATTCGAATAACGGAAAGGACAGCCCCAAAAACGATATTGACGAACTGCCGGGAGTACCGGGATTTATATCCTTTACTAAAACAGTACCACCCGCGGTACCATCAGTCTTCCACAGTTCATCGCCATGAGTAGCATCTGTTGCAAAAAACAATATCGTACTATTTAACAAATAAAAGTTGTGCGGGTTGGATGAATCTACGCCCGTATTAATATCTTTAAAGAGAGCTGTTCCACCGGAAGTGCCATCTGATTTCCACAACTCAATACCCGAGCCGGTAGACTCGGCGGCAAACAACAAAAATGAACCGTTGGTAAAAAGATGGAAGCTATCTGCCGAACCATTACTGCTCCCAGTACCCGCAACAATGTCTTTTAAAATAGCAGTTCCTCCCGCTGTTCCATCAGACTTCCATATTTCCCTTCCCTCTGCGGCCGTTACCGCGCTGAAGAATATGTTCCCATTAAAGATTGCCATGTCGCCGGGATCTGAATCCGCCGTACCGGTGTTAATGTCCTTTACCAATGCTGTTCCACCCGAAGTTCCATCTGTTACATAAAGTTCGGTACCGGTTGCTGGTGTATTACCACTAAAATAAATTTTTCCGTTCAGGGGAATAAAAACACCTGCATACTTGACTGTCGAGATTTGCACCGTATTGGCAAGTGTTCCATCGGTAACCCAAATTGAACTATCAATTTCTGAATAGTAGACCACCTTTCCATTATTAAGTGGCCCAATTGAATGCAGGCTATTGTTGTTGTTAATTTGCGTCACCTGCGATTGTGCAAGTGCAGGCAAAAGAACGCAAAGGGTCGCGAGTAATTTTCTTTTCATGTTTTCTTTTTAAAATGGTTATTTAAACTTCTCTGACTTAAATTAAATGGAGTTATATGTATTCTGTTGAAGTTTCTGGTAATACGGGTAAAAAGATTAATCCAACTCTTGGTCGGAGGGAAATATTTCAAAGGATATTATTCCTATTCCGGTGAGTGCGCAGCTAAGAATATCAAAAAAAGTATTCTCTGTGTTAATCAGAAATGGAAGGTATCGAAATTTCTGAAATCGATAAAATAACAAAAGTGTGATAGGATCGTGTTGCAAAATTTCGTATTCGTTGCAAAATCTATTTGAGACCAACGGCAGGGTCATCTCGAAATATTTTCTTCATCCCAAAAAAATGTGATTAAGTCAGGGTACTATGTACTGCAGGTTCTGTTATGAATTTAGGAGACCTTTTTATCAAAAATTTTTACACAATATCCATATCCTTTATTTCCTGTTTGTATTTAGCAGGAAGAATAAGTGATTTAATCAGGCCATCCAATCTTAATGTACGGCTTAGTTTGTAAAACGGAAGAAAAAGGTTGAGAAAGGAAAATTTTCTGAAGTGCAGCAATTCTCTTACCCGTTCCGGTACCACGATGATCTGCCCTTCGATCAAAACCCGGTAACGAAAGTTGCCAAGATGTTTCCTGTACTGTTTATAAAGATCAATGGTATAGTCACTCTTCACCAAATCGTGCTGAAGATCGTCATTTCTTACCTTCAGCCAGTCACGATAATTATCAGGCAAACCTTTCAGGTGCATTCTTTTTCCAAAGCGATAAAACACATCAAATACATCTTGTTTTTCACTTTCGGAAAGTTTTCTCTCAAGCGTTTCGAAAGATGCAATACTATAGTGAATGAGCATAAACAGGACATCCCTGTAAGCCCAGTCTGGTATTTCCTGGCCGCGGGCCTTTTCTATATTTTGGTGTATAGAAGAAATACTGTCAATTATCTTTAACGCGTCATCGTTTTCCGCAAATAGAATCCTTTTGGAATAGCTCACCGTCGAAAACAGCCTTCCCAGCGGATCTGCCGGCAGCTTTCCGGTAAAATATAACCAATCAACAGCTTTGTTAAGAGCAAACTCAGCGGCGGCACCTGCAAAGATGAAAAGCACGGTATCGCTTTTCCCCCAAATCTGCCGCACGATAGAATTCTTGTCAACAAAATAATCCATAACAGAACGCAAGTTATTGTCAAAAACCGAAATAGCCGTTTGAGGTGTTGAGCCGGCAATGAAAATAACTTTTAAAGAAACTTTTTAATAATATTAATGATGATTGTAAGAGCGATGCTTATGACAAGCATTGTAACGATCGGAAAATAAACCCTGAAGTTTTCATTTTCCACCCTTATATCGCCCGGGAGTCTGCCAAACCATTTAAAATGACCATGGAAGAAATAAATCACTACACCCGCAACAACGATACATAGCCCTGCAATGATGATATATTTACCGGTTTGTTGATCCATTTATCAGCTTTTGCCAAAGCTATTTATTTTATCCAGGTTATGTATCCATGAAAAGAGATTGGATCTCTCGAAATGCTGGTCACATTCAGGCTTGCGGTGCCATTATTAAAAAGGGTGAAGGAATACCTGAGATCATCCCTATTCTTTACATTAATGACAACATTCCACCCGCTCTTTTTATAGGGCGAAACGGCGTAAGAGATATTGTAGGAAGTAAAATCGAGGGGTGAGCTAATTACGCCTATCTCTGCTTTATATGCTCTTCCAAAATAAGGAAGAGAACTGATCAGCGTATTGCCGGAGATCTGCACCTCGTAGTCGGTGGTAAGATTTTTTGTAGGCATTCGCAATGGCAAGGCAGACTCTGCATGAAAAGTAAAGTGCCGGTCTTTTATGCTATTTTCAATTAATGTTTTATCATTTTTCTTTATTGCCTTTTGCCCGGATATAGGTTTCACCGAAAGCATGGCCACTGTAAAAACGATAAATAGTAATACATTGCCACTAAGGTGTTTCATTTTTTATTTAAAGTTAGACAAAATCAATAGGGCAAATATTTATCAAATTGTGAAAAATTATTTTAGCAATCTTGAAATTGAAAATGAGTTGGTCCGGATGCGGAGAATGGTGGATGTTTATTATTACACCATTTCATGTACGCCATCCATGAGCAAAGGGAGAATGGTGGCCACCATGGCAAAATTTCCGGTAGCTAACCGGAAATAGCTTATTGACTTTAAATAATTTATAAATTTTAGGTGAATATAGAACCCGCCGGCTTCCTGTAAAACTGCGCCAAACTCCCTGGCGGGATTGCCGGAGCTCCGATAAAAATTTTAAATTTCTCTTTTAAAAATCAAATATATTTACTACGTTTGTGTCCCAACCCAATTGAAGCCACAGTCCTTTTCCTAAAACTGCCTCCTTATATCCCGTAACATTACTTTTCTTTAGTAATCCCAGAAGACCGAACGATTTCCCTTTTCCTTCGAATTCCATAATAATTACTTCACTTCTAAAACTTTTTTATGGAAAAAAAATTTACGCTTACTGCAAAAGCTGTAACCTATGGCCTACTGTCACTTGTTGTATTTGTTTTAAGCGGGCTTATCTCAGAAACAAATGCACAAATAAGCTGCCCGAACCAAACTGTGATTTACAAGGAGACTTTTGGAACAGGCACATCTGCCACTAACAGTCCTGATGTTGTTAACCTGATTTATCAGGCAACAGGCCCATTGGTTGGAGAGGCCACGTATAGAGTTATTAATAGCACATATCAAAAGCCTGAATGGCAAAATTCACCTGATCATACGGGTGATGTCAACGGCAAAATGTTGGTTGCGAATGGTGAGGCAGAAACTTTTTATTCGCATCAGATCGATCGTCCGCAAGGCTTTGATGCAGGTAATTATACTGCAACACTTTATGCTATGAATGTGGACACATTGGGCGTTTGTGGCCCTAATGCGCTGATCACGCACATGCAAATCACCGTGGAATACCTGGATGCGACAAATTCATGGGTTGCACTGACGGGGTCGCCTTACCTGGCCCCAGGTATAGCACAAACGGCGTCTTCATCACCAACCTGGGTAGAACTTGGTTCAACTTTTACGCTTCCATTTTTCAGCAATTACACAATCAAAAGTATAAGAGTTATATTGACTGATGGTACGGTCGGCGGTTGCGGAAATGACTTTGCAGTTGATGATATACAATTTTCTGAATGTCCCCAGGGAGGCCAGCTTCCTGTCAACTTCCTGGCTATAGCGGCTCGCCAACAAAACGATGGAGTAAATGTAACCTGGTCTACTGCACAGGAACTTAATACCAGCAGCTTTGATGTTGAAAGAAGCAATGACGGCACCAATTGGAATGAAGTGTCATCAATTTCTGCGGCAGGCAACAGCTCTGTAGTTAGAAACTACGCGGTGTTGGATGCCCATCCTGCAAACGGAACAAACTTCTATCGCGTAAGGGAAACAGATATTGATGGCAAAACCAACTATTCAAAGACAGTGTCTGTTACTGTGAATTTTGAAAGTACTAATGTGCGCGTTTTGGAAAATCCGTTCCACAACACGCTCACAATTGATTTCTCAAGTCCTACCGAACAGGTTGTGTCTGCCCGTCTTATTGATATCACCGGAAGACAGGTAACTCTCCAGAAATGGACTATCTCATCGGGAACCTCAAGACAGGTGATGTCAAACGGAAGCAACCTGATGCCGGGAATTTATATTTTAAGCATATCAAATCAAAATGGTGAAGTACTTTACAACAGCAAAGTTGTAAAACAATAATTAGATACACACGGATTAACCATAGATAAGGGAACCGAAAGGTTTCCTTTTCTATTTTACTGCATGGTTCGTTTGTTCCAGATATTTACATATTATGAAAGCCTCATCCCTCAATGAAATCAGATCCGAACTGGAAACCCGTACCAGTAAAGAACTCGTAGCCTACTGCCTTCGGCTGTCAAAATTTAAAAAAGAAAATAAGGAATTACTCACTTATCTCCTTTTCGAAGAAAAGTTCCCGGAAATTTTTCTTGAAAATTTTAAACAGGAAATGAACCAAATGTTTGAGGAAATGAATAAATCAGGTGTTTATTATATCAGGAAAAGTGTCAGAAAAATTTTAAGATATACCAACAAGCATATAAGATTTGTGAATTCGACACAGTTGGAAGCTGAAATGCTGATACATTTTTGTAACAACATAATCGCTTACTATATACCGATTCATAAAAGTACTCAACTAATGAATATTTACTCCGGACAGCTAAAAAAGATAGATACGATAATTACATCTCTGCATCCCGATCTTCAATACGACCTGAAAAAGCAACTTAAAAAAATTTAGCAACATGAAATTTTATTGTAACTTAAGTGCGTGAAATTTATAAACTTACAAATTCACTCAATCTTAATTATTAACTAAAAAGACCTTGCTATGAAAGTAAGAAAAATTCTGACTCTACTGCTAGTAGTATTGAACACAATATTTGCTATTCCGGCATTTGCGTCCGATGTAACACCTCCTGCAAAAACTGAAGCAAAAGCTACTAATGATGGTAACCAGCAATTAGAAGCGAGAATAATGGAAATTAAAAATATGGATAAAAGCAAACTCACTGCCGGGGAGCGGCGTGCCTTACGCAAGGAGTTAAAGCACATGAAAACCGAACACCGTCATAACGGAGTTTACTTATCCGTAGGCGCCATCATTATTATTATATTGCTATTGATTTTGCTTCTATAAAATTTGTAGCTATTTATGGACCTGCCCAACCCGGGCGCTTTTTTTGCGCAATAAAAATTAAGTGGAAAATTAAAAATTTTCCTGTGTGTCTTTTTATCACCTAAGGCCAAATTTTTTCAGATGACTGCAAAACGCAAAGCTGCTTTGGGTTTCATTTTCGTTACGTTGTTAATTGATGTTACCGGCCTGGGAATAATTATTCCCGTTTTACCGAAACTCATAGAAGAACTTATTCACGGCAACGTGAGTGTAGCCTCCCGATACGGAGGCTGGCTTACGTTTGCCTATTCATTCATGCAGTTTTTCTTCGCACCCATGGTTGGTAATCTTAGTGACAAATATGGACGCCGGCCTGTATTGCTGGTCTCGCTCTTCGGATTTGGAATCGATTACATTTTCCTTTCTTTTGCGCCTACCATCGGATGGCTTTTCGTCGGAAGAGCAATAGCAGGTATGACGGGAGCAAGTTTCACAACAGCCACTGCATACATTGCTGATATCAGCAAAGCGGAAGACCGGGCAAAAAATTTCGGATTGATCGGCGCAGCTTTTGGATTGGGTTTCATTATTGGGCCTGTGATTGGTGGATTGCTGGGACATTATGGATCAAGAGTTCCTTTCCTTGCAGCGGCAGGCCTCACTTTTCTCAATTTCTTTTATGGTCTTATTGTTTTACCTGAATCACTCCCGGTAACGAATAGACGAAAATTTGAGTGGAAACGGGCAAATCCTTTTGGCGCTTTTAATCATATAAGAAAATATCCCACGGTTGCGGCGCTGGCTGTTTCATTCTTCTTGGTGTATATGGCGGGTCAGTCCGTGCAAAGCGTATGGGCATTTTTCGGAATTGAGCGCTTTCGTTGGAGTGAGCAAATTATCGGGCTTTCACTCGGAGTTGTCGGGCTCATCTTTGCCCTAGTACAAGGTGTGTTGATAAGGTTCATTAATCCTAAACTGGGTAATACCAAAAGTGTTTATGTCGGTTTTGCTCTTTATACGATTGGGTTAATACTGTTTGCCTGTGCCACCAAAGGATGGATGATGTTTATTTTTTTAGTTCCCTATTGTCTTGGCGGTATATCAGGCCCCGCGCTGCAATCCATCATTACGGGTCATGTTCCCGCTAATGAGCAGGGAGAGCTGCAAGGCGCATTAACAAGCCTGATCAGTGTTTCAGCTATCGTAAGCCCTGTAATAATGACGGGTTTGTTTTCTTATTTTACTTCCAAATCAACTTCCATCTATTTACCCGGGGCTCCTTTTATTTTGGGTGCCATATTAATGGCATTGGGAGGGTTCGTCGCCTATAAAGTTTTATATAAAGAAAAAAAAGGAACGGATTACAAAGTGCCAATCACACAATAATACTATGCCATTTGCTGCAACGCTTCTTCGGGTTCTTCAGCAGGTCTTTTACAGGTTTTATTTTTGCATATATAAACGAACGTTTTATTATCAACGAGTTTATTTTCCAAAAGCGAAAGCTTGCTCTCATGCTTGCCACCTGCGAATATCGCGTTAGGTAAATAGTGTTGCTGCATGACCGATAATTTTTGTTTCCATTGATCTCCCATGATGGCAATCTCGTAAGGAGGCGTCACATGCAAGGCTAATGCCATGGCCCAATTGCTGTAGTAGGAAGGAGTCTTCTTAATGTCTTCCAAAACATTTTTTGTCATTTGCGTAGAGAGTTCCACATAGTTCCTGTCATCGAAATACATCGATAGCACAAATAAATTTTTCGCCATCTCACTATTAGATGAAACGATCACATTGTCTGCAACCTCCATTTTCCGCGCAATCAGATTACTATACTGCTCATTAGTATAAAAAAGCATCCCGGAACTTTCGTCAAGAAAATGGTGTAAAACGTATTCGGTAAGGTCCTTAGCCTTCATCAAATACTTCTCTTTAAAGCTTACCTGGTAAAAATGGGTCAATGCACTGATGAAAAATGCATAATCATCTAAAAAGCCGTGAATACCCGCTTTGCCATTTTTATAATTTCTGTAAACGCTGTTATCGGAGGAAATCATTTTGGCCAAACAAATGTCTATGCAGTGTTGCGCCATGTCAAAATATTCCTGGTTACCAAATGCCTTGTAAGCGTCGATCAATCCGGATACCATAAGCATGTTCCATGCCGTTAATATTTTATCATCGGTTTGCGGGCGAATTCGTTTATGCCTCTCCGTTAGTAATTTATGTTTTAGATTTTCTATTTTTTCAGAAAACTGTTTTTCTGTTAGCTGATATTTTTCAGCAATGTTGGTACTGGTGCCACTGCAGTCCGGAATATTATTACCATGTTCCCAATTGCCCTCCTGGGTGATATCGAAATATTCAGAGAAAAGCGATGCATCATCCTTTAAAATCGTGTTTATCTCATCGTAGGCCCACACATAATATTTCCCTTCTTCACCTTCGCTATCGGCATCCAGTGAAGAATAAAATAATCCTTCCGGCGAAAGCAGCTCGCATTTGATGAATTCAATCGTTTCAAATACCACGTCATGATATATCTGATTTTGCGTAACCTGGAAGGCATGACTGTAAAGGCTTACCAGTTGTGCATTATCGTACAACATTTTTTCAAAATGTGGTACGTGCCATTTTGGGTCTGTGGCATATCGTGAAAAGCCTCCTCCAACCTGGTCATAAATACCACCGGATGCCATCCATTGTAATGTGATATTAATGGCATTCAGGGATTCTTCATTCTTTGTGAAATAATGATATTGCAAAAGAAACTCCCAAATCGATGGCATTGGAAATTTTATCGTGCTCATCGTGCCTCCCCGTTCTTTATCCACTCTCTTCATGATACCGGAAAAAGCTTCGTCCAGATCATTTTGAGAAAATATAATCTCTGCTTCGTTCTTCGGCACCACTTCAATTTCATTAATCCCCTTTGCAACATTCGCGGCTTGCTGCTCAATTTTGCTTCGTTTATGTTTATACAAATCTGCAAAGTAATTCAGCACCTGAATCCATCTCGCCCTGGGGAAATAAGTGCCCGCAAAAAAAGGCCTGCCATCGGGCAAGGACAAGGCGTTCAGCGGCCAGCCGCCATTGCCATTGATCAGGTAAGCAGCATTCATATATATCTGGTCTACATCAGGTCTTTCTTCCCGGTCTACTTTTATACAAATAAAATGTTCGTTCATGATTCCGGCCACACCGTCGTCTTCAAAGCTTTCATGCTCCATCACGTGGCACCAATGACAAGCTGCATAGCCAATGCTGATCAGCATCATCTTGTCCTCTGCTTTGGCTTTGGCAAGTGTTTCATCATTCCAGGCGTACCAGTCAACAGGATTGTGGGCATGCTGCAGCAGGTACGGGCTTGTTTCGTGTATAAGCGAATTTGTTTTCATAATTTTTGCAAATGTAATCATGAAAAATTTTACTCATAATTTAGCAGCTGATGAGTACGCAAATATTCACAAATATCGATTGGCTTGTAAACACGCGTAGAGAAACACAAATTCTTCGCGGTGGAGAATTGAGCAATCTTCCCTCCATAAAAAATGCATACATCGTTGTAGAGAACAATACAATTACAGAATACGACGTAATGAAAAACTACCGGTATGATGATAAACAATGCGTAAAGGTTCCCCCGGGTGTAATGGTAATGCCTTGCTGGTGCGATAGCCACACTCATCTTGTATTTGCTGGTAGCAGGGAAAATGAATTTGTTGATAAGATAAAAGGGCTGAGCTATACCGAAATTGCTGCGAAGGGTGGTGGCATTCTTAATTCAGCAGGAAATATTCATGGCATTTCAGAAGATAAATTATTCAATCAATCGTGGAAGCGGCTGGAAGAAGTCAGTAAACTCGGGACAGGGGCTATCGAGATAAAAAGTGGTTATGGCTTATCGGTGGAAGATGAACTGAAGATGTTGAGGGTGATCAAAAGATTAAAAGAAAAAAGTTCTCTTTCAATTAAATCCACTTTCCTCGGGGCACATGCATACCCGTTAGTTTACAAAGAAAATCACAAAGCATATATTGATTCTATCATCGAGGAAATGCTTCCGGTAATTGCGCAGGAAAAATTAGCGGACTTCATTGATGTGTTTTGTGAAACCGGTTTCTTTTCGGCAGCAGAAATGGAAATGATTTGTAATGCTGGAAAACGATATGGTTTGATACCCAAGCTCCACGTAAATCAACTCAACAGTATTGGCGGCATTCAAAAAGGAATCGAATTAAACGCGCTATCACTGGATCACCTGGAAACCTTGACAGATGAAGAGATTCATTTGTTGGGAAAATTCTCCGGGTGCGCAACATTGTTGCCGACAGCCACTTTTTTTCTGCGCATGAATTATCCGCCCGCAAGGAAATTGATTGATGCAAATGCTGCAGTGACGATTGCTTCCGATTATAATCCGGGTTCATCACCTTCCGGGAATATGAATTTGGTGGTAGCTATGAGCTGCATTCAAATGAAGATGCTACCTGAAGAAGCCATCAATGCGGCAACCATGAACGGCGCATATGCGTTGGCGTTAGAAAACGAGGTTGGAAGTATTACCATTGGTAAAAAAGCAAATCTGATCTTTACAAAACCTGTTCCGTCGCTGGCGTACCTTGCTTATTCATTTGGAACCAGCCTGGTAGACAGGGTAATGATCAATGGTGAATTTATGAGCTAAAATTTCACAAATAAATTTAACTGAACTTACATGCAACTTATAGAATGTGTTCCCAATTTTTCCGAAGGAAGAGATCCTTTCATCATAAAACAAATTACGGATGAAATTGAAAGCGTAGAAGGTGTCAGCTTATTAAATGTTGATCCGGGAAAAGCAACTCATCGAACAGTAGTTACGTTTGTCGGCAACCCGGAAGCCGTTGTTGAATCTGCTTTCAGGGCAATAAAGAAAGCAGGCGAATTGATTGATATGAGTACGCACAAAGGTGAACATCCGCGCATGGGTGCTACGGATGTATGTCCGCTTATTCCCATTGCCAATATTACTATGAAAGAAACGGCAAAGTATGCACAGCATCTGGCGGCAAGAATAGGTAAAGAGTTGCAACTTCCCGTTTACTTATATGAAGAAGCACAGCGGGATAAAAAGAGACATAATCTTTCGGTAATCCGGGCAGGGGAGTACGAAGGATTTTTTAAAAAGATTCAACAACCGGAATGGAAGCCGGATTTTGGTCCGGCAGCATTTGATGCAAAACGGGGCGCTACTGTAATTGGCGCACGGGATTTTTTGGTAGCATACAATGTCAACTTAAATACGACCTCCACACGCCGTGCCAATGCAATTGCCTTTGATGTGCGTGAAGCGGGAAGAAAAACAAAGAATGAAAAAGGAGTGGAGATAACGCAACCTGGTTCATTAAAATCTGTGAAAGCTATAGGATGGTTTATTGAAGAATATGGTATCGCCCAGATTTCGATGAATCTTACCAATATTAACGTAACGCCGGTTCACATTGCATTTGATGAGGTTTGTAAAAGGGCAGAAGCGCGCGGCATTCGTGTTACCGGAAGTGAGCTGGTCGGCTTAATTCCATTAAAAGCGATGTTGGATGCAGGTAAATATTTTTTAAAAAAACAGAAACGCTCCGCAGGTGTGAGTGAAAAGGAATTAATAAGAATCGCAATTTTATCAATGGGATTGGACGAGTTGGCACCGTTTAAACCGGAAGAAAAAATTATTGAATACAAAATGGCAAATCAAAATGACAATCAATTAATCAACATGCAGCTCGCCGCATTTGCTGATGAAACTGCAAGTGAGAGCCCTGCACCAGGCGGTGGCTCGGTAGCAGCTTATGTTGGTGCATTGGCCGTATCGCTCGGAACGATGGTAGCCAATCTGTCGTCGCACAAAAAAGGTTGGGATGATCGTTGGGAAGAGTTCAGTAACTGGGCCGAAAAGGGGCAGGTGCTGAAAGACGAACTATTGAAATTAGTAGATGAAGATACCTGTGCATTCAATGAGATTATAAGCGCATTTTCGCTGCCAAAATCTACTGAGGAAGAAAAACGAATCCGGACTAATGCGATCCAATCAGCTACCAGACATGCAATTGAAATACCATTTAAGGTAATGCAAACAACGTTTGCCGGAATGGAAATCATCAAAGCGATGGCCGAAACGGGCAATCCAAATTCAATATCTGATGCGGGTGTCGGAGCTTTATGTGCACGGAGTGCAGTGATGGGAGCTTTTCTAAATGTTCGCATTAATGCCGCAGGGTATGATGATAAAACTTTCGTGAATGAGATAATCGCAAAAGGAAAGCAAATCGAAAGCGATGCTATTGCCGCCGAACAGGATATTTTGAAAATAGTAAATGAAAAAATTGGAATATAGGGAACTTAGTTTCAGACGGCATTCGCGGTATCCGGTTTATGTATTCCCGTTTTTATAATAATTGCTGACTACCCCGATTTCTGTGAGCGTGGCTCCGATTAAGAGTACTATTAATATTGCGTACTTAGGCCTGAAAAGACTTTCCGTAAAAAAGTTGGTCATTGATAAAACGAGTAACACAGAACCCATTAGCCATGCCACTGTTGAAAGGAGCATTTGTTGCTTTGTCGGATGCTTAAACCAGGGAGATTTAGGTGCCTTTGTCATTGAAATTTTTTTCTAAGATAATTGACTTGTTTGAAAATTCTAAATTCAGAGCGGAGTCTGTTGATCGCGGATGTTTATTCTATACCTGACGGGCTGAGGAATAATGTCATTAAGTTAAGGATCGGCCGGTAAAACCAAGAAGGTTTCTTAACAGGTATCGTAATAAAAAATTGTCGAAAAACTTTCCTGGTTTTCGTTAATTATTGCTGACGCATATTCCCGTAGCTGATGGGCTTCGCGATAGAAGCGAATACCACGCTGATGCCCTTGCGGTGCGGGTTTGTAGCACAGTAGCAGCGGATAGCACGTTCTATCGCTTCTGCATCCACCATAGCCGACAGCCAAAAAAATAAGCCCGGCTTTGCCCGGCGCAGAAAAGTAATAATAATAAAACGGGTTATTGCGGAGCAAGATATTGCGAATACGAATATCCTTCCACACCGGCATCTGTTTTAATGAGATACCATTGATCGTTTGTCTTGTTGAGTATGGTTACGATCTCGTTGTGCTGCGCTTTGCCCACAATCGGCTGATCGGTACCCGGGCCTTTGCGAATATTCAGCGCGGTGCTGTCGGTGGTAACTTTTGCCTTGGAACCGGCGGAAACAGCAACATTCACATTTAATATGAGATCACCGGCGCGATAGTCTGGATCGATTTTATTGTAAATATTCCAAAGTTTATCCTTGGTAGCGCCGTCGGGTGCGTCGCCATCAATATGCAACACACCGCCATCTTCGGCTACCTGCAAATTGGCAACGCCGCTTGTGTTTGCAGCGTCGATGAGCTCTTTGTATTTATCTTGTAATACAGACATGGTGTTTATTTTATGGTTAATTTATTTTCGATTTTTTTCGGTTTGAGAGAGTTTAAACTCATCATGAGTCTGCCGAGGTCGCTTCTTTTGATGTTGCCGGTAAGAGTAACAACGTCATCGGCCACTGTGGCTTTTACGCCAGGGAAATCTTTGGTAGCATCTGTAACACCCCGGGTAAGCGCATCGGTTGCAGTTGTATCAACGGCTACGGGCGGAGGGGGTGGCGGAGCAACGGTACAATCGTTAACTACAGATTGCACGCCCTTCACATCTTTGGCTGCATTGGCTACTGAATCTTTCGATGCATCGTCTTTGCATTCGCCCGTAAAGGTTGCCACACCATCTTTCACGGTGACGGAAATACCCGGCATGGATTGTAGGTTTTTTTCGATGTTGGCCTGGATGTCGGAGTCTTTCGGTTTGCAGCCAACCAGCATAACTGAGGTGATCAGTGCAATCGCTAAGGTTGATTTTAGAACTTTCATTTTACTAAATTTTAATGATATATAATGGCGAATGTATTTAAAAATATTAATCCGGAAATGGAACCTGCTTTATCATTCCAAAAACTTTTCAACAAAAAAAGCTGCCCTCGGGGACAGCTTTCACTACGTGCAATAATAGCCTGCTATTTCATGTTATCATGGTGCACCGGGTGCATACTTTTCTTGTGCACGGTCTGGTGCTTCACCAGTGTGTGATGCTTGTGATAAACATGATGGACTTTGTGATGAGTAACGTGATGAACAGTTTTGTGCGGTGTTTTATGTGTTGTCTGTGCAAAAGATGCTGCAACAATAAAAAACGCGGATAGCAATAACAGAAATAGTTTTTTCATAAAAATATTTTAATTCCTAAAGCTATATAATTTTATACGACAATAATAATTTTTGAAAATATTTTTATAGAGCTATTGCGTAGAAAAAAAAATTGATTATACTTCTTTTGTTTATGCACACGCTGTTCACAATATTCAATTTTCTTTAAGTTTTCATTGCCCTATATTTGGCGCTATCGGCTGTAAAGCATTTATCCGTACAGGTTTGATTTAAAATATGAAAAACAATGGTTGATAAGAATTTATTTGACTATAACGAGGATTCTATAAAAAGCCTCGATTGGAAAGAACACATTCGTCTAAGGCCCGGTATGTATATCGGCAAGCTGGGCGACGGTAGTAGCCCGGATGATGGCATTTATGTTTTGCTAAAAGAAGTAATTGATAATTGCATTGATGAACACACGATGGGATTTGGAAAACATGTGGATGTGGAAATAAAAGACAAGTCAGTAACTGTTCGTGATTATGGCAGGGGAATTCCGCTGGGAAAAGTGGTGGACGTCGTAAGTAAAATAAATACCGGTGCAAAATATGATAGCAGGGCGTTTCAAAAAAGTGTTGGGCTGAATGGTGTTGGGACAAAGGCAGTAAATGCATTGAGCAGTTATTTTAAGGTAAGTGCATTTCGTGAAGGCAAGAAAAAAACGGCAGAGTTTGAAAAGGGTTTTTTGACTAAAGAATACAAAGAAGAAAAAACAACGGAGCAAAACGGCACCGAGATTATGTTTGTGCCGGATGAAAAGGTGTTTAAAAATTTTCACTACGTGCCGGAATTCCTCGATAATCAATTCTGGAATTATTGTTTTCTTAATGCGGGCCTTGTAATTAATTACAATGGCAAAAGGTATGTAAGTAAAAATGGCTTGCTCGATCTTTTGCAACGCAAAACGAACGAAGATGAGAACTGTTACCCGATTATCCATTTGAAAGGAGAGGACATCGAATTAGCCATCACGCACAACAATCAGTATGGGGAAGAATATTACAGCTTCGTAAACGGACAGTTTACTACGCAGGGTGGAACGCATCTTGCAGCTTTCAGGGAAGCATACACAAAAACGATTCGCGAGTTTTATAAAAAAGATTATGATGCAGCGGATATTAGAGGAAGCATTTGCGCAGCGATCAGTCTTCGTGTGCAGGAACCTGTTTTTGAAAGCCAGACAAAGACCAAACTGGGCTCACAATATATGTACGAAGGCGGCCCTTCTGTGAAGAATTATATAATTGATTTTTTTGGGAAAGACTTAGATAATTACCTGCACAAAAATCCATCTACTGCTGAAGCGCTAAAGAAAAGGATAGAACAAAATGAACGTGAGAGGAAAGAACTTGCCGGCATAAAAAAGCTTGCTAATGAGCGGGCCAAAAAAGCGAATCTGCACAACAGGAAATTGCGTGATTGCCGCTATCATTTTAATGACGCCGCGGAAGGAAAAAATAAAGATGAGATAAATGCCCGGAGAATGGAGACGACCATTTTCATAACGGAAGGGGATAGTGCAAGCGGTTCCATCACCAAGTCAAGAAACGTGGAAACACAGGCGGTATTCAGCCTGCGTGGTAAGCCACTGAATTGTTTTGGCCTTACCAAAAAAGTGGTGTATGAAAATGAAGAATTCAATTTGTTGCAACATGCATTGAATATTGAGGAAGGGTATGACGATCTGCGATATAATAATATAGTGATCGCTACGGATGCTGATGTAGATGGAATGCACATACGGCTCTTGCTAATGACATTCTTTCTCCAGTTCTTTCCCGACGTGGTGAAGAACGGGCATGTGTATATTTTAGAAACGCCGCTTTTTCGCGTACGTAATAAGCAGGAAACAATTTATTGTTACGATGAGACCGAAAAACAAAAAGCAATTCAAAAGCTGGGTAGTAAGCCGGAGATCACCCGATTCAAAGGACTTGGTGAAATTTCACCTGACGAATTTGGAAAGTTCATTGGGGAAGACATACGATTGCAGCCGGTAATGCTCTTACCCGAAGTGCACATACAGCAATTGCTGGAATACTATATGGGAAAAAATTCTCTTTCCCGGCAGGGTTTTATTATAGACAATCTCAGGATAGAAGTGGATTTGGCGGAGGCTTTGTAGAATTATTTTTATTAAATCAAAATAATAAGTACGAATGATTCATGTTGTTTTCCAGGCAAATGATGTTGATACGTTGGAAAAGGTGATCGCTTTAGACGAATCACTGGCAGGAAAAATCGCTTTTATAAAAGATGATTATGCGGTGGGGCCAATTGCTGACATTTACTCACAGGGAGGCATCGGCGAAAGAAAGAACTGGTGGAAGGAAGTCCTGACCGGTGGTGATTATGAAGGGCTGGTTGGATCCGGCGAAGTGGATGACGTGAGCACGGTTGCAAAATTGATTGATGAATTGAAAACAAATACAGATGAAATCGTTTGGATATGGGCGGCGCCGAACCAGCATGATGTGTCAGGATATTATTGGCTCATCAGCCAGTTGAAAGATTTCCAGGGAAGAATTTTTATTCTTTATCTCAATAACCTACCTTTTATCAGCGAGAAAGGACACATTTTTTACCCGGCCAATATTTTCAATATTCCACCGAGAGAATTCTTGAAAGCCAAAAAATTAAACAGGCCCGTAAGTCCTGCTGAGTTTGAAGCAGATACAGACGAATGGACAAAGTTGTGTAAGGAAAATAAGGGCTTACGCACGCTGGAAGGCGGAAAAAAATTATTACAGCATGATTATGATTTTTATGATCAGGAGTTGATGAAGATCATTAACCATGACTGGCAAAAAGCAAGCAGGGTGCTTCATGTCTTTTTTTCGAAAGCAAAAATTGTTACCGGTGATGCATTTCTTCTGTGGCGAATTAAATTAATGATAAACGAAAATAAAATAGACGCACAGGGAGATATGAAGAATATGAAAGATTTTGAAGTGAAGTCAAAAGCTGCGGTGGTGCAGGCATAACAGTAACGTGTACACGAAATTTATAGTGACTTAAGAAAAGGCGTATGGCGAAGAATGTAAAAGACGAACCTACAAAAAACGAGAGTGGTATCAGCGGTCAGTACAAAAACTGGTTCCTGGATTATGCGAGCTATGTAATATTGGAGCGTGCAGTACCGGCGGTGGAGGATGGGTTGAAACCTGTTCAGCGCCGCATTTTGCATGCCATGAAGGAAATGGATGACGGTCGTTTCAACAAAGTGGCCAATATCATAGGACAAAGCATGCAATACCATCCGCATGGTGATGCCAGCATTGGTGATGCATTGGTGAATCTTGGTCAGAAAAATTTACTGATCGAAACCCAGGGCAACTGGGGAGATGTGCGAACCGGTGACGATGCAGCAGCACCGCGGTATATTGAGGCGCGGTTGAGCAAATTTGCACTGGAAGTTGCCTTTAATAATAAAACTACCAACTGGCAATTAAGTTACGACGGAAGAAAAAATGAACCCGTTACACTACCGGTAAAATTTCCTTTGCTACTGGCACAAGGTGCAGAAGGAATTGCTGTAGGATTGGCTACAAAGATCTTACCTCATAATTTTTGCGAGCTTATTGAGGCAACCATTAAATATTATAAGGGAAAAAAGTTCGAACTCTATCCTGATTTTGCTACCGGCGGAATGATTGACGTGACCAATTATAGCAATGGCATTCGCGGAAGCAAGGTGAGAGTAAGAGCAAGAATTGAAGAAGTAGACAAGAAAACGTTAGCGATAAAAGATGTCCCTTATGGAGTTACTACCTCACAGTTGATCGACAGCATCGTAAAAGCCAACGATAATGGCAAAATCAAAATCAAGAAAGTCACCGATAATACTGCAGCCGAAGTAGAAATTGCTATTGATCTGGCACCGGGCATTTCACCGGATATTACCATCGATGCGCTTTATGCATTTACTGACTGCGAAATTTCGATTTCGCCGAATGCTTGTGTGATTGCTGATCAGAAGCCGGTATTTCCGGGTATTACCGATCTCCTGAAGATCTCTGCAGATCATACACGCGAGCAGCTAAAGAAAGAACTGGAAATAAAACTAAAAGAGCTACGGGAAAAATTACATTATACCTCTCTCGAAAAAATATTCTTCGAAGAAAAAATCTATAAGGAATTAGAAAAGAAATATGAAACATGGGATAAGGTGATTGATGCAATCGGAAAGGCATTTGAACCTTTCCGCAAGCAGCTAAAACGGGATACTAACAGAGAAGATATTTTAAAACTAACGGAGAAGCCTGTACGAAGAATTTATAAACTGGATATCGATGAACTGAACGAACAGATTAAAGGATTAAACAGCGAGATTAAAGAAGTGAAAAATAACCTCGATAATCTTACTGATTATGCGATCAGCTACTACGAAGCACTATTGAAAAAGTATGGAGCCGGTCGCGAAAGAAAAACGGAAATAAAACTGTTTGATACGATTCAGGCCAAGGCTGTAGCTATAGCGAATACCAAAATTTATGTGAACCGTGCAGAGGGATTTATTGGCACCGGTTTAAAGAAAGATGAATTGGTGAGTGATTGCAGCGACCTTGACGATATCATTGCTTTCACCAAAGGGGGAATCATGAAGGTGGTGAAAGTAGCCGACAAGGTTTTCATCGGTAAAGACATTATTCATGTAGCCATATTTGATAAAACCGATGACCGCACCACGTATAACATGATCTATACTGACGGGAAAAAGGGCGTAAGTTATGCGAAACGTTTCAACGTTACAGGGGTCACCCGCGACAAAGAATATTATGTTACTAAGGGTGAGGAAAAAAGTAAGGTCCAATATTTTTCAGTGAATCCCAACGGCGAGGCAGAATCGGTTAAGGTCATCCTTTCACCTAACTCTAAAGCGAGAAATAAAGAGCTCGATTTTTCTTTTGAAACACTTGAAATAAGAAGCAGATCGAGCCTTGGCAACCAGATAACGAAATACCCGATACGCACCGTGAAACTAATTGAGAAGGGGAAATCAACCCTGGAAAAGCGAAAATTCTGGTTTGATAATACTTTTGGAAGATTGAATACCGAAGAAAAGGGGATCTTTTTGGGAGACTTCGATGGGGATGATAAAATTCTCATCATTTATAAAGATGGGAATTATGAACTCACGGCGCAGGAACTAACATTGCGGCTTGAACCTGAAAATATAGAATTAATAGAAAAGTTTGACCCTGAAAAGATCGTCACGGCAGTATACCTCGACAATGAAAAACTCCAATACAATGTAAAGCGTTTTAAAATCGAAACCACTACTCTCAATACCAAATTCTTCTTCATAAAGGAAGGTGAAGGAAATAAACTACTGAAAGTTTCTACAGCCGAAGAGCCTATATTGGAAATGCAGAGTGGCAGAGGATCGCAGATACGCCGGGCCAAAATAAAGCTCAACAAAGTCGCGGAAATAATGGGATGGAAGGCTGTTGGCAATAAACTCACAGATTACTCCAAAAGCGATCAGATGAATTGGGTTGCTCCGGCGATTCAAAAGGACCTTTTCGACTCCTGATATAATGTAATTGTCCCTCTCGGTCAATCTTTGCCTCTACCTCTTTTTTTGCTATTTCTTTCAGGGAAAATTTTCAAGAGGCTACAGACTTTTACCCGCTTTCTCACATGAGCTTACGCAATGTCTAAAATGTAATAACGCTTTAATTTCAACAATCAAATTTTAATATTCGAAAATAAATTTTCACAATTTTTATATAATTCATTCATTATCAATTAATGATATTATTAATAAGTAAAAACACTTGCGTTCCGTCCATTAATGCGAAATAAAAAAGTGAGAATTGAGTTTATACCTATATCCTGATTTCTTATTAAAAACTAACTATGGCCGATCGCCTGTATACCAAAATAAACCACGCATGGGTCGTTAAGTCCCCACCTCTCAAAAAAATTTTATCGGCTGTTCCTCTGTTTTGTATAGCAATTCTGTTTGCACAGCACGTATCAGCTTCTAAATATCATTATCCCGACATATCGGGCCCAACTACCTTTTCAGGAGGAGGTACCTATTGTCAGAATACGGCGACATCACTCATCTTCACCTATTCATCCACCAGTTGTAATTACCATGGTGGTGGAGGAAATGTACATGTTCTATTAAAAGTAAGATGGTATTCTAACACTAGTTCTTCCACCACGGGTGGCACTCTTGTATACGCGACCAACAGTACAGATGGGGCAGGTGCATTGACCTACACCCCGCCAACTTCGTCCGTAGGAACTACCTACTACTACGTGGTAATCTCATGGGATGCCCAGGGATGCGCTGCATCACAGGAAAGCCTGACCAGTAGTTCAGCCCAGGCAATAAGGGTGAAAGCGTTGCCGGCCTCTTTTACAGTTACGGGTGGCGGATCCTATTGCAGCGGCGAAAAAGGTGTTTCCATAGGCTTGTCAGGATCTGCATCATACGTAAATTATCAGCTGCTCAAAGACGGTGTCAGCATAGGATCACCGGTTGCGGGTTCCGGCAGCGCCATCAACTTTGGAAATCAGACCGGCACTGGAACCTATACGATTGTGGCTATTAGTGCTTCTGCAGGTTGCATGACCACAATGGATGGGAGTACTACTATTAATTTAAAGCAGGCGTCTGCAGGAGGAACCCTGCCTTCCGTTTGGCTGTATTCAAACGGCAAAGGCACATTGACCCTTAGTGGTTATACCGGAACCATTCAACATTGGGAAAGCTCTGCCGACCAGGTTTCATGGGCAACCATTGCAAATTCTACCAATTTACAGGCTTATTCCGCTACCACTGAAACAGTGTATTATCGCGTATGGGTACAAAACAGCACTTGTAATGGGGCTTACTCCAATATTGACACTGTTGCCGTGGTGAATCATTGGACAGGTAAGGCTGATAATCAGTGGAACAATGCTGCCAACTGGAGCGGCCACACTTTACCGGCAGATTCCGGAAAGGATATATATATAGATTCTACCATGAAGCAGCCAGAAATTGACGGAACCGTAAATGTTGACAACCTGCAGATTTCATCAGGCGCTGGTCTCACCATTGGGGCCACAGGCAATCTTGTTATAGGCGGATCAATAATTGAATCCTCCCCTGGCTCAATCTCAGCAAGTACGGGCACAGTAACACTCAATGGCACATCTGCTCAGACTATCCCGGCAAATACCTTTGTCAATAATGCCCTGAATAATCTGGTTATCGCTAATCCGGGCACTTCAGGCGTTTCCCTGGGCGGGGAACTGGACATTTATAATTCTGTCTCTTTTTCCGGCACCGGCAAAATACTGGCAACAAATGATTATTTAACCCTCAAATCAAATGATTCCGGCACTGCGAGGGTCGGAGACCTGACCGGAAATACACTTACCGGTAACGTAACAACAGAAAGATATATTGAATCCAAAAAGGCATGGAGATTTCTGTCAGTCCCGGTTAACACCAGTGAGACCATCCAACAGGCATGGCAGGAGGGGGCCACCTCTACTACTGCTAATCCGAAGCCTCACTTTGGAATTCAACTGTCAGGACCCGGCGGAACATCAGCAGGTTTTGATCTTTATTCCGGGTCGCCTTCAATGAAGACATATAATTCAGCTACCGGTACCTGGGAAGGTGTGCCCAATACCAACAATACCAGTATTAAATCTACGGGAGGGTACATGGTTTTCATAAGGGGAGACAGAACTGCCAGTTCGATTACTTCACCGGTTTCATCAACCACACTCAGAGCCAAAGGTCCTTTGTACACCGGCACACTGCCGGCCATCCCGGTCGCAGCAGGAAAATTTACTTCCATCGGCAACCCCTATTCATCTGCTATTGATATGCGCAATATTTCCAGATCAGGTGTAAAAGATTTCTTTTATGTATGGGATCCCATGCTCAGCGGCACAAATGGATATGGAGGCTATCAGACATTTTCCAGCGACGGACGCGGCAACTATGTTATTACTCCCGGTGGCGGAAGCTACGGGCCCGCCGGAAGTATCAGCAATTATATACAGAGCGGTCAGGCATTCTTCGTTCAGGGCGGAAGTACCGGCGGGTCACTCACATTTTCAGAGTCCTCCAAGGCATCGGGTAGCAGTATCGTAAATACACCCGAAGGTGCACCCTTACCCCAGCTGCGTGCTACACTCATTGGCGTTAATGGTGATAAAAGCACATATATAGCTGATGGAACACTCGTAAATTTTGGCGACACCTATAGCAACAGTATCGATGATATGGATGCACTTAAATCGGCTAACGGTTCAGAAAATCTTTCGATAAAAAGAAATAATAAGCTGCTGGTAGTAGAAAGAAGGCACACTATTACCACAAATGATACAATATTCCTGAATATGACGGGAGTGAGCGTAAGCAAGTATGAATTGGAAATATATTCGAACCAGCTGGGGCTTTCAGCAGTTTTGATAGATAATTATCTGAAAACCGGAACGCCTGTAAATGTTACTGGTGTTACGGATGTTACTTTCTCTGTTACCGGCGCAGCAGCTTCGTATGCACCGGATCGATTTATGATTGTTCTTAGCCCGACGGGTACCTTGCCCGTTTCATTTACCTCCGTTGAAGCAAGACCATACAGGAGTGCAGTCGATGTACAGTGGCAGGTAGCCCAGGAAATGAATATCGATCATTATGAAGCTGAAAGATCACTGGATGGCACGTCCTTTACCAGAATAAGTCGCACTGCGGCAGAAGGAAATAGTGGCAACAGTGCTACTTACGTAGTTACGGATAATCATCCCGTTGCCGGTTCTGATTATTACCGCGTTAAAAGTGTTGATGTCAATCAACGTGTCGCTTACTCTTCCGTTGTCAAGGTGAGCGTTCAAAGTTCTGGTGAAGACATCGCCGTATTTCCTAATCCGGTAATTAATGGACGAATAAACCTGCAAATTGAAAATCAGTTAGCGGGGAAATACATAGTGCGGCTTTTTAGCAAAACGGGGCAGCTTATTATACAGCAGGACCTCCAGAAATCTAATGCTCCTCTCAGGCAAACAATCCAGGTGGATGCCGGGCTGCCACATGATATCTATAACCTGCAGATAATTAAACCAGACAATACCACCAGGCAAATAAAATTGGAATTCTGACGGAGCATATGTCTGAAATATGACAATCTCAACCCAAATATTTCTCAATAAAAGCAGACCGAAACCGTTCAAATAGTGCAGCTAAACAGTATATTTGAAATATTCTTTTGTTCCAAATAAATAAATTTCCCTTTAGCCAAAACAGTATGCATGAAACCAGTTTTGCAGCTCCTTAATTGTATAGTATTTTTAGGCCTCATATCTGTATTATTCCATTCCTGCCGGTTTGCACAATACCGGGACAAGGATTTCGACAATGAAAGGAACGAAAATCCTGCATTTACTATCGAACAGGAATTCTTACAGGAATTTAATAAAACGAAGGATCCTGCAACCGGCACCGTGCCGAGAGAGCGACTGCTGCAGGCAAGCGAACGGGTAAAACAATATTTCGCAAGAGAAGGTGCTATAACAGGAATCAATTGGGTTGAGCAGGGACCGACCAATGTTGGTGGACGAACCAGAGCCATTCTCTTTGATAAAAATGATGCAACAAATAGCACTTTATTTGCCGGTGGGGTCTCAGGCGGAATATGGAAATGTTCTAATCTGGGTGCCGCGACACCCTCATGGACAAAAGTCAGCGATATTTTGGACAATATAGCCATTTCATGCATTGTTCAGGATCAAGCCAATCCATCCATACTGTATTTTGGCACAGGCGAAATATGGGGAAATGTGGATGCATTAAGAGGGCTCGGTATTTGGAAAAGTACAGATGGCGGCGCTACCTGGAATCATCTTGCCGCAACCGGGGGCAGCCAATTTACCTATGTACAAAATATTGTAATAACCTCTTACGCGATCTTCGCAGCAACCGGCTCCGGGTTACAAAAATCAACTGATGGTGGCAATACGTGGACAACCGTGCTGGTGAATTCAATCAGTGACCTCCAGATAGCTGCCAACGGCGATCTCTATGCTTCCAACTTTTTGGGTAATGTGTATAAGTCAGCCTCCGGGCAGCAGGGTGCTTCAGGAACATGGACCAATCTGTCTCTTCCCGGAAGCCATCAAAGGTTGAAACTGGCGACAGCTCCGTCGGATGCCAACAAAGTATATGTGATTTGCCAGGGAGCGGGCAGTCAGGAGGTCGACGCAATTTATCGTACCGACGATGGAGGCACCACCTGGAATACATGCACGCTGCCTGCCGATGGTGTTTACTCTACAACTTTTGCAAGAGGACAGGCATGGTACGACCTTTCGGCCGCAGTAGATCCAAATAATGCAAATACAATTGTTATAGGTGCCATCGACGCAATGAGATCCACAAACGGAGGAAGTAGTTGGAGCCAGATAACCGTTTGGACTACTACGTCCGGATATCCCTCAACTGTTCATTCCGACCAACATATCATTGTCTTCACCCCAGGCAGCTCATCAAATGCGGTTTGGGGAACAGATGGAGGCATCTATTACACTACTAATGTAAATACCGGCTCAGGAAAGCCTTCATTCGCAGCTATTAATACCGGCTATGACGTAACGCAATTTTACTGCGGCGCTATTGATCCGACAGCAGCTTCGGATTATTTTTTGGCGGGAGCCCAGGATAATGGTACACAGGAGTTTTCCGGCGCTTCATCATCTTTTCAGAATACTACCGATAAAACAGGCGGTGACGGCGCTTTTTGTCATATAGATCAAACAACGCCGGCTAATCAAATAGCCTCTTATGTTTACAGCGTTTATTATAGATCCACAAATACCGGCGCCAGTTTTTCACTCAAAATCAACGACCAAAATCATGGCACATTCATCAATCCGACGGATTACGATCCCTCAACGAAAGTGTTATACGGAGATTATACTACCGTAAGTACGGGAGTTGGCGGCTATTATTCAAGGTGGCTGACCACTGGTACTACAAATACGGGCGTATCAGTGGCCAGTTTTGGCGCAGCAAGTGTCACCAATGTGTATTGCTCGCCAAACGTTGCTAAAAGAGTATACTTCGGGCTTTCTAACGGAAGCGTTGTTTACGTGAATAATGCAAACACGGCTACAAGTGGAACCGCCAGTACTCTCATTAAAACCGGTGTTGGTTCTGTTTCAGGAATTGCCATCGAATCAGGGAACGAAAGTCATGTCCTCGTTACCTATTCCAATTACGGAGTTACCAGTGTTTGGGAAACTACAGACGGTGGTTCCAATTGGACAAGTGTCGAAGGTAATTTACCGGATATGCCGGTAAGATGGGTGATATTTAATCCTACTAATTCCGACCAGGCATTGATCGCTACGGAACTTGGCGTATGGTCAACAGATAACCTCAATGGCACATCAACTCAATGGGCGCCCACCAATGCGGGTTTGGCTAATACACGGATTGACATGCTTAAAGTGCGAACATCTGACAATACAATTCTGGCTGTAACGCATGGACGCGGACTTTTCACTACGACGCTTATAAACACGACACTTCCATCCGTGTATTTCGAAACGAGCACTATTTCAGTTGCAGAAAATGGTGGTACGACCGGTTCCTGTTCGCTCGGTACTACCTCGGTTCCCGTGAACCTTTATCTTACATCAGTAGCTTCATCAGATGTTACTGTAAAGGTAAACGCTGCTGCCAATTCAACAGCAACCAATGGCGATGATTATATTTTTGCCACCAATACCGTTACCTTCCCGGCTGGAACAACCGGTCCCCAGACGATATATCTGACAGTTAAGGATGACAATTCATATGAAGGCAATGAATACATTGATCTGAACTACACCATCACGGCCGGCGGATCAGCAGCCACAACCGGAAATACATTACAAAACTGCGAAGTGGAAATTGTAGATAATGAAACTGCTGCTAACGGTTCATACATCAACACTATCAATAGTGGTACGCAAACAGCAAGCCTGGGCGGATCGAGCCCGGTAGACGGCACCCAGACCGATAAGAAAGCACAGTATCTGTATTCTGCTGCCGATCTTTTAGCTGCGGGACTCAAGGCAGGTGATATTACAGACCTGGCATTTACTGTAACCTCAAAGTCCAGTTCAATCCCGTTCAAAGGTTTCACTATCCAAATGGGTCCCACATCGGCATCAGATCTATCGGCGGGTTTTGTTATACCCACATCGTGGACGACGGTCACATCCGGCGATTATAACACCATCTATGGCATCAATCAATTTACTATACCAGGTGGTTTCACGTGGGATGGCACAAGTAATATTTTAGTACAGTTTTGTTTCGACAATTCTACCACGTCTTCATCTTATGACATCACAACCGGGGAAGGAACAAGCTACGTAAGCCAGGCAAAGAAGACATCAACAACCGGTTCGGACGCCGGATGTTCTTATGCCGCTGCAACGCTTGTAAATGTATATCGCCCGGTCCTGACCTTTACACAAACTATTCCACAAACTACAGTGGCCACTGCATTAAACAGTACGAGCCAGGCTGAATTTGGAAATAATGCAAAGATCTACTATTATGATGCGGCCGGGGAAATCATAGCGTCTATCCAAAACGCCATGTCCTTCGACTACGGATGCACCTCGGTAACAATAGACAGGGCAGGCACCGGTGCCACAGCCTTCACAGATAATACAACGGCAGACTTTTTAATGGATAAGACTTTTCACGTAATTCCGGCAACGAATAATCCGTCCGGCCAATATACGATTACACTTTATTTTACTGCTGCTGAAAAAGCCGGGTGGGAGGCTGTAACAGGTAATGACTGGAATAATATTCTGTTGATCAAGACCACAAATTCGGTATCGCTGGCTACCCCGGGAAATCCTACGGGTGCGGGAACAATAGAATATGTTACTCCAATACGAGGCACTTTCGGAAGTGACTACACTTTAACGTATACATTCAATGATGGGTTCTCCGGATTTGGAGCCGGTATTCCTCAATCAGCATTGTCTCAGGCGTTATTGAGCTTTGATGGCAAAGAGCTCGGAAGTTCAGTGGTTCTGAATTGGACAACAGCATTTGAAAAAAACACCAAATATTTTGTGGTTGAACGATCGGGAAATGCAATAAATTATGACTCCGTTGGCACCGTGGCTACACAAGGCACCTCTTTTACGCAAAACAATTATAGTTTCACTGATCAGCAACCGGGCAATGTAAATTATTACCGTGTGAAAATAGTTGATGCCAGCGGAAAATATGTCTTCAGCAAAGTAGTCAATCTCAATATTGCCGTGCCAATTCAGCAAATGCTGGTACTGACTAATCCCTTTACCAACTCTATTAAACTAAGGTTTCTTCAGCCCATAAATACAAAAGCGACCATAAACTTATATGATGTAACCGGTAAACTTTTGTTGTCAAAAGAATTTATTAAACCTTCAGAATTTATTTCACTTGATCTCTCTGGTCTGAACCTGAGCAAGGGTACTTATTTGCTTAGCTGCGAGGCAGATAACAGGTATTACAACAAAAATGTCATTAAAAGGTAAAAAGATTTTTATAAAATGCTCATAGCCATCTATTTAAAATTTTAAATAAGAGAAACCACTTACCGTATCGAAAATAAAAGATTTGATTTTAAGTTTTATAAGGAGGGTCCTTATTCCTTTAAAAACTAGTTATGTTCGCACGTCTGTACTCATTGAAAACCCTCTTATCAGGGACGGGTTTTTATCCCAATATAATCACACTGGGTATTATCGTCGCATTAAATGTAGGAATAAGCCAGCAAATATTTGCTACCAAGACTTATTACCATCCAAATGCCCAATCATCCTATACAGGTGGCGCCACCGTCTGTCAAAATGGTTCAGTGACTCTTTCCTTTAGTTATAGTTCAACGACCTGTACCAGCGGCAGCGGCAGCGGAACTTCACACGTTTCTCTCACCGTCAAATGGTACTCAAATACGGTTGCCCTCACAAGTGGAGGAACTCTGGTATACACCACTTCCAGCACAGATGGAGCCGGCGCATTAACCTACGCTCCGGGTACCTCTTCTGTTGGAACGCTTTATTATTACGTTGTGGTTTCCTGGAGCTCTGCCGGTTGCGTTACGTCGGGAAGCCTCACCAGTTCTTCGACAGAAACAGTAACTGTAAATGCTTTACCGACTTCTTACTCTGTAACGGGGGGAGGGGTATACTGCAGCGGCGGCAGCGGTGTAGCGATAGGATTATCCGGCTCACAAACCGGCGTAAACTACCAACTGCAAATTGATGGCGTAAATACCGGAACCGCTGTGACGGGTTCGGGTAGTAGCTTGAATTTTGGAAATAAAACTGCTGCCGGCACCTATACGGTTGTGGCAACGAATGCCACTTCCGGTTGTTCAACAATTATGAGCGGAAGTGCTACAATTACAGTAAACACGGCTCCTTCCATATCTTCCCAACCTTCTACCGGAAGTCAAACGCTTTGCCAGGGCTCTGCTACAACCGCTTACTCGGTTACTGCATCGGGTACAAGCATCAGTTATCAATGGTACAGCAATACCACCGCATCCAATTCCGGTGGCACGCTGATTTCCGGTGCTACTTCGTCCGGATATACACCTTCAACTTCGGTACCCGGAACTTTATATTACTATTGCAAGGTGGCAGGCACGTGTTCTCCTGTAGCTACAAGTAATGTCTCAGGTGGCGTAACAGTTAACGCATTGGCCGGAACAGTTACGGTAACCGGCGGTGGATCTTTCTGTGGTAACACAACTCTGACTGCTTCAAACAGCGGTGGCGGCACTGTTTACTTCCAGGGAACTACTTCGGGAGGTACTTCAACTGCCACACCTTCCACCAGCCAGGTAGTATCTTCATCCGGTACTTATTATTTCAGGGCATACAACGGAACCTGCTGGGGTACTGAGGGAAGCGCAACGGTAACTATCAGCACAGCTTATTCACCCGGAACCTATAATGTCGGACCAACAGGGACATTTACCTCCATTGGAAATGCTCTCACCGCACTAAATGGCAGTTGTACTACCGCAGGGGCTTATATTCTGGCACTTCAATCGACCTATAACTCATCAGTGGAGTCATTTCCGCTTTCAATATCCGGCATTAGCTGGATGAGTGCAACCAATACCATCACTATCAGGCCGGCAACGGGTGCCACGGGTTTGTCTATAACATCTTCCGGCACTACGGGTACGGTCAATCTCAATAGCGGTTCATATTTTATATTTGACGGAAGGCCAGGCGGTACCGGCACTGTCAGCCAGCTCTCCATAAAAAATACTTCTACCTCCGGATATGCTATTCAATTTATTAATGATGCCACATACAACACCATTAAATACTGTTCCATACAGGGGGTAAACACTTCCACAAGCGAAGGTGTGGTGAATTTTGCAACGACCAGCGGCTCCACCGGCAACGATCACAATACTATTGATAATTGCGATATTGGAGCCGGTACTACTACACCTACGAACCTTGTTTATTCATCGGGAACTATCACAACAACAGCTACTTTTAACAGTAGTAACACGATTTCAAACTGCACAATTCATGACTTTTTCAATGCCTCCAACAATCATAATGGCATTTGGCTTTCAGATGGTAGCACCGAATGGAAGATTTTAAATAACAGTTTCTACGAAACCGTTTCCAGGAATATTACAGGCACCTACGCGAGCTGGGCTGCCATCAGGATTCAAAATTACACTCCTGGCGGTAGTTACCGGTCAACCAATATATCTTCGTGCAACAACACGCAAATAACAGGCAATTATATCGGAGGTACTGGCGCAAATGCGGGTGGCAGCCCATTGACCATCACAGGTGCAGGAGCCCTGAGAGGAATTGTGGTATATGGAGGCAGCGGAGCAGCCAATAGTATCCAGGGCAACACAATAGCTAATATCGCTTTTACAACGAGCGCCGTATCGATCAATTCATTGATTTATCACGCAGACGGGAATATAAACATTGGAACGACAACCCCGAATACAATAGGAACCGTAAGCGGAACCGGAAATATTGTATTCACGTACAATGTAAGTGGTGGTACCGGGATGAAGACATTCTCTCCGATATTTTTAGGCGGTGCTATTACGACCGTATCGGGGATCTCCCAGCCGGAGAGTATCGTTCCGGGAACAGTAAATTTCGAGAATAATACTATTGGTGGCATTACTGCAGCCAATTCAAAGAGCGATAGCTGCCAGCTTCGGATAATAGACTTTGAAGAAAGTATTGACACCTTCAACATATCCGGCAATACCATCGGGAACGCCACACCCAATAACATTCTCAATACAACAAAGCAAGGTATTATTGGTGTGATAGGATTTTCCGGAACGCCCGGGGCCACCCAGAAAATTGATAATAATGTCGTGCAGAATTTTTATGAAAATAATGCTGCGCAATCCAACCAGATTGTTGGCATATCTCCTTACGGAGACGCTAACCAAAGCCCCACCGGTTTGTATGAAGTAAATGGGAATATCATCAGGAATCTTATCTCAACATCCAAAATGACGCCGACGTACGGCACTGTTATTTTGGGAATAGATGCGAGAGCATCTTCTCCCGGCCAGTTCCTTTCAGGTAACACCCTCTACAATTTTGTGGCAACCGATAATACGGTTACCTCTCAAAGAATGAGAGGTATATTATTTTCCACCGGGCCCTCCACCGGTACTAATACTATCTCTAAAAATATTGTATACAATCTTGTGCCTTCGGCTCCTGCCGGCGTTGTTTTGCGCGGTATCGAACTGGAATCCGGCCCTTTTACGGTTCAGAATAATATGGTGGTACTGGGTTATGATACTTCAGAAAATGCTATCACCAACAACATGGAAATAGAAGGTATCTATAATGGGACCGGCGCCAATACTTTTTATTACAATTCAGTAAATATCGGGGGCACAGGTGTAGCCGGTGGGTCTTCCAACAGTTATGCCTTCTATAGCAATAACACATCTTCCGAAACAGTCACCGACAATCTCCTTGCAAACAACCGCTCCAACAGTTCCGGCACTGCTAAAAACTATGCTATCGCTGTAACTAATCCAGGCTCTCTCACTTCAGATTATAATGATTACTACATCTCCGGCACGGGAGGTGTTTTTGCAAATAATGGCTCTGACCAGGCTTCACTGGCAGCCTGGCAGTCTGCCACCACACAAGACAGTCATTCCATCAATGCTGCTCCCGGCTTCGTTAATGCCGCCACTGACCTGCATCTTACTCCGTCGCCTTCTTCAATCAACTTCAATATCAGCAACCAGGGTATTCCCGTTGGCGGTATTACTACCGATATTGACGGAGATACCAGGAATGCTTATACTCCCGACCCGGGTTTTGATGAGTTCGGCAGTACCGGCTCCTGGATCGGCACTGTTTCTTCTGACTGGAACAACCCTGCCAACTGGAATGATAATATCGTGCCTACTTCCTCTGTCGATGTCAAAATACTCAACGCCCCCAATATGCCATCCATAGCAACCGGCACGCAAAGCGTTCGGGACCTTTACATCAATACCCCCGGAACGCTGACTATTGGTGCCAATGGAAAACTACAGCTATCAGGAACCATTCATAATAACGGAACTTTTGACGCCAGTGCAGGTACAGTTGAGTTCAACGGCTCTTCTGCTCAATCTGTTCCGGCCAATGCTTTCCTTAATAATGCTCTCTATAACCTCATTGTCAGCAATACAAGCGTCTCAGGGCTCGCTCTTGGCGGTACCCTGGATGTATATGGGTCGGTCTCTTACACCGGCACAGGTAAATCTTTAACCACCAACAATTACCTTACGCTTAAGTCTAATGCTTCCAACACGGCATGGGTGGGAGATATGACCGGTAATTCTATCTCCGGTAATGTCACCGTAGAACGGTATCTTGAATCTAAAAAAGCATGGAGGTTTTTATCCGTGCCTACCAATTCTTCTCAAACTATTCAGCAGGCATGGCAGGAGGGCGCTACCTCCACCGGCTCCAACCCTGTTCCCCGATTTGGTATCCAACTTACCGGCGCAGGTGGTACCGCTGCCGGCTTTGATGCCTACTCGGCTTCCCCTTCCATGAAGACCTATAACTCTTCTACCGGCCAATATGTGGGTGTACCCTCTACCAATGCTACCAACATCGCTTCTTCAGGTCCCTATATGGTCTTTGTCAGAGGCGACAGAACTGTATCTTCTGTATCTGCACCTGCTACTGCTGTCACACTCAGAACAAAAGGAACGCTCTATACTGGTACCCAATCCTCTATTACCGTTCCCGCAGGTAAGTTCGTCGCTATCGGTAATCCTTATGCTTCTGCTCTCGATATGCGCAATATCTCTAAATCCGGCGGTACCAAAGACTTCTTCTATGTATGGGATCCCACGCTCAGCGGAGCTAATGGTTATGGCGGCTTCCAGACCTTCTCCAACAATGGCAGTGGTAACTACGTGGTAACTCCGGGTGGCGGCAGCTATGGATCGGTCGGCAGTATCAGCAATTATATTCAGAGCGGGCAGGCCTTCTTCGTCCAGGGGGGCGCTTCCTCGGGCTCATTTACTTTCTCCGAGTCATGCAAAACCTCCGGCAGCAGTATAGTTAATACACCTGCAGGCTTGCCTTTACCACAGCTGCGTGTTACCCTTATGGGACTTAATACCGGCAACGCTGCTTATGTGGCTGATGGGGTCCTCATCAACTATAGTGATAACTACAGTAACAAAGTGGATGATATGGACGCCATCAAATCCTCCAACAGCTCTGAAAACCTCTCTGTAAAAAGATCCGGCTCATTGCTGGCTGTCGAAAGAAGACATACCATCACTGCCAACGATACCATCTTCCTGAACCTCACAGGAGTAAGTGCACAAAAATACGAGTTCGACATCCGGGCCGATCAAATCTATCAACCCGGCCTGTCAGGTTTTTTAGTTGACAATTATCTGAAAACAAGTACCCCCATCAATACGCAGGGTATTACTGATGTTACCTTCGCAGTTACAGGAGTGGCTGCTTCTTATGCCGCGGGCAGGTTCATGATCGTTTTTGATGCTCCTGCTGGTACACTACCTGTTACTTTCACTTCCATCCAGGCTTTCCCTTACAGTAGTGCTATTGACGTACAATGGCAGGTGGCACAGGAAATGAATATCGACCATTATGAAACTGAAAAATCTACCGACGGTACTGCCTTTGTCAAAATAGCTTCTACCAACGCGGTTGCCAACTCAGGACACAGCGCTACCTATCTCATTACCGATACGCACCCGGTGCCCGGTTACAACTACTACCGAATCAAAAGTGTCGATATCGACGGACAGGTCGCTTATTCTTCGGTGGCTAAAGTAAACGAACAAAGCACCGAGGGCAATATCTCTGTGTTCCCTAACCCTGTGGTAAACGGAACAATTAACCTGCAGCTGAATAACCAGTTAGCCGGTAAATATATCGTAAAGCTCTTTAGTAAAACAGGTCAGCTCATCATCCACAAAGACTTCGACAAACCGGCTTCTCCAATCACACTGTCTTTTCAGGTAGGTACAGATCTTTCTCATGGTATATATAACCTGGTTATCACTAAACCTGATAACACAAATACACAAATCAAACTCGAATTCTGAAGATAGTATAGCGAGGCATAAGACCTTTGCAGACTCATGCCTTTTACAAAAAACGCATAGGTACCGGCAAAAACGTCGCCAAACGGAAGCTGTCCACCTGGTATTCTCCAAAACCTGCGCCTGCCAATCATTGTACTCTCAGTTATAAGGGCAGGCGGCTCCACTGGTTTGTATCATAACCATCGGCCGGAGACTAACGGATACGCATAAACGAAAACAGGCAGAAATTACCCCTTCCGGCCAGGTGAAAAGCACGTCCCGATTGTCTGCAAAATGTCAAAAAATCACTTCAAAAAATACCGTTTAAAAAATTTAGTATAATAAAATTTTAGTACTATCTTGCATCCCGGTTTCTCCTGAAACACAAAAAAACATTACCTTTCTACCAATCCTAACTGGAAATCATAAATCCTTTATTACCACTTGAATTAACTGTCAATAACTGACAATTTTTGTTCTTATCCTGTGCCATTTCCGCCAATCCCCAATATAGCTTATCCTCTGGTAAATCATTTACAGACAACCACTAAAGAATTAATGATTTATGAAGAAATTCTACCTGTTAACTCTCGCGTTAATAACTTTCTGGGGATTAAAGGCACAGGTAACGGTTACGCCCCCGTCACCTTTGACAATAACAAATTGTACTGCTCCCACACCATATTCTGCCTTAGGAAATATCACAATAACCGAAACTTTAGTTGGTGATATATCCGGTTCCGGGACTTTTGTTTTAACTGCTCCTGCCGGCTTTCAATTCCAGGCGGGTACAGGAACAGTTACAACATCTGGTGGAGACCTGACTATAAGCGGTGCAACAATTACGGCAACTCAGATAACTTTTACAATAACAGTCAACTCAACCACCAATCCTGATGTAATAACCATAAGCGGAATACAGGTTCGTGGTTTTACATTCGGCGGACCTTCGAACATTACAAGAACAGGTGGCACAGCAACGATAAACGGAGATGCGGCGGGAGCTGGTATAAACCATGGAACATTAACTGCGCAAACAACTGCGGCATCTGTACCGGTAGCGATTGCTGCTACAGCGATCACTTGTAGTGGTACTATTGGATTTACTGCTAATTGGCAAGCCTCGACGAATGCGACGGGTTACCGGCTGGATGTATCGACAGATCCCGCTTTCGGAAGTTTTGTTTTTGGTTATAATGGAAATAATCTCGGAAATGCGAATGTGACATCATGGTCTGTGACCGGACTTACTGCTGGCGTAACTTATTACTACCGCGTCAGAGCCAACAATGCCTGCGGCAACAGTACAGTGTCTAATGTGATAACAGTTGTTATTCCCAATCCGGCAGGTATACCCACTGCAGATCCGGGAACAGGTGCTACCTGTAACCAGATAACCGCCAGCTGGCAGGCAGATCCAAATGCCTCCACATATTATATTGACGTGGCTACCGACGCAGGTTTTACCACATTCGTTCCGGGCTACCAGAACCTGGTGACCGGCAATGTAACGAGTGTAAATGTAACCGGCCTTTCAGGTGGTACTACCTACTACTACAGGGTAAGATCAGGCAATAGTTGCAGCATCAGCGGCAACTCTGCAACAATAATATATGCCACCACAACAGGACTTTCAGCACCTACCGCCACAGCGGGATCTGGCGCTGCCTGCGACCAGATCACGGCTAACTGGAATGCGTTAGCAGGGGCATCAGGATATTACCTGGATGTGGCTACAGACGCCGGGTTTACCAGCTTTGTTCCGGGATATCAAAATCTCGATGTCGGGAATGTAATTACAAAAGATGTTACCGGCTTAAGCGCCGGCATCACTTATTATTACCGTGTAAGAGCTTATGACGCCTGCGGGGCAAGCGCCAGCTCGAATGTCATAACTTATGCAACCCTGGCTACCCCTGCTGCCCCGGTTGCCAATGTGGGAAGCGGTGCGACCTGTGTTCAGATCACCGCCAATTGGGCATCATCTTCAGGTGCTACAGGATACTTTTTAGATGTGTCAACAGATGCTGCGTTTGGAAGTTTTGTTGCCGGTTATGACAATCTGAGTGTTGGCAATGTCTTATCCGCCAACGTGACCGGGCTGAGCCAGGGAGTCACTTACTACTACCGCGTCAGGGCAACCAATGCTTGTGGTACAAGTATCAGTTCAAATGTAATTACCTATGCTACACTTGACGTGCCGGCTGCTCCCGTTGCCGACGCAGGCAGCGGCGCCACATGTAACCAGATCACTGCCAATTGGGAAACATCAGCGGGTGCTACATCATATTTTTTAGATGTATCTACAGACCCGGCCTTTGGGAGCTTTGTTGCCGGGTACAATAACCATAATGCGGGCAATAGCACATCTGCTAACGTTATCGGCCTGGCATCAGGCGTAACCTATTATTACAGGGTAAGGGCATCTAACGCTTGTGGCACAAGCATCAGTTCAAATATCATTCCTTATGCCACCCTTGCTACTCCATCGATACCTGTAGCAGATGCCGCAACTATTATTAGTTGCTCTTCATTCACCGCCAACTGGGAAACTTCTACAGATGCGACGGCTTATATTTTAGACGTTTCTACCGATCCGGCTTTTGCCGCTGGATTTTTTGTTTTTGGATTTAATGGCCGCAATGTTGGTAATGTTACCAGCTTTAGTGTGACGGGCCTCGCAGGAAATACTACTTATTATTATCGTGTGAGAGCAACTAATGCGTGTGGTACAAGTACAAACTCCAGTTATATTACGGTTATTACTTCAAATGCTGCACCTGCAACCCCAGGGCCCATAAGTGGCACAACCACCCAATGCCCATCTTTAACAAGTCAGACATATTCAATATCACCAGTAGTCAATGCAACGACCTACACGTGGACAGTTCCTGCCGGTTGGACTATCACCGCAGGCGCAGGAACAACTTCTATAACGGTAACGACCGGAACCACCGGGCAGAATGGAAATATATCTGTAACCGCGGGTAATGCATGCGGAACAAGTGCTGCAAGTAACCTTGCAGTTACTGTCGATAACGCACAACCGGCAACCCCGGGAGCTATCACCGGAACGGCAACTCAATGCCCTTCTTTAGCTGGTCAGACATATTCAATCTCGGCAGTAGTCAATGCAACAACCTACACATGGACCGTTCCTGCCGGCTGGACTATCACTGCAGGTGCAGGAACAACATCAATAACCGTGACTACGGGTACCACAGGCCAAAATGGTAACATAACCGTAACGGCAGGCAACTCCTGTGGTACAAGTGCTGCCAGTTCTTTGGCTGTAACCGTAGGTAACGGAGCCCCGGCTGCGCCAACTGCTACTGCGGGAACCAATGCGCAGTGTACTCAAATCACTGCTAACTGGAACGCCTCAGCTAATGCAACAACTTATTATCTTGACGTTTCAACCTCTGCAACATTTGCAGGTTTTGTTGCAGGATATAATAATCTCAATGTAGGGAATGTCTTAACCCTGAATGTAACAGGCCTCACTGCAGGTACTACTTATTATTACCGCGTCAGAGCCGGTAATAGTTGTGGAACCAGTGGAAATTCGGGTAGCATTACGTATGCTACTTCACCGGCCACCCCCGCTGCGCCAACTGCTACTGCGGGAACCAATGCGCAGTGTACTCAAATCACGGCCAACTGGAACGCCTCAGCTAATGCAACAACTTATTATCTTGACGTTTCAACCTCTGCAACATTTGCAGGTTTTGTTGCAGGATATAATAATCTCAATGTAGGGAATGTCTTAACCCTGAATGTAACGGGTCTCACTGCAGGTACTACTTATTATTACCGCGTCAGAGCCGGTAATAGTTGTGGAACCAGTGGAAATTCGGGTAGCATTACGTATGCTACTTCACCGGCCACCCCCGCTGCGCCAACTGCTACTGCGGGAACCAATGCGCAGTGTACTCAAATCACTGCTAACTGGAATGCCTCAGCTAATGCAACAACTTATTATCTTGACGTTTCAACCTCTGCAACATTTGCAGGTTTTGTTGCAGGATATAATAATCTCAATGTAGGGAATGTCTTAACCCTGAATGTAACGGGTCTCACTGCAGGTACTACTTATTATTACCGCGTCAGAGCCGGTAATAGTTGTGGAACCAGTGGAAATTCGGGTAGCATTACGTATGCTACTTCACCGGCCACTCCCGCAACCCCGGGAGCTATCACCGGAACGGCAACTCAATGCCCTTCTTTAGCTGGTCAGACATATTCAATCTCGGCAGTAGTCAATGCAACAACCTACACATGGACCGTTCCTGCCGGCTGGACTATCACTGCAGGTGCAGGAACAACATCAATAACCGTGACTACGGGTACCACAGGCCAAAATGGTAACATAACCGTAACGGCAGGCAACTCCTGCGGCACAAGCGCCCAAAGAACGTTCGCCGTAACCGTAGGCAACGGAACTCCTGCTGCACCAACTGCTACTGCGGGAACCAATGCGCAGTGTACTCAAATCACGGCCAACTGGAATGCTTCAGCCAATGCAACAACTTATTATCTTGACGTTTCAACCTCTGCAACATTTGCAGGTTTTGTTGCAGGATATAATAATCTCAATGTAGGGAATGTCTTAACCCTGAATGTAACAGGCCTCACTGCAGGTACTACTTATTATTACCGCGTCAGAGCCGGTAATAGTTGTGGAACCAGTGGAAATTCGGGTAGCATTACGTATGCTACTTCACCGGCCACCCCCGCTGCGCCAACTGCTACTGCGGGAACCAATGCGCAGTGTACTCAAATCACTGCTAACTGGAATGCCTCAGCTAATGCAACAACTTATTATCTTGACGTTTCAACCTCTGCAACATTTGCAGGTTTTGTTGCAGGATATAATAATCTCAATGTAGGGAATGTCTTAACCCTGAATGTAACGGGTCTCACTGCAGGTACTACTTATTATTACCGCGTCAGAGCCGGTAATAGTTGTGGAACCAGTGGAAATTCGGGTAGCATTACGTATGCTACTTCACCGGCCACTCCCGCAACCCCGGGAGCTATCACCGGAACGGCAACTCAATGCCCTTCTTTAGCTGGTCAGACATATTCAATCTCGGCAGTAGTCAATGCAACAACCTACACATGGACCGTTCCTGCCGGCTGGACTATCACTGCAGGTGCAGGAACAACATCAATAACCGTGACTACGGGTACCACAGGCCAAAATGGTAACATAACCGTAACGGCAGGCAACTCCTGCGGCACAAGCGCCCAAAGAACGTTCGCCGTAACCGTAGGCAACGGAACTCCTGCTGCACCCGGTGCAATAACTGGAAACTCATCTCAATGCCCGTCGCAGACCGGGCAAACTTATAGTGTAGCCACAGTAGCCGGAGCAACTACTTATACATGGACAGTTCCGGCCGGTTGGACAATCACAGGCGGAGCGGGAACAAGAACCATTACCGTCACGTCCGGTACTGCGGGTCAAAATGGTAATATTTCGGTAACTGCAGGAAACAGTTGTGGGACAAGTGCCGCAAGTACGCTTGCCGTAGTTGTAAACCCTGCACCAACCGCCGGAGCAATTACCGGGCCCAAAAACACTGTTTGTATCGGAAGCACGCTTCCCCTTACAGCCAATCCTACGGGTACCGCACCGTTTACGTATAACTGGTCATCAACGAATACAGGTGTTGCAACAGTGAACAATGCAGGAGTGGTTACCGGCGTAGGTGCCGGCACAACCAATATCAGGTATACAGTGACAGATGCCAATGGATGTATCTCTGCTACCTCACCCAATTATGCAGTCACAGTTACTAAGCCAACAGCCAATGCGATCACGCAGGCGGGGGGCTTGAATACTATCTGTGCAAATAATACCCTTCAACTAACTTCCAATGGATCAGGTACGGCCCCGTTAACCTACACCTGGGCTTCCACAAACACCGGTATTGCCACTGTATCTAATACCGGCCTGGTAACAGGTATAAGCGGCGGTGCTGCTGATATATCGTATACAGTAACTGATGGGAATGGCTGTTCGGCCGTATCACCGAACTACACAGTTACGGTGAATCCCATACCTACCGGTACATTCCTGGCAACAGAGAACTCCGGCACAGCCCCTAATGATAATATTATTTGCGCAGGAGACAATGTCACGTTCACAGCACCTGCCGGATATGGTTCCTATACCTTCTATGTGAACGGAACAAAGGTGCAGGGGCCAAGTACCGGTAATGTATATAGCAGTACAACGCTGAACAATGGCGACCAGGTAACGGTTGATGTAGCCAACAGCTACAATTGCGGAACAACTTTTGGACCGATAACAATTACGGTAAATCCAATTCCGGCACCCACGTTATCCGCTGACAAAACCACTATCTGCGCCGGTGATATGGTAACATTCACTGCTGCCGGTGGCGGCAATTACAACTTTAAGGTAAATGGTGTTTCTGTACAAAGCGGCGGCTCCGCTACCTACAGCACTACCTCATTGCCCGATGGCGCTTCTGTAACGGTTGATGTATCCAATGCCAATGGATGCATCGGCACCTCATCTCCGGTCGTTGTTACCGTGAACCCGCTTCCTTCCGGTACATTAACAGCAACTGAAAACTCCGGTACTCCAAATGATAATAAAATATGTGCTGGCAGTAATGTAACATTTACCGCTACCGCCGGCTATAACAACTACAATTTCAGGGTTAACGGCGTTTCAACTCAGAATGGTGCTTCAAATACGTTTAGCACTACCACCCTGACCAACGGAAATGTAGTAACGGTGGACGTTACAAGTGTCAGCGGATGCGGTGCATCCTTTGGGCCTCCACAGGTAATCACTGTATACAATGTTCCTGCAGGTTCTTTGACGGCTACCGAAAATTCAGGAACGCCAAATGATAATATCATTTGTGCCGGTTCTAATGTAACGTTTACTGCAACTGTGGGCTATACAGGCTATGCATTTTATAAAAACGGAACCGGCGCCGCATTACAAACCGGTGCTTCAAATATATACAGTACCACCGGCCTGGCAGATGGTGATTATATCACCGTGGTTGTCACCAACAGTAATGGTTGCGCTTCAACTTTTACTTCACCTACCATAAATGTAGTGGCATTACCGTCCGGAACACTCACAGCGTCTGCTACGACCATCTGTGCAGGCGATAATATCGATTTTACTGCTGATGCCGGATATGCGAATTACAATTTCAAAGTAAACGGCGTCTCATTCCAGAACGGTCCATCCAATACTGCCAGCCATTCGTCATTTATTACAGGCGATGTGGTAACGGTGGATGTTTCCAATGCACAAACCTGTGTATCGACCTTTAATTCGCTGACAATTACAGTGAATCCTTTACCGTCGGGTACCTTGTCATTATCAGAAAATTCCGGCAAAAGCCCCGATGATGGGATCATCTGTACGGGAGCCACTGTTGTATTTACGGCCACTTCCGGCTACGCCAATTATAATTTTAAGATAAACGGCACAACCGTCCAATATAGTCCTTCCAGCACCTACACCACCAACACGCTTGCCAACGGAGACATAGTATCCGTGGAAGTAACAAGTGCTGCTACGTGTGTGGCTTCATTCAACAGTATATCAATTACCGTAAATACGCTACCTGTTGTTCAGCCGATTTCAGGGCCGGCAGCAGTATGTGATAATAGTACCATCACTTTAACTGATGCGACTCCGGGAGGCTCATGGAGCAGCAGCAACACTTCTGTCGCAACAGTAGACGCCTCAGGAGTGGTAACCGGAGTTTTGGCCGGAACAACTACCATCTCTTACAGTGTCACAAATGCGAATGGCTGTAATACTACAGTAACCGAAGATATTACGGTGAATGCTTCACCCAATGTTTCTCCGATTATAGGTACCACCAGCGTTTGTGTCGGCAGCACCACGCAGCTGACAGACGCTGATTTCGGCGGTACCTGGTCAACCTCAGACAACTCCGTTGCTACAGTAGATGGAACCGGTCTCGTAACAGGTATCTCCGGAGGGTCGGTAACCATCAGTTATTCAATAACAAATGGCAGCGGATGTACTACGGTACAAACAGCAACAGTAGCGGTAAATGATGTGCCGGTCGTGAGTCCCATCACCGGGCTAACTTCAGTTTGCGTAAACAGTACCACAGCATTATCTGACGCAACGGGTGGCGGCAACTGGAGCAGCAGCGATGTGTCTATTGCAACAGTCAACGCTTCAGGTGTAGTTACCGGCGTTTCCGGGGGTACGGCTACTATCAGTTATTCCGTTACCAACCTAAGTGGATGTAACACCACGGTAACTACGATTGTTACTGTCAACCCATTGCCGATTCCAACACTTTCAGGTCCAAACCCGATCTGCCCGAACTCAACTGATACCTATTTAACCGAATCAGGAGGAGGAATACACAATTACACATGGTCTGTAACAGGTGGTGTCATCCAGAGTGGCGGAGGCACGGGCGACAACAACGTGACTGTACTATGGAATCCCGGCGGCCCATATTCTGTTTACGTAAACTACACTGACATTAATGGTTGCTCGGGAGATACTTCTGTAACGGTTACAAGTAATACAACTATTACTCCAACATTGACCGGTGACCAGGTAGTATGTGCCACGTCCAACGGAACATATACAACCAATGCCGGTGAGTCAAATTATATCTGGACCATTTCAGGTACAGCAGGAACAGATTATCAAATCGTGAGCGGCGGAACATCCGCTGATAATACGGCGATCATCCAATGGCTTACCGCCGGCACACGCACCGTGAAAATATCTTTCACAGATATTAACGGATGTAATGCTGCCGCACCTACCTCATTAAGCGTAACTGTTCACAGTTTACCCACAGCAACCATTAGCGGCAATGCCACTGTTTGTCAAAATGCTGCTGTACAACAGGTCACTTTCACAGGAGCTTCAGGTGCCAAACCCTATACATTTACTTATTATATCACGCAGGATGGTGTTGACGGAAGTAATCAGGTTATCAGCACTTCGGGTGCGGCAACCTCGGTAGCTGTTACACAAGCTACCGGCACACCGGGTACTTTCGTATATCACCTGGTAAGTGTTTCCGACGCTAACAGTTGCTCTCAAAACCAATCCGGTAACATTACAATTACGATAAATCCATTACCCACTGTGTTCAGCGTTACGGGCGGAGGCGCTTATTGTAACGGTGGCACGGGTGTGGTTATCGGATTATCCGGATCTGAATCAGGCGTAAATTACCAGTTATACAGGGGTGCAACCGCTGTAGGGTCCCCGGTCAGCGGCACAGGTGCAGCTATCAGCTTTGGTAGCCTCACTACAGCCGGTGCTTATACAGTAGTGGCTTCTAATGCTACCACAGGATGTACCTCCAATATGACCGGAAATGCAACGGTTACGATTAACCCTTTGCCAACAATATATAATGTCACCGGTGGCGGCGCTTATTGTAGTAGCGGCACGGGAGTGGCCATTGGTCTCTCCGGATCGCAATCCGGCATAAATTATCAGCTTTATAACGGTGCAACCACCGTAGGAGCACCGGTTGCAGGTACCGGCGCTGCCATCAGCTTTGGTAACCAAACTGCCGGAGGAACATACACAGTTGTTGCAACCAACGGCACTACAGGCTGTACGAGCAACATGAATGGAAGTAAAACGGTCACGGTGAATCCGTTACCAGCTATATTTGACGTGACAGGGGGAGGAGCTTATTGCAGTGGTGGTGCAGGTGTAGCTGTTGGGCTATCGGGATCTGAATCCGGCGTAAAATATCAACTATACAACGGAGCCAGCCCGGTTGGAGCGCAGGTAAACGGAACCGGTGCAGCTATAAGCTTTGGCAATCAAACAACCGCAGGAACATATACTGCAGTTGCTACCAACGCAACTACGGGTTGTACCAGCAATATGAATGTAAGTGCTACAGTAACAGTAAATCCGTTACCTACGGTATTTAACGTTACAGGAGGCGGATCTTATTGCAACGGCTCGGGCGGATTACCCGTCGGCCTGTCTGGATCACAGTCAGGTATCAATTACCAATTGTATAATGGCGCAAGCCCGGTCGGAGCACTGGTGCCCGGGACCGGGGCGGCAATAAGTTTCGGTAGCCAAACGGCGGCAGGAACCTATACCGTAGTAGCCTCCGATGCCACAACGGGTTGTACCAATAATATGAGCGGAAGTGCCACGATAAGTGTCAACGCAACGCCCACAGGAACTATTAGTGGTACGCAGCAGATATGTGCAGGCAATACCGCCACACTCACTTTGTCGGTAACAGGATCAGGAACAATCAGCGGTACGTTGTCTGATGGAACTGCTTTCAGCGGCACGGCGCCAACAATTCTTGTAAATGTTACTCCGGCTGTCACAACTGTATATACCATCTCCACTTTATCTGATGCAAATTGTACGGCAACGGCTGCTGATAAAACAGGCAGCGCCACGGTTACTGTAAATTCAGCCACGCCCATTTCTACCGTAACGGCTTCGCCAGGTGCATTATGCCTCGGTGATAATACCAATCTCGTGGCGAGCGGACCGGTAGCACCGGGAACATTATTTAATGAGAACTTTAATTCAGGAGTCGGAATCTTCAGTGTTGTGAATGGTACTCCCTTTACCTATCATTTGCCAAACAATTTACCAAGGCAATGGACGAACGAACGTTATGGATATAATTATAATGGTAATGATGGTATTAACGTTACCTTTTATCCGCCGGCGCCTCCAAATAACCCCACTTCGCAGCGACACTTTATGCTTTCAGTGGCCGATACAATGACGGGTAATTATTATATTAACACAACATTGGTTTCGCCATCGGAAAGTACAGTAGGTTATTCATCATTGACACTTCAATACAGCACCTATTACCGCTCATGGAACGGTGATATTGCCGATGTAGAAGTATCTACCGACAACGGGACCACATGGACTGTCGTAGACGACCTTTACGCAGCAGCCAATGCTAATGGCGGTGCAGTAGGCGCTTCTAATAATTTCACAACCAATAGGGGTAACAGGAATGTTGACCTTAGTGCATACGTAAATGTCGCCAACCTGCTGATCAGGTTCAGGTATGTGTCCGATGATGGTTACTACTTTGCGTTAGACAATGTCAGCCTGACGGGTACTTCCGCTTCCTATAATTTCTCCTGGACCGCCTCACCTTCAGCGGGGGCCGGCCTTCCTGCCGCTGCAGGCACTCCGTCTGTGGCCAACGCCAGTATTGTGGCAACGCCTACTGCAGCAGGTACGTACGTTTATACGGCAACCCTTACCAACTCTTCGGGCTGTACCTCGAGCAAGAATGTTACGGTCACGGTTAATCCTGTTCCGACAGTAACGATTACGGCAAATTATTGTGCTACTCCGGGCAAGGTGCAGCTCACCGCAAATTCAAGTGGTGCAACTGCCTACCTCTGGAGTACGGGCGAAACCACGCAAAGCATTAACGTCGATATTGCGGGAACTTACCTTGTTAGTGTTACGGGTGCAAATGGCTGTAGTGCTAATGCATCCATCCAGGTAGCACAGGAATTGGTGACCAATGGTGATTTTTCTCAAGGGAATGTAGGATTTACGAGCGATTATGCATACAAACCAGATCTCCCTGGATTGGTTCCGGCAGGGCAGGGTGAGCTATATGATGACAGTGGTAATAATGGATACTCTATCACGCCAAGTGGACAAAACGTACACATCAATTTTTGGGGCTATGATCATACCACCGGTTCAGGAGTAGGTCCGGGCGGCAATTTTATGGCGGTGAATGGTCACGGGAATACCCTGGTGATATGGAAAGAAACCGTAAATGTATTGCCAAATACTACCTATTATTTTTCAGCGTGGGCAATGAGTTTAAACAGTGCAGGAAATAATGCACAGTTGCAATTTAGCGTAAATGGAACGCTTACGGGAACTACCGCTGTATTGGCAAATCACTGTGAACACTGCGCTTCACCTGCTAATGATAACTGGATACGGTTTTATGGCACCTGGACGTCAGGTCCCACAACCACTCAGGCGGTTATCTATATCAATGATTTGCAGGCAGCCCTCAGCGGTAATGATTTCGGTCTTGATGATGTTTCATTTGCGACCTTATCAACCTTTATTGACCTCATTTCCGGAACAGGTACGGATGCACAGACTGTCTGCGTGAATACACCAATTACCAATATTGTTTACGCAGTAGGTAACGGAAGTACAGGTGGTCCAAATGTTACCGGACTTCCACCCGGAATCACCAGTTCGTTTGATGGCGAAAAACTCACCTTTAGCGGAACACCCACTGTACCAGGTAATTATACTTATACAATCACTACTGTTGGCTGTGCACCATATTCGGTAACCGGTACTGTTAAAGTACTTTCCCAAAAACTGACACTTAAGTCAGGTAATGCTTCACCAACGGTTTGTATTAATAATGCCATAACACCTATCGTATACCAAATAAACGGATCCGGTGGATCTACGGCTACCGTTACAGGCCTGCCCACAGGCTTAACGGGTACGTATAATTCAACCGACAGCACCTTTACTATATCAGGCAGCCCAACCATTGCCGGTGTATTTAAAGACACTGTTATATCAACCGGAACGTGTAAGTCCGATACTGCATATGGAACGATCACGGTTCAAAATCAGACCATCGTTCTGACTACCGGTCCTGCATCACAATCGGTATGCCTGAACCAGGCCATCTCGTCCCTCATTTATACTGTTGGCGGAACGGCTACCGGAGCCTCTATCACGGCAGGCTCATTGCCGAATGGTGTAACAGGCTACTACAGTGGCGGTTCATTTATTATCAGCGGAACGCCTGTGGTCCCTGCATCGGGAACATATAACTTTACAATCACCACATCAGGAACATGCTCTCCGGGTGCATCAATATCGGGAACGATCATCATCAATCCTGATGCTACCATTGCACTTTCATCTGCAGCAGGAACAGATGCACAAACAGTTTGCATGAATTCCCCCATCACTAATATTACCTATAATATCAGTGGCGGTGGATCGGGTGCAACTGTTACGGGTTTACCTGCCGGCGTATCGGGTACTTATAACTCGGGTGTGTTCACTATAAGTGGTTCACCATCGGTTACCGGCACATTCAACTATACCGTAACTACGTCGGGTACCTGCGCACAAACAACGGCAACAGGGACTCTTATTGTTCAGACGCCGAATATTACTCTTACATCAGGTAACGCTTCTCCGACAATTTGCCAGGGGGGAACATTAACTAATATTGTTTATACGATAGGAGGTTCCGCCACGGGTGCAACACTCACTGGTTCATTACCAACAGGTGTCATGGGGGTATTGAGCGGAAATACATATACCATCAGCGGTTCTCCAACACAGTTGGGAACATTCAATTATACTATTACTACCACCGGTGGTCCTTGCTCACCTGCAGCATCAGTAAGTGGTACGATCACAGTAAATAACGGATCTATAGGCGGAAGTATTACGCCTTCACTCACTGCAGTTTGTTACAACGGAGGCGTAATTCTGAACCTCAATGGCATTACCGGAACAGTAAACCATTGGGAAATATCAACGAACGGCGGCACTACGTGGACAAATATTGTGAATACTACTACCACCTTATCTTATAATGTTACGGCTCCTTCTATGTTCAGGGCATGGGTGGTGAACGGCGCCTGCACCGGCTCATATTCTGTAGCAGCCACCGTAGAAATCCACAACTACTGGGTGGGTTCGGTTAGCACCAACTGGAATACTGCCGCCAACTGGTCGGATGGTAATGTACCTTCGCTGGGGTGCTATGATGTGTATATTCCTAATCAAACAAATCAGCCCCTGCTCAGCGCCGCTCCTGTGGCTACTATCGGTAACCTGCATATCCTCGCCGGAGCTATCGTTACTATCAATGGTTCGGGCTATATGCAGATCGCAGGTACGATCTCCAGTGCCAATAATTTTGACTTTGATGTTACCCAGGGCAGCCTCGAATTCAATGGCTCTTCCCAGTCGGTGGATGGCAGCACCTTTATTGCCAGGTCCATAAAAGATCTTATTGTGTCCAGCAGTGGTACAGGTCTCGCTGTTGCCAATACCGTGGGCGATACACTCAATATTACCGATGCTCTTACCTTCGGCAATGCTACTGCCGATCTGAACACCGGTGGTAATATCACTCTTAAATCTACCATCTCCGCTACGGCCAGCCTCGGTCAGCTTGCCTCCGGCAATGTCATCACCGGTGATGTCACCGTAGAACGTTATGTAGCTACCGGTAATACCGGCGGTCTCAGCCATGCCAAGTCATGGCAGCTCCTGGCTATCCCTACACAGGGACAAACCATCAACCAGGCATGGCAGGAAGGCGCTACTGTTTCTGATGTGGTTTCTCCTACCGCCCCATCTGCCGGTAATCCTAATGCCGGATATGGTGCCATGATCACCAGTGATGTGGCAGGTACTCCTCAGGGTTTTGATGCCCAGACTGCTGCCGGTACAGGCGCTTCCATGAAGGTCTATAACGCTGCCACCGGCGGCTACACCGGTGTGCCTAATACAACAGCTACTCAAATCTATAACCAGAAGGGATACTTTGTATTTGTTCGTGGCGACAGGAGCATCGTAAACCCCTTTGCCGCCGCTAATCCCACCACACTGCGTACCAGGGGTATCTTATTTACTCCTGCCAACACTCCTCCGGCTACCACCGTAGCTCCGGGTCAGTTTGAGTCGGTAGGTAATCCCTATGCAGCACCTATCGATATGAGGAAGTTCATCATCAGTGGTGGTACCGAACCTAACTTTATCGTGTGGGATCCCCGCCTCGGCAGCTACAACGGCTATGGCGCCTTCCAGACTCTTACCCTGCTGGGAACTGATTATTATGCTGTACCCGGTGGCGGAAGCTATGGCTCCGGACCGGTTAACTTTATCCAGAGCGGTCAGGCTTTCTTCATCCAGGCCCTCGCCGGCGGACCAACAGGCTCCATCAGCTTCAATGAGTCCGTAAAGGCTTCCGGCAGTGCACTGTTCACTACGCCTAACCCCGTTCCTTCGGCTCCTCTTGCTTCTTTGCGTTCTTCCCTGTATTCGGGATCTACCTTGCTCGATGGGGTGCTCCAGGTTTTCAAACAGGACTATTCCAACAACCTCGATAACCTCGATGCACGTAAGATGATCAACTCCGGCGCCAACCTGGCTATCAGGCACAACAATACTTTGCTGGCTGTAGAACGAAGGGCTCCTCTCTCTGCCTCCGATACTATATTCCTCAATATCTCGGGACTCGGGGCGGCTACCTACCAGTTCCACTTCGATGCACAAAACCTCGATCCGGCATTGCAGGCCGTATTGCTGGATACTTATCTCGGTACACGTACTCCTGTTAACATGACCGGCACTACCGATATCAGCTTTACTATTTCCAATGCTGCATCCAACACCGCCACCCGGTTTATGATCCTGTTCAGCCCCGCTGAAGCGCTGCCGCTTACTTTCACTTCTGTCAAAGCCTTCCTGCAGGATCAGAACATCGATGTGCAGTGGAGAACCCAAAATGAAATGAATGTGAAAAATTATATCGTGGAAAAATCTCTTGATGGCAACAACTTCTCTACAATGACTACTACTGCCGCAACCGGCAATAATGGTTCTTCTGCTGTGTATGTGATTACCGATACCAAACCCGTGGAAGGATATAACTACTATCGTGTCACCAGTGTAGACATCAATGGTAAAACTTCCACTACCAGTGTGGTGAAGGTATTTATCGGGGCACTGGCTCATAACATCACCATCTATCCCAACCCCATCACCGATGGTATGGTCCACCTGCAACTGGTCAATGAGCCTGCAGGCAGGTACAACATACGGCTGTACAACCATCTCGGGCAGCTCATTACTCAAAAAGAGATCACCCACGCCGGAGGCAATGCCACCGAACTGATCAAATGGAATTATAACCTCGCTCACGGTATGTATAAACTCGAAGTAATACAACCCGACAACTCTGTCAAACTCATTAACGTGATGTACTGATTCCAGAAGACCCTGAAGGTTTTGAAAAACTTCAGGGTCTTTACTAACGGATACGGGCATACGAAAAATAAAAAATTACCGGATGAAAAAGCCCCCCGCCTGCGGCGGGGGCTTTCCTTTTTTTAAAAAGATCGCCGGCTAACAGCAACGGGTATACGAAAATAAAACCTCACCCTGCCGGATCCCGGGAGGGACAGGGATTGCCTGTACCGGGCGCCTGGTTACCTGCAGAATATAATGAACGGCTATCGGAGTGAACAACATTTCCCGGCGCATTTCTATGACTTATAGCGCATTGTGGAAAAAAATCGCAATAACTTAATATGACAATTCCATGTCATATTAAAACATAATCGTATCTTGGCCATGTTTCCATACAATCCTCATCCCCGGGAAAAAGCACCTCTTAAGCCGTACAGAATTTCAGAATGTAGCCGCAAGGTTGATTGCAGTTACTGTGGTACTATAACCTTAACACATTGGAAAAGTTTAATTTTTGATTCTTATGAAGAGAAGCCTCACCCAAAAGAGCATGCTATTTATATTAATGTTGCTTGCCTGCAGTGTAAGGAGTTTAGGGCAAATTACATTTACCAGTTCACAAAATGGTGATTGGAGTAGCAGTGCAACATGGGGCGGAGTCGGGGTACCGGGTATTAATGATAGTGTTATCATCAAAAACAATATAACGATAAGTGACGATAGAAGTATAAAGGGAGTAAATATAAGCGGAAGCGGGCATACCATTACCATCAATACCTCTGCAACTTTAACAGTATATGGAGATTGGAATAATACCAACACCTATACAATGGCTGCTTCCGGTACCGTAGAATTTGCAAACGCATCTGCATCAACCACCGGTTGGCTTACCGGGAGTGCAACAAAATCATTTTACAATGTTGTTATAGATGCAGGAGCCACAATGAGACTGGGCGTTGGACAGACTATTGATGCTGCCGGAAATTTTACGAATTCCGGTACATTTGATGTAATAAATTCAACAAGCACGGGCAATAGTACTATCACAATAGCGGGTATACTTGCCAATAGCGGAACATTTGATTATTCCCCGCCTTCTTTAACTTCAGGAAATATCACATTAAATATTGGCGGCCTGAATAATACAGGCTCCTTTACCACAAGCGCCAAAGGTGGGACGGGAATGGGATCCGGCACGAATACTATAAACGTAAACTCCGGCGACTGGATAAATGTCGGTACATATACGCACAACAATAGTACGGTGATTTTTAAAGGTACAGCAAGTACTATAAGCGGTGCAACCAATTTTTATGATCTTACCTACAGCAAAATTGGAGGGACGCTAACATTTGGTACAAATTCGACAAGTAAGATAGACCATGTATTCACCATAAGCGGAGGCGGAACGACAGGGGCCGCTAATTCGGTGGTAGAATTTACAACAGCATCCTCGTCGATCGGCGGCGCAATTACCAAGGTGACGTTTTACACTGTTCAAATCGATGCGGGTGCCACCTTAAGCACTACCTCTGACATCTATCTTTTAGATAATTGGATCAATAACGGGGGAGACTTCACCACTGCTAACAACAATAAAGTACAATTTAACGGTGCAGGTAAGCTGACCGGAAATACAACTTTTTACGATCTATATTTAAATGCTTCGGTAGACTTTCAAAATACAACCACCACGATTACCCATACTTTGACTGCGGCTGGCGGAACAATGAATGGGAATACTTCAACCATAGTATTTACCGGTAATTCCGGTTCAATGACAGGCAGCCATTCCAAAAATTTCTATAACCTGCAGATAAACTCAGGATCAAACGTTACCAATGGATCAGGCTCGGGGAACATACATGTATCGAATAGCTTTACCAACAATGGTACTTTCGCAGATTATTCAGGAAACACTTTTTATTTTGACGAATCTGCAGCAAATGAAACTTTATCAGGAAGTGGTTCCACTACTTTTGGGAATCTTACCATCGGACTTGGGACGTTCAGTTCTCCAACTAAACTTGATGTTTCTACAGGTTTTACAATCATGGGCGCGGCATTGACCTTTGGAAGCAACGGTTCCTCCCTTATTGCTTCATCAGGAACCGCTACATTTTCAACAAATGATTGCACTATCCAAAACCAATCGGGCATTTCTGGCACATCAGCTAATTTCAACAACCTTAGTGCCAGTGTAAATATTGTCCAGTCCAATGTGGCCAATGTTACTGTAAACGGTTCATTCAATCTCGTGGCAGCATACACATACACAATCGGTGCAAACACACTTACTTTAAACGGAGATATCACCGGCCCAGGCACCATCACCGGATCCTCAACCTCCAACCTTGTTATCGGCGGCACGGCAGGGACAGCTTATTTTACCCAAACGTCCGATAGAGTAACGAATATGCTCAGGAATTTCACCGTCAATACCGGCGCAGGCGTCACGCTCGGTAACAAACTCTACATCACCGCTGGTACCTCTCCGGGCACCGTTACTGCCAACGGAACAATTAATACCAACAGTACAACGACCGACAATACTGCTGCCAACCTCGTGATATGCTCTGACAAAGATGGCACCGCAAGTGTGGGCACTTCCACGGGTACCATTACCGGCAGCGTTACTGTTGAAAGATATATCGCGACTGGCACAGGAGCCAGTCCGGACCACGCCAAATCATGGCAGTTGCTGGCAGTACCTGCAACCGGCAGCCAGACTGTTAACCAGGCATGGCAGGAAAATGGAGGTAGTGCCACCGGTTACGGAACTATCGTTACCAGTGATGAATCAAATTGGTCGGCGGATGGATTTGACGCTCAAAATATAGCAGGCACCGGCACATCGGTGAAAGCTTATAACTCCACCGCTGATAATTTCGATATGATCCCAAATACTACGGCTACACCTGTGTATGATGTAAGGGGATATTTTGTATTTGTAAGAGGAGACAGAAGTGTCGTCAACCCATTTGCAAGCGCCACTCCAACCACGCTGCGTACCACCGGAACTTTGTTTACCCCTGGTGGTACGAATGTGCCTTCTCCCTATGCCACGGTGGCCAGAAATAGGTTTCAGTCGGTCGGCAATCCCTATGCTTCTGCAATTGATATGAGGAATTTCATTACCAGCGCCAACCTCGAACAGACTTATATAGTTTGGGATCCGCGCCTGGGATCTACGAATGGTTATGGAGCTTTTCAATATTTAACAATGATGCCAGATGGTAACTTCTATGCGTTTCCGGGCTACGGAAGTTACGGCTATTTTACAGGTTCCTACTCAACCAGTGTCCCCAGCAATTATATCCAAAGCGGCCAGGCGTTCTTCATTCAGCCTGCTGTTTCTGCAACGGATGATAATAACACGGTTAGTTTTGATGAATCTGTAAAGGCAACAGGAAGCAGCCTGATCACAACACCGGCCCCGGCACAAATATCATCCCCGCAAAGCCTTATATCAGACATATTCGGAACTGACCCCCAGGGTAACCATTATCTCCTGGATGGTACATTGAGTCTTTTTGGAAAATCCAACTCCAACTCCCTTGATGGTTTCGATGCCCGCAAATACCTTAATGGTGCGGAAAATCTTGCTATTGACAGAAACGGCACCCTGCTCGCCATCGAAAGAAGACATACCCTTCAAACACAGGATACCATATTCCTGCAGGCAAGCAACCTGAAAACACCGGCAAGCTATCGGTTTGTATTCACTGCAAATAAAATAGATATCAGCGGGCTGCAACCTTACCTCGAAGACAGTTATCTTAAAACAAAAACACCGCTGCATATCAGCGACACCACAGCGATAGACTTCAGTACAGACGCAAATCCGGGATCCACTGCATCCAATCGCTTCCGCATTATATTTGATGCAGCCGCCGGACCGCTGCCACTTACCTTTACTAACGTGAAGGCATACACGAAAAACGGCGCCATAGCGGTAGACTGGCAGGTGGATAACCAAAGCGGTATTGCATCCTACGATGTGGAAAGATCTACGGACGGTACCCGCTTCAACCGGAACGCATCATTCCTGTCCAATAACGATGTTTCGGCCGGCTATGAATGGATAGATGCGCAACCCGCCGCCGGATATAATTACTACCGCATCCGCAGTGTGGCGCTTAACGGAAGTGCGGTATACAGCAACGTAGTGAAGGCATACATGGGTACCGGATCGTCGCGGATACTGCTGTACCCCGATCCTGTATCACGAAGTATCGCTCACCTGCGGTTTGAGAATGAACCCGCCGGCAACTATCACATTACCCTGCTGAATTCGTCCGGGCAGGCTGTTAGCACGGAAATTATAACGGTGCCGGCAACCGGCATCGTGTACCACGACGTCTCACTGCCCGCTGATCTTGCCACCGGGGTATACAGGCTTCGGGTTCAGAATCCTGCAGGAGAAACGATCAGGCTGAATTTTGTAAAGTAACCCGCACCCCGCAGAAAAAAATGCTTGTTTTCGTATAGTCGTTACCGTTAGTATATAACGGAATGCTGCGCTGCAGAGGCAGGGTCGGTTTCGTTTATGCGTTCCCGGTAGTTCCGGTGTACAGGCTTTTTATTACGGAACAGGGCCTGTAGCGGGTATCATTTGTCTCAATGATGCCGTTCTTACTCTTCACCATAAAGATAAGCGCTGCTACGATCACTGTCAGGATCCCCGGCTGCATATCACAACGCAATTCGATATTCATCCCGGGAAACACCTCATCTGCCAGGGCAATACCGGTTGCAGAAGTACAGGCGCTTCCCGGCTTCCCTGCACCTAAAGCACACGAAGCGAGTGAAAAGATACACTGTACCGATACGGCGCCCGCCGGAGCGTGTATCATCTGCACCGGATTGAATGATCCGGTTTGTATCCTGTACACATCGCCCTCCTTACTAACGGTAAAGGGTACACGAAATAGATCCGGGAACGGCTTTTCGCCAAAAGTAAAGCCGTTGAAAATATCTTCGTTTTGCGGTATATCCTGTACCGGCTTTGTTCCCAGCCAACGCGAAATAGCACCCGAAAAACGGTTCTGCATGGTTTTATTCTTTGGATCGGGAAGAATACCCGCCAACCCGTTGCGAAGGATCCTTGCGGTTGCTGATGCGGTTCCGAAATTAGCGCTTCTTGCACGCGTATTTTTTGTTTGCCTCACTTTTCGGGGCATGGAGCGCTCATACAATTTGTCGCCCAGGTAATAAAAGATTACCGGGCCCACGGTTCCTGAAAAGCGCAGGTTTTTTACCTGTGACATCTTCAATAGGTTTATAATAAATAAAAAAAACTGCTACCGGGTGTTTTTTTCCCGGCCTGCTTTACAAGGGTGCCGCCTTTTCGTCGCACATGGCACCCGCTTTCCTGCTACCAGGTGCGCAGTAAGTGCGCCAAATGGCGCACTTACTGCGCACTTACCCCCGATCAAATATCTATACGAATACAGGAAAAGTATATTGTGCTACTGCCGGCTTATTTCGAAGACTATAATTATTTCAGTACATGTCATAATATTTTAATATAGGAGGCGTTTTAAAAAGAGATCAATCCATTAACCTGTTAAAGACCCCTCCGGGCATTCTATGAAAACAACTTGTACACTACTGCTGGCTGCTGCCTGCTTCCTTACCTTGCTGACCGCTTCGGCTGCACCTAATGCGCTGTATCTCATCAGGAGTAACCTCAACCAGGTTGAGACCAATGGCTCTGTAACGCTGCTCGACGGAGACCTGACGCAATACGATCCTTCTTTTAGTAATAGCCTCGACGGACTGGATGCCCGTAAAATGAGCAATCCGGGTGAAAATATCGGCATGAGCAGGGATGGAGTGGTACTCGCCGTGGAAAGAAGAACAACGATCTCCAATACTGATACGATTTTTTATAAGATATGGAACCTGAGCGCCGTAAAAAATTACCAGCTTCAGTTTGTAGCTACCAACCTTTTTGAACCGGGCCTGATCGCCTTTGTACAGGACGACTATCTGAATACCAAAACACCGGTGAGTCTCGAAGATACCACGCTCCTGGATTTCAATATTGACAGCAACCCTGCATCGTATGCCACCAATCGCTTTACCCTTATTTTTATGACACAAGTGGGAGGCACGTTGCCACTCACCGTGGCGTCTTTCAAAGCATTTGAACAAAACAGCTCTGTAATGGTGCAATGGCAAACGGGCGTGGAAAGTTCCGTGAAGTATTATACCGTTGAGCGTTCCACCGACTCAAGGAATTTCACCACAATCGGCGGGGCCGCCATTAAAAATATGGCTTCCAACACCTACAGCTTTTCTGACGCGACGCCCGCAACCGGGTATAATTATTACCGGCTCGCCATAACAGGCACCGACGGCCAGATCACCTACAGTAATACTGCCAATGTCTTCATCGGCAAAGGCAATCGAATCATGAAAGTGTATCCCAATCCTGTAACCGGAAACCTGATCCACCTGCAGATGTATAGCCAGCCCGCCGGCATTTATCGTGCCCGGCTCATCAATGCCCAGGGTAAGGTAGTGTTGACAAAACAAATTCAGCATACTACCGACGGCATTGAAAACATTGAAATCAACAACTATATTCCTCCGGGCATTTATCAACTGGAAATAACGGACCCGGCTGGAATAAAAAATACTACCGGCTTGTATTATTGACCCCCCCGAAAGTGGCCCGTGAAATCGGGCCATCTTTTTATAATAAATTTTGCGGAAAATAGTTATTGTACAGGTGGCGCGATGTCAAATTTAGTTACCTTAGCATCATATTTATTACTATGAAAATTACTCAAAAACTACTCCAGGCAGCTCTCAGTATGATGGGCTGTTTTTAATGTTACCCATGTTTACTATTGCACAGACGGTGATCCGGGATGTGATCCGCTATGTAACTGCCGGGCCATGGTGACTCCGAATGAAATTTGCCCTATCGACAGTGGATTGTGGATATTACTCGCTTTTGGTGCGTTATACGGGTTATTTGTTGCTTTCAAAGTGAGAAGCGCAAAAAAACTGGCAGGAGAATTGAGCAATTCTTCCCATTAAAATTTTATATGATTACGCACCTTTCGGCACGCCCGAAACTTATTGAATAATTTCGGCTAATTTTGCCGCTGTCAAATAAAAATGCGGTAGGTTGCGTTATTACCGCAGGTATTGTATGCAAAATTCAAAAACGGCAAGTTCCCCCAAGGAATATTGTAATCCATATTATAACCAACAGCCAAAGGTATTTGCTCCGGCAGCAAATTATCTTTTATTGCTGCCCGTGGTGCTTTTCTTTTTTTCCTGTAGTACGATTAAGAACCAGGTATATTTCAAAGATCTGCCCCGCGATACTACCTTGAGAAATGTGGTGAGCCCCGATTACCAGCTTAAGATCCGTAACACCGATATCCTGGGCATTACCGTCAACAGTCTCAGCCCCGATGTAGGGTTTTTTAATTCATCTCCTGGTGGCTCATCTGCTGCTGGTGCTGCACTTTCGGGATCGGGTGCCCTGTCACCCAACGCCAGCCAGGCTTCGGCGGGCTACCCGGTGGATGAAGTCGGGAATATTGAATTCCCGAAACTGGGTAACCTGCACGTGGAGGGTATGACGAGACAGCAGCTCAAAGATTCGTTGCAGCACTGGCTGGTTCCCTACCTGAAAGAAGCCACCGTAACCGTAGATTTTGAAAACCGGCATATAACCATGATCGGGGGTGTAAAAACTGCGGTGATCCCTATGACTTACGATAACATTACTATCCTGGATGCCCTTGCTGCTTCCGGAGATATTGGCCAGAACGGCAGGATCGATAATATACTCGTGATTAGAGATACAACGGGCGGTAAATCATTCAAGCGACTCAGCCTGAAGGACCATTCTATTTTCTCGTCGCCTTATTTTTATCTGAAGCCCAATGATGTGGTGTATGTGGAACCGAAAGCCCCTCGCGACACATCTGCAACCTATACAGTACGTGTCTCTCCTGACCGGGACCATATCTGCCATCACATTAATCATAACGCTCATCAGTAAACTATAGCAACAAGAGATGGAAGACGAAGAATTTTTTAAGGAGCGCGCTGATTCCAACATTTTCAAGCAGGTCATTTACAAATATCTGCCCTTCTGGCCCTTATTTGTGATCACCACTGCTATTGCTCTTGGTATTGCCTATATTGACCTGAGATCGCAGATCCCCGTGTATGTGGCCTCCGCAAAAGTGCTCCTCAAGGACCCTCAACAGGGTGGGGGCGATTCAAAGGTACTCGAGGCCCTGAATATATTTGGCGGAAAGAAAATAGTGGACAACGAGATCGTGGTGATGGAGTCTCCTGACCTCATGACGGATGTGGTCAAGGATCTGAACCTGTATGCAGCCGTATACAACAAGGGGAATGTGCGTACCGAAGAATTATACGGCGACAATTCCCCGTTGAAATTCATCGCCCTGGATAAGGATAATTTCAAGTTATGGGGCACGTACTTTTTTTCGATCGACTGGAAGAAGAGATTAGTGCATATTGATAATAAGAATATCCGCTTTGACGATACACTCGTGCTCAATGGTGTATCCATGATACTCGACATCAATACAAAATATAATGAGAACCTCGTCGGGAAGAACTATTTCGTAAAATTCAGCGCTCCCATGTCTGCCGCCATATCCATAACCAGCGGACTCAAGATAGCAGCTTACTCTTTTCAATCGAGCATTCTCAATGTAACCCTGGAAACGCAGGTGCCCGAGAAGGGAAGAGACGTCCTGAAGCGGCTCTTCTATTTCTACAATGTAGACGCCGTTAATGATAAGAACATCGAAGCGGAAAAGACCCTGCAATTCATTGACGGCAGATTGGACGTACTTAACGGGCAGCTCGATAGCGTTGAAAGAAATATTGCCGCCTACAAGGCAAAGGAGTCGATAGTGGACCTGAGCTCGCAGGCGCAGACTTACCTGGATAAAGTGAAGACCCTGGATGAAGCCAACAGCGATGTTGAACTGAAACAGGAGGCCTTGAATAACATTGAGGATTATGTAAAGCAAAAAGGAAAAAAATCCGGTACCGTGCCCTCACTCATTCTCTTATCCGATCCCACCCTGAGTGGCCTGTTGGGCAAGTTGTATGATGCGGAGACAAGAGAACAATCGCTTGAGACAATTACCGGTGAAAAAAGTGAGACCCTCGCTGAAGCACGTGACCAGGTAGACCGGATAAAGAAAGACATAAAGGAAAATATCGGTAACATCCGGGGCAACCTGGCCCTGATGCAACAGCAGGTAAATGAGCAAATGAAACAGGCGAATTCTTTACTGGCCCAGGTGCCCAAAAAAGAGAGGGCGTACCTTGACATATCGAGGCAGGAGTCGATAAAAAATAATATTTATACCTTCTTATTACAAAAAAGAGAAGAGACGGAAATATCTTCTGCTGCCACTTCTGCAGACCTGCGTATCATTGAGGCGCCGGGCTCCTATGGCCCGATAAGGCCGATCGCCAATAATTTTTATCTTACGGGCCTGGTGATAGGCTTGCTATCGGGCGCATTCCTGGTATTACTGAAAGAGACGTTTACGAGAAGAGTTTTGTTCCGCAACGAAATCGAGGACAAGGTAAAAGTTCCCATTGTGGGTGAAATAATACAGGTAAAGGGCAAAGATTCTATTGTGATCACCGATGGCAAAAGGACAGTAGTGGCTGAGCAATTCCGTTCAATACGCACCAACCTGAACTTTATGGGACTGAACGAGGAACACAATACGCTTATGATCACCTCGAGCATCTCGGGTGAAGGAAAAAGCTTCATCGCCATCAACCTTGCTGTCAGCTTTACCCTTACCGGTAAAAAGGTGGCCATCATGGAAATGGACCTCCGTAAGCCCAAGCTCAGCCGGATATTAAATGTAAAGAAGACGCCCGGTACTTCAAGCTATCTTGCAGGCACAGCCACGCTGGAAGAGATCATTAAGAAAACCGATATTCCCAACCTGTCGGTGATTTCTGCCGGGCCCATTCCGCCTAATCCTACAGAACTGATACAAAGTGAAAAGTTCAGGGAACTGGTAACGCAACTGAAGAAAATGTTTGATTATGTGATCATGGATACGGCCCCGGTGTCTCCTGTTACGGATGCACAACTGCTGCAGGAATACGCAGATATCAACCTGTTTGTGATACGGCACGGCGTTACGCCGCGGAACTTCCTTTCCATGATAGATGGCCTCAACAAACAGAAGAAATTCAAAAATATGTGCGCCCTCTTCAACGGGATCAAACCACGCGGATTCCGCGTATACGGTTATGGGTTTGGAGGATATGGTAACGGGTACGGGTACGGATATGGATATGGATACGGATACGGAAGTGAGTACGGCGGTGGATATTATGTAGAAGAAAGACCGGGATTGCGTTCCGCGCTGAAAAAAATCTTCCGTAGATGATGCGCCTGCCCGGTAATTTCTAATGACTCTCAGTTTTGAATGGGGCTGAGGAATAGCGAAGCTATGCGAATGTGAGTGGTCAGTGATGAGGGGTAAGTGGAAGAAGTCATTAGTTACTATTTATTAAAGAGCAGTTATTGGTTAATTGGCTGATCAGCGATTAGTTGTCGGCCATTGGCTGTTAGCAATAAAGAAGCATTTTAAAAGTTCATTTGGTTTTTCCTGTACCTTTCACAGGCTACATCGTAAATAAAAGATCAAAAATAACCAAGGATGCCCGGAACACCTTCAAAATTCGCCTGGTATGCTGTCCGTACACGGCCACGCTGGGAAAAGAAAGTAGCCGAATACCTTACCAATAAAGGAGTAGACCATTACTGCCCGCTCAACAAAGTGTTGCGGCAATGGAGCGACAGGAAAAAAGTGATCCTCGATCCTGTTTTCAAAGGTTATGTTTTTGTTCGTCCCGAAAAAGACAGGAAATGGGAACTTACCACGATTCCCGGTATTTTGAATTATGTATACCGGCAGGGCAAGCCGGCGGAGATCCGGGAAAGCGAAATACTCCTTATCAAAAAATTTCTCAACGAATTCTCTGACGTCACGGTTGATCAGCCCGTAATTGCAACGAATTCAACCGTACGCATCACGCAGGGGGTCATGATGAATTACCAGGGTATGGTACTGGAAGTACAGGGTAACCGTGCCATCGTACGGATAGAAACGCTCGACATTCAGCTCAGCGCACAATTCGACAAAAAACACCTCGAAGTGATCCGGTAATCTAACGGTAATGCATAGACGAAAATTAGTAAGAAGTGATTATTGATTCTCCCTTTTTTGATCATTGGCAAAGTTTAAGGACGGCTGACTACTCACCACTCACTACTCGCCAACCACTACCATGTGCAGGATTGCCGGTATAGCTGATATATCTTTGACATTGCCCGAACTGGAACAAAAGGTAACAGCTATGTGCGACCTGCAACAACACGGTGGCCCTGATGACTTTGGCATCTACACGGTTCCGGGAACCCGGCTGGTGCTCGGCCACCGGCGGCTGGCACTGATCGATCTCTCACCGCTGGGACATCAACCCATGATCTATCTTGATCGGTATGTGATCACTTTCAACGGCGAGATATATAATTTCCCGGAGCTGAAGAAAGAATTACAACAGTCCGGAATGCATTTTAATACAGGTTCGGATACTGAAGTGATCCTGGCTGCCTTCGCCAAATGGAACACGCAGAGTTTTGCCCGGCTCAAAGGGATGTTTGCCTTTGCACTGTATGACATGGAAAGAAATGATGTCTACCTCGTAAGAGACCCGTCCGGCATCAAACCTTTGTATTATAGCCGCGGCGCTGCGTCGCTTGCCTTCGCATCTGAAGTAAGAGCATTTGCCGGCACCGGCGGCGCAAAAGAAAATAAATACTGGCCCATATACCAGATGGCCTATGGACACATCCCCGAACCCGTTACCACGCTCGAAAATGTAAAGCCCCTGCACAAGGGTTGTTTCTATAAGATCAATCTCACTTCCGGTGAAAGTACCTGCCAGTCTTTTACCCATTATAGTTACAGCAATACGATTCCGGACTGGCAATCGGCAACGGAAGCCATCAGCAGATCAATGCACACCGCCGTGGGCAGGCATCTTTTGTCGGATGCGCCAATAGGCGTTTTCCTGAGCGGTGGAATTGATTCAGGTATCGTTACTACCGTTGCATCCCGTTTTCAGCAGGAGCATTTAAAAACGCTGTCGCTGTACTTTAAAGAAACCGAATATTCGGAAAAACAATACCAGGATCTCATCCTCCAAAAGGTGCAATGCAACAGCTACCAGCACCTTTTATCGGAACAGGAATTCAACGATTCATTTCCCGGTATTCTGAAAGCCATGGATATGCCGAGCTGCGACGGTATCAATACCTGGTTTATCAGTAAGTATGCAAAAGATCATGACCTGAAGGCCGTTTTGTCGGGGATAGGCGGTGATGAACTGTTCGGCGGTTATCCTTCTTTTCAACGAATGAATATTGCGTTGCAATTGCAGCAGGCGCCCGACTTCGCACTGCGGCTGACCGAAAAAAGCAGCACCAAAAAAATAAACCGCGCTTCCTATCTCACCCTGGAAGGTATCAAGGGCCTGTACCTGTTCCTTCGCGGGCAATACATTCCCCTGCAGATCGCACAGCAACTGGGCGCCACGGAAAAGGAGATCTGGAGTGTGCTGGAAGACTTGCCCGTGTTGCCGTTTGTAACCTCGTTAAGACCACACAATAAAGCCAGTTGGATGGAACTGAATATGTACATGCAAAACCAGTTGCTGCGCGATGCAGACGTGATGAGCATGTCGCATGGTATCGAGATTCGCGTTCCGTTTCTCGACGAGGAAGTGATCAAAACCGGTCTTGCCATCAGGTCGTCTGTAAAATACAAGGGGCCTCAACAGAAACAGATCCTGATCGACTCGTTTAAGGATCAGCTTCCCGAAGCAGTCTGGAACCGTGAAAAGATGGGCTTCACCTTCCCGTTTACGCAGTGGATGATCAACAGCAATTTTGTAAAAGATACGATGATGCAGGGGAGTGCGATGATGCGTCGCAGTTATGAAAAATTCATTAAGGGCCGGCTTCACTGGAGCCACCTGTTGTCGCTGCTGATATTGCGGGTGAGAGGAGCGGAATAATGTGTGATGTACGATGTGAAGAAGTTTTTCGAAGGCAGGATGTACCATGTTTACGCAGAATTCCAAAGCTTACCCATTACCGCTTATCACTTACAACTTAGATGAAAACCCTCTTCCTCACATTGCGCACTTTCTCCGCTACCGGCGGTATTGAGAAGGTTTGCCGCATCCTGGGAAAGGCATTGTATGAAGAGAGCATTGAAAATAACAGGCAACTGATGGTATGCAGCATGTACGACCGGCAACAGGATGCCTTTGATAATCCCTATTTTCCTTTTGAGATCTTCCGTGGATTTGCGGTCAGCAAGATGCAGTTCATAGAAGAGATGTTGAGGGCGGGCAGGCGAATGGATGTGGTAATATTGAGCCATATCAATCTGCTGGTGGTGGGTGCTATGATCAGGAAAATTTCTCCGTCAACAAAAGTGGTACTATTGGCGCATGGCATTGAAATATGGTTCCCGGTAAGCTGGCAGAAGAAATGGATGCTGCGGCACAGTTGCGATGCCATATGGGCCGTCAGCGATTTTACACGGGCACAGGTAATCAAGGTGCATGGGGTAAGCGCGGATAAATGTTTTGTGCTGAATAACTGTCTTGACCCTTTCCTGCCACTGCCTTCGGTACACCATAAAAGTGAGCGCCTGATGCAGAAATATGGTTTTACGCCGGATGATAAGATCATCATGTCGCTTACAAGAATTTCCTCGCGGGAACGCTACAAGGGATACGACCGCGTAATAAAAGCGATGGCCCTGTTAAAGGACAGGCATCCGGGTATTAAATATCTCGTGGCCGGAAACTTTGATGAACAGGAAAAAGCCTCGCTGGATGATCTCGTGCAACAGCTTGGGCTGCAAAACCACGTGGTAATACCCGGCTTTATAGAAGATGAAGAACTGGAGGCTCATTTTGCAATGAGCGACCTTTATGTGATGCCCAGCCGGAAGGAAGGATTCGGCATCGTATTTATCGAAGCCATGTTTTACGGGCTGCCTGTTGTTGGAGGAAATATTGACGGTACTGTGGATGCGCTGTTACATGGCCAGCTTGGCCAATTGGTGAACCCTGAAAGTATAGAGGAGATCGCCGCCGCCATCGATAATGTGCTTACGGATCCAACTTCGCATATGCCTGACCGTGAGTTGCTGCTGAAAAATTTCAGCTATGAAGCATATAAGAGGAAACTGGGGACGGTATTAAGTAAATTTGAAAATGACGATTCATTAAGTAACAAGATACAAGTAACAAAAGTTAACAACAAAACACTTATCACTAAATAACCAATGTTCCTCGAACATCTTTTCATAAAAGACGCCTCTGTAAAACGGCACCTTGCCAAAACGCTGACCTGGCGGCTGGTAGGCACCATAGACACTGTTGTACTCGGGTGGGCCGTAACCGGGAATCCGTTAATTGGTGCACAGATCGGCGGCTTTGAGATCATCACCAAGATGATATTGTATTACCTGCACGAGCGCGCATGGTTCCATATAAACCTGGGACTGCCCAACCGCGAACTGCAACGGATAAAAAACCATGGAAATGTAAACAGCAATGTGAAAGAGCAACGTTTCAAAATAACAAGACCGCACCGCAACCGTCAATACAATCATCATTCATTCACGGTATGGTTCACCGGTTTATCCGGATCGGGTAAATCCACCCTTGCCAATGCACTGGAACAACACCTGTTTCACGAAGGAATAAAATGTTATACGCTCGACGGGGATAATGTACGGCTGGGTATCAACAGCGATCTCGACTTCAGCGCTACCGGCAGAAAAGAAAACATCCGCCGCGTAGCCGAAATTGCCAAACTCATGAATGATGCAGGGGTCATCGTGATCGCCTCCTTTATTTCTCCTTTCAAAGAAGACAGGGAAAATGCAAGGACCATCATCGGCGACAAACATTTTATTGAGGTGTTTGTAGATTGCACGCTGGAAGTGTGTGAACAAAGAGATGTAAAAGGTTTATACAACAAAGCCCGTCAGGGTATCATCAAAGAATTTACCGGTATCAGCAGTCCCTATGAAAAACCCCATCATGCGGATATCATTGTTGATTCTGCCCATAACAATATTGATGACAGTGTGAAGCAGATCATTACATTCGTAGAGAAGAAAATGATCATCGGAAACGAAGTGGAACCCCACCTGTCATCCAGTCTATAGGACTCCTTCGGAGGGCAAAGACGAAGGAGGGTGACATAAACGGAATTATAACTTGTCACCCTGTCCCTAGGACTCCTTCGGAGAGCAAAGACGAAGGAGGGTGACATAAACGAAACTATAACTTGTCACCCTGTGCCTAGGACTCCTTCGGAGAGCAAAGACGAAGGAGGGTGACATAAACGAAACTATAACTTGTCACCCTGTCCCTAGGACTCCTTCGGAGAGCCTGTCGAATGGGCGACATAAACGAAATTATAACTTGTCATCCTGTCCATAGGACTCCTTCGGAGAGCCTGTCGAAGGAAATGTCACCCTGAGCCTGTCGAATGGGTGATATAAACGAAATTATAACTTGTCATCCTGTCCATAGGACTCCTTCGGAGAGCCTGTCGAATGGGCGACATAGACGGAATCACAAATTGTCACCCTGTCCCTAGGACTCCTTCGGAGAGCCTGTCGAATGGGTGATATAAACGAAATTATGACTTGTCACCCTGTCCATAGGACTCCTTCGGAGAGCTTGTCGAAGGAGGGCAATTATAACTTGTCACCCTGTCCTTAGGACTCCTTCGGAGAGCCCGTCGAATGGGCGACATAAACGGAATCATTAATCATTCCGTTAGTCATGGTTCGTCGGGCTCACCATGACAATTGAAGCTCACCATGACATTAATAATTGTCACCCTGTCCCTAGGACTCCTTCGGAGAGCCTGTCGAAGGAGGGCAACTATAACTTGTCACCCTGTCCCTAGGACTCCTTCGGAGAGCCTGTCGAATGGGCGACATAGACGGAATCACAAATTGTCACCCTGAGCCTGTCGAATGGGCGACATAAACGGAATCATTAATCATTCCGTTAGTCGTGGTTCGTCGGGCTCACCATGACAATAAACATCATCATCACATTGAACACTAAAGAGATCACTGTGAAAATAAATGCCTGTCACCCTGTCCCTAGGACTCCTTCGGAGAGCCTGTCGAAGGAGGGCAACTATAACTTGTCACCCTGTCCCTAGGACTCCTTCGGAGAGCCTGTCGAATGGGCGACATAAACGGAAACATTAATCATTCCGTCAGTCATGGTTCGTCGGGCTCACCATGACAATTGAGAGCTCACCATGACATTGAAGTTCACCATGACATTGAAGCTCACCATGACATTGAAGCTCACCATGACATTGAAGCTCACCATGACAGAAAATTGATCCGCCACTTTAATAAAAAATGAAAACCTATTACGTTTACATTTTGGAATGTTCCGATAAGAGTTATTATACCGGAGTTACAAATAACATCGACAAGAGAGTAGGGCAACATTTTACTTCATTTGGGCAGAATACTTATGTTTCAAATCGTCTGCCTGCAAAGCTGGCTTACTGCTGTGAATGCCATGACATCAAACAAGCAATCGCTTTTGAAAAGCAAATAAAAGGATGGACAAGAAAAAAGAAAGAAGCACTGATTAATGGAAATTTTGATTTATTGAAAGAGCTTTCAAAGAGTTATAGTAAAAGGTTTAGTGATAGCGTCAGTCGTGGTTCGTCGGGCTCACCATGACAATAAACATCATCATCACATTGAACACCATAAAGAGATCACTGTGAAAATAAATGCCTGTCACCCTGTCCATAGGACTCCTTCGGAGAGCCCGTCGAATGGGCGACATAAACGGAATCATTAATCATTCCGTTAGTCATGGTTCGTCGGGCTCACCATGACAATTGAAGCTCACCATGACATTAATAATTGTCACCCTGTCCCTAGGACTCCTTCGGAGAGCCTGTCGAAGGAGGGCAACTATAACTTGTCACCCTGTCCCTAGGACTCCTTCGGAGAGCCTGTCGAAGGAAATGTCACCCTGAGCCTGTCGAATGGGTGATATAAACGAAATTATAACTTGTCATCCTGTCCATAGGACTCCTTCGGAGAGCAAAGACGAAGGAGGGCGACATAAACGGAAACTTAATCATTTCGTTCAGTCATGGTTCGTCGGGCTCACCATGACAATTGAGAGCTCACCATGACATTGAAGTTCACCATGACATTGAAGCTCACCATGACATTGAAGCTCACCATGACAGAAAATTGATCCGCCACTTTAATAAAAAATGAAAACCTATTACGTTTACATTTTGGAATGTTCCGATAAGAGTTATTATACCGGAGTTACAAATAACATCGACAAGAGAGTAGGGCAACATTTTACTTCATTTGGGCAGAATACTTACGTTTCAAATCGTCTGCCTGCAAAGCTGGCTTACTGCTGTGAATGCCATGACATCAAACAAGCAATCGCTTTTGAAAAGCAAATAAAAGGATGGACAAGAAAAAAGAAAGAAGCACTGATTAATGGAAATTTTGATTTATTGAAAGAGCTTTCAAAGAGTTATAGTAAAAGGTTTAGTGATAGCGTCAGTCGTGGTTCGTCGGGCTCACCATGACAATAAACATCATCATCACATTGAACACTATAAAGAGATCACTGTGAAAATAAATGCCTGTCACCCTGTCCCTAGGACTCCTTCGGAGAGCTTGTCGAAGGAGGGCGACATAAACGAAACTATAACTTGTCACCCTGTCCCTAGGACTCCTTCGGAGAGCCTGTCGAAGGAGGGCAACTATAACTTGTCACCCTGTCCCTAGGACTCCTTCGGAGAGCCTGTCGAATGGGCGACATAGACGGAATCACAAATTGTCACCCTGAGCCTGTCGAATGGGCGACATAAACGGAATCATTAATCATTCCGTTAGTCGTGGTTCGTCGGGCTCACCATGACAATAAACATCATCATCACATTGAACACCATAAAGAGATCACTGTGAAAATAAATGCCTGTCACCCTGTCCCTAGGACTCCTTCGGAGAGCCTGTCGAAGGAAATGTCACCCTGAGCCTGTCGAATGGGTGATATAAACGAAAACATTAATCATTCCGTTAGTCGTGGTTCGTCGGGCTCACCATGACAATAAACATCATCATCACATTGAACACCATAAAGAGATCACTGTGAAAATAAATGCCTGTCACCCTGTCCCTAGGACTCCTTCGGAGAGCTTGTCGAATGGGTGATATAAACGGAATCACAAATTGTCACCCTGTCCCTAGGACTCCTTCGGAGAGCCTGTCGAATGGGCGACATAAACGAAATTATAACTTGTCATCCTGTCCATAGGATTCCTTCGGAGAGCCTGTCGAATGGGCGACATAGACGGAATCACAACTTGTCATCCCGTCCCTAGGACTCCTTCGGAGAGCTTGTCGAAGGAGGGCGACATAAACGGAATCATTAATCATTCCGTTAGTCATGGTTCGTCGGGCTCACCATGACAATTGAGAGCTCACCATGACATTGAAGCTCACCATGACAATTGAGAGCTCACCGTTACAAAAAACATCATCATCCTGTTGAACACTAAAAAAGATCACTGCAAGGTTTCATGCTGAAAGAAACGATCTATACACCACAATCCGCGTCGCATAATTTCGGCGATTTGATCAAATCTATCTTCGGCGGAATAAAAGAGGGTCATTACCTCGGCAGGCAATTGTTTATAAGAGATAAGAAGGCACAGTTCCGTGATTCTTTCTTAGGAATTTTCTGGGCCTTTGCCCCGGCATTTGTTACCGCCCTGCTGTGGATATTCCTCAATCACTCCAAAGTAATTACCGTAAAAGTATCCGGCATGTCGTACCCGGTGTTTACCATTACAGGAACATTCTTCTGGCAGGTGATCACGCAAAGTATTACTCTCACCATGAATACGATCAATGCCGGCAAACCCATACTCACCAAGCTCAACTTCCCGAGAGAATCATTGCTGGTGCAGGGGTTTTATACCATTCTGTTCAACGTGGCGGTGCTGCTCATTGTTACCTGTATCGTGTTGTTGTTTATTGGGTGGCATCCAACGGTATCTATGTTGTACCTGCCATTGGTTATCCTCGACCTGGTGATATTTGGCGTGGCTATCGGGCTCATCTTCTTTGCCGTGTTTGCACTCATCGCAGATTTTTCAAGAGCCATACCGGTAGCCCTGCAACTGCTCATGTATGTATCTGCCGTCATCTTTCCCGTTCCGAAAGGAAGTGGCATTACATCGCTTGCTTTTAAACTGAATCCCTTCACGTACTTAATACTCTTTGCGCGCGATATTATGGTAGGCATACCGGTTGAAAACGTTTCACTTTTTATGATCATCAGTAGTTGCGGACTGCTGCTGCTCTTTATCGGATTAATAGCATATAAAATTACCATGCCGTTTATTATAGAACGGATGGGCTCCTGACAGATATGGCTGCGAATAATGAAATACTGGTAGAGGTTGAAAACGTATCCAAGCGTTTTTGCAAGGACTTTAAAAGATCCATCCGTTATGGCTTTATGGACGCATTACGTGCCCTCGCGGGCAGAGACCTTGATACGGAGACATTACGCAAGGACGAATTTTGGGCCGTAAAAGATGTGTCGTTCCAATTGCGGAGGGGAGAATGCCTCGGGCTGATTGGCCACAACGGTGCGGGCAAATCTACATTACTGAAAATGCTGAATGGCCTTATAAGACCCGATCACGGGAAGATAACGATGAGAGGCAGGATAGGCGCATTGATAGAATTGGGAGCCGGATTTAATCCATTTCTAACCGGAAGGGAGAATATTTATAATAACGCTGCAGTGCTGGGATTCTCCAAAGAAGAAACTGAGAAGAAATTTGATGAGATTGTAGCTTTTTCTGAGATTGGGGATTTTTTGGACATGCCTGTGCAAAATTATAGTTGTGGGATGAAGGTAAGACTAGGATTTGCTGTAGCTGCACAGTTGGATCCGGATGTTTTAATAATTGATGAAGTATTGGCTGTGGGAGATTTGGGATTTGTATTGAAATGTTTTAAAACGATTGACACAATACTACCGAATACCGCGGTAATATTTGTATCGCATATGATGCCATTAGTGTCTAGAATCTGTAATCAAATTTTATTGTTGGATCATGGCGTTTCGCAATTTCAGGGAAAGGAAGTTGCCAAAGGAATTGATTTATATTATAATCATTTTGCCTCGAATGATCAAAGCGTAGTGTTTGATGATGGGACTTTTATATTCGAATCTGCAGAATTATTAAACTTTCAATCATTGAAGAACGATATACCACAGTTATTATGGCAGGACGACATAAGCTTATATTTTAAATTTAGAGCAACACAAAAGACCACAATACCATTTTTTAAGATTATCATCACCGACAAAGAATATCGACCCATAGCAATATTTGACAGAAATACACCTGAAGAAAAAATCAATTGCGATGAAGAAGGGGTAATAGAGTTTAGTGCAACCCATCGAAATGCTCAATTCGCAAAAGGAATTTACAATGTAGATATCGGTCTTTTTCACCCCGACACAGAAGAACCATACCTACGAATAAATCATGTAATTACTTTCCAGGTGATACATGACGAAGATATCTGGACACCATTTCTTCTTGCTTCAAATTTCGAACCCATAAATAAAATAAGAAACATTACCAAATGAGCCTTTCTTTAAAAGATATAAATGCAAAGTATGATAATAGGGTTGACCTATGGGTTTCTTTTCTGAATGACTATCATCAAAAGAGCGTTGCTGAAATAGGAGTATATAAAGGTGAGTTCGCTGAAGAAATCTTAAGAAGATGCCCGGGTATACAGCGATATACTATGATAGATGCCTGGAGAAATTTAGCTGAATGGAATAAACCCGCGAATACCGACAACGACACGTTCAATGAATTCTATAACGAAACCATAGCCAGAACCAAATTTGCAGAGAATAAAATAAAAGTGCTGAAAGGAAAAACAACGGAAGTAGTTAACCTGATACCTGACGAATCGTTGGATTTCGTTTATATTGATGGAGACCATACTCTTAAGGGAATTGTTGTTGATTTAATAAGCTTGTGGGAGAAAGTGAAGCCCGATGGATATATCGCAGGTGATGATTTTTGTGAGTCTATATGGCAACACCAGAGTAACTTCGAACCTACTCTCGTATTTCCATTGGCTATTTATTTTGCCGAAGCGAAAAATGCTAAAATTTACGGCCTTTCTCACAATCAATTTCTGATAGCAAAAAATGAGAAAGGATTTGAGTTTATAAATCTTACAAAGAAATGTTACGACAATATTAGCCTGCTTAATCAAATTAATAAAAAGGAAAGAACTAAAAGAAGGGGTTTAACATCATGGTCCCGGTTCTTTAAATCGAAAGTACTATCTGAGTGATGGCTCGCGAAAAATGCATTCAAGTTATAACATATGTGACTTACGATGAAATCAATTTTTAACAAAGAAAGTAGAAGCAATGATCCGAGGATCAACATTAACGAAAGGTTTCTTTATATACATATTCCAAAAACCGGCGGCACATCAGTGATAAAAATGTTGGGGTTAACTACTTCATCGCACATTAAGGCCCTGGAAATATATAATTCAGCAGATAAGAAACTACTAAAGACAAAGTATAGCTTTTCCATTGTAAGGCATCCGGTTTCAAGATTTATTTCATTGTATAATTATGCCCGGTTGGAGATAAGCCACTATCACAATAATATCGAGCCCGAAAAGGCGCTTTATGGGAAACACCTCGACTTTGAACTTCTTAAAAATGTCGGGCTGAACGAATGCGTTGATCTTTTAATGAAGGGGCAACTAAAACATGATAAATCATGGAATCACTGGGAGCCACAGTACACATGGCTATTTGATGCAAGAGACAGTTTATTGATAAAGAAGATATATAAATTGGAAAGTTTAGTCGATTTTGAAAATGATTTTGCCGAACAGATAGGACAGAAAATTAAGCTTTCTGTATTAAATAAATCTGCAACTGCTGAAGATACCGGGCATCAGTTTGCACAGTTGACCACAACTTCTATGAACCTACTTCATCATTATTATAGAAAGGATTTTGAATTGTTGAGGTATTAGGGATATTTGTTTGATTAGAACATTTCATTTTGGATATGCCGAAAATCTTCTCAACACAAGTTTCCGAGCGTTGGAATATCGAATAGACTATAGATGATGGTTACTGTATCTGTTTTAATGCCTGTATACAATGGAGCTTTATATTTGAAGCAGTCAATAGAGAGCATTCTTGAACAGACAATTTCAAATTTTGAATTTATCATCATAAATGATTGCAGCACCGACAATTCTCTCGACATTATTAATGCCTATGCCAAAGTTGATCCCAGAATTAAAGTATTTAGTAACTCCTCAAATTTAGGATTAGTCAGGACATTGAATTATGGAATTGAACTATGTAATGGAGAGTACATCGCGAGAATGGATGCAGATGATATATCTATGCCCGACAGACTTCAAAAGCAAGTAGCATATTTGAAATCTAATACTGATATTGTAGCATGCGGTACTGCCATAGAGATTATTGATGGCGATGGTATTGTCAAGAAGAAAATAATTCATCCTGTTCACCCTGATGATTTAAAAAGCAGGCTGTTTTTCTACACTGCTGTGCAGCATCCTTCAGTAATGATCAGAAGCAATGTACTCAATGAATTTTTATATTCTTCTAATTTCACAAAAACTGAAGACTATGAATTATGGAATAGGATAGTTTTTCTACATAACATGGCGAATTTGGAAGATTTTTTACTGAAATATCGCGTTCACGGTCTTAATGTGTCAGTCGTTTCAAGTATTGAGCAAAAGGATCAAATTAAGCTCGTTCAAAGTAGTCTGCTTAAAAGATTAAATTTCCCCGTGGAAACGGATATGGAACTTCATTTTGCATCCGTTACAGAAACATATTGGGGCAATTCAAGGAATATAAACGAGTCTGGTAAGGCGTTACACCATATTGTGAAAATCTGGAGATATAACAGGCGTCAAAGAGTTTACAGTAAGTATTTTGACGTTGCACTACAAAGATGTTGGTATTAATATCTGGAACTCAAAACCTTTGCCTAAACCTGATGTTTTGTTCTCAGTATTAGGAACCAGGTTCTTTATGAAAAGTCCATATAAATGGAAAATCATACGTAGAATGTTGCGATCGATTAGACAATCTATTGGGAATAAGATCTTTCATGACCAGAGAGCCTGAGATTTCAATTATTATGCCTGCTTATAATGCAGAAAAACATATTTTATCCTCAATAGAATCAGTTATCGCGCAGACATTTCAGAATTGGGAGTTAATAACAGTTGATGATGGTTCTACAGACAACACAGAAGACATTATACAGTCGGTCCGGCTCAGGGATAGCCAGATCAAATATTTTTACCAGGAAGATAAAAGACTCGGCGCCGCACGTAACAGCGGGTTAAAGCTTGCAAAAAGATTATGGATCGCATTCCTTGATTCTGATCATTTATGGGAGCCGGAAAAACTCGCATTGCAATTACAGGTTGCTGAAAACAACGATGCAGATATAATTTATACAGATGGCTACATGTTATTAGATGGTCTAAACAAGATGAGAGACTATCCAACCAGGCCTGGGTGGTTCACCGGAATGGAAATGTACCGTATCTTATTTGAGAAAAATATAGTCCCGGTTTTATCTGTTTTAATGAAAAGAGAATGGGTAGAAAAAACAGGATACGAGGACGAAGGACAGTTGATATTCGGTTGCGAAGACTGGGACTACTGGCTGAGAGCAGCAAGAGCCGGGGCTAATTTTTATGGTATGCCTCAAAAATTATTTAAATACAAATTCATGAAGGAGGGATGACCCAAAGAACTGAGATGATGAAAGTGGCAGAAGCGACGGCGATTTATAAAAATATTGATTACACGCTTCTGAAAAAAAGCGCGGTTCAAAAAAGATTTAAGGCGTTACTCGTACCATTGCTTCCTAAGATATTTTATAAAAAAGAAGCGTTTTGGGCTATGTTTAAGATCCTGGTTAAGGTCATCCAGGATCCTATCGTTACAAATTTGCTTATTTGCTAGGTCATATAATTAGCAACCCCAACAATAAATATTTTTCATTTTTCCTTTTATTCAGACAAATTTTTCGTGTCGGTTGTTAAGAATAAAAGTCAAAAAATATTATTGCGACATAAGTAATGAAGGTTTGAAGTAAAATGCCCAAAAATCAATTTCTTATAAAACTCTTTTCAGGAATTCATGCTTATCTGTTGAACGCCAGTGAACGATTTGAACTGAACCGGATAAAGAAGCTACCGAACGTATATATCGACGATAGCTTTAAACCTCTAAGTATAGGATGTATTAATATTAACGGCGCGGTAAAAACTTTCAGTATTGAAAACCAGGTCACCTGTCGACTTAATTGCAATTTCTATTTGCATGAAGGAGCCGATTTGTCTATCCATAAAAATGTATTTTTTAATAACGGTTGTTCCGTTAATTGTTTAGGCGTAACAGAAATAGGAGAAAATACAATATTTGGCGAAGGCGTAAAGATATATGACCATAACCACAAGTTCGGATACAATAACAATGGTGAATTACGGGTGGAACGCGGTGAATTTTCAATTGGTAAAGTAATAATCGGGAAGAATTACTGGATAGGCAGCAATGTGACGATTATTAATAATGTTACCATCGGAGACAATGTGATCATCGGTGCAAATTGTTTGATTTATGAATCGTTCCTGACAACAGTATTGTTAAATTAAAAACCGATTTAATTATAAACAGGCAATAGAGCTTTATAATTACAAGGGGCGGCATATTTCGCCAATCATAACTTTCCAGTATGGATATTTTAAATTTTGCTGCCACTTTGAGAAGACTCCAATCTTTTTCATTATCCAGCCGATTTCCAATACGCCAATACCTTTTGTGAGAACATATCAAACCAATCTAAACACCGAATTCTAAGAGCGATTGATGAAAACATATACACCGGTATTTTGTACAATTATTACGGGAGATCATATCCATTATGCATTAACCGTCCGGCATTCCCTGTTAAGGTACAATGCAAACGCGCAGATGTATATATTACTGACGGATGTAGTGCCGGCACATAAGCAGTTGATCGAAGGCTTCAAAAATGTGTTTCCTGTTTTTCCGGATGAAGTATGCAATTCGGCCCGGGCCAATCTATCTACAATAAATACTTCCGCACCGATATGGATGCATTCAGATGGAGCATGAAGCCGGTGCTGATGAAATACCTATTGGAGCAAAAGAATGTGCATAAGGTCATATACCTCGATTGCGACATTTACTTTTTTGGCGATTATGATTTTCTCTTCGATGAGCTCAGCAGGAATAATGTTTTATTGTCGCCACATTGGCGTTCTTCAGATCCCCATAAAGACCCGGCCAACTTTGCAATGTTGTATACCGAAGGATTATATAACGGGGGATTTGCAGGAGCTAACGACGCTGCCATACCTGCTTTGGATTGGTGGGCGATGGCCTGCGATTACATATGCGTAGTGGATCGTGCCCGGGGAATGTTTGTGGACCAGGTACATTTAAACCTCTTACCGGTGTATTTTGAAAATATCGGTATCTTAAAACACAGGGGCTGCAATGTTGCCAACTGGAACATGATAGAATGTGAGAGAACATTATCGGGCAATAACCCAGAAGTATTGATAACGGGTAAATATCCCATTGTCTTCATCCACTTTGCAGGTAGCATGATCAGGGGAATTTTTAGAGGGGCGGGATCTTTTATTACAACCTTACCTGGAGGAATACCAACGCGTGAATCGTGAATATGCCAGTACGTTTAACCTGCCGCCTATAGATACTGAAGCTTTTAAAGTGGAAAACGAATGCACAGGTTCAACCCGCAGATCCTTCTTTGCTGAAAAAGAAGATCAGGTCTTTTTTTAAAAACCTGCTTCCTGCGAAATGATTAACGGCAAAAAAACGCTTGCCTTATTTTCCCCAAACAATGATGGCTACTCGGAAACATTTATCCGGGCACACAGACGCTCCCGTTTAATATAAAACATTATTACGGCGGCTATTTCCCCACCGAACTGGAGGGAAATAAGAGCCTGATAGATTTTACGATTGCTGAAAAGATTGAAAAGAAAATGAAGCGCCATTTCAACCTGCGGCAATTCGCCCTGTACTGTTCTTTGAAGCGGGAAAAGGTGGACGGTGTTCTTGCGGAATCTGGGGTTACGGCTGCGGAAACGCTGCCCGTCCTTACAAAACTGCAACTACCGCTTGTTGTGCACTTTCACGGATTCGATGCAAGCGTTTATGACATAATAAAAAAATATGCGACCTCGTACCAAAATGTTTTTGCCTATGCCTCCAGCGTGGTGGCGGTATCCGCTAAAATGAAGGACGATTTTATTAAACTTGGTTGCCCGGAAAATAAAATTAAGATAAGCGCCTGCGGCCCGGCGGACATGTTCCTGGATGCCGCACCCGGTTATTCCAATAACCGGTTTCTTTCAGTAGGGAGGTTTGTTGAAAAAAAGGCGCCCCACCTGGCCATCCTCGCCTTTCAAACCTGCTGAGCCTATACCCCGATGCAAAACTGGTGATGGTTGGAGACGGAGCATTGCTACCGGTTTGCAAAGATCTTACAGAAGCGCTTGGCATAAGCGATAGTGTTCACTTCATGGGAATACAAACGCCGGAGCAGGTAAAGGCCTGATGGAAAAGTCGGTAGCGTTCATTCAACATTTTGTTGCGCAGACCGGCGACAGCGAGGGAAGTCCTGTATCGGTTATGGAAGCACAGGCTGCTGCGCTCCCGGTTATTTCAACTTATCATGCCGGAATACCGGAAGTAGTGATCCATGGTGAAACCGGATTTTTAGTAAAAGAAAAAGATATTTCCTGTATGGCTGAATATATGGTACGGATTCTTGCGGAACCGGGTTTAGCAAAGAAACTGGGACAAAGAGGCGGGCGGGAAATTCAGAGCGGTTTAGCCAGCCAACACACCTGGCCTTTTTACAACAACAGATCGAACAGGCTCTGGGAAAATAAAATGGCCCCTTTTTGCAGATGGGCAATTAGTGCGATCTCAAAATATTGATGGAACAAAACATATCCGGGTGGGTGTTAGTAGTCATCCCAACGTATAACCGCGTTGCTCTTCTTGGTGAAGCCATTCAATCAGCAATAGACCAAACTTACCGGCCCATAGAATGCATTATTGTAGATGATGGTTCAACTGATAACACCAAAGAAGCCGTTGAAAAATTTATTGAAAGAAATACAGACAGATTCATCATTAAATATATTCCGCAACAAAATGCGGGCGCACAGGTTGCGCGCAATACTGGTACAGCAGCGTCATCCGGCACATACATACAATACCTCGATTCGGATGACCTGTTGTATCCTGATAAGCTGCAATCGCAGGTAAATTTTTTACAAACCCATCCTGAATGCGATGCGGTGTTTGGCGATTGGGAAGAGGGAATGCCGGGAAACAAAAAGAAAATAATTGCTTATAAAAATGACGACCTGGTGCTGCAAATGCTTACAGCCCGGTGTATTTCCAACTTTGCTGTTTTGTTCCGCAGAGAACTGGTAGTAAAGACAGGGGCGTGGGATGTAAACATTAAGCGCAACCAGGAGATTGACTTTCATGTAAGAGGCGTAATTGCAGGAGGCAATTTTGAATATCAGCCTTTCACTACCGGCCTTTGGCGGCTTCATCCCGATGAACGAATCGGCAATGCAACGAGGTTTGCCGATGCTATTACTTTCTATCGCAAGTGGGAAGATGAACTCCAGGGCAGGCAATTGTGGAATGAAGCTTTCAGTAAAGGCGTTGTAGATAATTACATGTGGTTTCTCGGCAACTATGCCAACAGCAACAATAAGACATAATGGAATTGCTTCGCGAGGTACATCGGCTACAACCCCTGCACCCCATTTTTACCAATCCCAAATTTAAAATGGTAAAAAGAGTTTTAGGATTTGATAATGCAGCGAGGATGTGGGTAAGCCGCTACAAAAAAATAAAGCTGCCACTGCCTGATGGCAAGGATCCTTACTATTATCCCATACAATTTTTATCCGCCAAAATATGGCGGCGCACTGCGTTGCTTTCATTTGTTAAAAGAAGCTGCCGGGGCAAATGATGTAACGTTGCTTACGGTGCAGGCGGTAAATGATTTTAAAAAAAATTGTTCACACGGATTTCCGGGCAATGTGACGATTGAAAGCAGCAGGGAAGAGCCGGAATTCAAAACTATCTTCAATGTACTTCCGGTAAAAACGGCGAGAGCAGTTAACAGCAGGATATTACAGCGCTCACTTTCAAAAAAAGGAAACCTGTATTTACTGAAGACGTACCCATTGCTGAAAAAGATTTTACTATCCAATAATTTTGATGCAGTCATTTATGAAAACCTGGAATGCTTTGGCGTGTTGCATAAACACATAAAGAAATTATCTCCCCGTACCAAACACATCTATGATGCACACAATGTAGATTCGGAACTCTGGAAGACGCAGGCTGAGCGTCTGCAAAAACGAAAATTGAGTAGCTATGGGCTTGCCGCACTCAGGGAAGAAAGTAACCTGTATCAAACAACCGATCTATGTTTTTGCTGCAGTGAAAATGATAAACAGAAATTACAGCAGCTAAACGAAGGAAGATTACAAATTGCCGTTATCCCCAACGGGGCAGACACACGATCAAAACCTTTTGATAAAAATCCGGGTAAGGCCGATATTAAAAACATCTTATTCTGCGGCACACTCGACTATGCTCCCAACAAAGAAGGCCTGTTGTGGTTTTGCGAAAAGGTATTTCCGGAGGTGCAGGAAAAAATTCCCGGCATTCAATTAACTATTATCGGCAAGATGAATAATAATGATCCATATACAGCTATCAGGAATGATGCCACCATCAATTTTATCGGGCCGGTTGATGACGTGGCGCAATATTACGCTGAAAGTTCCGTGGCGACAGTGCCGTTATTACAGGGGAGCGGCACAAGATTGAAGATCATGGAAGCCATGAGTTTTGGCAACCCGGTAGTATCCACTTCGATCGGGGCAGAGGGGTTGAATGTGACAAACAGAAAAAATATCCTTATCGCGGACTCACCGGGAGAATTTGCGGATGCGATCGTTCAGTTAACCTGCAATAAAGCCTTATTTGAATACATCCGTCTCAATGCCAATGAACTGGCAGGAAAAGAATATGACTGGGCGGTAAGCGGTGCAAAGATGAAAGAAGCAATTGACAACTTTTTAGAACAACGCCGGGCAGATTAAAATCATATGAAATATAAACCGAGACTGGATGGGCTAAGATGCGTCGCTATAGTAATGGTGCTGTCGGGTCACTTTATAACATACCTGGCACAAAAACAGGTTTGCGGAATCTACGGAGTGGAACTCTTCTTTGTATTGAGTGGTTTCCTGATTACCGCTATTTTACTATCCGAACGGGGGATGAAATTTTCCACAGCCTATAAAAAGTTTATCAGCAGGAGGGCACTGAGAATATTTCCGATCTATTACCTCGCAATTCTCTTTTTTATCATCATTAAAGCCGATGGAATTCAAAATGACTGGCCCTACCTGCTCAGCTACACTTATAACATAAGGGCAGGTAATATGAGGCACTGGGAATATTACCTGTATTCACCGTATTGGAGTTTATCGGTAGAGGAACAGTTTTATCTTGTTTTCCCATTCATAGTATTACTCTTAAACAACAGGCGAAAGTGGCTCTGGACGGTTTTGATCTTTTGCATACTCATTTCCTTCCTGCAGCGATATTTCAATATTTTTCACATGAGTACCCACAACTATGTGAACCCGGTAGCCAATATCGGCGTGCTCGCAATGGGTGCCGTCGGTGCATTGCTGTATAAAGAAAATAAGCTGAAAGGAAAATTTTTTAATTCATTGTGGGTGGAGGTGATCATGCTCACATTGCTGATCGTCCTTTTGGTATACCGGCGGGAATCAGTATTCCTGATCGGCTTTCCTGTCGTAAACCTGTATTTAGTGATTAAGGGAGCAGCGTTTACTTTCAGGATAGGTATTGTAGATAAATTCCTCAATGCAAAATGGTCAATATTTATTGGTCGTATTTCTTACGGAATCTATATATATCACATAATGGTTCTTCATTTTTTCAGGGATTATATCTTTACGCCGGTGTGGGATGCAATTCCATTTCATAAATTGGGATACCTGTCAAAGCTTCAATATAACAGCACCCTTGTAGAATTTCCGTTTGTTATTGCGTTAACCTTATTTATCGCATACCTTTCTTACCAATACATTGAATCACCGATTCTCAGGCTAAAGGATAAATACTTTCGCTACCAGGAGGCCGCGACTTTATCAGCCAAATTCTGATTTGAATAAATTTAATTCAAACATATTTAAAGAGGTGACGGTGGAATGAACGATCTGCTTAACAGGATTTTTGAAACCAGTAAAATCGGGCAGATTTCTTAAGAGCGAAATCATCAGAACCGATTTTGACCTGGGAATTAATACTTCATGTGTTGCATTACAAAAAATTGGTGAAGACAAGCGGGATTTTGATTGGCACGTGGATTTCTAAATATCGGAATAGCCTTTCATCCATTCCTACTGTCCTGAATACTCGTTGAAATACGTCAAACAACTGGATAGTGTCAGGGCTATTGCCGTTACGCTGGTAATCATCGGCCATTGGTTCCCTTTTGCCTTCGTCGGAAAGTTGCAATTAGGACCTGTCGGCGTAGATATTTTCTTTGTACTGAGTGGTTTTCTCATCTCGCGAATTTTGATGGAGGCAAGAGAGTCTGGTGAAAGAAAGCTGCATGTAATGAAGAACTTCTATATACGAAGAGTACTGCGCATCTTCCCGATTTACTATATCACGATCTTTTTACTGCTCCTGTTTCACAATTATACGGGAACGGATATAAAAGAGGCGTTTGCCTGGTTTATAACCTACACCCAGAATTATCATTTCTACAGGATACAAAACTGGGACGGTCCCGTTGCACACCTTTGGTCGCTGGCAGTGGAGGAACAGTTCTACCTCGTATGGCCCTGGGTGGTAGTATTCATCAACCGCAAGTACATGATCCATGCTATCGTGATTTTCATGCTGGCAGGCATCGGGAGCCAGTTCTTTTTGCGCCATCAGTTCCTGGGCGATATTCTTACACCATCGTGTTTTGATTCGTTCGGTATGGGAGCATTGCTGGCGTGGCTGCTCACTTATAAGACTGATCATATCAAAAAATTTTATTCGGGTCTTGGTGTATTGGCAGTGGTATGTTTGGCCATATATATCGAATCAAGATTCGTGGAAAACTGGATACCACTCAGAACGGTTATCTCCGTGATGGCACTATGGCTTATCACTTACATTATGATGAACTACAAAAGCGACAATTTGAAATTTAAGTTCGTCCTGGATAATCCATGGATGATTTATATCGGGAAGATCAGCTACGGAATTTATTTATATCATCGCCTGGTAGGGACAATTTTGAATTCGGCTTTTATTGATAAATATCTGAATCCGTATCTGCCCGACTTTATCTATAAAAGGCATTGGGGAGAAATGTATCTCGTGGAGAATACGATTCTACTGGCCCTGGTTGCCTGGCTATCGTATAAATATATCGAGACGCCGTTTCTGAAGCTGAAAAAATATTTTCGTTCAGGGCAGGAAAGATTAGTTATGCAAAAGGTAGAAGTAGCGTGATGTTAAAAACTCCCTATATGTCATCCTGTCCATAGGACTCCTTCGGAGAGCCTGACGAAGGAGGGCAAAATATATTATGGTTCGTCGGGCTCACCATGACAATAAAGATCACCATAATTAAGCTCACAATAGCATTAAATCGTGAAATTAAAAGCCCTGTAATAATAATGGATGTCATCCTGTCCATAGGACTCCTGCGGAGAGCTTGTCGAAGGAAGGTTCTCTAAAAGATGCCACAGGAATGATTCGAAAGAAGCCCTGAACAATTTATGATTCCGTTCCGTCATGGTTCGTCGGGCTCACCATGACAATAAAGCTCACCATGACAATAATAATTGTCCATCCTGTCCATAGGACTCCTTCGGAGAGCTTGTCGAATATTGTCATCCTGTCCCTAGGACTCCTTCGGAGAGCAAAGACGAAGGAGGGCGACATAAACGGAATCATTAATCATTCCGTTCCCGTCATGGTTCGTCGGGCTCACCATGACAATAAAAGCTCACCATGACAATAAAGCTCACCATGACATTGAAGCTCACCAACACAATAAAGCTCACCATCACATTAGAGACCTTTGCAATTGAAACCGCCTCATGACTACCGGACCTCTCGTTTCCATCCTAACAACTGCGTATAACCGTGACCGTTATATTGCAGAGGCGATAGAATCGGTATTGCGATCCTCGTATCAAAACTGGGAGCTGATCATCTCTGATGATTGTTCTACCGATAATACCGTATCTATTGCAAATAGCTATGCAGAAAAAGATAGCAGGATAAAAGTATACCTGAATGATAAGAACCTCGGGGATTATCCCAACAGGAACAAAGCCGCATCATACGCGAAGGGGATATATCTGAAATACCTGGACTCCGACGATACCATCCTGCCGCACGCCCTGGAGCAAATGGTGCAATATATGCAGCGCTTCCCCAAAGCCGGATGGGCCATCAGTAATTTCTTGCCGGGAATAGATGAATCGGAACTGCCCGTTTGCCTCGATAATAAACAGGCTTATGAATTTCACTATTTTCAGCAACCTATCTTCTTTGCCTCTCCCGGTCTGACTTTAATATCAAAGGCAGCGTTCGAAGCAGTTGGCGGCTTTGGTGAAAAAAGAATGGTAAGTGATTTCGATATGTGGCATAAACTTTCCGCTTATGCTCCCGTGGTGCTGGTGCCGGGCAATATGGTCTTTATGAGAGAACATGCAGAACACGAAGTAAAGGATCGTGATAAATATGCGGTAGCCTACGAGAAGGTGAAGCTGAAACATCTGCATGATGCAAATTGTCCGCTTACTACGGAGCAGGTGGCCGCCATAATAAAACAAAGAAGGAATACGACAATGAAGATTGCAGCGAGAAAATTGATGAAGCTGGATATTAAGGAAGCAAAACCGAGGTTGCAGGTTTTTTGGTTTTATGTAAGGAATGGCTAAGTTGCGAATCATAACAATTGAAGTCAAGTCAAATTCGTCATTGCCTGGAACAAGGCAATCCAATAGTACTCATCATAAAGGTCGAATTTTTAGGAAAATGCCGTTTGACCCGATTCGATTATTATCGGGCTCATTGAATAGGATTGGTTCGTCGGGCCACCTTGCGGGGGTGTTTCCGATTGAAATTTTCTCATGAACAACCAAGTTCCTCTTGTATCCGTATTAATGACTGCGTATAACCGTGACCGTTATATTGCAGAGGCCATAGAATCGGTATTGAAATTAACGTATGATAACTGGGAGCTGATCATCGTAGATGATGGCTCAACTGATAACACGGTATCCATCGCAAAAGACTATGCAGCGAAAGACAGCAGGATAAAGATATATGTGAATGAAAAGAACTTAGGCGATTATGCCAACCGAAACCGTGCGGCGTCCTATGCAAAAGGCGACTACCTGCAATATCTTGATTCGGATGATACACTATTTGACTATTCCCTGACCAGGATGCTGGAACTTGCGGCACAATACCCGGACGCAGGCGTCTTCATGCGCTCTACCAGTGATCATGTACAATATTTCCGTGGCGACGATGCCCTGCAGCGCCATTTTTTTGAGTATGCTTTTTTGAATTACGGACCCGGCGGCACTTTTCTCAACCGTGAATTTTTCAACCGCGTCGGCGGCTATCCTGAAAAATATGGCCCTGCCAACGACATGTATTTTAACCTGAAGGCCGCCTGCAATGGCCCCGTGGTAATTCATCCTTACCGTACCAATTTCTACCGGATACACGACGGGCAGGAAAGTAAAAAGGAATATACCTACATCATCGAGAATTTCAGGTATATGCGCGATGCATTGAATGAATTGCCGCTTCCTTTTCCTAAAGAAAAGATCAATTGGCTCAGGAAAAAAAATTACCGGCGGTTTGTGGTCAACCTGTTTCACTATCTCAAAAAAACAGGCAATTACAGGAGCATTGTAAATGCATGGAAATTGGCCGGTTTCAAACCAAAATATTTCTTACAGGGAATTTTCCATTAACGTTTTTTTATCAGCCAGATGCCCATACTTTCTGTAATAATTCCTGTATATAATGCAGGAGACAGAATTGAGAAATGCGTTCGGTCCATACAACTGCAGACGTTGAGGGATATTGAGATCATCATCATAAATGACGGAAGCACTGATGGTTCATATGAAATACTGGAAAGATTAAGCGGAGCGGATGAGAGAATAAAATTATTAAGCTTTCCAAATGGTGGCGCAGCATTGGCGCGGAACAGGGGTTTGCAGATTGCGACCGGGCGATATGTTGGTTTTGTAGACGCAGACGACTGGATCGAGCCCAAGATGTACGAAAAACTTACCTCTGCCATTGAAACAGATCAATCTGATCTCGCTGTCTGTAATATCCGAAAAGAATTTGACGATAAATCCGAGACGGTATTAGATTTCCAGGATCATGAAATACTTTTTGAGGAGCTTCTTGAAAAATTTATTCGGTTTGAATTTGATTATGCAATTTATAACAAAGTGTACAAAAGAGATTTCATCGTTGCTCATTCTATTTCATTTGAAAATGATTTGCGATTGAGCCAGGATGGATTATTTAACATGTATGTTTTCGCATTTGCCAATTCTGTATCAATAATACCGCAACCGTTCTATCACTACGTGATAAAAGAAGGTTCGCTGATGACCTCGCCCCAGGATAAAAGAATTGAAAGCTTCAACCATATCATACGATCGTTCCGAAGATTCTGCGAAGAAAATCACAAGGAGAAAGAATGGGACATTTTTAAAGTTAATATCGGACCCGGTTATCAAAAGTATTTATTCAACCTCGTGCTAAAGTCGGCGTACACAGAGCGGCTGAATTTTTTTAGTTACTATCACCACGTGCTACGGCACCTGGAATTGATGGATCCGTTACTGTTGTATTTCCCGCAGGAACAGCTAAGCAGGTACCAGCAATTCAGGAAAGGATTATTACAAAAAAGAAGTTTCAAAACATTTTCTCTCCTTGCTGCCATCCGGCATAAAGTATTCAGGTAATGGAATCATCTTTAGTTTCGGTAATAATACCGGCGTACAATGCAGGAAAATACCTGGCGGCTACGCTGGATTCATTACTGGCACAAACGTGGAAAAACATTGAGATCATTGTGGTGAATGACGGCTCAACTGATAACACATTGGCAATAGCCGGGTCATATAGGCAGCAGGGCGTAATTACCATCAGCCAGGAAAATAAGGGGCAGGATGCGGCGATTAATAACGGTTACGGCTACTCGAAAGGAAGTTATATAAAATTTATGGATGCAGATGACCTCCTGAATCCTGAAATGATCGAAATACAAATGAACACGCTCAGCCGTTCAGATGAATATGTGGCGTATGGAGAGTGGGGGAGGTTTTATAATGACAGGCCGGACCTCGCGGATTTCGCTCCCATGGACTACTGGAAAGATGCAACACCTGTTGATTTTCTTACATCACGTCCCGGTGGCGTAATGCTGCAATGTGGCATTATGCTGGTACCGCGCAAGCTGGTGGATGCAGCGGGATTGTGGGATGAACGATTGATCTTATACAACGATACGGAATTCTTCAACCGGGTTCTATTGCAGTCAAAAGGAATAAAATTTTCAAAAGGGGCGCGATTATATTACCGCTCCGGTATGAACAATAGTATTTCTGCCGGTCGCACCAGGAAATTTTTTGAATCCACCTTTCTGGCCACCAATCTTATTGCTGAACAATTGCTGGCGGTGGAAGATTCCTATAGAGTAAGAAATTTAATCGCCAACAGCTATTTAGATCAATATTACAGGATGTATCCGGATTTTCCCGATCTTATCAGGGCCAATGAACAGGAAATAGCCCGCTATAAGGAAGGAACGGTGAAACCCGAAGGTGGTAAGGTTTTCATGGTATTGCAAAAGGTATTCGGATGGAAAATGGCAAAGCGGATACAGGCCTGGTTTTACAAGCATGGGTACCAGCCTAAAAAACCAACGGGTCGAAAAGGGCGCCGGCCAGATTGATGATGAAAAAAGTTTGCATATTAACCGATCACCATATTTCTATCAATCCAAGAGCATGGAAGGAGGCGTTTTACTATGAAAGCCGCGGGTGGGAGGTATTGATCCTTTGCAAGTGGCAATCAAAGGACCTCCTCGAAAAAGACAGGAAGATTTTGGAAGGACATTCAGTTATATACAAACCATACCTGAATCTTATCAAAGAAGAAACGAATACTGTAAAAAGATTTTATTACAGGGCACGCAGAAGACTGGCAGGTGATATTCAAAAATATTTTAAAACCGGAAGTGGCTGGGCTATCAGTCACGGGCCGAACCTCATGTACAACGCTGCCATGAAAGAGAACGCTGATCTTTACAGCGCCCACCTCGAGTGTGCTTTTTTTGCAGGAAGAAAGTTGGTAAATGCAGGTAAGAACGTCTCTTTTGATTTTGAGGACTGGTATTCGCATGATTACCTGGTTCCGGCAAGGCCGGTAAAACTGCTGGCGTCGCTTGAATCATTTGCATTAGAGAATGGTTTGTTTTGCACGTCTGCTTCGCATAGCATGGCAGAAGCATTGCAGGAACATTATGATGCCTGCATGCCGGAAGTTATATTCAATGGATTTTCGGTAAGTGAAGGTAAAAGTCATCATACAGGTGCTGCCGCAAAAGGCCAATTCTTAAAAGTGTTATGGTTCTCCCGGACGGTAGCACAAGACAGGGGGCTGGAACAGATGCTGCGTGCACTGAAAGAATATCAAAACCCGGTAGAATTGCATTTGCTGGGCAATACCAGTGATATGTATAAAAAATTCCTGGAGAAAGAATTTCCTTTTGCAAAGCATACCTTAAAACTTCATTCATTCATTCCGCACCATCAACTGCAGGATTTTATTTCACAGTTCGATGTGGGCCTGTCTATAGAAGAACACGTGAATGAGAACCGGTATCTTACTATCACCAATAAGATCCTTCAATACCTTCAGGCAGGTATACCGGTGCTTGCATCCGATACGAAAGGCAACAAGGAAGTTGCTGCTATGTTTCCTTCGGTAGTAATAGCCAATATTTATCAGCCGGAAGATGTAATTCACGCTTTGGATTTTTTGCGAAACCATACGTTTGACAAAGCAGCGGGGCAGCGCCGGTTCGAAGAAATATTTTCATGGGAGGCCCAGGAAAGAAAACTGGATAGCATTTTGAATAAATTGGGTTATTCGTCATCCTGTCCATAGGACTCCTTCGGGGAGCTTGTCGAAGGAAATGTCATCCTGAGCTTGTCGAAGGAGGGTTCCGAAAAAATCTTTGATTAATTCATGATTTCGTTTAGTCATGGTTCGTCGGGTTGCAGGAACTATTCATCATTTCGTTCCGTCATGGTTCGTCGGGCTCACCATGACAATAAAGCTCATCATGACATTGAAGCTCACCAATAGCATTGAAAATCGACTTGAAATTAAAAGCTGCCTAATAATAATGGATGTCATCCTGTCCATAGGACTCCTTCGGAGAGCTTGTCGAAGGAATTGTCATCCTGTCCATAGGACTCCTTCGGAGAGCTTGTCGAAGGAAATGTCATCCTGTCCATAGGACTCCTTCGGAGAGCTTGTCGAAGGAAATGTCATCCTGTCCATAGGACTCCTTCGGAGAGCTTGTCGAAGGAGGGTTCCCAAAAGAAGGTCACAGTCATGGTTCGAAGGGTTGCAGGAACTATTCATGATTTCGTTTAGTCATGGTTCGTCGGGCTCACCACGACATTGAAGCTCATCATGGCATTGAAGCTCACCATGACATTAATAATTGTCATCCTGTCCATAGGACTCCTTCGGAGAGCTTGTCGAAGGAATTGTCATCCTGTCCATAGGACTCCTTCGGAGAGCTTGTCGAAGGAGGGTTCTCTAAAAGATGCCACAGGAATGATTCGAAAGAATCCCTGAACAATTCATGATTTCGTTTAGTCATGGTTCGTCGGGCTCACCATGACAACAAAGCTCATCATGGCATTGAAGCTCACCATGGCATTGAAGCTCGCCATGAAAATAAAGATCACGATCACATTGATAATTACAATGACATCATAACCACTTCCCGTTTTTATGAGCATAAAGAATATCGTTATAAAAAGTGTAAATGCACTTCCGTTTGGATTACGGAGCAGGATCAGGAATATTCCTGTAGCAAAACAGTTACAGTCATTCCTGCTGAAAAAATATGTCTCCGACAATGAGTTCATTGCAACCATTTCCGGCGGGCCTGCAAAAGGATTGGTGTTCCCGGTGCAAATGCCCCAGGATAAACTGATGTGGATCGGAACATGGGAACTGGAATTTTCGAATACGCTTCACCGTTATATTCAGCCCGGGTGGGTTTGTTATGACATCGGAAGCTACAAAGGATATTATGCGGGCATCATGGCCATGAAGGGTGCATCAGAAGTATATGTGTTTGAGCCAATGCCATCCAACATTGAAAGACTCAAAAAACTGATTTCACTTAATAAGGGTTTACCTATTCAGCTGATGGAGTATGCCGTTTCAGATACGAGCGGCACCATCAGCTTCAAACTTATGCCGGAGCACACGATGGGCAAAATTGACAAGAGCACATTTCAACAGGAAGATGCAGCGGTGTCACAGATAACAGTAAAAAGCATATCCCTTGACGATTTTACTGAAGAGGGATATCCGGGGGCCGACTTCATAAAAATAGACGTGGAAGGAGCAGAAGAGTTTGTGTTGAAAGGTGCGGTTAGTTTGCTCGAAAGAAAAAAACCGGTACTCATGATCGAGGTGCATTCAGTTGATATCGGACAACGCTGTTTTAGCTTTCTGAAGAATTATTATAAATCAGTCATCGTATTTGAAACAGGCCGGTCACCGGAGTTTCCCTATCCTGAGATTTCGCATTTCATTGCAACGAATTCATGAAGAAGGTACTGATCCTCTATCCCCATTTTCCCCCGTCCAATCTTGCCGGGGTTCATCGCCCGAGACTGTTTGCACAGCATCTTGAATCATTCGGGTGGCAACCCGTGGTACTTACTGTAGATGAAAAATATTATGAAGAAGAGCCGGATGAGAACCTGGTAAAATTATTGCCGCATAACCTGCGAATAGAAAAAGTAAAGGCAATTAAGATAACAAAACCCAGGCTCATCGGCGATATCGGCCTGCGTGCCTTTTTTCAGTTGTATAAAAAAGCAAAACAACTGATACAAAAGGAAAAGATCGATTTTTTATACATTCCGGTTCCATCCTTTTATTGCGCCTTATTGGGAAGGCGCCTGCACGCCACTACGGGTATCAAATATGGTATCGATTATATTGATCCGTGGGTGCATGAATTTCCCGGAAGCAATCAATTATTTTCGCGACACTGGTTCAGTACGAAAATGGCAAAATTCCTGGAGCCCATTGCCGTTAAGAAAGCTTCTTTAATAACCGGCGTTGCAGAAGGATATTTCTTCCCGGTACTGGAAAGAAATCCTGAGTTGAAAAAAAAAGCGATAACGGGGGCTATGCCATATGGCGGAGAAAAAAAAGATTTTGAAATATTGCAGTCATTACACCTGGCGCCCTACCTGTTCAAAAAAAAAGAAGGCGTCATTCAAATGGTATATGCAGGAGCCATGATGCCAAGATCGTACCAGCCGCTGGAAGCAATATTCAAAGCGATCGGCAATCATCCGGAAGATTTTAAAAATATCGAGTTTCATTTCATCGGCACGGGTAGCAGGGCGAATGATGCGGATAGCTTTAATATTAAACCAATTGCCGAAAAATATCATCTGTGGCAAACTAACGTATACGAATACCCGAAAAGAATTCCTTATCTCGATGTACTCATTCATTTGCAGGCTGCAGATGGTATCTTTATCCTGGGAAGTACAGAGCCTCACTATACGCCGAGCAAAAGTTACCAGGGCGTATTATCGGGCAGACCGATACTGGCCGTGCTTCATAAGCGGAGCACCGGTGTTGGAATACTGAAGGAATCCGGCGGTGCAGTGGTGCTTCCTTTTAATGGTGAAAACGGCCTGCCTGCAATTGAACGGGATTTCGGGGATGCCATGAAAAAATTTTTGGACTTAGAGGGGTGCTATAATTATCACGGGATACGGCACGACCTGTTTGAAAAATATTCTGCGCATGAAATAACCCGGCAACTGGCTGTGCTGCTGGACCAGGTCATTCATCAAAACAACACACCGTATTGAAAAAACTTGCTATAGTAACTACTCACCCGATTCAATATAATGCGCCGTGGTTCAGGCTACTGGCCGAAAGGCAAAAGATTGCACTAAAAGTTTTTTATACCTGGGGACAACTGGCCACCGGGGAAAAATATGATCCCGGTTTTGCCAAACATGTGGAGTGGGACATACCGGTACTCAGCGGATACGAATACACCTTTATAAAAAATGTTTCGAAGCAACCGGGCTCTCATCATTACCAGGGAATTGATAATCCCTCGCTGACAGAGGAAATTGAATCGTGGCGGCCTGATGCAGTGCTGGTTTTCGGATGGAATTTCAAAAGCCATTTGCGGTGCATACGTTATTTTCACAAAAGGATCCCGGTGTATTTCCGCGGCGACTCTACCTTGCTGGATGATGAACTTAACAGCGCTTTAAAACAGATCACAAAAAGAATATGGTTGCGATGGTTGTATAAAAATACCGATGCCGTTTTTTATGCCGGGAGTGCCAACAAAGCTTATTTCAAATACTTCGGCGTACCCGACAACAAACTGGTATTTGCGCCTCACGCGATAGATAATGAACGTTTTGCGGCAACAGGAGCAATGAAGAGGGAGCAATGGAACATTCCCCCGGATGCGATAGTCTTCCTCTTTGCCGGCAAGATCGAAGAGAAAAAAGATCCGCTGCTCTTACTACAGGCTTTCATCGCCCTTGATGAATCCCGAGCATTTCTGCTCATGGTTGGAAATGGCGAACTGGAATCAGCCGTTAAGGCTGCAGCAGAGTCGGCGCCGGTGAATATTAAAAACAGGATTAAATTTGCAGATTTCCAAAATCAGCAGGCCATGCCCGCCGTTTATAAACTGGCCGATGTATTTGTATTGCCGTCTAAGGGGCCGGGAGAAACATGGGGGCTGAGTGTGAATGAAGCCATGGCGTGCAGCAAACCTGTACTGGTGAGTGATCAATGTGGCTGCCGTGCAGACCTGGTGGAGGATAATGTGAATGGTTATGTGTTTCGCAGCAGCGATATAAACGATTTTGTGTCGAAAATGAAAAAACTTGTAAATTCCGGCCAATTGAAAAAAATGGGAGAAGCGTCCTTTATTAAAATACAGCCATGGTCATTTAGTAATATATGCATGGCCATAGAGCACCGTCTCTTAAATGAACATAGGTGAGAACATTATTTCCACCAAATTATAATTGGGGCATCTATTTGCTGGTTGGGCTGATCCTGCGGCTGTTGTTCTTCCACATAAGTTGGGAATCGTATATCGTCATCATGATTTCGATCTACCAGTTCTCCCTTCTCTTCGGCAGCATAGACCACATCATCCCTACGCGATATTTGCTGGGGACCTTTATGTGTATCCAGTTCTTTGTTGGCCCCTCGCTCGCGTATAATGGATTGGATCCGTATGCCTATTTTGTTTACCGTATGAGAATTCCCGAGGCAGAGTATTTTGCCTATGCAATTCCGGCGGTATGCCTGTTCATATTCGGGACTCATATCAATGCAGGCAAATACAGGGGGGAGGTTGTGGATACGAAACGCATCGCGGTGTTTGTGGACCGGAATCCGCAGTTGCCCTATGTGTTTATTGTTTTGGGGTTCCTGGCAAGTATAGTGTCGTCCCGGTTTTCAAGCGATCTGGCATTCGTATTTTACCTCATCGGAAGTTTAAAATTTATCGGCTTGTTCATGTTGCTGCTGGGCAGCAGGCGACTGAAAGTGGTTCCGCTGGTCATAGTGATGCTTTCCATTATTTCTTCTTCACTCAACAGCGGCATGTTTCATGATCTGATTACCTGGTCAATATATACGGCCTCCATATTTGCGATAAAATATAAGTTCTCATTCAACCTGAAGATCATCGGCCTTACCGCTGCTATACTCCTGGTGGCTACCGTACAGGTGCTCAAAAGCAGTTTCAGATCCGAAAAGGCTTCGAACAGGTCGGTCAGTTCCGGGGCAGACCTCTTCGCAGAAGTATACGAACAAAAGAGCCAGGGCGGGGGACTCTTTAACCTGAATGACCTCGCAGAATCGAATGTGCGTATCAACCAGGGTTTCATCATCACAAACATCATGTACAATGTTCCTACGGTGGAGCCGTTTCAGAATGGCGCAGAGATGTATAAGGTAGTGGAAGCCGCCGTTATGCCACGCATCCTCGCGCCCAATAAATTAAAGGCAGGCGACAGGGCGATCTTTGCAAAATATACCCGGATCGCTTTAGCGCCGGGTACTTCTATGGGACTGAGTTCGCTCGGCGATGCCTATATCAACTGGGGCTTGCTGGGCGGATGCATCTTTATGTTTGTGCTGGGTGTATTCTACTGCGAGATATTAAATGCATTTCAGAAATACAGCGCAGATTACCCTGCACTCATCCTGTTTACTGCACTTGTATTTTATTATCCTATCCGCCCCGACTGCGAATTGCAAACGATTTTGGGACACGTCGTGAAGTCTCTTTTCTTTATCTGGGTTCTGATCCAGGTGTGGAAATACACCTTTTATGTTCCGCGTAAGATAAAATTGAAAACCAGGCAACCTCCTACATTAAACAAACCCGGCAATCAAACGTTACCTGTATAATATAATTGTGAAAACTGCCGCCGGCAGGGGCCTGCTTAATAGTGCCTTCAGGTGGAAGCATGGCTCCTCAGCAGGTTATTGGGAGCACCGTTATAAAAATAACGGAACCTCCGGGGCGGGTTCTTACGGAGAACCGGCCCTCTATAAAGCTTCCGTGATCAATCAATTTGTAACAGACAATGGCATTACATCTGTTATTGAATTTGGATGTGGCGACGGCAATCAACTGAAGTTGTTCCACTTTCCACGATACACGGGGCTGGATGTATCGGCGACGGCAATCAATAATTGCCGGGATATTTTTAAGAACGATACAACGAAACAATTTCACTTATACGAAACCGGGAATTGGACCGGCGAAAACTATGATCTTTCTTTGTCGCTCGACGTTGTCTATCACCTGCTCGAAAATACCATATTCGAAAAATACATGCGCGATCTGTTTGCCGCAGCAAAAATATATGTCATTATCTATTCATGGGAGAAGAAAGACTCCCAACTGCAACATGTGCGTTACCGGGAATTCAACCAATGGATACAGGAAAATATTGCAGGATGGTATTTGCATGAAACCATACCCAATCGCCAACCTATACCGGCCTGCGATTTTTTCATTTATAAACGCAGGATGATTTGAGCAGGAAGATCTTTATTACCATTCCATGGTTCCTTCCTGCATTCCGTGCAGGTGGGCCGGTACAGTCGGTGGCCAATCTGGTGCGGGAATATCATGAAGATATCGAATACTATATCTTTTGCAGCGACAAGGATCTGAACGGCGCGGCGCTCGAAAATATCACGCCCGGTGAATGGACTAACTATAACGCCTATACGAAGATATGGTATGCCGGACCGGAAAAGATCAGTCACAAGCTGAATGAGCAGGTGGAAAATATCCGGCCGGATGTGCTCTATATGATCGGATTATATGACTGGCATTTCAACATCGTGCCACTGGTATTTTGCACGGCTCCAAAAAAGATCATATCGGTGAGAGGCATGCTGCACCCGGGAGCCCTGTCGCAAAAACGCATTAAAAAGAGGATCTACCTGCAATTTTTCAAACTGCTCGAATATCATCACAAGGTGATCTTTCATGCCACTGACCAAACCGAGGCCGGATACATCCGGCGGCAATTTGGTGCGCCCGCGCCAATACTGGTGGCAGGAAATTTTCCCAACCGTATGGAGGCTTTACCGGCACCGGCCAAAGAACCGGGAACGCTGAAAATGGGAAGCATTGCCCTCATCAGCCCCATGAAAAATATCCTGCCGGTACTGGATGCACTGCCGCAGGTAAATGAAACTATAGATTATACCATTTACGGCCCGGTGAAGGACCGCGCCTATTACGATCTTTGCATGGAGAAGGTAAGATCAATGCCCGGCCATATTCAGGTGACCATGGCGGGGGAGGCCGAACCATCTCAGTTGTCTGCCATACTTTCGCAGATGCACCTGTTCATCTTACCAAGTAAAAGTGAAAATTTTGGCCATGCCATTTACGAGGCATTGTCCGCGGGAAAGCCGGTTGTTACGAGTCGGTTCACGCCGTGGAATCACCTGCAGAAGGCACACGCCGGCATGAACGTGAGTACGGACAATGGTAACGAAATTGCCGATGCGATTCGTTTTTTTGCAAAGATGAATGACGATGAGTTAACCGTTTGGCGCCGCGGTGCTTCCGCATATGCCGCTACGGCCGTTGACTTTGCACAACTCAGAACTGCATATGAGAATTTGTTTGCGGTGTAAAAGCCACAATTCTTTTACCTTTCGGCAAAAGGATCACAAGACTAAATTATCATGAATCTAAAAAATGTCGTTTTTGATTTTGGAGGAGTATTGGTCGACTGGAATCCGCGCCACCTGTACCGGGGTGTATTCCGGGATGAGCAGGCAATGGAACATTTCCTGGCCAACATCTGCACAGATGAATGGAATGTAGAGCAGGACAGGGGGAGGCCGCTGGCCGAGGGTACGAAATTGCTGCAGCAGCAATTTCCAGAATACCATGACCTGATTGCGATGTATTATGATCAGTGGGATACGATGTTGCGCAGCGACATCCGGGAAACGGTGGCACTTCTGCACCGGTTGAAAAAGAAGTATCATCTGTATGGCCTCACCAACTGGTCGGCCGAAACAATACCGGTTGCTTTCAGCCGCTACCCGTTTTTCAGCGAATTTGAAGGCATAGTGGTGTCCGGGGAAGAGAAGCTGATAAAGCCGGATAAAGCCATCTTTCGTGTGTTGCTGGACCGGTACGGGATCAAAGCATCCGAATCGTTGTTTATTGATGACAATCTAAAAAACGTGAAGGCTGCAGAAGAAATGGGCTTTCATGCAATTCATTTCACCTCACCGGGTCAGCTGGAACAGCAATTATTATCATCACAAATATTATAACATCAATTTCCGGAATCCCTATACAATCTACCTGCTGAAATTCGCAGGCATCTTCAGTCTTTGTTATTTTACAACCCTGGCTGTGATCGGACTTGCCGCACCCGGCGGGTATTATAGCCCGTTCATCGCCCGCTACCTGGATTACATAACCTGGCTGAAAAATTCGCTGCTCAATGCAACTGCCGGTATTCTATCCGTTTTTCATATCCCCACTACAAGAGAACCCGGCTTCTATTTACGGATCAAAGGTGGTGCCGGGATAATAGTGGCATACGATTGTGTAGGCTATGGTGTATATAGTTTCTGGATTGCATTTATCGCTGCCAACAGGGGATCGGCACCGAGAAAAGTAAAATGGATTGTTGGCGGACTGTTGTCGCTTTGGTTAATCAACGTAACCAGGATCACGCTGTTCCTCCTGGCCATTAATAAAGGCTGGCCAATGCCTTTCGGGATCGGCCACCACACCTGGTTCAATATTGCAGCCTACACGATGATCTTTATCCTGATCCTGCTTTATGACCGGTCGGGCAAAAGAAAACTAAAAATGAATGGACAATGATCATACTGGGTATTAATGCGTATCATGCCGACTCGTCGGCCGCTATTTTTAAAGATGGACGGCTCATAGCGGCAATTGAAGAAGAGCGCTTCAGACGGGTAAAGCACTGGGCAGGGTTTCCGCAAATGGCCATTGAATTTTGCCTTCGTGAGGCACATATCGGCTTCGAAGAGGTTGATTATTTTACTATGGGGCGCGATCCCAAAGCGAAGTTTGTGAGAAAACTTTTGTACCTGGCAAGGAATGCTTCAGGAAGTGTTGCGGCGGTAAAAGACAGGTTACAAAACTCAGGCAGGGTCAGGTCATTCGCAGATGAACTGTCAGTTATCTCCGGGATGCCGGCCACCGCGTTCGAAAAAAAAATAAAGTTGGTAGAGCATCACCGCAGCCACCTCGCTTCCGCTTTTTTCGCCTCGCCTTTTGAGGAAGCGGCCTGCATATCCATAGATGGTTCAGGTGATTTTACTACCACTATGACAGCAGTCGGGAGAGGCAACGAGATTACGGTATTGGATTCGTTAGACTTTCCGCATTCGCTCGGGTTTTTCTATACCGCCTTTACGCAGTTCCTGGGATTTCCTTTCTATGGCGATGAGTACAAGGTAATGGGACTGGCTCCTTACGGAACCCCAAAGTATGCCGACAAAATGAGAAAGATCGTACGCTATACCGATGATGGCCTGTTCCGGCTCCGCCTGGATTATTTCAGAAAGGGCACAGAAGGAATTATTTCGTATGGTGATGACCACCTCCCGGTAGTACAATCGCTATACAGCAAAGAGATCGTTGATGAATATGGTGAGCCCAGGAAAAAGGGAGCACCTATAACAGAATATCACAAAGACATTGCAGCATCAGTGCAAAAAGTAACCGAAGACACCATTTTTCACATGATGGAGGCGCTGCACCGGAAGACCGGGCTCCATAACATATGCTTTGCCGGTGGAGTAGCACAAAATAGTGTTGCCAACGGAAAGATCAGGGCCGCTACTTCATTCCGGAATATTTACATCCCCTCTGCCGGGCATGATGCGGGGATCTCGATGGGTGCGGCATTGTATGTACACAACCATCTGCTCCGGCAACCGAGAAGCAGTGTCATTCGATCAGCCTATACCGGGAGTCATTTTACCAATGAGCAAATCAGGGCAATCCTCAATGAACGGCAGATACAATTTTGTGAGTACAGTGACGAGCATCTTTATGATAAGGTAGCTGAATGTATCGAAAACGGGGGAGTGGTAGGCTGGTTTACGGGTCGTGCTGAGTTTGGACCCAGGGCACTCGGCGGCCGTTCTATATTAGCCGATCCCCGCCGCAGGGATGCAAAAGATATTTTGAATTTGAAGATAAAAAGAAGGGAAAGTTTTCGGCCTTTTGCCCCGTCAGTACTGAAAGAATTTGCCGGTGAATATTTTGAAACGAATGATGAAGCACCTTTTATGGAAAAGGTACTGCAAATAAAAAAAGATAAACAACCATTAATACCGGCTGTAACCCATGTAGACGGCAGCGGCCGGTTACAAACGGTAGACAAAGATGTTTCGCCGCGTTATTACAGGCTCATTGATACCTTCCGGATAAAAACAGGGATACCCATCCTCGTCAATACCTCGTTTAATGAGAATGAGCCAATTGTAAATACACCGGAGGAAGCGCTTGCCTGTTATCTCAAAACAAATATGGATATGCTGGTACTTGAAAATATTGTAGTGGCAAGAAATTAATAATGAAATAATATACAGAATATCAAAATTTTAAAAGCAACTTATACAATTTAATTTTAATTTCTGTTTATTTTGTCAACAAAGTTAAATGGGTAGGAATGCTTGGTGTAGCACCATTAAATGTCATCGAAAATGATTGTTTCGGATCATACAATTTTTTTTCTGAATAACAGTTATGAAAAAGAATTGACACGAAATTGATAAATGCGTCGCTCCAAATTGGAAAAAATTGATTATTTTACTTCCTCAATTGTGAACTACCCGTGAAGGTATCCATTATAACCGTGACCTATAATTCGGAGAAGTATTTGGCCGATTGCATCAGCTCCGTCAGCAAGCAGACTTATAAGAACATTGAGCACATCATCGTTGATGGCAAGTCGACCGACAATACGTTAGCTATCATTCAAAAAAATTCACGTTACATCGCCCGGTGGATATCGGAAACAGATCGTGGCATTTATGATGCTATCAACAAGGGAATCCGGATGGCAACCGGCGAAATCATTGGCGTATTGAACAGTGACGACATGCTGGCTTCTGCCAATGTGATCATGGATATTGTTGCGTGCTTTGAAGAAACGAAAACAGAAACCCTGTATGGTGACCTGGTTTACGTAGATCCGAACGATACGCAGAAGGTAATTCGCTACTGGAAGGGGCTCAGGTACAAAAGGTCAAGGTTTCATTATGGGTGGATGCCGGCGCACCCGACATTCTATATTCGCCGGGAGCTGTTTGACAGGTTTGGAGAGTATGAAAATCACTACTACACGGCTGCAGACTATGAGCTCATGGCACGATATCTTTACACAAACAGGGTAAGTTCATACTACCTTCCGAAAATGATCGTAAAAATGAGAAGTGGCGGGCTCAGCAACGGAAATATTTACCGCCGCCTGCGTGCCAACAGACGCGATTACCTGGCGATGAAAAGAAATAAGATACCGTTTGCATTCTTTGTTTCTATTTTAAAACCCCTCATCAAACTCCCTCAGTATAAACGGTCTAAAGGACAGCAGGCGTATGGCCCGGAAAGAACACACCGGTATTTTGACACAACTGTATTATTCTTCCCGGCTGATAAAAAAGCGGAAGCAGAACCGTAAGAAACTTTATAAATACCATTGAGCCTTTTTAAAAAAAATAATCCATCCGGCAGCCTTTATGACTATTCTCATATTTACCAGGACATACACTGTCACCTCTTGCCGGGTATTGACGATGGTTCGCCGGATGTTTCCACTTCCATTGAGTTAATAAAAGGTTTAATGGAACTGGGCTTCAGCCGGTTTATTTGCACTCCTCATGTAATCGGTGATATGTTTCGAAATACTCCCGAAACGATCGGAAACGCGTTAACTGTTTTGAAAAACGCCGTTGCTGCCGAGGGGCTTGATGTACAACTCAGCGCAGCAGCAGAATACCTTCTCGATGATCATTTTCTGGAATTGATGCGAAACGATGAACGCCTCCTCATGCTCAGGGAAAACTATATCCTCACAGAAATATCCTTCTCCACGGCCCCCGACAATCTTGAAAAGATCTCATTCCAACTCGTGAACAGTGGATTCCAGCCACTCCTGGCACACCCCGAACGTTATTTATATTATCATAAAAGGCCGGATATTTATAACAGGCTGAAAGAACTGGGATTTCTATTGCAGGTGAATCTTCTTTCCCTCACGGGTTATTATGGCAAGCCTACGGCAAAAGCCGCACTATACATAATTGAAAACGACCTCGCTGACTTCGTCGGAACCGATCTGCATCACATCAATCACCTCCAGGCCCTGGCAGATAAAAAGAACAGGGAATTGTTTCAGAAAGTATTAGGTGATAAGGAGTATAACAGGTTTAGACAGTAAGTTGGAAAGACGATGAATGAAAAAGGGTTTACTGGTTGATTGCTTGATTCGTCTGTTCTTGATTCATTTTCAAATCGCCAGATTTTCAAATTAACATCACATATCAAAAGCATTATACATTCTGCCTCATAAAAACTTCCTCACATCGCACATCTCCCCATCTCACTTCTCCCCTCATAGCGACTAACCATCTTCTTATCTTATTTTTGCACTCATGTCGCCCTTAGCATCGGTAAATAAATATTTCTGGAAATACAGATGGCATTTTCTGCTGGGAATGGTCTTTATCATTCTTTCTAACTACTTCAGGATACTGACACCGCAGATCACCAAATATGTGCTGAATATGTTGCAGGCGGGGCCAAAACATACGCAGGCAGTTACCGTGGCTGCATCTTCCAAAACCAACTACGATCCGTTGGTACAATGGTTCATCAACGAGCTGAAGCTCAAAAAGAGTTCCTTTAACTCGCGCATTTTTTATTCGGGCATTACCCTGCTGGTATTGGCGCTCATCAGTGGTTTCTTTATGTTCCTGATGCGGCAAACGATCATCGTCATGAGCCGTCATATCGAGTATGATCAGAAGAATGAAATATTCAATCATTACCAGCAATTGGATATGAATTTTTATAAGTCGCACTATACGGGCGACCTGATGAACCGCATCTCCGAAGACGTGAGCCGCGTTCGCATGTATACAGGGCCGGCCGTAATGTACCTGGTCAACCTTGCTGTTACAATTGGTTTTTCCCTGTATTATATGTTCAATGAAAGCAAGGAATTGACGATCTATGTGCTATCTCCGTTACCCATCCTTGCCATCACCATTTATTATGTAAATAATATCATCAACAAAAAGAGTGACCGGATACAGGCATTACTTTCCGACCTTACTACCAATGCACAGGAATCCTATTCCGGTATCCGTGTAATAAAATCGTTCGTGCAGGAAAAAGCCATGTTTGGCTTTTTTGAAAAGAACAGTGAACTCTATCGTCACAATGCTATATCACTTGCAAAAACAGAAGCAATCTATTTTCCTTCTATGGGGCTGATGATCGGTATCAGCACATTACTTACCATACTCATCGGCGGAATGTATGTAATCAGCGGATCTCTCAATATCGGCGTGATCGGTGAATTTGTGATGTATATACTTATGCTCACTTTTCCCGTAATGGCCATAGGATGGGTAGCAAGCATGATACAGCGCGCCATTACCTCACAGCGTCGCATCAACGAATTTTTGATGACCCGACCTTCAATCCGCAACGAAGAAGGAGCTCAAAAAATTTCCCTGGAGGGACATATCCATTTTGATCATGTTGATTTCACCTACCCCAATACAGGTATTCATGCACTTCGTGATTTTACGCTCACGATCAATAAAGGAGAAAAGGTTGCGATCATTGGTAAGACCGGTTCCGGTAAATCGACCGTGGCACAACTGATGCTGCGCATGTATGATCCGCAAAAGGGGGCCGTGTTGTATGATGGTATGGACATACGCAGAATGGATTTGCAAACTTTGCGAAAGCAGATCGGCTACGTGCCGCAGGATGTGTTCCTGTTTAGCGATACGGTTGAAAATAATATCGGCTTTTCCTATGCAGCACCTGATCATGAGCGTGTGCTGACCGCTGCCCGGAACGCTGCAGTGGCAAATGAGATCCGGGATTTTCCACAAGAATATCAAACCATGATAGGAGAGCGTGGAGTAACACTGAGCGGAGGCCAAAAGCAGCGGCTTTCGATTGCCCGTGCGTTATTGGCCGGCCATGAGATCGTGTTGTTCGACGACTGCCTGAGTGCAGTAGATGCCAAAACCGAAAATGAGATCATCGCCAATCTCTATAACTATCTTCACGATAAAACAGCCGTGATCATTACTCACAGGATCTTTTCATTATTCAACTTCGATAAGATCATTGTGCTGGCAGACGGTGCGATTGCAGAAGAGGGAACACACCGGGAGTTAATGGCATTAGATGGCGTGTATGCAGAAATGTACTACAACCAGCAGCAACAGGAAAGAAGTACCTCCAATTAAATTGAGGTTTGCAAATATTTTGCCAATTAAAAAACAATTTTATCTTTGTTTAATTCTTGATCATAAAAAAATTCAAACGTGGCGAACGAACATAATGATAAAAAGATAGAAAGTGTGTACAGCAAAAGAATAAGAGCCGGTAAAAGAAGGACTTATTTTTTCGACGTGCGGGAAACAAAAGGTAATGACTTTTATTTAACGATTACAGAGAGCCGGAAAAGATTCAACGACGACGGCTATGACAGGCATAAGATTTTTCTTTACAAAGAAGACTTCAACAAGTTTTTGAAGGGAATAACAGAGGCCATTGATTATGTAAAAACAGACCTGATGCCGGATTTCGATTTTGATGCATTCAATCACGACAATCCGGAGCATTATGAAGAGGGCCCGCGTGAAGACAGCAGTGTGGCTGCAAAGAGTGAAGAAACGACAGCACCCGGGGAAGTGACGGCTGATACCACCAGCCAGGATGCAAAAGAGACTCCACCAACCAGCAGCGCACCGCAGGAAGATGTAGATAAGTGGTAACAATAATGTGTGCTGAAAAATAAACAAGTCCTCCCTTGCGGAGGATTTTTTATTTCCTCATGTGCTTATAGGCATTGATCAAACCATTGGTAGATGAATCGTGATCGGTTACTTCAGCGTCATTCTCCAGCTCCGGCAATATTTTTTTTGCCAGTTGCTTGCCCAGTTCCACGCCCCACTGATCGAAGCTGTAGATGTTCCAGATAACACCCTGAACGAATATCTTATGTTCGTATATAGCGATGAGTTCTCCCAATGTAAGAGGAGTGATCTCCTTTATCAAAAAAGAATTGGTAGGTTTATTACCTTCAAACTCTTTGAACGGGATAACCGCTTCGGAAACTTTTTCCGCTACCAGTTGCTCCCTTGTTTTTCCGTTCATCAATGCTTCTGTTTGTGCAAAAAAGTTCGATAATAAAATGGGATGATGCTTACCGACCGGGTTATGCGAAATAGCCGGGGCTATAAAATCGCAGGGGATCAGCAGTGTACCCTGGTGGATCAGCTGATAGAAGGCGTGCTGGCCATTGGTACCCGGTTCGCCCCATATAACGGGGCCTGACGAATAGGTCAGTTTATTGCCATTGCGGTCAACGTGTTTGCCGTTGCTTTCCATATTACCCTGTTGAAAATAGGCGGGAAAGCGATGCATATACTGGTCGTAAGGAAGTATGGCCTCTGTTTGTGCCCCGAAGAAATTAAGGTACCATAAACTGATCAGCGCCATTATTACGGGTACATTTTTTTCGAAAGAGGTTTCACGAAAATGCTGATCGGTTGTATACGCTCCTTTCAAAAGTTTTTCAAAATTATCGTACCCGATCGTTAATGCTATCGATAAGCCTATAGCACTCCATAGGCTGTAACGTCCGCCTACCCAATCCCAGAATACAAACATATTCTCCCGGTCGATGCCGAACGCCATTACGTCTTTTTCGTTCGTGCTCAGGGCCACAAAATGTTTTGCAATATGTTTCTCATCACCGGCGCTCTTCATGAACCAATCCCTGGCAGTATGCGCATTGGTCATCGTTTCCTGGGTCGTAAATGTTTTGGAGGCAATTAAAAAAATGGTTTCACCGGGAGTAATCTTCTTCAATGTTTCAGCGATATCGGTACCATCAACATTACTCACAAAATAACTCTGAACGCCTTCTACCCAGTAAGGTTTCAATGCTTCTGTAACCATAACCGGCCCAAGATCGCTGCCGCCAATACCGATGTTGACAAAGTATTTTATTTTTTTGCCGGTATATCCTTTCCACTCACCTGAATGAACCTCCGCACAAAAACGGCTCATGTGCTCCAGCACTCCTTTTACTTCCGGCATTACATCCTTTCCATCAGAAAATACAGGCTTCCCGGAGAAATTTCTAAGGGCCGTATGCAACACGGAGCGGCCTTCTGTAACATTGATCATTTCACCGGAGAACATCGCTTCAACGGCATCCTTTAATTTACATTCATCGGCGAGTTGCAGCAATAAACGGATGGTATCTTCGGTGACGATATTCTTGGAAAAATCGCAGAGGATATCCGGAAGAGCAAATGAATACTTATTGAATCTTTCTTTATCTGATTCAAACAGATCTTGCATGTGCACGTGTTTCATTTCTATAAAATGCTGCTGCAATAATTTCCAGGATCGTGTTTGTTGCGGATTTATGTGGGGAAACATAATTGCCTATTTAGGAGTTCAGAATATTATGCGTTAGAAACTTTTCAAAGTTTTTCGGCATATTATTTTTTTGCGAAAATACAATAAGACACTGAAGGATTCAAAACCTGCGGGCTGCATATCCTTCAGAACGTAACTTTCCATCCGCCTGTAATGAGGTCAATGGCTGTAACTATTTTAATTTTGTGTTAACAAGTCACTAACCGATCAGGCAAAAACCACTTGCAAAAAAAGGCAGTATGATCGTTGAAGTAAAGAACAAAAAAGAGGCAAAGAAATTTATTGACCTGCCAGGATATTTATACCGTAATGATCCGGAATGGATCGCAATTCCGGATGGGGAAATTAAAACCATCTTTGATCCGGCCCGAAACAATTTCTTCCTTCACGGCAAATGCAGGCGATGGATATTATTGGACGAAAAAAATAAAGCCATCGGTCGTATTGCTGCCTTTACGAACCATCAAAAGGCGGGATCCACGCACGCGGGAGGCATCGGTTTTTTTGAATGCATCCATGATGAAAAGGCTGCACACCTGTTATTTGACACAGCAAAAGAATGGTTGCAAAGTGAGGGCATGACTGCAATGGATGGCCCCGTGAATTTTGGTGAAAATGACCGGTTCTGGGGGCTGCTGGTGGAAGGCTTTACATCGCCCGGCTACGGAATGAATTACAATCCGCGTTATTACATTGGTCTTTTCGAGTCATACGGATTTGTAAAACTATACGACCAGCTTACCAACGTGCTCGATGTAACAAAGCCAATGCCCGGGCGCTTCACTAAAATAGCGGATTGGGTTGCAAGCAAAAAAGAATATTCATTCAGGCATTTTTCGATGGCGGAAAAAGAGAAATTCTTTGACGACTTCCGGGCAGTTTATAATGATGCCTGGTGTGATTTTGAAAATTTTCATCCGCTGGAGCCGGCAACTATCCGGGAAACATTCCGTCAAATGAAACCCATAATGGATGAGAGGATCATCTGGTTCGCTTATCACAATGACGAACCGGTTGCCTTTGTGGTTTGTGTTCCGGATGTGAACCAGTTTTTGAAGCCTTTTAAAGGCAGGATGAACCTGCTTAACAAATTGCGTTTCCTGTGGTATCGACGGACAAGACCCGCAAAGCGGTTGCGCATCATTGTGATGGGTTGCAAGAGAAAATATCAGAATCATGGAGTTGAGTCGGCCCTGATTCGCTGCCTGCAAAACGAAGTGCTTCCGCGCCGCACAGTGAAGGAGGTAGAACTTGCGTGGGTTGGTGATTTCAATAAGAAGATGCTGGCACTTCACCACGCTACCGGCGCTTTACCTTCAAAGGTGCATCGTACCTACCGGTATGAATTTTGAAAAACTGATGCTTCCCGGCCGGCTACATCGTTTCTTCAAAAATATTTTCCTCAAGAGCATTCTTCCTCAACAGGCGGTAATGATTGTTCAATGACGTAAGCAATGGAAATTCACGATAGGGCAGGTTGTACGTGCGCGAATACTCTTTCAGCAGTCGGGTGATTTCGGGGTAGTAAACATGATTCACGTTGGGAAATAAATGATGCACGATATGATAGTTGAAGCAGCCCATGAAGAATCTTGTAAAAAAATTATCCGGCGTTATATCATTTGTAGTAAGCAGCATATGCATCATCCAGCTCCCGGGCAGTTGATTATTTTCATCCGGCACCGGGAAGCTGCTTTCCGTATTGGCATGTGGCGTCAATAAGGCTATTAATGAAAATAGGCTGGCGGTAAAGAGCATAATTGCAAACGCCGTGATTACCTGCAGCCATGTTATTCCCAGCATCAGTTTCGGCAAAACGAGAATATAGAAAAAAAAGAACAATTTGAATGCAAAAAGCTTTACATATTCAACAGCCGGTATATGGATGAGCTTGCGCACCGTCTTTTTCCTGTCAAAAAAATCCTTGAAATCCCGCACCAGCAACCAGTTGGCGAGATAAAATGGATAAAGGAGAGGCAGGTAGATATGCTGGTATTTATGGAACGGTGAATATTCCCCATCCGGAAAAACCCTGAAAATTTTACTTTGTTCTATATCAGTATCCCATCCGTTCACATTGGGATAGTTGTGATGAAAACGGATGTGTCGCACTTCCCAGATAAAACTGTTGGCTCCCATCAGGTCAAAAAAATGAACAAACAGGCGGTTCGCCCATCGTTTCCTGAAAATAGTGCCGTGTACGGCATCATGAATAATATTAAGGAAAACAAACACGAGCCATATTCCCAACATAAAGTAGCAACCGTAAAGAATACGAACATCTGTACCCCATTTCAACGCTGCAGCATAGATTATACAATAAAGTACCGGAAAGAAAAAGGCCTTAATGATGATCTCATTCCTTCGCCGCGGCTCCAGGTGGTTGATAATTTGCCTTGCTTCCATCCTGAGGCGCTTAAAGATCAGCCGGTCGGCGACAGCATAAACAGGCTTTGTTGAAGTTCTATTTGAAACATTCATTACCATACGGATCAAACACTTTATTCGGGTAAAGAGATGTTATATCTTTATAAATCCACTGCTACAGCGTTCCTCAATTATCCTGCCATTGCTACCCAAAGCCCGCTGTTGGCAGCCAATATTTCAGCAGGCCTTTATGACACTTTGCGTACCGGGATGAGAAATGACTATTGGCGCATTCTTTTCTATGCAAAAAGTAAGAACACATTTATGAAGGTTCCGACTGATATATTTCTATTAATGATATTACTAGAGATGATCAGGACAAGCGCAGATAATGAATGCGTGATGAAGGCAGCCGGTAAGTGAAGCACAGAAGCCTCTTCCTGGTGCCACTCTGGCAGATCGTGAAAGAATAACAGAACCGTTACCAGGCTTATCACACTGTGGAAGCAGTGCCGCATCTCGTTACGATCTCCTCCTGTTTCAATACCCGAAGAAATTGGCCGGCATTCTTTCTTCTGATCGCGTTTGCGGTGTAAATAACATTGATTATTCCAAACAGAAAATTTCCAATTCCAATAAACAACAAATAGAGCATTGCAAACTACCTGGTGAACAACAACTATGCCGTGGGAAATCTTAGCTGCTCCTTTCAGGGCTTATGAAAGGTCAGGATGATGTTCCGGTTTGTATCACCACTCTGTTAAATCATAGTTGATTTTGAAACGCTCACGGTTTTCCAAACAATTGCTCCCGGTTGCGTTCCCATAATGCCTGTTCGATGTATATGGATGATTGTGTTTGAAAATAGAAGCCTGTAAGGCTGAGTACGCCGGAACCTGCAACAAAGCCAACCGAACCAAGAGTATTGGTCTTTACAAATAAAGAAGTTACGAACACCGCGAAAGATCCCAGGCTGAAAACCCTGGCAATCCTGGCCTTCTTTTTCGAAACCAAGTATAAAGAAATCGTGCGTGGGGAGGTAAATTCGCCAATGAGCTGATCATAGGTTAGTACATGGTTTCCTTTTATATATTTATTGCCGAAACGATAAATGGTTTGGGTATTATAAATATTCAGCAGGCTATCACGGTTCTGTGCGAAAGACAAAGACGAAATACCAAGAAAAAAAGAGAGTACTGCTAAACGTAAAATGCTCATGTGGTGAATTTTAAAAAAGTGAAAATAACTATTTATTTTTCATGGTGAGGATCTGTCAACACTGTTGCGTTTGATTTATGGCTATGCTGCGTCCATAAAATTTTACCTGCCTGTATAAAAGCCGTTCCCACAAACATCCATCCCAGCGCCACATTTATCAAATGATCATTACCTGCCAGTTGCCGGGTTATAAAGCGGCCGCCATAAATAAATAAGTCATTTGCGACAAAAGTGCCCAGTCCGATTGCCAGGATGAACACTCCAAAGTGAAGATTACTGTGATGCAAAATCTTTTTTGCGAATAATACACTGCTCCATCCCAACCAAAAAGCGAAATGTATCAAAATAACAGCACTCATAATCATTCCCAACAGAAACCGGTTTAAGTGATTCTGTAATAAAACATTTTCGGTAGCATGATGTTTTGAAGCGGCATAAAAACTACCGGAGGCAAATACCAGCAAACCATCACAGTAATCCATTCCATCTTCTGCAAAAGCTTTTTTTCTTCAATATCCAGGTAATACCGATAAGCGTAATCCGAACATAAATTAATTCCGTCATGATAGTGCCGGAAGAAAACAGCATCGCAGGGGTAACGCTTTCAGCAGAGCTGATCTGCATAGCGGTTACATTGAGTGCACTCAGCGGAACTGTACCCAGGAAACTAATTAAGAATCCCCAAAAAATTAATTTTATCAAACTGTAGCGTGCACGTATCAATTGGGAACCGAAGACTTTAAGGCAACCTTTTGGATTTATGCCTGGTAAAGGGAAATTTTATTAATGGAATGTAACGTGAATTGATTTTTTGATCCATCATAATGTCTACACCAAATATAATTTGTTCACCCGGGAGCATTTGAAAAGTACCGAACATATGATCCCACACGCTTAATACATCTCCATAATTATAATTCGTATAAGGGCGTTCAAAATGATGATGAACATGATGAATATTTGGCGTAACAAAAACAATTCCAATTACCGCATCAAGTTTTTCCGGCAGCCGGTAATGCATGTGCACAAAAATGTTGGAAACAATTTGTATTAACTGTCGCAGGAAGAATGTCCAGAAAACTGCACCCGTAAGTATTACCCACACCAGCGTAAAGCAATTCCTGATCAGGTTTTCGCCCGGATGTTCGCGAAGCGTGGTGGATACATCAACAAAATGATCGCTGTGGTGCACGGCATGAAAAAACCACAATAAATTTGCCTGGTGCATAATAACATGATAGATGTATTCGCCGAGATCAAGCAGTACAAAGGTGATCAGAAAGAGGGAAAACGCACTTTTACCGAGGCCTATGTGCCGGGTGATTCCAAAATGATGCAGGAACGTCCAGTGCAAAGCACGGACAAACAGGAGACTCACTGCCAGTTGCGGAAGTATTCCGGTAAGGATAAAATGAGAATTGACGAAGGCATGTTTCCACTTCCTGTAATTTGTTGCCAGACCTGCCAGCACCTCAATATTCCAGCAAACAACGAGTGAGATTACAAATACCGTCGCTTCGCTGAAACCTGAGTTTGCGGAGAAAAGGTGAATAAGATGTACCATGTTGATTAGATGAGACCGGACTCTAACTAAACTCAAAGCTTGCGTAATCTTTCAGAAAAGATATCGTTTTTGATTACACATCCTGAACTTACTTAGTAATGACTAACATGACGCGTCGCAGGAAAATTTGGTTGGGTGATTATAAAGCATGAATTACATCGATCGTTTCATTTACCATCTTTTCTGTTACATCCAAATGCAATACCATACGCACCTGTGTTTCGGAAATGGGCATTACGAGTATTTCATGTTCCCAGAGTTTCTCAGCAAATGAACGGGGTGTAAAATGACCATGCACTTCAAAAATTAAAATATTTGTTTCCACCGGCATCATCTTTCCGGCAAATGATTTTTTTAATAGTGCCTCTGCGATCTTTTTGGCATGCAGGTGGTCCACGTGAAGACGGCTGATATTATTTTGCAACGCATATAAGCCTGCCGCAGCGAGGTATCCTGCCTGCCGCATTCCACCACCAAAAACCTTCCTGACCCTTCTTGCTTTTTGAATAAAGGACTTATTGCCCAACAGTACACTGCCCACGGGAGCGCCCAACCCTTTGCTCAGGCAGACTGAAATACTATCGAATACTTTTCCATAGTCCTTCGCCTGTTCCTTCATCTCCACCAATGCGTTAAAAATTCTTGCTCCATCGAGATGTAGTCTCAGGTCATGTTGTAAACACACTTCTTTTATTTGCAAAATATCCTCCAGCGTATAGCAACTACCGCCGCCACGGTTGGCGGTATTTTCAAGGCTTACCAGTTTTGAAACGGCTTTATGCACGTCATGTGGATTGATCGACTCTTCCACCTGCCGGGCATTGATCCTTCCGCGATCGCCGGTAATCGGCTTCACCTGGCAGCCTGAATTAAAGGCAATTCCGCCGCCTTCATATATGTAAATATGGCTGAGCCTGTCACAAATAACCTCATCACCGGGTTGGGTATGACATTTGATAGCTACCTGGTTGGTCATGGTGCCACTCGGACAAAACAGACCGGCCTCCATACCAAAAAGGTTGGCAGCAAATGACTGCAATTCGTTCACTGTTGGATCTTCTTCAAACACATCATCTCCGACTTTTGCCCTGAACATTGCATCCAACATGGGCTGCGAAGGTTTGGTAAATGTGTCTGAGCGGTAGTCGATCATTTTGATAAATTATTTTAGGAAGTAGACACAGAGCGCGTTTATAAAGAATTTTCCGGGGTCAATTTATAGCATCTTGTTGAAAATAATGATTTTATTTTGACAAAGACTATGAAATCCAAAAACCACGTTGTAAATTTGTATATGGTTTTGGAAGTAAAAGCGATTAACACATCTTTTGCAGCATTTCCCCAACTTTTGATGTCTAATAAGCGTCTTACTTATATAAAAGAAGAGTTTTAATTAATAACTATAAACCAATATGAGGCAACTTAAAATTGCTACACAGATTACCAACCGTGATTCACAAGCGGTTGAGAAATATCTGCAGGAAATTTCCAAGATCGGAATGATTACCCCGGAAGAGGAGACTATTTTAGCACAGAAAATTAAAATGGGCGACCAGAGAGCCTTAGAGCGTCTCACTACCGCCAATCTGCGTTTCGTAGTTTCAGTTGCAAAACAGTACCAACACCAGGGTTTGTCATTAAGTGATCTTATTAACGAGGGCAACCTCGGCTTAATAAAAGCGGCACAACGCTTTGATGAAACCAAAGGTTTCAAATTTATTTCTTATGCAGTTTGGTGGATCCGCCAGTCCATCTTACAAGCTTTGGCAGAGCAAGGAAGATTAGTCCGCCTGCCTCAAAACAAAATTGGCACGTATAATAAGGCTAATAAAGCTTACATGGCTTTCGAACAGGAACATGAAAGGGAACCTTCTACAGAAGAGCTTTCAGAAATACTGGAAATGAGTGTAACGGAAATCAACAACATTTTCCAAAGCAATACAAGGCATACATCACTGGATGCACCTGTACACGAAGCGGAAGATGTAGCAATGGGAGATCTGTTAAAAGGCCATGGTGAAACCGATGAAGATGTAATGCACGATTCATTGAAGAATGAAATCCGCCGGGTATTGAAATCATTGAGCCCGCGCGAAGCAGAGATCGTGAATGCATACTTTGGTCTTGATGGAGAAAACGGTGTTACTATTGAACAAATAGGCCAGAAATACGACCTGACAAAGGAACGTATTCGCCAGATAAAAGAGCGCGCTATCAAGCGTCTGCAAAAAGCAAGATACAGCAGCGCCCTGAAAGCTTATTTAGGATAAGTAGTATTTGATTTTTTTATAGCCGTCCCGCCTTTTGGCGGGACGGCCTTTTTTATTAAGTAACCTGGAAATGCTTTCTTCTGGCAAATGAAAGACTTCTGATTTAATTTATTGTTTTTTGGTGTCAAAACCGGTTAATATGAGGCCACAAAGAATACCCGAATACACAAACAAAAAAACCTTGTGTCCCTGTGCCTTGGTGGCATGAAAAATTTTACGCAAAGGCGCTAAGCATTTATAATCCTCACTTGTAATAACTTTGCATCCCATGAAGCGAATCGGAGTTTTGTTGTGTGTACTTGGTTTGTACTCCTGCGAAAAGAATATCAATTTCAACTTAAAAGTAGTACCCGATGTATTGGTGGTGGATGCCAGCATTGAGGCAGGTCAACCACCGGTAGTAGTACTTTCAAAAAGCTTTAGCTATTTCAGCAAGATATCACCTGAGGTGTTGGATACTTCATTTGTACATAATGCGGATGTTACCATTTCGAACGGCACCCAGTCTCAGCAACTGAAAGAATATTCTTTGGATTCAGCAGCGGGATATACCATCTGGTATTATTCTATAGATACTGCTAACATTGCTTCTTCTTTTTTCGGCGCAGTCAATACAACGTATACATTGAAGATTGTAGTGAATGGGCAGGAATATGATGCAACTACATCTATCCCCGAGCCGGGCAAAAAACTCGATTCACTTTGGTGGAAGCCAACGCCATTTGCAACCGATACAACGGATGTGGATGTATATGTCCGGGCGACCGATCCACCGGGCCTGGGAAATTATGTGCGATATTTTACTAAAGTGGACAGCCAACCTTTTCTACCCGGACAGCAATCAGTATTTGACGATGAACTGATCGACGGAACAACCTATGATCTTAAGGTGACACCGGGCATTAACCGTAATGATCCGGTGCCCTTTGATAAAAACTTTTTCCACCGGGGCGATACGGTAACATTGAAAGTCAGCAGTATTGATAAATCAACTTATGAGTTTTGGCTCACTATGGAATTTGCATACCAGAGTATTGGTAATCCCTTTGCTTCGCCGAATAAAGTTTTGGGAAATATCAGTAACGGGGCGCTGGGAGCTTTTTGCGGTTATGCACCTCAATACAAAACCATCATCATACCGAAGTGACCTGTATCACTTTATCTTTTTTGCAAAAGAATTACATTTGAAAAATTTATACCAATCATGAGCAACGAAAACGAACATGTGCATTGTTTGATAATAGGATCAGGGCCGGCAGGATACACAGCGGCTATATACGCAGCAAGAGCCAATTTGAAACCTGTATTGTACCAGGGTATTCAGCCGGGTGGCCAGCTTACTATTACCACCGAAGTGGAGAACTATCCCGGTTATCCCAATGGTGTGCAGGGACCGGAAATGATGGTAGAGTTTGAAACGCAGGCTAAGCGCATGGGTACAGATATACGATACGGCCTCGCTACGAAAGTTGATTTTTCGTCTCGGCCATTTAAAGTAGAGATAGACGAAGAAAAATGGATAGAGGCAGATGCAGTAATCGTTGCAACCGGCGCCAGTGCACAATGGCTTGGGCTTGAAAGCGAACAAAGATTGAATGGCTTTGGCGTTAGCGCCTGTGCAGTTTGCGACGGATTTTTCTTTAAGGGAAAGGAAGTCTGTATTATTGGAGGCGGGGACACGGCTGCGGAAGAGGCTTTATATTTAAGTAAGATATGCAGCATGGTGCACAATTTTGTTCGCCGCGACCGGTTTCGCGCCAGTAGAGTAATGCAGGATCGTGTACTGAGTACTCCGAATATAAAAGTTTACTGGAATACAGAGGTGGATGAGGTGTTAGGCGAAAATAAGGTGGAAGCGGTAAGAATTAAGAATAACAAGACCGGCGAAAAACAGGAGATACCTGTAAGTGCCTATTTTGCTGCAATCGGACATAAACCGAACTCAGATATCTTCAAAGACTGGATCGATATGGATGAAACGGGATATATAAAGACAGTACCCGGATCCACAAAAACAAATATCGAAGGAGTGTTTGCCGCAGGCGACGTACAGGATAAGACCTACCGCCAGGCTGTGACAGCGGCAGGAAGCGGGTGTATGGCGGCGCTGGACGCAGAAAGATACCTGGGCATGCTGGAGCATACAAAAGCAGTGAAAGAAGCAAAGGTGGTTTGATAAAATAAAATTTTAATTTTAGGCTCTTAATTTTTTGTAAATGAGATGATACAGGTGCATCTTCATGATTTACATTTTCATGCCTTTCACGGAATTCACCCGGAGGAAAAGATACTGGGAAACGAATATATTATCAACATATCGGCAGGGTTTCATGAAGTTTCAGAAGTAATACATTCGATAGCCGATACCATTAACTATGCCGATATTTATAACATCATTCTTGAACGAATGAATGTGCCCACTCCATTACTGGAAACAGTAATTATGGAAATCGGCAATGAAATTCACCGGGAATTTCCGGAACTTCGATCTATTAATATATCAATAAAAAAATTGCACCCGCCAATTGAAGGTATCATCGGGAGCGCGGGTGTAACGTGGCAAAAAGATTTCTGACAGATGCATTTGAAGCAGTACCAATCATCCATCTTATTCCCTTTGCTATCAAATTTCTTCCTGACTATTTCGCACACACAATACCTTTCAATAAAAAATAATCCCGATGAATGTAAAAAAACTATTCAGCACACTTTGTATTTTCATCAGCGTCTCTGCAGTAGCACAGACCAACTCCACATTTGATGAACATGATCTCTGGAATCCGAACTTCTATCCTTCTTCGGTAAACGAATATCGCGCTGCCGACGGAGCGCCGGGGCCAAAATACTGGACCAACAAGGCGAGTTATAAAATTTATGCTACACTGGATGATGTAAAGGATGAGATCACAGGAAACGTAACTATCACCTATACCAACAACAGTCCGCAAACATTGCCATTCGTTTGGTTGTACCTCGATCAGAATTTATTTGACCTGGCCTCACGTGGCCAGGCTAAGATGCCTGCAACACGCAGAAGCAGGTATGGAGATGTGAATTCAACATTTAAAGGTGGTTTTGACATTAAGTCGGTAAAGGTTGTTTCTGCGGACCATGGAAAATTAACCGAGACTAATGCAGATACTGTGATCTCAGACACCCGCATGCAAATACGTTTGAAGGAACCGCTGAAGCCAAATGGAGGGATGGTTACAATCAGCATTGCTTATTCTTATTACATCCCCGAACATGGCTCGGACAGAACCGGAATAGAGGAAACAAAGAATGGAAAAATATATGCGATAGCGCAGTGGTATCCGCGCATGTGTGTGTATGATGACATCGAAGGATGGAACACCCTGCCTTATCTCGGGGCAGGCGAGTTTTATCTTGACTATGGCAATTATGACTATTACATCACAGCGCCTGCCAAAGAATTGGTGGTAGGTTCGGGTGAATTGCAGAATCCGCAGGATGTATTGACTCCGATTCAAATCAAAAGACTCGCCGAAGCCCGCAAGAGTGATAAAACGGTAATGATCCGCACCGCGGAAGAAATTACTGATCCCTCGTCAAGGCCTCAGAAAAAAGGAGATATCACCTGGCATTTTAAGCTGAACAATGCAAGGGATGTATCCTGGGCGGCTTCAACTGCTTTTATATGGGATGCGGCAAGAATGAATTTCCCTTCCGGAAGAAAAGGTTTGGCGATGAGCGTATACCCGGTAGAGTCTGCAGGTGACAGCGCCTGGGGAAGAGCAACAGAATACACAAAGGCAAGTATTGAAGATTATTCCAAAAGATGGTACGAATATCCATATAACACGGCAACCGATGTAGCCAGCAATATTAATGGAATGGAGTATCCGAGTATTGTTTTCTGTAACTCCAGGTCAAAAAGAGGCGGACTATTTGGTGTAACGCTTCATGAATTTGGACATACCTGGTTCCCGATGGTTGTGGGAAGCAATGAAAGAAAATATGGATGGATGGATGAAGGATTCAACACATTTATCAATACGCTTGGAACCGAAGATTTCAATAATGGTGAATATGTACGCAAAGAACGTGACCAGGCACCATTGTATAAGAGGATGTTTAACGATAAATCGGAAACAGTAATGAGTGAGCCTGATGCCCTTCAGGAGCGCAATATTGGCATGGCGCTTTACTTTAAACCAGGTTACGCATTATCGCTTTTGAGAGACGAGATATTGGGTCCGAAAGTATTTGATTATTCATTTCAGACCTACATTAAAAGATGGGCTTACAAACATCCTACGCCATGGGATTTTTTCAGAACCATGGAAAACGCAGCTGGCGAAGATCTTGAATGGTTCTGGAAAGGCATGTTCATCAAGAATTATAAACTCGACCAGGCTGTAACAGAGGTGAAGTACGTTGATGACGATTCTACCAGGGGCGCGTTGGTGACTATAGAAAACCTGGACAGGATGGCCATGCCAATTTATTTGCAATACGAAACGGTGAGTGGTAAGAAAGATATGATAAAGATTCCGGTAGAGGTTTGGCAAAATGGTGCCAAATGGATTCAAAAATTGAATACGACTGAAGCACTAAAAAGTGTAAGCATCGATCCTGATCACATTTTCCCGGACACCAATTTTGATAATAATGTGTGGAAGGCACAATAATTAAGCTAATTTGGTAATTGGGGATTTAACTGTACTTTTGCAGCCTTTTATGAGGCCCATCAGCGAATTATTCAGTTTACTCGAATCTCCCAAAAACATTGTCATCACGTTTCACCAAAAACCTGATGCTGATGCGATGGGTTCAGCATTGGCGCTGTATCATTTTCTCATCCAATTCGGACACCAGGTAACGGTGATATCGCCGACCAACTGGGCTGCATTCCTTAACTGGATGCCGGGCGCAAAAGATGTTATTGATTTTGAATCGCAATCCGAAAAAGGGATTATGCATTTGAAGAATGCTTATTGGATATTTTGTCTGGATTTCAATGTGCTCGATCGAACCAAGCACATGGAGCCTGTAATCAGATCTTCCGTGGCAAAGCGGATATTGATAGATCACCACCAGGAACCAAAAACGGAAGATTTTGATTTCGGGATCAGTGATCCGGAGAAAAGTTCTACTTCGGAAATGATATACGACTTCATCATTACATCCGGAAATGCTGATAAAATAAATGCTGCAACGGCAGATTGCCTGTATGCAGGTGTGATGACAGACACAGGCTCGTTTCGCTTTACCTCCACATCGGCAAGTGTGCATCGCATGGTAGCGGATCTCAAAGACCGCGGTCTCGAGCACAGCATCATTCATGAAAATCTTTTTGATAATTTTCTCGAAAACAGGTTTCGTTTTTTTGGCAACGTGCTGCTCAACAGGATGGAGGTATTTTATCAATATAACGCAGCATTAATTACGATACCACAATCCGACCTGATCAAATACAACATTAAAACAGGAGACACAGAAGGTTTGGTAAACTTCCCTTTGAGTATAAAAGGCATTAGGCTCGCAGCCATTATTATTGACCGCGGTGATGAAAGAAAAAGTTCATTCCGCAGCAAAGGTGGTTTTGATGTAAATACATTTGCAAGAAAATATTTTAATGGCGGAGGCCATTTCAATGCAGCCGGCGGAAAGAATTCAGAACCGATGGAAGTAGTCGTGAGAAAGTTTAAAGCTGCATTACAAGAAAATGAAAAAGAACTAAACAGTTAATACAATAAACAAAACAATATGAACAAAAAAATCAACCTTGCAGCAGTAGCGATCTTATTATTGATTGCAGGATGTAAGGAACAGCCTTTTAAAACGACTAAGGCAGGAAGGCTGAAAATTGAGTACAAGACTTTTGGGGGTAATGGCACGCGCGTAAAATATGGGAGTGCCGTTAAATACACTTTAAAAGCGTACTATGGCGACTCGTTATTATCTACTCCTCCATTCGATACAGTGCCGCAAATAATCGATATAGACTCCACAAAACTACCGGCAGAATACATTGAAGTATTTACGTCTGCCTTTAACGGCGACAGTGTTATTACCCGCATACCTACTGACTCGCTTATGAAGGTGACCCAGTTGCCACCTTACGCGCAAAAGGGAAAATATTACAGCAATCATTTCAAGATACTCGATGTAATCTCCGGACTGACTAATATCAATGCAGCAAAAACGGAGTCGATGAATGAAATGAAAAAAGTAGATTCCATTGCTTCCGAAAAACAAAAAGTAATCGATGACAAGACCATCAGCGATTATCTCGCAAAAAATAATATCAAGGCAACGAAGACTGCAAAAGGAACGTATGTTGAAATAACCACACCCGGCGACGGCCCTGCGGTAGACAGCGGCGAAGCGGTAACCGTAGATTATCGCGCCAAAACGCTGGAAGGAACAGAATTTGATTCAAGTTATGACTCCACCGGCAAATCAGTGAAGCCCTATACTTTCTTAGTGGGGCAGCCACGTGGCGCTATTGAAGGCTGGTCCGACGGATTGATATTTTTCAAAAAAGGAGGAACCGGAAGATTGTTTATTCCTTCTTATCTCGCGTATGGTTCCAGGGGGGCCGGAGGGGTAGTAAAACCTAATACACCACTGATGTTCGACGTGTCAGTGTTGGATGTTATGAGCGCTGATAAATACAAAACGATGATGCAGGAAAAGCAGCAGGAGATGATGGAAAAATTTAAAAAGATGAGAGAAGATACTCAGGAGAAAGCCAAAGCCGACAGTATTGCCAGGGCAAAAAAGAAATAAATGGTTTTGAAATTTTGAATAAACGCCGCGGCATACCGCGGCGTTTTGCTTATCGCAGCTCGTTATACCGTTGCTTCAGTGTAAACCTGAAGAAGTTGAATCACTTCTTTCGCTTCTTTCACATCATGTACGCGTAAGATATTGGCGCCGTTAAGAAGCGCTATCGTATGCAATACCGTTGTTCCGTTCAATGCGTCTTCCGCAGGTATTCCCAATGTTTTGTAAATAGTCGATTTTCTTGAAACGCCGGCCATTAAAGGCTTGTCCAACATTTTGAAAACAGATAGTTGTTTCAGTAATTGAAAATTTTGCCGACGGGTTTTTCCAAAACCAAAGCCGGGATCAATAACCACATCCATTATCCCTGCCCGTTTGCATTCTTCAATTTTACTGATAAAAAAATCCAGCACTTCAGATACTACATCTTCATAATGAATGTCTAAATGCATCGTTTGCGGCACACCTTTCATGTGCATGCATATATAGGGTACATGCAGTTGCGCCACAGTGCTTATCATTTCCTTATCCATTTCGCCTCCGCTGATATCATTTACCATGGAAGCACCCGCATCAACACAGCCCCTTGCCACCTCACTGTGATAGGTATCTATTGAAAGAATAACTTTTTCACCTAATTTTTCTGTAAGCATTTTTACAACAGGCAGAACCCGACTTAGTTCTTCTTCCGCCGGGATGCGCTCACTTGCCGGCCGTGTACTTTGTCCGCCAATGTCTATAATAGCAGCGCCTTCTTCCACCATCTGCTGCGCCTTTGTCAAAGCTTCATCCACCCGCGTAAACCTGCTGGGTTCATAGAAGGAATCGGCATTGATATTGAGAATACCCATTACGACCGGTTGCTCAATCAATAAAATTTTTCCCTTGCAGTTCAGTGTAAACATTTCCTTTATGTTTAAATTTGCTACTATCAATTATGCCACAAGTTAGCACCGATCAGCAATACAACGACGTCATAAAAAGTTGCCGTGATATTTTTATCAAAAAGACAAAAGACTATGGTACCTCCTGGCGTGTGTATCGCACCATTTCAATCGCCGACCAGTTGTATATTAAGGCAAAACGCATCCGCAACATCCAGGAAAAAGGTAAACAAAAAATCGATGACGATATTACCACAGAGTTCAGGGGAATATTGAATTATGCGGTCATAGGCCTGATACAGCTGGATATGCATGATGATGAAGTAGAAGAAATTCCTGCCGGTGAAGTTGCGGCACGGTACGATAACCAGGTCGCTAAAGCCATGGAATTGATGGAGAAAAAAAATCATGATTACGGCGAAGCATGGAGGGACATGAGCCAGGAAAGTTTTGCAGACCTGATTCTTGCCAAAGTTCTACGCATTAAGCAGATCGTGCAGAATGAAGGAAAGACGACCATCAGTGAGGGGATCGATTCAAATTACTTTGATATTATCAATTATGCTGCTTTTGCCTTAATACTTTCTGAAAATATAACCGTATAGTAAGCCCATGAAAATAATCGTAAACACTGTAAGAGTTCTCGTTGGAGTACTTTTCATTTTCTCCGGTTTGGTAAAAGCAAATGACCCACGGGGACTGTCCTATAAAATGCAGGAGTTTTTTGATGTGTGGGCGCAAAATGAATCGCTTACTCATTTCATGCAGTGGCTCGACAAATATGCACTGCCATTTTCCATCATAATGATCACGCTGGAAATAATCGTCGGCGTCGGAATTCTTTTGGGGTCGTGGAAGAAATTTTTCAGCCAACTGCTGATAATTTTAATTGTGTTCTTTGCTTTCCTTACAGGATATGCTGTTCTTTCGGGCAAAATAGCTACGTGTGGTTGTTTTGGCGATTGTATACCATTGCCGGCAATGGGCTCATTTATAAAAGATCTCATCCTGCTGGTGCTGGTTCTCTTCATTTATTTCGGACTGAAATATATTCGCCCTGTTGCCACGACCGGGGTCAACTTTGTTGCGATTGCTATTTCAACAGCCGCCGTACTCGGATTGCAGTGGTATGTTTTACGCCACGGGCCTTTCGTAGATTGTCTTCCCTTTAAGAAAGGAGCAAATCTCATTGAAGCGAGAAAAGTGCCCGCTGATGCCGTGCCCGATCAAAAAGAATTTAAATTTTACTATAAAAAGGCCGGGAAGGAACAGGAATTCAGTGAAAAGAACCTGCCCGACTCGACCTGGGAATTTGTGAGAAGAGAAGACGTGGTTATTAAAAAGGGTAAAAACAATGAACCACCGATAAAAGATTTCTTTCTTACAACTGCTTCCGGAAATGATACAACAGATGCAGTATTAAATACACGCGGCAATTACTATTTATTCTTTGTAAAGGACCTTCCGAACGGAACGGATAAATGGATGAAAGATTTTGTTGCCATTTATACCTATGCAAAGCACGTGAGCATTCCAATGTTTGTAATTACCTCAGAACCGGAAGCTGCGCAAAAATTTTTCAATGATAAAAACGGTTTGGATCTGACAATTCTCACCCTGGACGGTACTTCTTTAAAGACTGCAGCACGCACCAATCCTGAATTGTATCTCATGAGTGGGCCTGTAGTCGAAAACAAGTGGGCCTGGGCTGACCTTGGTAAGGTGTATCATTGACATCGTGAGTGGTGAATCATCAATGGTCGTCAGCGAATCGTACATTGTAAATTACAATAGCTAATAACTAACACAACCACCCATGCTTCGATTCATCGTAAAGAAATTGCTGTACGGTTTGCTGGTGTTGTTTGGCGTGGTAGTCATTGTATTTATTATTTTCCAGGGACTTGCCGATCCTGCAAGATTAGTGGTTGGACAAACGGGGGATAAAAAAACTTTAGACAACATTCGCAAAGAGCTTTATCTCGATCAGCCTAAATGGAAGCAGTTTGTGCTATATGTAAATGATGTTTCTCCGGTTTCTGTTTACAGCGAAAAAGATATTAAGGAAAAAAAATTACGCGGATTTTTTATCGGCGACAATACTAAAATTGGTATTAAACTTCCTTACCTGCGCAGGAGCTATCAAACCAAAAAAGATGTGATCGATGTATTGATGGAAGCCTTACCGGGAACGGTGATACTTGCATGTGCTGCCATGTTACTGGCAATAGTTGGCGGAATTTTTTTAGGGATTCTTGCCGCGGTCAAAAAGAATACATGGATGGATACCTCATCTGTTTTTGCCAGTGTGATCGGCATTTCGGCACCGTCATTCTTCATGGCTATTGTAATTGCCTATGTGTTTGGTATTGTGCTGCATGCCTATACCGGCCTGCCGCTTACAGGTAACTGGTACAACATAGATGAGACAACAGGTGAACGTTACCTGACATTGCAAAATTTGATTCTTCCCGCAATCACCCTTGGCATTCGCCCCCTTTCGATTATTACTCAGCTTACCAGGAGTTCCATGCTCGATATACTTAATCAGGATTATATCAGGACAGCTTACGCAAAAGGACTGAGCCGAAACAGGGTGATCTATAAACACGCCTTGCGTAATGCACTGAATCCCGTAATAACTGCGATCACCGGGTGGTTTGCGGAACTCCTTGCGGGCGCTTTTTTTGTCGAATATATTTTCGGATGGCAGGGCCTTGGCAAAGTAACAGTAGATGCTTTGGAAAAACTGGATTATCCCGTAGTAATGGGCTCGATATTATTTGCCGCCACAGTTTTTATTTTAGTAAATATTCTTTCCGATATTTTATATGGAATAATAGACCCAAGAATAAAATTGAAATAGCACGTATCAAATCGTACACCTTACATCGTAAATCACTTGATAATTACTTCATTGATCACTTTTTCTCCTAATGCCTCATTTACTCTTTCCTTTATTTTTTCTTTTTGATAGATCAATTCGTTTTTCAATGACGCCACCTTCGTGGTTATAAAAAGTGTGTGATTAATGATCTCAATTTTATCTGTATACCTGGCAATCGTTTTCCCCATAATTTCTTCCCATGCCTCTTCCAACTGCAATGCCTGCAGGCCGCCTTTCAGACGACTGTTCTTTAAGAATTGTTGTAATGCTTCACCTATTGAAAACTCACCCATCAATAAAAATTTTAAATTTCAAGATCCAAAAATCAAAAAACAAAGAATAGAGCAAAATGCCAAAATAGAAATGACGAGAAACTGTCACCGTTTATTTTACCTTACCGACTTAACACTTTACACTCACGTCTTACAATTCAATAATTTGCACGTCATCATCAAATTCATTCAGTGCTGATTCAAGCCTTTCCCGATGCGTATCAGTTATAAACACCTGCCCTGAATTTGTTTTGCAAACATAGTCTAATAAATTTTTCATCCTCACCTCATCCAGTTTTTCAAATACATCGTCAAGCAACAGCAGCGGTGGCGCACCCTTTATCTCTTTCAGTATCTCAAACTCTGCCAGTTTGCATGCAAACAGCAGGCTTTTCCGCTGACCCTGTGAAGCTACAATTTTAAAAACATTATTGTTGAGCATAAATGTGATGTCATCTTTATGCACGCCCACATTGCAGCGTTGAGTCAACAAATCTTTTTGACGACTATCCCTTAATAATTTCTTAAGGCTATTACCATTTAAATGACTGTTGTATTCCAAAGATACCATCTCATTATTGCCTGAAATATGTACATAAAACTCCTGCACCAAAGGAATGATCTTTTCGCAATATCTCTTTCTTGTATTGAAAATATAGTTACCGGGCGCAACAAGTTGGGCATCCAATGCGTCCAACAATTGCGGGTCAAATTTGGATTGGAAAACTTCGCTTTTCAGGAAGCTGTTTCGCTGCTGCAATACTTTATTGTAAATAATAAGTTGCTGCAGGTATTCGGCATCTACCTGGCTAATCAGTGTATCAAGAAATTTTCTCCGTTCTTCACTTCCGCCGGCGATCATTTCAATATCATCCGGCGCAATCATCACACACGGGAATTTGCCGATGTGATGTGAAAATCTTGTGTAGGCAACATCATCGAGGTAAAATTCTTTTTTGAATCCACGATAGATGCAAACAATTTTTGTTACAGGATGCGTAGTATCTGCGTGACCATTTAGTTCTGCTTCCAGGCGAAATCCATCCGCCCCGAAGAAAACATTTAACGTGTCTGATTTGGAAAAATAGCTTTTTGTAAAACATAAATAATTGATGGCATCCAGCAGATTGGTTTTGCCTTTACCGTTATAACCGCATATACCGACGATCCTTTTATTGAAAGAGAATGTATGCGACTGGTAATTTTTATACCCGGTTAATATGATCTTGTTAAAGGCCATGCCATGCAAGTTACAAAGTATGTAGTTGTTGAAAGTGGGAACGGCCGTGACGATTACCCGACTAACCGCCGATGATAATTTACCTGGCCCAAATGATAATTCAGGTGCGCTAAAAGGTAGATCAAAACGGTAGCCGTAGAAGAAACGCTGTTGTTTATAGGAAGCGGGAAATCTTTCTCCATGTCCTCTTCTGACAGCCTTGAAAGTGTGTTTTTCAAAACATAAATTGTGTCTTTCACGTCCATCACTAACTGATCGCGCGGAATATCCCGCAAAGAAAATTCTTTGTCCCGTTCACGAACATAGCCTGTTTTTCCCAACGCGGTGCCAATGAAATGTTTGAGATTTCCTACGAGGTGCAGGGAGAGCGTGCCGGCGGAATTGCTGATCCCGTCCTTAATTTTCCAGATATCTTCCCCAGTTTTATAAAGATTAAGCTCTTCGATCAATTTATTCAGATCGCGCTCAAAAAACGGAAATAATATCGGTTGCATACCGCAAATTTATTTCAAAATAGCCCAATTTATAGGAAATGAACATGAAGATTTTTTTAATTTAATGATTACTATATTTGCGCACTTATGACACAAGAGCAATTAAAAGATTTGAGAGACCGTTTGTTGGTCTTGAGGAGGTTTCTTTGACGTAGATAATCGTCAGGAAAAAATTGAAAATGATAAACAGCTTTCCCTTGCACCCGGCTTCTGGGATGACAACAAGCGGGCTACTTCTATTTTAAAAGAAATCAAACTTAATGAGTTTTGGGTGGATCTCTATCACCGTGTCGAACAAAAGATCGACGACTTTGCCGTATTGTTTGATTTCTGGAAAGAAGGCGAGGCATCTGAAGAAGAAGTGAAAGATGCGTTTGACAAAGCAGTAGCAGCAGCGGAGGAAGCTGAATTCAAAAGCACGCTCAACAAACCCGAGGACGAACTACCGGCCATCCTGCAAATCAACAGTGGCGCGGGCGGTACGGAAAGCCAGGACTGGGCAGAAATGCTGCTTCGTATGTATCGCATGTACGGGGAAAAGCAGGGATGGACGGTGACTGAACTTGACTACCAGGCAGGCGATGGTGCCGGTATTAAGAGTGCCACGCTGCAATTTGACGGCCCTTTTGCTTACGGATTTCTGAAAGCAGAAAGCGGTGTTCACCGCCTCGTTCGCATTTCACCTTTCGACAGTAATGCCAGAAGGCATACCAGTTTTGCCAGCGTATATGTGTATCCGTTAGTAGATGATACCGTGGACATAAAAGTAAATCCTGCAGATATAGAATGGGCTTTTTTCAGGAGTGGCGGTGCCGGCGGACAAAATGTGAACAAAGTGGAAACTGCTGTTCGCCTTACCCATAAACCCAGCGGCATTATCGTAGAATGTCAGCAGGCTCGCACACAAGGTGAAAATCGCGAAAAGGCTATGGCAATGCTCAAGAGCAGGTTGTATGAAGAAGAGATGCGCAAACGCCAGGAAAAGCTTAATATCAATAATGCCGCAAAGAAAAAGATAGAGTGGGGGAGCCAGATAAGAAGCTATGTTTTCCATCCATATAAAATGATCAAAGATCACCGTACCGATTACGAAGTAGGAAATGTGGGTCCCGTGATGGATGGTGAACTGGATGGATTCATAAAGGCGTATTTGATGATGGAAGCAGAGGAGAAATGATATTGATGTTCGATGTTGGGGAAACCGGTAACTATTGACAGATATGACCGATCAGTAAACAAGAATCATTACATTTGATAAAAGACACTTCAAAGGCCAACTACTAAATAATACCGGATGCCGCACATTCTTATTATTGACGACGAAAAAAGTATCAGGAAAACGCTTACAGAGATTCTTAGCTACGAAGGATACAAAATTGATGAAGCCTCCGATGGAGAAGAAGGTCTGAAAAAATTTAAAGACAGAAATTTTGATATTGTGCTATGCGATATAAAAATGCCAAAGATCGATGGAATAGAATTTCTTGAAAAGGCAAAAGAAATAAACAATGAAGTTCCTATCATCATCATCAGCGGGCATGGCAACATAGAGACCGCGGTGGAAGCTGTGAAGAAAGGTGCATATGATTATATATCCAAACCACCGGATCTGAACCGCATGCTCATTACCCTGCGAAACGCAATGGAAAAAACATCGCTGGTGGCGGAGACGAAAGTGCTGAAGAGAAGAGTGGGCAAGGTGCAGGAAATGGTGGGTGACAGTGCGCCGATAAAAAAAATAAAAGATACAATAGATAAAATTGCACCCACCGAAGCAAGGGTATTAATTACCGGGGAGAATGGCGTGGGAAAGGAACTGGTCGCAAGGTGGATTCATGAAAAAAGCAATCGGTCCGATGGGCCGCTGGTAGAAGTAAATTGTGCGGCGATACCGGGAGAACTGATCGAAAGCGAATTATTCGGACATGAAAAAGGAAGTTTTACATCTGCAGTAAAACAACGTATCGGCAAATTTGAACAGGCCAACGGAGGCACATTATTTCTCGACGAAATAGGAGACATGAGTTTGAACGCGCAGGCGAAGGTATTGCGCGCACTGCAGGAAGGAAAGATTACAAGAGTAGGCGCCGACAAGGATATCAATGTGGATGTAAGAGTAATTGCGGCCACTAATAAGGATCTGCTGAAGGAAGTAGAAGAAAAAAACTTCCGGATCGATCTGTATCACCGGCTGGGTGTGATCATCGTGCACGTGCCTTCGCTGAATGAAAGATTGGGGGATATTCCTTTATTGGTCGACAGATTTCTGGAAGACATAGCCGCAGAATACGGCCAGCCAAAAAAATCGATTGATAAAAGAGCACTGGAACTCCTTCAAAAATATAACTGGACCGGTAATGTACGTGAACTGCGCAATGTAGTGGAACGCCTGGTTATTCTTTCCGGAAAAACGATCACCGAAGGAGATATAGAAGCATATGTTTTACCTAAGAAATAGGAGCTGTCTTATCTTAAATATTTCGTTCGCCCAATGAAACATATTTATTGTATCAGTGGTTTTGGAGCAGATGAAAGGGTTTTTTCCAAAATTAATTTCCAGGGTAATGATGTCCGTTTTATAAAGTGGATTCACCCCTTGCGCAACGAAACGATAGCTCATTATGCATTGCGCATGCGGGAGCAAATTCATCATCAAAACCCTGTGTTGTTTGGCCTTTCATTTGGCGGCATCATGAGTGTAGAGATTGCAAAGATAATCCCTACAGAAAAAGTAATTATCATTTCCAGCATTAAAACATATCATGAAATGCCCGGCTGGATGCGCCTTACAGGAAGAATGCAGCTCGATAAGATTGTTCCGCTCAAAAGTTTTGACATTATCAAGCCGATCGAAAATTATAACCTGGGCATTGAAAATAAAGAAGAGTTACAGCTCGTTAATGAATACCGAAACAGGATCAGTTCCGAATATACCAATTGGGCAGTTCACTGTATACTCAATTGGAAAAATGAATGGATTCCGGAAAATATAATTCACATCCAGGGCAGAAAGGATCACATTTTTCCGATAAGGCATCTAAAAGCGGATTATATAATTGATGATGGCGGACACTTTATGATTATGAATAAGGCAGATAAAGTAAATACAATATTTACAAGAATTCTGAAGCAGGCGCGAGTAGCCTGATGACAGGTTTTGTTAAACTAATGATAACAATTTTTAAGCTATTTATTGTAAAGAATTTTAAAACGGTATTTTTGTTCGCTTTTAAAATAAAACGCGTCTAATGAGTATAGGTCTACTTCTCTTTATCATCACTCTTATTGCGGGTCTTATCGGATTGTACGGCATGTTTAAAAAGGCCGGTATTGCACCGTGGAAAGCTTTGATTCCCTTATATAACACATGGTGCATGGTGGATAAAATGGAACTAAAGAAGATCTGGTTTTTCCTTCAGTTGATACCTATTGCAGGTCAGTTCATTACTATCTGGATCTGCATAAAATTTGTTGAGCACTTTGGGCGGTTTGGACTGTGGCATCACTTTCTTACTGTATTTCTTCCCTTCCTCTATTTTCCCTATTTAGGGTTTTCCAAAATGGAAAGATATGCCGGCATTCCTGTCGTAAAGAATTACAAAAAGACCATCTTACGGGAATGGATAGACGCAGCCGTATTTGCCGTAGTAGCAGCAACACTCATCCGCACGTTTGTTTTCGAAGCGTATACCATTCCCACACCATCCATGGAGAAAACGTTGTTGGTAAATGATTTTTTATTCGTGAGCAAATTCAGTTATGGTCCGAGGATTCCCAATACTCCTCTTGCCGTTCCTTTTATCCATAGCAATCTCCCTGTTGTAAATACGAAATGGTATGTGGAATGGATTGAGCTTCCCTACATACGCTGGTTTGCCAGCCCGGTAAAAAGAAATGATGTGGTAGTTTTTAATTTTCCCGCAAACGATACGTTGATCAACGATCCGAATTATGGTTCGGAGATCACGTATTACCAGGTGATACGGCAAAGAATGATAGACGAACATATTTCAGAGGATGAGGCAAGAAGAAGGGTACAGGATCAATTTGGGGATGCAATTATTACCCGCCCGGTTGATGAAAGGGAAAACTTCATCAAGCGATGCGTTGCAGTGGCAGGAGACACATTACAGATAATCGACAGGAATGTATACATCAATGGAGTGAAACAACCGTTGCCACCAGAGCATGAATTCAAGTACAATGTGTACACGTCGGCATCACTGGACCCCGATCAATTGCATAGCATCGGCATTGAATGGTCAGAAGATCCGAACAAAAACCAGGTACGACAACTACAAAATAATTTATACGAAATAAGTATGTCTGATGGGGAAATGGCTTTACTAAAAATGATTCCTGGTGTAAAGGATATCAAAACATATGTGCCCGGTGAATATGACCGAAGTCCATACTTATTTCCATACGACTCGTCAACGACTTCCTGGACGGTAGATAATTATGGTCCGATGTGGATACCAAAGAAAGGGGCAACCATTCAGCTTACTCCTGAAAACATAAGTCGCTACGGACGATGCATACACACTTATGAACACAACAAACTCGAAGTTAAAAACGGGCAATATTATATTAACGATCAGCCGGCGACAACTTACACTTTCAAGATGGATTACTACTGGATGATGGGAGACAACCGGCATAACTCACTCGACAGCCGCTTCTGGGGATTTGTGCCTGAAGATCACGTTGTAGGCAAAGCCGCCCTCATCTGGTTTAGTGTGGATCATGGCATCCGGTGGAGCAGAATATTTAAGACGATAAAATAAATTTGGTTTACTTATTTAAGGACTTTGCAATTTTGGCAGGGTGTTTTTATTTCGTGGTATGAGCGGTCAGCTAAAGGTGATATTGCAGCCAACTTTTTTTGGAGATAAAAAAGAATTGACTATTGATAAAGAATTTTTAGAATTTGATGGTCAAAACTTTTCGAAATTTGAAATAGCAGAATTCAGATTTGGAATAAAACCAATTAAAGAATTCGGCGGAGGATTTAGAATCGGAAGAATTTATTGCATTGATATCAGGAACGTGACAGCTCAGATAATCAAAATCAGGTTGATCTCAGTATATCACATCAATAAGAAGAAACTTGGGAAAAAATACAGAGAAATTTTAGAAACGCTTTTTGAAAACTATATAAATGATATTTCTTCGGGCTTCATAAAAATGTTTAACCAAAAAATTGATTTTGCAATTTTAGGGTTAAAATTTACACACGATGGAGTTCAATTGAAAGACAAGGATTCAATAATTTCCTGGATCGATTTGGACGCAAGGAATTATACCAGATATTTTTCACTTTCCTCTATTTCAGACAAAAACTATTCTCGCGCGTTCTATTACCTGTCAGACTGGAATACCTGTGTACTTTATTCCGTATCAAGAACAATCCTGAACGCAAAAAAACTTCTGTAATATTGCAAGCAGACCAGTTCAATGCACCCTGTCTCCGCGGACTTTTAAATTTCCCATCACATCAGTTTCATAAGCGATCCACTCTTTCCAGCGTTTCCGGACCTTCTCTTTCCCGATATATAAATCTGCCAGGTTAATAAAGAGTGTGTAATGGCCGGCTTCGCTTTCCATGAATTTGCGGTAAAAATTTCGCATATACGTATCCGCTAGCCCTTCGCTCAGCCTCTTAAACCTTTCACAGCTCCTGGCTTCTATCAATGCCATCATCAGTAACTGGTCTAAAAATCTTCCTTCGGCACTTCCGCCTTTCTGAACAAAATCCTGTAGTTTATTTACGTATTCATCTTTTCTTTGTGGCCCGAGTTTCAAATTTCGTTTATTGATCTCCGTTAGTACCTGGCGAAAATGCCCCCATTCCTCAGTGACAATGGGAGACAATTCACTCACCAGTTCTTCGCGGCAATTGTATTTTGAAATCAACGAAATGCAGGTAGTAGCAGCCTTTTGCTCGCACCACGCATGATCGGTCAGAATTTCTTCCAGCGAAATGGACGCGAGATCCACCCACCTTGGATCGGTCACGAGTCGGAGGCCTAAAATATTTTTGGTGTCTTGCGATATCATGGTTCAAAAATAATCCAATAAGTAACTTGGCTGTCTATCGAAATGGCTAATTTTATTTCATGGATGAAAGTTTTTTAGATAAAAAAATAAATGAAAGAAAAGAGGCTGATGCATTGCGCAGATTGGTATTGAACGATAGCAAGATTGACTTTTGCAGCAACGATTATTTAGGCATCGTGAAAAACAAATTAATAGAAAAAATTATCCCGCCGGGTTTATCGCATGGCAGCACAGGCTCCCGCCTGCTTTCAGGCAATTACAAATTGATTGAGGAGACGGAAAAAACTATCGCATCCTTTCATGACGCACCTGCGGCAGTACTCTACAATTCAGGTTATGATGCCAACACCGGTATTTTAAGTTGTGTGCCGCAAAAGCGAGATGTGATATTATACGACCAGTTGAGCCATGCATCAATACGGGATGGCATTCGTCTATCGTTTGCAACTTCGTATTCATTTTTACATAATGATGTCGCAGATCTTGAAAAGAAACTATCTTCTGCAAAAAAGGCTTCCCAAAACATTTTCGTAGTAACTGAATCCGTGTTTTCCATGGATGGTGATGAGGCGCCGCTACCTGTAATGGTTTCACTTTGTAAAAAATATAAAGCGGCATTAATAGTGGATGAAGCACATGCAACTGGCGTGATCGGCGAAAGAGGAGAGGGATTAGTGCAGCATTTGGGGCTGCAGCACGACTGCTTTGCACGCATTCATACCTACGGCAAAGCGTGCGGCTGCCATGGCGCAGTCATTCCCGGATCAGAAAAACTAAAACAGTATCTCATTAATTTTTCGCGACCATTTATTTACAGTACCTCGCTGCCGGAATCGGCAACTGCCGCTATTGAAGCGTCATACAAAATTTTCCCGTCACTAAAAAAGGAAAGAGATCATTTACAAAAACTGATCAGCATCTTTCAGTATAGTACTATAAGGTATGAAAAATTAAAAAGTGATACGCCCATACAAGTGGTGGTTATCCCCGGTAACAAAGAAGTAAAAAAAATTGCTGCTTCTTTACAGCAAAGCAAAATGGATGTAAGAGCTATTCTTTATCCTACTGTTCCAAAAGGCAAAGAGCGATTGCGGATCGTGTTGCACGCTTTCAATAGTGTGGATGAATTAAAAAAATTACTTCAGCAATTGTCATGAATTAAAGACAATATCGTTTCATTCGCTTTATTGTTTTTTGTATTTTACAGTTTCAAAATTGTTTATGCGCATCATTCCTTTTTTGATCTTCGGAGTTGTTACAACAATGCTCATTGTAATATTGAACACCATATATGTAACACCTGCGCCGTTGGGAAAACTATTGAACCCGCAGGGAGGAATATGGCAAAATGCCGAACCGGTAGATTATGATTATTCAGCCAGCCTGAAGTTTCCGCAGCTAAAGGGAAAAGTAAATGTATACTTTGATGAAAGGCTCGTGCCACATGTATTTGCAGATAATAATGAAGACGCCATGTTTGTGGAAGGCTACCTTCATGCAAAATTCCGCCTGTGGCAAATGGAGTTTCAAACGCATGCTGCGGCAGGAAGGATAAGTGAATTAATTGGTAACCGGCCCGGCGTTTTAAACTTTGACAGAAATATGCGCAGGCTCGGAATGGTATACGCGGCCGAGAATTCATTAAAAGAAATGGAAAAAGATCCTCTGACGAAAGCTGCGTGCGATAATTATACTGCGGGCGTAAACGCTTTTATTGAGTCGCTCAATGAAAGCACCCTGCCGCTCGAGTACAAGATCATGGGCTATTATCCTGAAAAATGGACTAACTTAAAAACAGCACTCTTTTTAAAATACATGAGCCTTGACTTAGCGGGAGCCGAAAATGATTTTGAATATACCAATGCAAGAAAAATTCTTTCGGCCACAGACTTTGATAAATTGTACCCGATCATTATGGATTCGCTCGATCCGATTGTACCAAGAGGAACTGTGTTTCCACCACCCGGCATTCAATTAAAAATTCCCGCTTCTGCCGACTCTTTATACTTTGATACAAAAGATTCCACTACTATCACAGAAATACAACCCGATAAAGAAAATGGCAGCAATAACTGGGCAGTGAATGGTTCCAAAACAAAAAGCGGCTACCCGATCCTCTGCAATGATCCGCATCTTTCTCTCAACCTTCCATCGCTTTGGTACGAAATGCAAATCAGCACTCCATCTTACAATGCTTATGGAGTTTCATTCCCCGGTGCGCCAACTATTATTATTGGTTTTAATGACAGTTGTGCATTTGGATTTACCAATGCAGAACGTGATGTAAGAGATTATTATGAGGTAAAATTTAAAGATGATTCCCGAAAAGAATATTGGTTCGACAGTGCCTGGCATCCCACTACTTTCAGAATTGAAGATATCAAGATAAAGGGGCAGCCGGATTTTATGGACACTGTAGCTTACACAAACATAGGGCCGGTAATGTATGACAAAAGTTATGATGGTGGCAGGCAAACCAATAATAACTATTATGCAGTTCGATGGAAAGCGCATGATCCGAGCAATGAATTAAAAATGTTTCTGCTGTTAGACAGAGCGAAAAATTATGATGACTATCTCGAAGCAATAAAGAACTTGCATACGCCGGGGCAAAATTGCATATTTGCATGCAAAAATGGAGATATTGCTTTATGGGACCAGGGTGAGTTTCCCGCCAAATGGAAACGACAGGGAGATTTCATTATGCCCGGAACCGACAGTAGTTATTTCTGGCAGGGAATGATTCCGCAGGATGAGAATCCTCACTTAATCAATCCACCCCGCGGTTTTGTAAGCAGCGCCAATCAACTGCCTGCCGATACAAGTTATCCTTATTATCTCGGCGGAAGTTATCCTCCATATCGCGGTCTCGAAATCAATCGCCGGTTGTCTGCGATGAACAACATTTCGCCGGAAGATATGATGAAACTGCAAACAGACAATTACGACATATTTGCCGGGATGGCTTTACCCGTTTTACTCAAAAACATAAATCAATTATCGCTCAGCAACGACGCTATGAAATATCTTGATATTTTGAAAGGCTGGGATAAGCGGGAAGATATAGATGAAAAAGGGGCTACATTGTTTGAACTCACGTGGGATAGCCTGGAGGTAAAAGTGTGGCATGATGAATTCGCAAAAACAAAACTGGACCTGATGATGCCGCATGAAAGTACATTGCTGGAGGATGTGATAAAAGATTCGGCATTTTCTTTTTTAGATGATATTAATACTCCTCAAAAAGAAACGTTGACCGATGATGTTACGGCCGCCTTCATGCAGGCGGTTGCAATAGCGAAATCCCTGGATCAGCAGGGGAAACTGGACTGGGGCAAGTATAAGGATACACATGTAGAACATCTTGCCAGGCTGGATGCATTCAGCAGATTGCATTTGCCTATCGGGGGTGGCACTCATGATATCAATGCTACCAAAGCGCAACACGGGCCAAGCTGGAGAATGGTTATTTCGCTCACGCCGCAGACTGAAGCGTATGGTGTTTATCCCGGTGGGCAAAGCGGCAACCCCGGCAGCAGGTTTTACGATAACTTTATAGACACATGGGTAGAAGGAAAATATTTTACACTTTGGGTAATGAAACCGTCTGATAGCAAAGACGAGCACGTAAAGTGGAAGATGACATTTAGTAATTAGGATTTAGCTATTAGTCATTCATCAAAAAGTTAATCAATCAATAATCCAAATTCAATAATGCGATCATGAAATTTTTTGTCTCGATAATTCTTACGATGCTGCTCAGCTTTGCAGCGTGCCTTTTCTTTCCATGGTGGAGTATTGCCGTTGTCGCATTTATCGTGTCAGTACTGATTCGACAGACTCCTTTAAGTTCATTTTTTACGGGCTTTATCGCGCTTTTTTTACTTTGGGGTATTCTAAGTTTCTGGATCAGCGCCAATAACAATGATATTCTCGCACACCGTATGTCCATATTAATTCTTAAGAACGACAATCCTTTCCTCCTGATTATCATTACTGCCCTGATCGGAGCAATAGTGGCCGGTTTTGCGGCATTGACGGCAAGCTATATAAAACCGGTCGGGCTCGATCGATCTGATAAAAACGCAACCGCTGCAGGTTAACAGCGAAGGAACGCAACCTATTTTCTTTTTATCACAATCTTCTCGGTGTATTCCTGTATTACACTTCCGAAGAATTTTCTTGTGTTCTGAAACTTATCCGGGGGTATTACGTTTTGAGTGAGTTTCAACACTGCAATCGATGTGATGGTATTATCTTTTTCGTTGTATTGATAATCGGTTTTGTATGACCCGTAATCAAACTTTACGTCACGTGCTTGGGGTAAATTATCTACTGTGTAACTTTCGGGAAGTTGGTATACCGTCGTATCGGTTTTGGTAAAAGGACATTCAAAATAAAAAGCATTTTTCCTGTTGTCATCAGCAGGCATTTTACCGCCCCATATTTTATAAATGCGTGGATTTAAAAACATTTTGCTTCCGGCGGTGAACTCCGGAATTTTCTCCAGTTCGAATTTAAAAGACATTTCGCATGAATCCTCTTTCAGGTCTTTGGTAAATTCAAAATCGTCAGGCTGCAAAAAGCCTAAATAATTCACCAGATATTTTTGCTGATCGTCTTTGCTTTCATTTAAAACATAGTGAAGTACTTCCTGCTTATACTCACCGGAGGCCTTTATAGTACTTTCACTTTCGCCGGATGCGTCATCGTTCAGTTTTACTTTAGTGGCACATGCAAATCTATTTTCACCGGCAGTGCTTTTGGGAGTTGAAACCAAGACACCTCCGTCGGGTGTGATCAATAATGCTTTTTTATTTTCTGTAAAGTCTCCGAGAATTCCAAAGTCAGTGGTATTGCTCGTACATTCAAGCCATGTGGTGTCGTTCTTTGATGGTACACATAAGATTACATGATTAAACTGATTTTTGGGAAACGATTCATCTACAGTTTCGCTGTTGTACTCCGCGTTAACAAGGGCCTGGTAACTGGTAATGCCAACTGCACTTAAACATGCCTGCATATAATTACTAAGAGCCTTACAATCACCATATTTTTTTTGGTCTACTGTTGCGGCATCAAAAGGTTTATAACCTCCAATACCAAGCGTAATGGCCACATAACGAAAATTTTTCTGCAGGTAATTATAAATGATCCTGATCTTCTGTTTTTCGTCTGTAGCACCTGCCACCATATTTTGCAATCGGTTTTTAGCATCGTCAGAAAGATTATCTGCATTTTTGGCGAGATTCCGATACCAGTTTCCAAAGGCTTTCCAACTGGTAAGATCGCCCTCATTGTCATCCATAGAAAATTTATTTGGGGCGATCAGTACGGTCGGATAAACACTGTAGCTTCTCGCTGTACCTTTTTCTTCCGGAATGGCAGCCAGATTTTTAACTTCCCAATGATATTCCCTGTTTTTTCCATCAACACCTGATAAAGGAGAGAGGGCAATATTTTTAGACTTGTACCTCAAATCAAGATCTGCAGGAACCGTCGCAGTATAGGAAGAATGTTCAACTGATTGCTCCGGTTCCTCAATATGGTAATCCGGATAATTCAACGTACCCTTGAATTTAATATCATAATCATATTGAACGGTGATAGGAAAGCTCGGGGCTGCTACCCGGAAATAATAATATTTCCCATCATCTACCAAACCCTCATCAAAGGTTTCGACACGCATTTCCTTCAGTTTGTATTTATTTATAAACTTGCCCGCAGCGTCGTACACTTTTATTTCTGCATCTTCCAGTTTGCGAAAAGCCGTGGAATACTCAACAAATTCCAATACGTCTTCTCCTTCTGCATCCAACACGGTAAAAACCTGGTGCACAGAAAGCCTTGCTGCATCTATATCATGAACTTCGAAGTTTATATTTTCTTCCCTTTTTACACTGTGCGCATCTTCTTTTAAAGCAGCAGGAATAGTAGATGCATCCAAAACATTTACCTGTGCAAATGAAATTGATGTAAAAAGACTTGCACAAAAAGAGAGAATTAATATTTTCATCAGGGCGTAGCTTTTTTCTTTTTAATGACTACTTTTTCATTTAATGCATCGAAGAGCTTCTTATAAAACTCCTTAAAGTATGGATAGTCGGTTGCTTCATAAAGAGGCTTTTCAAAATTAAGCGTCATACGGAACTGCATCGAAGTGCTATCCGCCTGCATCAATCGAAGCAACTCGATACTGGTATCCGGCATGATCATTCTTATATTTTTGGGCAGCTCATCAAATTCGAATCCATCCGGCAGTTGAACAGCGCCCACGATCTGGTATACCTGCTTATATCCAAAATCAATATCGGTAAGCCGCTTATCATCAATAAATGGATTTTTTTCCAGCCCCTGAAACAGATTTATCGGGAAGTACTCGTAATCTCCCGAAGCACTCAGCGGGAGCGAAAACTGTACAGCCTGCTGAAGAGGAAGCGTATCGACACCGGTATTTTTTACCTCCAGGTTCTCTATCTTAACGCCTGTGAATGATTTTGAAAAATATTTATCGGTGAAGGCCTTCTTATCTTCTGTCCACATCTCCAGGCGTGGATTTTTGCAGTAGCCTTCACTGTACACTGTAGCCGTTCCTTCCAGCATACCATCCGGTGTTATTTGTGAAAAAATGGAAACTGTATTTTGGTAAACGGCATTGGCATCGTTCAAAATGATCCATTTGCCGTCTTGCTTATCTATAATATATGCCTCGTTATTCAGCACGTCATAAGGCACCAGCCATGCCGGATTGTATTTGTCGGCGGCATTCATTGCATAATTTTTTCCGTCGATTATTGCCAGCGCCATCACTTCGTTGAATTGTTGCAAGAAAGGATATAGCGTATTTACCGCACCGTTGTCTCTCGTACTCACAAGTATCGGGTAGGCAGTAATGCCTGCATCACGCAGGAGGTCGATCAGGATAAAATTAATGTCGCAGGTATTTCCCGACTTTTTATCCCAAGCAGATTTTATCCCGTTATCAGAAAATATCCCGTATTCATCGTTCCAGTTCATATTTCGCTGCACATAATTGTAGATGAAGATCATCTTATGATAATCATCTTTTATCAGCTTCACAGAATCATCGAGTGAACCGGTATGGGGTATGTTCTTTTTTAGCTGCAATCCAAAATCTTCGTATTCAAGCAACGACTGTGCAAGTCTCGGCCATGTATTCCGGACATCATCTACCCGCCCATCTCCGTAGTCTATCTGCGACAATTGAAATACTACTCTCTGTGCGTAATCCCTCGATGAACTCATAAGCGGTTCATCCGGCAGAGCTGGCACGTTCTTTAAAGTATAAGTTTCGGCATAAGTGCCATAACGATAAACACTACCATCATTGAACATCAAACTTTGCTGCGGCCCGTCTTCCTTTTTTTTGTCGACCTGTTGATACACTAATTCCTGGCTCACGAAGCGAAAAATAGTCGGCACCAAAATGGTATATCGGCTCAATCGTGTGGGAATTTCATCCTGGAAATTCCAATCGTCAAGATGCGAGTAGCTTTGCCGGATCTCTTTAAACTTATATTCGATCACGCTTCCCGCTTTTACATCCGGAAGTGTAAAGGCAACTTCGGAGTACTCTTTATCAATCGGCTTTTTGAAGATGGCTGATTTATCAAGTTTTGAAGTAACAATATTTCCTGTATTATCAAGATTGTAAGTAATACCGGATACATTGCTGATATCTTCGTAGCGGTCGACAGTGTAAAATTTTAATTTGACATTCGCATAGTCAACACCTTTATCCTTCAGGATCTTAATGCGAACCCGGTGTTCCGTTACGATTTGAAAGAGGTCTCTTCCGGATTGATAACTCACATCTCCATAGTCAATAAGTTTGTACGCGACAGCATCTTTATCGATGTCGCACTCTTTCATGAGCAAATCGTCTTTGTCAATTTTGCCGAATTCAGGAAGATCTTTTTGAGCAAAAGTTACAGTGGATAACAGTAGCATGAGGGGAGCTACAAACAAATTTTTCATACAATAAGCAGTTTGGCAGCTAAAATTTATAAAAAAAATTGACAATTCAAAATGTTTAATTACTCTATTTTTACACGAAAAGGCTTGATGAAAGATTACATGGCAATTTTGTTGATTTCACTTTGGATAACGGGTTGCAAAGCTCAACAGAGACCCACATTTACCGTACAAAACAATGACAATACACTTCTGTGGGAAGTAAGCGGGCATGGCTTACAGCAACCTTCATTTTTGTTCGGAACGTTTCATTTGCTTTGCAAAGATGATATTCATTTTAGCAACCAGCTTAAGAATGCAGTAAAGGATTGCAAGGAAATTTATATGGAACTGGATATGGATGATCCTTCCACATTAATGAGTGGCATGTTATACATGAATATGAATGGCGATAAAAAATTGTCGGACTTGTACTCACCCGAAGATTACAAAAAACTGCAATCTTACTTCAACGATACACTCGGCATGCCTCTTTTTATGATGCAACGAGCCAAACCTTATTTTCTTGTTGCATTGCTTTATCCCAGGATGATGAATTGCGGTACCCCCGAAGGGGTGGAGGAGGAGTTGGTAGCAGTCGCCAAAGAAGATAAAAAGGAAATTCAGGGTTTGGAAACAATGAAATTCCAGGCATCTGTGTTTGACAGCATTCCATATGAATGGCAGGCAAAAGAGCTGTTAAACAACATCGATAGCTTCAGTATTTATAAGCAGCAATTTGCAGAAATGGTCAGACTGTATAAAGATCAGCAACTCGACTCAATGCAAGATCTTGTGGGCGCAAGCGAATTCGGCGCAGATAAGTATGATGATCTGCTTTTGAAAAACAGAAATAAGAACTGGGTGAAGCAATTGAATGAAATTATGAAAAATGAAAGCGTATTCGTAGCAGTGGGAGCAGGGCACCTGGGCGGAGAATACGGCCTCATCAATTTATTAAAAAAAGAGGGCTACAAAGTGGAACCCCTGGTAAATAAATAACGTTTGCAAAACGTGTCAATCAAAATTGCTCGAGTCTGCTGAAGAAAAAATCTCCTTCAATTTTTGCATTCTCATTGCTATCGCTTCCGTGTATTGCATTTTCACCGATTGATGAAGCATATAACTTTCTTACGGTTCCTTCTGCAGCCTGCGTAGGATTGGTGGCGCCAATCAGGTTTCGGAATTCTTCTACAGCATTTTCTTTTTCGAGTATGGCTGCGGTTATCGGGCCACGACTCATAAATTCAACCAGTTCCTGGTAGAATGGCCTTTCACGATGCACTGCGTAAAATTCACCCGCCTTTGCCGCCGAAAGATGCGTCATTTTCATAGCCACAATGCGAAAGCCTGCATCATTGATCATTTTCATAATAGCGCCGGTATATCCTTTCTCCGTCGCATCAGGCTTTATCATTGTAAACGTTCTGTTACTCATCATCTGTTTTTGGGTGGCAAAGCTAACAAAATCAATTTAACTCAGGAAACTCCGGAAATACGATTGATCAAAACAATCATAATTTAACATTTGCCCGGTCATATTACCTGAACATGTTTTTGCCACCCGCCTTTTTTAATAAACCAGAATGAAATGCTAAACACAATAACCCAATAAATAAACTCATTGCTCCATGCATAAGTGAGAGAAAGATGTAGTCCCTTCATAATTGTAAGCGTATATATGATATAAAGAAATGTGGCCGCTATTTCTATTAACAAATTCATTTTCGTTTTTCCCGTTCCTGTCACCGCATTCAGCCAGATGGTAGCGATGCTCATCATAATCATAGCCACGGAAACAACACGTACTACCGGCAATGCCGCATGTATAAAGGATGCATCCTGACCAAACAATTTAAGAAAATGACCGGCAAAGAGATTTAAAACAATCAGTACGGAAACGGTGGCTTCGATACTTAGTATCATAATTTTATTAATTGCTATGTTCACTTTATCATACATCCCCTGTCCAATAAGATTGCTCACCATCATATTGGAAGTACTTGCAAAGGCCCATACTAACACGCCGGCAAACGAAAACACGTTGCGCATTGCATTTGAAATAGCTTTGGCCTGTTCGCCATACTGCTCCAGCAAAATGAAAAAAGCCAGCCATGTTACCGTGCTTAATACATACTGCAATACCAATGGTGCAGAAATGTTGAGTACAATTTTCGAATAGCTTTTGTTATATCGGAAATCTTTGAAAAGATGAAATTGATCTTTCAATCCCATTTTGAAAATTACCGTATACACTATGATCATCCCGGAAATTTCGGCTATCACGGATGCAATGGCCGCACCATTGAAGCCCATCTGAGGCAGGTAAAAATTTCCATAAATGAGAGAATAATCAAAAAAGATATTGATCAGTGCCTGCCCGATAGTACCCACCAGCAAATACCTGCTGTTGAGTGTACCGATCAAAAAAGCATTGCCTGCCTGAAAGAGATATAAAAAAGGCAAGCCAAATACCCTGATCCTTAGAAAATTGATCTCCTGGTTGTAGTCCTGCGCACGCACGAAATGTTTCAAAATGGACGGCGCCACAAACCAGGTGAACAAAATTCCCGCAACCGAAAACAATAATACAATCCGCTGGCCCTGGACAAATGATTTATGAATTTCATCTTTTCTTCCTTCGCCCCCCTGTCTTGAAATGATGGCCTGCAGCGCATTGGAGAAACCACTGCCCGCAAACATCAATACGAGATAATATACACCGGTAATACCTGCGTTGCCAAGCTCTCTTATACCGAGCCCACCCAGGAAAATACTATTGGTCAAAAAATTTAAATTGGGAATGATCAGCGATGCCGAAATGGGTAATGCAATCTGCAATATTTGCTGATTGCTCACCACTACCTTTAAATCTTCTGCCGGAGCCTGCATAACTTCGTAAACCTATGTATTAATTTATTCATCGCAATAATTATTACATGATATATTTTGCACTTATTCATACGCCCCGGAACTCAAAAAAATAGCCTATTATTGCGCTTCAAAATGATGAAACCTCTTTTTGAAATACTTTCCGAAAATGTAGATGCAGTCAAGTCGTGTCTTACATGCGAAATAGCAGACGAAATATTTTCTTTTACGATAAGAGATGAAGAACAAAATGCCTATGTTGCCGTGGCATTGTATCAATTTGAAAAGAATGATAAAGGCATAGTTGAAGATTTAAATAGTTTGTTCAACCAGCATACATTTTTGAAAGATCATTTTGCAAAAACCCGCCTCATCTTTTCACATAATGAAAGTGTATTGATACCGTTTAACCTGTACAGTTCACTTGAAAATGGCAATGTTTTGAATCTTGTTCATGGTGACATTACCGGCAATGATTTGGTGCAAACTGACCTGGTAACAGAAGCGGGGGTTTATAATGCCTACCGGATATCAAAAGAGTTATCGGAATTCTTTTCAAATAGTTTCCCCGGTGCTGCCAAAACACACCTGTATTCGGCATTATTGAAAACACAACAATCAGGAGATTCCATTTCACTCATTTTCTACCCTGATCGATTCACGCTGAAATTGAATGTAAAATATAAAACACAACTCATTAACACATTTAATTATGCAGTGGCAGCAGACGTGTCTTATATTTTATTGAATGTTTGTGAAAGATTCAGGTTGCAAAACCTCCCGATCATCATAAGTGGTTTAATTGATCAGGATTCCACATTATATAAGGAGATCTATCAATATTTTGAAACAGTTGATTTTGCAACATTACCGGAAGGATCTCATTATTCCGATACTATAAAAGAACAGCCTGCACATTATTTCAGTCATTTATTTGCCCTTGCTTCATGCGAATAATCTCAGGAAAATATGGCGGCCGGAAAATACATCCACCTGCGCAAATGCCACATACACGACCCACAACTGATATAGCAAAGGAAGGATTGTTCAATATTATTGAAAACAATATTTCGATAGAGGGATTAAAAACGCTGGATATTTTCGGCGGCACCGGCAGCATCAGTTATGAACTCGCCTCAAGAGGAGCGGGGGACCTTACCACAATCGAAAAAGATCCGAAGATGCATGCCTTTATTCAAAAGAATATTCATGACCTGGGTATAAAAAATTCTAAGGTGATCCGGATGGATGTTTTTAAATTCCTGGAAACAACGGGAGAGAAGTTTGATTTTATTTTTGCAGGACCGCCATATGCATTAAAAAACATCGATGACCTGCCGGTAATTATCCGGCAGAAAAAATTATTAAATGAAAAAGGCTGGTTTGTGCTGGAGCATACACCTGCCAATAGCTACGAAAAAGAACCGATGTTCAAAACGTCGAGAAATTACGGGACCACCGTGTTCTCCATTTTTATTAACAATTGATGAAACCAATTTTTATAACCGGAACCGGAACCGATGTAGGGAAAACTCTGGTGTCCGCTATAGTAACGGAAGCACTGGAAGCAGATTACTGGAAGCCTGTGCAGGCAGGCTTTTCAGGCGGAACAGATACCGAATGGATACAGCAGATGATCAGCAATAGGAAAACAAAAGTTCATCCTGAATTATACAAATTACAGATGCCTGCATCGCCGCACATTGCGGCAAAAAATGAGGGCATAAAAATCTCTGTAAAAGAGATCTGCGATCATTTACCCAAAACAAACAATCGCTTAATTATAGAAGGTGCCGGGGGCCTGATGGTACCGTTGAATGACAGAAAATTTATGCCGGATCTTGTCAAAAAATTAAAGGCCCGCGTGATAATTGTAAGTAAAAATGAACTCGGCAGTATCAATCATTCTTTGCTGACCGCTGCCGTTCTGAAACGGGAGAAAGCGGATGTGATCGGATGGTTATTTAATGAAGAATATCTTAACTACGAAAATGAAATTGGCCGATGGAGCGGTTATAATATTATTGGTTCGGTAAAACATTTATCGAGCATTACGAAAGAAGTGATACGATCTGAAGCAATAAAACTGAAACCTGCGCTGGAAAAATTTTTATGATAAAAAAAGACCTTAGAAATATTTATAAAAAAAAGCGGCTTGAGCTGACGCTCCCGCAGCGGGAAAAATTCTCCGATCTCATCCTTATCAATTTTCAGCAGATTGAAATACCTTTTCTTCATTGTATACACAGTTATGTTGCGTCTGAAACCCGCGCCGAAGTTGACACTTCTGCCATTATCCGTTACCTGGAGTTTTCAAATCCGGGATTAAAAATTGCAATTCCAAAAATAGAAGATGCCACATTACAGCAAATAGAACTTACCGATGAGACGGGTTTGATTTTGAATTCTTTTGGAATTGCTGAACCGCTATCCGGAAATAAGATAGACGCAGGCCACACAGACCTGGTGTTAGTACCTTTACTTGCGTTCGACGGTAAGGGTTTTAGAGTTGGCTATGGCAAAGGGCATTACGATAAATTTTTGGCGCAGTGCCGAAGTGATGTGATAACGATCGGGCTTAGCTTTTTTGATGCGGTGGAGACGATAGACGACATTGATCAATTTGATATATCTTTAAAATATTGCGTTACGCCGCATCGTGTTTATGAATTTGAATAACAGGCATGCTTAAAAGTTTCCGGTTTATATTATTTCCGTTTTCGGTTATCTATAGTCTTCTCATCCGGCTTCGCAACTGGCTTTATGATAAAAAAATGGCCCGCTCTGCAACGTTCAATTTCCCATTGATCTGCGTGGGTAACCTTGCTGTTGGAGGCACCGGCAAAACGCCCATGACGGAATATCTTATACGCATGCTTCAGCCACAATTTAAAATTGCCACCCTCAGCAGGGGTTATAAAAGAAAAACAAAAGGATTCACTATCGCTGATGAAAATAGTACCGCCATTCATATAGGCGATGAACCCATGCAAATCCATCAAAAATTCCCGGATATAACAGTGGCTGTATGCGAAGAGCGCATTGTAGGCATTCCTTTGTTACTATACCAGAGACCGGATACGCAGGTAATTATCCTTGATGATGCTTTTCAGCATCGCCCTGTGGTGGCTGGATTGAATATTTTGCTTACTGATTATAATGATCTGTACACCCGCGATTTTGTTTTGCCTGCCGGAAACCTCCGCGATACAAGAAACAGTGCCAGGCGTGCTGATATAATTATTGCTACAAAATGTAATCCTTTGCTGACGGACGAAGAACGGCAACAGGTTTTTTCTGAACTCCACCCGTTGAAACGGCAAAAAGTATATTTTACAAAAATCCGGTATACGACGCCATACCATCTTTTTACAAAAAAAAATAAACCGATAACGGCCGACTGCCATGTGCTGCTGGTTTGTGCTATTGCAAAACCTGCTCCGCTGAAAGAAGCGCTCAATAGTATCACGGCCACGTATGAGATGCTGCTGTATCGCGATCATCATATTTTCAGCACAGACGATTTGAAAGATATCATCGATCAGTTTTCAAAGATCTGGAGCCCTAGTAAAATGATCATCACCACCGAAAAAGATGCGGTACGACTTACCAAGTATGAAAATGAATTGAAAGATCTGCCGATATATGTTTTACCGATGAGTCATGAATTCATGTTTGGCGAAGAAGATTCTTTCAGACGTGATATCATTAAATTTATCAGTAGCTATCCTGAGCAAGTGGGCCCGGCTTCTGCAGCGGATCATTCAGAATAATATTTTCCTATAATTTATATTATGTTAAATAGACTAACGGCATTATTGGAGAATAAAAAGTCAACTGCCCCTATTTAATTTCAAAATAAAAAGCCCGGAGATCTCTCTACGGGCTTGCTTATCACGTGTTTAGTTTATTAGTCATTTACAAATTTCTTATCTGCTGCATCATACATGGCATCATATTGTTTTACTTTATCATTTTGCCCCAGGCTCTGGTATATTCTCTCCGTTAAATCAACTATGGATTTATAATGAGATCGATCGGCTTTTTTATAGCCGTTATTTTCAAGCGTTGTTAGTCCTGCCTGGGCATAAGGTATTGCCTTATTGAACAGATCTGTTGCCTGATCGGTCAGTGTTTTCTTTGCAGCAGCATCCTTTACTTTCGAGGCAGAATCTCTTGCGTCAACACCCTGGTTGTAATAATATTGGGCATACAGCCAGTTGGTAAGAACGTCATTAGCATCGATGGAATGTGCTTTTTCCAGTTGCTCACCCATTACTTTCATCAAAGAGTCCTTGTTGGCAGGGGTTACGCCTTCATCACCGTTATAAACATATCCAAAGATATCGTTGGCATAATTGAAACGGTAAGTTACACTGTCCGGGAACTGGGTAACCATATCATTGTAGGCGGCAAATGTAGCTGCGTAGTCTTTCTTGTCGTTGTAGTAATCCGGCATCACTACATAGAAATAATCGACCTTCGGGAACAACTTCTTACCCAAATCATCATATTTTTTCACATTAGCATCATCCTTTTCCTTCATATAATGTTGGAGCAACCATTCGTACGGCAACACATAACCCGAGTTGTCTCCTTCTTTTGTACCGGTAATGCTTGAATCGGCGAGTTTCTTAAATGCGGCCATCGCCACTTCATCGTTTCCGGCGTTTATAGCAGCTTTACCGATGTTTAGTACAAGAACAGTATCTACTGCAGGAATTTTTGACCAACCCATCCGCGCAATATACTGACCCACGCTGTCCGACTTGATGAAGTCGTTCATGGCATCAGTAAATTTCGACTTGTCTCCTGATTGAGCGCCTGCATTAAAAGCATTGGCACCATCCTGATAAAAATCTGTATACAAGCCAAAAACGCCCGCATATTGATCCTTCATTGCAATTATCATCATCTTGGGATCTTTTCCGTCACCCATTGCTTTCCTGGCTGCTTCAAACGCCTGGTCCAATGCATCCGGCGGGGCCAGGCTTTTGAATTGATCACTGGTAGCCAAAGCGGCATAAATCTTGGCTTTATAATAAAGTCCCTCAGCATCGTCGGGAGACTTTGCAAGGAAACCATCAATTTCAGTTTTGGCCTTATCATACTGCTTCTTGTCGAACGCAGACTTGGCATCCTTAAGATCCTGAGCATGTATAGCGCCGGCAAAGCATATGCATAATAAAGAGAAAATGGCTTTTTTCATGTGTATTATATTTATTGATTTTCAGTTTCTGAATTTATATCATCTGAAGTTTCACCTTCATCTGAATCCGCAGCATCTTTCGGTAATTGTCCATTCTGGTCATCACCCATTTCAGTCGTTTCATTTTCATCATCGTGTTCGCGCAACTTTGTAATGGCCCCTATCTCATCCCCTTCGTCAAGTCTTATCAGTTTCACACCCTGAGTGGCTCTTCCGGCCTCCCTGATATTTGCAATGGAGGTGCGAATAGTAACTCCGGACTTGCAGGTGATCATCAAATCTTCTTTTTCACTTACAGCCAATAACCCGATAAGCGAGCCGGTTTTCTCTGTTATATTAATTGTTTTTACACCTTTACCTCCGCGGTTCGTGACGCGGTACTCTTCCACTGCCGTCCGCTTTCCAAATCCCTTGCTGCTTACTACCAACACGCTTACGCTGCTATCATTCGCATCCACACAAATCATTCCAACCACTTCGTCGCCCGCCTCTTCCACGCTGATGCCCGCCACACCAATTGCACCTCTGCCGGTAGGTCGTACTTTTACTTCGGGAAAACGGATCGCTCTGCCACTCTTTACAGCCATCATAATTTCTTTCTTTCCATCAGTTAAACATGCCTCCAGAAGCTGATCTCCTTCTACAATCGTAATGGCATTGATTCCGGTTTGACGCGGTCTTGAAAAATCCGCCACGCTCGTCTTTTTTATGATGCCTTTTCGTGTACAAAGTACGATATAATTATTATTGATAAATTTCTCGTCCTGCAGATCCTTGATGTCTATTACTGCACGTATTTTATCGTCGGGGGGCATCTGGATCAGGTTTTGAATGGCTCTTCCTTTGCTCTGTTTATCTCCATCCGTGATCTCATACACTTTCAGCCAATAGCATCTGCCATTCTCTGTGAAGAACAGCAATGTGTGATGCGTGGAAGCCACAAACAGGTGCTCGATATAATCTTCTTGCCGGGTACTGCTTCCACGGGCACCTCTTCCTCCTCTTCGCTGCGTGCGATACTCGGTAGCGGAAGTTCTTTTAATATACCCCAGGTGTGAAATGGTAACGACCACATCTTCCTCTTCCACCAGGTCTGCCATACTGATCTCGTCAGCAAGATGAACGATCTCGGTTTTTCTTCCATCTCCGAATTTTTGCTTAATCTCCAGTAGCTCATCTTTGATGATCCGGAAGCGCAATCCTTCATTTTCGAGGATCTCTTTCAACTTTTTGATCAACTCAACGATCTCCTCGTGCTCCTTCTTTATCTTATCGCGCTCCATACCGGTGAGGCGTTGCAGCCTTAACTCCAATACCGCCTTGGCCTGTATTTCGGTCATCTGGAAATTGGTCATCAACCCATCTTTTGCAATGTCTGGCGTAGATGAATTTCGTATAAGGGTAATCACCTCATCCAAATGATCGAGGGCAATCAAATAACCTTCTAGGATGTGTGCTCTTTCTTCTGCTTTTCTGAGTTCGAATTTTGTTCTGCGAACTACTACTTCGTGCCGAAACTCAATGAACTCTTTAATCAATTCCTTCAAGTTCAGTTGCTTCGGCCTGCCCTTTATCAGCGCTACATTATTTACACCAAATGATGTCTGGAGCTCTGTATGTTTGTATAGATGATTGATGACGACCTGTGCGATAGCATCTCTCCTCAGTTCAATAACAATGCGGGTTCCTTCTTTGTCGTTGCTTTCATTATTTACGTTGGTAACACCATCAATTACCTTATCGTTGATAAGATGGCCAATCTTCTCCGTAAGGGCATCCCTGTTTACCTGGAAAGGCACTTCACTGATAACAAGATGCTCTTTACCTTTTTTATCCAACTCAGAAGTGATCTTTCCTCTTACCACTACCCTTCCTCTTCCAAAATGATACCCGGCACGCACGCCCTCGTAACCATAAATAATGCCCCCGGTTGGAAAATCAGGCGCCTTCACATATTTTATCAGCTCTTCAATTGAAATATCTTTATTGTCCACATAAGCAATGCAACCGTCTACTACCTCCGAGAGATTGTGAGGGAGCATATTGGTGGCCATACCGACTGCAATACCACTTGACCCATTCAGCAGCAATTGCGGAATTCGCGTAGGCAATACCGTTGGTTCCTTGCTTGAGTCATCATAGTTCAGTTGAAAGTCGATGGTATCCTTTTCAATATCATCCAGCATCGTTTCAGCTATTCTTTCCAATCTCACTTCGGTATACCTCATTGCAGCGGGACTGTCGCCATCCTGGCTACCGAAATTTCCCTGTCCGTCAACCAGGGTATAACGCATGCTCCACTCCTGCGCCATACGCACCATCGTATCATAAATGGAAGCATCCCCATGAGGATGATATTTACCCATTACATCACCCACAATACGCGCGGACTTTTTATATGGGCGGTTGTACAAATTTCCCATCTCGTACATGCCGTATAAAATGCGGCGATGCACCGGTTTTAGCCCATCGCGTGCATCGGGCAAAGCACGGCCCACGATCACACTCATCGAATAATCGATGTACGCGGATTTCATTTGTTCTTCTATATTTACAGGAATGATCCGGCTTCTGCCAGGGCCGTTTTCAGGCAATTGTTCTTCTGTTGTGTCCATAAATTGTAACTATCGGCAAATATACTTTTAAACAAGGTTTTTTCCTTGAAAATATTGATAAAAACGGGCTCTTTTTTTCACCATAATTTTGGTGCTTTGTGGAAAAGAATTCGCTTCCGGAAGCATTCTTTTTCAGGCGTTTTATTCTTTCCTTTGATGTGAAGAATCTGCATGTAGCGGCATTGAACTTTTTAGGATTTGAAAATAACAGAATGAAAACTATTTTGATTTTCGGGGCTGGCAAGTCTGCCACGAGCCTTATTGAATATTTGTGTGACCTTAACGACGGAACCGAATTCCGGTTAGTCGTTTGCGATGCCGGCCTGCAATTGGCTCAATCAAAAATTCACGGATGTAACCGCGCCGTTGCTATATCGATTGATGTGAGTGAATCGGAAAAAAGAAGAGACCTGATCGGACAAGCCGATTTGGTAATCTCTATGTTACCCCCTCCGCTTCACTTTTTAGTGGCGGAAGATTGTCTTCATTTCAGGGTACACTTATTGACTGCATCATACGTCGATCAAAAAATAAAAGAGCTGGAAACCGAAATTGCAAACAACGGGTTGCTGTTTCTTTGCGAGATGGGACTTGATCCGGGCATTGACCATATGAGTGCTATGAAAATAATTCGCCAAATTAATAACGAAGGCGGAAAAATTGTTTCTTTCAAATCTCATTGCGGTGGACTGATTGCTCCCGAGAGCGATGATAATCCATGGCACTACAAGTTTACCTGGAACCCATCAAATGTAGTAATGGCAGGCTCTTCCGGTGCAGTGTTTAAGATTAACGGAACTGCCACTACCCTGCCCTATGAGGCAATTTTTGAAAATAATCGGGCAGTTGATATCCCCGGGCTTTTCCCTTTGGCATGGTATGCCAACCGCGATTCGCTAAGTTACCTCGACACCTACCAATTGCATAATGCTGACACGTTTATCAGGACAACCCTCCGCCACCCTTCGTTTTGCCGTGGCTGGAATGCCTTTGTGAAAATGGGGCTTACTAACGTTGACGATTATACGAAAATAGCAAACTGTACCACGTACCGCGAGTGGTTTCAACTAAAAATGAGCCATTCAGGTTTTCATTTTCAAAGCGAACAGGCCGAATCAGAATTTGAAAAGCAGGTATCTTTTTTAGGCTTGAATAATGATGATGCTATCGACATTGATAAAAAAAATTCTGCTGTCCTTCTTCAAAACATCCTTGAAAAAAAACTGGCCATGAAACCTCATGACAGGGATATGATCGTGATGCTGCATGAGATCAGCTATATCCACCATAGCGAAATAAAAGAAAAAAAAAGTTGCCTTATCGTAAAAGGTAACGACGAAATACATACTGCCATGGCAAAAACGGTCGGGCTACCCCTGGGAATCGCGGCGAAACTGATCCTGCAGGGAAAGATCAGAATGACCGGACTGCACCTTCCGATACTTCCGGAAATCTATGAACCGGTTTTAATAGAGTTGGAATCTAACGGGATAAGATTCGTTGAATATTAACGATCCGGCGCTGCCGAAAAATATTCAATCTCTTGCTTCAGATCTAAAAAAGAATATTGTTTTTGCAATACCCTCGTTTTTTCAAGATTCGTTTGTAAAAATTTAGCATGGGCCTGCGTTTGCGGCTGTAGTGGTTTGTGTTTCCTGGCGATAACTACCTGCTTCACCTGTTGCATGATCTCCTGTGTGTTGGCATCCATGGATGTTTCGATAAATTTTTCCATTACAAATTCAGTTGCGGCATAATTCGGATGCACCAGGTCGGTATCGTAGAAGCGATAATCCCGCAGCACATCAATCACCAGTTCGTACGCCGGGAAATAAAAACAATGATCATGGGTTTCAATTACCGAATGTAATGCTTCAATCAATCTTGCCTTGCTGCGATTATTTTCCACAATGCCATCGCGGATATGGCGTACGGGACTGATGGTAAAAATGATTTTACATTTTGAATTATACACTTTGATGTTTGCAATGGTATCATTTAAAAGCGCGCTGATTTCTTTTACCGGCAACAATTTTTTTTCAAACCAATTGGCAGGTGCACGATGGCAATTGGCAACCGCCGGGCCAGCAGATGACGGATTGTGAATGAGGTGATAGATGAACGCAGAACCAGGCGTTATAAAAAGCCAATCCGCGTCTCTTAAAAACTCATGTGCTGCATTTTGCGACGCGTTAATGTTTTGCAGGCAAACCGCTTTATCAATATTTGAAAACCGGGAATGGTGCTGCCAGCTATTCCACACTTCATTAAGGTAGAACAGATCATTTTCGATGTATTGTCTGTTATCAATGTAAGAGTTCAATGCCCTGCAAACGGCATCCGGGCTGAATAAGATGCCATTCGGATTTTGTAACATCTGAAATTTCAGTTCTGTCAGTGCATTACCAATGTGTTCCGTAAAGCACGAACCCATGAGCATTATCTTATCAGCGTAAGAAATTTTTTCTCTGAGAGGGTTAATATCAGCGTTTAACATGAACTGCATTTACAAAATATTTATCGGAAAATTTCGCCTGCCAGTTGTACACTTTCAGCAAGTGCTTTTTTATTAATTGGCGGTGCTATTTTTACTTGTTCAAAATAGTCAATCATCCATTCGGTATCCATATTGCCGACTAACACGTCATCAGCCATCGGGCAGCCACCGATGCCTTTCAGCGCTCCGTCAAAACGCATGCAACCCGCGTTGAGAGCAGCATCTATTTTTTGTTGGCGATTTTTATGGGTTGAATGCAAATGAAGGCCCACTTCAATTTCGGGAAATGCATCAATCACTTTTTTAGTAACCGATGCCACCTGCTCAGGAGTGGCCACACCTACCGTATCGGCAATCGAAATGATTTGAATTCCTTCTTCCACAAGTTTGCTTGCCCATTGCAGCACCATATCTTCATTGTATTCGTCGCTATAAGGATTTCCAAAAGCCATTGAAATATAAATGACCGGTTGCTTGTTTTTCCTGTCGCAGATATTTTTTATTTCGATGGCGTGACCAAGCGATTGCTCCATAGTACGGTTCGTATTTCGCAGTTGGAAAGTCTGCGAAATGGAAAATGGGAAACCCAGATAAGTGATCTTTTCATACGAGGCCGCATCTGTTGCTCCACGTACATTAGCGATAATTGCCAGCAGCCTGGTCTCAGTATTGTCCATTGACAAATGGCCAATAACCTCCCTGGTATCGGCCATTTGAGGAATTGCTTTTGGCGACACAAAACTTCCGAAGTCGATTGTATCAAAACCCACCTGCAACAATTGACTGATGTATTCAATTTTCTTTTTCGTGGGAATAAAATGTGGCCATCCCTGCATTGCGTCTCTCGGGCACTCTATGATCTTCAATTGTTGCATCGAATAATAAGTTTATCAAATCAGGAAGTGTAGCGTTGTTTCATCGCCTCATACAAAATCATCCCTGCTGCTACCGATACATTGAGCGATTCAAAATTATTTTGCATCGGAATACTGAATACTTCATCACACATTTTATATAGCGTCGGATGAATGCCTTTATCTTCGCTGCCAAGAATGACGGCGCAGGGTTCTTTGAAATTGATTTCAAAAATCCTGGTTGCGGCAGTCATTTCGCTTGCAAAAACACGGATGCCATTCAAATGCATCTCATCAATGGCATCAGCAATACTTTTCACCCGGCTGACAATTATATTTTCCAGTGCGCCCGCCGAAGTGGTGATAGCATCTTCGTTGAGCGCCCCCACTCCTTTTTCGGGAATAATGATTGCGTGTACACCACAGCTCCAGGCACTCCGGGCGATTGCGCCGATATTCCTGATATCGGTTATACCATCCAACATCAACAGTAAAGGAGACTCGCCTTTTTCAACGATGAATGATATGACATCCTGCAACTGCTGGTAATGAATTTTGGACCTAACGGCCACGCATCCACGATGATCTTCGATATTGAAGCTCTTCAGTTTTTCCGAAGGGACTTTGTTTACAGGTACTCCTCCTGCTTCGGCAATATTTTTTAATTGTTCCACCGCATCCCCGTGAAGCGTGGATAACAAATAGATCCTTTCCAATTGAACGCCGTCTTTCATCGCGGCAATCGTAGTATCAATGCCGGCAATCAACAGATTTTTTTTCGGACGATGTTGCTGAACAAAACGTTTAGGTTGTCTCACTTTTCAAATTTACCGGAATAAACTGCAAACAAAAAGCCCCCATTACTGAGGGCTGTCTTTTTGGTCAAATAATATTATAATCCAAATACCTTCTTTAGTTTGCCCACATAATCCAGTTTCTCCCATGTAAATAATTCCACCTTCACCTTTTTAGGTTTACCATTCGGCAGGTTGAATGTTTTCTCCTTGATCTCGTTCTTGCGGCCCATATGCCCGTAGGAAGCCGTTTCCGAATAGATCGGGTTGCGTAGTTTCAATCTCTTTTCAATATAGTAAGGGCGCATATCAAAAATGGATTTCAACTTTTCCGCAATCTCACCATCACTGAATTTCACTTTTGAGGTACCAAAGGTATTTACATAAATGCTCGTTGGCTCTGCTACACCAATGGCGTAGGAAACCTGTACCAGCGCTTCATCGCAGATACCTGCCGCTACAAGATTCTTGGCAATATGCCTTGTAGCATAAGCCGCACTTCTGTCTACCTTGCTGGGATCTTTACCACTGAATGCGCCGCCACCATGTGCTCCTTTTCCCCCGTAAGTATCCACAATTATTTTTCTTCCGGTAAGCCCGGTATCCCCGTGCGGTCCGCCTATCACAAACTTTCCCGTTGGGTTAATATGATATTTTATTTTATTATTGAAAAGGCCTGCATATTGCGGATACTTTTTTATGATACGCGGAATTAAGATCTTCCTGATATCATCAGATATCTTTTTCAGCATTTTATCTTCGCTGTCAAAATCATCGTGCTGCGTGGAAACAACGATTGCGTCGATGCGTTGTGGTTTCCCATTATCACCGTATTCCAGCGTCACCTGGCTCTTTGCATCCGGGCGCAGGTATTTCATTTCTTTATTTTCTCTCCTTATTGCCGCTAATTCGACTAAGATATTATGCGCAAGATCCAAGGCCAGTGGCATGTAATTGGCAGTTTCGTTAGTAGCATATCCAAACATCATTCCCTGGTCGCCCGCGCCCTGCTCTTCTTTCTTTTTTCTGTCAACACCCTGGTTGATGTCGGCAGACTGCTCATGAATGGCGGAAAAGATGCCACATGAATTTGCTTCAAACATATACTCGCTCTTGGTATAGCCAATTTTCCGAATTACATCCCTGGCAATTTCCTGAACATCGAGGTAGGCTTTTGATTTTACTTCACCCGCCAATACTACCTGACCGGTAGTTACTAATGTTTCGCAGGCTACCTTACTGTCAGGATCGAATGCAAGAAAGTTATCAATTAGCGCATCGCTTATCTGGTCTGCAATTTTATCGGGATGACCTTCGCTCACGGATTCCGACGTAAATAAATATGGCATAATATTATTTTAATTAAGGCGGCAAAAATATAGGTTCGCGATGATTGAACAAAATGCATTTATTCACGAATAAGTTAATTCATGCAATTCCCATTGACCGATGCAGTTACAAAACTATCTTTCGGCGAGTGTATGATATAACTGAAGGTATTCGCTGAGGTCAGATTCCGGATCGTATTTAATCACCTTTTTGCCTCTCACCTTGCTGAAATCCTCCGCTAGCTTTTTGTCTACTTTATCAGCACCAAAGGTAATGGCATCGGCAAAAGTGGCCCCGCCTCTGAACATGGCAGTATTATTTGCATCTTTGAAAGGTTCAAGGTCTTTTTCCTTAATGTTAGGGCTGATATTCGCAAGCTTTAAGAAATCGTGACCAATCTTTTCTTTAAAGGTGTTCTGTCCGATGGTAAATACCACCTTACAATTGCTGAAAACCGGCTCTTTTTTGTAGGCAGTCCTGATATACATAGGAATGAGCCCGGTCATCCAGCCGCTGCAATGAATGATATCGGGTGGCCAGCCAAATTTCTTAACCGTTTCCAAAGCTCCTTTACAAAAAAGTACCGTTCTCAATACGTTATCATCAAACCACTTTTCATTCTCATCATGAAACAATGTTTTTCTTTTGAAGAGATCTTCATTGTCGAGGAAGTAGATTTGAAGACGTGCGTTGGGTAAAGAAGCAACTTTTATCACCAGTGGATAATCATCGCCTCCGATGGTAACATTAATACCGGAGAGCCGTACTACTTCATGAAGCCTGTGGCGGCGTTCGTTGATGATACCAAATCGGGGCATAATGCAGCGAACTTCTATACCGTTTTCATTGGCTTTTATTGCAAGCCTATTTACAATTTCAGCAAATTCTGTAACCTCGAGGTAGGGAGACATCTCATTTGCAATAAATAAAATTCTTTTCTTTGTTGACATTTGCTCCGGTTAATTTAGCTTAACGGTTTTTTAAAACCGGCGGCAAAGTTACAATTTTTTTGTTCAATACGTAAAAACACGCGTCAGGCGACATTTCCAGGGCACTATGATCATATTTAAATTTTCGAATGATGTTCGCAAGCATCTCGATCTTGAGAGGGAAAAAAATCTGACTGTCGGATTTGTTCCCACAATGGGTGCTTTGCACCAAGGCCACATATCCCTCATCAGGCAAAGCAGAAAAAAAGCCGATATAACAGTTTGCAGCATCTTTGTAAACCCTGTGCAGTTTAATAATCCGGAAGATTTTGAAAAATACCCTTCTGCCATGGAGAATGATATTTTGATGCTCGAAGAAAGTGGCTGTGATATATTGTTTATACCTTCTGTGCACGAAATGTATCCGGACGAGGCATCCAGGCACAAGCATTATGAGCTTGGCAACCTCGAACGAATTTTGGAAGGAAAATTCCGGCCCGGACACTTCCAGGGTGTTTGTCTTGTAGTAGAAAAACTACTTCTCATTGTGAAACCTGATTTTTTGTTTCTTGGTCAAAAAGATTATCAGCAATGTCTTGTGATAAAAAAACTGATCGAGTCAATGGATTTGAAAGTAACAGTGATGATAGAACCCATTGTTCGTGAGAAGAACGGGCTTGCCATGAGCAGCCGGAATCTAAGACTCACAGCGCAAGAAAGAGATCACGCATCGGAACTGCACAAAACCCTCGTTGCCATCAGACGACAGCTTCGGAGCAACGATTTCAACAAATTAAAAAGCGGTGCAATGGATAATCTGAAGAAACGCGGATTCACGGTAGATTACCTGGAGCTTGCCCGTGCCCACGATCTACAGATCACTTCCGGCGATGAAAAAGATAAGGACCTGGTTCTTTTGATTGCAGCCTATTTAGATAATGTGCGACTGATTGATAATATTTTGGTAAAGCAGGAGAATTAATTCTGTGTTATCTTGTAGTTGTCTATGAGAAAGAAAATTTTCGCGGTCATACAATACCTGTTTTTTTTGGGCATCGGAATTTTTCTGATGTGGTGGCAGTTGAGCGAGATGACACCTGAAGAATCTGTACAGTTCCGGCAATCGCTGCTACATGCACGGTATATTGTCATTTTGCCGGTTGCTATAGTGGCACTCACGAGTCACTGGGCGCGCGCGCGTAGATGGATGATCATGATAGAACCGATGGGATATCATCCTTCTACACCGAACACCTTCTATTCTGTAATGTGCGGATACCTTGCCAATACATTTATACCAAGGGCCGGGGAAATTTTGAGATGCACCATGCTCGGGCGTTATGAAAAAATTCCGGTAAACAAGTTGGTAGGCACTATGGTAACAGAACGTGTGTTTGACCTGGTAAGTTATTTTTTTATAATCATCATCAGCATACTCATCCAGATAGACACAGTAAGTTCCTTTGTAAAAAATAAAATTGATGCGATTAAGGCCCAGCATGCCAATTTTCCCTGGTTGCAGTTGTTTATCATATTGATCATTGCGGCAATTATATTTATTGTGATCATGCGGTGGATCTTCCGCAAATATTCCGATCACCGGCATATTCTTACTATCAAAGGAATTTATACCGGCCTTAAAGAGGGCATCACCACCATATTTCGCTTAAAGAGAAGAAGGGCTTTCATCCTGTGGTCAATCTTCATCTGGGCCATGTATCTTTTGGAAATATATGTTGGCTTCTATGCTCTTGATGCAACATCAGGATTAGGATTTGGTGCTGCTTTCAGTGTTTTGTCGCTTGCAACATTAGCTATGATCGTGGCGCCCGGTGGTATTGGCGCTTTTCCCGTTGCCATACAACAGGTACTCCTGATATATAATATAGATAATATTTCTTTTGGATGGCTTATATGGGGTGTCACCACGGCTATTATCGTTGTGGCAGGTCTGATTAGCTTAGGTTTATTGATATATACCAACAGAAATAAAAATGAAGCAAAGCAATAAAATACCTGAACGCATCTTTACTTTACCGCAACTATTATTGCAGGTAAAAAGGTGGAGATTAAAGAATAAAAAAATCGCCTTCACTAATGGCGTATTTGATATTTTGCATGAAGGGCATATAAAAATTCTGTCAGATGCTGCGGCCTTTGCAGACATATTAATTGTGGGCGTAAACAGCGATACCTCGGTGAAAAGATTAAAGGGTGAAAGCAGGCCGGTAAACAATGAATATTCGCGCTCGCTCCTACTGGCATCACTGATTATGGCAGATGCTGTTACGATTTTTGAGGAAGATACCCCATTGAATCTGATAGTGAGCATTATGCCGGATGTGCTGGTAAAAGGCGGAGATTATACTTTGGACACCGTTGTGGGTGCAAAAGAAGTTATGGCAAACGGCGGCAGTGTAAAGATCATTCCCTTAAAGGATGGGGTTTCTACAACCGGTATTATTAGCCGAATGGCTTCCTCGGGAGAAAAAATGAAAAACCGATAGACTAACGTATATGGACAAACGAAGAATAATTGTACGGGATATAAGTTGGCTCGCATTTAACGCAAGAGTATTGCAGGAGGCCGCTGATGAGACGGTACCCCTCCGCGAACGTATTCGTTTCCTAGGCATTTTCTCCAACAATCTTGATGAATTTTTTCGTGTACGGGTAGCTACGTTGAGGCGTATGATAGAATTCGGCAACAAAGCCAATATGCACATGGAACAAACTCCGGATAAAATTCTCGAAGAAATCAATGTGATCGTTACCAACCAGCAAAATCAGTTTAACCGTACCTGGACGAAGATCATTCAGGAACTGAGAAAGCAAAGGATTTTCCTCGTGGATGATAAACACCTCAATCACGAGCAGCAAGCCTTCATCTTAAATTATTTTAATGACACCGTGCGAAGCAATATCGTGCCATTGATGATCGAAAACATCCAGACATTTCCTACGTTGAATGATAAGTCCATTTACCTTGCCTGCAAGCTTTCTATCAGCGATGGCAGCATTCCGCAACGATTTGCACTGGTGTCGGTTCCGTCGCGACTGGAGCGCTTTGTAATTCTTCCATCACAATCCGACAATCATTACATCATTTTGCTGGAAGACATTATCAGGTTTTGCCTTCCCCATATTTTCTCTTACTTCGGCTATGACACTTTTTCATCGCATATTATCAAGGTGACAAGAGATGCTGAGATAGATATCGACAACGACGTCTCCACTTCGCTTATTCAAAAAATTGAAAAAGGTTTGAAGAATCGAAAGAAAGGTAAACCTGTCCGGTTCATTTTCGACAAAGAAATCGACAGCGATCTTTTAAATTACCTCATTAAAAAATTAGGGCTTACCAATAAAGATCACATTCAATCCAGCGGACGGATTCATAACTTCAAAGACTTCATGAATTTTCCGGATGAAGTTTTCCAAACAAAAAATCCGAGAAAAAAACCTTTTATTCATCCATTGTTAAAAGGCGCCAACAGTGTAACAAACGTTATATTGGAACGGGATGTGTTGCTGAATTTTCCCTACCATTCTTTTGATTCCGTAATTGATTTACTGATTGAGGCCGCCATTGCGCCGGATGTAGTCAGCATTAAGCTCACCTGTTATCGCCTGGCGCCACGTTCCAATATCATTAACGCCCTTACCAATGCCGTGCGAAATGGCAAGTCGGTAACTGTCGTTCTGGAACTTCGCGCCCGGTTTGATGAAGAAGCCAACCTGGAATGGAAAGAGAGACTGGAAGAGGCAGGAGTAAAGGTGATCATTGGTTTTCCCAACGTGAAAATTCATGCAAAAATTTGTCTTATAAAAAAGCGCGTAAATAATCATACTATCTACGTCGGATTTGTAAGCACCGGTAATCTCAATGAAAAAACAGCAAGAGTATACGCAGACCATTGTTTACTGACCAGCAACCGGCATATCATGTCGGATGTGAACAGGATTTTTAATTATCTCGAAGACCCAAAAAATCCGCAGCATTTAAAAGGCTGCCAGGCATTATTCGTTAGCCCTGCCACTACGAGAAAAAGCCTGCATCAGCTCATTGATCGGGAAATTAAAAGCGCAAGGCAGGGACGCTATGCCTCCATCCTTCTGAAGTTAAATTCATTAAGTGACGAGGAACTTATACTGAAGTTATATGATGCGGCAAGAGCAGGCGTAAAAATAAAGATGATCATACGCGGTGTCTGCTGCATGTATACGGAAAATAAGAAATTTAAAAAAACAGTAAAGGCCATCAGCATCGTAGATGAATACCTGGAACATGCGCGGGTAATGATCTTTCATCACGATGGCAAGGAAAGGTATTTCATTTCATCAGCTGACTGGATGGTACGAAATCTTGATCATCGAGTGGAAGCCACCTGCCCCATTTATGATAAGGACATTAAAGAGGAACTGAAAGCCATGTTGGATATAGAACTCGCAGATAATACCAAGGCAAGAATTCTTAATAACGGGTTATCGAACCAGTATGTACCGCATGAGGGCGATAAGAGAGTACGTTCTCAAATTGAAACTTATAATTATCTTTTAAAGAAAAAATATGTAGCGGATGAAGTTGTCAGCCATTGACATTGGAAGTAACGCAGCAAGACTACTAATCTCTGAGGTAACCGTAGACGAAAAAAACAAAGCATCGTTTAATAAAGTATCGCTCACCCGCGTACCGCTGCGATTAGGTTTTGATGTGTTTGAAACAGGAAAAATTTCCGGACACAGGATAGAGTTACTGCTCCACACCATGAAGGCATATATTAACCTCCTGCATGCCTACGAAGTAAAATATCTGAAAGCATGTGCCACTTCTGCTATGCGTGATGCCAGCAACAGTGCCGAAATAATTGACCAGGTAAAAAAAGAAACCGGAATCGAAATAGAGGTGATCTCCGGAGGTGAAGAAGCATCGTTTATATACGAGAATCACGTGGCCGAAAATCTTGATAAAGACCATTCCTATTTATACATCGATGTTGGTGGCGGAAGTACAGAGCTTACTTTTTTCGGTAACAACAAATTAGTTTTTAAAGATTCGTATAACATTGGTACCATCAGGTTGCTGCAGCAAAAAGTAGATGAAAAAATGTGGGATGAAATGAAGGATGCCATTAAGGAAAAAACAAAAGGATATAAAGAAGTAATTGCTATCGGCTCCGGCGGTAACATCAACAAAGTATTTTCTCTGAGCCGGAGAAAAGATTCGAAGCCTCTCCCGCTCCAATTGCTCCGTGATTATTACAAGGAACTAAGTAATGTCAGCCTCGAAGATCGAATCAAAATTTATAATCTGCGTGAAGACCGTGCTGATGTAATTGTTCCGGCATTGCAGATATATGTAAACGTGATGAAGTGGGCAAACGCCAATGAAATTTATGTTCCTAAGATCGGGTTAGCTGACGGACTGGTGCAACATCTTTGGGAAGAAATCAAAGATAAGGTTCACCCGGAATAGCAAACAAAACACTTTTAAATAAAATATCTCTACATTTACTCCGCGAACGCTCCGGGGTTTGTTTTATTCTAACGCAGAGCCATCTCCACTGTCGCTTTTCCAAAACCTTATTTTATGTCAGTAACAACAGAAGTAAAAAAAATTACTACCCATACGCTTTCTAAAATGAAGCAGTCAGGAGAAAAGATTTCCATGATCACTGCTTACGACTATTCTTTTGCAAAAATTTTTGATGCGGCAGGAATAGACGTAATTCTTGTGGGTGACAGCGCCAGTAATGTGATGGCTGGTCACGAAACAACGCTGCCCATCACGCTGGACCAAATGATCTACCATGCATCTTCAGTAGTGCGGGGTTGCAACCGTTCGTTGATCCTCGTTGATCTTCCTTTCGGCAGCTACCAGGGAAACAGTAAAGAAGCATTGAACTCTACCATCAGGATCATGAAGGAGACCGGGGCACATTCTATAAAACTGGAAGGTGGTGAAGAAGTAATTGAATCGGTAAAAAGAATTATCAGCGCCGGAGTTCCCGTGATGGGACATCTCGGATTAACACCACAATCAATTTACAAATTCGGAACCTATACGGTCAGGGCAAAAGAAGAAGAAGAAGCTGAAAAGCTAAAACGCGATGCCATCCTCCTGCAGGAGGCAGGCTGCTACGGAATTGTTTTGGAAAAAATTCCGGCATCCCTTGCAAAAGAGGTAACGGAAAATTTATCTATTCCGACTATCGGCATCGGCGCCGGTCCTGCATGTGATGGACAGGTTTTAGTGATGCATGATATGCTCGGCATCAATACAGAATTCAGGCCACGTTTCTTAAGAACATATCTCAATCTTCATGAGCAGGTAACTAACGCAGTGCAACAATATATTCATGATGTGAAATCAAAAGATTTTCCGAATGAGCATGAGCAATATTAATAGTTAAATTGATGATTGTTTAATTGTTGAAAAAACTTATTGGATACTAACGGCAAAGAGTATACGAAGAAAAAAATTAAACCTTAAGATAATTGAACAATCCGTATCCGGATCACCAGTTAACGAACCTCTAACTCACCACTACCACCACCCTTCTTTCATTCACAGGTTCCTTTTCCCAGCTCCTTTTTTGAGAAAGATAAATATTGGCTGTCCCTTTTTTGTTGGCTGTGATGGTAAAAGTTTCATCAGCACTTGTGCCAACGGGCTGCCTTTTTTTTGCCGGAGGCATTACCAAATCTTTTGAAATATTGATCACTCCTGCTTTATCAATCGTATAATCCCATTGATAACCGGCGGTGCCAAGTCCTTTACATTTTATTGTTGCACTTTCGCCTGTCTTCAGTTTTATTTCTTCCGCGTCAGCCATTATCGAAAAATATTTTTTCAAGATAAAAATAAAAAAGAGCCGATGTGATTACCAAAGGCTCTTTTTCAAATCAATTGATATGTCAAACAATCCTTATCGTCCAAAAGTCATCACACAGGTTACTGTTGGTAATATAACCGTAAGGCATATAAAAATATCCACGAACCCCCCAGTCAGTACCCCATGAATTTCTCACCAGCACCGCCTGCTTTGAATCGTCATATCCTGCCGCCATCACCGCATGACCACCCAACACTTTTTCCTGCGGCTTCGGCATCGGCATCATTCCGGTTTTGGCCACCTGCTGCGATTCAAAACTCTCATACACCGTAAAACCAAACACAAAGGGAAAACCCTGCGATAAACAGGATTGCAATTGTGTCAGGTTGGTATTGGTCAGTCTTTGATAACTTTTTACCGTTGACTTCAGTGCATCATCATAACACTTTTTTGGAGGCTTATCTGCAAACTTTGAGATCACATAAGGCCATTCCTTTTCCGGGCATATCCCTGTTTTGTTCAGCGACTTTATTCCATTCCTGATATAAGCACCGCTGTCGGAGCTTACTGTATTTTGCATTACACGTTCATTATAATAAAGAAATAACCGCGACGGCATAAAATCTTTTAATCGCTGTTTCTTTCTTACAAATTCATAAGCTCCTGAGAGCGCATTGGCCGTGCAACTACCCAGTGCACCCTGGTTGTACACTTTGGGACATTTAGAGCGAAGGTCAACTTTGGAGGGAAGTTTTTTTATAATTTGTATCGGCGCCGAATACATGAGATCGCGTTGGTCAGGCAGGTCGGGCAACCACCCATAGCCAAACGACATCTTTTCTTTTTTCGCTTTGCTCATAAAATGAAATTAAAAGGTTATAAAATTTAAACATTATCAAAAAATATCAATAAGGATTAGCAAACACAGTGGGTGGCGTTCAATTAAATAACCAGGCAAAAAACTTTGGGTGACTAAATATAGGAAGAATAAAATTCAGATGCAAGAGATGTTATAAGATCATAGCATGAAAGTTATAAACATCATAGTTTTGCTAAAAAATAAACTATGGAATTTTTAAAGCGATTGCAGATCAATAAAGAAAACAAAGGTATATCTACAGGAACAAAATGGTTTAATGCCGGAGGTGAAAAAATAATTTCTTTTTCGCCGGTGGATGGTAAGCAAATTGCAAACGTCACCAGTTGCGACGAAAAAACTTACTATACAGTAATTGAAACAGCACAAAAGGCTTTTCTGGAATGGCGACTGTGGCCCGCACCTAAACGAGGTGAAGTCATCAGGCAGATTGGTAACGAGTTGAGGCTGCAAAAAAATGATCTGGGAAAACTCGTGAGCTATGAAATGGGCAAAAGCCTGCAGGAAGGAATGGGCGAAGTGCAGGAGATGATCGACATCTGTGATTTGGCTGTTGGTTTATCGCGACAATTATATGGACTCACCATGCACAGCGAAAGACCCGGTCATCGCATGTATGAGCAATGGCATCCGCTTGGGGTTGTGGGTATTATTTCTGCATTTAATTTTCCCGTGGCAGTATGGAGCTGGAATGCCATGATAGCAATGGTTTGTGGCGATGTATGTGTATGGAAGCCTTCAGAAAAAGTGCCGTTGTGCGGCGTTGCCTGCTTCAACATCATTTCAAAAGTGTTGAAAGAAAACAGAGTGCCTGAAGGGGTTTGTAATCTCGTTACCGGCGGAAGAAATGTCGGTGAATGGATGAGCGATGATACCAGGATTGCATTGGTGTCTGCAACAGGTTCTGTGAAAATGGGCAAAGCACTCGGCACCAGGGTGAGTGCAAGGTTGGGAAAAAGTTTATTGGAACTGGGCGGTAACAATGCCATTATTATTTCAAAAAATGCTGATCTTGATATAGCGTTAATTGGTGCATTGTTTGGCGCTGCGGGGACTGCGGGGCAAAGATGCACTACCACACGAAGACTCATTATACAGGAAGAAGTGTATGATGCTTTTAAAAAGAAACTCGTCAACGCGTACAGGCAACTAAAGATTGGTAATCCTTTACAGGAAGGCAATCATGTGGGGCCATTGATTGATAAAGACGCCGTAAAAATGTATATTAATGCAATTGAGCAATGTAAAAAACAGGGAGGAAAGTTTGCGGTAGCGGGTGGCGCGCTTTCCGGCAAAGGATTTGAAAGCGGATGCTACGTGAAGCCTTGCATTGCAGAAGTAACCAATGAAATGCAGATTGTGCAAACCGAAACATTTGCACCGATTTTGTATTTGATAAAATACAAGACTATTGAAGAAGCCATTGCCATACAGAACGGTGTTCCGCAGGGTTTGTCGAGTGCCATCTTCACTTTAAATATTCGTGAAAGCGAACTATTCCTTTCGCAGGCAGGCAGCGATTGCGGCATTGCTAATGTTAACATCGGAACATCCGGCGCAGAGATTGGCGGCGCTTTTGGCGGCGAAAAAGAGACAGGCAGTGGTCGCGAAAGCGGCAGCGATTCATGGAAGGCATACATGCGCCGGCAAACCAATACGATTAATTATTCAACAAAGTTACCGCTGGCGCAGGGGATAAAGTTTACGGTGTGAGACTATCCACTGTTACTAATAAAGTAAGGAAATCTTGATAAGGAACTATCATTTTAATTTTTCCCAAAGATCTATATTAAATTCCTCCCTAATCGCTCGCAAATAATAGATACTCCTTGGATCATCCTGAATTAAATCATTAAAATAAGCTACTTTGTCTAAATTATAAGTTTGCATGTATTTCCGCAATCGAGAGACATATTTTCTTCGATTGTCTGCCAGTATTGGGTTATCTAAATCTAATAAATCAACTAAATTTTGTGCTTCAATGTAAAATCAAAATGGATATTCTCCAATTACCTATATGAATCAATCTGTAAATCTTTTATTTTCATGTTTCTAATCAAAACAAATATAGCAATCTTCCCGTGATGGTCTTTATGAAAGCTTGCGAAGCATTCGAAAGAGCTTTTAGTACGGCCCTTAACAAAAAAATTCCATAATCTTTACCAGCGGCAACCAATATTTCCGTAATTTTTCAATATTTGTACTTCGTAAATTTATAAACCAACAAAATGAAATTAAATTTTAAACAGCTTTTTATTATCCTCTGCTTTACCGCGACTTTGCCGGTATGGTCATCGGCGCAGGGTACGGCGGAAAAAGACGCGAAGGTAGCTCCCAACGACTGGTGGGAAATGGACAGAAGCGCTACGGGTTATTATGGCATCAGCCTTGATAAAGCCTACGACTTTTTGAAAGGAAGACAAAGTAAGACCGTAGTAGTGGCTGTGATCGATAGCGGCGTAGATACTACACAGGAAGACCTGAAATCAATATTGTGGCACAACCCCGGAGAAATTCCCGGCAATGGTATCGATGATGATCATAATGGTTACGTGGATGATGTATATGGATGGAACTTCATCGGTGGCAAAGATGGAAAAAATGTTCACCAGGATTCTTATGAAGCCGCAAGAGTGTACTGGAGTCTGCATCCTAAATATGGCGATAGCATCCCAGATACTACCAACATGGATGAAGCCCAACGCGCCGAAGTGGAAGAATATATCCGTGCAAAAAGCGAAGTGGTGGGTGATGTAAACCCCAAAGAACTGGAGTTCATGGAACATATTCTGCCAAGGCTGGAAGAAGGTGATTCATTGATCGCACAGGATTTGGGTAAAAAAGAATTCTCCGGCAACGATCTCCAGTCTTACACTTCCGATAATTTAATGGCGAAGACAGCGGCAAATATCTACCTGAATATTTGTAAGCTGAACAATGATTACAGCATCAAGAACACAGACATACTCGAAGACCTGAAAGGACAGATCCGGAAGGGGGAAGCAGCTACTACTCCACCGGAAAATTATCGCGATGAAATTGTAAAAGACAATGAAAATGATATAAATGATCGCTATTATGGGAACAATGATGTAATGGCTGGTACGCCTTCTCACGGTACGCATTGCTCCGGCATTATTGCTGCAGTAAGAAATAACGGCATTGGCATGAATGGGGTTGCAGACAATGTACGCATCATGATGATTCGCGCAGTGCCCGATGGTGATGAACATGATAAGGACATCGCCAATGCAATTCGCTATGCGGTAGATAATGGTGCGCAAATTATAAGTATGAGTTTTGGTAAACCATTTTCCCCGGAAAAAAGCTGGGTAGACGATGCGGTGAAATATGCGCAAAGCAAAGGGGTATTGTTGGTGCATGCAGCCGGAAATGATCACAAAGACCTTGATACAACCTACAATTTTCCAAATCCATTTTATGCAGATGGCTCCGGCACCGCCCAGGCTTTCATTACGGTGGGTGCAAGCGGCGATTCCACCAATGGGGGATTTACCGCCAGTTTTAGCAATTACGGTAAGAAAGACGTAGATGTATTTGCCCCGGGCGTCAATATTTATTCTACTTTACCCGGCGGAGATAAATATGGTAAATATTCCGGTACAAGCATGGCATGTCCTGTGGTAGCCGGTGTAGCAGCGCTGTTGCTGGAATATTTTCCCGACCTGAGTGCTGATCAGCTAAAATATGTGATCATGAAATCAGCAGAGCCGATAACACAAAAAGTAATTTTGCCCGGTACGCAGGACACACCGGCGGATGAAGAAAATGGAGATAGCACGAAAGCGCCCGTCATGGTAAATCTTTCTGACATATCAGTATCGGGAGGAGAAGTAAACGCATACGATGCAGTAAAACTCGCAGCTACATTGAAAGGTGATCGTTTTAAAGAAAAGGAAAAACTTCCGAAAAATAAAATCCACAGAACAAGACTGGATTAATCTTCATAAATGGTGCACAAATAAAACCCGGCTGATCTTATGCCGGGTTTTATTTTTATAAAAATTAATTTTGTAGTCTAAATACTATTTATGGCTAAACCATATGCCGGTTCCTATCCCGGGTACTTTCAGAAATACATGGACCAGGTAAAAGAAGATGATCTCATGACTGCATTCAAAAATCAGTCGATTCCCGGTGAAGCATTTTTGGAAACCATCACTGAAGAATTATCGTTGAGACGTTATGCAGAAGATAAATGGTCGATCAAGGAAGTACTGCAACATATTATTGATGCAGAAAGGGTATTCACTTACAGGGCTATGTGTTTCGCAAGAGGTGAACAGAATATTCTTCCCTCGTTTGATGAAAACCTGTACGCCGCCAATTCCAATGCCGATGCACGTAACTGGAAGGAACTTATCAGTGAATTTTCCGCAACACGTAAATCAACGGAATTTTTATTTAACAGCTTTACGGATGCAATGCTGAATAAGGTTGGTAAAGCCAGTAATTATACGACGACGCCTGCGGCTTTGGGGTTCATTACTGTGGGGCACATGAATCATCATCTCCGGATCATACAGGAAAGATATCTAGGCGTATAGGCGTTGACGTTAGTTAATAAATTTACTCTTGTGAAAATATTTTCTTCTGCTCAAATCAAGAATTGGGATGCCTTTACAATAAAAAATGAACCAATTGCATCCATAGATTTAATGGAGCGGGCGTCGACGGAGTGCGTTGATTGGATATTGAAACACTATCCCTCTTCTTCTGATCTTAAAGTTTTTTGCTGCAAAGGCAATAATGGCGGAGATGGTTTGGCAGTTGCCAGATTGTTGGTTCAAAAAAATTATGCCGTCACCATTTATGTTGTCGAATCAGGCTCTACCGGCTCACCCGATTTCGAAGTAAATCTTGAACGATTGCGTTCAATAGGTTTGCAAATTTATTTTCTAAAAACAGCAGAAGATTTTCCTCTCATTGAAGCAAATGCTATTGTGATTGATGCACTTTTTGGAACGGGACTTAATAAAAAACTTACAGGCATCTTCAATGATATCGTTGTCCACCTGAATACTTCTGGCGCGGAAATAATCTCGATAGATATTCCGAGTGGTATGTCTACTGATAAAAGTTCTTTGGAGAATCCGATGATTTGCGCAACACACACACTTTCATTTCAGCAATACAAACTTGCATTTTTGATGGCTGAAAACAAACCTTATTTTGGACAGGTGACCATCCTGGATATACATCTTTCAGGGAAATTTTATGAAGAAGAACCGTCGGTTTTTGAGTTAACTGAAGCAAAGCAAGCTCATCAAATATATATGCCGAGGCAAGAGTTTGCTAACAAAGGAAATTTCGGTTATGCGTGCCTGGTAGTTGGTAGTTACGGAATGATGGGCGCAGCAGTGCTCAGTGCCAAAGCCTGCCTGCGAAGTGGTGTTGGTAAACTGACATGTTATGTTTGTAGCGAAGGTTATGCAATCATGCAAACCGCTGTTCCCGAAGCCATGTGCATGGTTTTCGGAAAATCCTTTGTAAAGGATATTGATGGCTTAAAAAATTTCGATGCAATTGGTGCAGGCCCGGGAATAGGACGGCATTTGTCCCACAAGGAATTGTTGCAGAAAGTTTTCAGGAACGATCATTTACCAATTGTGATTGATGCAGATGCCCTGAACATTTTAAGCAATTATAATTCCTTAATAAAATCGATCCCTGCATACAGCATCATCACTCCGCATCCGAAAGAATTTGATCGCTTGTTTGGAAAATGTAAAAATGATTTTGACAGAGTCCGTGTTGCTCTGAAAAAAGCTAAAGAACTAAACATTTTCATTGTACTAAAAGGTCATCGAACACTGATCGCTTCACCTGATGGAAAAGGTTATTTCAATTCAACGGGCAACGCCGGAATGGCTACGGCAGGAAGTGGTGATGTACTGACGGGTATCCTTACCGCATTGGTCGCACAAGGCTATGCCCCTCTTCATGCGTGTATTCTTGGTGTTTATTTACATGGGCTTGCCGGTGATAAGGCTGCTGCATCCCGTTCGCAGGAAGCCATGATAGCGGGGGATATTATCGATAATCTTGGAAAAGCTTTTATGGAGATCAATAGTATCCGGTAAAATAACTGCGACTTTTCGCCTCTTTTTTCAAAAATTAAATTTTTAAAAATTAAGTACTTCTTCATTTAATATATGGATCAATAATAAGCGGTGTTACTGCTGCTAATTATTAGCTTTTTGGCTTTTTTTACCCTATTTTTGCCACCCGAAAAATACGAACAACATTTATGGACAAATTGATTTATGCCGTCCCGGCAATGGCTCTTGTCGGCTTACTTTACACCTTTATAAAATCTTCCTGGGTAAACAGGCAGGATGCCGGGAATGAGAAAATGAACGAGATCAGTGCGCACATCGCGGAAGGAGCTATGGCTTTTCTGAAAGCTGAGTGGAAGATACTTGCCTATTTTGTTGTTATAACTGCATTGTTATTGGGGTTTATGGGATGGAGCGATGAGCACTCAAGTTGGGCGATTGCAGTGTCTTTTGTGATTGGCGGAGTTCTGAGTGCTACGGCAGGCTATATTGGTATGCGCAGTGCTACAAAAGCCAACGTGCGTACAGCCCATGCAGCACGCACCAGCTTAAGTAAAGCTTTGAAAGTTTCATTTACCGGTGGCTCAGTAATGGGCCTTGGCGTTGCAGGTCTTGCAGTGTTGGGATTAGGAAGCCTATTCATTATACTCAAACAAATATTCGCCCCCCATGCCTCTGTAAATTCTGAAGAAATGGTTCGTACTATCGAAGTACTTACCGGTTTTTCATTGGGCGCTGAATCGATAGCCTTGTTTGCGCGCGTAGGCGGTGGTATTTACACAAAAGCAGCCGATGTGGGTGCTGATCTTGTGGGAAAGGTAGAAGCAGGCATCCCTGAAGATGATCCGCGTAATCCCGCTACCATTGCAGATAATGTGGGTGATAACGTAGGCGATGTGGCAGGTATGGGTGCAGACCTTTTCGGATCTTATGTAGCAACGGTACTCGCCACAATGGTTCTCGGTCAACAGACACAGTCAAATGACAATTTTGGAGGCCTGGCACCGATCTTATTACCCATGTTAATCGCGGGTATTGGAATTTTATTTTCAATTGCAGGAACTTTCTTTGTTCGTATAAGTGATACGGCTGGTATCAATACCACTAACGTGCAGAGGGCGTTAAATATGGGCAACTGGGGTTCCATCATATTAACAGCGCTGGCTTGCATCGGCCTGGTAGCATATCTGTTACCCGATACTATGGTGTTACGCGGTCATGAATTTACCAAGTGGGGTGTTCTCGGCGCTATCGGTGTGGGCCTTGTTGTGGGAGCGTTAATGAGCGTTATCACAGAATTTTATACAGCTATGGGCAAAAGGCCTGTGTTTACCATCATACGGCAATCATCTACCGGACATGCTACTAATGTGATTGGAGGACTCGCCATCGGTATGGAATCAACTTTTTTACCAATACTGGTTTTAGCAGGAGGCATATTGGGGTCATACGAATGTGCCGGTCTGTATGGCGTGGCCATAGCAGCTGCCGGGATGATGGCAACCACAGCCATGCAATTAGCTATTGATGCATTCGGGCCTATCGCAGACAATGCTGGAGGCATAGCTGAAATGAGTGAATTGCCAAAAGAGGTTCGTGAAAAAACCGATATACTCGACGCAGTGGGAAATACGACAGCCGCGACAGGGAAAGGTTTTGCTATCGCGTCTGCGGCGTTAACAGCATTGGCATTATTTGCCGCGTTTGTAGGTGTAGCAGGTATAGATGGCATAGACATATATAAAGCAAAAGTGCTGGCAAGTCTTTTTGTCGGAGCTATGATACCATTTATTTTTTCTTCTTTGGCTATTCGCGCGGTAGGGGAAGCTGCAATGGCTATGGTAGAAGAAGTGCGCCGCCAGTTTCGTACGATTGCAGGCATTATGGAAGGCACTGGTAAACCCGAGTACGACAAATGCGTAGCAATTTCCACTGAAGCCTCAATAAAGAAGATGATATTGCCGGGTTCCATCGCAATTTTATCCCCACTGGTAATCGGATTCCTTCTCGGGCCCGAAGCACTTGGTGGATTCCTTGCGGGTGCCACCGTAAGCGGTGTTTTGATGGGCATGTTCCAGAACAATGCAGGCGGCGCATGGGATAATGCTAAAAAGTCTTTTGAAAAAGGCGTAGTAATAAATAACCAGACGTATTTTAAAGGATCAGATCCACATAAAGCTTCCGTAACCGGAGATACCGTAGGGGATCCTTTTAAAGATACCTCCGGACCCAGTATGAATATTTTGATCAAACTGATGAGTATCGTTTCATTGGTTATCGCTCCTACTCTTGCGAAAATTAACCATGACAACATTATAAAAGATCGCAAGCAAAAGATAGAAAATCTCCGGATGATGGACGAAAAAGAATCCGGCTTTCATATCGAACGCCAATCAAACACAGTTGTTTTCAATACAGATTTGATGAAATAATCGTTCTTAAATAGATTGTAAAGCCGGGAAAATTCCGGCTTTTATTTTGACAAAATATAGGGTGCATGCCTATACTTATCTGCCAATTACGAATTTCAATCACTACTCATCGCTAATTCAGTCACTGTCTTTTTCATTCCCTCTGTTGCCGTGGCTTTGATAACGTGAAAATCATGATGGGGAGAAACATACGGGGGATCTTTATCAATTACATATTTGGGAATACCATTGGGTAAAAAATCAATTAATCCTGCGGCAGGATAAACCTGAAGGGATGTGCCTGCAAGAATAAAGATATCCGCTTCCGACATTATCATCCCGGCTGCTTCGATCATCGGCACGGGTTCATTAAACCACACGACGTGAGGACGAAACTGCGTTTTATCAGGGGCCATATCTCCAAGGTTGATATCACCTCGTATTTCGTAGAACGTCATAGTATCCCTTTCACCACGCATCTTAAAGATTTCTCCATGCAAATGCACTACTTTTTTTGAGTCCGCACGTTCATGCAGATCATCAATATTTTGAGTAATAACCGTTACATTAAAATACTGCTGCAAATCTGCAATGGCAACATGTGCGGCATTAGGTAACGCCTCAGCCACCTCTCTCCTTCTTATATTGTAGAAATCAAGAACCAGTTTCGGGTTTTTCCTGTATCCTTCAGGCGTAGCAACTTCGTACACATTGTATCCATTCCATAACCCATCGCTGTCACGAAATGTTTTTAACCCGCTTTCGGCGCTGATGCCAGCTCCCGTAAGCACTACCAGATTTTTCATAAAATAAAATTATTGATTTTGTTTCGGTGACACCGGTTTCCAGTTATGCTTTTTGTAAAATATAAAGGCAACAAAGATCAATAACCACAACGGCCATACGGAAACCAGCGCAATGAAAATTTCGGCAATAAAATGAAATCCATTTTCGAACGCCCGGACCAATCTTGATGCAAAACCAGGATTCTCATCATGGGGTTTGTACCCTGAAAGCGGCTGGTAGAATATAAGGTTTATGGTGGAATATGCCGATTGATGTGACAAGTAATTGATTTGCCCGGTTGCTGATTCTATTTGCTCCTGTATATTGTTTATTTCGCTCTGTACTTTCAAAACATCGTCCATATTCTTTGACTGTTTTAAAAATTCCAAATACTTCAGGCGCATTTGTTCTTTTGTCTCCAGCCTGGATTTTGTATCTACTATTTCACCCGTAATATCTTCAGATGAAATTTTCTTTTCAAGAACCTTATCGGAGTCAGATGCGATTTGATTCACTAAATCTTCAAACTGATCTACAGGGACTTTAACTGACATCGTCGATTCTTTTTGATCCCCGGTAAAATTTTGTTCTTCAGTGGCTACATACCCGCCATATCTTTTTACCTCATTATGAATAGCATTATTATAAGTCGCAAAATTTTTTACCTCGATTCTCATATCTGCTGTCCTTATAATTTTCTTATCCCAATCGGGATTTTGCCCGGGTAATGACCCCTGGAGAATATCGCCTGATGTGCCGGATGAATCAGCCGAAGTAAAATCAGTTGCTGGCAACCTATCACTTTGAGAAGAAGTTTTCTGCATAGGAGTCATTTGGTCCAGAGACCGATCTGAATCAGAGAAGGATTTTGAATTTCTGTTGCAGGAAAATAAAAATATGAATGCGATCGATGCAAAGAGGATCTTTTTCATATCAATGCCTTTTTATCGTAAATAAATATTGATACGATCCCTTGTGAAGAGTAACCGTTAAACTTTGTTAAATGAAAACCTATTTTTCTCCGGCCATTTCCATCATAATGTCCCACTCTTTTTCTGTGACCGGTTGCACAGATAATCGTCCAATTCTTACAAGAGCCATTTCTTTCAAACGTTTGTCTGTCTTAATTTGAGCGAGTGTGACGGGCTTTTTTAATTTTTTAAGCGGTTTTAAATCTACCGCAACCCAGTTGGTATCAGTGGTGGTAGGATCCTGGAAGGCCTCTTTTTCTACCTTCGCGATTCCAACAATCTCAGTTCCTTCGTTGCTATGATAATATAAAACCGGATCGCCTTTTTTCATATTGCGAAGGTGAATTCGTGCTGCATAGTTTCTCACGCCATCCCATGTTGTCTTTTTATCCTTCACTAATTGGTCCCAACTGTAGGTGGATGGTTCTGATTTTACAAGCCAGTAATTCATTTTTTTGATAAAGTTAAACAAATAGGCAAATATTCAATTTTTAAGAAAAGATTTCATAATTCACAAGTTATCAAGGTGAAAATAAAAAAATGAACGATTGCAAAAAAAAGTTCCAAGTCACTTCTATTTGTGGCCTGTGCATATTACTTTTGTCCTTGTTGGATTTGTAAATTTCTCGCACTCATGGAACGGATTTTAAACTTTGCTAACCAATGGAGGGGTATTCTTTTTCTCATATTTTCTGCGATATCTCTCAATTCGGTTACAGCTCAGACCTCTGTTGTTACGCAGCACAATGATCTCAAAAGGACTGGGTGGGACAGCACGGAAACGCAATTAACACAAAGTTACGTAAGTAGCGGACGCTTTGGCGAACTCTTTACGCGCCAGGTGGACGACCAGATATATGCCCAACCCCTTGTTGTCAGTAATTTATTTATAGGAGGTGGCACTCATAATGTGGTCTTCGTAGCAACGGTAAATAATTCGGTTTATGCATTTGATGCTGATGATTCAGCTACTAATACACCCTATTGGCAGGAAAATTTAACCTATGATTCGGCGGGTTACCGGCCACCGACAAGTGCTGATATGGCTGCACTAGGGGCATGTCATGGGAATTACACGGACTTTTCGGGCAAGTTGGGTATAGTGGGTACTCCTGTAATTGATACGTTAACCCAGACGCTATATGTTGTCGCTAAGAGCGTCGTCGTGGCAAACGGAGATTCTACCTTTGTGCAATACCTTCATGCACTTGATATTACAACGGGTGCTGAAAAGCCCAATAGCCCTGTTAAAATTACCGCAACATTCGCCCGGGATGATGGCTCTATCATAGACTTTCTTCCTATGACCCAAAACCAGCGATCTGCTTTATTATTACGTAACAATGTGGTGTATATATGTTGGGCATCCTATTGTGACATGCCCAATTTTTGGGGTTGGATCATGGGATATGATGCGACTTCCCTGGTACAGAAATATGTGTACAATGATTCTCCGAGGGGTGGCGGAGCCGGAATATGGATGAGCGGTCAAGGTCCGGCTGTAGACGATGATGGCAACATTTATGTTGCCACTGGTAATGGCCAGGTGGGGTCGCCAATTACAGGTGATCCCAATGATACTATTAGCAGGGGAGAAAGCCTGCTGAAGTTGTCGACGGCATCAGGCAAATTAAAGGTTACGGATTTTTTTACTCCCGCTAATTACGATTTTTTAAATTCAAAGGATCTGGATTATGGTTCGGATGGAGCTTTATTGATCCCAAATACCAGTTTGTCATTGTCCGGAAGCAAAGAAGGATTTCTCTACCTTATTAACGATACTGCAATGGGGGGCACTACTACGGATAATTCGAATGTTCGCCAGGTGTTAGACGTTAACGGAGGAGGAACAAGTTTTTTCAGGAATCTTCATGGATCGCCGGTATATTTTAAAGATGATAAGAACAACGAATATGTATATGCGTGGGCATCGTCTACCGCAGATTCGCCAGGATTTTTGAAACAATTTCCTTTCGACAGAAATAATATGGTCTTTGATACTCTCAATACAATTGTCGGAAATACACAATTGCCCAGTGGCGGAAAACCCGGGGGAATGCTTTCTGTGTCATCTAATGGTTCAGAATCTGGAACAGGCATTCTTTGGGCCTCACATCCAATTAATGGCAGCACTTACAACGGGCTTGTCCCCGGTGTGCTTCAGGCATTTGATGCAACAGATATTACGAAGGAATTGTGGAATAGCAATTGGAGCGCTAAAAGGGATTCAATCGGTAGATTCGCCAAGTTTGTTTGTCCAACTATTGCAAATGGCAAAGTGTATATGGCTACTTTCTCCAACGTTTTGAATGTTTATGGATTGAACCCTCCCGCAGCCTCAACTTGCAGTGGAACATTGCTGCCAGGCTGGAATAGTGCTGATGTCGGATATACCGCCTATGCAGGTGATGTATGTTACGATTCTGTTACTTCGAAATACACAATAACAGCATCAGGCAGTGATATCAATAACGATGTCGATGCATTCCATTATTGTTTTACACCCACACAAGGTATTAATTACCTTGACATAAAGATGAGAGTTGACTACATGCAAAATACGGATCCATCGGCAAAATGTGGCATCATGTTTCGCGAAAACCTTGATCCTGGTTCGCCCAACGTTTTCCTAGCGTTGACACCAGGAAATGGAATTTTGAGACAGACGAGAACCAATCAAAACGCTACGACAGTAAACACCGCGGCATCTGGTTCTGTGCCTTATTGGCTTCGGGTCATAAATGATGGTAATCTCTACATAAGCTATTATTCTTCTGATAATATTAATTGGACGTCTATTGATACAGTAACTATCGCATTAGGCACCTTCCCTTACGTGGGATTGGCGTATACAAGCCGCAACAATTCGATCTTGGGGACGGCCGTGGTTGATAGCTTTACCGTGAGAATTGCAAATGGAGGAATACTGACCCGTGATCTAATACAGCTGACGGCCAAGAATATTCAAAACAGATATGCTCAATTGAGTTGGTCATGGGCAGAACCTGATATCGTTAGTCAATTTGACATTGAAAGAAGTTCTGCTACCACCGATTTTGAGACGATCGGCTCAGTGCCGGCGAATTCATCCCCAGCGGGCAATTATTCATTTGATGATATGCAGCCACTGAACAACGAAAATTATTACCGTCTGAAGATTACTTATTTGGATGGGAGTGTTAAATACTCACCAACGAAGAAAGTATCCTTTAATTTTGATGCGTTAACGATTTATCCCAACCCGGCAAAAGATCAGATATTCATACGCAACAATGACCATTTTACTCAAAATAAAAACCTGACGATCTTGCTTGCCGACGTTTCTGGGAGAATTGTTGCAAAAAGGGTTGTTACTACTGCCGGAGTTAATACTATTAGTTATGACCTACCTTCGGGAATAAGTCAGGGAATGTATATTCTGTGGTTGATAAATACAAATGGGCAAAAACGCGGACAAAAGTTGTATATATCCCATTAATCACCAGGACATAACCCGCGGAACGTGTGCGTGAAAATAACGCTCTTTCGGAAATTCAAAAAGTCAGAGACAGTTCTTTATTCCCAACCAGTGGCAAGTACGTCGGCAATATGCAACGTTTTGATAGGAAGTTCTTTCTTGCGGATATAGCCATCGAGATGCATCAGGCAACTCATGTCCGTCGAGATGATATATTCTGCACCGGAATTCAATGCATTATTCACTTTTTGATCCGCCATTGATGTAGAAATCGATTCAAATTTTACGGCGAAGGAACCACCAAACCCGCAACAGGTTTCATTATCCCGCATTTCAATCAATTGCAGCCCTTTTACTTTTGACAACAGTTTCCTGGGACCCTCTTTTATTCTGCACTCCCGTAAAGCAGCACAACTATCATGATAGGTAGCTTTTGCATTAAACACCGCATCATAGTTGTCAATTTTTAAAACATCAGTTAGAAATTCGGTAAACTCGTAAATCCTCTTTGATACGCCCTTCACGTTGTTGTGCTGAGAGGAGTTATCGAAAAGATTACCGTAGCAGTTTCTCACAAAACCAACGCAGGAAGCCGAAGGTGATACGATGTAATCGGTTCCTTCAAAATCCTTCAGGAATTTTGCTCCTACCGGCCTCGCTTCATCCCAAAATCCTGAATTGTAAGCGGGCTGGCCACAACAAGTCTGATTGGCGTTATACACAACATCACAGCATGCTTTTTCCAACACTTTCACCATATTGAAAGCAGTTTGCGGGAATAACTGATCGATAAAACAAGGAATAAATATCTGAACGGTCATTTAGCTCCTCCTTTTTAAAAAAACATTTACAAAACACAAAACTCGGTTACTAACGCCAACGGATAGACGAAATATTATACTGAATATGTAAGCGATATCATCTTTAAAGCCGTTATCGCAGCTTCGGCTCCCTTGTTACCCTGCAGGCCGCCGGTTCTTTCATCAGCCTGCTGTTGATTATCTACCGTAAGTACACCGAATATCACCGGAACAGGCAGTGTCAGATTGAGATGCAGAATCCCATCTGTCACAGCCCTGGAAACATACTCAAAATGCGGTGTATCGCCGCGAAGGACGCAACCCAACGCAATAAAAACCTGAGGTTTTTCAAACTTGTTATTATAGGTGTCCCAGGAATTTTTTACTGCAAAAGGTATTTCAAAAGCTCCGGGCACCTGAATCACTTTATAATTATTCATACCGTATTGCTCAAGAACACCAACACATCCCTGTAACAACTTATCTGCAATTTCGCCGTTCCATTCGGTATATATTATAACGATACAGGCATTCTTTGGAAGAATGCCCGGATCAAAATTGAATAAATTTTCGTTTACAGAAGCCATCGCATTTTATCATATTTTATTCGGAAAAATTTCCCAACCGGGCCAAATATCTATCTACGTCGTTGGCCTTTTGGGAAAGCGGATATTTCTCTTTTACTTCCTTGAATAATTCAATAGCGTCGTTTGTTTTTCCGATCGACTCTGCAAATAGCGCTGCGCGGAAAAGAAATTCTGATGAAGTGAACTCGTCCTTATCATTTACGTCCGCTGCCTTCTTATAATAATCCAATGCATCATCATTCTTATTGAGTTCAGCACTTGCATCACCCATCATTCCGTAAGCCCTGCTCTTGATTTGTGTAGCCCGCCCTGCATTAAAATCTTTGAGAAACTTTATTGCCTTGGCATACTGATGAAGGTGCAGGTAGCATGCCCCCGCATAATACTCACAAAGATTGGCAGCGTCTGTACCCGAATATTTGTTGATGATCCTTAATGCACCATCATTTCTCCCGTCGCCATTCAGACATTTTACCGCCAGGGCTGCTTTTGTAGAGTCAGATGTGGCATTGGTAAAGTCGGCAAAATATTTTTGGGCAGTATATACGTCGTCATTTGCCTTGTCTTCCTTAGGCAGTTCAAACATGTATTTATACACAAGCCAACCGCCCAGCAGCACGATAATAGCCGCACTTGCATAGGTTATGGGTTTACTGTAATTAAGCCAAAAACCACGAGCTCTTTGCACTACATCAGGTTCCTGGTGGTGTGTTGTTTTATTAATCGACATTGTTGTTGATATATTTATTTTTTGATCGAAAGTGTGTGCTACGCAACATTAATCGGTAATGAAAGGATAATTGTCTTCTGCGTAGACGTCTCTATATAATTCATCATCGGCCGGGAAGGGACTCTCTTCTGCAAACTTTACAGACTCTTCCACCTCAGTTTTTACCCGTTCAGTAATAGCGTTGATGTCTTTATCACTTATTTTAAAGTTCGATTTTAGCTTGGTCAATGTCGTCTCTACGGGATCCTGTGATTTATATTCCTCCATTTCCTCCTTGGTTCTATATTTGGCAGGATCACTCATACTATGACCCCTGTAACGATAGGTTTTAACTTCGAGGAGCGTGGGACCACCATTCTCACGAGCTCTCTTTACTGCTCTTTCCACTCCCTGGTGCACTGCTTCAGGGCTCATCCCGTCAACCGTATCACCCGGCATGTCATATGCATCAGCCAGTTTGTAAATATCCAATACGTTGGAGGTTCTTTGAACGGAAGTTCCCATTGCATATTGGTTGTTTTCGCAGATGAAAATGACCGGCAATTTCCACAACATGGCCATATTAAAAGTTTCATGTAATATTCCTTGTCTCGCGGCGCCGTCTCCGAAGAAACAAAGTACTACATTTTTCGTGGCTTTATATTTTTCGGCGAAAGCCAGTCCGGCGCCTGTTCCGATCTGAGCGCCTACAATGCCATGGCCACCAAAAAATCTTTCTTTTGTTCCAAACATATGCATACTACCACCTTTTCCCTTGCTGCATCCTGTTGCCTTTGCATACAGCTCAGCCATACATGATTTTGCTGAAACACCTTTGGCAATAGCAAGACCGTGGTCGCGGTAAGCTGTGATAAAAATATCATTCGGAGACGTAGCTGTCATGCAGCCCGCCGCTACTGCTTCCTGACCAATATAGAGGTGACAAAAACCGCGAATTTTCTGCATTCCATACATCTGTCCCGCTTTCTCTTCAAATTTTCGAAGGAGAAGCATCAGCTCGTACCAATACAGATAAGTTTCCTTTGAAAACTTTGTTGCCAATGTTATTAATTTTTAGGTCGCAAAGATAGGGTAAAAACAAAAATAATGCGGGTATTGGTTTACAAAGAGCGACTTGATATCACATAAAAAAGCCGGCTATCAGGCCGGCTTATCTTTAGGAGAATCTTACTATTTTGGTGTACTTGCGTTTTCAGCAAGTTGTTCCTGGTCTATCATCTTATCTACCACCTTTACGGTCTGGTTAATATAAATATCATCGGCTACCCTTTTCAGGAATTGTGTGTTTTTTACAACCTTATCAGAATCGCCTACGATCGCCAGTGAATCTGCAGGGATATTCTGCACAGGGAATTGATTTTTTAGCTTGCTGAGGTTTTCCAATCTTTTGGATAACGATTTGATCTCATCTTCCTGCGCGCGATACTTTTCAATGTTTAAGGGCGCTTCAGTGTAATTAAATTTGTCGAGAGAATCGACATCTTGCCTTATGCCGTTGAATACCGGGCTTTGACCCAGTTGCTGATTCTCGCTGCTGACAACCGAACTAAAGCTATAACCAGGATTCCACAGAGTATAGTTTGCCTTGGGTATTTGATCCCAGCTTAGAGCATCGGGATTGTCTTTTTCGCGAAACTTCACATTCTCAAGCCTGTCGGGCACTATTATGTCCGGTACAACACCGCGCAACTGTGTAGCGCCACCATTTATACGATAAAATTTTCTAAACGTAAGTTTCAAATCGCCAAGGCCTTCATCAGGCTGGCTAAATAAAGGATTTTCAGCCTGAGGGTCCAGCGAAATATTACGTTGAACTGTTCCTTTGCCATAGGTGGAACTGCTCCCTATGATAACACCACGATGATAGTCCTGGATAGCTGCAGCAAAAATTTCTGAGGCAGAAGCACTCATTTCATCTACCATTACGGCCAGCGGACCTGAATACAAAACATCCTTATCATGGTCATCTAAAACGCTCGTCTTTTCATCGCGGCCGCGTACCTGGCAAACAGGACCGTCTTTAATAAACAAACCTACCATATCCACCACATCATTTAATGAACCACCGCCATTACCGCGAAGATCCATTACAATACCATCAACATGTGCATCTTTCAATTTTACTATTTCCTTCGCTACATCGGTGGCACATCTGCGTCCGGACGGATCATCGAAATTGGCATAGAACTCCGGCAAGTAGATATAGCCGATCTTATGAGTGCCGTCGTTAATAATCGCACTTTTCGCAAAGGTGTCATCCAGCATAATCTTGTCTCTTATAAGAGAAACAACTTTTTGTGTACCATCCGCTTTTTTAAGGGTAAGCCTTACCTCAGATCCACGACGTTCACCACGAATCAATTTTACAGCATCAGTAACTGAATAGCCCGTAATGTCCACCGGGGGAGCGTCTCCTTCGCCCACTTTTATTATTTCATCTTCGGGCTGCACTTCTCCGGATTTCCATGCCGGGCCTCCTGAAATCAGGCTGGCGATCTTTATTTTGCCGTCATCATCTTTTAGCTGCGCGCCAATACCAAAAAAAGTTCCGCTCAGCAATTCGTCAAAGCTTCTCTTCTCTACAGGCGCAAAATAAGTAGTGTGCGGATCCATACTACTTGTAATAGCATTTACAAAATCGCTGAACATCTCATCTTCAGTGTTGTGATTTTTGAGGTTGGTAAAATAGCGATCCATTTGTTTTGCCACAACTTCACGTGCTTCTCTCTGCAATGAGGAATCAGGTTTATACGCCGAATCAGTTGGCTTAAGTTTTGACCTGTCATCCTGCATATCCACAAAGCGACTGAGCACCAGGTATTTCAACCTCTTGCGTGCATAATCATATCTTTCCTCTTCGCTTCCCGGAAATTTTCTTTTATCTCCGTCAAGTTGTACGGACTCTTCCTTTGTAAAATCAAATGGTTTGGCAAGTATCTGCTGATACAAATTGGCTACTTCATCAACACGCCGGGTGTACACTTTGATGATCGCATAAAAGGATTGAAGCGGCATGGTTCCGTGAATTTCATCATCTATTTTGTCCTCATATTTTTTGAAAGCATCGATGTCTTTTTGCAGAAAGATATATTTATCCGGATCCAGATCATCTTCATATTTATTCAAAACCTCTTTGGAAAATGCATCATCAATTTTTTTTGGGCTATAATGTCCTTCTTCAAGAACTATCCCCACATTCCTCAGGATTTTTTCATAGCGGGTGCCCGGATCACCAGGGGACTTATCGCTACGGCCCATGACTCCGTAGGTTAAAAACAGACCGCCACAAATAAGAATTATCAGGACGGGTAAAAACTTTTTACTCATAATAAAATTCATTAAATGATTCATACGTAAAAATAACTGAAATAAAAATTGCCACTTAAAAGTAGGAAGTTTTATTAACAAAGGTTTTGTAATAATTATGGACGGTTATTTGCTGAAAATATTGCGTATGAAATGATAAACCGACGATAATGTTGAAAAAAAATCCCGCGCAGGCGGGACAATTTGGGGTGGCTAATGGGGCTCGAACCCACGACCCTCAGAACCACAATCTGATGCTCTAACCAACTGAGCTATAACCACCATTTTTCAGAACGGCAAAATTATATAAAAAAATAAAGTAAAAACTTTTTTAATTACCCGGAACTTATCAGCAGGTTAATTCTTTTTTTGACTTCTAATCTGCATAATTCCCAGGGAATATATTTACCGCTCGTAAATTTCGAGCTCTGCAGATTAGGATTTTGTCTGCAATTTTGCACTTGTTGAAATTAAAATGCTGAATTTTTTTGCTATGAAACATTTTTTCCTAACCCTTTTTACTTCACTCATTTCACTTACGATCATGGCGCAATATCCGGGCGCCGGCAACCGTGGGGTGGCTCAAAATATGAACATGGGGCACCTTTACGGAAAAGTGGTGGATGAATCTAACGACAAGCCAATCGAAAACGCATCTGTCCAGCTTTCGCAAAACAAGTGGGATACTACTATCAAAAAGCGAAGGGAGTTTGTAATTGCCGTGATGCTTACGGATAAGAAAGGGCAATTCAGCATTGACAAGCTACCCCTCCTAGTCCCCTACGAGCTTATTATCACGGCTGTTGGCTATACACCCTATAATGAGAAAGTTGCCTTCAATCTGAAAATGAATGGCCACGATATGAGCCAGATGTTAAATGCAATTGATAAGGATCTTGGTAATATCAAGATGTCGCGCAGTGCGGTTCAATTGCAAAACGTGGTGGTCACTGCGGATAAACCGATCATGCAGGTAAGCATCGATAGAAAAATATTCAACGTTGCAAAAAGTATTACCAGCACTGGTGGTACGGCTGTTGATGTAATGAAAAATATTCCCGCAGTAAATGTGGATATAGATGGCAATGTGACTTTGCGAAATGCACCACCACAGATTTTTGTGGATGGCAGGCCAACCGAACTGACCCTTGATCAGATACCGGCTGATGAAATTGAAAGCGTAGAAGTAATTACCAACCCTTCTGCAAAATTTGATGCATCCGGTGGCGGCTCGGGTATTCTGAATATCATTCTGAAAAAAAATACAAAACCCGGATATAATGGCAACGTAAGAGCCAATATTGATTCCCGTGGGAAATATGGAGTCGGGGCTGACGTAAACATTAAGCAAGGTAAAATAAACTTTTTTGCCAATACAATGTATAACCAAAGAAAAACGATCAGTACTCAAACTACTCAACGCAATGATAATATAGATACCATTTCAACGCTTTTGCATCAGGATGATAATCCAACCGGTATTGGTCATTTTGCTTTTGGACGTGCCGGATTTGATTACCTGATGGATAACAGGAACACCTTCACCCTTTCTGGTCTCATAGTGGGAGGTAAATTTAGTAGTTTGGACGAGCTCAATATAATTCGCGATACTACTTACCCTTCTTCCATTACGCAGGAAAAAGGCCTGACAAATTCTGACGGTAATTTTTCTTTCCAAAATGTTGGTGGGACGTTTAGTTATAAACACAACTTTGCAAAGCCAAATAAGAATATTACCGCTGATGTAAATTATTATTCAAGTCATAACTCCAACAACAGCAATTTCTCTACCCGGTATTTTCAACTTGACGGCACACCCTACAGCCCGTTGTATCAGCAAATGATAAAAGGCTCCGGTAATACACAGCATTTTGTGGCGCAAACCGATTATACTGATCCTATATCAGATAAAATGAAGTTGGAATCAGGATTGCGGGCCTCGATACGAAATTATTCAAGCGCCAATGAAAACTTCTTGTATGATGAAGCACTGTCTAAATATGAATCGATTCCTGCATTAAACAGCAAGTACCAGTTCCGGGATGAAGTCTTTGCTGGTTATGTTACTTTTTCGCAAAAGATAAAAGACTTCTCTTATCAGCTTGGCGGACGAATAGAAAGCTCAGACTACAATGGTAAACTGGTTGACTCAAACGAGGTTTTCAAGAATTCATTCCCCTTTAGCTTTTTCCCAAGCATCTATCTTACGCAGAAACTGAGTGACAAATCGGATATGCAACTGAACTACTCACGCAAAATAAACAGACCCAATTTTTTCCAACTGATCCCTTACTACAACTATACCGATTCACTTAATATCAGCCGTGGAAACCCCGACCTGCAACCAGAGTTTACTAATTTGTTTGAACTTTCATACGACATTAATTTCGCGAAGGGAAATAATTTTATCGCAACAGCATATTATCGGCACACCAATGGATTGATTTCGCAATATCAATACAGAAGCGCAGATCCTAATCCTGCAAAAGCAGATAGCATATTCATCACCTCCTATGCCAATGCCAACAGTTCCAGTGCATACGGTCTCGAATTGATCGCATTGACGAATATCACGCCGTGGTGGTCTCTTACATCCAACCTGAACGTTTATAACTCGAAACTTAACGGAACCAATCTCGAAGAAAATCTCAATAATCAACAGGTTAGTTGGTTTGGAAAATTGAATAATACATTTAAGCTGCCCGCAAATTTCTCTATTCAATTTACAGGCGATTATACCAGCAAGATCATATTACCGCCTGACAGAAGTGGCGGCAGCAACAGTGGCTTTTTCAGAGGCGGTTCGTTATCGCTTGCCAATGGATACACCGAACCTGTATATGGATTTGATATCGCCGTGAAAAAAGAATTCCTTAAGAACAAAGCGGCATCGCTTTCGCTAAGCATGAACGATATTTTCAGAACAAGAATTTATAAAGTTCATTCTAGCTCTGATATATCTCCTACTGTTTATTCTACACAATTAAATATTCGTCAGAGAGACCCACAGATGTTGCGTTTGAATTTCAATTATCGCTTTGGGAAAATGGATGTATCATTGTTTAAGAGAAAAGATATGAAAGGAGAACAGGAAGGCCTGCAGAATGGAATGCAGGGTGTGGGACAATAAGATCCCACCTGAATTACCGCTTATTTTGTTCTGTGTAATAAAAGTAAACCAGTAAGCTAACCGCTTGCTGGTTTATTGTTTTATACCGATGACAAGCCAGTAGCAGCCACCTAAAGAAATTTTAGCTTTATATTTGCGCGCTTTCAAAGTTTTTATTTAAAAAGATAAGATCAAATGCCCTTACGCGCAGGAATTGTGGGATTGCCCAATGTAGGAAAATCAACTTTGTTTAATGCGGTGAGCAACAGTGCAAAAGCACAAGCGAGCAATTACCGGTTTTGTACTATTGAACCTAACGTAGGCCTGGTCAATGTTCCGGATGAGCGCCTCCAAAAGCTGTCCGATCTGGTAAAGCCGGGCCGCATTGTACCAACGCAAATTGAGATTGTAGATATTGCGGGATTGGTGAAAGGCGCCAGCAAAGGCGAAGGATTGGGAAATAAATTTTTAGCCAACATTCGCGAAGTTGACGCCATCATTCATGTAATCCGATGTTTTGAAGACGAAAATGTTTTGAGAGAAGAAGGCCCGGTAAATCCGATAAGTGATAAAGAAATAATTGAAACAGAACTGCAATTAAAGGACCTCGATACAATAGAAAAAAAATTATCGCGTGTTGAAAAAATAGCGAAGACAGGTGATGCAAAAATAAAACGCGAATATGAAGTATTGCTCAAATGCAAGGCTCACTTGGAACAGGGAAAGAGTATTATTTCACTCGATTTATCAAAAGAGGATCAGGCTTTCATCGCCGATAGTTTTCTTTTGACGGCAAAGCCTGTGCTGTATGTAGCAAATGTAGACGAAGCAAGTATGCATTCGGGTAATAAATATTCTGCGCAGTTAATTGACGCTGCCAAAAAAGAAGATGCAGTGGTAATTGTGATGACGAATGCCATTGAAGCGCAGATAGCAGAGTTTGAAGATCCGGAAGATAAAAAGATGTTTATGGATGAATATAAAATGACCGAACCGGCTTTGGATCGTTTAATTCATTCAGCCTATAAATTATTGAATCTTTCTACCTATTTCACCGCCGGTGTACAAGAGGTACGTGCCTGGACCATTCACAAAGACTGGAAAGCTCCTCAGGCTGCGGGTGTTATTCACAGCGATTTTGAAAAGGGTTTCATAAAGGCAGAAGTGATCAGCTATAACGATTACGTACAATACGGCTCAGAGGCTGCTGCGCGCGAAAACGGGAAGCTGAGAATTGAAGGAAAAGAATACGTGGTGCAGGACGGCGACGTAATGCACTTCCGGTTTAATGTGTAGCATTCGTCATCACAGGCAAATCTTATTCTTATTGATTATCCTTGATCGGAATGATAAACAACGGAATGGTGCTCTTATGCAAAACCTGCTCCGCCACACTTCCCATCAGTATCTTGTTGAATCCGCGACGGCCGTGACTTCCGAGTACAATTATATCCGCGTTTACTTCCTTTGCAGTTTCTACGATACCTGAAGCAAAATCACCTTCTTTAATGATGGTTTGAATATTATCATCACCCAAATGGCGTTTCGACTTATCAAGATAATCCTGCCCAGCCTTTTTTAATTCAGCCGAATTTACCGAGGGAGCCATGCTCAGAGTGTTAAAGCCTTCAAATCCCATGACGGCAGAATACTCAGGCGAAAAATAATAAGTCGCTTCGGAAAGAATATGCACCAGTACAACTTTTGCGGTCATGGCTTTTGCCAGCGCATACCCGGTTTCCGCAATTTTCTGAGCGGGAGGATCATAATCCAGTGCGATTAATATTTTTTTCATTTAAAATTTTTTGTATTGTTTAACCTTAAAAACTCTTACGATTAAAGTTATGATTTTTTAAAGGCTTATCCGTTTACAAAAAACCCCGGCGTATTTCCGGGATTTTTATCTTGCTGAAAAATCTGCAATTATTTCCTAACGTTAACTGATACGTGACGATCCAGTGCTCTTAGTGAGTCAGGGTCTGATGCTTTATATTTTGCAAAATCAGATCCATAGCCTTCGGCACCTGTTACCTGCTCACTCACTCCCATTCTGTCAAGATTGACTTTGGCGGTGTCAGCACGTTCCTGCGAAAGCTTTTTATTTGTTTCCGCGTTGCCGGTTACATCAGTATAACCACCAATCTTGATCTTTGCATCGGGAAATGCCTTTAATATTTCTGCAATATTATTCAACTGCTGCCCGCTGCCTCCTGTTAAGTTAGCTGTACCTGTTTCAAAATTCAGATTATCAAAATTGAACCATTTTGTTTTGAGTGCACTATCACTCATCGATTTCCAATCGCCGCCAAGGAAGGCCACCAACTGATCTTCTATACCGCCTTTAAGCGCATCCAGTTCTTTACCATTAGGGAGTTTCACCTTTATTGAAACAGGCCCCATCGTTGCCGGAGTAGTATCCGCCTGAGTCATCGAGATAGTGTCCGTCTTTGGCTCAGGTGGCACGGGAGTGCTGTTGCAGCCCCTGAGCAGATACCAGGCCAGTACAATGGCTACTACCATGATAATAAGCGGCCACAACCATTTGTTACCACCGCCGCTTTTTACTTCTTGTGCCACGTGGGCCATTTCAGATTTTGCCGCGGATGGCAGTGATCCGAGCCCCAGCATACTTCCGATAGATGATAATCCTCCGGGAAGCGCATTTATAATGTGATCTTTCTGTGAAGAAAGAAATGCCTGAAGGCCGGAAGGCGTCATATTGTTATCCTCCGCCTGTTTTCCGAGCAAACCCATTATCGATGAAAGACTGAGCCCCATCAACGAACCGGCCGATGAATTCTTAATGCCCGCAAGCCCCGCGATGGCGCTTGTGATGCCAGCAAGTTTATCTCCGAACAAACTTGCGAGTATACCACCTCCCTGGTTTGATGCGGAAGAATCGAGACCATTGGCATCCGGGAATGTGGTAAGATTTCTTAGCGCATCTTTTGCCATAGTAAGAATGCTGCTGGCGCCTTCTGACCCGGATGTAGCTTTTGACAAAATGCCCGCAAAACCCGTAGGAATGATTGCCGACAAAGCATGCGAAATACCTGAACTACTTTCTCCGAGTTTGTCCGCAGCCTGCTCGCTGAATTCACTGGTAAAATAGTCCTTCGCCAGTTCAATTAAATTTACTGCCATAGTGTTTTCTTTTAATAATTAATGTGTGTTTATGAAATAAGTAATAAAAAACTGATACCCGTTAGCCAGGCATTCCCGGAGAACAAACCAGGAATGGATTTTAAATATTTCTATAGGGACGGCAAAGGAGGGGCAGTTGGAAGGAGGCAAGATAATGAATCTTTTTAATATCCAGGATGGTTCGGAGGTTATTCTTAAGTTACGAAAAAAAGCGTGCACCTAACGTGCACGCATATACGCAATATATTACAGCAGATCATTTTACTGCGAGGTTATTGTGGCAATAACACCTCATCAATTACATCGTAGACCCCGTTTACACAATGATTATCCATTGATACTACGTTCGCTGCTGGTCCGCTATAGGGCGTTCCGCTTGGAGGAAAACTTCCAAAGCCGGTAAATTGCAATTTGGTAACAAATGGCCCGGCAAAAGTGGCTTGCGCCAGTACTCCCGGATGGGTTGGATACACGCTGTTCACCAAAGTGGTGTAAAATGCTGGAGTTGATGAAAAGTTTACAGAAAACGCCCTGATATTTGGCTGAAATCCTTGCCCCTGGTCGGTTGCAAGCAAATGATATACAACAATACCCTGTACATCTGCCGCTGTCAATACGCCAAACAATAACGGATTACTGAAAACATCCGGTGTTGATGATAATGCCTGCGCCTCCGCAGAAGCAGTAGCCGGATCAACACCTTCCGCTACAAGCGCCGCATAGATACTGCCAAACAAGATCGTTTGAAAAGCCATATTATTCGGCGCCAGCACAGTCATATTAGTAACAGCATACCCAAGGAGAGAATCTATTCTGTTCAAGCCGGTTTGTCCACTATCTGCTCTCGCTATGGCTGCTTTAAAATACGTAAGATCGGGGTTGCTGTAAATAGCATCCTTTAATGTTTGTGATGGTGGCTGCACCAATGCAGCAACTTTGTGAACAATACCGTTTGAATATTTAAGGTCGGTTTGTGTAATCGGAATATTATTATCCCATGCGGCGCCTGATCGTGCCGACGGAAACGTGGTCATGTTCAGGTTAATAGGGGTTCCCGGCAAAGTGCCGATTGTCAGGTATGATGGCAATTGTATATTGGGAAAAGATGTGGGAATATCTGCTGCTGCAAATTGTTCTCCGGGAATAATATGATATTGAACCAGAGGAACCAACTGTGCCAGCGGCAATGCATTTATGATACTTACGTCGGGTATTCCGGAAAGCCTGAATGCATCGTTATCAGGTAAAAAAACGGTAAGTAAACTGTTGCTATCATTCAAAATATCCATCATACCCGCTCTTGCAGCGGCAGCAGCAAAAAAACTATAGCTCGTATCAGCAACTATGGCTGCACCGATAGAGGTAGTGCTGTTGTTTGCAGGCGGATAAATAATCGGCGTAGCCTGCGGCAGTTCTTTATTACACGAGGCCAGCAATGATATTGATAAAACGAAGATTGCTGCCTTCGCAATATTGTTATTTTTAAGAATTTTCATATGTTTTCTTTAAAAATTATTAATTGATTGAACCGGTTAAAAAATATTGTAACCGATACTTACATAATATACTGCACCGATAGATGCATTGCCAAATCCATCGCGGTAATATTGATTGAATAAATTTGTGCCGCCAATCTTCAGCAATATTTTTTGCGCAGGAAACTTATAGCTTAACTGGCCATCCACTGTTTGATATGCAGGTATCTCGCCATTTGCAAAATCGCCCTCAAAGTTTACTTTATCCTGCCAACGGTAGCTGATATTAAAGCCCATCCTGTTTTTTGGGCCAAAACCTGAATTGCTGAACGTTAATCCCCACCGGTACGCAGGAGCATTAAAGTCTGCCTGGAAACCTTCCGGTATATTGCTCAGGTTGTCTGAAGTAATATTGCCACCGATGAGATAATTATGTGGTAACTGATATTCAAGACTCAACCCACCACCGTATGTATTTACATTACCGCTCACATTGTATGGAATAGAATAAGTAGTAACCTTTGAGGGATCGTTAAGATTTGCCTTTATCTGATCGGAAGTCAGAGGGCTGCTGAATACTGATGGATCACCATTAACCGATTGTGCTACGACACGTCGTGAAAGAAAATCATTATAGATACCATAATATGCATACATGTCGATTAATAATTTCTTTTGCGCTAGCAACCCTTTATAACCGACTTCGAAAGAATTTACATATTCTGCTTTCATTTTAGGAACGTCCAGCTTTTGCGGGTTCCCGGCAAACATATTATCATCAACAGCATATACAGGATTGGTATCAAAATGATAAAACGTTTTAAAGCTGGGTACGCCGCCTATCAACGCAGTACCACCTCCTACTCTCAGATTAATGTATTGCATTTGAGTGGACGCAAAACGATAAGCACTTTGATAAGACAACCTGATATTATTTTCAGGGGCTACCTGTATCACAAACGAAATCCGTGGTGTAAATCTTCCCTCAAAATTATCGTTCTTATCATAACGCCCTGAAGCGATTATTCTCAGACGGTCATCCGCTATATGTTTGGTAAGTTGTACATATGCCCCATATTCATTGATCGGAATTTTTCCCGTTGAATCTGCAAACAATGTTCCTTCTGAATTCAACACATATCGCTTGTAATTACCGCCAACCAAAATCTCTGCAAACTTCGAAGTGTATTGCGTAAGATTGTATTGACCTTCTACATTGTATAAGTCAGTTTTATCAACAAATAATCCTCCTCCTTTTGAGATCGGTACACTCTTTACCTGGTCAAACAACTGCTTGAACTGTGCCGAGCCAGGTTCCGGCCTGCCGATATCTGCATAAGCTCTTGCGGTATTATGAGCTGCAATATCTGTTTCGCCGGCAAGCTTTGCATTTAAATAGGCAAAGGCATATTGCGCATACCATCCGTTATCCCCGCCGCTTGGTTTCCATGCTTCGTTTACCAATCGCGTGGTTACGGTGGCATTGTAAGACTTCCCTGCATTTTCCTGCGTAGTATAAGCACGTAAGAACCAGTTGGTGTTTACCAATTCAATTTTATACTGCGCCATCTTCAAATCCTGCAGCGAATACCTGTCACTCCCGGTGTATACCGTATTACCGGTGCCCCAATATCCTTCTGCGTTTAATGAGGTCTTTTCAGATAATTTAATGCCCATCATCCCGGACACTTTGAAATCTATGGTATTGGGATCGATAATATCTTTTTCGTCATAGCCAGTCCTTGAAACCAAAATAGATGAGGGCATTGCATTTATGTAGGGAGCATAAAACGGAGCTTGCTGTGCAAGTGGCGTTAATACATTTGATTTAATGTCCGCAGTAGTTTCATCACCATACACATTCACGCCGTCATAGTTTGGATCAGTTTCTCTTGTACCATTTTTAATGGCTCCGGTTGTTGCGAGCCGGTCATAATCACGGTAGTCGTTGGCAACCCAGTCTTTCGCCTGTATCAACTGCCCATTTATTTTAAACGCAAACTTGTCACTCACTTTGTCGGCCCACCTGAATGAATAGTTGTGATAAACAGAGGCGCTCCTGTCGGAATTATTAATGTTCATCACACCTGTCTTTGCGAGCACAGAAAGTCCCTGGTATCTAAATGGATCTTTACTATTGATGATGATTGCACCATTCATGCCGCCAGGGCCATACAATGCTGAAGATGCGCCTGGCAAAAGCTCCACACTTTCCACATCGAGCTCTGTAAGCCCAATCACCGAACCCACGGAGAAGTTTAAACCCGGTGCCTGGTTATCCATCCCGTCCACAATTTGATTTACGCGCACATTGCCACTTGCGTTAAAGCCGCGGGTAGTAGGCGTAGAAAAAGTAAGCGATGACGTAACCACGTCCACTCCTTTTAGTTTTGAAATCATATCGTAGTAATTAGTGGATGCCATATTGCGAATATTCGCGGCACTGATACGTTCAATGGTTACCGGCGATTTAAGGATACTCGAAGGAGTTCGTGTGGCAGCAACGACTACTTCCTGTCCGAGCGTGATCTGCGGAGTGATCGTCACGGCTAACGGCGATGAAGCACTTGTTACATTTATTTCCACTGGCTTATACCCGACAGACGAAACAACAATTGTGAATGGAAGCGATCGATTGGAGGATAGCGTAAACTCTCCCTTATCGTTTGTATAGGTGCCGATAGTGGTACCTTTTATGGTAACCGATACTGCAGGCACCGACTCTCCGGTTCCTGCATTCTTTACTGAACCGCTGATGGTAGTATTTTGCCCAAAAACAAATAGAGAAAAAATATTGCACAGAAATAGCAGTGCAATATACCTGGTAGTCTTCATCATAACAATCGTTTTAGGTATAAATTTATTAGCAAAATAAGCATTTTAAATATGCTGAACAATAATCTTTTGCGGCAGGAAATACCACGATGTTGAAAAATAAAACATCAAAAAAACAGCCCCTGAAATTTCTGTCGTTACTTTAGCGCATGCAAAATTTTGTTTTTCCCAGCCAGACCTCTTTTTATAAAGGCAAAGTAAGAGATGTATATACTATAGATGATCGCCTGCTGGTGATGATCGCTTCTAATCGGATTTCAGCATTTGATGTAATACTTCCCAAACACATTCCATTTAAAGGCCAAGTGCTGAACCAGGTTGCCGCATACATGCTGCACCAGACAAATGACATCTGCGACAACTGGTTGCTGTCGGTTCCGGCCCCCAACGTTTCCATCGGTGTGAAATGCGAACCATTTAAAGTGGAAATGGTAGTCCGCGGCAACCTGACCGGTCATGCATGGCGCACTTACCATTCAGGAAAAAGAGAACTCTGCGGCGTACCCTTACGGGAAGGCCTACACGAAAATGACTATTTCGATACACCAATTATAACCCCCTCCACCAAAGCAAGCGAGGGTCATGATGAAGACATCAGCAAAGAAGAAATCATCAGCAGAGGAATTGTCGGCGCGGATGATTACGAAAAAATAGAAAATTATGCGTTTCAGCTTTTCCGGCGCGGAAAAGAGATTGCCGCAAAAAGAGGATTGATACTTGTTGACACAAAATATGAATTCGGTAAAAAGGATGGCAAGATCATCCTGATCGACGAAATACACACACCTGACAGCTCGCGATACTTTTATGCGGATGGTTTTGAAGAGCGTCAATCAAAAGGAGAAAAACAAAAACAACTGAGTAAGGAGTTTGTTCGCGAATGGCTGATCGAAAATAATTTCATGGGAAAAACCGGGCAGCAGGTTCCGGAAATGAGCGATGCATGGGTTTCGACTATCCGCGACCGTTATATTGAATTATATGAAAAATTGATTGGCGAAAAATTTCAGCCGCAAGAATTGACTGATAAAGAAACGAAGAAGAAAATTCTGAAGGCTATTGAATCACTCAAATTCTAACGAACTAACTTCTTCATTCGTTCTCTCGACTTATTAAAAATCATGATGCCGTTCTTTTTCCCTTTCCTTAATTGTCTGCGCGAATCTTCAGGAAGTGCCAAAATATTCTTACACTCCTCTGAACAACAGCCTTTGTATTTTTCAGCGCATTCTTCACATTGTATGAAAAGCAGGTGGCAGCCATCGTTGGCGCAGTTCGTATGTGTATCGCATGGCTTACCGCACTGATGGCAAAAACTGATCACCTCATCCCCGACCACCTCTCCCAGCCTGCCATCAAAAACAAAATTTTTTCCTTTGAACTTGTTGGGAAGATTTTGTTTTTTAATGGTATTGGCATAATGGATAATGCCGCCTTCGAGATGAAACACATTTTTAAAACCATTGTGCAACATCCACGCACTTGCCTTTTCACAACGGATACCGCCGGTGCAATACATTATAATGTTTTTATCTTTCTTCTCCTGCAGCATATCAACCGCCATAGGCAACTGTTCACGAAAAGTATCAGAAGGAATTTCTATGGCATTTTCAAAATGGCCTATTTCATATTCATAATGATTGCGCATATCCACCACAATCGTTTCCGGATCCTGTGTGAGTTCATTAAATGCTTCGGCATCCACATACTTTCCTTTTTTACTCATATTAAAACGTTTATCACGAATACCATCCGCAACAATTTTGCTTCTCACTTTTGCTTTTAACACCCAAAAGCTTTTCCCGTCATCATCCACGGCAATATTTAAACGCAAATTATTCAGCCCGGAAATACTGTATAAATAGTCTTTAAATTTTTCATAATTACTTACGGGTACGCTTACCTGTGCATTGATGCCTTCATGTGCCACATAAATGCGACCGAATACTTTTAGCTCAAAACAATTTTTATACACCGCATCCCTGAAAGCGTGCGGATCTTCAATAAAAAAATAATTATAAAATGAAATGGTAATGCGGGATTCTGTTTCCTTTTGTAATCTTTCTTTCAAAACTTTTTTCGAAACCCGGTTGTGCAGTGCAGCCATAGTATTAACACATATTTTGAAAATCTGTTAAATAAACTTCAAAAGATTCAGATTAAAAATTTTTGCAAAGTTAATGATAGAAATTTGCATGAAAAACATCCGGGGCACAGACCTTGAAGGTTTTCCTGGAGACAATTTAAGTTTTAGCGCATTTATAAAACCTTCAAGGTCCTGATAGCTAAAATGAAAAAATGTAACCAAAATAAGATTGTATGAAACAAGTAAGTTTTTTAATTCTCTCATTTCTGATATTACATACTGCAAAGGCACAGGAAGTGCTGGTGGGTGCCAAAGGTGGCTTCAACATTGCAGATCTTCACTACAGCAATAATACCAGCACCAATACCAAGGTAGGCGTGCATCTTGGTGTTTTTGCCCACATTCATGCATCTGAGAAATGGGCGGTACAACCTGAATTTATGTATTCGCTTGAAGGTGCGAATAATATAGACGGCGGCGGTGTAAATTACCGCTTGAATTATCTCGATGTTCCTGTTTTACTTCAATATCTCGTTGGCAAAGGCTTCAGGTTAGAAGGCGGCCCTCAAATTGACTTCCTGATGAGCGCCAAAGCAAAAACCAATAGTATAACGGCAACGACTACACGATTTCAATCTACCGGTATTTCATTTCCCCTTGGATTTAGCTTTATCTCAAGTAGCGGCTGGGGTGTTGATGCACGATACGCCTTTGGAATGTCTAACATTAACGCAACGAAAAACAATCCAACTATTCAAAGCAACGTCTTTCAATTCGGCATCTTTTACCAGGTAAGGGATTACGGAAGCCGGTATCACCATCGATAACGATTTTTAAAAAAATTTTATACTATGTGATGCAGTGGTATAAATGCTTCAATTGTCAAATTCTAAACCTGCAATCTGAAAGTTTTTATGTGAGTTCATAATACTAACTGCCTACCGTGATGAAGACATTTTTGTTACATGAAGACGAACATAGCCCGCCAAGCCACCTGTACCTGCCTCTATAACAAGACACTTCACCTAAGAATATGTTCTTTATTCCTCAGTTGCAAAGGTGATGCATAACTATATTTCAGAATTTGTCTTTTATGTAAAAACGTTTCATATGAAAAAAACATGGTGTATAAAATTTCTTCTCGTTTTTATCAGTGCTTCGCAATGGCAATGTAAAAAAGTTAGTCCCGATTGTATTATCGGTGACACTTTTTCATTTATCCCTTATGAAAACCCTGTCTGGCGCCCTGATGGAACATGGTTGGCTTTTAATTACTCTCCCATCGAATTAGTCATTCCTCCGGTGCCACCATGTGGTCCAGCTTACAATGATATTTATCCTGATTCTACTGGTTTTTATTTGATCAATGCAAATGGAACGGGCTTAAGCCGCATTGCCAAATATTATGTGTATGATGCTTCCTGGTCACCCGATGGCAATTGGTTAGCGTTTTCCTATGGTGGCCGAATATATAAAATGCAATTCACTGGTTATGGTTTTGATACATCCCATATGATTCCTCTGACTGATTCAGCAAACGATTTTAATCCGAATTAGGCGCCTGATGGAGATACAATTTTTTACAATTCTCAAGAGAGTACCCCCAGCGGAGCCGATATAATTTCAATTTGGAAAGTGGCCAGCAGCGGCACGGGCAAAACAGCAGTGACACAACCAGACAATGGCGGAAACGAATTGTATCCAATTGTGGGAAGTGATGGCAGAGTCTATTACACTCTCTTTTCAGACACGCCTCAAATATTTTCTATGGACGAAGAAGGGTTTAATGTAAAACAAATCACGTTTATTAATAACAGTTCTTTACCCTATTATCATAAGTATTTTAATGGCGAAGTTTTCTACTGGTCCGGCGGATACATTTATTCAACTCCGGTTGCAAGTTATGCACCAAGGCAAATCGTGAAGTGCTATGGATATGATGATTTCGATATTTCCCGTCAGGGATTGATAGTATTTACACTGAATATACCAGCGGTAACCGATAAACGGTACGGTACTTTTTGGACTGCTGATGCCGATGGCAGCGATACAACTCAACTTACATTTAATCATTATTAAAAAACATTATTATGAAAAAGCGTTTCTTATGAAAACAAACTGGTTTAAAATATTTCTGCTCATTCTGATTACTGGCCTTTCATGGCAATGTAGAAAAGACAGGCAAGTAGATTGTGTAAATCCGCTCATTTCTGCAGCCATACCCTATTCTGAGCCCGTTTGGTACCCCTCGGGAAAGTCGTTCGTTTTTAATTATTCGCCTGTTGCGAAGCCTTATAAAGTAGGATCACCGCCCTGCGAATTTTGGGGGAACGATATCTACCCTGATTCGGTTGGCTTTTATTTCATGAATGCTGATGGTACAGGCTTAAAACGCCTCAGCCACTTTATTATGTATGGAGTGGCCTGGTCGCCCGATGAGAATTGGCTTGCATTTTCCTTCGGTGACCAAATATATAAAATGCCATTCACCGGTACCGGCTTTGATAGTACCCGTATGATTCAATTGACCGATTCCGGCAAAAATTTTAATCCAAGCTGGTCAATAGAAGGTGACACCATTTTCTATGATTCAGGAAACTATCTTCCGAACGGCAATTATTTCAGTTCTATCTGGAAAATGGCCAATGATGGAAGCGGAAAAACAATGGTGAGGCAGCCGACGGACACAGCATTTGAGGAGGATCCCGTTGTAGGCACTGACAACAGAGTTTATTTCGTCCGAATTTCTCCTTCAGATACAGCGCAAATATTTTCAATGGACAAGGAGGGTTTTAATGTGAAACAGATTACGTTTATGACTTCGAATTCATTTCAATACTATCACAGATATTTTAATGGCAATGTTTTCTATTATGATGCCGGATACCTCTGTTCGACTTCGACCGCGGTTTATGCCCCACACCAACTTCTGCTATGTGATGATGTCGATGATTTTGATATAACGCTCAACGGATTAATTATTTGCACGCTTGGCGGTTTTGCCCTGAATGATTCAAGATACGGTACTTTTTGGACTGCCAATGCCGATGGCAGCGATACAAGTCAACTCACATTTAATCATTATTAAAAAAGATTCTCTTGCAAAGTTACTTTATGAAGCGATTACTCCTGATTCAATCGTTACCTAATGTTTCGATCCATTCTGCAAGAAGTTGGAACGCATTTTTATTTTCAATTGCGGGTTTTCATTTAATTTACATTGCACTTTTATTTCAACATGTCTTCCTCTTCAAAAAACAAACCGGCTGCACTTCCATTGATCGAACGGATACCTGCATGGGTAAAAATGCTGATCTGTCTTTCCATTGCAATCATCGTATACTTTGTTGTGCAGGTACAGCATTTGGATACGCTTACTCATCTGATGATAGGATGGAATACTTTTAGTACTTTAATAATCCTTGAGTACTGGTTAACATTTCTTTTTATCAATTCGGGACAGATACGACAGCAATCTAAAATAGAGGATGCATCGAGAACAGTGACATTCCTGGTGATACTTGTCTCAACATTGGCGAGTTTTCTTGCGGTGCTGCTGTTACTTCTTACCAAACAAAAATTTCAGGGAACAGAAACATTTCACCTGGTCATTGCTATTTCAGGTATGCTGCTTTCCTGGTTCCTGATACATACGCTCTTTACGGCAAAATATGCACATATATATTACGGCGATGCTGATGAAACACCGGACGCTCATGCCGGGGGACTGGATTTTCCGGGAGATAAAAAGCCGGAGTATATTGATTTTGCTTACTTCTCTTTTGTGCTGGGTATGACCTTCCAGGTTTCGGATGTGTCAATAACGTCAAAACGTTTACGAAACCTTGCCATGTGGCACGGCATGTTGTCTTTTGGATACAACACCATCATGATAGCGCTTACGATCAATCTTATCGCAGGGCTCGGAGGATAAACAGTATCTGTTCGATTTTTTGAATCATCTAAAAATAGTTGATCAGAAAATCGCTCTCACCGTTGCTGTGCCGGTATTTATCGTGGAATGAGTTCCGGGTTTTCTTCCTTCATATTGCAGGTTAACTTCAATATTCCCCGCTATTCTTTTTGTAAGCTCCATATCCCACACGTAGTTTTTCCCGGGTTGCAATCCATCGAGTAAAATATATCCCGCAGAACTGTTTGCGCTGCCACCGGTGCCCGCATTGAAGTTAATATTATTGTAAGAAAATTTTCCATTGAGTGTTCCATTGTTAAGCACATTGTATCGTACTTCTGCTGACAGCACATTGTTCACCGACTTCTCCATAAACCCTATACTGTTCTGTCTTTTATCATAAGTATAAATGAGACTTACGCGCATATTGCTGCGATAGATGTAGCTTACAGAAGGCTCTGCAGAAAACTGACTGATATGGTAATTCCGGTTATCAAAAGTCGGATTCACTAATTGATTCAACACAAACTGGTTGGCAAGCGAAGTCGTAATGGATCTGCTTAAATTCCATCTGCCTTTCACCGTAAGATTTCGCAATTTATTACTTTCCACTCCATAGCTAAGGAGTGATTTATTTGTATTCAACCGGTGCGTAATATCAATCCCCCACTTGCTGCTCATACGATTAAAATATAGAGTATTTGATAAAAATGAAGTGAGTGAAATAATGTTTGTATCCGCTATATTTTTTGCAAAGGGATTGAACTCAAAATGATTGGTAGCAATATCCTTCTTATTGATCTGCAGCGATGACGAGGTACTGAAGCGATTGATAAATTTTGCAAAACCCGTCACCATTTTCCCTTTATGAAGGGCCGCAGGATTAAGGCTCACATTGTAATTGAAAGTGAGATAGTTTGCTTTCACATATTGATTGGTGGGTGTCAGCACGCGTATCCATGTCTTTTGGTCATCGTACACGGCTACTTCAAATTCATTCAGTTGTGGAATGCCATCTCCATTATAATCTATCCAAGTGTAATAACCTTCAGGCGCGGGCACCTGCAAATAGGTGTATTGCGTTTTTTGCTCCTGTCCCGTTCCTAATTCGTATAAAATACTACCCATAAGAAACCCTTTCCACTCATGCACTGCATATTCCACTCGCCCCAACAGGCTATGATCGTTTGTTTCATTTACGGTTCCCGGATTTACCACATCCAGATTCCGATAAGTAAGATTTAATTTGAACTGTTCATTTTCGTTTTTCAACAACTCTGTTATTACACTTATATTTTGGCTCCTGTCTTGCGTGATCAAATCTTTTTGAGAAGGAATTTTGTTGGTCCTGGTAAAATAGGTAATCCCCCATCTGTTCAGTTTTTTCTCATTTGATTTGATATAAAATTGCCAGAGATGGAAACCGAAACTTTGTGCAAGAAGGGTATCATATTGCTTACTCAACTGCTGATCATTTTCCGAAGAATAACTTCCGCCAATGGTGATATCCTTCAGTGAAGGGATTTTTTTTGAAATATCAAATGATGGCCTCAGGTATGAACCCTTTTGAACGCTGCTGTTGATATTGGTTATATAAAATTTATCGGCAACTTTCCATCCGTTAACAAGGAACTGGTTTTCTAAGGAATTTCGAATGCCATTATAATTGTCGCTCCTGTTGTAATTGGTAAGCTCATAATGAATAAAATTATTTTTTGCATCATGCAATTGCAAAGAACCGGTTACTAAATTTTCAGTAGCAGCAGGTGCATCAAATGCCAGACTCCAGTCGCGGTTGAATTCTACATCACGCAGTCTTTCGATCGGCTTGAACTGCTGCTGCACATACTCATAGGTTACATTACTTTGCAATGTCAAATCTTTTTTGACATTTCGAAAAACTTTTTGCTCAGAATTAAATTCAAACTTTCCTGCCACACCATGATCCTGTCCTTTGTCTTTTAGAGAAAATGTATTGGGATCGTAATTGCTCAAGGCTAATTCTCCTTTTATGTAAGTTTTTTCCTTAATAAAATACTGAGCCGATGTGGTGATCAATTGTTGCTTCTTGGGCGTTACCAGGAGTGCAACAGGTTCCCAATCCCCCTGGGGAGCGCCATTTACAGGTGCCACCCACATGAAGACCGTTCCATTTGCATTGGTTGTTGCCTGAATATAATTTCCGTTGCCCTGGCCTACTTCGGTAAAAGATAAATTGTATAAAGTATCATTCGGATTCACTGAATATACGTATACCGAATCATGAACACTATTATAAACAGTATCAATTTTTTTATATAAAATTTTGCTTACCGAAAATGTATCAAGTGCTGCATCCGGATAAAAAGCACTGTCGATGTTATTGCCTATTTGAGAAAGATATTGTTTTTGATCCGTTGTTAATGTTTGATTGATGGAAGTATTTTTTGCATCAATATTGGAATAAGCTCCGATACTAATTTTTAATTTTTTATTGATATTAATCTCGTCGTTGGCATATAATTGTGAATTAAGAAAATTCCTGTCAGTGTATTCAAACTCTACCTGTATGCGGCTGTCTTTTGTAATTAAGCGTTTCACCGTGAACGTTATTTCGGCGGTATTGTAGTCGATGATATAATCCTGGTCGGCACCGCGGGTAAGCAGTTGCCCGTCGATAAAAACCTTTTCTGTTCCTGCTTCCACGGTAAAATATAATTCCCCGCTGGCGCCTGTAAGCCGGTATGGGCCCTGGTTCCCTTCAATCGGTGTTATTTCATTACGGGTAAATTTTCCTTTAGCTATGGCGCCACTTAGTAGCAAAGAGTTGGTGACATTTTTACCAATCTTATTATCTGTAATAAATGAAGCGCCTTGCAAGCGTGATGAAAATTTCAAAAAATAATTTTGGCTTTGCCTGATGTCAATATCACCAAAGTTAGCCTGCCACCCATTTTTACGCACCTGCATATATACCTTGTCAAAGTCGTTCAACTGCTGGGTAGTGCCATCCGGTTGAATGGGAATGTTATTATCGCTGATAGCTGCAGTAAGTTCGAGGCTATCTCCTATGTAGCCATTTAATTGAAGATTCAATGTTGAATTGACTACCGCACTTTGGCTGTTACCGAATGAAAGACCGCGACCAATACTTCCGTTGTAATTTATATTCCCGAAGTCAATTATTTTATTGGCTTGCTCTGTGTTGAAATTTTTTAGTGTAACCGGTTTTTCTGCTTCAAAATTGAAACGGATACTATCGTAATTGTAGTGGCGTGCAACGGCATTTAATTTAAAAGGAAATACCCTGTAGGTGATCAAAACACTGTCGGGTAAATGCACAGATTGAAAAGTAATTAATGCATTCACATAATCAACATGAAACGAATCCGCTGGAATACCCTGAATAAAAACCGTGTTAGGTATAATGTTCGAACTGTCAAAATGAACCGGATTTGTTTTAGTAGAAATAAATTTTTTACGAAGATTTGACAGGTCCGGCTTTACCTGTCCAAAACTATTCTCAAAAAGCAGTAACAGAATAAAGGCAATGTATATTCTTTGGGAATTCAATCAGTTCGGATTTTAGAATCATTAAAATTAATGCTTATGCCTGGAAATTTTGTAAAGCTTTGTCGTTGAGCTTTTTGTTCAATACAGTAACGCCTGAAGAAGTAAGTTGTTATTAATGTTGCAAACTTTCAATTGAATTTTTACTTTTTATCCCTCTTCCAGTTGATCCTTCTGCCGAGAATCACTTTAAAAATAAAGCCATCGGTAGCTTTGGTAAGTCCCCAACCCGGGCCAAAATTCAGTTCCCACCGCGGATCGAAGTCAAAATCGGCAGCGGCAAATATGGCGTGGTTTTGCTGGCTGATGGGCGGTACATTATTAAAGGTTCCCATCTCGCCATAATATTCAAATCCGAGAGCCACTTTGTTGATGGAATACGCTGCTTTAATATTTGGCTCGATCGACGGAGAATGATCGGTAGTTCCTGCCAGCCCAATACCCATGGTTGGGTTAATAGCCACGTATAATTTTTTGAATTGCTTGTCGATGATCGGCCGGATCTCTATGTTCCATGTCTGATCGGAATAATGACTATCCTGGAAGCCGAACTCAACCGACAAGCTCGCTCCAAAAGGCCAATGCCATTTTTCGGGTACGCGTACCCGTGGTCTTATGTGCGAACCCACGTAGTGATAACCATAAGCACTTGTATAGTTGGTAAAAAAATAAAAGCCTATTTCAAAATTATCAGTAATCCCCTGTGTAATCTCCAATGTTTCGTGCAACGCATGATTACTTGGCCGCACGCCGTCGATCACATTTTTCTGTCCATCAAAAGTGTAATTGCTGTGCAGCTCGAACATCGTGGTTCCTTTGTCCTGCGTGGGAGATGCATATACCTGGATTTCGTAATTATCCTGTGCTGATGCAATGTTTATAAAAAACAATGAAAGAAGAAGAAGAAAAGGAAGGAAAATTTTAGTCATTGTGCAAAATAACAACGCAAAATTTAAAAAGCGCCTGCAACAGGAATTTTTGTATAATAAAATCGATTTGTCTATTTACTACCAACTGCTGCCACCACCACCGCCAAAGCCGCCACCAGAGAAACCTCCGCCACCACTGAAACTACCACCACTACTGCCACTGCCCTGCGGGCTGCTATAAAAAGTATTGGTCATCGCATTCATAGATCTGTCGAGACTGTTCATAAACATTATCGTGTTGAAATTATTTCCACCGTATGCACCGGAGTACCATGTTGGTGGTGGAATATCTAAACCTGCCAGTTTATCTTTCCAGGTATCGGCCATGTTGAAGACGATTGCATACGGTAATACTTTATCAAAATAATTGGGATCTTGTTTTAAGAATTCCTGCAAACGGTCCTTCTCAACTGATTTAATAAATTCTTTAAAACCTAATAGTTTTTGAAAGAGTTCAGTTCCCTTTTTTGTTTTTTTAACCATGAATAAACCAAACAACACCATGATAAGGCCGCTTGCCATCAGGCTAATTCCCAACCATAAATTCTCCTGCCAGTCCTTTGTAATTTGAATGATACCAAAAGCAATTACCATCACGCCAATAAACGGAAAGAAAACCCTGAGTCCTCTTGAATTTTTTACGTAAAAATCATCCCTGTCAATTTCTGCCTGCAGCTCCCGCTTCGCTTTATTCATAGTTATATACAACACGTTCTTGAGTGAGCTAAGCTTCACGCTATCGCCGGAATCAAATATCCCATTAAACAATGTATTCTCAAATGTCAACGCATTCGGAGGAAGGTCTTTTACTTTTACAAATTCATACTCTTTATGTTTTAACAGGCCCAGCAAATAAGATTCCTGCAATTCGTTGACTTTCAAATATCCTCCGGCGCCCCAATAAGGAACCAAAGCAGTGAGATCCCGCCTGTCGAGTTTATCATCTATAACATAGCCGGATACACTTGGACTAACATTTTCCGGTGGATAATATTCTGTCTGAATAGTTACCGGATCGTCCTTACCCCATTTTTTCCAGGTATAAAACATTCCGCCAAAAGCGATGAAAGGTAATATCATCCAGTAAAAATGAAAAAACCGATAATCCGGCTTTGTCAGATAATTCTGCGGGAAACTGATACCAATCGTTACACCTTCATTGGGGTTTAATTGCGCAGTAGTGTGCCCCGAAAAAACGCTGGTTCCTTCCCAACTTGTAATAGTTTTATTTTCCTTTGATCCGTAAGTACCCGTGGCAACAAAATAATCAGGGGCAGAAGGAAGTGGCTGATACAATTCAACTTTAAAAGTGACATCGTCAATCGTTGTCTCCCATTGATTGCCGATGACATTGAAATAAAGCTCTGAATGATCTTTAAAAAAATTGATCGCGTTGAGGATTCGATAAGTTATGATGTATTGCTGATCGCCATCAACGTATTTATTTGCCGAGCCTATTTTTATCGATTTATAATCTCCGTCGGTACTAACATCGTAATCCCAACCGGGAACTTTAATATTATCAACTATAGTGCGGGTATATCCATCCGATTCCAATTGGCGTTCTGCTTTCTCAGTACCAGGCGCCAATGGCTGAATTTTATATTTGAAAGGAATTTTACGAATGATGCCGTGGCGCTGTTCTGTAAAATGAACATAGATTTTCTCCGCAATATCCAACGAGGCATCTTTGTTAACCTTAATGTCTACATCATAATGTTTAATGGTAAAATACTCCTGCGCCTGCGTATTGCTAACAACAAAAAAAAGAAGTAATCCTGCAGCAAACTTTTTCATGATCGCACGAATTAAAACTTCACCTCCACATTCTTTGCTTCATCCTGGTTTTCCAACTCGTAAAAATCGCGTGCCTTAAAGCCCGCCATGTTGGCGATAATGACGCCCGGAAACTGCTGTATGGATGTATTATAATCTCTTACTGTAGCATTATAGTAGCGGCGGGCATTTCCCAAATCACCTTCGATAGACTGCAACGCAGACTGCAGTTCAAGAAAATTTTGATTCGCTTTTAATTCGGGATAATTTTCTGCAATGGCCAATAAACCCCTCAATGCCCCGCCCAATGCTTGGTTGGCCTGCGCTGCACCCTGTACATCGCCAGGAGGTACAGCCACCGCTGCATTTCGTGCCGCAGTTACTTTTTCAAAGGTAGAGCTTTCATGTGCAGCATATCCTTTCACGGTATTAACAAGATTGGGAATAAGGTCAAATCTTTTCTTAAGAAAGACGCGGATATCACTCCAGCTGTTATCAACTTTTATTTTTGCTTTTACCAGCCCGTTATACATGCCGATGATCCACAAAACAAGCAGTACAATGATGCCGAGAATTATCCAAAGTGCCATAGAAATTATTTTTAGGTAAAAAATGTGCAATATTCCGTTATTGCAAGATAGTGCATAAAAAAGAAGAATGCATAATGAGATTGCTCACCGGAATTTTTCAGGGGTAAGCAACAGCTTCCAAATCCAACACCTGGTGGAGGTGATGAAGCAAATGCCTATTATAATCCGCAGCCAACCATTCTATCGAATGCAATTCATCGGTTTTAGACAGTCGTTTTTCCAACCCGGCAGGAATATGCTCAAGTATGATGCAAATATGTTTATTCAATAAACTCCACAATTCAATAAGATCGCTTGTATCGTAATGCTGATAATCGGAGATCCTTACCCAATCATCCTGTGCGTATTTTATCTCAGGATTTTCTTCGTATTGTGCCACTACAAAACGACGAATGTTGTTTTGTGCCGAATCTATTAAATGACCGAGTATTTCTTTTTTGCTCCACTTTGCAGGTCTTGGTTTATGCGACCAGGCATCTTCGTGTATGTTTTGCAGTTGCGGTGTATAACGGCTCACGATTGCCTGCAACTGGTGAATTGTTTCTTTCATCCGATTTTAAAATTACTTATTGTGTTTTGCGGACATGTAAAAAACCAGGTTGCCACCATTCATTATTTCTTCATGAGTGATGTACAAGCGATTTAAAGGTTTGCCGTTTAGCTCAACTTTTTTTACATACACATTTTTATCACTTTGATTTTTGGCTACTATCGTAAATGTATTTCCGTTTTCCAAACGCAATGTGGCGTCATTTATTCCCGGGCTACCCAATTGGTATTCATCGGAACCGGGCGCCTCCGGATAGAACCCTAATTCGCTGAAAATATACCAGGCGCTCATTTGCCCCGTATCATCATTTCCACCCAGGCCCGCAGGCCCCGTGTGATACTGATTTTTTAAAATCATACGCACCGTCTGTTGCGTTTTCCATGGTTCATCTGTCCAGTTATATAAATAAACGATATGATGCGAAGGCTCGTTGCCATGCACGTAGCCCCCGATGATTCCATCCCGTGTAATATCTTCTGTTTCTTCAAAAAATTTATCCGGCAAATGCATCGTAAACAAAGTATCGAGGTAATGCGTGAATTTTTTCTTACCGCCCATTAACTGAATTAGTGCCGGCGGATCCTGTGGAACAAACAACGTGTAGTTCCATGAATTGCCTTCAATAAATCCCTGCCCTGATGTACTTAGCGGATCAAAATCTTTTTTGAAGGTTCCGTCGCTCAATCGCCCGCGCATAAATCCTACAGTTGTATCAAAAACATTTTTATAATTCATTGAGCGTTTCATAAACTCATTGTAAACATCGGTTCTGCCTAATTTTTTCGCCATCTGTGCAATTGCCCAGTCATCATATGCATATTCCAGCGTAGTGGAAGCTCCGGTACCGTTTTCATCTACAGGTATATACCCTTTGTCAATGTATTGCCCGATGCCATCATAACTTCTGTGGGTGGCAGTAGCAATGCAGGCATCCAGCGCCCTGTTACCATCAAATGTCGCATTGCCTTTCACAAATGCGTCAGCAATAACGGACACAGCATGATATCCCGACATACACCAGTTTTCATTTGCAGAATTAGACCAGATGGGTAACATGTGCAAACTACTCTGATCATAATGTGCCAGCATTGATTGAATCATGTCTCCATTTCGTTTGGGTTGAATAATATTAAACAAAGGATGCAACGCTCTGTAGGTATCCCAAAGTGAAAAAGTAGTGTAGTTGGTAAAGCCTTTCGCTTCATGGATATTTTGATCAAGCCCCTTATACCTGCCATCTTCATCCATGTACACTGTTGGGTTAATGAAGGCATGATACATGGCGGTATAAAAATTTACTTTATCGTCTTCGCTGGCATCAATCACAATTTTATTCAATTCTTTATTCCACTGCTCCTGCCCCTCACGTTTAATCTCATCAAAATTCCATCCCGGTGTTTCAATACGCATATTGTTGAGGGCGCCTTCGGTGCTGACGGGTGATAGTGCAAACTTTATTTTGATCTGCTCTCCTGCCGCCGTTTTAAAATTAAAATACATGCGCAACTGCCTTGCAGCGAGCTCAGGAAAATTCTTCGACTGGTCAAACTTTCCCCAAAACCCGTGATATGCCTCGCGGCCGGAAAAATTTTTACTGCCGTATGAAAGAAATGGTTTTGAAAATTGCATCGCAAAATATAGCGTACGGGTGCGTGCCCACCCTGTTGTCTCACGGTACCCGGAAACAGTAGAATCGTTTTCCACTCTTACAAATGTCCAGACATTTTTACCAGGATAATTGTAAATACCGCTCATTAAATCTAAAATGATATGTGCACTATCCGACTTCGGAAACGTGTATTGATGAAATCCCACCCCGGTGGTGGTAGTAAGTTCCGCGATGATGTTATAATCATCCAGTCTCACCTTGTAATAATCTGCTTCTGCAACTTCCGTGTTGTGAGAGTAGGTAGAACGGAAACCGCTTTGCGGGTTATCCGCTGTTCCGGGATTTAATTGCAGTTTACCAACTGTTGGCATAATTAAAAAGTCTCCAAGGTCAGCATGCCCGGTGCCACTAAAATGTGTATGACTAAAGCCGACAATGGTTTTATCTTCATACTGATAGCCGGCACAGTATTTATAAACATCGGGGTTATAGTGACCATTCACTTCATAAGGAATGGTATCTGTATCCGGGCTTAATTGCACCATTCCAAATGGAACCGTTGCTCCCGGGTAGGTGTGCCCCATTCGCTCTGTGCCAATGATGGGATGGATATAAGAACTTAGTTGGGCAGGTGGCTGGCATTTCGCCGCAACTGATAATGATAAAGAAAATGCTAATAACAATAATCTATTCATCAGGAAAAAACGATTTAATTGTAGAAAGGAGTTGGCCCAAAATTATTCATTGTACGATGAAACATAATTTTAATTTATCTTCTTTGCCGGGGCTTTTACAATTACCGTATCATCACTAAACAGCGGCACTACGTAACCCCCGCTGTCCAGGGAGGTTTTTGGAAATGCTTTTTGCAACGCTGACCAATCGTTCCTGTCAACGTCCGTTTGGTAAAGATAAATCGATTGGAGACTTTTAATCGAATCTAATTGCATAACTCCCCGCGATGTTACTTTGGTACCCACCAGGCTCAGTGTTTGTAGTTTTGATAAGCCAGCAATTGATTTCAATCCCCCGTTAGTTATCCGGGTATGGTTAAGTTGTAATGAGGTAATGTTTGAGCATTGGCCAATCACCGCTAATGAACTGTCGCCGATATTTGTATTGCTTGCATTAAGCCACGCCAATTGCTTTTTTATATTGAGCAAGAGCCTTATATCCGCATCCGAAATACCAGATGCAGCAACAAAACTAACCTGCAGGTAATTCGAGTTTTGCGACACCGGTATGATAACGACGTCCTTATCTTTCAACGGCTGCAATTTTTTTTCATCCGCCGGCTCTACAGGATCAGCGGGAATTAAAGGCGGCAGTTTTTTATTGCGGTGATCGCTTTGCAACGCGAGCAACAATGGCTTAATTGAATCCGGCTGGTTGAGCTCACTTATTTTTTTTGTGAAATCAGCTCCTGTACCAATCCACCAATGAATCAACGCTATTTCATCTTCCGTAAACTGCGCTTCCCGGTGAGGTGGCATGTGATCGTCATCATCCGGCGGTAACAAAATTCTTTTCAGCATTTTGCTTTGCTCATAGTCAGGGCTCAAAATGGCGCCATGTTTGCCCCCTTTCAAAATCCATTCCTGTCCATCAAGACGGAGTTTTCCTTTTTGTTTCCGCGGCCCGTGACACGAGTAGCATCTTGCCGCCAACATCGGCTGAATGACGTCAGCGTAGGCATAAGCGTCCTGGATATTGGGAATATTTTTTCGCACGATCGTATCGGATTTGACAGAATCCGACAGTGCCGCGGTGAGGTAATTCTCTCCATGAGTTAGCGAGCCACCCAGGTGCCCCGTTAAAAAAATCAAGATGAGCAGGGCGAAAGAAAGAACCTTATAGGTTATATCCGTTTTACCAAAACGAAGCCGGATGTAGAGTACCGCCGAAACAAAAGCCACGCTTATTCCCATCCACATATGCCAGCCCAGGAGGCCGGAATCGTAATCATCATTTAAAGAAAGTAAATAACCGGTAATGCATGATGCAATCGCTGCAATCATTCCGCACAAATAAATAAGAATGATCACCTGTTTGGATACCTGGTATTTTTCATTGGAAAAAAGCCATTGCAACAGCAATCCAATCAATAAAAACCCGATAGGCAAATGCACCAGCAATACGTGAAACCGGCCAATAAATTCGCTGATGACTATGAGCATAGAATCGTTGAAATAATTTCCTGGAAAGAATTATCTATCAATGAAAGTAAAGGAATTTCTATTTATATGGAATATGGGTCCCCGGATCATGTATATCTTTTGCGAAGCATATTCATGGTATACACATTGATGCCCCACTGATCGGCGACCGGCTGTTGTGTGTAGGGCATGGCAGGCATATAATACGGCGGACCATATTCGGTGAGTATCGTCAATCGTTCGCTTGCTTTTTTCTTTTTTGCAACGATAGCATCCCACCACGCAAGATGCGCATTCACTGCGTGCTCCCATTCGGGACCTCTCGGGTCATTTACCTGTGGACTTTCCTGGTGACCTACCCTGGCGTGGATGTGATCTGCCCTTTCGATGGCAAGCGCCAAAGTTTCCGGCTGATCTTCCAGCAAGGTTTCACTCACATTACACCAATGCGACACGTCGAACGTGATGCGAAGATCGGGAATGGTTTGCATGAAGTGCTTTCCTACAGAAGACGCAAACAACATTCTTGAGCGGTGCGTTTCATGATACATGGGTATACCCGTTCTTTTGGAAAGTTCACGGGTGTGATCAATAAATGTTTTATTATCATCGTAAGAAAAATAATCTCTTCCCGAATGGCAATTGATGTAAAGCGGCTTCTGTATGGTGTTGGTAGCCGCTGCATCAATCATTGATTTAAAATAATTGAAGTGATCTTCATAATTACTCTGATGTCCTGCACATAAGAAACCAACTTCCAGATCATATTTTTTCAATGCCGCAAACATTTCATCCTGCGCCTGCTTTTCCATCGGCCACCAGTTTTCGATGCCATCATACCCGGCCTTCTTCACTTTGGCACAGTATTCATCCATGGTGCCATTAAAACCCCAATTGGTAGCCAGAATTTTTAGTTCAAAATTTGTATTCATTTTTTCTTTTGCTGGTTTTGTTTCCCCGATGGTGGAGACTGATGATAATAATAATGCTGCCGTGGCAGACGCAGTTGTTTCAATAAATTTTCTCCTGTCTTGTTTCATGTAGTAGTTTTTATGCTATGATGTTAGTGATTACTTTTCCATATACATCTGTTAAGCGATAAGGCCTTCCCTGGAATTCGTAAGTAAATTTTTCGTGATCGAATCCTAATTGATTTAAAATGGTTGCCTGCACGTCATATGGTGTAACTGCACCATGTATCGGATAATAACCGATCTCATCCGTTTCTCCGTAAGTGAATCCTTTCTTTATTCCGGCTCCTGCCATCCAAATGGTAAACGCGCTTACGTGATGATCGCGACCCTTGAATGGATTAGGTTTGCCTTCACGATTTTCCATCATCGGCGTTCTTCCAAATTCACCGCCCCACACCACCAGTGTTTCATCGAGTAGCCCGCGTTGTTTCAAATCGAGAATCAATGCGGTGATCGATTTATCTACCTGCCGGCATTTATTGATGAAGCCTACATCAATTGCCAGGCTTGCATCTGTACCATGACTATCCCATCCCCAATCGAACAATTGTACAAACCGCACTCCTTTTTCAACCAATTTTCTTGCCAACAATACATTATTGGCAAAGCATGATTTACCCGGCTGCGTTCCATACATGTCATGAATGTATTGCGGCTCGTTATTAATGTTCATTACCTCGGGCGCGGCTATTTGCATGCGGTACGCCATTTCATATTGCGCAATACGTGATTGAATTTCGGGATCATTACATTCTTTATATTCTTCCTGGTTTATTTCATCAATGGCATCAATGGATGCTTTGCGCAAATCCCTGTCCATACCATCCGGATCTTTGATGAACAACACAGGGTCACCTTCGCTCCTGCATTGTACGCCCTGGTACACGGAAGGCAAAAAGCCGCTACCCCACACGCTTTTACCGGCATCCGGAAATTTTCCTCCTGAAGTTAAGACCACAAATCCCGGAAGATTTTGATTTTCGGTCCCCAAACCGTAAGTCGTCCACGCACCGATGCTGGGTCTCCCTAATCGCGGTGTGCCGGTGTGTACGAGTAACTGTGCGGGTGCGTGGTTAAACTGATCGGTTGTGCAGGCTTTTAGAAAAGTAATTTCATCAACAATCGTTGACAGGTGCGGCATGTTCTCACTCACCCATGCGCGCGATTCGCCATACTGCGCAAACTTCGCCTGCGGTCCAAGCATTTTGGGAACGCCGCGAATAAATGCAAATCTTTTTCCTTTCAACAACGACTCGGGACAATCCTGTCCGTCGAGTTTCATTAAATCCGGCTTGTAATCGAATAGTTCGAGTTGTGATGGTGCACCAGCCATGTGCAGGTAAATAACACTTTTCGCTTTACCCGGGAACATAGGCAACTTTGGTGCAAGCGGATGTGCAGGATCAAAAACAATATTATTATTTGATGAAGAACCGAACCCACAACTATGCAACAATGAGCCAAGTGCCAGCGCGCCTAATCCCATTGCACTTTCTTTAATAAAGTGGCGACGGGTATGATAATGAAGCACTCTTTCATCGGCTTCTTTTATCAATCGCTGTGTATGTAGTTCTTTTTGTGTCATGTCATGAATTTAATTTCTTGTGATCAATTCATCCATATTCAACATTGCATTTGCCACTACGATCATTGCTGCGGTCTCAGGATTATTGTGCTCATCATTCATTCCAACCATCTCACAGGTTTTATTTGCATCTCCCGAAAACTTAGCATAGGCTGTGTTGTATAATTTTAAAAGTGCGCTGAGTTTACCTTCTGATATTTTCTTGTTCATCACTATTTCATATCCATGTTCAATCACTTTGGCCGGATCTTTCACTTTTGCTTCGCGAAACATCCTGTAAGCAAAATGTCTTGCTGTAATGATGTAGAATGAATCATTCATTGTGGTTAATGCCTGCAATGGTGTGTTGGTTGAGATTCTTCTCGCCAGGCAAACTTCACGCGAAGTAGCATCAAACGTCATCATGGCCGGGTAAGGTGCCGTTCGTTTCCAATACGTGTACAAAGCACGCCTGTATTGATCTTCACCGCTGCTCGTAATCCAATATGCGCCATTCCACGGCGAAAGCCAGATGCCCGCCGGCTCCCATGGCATTACACTTGGGCCAAACATCTTTTCACTCAACAAGCCGCTAATGCTCAATGCCTGGTCGTGTATTTCTTCTGCCGATAGACGTACCCTTGGCGCTCTTTCGTAAAAATCATCCTCAGGATCCTTTGTAATCATTTCTTCGGTTTCTTTTGATTCCTGCCGGTATGTTGCAGACATTACAATTTCTTTCACTAGTTTTTTAACACTCCAATTGTAATCATGCATAAAATGCCATGCGAGGTAATCAAGTAGTTCGCGATGCGTGGGCTCTGCTCCCTGCGTACCCATGTCTTCGAGAGTCTCAACAATTCCCTTTCCAAAAAGCTGTTCCCAGGTTCTGTTCACCATGGTTCTTGCAGTCAGCGGATTTTGTTTGCTTGTTAACCACATGGCCATTCCCAAACGATTGCGGGGTGCCTTATTGGGAAATGGATTGAGTGATTCAGGCACATCTGGTTGCACCATATCTCCTTTTACCAACCAATTGCCTCTCACAAAAACGTGAGTGGGTCGGTGCATGTCTGTGGGATTCTCCATCATCACAGGTGTCGTGGTAACTTTTGCATTGATCAATTCCCAAAATTTCTTTTTGATATCTGCGTATCCTTGCCTATCACTTCCCGGCAGAGGTTCGGTAAAATAAAACCAGTCGAACAACAACCCGCTGTCATCCGGTTTTTTCAGATTGGGATTTGAATAGGTAATGTAAATATCATGAACACCGAAAGCCGTTGGGAAATCGATGCCGGTAATAGTCCAGTCTTTTGTTTTAGGAACTTTCATTGATGTGAGAACGGGGCCCGTTGGGCTATCAAGGTGCATTACCCATGTACCATTATTTAAATAACCCTGGTAGCGATAAATGAGTTCGCCTTTTTTATCCAGATCTACCGCTTTTAATCTGGCAATGCCATGATTTCTGAAGATGAGCCATTTCGAATCGCTTAGCTCACTATTCACAAAAGAATCTGCTGTGAGCGAATTGATGGCAGGTTCCCATGTCTTCAAAAATTCTGTTACTTCGGCAACTTTGTTTTGGTAACCATTTTGATTCAGCCAGTTTATTATTGAAATTAATTTAGCGGCATTCTCTTTATCATACTCGCGAAAGAGCGGGTAATCAGCATAGGTATCTTCATCACGCGTATCATTATAAAATGCAAGGAATTTATAGTACTCATCATGCTTAAATGGATCGTACGGATGGCTGTGACATTGCACACATCCGAAAGTAGTTCCCATCAGCACCTGCCACGTTGTGTTCACGCGATCAATTACTGCAGCGGTTCTGAACTCTTCGTTGTCTGTTCCACCTTCGTCGTTAGTCATCGTGTTACGGTTAAAGGCCGTTGCGATAAAATCTTCATCAGTTGCATTAGGTAAGAGATCGCCTGCTAATTGCTCAATCAAAAACTGATCATAAGGTTTATCTTCATTAAATGCGTTGATCAGGTAATCGCGGTAACGCCAGATAGAACGGCTGTCATCGCGTTCGTAACCTTTTGTGTCTGCATAACGCGCGAGGTCAAGCCACATGGCAGTGAGCTTTTCTCCATAATGTGGCGATGCAAGTAAAGAATCAACTAATCTTTCATAAGCTCCGTCGGTGCTGTCTTTGAGAAATTGTTGGGCTAATGATGCTGATGGAGGCAATCCTGTTATATCTAAACTGACCCTACGGAGCAGTGTTGCCTTATCCGCTTCCGGTGAAGGTTGCAACCCTTCTTTATTGAGTTTATCATAAATGAAATAATCCACATTATTTTTTACCCAGTCAATTTTCTTTGCAGGTATCAATCCAAAGAAAGATGATTGAGGTATCGGCACTCCCTCATCTTTTACCGGTACATATGCCCAATGATTGCCCCACTTTGCGCCCTGGTTGATCCATTTCGTAAGTATCCCGATTTCGTCATTGGTTAGTGGAGGATGTTTGAAAGGCATTCTATCTTCCGGATCAGAAAGTTTAATGCGGCGGATCATCTCGCTGTGTGCGGCATCTCCGGGAATAATTGCATACTTTCCTGATTTTGCTTTCTTCAAAGCGTCTGCACGAAAGAGCAGACTAAAATTTCCCTGCCGTCTTACGCCGCCATGGCAGGTAATACAATTCTTATTTAGAATAGGCTTTACCTCCGTATTGAAATCGATGGTTTCATTGCGACTACTTAATACGAAAGCCGATGCTGTAATTATCACTAACAACAACAACAAGAGGAGAATTTTCTTATGCCTCCATTTGGCCATGAAAATGATTTATGTGAATAGAAATATACAAGCAACCAAAACCATCTCAAATTTAATGTAAATATCTGTTTCGTTAACCATAAGCCTCGCGCAAAAAAAACCCTCAAAAGAGGGCTATACATTACGATAAATAAATCTCGTGTATACCTATACGTTATGATTCTGAACTCAGTGTCGCTCTCAGGTATTCGCGGTTCATCCTTGCAATATTCGCCACCGAAATTCCTTTCGGACATTCTGCTTCGCAATTATAAACATTGCTGCAGTTGCCAAATCCTTCTTTATCCATTTGTGCAATCATGTTCATTACTCTTGTTTTTCTTTCAGGATCGCCCTGGGGAAGCAAGGCTAATTGAGAAACCTTTGCACTTACAAATAACATAGCAGAACCATTTGGACATGCTGCAACGCAGGCACCACAGCCAATACATGCTGCAGCATTAAATGCTTCCTCGGCCTTTGCCCGGTCAATAGGCAAATTGTTGGCATCCTCGGCGTTGCCGGTATTTACAGAAATATATCCGCCTGCTTCAATGATCCTGTCAAACGCAGTCCTGTCCACCATCAGATCTTTTATCACCGGGAATGCGTTCGATCTCCAGGGTTCTACAACAATGGTATCACCGTCTTTGTATTCACGCATGTGCAACTGGCAAACTGTATTCCGTTGCCATGGGCCATGCGCACGGCCATTAATATACATGCTGCACATTCCGCAAATTCCTTCGCGACAGTCATGATCGAATGTGATGGGATCTTTTCCTTCGGAAATCAATCTTTCATTCAACACATCAAACATTTCCAGGAAAGACATTTCGGATGAGATATCTTTTACGTCGTAAGTTTCGAAAGAGCCTTTCGATTCGGAGTTCTGCTGACGCCACACTTTTAAGGTTAAATTCATTAAATAATGCTCCATATCTTAAATTTTTTCTTCGATAATTTTATTCTTAATAATTAAATCTCCCTTTAATCTCTCTCTGAGTTTGATAGAACTCTTGTCCCTAATATTTGGTGCATACACTTTCGTCGTTACAATCCGGCCCTTCACTATATTTCCGTCAACACTATCCTTTAGTATGTCTAAGGTGGATGAGATTTGGCTCATCGCCTTCAGAACATCAGAACCTTTACATTCCACCAAATAGACAATTTTATCCTCCGTAATTTTAAACAAAAAGTCACATTTTTCCACATCTGCAAAATTCTTCAACAAACATTTATCAACAACATACTTGTCAGTTTTTTTTCGATTAACATTGATTAATCTGAAAACTGTTTCCTTACCATGACCTGTGGGATTCGATTCTGTTGAACCTGTCTTGCATTCCCCGCACATACAAATATGTCCTATTAACAAATTCAACTCAACTGTTTATGCTTTCAATTCCCAATTTTATATTTTGCATCAAGTCAAACTCATGATTTATTTCTCTGGAAACTCCATCGATTTTTTCAGCTTTAATAAGGTTTTCTTCTCTATCTAAAATATCTTCACAAATCCCATCAGTCAAAAGCATATAGGCTGCAACATCGTCGGGGTTTATCCAAAATTTTCTATCGATAAGCTTATTTACTTCTTCCTTATGATTTTGCCCGACTTCGTAAGCATACATTAGATTGTTTAGGGATGTTAGAAGGTATGGGCTATGTGTAGAAATCAAAACAGAATTTTTGTAATTGACAGTTTTATCAACCAGAAATTGCATTAATTTATTTTGGGCAGAAGGAAATAAATTAAGTTCGGGCTCTTCAATAATAAAAGTTTTTTTCTTTTTTCTAACTTCAACATAATGCAATATGACCAAAACTATTGGTATTGTTGATTGATAACCACTTGCGGCACTGAATAAACTAAAAAATTCTGACTCATTGTTTTTTTTGAAATAGCCCTTTCCGTTATCATTTTTGTATGTAATGTCTAATGGATCTATAGATGTTTCATTTTTAAAAAAACGAAGTATTTGATCAATTCTTGCAAACTGGTTGTAAAGCGAGTCGGCGATATTTTGAATTGAATTTTTCCCCAAAGAAAAGATAGATTGGAGTCCTCTCTCAGTCGGCAAATAGAAAGGATTGTCCATGACCTTTGAAACATTGTTTTGATAAAAACTTATAGGGGTTGTCCAAAAGGGATCTTCATATCCGTATCCATCAGGAGATTTAGGTTTTAAACTTTCTAATTCTGATAACAGATTCTTAAAATCTTCGGACAGTGGTTTTATACTCTCTGAAAAAACAGATGTTAATATTTTTTTGACGCTATTATTCCCCTGATCATATTCAGATAAGTCAATTTTTATGTTTTCAACGGTCAAAGAATAATGCTGACATTCGTAAAAAATAAAACTGTCTGATCTTATGTACTCGCTTAAGCCCCACGCGTCTAGTCCTAATGAAAAATTACTTTGATTGGGATAAGGTGTTTTTTCAAATGATCCATCCCAAATCAAGTATGAGAAATACCTACAGACGGCCAGGATCTTAGCTACGGTACTTTTCCCAGTAGCGTTTTCTCCAATTAAAATATTAAATCTTTTAAGTTTTAATTTGACCTCCTTTATCGGACCAAAATTCTTTATATGCAAAAACTCTGACATTGTATCTCCTTCTATTTATAAGAACGTTGCGTCGGATGTACCACTTCAAAATTCAATTCTTCCTTATTCATTATTTCACCATTATCCGTGTACTGCCATGCTGCCACATAACTGAAATTGGCATCATCACGCATTGCTTCTCCTTCCGGTGTCTGACTCTCTTCACGGAAATGGCCGCCACAGCTTTCTTTGCGCTGTAATGCATCGCGACACATCAGTTCGCCCAATTCAAGGAAATCCGCTACCCTCCCCGCTTTTTCCAATTCAGTATTCATCTCATAAAGACCACCGGGTATACGCACATTTTTCCAAAACTCTTCTCTCAATTGCCGGATTTCGTCTATGGCCTCTGTTAGTCCCTGCTCATTTCTTGCCATGCCGCATTTGTTCCACATAATTTTTCCAAGACGTTTATGAAAACTTTCCACCGTTTCCGTGCCTTGTATACTCATCAGTTTTTCAATTCTATCCTTTACTGCATTTTCCGCTTCCACAAAAGCAGGATGCGAGGTAGGTATAGGGGCATTTCTTATTTCATTGGCCATGTAACTGCCCATCGTATAGGGAATTACAAAATAACCATCAGCCAGGCCCTGCATCAATGCGGATGCACCGAGACGGTTGGCACCATGATCGCTAAAGTTCGCTTCACCCAAACAATATAATCCGGGCACGTTGGTCATCAATTCATAATCTACCCACAAACCCCCCATTGTATAATGCACAGCCGGATAAATACGCATGGGCACTTCGTAAGGATTTTCACCGGTAATCTTTTCATACATTTCAAACAGATTACCATATTTATCTGCGATTACATCCTTACCCAATTGAATCACGGTAGCATCATCTGCATCAGTTATTCCCCGCTTGCCCACCTCTATTTTTCCATATCGTCTGATCGCATCTGCGAAGTCGAGATACACGGCCATTTTTGTAGTACCAACGCCGTAGCCCGCATCACATCTCTCTTTCGCTGCACGGGACGCCACATCACGCGGAACAAGATTTCCAAATGCCGGATACCTTCTTTCCAGGTAATAATCTCTTTCTTCAGCAGGAATATCTTTCGCAGCGCGATTGTCCCCTTTAATTTTCGATACCCAAATCCTGCCATCATTACGCAGGCTTTCACTCATCAGTGTGAGTTTGCTTTGATGATCGCCTGTAACCGGGATACACGTAGGATGTATTTGCGTAAAACAAGGGTTGGCAAAATAGGCACCTCTTTTGTGCGACTTCCAGGCAGCAGTTACATTACTGCCCATGGCGTTGGTGCTTAAATAAAATACATTGCCATAACCGCCTGAACAAATCAACACAGCATGACCGAAATATCTTTCGAGTTTTCCTGTAACTAAATTTCTTGCAATGATGCCTCGCGCTTTACCATCAATTACCACTACGTCTTCCATTTCATGACGTGAATACATGGTAACGGTTCCCAGCGCCACTTGTCTTTCAAGCGCGCTATATGCTCCCAGCAGTAATTGCTGACCCGTTTGTCCCGCGGCATAAAATGTACGCTGTACCTGCGTTCCACCGAAAGAGCGATTGCTTAATAAGCCACCATATTCTCTTGCGAAAGGAACCCCCTGTGCCACACATTGATCAATGATATTACCGCTCACCTCAGCAAGTCGATATACATTCGCTTCGCGGGAACGGTAATCACCGCCTTTCACCGTTTCATAAAATAAGCGATACACAGAGTCTCCGTCATTCTGATAATTCTTTGCAGCATTAATGCCTCCCTGCGCAGCGATAGAATGCGCACGCCGCGGGCTATCCTGGAAACAAAATGCTTTTACCTTATATCCCAATTCGCCCAAACTCGCTGCAGCAGAAGCTCCCGCAAGACCGGTTCCTATCACTATCACTTCAAGCTTCCGTTTGTTGGCCGGGCTCACAAGATTTACATGATCCTTATAATTCGTCCATTTACTTTCGATATCACCTTCCGGAATTTTTGCGTCTAAGCTCATACGTTAGTATTAAAATTTTACGCTGAAGTTTTTTAAAAATTTATTGTAACCAACCTGCCATAAACGAAATCGGCATCATAGCAAATAAAACACAGATGGCTATAGCATAAAAAACACCAATTCCTTTTATGATGGGCGTATACCTTTTATGATTCATTCCAAATGTTTGAAATGCACTTTGAAATCCCTGCAAGAGATGGAATAAAAGAGAAACCAAACCCACCATGTACAAAGTAAACCACATAGGATTTGTAAATATATTTTTCATTTCCCTGTATAGATCCAATTCTGGGCCGTTAAAATACATTTCACTTTTGGTATGTATCCAGAAATGACTGAGATGCATAATAAGAAACAAGAGCAAAAATGTTCCAAGCCATCCCATGTACCGGCTATACCATTTAATATTGGAAGGATAATGTTGAGTGGAATAGCCGATTCCTCTTGCACTGCGGTTTTGCTTCCACAACAGCAATCCCTGAATAATGTGAAGTATAAACACGGCAAAAAGGCCAACTTCTAAAAACCGCATGAACCAATTATGACTCATAAAATAGGCAGCGGCATTAAAAGTATCGCCTCCATCATTATAAAATATCAATGCATTGATCCAGGCATGCACAATCAGGTAAATGATCAGAAAAAAACCTGTTGCTCCCATTAAAAACTTTTTGCCGATAGAAGAAGTGAATAACTGTTTCCAGGTCATATAAGCGAAAGTTGTAGAATTTCAGATGTGCAAAAATAATACAGGAAGTTTATAACTGGCCATTGAAAATTTATGATCGAGATCATAATTCCAGCCTTCTCATTAAAAAATTATCAATCTGGGTAAATAAAACGTCCGGTTTCATAGTACGCCATTGAGGAAAATTGATAAGTGAAATATAAGTATCCAGGTGAGCCCGTATAAAATCATATTGTGTCGGCTCCGGCATATTAAGCGCCACTATCCAACCGCCATCATCCAGCACATCTTCGTTCCATTCTTCGTAATAGCTGTCGTCGCTGCTGTGAAAATTGAGCACATTTTCAGCAATAAGGATAAACTTTCTGATCCCTTCTCTTAAAAAATCGTCAATCACTTCACGCTTTAGCCGCATGATGTCGTTTTCTATTGCATCATTCCATTCACCAATAAATTCAATGATCATGTATCGCTCCTGGTAATCGGCCATCAGCACTTTTAGGTACAATGTAGCGCTGCCAAATTCATCCCACTGCGGGTGGATATAATAATTATAAACTGTTTGAGAAAAAATAAATTCACTGTGTTCGACTCCATAAAATGGCGACCGCTCATCTTCTCCGGAATTATATAAATACTGCCAATTGTCGTATGGTTCTATGTCCTGCATTACGCTCCTTTTCTGAAAATTTTTTCATTTTTGCAAAAGTATTGTTTTCTGAAAGTTTGAATGTTAAAATTATTTCCAGCCAAAGTGCCGGAATGCGCCTGTAATTGAGCAATAATGCAGATGCTGCCGCTGGAAATTATCACTGAAATATACTGATGACTTATCTTCGTATAACCATATCCGTTATACATTGCTGCAATAAAAAAGCTGTTCATGAGAACGGCCCGTAAAGAAGAAATGATTATTTATTCAATAACTATTTTATCGGAGTAAATTATTTTGCGCGTATCGTCTGTAATCTTTATCAGGTATAAGCCACCGGGTTGTTTTCTTTGAAACTGAAAATTCGCTACCTCTCCGGGAGATTTTACATATTTCTCAGTCGACTCCACAATGCGCCCCTGCAGGTCTGTGAGCTGAATAAAATATTTACCTGAAACGTTACCCGCAAAGGTAATCTTTACCTCATTATTATTTACCGGGTTGGGATAAATAGTGATCAGCGCATTCCCTATCGCTTCAATTGCCGGAAGCGTTGGAGTTCCTACAGAACTGATCTTTTCAGATTCATGCAGCAGGTTGCCGCTCGCGAGGTCAGAAGCATTATACACCTGCCCTTCCGTAGTAAGTTTTGTTCCGGCAAGGGTGTTCACATTTACTTTGTAAAATCCCTCGAAAGTATTGGCGCTGCTCACCATTACATCTTCATCGTCGATGGCCGCGGCGCCGTTTATACTAAACGTTCCGGACATATTGGTAATAGAACCTTTATACGTTGCAATAAGCGTTTGTGGATCTATTACAAAAACATTTTTAGAAGCGCTGAATAAATATAATTTACCAAAAGCATCAGCTACTATATCTCCGCCCCAACTCGAACATTTGTTGTGCACAGTGATTCCGTTGTTTTTTTCATCATCAATAAGTGCACCCAGGTCTGTTGCGATAACTTTATTACCTGTAGTGAATTTTATCAGGTGATTGGCATCATTCGTCAGCGCGTAGCCGTAACCGTCAGCGCCGACGGTCATACGGGTGATGTTAAATGCTTCGTCGTTATAATCCACATTTTTCACCAATGGCTCCTGCGTTGTATAAAAAACAGGAGTACCGGATGAACTACGCAAATCAAGCCAAATGAGCTGACCTGTTCTCATAGTGGCAAAAAATAATTTATCGTGTCTTTTATCATAGGCAACGGCCGCACTCATCAGTGATGTTGGCGAGGGAGTTCCGTAAGAAACACTTTTTGCCGTTATTACGCTGGTAGAGGAAGATGCCCCGGCAGTATTGTTAGAATAGGCCATTTGATCAACCACGCGGCCCGTTTCTGCGTCGATGAAGGAAAATTTGGTTTTGCCATTTTCATAAAGCGTTGACATAGCATTTCCGGATCGCATATCAAGTGCCCGTATGTCGCTCCAGAACATACTGCCTTTGCCCTGGCCGGTAATGGCATACGCCACCGTACTCTGCTGAGAGAAGACCGAAAAATATGTGGGGGTAAAAAGTATAAAGAGTAGAAGTTTTGATTTCATAGTGCAATGTTTGGTTTACAATTAAGTCTTATAAATATAGGAAATTCCGGCGAAATAATACATCCTATTTAAACTTCTCCATCACTTTTTTTACACTGCCATGTTGCAGCAATAGCTTCCGGGCTTTGGTTTCGCTTTTAACAGGAGTTTTATCGAGGATCATTTTAATACCGCGGTCAATTATTTTATTATTGGTGAGTTGCATATTTACCATCTTATTATCTTCTACTCTGCCCAACTGAATCATGGCAGTAGTGGAGATCATGTTGAGCACCATCTTTTGAGCTGTACCACTTTTCATTCTTGTGCTGCCTGTAACGAACTCAGGACCAACAATTACTTCCACCGGGTAATCGGCTACTGCACTTATGGGTGAATCGGGATTGCAGGCTATACTTCCGGTTACAATTTTGTATTGCCTGCATTTTTTCAAGGCTCCGATTACATAAGGAGTGGTGCCACTCGACGCAATGCCCACCACCACATCTGTGGCATTGATCTTATAAGCGAGCAAATCTTCCCAGCCTTGTTTTGAATTGTCTTCCGCTTTTTCTATAGCGTTGATAATCGCTTTCTTCCCCCCGGCAATTACCCCGATCACCAAACCTTTCGGAACACCATAAGTCGGCGGACATTCACTTGCATCTAATATTCCCAGCCTGCCACTGGTACCTGCGCCAATATAAAACAATCTTCCCCCCTTTTTCATTTTCGCCACAACAGCCTTAATTAATTTTTCAATCTGGGGAAGTGATTTTCTAACTGCCCCGGCTACAAGGGAATCTTCCTGATTAATATTAGAAACAACTTCAGCAATCGTCATTTTCTCGAGGTGCCTGTAATGCGAAGGCTCCTCCGTAATTTTTTTAAAAGGCATGAATCCTGTCAACTTTATTTTTCAAAATTATCTCTTTATTGCCAATAAAAATTGTTGTTAAACTTTATGCACCTTTGTTTACTCTGTCACGATATAGTAATTTAGACGCCATTATGCGGAATCTAAACTATAGATGATCTAATGAAACAACTGATACTTTTTTGTTCAATCCTGATTCTTTCTTTCACAAAAACCTTTTCACAAAATATTGATTCTACAATTGAAAAGTACGCTATCGACTTTGGTGACGAAAAAACGTATCTGCATTTTGACAAATCTACTTACGTACCGGGAGAAACGATTTGGTTCAAGGCCTACATAATGAGTGGAATTTACCCATCGGACGAAAGTAAAAGCTTTTACGTGGATTGGTCTGACGAAAAGGGAAAACTGCTTTCGCATGATGTATATCCTGTGATATACGCTACTTCCAACGGGCAATTTGATATTCCGGATAACTATGCGGGTAAATATATTCACGTGAGAGCCTATACAAAATGGATGCTGAACTTTGATACTGCTTTTTTGTTTAATAAAGATATCAGGATACTTTCCAGGTCAACAGGACCGGTTACCAAAAGTACTTTCATTCCTTCTATCCAATTTTTCCCTGAAGGAGGGGATGCGGTGGAAGGTGTTACCAACAAGATCGCATTTAAAGCAAATGACCAATACGGGCGGCCGATAAATGTAAAAGGCATTATTGTGGACAACCATGGTGCAAAAATTGACAGTATCAGGGTAATTCATGATGGCATGGGGTATTTTTTCATTACTCCTAAAGCGGGTGAAACTTTTTCGGCAAAATGGTACGCGACGCCTGCTGCAGAAAAAGGCGAAAAAGGACCAGAGCACGTAACCGCTTTACCGGCGATTAAACAAGATGGCGTCTCACTTGCCATTGCGATTGAAGGGAGCAAAAGAATTTTTTCGGTGAAAGTCCCACCGCAATCAGCAGCTACATTGGGCAACATTCATATAATCGGAACGATGAACGAACATGAAGTGTTTAAGCTTACAAAAGATATTTCGCAGGGCCCCATCGAAGGGATCATCCCTGTTGAAAATCTTCCTACCGGAATTTTGACGGTTACAGCCTTTGATAGTCGATGGAGGCCTTTGGCAGAACGGATTACATTTATCAATAATGAAGATTATTCATTCAAAGCCGAAATGAGCGTGGAACACTGGGGATTGAACAAAAGGGCCAAAGATCAAATCATGATCACGGTACCTGATAGTACTGCAGCTGATTTTTCTGTGGCGGTTACTGATCTGAATATCGATGCTGACAGCAGCGATAATATTATTTCGCATCTTTTGCTTACGGGCGATTTGAGAGGGTATATTTATAATCCGTATTATTATTTTAGCAACAACTCAGATACCCTAAGCCAACAACTGGATCTCGTGATGCTTACCCATGGCTGGCGCAGGTTTAAATGGGATGATGTGGTTGCCGGGAGATTTCCGGAGATAATTTATAAAAGAGATACATCCTATCTCACACTTTCAGGGAAAATTTATGGCGCAATACCATCGCAATTGAGAAGTGCCGGAAACCTGATCTTTATTTTGAAACATAAAAAAGATCCCAACAAAATGGATATTGTGCCCATAGAACCCGATGGCACCTTCAACGATCCTTCCCTTATACTTTTCGACAGCACCAACGTTTTTTATCAATTACCAAAGGATAAACTTGGGAGTGCCACCCTACAGTTTTTGCAAAACCGTTTGCCGCCTTTCCCTAAGAACATCGCAGCAAGTGGATTCTACTACAACCAGATTTTTGACACCCTGGGCAATGCCCGGCATTTTCAAATTGCCGAAGAAGAGGAGGAGCTGGCCAAATTTCAAAAAGCGAAAGTGTTGGAAACCGTTACCGTGCAGGCCAGGTCGAAAACGCATTTAGAGCAACTCGATGAAAAATATGCATCCGGCCTTTTTACCGGCGGTGAGTCAAGGGATTTTGATATTGTAAATGACGTTACGGCGAATAGTATGCCCGATATCTTTACATATCTGCAGGGACGCGTGGCGGGATTACAGATCACTGTTCCAACACAGGGCACCCCTTCGCTCCAATGGCGTGGAGGCACTCCACAGCTTTTTCTTGATGAAACACCTGTGGATGCAAGTATGCTGCAGTCTATACCTGTTACTGATATTGCTTATGTAAAGGTTTTTGACCCGCCGTTTTTTGGCGGCACAGGCGGCGGTTCAGGCGGTGCGATCGCGGTATATACACGAAAAGGAGATGAAATGAAACCTTCGCCGGGCAAGACGCTGGATAATACCCTTGTGACGGGATACACCCCGGAGCGTGAATTTTATTCGCCGGATTATGACAAGATCAGTGCAGATGACGATAAGAAAGATCTCCGAACCACACTCTATTGGGCACCGCGGATTCTTACAGATCATGAACACAACAAGGTAATACTCACTTTCTATAACAATGACATCAGTCAGGCCTTCCGCGTGGTAATCGAAGGCATGTCGAGCGACGGACGGTTGATACACCTCGAGAATATAATGGAATAAGGTTCGTATGTCTTAAAAATCGTATACGCGTATACGGTAGTTAAAGATCGTCAGGCCACGTTACATCAATATCAGTTTCCACTTTTGAAAAAATCCTTCAACCCATGTATCACTTTTATTTGGTATCCTGTAGTATTGATTGCGTAGGTTGTGGGAGTTATTGAAAGCGTCTGCATTACCTGCTGCCCCTGTGCATCTTCTTCCGCCAACAGATAGTCTTTGTTTACAATTGGGATCGATAGCGGATTGTTTATTAATTTCGGGTCTGTCTGAAACTTACTTATATCGGCAGGCCTCCCTACGCCCATTGTATAAATTTTTACCGGATCAAAAGGGACGGTAGCATACCAGATGGAAACATATTGCCCTGCGGGCGTCGATTTTTTTGATACCTGGTACTCATCTGCCGTATAAGTCAGAATTGTTTTTGTATTCCCTGATTTCACAATAATAATACTGTCTGTATCTGATGTATCAACCGGCAATGGCCCATTATTAAATTTTTCGGCCAATGCTTTACCGGCCATGCCGCCCTCTCCCATTATTGTGGGCATGCTAAACACGGTAATTGTTTTTTCATTCGAATCCAATACCCACGTATTTCCTTTTTTCGAATACATCATAAACTGACCCGGTTCCAGGTTAGCACCCACATACTCGCCACTATCAGTGTAATAGGTTGTTACCTGTTTATAACTATTATCATTGTCGTTGAAGCCTTGTTGCACTACTACCCAGTCAAATTGAATTACAGGCGGAATGGGCTCATCGAGGTTCAGATTTTGTTCAGGGCCTGACGGCGTCGTTGTTTGCGAGGAAGTATTTCCCGATGCCGCCGATTTTAGTTTTTTCAAAAATTTTCCCAATTGTGCTTCACTCTGCAGTGTCATGGAAAATAAGATAAATGCGGCGGCGAAATAACGTAACATAAGATAAGTTTTATTTTGAGGTAATATATCGCGAAGCGATCAGCTGCTAATGCGAATCTATTTGCAAATGATGGCCTATTTTACTTTAAGTTCATAGATGGCGGAATTCAATTCATATTTGGCGATCCGATGAATTTTCCGGTTCGGTGGCGAATTAATTTTCCACTTATTGCGCAACAGCCACCTCTTACTCAATTATTCTTTCACTCTATTGAATGAAATTTCCAAAATGCAGGTTCCTCGATTAAGTTTGAATTAATAATTAACTGGAGTAAATTAGCTACATAAAGCGCCGGCCTAAAATTCGAAAAAGTGGATCCACTAAAAGCAATCGTAATAGATGATGAAATGATAAGCCTGCAAAATCTGAAGCAGAAGCTGGTCGAATTTTGTCCGGACATCGACGTAATAGGCACCGCACAAAAGCCTGAAGAAGCGATACTGCTTATCAGGCAACACAATCCCGATGTAATTTTCCTCGATATTGAAATGCCGCGAATGAGCGGCTTTCGCATGCTGGATGAGTTGAACGATATGCATTTTGAAATTATATTCACAACTGCATATAACCACTATGCTGTAGACGCCATTCGCGTAAAGGCGTTTGATTATTTAATGAAACCCGTTGGCATCAAGGAACTGCAAAATGCTGTTGAAAGATTATTGAAACATATATCTGAAAAAACAGGAACCAGGACAGAGGTGCCTAAAGTGTATCATCCGGGTTATAAAAACCAGGAAGAGAAAATAAGCATTCCTACCAACGACGGACTCGAATTCATCCCGATAAAAACAATTGTACATATTGTGTCAAGTTCCAATTACTCAAAAATCTTCTTAAACGATGGCAAAAGCATTTTTGTAACCAGATTACTCGGTGAATTTGAAGACATGCTGGCGCCTTATAATTTTTTCCGCGTACATAATTCCCATTTGATCAATTTAAGCTACATAAAAAAATATATCCGCGGCGAAGGCGGACAGGTCATTATGCAAAATGGTGATGTGATAGATGTATCGCGCAGAAAGAAAGAGGATTTTTTAAGAGCATTATCTTATGCAAGATGATTTCTATGAAACTATTCCCAGTAATTCGTGTTCTTCCGGTATTTTTTAATGCTATTCATCCCATAACATACAGCTCGCCGACGGTTAGTATCATTATATCTATATCGTAACGAATGAAAGCTTACTTGTTTTTTCCCATCTGTTTTTTTTAGACATCCATTTGCCAAATCGTTACCACCGTGTATCCACTTCAGGTATCACGTCTTTCAAGTCGTGAGTAGTTTAGCATACCTCTATTAAAATTTATTTCTTAATCCTAACCAAGAAAAGATGAAACATTATATCTTATCTGTTTTAATTGCATTTATTTTATTGTCCTGCACCAAGAAACATGTTAATACGGGCGGCAGAACATCTACAGTAACTCCTTTCTCGCAATATCTTACTCAGAGCGGCGATACGGTGAATGTTACGCTTCATCAAAATGATTATCCATTGGAAATCGGTTATTCATTCGAAGCTTCTGTCAGCGGTAATATTTATGCCCTCGGACTCAGGCTTCCGGATTCTTCCAAATCCTATATGATGACTATATGGGATGCATCAACGAAAACCGCATTAATACAAAAACCGGTAAAATGCAATTCAACGACCGCATTCACCTACCTTGACCTGAATGCCACTAATGAAGCCTTTGCGATCGATGCAAATCATATATATGTGGTAAGCGTAAATATTACACCCGTTAATTCATCTGCACCAGCGAGATTTTATTACGATGCCCGCCGTTCAGATCAAAAAGATATATTTCCAATTACAGAAAACGCAATTACTTTTCTGGAGCAATATAACAAAACCACCACTACGCCTGCATTTCCAGACAACTTAAACGTATATCATGATGTAATTAACGGACTTGTGGATATTGGATTCAGCCACGTAGATCAATAAAGGAAAGCGCCAAAAATTTTCTACTGCTGTCATTTACAGAAAATTTTCTGCCACTTATTGAATCAGCATCGGAAAAAAATTTCAACACGAATAGTTTAGCAAATCGAAAATTAACCGCGCAATGCACTCATGAAACAAAACCAAAGAAATATTGCAGAAAAATTTTTTATAAAAAAATTATTGCGTCGTTTAGTCTTTATAACATTCATATTTTTTCTTCTGCAAACTTCGACGATACTTCATGCGCAAAACCTCGAACACATTGGCAAACAAAAACCCTTTACGTTCAGTGGCAACATCGGCGGTGGATTAAATTTTTACAACTCAAACGAATCTTCATACACGCGTGATCCTTTCACCTGGAATTTGTACGGAAACTTTACGCCAACGATTTACAGTGTATCACTACCGTTTTCTTTTATCATCAATCAATACAGCAAAAGTTATTCAACACCATTCGCACAGTTCGGTATCAGCCCGACATACAAATGGATAAAGCTTGACCTGGGATACAGAACCATGTCCATGTCCCCATTCACATTCGACGGGCAGAGTTTCAAAGGTGTTGGAATAGAACTAACGCCAAAGAGGTTTCGCTTTGCAGCGTTTTACGGAAGCCTGAACAAAGCGATCAGCGAAGACACTACCAGTGGGCATCTGGCCATGCCACAATATGGGCGCAAAGGTTATGGAGCGCGAATCGGAGTGGGCAATGAAGCCAATCATTTCGACCTGATCTATTTCCATGCAAAGGATGATAGTAGTTCGATAAAACTCATCAATCAAACAGAAACATTGACACCGCAGGAAAACACTGTGATCGGCGCTTCATCCAAATTTACCTTTATTAAAAAAATTATCTGGAGCACGAATGTAGCGGTGAGCGCACTTACGCAAGACGTTTCGGCGCAAAAAGTAAATAAGGATACACTTACCAACACGATTGATAAACTTTTCTATAAGCTGATCAATTATAAAAATGGTACGATTACCAGTTGGGCGGGTCAATCAACACTGACCTTTTTACTAAAAAATTTCAATACCACATTCGGTTATCGCAGGGTGGAAGCCGATTTCAAATCGCTCGGTGTTCCGTACATGCTGAATGATATTGAAGCACTGCAATGGAATGGCGGACTCACAGTAGCAAAGGGAAAGGTAAATATAAATGCCAACGTAAATGAGCAACACAATGATATATCGAAGAAACTGGAAAGCGAATTACACACACTTACAGGAACGTTAAGCCTGAGTGCAATGATGAGCACACACGCCAATCTCAACATATCGGGATCGGTTGTGAATCTCAATCAAACCGACGGAACAACGCACATCAGTGACTCAATAAGACTCGATCAGCAGATTTACGATATTTCAGTTACACCCAGTTTTACTTTCGGAAAACAAACCGCTATTCAAACGCTTACTCCAAGTTTCAATTATTCTTTGCAAAACGATAATAATCCCCTTACTTCTGCATACGGCAACAGTAACACGCTCACGGGAGTGTTGGCCTATTCCTGTGCCTTCACGCAGCAATCATGGTCACTCAACGGAAACCTTTTGTACAATCTTTATACGCAGGATACATTGCAGTACACTTCGTATGGCGCCAACATTGGTGCAGGTGTGCAATTGCTGAAGGATAAAAGCCTCGGGCTAAATGCATCGGTTGGATATTTATTAAACCAATATTCTTCCGGCGAAGCAAAGAATAATATTACGGGATCATTCAGTTTTCATTTTACCGTAGCGAAGCATCATAGTTTTTCGGGATACTTCAACATGGTGTCAACTCCGCCAACAAGCAACACGCTGCAAAAGCAATTGCCTTACTCGGTTACGACAAATAACATAGCGGCGGGACTTTCTTACAATTATTCATTTTAATTTCTTAAGACCATGAGCATACAAAATAAATACCTACAGAAAATTTTGACGATACTGCTGATGGTTGCCTTTATCACCAAAGCTCAAGCCCAGTTGAATTATTCTGTAGCTATTCGCACGGTTGTTGTGCCGCCCATAAGCCGCTCTTTCGATCAAATGCTGCAACAAACAACACGCGGACGCATCATGGTTACGGTTTCCGGTGGCTCGCCTACAGGTGGTCAGATGCAGGTGAAACTTGTGGGGAAACTGGAATGCTTATCCCCCACTCCTTTTACCATTTCACTCAATCAAAATTTTCAACCACAACAACCGATATTTCTGGCTTTAGGTAATCCTGTAATCCTAAACAGTTTCCAACTTCAGCAAACATTCGGCAATCTTGCTGAAGACAATCTTGCATTGCAGGGAGTAAGTTACAGCAGCCTGCGTCAGGGAATTAACATCAATCTTCCTGAAGGCACTTACCGACTTTGCTTCGTTGCATATGATTATAATGACGCGGCAGACGCAACGCCACTTTCAGATCCGAACACCGGCTGTGCTATGTTCAGAATTTGTTATACCGCATCTGCACCGCAATTTTTGCAACCCGTCACTGCTATCAACATGAACGAAAATATTCCGGTGGTTGCACCAAAATATCCAATGGTATTTACCTGGACGCGGCCGAATTCTACTTGCGGAGCAGTGATGCCGCCTCTCTCTTACGACTTTGAAATACATGAATTATTTGACGGGCAGGCACCCACCGATGCCATTTTTAATCCGCCGGTTTTTATAAAACACGATTTGCCATCGGTAACATTTTTGCTGGACACGATGTTGTATAAAGATGTACTGCAAACAGGACATAAATACGTGATGCGTGTGCATGTTCGAAATGCAACTGCAGTGGGCGATACGGTAAGTTTTGAAAACTTTGGCTTCAGCAGAGTCGAGCCGTTCCAGTATGGAAGAATTGTAACCAGGCCACCCAACCCAAATGACACAAGCATTGTTACTAAAAACCCGACGGATTCTGCGGTGAATAAAAATAGCAATCTTACAAATGCGGCTAATCTTAAAACATTCAACAATACGGACACAACTAAAAACAGCGACAGCACCACCACAAAATCTGACAGCACAAAAATTGATTCTACTATCATTGCAACAAATGCTTATGATTCCACTGCTGATTGCGGACTCACTCCTCCGAAAGATTCTGTTTCGATCGATGCCAGCACAAAATTGGATAATGATACGATTAGCATCGGCGATTTTAAAATGGTGGCAACAAAAATTACGCGCAACAGCGACAGCACTTATTCCGGCAGCGGCAGCATCGACTGGAAGCCATACCTGCGGACAATAAAACTGGCAGTCGTTTTCAGCAAGGTCAGGATCAATAAAAGCAAGCAGATTTATAAGGGAGTCGTCACGTCGGCGACCGATCCGCAAAAGTTTCAGTCGAAGAGTTTTTCAACCTGGAAAGATATATCAAGCCAAACAGGTAATCAGTTAGATCAGCTTTCGAGCAGTGTTGATAATTTTATCAACTCCAATAAAACAACACAGGTACTAAGCCAGATTGCCGGGGCAACACCGGTAAATTTCCCGATTGGATTTGACAATGAAAATTTTGGTGGCACACCCACCACCATCGCCATCATGAGCATGACCTTTTCACCTAAAGGGGCTACGATGAGTGTGCTGATGAGTTTAAATATCCCAGAGGCCAACGGATGGCTGTCACTTGCAGGAACGGGCTTTTGTTTGCAACCAACGGGCGTTTCATTTAAGCAGGGAACATTAATGTTGCCTGCAGACAGGTATTTTAATATTGGCACAGGAGGTGATAGCCTGGTCATAAAATTTAAAGGTTGTCCAAGCGCTGACTCCACTAAAGGCACATACGTTTCATGGACAAAAGACAGCATCTCTGCTGTGGTTGCTCATGCAGAAATTACTTTACCCAAAAATGCTATCGTACGGGAAGACAGCACGGGCAATCCGCTGGACAGTGCCGTGGTAGCGGGCATCATGTTCCGCTTTCATAAATGGGATGATTGGGTAGCAGCTATCACGATGCCGACGTTCCAGGTGAATGGGGTGAAAGGTTTCGGCTTCAATGCAGATACTATTTTCTACGATCATTCTTCAAAACAAAATGCACCTGGTTTTAATTTTCCTAAAGATTATACGGGATACAAAGGGACCGATTTTGAAGGATTATACATTCACAAATTAAATGTCGAGTTGCCATCCGATTTCAAAACATTCAACACCTCAAAACACCGGACCACTTTTGGTGCATTGGATTTCGTGTTGGATGACAAAGGCGTAAGCACACATATATTGGGTACAAAGATCATTGACCTTGATTCAGGTGATCTCGGAGGATGGGCTTATTCGCTGGATACCGTGGATGTGATGATTCAGCAAAATACTTTCCAGAGTGGTTCACTCAAGGGACAAATACTGATGCCGATCAGCAAAACGCCTCTCTCTTACTATGGTGACCTGCACAAAGGCGGAAAGGATTCTTCTTTGCAATACGAATTTGTAATACAGCCGAAAGATTCAATGAAGATAGACCTGTGGGCAGCGACGATGACGCTCAATAAAAATTCAGCATTCAGGGTTCAAAAAGATAGCCTGGGTGCAGCGGTGTCTTTTGTCCTGAGCGGAACCATTGGCATAAGTCTGTCCGGAGGTGGGTCTCCCGCAGCCAATATTCCGGGTTTGAAATTCGATAGTTTAGGCCTTGCCAATCGTGATCCGAAAACCAATGCGAAAAAATTTTGGTTCAGTCCGGGCACATGGGCATTCGCCAGTCCGCAAAAAAGTGTCGCGGGATTTCCGGTATCAATTAATAATGTAGCGCCGCTCGTTGACCTGACGGATCAATCAAACATTAAAATTGGAGTGAAGTTCGACCTCAACGTAAATCTTGGTTTTGGCGATGCATCTGTTGTAAGTGCAACAACTAATTTGGGTATTTACGGTAAAATAAATGCTTCATTCGATAACATGGCACCGCAAATAACTGTGTCTGCCGGAGTAGATATTGATTCAGTGAAAATAAGCGGTGGTGTTGGTCCCGTGACCGTTGATGGAATGCTTGTTTTTTATAATCATGATCAAACTTATGGTGATGGATTGAAGGGATATGTGAAAGCAACATTCCCGATGGTGACTGTATCAGCAACAGCGCAGTTCGGTAATGTAAATAATTACAACTACTGGTATATTGATGCATGCGCCACCTTTCCTACTATTCCTATCGTTGGGCCAATCGGTATTAATGGATTTGGAGGAGGAGCTTATTATAATATGGTAATGAGCAATAATCTTCCTGCTGATCCATCCAATTTAAAAGCTTCTACAGATTCTAATGATGTAACAGCAGGACACACAATGTCAGGAGTTACATTCACACCACAGCAAGGCGCAGCAGGCATTCGGGCTACCGTGTGCATCGCAATGGTATCAGGCGCAGGCGCTGATGCTATGAACGCAAAGGTTACATTGACTGCACAAATTGTAAACGGTGCATTTGATCTGTTAAATCTGCACGGTGATGTCTTTGTGCTGACCAACTTCCCATCCAACAGTAACCCAACTGTCAACGGAACAGTTGATATCACTTATGATTTTGCCCAAAATAAATTTTCACTCGATGCAGATATCCAGGGAAAATTTGCAACGATTACCGCAGACATACCCATAGGAATTTATGGAGGACCCGATGGATGGTATTTTAAAGTGGGTGATGCATTTGCAAAACGCGTAAGCTTTACATTGGTGGATATCAGCAATGATATATTTGCACTGCACCTGGGAGCAACTGCTTACTTTGAAATGGGTAGTTTGATTAATCCGCAATTACCCGATCTGCCAACACAAATTACTTCGCACGGACTCACGCGGGATCCATCAGCAACTGCATTGATAGATGCAATCAACAAAACACCCGGTGAAGGTTTGATGTTCGGCGCCGAAGTGGATGGAAAACTAAAGTTCAATTTTGCAATGCTATATGCAAATGCAGATGCAATCGTTGGATTTGATTTGATCTTAAAACATTTCGACCAGGAATTTCAATGTAATAACCAGGCGGCAGGTTGGGAAAACTGGTACGCCATGGGGCAGGTTTATGGATACCTCAATGTGGACGTAGGCATTCACGTAGATGTATGGTTCTACCAGGGCGATCTGAGTTTATGCAAACTGGAAGTTGCTGCACTCGTAACGGCAGGTTTGCCCAATCCTACATGGCTCGACGGAGATATGCAGGTAGATGGTGAGGTATTGAATGGTTTGATTTCAATACACACCTCCGCACACTTCACTATTGGTGATAAATGTTACCCCAATCCTGATCCATTGAAAGATCTTCAGATCATCAGCGATTACGGACCTAAAGGAAAAGGCGATGTATTTGATGATCCTTATGTGGCTGCAAATGTCGGGCTTGAGACAGATTATGACATCGATGTACCACCCACCAATGATAAACCGCAAGGCGAAACACGCATTTTCAAATTTTCCATTGAGTCATTTACCATTTCATCAAATACACAACCAAGCGTGCAGGCACATATAGAATATCAGAATGGAAATACTATTGGCATCTTCAGGCACAAAGACATGCTGTTGCCGAATACAAATTATAACGTGACGATAGTAGCCACCGCTATGCAATTCTACCCGGATGAAAACAGGTGGGATTTTCCTTACAATGATAAAGATCAGCAACGGGAACAGGTGGAACAAACAACTTCATTTAGTTTCACCACAGGGCCTGCGCCGGATTATGTTCCGGCAAGCAATGTTCATTTTTCTTACCCGATCAATCACGAGCGTTACGTGCTGAAACAGGAAATGGGTGGTAAAGGAATATTGCAATTGGCGAAATGGCAAAACAATCTTTTTCCTGATAAAGGCGGTAGTATATTATCGGCACGTATTTATAATTTGTACTTCATTGATAACGCAACGAACGACACGGTTAAAACAACTTACACTGCGGATTACGGAACCAATAGTCTTAACTATAGCTTACCGGCAAATCTCAAAAACAGCACTGTGTATAGAATGGACTTTTATTCGTTGCCAAACAAAGCCGCTTCACCGATGATGGCAAAAAGCATGGTTAGCATGAGCACAAGAACAAGCGGCAAGGTGAATTACTCAGTTAAGCAAACGACGGTGTCGGGAAATATTTCCGAAGCGGTTACTTCATTGAAACCCGTTTACACCATGTACATGCGCACGAGCCAGTATAATACTTTTAATGATAAAATAAATGCGCTGGGCAATTGGAACGGAACTCGCAATGGTGATAATATTCTCATATCAAATGACGCATCAAAACAGGAAGGCTTCGATGTATTTGAAGTGAAAGGTTATACCGCGCCTGATGGAACGCAGTATCCATCATTGTTCCAGGCAAGAATTGACTGGAATGATGGTCAGCAGAACGATTATTTCGCTGATGAGAATTTATATAGTAATGCACTCATCCTCGCAGCGAAATATGTAAATACAAATCTTGGCGTTCCCGCTATACGCGAACAGATCCGCATACCCGTTAAAACACTCGACTGGAGCCAGTTCCCGGCTGACGGCGAATTGACGTTTGCCGAAACAGGTGAATCTTCAGGCGGATTAGGTGTTATGCAAAAATCATTTAATACTGTTCAATCTATTTCAAATACGAAAACAACCAACGTAACAAGAGGCGGGTACTCCATGTCATTATCTTCCGGGCTTGGAGTGAAAACTAATGGAGCAAGTAGTATGCAGTCGATCGCCAACCAATCACATTATCAACTCACGTGGAGCCGTGAGTATTACATCAAACAGGATTATAATCTCATGAAGACGTTCGGACTTACGGCACAGACGCAAGCGGCCATCATACAACACCAGTTGGATCCGGGTGACCAGGAGAATACCTTAGGAGAAATGAGTGGTGATATCACATTTGCCAATAACAGCATCGGCGGTACGATTACCATGCCATGGAACAGGTTCTATTATTTGTATACCGATCCGAATTCGATGAATATTGTGAATAAGCTACGGTATTTGAATTACACTTCTATCGCTTCAGGGAGCAGGCAAATTAAATTTCAATACCAGGCAGGATCGATACAGGGCAGTACCATTTCAAAATCGTTCACCATTAAATAAGCAAGCATGAAAAAGAGTAAATATTTTCTGTCGGCGTTTTTTGTGTTGGCTTTTCATGTTGCTTTTTGCCAGAAAAAAAGTCATGCAACTAATCAATTACCTCCGGCAAATCTCAAAGCAGGTATTCGTTTGTTTGCAAAATCATATGGTGATTCGGTTGTTTTGCGATGGGGGCCAACTGCAGATTGGGCATGGTCAACATTGAATGCTATTGGTTATACCGTTGAGCGGATCGATTTGTCCGAAGCAAAGCATCCTGCAAAAGAAATTCTCACACAACAACCATTGCAACCCTTATCGCTTGCGCTAATGAAAACTAAGTTTGGACCGAACAATAAATATGCTGCTATTGCTGCGCAATGTTTGTATGGAAAAAATTTTGCTACCAATCTCCGGAAAGGCCAGGCCGGCCAGGCAGATAAAGCAAATGTTTTCAACAGCCGCTATGCCTATGCATTGCAGGTTGCCGATTATGACGGCAATGTTGCAGCAGCAGAAGGATTGCGCTACACCGATAAAACGGTTAAGAGAAACGGTATTTATATTTATAGGATTTACCCCGCAAAATTACCGGCGCAGGGAAAAATTGATACCGCAAATGTGTTGATAGAAAATAATGAAAACACCATTGTTCCCAGCAAGCCACAGATGACTGAAGCCATCTCGCGTGACCGGCTGGTGGAACTTCACTGGAACCGGATTCAGCAGGAACAATACAGTGGTTATTTTATTGAGAGAAGTGACGACGGCCGGCATTTTACCGCCTTGAATCAAAGTCCTTATTTCACTTCGAAGCCGGATTCATCTAAAGCGGCCAACGATTCAACGCAGAAAAAGATTTACGAATTATTGTCATTGCAGCAAGTGTTCGTTGATAGCCTTCCTGCCAACTATAAAAAATATTTTTATCGTATACGCGGTATTAATGCATTTGCAGAATTGAGTAATTATTCAGACACTGTTACTGCAATGGGTACCGACCTCACTCCTCCGGCGGCACCAATCGTATCGAGTCCAAAATTTGTAAGCGGAAGAAAAATTCAGTTGACCTGGAAAAAACCATTGCTGGAAAAAGATTTCAAAGGTTATATTGTAACAAGGGCACATTTGGTTAGCGGGCCGTACACTGCATTGAACCAGGGCTTTCTCGATCCGCACGCAACGCAGTTTACAGATACTTCCGCCTTTGAGCACGGACAAAATTTTTACATCATTCTTGTAGTTGATACAGCAGGCAATTCATCGCCGTCCATACCGGCAATGGGACTGGTGCCCGATCATACGCCACCGGCCATTCCAAAGGGATTGAAAGGATCTATTGATCGTAATGGCCTTGTTCATCTTTCATGGAACAGGAATAAAGATGAAGACATGAAAGGCTACAAAGTGTATTTCGCCAACAGTAACGAGCACGTGTATTCGCAGATAACCGTAACACCAGATGAGGATACGACTTTCACTGATACAATCACATTAAAGACATTAACCAAAACGATTTGGTATAAAGTGGTTGCCGTGGATGAAAACAATAATCATTCAGGATATTCGCAACCTGTTGAATTGAAAAAGCCGGATATCATTCCTCCAATGCCGCCACTTGCTTCGAAAGTGTATGTAGATACAGCCGGTGTGCAAATCGATTGGATACAAAGCTCCAGTGAAGATGTAGTGAGTTATATCATTTACCGGAAAGAAAAAAATACCAACTGGACAGTTTTGCAAAAACTACGACATGATTCTACAAAAACTTCCTTTCATTTTACCGACCATAACCTCACCCCGTTTCACGAATATCAATATTGCGCCGAGGCAGTGGATGACGACAGTTTGCATTCAGCCAAATCAACGGCAGTGGATGCAGAAGTAAAAACGGTTCCTGACCTGCCCCCGCTGACAACATTACGTGCGAACTACAATGTAAAAGCAAAGCAGGTAGAACTTACCTGGAGTTTTTCTGCCCAGGGAAAATACTTTTTCGTATTGTACCGCAGCGCCAACAATGCTCCATTGGAACGATATCAATCTGTATCATCGGGTCAATCGAAATACACAGACAATATAGATGCTGCAAAAGAACGCGTTGTACATTATGCGATACAGGTATTGTACCAGGACAAGCGCGGAAGAACGAAAGTGAGTGAGCCGGTGAATGTGTCAGTAACACAGCAGTAACAAAGGTTAACCATACAGGCATACGAGAAATACAAGAAAAACTTAAATGCCTTGTATACCTTGAATGGTTCGAACAAAAAAAGAAATTAGGTCAGAGAATATCGGTTAGTTGATTGCTTTATTGGTTGATTTTAATTTTCCTTTGTGCGTATCCGTTAGTTCATAACTGACTTAAAACCCGACCGGTTTTCAAAACCTGTTAGGTTTGTACTTCATATGTCTAATCGTCATTATTTCTTCATCTCCTGGTTTAGTCTTCGAATCTCCTGAACCAATCCGGGTATGTCTTGTCTAGCATTGGCAATGAAGTCCTGATCGTCATCTGTAGCTCCTTTCAGTTCGATATCGTTACCACGGCTATCGCTCCAAATGTTTTCACCATCACTTACGCCGGTCATAATAAAATTACTACCACTTAAATAATCTCTGCCCTCAATATATGATTTCCATGGACCCTTCGTAGTCTTATTAACTCTTGTTTCAATTTCGTTTAATTCGTCTTCTGTCATAAGAACATTTTGATAATTGTTTGGATTTGATTTAACACTTAACGGATCTTCAAAATCCGCCAGGTTCATGTTCCTACAGCATTGCAAAATCGAAAAAATAGCGCTTTCAAATAATAAGCTTAACTCATTAATAGTACTACGGTCATTGAATCCTACTCATCCAACAACTTTTCAATTTCAATCTTTAAGACAGGAATATATGTGACAACAATGCTCCAGATAATTTCATCTGACAGGGTATCATATCCATGAATTATTCTGTTTCTCGTATCCACAATTTTTCTTGTATTTGAAAGTTCGATCGCTGAGTCCTTATTCAAAATCCGGTTCATAGCTTCACCGATGATTTCAATATTACGTTCTACCGCCCGCTTTTGTGCGAATATCATTTTTATAAACAGCAAAGTCCTTGGGTGCATCAGCGAAGAAACTTTCAATTTCATTGATCGCATTTAAAATATTGAAGAGCCAGGTTTTGATTTCAATGTCCATAAATAAGCCGCCGGCGTTTGTCAACTGTCTGTCGAAAATATGGATTTTTTATAGCTTGCTCTTCAAGGAGATCGACAGGTTCCTGTGGAATGCCTTCCAGAGAAAATTTGAGGCCGTAATAATTGTCGGCATATTGTTTCGGATCCATTGGCGCAAAACTTACGATTAGGTCCACATCGCTATCGCTGCCAAATTTGTTTGTTAAAACAGAACCAAACGCATAAAGTTGTTTCACTCTATATGTGGAACAAAGCCTGTTTATATCGTTAATATGTTCATCAAATATGCTCACGGGGGAAATTTAATAAAAATAAGCAGCGACAATATTAAATACGCCTTCGTAAACGGAATACAAGACCTGATTGCTAACAGCGGGTAGGGTTCAAACGAAAATCAAAAAACGAAAATTTGGAAGTACGCGCGCCAAAGAAATGAGACAAAACAAAACTGAACAGCTGCAACAAACATTGTCAGTAAATCACTAAATTCACATATCAATATTTTTTTTTGCCTTTTTATAAAACATATCCCCCTTCTCCTGCACTTTCGAAGATCATCAGAGAGATACAGGTATTCTCGGCCAACTGGGATAAAGAAGCAAACCTGCCGCCACAATTCATTACCTGCCTCGCTAATACAGAACAAAACCTTTATTTCTTTGCGCATGACCCGGTTAGTGTGGTGCCCGCTGTTAAAGTCGAAATACCGGCGCCACCTGTAATTGTAACCGGTCCTAAATTCACGCCCGTTGGCTTAAAATTTGGCAAAGATCATTTAATGATCAAGGTGGCCTTCCACCCTACCGGTACTTACAGGTTACTCGGGGCAAATATGCAACAAACCGTAAATACAGGATTAGATGCTACTGATTTCTGGGGCAATGATGTTACCGAAATACTCGAAGCAATAAGAGAAACACCGTTTGAGGACATTGCGGCGTTGATCATTTCTTTTATCGAAAAAAAATTTGATCAGAAAATACGCCCTGAAGAACCTATTGATGATGTAGCTATTCAAATGCTTGACCCCTTGCAGGATCATACACTGGAAGAATGGGCGAAAAAAGCTTGCCTTAGTCTTCGCCAGTTTGAAAGAAGTTTTGTGCAAAGAGTGGGAATCAGTCCCAAACTTTTTATCCGCATCGTACGCTTTGAACATGCAATGAAGATCAAAAATCAATACCCTGATAAAAGCTGGTCAATGATTGCATTGGAATGTGGTTATACTGACTCTTCTCATATACTGAAAGATTTTAAATCCTTCGCTGATTTTCCCCCAAGTGAATTCTACTTAAAACAAACCAGTGGTTATTCGGAATTACCAACCGGGTAGAATGTCGGTTTTTTACTAATAAAAAAAATAAGTGCTCATTATTTTTGATCCGCATTCGTGAACGTTCATACTGCGCTTATTAAAACCGGCCAATTATAAAACTGGCCGGATCATCTTCACTCGTAAATAAAAATTTATGAAACAAAATTACAGCCTCGGCGTGTTACGCCTTGTGGTAGAGCAAGGTTTTGGTAATGCTGATCTATCGGTAATCGACAAGGTGATCAGCGATAACTGCATTGAACACCAGTTTGGAATGAAGGGAGGAAAAGAAGGTTTAAAAAAAGCAATACAAAGTCTTGACGCTGCCTTTACCAACAGGAAATATGAATTAATGAACTATTCCGTAAACGATGATATCGTGTGGGTTCATTACAAGGCCAGCGGAGAACATACCGGTTCTTTTATGGGGCATGAACCCACCGGGAAGAAATTTTCCATCGATGTTTTTGACCGGGCAAAAGTAGAGAACGGCCAGGTTGTGGAACACTGGGGTGTACCCGACCGGTTTGCATTGTTGATGCAACTTGGTTTTTTATTACCCACACCTGTAAAATAAATTATCATGACAAAACAGCTTAGTCCCGGCGTTCGTATTCCGCCACCACTGATCTACGTCGCTTTCTTTCTGCTTTCCCTGCTCATCAACCGTTACTGGCCGTTACCAAATCAATGGTTACAAAACAGCATTTGTTTTGCTGCAGGTTGGATTTGTATCGGGGCATGGTTAACCATAACGATTCCAGCCCTGGCAAGATTCATCTGGTCAAAAAACACATTGATGACCATCAGGCCGGCAAAGTCACTGCAGACAATAGGGATATATAGTTATACCAGAAACCCGATGTACCTGGGGCTTGTATTATTGTACACCGGTATTGCTCTTTTTAAGGACAACACATGGACCTTTATTTTATTACCCATTGTGATCACGATCATACAGGAGTACGTGATAAAAAGAGAAGAAAAATATCTTACCATTGCTTTTCCCACCCAGTATCCTGATTATTGCAAAAAGGTAAGACGGTGGGTGTAAATAGAATTTTCTTTTTCAAAGACAGTTAATTAACCATACAGGCATTTAAGAAATATAAGAATACCTTACGTGTCTTGTATGTCTTGTATGGTTTACATAAACTAACAAACAAAAGAAATTGGGCGTGCCCCGAAAACGGGTCGGGCTATCCGCTGCAAGTCCTCATTCCGCTTCGCTCCAATGCGGGCTTTCCGCTTCTATCCCTCACGCAGAAGAAAAGCAAATTCAATCGATTAATTTTGGTGTATGTGTTGGTGGTAAAAATCTTTAGCAAGACCTCACAGGTTTTCGAAACCTGCCAGGTCCGCGCCGGTCAGCCGGATAGTTTATAAATATATTCTTCTATTTCTTTTTGCCGGGCATTGGCAAACCCTGAATCCTGCCCGATTTTTACAAAACCATTTTTCTCCAAAACTTTTTGTGAACCATAGTTATCAAAAGCAACACGCGCATAAAGCGGCCTGGTTTTTTCAATTTTCAAAAAATCCCGGAGTGCAGTGGTAGCGATTCCCCGCCCCCAAAACTTTCTGTCTATCCAGTAAGTGATCTCTGCATCATTTTCTATAAAAAATCTTGCAATGCTCCCCGCGATCTCATCATTGACTTTTATTGTGCATGTATTTTTTTCCGGGTCGGTCAGAAACCTAGAATACTTCTCGATGTAAGCGGCTTTATCGTTTGGGTCTTTGGGAGTGAAAGCCGCTAAATAAATTGCTTCGTTGTCAGTCTGGAATTGAAAAAGGGTAGGTAAATCGTCTTCCACTGTTTTAATCAATGTGATATTGTTACCTGTCATTGTGATGAAATTTTTTATACTGGTTTTAGCATCTATGCAATTTATTAATAACTCCGAAGAACAGGGCCTCACAGGTTTTCGAAACCTGTGAAGTCTGAGGCTTCTTTATTACGCTCCCCCAGGAAACGAAAGCCACCTGGCATAAAACAGCAACCTTTTGCTAAATTATTGCGATTTTCCTGCTACTTTCTTGCTACCTTCTTGCTGTCTTCTTGCTGTCTTGTTGCTGTCTTGTTGCTGCCTTGTTGCTAAACTGTGCAATATGCCAGCAAGAAGGTAATAATAAGGTAATAATAATTCATTAAGGAAACAGGTATAAATTGTTGATTGTTGATTTTACCCGCTTTCCCGGTGGGTATTCACACCATCACATATGCGGCTCTGCGCCGGGGCATATTCGCGATCGAAAAATTACAACTAATACATAAATACACATCGCGGCCGTTGTAATTTTTAATTCAGCATTACTGATTTCAAAAGCTTCCGTATTCACTTGTTTTTACACAATACCTTTCTGTTTTATAAAATAAATTGTAATTTTTGCTGCCGCTAAAACTACCCGGGACATGCCGCTTGTAAAAAAGCTATCATTGCTGCTCGCTCTTTTTCCCCTGCTACCACCCTGCAGCCAGGGGCAACGATATACCATCGGCGATTCTGCTCACGTATTCTCCCTGCTCGATGCCGCGGAAGCCATTTACGCCGCCGGCAATGACGATTCTGCGTTATTGTATGCAGAGAAGGCCGAACAATATTCTTCGCAGCACAATTTCAAAAAAGGAATAGCCTATGCATTAATTGAAAAGACGGATATCAATATTGACGAAGACAGTCTCGGGAAAGCAAATGGCCTCGCTTCCCAATCATACGCCATCGGGCAGCAATTGAAAGATTCACTGGTAATGGCTGTGGCTACCATGCAAATGGCGCAGGTAAAAATGTATGGTAATCATTACGACGGGGCGATTCCTTTGTTCGAAAAGTGTACCTCATCTTATTTTAATAATCATCCTTCGAAATATGCTGCCTTAGCCTACAATGATTTTGGCTACACTTATGGCCAAAAATCTGAACCGCAAAAGCAGGCTGCCTGCCTTATCAAAGCGCTGGAAATGTATGATAAGATAAGAAATCCAGACATAAAAGAAGTAGCCATAGTATTGAGCAATCTTTCCACGCTGTATTATTCATTGGGTCAAAAAGAAAAAGCAATTGAGTATGGGGAGAAGTCAATCCTCCTGAGAAAGAAAATCGGTGATATATCAAAACTCTCACTCGGATATTGCAATCTCAGCCAGATCTATTTGGGAGTAAACAACGATAAGGCCCGGGAGTATCAGCAACTGGGCGTAAAATATGCGGAAGAAACAGGCGATGCATCAAGGATGATCAGTGCATATATTTCTTCATCGCTCATAGCTGGCAGTCAAAAAGATTATACCAAATCGATGGAATATGAAAAAAAGGCGATTGCATTATTAGAGAAAAGCAGGAAAGATCCGGTGATGCTTTCGCGCCGTTATATCGCTGTTGGAATCGACTACCAGGAAAATGGCGATTCGCTCGCGGCTATCGGCTATTTTAATAAAGCGCTGCAACTTTCTGAACGGCTTAAAAATAATACCAACCTGAGGGATGCATATTACCATCTTACCTTGTTTTTTAAACAGCACAACAACTACACAGAAGCATACAACAATTTTAAAAAATACATCGACTACCGCGATAGCATTGTGAACGAACATACCAATGCGAACGTCGCAGAAATTGAAACCAAATACCAGACGGCAAAAAAGGATAATGAGATCACAAAGCTCAATGCCGATCAGCGGATCAAAGAACTGCAGATCGAAAAACAAAATGCACTCATTGCGGGCAATAAATTAGAAGCGCAACGAAAAGAAAAGGAAATAGAACTCCTTTCGCAGGCAAAGGAATTGCAGGAATTAAAGATCAAGCAACAGAATGAGCAACTGGAAAAGCAACAGTTGCTGGCAAAAAACAATGCACAGCAATTACAACTTGCCGAAAAAGAAAAACAGTTGCAGCAACGCCAGTTGAAGAATTCAAAAATGATCAGGGATTTTATTTTGGGTGGTGTTGGTCTGCTTGTCCTGCTGGGATATTTTTTGTTCAATCGTTACCAGTTGAAAAGAAAAATCAAAGAGCAGGAAGCCTTACTGGAAGTTCGCAGCAATATTGCCAAAGAATTGCATGATGAGGTCGGCTCGGCACTCACGAGCATTAAAATATTATCGGAAGTATCCGGGAAACATTTGGCAAGAGACCAGGCAAAGGCTTCTGCATTTTTACAAAAGATCACCGAGCAATCGACCGCAGCGCAACAAGGCATCAGTGACATCGTATGGTCGGTAAAACCGGAAAATGATAAAATGGAAAATATGGTGATCCGCATGCGGGAGTACATTGCGCATACACTGGAGTCAAAAAATATTCAGACCACCATTGATATAGACGAAAACATTTTGGATGAGACCCTCGATATGAGCCAGCGCAGGGATTTTCTCATGATCTTTAAAGAAGCGGTGAACAATATCGCCAAATATGCATGTGCTACCCATCTGCATGTTCGTCTTGAAAAACAAGACGATGAAATACATTTAAAAATAGCAGACAATGGTAAAGGCTTTGACCCGGATAAACAAACCTCATCAAGCGGTTTAAAAAATATGCGCACAAGAGCTGCCGCTCTCAACGGACGTATAGGGATCACCTCGCAATTCAATAAAGGATCGACGGTTGATCTTTTTATTCCCGCTACATAAAGATGTAGTAGGTGCTGTTATTGTAACGATTAATTTTACCTTTCATGGCCATAAAAGTTTTGGTATACGACGACAATGAAGCGCTGCGTGACAGCCTGCGACTTCTTATAGAAGAAGAAGCTGATGCAGAGCTGCTAGTATTGATGCCAAATGCCGAAACCGTGGAAGCAGACATTCGCGAACTGCAGCCGGATGTGGTACTGATGGACATTGACATGCCCGGCGTAAACGGAGTGGAAGCTGTGAAACGAATTCGAAAAATAAATGATTCCCTGCCGGTAATCATGCTCACCGTATTTGATGATAACGAAAATATCTTCAATGCTATTTGCGCCGGCGCTACCGGTTATATTTTAAAAAGATATGTAACGGAAGAAATTCCAGGAGCGATAAAAACCGTAATGAATGGCGGCGCACCAATGACAGGAACTGTTGCAAGAAAAGTACTGGCCATGGTGCCGCAGGCAAAAAATACAGAACAGGAAACTACCAATCTTTCCCAGAAAGAAACGGCCATATTGCAATATCTCGTAAACGGGTACAGCTATAAAATGATTGCTGCCGATCTAAAGATCAGCATTGACACCGTCCGCTTTCATATCAAGAAAATCTACGACAAGCTTCACGTACATTCCGCTACAGAAGCGGTTTCCAAGGCATTAAAGCATAAGCTGCTTACTACTTTCTTTTAGCCACTATTCTCTCCTCTCCTTCTTTATTTACTACATGATGATGTAGTTGTACTCCTCTGGTATCAACTATACTTTTACCATAACTAAAAAAGTTATCATGAAATCCACAATCTCGTTCCTGATCTTCTCTTTTTTCGTTTGCAACATGGCTCTTGCCCAAAACGTTGGCCAGCGCGTGAAAGACCGTGCCGCTGCTGATGCTGATAATAAAATTGACAGTAAAGTAGACAATGCAGTAGATAAAGCAGACAATGCAGTAGATAAAGCAGACAATGCAGTCAGCAATATTTTTAAAAAGAAAAATAAAAAAAGTAAAGACCAGCAAAGCGCCAATACTGATGTAAATACCAGTACGTCAACAAATGCAACAGGTACCTCTTCGTCAACCGATAACACAGCACAAACAAGTAATACAAGCCAAACAAGTAATACTTCTGCTTCCAATGGCTCCGTTAATTCTGCAACCTCTACGATCACCACAGGCACTGCTTTTTCAGACTTTACTCCGGGAGCATCAGTAATCTTCATGGATGATTTTACTAAAGATGCCATCGCAGACTTTCCGGCAAAATGGAATAGCACTGGTTCAGGAAAGGTTTCAACCTTGAATGGCGCAGATGGAAGATGGCTTGAACTGGCGGATAATACTTTGGTAACTCCTGATATGAAAAATGCATTGCCCGATAATAGTACCATCGAATTCGATTTGTTTTTGAATGCGCCGGACGCATCTATTGTTCCATTCATTCAATTTGGTTTTTCAGATTCAAAAAATATTCTCACGCAGGATGTATACCGTTCGCAAAGATTTTGGGTGTCGCTGGATAACTACAATGACATTAACACGTATGTGGTAAACTATGGTCTAAATGATCTTGACCCGATCGGCAACAAGCAATCATTTCCTTTGACCACTTATGCCAATAGAATTTTGCATGTAAGCATTGCAATCAATAAAACAAGATTGCGCGTGTATCTCGACCAGACAAAAATTATTGACCTGCCGAAAATTCTTACTGCAGATATGCTGCATACTTTTTACATCGCCAACTATCCGAAGATTCCGACCTCTAATGCAGGCCTGTTTGTCGGAAATGTTCGTATTGCCTCTGCCGATGTAGACGCAAGAAGCCTGCTCGCAAGGCAACTGATGGATGAAGGCAAAGCAGTAACCAGCGATATTTTATTTGACATAAACAGCGATGTAATAAAACCGGAATCTTACAAGATCATCGATCAGTTTGGCGATGCGTTGAAAAATAATCCTTCATTAAAAATAAAGATCGTCGGGTATACCGACAGCGATGGAAGCGCCGAAAGTAACTTAAGTCTTTCAAAAAAGCGTTCAGCCTCAGTAAAAAATTACTTACTCAACAATTATTCAATTGAGGGAAGCAGGATACAGACAGATGGCAAAGGCGAAGCAGACCCGGTTGCATCCAACAACACTGCTGAAGGAAAAGCAAAGAACAGGAGAGTAGAATTTATAAAACTTTAAAATAATCTGTAAATCATGAGAAAATTATTTTTGTTTACCTCGATTATTATTTCTTCTCTTTCATTACAGGCTCAATTTGACTCAACGCATCGCGATACCACCTTTGCTGCCTATACTGAAGGTGTTACAGAACTGATGCACGCGCCCGTTTTAACCCGTACCGAAGACCAGATACATATTGTTCCACATCAGCAGTTTTGTTTTGATGTGATGATGGACGTAGAACTAAACTTCGGTGGAGTAAGCCGTGAAACAGCAGTGTTTCTTAACACCACCGACGGTTACATCGGGTATACGCCTCCATCCAGGGGTGGCGCTATCAACATCATCATGCCGGAAGTAGAAAGCTTTGCTTTTACGGTAGTCAGTTACAAACTGGGTAATGTGTATATGTTTCGCAATCAAAAAGCGAGTCGTGGCGATGACATCGATCATATACTCTCCACGTCCAACACGGAAGCCCATAATTACCAGGAGGAAAATATGCTTGCTGCAGCGCCTCTTTCACGAAAGACAGAACGTCGTGAATATTGCAATGGCAACATGAGAGCAACGGCGTATAAAAGATCAGATGAAAACACTACCTGGTTTATTTATGGCGGAGATTATGATACACATCACGTGATGCCGCAAACATTGACTGTACTGAAATATGTAGGCGCCTTCGGTGTGGGTATCATCCAAACTGACTGGGGCGCATTTATCGTAACAGAGCGCCAAATGGGTTCTTCGTATACCGTAATAAAGAATATCGAGCGCGTTCATGTTTGCTTTGACCCGTCAGAGTTTAAAATGGCTGAGCAGGATTATTATAACAAAGCCGGGCAGGATCTCGATGCAGAAAGCAGTAAAATTGACCAGGACGAAGCAGAAATTTCTCACCATGATCATTGCCAGTCAGAAGAAATGGACCTGATAAATTTCAGAAGGCAAAATGTACAGGCGCAGCGTGGAAATCTTCAGACTGCACAAAGTGGAAATCTTTTACAAAACACGGCCGCACAACGGGGAATGCTGGGCATGATGGATCCATCAACGATGGTACAGGAAAGCATTTTACAAACCAAAATAAACATTTGCAATATCGAACATGATATGAGCCTGCATCCTGACGATGCTTCTTTACAGGACAGGCTCGACTGTAATAATCGATTACTCGGACAACTGCAGGAGGCGAAAACTCAAATGGACCAGATAGACCATCAATACCCTAACCCTGCAGAAGCCATCGCAAGGAAATCGAGGTTAATGCTGACAGTACAAAGTCAGGGTTGCAATTAAGCACGATAAAATTTTATTAATGACTAAACTTGTTTCAGTTCTATTCGCCTCATTTCTTTTTTACAGCAGATCCCTGAATGCGCAAGGAAAGTATGCAGGCGAATTTAAATATCTCATCGGAAAGAAATATACTACGCAAGACAGCATTAAAGCTTTCAAAAAATATCCCTTGCATGAAGGTAGCGTCATATCCGATGTGAATGACCTGGATGTAATGATGCTCGACATGTATCGAAAAGGAACGACCGCTGTGGTGGTATTTGGTTCAAAGACTGATTCGCCGCGGGAAGAATACCAGGTTATCGATATTCTCGAAATAAAAAATATTCCCAGGGGATACGAGATCAATACGACGACGTGCCAGGAAGGCGAGACTGAAGGCCAGGTATTAATTGTTTTGGTAAAAACAACACAGACCGAATATGCAGGTCCTGTAAAAAAAGCGTGGCGTTGCGATCGCGATAAACTTCGCTTCGAATGGATGAATACAAAACTAATAAAGTGTCTTAATGAAGGGGGTGACTAATCCGTACTCTTTTTAATCAACTAATCAACTTAAAATGAAAAAACTTGTTACAGCTTTTTGTTGCGCCTTACTTTTTAGCCCAATAATAAAGGCGCAGGTAAAATTATCACCCAATGCAAAACAACCAGCCAACGCCAATGTCCCGGTGCTGAAACAAACTCCGGGTGTAAAGGTGCCACTAATAGTTACGCAGAGCGTCACCTTTACGCCATCGGTAACGAGAAGCTTTTTCCCAACACAAAAATTTAGCGGTGACAATGAATTTGCCAAAGGAAACGAACTGTATATCGAATTTAGTTGCAACTACCAGGGCGAAGGAACCAACACGCTCACAGCTAGAATTTTTATTTCAGGCCAGGAATCCGGCGGAGACAGGTCGGGCGTGAAGGAATCGTGGGAAATACCGGTGTATACTGCACCTGCCGGTTATATAATAAAAAGCATCACGAGCCCGGGACGCAGTGCTGCTTTCACCTTTAGCACAAAAGACAATGAGCGCACCAAGAATGAACAGTTGGGTTCCTGCTACACGCATGTCTATGATTTAAGCCGCAGTTCACTGGGTTTTGATCTGCACCAGTCGATGTTATCTGGTATAAAAATTACATCACGGAATGAGTTTGGCCCCGACATCAGCACCGCCGAAGGCGGAATCAATTGCGGTTTCGGAATTTATTCTATCTCATTCAGACCGGTTACAATTGTTATTGAAAAAAAGTAACAGGCGTAATGTGAGTTTTCACAGGATGATCAATCTCTGCGGGGAACCCTTTGCAACCCATTTTTTATTCCGGAGGTGATCATTTTTCCATAACCATCGTCAGGCATATATTTTGTATAAAATAAGGCAAGTTCATAATTTACCCGGGCGTTCTCCCAGTCTTCTAAATCTTCATAGCATTTTGCAATATTGAGATAGAGAGAAGGATAATTTGGATACATCCTTTCATCATCAATTTTTAAACAATGCGACAAAGCCAGGGTGTCCCAATACAATTTATCTGCCACCGACGCCTGGTGCCTCGCCACATAATGTCCTGCCGTAAATTTCTCAAAATCGTTCGTTGCTTCACGCCACGCCTGCTGGTACAGGGCCATTGCCTCTTCGGGTTTTTGCTTCGCTTCCAACTCTATTCCCTGTGCGCATAATTTGATTACGGTATTGTTCGGATCAAACTGCATAAATATTTTTTATAACCCCTTTAAAGCTTGCCCAGGAATTTATTTTAGAAGACATCATAGCTTTTGTATTTCATCCCAAACTTTTTTCAGCACCGGAATTCCATTTTCCAGATTCTCTTTTCTTGCGCGCAGCATCCTTTCTCCGGGATAGGTGATATCACCATTTTTATCTGCAGGAATGGATTTCTTATAGTCTTTAATAATATTTTCAACAACAACTGCGATTGAAGAAGGAGAACGAAGTGATGAAGCTTTTATCGATATGAACACCTGTGAAAGACTATATTCGGCAGGTTGTTGAGTTATTTCAAATGTAGATAAACCTCCGGAAAGCACTGCGGCCAGCAAGTCAAGCAATAATGATAATCCTGCTCCTTTCCAATAACCTGCAGGTAACGGTCGACCCGATTCAAGAATTTCTTTTGGATCTTTTGTAAGATTCCCCTTAGTATCATAGCCGCCAAACTCAGGCAGCTCACGGCCTTGCATAGCAGCAAGTTCCATGCTGCCGTATGAAAACTGCGACGTAGCCATATCCAGCACGATAGCTTTATCATTGCAAGGTACTGCTAACACAAGAGGATTATTTCCAAGCTTCGGATCTATGGCTCCATAAGCCGGCATGTTAGCAATCGTATTGGTAAAGCCAATAAAAATATATCCTGCTGAAGCTGCGTTCCAACCATAAGTGCCACCGCGCATCCAATGGTGCGTATTACTTAATCCAACACAACCGATACCATATTCATCAGCAAGTTTCATGGATCGTTCAGTTGCCGTTAGAGCACTTAAAATACCAGGACCTGAATTACCGTCCCATTGTTCTACTCCATTGTTCTTACATTTTAATTCGGGAACCGCATCTCTTTGCACATACCCTTTTTGCGTGTATTCAATAAACCTGGGAAAACGATTGACACCATGTGTGTAAATGCCATCGATGCTGTTTTGCGTGAACACTGAGGCTAATTGTGTAGCACGATCATTTGTATAACCATCTCGCAACAAAATGTTTTGGAAGGTTTGTTGCATAGTGTCGGGCTGTATTAAAATCGTATCCATATTGAGCATCATTTTCGCCCATGATACCTCACCAACCCTTCCATCGGGTTTTGTGAAATATTCCCCAACTGCAACTGGTAGCTGTTGCACATGTCGGCAATTACATCTTTAAAACCAAAGGCAATACCACCCGTAAAGTGTATCGGCATCTTCCAGCTTTCACCAAATTTGCAGATGTGATGATAGAAAAAATCGTTCAGTCCGTCTTCAATAATATTTTCTACCATATAATGCCCGCGGTTTTCTGCCAGGAAGATGGCAAAGGATGCCAGGTAGCGATTAGCTAACGGTTTCGTATAAACGCAGTTTAGTATCTCATTTTGGGTCGTTACAAACTTTGCATCGAATCGTGCGCGCAAATCTCCATCGAAGGTGTTGTATAAATAATATTGAACTACCTTTTTGCCCATATACGCACCGCTGCCTTCATCACCTAAAATATATCCCAGCCCGGGATTGTTCTTTACGATTCGCCTGCCATTATAATAACAAGAACTTGATCCTGTGCCAAGTATGCAGGCAATGCCCTTTTCATTTCCACACAATCCTTTAGCAGCGCCGTCAATGTCGGTTTGCACTTTTATCTGGGCGTTGGAGAAAATATTTTTCAATGCCTTGTGTACCATTTTTACATTGGCAGGATTGCTGCAGCCGGTACCATAATAATAAATTTCGTCGGGACGCTTCCTGCCAATTCCCGGCAGCAATTCTTTCCGCATGATGGTTTCCATTTCCGGTGCGGTAACAAAGTACGGGCTCATTCCCTGCGAAAAAACGGTTGTTCTTTTTTTGCCCTGCAGCAGGCACCATTCTGTTTTGGTGGAACCGCCGTCGGCAATCAATTTGATGGTTGGCATGATTATCTCGCTTTTATTCAGGAAATTTGCATTTCCAAAAATCTAAATTAGAGAATAACATATGAATGGTAAGAAAAAGTTGCAGGTGTGGCTGCCCTTGATATTGAGTATATGTATAATTGCGGGAATGTTTGCAGGGTATCGCATCAGGGGTAACATGCCAGACACGGGTCCGTTCTTTACCAGGAGACCAAAGCCTGTGCAGGAAGTGCTGGACCTGGTGAAGAGGCAGTATGTAGATAAAGAGAACATGGACACCCTCGGAACGGTGGCTATTGATGCCGTACTTGCCAAACTGGATCCCCACTCCGTATTAATGCCGCCCCAGGAACTGCAGACAATGAATGAAGACCTCGAAGGCGAGTTCTTTGGTATCGGTATCGAGTTCAGCATTTTTAATGATACCATCAACGTACTCGATGTAATTGACAACAGCCCCTCCTCAAAGGCCGGTATACTTACGGGGGATAAATTTTTAAAAGTAAATGATTCCGGCGTAGCAGGGGTTCATATCACCAATGATGAGATAAGAAAAATACTGCGTGGTGAAGAAGGCTCAGATGTGTCGATCACCTTGCTGCGAAATGGTGTGAAAAAAACGGTAAATGTTACAAGGGGCGCTATTCCTTTATACAGTTTGGATGCAGCTTATATGCTAACCGATACAATTGGCTATATCCGCTTGAATAAGTTTGCCGAAACAACGTATGATGAATTCATGCAGGCCATGCAAAAGCTTAAAAAGGAAGGAATGAAAAGCCTTGTACTCGATTTGCGGGATAATGGCGGTGGTATACTAACGCAGGCTACCAACATTGCGGATGAATTCTTGAGTGATAATAAACTCATTACCTATACCGAAGGCGAACATTCACCACGCAAAGAATACCGCTGCAGTAAACCGGGGGTTTTTGAAACAGGGAAACTTGTAGTGCTGGCCAACGAGGGCACGGCGTCAGCAAGTGAAATATTACTTGGCGCTTTGCAGGATTGGGATCGCGCAACCATTGTAGGCAGAAGAACATTTGGTAAAGGATTAGTGCAGGAACAATTTCAACTGAGTGACGGGTCAGGTCTGCGATTGACCATTGCGAGGTATTATACGCCTTTGGGAAGAAGCATTCAGAAACCATATGATCATGGCGTAGAGGCATATTACAATGATCTCATCAATCGTTTTCACGATGGAGAGATGACCAATGCAGATTCAATAAAACATACTAATGAAAAGGTGTATAAAACACCGGATGGTAAATTAGTATATGGCGGCGGGGGTATTACACCCGATATATTTATACCATACGATACTACTTCATTTGACAAAGTGCTTTCACATATTTATATGAGCGGTACGCTCAACGATTTTGCCTATCTTAATTATGTGAATAACGAAAAAGAATTCCATACATATAAAAGTCCTAAAGACTTTGAAGAAAGATACGATGTAGGTGCGGCCACACTGGATGCGTTCAAAGATTTTGCAAATAAAGATTCTATAAAGTTCGACCTGAACGATATAAAAGATAAGAATGCTATTGCAAAGCAAATAAAAGTTCTTACCGCAAGGGAAATGTGGCACACCGAGGGCCAGTATGAAGTGGCCAATGCAACAGATACTGCTGTAAACAAAGCCATCGGGGTAATAAAACAGAATAACCTGTTGCAGGCAAATAAATAAATGCCTGCTGATTTTTTTAACTTTATAAAAAGACGGTTATGTGGAAGAATAATATTCTTGAAACAGTCGGCAATACACCGCTCATCCGGCTGAATAAAATCACCAAAGATTTTCCATGTATAGTACTTGCCAAGGTGGAATATTTCAACCCCGGCAATTCTATAAAAGACCGGATGGCTGTAAAGATGCTGGAGGAAGCAGAAAAGGAAGGTCTGATAAAACCCGGTGGAACCATTATTGAAGGCACTTCCGGCAATACCGGAATGGGACTTGCATTGGCTGCTTGTGTAAAGGGATACAAATGTATTTTCACCACAACAGATAAACAATCCAAAGAAAAAGCAGATATACTGAAAGCGGTGGGTGCCGAAGTAATCGTCTGCCCCACCAATGTAGATCCATCTGATCCACGTTCCTATTATTCTGTTTCAAAAAGACTGGCAGAAGAAGTTCCTAACTCATGGTACGTAAATCAATACGATAACCTGGCTAACCGGCTGGCACATTATGAAACCACCGGTCCTGAAATATGGCAACAGACTGAAGGAAAAGTAACACACCTGGTAGTGGCTACGGGCACAGGCGGCACAATCGTAGGAACAGGTAAATATTTAAAGGAACAAAACTCAAACATCAAAGTATGGGCTATCGACAGCTATGGTTCATTGTTAAAAAAATATTTTGATACCGGCATTGTTGATGAAAATGAAGTGTACCCATACGTGAGTGAAGGATTCGGTGAAGATTTTGTACCGGCGAATTATGATATGCAATATATAGACCGGTTTGAAAAAGTAACGGATAAAGATGGTGCTGTGATGGCAAGGCGAATTGCAAAAGAAGAAGGATTATTTTGCGGATACAGCGCAGGCAGTTGCCTGCAGGGGCTTCTACAATTAAAAAATGAATTAAAGAAAGATGATTTGGTGGTTTGCATATTTCATGACCATGGCAGCAGGTATGTCGCAAAAATTTATAATGACCAGTGGATGATGGAAAGAGGTTTTTTAGAAGTGAAAACATTCAAGGATTTGGTAAGCGGGAGAGGTACGCAAAAATTGGTTACCATTTCGCCCAAACAAAAAGTAGCAGAAGCCATCAACCTGATGAAGAAGTATGATATAGAAAATGTGCCCGTAACTAATGGTGACGGTATAGTCGGTTCATTAAGCGAGGGTGGATTGTTCGATAAAATATTAACCGACCCCGAAATAAAAAATCAAACGGTAGAGTCGGTAATGGAAAAAGAATATCCTGTTGTTGCGTTTGATACCTCTGTCGAAAAATTAAGCAAGCTTATTTCCAAACAAAATGGTGCGGTATTGAGCAAGGATGAAACCGGGAATTACCACATTGTAACAAAATATGACCTGATACAGAGTCTTGCTAAGTAGCTGAAAATAAATAGCTGATAAACTTTTACAAAATTTCCTCTGCAAACAATTTAGTAACATCCCGCACGACTTTTCGTATTTATCCGATAAGGCATCGAGTACTATAACCCGACCACATTGTATTTTTCGATAGAAAAAAATCAGGCATTCTTGCTATTTGCAACAAACCCACAGCAATATACTTTTGTATCAGAAGTTGATTGATGGCGATTTAAACATTAATCCAAATAATCCGAATATCCTCGAAAAAGTCCAATCAGAGCTTAATCCAAGTCCCTGAAAGATCACAAAGTCCAATGTCAGTCAACTTCTACTTTTTTTGAAGTGATGAAAAACCTGTAACCCCATAACCTTGTAAACGACCGGACCAAATCCTGTCAAAGACCATATCACCATCCTGTGAACCAATAAAGGCAAAGCCTTTCAATGATCCCCAGGAAGTCTGCTTCTGCAGCAAAACAAAACTGCTCCTGCTAAATTGATCCAATCAATGGCAGGAGTTTTTTTATTTTTTAACTTGCTGTAGCAATGATACTCGCTTCCGGCGATATTACCCCTCACAACTACTCATCCATTATATCTGTTGTGCCTTCGATAACTGAGTTATTGTATGATCTTGGGTTGAATGAAAACGTAAAAGGCATTACCAAATTCTGCATTCATCCGCACAGATGGTTTGAAACAAAAACAAAAGTGGGCGGAACAAAAACCCTGAATATTGAAAGGATCATGGGTCTGCAACCTGATCTTATCATCGCGAATAAAGAAGAAAATACCAAACAACAAATTGAACGACTTGCCGCATCGTGCAATGTATTGCTTACCGATGTTGATTCACTGGCAACTGCGCTGGAAACTATACAGGATATCGGCATTCTTACCAACACAAAGGAAAAGGCCTTTAGCATTGCCGACGAAATTGAAACAAAGTTTTTTGAATTACAAAAACGCATTGCATTAAAAAACAAAATTCACACCGGCTACTTCATCTGGAAAAATCCATGCATGGTGGCCGGTAGTAATACGTTTATCAACGACATAATGCGTTTGTGTGGACTTGACAATATCTTTGCACATCGCCAGCGCTATCCGCACGTTCGCCAGGAAGAATTATATCATGAAAAATTGATCTGCCAACTGGTGATCCTCCCGTCAGAACCTTTTCCATTTACAGAAAAACATATCCCGGAATTTCAATCCATCTTTCCAAAAGCAAAAGTGACACTGGCAGATGGTGAAATGTTTAGCTGGTATGGCAGTCATTTGCTGTATGCCCCGGCTTATTTTGAAAATTTTCTCAATAAGATTTATCCATCAAAATAAAATTCAGTTCCTGTGCCTGTTTTTCAATTATAAACAGCGCTAAACTATCGTATTGTGTTTTTATCAATTTCATGTAGGTTTGCATACATTTTAAAAAAGAAAAACCAATGGCATCAAAAAAAATTACAGATTTATTGGGCAGCCGTACCGAGGATTTATTAAATCACCAATGCGTTATTGATAAATCCACTCTTACGTTGCCATCGCCAGACTACATTGATGAAATATTCACCAAAAGCGACCGTAACAACCGTGTTGTGGGGTCTATGCAAACATTGATGGGACATGGAAGACTCGCGAACACAGGATATTGCTCTATCTTTCCCGTAGACCAGGGAATTGAACATAGTGCCGGTGCATCATTTGCACCCAATCCGATGTATTTTGATCCTGAAAATATAGTGAAGCTGGCTATTGAAGGAGGCTGCAACGGAGTAGCATCTACCTTTGGCGTGCTCGGAATCCTGAGCAGGAAATATGCACATAAAATCCCGTTCATTGTAAAAATTAATCACAATGAATTATTAAGCTATCCAAATATCTTCGAGCAGACCATGTTTGGAAAAGTAAAGACGGCTTATGATATGGGCGCAGTTGGTGTTGGCGCAACGGTCTATTGGGGCAGCCCCGATAGCAGGCGTGAATTACAGGAAGTAAGTGATGCGTTTTCACAGGCGCACGAATTAGGAATGTTGACCATATTGTGGTGTTATACCCGCAATAATGCTTTCAAAGTAGGCGACGTGGATTATCATACTTCTGCCGATCTTACCGGCCAGGCAAATCATTTGGGAGTAACTTTGCAGGCAGATATCATTAAACAAAAATTGCCCACGAATAATGGAGGGTATAATGCAGTGAAATTTGGAAAAACTTCGAAATTGGTATATGAAAAGTTAACGACGGATCATCCAATCGATCTTTGCCGTTACCAGGTATTGAATTGCTATAGCGGGAAGATTGGTTTAATCAACAGTGGTGGTGAGAGTAAAGGTGCTGCTGATCTTGAAGATGCTGTACAAACTGCAGTAGTGAACAAAAGAGCTGGCGGAACCGGTTTGATCTTAGGAAGAAAAGCTTTTCAAAAACCTTTTAAAGAAGGCGTACAATTATTGACTGCTACGCAGGATGTTTATCTCGACAAAGATATTACCATTGCATAGATGGTCATGAATCAAGAGACAAAAGACGTTTGCAAAAACTCATTGACTATTGATCATTGTCGGTTGATAATTGAATAATTGTAATTCACAGTTTATGAAACAAGACGACGATATTGAGGCAAATCTTGCCGGCGAAGGAAATGAGAGTGAAGAGACGCGAAGGAGATGGTTCAGAAGAATCAAGAAGGGTATTACTACTTCCACTAAAGAAAAGAAAGAAACGCCGGATGGACTTTGGACCAAATGTCCATCCTGTCGCTATACCTGCACGGCTTCAGAGTTACGGGAAAATCTTTTCGTTTGTCCCAAGTGTGAGTATCATCACCGGATTGGCAGCGCAGAATATTTCGAGATAATTTTTGATAATGATGATTACAAAGAGCTTTTCGAAAATATCAGGTCTATCGATTATCTGAATTTTGTAGATCTGAAACCCTATTCGCAACGATTGAAGGAAACCTACGCAAAAACAAACATTCATGATTCTATAACCGTTGGGGCAGGAAAGGTAAATGAAGCGGATTTGGTAGTTGCTTGCATGGATTTTGAATTTATTGGCGGAAGTCTCGGCAGTGTAATGGGCGAAAAGATCAGCAGAGCGTGTGACTATTGCATCGATCATAAAACTCCATTGCTGATCATTAATAAAAGCGGAGGTGCCAGGATGATGGAAAGTGCCTTTTCATTAATGCAATTAGCCAAAACATCCGGAGGCTTATCTAAGCTTTCGGATGCAAAAATTCCATACATATCACTTTGTACTGATCCCACATTTGGAGGCACTACGGCTTCCTTTGCAATGCTGGGAGATATTATAATCGGTGAACCCGGCGCCTTGATAGGTTTCGCGGGCCCCCGTGTAATTAAAGAAACTATCAAGAAGGATTTACCACCGGGATTTCAGCGCAGCGAGTTTTTACTGGAACATGGTTTTCTCGATTTCATTGTTCCGCGAAAAGAATTGAAGGAAAAACTGACCCAGTTATTAACGTTGTTTAAAAAATAGGTATTGGAGAATAGTAACCGGAAATTCGCTTTGCACATTTTTTAATGGCCACTGACAATTGACCATTTACAACTCACGATCAAGATGGAAATCAGCAATCGCAAGGCATATCATGAGTACCTTATAGAGGCAAAATACGTTGCAGGTATCGTGCTTACCGGCACTGAGATCAAATCGCTGCGTGAGGGTAAAGCAAGTTTTAATGATAGCTTTTGTGCATTTTTCAAAGGCGAATTATTTATCAGGAGCCTTCACATATCAGAGTATAATTTCGGCACCATACATAACCATGAACCACTGCAGGAAAGGAAACTTTTAATGCACAAAAAAGAATTGCGCAGGCTGGAAAATAAGATAAAGGAAAAAGGCTATACGATTGTGCCACTTAGAATTTTTATCGCATCTAATGGCTTTGCAAAAGTGGAGATTGGCCTCGGCAAAGGAAAAAAATTATACGACAAAAGGGAAACCATTAAAGAGAGAGAAACGACCCGGAATATAAAACGCAAATACGGAGTATAACCGGTTTTCGTATATCCTTCACTGTTAGTTTAGCATTCGCTGAGACTCAAGGGAACATTTACCGCCAGGCCGCCGTCAGCAGTTTCTTTGTACTTGTTACTCATGTCGATGGCTGTATTCCACATCGTTTTCACCACATTATCGAGGCTTACTTTGGCATAATCGGGAGCACTCTGCAGAGCAAGCTGGCTCGCGGTGATTGCTTTTATGGCGCCCATTGTATTTCTTTCGATGCAGGGCACCTGCACTAATCCGTTCACCGGGTCGCACGTCATACCCAAATGATGTTCCATTGCGATTTCGGCAGCCATTAAAGCCTGGCGCTGTGTACCGCCAAGGCATTCAGTTAAAGCGGCCGCAGCCATTGAAGAAGAAACGCCAATCTCTGCCTGGCAGCCACCCATTGCAGCAGAAATCGTTGCTCCTTTTTTGAAAATACAGCCAATTTCAGAAGCTGTCAACAAAAACTGAATGATCTTTTCACCTACATTGGCATCGCAAAAAATAATATAATAAGCCAGCACCGCAGGAATCACCCCCGCCGCGCCATTTGTGGGTGCCGTCACTACTCTGCCGAATGCTGCATTCTGTTCATTTACCGAAAGCGCAAAACAGCTCACCCAGTCAAGAGTATAATTAAAGTTATTTCCACCTTGCTTTATGGCTTCTACCCACGAATCAAAATCATAGTAAGATTTATTACCGATTAATTTCTTATTTAAATCCGCAGCTCTTCTTTTCACCTGCAAGCCACCTGGCAAAATACCCTGTGAATGACATCCCGTGTAAATGCATTCTTTCATCACATTCCAGATGTTTAACAATTTTCTTCCGGTTTCATTTTCGCTTCTCCAGGCATTTTCATTCTCCATCACTACCTCACTAATATTCATACCTGTCTTCATGCACCAATGCAGCAGATCATCTGCATCATTGATAGGAAACGGAAGCTGCATACCGGTATCATCATCTAAGGGTTCTCCTTCCTTTACCACAAAGCCACCACCAATCGAGTAATATGTTTCGGCAATATGCTCTTCATTATCCAGTTCCGCAAGAAAGGTTAAAGCATTGGAGTGAAACGGCAGCGTTTCTGTAAATAAGAACTCAATATCTTCCTGTGGATCGAAATCTATTTCCTGTTCCCCGTTAAGTTTTATTTTTTTTAATTGCCGGATGTCGTTTGTTGTATTCCCGATCTTAGTCACGTCAAATGTAACAGGATCCTCACCGCAAAGCCCTAATTGCACCGCAATGTCGGTGCCATGTCCTTTTCCGGTCTTAGCCAAAGACCCATACAGCAACACTTCAACACGCATCACGTGATTCAATATACCTTTTTGTTGAAGAGATTGCAGGAAAAATAAAGACGCACGCCATGGGCCCAGGGTATGGCTGCTTGACGGCCCCACTCCTATTTTGAAAATGTCAAAAACAGAAATTGCTTCGTGGCTCAAATTTTTTTTTTGAAATACAAAGTTAGACAATCGTCCAACACAAGTCGACACACTGAATTTCGGATTTAACAGCGTTAAGGATTTTTGACAGAAATTAATTTGACATCGAAAATCAGTATCGATTTGGAAGGAATCAGTATGCTTCGATTCGAATCATACAATACCTTTGTTCCGTATCCAAGAGTCGGTGGAATATATGCAATAATTTCACCACCGGCACGGATCATAGGAATTGCTTTTTGCAAACCCGCTATCAGTTGACCCAACGTAACGGCCGCCATTTCATTAGGAGCCGTAGAATCAAACGTGGAATCGTCGAGGAGCTTGCCTGTGTAAGTCATGACAACCTGCGAACAAGCGCTCGTTGCCGTGTCTCCTGTACCCTCATCAATGATATTATAAAAAAACCCGGAAGGAGCGGCAGAAAATCCGGAGATACTGTGAGCGTTCAGACTATCTCGCGTTGCCACTACTTCCGAATCTGATACTGGTGCGGACACAAATGTGAAGGCACACCCGGTATTATTCTTCTTGCACGAAAGTGCCACTAAACAAGCGAGAATAAAAATTGGGGCGAAGGTTTTGATCAAGGTGAATTTTTTTGCAAATAAAGTACATTACAGGACTCTCTCTTGCGTCTCATTCCGGTCCTCTTTAAATTTTAACTCTTTGTATTGTTGTTCATTATACTCCCATTTGAATTTGCCTCGGAAAATGGCAAAAAAAACAGCAACACATATCACGCCAATAGAAATCAGCAACAATTCTGAGTTGGAGATATAGATCATGTTTTTGTACCAATCGTGAAAAAGAACCGCCAGCAATATAGGAAGCGCAAAGAGTAAACCTGCCGGCAAACCTGTCAGTAGCATCCACAGTACTTTTTTTTGCGTTACCCTGTTTTGTTCCCAGTAGGTTAAAAATTTTTTTTCCTGTTCGGTCAGCATGCAGCAAATTTTTCAGTCTTATTTCCGTTAAAAATAAATCATTAATTATAGAACTGCTGCTTTTTAATTCAATCAATAAAATGTAGGTTTGTTCTCACTAAAAATATCGCTGTGAAAATTGAACAGGCCATTGTATTATATCTTATAAAGAATAAATCTCTGCCGCTGCAAGGAATCGGAACATTCAGCATAGAAGGCTCCATCCCTGAAACTTCCGACGACAAACCCAATATTATACCTGCTGAAGCAATCTCATTTGTGTATGATCCAAAAACATCTGAGGATCCTGAACTGGTCAATTTTCTTGTTCAAGCCACGAAGAAAATAAAACCACTTGCATCGGCGGACCTTGACTCATTCCTTGCTCTTGGCCGACAATTTTTGAATATTGGTAAACCTTTTATAATTCACAATCTGGGGACGCTGGAGAAAACAAATGCAGGCACGTATGAGTTCAGGGGAGGCCCAGTGGTTCAAAAGCCGGAGCCACAACCGGTAAAAATAGAAGACGCTGCCGCGGAAACACCTGAGGAAACCGCTTTTGATGATTTCCAAAAAACGAAGCCTACTCGCAACGGCCGTTCTATACTTTACATTTTTGTATTGATGCTACTGGCAACCGCAGGCTGGGCTGCCTGGAAATATATCTTTAATAAAAGTCCGAATACTCCTGCAAATTCAACCACTCAAAATATCATCCCCGTAAAGGATACTCCTGTCAATACCGGGGAGCAGGAAAATGATTCGATGCAACTTGCACAAAAACGAAAGGACAGCACTGTAAGTAAACGGCAGCATCCGGCCGACACCTTTACTTTTAAAGTAGTAGTTTTTGAAACCAAAGACCTTGATCTCGCCAAAGTCCGGATGGACAAGTGGATCACAATGGGGCGAAAAATAATTCTATATACCGATGACTCTGTTACATACAAGATTGCACATCCATTTACCTTACCGCTTTCGGATACAACGCACGTGTTGGATTCTTTAAATAATTATTACTATCTCGGAAAAGCGCATTTAGAGCTGCCAAAAAAATAATATAACGGACAGGGCTATACGAAAATCTCCGGGTTATCATTTACAGCTTATCAAGCCGATCAAGTATCGGACGGGCAATCGCAGCAACCGAATGATGAATTACGTCATTCTGCTGCTCAAAAATTGTAATCGTATTAATTCCCTTTTTCAACCAGCAACCCGGCAGGTACAAAGTTTGCTGTGGCCCAACATCCCAGTATCGGCCAAGGTTATGGCGATTCACAAACACGATACCTTTTTGCCACTTCCTCATGTCGAGGAAGGTGTCGCCATTTGTGCCCAGCACAAATTCTCCGGAATAAATAGCAGGCTGAGATTTAATATTTGAACTTTCAAAACTCCGAAGGTCAGGCATAACGGACATGGGTATGCGAAACATCTCCCAATTACCTGTAACAGCCTGATCATTGATCACTACCTGACCGGTAATGCCTTTCAGATTATGCACTATTCCGGCACCATAATTAATGCGACCCATGTTTTCCACAAGAATCTGTAATGTAGCATTTGCGGGCAGCTCCACATTGCACGAATAATCATTTTGGTTACGATTTAGTATTGCAATTTTTTTGCCATTTACAAAAATAATTCCGTAATCTCTCAATCCTTCGATCAATAATTTTCCTTTAACCGGTCCCGGAAATTTTCTTTGGTACAAAATGTAACCATATCCCTGATTCAGCGATTCGAAAGTCCGCGGCGTATCACTTTTTACAGGCTCTGTACTTTTAATGAAGTCAAAAAGATTGACAGATTTTGTTAAACGAATTTCCGGTATGGTGATTACAGGAATCTTTGCAGGTACCGCAGGAATTTTTTCAGCAAGGTATCGCTGAAAGAGCTGGCGCAATGAATCATATTTGGGCATGGCCCAACCTGCCTCACTAATTGGTGCATCATAGTCATAACTCGTAATGTCAGGTTGAATATCGTGTTGTTTGTCGTAATTAGCGCCGCTGGTAAACCCAAAATTTGTTCCGCCATGGATCATGTAATAGTTAAATGACACCCCTGCTTTCAAATATTTTTCAGTTTGTTTCACTATATCTGAGGACGTTACTTTTTGAAACGGTTCATTCCAATGATCCAGCCAACCGGGATAAAATTCTGCAACCATGTATGGACCTTTTCCATTATTGAATTCATTCACTCTTCTTTTCAAAGTATCAATATTATCTTCTCCGTTTGCTGCCGGCAATGCACCTGCAACTGCACCGCCATTAAACAGCCAATCACCATCTGCAGTAAATAAAGGCACATCAAATCCCGCATTGGTCAGGTCTTTTTTAATGGCGAGCATATATGCTTTATCCTGCTCCATAGGAATATCTTTTCGCTGTGCAACATAAGAGCCAAATTCATTTTCCACCTGCACCATTATGACCGGGCCGCTATGCGTGATCTGCAGATCTTTTACCTGTTTGGCAAGTTGATTGATATATGTCCTTGCCGAATCGAGGAATGGCTTGTTGTTGGTCCGTATTTCCAAAGATTTCACTTTTTGCAACCACCAGGGAAAACCACCAAACTCCCATTCGGCGCAAGCGTATGGGCCGGGTCGCAGGATTACCATCAAACCCACGTCCTGCGCGGTTTTGATAAATTCACGGATATTGTGGTTACCCGTTTTAAAATCCCAAACACCGGGTGAAGTTTCATGATAGTTCCAGAACACATAGGTGGCAACGGTATTTAAGCCCATTGCCTTTATCATTTGCAAACGCTGTCGCCAATAAGCCCTTGGTACGCGTGCAAAATGCATTTCCCCTGAATGAATTTGGATCTGCTTACCGTCGTAAAAAAATGAACCGTCTTTGATTTGAAAAGAATGTTTGCGTTGAGAAAAACAATTCAGCGAAAGAAATATAACAAGAAGGAACAGGAATATTTTTTTCATCCCCTTAGTTAAGATTAATTAGCTCAACAAAAATTTTGTAATGATTAAAACTATGAAATCTCCCTTTAAGAAGATCATATTTTTTCAATGATATTACTCAACGGATCAACATTTACTAACGATAACGGATATGCGATTTTTGGGAAAAATAGCTTTAAATAAAAAAGCCCCTATAAAAATAGGGGCCTCCCAAACTAACTGCTTAGTTTTATGAGAAGAAAAACTCTTGTTTATTGTTGCGCCCACCACAATGGTGTCAACACATTATCTGAACCGCCAAGTTCCTGAACTGCCTGGTCGTAACCGGCTACGTTACTATTCTGCAGACCCGACGGATATTTCATCCTTTGCGGGAAGAACTGCACGTTACTCGTCATATAGTTTGCACTGGTAAGTGCGGGAAGCGTCTGTATCGGTCCCTCCAGCACCACATTTTCAAAGAAGGGCAATCCAAGTCTCCTGTGATCGCTCCATGTTTCCAATGGCAGCCATGGAGTTTGCGCAATGAATTTCTGTGTTATGATTTTTGTAAGATGATCGTTTCTTACTGTCCCGTTTTTATACAGGTTATTTACGGGATAATTAATTGCAACACTTCCTGTAGTACCGGTGATGCCATCAACATAGTTCATCATGTGGGTATCTCCCGGTTCGGTTGTATGATTCCAATTCACAGAAGTACCATCCCTGTTGTAATCTGTCGAGGCGAGGTAAGCCCCGAGGTATTGAGATACACCCCAGTAATCAAAGCTCTTGGCAATTCCCGTTTCGTATGCAGTTTGAGCATCAACAGGCGTAGCCCATCCCCTGACAGCACCTTCTGCCAGCAGGAAGTATGTTTCCCATGGCGCAAAGAATACTCTTTTTGCAGTCTGTGTTCTGAATTGATTTTTGAGTGTGGGAGACATACCGGTGGAACTCCCAATATCTTCACCCTGGAAAAGTGTATTGTGCCAGTCGCCTTTAGTGCCCCAGTTACCATCGGGAGTAGGATTCCAGGTATATTTTCCATCAATGGTTTTGATCACATTGTTATTCACATCCTTTACTGTACCGGTAGTACTGGAGGTAACTGCTCCGCAGGTGCCACTCGGGAAAGACGGATCACTGCTATTACCCGGCATATAAAAGATCTGGTATGCGCGGGGATCTATCGTTGTCGGTAGTCCGTCAAGCCAGTATGCTGAGAATGGATTGTTCGTTTTTGTAGTTAATTGCACGGGGTAATATTGTCCTGCATAATCAGCAGGTTTGATATTTGCGATCGCAGTTGTCTGCTCTGCCGGATCGGAGATCACTGTAGGGATCTGCTCCTGGGAAGTAATACTACCAAGGTTCACCACGAGATTGTTAAAAGTAACTGCTTCGGGTAATTGATACCAGCAACGCGAATACATTCCGGAAAGATCGTCCCAGCCTGGTTTTTCCTGTATCTGGAACATTTGGGATTTATCGGTAAGCAGGTTACCGCTCGCGGCTGCGGCTTCAAATTCCGACTGTGCTTTAGACGGATCCACTTCTGATAATCGCATAGCCAGCCTCAAGCGCAATGAGTTGCCGTAAGCCTGCCAGTCACTGAAGTTAAATCCATAAGCCGGATCTTCTGAAGCAACATCAGATGGAACCGAAACGTTGAGGTCCAACTTTGAGGTGGCATCTTTTAACTCATCAAGCAGATAATAATAAACAGTCTTCACATCCGCAAACTCCGGATTTTTTCCCTGGAAAGCATTTGTAGGCATCGGACCGAAATTATCACTCATCTCGCTCAGCAGGTAGGCGCGCCATATCCGTGCCACCTGCATAAGATTATTGGTGTAGGTCTTTTCGGTTCCGGCTGCTACTTGTTGGTTAGCTACATCGATTGCACTATTGATCGTATTGAGCGCTCCTGATTGATTGTCGTAGTATTCTCCAATCCATTCGTCATTGTAATTGCCCCATGAGAAAGTAGCTCCATCTGCATCACTAACCTGGTGGCCTGCCGCTGCCCAGTAAAGTATAAATGCCCTTTCTGAAACACCAGGATTCATTTGCGCATGAATAATGGAGTTGTCTATAAAATATTCTACCTGCACCTGGCTTGCGCTCGCGGCGGTAGGATCAGTGTTTATGTCCGTGATTTTTTTACAAGCGGAAATTGACAGAATAACCGTTGTGTAAAAAATTGATTTTTTAATTATATGGTTCATCGATTTAAAATTATTTGGTGAATGATTAGAACCCTAATGAAAGATTAATATAAAATATACGGGAAGTAGGTGGACTTGCATTTTCGAAACCTACAGACGGCGTACCTGTTGCATAAACCGATTCAGGATCCAGTCCACGCATATGACTGTCAATAAGCCATACATTATTGCAGGATGCCGATACTACCGCTCTTTGAATAAAGCTGCCTTTTAACATTCTCTGCGGGAAATTATAGCTTAGCTGAATGCTTCTTATACGCACATTGGTTGCATCATAAAGGTTAACTTCAGTAATACCGGAATTTCCGGCACCGGCTGTAGCAGCCCAATATTGCTGTGTTGAAATTTTATGAGTATTTGCCACATATTGATTGGTATTAGGATCAAGCAGTACTCCAGACACTACCATTGAATCTCTTGAACCACCGGTAACAGCGGCTGTTCCGTTGCGCTCCATATTATCTAACGTCTGAGAAAATATCTTACCGCCAATTCTTGCATCCAGTTGTACAGAAAGGCCGAAACCTTTATAGGAAAATGAATTGTTGAATCCTAATAATGCGGTAGCCTGCTGGTTGCCTAATCTTGATATATCTGTGGTGGCTTGTGGCAATCCATTGGTGCTTAGGATAAGTTTACCGTAATTGGCATCCTTGGGATCAGTAACTCTCATCAATTTTGTACCGTAGATCTCCCCATAAGGTTGCCCTGCAACTGCCAGAATCTTGAATATATCAATACTTCCTCCAGGTAAAACGTATTGATCTACACCTGGGTAAAGGTAAGGCACTGTTGTTTTATTGTGAGAAAAGTTTACACCTAATGTCCAGTTTAAAGATTTCGGATTAGTTAGAATTCGTGCATCGGCGGTAATTTCAACACCTTTATTTCGAACATCAGCAGCATTAATTATTTCGTTACTGTAACCACTTAATGGGTCGAGAGGAAGATAAATTAACTGATCAGTCGCATCGGATTTATACACAGAAACATCCAGGCCGATCCTGTTTTGAAAGAAGCGAAATTCAGCGCCTGCTTCATACGATTTGATCAACTGGCTTTTTACACTATCATTATATTTAGTAGCATTTCTTCCTGCAGTAGTATTTCCGTTCGGATCTGTACTGATATAATAAGTATTATAAAGTTGATATGGATCCAGGTCACTTCCCGCAGCAGCATACGACGCTCTCAATTTTCCGTAACTCAACCACGAAGGAAGCTTTCCACCCATTTTATCAATCATGTCCGTAAACACATAAGAAAGACTTACAGAAGGATAAAAATAGGAATTGTTGCGCGGGCTTAATGCAGAAGACCAGTCATTACGGGCAGTACCGTTCAAAAATAAATAGCCATCATAATTCAACTCAACTGAGCCATAAAGTGAATTAATCTTCTTTTGGCTGGAAGACTGTGAAACACTCGGATAACCTTCAGAATTGTTAACAGAAAATAAGTTGGGAACTTTTAAAGTTCCGGCACTACCATCAAGTTCAGAACGCTGCCAATGCATTAAATTTCCTCCGACCATAACTGAACCACCAAATCTTCCGAACAAATTATCCTTTCTTGCAGTAAGCATACCGCTATAATTGGTTTGCTGGTATGTTTGTCTTCCCAAACTATAACTTCCTGTAGTGCTACTCGGACTTCCTGCGTATAATTTTGCTTCAGTGCTTGTTGTATATAAATCTGCGCCCGCATTAATTTCACCCATAAGCCAGTTAGTAAAATTATGTTTGGCAGAGGCATACATGATAAAACGATTGCGGGTATCCGAATTAAGGTCATATTTTGCCGACCAGTAAGGATTCCTACCACTACCCCTTTGCCACCAAAACATATTTCCGCTGGCATCTAAAGGATTTTTAAAATTGCGAATATCCAGTGTTCTGGGTAAGTTATCAATAATACCGAAGATACTATAGTCTTGTCCCTCAATAGACCTGTTATTGGCAGTAGCATTTATAAATTGAAATTTAGTATCTAAGGTCCAGTTTTCATTATTTCCAAATTTAGTTACTGCCCTGGCTGTAATATTATTGCGTGAAAGTTTTTCTCCAGGTATCATGCTTTTATCATCAAATCGATTGTAAGAAGCATACACAGATGTTGAGTTTATCTGTTGCTGGAACGAAATATTTTGGTTGGAAACAACGCCGTTCTTGAAATAATTAGCAACATTATCATAAGGTTGCAGCTTTACTTGCTTGCCTGACCAGTCAGTTACAGTTTGTCCGTTTATCTTAGGTCCCCAGCTATAAGTTGAGAGAGAATCATAAACACCATTACTTCCCTGTGCATATTCATTTTGCATATCGGGATTTGCGAAAATGCTTTCAAATCCTACAGATGATGAAACAGTAATTCCTAAACCGGGTTGCTTTTTGCCTGTTTTCGTTGTAATCAAAATAACTCCATTACCACCGAGAGAGCCATATAAAGCGGCGGCTGCCGGGCCTTTTAATACACTGATAGAAGCAATATCGTCTGCATTGATATCACTTAGACCATTACCCATATCAAGTGTTGAATTAAAAAAACCGTCGTAGGCTCCATTACCCACACGCCCGGTAGAATTATCCATCGGCACTCCATCTATCACTATAAGAGGCTGAGAAAGTCCTGTCAGTGAGTTATTGCCACGCAATACAATTTGAGAAGAACCGCCCGGTCCGTTACCGGCACGTACAACTTGCAAGCCCGCAACTTTCCCTGTAAGATCGTTGACGACGTTAACTTCTCTTGATTCTACAAGCACCTGGCCTTTTACCTGCTGCACTGAATAGCCCAGGGACTTTTCTGACTTTCGAATTCCAAGAGCAGTTACTACCACTTCATTAAGACTGTTCTCAGCAGGTTGTAAGGTTACATCCAATGTAGAATTCTCACCAACTTCTACCTGCTTAGGTTTAAAGTTTACGGAACTGAAAATTAATATTGCTCCGGAATTTTTCACCGCAACGGTGAAATGACCATTATTATCGGTCATTCCGCCCTTTTTAGTGCCCTTGACTATAAAGGACACATTAGCCACGGGATTACCATTGCTATCTTTAACCGTGCCCGACACTTGTTTCTCCTGCGCAAGAGCAATAGTTGCACATAGAAAAAGTGAAGCAGTTAATAGCAGGTGTTTTGCTTTTTTTTTCATCATTTCTTATTTATGGTTAATTATAGAAATTTTATACTGGGTTATTTTTCAGAGTACGGTGAATATTCTTCTCATAGTTTTCAATCACCAGGGCAGCGCCGCCTATCAGCTCGGCGTTTACAGAAAATGTTGATACAACAATTTGTGTATAACTTGCAAGTCTTGGAATACAATATTTGTTGACGGCCTGCTGCATCGGCGCCAGCAGCATGTTCCCCGCAGCAGCCCCCCTCCCACTAATTACAACCAATTCAGGATTTAATATATGGATCAGAATGGCTATACCTCTGCCGATATTATATGCAACATTACTTAATAGTTCTACGGCAAGCTGATCTCCTTTTAAAGCACCGCGAATGATAGTGGACAAGGCCTCTTCAGAGTCATCGGAAATATGTTTTATTGCAGAAACCCTTCCTTCCCGGAGGGCCTCTTTAGCTTTTTCAATAACTACCATGAGAGAAGCTTCTGTTTCAAGGCAACCGCTTTTGCCACATTCGCAAAGCTTATTGTTGTCAAACAGATGAACATGACTGAACTCTCCTGCAAAACCGTTATTGCCACGAAAAAGCTGATGGTTGAGGATCATACCCAATCCAATACCCCATCCAAAGTTGATCACCATCGCGTTCTTTTTGCCTTTTGCCGCACCCAATTTAGATTCTGCTAGAGCGATGAGGCTGGAATCATTATCAATAAATACCGGAATTCCGATTAATCGCTCAATATATTCCGGTATACTTTTGCCCTCATTATCCAGAAAAGAATAGTTAATCCCTTTACTTACATCTACAAATCCGGGCATACCGACGCCAATTCCAATCACCTTATCTTTTTCCACAGAAGTATCGAGAATAAACTCCTCGATACACTCTACGAGGCTGTGTAAATTATTAGGGTTTTCAAAAAGATCTATATTATACTTCCTGGCATGGCTTATCTGGTGATTTTGTGCGTCAATAATGGCAATGGCGGTAAACACCTGGTCCATCGAAACAGAAATAATGTGAATTTTTCCAGCAGCCAGCGAGTACATCTGTGGTCTGCGTCCACCGGTAGATAAAGCATAACCGCTTTCTTTTATCATCCCCTCTTTCACCAACTCATTAAGCAGCTTTATCGTGGCAGGCAAGCTTCTGTTTACCAAAACACTTACCTGCTGCGCAGACAGCACGTTCCCAAAGCAGAGCTCCTTTATGATTTTTCTCTTAAAGTAGGAAGTTTTAGTATCCATTTACTAACAAAATGTAAATTCACACAAACATAACACAACTTTTTAAAAAATTTAGAAAGTATGATGAATTTTTTTCGCTGAGGCGTACTTTTTAAGCTTCGTGACTTAAATACCAGCGCCAAAGCCCCTATTTTCCGTACTGAGAAAAAGGAATAGCAATTACTTTTACTTTTGAAATGAAATCTAGTATTCATCATTCAGCGCAAATACCGGCTGGCGAAGCATCCACTGCCCTTCTGTAAAATCCGGAAACTCGACGGGTTGGTTTCCCAGTTCAATTGAATGCTCGCTCAGGGGCGCAATTGCACTCCAGGTGGCTGCGTCATATACGTCAAGTGGCGTGGGCGTTTGATGCTTTATCGATTCCACAAATGCATGTACAACAAAGAAATCCATACCGCCGTGCCCTGCTCCTTCCGTTTCTTTGCTCCATCTCACCCATAAAGGATGGTCATATTTTTCCAGCCAAACCTTTTCGTCATCCCACTCATCTTCATGTGCTGATTTATCGTCGATATAAATCGTTTTGCTCACATCCATCCACAAACCACCTGTACCCTGCACACGAAAACCTAATGAATAAGGCCTTGGCAAATCGGTATCATGCTGCAATAAAATCGTTTCACCATTGGCACAATTGATAGATGTGGTAACTACATCACCTAATCTGAATTTCACTTTTGCATTCGGATGATTTTCTCCACCCCATTTTACAATGTAATCATGCAAGCCTCTTGCTTTAGATGAGAATGAAGCAAGCGACGTAAACCTGTTTCCCCGATTAATATCGATATAATTGGCAATGGGCCCGATACCATGCGTTGGATACAGATCTCCGTTACGATGCACGGAATGATTCGTGCGCCAATGCGCTTCTGAATATGCTTTCTCTCCAAACTCAACGCCATGCGGCGCTCCATCGTACCCGTTGTTGAACTTCACCGTTCTAAGATTGTGTTGATAACCGCCCTGCAGATGGATCAACTCACCAAACAATCCCTGCCGAACCATGTTCAACACGGCCATCACATCTCTGCGGTAACAAACATTTTCCAGCATCATCACATTTGCATTATACTTTTCTGCCGCTTTCACTACGTCCCAATGCTCCTGCAATGTGAGTCCGAGGATCACTTCAGTTGCAACATATTTCAAACCGGCTTCAAGAGAACCAATTACCATAGGCGCATGCCATTCCCATGGCGTAGCAATGATCACGCCATCTAATCCACCTTTTATTTCAAGCAGCTTCTTCCAGGCATAATCATCTCCTGTAAATACTTCTGGCATCTTTTTTCCGCTCTTTGCGATCATAGCTTTTGTATTTTCAATTGCATGCAGTTCCACATCACAAATGGCAACTAAATCCACATCATTTCTCCGCAGCATAAGATCTACATGACTTTGCCCACGCCCGCCGACACCGATGATGCCCAGTTTTACTCTTTGTTCAGCTTTTGTAGTTAAAAAATTTATTGACGGACCAAAGGCAACTGCGGCTGCAGCCATGCCGCTGGTTTTCACAAAATCTTTTCTGTTCATGATATCTATAGATTTATGATTGTTGAAATGTTTATTTAATGATCAGCAGCCAGCCTTTTCCTTTCTCCACCGGGATCTTTTCATTTATTTTAAAAGTCCTGGTGGGTTGAAAATTCTTCACTGCAGGCGCTGTAATCGTAGCATGGGCAGGATCGACACCTAACTTCTTCCAGTTGATCTTCAACTGCGTATATGCGTCACCGTTAACCCAACTCGCGATAGATACAAGCGCTTTACCTTTCTTCTGATACACTGTCGCCAATATTTTGTCATTGGTAGTTTTAACAGGACAATCATTTACCCAATAGCCGATCATTTTACTGCCTACAATTCCGAAATCATCCCAGACCTTCCAGATCGGCCGTGGATCTGCATTGTCGCTCCATGGCATCCGGTTGGTCATTCCGTAGATCATCCCGCGCCAGGGATTACCACCACCCTGCAACATCTCTCCCATCAATCCAAACGGGATACCGCTCACTTCCGTAAGAAAATAATCCGGCGGATTATTTTCATAATCGAAATACTCCCCAAACCATAGGCGATTAAGATAGGGGAAATGTTCCATGTACAAATTAGCACTGTTATTGAAACCATCGTTCTTGTCATATTGGTTGGCTGAGTGCAGATCGATGATACCGGGATGTCCATCCTTCGTCAGCACGCGCTTGATGCGCTTCATCGTAATACGATCAAAAGCTACATCATCGAGGTATATGCCATCGATGCCCACATTTTGCACGAGCCAGTTCATCCCTTCCACATAATAGTTGTGCCAGCGATTCATCCCGCTATTGATAACTGCTGCATCCTTTAATTTAGGCACAAACCAGCCTGCAATGTAATCACTGTCGAGATGCTCCTGCAGCCAGCTAAACCCCCCGCCCTTGCCTGCAGAATAAATTTCATGTCCCAAACTTCTCAATGCAAAAATTTCATAAGCATGATTGGAAAGCTCCCTGATGGTGTTATAAATTTTTACTTTCAACCCAACAGCATGTGCGGAGTCGATATAGGCTTTCATTAATCTCCATGCTATGAATGGATAATTAATATATGGATTAATAGCGGTGGCATGATGAATATTTATGACAGTAGCTCCTGTTTCTTTAATTGTATCAATTGGCCGATAAGCATGATAAAACCTTGTCTTCCACTGAAAATCGGTATTGATAGTGTGAAACGGTGTAATAAGCAAATTGAAATTATAATAGAGTGTATCGCCCTTTTTCATGATTCGTTCGCCGCTATAATTATTTACTGTTACAGCGTTTCCTTTCTGTGTGACATCAATACCGCCTTTATCGTTATTGCCCCAGGACTCGGGCAGCAATAGTGGTTTTAGCAGATAAAAATTTGTATTTAGCGGGCGAACATAATGCTGATCGCGAAGAGAAAACTGCAATCCTGAATTTACGTTGCCTAACCATGCACCATCCTGGTTCTTATGTGCAACATCCCATTTCCATACAAAATCTTCAGGACGGAACCCTCCTTTTTGCCCAAGTCCCATCATGTATTTGGATGAAGCAATAGTCATCGGAATTTCCATTCGTATATCCCTTACCGTTATGTCTCTTGTTGCAATAATTTTTACTGAGTAAGAGACAAAACCATCAAACTCAAGTGATGCATTTACTTTCATTTGCAGGGATGGAGATGTTGAGGTCGCTGTCCATTTTACAGTGCCAGGAGATTTTTCCGTGAATGTGATTCCTTTATTATTCCATTTTTCTACTCCGCTGTAATCTTCTGCGATAAATTGAAATGGAGACGCAAGAATATTATTTGGCTTTATGGTCATCGAGGTCATCTCCGGGGTAAAGAAAGTCTGGATCTGTTTGGGTAGTCCATCATTATTGATAATAAATTTTCTGCCGAGCAAGCTGATCGTTTTATCTTTAACAACAAGCGGTTTGTAGGGCGCTATTACTGTATTTTCCTGTGCCATGGTAGAATTCAGCCATCGCAAACGGGTCATCTTCCAAGGCTCTTTTACACCGCCATTTGCCGCTATTTCATTACTAACGGAAAGGCGTACACGAATTTCTTTTGAAATCCCATCGGCAATAATCGTTGCGGTTCCGGAATACATTCCGGGATCGGCGTCTCCAGGCACATCAATACCACACCACATCGGCTGCACAGTATATTGTGAGACGCTCAATTTTTTTTCAAAAGGAGTTCCATCATAACCAATACCACCGGTATTGATGCAAAAAATATTTTTTGATGAAATAGTATTGCCGGATGAAGAAGTAAGATCAGTAAAATTTATTTTCACGTCATTCAGATCTTTCAGCGCATAAACACCTAATTGAAATGCAAAATTTTCTCCACGCAAAGCTTCGCCATCGAACTCATCCGAAGGTCCCTTTTCGATCCATCGTTGTGGCAGATCGTATTTCATCCTGATGGAGTGCAGCCGATCTTCAGGAAACACCACAAATGATGAAGCCTGGTTCGCAACTATTAGCTGTTCGGTTTCTTTTTTGGTTGCAATCACTTCCATCGGGTAGAATGTATTGAATGAGTCGATGGATTGCATTTCCTTTACCTTAGCCAATGGCACATTCTTAATCTCACTCAGCCCTGTAAGCCATGCTGCTGAAGCTGTAGCGTCCGGTTTCAGGTAAATACCTTTGGGATAATTGGAACGCCCCTCATTTTTATAAGGCATGTAATAAACATAATAGGTGCCCGCACCCGATGTTGGTTCAAAATAAATTTCGCCGGACTCACGGTTGATAGTACCCGAAGTTACATTCAGGACTTTCTTATGGGTTTGCGCATCCTCTATAATGATCCTCTTATCCTGCGGATTCCTGTCTCTTCTCCGCCATTCGATTGTTGCTTTTGCATAGCTCCCGGCACTGTCAAACTGCAATACCACCCTGTGGTTACCGAGTGAATCGGGATTCCAGCATTCGTTGCAGTTGGTGTATTTAATTTGTTGAGAAAAAGACGGGGAACATATAAGCGTCCACGTAATAACAGTCAAAATTCTTTTCATCAAAATATTTATTTAATCAAGATAAAGTGAGTAAGCCCACGCCTAAAACTAATTGTTTATTTTACTAATTGAACAGGCAAACGTTTGCACAAAATTGATATTTAATAAGCCATTTGGATGACACAGCAACCGTCATACACTTAAGAAGCCGTCAATTTATTTTCCCATCTTATATCCTTTTAATGCATAAAATAAAATATAGGCATAAGATGGAAACATACAAACAAAAAATGAAAATGGGTTGGAGAGATGCCAGCTATCCCGTATATGTGTATATAATAAGGGAATAATTGCGCCGCCCGCAATAGCCATGATAAGAAAAGCGGATGCTATCTTGGTAAGCTTTCCGAGTTTGTCAATTGCCAAAGGGAAAATAGCAGGCCACATCAATGCATTTGCGAGCCCGAGTAATGCAATAAAAGTAATAGACAGATGCCCATCTGTTGCAAAAACGCCGATGGTAAACAGCATGCCTGTTATTGCAGAAATTGCCAATGCTTTTTGTTGCGATATTCTTTTGGGAATAGTAAAAATTCCAATAATATACCCTGCCAGCATTGCAAACAATGTAAATGAAGTAAAATATTTTGTCTCATCTAATGGCAGTCCCATTTTTCTTCCATAATTCCCTATTGCATCGCCAGCCATCACTTCTACGCCTACGTATAAAAAAAGACAAAGAACACCCAGCAAAAGATGTGGATATTGAAATACATTCTTCCTTTCTTTTATTCCGGAAGTCTGATCATTATTATCATGCAAATTTATTTCCGGCAGGGATGATTTTTTAATCATAACAGCCAGCACAACCAACACAATCGTAATAATGATATAGGGAGTAATCACCCTGTGTGCAAGCTGATTCAGCAGGAGTTCTTTGTCTGAGGTATTTGCAGCAGCAGAAATTTTATCTTCAATAGACGTAGCATTCTTCAGCACAAAGCTGCCAAGAATTATAGGGCTCAGGATACCTGCTGTTTTATTGCAAATACCCATAATGCTGATACGCTTTGCTGCGCTTTCAATAGGCCCGATGATACTTATATACGGATTGGATGCTGTTTGCAATAGCGCCAGCCCGGCACCTTGTATAAACAAACCTGCCAGGAATAAAGCAAAATTTCGCTGGTTTGCAGAAGGGATAAAAATTGCAGAACCAATAGCCATGATTAATAACCCGAGAGCCATCCCGTTTTTATATCCTGTTTTGCTCAACATATATGATGATGGAAGTGCAAGAAAAAAATACGCCATATAAAAACTGAACGTAACAAAAAAGGCCTGTGTATCACTCTGCAGCTGGCAGGCAAGCTTTAGAAAAGGAATAAGCGTACCATTAAGCCATGTTACAAAACCAAAAATGAAAAAAAGTATTCCGATAATAATAACAGCATAAGCAGTCCGGTTTTTGGCAGGTTTCATTTGGTAATATTTTATTTACTGATGTTTATTGTAATCTGTCTTTTAATACCAAACTTCGAATATTCAATCCTGTTAGTAAAAGATGGTACACTGCAAATGCAAAAAACGTAAGACTTACCTGAATCTTCATTTAGCAAACGGAACCTTAATAACAACTGAAGATGCCTTGCCTTTTGAATTGGCCCAACTTTGGATAGTCCACAGGTCGATAAGATTATCTCCATCAATACAACTTCCGCTATAATCACCCCAGGCATCGCCATTGCCCGCGGCCTCTCCTTCAGCTATCTTTATTATTTTCCTGGTTGTTCCTCTATGATCTTTATTAAGTCGCCAGGTAAATCGTGAGCTTACAAATGAACGGGCATTGGCCTCCTGGAATCCAATAAGTACATCATTTACCTTATTCACTGCGATGGTAGTTTGTATATAGTTTGTGGTGTCACTTTTAATTAACCCCGTTTGCAAAAATTTTCCTGTCTTAATTGATAACTGGTGCCACTGGACTGCTGATCGCCCGTTGCAATTAACAGCCTGCGAAAACCACAGACAGCCATTTTCCAGCACGAGGTTTTTAGGATTTCTATCTCCGCTCGATATTTTTTGAGATGTACCTTTTTGAGGCGACTCAGGAGGATAATCTATATATTTAAGATGATGCAATCCCTTTGACACAACTTCACAATAGGGTCTCCCATCTGTTCCTTCAGTTATTTTACGAACCACAAATTCGCTGTCATTTATGGAGAAAAAAAACAAATCATCAATATCATCCTGCGTCATTACCGGCTCTCCTATATTTCCTTTAAAAAAATATACGGTGGCCGGCTTGCCGGATTTTGCATCGCTCATTCGCAATACAAATGCATTATCACTGCCCCCTGGATACGAATAACCAATCCATTTTTTACTATAACCGATAGCGCCGCCATCTACCTCTTCTTTTCGCGAAACGGGGTATATATTCCATGCACCGTTGGGATTGCTGGTTTCAGACACTGAAATGTTTACTGGTTTTTCTTTTGCTTTATCATAATACCACCACATATCAAATAGAAAAATGCTGTTGTGAATATCAAATGCCAGCTTTGGGTCTATTCCATTATTAAAACATTTTTGTGATACGCCATTTACAAAATTCCCTTTCTTATCATAAATAATAAGTCCTTTATTAGAGGCTTCTAAAATATATCCACCGCCAACCGCAATTTGCGGATCTACCTGGCGGTCGCCATCCATAGAACCGTCAAAAACCTGGTATCCATTTATTGTCCTTGTATTGCCCCCTTGTTTGCGAACAGGGCATTCGCTACTATCATTAAAGCTGCTTTTATGAATTGGTAAGATGATTGCTTCTGAATCCGGAAACATCTTAGCATCGTCCTGTGCATCTGCATTTCCAAACATTACTGCTATGCTGAAAACAAGTAAGATTTTCTTCATTTGATTATTGAGTATTATATTCAGAAAAAGTAATCACAGCGGTGTCAAAACTAATGATCACTGGCCGGTTCTCGCTGTTACTTTTTTTACAAGAGAATCGTATTCATTTGCAGAATATGTCCGCCTTTTTTTTGCCTTCAAAACAAATTCTTTTATCTCATCATGAAGCGTGTTGTCTATCATATCAGCATAAGGCGCTCCGGCACCAAGGTTTTCAGGCCACCCAGCAGCATCTGCCATTTTCTGAAGAGCGGCGTTATACTTTTTTTTCCTGACTAATTGGAGTGCCAACATCAGTTTTGTTTGCTCATAGTAATGATGTGCTGCGGCCGCGCCTTCATAAGGCAGCACCTGTATATGTTCCAGTTCTTTTTCTGCAAGATTATATTGATCATTCATCATCAGGCCACGGATATAGATAAGCCCTGTTTTATAATCTTTATTTTTAAAATAATAGGGAGCAATAATATTGACAGCGCTATCGGCTTTGTGTTCGCTCAATAAAAATTCTGCAAGGTATTTACCATAGCGCCATTCAGAGGGCTTAATATCGCGTGCTGTTGACAAATCTACTTCCATGCTTAATGAATCACTTTTCCCTCGTAAACGCGATCGCAATATATAGTAAGGTGCAAAATCTGCAGGGGCGTTACCTTTCAGCAAAAGCTGCAATGCTTTCTGTTGTTGATTGTGAAATGCATAAATCATCGCGAGATAATAGCTGCTTTTCCAGTTTGCCGACTTATTCATAGCCCAATCGAACACAGAAACACTTTCTTCACGAAAAGGGAAAACCATAGCAGGATTACCGCTATCCGCTTCTTCCAGGTATTTCTCACCGTCACCCTCATCATGGTATAGCCATGCCAGCCAATAGAGTATTTCATCGTCTTTTTGAGGGCAAATTTCCAATACAGACTTGCATTCATCCCATAAGTGCAACCCGCTGTACCACGCAGCAAGATCGAGGTAGGTTTGCTGTGGCAATTCATCACGTATCATTGATGTAGATGCAACTTTATCTTCGTTGCTTCCACTTTGAAAATATGTTTCGAAACGGATAAAATCATTGACAGGATCCATTTTAAGAATTGCCGTTTTTATTTTTTCCAGTTCATCATTATTCTTTGTATACCGGGCACATAAATATTTTAACTGAAGACCCGTGATATTTTCGGTGTTATTTACAAGGCTTTTGTCTGCATACGCATCAGCCAAATGAAAATTCTTTTCACGAATCTGGATTTTTGCCATTTCGGTATATGCAGCAGATCTGAAAGTCGGCGTGATAGTCGCTACTTCAAAGCCATCCTTTGCATCATACATTTTGTGTAACTGAAGTGATGCAAGCCCGTAATTATAGTTGGCCTCGGGGTCGTAGGTATCAACACTAAGAGCTGTGCGGGAGTAATAGAAAGCTGAATCATAATTCATTTTCCGGTATTGCAACAAAGTCATTTCATTTAAGGAAGGTATAAATGCAGGTTCTTTTGATAGTGAAATTCGTATATCCTCTTCTGCAAGTGCATAATGCCTGGTGTCGGCTTCATATTTTCCTTTAAGATAAAAACCATAAGCGCTGTTCCAGTTGAAAGATGAAAAAGGTTGCAACGGCCTGTCCAGGTTTTTTGTAGCGCTATCAGAGAAATTAATAATGCTGCCTGCAAGAGAAATTTTATTTATCGATTCATTATTTTGAAGTGTTATATCCTGTTTGTATGATTGCAATGGGGTCAATGAAACAGGAGTATTTTTTATAAGATGATCCATATTGTTCCACACTTTAAGTGTGTCATGAATATAGCTCACAGGTGAGTACAAAATTGTTGATACACCATTATTATTCACAACATTCATTACTCCATTCAAATCTGCATTTACAACTCCATCCGTATTTTGAAACGGATACCAATATTCACTCCATGCGTCGGTATTATACGGTGCAAAGTCAAATTGTTTGAAAGGTGTAAGAACACTTTCTGGAGCATTTTGATTGTACAACCTGCCACTTTGTATTTCGGTATATTGGCCACTGTGATCCGTTAATAAGTTTTCCCATATCATTCCCTGTCTCGACAATCCCCATATCCATATTTTTTTTCCAACTTTATCTTCCCGCTCTGCATAATGGATCATCCCATAATTTTCTTTTTGCCAGAAAACTCCCCAATATTTACTGTATACGCCTGTAACATGATAAGATTTCGGACCACCAAAATCATTCTGCCTATATATAGATATCTGTTTATTATTTTTATCATTATACGGCCACGAGTACACTTTACCGTCGTGAAAAATATAATGATTACCGGGAAAAATATATTCAAGACTGCCTGAAACTTTTTCGCCGTTATTCATCCAACTGTAATAAGGTTGCGAAAGACCACTTCCATTGTGCCAAAAAACATTTGTACTAAAGTATGCTTTGTCTTTGGGCAAGCGTATCTCCATATTCCAGCGGGTTTGCGTAAGTAAGTCCGGTAAGCCGATAATACAACTCACACTTCCGTCGCTGTTATTTCTGCAGAAATAATTCACCGGTGTTGCTACTCCCGGGGTATGGCCAATAATTCCAAAGTTGGCTTCCAGGCCACCACTTGTCCATGGCCCGCGCATGGCAATATCCCTGAACTTTACCGCATCATTATCATAGATAAAAGGCTCTCCGTTCTTTTTGTTGATTGCAGTCCATATTTTGCCACCTACCTGCGGCATGATAATTACTTTGATAAAATCATTTTCCAGTTCCACCACTTTCCATTCTTTTTTTCCCGGGGTATTGGTAAAACCGTCGTATCGGAAATAAGGATAGAAAGGCGAAGCGGGTGCAGGATTAGGATCCGGATCGGAAAAAGGGTAAGTAGTATAAACTTTGTTGTATTCTCTAAAAACAGCATCGTGTTGTGCATTTATATTTATTGCATAACTCAAGAGAAAAAGAAATAGAAAATTTTTTTTCATTCTGAAAGTCTGAAATATTTAAAGACTAAATTGTTTTATTAATTCCTGCTAATCAGACAAGTATATTCGTATATGCGTTTCCGTTATTATCCTACCCTCTTTTAATAAGACAGGTAAAGTTTTTTACTTTTCCTGTATTCAATTATCGGCTCAAAAGGCCCATACTTATGTTGTGCCACTGAAAAAGTATCATTAAACGGTCCCCTGTCATAATCAATAGCTTTTTGACCAATATCCGGGTAATCAAAATTTTTCACCTCCGGGCGTCGGTGTATGTCGTCGTCATTAATAAATGCTGCAAGATCCAAAGCCTGTGATGGAGTCAGAAAAGGTCTATCGTGAGTGGCTTTATCATAGGGCATATTGCTCACCAGCCATTGCGACATCTTAATTATGCGGTGCATACTGGAGCCCGGCTGATAAGATTTCAAACCCCATAGCGGCGGATATGCATAAGCAGAACTATCGCTCATCATCTGGCCTTGTCCGTTTTCTCCGTGACATCTCGCACAATTAGCTACATATAACTGTTGTCCCCGTTCAGGCGAGGCAGCAATATCAGGAAATGGTATCTGTTCATTTTTTAAACCAGGTGTGTGGTTTGTTACGTTCGAGGAATCGCTTATCCATTTCAGGTAACATATAATTGCATTCATTTCTTTACTATCAAGAGGAAGCGGTTTACCTAAAAGCGGGTGTACGAGACAATTGTTGATCCTTTCTGCCAGTGAAAGTACCTTACCCTCGCGTGCACGATATTGAGGATAATTACGAAATGAAGCTTCAAGATTAAATGAATAAGGCTTGGTGCCTGCATCCTGGTGGCAATTGGAACAACTGATCCTGTTAGTGGCATATCTTCCATTGATTCCATCGGGGCCGATATAATGCGCCGTATGCAACAACAATTCTCTTCCATACCTCACATATTCTCCATATTTACCGGTTGGTATTTTTGAAGAATCTATAAAAAATGGATCATTCTTATCGCTCTTTGCAGAGAGCTGATTTGAAATATTTCCACTACTCTGATTGCAGGAAAAGAATGAGGTGACCATATATGATAGCCCCAAAATGCAAAGAATGAATACACTAATTTTTTTCATCAGTTCTTCAATAAAAAATTTTATGGACGCAGGTATGGACTTACCTGGTCCTCTTTTAAAAATTCAGCACGATAGCTGGGAATAGCAGCTTCCATTACCCATAATAAAACACCTTTCCTATCACTCAATAATGTTATATGCTTTTTAGAACAACAACACAGTACAGTAGTATCATTTATCATATAAGCGCTGCCCATTCTGCCATTATATACCTCCCTGGGTAATTTTATGTGCAGGGCTACCTGCGATGTTTTTGCATGTTCATCCATTTTCATGGCGAATATTTCGGATTGATGCTTCTGTACTCCGTTATCAAAAAACAAAACATTGCCCCACGGATCCAAATGAACAGTATGTGATTGTGTAAAGTCGCATTCAGCAGGCATTGCGATATCTCCACCCTTGCCCAATTTCCATAGCACTTTTCCCGTATGTGCGTCTACCTTCCATATTTGGCCGATGTTGTAAAAAGAAATGATATAGTTACTGTCTTTATCATAGTTAAGACTATTAGCATGCACCCAGTCTTTTTTATCTTTTAAAATATGACTGTCTTTAAGTGGATCCATTACATCGAACACACTCCAGCGCCAGATTTGTTTTCCGTTTTTGTCCATTACCAATATACCGTCGCCGTTTACGGTATCTTTCTTGCTGCCCCCAACAGAACTTAAATCCACTTCACGCTTATCAACAAACAATGTTACTATTTGCCCGCTGTCGTTTTTCAAAATTTCATGATGAATAGTTTGTTGAAAATCGCCCTGGCCTTTTTTAAGATACAAAACCGTGTCACCATCGAGATTTACTTCAAGAACCTGGCTTCCATAACTGGTAGGCTCATCATTAGTCCCCAATATGGCTATCACCGTTTTCTGCTTTGTAAAATGGATCACTTTGCATCCTTCACCATCTACCATGTGATACCACCTGATACGACCCTTATAATCTACAATGTACATGATCCCCGGTGCATCTCTTTTATTGAGAAGCATCAACCCATTCTTAAATGCATCAGGAAGTATAGACTGATAGCGATTGTCAGATTTAAACTGATCCTCCATCCACATTGGCAAAGGCTCCGATTGAAAGGTATAGGTTTTACTTGTATCCTTTATATGCCCGTCGTCGGTGATGATGCGGTAAGAATATTTTGTCTCCGGAATAATGTTGCATAGTATGAAATGATGTGCGGTATCATACTTGGAAACAGGTGAAGCCATTTTAGAATTTATTCCTGCACTATCCGGCCAATACTCTGCATATGCTTCAGATTTTGAAATGGTACTTACGTCAAGTTGTATTTTCAGTTTATTATCGTTATGTAATCCTACATGAATCTCCTTAATAATATTTTTATTATTGGTAGAGCAACTCACTATCAGTAACGATGTAAAAAAACACGCACCGGATATTTTTAAAAATTGTCGCATCTAACGTCAATAATCTTACAATTAAAAAATCGAAACGAATATACAACCACATCCGGCTGTATATTCGTTCACGTAAACATTACATCTAACTTACCTGTCCGAATTATCCAAATTCGGATTCAGGTTTACCTGGTTTTGCGGATATGGGAAATATTTATTTTTAGGCATTACGATACTTGCAGGTTGTCCAATCCTTTCCAAATATGCATTTACAATTACATCATATTTATTCATCCTGATTAAATCTGCTCTGCGCTTACCTTCATAAAAGAATTCCCAACCACGTTCTTGCAGAATGGCATCCCGCAAAGTCGATTGATTATAGTCCGCAAGGTTCAGCGGTGTGGCATGAGATCTGTTTCTAACCATATTTATTAAGTCTATTGCTTCCTGTGTAGGGCCATTTAATTCGTTCAATGCTTCTGCACGACTAAGCAGCACGTCTGCATATCTCAGGATATCTACACTATGGCCATCATAGTAGCTTGCAACAGAACCGGTGGAATCAGCATATTTTTTAGTAGCCACATCAGCCATGTAAAATACCCCCGGCGGAGGAGTAGCCCCTAAGGTGGGTGGCTGTTCATGTGTTAATCCATCGGTGCCGTCGTATAATGAATAGAAACATTGCTTTCTGTCGTCATTATTTGCAAATGAGTTATAGAAATCCCATGATACGGCATAATACTGCCAGCGGTCAAGTACCACCGGATGATTTTCGGGGCCAAAGTGGTTCATGAGTTCGGTACCATTTGTATTGGCATCAGCAAGTACAGAAAAAATATTCTCAGAACACCATTTATTTGCTTCAGTAAAAAGCCCCAGGTATGATGGATATAGTTGATAAATATTTAATGCCATTACCTGGCCGGTAAGGTCCACTACTTTTTGCCAGTCGTGTCTGCGTAAATATAATTTTGCCAGTAATGTTAGTGCTGCTCCTCTCGTGGCACGACCTACGTCGTTAGTTTTATATATCGCGTTGTTTGTATAATCTAATGGAAGTACACTGGCTGCATTAGTTAAATCCCCGATCAATAATGTATCAATCTGGTCAACAGGTGTAGGTTTCGGTTGACTATTATAATTAGGATTTGCCACATCTTTTTCAGTAACCAAAATTACAGGGCCCCAGGCATCGGTCAGGTCCATGTAAGCCAATGCTCTTAAAAATTTAATTTCAGAAAGAAACTGCGCCTTCTCTGCATCGGTAATTGAGTTCATCGCTGAAATATTATAAATAGCATTGTTGGCATCGGCAATGAGCTTGTATATCTGGCGCCAGTCTTCAGCTAGTAAACCATTGGAAGAGTTCCACTGAGCAAGCGAAAGCTGACCAGGATCTCCGCCATAGTTGCAATGGCCTACATCTGTGGTGAGATCAGTCAACGCAAAGTGCCTTACTGTCCAGTAATCAAAGTTATCTCCAACTACCGGGCCTTTCAATCTTGCATACACAGCATTTACTGCTGCAATGGCATCAGATACAGTATTAAAAGCATTTGCATTGGTAAGACTGCTGTACACTTTAGGATCCAGCGTCTTATTACAGGAAATCTGCGTTGCAAAAACCGGTATCAGAAGTATAATGAGATATTTTTTCATTTTCATAAATTTTATATTGATGCTGGATTATTTTTTAGTGAATAGATAGTTTAGCGCCAAAGGTTATTGTTTTAAAAGCGGGAAATACCCCGAAGTCTTCTCCCCCACCGAGGTTATTAGCTGAATGAACATTTACTTCAGGATCTGTACCTGTATACTTTGTAAATGTTGCGAGGTTTTGTCCTGAAACGTATAACCGAAGTCCTTGTATAATTTTGGTATGCTTTAGGATTGACTCCGGAACATTGTAAGCGATAGAAACATTTTTTAAACGCACATAAGATGCATTTTCAACAAACCTTGAATTTACATAACTGCCGTAGGTACTTAAAAAATATCCTTCGCGGGGTACCGATGTATTTTCATTGGCCCCTGCCACCCATCTGTCTAACCCGGCAATACCGGTTGTTGATTCCAATACCAGGCGATTCATATTGTACAAATAATAACCAAATGCTCCCTGGAAGAATATGTTGACATCAAAGCCAAAAAGGTGAAAGTCATTACTGAAACCAGCCATGTAATGTGGGTTAGTATTACCCATGTAAGTAGCATCAGCAGGAGTGATAACACCGTCACCATTTACATCTTTATATTTTGGGTCACCTGGTTTTGAATTAGGTTGTGCATCATACTTTTCTCCTGTTTTAATAACACCTTCATAGATGTAACCATACAACTCTCCTAATTCTCTTCCGGGCTGAAGTCTTGTGAATTCACGCCCCGAAACCACACCACTCGGGTTTGCCGTGTTTGTGCTGATAATACTTACGTTATTAGCAAGAGTTAAACATTTCTGTTTGTTGTAAGCCAGGTTCAATGTAGTGGTCCATGTAAAGTTTTTAGATTTGATATTGTCGCTTGAAACGCTAAGCTCAATACCCCTGTTTTGTATAGCGCCTGCATTTACCAATTGGCTGCTAAATCCCCACCACTGACCTACAGGAACATTCAGCAGAAGGTCTGTTGTTTTTTTCTGGTAATAGTCTATCGAGGAATTAATTCTTCCATCACGGAATCCCATGTCAAGGCCAACATTAAGTTCTTTTGTTGCTTCCCACTTTAAATTATTATTCGGCAACAATGAAGGCTCGATTCCTATTTGCAACGGACCGCCCGGATATAATACAGTGCTGTAATTACCAAATGTGGTAAGATACCTGTAGTTCGGTATTCTGTCATTTCCCAAAGCACCATAGCTCGCGCGGAGTTTCAGATTAGAAAAAGTATGAAGGTTCTGGATAAATTTTTCATCAGTAAATCTATAGGCGACGGCTCCCGAAGGGAAATATCCATACCTGTTATTAGGACCGAATTTAGAAGATCCGTCAGCTCTTAAAGTAAATGTTGCTAATAAATTGTCTTTGTAAGAATAAGTAAGTCTTCCAAAATAGCTGGTAAGTTTATATTCTGCCTTACCACTGGTGTAAGAGGTTGGTATAGCACCGGCACTTAAATTATAATATAAGAAATTATCGGTTGGAAACTGTTTGCTGCCTGCGCCCAAAGATTCCGTTACATCTTTCTGATTAGATGTACCTGCCATTATAGTAAAGGCATTGTCCTGTAAATTGTACTTATAAGTTAAATAATTATCTACGAGCCACCTGAAAGCTGTAGACATTTGTTCACCTGCTATACCGTTATTGGCTTGCCCGGCAACAAGTGTAACCGGTGTGTACTGGCCTGCAGTTGTTTGAGAATACTCTGCCCCGGCATCAAAATGGTAGGTAAGGTTATTGATAATTTCATAATCTATAAATGCATTCCCATTGACGAGCTTATTTGAAGTAGTGTTCGTAGGTTCCAGTAATTGCGCCAATGCATTGTTTTTCCCGAGATACCTGTAGTAACTACCATCAGAATTATATACCGGAATATTTGGCTGAGCAGTAAGAACAGAAAATAAAGGCGCAGTAATATCACCGGTATACGATTGCAGGTCAGCATTAGATCCTGCACCATAAAAATTAGCTCCGATCTTAATTCTTTCACTCAATGTTTTTTCTGCGCCAACTCTTGCAGAATATCTTTTGAAATCCGTATTCCGCAAAACTCCATCCTGGCTCAAATAATTTCCGGACATATATATTTTGGAAGTTTTATCGCCACCCGAAACACTAATGCTCCTGTTTTCCATCGCACCATTTCGGGTAGCCAATTTGTACCAGTCAGTATTAGTTGGCTGGAAACTGCTTGGAGGAAAAGGCTGAGGTTTACCATCTTCAACTGCAGTAGCATTCTGAATATTGGTGTATTGCTGCCCATTTAACAGAGCGGGTTTATAAGTTAAGTATTGTGTCCCATGAGATACATCGGCATCTATTGCTATTCTTCCGGCGCTTCCCTTTTTTGTGGTAATAAGCACTACTCCATTAGCTCCTTCTGCACCATAGATAGCGGCCGCAGATGCATCTTTTAGTATTTGTATATCCGCAATATCATTTGGATTAATAAGATTACCATTATCTGTCTTAAATCCATCTACTACATATAACGGAGCATTGGATGTTGTAATGGAATTGCCGCCACGAACTGTTATTTGCAAACCGGTACCCGGAGCAAAACTTGTTTGCTGAACCTGTACTCCCGCGGCACGGCCTTGTATTGCCTGGCCGATATCAGTAGTAGTACCTCCCAGGTTCAGGTGATCACTATTGACAGAACTCACCGAACCGGTAAGATCTTTCCTTTTGGCAGTTCCATAACCAATCACTACCACTTCATTTAGCTGTCCTGTTTCGCGATCCATCACAACAGTGATGTTATTTTGACTGGAAATTTTTATTTCCTTTCCGTCATAACCAACAGATGAAATCAACAAGGTTGAGGGTTTTTTCTTTAGGGTAATTGAAAACTTACCTGTTTCATCGCTTACTGTCATATTATGCAATGACCCTCTTTCGGTAACGGTCGCCGATGCAACTGGTTTACCGGTATTGTCCAAAACAACACCAGTAACAACCTGCTGAGCGTTTGAAAAAAATGGGATTGTAATAAGAAAACAACTGATAATTTTCTTCAGAGTTAGTTTGTGAATTCTCATGCCGTCGAGTTTTTTGTAAGTGAATAGTGCCCGAATGTAAGGGTAAAAACAGGTACTGTTATTATGCCTGCAATGCATCTGCTTTACGCAAACGATTGAAATCGGCATGCAAACGGTTGCGCTATTTTTTTTGAAGTTTGTAGTAATTTGCAAAAGAAGTAATCAATGGATAATAAGTTACCTACTCTTAAAGAGATCGCAAAGCGGTTACAGTTTTCTGTTTCTACGGTATCCCGTGCTTTGCACGATCATCCCAGTATTGGATTGCGTACGAAGATGCGTGTACAACAATTGGCAAAAGAATTAAATTATGAGCCTAATCAAACTGCACTTTTCTTTAAGCAGCAAAAAACGCATACCATCGGCGTGATACTCCCCAACCTGAAAGAAGAATTTTTTTCACAAGCAATAAACGGAATTGAAGAAGTTGCTACAACAAATAATTATTGTGTGCTGATTGGTCAGTCACACGATAATATTGAGCAAGAAAAAAGAATTACTATTGCAATGAAAAACCAACGCGTAGATGGCCTGGTAATTTCTATATCAAAGCATACAAAAAATTATGACCATATTCTGGGTCTTGAAAAATATAATATACCTGTTGTTTTTTTTGATCGCGTTCCAAATCTTCCTACGGTACATAAAGTAGCTTCAAATATTAAAACCGGCACCAGGCAGGCTATTGAGTTCTTGATTAAAAACGGGCATAGAAGAATTGGTGTAATCAATGGGCCTGATGAAATGCAATCTTCTAACGAAAGATTAAAAACTTACATGAATGTGCTGCAGAAGAAAAGAATAAAAATTGACCTTCTATTGGTAGAAAGCACGGACCTTACAGAGGAAAAGACTTTCGAAGCAATGGAAAAGCTATTATCACTAAAATATCCGCCCACCGCTATTCTGACAATAAATGACTATGTTGCCCTTGACGCCATTCAATATGCCCGGAAGAAGAAACTTAAGATTAACAAAGATATTTGTTTTGTGAGCTATGCCAACTTACCTATTACTAATTATCTTGAGTACCCCCCACTCGCCTCTGTAGAACAATATCCCTTTGAGCAGGCAAAAAAAGCTACAGAAATACTTTTTAACCTGCTGAACAAGGATAATGCAGAAGATCAGAAGAAGAGAGAGTTTTATAATATTCTCATAGAAGGTCAATTGGTTATTCACAAAAAATAACTTTTTTATTAAACCTCAATTTTTTATCTGGCTTGTGTTTAAAAAAATAAACAATCGGTTGCGCACAAATGTTACTGTTATGTCTTATAAGTTTGCGACCGGCTCTCTTTTCACAACGAAGTTGCATGACTAAAAAAATCCTTGCAGAATACAATTTACCTGATAGCCTTGAGGTAGTCCCTTTTGGAGAAGGTCTTATTAATAAAACATGGCTGGTAAAAAATTCACACACATGTTATATTTTACAAAAGATCAACGAAAATGTTTTTAAAAAGCCTGAATCTATTGCAGGCAACATGAAAATGGTTGCGGATTATCTTGCAGAAAGGCACCCGGGTTATTTGTTTATCAAATCAATCAGAACCAAAAAAGGAGAAGAGATGGCAAGAATAGAGGGAAATGGTTATTTTCGTTTAACCGGTTACGTTAGTAACTCACATACCATTAATACTGTTCAAAACCCACAGCACGCTTATGAAGCAGCAAGAAAATTTGGAGAGTTTACTAAATTGCTTTCGGGCTTTGAAATTAATAAATTGCAAATAACGCTCCCTGACTTTCATAATCTCTCCTTACGATATAATCAATTTACAGATGCGTTAAAGACGGGGAACAAAAAAAGAATAAATCAATCGAAACACCTGGCAGATTTTATTATTGCCAACAGGAATATTACAAACACATATGAGGGTATTCTTAAAAATACTTCATTCAAACTTCGTGTAACCCATCATGATACCAAAATAAATAATATACTTTTCGACAAAAATAATAAAGGGCTTTGTGTAATCGATCTTGATACTGTTATGCCAGGATATTTTATCAGCGATGTTGGGGATATGTTCAGAACCTATATTTCGCCTGCGAATGAAGAAGAAAGAGATTTTACTAAAATTGAGATCAGGAATGAATATTTCAAGGCAATATGGAATGGCTATATGAGTGAAATGAGAGATGAACTATCAAAAGAAGAGAAGGAACATTTTATTTACGCAGGAAAGTTTCTGATTTATATGCAGGCCATTCGCTTTCTAACAGATTATTTCAATAATGATGTTTATTATGCAACGCAATATGATGATCAAAACCTGGTGCGGGCAGGCAACCAGGTCACATTGCTTCAAAGGCTAATCGAAAAAGAACAACAATTAAAAAAAATGATCAGTCAATAAGACTTTATTAACCCATCTCTCCGGGCATTGCGGTTACTTCTGTTTTATATCCACCTCTCAAAACCGTCAGTATTATATATTCTCCTATCAATTCGCTGTTTAACTTACTATACAAATCATCTATGCCCGCAATAAAGTGATCATTTAAACCAACAATAATATCTCCCTGCTGTATATCGGCATTTATCGCGGGTGCATCGCTAATTACTTCGCTTACGTATACTCCGGTTCGGTTTTTAAGGCGATTTGCTGCGACCATTCTTTCGCTCAATGTGATTGTATTACCCGCGATTCCCAAATACGCCCGGCGCACTTTTCCTTCCATAATTAATTTACCTGCAACATAGGCAGCAAGATTACTGCTTACTGCAAAACACAACCCTTGTCCTCCATTAATGATGGCTGTATTAACGCCAATAACTTTACCTGCGCTGTTCAGTAGTGGTCCGCCGCTGTTGCCCGGATTCAGGGCAGTATCCGTTTGAATAACATCGTCGATCATTCTGCCATTACCAGCCCGAATACTTCTTCCCAATGCACTTACAACTCCTGCTGTTACGGTAAACTGAAGCCCCATCGGGTTGCCTATCGCAATGGCAATTTGTCCGGGCTGTAACAATTTGCTGTCTGCAAACTGCAAACTTTTTAACCCGTTTTCATGAATTTTCAATACGGCAATATCCGTGCTCGGATCGGTACCCCGCAATGTGGCTATTGATTCAAGACCATTGCTCAACAAAATTTTTATTTGCGAAGCGCCTTCTACCACGTGGTTATTGGTTACCAGGTATCCGTCGCTGCTTATTATAAAACCTGTCCCACTACCGGCTTGAAGTTCCTTTCGTTTTGTCCGTGGGTTGATGATCTCCTTTTGTGCAATAATGTGAACTACCGCGTCGCCTGCAGATTGAGCAACAGAACTGATTGTATTACTATATGCGTCTAAAAGATTTGCATCAACAGTATGATCAAATGAGATTGTCTGTATCATGCCATATGATTCATCAAAACATCTACCAATTCAAAAACCTGCCCTAATGACATTAATTTTAAAAATTTAAAATTAAAAATGACTTTAAGTGTAACGGAACATGACAAAGAGTTTTCAAACTTAAAATTCAATTAATGCAGCAGTGGCAACAACATAAGAGATAATGCACTAATTTGGCGGCTTCAAATTCTTCATCCAAAAAGCCAGGAGTTGAAAACTCTCCTGAGATATTATTAATGAGCATTCTTCTTTTTACGGTACTGATATTTTTTGTTGCAACAACCGCAGGCCTTGTGGGTTCACTCACCGGCCTTGGCGGAGGTGTTGTGATCATTCCGTTGTTGACACTCGTGTTTAAAGTAGATATTCATTACGCTATCGGTACCTCACTGATCAGCGTAATTGCCACCTCTTCCGGCGCTGCTGCTGCTTATGTAAAAGAAGGAATTACCAACATTCGACTCGGAATGTTCCTGGAACTTGCCACTACCATTGGCGCCATTGTGGGTGCGTTCATTGCAACTTATGTTTCTCCATCAAGCATCGCGATAGTGTTTGGGATTATTCTCATTTTTTCTGCGATCACATCTTTTACAAAAAAGGAAGAGATAATTTACACAGAAAATCCGAAAAGTGTAGGTCATAAACTCAAACTCGACAACAAGTTTCATGACAAAGGCGATGTAATCCATTACGGGGTACACAATGTAGCAGGCGGTTTTGCCATGATGAATGTTGCAGGGATTCTTTCCGGTTTACTTGGTATCGGATCCGGAGCATTAAAAGTAATTGCGATGGATAGAGTTATGAAAATACCTTTTAAGGTTTCCACTACCACCAGCAATTTTATGATTGGGGTGACGGCGGCAGCCAGTGCGGGTATTTATATGAGGAGAGGTTATATCGATCCGGGTTTATCAATGCCGGTAGTCATCGGTGTTTTATTGGGCGCATTTATCGGGTCCAAAATTTTATTCAAAGCAGAAACAAAAACATTGAAGATCATCTTTGCTTTCGTGATTTTATTTCTTGCAGCCGAAATGATCTATAACGGAGTTACACATCAATTGTAATGAGCATAAAAAATAAGATTTCAGACGAACGGATTGAGATAATTATGGGAAACCTGCTCAGGTTTGGGGTGTTATTTTCATCCGCTGTCATCATGTTTGGTGGTGTTATTTACCTGCTTCATCATGGAAATGAGCATCCGCACTACGGTACATTTTCCAGCGAGCCCAAACAATTTACCAACCTAAGTAAAATTTTGAGCAGCGCCTTCGACGGAACGGGACGCGCCATTATACAATTAGGCGTCTTATTTTTAATCGCAACGCCTATAGCAAGAGTGGTATTTTCCATAGTTGGCTTTTTGATGGAAAAAGATTTGCTCTATATCGCTGTTACGTTGATTGTACTTGGCGTATTACTTTTTAGCATTATTGGGTAAGAGGTAAGAGCCGTCTCTGGAGTTTGAGTCGATAATCTTTGCAAGAATTTCTTTCAAAAATAAAAAGCCTGCGCACTTTTCTCGACAAATTTGGATTGTTCTTACTCTCCTAAAAATTCTGTAATTTCTATGCGTGCACGGGTGTTCCGGAACAATCGTCAAGCCCGACACAGCCTGATAAGTCACTGCATTTTACCGGCTGCTTGTACACGGTTCAAAGAGCCAATTACATTATTCGTTAGATGGCAAATACCCTGCGCTCAAGAATTTCTTGGTGGCGATGGATTGATAGTGCCGACAACAACTTGTCCGTCAAACGATCCATCCAGCGAATGCATGTCATAGATTGTATAGCTAACGTATAACTGATTACCTCCCGGCGGAGTATATGCCGTTGGCACAAAATAAAGAGTCTTGGACCCGGAACCAGATAATGCGCTGATTTCACTTGCCATTACGAAAAACAGACCTTCGGTGTAGGCATTGCTCAGGTCGGGTTCAGGAAATCCCGTGTATTTTTCAATTGGCGAAGTGCCAAGCAAATCACCTTTTTGATCAAAGCCCGCAACTAATAAGCGAAAATGACCCAATGCAGGCTTGTCAAAATTGAAAACAGCCATATATATTCCGTTTAATCCGAGAAAAGCGGCGATGTCCGCGGCTTTCCACTCGAGGGCGTGATACTTATGCTTCATGTTATTTTTTTGAAGGTTAAATAAAAATTTTAAAGATAATATCAGAACAGGTTGTCCTGGTAACCGGGGATGTGAAAGCAATGTACTTTCAGGCATTAATTGAGGTGCAATAAAAAAGCGGTGGCGATTTATAAGATTGGAATATGAAAGGTATTTAAAAAAAACGGATAACACAGAGCTTTATAAAAGATAATTAAAAACGGCCCAAAAAAACACGCTTCCACCGGCTAAAGATATCACTACCTTTAAACTACTAATATTTTATAGGGTAAAAGATATTTGGTAATTTTCTATGTCGCAATATCGTATCGAAGCCCGCTTTAACCCTTCTTATTTTTTTGAAAATACGTCCGTTTCTTAAGGTTAAAATAAAATTAATCATGTGGAAGTTGTTAAGATTACTGTTGGATTGGTCTGAGGTTTGGGCCCCGCTGATTCCCTTAATTGCCCTGGCTATTAAAAGACGTCAGCCGTCGTTTCTAAGGCCGATTATGGTGTACCTGGTATTTGCTTTTTTTATTAACCTGGCGGGCGACATTATCGGCGATTTCAAAATTTATTTACCGCAATGGCTGCAAAGTAATAACGTCTTATACAATGTACATTCAATAATCAGGTTTATATGTTTCAGTTATTTTTTTCTAGCACTGAAACAGCCTTCTTTTGTAACACTTAAAAAAGTACTTCCGCTTATTTCATTATTTATCATTATTATTAATTTTAATTACCTGGAAAATTTCGGAAACCCGGACCATCTGAGTGGTAATTTGCTTGCAACTGAGGCCTATTTTCTTCTGATCTATTGCGTATTGTATTACCTGGCAAAACTTCGGGATGAAGAAGATGATTTAAGCAGGGGACCGGATTTTTGGGTGGCCACAGGGCTCAGTATTTATGTAGTGGTAAACTTCTTTGTTTTTTTATTTTATGTTCCAATGATCGATCAGAATAGTAAACTCGCAGATAACATCTGGGACATACATAACATCGCGTATATAATATTATGCATCCTTATAACCAAAGCTTTTTATGAATCTGATCGATATCAGCATACAGTCCAGGGTAATCATAGGCATATCCGCCATGGTATTGTTGTTTAGCGGTTTTTTGATTGCATTCATAACGAATCAGCGCAAGAAGTTACAATACCATAGAAATCTGCAGGCCATCAATGAGCAACAGCAAAAAGCACTTTTGGAGGAGAATATGAAACTGGAAGACCGGGTTAAAGACAGAACACTGGAGCTTTCCAAACAGAAGGAAAATCTGCAAAAGGCACTAACAGAGCTTAAGGCCAGCCAGCTTCAACTGGTACAAAAAGAAAAAATGGCCTCTTTGGGGGAGGTGGCTTCGGGAATAGCTCATGAGATTCAAAATCCGCTGAATTTCATCAACAATTTTGCTGAAATAAATTCCGAACTGCTGATCGAAGCAAAGGGCCTGATTGCAAAAGCGAATTTATCAGGGCCTGTTCAAGAAGAAATCGATACGCTTGCTGATGACGTAATACAAAATATGCGTAAGATTAACCAGCACGGAAAACGGGCAGACAACATTGTGAAGAATTTACTGCAGCACACTAAGTCTAGTACTGGCGACGCACAGCCAACGGATATCAATATGTTGGCCGAGGAATACTTACGGCTTAGCTATCACGGAGTTCGTGCGAAAGACTTTTCTTTCAATGCGATAATAAAAACCAATTTCGATCCGGCTATTGAAAAAATCAATGTTGTTCCGCAGGACATAGGCCGCGTCTTAATAAATATTTACAACAATGCATTTTATTCAATCAGTGAAAAGAAGAAACAGAATATTGGCGGCTATGAGCCATTGATAAGCATAACTACCAAAAAGGAGGATGGCAAAGTAAAAATTATCATATGGGATAATGGCGTCGGCATTTCCCAAAAATATTTAGGTAAAATTTTTCAACCTTTTTTTACAACGAAACCTACAGGTGTGGGAACGGGGCTTGGCCTTTCACTAAGCTATGAGATCGTAGAAGCTCACCAGGGCGAAATCAGAGTTGATTCGACTGAAGGTGAATTTGCCGAGTTCATCATCGAGCTTTTAATCGATTAGATCATTGCCCATAATTTCACACACGCCATGTATGTATAGTTACTGTGCTACCATTAATGGTACTATTGATTGAATAAAAAAAAGCGAATCTGTTATAATTCGCTTGTGTTGACCCCGTAAGGATTCAAACCTTAAACCTTCCCGACTACGGTCGGGATGCTCTATTCATTCCGATAACTATCGGGAGAGCTGCGGTCAATCAATGTTTCGATCCTTTCTTTGTTCTTCCATTTCTTGAGTTGTTTTTCCTGACTCATCGCCTCAGATTTCGTTTCGAATGCTTCTGTATAAACTATTTTCCAGTCTTTGGCTCTCGATGTAAATCCTTTTCTGCTCAAAAGATGCTTGGCAAGTCTCGATTCAACTGTGCCAGCCGTAAAACCAATATAATATCGGCCGAGAGCTTGTGAGTATAAAATATACATGTAAAACATAAAAAAAGCGAATCTGTTATAATTCGCTTGTGGTGACCCCGTAAGGATTCAAACCTTAAACCTTTTGATCCGTAGTCAAATGCTCTATTCAATTGAGCTACGGGGCCATAATATTTTTCATCAGCACCGGATTCAAAGCTTAAACCTTCCCGACTTCAGTCGGGATGCTCTATTCAATTGAGCTACGGGGCCAATGGGCGGCAAAAATAAATAAATTGCGCTAAATAAATGCATGAAAATCTATTTCTGGGCTATTGGTAAAAATCATGAATCTTACGTAAACGAAGGCGTGGAAATGTTTACAAAAAGGATTACCCGCTACTACACGGTCGAATGGAAAATCTTCCCTCCTTCGAAAAGCACGAGTGAAGATCAAATTAAAAAAGATGAATCCGTTCCGGTACTCAATGTCATTCAAAAAAATGATGTACTCGTGACGCTGGATGAAAACGGCAAACAGTGGAATTCAGTGGAGTTGGCAAAGTTTATTGAAACCAGCGCCAATAAGAGCGCAAAAAATTTAATCTTCCTTATCGGTGGCGCTTATGGCTTACACGAGAGTATATTGAAGAGATGTGACTATAAATGGAGTTTATCTCAGTTGGTTTTCCCTCATCAATTAGTGCGACTCATTCTTAGCGAGCAGATATATCGCGCATGTACTATTATCCGCAATGAAAAATATCATCATTTGTAGTTTCTATGTATGTTTATGTTTTAATTCAAATGTAAATGAGTATTACCGTTATTATAATTGCCATTACTGTAATCGTTTCTATCGCTGCTTTTCGCAGCCCAAAGTTGGCTAATGACCTGATCTTTGATTCGTATGCCGTTACCAGCCGCAGGCAGTATTATCGTTTTATCACGTGCGGATTTATTCATGCAGATATTGGTCATTTGTTTTTCAACATGTACGCATTCTATCTCTTTGGCAAGATAACAGAGCAGGAATTCGATGCGATATTCGGCAACTACGGAAAACTGCTATATATATTAATGTATCTTATGGCACTCGTGGTTTGCCTTATCCCCAGTTATTCAAAAAATAGAAACAATCCGAATTACAGAAGTCTTGGCGCTTCGGGAGCCGTTTCTGCGGTGGTATTTGCATTTATTTTCTTTAATCCATTGTTGGGAATCGGTCTCATATTTATCCCGGTTTATTTGGCTGGTTTCCTGTTCGGACTTATATATCTTTTGGTCTCTTACTGGCTGGATAGACAAGGTGGTGGACGTATCAACCATTCCGCACACATCTGGGGGGCGCTCTTTGGCATCGCCTTCCTGATCGTCGCTGCACAGCTTTTCTCAGGATACCCTGTGTTGGGGCATTTTCTTGATCAAATTCAACACATGGATCCAAAACAAATAATCACTACCGGCCACGCGTTCTAAGTTGAAGAATCGTTTTTGTTTTCGGAGTTATTTTAGCGCGATCATCTATTCTGTGATTCACGATCCACAGGATTTTTTTATTGCTTTCGATTACCCAAATATTTTCCTTTTCTGCAACAGATAATTTCTGATCAATAAAAAAGCGGCTAAGCTTTTTTTTCTTCTGCATTCCCAGCGGATAGAAATAATCACCCTGCTTCCATTTACGTAAAAGCAAAGGGAAAGTAACAGTGTCCATATCAATCATTGCAACAGTGCCTGAAGTAGGTATTGAGGCATTTTCATTTGGAAAACTGATAATCTCTAAGGTGCCGCCTTCGCACTCGATTTTTCTATCGCTGTTTTCAATTAAAATGTTTTCTGATTCCGCGGTACTAATGGGGGAAATAATTATCCAGTTGCGATTCTTAATGATTCTGTGCGATGCGGATGAAATATATTTTCCGCTCTCGCTTTTTAAGAGACTGATCACTTCATCTGCCTGATGCGATGTAAAGCCATATTCTTTTATTATTTCAAAAACAATGGTGACTAAAGGCTTTGCCTTTAATAATTTCAGAACCGGAATATGAACTTCACTTTTATGAAATTCCAGTAATTTACTTTTATGCAAATCGACCGCCTGGTGGTAGAGTATATCAATATCATTAAAACGCTCAATGTTATCCAAAAGATTGTTTTCCGCCTGCGTGAAGACTTTTTGAATGATCGGAATAACCTGGTGCCGGAAATAATTTCGTGTATACTTATCAGTTAGGTTTGAAGAATCTTCAACAAAATCTAATTTGTTTTCTTTTTCAAACGTTTCAATTTCCTCTCTCCTTGCAAACAGTAATGGCCTTACAATATGATTTTGCCTGGGCACCATTCCACGCAGGCCCTTTATACCTGTACCTTTAAAGAAATTGATCAGCACTGTTTCAATATTGTCGTCTGCATGATGGGCTGTTAGCAGATAAATGGCAAAATTTTCTGCCCGCTCCTTTTGCTCATCCTTAGCCGCACCTATTAATTCATCAAACCATTGATACCTCAGCTCCCTTGCCGCTACCTGTATCGAAATTTTATTTTTCGCAGCATAATCTCCCGTGTCAAACTTTTTTACATGAAATGGTACATCATATTTCTTTGCCAGTAAACGCACAAAATTCTCGTCACGGCCACTCTCTTCTCCTCTCAGTTGAAAATTGCAATGCGCTATTTCGAAATTAAAGCCGGCTTGTTTACAAAGTTCACATAAACAAACAGAGTCCACCCCGCCACTAACGGCAACGATTAAACGATCTTTTATTTGGAAAAGATCTTTATCGTGTATATATCCGGTAAAATCTGCAAGGAGTGACATGGCGGACATTATTCTGTTTCATCCTTTAGTTCTTCATAAGCAGCAAACAACTCATTATACGAATGCCGGTCATTTTTTGACGAAGCTATTTCCATTCCTTTTTCATAAACTTTTAATGCCCCACTTACATCATTCTTTCGTTCGAGCAATTTGGCAAGATGATAGTAGGAACCGATATACCCCGGTTCTTTCTCCAATATTTTGTAAAACAACTTTCCGGCCTCTTCATCATTGCCAAGTTTGATGTATTCCAGCGCAAGTGCGTGCAGCAAAAAACTATCGTGCGGCAATTCTTTTAAAAATTCATTAAGCTTAGCTATTCTCTCCATGCGTCATCGTTTTTTCACCGTTTCCTTAGTATCTTCGCCACTTCAAAAAAATTGATATGAAGATTCTTGTGTGCATCAGCAAGACTCCTGACACAACGGCAAAAATAGCCTTCACTGATAACAATACGAAATTTGCTGAAACGGGAGTGCAGTTCATTTTGAACCCATATGATGAGTGGTATGCATTGGTACGGGCAATCGAACTGAAAGAGGCTGATCCTTCAACTGTTCTACACCTTATTAATGTTGGAGGCCCTGATGCTGATCCGATCATCAGGAAGGCGCTTGCGCTGGGCGGCGATGAAGCGTTTCGTGTAAACAGTACTGCTACTGATCCTTACTACATCTCCATCCAGATAGCAGCAGTCGCAAAACAAAATAACTACGATTTGATTTTTACCGGAAAGGAGACGATAGATTATAACGGCTCCTCTATCGGCGGCATGATTGCTGAAATACTGGACATGCCCTACATCTCCCTTGCCACAAAGTTTACCCTGAATGGAACTGTTGCGTCGGTAAACCGCGAGATCGAAGGCGGTGAAGAAACTGACGAAACAGCTCTGCCTTTGGTAGTGAGTTGCCAGAAAGGAATGGCAGAACAACGCATTCCAAACATGCGCGGCATCATGAACGCACGAACAAAGTCATTAAAAGTAACAGAGCCTGTGGAAGCAGAAATCTTTACCGCTATCGATTCTTTTGAATTACCTCCTCCCAAAGCAGGCGTGAAATTGGTCAGTGCAGATAACCCCGAAGAACTGGTACGACTACTGCATGAAGAGGCGAAGGTTTTCTAAAATCGTATAGCCGTATACGTTAGTATGTAAAAAGGAACAAAAACACTAAACATAAATTTGAAATTGTTACCATGAGCGTATTAATTTTCCTGGATCAGTCAGAAGGACATATAAAAAAGAATTCACTCGAAGCTGCATGTTATGGAGCAAAGGTGGCAGAACAACTCAATACTACTGCGGACGGGATTGTATTAGGAGCAATAAAAGAAGATCTCGCAGCGCTGGGCAGTTATGGATTAAAGCAAATCCATCATTTTAAAAATGAATCACTGAACAATTTTGATTCACAGGTTTTTGCGTCTGTTATTGCAGAAGCAGCGCAAAGAACTGAAGCCAAAGTAATCATCTTTTCCAATAATTTTAATGGCAAGGCAATTGCACCCAGGCTTTCCGTGAAACTGAAGGCCGGTCTTGTTTCTGGTGCAATTGCACTTCCCGTTTCAGACAATGGATTTGCAGTAAAAAAGAGTGTGTTCAGCGGAAAGGCATTTGCCAATGTATCGGTTAAAACGGATATAAAAATTATTTCATTAAATGCCAATGCATACTCGGTTTCGAGAGGCGAAGGCGCTGCCGAAGTGATTGTGCCGGCAATAACAGTTCCTGCATCCAAAGTAAAAGTAACAGCAACAGATAAAGTTGTGGGTGAAGTTCCGTTGTCTGAGGCCGAAATTGTTGTAAGTGGCGGTCGTGGTCTGAAAGGACCCGAAAACTGGGGCATTGTAACTGACCTTGCAAAAGCGCTCGGCGCTGCTACTGCATGCAGCCGGCCCGTAAGCGATAGCGACTGGAGGCCGCATCATGAGCACGTCGGCCAAACAGGTCTTACCGTTGCGCCTAATCTATATATTGCTATCGGTATTTCCGGAGCTATTCAGCACCTTGCCGGAGTAAACAGAAGTAAGACTATCGTGGTGATTAATAAGGATCCGGAAGCACCTTTTTTTAAGGCTGCAGATTACGGCATTGTGGGAGACGCATTTGAAGTAGTACCGAAAATTACTGAAGCAGTAAAAAAGCTGAAAGAGATTTCTTAAACAATTTCGAATTTTCAACACGGATTCCTATTTGCGTGAGTCTTATTCCGTCAACAGCCTTAATTTTATATATTTGCTAAGATCAGAAACTCTTAAACCAGGTGAATTGGTATGAAGAAAATAGAATTGGAAATAGTCGCTCTTTCGCATAGCATTACGCAAACTCATTCGTATGCCGTAGTGCTTGGGGAGGTAAATGGACTACGTCGTCTGCCGATAGTAATTGGTGGTTTTGAGGCGCAGGCTATAGCGGTAGCCCTGGAGCGAATGCAGCCCAGCAGGCCGCTTACTCACGACCTGATGAAAAATTTTATGCTGGCTTTTAATATCGAGTTGCATGAGATCATCATCAACGACCTGCAGGAAGGAATTTTTTATTCAAAGTTGGTTTGCTCTACAGAGCATGATACTGTAGAAATCGATTCACGCACTTCCGATGCGGTAGCGCTTGCCGTAAGGTTCGGATGCCCTATTTATACCTATGATAACATTTTGGAAAGCGCTGGCATATTGATGGAAGAAGATGATAAGAAGAAAAAAGTTGTGGTGTCTCACTCCGATGCTTCGAATGACGATTTGAAAAAACTTTCCATGTCTGAGTTGGAAAATTTGCTGAACGAAGTGTTAGAGCAGGAGGATTATATCAAAGCAGCTTCCATCCGCGACGAGATCAATTCAAGAAAGGGCAAATAAATATTGCTGACATTTTATCCCCTGGCATAATTCTCATTTCGCTTCATCTGCTTATCTTCATTGGTGAAATATGATAGCATTTCCCAATTGCAAGATCAACCTTGGACTAAATATTCTCAGAAAAAGGGAAGATGGTTATCACGATCTTGAAACATGTTTTGTCCCGGTAAAATTGCAGGATGCTATAGAAATTGTTCCTTCAAAAGGAACGTCCCATTTTACCGTATCAGGCATCTCTGCCGGCAATGATGCAGACAATCTTTGCTTAAAAGCTTATAATCTTTTAAAATCGGATTTTCCGAAAATTGATGAAATATCAATGCATTTGCATAAGGTAATACCTGCAGGAGCAGGTCTTGGTGGCGGCTCGGCGGATGCAGCATTTACGCTTCAATTATTAAATAAAATTTTTGATCTGAAAATTTCTTCAGAGCAACTCAGCGTATATGCGTTACAGTTAGGAAGTGATTGCCCCTTCTTTTTAATCAACCGGCCCTGCATTGGAAAAGGCCGGGGAGAACTTCTCAAAGAAATAAATGTATCCCTGAAAAACTATCAAATCGCATTGGTAAACCCCGGAATTCATATCAGCACCGGCATTGCTTTTAAAAATATTCAGTCCCGTATACCGAAAAAAACAATCAAACAAATCATTACACAACCAATAGAAACATGGCAAAATGATCTGAAAAACGATTTCGAAAAATTTGTTTTTGAACGCTATCCGGTGGTAAAAAAAATTAAGCAGGACCTCTACGATGCAGGAGCTCTATATGCCTCTATGAGTGGCAGTGGCAGTACAGTTTATGGGATTTTTGATAGAAACATAAACATTAATTATAAACCGCAACCGAAGTTTTATAATAAAACTGTGATCTCTATCCCATAACAAAAATTTCTGAAAAAAAATTACCTTTGCAGCAAATACGGCAATTGAACGACAATTCATACATATTGCATTTCCTCGATAAGAACCTCGATTTTCTCGATCACAACTGCCGACGATAGTATCCCCTTTCCGCCCGCAACTTCTTCTATTTAATTTTTTAATGCTTAACTTTTTTACAATGCAATCAATTGCTTCGCAAACCGAATATTATATCGACCTGGAAAATCAATATGGTGCACACAATTACCATCCATTACCGGTAGTACTTTCTAAGGGAAGTGGTGTGTTTGTCTGGGATGTAGAGGGAAAAAAATATTATGATTTCCTGAGCTCCTACTCTGCCGTAAACCAAGGGCATTGTCACCCAAAAATAATACAGGCGCTTGCAGAACAGGCGCAAACGCTAACCCTCACCAGCAGGGCGTTCCACAGCGAAGAACTCAGCAAATTCACGGAATACATAACAAAGTATTTCGGCTATGACAAAGTACTGCCCATGAACACCGGAACGGAAGCAGTAGAAACGGCACTTAAACTCTGCCGGCACTGGAGTTATGAAGTAAAAAAAATTCCTAATGATAAAGCGAAGATAATTGTATGTGCAGGAAATTTCCATGGCAGAACGCTGGGAATTATTTCTTTTAGCTCTGACCCGGTTGCAAAAAAAGATTTTGGCCCCTACCTTGAAGGTTTTGAAATCATTCCATACAACGATCTTTCTGGATTGTCAAAAGCGCTACAGGACAAAAACGTTGCAGGATTTCTCGTAGAACCAATTCAGGGCGAAGCAGGGGTAGTTGTTCCGGATGATGGATATTTAGCAAAGGCAAAACAATATTGCGCTGATGCCAATGTGTTGTTCATGGCAGACGAAGTGCAGACCGGACTCGCCAGAACGGGGAAGGTGCTTTGCTGCGATCATGAAAATGTAAGACCGGATATATTGATTCTTGGCAAAGCCCTGAGTGGTGGTACCTTACCGGTAAGTGCCGTACTCGCCGACAATGAGATTATGCTCACGATCAAACCCGGAGAACACGGAAGCACTTATGGCGGAAATCCACTTGCCAGCAGGGTGGCGATAACAGCGCTCGAAGTATTAAAAGAAGAACATCTTGCAGAAAGAGCACAACAAATGGGAAATCTTTTCAGAAATGAATTGGCCCAAATAAGATCGCAGCATATCACACAAATAAGAGGAAAAGGTCTTTTGAATGCTATCGAAATTGATCATACCGACAATGACGCGGCATGGAAGTTATGCCTTGAACTAAAAGAAAATGGATTGCTTGCAAAACCCACTCATGGTAATAAGATTCGCTTTGCGCCGCCGTTGGTCATTTCGGAAAATGAAATACTGGAATGTATCGCTATCATTCGCAAAAGCCTGCAGGTTTTGAATTAAGACTTTTTTATATCATCTGATGAGAATACCAATGGAAGCAGGTCCTGAGCGTTATCAATGATATATACCGGCCCGCTCATTCCGCTTAGTATAATTCTTATCGGGTGCTTTGTTCTTTGTTGAAATTCGAACAGTGACTGCCGGCAGATCCCACAGGGAGTTACCGGCTTATCGCTCGGTCCATTCAGATTGTGATAGCTGATTGCCATTGTATCGATACCAACGTTCGGAAAGAGCGAAGCGGCTGTTGATAGCATTGTCCTTTCTGCACAAATGCCGGCAGGAAAAGCGGCATTTTCCTGGTTGGTCCCGCTAACGGTTTTTCCATTCACAAGCCTGGCATAGGCACCCACCCGAAAATGAGAGTAGGGCGCGTAAGCATTCTTTGTCACATTTCGGGCTTGCTTCAATAGTTCAGCGTCGTTCTGTTTTAACTCTTCAATTGAATCATATGAAGTAATACTGAATTTGATTTCCTGCTGATTCATTATAATATTTATCTAACGAATTTAACCCTATTCACGTAAAAAGCTTTTTATAATGCTTTAGCCGACAGGAAATGGCAACAACAAGCCATTCATAAAAATTAAAATTCTTTTTACGAACAAACTCGTATATTGCTACGAATAAAGTCGTAAAAATGTCCATCAACAAACAATTCAATCCTACCGAAAGCGAACTGGAGATTCTGCAAGTTCTCTGGCAACGTGAATCCGCTACTGTTCGCGAAGTACATGAAGAACTTTCGAAAACCAAATCATCGGGGTACACCACTACTTTGAAACTGTTGCAGATCATGTTTGAAAAAGGGCTCGTAACCCGCGATGATAGTGCAAAAACACACATTTATATGCCGGCTGTAAGCAAGCAGAAGACCCAAAAACAATTTTTAGATAAGATGATCAACGGTCTTTTTTATGGATCATCTACACAGCTCGTATTGCAGGCATTGGGCAACCAAAAAACATCAAGAAATGAACTGGACGAAATTCAACGGTATCTCGACAACTTAAAAAAGGAAAAATGAACCTAACCGAACTGCAGCATTCAGTGTTCCTCCAGGCGCTCGGAAGCGCCATTCTAAACAGCTTATGGCAAGGTCTGCTACTTTGGCTCGTATACGAAACAACCTGTATTTCCTACAAAAATGCGTCAGCAAGATTTAAAAATAGTCTCAGTACGATTCTTCTGTTTTCTTCTTTTGCATGGTTTGTCGTAAGCCTGTGGCTGCAGTTGACAAGTCACACCAGCCTGGTTTCGGATATAGCCGGAACGGTGATGACATACAACGAAATTCATAGTGCTTCAGCTATTGAAAACTTCTTTACCAAAGCTGCTGCATCACTGCCCTATCTATCGTCTGCATATATCTTACTATTAGCTTTTCTGACAATAAAATTGCTCAATGCATACAGGTACGTCTACCTAATTTCGAATAAACACCTCATAGCTCCGCCAGCGGCTTTGCAGGATTTTGCATCGGGCGTTTCGCAGCAACTGACCATTACAAAAAAGATCAGTGTCTGGATTTCGAAACACATTGATGTACCGGCAACAGTTGGCTTTATTAAACCGGTTATACTGATTCCCGTTGCTTCCTTAAATAATCTTTCCGGTGAGCAGTTGGAGGCGATCATTTTACATGAACTTTCACACATCAGAAGAAATGATTTTATCATTAACATTTTGATCTCTGTTGTCGAAACAATTTTATTTTTCAATCCATTTGTAGTGCTGCTTTCCAAGGCTATGAAAAGAGAAAGAGAAAACTGCTGCGACGATTTTGTACTGAAATATCAATACGATCCCCACTCCTATGCAAATGCTTTACTACGTCTGGAACAATCGCGTCTGAGCTCGCTGAAATTGGCCATGGGAGCCGTTTCCGGGAAAAAACAATTGCTTTCCCGCATTAAACGTATCACCAATGACAAGGCAGCTACTCAACAATTGAACTACGGTCAAAGGCTAATTGCCTTGCTGCTGGTAACAGGTGTTATCTGTTCAATAGCGTGGCTGTCTCCAACAGACAATAAACACTTGAACAAAATAAGCGCCGCCAATAAAGAATTACAAGTTCAGCCACAAAAGTCGGCTCTTGCGCTGCATGAAAATCTCCAGGATGATATGAATGAAACTTCATCTGCCAAAAATCAGAAACCTTTTACAGCGAAGAAAGATGCTGCTGTCACAACTGCGAATGATATCTTAAACAATGTGATTGACACTTTAGCCGGAGCCGTCCAAAGCAACGATTTTTTAAAGGAATTGAAGGACGGGCCTCTCGCTACGAATTTAGAGTCATCCGGATTCGTTTTTGATGAAAAGAAGTTTAAACTCCCAAAGTCGATCAATCTGAAAGACATATTACCCGGCAATGCCAATTTGACGATAGACCTGAGCAAGATGGATGTAAACGAACTCAATAAAGGATTGAACGAAGCTTATCGCCAAATCAATTCCTTAGATTGGAAAAAGGTTGGTAGCGATATTAGGAAAGCCTTTGAGCAAGTGAAGCAATCCAATTCGTCCTATCTTGAGCGGTTAGATAAGTTAATGAAAAATGCCCAGGGCTATTATAAATTGACTGAGGATAAGGTGAGAAGGGCGGAATTTGAAAAATTACTGGAAGATCAAATGAAAATTCAAAAACAGGTGGAACAGCAGGACTCGTTGCTGGCACGACTGCGAGTGAACAATAATACTTCTTACAATACCCACCTCGCCGGTTTTTATCGTGTGCCTGCTTCTGAAGAGTCCAGGAACTTTTATACATCTATATCTGCCCGGGATCCACAAGACGTTATTCTTGTATCCGGTACGGATAACAGTGCTGCCAACGCTTACGAAAATGTTGAAGTTTCCACTCGCCACACAAACGAATCCGCCCACAAAACCAAAACAGCAAAATCCTTCCAGGGAACACTCAATTCATCTCCCCGGTCACGGACTGAAGAAACTATTGTAGACCTTTGAGTTTTCCGCAGTTTCAATACAGTTAAATACAGCTAACAGAAACCAAAAAGGTTTTTTGACAATTTTTTATTACAGTATCTGTAAGAAATTTTCCTGGTTTACCTGCCGATCCTTAACTCAGTAACCTTGTACTGCAACTTTCCCATGTCACCATTTTACGTACATCTTATAAAAAAAACCGCCGCATAGACATGCGGCGCTTGTTAAGAACCAATTAGGTTCTGTAACCCCCAAAGAAAACGAGTTCTAATGAGTTTTTATAATTATTTACAGGCTAAGTGCTTTGGCCTGGCTTAGTTCTGCTTCGCCATCTACACTTATGTGTTTCAGGCGATAAAAATACTTTTTATTCTTTTTGGTCGGTTTATCTATACACTCATATTTATTACCTGACGGCTGCCTCGGGTCGGGGCCCAATACCATCGCCACTGTTCTAAAATCCTTCCCATCTGTACTTCTTTGTATCTCAAAATAATTAGCCTTGCCTGGATCAGCCACAGACCAGTCTATCATGATACCCCGTGATCCGGAGTTAACCGTAAAGCTTGTATAAGCTATTTTGAAAGTCGCAGTATCAGTGGTTACCTGGCTTATGCCTGTGTGTTGTGTCAGTAATAAAATTATAGACAAACTCAAAATATTATATAATCTTTTTGTATTCATTGCTAGCACTTAAAATTTGAAATTTGCAATGAATATTGGACAATGATTAATTACACTAGTATTGGATGAAAATGAACGACGCCTGGCTAAACCGAACACCTCCCGCCCGGCACATGCCCTCTGATTATTCTTACAAGCCATGGTTGGCGACCCGGCTGGCATGGTTACTCTTTACACGCACAAAAGTCGGTTGGATAAACTTATGCTTTATCGAGAGGTTATCCGCTTGTGGGAAATAACTGGATAGCTGATTGATCCCGGTAAGCATCATCAGATTTCTCACTATGAGTGTGACAATCTTGTTCATTTCTTGGGTGTATTTTATTTAAAATATTTTTTAAAATTCTTGCGGAGATTTCAAAAAGGATAGGGATGCATCAGATAAATCAGAAGGAAGTTTGGTACTAAGTGAAGCTGCAGTAGAGAACAATCATCGCTTATTGAATGCAAACATAGAGTGCGAATTTCATTTTTGCAAGACCGTAATTTTGCTATTTTCTGAATATTTAACTATATTCAACAGACCTGATAAAACGTTGAAATTATTTAGACCACTTAACTATTTATAGTTAGATATAAATTCAAAAAAAGCTTATAAAATTGGAAATAATTCAAACAATTGAGTTCAATAGAGTTCCAACCAAATTAAAGTGCCTTATGGATTGCTCCTAATAAGAGGATTCTATCACATAAGTAGAATATGCCCATCGCCCATACAAGCTTGTGTTTCACATTATATTTTTATACTATATGTAAAATAATTTGAATTTAAATTTTGCTTAATAAATGTAATAAATTATATTTCACATAGATAAAGATACATTAATGCAATTTTGACGTTATTCTTCAAAAAAGAGAGTTATTGCCTTATAGTTTGCAATTTTAGAAGTGTAAATAATAAAATTTAAAATAATTTAATTTACATAAATAATTTATAAACAAAAAATTATATTATTATTTTGTAGCTAATAATATTGGTACTTATATTCGTGAATCGAAATTTCTGATTACTAATGATTTTAGTTGTACAAAAAAGTTACATTTGGGCTAAAATATTTTTGAAACAAAATGAGAACTTTCCGCGCCCTACCCTTCCTATTCCTTACGATGCTTTTTTCGTGCTCCTCGCCAAAAGAATTAGAATATCGGGAGTTTAGAAATTTTACAATACAAAAACTGGGATTTAATTCATCGACAGTGAGCATGGACATTGTCTATTACAATCCGAATAATTTCGGACTGCAGTTGCGCAACAGCGACCTGGATATTTATATAGACGGGAGTCTTTTAGGACATAGCTCGCAGGATACGCTCCTGAGAATTCCCCGGCGGGACACATTTAGCTTTCCTGTGAAATTTGACGTTCAGATGGATAATATTTTAAGAAATGCGTGGGCTACGCTAACGGGTAAGGAAGTTACTGTAAAACTAACGGGTAAAGTGAAGATTGGAAAGGCCAATATCTTTATGATCTTTCCGGTAGATTATGAAACCAGGGAAACGTTTTCCCTGTTTTGAGAAGGGATTATTTTGATTTGGTCTGGGGATGTGTCAGATGCTGGCATGTCACGGGAAGCCGGTTATAGGCATCGGGATCAGCCTTCACATCGTCCGCATCGTATCCCATATTTGCCAGCGCGGTTTTGATGTTTTCGATATTGGTTCTATCGGTATACCATGATACCGTCACTGTGTGGTGCCTGTAGTCGGCCCTGACGGTAGACACTCCGTATTCATGAACCAGGCGATTTTCAATTCTTTCTTTGCAGGCCTGACACTGAAGATTGGGAGTTTGGATTACCGCCTTTTGAATAGCCTTTTGCCCGAATACGGCGAAACTGCCCACAAAAATAAGAGCAGCTGAGAGTACAAGATTCTTCATATCGGGATAACGCTTTTTTGTGCGAATTTATGCTTTTATGCTCCAATTTGCCGGATCAATGCGCCAGTTTAACAAGCTGTTTTGATCAGTCTCAGATACATATCTCTTTTCTGTAGCCAATGAAATGAGAGATTCATAATCAGTAAGAGAGTAGGCATCGATATTGGCCTTAGCCAAAGCATTTCTCGCTTCGTCGAAACCATAATTGAATATTGACACCATTCCCTCTATCTGTAAGCCGGCTGATTTCAATACATCCACAACCTGTAAACTGCTCTTTGCTGTTGAAATCAGATCTTCCACTATTACCACTTTTTGCCCTTTTTCATAAGATCCTTCAATCTGGTTTCCGAGGCCGTGATCCTTGGGTTTCGGGCGAACGTAAATAAATGGCAGCTTGAGCTGATCAGCTGCCAGCGCCCCCCATGCAATACCCGCGGTGGCCACACCCGCTAGTATTTGCGTATCAGGGAACGATTGGAAGATCACATTGCACATTTCAGACTTAACAAAATCACGTATGTAAGGAAAAGAAAGTATCTTCCGGTTATCGCAGTATATGGGGCTTTTCCAACCGCTGGCCCAGGTAAATGGTTGGTCAATACTTAATTTAATTGCATTAATTTGTAAAAGTTTTTCAGCAACAGCCTTTTTATTGTCCATGTTGCGAAGATAGTATTTCGTATGAGCCAGATTACAATTTACTTTGGGGATAAACCTGTATATCTCTGTGATGCAATAACAAAAGAAATAGAAAAGGTAAGACATCACCCCGACGCAATATTTATTGATGAACTTTCCACAGCAGCGATTAATTCATTATTACATGAAATAAAAAAGAAGGAATTTCATGCCGGAATCATTTTCAATGAAGACTTCGGTAAGCTTAAAAAGAGTTTTTTCAGGCATTTCACATTGGTAAAGACAGGAGGTGGGTTGATAGAAAATGCGTCAGGAAGTGTATTACTCATTTTCAGGCGTGGCAAGTGGGATCTTCCCAAGGGCAAGCAGGATGATGGCGAAACCCTCCCTGAATGCGCCATTCGGGAGGTACGGGAAGAGACAGGACTGCAAAAGGCGGACTTAGGGGAAGAGATCGATACCACCTATCATACTTATACAGCATTCGGCAAGCATATCCTGAAAGAATCGCATTGGTTTTTAATGAAGGCCAGGGATAACGAACAACTCGTACCACAAACCGAAGAAGACATAACTGAAATTAAGTGGGTTAAAAAGAGCGATTTAAAGAACTATACAGATAATATGTTTCCTACCATCATCTCAGTGTTGAAAAATGCCTGAAATGACACGAGTCATTTTTTAGCAACATTAAATTGAGCTTTATCGTTTGGAACAATGGCAGTTGTAAGCCTGCTGATGCAAATAAGATTATTACTTTCGTCGTGAATTTTTATATCCCACACATGCGTCGTTTTTCCCAAATGTAGTGGCGTAGCTGTAGCCGTTACAACGCCACCCCTTGCTCCTCTCACATGATTAGCATTGATCTCAAGACCAACGCAAAAGTTTTTGCTCATATCAAGTACCAGAGCAGATGCCACACTGCCTATTGTTTCAGCCAAAGCACAGGAAGCGCCTCCATGCAACAGACCGAAAGGTTGTTGTGTTTTGGCTACCACCGGCATGGACATCTTCAAAAAATCATCTCCGATCTCCACCCATTCCATACCGAGATAACCGGGCATAAATTCTTTTCCGAAATGCCTGATCTTTTCAAGCGTGAGCGTTTTATCAAACCAGATAGACATTTATTTGAAGCTTTTTTTTACGGGATCCGGCAGAAATTTTGAAGCATCACCACCATTGCGAATCACATCCCGAACGAGTGTACTTGCAACGGAAGTAAACTCTGGTAAGCAGGTAAGAAAAACGGTTTCCACGTTATGAGCAAGGCTACGATTCATATCCGCGATTGCCTTTTCATATTCAAAGTCGTTGACGTACCGGATACCTCTAAGAATAAAATTAGCTCCTACTTCTTTGCAGCAAGAAACAGTTAAACCGTCATATACCAACACCTGAATCCTGGGTTCATTGCTGTAAATTTCCTGTAACCATTGTAATCGCTGATGCTCGGTGAACATAGCTGTTTTATTACTATTTCGACCAATACCAATAAACATCTTATCAAAAAGCGGCAGCGCTCTGTTGATGATATCAGTATGTCCTAAAGTAACAGGATCAAATGTACCGGGGAATAAACAGATGCGTTCCGTATTACTTTTTTTCATTTCAATCTATAATTGTGTGAACGGGTTTTTGAAGGCTGATATTATCAATTCAAACTTGATTTATTGCTTAACAGGTAAAGTACGGCCATTCGCACCGCTACTCCGTTTTCTACCTGCTGCAAAATAATGGATTGTTCCGAATCCGCCACGTCGCTGTCAATTTCCACCCCCCTGTTTACCGGGCCCGGGTGCATGATCACGATGTCCTTATTGATTTTATTCAACACCTTTTTACTGATGCCGTAAGCAAGATTGTATTCTCTCAAAGAAGAAAACAACACCTGGTTTTGACGTTCGAGCTGAATACGAAGCACATTGGCTACATCACACCATTGCAGTGCCTTTACAAGGTCATACTCCACAAGAATATCAAATGCTTTACTGATGTGTTTTGGAATCAAAGTTGGTGGGCCGGCAACCATTACCTCCGCCCCGGCTTTTTTCAATAAATAAATATTACTCAACGCCACTCTCGAATGCATAATATCTCCAATCAGCACGATCTTCTTCCCCTCCAGTTTGCCGCATTTTTCTTTGATAGAAAATGCATCCAGCAAAGCCTGCGTAGGATGTTCATTGATACCATCACCCGCATTGACGATGGCGGCAGGAATATGTTTTGCCAAAAAATGTGGCGCGCCGCTGGCGCTGTGTCTCATTACCACCATATCCACCTTCATGGATAAAATATTATTGACCGTATCGAGCAATGTTTCACCCTTTGAAACCGATGATCCCGAAGCCGTAAAATTTAAGGTATCAGCGCTTAATCTTTTTTCGGCAAGTTCAAATGAAATTCTTGTCCGTGTTGAATTTTCATAAAAAAGATTTACGATAGTCGTATCGCGTAGCGAAGGCACTTTTTTAATTGGTCGTTGTAATACTTCTTTAAATTGAATGGCGGTGGAAAGAATTAAATCGATATCGCTAAACTGAAGGTCTTTAATGCCGAGGAGATGTCTGGTAGTAAGTTGCATTAAAGAGCAAAGCTAAGGGAAAAAGAGGAAGAAAAAACAAGAGGCAAGGAACAAGGTTCAAATCTCAACTAACAGGAAACAAGGTACAGGAAATCGATCGTGCATTATTTCATTTGCAATTTCCTTTATCCAGTTTTATCAGTATGGCTGAAAGTATTTTTCGGATTTGCTCAGCTTCATCAATGATATCTGCTCTTTGTTTTTCGAGATCTGGGTTATCGTAAACAAGCATTAAATCTGCAAAATGAATAGCTTCCTTTGCTTCTCTTCTCGATATTCTCAGTTTCATTTTCTCATCAGCCTTTCCAAGATCATCCGAAGCTTCAATGTAATTTGCTCCAACCGAAGCACTGGCCCTGATCAGTTGTTTAATATATTCAGTGTTAAGATGTCCCATTTTACTTTTCTGCAAAAATCTCTGGCTTTCTCGCCAAAATCATGAAGCCGGTCTTCAAGCTGCTGCGACATGTTGGTGTTTTTTGGGCACGCAAAATATGCTAATAAATTCTTTGTATGTTGTTCCTCCAACCACCACTTTCTGAACGCCATCCCTTGCGCCTCGATCCTTGTACCTTAATATAACACCACTTGCTCCTTATCCCACTCTACCTTTACTTTTTGGGATTTGAGAGAGTCAATAGCTTTGCCACAGTAATCAGGCTGAATAGGTAATTGACGGCTGTAGCGACGGTTGACCAATACACACAACTCTACTTTTTTAGGCCGTCCAAAATCGAGTAAGGCATCCAGGCCCGCGCGAATCGTTCGCCCGGTGAATAATACATCATCAACCAGGATAACATTTTTATCCTCGACGGAGAAAGTAATATCTGTCTGTTTTGGCTTGTGCAGTTCCTGCCTGATATCATCGCGGTAAAAGGTAATATCCATTTTGCCATATTTAATCTTATTGCCGGGACTGATTTTTTCTAATTGCCCCAAAATTTTATCCGACAAATGGATACCCCGGGGTTGTATGCCAATGATAGCTATTGTAGAAAGGTCTGTGTAATTTTCTATCAATTGGTAAGCCAATCGCTCTATTATAATCTGCAGTTGATATTTATCCAGAATCACTCTCATTGAATTTTATTCTTCATTCATAAACGGATAACGATAATCAACCGGTGGATTGAAGGTTTCCTTAATTGACCTGGCGCTTAACCAACGATACAAATTCAACATACTGCCGGCCTTATCATTGGTTCCGCTTCCTCTTGCACCGCCAAATGGTTGTTGACCAACTACAGCACCTGTTGGCTTGTCATTTATATAAAAATTACCTGCACTATTATACAACTTTTGTGTAGCCAGTTCCACAGCATAGCGATCCTGTGCAATAATGGAGCCTGTTAATGCGTACGGCGATGTAGCATCAACCAATTTTAATGTTTGTTCGAATTTACTTTCCTCATAAACATACAAGGTTAGAACAGGACCAAACAACTCTTCACACATGGTTATATAACCCGGATCAGTAACCTCAATTACGGTGGGTTCGATAAAATAGCCTGCAGCCTTATCACATTTTCCACCCACCAATATTTTTGCAGACTTGTCCTTTCTGACTCTTTTAATGTATCCTTCCAGTTTGTCAAAGCTTTTTTCATCAATTACCGCATTAATGAAACATGTGAAATCTTCCACACTTCCCATCTTCATCGTTTTGATGGTGGCCACCAGTTTCTTTTTTACTTCCGAAGCGATATTAGAAGGAATGTAAGCACGCGAAGCAGCAGAACATTTTTGCCCCTGGTATTCAAAAGCGCCGCGGCACAATGCGGTAACCAACACATCCACATTCGCACTCTTATGCGCTACCACAAAATCTTTGCCCCCGGTCTCGCCTACAATCCGGGGATACGACCTGTATATTCCCATATTCTGCCCTATTGTTTGCCACATGCCGTTAAATACACCCGTACTTCCGGTAAAATGAATACCGGCAAAATCAGGATGATCGAAACAAACGCTGCCTAACGTCGGGCCACCCACATAAATCAAATTGATTACTCCATCAGGCAACCCTGCTTCCTTTAAAACGCGCATGAACACCTGTGCGCTGTATACCTGCGTATTTGCACATTTCCAAACGACAGTATTGCCACACATCGCTGGCGATGTGGGAAGATTACCTCCAATAGCAGTAAAATTAAACGGCGTAATAGCTACCACAAATCCCTCGAGCGGACGATATTCCATCCTGTTGTAAATACCGGGACTGCTTATCGGTTGCTGCTTATAAATTTCGCTGAGAAAATGCACATTAAATCGTAAAAAATCGATCAACTCACATGCGCCATCTATTTCCGCCTGGAATACATTTTTGCTTTGACAAAGCATTGTAGCAGCCAACATTTCCGGGCGGTATTTTGTTGCTAAAAGTTCTGCAGCTTTCAGAAAAATATTGGCGCGATTTTCCCATGAAGTATTCGCCCATTTCTCCTTCGCTCTCAACGCTGCGTTAATAGCTTTTTTCACATGAGAGGCATCCCCTGAATGAAAATATCCTAAAAAATGTTCCTTTTCGTGAGGAGGATGTATCGCTACTCTATTGCCGGTACGTACTTGTTCGGGGCCGATGTACATAGGCACATCCGTTTTTTTACTTTTTAATTCTTTTAAAGCATTTTTTACCTGCTCTCTTTCCTTGCTCCCCGGTGCAAATGCGAGCACCGGTTCGTTGGAAGGAAGAGGATAATAAAAAGTACCCGTATTCATATCAGTCTAATTAAAAGAATAAATTCGTGTATGCGTTACTGTTAGAAAGAACCAGGAATACCCGGATTGTTATTTTTTCAGGTACATCACTTCTTTCACCAGTTTTACTGTTCGTGGTATATCCGGCAGGTAAAGCGCTACAAGATTTGGTGCATAATGCATCGGCGCATCTGCAGAGGTGATCCTTCTGATGGGAGCGTCGAGGTAGTCAAATGCTTCCTTTTGTATGCGATAAGCAATTTCTGACGACACAGAAGCAAATGGCCATTGCTCTTCTACAATTACCAGCCTGTTCGTCTTTTTTACTGATTCAAGAATCGTTTCCCAATCCATCGGGCGGATGGTTCTTAAATCGATTACTTCTGCACTGATATCTTCTTTCGCTAATTCATCAGCGGCGCCCACCGCCACCTTCATCATTTTATTAAAAGAAACAATGGTAACATCGCTGCCCTCGCGTACTACTTTTGCTTTCCCAATCGGGATCAAATATTCTTCTTCCGGAATTTGCCCCTTTTCACCATACATCACTTCGCTTTCCATAAAAATTACCGGATCATTGTCGCGTATGGCGCTCTTTAATAAACCTTTCGCATCGTAAGGGTTACTCACAGAAATCACTTTGAGGCCGGGAATATTAGCATATAATGATTCAAACGCTGTTGAATGCTGTGCGCCTAACTGTCCTGCACTTCCATTAGGTCCGCGAAAAACGATAGGACAACCGATTTGTCCACCGCTCATTGCCAGCATTTTTGAAGCTGTATTTAAGATCTGGTCCAACGCAAGTGCGGCAAAATTCCACGTCATAAACTCCACGATCGGACGCAGGCCATTTTGGGCAGCACCAACTGCAATTGCGGTAAATCCTAATTCAGAAATCGGGGTATCAATTATCCTTTTGGGGCCAAATTCATCCAACATTCCCTGGCTAACTTTATAAGCGCCATTGTATTCCGCAACCTCTTCACCCATCAAAAAAACATTTTCGTCCCGCCTCATTTCCTCAGTCATCGCTTCGCGTAAAGCTTCTCTGAATGCTACTTCTTTCATTTATCTTTTAAAATTGAAACGCAAATATAGCATAAATGAGAATTATGATCGTGAGTGATGAGTGGTCAATTGTGAGTTGTGATTGGAAACTTTCGCAGAGATTTGAGACGGGTAATTTGTTGATTGGCGATTTACCGATAGATATTTTTTGGGGCGGGGAACTATAGCACATGCATCAGCGATAGTTCGCGCTATCACTCCTACTCCGCCGCAGGCCCGCGCACCGCCATCACACCGGGCTTATCGAAGTGCTTCGGCGGGGTATCCGCTCTATCGCGCAGCCATTCAACGACAGAATAAGCATCAACAAAAAATTCAGTGTCTTTGCCTCACTAACATACGTAGCCAATGCGCAGTTATATCAAAAACTTTTAACCGGTTTTATTACAAAGGTTTTTTCCCTTTTGCAAAATGAAAACGCCACCCAAAAAAAACTCCACCGAAATCGTACATCGTATATTATCACTAATCCATCAATTGAGCAAGCTTGTCTGTCAGTTTTTTTCCGAAAAGATTTTTCCCGATAATGACCCCATTCTTATCCAGCAAAAGATTGGCGGGAATGGCCTTTATGCCATACTCATCGGAGGTAGCATTTTGCCATCCTTTTAGATCTGACACATGGTGCCAGGTGAGATTGTCATCTGCAATAGCTTTTTCCCATTTGTCTTTTTTTGTATCGTAAGAAACACTGTAAATGGTAAAGCCTTTCTTTTTAAATTTATCATAAGCTGTTACTACATTTGGATTCTCACGCCTGCAGGGGCCACACCAGCTTGCCCAAAAATCAACCAACACATATTGTCCCCGCAGAGACGATAGCTTCAATTCTTTACCTTTTGGTGTTTCTTCCGAAATTTCCGGTGCTTGTTTGCCAATAGCAACGGTACTGTACGTGTCGATCATCTTTTTTATTTCTAACCCTTTGGGAGAATTCCTAATAGTGGGAGAAAGCATGCTGTATAAAGGTTGTACGTCGCTGGCTTCAGCATAATAACTGTAATTTTCCAGGATAGCCATTGCACTTGCCATCGAATTGGGATAATCTTTTACAAAATCGCTCACCACCTTTCTTTTCGCTGCCAACACATCAAAATCTACTTCATCAAGGCTATCCATCACTTTAGTATTATTTTCCTTATGTGCCATTTCCCTGATCGCATTATTGACAGCATCCCATTTGTTTACGTCTTTCATTCTGTCAGCAAGAATCTTCGCATCATCATTAAGAGGAGAACCGCTAATGGTGAGTTGGTGAAGAGAATCTACATCTCCGGAAATAGTCATGGTTACCGGTTCCACGTAAAAGCTCAGGTAATCACCTCCTCTCGATGGCATGAACAGAGTGCCAAATGCAGCAGATGAGACGTGACCGTTGAATGTAAAATCACCATCTTTGATGGCCGCAGAATCTCTCTTTACATTTTCACCATCATACATACTCAGATAAATTTCTCCGGATTTTATATTTCCCATCTTACCATTAATGGTAAATGAAGAATCCTGCGCAAAAGATGAAATACTAAAAAAAGTGCAGATTAAAAAAGCCAGGGTCTTATTAGTCATTATTATTATTTTAGGTTCAAAAGTAAATTTATATTCAAAAAATATTTTACCGCTGATAAAATTCAAATAACAAGGAAAAACCCGCAACAACTCTTATACTAATTCTATTACCATAGAGCTGGCCCCGCCGCCGCCATTGCAAATACCCGCAGCACCGAGCTTTCCTTTATTTTGCTTCAACACATTGATCAATGTGACGATGATCCTTGCACCACTACAGCCCAAAGGATGACCAAGCGAAACAGCACCTCCATTTACATTTACCTTTGAAGGATCCAGGTTCATCTTTTGCGTGTTTACAATCCCAACCACGCTGAATGCTTCATTCACTTCAAAGTAATCGATGTCATTTATAGTGAGTCCTGCCTTTGTTATTGCTTTGGGTACAGCGATGGACGGCGTTGTCGTAAACCATTCGGGTTCCTGCTCGGCGTCTGCATAGCTCAGCATTTTCGCAAGAGGCTTTAATCTAAGTTCTTCCATTTTTTCTTTGCTCATCAATACTACCGCAGCAGCACCATCATTCATAGTGCTCGCATTAGCAGCAGTTACGCTCCCATCTTTTTCAAAAGCAGATTTTAAAGAAGGTATCTTTTCAAATTTTACATTGAATGGCTCCTCATCTTTTGTAAATATAACCGGATCTCCTGACCGCTGAGGAACAGGAACCGGCACAATTTCATTGTTGAATTTTCCTTCATTCACTGCTGCCTGGCTTCGTTTATAACTTTGAATAGCAAATTCATCCTGCTTCTCCCGCGAGATGTTACATTCTTTTGCACAAAGCTCAGCCGCATTACCCATTGCATAATCTTTATACACATCTGTGAGTCCATCTTTTGCAAGACCATCAATCAATGATGCATTACCATATTTATTTCCCCATCTTACAGAAGGTGCATAAAAAGGAACGGAACTCATATTTTCCATGCCCCCCGCCACTACAATATCCGCATCACCCAATATAATACTTTGCGCACCATTCATAATCGCCTTCATTCCGCTGGCGCAAACTTTATTTACCGTTGTACAGCAAACCTGCTCCGGCAGCCCGGCAAATATTGCTGCCTGCCTCGCCGGTGCCTGGCCAAGATTAGCCTGCAATACACATCCCATGTATACTTCCTGCACATCACCAGGTTTGATCCCGGCTTTCTCCACAGCGCTTTTTATCGCGATAGCACCTAATTTGGGAGCGGGTATATCTCTGAGCGTCCCGCCAAAACTTCCAATAGGTGTGCGAACTGCGGAAACAATAAAAACTTCTTTAGCAATCATAAAAATTATTTACGGCAAAGATACATTGCAGAAATTTGCCTTCCCTTTGCGAATTCTTAATCATATTCATTAATCATAATTTCATTTGATTGATTAATTTTACCTTATACTTTCTAATTTAAAGATTCAAAAAAAATTTAGCCATGAGTTTATTTTCGGAGAGCAGGTTTACCAACATCATGATCGTGTCCGCAGGACTTCTTTTTGTGATTGCAATGATATTTCTTGCCGCCGGCCGATAAAAAGACATTTTTTCGATTTCAGTAATAAACAAGTACGACACTTGCTTTGCGAAGAGCAATTCACAGGAATTTTTTAGTTTTATTTTTTGAGCAGCATGATCTCGCAGGAAACTATACAACAAATAGCGAACAGGATTGACATCGTCGAAATAATCAGTTCGTTCGTAAAGCTAAAAAAGAGAGGCGTTAATTATATTGGCCTCTGTCCTTTCCACAACGAGAAAACACCTTCCTTCACCGTATCTCCATCTAAAGAAATCTATAAATGTTTTGGCTGTGGACGCAGCGGCAACGCCATCAGTTTTTTGATGGAACATGAAAAATACAGCTACGTTGAGGCGTTGAGATGGCTTGCGAATAAGTACAATGTTGAAATTGAAGAAACCGAAACCTCGCCAGAGTTTAAGGAACATCAGCAGGTATCGGATAGTTTATATATCGTAAATAAATTTGCCAAAGATTTTTTTTCCGATGCATTGCTAAATTCTGATGAAGGCATTAATGCCGGTTTGAGCTATTTAAAAGAAAGAGGCTTTCGCGAAGAGATCATTAAAAAATTTGAATTAGGTTATAACCCTGAGGCAAAAGATACCTTTGCAAAAGCCGCTACAGCAGCACAATTCGGTGAAAATATATTACTAAAAACCGGGCTGGTTGTATCGAGAGATAATTATTTGCAGGATAATTATCGCGGCAGGATCATTTTCCCTGTTCACAATCAAACCGGGAAAATTGCAGGCTTTGGAGCACGATTGATTCGTAAAAATGATAAAGCTCCCAAGTATATCAACACTCCTGAAAATGAAATTTATGTAAAGAGCAAAATCTTATACGGCTCCTATTTTGCCAGGCAGGCAATAGACAAAGCAGATGAATGTTTGCTGGTAGAAGGATATACTGATGTTATTTCACTTCACCAGGCTGGCATCGAAAATGTAGTGGCAAGCGGAGGCACTTCGTTAACGCCCGATCAATTGCGATTGATAAAAAAATATACGCACAATCTTACAATTCTTTATGATGGCGATAATGCGGGTATCAAAGCTGCATTGCGCGGGCTTGATCTTGCGTTGGAAGAAGGGTTGAATGTTCAACTGGTTTTACTGCCAAACGAAGAAGATCCCGATAGCTATGTTCATAAATATGGTGCGGCGGCATTAACTGATTTTATCAAAAACAATAAAAAAGATTTCGTACTCTTTCAGCTTGAATATTCTTTGAAAGATGCGGGCGATGATATGAATAAGCGCTCTCAGGCGGTGAACCAGATCGCAGAAACAATTTCAAAAATCAATAAAGCAGAAGACTTCACCAAACAGCAGGATTACATCCGCAAAACAGCACAGCTATTGCAAATTGATGAAAGCGGTTTGCATACGTTGGTAAATAAGTACATCCGCGAGAAGCTGGGCAAAGATGAAAGAAGGCAGTTTAGTGATGAAAAAATATTTCAGCAAACTGTCGGTGAGGTGCCTGAGTTAGCTGTCGAAGATGCCGATGCATTGCAATTAATCAGCCGTGACGAAGCGAACGAGGAGTCTTTAATTCGTTGCCTGATTGAGTTTGGATTGAAAGAATGGGAACAAGATAAAACGGTTGCCGATTTCTTATTGTACGAATTTATAGATGAGGAGACATTTACCAATCCCGGCTTCATAAAGATCGTTAGCATTTATAAGAGATGGTATGAGGAAAAACTTGAACCAACGGCTAGAAATTTTTTGTATAGCGACGATCTCGAAATAAGTAAAACAGTAGTGTCTCTCATTGAATTTCCCTATGAAATAAGTCCCAATTGGCAAAACGTATACGAAGTACAGGTGCCTACAAAAGACGATACCTACAAAGCCGACATCGCTTCTACTATCAGCTACCTGGATTTGAGAAAAATAAAAAAGCTTATCGGAGAAAATCAACGGGAACTGGAAACAACATCGTCTCCTGAAAGGCAATTGCTGCTTATGCAAACCCACGTACGGCTCAAAGAACTGGAAACAAGAATCACGAACACATTAGGAACTGTTATTTTAAAATAAGGGCTACAGCCGTCAGCCGGCGAAAATCAATTTCCTATATTCGTCACCGTTACTTATCACACGTAAAAGAATTTTATGTCCAGGCAAGACACCAAAGACCTACTCAAATTTCTAAAACCTTTTGATGAAGATGTAAAAGTAACAGTTCTTTGGCTGCGCGATTTTATATGGACCAAATATCCAAAAGCCAATGAACTTATCTACGATAATTATAATGCTGTTGCTTTCGGCTGGTCGCCAACAGACAAATTAGGACACGTATTTTGCTCGATTGCAGTATATCGCACCAACAACAATATTCATTTTGGATTTTACTGGGGATCGCAGATAAAAGATCCGGAAAAAAGGCTTCTTGGCAGTGGCCATCAATACCGATATATTTTGGTAAAAAACAAAAAGGATTTCCCTAAAGCTTATATAGAAAAATTAATGCAGGAGGCGTTTGTAAATTCCATGGCAAAAGTGAAAGATCCCAAACAAATAATACAAGGCAAGACGATCACCAAATCTGTCTCGCCTAAAAAAAGAGAACTATCGAGGAATCCAAAAGCTAAAAACTAAACTAACGGTAACACATAAACGCAAAATTAATTTTATGAAATGTCGCAACTTCCCCATAAAAAAGTCGTTGTTGCACCCGGTATCTTAAGTTACTGCGACATAGGTTTGCATTCATTAATCACCTAAAAATTTCGACAATGACAAAAGATTTATGGATCAATTTGCCGGTAAAAGATGTGGCTGCCGCATCAAAATTTTATGCCGGCCTTGGCTTTGAAAAAAACACTGCATTCGGTGACGGAAAAAGCGCTGCATCATTTTTCGTAAGTGCGAAAAGGATAGTATTAATGCTTTTCAGCTATGAACAATTCAGTCATTTTACCCGCGCAGATGTTGCCGATGCAGCCAAAGGCGCTGAAATGATGATCTCAATAGACGCGGAAAGTACGGCCGAGGTGGATGAATTGGCTAAGAAAGCTGAATCTGCAGGTGGTACCGTTTTTGGCAAGCCTTCTGTCGTACAGGGATGGATGTACGGCTGTGGTTTCAGCGACCCTGATGGACATCGCTGGAACGTGCTGTATATGGACATGAGTAAGATGCCAAAGTCGTAAATTCATTGCACTCGTCTATTATCAATGAAAGAAAAGAATGTTCGGTTGAAAATTAAGTCGGTTCTTCAATTGTATGAACTGCTTCCGGAAAATGAAAGAATCATTACGGATGTTTTAAGGCAGATAATCAAAGAAAATCTGCCCTCTTATTGCAAAGAAAAAATATCATACAACGTACCTTTATTTTACGGTAACAAAGGCATTTGTATCGTATGGCCATCTGCTATTCCCCGTGGTGGAATAAAGAAAGGTGTACTCTTAGGTTTCTGGTTTGGTAATAGACTGAAAGATGAGGATAACTATTTAAACCACGGCACCAATAAACAGATTTTTTACAAAATATTTTACGACGTAGAGGAAATTGATGTGAAGCCGATTCTGAAATTATTAAAAGAAGCAGTGAAACTCGATGGTCAGTTTTTGAATAAGAAGGTCCTCAGAAGTTGATACCCGTATCCTTCTTCCGCCTGCTTCGATGATAATGGCGAAGCCCGAATAATACAAGAACTATCGGCGGTATGATGAATATTAAAGACATCTACATTATCGTAATTTTAATAACCATTTCAATTAAAAAAGTAAATTATGAAAACCAAAATTACGATTTTATTAATCCTGCTCTTTAGTTCAATCTTTTCTTTTTCCCAAACATGCATTACCAATGTTACGGTAATTGATGTAATAAAACACAAGCTGGTGCCGGATCAGACTATTGTTTTTGACAATGATGTTATCACCAATATTCAATCATCTAAAAAAGTAAAAATTCCGCCCGGAACTAATGTAATTGATGGCACCGGAAAATTTCTAATGCCCGGAATGACTGATTCACACGTGCATTTTTTTCAAAGCGGCGGATTGTACACGAGGCCCGATGGGCTTGATTTACGAAAGTATCATCCTTACGAAAAAGAAATCGAATGGGTGCATAACAACATGGAAGATTTTCTCCGTCGCTATGTAAAATGCGGTATTACATCAGTGATAGATGTCGGCAGTACATTTAACTTTTTACAACAAAGAGATTCCTTCCAGGATAAACATTATGCGCCGCGTATTTTTATGACGGGCCCCTTACTGACCTCTTATGAACCGCCGGTATTCAGAAATTTGAATAAAGATGAACCTTTCATTTTAGCAAAGACAATTGAAGATGGTGTTAAAGGCGTAGACGAAGAACTGCCATACCACCCGGATTTTATAAAAATATGGTACATCGTAAATGATGCTAACAAGGATAGTCTTGAAGCAAGCGCCAAAAGGTTTCAGCCAATTGCAAAAGCAATAATTGATGAAGCGCACAAACACAATTTAAAAGTAGCTGTGCACGCCACACAAAGGATCACCGCACAACTTGCCGTAGAAAGCGGTTGCGATTATCTCGTGCATGGCATAGAGGACGAACCCGTGAGTGATGATTTCATTAAATTATTAAAAACCAAAAATGTCATCGATTGTCCCACGCTGATAGTAGAAGATGGTTATTTTAAAACGTTTGGTCAAAATGAAGATTACTCAGCATATGATCTGGAAAATTCGAATCCCACTGCGATCGGTTCCATTGAAGATCTAAAACATCTTCCTGATCAAAAATTTATTAGCATTTATAAGAGTCGATTCAATTCCGCTCCTGTGATGCAGCGGCTTCATAAAGATGATTCGATAAGGATGGCTAATTTGAAGAAGATGGCTAATGCAGGTATTACAATCGTCGCCGGTACTGATGCTGGAAATATTGGCACACAGCATGCCACTTCATTTTTTGATGAACTGCTCGCCATGAAACAAGGTGGGTTAACCAACTGGCAAATCATCGAAAGCGCAACTATTAATCCCACCAAATTTTTGAATAAACAGGATAGCCTGGGAAGTATTACCAAAGGCAAACAGGCCGATATGATTTTACTTAATGCCAATCCGGTAGATGATCTCAATAACCTGACTAAAATTAGTTTGGTCATTAATAAAGGACATGTAATTCAGCCGGATACGCTCATCAATGAAACACCTGAAATGCTGGTACAGCAGCGCGCAAATGGATTTAATGCGCACAACATCGATGCATTCCTTCAGCCATATGATGACAGTATAAAAGTTTATGTCTTCCCGGATCAAATGATCGCAGAGGGAAAAGATTCATTAAGGAAAATATATTCAGGTTTATTTACTAACCCGGATTTACATTTCGAAATAAAAGACCACATTGTCCAGGGAAATACGATTATCGACAAAGAAAGCCTGTCGGGGATTGGAAGTAAAAATGTGGAAGTGACTGTTATTTTCCAGGTAGAGAACAAAAAGATCAAAAGGGAATATTTCATTAAATAAAAAAAGGACCTGATTTTTTTAAGCAGTTTTTATAGAGCAAGATCATGAATTAGCTCCACCAGGTAGCGGCATTGTTGCTGCTTTTTCCCTCACTACTGTCAATCCTGAAATATCCACTGTTATAGGCACCGAGCCCACCTGTACTACTGCTTTCTTACCTTTTATTTTTGTAACGACCCCAACTTGCCTATTCGCTTTCATCCGCACTTTATCGCCTTGTTTTACAGCCTCCCGGGTTTCAATATATTTTTGATCAAAAACTTTTTGTTGCTTTTCTGCAACCTGTCTTTCTCGTTGCTTAAAAAGTAATGAACGCATTGTTTTGATCAAAGCTTCTTTATCCTCAGTTTTCTTCCATTCTGTTATAATGGCCTTTAGTTTGCGCTCCATGTCTTTCAGGTAGGCAAATTTTTCCCGCGCGATCTTATTCTGATGCTTTAATAACTCTATTTGTTGTTGGGTCTTTTCACGATTGATGGTTTGTTCCAGTTCTTTTTTCAATCGTTCATTTTCTTTTAGAAGCTTATCGAGGTTTCTCCTCTCATTCTGTACCTTCTGCAAATCCTGTTCGGTGCGATTCAACAATTTATCCAGACGAAAATGATCTTCATCTACGAGTTTCCTCGCTTTTTGAATTAATGCAGGATTCAATCCAATTCGTTCTGCAATGGAGAACGTATAAGAACTACCGGGTTTGCCAACAATAAGCTGATATAATGGCTGTAATTTCTTTTCATCAAACGCCATTGCGCCATTAATAATTCCGGGTACCTTATTGGCCATTACTTTCAGGTTCAGGTAATGGGTTGTCACGATGCCTATAGAATGCTTTTTCGCCAATTCATCCAAAATCACTTCCGCAAAGGCTCCGCCAAGATTCGGGTCGCTGCCGCTTCCGAGTTCGTCGATAAAAAATAAAGTTTTGCCATTTGCATTTTCCATGAAATATTTCATATTCGTCAAATGAGAAGAATAGGTGCTCAATTCAAATTCGAGACTTTGTGTATCCCCGATGTGGATCATTAATTGCTTAAAAATTCCAAACTCACTGTCGGGGCTACACGAAACCAGTAAACCACTCTGCACCATCATTTGCAGCAACCCTGCAGTCTTCAATGTAACTGTCTTACCACCTGCATTTGGCCCGCTGATCACCAATATCCTGTTATTATCATCGAGGTGTATCGAAACAGCAATGGTAGGTTTATTTTGTTTTTGATTATAAATAAACAACAAAGGATGATAGGCATTTTGTAAGTTAATAACAGTCTTATCGTTTATCGCAGGCATATTGCCATTGTACTGCAGTGCCAATCGAGCTTTCGCTCTTATAAAATCATATTCGCCAAGGATGTTGTGATAGTTGTTTAACAAAGAGTGATACACGCGAATATTGGCTGTCAACTGCAGTAATATTCTGTGCACCTCTTTGCGCTCATCATTTTCCAAAGAAAAAATTTCATTGTTCAAACCGGTTGTTTCTTCAGGCTCAATGAATGCCGTTCGCCTGCTGTCGCTTTCTCCGTGCAGGATCCCGTTCACCATACGTTTATTCTCCGCAAATACCGCCAACACGCGACGGCTATTCATAAAGCTTTCTTCTATTTCTGCGAGATAGCCCTGTTTGTTCAGCCTGCTTACAATTTTGTCGAAAAGCCTCCTTAGTTCATTTCTCTTCCTGTATAATTTCAATCTTATGTCGGCTAACCGTTCCGATGCATTATCCATTACGTTTCCATCTTCATCTACAACAGCGTCGATCATTTCGCCGATCACTTTTTCAAAATAAGTGTCGTTAATTACCAATGCGAGACAAGGAAAGGATATTCGTCTTTCATTATCAAACCAGCGAAAGATTTGCTGAATAGCCGTTGCCAGTTTCTTAATCAATAAAAATTGGCCGCCGTTAAGCATAGAACCCTCAATGCTCAGAAGTTTGAGTTCTTTACCCATGTTAAACACGGAGTCATCGGGAAAATGCAGATGATTTTGAAACAGCAATTTGTATTCATGTGCTTGCCGCAATTCCGGTTCAATGAATTCTTTTTTTGTATGAATACGGAGGTTGCCCGCTTTATTCCCTGCGTATTCGGCGCGGCAATAACCGGCGAGTAATACCTTAATTTTATCAAATTCTAATTGCTGTATGGCGGAAGATGGAAATAGTTTCATGAAAAACCAACAAGTGTTTTATCCGGGAATAAATTTATGGAAAAGTAAATTTGCATAACTTATGTAAGATTTGTCAAATCTCTTTTTTTAACTAACAAAAAATCTTATGCAAGATAAAAAAACTGAACTGGCTACATTCGGCAACGGATGTTTTTGGTGTACGGAAGCTGTGTTTCAAAAACTAAAAGGCGTAATAAGTGTTATGAGCGGCTATAGCGGCGGTCATGTGGAAAACCCAACATACGAACAGGTTTGCGGCAAACAAACCGGTCATGCTGAAGTACTCCGGATCGAATATGATCCTTCGGCGATTAGCTACGATGAATTACTGGAAGTTTTTTGGGCCACTCATGATCCTACCACTTTGAATCGCCAGGGAAATGACGTGGGACCGCAATACCGCAGTGTTATCTTTTACCATAACGAAGAACAAAAACGAAAGGCCGAAAAATATAAGCAGGAACTTGAGAAAAACGGAGCATTTGACAAACCCATCGTGACTGCCATTGAGCCGTTAAAAAATTATTATCCGGCCGAAAATTATCACCAGGATTATTATATCAATCATACTTCACAACCCTATTGCTATTTTGTTATAAAACCAAAGGTAGAAAAGATTAAGAAGGTATTTGCGGATAAGCTGAAGGATTAGGGATTGGTGATTGGTTTATTAGCTGATTAGTTTATGGGTCAATTAGTGCATTGCTGAGTGATTAATCAGCTGAACTGCTATTTCGTATAATCACTTTTCTATTCTCGTTCGACGCAATTCCAGTAAATTCAATCCATTTGCCTTAAAATTTTTTACCCAGGGTTGTACAAAATGAACCGCCATATCATACCAAAGCGGTACAACAGGTGCATCTTTAATCATCAACTGATCGGCCTCGCGGTTCAAATGCATTCTTATCGAATCATTATTTTCTCGCAAGGATTCTTCATATAATTTATCGAAGTCAGGATTTTTATATCGTGTATAATTGGGAGGCGCCGGATTTTTACTGTAAAAAACACTCAGGTAATTTTCTGCATCAGGATAATCTGCGATCCAACTGCCGCGAAAGAACAACGCATCAGACTTGGCCGTTTCTTCGAGCAATAAACTTTTTTGAACCGTCTCTACCTGTACGCTTATCCCAATCTGTTTTAACTCGCTTGCGATATATGTTGCATACTCTGCATAGGTGGGAATGGTAAGCAAGGTAAATGTCGGCAAGCCAACGCCATTGGGATAACCAGCTTCTTTGAGCAACTCCAGCGCCTTTGCAGGATCGTAGTGATATCCTATAACCGAGGCTGAATCAAAAGATGGCAGACCTTCCGGAATAAAGCCATTAACTGCCGGTATACCCATTGAATTGCGAACGTAGGTGATCATTTTTTTGCGGTTGAAACCATAATTAATCGCCTGTCTCACTTTCAAATATTTTAAAGGAGAATTTTTTACAATGGGCAGCGTGGTATCATTCAATATGCCGAGGTATTCAATGTTGAGATAAGGATGCGTATCCAAAATAATTTTTCCCTGCCATTCTTTTCTCAATTCGCCTTCCTTGGTGAGTACTTCATCTTTAAACGACGCATCGATATCATTCATAAAATCAAGCCTGCCCTGTTGAAACTCCAGGAACTCTGTTGCTTTGTCTTCAAAGAAAGTGATCTTGATGCCATCCAAATAAGGCAACCTGTTTCCGGCGCTGTCTTTTTCGAAATAGTTTGGGTTTTTCTTTAAGATCAAAGCCTGGCCTTCCTCCCAGGCAACAAACTCAAAAGGCCCCGTGCCGCAAGGATGACGCCGAAAATCCTTTCCATATTTTTCCACTACTTCATGCGGGATCACGGAACAATACTGCATACTCAGGATACCAAGTATAGGGTGAAATGGTGCAATTAATTTTAATTGAAATGTAGTGTCATTAATCGCAGTAAACGGATGCACAGAATCAACACGATCATTAAATATCCATGCACCGCTGCTGGCCATATTTTTATCTATGATGCGATTGAAACTATACACCACATCGGCCGCCGTCATCTTTCTTCCTTTACCCCCGGGGAAAGCATCATTGTCATGGAAGTAAACATCATCGCGCAGATGAAAAGTGTACGTACGTTTATCAGGAGAAATATCCCAGCTCTTTGCAAGCGACGGAATTAAATTTAAACTATCGTCTGTTTGAACGAGCGTATTATAAATCTGGTGAACTGCCCACATGATGGATTGATTTTTCGCAAAGGCAGGATCAAGCGTTGCAATACCCGACTGTTCGTTATAACGAAAAATATTTTTATCCGAATGATGGTGTGAACATGATGATATAATAACCAGCAGCGTGACTAATACTACCGGAAATGCTTTTTCAAAAAATTTTACAAATGGCGAAACGATTTGATTTTTTAACTCCATCTTTGTTTTGCAAAAATTAAATTTAGCAAATGAAAAAGACAGTACTCTTATTTTGTTTATCGCTTGTTCTTTTTAACTTTTTAAATGCGCAAAAGTACACGCATGCTGATACACTTCGCGGCAGCAATGGCCATGGAAGAGCGTGGTGGGATGCGACGAAATATGATCTTCATATAAAATTTAATTTGCAGGATAGTACTATCAGTGGTTATAATATTATTTCCTTTAAAGCAATAAAGCCCGGTTCGTTAATGCAAATTGATTTGCAGGAACCGATGATTATTGACAGCATTCAATCGTCATATGAAAAAGGAAGAAGTAAAATTGAAAAAACCTTTTTACCGGATAAGCTAAAAAAAGATGGCAACGCATATTTTATCAATTTAGCCGGCGATATAAATTCTGAAGGGATAAATCAATTGTCTGTTTTCTACCATGGCAGGCCCCGCATTGCCAAACGTCCGCCGTGGGATGGCGGCCTTATTTGGGCAAGAGATAAACAAGGCAATCCATGGATCAGTATTGCCTGCCAGGGACTCGGCGCGAGCGTTTGGTATCCTTGTAAAGATTACCAGGGAGATGAACCTGATAGCGCCGAAATGCACATCACTGCTCCGTCTGACCTTGTTGCAGTAAGTAACGGAAGAATACGTAGCAAAATTGATAATGGTGATGGCACGACCACTACAACATGGGCTGTAGTAAACCCGATCAACAATTATGATCTTATTCCTTACCTCGGTAAATATGTTCACTTCGGCCAAATTTATCAAGGATTAAAAGGCCCGCTTACCATGGACTATTGGGTGCTTGATTCTGATTTGGTAAAGGCAGAAATACAATTTAAAGAAGCGCCGCGAATGATGCAGGCATTTGAATATTGGTTTGGGCCTTATCCTTTTTATGAAGACGGCTATAAGTTAGTGGAAGCACCACACCTTGGCATGGAACATCAAAGCGCTGTTGCTTATGGGAATCATTTTTTGGAAGGCTATCTCGGACATGATCTTTCAGGCACGGGTGTCGGATTGAAATTTGATTTTATCATCGTACACGAAAGCGGGCATGAGTGGTTTGGGAACAACATCACTACAAAGGACCTCGCCGACATGTGGGTGCACGAGGGATTTACCAATTACAGTGAAGATCTTTTCGTAGAATACTGGTTTGGTAAAGAAGATGCAGAGAAATATGAAATAGGTATCAGGAAAAATATTGAGAATAAAGAACCGATTATTCCCGCTTACGGCGTGAATGCGGAAGGCCCGATTGACATGTATTACAAAGCCAGCAATATGCTTTACACCATTCGCCAGGTAATTAATAATGATTCTTTATTTAGGAAAATTTTATGGGGATTAAATAAAACTTTCTATCACCAAACCGTTACCAGTAAACAAATAGAAAATTATATCAGCAAAACTTCCGGCATTGATTTCTCCAAAGTGTTCGACGAATATTTACGCACCATAAAAATTCCAACATTGGAATATAAGATCAGCAACGGTGTTTTATCGTACGAATGGACAAACGTGATTCCCGGCTTCAGGATGCCCGTAAAAGTTTATAACGCACGGGGAAATCTCCAGTTCATTTACCCGATAGAAAAAATGAAACACATGAAGTGGACCAAGCCCGATCTGAAAGTAGATGAGCGCTTTTATATTCTTACAAATGAGATAAAGTAATTCTTCCACCTGCACAAAAACAGACAATATTCTCTATTGGCGCCTTTCGTTGGATTCGTGTCGGCAATTCGTGTAATTAACTATAATTTAGCGGCCAAATAAAAGTATGTCAGAGGTACGAAGGCAAAGTATCATTTCCACCGTTTTTGTTTATGCCGGGTTTCTCGCCGGTTTTATTAATACTTATCTCTTTACCAGGCAGGGTTCCCCCTTTTCTACCGATGAATATGGATTAACCAGCGCATTTATCACAGTAGGCAATTTGATGTTTGCTTTTGCCAACATGGGAATGCTTTCAGTCGTTTATAAATTTTACCCTTACTATCACGAAAATCTTCCAAAACGAAAAAATGACCTGCTAACGTGGGCTTTGGTGATAAGCACATTTGGCTTCTGCCTGGTAACGCTGGCAGGAATTGTTTTTAAAAGTCTCGTCATGAGAAAATTTGAGGCGAACTCAGCATTATTCGTTCAATATTATAAATGGGTCTTCCCATTCGGTTTTTCACTCACGCTGTATTCTGTATTTGAAGTATTTGCGTGGAACCTGAGAAGATCAATATTCACGACATTCTTACGAGAACTTTTGTTCAGACTCATTACCACTGCGCTGATTTTTCTGCTTAGCTTTAGGTTAATTTCTTCATTTGATGTATTCATAAAGCTGTACTCATTTTCATACGGCTTTGTTGCGCTGGTGCTGCTCGTGTATTTGATGTGGAAAAAAGAATTTTTTCTTTCCTTTACGATAAGCCGCGTTACAAAAAAGTTCTATAAGAAAATGAGAGCCATGGCTTCATTTGTGTATGTCGCAGGCTTTGTGTTGATGATTGCTCAGTATATTGATATGCTCGTGATCATGTCCGTGGTCGGAATGGGTGCGATGGGCGTTTTTACATTGGGCAGCGTGGTAGGTGGCCTCGTGCAGGCGCCGCAAAGAGGTGCCATTGCTGCCTCCATACCTGTTTTATCGAAAGCGTGGAAAGACAAAGATTACGACAAGATCAATCTCATCTATCAACGATCGGGTATCAATCTATTAATTGTGTCGTTGGGTATATTTTTGGTAATATGGCTCAACTATACCGATGCTGTAAATACCTTTGGACTCAAAAAAGAGTATCTCAATTCTGAATGGATTTTCTTCTGTATTGGCATCGCACGCATTATTGATCTCGGCACCGGGGTAAACGCACAAATTATAGGCACCTCTACCTACTGGAGATTTGACCTCATCAGCGGTGTGATCCTTTTTTTCATAATCACCCCTTTGAGTTATATTTTGGTAAAACAATTCGGCATTATAGGGGGCGGTATTTCTTTCATAGCTTCATTCAGTGTGTATAACCTGATCAGGATAATTTTTTTGCAACGAAAGTTTAACATGCATCCTTTTAGCCATAAAACAATTTATGCGATCATCATTGCCATTATTTCTTATTTTATTTGCTATTTCAGTTTTCATATGTTGTATGGATTTTGGGCGATGGTGCTTAAAAGCGCCGTCTTTATTGCATTGTACGCGGGCGCTGTTATTTATTTCGATCTTTCACCCGATGTGTTGCCGGTAATTGACACTATTAGAAAGAGATCAAAAAAGATTTTATAGCCGGTTTAATTTTTTAGCTATGAGCAATGATGAAATCATTGAACAAACCTTCAGTTTTGTAAAGCGGGAACTGCAACATGCAGAAGGTGGTCACGACTGGTGGCACATCGAAAGGGTGTACAAAAATGCAATACAAATCGCCAAATCAGAAAATGTAAATCTTTTTGTGGTGCAACTCGGTGCATTGCTACATGATATTGCTGACGCAAAATTTCATGATGGCAATGAAAATGTTGGCCCGGAAAAAGCAAGAAAGTTCCTGGAGAGTTTACACGTAGAGACCAAAATCATCGATCATGTTGAAAATATTATTCGTCACATATCATTTAAAGGAGGAAATTTTTCACATGAATTTGATTCACATGAACTGGGTGTAGTACAAGATGCTGACCGGCTCGATGCAATTGGAGCGATCGGTATCGCGAGAGCTTTCAATTACGGTGGATTTGCCAACAGGCAAATTTATAATCCCGATATAAACCCCGATATGCATTTGACAAAAGAAGCCTATAAAAAAAATACTGCCCCGACCATCAATCATTTTTACGAAAAACTTTTATTACTCAGAGATCGAATGAACACTGCATCAGGAAGAAAGATTGCCGAAGCAAGGCATAGTTTTATGGAAAGATTCCTGGAAGAATTTTATGCGGAATGGAACGGTGAAAAGTAAGAGGAAGATTGTTATAATCTTGGCGACTGCACAATTGTTCGTAAGCTTAACCATACAAGACATTTAAGACATACCGGTCAATATATTACCTTTTTATACCTTGTATGTCTTGCATGGTTCCATTATCAAATTAATAAGAAAAAATTATGCACGCCTTCCTCTCAAAACCATTATCAGGAAATCCCTTACGATGCATAGCAATAAGCGCATCCATGCTCCTGCCCGCGGCCCACTGCCCATACACCTGACGGAACAATTTGAATTCCGGGCAGCACACCCGCTTTCCAGTCGTTGTACACTGCTTTAGCATCCATGCTCATGTTCTGCGCTGCCACTGCACTCATTACAGTCAAAGCCATATTACAAACGCAAAACATCACACCATGATTCTGCAACTGGTCGATGCCTATTTCCACTTCGCCTACACCAGGGACTTTGTAATCTCCGGGTGCCGGTTGCCAAAACATATTCCGGGTAGATGGTTTCTGCGTTTTGGGATCATCGATTTTGAAAGATTCTCCAAACTTATATTTTTCCCAAAGACTGCTTTGCATGGCATACGGAATCGTCTCATGGCGCAATACAACAACAACGCCTGTTTCTTTTTCATCGGTACCGGTGGCACCATTTGTAAGCTGATAGATCTTTGGCCACGCAAATGGAAATATTCCTGCCGGCTTTACGGCATCAAAAATAATCCGGTGTTTACCTTTTTTATCTAATTGATTAAACCATTCATCTGCATCATTCTGCAGATGTTCAGCCGGATCGGCGGATAATTTGATTGGAGGTGCAAGCATTGTTAAACTCAATGCTGCCGCTCCGGTAGCGACATGCTTTATAAAATCGCGGCGCTCAGTAGCCAGATTGTTGGTCTTCTTTCTCATTTTTTTAAATTTAGAATGAATAATGGTGGCTTCAGATACGAAAAGGTAAAAACTTTTTTGTCAATTTGTATTATTCAAAAAAGAAATTTTCTGTCACGCTTGCAAAATTTTTTCTATTATGACTTTTGACAATATTGTGATTGGAAAAGGGTTGGTTGGCACAGCAGCGGCAAAATATTTAAGCAGTTCGAAAAATAAAATTGCGTTGCTTGGCCCCGATGAGCCTCACGATCCGGGCACCGCATTGGTATTTGCGAGCCATTATGACCAGGGAAGAATTCAGAGAATAATTGGCTTAGATGAGGAATGGACTAAACTCAATGTCACGTCGGCTAAGCAATACCAATCAATCGAAAAAGAATCCGGAATTACTTTTCAGAACAACGATGGATGTCTTTATGTAAACCCCAAAGGACCGGACAAGTATATTGAAAATGCTGCTCAACAGGCTAAAAAATTTGGTGTTTCCTATGCATCTTTTGAAACCGGCAAAGAAATACAAAGCACATTTCCTGAGTTTTCATTTCCGGATTCTTCGAAAGGATTGTTTGAAGCAGGGCCGTCAGGTTCCATTAATCCACGTTTGCTTTTGAAGGCACAGACGAAATTGTTTCAAAAAAATAAGGGAGTAGCTATTAATGAGGTGGCTGTAAAAATAAAGCATGAGAAAAATATTTTCAGCATTACTACCAACGAAAACAAAATCTATTACTCTCATAAAGTATTACTGTGCCCGGGCGCGTTCATCAATTTTTTTGATCTTATTGAAAGGAAATTAGATCTTGATTTAAAAAGCGAAACGATAGTGTTGGCAGAACTATCAAATGCAGAAGCAGGCAGGCTATCAAAGTTGCCATCATTGTTGTACGAAATCGAAACAGATGCATTTAAAAACATTTACCTGGTAAAACCATTAAAATACCCTGACGGAAAATTTTATTTAAAAATGGGTTGCAATTTGCAAGGCGATATCCATTTTGATAAATTGGCAGGTATACAGGATTGGTTCAGAAAAGGAAACAGCGATAAGCATTTGCCCATATTGAAAGAAGCACTTTTACAAATAATGCCCTCTCTGCGGGCGAAAAAATTTATTACCGGCAGATGTATTGTTAGTTATACGAGGCATAAGAAAGAATACATTGGTAAGATAAAAGATGGATTAATTGTTGCCTGCGGTGGTAACGGATATTCTGCCATGTGTTCTGATGCGGTTGGAAGAATTGCCGCTCACGTGGTCTCACAGGAATCATTCCCGGTGGGATTTTCCGCGGCAACTTTTGTTCCTGTATTTTCAAATTAAGAAAAGATTGCCTCGCGACAATCTTTTCGAATACCTGCCTCGCCGGCAGGCGGGTGCATTCCCGTTAATAATTTAATTGCTTCCGGTCTTTACCCTGCTCTCTTCATCCGAAGCACCTCCGTTATGCCTGTGTTGATTTTGTAACGGTTTTCCGAAATTATAGGTAAAGGTTAACGAGCCCGTTCTGGAATCATGGAGCGATTTAATAGTTACATCAATATCCTGGTAATTCACATAGCCATTAAAGTTTTGGGAAGCAAAAATATCTCGAATACCGAGCTTGATCGCACCTTTGTTTCTCAACACCCTTTTTTGTATTCCTGCATCGAGCCGCCACATCGGGTCTATGACAATTTCACTTTCCAGCCCTTTGGAACGATAGAAGCCACTCAATTCTGCGCTCCATCCTTTCTTAAACTTAAACTGGTTGCTGATATTTCCCAGGAAAGTGTACGTCTCTACATTTAAGTAACCACCATCCAGCGCACCTTTATAGCTATCATGAGAAACATTGGTGTAAATGTTGGTGGTAAACCATTTGGTCACCGGGAAATAAGCACTTACTGAAAGTCCGATGTTTGTTTTTGAAGCGATATTTTCTTTCGTCTGGAAAGTTTTTCTTTCGCTGGTGACTTGCTTCAATACGTCAGTGAATACATTTTTGGTTTTGCTGTAGTTAAATGTTGTGGTCAAGAAATTATCATACGTGTGCGATAGTTCGACATTGTCAGTGTATTGAGGCTGCAGCAGCGTATTTCCAACCTTGTACGTGTATTCATCAAGAAAATAATAGAAGGGATTGAGGTCGCCATAATCCGGGCGGTCAATTCTCCTTCCGAAATTTATTGAAAATGTATTTTTCTTATTCGCCTGGTAGCTAAAATAGGCCGTCGGGAAAAGATCAATATAGCTTTTTGTAAATGACGAATCAGGATTGGTCTGATTACCGAGTTGATGGCCCTTTGCATTTGTATTTTCCGCACGCAGTCCCACTTGCATTCCCCATTTCTTTATTTGCTTTCCAAAATTTACATATGCTGCATTAATATTTTCTTTGTAGAGAAAATGATTGGTTTTGCCATCATCTGTTACATAACCTGCCGACGTATTATCCTGGTATAAGGCATCATTGTCGGTAGTTACATAGCTGCTCTTCCATCCGGTTTCAAATTTCACATTATGCTTTAGCGGAAAAGTAAAATCAGTTTTTGCTGAATAAATATTGATGGTAGAAGGTAATGTTCCCTTCAGTTCATCGGGAGGCCGGGCCACCGAATAATCGGGATTTAGATGGTTGTCCTGGAAAAACTGATCATGTTTTTGATAGTAGGTAAGATAATCCAGGTCCACTGTGAACTCTTTGCCTGTAGAATCAAAAGCATGACGGAGATTGAAATTAGCACCAAAGTTATTAGACCTTCCTCTGTCAGAATTATTTGCATAAAGAACTGAATCAATCTGTCCGGTAGCGTCTTCGAGCAGGGTTGTATTGGTACCCGGATTGGATGACGGGTTAAGGAACCCCGTTAATACCACACCGAGAGTTGTATTCTTTGAGGCATAGAAGTCAATCCCTGTTTTCAGATTTTGATAATTAGAAGAATAGTTCATAAAGGAATTTTGATCAAAGATCGTTTCGAGTTTTTGCGTAATGGTATCCCTGAATTTTCTGTGGATATAGAGCTTGTTAAATCCTTTCCAATAGGAATAATTATAGTTGGCAAAAAAATTCACCTTGCCTTTCCTATAATTAATATTAAATCCTTCATTGGTTTTTGGATATCTGCCCTGTGTTATTGTTGCCGTCACGTTTCCATTCAGTCCTTTCAGCTTATTCTTTTTAGTTTTGATATTTATAATACCCGAATTGCCGGCGGCATCATACTTGGCGGAGGGGTTGGTCATGATTTCAATCTGATCAATTTCTGAAGAAGGCATACTCTTTAGCAGGCTGGCCAGTTGATCTCCACTCAGGTAAGAAGGCTTGCCATCAAGCATGATCATTACGCCGGCTTTTCCTTTAAGACTTACATTCCCATCTTTGTCTACCGTCACTCCCGGTGCTTTTTCCAAAACCTCCAGCGCTGTGGACCCGGCGCTTGTGATGAATGCATCGACATTTATAACGGTTTTGTCTATTTTTCTTTCAATAAACGGTTTTTTCTGGGCAACCGTGACGGTGACATCCGCCAGTGTTTTCGCATTTTCTTCGAGCCTCATTGTGCCTGCATCGGTATTGACATTACCATTTACATGTAAAATGGAACTTCTGGTCTGTGTGTGGCCGGTGGATGTCGCAATAAGAAAATAATCGTCGGCTGGTATGTTTTCAAAAAGAAAATTTCCCTTTTTATCTGCAAGGCTGATCTTTACAAGCCCCGAGTCTTTTGCCCTGTATAGCGAAATGCTGGCGGCATCAATTATTTTCTGATTGCCACCGTCCATTACTTTTCCGGTGATTTCACCCTGTAGCGACTGTGCTTTTAAAATGTTGGTTATCAATATAAATGGAATAATTAAGATGAGTATTTTGTTCATTTGAGTCTTGTTACTATGTTTTAAATATTACATTACAAAACTATGTACTTTGCGTTGCATAGTACATAATAATACACGGGAGGCGAAATTTCGTTATGGCCGGGAATTGATAGTTAGACGCTTTGGCAAATGATAAGGTTACAGATTTTAAAGAAAAAGCAAACTTCGTATAGGCGTATACGTTAGTTCTTCAGATAACCCGTGCACCGTGGAAACTATTGTGACCCTGTTGCGGCGTATCTTTTTCGGAAATAGAGAATTCCTGCAATGCCGGTAATTACCAAAACCAAAGAAATGATCTCTGCCTGCGTAGGATGAATTCCAAAAATGGAATAAGTGTTGTTCACCCTTATTGTTTCTACCAGGAAACGTTCAATTCCATTGAGAAGAAGATATATGGAGAAAATTACACCCGGTGCTTTAATTCTTTTGCGGATTAACCAAAGAAAGAGAAAGAGCAGCGTGCAGGTTACTGTCTCATAAAAAGGAGTTGGAAAAACAGGTTGCGGTAAGGCCCTGCAATATTTGCCTTCACAATTTTGCAATAATATGCCGTCTTCATTTACATTGTGCGGATAGGTGTAAGCAAATAACCACGTCGGCAAAAATGAGGGCCCCCTGAAACTTTTGTGAGGAATAGTCGCAAGTGACGGTGCGTGCCTGTCTGTAACGTTTATTCTTTCGCCCGTAGCGGAATCGATAACATCACCTAATAAAAAATAGGTAGCATATTTCCTCACCTGCTCATTATATTGATCCGGTGTGGCTGGAACAACGTGCCCGGGCCGGTCGCTGATATAGGCGCTGTTGAATACACCCCAATCTCCATCGCCTGCCACCTGGCAACCTATTCTGCCTATTGCATAAGCGATCATCAGTGCAGGTGCGGCGGAATCTATAAGATGAAGAAGATTAATGCCTTTCTTACTGGCAAAAACAAGAATTGCCGTAGCCGCAAAGATAAGACCTCCATAAAAGGTGAGTCCGCTGGGTGATAAGAGATTCCCTAACGGATCTTTGATAAATCTATCCCAGTTTTCGAGATTATCAAAAAGCTTGGCGCCGATAATTCCAAATATCAACGCATAAATAACCATATCTCCTACCCTGTCGTGAGGCCACACCCTGATCGTGCGCTTCTCCGGGATGGCTAATTTTTGCTTATTTTTTTCACGGTATTTCAGGTAAATCAATATAGCCGCCAGCAAAATTCCGCCGGTCCAGTTACCTGCTGAAGAAAATATGTATTCCTGTATATCTATATTATGGGCATGACTGGCAACAACTACCCCAATGAGTTTATAACCAAAAATAAAGCCTGCAAGGCCATTAATAATGAAATCAAATATTGTTGCGGGTTTTCCGGCAATAATGGTCTCTTCACGTGGATGAAGTAACCCGTCTTTTTCCTTTCGTTTGAGTTCACGTGTAAGAAAGTAGGCTGCAGCAATAAAAGCCAGTGCCACAAAAATTCCAAAACTGTAAAAGATCTTGAGGGCATTTATTTTCCAACCAAACCAATCGTTAATTGCGTAGTATAAATTTGGATACATGGGGTATGCGTATTTTCAATATTTGATTTTAGCGACTAATAGAGGATAAGATGACTGAAGCTAATTAGCCTAAAGGTCAATAATTTTTCGATATTAAAAACAGGTGCAAATTTAGTAAGGCAACTCATCCTAAAGACAATGTTTTCGAAAACCTTCCTGAAACTTTGACGCTTTATTTTTTTTAATCTGACACAGTGTCGTAATTGCTATTCCGAATTGGCTTAAAAAAACAGATGGTATTTTATTTGATCTGCTTAGGGAAATTAAAATAAAATATTATGACATACGTAAAATTTAACCAGCCAGCGCTGAAATCGGTCGACAGCTTCTTTGATAACCTGTTGAACGAATTCCCTGCATTCCCGGGAAGTGGATTCAATTTTCCGCCTACCAACACCTACGAAAAGAAAGATGCTTACGAACTTGTATTGAATGTACCCGGCAGAAACAAAGATGATTTCAAGATCACCGTTGACAAAGATGTTCTTACCATCTCTTTCGACAAAAAGGACGAGTCATTGAATGAAGATACCAAAGAGGTTAAAAGAGAATTTTCTCTTCAATCATTCAAACGTTCCTTTACACTGGATGAAAAAGTAAATGCAGAGAACATTGCTGCGAAATATGAAAACGGTTTGCTTTCGGTAAGCCTTCCGAAGAAGGAAGAAGTAAAGCCGGAAGTAAAACAGATTGCAGTAAACTAAGTTTAGACCAGCACTTCGTGTAAGCCTTCCCGTTAGGTGAAGGCTTCTTTATTTATAGCCGAGTATCTTTAGCATGCTTTGCGCATTTTGCTCTTTTGCATATACCCAGTCCACCAGCTTTCCGTTTTTATCTCTATCGAGTACGATATACTTGGGTGAAGGTATCAGGCAATGTTTAATACCTCCGTAACCGCTTATCTGATCCTGGTAGGCGCCTGTGTGGAAGAATCCGACATAAAGCGGTTCCCCGTTTTCAATCTTGGGCAGAAACACTTCGTTAATGTGTTCTTCCGAATCATAATAATCATGACTGTCGCAGGTCATTCCTCCAAGGGTGACCCGCTGGTATTCTGCATCCCACTTGTTGATCGGCAGCATCAGAAACTTTTCACCGATGCCCCATGTATCCGGTAACGTAGTGATAAATGATGAATCGATCATGTACCACGTTTCACGATCATTTTGTTTCTTCTCAGCAACCACGCTGTAAACATGAGCCATGCTTTCACCTACAGTAAAGCTTCCGAATTCTGTAAAAATATTGGGCATCGGCACCTTACTTTTCTTGCATGCCGCTTTAATGTTGCGCACAATTTCATTGATCATAAACTGGTAATTGTATTCAAAACCCAGTGAATGCTTGATGGGGAAACCACCACCAATGTTAATAGAATCCAACTCCGGACAAATTTTCTTCAACTGGCAATAAAGGTTGATGATCTTATTGAGCTCACTCCAGTAATAAATATCATCTTTGATTCCTTTGTTTAAGAAGATATGCAAGATTTTTAATTCGAAACGATGTTCGTATCCTTCAATTTCATCTACATAAAATTCCAAGATATCCTTGCTGCGAATGCCCAGCCTTGACGTGTAAAAAGGAAAGGTAGGCTCTTCTTCGGCCGCCACACGAATGCCTATCTTAAAAGGAGCTTTCACGGATTTTCGATACGCTTTTAATTCATTTTTATTATCCAGAATAGGAATTACATTTTTAAAGCCCGAGTTGATAAGCCTGGCGATCCGGCTCGTGTAGGCCTTTTGCTTAAAGCCGTTGCAAATGATAAAAGTATCTTTTGTTATCTTTTTTGCTTCGTAAAGTTTATTCACTATTTCAATATCGTAGGCGTAGGATGTTTCAAGATGAATATTATGTTTCAATGCTTCTTCCACTACAAATGAAAAGTGCGAACTCTTGGTACAATAGCAATAGAAATATTTTCCTTCATACTTATATTTCTTAAATGCATCCGCAAACATTTTTTTCGCCTTGTTGATCTGCATACCAATTTTGGGCAGATAAGTAAACTTCAGCGGCGTACCATATTTATCGATCAGGGCTTTTACATCCACATCATTGTATTGGAGATAACCATCTTCAAGTTTAAAATCGTATTGCGGGAAATTGAAGGTTTGATTAACCAGATCGAGGTATGAATTGTTCATTGGAATTACAATGGGTTATTAAAAATTTCACAAATGTAAAAGATTGGCATATTAAAAATAAAAAACCGCACTGAATTTTCAGCGCGGTTTCGGATATTCTGGTTATTTTATTTCACCGATTGAACCAGGTTTTTGAAGCTTTCCGGCTCATTCATGGCCATGTCGGCAAGGATCTTCCTGTTCAGGTCGATATTTTTTTCCGCAAGCTTATGTATAAACTGGCTGTAGGTAAGGCCTTCCGCTCTTACGGCTGCATTGATACGTGCGATCCACAGTTGCCTGTATTCGCGCTTCTTTAGTTTGCGACCAACATAGCTGTAGGTCATACCCTTTTCCATCACATTCTTGGCAACGGTATATACATTTTTCCTTTTGCCGTAGTAACCTTTGGCGGCTTTAAGTATTCTTTTTTTTCTGGCTCTTGATGCTACTGCGTTTACTGAACGTGGCATAAAAATATTTTTTAGATGATGTCCGCCGGTGGCGGCGGATAAAATTTGTTGTGGTAAATTATTTCAAACGGAGTAAGTGCATTACAAATGGCTTATTCGCGTCGCTGATCAATCCCTTCTTGCGCATGTTGCGTTTGCGCTTGGTGCTCTTTTTTGTAAGGATGTGTCGCTTGAAAGATTTCTGGTAAGTAATTTCACCCGAGCCGGTTACTTTAAAGCGCTTCTTGGCGCTTGAGTTGGTCTTAACCTTTGGCATTATGTTGTTATTTAACTTTTACGCCCTCGCCGGCGTCCCGAACAGACGGGAACTTATGGAGCCATGTGGGCAATATGCTTTAAAAAACTGGCATTTAGCAAAGCACAAAATGCTAAACGGGGTGCAAAGTTAAGGGATTTTATCAAAATGATGAACTGCTGCACGGCAGAATTATTTCCGATCGTGCATCGTTTACCAAATCATTCTATTTCATTTCGGGGATCTTCTTCCGTCCTGTTAGCTTCAACCGGGTTTGTAGCTGCCTCCTCTTCAAAAAGTTCATGAAGATTTTGATCCTTCAGCCGGTCGTACAGCGACTCTCTGTCTACCAGTAAGGACACAAGGCTGGCCACCAGGCCCGCAACCATCAGGTGGAAAATTACATTGTGCCTGTCGGTCATTTCGAGAACAAGTATGGCAGACGTAAACGGGGTACGTGTAACCCCTGTAAGATATCCCACCATCCCGCAAAGGATTAGCAGGTTGGCGTCTGTAGGAGCAGCGTGTAGCCACCCGGCAATGAGTGAACCAACACCGGCACCGGCACCAAGAGACGGTGCAAAGATACCTCCGGCTCCCCCGATCGTGAAGCTCATGGTAGTGCCCAATACCCGGTCAATAGCCGTATACCAATGCACTTCTTTGGCTGAACTAAATAACGTAGTGGTCATGATCTCCTTTCCCGAACCAAGGATTCTCGGATCGTATGATGCAGCAACGGCTGCCAATACGAGGCCGCACGACACGATATAAATTATATACTGGTAATTAAATTTAAATTTTCTCTTCCACTGAAAGATAGCAAGAATAACCTTTGACATAAGGCTCCCCACCAGGCCCGTGACAACAGCAACAATGATCAATGGAAAAAATATGAATGTGGAAATATGGGTAACATCGGGATATCCTAAGTACAGATAAGGTCCTAATAAGCCCTGTGCCGTAAGACCTGCAATGATAACTGCCGTGAAAAGGGCGGTCTTAAAATAACTGATATGTGTTTTAGTGAGTTCTTCCACGGCAAAAACGATTCCACCGAGCGGTGTATTAAATGCCGCAGCCAATCCCGCAGCCGCACCCGCCATGATCATGTTGCGCTTGGATATTTTTGGCCACCACGACGGAAGCCAGTCACTTAGCTTTCTGAAAATGGCTCCGGATATCTGTATGGTGGGACCCTCTTTTCCGATAAGAGCACCACCGAGTATCATTAAAAAACTCGATACGGCTTTCACGACGATAATACGAATGCTCAAAAGTTTAGAAACTTTTTTATCATCGCGGGGACTGGCCAGTTCCACTGCTGCCATCACCTCAGGAACGCCACTCCCTCTTGCGCGAAGCGCAAAGCGTTTTACAACGTACCATGCCAGTAGAAAACACACAGGCGCCAAAATGAATATGCTCCAGGGATGTTTGATCAGTAAGCCGAAATTCAATGCTTCCAGGTAGGCAAATATTTTTGAGTAAAATACCGCGGCTAACCCGCTCAGGATAGAGGCCATCCAAAATGGTAAAGTCTGGAGAATGTTGTTTTTTAATTTTTCATTACTGATTCTGTCAAATGTTATCTTAAAAAATTGTCTGATCTTTTTAATAGTCATTAAATGTAGGTTTGGCCCGAAAGTTTTTGGTTGATGAAAAATTAAATTTCCCCAAGATACTTAAAAAATAAATCTTGGTACTGCAGCAGATTCCCACGTATGAACCAACACGAAGGCATAACCGAATTTGTACTTTATTGCCAAAACAGGTTCGGGTACGCTCTGCAGGAGGCTGTATCTTTTTTAATCAGCACTCATTAGTTACCTTCGCGGAAATTTTGACGAATAATCATCGGTTGTGGGAAAAATCTATGACAAGGCTATACGGTATATTGAAAAAATAAATCAATGGCGTAAGCTGAGAATTTCCAATTCAAATTTTTTAATAATCGCTGCTGCAGTAGTTGGCATTTTCGGTGGAGTTACATCCTCGCTGTTAAAAGAAATGACTCATTCTGTCGCGAGTTTTTTACAGAAAGATTTTCACTGGGAATATAAATATTATCTCTACCTGGTTTTCCCGCTGATTGGTATTTTACTCACCGTATTGTACGTGAGAACCTTCATAAGGCGCAGCAAATTTCAGCACGGCATCGCGCCCATCCTGTACAATATATCTCACAATTCGAGCAAGATTGATCTGCACAATGTTTATAGCCAGGTGATCAGCAGTGCACTTACCGTAGGGCTTGGTGGTTCTGCCGGATTAGAGGCACCGGCTGTTGCCAGCGGCTCTGCAATCGGCTCTAATATCGGCCTCTTCTTTGGTTTAAATTATCGCGAGACTTCGCTTCTTTTGGCCTGCGGGGCCGCTGCGGGCATTGCGGGCGCTTTCAATAGTCCTGTGGCAGGAATGATATTTGCTATGGAAGTTATAATGCCGGAATTTTCCATTCCTGCATTTATTCCATTATTGATTGCTTCCGCATTTTCTTCGGTGATTTCCCAACTGATCTATCATGAGCCGCTATTCATCTTTGTGACGAAAGGCGACTGGGTGCTGAAGTCGTTTTGGTACTATCCCGTATTCGGAATCATCGTTGGCATCTATTCTGTTTACTTCAGCAAGCTGAACACTTATTTATCCGGAAGATTTACCAAAATCAAAAACCGATATAATCGTGTGCTGCTGGGAGGCATTGCTCTCGGGATCATGATCGCATTGCTGCCGGCATTGTATGGAGAGGGATATATTACCATCCAGGAACTGCTTGACGGGCACTACCATTCACTTGTGGGCAACAGTTTCTTTTCAAAATACCAGGATATTTCATGGGTAGTGTTAAGTTTCGCTGCACTTACTATCATTGGCAAAACACTTGCCAGCATCATTACACTGGGCAGCGGAGGCAATGGCGGTATGTTTGGCCCGAGTATGGTGGTGGGCGGCTTGATCGGTTTTGTATTTGCCTACGGGCTTAACCTTACCGGGATGACCGATATCAATGTAACAAATTTCATTATAGCGGGTATGGCCGCCTCCCTGAGCGGCGTGATGCATGCGCCTCTTACGGGAATTTTTCTGGCAGCAGAGATCACCGGGGGCTATGCGTTGATGGTGCCGTTGATGATCGTGTCAGCAATATCGTATTTCATTAACAAAGGATCACTAAAGTATTCGATCTATACGCTGACATTGGCACAGCAGGGCAACCTGATTGCCGCGGAAAATAAAGAGCATGTTGTATTGCGAAGAATTAAACTCAAATATCTTATCGAGAAAGATTTTGTCATTCTGCGCCCTGATGATACGCCCCGCAGTCGAAGTTTTGACATCGTGCATACCACCAAAAACATTTTCCCGGTGGTGGCCGCTGATGGCGAATTGAAGGGACTCATTTTCAGCGATCGGTTACTTGAGTTGTTGCTGAGCGCCAATGCAGAAGACCAGTTGCGCCCAATGAAAGATATTGCGCAACCTCCCGACAGGGTTATTACTGTGAACACCCCGATGTACGAGGTAATGAGAATTATGGATAGCCTAGATTTTCGTGTGTTGCCGGTGGTGGACGCAGGAAATAAATATCTTGGGTTTGTTACGAAGAACGGCATCTTCAATAAGTACCGTCATATACTGAAGAGACAGGAACAGGAATTTTAAATCTCCATTGCTGATCCGGCATACCTTAATTATTTATTAATTCTTTTGAAATATTTTTGAGTTCAAATAGTTTGAAGCAAATTCACACTTGCCATTACTAAGACAAATGAATAAATCTCTATGACCGGTAAAAGATCTTTCTTCAAAAATATTTTGCTGGCAATAAATTTGATTATCATCATTCTCTATCTGATTACGTGCTGCTATCCTTTTATTAATACAAGTGAATACTGGCTGCTGGCCTTTCCCGGCTTAATTTTTCCAGTGTTGTTTTTTGCACTCTCGTCCTTTATTTTTTTTTGGCTCATTTTGAAGTCGCGATGGTGGTTGATATCGCTCGTGATCCTGCTCATTGGATTCCAACAGATAAAAACTGCATTTGCATTTAATTCGCCTAAAGCCTTTAATCACCAAAAGGCCGCCAATACGCTGCGTGTACTGCAATGGAACGTCGAAAGCTGGGGTGGTTATGATAATTATAGGAATAGCATGACTTTTACCCACATGACAAACGTATTATCCAAACAAGATGCGGATGTAATGTGCTTCGAAGAATATTTCGATTACATTTATCCTGATAATTATGAACCTGTAACAAAGAGTTTAGCGGCCCTGGGGTATCCATATCACTTCTTTGTAGCTTCAGAATCCTCCGTAAACAAGTATGAATCAGGAATTGCAATCTTCTCCAAATTTCCGATCACAGACACGGGAAGTTATAAACTTGATCCAGGCCGTTATAGTGAACACTTAATTTATGGCGACATAAAAGTAGGCGACAGTACGTTTCGCATATATGCCACTCATCTTCAGTCCGTACACTTCCACCCCAAAGAGTATCGAAGCCTTAGCGATTTGAAACATGGTCATGGTGCTGGTTTGGATGATTCCCGTACGATAGTATCAAAATTAAAACGCGGCTACATCTCCAGATATAAGCAAGCAGAGATGGTAAATGAAAAACTCCGGGAAAGCCCCTACCGCAGTTTCATCTGTGGCGACTTCAATGACGTGCCGAATTCGAGCACCTATTTCAAGATAAAAGGAAATTTCCAGGATGCCTTTCTGCAAAAAGGAACTTTTATTGGCCGCACTTTCAGATACATCTCACCTACTCTTCGCATAGATTACATTTTAACAGATAAGAGGTTTACGGTATCTCAATACCAAAGAATAAAAGTTACTTACTCGGATCACTACCCGGTAGAAGCGGATCTTTCATATTAATATTTGCGCCACCAAAAAACTGGTTACTCAAAAGAGAAAACTTGCCACTCATCACAATTTGATAAAGTCGATTTTCCTTTTTTATACTTTCAAGATGCGATTATGAAGGTGGTAAAAATTTGCTGATAGAAATTGCAGAACTGAAATAGTCAGTTGTGTTGCTATGAATATAAAAGGTTGCATAACTGCAACCTTTTCCTTTTTCATAACGGTGAAGGTCGCGCCGGGAAAAAGAAATCCGGATTATTTCGGGAGTAGATCCATACTCTGTAGCCAATATTTACAGTTCTCCATCCAATCCTCCTTCGTTGTAGGATTGTTCATGCCAAAACCGTGGCCACCTGATTTATACAAGTGCATTTCAGCAGGTATTCTATACTTGAGTAATGCCTCGTAAAACACTACACTGTTCATCACGGGCACCACATCATCATCAGTAGCCTGAACCAGGAAGGAAGGCGGCGTGTCAACCCTCACCTGCAATTCATTTGAAAACGAATCCACCATTTCGGGTGAAGGTTCTTTGCCAATCAATTGCTCGCGCGAACCCATATGGGCGATATCTTTTTGAAAACTGATCACGGGGTAGATCAACAATGCAAAATCCGGCCTCAGATTGATGTTATCACGATTGCTGATATAGCTGTGATTGAAGTGAGTTGCTGCAGTCGATGCCAAATGACCACCTGCTGAAAATCCCATAATGCCCACACGATGTGGATCAACATTCCACTCCTTTGCACGCATTCTCACGAGTTGAATCGCGCGCTGCGCATCCTGCAAGGGGCCAATTGATTTATCAATCATGGATGAATCATTAGGAATCCTGTATTTAACTACAAACGCAGCAACGCCCCATTTTGCAAATCTTCGTGCAACAGCAAATCCTTCTTTCACTATTGAATTGATCCAATAGCCGCCTCCCGGGCAAATGATCACAGCGGTACCGTTGGCTTTGCTTTTATCAGGTAAAAAAAGTGTTAGCGTCGGCTCCGAAATATAATGCACAATGGTATCACCGTTAGGTTGTGGCTCCCACCATTCTTTTGTGGAATACGGCTTACTGTTAGGCACGGGTCCATCGTACAATGGTATCGTTTGCTGAGCATCCGTTTGCTGCATAAAAAATAAGGTAATGATGATAAAAATTATTCTTTTCATAGCTTGTCTATTTAAGCATCGGCAATCGCTGCAAAGCCATTTCTGTTGCGAGAGCAAAAACGGCTGCTGAAAGAAAGATCACCCAATGCAATCTTTGAATTTTAAAAATAACAATAAAAAGCTGGGACAATAGCAAAACGATAAAGACAATGAGAATTTGTCCCAGTTCGAGCCCTGTGGTAAAGCTGAACATGGAAAGCACAAAATTTTGATCCGGGCCGAGGATCATTCGAAGTGTATTGGCAAAAGCCAGTCCGTGAATGAGCCCGAAAAACAGCGCGAGGAAATAATTAATGCGAATACTTTTATGGGTAAATGATTTTTGAAAAAGATTACTGATGGCAGTTGCCATGATAGTGCATGGAATTAGAAATTCCACCCAATGATCATCTACTACTACCCAACGCTTCGTGCTTAGAATAAGTGTAATGGTATGCCCTGCTGTAAAAGCCGTTACCAGTATCAATACCTGCCGCCAGTCTTTCAGCATGTAAATAGCAGCCAAAGCAGTTATGAAAAAGATATGATCCAATGCTTCGGCATTGATGATGTGCTGCCAGCCAAGGGTGAAGTAAAAGGTGAAGTCGGTCATTTGCTAAGGCCAATTTACGGTTTTCGTTTCAAATTATATACTAACGGATACGCATAAACGAAAAATCCCTCTGCATCACTGCAAAGGGATTTTGTATCTGACTCTTCTTCTCACTACTATTAATAGCCCATATCACCCATGCCACCACCGCCCATAGGAGGCATAGCAGGTTTTTCTTTTTCAGGCTTGTCTGCCACTACACATTCGGTAGTGAGCAACATACCTGCAATAGAAGCTGCATTTTCCAATGCAATGCGGGTAACCTTGGTAGGATCGATAACACCTGCGCCCATCAGCTTTTCATACACTTCAGTGCGTGCATTAAAGCCGTAGTCACCTTTACCTTCCTTAATCTTCTGAACAACAATGCTGCCTTCAATACCGCAGTTGGCAACGATCTGGCGAAGAGGTTCTTCCAGGGCTCGTTTTACTATCTGGATACCGGTATTTTCGTCTTCGTTCACTCCTTTCAATTTGTCAAGGCTATCCACGGCGCGGATGTAAGCAACACCACCACCCGGAACAATACCTTCTTCCACAGCGGCGCGTGTAGCATGCAATGCGTCGTCTACGCGATCTTTCTTTTCTTTCATTTCTACTTCTGTAGCAGCACCAACATACAATACCGCAACACCTCCACTCAGCTTAGCCAGGCGTTCCTGCAGTTTTTCCTTATCGTAGTCAGAAGTAGTAGTTTCTATCTGCGCTTTGATCTGGTTGATCCTGGCAGTGATATCTTTCTTGCTCCCTTTGCCACCAACGATAGTAGTATTGTCCTTATCGATGGTTACGGAAGTTGCTTCACCCAGATAAGTGAGGTCAGCATTCTCCAGTTTGTAACCCTGTTCTTCGCTGATCACGATTCCTTTAGTCAATACTGCGATATCCTGCAACATCTCTTTTCTGCGATCGCCAAAGCCAGGAGCCTTTACAGCAGCTACTTTCAACGTACCACGTAGTTTATTTACGATCAACGTTGCCAGCGCTTCTCCTTCGAGGTCTTCAGAAATGATCAACAGCGGACGACCACCCTGGGCCACCTTTTCAAGGATGTGAAGAATATCTTTCATAGTGGATACCTTCTTGTCATAGATCAGGATGTAAGGATTATCCAGTTCCACTTCCATCTTTTCGCTGTTGGTAACAAAGTAAGCAGAGAGATAACCGCGGTCAAACTGCATACCTTCTACTACATCTACCGTAGTGTCGGTGCTCTTTGATTCTTCCACGGTAATAACACCTTCTTTGCCGACTTTTGTCATGGCTTCCGCAATCAGCTTACCGATCGATTCATCATTGTTGGCAGAGATAGCAGCTACCTGTTCAATTTTACTGTTGTTATTGCCAACAGGTTCTGATTGTTTTTTCAGATGTTCAACAACAACAACCGTTGCCTTTTCAATACCTCTTTTTAAATCCATCGGGTTAGCGCCTGCAGCCACATTCCGCAAACCTTCGCTGATAATAGATTGGGCGAGTACAGTTGCAGTAGTGGTTCCGTCACCGGCAATGTCGGCAGTTTTAGAAGCCACTTCCTTTACCATTTGAGCGCCCATGTTTTCAATTGCATCTTCCAGTTCAATTTCCTTTGCAACAGTAACACCGTCTTTCGTTACAGTTGGTGCACCGAATTTCTTTTCGATCACTACGTTGCGGCCCTTGGGTCCGAGAGTTACTTTTACGGCATTCGCCAAAGTATCCACGCCCCTTTTCATTTTGTTACGGGCATCGAGATCGAAAAATAGTTGTTTAGCCATAGTATTTTTTTAATTAAAATTTTAAATAATTGGGTTTTATTTTACTTTCAACAGCACATCAGAAGCTCTCATGATGAGGTAGTCTTCACCGTCGATGGTAATTTCTGTGCCGCCATATTTACCATACATTACGGTGTCGCCTTCTTTCCATTGAATAGGGATCAGGCTACCTGTTTGTTCTGCATATTTGCCTTTACCGACAGCTACAATTTTACCTTTCTGAGGTTTTTCCTTGGCTGTGTCCGGAATGATAATGCCGCCTGCAGTTTTTGCTTCGGCCGGCGCTGGTTTTACAAGAACTCTGTCGTCTCCGAGTTCAAAAGTGCTTTTTGCCATAAACTATATTTTTTTTATTTTTTACAAAATGTCTCCAGCATTCGTATGGAGGGTTGCAAAAGTACAGTAATAATTGTACCAAAGTTTGCAGAACCGTTTAGTTGTCAGATTTCGTACTACGTTGGCAGGAATTGATAGCTTTTGTCAGTCAAAATTTCACAAAAGCATGCCGTCAGACACCGGAAGCCGGAGGCTCTGTTTCAGGAAGTTTCCATGCCTTCATCAGCTCCTGCATGTGAGCCTCTCCGAGCCGGGATTGGTTGTAATTCCCGGCCAGTTTCTTTTGCCTGAAGGCCTCATACAAAGTAACCGCGCAAGCTACCGAAATGTTTAGCGATTTAATAATACCCACCTGGGGAATAATGAAATCGCCGTCGCAAAACTTGCGTAAATCTTCACTTGCGCCAAAGGTTTCGTTACCAAAAACGAGCGCAACCGATTCTGTAAAATCAAGCTCATATAAATTCCTCGATGGTTCCCCCAGGAAGGCGCAATATATCTTATCATATTTTTCCCGGACGTCTGCAAAGCATTTTTCATTATCATCATACTGGTGAATAGTAAGCCATTCCGCAGCGGTGGACGAACTCCGGTAACCCCATTTTTTATGCGGGGGAATACGACTATTTAATATATATACATCCTGTATGCCTACCGCATCGCAGGTGCGCATTACGGCTGAAATGTTGTGCGGATCAAATACATTTTCCATTACGACTGTCAGGTCGGGCTGCCGATGCTGCAGCACAGTTTTTAGTCTGTTGTATCGCTCGGGTGTCATGGCAGTAAATATAGGAGTTGTGGAGGAAATCAAAACGCTATCGGCAAGTGGAATCGTCGACCATCTGTTTTCCATCGCAATGAATTGTACGTTCAGCGGAAAGTCGAAGAAAATGGCAAGCGCTTTTCAACGTAGCGGTGGTAACCATGTGCCCTGAAGTGAGCCGTTGCCGGAGCAGCCATGCACCGCCCGCTAATTTTCCTGCACGATCTCTTCCTCAATTTCTATGGAATGATTGTTCGTGTCCTTCAACTTGTGCAGGAAATTATAAAAGATCAGTGCAATCACCAGCGCAATAATACCTTCACAAAACAGGGTAACAGGGGCGCCTATTCGCTGCGACACAGCGCCGGTAACCAGGCTGCCAAGTGGCAACATGCCAAACGCCGCCATGGCAAGATAACTCATCACCCTGCCACGCATCTGCTTTGCAGAATTTACCTGTACAATGATGTTGGCAACAGTAGTTTGCGCCATGGCACCGAAACCTGTTATGACGGCAAAGATCGAAGCCACGGCAAATACCGTAATATGTGAAAAAGCGATTAGCCCGATTGCCAGAATTATCGTGTTTATAAACAATACCTTTTTAAGTTTGGTGCTGTCTTTTAGCGAAGCGAGAAAAATGGCACCCGCCATTGCGCCAAGCCCGATGAAGCTATTGATGTAGCCGTAAGTGGCCGCGTTGCCATGAAAAATTTCCCTGGCAAACACCGGCAACAATGTCCTGTAAGGGAGCACCAAAAAACTCACGAGTGCGAGAATCAATAAAGTAATACCGATTTCATGGGTATGAATGATATATTTGAATCCTTCATTGAGTTCAGATAATTTTTTCTTTTTTATAACCTGCGGCCTGTACGGCGGCAGCTTCATTAGGAGCAGGCAGGTGATCACGGCAACAAAGCTTACAGCATTAGACAGAAAACAGATGCCTGCGCCAAATTTGTCGAGCACGATACCGGCAAGCGCCGGTCCCACCAGCTTTGCCAGGTTAGTGAGGGTAGAATTCAGCGCCAGTGCATTGGGCAGATCAGCTTCATCGTTGATCATCTCATGGACCAGCGGCTGGCGTGCCGGTATGTCAAATGCGTTAATGACGCCTAGCATCACACTCAATGCAAGTATTTCCCACACGATATAATGACGGGTAAGTATAAGGATGCTAAGCAGGATGGCCTGCACCATCATGCCCGTTTGCGTAGCCAGTAATAGTTTATAACGGTTGTTTCGGTCTGACACAATACCTCCGTACAATGAAAAAAGAAAGGAAGGAAATTGTTCTGCAAACGTAGTAACGCCAAGCATAAACATAGAATGGGTAAGCGTATAAATGACCCAGATAACTGCCGTGCGCTGCATCCACGTACCGATGCGCGAAATCGATTGCCCCGTAAAGAATAAGGAAAAATTGCGGTTTCTAAAGGCCCGGAATGTTTGTATTGTTCTTTTTGCCATTAAGCGGATCGTCCACTACGTACGTTAATTCGATGCAAAGATAAGCAAGTACTTATGCAGCAATTTTGATCCTTGCATTACTTAATCCTATTAATTAAATTGCTAATGATTTTAAAATATGTTCAATGAACAAGAAAAACAGCAACAGCACCGGGATTACCTTTGGAGCGGTAACGTCGGTTGTATTCATCCTGCAAGGCCTTTTGACGAGTGATAACCGGGATACAAAACACATTGTAATAATCATTGCTTCCGGGCTCCTGGGAGGTGTGCTGGCTGGTTTTCTTTTTGGTTGGATCATGGGCAGATTTGCTAAGTCAAAACTTTTCACAAAAGGCACAGAGATCGAAACGGATCCGGGCGAAAATATTTTATTTGAAACCGGCGCCAATCATTTTAGAGGCATTGAAGCTGTTGGCGGTAAATTATACGTAACGAATAAACGACTTGTATTTAGATCTCATAAATTCAATATCCCGAATCACCACCTAACAATTGGCCTGGCAGATATTGAAGAAATTGAGCGGTACAAAACTCTTGGTTTGGTGAACAATGGCTTATCCATACAATGTGCAAATGGATCGACAGAAAAATTTGTAGTTCAGCAACCGGAGGAATGGTTTAATATTCTTACAAATAAGAATGGCTCACAGCAGAAGTTTTTGCAAAGCCATGATTAAGAAATTAGCCGATCATCATCCAGAACTTTATCTTGAAAATATTTCAAATTCACAAAAAGGCATTTAACTATTCTTACCTTATCGTTACAATCACTCTCCGATAACTCGTCATCGCCGGCGATCCATTATCCGTCGCCTCAAGAATAATATGAATCGTTTGCCCGGCAACGGCATCCTTGGGAATATGCACTTTGGCACTCGCTGTGTTTGCATCTGAAATGTCAACCGCTCCGGCATACGTTCCTACCCGGAACTGCCACCAGGTAATTGAAACGGGATTTCCATCCGGATCAGAAACATTCCCATTTAGTTTTATCGTTTCGCCCGGTGATGCCAACATATTCAGCGGTCCTTCAATCATTGTTACCGGTGCATGATTCGCATCAGCATACTTTGGTGTTACCGACCATTTCAACCGCGCCGCAAAATCGCGCTGTGCCGCAGGAAAAAAATCCGGGTAGATATTTGCATTTTTATTTGCCTCGTTGGCCGCACTAAGTGCGTTTGCCATTGCACTCTGCGACGTATCGCTCAACTGGAATGAAAATGCATTCCGCCGATCGTTTATCGTACGCCCGCCCCAACCGCCGTACGAACCTTTCTCAAATGCCCGTAATCCATTTCCCAACATATTCATAAACGTCGCATCATCACCTTCGCCAAGCCATGAACCCTTTGCCTGCGGAGGCATCCAAACCACATAACCTATTTTTCTTAACTGCTCAGCAGTATAACCAGAAAAACCAAAGAAGTCCATGATGTCTCCCTTCACCATTTGCTTACCATCGCCCCACACTCGGTACAAGGCACCCAGCGGGCCGCGATCAGATACATTTTCCTTCATCCATGATGCGGTAAGATAAATGGAATCTTCCGGTTTTGCACCCAACTGCGCAGCGTAACCATAATTGGGACTATTCACAAACTGCCGGTATTCAATATCCGGCCAGTTCGGTTTGATGTATTTCGCATACATATCATCCTGGTCGCCCGATGGAAGCAACACAACTTTCCGTGAAATTTTCTGTTTGATGGCGTTCCATTGCGTGGTATACTCATACTCATCCTGTATCGATTTCAGTGCACGCGCAATCGTGCTTTGCCCGCCCCAGGCCGTGATGTATAATTTTCCCGGCTTATCATCCAGCATTAATGATTTGATCAATTCCGAGCCTGGTGAATCTTTAGATATATCACCATCAAATTCAATATTCCCAAAGCGAACTTTTGATTTCAGATAAGCAGGAGCAGGATAATCAGAGTCATGCACCTTCAAGTTTGGATACACTTTCGCATAAGCATCCACAGCATTGTCAATATATCGCTCATTCGGCGCCCATCGCCACGATGTACACGGACAAGTATCCAATCCAAAACGCGCATATTCCCTACCCGGCACATACCATTTCGTGCCTTTGCCATCTCCTTTCCAATGAAAACCGCTGCTCGTATAGATCAGTCCTTCCAGATCCACGTCACAACTATAAAGCAAGAATCGAATAAGCGAATTATTATCATCAAGCTCGGGATCGGTTGTGATCACGATGCGTGGCCGTGCCTGCCTGTGCGGCGCCTGCGCGATGATGCGTTTGGAAAAAATGCATACCATCATTAACGCAGCAACCATCACGCTCGGCGAGCCTTGTTTTCTACAACTCATTGAATTTATGTTTTGTGATTATTACAATCGTTTTGCCACCCATGCAGACCATCTTCACTTTAATTCTGCTAAACAAAACTAAACCTATATCATGAAAATGATCTTATCACACTTTACTCTTGTTTATCATTGGCAAACCTGTAGAAACTAATTAGAAGAGCGGCTGTCAGCTACAGTGCATGCATCGGCGATAGCCGGGCTGTTCATTCCAAATCCGGCACAAAGTAGCCAGGCTTCTCTCCCCCTTTCAGGAGGAGCCGGGGGGTTTCACCGTGTTTTCCATTACCATCCCGCAGCCAGTCATCCAAAGTGCCCTGATCAGCAGGACATGCCAGAAAGCAATCCGTATTTTTAGCCTTAGCTGGTGTTCCTAAAAACTCTCTTTGACATCAAAAAGCCACACGCTGCCGTTTTTAATGCTGTTGGTGGTGATCCCATGCCGCAAACCCAGGCTAAAACACACAACAGCGCCTCTTTTCGCCTAGCAGGATTATTGTTAGATTTGAAGTGAAAGACCAAAGAGGGCGAAAAAGAAAATAATTGAGCGGTTAGGCAAATAACCTGACAACTTATAATACGGGAAGTACAAATGCATATCAAAGGATCCCGCAAGGCTGGCAAACATAATAATAATCGGCTACCAATCACCGTTTCCCCGGATGTGAGGACACCCTACAGGAAAGTGGCGATAGGCTGTAACATTCTACAATCACATGATAACCGGTGACGCATTTGAAAATATGGCCTTATCATTGCCCAAAACGGAGAAGAGACCTCATTTTGACAGGATCGCACTTAAGGTAATTGGCAGAAGAATGTTCGCAACTTATTTTGCGGAGCACAATACGGCAGACATATTCCTTACGCTGAACGAGCAAAAAAGATTTTGTAAAATGGACGATAAAAATATTTACCCGGTACCGAATAAATGGGGTGAGAAGGGAATCACCACCTTTGAACTGGACGTGGTTGCAAAGAATCTGCCCCATGAGGCATTGTTATCAGCATACAACGAAATAGTAAAGAAGAAAAAATAAGTAGTCAAACAAAAAAATATAATACTGCATGTACCAAACTCCGACAAGGTAAATGAGTCCTGCACTTACACATCCCTAACACATCTGAATCCCATATTCGATGTGGAGCTATCCGGTGTATTGGAACTCCGCGCTGCTACACGATACCGATTACAATAAGAATGATGACAAAGAAATGAACCGCCACGCATCGCTTTGGCTTGCCCGGTTACCGGGCCTTTGGGATTGTTGCGCATACCTGATTTATGAAAATCGGGGCTGAACCAGTCATTGCACCATTCCCAAACATTACCGGCCATATTGTACAATTCATATCCGTTTGGCTTAAAACTCTTTGCCGGCGCAGTTCCGAGATACCCATCATCCATACTATTATACTTCGGAAAAGTTCCCTGCCAGATGTTGCAATGATGTTCACCATCCTGCATCAGGTCATCGCCCCATGGAAATTTTTTTTGCACCAGCCCTCCCCTCGCGGCATACTCCCATTCTGCTTCCGTCGGCAATCGCTTACCTGCCCATTGACAATACGCATTTGCGTCATTCCACGAAACATGCACCACAGGATGATCCATTCTTTCGTCTATACCTGACCGTGGTCCTTCCGGCGTCTTCCATGTGGCACCGTGCACTGCATACCACCACGGCGCCGCTGCGGCTACCTGGTAATCTTTTTTTCTATCCTCCTCTGAAAGTAGTTGATAGAAAACAAACGACCATCCAAAGCGTTCGGCTTCAGTTATGTGGTCGGTGGCTTTCGTAAATTCATTGAACTGTTCATTGGTAACAGTTGTGGCATCTATATAAAATGCATTCAACGTTATTTCTCTTACCGGTCCTTCGCCATCAGCGGGAAATCCTTCTTTATCGTCAGTGCCCATCAAAAATTTTCCCCCGGGCAATCGTATCATTCCATTTGTAGAAATTTCTTTTGTTGTAATAAAGATGGGCTGATCCGAATTCTTCGAAGAACTATCTCTCGATGCTGCACAACAGGAAGGTGAATTTTCTTTTCCCATTTTTAGTGGAAGAATTTTCTTGTTTTAAGATCGAGGTTGAGCCACGAAGGCACTAAGTCACAAAGGTTGCTTCTTCGCGCCTTTGTGGCTATAAAATGATTTAGTTATAAGCATCAGGCGGTCGGAATTCCACAGGCAGTCCCGTATCATCTTTATATGATTTTCTAAGCTCAGTTAATTGTTTCAGGAGGTCTTTAAACACATCTTCATATTCGGGCCGCACTTTGTATCCTGATTCAATCATGAGGTTGTCCATTTCGTCAGGGTCTTTTTCCATATCAAACATTTCCCATTCGTTGATGGTATAATAACTAATGAGTTTATATCTTTCTGTACGAACACCATAATGCGGCACTACCCAATGCGGCGCCTGGAATTCATAATAATGATAGTACATCGACTTTCTTCGGTCCGCATTTTCACCTTTGAACACAGGCAATACACTTTTTCCCTGCATATCAGCCGGCACCCCAATTCCGGCCATATCCAAAATCGTTGGCGCATTGTCGATACTCTGTACCCATTCATCGCTGGTGGTTCCCGGTTGTATCATACCCGGATAGCGGATCATCCACGGCACCCGCAGTGCCTGTTCATACATAAATCTTTTATCGAACCATCCATGATCGCCAAGAAAAAATCCATGATCGCCGGTAAATACAACGATTGTATTATCTGCCAGCCCGCTCTTATCCAAAAAGTCGAGCAGCAAACCAACATTATCATCCTGTGATTTTAATGTTCCAAAAAAATGCCGCATAAATTGCTGGTAATTCCATTGCTTGCGCTGACGGGGCGACAGATCATTCGGCGGATTGAAGTCCCTCATATCTTCTATCGTCATATGCGAAATCGTAGCTGCCTTTGAGCGGGTTGTATAATCATCCCAAAATGTTCCGGGTTCTAAAAAACGACGGTCATCATAAATATGTTCATATTTATGCGGCGGATCAAACGGGCGATGATCATTGAAAAATTGCATCGCAAGAAAGAATGGTTTATCGCGTTGTTTAAGATCTTTCATCCAATCAATAGCCTGGCCCGTGTAAACATCCGTACCATATCCTTCATACATTCTCTCTTCAATTGTAGTGCTGCCAAAAGATGGATTTTGCTTATAACCCGTCGTTTTGTAATATGGACCGCCCGCGCCTTCTTTATAAATGAAATAATCAAACCCAACTTCACCGGGATTGGCCGGCAAATGCCATTTACCCACAAGCGCTGTGTTATAACCATTGTCTTTTAATATGCGCGCAACATTTTCCTGCTTCGGATCGAATGTACTTGCAGGCTGGCCGTTGGATGCGAAATCGTAATTGGAATACATGCCATTTATATGATCATATTTCCCTGTAAGAAGCGTGGCACGACTCGGAGCGCACAAGGCATTATTGCAAAATGAATTTTTAAACAACATACCGCCTTTGGAAATCCTGTCAATATTGGGTGTCGGCGCTACCTGGCTTCCGTAGCATCCCAAAGCATGCACGGGAACCCCTTCCGTTGTAATCCAGAGAATATTCGGTTTGCCTTTGATCTTGCTTTTGCCCAACCATCTTTCTTTTTCAGTTTTGGCTTCTGCAGAAATGTTGTTCATTAAAGAAGGCAATAAAGGCAATCCCAAAGACAAACCTCCTAATCTTTTTAATACGCTTTTGCGCGAAATGAAATGATTACTGTTGTCCATCGAGGTTGTTTCTTACAAAGGAAAGTAATTTTGCTTATACCCCGGGCTAAGAAATTCATTTCACAGCAATCATCACGGATGATACACTTGCATAGTATTTTTTTTAATGCTATTATCTTGGCTTCTTGGGAAGAGGCGGACGCTCAGGCCGTGGCGGTATCATGTCTTTTCCATATTTCTTTTCAAAGGCCTGTTTATCCTCAGCGTTATTAAGGTTGTACGATTCTTTCTTGCCGCCCGTTAATGTAATATCAACCTGATTATTGTGTACATCCATCGCAGTCACTCCGTCAGGCAACTTCGGAGGTGGTGGTGGCACGGGTGGTGGTGGTGGCAGAGGTGGAGGCGGGGGTGGCGGGGTATCAACCGCAAGCCTGTATGGATCTGCCTTATAACTATATAACGTCGCGGCAGTCTTATCCTCATATTTGCTATTTGTTTCCTTCTTCCTATTTCTGAAAGAAATTAGCATTACCGCCACCAGTGGCAGCATAAAGACAAATTTAAAAAGGTGCTTTTTTGCACTTCGGATTTTATTCATCATGGCTATACGTTTTTTTAATGAAGAAAAATTAAAATTGCTGGCAATGCCGAAAGCATTGTTATCGCTCACTCTTAGCAGGAGGTATTGATATTGTTTTATTGCTATTCCCGACTGTAAAACATTTTCGTCCGCGATAAATTCGAGATTCTGCCGGATGTTTTTCCTGAGCAACCAAACAAAAGGATTGTACCAGTTCAATATACACAGCAGCTCGCTCCATATCATGTCGATCGTATGGCGCTGCCGCACATGCACAAATTCGTGCCGGATAATCTTCTCCTGTTCTTCGTCATTATATTGAGAATTGATAAAAACAGATCTTCCAAAAGAAAAGGGAATTACGGGTGCATCCACTTCGTATAATTTTATTTTCCCGGCGGCAAGTAACCTTGCATTTTTAAAAATGTTCCTGTATGAAAAGTATTGCAGAAGTAATCGCAACATTAGTAGCAACATGCCAAGCTCGGCTACCATGAGTGCTATACTCCATAACGAAACCTGAGCGTTTCCGGTCGTTTGATGCTGGGCATATTGATTTGTGTAAGCGAACTCGGGTATCATCTGCACAAACCGGTTCGCGCCCAGATTATTCTTATCCAACAGGGAAGTAACGTCAATAAAAGGAATAAAAAAACTCAACACGGTATACGAGAGCAAATACCACCGGTTCCAGTTATAAAAAGTGAGCCTGCGCAATATGAAAAAATAAAACAGGTACACTACCGAAAGGCTGATGCTAAGCTTGAGCATATAACTGATGATGTCCGGCATAATTGAAATGGGTGTTTTCTATTATTAGTTTACGTTATACCTGTTTATTTGCCTTCCTCGATCATTTTTATGATCGCCTTAAGCTCGTCCGCAGATAATTTTTTTTGTTGCACAAAAAAGTTGACCATCTCTTTATACGAGTTTTCAAAATAGTTCTTCACCACGCCGTTAATAAATTTCTTTTTGTAGTCGGCATGACTGATGGCTGGTTTATACAGATATGCATTACCTACCAGCCGGCTTTGCAGGTATCCCTTTTTTTCAAGGTTTTTAATAGTAGACGCAAATGTTGTGTAGGGAGGTTTTTCGCCTTTTACCTGTTCAAGGAATGCTTTTACATTTCCTTCGCCGGTCTGCCAGACAGCCAGCATAGCCTCTTCTTCCTGGATGGTGAGCTTTTCCATTTCTACGAATTTTTCGTAAATCTACGAATATTTCGTAGTATTCCAAAATTTTTTTTTCAAACCTATTTTATCGGGAAAAAACAAAATGAATTTACGGCCAGCTTTCACAAAAGCAAATGAATAAAGGAGGTTAACTACCGCTGATGCCTCTCTTTCAAAATCTCAATCACCTCATCGAACTCAATATTTTTCTCTCTTAATAAAACCATATAATGAAACAAGAGATCTGCGGCTTCATTCAGAAAAAGCTTTTTATGATTGTCTTTGGCTTCGATAACCAGTTCCACCGCTTCCTCTCCTACTTTTTGCGCGATGGCATTTAAGCCTTTCTTAAATAAGGTAGATGTGTATGAACCTGAGACGGGATGTTTTTTTCTGCCAAGTATGATCTTTTCGAGTGTGCGCAAAAACTCGTTAGAAAAATTATCTTCATTAAAGCATGTATCGGCGCCGGTATGGCAAACGACGCCATCAGGTTTGGCTTTTATCAATAGCGTGTCAAAATCGCAATCATTTTTTATTTCTACCAAATGAAGATAATTCTTGCTCGTTTCTCCTTTTACCCATAACCGTTGCTTGCTCCTGCTGTAAAAAGTTACCAATCCAGACTCTATCGTTTCCAGCAGTGCCTCTCTATTCATGTAACCCAGCATCAGGACCACGTTGGTAGATGCATCCTGAACGATCGCCGGAATCAACTCATGGGGATATTTCGAAAAATCGAGACGCTTTACCATCTCAGCGTAGTGTGTTGTCATAACCGAACATTAATATTTTTTCCCGATAAATATTTTTTTAAGACGGGTATTTCCATTTCTTTATAATGAAAAACGCTGGCCGCCAGGGCTGCATCTGCATGCGCATTTATAAAAACGTCGGCAAAGTGCTGCATATTGCCGGCGCCACCTGATGCAATTACCGGTACGTCAAATGCATCCGACAATTGCAAGGTTATATCTTCGGCAAAACCGTTCTTTGTACCATCGTTGTTCATTGACGTAAGCAGTATTTCGCCTGCACCGAGATCCACAGCCTGCGTGGCCCAGTCGAAAGTACGTGATCCTGTTTTCACGCGACCGCCATTCAAATACACATACCATTCACCATTCTCTTCCTTTTTTGTATCAATGGCTAATACCACACACTGGCTACCGAATTCATGCTCCATCTCACGAATCAATTGCGGATTGCGAAAGGCTGCGGAGTTTACCGAAATTTTATCAGCGCCGTTTTGCAATAATTCAAATGCATTATCAACCGAGCCGATGCCTCCGCCAACCGTGAACGGGATATTGATGTGTGCAGCAATTTTTTTCACCAGCTCAGCAAGCGTTTTTCTTTTCTCAACAGTTGCGGTAATATCAAGGAACACGATTTCGTCTGCGCCTTGTCGTGAGTAATGCATCGCCAGTTCTACGGGATCACCCGCATCGCGGATATCAACAAAGTTGACACCTTTCACGGTTCTGCCATTATCAATATCAAGACAGGGAATAATTCTTTTGGCAAGCATATTACTGTTTTATAAAATCGCTGATTTGTTGTAAAGAAATCTTCCCTTCGTAAAATACCTTGCCAATTATGGCCCCGCTGCAGCCGATATGCTGCAGTGTGAACAGATCATCATAACAGGAAACGCCACCGCTGGCAATAAGATTGATGGAAGGATAATTTTCCAAAATTTCTTCATATAAAAAAACGGAAGGCCCCTGCATCATGCCGTCCTTTGAAATGTCCGTACAAAAAAAAGCATTGATGTGTAAGCGAACCAGTTTGTCAATGAATCCAAAAATATCGATACCTGCATCCTCCTCCCATCCGTGAATCCTTATTTGACGATCCAGGACGTCGGCACCGGGCAGAAATTTATCAGCGCCAAATTGATTTACCCATTCTTCAAAAAGTTCCGGTGCAGTAACGATTACACTTCCCAGGCTTATCATTGCAGCGCCGGCATTATACACGCTTTTCAGGTTGTCTGTCTTTTTTATTCCCCCACCAAAATCAATTTTCAACGAAGTACCCGATGCGATCTTTTCCAACACATTAACGTTTTGTAATGGATTCCCTTTAGCACCGTCAAGATCCACCATATGGAGTCGGGTGATTCCTGCATCTTCAAATCGCCTGGCAATTGCAAGCGGGTCACTGCTATAAATCGTCTGCTTGCTGAAATCACCCTTTTGCAAACGGACACATTTGCCATCCATTATGTCTATTGCAGGTATTATTTCCATCAGGTTAACTTTAAAAAATTTTCAATCATACGTGCTCCGGCTTCAGCAGACTTCTCGGCATGAAACTGCACACCATAAAAGTTATCCTTATGTATCGCAGCAGAATAAGGCACTATATAATCAGTGGTAGCAATCGTTTGCGGCGATAGTACTGCATAATAACTATGCACAAAATATACGAAAGAATTTTCCGGCACATTTTGGAACAACGGGGAAGAAAGATTATAAATATTGTTCCAACCCATCTCCGGAATTTTTATGGAATGATCATTCTCCGGTTTCCTAAACTTCTTCACTGGCACATCAAAAATTCCAAGGCAAGTAGTATCGTCTTCTTCACTATGCGCACACATTAGCTGCAGTCCAAGACAAATACCGAGAACAGGGCGGGTCAGTGATACAATTAATTTGTCAAGATTATTTTTTTTCAGGTAATCCATAGCAGATCCTGCCGCACCTACGCCGGGGAAAATTACTTTGTCTGCAGATCTTATAACATCCGAATCAGCGCTGACAACTGCGTCTACGCCTAACCGTTGCAAAGCATACAACACGCTCTGTACATTGCCCGCATTATATTGAATAATTGCTACGCTCATAAAATCCCTTTGGTGGTCGGTAATGAATCGCTTTTCGGATCGCGACGTATCGCCATCTTAATTGATTTGGCAAAAGCCTTGAACACTGCTTCAATCTTATGATGTTCATTTTGTCCCTCTGCTTTTATATTCAGATTACATTTTGCGGCATCGCTAAACGATTTAAAAAAATGAAAGAACATTTCCGTGGGCATCTCTCCAATTTTTTCACGCTTAAACTCTATGTTCCACACCAGCCAGTTTCTTCCACCAAAATCAATAGCCACCTGTGCCAGCGCATCATCCATGGGCAAAACAAAACCGTAACGTTCAATGCTCCGTTTATTGCCGAGGGCCAGTAAGAATGCTTCGCCCAACGCGATGCCGACATCTTCTATGGTATGATGTTCATCTATATGCAAATCACCATTGCAGATAACAGAAAGGTCAATACCCGAATGTTTTCCCAACTGATCGAGCATGTGATCAAAAAACCCGATGCCTGTATTGTTTTTTGTGTAACCGTTGCCGTCAAGATTTAGTTCAATATCTATTTTTGTTTCATTGGTATTTCTAACATGATGAACTTTCCTTGGAGGCAGTTTCAAATAATTATAAATATCTACCCAATTTTGCGTTTGCAGGGCAAGCACTTTTTTCAAATCTCCATCAGAGATTTCAGTTTCTCCCGCACCGAGATTATCGTGATTATTGAGCCAGAATGCCCGGCAGCCGAGGTTATGTGCCAGCTTTACATCGGTAATTCTATCCCCGATAACGAATGAACCTTTTAAATCGTATTCATAATTGTTCATATAAGCGGTAAGCATTCCTGTACCCGGTTTCCGGGTGGGCTTATTCTCATAAGGAAAACTCCTGTCGATACAAACTTCTGAAAAAATAATCCCTTCATTTTGCAAGGCGCGCATGATAAAATTTTGAATCGGCCAGAAATGCTCTTCCGGAAAAGACGGCGTTCCCAGGCCATCCTGGTTAGTGACCATTACCAACTCAAAATCGTGCTCCTGCACAATCCGTGAAAGATATTCGAACATGTGCGGATAAAACTCCAGTTTGTTGAATGCATCCAATTGATAGGTTGGTGGCGCTTCCTTTATTAGCGTTCCGTCGCGGTCAATAAATAAAACTTTTTTGCTCATGCATATTCTTTTAATGCTTCCAATAATATTTCATTTTCCGCCGGCGTGCCTACGGTAATGCGTATGCAATTTTCACACAAAGGTTCCATGCTTCTGTTTCGTACAATGATCTTTTTATTGGTTAAATATTGGTATAGTTTATCGGCATTATCTGTTTTCACTAAAATAAAATTCGTGTCGGAAGAGTATACCTTTTTAATAAAATTAAATTTCGGAAGTTCCTGCTGTAAAAGATTTCTTTGCTGCAAGGTTAATTTTATTTTGTCATTTACTTCGGAAATATTCGACAGGGCCTGTACGCCCAACTGTTGTGAGGCAAGATTGATATTATACGGCGGCTTTACCTTATTAAACAGCTCAATGATCCTCTCCGACGCAAATGCAATCCCAAGGCGTAACGCAGCCAGTCCCCACGCTTTCGAAAGCGTTTGCATTACAATAAGATTTTCATATTCTGTCAGTTCCTGAATAAAACTTTTTTGTGCAGAATAATTGATATAGGCCTCATCAATCAAAACTATGCCTTGGAAATTATTTAGCAGCATTTCTATATCCAGTCTGTTCAAATTATTTCCCGTTGGATTGTTAGGCGAACAAATAAAAATAATTCGGGTATCCTTATCCTTTACCTCTAATATTCTATCAGGATCAAGCTGAAAACCGGCTGTGAGATTTACTTCTTTGATGGCTACGTCATTAATATTTGCACAAACCTTATACATACCATACGTTGGCGGACAAATGATCACATTGCTTTTGCCCGGTTCGCAAAAAATTCTGAATGCCAGGTCAATTACTTCATCACTGCCATTGCCGATAAAAGTATTTTGAACCGGCACGCCTTTTATTTGGGAAAGTTCCTGCTTCAATTTTAACTGCAGCGGATCGGGATAACGGTTAAAATCATCATCGAGCGGGGAGCCGAATGCATTTTCATTCGCATCCAGGAACACAGATGCATCGCCGGTGTATTCACTTCTTGCTGATGAATAGGGTTTCAGCGTTTTAATATTTGGCCGTATCAGTTTATCCAGATCAAATCCGTTCATGACTTATTCTTTTCTTTGTTAATCCTTATGCTCACTGCATTGCGGTGCGCCTGCAATCCTTCAGCCTCCGCCATTTGCCCAATCGTATTTCCAATTGCTTTTATTCCTTTATGGCTGATCCTTTGAAAAGTTACTTTCTTTACAAAGCTATCTACCGATACACCCGCAGTTACGGCAGAAGTTCCGTTTGTAGGCAAAGAGTGATTCGTGCCGGATGCATAATCGCCTGCACTTTCCGGAGAGTAATTTCCCAAAAAAACACTCCCCGCATTGATAACATAACGGCTAAGGCTATTCGCATTTTTGGAAGCAATAATTAAATGTTCCGGCGCATATGCATTTAAAAAATCAAATGCAGTCTTTTTATTCTTAATAACAACGAGTCGTTTATTCAAAAGGCATTTTTCAGCAATAGCTTTTCTTTCGAGCGATGGCAATTGATTTTCTATTTCATCCATTACCTCACGAATGATCTTTTGTTTTGTGGATACCAGTACTACGTGGCTGTCGGCGCCGTGTTCAGCCTGGCTCAGCAGGTCTGCAGCAACGAATTCCGGAACACAGGTTTCATCCGCGTAAATAGCTACCTCACTTGGCCCGGCAAGCATATCGATCGCAACACCATCACTATTCACCAGCTTCTTTGCACAGGTTACATATTGATTGCCCGGTCCAAATATCTTATATACTTTATCCATCATTTGCGTGCCATAGGCCATTGCCGCAATGGCTTGCGCTCCACCCGCTTTATAAATTTTATCGATACCAAGAAGACCTGCGACAAATAATACAACTTCGTTCACGCTACCGTCAGATTGCGGCGGTGTTGCCACTACTATTTCTCTGCAACCCGCAATTTTTGACGGGATACCGAGCATGAGCAATGTAGAAAACAAAGGTGCCGAACCGCCGGGTATATATAAACCTACCCGGTTGATTGCAATACTTTTTCGCCAGCAAATCACGCCGGGCATAGTTTCTACCTTTGTTATTTTCTCTACCTGTTGCCTGTGAAATTTCTCAATGTTCTTTTTCGCAGTTATGATCGCTCTTTTTAGAGCGAGGTTAATTTTTTCAGTTGCCGATGTAATTTCATCTTTTGTTACCCACAAATTTTGCGGCGAATACCCATTAAACTTATATGAATAGTCCTTCACTGCATCGTCGCCATGGAGCCTCACCTGGCGAATGATTTCGCTCACAGTTTGTTCCAGTTCTTCAGAATTGATCACGGGCCTTGTTATTAATTGCGGCCAATCTCCTGGTTGTGGGTTTATAAAAATGTCTTCCATTACAAAATCATTTTTTCAATCGGCACAACCAAAATGCCCTGAGCGCCGAATGATTTTAATTTTTCAATAATATTCCAGAAATCACTTTCATTGACCACGCTTTGCACGCTGCTCCAGCCGGTTTCAGCTAATGGCACAATAGTGGGGCTTTTCATGCCCGGTAACACTGACGCAATATTTTTCAACTGATCATTCGGCGCATTCAGCATAATGTATTTGTTATTCTTTGCCGCCTTCACCGCATCGATACGTAAGAGCAGTTTCTCAAGAATCGCTTTACTTTCTGCTGACAAATTTTTATTTGCTACCAACACAGCTTCAGATTGCAATACTACTTCCGCTTCCTTCAATCCATTGGTGACTAATGTGCTGCCGCTGCTTACCAAATCACAAATTGCGTCGGCCAGCCCAATTCCCGGTGCAATTTCTACCGAACCACTAATCTCATGAATTTCGGCATTTACATTTTTATCGGTTAAATAATTTTTTAAAAGCCTGGAATAAGATGTAGCGATTTTTAAGTTGTCAAGGTCAGCAACGTTTTTATATTCCATATTTTTAGGAACAGCAATGCTCAACCTGCATTTGCCAAATCCCAATTTGGTTACCACGTCAATGTCCTTGCCCGTTTCATAAACCACGTTCTCTCCAACAAATCCAATATCGGCTACTTTGTCAAAGACATACTGTGGAATATCATCATCACGAAGAAAGAACACTTCAAGCGGAAAATTAAAAGCGATTGCCTTTAGCTGCCTGTTGCCATTGTTAATTTCAATACCGCATTCTTTCAACAATTGCAAAGAATGATCGTAGAGTCGTCCTGATTTTTGGATCGCTATTTTTAGCATAGATAAAATTTACAAAATTAAAAGGGCTCACTTTTCAGTAAGCCCTTTTGAAAATATGTTTATTATATACCAATCAACATAGCTTACACTGTGGTACTGTATGATGATGGAGTATATGAAATTTTTTGTTCATGGCGTTGCAAAGTAAAGATTGAAAATCTATTCTTCCAAAATTTTTTTGATAAATTTAAAATGAGTCGATCAAAACCCCTGTTCCTGGTGCATTTGAATAGATTATTCTACCCTTGTCAAATCCGATTCCCCTGGCAACGTCTTCCGCCAGCAACAATGGACCGTCGGCATCTGCATAGTCTACAAAGGGCATCAGTTGGGTGATTGCAGCCGTACCTACCGAGCTTTCATTCATACTGCCGACCATCACTTTCATATTTAATTCACGGGCTTTCGAAATCATACGCAGCGCGGGAGTAATACCGCTGCACTTGGTGAGCTTAATATTAATGCCATGAAAATGCTGATAGCATTTCTCCACATCATCTTCAAATACACAGCTTTCATCTGCCATCAATAGCAGGGGCGAATGTTCATATAAAAATCTCATTCCTTCCCAATCATCTTTTGCAAGCGGCTGTTCAATAAATTCAACGCCGAAGTCTTTGAATATTTTTATTTTTTCCAAAGCCTCGTCTTTTGTCCATGCAGCATTTGCATCAATCCTGAAAACGGATGAAGTGTGCTTTCTCAACTCGCTGATTATTTCAATATCGCGATTGGTACCCAGCTTGATCTTATAAATGGGCCACGGTTTTTCATTCATCTTGCTAACCATCTTATCGATGGTATCAATACCTATGGTATAATCTGTAACCGGGCTTTTTGAAATATCACCTTTCCACAAACGATACAGCGGTGTTTTTTGAAGTTTACCATATATGTCCCATCCTGCAATATCGAGGGCACAAACTAAAAAAGGATTCTGTGGAATTAAATGATGCAGAAAATGCCAGAATCTTTCCGGTTGCGTGAAGGAAAACTTTTCGATTACACTTTTCTTTGCTTCCAGGTCGGCAATCATTTTTTCTACGGTAATATCATAATACTTGATTGCAGGCGCTTCACCATAGCCTTTGGTGCCAAAAAAATCGATCTCTGTTAATAAAGAGGACTGATGAGTTTTGGTTCCTTTCGAAATAGTGAATGGATACCTGAACGGGAGACTAATGGCCTTAAAAGAAATTTTCATTATGCAAATATAACGGTGAGGGGTACGCGCAGTTACCGGCCACTTTCTGTTACGGATCTTTTTATTTCGTTATTAAAATCTTCTTCTTTCAACAATTGCTCCAGCGGAAGATGCATGCGATAAGACCAAATGTGATGAGGATCAGACGGCACGTTGATTCTTTCCTCGCCCGGGTTTTCCCTGCGTATTTTCCCATCGATGCCCATCATATCCTGCAACTGGAATATACTCCACATAGCAGGTGAATATAAATGTTGTAAAACAATTTCTTTATTAATCCAGGGTTCACAAAACATGGGAGCCTCGCCGGAATGGCCAAGCATGCTATTATAAAAACGCTGCGTCTTGCCCCGGTCTTCCTCCCACCAGCTCCTGATAGTGCTCATGTCGTGAGTAGATGGCGTCACAACGGAAAGATAGGGCGCGTCATTGGGATGAAAGAATTCACGATTGGAATCTTTGGGCATTCGCTCAATTTCAAGACTCAGCATTCCGAGATTTTGCATCACCTCCGGTACACATGCCGGTACCATTCCCAAATCTTCACCACAGATAAGCATGTTGGTACTTTGCTTGAGCTGGGGCAATTTCTTCATAGCCTCTTGCCTCCAGAAATGATCCTGCCGGCGATAGAAATAATTTACGTATAAATCATGCAAACGCTCTCTTGTATTGTACTCCAGATGTTGAAAGGATGAGGTACCGGCAATGCTTATACGAAAATGAAATTTTGTGCCACCCGAATTTTCTTCTTCTATCAGGATAATATTACTGATCAAATCAAATAGTCCCTGCCTCAACTCTTTTCCGTTGGTTACATCATTTCCCTCGAACCATGCGGCCACTTTTTGCTGCGTATTGAAATCATCCCTGAGTGCATAGTGTCCTTCGTCAATTGAATCGAGAAAATTTTGTTTTACAAAATCTTTATTGCCATGAAACGTTTGATCGAGAATTTCTTCCGTTATAAAAGGTTTACAATAGCGGTCATAATTAAACCAGATATGGTTATTGTGAAATTCCGAAATGTCCACAGGAATAGCGGGTACAAAACGACCCATAATGCCTTCTACTGAGTGTATCGGGATACTCCATATCCGGAAGAACCCGAGGATATGATCGATGCGAAAAGCGTCAAAGTAATCGCTCATCTGATCGAAACGGTTACGCCACCATTGAAAACTGTCCTGTCTCATACGATCCCAATTGTAAGTCGGGAAGCCCCAGTTCTGACCCTTTATAGCAAAATCGTCAGGCGGTGCGCCTGCCTGTTCATTCATGTTATACAGGCTTTCGTTGGCCCAGGCATCGCAACTGTACCGATGTATACCAATGGGAATATCTCCTTTCAATACTACTTTGTTTTTATGGGCGTAATCCACTGCGGCTTTTAACTGCAGGTGCAGGTGATACTGTACAAAATAGAAAAATGCGATGTCGTCATAATGTGATTTCGAAGGAGCCACCACTTTTTGAATTTCTGCCTCATCATACAAATTATGATTTTTCCATTTGTTAAAATCAGCCGTCTTGTATTTGTCACGCAGATATGAAAATGCTGCATAAGGCACAAGCCAATGCCGGTTTACATCAAAGAATTCAAAATAGTCAAGATCATTCCTGAATCTTTCCTTGCTTGCCTGGTATATTTCTTTCAATGCCGCCCATTTAAACTTCATCACCTTTCCATAATCTATCGAAGGGAGATCATTTAATTGCTTCTGTTTTTTCTTCAATGGCTTTATGATGTCGGCATGTTCTCTGCCTGCAACTTTTTCAAGATTGATATATACCGGATTAATGGCAAAAGCAGAAATAGCACCATAAGGATATGAGTCAGCAGCAGTGTGTGTAGCAGTGGTATCATTTACAGGCAAAATCTGAATCAATTTCAATCCTGTCTTTTTTGCCCAGTCAACCAATAAGGGAATATCCGTAAACTCCCCTACTCCAAAGCTTTTCTTAGACCGGAGACTAAAAACCGGAATAGATACGCCGGCACCCCGCCAGATGAACGTACTGCAATTCACAAAGCCATCATGCAAAATGATTACTTTATCTTTTTCATCGCCCCTTTGAAGGAAACGATTTTCTCCGTCTTCGAAACACACAAATCTCTTTTCATTCACATTGTATATCCCATATTTGTAAGTAGCAGGCCAGTCATTTTTAGTCAACGTAATATTAGCTACAAACCAATTGTTTCTTGGTGTCATTATAATAGGTTCTGACGTACTCCAATTCTTAAGATTCGGAGTAGAACCACTCATGCAAATCACTTCGCCCGGTTGAAGCAGCGGAGCTTTTACTCTGAATTCATGAGTGAAATGTTTTATAGCGCGCTTTCTCACCCGGCCTACATGAGAGAGGAGCACTTTGCTGAAGGGCCGCGTAAAATAGGCATTTCGGAAATCATTGCCCCCGTTCCATACATCCCAGACTGCGATGCTCTTTGTCTTTATTGATGAAAAATCAAGCGAGCGGTCTTCTTCCCCGTCAAATATTTCAGCTCGGTCTGCATCTTTTAAAAAATACTTGTAGTTGATAGTATCATCAAAGTCGTCGGCCAGATCAATTTTTACATGCCAATAGTCATTGTTATAATAAGACATTTCAACTGCGTTGGCAGTGTCGCTGTTACCCAGCAGGTTGATATTGCCTGTTAAAAATAGCGTTTGTCCGTAGTTCGTGTGATACCTCAGGTAAAAGTGAATCGTCATCATCAGGCAATTAATGCAGCAATTTAAATGTTTTGTATTAAAATGTAAAATTTACACATTATGTTGTAGGTAGTGCGGTCTGTAAATGTATCAGAGGCTGGTAGCACGAAAGTTAAAAAATAAAAATGTACCCGAACCACAAAATCCAAAATGCAAAGCCCAGCCATGCGGATGTGGTCCGGTCTTTTTTATTAGGGCCGTTCTTTTGATGATGAGAATAATAGGCGAGCAAAACACCAAATGGTCCAATAATAGCGGCAATGACAAACCACAGCGCATTAAATTTAAACTTACCGGCAGCAGTATCGTAGTAGTCTGTAATCATCAGGTTGGGATTATGCTTCAAATCCCGCTTTACCTGGTGCTTGATCACGGTAAAATACATCCGTTGAAAGAAGTTAAGATGCGTTCCCGAGGCTTTGGCAAACTCCCTTGCAGACATTTTTACAAAAACATCCCCACGCAAATAATTAAAATCTTTTAAAGCTGAGCCATTTGTGCCCGGCAATGGCCTCACGGCAAATGCAAAACCTGTGTTCGTTGAAAGTAAAAATGTTGTGAAAATAATAAGGCTAAGAAGTCTTCGGATCATAATGGTGCGTTTTAATATCCTGCTGATGGTTTTTAAGAGATAATGATTTGCAAATGTAATTTTTAATTGGTTGAAATAAAAAAAGAGGCTGCAAAATTGCAACCTCTTTCTATCAAACTCTTAAAACCATTATTTTACTTCTTCAAATTCTGCATCGGTAACATTATCACCTGCATTTACTGTTTCACTTCCTCCACCCTGCTGCTCATTGGCATTGGCATTGCCGTCGGCACCCGGGCCCGCTTGTTGCGAAGCCTTATACATTTCTTCACTTGCCGCAGTCCATGCGTTATTTACGTCAGCAACTGCAGTATCAATAGCACTTACGTCCTGCGATTTGTGGGCTTCTTTCAACTTGGCAAGTGCCCCGTCGATAGCAGATTTCTTATCAGCAGAAATCTTGTCTCCATATTCTTTCAGCTGCTTTTCGGTCTGGAATATCAAGCTATCTGCCTGGTTTACCTTATCCACTTTTTCTCTTGCAGCACGATCGCTGGCCTCATTGACTTTTGCTTCATTCTTCATTCTCTCAATTTCATCCTTGCCCAAACCACTTCCTGCTTCAATGCGGATATTATGCGACTTACCAGTGCCTTTATCTTTTGCAGATACATTCAAAATACCATTTGCGTCAATATCAAATGTCACTTCAATCTGCGGAACCCCTCTCGGAGCCGGTGGAATTCCATCTAAATTAAATGTACCAAGGCTCTTATTCTGACTGGCCATCGGGCGTTCACCTTGTAGTATGTGAATTTGCACACCTGGCTGATTATCGCTGGCGGTAGAGAATACCTCTGTTTTTTTGGTAGGGATAGTCGTATTGGATTCGATCAATCTTGTCATCACACCACCCATTGTTTCAATACCCAACGAAAGCGGAGTAACATCGAGCAACAATACATCTTTTACTTCGCCCGTTAATACTGCACCCTGGATTGCGGCTCCCACGGCCACTACTTCGTCAGGATTTACACTCTTATTGGGTTTCTTTCCGAAGAATTTTTCTACTATTTCCTGTACTTTCGGAATACGCGTAGACCCCCCCACCAGAATCACTTCGTCAATGTCTGAAACGCTCATACTGGCATCCTTCAATGCGAGTTCACAAGGCTTTAAACAACGCGTAAACAAATCATCGGCCAGTTTTTCGAACTGTGCCCGGGTAAGTTTCTTTACGAGGTGTTTCGGCATACCATCCACAGCAGTAATATAAGGAAGATTAATTTCAGTCTCGCTGGAAGATGATAACTCAATCTTGGCCTTTTCAGCAGCATCTTTCAAACGCTGCCATGCCATCGGGTCTTTGTGCAGATCAATTCCTTCGTCTTTCTTGAACCCGTCAGCAAGCCAGTCCATGATCACTTTATCAAAATCATCACCACCCAAGTGCGTATCACCATTGGTCGATTTCACTTCGAAAACACCATCTCCCAATTCCAGAATGGATATATCGAATGTACCACCACCCAGGTCGAATACCGCAATCTTTTGATCGACTGTTTTTTTATCCAAACCGTATGCAAGCGCTGCAGCAGTCGGTTCGTTGATGATACGACGTACATTCAATCCTGCAATTTCACCGGCTTCTTTGGTAGCCTGTCTCTGCGAATCATTAAAATATGCAGGCACGGTGATCACTGCTTCATTCACCTCCTGTCCCAAATAATCTTCTGCAGTTTTCTTCATCTTTTGCAGGATCATTGCAGAAATTTCCTGTGGAGTGTAATGTCTTCCATCAATATCAATACGAACCGTATTATTGTCACCTTTTACGACTTTATAGCTCCAATGTCCTGCCTCTGAAGTCACTTCGTCCCACTTATGTCCCATAAAACGCTTTACACTCATGATAGTGTTGGTCGGGTTAGTTATAGCCTGTCTTTTGGCAGGGTCTCCTACTTTGCGTTCACCATTTTTCAGGAAAGCAACTACGCTGGGCGTCGTACGACGGCCTTCATCATTAGCAATTACGACGGGTTCATTTCCCTCCATAACCGCCACGCAGCTATTCGTTGTTCCCAGGTCAATCCCTATAATTTTTGCCATAATTTGATTTTTTATAGTAGTTGATTGACAATGTTTATGCCAATGAAAGAGAAGTGCAAAAATGGCAGACTATTAAAGTAGTTCCCGGTCAGCAAGATTGTCCATACTGGCCCCTGATTTATTAACCCGGAAAGTGAAATGCTTTTGGGTGAGGTAGCTGATAATAATAACGATAAATGTGGCTATCACCTGTGATACAACCGCATCCATATGCAGGTAGATCACAAAAATATTCAGTATAAAATAATTGATGAACAGGTTTACTATGAATGACAGGAAATAGCGAAACAACTGAACTCTTCCTCGCAGATAGGAGTCGAAAAAGACAAAATATTTATTTAAAGTAAAACCTATGATAAATGAAATGCAACCTGCAAGAAACAGCGAGGCATTGTGCGGTTTGAATACCACGATGCCGGCATTAAAATTTTCTTTTTCAAAAATGTAATGAAACCCGATATAGTAAATTACCAAACCCAGCAACGTATTACTACCGCCGCAAACTGCATATCGAAAAGTTTGCTCCGGCATAATTCTCTGAAAAGGAGGATAAAAAAAATCGATAAAGGCAATTATTTTTTTTCGCATCCGTATGTATTATAAAATAAATTCCCGTACAATTCATATGAGTGAGCGGGAATCGTTTATCCGGGTAAGGCAAAGATCTTATCTCAATACGTACCTTAAGCCAATACCTACGGTAAAATAGGAACTTGTGGCAGGCGTCAGGTAAAAGAATGGATCGAGGCCAAGGCTCACATCTATGGGCGCATCTTCAAATTTGTAATCAATTCCGCCAGTAAGCCTTAATGCAAAACCGGTGCTGTTACCATAATACCCCGAACCAAATGCCAATAATCCGCCGCCACCAAGGTAGTACTGTAAGTTAGTAACCCCCTGAATGGGTGCCTGGTATTCGTATAACCCCTCAAGGCCTACGGCGCCACTCGTAAATAGCAATGAACCTTCCAATGCACTTTTCTCACTATTGCTATAGCGGATGTTCAGACCACCAAATGAAGGTGCACCGGTATAAAATTTGGCGCCAATAGCGGTAGTATAGGTTTGAGCTTGCGTTCCGGATGCTGCAATAACACTTATTGCAAAAAATAAAAGGATCTTTTTCATAAAAGTATTTTAATGTCGATTTGTTTTCGATCGCAACAAAAATATTCAAATCCTGTATTTCGCATTACAATTTGCTGTGATACGAACGTTTTTTAACTTTTAATTTTTAACATGATGTGCATAATCAATTGTACAATTCATGCTGCAATTGTTTTATTCTTTCGTCAGCAATATATTCGTCATACGCACAAAGCCTGTCAATAGTTCCTTTAGGCGTGATCTCAATGATGCGGTTAGCCACAGTTTGCATGAATTGATGGTCGTGCGTAGTCATTAACACGATTCCCGGAAAAGCTATCATCCCGTCATTAAATGCAGTGATGCTCTCAAGATCAAGATGATTGGTCGGTTCGTCTAATATTACTACGTTGGGATTTTGCAACATCATACGGCTGATCATGCACCTCACCTTCTCGCCTCCGCTAAGCACATTTGTCTTCTTCCTGATTTCATCGCCACTGAACAACATTTTACCTAAAAAGCCCCGCAAAAAATCTTCATCCACATCGGTAACAGTTGGCGGAACAAATTGCCTAAGCCAGTCGAGGAGCGAAAGACTGCCGGTGAAAAATTCCGAATTATCGTTAGGCAGGTAAGCAGATGTAATGGTACTTCCCCATTCAAACTTTCCCTTATCAGCTTTTATCCTGTTATTGATAATTTCAAAAAAAGAAGTGAGTGCAACAGGGTCCTGACTCAAAAATGCAATCTTCTGCCCTTTTACCACATCAAATGTCACATTGCTAAATAGCGTTCTCCCGTCAATAATTTTCTCCAGCTTCTCTACATTCAATATCTGGTTGCCTACATCGCGATCCGGTTTGAAAATAATTCCGGGATATTTTCTGTTGCTGGGAGTAATATCTTCAAACTGGAGTTTTTCCAAAGCCTTCTTTCTCGAAGTAGCTTGCCTGCTCTTAGACGCATTGGCACTGAACCGCGCAATGAATTCCAACAGATCTTTTTTCTTTTCCTCCAGTTTTTTGTTTTTATCTGTCGCTTGTCGTGCTGCTAACTGACTGCTCTCATACCAAAAAGTATAGTTACCGGTATAAATTCTGATCTTCTGTTTATCCACATCAGCCACATGCGTACAAACTGCATCGAGGAAGTGTCGGTCGTGACTTACCACCAGCACTATGTTTTCATAGTCTGCCAAAAAGTTTTCGAGCCATGAAATAGTATCAACATCAAGGTTGTTGGTGGGCTCATCTAATAATAATATATCAGGATTGCCAAACAAAGTCTGTACGAGCAATACCCGAACTTTCATATTTGCCGCCACGTCTTTCATGAGCATTTGGTGCACTTCATCTGGCACACCTAATTGATTAAGCAAAGTAGCTGCATCGCTTTCGGCTGTATAGCCGCCCATCTCACCAAACTCTGCTTCGAGATGCCCCGCTCTCAGTCCGTCTTCTTCGCTAAAATCTTCTTTCATGTAAATGGCATCCTTTTCCTGCATCACATCCCACATTTCTTTGTAACCCATCAGTACTGTATTCAGGACGGTCACATCATCAAATTCAAATTGATTTTGCCTCAGCACGGCCATTCTTTCTCCAGGCGTGATGCTTACCGAACCCTTGTTGGGCTCTATATCGCCGCTGATAATTTTTAGGAAAGTAGATTTTCCTGCACCATTTGCCCCGATAATTCCATAGCAATTCCCTTTGGTGAAATTGATATTCACTTCATCGAACAATACCCTTTTGCCAAAAGCTAACGTCACATTATTTACACTAATCATTACGCTTCATTTTTTTTGAAGGCGCAAAATTAGGAATTAAAATTTTTAATCGGTGTTTATGCAAAATCGAAAACCATTGCATCATTTCGATGGCGAAAAATAATTGGATCGCCTAGAAAAATAATTGGATCGCCTAATTATGGTTTCAAAAAATAATCACTAACAAATTCTATAACTTATGCGCCATTTTCTGACTATCGCGTACGTGCTCCTTGCCAGCCTTGCGGGAGCACAAACAAAAAAAATTTCTGCAGAAACAACCATTAATAAAGTAACCGTGTACACTTCCGGGGCAAGAGTGGAGCGATCTTCCTCTGTGTCCATCACGCCCGGTCGTTCAGAAATTAGTTTTGCCGGCCTGAGCAACCAACTCGATCAGCAAAGCGTGCAACTAAAAGCAGATGCTGACATTACTTTATTGTCGGTACAAACCACCAAAGATTTTTTAAGCCAGAGAAAAATTGATGATGAAGAACGCGCGCTGATAGACAAAGCCAATGCAGCAAAAGATAACCTTGATTGGGACGCGAAGCAGCTTGAGATTTATAAAAATGAAGAATCCATGCTTATTAAGAACCAGGAAATCGGTGGCCAATCCGGAGTGAAAGCCGCAGACCTGAAAGACGCACTGGACCTGCAACGACAGAGGCTTACCGATGTATATCAAAAAGAGTTAGAGATACAAAAACGTATTACACTGGAGCAGCAGGATAACGAAAAATTTAAGCAACAACTTGCCGGGATCAGTAAAAAGAAAGACAGCATCAAATATGTGGTGACAGCTATTGTAGAAAGCAAAACAACACGATCAGTAAAATTCCAATTATCATATAATATAAAAGATGCAGGTTGGTATCCAACATATGATGTAAGATTGAATAATATATCACATCCACTGGATGTTTTAATGAATGCAAATGTTTTCCAAAGAAGCGGTGAAACGTGGAAAGATGTTTCATTAAATCTTAGCACAGGTAATCCAACAGATAATGCCACGCCGACAGAATTACAACCATGGATGTTGAGCTTTTTTGATCCTTCAATAAGTTACTCCGGGAGAGGCGCCACAGCCGGAATGGTGAGCGGACGGATCGTTAATGATAAAGGCGAGCCGGTTCCGTTTGCAACTGTTTCCTTAAAAGGTGCAGGGACTTCAGGTTCCACCGATGCAAACGGCTTTTTTAAAATAACAAATGTTGCCTATGACGCACCGATGATAGTCTCGTCAGTTGGATTTGTAGCGAAACAGGTAATTGCGAAGCCGGGCTATTTTACCATAAGCCTTGATAGAGTCGCAAGCGAACTTTCAGAGGTTGTGGTGACTGCTTATGGCACTACCAGCGACGAATCAGACAGAACTTACAGTGCTCCAAAAATGAAAGAGCCCAGGCCGGAAACTATCCACCCTGTCGATGTCACAATGAACTACCAGCCAACAACAACAGTTTATCAAATTGACAGCAAATACACACTCGAAACTGATGGAAAAACAACAACGATAGGAATAAAACAATTTGAGATACCTGCTTTGTATGAATATTTCTCAACGCCAAAAATTGATCCGTCAGCCTTTCTTACCGCAAAAGTTATCAACTGGCAGGATTATGATCTGCAATCGGGGGAAGCAAGTTTATATTTTGAAGGAGCATACCTTGGAAAAACATATATCGACCTCGGCTCTACGGGAGACACGCTGTCGCTATCACTTGGCAAAGACAACGGCGTAAAGATCTCGCGTAGATTGGTAAAAGAATTTAGTTCCAAACGGTTCATTGGCAGTAACCGGACTGATAGCAGGCAATATGAGATCAGCGAAAGAAATAATAAAAAAGATACTATAAATATGATCGTAACAGATCAGTTCCCCATATCGACTACAAAGGAAATAGGTGTGGAAGATGAAGATGCTCCTGATGCAAAGGTGGATAAAGACAGTCGAATTGCAACATGGTCGCTCACACTTGCACCTGGCCAAGAACAAAAATTGCACATCAGTTATTCTGTAAAATATCCAAAAGATAGGAGAATTACTTTAGAATAGAGTGCAAACATGCGGCGATCTCGCTAAAATTTCGTCGCCGGATTAAACGTGCGCCAGCTATGCCAGAATTCCTGCGAAGCAAAGAGCTTTTTCAATGAAGAGGACGTATTGATTCCTCTGCCATCTAACGTGTAAGCATATGCGCCGATCAATAATGTATCATTATGCATTGTGATCCTTGCGTCTTTGTAAGGCGCTGCAAATGCAAAGAAACTCTTGTTATCGTTGGCAAGTACCAGCATTACAGGAGTGTCACCAATGTTATCATAAATGATTCTGTCTTTTGTCAAAACATTCCAGTCGTACGCTTTTGATTCGTTTCCTGCCTTCACTCCAACAACCCATGACTTATCTTTCCAGGAAAGACTATCAGTGCCGGTAAGTGAACTTCTGCTTGTTCCATTTTCATATTTTAAAGTAGTATCGTACATGCTGATGTAAGAAGAATCTGCCTGCATTACCAGCGTGTGCGGATACAAGCGAAACCAATCCGCCAAAGATGTTTGCGAACTTGGCACTTCCGGTAATTGGTATCCTTTCAATTTTCCGGCAATGGCTCGGCCGGTGGCCTGCCTCCACCAACTCTTTGTGGTCGCATCTTCCAGCATCGCATTAAAATGATCCATGCCCACAAGCCTGAATCGTTCATGCATACCATTTACAACCGGCTCGTAAACCCGGCCCGTTCTGCACACAGTACAATAAGTTACCAACACGGCTTTGCTCCCAACAATATCCTGTACCTGGTGGTGATACCCTAAGAACCTTACGGGATAGGCTTTTGCCTCGCCATTTATCACGACTCCAATCACCAATCGTTGGGTATCTACTTTGTTGGATGAAGCATCGGCAAAGACCAGGTGTTTTGGTTGATAAAATATATGATCAGCTGCCATTTCGAAATTGAGAAAGTATAAAGCTGCCGATACAACAATTAATGATACTAACGGTACCCATAAACGCTTCCATGTAGTTTTGAAAAAACCATATATCATCAGTAATAGAAACAGGCTTCTGAACACCCATCGCCATCTGTATAAGAAGTAAGCTATTGCAATGCTGTTCATTCTTTGACTACCCGGCAGTGGCATGATAAAAAACACGTTGGCTATCTCAAAAAGTAAGATGCCGATCAGCCCTGTATAAAAAATCTTTTTCATATCCGTTTCAAATTATGTACCTTTTCATTTAACAAAAAGGCCCTCCCTGTAGAAACAGGGAGGGGTTTATTGATTGTGAGAAAAAAAATCATTTTTTAATTTTCCGTTACAGGCAGCGGAAATTCACTCCACACATTGTCATCCGGCCTGTCCAGCGGTAATTGATCAAGGCGGTTGTAACGGCGCATATCTATCCACCTGTGTCCTTCGAAGTATAACGAATACCTCCGTTCATACAGCATTTCGTCGATTAATGCAGCTTGCGTTTGCGCCCCGCTGTAGTCTGCAAGGCCATGTGTTTCACGGATTATATTTAATGCTTTAATCGCGTCTGTAAAATCATTCAACTGTATATTCGCTTCGGCATAGATCAGGATCAGCTCTTCATTGCGTATGATAGGAATGGGTGCTGTGCTTGAAGTATATACCCACACATCCCTGTCGCTGCTTAACCCTGCAGGAATCGATGCTGTAGTGTTTCGCAAAGTTGCTTTGGCAATACGATCATCGTTGGGTAAAATATCTGTAGCAAAAGAAGGATGCGCTACACGCACTTCCCCGGTTTGATTTTGAGGAATAAAAGCAGGATTCAATTGATCCCCCGAGCCGGTACCAAATACGTGATACACACCCGTTGTAAAATCTCCATTCAAATCGAAGAACGATTGGCTCAATGCCGTCAAAGCATCGCTCCATTTACTTTCGTACACGTCGACCCTGGCCGCAAGAGCCTTGTTAAATTGTATCAAACCGTGAGCGTCACTAAACTTTCCGAAACCGGCAAGAGGAAACGCAACATCAGCGCCTGCCAGGTCGGTGGCTCCTTCATCCAGCAAGGTTGAAATAGCAGCAAGGCCCGCATTATAATCCACGATAGGGCCGAGATTATTGGGATCGGAAACATCAACCCGGATTCCGTTTGAATCGGTAAGGTTCAAATTGAGAAGGAGTTGATATGCCTCGATCGTTTTTGCAAAACCCGTATATGCTTTCCGTTGTGCATCTGTGATGACGGTGGATTTGGTAGCTGCATCAATTAATACGTTGCAGTTTTTTACCACGCGATAACGCGAAGCCCAGGGCGTAGCAATGTAAAAATTGCTGCCACTCAATGTTGCGCTGCTCGCACCCAACAAATCCGTAACATACCTGGGTTCAGAATTGGAGAAATGATAAATTTCTCTTCCGATAGTACCCACATCATCTAAATAAAAAGCAATAGAATTACGCATGCCCGATTCCGTGCCACTTACGAGGTTATTCAATTCGGCAACGGTTGCATTATCCTGGTACACCTCTACCGTAGATCCATTTAAATTACCATAATCCTTCTTACACGCAGTAAACAACAAGGTGGCTGCGACGAAGATTGTGCTTTGTATATTAATAATCTTTTTCATAATAATAATCATTGTTGATTAAAAGCTGATTGAAATGTGTAAGTCTGCGCGTTTGCTTGCCGGGTAGGGATCCACATCAACACCGGTAGAAAGCCCTGTGCTCAATCCCTGTTGCGTAGAACCAAAACCGAAGTTGGAAACTTCGGGGTCGTAAGACTTATATTTCGTAATGGTGATATAATTATTGAGAGAAACACCTACGCGGATGTTCTTTACAACATGGCCGGGTATTTTATTAAATGAATAATATAAACCTATTTCGCGTACGCGTAAATAACTTGCATCCTGGACAAATATCTTTGCTGAGGTTCCGATTTGCATAATACGGTAAACAGCATCCGGCACACCAAGTTTGTTGGTCACTTTATCATAGTCTGCACTGGTTCCGCCAAAATCATTTTCAAGTGAAGTAAGGTTGATGTTGTCGCCACCGTATTTCCAGTGCACCAAAAAGCGGAGGCTCCATTTTCTGAAGAAGGTTAATTCATTGTAGGTGTTCATCTGGAATTTAGGTGCTGCATCGCCTAACACACCAACTCCCATTCCATTAAGACCCACAATTTGTGTAGCTGACTTTCCCTGTTCAATTTGAAATGAACCAAGTACATAACCAAATGAACCCTGAGGTATAGGCGGTATGATGAGTCTTGTTACTTTCGAACGGTTAAGCCAAAAATTTACCGATGTATTCCAGGTTACATTTCTGCTTTCAACAGGCAGTGCATTTACGCCCAGTTCAACACCCCGATTACGTAGGTCACCCGCATTCACCCATTTACTCGTGTAACCCGATGACGACGGCAGGCTCTGGAGCATGAGAAAATCGTCGGTACTTTTATTATAATAGGTAAGTTCAAATCCCAGCCTGCTGTTCAACACGCTAAAGTCAATACCTGTTTCCAGTTCTTTCTGCCTTTCGGGTTTTATGTTCGCATCGCCTTCCTGGGTACTTACGATCACACCCGGATTGCCATTTACGTTAGATATGACCATCCCGGTAAATTTGCTTCCGTACACCGGAACGTTATTTGCTTCACCGTAGGCTGCGCGTAATTTTACATTGTCAAAAAATTCCTGATGCACAATACCTGATTTTGTAAGATTCCATGACACACCTGCTTTGGGGTATGTATAAAATTTCGACGCATCCCCATTGTTGCTGCTTCTATCGAAACGTACACCGGCAGTAAGTGTTACTGCATCAATTATGCTGGCTTCTTCCTGCACAAAGATCCCGGTGTTCAAATATTTGTTGCGAAACTGTGTTGCATTTAATGCACCTGCTTCGTTTACATTGCTTTGACCGGCGATGATTTGTGTTGCCACATTCAGAAGATTATTGTAATCGCCCGTTTCCTGCGTCAACCCTGCAGATGTAGTAAATGATAAATTATTGGAAGGCGTGAATGCATTTACCAGCGAAGCAATATAATTGGTGTTTAAATTTTTTGTAAAGCCCTGGATCGACGTTCCCTTGTTAATTGCCTGCCATTGTAAAACACCCGGAAACAATACATTTGTCTGCAGGTTATAAAAATCAAAACCACCCCGCGCAACAAGTCTTGTCGTACTTTTTGTGCTGCTTTGCAATATGGCTTCGAAGTTGAGACCTGCAATAAACCGGTTAACCGATTCATTGTTTTTCATCAAGGCGATTGTTTGTAAAGGATTCGCCGATGCAAAAGGGTTGTTTGGATAGTTGCCGTTTTTATCCGGATGCAACTGGGCAAATGAGGGTGTTGAAGACAAGGCAATGCCCGTAGTTACACCCACATTATCATTGCCAAATAAACCCCTGTCGGCAGACGAGTTGATATAATTGGTGATGAGACCAATTTTTATTTTATCATTGATGTGATGATCGACATTCAACCTGAACCCGGTATTACTATACCCCGTGCGTTTTATGATTCCTCCTTCATCTTTTTGTGATGCAGAAAAAAAGAATGACGTCTGTTCATTGCCACCTGTGATACTCAGTTCTGAATTTCTCGCAAAGCCTGTGTTTCCATATATTTCCTTTTCATAATCGTAAATATGACCTGCACTCTGCGCATCTAAAAATTCCTGTTGCAGCGCAGCGCTTGTTGCGCTATCGCCCGACAAACTTGCTGCACGCTCTGCAGTAAATTGTCGTACCCCCAATAATTTTCTTGCCGTAATTACGCCCAAATCCTGGGAGAAATTAATAGTCGTTTTTCCTTGCTTCCCTCTTTTGGTGGTAATAATTACAACACCTGATGCTGCCCGCGAACCATATATAGCCGCTGCGGACGCTCCCTTTAAAATCTCGATGCTCTCAATATCTTCAGGATTCAGATCTGCGATCCGGCTGGATGGGTTGTCTTGTGTGGAAGTAGCTGAGCCGCCACTGGCTGCATTTGTTACTGCGTTCAGCCCGGCAGAAGTAGAACTGTTATCAACAAAAATACCGTCTACTACGTACAGTGGTTGCGTGGTAGCATACACAGATGTTACGCCCCGCAATTTAATAGATACGCCGCCGCCGGGTGCACCCGAATTGGCGTTGATATAAGCGCCGGGAATTTTTCCTTCCAGCGCTTCATCAAATGTTTGTGCAGGAGCAGTTCCACTGAGTTCGCGGTAAGAAATCGTTGTAACTGCATTGGCAAGATTTCTTCTTTTAACTGTGGTAGCCAGGCCTGTCACCACTACTTCATCCAGGTTGGCGACATCTTTAGAAAGAAAAATAGTCGTCTGTGTTAATGTATCAGTTTTTATTGATTTTGATTTATATCCAATAGCACTGATGTTGATGGTAGCATTACCTGCATTGGAGATAGTAACCATTCCCTGTGCATCAGCTACCAGGGTTCTTTTTTTATTTACCAGGATCGTAGCACCGGGAATCGGTTGCCCGTTTGTTTCTCTAACCTGTAAATTAAGTGTACTGTTTTGAGCAGGGGCAAGAAATGGCAGCATGATCAGCCATACTACTCCGGTAATTATTATCAATTTTTTCATGTTTGTCAGGTTATCTGAGTTTTGGGAAATGGGTAAAATTTATTGTGTGGGTTGAGCTGTTGAAAAAATATAATTGCCATAACCATGTTCAGCAATTTGTTTTGCTCTTAGTGGATAAGAAGACAAATCGGTAGGCGTATTGGAAGCAAGTCCGTCCACATAACGATTGAACATGCAAAACATCGCAGCAATCAACACCGTGTCGTGAATATCGCGGTCAGTTGCACCTTCCTGTTTTGCCTTTTCGATCTGTTCGGCTGTTACATGCTTGCCCCCTTTTTGCACACTGCCGGCAATGCTCAGCAATGCTTTCATCTTATCCGAAATATCAGCATGCTGACAGTCCTGCGTTACCTGGCTGATTAGTTTATGGTGATCATTCAAATAGCAGGTAACAATTGCACCATGTGATTGCTGGCAATAAAGGCAATCATTGAGATAAGAAACATAAGTGGCAATCATTTCTCTTTCCGGCATCGTTATGCCTTCATTGGTACGCAGCATTAAATTGGCCAGCTTGCCCATGGGCGTCGCTGTTTCGGGACTGAAAGCCATGAGTTGTCTTATGCCCGGTAAATTCGGATCTACATCTATATGTGCCATAGTTTGTTTTTTGTTTGGATTATTTAAAAAGTTTTTCTTCAGCAAGTTTTGTCGTCTGGGGGGTATTGATCTGATCTTTTTATTTGTTTAGATCAATATTTGCATAACCTTCTTTCGCACGCATAGCAGCACGATCGATATAAACCTGCCTGTCCGTGGGCGCCCATGTGTTGAGACCATCTACATAGCGGTTGAACATACAGAATGCAGCAGCTATCAATACCGTGTCGTGAATTTCCTTGTCGGTTGTCCCAAGGTCTTTTGCTTTTTGAATTTGCTCTTTGGTAACACTCTTGCCGCCTTTTTGCACACTGCCTGCGATGCTCAGCAGTGATTTTAATTTTGGTGAGATAGTTGTTGACTCGAAATCTTTTTTTATGTCATCGATCAACTGTGTATCACATTCAAAATAATATTGCGCTAAAGCACCGTGTACATTCTGGCAAAAGAAGCAGTCATTTTGCGATGAAACATAGGCCCCGATCATTTCGCGGTCACCGCGTGACAAAGTGTTGTTATCATCGTGCAGTAAGATCTCTGCCAGTTCATTCAGTGCTTTGCCGGTTTCAGGACTGTATTGCATGGGCCCGCGAATACCGGGAAGATCATTTTCAAGATTTATGAAGGTTTTGCCCCTGTCCTCTAAGGGGAAATATTGAAAGTGGTTTATGAATTGTGTTTGCATTATTAATTCCGGTTTTAAATTCGTTTCTAAATTGATTTTTATTATTCTCCCTCAGGTGATGGGGGCGTTACATATCCTTTCTCTGCCATTCGTTTGCCCATTGTCTCATATTCTTTTTCATCTGTTGGAGTAAAGCTTGCCAGCCCGTCTACATAGCGGTTGTACATACTGAAAGCCGCGGCGATCAAAACAGTATCATGCAGTTCTTTATCTGTTGCGCCTTCTTTTCTTGCTGCGGCCACATCTTCCGGTTTTACTTCTTTACCCAGTATCTGCACTTTGCCCGCAATGTTTAGCAGTGCTTTCATTTTATCGCTGATGGGCGCATGCGGCATGTCTTTCAATACATCGTCTACAATTTTTTTATCGTCGCCAAATAGAGCGCGGGAAGCCGCTGCATGACTCATCATGCAAAACATGGTGTCATTGCGTTTGGATACATACGCTGCAATCAATTCCCGCTCTGCCTCGCTTAGAGTCGATTCGCCTCTCAGTAAAACCTGTGCCAATTCGTACAAAGGTTTTCCAGTTGCCGGCCGGAACATTACAAGGCTCCTGATACCGGGAACTCCTTCTTCAACTTTTATATATGCCATAACTTAAATTTTTATTGATTAAGATTTGTTATAAATGTCAGGTACTCTTTGTAACCTGCTATCCTGCAACAGATGCTTCCAGATCTGCAGCAGGCAATCCTGCTTTTATTTTATTTTTTGAAAACAGGGTAAATACTGATCCGATTAAAAAAATGAAGGAAAACGTGAAGACGGCATTGCCGTAGCCTCCCAGGAAAGAAACCAGCGCCCCGATAAAGAATACCACCGTTGCCGTAAACAACCGGCCGATATTGAAACAAAATCCTGTTGCGGAAGCCCTGACGCCTGTAGGAAATAATGATGGAATATATACTGATAAGGCACCCTGGCTTATTCCGAAGAAGAAAGTGAGTATGCCCATTTCAATAAATGTGGCGCTGGTTACCGAATTATTCAGTTTGAACACAACACCGGTCATGATGAAACTTACAATAAAACACATGGTCATTGTATGGCGCATGCCCATCCTGTTCACAATCCAGCCCGATATGATACTTCCTATCAGGCCAGAAAACGACAACACCATCATAGTAGTACCTCGCAGTTCATTGGCCTTATTTGCATCCGGTGTAATGCTTTGCACCCATGTTGGTGCCCATGAAAATATTGCCCATAAGCCAATTAGCATCGCACCAAAAACAATTGAACCGTGGACCAGGTTTTTTCTGTAACTCTTCGAAAAGACCGGCATGCCTGCTTTGCTGCCTGCTGTTACATTTTCATTTTTCCAGGCTTCGGGTTCTGCCAAAACAAACAGGGCTATAACTGCCGTCGCTAATGGAATAGCACCGGAAATAAAAGCGTTTTTCCATTCCGGTATCAAATTATTCAGCACGCCTGCCACAATGAAACCAACCGGCATTGCCGCAGATACAATTCCTAAAGCAATAGCTCTTTTCTTTTCAGGCCATATTTCAGCAACCAGGATATTTGTTGTAACCAGCACTCCACCGATACCGAAGCCTGTGATAAAACGATAAACACCTACCCATATCCATGATGATGAAAACGCCGTAAGCAAGGTGAACAAACCATACAAGGCCGTGGACAAAGCCACCGATTTCGAACGGCCGATTCTATCACAAATAAATCCCCATGCAAAACCACCAAACATGCTTCCGAATATAAATATGGAATTAATGTAGGCGCTGATGGTGTTCATTCTTTCGTCCGTCACATTGCCTAAAAGGTCTTTCACCGCAACGGGCAGATACACAGACATCAACATAGAGGAAATCCCGCTGAACATGATACTGATGTAGCAAATGATGAATGCAGTCGTTAGCATGGTTCGGGTTGCTGACAAAGACCGATGCATTATGTTATTGCCGGATGCGTGATCGTCTGGGTTTGTGTAGGCCTTTTTCATGACTGTAAGGATTTATCTTCTTTCAAATGATCATATCCTTGAGGCAGGCGATTGTAACCATGATTCTTCAGTCGTTTTGCCAAACCCTGGTAGAATTCAGGATTCTCAGGCGTTACGGTAGCGAGGCCGTCGACGTAACGGTTGTACAGGCAGAATAATGCAGCTATCAAGACGGTATCATGAATCTCAATATCAGTAGCGCCTTCGGCTTTTGCTTTATCTATTACAGCCTTTGTTACTGCTTTACCACTTTCACGAACCATTGATGCAATCGTCAACAACGCTTTCATCTTGTCGCTTACGGGTGCCGTAACAATATTTTCTTTTACTTTTCCTGACGTATCGTTTTCACCCAGTAATATATCAGCGGCAGCAGTATGCGCTGCGGTGCAGAATCTGCATTGATTAACATTTGAAACCACGGTAGCGATTAGTTCACGTTCACCCTCGGTGAGCGTACTTTCACCACGCATTAATATTTGCGTCAGCTCGCGAATTGGTGCCGCCGCAACTTTGTCGTATTCGAGCAAGCCGGTAATGCCAGGCAAGTGCTCTTCTAAGGGAATGTAGGGCAATGAAAAATTTATTTAAGTGAATGAATAATACACATGCGCCATACCGCACGTAGCCGGTATCGCATGTGATAATTCTAATCAGTATTAACTTAAATAAATAAATCGGGAGGCTGCCCTTTGGCAGTATATACGGAAGTAATAAGATTTTTACTCTTCGCGGTAAACCACAGGTCGTGACAGCAACTGCTACGGGACGCTATGGTTATAGAAAAAGTATATTGGTCGTAGTCGCTCTGCTGGCTTTTCGAGATGCTTTTTGTCTCGGTACCCTTTTTTGAATTCTTATTTGGCCCGAGGTCATTGACCATTTTAAAGAAGTCATTTTTAATGTTTTCTATATGTATCGCCTGGGTATTGGCAATACACATCAGGTACAGAGTATCGTTGACTATTTTGCGCTTAACATATTTATAAGGCACCCCGTTTATATCAATCTCGCCATCGCAACGTACATAGTCCGTATGCGAATTGGTATAGGGAAGGCTCAAAGGAACCTTAAGCTCCATCAACTGCGAATTATCATATGCATTATTATCGAATTTTGCCTCCAGCTTCCGATCTGCAATTTTCAACATCTGGGCCAGGAATATCCTGTATCCAAATAAATTGAACATGAAAATTAAAAGGAGAAATAAAGCAGCTATCTTTTTCACTTTAGGCAATTCGTAAGCGGCTAATATAGCCGATTTCCGCAGAACAAAAAAATCTGAGATCGCAAAATGGGCATTTATATGTTTAAACCCTTCGGCCAGGAGATTGAAATTCATTGGGAAAAGGTGCGCCTTTTTTATAAGGCATAATGTAGGAGAATATTTTCATCAATAGGTAAGGAAAGGTACCTTTGCAAATTATTTTCAAACATGGCATTTACAAATTTCATCAGGCCGGCAGTTGTTGGCAGTTTAGAAGAGTTATATCAACAGGCATTTAGCGAAAATGATTTCCAGATCAACGAAACCAGGCAGGAATTTGAGGGAGATTACACAGTAGTACTTTTTTCATTGGTAAAAAAATTAAAACTTTCTCCGGAAGTGCTGGCAAGATCACTCGGCGATCATTTGGTAAAGAAATACTCTGCTATCATTGCTTCGTACAATGTGATTAAAGCATTTTTGAATCTTAGTCTTGCAGATAATTACCCGCTGGAATTTCTTACAGATAACTTTCAAAATGAAAATTTTGGAAAAAGAGCAACCACTCACAAAAAGATTATGGTGGAATATTCTTCGCCTAACACCAACAAACCGCTGCACCTTGGTCATTTGAGAAATATCTTTTTGGGATGGAGTACTGCAGAAATTTTGAAGGCCACAGGAAATGACGTTGTAAAAACCTGTGTTGTAAATGATCGCGGCATTCATATCTGCAAGAGTATGATCGCATGGCAAAAATTTGCCAATGGCGCCACACCGGAATCTACTCATACAAAAGGCGATCATTTTGTGGGTGACTATTATGTGAAGTTTAATGACGAATACAAAAATGAAGTACAGGCACTGAAGGACGAGGGAGTAGACGAAAAACAAGCAGAGAAGAATGCTCCCATCATGAAGGAAACGCAACAGATGCTGCTTGATTGGGAACAGGGGAAACCGGATGTGGTACAACTCTGGAAGACAATGAATGGCTGGGTATACAGGGGCTTTGATGAAACCTATAAAAAAATCGGAGTTGATTTTGATCAAACATTTTATGAGAGCAATACCTATATTCTTGGAAAGGAATTTGTGCAAAAGGGATTGAAGGATGGTTCATTTTATAAAAAAGATGACGGCAGTGTTTGGATTGATCTTACTGAAGCAGGAATGGATGAAAAACTCTTATTAAGAGGCGATGGCACTTCTGTGTATATAACACAGGATATTGGTTTGGCAAAACAAAAGTTTGAAGATTATAAATTAAATGAAAGCATTTATGTGATCGGCGATGAACAGAATTATCACATGAAAGTGCTGAAAGAAATCTGCAGGAAACTCGGTATGCCGTTTTATGATAAAATTTTCCATTTGAGCTACGGAATGGTCGAACTTACTACCGGCAAAATGAAGAGCCGCGAGGGTACGGTGGTAGATGCTGACGACCTGGTTGATGAAATGATAGATACAGCCAAACATCATACGGAAGAACTGGGAAAAGTGAATGACTTTAGTGAAGAGGAATTAAAGGAATTGTATGATACACTGGGATTGGGTGCGATGAAATTTTACTTATTGCGTGTTGATCCTAAAAAGAGAATGGTCTTTAACCCCGAGGAAAGTATAGATTTTCATGGATTCACCGGGCCGTTTGTGCAGTATACTTATGCGAGAATCAAATCGATCTTAAGAAAACTTGGAAACCACTCCTCGATCATCAATAATCAATCGTCAACTGAAACACTTTTGCTATTGGAAAGGAAACTCATTCTTTCCCTGGAAAAATTTGAAACCGCTGTAATGCAGGCTGCTGAAGAGCTAAACCCTTCAGTGATTGCCAATTATGTTTTTCAATTAGCACAAACCTATAATACATTTTACACCGAACATTCAGTTGCCAATGCAGAAAATGACGAGAAAAAAGATCTTCGTATACGCCTTTCCGTTATGACCGCGAATGTGATCAAAAGCGGTTTAGAACTGCTGGGCATTCTGGTGCCGGAGAGAATGTAACAAAGGAACGGAAAGATCGCGTTCTTGCTGCAAAATATGACACTCAAAAAGCAATAAGCTCTGCCTGCTTTTTGTTGATTGAAAATTTTTCACAGGCAACAACTTTTTAAAAAATGCGTTTATAGCCGGATAAGATGTATATTTACATCCTGACTATATACTCCTACTTAGCAGACTGGATAATCTCCCACAAGGTAAAAGCTCATCAAGTCATAGGTTATGAGCATATTCAAACAAAACAGGCTTTCATAAATCTTGAATTATTTAAGGAAGTTATTACTTAATTAAAATATTATATTTTGAATTTTAACGAATTACCATTAATTGAGCCCATACTAAAGGCGCTGGAGGAAGAAGGATATACTCACCCGACTCCCATCCAGGAACAGGCAATACCTGTAGTCTTACAGGAAAAGGATTTACTGGGATGCGCTCAAACCGGTACGGGAAAAACAGCGGCATTTGCTATTCCCATTCTTCAAAGACTTTACCTCAATAATAAGAATAATAACCGCGATGACAATTCTATCAAGGTCCTTATTCTTACACCCACACGCGAACTGGCTATACAAATCGATGAGAGCCTTGCGGCGTATGGAAAATACACCGGGTTGAGGCATGCTGTAATTTTTGGTGGCGTCTCTTCCTATGCACAAACCAATCAGTTGCGCAGAGGCGTAGATATATTAGTAGCGACTCCGGGGAGATTATTGGATCTCATTGCTCAAAGATTTGTAAATCTTCAACATATCAAAACCTTTGTGCTCGACGAAGCAGACAGGATGCTGGATATGGGATTTATTAATGACGTAAGAAAGATTATCGCAAAACTTCCCGTTAAACGGCAAACACTGTTTTTTTCGGCGACCATGCCCCCGGAAATCTCCAGGCTCTCAGCTTCTATATTGACAGCTCCGGTAAGGGTGGAAGTAACGCCTGTATCCTCTACTGCCGAAAAGGTGAGTCAGTCCGTTTACCTCGTGGAAAAACCCGACAAACGCCAGTTGCTGATCCATCTTTTAAAAAGTCATACTATTCAAAGCGCTCTGGTATTTACACGGACCAAACATGGCGCAGATAAAATTGCCCGGGAATTATATCGTGCAAGAATCTCCGCAGATGCCATACATGGAAACAAGACACAATCGGCCCGCCAAAAAGCGCTGAGCGATTTTAAAAATGGAAAGATCCGCGTGCTGGTTGCAACAGACATCGCCGCCCGCGGAATTGACGTAGATGATCTGAGTCATGTAATAAATTTTGAATTACCTAATATACCGGAGACATATGTACATCGTATCGGCCGCACCGGCAGAGCAGGTGCGTCGGGAACCGCTTTGTCCTTTTGCGACTTGGAAGAACGAGAGTTTTTACGCGATATTCATAAACTGATAAAAAAGGAAATTCCGGTAGTTCACGACCATCCTTATGCAAGTACGATCCAGTTTTTACAATCGCCTTCGGCTGAAAGGAATCCGCTTTTACGAAAACCCGCATCGCACGCCGGTTTCAGAAAACCACGGAACTGGCGACAGGGACAAGTGCGCTGATTAGTTATTGAAATAATTTTGTTGTACATAGACTTTATTTTGCGGAACTCTTCGCGCTGCCGTGCACGTACCTGTTCTGCACTTCACTCAACGATGCCACATAAACACTTCTGCCGTGCGTTGCTACTACAATATCATTATCCCTTTTCTGTATAGCAATATCATGCACCGGTACTGACGGAAGATCGCCGAGCGCCATAAAAGTTTTACCCTTATCAAAAGAGGCATACAAACCATTATCGCTGCCAATATAAATAATGTCTTCATATCGGGGATCTTCCCTTACTACGTTTAATGATCCTGCAGGAAGATTGCTACCGATCCTGGTCCATGTTTGTCCATAATCATTACTTATATATAACCATGGTGTGAAATTGTCATTACGATAGCCATTCAACGTTGCATATACTCGCCCTTCTTTATATGCAGACGCAACAACACGGCTTACATACAAACCTTTCGGCAATTTCGCGCTTACTAACGTCCACGTATAACCGCCGTCTCTTGTTACCTGAATATTACCATCATCGGTACCAATGTATATAAGTCCAAATTGCAACGGCGATTCACTAATTGTAACGATCGTGCCAAACGGAACATTGCCCGCTCTTGGGCCATTTGTCAAATCGTTACTTATGGGCGCCATCGTTTTCCCTTTATCCATGCTTCTGTAAAAAACATCGGTCCCCATGTATAAAATATCCTGGTTAAAACTGCTCAATAGAATCGGCGTCTGCCAGTTATAGCGAAGTTTTTCGGCATCAATATCAGGCATCGGGTGAATACGTCTGGTTTTGTCATCGCCGATTGTCTTTCGTACATATTCTCCGAATTGGGAGCCAAAGTAGACTGTTTTGTTGTCTCGTGAATCTACCTGCACCTGCATGCCATCGCCCCCGCCCAACACCTTCCAGTTTTCATCAGTCGATAAATCATCATCATCACTTTCCTTATTTTCATATGATGATCCATACCAAATTCCATTATCCTGGATGCCTCCGTATATGTGATAAGGTTTCGCATTGTCGACTGTTACAGAGTAAAATTGCGCTACTGCCGGTGTGTTGGCTTTGAACCAATGTGCACCGTCATCATACGTGAGATTGCAACCACCATCATTGCCTGCAATCCAATGATCGTCCCGTTTGGGATCTATCCACTCGCCATGCCAGTCTCCGTGTGTGTTTGATTTATCAACAGACTTAAAAGTTTTACCTCCATCTGTACTCAACATCAAGCTTATTCCATTAATGATTACCTTATTTTTATTTACAGGCGATACAGATACTTTTCCAAAATAATAACCATAAGTGGCATACAGGTTTAATCCTTTCGTATTTACCTTTTCCCAACTCAGGCCGCCATTATCACTCCGATACACCTCACATCCGATCACGGGTGTATTGTACATCTCCGTGTTGGCATCATTAAGATAATCGTAAATGTCGGTTGGTTTTATCTTATCCTCACGTACTAATTCTTTTACGGTAGAGTCATTATATTTTTCAGGAAAATCATTTTCAATTAAAAACGTATCCAGTCGTTTATCATTCAATGTCAAAAATTTTTCTTTGGTAATATTTTTGAAATCCGCCATCCTGTATTTCAATGTATCTTTTTTTCTTGTGGCTGTGTCCGGCCGGTGATTTTGATTGTCGAGTGTTGCATATAAAATTTGCGGGTCGGATGCAAATACTGCAATACCAATCCTGCCCGTACCACTATCCTGCGGGAAACCCGAAGAACCGCCTGTAATTCTTTTCCATGTATCACCACCATCTTCCGATTTATAAATAGCAGAGGTAGTTCCGCTGCCGATGAAATTCCATGCTCTCCTTTCGCGATGCCACATGCATGCATATAATTCATCCGGATTTTTTGGATTAATATCCATATCAATCGCTCCTGTGTTTTCATCGACATACAAAACCTGCTTCCACGTTTTACCGCCATCAGTTGTTTTATAAACGCCCCTTTCTTTGTTTGGTGAATATAAATGCCCGGCGGCAGCAACCCATGCCACATTCTTATTTAGCGGATCTAAAACAATCTTGCCGATATGCTGGCTTTCAGGCAGGCCGAGATATTGCCATGTCCTCCCTGTATCTGTACTCTTATAAATGCCAACGCCTGCATAAGATGATCTGCTGCTGTTGGCTTCCCCGGTTCCCACCCATATTTCACCATCTTCCCAGTTTACTGCAATGTCACCGATACCGATTACATCTTCATGGTCAAAAATGGCTTCAAAACTTTGCCCGTTGTTGGTGGTATGCCACAATCCACCTGTAGCATAAGCAACGTAAAACTCCGTAGGATTATTGGGATTCACATCTACGTCTACCACTCTGCCACTCATTACGGAAGGGCCGATACTTCTGAATTTAATATTTGTCAACAAAGTGTCTTTTTGCAATAATTTTCTTTCCGATAATCCGTTCAATCTTTCAGAAGCCCGCATAGGCGGCGCCTGTGAATAAATATTTGTGAAGGTTACTACCGATATAAGCAGCAGCAACACACTTCGCACACTTTTTGCTGTTTTAGTAATTTTGAACTTGAAGAACATCTCAGATAATTGTTAGATATGATTTTAAAAGTACAAAAACTAGCCATGATATTTGCAGCAATATTTATTTGTAATGCTGCTAATTCACAGTACAAAACTTACAGGATCGGCCCCAGGGGCGATACCCTAAATGCAATTGATAACAACGGACTAAAACAGGGCAAATGGGTAGTACACGTAGATCCGCTACGTGGCGAAGACGGATATGAGGAAGAAGGGATTTTTGTGGATGACAAAAGAGAAGGACCCTGGAGAAAATATACGCTGCAGGGAGATCTGATGGCAATAGAAAATTATAAATACGGTGGTAAGGATGGGCTTTGCCAGTACTTCGCACCTCTCGGTGGCACGCTCATTCGTGAAGAACACTGGCATGCTTACAATCCGGATGCACCCTATGATACAATTGCAATCTATGGTACCGGTAACGATGAAATAGTTGGATATAAAGTAGTGAAGGCACAACAATACAGTGTAAAAGATGGTGACTGGACTTATTATGATCCGAACACCGGGATGGTGAGCCGGACAGAGAAATACGACAGGGGCCATTTATTAAATCAGCAGCAAAAATCGAGCGTAATAGAAGAACCCAAAAAGGATGTAAAGCCTGCTGAGGTAATCGAATACGAAAAGAAGAACTCCCACAAAAAGAAATATGCGGTGCGTGATGGCCAAACAAGCAATTAAAATTTCCTGGCAATCATTTTCGAATAAAAAAATAGCAGCACGAAAACATGCCGCTATTCTTCAATGAGGTTTTTCAAAACAATAGTGTCAAATAAAGTGGGAGCTTTTACTAAAGAATATTGTATTTTGAAATTTTTCAGTGGATATTTTTACCCATAAATAATTACCAAAAATCTTGCCAGAATATTACAAATTATTTAAATCACTTAAAACAAACATTTTATAAATAACGAATAAACATATCAGAAACAAAAATTTTACAATAACATAGCTTTACCTTAAAAATGGAGATTCAATATCATTGACGATCTTTCTTTTTCTAATTAAAAACACTTATTCCGCCCAGCTCATTACATAGCTTTCATCTTCTATGGCCAATGCATCTTTTGTGAGTTGAAGCGGATGAAATGTATCCACCATCACTGCAAGTTCTTTTGTTTCTTTCTTGCCAATACTCTTATCTACCGCGCCCGGATGCGGTCCATGCGGAATGCCTCCCGGATGCAGCGTGATCATACCTCTTGTAACGTGCTTGCGACTCATAAAATCTCCGTCTACATAATATAGCACTTCATCGCTGTCGATATTGCTGTGATTGTAAGGAGCGGGTATAGCCTGCGGGTGATAATCGTACAACCTTGGAACAAAAGAGCAAATCACCAGGTTGTGAGCTTCAAAAGTGAGATGCACCGGCGGTGGCTGATGCACGCGCCCGGTGATTGGTTCAAAATCATGAATCGAAAAAGCAAACGGATAACAACAGCCATCCCACCCCGCAACATCAAACGGGTGATGGAGATAATGAATGCCGTACATCATTCCTTTCTTTTTTGTCATAATGAGAAAATCTCCTTCTTCATCCATGGTCTTCAAATTCTCCGGAGTACGAATATCTCTTTCGCAGTACGGGGAATTTTCCATCAATTGACCGTATGTGCTCAGGTATTTTTTGGGATAACGTACCGCGCTGAAAGTTTCGACAATAAATAACCTGTTGTTTCTTGAATTGAAATCAATTTGATAAATCGTTCCTCTCGGGATCACCAGGTAATCGCCATAAGAAAATTCCAGGCTCCCGTACTGAGTCATTAGCGTCCCGTTTCCTTCATGAACAAAGATCACTTCATCCGCATCCGCGTTTTTATAAAAATAGTTTTGGGTGCCGGCTGTGGGTGCAGCAAGAGAAATATGACAATCATTATTTACCAAAACCGGTTTCCTGCTTTTTATATAATCATCTTCAGGTCTTATATTAAACCCCTGGAAGCTGCGATGCTTCAGCATTTTCTCTTCTGCCACTTCCGGCAATACCGGAAAAGGCTGGTCTGTTTTAATAATCTGCGTTGGCGGATGCAAGTGGTATAATAAGGAAGAATCAGATGAAAACCCTTCTGTTGAAAAAAGTTGTTCGGAATACAAACTTCCGTCTGGTTTACGAAATTGAGTGTGTCTTTTATGCGGTACGATACCTGCTTTATAATAATGAGGCATGTTGTGACATTTAGATTTGAAAAGGTAATTAGAAAAAATTGTGCAGCGCGTGTAATGGATTATTTACCTGGACAACTCGAGACTCAACATCAGGAAAAAATATTTCCAGTTTCTCTTATCAATGTAATACGTAAAGTTTCTGAAGAAAGGCATTGTGCGCAATTTGCAATGTAAATTTACACCGAATAAAACACAGTTGACAAGAATAGGATTAATATCAGACACACATGGCTTTCTTGATGAAGCTATTTTCATCCATTTCAAGGATACGGATGAGATCTGGCATGCGGGAGATTTTGGCGGAGCCGATATCGCAGAACAGTTAAAAAATTTCAAACCCCTCCGTGGCGTATATGGTAATATTGACGGGTATGACATAAACAGTGTATACCCGTTACAATTAATTTTTATGTGCGAAGAAGTGAAAGTAATGATGCAACACATTGGTGGCTATCCACCACGTTATAACGTGGCATCAAAAAAAGAGTTACTCATTCATCATCCTCAATTATTCATTGCCGGGCATTCACACATTTTAAAAATTATGTACGATGAAAAGTTACATTGCCTTTATATGAATCCTGGTGCGGCAGGCAAACAAGGTTGGCATAAGGTTAGAACCATTATTCGCTTTGCGATAGATGGTAAAGAAATAAAGGATTGTGAAGTGATCGAGCTGGAACCAAGGTGAATGCAGGATGTGGGATGTACGATGTTCGATTTAATGATTTATGATTTTAGAGAGTATACGAATGCAATTGACCATTAATTTTTGACCCACCACCACTCGCCTCATTCCACCCAATCGGCAATAAAAATATTGATATCATTTCCTCCGCCATTATTGCGGTTGCTGCTGAAAATTATTTTTTTGCCATCGGGGCTAAACATAGGGAACGCATCAAAACCTTTATCACGGCTTATCTTTTCAAGGCCATTCCCTTCAATATCTGTCAGGTACATGTTGAATGGAAACCCTCTTTCGTACTCATGGTTACTGCAAAAGATGATATGCTTACCGTCCGGTGTAAAATTCGGTGCCCAGTTGGCTTTATCTAAAAAAGTGATTTGATGGGCATCGCTTCCATCAGCATTGGCAACAAATACTTCCATCGAGGTGGGGGCCACGAGATTTTGCGACAGCAGATTCTTATAATCGTCAATTTCCTCTTTTGTTTTCGGCCTGCTTGCCCGCCAGACAATTTTTTTCCCATCGGGGCTAAACCATGCACCACCGTCATAGCCCAATGTGTTCGTGATTTGCGTCACGTTTTTCCCATCAAGATCCATGGTATATAAATCAAGATCGCCATTACGAACAGAGGTAAATATTATCTTATCTCCCTTCGGCGAAATAGTGGCTTCTGCATCATAGCCCTTTATGTTGGTGAGTTGCTTTATGATGTGCCCGTTGGTATCTGCTTCAAAAATGTCATAGCTTTCATATATCGGCCAGATATATCTTTTCAGCTTTTTTTTGTCCGGCACCGGCGGGCAGCCTGGTGATGCCAAATGGGTAGACGCATATAAAATATGTTTCCCGTCAGGATAAAAATAAGAACATGTGGTTCTGCCGGTACCAGTGCTTACCAGCTTTGGCATAAAAGGTTCATCGGGTCTTTCCGGAATTTTTCCCATCCAGATCTGGTCGCACATAATACCATGCTGCGGATCATTGTGTTGATAAATAATATATTTACCATCAAAACTAAAATACGCTTCAGCATTATCTCCGCCAAAAGTAAGCTGGCGCATATTTTTAAAATGATGCTCACCGGGATATACCAGGGTATCAGTATTATTGACAGCAGGATGAGTTGTTTTCTTTGGACCATTGCCAAGCACAAGCGCGAAACAAATTGCAGCAATAACAGCTCTTAGCATGAATATCATTTGAAATAAGCAGCAATTTAGCCAAACTTTATATTTTCTGGTTTGTGAGAATTGGAATTAATGCAGTACTCATTTGTAAATTTGCCGGATGAGAAAAGTATTTTTTACGCTTATCATTTTTACTGCTCTTCTTTCAGTTGCCGAATGCAACAGTAGCTCTTCCGGTACCTTCCAGGCTCCGGGAATGCCCGATAATTCAACAGAAAAACTGAAGAACGAATTGAAAAAATATCCTGATTCCCTGGCCTTGCTTCAAAAATTAATCGAAACCTACAGCGATGCCGGCGATTATGATTCAGCATTGACGCTGACAGATGCGCAACTTAAAAAGGATACCGCCAATGCTTACCTGTGGAATATGAAAGCAACATTGCATTTCGAAAATGATGACACAACTAACGCCATAAAGGCGCTTGAACATGCAGTTAGCTTGTATCCGCGTCTGGAATATCTTGTGGCGCTTGGAACCGTATATGCAGAAGTAAAAGATCCCAGATGCCTTGGCATCGCGGACGAGCTGTACAACACCAATAAATCCAAATCCGGAGCAGATGCCATGTTTATAAGAGGTCTGTATTATACGTACAACAATGATAAGTTGAAGGCGATTGCCTATTACGACAGCTGCCTCAACATGAATTATACGTACATGTTTGCATACCGGGAAAAGGCAATTGCACTGTACAACATGGGAAAATATAATGATGCGCTTACCGTATTACGACGTGCCGTTATGTTGCAGAATAATTACGATGAAGGTTATTACTGGATGGGGAGATGTTTTGAAAAACTGGGCAGAAAACATGAAGCTATACAAAGCTACCAGAGCGCCATTTTATATGATAACGATTATACTGAGGCAAAAGAGGCTTTGCAAGGATTAAAAGAGCAACATTGAAAAAATCAATTTTTAAAAAATTAAATTCGCCTAAATATTCTTCAAATGATACTTGCTCCGTCCATATTAGCTGCCGACTTCCTGCATCTTGCCGATGCATGTGCTATTGTGAATGAAAGTGATGCTGATTGGTTTCACCTCGATGTGATGGATGGCGTGTTTGTTCCCAACATCAGTTATGGCATGTTCATCATAAAGCAACTCAGAAAAGCAGGAAAGAAATTTTTTGATGTGCACCTGATGATTGTGCAACCTGAAAAATTTGCTGAAGAATTTAAGGATGCCGGTGCCGATCAGTTGACGGTTCACCTCGAAGCATGCCCCAACCTGCATCGGAATATACAGCACATAAAGTCTTTAGGCATGAAAGCAGGTGTAGCTATCAATCCTCACTCGCCTGTAGAATTACTTAAAGATATTATCAGAGACATAGATATAGTAAACATAATGAGCGTAAACCCCGGATTTGGTGCACAATCATTCATTCCCTATTCGTATCAAAAAATAAAAGACCTGAAAAAATTAATTGTTGAAACAAAATCCCCGGCACTGATTGAGGTAGATGGTGGCATATCACTGCAAAATGCAAAGGAAATTTTAAATGCCGGCGCCGATGTATTGGTTGCGGGCAATGCAGTATTCAACACTCCTGATCCGAAAGAAACGATTAAGAAATTTAAAGCATCGAGGTAAATAATATTAAGCGAATTGCTTCCTGCAATTTGTTTTTTGATATTTGGTTCTTTTCATCACATCTTATCATGAATCTGCTTCAGCACATCCGCGGTTTGTTTTAACCAATTAGTCTCCGTAGTATCCCAATTGTATTTATTATTTACCAACTGGTCTTCCATTATCTGCCTCGCCTGCATAGCCTGGCCCTCAGAATAAAAACAGCCGATCCATTTCTTATCGAGATGGCTTGGCCCCTGCACCAATATACCACCTACATACCATTTGAAGCAGGACGGCAATCCGTCAAAATTTGCTTCTGTACTCTCACTGGTGGCATTTGCTTCGAAAAGATATTCATAAAACTGCACGCACTCTTTCAGTCGCTCTTTTAACTGTTCGGGTGTTTCCGGCTTTACTGGCTTAAACCTCCATTTGCTGTTCTCCTTCGTATAAGGATTATGAGCAATATCCGGCCAGAATAACTGGTCGCCCTTTACGTACAATGTAGTGGTATGATCGTCTTCCGTTCTGCGTATTACCATAGTATCACCTTCTACCTCGTCAATCGTGTACACCGCTTTGCTGCCATCATCAAATTGTGCATTTATCGTTTTGCCTTTGTAAATAAAACGGCCATATTTCATTGCTGACCGCGGATTTTCCAAAAACACGGAATCCGTCATAAATACAATACCCGGTATATTGTGTATGCCTTCGGTATCATCTTCATCAATATCTTTCAGTGTCGGGCTTGTTGCATCCATCACTGTCCAGTACTGACAAAGTTTTTGAAACGGATCTTTAGGTACCGGTATTTTTTCATCGGCTATTGTTTCATTCTTATTCCTCTGTCGCTGGGAGCAGCCAAAGGCAATCAGAGCAAGCGCAATCGAAAAAAGAAAAAATTTAGTTGTCATTTTTCAAAAATAATAAAATTGAAATGGAATCATTTACGTTATATAATTTCACAAAATAATACCTTCACCTGATGAGAATAGCTGCCTCTGTAATCCTTCTGCTTGTGGCCTTTTCCGGCTTCGCGCAAAAGAAAACAGCTTATGTTTCCGGTAAGGTGATAGATGAAAATGAAAATCCGCTGCCACGGGTAAGTGTCACTATCTTAGGCAGGCAAAGCGGTATTATCACATCTGATTCAGGTACATTCCGGGTTCAGGTTCCGGCAGAAAGAGCTTTTGCACTGGTGTTTTCTTACTCCGGCTACCGTGATGAGCAAAGAAATTTTTACCTGAGTACTAATGAAGAAGAACATCTGACAGTGAAGATGCAACCTGGCGGCAAAGTGCTGAATCCGGTGGTAATAAATAATGATAAAGAAAGAACTGAGACAGGACTAATAAGAATTAATCCAAAAAATACCACCACCCTGCCTTCCGCTACCGGTGGTGTGGAAGGTTTGATAAAAATTCTTGTGGGAAGCAATAACGAGCTAACTTCTCAGTACTCTGTTCGCGGGGGTAACTATGATGAGAACCTTATTTATATAAATGACTTCGAGATCTATCGTCCTTATCTTGTTCGCAATGGCCAACAGGAAGGACTCAGTTTTATCAATCCCGAACTGTCCAAAAATATCAGCTTTTACAACGGAGGATTCCAGGCGCGATATGGCGACAAAATAAGCAGTGTCCTCGACATTCAGTATAAGAAGCCTTCATCATTTGCCGGATCTGCTTATGTAAGTTTATTAGAACAGGGATTTCATCTCGAAAGTTCATCGAAAAATGATAAACTTACCTTCTTATTGGGAGTAAGAAGCAAAACAAATAAAGATCTCCTCAGCAGCCAGGAAGTAAAAGGGAATTATGTTCCTTCCTCGTCTGACCTCCAGGCATACCTAACGTACAGGCTTACACGAAAATTACAACTCGAAGCGCTGGGGATTGTTTCAGGGTCCAAGTTTACGCTGATCCCCGAGTCCGCACAGAAGTCGTCTGCTGTTTTTTCTCCGTTATTTACTGCCGATCTTGCATTGGACATTTATTTTGAAGGGCAGGAAAAAGATAATTATAATACCAACCTCGTTGGATTAAGTCTCATCCAGTTTATCAATAAAAGAATAAAGCTAAAATGGATGGTAAGCCACTTTGGCGATAAGGAAAATGAAAATTTCGACATCACCGGGGCGTATCTCTTTGGCGAAAGAAATTTTGATAAATCAAGTTCCGCGTACGGACAGATCACCAATCCCCTCGGAGCAGGCCTTTACCAGGACTATGCCAGAAATGGCCTTACCATTGATGTGTACAACGTCAGCCACAAAGGAACTTACGACATCGGGAAGCACTTTATTCAATGGGGAGCTGGTGTAGATCATACCATTATTCATGATAAGCTCAATGAATGGGAATACCAGGACAGTGCAGAATATTCATTACCCTACAATCCTAACCAGCTCAACCTGAGCAGCGTGCTAAAGTCAAAAGAAAATTTACTGGTTGATAAATATAACGGTTACGTGCAGGACAATCTTCGTTTAGGCGACTCCGTTAGGAATGTAACATTGGAAGCGGGTATTCGTTTTAATTACAACTCACTCAATAAAGAATTTCTGGTGAGCCCGCGTGCGCAGGTAAGCTACAAACCTGAATGGAAAAGAGACATTGTATTTAAAGCTGCTGCAGGCATTTACGATCAGCCACCCTTTTACCGGGAGATGAGAAGATATGATGGCACCATCAACACGGCACTAAAAAGCCAGAAAAGCTGGCAAGTGGTCGCGGGTTTTGATTACAACATTGCGGCCGCTAACAAGCCCATGCGCATTACCACTGAGGCATATTATAAGTCGCTATGGGATGTGGATATTTATGACATCGACAATGTTCGCATTCGCTATTATGGCAATAATAATGCAACCGCCTACGCAGCAGGAATTGAAACACGGCTCTACACCGAACTTGTAAAAGATGCGGAAAGCTGGTTCAGCATCAGCATCGGGCGAACAAAAGAAAAAATTGACAATGATTATTATTATACCTATCTCAATGCGGCAGGGCAGCAAATCACTTCACAAACACAAGACCAGGTAGTGGCAGACAGCGTCAAAAACGAAATGGGATGGGTTCGCCGGCCAACAGACCGTTTGCTCACGCTCGGTTTATTTCTGCAGGATTATTTAACCACCAACAAAAACTTCAAAGTCCATTTTTCCCTGATCTATGGAAGCAACATGCCCTACAACATTCCCGGAAGTGTAAAGTATCGGAATGCATTGATCATAGAACCCTATATCCGCGCCGACATCGGCTTCAGTGCGTTACTACTCAGTGACAAATCGCTCCGCCGCAGTCACTCTCCTTTCCGCGGATTCGACAACATTTGGGCCAGCCTTGAAGTATTCAATTTAATTGATCGTGCCAATGTGATCTCATATCAGCTCATCAAAGATTTTGCAAACGATACATTTACCATTCCAAACCGCCTGACGCCACGACTGGTTAATTTCAAATTACTCGCAAGATTTTAAAACAATTGGCCTGACGCTCCATAAATTATGGTGTCACGCCTTTGCCCAGATCATTTTGCCTGGTGATGTCGGAAGATGGCAAGGCCCCCTACATACAGATTATTAAATTGCGACCTGGGTTCAAGTTGAAATTTTCTGATTCTTAAAATTCTGTTCCCTGACTCCTGTTCCTTGTTCCTTAGTTCCATTCGCCTATTTTTGACAAATAAGAAAAGAATATGCCCGATCAATTATCTGTCGCACAAATTGAAATTTATAAACTATCCGTTCCATTAAAAGAACCTTTCATCACTTCCCTCGGCAAAGAAGAATCTGCAGATAATATAGTCGTTAAAATTTTCACCAACGCGGGTATAACAGGCTTCGGCGAATGCAGTCCGTTCATGCCTATCAATGGCGAAAGCCAGGATACCTGTTTTATCGTAGGACAATATTTTGCCAAAGCGTTGAAAGGAAAAGATCCGCTGAACATTGAAGCATGCATGAAACAAATGGATGCAGTCATTTATGGGAACACCAGCATCAAGAGCGCATTCGATATGGCGTTGTACGATATTGCATCGCAACACGCGGGAGTTCCATTATACAAATTTTTAGGCGGCAGCAACAACAAAACGATCATCACCGACTATACCGTCAGCATTGATACACCCGCAAGGATGGCTGCCGATGCGTTGAAGATTAAAGAAGCCGGCTATCCGGCCATAAAAGTGAAACTCGGTAAAGAAGGTAAACACGATATTGAAAGAATAAGAGCCATTCGCGCAGCCGTTGGTACCGAGATTCCTGTTCGTATCGACGCCAACCAGGGCTGGAAAGTACAAGAAGCTATCGATACATTGAACGCTTTATCGGTATACAACATTCAGCATTGCGAAGAACCAATAGCAAGATGGAAGTTTATGAAATTACCTAAAGTAAAAAAGGAAAGCGCTATCCCGATAATGGCTGATGAGTGTTGTGGCGACGAGCACGATGCAGAGAGATTGATCGAACTGAAGGCATGTGATTATTTCAACATCAAGCTCGGTAAGTCCGGCGGTATCTTCAAAGCATTAAAGATGGTGAAAATGGCTGAGGACGCAGGCATCCGCTTACAGGTGGGTGCCATGCTTGAGTCACGCCTCGCCATGACTGCCTTTGCACATTTTGCCTTATGCAGCCCTTCCATTGTGCATTATGATTTTGATACGGCGTTAATGTTTACAGAAGATCCTGTAAGCGGTGGCATCACTTATGAACAAAACGGTTTGATCCGCATAACCGAAACCAATGGGCTCGGCGCACGGATAGAGCAGGAAATATTAGATAAGCTGGAAAAAATTACAGAATAAACAAGTCAAATCGCTTTGAGCAAAATTTCCACCTTAGTGCCTTCCGGATTTTTGTCTTCATCATAAAGATCAATAATGGAAATAGATTCTGTTGACTGCGCCGCCCGGTTGTACCGGTTGATTCTATCTTCTGTAATTTTTAATCCCACACTTTTATGATACGGCTTATTTTGCATATTATAGACCCTTGCCTTCTCTCTTCCGATACCATTATCCTGTATCACATACTTGATCATATCGTCCTGCAGTGATGCAGTCACAGTAAGGTTTAACTGATCTTCATCGCTGTTGGCAAGTCCGTGCACGATTGCGTTTTCCACGAATGGCTGAATCAACAAAGGTGGTACACGATAATCGCCGCCTCTCAGCGCCGGATCGATATAGCTTTTGAAATTAAATTTATTATTAAAACGAAGCTGTTCCAGTTCCACATACAGATTGAGCGTTTCCATGTCTTTCATCAGCGGCACCATATCATTTCGGCTGCTGTCGAGTATACTGCGTATGAGGCTCGAAAACTTATTTAAATAATCAGAAGCCTGCCGCTTGTCATTTTGCATAATAAAGTATTCAATGCTGTTGAGACAATTGAAAATGAAATGAGGATTCATTTGAGAACGCAATACCTGCATCTGCAATTCGGCCTTTGTTTTTTCAGCCTGAATTTTCAGGCGCCTGTTTCGCTGGTAAAAAAAGATACCTGTAAGCGAAAGTAAAAATATAAACGCGCCAAGGTATAATGCATTCTTTTGACGACTGTTTTTGAGCTGGAGGTTCTTTATATCATTATCTTTTTGCAACAATGCAATCTTTTCTTCCTTTTCACTCGTCTTGTACATCGCCTCAAAGTCTGCCAATCTTGATTTCGTTTCTTCATTTGTAAGCGAATCTTTGTGCTGCATATACTCCTTATGAAAATGGTACGCGTCTTTGAAATTTTTAAGTTTAGCATTGACTTCTGCAAGACTTTGCAATGCGAGCACTATCGAAATTTCCTGGCCCGTCTTTTTTGCCAATATCAAGGCATGCTTCAGGGTATCTGCTGCAGCCATCCAGTGGTGCAAACCTGTATCCACGCTGGCATGAACGATCAAATAATTAACCATGCCCTGTTGATCATCAGTTTTATCGAGCCATGGTTTTATCGAAGTAAGGGCGACACTGGCTTCATCATATTTGTTTTCCGCGGCTAAAATATTTACGTAATTAAACTGATCCCGCACGTGTACCTGCACATCATTATGTACCAATCGGGCAACTGAATCAGACATTTTATTAAAATACAATGCCGAATCGATCCGGTTAAGATTGGTATAATACGTTGCCAGGTTAGCAGCCGTTCCCATAAAAGGCATATTATTACCACGCAGGTATTCCAGTGCTTCACGTGCGTATCTCACGGCATTGATGTCATCTTCTGCTTCGTCATATAGTTCGGCAAGATTTGCCATGGGCAATCCTACATCACGCGGATGGCCTGCCTTCCGTAACCCTTTGATCGAATTTTCGTACAAAGCAATGGCAGTTTTAAACATCCCGTAATATTGATACACGCCCGCCATTATTGATGAAATGCCAAACCGCCGTGGATTAGTGAGTTCCATCGTATCGATCCTTTCGTGCAACGAATCGAGATAAGCCATTGCCGAGTCCTTATTTTCCGCCTGAACATACCGTTCCATAATTTCCCTTACTGAAACAAGATTGTAAAAACTCATTTTATCGGGGAAATACGGTGGCACCTTTTTGTAATAATAAATAGCGCTGTCAGGTCTATTCAGCTGATACCCGAAAGCTTTTCCCATATCAAAATAAAAGACACCCTTCATCGTGTCCACGTTATTCTTTTCTGCTAACATCATGCCCTCCCGGGAAAGATCATACACATAATTCAGGCGCCCGTCATTGAGCGAATCTCCAATTGCGTTCATCAAAAAACGCATTCGTGCACTATCACTGGTAAGTTTATAATACGAAGGAGGGAACGGTGCAGAAGGTTCATTCGACTGAGCATATACATTGAGTGATACCAACACACCAAAAAAGATGTGCAATAAAAAATATATTTTACGATGAATGGTCATTTTAATGAGAGATCGCTCTCCTAAATTTAGCACTTCATACCCATATCAAATTTATGCCGCGGAAACGGGCTTATAAATTGCATTAAATATCAGGTCGTTTTTGGCCTGTAAATGGCGAGATTTAAACGATTGTCGGTAATCATTCCATCTCTGCTTTTTTGCCTGAAACCATTGGCTTAAATATATTGCCACTTGTCATGTTGAGTTTGTCAAAACCATGACAAATCACGAGCTTCAGAATATAATTACCTTAACGTAAATATCTGTTCATTGAAACGCATCACATCCATCGATTTCGTCCGCGGCCTGGTAATGATCATTATGCCACTCGATCATACCCGCGATCTTATGCACATACATTCCCTCTCACAAAATCCCCTTGATCTCACTACTACCACGCCGATACTTTTCCTCACACGATGGATCACCCACCTCTGCGCACCAATATTTGTTTTTCTTTCCGGCACATCGGCATATTTATCTTTTCAAAAAAGAAATAATGTTCAGGAGATGCGCCGCTTTCTTATCACGCGCGGTATATGGCTCATCATTTTGGAATTCACTGTTGTCGGCTTTGGAATTTGGTTCGATATAAAGTTTCGCATATTTTTCTTCCAGGTTATTGCGGCTATAGGTTTTAGCTTTATTATACTCTCTTTCTTTTTGAAAACTTCAGTAAAAACAATTGCCGTTGTCGGACTGGTCATTATTTTTTTTCACAACCTCATAGACTTTATTCCGGCCAATGCCAACCCGGCATTGCTCGCTATCATCACGCCGCTGGCAAGCCCCGTTGGGTACCACATAACACCCAACACGATTTTCTTTATTGGCTATCCTGTTATTCCATGGCTGGGCATCATGCTGCTGGGATTCGCATCGGGCAAGCTTTTCGGGATGCAGCAACAAAAAAGAAAAAGCACTTTCATAAAAGCCGGCATCATCGCGCTATTATTCTTTGCCGCACTCCGATACACTAATTGGTATGGCGATCCTGCACACTGGTCGATGCAGAAAAACCAGGTGTATACCTTTCTCTCTTTTATGAATGTAACCAAGTATCCGCCGTCTTTATTGTTTGCAGCTGTTACTCTTGGTTGTATGATGTTTATGCTTGCATTTGCAGAAAAGGCAAATAATAAGCTTACACAAATCGTAAGTGTGTACGGCAGGGTACCGTTGTTTTATTATATCATTCATTGGTATGTTATACATTCCACATTACTCGTCATCATGTTTGTACAAGGCTTTCACTGGAGTGATCTGCAATTTGGTGCATTCAACTTTGGCCGGCCCAGGGCCCCAAGCGGGCTGCCATTGTGGGGAGTATATATTGTATGGATATGCGTGGTCATCTTCATGTACCCGCTGTGCAAGCGATACAGCCGCTACAAACTTTCTCATCCCGGGAAGAAATGGTTGCATTATTTGTAGCAATAGTCATCGAAATTCAGATCATGGGAAATGTACAAATCCATTAAAATAGCAATCGTCTCTGATGGCCCATGGTTTTAAACCCCGGGCTATGAGAAATATGCACAAACCCAACGCTTTGTTGTTTTTAATAGAACTCAGGGCTTTCATCATTAAAAAGGATTACAAATAGCAACCCAACGTTGTGTCAACCACATTAACATGGTTTATAACCTTAATTAAAATACCATCAAAATGACCTTCAGACAAATTATCATTTTAATTCTCTTAGCTGCGGGATTAGCAAGATGCAATGTTTCAGGCAAAGAAGTTACGGGTAATTATGTTGACAAAATATTCGGTGACACGCTCCAAATGCATGCTGATAAATCTTATGATTACCTGGAGCAATTGCACAGTGGTACTTCGGGTCTGACCCGGGGGAAATGGGAGATCAAAAACCGCAAAGTCTATTTTCGTTGCGATCATATGCCATTGGTAGGTTACAGGCTAAAAGTAAGGCCTGACACATCATCGCATCAGTTTCAGATAAAGCTACTGTTGGCAGATTCGGAAGATCCTATTCATATTGAAGACGTAAAAATTTTGAAGAATAACCTGCGCGTAGATGAAAACAGTTTTAGCAAAATAAACAACGTCGTTAAAGTTTTCACCAAAGGCTTCGATTCAATTATTGTAAAGACATTCAACTTTACATCAGTCACCTTTTCGGGAACATTAAATACAAGTCATGGCTATGTTGCAAGAATTTATCCCGTTGAGAGATTGTATGAATTAGATAAAGTACCTTTTGGCTTTCACAAAGGCACTCTCGCAAGTATGCAAACCAAAGATTACGACAATATCTTTTTAAGCTTCAAAAAAATAAAGAACTGAATTCCCGGTCCCCACATTGCAACCCGACATCACCACTTTTTTGCAGGCAGGGTCTGGTCGAACAAACAACAAAATGTAATGCTGCATTCGCGAAACCCCGACGCAGAAAAATCACTTTGCTATACCTCCCCTTTTTAGCTGTTTTATAAAGATTAGAGCAGTATTTTATGAAAAAGCTTTCAGTGACAATTTTCTTTGCACTATTAGCTATTTCCGGGCGGTGCTTTAAAAATCGTGCATTTTGTAAAAAAGCAAGTTCCATCAGAATACCTGGCGGAAGTATTTTTAGTTTTTTCAATTTGCGCCATATTGGCCATTTGCCGTCACTCCTCATGTGTAAAGTATCTCCTGTAGAATGCATTGTAAGTATTCAGATCGAAAAATTTTTAGATGGAGAATATTTTGATCCGGGTGCCTTGCAGCCAAATTTAAGTGCATTCAGTTGTAGCTGGAATAACACCAATGCATTGCCCGGTTTTAACTACTATCGGATTGCGGCTATTATGAGCAATATAGATGTGTTATATTATGACATTCAATCAGTTAGAATTAAGGTGACATAGTTATGCACAGTCAAATATTTTGGGGGCATAATTACGTTATATGATTAGCGGCATTGTGTTACCCTAAATCCAATTCATATGAAGAGACTTATACCTCTGATACTTATTCTGGTAGGTTGCATTAGCTCTCTCAATGCCCAGGTGACTACGCCAATTATCGTAGCCAACTTCGGTATTGACGCCGACCTTAGCGCCAACTCTTTTAACAGCGCTATCTCGCCTGGAAGTGATGATTGGTTTAACCAAAACCCTTTATATACAACAGGTGTGGGTGTTATTGATACAACCGGTGCAGCCACGATTACTGCAAATTATGTCAGTGACCCCAGCTCCAGAAATCTATCATTCACTCGTTCTATGGCTTACCCGCCTTATTCCGTTGTTAATAGCAAAACGCTAATTGACGCAGTTTTTATCCGGGACTACCATGGTAACGATTCTACAGTTTCTAATACCGGAGCCAGTAAAAATGGTCAAAGCCCACAGGTTTGGTCTACTCCTGTCTCACAAAACATACCAGACAAAAACGATATTTTGGATATGATGGCACACGTTAGAAGAGATGGTCCAAATTCTACAGATTCTTTATGGTTGTTTGGTGGAATTTCGATTGAAAATACTAGTGGTGACAGGTATTTTGATTTTGAAATGTACCAGACAGACATTTATTATGATCGTCCTACACTTTCATTTAAGGGATACGGACCCGATGCCGGACATACCAGTTGGCAATTTGATGCAAGTGGTAACATAACATCTCCCGGTGATATTATACTTTCCGCCGATTATGGAAGTTCAAATTTATCTTATATCGATGCCCGTATTTGGGTAGATAGTTCAGCCCTTTCTTTAACCCCTGCCAATTTTAACTGGACAGGCACGTTTGATGGTGCTGGGAGCGGTTCAAAATATGGTTATGCGGGTATTGCGCCAAAAGTAGCGGGGACTTTTTATGTTGGTACTGAAAATACTACCAAAACTCCCTGGGCCGGGCCATTTAAATTAGTTCGGGAAAATAATTCGCTCAATTCGAGTTATATACTAGGACAGTATATGGAATTTGGAGTAAATCTCACCAAACTTGGTCTTGACCCTGTCACTTTGTTAGGCGGTTCCTGCGGCATACCATTCAGAAGAATGTTAGTTAAAACTCGGGCGTCCACTTCATTTACAGCAGCACTGAAAGATTTTGTCGGGCCTATTATTTTCTTTGAGCCCCTGCAGGCCCAGGTTGCGGCTGATACCACTTTATTATGTGGCCTTGTCGGAGTTGCCACTCTCAGGGTAACTGATCCTGTGAGTACTTCCATATATACTTGGACAACATTAAACGGCGGACATATTCAAAGCTACCTGGGGGATACTGCAGTAGTTGTTGACGCCGCGGGAACATACGTCGTAACCCAACAGCTTCAATCGGGATGCGGAGTTTATGCCCAGGATACGATAACTATCAGAACAAACGGAACCTGCTATGTGCTGGGAGATGTTTTGAAGAATTTCTCCGCCAGGCTGAACAATAACAACACTTTTCTCAACTGGTCGGTAATGTTTAATGATAAAATAGATTACTTCCAGATCGAAAAAAGTGTAAATGGAATTAATTTCTCACCAACAGGAACTATACAAGGCAATCACTCAGATGCAGACATAGTTAATTATACTTCGTCGTACGAATTAAGTGGATTAGACGGACCATACATCTATTTCAGGTTAAAATTAGTGGGTATCGATGGAAGTGTCGCTTATAGTAAAGTTGTAAAATTATTTATAAGCAAAACCAGTTCAGTAACAATTGCGCCTAATTGTTTTAAAGATAAAATGACAATAACTATATCTGCGGCCGAGGATGCAAATATGAATATGAATATTTATGACTTTACAGGGAAACGCGTAAGAAACTACGCGAGCAAAATTTCAAAAGGAATCAGTTCAATAGAATTTAACGATTTTCAAGGCCTGGCCGATGGTCTTTATATAGTTAAAGTCGATCTGGGAAATGAAAGTTTTATAGACCGGATCATTCTCAGGAAATAACTACTATAAAAAGCTCATGCAACTGTATCCCTCCGGCCAAGTACACCTAAAAACAATAGCATAGTTATGTAACTTCGTGTTTAGCCGTTGGTATCAGGTCGTCAGTTATACGGCAGGCGTTCTTCGATTCTATTAATGGGATGGGTAGCGATGTGTTGCAATACATCCCGGAGCCAGATGAAAGGATTGATGTTATGCAGTTTTCAGGTGCCCATCTGAGAGCAAAGCATATCGCTGCTCTGAGCGGGGCCGGCAAATAGGTAATTTTTTCTCCCGATGGCCAGGGGCTTTATGGAGTTTTCTACCGGGTTGTTATCTATGTTCAGTTGGCCATCTGTTGCATAAGTCATCAGTTCCGGCCACCGGGCTATACTATAACCAATGGCTTTGCCGATAACACTTTTGGGCAATATCGCCAGGTAGGTTTCTTTCATCCACTTACCTAAGGATTCCAATATAGGTATGGCCTCCATCTGGCGAAGCTGCAATATTTTTTTGCAGGCGGGGTTTTCGCCGAACAAACAACAAAATGTAATGGTGCATTCGCGAAACCACGACGCAGAAAAGAAGATTGAACACTTATACAATCACACCTCCAACCACAAAGTCTGATCCTTCAATAGTCGCTATTGCTGAACCATTTCAATACATTGACTTACTTCCGAGGGCAAGAACGCCTTCATGGGTCGGGGTTTCACGAGAGCACCCTTTTATCCTTATGAAAGAGGCGCTGTGAAAACGCCGCCCGGAATGAAGGCAATGATATTCTTTCGTAACCAGTATTACCACCTTTTTCTTCGCGTTGGCTATTAGCCTCACCTCTGCAGTACCAGGAAGCACTTCTTTGATTTCTTTCAATAAGATGTCTGTATCAAAATCCCCCGAAAATTCTGTTCTCATAAAAAAATGGCTAAACTTTCTTTCCACAAATTCTCCGTTGCTCACCACGTTGAGTTTATGGTTATACACTACCCTCGAGACCTTATAGATCAGTCCGCTTTCATCAGGACAATTGATCAATAAAATATGTGTATTCATTTGCTCCATCACACACGAAAATAGTTTGATTTTCAAAAACAAACCATAGCGGATAAAATGTACAACAGAAGCTGGTGCCCTGTTCATCGTCCTTACAATTTCAAATGATGTTCCACTGGAAATTTGTCAGCAGGCGATTGCCTGAACCTTACGATTTCATGCTGGTTGTAAGGACACTCTTTTTCTTCGCTTCTATCCTTTACATCCAAAATGAAACCGGGTAAACACATCTCCCTATTTTGCTTCCCTGAAAAAAATGCCGGTCACCCTTTGGGCGGCTTGCAATCAAAACCCGGTGATGACCCTGTTGTGGGAACAAAAAATATCCGAAATTTAGAAAATCTTTACTCTAAACAACAAGTGCATGACTTAGCTGTTTGTTGCTTTTAAAAATCTAACGCATATTGCTCCGATGACCAAAACGTTACTGCTGATCTCTGCCCTTCTTTCTATTAAGGCCAACCCTGTTATGGCGCAAACAAATAAAATCAATGGATTAAAAACCATTTACTTTAATTCAGTGAAGCAGGCTCAAAGGGCGGATGCCGCCTTAGCCATTTGCGCTGAATCGCATTCCCTCAATAATGACACATTATTTTACTACGCTTCCGTTGCTAAAAAAATAGCAGACCAGTTAAAAGACAAAGAAAGGCAAACACTTGCGCATGTGTATATTGAAACTTACCTTACCCGGATGAACCGGTTCGACAGCACCTTGAAAATGTGCGACGCCGACCTGGAGCACCTCGACTACGAACATAACAGGGACGCCTATGCGAAAACAATGATGCAAAAGTGCTTTTGTCTTGCGCGCGCCAACCGCAACCGGACTTCGCTTGATCTTACCTACGCTTTTCTTGCAGATGCAGACAAATACAGCGACACAGTGAGCCAGATGTATGCAAAAACCCTCATCGGTATCGTATATCGGAATATGGAGCAAACCGAATTAGCCATGACATGGTTTCAAAAGGCCGATGCCACTACCGCCAACCCTTCTTACGAAGCGGTGAAAAATGACTTTGGAATCTATTTTCTGCTCGGTATGATGTATAACTGGCGATTATACCTCGCGAATTCGACACGGGAGCGGTTGCAGGATTCGGTAAAAACAATTTATTTTCTTGACCGTGCCATCGCGGACAGCCGGAAATACGAAAATCTTTCCATACTCGCCAAGACGTTAAATGTGAAAGCGGCTACCATCGGAAATAAAGAGCACGTTGCCGCTGAAGGCGTTTATGTAAAAGAAGCTGCCGCTATTTATGCAGAACTAAACGATACCAGCAGTATGCTCAACACCATTTCTCCGATGTGTTTCTATTATATAGATGAGGGCCACCCTGAAAAAGGTATCGAGGCCTGTAAAAACGGGATTGAGATAGCATCCCATAACAACAGTTACCCGGTTATTGACCTGTATGGGGCGTTAGGGGATTGTTATTTGGCCGAGAAGGACTACCGGGACTATGCCGCTACCCTTAACGATATTATTCGTGTCAAGGACTCCACGTATAAAGTAAATACAGAGCAGGATCTGGCTGAAATGAATGCCCGGTATGAGGACCAGAAAAAAGAGAACATCATCATAAAACAAAAGCTGGATATTACTTCAAAAAAGTATTCTATCCTGCTTATATCCATTGCCACTGGCATCCTGTTGGCTGGTATTTTTTTACTCTATCGCTATTATACCCGAAAACAAAAAAAGCTGAAGCTGCAGGCCGAAGCGGCCGTAATAACGGCACAGGAAGCAGAAAGAAAAAGAATTTCGGCAGATCTTCATGATAATATAGGCGCGTATGCGGCGGCAGCCGCGTCCACTATCGGAACCATCAGCGCCAGTAACGAACAAAGCCATCATCGCCTGGGCCTATTGAAAAATAACATCCAGGATATGATCAGCCAACTCAACGATTCCATTTGGGCGTTGAATAAAAAAGAAATGTTATTAACAAGTGTGAGCGACCGCTTTAAAACATTTGCACAAAAACTGGAACCGTCCTATCCGAATATTACTGTATTAATAGACGAAAAGATAGAGGAAGATCAGTTGCTTACGTCGTTTCATGCGCTACACCTTTTCCGGATCATGCAGGAAGCTTTCAACAATGCATTACGCCACAGCCGCGGCACCCACATTCATATTGAAATAGAAAGTTGCAACGGTAACATAAAGTTTATTATCAGCGACGATGGCATTGGAATGACTTCAGCAAAAATAAATGGCAATGGCATCAACAATCTCAAACTACGTGCAGCTGAGCTTGGCTGGAGTGCTCAATGGATTTCCAATGATACGGGTGGCACGAGTGTTATTATTGATTCCGGCGATCTTTCGCCTACTACAAATTCCGCATTTACCGAAGGATAAAACTTTCGAAATTTTGCACAAAGCATATTACATGAATATAAGAATTGGCCTTGCCGAAGATAACACGATCAGCCGCAAAAGCTTCCTGGATAAGGCTCTCCTCATACCGGAATGGGAGATTGTATTCACAGCAGCCAACGGAAAAGAGTGCATGGAAAAATTAGCAGCACTCAAAAGCGACAGGATCCCACACGTGGTATTTATGGATATAGAAATGCCGGGGGTAAATGGAATAGATGCAATTTCTATGGCTACCGCATTGTACCCTGATGTGTATTTTATCGCACTGACCGTGTTTGACGACGACGATAAAATATTTGAAGCCATCAAGGCAGGCGCCTGTGGATATTTATTAAAACATGAAGAATTCCAGGCACTCAAAGACGCCGTAACAAACGTGTTAGAATATGGCGGTGCGCCAATGAGCCCTGCCATCGCAAGAAAAACGATGCAATTGCTGAGCCGGTCAGATGTAATCGCTAAAACTCAGAAGGGCTCTATGCCGGAACATTTGACCCCCCGTGAAAAGGAAATCTTGCAATACACCGTTGCGGGTTGGGATGCTAAACGAATTGCGGCCCATCTTGACATCAGCACACTCACCGTACGAAAACATATTGAGAATATTTACAACAAACTTCATGTACAGTCAAAGGCCGAAGTAATTAATATGGCCCACAAGAATAACTGGCTGAAATAACTTCTCTTATTGGCAATTTTTAAATGACCGGATCATTTTCTTCGTCTTCCCTTTAGCGTTAGTAATTGCACATGGCCCTTCCCTTTATTTCCGGGCATAACCGGGCGCCCGCCATACATCGTTTTCAGCTTTTTTGATTGAGCCCTGCGTTCTCGTTGCAGTGTGGCCACCGCAGTGCCCTTGGTATAAAACACGATCATCTATCTGGGCCCGTAAAAAATACTTCCGGGAACTCTACCTACGATAAAATGCGTATTTCAGAGACATCCGCGGCATAATATTTTTGACATGTTAATCTTTTTTATTTCACTAAACCTTTTTACAATTATGAAAACAAAATTGTTATTAATCTGTACGACATTACTGCTTGTTGCGGCCTGTAAAAAATCTTCAGATAAACCTTCCGGTGGCACCCTTACCAATGCTACATTATCAGGTTACTGGTTTGGCACTTTCTCTGCAGGCAATGAGGGCCAGGTATTCAAAAGCGATGGCACCACAGTACAATATGATTTTTACGGAACCAACATCACCGATTCTGCACAGGCACCGTATAAAGGCTATGGTACCTACTCTATAAAAGGTGATTCTGTTATTTTCAACCTCGTTTATCCCACTGTAGGAAATGAAACGTTCACCGAGCGTGCTTTGGTGAACACAAGCGCCTTGCCAAATACAATGACAGGAGCCTATACCGGCTCGCAGGCAGGATCTTTCATGATGACCAAACAATAAAACATTACGAATGAACGGGCAATGCCTTTCGCATGTTCCGTTCGCTAAAAAATTTCAAAAAATGAATATCAAAAAATCAGCAATACTGACTTTCACGATCAGTATGTTTTTCTCCGTATCGGCTTTCGCACAAAAAGAAACTAAAAACTTCAGTGTCGGATTCGGCATTGAAGCAGGTATACCCACAGGCAGTACCGCAGACTTATATAATGCGGCCGCGGGCCTGACTGTCCGGCTATCTTATCACACCGGTCCTGGTTTTGTAACACTTACTTCAGGGGGAATTGCTTTTGCCCCGAAAAACATAACCGGCGTTGCAAAAACGTTACTCCTCGAAATACCTGTGAGAGCCGGTTATAAATACCTGATACAACATCGTTATTTCGTTATGGGCGAGCTCGGTTACGGAAATTTTACCACCTATCACGGTAAAAATTCTGCCATTAACACTACCGGCAGCGGAGCATTTATAGGTGCTGTATCTGCCGGACTGCAGTTTAATGCGTTTGAAGCAGGATTGCGGTATGGAGTAAATTTCAAATCAAATGGTGGCGTATTTGGTCTGCGGTTTGGATTTAATTTTTAGGCGCTTCCCCGGCAGGTAAACAGCCGGGAATGTTGATATCGATGTCGGGCGGTCAATATAACGGCAAAGTATACACGAAATCCGGCAAACGGATTTTCCGGTGTTGTATTGTTCAAAATTAAAACGATGCCCGATATCAGTGCAGGAATAACTTCATGAGCGGTTTCCCCCATCCCCCGCTTTCATGCCCTTGTGTAACGGCGATTCGCGTCATCGCACTCCCGGCTATATAACAACTGCCATTTTAAGCGATGCCTTGAAAACAACGGACAGGTTAGATTTCACTTTTAAAGAGAGCAGGTCAATAGCCTTTCCAACGAATAACCAAAGTCAAAATACAAAAAATAATATGCCCCGGTTAAAATCTTTACACTTCCAGGCAACTGTTGTTGATCCTTATCACCGTCGCTGGAAACATTACTGAAAAATAAATCCCGTCTCCTTTCGCAACGAGACGGGATCACTAATCCAATCTTTTTTGCTTAATAGAAGAATTGCTCCTTTACAATCTTTCCGTCTTTTACTTCATACACTGCAATCTCATCCATTTTGTTACGTCCCATTCCTTTCATCGTGCAATCCATGCCCATTAGTACAGCAAAGTAATTGCCTGCCACCTGTGGTTCGTTGGAATAGCCACCGTGCATTTCTTCTACCATGGCGCTGAATTGTTTTCCTTTTTCTTTAATAGCGGGTAATCCCTCCGCCGACTGCATTCCCTGGGAATGAGGCGGCTCAATGCTCACTGCGTCTTCAGCAAATAATTCATCCTGAATCTTTTCCCATTGACCGGTTTGGGCAAGTTCATTGAACCTGTTGGCCACTTCCTGTGTGGTCATTACTGCTTCTGTCGTTGTCATAAAAATTGATTTTTTAGTGATCAATATAGTAAGTTAGGCATTATTAATCGCGGCCGATATTATTTTTTGATGAACAGTTTTTGTGGATTATAAATGGAGGGTTGGCATATCAGCGGTGCGAAACTATACTGATAACTCCGGAAAACATTTCCTACATTTATACTGTAGTACACATTATCTCCGTGCCTGGCTATTTCTTCACTTCTAAATTCTTTGACATGAAAAGAGATTATCTTAAACTCATCGGCGGCATTACCTCCATGGGTTTAATTTTCCTTGCCCTCCAGTCATTTATTTTTACAAAGGGTGACCCAAAAACCGTTACCGGTGAGATCCTCGATATGAAATGTTACATGGCTTCCGGCGCTCATGGTGAAGGTCATAAACAATGTGCAAAGACCTGCATCAATGAAGGAGCGCCTATGGGTATTCTTACAGACGATGGCCAGGTTTACCTGTTAGTAGCCGACGGTAAGGATTCAGACCCTTATGACGAAGCTAAAAAGTATGCTGGTGAAAAAGTAACATTAACCGGTACTTTAGAAAAAACAAATGGGGTACAGGCATTAATTGTAAGCGAAGTAAAGCCCAAAGTGTAAGCACGATCTTACAAAATATTCACTTTTTGCCGGTTCTAACTTACTGCTCCGCCAATTACCTCCGATGGCCTGAATTGCTCTCCTGGTAACAGGGACGCTTTATTATTACCAATGATGTAATATTCGAGTGAAGCTGCCACAATTGTGATGCTGCCGTTTGGTATTTGTAAAGGCAGAGATATCGTTTGCCCGGGTATGCTGACCGGGGTGTATGGAATTAAAATATGATGGATATAATTTTGAAGTGCGTCGCCGCTATGAATATTACAACAGGCTGCCGCAAGTTTTAGTTCAATATGCCCGGTGCCGGGAGGTGCCGTAAAATCCATAACAGGAGTTATTTCCGGAATTATCACCACCGGTTTATTTTGTTCTGTAACGCTGACAGTAAGGGGTACCCGGAGACACTTATTTAATATGGCGGCCTCATTAAAAGAAAGTCCGCTGATAAAAGGTATTTCTGCCGGAGGTTGCGAAAGGGCCGGTCCAGACTTGAGCCACTTCAGCAAAGCAAGCCGTGCCGCAGACTGCATCTGCCTATTTTTGGGATAAGGTATTATATCAGCCAGTAACCTTCTGAACGAGCCGCCCATAGTAGTAGACAGTCCATTGGCGTTTTTATGCGCTATCACTACCTCCGACTGGTACACCTTTGTGGGGATCATCCGCATGCAGGGAATGCCCTTCCAGCTATAGTACAAAATATTGCCGGCCTTACCTTCAATATATATACCCCCTTGCTTGCCCATATACCATTTATTTAAAAGTTATGTTTTGGTATTGTAACGTATTTAAAGCCCCGATAAGTATGGTATTGCCCTCGCCTCCTCGGTTCAGTATAATCTTCTTGGAGCCTTGTTGCTGTTTGCCATGGGAATTCCCATGGCAAACAGCAATGAATCAGCAATAATTCATAAAAAAAAGACTTGAAGTTTGCTGTGAAATTTTGGTTCGCAGACACTACCCATGGCAAAAGGAAGTCAGATCTAACTAAACAAAATAAAATAAATAAGAGAATCTTTTAAAAGCCTTAAACCTCCTCACTGTTATTGTCAATAAAACTTTCCTTAATTGCTTCTCCTGCATGGGCTTCTGCTTAACTTTGATTTACGGGAAATTATATCCTGGCAGCCAGGTAACCCTTCAAAACAAGTAAAAAATGATAGAGCAAACCGAACTCATAGTCACAGAATGGCAATATCATCCTCCTGCAGGCTTTGATGAAGCCAAAGACAAGATACTCAGCTTTACTGCTCTCGATGTAATGAAAAAAAGAGCCGCTACAAAAAAGGGAATCGCGTGCAGGTTCACCTGCTATTTTGTTGTTGGCGACACAAGAATCCTCGACTACGTAGGCGAAGATTCGTATGTAATAGACCTTGATGAGGTGGTTGATAAAAGGGAAGTGCTGAACATGATCAGAAATTCTTATTCCAAATTCAAAGAAAAATTCGACCTGCGTAAACTCGGAACTATCCTGCAAGACAGAACCCTGGCGCCATTGGAAGAAACCGATATCGATCTTGATGCAATTGTACCGCTCTTGGTATAAAATATTCGTTCCACTATACTCAACGCTAATGAATAGTGTTTGTATTTTTTAAAAAGCTGTTAATTTTGTATCAGCTTTAAAATTAGCTAAAGAATTGAGAATAAATAAACCGGATAGGCTGCCATAACGATAGCCATCCAACAGCGCGGTAAATAAAAGGAACAGAAATGAATACCCGGGAAATTAAAAAAGTGCTGAGAAGTAGAGCATCACTTTGATCGATGAACCGCAATCGACTGCACAGTGGAGAACCTTATAACCTGCCAATGCGCTCCATCAACCAGAGCATTTAATGAAGAATCAGACAGAGAGAAAAGGAGTTGCGCAAACTAAATGATTTTTTTGTTGCTGGTCTCCTGAATTTCGTTAACCAGTAAACACTATGCTTTCTTCTGCACTTTTGGTGAGAAATTGTCCGATATCCCGGGATCAGTCTCAACGGAAAGAATAGGTGCGCAGATTGATCATCATGCCCTGGGGTATAAACGAAAAGATTTCGCCTAAAAAAATGAACCCGGAAATGACCTGAATTCAACGTTATATTTAAATCTTGATGTATGAAAAAAATCCTCCTCATTGAAGACAACGACGATACCCGGGAAAATGCAGCCGAAATACTTGAGCTGGCAAACTATACAGTAATAGTGGCAGCAAACGGAATAGATGGGGTGGAAAAAGCACTGCTGCACCATCCTGACCTGATCGTATGTGATATAATGATGCCCGGACTTGACGGGTACGGCGTGTTGCATGCCATACATAAAAATGAAACCATAAAAAATACACCTTTTATTTTTCTGACCGCTAAAGTAAAACGCGCCGAGTTTCGGAAGGGCATGGAACTCGGCGCCGATGATTATATCACCAAACCATTTGATGGAATAGAATTATTGAACGCGGTTGAGTGCCGGTTGAAAAAAATTCGCTTACTGGAGGAAGAGATAACGTCTGGCCTGGCGGGATTTCAGAACCTGGTGCAAATTTATGCGCAAAAAAATACTCTCAGCGATTTTACTGAAGGCCGAAATGTGAATGTGTACCAGAAAAATCAAATAATCTATTGGGAGGGAAACCACCCTACTATGATTTATTATGTGCTAAAAGGAAGAGCAAAGACATTTAAGACCAGCGGCTGTGGAAAAGAATTTATAACCGAAATTAACGGCGCGGGTGACTTCCTGGGCTATGTTTCATTAATTGAAGGCACTCCTTTTAAGGATAGTGCCGCAGCATTGGAAAAAACAGAAATTGCCCTTATACCAAAGGAAGATTTCGAAGAACTGCTGAATAAAAATGCGGACATGAACACGAGATTTATAAAACTATTGGCGAAAAATATCGCAGCGAAGGAAGAACACCTGCTTAAACTGGCGTACTACACTTCACGAAAGAAAGTGGCAGACTCTCTCATCTTCCTGGAGAGGGCATATAAAACTGAAAATAACGATAGCCCTGTAATATCCATAAGTCGCGAAAATCTTGCAAGCCTGGCGGGAACCGCAACCGAATCTGTTGTCAGGATATTGGGAGATTTCCGTGATGAGAAATTAATTGAAATCACTAACAGGAATATAAAGATCATCGATATGGAGAAACTAAAGCATCTCGTGAATTAATACACTTCCCGTATGCACATCCCCCGTTCCTGCCACCAGGCCGCGATACACCGCGGAGCAGTACTTTCGTGATTTACCTTTTGTATCCCGTAGTCCTGTACGTTCATTCAATGTTTCCGGAATAATAATCCTTCCTTTTTTGAGTTTATATTAAACCACATAATCAATTGTCGGTCTGAAACAAAAATTATTTTATGAAAAAAATCCTCTTTTTATTTTCCGTACTGCTAAGCACAACTTTAATGATAGGCGTTTCTGCAAGCGCCCAGGATCAATCGGGTGTCGATTCCACGGGCCTGCCAGGCGATAATTTCAGCCTGCAGGGAGCGCTGGAAATGTTTAAAAAATCTGCGTCCATTGAAGATTTTGAGAAAGCCATCAACTCGCCCGATAACAATATTAATAATCTCGATCTTAATGAAGACGGGAAAACAGATTATGTTCGCGTGATTGATAAGTCAGATAACAATGATCACGTTTTTGTATTGCAGGTACCTGTTTCTGAAACAGAAAGCCAGGACATTGCTGTTATTGAACTGGAGAAAACCGGTGATGCATCAGCTACTATACAAATTGTGGGCGATGAAGATATTTATGGACAGCAGGTAATTATTGAACCTGGGGGCGGTGACGATGATGCTTTCGTTAACTCCCCGGTCAGTTATGGAGGCGGCCCCAACGCAGGCTTTGATGATTTTTATAAAGGAGACGGAGGCGGTGTGGTAGTTAATGTTTGGTTATGGCCCTCTGTTCGCTTTGTATTTGCCCCGGCATACCGGCCATGGATCTCGCCCTGGAGATGGAGCTACTATCCCGGATGGTGGAGACCATGGAGGCCTTATGCATGGCACGTATGGCATCCGCGTTGCGTGGTGTATCACAGGCCGTACGTGGTAGTGGCTACCAATCGTATCGTAAGAGCCGGCGCTATCTACCGCCCGGTAAGAGTTACATCTGTAATGGTTCGTACGCATCATGCAGCAGCAGTAAATCATTATCGCGTTACCAGGACAAGGACAACCGTTACCGGGCCCAGGGGAAATACGCGGGTAAGAACAACTACTACAGTGAGGGGAAGGCACGGCAGGGTGAAAGAGACAAGAACCAGGGTGAGAAGAAGATAAGATTACCTTATTTCAAAATGGCAGGTTTAAAACGACCTGCTTTTTTTTTATGTCAACTATACCGGTCATTTCTCCACGGATACGCCGTATTCGAGTAACCTCTTTCTTCCCAAAAACCTAAAACATTTTTATGGAGAAATTCAATCCGGTTGATCCACTTCGCGCCTTTCCATGCATATAGTTGCGGCGTTATCATTCTCACCGGGCCCCCATGTTCTTTTGGTAAAGGTTGTCCGTTTACAGTGTGCACGAGTAATACATCCGGCTTCAATGCTTCTTCCAAAGAAATATTCGTGGTATAATCATCATAACCGTGACATAAAATATGAGTAGCGGTTTCTTTAGGTTGCGCAAGCGCTGCAAGGTCAAGCAGGCGAACGCCTTTCCAGTTCACCCCCAACTTCGACCATTGGGTTACACAATGAAAATCTGATGTATCTTCAGTTTGAGGCAAAGCCATGAAATCATCCCAATTCAATGCAACAGGATTTTCCACTTCTCCATCCAGCACCAGTTTCCAGTCTTTTAATGCAATCTCAGGTTGATAACCGAGGTCAAGCACCGGCCACTTTTCCGTCACTACCTGCCCTACCGGTATCTCCGGCATGCCATGGCGGTTCAGTTTGCCTTTGCCCATAGGCCTGCTGTCTGCAACAGAAGGGGTTGATCTCATTTTATCTTCAAACCTCGCCTTCAGTTTCATCCGCGCCTGTACCACACGATTGAGTTTATTGGTTTCTTCCAAGTCAAATAAATTTTATAACGGCAATTATTCCCGGTCTTCTTCCAGGTCATCATGATCATCGCCGCCGAGACTGTAATAATTATTTTCCTCATCTTCTTCGCCGATCACTTCATCGGCATCGTCCAGCTCTGCACCGGGTACGTCCAGGTCTTCACCGGGGCCTTCATCACCATTACCCTCCAATCTCTTTCTTACTACCTCCTCATCTTCCATATGCACCTCTCTTTCCTTGTTATAAATATCATCGCCTTCTTTATAAACGGGCAAAGGAAATTTTTTATCCTCTTCAGATGACTTTGTTTTCTTCTTACTCATAACATACAATTTTAAAGTTACACGTTCAACATTTCAAAGTTAAGTGGTTTTTTCAGGATGAGTCAATCGTAAGAGCTTATGAATAATCGGGGCTGTCATCTGCAGTGCATGCATCGGCGATAGTCCGCGCTTTCACTGCAAGTCCTCGCTGCACTTCGTTTCGCTGCGGGCTTTCCGCTCTATCGCCCAGCCCGTCATCGAAGCTGCAGGAATCAGCAACTAAACCCTTAAAATTTGTATTTATGAAACTATAAATCAACCGCGCATTTTTTGATAATTGCCTCAAAAAGAAGCAGTGATAAATATTGTGTTGCAATTTGAAGCAGCGTATATTAGCGTAAATACAAACGTAAGCGGTAATTTTTCAGCGATCGTATTAAATTCAATCTTACGAATAGATAATTTAGATAATTGAGACCGAACGCAACCATATCGATGCTGTTGCATTATTGATTAAATAAGATTCCGAAGCATAAGTGACCGAGTTAGAACTTTTAAATAAGATCAAGGAAAACCCTGTTAACTTTTCCACAGTTTTCGAATTGTACTACAAGCCGATTTTTGGCTACATATTCCGCAGGACAGGAAACTTTGACAATACTGCAGATATTGCTGCCGATACTTTTCTGAAAGCATTTACACACATCAAAAACTTTGATTACAGAGGTGTTTCAATTAAGGTTTGGCTTTATCGCATTGCGACAAACGAGGTGAATATGTACTTCCGCCAGCAACAAAAACATTGTTCTGTTTTTAATGCAATTGATTTTGAGAATAAGGAACTATTCAAAAATTATCTGCATCAGGACAAGGAAGATTTGGAGGCAGAGCTTCAAAATCACACACAGTTTCTGACCGTTCTTAAAGCACTAAAAACGTTGCCCGATAAATATCAGAGCGTTATTTCATTGCGATACTTTGAAGGAAAGGACAATAAGGAAATTGCGGAAATTTTAAACCTTAATGAAGGCACCCTCAAATCTTTGTTTTCAAGAGGATTAGAAAAACTTCGTAAAAAATGCAACCATTTTTAATCATTAACATTATTGACAATGACAACAGAAAAATTTGCGGATGTTTTAAGTAATATGACAAAGCCTGAAGTAAATGAATTAAAACATGAAGACGACCTTTCAAAAGTGATTATGAAGGCAAAAGCCAGGTCTGCTGTAAGTTTTTGGTGGTTATGTATTCCTTTATATATTATTGCTGCATTAATAATGAAAAGCTATTACGCACCCAACGGATCGCTTATTAAGATACTGCATGAGTTCACAGACAGCAAAGGTTATACTACTATTTTATTATTTTTTATTTTACCAGTACTTCTTATTGTAATAAACCTGTTAACGATAAAACAATTGTATTTTTTATATAGCGGTCTGACAAAAGCAGGATTTTTAAAAACTATTGCCGTTCCAATTTTAATCATATTTCTTTCATTACTTGTCCTATTAATTTATTTTTTATGAAATCATGGTTGCCGTCATACGGAATTCTATTTGGTTTGATTTCGTTTACCTCATGTAGCTCAGCAGCGCAGGAAAATAAAATTGATACTTACATAAACAGCTTGTTAACTCAGAAAAAATTTGCCGGAGCAGCAATAGCTGTATTAAAAAATAATACCGTAATATTCAATAAAAATTATGGCCTCGCCAATCTCAAAAATAATATAGAAATTACAAACGGTACTACATTTAATATCATGTCAATCACCAAAAACTTCATTGCCTTTGCAATAATGCAGTTAGCTGATGAGAATTTAATTAGTCTTGATGAACCGGTTACAAAATATTTGAATGATCTTCCTTCGCAATACAATAATGTGCTGATTTACCAATTGCTTAATCACAGTTCCGGCGTTCCGGATTATGTACATGTTAAGGGTTACATGGCGCAGGCAAATCAAACTCAAACTCCAATGGAGGTTCTAAAGCCAATACTTTCTGAACCTCTTCGGTTTAACCCAGGTGAAAAAAATGAATATAGTAATTCCGGATATTTTTTACTTGGAGTATTGATAGAAAAAGTAACAGGTAAAAAACTTTCGGATTATCTTAAAGAAAATGTATTTCAACCTGCTGAAATGAATGACACTTATCTCGAAAAGGATATAACGCAAAGCAAATCAAAAGCAAAAGGCTACACAAATTTTAATGGTGAACTAAAAGAAGAAATAAACTTAAACCCTTCACAGTATTGGGCTGCAGGTGGCATTGTAAGTACTAAAGATGATATGATAAAATGGGATAAAGCCTTAACAACCGGTACAATTTTATCTAAGAAAGAAATCAATCAAATGATGCAGCCATCAAAACTTAGTAATGGAAACGAGGGTGATTATGGTTTTGGATTTGAGCTAATGAATACGCCATCAATGAAAGTGGCCGGAAATAACGGTGCGGGCCTGGGATACAATGCTTCTAACCTGATTTTTTTAAATGATGGGCTAACAGTTATTGTGCTTACAAACACATCGAACAGTAACAGTACTATGATTGCAAAAAATATCAGGGATCTAATTGTAGGCGAAATTGGAAATCGTAGTGATACAAATGAGGCTCAAATAAAAAGGGATAGGCTTGACTCACTTGTTATACAAGTATTAAATGATGCGAAAACATCAATTGTCAATCAAATTCATTTTAATGATGATGAAGCAGCTTTAAAATTTAAATCAGAGGCAGCAGGCTTTATACAATCGCAAGGCAAACTATTAACTATTCAAATGCAGGGTGAAAAAGTAAACCCACAAAGTATTGTGAGAAGATATGAAGTTGATTTTGAAAAAAGGAAAACAATGTTCGTGATTATTTTTTCTAAGCAGGGAAGAATTATGTTAGTAAATCACATGTAATAAATTATTTATTTTATGAATTTACCCTGGTTTAAGCGAATTGGAATATTTTTTATTCCTGTTTCTTTTATTGGATGGCTTATTTTGCTGTCCGGATTTGCTTATGCTGTTTATGTTTTCATAGACATTGACAAAAGGTCACATTCTGTAAGTGACACGCTTATTAATTTTGTATTTAATGCCTTAATAATCGCCGCTGTGTATTCTTTGATTGCCTACTTTGCCAGCAAGAGACCAAATGCGTAAAGAAGACCACCTACAGCAACAGAGGTTAATGCTAATTTTTTAACTTCCAAAAATGAGAGTCCTATTATTAGGCGGGACGGGGTTTATCGGAAAACAAGTGACGCAAATGTTCGTTCAAAATGGGCATGACGTAGCATTATTCCATCGCAATACAGAGACTTCCCACTTCCCTGGCCGGTGTCCACACCGGACGATTCGGGATGCGGATGATGAAGCCTTCACGGGCAAATAAACAAAGATCCCCGGTTACTTACAGAAGATAGCAATGGAAAGATGAGTTGTATTTGCGAAACTCAACAATACAAAAAGCGAAACAGGTAAGTGATGATTATCGAACGTTTTAAAAAATATGCAGTTTCGTATAATACGGAAGTACTACTATTGGCTGTAATTTTCGACAAAATTCTAAACAGCAAATTAAGTTATCAAATTTTTATTCTTCGGACTTCTTAAATAATAACCAAATCATTTCACTTAATATTGGGAACACAATTACCAATGTAACATACCAACCAGACCGTGGCTGATTGTAAAATTCTGGTTCGCCATAAACAATAAGACAAAGAAATGCATTGGCAAGATAAGCAGCGGTGAGACCCCACTGGCAGATATGCGGCGTAGCCCTGCGGCGTAGCGTATCTGTGCCGAAGCATAACGGTTGTAACTTAATATTTCCTTTCTTATATTTATAAATGAGGGGGGAATACAAATTTGCAGATAATGATAAAATATATTTTGTAAGCTTTGCTGTTACTAACCGGATTGATCTTTTTATAAGAAATGAATACAAAGAAGAGATTCTCAATAGCATAAAATATTGCCAGGCTAAAAAAGACCTGGTACTTTATGGATGGAGCATCATGACAAGTCATGTACATATGATTATCGGAACGATGGGCAATCCATTACAAAACATTATGAGAGATTTAAAACGGCATACCTCTGAAGTATTACATCAATCAATACAAAATAATAATACAGAAAGCAGGCGCGAATGGATGCTATGGATGATGGAAAGAGCGGCAAAGAAAAGCAGTAACGCTGCCAAATTTTAATTGTGGCAGCCAGAGAGCCATCCTGTGCAATTAATAGATAATAAATGGCTCATCAAAAATTGGAATACATTCATAATAATCCTGTAGAAGCAGGATTTGTTATAAAAGCAGAAGAATGGAAATACAGTAGTGCTATAGATTATTATGGGGGCAAGGGGCTTTTGGAGATCGTGATGCCGGATATCCTGACTTTGTAAATCTATTCGAGGCACAGATACGCATCAGCACAAGGCTAAGCCGCATATCTGTGCCAGACGGGAATAAATATTTGCATGACATAAAGTTGAAAACTTTAAAATAAATTACGGCGAAGTTGCAAACTTCGCCGAGTATGGAAACAACAGGTATTTACCACTTTTTCAATTAATATTTTAGCAATGAACCAGACAGGAAATGAAATAGTCAAAAAAATAGAGTTAGACAATTTTTCAAACCAGATAGCACTTGAAATGGGTTTGAAAATTATAGACTTAGCGAAAAGCCGTAACCAACATATTGCAGTTGAAATTTGCAGACTGAACTATACCGTTTTCATTTATATTGATGACGGCCTTCCTGCTGATAAACATAATTGGTTAAGACGTAAAGCAAACATTGCAAAGCGCCTCGAGGAAAGTTCATTAAGTGTAAAAAATGATATGAAAGAAGACAATTTGACTTTGGATAAAACTTTCGGACTTGATGATAAAGATTTTCTTGCAAAAGGGGGCTCAATACCAATATTTGTAAAGAATGCCGGTATGATAGCTACAATAACTGTATCCGGGCTTTCCGATGTAGAAGACCATGACATAATTATTGAAGCACTAAAAGGAACACACTTTTAGATAAATAAACTACTGCTTATATAGGAAGGGCATTGCTAAAAGCAGGACTGATCTACATTTCGTCGGCTTTCGTTCTTTCGTCATCTTAAGTTCGGGTAGAACGTTGATTGAATATCCTGCCTTCAGCAAGCCCTAACGTTAGCTGCAAGTCTATCAGACCCGAAACGACAAAACGAACCATTCAATATTTGGACTCTACAACACAACAAATTTGGACTTTACAACAAAATGAGTTGCTTTTTTTAGGTTGACCTTTGCCGTATAAAACTTAAAAGAAATGACAAATTCAAGCAACAACAAAACGGTTTTAGTAACAGGTGGTTCGGGGTTCATTGCTGTTCATTGCATTTTAAAATTGCTTCAACAAGGTTATACAGTAAGAACAACGCTTCGTTCATTGAGCCGGCAAGACGAAGTAAAACAGATGCTTAAAGTTGGCGGCATCAGTTCCCCCACTGGCAGATATGCGGCTTAGCTCTGCGGCGTGGCGTACCTGTGCCGAAGCATAACGGTCGTAACTTAATATTTCATTTCTTATATTTATAAATGAGGAGGGAATACAAATTTTCCCCTGAGGTAACTATATACGTCTTAAAGCATGTGCGTCCAAAAAAGAAATCCAATCATACCTGCTACAATTAAAATGATACCATAGATAATATTGAAAATTGGATTTTTGATGATAGGACCATAGCCAGATAACCAGAAGAAAGCCTTTTTCTCTTTTTTAATTCCTGAAATAAATATATAAATACCGGCAGATAATGTAATAACACACCCCAAAAAGTCTATGATGCGCATTGTTATTTCTTAGTAGCTTTCTTCTTAGGCTTTGGTTTGGGATTATTCTTTACTGATGCTTTAATAACCTCTTCCCAAGTGCCTTTAATTACTGGTTTACCTTCATTTTTGCTCATACATTCAAAGTTATATTTAACCTACCAAATGGTGATACTTTTTCCCAAGCCGTCTCCACTCCAAGCCAGCAGCGTAGCGGGATACGGCGATAATTCAAGAAGAAGTGTAAGCTAACTTAGAATTGATAATCCTGCACAGCCGTGTCCTGCATCAGCACAAAGGCAAGGAAAGGAGACATGGCTTAGGAAAAACAATTATCTCCTATTTTCACTTCAACTTTTTAGGAGTACTTATGATGTGTATTGTTTTAGCCATTGTTGGCCTTCTCTTTAAAAAAACTCTCTATTTCATCATACAGCCACACACCGCCTTAAACCTATGCTAAAACACATAACAACAGCGCTTCTTTTCGTGTAGTATTATTATGTTTAGAGTTGAGGTGAGACACTAAAGAATGAAGAAGGCTGCTAAAAAATCTCACCCGGGCAGATGGATGTCTTTTAAAACAACTGTGGCCCGCAAGTTGCGAGCCACAGTCTGAAAAAATTATTTTATAGAAACGGGCACACTCAGGTTTTCCCATTCGAGCGCAAAGCCATCATCATTGATCACGAATTTCATTCTTTCATTAAACTCAGCAGATTTTTGCGGCGTCACCGTTACACGCAATACATCTTTGGAAGGATCTTCAGATGTACTTTCATCTGACTTGACACCCCATTGACCGGTTTCAGAATTAAAAATCCATACCCATTCGCTCTCACCAGGAATGGCATATATACTATATTTTCCTGCAGGCAAAGATTTTCCTTCTATCATAATGTCTTTATCGGTTGTGAAGAGAGTAGCTTCATTGGCGCCTGCTCTCCATACCTGGTCGTAGGGAACAAGGCCTCCCCAAATCTTCCTTCCTTTCACACCCGGGCTGCTGTAAGCAATAGTAATATTAGCGCCGGCTACAGAGCCGGTGGCGGTTGCCGGCGGACTGGGTCGCTGTGATTTATCGTCCTGCGCCCATAAAAATGATGTTATGAGTGATGCGGCAATTGTTAGCATAAATGCTTTTGAGATGATTTTCTTCATTGTGTAATTGATTTATTTGAAAAAAGATTGGGGCGTAAAAGTAAGGGATTCCCATATAGCAAACTCTCTGTCCGGGTAAAATAATCCTTACAATGGCTACTTTCCACGGAACTCCCGGTACGTAGTATACGCAGCAGGTGTTATTTTTTCATCTCTCGCAGGCAATTTCACCAGGCCTTTCAAAAAGAACATACCTGATCAGGCTTTCTCAAATAGAAATCGTGGAACCTGATAAATAAAAATGTGTGACGTTAATTTGCATAATAAGAACCTGATGACGCCAGGCAGTATTATAGAAACCGGTATTGATGAAGACGAGAGGATCTACATCAAACCAGGAGCCTGCATATAATCAATTTTCAGCAAACGACTGTGGCCCGCATTTCACGAGCCACAGTATAAAAGATTTATTTTACAGAAACCGGCACACTCAGGTTTTCCCATTCGAGTACAAAGTCATTTTTGTTAATTACAAATTTCATCCTCTCATTAAACATTGCTGATTTTTTCGGCTTCACCGTTACACGTATTACATCTTTAGCAGGATCTTCTGTTGTTTCGCCGCCTTCTTTAATACCCCATTGACCCGTCTGGGAATTAAAAATGAATACCCATTCTTTTTCACCGGGAATGGTATACAAGCTGTATTTTCCTGCAGGCAATTCCTTGCCCTCAACTTTAATAGCCTTATCTGTGGTGAATATGGTAGCTTTATTAGCACCGGTTCTCCAAACCTTATCGTACGGCACAAGGCCGCCCCATATCTTTCTTCCCTTTACTCCGGGACTACTGTAATCAATAGTAATATGTGCTCCTGCTGCCACACCGGTTGCAGTTTCCGGGGGACTGAGCGGTTTTTTGTTGTCCTGCGCCCATGTCATCGAGGTCATGAGCAATCCAACAAATGTGAGCGAAAATGCTCTTGTGATGATCTTGTTCATTGTTTGATTTATTTACTTAACAAAAAAAATTGAATATAAAAGTAAGGACTTCCTTTCCTGCGAATGAACCGTTCAAATAATTTAATCAAAAATTGAACCGGAAGCCCATTCGCGCATTTCTTATGTATTAAGAAAAGTCAATCCTGATGCACTTTACGAAAGCCCCTTCAGATACGTTATGCTATCTTTAAAAGTTGAAGGCGACATTTCAACAAATATGTTTTGCACGCCGCCAATTTTAGCTGCTGCAAAAAACTCTTTCCAGTCAATGACCCCCTGCCCTATCGGTACTTCCTTTTTATCAGCCGTCCAGTCTGACAAATGAGATGAAATAAATCTGCCCGGATATTTTTTAAAATAGTCTGCGGCTTTATATCCCAAATTGATCACTTCTGTCTGGAATTGCATCTTCACCAGCGAAGGATCAAACTCATGCATCAGTGCATCATAAATTAATTGACCTTCCAGCACATGAAATTCAAATTCATGATTGTGAAAACCGGTCTGCATGCCAGCGCTCTTTATTTTTTCTGCCGCTTTGTTAAGCTTGTCTGCTGAATCCTGGTAATCTTTGATCGCAGAGGTTGCAGGCAACCAGAATGTGGAGCAGATCATTTGCGTAAGCCCCATATCATGGGCGAATGAAATGGTTTGGTCAATCTTGTCTTCTGCCAATTCGCCAAAACCAAAATGACAACTGATACAGCCTAAACCCGCATCTGCAATGGTTTTTCGAAGCTCGCTGGTGGGCATTTTTGCCAGTGGGCCAAACCCAATGTCCTTATATCCCTGTGGCGAACACATTTCTATATATTTATATCCCAGGTCTGCCATCATTTTTAATGTACCCGTTAAGTCTTTGCCAAGCATATCTTTTACCGACCATGATTGAAAGCCGATCGGCATATCCACTATACCGGCAGCGTTAAAAAAAGATGACGGCAATTTGGCCAAAGCCATAGCGCCTAATGCTGCTTTGGATGTATTAGAGAGAAAACCTCTTCTGTGCATAGTTCGCATATTGAAATTTTTATTGAGTTATGTTTAAATTTTTATTCTGACGGAACGTATTTAAATAAAAATGCGGGAGTTGATCTTTGACATTGTATTACTTTCTTTTGAACCATATAAAGCATTTAATAATTCCTTGTATCTCTTGTATGCCTCGTATGGTTAAATCTTTAAATAGTTTCCGGATCCCAACCTTGCCTGTACCCGCGTTTCAGATAATCATTTGCAGCCGGAGAATTAGCTATTGTTTGAGTAGCACCATCATAATGCAATGGCGTATTCGAGCGTAATGCAACTGCATACAGGTTTATCGCTTCTGTAAGATGCTCGGCTTCCGAAAAGTTGCCGGGATATTGTTTACCGGATTTAATAGCTTCCACAAACAAAGGCAGCGCTTTTGTAGTTTCCTGCACCTGGTTATCATTACCTGCGGTTTTGCCCGAAGTTTCTCCGGCATTTTTTCCTGAGATAATCTGTGGATTTTGCACGTTGAACCCGGCAAGAATCTTTCCTTCTGTTCCTACAAACATCATCCCTTCTTCCGGCAGCGGTTTATTCTGCTGCAATAGTTCTTCCGGTGTATCCGGCCTCATACCTCCGTCATACCAGAAAAGATCAACCGGCGGACGATTGCCGTTTGCAGGATAACTGTAACGAACGGTGCTCGCAGTCGGGAACGAAAAATTATTATTGATACGGAATGGAACTGCACCATTAAAACTGCATACATGGCTGCGCCGTGGTTCTACCAATGTTGGCGAAGTGAGATCCAAGGCTTTAAAAACAGTCCACAAACTATAATGCCCCATATCTGCCATACAACCGCCACCGAAATCATACCAACCACGAAATACCATGTTCGTATAATCGGGACTATAGTCACGACTGGCTTCAGGACCCAACCAAAGATCCCAGTCGAAGCCATCGGGAATGGATGGCTTGTCGGCAGGTAACTGATCATATTGCGGCCATACAGGTCTGTTTGTCCAGTTGTGTATTTCCTTTAGTGTACCAATGGCGCCTGCGTTCAGCCAGTTCATCACAGGTGTCATATCGCCGTTGCTGTCCCACGGTATCAGGTGCGTGATTACTTTGGGAGTATTCCGTGCCATCTCTATTACTTTTTTTCCTTCGGCAAGACGATTGGAAATTGGTTTATGCACGAGTACGTGTTTTCCTCTCTTCATGGCAGCCATACATAATACTCCATGCAGGTGATCGGGCGTCATTATTTTAACTGCATCGATACTTTTTTCTTTATCTAATAATTCGCGCGGATCAGCGTAGGTTACACAACCTTTGTATTGATCCACTTTCATCACATTGGTATAATATTTATCAATTATTTCTTTAGCATTATCTCTTCCGCCGGGAATAAGGTGATCGCCACCTGGTACCCAATCAGGATCCTGGATGGTTTTGCGAATCGCGTCCCTGAGATAATTCGGTCCCCAATCGCGATAACCCCGCGCTTCTTTATTGGGGTCGCAAACTGCCACCACGCGTATCTGTGGAACATCGAGCATTGGTAATAGTTCGCGCGTTCCCTGCGTGCCATTGCCAATGTACGCAAGGGTAATCATATCGCTTGGCGCGACATAATTTTTTCCACCTAAAACAAATCTTGGCAAAATGGTGAAACCTGCAGCAGAAGTTGCGGTCATCCCGACAAATTTGCGACGGCTGAGGATTGATTTTTTACTTTGAGTGTCTTCCGGCTCTTCTTTAGAAGTACCGGAATTGATTTTTGTGTCACGAAGTTCTTTTTTCATATTGCAATCTTAAAAAGTGAAGAGGTTACTAAAGGTATGAAATAATATAAACGAGGTTCTTCAAAAGATCAGAATGGAAGCCTCAGATGAATATTTTCTTTAAAATGATCAGTAACACATTTATTAATAACCGTCCCTTTTGTATCGGGCGTCAAATTGGAACCAGGGAACTTTATTATGACTGAAATCAATTTATAATGTGTCAATTATCATAAAAATTGAAAAAATCTTTCCGGAACTTTGCAGCATTTGCAACCGGGCAGAGAACTACATCTCAACCTGTTCTTTGATTTCAACAAAGTAATTTTTGAAAAATATTTCCTGTGGAAAACCAGAAAGTGCCTGCCATGGCTACTTTCAAAAAGCTGATTGTAAGCATTAAGATAACAAAGGCCGGCGATGCCGGCCTTTGTTATCTTCGCATACGCGTTTACGTTAGTAGCTAAAAGCAATTATGGCATGGGTGAAGGATAATAGAAATTCTCAGGGCCTAAGGATAGCGGTAAAAATCACAATTGTCTTCATCGCACAATAGTCTTTTCAGCTTTTCATCTTTTAATATATCGGTGTAATCCATCCATCGTCCATTCACTTTTATTTTCCGATAAACCAGCCTTATGCCATGGCTGTAGTCAACGTACCAGTCTACATGCCCTGTGTACAATGGTTGTATCGGTATACCGCTAAGCCTGTGCCATCCGTAAATAGCAACCCGATTGGGTTTGGGGTCACGTGATATCTTTCCCGATATTACCACATCCTTTTTTATTCCGGCAATAAGACCTTTTCTTCCTCTTCGTTGTCCCTCTATGATGAGATGATGCTGCCACATGGTAACCGTACTGTCGCGAAAGGCGTACATCGGTACCGGCTCCGGTTTTACTTTAGCCGCGTGGTAAATATCGTCTACCATTTTCCGCGTTGGCAGAAAACAGTGAAACGAATCGGCAATTCGCTGCGTTGCCATCGGCGTCAGCGGAATTCTCGCCCAATCACTATTGCTTCCGATACTCATGTAGTCAGGCGCAACATAGTATACAGCATGAATGATGTGCCCCGTTGCAGAATCGACTATAGATGTTTTTATAGCAACAAATTTTCTTAAAAAATCCGGCACATCTCCGGCAAGAATCTCTTTTAGTGCAAATGAATCGCGTTGCTGCCACATCATAGCGACGGCCTGTTTATAAAATTCACTTCCGGTTAAAGTATTGGCGCTGCGTTCCCGAAATTGCATTTTTCTGACTGATGCGCAGGAACAAAAAACGATTAACCATAACCACAAATATTTCATTTCGGAAAGTTACTTTATTTCTACAGCGCGGCAGCAAGACGAGAAAACTATCACCTTTGGTACCGCTATGTTTTCGTATAGGCTTCGCCGTTAGTTCCCGGGAACATTTGCAGCAATTGAAAGTGACAGAAAAGTTTTTAAAAATTTAATGTACCCATAAAGGCCAACTCATCCATTTTATTACGAACTTAGTCCCGCAGGTTCAGGCGTATTTTACCAACCCGGCAACCGGCCACACTCAAAAAGCGTTTGCAAAAACAACCCATGACTTCAAAATTAAAATGGATATTGACTATCGTTTCAACGGGTATATTGTCATACATTATAGCAGATATTACGCACGAAATTATCGGTCACGGCGGAACGTGCCTTGCTTTAGGGCACAGGATCACATTGCTTAGTTCAGTTTATTTTAAAAGCATACCCGGGAGTTTTGTAACAGATATTGGCGGCCCGGCAGCGAATATATTTTTAGGGCTTCTCATTTATTTTATATTAAAAAAAGTAAAGGGCCTTACAATTATCCCTGCATTTTTTTTGCTGACCATAATGTCCTATAGCCTGTTTTGGGTTTGCGGCACGCTCATACAATCCGGCTTTAGCAACGAGGGCGACTGGAGCTATGCAATGAAGCAGCTTACTATCAAATCATTGAACGAACCGGTTTTATTGATCGCCGGCATTATCGCCTTTTTAATTTCAGCGAGACTTGTCAGGGAGCGCCTTCATAATATCAATGCCTCGTTTCCTGAGTTTCCCCTGAAGAAGGCCATTTATTATGCGTATACAGGAGCTATTGCCGCTGCCGCAGTCGCAGGCTTTTTTTTCCAGGCAGACAGAGCGCATACTGCCGTACAGGGAGCGCTTGAAATGGTGTCATCATTGCCTATTTTGTTGATCAACGGATATGATAGAACAAAAACAGATTTCCCAAAATCTTCTTCCGGGCTCATTTTGGTAATCATAACTTTACTCATCTTCATTTCTTTTTGCGTAACGCTTGGAGCAGGAATAACCTGGCGCTGATTAAACGATTGCAAAAAAGGAAGGTCTCAAACCGTTATGAAACATTTACTATTATCAATTGCTGTTCTGTTTTTTGTCACAGTAAATTTTGCTTCTGCACAAAACAATATAAAACCCGGTGAAACAACCAGCCGTATTACTGTCGATAATATTTCCAGGACATTTATTGTTTATGTCCCTGAAAGTTACTCGCCGACCAAAAAGTCGCCGCTGATTTTTTTGCTGCATGGTGGCGGGGCCAATGCCCAATCAATGCTCAACATCAGCAATGGTGAGGATTTCAAATCCATCAGCGAACGCGATAATGTGCTGCTGGCAGTGCCGCAGGGCGTAGACAAAAGCTGGAACGATGGACGCGGTACCAAGGCAAACAAGCAGGGAGCAGATGATGTAAAGTTTATCAGTAGCCTGATTGATTATATGGAATCACATTATTCGGTGGATGCATCACGAATCTATGCCACCGGAATTTCAAATGGCGGTTTTATGACGTCGCGGATTGGATGTGAAATAGGTAATAAGTTTGCCGCTATCGCTGCCGTTGCCGCTACGATGGGTGTTGACACACCTTATAATTCCTGTAAACCAGGCTTTGCTTTGCCGGTAATGTACATTCATGGCACTTCTGATCCGATTGTTCCATTTAATGGTGGCACAAAAACCATTGGCGCTGAAGGCGCTTTTGTATCGCATCAACAAGTGATTGATAAATGGATTGCTATTGATCATTGCAATGCAAAGCCCGTGATTACTCATTTGCCAAACACTACTTTTGACGGAACAACTATTACAAAAGAAGAATACTCAGGTGGTAAAGATGGAACGGAAGTAGTAAGTTATGTGATTGAAAACGGAGGACACACATGGCCAGGCGGCAAACAATATCTTCCTAAAATGATGATCGGAAGAGTTAGCCGGGACATGAACGGCTGCGATGTGATCTGGGATTTTTTCAAACAGCATAAAAGATAACCGGTATTCAGGATCAGATAAAGCAATCCCCGAATGTTGCGTTGGTCATTCCTTGCTATTAATAAAATGTGTTGCGATACCCAACGGACGGAACGTAAATCTCTTTTTGATGTGATGACCTCCTATTCGCTGCAGAATGTTCGTAAGTGTTTCAATTACTTTCACCGTATGCTTTCCCTTATTGATGAGAATACATTCGGCCAATGCAGCGTGGGCCGCATCTGTAATTTCAGACCTTGAAGCGATGCCTGATTTATTCAAAGATTCCAACACTTGTGTTGCCCATATAACAGGCACATGCGCTGCTTCGCAAATCCATAAAATCTCTTCCTGGATTTCCCCCATTCTTTCAAAACCGATCTCTATGGCGAGATCTCCTCTTGCAATCATTACTCCTACTGCATTTTGCTGCATGCCTTGTAAAAGAAGTTGCGGAAGGTTAATCACTGCTTCGGGTGTTTCTATCTTAATAATAATATATGAAGGAGATGCACGGTGTTTCTTCAATTCTTCCTGCAGCATTTTCAAATCAGCAGCAGAACGGACGAAAGAATAACCCACCATATCGGCGTTTTTGCAGACAAAAGGCATGCAGGCTTTATCAAAATCCGTAAGTGGTGAAATGGAAATTTCCGAATCCGGGAAGTTAATTCCCTTATCTGCTTTGATCGACCGGCTGGTGGACGATATACGAACTACTCTCATGCCAACCTTATTTTTTTCAACCTCTTCAATGGTACATTTTATAATGCCGTCATCTATATATACCCGTTCTCCTTTTTTAAGATGGCCGATAATGCCCGGCTCATTAGGGCTGATTACGATATCTCCTTTTTCAAATTCGTCAGAATCATACGAAAGCCATATCAACTGACCTTCTGAAACTGTTACCTTGCCTTTTTTCCTGCCTTTCTTTATTAATTGAGTCCTGATCTTTGGTCCTGCCAGATCCATATAAATTTTGCAATTAATGCCGGTAGCAGCAGATGCTCTTTTCAACTGGCGGATCATTTTCATCCACGTAGTTTCATCATTGTGAGCACAATTGATCCTTGCCACATTCATTCCACTTTGAAGTAACTTTTTTATGAAAAGATAATTATCAGCAAAGGAGGAATCAAATGTTACCATAATAAACGGAACGGCAGTATTCTTCTTTTCGCCAAATAACAACTTACTTTTCTGAGCGATTTGTTCACGGCTAAATGCATACGTACAACCATCCAGTTGTTCTGGTGGATAAATATGTCCGATCCGCTGCCGGATCGATTGCAGTTGTCGCAGAATATGGCTTTCAGAATTGGTGAGCGAAGAAAGGCCATTGATGTGAAGTTCATCCTGCAGTTCCCGGATATCCAGTGTTCGCAATGATAAATAACGAATAAGGTTTTGTGCAGCTATCCCCTGATCAGGATGGACGTTATTCAATAATGATCTCTTGCTCTCTGCATCGCCGATCATTTTTTTTTCAACGATATCGAGCCTTTGATCTATTTCCTTCAAAATATCAGTATGCATACTCCGGATAATTTTGTAGCCGGGTGCTAACATAGAACAAACGGTTTTAACCGCGAATGATAGTAGTCATGTTTGGAGGAAATCGTACTCCTTTAGACAAATGGGGTACAAATGATTTTGTAAAAAAAGTTACACTCACCCGATCAACTCTTCAATGATCTTCCTTGTGCCACCCAGATCCTTATGTTGATAGGCATGTATGCCTTCCTTTCTCGCGGCCTCTACCAGCATTTCACGATCGTCGAAGTATAAGCATTCTTCAGGCCGGGCCTGCGCTATACCCAATGCCAAACGGAAAATGCCCGGATCGGGCTTGCGCATGCCTACTTCGCAGGATGAAATGAATGCGTCAAAGAAATCGTGCAACTGGAATTTTTGTATGCGGTAATCATTCAGGTCTTTTGGTTCATTGTTGATAGAGATCACTTTTATCTTCGGATGTTTTATTTTCCATTGCACCATCCATTTGAGCGTGTCTGGCAGTTCATGCGACTGTGACAGCATGAATTCTTTGAATTTTTTTTTGGAAAAGCTCCGCGGGTGATTGAATACTGCGGTATCCAGGTAATCATCCCAGGATATTCTCCCGATCTCGTATACGTTGAAAATAAAATCGTGGAGTATGTCCATTTCAAAATAATCGATGCCGAATTCTTTGGCACCAGCCTGCCTGGCTTCGTGCCCCCATCCGTTGGAAAGTAATACACCACCAATGTCGCTGAAGAGAATCTTGTAACCGTTTGCCATGAAATAGTATAGTGTGAGAATAAAAGAATAAAATTATTTTTCCAAAGCTTTTACTTTATTTAATCGTCTTATGTGCCTTTCGGCGCCGATAAATTTTGCATTTAAAAAAGAAGTGATCAACTCTTCCGCAGCCATATAGGCTGTTACCCGACCACCAAGGCAAATAACATTCATATCATCGTCTTCCACTCCCTGGTGTGCGGAAAAATGATCATGAATAAGACAGGCTCTTACACCGGCTATTTTATTGGCCGCGACGCACGCTCCCACCCCGCTACCGCAAACGGCTATTCCTTTTTCTACTTTTTTATCAGCAACTGACTGAGCGAGCGGTATTACAAAATCAGGGTAATCATCTTTGCTATCTAATGCAAAGGCGCCAAAATCGGTGACCTCATGCCCGAGGTTTTGTAAAAATGATTTTATTGTCTCTTTTAATTCAAATCCACCATGATCGGCAGCAATACCCAGTTTCATAATGTATCAGTTTTTTGATTCCATACGCATCAGCATTTCGTGGCGGTACACCACCAATTCATATTCTACCTGCCAAAGTTTTGCCCCGCCTTTAATGCCGTCTTTGTTGCCGGTGATGATAATATTATCGCCGGGTTCAAAGTTTATTTGCTTGGCGCAACCACCACTTATATATAACCTGTCGTAGTTAAATACTACCTTCAAAATCTCTATTACCCTTTTTATCCGTCGGTTCCATCTTTCGGCTCCGATTCTTTTTAATTCTGCTTCACCAATGTAGGCATCGTAATCTTTCTTTTTAGTAACCGGATGATGAGCAATTTCCAGGTGTGGTATCAATACACCATCTTTCAGAAATGCAGTCCCAAAGCCCGTGCCAAGTGTTACTACCAATTCAAGCCCCTTTCCGCTGGCAATAGCAAGTCCCTGCATGTCGGCATCATTTACCACTAATGCAGGCTTGCCTAATGTATCAGTAAGTTCTTTTTGAAGATTGTAATCGGTCCACGAATCGTTATCGAGATTAGGCGCCGTTTTTACAACACCATCTTTTACATAGCCGGGAAAGCCCGCCGCTACAGCGTCATAACTGGTAAACTTTTGTGCCAGTTGCTGTATTATCTGCATAGCATTTTCAGGATTGGCTGGAGATGGCGTCGGCAGTCGCTGGTAATCTTCTGCAAATTCACCCTGCGGATTTATTACAACGGCCTTAATATGCGATCCGCCGATGTCTATTGAAAGTACTCGTTCGATCTTTGATAGCATTAATACAAAGTTTTATGATGAAAGAAATATAGTCCAATCGTGTACTTTTCACTCCAATAGTGTAAATATGATTTATTTTTAGGTTTACACAAAACATTTATTGAAATAAAAACTAACTTCAATAAATATTATAAATCTATCGGCAAAGAAGTTTTAATCATGGGTTTAAAGATGCAACTGGTAAATGAGAAGCACAGGGTTTTTATAATATTGTCATCGGCGCTTCGTTATGCAAGTGTTAATATGACCATTAAATGAAGCAAACAACGATAACATCATTAATCATCTTAATTATAAAAAGTGAATATCCTATTCACAATTGTGAATAAGTTTTTACTTACATAAATGCTTTCTATATGTTTTTTAAGATAATTTAGTTATGTTATTAAATTGTAAACAACCCATTAAAAAATCCAGATGAATTCCATTGCTTATTCGCTTCCCAACTTAACCAAGATTTCCCATTACGGATTTGCGACACTTTACCAAAACAATATAACCGGCGAAAAGTCTTTACATGCGACTGTTCATCACAAAGCCGGTGATATTTTTTCAAAATTCGATGCGGCTGAAATCCGCACTGTGCCTGATAAGTACACGGTTCAGGTGAATGATGATACCCACATCATCCTGGATCCCGAGTTCCTTCAGTACATCAATCATAGCTGCAATCCCAACGTCTTTTTTGATACCACCCGGATGGAGTTGAGTTGTCTGAAAGACATAGCGCCGGGAGATGAACTTACATTTTTCTATCCGTCTACCGAATGGTCGATGGCTTCTCCGTTTAACTGCTTTTGCGGAGATAATAACTGTCTTCATAAAATACAGGGTGCCTCCTTTCTTCCCCCGGAGTTGATCTATCATTATAAGTTTACCGACTTTATCATGGATAAACTAAACATCCCGCACCTGCAAAAAGTTTAACCCATTTTTACTAACCCATATGCTTCCATTTAATAAAGAACTTTTTGTTTGGGTATTGGCCCCATTCGTAGAAACCAATGATGCAAACCTGGATTATTACTACGATTATACCCAAAGCATCCAGGAATTTACTACTGCCTTTAAAGAACTGAGAGTAAAATGGAAATGGCAGCAGGTAACCAATAACGATTATAAATCGATCATCGATTCTATCAGGCAGAGCGCATCTGCCGACAACATTGTAGTAGTAAATCTTTGCGACGGTGATGACGTAAACAATGCGCCGGGCGTAAATGTGATCCGATACCTCAAGAAAAGCGGGCTTTGTTTTACGGGCTCTGATGAACATTTCTACCGCGCCACCACTTCCAAGATCGTGATGAAACAATTCTTTGAAGCAAGAAACGTATCTACCGCTCCATGGCGCGTACTTACTGATGACCCGAGGGATGCAAAAGATGTACTCAGGCAACTGGGAAGTCCTGTCATCGTCAAACCGGCCATCTCTGGCGGCAGCCTCGGCGTAGGTATTCATTCAGTAGTAAAAACTACAAAAGAACTGCTGACTCAATATGAAAAGCTACAGGAAGGTTATCACGGATGGAACTTATCCGATGGCGGTGTGTTTGCGGAAAAGTTTATTGACGGCCCCGAGTTTACTACCCTAATTGTTGGCAATGGCGCCAACGCCCGGGAGTGTAAAATATATATGCCTGTTGAAAGAGTGTTCAACAGTGCCTTACCCTCTCACGAGAAATTTCTTTCGTTCGACAGGTTATGGGAAATGTATGAACACGAAGCCCCTCTAAATAATGGGGAGGATTTTTATCGTTACCGCACACCCGATGCATCGTTGATCAATAACATCTGCAATCTCAGTTACGAGGCGTACCGGGCCGCAAGAGGAAAGGGATACGGAAGAGTAGATGTAAGGATGGATAAAGTAACAGGCAAGTTGTATGTGCTTGAAGTAAATGCCCAATGCGGCCTTTCCGACGATGAAAACTTCACCTCGATCGGTGCCATCCTTCGTCTGTCGGGCAATTCCTATGCATCACTTATCGCTACTATCATCAGCAACGCACTAACCCATAAACATATTTCCAGACAGAAAAAGGTTAAACAGCTTCAGCTTATTTAAAAATAATGACAGTAAAATGATACAAATTGCTTTTATATAAACGCAACCGGACATTTTTGTAATTATTTTTATTTAATGAATATTTATTTATGAAAATCAGGACACCTAAAGCAACTAACTCCATTATATCGATACGATTGGATTAACTAAAATATAAACAATGAAAGTTTGCGTGTTGCAACCTGATTATTCAACTACAGATGTTGATTATAAAAATTACGATCCGCCAAGAGACCTGACGCCCCTCCTTCCCGGCGACATCGTGGAACATGTTTTTCTGAATAAGCTAACAACTTATAAGCAGCTAAAGGAATTAAGGAGAAAGAAGTACGACATCTTTATAAACCTTTGCGAAGGTTATCTTGAATGGTCGGTACCTTCGATCGACGTTATTCATTCGCTGGAAATGCTTAATCTGCCTTATACCGGCCCCACTCCATCCTTGTATGATCCTCCAAAAGAGTTGATGAAATATGTGGCTTATACATGTGGCGTCAACACACCACCTTATGTGCTGGTGAGAAGCATGGATCAATTGAATGAGATTACCGCAAAACTTTCATTCCCTCTTTTCATCAAACCTGCCAAGGCAGGCGACAGCCTTGGCATTGATGATGATTCGCTGGTGCATAATAATGAAGGACTCAAAAAGAAACTTACCCAACTCTTCGAAGAATACCAGGAAATACTGGTAGAAGAATACATTGCAGGAAGAGAGTTTACGGTGCTGGTGGCAGCAGAAGCCGGCAAAAGAAATTGCAATGCTTATGACCCTATCGAATTTGTTTTTCCGGCAGAAAAAAAATTCAAGACCTACGCACTGAAAACATCCGAACTGCACGAAGAATGCAACATCCCATGTAAGGATGAAAAACTTGCCAATCAATTAAAAGAAAGCGCGTCAAAAATATTCAATGCCTTCGGGGGGGTTGGCTATGCAAGAATGGATTTCAGAGTTGACAAGAAGAATACCCTCTATTTCCTTGAGATCAACTTTACCTGCTCTGTTTTTTATGATAACGGATACGAGGGATCAGCCGACTATGTGTTGATGCATGACCCAGCCGGTAAGCAAGGCTTTCTTAGTAAAATAATACAGGAAGGAATTTACCGTCATGCGCTGAAGCAAAAGAAATATGCAGTAAAGGGAAACGCTCTTTCCGGTTACGGCATCTATGCAACGAAAAACCTGGAGCCGGGCGAAATAATTTTTGCCACAGAAGAAAAACCTCACCGGCTGGTTACAAAGAAATTTGTTGAAAAAAACTGGTGCGAAGAGGATAAAGAAAATTTCAGGAGATATGCCTGGCCTATCAGCAGTGAAGTATACATCATCTGGGATAGCTCACCCTCAGAATGGTCGCCACAAAATCATTCATGTGATCCCAATACGGAATACTCCGGTCTTAACGTAGTGGCAACAAAATACATTCCGGCGGGAGAAGAACTCACCCTCGATTATACTTCCTTCCTCAATAATGAAATGGAAAGCTTTATCTGCAACTGTGGCGCGGAAAACTGTAAAAAGGTGATACAGGGAGCCGAATCTAATTCTATAACAGACCGGGAGACCAATCGCACATAACGGCTATGCTTCCCGACATCACAAGCGCACTAAAATTTTTTCTTTTCAAAAGAATTATTTTTGTATTGAATGAAATCGAGAGAAGAAATGTATATGATGGAGGCAGTAAAGCTTTCCCAAAAAGCGATTGAGAAAGGCGAAGGTGGCCCGTTCGGTTGTGTAATCGTAAAAAATAATACGATCATCGGCAGGGGCAACAACAAGGTGCTGCTATTGAACGATCCGACGGCGCATGCCGAGATCATAGCCATCCGTGAAGCATGTGATCGTCTGGGCGGCTTTCAATTGGACGATTGCGAAATCTATACTTCCTGCGAACCTTGCCCGATGTGCCTTGGCGCCATTTATTGGGCACGCCCGAAAATCGTGTATTATGCCAATACCCGTGAAGATGCTGCTCATATCGGATTTGATGATTCTATGATCTACAACGAAATGATCGCTAAAATACCTGACAGGAAAATACCGTTGAAGAACCTGTGTGTTCCTGCAGCGAATGCTGTATTCAAAAATTGGGCACAGGACCCGGATAAACTACTTTACTGAAACTCTCTTGCCAGGATCATTTTAATTAAAAAACAGGTACTAAACCATTTTTCCCGTCCTTTAGATTTTTTTGCAATACATCGATATAAATCTTTAAATTTAATTTATGTCCACCTGTAATTTTTCAATACCTTTTTCAGGCGATGCTGAAAATATTCTCGCGAAGGCACGCGCTGCCGTAGAAGATCAAAGCGGAGAATTTGCCGGGGATGCCAATTCAGGGCATTTTAATGTAAGCCTTTTTTCCAACCTGATTGCAGGAAGTTATATCGTTACGGGCCAGCTGCTTCATCTCACTATCACGCACAAACCGTTCCTGGTACCATGCAGTGCCATCGAGAACTTTTTAAGATCAAAGATTTCTTAAACCTCGTCAGGCAGGGATGGTTTTTTTTGATAAAACAAAGTGAACTTTTCTTACCAGTTCTTCTACCTCAAAAGGTTTTGCAATAAAATCGTCTGCACCATAGTCGCGTATTGCGCTTTCGGCAAACTTCGGAAAAGCTGAAAAAAGCAAAATTGGAATATGTTTCGTGTAAGGGGAAGCTTTTAATTTTTGACAAACTTCCAGGCCGTCTATTCCGGACAGGAACACATCAAGTAATATCAATTGCGGCTCCGTAATTTTCACAGTTTTTGCCGCATCGTCCCAATCAGAAAATGTAGAAACATCAAAACCTTTTTTCAGCAATAACGATTTTATTACGGATAAAAGATCTTTGTCATCGTCTATTACATATATTCTGGGCATACACTAACTGCATCAAAAAGTGTGCGCGATTTATTTTTCCTCAAGATGGCCCTGATGCTTAAAATAAATAACGACCGGTAATCTCTCCTGTTTTCCGCACTCTTTTTGGTCAATATAATATGAGATAGAAAACCAGCAGTTTATTTTTTGTTTTTTCTGTGATTTGGTTGCCGATAGGTGTTAATTTATCTTCATTGAATGTTTGTGCGTAAAAAAAGAACCCCAATGGATTTACAACCATTCAGGTAACCGATAAAAGTTCGGGGGCATTCCGTGTGGTAAAGAATTTTGGTGTTGCCAAGTTCTGGTCACAAGAACAAGAATATATTAAAGGAGCCAATGCATGGATAAAAGAGAAATCCGGTTTGCTAGAATTGGATTTATTTTCTGAAGATAAACAGATTGAACAGTTTTTTAATAGCATTAAAGCTTTACGCAGGCAGGGACCAGAGCTGGTATTAGGTAAGTTATTTGATGAAATAGGGTTTAATAAAATTGACGACCCGATTTTTAAGCAGTCGCTGCTGTATAGGCTGTGAAGGCTTCCCCGATTTTGAAGGCTTCGCCACCATTACGGGCCTAAGTGTCGAAAGTCCGCCTTTTAAGAAGATTTTTCTTTCCATGAAGTTTTGTTTTATGTAGAGTTTTTTGCCATAGAAAAATTTTAAATCCAAAACAATAACGCTTTCAAACATCCGGTTGTAAAAATGGTGCTCCTTGTGCTACTTCCGCAAAATGTGTAGATAAAAAGCAGAAATGTACCGGTGAATGAAAAGAGGAAAAGGCTTGCGGGGGTTTTGGCAAGAACTAAAAGGAGTGATCAGGGCAAAATTTCAACCATCGCAGCACAAATTATGCAGGCGTATTCATATTATTTCATTTATTGATCTTGACAGGTGCCGGATACCCTTCTCAAAGAATCCAAAGAATGGCTTCCTTGGTTGCATATATTTTAATCCAAATGCATGGATACTTTTATCTCTTATATGATTTACAGCGTCTGCCACTGAGTCAGTCACGAAGTAAAGATTCTGATCAGTAACGGAAATAGTTCCCGCCTCCGCCATCATGTGATTGTGTTCGAGTATTTCTTTGTAAAAATCCTGGTCGAAGATGATAATAGGGAACATATCTATCTTCCTTGTTTGAACGAGTGTAAGAGCTTCGAAAAATTCATCAAGCGTACCAAAGCCACCCGGCATTACAACGAAAGCATAGGAATACTTTACTAACAATGTTTTTCTGAGAAAAAAATATTTTATGTTTACCCATTTGTCCAGGTAAGGATTGGGTTTTTGCTCGTGTTGCAAAACAATGTTACAGCCAACACTTTTACCCCCGACATCTCTTGCGCCCCTGTTAGCGGCTTCCATAATGCCGGGGCCGCCACCGGTCATGATGGTAAATCCAAGCTTTGCAATTTCTCCGGCCAGGTGTCGTGCCTGTTTATAATAAATATGATCTTCTTTGAATCTTGCAGAACCAAAAATTGTAACACAGGGCCCCACGAAATGCAGCGCCCTGAAACCCTTGATAAATTCGAAAAAAACTTTTATAGCAAATTTCAGATCGGTCAATCGATTTTGCGGTCCTTCAAGAAACTTAATCTCGGTTTTTGTTGTGGTATTAGTCAAAGCAATATTTGTTTAAAATGTTCAACCTGGTTAATAAGAAAGTATTTTACTGAGTATCGCCGTTACTTTCTCCGCATTGGGCAGCATGGCTTTTTCCAATTGCATATTCAATGGCACTGCAGGAAGATTGAGTGCACCCATCACTTCAACAGGAGCATCAAGGAAACGAAAGCATTCCTTTGAAATCCTTCCTGCCAGCGCTTCTGCAAAAGAATTGTTTTGCTGCTCTTCGGTCAATACCAAACATTTGCCGTGTCTCTTCACCGAAGAAAAGATCATTTCTTCATCTAAAGGATACAGTGTGCGTAAATCAACAATGGTAACCTGTCCCGGGAAATTTCTTGCTGCGGTCTTCGTCCAATACACACCCATTCCATAGGTGATAACTGTACATGCTTCGCCATTATCTGCTTTTTCAGCAGTGGCACTTAACACAATATTCGCCTTACCTAACGGCAACGTATATGCGAAATCAGGTTCGACACATTTTGCATCTTCCGTGCCGGGAACTTTACTCCAGTAAAGGCCTTTATGTTCCAGCATAATCACCGGATTGGGATCGAGATAAGCAGCTTTCATCAAACCTTTCATGTCTGCAGCATTGGAAGGATAAGCGATCTTTATTCCTTTAATCGAAAGCAACAAACTTTCTACACTACCGCTATGATAAGGACCACCACCAATATATGCGCCAACCGGCACACGTATAACTGTAGCAATGGGAAACTTTCCGCAAGTTAAATAGCAACTCTTGGCAATCTCTGTTGCTAATTGATTAATGCCGGGATAAACATAATCACCGAACTGTACCTCCACGATCGGTTTTACTCCTGTTGCAGACATACCAACAGTAGAACCGATGATATAAGCTTCCTGTATAGCGGTATTAAACACACGATGATCGCCAAATTGTTCAGCAAGCGTTGCTGCCTCTCTGAAAACGCCGCCCAGCCTGCGTCCTACATCCTGACCATATAAAACTGCCTCGGGATGCTCCTGCATTATCTCACGAATGGCAAATAATGCAGCATCCACCATAATTACTCTTTCATTACCGGCAGGCGCTCTTTCTCCTTTTTCTTCAGTAGCGGGTGTTGGCACAAACACATACTCTCCAACTGTTGACACGTCAGGTTCCGGTGCTGACGCAGCTTTTGCAAAATATTCTGCAACTTCGTTAGCAGCATTTTTTTCAATCTCATTTAATATACATTCATCGAAACCTCTTTCCAATAATTGTTTCTTCAATTTAGGCAATGGATCTTCCTTTGCGTGTAATGCAAGGTCTTCTTCTGACCGATAGAACTCTTTTCTTACTCCGCTCGTATGATGATTAAGTAAAGGCACTTTTGCATGCACCAACACGGGAGACTGGTGTTCTCTCACATCATTAATTACATTCTTCATCACTTCATAGCTTTGAAAAAAATCACTACCGTCAACGGATACACGATGCAGGCCTTTAAAGCCCTTTGCATACCCGATAGCATTCATGTTTCTTGCTTCTTCTGCACTCACGCTGATTCCCCAATCATTATCCTGCACGAGATAAATTACAGGCAGCTTTTTCAAAACCGCTACCTGGAAAGCTTCACTCACTTCACCTTCGGTGATGCTTGCATCTCCTAAGGAACATATTACAACGGGCAATCCGCCCGACGGGCTTTTCCCGTATAAAGGCGAATTAATAAAATGTAAATACCGGAGCCCTTGTGCAATGCCTGTCGAAGGAATTGCCTGCATTCCGGTGGCACTGCTCTGATGAATAATTGTTGGTTTATCACTTCCCCGGTAGGAAGGATGGGCATAGTATTCTCTCCCACCGCTGAAAATATCTTCGCCTTTGGCCAGTAGTTGCAACATTAATATATATGGTGAAAACCCCAAAGCCAGCAACATACTCTCATCCCGATAATAAGGATTTACATAGTCGCATGGCAACAATTGAAAGCCGGTGGCAATTTGAATGGCTTCATGACCCCTCGAAGTAGCGTGAACGTATTTGCAGATCTGACGATTAGCTTCATAGATTTCTGTCATTGATTTGGAAGTACACATCAAACGGAAAGCTCTAAGAAGAATATCTCTGTCAAACATAATTAACCGATTGGCTAATTAGCCAGTCCAGCTAATTAGATAAAACTTTTTCATCTTTAAATGCTTCTCTTGGCGATAAGCCAAGCAGTTGAAACATGGCCTGGTCCTGATCAAAAGCGGGATTAGGAGTGGTCAGTAATTTGTCTCCCGAAAAGATAGAGTTGGCGCCTGCCATAAAACACAGCGCCTGCTCTGCAACACTCATTTCATTTCTGCCCGCGCTTAATCGCACCATCGATGCCGGCATAATAATTCTTGCAGTTGCAATCATTCTTACCATATCCCAAACATCTACTTTGGGATTATCCTGTAGTGGTGTTCCTTTCACACGTACCAAAGCATTAATAGGCACGCTGCCCGGATGCCGAGGTAATGTAGACAGCGTATGCAACATACCGATCCTGTCTTCATGTGTTTCACCCAGGCCAATAATGCCCCCGCTGCAAACGCTGATACCTGCGTTGCGAACATTGTCTAATGTTTGTAAGCGGTCATCATAAGTACGTGTGGTAATAATATCAGAATAATATTCTTCTGAAGTATCTATATTATGATTGTAAGCGAATAAGCCTGCATCATGCAATTTTTTGGCCTGGTCTTCCGTAAGCATCCCCATGGTACAACATACTTCCATTCCAAGTCCTGTTACCCCTTGCACCATCTCCAACACGCGATCAAAGTCTTTGTTGTCTCTCACTTCTCTCCATGCCGCACCCATACAAAACCTTGTAGATCCTGCATCCTTTGCGCGCTGTGCATAAGCGATCACTTCCTCTTTCTTCATCAAAGCCTGTACATCCACACCCGTATTGTATCGTGCAGCCTGCGGACAATAAGCGCAATCTTCGGGGCAACCGCCGGTCTTTATAGAAAGAAGAGTACACACCTGCACTTCGCCCGTAGCGTGGTATTCACGGTGAACTGCAGACGCCCTATAAATTAACTCGAGTAAAGGAGTATTATATATCGATGTGATCTCTTCTATCGTCCAGTCGTTTCTTATTTGCATGGGGCAAAAATTCTTTTTTTAAAAATAACTCAAATTAGTTTTGGGTGAAAGAGTAAGTATACTTTCATACATTAAGCGTATGGTATTTTCCACGTCAGTTTTATTAATCATTTCCACGGTGGTATGCATGTACCGGAGCGGGAGAGAAATCAATGCCGAAGGACATCCATCATTTGCGTAAGCAAAGGAATCAGTGTCTGTACCGGTACTGCGGCTTACAGCATGAAACTGCACAGGAATCTTATTTTTCTCTGCAACCCCTTCGATAACGCTTAACAATTTGTTGTGAACGGCAGGGCCATAGATCAATACCGGTCCTTTTCCGCAAGCACAGTCTCCTTCAATATTTTTATTGATCAATGGTGTCGTAGCATCGTGTGTAACATCGGTGATAATGGCAACATTGGGTTTTATTTTTCTCGCGATCATCTCGGCGCCCCGAAGGCCAATTTCCTCCTGCACTGCATTCACCACGTATAGACCGAAGGGAATTGATTTTTTATTTTGCTTTAATAAACGCGCTACTTCTGCAATCATAAAACCGCCAATGCGATTATCAAATGCACGGCCGATAATATTGCCATATGCCAATTCATCGAATCCTTCTTCATAAGTAACTACAGCGCCAACATGAATTCCCAGCTTTTCTACCTCTTCTTTTTTTCTTGCACCGCAATCAAGCCAGAGGTTCTCTACTTTGGGCGTTTGTTCTTTATCGTTACTTAATCCACGGGTATGAATTGCCGGCCATCCAAATACGGCCTTAACCGGGCCTTTTTTACCATGAATAATTACTCTTTTTGCAGGCGCAATCTGGTGATCCACACCACCATTTCTTTTCAGGTAAATAAGTCCTTCTGCAGTAATATAATTTACGAACCAGCTTATTTCATCGGCGTGCGCTTCAATTACTATCTTAAATTCTTTCTCAGGATTAATGACGCCTACGGCGGTGCCGTATGCATCGGTGAATGTGGTATCCACATAATCTTTTATGTAATTGAGCCATACTTTTTGGCCGCCCGATTCAAAGCCTACGGGTGAAGGTGTATTGATGTAGGTTTTTAAAAATTGTAGTGAATGATCATTTAATATCGAAGCTTGCTTTTTACTTTTTGCCATAGTCTAATATTCTTTTATTTAATGGTGCAATTTAAAACTTTATGGCAAGATAAATGAGCAATGGCTGAAGTAGCATCATGCCATCGATACCAGCAAGGTACATATAATCCGAATTGTTCTTTTTGGTTGCCAGAACAGTAACAAAGGTGACGATCGCAGAAAGGGACATCGCCGCGAGCACATCTCCTCCGCCAAAAACATAAAATTGTGCGAGGGATAAAATGATTAATAAAATCAGGGTGAAATAGGCGATGTAATAAGAGTTGTTTTTTCCCGCCATCACCGGTATTGTGTGAATATTCTGCTCCCGGTCTACCTCCATATCGCGAACATCAAATAACAGACAAAGGACAAACATGAATAAGAACCTGTTGAAGAAAGTAAAGAGGAACAGGTTTCTATCGAAGGGCGAATTCACTATCGGAAACCAAACTGTTACAAGCGTCCACAATAATGCAAGTGTGATGATCTTGATCAATCCATAATCTTTAATTCGCTTCCTTTTACCCAAAGGCAATACAGGAAAGGAGTATACAGATGCGATCAGTGCCATTACCGACAATATAATATAATGTCGTAAATGAAAACTGAAGAGGCTGAAAATGATGAGTCCGGTGCCGATCGATAAAAGGACTGCGTGAAGATTCCTGTTCTTTAGTGACCATGCGAGCCTTGCAGAATCTTTTATAGCCAGTGTTTTGGTCATATAGTGAAGGTTATATTGCACCAGGGTAGCTCCGAATACAAAACAATAAAAACTGAGGTTGTTCAACGGTAGTTGCATTTGCAGATTGGTGGCAACACACAGAGCTACCGCACAAGCAGCAATGAAGATGCTTCCGAATAAAATAAAATCTACAAATTTTTTTGCCACTATTATTGATAATGAATGGTAATGACCGGCGACGAGACCGTATCGCTTACGTGCAGCGCCTTATCGCGCAATGCAAAACGAAATACGGCGGTATCATTTTCCTGGCATTGAGGCGATATACTGAGATAGTCACTCCGGTTGTATCCAAAATTCACAGTGATATCGCCCTGGGCGTCTTTGGTTGTGGGAAATGACGGCAACGCAAAAAGGCCCGACAAATCACTCGCGGGACAATTAGCCACTACTTCCTGCACGAAAAGACTGTCTGTCAAATCCCCCTCGGCATCGGTAAAATGCAAGGTGAAAGTAATAACGCCCTGGCTGAAAAGGTCTGTGGTGTTTACCGATTTAAATTTTAATGAAGGTGTTGACGAGAATTTACTCTTGGTACACGATGCCAAAATCAACAACAATATTGCAATTAAAAAAGTGTAGCGCATCTTTGTATTTTAATGCTCAAATTTAAATATTAAAAACTGAATACCTTTTCTGAAATATCCAAATGGGAAGATAAAATTTTCACAATAAACCGGAACAACTTTGAGGAGATTGCACTGGCAATTTTCCGCCTGCAGTATGACGACAACCCGGTCTACAGGCACTATGTAAATACTTTGAAAACAGATATCGGCACCATTCGTTCCATTGACTCGATTCCCTATTTGCCAATAGAATTTTTCAAAACAAAAAAAGTAACCACCGGGCAATCTGATCCGGAAATTATTTTTGAAAGCAGCGGTACAACAGGTGAAACCACCAGCCGTCATTACGTAAAAAAATTATCGCTCTATCAAAAGAGCTTTCTCTATGGCTTTGAGTTGTTTTATGGTAAACCTTCTGAGTGGCGCATCATTGCACTCCTGCCCGGATACCTCGAGAGAACGGGCTCATCTCTGGTAACCATGGCAGACCATTTGATAAAGCTTAGCGGCCATCCCGAAAGTGACTTTTATTTATATGATCATGAGAAGCTTCGGCAGGTTTTGATCAGTTGTGAATCGAAAGGGCAACCTGTACTGCTTTTAGGTGTCACCTTTGCATTATTGGATTTTGCGGAAAAAAATTCCCTGCAATTAAAGTACACCACCGTAATGGAAACGGGCGGAATGAAAGGAAGAAGGGAAGAAATTACCCGGGGTGAGGTTCACCGCATCCTGAAAGAAAAGCTCGGGGTAAAAAATATACACTCGGAATACGGAATGACGGAATTACTGTCGCAGGCGTACTCGAACAAGGACGGATTTTTTCGATGTCCGCCATGGATGAGCGTGTTGGTGAGAGAGGAGAATGATCCCTTTACCATTACCCCGGAACTCGCCACCCAAAAGGCTTACGGCGGGTTACTGAACGTAATTGACCTGGCTAATATTTATTCCTGTAGTTTTATTGCAACAGACGATGTTGGTAAATTGCATGTGGACGGCTCGTTTGAAGTGTTGGGGAGAAAAGATAACAGCGATACGAGAGGCTGCAGTTTGCTTACGGCCACCCCGGAAACGTTTTGGTAACATAAGGGCACGCAATTTGCAACAATACAAATTTTGTCCGGTGACCTGACTAACCTAACTATCACGCATAAACGATTTTAAAGGATCATCTTTTTCAGAAAAATGTTTGATCAAAGGGTAACGCACAATTTATCAACCCAATACATACCCCCATGACAATAACCATCATCATCACGCTCTGCAGCCTTTTGCTCGTGGCTTATGTATTTGACCTGACATCATCGGTTACAAAAATTCCGTCCGTCCTTTTGCTCTTGTTGCTTGGATGGATTGTGAGAGAAGTATCAGAATTCATGCATCTCACCATTCCGGATCTTACGGGGTTATTGCCTTTTTTCGGTACACTCGGGTTGATATTGATAGTGCTGGAAGGCTCACTGGAACTGGAACTTAACCGCACAAAGAAAAAACTGATCCTTCAATCATTCCTGGCTGCACTAATTCCGATGCTCAGTTTATCCTTTGCCCTGGCGGCGCTACTCGGTTATTATGAAAACATTCCGATGAAGCAGGCATTGGCCAATGTGATTCCGCTTTGCGTTATCAGTAGCTCAGTAGCTATTTCGAGTGTTAAGAATATAAACTCACACGATAGGGAATTCGTTATTTATGAAAGCAGCTTGTCCGATATTATGGGCGTATTGTTTTTCAATTTTATTTCCCTGAACAGGGTAATAGATTTGCATTCCACAGGTCATTTCGCATTACAGTTGCTGATCATTACCGTTATTTCGTTTATTGCAACGATCGGACTTTCTTACCTGCTGAGCAAGATTGAACATCACATAAAATTTATTCCAATCATCTTGCTTATTATCTTAATTTATGCGATATCTGAAATATACCATCTGCCTGCACTGATTTTTATCCTCATATTCGGCTTGTTCCTGGGCAACCTGGATGAATTGAAAAAATACAACTGGATACAAAAACTTCGCCCGAAAGAACTTGATAAAGATGTGGAAAAATTTAAAGAGCTTACTATTGAGGCAACTTTTCTCATCAGGACTCTATTCTTTCTCTTATTTGGCTACCTGATGAAAAGATCAGAAATCCTCAATAGCGGAACTATTCTTCTTGCACTTGGCATCTCCGCCGGAATATTTTTGATTCGTGCCATCATGCTGAAGCTTTTGAAATTAAAACTGTTGCCTTTACTGTTCATTGCGCCAAGGGGCCTGATCAATATCTTGTTATTCCTTGCTATATTGCAATCAGAAAAGGTTCCTGTTGTAAATGCTTCGCTTATTACGCAGGTGATCATTATCATGGCCGTTACGATGATGCTGGGACTCATGATTACCGGGAAAACCCCCGATCAGGCAAACGAAAATTACGAAGAAAAAAAAGCAACGGCTACAGAAATTTTACCCGGTTAGATTACGGTAGAGCAGAAAGAATCAAAAAATTTTGCACACGGGCAATTAAACAGCTTTTCCGGCGTTTACAAACAACAAGGAATCTGGTATTCCAATTCAATATCAATTATCCAGTTATTAAGTTCTTACCAATTTTAACCGGAACATAATGAAACCCAAAAAAGGAAAAACCACTGTCTTATTTGTAACCAAAGAAGCACAAGGCATTAAGCCCATGCAGATTTCCAGCAAATTATTATTAAACTGGAAAAAATATCTCACAGTACTAGGGCTTATATTTTTTGCTTTGATCGGTACAATCTTATACCTCACCTCTAATAGTGCAAAGCAACAAGAGATACAGCAGGCACTCACCAAAAAAATAGATTTGCTGCACATGTCGATGGCGCAGGTCGATACCGCGGCTATTAAAGCCAGGTTTGAAACCATCAACCATGAACTTTCAAGTATCAATCATTATCTGAAGGCGAGAGGTGTTGTTTCGCCAATAAAAGTTGCGGAAGGCGGTGAAGCAGATAGCGATATTATTTCGCCGGATGAAATTACCAGTTTCTACGAAAATTATTTAAACAAGATATTGTACGAGGTGGAATATACGCCCCTCGGTTACCCCTATCATGGAGACATTACGTCTACTTTTGGCCATCGCGAAAATCCATTTACCGGCGAAGGTGTAGAAACTCACAAGGGAGTGGACATAAGAGCAGCCTGGGGCTCGCCTGTAAGAGCCATGGCAAAAGGAGAGGTTGAATTTGCAGGTGTAAGAGGAGGCTTTGGCAACTGTATTATGATAAAACATGGCAACGGTTTTGAGACTTTGTATGGCCATCTTTCAAAAATTCTGGTACACGTTGGCGAGAAGATAGATATCGGTCAGCAAATCGGAAATGTTGGCTCTACCGGCAGAAGTACCGGCCCACATTTACATTATGAAGTCCATAAAAACGGACAGAAAATAGATCCCCAAAACTTCTTAACCCTAAACTGATTTGACATGTTCAAAAAAAACGAAAAACAACAGACACACGAAATTAACCAACAGGAAATTTCAACTATCATTGGCGAAGGCTTTGTTTTCACAGGTGAAATAAGAGGCGCTTCGGCAATACGAATCGAAGGAAAAGTGATCGGCAACATCAATGTGGAAGCCGGCGTGGTACTTGGCGAAAAGGCTGAGGTAGAAGGAGACATCTATACCAAGTCTGCGATCGTATACGGTACCGTAAACGGAAATGTAAAAACCCTGCACCTGGAAATCAAACAGTCAGGGCGTGTATCAGGGGATATTGCAACAGATACGCTGGAAATAGAACTCGGTGCACAATATAACGGCAAGCTGAACATGAAAAAACATCAGCCTGAGCTACTTGCTGAAGCGTCATAAGTATTCATTAGAGTCCGTCATAGTCATAATAAAAAAATGCCCCGATTTTTCAGGGCGTTTTTTTATTAAAGTAAATCTTTTTTTAGAACTTATAACGCAAGCCAAGTTGCATTCCCCATGTGCTGGAGGTAGAAACATTGTCCTCGTATGGTTGCGTAACCAATGCTTTATTGAACTCAGCAAGATTGTATGTCGGATTACCACCTGCATCAACTCCCTTGAGTGAAAGCGGATTGTTGATCGTATATAGATCTCTGATTCCCCAGTTCTTGCTGATCAGGTTGGGCAGGTTCAGAATATCAACGCTGAATTCAAGGGTATGCCTTGTATTACCCACCTTTATAAAGAAATCCTGCAGGAAACGCATGTCAATGTCATTGTACCATGGCGTAAGTGCTGAATTTCTTTCTGCGTACTCACCTTTATGCTTTTTCAAATAGCGTGAATGGCTTACAAATTCATCATACGCGGCCTGCTCTTGTGCGATGGTATATTTTACAGAACCATCGGAATTTTTGAAATCAACAAACGGAACATCGGACCCTTTTGTATAAATGTACATTAGGTCAGATGAAGACTGTTGATCTCCATTCAAATCACCACCAATAACAAAACTATACCTTGCCTGATCATCTCCTTCATAATAAAGGGAAATGGTACTTGCAAAGTGATTTGCATATTCCTTGCGATAAGAAATATTGGCAACAATCCTGTCAGGAATCGAATATTCAGAATTATACAGCTCAATATCATTTGGCGTGCCTTTATTAATAATGGACTGCCATGCAGAAGTAGCCTGCGAACCCGGGTTAGGACTCACCTCTTTTGCAACAGTGTGCGTATACGCTAATGAGCCGTAGAAGCCGTTGGCAAATGTCTTGGATATCTGTGCGGTAGCTGCAAACGAATAACCTTTTTTGGTATTTTCCAGCACAATTACAGAGCCTACCGTTGGGTCCACATATTTGTCGGAACCTGTCTGGGTACTTGGATAGTAGGGTCTGTTATCTTCTCCTGCGAGAGTGCCTGTTGGCGCCTTCAGATTTGCATTACGCATCTTTACTGCATTGAGATCCTTTGTATAGATCACGTCAACAGATGCGTTGAAGCCATTACCTAAAGATTTATCAGCACCAATATTGGTTCTGAATACCTGCGGGAATTTGAATTTTTTATCTATCAAAACAAAACTTCCGGGAGCCGTGGCTGTAACTGTTGAAGGAAATTTAGAGATGTATGCATCAGGATCAGGATTGAAAGTGATCGTTGCGAGATCAGCAACTGAATTCAGCACCACTCCGTTCTGATATACACCGCTGTTACTTGGCATATTAGTAAGCCATACAAAGGGTATTTTACCGGTAAATATTCCGGTACCTCCCCGAAGTACCAGCCCTTCGTTATTAGGTACTTGCCATCTGAAACCTACTCTGGGCGATAATAACACACTTGAATTGGGCCATTTGCCAGTACTGTAATTGATCATTTTACCGCTCTCATTCGGGAACTGCAATGCGTCGATTGCTGAATTGGCAAGTGGCTGCTTCAGGTATGTTGGGACATCTGCTCTTAATCCATACGTAAGTTTGAAATTCGTATTTACATTGTACTCATCCTGTATATAAGCGCCCAATTGACCAAGCTGCAAATTAGCAGAAAACACTTTGGGCTGACCCGGAACAAGCGAATAGGTGTAGGAAAAATATGCAGGTGCTGCTCCTGTTATGAAGTCATTGAGCGTATTATACATGTAATAGCTTTCAGAACCCGGCATGAATGCATTACCCACTTTTTGATATTCATAAGTGACACCAGCAAGCAGGTTATGCTTTCCGGCAAAGTAGCTAAAGTTATCAGTGAAGTCGGCAATATTGTTGATCACCTCGTTATTCCTGGTAAACGGATCGGTACCTGCCGACATGTAGTTTCTTCCTTGTGTTACTCCGGGTACAGTACCATCTGCATTAAATATTTCGATTGTCGGGAAAATACCACCCGGACTAAACCTTGCATCATCTACATGCGTATAAGCAAAAAGCAACTGATTTGATATACGGCTGTTGAAATTACTGTTCAATTCAACAGTACCCGATTTTACGACGTGATTGGTTCCATAGTCTGAATTGGAAAATCCAATGGACTGGTTGCTGTTACGATTGTTAGGTAATCTTGATAATTTGCTTTGCCCTTCAATTGTAAATCCACCCGCACCGCTGTTAGGAACGCTGCTTCCATTGAGCGGAGACTGATCGGAGCCTTTGAAATCGCTGTACTTAATAACGAGCTTTTGTTTATCGCTAATGTTCCAGTCTATTTTGCCTAACAACTTGTGATTTTTAGTCACATAGTTCGGGCGATTATCATACACACCTGCATCGTATCCATAGTTGCTCTTGAGAAAATCGCGGAATTTGTTCAATGAATCAACGGGTGCCGCAGACTGCAAACCAGATGCAGTAGATCCTGTCGGAACGTAAGTATTTGCGTTAGGAACAGATTTATTTTCCCACTCTGCATTTACAAAGAAGAATAATTTGTTTTTGATGATCGGCCCACCGAGGCTTCCTCCGTAAACTTTCACTTTTTGCGGAGTTTGAGTAAGTGTAACATCGCCGACGTGCTTGCCATTGAAGCTTTGATCGCGATAAAAACCATATGCTGTTCCGTGGAAAGTGTTTGTACCGCTCTTTGTAATTACGTTCAGACCTGCACCTGTAAAGCCCGACTGGCGTACGTCATACGGAGCGATGTTCACCGCGATCTCGTCGTAGGCATCCACTGAAATGGGGCTTGCACCACCACCTGGCTGAGGATCTGTAGACAAACCGAAGTTATTGTTCAGGTTGGCACCGTCAATTTGCAGGTTATTATACCTTCCGTCGCGTCCGGCAAAGCTGTTGCCGCTGCTTGCCTGAGGGGTCAGCCTGGTAAAGTCTGTAATACTCCTGGAGATCGTTGGCAACGTTGATATTTGCCTTGAATTGAAAATCGTACTTGCACCGGTCTTAGACTGGGCAAGCCTGCCGGATGCTCTCACAGTAACTCCCGTCAACTCTGTTGATGAAACGGAGAGTGCAACGTCCGTGGTGTAAGGTTCACCAAGATTCAAAGTGACATCATCAACCGTTTTCGGCGCGTACCCCACAAAGTTTACGGTAATCTGGTATGGACCACCTACCCTTGCGTACGGAATCGTAAAGCTTCCGTCTTTTTTGGATATCGTCACGTACTTTGTGCCCGAGGGCTGATGCACCGCCGTAATGGTAGCTCCTTCCAACGGCGTCCCTTTATCAGACTTAACAAACCCGGTAATACTACTGGTAGTTACCTGTGCTTTAAGCAAAAAAGGGAATAGCAAAATAATCGCTAAAAAATAAAACTGTTTCATGGTCATAGTTTAGTTTTTTTGTATAAAATGGTCTCGCAGATATTCAACACATTAATGTTTTAATGACAAACAAGGCGCAATATTACGCATTTATGACAAGAACAAACTCCTATCTGCTGCCCGCAGAAGATTAATAAATTATTAAGCCGAAATTTTGGGGATTAATTGTTAATTGTCAATTGTAAAAGATGATGGTGATCATATTAGCAAAACCAACTACCGTTGGCAAATGTTCGTCAATCACCCGGATAGATATTGTGGTCACAGAAAACAATTATCCGTAGACTATCTTTGCAAAAAGAATTATATAAAATATGTTAGACACAATTGAAGCAGCCGTAGAAGATATAAAGAAAGGGAAATTGGTAATAGTGGTGGATGATGAGGAAAGAGAGAACGAGGGTGACTTTATCACTTCTGCAAAAAATGTGACGCCCGAGGTTATCAACTTTATGAGCAAGTACGGCCGCGGGCTTATTTGCGCGCCGCTTTCAGAGAAAAGGTGCGAAGAACTCAACCTGGACCTGATGGTAAATAATAATACAGCTTTGCACGAAACACAATTCACTGTAAGCGTGGACCTCCTTGGGCACGGATGCACTACAGGAATATCTGCACAGGACCGGGCTAAGACAGTGCAGGCACTGATTAATCCTAAAACAAAACCCGGTGAACTTGGCCGGCCGGGGCATATATTTCCGCTGAAGGCGAAGAATGGTGGCGTGCTCCGAAGAACGGGGCATACCGAAGCCACGATCGATCTTGCCAAACTCGCAGGACACGGTGAAGCCGGTGTGCTGGTGGAAATAATGAATGAAGACGGTACTATGGCGCGGCTTCCCCAGTTAAAATCAATTGCCAAAAAACACAAGTTGAAAATAGTTACCATCAAGGATCTGATCGAGTACCGCCTGAAAAAAGAAACGCTCATCAAAGAAGATGTGAGAGTACAAATGCCCACTAAATATGGAGCGTTTGAATTAGTAGCTTTCAGGCAATTGAACACTGGCGACGAGCATATGGCATTAGTGAAGGGCACATGGAAAAAAGGTGAGCCCGTCCTGGTACGGGTACATTCCAGTTGCATGACCGGCGATATTCTTGGTTCGTTGCGATGTGACTGCGGCGATCAACTGCATGCGGCCATGAGAATGGTGGAAAATGCCGGCAAAGGTGTTGTATTGTATATGAACCAGGAAGGTCGCGGTATAGGACTATTAAACAAACTGAAAGCCTACAAGCTTCAGGAACAAGGTCTGGACACTGTGGAAGCAAATCTGAAGCTGGGATTCGGAATGGATGAACGTGATTATGGAGTGGGAGCTCAGATCCTCAGACATCTTGGAATCTCGAAGATAAAACTGATCAGTAACAATCCCCGTAAAAGAGCTGGCCTTCTTGGCTATGGACTTGAAATTGTGGATACTGTTCCCATAGAAATAAAACCCAATTCCTTCAACCGGAAATATTTGATCACAAAGAGAGACAAACTGGGGCATACTATTTTGCAGGCTGAAAAGCACTGATACATTAATTTGAAGAAGTAGTTACTGCGGCCGGCTTTTTGCGTTTTGATTTTTTCTTGTCCGAGGTAAACAATAACCATAGCTTATCGGCGTCTCTTCGGTAAGAGAGCTGGATACCCGTTCTGTTTCTCCGGGTAATGCCGGATATATCACCCACATCTGCATCACTGTGGTTGAAGCCAATCAGCCGCAAGTGACCATCCGCTGAAAAGAGATATTCAAACGACACATCTGGTGTAAATAAGAAGTTAGGGTTATTGTTCAGTGATGCCTGCGCCAACCGGTAGTCAATATTTCCGCCAACATTTACCAGCAGCCTATTATCTGCAAATTTCGTTTTTACTCCAAAAGTGCCTACGTTCTGAATCTCTTTTTGCGTACCACCTCTTTCAAAGTTGAAATCAGAAGTATTGATTTTGGTATATAGATTTATGGAATTCGATTTTAAAACTTTCTGAAGCCATGAATTTAATGAAGAGGTAAGAGCAGCAGACAATATCTGGCCGGCGCTGCCTGCAACGATATTAACAGGACTTGTACCCGAAATCAGCGTTTGATCGTTACTCATAAAAGTATTAAAGAGCAACAACGAGGTCACTTCGCGGTTCAGCTCATTTTGGTCCGATTGAAAAGTTTTCAGATATTCTGCTGCAATCGGGTCCGACTTCAAAGGATTATCAAACGGAAATTGAAATTCGAAGGATGGCTCGGGAGATTTCAGAGTACCTCTTAGCTTAAAAAGAATATCGACATCTCCTTTTGCTGAAGTATTTTGCCCTGTACCTGAAGGAATACTGCTCAGGTCAACATTGGTGGCCCGGTAAACGGCATCAATGTTGAGATTGGCCAGGTATGGATCACCCTGCCAATCGATGAACCCTTTCTGCAGTGTGAACGGCTTTTTCAGGAAAGTCTGAAAGTTGAAAGTATATTCTCCTTGCTGTATGTCGTACCTGCCGCGTATGATCAAAGGGTCTATGGTTCCAACACTGATGTTTAATTTACCTGTACCCTGCGCTTTTATTACATCACCCGTGGTTTCATCAAGAATTACGTCAATCTTTGCATAAGGATTCGCATCGATATTCATATCCACTTTTATGTTGGAAGATTCATGGCTTCTTTGATCCGATTCCATTTCGTGACCGAACTTCGTGAATTCTATATAATCAAGCGAACCCGTTTCGGCGGTTTCACCCGTGGGCAAATAGATATGACTACTATCAGTTGGGCTGCCGCTAATGATCAATTTCATATCATTGGTAAATCCATTTAGCGATAACTCCGCATCACCTACAAGATTTCCATAAAAATCAGAATTATCTCTTGCGGTCGTATTTAACAAAATAAATTTTGCAGGTTGGTTCCCACGCGGATCCGTTTTCAGATGCAGGTCGTTAAAAAAGAAATTATCAAAGAAGCTGTGATACAATTTTCCGGTAATGGTCGCCGTGTTATTCAGGGTATCCATGATTTTCATTGTTCCAAAATCAATTTCGTCCGGGTTAAAAGTGATGACCGTACCATCCTCGATCCTGTAACGACATTGCGTATAGTCAACAGTCATTGCCGTGCTGTCGAGTGTTACCTGTCCTGTAAGCTTTGCCTCTGCCGCAGGTCCGGACAGATATAATTTACCTGTAGCCCGTCCCTGTATATTACTGAAAATGTCGCTCAGATAGTTTTCCAGAATATGAATTTCCGAATGGTCCAAAACGATGGCCCCCTGTAACTGATCGCTCCCCGAGTCTTTCGGCAAATATTTGAAGTCGCCTGAAAAATTATAACGTCCATTGTCAGACACTACACGCGCAGCAACGTTCCCGGTAAGGGCACTGTACTCGCCCGATGCCGAAATAACGCCGATAGAATCATTATCAAAGCGAAACTGCCCGGTGCTGGTATTGAACTGAACATTGAGCTTCCCGAAAGGATCATTAATGCGGATAGTACCACTTGTATATCCGTTGACCTGTGGCGATTTAAAAAATAACGGAGCAAAATCGCCAATGTCCAGGTTCTTCAAACCAACCACCACATCATTCAGGCTATCGGTAGCCGATGGTTGGGTGGCTACATTAATTTCCTCATCACCCTGCTGCAGTTTTATATTTTCCGCGGTCAATTTATTGTTTTCAAGATCAAGCATCCCTCCCTTCGCAATGGTCCATTTCCTTTGATTGAGTGAAAAGCCAGACTGATTGAATATTAAATTGAAGCCATCGCTTTTGGTTTGTATTTGTGCAGAAAGGTCCGCGGCAGTCAATGTTCTGTTTGCAGATGTTGTTACTCTTACATCCGAAATATCATGGTGGGCGATGATGTGTATTCTCGTTCCCGGTGCATGCAGGCTATCATTAAAAACAACGTCATCTATATTACCGTCAAAGGCAAGAGAATCCCGTGTACCACGGCTGGAAAAATGAATGTTATTAAAATTAATGTTGGCAAAAGTAAATTGAGGAATGTCCGCTTCAAGATTGAGCTGGTTTTCTGCAATATTCACATTTCCGGTAAAAACTGAATTATCCAAACCACGAATTTTCTTATTGAACAATGCAACATAGTCGCTCACATTTCTCGTTTTTACTAAAAATGTAAAATTCTGGTTATCGATCTTTGTCGTGGGCTTATTGATATAAGCGGGATAATACCTGCTCAGAAATAATTGAAATGATTCCGGGAGTTCGAGTACTTTGAAATCGCCACTCAGGCCAGCTTCCAATTCATTTGTCTGAACCGACAAAGTTTTTTTGCCGTCATTTATAGATGACGTAACTACCAGGGAATCGAAAGACAAATGTTCTTCATTGTCTAACAGAATCGCATTGTAAATTTTAGCCGATCCCAAAAAGTTATCAATATTATTACCCGTAAAATCAAGCTTAAATTTTCCCGTGAGTGAAATGCTGTCTTTTGTAAAGCCTAAATTTTTCAGGTTCAATCTTCCCACATTCGCCCTGAGGTTGAACTCAGGATGCAGCTTGCTGAAGTTCACGTACCCATCCAATGTATCGATGCCAATGTTGGGATCGTCGATGCTTGCGCTTCCCGAAAACATATTGCTTTTTAAATTTCCATGAGCAATGATATTTGTATATGTATAACCGTCAAAGTCCAGTTTGGTTGCAGTGCCGTCAATATCAATATTCATATTCTTTGCATTGAACCCTTCACCTTTTATTTCACCATTAAAAGAAATATTGCTGATGGATTTATTTTGAATAAATCTGCCAAACTGAAAATTATCGGTAGAAACCCGTCCGTTGTAAACCGGCTGTCCCTCGTCCGGGATCTTCATTTGCAAATCTGTTCTTAAAGCTCCTATGCTCGTCTGCAAAGTTCCGTAGGTTACGAAGTCGCGGATAAAGCCGGTATAGCTCCCGGTAAAATTTATATTACCAAGCGAACTTAAGTCCGGGCTGGTGATGGTTTTCAGACCGGGAATTAACCTGGCCAATTCACCATAATTGGTTTTGAAAGTTCTCGCCCTGAAATCGATAAAAGTCTCGTCAATGTCGGGCAAACCGCGCATTTCAATATCGCCATCGAGGTAATTATCATCGCCGGCTCGAATCGTCATCTTTCTTGCAGACAGGTTGTCGAGTGAACCTTTTGCATTTCCGTTTACCAAAAAATCTTCTTTCCACGATGATACATCCGGAGCAAAAAAAGCAATATCGTCGCTGCTTACAGTGCTATTTTGAAAATGTCCTTCCATCTTAACCGAATGATTGAAATCCTGCATGTCATCATTAAAATCGCTATACCGCATGGCATAATAATTATGAAGATGACTTCTATTGGTAACCAGGTCAAGATTATTAAACTCCATGAGTTTTGGTGTAAACTTAAAATCTGCCTCCATCTTTTTTAAATCAAGGCCGCAACGCTCACCGGCGGAAAGATCAATTTTGGAAGCAAGTGTATCTTTTGAAAGTGAAAGATGATCAAATGTTCCGCTAATAGATGAAATAACAATCCGGTTAGCATCAAACATGCCTGGCGTGGAAGGTTCATTTGTTTGCTTCTCGATATTGAGGTCGCCATTGTCAATGCGTATCTTATCTACCCTGATTTCCCAGTCATTCTCATTCCACTGAAGTGTATTGCTGCTCACATCTTCGTTTACAGAGGCCGTTAGGTTGGTAGTATCATCCGGTTCATTGCCGGTATAATCATATTGCGCGAACATGGGATGAACCAGATTGAGTGTCCGGATATGAATGATATTCTTATTGAGATCAAAAGTATCGGCATCAAGATCGAGGTTTTTTAATGAAAAAAATAAACTGGTACCCACCCATTCATCCCGTTGCCATATTTTCACATCGTTTAACTGAATTGCTTTCAGATCCAATTGCGTGCCGCCGGATGTGGTATCACTTTTATTTTTGCCGCCACCGGAAAAATAATCCACCAGGAACTGGTAATTCCAAACCGAATCTTTCCTGTTCAGGTTGATAACGGCATTGTCGAGGCCGATATATTTCAGCGTTACTTTATCTTTCAGAAAAAACCAGTCAGTAATATTCACTTTTAGATCGCCCGCATATAAAAGTGTATCCTTATTTTGGTCGAGAACCAGGACCCCTTCTAACAGCATTTTATTGAAAAGCTGAAAATCGACGTGCCTGATGGAAACGCTTGTGTTCAGGTCTTTGGAGAGGCGCTTCGTTACGCGATGTACGATGTAATTCTGAACGAAACTCGTCTGTAATAAAATCCAAAGAATTGCTATCAGCACAAAAAATGCCAGCAAAATCCTCAGCGATATTTTATACAGTTTTTTCAGGAAAGGAGATTAGTTACAAAAGTAAATATTGAGGGTTGATAGTCAACTGAAGGGTACGTTAAAGATTGAGTAATTGTTGCGCCGACCTGGCATTTTTTAATCAATATCCTACCACCGTATCATCGCCCCGATGATCTGCAATGGCTGTAATTGTTCCGTCCTTATTTACCTTGACGAGTTCCGTTCTCCCGATCGCTTCTCTTACCACAACTTTATATCCTATTTTTTCCAATTGCTCTTTTACATTCTTATCAAATCCTTTCTCCACAAATACCACATCCGGCAACCACTGATGATGAAACTTTGGTTTATTCACCGCATCACCGGGCGCCATTTTAAAATCTATCACATCCACGATAGTTTGGTATACACTTGTCGGTATGGTGGTACCTCCTGGCGTGCCTACTACCAAATAGGGTTTGTTATTTTCTAAAACAATTGTTGGCGTCATACTGCTGAGCATTCTCTTTCCAGGTTGTATTGCATTCGCCTCCGCTCCTACTGCCCCATACATATTCGGTACGCCGGGCTTTACACTGAAATCATCCATCTCATTATTGAGTAAAAAACCAGCACCTGCCACCACTGTTCTGCTTCCAAAAATACCATTCAACGTAGTGGTAACCGAAACCGCATCACCCTCTTTATCCAATACATCAAAATGAGTAGTCTCCTCCCTTTCGTTGACCTGGCCTGCATGTATGTCTTTGCTGTTCCCGGCTTTGCCCGGAACATAATCGGCCATCCGTTGTTTTAAATAGGAATCGCTTACAAGAGTTTTCACAGGCACTTTTACAAAATCAGGGTCGCCCAAAAACTGCGCCCTGTCTGCGAAAGAGCGTCTCTCTGCCTCTACCATCAGCTGCACGGACGCAGGTGTTTCAAATTTCATACCAGATAAATGTTTAAGATGACTCATTTTCAGGCATTGCTCAAGAATAATGCCTCCGCTGCTGGGTAAAGGCATGGATACGATAGTGTACCCTTCATAATTAAAAGTGATTGGCTCACGCACTTTGGCCACATAATTTTTCAGATCCTCTTCAGTCATTATTCCATGTCCACGTTGCATTTCTTCCGCGACCAGCTTCGCTGTTTCTCCTTCATAAAAACCTTTGGCGCCTTTGTCTCTTATCAGCGTAAGCGTTTTGGCAAGATCATGCTGCACCAATGTATCGCCGCCTTTCCATGGCACATCCTTTACAAAAACGGGTGTAACGGTATTTAATTTTATGAACTCATCTTTTGTTTCATTTAAACTGTTTGCCTCTGCATCGGTGATGGCAAAACCATTTTCTGCAAGATCAATCGCGGGTTGAATTAATTTTTTCAATGGAAGTTTTGCATACTTCAAGGCGGCAATCATACCCGCAACAGAACCCGGTACGCCTGCAGACAGATGGCCGTTTTGAGATAAGTTCATTCGTGGATTACCATTAGCGTCCAAATACATATCCCGCGAAGCCGCAGCAGGAGCCGTTTCCCGGTAGTCGATAGTAATATTTTTTCCATTTTTTAAATGAATAACCATAAAGCCGCCACCTCCGATATTTCCTGCGCCGGGATATGCAACTGCCAATGCAAACTGAACGGCGATAGCCGCATCCACAGCATTGCCGCCTTCCTTTAAAATATTTACACCCACCTTACTGGCGAGTGCATGCGCCGATACGACGACACCGTTGCGGCAGGTAATTTCTTTTTTACCCTCGTAATGGAAAGCATCAATCTTTTGCTGGGAATAGATTACCTGCGTACAGCAGATTATAGAAAAACAAATAAAAGGAAGGGTCTTTTTCATTCAATAATTCTTTGTGTTTAATGAAATAGAAATGAATGCTGCAAAATTCGTGGTTTTGGCACAAAGAATGGAAGTTTTGAAAAGGTCGTTTTAGCAAATGAATGAATCGTCTAAAGCGAGGGTTTTGCTAAAGACATTATAAAATGCGCAATGAGCAATCCTTACCATTCATCCGAAGTTTAGATTAGCGAATAATAACATTAATACAAGCGTTACGGATAATAAACCAGAAATTGTTCAGAAATAGAAATGACATGAAAGAAAATATTTTCATAACACTTTATGTTTTAGAAACCAAAAGAAACTAATGAGATTCAGGTAATCTGTTGAAATCGACAAGGAGTTCGCTTGCTAATACTTAAAATGGGAATAAGTTTTTATTCTACTGGTGAAGTATAGTCATTCACGTTTATTGCAAAATGACGCGTATCCGCATTGTTCTTCCTCAGTTTATCATCCAGCAATTGTGCCGCCTGGTGTAAAGCCCTTCCATCTCTTTCATCGAAGTCATTCATCGAGAGAGCATCTGCTTCTGCCATAGCTTTCTCCGGCTCGTCGAGGTAAAGATAGATCTTGGCAAGGTCATAATAACTTGCATACCGCATTTTGCGGTCCTCCTTATCGGAAGTCACATATTGCGTCTTCACTTTTTCAAAGTAATCGATCACCGGTTGCATTTTCTTTTTCACTTTATCCAGTGGTTCATTAGCGTTCATTAGCGCAATGGCATCTTTAAATTCGCTCCATGCCTGTTGATGATCTCTGTATGATTTGTGGCGTTTATTGTTCAGTATCCAAAGAATATCATTCACCGTCCTGACCGGGTAACCATATTGTACATTCAGCCAGTTATTCGTTTCGGCAATGATACTTCCGGTAAGTTGGTTAACCAAGTTTGTCCTGATTTCGCCGATCTTGTTATTGAAATAGCTTGTCGCATTTTCTGCAGAATTTGTTTCCGGGGTTTGATAGTTCCTTTTATTGTTTCGGTCAAATAGCAACTGGTTATCGACAATAGTATTTCCTTTATAATCATAGATCGACATTCTTGCTGCAAAAGAGTAAGCCATTTTAACAGAAAAAAATGATTTCTTTATTTCATGTCCTTCCTTGTCTTTTGAAGTTTGTGTTCTCTCAATATTTTCGGGCTTTTCCAAAACCAGGTCATCCAGCATAAGCAGAATAGTGACATGCCCTGTGCCTTGTACTCTTTTCAAACCTTCTATCTGTATGCCATTAGTAAGATTTTCTGCTGCATAGCCGAGGCCAAGCGATGGAGATGCCTCAAGCCGGATGTTATAAGTTTTATAGTTTTCAGGCAAAGGATTCTCAGGAAAATCGCGATAGGATACAGTGAAATTAAAACGGTCAAGATTCACCCGCTGTGCATAAATAACTGAAATAAAAAGCGTAAAGGCTAAAAAGGTAACTAATTTTTTCATTAATGATTGGATTGTTATTGTTTGAGAACGATCTAAATGGAAAAAAATTATATGTGGACTTGTGTCCGTCGAATTTTCCGCCACGACGGACAAGTGCCACTACGCTGGATGTAAAGTGGCGGAATGTAAATATCTTGTTATCGCAAAACCGATTTGTTAACGGTCATTGTAAATGACCTACACTTAAAATAAAATGACAATATTCATTTCAATATTAAGAGGTATAAACGTTGGCGGACACAATACAGTTAAAATGGACGCCTTGCGCAAATTACTTACAGACCTCGGATTTATTAACGTTCAAACCTACATTCAAAGTGGTAATATTATTTATCAAAGCAAAAGACTTACAACAGGAAAAATAAATGAGATAATTGAAAATAGCATCAAACAGAAGTTTGGTTTTGATGTGCCGGTAATTACACTGACTCTTGAAGAATTAATCAAAATTTCCGAATCAAATCCATTCACCAAAGACAAAACAAAAGATGCTTCGTTTTTTCACGTTACCTTTTTGTCAGACAAATCAAAAAGCGAGGATGTTAATAAGATTAAAGAAAATGATTTCAAGCCTGACGAATTTAAAGAGATGGATAAGGCAATTTATCTTTACTGCCCCAATGGCTATGGAAAAACAAAACTGTCGAATAGCTTCTTTGAAAAGAAATTGAATGTTTCTGCAACAACAAGAAACTGGAAAATAACTAATGAACTTATAAGTATCGCGAAAGGAATGGCAAAATCATAACTTTTAGCCCAGGTTGTTCTTCCCAAAAGACTTTTTATTATGTAATAAAGCGGCACAATGTCTTCGGGCGCATCTTTCTGTTATTCATGATTGTTTTAGTTTTGGAGAGGAAGATCAAAAGAGCAAAAGCCTTAATAAGATGACTAACAAGAGCAAGCTTCAACTTATTAAAGTAGCCCATACCATTGTATGGATTTTCTTTAACGTAGTCATTTTCTATATGCTTTATGCAGTAATAGTAAATAAGATTGATACCCGGTTATGGATTTGCTATGGACTTATTTTACTCGAAGGATTAATACTTCTTATTTTTAAGATGTATTGCCCGTTAACAATTTGGGCCAGAAAATACGCTGCTTCCACTAAAGAGAATTTTGATATCTACTTACCAAACTGGCTGGCCAAATACAATAAACAGATTTATACATCCATAGTAGTTATAATAACCATCTTTGTAATTATCAGGCTTATAAAATAGTACTTCAGCCAACATGGAAACTGAAGGCAGATGCATAACTCCAGGCGTTTCAGAGAATTGAACCGAGGACCCACAAACAGAAGCTAAGGCGAATACATAACATTGAGTGACTTTTACACAACTACAACCTATTACCCCCTTCGCTGTCTTTCCACCCGCCATTCTGAATCAATATTACCACCCGATTGTATGAACGGAAAGGCATCATTCTTACATTGCCGTATTTTCGCAAAATAATTATGTAACGATATGCGTAAACTCTTTTTTGCTGTATTACTCCTCGCACCTTCTCTTTTCACATTTTCGCAGGTTCCTGAAACATACACTTCGTCGCAGATCTTTTTACAAATAAAAAAATTAAACGTATTAGGCTCGGTCCTGTATGTCGCTGCACATCCCGACGATGAAAACAATGCGCTGCTCCCCTATTTTGCAAAGGGAAAATTATACAGAACTGCGTATTTAAGTCTTACCCGTGGTGATGGCGGACAAAATTTATTGGGAGATGAACAAGGCGTTGAATTGGGCATGATAAGAACCGAAGAACTGCTGGCGGCAAGAAAAATAGACGGAGCAGAGCAATATTTCACGAGAGCTTATGAGTTCGGATTTTCCAAAAGTGCACAGGAGGCTTTGCGCATTTGGGACAAACAAAAAATATTGAGCGATGTGGTATGGGTTATAAGAAAATATCAACCGGATGTAATTATAAAAAGATTCCCTCCTGATAAACGAGCCGGACACGGGCATCATGCCGCGTCTTCTATTCTTGCTGACGAGGCATTTACAGCAGCCGCAGATCCTAAAATGTTTCCCGGGCAATTTAAATACGGCGTAAAACCATGGCAAGCGAAAAGGATTTTATGGAACACCTACAACTTTGGCGGCACGAACACTACTTCAGAAGATCAGTTGAAAATTGATATCGGCGGTTATAATCCTTTGATTGGTGAAAGTTATGGCGAATTGGGCGGTGAAGCGAGAAGCATGCACAAGAGCCAGGGAGAAGGAAGGCCAAGACGAAGAGGCGAAAGTTATGAATACTTTGTAACTACCGGTGGCGAAGCGCCAAAAAATGACCTGATGGATGGAATTAATATTACATGGACCAGGTTACCCGGCGGGAAAAAGATTGAGCAAATGATAAATGACATCATCAGTCATTATAACATTGCAGAACCGCAATTGTCTGTACCTGGATTGGTGAAAGTTTACGAAGCAATAAAAGCTTTGCCCGAAGGAGTCTGGAGAGATAAAAAACTTGATGATGTAAAAAAGATCATCGTGGAATGTTGTGGGTTGTATATAGAAGCAACTTCCAATCAACGGCAAGTGGTACAAGGAGGGACACTGGATGCCCATATAACGTTCATTGACAGACTGGGCGTACCGGCGACACTGAAGCATTTTTCCATTGAAAATTTTGATTCTTCGTGTACGGTACCTTTAGTAAACAATCAAAATATTACTATTAATAAATCACTGCACGTTGCAGACGACAAACCGATTTCACAACCTTACTGGCTGGTGCATCCCCTGAAAGGCGGAACGTTTGATGTAAGCGACCAGACATTAATTGGTAAAGCCTGGAATGATCCTTCGTTTGAAGCAACATTCGTTGTCAATATCGATGGAGAAGATTTCACAATTAAAAGGCCGGTGCAGTACAAATTTGTCGACCCGGTAAGAGGTGAATTGTTTGAGCCCGTGCCGGTGTTGCCAAAAGTCGAACTTCGATACTCACAGGATAATTTTATTTCTTTAAATAACGCACCTGTAAAAGTGAGAGAAGAAATAAAATATAATGCACCCGGCCTCACAGATGAAAAGATAAAAGAAATAGTATCCGATAAATGGAAAGTAAGTGATGCAGGGGAAGACAGTACTTCTGATGCAACTTATCGAACTAAAATATTTATACCTGTTACCGCCGATGAAAACACAAAAGAAGAAATAGGTCTCGAAACTTCCGACGGCAAATACAGTCACTACACCAAAACGATCGCTTACAATCATATTCCAACCATCACCTATTTTCCTGAGGCAAAAGCAAATCTTGTAAAACTTGATATAAAAATCATCGGTAAAAAAATTGGCTATATCGAAGGCGCGGGTGACAAAGTACCGGATGCTTTGAGAGCTTTGGGCTATGATGTAACCATTTTAACCCAGAAAGATATTACGGGTGAAAATCTAAAACAGTATGACGCTATCATCACAGGAATAAGAGCCTATAATCTTTATTCTTATTTGTCTGATGACAATGATATATTGATGCGTTACGTTCACAATGGTGGCAATATGATTGTGCAATACATGAAGAGCAATGAAACAGAAACAGGTAAGCCGATTAAAGTCGGGCCGTATCCTTTTTCTATAAGTCCGCGTGCGAGGGTAACCGAAGAAGATGCAAAGGTAAATTTCCTGTTGCCTGACTGTCCTGCATTAAATTATCCGAATAAAATAACGGAACACGATTTTGACGGATGGATACAGGAAAGAAGTACCTACGAAGCGGTAACACTCGATCCGCATTACGAAACGCCGTTGGGTATGAGCGATACGGACGAACCACAGAGAAACGGAAGTTTAGCGATTGCAAAATATGGTGAGGGAAATTTCGTGTATGCGAGCCTGGTATTTTTCAGGCAGCTGCCTGCGGGTGTTCCGGGGGCGTACCGGCTGATGGCCAACCTGATTGCACTGCCAAAAAATCAATAGCTGGATCAATATGCTTCAGGAAGAGAAAAAATACTGGAACAGGTGGTACTTTATAGTACTGCTGTTTTTGGTATTGCAGATTGCTTTTTATTATTTTCTTTCCGTTTATTTTAATAAAGGTTGACATGCAATTATGTTGACTAACGGTTACGCTTATGCGAAATTTTGACTGGATAGTGCTCATTGTTACACTGGCTGCCATCATATTGTATGGCATCTATAAAAGCCGTACCAGCAAAAATCTCGACGGGTATTTCCTGAGCGACCGCAACATGCCGTGGTACCTGATCCTGCTGAGCATTATGGGTACGCAAGCCAGCGCCATCACATTTCTGAGCGCCCCGGGGCAGGCCTATACAGACGGAATGCGGTTTGTGCAATATTACTTCGGACTGCCGCTTGCCATGATCGTCATTTGCATTTTTTTTGTTCCGGTTTTCAATCACCTGAAAGTTTATACCGCTTATGAATTTTTAGAAAGGCGTTTTGATCTTAAGACAAGAACGCTTACTTCATTCCTGTTCCAGGTTTCCCGCGGACTGTCCACCGGCATCAGCGTGTATGCTCCATCATTGATCCTGTCTTCATTGCTTGACTGGAACATTTATTACACCAATATAGTAATGGGGGGTTTGCTGATCATTTATACCGTCACCGGCGGAGCAAAAGCAGTGGCACACACACAAAAGCTGCAATTGATAATCGTATTTACAGGAATGATATTGGCAGGTTATTTTGTCGTTCACATGATGCCGGATAATTTTCATTTTAGCGATGCTTTGCGCATTGGTGGTAAAAATGGCAAAATGAATATCATCACTTCCGGGTCAAAAAGTGGCGGATTTGACTGGAAAGACAAGTACAATATCTGGAGCGGAATTATAGGCGGTTCGTTTTTGGCACTCTCCTATTTCGGCACCGATCAAAGCCAGGTGGGCCGGTATCTTACGGCAAAGAATAACCGCCAGGGAAAATTGGGTTTATTGATGAATGGTATGGTAAAAGTGCCGATGCAGTTTTTAATTCTTCTTTTAGGTGTATTGGTTTTTTCATTTTATCAATTTCATAAACCCCCCATTTATTTTAATGAACAACAGGCACTCAGAGCAAAGCATACTCCGTACAAAGATTCCCTATTGACATTAGAAACCGAATATGCAACCATTGCGCCAACCGATATGCTACTGTCAAATAAGATCAGAAATGACTACAAAAAAATTTTATCAAAAGCGTTGCCTCACGAAGAAGTGAATGATACCAACTATATTTTTCTCCGGTTCGTGCTCGATTATTTACCGGCCGGGCTTGTCGGGTTATTGATTGCTGTTATTTTTATTTCTGCATGGGGAAGTATTGCCGCTGCATTAAATGCGCTGGCATCCTGCACTGTCGTCGATATACATAAACGGTTTTTCAAAAAAGAAACAGATCATATTGTTGACTACCGGATCTCAAAAATTTACACTTTTATATGGGGCCTTTTTTCCATTGCTGTTGCGGAGTTTGCGAGCAACCTCGGGAATAGCCTTATTGAAACCGTTAATATTTTGGGCTCCTTATTTTATGGAGTCATACTTGGAATTTTTCTTGTGGCCTTTTGGTTTAAGAATATTAAAGCCAACGCTATTTTTTATGCCGCTATTATTTCAGAGGCGCTGATAATTTTAATTTATAATATGGATATTATTTCATTCTTGTGGCTAAATGTAATTGGTGCTGTGCTGGTAATAATTTTCGGATATGCATTGCAGATAGTAATCGGGAAATCCAATGAAAAGCCTATTTCTTCGCCCAATAATCCACTGCGTTAACATCATCAGCAATCGACAGAGAAATTTTAAACAACATCTGGTATTCCGGAATCTTCCTATAGTTTTGCATATCTTCTTTGGAAGCAAACGTGGTCATATACACATGTCTCAATACGCCCGGGTCTCTTGTCGAAATGTCGGTACCCATTTCAAAATCTTTTACATAGGAGCTTTTTGATAAATCAATATAAATATTATCCAATGCCTTTATGCTGTCGGCGGGCGCATCCTTTTTAAAACTGATAGTAACAATGTGACGCAAAATGCCTAAAGTGGAATCGGCCTGTGCATTTGCATTATGAACGATAATCAAATTGCCGAAGACCGGCAGGATCAAAAGGAAAAATATTTTTTTCATAAAAAAAATTTTATACAACACCTATGTAAATATATCTATGCAGGCAAACAATAGATTGCACTACTCAAATTTAAAGTTTTAGTTTTGACAATTATTGATTTATTATGAATATAGAATTCAATCGCAACGAAGATGTAATGAAAAATGCCGTCAGCCAGATGAATCAACAGGCAGCAAAGATTGAGGAAGGCGGCGGCAGAAGAGCAATAGAAAAGCAGCGCGAAAAAAATAAATTAACTGCAAGGGAGCGGATTCAATATTTGTCAGATAATGACAAACCATTTATAGAGATCGGCTTGTTTGCAGGTTTTGAAATGTATGAAGAATACGGCGGATGCCCTGCCGGCGGCACTGTTGCCGGAATTGGCTATGTGAGCGGCAAACAGTGTGTAATACTTGCTAACGATCAGACAGTGAAAGCGGGAGCATGGTTTCCTATTACAGGGAAAAAGAATCTCCGTATGCAGGAGATTGCCATGGAAAATAATTTACCCGTTATTTATCTTGTAGACAGTGCCGGTGTTTTTTTACCGATGCAGGATGAAATTTTTCCCGACAAAGAACACTTCGGTCGCATTTTCAGGAACAATGCAAGAATGAGCGCTATGGGCATCACGCAGATTGCGGCGGTCTTAGGACCTTGTGTGGCAGGTGGCGCCTATTTACCCATTATGAGTGATGAAACATTAATGGTGGAAGGTAATGGATCTATTTTTTTAGCGGGACCATATTTGGTAAAAGCAGCCATCGGCGAGAGCACCGATACCGAAACATTAGGCGGTGCAGCAACACACAATGAGATCAGTGGTATTGCAGATTATAAATTTGAAACTGAACAGTCATGCCTGGACGAAATAAAAAAGATCGTTGGCAAATTAGGTGATACGCCGAAAGCGGGTTTCAACCGGATTGAACCTACAGGGCCGTTAAAAGATCCGGAAGAACTCTATGGAATTTTTCCCGAAGGAAATTTAAAACCTTATGATGTTGTAGAGGTCATTGAAAGAATTGTGGATGCGGATGTAAATGCAAAAGATAAAAGTTCATTTGAGCAATTCAAGGAGAGTTATGGTAAAACAATCGTTTGCGGTTATGCACGGATTGACGGATGGGCCGTAGGCATTGTAGCTAACCAGCGACTGGCCATAAAAAATAAAAAAGGTGAATTACAAATTGGCGGTGTCATTTATAATGATAGCGCTGATAAAGCAGCGCGATTTATTATGAATTGTAATCAAAAGAAAATTCCTTTGGTGTTCCTTCAGGATGTTACCGGCTTTATGGTAGGTACAAGAAGTGAACATAGTGGCATCATAAAAGACGGTGCAAAGATGGTAAATGCAGTTGCCAATTCCGTAGTTCCAAAAATTACCATCATCACCGGGAACTCTTATGGTGCGGGCAATTACGCTATGTGTGGCAAAGCGTATGATCCGAGATTTATTTATGCGTGGCCTTCCGCGAAAATTGCGGTAATGGGTGGTGAGCAGGCGGCGAAGACTTTATTGCAGATAGAAGTGGCCTCCCTGAAATCGAAAGGAAAAGAAATAACGCCCGAAGATGAAAAGAAACTCCTGAAAGAAATTACGGATAAATATGCCAAACAAACTACACCCTATTACGCAGCCTCACGGTTATGGGTAGACGCAATTATCGATCCCGGAGAAACAAGAATAATCATTTCAGAAAATATTGCTGCCACCAATAACAATCCGGTTATCCGCGAGTTCAAAACAGGAGTGTTCCAGGTTTAAAGAAAAAATTATATACTAAAAAACCGGACCCTTTCGGAGCCCGGTTAAAATCCAAATTATCAGAAGAAGTCAAAAGTTATTGATGGAGTATAATCGAACCAACATTTGTTTTTTCATGCTTCATCACCGAAATATCATTAAGCGTAGTATCCTTATAACCATTAAGACCCTGGATATATAAACTGTAGGTACCCGGCGAAAGGCCTCTTACCATAAATTCCCCCTCGTCGTGATCAGGCTTTGCATAGCCGGTATCAGAGCTGTTATAGGCCATAATCATTCCGGATGAATGTACAGGACGAACTTTTCCTTCCACGGTTCCTGTATTGTTCATACCAAATATTTTCACGAATGGTTTCAACCAATATTGACCGTTGAACCCAAATACGGATCTCTCTGCGTTAAAATCAAGATACATGCTAAGATTTGAACTCGTCAGGGAATCGAGACTTACTCCCATCACGTCTACATAGATGTAATTAAAATCACCAAAAAAGCGCAAAGGATACATTACACTATCTACCATCACACTATCATTTGAGCCAAGCGTAATCTTAATTCTTTCAATATTACCTGACGGAAACAGTCCTGATGCCAATAAAGTATCAGCTCCGTTTTGTAATGAAAGCAAATCGTAAACACCCGGATTAATATCCAAAGTATCCCAAATGTCGCAGGTATCTTTAAAATCGTGCCAGTTATCGCACCCATGCTCACGATCCCACATCCAGTTGTAATTCCATTGAGTATGATTGCAGGTATCCACCTTTACTTCAATACCCTGAACATCAATCAATACTTTTTGAAAATCTGCCGGATCATCCAGCAGGTGAACAGACAGCATAGTTTTGCCGGGTGGCACAGTTGTATTGTTCACAACAGCATCTTTTCTGCATGCGTTTAAGATCATCGAAAGGATCATCAAAAAAATGGCTGCAAGCAATACCAGGAGTCGGTGGGTTTTCATAAGAAACAATTTTGGTTAGAAAATTAAGTTACTCCTAAAATAAATCAAATTCAGTGCCACTGGGTAATACTATTGACAGATTTTCGTCGAATTTTTTACATTGGGAAATTCAATTTTACATGAAAACCAGCACTTTAAGAATTCTACCATCAAAGTTGCCCAATATGCTACGCTCTTTAATAGTAAAATCACGACCAGGCGACACAACGCCCCGCATTATTTTGGGATTTTTCTACGTAACTTTTAAGATATTTTCCTGCACAAAATGAAGAAGATTTTCGTCATTTTCTCTCTGGTGTTGCAAGTAGTTTTTCCTTTTACCAAAACCGGGGCTCAGCCACTCAGGCGCCTTAACAGCTTTTCATATAACATGAACAATGGATTGTTGCAAAGTTTTATCGAAGACATGAATTTCGACGGCCTGGGTTTTATGTGGTTAAGTTTCGAAACCGGGCTGCAGCGATACGATGGAAACTCGTTCAAAAATGTGCCTGTACAGAACGGGCTGCCCGACAACCAATATATAAAATTTATAAAGAGCAGCAACGGAAAATTGTGGTTGTGCCATTCAAAAGGTATCAGCATTTACGAGGCTGCTACCGATCATTTCACCTTGATATATTCATACCGATCAAAAGTGTCGAAGCCCGCCATCTGGCCGATAAATGAAGATGACGGGGTCGTTTATTTTTACGAATCCGACGGCTACATCATAGGTATCGATGAAAATAAATTTCAGATGGTTAGCAGGAGCCGATTTCCATTCGACACCGATCGCCTGGAATTACCTGAAGAATTTCAAACGGCAGGTGTGCCACTCAATCACGAAGTGATCATTTGTTTCAGAAATAAAATACTGCTGACATGGAATTTAAAGACAGGGCTCGTCAGCCGTATGTTTCAGCTTCCTGAAAAAATTCAAATTACCGGCCAGGATTTTCACGTGCTAAACAAAGATGCAGTAATGTTTTTTAACGGGGGAAAACTAACTGTGTTAAACATGAAGGAAAATACTTTCACAGTTTTCGCAAAAAGTGAGGTTAACAGGCCCCAGGTAGATGGCGTCACCTTTGAAAATTTCAATCACCCGCAATTAGTGATGAGTGTGAGCAATGAACTCTTTCTATTTAACACAGAAACGATGCAACCCATCGCGAGATTCGTGAATTTCCAAAATCAACCCTTTGCCCATTTTTCCATACGATACATCCGGTTCGACAACTATGGAAATATTTATCTCGTAACACGAAGTGAAGGATTTGTGAAGTTACTTGCTGACACGTACCCGATTAGTTATTATGGCTCAAACGTGAAACAATTCAATTTTATCACCTGCCTGGAAGTGGATAAAGAAAATAACCGTGTATTGGCAGGTACCTTCAATAGCGGATTTCTTGTGTTTGATACGCTGCAACAACTTCGGCAACACATTGAACAAATAGGCGCCTTTCAACAACCGGGTCCATTAACGATAGTTAGTATTGTTCATTTGGCCAAAGACAACTATTTGTTGTTTCCACGCTTTAATAAATCATGTGTTTTGTGGAACGCTGCCACGGGTAGTCTCAAGCGTGTACCAATAAAAATTCAGGCAACAGACTCTTCCGATAAGACCGGGCAAATCGGAAATATCATAGCATACTATTGTTCTCCGGACTTATCTTTCGCTCATTGCAAAGTTTTGGCAATAGATCAGAACTTTTATCAAATCGACCTTTCGGGCAGGTTGCCGGTTGTTAAAACATTTCTCTTTGCCTATCGCACCAAAGGACTGTGTCGTTACCATAACTATATTTTAAGTGGTACCGAAGAGCAGTTATTATTTCGTGACACGCTCAACTATTCTGTAATAAAAAAAATTCTCATTCCGGGTTGCGGAGAAATAAGATGCATTGGCACTTACGACAATGACATTTATGTTGGTTCTGATCACGGCTTATACAAACTTGACGGAGCCGGTAAAATAATTTCTCATTTAGACAAAACAGATGGTTTGGCGGACGATTATATTTACGCCCTGGCAATAGATAGTAAGGGGAATATATGGTGCAGCACTAACAAAGGCATCATAAAAATCAGCCCGAATAATGGCATACTGCACCTGAAGAAAGAAGATGGTTTGCAGGAAAATGAATTTAACACCAACATTTTGGCGCAGGAAGAAGATGGCCAATTATTTTTTGGCGGAGTAAATGGGATTAACAGCTTTTATCCCGATCAGATAAATGATATCAGCGATTCGCCAAAAGTTTTTCTAACGGGAATCGGAGTAAATGGCCAGGAATCTTTCAAGGACTTAGCCACGTGGTCGATGAAGCAGATCATACTGCCTTATGATCAAAACAATCTGTATTTTGAGTTCATGGCATTGGGCAAAAAAAACCCTGAACAATATTTTTACCAGTATCGAATGGTAAATGTTGATAAAAATTGGATAAAAAGCGCTGACCTGAGAAACGCGAGATATTTGCTTCAACCAGGGAAATATTTTTTCCAGCTATATGCAGGTAACGGGTATAATGAAAATCCGAAAAGAATTAAAACCGTTGAGGTTACTATCAAAGCTCCCTTCTGGGAAACCTATTGGTTCCGCACAATGCTTGTATTGCTTTTCATGACCATTATTGCCCTCGCCGTACGGCAATATTTACACCGCAGGTATCAAAAAAAATTGCGCACATTACAATTACAAAATGAGATACAAAACGAAAGAGAACGTATCAGCCGCGATCTTCATGACAATATAGGCGGACAGTTAAGTTTTATCAGCAGCAGTATAGACTGGGTAATCGACAAAAATAAAGACATGGATAAAGTTGAAGAATTAAAACAACTGAAAGCGATCAATACTTCTGCAAAAAAAGTAATGGGCAATCTCCGGGAAACAATTTGGGCATTGCACAAGGATAGTATAACGTTATTGGAGTTTTCCGACAAACTAAAGGTATATATTCAAAATATGCTTCAGCTGCAGCCAGGACTTGAATTTAAAACCGAAGAAAAGATCACTGCCAACATCATTCTTACCCCTGCTGAAATGCTGAATATCTTCAGGATATGCCAGGAGTGCGTAAACAATACGCTGAAACATGCGGATGCTTCGCGGTTGACATTTGCAATTCGATCAGACACTGATACATTTCATATACGAATGGAGGATAACGGCGCCGGGTTTGACGCTACGGATATTTCCGATGAACACTTTGGACTAAAAAATATGAAACATCGCGCAGTGGAAGTAAATGCAAAACTTTCAATAAAAACGGAAAAAGAAAAGGGGACAATAGTTGAGATCGACAAATACAGCAAATGAGCGATTGTTTCCGGCAGGTAAATTCATCATCTTTGACCACTAATATGTAATATGAAAATTCCAATTGCAATTGTAGACGATAATGTTCAAAACCGTGTTACCCTTGCCGAAAGAATAAATTCCTCCGATGAGATTGAAGTGCGTCTTACAGCAATAAGTGGCGAAGATTTTTTAGATCAAATGAAAAAACTTCCGTTCCATGAACTACCTAAAGTAGTGCTGATGGATATTGAAATGCCGGCGATGAATGGAATTGAAGCAGTAGGGTTTGGGAAAGCATTGTATCCCGATGTGCAATTCCTTATGCTGACCGTATATGATAATGATGAAAAAATATTTGAAGCCATAAAGGCAGGCGCCACGGGGTATCTGTTGAAAGATGAAAAGGTTTCTAAAATCATTGAATGGGTGCAGCAGGTGGCAGAACAGGAAGGCGCGCCGATGAGTCCTGCAATTGCAAGAAAGGCCATTGCAATGCTGGCGCAGGGTTCGGACCCTGTTAGAGCAAATGAAAAGCAGCCAATACCGGCGCCGTCTGTATTATCCAAAAGAGAAACGGAAATTCTTCGTTTGCTTGTAGAGGGCTACGACTACCGGGCAACCGCGGAGAAGCTGTTTCTCAGCAGTTATACGGTTCGTACACATATCACCAATATTTATCAGAAATTACACGTAACCTCAAAGGCTAAGGCTATTAATGTGGCTATCAAGAAGAACCTGATTTAGCGTTAATCCATCCTTCTACTTTGTGCATTTTTTTACCCGTTCTTCACTTACATGACCGACTTTGAAAAATTGTTCATTCATTGTTGACTGCAAGTACAGACAGAAAAATTCCATTTAAAAAATACAGCAAATGAGCGATTGGTTTCGCCTGAAGATTAAATCAGTTTTGACATTGAAATTTCCTAAACTCAAAAAGATTATTTATGAATACGAAATTCCTTACGCTGCCATTGTCGGTAATGCTTTCCACCGGCATAATTATTATCGGCTGCAGTAAATCGTCTACATCTGGCAATAATAATAACGGAGGCGGAGGCAGTCACAGCGACCTGGTGGCAAACTTCACCAATACAAACAGCACTACAGGCGCAAGCGTTACTTACACTTTTACCTACGACGGCCAGAATCGTCTGACTGGAGAAACATTTACAGACGGCACCTCTCCTATATCTATCACGTACGGCACCGGAACGATAACGAAGGTTCAAGGCACGATCACTACAGTTTATACACTGAACAGCACGGGAGAGGTAGCCTCAGACAACATGGGTAATACCTATACCTATGACGGCAATGGGTATTTGTTAAGCGAAACGAATCCCGATGGTGCTTCCACCACCAATACCGTAACCAGTGGAAATGTAACCAGCATTGTGCAAACACCCACCAGCGGTGCTTCCACAACTTATACATTTACTTTCTCTGGTAAATCAAACAGTTTAAAATACGGTGAGGACTTTTTGGGCACCCCAAATACAAACCTGATACAAACGGAAGGTATTAATGGGGTTAGCTATTCATTTACCTACACGTACGACAGCTATGGCCGGGTGGCAACGCTAAAGATCGTGAGCGGACCTACCACGCTTAGCCGCACCTTCACTTACATAAATTGATTAAGAAAATGTTGTAAAAAAATGATGCTGCTTGCTTACTTGCCAAATTTATTTTCAATAGTAAAATTTACGCACATGAAAAAAATTTACGGAACTATCGCGATGATCTTATTTATATCTACTTCATTGTTTTCTCAAACACTGGTCGCCTATTACTCGTTGAATGGTAATACCAAAGACCAACATGAAGTTCTACAATAATAACTTTTCAATAATAACATTCAATTAATGATTATGAAAAAGAATTTTATATTTCTCTTATTGGCGATACTATCAGGAATGAGCGCATCATCTCAAACCTATTACGAATTGGATTTTTCAAGTCAATTCAACTTTAATCTTTCACAAGATACCTACGGCGGTAATTTCGTTTCCATGCCAACAGGGACAAACGTGTTCTTCGACAGTATTCCTTATCGTGTTTATCCATGGACTGACGCTGTAAATGGATGGAATGCAAACTTTGCACCGGGTTCAAATCCTGTTATTCTCGATATCCCTTGCAACAACACAATAACAGGTCTTAATTTGTTGGCAAATACCTATTGGGGCCAGGGCGGTCCTGGTTCGTATGCAAGTGTTCAATTTTGGCATTCCGGAAATATGGTTTTTGAAAAAACGCTGGTTGGTAATGTAGATGTAAGAGACTACAATCAAAATACATGGACGAATTCTATCAATGAAACTACCACTACAATTGCATGGACAGACGGTTCACATAGGAGCGACAACATTCATATTGTTTTGCCTTCTTCAATGGCGATTGACAGTGTTTTAGTGGTTGATAACGGAGGAAGTAATTTTCAAAGAATTTTTGTCTTAGCGGCAACTGCAGAAAACAGTGTAAAGCCTGCAAGGGAACCCGGAAGTGGAAACGGTTTATTATTTGATGGTACTAAAAGTCAATATGTGTATATAGGTAACAACCTGGATCCTGCAGGTTCATTTACTTTTGAAACGTGGGTGAAGCGAAGTACTTTAGCTGTAACCGACGCCCAGGTCCAATTGTTTATTGGCAGTTTCGACGATAATGGATGGGGAGTGGGTATTCAGCAAGCGTCCGGTACCAATAAAATCAACCTCACTCAAATTGGAACTTCTAATGTTTTATCGGCTTCCTCTATTACAGATACATTCTGGCACCATGTTGCTGTAACTTATGACGCAGTCAATAAGCAGGCACAGTTTTTTATAGATGGAATAGCTGACCCGCCTGTATCTTATAATCCGAATTTCAACTCAGGAAATAGTAATTATGAATTGGGGGGAAGGAACCCATTTGGTGACGTCAATCAATTGAATTTTTTAAATGGTACAATGGATGAAATAAGAATATGGAATACAGTTTTGACCCCAACAGAAATAAAAGACTGGATGTGTAAAAAAATTACCCCTGCACACCCGGCTTATTCAAATCTTATTCGTTATTACAACTTTGATGAAGATAGCGGTAAAACTGTTTTTGATTATTCTGCAAGCCAGCAAAATGGTACTATTATCAATAACCCGACAAGAGTTGTAAGCGGTGCTTCTATCGGAGATGCATCTGCCTACGATTATACCAACCCGACTAAAACAGCCAACATCACTGCAGCATCGGGAGAGAATTTTGCAGTTACAAATACCTCCGGCAACCCGGATGGCTTACAGGTTTACATGGTTGATGGTATTCCCAACACCACGTCCGGTGCCAACTCCGGAAAGGACAGTACTTACTTTGGTGTATTCCAGGTGAATGGTGCTTCACCAACGTACACTGCCGTTTATAATTATAATGGCAATCCATTTGTGAATGCCGGAGATGAAAACCAATCGCGGTTATTTAAGAGACATAATAATGCTGATACCATTTGGACTGATTGTAATGCAATACTAAATACCACCAATAAAACGCTTACGACAACCGGCCAAAGTACCGAGTACATTTTAGGAGTCACTTCAGGAACACTGCCCATAAACCTGATAAGCTTTAATGGAAAACTGGATGACAATAAAGCCCAACTGGTATGGATCGCGGCAACTGAATCCGGGACTAAAGGATTTGGCGTACAAAGAAGTTTGGACGGTGTAAACTTCACAGATATTGGTTTTGTAAATAATAGCCACTCACCGGGAACCAATAGCTACTCCTTCACTGATATGAATATCACCAGCGGTGCTAATTTTTATCGCCTGAAGGAAATAAACCTTGATGGTAACTTTGCTTACTCGCAGGTTATTTCACTTAATTACTCAAAATTTGGCTGGTCCATCCTCGGTAATCCGTTTCATAATAATACAATGCTTCAATTGCAACTGGATAAACAGGCCAATATATCTGTCCAGGTATTTTCCATAAGCGGGAAAATTGTGCAGTCTATTAATGAGGGAAACATCGCGCCGGGTACTTACTCTATAGCTCTTTTGAATTCAGTTAATGTAAGTGCAGGTGTCTATCTCGTAAAGTTGACAATGAATAGTACGTGTTATTCAACTAAGATCTTAAAGAAGTAGTGGAATGCAGTGTGATAATCAAAAAAGCCGTGTTTGCAGAATACACGGCTTTTGCTGTAAAAGTTCATTGATACAATTTCTTTCTTAAGTTCTGCATCTCCTTTGCCGTCTTGCTGCTACCATCATGGCTATAGCCGGGTAGCCCGAAAATGTATTTTAATTTTTCTCCAAAAGGAATATTGCGTTTTGCATCCTTTATGATAGATCGGTATTCATTGAAAATAGTATCCGCATAATTTTTATACTCTACATTTTTGACGGTACCAAAATCTACCGGCTCATCCGGATCTTCGGACGTAAAGGTGGTCCATCATATGCATGAACCAATAAGAGAAATCCTCCGCCAGCAATAAGACGATCCAACACCAAACTAAATTACCTGAAAAAGCATCATACAGGTGAAGTCCGTGAATATAAAAAACCGCAAGCAGGAAAATGCAGGCAGCTCTGCTCAGCGTGTCGGTAAGTACATAACAAAGCCCGAGAAAGAGATTAGCTTTCGTGTCTTTTGAGTTGTAATAATGTTTGTGGTAACGGACGCTGACGTATATTTCAAGCAATACAAGTATAAGTGTAACCGGTGCGTTGAAAAGCATTGCAACCTGGTCAGTGAATGCGCCTGTCATGAAATGTCGTATAGTTGGATATCGCTGTGAATAAGGAAAAAATTCTCATAAAATCAAATTGTGGAAATAATTTGTAATAAGCAGTAAAAAAGACAGGCAGATACGCCATGCTCATGTTTCCCTTGCTGCCTTGATATTCCAAAAAACGCTACCTTCAATTCATAATTTTGTCTATCAAACAATCATGAGAAAAAACTTTTTAATCTTGCCCCTTTTTGCCGGAACACTTATCCTCATTGTATTATCCTGCAACAAAACAAATTTGTTTGCTCCCCAAACCCCTGCTGTTCCCAATCAATCATTCGTGGAAGAATTTGATACAGCCAGTGCAGCCCAATTGCGCGGATGGCAGTTTTTGAATGTGAGCAATCCTCTCGGCTTAGGATCCTGGCAAAACGGAGGCGAGCCTGTCCCCTTCTTTTCTGCGTATTCGAACCATGGAGTAAATGCCGGTTTTATTGGTACTGACTACACTTCTACTTCCGCACAACAAGGCATCATCAGCAACTGGCTGGTATCGCCGGAGATATGGATGCAGGATGGTGACCAAATAATTTTTTACACTAGAGCCTTTACTGCGTACGATGGAGTAAGCGACACTACCGACTTTGGTAATAGCCTGGAAGTAAGAACCAGTCCGGCCGTCAGCTCATTGAATGTAGGCTCGGGAGATCTGACTGGCACCTTTACCAACCTGTTGCTGGATATTAATCCGAAACTGGTATACAGCAGTGTTATTCATTCTGATGTAGGGGCTTATCCCACCCAATGGACAAGATTCGCAGTTACAGTGTCAGGAATAGATAAACCTGAAAAAGGCCGTTTCGCCTTTCGGTATTATGTTACGAATGGCGGCTCTAACGGCAATGCATCCGGTGTTGGTATAGATTCCGTTGCCTATCAAACGGCTGGTTACTAAATTTCGTTTATCCATAACCGTTAGATGATCTCAGAGGTACATATTTATACAGATGGCGCCTCCCGCGGCAACCCGGGAAAGGGAGGCTATGGCGCCATACTCATGTGGGGCGAACACAAAAAAGAATTATCGGCAGGATACCGGTTTACCACCAACAACAGAATGGAACTAATGGCGGTGATTGCTGCACTTGAGGCGCTCAAAAAAAAAGATCTCCGGCTTATTATTTATTCAGACAGCAGCTACGTAGTAAAAGCAGTAATGGAAGGCTGGCTGAAAAAATGGATCGCTACCAACTTTAAAGGCAATATAAAAAACCGCGATCTGTGGGAAAGATATACAGAGCTTGCCGCGAATCATTCCGTACAATTTAAATGGGTAAAAGGACATGCAGAAAACGAGTATAATAACCGGTGCGATATCCTGGCTACCAGGGCTGCTGATGGCGGCCATTTGCTGGCAGATGAAGTGTACGAGCGTGAAAACACGAAATGAATTTGATAATAGCGTGCAAACACGATCATACGATTCTGCTCACACCACCTTCGTTGCTAATCGCATTTTTTACCAGAGCTTCATACTCTCTTTGGACATCTTACTTCTTTCATAACCAGTTTTCTCTCATGTCTTGCCTCGCGTTTGGTATATATTCCAATGCTCATCATCATAAGGATTATTACAATCAACTGCTTCATAGCTTTTTTTAGAGAGCCACACAAATATTGCCAGACAACATTGTGACGGTTAATAGTTTGCTAAACCCGGCTTGCTTTTTTACGCAAGAGGGAGCCTTATTCAATTACTTTCCCCGTTTCATCGCGACATCTCCGGCGTTGGCATCATCTGCATGTTGCACGTTGAAATCGCGATATACATTTGTGCCACAAAAGATCTGGAACATTAAATTTTACAATTATGAAGAAATTAATAATTCCCGCAGCAACTATAATCGTAGCAATCTCACTATTCTGGTTCGCGAGGAAAAATTCATCTTTAACATCTGGTATTTATACACCGCTCACAACCGCGGATATTTCTTTTATCGTTTACAAAAGTTATGATTACACACAGGCCATTTACAACACGTGCGTGGCCGGAATAAATCTTACTGTAGAAAATGTAAATACCACGGGCAAGGCAACGACCATCTGGAAAAAAAATATTGATGCCAAATCCCTTAGCCAATACCCTTCCATCACGGAGGCCATCCGGCAAAACGTTGCAATACCTGCTGCTTCCCAAAAAAGCGATTACCTGGTTTTAAAATATGACGTGATCTATGATACAAACGGTCATAAATTGGAAATACCCAATGTTATCCTTTTAAACAAAAAAAGCGCAAATACAATTCCGATCAGTATCTGATAGCCCGTAACTTTGATAGCATACTGGTAGGGTCATTATTTAAATAAAATCTCCCGGTTATGAAAAATATCAAATGCATTATGTTCCGTTTAATGGTGATCAACAGCATGTTGATCGCATTCTTATTGGCGACCGGCGAAAGCAATGCACAACCAACTCCTCAAAAATCATTGCTGGCGCTTTCAAAGGCCGATCATGTATTGGCTATAATTGACCCGGTTACATTAAAGATCATTGCACGTATGCCCGTTGGCCAGGATCCTCATGAAGTAATAGCTGATGATGATGGTAAAACAGCGTATGTTTCCATCTATGGTGGTGGCAGTTTACATGAATTGAACGTACTTGATCTTGTTGCCCAAAAACCTTTAAAAAATATTGATACAAGGCCGCTGTGGGGTCCGCATGGCCTCACATTTGTTGATGGCAAAGTTTGGTTCACTGCTGAAGGCTCTAAAGCAGTGGGACGTTATGATCCCTCAACCGACAAACTCGACTGGAGCATGGGAACGGGGCAGGACAGAACGCACATGATCTATGTTACCAATAATGCAAAAAGAATTTATACCACCAATGTTTCTTCAGGAACGGTAAGTATACTTGTAGACACATTGGTTCAACCCGGACCCATGGGACCTCCACCGGGAATGCCTCAACATGGAAATCAACAACAGCGTCCCGGAGTAATGCCACCTCCCGGCTTTGGCCCACACGCGCAGTGGATACAAACAATTATTCCTACAGCACAGGGCGCTGAAGGTTTTGATGTGTCTCCCGATAGCAGCGAATTGTGGACAGCATCTGCCGAAGACGGAAATATTTACATCATTAATCTAAAAACAAAAGCATTGGACGAAAAAATTGATGCAAAGGCGCAAGGGGCAAACCGTTTAAAGTTTACACCTGATGGGAAAAGAGTTTTTATCTCCAGCCTCTTCCAGGGTGATTTGATCATATACGATGCCGTTACACGAAAAGAAATAAAACGTGTCAACATTGGTCATGGAGCTGCAGGCATTCTTATGGATCCCGATGGTTCACGGGCATTCGTTGCATGCACACCCGATAATTATATTGCAGTAGTTGATCTGAAGACATTGGAAGTAACCGGTCACATCAATATCGGCGGGCCTGACGGGCTTGCGTGGGCAATACGACCATAGTTGCAAATATAAATGGGCCGGGCAATACATAAAAATCAGCCCTTTCAATTTCGTATAGCCGTCAACGTTAGCGTACAACTTACAAGCAGAAGTAATCCATCTATAAAGCATTTCTACCAAATCCGTGCTCTTGCGCTATCAGGTATATACATACTATCGCCGGGCTGTACATTAAATGCTTTATAGAAATCATTTACATTGGGCAGCGGGCCATTTACACGAAATTTTTCAGGTGAATGAACATCTGTCAAAACCAATGTACGCATTAGTTGTGGCCTTTCCTGTTCCATCCAGCTCAATGCATACCCAAGGAAAAATCTTTGCACCGGGGTAAGGCCCGCAATTTTTTCACCTTTTTTATATTGTTCTGTTTGTTTGAAGGCATCGAGTCCCAGCAACACGCCACCGAGATCGGCAATGTTTTCCCCCAAAGTAGCTTTGCCATTTATTTTAAATGTATCTACTACCACATACTTGTTAAATTGATTCACTAACTCCTGCGCTCGCTGTGCAAACTTTACGGAATCCTCCGGCGTCCACCAGGGCCTGAGATTTCCCTTTGCATCGTATTGCCTTCCTTCATCGTCAAAGCCATGTGTCATTTCATGACCGATAGTAGACGCAGCCATGTATCCATATACCACTGCATCATCCAGTTCATTATCATTATATCCGGGAATAATAAACGCGGCTGCAGGTAATACAATCTCATTCTTTGAATCGTCGTAGTAGGCATTATATGTTTGCGGATACATATCCCATTCCGATTTATCTACCGGCTTGCCCAATTTATTAATATTGTAATTGTGCCAGAAAATATTTGCATTCAGTTCGTTTTGAAAATAACTATCAGGCGTGATCTGCAGCGATGAAAAATCCTTCCACTTATCGGGATAACCTACTTTTTTGTTTAATGCAGCCAGTTTTACCAGGGCTTTTTGTTTCGTGCTGTCGCTCATCCACAAAAGGTTTTCGATCCGGTGCCTGAGCGCCGTACGGATATTTTCCACCAATGCATTATATCGCTGTTTGGCTGAATCATTAAAATATTTCTTCACATAGATCTGCCCGAGCAACTCTCCCATCGCGGACTGCTCATCATTAATGACCCGCTTCCATCTTGGCTTTCGTTCTTTAGCACCCGTCAACAATTGCGAAAAGGAAAAGGCTTCCCTGCCAAATGCATCAGGCAATGCGGGGGAGAAATCTTCCGCAAGCCGGTAACACAAATAATTTTTCCATGTATCAATAGAAGCTGAATGCAAAACAGAACTGAGTGCCTCGTAATATTCCGGTTGACCGATAATTACAGAATCTGCTTTCGGAGTTCCGAAAATGTCCAGGTAGCTCATCCAGTCAATACCGGGAAAACTCTTTGTCAGATCACTGGTTGCATATTTATGATAGTTTTTATACGGATCGCGAAGGTCTTCGAGTTTGCGACTTGCTTTTGCCAATATCGTTTCCAGCCCAAGAATTTTTTCTGCGGACCTATTTGCTTTTATAGAGTCGCTACCCAGCATCGCAAGATATTTGGCAATATGTTTTACATAGGCATTCCGGATTGCCACAGAAGTGCTGTCCATCTTTAAATAAAAATCCCGATTAGGTAGCCCAAGCCCTGATTGACTCAACTGCAACACTTCCGATGTGCTTATTTTGGGATCCTGCGCCACATACAAATCGAAAGCGCCATCGATACCAATTCTGTCCAGCGCGGCCATCGTGTTTTGTAATGACGCCGCATCATGTATTGCCGCAATACTATCGAGGTATGGTTTCAGTGGCTCAATGCCCTGCTGTTCTATCCTTGCAGAATCCATAGCCGCTTTCCAGTAATCGCCTATTTTTTGTTCGGCAGTTCCTTTTGCTGCATTCTTGGCTGCGGCTTCCTCATTTATATCATGCAGGCGCTGCAAGGTTTCGTTCGGAACCAACTGAAATATTCCCCAACCGGTTTCGTCCGGAGGTATCGGGTTTTTCTTTATCCATCCCCCATTGGCATAATCAAAAAAATCATCCGCCGGATTTACAGTAGTATCTATGTGCGATGCCAATACATCCGGCTTTTGCGTTTGTTGTGTTAGTTGATGGCAGGCTGTCAGAATGAAGAAAGGAAGAATGCAGCCTATTAATTTCCTGTGCACAGGGATCAATTTAAAATCAAAATAGTGATTTAAAAAAGCTTAAGGTAACTTTCCGGATCAGTGATAATTTGAAATCTTAAAAATTATTTCCCAAAACGAATTGTATATACCTTTTGTTGGCAATTGTCTTTTCATACTTTATATTTATATATAAGCAGAAAGTAAAAAAAGCCCACTTTTAACATCAAATATTTACCAAAACTAATTAAAAATGGAAAATGTAAATCAACCACAGGATCATCTGGTCGATTTTGAAAAACCTGAAATATATTCACGAAATGCGGTACGCGGGTTCTCCATATTTTTCTCAACGATATTTGGCGGCGTATTACTAATGCAAAACTTAAATAGCCTGGGGCGCCGCAAAGATGGCACAATTGCTTTTGTTATATCAATAGCAATTGCCATTGCAGCAGGAATAATAGGTAACTTAATCTCCAGCCAGGGCTCATCATTGGGTATTCTTATGAGCGTAGTTGCAGCAGGGGCCTACTCTGAACTGGTCTACAAGAAGTATATCCCAAATGAGGCCGATTATGGAAAGAAGAAAATATGGAAGCCACTGATCATCGGACTTGTAATATTTGTACCCCTGACGGTCTGGGTCATATACGCCGTACTTCACAGTCAGCAGTAGAAGTTGCAGTCTTTGAGAAAAGACACATTGGGTGCAATGGCATAGGATTAATTTCTCCAATTCAGGCGGATAATTTTTTGCTAAAATATTCTCAATACCTGATCCATATTTAGCGCCATAGAGCAAGGAACAATAGGATTGAAAATCTTGTCTTACTTTGCAAACACCATTCATGTATAATTCAGAAAACTATGTATTTATCAAAAAAGATAAAATCCTGTTGCTTCATTGCCTGCTCGGTTTTACTGGCAAATTTATTACACGCGCAAAAACTTACTTCCTACGTCGATCCCATGATCGGCGCTGGTGGACACGGACATGTATTTGTCGGAGCGAATGTACCCTTCGGTGCGGTGCAGTTAGGACCCGATAATATTTTTAAAGGATGGGACTGGTGTTCGGGATATCACTATACCGACAGCCTGATCATCGGCTTTGGTCATTTGCATCTCAGCGGTACCGGCGTTGGTGATTTGGGTGATATACTTATCATGCCTTACACCGGCGAAATAAAAGTTTCAAAAGGTTCTCAAAAAGATCCCGCCTCCGGATACGGTTCTAAATTTTTGCATAAAAATGAAACCGTAAAGCCCGGGTTCTATTCCGTAAAACTGGATAATGGTGTTGACGTAAAACTTACCGCAAGCGAACGAGTGGGTTATCATCATTATCATTTTCCTGCTAATAGTGATGCGCATATTATCATCGATCTCAAAAACGGGATCAGTGACAGCGCAACGCACACTTACATAGAACAAACAGATGCTACCACATTCAAAGGATACCGTTACTCAACCGGATGGGCCGACGATCAACGGACTTATTTTGCCATCAAAATTTCAAAACCTGTCAATGATTTCAAAGTGTATAATAACGCCGATCTATTACCGGGGAAAAGTGCAACCGGTAACGGCATCAAAGGGCTAATCAGTTTTAAAAACTTTGGTGGGGATGTTGAATTAAAAGTGGGTATCTCTCCCGTAAGCGCTGACAACGCACTATCCAATATCAATGTAGAAATCCCGGGATGGAACTTCGATGCCGTTGCGGCAAAAGCAGATCAAAAATGGAATAATGAATTATCGAAGATCACCGTTCAAACAAAAGATCCCGTTGAGAAAAAAATATTTTACACGGCGATGTATCATACCATGATCGATCCGTCATTGTATGATGATGATAATGGCGATTACCTTGGTACCGATAAAAAAGTATACCATCATGCGCCGTTTAAAAATTACACCGTGTTTTCACTGTGGGATACGTATCGCGCATTAAATCCGTTATACACTATCATTCAGCCTGAAAGAGTAAACGATTTCATGCAATCGTTCCTGGCTATCTACCAGCAGCAGGGAAAGCTTCCTGTGTGGCATCTCGAAGGTTGCGAAACCAATTGCATGCCCGGCCTTAGCAGTGTGCAGGTATTGGCCGAAGCGTACCTCAAAGGATTTAAGAAATATGATACCACGCTCGCGCTTGAGGCCATAAAAAATTCAATGGACAAAAATGACCGCGGTTTGAAATGGGATAAAAAATTTCAATACATACCGTGCGACAGCATGGGCGAGTCCGTTGCCAACGCATTGGAATATGCTGTGTCGAGCGCAAGCGCTGCACTCATGTTTAAAAAAGCAGGACGCACCGATGACTATGATTATTTCAACAAGCGCTTTCACAATTATGAGCAATACTTTGATCCGTCGGTAGATTTTATGCGCGGGAGATTGGCGAATGGTGACTTCACGCCTGCTTTCAGCCCTACCAAATCATCCAGCCCCGAGAGCGATGCGTACAGCGAAGGCAACGCATGGCAATACCTGTGGCTGGTGCCCGAAGATGTGGAAGGACTCATCAAATTATTAGGTGGCGATGAACAGTTCAACACCAAACTCGATTCACTGTTTGTGGTGCCTGCCGTTCCTGATCCCAATGCACCGCCGGACATTGCAGGCCTGATCGGGCAATACGCACATGGCGATGAACCCAGCCACGCTACGATATATTTATATCCCTACGCCGGCACGCAATGGAAAACCGCGGAGAAGGCCAGGTTTATCATGAACAATTTGTACAAGGCCAATCCCGACGAAGGCATGAGCGGCAATGACGACTGCGGGCAGATGAGCGCCTGGTATATTCTATCGTCGCTCGGCATGTATCCCGTGTTTCCCGCCAATGGTGCATATGTATTCGGCAGCCCGCTGTTCGACAAGGCCACGGTGAAAGTCGGCAACAATAAAACCTTCACGGTAGAAGCCGTGAACAACAGCGCGGAGGACATTTACATTCAAAAAGCGGAATATAACGGCAAGGACTACACGAAAACCTACATCATGTACAGCGACATTATGAAGGGCGGCACCTTGAAATTCTTTATGGGAAAAACACCTAATAAAAGTTATGGAACTAATGAAGAGGACAGGCCGAAGTCGGTATATTAATGATTGATGATTTGGGGCTGTCGGCTACAGAATATACACCGGCGATAGTTCGGGCTGCTTCGGGGTTACGTCTCGCCAGGGGCGAGACCGGCTCGTTCCTCGCCGCCCTCCGCATCCCGCAGCTATTTATCTATAGTGCATCCCCCAACATAAAAAATTATTTACATCTTCGCAATTCTGCTTTTACTCTTGCATCGGCAGTAAGCAATGAGTACATTTAAGATATGGAAACAGTAGTACTTAAACCCCTCACCCATCGCGGCCAGGAAATCATTGGCATCTACTCGCCACAAAAAGGTGTGTTGAATCATATTTTTCAAAAGAAGGCAAACGCAAGGTGGACTAAAACCCACAGGTGCTGGTACATTCCGTGCAACGAAGAAAGTTACAATCTGCTTGCCCGTTCATTAAAAGGCATAGCCAAACTTGAAACAGAAGATTTAAAAAAATACCTGTTGAAGCGAAAACGAAATAATGACAAAGCTGATCCTGTACTTGCCTCGCTGTCTTCCGGCAGGCAGGGCGGTCCCGTCGTGGTTATACCCGGGCAAAAAGCCACGGTAAAGTTTCCGCATAAATATTTACCACCCACGGCAATTATAAACGACGAAAACAAACAACAGCTTGGAAAATTTATACAGCAATTGCAACTTAAGGCCTACAGCCCAAGTACCATCCGGACATATCGCAACGAGTTTATGCAACTACTGCAGATGCTGGGTAATGTACCCGCCCAAAACCTGCAACCGGAGCACCTGCAACGATACCTGGTGTGGTGCATGCAAAACGGGCTGACAGAAAATACAATCCATAGCCGCCTGAATGCATTAAAGTTTTATTATGAGCAGGTGCTTCACAGGGATAAATTCTTTTTTGAGATACCACGGCCAAAGAAGCCGGATCAACTGCCAAAAGTGTTAGCAGAAAATGAAATAGGCAGAATGTTCAACGCCATTAGCAACCTGAAACATAAAGCAATATTATTTACGGCTTATAGTGCAGGCTTGCGAGTAAGTGAGGTAGTACATTTGAAAATGCAAGACGTAGATAGTGATCGGATGCAATTAAGAATTGAAAATTCTAAAGGTAAAAAAGACCGATATGTCGGTTTAAGTATTCTGCTGCTCGATATTTTACGATCATATCTCAAAAGCAGCAAGCCAAGACCAAAGAAATATGTCTTTGAAAATCCTTTATTGCCGGGTGAACCTTACAGCATAAGGAGCGCCCAGCAAATTTTTCAAAATGCAAAACAAAAGGCTATGATCAATAAAAAAGTGGGCATTCACAGCTTAAGGCACAGCTTTGCCACCCATTTGCTCGAAAAGGGCATCGACATCCGGTACATAAAAGATCTGCTGGGGCACTTCAATATTAAAACAACGGAAAGGTATTTGCATGTAAAAAGGGAAACACTGGTGAATATTCCAAACGTTTTGGACGAATTAAATAAATCCATTACTTTAGAATGGTAGTTTCATTGACGCAACTCAACAATTGAAAAAACGAAGTGAGCAAATGTTGATAATGAGCACATTGTAAAAATTGAGATTGCGTCTAATAGCGTAAATACAAAAGTAAGGCAAAATTTGCCAGCCCAACAAAACCTTCGCTCACGAACACTCCGATGTCGTTCCTCCATCTCTCGTGTTCTAAATTTTGCCTTACGGCCAGGGTTTCACCCAACACTTGCCATTTTAGTTTCCAGCTTCGCTCTCTTACCTCTTTTCGGGGCTGTCAAACTTCGTCTTACATGGTGTTTGCAAAATGGCAAGTGAAGGTGTGATTGCTCCCGTGCCAGGTTGAAAAAATCAATCCCCTCTGTTCATTTCTTCTTCTTATTTTTATTGCAGCATAACAACCCAGGATTTTTTCAACTGCCACTTCGCAAACACCCTGGCCGTTATAGCCAATACCAAGACGACACAGAATGAAATTCGAGTTGACAAATTTACGCATACAAATCTCGGACATTGACATCATCAATGACCTTAGGACTGTTGCGAACAATTTGGGAAAGAAATCTCTTAAAATGAGAGAGTATTGCAAAGACAATGGAGCAAAGTATAATTATCAAACGGCAAAGAAAAGATTCGGGGACTGGGAAACTGTTTTAAAAAAGGCGGGACTTGAAACCGAAAAAAGTATTCATGGAATTGAATATGGTGAAACATCTATTAAAGACGAAATCCTACTTGCCGACATGGTGCGAGTTGCAAAAGAGCTTAATAATCCAAAAATAACAGCAGCCGACTACGACAAGTATGGACAATGGAGTTCAGTGACAATTCTTAAGCGATTTGGAGGCTGGAATAAAGCTAAGAAGAAAGCCGACCTTGAGATTGGCAGGTTTTACAATACTACAACTGAAGAATATTTACAAAACATTCTCGACCTATGGACGCATCTCGGAAGACAACCGAAATACTCGGAGGTTATTCCTCCATATTCAAAATACAACATAAGTTCTTATACAAACAAATTCGGCTCTTGGAGAGCAGCATTAGAACAATTTATTGAATACGTTAATTCGGACAACGAAAAAGAAGTTGGCAACACCAACACCACCTCCGAAATCATTGAACTTACCGAAACTAAAACAACCGACCTTAAAGAAACAGAAAAGGAAATCACAATTAAGAGAACACCGAGAGGAATAAATTTAAGACTCCGATTTACAGTTCTTAAAAGAGACAACTTCTCCTGTAAAAAATGTGGACGTGCTCCTGCAAAAGACCCGAGTATTATATTACACGTTGACCACATTATTCCTTGGAGCAAGGGCGGTGAGACAATTATTGAAAATCTCGAGACACTTTGCGAACAATGTAATTTAGGGAAAAGCAATGTGTTGTAAACTGACAAGAAAAGGTACTGGCTATAACACGGGTTTTGCGTTAGTGGGCGGACAGTGCGAATAGAAACATTTGAGCAATTAATAAACATTGGTGCAGGCAGACAGTTTCCGGTTTCAAAAGCCCACCAACGCAAAGCCCGAAACCGTTGGCTGCTACTCTATTTGACACACCCTAAAAATTTATACAGATTATGAGCATGATTGCAATTCCCTTTGCGGTTGACATTGAAAAAGTAAAAGCTGTATTTGGTTGCAAGGACAGAGAACTTCTTGAAAAAATTAAAACAACAGGCTTGTATGACAATTATGCAAGTCAAGACGATGATTTTCCAGACCCAAAATATCAATATGACTTTGACCAAGCACTTGAAGACATAATATTCAACTACGTAAAACCGGAAGACAGAAAAAGTAAAAGTAGTTTTTTGGGGTTAGTAAAATCAAAACCGACATCAGGACTAAATGAAAATATTGCACATGGCTACGGTTATGTTCTGCTTGTAATCTGTGACTATATTGGGACACATCTTCTTCCATATTGCGATGGTTTTTATTATGGGCGTGACTTTCAAGCAGCCTTTGAAATAATGAAAGAAAAAGGTTTACAAATTGACTTTGGTGATATGTTTGAACCACACCAAATATTTGACATTCCTAAAATTGCTGACTTTCCTGCAATTAATTGTTTTACTAAGCAGGACATAGACCATTTCAACTCTATTATGGACAAAGTTGAAATAGACGAGAGTAAAGCAAACGATGACGATGAAGATTTTGATGAAGTTCAAGAAATGCTAAAAAATATTAGAGACAGTTTTAAAATTTGCCAAGACAAAAATGTGGAGATGATAACATTTACTCATTGACCTGTTGACAAAGAGCAGCAGCCAGTCGAGTAAGCAAGGGGACTTTCACCCCTTGCTCCTCACAGAACCGTACGTGAACCTCTCGATTCATACGGCTCTTCAAGATGCGTTTTCAATTAATAAGCGGGGCATACACTCCAATGGGCAAACAGGCCGGGCTGCATCTTATACAACGTGTTGAGCCATCGGCGGCTCTTTCGAAGATTTAACCGCTTGTTCCATTTACACCATTTCTCAAGCCGACGGTTTACTAAGCGCCATAGGTCATTCAGGTCTCTTTTGATAAAGTGACAATAGTAGTTTTGCCAGCCACGCACTAATGGGTTAATAAGATTCGCTACCACGTATATACTCCCCGTTCGGGTATGTAATTTCAGGCTGCGTATCTTATCCATGATCGCTTTCTTCGATGCCTTTGACGGCGAGGGAAGTATCCGCACTTTCCATTCTCCTTCCACCTTTACCCATTGCGGTTTAAACTCATAGCCTCCCATTTCAAAGGTGTGTACTTTGCGTTCACTGCCTTTTGGTTGATTGCGGTTTAAACAAATAATCCGCGTTTTGGTGGGGTGAATGGTTAGCCCGCATTCGGTAAACCGCTTTTGCAGTTTGCTCAATATGCTTTGCGCTATCTGCTCCCGACGGCAATGAATGATGATGTCATCTGCATAACGCTCAAACCGGATGCCCGGGTAGTTTTGCTTCATCCATCCATCAAACACTACATGCAGGTACAGGTTGGCTAACAATGGACTGATCACCCCTCCCTGCGGTGTACCGCTTTGCATTTGTAACTGGCTTCCATCTTCATGCACTACACCGGCTCGCAACCATCGACTCACATAAAGGATTATCCATTTTTCTTTACAGTAAAATTGTAACGCCTTTAGCAGCTTGTCGTGGGGTATGCTATCAAAATAGCTTTGGATGTCCAGCGTGATCACATACGGGTATTGTGAACAATTGTACTTGCACCGATGCACCGCATCATGCATGCTTTTGCCTGCACGGTATCCGTATGAGTTTTGATGAAAATGGGGTTCTAACTGCTTTTCTGCATGAACCCTTACCACTTGCTGGGCTATCCTGTCCACCAACGTGGGCAGGCCCAGCACTCTTTTGCTCCCATCCTTTTTGGGGATGCTCACTGACTTAATGGCTTTTGGAAAATAGCTGCCTGATGCAAGACGTACCCACAACTGGTACAGTATACGGCTGCGATGGATGTGTAAATACTCCCATGTCATCCCATCTATACCTGCAGCTTCGCCGCCTTGCTTCACATGTTCGTACGCCTCCTTTACCATCATCGTGGTAACGGGTACGCTTACTCCTTGTTTGGAAAACAGTTCCATCATCCCTTTCGGTTGTTTTGTGTTTACCAATTTTTACTTCCTGTGTACCCCTTCGCTCCTGCTTACTTTCATAAGCTTTCAACACTACTACGGGTACATCCGTCCCTGTCGCTGGTTTGTGAAGGCTTATTACATCTTACGGGTGCTCCGCTTGATCATTGAGCCTCTGCGCATTTCGTACGTCCTGGCGCACCTGCAGACGATTTTACCTAATCAGCACATTCAACCAGTACAGGTTCTCCAGTTCCGCCTCTGCGCCTGTCTGTAAGTCCCGGCGGCTTTATCCCGGATGCAGCTAACACTTCTGGCAACTTATAACGAATGTTAACTCTGATCGAAACAATCATGTGCATCGTTTCTTTTTACATCGGTAACAATTATCGAGACCTCTCAGCCGCTTCACTATGCGTTCGGCTCTTACAGACTTACCTGCTACATCGTTCACCACACTGCTCCTTAGAGCAACGCAGCATGTAACCGGTTTGATGGTGAAGGTTGCTCTTCTTCTCCCACCGAGAGACCTGCTCTCATCACAAAGGCAGCTTCGCTGGACACACACATGGGGTTTGCCAAAATGGGGGCGGACGGAAGCCGTGTTTCAACTTTTGTTTTTCAATTTGGCTTCATATCCAGCTTGACGTTATTAATTTAGCTATGTGCATATCATCAACTTTTATCTATAAATTTAGCTTCAGTTAGCCGGGCGGACGGAATTCTATTTCCCCCACTTCGGCAAGCCCTGTTCGTTAGCTGTAATTTTAAAATAGACCCTTCGTAATGAAAGTAAGAATATCACATTGCTCGACATCATTAGAAAATTACTACCTCTGTTTGACAGAGAAAGTATCAGGCTTCATTAATCGGGGTCCTCAGACAGGTGACTTAATTTACTTAGTTGTTAAGGTTGGAAAAAAGAGTTTGTGTGGAGCAAGATTTAAGCTTGACGAGCCAACAGACTTTAAACCTTGGGCGGACGCTGAAAGCTATGTTAATGCTTTAACGATTAAAGATGTTGAGTACTGTACCCCTTTTGACATATCTATTCTTTCTCAAGCCGGTGGTAAATATTGGGCAATTAAATATGTTCAAGGTGCAAAACCAATTAATGATGATGGGGCAGTTCAATTGCTCGACCAAGAATTTATAAAGAATAAATCCGAGTCACTTTATCAATTTGATATCGAACCAACAGTTGTTGAGACAGAAGACGACGAAGAAGAAACCACAATAGAGGATGAGAGGGAATTAAAAAAGCTAGAGAAAGAAATACCAGATGTAAAAGTCAACATAATGGGGACTTTTCAAACTGTTCAATTTTCAAACGAGACTGACAAAATCAAAGGGCTGGAAACACTAGTAAATGAAAATTTCTATTCCCTATTCCCCCAATTTCCAGAAACAAAAACACTGTTAATCCCTGAAAACAGGTTATTCAAAACAAAAGGTTTCAAAGTAGAAGGCAACAATGTGCAAGGCATAAGGACAATACCTGATGGAATCTTAATAGAGTTTGACAAAAAACTGAAAAAACCTTTTAGAATAAACCTGATAGAATATGAATGCTATGGCGAAAGAAAGCAAAAAGAAATTGACAAATCAAGTTATCTAAATAGCATTATTATTCCACAATTAATGAGATTTGCATCTGCATTTAGCATTATAACAGACGAACAAACAAGAGTAAAAACAGTTGAAAGCTGGGTTGACAAAATAATTGCGTATATCAACAATGAAGAATCACAGTCAGCCAAGTTCATTGAGTGGATTAAAGAAATACATCCTGATATTAAAGAACGTTCAATTGAGAGAGAAATTGAAAAACTACTTATTGAATCATTTAAAGCAAATCTAAGAGTCCTATTAATTATTGATGAACTAAGCACAGAGCAAAAGTCAACTATTAAAAATGTTGTCAGTTCTTTCAAACTTGCAAGTGGTGACACTAATGTTCAGTTTGCAGGTTATGTTATAAGACTTGTTCAGAAAATAAACATTATCAACAACGAATCAGAATTTGCTTTGACAATTCAATAAAAAACTACAGCTAGTCGAGTAAGCAAGGGGACTTTCACCCCTTGCTCCTCACAGAACCGTACGTGAACCTCTCGATTCATACGGCTCTTCAAGATGCGTTTTCAATTAATAAGCGGGGCATACACTCCAATGGGCAAACAGGCCGGGCTGCATCTTATACAACGTGTTGAGCCATCGGCGGCTCTTTCGAAGATTTAACCGCTTGTTCCATTTACACCATTTCTCAAGCCGACGGTTTACTAAGCGCCATAGGTCATTCAGGTCTCTTTTGATAAAGTGACAATAGTAGTTTTGCCAGCCACGCACTAATGGGTTAATAAGATTCGCTACCACGTATATACTCCCCGTTCGGGTATGTAATTTCAGGCTGCGTATCTTATCCATGATCGCTTTCTTCGATGCCTTTGACGGCGAGGGAAGTATCCGCACTTTCCATTCTCCTTCCACCTTTACCCATTGCGGTTTAAACTCATAGCCTCCCATTTCAAAGGTGTGTACTTTGCGTTCACTGCCTTTTGGTTGATTGCGGTTTAAACAAATAATCCGCGTTTTGGTGGGGTGAATGGTTAGCCCGCATTCGGTAAACCGCTTTTGCAGTTTGCTCAATATGCTTTGCGCTATCTGCTCCCGACGGCAATGAATGATGATGTCATCTGCATAACGCTCAAACCGGATGCCCGGGTAGTTTTGCTTCATCCATCCATCAAACACTACATGCAGGTACAGGTTGGCTAACAATGGACTGATCACCCCTCCCTGCGGTGTACCGCTTTGCATTTGTAACTGGCTTCCATCTTCATGCACTACACCGGCTCGCAACCATCGACTCACATAAAGGATTATCCATTTTTCTTTACAGTAAAATTGTAACGCCTTTAGCAGCTTGTCGTGGGGTATGCTATCAAAATAGCTTTGGATGTCCAGCGTGATCACATACGGGTATTGTGAACAATTGTACTTGCACCGATGCACCGCATCATGCATGCTTTTGCCTGCACGGTATCCGTATGAGTTTTGATGAAAATGGGGTTCTAACTGCTTTTCTGCATGAACCCTTACCACTTGCTGGGCTATCCTGTCCACCAACGTGGGCAGGCCCAGCACTCTTTTGCTCCCATCCTTTTTGGGGATGCTCACTGACTTAATGGCTTTTGGAAAATAGCTGCCTGATGCAAGACGTACCCACAACTGGTACAGTATACGGCTGCGATGGATGTGTAAATACTCCCATGTCATCCCATCTATACCTGCAGCTTCGCCGCCTTGCTTCACATGTTCGTACGCCTCCTTTACCATCATCGTGGTAACGGGTACGCTTACTCCTTGTTTGGAAAACAGTTCCATCATCCCTTTCGGTTGTTTTGTGTTTACCAATTTTTACTTCCTGTGTACCCCTTCGCTCCTGCTTACTTTCATAAGCTTTCAACACTACTACGGGTACATCCGTCCCTGTCGCTGGTTTGTGAAGGCTTATTACATCTTACGGGTGCTCCGCTTGATCATTGAGCCTCTGCGCATTTCGTACGTCCTGGCGCACCTGCAGACGATTTTACCTAATCAGCACATTCAACCAGTACAGGTTCTCCAGTTCCGCCTCTGCGCCTGTCTGTAAGTCCCGGCGGCTTTATCCCGGATGCAGCTAACACTTCTGGCAACTTATAACGAATGTTAACTCTGATCGAAACAATCATGTGCATCGTTTCTTTTTACATCGGTAACAATTATCGAGACCTCTCAGCCGCTTCACTATGCGTTCGGCTCTTACAGACTTACCTGCTACATCGTTCACCGCACTGCTCCTTAGAGCAACGCAGCATGTAACCGGTTTGATGGTGAAGGTTGCTCTTCTTCTCCCACCGAGAGACCTGCTCTCATCACAAAGGCAGCTTCGCTGGACACACACAAAAGTATTGGCAAAAGCTGGGCGGACAGAAGCTGTGTCGCATCATTTGTAACTCTGTGCAGCAGTGGTTCGGGCTTGACAAGCAACTTTGGGCTAATTGCAAATCATAAACTTTTATTTCTATTTTCATCATCGGTTAGCCGGGGCAGGACAAGCGACAAATTCCCGTACTTCGCCGATACTTGCAGTTATGCACAAATACAGACTGCACCACTCTAATAGAAACCAAATGAATAAGCAGACTAAACTAACCATACTATTTTTTTGCATTTTAAAACTAACTCTTCATTTAATTGCAGACAGCCATTCTGGTTTTCAGAGCGATGAATTTTTGTATATTGAATCGGGTCGCCATCTTGCTTTTGGATATATGGAATCTCCCCCGTTTACAGGGTTGTTGGCTTTTATCCAAAACCTGTTTCATTCTCATTCAGTTTTCCTTTATCATATTTTTCCGCATATTGCTATGCTGCTCATTGTTATTTATGTGGGCAAAATAACTGTGGAACTCGGCGGTAAAAACATAGCGGTATTTATTACATTATTTTGTCTTTTGATTGCACCGGGATTTGAAGGGTCCCAACAACCATTTGAACCTGTTGTTTTCAGTCAAATGTTCTGGGTACTTTGCTTCTATCAGCTCACCAGGTTCATAAAACACGGCAATAGAAAATATTTATGGTATTTGACTCTATTCACCGCTCTGTTTTTTCTGACTAAATATGACGCATTGTTTTTTTGTTTCGGTTTATTGTCATTATTGCTCTTTAGAAAAACAAGATTTGCCTTGGTCAAGTGTAAATACTGGCAATGTTTGATTATCTCATTTTTGATTTTATTGCCGAATATTATTTGGCAATATGTAAATGATTGGCCTGCGTTACAAATGTTTCACCGGCTGTATGACACCCAATTGGATGATTTAGCACCTATGCAGGTACTGCGCGATTTATTGTTATCCGTCAATCCGATTACTTTTATCCTGATGTTGCCCGCTTTTGTTTTTATGTTTGCCAATAAAAGAAATAAACGCCTTTATTTACCACTTGCCTGCTCAATTTTATTGTCCGTATTGTTTCTCATTTATAGTAAGGGAAAAGCGTATTATTTCTTTCCGGTTGTTCTCATCATACTTCCATTCTGCGGTATCTTTTGGGAGAATGTCGTACTACCGAAGAGGAGATGGTTATTATATCCCCTGAGTTTTATTTTATTGACCGGCGCAGTATTGATTCCTTTCGGAATGCCTGTCTATTCTTTTCCCCATTATCTTAATTCGGTTTTTGAATATTCCCCGAAAGAAAAGAAAAACGGAAAAGACGTACTTCCTATGCAAGAATATAATGCAAAAGAAAGATGGAAAACGATGATGCAACAATTACAATCCGTGTATGACAGCCTACCCGAAAATGAAAAAAAGAATTGCTTAATCTGGGGTAAACATTATTCGCAGGCAGGAGCAGTGGAGTTGTTTAAAGACGCGTATGGGCTTCCAAATGCGTTTTCATATCACGGAAGTTTTTATACCTGGGCGCCTACGGGCAAGATGCCTGAAACGGTTATTGCTTTTTGCTATAACGATGCGGGTGACAGTTTTTTTGATCCTTTTTTCGAAGAAGTAATTCCTGTCAGAAAAATTTACAGCGACTACGCAAGCAGCGAAGGCTGGGTGGTGCAAACAATTTTCATTTGCCATAACCCAAAACAGAGCTTTGATGAAATGAAGGAGTTGTTTAAGAAAAGAATATTTGAATAAAAAGGGCACATTCGGTACACGATGTATGATAACTCAATAAAAATTTTGATAGCTTCTATTCGGGAGAAAAATATCCAGGTTTCTTTAGTCAGCTTTTCGGGGGTGTGAACGATGTATAACCTTGCATAAACATTCACATCAAATCAAGCAAATGATGAAGGCTTGTTTCAGCCCCATATTAGTCCAGGTATATAAAAGAAGTTTGCGTGGCAAATGAGGCGCGGGCAAGTGCGTGGGCCTTCTTCCCGAATAACGGGACACGTGATGCCGTATAAAAGGGCGTCGTATTTTTAGGTACCAAAAGTATTTATATAAAGAGAGGTGAGAACATTTAGTAACAGTCAACGTTCAAGGCACAAATACGCCCGGCTTAGGGCTATGGTGCATAATTACACCGGTACCGGGGTGTTACAGTTTAAGGAAAAATTGCGAGAAGAATTTGCTTTCCGGATTAGTCGACGTATAAAAAGGTGCGCACAGTAAGAACTGTAAGTATAATTTTAGAAAACTGAATAATACCTTCAAATTATTTCCCGTCGATTCTTTCAGTTAGCAGAATTGTCACCTTATCTCCTGCATCTTTGTTTACGATTTTACGAATTGCAGCATTGAACGATAATTTGTGCCTGCCATCGCCTAAAGCCATAAACGAGCTCTGAAATGGCTGGCCTTCTATGATTCCCCTGACTTTTACCAATCCACGAGTTCCGAAAAAATTAACGGAATCCGGCCAGGTCACATAGGTCCATCCACCCTTATTGAGACTTTTCTGCAGCGTTGCCGTAAATTGTTTGTTTAATACGCTCATGGAACATAATGTTATTTAGGACGTAAAATTAACGTTCGCATGGACTAATGTAGTGGGTGAATTTGACAATTATAGGGTTAATTGCGACGTATCACATTAATTAATGTAGCGTTTGCGGGATGCTCCGCCGCTATTGCTTCTTTGTTTTTTACTTTTTCGTTTAATGGCGAGCTTTTGCCAATCTAGCTTTTCTACAAATGCATCGATGATGCGAACGGGATTATCGGATGCAATCTGATCGTCCAAACTGCTAAATTGTATCTGACTTCTTGATGTGCTTTCTTTGGTTCTCATACGCCTACCCCAACAAAAACAGAAAAAAAATAAAAAAAAATTTGCGAAACCGAAAAGTTGCACATATATTTGCAACCGATTAGTTTCTTAAATAAATCTTTTACACAAATGAGGCGGGACATATTTCAGGCCATTGCAGACCCCACACGGCGGGCTATTATTGCCCTAATTGCGTTACACTCGATGACACCTAACGCCATTGCAGAAAACTTCAAAACGACCCGCCAGGCTGTGTCAAAACATTTACGCATTCTGACAGAATGTGATCTTGTAAAACAGGAATACCAGGGCAGGGAAATTTATTATTCGCTTGAAATTAATAAAATGAAAGAAATAGATAAATGGTTAGAACAATATCGGAGGATTTGGGAAAACCGGTTTAATCAACTGGACAAAGTATTATCCACTATAAAAAAACAAAAAAAATGAATCAAGATTTGCTATTTGATTTTACAGTTGACAGGTCAATAAAAACTGTTTTTATTAACAGGGAATTCGATGCTGAACTTTCGCTGGTATGGGATGCCTTTACAAAAGCTGAACTGATTGACCAATGGATTGCACCCAAACCGCTTAGAGCCAAAACGAAATACCAGGATTTCAAAGTAGGCGGCAAAAGATTTTGGGCAATGATAACTCCGGACGGGCAAGAGCGCTGGGCCATTCAAACCTATACTTCCATTACTCCGAAGACCAATTTTAAAATGTATAATGCTTTTGCAGATAAAGATGAAAACCCTGAATTGCCGGGCTCTGAATGGGATCATACTTTCAGCCAGCAGAACGGAACAACAAAAGTGAGTATCACTATTTACAATGAATCTCTTGAAAGATTAGAAAGGATACTTGATGGCTTCACGCAAGGAATGAAAATGTCATTGAGCAACCTGGAAAATCTGCTGGCAGCTTTATCGCAAAAATGATTTACGTTTTCAAAACATCTGTCAAAACAAAAATCCAGGTTAAGAACCTGAAGCCTCATATTGATAAAATACTTCCGAATGAAAAATGGAATTTTGACCTTGAAGATTGCGACAGGATTTTGCGCATTGACAGTGAAGAAAATATAGTTTTAAAAATAACAGACTTGCTTCAAATTCACCATTTTTATTGCGAAGAATTGAAATAAGAATTTTAAACAACCTAAAAATAAAAATTATGGCACTTATCAATCCTCACATCAACTTCAACGGTAATGCCGAAGAAGCATTTACCTTTTACAAATCAGTGTTTGGCGGAGAGTTCACAAAACTGATACGTTTCAAAGATCTCTCAATCCCCGGGGCCCCGGTGACAGAGAAAGAAGGAAATAAAATTATGCATATTGCTTTGCCAATTGGTAAAACCAATGTGTTGATGGCAAATGATGTTCCGGAATTTCTGGGGCGGGTAAACGAAAATGAAAACAGAAGTAAAATTTCAGTAAGCGCAGAGAGTAAAGAAGAAGCCGACAAATTATTCAATGGACTTTCGGCAGGTGGGAATGTAGAAATGCCTATTGCTGATAGCCCCTGGGGTTCATATTTTGGTATGTTTCGGGACAAATATGGTATTGAATGGATGGTGGAGTTTACGCAAGATATAACGGGCAAAAGTACTGTTGAAAAACAACGAACCGCCAATATGAATTAACATTTGTCAAAACAAAAATCCAGGTTAAGAACCTTAAGCCTTATATTGATTTCGCCTCATCGGGGTTTCGCATGAAGAACACAAATAAATAAAAAACAGCTTTCGCGAAACCCCGATGCAGAAAAGAGTTTTGAAAAATTTTTACAGCTACTCATTGCTATCAAAATCCCTTTCCACCTTTATCCGGGTAGCTCCTGTAAAGATGTAAACAGTGCCACTCTTAAAAAACAGATGCCTTCAATTATCGGGTTTCACTGGCGAATGCTTTTTGAAATAGAATGCGGGTAGAGAAACCCCCACCCACACAACATTTTCCAACAATAAAAAGTCATTCCGCCGCTCTTACCTTTATCACAATCTTCTTCTCCAAATACTTTTTACCAGCTGGCGTAATATTAGGCCGGTGGGCATCTACCGGGAAAAAGATCATAAAACTCCCGGCAGGAACAACAAAGAACTCTCCCGGTGCCTCGTAATGGGCGATGTCCTTTTTATCATCATAAGGATCGATAATCTTTGCTTTTGCAACATCATACCGTCCCATTTTTTCCTTCCCGGTTATCACACATTGCAGGTCTATGTACTTGCGATGCGATTCCCATTTGGTATTGGCGAAATCTTTAGTGCTGTCTAAGGTCACAGTGGCAAACACATTATCGCCGTCGATTGTATATTTTCCCGTCGCTAATGTTTTTAGATCATGATCGCGCAAAAATGCAAAAGCTTCGTCCCAATATTTTTGATTGGCACGATATTGCCGGGCAAACATCTCCTTGTTGATATGAGCATCCGGCTTCATATGCAAGCCATGCAGCCATTCCTTTTTATTAAACCATTGTTCAGCTTTTTGTTTTGTCCATGTTTTTGTTTGTGCCACGCCATTTATATTAAAGGCGGAGAGGAGCACGATCGATAACGCTATTGCTTTTTTCATGTGCATAAATGATTTTATTTTTCAATTGTATTCTTTCTCAACAATGCTTCGAGGTAATAATAATCCGCATAAATGATCGGTACATCTATTTCACTGTTGTCGGGTTTGGATCCGGTGCTGTGCAACAATATGAACCCCTTATTCTCACCAACAGGCGAACGATAATGATTGGTAAGGCTCGTCATAATCTCATCAGCAGCAGAAAGATATTGCTCCCGGTTTTTACTGTAAGACGCCAGCTCATACAATGCCGACGCCATAATGGCGGCAGCAGAAGCATCTCGCGGCTCATTGGGAATGTTTGGCGCATCATAGTCCCAGTAAGGCACCCTGTCTTTTGGCAGATGCGGATTTTTCAAAATGAATGCAGCAATATGTTCCGCCTGTTGTAAATAACGCGGATCTTTTGTGAACCGATAGCACATCATAAAACCATACAAACCCCACGACTGCCCGCGCGCCCAGGCGGAGGCATCGGAATATCCCTGTGCCGTTGTTTTGTGCAGTACCGCACCCGTTGTAGTATCATAATCCAGCACATGGTAGCAACTATAGTCACTCCGATAATGATTTTTCATTGTGGTGTTAGCATGCGTTACCGCAATATGATAAAAAGACGAATCGCCCGTGAGTTGTGTTGCAGCAAATAATAATTCAAGGTTCATCATATTATCTATTATCACAGGATACTGCCATTTCTTAGTATGATCCCACGAACGGATGCAACCCACTTTCGGATTAAATCTTGTGCACAAGGTCCTGGCCGATTGAATGATTATTTTTTTGTATGCCGCATCGTGTGTTAAAAGATATCCATTGCCATAGCTCGAATACATTTTAAATCCCATGTCATGCGTAGTACCGTTCCATTGCTCGCGCTGCATGAGAGCAGTATATTTTTCCGCTGCATTCTTCCATATGCTCTCATGAGAATATTTGTAAAGCAACCATAGCTCGCCTGCAAAAAATCCTGCTGTCCAGTCATCAGAAGGCACAAATTTTATTTCACCATTTTCAAGTGAACGTGCCGCCACTATCGCGCTATCATTTTTTCTCGCAGCATTCACTTCCTGCAGCGTAAGGCTGACCTGTTTCCGTGCATCAGGAAAAATTTTTTTTACCAGGACTTGTGCATTTGCGGCGCAAACCATTCCGGGCAAACATATCAATAAAACAATCGTTGTTTTCATTTGCTTTTTTTACAAACAAAGAAACTCATTTGCAAAATCGCAGGATGAATTTCTCTGCAAAAAATTCTAAGCGCTCCGCTATCGAAGGTCTTTTATCTGCACCACATCCATATCGGTGTAGTTATAGTTCTCTCCCGCCATTCCCCATATAAACGAATAATTGCTGGTGCCACAGCCCGCGTGTATCGACCATGCCGGAGAAAAAACCGCCTGGTGATTCGCTACCACAATGTGTCGCGTTTGCTGTGGCTCACCCATGAAATGAAATATACGCTGATCTTCCGCCAGGTTAAAATAATAATACGCTTCCATCCTCCTCGTATGCGTATGCGCCGGCATCGTGTTCCATACGCTGCCGGTTTTTAAAATCGTAAGGCCCATTACTAACTGGCAACTCTGCGCGCCTTTATCATGTATATATTTATAGATCGTTCTTTCATTGGACGTCTCCATACTGCCAATCGTAGCAGGCATTGCCTCTGCACTTATTACTAATTGTGTGGGATAAGATTGATGCGCCGGGGCCGACAGCAAATAAAAATGTGCAGGATTTTTTGCATCCGCACTTTCAAAGGAAACCTTTTGTACCCCTTTACCTATATACAAACAATCCAAAGTATCCAACACAAACGAACCATCATCTGCATACACCGTTCCTTTGCCACCCACGTTGATGATGCCCATCTCACGGCGTTCCAAAAAATAAACGGCACGCAATTCCTGATGTGTTTCGAGGATCAATTTTTTATTCACCGGTTTTGCACCACCGGCAACCATTCTGTCATAATGCGTGTAATACAATTTTATTTCATTATCGCACATCAGGTTTTCGGCAAGAAACGCAGCTCTCAGTTCACCTGTATTCATCCGGCTTGTTTCCGCAGCGCTATGTTGAAATCTTATCTCCATAATTTCTTTAAGTTGATTTATCAATTATTATTTTTTGTGCTACTGAACTTAATCCTTAATACAAAACGCCTTCGAGGGGCTCAGGCTGACAGCATTTGTCATTTGGAGAATTGTCATGCTGAGCCTGTCGAAAGATTGCCGAAACATTTACCTCGCCATCCAGCCTCCATCCACATTGATGATAGTACCATTCACATAATCAGAAGCACCCGAACACAGGAATATGATTGCACCTTTCAGATCATCCGGCTGTCCCCACCTTGCCGCAGGAATGCGATCCAGTATTGCTTTATTTCGCACCTCATCTTCGCGCAAAGCTTTTGTATTATCGGTTGCGATGTAACCCGGTGCAATGCCATTTACATTTACACCCTTCGATGCCCATTCATTCGCAAATGCTTTCACCAGTCCCGCCACTGCCGATTTGCTGGCCGTATAGCCCGGCACATTTATGCCGCCCTGGTACGATAACATCGAACATGTGAAAACAATCTTTCCATTTCCGTGTGCGATCATTTCGTTTCCAAATTCTCTCGTTAATATAAATTGCGAATTGAGATTTACATCAATCACTTTATCCCAATATTCATCCGGATGTTCGGCCGCAGGTTTTCTCATAATAGTTCCCGCATTATTTACCAAAATGTCTATCCGCTCATTTTCGCTTTTCACTTTCGAAATAAACCGGTACACCGAATCCCGGTTACCGAGGTCTACCTTATAAGGTTTAAATTTTCTTCCTGAAGATGTCACTATCTTTTCAATATCACTACCCGCAGCCATCGAGCGCGATGCTCCTATGATGTCGGCACCCGCTTCTGCCAATGCGCTTGCAAAGGCTTTCCCGATTCCTTTGTCGCAGCCCGTTACTACCGCTGTTTTACCTGTCAGATCAAATAATGAAATTATACTCATATTCAATGAAGCAATGGATAAGATGAACAAGGCAAGGGTACGAAATAATGAAATATAAAAAAAGAAAGGGCTGCAATTATTTACGCAAACGATGGCGTTGCATTTATTGAGGCTGTCAGCTATAGTGGCTGCGTCAGCTACAGATCGCGCTATCCGCTACTACTCCGCCACAAAGCCGAACACGGCTGACGCACTAAGCCTTTCGAAGTGCCTCAGCGTGGTAGCCGCTTCTATCGCGGAGCCCGTCGACTTTAGGATAAGCATCAGCATTGAATCACCGGTCTGAAAAGATCAAGGAAATCTTTTGAGTTTTTACTAATCGGGCATCCTCATAATGCCTTGTTCTATCTTGCGTAGAAAGTCTTCCTCAGTTCTCCGCTCCAAAGCCGGCAGCGTAGCGGGACACGGGGATAATTCAAGAAGAAGTTTGCTCACTTAGAATTGATAATCCGGCACAGCCGTGTCCTGCATCAGCACAAAGCAAAAAATGGAGATACGGCTTAGGAGAGATTACAACATTTTGTATCGAATGCTTGCATTTACAGAAAATGTTTTATAGCTTAGGAAATATTGTAACCCGCCTCCCTATAGATTTATTAAAGAAACTGACCTGGAAGTTCATCGGCTGCGATGTGAGACCATAGCCAGTCCTTGTTTAAAACGATGACCGAAAGAAGGTTTAATAAATTACCTATTTTAGAATAATAATTTCATTGACGCAACTCAACAATTGAAAAAACGAAGTGAGCAAATGTTGATAATGAGTACATTGTAAAAATTGAGATTGCGTCTAATAGCGTAAATACAAACGTAAGGCAAAATTTGCCAGCCCAACAAAACCTTCGCTCACGAACACTCCGATGTCGTTCCTCCATCTCTCGTGTTCTAAATTTTGCCTTACGGCCAGGGTTTCACCCAACACTTGCCATTTTAGTTTCCAGCTTCGCTTTCTTGCTTCTTTTCGGGGCTGTCAAACTTCGTCTTACATGGTGTTTGCAAAATGGCAAGTGAAGGTGTGATCGCTTCCGTGCCAGGTTGAAAAAATCAATCCCCTCTGTTCATTTCTTCTTCTTATTTTTATTGCAGCATAACAACCCAGGATTTTTTCAACTGCCACTTCGCAAACACCCTGGCCGTAAGCGGTAACCCTGTTGGACACACCCTGCTACTTCAAAGAGTGACTTTAGTGACAGTCTCTAATTAGCCGCCGCACATTACAGCACATTTGCAGGCGGCACAAATCCTGACACAAAAGCTAACCTGCAAAAGAGCTGTAATTCTCCCACACACAATTTCGTTATCTTAACAGCTTAAATTGACACTTACAAAAGACATGACCAAAGAACAGGCACATAACAAAATTTCAGAACTGGTTGAACGGTTTGATGAGCAGCTTATTTCCTATAAGAAAGTTGAGTATAACGAAACACTTACAAGACGTGATTTCATTGACCCATTCTTTAAGGCATTGGGTTGGGACATGGACAACTCAAACGGTTATGCAGAAGCTTACCGTGAAGTGATACATGAGGACAAAATAAAAATAGGTGGTGCGACAAAAGCTCCTGATTACTCTTTCAGACTAAGCGGCGGCAAACGGTTGTTTTTTGTAGAAGCCAAAAAACCAAGTGTCTTTGTTAAAGATGAAATTCTTCCTGCTTATCAAATACGCAGGTATGGTTGGAGTGCTAAACTTCCCATTAGCATTATTACAGACTTTGAAGAATTTGCAGTTTATGATTGTACCAAGAAACCTAACACTGCTGACAAAGCTTCTACTGCCCGTGTCAAGTATCTGACTTTTAAAGACTATATCAAAGAGTTTGATTTTTTGTGGGATACTTTCTCAAAAGAAAAAGTGTTGAAAGGCAGCTTTGACAAATTTGTTGCAAGCGACACACATAAGAAAGGAACAGCAACTGTTGACAAAGAATTTTTGCAATCGCTTGACAATTGGCGGACACTTATTGCAATTGACATCTGCAAGCAAAATAAAAATCTTGATGAAGATGAAATCAATTTTGCAGTTCAGCAAGCCATTGACAGATTAATTTTTCTGCGTATTGCAGAAGATAGAAGCGTAGAGCCTTATGGACAATTAAAAGATAGTATTTTACACGGTAACTATTACGACAATCTCTTTCATCTTTTTCGGAATGCAGATGATAAATATAATTCAGGGCTTTTCGATTTTAAGAAAGACCAAATCAGCAAGCATTTGGTTATTGATAATAAGGTTATCAAAACAATTGTTAACGACTTGTATTATCCTCAAAGCCCTTATGAGTTTTCGGTTTTATCTGTAGAAATTTTGGGAAGTGCTTATGAGCAATTTTTAGGAAAGCAAATAAGAGTTGACCAATCACACAGAGCAAAGATTGAAGAAAAGCCAGAAGTAAGAAAAGCCGGTGGCGTTTATTATACTCCTCAATATGTTGTTGAATACATCGTACAAAATACGGTAGGTAAACTTACAGAAGGCAAAACACCCAAAGAGGTAAGCAAAATAAAAATAGTTGACCCTGCCTGCGGCAGTGGCAGCTTTTTAATTGGTGCTTATCAATATTTGCTCACCTGGCATAAAAACTATTACAGCAATAATGGAAAGCCGACAGCTAAAAAAGATAATCCGCTTACAGCCGAAGGCAACCTTACAACAACCGAAAAGAAAAGAATATTATTAAACAATATTTACGGGGTTGACATTGACATAAATGCTGTTGAAGTTACCAAGCTAAGTTTGCTGCTCAAATGTATGGAAGGCGAAACTTCGGCAAGCATTGCTCATCAGTTGAGTTTTTTTAACGATAGAGTTTTACCAACATTGGAAAACAATATTAAAAGTGGAAACAGTTTAGTTGATACAGATTTTTACGACACTCAATTTGATTTTGGAGAAGAAAAGAAAATCAAACCCTTTAGTTGGCAAAAAAGTTTTCCCGACGTTTTTAATCAGGGAGGCTTTGATTGTGTAATTGGGAATCCACCATGGGGCGCAGATTTCAGCGAAGAATCGTTAAAGTATTTAAGAGAAAGAAACAGAGAAATAATTGTGCGAATGATTGACAGCTTTATGTATTTCGTTTATAAAAGCTACAAACTACTAAAACCCAATGGAAGTTTTGGAATGATTTTACCTGATGTTCTTTTTTATCAAACTGACAACTCAAAACTTCGTGAGTATATTTTAAAACACAGTTCCATTGAGGCATTATTAAATTTGGGAAATGTGTTTGAGAATGTAACCAGACCTTCTTGCATTATCATTTTTTCAAACTCAAAGCCGGGTAACTCAAATAAAATTATTACAGTTGATTTGACAAGCGTTAAGAAAGAAAATAAACATGCAGAACTTTACGAAATAAAAAATTTTGAATCTGTTTTACAGAAAGAGTTAAAAGAAATTCCGAATTATCTTTTTGTTACAACAAACGCAAAGCATTTTCTTATAATCAATAAAATTTTAAAGGGTCAAGTAAAAAACCTTTCAGAGTTTGTAGATGAAGATGGGATTCAAAGAGGAGTAAGCCCCGATTTGAAAGAAGCGTTTTTAGTTACAGCAAAACAAGTAAAGCAATTCAAGTTAGAAAAAACTCATTTGAAAAATGTTTTAACTGGAGGAAAGCAAGTAAAACGGTTTCATATTAATTACCCTGATTTACAACTTATCTATACAAAAAGAGACACTGACTTTAAATCTATTCCAAACATTTGCAGTTTCATCAATCAGTTTAAATCAAAAATTACTTGCAAAGAAGTAAAAGAAGGAAAGCATTCACTTTACGCTTTGCATCGTGCACGAGAAGAAAAAATATTTACCAAACCTGAAAAGTTAGTTGGCGTAATTACAGAAGATGAGATAATTGTTTCTATTGACAATAACAAAACTTTTGTCACTGATGGACTTTATCTTTTCGGAGTAAAGGACATTGATACGAAATATTTGATGGGGATTTTAAATTCAAAATTTTTTGTTTTTCTATACCGGCTGACAACAATGGAAAGCGGCAGAGCATTAGCACAAGTTAAACCAACAGTTCTAACTGAAATGCCAATTCGTTTTATTGACGAGAAGAATAAGGATGATAAATCTCTCCACGAAGAGATAATAAGAAACGTTGATTCATTATTGAAACTTTATCCTGAAATTTCAGTAAGCCGCTTGCAAACAAAAACAGAACAACTTGAAAAGAGAGTTGAGCATCACGTTTCAAGAATTGATGAAATCGTTTACCAACTCTACGAATTAACACCAGACGAAATAAAAATTGTTGAAGCGAAATAATTATGACATCTAATATTGATAAATATAAAAATGATATTCTGAAACTTACCAAGTCAGGAGAAGCCATATTTAAGAAAATGAAGGACAATAAAAATCTTGCTCAATTAAGACAGGATTATGAAATGTGGTATTCTGAATCTTATGCGATAATAAAAATAATCTTACCCGATAGAATTTCAGATTTCTCAAAAATGTATTATGACGATAAGAAAAAGGAAGGGCTGAAAACTTATTTCCAACATACACCTTCAACAGTAATTAAAGGATTGGATTTTGAATTTATTGGCGACCATGTTATTCCCCCAAAGGAGATTGATATTGCGAAGTCAATTTTTGACAGTCAGATTGGAATTCTAAAATCATGCGGAAAAAGATTTGAAAGTTCTTTGTTTGATATAAAACAATTATTACAATCTGACATTTTTGAATCAGAACTTGAAGCGTCAAGAGAACTAAACAAAAAAGGGTTTACAAGAGGTGCAGGAGCAGTAGCAGGTGTCGTTTTAGAAGGACATTTAAAACAAGTTTGCAGCAATCATAAAATAGCAGTTAAAAAAAGCAATCCAACCATTAATGACTTCAATCAATTGCTAAAAGATGATGGAGTAATTGAAACTCCAACTTGGCGTTTCATTCAACACTTAGGCGATTTAAGAAATTTATGTGACCACAAGAAACAGAAAGAACCGACTAAAGAAGAAATTGAAGAACTAATACAAGGAGTAGATAAAATAAGTAAAACGCTTTATTGAAGAAATAATATTAAGAAGAACTAAAAAATATGTCGTTATGGAATTAAAAGAATTTATTGCCCAAACAATTACCCAAATAACAGATGGGATATCAGCTGGTAATAGTTATTTGCAGTCAACTGAAAAAAAAGGGGATATTAACGATGGATACATAAGAGTTAATTTTGATGTCGCAGTTTCAACAAGCGATGAAAATAAAAATGACAAAGGCGGAAAAATAACTGTAGTAAATATTTTTCAAGCAGGAATAAATAACGAAAACAATTCAAAGCATTCTTATGAAAGCAGAATTCAGTTTAACATACTTATGTCGGTAAATACAAAATGATAAAAACTATGTTTCAAGTTAATTTAGACCAAGTAAAAGAAGAGTTTATAAAATTTCAAGCACTGAAAAAGTCTTTAACTGAAATCATTAGCCCGTTTTTAGATTCTGCTGCAGGTGATGAAAAACAAAGCATAGAATTGTGTCAAGTTGGTAAATTCATTGCAGTTCTAAACACTTCAATAAAACTTATTAGCCGTGGTGAATCTCCCGATTTTATTATTGAACATAATCAACTTAAAATTGGCGTTGAACATGAACGTATATTGAATCCAGAACGAGTGCAACAGTTTCAATCCGTAAAAAAGTTATTTGATGATGCCGCAAAAGAATTTGCAAGACGTAATCCTGAAATAAAAGTTCTTGCCAACATTCATTTAAAAAGTGATGATTTTTCATTCACTAAATCAATAAAACAATTACTTATTGATGAAATATGTGTATATATTTTAGGAGTTGCTTCCAACACTCCCGTTGAAAAACCGGAGTTTATTAAATCTGTTAACCTTCAAAAACATTCATTAGTATCCTTTAGCTATCTTGAGAATAATTTTTATTCTCAGGATTTGACCGAAGATGCATTATTGAAAGCAATAGAAAAGAAAAATAAATTAGCTGAAAGCTATAGACAAAAATCTTCGATACAAGAACAATGGTTACTGTTAGTTGTTGGCTCTCTATCTTCTGATTCATATGAAATGGCAAGAATCAATAATTCTTCAGTTGAATCTTCATTTGACAAAATTTTTATTTTGGAGGACTTCAATGCCATCGTACATCAAATTAAATAGAACGACTTCGACACCACAAACTTACAAAGAGCCAACGCAGCAAGTCAGGTACTTTGGTAGGCACACAAACCCAATGCACAATGCTAACCTACCAAACAACCTGTCTTGCCCGACGCTTCATGACACACTCTATAAATTGACACATTCTTTTAATACGGTGGGACGAAGGGTATACCGCTAACAGGCGGTTTGGCAATATGGCGGGGCGACGAATATATTCTCAACTTTTTGTTCGCTATCGGCTTCAGTTCCAGCCGACGAATAAAGCCAAGCAATAGAATGAACAATGAACTTTTATTTATAAATTTAGCAGCGGTTACGGGCTGACGATTTTCAAATGCCGCCACATCGCCAAGCCGTGTCCGTTGCTTGCAATGCGGTCAGACAGTTTTCAAATGCTAAACTGTTAGACAAAATTTATTCAGTTCAATTTGGTAAGACTTGACTCAATGCCCACATGGGCTGACAGTTCGCTATTGTCATGCCATTCCAATCCTTCACAACGTTATAATGCATTTATTCGTTTAAAAATCGGATAACATATTGGCTAATGATTTGTGATTTAAAAATATTTTGCTTTTACTTATTTTAATGTTAACTTCATATTATAAAATTTTTTTTATATGAATCGCTATAATCTCAGGGCGGTTCTGTTAGCAGTTATCGCTGCTTTCACCATACCGCAGGCTTGCAAAAAAAGTTCATCATTGTCGTCTTCTTCTCTCACTAACAATGAAGCGTCAAAACAAATTGGCAGCATCACATTTACATTGAAGACGACGGATATGCAAGGCAATACTCAATCAATATTTTCACAAGGGGAAAATTTTATACCATCTGTAGTTATTGCTAACTCCTCTAATCAGGACGTAACGATTTGCCATTGTTCAATTATTCAAGATAACCCCGACCTACTTGGCGTGTACGGCAATTCTGCAAACGTTACAAAATTTGGTGATTCGTCATTCCTTATTGGCAAACCGTGGAAGGGCATAAGTTCATACCTCAATAGTCGCATCATAACCATACCTTCTAATGGTGCATATACTTATGCCATACCATGGATAGCAGATACTACAAAGTATTATGAAACCGGGCAATCTACATTTGTTTCTTCACCTCAACCACCGCTTCAGGTTGGCAAATATTACCTCAAATTTGCCTTTAATTATGGTAATGCGGCAATTAATTTACGATATAATTTTTCCGTTCAGTAACCCTTCGCCTTGGTTCGTGTCTCACGAACCAAGGCGGTGGGCTGAAGGAACTTTGTTCGACGATAGTAGTAACAATAAATTTTATTTGACAAAACCAAGACAAAACTACTGAACAATAATCTCTTTAGAATGTATAAAATGAAACAAAATGTATAACGTAAAACAAAAAAAATGAACACAACAGCAATGTTCCATCAAGGACAGAAATTACCGAACGATTTGTTTACTGGAAATGCTTTTTTAACACCATTGGTTCCAAGGGACAAAAACAATGACTTTACAGTAGGCAGTCTGACCTATGAACCAAAAACAAGAAGTAATTGGCATACGCACCCAAAAGGACAGGTGTTGATTATAATTGAAGGCGAAGGTTTTTATCAGGAAAAAGGTAAACCGGCACGAGCTATAAAAAAGGGCGATGTAGTAATCGCTCCCGAAAATGTAGCACATTGGCACGGAGCATCTGCAAAAAGTAAAATGGTTGACATAGCAATTACCAATTACAAAGGCGACGTCCAGGCGACGTGGCTTCAACCCGTAACGGATGAAGAATACAATAGTGTAAACAGACCTGTAAGAAAAACAGCAGCCGGTATTAAGTAGGCTAAATAGAAATTACAACTATGGCAAAAGAAGCGCCTGATTATTCAGTTGATCCGCATCTCTCACCGGCGGTGAAAGCTTTCCTAAGACCGATAAATGCGGGGGGCGCTGCTGTAGAATCTTTGTCAGAGCGGGATGCACGTAATGTACTGATAAATCTACAAGCGTCAGTAAAAGTTGATTTATCCGGTATCGATGAAAGTGAAAAAACGATTACTCAGGATGGTTATACTGTAACGCTCACCATCGTACGGCCAAAAGGGAAGAAAGAAAAATTGCCAGTCTTCATTTTCATTCATGGTGGCGGCTGGGTACTGGGTGATTATCCCACCCATAAACGTTTAGTACGGGACCTGGTTGTAGCATCGGAGTATGCTGCTGTTTTTGTCAATTATACACTTTCGCCCGAAGCACATTATCCGCAGGCTATCCATGAAATTTACGCAGCGACCAAATGGGTGTCAGAACATGGCGATAAAATCAACGTAGACGGAAAAAATATGGCTGCCGTGGGCAACAGTGCAGGGGGCAATATGACTACTGCATTGTGCATGATGGCAAAAGATAAAGGTGGCCCCGGGATTAAACTGCAAATATTAATGTGGCCGGCCACTGATGCCAGTTTCACAGAGGATTCTTATGAAGAATATGGCCAGCAGCGCTTTCTTACCATGCCACTGATGAAATGGTCGTGGAATCGATACATTATGGATGCGACACAACGCAAAGAAAAATATGCTTCTCCTTTGCAGGCTTCTCTTGAAGAATTGAAAGATTTACCGCCTGCTCTGATCCAGGTTGCAGAAAATGATATTTTAAGAGATGAAGGCGAGGCATACGGAAGAAAATTAGAGCAAGCCGGTGTGAAGGTTTTATCAGTCAGATATAACGGAATGATTCATGATTTTGGAATGTTGAATGGGTTGGCTGAAACGGCGCAGGTAAAAGGTTTGATTGAACTCGCAGCTGCCGAATTGAAAAAGCACTTGCAATGACTTTTGAAACATTTGCCTCTACGCCTTGGTTCGTGTCTCACGAACCAAGGCGGTGGCAATACCGTACCGTTAGCAGCAAACAAATTGAAAATCTCTAAAACTACATACATCTGGGCATTAGGATTTTCGCTAATCCTTTTTGTGTTAGGGCAGCTTTTATTTGTAAAGGCGTTTAAGCTTTTTGAGCCGCAAATCAACGGAATTTTTTTTCAAATAATTGAACATAAAGCGACACTAAAGACCTCAACATGTTTTTCACTATTACTTTTTCTTATTCCTATTTTCATAGCATTGACTTGGCGACTTGGGCATATCACTTCTTTAAATAAGAAAATTGCATCTGCCTTATTTATTCTAATCTTTATAATTATCGGAATTTTCGAAAGACATCAAGAAGTGAAAATCTATTTTACGAATGTGGTAAAACCAGCGTTATTGACTAATGGCAAGACAACCATAATATATCCAATCGACCCTATAAATTTTGTATATTATATGTTTGCAGGACTTATAATAGGTTGGATACTTGCATTTTTCTTATTTAAACAAAGAAAGAGATATAAGACTTGAAGCCATGCAGCTAACAAGTGCATTTGTAAAAGCATGGCTTGACCAGCAACACTTGTGCAGCAGTAATTTTTATCATCTTTTGTTCAAGCACGACATTAAGCATTAGGCAATTGTGCTTATCTTCAACATCAGTTTTCCAATTAAGCATTTGTACCAGGCTGACAAAGTTCTATTGCCATGCCTTCACAAATGCGTTAACGTTAGCAGCCATATTGGGACGACCCACAAAACGACAACGCAGACAAGAAAAAACATACTATGACTTGGAAAGACCTTTGGACAGAGTTTCTATTGAAGCTAAAAATTAAAATAAATAAGAAGCCGAGAAAACTCAAAATTCAAAGGCACGACATTAATGAGTTTTTGACAACTGCGAACATCATTAAAGTTCGTAACGAAACAGAATTTGAAACCCGACTTAATAGCCGTAGCACTACTGCATCATATTTAAGGACAGACGACAGACTTTTTGAACCTTATGTTGACCTTATTGCAACAACAACTATTGGACGAGAAAATTTTTCATTCGCAAGAGAAATTGGCAGTTCCATATTACGAACAGCCAAAAAATTTGAGCAAGACATCCCAACTGTGTTTATCAATAAAAGTCATTTATATTTTGGGTTATCTCTCAATTCTATCTACCTAAATGACACAATCAATGCAATGATTTATTGGGAACTTTCTCAACAAGAAGAGAGTAATGTAGTTGGAGTAACAGTGTTTAATCCTTCGGTTGCCATCAATAATACTTTGAACAAATTTAGTTCTGTAATTAACCCAATTTCGCTTTCAATAAAGGATAATCCTTTAATATCTATTCTTCGGAGTAATCGCAATTTCATTGAAGACTTTTCTGAACTTGTGAAAAAACAAAATTCCCCAGAAATATTTGCTTATTTTTCTTCTGCCTTGCGCTACAGACAAGTTGATTATTGGCTAAGAAATGACTTTACTGAAATGACAAAGATGTATAGTCAAGAATTGGTTAATTCTTTGTGTATACTTTGCGAAGCAAGTTTTAAAGACTTGGGTGCAACGGGAACGTTAGGCAACATTTTAAATAACAACTTGGCGACACTTAACGCTAATGTGTCTGCTATTGTTGGTCGTAGTCGTAACGGAGCAACTGCCGCAACAGGACTATTTTCAACCTATCCAACAAGTTCAGACTCCGAGTTTAATACAAACTTTCCAACACTTGTAAACAAAATTAAAGCGAACACACTAACAGACGATGAAACTAAGGCACATTTGATTTATGGTGCTTATATGCTTCGTAATAAATCTCTTCACGACTTTAATCCAACATTGACTTATTATAGCAATAAGAATTTATTTTCAGACACAATTGGTTTATTGTTTTGTTCAGTATCGGCAATCAAAAATCTATGACAAAAAGAATAAATACGGCTGCTAACAGCGGTTTGGCAAAAGTGGCGGTTCGGTGCTCCGCAGACGCATTTGTGGTTAATCAAAGTTTGGTTCTCCGCATCAACATTTGAGGTAAAAATCGCCACCTTCGCCAAGCCCGAAAACGTAAGGCAAAATTTGCCAGCCCAACAAAACCTTCGCTCACGAACACTCCGATGTCGTTCCTCCATCTCTCGTGTTCTAAATTTTGCCTTACGGCCAGGGTTTCACCCAACACTTGCCATTTTAGTTTCCAGCTTCGCTCTCTTACCTCTTTTCCAGGCTGTCAAACTTCGTCTTACATGGTGTTTGCAAAATGGCAAGTGAAGGTGTGATTGCTCCCGTGCCAGGTTGAAAAAATCAATCCCCCCTGTTCATTTCTTCTTCTTATTTTTATTGCAGCATAACAACCCAGGATTTTTTCAACTGCCACTTCGCAAACACCCTGGCCGTAAGCAGCAATTTTATGAAACTTTTCAAACCTTGGACATTTATTTTAGTAATTCTTTTATTTAGCTGCAAAAACTCAATCACGAAGGTTGTAGAAACTCAAAGTGACACTTCAAAAGTTATTGAGTTAGCTATCAGAACAGCATTTTATCATCAAAACCTCCCAGATATCAGCTCACTCAAAAAGAATTCTCATTTTAAAGATTCAATACTATTCACATCAGATTCATTATCGCTATTCTTCCTTCCTAAAAGTGTAGACTCAATTAATTTCAAAATACTACCGAAAAGTCAAATATGTTCGCTATTTGCAACTCAAAGTGACTTAAATAAAGTTCCTAATTATTTATGCATAGACACTTTTGAGAAAAGTGATACTGGATATTATGTTAGCTTAGAAAGTTTAAACTGTTTCCCTTTTTCTGGCGGAGGAAAAATCGGTATATACATTACAAAAGAAAAAAATTCTTTCATTGTGAAAAATAAAATCAGCTCTTCAATCAACTAATAACTGCTGCTTACATCGCATTGGCGTTAGCAGGGCTGACGTGCATTTCATCGGCTTTTTGTTCGCTATTGGGCTGCAGTTCCGGGCTGAAAGTTCTCTATTTAGCAACAGAATAAAGATTTCATCTTTTTGTTCGTTTACTGGGCAGACGTTCGGGCAGAAAATCATAAATTGCCCAGCCATCGCCAATGCGTGGACGTAAGGCAAAATTTGCCAGCCCAACAAAACCTTCGCTCACGAACACTCCGATGTCGTTCCTCCATCTCTCGTGTTCTAAATTTTGCCTTACGGCCAGGGTTTCACCCAACACTTGCCATTTTAGTTTCCAGCTTCGCTTTCTTGCTTCTTTTCGGGGCTGTCAAACTTCGTCTTACATGGTGTTTGCAAAATGGCAAGTGAAGGTGTGATCGCTTCCGTGCCAGGTTGAAAAAATCAATCCCCTCTGTTCATTTCTTCTTCTTATTTTTATTGCAGCATAACAACCCAGGATTTTTTCAACTGCCACTTCGCAAACACCCTGGCCGTCAGAATGTGAAAAAACTATCCTTCGTAAAAAAATTCATTTGTAAAATTTATTGTGCTTCGTTTGCGGACTTATTAAGGGTACCAATAAAAAAGTGATTGGCCCGAAGTGATAAAAAGTGAGTCGCTCATTTTGAAGATAAATTACTTCTGCAATGCACTTTTTTAACGCACAAATTACCTTGCGGTAATCGGGTTTCCAGATGTTGATAGCTTTGAGCAACTTTTTAAAACCAAGTATGGATAATGTCCGCTTCAGGTTGTACACCAGCATGATCAAATTCATTTCTCCGTCTACTTTTTGTAAGCCTTTCATAAGCGTATAGGTATATCCCCATTGTCGTTTGATGGTACCGAACGGATGTTCGCAGATACTTTGTCTGCGTTTGTAATAACCAGGGTTTTCGTTGATGTTTGTATTATTACGGTCTACTGCATTTTGATATTCGCTCCGATGTATGATGCGTTTATTGAGCTTGGTACAGTTGCGTTTTAACGTGCACGTTTTGCAACCTTCGGTGCGGTAAGTTTTAAAACGATAACTGGTTTCTCCGGCTTCGCCTTTTTTATAATGCCACGTACCTAATGATGTTAACGTACATCCTGCCGGACAGATGTAGCTATCCTCTTCTTTGTTATAAATAAATTGAGTACTGAGAAATTCTTTTTGTAAATGTTTTACCGAGGGTTGTTCTTTGAAGGCAACATACGTTTTTATATGATCATCGTGACACTGTTGCAACTCCGCTCCTGTATGATAGCCTTTGTCGGCAAGCACATCGATGGGGCTATCTTTTTGTAACCCCATATTCTCTTTGGCCTGTATGGCTGCACGGTGCAGCGCTTTTCCATCATTGGTGTTGGTGGCCTGGGCGTGTACTACCAGGTTATGCTTTGCATCAACAGCCGATTGCGTATTATAGCTCACTTCTACTATATTTTTATTGATGATGATGGCACGGCTGTCGGCATCCGTGCTGCTGATTTGCTTTTCTTCTGTGTTGTCTAATTGCTCTTGCAGATCATCATATTTTATTTTGCGTTCCATCAGCCGCTGCAACGCTGACTCTACTTCTTCTTTGCGATACGACGGGCCGCTATCATCAGTTTCCTCTTTATCCAACTCATCGAGCTCTCTGAGGTATTGATCAGCTTTGTGGCCGATCATCTCCTGGTGCTTATTTATTTTTCGTTGATTGTAATTATTCTTGCTGCTGTTTACAGCCCTGAACTTACTGCCGTCTATGGCAACAGTTTGTTTGCCTAACAGATTCAGTTCATCCAGGAAGGCTACATACAGTTTAAATAAATTTTTTAATGCACCGGGATGTTCTTTTCTGAAATCCGCGATGGTGTGATAGTTGGGAACCAGTTGCCCCATCAGCCACCGAAGTTCTATGTTACGGCTGCATTCCTGCTCCAGCTTACGGCTGCTGCAGATCTTGTTGAGATAACCATACAAATATAGCTTCAGCAGCAACCGATCGTCAAAGCGTGGGGCACCGCCGGTATTGGTAGTTGTTTGTTTTTGCTTTCGATTAATGCCCAACTTGTCCAATTCCAGCTTATCTGCAAATGCATCGATGATGCGAACCGGATTGTCTGTTGCAATCTGGTCATCGAGGCTGCTGAATTGTATTTGATTTCTTGATGTACCTTCTTTTATTTTCATATGCTTTCTCCAACAAAAATCATTCTGTATTCAGTCTATTCACAGGTTGTGTATATTTGATAGGAACAATGGTGGTTTTTTCACGAACTGCCGTTGTGCGTCACCTTTCGCAACCATCTTTTCAAATCGACAGATAAAAAAGTTTCTAATTTTGGAAACTTGTGTTATCTTTGCAAAAAACACTTTTGATTGCAACACTTTCAAACACGGTTTTTAGAAGAAGCAGATAAATTCATTGCAGGGCTTGACCCAAAAGCTGCAAGGAAAGTATTCTATAACATTGACCTTGCCGAGCAAAGTAATGACCCGAAACTTTTCAAGAAACTTCAAAAAGACATTTGGGAATTTAGAACAAAATTCGGCGGCGTGCAAATTAGACTACTTGCATTTTGGGACAAAGACAAAGAAACTGAAACATTAGTTTTTGCCACCCACGGTTTCATTAAAAAGGTTGACAAAGTTCCTGCAAACGAAATTGAAAGAGCAATTAACATTCGAAAAAAATATTTTGAAAGCAAACTTAAAAAATAATATTATGGCAAAGACAGCAATGAAATCATACTCACTTGCCGAAATGAAAGATAAATACATCGGTAAGAAAGGTACAAAAGACCGAGACCAATATGAATACGAACTTCGTATGGACGTTTTAGGTCGAATGATTAAAACTGCAAGACAGCAACGCAAATTGACACAAGAACAATTAGGCGAACTTGTTGGCGTACAAAAAGCACAAATCTCCAAATTAGAAAGCAGTGCAAATAGTGCGACAATTGACACAGTATTAAAAGTTTTCAAAGCATTGAAAGCAGACATTCACTTTAATGTGACACTTGAAAAACAATATTTGCAACTCGTTTGACAATAAGGCGAACGCACAACATAAGGTCACTGTTGCACAACAATATTTTTTCAAATGAGCCGATAATATACTTTTATAAAGCGATTAGAAGCCATTAGCCGTCGGTATTTTTTGTTTTTCTGCGAGACACATTGTGAAGACAGAAAATTGCAATGACCCTATCGGGCTTAAAATAAATTGCTGCAGCACACTTGTAAAAAAACATACAACTTCCCTATTATTTGTTTGTACCAGTGCCATTGCCTTGATTATTGTTTTGGGTGCTTTATATCTTAGCCACTTCTTCAGGTTATACACCGTGGCTGCAAGCATCAACATTTTATTGGCTGCTGTAAGACCTCTTGCATTGAGTCTTTTCATCCCTGTAAAATTTATTAGCGTGCCCCACACCGGTTCTACCGTGCTGCTGCGCTTTCGCTTCATGATCTTTGCTTTTACTGTTTGCTGCCTGGCTTTGGCTCTTTCCAATTCTGCTTTGTATATACTGTGCTGCACTTTCTTTGTTTTGGCTTTATCACTGATACAACTTTTTCTTATCGGACAATTTTTACAATCACTTTGTAATGAAAAATATTTTTTTACCAGGTGCCCTCTGCCATCATCTACTGCTCTTCCACTGCCTTTGAGTATTTTGTTTTGCTGACAGATATACCAGTCGTTTTGTTCATCATATATAAATCCTTCATTGCCGCTCAATGCACCTCCTAAAAGGGGTATGTATGATGTAATTCTATTTTGTTCCAGGTAAGCATAATTTTCTCCGCTGCTGTATGCCGCATCTGCCAACAGTTTTTGTATCTGCATTCCATGCCGCTTTAATCTTGATTGCAGTCTTGATGTTATCGTTATTAAATCACGGCAGTCCTTACCATCGGCGGTAAAGCTTTGTGCATAGGTGATTACATGGTGTGCCGTATCTACGGCTACCTGTCCGTTGTATTACAACTCTCTTGGCTTACCCGGCTTCACCGCTATTCTTGAATCAGGATCGGTGGGGCTGTAGTGTGTTTTGTTGCTTAAATATTTTCCGCGCTCACTTCCCGGCATCTCTTCATATTCTTTGCCCTGACGATGGTATCTGGTGTCTAATTCTTTCAATTGCCTTGCCTGTTGTTGATCATCGCCATCCATGTATCGTTGTTCTGTTTGTGCACGGTTTTGTTTGGCGGGTCTGCGCGGAGTTGTGTTGGCTTTTATATTTTGCAGCAAATAGTCATCTACACTTTGATTCACCTGTTTTATTTCCAGGCTATCCTTGCTGGCACTAGCTTTTAAAAATGCTCCGTCTATTGCCTGTGTATGACCAGCTATCATCCCGCTTTCCACACATTTTGCAAACACCTGTACAAAGAGCTCGTGGAATACTTCTTCCCCGTATAGCTGTCTTGTGCGACTGATGGTGCTGTGCCAGGGCAACTGTTCGTCTATATCATAACCTAAGAATAATCTAATACCTAAACTGTCTGAACAAAATGATACCAGTTTACGATCACTGATGATGTTATTGATATACCCGACTAAACACATTTTCAGGAACACCACCGGATCGATACTTTCCTGGCCTTCACTGCCATAATACTTACTGGTTATTTTATACAGCCAGTCCAGATTAAGTTCTCTATTTAATCTGCGGTAAAAGTTGTCCTGCGGTACCAATTGCTCCAGGGTAATGGTGTAGAGCATTTTTGGCTGTATTTGTTTTTTGCCTTGCATGATCATATCCTTACAAAAAGCATTCTCCTTTTGATGTATTCACATACTGTGCGTATCTTGGTTGTGCAACAAGCACATATGCATTGGCAATATGGCGGGGGGGACGAATATGTTGTGAGCAGACGTAATTCTACTGAACTTTTGTAAATTGGCCGTAGGAAAAAATTTACGGCCAACCCGGCAGACGGAACTCTGCTCCGCCACATCGCCAATGCTGAGCCGTTGACGATGATTGTAGGGCGACAATGCTAACAATTGAGCTAACGGACAAAAAATAACCTTGCCGACAATAAATAAAAACAATTATGAGTAGAATTATTTTTGACAGCGGAATATCACTTGATGGCTTTTTCGCCGGTGACAATAGAAGTCCAGGTAATCCAATGGGTGGCGTTTCAGGAAAAATACACGGATGGATGTTTAAACAAAAAGCATTTTGGAAACATATAAAAATGGAAGGAGGTGAAGAATACGGTGCAGACAGCAAATTAATTGATGGTGTGTTTGCAAGAACAGGTTCTTACATTATGGGAAAACGAATGTTTGAAGAAGGCGAAGTCGTTTGGGCAGAAGATTTATACGAAGCAGATGTTTATGTGTTGACACATGAAAAAAGGGAACCTTGGGTTCAAAAGGGGACAACAACTTTTTATTTCATCAATGACGGGATACAAAGTGCATTGGAAAAAGCGAGACAATCAGCCAAAGGAAAAGACATAAGAATACAAGGCGGTGCGAATACTATTCAACAATTTCTTAATGCAGGGCTTGTGGACGAATTTATCATTCACATTGCTCCAGTTTTTTTAGGAAGTGGCATCCGGCTATTTGATGGCATTGACAAAGACAAATATGATATTCAAGTTTTAGAAGTAATACCATCAAACTTAACAACACATTTGAGATACAAACTGTCAAAGAAATAAGAACAACTACGGCTAACATTGGTGCCAATAGTGGGCTGGACCTTAGAGCAATCAGCAGCAGTAATTCTATTGCGCTGAGAAAGCTTCGTAACCATAATTTTTATCTTTATGGTGTGAAGCTAACAGGAATATCCCGGATAGGTTTATTGAAAATTGCTTTTATGCCGGCAAAAATTTCTTCACGCACTCAACCGGTAGGTTTCTACATAGCAATTCGGAATGAAATATCGCGGTTGTTCCTTCGCAAGTTTTCTTTTTAAATAAGCGATGTTGCGATAATATTGCGGCGTAAAACCATATTGCTTTTTAAATAGCAAACTGAAAGAACTCAAACTTTCAAAGCCCACCAGGTTACACACATCGGTGATGCTGATCCCCTCCTTTTGCAAAAGTTGTTTAGCCTTTGCCAGCCGCCTCGCCGTGATGTAGGCATGAGGTGTTTTTTTATAAATTAATTTAAAGAGGCGATGAAAATGAAATTTGGATAAATACGCCTTGCGCTAAATCTGCTCAAGATCTATTGGCTGCTCAAAGTGAGCATCAATAAAAACTTTGGCAGACACAATTCTTGTATAAATATCCGGTGGCAGCGTATTCATGAGCCATCTAGCTATCGGTTATTTCGGCATTGCAAAAATCCCCTCGTCAACAGGCTTATTTACGTCAACTGATTTTACGGTAGAAGTCATAGAAAAATTTCCCCCGAAATCAACGTTTAGCGTGAAAGGCATTAAAATGCCACCATCAACTTTTTTATAGTCGGAAAGTGTTGACGTCACATCCACCTGCTGCCCCTGCATCTGGCCGGTGCCTACCATTTTTGTAAGAAGATAAGACGCGGTATCAATATAAAAAGTGGTTGTGGCGCTGTCCGGTGATGTATATACAATTTTATAAGCATTTCCGTCCGTTCCTTCCAGGTCTGCCTTCCCAGCATGATTTACGGCATAGTTGTATAGCGCACCGCCTACATACAAATCACCCTTCCCTGCCTTGTATTCATCTTCCGGCATCGCTTGCGGATCACCTCCGCCTTCAAAAGGATTAATGGTCCAACCACCTTTATCAGTATACACCCGTACTATCGTTTGCCCATTGAATTGTACTTCACTCCTGTAGCCCTTTCCATTCAGCATTGTTGTCTCTACAGGGGCATCCGTGCCCATCATAGATGCAGATGCCTGTATGTGAACCGAACTGATCTGCGCCAGCCTGTCTTTTCCTCCAATAGAATCGATATACCTGTTGATGATACTATCAGCAGATTGTGCGTCGGTGAATGAGGCAATCGTTATAATCGAGGCAGTAAGCAGTAAAGTTTTAAAATATCGCATGGTAATTTTTTTATTGCTTAAAGATAAGGAGTTCTTTCATCCCGTAAGTGTGGAGCCTTTGATTAGTGGAAAAATTGTTGGAAGAGAAACGAATGCCAGGTTATCGGGATGTGCCTGAAAGGTCAGTAGCCGAATACTACTCCAGAGGATGCACCTTTTAATACTTCTGTTACCTTTATTACAAAAAGTACGATTCACTTGATTTGTTTTCCCAAAATATCTTCAAATGGCCTTTTCAAGATTTTTAATTGCAGTGCTCCTTCTGCCGGTGAGCGTTTCATCTCAATCACAGGCAGCATTTCCACTAAAGCAAAGTGATGATAAACGGTATCTGATTGATCAAAACAATCGGCCCTTCCCTATTCTCGGTCGCACGGCATGGTTTATCATTTCATTACCCGATACATCGTTGCATCATTTTATTGATAATACTTTGGCTCATGGGCACAACGCCATTGAGATGAGTGTGATCACGCATTGGCAAATGGGCAATCATGCTCCCTTTGATGCGAACTACAATATGCCATTCTTAAAAACTATCATCGGAGATAATTGGGGTGGTCATCTCACTTATAAAAATTTCAGAACAGAAAGCCCTGACCTGCTGACACCAAACGAAGCTTATTGGAGGCACGTGGATTCGTTACTGGCTTATTGTGAATCGAAAGGGATTTTAGTACTGATGTTCCCCTGTTATGTTGGCTACTCCAGCGATAAGGAAGACCAGGGATGGATGAAGGAACTGGTGGCCAACGGACCTGTGAAAGACAGCACTTACGGTGCCTGGTTTGCCAACCGGTATAAGAACCGTAAAAATATTTTGTGGATGCTGCTTGGTGATAAGGGACAATACACACCGGAGCAGGCAGCCGCAGAAGCAGCGCTTATAAAGGGTTTGAAAAGTGTGAAAGGACAGCAATCCACCCAATACTCTGCAGAAGCACAAAGTGGCGAGAATGCCGCAGATAACCTGCAGTTTGGAAATGAAATGACGATGAACGGAAGCTATAGCTGGGACAGGCATGCGCCTATTCCGTATGTCACGCGAAAAGCATATGCGCATGAACCCGTGATGCCATCTTTCCTGTTAGAAGAACCTTATGATGAAGAAGGCCCTGACGGTAATGATTATAATCCGAATGCAATTCAGCCGGTACGCAGGTTTCAGTGGTGGGGTTGGCTGAACACTATTGGTGGCTACATGAGCGGCAATGGCTATATATGGCAATTTGTGGATGGCGTATGGCAACAGCATCTCAACACGCAGGCAGCATTAGATATGAAGCGCATGAATGCATTTATCAGATCTATACATTGGTGGCAACTCGTACCTGGAGGGTTAAACAACATGCCTGCACTCATCATGAATAATACTGCTGATACAGCAGATTCATTTGTGGCCGCAGATGCTACCCGTGATGGTTCATTGTTTATCGCTTATATTCCACCTGCGCACAATGGAAGCATTGTGGTGAACATGCAACCGTTGCAAAAAAAATTATTTGCTTACTGGTTCGATCCCACGAGCGCAAAATATATTCCTGCAGCAAAAGAACCGCTTGCAGACAAGAATGAAATGACATTTGCTCCGCCCCACAAAAACAGCAGGAACGAAAATGATTGGGTATTGCTTTTGATGAAGCAAAAACAAAATGCAGAATGATTGTCCTACTAAATTTATCCTCCACTTTTTAGTTTGGTGATTCGGCAGATCTCCTTTTGATTTTTTCTGCTGAATTTTTCTTTGCCTCATCAATGGAATGCGTGGCAAAAATTGTCTTTTCTGTTTTGGCAGTAAGAGCTAAATGAGTATAAAATTTTTTGAGTATTTCAAGTTCCTCTTCAGTAAGATCTTCCACACTGATCAGCCGGTTACTCGCTTTGGAATTAGAAGCGATAAGTTCATTTAACTTAAGCTGCAGGGCAATGGTGTCTTTGTTTTGAGAATGCTGAATTACAAACACCATTAAGAACGTGATGATGGTGGTACTCGTATTTATAACAAGTTGCCACGTATCAGAAAATTTAAACAGCGGTCCCGTTATGGCCCAGACTACGATAAAAAGTACGGCAATTATAAACGCATATGCGCTCCCGGTAACTTTTGTAACGACTGCTGAAAACAGGTTAAAGAATCTGCTGAATTTTTTATTGCCCTTTTTCATTTTTTTAAATTTTAATGAGTGAAAATTAAACAATGTCGCTGGATTGTATCGCTACAAAGTGCTCACCATCTCAATATCTTCCTCTGCCACTGTATTCGCTCCCGCACGCCCGGTGATTAATTTCTTTCCTGACATGTAAACGACAAATGCACCAATGGCGCATCCGGCCATCACGCCGGTCATCGGAAACGTGGTATCATTCTGCAATACACTCACCAACGCCGATGCGGCGGCGCCAACTCCCAATTGCAAAGCGCCCATCAATGCAGAAGCGCTGCCGGCAGTGTGTGGAAACGGCGCCAGTGAAAGAGCGGAGGCATTGGGGAAAATAAATCCCTGCCCGCTCACAAAGAAAAATACGAGAGCGATGGTGCTATATAATTCACTCCAACCCATGCATGCCAAACCGGCGAGTATGATACCGATGATGCTTTGACCAATCGTTGCCGCCCTGATAATTTGTTCGCTCGAATAAGTTCTCAGCGCTATATTATTTACCTGCGCGGAACCTATCACCCCCATTGCTATCAATGAAAATATCCAGCCGTATTGTTTTTCGTTTACGCGAAATATTTCCATGAACACCGCGGGCGATCCACTGATGTATGCATATAAACCGGCGTAGGCAATGGCGCCTGTTAGTGCATAGATATAAAACTGCGGCTGCTTCATGATGCCCGCAAAGTTCTTCATGATGGCGGCTGCCTTTAAAGAAAAGTCCGGATCGGGCGGCTTGCTTTCGGGTAATATAAAATACACTCCCGCCATGATAATTACATTGATCCCAATAAGAATGGCAAAGACATACCGCCAGCCAAGCAGCGCCGCAACATAACCACCGGCAGTAGGCGCCACAATGGGCGACACCGCCACCACCAGCATCAGCAGTGAAAATATCTTCGCATTTTCTTTTACTTCAAACAGGTCGCGTACCACGGCGCGTGCAGCCACGAGACCCGCGCAGCCGCCCAAAGCCTGCAATGCCCGAAATACAATTAATGAATTTACCGAAGTAGCCATGGCACAACCAACAGATGCGAGCAGGTATATGGAAAGACCCACATACATCGGCCGCTTTCGGCCGAAGCGCTCCAATAGCGGACCGTATAATAACTGCCCCACAGAAATGCCGATAAAAAAACTCGACAGCGACAGCATTACTTTCGATACAGAAGTATGGAGGCTCACCGCAATATCCGGGAATGCGGGCAAATACATATCAATAGAAAAAGGCCCAATAGCCGTAAGCAGCCCGAGGATGAGGATGAGATAAAATCTTTTATTGGAAGTAGTGCTATTCATTTGTGTGAATTGGCAAAGATATTTTATTAGAGAGACGAACAATTATGATTTAATACTGTTATTGGTGATGCGGACTACAAACTCATGCCAGAATAACAGCAACAGTGGTTCATTTAGTTAGTCAGGATTGTTTTAGCTTTGAAGTGGAAGGCCAGGTAGGACGAAGATGATTAAATGTTCATTAAATGTACTTATATTTAAATGGTTATTGTATCTATTACCATTGGCTTTTTCGCTATTAAATACTCATACATACCATCCACTTTTTACCAGATAATGTAAAGATTTTATAATGGTAACAAATATTTTACTTGGTCTTCTATTGATTGGGATTATATTTTTAATTCTCAAAAAGAAAGGATGGAGTGAGGATAAAAAGAATATCGAAGAGAACGCTCGTTTAAAGGCTGATATAGGTCAAAAAGATCAAACCATTGGAAGATTGAATAGGGAAATTCAAAATGAAAAAACAGAAAAAGACTACCTGGAAGGCAAGAATGAACAGCTATTTGTTGAAAACACTGGTTTGAAGTTAGAAAAGGTAACCATATATAACGAAAAGCAACAGCTATTAAGTGAGATTAGTAACTACAAAGCGACGGAAAATAGCAGGCAAAAAGAATTTGATAATAAAATTCAAAAACTTTATGAAGCAAAAACCGCTCTAGAAGATGAAAAGCAAAGAATTCGTAAGGACGATGAGGAAAATATTGAAAGAGAAAAGGAAGAAAGATTCAGAATATGGGCGGAACACGAGGGTAACGTTAAATTACAATTGACTGAACTTTGTAAAGCCCCCCGGTATGGCTTTACTTATTATGATAATAATAACCTGCCAGTTGGGTTTGGTGGAAAATTTAAACCGGATTTCTTAATAGAGTTTTTAAATCAGTATGTTATTTTTGACGCAAAAAAATCAGAATCGGATTTACAGAGTTATATAAATAATAATGTAAAATCGACTGTCGAAAAGATAAACAGTGATCCCAAAATATATAGTACTGTATTTTTTATAGTTCCGACGCAGGCAATGGAATCGTTGAAGACGAAACATTACTACGAACAAGGGTATGAATTTTTTGTGATCCCCCCGGAGGCTATGGAAATTGTTTTGGCTTCATTTAAAAAAATAAATACTTATGAAATAGCACAACAACTTGATCCACGTGATCGGGAAAATATAGTCAACTTAATTGCTGAGTTTGATCACCATATAAACATGAGGAATGCCTTGGATATATTAGCTTCCGAAAGTGGCATTGCCGTGTTAGAAAAAGCTGAAACACTTCAAAAAGATATAAAAGAAGAAATTCTTCAAAAAAAGAATAAGATACGCTCACAGAATTTTACTCCAACAGAGATTAAAACCTTAATGGTTGGGACTGAGACGCAGAGTGAAAGAATTAGTTTATTAATCTCACCTAAAGTAGCTATTCCCGAAGAGAATATTAAAAAAATAAAGCAAGCTTTGAACCAGGAGAATCAATAAAGATATTGAGGCTTATTTATAATATTGATAATATTGCTGTCCATGGCGCGAGAATAACCTACCGCCCTAAGCGCAGTTTTCTCCTACCCTTTTAAAGAATTATAAACTTAATTTACCGGTAGCTAAAGCCAGAAGAATGCCACCGCTTCGGGTTAACCTCCATAACACAATGTTTAACTATAATAATAACAGTCCTTCGGACCTGGATATAACCACAAGGTGGTGAAATGCTTATAGAAACAAGTTGAGTGAATGCCGGTGCAATCCAGAAAGGGTGATATAGTATTGAATGCAAATGGAAATCTTTTTTGCCTGACCCAAACTCACATTATTTAACGCATTGGGCCGAAGATATTTCCTTTTTTTCGACGATTCCTTTTTATTCAGCCGCTCTTTCACGACGCAGGAATCATAAATTTTAATCAACCCCACTCCATGAAGCCCAATTGGACCGATTGTTGCAATTGTTTGGTTGAAGGATTCCTGAACGTACCTGAATTCACGTTTATATAATATTTAATTAACCGTTTCATAAACTTTAGTTGTACCTATTAGAATAAACGTGAGCGTACTTTTGAGGTATTCAAAAACTTTATACAAACAAAAAATAATACCATGTCAAAATTTATAACAACCATTCATCTGGAAAATGGAAATGAAGCCGATTATAGCTTGTTGCACAGTGAACTGGAAAAGGAATTATTTAAGAGCGAGGAGCATGCTGCAAAAAGTAAGGCTTATATCAGCGAAAGGGAATCTTTCAGCGTTGAAGGCCATATGACTTTGCAGGACGTTGCCGGCTCTGTAATAAGAGTGATATCAAAAATGGGTAAAGAAAGCAGTTTTTTTGTGATCAGGGATAAACATATCACGAATACAGGATATTAGACAATTATACCGGCAGCGACACCTCATTATCCTAAGAGGTTGTTTTCTAACGTTTACGCATATACGAAACCAGTACCCGCTACCGCTATCTGCCACGATGTTCTTGCGGTGATGAAATAAATAATTTCAATAGCTATAATAAAAACCATCCGCAAACCAGCCCTAAATCTGAAGCCTGATCTTTCTCTTTTCCAACAAAGCTGTAATCCATATCACAAAAAAGGCCACCAGGAATGAACGGATAATTCCCCCTATGCCTTCATTAAAAAATTTCGGATAATGAAATCCTGCCAATGAGTAAATGGAATATAAAAGATACGGTATTAAATAAGTTGTAAGCGTGCTGGTGCCGGCAGGGCGTATGAATGTAAACCAATTCTGTTTGCCTTTTATGTCAACAAGATAGATCAGCAATTCAAACACGAGAATACCAATTCCGATACAAATTGCTACCCATGCGGGCGTGGCACGTATCTTTGAAATGCCTGCAGCATAAGGCCTGATCAATAATCCGAAAGCCAACATAACGATGCCCGCCACGGCAAACGAAATCCACAACAGTTTGTCTTTTCCTTTGCCCGCCAATTGTCTGTACACGAGCAACACGATCACCCCCGCCATTGTAAGCGAAACGGAAGCGGCATTGCCAATAACCCACAAAGAAAATTTTAAAACATGCGTATGAAAAGCTATATTAATTACCAGGAATAAAACAAATGCCGCTATCTGCGTCCAAAGATTTCCTTTCGATAATAAATAAACAGAAGCGCATACAAGATAGGTCCATCCTATAATTCCTAAAATGCCCCACCAATATGGCCTGAGACCGACGGGAGCCTGCGCCGTGCCTCCTCTAAAAAGATAAGCCATGGTTATTAAGATCAAAATACCCAATCCCCGGAGGAAATATTTTTTTGACTTATCCATTTTCTCCGGATACTCTATCCAGATCAGAAAGAAGGCAATGGTTATTAATAGTTCCCAGTCAGCCGCAGGCAAAATGGCCAGCTTGCTATAATTTTCAAGATTGACGTGGAAGAACCCCATCACCAGCAACGCAATAGAACGGGTTAAAATATACGTTGCCGTTTTATAAAACGAATCACCTCTTTTTATTCGCTTCATCAAAGCAAGCGGAATGGATAAACCAACGATAAAAAGAAAGATCGGGAAAATAGTATCTGCAAAACCAAGGCCGTCTTCATGTGCTTTTACGTGTTCGATCCATCCGGGGATCTTTGTTACACCGCTTACATCATTCACAAAAATCATGAAGAACATCGTAATGGCCCGGAATACATCTATAGACAAAAGGCGCCGCGGTAATTGCCGGCCATGCGAAGGGCCGTTGCCGGGAGCTTTTGAGGTATGATCTTCAATCACGTCTTTGGATAATTCCATTCTTTAAGTTATTATTTTAATCAATAAAGAATTGCAGGCTGGCCACTGCAAGGTAAACATCCGGAGGGTATTTTCATAAAATGAAAAAATCATTGCATCGTCATTTATAGTATATGTTCGTGCGCTGTTGAAAACAATGTGAATTACTTATTTTAAAAAATCATGCTGGCTTTCGTTATTTTAGTTGAAGATTTCTGCAGTTGATATCAATAACCGAAAACAGATTCCCGGCAAATCTTCGATCCAATAATAACGTGCCAGGCACTTATGGTAAAAATTACCCGGTAGAAGATTATAATAAGGATAAGCTGTGACAATCAACGGGATAAATTGCATATAAGAAAGCCGCGGATGAAAAAATTCTACCGGTAGTTGGAACCGGACTTTAAAAACAATAAGACGTAAGATTGGTATGAAACTAAATGTCAATTCGTCAAAAACATTCGCTTCACGACATTTACCTGTTATAATACTTCTTGTCTTCGGTATAGTAATCATCAATTTCTGTCAATGTAAAACAAAAGTCAAACCATCGGCTGCCGCTGAAAAAAACGGCGGACTTATTTTACCTGAAGGCTTTGAGGCCGTTGTAGTAGTTGATAGCCTCCCGGGTGGAGCAAGGCATCTCACAGTAAATGACAATGGAGATATTTATGTGAAACTGAGATTGCCAACTGATGAAGGCGGTAATGCCGCATTGCGGGACGTTGATAATGATGGCAGAGCCGATATCATAAAAATATTTGACGATTATACTGACAAAAGCAGTTATGGAACCGAAATGAGAATTCATAACGGCTACCTGTATTTTAGCTCTGTTACGAAAGTATATCGCCAGAAACTAATACCCGGTCAGCTCGTGCCGGATAGTAAGATAGAATTGATGCTCACTGATACGGAGCCGCCGCGCCAGCATGATACGAAGCCGATCGCTTTTGATGATAAGGGAAACATGTATATTCCGTTTGGCGCGCCGTCCGACTGTTGCCAGTTTGAAGACAGAACAGCATTTTCGCCTGGTATGGATCCCTGCCCGATACTTTTACACAGAGGCAGCATCTGGAAATTTGATGCCAACAAGCCGGGGCAACTCCAGGGAGACGGCCAAAAGTATGCTTCTGGATTCAGAAGTATCGTAGCGTTGCAATGGAATAACGAGGATCATCATTTGTACACAGTGATGCATGGGAGAGATTATATGCATGCAACATGGCCCAATCATTATTCTGAATGGCAGAGCGCTGTGCTTCCCGCAGAAGAGTTTTTAAAATTATCAGAAGGCTCAGATGCCGGTTGGCCTTATTATTATTATGATGAAATAAAAGGGAAGTTGTTGCTCTCACCGGAATACGGCGGGGACGGAAACAAAGAAGCTAACGGTGTCGCCTATACGCAACCGATCATAGGCTTTCCGGCGCATTTTGCTCCAAATGACCTGCTGTTTTATACAGGCAACCGGTTTCCCGCCCACTACAAAAACGGCGCCTTCATTGCGTTTCATGGATCTACCAGCAGTTCACCCTATCCGCAATCCGGTTATTTTGTTTGTTTTGTTCCTTTTAAAAATGGCCATCCTTCCGGTCCGTGGGAGGTTTTTGCAGACAAGTTTGCAGGCGTAGATACTATAGTTAATACCAGCGATGCCGCATACAGGCCGATGGGTTTAGCCATGGGCCCTGATGGCTCGCTCTATGTAGCCGATTCTGAGAAGGGAAAGATATGGCGCATCACTTATAAAGGGAATGCCGCCACATTTGGGAATGAACAGCTATCGGCAATGGCTAAACGAAAAAAAGAAGCGCTTAATATAAAAATGCCTGACTCAATACGGGATAATTTAGACAGAAGAGGTGTAATAAAAGGGTCGGAGACATTCAATACCTTTTGTTCCATCTGCCACCAGCGGGATGGATTAGGCAATGACCGGTTTCCGCCGCTGAGTGAATCCGAATGGGTAACAGGTAACAAGAATACACTCATCGGAATTGTATTGGGAGGCCTTGAAGGTAGCATAACAGTAAAAGGCAAATCGTATAATGATAAAATGCCGAAGCTTAATCTTTTATCTAATGAAGACATTGCACAGATATTAACCTTCATCAGGCAAAATTTTAAAAATAATGCAAGCACCGTAACTGTGCAGGATGTGATCGGGGCGAGGAAATCATTGGGCAGCAGTGGCAAATAATCTTGCCAAAACGAAAACTTTTCACAGAGGTTATGCAAATGAACATAAAAAGAAAATTATTTATCTTATTAGTTCTAAACACTTCCCTATTTGCCCGAATGGTACATGTACAGACTAAAGATATGGATTACGAAAAACTATTGCAGGTTCCGTTGCGATATACAGTGCTGAATACTTCCGCAGGTATAACAGTGAATGGGAAAGATAATGAAGAGGACTGGAGCAAAGCGCCGTGGACGGAGTTCTTTGCCGATATAGAAAGCGGTGCTGCAAGTAATCCGCCAAAGAAAGTGCGTTGCAAAATGTTATGGGGCGACAATTATTTATATGTATTTGCCCATTTGCAGGAAACAAATTTATGGGCTTCAATAACACGGCACGACGACCCCGTGTTCCAGGATAATGCGTTGAAATATTTGCCGGCCCGGGAGGCAATACCGGTGATTATTTTGCCAAATCAGGCAACGGTGTTGTCTTCGATGCATCTGCCCGCGATCTCGAAGGATTGTCCCAGATAAAAGGATTCAATGCTTTTGAACGCGATTTTCACCCATCTTATTTACAAGGTGAAGTATTGATGGGGCTCAATATTCCCATCAGGATCGGCCATGCAATTGTACTGCCTGGAGATTTGGCAATTGCAAACAGAGAAGGCGTTTTATTCATTACTGCCTATCTTGCGGAACTGGGAATAAGAAAGGCCGAATTTATTGTATTGAAAGATAAATTCGGATTTGAGATGGTGAAAACAAATCGCAATTCAACCGGGGAAATAGATAGTGAATGGACAGAAGATATCAAACAAAGTTTTCTTAAATGGATGGAACGACATCCGAACTCGGAAAGATGAGTAAAGAAAAAATGGATGGCATCATGAATAAAAGAACGTGGTAGTATCGAAAATAACTTTGCGCGGGCGCATTTATTTTTTTCAACTGCTCATTATCAAACCAAACATAATTAACCATGGCCTATACGATTGCGAAACGCCGGTGGATACGGTTAATTCCGATAGCCTTTGTCACGTATAGTCTTGCATATCTCGATCGCGCCAATTTTGGATTTGCTGCAGCCGGCGGCATGGCAAAGGATCTGAATATTACAGCTTCTACGTCTTCGCTGCTGGGTTCCTTATTTTTCCTTGGTTATTTCTTTTTTCAAATTCCGGGAGCGTTGTATGCGGTTAACAAGAGTGCGAAAAAATTAATATTCTGGTCATTGATCTTATGGGGTGCATTGGCCATGGCAACCGGCCTGATCAGTAATATAAAATTTTTGATCGTTATCAGGTTTATGTTAGGTGTGGTGGAAAGCGCCGTGATGCCATCGATGCTTATATTCTTGAGCAGATGGTTTACGAAGGCCGAACGTTCGCGGGCCAACACATTTTTAATTCTTGGTAATCCCGTAACGATACTCTGGATGTCAATACTTTCGGGTTACCTCGTTAAATCAGTTGGGTGGAGATGGATGTTCATCTTTGAAGGAGCACCGGCGATAGTGTGGGCATTTTTTTGGTGGCGCGTGGTGAATGATAAACCAAAAGACGCCAAATGGCTTACCGATGATGAAAAATTTTCGCTGGAAAAAAAATTACAGGAAGAACAAAAAAATATAAAGCCCGTGAAGAATTATGGGGCTGTATTTAAATCGCCTGTTGTTATCTTATTGTGCCTGCAATATGCATTATGGAGCATCGGCGTGTATGGATTTGTGTTATGGCTTCCTTCTATCATCAATACTGCGCCCAACGCCAATATTGTTACCACAGGATGGCTTGCTTCCGTGCCATATCTTTTAGCGATAATTGCTATGCTGAGTGCTTCTTATTTTTCTGACAAAACGTTGCAGAGAAAAATATTCGTATGGCCCTTTTTGTTAGCCGGTGCCATTGCATTTTACGGATCTTACCTGGTGGGCACCACCAATTTTTGGTTTTCGTTTGTATTATTGGTAATTGCGGGCGGCGCTATGTATGCACCTTATGGCCCATTCTTTGCGATCATCACAGAAATTTTACCACGCAATGTTTCCGGGGGTGCCATTGCACTGATCAATAGTCTTGGCGCATTGGGCTCTTTTATTGGCGCGTACATTGTAGGTTACTTAAACGGAGCAACAGGAGGATTTAACGCTTCTTATATTTTTATGTCTGTGGCACTTTTTCTATCGGCATTATTAACGATGATTGCGGTTAAAAAGACAAACAATAAAAGTTCCGTCCTGCCTGAAAATTCAGGAATCGAAAATAGCAGTAAGCAATAACTTCGAATTGACATATAGCCGAATTGTTCATCTACATTTTACTTTACAGGAAAGAATAATCGTTACAAACAAAAGTATAACTCTATTAATAATTAAATGCGTGGAATCATTTGCAGGAATTGTTCAGGCAGGATTCTTACGAGTGTACTGCTTCAGTTCCTTTTTGCTTTTCTAACGGAAGTTGTTTCGGCTGCTTTTGCGGATTTACCTGCACTTTTTGCTTCTAAGCTCATTTGCTTTGGCCTTGTGTGCAGTGGTTGATAAACGCCAAGTTTGCCTCCGCCCGGTAAAGTAAGTTGTATCAACAATCCCCAACCTTGATTTTGAATCTTGTTGCAAGTAATTTTGAGCTTCGACATTTGTTTGACGAAAGTTTCAATGTCGTCGCACATCAAATAGAGCTCGTGTTGATTATTATTTGATGAAGGATGCACCGCAAGTTCTGAAGGTGGTAGTCCAAAGATTAGCCAACCGTCTCCCACATCCACATTTGTGAGTTTGAGGATATCGCGAAAAAAAATCTTATCGGCTTTGGCATCTTTAGAATAGATGATGAAGTGAACACCAGTGATCATGACCAGAGAATCTTTTTTAATTGTTGGCGCTATGACGACAACAATTTACATCAAAAAACCTGTTGGTGAAAATATAACGGGAGTAAAAAGCACCTTACGCATTCCTGCCCGTATATCTCATATAAAATCCGGTAACTGACATCAATAGTATCAGCACAACCAAAATAATGGAAATAACATTGATTGGTTTAGACGGCTTTTTATACCAGTAAAATAACAACCATGAAAATAGTAATGTCTGCAGCAACAGTTCAGGCAGCCCTGTTAAGTGTTCATGCATGGATAATTTTGTGTAGACGATACCTTCCAAAGAGCCTGGGCCCGGGCCCGCAGTTCCTATAATGGCCAGTCCAAGAAACAGGAGCCATAATTTCAGCCACCCTGACCTGGTAAATAAAATTATTTCTCTGAAAGGCCATAATATTATTGCAAAGAGTGCTCCTCTTATGATTTGTAGTGCAGGACCTGCAGCCACCCATAGTGAAGCGGTGGGTTTCATTATATATTGCAAAACACCGGAAGCATATAATTGATCATAGGAAAAAATTTTAAATGCGATAATGCCCGCGAGAAAATAAGTAATAATGTGGAGAGAGGCAATCCGCCAAAAGAATATTCCAAATGAAAGACTACTATGATTTGACACATTCCGCTGCATGGGATTTTTTTCCATTGTTGATTTAATGACCCGCAACAATATACGTCAAAAAGCCGGTTGGAATGCATGCTACCCAAGGCTTGAAAGTGAACCCGGTTTTGGAATCACTACTGCGATTATTTAGTTTTAGTATCCGGCAATACATGATCGTCGACAATTTAAAACATTCCAAAAATATGAGCCATATCACATTTCAAACAATTGATTGGAAAAATATAACCAAAACAGAACACCCGGGAGAAACAGGTAAGGCATTGTGGCAAACAGCAAATTTTGATAAACTTCGCATTCGCATCGTTGAATATTCCGAAGGATACCTGGCTGATCATTGGTGTCAAAAAGGTCATATTGTGCATTGCCTGAAAGGAGAATTTAAGAGTGAACTTCAAAACGGAGAAACTTTTCATTTAAGCGAAGGAATGACATATGTGGTATCTGACAATTTAAGCTCTCATCGATCCATTACAGAAAAGCCGGTTACATTATTAATCATTGACGGAGATTTTTTACAACTAACCAAATGAAAACAGTTAGATTAATTTAAGCATCTGTCAGTATTCCTGAAAAAAACACTTTATCGAGAAAGTTTTTATGTAAATCAGCCTAAATGCTCGTCAGATCGACAGGCAGTTTACGAATGCGTTTTCCTGTTGCGGCAAAGATGGCATTTCCCAATGCAGGTGCAAATGGCGGAAGGCCCGGTTCTCCCACTCCTTTTATCTTTTCGCCACCTTCGGCAAGTACAATCACATTTATTTCGGGCGGCGCTTCATTGATGCGTATAACGGGGGCAGTATCGAAGTTGGCTTGTTGCACTTTCCCATCTGCCAATGTAATGCCGGGTTTCGCTGCCGCAGTCAATGCCATAATGATGGCGCCTTCCACCTGTACTTTTACGGTATCAGGATTTACTACCGTTCCCAAATCAATGACAGCAGTTACCTTATCTACCTTTATTTTATTCTGAACATAACTTACTTCTACTACCTGCCCGCACAAGCCTGCAAAGAACAACCATTGCGCTACACCACGTCCTTTCCCCGCGGGCAATTGACGGTCCCAATCAGATTCAATCCTCAGTTTTTGCAAAACCCTTTGTGTATCGGAGGGTTTGGTCAGCATTTCCATCCTGAAATCGAAAGGATCTTTTTTTGCTTTGTACGCCAGTTCATCGATGAAGCACTCATGCGCAAATGCGAGTGTGGAACTCGTTACCGACCGCCATGCACAAACAGGCACGTGATAATCTGCGAGAACGAATGATGTTTCCAGGTTCGGCATTTCATAGTCCTGTGTGCTGATTCCTTCCACCATCGAACCATCTATTTTTGTTTTATCATATTTATCGCTTGATGAGTCGTGCAATGAAGGGCTGATCACCTTATGTTCGAATGAGATAAGTTTTCCGTCATTGGAGACGCTGCCTTTTAATTTTGAAAAAGTCATTGGCCTGTATGGGCCAAACTGCGTAGTATCTTCCCTGGTCCAGATCACTTTGACAGGTTTATCCAATTGCCTCGCAATATTTACCGCTTCCACCATAAAATCGAGATATAATCTTCTGCCGAAACCGCCGCCAACAAAGGTCGAATGCAATGTTACGTTTTCCGGCTTATGCTCAATGAGTGCGGGAAGATTATTATCTCTTTCACCAGTAACGGCGCTGGGTACCTGTGTAGAAGTCCATATCTCCACTTTATCTCCTTTTACCTGCACGGTGCAATTCATGGGCTCCATGGTACTGTGGGCCACAACCGGTGTTTCATACAATGCTTCTACCGTATTGGCGGGTGATGCGTGAACACTACTCACGTCGCCGATTTTTTTATCAATCAACCCATCCTGGCTTGCAAGAGAGCGCAATTTGTTTTCATAATCAGCAGAGTTGAATTTTTCATAACCCTTCGTATCCCAATTAATCTTTAGTGCCCTGCGCCCCTGCAATGCGGACCAATAATTATCCGCAACTACTGCTACACCTGTATAACTATATTTACCAACTTTTCTTTCGGCCTCCACTACTTTTAACACACCCGGAACCTTCATTGCATCTGCTGCGTCAAAACTGCTTAATGTTCCGCCAATAACAGGGCATCGTTGCACAGAAGCATATACCATACCCGGAACCACGGCATCAATTCCAAATTCTGCTGTGCCTCCAACTTTCATGGGTACATCGGGCCGCGGAACAGATCTTCCTAATATTTTGAAATCTTTGGGATCTTTCAATTTCGGATCTTTCGGCACTTCCAGTTTTGATGCCTCCTCTACAAGGTCACCATAAGCCAAACTTCTTTTGGAAGGCTTGCTAATAACTTTTCCGCTTTCTGCATAGCAATCCGAAGGTTTCACTCCCCACTTTGCAGCAGCGGCATTGATAAACATTTCTTTTGCGGAAGCGCCCACTTTTCTTAACTCATTATAGCTGCCCCTTACAGATGAACTACCGCCTGCAGCCTGGTGCGGCCCCAGTGCCTTTTCGCCATTAGAATTCAGGATTTTCACCGCATCAAGCGCTACCTCAAATTCTTCTGCTATCAATGAAGGAATCGATTGAAAAGTACCCTGTCCCATTTCTGGTTTTATATTATAAATGGTGATGTTGTTATCACTGTCTACTAAAATATAGGGCGTAAAATTTTTGGCACCTGCAACAGATTTTTTGGTAACACATCCATCCAGCAGAGAAATACCAATCCATAAACCGACTGTGGCACCGCCGGAAGTTTTGAGAAAATTACGTCTTGAAATTACTGTCATCGTTGTAAGATTTAATGAAACAACCGAAAATTGTTTAAATCAATAATTCATGATATACTAATTATCCTTTGGTAGTCGCCATCTTTGCAGCAGTGTGTATTGCCTTCCTGATTCTTGGATAGGTACCGCAGCGACAAATATTTCCGGACATATAGTTGTCAATATCTTCATCGCTTGGATTAGGATTGGATGCGAGCAATGCTACTGCAGACATGATCTGGCCCGACTGGCAATAGCCACATTGAGGCACCTGTTCCTCGATCCATGCTTTCTGTACCACATGATCGAGGTTTTTCGAAATGCCTTCGATAGTAGTGATCTTCTGCCCTGGTCTGAGTACACTCAATGGAATCTGACAAGATCTCGTAGGGCTGCCATCCAAATGAACAGTGCATGCGCCACACAATGCCATACCACATCCAAACTTTGTTCCTTTTAATCCAACCAAATCGCGGATAGCCCAGAGCAATGGCATATCAGGTTCTGCATCGATAGTGTATGATTTTTCGTTTACGGTGAGATTATATGTTGCCATATGGAGAAAATTTAAATCGACACTTGATGGAAATAGAGTATGAAGTTACGACAATACTTTTTTAGGATAATTGTAATAATTCTTAAGATATATTTCCGTAACAATAAAATAATTCAAACCAATCTCTTATAGTCCCGTTGTCTTTTCCAACGCTTCAGGATATCGCGTGCCTGATATTTTAATTTGAGATGAGGCATTTTCTATTTCCTGCAATTCATCCTTAGTAAATGTAATGGCTGCTGCACCGATGTTTTCTGTTAAGCGATGCAGTTTGGTAGTTCCGGGAATAGGAACGATCCATGGCTTTTGAGCCAATACCCATGCTAATGCAATTTGGGCAGGCGTAGCATTTTTCTTTTTGGCAAATTGATTGATCACATCCAATAATGCCTGGTTGGCTTCTCGTGCTTCTTCGGTAAATCGCGGAAGTATATTTCTGAAATCGCCCTCCCGGAATTTGGTATTCACATTGATCTTACCGGTTAAAAACCCTTTACCTAAAGGGCTGAACGCAACCAAACCAATTCCGAGTTCTTCGATTGCAGGAATAATTTCTTTTTCATGCTGGCGCGTCCACAGGGAATATTCGCTTTGTAATGCAGATACCGGTTGCACGGCATGTGCTCTGCGAATTGTGTTTGCACCTGCTTCGCTTAAACCAAAATATTTTACTTTTCCTTCTTTGATCAAATCCTTCACCGTTCCGGCTACATCTTCTATCGGTACATTGGGATCTACGCGGTGCTGATACAAAAGATCGATCACATCGATTCTCAATCTTTTCAATGAACCTTCTGTTGCTTTCCGGATTTGTTCAGGTTTGCTGTTTACTCCCACCATTTTTCCGTCAACAATATTGAAACCAAATTTGGTAGCGATTACTACTTCATCGCGGTAAGGCTGTAATGCCTCGCCAACCAACTCTTCATTTGTATAAGGACCATACACTTCTGCTGTATCAAAAAAAGTTACTCCCTGCTCAACGGCTTTATGAATAAGATCTATTGAATCTTTCTTTTCGGGAAAAGGATAGTAAGAAAAACTCATTCCCATACAACCCAGGCCAATAGATGAAACTTCGAGGCCATGGGTTCCTAATTTACGTGTTTTCATCACTAATATATTTTAAAAATTGAAGAATAAAGTTACGAACTGACATAAGGAATAAACATACTTAATCCAAACAAGTAATTACAAAAATCAAATAGCAACAATGCTGATGCTGCTACTCACTATTGCTATTCATCTTAACGGGTCTTAGCAAATGCGAAAAAGTGAGTGAGCCCATCTTCCATTTGCCATGTTCTTTCACATACACTTCAGTAACCATAAAAGGATTGGTGACTTCGTGTCCACCAACTACCGCCACCAGGTCGATGTCGTTTAACAGGATAGCTGTGTTATCAATGATATTTACTATTACTGCGTAAACCTCCGCATGCTTATACCAAATACCGCCACTTTTTATGGTAGCAAGCTCCTGCGTTTTTCCCCAGCTACCACCCATGTGAATGAACATGGCTTTGTCATCAAACAGTACATTTAAAGAATCAACATTTTTGTCCGCCATCCAATCCCATTTCTGTTTTGAAAGGTTGATGACTTCCTGTTGTTCAGGAGTGTTGTTTATTGCAGTTTGAATCGTTTCTGTTGGCGGCTGTTGTGCATAAGATGATTGTGCACCAGCAAATATCAACAGGAATAGTCCGAAAAATAATGATTTCATATTTATATTAGTTTATGTTTTTGGGATGAATAATGATTTTTCTTATTACGAATTAAACATCCGGTTTTCTTTCTCCCAGCCACTTCACCATTGCTGGGTCACGGTGGTCGAAAAATGCACTTGCATTTGTATCCAATGTTTTGATAGCCTCCATATCCCCAGCACTTAATTCGAAATCGAGGCTATTGAAATTTTCTTCCATTCTTTCTTTGCGGACCGATTTTGGAATGGCAATCACACCTCTTTGCGTAAGCCAGCGCAGAATTACCTGTGCAATAGTTTTATTGTATTTCCTCCCGATAGAAGCAAGCAATTCATTCTTAAAGATATCGTTCTTGCCTTCGGCAAACGGGCCCCATGATTCTATCTGCACATTATTTTCCTGCAGGAATTTTTGTGTTTCAATTTGCTGGTGGAACGGGTGGGTTCCTACCTGGTTAACAGCGGGCACAATTTCATTATGAATAATCAAATCAATAAGACGGTCCGGCTGAAAGTTGCTCACTCCAATCGTTCTCACCTCTCCTTCTTTGTACAACTCCTGCATCGCTCTCCACTCACCATACACATCTCCGAAAGGTTGATGGATGAGGTATAAATCCACGTAATCTAATTGCAATCTTTTCAGAGATCTTTCAAAAGCCCTTTTTGTTCCTTCATAACCGTTGGATTGAATCCAAAGTTTGGTAGTGATAAATAAGTCTTCTCTTGGTACACCACTTCTCTTAATTGCTTTACCAACTGCCTCTTCATTCATATAAGAAGCGGCAGTATCAATCAGACGGTAGCCCGTATTTATAGCATCAATAACACTTCTTTCACATTCTTCGAGATCTCTTACCTGGAAAACGCCAAACCCGAGGATCGGCATTTCAACTCCGTTATTCAGTTTGATTTTTTGCATTGTCCGCATCTTTCTTATTGTGCAAAGGTCTTTGCATTTTTTGGCCTGCATGGTATACAGATTGCGGATTTATCTACCAATATTGCTGATTAAGCACTGTGCATTAATGAAGGGTTGAATAAAAAAGTATTTTTGAGTTGTAAAAAAGACAGTGTTATGGATACCATACGAAGATTTGAAACGATCAATGATTACAATGTGTTCAACAATAATGAAACACTGCATCCGCTGGTGAGTGTTGTTGACCTGTCAAAAGCAAGCCCACGACAAGGCTCGAAGATGTATTTTGGTTTCTATACCATATTTTTAAAAGATGTGAAGTGCGGTGATTTGGTGTATGGCCGGCATATTTACGATTACCAGGAGGGCACACTGGTTTTTCTGGCACCGGGACAGGTGGCAGGTGTCAATAGTAAGGGAGAAACCTATCAACCCAAAGGCTATGCGTTGGTGTTTCATCCAGACCTGATTCATGGCACTTCGCTTGGTAAGCATATTCATGATTATACTTTTTTTGGGTATCAATCCAATGAGGCGCTTCACTTGTCTGAACGGGAAAGGAAAATTGTAATGGATTGCCTTTCAAAAATTCAATATGAATTAGAACACGCCATTGACAGGCATAGCAAAAGATTAATTGTATCTAACATTGAATTGTTCCTGAACTATTGCATACGCTTTTATGATCGCCAGTTTATTACCCGCGATGATGTTCATAAAGGAACTTTAGAAAGGTTTGAAGTTTTACTAAACGAATACTTTGAGACAGATAATCCACAAACAGTTGGATTGCCTTCGGTGGCTTATTGCGCCGGTGAATTGCATTTGTCGCCTGGTTACTTTGGCGACCTGGTAAAAAAAGAAACCGGGAAAACAGCACAGGAATATATACAGTCGAAGCTTATTGAAATAGCGAAAGAAAAAATATTTGATCACAGCAAATCAGTGAGCCAGGTTGCCTACGAATTAGGTTTTAAATATCCACAACATTTTACACGCTTGTTTAAGCAACGAGTTGGCCAATCACCGAATGAATACAGGGCCTCGCTGAATTGAATTCATTATAACTTCCGGCCTTGTTTTGGTTTCACCGAATTAAGTTCGAATACAAAGCATTCGCCGAACGAACCCGCAACTGAACAAAAATAGTCCCCCATCCCGGGCCGGCATAAATTGAATTATTAAAAAGCCAATTTTCCCTATTTTCACGCCACAATTTTATAACCTAAACACCTATTGCTATGGGAAATTATTTTTTCTTGCACGGCACGCCCGAAATAGATGGCGCCGCAATTCTCACCAGGATCAGCAATTTTGCAATTGTCTACGCTCTGAAAATTATCGGTGCTATTGCCTTTTATCTCATCGGAAGAACGGATACCACGCTGAGGTCCGCGGGCAGGCGCGGTGTGATGGCTGCGTGGGTTTGCGGCGGAGTAGCAGTGATAGCCCGGACTATAGATGATGCATGCACTACCGCCGACAGCTCCAAATTTCTTACAAAATCGTTTGTGCGTTATCGTTGGATGGTAAGCCAGGCGCACAAAAAAACAAAATACATTATTGATCATTTCCAATTTCAAAAACCTGCTGGCGCCCTGCGGGCAAAATTCCCAACTGCAGGTTTGAGGGCATGTCTTTTTGATGATATAGTTTTATAGTAACTTTTTTAAAATCGCCCGGCTGTGCTTTGTAAATATCTTCAAACACCTGCGGGTTCATGTCTACCAACGGAAACCAGGAACTCTGCACCTGCAACATAATGCGATGTCCTTTTTTGAATGTATATAATACGTCGGGCACGTGAAAGCTAACCAGGGTTGGCTTGCCGGGCACAAAGGGCTCGGGTGTGGTAAAACTGTTGCGATATTTGCCCCGCATGATCTCTGCACGAACCAATGCCTGGTATCCGCCGGCAGGCACCACCTTATCGTCCATCTTATAGTTTCGCATGGAATCGGGATATACATCGATCAGCTTCACCACAAAATCTGCATCGGTGCCCGAAACGGAAACGTACAGGTTGGCGTGCACGGCGCCCGCAAGCGTGACGTTGCTATCGAGCACGGGTGTTTCAAATGTAAGTACATCGGGCCGTCGCGCAGCAAAGCGCTGATCGTCGTCCATATAGGTGACGCCTCTGCCGGAGCGCACGCCGCCTTCGTAAGGAACGGGTTTTGCAGGATCAGAAATATATTCGTCGGAAGAATGCGCGCTGGTGGGTGGTGCAAAACTTACCGTGTTGCCCTCATTGAAATATAATTTGGCAGGCACAATATTTTTCGACGGCCACTCCGTGAAAGTATTCCAGCGGTTTGCACCTACGTCATATAACAATGCTTCGGGCTCCGCAGGCATTGGCGCGCCTTTGAGGTAATGCATAAAAAACGGGAACTCTACGTTCTTCTGAAACCAGCGGCTTGTGTTGAAACCAAAGGGTATGTCACCAAGGTGGTCCATGTCCATACTGGCCCAGCCGCCGTGGTACCACGGACCCATCACGATAAAATTTTGGTTGTCCGGATTTTTTTGTTCCGTGCTTTCATACATATTTATGGCGCCCCACTGATCTTCTGCATCGTAAAAGCCGCCAACAAAAAGCGTTGCCGGTTTTATATTATCCATAAACTTCCGGATGTCGCGCGCTTGCCACCACGCATCATAATTGGGATGCATGAGAATGGTATCCCAGAACGGAACGAGATGATGATAGTAGAGATCATTGACATGAGGCACCGTTTTCATGTCGAGAAAGAACTTATAGTTATCGCTATACTTTACGTCGAGGTTAGGCATTTTGTCTTTGTTGGGACCGTTGGTAGAATTGGCAAACCAATAATCAAAATCAAATTCGTCCATAATGAAGAAAGCGCCATTGTGATGTGTATCATCTCCCAAAAACCAGTTGGATACAGGCGCCTGCGGCGACACTACTTTGATGGCGGGATGCCCGGCCAGGGCCGCGTTGGTGGCAAAAAAGCCGGGATATGAAACGCCCCACACGCCCATCTTTCCATTATTGTGCGGAATATTTTTGACAAGCCAGTCAACCGCATCGTAAGTATCGGATGCTTCATCGTGCTGCAAACCGGTTTTATTTTTTATAAAAGGAGTGATCTCCGTCCAGGAGCCCTCGCTATGGTGTTTGCCGCGAACATCCTGGTATACGAATATGAAACCTTCTTTCATAAAGTCTTCAGAAGGCCCAAGCAGGTAAGGATATTGATCGATGCCGTAAGGCGCCACCGAATAACAGGTGCGCTCCATCATGAAAGGATAATCTCTGCTGGTATCTTTTGGCACATATACAGCGGTAAATAATTTTACGCCATCGCGCATGGGGATCATGTACTCGTATTTGTTGTAATGGGTACGGGCATAGGCCGTGTCAAAATCGAAATGGGGACGGCGGCGTTGGGCATCGATGCCGGTGCCAAACAACAAAAAGATAGCAGTAACCAGTAAAGTTTGTTTCATTATCCGAAAATTGTATCAGGTGAGAAATTGAAGCGAATTTACAATTGTCGCGGTTCATTTGATTTGATTGATTTGCTAACGCTATTTCCCCGGTGTCAAAAAAGCCTTTGGGTACCTTAGAGTATTTCAGGAAACTCCGATGCCTGTTTCGCCCGATGGATTGGCTAAACGGGGGCGGAAATACCTTTTCACGAGCCAGCTATTCCTGAACTTCATTGGGCTAAATGCCACCTATTTTTTTTCAAAAAGAAATCCGGTCGCCAGTTCAATTATCCGCGCTTTTGATGGAGGGCCTCCTATCACTGGCATTGCGATGATCATATTGAATTCTAAAATCCGACAGGTCTGGTTTGTATTTCCTATGCCTGCTCAGTTCGTAATGATAGATGGTTTGCCCAAGCTGGTATAAAAAAGGGTTGCCAACAGTTTCATAATCATATTTGTCATCATTCAGCGTATTATCGCTGTTTACATAAATGGTAGCGGCAAGCATAAACTCCACCTTATTTTTAAAATCAACTATGTATGAAATATCCGTATCAAACCCGTACGACCATCCCACTTTATTAAATATCCTGATGTAGGCTGGAATTTTATGCGATGCATTTTGAAAGAAAAATTTTACGTAGCTGTCGTAGTACTCACTCGTATCATATTTAGGATAATTGGTTTCGGATGGATATTGCGATAAAAATTTTTTCAGAAATGCATAATCTTCACTGGTAAGATCAAAACGCTGCTTCGCCGGAACAGACAAAGGAAACAGGATAGACTGCAATATCTGCTGATAGTCGTGCAGCGAAACATTATTGCCTTTAGTAAAGTCCATCGGCTCGTTGATAAGGCTGTCGTGATTGTCGTAATGCGCTTTACCCAATTTTACATTATGTGAAAAATCGAAGGAATCGTTGTTGTACAAAACCGGTTGATGATAAATTATGCGCCCGTTTTTATTAATAAAATTTACAGGGTTGGTGTGGCGGTTTTCATCTTCAGTAAAACCCATAAATTGCCGGATGATGCGAATATCTTTATATCCTTTCGCATGCAGGCTTTCATTGATTGTCTTTTGTCCCACAAATTGATACATCCTGTTGTACGCATCGTTATCGCTGATGAGAAATGCTTTACGGATAAATTGCGCTATCGAAGGCAAACCATCTTCAGCAGTGCTGTCAGCAAGTTCTTTCACCTGGCTAACATACCCGCTATCGAATCGCATCGAAGTGAATTTATTTACGCCCGGCACTTTCAGCCGGTTGAGTTTCTCCAGCGAAAGCGCCGCCAGCGGCAGTTTCACGGTAGAAGCCGGATTAAAATACATTAGCGAGTCAACATTAAAATAATAATCCTTAAAATGCGGTACATTGTTTTTATCCCTGCTTATTTGCGTGTAGATTATTTGCAGGCGGTAGTAATTTTTATGTGATAAAACCTGCTGAAAAAGTGAGTCATGATTGTTTGCAAAAATATTTTCAAGTAATGTATCCGTTTTTATCTGCGCCCCGGCGCCGTTTTTCGACAACACGCATATAATCAAAAGGGTGATAATGGGGATGTGATGAAAATACCTGCGCAAATCTTTACAGTAGTTACAATGATTTCGAAAATGTTGATTGTTGATCTTTAAAAGCATTCAATTATTTTCATTCAGCAAACCAAGTATAAATGCATACCGGCGAGCTACATCATGCAGCCTGTCGAAGCGTCCGGAAGAACCGCCGTGTGCACCATGCATATTACAATATAATAACAGCAAGTGATCGCCGGTATACATCTCGCGATGTTTCGCGACAAACTTAGCCGGTTCAAAGTATTGTACCTGGCTGTCGCTGTAACTCGTTGTAACCAGCATATTGGAATAACTCTTCCTTTCTATATTATCGTACGGCGAATACTTCATCATATAAAAGTACTGCTCCGCAATAGCAGGGTTTCCCCATTCGGTATATTCCCCGGTAGTCAGCGGAATCGTTGAATCGCTCATTGTTGTGATCACGTCTACAAAAGGTACATCGGCTACTATGCCTTTAAATAAATCAGGCCGAAGATTACTAACAGCGCCCATTAGCAAACCACCTGCGCTGCCGCCATTGGCAAACAGCTTACCAGGCGATGTGTATTTGTTTTTTACAAGATATTCCGCGCAATCAATATAATCATTAAACGTGTTCATCTTATGCATCATCTTTCCATCTTTATACCACTTGAAACCCATTTCCATACCGCCGCGTATGTGTGCAATCGCGTAAATAAACCCACGATTTACAAGCGACAATATATTTGAACTGAAATATGGATCAGTGGATTCACCATACGAACCGTATGCGTATAAAAAACAAGGATTTTTGCCATTCAAAACTGTACCTTTTTTGTAGAGTATAGATACAGGCACTTTCGCGCCGTCTCTTGCTGTGGCCCATTTATATTCGCTTATGTATTCATCTTTATTATAGCCAATCACAGGTTGCACCTTTCTCACAGTTCTTTCGCCGGTATTCATGTTGTAGTCAATCACAGAATACGGCGTCACCATAGAAGAATAATCAATACGAACGATATCTGTATTCAATTCAGGATTATAGTCGAGTTCCGAAACATATGTCGGTTCTTCAAAAGCAATGTGTTTGTCGACCCCATTGTGCCAGCCAATAATTCTTATTTTGGCAATCCCTTCGGTCCGTTCACTCAGCACGAGATAATTCTTAAACACGTCGAAGCCTTCCAGTAATGCATTGTCGCGATGAGGAATTACATCATGCCAGTTACTTCTTGAGAAATTATTTACCGGCGCAGACACGAGCTTAAAATTCAGTGCATCTTTGTAGTTCGTTCTTATGTAAAAACTATCACCAAAATTTTCCACTGTATAATAAAATCCCGGTTCTCTCGGTGCGATAATTTGTGGTTTATCTTCGGGTCGGTCGGCGCTGATAAACTGCGTCTCATAATTCTGTGTATAACCCGAATTAATAAAAATATATTTTTCAGATTTCGACTTATTGATATTTGCATAAGCTGTTTCATCTTTTTCATCGAATACCAACACGTCATTTTCAACCGGAGAATTAAGCATGTGTCTCCATATCTTATCAGTCCGCAGGCTCACGGAATCTTTGGTGTCATAAAAAATAGTTTTGGAATCATTGGCCCACACGGTATTACCAAATGCACTTGGGAATTTATCAGTGAGCAAAGCACCACTTTGAAGATCTTTTACAAATGCATTGAATAAATATCGCCCGGTAGTATCAACCGCATAAACCAGATAACGGTTGTCAGGACTTACATTGATGCCTGTAACCACACAAAACGGATGCCCTTGTGCTACTACGTTTGCGTCCACCAGAATTTCTTCAGGCGCTGTTTCACTACCTTTTCTGCGGCAAAAGATGGGATATTGCTTGCCGGTCTCATAGCGTGTATAATAATAATATCCGTTTTTTAAATAGGGCACTGTATTATCGTCTTGTTTTATCCGCGCAAGCATTTCATCGTAAAGTTTTTGCTGCAACTTCTCTGTAGGTTTCATCACTTTGGTGTAATAATCATTCTCTTCATTGAGATATTTTATCACCGCATCACTGTCCCTACTTTTGAGCCAATAATATTCGTCATCACGTACGTCACCGTGCTGCTCCATAATATGTCGCTCCTTCGGAGCCTTTGGCTGCGGTATGGATTGATAGTCGCCAAATAAGGTCGACTGTGCATTTCCCGTTGTCATAACAAAATAAAATAAGACAGAAAAGATAAAAGGCTTCATTGCAAAAGGCTTAGTTCTGGATACATTCTCTCACCTAAGTTACAGTATTGTCCTTTTCGCATAGCGAAAATATTTACGGATAAATATCGACTTGAGGCCATCAATCAAAGTGTGGCACCGCAATATGACCTCTGATTGTAATTATACCTTTTGTGGCGCAGATTGCAATGAATTTTTACTGAGGAGATAGTAGCTGCCAAATAGAATCCCTGAAAAAACCAGTGTGGCCGCAATGCTCCATGCATAAAATGGTATGCCGTCATTCAATGTCTGGAAATATCCAACGAGAGTTTTGGGCCTGTTGTATCCAGCATCTGGTGAACTGCTTAGCCATACCAATGAATTGGACAGGAAAAAGAATACGGTAGGTGCCGCAACAGAAGCAATCGCAATACGGCTGATCTTGAAATTTTTTATGAAGAAGCCAAAGAAAGTCATTAGCGTAAATAATACATAATTGGTAACCTGGCCGTCATAAAAACCTCTGATGTTTCCCACGCCGTTTCGGTACAGCACTTCGTACAGTGCATCGGAAATGAACATAGAAAGCAACGGCAGTATAAAAGCATATTTCTTGTCTTTAATAATAGCGCCCGCGAAGATGGCCATGGCCCACTGCGGGGCAAATCCGAAGGGCCTTCCCGGCATTACGCGATATAAAGAAGCCACAATAATTAACAATAATAAACCGATAATATTTTGCCTGGTAATTTTCATTTCTTTGTTTTTTACAAATTTAAGTAATAGAAATAAACTTTTACCAAGTTACCAACTTTACGAAAGATAACTTATATTGTAAAAATGGCGCAACATAATACCACAGGGGCTCTTGGCGAAAAGATGGCTGTGGAATACCTGTTAAAAAAGGATTTCGTAATTCTTCACCGAAACTGGCGATTTGGCAATTGGGAAGTAGATATTATCGCGTCCCGGAACAATATCTTACATTTCATTGAAGTAAAGACAAGAAGAAATACCAAATTCGGCTATCCGGAAGACGACGTAAGCAAAAAGAAAATCCTGAATCTCCTCAACGCATCAGAAGAATATCTAATTGCTCATCCCCGATGGAAGCGGATTCAGTTTGATATACTGTCGATCAATTTAAATAAGGATAAAGAAACAGAATTCTTTTTCATCGAAGATGTGAGTGTGTGATCAGCTAATTAGTTGACTGGTGTAATCACTTTTTGGAATTTTCTATCATCAACAGATCCGCCAAAACGATTGCTATCATTGCTTCTACAATTACCGGGGCACGTAAAGCAACGCAGAGATCATGACGTCCCTTTACCGAAAAAGGTTCTACATTTCCCGTTTCAATATTCAATGTATTTTGTTCTTTAGGAGTGGACGAAGTTGGCTTTATTACAATACGAAATACAAGATCATTCCCGTTGGTGATACCACCAACTATTCCACCTGCGTTATTAGTTGCAGTCGTTCCATCCATATCAATGATGGCATCGTTATGCTCGCTGCCAAACATTTTTGCTGCTCTAAATCCTGCACCGAATTCAATGCCCTTCACAGCCGGAATAGCGAACATCGCATGACTGATCAGCGATTCAGCGGAATCAAAAAATGGCTCACCGAGCCCAATAGGCAAATTTTTTACTGTACATTCCAAAATACCGCCTACAGAATCTTTTGCATCGATCGCTTTCTGCAAACCTTCTTCGATATCCCGCTCGCCTCCTACTTTAACAATTATTGATTGTATGGAAACGTTTTTGTCCGGTAATAATGATCCTATAATTTTTTTTGCTATTACGCCGGCCGCTACGATGCCCACAGTAATCCTTGCACTGAAATGCCCGCCACCACGATAGTCTTCAAAACCCTTGAATTTCTTGCTTGCTACAAAATCCGCATGCCCGGGCCTCGGAAAAGCGCGCTGTTTTTCATAATCAGCGCTTCGTGTATTACTGTTCTTAAATAAAATGGTTAATGGAGCTCCGGTTAACTTATCATTGAACACGCCGCTAATCAATTCAGGAATATCATCTTCCTTACGCGGCGTGGTACCCCTTGCACCGGGCTTGCGCCTCTCAATATCTTCTGCAAAATCTGCCACGGTAACTCTCAGTCCCGCCGGACAACCATCTATATTAATACCAACATAGTCGCCGTGCGATTCGCCAAAGACGGTTACTCTAAATATTCGTCCGAAAGAATTCATCCTGTGTGTTTAAGTTCTATTTTAAAATTAACAGCCTGAAACATGTACAATGTACAATGTACGAATTACGATGCACGATTTAAAAAGCTTTTTCGAAAACAACATACTATCCTATTTTACTATTCTGACATCGACACATTTAATATCCGTATTCCCGCAAATGCACCTCATTATCTCTCCACTTGGGGCGCACTTTTACAAACAATTCAAGGAAGACTTTGCGCCCGATAAACTCTTCTATTTCTTTTCTCGCCAAAGTTCCTAATTCTTTTATCTTTTTACCACCTTCGCCCAAGACAATTCCTTTCTGCGTTTCCCGCTGCAAGATAATATCTGCGGCTATTTTTGTAAGCGTTACTTTTTCTTTGAACTCCTGTACCAGCACGGTTGCATGATAAGGAATTTCATCCTGGTATAAATAAAATATTTTTTCCCTGATAATTTCCCCGACAAAAAATTTTACCGGTAAATCGCTGAGATTATCATCTTCGTAAAACGGGCTGCCTTCGGGTAATAAATCTATTATCGAATTCAGCAGTTCACTAATGCCTGTCTTCCTTAAAGCAGATACTGCAACAATTTTCGTAGCGTACTTTTTTTCAGAAAAAAATTCCTTAACCGATTCCAGCGTTTTCCTATCGGCTGTGTCAGCTTTATTCAATATAACGATTGCAGGTACTTTCAATTTCAACGAAGAAAAGATTTCATCCGCCTCTTCCGGATTATCTTTTAAGTCAACAATCAATAACGCAACATCTGCATCTTCCAAGCTGCTCTTTACTACGGCCATCATTTTTTCGTGTAGCTTATATTTTGGCTCAATGATTCCGGGTGTATCCGAAAAAATTATTTGGTAATTTTTATCAGTTAATATGCCCTTTATGCGATGGCGTGTAGTTTGCACTTTTGGTGAAACGATAGCCAGCTTCTCACCCATCAGCGCATTGAGCAAAGTGCTTTTACCTGCATTGGGTTTACCAAAAATGTTTACGAATCCAGATTTCATTTCGCGGGCAAAATTACTGAATTAAAAAAGCCTCATTGCTGAAGCCCTAAAGAACTGAGTTGACATTATCAAAAGAGCATGTTCTGAAAATTTGGTTTCGCAATAATATCGCCTTACATTTGCACTCCTTAAATCGCGAAGTAGAGCAGCGGTAGCTCGTCGGGCTCATAACCCGAAGGTCGGAGGTTCGATCCCTCCCTTCGCAACAAAAGCCTCAGTATCGGGGCTTTTTGCTTTTCATGTCAAATACATTTTATCCTATTCATTCTACCTCTTTCTTCTTATATATGTGAGATCGTAAGACACATTCCAGGTTTTGCCCTCATCATTCGAGTATTCCTGGAACTGCCGGACCTGGTCAGGCCCCTGGTTGAAAAACCTGAACCGAACTTTCGCCATGCCTTGTGGTATTGGCATTGTGCCCTCAAATTGCATGGCACTATCCTTATAAACGCCATTCACATACTCAGTAACCGCACCACCGGAGCCAACCCAAACCTGCTTCCATTTATTGGTCGCCGGATCCACAAAATTCATACTCTTTCCGGAGTTTGGATACCCGATGGCAGTCCAATTTTCGAGAATAGAACATCCACCTGAAATCATTTGTATAGAACTCAGACCCACAAGTTTGTTGGTTCCCGTTTGATAAACATCCCAATCCCCTATCCAAAAATCAAATTCCCGCTGGAGGGGATTTTTCATGCATGGATAAGCATTGTTGGTAGCTTTTGTTACCAGTTCTTTAAACACTGCATCATTCCTGTATTGGGTATATTCCTTAGAACTATCGAGTTCAACAATATTTGCATATCCATGCGTGATCGCACTGTCTAATTCTTCAAAGGATTTTTCTTTATTACCACTTCCGGCATATGCCTTCGCCAGGCGTGACATTACAATAAAAATCAGCCCTGGTACCGGTTTTTTCAGTAAAGACACTTCAAGGCTTTTAACTGCATCGTCATATTCGCCCATATTCAGATAAGCAAATCCAAGTTTATTCGTAGTTAAGGCCGTTGGAGTAGCATCCAAAGCAAATGCTTTCTCATATTCAGCAGCAGCAGCTTTCCAGTCTTGATTTGCGTATAGTGAGTCAGCAGTAGTGATTAATTCATTTGAGGTCTGGCTAAACGTTTTGCAGCAATAAAAAATCATCGACAAAAAGATAAAATAAATTTGTTTCATAAGCATAAAATATTAAACAGCCACTTCATAACGGATACGCGTATACGAAATCCGGGGTTGTTTTTTTTACATAATAAATTTATTGATTCCAAAGTGAATTTTACAATGCATTCCATGAAAGGAAGATTGCGTCCATTGTCGGTTTCAAAAAAATAAGGCTACAACAATGTGTAACCTTATCCTGATCCCTTAGTGAAATTACATCAGTAATCGTCTTCCGGAAACTTGGTTCGCTCCACACCGTTCATTTCATATATATCTCCGGGATCATCTGAAAATTCCACTTTCATGTGAATACTGTCGGCCACATTGCCTGATTTGGAATGTCCTGCCTTTGGTAAAATTTTACCATCAGTTTCATTTACGGTTATGTTGTAGTATTCGTTTGGTGCACTGTTGGCGGTAAATGTAAGATTGTTAAAATCCGCTGCAGCCTTGAATTTAACATTCCAGCCATTGCCGTAGTCATCTACCCAGATCGAATCGTCATTAGCGGAAGTATTATAAGTAGCAATCAGAAAATGCCCGATACCATATACATCCTGCACGCCATTCAGATCCAGGGTGACCCACCATTCATTAGCCATTTTTACCGCGGCTGTGGCACCGGCAGGCTTTACTTTCTGACAGGAATTAAACATAAAAATTCCAACAGATGCAATTATTATTGAGACTATTTTTTTCATTTCTTGTCGATTGATATTTTATTGTTTTTGCCATTTTTTTGTTGCGGTATAAGGGCCCTGGTCGAGTAAGGTAAGCGTCCACGTAATTAAGCCATTGCTATAAGTGCCGTCAGTTTCGGTTTCCATACGGCCATATCCTGTACTTTGAAGAGGAACAATTAAAGTGCTTCCGTCAACGCAGATAAAATAACCGGGAATCACCGCACCTCCCGTCCATAAGTCAGTGCTGTAATACACACCGGGCGCTACTTTGGTAATAGTCGCAGGACCGGGAGTGGTACCAACCGGAACGGCAACATACGTACCGGAAAGGTCAACTCCGGGTATTTCGGAAGAGGGAATCACTACAACGGTTCTCGTTACTGAAGAACTATAGCCATCCTTATTTGTTGCAGAATAAGTGATAGTATATAATCCAACAGTCGACGGATCCACGCTTCCGGTGGCGGTTACAGGCACACTCTGCCCTCCTGCTTCACCGGTTGCGCCGGGATCTGTAAAGGTGCCACCTTGTACCAGGGACATAACATCATCACCGGCGAGCGTGATGTTCACATAATAAGTAACTCTCGAAATACCCACCCTGTCGGGTGTAATGACAACTGTATCTTTTTTGCAGGATGAAATCACACCGGCAATAATTATCAGAAGAATAATATTTTTTTTCATCATTGAATTTTTTCAGTTTTAGTTTACATGCCCCACCAAACCGGCGTAGTTATAGGAACCTGTGCCGGCGTGTTCGGATTGGTTGAAATTTCTACATCAGGAAATACCAGTCGTTTGGGAAACTGTCCTGCTGACAGAATGGAATTTTTTGAAACCACAAATTGCCCTGGTACATATGAAGGATCAGTTGAATAAACCGGGCTTGTTTTTGGTAAGCCTGTTCTGTTTCTATCAAGCCATCCCTCTATGAAATGAACCCCATAAGCATTGGATGTCCATTTTTGTGTAAGAATCGCTTCAATATCCTGGTCCATTGTACCCGATGGATACTCATAAGCACCACCTGGTGCAACAAACAAACTTCCATCCTGTCCCAGGTCAGCAAAGGCTGCCAGTACGCCTTGGTCATAAAGTGCCTTTGCCCCATTCCCGGAAAAATATCTTTCTCTTGCTTCCGCCTGCATGAAATAGGATTCAGCGGCAGAAAGGAACACAACAGGATCAGTCGGGCTTTCTTTAAAAACCGCTGCACTCAAAGCAGCGCTTGATGTGTTTAAAAAATCGCCCTGGTCCAGCCCCGTAGCACCTGCACCAAAAAAGTTGACGGCCCTTGGATCGCCATTTGCCTGGAGATACGTAAGAAAAGTTCTGCTGGCAACGAGATTGCCTCCCGTATTCAACTGGCGAATATTTTGTTCGTACAAAGGATTAGATTGACTCGCTGCATCGATAAAGCCTGTCACTTTCGCATCCTCTGTGAGAAACTGTGCGTTGCGGGCATACAATGCTTCAATACCGGCTTTCGCTTCATCGGGCTTTGCATTGATCATTCTTAAATACAGTTTTAATTCAAGGGTATTGGCGAAAGCTTTCCATTTTTCAATATCACCTCCGAACAGCAGATCTACATTACCCTCATTCGTCGCCCGTAAATCAATAGCCGTATTTGCGCTAAAGTCTTTACCTAATGCAGTATCAATTTCTGCAACCAGATCTTCGTATACCGTATAACCATCATCAAAATGCGGAGTAAGATTATTTACTCCCTGCAATGCTTCCGAAAAAGGTATCTTATCGTAAATATCAACGAGCAATCCCGTTGCATATGCTTTCATCACAGTTCCCATCAGATAAAAGTTCCAGTCTTTTGCAGCATTGGCCTTATCTATGACGAACTGCAGGTTCTTTAACCCATATGCATAGATGTTGGTCCATTGCGCATTAAAATCGGTTGTCTTTAAATCATACTGGTCTATATTTTTATATTGGCTTGCTGCTGCAGCCTGTGTTACATATTCACCCAGTATGCCACCGATCAAGGCAAGGTCACCGCCTTCTTCTGCAGCCACTCCCATCACTGCAACGGGGAAAACTATTTTAGGCGTTCCGACATCAAGCGATGGATTGTTCGGATCGTGATTGATATCAAGTGTTTTTCGGCAACTTATACCTGATATCAACAAACAGGCAACAAGTGCGGTAATGAGCTTTTTATGACTATATAATTTCATTTTACAAAAAATTAAATTTTAAAATCCTGCTTTTAATGCTACACCGAATTGTTTGGAAACCGGAGCTGTTTCAAATTCTCCAAGCTGACTCGAGAGATCATTGCCCCAGTTGGTGGCTTCCGGATCGATGTATTGATTGGATGCCGGAGTCCACAACAAAAGATTGCGTGCATATACGGTAAGTGATATATTTCTCATGCCGATCTTGTGGGCTATTGTCGAATTCAATGCGTAGGATAATGACACATCCCTTAATTTCAGGAATGACCTGTCTATAATATCATTTTGATACGCCATTGCAGGATTACCGCTTTCAGGAAAGAAATCCTGGAAGCTGTTTCCGGTTATCGGAGTTGTGTTCTCCACGTATATAGGTTTACCACCTCCGTCAACGCCACTTTGTACAACAGAATTGGGAAGAATAAAAGGCCTGCGGTCGTTATAAGTAGTAGGTATCGAATTGCCCGTAAACAAAAGCTGTTCGGCTGTTTTACTATAAAATACGCCGCCTACGCGATAATCCAATGAAAAGTTGAGTTGCCATTCTTTAAATCTGAGCGAATTGGAAAATCCCATGATGTAGTCATTCTCCGCATTTCCATAATAGATGCGGTTAGTAGTTGGAAGAGGCTTGCCGGTGCTCGCACTCACAATGATCTTGCCATCGGGAGTCATTTGCGGGCCAAATGCATAAACTCCTGTTGCCGGCTTACCCGGTACGGCATCCAATTCAACCCCGCCGATAATGCCGAAGATGGTTACTTTGGTAAGTCCGTTAGTGAGGCGGACCACCTTGTTCTTGTTTGTCGTGAAATTATAGTTGAGAGACCATGTTACATTTTTAGACACTACCGGTTTTACGTTGAGTGATAACTCGATTCCTTTGTTATCAACCAGGCCAAGATTTTGAACAAGCGAAGTATAACCCGAAGAAGGCGCAATCGGCACATTGAAAATCTGGCCGTCTGTTTTCTTATCATAGACCGATGCATCCAGTCCTATCCTGTCGTTGAAGAATCTTATTTCCATTCCCAACTCGGCTTCAGATGTGATGATCGGTTTCAGGTTGGCATTGGCAATGGCATTTTGTATTCTGAATGAACTGATGCCATCAAAAGGAAAACTGATCTGGCCAAAAGGTAATGGAACAGCGCCCGCAATTAAGACTGGGTAAATATCGTACACCGGTGCACTTGTTCCTGTTTTACCATAACCGGCTCGGAATTTCAAGAAGGATATGGTTTGATTCTTTATGTTCAAAGTATTGGATGCAATCCATGAAAGATTGCCACCCGGGTAGAAGAAATGATTATGGTCCAACGGCAATGTTGACGACCAGTCGTTGCGGGCGTTTCCTGTGAGATACAGTTGGTTTTTATAGCTGATGGTTGCCTGTGCATACGCACCAATCAAACGCTGGCTGGTACTGGTATTTCCCGTCGTGGGTTGCTTCGTGGAGTTCGATAAATTATAGAAACCTGGAATCAGTAAATCTGTAATTGCGCCAAAGCTTGTTTTACTGTCTGCCTGGCTATAGTTCACTCCGGCCAACGCATCTATATTAAAGTTGCTGCTAACGTCCTTATTAAGTTTTAAAATAAAATCTCCATTCACAGAGCCGAGATAGGTATTGCCAACAGTAACGGAACCAACATCAGGCGTCCGTGACTGGCCTTCGGTATTCGCGCCTCCCGTCCAGCTTCCGGGATCTGGTGCATTTACTGCATTATAAGAAAATGCACGTGCATTGGATACATCGCCTCCTATGCGGAGCTGTGCCGACAACCACGAGGTAAATTGATAGCCCATATCCAGGTCGCCATAAAACCTGTCTTCGGTTTGAGTGTTTTTGTTGTTATGGATACCATAGTAAGGATTTTCGGCATACGGAGTAAAGTAACCATTCACGTCAAAAAATTTGTTAGTATAAGCGCTGAAATCGTGAATGGGTAAATCAACAGGAATTTGCAAAAGGTCCTGGAAAATGGTGGAACCTGAACTGCTTCCCTGTCCCGTTGCGGGTTGATTCACTTTTCTGTTCACATAGTTAAATGAAGCATTGATGTGAAAGTTCTTGAACCGGTTATTGGTTCGCAACGAAATATTATTCCGGCCGAGATAATCCGCTTTTGTTGGTATTACTCCATCGTTGGAAACATTGCCATAAGAAAAATAAAAGGTGGAATGCTCATTTCCCCCTGAAATGGCCACTGAATTATTCAGCTCAAGTCCCGTCGTATAAAAATCGCGAATATTATTTTCTATAAATGAAAAAGGTTTTATCAGTTGAGAGTTATCTTCTATGGAGCCCCATGGCCTTACTACGCCATCGAGGCGCGGTCCCCAACTTCCATTCTCACCTGGAATAAACGTTGCATTCCATCCCTGTCCGAAAACCTTTTGAAGGTTTGGTAACTTACCTACGCTGCTGAATGTAACCGATGCTGCTACATCTACATTTATTCTTCCTGACTTGCCACGTTTTGTAGTGATCATAATAGCTCCGTTGCGCGCAGCGGAACCATAGAGCGACGAGGCGGCAGTACCCTTTAATACTGTAATGCTTTCGATGTCATTTGGATTGAGATCATTGATACCATTACCATAATCATTTTGTGTGGTTAGCCCGATAGCGCTTGAACCTGCTCTTGCATCAGTCAGCGGTACTCCATCCACAACATACAAAGGTTGATTACCGCCACCGGCTATTACGCCATATCCTCTCATGATGATTTTGGTAGAAGAACCGGGGCCACCCGTGTTGGAAATTTCTGCACCGGGAATTTTTCCTGCAAGACCGTCAAATGGATTTGATATAGCGGTACGGTTGATCGTTTCGCTGTTAATGGTGGTGGTAGCATAACCCAGTTTGGCCTTTTTACTCGTTTGACCAAGGGCAGTAACCACTACTTCTTCCATCACGTTAGCAGCAGGTTTCATTACAACAGTGATCTCATTTTGATCGCCTACCCTCACTTCCGATTTCGCAAAGTTGGCTGAGGTGACAACCAATACATCGCCTGGTTTCGCATTGATGGAAAATTCTCCTCCTGCGTCTGCCGGAATCCCTCTCTTTGTTCCTTTGATAATCACAGATGCTCCGCTAACGGGCTGTCCCTTATCATCCGTCACTTTTCCCCTGATGGTGCGGGTTTGCGCAAATGTGAGTGTAGTACTACACATAAGCAGCATGAATAATAATAAAAATCTGTTCATTTGGTTTTCTTGTTTTGATAAATGAAGATTTAACTATGGCAACAATATTTGTTAATATGTTTCAAAACACATAGATCTATTTACCGAAGCATGAAATTTTTCTACCGAAACACGTAAACAGTTATCTCAATTTTTCGACGAAACCTAACCGAAAGCGTAAAATATAACGGCGAGGCATAAACGAATTTGATCCAGGCCAGCCGATACTTTCCCATTCGAAAAAGAATTGCCTGATCAAATCAATTTTTGGTCTAAACAGAAAATCAATCTTTTACTTCAGAATACTTTAGTATTTTTAATTTTCAACGGATTTCCAATAAGAATCTGCTGTTTTACCATTTTCTACACCTGCCTGTTATCCCTTGAATACATTATGATTTATGCCCCCGACATTAATTGAGGTAAGCATGCTGCTTCCGGATGTGAAAGAGAAAATTTCAACGAATCAACCGAACAACATATGCCGTCGACTGCTGTCCTGCTTCGATTTGCAAAAGCGATTTCTGTAACCGGTATTGCATTAATGTCTCTGCTGATCGTAGTTGGCAATGTCACTGACTATTATTCCAATTATTTTTTTGTGGAGCATGTGATGAAGATGGATACCACATTTCGGGTAAGTCATTTGCATTACAGGAGTATTAGTACTCCTTTTTTGTTTCATGCCGGTTATATCGTTATCATACTGCTGGAGGCAATCATGGCTTTTTGTTGTACAAAAGGAAGCTGGGTTTTATTTAAAAACATAAGAAAGGATGCGCCCGTTTTTAATGCATCAAAAAACTGGGCTATTGCAGGAATTATTACTGGAATTGCAATCTGGTTTATCGGCTTCGAGGTGATCGGCGGAGAATGGTTTGCCATGTGGCAGAGTGCTACATGGAACGGGCTCGGGGCAGCAGAAAGGGTGCTGGAATTTTTGATGTTTACGCTGATATTGCTGCATTTGAAAGATGACTAAATAATCTTCAGGAGTATGAAAATTTATCCGCAAAAATGATGCAGGAAAACCTGAAACGAACCATTGGCACCGCAGGTTTGTCAGTCGCAATCGTAAACGCTACTGTCGGTACCGGAATATTTGTATTGCCTGCGCTGGCGGCTGAGAACTTAGGAGCGGCAGCTATCCTCTCATATTCAGTTTGCACGCTCGCCATATTTTTTATTGCATTATGTTTTGCGGAATTGGGAAGTAAAATAAGTGTGAGTGGGGGCACTTATGCCTACATTGAAACAGCGTTTGGTCCTTTTGCCGGTTTTTTAGCCAATACGATTTACATGGCATCCTCATTCTTTTCAGATGCAGCTACTGCAAGTGCAATTGCAAAAACATTGCACTTCTTTTTACCCGCGATCGATACACCTTCTATCCGGCCTTTGTTTTTTCTGGTGTTATTTGGAGGATTAGCCTATATAAATATCCGCGGAGCAAAAAGCGGAATAAAATTCGTTATTGTCAGCACCCTGGGTAAATTAATCCCATTGTTTCTGTTAATTGCACTTGGGTTTGGCCATATTTCCATACATAACCTTACGTGGAAAGGTTTTCCCGCACTACATGATATTGGCAGCTCGACGCTGGTCTTATTTTATGCCTTTATGGGAATCGAAACGGCTGTTAGTAATGGAGGCGAATTTAAAAATCCAGCCAGAACTGTTCCATTAGGAATTCTTTACGGTCTTTCATTTGTCTTACTGCTGTATGTTTCAATACAAATCATTACCCAGGGAATTTTAGGAGACCACTTGCAGGATTTTAAGGAGGCGCCATTGGTTACAGTAGCTGAAGTGATTTTACATAATGCAGGAAAAATATTGATCGTTATTGCGACAGTTATTTCAATGGTGGGTTATTTAAGTGGCGAGATGCTTGCCAACCCAAGGGTGATATATGCGGGAGCAAGGGACGGCATTTTTCCCAGGTTGCTCTTTAAAGTACAACCAAAATATGATACACCATCCTATGCTATCATTTTGTATGCGGTCATTAGTTATTTACTTGCAGTTTTTGGTGCATTCAGGCAATTGATCATTTTGGCAAGTGCTTCAGTGCTGCTAATTTATCTTGGAGTTGCGCTCTCAGTCATAAAACTCCGTTTTAAAAAGGTAAATGACCTGGGCAAAGGATTTACCAATCCGGGGGGAATAGTGGTGCCCGTAATCGCATCATTAGCAATAGTATGGATACTTTCCAATTTACCGGGGACCGAAATAACCGGTGTCATCATATCGCTTGCGGTTCTTTCAATCATCTTCTTTTTCATAAAATTGCTTAATAAAAAAGGCACTAAAACTGACTAGATCTTATGGAAGTTCACCACACGTGCATGCAGAAAAGAAAGAAGTGTTATAACAATAAAGATGCAGTATGCAAAATTCAAGTCATCCATTTATTACTCAATCATTAAAAATAAAAACTGCAGCAATGGAAGAAACAGGAAGTTTAACAGGGATAATTCCCGCTGAGCAGGAAAACAAAAAACATCCCAGGCAATTATACAACATTGCATTTTCCACGATGTGGGACATGTTCTCATTTTATGGGATGAAGGCTTTGCTGATCGCGTATATTGTTACGCAGCTAAAGCTGGGACAACCCATGGGCTACGCTGTTCTGGCCGCTTACGCAGCTTTAGTGTGGGGATTTAATTTTTTTGGTGGTGTTGTTTCTGATAAATTTCTGGGTGCCCGTAAATCTGTTATATGGGGCAATTACCTGCAAATAGCCGGCCACCTTACGCTCGCCATTCCTTTGCAACAGCCCTTTTTTGCAGGACTTGCATTGGTAGCTACCGGTTCAGGATTTCGGGCAAGTACCGCCAGCAGTTTGGTAGGAAGTTTTTACAGCAAAAGCAATCTGAGAAAAAAAGATGATGCCTACTCCCTGTATTACATGCTGGCCAATGTCGGGGCAGCATTGGGCGGATTGATATGTGGATACCTGGGACAGGAAATTAACTGGCATCTTGGGTTTGGTGCTGCCTGTTTTTTTATGATAATAGGGCAAATACAATTTATCCTTGGCATCAATAAATCGTATGGTGCACCCCCTGATACAAAAAAATTACAAGAGAAAATCTTTTTAAAACTATTCAGCCGGGAAACCATTATTTATCTCTTTAGTTTAGGGATCATAGCAATGGTTGTTTTATTGCTGCAGTATCCAGGCACCATGAATTTTGTTATGCTACCGTTGGTTGCAGGAGCATTTATTTATGTGCTCATCCTTTCATTACGGTTTACTAAACAGGAACAAAGGAAATTGTGGGCAGCCCTGGTTATGTTTTTGATAGGTTCCTTGTTTTGGGCATGCTATGAGCAATGCGCCGGTTCACTAAATCTTTTTGTGTTACATAATGTAAACCTGGATGTAGCCGGAATAAAAGTTTCAGGCTTGTCCATGAACAACTTTATCCCTCCCGCCTGGCTGGTAATATTAACTCCTCTCTCTATTAAAACATGGCAATGGCTGCACAAAAAGAACAGAGACCCCGGAAGCACCACCAAATATATCATTGCCTTTTTGGCTGTGGCCTTTTGTTTCCTCGTGTTATGGACCAGTTGTTATTTTAACCGCTCAACAGGTATGATACCGGTTATGATGATCATAGTAGCCTACATATTCTTAGAAATTGGTGAGATATGTTTGGGACCTGTATCTTATTCGCTGGCATCAAAACTCTCTCCCACGGTAATTGCCAGTACGGTTATGGGTTTGATGTACTTATCAATTTCACTCGGAGAATACCTTGCAGGAAAACTGGGAACTTTTATGACAGTGCCGGATGGAATTACCGATCCTGTTACCATGATGCCCTATTTCAGTAATGTATTTCTGAAAATTGTTTTTGGTACAGCTTTTATCGCACTGCTCGTGGCATTGCTCTCTCCATTAATAAAAAAATGGATGCAGGAAATAAAATGAATAAAATACAAATCACAAATAACAATGGACGTACATCATCACCCACACGTAGAAAAGAAACGATTCAAAGAATATTTTTTCGAATTCTTAATGATATTTCTTGCAGTAACGATGGGATTTATTGCTGAAAACATCAGGGAACATTTCAGTGAAACTAAAACAGCTCATCACTATCTTGAATCTTACCGGAATGATCTTTTACAAAATCAAAAATATTTTAAAAGTTATGATAGTCTTTTTACCTCCAGTCAACCTCTTTATGACAGTATCATTTCTATTCTATATGAAAAAAAAGAAAATATAGAATTGCCAGCTCTAAGTCGCTTATTGTATATAGGGCAGAGAAATATTATCATAACGATCAATACTTCTACCTACCAGCAAATGGTGAGTTCCGGAAGTATGCGCTACCTGCACAACCAAAAGCTCATAGATAGTATTGCCAAATACAATGATATGGTCACCCATTTGATAAATTATAATGACCGTATCGTTACTACAGAAGACAACAATTTTGGAGAGGCGGGAAAACTGATAGATATACATGATTTCTGGAACAACAAAAAAATGAAAGATGGTGACCAGTATTCTTATCAACCTGATATGCAACCTCTGAGCTTAGCAGGCGAAGAGCGAAGATTTTTAATTACTTATTATAAAATATATGCCGTACAGGCTTTTGCTAACCCCTTTGCATTGAAAAGGCTTTATGCAGCAAACGAATCTTTAATAAAGATGATCAACAAAGAGCTTGGTGAAGAATAATAGATTAAAAGCATAGTTTAATAAAAACGACGAACAATGGAAGTACACCACCATCCACACGTAGAAAAGAAAGGTTTCAAAGAATATTTTTTGGAGTTCTTAATGATTTTTCTTGCAGTAACGCTGGGGTTTTTTGCAGAGAGCTTACGGGAAGATATTACCAATCATCACCGGGAAAAACAGTATATGGAATCGATGCTGGAAGATCTGAAAAGTGACACCAGCATGCTGATGCGTGGATACCAGGGAGCCATTAATGCCGAAAGGGGAATAGATTCCCTGAAGACAATGTTGTATAGTGACCCTGCCAAACTTAACATACCGGAGCTTTACCGGCTACAGATCGATTATTCCATTGTATTCGTGCTAACATTTAATGACAGGACTTCTTCACAGCTTAAAGCAGGAGGAATGAATTTCATTAAAAACCGGGAAGTGGCCAATGAGATAAGCAATTACTGGCTCAATCAAAATATTCTATTAAGTACAGTTGTTAATTTGAGCGATAAGCTGGATCGCGCCTATGAGTTGAGGTATGCCATATTCAATTTTAAATATGCTGACCTCGACTTGAGGGATAGTACTACACGAAGATTTGAATCCTATATTGATCCGCACATCCGATTACTGAGTGCCGAACCCACCCTTCTGGTCAATTACGCCAACCGGCTCAGTTATGTTGTGATTATTTTGAAGCACAGATATAGCGCACAAATTTTAAAACAATATAAATCTGCAACTAGCTTAATAACGCTGATACAAAAAGAATATAACTTGAAATAAAAAAATCACTTGCATGGAGGTACATCATCACCCACATTCAGAAGGCTTGCCTGCCGCACAGGCAGGAAAAAAATTTAAGCATTACCTGTTTGAATTCTTTATGTTGTTCCTGGCTGTGTTCTGTGGTTTCCTGGCGGAAAATTTCAGGGAACACCAGTTGGAAAAAGAAAAGGAGCGGCAATATATTATATCATTGGTAGCCGACCTGAAAGATGATGTTGCCACAATTGATCAACAATTGAAGGATGATAACACAAGTGTGGTTTTATGCGACTCCCTTTGCGTATTTCTTGACTCGCCGGAAATGGCCAGGAAGAATGGCGATGGCATTTATTACGCTGCCAGGATGGGAAACCGCAGGCCGCCGCTGGTTAACAACACCCGTACATTTGACCAGTTAACCAATTCAGGAGGTTTCCGCCTTATACGCAAATCGGCAACTTCAAATCGAATCATGGATTATTATAACCAGTTCCCGTTATTGCGAACATTGGAAAACATTTTTAATGATGAGAATAATGCTTATAAAAATTCCGAATCTAATGTAATTGATCCTGCAATTTTCCGAAGGCAGGAAAACCCTGACGGGTCAATTAAAAAAAGTACTGATGACCCCTCACTACTTACCTACGACCGAACACTGCTGAAGCAAATGGAATTTAAAGTAGTACAAATGAACGGAAGCCGGAGAGCTATGATTCCGATGATGCAAAAAATAAAACAATCCGCTATTGACCTGATAAATTATCTCGAAAAAACATATCAACTGAAATAACTGCTAACGCGAATAAAATAAATATGAAGAAAAAAAGATCACTTCCCGGCCCGATCCCAATCTTAATGATCGTGATTATCCTCGCGGCGATCTGTACATGGATACTGCCCGCAGGTGAATATGCCAAACTTTCGGTAGACGGAAAATCTTTTGTCGTAACAACAAATGCCGGTAATACCAGTTTACCTCTTACTCAAAAAACATTAGATAGCCTAGGCATTCATATTACACTTGAAAAATTCACTAATGGCGATATCCGAAAACCTGTTTCGGTTCCGGGCGCATTTGCGCCGCTTAAAAAAAATCCGCAGGGATTTATTGCCGTGCTCGAAGCACCGATCAAAGGAATTTATGACAGCATTGATATCATTTTATTTGTTCTCATTATTGGCGGATTCATGTACGTGTTTAACGAAACAGGTGCCATGACTAAAGGAATTGCGTGGCTAGGCCATACCATGAAAGGCCGTGAATCTTTATTGATCGCAATACTTACCGGGATATTTTCCTTTCTCGCCGGCAGCTATGGCATGGCAGAAGAATCACTGGTCTTTTACCCGATCCTTGTTCCGTTATTTCTAAACGCGGGCTACGATCTGTTGATCCCTTTCGCCATCATTTTTGGCGGAACGTCATTGGGAACGATCTATGGATTTACCAATCCATTCCAGGTTATTATCGCTTCCAACGCATCGGGCATCAACTGGATGGATGGGCTAACGGAACGTTTAATCATGTGGGGAATTCTTACTGCTTTATTGATTTTTTATGTATTACGGTATGCATCAAAAATTAAAAAGAATCCGGCTGCATCGCTGGTGCGCCAGATCGACGGCAACGTGGTTCCACCATATAATATACAAATGGATGAAACTTCGGAAAGTCCGAAGCTGGAAATAAAAACCAAACTACTATTATTCATTTATATCGCTACTTTCCTGGGCATGATCGTTGGCGTGGTATTCTTCGATTGGTGGATGACCGAGATGTCCGCACTTTTCCTGGCATCATCCATATTAATTGGTGTTATTGCAAGGATCAATGAAAAAACGTTTGTAAGGGAATTTATTAAAGGCGCTGAAAACCTTCTCTCTGTAGCATTCATTATTGGTGTAGCGAGAGGTGTCACCATTGTTTTAAATGAAGGGCACATCAGCGATTCCATCCTTTTTTACACAGCGCATCTTGTAAGCGGCATGAACCCTGCAGTATTTATCCTGTCGCTACTGCTTTTTTATATTGTGTTTTCGCTTTTTATACAATCATCATCCGGCATGGCAGTATTAACGATGCCCATCATTGGCGGATTGGCGATACTGGTAAACATACCCGGGAGAGAAATTGTAAATTCTTATATGACCGGCATGAGCATCATGTCTTTTTTTGCTCCAACAGGTTTGGTGCTTCCTGCTCTCGCAATGGTCAATATAAGTTTAAAGACATGGTTCAAATTCATTACACCATTGATCATTGCTATCATTATCATCTGTGCTATACAGCTAATCATTGGAATAAATATCTGATCGTAAAAAATTAATAATTTAAATCATGGAAGTACATCATCACCCGCACGTAGAAAAGAATCACTTCAAAGAATATTTTTTGGAGTTCTTGTGAAATTTACAAAAAGGTTTGAGCTACATGAGATAAAATCTTTTTTAAAATAAAAAACTTTCGATCGTGACCGGAAGAAACAAAGAAAGAATCATCAGATTAGTTATCTACATTATCATTGGTTTTGCAGCTGCATACGTTTGGCACAGGATGAAGAGCAATTGAGCAAGACCGGGTTTAGGTCACGCTTTTGCAAAACATTAATCCCCGTTTCGTTCAATTTATTTGAACTTTGTGAATTATGGGTATACACCAGTTATATATTCTTGCTGCCTTGCTGTTGGCAATATCCGTTGAGCCTTCTCCCTGCAAACCACAACAGGAAAAGTTATTTCACAACAATGCAGAGATATTGAGTATGGATTTGAGCACCAGGCCGTGCAACGTGCATGACCCGTGCAATTGCCCGGGAGGGTATTTTATTAATATCGATCGCGTACCCGATCCGCATGGAAAATGTATCGGATGCACTTCATTTAAAACAATGAAATTTCCGGAAGGATTTACGTTGAGCGATACCGAAAAATTTCCGGTAGCAGTTATAATAGACTGGAAATACGACGAGTTAAATTGCGATAGCAGCAGGATCATTATTACAAAAATCGAAAGAATATCTGATGAAAAGCCCCGCAAGTGAATTAATCCTTAAGCATCATGAATCCATCTCCGGAAAGCAGGCGCGGTTTCCTGGCTTATAACGATCAAGTGATTTGTATCAGGAATACATATGTCGAGCAATAGTTTTACCTTTTCAAAAGTTTTGAAGCTTTTTACATAGTTGATGTTAACAATGTACTGCCGGTTTACCCTGAAGAAAATATTTTCATCCAGCTCAGCTTCCAGTTCCGACAAGGTTTTATCGCACAGGTATTTCTTGGAACAATGATCCATTACGTATACCACTTTATTCTGTGTATAAATGATTGCAACATCTTCCAATCTTAATGCAATATTTTCAATTCCCTTTTTAACTAATAACCTTGTCTTCTTTCTTTGATTGATGAATTTTACCAGGTTCTCAACAGAAGTATTGCTTTTTGTATGGGAAAAATGTTCCTGCAATTTGTTATACTTCGATATCGATTTTTCAAGATCATTTTTATCAACAGGCTTCAACAGGTAATCAATGCCATTATTTTCAAAAGCCATCATCATATAATCATCATATCCGGTAATAAAAATCACGGGTGTCTGCATTTCTTTGCGTGCAAAAATGTCGAACGACAATCCATCGGACAATTGCACATCGCTGAAAATAATATCAACTTCATCATGACTGTCAAAATATTCTATACTTTCTTTCACTGAATTTAACCTGGCAGAAATCTTTACATCCGCAGATACCTCGGAAATCTTTTGAACGAGCGCCTCCATGGCGGCTTTTTCGTCTTCAATAATAATGGCGTTAAGCATGGGGGGATAATTTAATTAAAGGGAGTTTTACAAGAAATTCTTTTTCATTGTTTTCTATCTGTATGTCTTTATTGCAAACAAGCCTGTACCGGGCACTAAGATTGCGAAGCCCGATGCCTGTAGAATTAACGTGATAGGGACGCGGCTTTTTATTATTTTGCACGTAGATATATTCGCCGTTAAGTGAAACTTTTATATACAAAGGTTCTTCGTCGCTAAACTCATTATGCTTAATAGCATTTTCTACAAGGATTTGCAATGCATAGGGCAATATCATCAACGTGCCTTCGTGAGTGTTGTTGAGCTCGGTCGATAAATGCAGTTTATTGTCATGTCTTACCTGCAATACAAAAAAATAATTTTCGATAAACTCAATTTCTCCCTGGAGCGAGATCAGTTCCCGGTCTTTATTGATCAAAAAATATTTATACACCGACGCAAGTTTGCTGTTGAATTCATGCGCAATAGCCGGGTCATTTAGTATGAGATAAGACAACGTGTTGAGAGAATTGAACATAAAATGCGGTTCCAGCTCATTTTTCAGCACCGACATTTCGGCTTTCGATCTTTCAAAATCCAACTGGTCTACCATCTTGGTATACAAATTCCTCTGCGTACTTAAAAACAAAATTTCGTACAACAAAGTGAATAGCAAGACAGCCAGCGATGAATAAGCCACACATCTCGATACGGGTACCCAGCTAAAACTCTCTTTTGATATCTTATACCATGCAAGAGAGAAAACCGTCGAAATGACTGCGCCATACAAGCCACCAACAAGAGAAACAATAGACACTTTCACAATCGGGTTGCGCCTTTTTTTAAACATGAACCTGATCTTGTGATGTATCCAGCTCGCGCCCACCCATATAAAGTAAGAAAGTAAAATAAAATAGAGGTTAACGGCAACCAGCTCCAGCGACGAATAAAGGCTGTACGTAATAATACCTGCAAAGAAAGGAATAACAATGCCCAACAACGGAATGAAAAACAACCGCAAAAGTTTGTCCCTCGTCATAGCAGTATCGGGGTTAAGATTTAAGATGAGTTGATAAAAATTACTTGCCTTACTATGTCATTTATCATTTTCAAAACTATTTGCATACCATGTTATGGAATAGCAAATTAGTTTTCGTGGTAATTTTCAATTATAAGTGGTTTGTAATTCTTATAATTTTCAAGAGGGTATGACACACACATCTTTAATCATGAGATTAAAAAACAGGACAATGCTGCATGATTAGATGAAAAAAATTAAAGCGACTTTCTTTTGAAAAAAATCTATCGCAGGCCGGAAATTTTTACGCGAAATATTCGGACTAATTTTCAATAGTACCGCTACAGGATTTATTACTCACTCTTTTGTGAAACGGAACTTGCACCACTTGTCTTAATAATTCTCTTTTCAGGGCTACCATCAAAATATAATGTGCTTGCACCGCTTGCCGATACAACAACAGAATTAGAAATAGAAAGCCGCACGTCTGACGCTCCTGAAAGCGACGCCACGCAATTTTGTGCTTTAAGATCGTAGCTCTTGACATCGCTCGCTCCGCTAGCCGCGATCTTTATATTTTCTGCGTCGCCGGTAACCTTTGCTACAGAAGCACCACTCAGTTCAAAGCTTATGGTTCCTGCTTTGATATTTCCTTCCATTGTACTTGCGCCTGCCAGGCGGGCTCTTAGCGAGTTAACATTGAGCGTACCATTTATAAATACGCTGCAAGCACCTGTGGCTTCTATGTTGTCAAGGTTCTTAAATGACACATACACACGCATCTCTCTGCCCCGCCAATGCTTCCATGGTTTTCCTGATGCAGAAATATAGAGCACATTATCTTTCACCTCAGTTTTAATATCGTTTCGTGAATCCGCATCATCGGCACTTACAGCCAATGAATAATCATCTCCCTGTGAGAGGTACAACGTAATGCCGCCTGAAACTTTTATACCGGTAAATGCACTTACATCCCGCTTTTCTGCATTCACATCATTTATAACGGTTTGCTGGGAAAATGCCTGGCTGCCAATTGCACAAAATAGCAGGAGTAAAAGATTCTTCATGACTTTTTTATATGTAACGAAGATGAAAAATAAAAGTTACAATTTTTTGGAAATTAATTGTCCCTGGGTTTAACTTTGTTGCTCAAATTATTTTGTTACCGGGGTGTCCCGCCGCAGGCGGGGCTGAGATAATACCCGCAGACCTGATCAGGATAATGCCTGCGAAGGGAGGTCCAACAACAACTCACCTCTTTTTCATGTTTTATTTCTGGCAGGTGTAAAAAATTTAAACATGAAAAAACTATTTTTTACATCGCTGCTCTTTACTACTTCCTATTTCATTAATGCACAGGATACTACAAAAAGTAAACTGAAAGATACCCTGATGCTGGAAAACATTGAAATCACTGCAATCAGGGCATCGGACAAAGCACCGTTTACTAAAACCAATCTTGGCAAAAAAGAGATCGCACAAAACAATCTCGGACAGGATTTGCCTTTTGTGTTAAACCAATTACCATCCGTAGTGGTGAATTCTGATGCCGGCACAGGCATCGGATACACGGGAATCAGCATCCGCGGTTCTGATGCAACGAGAACGAATGTAACTATCAACGGCATACCATATAACGATGCCGAAAGCCAGCAAACCTATTTTGTAGACCTCCCCGATTTTACATCATCGCTGAGTTCCGTGCAGGTAGAACGCGGCGTAGGAACCTCATCTAACGGGGCAGGTGCATTTGGCGCCACTATCAATCTTTCTACCAATGAAGTGAACAAAGAAAAATATATGGAGTTGAATAATTCGGCAGGGGCTTACAACACGTGGAAGAATACATTGAAATTCGGAACCGGGTTAATCAACAAGCATTTTACTTTTGATGCACGTTTATCGAGGATTAGTAGTAATGGCTACATTGACAGAGCCACTTCCAACCTGAGATCACTATTTGCAAGCGCTGCTTACATTACCGCCAAAACTTCCCTTCGTTTTAATATTATTACGGGTAAAGAAAAAACTTACCAGGCATGGTACGGTGTGCCGGAAGATTCACTGAAAACCAATCGCACATACAACCCGGCTGGCACCGAAAAACCTGGCTCGCCCTACAGCAACGAAACAGACAATTATCTGCAAACTCATTACCAGCTTTTCTACGATCATAAAATAAATGACAACCTAAGTTTTAATACTGCTTTGTTTTTATCGAGAGGAAAAGGATATTATGAAGAATATCGCGCGAATGAAGCTTACAGCGATTATGGTCTGCCCGATTATATCAATGGAACGGATACGCTCACAACTACGAATCTGATAAGAAGGCTTTGGCTGGATAATTATTTCTATGGTGGAATTTTTTCAGTTCAATATCAAAAACACAAAACACACTTAACATTTGGCGGTGGCTGGGACAAATATGATGGCAAACATTACGACATTGTAACGTGGGCACAGCAAGGTTTTCCCGTCAACTATGTTTACTCTGACGTACCGGCACATAAGCGTGATTTTAATTTGTATGGAAAACTGTTGCAAACGCTTGGCAAAGGATTTTCTGCATTTGCCGATGTGGAAGCCAGGTTTGTAAATTATGAGATCAACGGTTTTGAAGACGCTCCGACTTTGGTTATCAATAAAAATTATTCTTTCATCACGCCAAAAGCGGGCATATCTTTCAACAGGAATAATATGCAGGTATATACTTCTTATTCTATCGGCGCCAAAGAACCGAATCGCGATGACTTTGAGGCCGGACTGAATGAACAACCGAAACCCGAGATCTTATACGATTGGGAATTGGGAACAAACAACCGAATCGGCAACTTTTCTTATGGTATTACCTTTTATTATATGAAATATCATGATCAGTTGGTATCGACAGGTAAGATCAATGACGTGGGCGCCTATACGAGAACAAATGCACCGGAGAGTTACCGGATGGGTATTGAATTGCAGGCAAGTGAAAAATTTACCAACTGGCTGAATGCATCAGGAAATATTTCCTTTAGCAAGAACAAGATCAAAAACTTCACGGAGTATGTAGACGACTGGGATAACGGGGGTCAAATAGAAAATCATTATACTAACACGGATATTTCATTTTCACCAAACAGGGTGGCTGCTGCCGCAGTAAATTTTATCCCGGTTAAAAATGGCCAGGTAAGCTTTTTATCAAAATATGTAAGCAGGGAATATCTTGACAACACGTCACACGCAGGCAGAAGCATCGACCCTTATTTTGTGGAGAATTTACGATTGGATTATACTATCACTCATCTTCATCACGTGAAGGCCGTTGATCTCATTTTCCAGGTAAATAATCTTTTCAACAAAAAATATGTATCCAACGGCTATACCTACCCATACATTAGTGGTGGAGACCTAATCGTAGAGAATGATTTCTTCCCGATGGCACCAATCAACTTTTTAGCGGCAGTAAATATTCATTTGTAACGTGTTGTGCAAGCGGTTTTACTATTGTTTAAACCACACAGCAAGTCGCAAATTCCGGGAATGAGCAGAAATAAAATAGGTGGAGGAAGTTTAGCTCATTCTTTTCACAGGTTGATCTGCTTATTTCATGCTTTGGTAATCTTTATTTTTTATCTGTAACATCGTCATCTAAATTGCACGTGAAATTTTCTCATGTGCTTTTTAGTTTTAGCACATTCCGGGCGGGCATTCTTGTCCGCTTTTTTGTTATATGAAAATTACTAATTACACGAATTGTTCCGGTTCGGAATCAAGATTACTGTATTCGGACGATGAATTAAATCTTAAACCTATCTCTCCAGGCGAGCATGCCGCCGGCAAGATTCTTTGTGTTGGTAAAGCCTGCAAGATCCAGCATTTGAGCCGCCATTCCGCTCCTGTTGCCACTTCTGCAATACAGTATTACTTCTTCATTTTTCAAATCTTCGATGTCTTCGATTTGAAGCGATTGAATTTTCCCCAAGGGCAATAACTTTCCGCCGATATTAAATTCTGCGTTTTCATGTGGCTCACGCACATCAATGAGATTGAGCTTTTCGCCGCTGTCGAGTCTTTGCTTTACTTCTTCGGGTGTGATGATGGTCATGTGATGAGTTATTAGGAATTATTTATTTGAGATTAGTGATCGGTCAACAGGCTGGTGCAAAATGTCCATTCATCCTTGCATCTTGTCCATTATTCAATATTATTAATTATTAATCACGCTATCCTGCTTTACAGCATTAGTGCTGTCTGCCGCGGGTGGTGCCTCCGATATCCATATGTCCATTGTCTGGCCACGCTGCATATAATTTGTTTCGCCATCGTCCGTGTTTATTTCAGGATTTTGGCGGTACACGTAAGCATTGAGCGTGTCTGCTATATGGCCCGAAGGCAATACTGCCGCGAGAATAATTCCATCCTGTTCCAGTAGCACCTTTACGTCTGCCACAGTGAGCCCGTATAAGTGCGGTACAGGTATCTGTTCCTGCGATAAACCCGTACTGACCACGAGGTCTATCGATGATCCCCAGTTTAATTTAGTGCCAGGTGCAACTTTTGCGCCCTTGTACAATTGCTCGAGCACCATATTTTTTGTGAAATCAGTTTTGCCCGTGGTATCTCCTAATTTTAAATGATCCTTACTTATTAAATCCAACGCATATCTTAAACTGAGGCCATCCAGTTTCGGCATCTCTACCATTGGCAAAACAGAAGGATTCACATTCAGATAAACCGTTCTGTTCACTTTTACTGTAGCACCTACATCCGGCAATTGTCTTTTTACTACCCCGAGCGGAAGCGTATCTTCATACAGCGAATCAGTGATCACTACATCAAACCCTTTGTCCTCCAAAAAATTCACCGCATCACCTGTTTTTTTGCCAACAACAGACGGTACCTGCAGATAACTTCCGTGATGCGTAAACCAACTGAGCGACTGAAGGAATAGATAGACGAGGAAACAAATGAGTAAGATGGCTGCGAGAAGATTTACCCAAAATGGCTGTCTTGTTATAAACTTAAACACAATTTATTTTATAGGTTCAAGATGGAAACGTTGCAATATAATATAATAAGATTTAATGAGGTAGGCATTCTTCAATTAATGCTGTATAAAATTCTGTTAACGTCCACCCCATAACCTGCACCTGCTGCGGCACTATGCTGGCCTCGCTCTGTCCCGGAACAGTATTGATTTCGAGCATGTAAGGCGCCTGTTCTTTTTCATTGTAAATAAAATCAATTCTCACCACTCCCCTGCAGTTAAAAACGCGATATGCCCTGATCGCTTCTGACCTGATCTTTTCTGCAACCGACTCATCTATATCAGCAGGAGTTTCCTCACTGCTGGCACCATGATACTTGGCGATATAATCAAAAAACTCATTGTGGGTTTTTACTTCCGTAATGGGCAAGGCAATGATCTCTCCTTTTGCTTTGAACACGCCAATGGTAAATTCTCTCCCCTCAATAAATTCTTCCACCAACACCTGGTCGTCTTCCTTAAACGCTCTGTTGATGGCTTCGCCCAATTCTTCCGAAGGTGCGTTCACCTTTGACATGCCAATGCTAGAACCGCCATTATTAGGTTTTATAAACACCGGAAACTTAAGCCCTTTCACCCTTTCATCGGGGCTCGTAAAATTGTCTTTAAATAAAACCAGGGACTTTGCAACTTTAATGCCACTCGCTCCTGCAACTGAAGTAGTATAGCGTTTATTAAACGTTAGCGCAGAAGTGGTGCAGTCGCATGAAGTGTAAGGAATACCAAGCATATCAAAATATCCCTGTAGTTTGCCATCTTCACCAGGCGTGCCGTGAATGCCGATCAATACGGCATCGAATTTGATCTTATTGTCATCAATAACTATGGAGAAATCATTTTTATCAACTTCTTCTTTCTTGCCCTTCCTTGCCTCATAAAACCATCCCCCCGGAGTAATATCGATTTTATACAACTCGAATTTTTCCCTGTCAACATTCTTCTCAAAAGTATATGCAGACTTGTAGGAAATTTCCGCTTCACCTGAGAAGCCACCCGTAACGAATGCAATTTTCGGTTTCATAAAAATTGAATTATTAGAAAAACGATACTCACCGGCATTAATTTCAATACTGTCGTAAAATATTTTTTAAAAAAAGGCGAAAGTATTTTTCAATACCCTCGCCCAAACAGGACATATCACCTGCCTGATAGGCTGTAGCCTTTAAATATGTTAAATATGCAGCTTTTCTTTCTTAGATAGCAATTGCTCCACGGTTTCCTGGTACATCTCATCAGGTATGCAACAATCCACAGGACATACCGCAGCACACTGGGGCTCTTCATGAAAACCCTGGCATTCCGTACATTTATTGGGAACTATATAATATATGTCTGTAGCAATAGGCGGATTACGTTGGTCCGCATCCATGGATGACCCATCCATCAGCGTAACCTGCCCTTTTACAGTGGTTCCGTCAGCAATGGCCCATTCCACGCCGCCTTCATAGATCGCATTGTTGGGGCACTCCGGTTCGCAAGCTCCGCAGTTTATACATTCATCAGTGATTTTAATTGCCATTTTTTAAGTTGTTAATTTGAGTTATGAGTTAAAAAAATATTCAGCGTAATTATGAGAATTGAGTTTTTACTTTTACGTTCTTTGCACAAATATAATAAGGGATAATTATTCGCCCAATGACTTTACAACAAAGAATAAATTTAGTTGAGCAACTCGGAAAATACCTGGCAGGGGAAAACAAATCCCTCGCATCCGCCAGGGGAAAAGCATTTGAAAAGAACAATTGGTTCACGCCCGAATTCATTGACGTAGCGCTGAAAAATATAACGAAGCATTTTCTCGATCCGGATAAGTTGTGCCATTGGGCTGCCCATTATCATTTGGATGATAACATCCGGCCCAAAACGATCGGAATTGTAATGGCGGGCAATATTCCGCTGGTGGGTTTTCATGATTTCCTTTGCGTGTTCATTTCAGGGCACCGGCAATTAATAAAGCTCTCAGAAAAAGACAGCCTTTTATTTTTGCATATTCTTGATAAACTTAAAGAATGGAACCCGGAGGTAAGCCAATACGTAGAGGTAGCCGATCTGTTGAAAAACTGCGATGCCTATATCGCCACTGGCAGCAATAATTCGTCAAGGTATTTCAAATACTATTTTGGGAAATACGCTTCCATACTTCGTGGAAATAAAACCTCGGTGGCCCTGCTCACCGGTAATGAAACAGAGGAGCAGCTCTCTTTACTTGCCGATGATATTCATGTGTATTTTGGATTAGGCTGCCGCAATGTTACCAAATTATATGTGCCCCGCAACTATGACTTTGTTCCGCTACTCAATGCGTTGAAAAAATATCAATACTTTATCGATCATCACAAATACAAAAACAATTTCGACTACAACCTGACTTTGCTCATTATGAACAGCAAGCCTTACATGACCAACGATAGTACGATCCTGGTAGAGAATGAAACTATATTCACACCCGTGAGCCAGGTTCACTATACTTTTTACGAGAATAAAAACGTTCTCCTTGAAGAATTAAAGTGCAATGAAAATATTCAGTGCATTGCCGCCGAAACCCAGGTGCCATTTGGTAAAACCCAGGAGCCAGGATTATTCGACTATGCAGATGGAAAAGATGTAATGCAGTTTCTGCTTTCACTATAGTACTGAAATTTTTTCATCCTTTGTACGGGTCTGGCAGTGTAGTTTGCCAAATTTTCCTGCGGGAAAATGATTAAATTTACATCTACGAAAGTCTTACTAATTGTTTGTTAAACCTAAATGAATGGTATTTAAAAAAAACACCGGTTGTTATAATTTTAAGCCCACGAAATTAAATGAGGCATATGATTTGAAGAATGATATATAATGATTAAAACCGACACAATTAAAATTTCCTATAAAATGAAAGCAAAGTATATTCTACTTACCGTGCTCATCAGCGCAGCAACCGCGATTGCTGTCATGTTCGGATACGACAAACTCCATCGGGGATCCAATAATCCAAATCTCCAAAGCTCTAATGTTCCCTCCAACTACAAATACGCAGGCTTTTTTGATAGTAATGGTAATGGCAGTGGCGGTCCAGTCGATTTTACCCAGGCCGCAAGTGCAGCAATACCTGCAGTAGTTCATATAAAAACAAAAACCAATCCCCGGCCCGTTAGCAACAACCTACCCAATCAAAATCCATTTTCGCAATTATTTGGTGGCGATAATGATTTGCTCAACCAGTTTTTTGGAAACGGACAAATGCAACGTATGTATCCGGAAATGGGCATGGGGTCCGGAGTAATTATAAGCCCCGATGGGTATATCATAACCAACAATCACGTAGTGGCCGGCGCAGATGAAGTGACGGTAACATTAAGCGACAGAAAAACTTACACTGCAAAAGTAATCGGTGCTGATCCGTCTTACGATTTAGCGGTGGTAAAAATTGATGCACATAATTTACCGTTTATGTTGTACGGCAATTCGGGCGATGTAAAAATTGGCCAATGGGTATTGGCAATCGGTTATCCGCTAACACTTGATGCGACAGTGACAGCAGGTATCATTAGCGCCAAAGCAAGAACACTCGGATTGAATCATGATGCTAGCGGCAGCCATCAAATGGCCGTGGAATCATACCTGCAAACTGATGCGGCAGTGAACCCCGGCAATAGTGGTGGTGCACTAATAAATACTGACGGACAACTTATCGGTATCAATTCAGCAATTGCTTCTCCAACAGGTTACTATAGCGGTTATTCTTACGCCATTCCGGTTGATATTGTAAGAAAAGTGGTGAATGATCTTATTAAATATGGCAGTGTTCAAAGAGGTTTCCTTGGCGCCATGTTCATCGACGCAACCGGGCTTACCGACAAGCAAAAAGAGCAGGCAAAAATTCCGGCAAATGCTGACGGAATATATATAACAGATCTCACCAAAGACGGCGGTGCCATCGCGGCCGGAATTCAAAAGGGCGACGAGATCAGGAAGATCAATGATGTCGGGGTAAACTCCGGGTCTGAATTGCAGGAACAACTCAGCAAATACAAACCGGGCGATAAAGTAAACGTTACAGTAGATCGCGACGGAACCTCCCATACGTATGAAGTAACATTAAAAAACAGTGCCGGTACTTATTCAATCGTTAAACCTGCCGGAATGCTGGATAAATTAGGCGCAGAACTGCAAACCCTCGATCCTAAAATGGCAAAACAATATGGATTAGACGGAGGCGTGGTAGTGAGAAAAATAAATGAGGGCGCTATCAATGATCAAACGAGAATGAGAGACGGATTTATCATCACAAAGGCAAATGGTAAAACGGTGAAGTCTGTAGATGACCTGAAAGATGCTATTGGCAGTGATAAGCAGGTTACCATCGAAGGCGTTTATCCCGGATACAGTGAACCATTCCAGTATCCGCTGGATTTGAGTGACGCGGAATAATGAACTTAAAATAATTCGAATAAAAGCCACGGTGAAAGCCGTGGCTTTTTTATCACGTTTGATAAAACACGAAATGGATATGAGGGGCTGTCGACTATAATGCAAGTATCAACAACAGACCTTACAAGGTTTCAGAAAACTATGCGGTCTTTAATGTAAATACTTTTGAGCAGTAAGCATCTGTTCCTAACTGGCAGATATGCGGCTAAGGAATGTGGTGTAGCTTATATGCGCCTCAGTAAGCTGGTTGTAATTTAATATTTCCTTTATTTTATGATACCAATTCCGTCAATATCGGCACTTTCTCAAATACCAGATATCCCCATGGATGCAAATAAACGCTGTCTTCTGCGTCAAAGTTTACATCTCTCCCGCCAAAAACATTTCTGAAAACGCCATGCACACCTTTTACATGAAAGTCGATACCGCCACCGTGAAAGTTTAGGACAACCAGCACCTGATGATCGCCGCATTTTCTCAGGTAAGCAAATACCTGGTGATCGTCGGGGTGAGAAATAATTTTTGTCATTACGTTAATATCACCTGCCCGCAAGGCTTTATTGGTGCTGTGAAGTGTAAGCAGCCTTTTATAAAAATCGTGATAGGCAAATTTTTCGTTCCATTCAATCGGGTCTTTGTCAAAAAACTTCAAACGCTTTTTATTAGGTATTTCCTGTCCGCTATAGATCATGGGCATGCCGTTCCAGGTGCAACTGAACACGGCCAGTGACATAGCTGCATCGCCATATTTTTCAAATTCGGTCCCGTTCCAGCTATTCTCGTCATGGTTGCTGGTGAAATAAGCGCGGAATCCATTTGCAGGAAATTCCGTTACCGATTTATACAACACGGTCAGCAACGCCTGCAGGTTCATTCTGCCATGATAAAATTCTTCTGAAGCATGCATCCAGCGCCAGGTGTACGTGCAATCAAAAACCAAATGATAAGAAGGTTTTTCACATTCTCCCAGCCAGAAGAGGTTGTCTTTGCATTTGGATAATTTCTTTTTTGCTTTTATCCAGAAGTCGAGCGGTACAAGATGTGCCATGTCGCAACGGAATCCATCAATATCACATTCTTTTACCCAAAACTTCATGGCTTCGATCATTATTTCGCGAAGCTGTTGATTATCATAATTCAGCAGCGATACATCACTCCATCCATGGGGATGAATGATCTGGCGATTGGTATCGTATGAAAAAAATTCCGGGTATTCCTTTGTCCACGAATTATCATTGCCTGCATGGTCGGCCACCCAATCGATGATCACCTTAAAATCCATGTTATGCGCTTCCTGCACCAGCTTTTTAAAATCTTCCAGGCTACCGAATTCCGGGTTGGTTGCCGTATAATTTTGCACTGCATAATAACTTCCCAAAGAACCCAGCCTGCCCACCTCGCTGATTGGTGTGATGGGCATAAACCATAAAATTTTTACGCCCATATCTTTCAGTCGCGGCAGGTGTTTTGCAAATGCTTCAAAGGTTCCTTCGGGTGTATATTGCCTGAGATTTACTTCGTAAATATTTGCTGAATAGCTCCATTTCGGGTGGTCAATATATCCGTGTTTTAACGCCATACTTTCAAGTCATTTAAAAGATTAAAATTAAACATTATTAGTCTTTTATTCGCTTGTGCCGTGCTGACGTATTTGTAACTTCGCAAATCATCACATGAAAAAATTCAAAGTACCGGCGGCATACAGGAGTTCGTTAATCAGCGCGATCAAAAATAAGCGCAGGCAGGAAGACCGGCTTAAAAAAGATCTTACACCAACCCTGCTGGACTTCGGACAAGTGCAATTTTATCTTGCCAGGCACTTTGGCTTTTGCTATGGCGTGGAAAACGCCATCGAGATATCATTCAAAACCGCAGAAGAAAATCCGGGTAAAAAAATTTATTTGCTGAGCGAAATGATCCACAACCCATTGGTGAATGATGATTTGAGAAAACGCGGCGTTGAATTTTTGATGGATACCATGGGCCACCCGATTGTGTCTTTCAACAAAGTACAAGCCGGTGATATCGTGATCATTCCTGCATTTGGCACCACGCTTGAAATGGAACAGCGATTGCGTAAAAAAGGAATTGAAATTCAAAAATACAATACCACGTGCCCGTTCGTTGAAAAGGTGTGGAACCGCGCGGAAGCCATTGCAAAAAATAACTATTCCATCATAGTACATGGTAAACCTCAGCACGAAGAAACCAAAGCTACCTTCAGCCACAGTGCGGCACACACGCCTACTGTGATAGTGAATGATATGAAGGAAGCTATTGAACTGGGAAAATACATCACCGGTGAAAAACCTGCAGCAAATTTTTACCAGGAATTTGCAGGAAGATTTTCAAAAGGATTTCATGTTAGGAAAGATTTGCAAAGAATTGGTGTAGTAAATCAGACTACTATGCTCGCCAGTGATACGCAGGCAATTGCAGATTACCTGAAGAAAATTATGATTGCCAGGTATGACCTGGATGATAAAAATATTGCTGAACATTTTGCAGATACCCGCGATACGCTTTGTTATGCCACTTACGAAAATCAGAGCGCGGTTTATGAAATGCTCAATACGCACGCTCATTTTGCTATAGTGGTAGGTGGTTACAATAGCTCTAACACATCTCACCTTGTGGAACTTTGTCAGGAAAAATATCCAACCTATTTCATACGATCAGCAGATGAAATTATTTCTTCGAAAGAAATTCATCATTACAATCTTCATAAGAAGGAAGAGGTAATTACGCTGTCCTATTTACCGGAAAAAAAACCTGTTAGAATTCTGATCACCAGTGGTGCGAGCTGCCCGGATGCTTTGGTAGAACGGGTTATTGAAAAGATTATCTCTTTTTATAAGCCGTCAGTTTCGGTAAATGAAATAATGAAAGAGTTTGACTATGTAGCATAGATTATTTTTCCACCGCAGCCTTTTTCCCCAGCTTCCTTTTTACCAGGCTTAACGCAAATTCGAGTTGTTGCTTTTCGGTAAGATCAGAATTATCCAATTCAATTGCATCATCGGCCTTGCGCAAAGGGCTGACTTCCCGGTGTGAATCAATATAATCACGCAAAGCAATATTGGATTTTACTTCGTCCAGTGTGATGTTGGGATTTCTTTCAAATACCTCCCGGAAGCGCCGCCCCACGCGTACTTCCTCATCTGCTACCATAAAGATCTTTACTTCGGCATGCGGAAAAACAACAGTACCAATATCACGGCCATCCATCACTATCCCTTTTTTCTTTCCCATTTGCTGTTGCTCTTTTACAGCAAAAGTTCTTACATCTTTCAAGGCCGCTACATCACTCACTTTTTCGGCCACTACCAGATCCCGGATGATATACTCCACATTTTCCCCGTTTAAATACATCTCCGATTTATCTGTATGCTCGTTGATAATAAACTGAAGTGTTATGTTTTTTAATGCGTCCCTGATTTCATTTTCGTTCTCAATATTCACGTTATTTCTGAGAAAATACAGGGTGATGGCCCTGTACATAGCCCCACTATCTATGTATAAATAGCCAAGTTTTTTGGCCAGCTGTCGTGCCAATGTGCTCTTACCACAGGAAGACCAGCCATCAATCGTAACAATAATCTTTTCACTCATTCTACAAAAATATAATTTAGCAACAACATTTTTGTGCACAAAAAAAGCGCCGTGTGTTAACAGCGCTTCTATAAGACTATGTGATAAATTTATTTATGCTTTGGAAGGCTCTTCTTCTCCTTTCAGCTCAAATGTGATCTTTGCATTGTCCTTATCCAATCCGGCGATCAACACATCACCATTTTTGATGTTCATGTTCAAAATCTCTTCTGCCAGCGGGTCTTCCAGGTGCTTTTGTATAGCACGATGTAAAGGCCTTGCACCAAATTGAGAATCGTATCCCTTTTCGGCTATGAATTTCTTCGCGTCTTCGGTAAGCTCCAGGGTAAATCCAAGATTATTTAACCTCTTCATAACGCCCTTCATCAAAATATCGATGATTTGAAAAATATTTTCTTCCGTAAGCTGATTGAAAATTACTACGTCATCGATCCTGTTCAAAAACTCAGGGCTGAAAGTACGTTTCAAAGCTTTTTCAATAACGGCTTTATTATTTTCTTCTGCATTTTTCACTCTTGCAGAAGTTGTGAATCCAACACCTTCTCCGAAATCTTTCAATTGTCTTGCACCAATGTTGGAAGTCATGATGATCAGGGTATTCTTAAAATCAACCCTTCTTCCGAGACCATCTGTAAGCTGACCATCATCCAGCACCTGCAATAATATATTGTAAATATCCGGGTGTGCTTTTTCAATTTCATCTAAAAGGATCACCGAGTATGGTTTGCGTCTAACCTTTTCCGTTAGTTGACCACCTTCTTCATAACCTACATATCCCGGAGGTGCACCAATCAATCTTGAAACGGTGAATTTTTCCATATACTCACTCATGTCGATCCGTATGAGCGCATCGTCACTATCGAACATATATCTTGCCAATGCTCTTGCCAGTTCTGTTTTGCCAACACCCGTCGGCCCAAGGAAAATAAAGGTGCCTATCGGTTTTTTCGGATCCTTCAACCCCACCCTGTTCCTCTGGATGGCCTTCACTACTTTTTGGATAGCCTCGTCCTGGCCAACTACGGCGCCGCTAAGGTCCGTTGCCATCTTGCGAAGTTTTTCGGTTTCGGCCTGTACCATTCGTTTTACCGGGATACCCGTCATCATGCTTACCACTTCGGCTATTGCTTCTTCATCTATCGGGTAACGCTTGTGCTTGCTTTCTTCTTCCCATTCACCCTTTGCTTTTTCGAGTTGTTCCTGCAATCTTTTTTCCGTATCTCTCAATGAAGCGGCTTCTTCAAAGCGCTGGCTTTTTACCACTTTATTCTTTTCGTGCTTGATGTCGTCTATTTTCTTTTCCAGTGCGATTACGCTTTCGGGCACGTTGATGTTTTTCAAGTGCACTCTTGCACCTACTTCATCCATCACATCAATTGCTTTATCAGGAAGCAAGCGGTCAGTCATATACCTGTCGCTGAGTTTCACACAAGCATCTATTGCATCATCACTGTACGTTACGTTGTGATAATCTTCGTATTTACTCTTGATGTTAGAAAGAATTTCGATGGTTTCCGGTACACTTGGCTGTTCTACCATCACCTTTTGAAAACGGCGGTCGAGTGCCCCATCTTTTTCAATATACATACGGTATTCGTCCAGCGTGCTGGCACCAATGCATTGCAGTTCACCACGCGCTAATGCCGGTTTGAAAATATTGGATGCATCAAGCGATCCGCTTGCACCGCCTGCACCAACGATTGTGTGAATTTCATCGATAAACAAGATCACATCGCGATTTTTCTCCAACTCATTCATGATCGCCTTCATCCTCTCTTCAAACTGGCCGCGGTACTTGGTACCTGCCACCAGGGCAGCGAGGTCAAGCGATACCACGCGTTTGTCGAATAATACACGACTTACTTTTCTCTGGATGATCCTCAATGCAAGCCCTTCCACGATGGCAGTTTTACCAACACCTGGTTCACCGATCAGGATAGGGTTATTCTTTTTACGGCGGCTGAGAATTTGTGAAACCCTTTCGATTTCAGTTTCCCTTCCGACAATCGGATCCAATGTACCCATTTCCGCAAGGCGGGTTATATCACGGCCAAAATTGTCGAGTACGGGAGTTTTTGACTTTGCCGCTCCGGCTCCGCCTTTTGCAGAGCGTTGCTGCGAGTACGATTTCTTTTCATCATCAAACTCATCTCCCTCATCATCCTGAAATTCTGCTTTTGGGTCTGTTTTTACATATCCCAATTCATTTTTAAACATATCATAATCCACGTCGAATTGATTTAAAATTTGTGTAGCAATATTTTCCTTATTCTTCAAAATAGAAAGCATTAAATGTTCGCTTTCCACCATCGGGCTCTTGTGAGCCTTTGCCTCTAAAACAGTTATCCGAATTACTTTTTCGGCTTGTTTGGTTAAAGGAAGAGAGTTGATATTGGCAATATTCTTTCCGGTTTTATCCTTTACTGCCAATTCAATTTCTTTCCTGAGTTCATAAAGGTCTACATTAAGTGCCTTTAAAATTTTAATAGCAGTATTCTCACCATCTCTTATGAGGCCTAAAACAAGGTGCTCGGTTCCGATAAAATCATTTCCGAGACGGAGGGCTTCCTCCCTGCTATACGAGATAATTTCTTTTACCTGTGCTGAAAAATTATTGTCCATTTAAAACAATTTAATTCTATACAATAATAACGAATAAATTCTATTCGGGGTTTTTACAAACAATTCACAACCTGTTGAAAACAATGCAACGAAAGGTTAAAAGGGAAGGATTTTATTTATATTAAAGAGAGCAACTCAAGTGCAAAACCAATTAAACAACTTAAAATAAAGGCCTTCGCCTCATCATTATTACATTCGTCCGCATATCGAAGGTAATACGATTTTAAAAATAAAAAATTGTATTTCCCGTCACACTTTCTTTAGACACACCTTTTCTTTTCAATATCTTTGAATAAATATAGCACTTATTTTAAGATTTTGAACCTCAAAAACCCAGGTATGAAGGTCAAAGTTGATACCAAAGAGAAATTTCACGTCATAACTATCCAGGAACCGGTTTTGGCTGCTAATATGACAGAGGCTGTGAACAAACTTCTGCTTTGGCATCTCACGCTGCACATCAAAAATGTGGTGCTCAACCTGGAAGAAGTGGAAGAAATGGACGAGCACGTGGCAGCAAGGATGGCTCAAATTCAACAAAAATTTTACGATTCGAATTGCTCCTTTGTGATCTGCAATCTGAAACCTGCCGTTGAAGATTTTTTGGAACAAAAGAAATTACTTGAAATAATGAATGTGGTGCCTACAGAAAGTGAAGCGTGGGACATTGTGCAAATGGAAGAAATAGAGCGGGAGTTAACGCAAGATGATGATTAAGAATCTTTAATGTAATCCTCAAAAGAAATTCGTGCTATCGGTAACTATTCTTGGAAACAATTCTGCAGTGCCTGCCCACAACAGGCATCCGACCGCACAGGTGCTACAAACACTTGAACATACTTTTTTGATCGATTGCGGAGAAGGCACTCAAATGCAAATAACTCAGTATAAGATAAAGCGCGGAAAGATCAATCACATATTCATTTCTCATCTGCACGGCGATCATTATTTTGGATTAGTCGGGTTACTTACAAGTTTTGCGCTTAACCAACGAACAGCCGATCTGCACATCTATTCCCCCGCGCCATTGGAGCAAATTGTGCGCACGCAATTGGACGTAGCCAAAGCCAACCTGTCTTACCAAATGATATTTCATGAAATAGATAAAGAAGAGATTTTATTTGAAGATAAAAGATTTATAGTGGAATGTTTTAAAGTGGAACACCGGATTGTTTGCTGGGGGTTTTTATTTAAAGAAAAAAAACACCTGCGCAAAATCGCTTCTGATAAAGCTAAAAAATATAAAGTACCAACCTCATTTTATGAAAATCTTCACAACGGCGAAGATTACCTGGCAGAAAACGGCAAGGTGATAAAAAACGAGATACTGACTACCCCTGTTTCGCCTGCAAAGTCTTATGCCTACTGCGCCGATACAAAATATTGCGAATCGATTATTGACAAAGTAAAGGGCGTGGATCTTTTATACCACGAAACTACTTACCTGAAAGCCCTGGAGGAAAAAGCAGTAAGCAGGTTTCACTCCACTACACACCAGGCAGCAACGATTGCCCAAAAAGCAGAAGTAAAGAAATTGATCATCGGCCATTTCTCATCTATGTATGAAACGCTGGATGAATTTAAGACGGAAGCCTGCGAAATATTTCCAAACACTGATATTGCCACCGAGGGTGCGTGTTACATAATATGAATTAATGGCGGTTGAGTATTGTCCAATCATAAAACTCTGCGAAGTGTTTACGCCATGCAGATTCGTTGTGCCGGGCGTTTGCATCAATAACTTCTCGTAAAGGTGATTTTGACTCAGACTTAATTTCTTTTTCGATTCTCTTCATATCAGGAATCATTGTGGAATTTTCCTTGCCACCGCAATAAAAGAACAATCTCGAATTTACTTTGATTGACTTTGCGATCACCGCGCTGTCAATTCCGGAAGCAGTCCAAAATGCCGGGGAGAAAATACCCACGCCACCAAAAACACCCGGATATTTTAACACAGCATATAAAGAAATCAACCCACCCATAGAACTTCCTGCTATATAAGTATTTGCTTTGCTATCTTTCGTCCTGTAATGTTGATCTATAAAGGGCTTTAATGTTTTAACCAGAAAATCTACATATTCATCTCCTTCGCCCTTCCCGAATTGTTGAAATGAATAAGGATTGTATTCGGTCATTCGCCTGGCAAGTCCATTGTCAATCCCGACCACGATTACTTCTTTCTGACGTAAAGAAAAAATAGAATCGAGAAATTCATCCACGCCCCATTCGCCCGAATATGAGGTGGCATTATCAAAAAGATTTTGTCCATCATGCATGTATAAAACAGGATAGTTCTTTTTAGAAATTTTGTAATCCGGTGGCAGATATATCCATATTCTCCTGTATCGATTCAATTGCGGCATTAAAAAGGCGGTATCCATTATGCTTACATTCTTTGAAGCAGAATGCGTCTTCACAGGGATGCTCGTTTGGAAATCGTCACTCCAGCCTTTTACTTCAATATTAATAACAGTGTCTTGCGAAAGCTGAAATTCCCGATTCTGAATACCACTTCCATTTGAAGAAGTTTCCACTTTGTACCAGCTTCCTCTTGTTATTTTATATTCATAATTTCCTTTGGGTAAGGAAAAACTTATAAGAGCAGTTCCGTCATTGTTTTTTGTAAATAAATAATCCTTGTCGCCAGGATCCCAGCTATTAAAATTACCTGCAACGAACGTACTATCCCCGGAATGCAACACTGATGGTTGTCTTACAACAAGCGTGATCTTGTATTGTGAAAAAGAATATAGGGAGGAAAATAAAAACAGGAGACAAGTAATATATCTCTGAAAAGAAAGCAATGCTATTTTTTATTTATTGTTCGAAATAAAGTCCTCTATCTTCTGATGCACTCCCGCACTCACCGGAACCAATGGGAGCCGCACTACATTTTCTATCATTCCCATTTCCGCCAGAAAACATTTTAAACCAGCAGGATTATTTTCTGCAAATAAGAGATCAATGCCATCCAATAATTTATACTGTAGCTTTTTAGCATTTTCCAAATCTTTGTTCAAAACTGAACGTACCATATCAGAAAATTCTTTGGCAAAGCAATTGGCGGCAACACTTATCACTCCGTCCATTCCGAGCGTAATCAACGGGAATGCCAAATGATCATCGCCGCTTACGACAAGAAAATCTGCCGGAGCATCCTTTAAAATATGCATGCACTGGACCATATTGCCACTCGCTTCTTTAATGCCCGCAATGTTTTTACATTCATGCGCCAGTTTTACAGTTGTTTCGGCAGTGATGTTGCTGCTGGTACGTCCCGGCACATTATATAATAAAACCGGTTTGGGGCAAGCTTCTGAAAAGAGTTTATAATGCTGGTAAATGCCCGCCTGTGAAGGCTTATTGTAGGCAGGGCTTGAGCTCAGAACAGCAACAGATTTATCAAGCGGAAGCGTATTGATACTTTTAATTAACGCGACCGTATTATTTCCGGCAAGTCCCACTACCACCGGCACACGGCTATTTACTTTGTCGTATGTGCAATTCACTACATCCACCATTTCTTCCTTACTCAACGTGGCTGCTTCCCCGGTACTTCCGAGACTCACAATATATTCAACTCCGTTTGCAATAAGATGATCAATCAATCCCTCCAATGCGGTATAGTCCACCTCCATATTCTTTTTGAAAGGCGTAACAATCGCAACACCCGTACCACGCAATGTATTTTTTAAAGACATAATTTCTGTTTTGGCAATAAAATTTAAAGTTATTAATTCTTCGAAAAAAGCCTAGACTTCTTCCCACACGCCCATCTTTTGGAATTTTTCTATACGTTCTGCAACGCGCTTCTTTGCGGGAATCTTTTTCAGGCTTTCTATCAGCGGCTTTATGTACGACTTGAGATGTGTAGCAGCTTCGTCATAATCCCAGTGGGCGCCGCCCAATGGTTCGGGAATAATATCATCTACTAATCCAAACCTGAGCATTTCACCGGCAGTGAGGTGGAGTTGTTCTGCAGCGACTTCTTTTTTATCCCAACTGTGCCATAAAATGGAGCTGCAGCTTTCCGGCGAAATCACGGAGTACCATGTATTTTCCATCATCAGTACTTTATCACCAACGCCGATACCCAAAGCTCCTCCACTCGCGCCTTCGCCAATGATCACGCATACAACGGGAACAGTTAGACGAAGCATTTCATAAATATTCTTGGCAATCGCTTCTCCCTGTCCGCGTTCTTCAGCTTCGAGGCCGGGATAAGCACCGGGAGTATCAATGAAAGTAATAATAGGTTTGTCAAATTTTTCAGCAAGCTGCATCAGGCGTAAAGCCTTCCGGTAACCTTCAGGGTTTGCCATTCCGAAATTGCGCAACTGTCTCATTTTGGTATTCGTACCTTTTTGATGACCGATCACCATCACGGTTTCGCCATCGAGCTCCGCAAAACCTCCTACCATGGCTTTATCATCGCGTACATTTCTGTCGCCATGCAGCTCTACAAAATTGGTGAAGATCTTTAAGATATACTCCAGAGTATATGGTCTGTCGGGGTGACGACTGAGTTGCACCCGTTGCCAGGGAGTGAGATTTTCAGTTATTTCCTTACGTTTAAATAAAATATTTTCTTCCAGCTTTTTTACAACAAGTTCGTAATCTGACATTGGATTTTTGGCAGCCAGTCTTTTGGTTTCTTCTATCTGCTCATATATGTCCTTGATCGGTTGTTCAAAACTCAAAAATTGTCGATGAGGATTGGATGACATAGTGTGTATCAATTAGAAATAACGGTTCGTTTTACTGAAACGCGAAGTTACGCAGTGAAATTTAAATAGACTTATTTTAAAAAGAGGCCGGAATGAAGATCATCGAAAAATTGAAGGTCCTGTTGCATTTCTCTGCATCGTATTGAGTTATTTAAATTGTGTTTGCAGGATTATATTTTTTATTATCTTGCGCTCCCGATTGAAAAAAGGATCGGTAGTTCAGTTGATTAGAATGCTGCCCTGACATCTCGCCTGAAGCGAGACGGGTTCGATTCGAAAAGAAAGTTCTTTTAATAATGTATTTTGTTTACATCCTTCAGAGCCTCGTTGGTGGCGATTTTTATAAAGGCAGTACCCCAGATTATGAGGCACGCCTGAGGGCTCATAATAATGGTGAAAGTAACTTTACCAGAACAAAGCGCCCTTGGGAGTTCATATACGTAAGTGTACACTAAAAAAGAGGGATTAATTGAAGAGAGAAGATTAAAACGATGTAACAGAAATTATTTACTTTGGTTAGTGACGCAACCAATAAATATTTTGAATATGGATCGGTAGTTCAGTTGGTTAGAATGCTGCCCTGTCACGGCAGAGGTCGCGGGTTCGAATCCCGTCCGGTCCGCAAAGCTATTGATTTTCAGTAACGTGTTTTTTTAGTCGTATTGATATGACGATGAGGATTTCTTTTTACCCTACTTTACAAAGAGCAATGCGTCCTTACAAATGCGCGGAATTGTTAAATATGTTACACATTCATGCAGCCACGTCCAAAAAAGTAATTCTTAACTGTTCCCTGTTTTTCTTTTAATAGCATCCCTACACAAAAAATAAAGTCTAGATCGAATCGTGACTTTTCGAAATTTCCGGACTTCACCTGATGATAAACTGTTTGTCTTGAAACCTAAAACAGTCGACATATCTCTGCTATCTGAAAATTGTCTCCCCGATAAGACTGCGACTTTGAACGATTATTAAATGACTGTCTTTTCTTGATCGACTTCAATATTTACTTTTGACTTTCAGCAGGCTGTATAATTTTTGCAACATGTCATGTAATTGAAAGGGCTTTGCTATAAAATCATCTGCACCGTAATCATTGATAGCACAGTCACCTACTTTTGGAAATCCTGAAATCATAATTACAGGGATGCTCTTCGTATGTGGTGAGGCCTTCAGCCTGCGGCATATTTCAATGCCATCAATATTCGAGTTAAGGAAAACATCCATTAGAATTATACTTGGCCTTAATCGTTTCATGAATTTCAATGCTATTTCGCCGTTAAAAAAAGTTGCAACAGAAAATCCTTTTTTTGACAGGAATGTCTTTAACATTAGTAACACATCTCTATCGTCGTCTATGACAGAGACAAACCCTGCATCCGTTAAACTATCCTGGTATATAGCATTATCCCTATCCCTTCCGGTAAACTTCTCTTTTATGTTGATACAATCTTCCTGAAATTTTTCGGCAATAATTATGTCTCCTTCATGATCATATTTTTGAATGCCGTATTGCATTTGTTGTGATCTGGCACTGCTTGTCGGTAAAACTTCTCCGCGATTATATGCATTGATATTGCTCATGATTCATTCATTTAATGATAAAGAATAGTAATATGCGAGCTGAACAACTCTTCCTTTATACTTCCTGTAGTAATCGTATGGTACCGTCAAATATCAATTCTGAATTAAGAACGGTCTTTCCTTCATTTTCGATGCTACCCAAGTCCGGGTCAAAATCGTTTTTCATTCTACCTGAGGCAGAATAATGTGCAGCGGCCCGGCCACAATTGTCGAAAGTGTTCAGGATGCGCCGTAATGTTATTAGTTTGTTTCTTCCTGTACTGGTAAGTATCAACAATCCACTCAGCGTTTTTCTCTTCCAAAACTGTTTAGGGTTTTTATCTTGGAAAATCACCAGGTTATAATCCACAGTTGCAGTACATTCTTCCTTCGTCACATGCAGCTTTCCCGCGGTATCATTCATGCCAGTGAGCGCCACATATTTTATCCGGAATAGAATTTCGCTGTTATCTGCATCTATAGTCCACTTTATTTTTGTATTAAATGGCATGGCAAAAAATGTTATGTTTAAAATTCATCACGTGCAATTAAGACGTCAGCGGAGCTTATTACCTGTTTTCTCATGGATCTTCCGCACCTCCGCATTTAGTTCCCAAATGAAGAAGTGAAGCATGGCTGCAGGCAAATCTTTTCCTTTTTAAAAATGGAGAAGTTCATACCAGTTGTGTTTTTAAAAAACTTGCTGAAATGCGCCACGTCACAAAACCCCAGGAGATAGGCAATCTCCTTCATGCAATTATCTGAGTAGGTTGCCTGTCGCTTCGCTTCCAAAACTATCCGCTGACGTATGTGATGGCTGGCGGAAAAACCGGTTGTCTTTTTTATAGTTTCATTAAGGTAATTGGGAGTTACAGAAAGCATCATAGCATAATCGGAAACCATTCTAAGCTTTTTGAAATTTCTCTCCAGCAGGTTCATAAATTGCTGAACGATTTCTATATTCCTTGTTTGCTTTATAGTTTCAAATCTTCCCTCCAGTTGTCTTGTTATATAAATCAGCAAAATTTTGAAGTATCTTCTCAATATCTCAGTCCTGAATAAATTTTGGCCATCAAATTCCTTAATCATTTCTTCGGCAATATTTTTCATATGAACGACGTCATTTCCAACAGTAGTCCCCGTTGTGCTGGCAAACAACTTAAAAAGACTTGAGTGATAGGTGGAATGGCGCTCCTGGTCTTCAATGCACAGAAACGACTCAGCAAAAGTGATGACGTAGCCTTCGGCTGGTCCTGCTAAACTGAGTTGGTGAACCTGGTTGGGTTTTACGAAAAACAGCGAATTATTTTCGACAGCCAGTTGCTGGAAGTCAATGTAATGGACGCCCGTACCTTTTGTGATCCAGATAATCTTGAAGTTTTGCTCGTTGCACGACTTATTGAAAAGATATCCTTCTTTGTCCGCAACCCGCTGTAATCTCTGAATTTCAAATGGCAGCTCATTGTGAATGCAAGTCTTTTGTAATTCATGTGTTGCGATGTCTTCTGTTGATTTCATAATTAAATATTCTGGCAGGAGTTATTCCAATGACGTGCCTGAATGAATAGCGCTAAAAAGCAATGAGTTATATTTTTGGAGACTCATGCCAACCGCGACATTTAACGGTTTCGCCAAAAATTTGTTGATTCTTCGTGTTTTGATTTATCCGGATAAAACCTTAGTGAAGGCAATAAACACTACGAAAAGATATTATCGGCAATAGCTTAGCAGGTAGTAAATTCTATTGTGCTTAATTTGAAAGGACATGATTGATAAATCAGTTTTGAATCAGTTATAAGAGAGGTTGGTTAGCCTTCACTCTTTCGTGTTCGCAGTGCACTTTCTAACTCAATTATTTCTTTTGACGATTTTTTAATCAATGTAGTCCTTTCGAATCCCGAGTTTTTTCATCCTGGATTTTAATGTGGAGGGTGGAAGATTCAATAATTCGGCTGCACCACCGCTGCCCCATATCCGGCCTTTGCATTTTCGCAAAACCGAAATTATATAGTCCCGTTCATTTTCATGAATGGTCTTCATACGATTATCCGTAGTATCGTGGAAACCAGTTTTTGTTTGAGACACTGGTAATGAAATTTCATCGATGATAGTTCCTTTCGCAAGCAATACGCCCCGTTCTATTATATTTTCTAATTCGCGGATATTCCCCGGCCAATGATAAGCAGCCATATTTCTCAAGACTTTATCTGACAATCCGGCTACTTTTTTGCCGGCTTTCTGATTATAGTAATTTAAAAAATGATGAACAAGCGCAGGTATATCTTCAACACGATCGCGCAATGGCGGCAGTTCGATTGGGAATACGTTTAGCCGATAATACAAGTCCAGGCGAAATTTACCTTCCGCAACTTCCTTCTCCAGGTTTTTATTTGTGGCTGCAATCACGCGAACATTAATTTTAACCGGCCACCTGCTGCCAATCGGTTCTATTTCTTTTTCCTGGAGCACCCGTAAAAGTTTTACCTGCAGGTCAACCGGCATTTCACCGATCTCGTCTAAAAAAATGGTTCCTCCGTTTGCCTGCTCAAATTTGCCTATGCGCTTATCATGGGCGCCGGTAAATGATCCTTTTTCATGTCCGAATAGTTCTGACTCGATCAACGTGGCGGGTAATGTAGCACAGTTTACTTTTACCAGTGATTTTGCTTTACGCGGGGAAAGATTATGTATACAGTCCGCAATCCTTTCCTTACCCGTACCACTTTCTCCCAATACCAGTACGGAAGTGTCGAATGGCGCCACCTGGGCAACCTGGTCAAATACATTCAGCAGTAAATGGCTCTTGCCTACAATGCCATTGAATGACGCGATGTTCGATTTTATGTCATTATATTTCAATGTTGCTTCCTGTTCTTTCGCGTGTTTGACGTCAATAGCAACATTTTGATCAACAGGTTTTCGTTTAATATTTTTTATAAGACTTTGTCGTAAAAAGCCAAGCAGCGCCATATGTTCTGCGCCATATGTATCAGGCCTGCGGCTGTAAAATTCAAAGTTGAATTTTTCTCCATCTTCAAGCAACAGGGGAAATGATAGCATAGATCTCATTTGAAATGTTTGCCATGCAATTTTCATGAACGAAGGTCTTTGCGCGCTCTCTTCAAATTCTCCATTGTTGAAAAACGCAGGAGCAGATTCTTTACGAGGCGCAACAATAATTCTATTTAACTCATCCAGCGACGTGCCGGTAATTACTGAGAGCTCTTTTATCCCGATAGTTTGATATTCATTAAACCCGATTCTTAAGAGGCTGGTTGCAGTGCCTTTTATCTTGCCGTGGTCATCAAAATCAATTGCTAAGTAATCGAACGGGATTTCCTGTTGGATTATTTTCCCGATATGCAGCAGCCTTTCGTGCCAGGTAGCAATGCCTGACGCCGTTTCTTCCAGTTGAAGCATCAATTCAGATTCTCTCCGGTACCGCGATTCGCGACTGTGTTCGTGGCGGTATTGTGCTATTTCCAACGTAATAAGAAGTTCCTTTTCTTTGAACGGCTTTAGGATGAATCCATAGGGTTCTGTTTTTTTCGCTGCTAACAACGTCTCTTCGTTTGAGCTGGCGGAGAGGTATACAAATGCAATATTGTCTTGCCTCAATTCTTTGGCAAGGTCAATCCCATTAAGTTTCCCCTTGAGAAAAATATCCAGCAGCACAATATCGGGTCTCTCCTGCGCTATTATTTCCCGCGCCTGCAATACAGAATGGGCAATACCGTTTACGCGGTATCCGGCTTTTGTGAGCATCATACGCAGGTAATCAGCTTCTATAAACTGATCTTCAACAATCAGGATTTTTTCTTTCATATCGGGTTAATTGCTTCTGTTTTCATTTGCGTGATTTCAATAGTGGTGTCGGGGTCATAAATAAAACTTACATGGATCCGGGTGCCATTTTCATTCGCCAGGGTAAATTGCGCCCCAATCTCTGCACTGAGCCCGCGCATCAGGTTCATCCCCATTGAATTCGAACGGTTGATATTGAACTCTGCCGGAAGCCCTTTTCCATTGTCTTTTATCGTTAATGAAAAATTTTTTGCTGAAGTATTTTTTAATGAAATACTGATAACCCCTTGCCGGTCTCCTGGAAAGGCATACTTGAACGAATTGGTAATTGCTTCGTTCATGATAAGTCCGAGCGGAATACAATGAGCCAGGTCTAATTCTGCATCATCAATATCGAGATTAAAACGGACGCGGTTATCTGCGTCGAAACTGTCACGCAAAGAATCTACCAACTCATGTACGTAATCGGTCATCCTGATGGAGGAAAGGGTGTTGGATTGATATAGTCTTTGATGAATCAGCGACATCGCTTGTATCCGGCGCTGGCTGTCGGTGATAGCTTTTACGGCAACGTCATTTTTAAGGTACCCGGTTTGGGTGCCAAGCAAACCCATCACCGTTTGCAGGTTGTTTTTAACGCGATGATGAATTTCCCTGACCAGCCATTCTTTTTCATTTACCAGGTGACGCAGGGAAATGTTTTGATCGCCGATTTCCCTTTGCTGAATCTTGAGTTTCTTATTTGTGCGTTGCTTGAGCCTGATATTGCGTACCAGCAGAACCAAAATGATCGTCAGCAGGCCAGCACCACCCAGGATCCAGTTGCGTTCCTGGTTATCCAGCTTTAACTGGCTTTGCTGCAACCTACTCTCTTTTTGAAGGAGCTTAATATCCTGTTCCTTTTTTTGTGTTTCATATTTAACCTCCACTTCATCTAATTCTCTTGTCTTCGCAACATTGAAAATAGAATCGTTTAACTCACGATACAGGTTCAAATGCCTGATAGCAGGGACATAATTACCCTCGGATGAATCTGTTTTAAAGAGCATTAAATGAATATCCCTGAGGGTGTTTGCAGAATTATTAAGAAGGGCCTCATTAAGAGCAATTTTAAGATAGGTTTTGGCTTCTGAAAATTGTTTCTTATCGAAGTAATACCGGCCAATATCATACGCCACATCTCTTCTTATTTCATTGTCTTTTCCGAGAGTTTTTTCTAAGGCGATCATTTTCCGGGTATACTCTTCGGCCCGGGAATAATCATGTACAGCGTTATAGTAGTAGGCGAATGTCCTGGCTAAGCTTGCCTTGCCATATTGATCGGCAGGAGGATATTTTTTCGAAAATTCAGACAAAAAAGTGCGGGCTTCTTGTTGTTTATTTTCCTTTATGAGATCACGCACAAAAACCCCGGCTTCCCTGATGTAATAAAAGTCAATTGGTACAGGATGCATTTTGAAAAACATTCTGAAATATTCAATACTCTTATCCGTTTGGCCCAGTTCGTGATAGAGATCGGCCACCTGGCTATAGTAATTTAATGCTTCAGCCGTGTCAATGTCTTTTGGCATAATTTTGAGAACCTGCAAAGCATAGTAAACGGCCGTATCATAATTTCCTTTAAGGCGGTTATCTACGGAAAGCAGGTTGTATATCTGGTAGAGCTTGTGAAAACCAATTGCCTTGTACCCGGCCAGGACCTCTAATAATTCGCTTTCGGCAAGATCGAGCTTCCCCTGTTTCATGTGGGTATCAGCAATTTCTTTTTGCTCATCTACCTCTTTCTCTCTATTATTTTCCCGGTGGTAAAGGGACTCAATTTTTGCAAAACAATCTATTCTCGTCAAACCTACCGTATCCATCACTTTGATACTCCATGCCAGATCTTTCCATTTTCCGATCTGCGTGTCGATGGGTCCGGAGTCTTCAATATTAGCAGCAACTTTATTGAAATAACTATTAGCCAGCGTTGTTTCGCCTTTCTTTAAATGGCATTTTCCCAAATAGCAAAATATTACAGGTCGCCATTCATCAGAGTTAATTCGATCGCTTAGTTGCTCGGCTTGTTTTGCAAAGAGCAATGCGCTGTCCAGGCGTGAATCGTCACTGCCCGTCAAATAATAATCCCGGGACAACAACAATAATATTACCAGCCTGTTGCTATCAGGATTATTTTTCTTTAATGAAGAGATCAGCTCCGACGGAGTTTCATTAAAAAATGATTGAGCATCTGAGTTTACTATTATAGAAAAGAAGCCACATATGAGAATTAGCTTCATCATTCGTTAGGTCAATTCGCTTTAAAGTTACCACATTATTTTGCAACCGTAATTTGGACAGATTGTCAAAGCACTGATTGAAAATAATTTTATTGGATCGCTTTAGTATTCGCTTATCATATCTGAAGGCACAAAGATCAATTGCAAAAATCCTTCATCGTTAGTAAACAGCAAAGCGAGGGAAAGCAGTTTGTCTTCATGCCGGCATCTTAACTCAATAGTCATGTTCTATCTTTTTATTCCCAGAGTTAAAATCTATAACTCCTGAAGGCAAGTGCGTGCAGCCGCCGTCATATTTCGTGGCGAAATTTTACATCGCCACGGTATTTCGTGAGTATCATTTGTCGCTCAGGAAATTAATTCGCTGATCGACAACAATTTATTGAAATGGCATCCTATGTGATTCCATTGTTATCCGCAAAAGCAAATGTGCGGAGGGCCTATACGAAATCAATTGCTTTTGTAACCGGAACATTTAACGAAAGTGATGAGCCGGGTAAATGCGTAGCGGGTTGAACATGTTCCGGTTCTTTCAAAAAAAAGGGTGATAGTCAGGAACAACGAGCAGTGCCTTTCTCTCCCCGTGGGTTGGTCTCTTAATTTTTGTAATGTAAAAAAACAAAAGAATTGATATGAAAAGAATTGCAATTAATGGCTTTGGCAGAATCGGGAGAGCATCTTTAAAAGTTATTATGGAAACTCCCGGTCTTGAAGTCATCGCGATCAATGACCTGATGGCTGCAGAAAATGCTGCCTATTTGTTAAGACATGATAGCGTTTATGGAAAATATAAATATGAGGTAATCAACGCCGGTGACCATCTTATTGTAAATGGCAAAAAGATTTCATTTTTCAACGAACGGGAGCCGTCAAAACTTCCATGGAAGGACCTGGGAATTGATGTTGTTATTGAAAGCACGGGCCTTTTCACGCTAAGAGAAAATGCGGAAAAGCATATTTATGCTGGTGCAAAAACGGTTGTTATTTCCGGTCCTACAAAAAGCGAGGGTACACCGACAGTGGTTTATGGAGTAAATACCAAAGATGGCGATACGGAAATATTTTCATGCGGGAGTTGTACTACCAATAATATCGGCCCGATTATAGAGATAATCGGGCGAAGGATCGGAATAAAAAAAGCTATTTTAACTACAGTGCATGCTTTTACTGCGTCACAATCCCTGGTGGATTCTCCATCAAAAAGAGCATTCAGAATTGGACGTTCTGCAGCCGTGAATTTAGCACCCGCTTCTACCGGTGCTGCTATCGCAATTACAAAAGCGATGACCGAGTTCAAGGGAAGATTTGATGGTGTTGCCGTACGAACACCGGTAGCCATAGGATCCATATCTGATATTACTTTTATCACAAACAGGAATACTTCGCCGGAAGAAATCAATACTATTCTTGAACAGGAATCCGGGGCAGACAGGTACAAGTTAGTTTTATCTGTATCCCGGGAACCCCTTGTATCCTCAGATATTATCGGCAGCCCGTTTGCCACCATCGTAGATGCGGACATGACCAGGGTTGTGGATGGCGATTTATGCAAAGTAATGGCATGGTACGACAATGAATGGGGGTTTACCAATCAAATGATCCGACAGATTTTGGCAAACTAAGAATTTATTACCGGCAAAAATGATTGGTGGGAATGAGGTGTATATCAAAATGAATTAAAAAATATGACGTCAACGAAATTGATAGACCTGTTGAATAAGCAATCTCCACTTTCGTTTTGAACTCACTATTTTTTTATACTAATATTTGAAAAATGATACTATCAAAAGGAGATACAGCTCCCGATTTTAATTTGCCAATAGCGCCCGGACAAAAGTTGAGCCTTAGTGACCTGAAAGGAAAGCTCGTAATTCTTGCCTTTTATCCGGCTGACTGGAGCCCTGTGTGTGGCGACCAGATGAGTTTGTATAATGAAACCCTGAAACTCTTTCGAAAATTCAATGCAGAACTTTTTGGCATATCAGTGGATAGCATGTGGTGCCATATTGCATTTGCGCAAAATAGGAATTTGCATTTTTCATTATTATCTGACTTTGAACCCAAAGGTGCCGCTTCAAAGTCATATGGGGCCTATAACGAAGAGGAAGGTACAAGCGCAAGAGCGCTCTTTTTGATAGATGAGCACGGAATTATTCAATGGAGCTTTCTTTCTCCGGATGACATCAACCCCGGAGCCGACGGCATCCTGGATGCACTGGACCAATTAACTCAAATAAAATATTAAATTATGTCTAAGCTAAAACTGCCTGTAAATGCAGGTGACCATAAAAGAGGAAACACCAGCGCTGAAATAGTATTGGTAGAGTACGGAGATTTTGAATGTCCGCATTGCGGCCATGCGCATCCGCTCGTGAAGCGGTTGCTCGATGAGAGAGGTGACGAGCTTAATTTTGTTTTCCGAAATTTCCCCTTGCGTGAGATGCATCCTCATGCCTATATCTCTGCAATTGCTGCAGAAGCGGCAGGAAAACAGGGTAAATTCTGGGAAATGCACGATCTTATTTTTGAAAACCAGGAGAAGCTGTCTGCCGGCTTTTTATTGTCATTGGCAAAAGACCTGGCGCTTGATCCGGTTCAATTCGCGAATGATTCAGAAAGCAGTGATGTGAGAAGTAAGATTGAGGCGGATTGGGAAAGCGGCATCCGCAGCGGGGTTAATGGAACACCAACTTTCTTTTTAAATGGATCACTCCTTCGTTCGTATGATGAAACCTATGAATCCCTATTGGATGCTTTTTTACTTGAATCTGCAGCAAAACAATACTGAGATTTGATTATTAAGTTTTTTAAACCCGTTCGATTCAAAATGAATTCATAGATTTAATTAGCAATTTTAAAAATAAAGCTTGTGGAGAAATTAATCAAAACCAATCGCCAGGTGGTAGAAGAATGGCAACGAATTATCGATAGCAAAATGTTCGATCAACTTGGGATAGTGGAGTCAGCGGATGTTGAAAACATGAATCCTTCCGGAACTTTTAAAGGCATTACTGCCCACAAACAAATGTTAACGGCATTTGTAATTGCATTTCCGGATTACATACATGAAAATTTCAATTTCATTGAACAAGATGAGTGGATCGCCATGGAGGGCGTTTTCTCAGGTACACATTCAGGTCCGTTGAAACTCGGGGAGCAAACTGTTCCGGCTACAAATAAAAAAATGGTCTTGCCCTATGGCGGTTTCATCAGGGTAAGGAATGGAAAAGTGGCGAAGAATATTTTGTATTACGACTCAAAAATATTTTTGAATCAAATAGGACTTGAGTAGCGCAGCGCGTTTCCGCAGCGTCCTGTTATTATCGAGAGCAAAACGGTCGTAAAGATCGGGATTGCCATTTGCGACGATGTGGTTTGTGACGATAACATATCGCTTCGTGATCGGGAACACCAATCTATCCGAAGCTTGGGGAATATATTTTTCAAAAACCTGGTTGGCCTGTTAAGTGCCGTTTTATTTCGCGGTGAGTTTACTGGTCGCCGCGACATTTCGTGGCTAATTTTATAATTATTTCGTAGCCTGTTGATTAATAGACAATAAAATAAATGGCATTCTTTATGTTTTTATGAATTCTTCAAAGAGGAGCGTATTTTGGAGACATTGAAGAAAACAATTGTGTTTATAACAGGGACATTTTTGAGTAATAATTGCTGGGATGAATGGAAGACTTATTTTGAAAGCAAAGGGTATTCATGTATGGCGCCTGCATGGCCGAACAAGGATGCTCCGCCTGAGGAATTACGAAACAGGCATCCGGATGCTGCGATAGCGTCGAACAGGCTGGATCGCCTGGCAGATCATTTCGAAGTATTAATCCGGCAACTACCTGAACAACCAATTATGATCGGGCATTCTTTAGGCGGACTGGTTGTGCAGTTGCTCTTACAAAAGGGAATCGCGAAAGCGGGAGTTGCTATTCATTCATTTCCTCCGAACGGCGTAGATGAATATAAGCTCTCATTTATAAAAGCTGTTTTGCCCGCCATGGGATTTTTTACATCTTCCCGAAAGAGCTACATGATTTCTTTTCGGAAATGGAAACAGATCATCGCCAATTCAATGACCTGTGAACAACAAAAGGAATTGTTTTATAAGTATGCAATTCCCGAATCAAAACTTATAGTCAGGGATTCCTTTAGATTAGCAGCAAAAATAAATTTCAGAAATGAGCGTGCTCCCTTACTGCTCACTTCCGGTGGACGGGATAGGGTTGTTCCCGCTTCTGTGAACTATGATAATTATAAAAATTACAGGCTGGGCAAATCAATCACCGACTACAAAGAATTCAGAAGCCATAATCATTTAATTTTTGATCAGCCCTCGCTCAAAGAAGAAGCGGATTTTATCCTGTACTGGCTGGAGGGAATACAATGAGCACATACCTCACCAGGTTCTATTAGTCAGATCACATTTAAAATGTATTGAATGAAAGACAAGTTAGAAGATCCGAAAGCGAGAAAACTGCAGAAGTGTTTTTCAAAAAGGAATTCGCGGAAATTGGAGACACTGTAAGAGTAGATGATTCTATTTAAATCAACCAAAGACAGCAGTATTTAATGCTGCTGTTAAAAGCTAAGCGAGATCTTCGAAGTTTTAATCCTTACGTGTTTTGAAGCTTTTCAAAACATAACGGATGCTAAAGATAACAGCCCTTCCCGAGGGACGTCAACCGTATGTGAGATCTGTACTCTGTCCGACCTCGATAATGTAGCCGTCCGGATCGCGGATGTAGCAGCGTATCTCACCGTACTTAGGAATCGGCTCTGTAATGAACTCCGCTCCCCTGCTTTTCCATAATTCATAACATGCCTGGATATCTGCAACGCGAATATTCATGAAGCTATTGATCCTGTTCGGGTCGGGTACACTGAGTGTAACCGTCGGCTTGTCTGGAGTGGGTCCGCCTCCAACGTTAACAATAAGCCAAGTATTCGCTATCTGAATGTACGCAGGCACGCCCTCACTATTACCCCTGCTAAGTATGCGGCCATCGAAAACCTTCTCGTAAAAGCGAGCCGACCGGTCGATATCAGCTACGGTGAGAAAATGTGCGATGGTGAACCCCTCACGCGGGGGCATCTCGTAATTCTTTTGTTCAATTTGCACGGTATTCATATTTGATTACTTTTAATTAAATGCTTAATGCAAGTGTTTTTTCAATTCGGCAGCCGTGAGTTCAATTAACCCTCTTACCTGTACCGTTTCAGCCAGCCCATTCAACATTCCAAAATCATGAATCATTCCGTTATACCTGACTGATAAAACCTTCACACCGGCTTGCTCCAGCTTTCTTCCATAGGCCTCGCCCTCGTCTCTTAAAATATCATTCTCTGCAACCAGGATTAATGCAGGTGGCAGATCTTTCAATTCTCCAAGAGAAGCCTGCAAGGGAGAAGCATATTTTTCTTTACGTTGTGTAGCATCCGTGGTGTATCTGTCCCACGACCATTTCATCAGCGGGATGGTAAGAAAGCGTTGCCGTCCATACTCTTCATAAGAACCTTCTGTGAAACTGGTATCGGTGGCCGGCCACATTAATACTTGCAATTTAATCTCCGGGCCACCTTTATCTTTTGCCATCATGCACAAGGCAGCCGTCATATTTCCACCAGCGCTGTTGCCAATGGCCGCCATATTTTTTCCGTCTATATTGATTTCGTCACCATGTATCGACACCCATTTGGCGGATGTATAAATTTCATTGATAGCTTTCGGATAATGTGCTTCGGGAGAAAGAGTGTAATTCACAAATGCAGCGGCATATCCTGAAGCTACTACAAGGTCTCTCACCAAACGCTTATGCGTAGGATAATCACCCAGTACCCAGCCACCACCATGCGTAAAAATAAAAACCGGCAATTTCCCTTTCTTTCCTTTGGGCCGTACGATAGTGAGTTTAACAGCATAACCATCCTCGGTGATTGTTCTTTCACTTTCTTCAATGCCGGATAAATCAACCGTTATTGCCGACTGTAAATCTCCCAGCATATTTCGCGCATCCTGGACAGAGAGGGATTCTACTCCATTACCCGCTGCATTCAATGGTTTTAAGAATGCTTTGACAGCAGGGGAAAGATGCGGATCAACTAAATAATCGGATGTTTCTTTTGTCATAGTTGCAATTTTTTATTTTGAAACTGGTTATGGTTAAGTCGATATTCCCTGACCCGAAGGCAGCATCTCCACAGAGCTAAAAAGGAGGACGACAATTAATTTTGCTGTTACTCGTAGCCCACCTTGTCTGTCATTTTGCGTGCCGGTTGGGTTATGTGTTCGTATTCTTCGTCCGTTACAGGCTGAAGCCAGGTCACTTGTTCATCACCTTTATAGTTCGTAATTGCGATGTCAACCATTTCACTTCTTGCGGATGCTCCATGCCAGTGCTCTACATTTTCGGGAGTGTTTAATACATCGCCCTTTTTTATTGCCCGCGCCGGTTTACCTTTTTCCTGGTAAAAACCCTCGCCTTCAATTATGATCAGCACCTGTCCTTTTGGATGCGTATGCCAATTACTTCGCGTCTTTGGTTCATAGGTCAGACTGCCTACTGAAAAATCATTGTTCTTATCCCTGTCGACTAACGGTGTTAAAAATGCATCTCCGGTAAACCATTTGCCTGGTAGTCGTTGTCCTTTAGGGAACATTGTTGTTGAATTCATTTCAATTATATTTTATGTTATAGAATTAAAAAAGATTATTATTCGGATGCTTCATGGCGGCTGTAACTTCTTCGACCCGTTACCAGGAATAGAACTTTACCAATTTCCATTCCTTTAATTGAGTGGTTAAAATTTATTTTTTATTTCGTGGATCATCCGCCGGTTCTACATAGCTGGTACCCAAAGGTCCCAATCCATATATTTGAGTAACATACTCACCTGATTTAGCCCAATGAAAATGCGGCGTGTTACCCGGGAGTACTATCACGCTTGCCGGCGGATAAGCCACGAGTTTTCCCGGATCGAATTCCTTACCCTGCCCGATATAAAACACGCCTGAGATTACAGTATAAATTCTGTCTTCGGGATGAGTGTGCGGCATAAGTTTCAGGCCGGAGCCAACCTTCACTCTCACGACGTATGGTGCAGGCATGGAAGGGTTTCCCACAATCACTGCCGTATGTCCGTCTTTTCCGATTGCTGGGTACGGCATCCATTGAATGTTTTCAGGGCGAATAGAACCAAAAGCCTTATTGGGTAAACCCGGCACCGAAGCTTGTAATGAAGTCATAACAAAAAGTATTTTATAGTTAATATTCTACCAAACCTATTTTACTTAATATGAATAGCCTGACAACAAGTAACACCCACCTTCAGGGATGTTCGCGGTTTTCTTCTTTATTTGCCGTTTTGATCCTGACGCAAATAATTTTTTGAAACCATCCAAATTGGCTCATCAAAGTTGAACTCTTCCAGGCGAAGCAACAATTGAGATATCATCACTTCTTATGTCGATATCATGGTTCTTTTTATCAAAGTGCTTGAGTTCGAGAGTTAGGTTAAAATGAGTTTTGGCTGAATATGAGATTTCAAACTCATCCAAGCAGTAATTTTATTAAATGTCATAGTCAAGTGTGCGAATTTATTTCGATGTTATTTTACGTAATAATGATATCGTTCCGTTCTTGCCATATTTTCTAGATTTGCAAAGCAACTTCCTAAGGCGAAATCTTGATGTACTTATAAAAGTCCCTTTCAGATTTATGTCCGCTGATTTTCATTATGAGCTTCATAGGGGTACCGGCAAGAAATTCGTTCGTACAAAAGGATCTTCTCCAGGTGTGAGAGCCTATTCAGACATATTTTGGCTTTGTTTGAACTATGTCCTGGTTAGCTTTTTTATGAGAAATGTAATTGGTTCATCTAACCCGGCAAGCCTTGCTACTTCCTTAATATAAAAGTTAAAATCAGGATTTGTGATTACCGGAATTTCACGGCTAAATCTTTCAAAAAAAATGTCGTACGCTTCATTCTTCAACGGAACAACGACTCAATGATCTGGTTTTTGCTGCTTTTTATACAGTCGTTTACCCCTGACATCAATACTCACTTAGTCCTCGTTGCAAACCTACCGTGTACCCACATCTTTAGCTATCATCCAGCCTTCATAAATAAGATAAAATTTTTCTAGCCCATTTCTGATAGTTATTAAACCGGCGCATCTTTGCGAAGCATATCCTTTCCATCCTCCAAGTCTGCTGATGATCCAGGTTGCCTATTTAAGTTGTGTTTTTTTAAATGGATTGGACTGTTTTTTCGTTTTACCCGATAGTTTTCTATTTGAATCATCCAGGCATTGTTGCTCTGTTTTAGTAAACACTTCTTCAATGTTTTGTCCATCGCTCTCATCTTCGTAAGCTAACCTCATTTGGATAATCTTGAGGATAGAGGAAAGCATTAACACACCTAGTTTTCTTATTGCCCATCCTTCCTCTAATTCACTTGCTTCAATATTAAATCCTTTGTGTTTCAATAATCTGAAAATTTGCTCAATTAACCATCTGCATGAGTACCATTCCACTATTAAGCAGGCATCTTCAAAACAGGTAACCGGATACGTTGTTATCAACCGCCATTGTATAGGATTGCTTTCTTCAGTATTTATTTCCTTAGCTTCTATGGCATATAAAATGGTTTCAGCAACTTTGTTACCAAGAGCTGATGCGGATCGCTTTACAGATGTTTGTAAGTATCTTATTTCAATGACAGCCTTTCGCTTATTGAGTTGCTTACGCTTATCACCTTCCACATTAATGGTGTATGTCCCCTGTGCTTTCCCTTCACTTAATGTATCCCATAATAATCCACCGTCTGTAAGATAACGATTGCATCTTGAGCGAATAAGTAAATGATGTTTTTTATCAGGCACTCTACTTAACTGATCATAAATATCACCTTCTCTGTCCTGTATAATGATAACCTGTTTTGCATCCTGCAAAATATTTTTAGAAGTATTGGAAGCCTGTATCCATTTGTAAGATTCTTTATGCTCTATTGTAAGGGTTTTATGTTTTCTTATATGTCTGTTGGGCATATTCAATGGCCGATACCGGAGATGCAAAGTAGCAAACCCTAAAGGATGTAAGGTGTCTGCATCAACTGCTAACGTAGGATGAAGTTTGAAACCAATATTACCTTTGGCATCGTCCAATCTTCCCAGGCCTGAATGAGGTTTTAGCCGGTTACGATGTGAAGTAAGGTTTATCTCTGAAGTATCCTGTATCGCTAATACAATCCTATTATTACATAACTTGCCTGTACGGCCGGTCAGCTCATTAATAAGTTTCTCCTCAGTCACTTTTTTGTTATTTATAAAACGATAAAAAGCTTTTTGCTGTGCATTGCATTTTGCACCATTTCTAATACTGTGCGATATAGTATTAGTCAGGATTCGAAAGAACTGAAGCCCCTTTTTTCTAATCGCTTATCGTTAAAACAATTAGTGTAATCAGGATTGAATAGAAGTTGATGTGTAGTTGCCATTGTTTATTTGCAAAGGTAAAAGATGTGGGTACACGGTAGGTTGCAAACAAGGACTGGTTTGGCGTATTCTCTTGTGTCGGGTTTATCTTCTCTGACTTACAATTGATGTGCCACCGGTTCCATTACAAATGTAAATTCATGATCACCGTAATGAACGTGATATTTATCCAAAGGAACCGCACCCCAGCTGTTGATACATCCCAACCCCATTTGTACTTTATCAATGCAAATGTTGGTATAGCCAACCTGCGGTATCAACTGAGAATGCCACTGGTGTTTTTCCGTTCCGTCATCCAGCGATTCAATGGAGTAATGCAATGCTGAAATTGAAAAGGACGTGTCGCTGTAAAACTGCAACCCTGTGCCACCGATATCTGTTTGCCGCCACCAGCGCACGTCACTTTTTGTACCCGTTTCCTGCGGGCGGATGTACGGATAGAATTGCTCATCTACTGTTTGTTTATACAAACCAATAAATGATGAATTATTTCTGTCGATATAATTCTCGAAGGGGCCCCTTCCATAATATTGGATCCTGTCATCATCTTTTGGCATTTGCATTTGCATGCCAAAGCGAAACATATCAGGAATTTTTGCCGATTTGTCCGCGATCATCTTTTGCGTAACTTTTATTTCGCCTTCATTGTTGATATCATAAGTAAGCATCAGCTTCGCCGAAACCGATGGCATGTCGTAATCCGCTTCTACCTGCACAATGCCATTGCTGTCTTTTTTATTGAACGATGTAATTTTGAATTCAGGTTGTTTCCATACACGATATTTATTTTGCAGGTCGGCGCCAAAATCATTGTCAGTAGGCGCTCTCCAAAAGTTGGGTGCCAGTCGCGAATTTTCCCGCATCATCGGTTGACCATGCACTTCGTATTTACATAAAAAACCATTGTGCCTGTCAAATTCAATTCTTACAGCATTATCTTTAATTATGAGATAGTTTACATCGTTATCTGTTACAGTTAAAGGATTAATTCCATCCTTTTCTTCATTTGCATTTTGCAATGCTGCGAATGAAAACTGATATGGCTGAATAACCAACTGTTTCTGCGCAACGGTGTAGCCTGCCGGCAATAATGTTTCTGCAGCTTTTAACCTGAAATGAATATTGAGCAGCACTTCGGCATTTGCAGGAATGCTGTTGAGTGAGTAACTCAGCCTGATCATCTTTGTTTCATGTGGCTGAACATCCAGATCAGGCACCGTGCCCGATTGCACTTTTTTACCATTCACCAGCAATTCCCATGCAGCATAATAATTATTCAGATCGCGAAAGAAATTTTCATTGTACACATTCACTTCACCTTTTGATAAATCGGCGGCAGTAGCCCATATCGACTGATAGAAGTAACCCACTTCATGCATGTGAGGATTCTCAATACGATCGGGACCAATAAGACCATTATCTAAAAAATTATTGTCGCTGGCGTCGTATTTATTATAATCACCGCCATATGCATAATACATCACTCCATCTTTACTTTTTTTGTGTAGCGACTGATCCACAAAATCCCAAATAAAACCTCCCTGGTATTTTGGATATTTACGAATCAGGTCCCAGTATTCTTTAAATCCTCCTTCAGAGTTACCCATCGCATGGGCATACTCACATTGAATAAGTGGACGCGAAGGATTACTCAGTGCATATTTTTCACATTGATCGGGTTCCAGGTACATCGGGCAATAAATATCTGTAAACTCATTTAATCCCGCCGGTTCATATTGTACCGGTCGTGTAGTATCTTCTTTCCTGATCCACCGGTATACATTTTCAAAATTCGGCCCAAAGCCTGCTTCATTGCCCATTGACCAAATGATAACTGCCGGATGATTGTAATTGCGTTGCACATTGCGTTCGTTCCTTTCCATGTGCATTTTGGAAAACAAAGAATTTTTCGCCAACGTTTTTTCGCCAAATCCCATTCCATGCGATTCAAGGTTGGCTTCGGCAATCATGTAAATACCGTATTGATCACACAGGTCGTACCATAAGTTGTTGTCGGGATAGTGAGAGGTGCGTACCGCATTGATGTTATTCTGTTTCATGATGCGGATATCTTCCATCATTCGCTGAGGCGAAAGGTTGTATCCAAAATCCGGATCCATCTCGTGACGATCGACGCCTTTTATCAAAATTGCTTTCCCATTTACCAGCAACTGTCCATCTTTAATCTCCACTTTTCTAAAGCCCACTTTTATCGGGATCACTTCAACTGTTTTCCCTTTTTCCAGCAATGATGTTACGAGCGTATAAAGATTCGGTGTTTCAGCAGTCCACTTCATCGGATCACTTACATTGAATGAAATGTTTTGTGTGGCGCCGCCATTTACAGACGCCGTGGCAACAGTAGCACCACTCTTGTCAATCAGCTTCAGCACAGTACTGCCGCGGCCTGCGACATTGATCAACACATGCAAAGCCGCATTTTTATATTCAGCATCCAGTTCGGGCGTAACGCGAATATCTTCGATATGATTTTTGTTGCGTGCATACAAATAACAATTTCTTCCCACACCGCAGAGACGCCAGAAATCCTGGTCTTCAAGATAGGAACCATCGCACCAGCGAAATACCTGGAATGCAAATAAATTTTCCGCGCCGGGTTTTAGATATTTTGTAATATCAAATTCGGCTTCCAGTTTGCTGTCTTCGCTATAGCCAACGAACTTTCCGTTAATCCATAAATACATGTTTGACGTTACCGAACCAAAATGCGCAATGATATCTTTGTCCTTCCAGTCAGTTGGAATAAAAATTTTCCTGCGATAAGATCCTACGTGATTATTTTCTGTCGGTACTATCGGCGGATTGTTGGCAAATTGCCTGCTCCATGGATAAGCGATGTTAGTGTACAGCGGATCACCGTAACCGTTTACTTCCCATATTCCTGGCACGGGCATGGTTGCCCACGCCTTATCATTAAAATTATTTTTGAAAAAATCCGTTGGACGCATATCGACATCTTTTACCCAATTGAATTTCCAATAGCCATTGAGCGTTAAAAAATTTGCGGAGTTTTCTTTTACACCTTTCATTGCCATCTCTTCATTTTCGTAAGCGAAAAAATGAGTATGCATCGGCATCCGGTTCACTTCATTTACATTCGGATCGAGCCATTCATTGTTTTGTGCGTTAACGATAGAAGTAAACAGGATAAATAAAATGAACAGAGGTTTTAGTTTTGAAAACATAGATAAACTTTTGTGTTGGGTGTCGCCAAAAGTATTTATTTCGCTTCTAATTCCGTGAGGCGTGGCATATCTTTTACGGTGAAACCGTCTATTTTTTTTATAAATTGTACCCGATTTTGCAGTTGCTAAAATAACTGTACAATAGTTTAATATCCGTAAAGTCACCAATGTCAAAATTGTATTTCTTTGATACCCGCCATTGAAAACACTTATATTTTAATTACGATCGCATGTCAAAAAACAAATACCTCGTTCCATTTATACTGGTTACTTCGCTGTTTTTCTTCTGGGCTTTTTTGCACAATATGAATCCCATATTGATTCCTCACCTGAAAAAAGCTTGCCAGCTTACCGATACACAATCGTCGTTTATTGATTCATCCATTTACGCAGGTTACTTTTTAATCGCTATTCCTGCAGGTCTTTTTATGCATAAGTATGGATATAAAAAAGGGATCCTGGTTGGACTTGCTTTGTTCGCGCTGGGATACGTTTTATTTTTCCCCGCCGCATCATCCAGGAGCTATGTTTTATTTCTTGCCGCATTATTCGTAGTTGCAAGCGGGGCTACTTTTCTTGAAACGGTTGCCAATCCGTTTATGACATTGCTGGGTGACAAGAAAAACTCTGAACAACGTTTAAATTTTGCGCAATCATTCAACGGCCTCGGTGCAGTAATTGCACCGGTCCTGGGCGGACAATTCATTCTCTCGGGCATTGACCATACAAAAACCGAATTGCAGCAAATGAGTGCTAATGGTACACTAAATGCCTACCTGCAATCGGAAGCAGACACCGTAAAAATGCCAGCTCTTATAATGGTTGGGGTGATCGGTATTGTATGGCTGTTGTTTTATTTTACAAAATTTCCTGAGGTAAAAGAATCCGCGGCTGATGTGCATGGTACAGAATTCAATGCAAAAGTGTTACGCCATCCACATTTATTCTGGGCGGTAGTTGCACAATTTTTTTATGTTGGTGCACAGGTGGGTGTGGGAAGTTTTTTCATAAAGTTTTCACATTATGTATCGGATCTTCCTGAAAAAGAAGCGGCCTTTCGCTGGGGATATATTGCCATGGCTGGTTTTATGGTGGGAAGATTTACCGGCACATTCCTGATGAAATATATTAAGCCGGCAGTTCTTTTAAGTTTATATGCCGTAATAAATATTGTTCTGCTGACGATTGCAGTGACCACAAAAGGCGATATTGCAGTATATGCTGTAATGGCTTCGCCGTTTTTTATGTCGATCATGTTCCCGACTATTTTTGCATTGGGAATAAAAGAACTGGGCGAAGAAACAAAGTTAGCCTCCTCATTTTTGGTAATGTCGATCATCGGCGGCGGGCTGGCGCCCATTGCCATGGGTTACATATCCGATAAAACAGGCAGCATGCAAACAGCTTATATTGTTCCGTTGCTATGTTTTATAGCGGTGCTGTATTTTGGCATGAGAGGTTATAAAATAAAAACGATTAATACAAATACACAGTGGATGAAACGATATTGTCTTGCCTTGGATCTAAAAAATGATGAGCAGTTGATACAACGATATGAGGAGTATCACAAAGCTGTATGGCCCGAAATATTACAAAGCATAAATGATGCAGGCATCACCAACATGGAAATCTATCGCATTGCAAACAGGTTATTTATGATAATGGAAACAACTGATGAATTTTCTTTTGAAGCAAAAGCAAAAGACGATGCAGCAAATGCAAAAGTTCAGGAATGGGAAACACTGATGTGGAAGTACCAACAGGCATTGCCAACGGCAAAACCCGGAGAGAAATGGATGCTCATGAAAAAGATATTTTCTTTGAATGACTAACAGATTAAAAACACGAATTAATGGCACAAATTTCACGAATTGATAAATACCCATTGGCTAATAACCTTGTACCTTGTGCTTTTGACCTTTAACTTTTTATCTAAAATCCTTTTTCATTTTGTTTAGTTTAAAAAATAAACACGCAGTAATCACCGGAGGTGGAAGCGGCATTGGCCGTGCTGTATGTTTACTGTTTGCAAAACAGGAAGCTTTTGTACATGTATTGGATATTAATAAAGACGCGGCAGAAGCAACAGCAATAGAAATACAAAAAAATGGTGGCAACGCAACGGCACATACTTGCGACGTCACTAACCAGCAAAGCGTTATTGACTTATTTAATCAAATTGGTGCGATAAATATTTTAGTAAACAGCGCGGGTGTTTCTCACATTGGCACAGCAGAAAATACAACAGAAAAAGACTTTGACAGAGTTTTTAATGTAAATGTAAAAGGCGTTTATAATTGTCTGCATGCAGTCGTTTCAGTTATGAAAAAGAATAGTGGCGGTGCAATTCTGAATCTTTCTTCTGTCGCAGCGTGGACAGGATTACAGGATCGCTTTGCTTACTCAATGAGCAAAGGCGCCGTAAGTGCGATGACGCTTTCCGTTGCGAAAGATTATGTCAACGATAATATTCGGTGCAATTCTGTTTCGCCAGGACGCGTGCATACACCTTTTGTCGATGATTTTCTTGCGAAGAATTATCCGGGCCGTGAAAAAGAAATGTATGATAAACTGGCAAAGACGCAGCCCATCGGGCGAATGGGAAAGCCGGAAGAAATTGCGTCGATCATTTTATTCCTGTGCAGCGATGAAGCAGGTTTTATAACCGGAACTGACTACCCCATTGATGGCGGATTTATAAAATTGAATACATAAAAAAGTGCTCCCTTCGGGAGGATTTAGGAGGACTATTCATGAAATTGATACGCTTTGGAGAACTAAACAAAGAAAAAGCAGGTATTGCTATTGGTGAAAAATTGTACAGCACTGCCGCATTTGGTGAAGATTACAACGAACATTTTTTTGAGACCAATGGATTAAACAGGTTACAAACGTTTATTTCAGAAAATAAATCGACATTACCTGAATTGCCTGCTGGTGTTCGGTTAGGAAGTCCTGTTGCACGCCCATCAAAAATTGTTTGCATCGGATTGAACTATGCAGATCACGCAAAAGAAACAAACGCAACGCCGCCGCCTGAACCCGTAATTTTTATGAAATCAACCACGGCCCTCGTCGGGCCTTACGATGATATTATGATTCCAAAGAATTCTGTAAAAACAGATTGGGAAGTGGAGATTGCGGTGGTAGTTGGTAAAAAAGCTACTTACGTGGAAGAAGCAAATGCACCGCATTACATAGCAGGATATGTGTTACATAATGATGTAAGCGAACGCGAATTTCAAATTGAGAGAAGCGGCACATGGGATAAGGGAAAGGGTTGCGATACGTTTGCACCCGTCGGGCCTTATCTCGTAACAAAAAACGAAATAGCCGATGTAGATAATCTTCGTCTATGGCTCACCGTTAATGGCAAAATGATGCAGGACGGTAATACGGCAAATCTTATTTTTAAAATTCCATTTCTCGTTTCTTATATAAGTCAGTTCATGACTTTATTACCCGGTGATATTATTTCCACTGGAACTCCCGCAGGTGTTGGCCTTGGTATGAAACCTCCTGTTTATCTGAAACCCGGAGATGTGGTGGAATTGGGTATCGATGGACTTGGTGTGGCCAAACAAAATGTAGTGGCTTATGCAAAATATTGATGCGCATCAGCATTTCTGGATTTATGAAAAAGAAAGACACGCCTGGATCGATGATGCTATGCATGTGATCCAAAAAGATTTTATGCCGCCCGATTTGGAGCCTGTACTCAGGAAAAATAATATCGACGGCTGTGTACTGGTACAGGTAGATCAAACAGAAGAAGAGAATACTTTTCAATTAAATAATGCAACTAATTTTGACTTTATAAAAGGTGTTGTTGGCTGGGTTGATTTGCAGTCTTCAAATGTAGAAGAACGATTGCAATATTATCAGCAATTCAAAAAAGTGAAAGGCTTCCGGCATATCCTGCAAGGTGAAGAAGATCGCGCTTTAATGCTGAAGCCTGCATTCAAAAGAGGAATCAGTCTTTTAAAAAAATATGATTATACCTATGATATTTTGATCTATCCTGATCAATTGCAATATGCTTATGAATTGGTTAAATCCTTTCCTGATCTGTCTTTCGTGATGGACCATATCGCAAAGCCATACATCAAGGACAAAAAAATTGATGACTGGAAAAGAGACATGCTGGCGTTTGCAAAATGTGAAAATGTATATTGCAAAATATCAGGCATGGTTACAGAAGCAGATCGGCACAACTGGACGAAAGAAGATTTTATTCCTTACCTTGATGTGATCGTAGAAACTTTTGGAACAAAGAGAATTATGTTTGGGTCAGACTGGCCTGTATGCCTGGTGGCAGCCTCTTACGAAGAAATGATTGGGATCGTGCAACATTATTTTTCTTCTTTCTCCCAGGATGAACAAAATGATTTTTTCGGAAACAATGCGATCCGATTTTATAAACTATAACATGACAGTATGGATTTACAATTAAGACACAAAGTGATCATTGTTAGCGGTGGCGCAAAAGGTATTGGCGAAGGAATTGTACAAGTGCTTGCGGCTGAAGGCGCTATTCCATTTATCGTTGGCAGAAATGAAAAGGACAATTTAAAAACAGTAGGTGCGGTGAAGGCTGGTGGTGGCGAAGCTTTTCAAACCGTTGCGGAATTAACAGATCCGGCGGCAAGTGAAAAGGCAGTAAAAACGGTGATCGAAACATGTGGCCGCATTGATGGACTCGTAAATAATGCCGGTGTAAATGATGGCGTAAATCTTGAGCACGGCACCTATGAAAAATTTATGGCATCACTGCATAAAAATGTTGTGCATTATTATTTGCTCGCGCATTATGCATTACCGGAACTGATCAAAAGTAAAGGTGCCATCGTGAATATTACATCCAAAACTGCCGAAACAGGCCAGGGCGGCACTTCTGCATATGCAGCAGCGAATGGCGCACGCAACGCGCTCACACGCGAATGGGCCGTTGAATTATTGAAATATGGTATTCGGGTAAATGCAATTGTAGTTGCCGAATGCTGGACACCATTGTATGAAAACTGGATAAAAACATTACCCAACCCGGAAGAAAAACTGAGAGAGATCGTTTCAAAAATTCCATTGGGACATCGTATGACTACGTCGGAAGAGATTGCCAATACCGCTGCATTTCTTTTATCGGAAAAATCGAGCCATACCACCGGGCAACTAATTCATGTGGATGGCGGATACGTTCACCTGGACCGGGCTCTCGCGAACGCATAAACAACCTGCAATGAAAACTCTTGTTTGTCTAGCACCGGGTAATTTTGAATACAAGGAAATTTCACAACCTTCTTTGCAAAAGGATCATGCATTATTGCGAATAAAAAGAATTGGCGTATGTGGTACGGATTTACACGCGTTTGAAGGAACGCAACCATATTTCAACTATCCAAGAATACTCGGGCACGAACTCGCAGGAGAAATTGCAGAGATTGATGGAAGCGATGATTTTGCGATTGGCGAATTGGTAACATTCATTCCTTACTTCCATTGTGGAGTGTGTATTGCATGCAGGAATGGTAAAACCAATTGTTGCGCTCATTTGAAAGTCTGTGGCGTACACATTGATGGCGGCATGGCTGAATATTTTTCTGTACCAAAAAAATACCTGGTGCATGGCAACGAACTTACGTCAGATGAATTGGCTCTGGTAGAACCGTTAACCATTGGAGCGCACGGTATCAGCAGAGCCAGCGTGCAACCCGGAGAGTTTGTATTGATTATTGGAGCCGGACCTATTGGCTTAAGCGCAATGGCATTCGCCAAAATTGCGGGTGCAAAAGTGATCGCGATGGATGTAAATGAAAATCGCTTATCATTTTGTGCGAATGATATGCAGGTGGATTTCACCATTAATGCAATGAGGGAAAATGTAATGGAAAAGCTTGCAGCCATTACCAATAATGATATGCCAACTGCAATAATCGATGCTACAGGAAACTTAAAAGCTATCAATAATGCATTTCAATGCATCGCACATGGCGGCAGGTACATACTGATCGGTTTGCAAAAGGGCGAAATAACATTTTCACATCCTGAATTCCATAAGCGCGAAGCTACTTTAATGAGCAGCAGAAATTCCACCCGCAATGATTTTGATTATGTAATTCATTCCGTAAAAAATAAACTCATCGATCCCAATTTATTCATCACGCACAGATTAATCTTTGATAGTGTTGCAAAAGAATTTTCTTCTTTGCTCGATCCTGCAAATAATGTAATAAAAACGATGATAGAAATGTATTGATAAAAGCTAAGTTTTCACATGCGAACTTTAAAATAAATTAAGAACTTAGTCGTCTTTCGCATGGCTATTGACTATGATTGATCCCGGTTAAACATTTTTATAAATTCAACGAAATCATGAAGCGCTTCTTAATATTTTTTTCCATTTTGCCTCTCGCAAATATCTTATATGCACAAAAAAACATGACGCTCTGGTATAAGGAGCCGGCCACTGTTTGGACCGAAGCCTTACCTGTAGGCAATGGCAGACTGGGTGCAATGGTATTTGGCGGCGTACAGAAGGAATTATTACAACTTAATGAAGCAACATTATGGACGGGAGGACCTGTTTCTCACAATATAAATCCCGATGCGAAAAATTACCTTCCGCTGATAAGAGAAGTGTTATTTAAGGGCGATTATGATTCTGCTGCTGTTCTTACAAAAAAAATGCAGGGCTTATTTTCGGAGAGCTATCTGCCAATGGCAGACATGGCAATCGATGAAGATTTTAATGGTAAGCAACCAACTTCCTACAAGCGCACTCTTAACATTAGCGATGCTATTTCCACTACCGCATTTACAATTGATGGAGTTCAGTATAAACGCGAAGTTTTTGTTTCGGCACCGGCGCAGGTGATAGTAATAAAAATTTCAGCAAGTGCTGCATATAAAATAAATGCAACAGTAAGTACCACCAGCCAGATACATTTTCAAGACGAGATTTTAGGAAATGATTTGATTGCATTAAAAGGGAAAGCGCCTGCTCATGCAGATCCCAGCTATTTTAATCAAAATAAAGAACCTATTATTTATGACGATCCGGGTGGATGTAAGGGAATGCGTTTTGAAGTATTGGTAAAAGCATTACATAAAGACGGTACTGTTTATACTGATACCGCGGGCATTCATATTAAAAATGCAACGAGTGTAACATTATTTGTCTCTGCAGCTACAAGTTTCAATGGTTTTGACAAATGCCCGGATAAAGATGGAAAAGATGAAAATAAGATTGCTATCGGCTATTTGAATAAAGCCACTATAAAGCCATACGACGTGTTATTAAGTGACCATGAAAAAGATTATCATCATTTTTTTGATCGGGTTTCATTAACATTGAATGAGAATAAAACTTCAAATGACAATTTACCAACAGACGAAAGACTCGAAGCCTATACAAAAGGCAGCAGCGACGACGGGCTCGAAGAATTATATTTTCAATATGGTCGCTACCTGCTGATCAGTTCGTCGCGAACCCCTGGTGTGCCTGCCAACCTGCAAGGCATCTGGAATAAAGATATACGGCCACCATGGAGTGCCAACTATACTACCAACATTAATGTTGAGATGAACTACTGGCCATCTGAGGTTACTAATTTATCAGAAATGCATCAGCCACTGTTCGATTTAATTAAACATCTTTCCGTAACCGGCGCCGCTACGGCAAAAGAATTTTATGGATTAGAGGGATGGGTTGTTCATCACAATTCAGATATATGGGCCATGTCGAATCCCGTGGGTGATAAAGGAAAGGGCGATCCGAAATGGGCCAACTGGACGATGGGCGCCAACTGGCTTTGCCACCAGCTTTGGGAACATTATTTATTTACGGGTGATAAAAAATTTTTAGCTGACACTGCCTATCCTTTGATGAAAGGTGCAGCCGAGTTTACCTTTGAATGGTTGATTCCGGACAGTGGCTATCTCGTTACTGCACCATCCGTTTCCCCGGAAAATGTTTTTTATTATGATGGTAAAAAAATTGGTGAAGTTTCTATTGCAACTACAATGGATATGGAAATTATTCGTGATCTTTTTTCCAATTTAATTGCTGCAACAGAAATACTACATAATGACTCGGTATTTCGTGATTCATTGATTGCAAAGCGTAAAAGGTTATATCCTTTTAAAATTGGTCACAAGGGAAACATACAGGAATGGTATAAAGACTTTGAAGATGTAGAACCCCATCATCGCCATGTTTCGCATTTGTTTGGCCTATACCCTTCCAACCAGATCTCTCCGATCAAAACACCAGCACTGGCAAAAGCGGCAGCAAAAACTTTAGAGCTTCGCGGCGATGACGGCACGGGATGGAGTCTTGCATGGAAAGTAAATTTCTGGGCCAGATTGCTTGACGGTGATCATGCATATAAATTATTCAGGGATCTATTCCGGTTAACGCGTGAAACCGGTTATAACATGAGTAATGGTGGCGGTGTTTATCCCGACATGCTGGATGCACATCCACCCTTTCAAATCGACGGCAATTTTGGCGGGACGGCTGGTGTTGCGGAGATGCTGTTGCAATCTCAAAACAATGAATTGCATTTACTGCCCGCTATTCCCCGGGCCTGGAAAAACGGCGTTGTAAAGGGTTTGCGGGCACGTGGTGGTTTTATAGTAGATATCAACTGGAGTAATAATGAAATTGCAAATGCGAAAATCATTTCATTACTCGGCAATAATTGTGTAGTGCGAACCGGCATTCCCATTGAATTGAAGGGAACAACAATTAAGTCAAGAAAATCAAACTATGGTTATCTAATCTCTTTTAAAACAGAAAAGGGCAAAAGTTATGAGCTAATAAAATAATCATGTTTGCAAAAACAAAACTCACAAAATTAAAAAAGCTCTAAAAACTTCTCACCGGGGAGGAATTTAGGCCGGCCCAAATCATTATGCAATTATCAAGATCAACATTAACAAAAATCAACAACGCTGACATTTCGTTACCTCCACATGAAATTTTCAACCTGTCTGAAAAAGTTTTACAATTCGGCACCGGAGTATTACTTCGCGGATTGTGTGATTATTTTATTGACAAAGCCAATAAACAAAATATTTTTAACGGAAGAATTGTTGTTGTGAAATCGACCAGCAAAGGGGATACGGATGCTTTCACAGCCCAGGATGCGCTATACACGCATGTGGTGAAAGGAATTGAGAATGGTAAGATAATTGAAGAAAAACTTATTAATGCCTCCATCAGCCGTGTGCTTTCTGCACATAATGACTGGCAGGTTATTCTTTCCTGTGCTGCCGAAAAATCAATACAGATCATCATATCAAACACTACCGAAGTTGGTATCACCTATGTAGAAGAAAATATTTTCAACGCCACACCAACGTCATTTCCGGGAAAACTTCTTGCATGGTTGCATAAAAGATATGGCGTGTTTAACGGATCTGCTGACGCCGGAATGATCATTATTCCGACGGAACTCATAACAGATAATGCAGAGAAGTTAAAAGACATACTGTTACAACTTTCTTCATTCAATCAACTCGATGTAAAATTTATTCAGTGGTTGCAAACAGCCAATCATTTCTGTAGTTCACTTGTTGACAGAATTGTTCCGGGAAAAATTTCAGTTGATGAAAAGCATGACGGCTATATGGACGACCTTGCAATCATGAGTGAGGTGTACTGCCTGTGGGCAATAGAAACATCAAGTGAAAATGTAGCAAAAGTGCTTTCATTTGCTCAATCTGATGATGGTATTATAGTAGCACCCGATATTTATAAATACCGAGAACTAAAACTTCGCCTGCTCAATGGCACACATACACTATCCTGCGGATTAGCTACCCTGGCTGGTTTCACAACAGTAAAAGAATCAATGGCGGACGAAAATTTCAGAAAATTCATAACTCATGTAATGCTCGATGAAATAGCAAATGCAATTGTCAGTAATCAGATCAACTATGATGAAGCCAAAATCTTTGGTGAAAAAGTAATCGAAAGGTTTTCAAATCCTTTTATAGAGCACCAATGGCTCAGTATTACGTTGCAGTACAGCAGCAAAATGGCGATGCGTAATCTACCCGTTTTACAAAAGCATTATCAAAAAAATATTTCTATTCCCAAATTAATTGCAATCGGATTTGCGGCTTACATTGTATTTATGAAAAGCAGGAAGAATGAAAAAGGCAACTTTATCGGTACGACTAACAATACCGTTTATCTTATTAATGATGACAAAGCATCACTATTATACGAACATTGGAAACAGGATAATATCGATACTGTAGTACAAAAGATTTTTTCCGATAAGAGCTTATGGAATGAAGACTTGAATCAATATCCGGGGTTTACCAATGCAGTCACAAAAAATGTTAACCTGATCATAGGGAATGGAGCGAGCCGAGTGATACAAACCGTTTGAAAAAGCAATACAAAAGTTGTTGAACATTTATGATGTAAATTGCTGTTCCAATACCTGCTATTTCAATCGAAATGAGCCAACGAGAATATTTTAAATTTAACGGGACTCTTCTTGATAATTATCTTGCAGCGGGCTACTACCGGATGGGGCAATACATCTTTACTACCGATACAATTTTGCACCAGGCAAGGAGGTACTTTGTTTTTTGGCTGCGCTATCCGCTGGCAGCTTTCTATTTTGACAAAAAGCCACAAAAACTTCTCTCGCTCAATCGGAATTTTGAGATTGGTATACGTGATTTCTATATCAACGATGAAATAGAACAATTATACCAGGCTTATGTTGATTATGTAAGCTTCGATGCACCGCCCACATTGCAATCCGTTTTATTTGGTGAAACTTTTGCAAGTTCCCCGGCTAATGCATTTGATTCAGAAATTATTGAAATACGGGACGGTCAAAGATTAGTAGCTGCCGGCGTTTACGACAAAGGCCTCACATCACTTGCAGGAATCATGAACTTTTATGATCCCGACTACAAAAAATATAGTCCCGGAAAATTATTGATGCTGCTGAAGATACAGCATGCGTTGGCTTTAGGAATGGAGTTTTATTACCCGGGTTATATCGCTTATGAATACACAAAATTTGATTATAAATTATATCCTAATCCGGTTCTTGCGCAGATATATGATTCAGGCAAAAAAGACTGGATGCCTTATTCGAAAGAATTGTGCGCGCAGTTAGTAGATAACTTTCTTAAACAAATGAAATGACGGTCAGATCGTAACTGTTGCAAACCAGGCGGAATCAATTCCACAAATCCAGCCATTATCAGAATCATGTTTTTGTTTGACCATGATCATATAAAATTTACCCGGGACGATATATAATTGTAAATGCTGGATATCAGAGCGAGTGAGTTAAGAGCGTAGTATCTTTCAAAATATATATCAGAAAACACGGACACGTCTAACCAACACCGAAACCAAAACCATTGTCAGCTTAAGAAACAATTAAAGCAAAGTGGTTGATGCTAACCCGGGAAACACCCAAAAACTAACCAGATGATTTTTACACCATCTGACAAAAAAAAGAAGGCCTTCCGTAGAAGGCCTTTTGTTTTCACAGAGATTTTTTTTACAAGCAAAACCCAATTCAAGGCGTTTAACTTTTTATTTTTTTAAAAACGGTTTTACTTTCAGCGTAAATAAAATACCGGCACTATTGAGTTTCACCTTCCCCGCACCGATGCCACTTAAAGGTAGTTGCACGTAAGGCTCAGCGATAAGGGAAGTCCTTTTGGAAAATAAATATTCATATCCTGCCGATACATTCAGGACTGAAAAATAATGGTGATTTTTATTATATATGGCCCACGTTTTTTCATCTGTAAATCCTGAAGGATACTTGTATAAATATTTATAGGTTTCTTTCTTCATCAGGTAGGAAGAAAGTCCTGCAGATACGAACCAATCATGTTTTGTTTCCTGAAAAGTATAACTTACCGACAACGGTATATTATAAACAATGCAGTTTGCGTTAATATCGTAAAGATAATTCGTGTTGCTTCCGTAGGGTAGTTTATATTCGCTCGTGTCTGCTGAATAGATTTTGTCAGCAATATAAAATCCCGTTCTGAGGATAACCTTTTTAGATAGTGCATAACTGAATCCTACTCCATAATTCAGATCAACTCTTCCGATCCGGCTCATTGAAATGCTACTCACATCAGGTCCTGCAGAAATGCTGATAGCAAAGTTTTTAGCGAAACTTTTTTCACTTGCAGCCAATCCTTTTTGCTTCGAAGGTTTTTTCAATTTGTCTTGCTCACCGTCACTGCTTTTGATCGTAGCAGCTATCCGAACTTGAGTTGTCGAATCCTGAACCTGTGTTGTCGAATCAACCGATTTTGAATTATTTAAATTAACAACGCGCTCAGATTGATCATTACCTGCACTATCATTGTTATTGATACCTGTATTTTTATTTAAGACAACATCATTATCTTGTTTTGCTGAAATATTATTCGCTGATTTGACATCACCTGAGGCTTCAGCTACATGGTAATATCTTGTTTTTGTACTATTTAGACCATTGGTAGCAGTAATCTTTAGCTTAGAAACTCTGGTTGTTTGAAAAAATTCATTTCTTTGATCAGAACCGGTTTTATCCTTTTTAGATAAAGCATGTGGGATTGTCTTAGGAGAAATTTCTCCCTGCTTTGAAGATGCTGCCGGCATGCCTGATTTTTTTGCCTGCAAATTTTTTTCAACCGGCTGTACTTTACCGTGTGGTGAATACAGAATATAAAACAGTCCGCCAAGAAGCAACACAAAAAAAGGCAGATAGAAAAATCTTCTTTTTTTCTTTTCCGGCATATGCTTATCCAGAGCCAATTCCATCTTCTTCCATGCATCTTCATCGTATGCAGGATGGTATTGCTCCGCAGCTTCTTTAATTTTTTTATTTAATGCATCATCCGACATTCTTTGTCAATAATATTTGATTATCTTTTTTTAAAATTTTTTGCAATTGCTGCCTCGCCTTGGATAAGTTTGATTTTGATGTACCTACTGCAATGCCCAATTGATTCGATATTTCTTCGTGACTGAACCCATCGATAATAAATAAGTTAATTGCAGTCCGGTATGCGGGCGACAACTCACGAATGGCATTAATTATTTCGTCATACGAGATCATGTCGTATGCATTCTGATCTTCTGATGGGAGATAAATTATCGTCTTATCGAGTTCTGCAGTAAAATCATGTTTGAAATATTTGCGGTTGTGATCAATGGCAGTATAAATCATAATTCTCCTGATCCACCCTTTGAAAGAATTCATCTCGTCGGCATAAGCAGGCTTATATCGATGAATCTCCCTAAATATTTTCAGAAAGCTGTCATTGTAAATTTCGATCGCGTCGTCTTTAGTCCTGGTATACCGGTCGCAGATGGCCATACCATAGCTGTAGAAAGAGTTGTATAATTTTTTCTGGCTCTCTCTTTCGTTCCGGACACAGGCCCGAATCAGTATGTTCAATTCTTCTGCAGAAATCAATTGCATTCGTTTCTGTAATTTAAACGAAACAGGCAGAGCCAGGGTTGCCTTTTATGAAAAAATTTTTAAGAATATTTTATTGCTGGTAATGAATGCTTTGCGACTGCATCAAGTGGAAAGTTGAATCCTTGGAAAAAATTTGTGAAGAAACCCGTAGAATATTTATGACCCAAAAATTATTTGATTGGCCATATGAATTTCATCCTCCGAAACAGTGTGACCCATAAGTGGATAAATTTTTTTTGTAACATCGGCATTCATATTTTTCAAAATCGCGGATGTTTCATTTACTCTTTGCATGGGTACGTGTGGATCCGGATCGCTGCTGCCAATAAACACGGGCGTTTGGCTGAAATCGCCTTTATAATTTTCAGGATAAATTTTATCGCCGATCAATCCGCCGGTAAATGCAACAATACCTCCATAGCGTTGTGCATTTCGCGCTGCGAATTCCAATGTTAAACATGCGCCCTGGGAGAAACCAAGCAGGTAGACGCTTTCCGAACTAATGCCTTTTTCATTAACCTCATCCGTTATATCCTTCAATAAAGCCAATGCCGACGACAGCCAGGGTTCATTTTGAACCGGTGGCATCAAAAAAGAATAAGGATACCAACTATTGCCGGTGGCTTCAGGGGCAAGCAATGCAAAATCATCTACGTACAAATATTGCGAGAGAGAAACAATATCCATTGCATCGGCTCCCCGGCCGTGCACCATTATTAAAACCTTTTGTGCATCTTCTATCCGCTTGCCCGCAGCCACGATTCTGTTTCCATGAAGATTGGTATTACTCATCAGTAGAAAAATTAAGCTGCTCTTTTTACCTTTCTCTTTCTTGTAGCATGAGTAATAAAATCTGTCAGGGATTTTTCCGTAACACGACCTTGGAATTTTTCGCCGTTAATAAAGAATGTGGGAACATCGGTTACTCCCAATTCCATTCCATACCGTATGTCATCCTGCACATTCCATCCATACTTGCCATTGATCAGGTCGTTGAGATATGATTTATTTTTTATGCCCAATTCTTTAGCATACGAGTTAAGAGAAATGGTACCCAGGTGACGGCGATTCTTCAAAAGCATTTCATGCATTTCAAAGAATTTTCCATCCTGCGCTGCAGCAATAGCGGCTTCAGCAGCCTTGTGCGCTCTCTGGTGAATACGCACCATCGGGAAATGCCTGAAATTATAATTTACTTTTCCCTTAAAATTATCCATTACTTTTTTTACTACTGTATGTGCCTTCTCTGACTTTTCGCTTTCATAGTCTACAAACTCTATCAAAGTAAAAGGAGCATCAGCATTTCCGATCAATACATCCGCCGGTTCAATCACCGGTATTTCTTCTTTCTTTTTCATAACTACTTTTTTTATTAGGTCAAACTGTTTTTTTATTTTTCCAAATGTCATCGTAATCAGCCGGGTGCCGCTGAAACTGTTTGTACACATACGGACACAAGGCAATTACCATTAAATGATTTTTCCGGGAATAATCAACCATTGCATCGAGGAGTTTTTTTGCTAATCCCTTCCCTTCCGCCTCCGGTGATACTTCTGTGTGATACACTATAAGGTCATTTCCGGAAATGTCAATGATCATTTCAGCAATTTTCTCACCACCATCCATAATATAGAAATGGCCGCTACCATTGGAACTCAAATTCAATGCCACGTCGTCCATGATTTCGTGTATGCGTTTGCGTTATTCAGGTCAGTACCGGTAATACGGCTTCAATTTCTTTGCGTGAAGGCTCATATTGTCCCGGCAACTTCAAATGGGTACCCAGTTCATTGAGAGGTTCATCTCTTGTGAAGCCCGGATTGTCAGTGGCCAATTCAAATAACACACCACCTGGCTCCCTGAAGTATACCGAGAAAAAATAATCCCGGTCTATTTTACCCGTAGCATGCAATCCCGCATTCAATACTTTTTCACGGTATTCCATCAACACATCCTCATTTTTCACCCTGAATGCAACATGATGAAAAGTGCCTGCAGAATTAATTCCTCCTACCGCCCCATATGCTTCCTGAATATCAATTAAAGATGCCGTGTCAATTGCGTCTGTGCGTAGCCGGTAGTTACTACCTTCCTGCTTCTCCACCTGGTATCCAAAAATATCTGATACCACTTTTATTGTCGGCTCTGCTTTTTGCAACAACAAAACAACACTATGAAATCCCTTTGCAGCATTATCTTCGCTCACATCATTGGTATGCCAGCCTTTCCTTTTATCGTTCTTATCAGCAACAAAATGTATGCTTAACCCATCGGGGTCATGAAATGACAACACATTTTCGCCAAACTTTTCGCTAACTTCTTCATACTTAACGTTAAAATCTTTAAGCCGATCACGCCAGAACTGAAAACTCTCAGGAGACACTGAATAATTGACAGTGCTTACCATTCCTGTGCCGGTCACACCATTTCGTATTCCCTCCCATGGAAAAAATGTAAGAACGGTTCCCGGGTTACCTTTTTCATCACCAAAATAAAAATGATAAGTACCTGGGTCATCAAAATTTACCGTTTTCTTTACCAGCCTTAAGCCCAAAATTTTCGTATAAAAATCCAGGTTTCTTTGTGCATTACCTGCAATGGCTGTAACATGATGCAAGCCTAAAATTCTATTTTCCATAAAAAACTCTTAATCGTCTCCAATAATGTCTGTAAACGAAGAAGGAATTTCTGACAATGTTGTCACTCTCGAATATGGCAGAAGCTGTTGAAGATTTTTATCAGTAAGGTCACGAGTAATATTGATTACTACCTTTTGAGTAGCTACTTCTTTTATTAGTGAGGCTACTTCCTCCTCATTCTTCTTACCCACATCCATGATAATTGCATCTGCTTCCCAGCAACCATCTTTCATGCAATGGTGAACCTCTGTTTTGCAACTCCTGCTCTTCTTTTTAATATCCGCAGAAATTTTATCATATCCTTCAGTTTCATCAGTAACCAGCAAGAGGTTACATTTTTCACGCAGAAAAGTATCAGCAATTGCCGATGCTTTTGCAGGAGATGAGGTGATAACGGCGATTGTCTTTTTCGTTGCCATAATTCCTTTTTCAAGTCTCAAATTTACGAATCAGGCGCAGGGTTCTCCATTGCCCAAGGATAATAAAATACATTGACTTATATCAATTACTTTCTATTCCTGTCAGCAAGCTGGCTTCTGATGCGGCTGAGGGTTTCTTTGGTGATTCCAAGGTACGAGGCGATCATTCGCTGTGGTACTCGCTGCATGCAGCCCGGATGGTCATTCATAAAGTTAAGATATTTTTCCTCTGCTGTTTCGCTCATGCTCCCGATGAGCCTCTTCTGGGTGACAATCAGGTTGTTCTGCGTAAGGATACGAAAATATTTCTCAAACGACGGAATCTTTTGCAGTAATATTTCCCACGATTGTCGTGTGATCAGCAACAGTTCGCATTCTTCCATAGCTTCAATGTTCAGTATAGACGGCTCGCCACGGAGAAAACTTGCCAGGTCCGCTACCCACCAGCCTTCAAAAGCAAATTGAAGAATATGTTCGGCCCCTTTGTTATCTACTGCGTAAGTCCTCAACAAACCTTTCTCCACAAAGCCGGTATATTTATTTACATCTCCTTCCTGCAAAAGGTATTGGCGCTTTCGCAACTTTTTGGGAATAAATAAAGTTTTGCAAAACTCAAACTCGTCATCGGTTATGGGGATTATCTCTGAAATTTTTTTACGCAGGAGCTCGTACATTACTCAAGTTTGATTAGGCAAATTAATGAATTATGTACATTGTACTTTATCGGCTTAACTTTACCTCGCAATCTTCTTCTATAAAATACCGACGCCTGACACCCATAAAACATTTTTCAAAGAAATCCTATTGAATGAGCAAAGTGTTGATCATAGATGATGAAGAAAAGCTCAGAAGCCTGCTGGCACGTATCATTAAGCTGGAAGGATTTTCTATTTTGGAGAGCGGCAATCTTAAAAATGCACATAAACTTATTGAGAAAGAAGAACCGGATGTGATCCTCTGTGATGTAAAACTTCCGGATGGTAACGGAATTGATTTTGTAAAGGAGATAAAACAGAAGAACAATTCCGCGGAAATCATCTTGCTCACAGCTTACGGTAATATTCCCGACGGCATACAGGCAATGAAAAACGGCGCCTTCGATTATATCGTGAAAGGAAATGATAATGATAAGGTAATCCCGCTCATTTATCGTGCACTGGAAAAAGCCGAACTCAAAAAACGCGTTGCAACGTTGGAGAAGCAGGTGGGTAAAAAATATAATTTCGATAGTATTATAGGCAATTCTCCGTCATTACTCAACGCAATTGAACTGGCAAAAAAAGTGGCACCAACTGACACAACAGTTTTATTGCTTGGTGAGACCGGAACAGGTAAGGAAGTGTTCGCACAAGCGATTCACAATGCGGGCAAAAGAGCTGCTTATTCTTTTGTAGCGCTCAACTGCAGCGCCTTTTCAAAAGACATTTTGGAGAGTGAGCTATTCGGCCACAAAGCGGGCGCTTTTACCGGCGCTACAAAAGATAAAAAGGGATTTATCGAAGAAGCGCATAAAGGAACACTGTTCCTCGATGAGATTGGTGAAATGCCATATGAGCTACAGTCAAAACTGCTGCGCGTTTTGGAAACCAATGAATTTATAAAAGTAGGTGACACTTCTCCTACCAAAATTGATGTACGGTTTATAGCCGCCACCAACAGGGATTTACAACAAGATGTAAATGAAAACAAATTCCGGGAAGACCTTTTTTACCGGTTAAATGTATTTACAATAGTACTGCCTACGCTACGCGAAAGGAGAAAAGATATCCCGGCGTTATCACAGTTTTTCCTTGACATCTTTTCAACAAAAACCAATAACACCGTGAGGGGCATGAGCAAAGAATTTTTAGAACATCTTCAGCAACATGAATGGAAAGGGAATATTCGTGAACTAAAAAACATTATAGAGCGAGCTGTTATATTGGCCAGGGGGCCAGAACTCACCTTAGAAGATCTGCCTTTGGAGTTCCAGGTTGGTAATCCTAATTCTTCCATAACAACATCGTCATTTGATCTTACAACGATAGAAAAATTACACATCCAAAAAGTATTGCTTTATACAAAGGGCAATAAAACCGAAGCCGCAAAATTGCTGAATATAGGCTTAACTACTTTGTACAGGAAAATAGATGAATATCACCTTTCATAAAAAAAGTCTTTCATTTTGATAAAAGGCCTACCAAAACGGAATGGTTTTTACTGTTCTGTAAATTCGCGTCTTCCATTATTTTATCTCTAAACTCAAAGTGGTAGCCGTTTTTCAGATTTCATTACCGTGATCCTTTATTTTGGTATGACGTTAGTTCCACAAGCGGGGTAACCAATGCAAGACCCGGTTGTAAAATGATCATCAAAGATGCTGATTGGCGTCATTGGTTAACACATGAAACTTAAACAAGTTTAAGGAATGGGTATAAAGAAAACATCAAAAAAGGATCCATTTTTCATTATCCTGCTTTGGCTAATAGCGGCAGCTTTCTTCTACCTGGTTGTTACAAAATTGAAATTGCTTTTTCATTAAAATTAAAACTATAGAATTATGACATCTATCTTAATTCTCGCCGGCCTGTTAGGCTTTGCAATATTTTTTAAATCTATTGATTTCTTCGATAAAATATAAAATCATGATAGCCCTATTCATTATCTCGTTACTTGTATTTTGTTACCTCTGTTATGTACTTATTAAACCGGAAAAATTTTAAATTATGAACACAGAAATATTCGGCGTGATAGCCATGTATGTTATCATGGTGTTGCTGGCAATACCGCTGGGTCGTTATATTGGAAAAGTATATAATGGTGATAAAACCTGGTTGGATTTTGTATTCAATCCCATTGACAAGTTATTCTTTAAAGCCGGAGGTATAAAACCGGAAAAGGAAATGACATGGCAGCAAAGCATGATTGCGTTGCTGGTTATTAATTTAGTATGGTTCCTGCTATCTATGTTTGTATTAATGAATATGAGCTGGTTACCATTAAATCCGGATGGGAACCCATCTATGACTGCCGATCTCGCATACAACACAACGGTAAGTTTTGTTTCAAACACCAACCTGCAGCACTATTCCGGCGAAAGTGGTGTTTCCTATCTTGGACAGTTGTTATTGATGCTGTTTCAATTTGTTAGTGCTGGTACCGGTATGGCCGCATGTGCAGTTGTATTTAAAGCAATGAAAGAAAAAAGTACACAAAACCTGGGCAATTTCTATAATTACTTTATTAAATCATGCACGAGAATTTTATTGCCACTTTCAATAATAGTTGCTATTATTTTACTGTTCAATGGCACCCCCATGAACTTTGAGGGCAAAGGCCAGTTTATAAGCATGCAGGGAGATACTGTTAATGTATCAAGAGGACCGGCAGCAGCGATGATAGCTATTAAACAATTAGGAACCAACGGTGGCGGATACTTCGGAGTAAACAGTGCCCATCCTTTTGAGAATCCTAATTACTTTACCAACATGGTAGAATGTGTGTGCATCATTTTAATTCCGATCGCATTGATCTTTGCATTAGGCTACATGCTTAAAAGAAGAAGACTTGCGTGGGTGATATTTGGTGTAATGACATTAGGTTTTCTACTACTCGTAATTCCTTCTATTTATAATGAAATGCATGGTAATACAGCCATCAGTAAAATGGGCATATTACAAACTCACGGAAGCATGGAAGGTAAAGAAGTGCGATTTGGCCCTGCTGCATCTGCGTATTGGGGCATCAGTACTACCGTAACCTCTAACGGTTCGGTAAACTCTATGCATGACAGCTTTACACCGTTAACAGGAATGTGTGCATTGCTTGGCATGATGATAAATTCATTCTACGGAGGGGTCGGCGTAGGTTTTTTAAATTTCTACATCTTCATTATCATTGCCGTTTTTATCAGCGGCTTAATGGTAGGCAGAACCCCGGAATTTATGGGTAAAAAAATTGAAGCCAGGGAAATGAAGATCGCTTCAATTATTGCCTTACTTCACCCGTTTTTAATCCTCGTTGGAACAGCCATTGCATCGCATCTGTATGCTCATGATCCGGCTGCTTATGCGGGGTGGCTCAATAATCCAGGTAATCATGGCTTCAGCGAAATGTTGTATGAATTCACCTCTTCATCAGCAAACAACGGCAGTGGTTTTGAAGGGCTCGGAGATAATACACCTTTCTGGAATATAGCGTGCGGAACAGTAATGCTGCTGGCAAGATTTTTACCCATAATCGGGCCTGTCGCCATTGCAGGTATTCTTGCAAAAAAGAAGTATGTGCCGGAAAGCGCAGGAACACTCAAGACAGATACGTCCACATTCGGCATTATGGTATTTGCCGTAATATTTATCGTCGCTGCATTGAGTTTCTTTCCTGCGTTGGCTCTGGGCCCCATTGCTGAATTTTTCGGAATGCGATAAATTATTATGATATCGTCTAACCGGAAACGTTATACTTTACTAACAAAGAAAAATGAACAACATGAACTACACAAACACAAGGGCGCAAAGTAACACAGAGGAAACTTTCGTAGTCCTGGCCTTTTGTGTTTTGGTAGTTCAATAAACTTTAAACCATGTCAGTACATAGAAGAGAACAAAAATTATTCGACCGGTCATTGGTGAATGAAGCGCTTAAGCAATCATTCATCAAACTTAATCCGCGAATTATGTTTCGCAACCCGGTAATGTTTACCGTGGAGATCTGCACAGTAATAATGCTGGCCGTTTGTGTATGGATCTTCAGGGGTGAAAAAGCACAAGGCGGCCTGGTATATAATATAGTTGTATTCGCTGTCTTATTTCTAACATTATTGTTTGCGAACTTTGCCGAAGCAATTGCAGAAGCAAGAGGCAAAGCACAGGCAGACAGCCTTAGAAAAACGAGAGAAGATACGCCAGCAAAAAAAGTATTTCCTGTTGGTGAAATACATACCAATGAAATTAAAATTGTTCCTTCTTCTCAATTAAGTAAAGGCGATGTTTTTGTTTGCGAAACGGGTGACATTATACCGATCGATGGAGAAATAATCCAGGGTATTGCTACGATAGACGAAAGCGCAATCACCGGCGAATCGGCCCCGGTTATACGTGAAGCCGGCGGCGATAAATCTTCTGTAACGGGTGGCACGAAGGTTCTCAGCGATCATATAAAAGTTCGTGTAACCACTGAACCGGGCGAAAGTTTTTTAGATAAGATGATAGCGCTGGTAGAAGGTGCCTCCAGGCAAAAGACGCCGAACGAAATCGCGTTGACTATTTTACTTGCGGGCTTTACACTCATCTTTGTAATTGTATGTGTAACGCTTGAGCCGTTTGGCAAATATGCTAACACGCCTATAACAATTGCGGCTTTCATTTCATTATTTGTTTGCTTAATACCAACTACAATCGGTGGCTTGTTAAGCGCCATAGGTATTGCCGGTATGGACAGGGCGTTGCGGGCAAACGTAATTACAAAAAGTGGCAAAGCTGTTGAAACTGCAGGCGACCTTGATACATTGTTGTTGGATAAAACAGGTACTATAACAATTGGCAACCGCAAGGCAACCAATTTTTATCCAGCAAATGAAATTGACAAAAATGCCTTTATTGAAGCATGTGCATTGTCTTCTTTAGCCGATGAAACACCTGAGGGAAAATCTATAGTTGAACTATCCAATCTCGATAAAAATTCGTTTAACACTACTGGCGCAAAGTTTATTGAGTTTACTGCAGAAACAAGAAGCAGTGGAATCGATTTGCCAAATGGTTTAAAAATACGTAAGGGTGCTTTTGATTCTATAAGAAATATAATAACAAAAGCCGGCAATGATTTTCCGGTTGAGACTGCTGACAGAGTAAAAATAATTTCTTCAAATGGCGGAACACCGTTAGTAGTAAGTGAAAATGGACAAGTGTTGGGTGTAATAGAATTACAGGACATCATTAAACCCGGTATTAATGAGCGTTTTGAAAGATTAAGAAAGATGGGAATTAAAACAGTGATGGTTACCGGCGATAATCCATTAACAGCAAAATTTATTGGAGAAAAAGCAGGCGTAGACGATTTTATTGCCGAAGCAAAACCGGAAGATAAAATGATTTATATAAAGAAAGAACAGCAACTGGGTAAACTGGTTGCCATGATGGGTGATGGCACCAATGATGCTCCGGCATTGGCCCAGGCAGATGTAGGTGTTGCAATGAACAGTGGAACAGCAGCTGCAAAAGAAGCAGGTAACATGGTTGACCTTGATAATGATCCCACGAAATTGATTGAAGTGGTAGAAATTGGTAAACAGTTATTAATGACAAGAGGAACCCTTACAACTTTTTCTATCGCAAATGACGTAGCAAAGTATTTTGCTATTGTTCCGGCGTTGTTTATCATATCTATTCCTGCATTGCAGGGCTTAAATATTATGCATTTGCACAGTCCTGAAAGTGCAATCCTATCAGCCATAATATTTAATGCTATCATTATTCCATTATTGATTCCGCTTGCATTAAAAGGAGTTGCTTATAAACCAATTGGCGCCAGCGCTTTGCTGAGAAGAAATTTATTGATCTACGGATTAGGTGGCGTGATAGTGCCTTTCATTGGTATAAAATTATTGGACCTGCTTGTTAGCATTTGGTTTTAATAAAACTCATTACTAGGTAAAAAATTAAAAATATGAAACAGCAATTTCTTCCAGCCTTAAAACTCACCTTTGTTTGCATAATCGTGTTCATGGGATTATACTCTTTACTTATTTGGGTTATTGCACAGGCAGCGCCTAACAGCGGTAAAGGCGAAACAGTAATGGTAAACAACAAAGTGGTCGGTTATAAATTAGAAGGTCAGAGTTTTACCGACGACAAATATTTTGACAGCCGCCCCTCTGCCTGCGGCTATAATGCCGCAGGTAGCGGAGCCAGCAATAAAGGCCCGTCCAACCTTGATTATTTAAAAGACGTTCAAAACCGTATTGATACTTTTATGGTGCATAATCCCTCTGTAAAAAAAGGAGATATTCCTTCTGATTTAGTTACTGCATCAGGCAGTGGTTTAGATCCTGATCTATCGCCCGAAGGAGCTTATGTGCAGGTGCCAAGAATCGCAAAAACAAGAAATATTTCAGAAGAAAAAATAAAGATGCTTGTTGCGAAACAAATTCAAAAACCATTACTCGGTTTATTCGGGCCGGAAAAAGTAAATGTTTTGCAGCTCAATATTGCACTGGATAATTTAAAATAAACATCACTGTAAAATTTGACAACTCATGGCGGTTGCCGGCGATGATAGGGAAAACAAAGTACAACAGTACCTCGACCTCAATACAAAATTGTCGCGGGGAAGGCTAAAGATTTATATCGGCATGAGTGCAGGCGTCGGTAAAACCTACAGGATGCTCCAGGAAGCACACACGCTTTTGCAAAACGGGGTAAATGTGAAGATCGGGTACATCGAAACGCATAACCGGAAAGAAACAGAAAAATTAACGGAAGGATTACCCATCGTTCCGAGACGGGAAGTTTTTTATAAAGGCAAGAAGCTCGAAGAGCTCGATGTGCAGGCGGTATTGCTGCTGCACCCTGCTATAGTGGTCATTGATGAACTGGCGCATACGAACATACCCGGCAGCAAAAACGATAAGCGCTGGCAGGATGTGATGGATATTCTCGATGCGGGAATCGATGTGATTACCGCGGTGAACATTCAACACATCGAAAGCATCAACGAAGACGTGCAGCAAATTACCGGTGTGGAGGTAAAGGAAAGAGTGCCTGATAAAATTTTAGAGATCGCCGACGAGGTCGTCAATATCGATCTCACCGCAGATGAATTGATCGTAAGACTGAAGGAGGGAAAAATTTATGATCATGCCAAGGTGCAACAGGCACTTACCAATTTCTTTCAACCGGAAAAAATTTTACAACTCCGTGAACTGGCTTTGAAAGAGGTGGCTGGCCAGGTAGAGCGAAAAGTAGATTACCAGATCACCGCCAGGCAAACCGCGTTCAGGCATGAAAAATTTTTAGCATGCATATCTTCTAATCATGACATAGCGCAGCGCATCATCAGGAAGACGGCAAGGCTTGCTTCCTATTACAACAGCAAATGGTTTGTGCTATATGTGCAAACCCCAAAGGAAGCGTTGGATAAGATTCCTCTTGCAGAGCAACGACATTTGATCAACAACTTCAAAAACGCCACCGAACTGGGGGGAGAAGTTATACAGAAAAAGGCGGAAAACATTGCATCTGCTATTATAGAAGCCGTAAACGAAAAGGAAATTACCACTATCTGCATCGGCAAACCTCACATTAAATTGTTTCAGATAATTTTACGTACAAATGTTTTCAACCAGTTGCTGAAAACGCTCACGAAAAACAACATTGATCTTGTGATCCTTTCATGATGGCTCTGACTGTAAAAAATAAGATCTGGCTGGGCACGCTGTTCCTATTTGTGCTGCTATTGCTTACCGGTGGTATCAGCATTTTTTTTATGGTTAAAATAAAAACAGATTCAAAACAGGTTTTGCAGGATAATTACGAAACACTTGGTTATTGTCACACGATGCAGCAGCAACTGGCTTTATTAGATGATAACTACCGGTCGGCCGTTGACTCATTTGGCAAAGCGCTCGCTAAACAGGAAGATAACATAACGGAGCCGGGAGAAAGAGTTGCCACAGATAGTTTGCATTTCTTTTTTAATAAGCTTAGGTCTGGCGACACAACACGTGCCAATCTTGAAATGATCCAGAATGAGGTCCTACAGATACTTTACCTGAATATGAACGCCATTTCTGCAAAGAATCTGAAAGCCCAGGACGCGGCAGACAATGCACTCACTATTATTCTTTCTATTGCCTCGGTAATCTTCCTTTTATCGCTTTCATTTATCGTGAACTTTCCCTCGGTGGTTACTGCGCCGATCAACAAACTAATAGAAGGCATTCATGAAATTGCGAATAAAAATTATCAGCACCGGGTGCATATTGATAACAAAGATGAATTCGGTCAGTTGGCCGAATCATTTAATGATATGGCTGCCAAGCTGGAAAATTTTGAAAACAGCAACCTTAACAAATTGATGTTTGAAAAAAGCCGTGCCGAAGCGGTGATCAATAGTTTAAAAGATCCAAGCATTGGCATAGATAAAAATAATACGGTACTCTTCGCCAATGCCCAGGCCCTCCAGTTGCTGGGTTTACAAGCGGCCGATATCGTTGGCAAGTCTGTGAACGAGGTAAAACAGAAAAATGACCTGTTTCGCTACCTGATCGATAATGAAGATCGTATCCCATTCAAAGTTGTCGTCGATAACAGGGAAAATTATTTTACCAAAGAAATGATAGAAGTAGAGCAGGGCGATGCAAAAAACAAAGTGATAGTTCTAAAAAATATCACATCGTTTAAAGAATTAGATGTTGCGAAAACAAATTTTATCGCAACCGTTTCGCATGAATTGAAAACTCCTTTAGCGTCTTCAGACCTGAGTTTGAAACTACTCGAAGATGAGCGGGTAAGCAATCTCACTGCAGAGCAAAAAGATCTGATTGCAAGTCTGAAAAATGACAACAGGAGGATGCTGAAGATATTAAGCGAGTTGCTCAACATGTCGCAGGTTGAATCCGGAAGAATTCAACTTGCGATCACAATGATCGATCCGAATGAGATCATCAACAACTCCATCCTTGCTGTAAGTACTGCAGCGCGGGAGAAAGAAATTGAGATAAAAAATATTTCTGTCAAAAATTTATCGCAAATAAAAGCCGATGCAGATAAGACCACATGGGTGCTTAATAACTTATTGACTAATGCTATCAAATATTCTTATCAAAATAATAAGATTGAAGTGCTTGCGGAACAGCAGGACGGCCAGATCGTGTTTTCAGTAACTGACCATGGCGCGGGGATTGACGCAAAATATATTCCGAGACTGTTTGAAAGATATTTCCAGGTACCGGGCTCCAAAGAAAAGGGAACTGGTCTCGGCCTTGCGATTTCCAAAGACTTTATAGAAGCACAACGCGGAAAGATCTGGGTCACCAGCGAAATTGGAAAAGGTTCTGTCTTTTACTTCAGCCTGCCGGTTCAATAAATTGGATCTTCCAGATTCTCTTCTATAAATTGTGCTGAATAATCCTTGATCATGTCTCTCACTTTTCTGAACTCATTCATCACCTCTTCCGGCGTACCGGCTGCCTTTGCCGGGTCAGGAAAATTGTGATGGAACTTTTTAGCAGACGAGGGAAAGTACGGACATCTTTCTTTCGCATTGTCACAAACGGTAATCACATAATCGAAATTAATTTTCGTGTACTCGTTGACGTTATTGGATGTATTTTTAGAAATATCCACACCATCTTCTTTCATTACCTGTATCGCTTTCGGATTTACGCCATGTGTCTCAATACCGGCACTGTACACTTCAGCCTTATCTCCGGCGTATAGTTTAAGATATCCTTCGGCCATTTGGCTGCGGCAGCTATTGCCGGTACAGAGGACTAAAATTTTTTTCATAGTTTTTATTTAAAATCCCTTCTGAAGTATTTCTGCGTACTCATTTGGCAAAGGGCTGTTTTTAATGGGTTCACGAAATCCCGTACATGCAGCACCTTTTGATGTCTTTTAAAGTCTGCCTGCAAGCATTTACTTTTCATAAAATAATATTATCCCTCTTGTAATTGCAGCGTTGGATAGTATTTTTTTCTAAACCAAAAAGCGACGTTTACCAATGTTATTAATGCAGGCACTTCCACCAAAGGTCCAATTACTCCTGCAAAAGCCTGGCCACTGTTAATTCCAAATACGCCGATGGCCACGGCAATGGCTAACTCAAAATTGTTACCTGCTGCAGTAAAAGCTATAGAAGTATTCGTGCTATAGTCTGCACCCATTCTCTTACCGAGGAAGAAGCTGACAAGGAACATAATAGCAAAATAGATGACCAGGGGAATCGCTATCCTGATCACATCAAATGGTATTTGTACGATCAACTTTCCTTTGAGACTAAACATGACAACTATGGTAAACAGCAGGGCAATGAGAGTCACAGGCGAAATGAATGGAATAAATTTTTGTGAGTACCACTCATCACCCATCGCTTTACGAAGCACAAGCCGCGTAAGCACACCTGCGACGAATGGAATGCCGAGATAGATCGCAACGCTTTTTGCAATCTGGCCGATTGTGATGTTCACTTCCGAACCAGTGATGCCAAAGACGGGCGGCAACAGGGTTACAAACACATAGGCATAAACGCTATAAAGTAATACCTGGAAGATACTGTTCAATGCTACTAAACCTGCTGCATACTCCCTGCTTCCCTCTGCTAATTCATTCCAAACAATCACCATTGCTATGCAACGCGCCAGGCCAATCAAAATAAGGCCTACCATGTATTGTGGATAGCCATGCAGAAATGCAATTGCCAGGAGGAACATTAAAACCGGGCCAATTACCCAATTCAGTAATAAAGACATGCCCAGGATCCTGGTGTTCCTGAATACTTCCTTCATCTTCTCGTATCTGACCTTAGTGAATGGCGGATACATCATCAGTATTAAACCAACGGCCAAAGGAATGTTCGTTGTGCCCGATGAAAATGAATTAATGAAATCGGAAGACGATGGAAAGAAATAACCAATGGTCACACCTGCGGCCATTGCCATAAATATCCAAAGAGTTAAGTATCTATTTAAAAAGTTTAATCGTTTTCTTTCGTTTACTGGAGTACAATTATTTATTGACATGATCTATTTATTTACCCAATAGCTGATGTTACTTGCTTCATTAATAAATTGGAGTACTTTTTCTTTTATCTCATCTCTTACTTTACGGACTTTCTGAAGTACTTCTTCATCTGTCCCTGTAAATTTTGAAGGATCCGCAAATGACCATTCCAATCTTCTTACCGTTCCAGGGAAAATGGGACATCTCTCAGCCGCTTCTTTTTCACAAACCGTTATTACAGCCTGATATGATTTGCCTTGCTTAAATAAATCGAAAACTTCCTGCGTTTTATTCTTGCTAATGTCTATCCCAATCTCATCCATTGCACGAACTACGATTGGATTCAATTTCCCCTTTTCAATGCCGGCGCTTTCGACATCAAAATTTCCTTTCCCAAACTGCTTTAGAAAGGCTTCAGCCATCTGACTTCTTGCAGAATTATGTATGCAAACGAATAGTATCTTGTACATATTTAGTTTTATTATTTTAATTACAACAATCGGGACCGCAACATGCTTTCTTCTCATGAATTGGTTTCTCAGCATAAACCGTGACGCTGCTAATTCCCATTCCAGATCGTTTGAAGGTCGCAAGTTTTTCTTCAGATAAATATTGTTGCAGAATGTCATTAGGTATGATGATAGGTTTGTCCTTTTGAACAGTAATGTTCTCAAATCCGTTTGACTGGATCAGTTCTAGATATACCAGTTTCTGAACCGCACCTGAAACACAACCGGCATACATCTCCGCAGCTTCTTTGATTTCTTTTGGCAGCTCACCATCCAACACAATATCTGATATTGAAAAATGTCCTCCTGGTTTCAGTACCCGGTAAATTTCTTTTATAACTCCGTCTTTGTTCGGAACAAGATTTAACACACAATTGCTTATAATCACATCCGCCACATTTGCAGTAACCGGCATGCGTTCTATATCCCCCTGGCGGAATTCAACATTATTAAATCCTCTTCTTTCCGCATTGGCTCTCGCTTTATCTATCATTGCCGGAGTAAAGTCGACACCAATCACTTTACCTGTTTCTCCGGTTTCATGCCGGGCAATGAATGCATCATTGCCCGCACCACTGCCCAGATCAATCACAACGTCACCTTTTTTAATCCTGGCAAACTGCGTTGGTAAACCGCATCCCAAACCCAGGTCTGCATCGGGGTTGTACCCGGCTAATTCGCTATAATCGTCAGACATGATATTATAGACTTCGGTGCTGCAGCATCCCGAACCACAACACGAACTTTGATTCTGCTCTTTATCCTGCAAAGCAATCTCATTATATTTTTGCCTTACCAATTCTTTTACTTGTTCCTGGGTTTCCATATTAGTTAATTTTTATTTATCGAAATAAAACGATTACATTATATTATCAACAGCAAGTGCTGATGCTTTTATGACTATCAAAAAACCGGTTTAGCAACACCCCGGCGGCTTGCCATTCTTTCTCATCAATGCAGTAGCAAACTTTTGCACCTTCTATCTCTCCTTTTATCAAACCGGCTTCCTTCAATTCCTTCAAATGCTGTGACACCGTGCTTTGTGAAAGAGGAAGCTCATTCACAATGTCTCCACACATGCAGGCCTTGCTTTCAGACAGAAACTGCAGTATGGCTACCCTCGCCGGATGAGCCAATGCCTTGGCGTATTTCGAAATACGATTATGTTTTACTGAAAATTCCTCATGTTTTCCTGCACCCATGATAACATATTTATCGCAATATTACGATAAATAATTTAATATGCCATCATTTGGAAATATTTTTTTCAAAAATTATTTTAGATAGTGAAAATGATCGTAAAACGCAGGCAGCCAGGTATTAACTACACTTCCATATCACATCGGCAAACCATTTTTTCTTATCAAGAAAATAAGTAACCGGCTCAAAACCGCTTTGGTGAGCTATTTCAAGAGTCTCCTCCACTGAATATTTTTGGGAGATCTCCATGTACACGGTTTCATCTTTTTTGAATTTGATAACAACATTCTCAACTTTCACTTGCTGGTTTTTCAATGAAACAAGAAAACTTCTGCATGCGCCTGTTACAGGATCGTAGGTTGCATAATGCTCAAAATCCTTAATTTTAAAATTACCGCCGAGTTCCTCGTTGATTCTCGAAAGCAAATTGAGATTAAATTTCCTCGTATAGCCTTTACTGTCATCGTAGGCCGCACGAATCTGTCGCGGATTTTTTTTGAGATCAATCCCTATCAGCAATAAATCTCCTGCAGTAAGATTGCTTCGCAAATTTTTACAAAAATCAACAACCTTATCTTTAGGAATGTTACCGATATTGGAACCGAGAAATAAAACAAGCTTTATATTATCGGAAATTTTTTTTGCTTCAGTAAGCATGTCAAGATATTCACCGTTAAGTCCATGAATATTTACTTCCGGAAGCTTTTTTGATAATTTTCTCTTCAGGAGTCTGATAATGTTATTCGAAATATCAACCGGGAAGTAACTATCTATCGCGTTCTTCCTGTATAATGCTTCGAGAAGATAAACTGACTTTACAGCATTACCCGGACCGAGTTCCACCACATCCAGCCGCGGGTGCTGATTGATAATAATGCCGGCAATTTTTTTTGTCTGTTTTGAAAATATTTCCAATTCGCACCGGGTAAGGTAATATTCCCTGCACTCCATGATCTTTGCAAAAAGTTTGTCTCCTTTCTTATCATAAAAATATTTCGACTGCAAATATTTGGGTTCGGATTGTAGTCCTTTCAACACATCCTGTAAAAATTGACTCATCAGTTCTATATTATTTTGCTAAACGAATGCCGGTGTATTGCCAGCGCAAATGAGGATGAAAAAAGTTTCGATAGGTGATACGGCTATGGCCTGCAGGTGTAACTTCTGAAGCGCCACGTAAGACCTTTTGATTCACCATAAATTTTCCATTGTATTCACCGATGGCACCGGGGGCCTTTGTGAAACCGGGATATGGAAGATAGGCGCTCTCAGTCCACTCCCATCGCAATCCCCAATCAAAATGTTCCGCGGCTGCCTCCCACTCAAACTCGGTAGGCAGGCGCATTCCCTTCCATGCAGCATAGGCGGCAGCTTCATAAAAACTTATGTGACATACCGGCTCATTCACGTTTATTGGTTGTAATCCATTCAAAGTATAATGTGACCATTCATTATTTATGAAATGCCAATACATAGGCGAATTGACCTGGTTATTCTTTACCCAATCCCATCCTTCTGCATGCCAGCAATTGAAGTCTTTGTAACCCCCGCCAATCATGAATTCTAAAAATTCGCCGTTGGTAACAAGATTATTTTCGATGGAAAAATCTTCCAGCAATACCTCATGTTGCTTTAGTTCATTATCAAAACAGAAATCTTTTCCTTCATGCCCTATCCCATAAATTCCTTTTTCCACAGAAATGAACTTCTTCGCAGCGTTATTAACATTGTCTGTCCTCTTTTCATCCGCTACTCTGTAGGCGGGGAACAAAGGATTATTTCCCAGGATGTATTTAATATCGGTCATCAATAATTCCTGGTGCTGCTGTTCATGATTTAAACCTAAGATTACCAGTTCAGCCGTTTCCTCTGGCAAAGATGTTTGTAGAAACTCACTCATCGCTGCATCAACATGTCTGCGGTAATTATAGATATCCTCTACTGTCGGCCGGCTCAGGTTACCGCGATCGGTCCGTATTACTCTTGCTCCGGCATTTTCGTAGTAGCTGTTGAATACATAATTATATTGAGGGTCAAACTGCGTATATCCATGCACGTTAGGTTTCAAAATAAATGTCTCAAAAAACCAGGTGGTATGGCCAATGTGCCACTTGGGCGGACTTACATCCACAATGGGTTGCACCACATAATCTTCGGTCTTTAGCGGAAGGCATATTTCTTCAGAATGCTTCCTCACTGTTTTATATTTTTCAAAAAGATTCATCTTATTTTTTTTCGAGATAGTTTTTTAAATCGCTGATACTTTGTATGCCATCCTTTTGCGCCTGCTCTCTTCTCATCATTAAGGCATACGAATTATTGAAGCCGATTGGTTTCAACCATTTCAAATTATATTTTTTCTGAAACTGGCTCTTTACGTATTCATATATATCCTGTTCATTTTGATTCAAACTCTTAATTGCAGAATCCTGTGCCTGCAAAATTACCAACAATGCAGTGCCGGTGTATTCCGGGTACATATCAATTTGATTGTTAGCGAGAGCATCAAAACAAATTTTTGTTCCACCCAGTCCTGTTTTAGTTTCCACCTGCAGATTTGTATTTCCTCTTATCAACATAGCATACATATCAGTGAGGATATATTGCTCTCCAAAAATTTTTGAGCCCAATTTTATCACTTCGTTACCGGCCCGCTGCGGTTCTTTGTACAAACTTTGTTCCACCAAAAAATCTTTGGCGACTTTTTCAGGACTTTGTTTTAAAACATCAACACGATAATTTAATTCGGTCATCACAGAATCATTAATCCTGCCCGACAGTTCATTGATTACATTTTCCAGTTCCGGGTGTTTTTCCAAAATATCATCCCTCATAACAGGTGCGGCATAATACGGAGGAAATATTTTTTTATCATCGTCCAGGATAATTAAATCGAAGGCTTTCAAACGCCCGTCTGTACTATATCCACTGATCACATCCAGTTTTTTTTCATAAGCTGCTTTGTACATCACCGCATCACTTACCACGACATTCCTGATATTCAAATGATATACTTTCTTTAATCCGAGGTAACCATCTTGCCGTCCGATAAATTCAGGCGTAAAGCCCGCCAACATTTTGCTTTCGTAAATGCCAGGCAGCAGGTAAAAAGATGATAAAAAAATAATGATGACAGGCGTAAGCCAAAACGCAGTTCGCAGTTTTCTCAAATTAATCTTTTGAACTTTGGACAAAATGAAATCCAATACAATTGCGAGAAGCGCAGCAGGAATAGCGCCTGCGAGGATCATGTTCGTATTATTCAAAGCAATGCCGCCGAATATGAATTCGCCTAGCCCTCCTGCTGCAATATAGGCCGCAAGCGTCGCTACTCCTACATTTATAACGGTTGCGGTACGAATGCCCGCTAATATAACGGGCATGGATAGTGGCAGTTCTACTTTACTAAGTATTTGCCATGCGTTCATTCCCATCCCCTTTGCGGCATCTCTCACTGAAGCATCTACATTTATAATACCGGTATAAGTATTTCTCACAATGGGGAGCAATGCGTACAAAAACAGGGCAAATATGGCAGGCTTAGGACCAATGCCCAGCACCGGTATAAGAAACCCAAGCAATGCAATGCTGGGTATGGTTTGCAAAACACCGACAAACCCAAGCACAGCTCCTGATAGTTTTTTTCTTTTCGCAATAAAAATTCCCAGCGGCACACCGATAACCACCGCTATTAATAAAGAAACAAACGTAAGGCCAATATGCGCCAACAACTGGCTGAAAAGTTTTCCGGACTGATCGCGCATAAAACTCAGAAGCGTTTGGCCTGATTCATTCATGGTATTGCTTTTTATATGCATCAAAAGCTGCGAACAAGGAGTTGTAATTAATTATTCTTGCATCGCCGGATGAATTTTTTGCCATCATGGTTTTATTATCTCCTTCGGACAATAGTTGTAGCGCCTGCCAGATATTGATGTCATCACTGATTTCATTTTCTGCTTGGGCACTTGTATTTGCCTGCAGATTCGTCCAGACATTCTTGAGATTTACTGCGGCGAGTTCCAACTGTAATCTTTGCTCTGCAAAAAAAGATTCAACAAACTTTGTTGAGGGTCTAAAAAGCAATTCTCCCGGAGTGCCTTCCTGCATTATCTTGCCTTTATCCATTAATAAGATCCTATCGCCCAAATCGAATGCTTCACGAATATCGTGCGTTACCAATACGATGGTTTTATTTTTTAAAACTTCCAGTTGACTAAACTCGCGGGTGATATTGGACCGGGTAACCGCATCTAATGCCCCGAACGGTTCATCCATCAATAGTAGCGGCGGATCTGCAGCGAGAGCTCTTGCCAAACCAACGCGCTGCTGCTGGCCGCCACTTAATTCGTGTGGATAAAGTGAAAGGTAATCCGTGGTTAAATGTAATTGCTCCAATAATTCCTTTATGCGACTTAAAATTTTTTGCTTCGGCCATTTTAATAATTCAGGAACTATTGCAATATTTTCCGCAACGGTATAATGAGGAAACAATCCATGATGCTGCAACACGTAACCGATGTTTCTTCTTAATTCTTCCGGCAGAACTTCTTTGATATTTTTTCCATTCACATAAATATCCCCTGACGTAGCTTCGGTAAGCCGGTTGATCATCCGAAGCGTTGTTGTCTTGCCACATCCACTCGTTCCTAACAGCACAACATTTTCTCCTTCATTTACGTGAAATGAAATATTATCAAGCGCCTTCTTGTTTCCGAAAATCTTTACGACATTTTCTATACTGATCATTTGCTATTCTTTGAAACAACATTAACCTGGCAATAATAAAATTACCGGGACAATTAAAATTATCGAAAAATTAAAAGAGGTCGTGAATTACTATCATCAAAAAGTGATCGATCAACTTCAATGACTGTTTCTCTACTTACTTTCGTTTACTTCGATCCAGTATCCATCTGGGTCCCGGAAGTATATCTGGCCGATGCCATCGGGACGTAGTTGTATTTTCTTTTCACCAAAGAAATTTCCATAAATGACCTTATAGTGATCTAAATGCTTTATGAATTCAGCCAAAGATGATACTTTAAATGCAAGGTGAATATTAATATCATGAGAAGCTTTTGCCCCGGCGCCACTCACCACATGTAATTGGGATTGAGCTCCAAGACTGAACCAAAGATGCTTCCCGTCTTTGAATGGTTCATCTATTTGCTGAAGCTGCATGACATTTGCATAGAAATCAAAGCTGGTAATCAGATCCACCACATAAATGGTGGTATGATCCAAAACAGGAGCTATCGAGGGATTCATTATTTACTTTTTCGAAGAGCAGTATCAATCATTTTCACAGCAATCGGCTCCATTATTTTATAGCCTGCAAAATTAGGATGTACTCCATCAGATGAGTATTCTTTTTTCATTCCGTGCTTCTCATCCGTCAATGATGTGAAATAATCAAGGTACAGACAATGATGAGTTGCTGCATATTCTTTTATCCATTTGTTGAGCGTCACAATTTTTTCTGCAGGCTCCAAACCAGGATGCCATGGATAATCATATGCGGGAAGTACCGAACAAAGAATTACTGCAATATTATTAGCATGTGCAAGTTCAGCCATAGAGGCAATGTTGTCTTCGATCATTTTCAGGGTAGAAGGTCCGGTGTTGCCCGCGATATCATTGGTACCGGCAAGTATTAGCACCACAGCGGGTTTCAGATCAATAACATCCTGCCTGAACCTGAGCAGCATCTGTGGAGTGGTTTGTCCGCTGATACCGCGATCGATATATGAATGAGATTCAAAAAATGCGGAGTCTTTTTCTTTCCATCCTTCTGTAATGGAATTTCCCATGAACACCACCCGGTGCTCGTTAGCAGAGGATAAACCAAGCTTTGCATTTTCTTCCTGGTATCTTTTGAGATTGGGCCAATCCTGGGCCTGCAGATTTTCGTAAGTAAACATAAATAGAACAAAAGAGATTACAATCGATTTCATCGTTTGAAAAGTTAGTGTAAAAATAAGGTTCCCTGCCAGCAGGAAATCGCATTAGAAAACTTTTTCAAATTTAAACTAAGAAGTCTTACAAAACCGTGACCTGTCTCAAAAAATCCTTTGCCAGGAGTATAGTACAGTCAAAAAAAATACATATATTTGTCGTCGTCTCCCGATAAGTATTCATTTCTGGTTAACTACCACTGATTATGATTCCAATACCTGGTGAGATCAAAAGTCAGGCGGCAATTAAATCTGCAATCCCTAACAAAATTTCATTTTAATTTTTTTGTAAAAAATTGATGCGATTATCCGGATAATATCTCAGCGTGATTGGGCGTAATTTTTGCAAGAGAATGTTTTTACACGATAAACCCAGATTAATGAAGCCATCCTCTGTTATTTATTGGACGGTTGCTTTAGCAACCCTCCTCACAAAAAATACAATCAAAATTCTGTTATCTGCAATACTCCTGGGTTTCACCTGTTTGTCCAATGGCCAATCCCGTTTATATCTTTCCACCGATGACCACACTGATTACATGTGGACGGCAGATGAGGCTACGTATGATACTGCTTTTGCGACGATGCTGGATTCATGGATGAAAATTAATGATTCTACAACCAATTTCCCCTCTGACTATCAGACGAAGTTTAATTGCGATGGTTCTTATTGGGTATGGGCATATAAGAAAATGAGGTCCGCATCACAATTTCAAAATTTGATTAATCAAATTAAGAGCGAGAAGATTGTAGTACCCATGAACCCGTTAGTAATTACTTACGGATGTGTGCCGGCAGAGGCGACAATCCGAAGCATGTATTATGCAGGACAGTTGCAACGAACCTATGGCATACCTATTGAAACTGCCTTGTCAATGGAAGACCAGACTCTTCCACTTGGATTAGCATCATTATGGAATGGCTCAGGGGTAAAATATTCGTGGAAAGGAGTTTGTAATTGCGGAACCGACATTACGACTATGTATTCACCCCGCGACAAGGAAATTTATTGGTATAAAGGACTTGACGACAGTAGTGTGCTTATGAAATGGTACACTTTCAAACATTATTATAGTGTCGGCGGCTACGCTGAGGCAAGACTTACCAGTTCTTCTCTAAACTACTTAACCGCGAAAGTTAATACTTCAGATTATAATTATAACGTAGCTGCCGCTTTCGGTTATGGGGGCGATAATCTGGAGACGACTACCGATAGTCTTGGCGAATTTGCTGAGTCAAATTCTGATGCATCGCGGCGGATAATTTTGTCTAATGAAGTGGATTTCTTCCGCGACTTTGAGTTGAATTATGGCGCTTCACTTCCGTCTTTAACACAATCGTACGGAAATGAATGGGAAGATGCCTGCGCTTCACTTGCCCAGGTCAGTGCGGATGTAAAAAGATCGCTGGAAAAATTAAGGTCTGCCGAAGCAATGGCTACGATTGTTGCGAGAACAAACCCGGGTTTCGCGAGTCAACTGGACAGCATGAGGCAACAGGCATGGATGTCATTGGGCCTTTATTGGGAACATAACTTTGGCTTCAATGGCCCCGGAGTCACTAATGACGAACGATTAGCCTGGCAAAGAAGAATGCAGCAGGATTTTTCAAATTATGTTGATCAATTATATATCCTGGCAAAAACAAACCTTGCTAATCAAATAAAAGATTCTACCTCAAATGAAAGGTTTTTTGTTTTTAATCCTTTAAGCTGGACAAGAACAAATTATGCAGATTATCCTTACAGCGGTTCTACACCCGTACATGTTATTGACGTGGCAACGAACAGCGAAGTGAAATCTCAGATCATTTCGGTAAATGGAACTCAATACATAAGAATATTGGCATCTGACATTCCATCGGTGGGTTATAAAGTTTATGAAATAAGAAGCGGTGCAGGTTCATCCTATGCCGTGGCCGGAACAGTGAACAATTCAACCCAAACCATAGACAATGATTTTTTTACAATTATATTTACTAACAATGGAGTCATTACAAGTTTAATAGATAAAACAAACGGGAATAAACAACTTGTAAATTCTACCGATAATTCTAATTACATCAATAATATCAGCCGGAACGGCAATTTCTATGGCAGTTCAAATTCGGGAGGAAGTTTCACTGTTGAAAATAGCGGGCCGGTGAGCATATCTGTAAGGATAACTTCACCCAACCTGATTAATCATCAAACAGTATTGACGGTATTTAAAGATTTACCCAGACTGGAGATAGACAACGAGTTAACCGAAAACTTCGGTAACGATTCAGTCTACACCACATTTTCATTTAATACCGCAAGCATCCCCTCTCCCACTATTTGGCATGAGGAAAATGGAGCTATCCTGAATGCAAAAACGGTAAGTGACGGCGGAAATTACGCAGATCAGCAGGCCCGCTATGATTGGCTCACGCTTAATCATTTTGCCGCTGTAAATTCTAACGGAAATTATGGCATTACTTTATCTAACGAAGATTGCTATTTTATGAAAACCGGCGCAAGTACCGTTTCAACCCTGGACGGGAACACGGGTAAATTGACTGTGCTCGTTGGTGCTCAAGTGGATGGTCATGGCATGCAAAACCAAGGTGGTGACGCCGATTTTAAACAGAGTTATGCTATTAATACGTACAATTCTTATTCTCCAACCACATCAATGCAAAGCGCATTTGATCACCAGGATAATTTTACCACCGGCCAAATCAATAACCAGTTTGGCAGCTTACCCAAAGACTCTTATTCTTTTATGACCATCTCTGATCCGAACGTATTACTTTGGGCACTGAAGCCCGCCGAAGAAGGCATGGATATACGAGGTGCCATTATAAGAGCATGGAATTTTTCCAATACGACAACTTCCCCGAATATTATTTTTAACGACGGAATTAATGTTGCAAAAAATACAACGCACGTAGAAACAGATATCAGTGATGCACCATTTGCAAACAATGTGCTCTATTCCAGCTTCGGGAAAAATCAAATAAAAACTTATAGGGTGCAACTCAACACTTCCGTAGCATTGTCGATCGGTGTTCTGTCTTTTACGGGCGAAAAAATCGATAGCTCAAATCAGCTGAACTGGAAGATAGATTCGGGAACAAGCTTATCTTATTTCGTTATCGAAAGAAGCCCAGATGGCAACTCATTCTTATCGCTTGACACCGTTTACATAAATGGAAACATGTCGTTTGATTATAGCGACAAGGGCATTTCCAATGATTCCACCTATTATTACCGGCTAAAACTTGTAACAGTTTTCGGATCATCGGCATATTCTTCAACCATTGTCATACAGGCTGCCCGCTCGACATACCAGTTGCTTATTTATCCTAACCCCGCGCAAAGTGAATTAAAATTCAATCTGATTTTGGACCAACAGGGCCGATATAATGTTCGCGTGATGGATATGACTGGCCGTACAGTTCTTGAAACGCCACCGCCACTTTTTGAAAGAGGCGGCAATAATTTTACTATTAACACCAGCACCCTGGCAAGAGGAACCTACACATTATTCATTGCCAATGCCGAAAATAAATTTGTCAGAAAATTTGTAAAAGATTGATTGTATCACTATATCCCCTGATTGCATTTCTTTCGCCTGTATTCCTGTTACATTTTTCGCAGGAAAATTGTGATGAGACATTTCATCCGACTTACGTAGCTGTGGCAGAGATTAACTACAACTATCAAAATAAATATGCGACCCTTGTATGTAAAACATTTACGGATGATCTTGAATTGGCATTACAAAAACAGATTGGCGTGAAAGAAAACTTTACCTCTCCTGATGATATCAAAAAAGCATCATCAGAAATAACCACGTACGTCAAAAGCCATCTGCAAATAAAAATTAACGGGCGTATAGTTGCCTATTCCTTTCAAAATTATCAACCTGTAGATAATACAATTGTCTCGAATTTCAGAATTGAAAACATCAATGGCATCTCACAATTTGAAATTACCGACACCATCTTTTATGAGCTGTTCGACACTCAAATCCAGATTATATACGTAACTGTAAACGGGAATAAAAAGTTCAGCAGCATGCATAACCCGGAAAGCAAATTATCTTTTGCCTTTTAAACAAACAGGGCCTTCATTAGCAAGCTATACAGGTAAGCATCCGTATATCAGGTACGAATAGATCGAACTACGTGACGCTCTTTGTAAACTTCTGCCTCTTTCAAAAAAGCTGCATACCATTTACCGGATGTCTTTACGATTCTCTTTTGAGTTTTAAAATCCACATACACCAAACCGAATCTGGGGAAATAACCCTCGGCCCATTCAAAGTTGTCCATAAATGTCCAGACAAAATACCCCTGTACATTCACGCCTTGCTGCCTGGCACGATACACTTGTTCAATATTATCTTCCAGGTATTGTAATCTTTTTGTGTCGTTCACTTCGCCTCCCCGAACAATGTCCGTAAATGCAGCCCCGTTCTCCGTTACCATTAACGGCGGAATATTTTGGTAAGAATTATATTTTTTTAAAGTATTGTAGATAGATTCCGGATATACCTCCCAGTTCATTAAAGTAGTTTCTACATTTCTTTTATTTGCCTTAACGATCCTCGCATTTAAATACGGCATAAAGTTCGTATGAGTAACCACTTCTCTTGTATAATTCTGCACACCCACAAAATCCATGTCAAACGAAAGACATTTCTCATCATCTTGTTTCATAAACTTCTCTATCCGCTGAAGCAACTTCAGGTCATTCACAGGATAGCCCAAACCCAACAGCGGCTCGATATACATACGGTTCAGCAATGCATCAACTTTTTTTGCAGCTAAAATATCTCTCTCGGTATTGCGAAACGGCTCGATATGGGAGCATGAAAATGTAGTACCCACACGGCTTTCCGGCCGAAGCGATTTTATAACCCGCGCACCTTTTGCCTGGCACAGCGTTGCATGATGTGCCGCGGCTAAGAAATTTTTTAGCCCCTTTCTACCCGGAGCATGCACTCCTAAAAAGTATCCTGCTCCGGTAAAAACCATTGGCTCATTCAGTACCATCCAGTTCTTAACTCTGTCTCCGAAACGTTTTACACAACACGAAACAAAGTCTTCAAACCAGTGAATGACGTCCCGGTTTGTCCACCCTCCCCTTTTCTCCAGTTCATAGGGAAGATCCCAGTGATATAAAGTAACCCATGGAGTAATGTTCAGTTCGAGGCACAAGTCGATAACACGGTCGTAAAAATCTACCCCTTCCGCATTTATCAGTCTTATACCTGTTGGAAATATCCTGCTCCAGGCAATGGAGAATCGGTAATTACTGATATTCATATCAGCCATGAGCGTGAGATCTTTTGCATATCGGTTATAAAAATCGCATGCAACATCTCCATGTTGATCCTTAAAAATTTTCCCTTTTTGTTTTACGAAAACATCCCAGATAGATTTGCCCTTGCCATGTGCATCGCATCCTCCTTCAATCTGGTAAGCCGCAGAGGAAACACCCCAAACAAAATCTTTCCCAAATTCTTCTTTACGCAAACTCATTTTATCCTTTTATCTGGTGCAGGAGTTTTCCCAGGCTTATTTGCTGTATGGTATTATTTGAATTGAAGTTTATAACAGGTGAAGTAACAATGGGTGTTACAGGCTTCGCATATTTATCAAATATCTCAGCAATGATCTGTTCCGTTATATCCGGGTAATTCACACGGATGGTCTTGTCCCCACGAATCCACTTATTTATTTTATCCACCTTTGACTTCTTCAATTTCTTCATTACCGACACTCCCATTTCTCTCAACGCCGCTGCATTGCATTGCTGTTCATATTGTCCCTTCATCGGTATCACCATTAACTTCTTCCGGAGAAACAATACTTCCGCAGGTGTCTCAAAACCCGCACCACATAATACTCCTGTGCTGGAAACCATGCTCCGGATAAATGCTTTATTGTTTACTGGCGCTATCTCCACATTATCTTTTGAGTAAATTTTTTTGGAATGTTTCGAAAACACCTGCCATTGTACTTCCGGAATCTCGCTCAGTACTTTAATTATTTTTTTATCGCTGTAAGCAGGCAGGTATACGGTATAGTGAGGAAGCTTTATATTTTCAGCAGTTCTGATTTCATTTCTAATGACTGGTGTAAAAATATTTTTGTCATAAGATTTAAAATGAAAGCCATATACATCAGTTACCGGGGCATATTTTTTTAAAATAGATTTACCCACAATATCATTGCTGACTGGCTTAGGACTCTTCTTATTAACTACCGCTGCCTGGTGACTTAATGATATACAGGGTTTATGGGCATACTTGCAGGCCCACGCGCTTACGGGTTCAAAATCATTTATGATGAGATCATACTCTTTTACCGGAAGACTCTTTACTTCATTGTAAAATCTTTTCAGTTTAGCCTTCTTATAAGTAGCTACAAGGTCAACGCCACCCTTCTTTCCAAAAACAAAACTCATACCCTTAAACTGGTACTTTACCGGGTACCCTAATTCTACATCTGCCTCGGTCCCGCTAACAAGTATGTCCAGCTCGCCCCTTTTTTGCAATAAGGGAATAATATCACGTGCCCTGCTGATATGGCCATTACCTGTTCCCTGTATCGCATACAAAATTTTCATACCTGCATCAGGTTAAATTCTTCGAGCATATTGCTAAAGAGTTCTTTATTATTCAACTCATGTTCTTCATGATCTTCGTCTATGCCTTCCATTAGTTCCGCTTCATCGTATTTATAAATGGTCCATTTGTCATCATTAAATTCCAATGCAGTAAGATTCTCTATCCAATCGCCGGAGTTCAGGTAAGTAATAGAACCATGATGAGTTGCTATTTCTCTTATTTCCGGTTGGTGAATATGACCACATACTACATAATCATACCCATTGGAAATACCAATCTCAGCCGCAGTCATCTCAAAATTATTGATGAACTTAACAGCACTCTTCACACTATTCTTTATCTTTTTAGAAAGCGACAGTTTGCCTTTCTTAAATATCTTTTCCGAAATAAAATTGGCAAACATGTTTATCAGGATCAGCGTATCATAACCAATAGCGCCGAGTTTTGCGAGCCACTTGGAATGTTGCATCGTTACGTCAAATACATCGCCATGGAAGAACCAGGCTTTCTTATCATTGCTCAACGTAAGTACTACTTTATTTACGATCTCAAGTGAACCCAATTTAAAACCGACGAACTTCCTCAACATCTCATCATGATTGCCGGTGATGTAGTAGATCTTAATCCCTTTACCCATCCAGCCCATCAGGTGTTTGATCACTTTCATGTGGCTCTTGGGCCAGTATCTTTTTTTGAACTGCCAGATGTCGATAAGATCTCCGTTCAGGATAACCGTTTTGGGTTTTATCGACTTGAGATATTGCAACAGCTGTTTTGCATTACAACCGCGTGTACCCAAATGAACGTCGCTCAATACGAGGACTTCAATCTTTCTTTTTTTCTGCAACATTATTGTACTTTGAAAAACTTAAGTGGAGAGTAAAAGGCGGAGAGACGTTGAAGAAAAATTCTGACTATAATTTTTTCAAAGAAAAAGGAGACTGATTTCATAAACGGAATTTAATGGTTTTACAAGTGGTTTGAGTAACATGGTATTAGTAACCAAAATAAATATTTACATATAACCAAATTGTTACCTGAATATTAAGAGAACATTAAGTTCCGCGCTGAATCGTGGTTCTACGATGAATATGGCTGGTATATTTACCTGCCGGCTAATGTAAAATCTGCTTCTTTTACATCGTTACTGTTGCTTCCGATGAACACTTTGAAATCTCCGGGTTCATATACGTAATCAAGTTTCTCATTATAAAATCTGAGATCATCTGCAGTTATATTAAACGTTACCTTCTTACTTTCCCTTGCTTTTAAAAACATTTGTTGAAAACCCCTTAGCTCTTTCACAGGTTGCACTACGGATGCCACCATATCCCTGATATATAACTGCACTGCTTCTTTCCCATCATAATTGCCCGTATTGGTCAAAGTAACAGATGCCGTCAAGGTTTCACCGGGTTTAAATGATGTTGCACTCAATGTAATATCACTGTAGGAAAAGGTGGTATAACTCAGTCCATATCCAAAAGGAAACTTAGGACTGTTGGGCAAATCAATATAGGATGAAACGTAATTCAAATCGCTGTCATTCTTTGGAGGCCTTCCTGTGTTCAGATGATTGTAATAGACCGGTATCTGTCCTTCTGTTCTTGGAAAGCTCATAGGCAACTTTCCAGAAGGATTATAATCTCCAAACAACACATCTGCCATGGCGTCGCCGGCTTCTGTTCCTAACCACCAGGTATATAAAATGGCAGGGACATTGTCTGCAATCCAGTTAAAAATTAACGGCCTGCCTGCGCTGATCATTACGATTACCGGCTTGCCTGTTTCAGAAATTGCCTTTACCAATTGCTCCTGCATACCAGGCAGGTGAATATTGCTGCGACTCTTAGCCTCGCCGCTCCAGGCAGGCCCTTCGCCCACATCCATAATTACTACGTCAGCCTTTTTAGCAGCTTCAATTGCCTCACTAAATCCGGTGAGAGAGGAATCATCATAATCGCAGCCTTTCGCGTAAATTATATTTACGTCATTACCGACCTTATTTTTTATTCCGTCATAAGGAGAAATAATTCTCGCCGAATCATCCGGCCATGAATAACTCCAAAAACCAATATTGCTCCTGATGCCTTTCATGAAGGGCCCGATGAGCGCAATTGTTTTTCCTTTCAGGCTTTCCTTATTCAATGGCAATAATTGATTTTCATTTTTCAGCAACACAATACTTTTCTCCGCCATTATTTTTTCTGCCTTCAGATTTTCAGGATTATTCCATTCCTTTTGTTCCCGTTCTTTATTTGAAAACTTAAACGGATCATCAAACAAACCCAATTCAAATTTCATTCGTAAAATCCTTCTTACGGCATCGTCAATTCTCGACATTGGCACCTTACCATCTTTCACCGCCTGCGCCAGGTTTTGAATATAGCTCCTGCTTTCCATATCCATATCATTGCCGGCATTGGCTGCCTTTACTGCCGCATCAGACGCATCCTTCGCAAAACCATGCGGAATCATCTCGCCGATCGAATTCCAGTCACTCACGATAAAACCCTTAAACTTCCATCGATCCTTCAGGATGTCTGTTTGTAAATATTTATTTCCTGTGGCCGGTATGCCATTCAATGAATTAAACGAATTCATGAATGTGGCAGCACCTGCTTCTTCCGCAGCTTTGAAAGGTGGTAAATAAATATTCCACAGCGTATTCAAACTCATGTCAACTGAATTATAATCTCGGCCGCCAATGGCAGCGCCATATGCTGCATAATGTTTCGCACAAGCCATCAATGCATCGGTATGCCCCAAACCTTTTCCCTGGAAGCCCTTTACTCTTGCCTTTGCAATCATGGAACCGAGATAAGGATCTTCACCCGCACCTTCCATCACGCGTCCCCAGCGCGGATCACGCGCAATATCCACCATCGGTGCAAACGTCCAGTGAACACCGGCAGCAGATGCTTCTGTTGCTGCAATGCGCGCCGACTGTTGTATCGCATCCATATCCCAGCTTGCAGCTTCGCCTAACGGAATCGGGAAAATTGTTCTATATCCATGAATAATATCCTGTCCGAACAACAATGGAATCTTTAACCTCGATTGCATCGCGATCTTCTGTAATTCTGTGGTATGCTCCACTCCTGTTACATTCAACATGGAGCCTACCATACCTTTCCAGATCTGGTCCTGCTTATCTCCCGTTTCGGTTATTGGCCCTGTAGCTTCCCAGTCGCCATTGTATTGATTCATCTGGCCGATCTTTTCATTTAGGGTCATCAGCTTTAAAACAGAATCTACTTTCTGATCGACCGTTTTCGTTTGTGCATTGGCGTTAGTTATTGATAAAAGAAGAAGTGTTGCGAAAGGAATAAGAAAGGATAAATTTTTATTCATATATTTTTATAATTCAGTTTCATGAATGATATTAAATAAAACAACCACCAAGACACCAAGACACAAAGATCGACAGATCCTGTGCCCGATTTGGGTTTCCATCCTTTCCTTCGGGCCTTTGTGCCTTAGTGGTTGAATCCCGTGCAAAGCAATCATAAATTTCCCTTCTTCATCTCACTCACTGCATAATTAGTAGCACGCGCGGTCATGGCCATATACAAGATCGAAGGACTCTGGTTGCCGGTGGTCGTCATGCAGGCCCCATCTGTTACAAAAACATTCTTACAATTATGAAACTGGTTCCATCCGTTCAGGAGCGATGTCTTCGGGTCCTTGCCCATCCTGCATCCTCCCATCTCATGTATATCACGACCAGGTGCCCAGTGGTTATCATTCTGACTGATATTCTTCACATCACAAGCATCCAGCATTTCACCCGCCTGTGTTAAAAAATCTTTCAATAGCTTTTCATCATTATCATCATAATCTACATTGGTAACGAGCAACGGAATGCCCCATTCATCCTTCTCATCCTTGCTCAATGCCACATGATTCGTTTCCTTCGGCACCGTTTCTCCCTGCATATACATATATATACCCCAGCCGCCCGCTTCACACATTGCATCCTTAAATGTTCCGCCGATTTTTTCAGCAACTGCATCGCTGTTGTCATTGGAACGATAACACGCACTGAAAGCCATATATCCGCCTACAAAATCCATATCATGTTTATAAATGTTCCTGAAGTTCGGCACCATGCATTCCGCGGTTCTTCTTCCGTAATAATATTTATCCAAATAACCATCGATCGTTCCACCTACTGATCCACGATAATTTTGAAAACAAACATATTTACCCAACAAACCATTATCATTTCCAAATCCATTAGGAAATCGTTTCGATGTTGAATTCATTAAGATCAAATTGGTATTTAATGCCGATGCATTCATGAAGATGATACGGGCAAAATAATCTGTCTCTTTCTTCGATGCTGCATCAATAATGCGCACACCAACCGCCTTACCTTTTTGTTCATCAAAAATAATGGAGTGTACCACAGAAAATGGCCGCACCGTTAAGTTACCCGTTCGCGCAGCCCATGGCAAGGTAGAAGAGTTGGAGCTGAAATACCCGCCAAACGGGCATCCACGCATACACAGATCGCGCGCCTGGCATTGCGCCCTCCCCTGTTCAAAATGTACCGCAGTTGGTTTTGTTAGTTGCGCCCAACGGCCTTGAATGTAGTAACGATCTTTATATTTCGATTCCAGTTTCCGCTTTACATCAATCTCTGCACAATTGAAATCGAACGGCGGCATATACTCGCCATCCGGCATCGACTCCAATCCATCTTTATTACCACAAATGCCCGCAAACTTTTCTACATAAGAATACCACGGCGCGATATCATCATAACCAAACGGCCATTCAATCCCATATCCATATCGTGCGGGATTGATAAACTCATGTTTACTCCACCGTGGACAAGCTCTTCCCCACGTAAGCGATTTACCACCTACCTGGTAACCTCTAATCCATTCGAACGGTTTTTCCTGCACATAAGGATGATCATGATCCCGTATAAAAAAGTGGGCTGTCGACTCATCAAACCCTGCGGCTTCTGTGATCAACGGATTTTCTTTCATGAACTTTTCCGTCATACGACCCCTATGGGGAAACTCCCATGGATTCATCATTGCGGTAGGATAATCTTTTAAATGCTGCACATCCCTGCCACGTTCCAGCACCAGCGTCTTTAACCCGTTTTCACAAAGTTCCTTCGCGGCCCATCCGCCGCTGATCCCTGATCCGACAACTATGGCGTCGAATGTATTAACTTCTGCTCCTTTTGAATTGATATTTATCTTTAGCGAATCGCCCGGCATCGTAAAAGTTTTGAGGTGAATTTCGGAGGGTCAAGATAGAACTTTTTCTAAAAAACCTCACCCCAACCCCTCTCCAAAGGAGAGGGAACTTTATCGGGTTAACACAATCACCCAATATTTTGATCGATCAGATCTTCTTGAAAACCTCACCCCAACCCCTCTCCAAAGGAGAGGGAACTTTATCGGGTTAACACAATCACCCAATATTTTGATCGATCAGATCTTCTTGAAAACCTCACCCCAACCCCTCTCCAAAGGAGAGGGAACTTTATCGGGTTAACACAATCACCCAACATTTTCTCTTGAAGTACACGGACACAGCCAGCTAATAAAAACCTTCAAAGCTTTTACTTAAAAGATGACAACATCTATAAATACTCACCACCCCTTCATTCCCCCCTCTCCTTTGGAGAGGGGTCGGGGGTGAGGTCAACAATTAATATATTTGCCCCTCATTGTTAAATCATTTCTCCAATGATCTACGTCCACAACACCTACGAAGATATGAGCACACAGGCCGCCGCCGACCTGCTGGATATTGTATCCCAACTCAGGAACCCCGTTATCTGCACGGCTTCCGGCGATTCACCAAAAGGAATGTACAAGGCACTCATAAAACTGATCCACGAAAACAACACCGACATATCGCACTGGAACTTTCTCGGGCTCGACGAATGGTACGGCATGAACGGCAATGATGAAGGAAGTTGCCGCTATCATCTCGACCGCGATTTGTTCGGTCCGCTGCATGTGAAAGAAGACAAGATCATTTTCTTTGATGGCCGTGCTGACATTGACGACGAATGCCTGCGTGTTGAATCATTCATTGCACGGCATAATCATATCGACGTTGCCATCCTCGGTCTCGGCATGAACGGCCACATCGGTATGAACGAACCCGGCACGCCCGACAACTCACGGTCACGGCTAACCGAAATTGACAGCATCACCCAGCAGGTGGGACAAAAATATTTTTCCAAAAAACGAAAGATCGACAAAGGGCTTACCCTCGGTATCGCCACCATCATGGATGCATCGCATATTTTCCTGCTGGTAAGCGGAAGTAAAAAAGCCGCCATCACGCGGCAGGTAATAGAAGATGAAGTTTCCGAAAAGCTTCCCGCCAGCCTCCTGCGCAGGCATCCGTCGTTCACCGTTTATGTAGATAAAGATGCAGCATCCATGCTGCCCGTAATGTAGTATGCAATATAAAAATGTAATAGGAATCGATCTCGGCGGCACCAATGTTCGTGGCGCCATTGTAAACGAAACCATCACCGGCGACATCCTTTCGCGGAAGATCCATTCACAAGGTACCGCAGACGAAGTGCTGCAGGACCTTTTTGCTTTCACTGATCAGCTCATCAACCCATCCGTTACTGCCATCGGCATTGGCGTGCCCGGCCTTGTGCGGCAACAGGAAAAAATGGTGTACGATGTGGTGTACATTCCTGCGTGGACAAAAATTCCGTTGCAGCAACTGATGGAAGACCGCTACCACATCCCCGTCTATGCGGAGAACGATGCCAACTGCTTTGCGCTGGGTGAATTTTATTTCGGCAAGGGCCGCGGCGTTACCGACATGGTGGGCCTTACACTCGGTACAGGAGTTGGCGGCGGCATCATCATCAACAAAAAACTGCACGCCGGCCGCAATGGCGGCGCAGGCGAATTTGGCATGGTGGAGTATCTCGAACACAACGTGGAGTATTATACCAGCGGCCAGTTTTTCCGGCACATACACCATACCGACGGCGAAACAGTTTTCAATAAAGCATCCGGCGGCGATGCCGCCGCATTAAAGATGTACGGCGAGTTCGGCGTGCACCTCGGCAACACCATCAAAACCATTTTATACAGTCTCGATGTGGAGCTCATCGTATTGGGCGGTTCCGTCAGTCAAGCCTGGTCATTTTTTTCCGCTAGCATGTGGAAGCAGTTACAAACATTCGGATTCCCCAGCGCCATCCCACACATAAAGATCGAAGTATCCGACCTCCAAAACGCCGGCATCATGGGCGCTGCAGGGTTGTGTTACAATTTTTGATTGATGATTTGGGGCTGTCGGCGATAGTGCATGCATCAGCGATAGTTCGCGCTATTCGCTACAAGTCCTCGCTCCACTTCGTTTCGCTGCGGGCTTTTCGCTTCTATCGCGCAGCCAGTGGGCAATGAAGAATAAGATATACTAAAATGAATACACAGAACAAAGAAAACGTGGATGTTCAAATATCATCCGCATCGGAAATTTTGATAGAACCCGCAGATCCTAGGAGAACGACGAGTGATGAACTACAGAATTTAGCAAGGCGCATTCGGAAGAGAAGTGGAGTGGCTACAATACGATTCGGGTATTATGATAAGGAGGCAGGTAAATATGGTGTTACGTGGGCCGAAATTATACATATTTGGCTGCCCAGAATTACAGATGCTGTCGAGGCAGAATTAGTCATGGAGATTATTAAGATTGTAGTGAAATGGGCCCGTAAAAGGATGCGTAAGGGTTCGAAATCTCCTAGGTATATTAACATTTATTCAGCAGATGGTAAAATACTTCGTGAGATAAAGATTAATGATAGAGAACAAAATCCTGAAATAATTATTCCGGATGATAGCGCCTCACGATTTAGGAGTAAACCACCTATTCGCGAAAAGGCATATAATGATTTCGGATACGCTTTGCTTTTAATACGCAACATTGTAAAAAAAACACTGACGGCGATTCCTCGAAGTTTGAAATATTGGCCGACTGCAAGGCGAATTAAAAAACATAATAGAGCAAAGCAACGGTATTTAGAACTCCAAAGGGATGCAACCAAAGCCGTTAAGGTTAATCACGAGTTGAAGGAACTTGCATTGGCAAAAATTCTTGAAGGTTATAATAAGACTAAAATTATTTTAAAACGAAATGCCGTATATGGCAAAGTAAATGATACGGTGCACTTTGAAATAGTTCTTGAGACTGAAGAAGGAAGAACACAAAAACTAGTTCATATTTACTGTGCAAAAGAAGGGAACATTAAGGACGGAACCCGGCTATATGCCGAGGAGCTTGTGGAGTTTCAAGTCAAGTTGGAGGCTTATCTGCGATTGGAAAATGATCATCGGCCTTTAGTAACTTACGTTCTCATTGTGCCACGAAAAGAATTAGGAAAATATCCAGATGTGGATATGACTGCATTCAACAGCGTTTTTGGATATGAGAAATGGATCTTTGGCTACGAAGACTTAGGTTACAAAGATGGTACCGCTCGTCATGGTTAACATTCCTCCTAGGCCGTGTCTCTACCCCAGGCCTTTATTCTCAGCAACGTCTCACGAAGTGGACGTTGCGTATACTAATGCTCAAATAAGATTTAATCACTACATTTAAAGAATGCCGGCTCATCAAAATATTCCATTCCCGGAAGGAACATTCTTCATTACATTTACTTGCTATAAGTGGCTGCCTTTAACGGCTTGAGGCAAACGGTGATTCAGATATTTTGAAAATACTGAAAGATAATATTGAATCTAAAAGAAAGGCTAATAATAAACTTCATGATATTTGGGAATTTCTTCTTAGGCCGTGTCTCTCCCCCAAGCCTTGAAGCATAGCAGGACACGGCCGGCCAACATGAAACAGAATTGCCTATCTTAGATTAATGTCTGTAAGAACTTCAATAACAGAATCAGATGGGATTTACTTTATAACATTTACATGCCACCAATGGTTATCACTATTTGAAATAACAAACAGTTACGATACAGTTTATAAATGGTTTGATTACTTAAAGTCCAAAAATCATTTTATTAAGGGCTATGTCATTATGCCAAATCATTTGCATGTACTTATTGATTTTTCCACATCTTTAAAAAGCATCAATACAATAGTAAGCAATGGCAAAAGGTTTAATTTCTTATTGATGATTGAAACATTTGCCGACCATGTCCTGCTTCCGCACATATGCCCGGAGTAGAGACGCGGCTTGGGAATGAAAAATTCTTAGTCTATTAAAGCAAGTTGGGAAAGCTTACGAAAAAAATCTGTCGTTATTATCGAATCATGGTGCTTGAGAGTATGTTGGTTTCGAATAAAACTCACTGTACCTGTTCTCTCTAACCTTATTAGGATTGCATACACTTCATTTTCTGAAATACCTAGGCTGCTCATCAGTTTCTCTTTTAAAGACGCATAAACCTGAACTTTAAAAAAGTCTAGATTTTTATTATCCGCTTCAAATTCCCGTTCAATTTTTCTAAGTGTAATTAAGATATATAACTCTTGGTATGTTAACTCATCTAGAGCCTTCAAGAAATCATCATAGTAGTCAGTTGCAGTATTAGCAAGGGGTGATTCAGAATTATTAAGAAGTCTTGCAAGAAATTTAATTTTTTCATCCCTTTTAGTCTCAATCACAGCATGCAGTGTTATAAAATATTTATGCAGAAAATCATCGGTATTAATATATTCATTAGTTAAATTAAGGCTGCCGTTTGCCAATTCATTATAAAAAACCTTAAGTCTCCTTTCTTTTTCTTTGGTATAAATGTTTGCTAAAGTATTATCAACTATTCCTCCTATAGGCAAAGCTTTGATTAAAGTTCGCAAAACAGTATTATCATGGTACTCTTCCGCTAAAAGGAATAAATTATCATTCATTTTTGCTATTTAGAATAAAGTTAGCAATTGCTGCGTACAACATTGCCAGCTCTTCGCGAAGACATCCTTTATTCTCAGCACCGTCCCACGAAGTGGACGTTTCGTATACTAATGCTCAAATAAGATTTAATCATTACATTTAAGGAATCCTGGCTCATCAAAATATTCCATCCCCGGAAGGAACATTCTTCATTACATTTACTTGCTATAAGTGGCGGCCTTTAACGGCTTGAGGCAAACGATGATTCAGCTATTTTGAAAATACTGAGAGATAATATTGAATCTAAAAGAAAAGCTAATAATAAACTTCATGATGTTTGGGAATTATCTTTTGACTGGAAATATTGTAATAGCATGGATGTAACAAAACAGAAATTGAACTATATGCCCCACTGTTCGCGCAAGCATCACTGCCTGTTGCACGACCTTTTTTAGCCCTCGTTGGTGTTCCTAAAAACTTTCTTCCCGTTGTTGGCCCCGTTGTTGGCGCAAGCGTCCGCTTGTGCCATTCGCTTACTCAATGTAACTTAAGGTAACCAACCCCTTACCTCCGCAGAAATCACGAGCGCTTGAATATTGCCAGTCCTCTTCTCTTAGCACAAACCCCGCAACTACAGGATTTTGATGAATATAATTTAATGCTTTACTAAACATTTCCCGATCTTTCAACTCACTAGGTTTATTGTGCTGTTGCCAGAATTGCCAGGCGTTGTTATTGCTGTTTTTCTTACCGGCTCTTTCCATCATCCATATCATCCATTCCTTCCGGCTTTCAAATGGATTCTCTTTTATTGCATTCTTCATTTGGGTTGAAGTATAGCTTTTCATTTCCCCGATAATCGCATCCAGCTTCTTTCCTGAAGTGCCTACTATCATATGCACATGACTGGGCATAATACACCATCCATATATCTCAAGTCCTTTTGTTTCCTGGCAGTGTTTCCAGGACTCAATAATAATTTTGAAATATTCATCTCTTACAAAAACATCGATCCAATAAACAACAGCAAATGAAATAAAATACAACGAATCATTATCATGAAACTTATACTTCCGACTCATGAGCTAATTTAATAACAAAACCTCTTTAAATCAATTGACAGTTTTTTGATTGTAGTGAATGGCGTAGGCATCTCTTTGAAGCAGGCACAAGCGGACGCTTGCGCCAACAGTGGGGCAGAAAAATTGAAAAGTAAAATAACAGACTATTTAAAGAATGCCTTGAAAGAACCTGGAAAAAGCATTCCGCACCCTTTTAGATTATTAGATAAAAGTAATGGTTCTAATTAATCTTTTATCCTCACCAATGTCTCTCGAAGTGGACGTTGCGTATACGAATGCTCAAATAAGATTTTATCATTACATTTAAAGAATGCCGGTTCATCAAAATATTCCATTCCCGGAAGTAACATTCTTCATTACATTTACTTGCTATAAGTGGCGGCCTTTAAAGGCTTGAGGCAAACGATGATTCAGATATTTTGAAGATACTGAAAGAGAATATTGAACTTAAAAGAAAGGCTAATAATAAACTTCTTGATATTTGGGAATTATCTATTGACTGGAAATATTGCAATAGCTTGGATTTAATAAAACAGAAATTGAACTATATGTATATCAATCCTTGTGTGGGTAAAAGGAGTGTGTGCAGCAGCCCGATAGAATATGAACATAGCTCAGCAAAGCATTATATGGCAGGTGAAAATGGAGTGTATGCCATTGATGATATAAATGAGCGTAAAGTATAACGCAACGTCCTGTTCCGGAGACGTTGCTGAGAAAAGGTTATTATGGAAAAATACATTTTTCATTTATTTACATGGCTGACGGTGATCTTTCACCTGCTGTTTATTTTATTTGTGATTGCGGGCGGCCTTTTCATTCGCAAGAGTAAGTGGATTCTATTTGCCCATATTGGCGCTGTTCTGTGGGCAGTATATGCAGAAATATCTCCCGGCATAATTTGCCCGCTAACCAGCCTTGAAAATTATTTTGCTGCTAACGCTGGTCTCTCCACCTATAAAGAAGATTTTATTACGCGTTACCTCGTGCCGGTTATATACCAGGAAGATATTTCAGTGCATCTTCAATGGCTTTTAGTTGGAATTGTAATTTTCTTCAACATAATTATATATTGGATTGCCTTAAAAAAAGATCAGCCAAAAAAATAGCTTAATTCTTTACCGAACATTCCGGAATACTCCACTTTTCGAGCCCGCAAAAAAATCATGCGTAAAATATTTTCTGTCCTTGTATACCCGGCAAACACCTGATGCGACACTAAGAATGTCGCTTAAAACGCGGAATAGGCAGCGGCTCGTGTTTAGGTAACCCCAGGCGATGGCACAACTACCTGATCTCTACAATGCCTTCGGCCACATGCGGAAAAATAGAAAAGACTTTTGCATCATGACCCGGAATGATGTATTTGGGATCTGATGCAAGCGTTTTCATTCTTTGCATTGATTTTACGTAACCCACAGGATCGAAAGTGCCGCCCTTTGATGCTGGCATCATGTGGTCGAGACTATAATACACCCAGATATTATCCGAAGCAAGTACTATTCTTTTTGCACCGGTATTCACTACCGGGTATTGTGAATTAAATGTATGCCGGGAGCCGGTGTATACCCTGATCCCGGGAAAAAGTTCTTTATCATCTCCATCCACCAAGGTGAGCCTGCCCGATAAATTCAGTTCGGTGATCATGCGTACATCGCGTGGATCAAAACCACCGTGCTCGCCATCTTTCTGCCACGCCTGGCCTACGAAATAATTATAATCTTCCTTTTGCATCCATACATGTGCATTGGGGAAAACAGTGATCCCGTCAGCATGATCCCAGTGCGGATGGGTAAGGATTATATCGGTAATATCACTGCCTTTAAGTCCGAGTGGTGCGAGTGCTGAATCAGGTCTTATATAATTGATAGGACCAAAATCTTTTAAATCTTCCGCATCGCGCAAAAAACCTGCATCCACTAAAATATTTTTCCCATTATCTCCTTTAATAAGCCAAACGGAGAAATTTAACCTGACACTATCATTTTCGGGACCTTTATCTACAAAATCAGAAACAGGCAACGGGGTTGGCCTGGAGCCGAAACTGACCGCATACACTTTATAATGTTCAGTTTGCGATTTGGCAGTAATACTTAAAGAAAATAAAGTAAAAGCAACCAGTGTAAGTTTCTTCATCGTATAATTTTTGAAGACAAAAAGTACGAAATAAAAGATGAAGTATAATTTTTCTTTTCTCTCCCTTTGTGTATTCAACCGCATGTCTGTAAAAGGTATATCATCCCACGAAAAACATTGAAAATAAATTTCAATTTTTTTATTCTCAGCAACGTCTCACGAAGTGGACGTTGCGTATACTAATGCTCAAATAAGATTTAATCATTGCATTTAAAGAATGCCGGTTCATCAAAATATTCCATTCCCGGAAGGAACATTACTCCTAGGCCGTGTCTCTACCCCAGGCCTTGAAGCATAGCAGGACACGGCCGGCCAACCTGAAACAGAATTTTATTCTCAGCACCGTCCCACGAAGTGGACGTTTCGTATACTAATGCTCAAATAAGATTTAATCATTACATTTAAGGAATCCTGGCTCATCAAAATATTCCATCCCCGGAAGGAACATTCTTCATTACATTTACTTGCTATAAGTGGCGGCCTTTAACGGCTTGAGGCAAACGATGATTCAGCTATTTTGAAAATACTGAAAGATAATATTGAATCTAAAAGAAATATCGGGGAAGCCTTCAAGGTGAGCAATCAGGCTGCAGGTTAATAAATAAGTTGATTAAGTTACCGCTTTTACATAGTTGCTTGCCGTAAGGCCGGCGGACGGAATAACAATCGGTCCCGATAGCTATCGGGATATTACTATCAGTTAATATCGGGCGTGACCGAATTCCTTTCGGCTTATAGTTATTAACTTCATATTCAGTTTCAATCGGCTTCAGTTGCCGGGCGGACAGTTATAAAATATCAGCCCTGCGGCAAGCCGTTGGGCGTAATTAAATTTGACCTCCGAAAATCAAAAAGCGAAACAAAAATGGAACAGGAAAAAATTCTTGACTATATAAGTAAAGGACGCACCGATTTTGTTTTTCAATTATTGAAATTATCCAATTGGAAAGATTTACTTAATGAAGGTCAGGTAAGACTTTTGCAATGGTTTGTTTATTATAACGACACAACTGCTTTAAAGGCTATATTGGAAGCTGGTGGTAACCTTGACAGCATAGATTTAAATGGAGAACTTGGTAATGCTGCATTTTTTGGTCATTGGAAAGTTTGCGACTTTTTAATAATACACGGTGCAGACGTAAATGCTCATGTTGATAAAACAAATGAAACGCCATTACACAATGCTCTTGCAAAAGCAGGAAGACCATATTACTTCTATACAGTCAAACTTCTTGTTGACAAAGGTGCAGATGTAAATGCAAAAACAATTGCAGGATTAGAAACAGGAGCTTTCATGCGTGATGTAAGAACAAAAGGAGAAACGCCATTACACCGGGCAGCAGCTTATGCTGACGCAAGAACGATTTCCTATTTAATAGAACATGGTGCAGACAAAACAGCCAAAGATGCAAACGGAGATTCACCATTAAGTTGGGCAAGCGAACATTTAAGACCAGGAGCAATATTATCTTTATTAGCTTATAACAATTATAGAATTGGCGAAGCTCATAAAACTAAAAGTACAAGTGACCACGGACATGGTTGGGGAAATAGCATGGACTGGAATTTATTGGGAGACTACTTACTTGAAGAAGATTAACTACGCCCGAAAAAAGTATCCTGTGTACCTAAAGTCCCGGTGAGAAAAGTTAATATCGTAACTGTATTTTTATATTTCTTCCCGTAAAACGGGACAGGTCCTGAAAGAGAAAGACCCAATGGTAATTGAACCTTTCCCTCTCTCAAGGTTTTTATTCTCAGCAACGTCTCACGAAGTGGACGTTGCGTATACTAATGCTCAAATAAGATTTAATCACTACATTTAAAGAATGCCGGTTCATCAAAATATTCCATTCCCGGAAGAAACATTCTTCATTACATTTACTTGCTATAAGTGGCGGCCTTTAACGGCTTGAGGCAAACGATTATTCAGATATTTTGAAAATACTGAAAGATAATATTGAATCTAAAAGAAAGGCTGATAATAAACTTCATGATGTTTGGGAATTATCTTTTGACTGGAAATATTGCAATAGCATGGATTTAATAAAACAGAAATTGAACTATATGCATAACAACCCTTGTGTGGGTAAAAGGAGTTTATGCACCAGCCCGATAGAATATGAACATAGCTCAGCAAAGCACTATATGGCAGGTAAAAATGGAGTGTATTCTATTGATGATATAAATGAGCGTAAAGTATAACGCAACGCCCCGTTCCGACGACGTTGCTGAGAAAAAGGCTTTCGAAAGAGGAACACTGACTTAGGTTAAGTAACAACATAACCGATACGCCGGCATTATCATTGATTATTCGGGCGGAGAGCCTGCAATTGTCTTCGACAATTGCCATAGAGCCGTCCCACAGGAATCTCAATATTACCGATCTCTATATCTGTGGAAGTAAATGCTGTTATATGTTTTATAGAAACGATAAATGAACGGTGCACTCTTATAAAATCAGTCGAGGGCAGCATAGCTTCAGTCAATGCTATTGACTGACGAATCATGAGTGCGGGCTCACTACTGCGAAAAATTTTTATGTAATCCTTCACGCTTTCAATATATAATATATCAGACAAAAAGACTTTTACCATTTTGCGATTTGAACGAAAATAGAGAAACCCGTTTTGGTCCGGAAGGAAGGTATTCTTAGCAGGAAGCGAATCATATCTGGATAGTTTATCTACTGCTTTCAGGAAACGCTCAAAGGAAACCGGCTTTACCAGGTAATCTATCGCATCCATATCATATGCATTGGATGCATATTCTTTGTACGCTGTAGTGAAAATTACCAGTGGCGGCCTTGACAAAGAATTCATGAGGCTGAGGCCTGACAATTTTGGCATGTGAATATCTAAAAAAATCAGGTTAATCTCTGTAGTTTTCAGCAGGGCCAATACTTCGAATGCATTCTGGCATACGCCGGCCAATTGAAGCTCCCGGGTCATTGAAATATATTTCTCCAGGATCCTGGTGGCAGGAGGCTCATCATCCGCAATAAGGCATTTCCATATCATGCAATTTCATTTAGAATGTAACTATGCTGCCTGGATATTTTCGTCCTGGCAATTTATCTGCAAGTCAAGGTTCACTATAAACATTTCATCTTCGGCCCTTATATCCAGCGAATACCTGTTGGGGTAAATAAGTTCCAGTCTGCGTTTTACGTTTTGAAGCCCCACCCCGCCGCTATTCACTTCATGCTTACTTTCTTCATCTGAATCAAAGCTGTTAATAAGTTTGAACCGGATCAAATTTTCCTCAACCGCCAGGTCAAAGCTGATCCAGCAAAGGTCTAACTGCTGGCTGGGCCCATGTTTATAGGCATTTTCAACAAAAGGCAACAAAAGCAACGGTGCAATTTTTTTACCATTAAGTTCACCCCGGCATACGAATGACACATCAAGCCGTTTGCCATAACGCACCTGTTCCAGATCCATGTACGATTGAATGATGTTCACCTCTGTTTTGAGAGGTATTAAAGTCGACTTGCTTTCGTATAGCATAAATCGCAGGAGATGTGAAAGCTTCAGTACGATGCCCGGAGCAAGATCAGATTGTTCCAGTGTGTGCGAATAAAGGTTATTGAGGGTATTAAACAAAAAATGAGGATGAACCTGTGCTTTCAATAATTCAAGCTCAGCTTTCAATTGGGCATTTTGAGCCACCGTAGTTTGTCGCCTTTGCATGCGCCAGTTTTCTAAAAACTTTATGGAAAATGCAATGCCTGCTACATTAATAAACGGCAATATATTTTTGCCGGTATCAACGCTTGTTTGTTTGAAATTTCCCGGGGAAACCCCCATTAGCATATTTGCAAAAACAGCATAACATGAACAAACGATCAGCAGCAGCGCAAGTCCGGCAAAAAAGTGCACATATTTCTTTCTGACAAGATATGCAGGCGTTAGAAAATACAGAAGTGTATAAGTGATGAGTAAATTTCCGGGAAGGTATAGCAGGGAATATAAAAGGCCTTCCCGTGTATTCTTTGCAAGCCCCAATCCCCAGGCAAAATAAAATACAATACATACCCAGAAAATGATATGCAATGCTACGCGGGTTACCGGTTTTCTTTTTGCAATAGCTGTTAACGAAAAGCTCATGCCGCTCGGGATATACACTAAAATTAAGATTTTGAACGGACCCAAAAATGATTTGCGACAAATAACGATAATCAGCCCATGAACAACGCAACGAAGTTTCCCTCGTTCGTTGGCAGGGCTCAGTAAACAACCAGGTTTTCCGGGTGAAACCGCCGGCTGTCGGTCTCAATAGGGTGTTGTTTGTCGGCAGGCCCGGGTTATATATAGTATCCTGCTATCGTTTAGTCGCAAAAGGCAAAAAACACCTTTTGGGGCAGCTACCTTTATCCGCTGAACGAATCGCCCGGAACGATTCCTATTAACATCATCAATATCGGTCTATAAACAAAATTGGAATAACACTGAATGAATTTCGATAGCCAAACATGTTTAGAACCAGGCCTTTTGCTGACTGACGATGATTTCCTTTTTTGCCCTTTGCAAAGCACCCGAACTTTTAAATAAAAATATTCCTTATGAAACGCCTGTCGCAGTAAACAATTTTTATTAAAAAATAAAGGAGGATAATTATGAAACACAAATTCTTATTTATAACAGCAATCACTATTACAGTTGCTTTTGCATTTTCCGGATGCAAAAAATATAGAATACCAAAATGCGGTGATGACGCTACTCTTATTGTTACAACTAATGTTTTTGCTACAGGTCTGCATAATCCACGCGGCCTTAAATTTGGGCCGGATGGTAATTTATATGTGGCGGAAGGTGGCTATGGAGGAAAAAATATTTCAACCAATTGCCTGCAGCCCGCGCCGCCGGTCGGTCCCTATATGGGCAGCGACACTGGCAGCCGCATTTCACGTATAGATATGAACGGCGTTCGTACAACTTTTGCCGATCTTCTTCCATCCTGCACAGGCGGACCGGGAACAGGCGGTGCTATTACCGGTATGGCCGATGTGGCTTTTATTGGCAATACATTGTATGGCCTGATTGCAGGAGCAGGATGTTCGCACAGCGTGCCCGATATTCCCAATGGTATAGTCAAAATAAATCCTGATCACACCTGGACAATAGCCGCAAATTACAGTGACTTTCTAATTTCTAATCCCATTGCAAGTCCGGACCCGGATGACTTCACAGCAGATGGAAACCCGTTCAGTATGACAAGCGCCGGCGGTAACTTTTATATTGCCGAACCAAATCACCAGGAAATTGATGAAGTCTTTCCGAAGACGGGGCAAATTAAGCGCATTGTAGATATTTCAAAACTACATAGCGGAGCTACTGATTGGATCGGGCCAACAACAATTGTGTATCACCACGGCAACTTATACTTTGGTACGCTCACATCTTTTCCATTGGTGCAGGGTGCGGCCACGGTATATAAGTTATTACCCAACGGAACATACACACCCTATGCAACAGGATTCACCGCTATACTGGGTATTTTGTTTGACGATAATAACAACCTGTATGTACTCGAAAATACAGTTGGTTCTCCTACGCCGGCTCCCGGTCACGGTGATGTTGTAAGAGTGGAACCATCAGGTAAGCGGCAAATAGTTACCTCAGGTTTGAACCTACCCACTGCGATGACATTTGGACCAGATGGTAAATTATATATTTCTGATTGGGGAACGGGTCCAATAGGTTTAGGACAGATTCTTCAGTTAGGTTTTACATGCCAGTATGTAGGCGCAGACACACACGCCAATTAAGAAAAATCACATTCAGGTTAGTAATAACCGTTTGATCGGGGTCCCGTTATAACGGGACTTCGTTATTTTAATAAACTCTATTCAAACCTCCGGCAATCATTTCAATTTAGCGTCCCGTCCGGGGTTTACACAACGCGGCGTTCAAATCTCAATAAGACATGAGGATTAACAGGAAGATTGATTCGTGAGACAGTGGTTTAATTGGTAATTTGTATTTTTTTCAGCAACGCCACACGAAGTAGACTTTGCGTACAACGGGTTCATCAAGCTATTCTATACACCGATGGAAGATTCATTCTACCTTAGCGCAACATCCTGAGCTGGGAACTTTGCCTAGAAAAAAATTATACGATAATTATTAAAGATGGAGCGGACTACTTTAGATATTCCGGAAATAATTTATAAATATCGCTCATGGTCCAACCCTTTCCACAAAAGATGTTTAACGGAAAATGAACTATATTTTGCTGAGCCGGCTGAAATAAATGATCCATTTGATTTTCGGATATTTTTAGATTTCTCATTTCTCGACAATGAACAAAAGAAAAGAGATTATTTTACCAAAGCATTTGAAAAGATCGATAATGCTGAAATATTAGCACAATTTAAAGATTACGAAACTGCGATGGAGTTCAATATAAATGCTATTACGGAGCATCCTGAAAAAGCCCAAATATATTTTAACAACTTTTATCTTAACAAGCTAAACATGTTTCGAATCCTGTCTTTCAGCACGATTTGCGATAATATTCTTATGTGGTCCCACTATGCAGATAATCATCAGGGTTTCTGCATCGGCTTTGATCCGAACTCGTTCAAAAAAAAATCAGAGAATTTTAATGGGACCAGTTCACTATTCAGCAGAATACCCAAGGATAAGTCCATTAGATATTTTCTTCCCAGGCCGTGTCTCTATCCCACGCCTTGAAGCATAGCAGGACGCGGCCGGCCAACCTGAAACGGAATTGCCTATCTTAGATTAATGCCAGTAAGAACTCCGATAACAGAGACAGATGGTATTTACTTTTTAGCCCTCCCTGGTGTTCCTAAAAACTTTTCCCTCCGCTTACAGCCACACACTTCCGTCTGGTGTTCCCCGTTGGGTGGCGGGGCAGGCTGTACTGATGGCTTTGTGGTCTTGCAGACACCAATGGTATCCATCCCTTCGGGACAACCCGAAAAGAGCTGGGAACCTGCAAGAAGTAAAACTTTGCAACCGGGGGTGATTAATATGTCGTTTCGCAAGCCCGCCCCACGACCTTGTGATTGCAGTTGTCGGTTCTTTCGACCAACAGCAACAAATAAAAAAATGGGAATAGATCAAATAATTTCCTTTCCTGCTTGCAATCGTGCGTGCTTCAAAAAGCGGCATACAACATCCGCTACTATCAATATACCGCTTATTTCATATCGTGTTGTCTTACCTTTATTCCGTAATCTGAAATTTTATCCTCATTGAGATACGCCTATCTTATCACTCTATTTCTTTTTTTAACCTTATGTGGCCGCGGACAATCTATTGTCAGCAAATGGAGAAGAATCATCGAGCAAAAACCCGATGACTTGTCAAATAAAACTTTGCGAACCGGAGATTTGCTTATTAACAAAGATTCTACTTACCTGCTTCAAGGTGATACCACAAAATCGCGAATACCCGGATGGCACAACGACGAAAGAATTGGCACGTGGAGGTTATCAAAAAAACATCAACTTATTTTATTTGATCAAACTAAACAGCCCTTACTAAGCTGGAGCTTCAAAATATTACGGCTTTCAAATAAAGAATTGATACTAAAAGGCCCAGCCGGGGTTCCTCTGAAATACAGGCGGCTATAAAAAACACTGTTCATAAAACCTCTTGGCCCGCCTTCGTGTTCAACCTTCGCCAGCGTTCCCTTCCCAATTTTTTGGCCCTCGTGGTCGCTGCGTTCGCCTTTTCCCTAACCCGTCCCGTGGTCTCATCAGCGCCGTCCGCTCTTCCCGTCAACTGCAACAAATTACAAGGCAGGCTTGGTTAAGACAATTCATACTTGCGTTGGCACAGGCTTCCTAATGGTGTACAGAACATGCGCTGTTAACGGCTTAGCTTTATTCATTACAGCAGTTTCCTGATCGCTCTCGCAGGCAACAACCCCCTGGAAAGAACGATCAAAAAAGAAAGTTTGACCTTTCTGTAAGAAATTTACCCCATCCCGGACTAATGAGGTAACAAATGAAACAAAGCGAACAGCAACGGATCTTTGATGAATGGCTCGATCAGTACCGGGCGCTCCTGTTTAAGGTAATTACCACCTATGCTTTCAATACGGAAGATCAAAATGACCTCTTCCAGGATATTTGCCTCGAGGTGTACCGCTCTGTGCCCAATTTTAAAGGGGCCTGTGCCGTCTCCACATGGCTGTATCGCATAGCGCTCAACACCGCCATCAAATGGAGTGCCCGGGAAAAGAAACATGTGGAAGGCCACCGCGAGGTAGCAGCGATGAACAACCTGATTGAAGCCGGCGACAACCCGAAAAACGAAAGGATCACGTGGCTGTACGAGGCGATCAAAAAACTAAATGAAATAGACAGGTCGCTTACGCTATTGCTGCTCGACGGATATAGTTACCGCGAAATGGCTGAAATAATGGGCATCACGGAGAGCAATATCGGCGTGCGCGTGCACCGCATCAAAAAAGAATTAGTAAACCAATCCAGGCAATATGAATATGATGGAATTTGAAGAAATACAAAAAGTTTGGAACGAACAAAAAGGAGAAAATATGTACGTAATCAATGAATCTACGCTTCACAAAAATGTGATCCGTAAAAAAAATGCAAGCGCAAAAAGAATTGAGATTGTCGAAACAATCCTGAGCATTCTCAATAGCATCGTGTTTATCGTGGTGATGATACTCACGCTCAGGCACCCGAACGCGTGGGGCTTTATCAATGCAGCAATCGTAGGTTTATCAGTTGTATACATTCGTTATTTCCGGGCGAAGAGGAAAAAATCGGACAACACTTTTGACCGGAGCATGCTCGGCGAACTGGATCATGCCATTTCCAATGCCAACTTTATCATCCGCTTCAATTATCTTTTGCTGGTCGGGTACATTCTTCCTATGGCGGTGGTATGTATATCATCATTGATCGCAGCGCAGGCCGGCTTGGGAAAATGGCTTTTAATCGCTGGAATGTTTTTATTGTCGGTCTTTTTGATACGTTGGGAACAAAAGGTATGTAATGTGCCCCGAAAGGCCCAACTGCTTGATCTAAAAAAGATGTTGACGGAGGGGTAAATCTTATTTGACCGAATATATAATTCTTCTCTCCGCTCCTTTCCGCTACTTCACCCGGAAACGGCATTATCGCGTTCTTAGCCCTCGATTTCTATGACAAAACAAAATCAAAGGCGCCTCTTTTCGCGTAGCGGAGTTGTTACCAGGTTTAAAAGGAAGACAAAAGGCGGCATAAAAAAGAGTTGTTCCGCCACCGTACCATTACGCATTTCTTGCTGACTTGTTGCTACCTTCTTGCTGTTTCCTTGCTACCTCCTTGCTAACTTCAGCAACATCCCTGCAACAAAATAGCAGAAAGGTAGCAGGAAGAACCCTGTGAAACAGCAGGAAGACCTATACCTTATACTGCCCGGGAAAAGCAGTAATAATACCACCCGCAGCATTCAGCATCCGTGGGTGTTCCATCTCCTTTTACCCCTCGTGGATATTCCATTCTCTTTTCGCAAGCCCGCCCCACACTCTCGTGAGCGCCGCTGTCTGGTCTTTCGACCAACAGCAACAAATTAAAAGATGCATTCAGATCAAACAATTTCTTCATCAATACTTCCACTTATACGTACTTCAAAAAGTGGCATACAACATTCGTTGTTGTCAATATACCGCCTATTGCTCTGAAAGTTTATTGTGATTAAATTAGCCAAAGAATTGTTTTCTGTGAAATGAAAAAATTAATTGTCCCGACTTACAACATTAAGATACTTTACAAACCCGCATTATGACAAATACTGAAATCGCAGAACTCTATCAACGGGATATCGGTAAGCTCATCGAAGAAATCAATTTATTCCGGAATGAAGATAATTTGTGGAGAACAACCGGATCTATAAAAAATTCAAGCGGAAATCTTGCGCTGCACATTATTGGTGGCCTCAATTATCTCATCGGGAACAGGCTCGCTCATACGGGATACGTCCGGAACCGGGAGGAGGAATTTACTACAAAAAATGTCGCAAGGAATCTCCTGGTTGACCAACTCGAAGAACTCATCCCTATGGTTACAGAAACACTTCAAAGCTTATCCCCAAAACAAATGGAATCTCCCTATCCCGCATTTTTCGACAAAGAGAATGCAACAAACAGCTATGTAATTACACAGTTGCTCCTCCATCTGAATTATCACCTCGGGCAGGTAAATTATCTACGCCGTAGTCTCGAATAGTCGCCGTTATCCGCTGCATTCAATAAGTCCTCCGCTGGTGTTATAACATTCAGGTGAACCTATTGCCCACCGCCCCGCTTCCCGAAGCCGCACACAACTTCAGCTTCGCCTGCACAGTGACTGTGATAAACCTACTATCATCTTTCATACAACATTCTTGTACCTTCAAATCTATCGGTATCCGGTTCACTCTGCGCCGGTAGAATAAGGGTCATAGCCGGGTTTCCCCGAAGGACCCGGCGGTAAAGTAAAAAAAATGAACCCTCCGCTTATGTACGCCCAATCGTATTCGACAGGCGCTGCCAGGACCTGTTATATTACTCTTTCTTCCCCGATAACGATTTGCCTTATACTTCCCCCGGCAATTTTTTTATTTTTTTATATATTTATTGAATATGAACCAGTTTAATAAAAATCCAAGAGTGATAGATTGTAGTCTATCTGGTTGTTCTGAACATACAAAGACAAAACAAATCGTGCGCACAATCATTGGCTCACCAATCCTGGAATCTCTCCGGCTGACAGTTCTGGTAATACTGGGTTCTTCCTGCTTTGGGCAGCCTATCTCAAACCCGGATTCACTTTCGAAAGACGCTTTCCATTGGAACCAGCAGGAGCGGCAACTTGGTTTTTTGCATTTTGACGAGGTCTATAAAGCGCGGGAAGTGCCGAATGGCACTAAAGTGCACGAGCTTCCGCAAGGATTGCCCATCGCCGCCTTTAATGCAGGTGGAGAAAAAGAAAAAGCATTGGAAGATTTCATGACTGAACAGAAAGTAGCCGGCCTCCTCATCTTACAGGATGGAAAGATCCGGCTGGAACGCTACGCACTTGGGTACAGCCGGTCCGGCAGGTGGACGTCACAATCTGTGGCAAAGTCAGTAACGAGCACTCTCGTGGGTGCTGCGATCAAAGATGGTTACATCAAAAGTGTGGACGACTATGTAACGGACTACCTCCCCGATTTAAAGGGGAGTGCCTATGATAAGGTGACCATCCGCCATCTCCTGACGATGACCTCCGGTGTGAAATGGATCGAAAACTACACTGATCCGAATTCTGACATTGCCAGGTTTTATACTGACCCGGTAGATCCGGGCATGAATGCAACAGTAAGTTATATGCGACGTTTGCCTGCCGAAGCAGAACCGGGAAAGAAATGGGTATATAGTACCGGTGAAAGTGATCTGCTGGGTGTTCTTGTTGCAGCAGCTACCGGTCAAACTTTATCCCACTACCTCTCCGTGAAGATCTGGAAGCCTTACGGTATGGAGGGAGAAGCCACCTGGATTTTAGACCGGACGGATGAGGAGCTGGCGGGTTGTTGTCTACAGGCTAAGCTCCGTGACTTCGGGCGCTTCGGACAATTTGTACTCGAAGGCGGGCGCATCAACGGTGAATCCATCGTTCCCGACGGTTGGTTCCAGGCAGCTACTCATACGCAAATTCCACTTTGGCCCGGTGGGGGCTATGGATACCAATGGTGGATCTTTAACGGCAGCACTTTCGAGGCATTGGGCATCTATGGCCAGGTGATTCATATTGACCCTGCGAGGCGCCTGGTAGTTGTTATTAACAGTGCCTGGCCTGAGGCTGAGAGTAACGTGCGACATAATACAGTCGCTAATTTTATCAATACCATCGCTAAAGAGATTGACAAAGAAAAAACAGGATCGCCAGACCCATAAGCGGCGACTTGCTGTGTCAGTAAGTTATGTCGGGGATCCTTAGGGTATCCAACTGCATGGTTCGTGCCTGCGAAACGGTTTTTCATATTATCCTTTGAGGGTGTTCCGCCGCGTCCAATTAAATCAAGTACAAGGCCGGGAAAGCCCCGCCTGGTCTTTGACCAACGGGGTCAGAATATTTAGATACGTCATAGTGGGCACGAACTACGGATAGGGGAATAATAATAACACATTGCATTGCCTGGCGGTGTTATCCTGAAGGGATGGATACTATTAGTGATGTCATGCTTTCATCCCCTGCCGAACACCAACGTCGCCTATGCCCCTTTTTTTTGTCGCAGATCGCCCTCACCCCGATGGATGAAACATTTTATTTTTGATCTTTACACTGCAAAGCAGGTCAGAAAGAATAAAACCAATCAAATGAGAAATGTAATCTACGCAATCAACACGACCTTAGATGGCTGCTGCGACCATACCAAATTCTATCCCGCTGAAGATACGATGGAGTATTTTACGGACCTGACGCGGAATGCTGACACATTCTTCTACGGTCGTAAAACTTATGAATTGATGGTTCCTTATTGGCCCGATGTGGCAAAAGACGCTACCGCGCAGAATGACAGAAAAGAAGATATCGAATTCGCCCTGGCATTTGACGCTGTCGATAAAATTATTGTTGTATCAAAATCATTAGACAGACCTGGAGGGAAAAAAACGAAAATTATTCGTGGTGGCCTCCGGGATGAAATACTTAAATTGAAACAGGAACAAGGTAAAAATATTTTAACCGGCGGTGTAACCATTCCTACACAACTGGCAGCGCTTGGACTGATTGACGAATATCGTTTTGTAGTTCACCCTATAGTTATAGGAGAAGGAAGACGGTTATTTGAAGGTATCAACCTGCAAGAGAAATTACAATTAAAGCTTGTTGACACAACGGTTTTTAAATCGGGGGTTGTTGCACTTCGATACCTGAAACAATGAGTGAAAAATCTTTTTCTCAGCAATGCCTCCCAAGGTGACCTTGTGTATTTGTACCATTCTCTTTTACTAACTGAATTAAGTAAAACAGTAATTAGTGTTTTACCTGCCCGAATTACAGTACATGTTGGGTGAAGTGCTACTTTCCGCGTGAAGCCTCAATCCCATCTAGCATTGCCGCCTCAAGTATTTCAATATTTATATCTTTTAGCGTTTTGAACTTAATGCAATACCCGGTCACGCTCGCCTTGCCTATTTTTTTCCCATACGCTTTGGTTAAGTAGGTCTTATCATCGATACCAAGAATATAGACAGAAATTCCTGTTGTGTTGGCACTCATTCCAATTTGATAAAACTCTTTGGTTTTTCCATCAGTATACTTTATGTTGCGAAGTCCATAACCAATGTTAGGATTAGAAACAATTTTACCTTCACTGTTTTTACCATCCAAAAACCACAATTTACATGCTGGCATTATTTTCAAAATAATGCGGTGCAACGCTTGCATGTCGCTGCGTTTTGGTTCAGGCTGACTAAAAATATACTCTTTGATTTGTGCTTCTACGTTCATATAAATTATGGGTCGCTTACTCTGCCGGGTCGCTGAGATAACGCAAGATACAGCCAAAAAATGTTATCCGAAACAAACAAACAATGGCTGGCCGTTGGTCGGAGATCCCGCCCACCGGCGGGACGGCCCTCACGAGCGGATGATGTGGGCTTACGAGGGAGAGGAACACGTGCGAAGGCTGGAATTTTCCCAAGCAACCTGATTGTACTATCATTGCTTAATATTTCATTATAATGGAGAGTAGCCTGAACAATCTTCATCCACTTGAGCGCTTTAGCGACAGGGTTCAGAACTATGTGAAGTATCGACCATCATATCCGGGCGTCATTGTTGACTTCTTTGAATCACAATTGGGTTTACAAAAAACGATGATGATTGCAGACGTCGGCTCTGGCACCGGCCTTTTTTCTGAACTATTGTTGAAAGAAGATTACAAAGTTTTCTGTGTGGAACCAAATGCTGAGATGCGACATTACGCAGAGTTAACCCTTTCGCGGTATCCGGGATTCTCCAGTATTGATGGTCGTGCTGAAGAAACGCGTCTACCGGATCACGCTATAGATTTTATTACTGTAATTCAATCATTTCATTGGATGAACCCCACAGAAACAAAAGTCGAATTTCGGCGAATACTAAAATCTAATGGCAAAATAATAATAGCCTGGATACTTGCTAAGCAAAATACTCCTTTTCTCCATGAATACGAAGAGATACGCAAAACTTTTGGAATCGATTACAAAGCAGTGGAACGAGCAAATGAAAATATATTGATTGATTTCTATGATCCGCACGCAATTGGAAAAAAAATCTTTCATCATTCAAGAAGCCTGGATTTTGAAAATCTTAAAGGACAATTAATCTCTGCGTCATTTATTCCGTTACCGGGCCACCCGAAATATGAAAATATGATTACCGAATTGACGAGGATATACAAAAAGTATCAGTATAACGGCTTTGTCACTATGGAATATGAAATTCCGGTTTTCTGGAATATATAATTCCCTTTGCAAATAGACTTATATTTATTATAAAAAGAATTTACCATGGCAGAATCCCCGGTCCCATCATTTAGCTCGGTGTTGGAGTACCTGCATTTGACGCTACGCTACATAGCTTCCGGGTTCGTGGCGGTTGCTGCGTTCCTTTTCCTTTACCATCCAACCAAAATTGACTTCGCAGACAATTCATGGTTTATGGTTTTTCTCACTGCTACTATTGGCATTATTACTTATGCCTTCCATTTCGCAACGCTGGATAAAATATTTTATGGATGGAGTATTGCAAAGTTTCTAAAAAGAAATAAAGGCTTTATTCCGGAAGTATTAGAAACCCAAATCAGGGATTGGGCACAAATAAAAAAAATAGATCTTAAAGACGAAGATCTCAAACTTAAGAAAAAATGGTGGATTTGGAGCAACCACAAGCATAATTCAAAATTGAAGCGATATATTTTGTTTGCCATGGCAAATCAGAGGTATCTGCGAAGCACTAAACAGAGTCATGCGCTTTCCGAAATTAGCAATGGATTGGAAAGACGGCTTGCTTTACTTAACTTCCTTTATTGTTCTTTCTACCAGATTGTTTTGTTGAGCGTCTACTACATAATAATGAATATGATAATACCCCATTGCATGGTAAGCATAGCTCAGTTTTCGAGGTTAATTATGATGCTATTTTTTTCGGTTGGTCTTATGATTTCTGCGATCAAATTCAATCGAAGAATTTGTTCAAGGGAGATGTGGATGATCGTGAAATTTGGGCAAGAGATCGGAAAAGGCGAAATCCTTTCAAACTAAAGATGTGAGTTTCCAGAGCCAAGATGGATGGATCATTAAAAAGGAAATTTCCAACTCCATGGTTCGTGTCAGGATAATTGCGCGAACATGGGGGGTCATAAGCTAATATAAGCTTCTCCTCAATATAGCCCAAGTAGGTCGTTCCTTTCTGTGGCACAAGTATGGCTAAGCTTGATGCTCAGCTACTAAACCGGCACCAACGTTACTTTTCATAGTTCGACGAACTGTGCCGAGCTACTTGCGCCAAAATTGGGGCCCGCCCACTCGCGGGACGGCCCTCACGAGCGGATGATGTGGCCTTATGAGGGAGCGGAACACGTGCGAAGGCTGGAATATTATAGTCGTAGCGGACAAGGGAACGTTATCATCAATAAAGTTTCGTGCTATATAAGGAATGGGCGCTTGTTATATACAATATTTTACTGTCACTACTTACTAGAATGGTTGTTGGTCTTTCGGGCGATTTTATCTCTCTCAATAACTTACCAGAGCTATCATATTCATAAACTTGTCCGTCGGCAATATATACATTACCATTACCGTCCTCTGCTGTTCCGAACTCGCCTTTTTCAGTAAAATACCTGAGATTACTTACATACCCTTCCGGGTCTACATCCAACTTTACGGTTCGCTTGTCATATTCATCCGTAACATAAGCAGGCTTGCCCGGGAAAGCTTCCGCCAGGCAGGTTGCCCTTGCCAGGTCATATACTTTTGGAATGATGGTAACGCCGTCGGGGGCTACAAAGCATGCTTCGGGCCTGGCTACGGTGATCGAATTAAAATCGTGATAATCCCGCCAGCGATGGCCCGGGTACAAAGCCTTGTATATATGTTGGATACTTCCCATTGTAACTGTATCGAGTAAATGAATCGTTTCATCCGGATTGGAGGGATCAACCGAGTACACCCACGTCGCAAAACCTGAATTGCCCCAGCCACTGAAAGAAGTTCCTGCCGCGTCCGGAGGATTGGTAAACACTTCCTGTTTACCGTTTATCAGGTGACCTTTTTTCGGAACATATTTGAAAACTACCAGCAGGTTGTCATTTTTATCACAGGACAATGAAAGCGGCTCCCAATGATAGTCTGCAAACAAGGATGTTTGCCGTGTTGTGGCATCCCATTTGTAAATTCTCTTCACCCTTGAATCACACCAATACAGATTATTTTTACTATCACGACAAATGCCTTCGGCGAATTCAAAACCTGTTGAAAGCAGGTGAACCGCGTCATCATCGAAACCAGGAACCGAAGTTGCGTTACCAATATATAACCGGTTGAACTCCCATGGGCGGACAGAGGTATTTGAATTCACATCATACAAAGGATTGCTTGTCGTGTATTTTACCTGGCTGTAATTATGAACATTTAAAAATTCGATATTGGATGAACCCCAGTTGCGGATGGAATAAGGATAGGGAACATTCACGCGGATTACCCTGAACATATACAAATTCGCAAATACCATGTTCCCGCAATTCTCCAATTCCATGGGCTGGCATGCTGAACTTTCCCTGCTTTCTTCTTCTAACTGTAACGCATACACGTGCCAGTTGGAAACATTGTTAAAGCGTATTTCATTGTGAACATGGTGCTCCACCGACATGGCATAAATTCGGCCCGGTGTTGACGTATTCGAAACGTAGGTGCCGCTGCTTGCGTATGTATTGGCAGTCCAGATATCTTTAAATGTTCCACCGCCGCCATCAGTGATCCATAAGCTCCAGTATTGCGTATCCCACGACGGATCAAAACCATTAACCAGGTTGTTACCATAAATTTCTTTTGACTCACTTTTCCATTGCCATATCCATGGCATGGTGCCGTGACCACCAATAAATTTCACGTCATTCATATAAGAATGTTCCCCCGCCATCCATTTACAGGCAACAGCACGCGGATTATCAGCCCCAGTGGAAAGGCCAATTCCGGTAACAATATTATCGCCGCCTTTTGATGTTTCGAGTAAAGCTTTGGGACCGCCAAAACCACCAAATGCAGGTGTATTCTCAGCCAAAATAAATTGCGTTGCGATCGGGCTTAAACCAATTAAGACTGTATTGGGTTTTAGTTGAATCGTTTCACTTACGCGATACCAGCCTTGCGGAACGTATATAGTTTGATATTGATCAATGGCATCCCGGATCGCTTTGGTATCGTCGGTTGTGCCGTCACCTTTTGCACCCAATGATTTTAGATTTACCCATGTATCCATTGGTGGAAAATCAGGAATATCTTTTTGCGCCGGGGAAGGCATGGATTTTAAAGTTTCAATATCAGTAATCGTCCCGGTCACGGGATCGGCATGCAAGCTATCCATCTGTAAGCCGTGCATAAATTCTTTTACCTGGTAAATGCTTCCTTTTCCTTCCACTTTATCGTTGCTGCCACGATAACTTACCAATACCGGTACATTTTTACAATCAATATTTCTTAAACTTACCTGGTTGCCTGCATTGCCACCAAGACTAATTAAAATAGCCTGCTGCTTTACATTTTCAAAACTGCAGTCTTCCATGAATAATTTTTCCGTATAATTTGGATTAATATCAATTATGACGGGTACATTCTTCACCTGCATTCTTACAATTGTTAATCCGGCTTCCTGCGTGCGGATCGCTGCTTTGCGCTGCCCCTCAAAATACGTGTCTGTCATCATGAACTGCCACCCCGGGGAAGGCTTGGTGGTATAAATACCATAGTCACCACCGAAGAAACGCACGTCATCCATTTCATTACCCACGTCAAACATGCCTGCCAGGCCATTATTGATATGAATATCGACATGTTCAATAAAGCTGTGCTGCGCATAGTGCGTTCTCAATGCCACTGCATAAGGATTGCCATCTTCAATTTGCAGATCCACATTGCTCATAGCGCTGTAAAAGGTGCCTGCACCCGCATCTCTTACAGGCTGTCCCGGTTTGGGAACGCTATGGATAAACCAGAACATGTATTTCGCCTTGCCTTTGTCCGTGCTGTCAGGTTGTTGAAAGCCGGGGGCGTCCTTTTTCAAAATTATCATTGGTCGATGGGTGCCGTAACCAATAATGCGAATAGCCTGCGGAACATAGATGGTTTTGCTGATAAGATATTTGCCTTCCGGCAAAAAAAGAATGCCAAAGTTGTGTGTTGTCTTCAGATCATACAAAGCCTGCTGCAATACATCCGATACGTCCATGGAGCCATCCGGCTTAACATGAAAGTTTTCCGGCGTGAAATAGACAGCATCCGGGTCGATCAATTTTTGCTTATAAAATGAGTTGCTTTTTAAAAAGGGAGCTCTGCGTTTTTGAGCATAATTGCTGGTATGCAAAAGAAAAAGAAGAACAGTAGTTAAGATAATTTTCATTAATGAAAGATGTTGTTAAAGCAAACTTAGTACAAGCTCAGGGAACAAGAAAGTTTAGGAAGACAAACAGCTATGTGAGGCCCCGAAATTTGAATCGGCTCGCATCCCACGAGCCAAAAGGTAGCGGGTTTTGTTGCAAAAGCCAGGGAATGGAAGTATAGCAGTGCAATAGACCTGTCGCCGGCCACGCAGGTTGTTATGGAGGCAAGGGGCTTTTAGAAATAAAAATGTTGGATACATTGACTTTGTGAAGCTTTCGACGACACACAAGCGCATCAGCACAATGCTAAGCCGCATATCTGAGCCGATAGGTGGTTGCTCACGGAAATGCCAACAACAGGAGGTGATATCTCACCTGACGAAGTGATGCAACGATGCAAAAACGATGATGGCTCCGAAAATAAAAATAGCAGTTATACTTTTTACCATTTATTTTGATCATTAAATATTTTTTGGGATGAAAATAAATTTATGTCAACGGCTTACAGGTTTGTTGATATTGGTTACAACCTGTTTTATAAGACCCGCTATGGCACAGGATGCACATTTGATACAACAACTTCAGCAAAGCAATTACCTCAGCATAACCATGAAGGCTGATTCTGCCAATATGGGCATCACCCGATGGTTACAAAAGCCGGTAGAAAAATTTCGCACGCTGCCCCTGGCTGCGGATTTCCATTCTTTAAAACATACCGGCCCGGGTATGATTCAGGTTGACCGTGATAAAACAATCTCAGGTAAGGGCAGCATTCTGCTGGAAACGCCAACCTCACTTCCCAAAAAAAATCCAACCAACAGGGCGTATGCTTTTGCTGAAGTGATCAGGCCATTGAAGGGCGAAGATCTTCGTGGATATAACCGATTTTCGGTGTGGGTTTATGCTGACGGGCCTGGCTTTTATTCTTTTTTTGTGGGGTGTACTTTGTATAATGGGGGCAAGCACATCATGCCAACGCCGGGCAGGTTTGAGGGGCAGCATTTTGTGAATGTATATCCTGACAAATGGCAACACATCATTTGGGAAATCCCTGACCTGTACCGCGACTCGGTAACCGGGTTTTCTGTTAGCATCATGCTAACCGGTTCGCCACAGGGCGCCACTGATAGCATGAAACTGTACATTGATGATATGCGTATTGAAAAAGTGAAAGCTGAAAACACCAGGGGATTTAACCTGAGGCAGGATGCAATTGCGTATAGCAATAGTGGGTATAAAACCGGTGCGGTGAAGCAGGCCTTGGTACAACATGTTCCGGGTACAAAATTCAGGTTAGTCAATGCGGATAACAAAACCGTATTTACCGGTAACGGTAAAAGAATGGACAGTGGTTTTGTTCAGCTGGATTTCAGCAGCTATAACAAGCCCGGATATTACAGGCTCCAAATCGGAGACAGAACCACCAAAACCTTCCCGATCGGTAATGATGCCTATCTCGCTACGGCATGGCATACGCTTAATTTTTTCTTTGCTGAAAGGTGTGGCTACGATCAGCCGGGCATTCACGGGTTGTGCCACCAGGATGCGGTAACCGCGCACCCCGATGGCAGGGAAATAAGCGTAAGCGGGGGATGGCACGATGCCGCCGATGTAACGCAGGGAGTAGACAATACAGCCCGCGGCGGGATAGCCATGCTGGAGCTGGCTAATTCAGTCAAAAATAAAAATAAGCCTTTGTATCAACGCTTACTCGAAGAAGCCCGGTGGGGGCTTGACTGGACCATGCGGACAAGGTTTGGAGATGGTTACAGGGATGGAGGTCTCATCATGGGCATCTGGAGTGATAATATGATCGGTACCAAAGATGATATGCGGGGAAAAGCTACGAACAGGCCTGCTGACAATTTTATTGCTGCTGCTTATTGTGCCATGGCGGTTCCCTTTTATAAAGAGGATGCTGTTTTTGCGCACTGGTGCCGCAGGAGTGCGGTAGAAGATTTTGCTTTCGCAACACAGCGACTTGACTCTGCGGTAACTGAACATAACGAAGTGGACTTGTATGCACTCGCTGTGGTATCCGCCATGGATCTCTACCGGCTCACCAAAGAACGTTCGTACCTCGATTCGGCAGTACAATATGCCCGCGTAGTAATGGATTGCCAGCAATTAAAAAGGCGCACCGGTTGGTCAATGCCACTGCACGGTTTTTTTTACGAATCCACAAAGAAAAAAAGAATACTCGCCTACTTTCACAAGAGCGATGAACAACTGATGGTGGAAGGCTTAAGCATGTTGCTTACGGATGCGCCTTCCCACGCGGATGCTTCGCTCTGGAAAGCCTCCTGCCAGGCTTATGCAGACTACCTGCATGACATTTCCAAAATTATGGAACCCTATGGAATTTTACCTTCTGCGGTGTACGAACTGAACAATGCCGATTTTTCAGGAATTTATCATGAAGGAGAAAAAGTGGGTATGCCATCAATGGAAGAATACAATGCCGAGGTTAAAAACGGGATACACCTTGGTGGCGATTTTTACCTGCGGCGTTACCCGGTTACCTACCAGTTCCGGGGATTTTATGATGTACTGATGGCAAAGGCAAAGGCTGCATTTATACTTTCAGATTTACTAAAAGATGAATCACTGAAAGATATCGGAACGAGGCAGCTTGAATATATTGTTGGCTACAATCCTTTCGCCATGAGCACTATTTACGGGGATGGCTACAATTATCCCCCGCTTTATGCCGCTTACGCAGGCGACGTGGTTGGTGCGGTGCCGGTAGGAATTGAGACTTTTGAAAATGATGATGAACCGTATATGCCCATGCAAGGAAATGCTACCTACAAGGAAATATGGACGCGTACCACAGGTGATGTAATCTGGATATTGTCAAAGCTGTTTGAGAATTGATTGGCATGGGTAACCCTGCAGCAGGCATTTTCCTTTTTTTATCCATAACGGTAGCACCGGAAGCGTCTTTTATTTTTTAATAAATGGATATTTTCAATATTTTAAAATCCAACTCCGTGGTTCCTGTTTCACGAAACACTTTTTTATTTATTTAACTTGTAAATACACAAGTCAGAAAACCTTACACTGAGTTAGCCAAGATATACTTCCGGACAGCAACCATTCATGACTGGCTCCATTTATTAGAGTCTGACGAAAACAAAAAAATGATAATAAGCTCTTAAAAAAAACTGTTGCAGGAATTTGCCCCTTTTCGTACAGGTATAAAGAATGCTTTATGGCGTATGAGGCTTGGCTTGTGCCTGGGTTACTTGTGTCAACGTATACTAACTATAACTTAATGAAACCAATCCTTTCATCCTGCAAAAGTCGCGAGCGCTGATATACTGCCAATCTTCAACCTGGCACAACTTGTCCTGCTTAACGGGAAGTATAGCCAATACGCAAAGCCACGCTACAAAACCTTGCCAATTTGGAGCGGGGACTCGGCTACGACATGAGACCCGGCTACGACATAATTAAAATCATATTACTCCAATTGAACAAGTGACCGGAAAACTCCATCAATTACTAATGCCATTTTTGAGATATCCAGCAAGTCTAACTTATCTGCATCAGTATGATAATTATGATCTCTGAAATAAGCAGTATTGGTAACCATTACCGCACTGTATCCAAATTTCCAATAGTTTATCTGGTCTGAATTATTTCCCACCAAATACCATGGTGCTCTGATAGACCTCATGTCAATTGAATTATTTTTAAATGATAACTCTTTAAATTCTTTGGCAAACTCTCCGCGAAAGGATTTTTGAACTATTGTAATAAAATTGCCTTTATTCCCATAAAACCATTTCATGATACCGATAGGATAACTTTGAGAATTTTCTTTATCAGAATAATAACCAATCATTTCAAGGCTTATCATACCCTTTACTGCTACATTGCTGTCGTGCAATGATTTTGCATGTATATAGCTTCCCATATTCTTTGTGTGAAAAAACGGAGGCTCCTCTAAAGACCATGCAACTAAATCAATTCTGTATTTTAATGGTTGATCTTTTAAAAGCCTTGCTAATTCTAAAACACCGGCAACACCACTTGCATTATCATCAGCTCCGTCTTGTTTACCGCACACATCATAATGAGCGCCAACAATAATTCTTTTACCATCCTGCGGGCCAAAAGATGCAATGATGTTTTTATAGCCATTTTCATTAACCCTGTAATCCTGAATAAATATCCTGGTGGTATATCGCTGAAACTCTTTTCTTATTCGCTCTGCAACAGTGTCAAGCACTGTTACATTTTTATAATTCCGGTAATGAGGTGTATTAATAATTGACTCAAGGTTTCTTCTGATATTTGCTGTGTCCGCTAATCTTGCAAAACTTTTAGCCTTAGAAGAAACCGGGTAATTTTGGATTATAAAAATTGCAAGCAAGATTACAATTAGAAGAAGAGTATATTTTATTATTCGTTTCAAGGTTATTTTTTTTCGCCTGCATTCCTTTGCTTTCCGTAGTTAACCATATTCCTTAGGTTAGCTGCGCCGGGTTTGCAACTTTGCAACTCGGAACTTACAACCGTCAAATCTATAGCAAACATCTCAATTTTTACAAGTCAACTCTTGTTAGCCATATTCGTATGCTCGTAACTGTTATGGTTTTATAAATGTCCTGAGTTACAAACATCAGGACAGCACTCCCTGATTATTTATGCATTCTACGGATAGGGTGTGAGGAAATATCATTACAAATTCCAGAAAATATTCTTTGAAATTTTTCTTTTCTACTTTAGGATGATGATGTACTTCCATAAACAGTTTCCCGGTTATTAATTTGTGATCTTTGTTGGTTTACTATCTTTTAAATGATATTGTGTGTTGATGGTTTGAATCAGCTCAATTTCCTCGGTTTTTAGTTCTTTTAAAATGCCCACTTCCCCTATAAAACTTCCGTTCCGTTCGTGCAGGTCGAATATGAGTTGATTAATCGCGTCGGGATTATGATTGCGCAACTGCGGATTGCCGGACGGTTTTGTAATATTGGCAAAAGCACTTGCTGTAGAATCAATCACGAAACGGGAACCCGATTCCATCGTATTGAAAACAGACGCGTCAAACAGGTTGCCTAATAAAGGATAGGTCATTTCGGCTTCCTGTTCATCCAAACCGGTAATTACTTTATAGGTTTCGGCTATTTTTTGAACTTTTACCAGGCCTGTCAACACAGGTCCTTTCGTTATCAGCCCGAAGTTTCCGGAGTGTTCCAGTTCGGTTAATGTAGTATTATTTGCTATAAACGAACGAAGCTTGGTAGTAAGCCTGGCGAGGTAATACATATCACTGCCGCGATCGGTAACTCCTTGTGTTTGCAAAATTTTTATAAGCGTATCAGTTTGATTAATTCTTGAAATTAAATAAGGAAGAAAATCGTTCATGCTTGCCGTATCTGCAACGAGATCCTTTTTTATGCCGATGATGTACTCTTTTTCTTTCGAATGATTACTCAAATGTTCACGAAGACTTTCAGCAAAAAATCCCAGCGTTACAGCAAGGAAGATCATGATGAACTCCAAAAAATATTCTTTGAATCCCTTTTTTTCAACATTCGGGTGATGATGCACTTCCATTTATTTTAATTTATGAGTTTAAGTGTTGAATTGAAGTGATTTATCCTTTCATACCTTCAGTCTTCCCGTCTTCCGTCCTCAATAATATATTCTCTTCTTCCTCATCTTTTAATGATATTCTTTCTGAATCGTTTCTAAAAGATCTTTTGCTTTTATTTGAATTTGCCTGAATAAATATTCGTGATAGACCGCCAGCCTGTTAAAGGCAAGAATTTTGTTATAATATTCTCCGATCAGCTTCGGGTCATCATTCAGCATGCTATAGGATGAATCATTATTAAAATTCCCAAATTGGATTTGTGTATAATCAGCAATTTTTTCTTCTGCCTGTTTTGAAACATTCATCAGGTCTTTAACATCCTTTTCCTGGGTCAGGATGTAGTTCATATCAAGATCGAATGACATAATCTGGTTTTCGATTTTCTTGTCCCTGATCAAACGGAAATTCCCGGAACTTTTCAATTCTTCCACTGTTTTGTTATCATATTTAAACAGGTCGAAATGCCAGAAATCTTCTGACAAAGATTTATAAAAATCTTTTACATCCACAGGACGTGCTTTCAGCGATTGCTGAATAACAACCACATCCTTATTTGCCGATGACCATTCATCTATCGCCTGGGAAATTGCCGAAGTATCTGCTTTTAAGTCAGACACCAGGCTTTCCATATATTCTTTTTCAATTGCCTTGTTTGCTATTTTCTCACGAATATTCTCAGCAAAAAAGCCGAGCGTTACTGCAAGGAATATCATTAAGAATTCTAAAAAATATTCTTTAAAGTTTTTCTTTTCTACATGTGGGTGGTGATGTACTTCCATTGATTTTACTATTTATTGTAAATGATACTCTTTATTCAATAGGTTAATCAAATTTTTTGCATTGACAAATTGGTCCTTTTCGAGACTTAAGTGGTTATCCAGCATCATCATAAGTGACCTCACTTTATTCATGTATTCTTTTAAAACAATACTATCCGTACTGATTAATTGTAATGGCCGTGAATCATTCAAAAAAATATCAGCACCTCCACGAAAGCCGAAAGTTTTGATCAGGGAATAATCAAATATTTTTTGGGACATCTTATTGGCGTCGTCCATCCAGTTCTCAACATCTACAGCTTCGTGTTGAATAGCCCCATCATAAAAATTGTAATAAAAAGTAATGCTGTCTTTACATTCTTTATTTTCAATCAGGTTAAAAGCCCCGGTGCTTTTTATTTGTGAAATAGTTCTTTCATTTTGCTCAAAAAGGATTAAACCGAAACTGTGCCTGAAATTGAGATAGTAAAGCCGGTGTATATTGTAGGTGTTGCTATTCGCCGCCAGGTTTAACAAAATGCAAAGGCTGTCAAGTTTGTGAAGCTGTAATTGCGCCCTGGGAATTAAGCGGCTTAAATATGAAGTATCTGTTAACAGGTCTTCTTTTACAGAAATGATATATTGCTTTTCTTTTTTAATGTTCACTAAATGCTCACGAAGGCCCTCAGCAAAAAAACCGAGCGTTACTGCAAGGAATATCATTAAGAATTCCAAAAAATATTCTTTGAAATTTTTCTTTTCCACTTTAGGATGATGATGAACTTCCATTTACATTTAGTTTTGCATTTTTTTTGATTATTATTTGTCTAATCCCCTTTTAAATTATATTCTTTCCTGATGAAATTGATAAGCCTTGCAACCTGCTCACGATATTTCGCATCGTCATACATGTTAACTTCTATATCGCTTTGTTCCATGCGAATGAAAGAATACAATTGCTGCAACAATGGGCGGTCATATCGTGTGAATATTTCTGCATGACGAGGATATGTTGTATAAACAGAATCCTCAGCATTGTTTGGAGGCTCGGGCAAAATGATCATCTGCATGGCAAACTCATCCAGTCTTTGCCACCTGTTTACATACACATCCCTGTTGCCCTTGAATGGTCCTTCCCAAAATATATAAAGCTCGTTGATAGAATCAACAACATTTTTCTTTTGAATGACAATGAAGCCTGCAGCATTTTTTAGTTGTGTGATCGTATTATCATAGGGAGTAAATCCATCTACCCAGGAATAGAAATAAACGAAGTAATGATAGAATGTATCCTGAGTATCGATATCCTTCAGACTTTCAACGGGAATTTTCAGGGCACTGTCCATTTTTTTAAAAATTCTTGATTGACTCGCCAGTACCTGGCTTGCTTCAGCAGTATCCCGTTTGAGATCCTGTATCATACTTTCCATATAACTTCTTTCCTTTTCGCTGTTCACTAAGTGTTCCCGCAAGCTCTCCGCAAAAAAGCCAAGCGTAACCGCAAGAAATATCATTAAGAATTCCAAAAAATATTCTTTGAATCCTTTTTTCTCTATGTGTGGGTGGTGGTGTACTTCCATATTCAATTTCTATTTATTCAGGTGATAATTGGATTGTAATATTTGGATCAGATCGGAAGCCCTTGCCAGGAGTGTATCTGCTCTTTGCACATTGAGGAATAAAAATCTCGAACGCACCAGCTCCGCATACTCGTTAAATATCGACTTGTCAGTAGTTAATACAGGGGGATTGCTCCGAATGAATGAATCGATCTTTGCACGGTCGAAGAATCTTTTGCTTCCCTGGTAAATATCATTTGCTGCTTCGTTGTACCTGAATTCAAAGATTTGTGCCCTGCATTTTCTTACCTCAGCATACAGGTTGCGATCAGCTTCCTGCATGGTGGCCATGTTGCGGCAAAGCTGGTCATAATCGGCCATTGCCGACGCATTCGAAGTTTTGAAATACCGCATAGCTCCCGTGCTTTTAATTTGTTGCAGCGTTGCATCATTGGGGGTGAAGTACCCGTGTGCACCGCCAAATAGCCCGTACCAGTAGAGTTCACCCGTGGGAATTTTTGCGGCATCATCTTTTGCCAGCAGTTGTAAAAGGGTATCTACATTATTATTTGCATTGGCATAATAGTCGCGATAAGCGTGAAGTTGTTCTGTGTCAGCTTCCAGGTTCTTCACCAGCGATTCAGCATATTCCTTTGCAAGTGTATGTTCGGTGATTTTTTCGCGTAGCGTCTCCGCAAAAAACCCCAAAGTGACGGCAAGAAAAATCATTACAAATTCCAGAAAATATTCTTTAAAATTTTTCTTTTCTACGTTTGGGTGATGATGTACTTCCATATTAATACTGTATTAATTATCTTATAAATCGTAATTTTTTCTAATAGCCTCAACCAGTTGCCTGTTCTTTTCTTTTAATTTTTCAAGCTCTAATTTGTAGTAGGTGTTAATGATATTTCTTTCAAACAATAAATTATACAGTTTTAAAAATTGAGCCTGTTGAGCTTCATTAAAAACAGGAATATGGTTACCAGTTTTAAAAAAATTTGTTCTGAGGGCGTGGTTATAAACAATGTCTTCTGTAGATGGATACAATGTATCGGTCAAGAGATTATTTTGCAGCTCTGCCTGTTTTTTTTCAGTTTCAAGTACTCTTGTTTCTAATGATCTGATATCTGTATTAATAGAGTTGTTATAATTTATAATATAATTCCTGATTTCGTCATTACGAATTAACCGTAAACTGCCAGAACTTTCCATTAGTTGAAATGTAGTATTGGAATATTCGAATACGCGGGAACCTCTTGTTTGGTATGCCATTCGATACAATGTCTGCTGATTCTTTTTATATTCTCCTGTTTTTATCAGTTCCATTAATGAATCGATTTGCATCTCGTTTGCCTGGTAAGATTGTAATGCTGATTCAATGTTCACAGAATCTTCGGTAAGATTTTTCACAAGGCTCTTTATATCAGCATCCTCTTTTTGTCTGTCAGAAATTTTTTCCCTGATATTTTCTGCAAAAAAACCAAGCGTTACCGCAAGAAATATCATTAAGAATTCTAAAAAATATTCTTTGAAATTTTTCTTTTTGTGATGAAGATCGGGATGATGATGTACTTCCATTTGTTTTGATGATTTATTATTTTGAAATTACTGTTGGCCTTTCATTTACATCGCTCCTCAATTATTCGAAGGCTTATATTTTTTATTTAATTCTGTCAAAAGCGATTTTGCATTTTTAAATAAATTCATTTCCAATACTATTAAATTTTTATTATTAAAAGATTTTAGCTGGCAATAGCTCGCATATTGAATCATCATATTACGCGCTGTTGTGAGCAATGGAATATTTTGTTGCATGAAAGAATCAATCGCTTGTTTTGAGATCTGCAAATCCATCACAGGCAAAAAATAATAGGCATCAAATATTTTGTTCCTTAGGCTGACTATGTTTGATTGGTATATTAAATTTAGGTTTATATATTTTGCTAATTCTTTTGTTGATTGATCATATTGACCAAGTGCAGTAATAATTGCGTAATTTCCAAAATACCGAAGTGCACCTAAACTTTTCAATTGTTCCATTGTAGCATCTTCTGTTTGAAAAGTTGTTGTTCGTGTACCAAATCTTCCGTAATAATACCATGTACCACCGGGCAGTTCATGAATATTTTTTGTATGAACAATATTTATAAATGTATCAAGCCGGTCATCCACAAACTTCAATTCATTTATGTCAAGGTTCAAGTATACTGTGTCTTTTTTTAAATCTTCTATCATAGATCGGGCATATTCATTTGACGTATTCCTTTCTGTAATTGTTTCTCTTATTGTTTCAGCAAAAAAACCCAACGTTACCGCAAGAAATATCATTAAGAATTCGAAGAAATATTCTTTGAAATTTTTCTTTTCTATGTTTGGATGATGATGTACTTCCATTTGTTTATCAGTAGTTTTAAAGTGGCTTTTATTTCAATTAAATAACTTCTACCTAAAGTATAAACCAACAGCGTTACTGCTTATTAGCCTTCAACGAAACAAACAATTCTGCTTTTAGCATCCAGTTACCATTTCGTTTGATCCACATAGCCGAATAATTGCCCCCTTTGCTATAAGTGTGAATGCCGGTCCATTTTCCGGTTTCCCAGGCCATAGTATCATTATCGCTTATGATAAATTCTTCAGGAATTCTTACATAAACAACTTTAGGGTTGGTGTTAAAAAGTTTCTTCCATGAAGCTGAAATATTTTCTTTGCCGGTTTCATACGTACCACGTCCGATTACCTGCACAAAATCGTCAAGCCAATATTTCGACATTCCATCTACATCATGCCTGGCAATAGCATTGTTTGATGCTGCCCTGTTAGATTTAATGATTGCAATATCATTGTTATGCGTGTTTTGCGCAAAAGATCGGTGAAAACATAATAGGCTCAGGAAAAGAAAGAGCACTTTTAATTCTTTTAAATTTTTCTTCCCATGCAAATGAGAATTTACTTTAGGCTGAAGATTTGCTTTCATTGCTTTTTATTTAAGATGATGCTTGCTTTTGTAGAAGGTTATAACACTGGTTGCTTTTGCCCGTAAAATATTTAATAAGGTGCTTTGTGCTTTTGTAACCCGCAAATACAATTGTAACTGGTTAAACCACTTGTTTAATAACTTTCTGTCACCTGAAAACAAAACCGGTCCATTCAAAGAGCTACTCCCTATGTCATTACCATTAAGTGAAGACACATTCTCAAGGGGTGAGACTATTTTAAAGTTGGCCAATTCATTCAACGTATTTCGTACATTATCCTGCGCTTCCTGGTAAACCGTGGTTTGAAAATCATAATCATCCCTGTACATTCTTTCATAAGCAAGAATACTGTCAGCATCTTCTTTGTCTAATAATCTATAGCCTCCTGCATTGGCAAGTTCTCTTGTGGTGCGATCATTTGACAAAAACGGCCTGTTTACTTTTGAGAATTTGATCAATTCGCCCATACATGATGTTGCTTTCAAATTATTGGTAACTGTGTCATAACATTGATACATGCTGTTTAAACCAGTTATTTTGGCTTCATCAAATTGAATGATATCACCCATTCTTGCCGTATCAGATTCAAGATCTTCGACAAGTGATTGAATGTATTGTTCGCTTTTCGCATGATCATTAATATGTTCCCTTAAGCTTTCTGCAAAAAAGCCAAGTGTTACTGCAAGAAATATCATGATGAATTCCAAAAAATATTCTTTGAATCCTTTCTTCTCTACGTGTGGATGATGATGCACTTCCATAAAAATTATTTCAGATGATATTCATTTTTTAATAAAGCGATTAAACGGCTTGCCTGGGCTGAGGCTGACATTGACCTTTCATTCATTAATTTAAGAAATCCATAATAATACTGATAGCGCATTATCACAGCGTTTATTGAAATGGGGTCATAAGAAATAAGTTTCGGATTATTCTCAGGCGTAAAAGACCCGGAATCATTTTCCATTTTTTTGAGTATAGAAAACAAGACCTTCGCATCAAATACCCTGTCATTTATTGAAATCACTTCATTCAGCCGTTGCTTCTGAAAGTCTGACCAGTATTCAAACCGTTGTGTCCACTGGTAATAAGAACCAATACTGTCAGTAGTAGATTGTTTCCCGATAAGCCTCAGCCCTCCGCTGCTTTTCATTTGATCGAATGTTTTTGGTGTAGTAGAAATAACAAAGGTGCCCATAGTTAGCTGTCTTACCAGGAGATAAAGTTGAGCATTATTGCTGCTTTTATCATTATCAGATAATGACTGAATGATGCTGTCAATTATCCGGCATTTCGATAAATTATATTCAACCGCGGAATGATAAAGGGAAGTATCACTTTGCAGATCATTAACCATTGACTCAATATATTCGTGCAGTTGCTTTTTATCTTTTATGCTTTCTCTTATATTTTCTGCAAAGAATCCAAGAGTGACCGCAAGGAAGATCATTAAGAATTCCAGAAAATATTCCTTGAATCCTTTTTTTTCCACGTGCGGATGATGGTGTACTTCCATTGTTATTTAAGATTATATTTTTTTTTGATTAACGTAATAAGGCGTAATGCAAGTGCTTTTTGTCGTTCGGCCAAAATGCAATCAAATCTTTCGCTGGCAGCGAGATAATAATAATTCAAGGCTACTCTATTCACAATTTTATAGTCAGTTGAAAGCAGTGCCGGATGGCCTGAAGGCAGTTCAATTGTAGTATATGACTTATTGATGTTTTCAAATCTGACTTTCATTTGAGAAAAAATATAATTGTCAAACAAAAGATAGTTGTCTTTGTGAACGTCGTCGAGCTTAAGCTTAACAAGATTGTCCTGCGCTGATAAAAACTGGAAGGTTACATAATATAAGCTAAGACTGTCAAGCAGATCTCTCGGATGTATCAGCTTCAACATCCCCGAAGCCTTCATTTGGTCAAAGGTTTTTGAATTGGCATAGTAATTACCAACATTCGCAGTAACGGCTCTTGCATAAAAATAAATTTGTGGCGTATTGGAGATATTATCATGAAGTAAAACCAGCAGAGAATCTGCTGATGTATAACTATACTCATCAGTATTGAGAATAGCATTAAAATGGGCAACATCAGAATTCAGGTCTGCTAAAACAGAGCGAATGTCTTCATTAATTTCTTTATTGTCTTTTATCGTTTCACGCAAATTCTCCGCAAAAAAACCAAGCGTTACTGCAAGGAATATCATTAAGAATTCTAAAAAATATTCTTTAAATCCTTTCTTTTCTACCTGTGGATGATGATGTACTTCCATGTATTTATTTCATTTTTGCATTGTTGTTTAATTCTGGCGCGGATCTCCTGACCTGAGCTGATTGCTGCGCTGCTTCCTGCTGATTTATACTCTATCGCTCAAAGGCTGCCGGATAGAAGCGGAAAGCCCGGTGAAGCATTTTGTATAGCCCTGTGCCGGACTTGCAGCGGATAGCCGGAACTATAGCCGGGGTGTGCACTGTCGCTCACAGCCCCTAATTATTTTTCCATGCCATCAATAGTTCCACGCCTTGGTATCTACCCCTTTCGGTGCATGTTCCGTAATATGCTTCGCCATCATCTCCAACATTTTGCTGGTGGGTACAGGTTGCCAGCCGTGGCCTTTCATAGGGCGCCCGTATTCGAAGGTGCCTTCGTAGTGCGGGTTTTCGGTATGCTTCAGAAAATCCTGGAACTGGTATACGGCAAGGTTCAGGTAAAAGTTGTCGGCATCGCCTACGTACACATGCAGCTTGTCTATGAGCTTGGGCCCAAGCGTGGCCCAGTTTTTAGCGAGGTAATAGCGCAGGTCGTAGCCATGTTCGCGGGCATAGTTCACGGCATTGCTGTCTATTTTTCCCGTAAGGTTGTCCCATAACGGTACCGGGTAGCCGTCGTTGCCAACGGGGCCAAACACGGCATCGAAAATATCCATTTGTTCACCCGAGCGGCCGTGGGTGCCTAACACCGCTTCCAGCCAGCTTGCATCTTTTGTGGTTCGTATGGGCATGCCTTCATTGTCACGCATCATATATCTCAGCGATTGCTGCCAGGTGCTGTTGGCATTGAAAGGCATGGTAAAGGTATTAGCGTAAAATGCATTGGTATCTTTGGTAAGGTCCATAAGCTGGAAGTGCCTGAAGTCGAGCGGATCGGGATAGAGTGTCCACGTGCCGCCAAAAAAATCAGGATGATAGAGTTGCAATGCCATGGACTCCCATCCGCCCGTGGAGCCTCCTGTAAGCACCCGCGCATATGGTTGCTGAATAATGCGGTAATGACTTTCCAAATAAGGAATGAGCTCCTTCATGATAGCGTCGCCGTAAGGCCCGTTGTTGGCGGAGTTTACGGCATAGGAATCATCATAATACGGCGTGGGATGCTGAAAGGTAATGATAATCATCCGTGGAAAATGATCTGAATTATAATGTTGCTGAAAGGTGTAACCGTCTTCCAAATTATAATCGTCGAGCATCTTTTTGTATTGAGGTGGAATCGGCCTTTTCGCTGTTGTAAAACCGTCCGGGGCGCCGAGGCCGAAATGGCTTTGCTCATATACTACAGGATAGTGCACGTCGGTATGATCGTCATAGCCTTTCGGCAACAAAATAGTTGCGCCGAGATACATATCATGTCCCCAGAAATCGGAAAGTATCTTGCTTCTTATTTTAATATGCTTTACCTGTTTGGTATCTGCAGGCAGGTTGCGGGCAGGCAGCACGCTATCGAGGATAATAGAAAACGACTGGTTTTGCGACGGATCGTAATGGATCTTTTGCACGCTGCTGATGAGGTTGCCGGGTGAGGTATTAAAATGCTGTCCTTCCCACTGGTCCTGGTGTGCCCAGATGGTATGGCCATCGGCGCGATGGTATTCAGTATATACATTCATTACTGCCTGTATGTAATAATCTCCTTCAGGAAGATCACGCAGGTTGGCTATCGGGTAGCCGAGCACGTTAGTATCGATAATGGCTTCCTGGCCGGGTTGTAGCTGATCCACATCTTTGCCCCAAAACGGTACGCTTTGAAAGTAGGAACCCGCTTCGTACCGCGGCTCCGGCTGTGAGTTCCGGCTGATGGCGAGGAACACACGCCCGGTGATAGGTTTGCTGCTTGCGCTTTCCACGAAGGATATAGAGAAAGTGTGGTTGGTTTGAGCGATGATGAAATGCGGGGAGCCAATCAATAAAAATAAAAGCACAATGATTCGTGCAGTTGATCGAAGCAGTTGGGTCATGGTGAATTGGTTTTAGAAATGATGTTGTATAACCAAAAGTACTAAATCGGATCGGAGGATTTTTATTTCATAGGCTGCGTACGGCGGGGCTAATCTCTATCGTATTTATATGAGTTCATTGAAACCGCAAATTACAAGTGTATTAAGAAAGATTGAATGAACGCAGAACAAAATTAAAAATGCCGGTAAACATGATGTCGGCGAAATGGCGGTATAGTGAGATTATTTACCCAATAGTTCTATTTTAAGTATTCACTTACTTTTATGCTGATAAACCCTTTTACACCTTGCCATGTTTGATTTTTCAGGCTTATGGGTTCTTCGCTTTCTTCGGCATCTGCAAAGTAAGTTAAGGCTTGTGGCACGGTTATCAATAAGTTTTGTGTTGCATATTTTTCTTTATGAAAATTGATAAAATCAGCAATTGGAAAATGATGCAATAGTTCTGCCAAATCCCAAAAGTCTTTCTTTTTTCCCCTGCCCAATATTGCCTGTACTTTCATGGCCATCATATCTTCTACAGAGAACATCCTTATACCATCGATATTTAATTCCGGCCTTATCAGTGGATGCGGATGCCTGACAAGATCAACTTTTACATCATGTACAAATGAAAAAATACCAAAACGCGGGTTAGACGTTCTGTTTACAAAATTTTTTTTAAACTCCTTTTGAAGTGTGTTTATGATTACCGGGCTTTCAAATGTAACGTTTGAAAACAAATCCAAATCAACTGATTTTCTATGGCCGTAGAAAAGAGACAATGCTGTGCCTCCGACCAAAGAAAAATCTTTCAGTTCAGGAATTTGCATCAACTGTTTCAATACGGAAAAAGCCCCGGGTTCGACTGTCTCAATGTGTAGCATCTGAAATCTTTAAGAGGTTTATTGATGACTGCGCTTGCCAGGTACATTGTGGCTTCCGGTAAGAATTTTGCGTTCAACAACGCTTCTGAAACTTTTTCATCTCCATAATAGCGGCGGCAATTGCGGATATCCTCCACATCACCTCGCTCAAACACCCTTTCGATTACGAAATTTGCCCTGGCATCATAGTCGATATTTTCAAAAACCACATCCCAGAAAATTCGCTTGTTAAAAACAGGTTTGAGTTTATCTGTCATATGGATAAAGTTATTACTAATTTATTTTTTTGAGAATAGAAAAGCGCTTTGTTCATTACCGCCTGTTACGTCGCTGCGCCGTCACCAATAGAAGAATTTATTGTTTAAAGATAAATAATCAATAACAGCAGGAATACCTCCGGGGGCCAAGAATTTTTTTGTCTGTGGCTGCACCCTCTTTCAATAGTAAATTCAAATTCATTTGAAGCGTTTCCGTAATAAGAAATAAAACATTTGTACTTACCTGGCTTCAAACTTTGTTTATATTCTTTCAAAATAGCAACATTGGCCAGATAGTAAGATTGCGAAATGGATGCTCCGGGTTGAAGGGTTTCAAAAGCGCCGGATTTCTTTAGCTTGCCTTCGGTATATATTTCGGAAGAAAGCATTTCGTGGTTCATAAGTTGTGATGCTGTATCTTTTGAATGTTCATTAATGATGGTAGCAAATGTGCCCCATGGATAAGTTGAATGGACTTTGCGAATTAATAAATGTTGCATTGTATCAGCCGTATTTGTAATCGTCATTAAAAACCTGACGCTGCCGAACTCAGAAAATACACGACGGATAGGCCGTACATCGACTTTGACTTTGGGTAAATTTGTGATCAATGCGCTTTGAGCATAATATTCATTATGCACGATAATACACAAAGCATATATTAAGATGAATATTCGCATAGAAGATAACGACTACACCTAAATTTATGACAACACTTCGGGCATTTGCTGGAAAACGTGACTAAAAAACTTTATCGCACCAACAAACTACTTCCCTTGCGCACATAAATTTTATTGTCTACCCCTACACCTTCTGCTATCCATACCACCACCTGCGGGTCCAGCGGGATGCCTTTAAAAGTTCCGTCCCAGCCTTTTTCTGCTTTTGCAGTTTCAAACAATTCCTCACCGATACGGTTGAATATTTTAAAATAATGAAGTTTCGTGATGCCGAATAGTATGGGGTGCAAAAGATCATTTAATCCATCACCATTGGGAGTAAAGGCAGTCGGCACAAGTATATCTACTTTCTGAACCGTTTTCACCAGTTGTGTGTCCACAGTTACACAGCCTCCCGTGGTCTCAATTGCTATAGTATACAATTGATCGAGAGTGCCTGTAAAATCAGGGGCAAAACTTGTTTGGGTATTTAGCGATGTACCGGGGCTCCATAAAACAGTACCTCCCAATTGTCTTGCTGCCAAAGGGAATGGTGCATTAATGAGTGCATATGCATCAGGATATCGTATTCCGGGAATAGGGTAGCCAATAACTATATCCCGTGTTTGGGTAGATATATTGCAGCCATCGCTGTTTGTAAGAGATGCATAATAGGAGCCGCTTTGCACAACTCTGTAATTGGCACCGCTTGCTTCACCGATTAGACTACCATCCTTATACCACCGGATGACTTGCGTGGGTTGAACATGCAAGACTGCACTATCACCAGTTGTTGAGCAAAATTCAGGATCCCCAGTTAAACTCAGTGTGCTGTCAATTATTGAAGCTTTTACAATAACTGTGTCATTCCTGACACATCCTCCACCATCATGCATTGTGGTAAGAATATAATCCGTTGTTGTGTCTGGTGACGCTACCGGGTTGGCTATTGTGGCATCGGATAATCCTGCCGCAGGCTTCCAGGAATATACCAAACCCGGGACTGCATTGGCACCAATCGGCACCGGATTAAGATTACAGGAAAGTGTATCGCGGCCTGCTCTTGAAATTACAGTTAACGAGTCTTCCAGCTTTGCTGTCAAAGTATCTATACAACCATAACCATCATAAGGCTCCACCACTACGGCAAAGGTGGAACCCGGTGGTGGTGGCGGCCGAAAGGTAATCGTTTGTTGCGTGCCGAGTACCGCTGTAAACGCATTATTATACCATGTGTAATTTTGATATCCGAACGGTGCTGTGAGATTTACAGCAGTATCGTCTTTGCAATAATCGCTTCCAACAAATTCGCTCGAACATTCTGAGTTAACATCAATGTACGCATACCCGAAATGCTTTCTGAAAGTACAGTCGCCCGTTTTAAAAAACAGCCTGATCGTTTTTCCCGCATTGCCATCGAGGTTCACCGAAACTGCCGACCAGTCTTTACACCATACAGGTGTATTGCCTCCGGGATTGGATGATTGAAAAAATCCGGGCAGTAATGTACCATAAGGAATAAATGTAAATGAAGAACAGGATATAGTTTTATTATCAGTGACGTTTGTTATTTCAATCACCAATCTTGGTTGCTGGTATTCTTTATGATTGGGATCCTGGAATACAACAGCATAATGATAGATGAGTGAAAATTCATTGCGGCCGGCGGGAATGGTGAATTGATAAGATATCCCTTCAGCCTGGCCTCCCGCAGAATTGTTTCCCAACCTTATCGAATGCCCGCTGCCGTTAGGACAATTTACCGGGAAGCCACCGTAAGGATCTACCCCTGCTCCGGAATTGGCGGTATACATTGTTTGGCGGTTAAAGACAGGGCCTGTTGTTGGCTGTAGATTAAGAACATTAACGCCATTCACCGTATCGGCAGTACCGATATAACATTGCCACCCCTCAAAGGTGCCCGTTTCGAAATCAATATTGTAAGGACAGGTTTGTGCGTTTGCACTATAATAGCCGAAGCAGAAAACCAGCTTCAACAACAATAATCGCAGTTGAAAATAGTAGGCCCGCATATCAACCTTATAACGGCGTTGGAAAAATCACAGTTGCCTTGATAGCCATTATGAAGTTACAGATTTTACCTGCCAAAATAGGATTGTTTTTTGGATCAACTTCTCCAGCAGGGATGTAAGGAATGGCATAGAGTGGACGTTGCAAAAAAATGGAAGGTGATTGCATACGAAGTCTAAAAGGCCCGTGAAAGCAGGTGGAGGACAAAACCGATGAATAAAATATCCACAAAAACAGAATGATCGTAATTTCGGCGCGATTAATGCCGGATTTATGCCAATGAGAAAGCTCGTTTTTGTTTTATTCTTAATGTCTGGTGTTATTAATTTACGGGCTCAATATATATACTACTCAGACACACGAAATATTCATGCGTCAGACGGGCATGAAGTAAAAAAAACCGATACGATCACCAGGGTAATAATAGACACAGTAAAAGTGCCGGTGAGAGATACAGTCAGAGTAATCGTAAGGGACACGATAAAAACGCCGGTTCACGACACTATCACACTACGCGTAAGGGACACCATAAGAACACCGATCCGCGATACTATCACATTGCATGTGAGGGATACGGTTGAAATTGTAGTACACGATACAGTAAACGTAAATTCCGACGAAGTTTATCATAAATGGCCTGACCGATGCCCCGGGTTTTCAGCGTCAACTCCTGTTCTGCGAAATTATATCCCACCAAAAATAGTTTTGAAACTTACCGAGATTTTCAAAGGCTATTTATATTCGATTACCCGAACAATACTTGCAGGTAATAAAGTGCAATATGAACTGAAAGTTTGCGATCATGGTGTAGTTAAAATAAAATACGCAGATGAATCCGGTGTACTGATAGAAGATGGAGCAAAGTAAAGGGCAAACATTAATTTAATTCAATTCAACTAAACTAATTTGTTGCGCTGCGATAAGCTATGGAGGAAAGATGCTTATAAAATAGACTGACCGTGTAGATGAATGCCCGATTTGTTTTTCACTATAAATCCGGTTCTCCTTACTTCCTTAAAATCTTCTCCATTGTTTTCCCTTTTGCCAATTCATCAACCAGCTTATCTAAATAACGGATCTTTTGCATGAGTTTGTCTTCAATATCTTCTACACGATACCCGCAAATTACTCCTGTAATTTTTGATACATTCGGATTGATTTGTGGCGCCTTTGCGAAAAAGGTTTCAAAATCACTTTTCTTGTCGATTTCTTGTTGCAGTGTTTTTTGATCATATCCCGTCAGCCAGCAAATGATCGCATCTACTTCTGCTTTTGTTCGTCCCTTCTTCTCCGCTTTCTGAATATAATGCGGATACACACTTGCAAATGGCATTTTAAAAACTCTTTGATTATGCATTTTAGTTGTTATTATTTATCGAAGTTAATTTCTTATAGTCAACTAATTCCTTTGCAGGTCTTCGCTGCTGCCACTCTCATTCACTATACGACCAGCGAAGCAATAGCCTGGCCGGTCTGCTGCACAGGCAGACCATGAAAATAGTTAGCGATAGGTATTTTTTCCGCAGCCGGGGAGGTTGATATTTGGATTCAGAAGAAGTCAGAGTGTAATGAAATCTGCAGAGGCTTGCTTTGGACATTGACATGAAAGATTTATATTTTTTTGAACAGTTAATAATTATTCACTGCTAAAATATCAGACATGAAAATGCAAACATTATTCCTGGTTTTTCTTGCGCAAACCATCCTCGCAAATCAAAGTTTTGCGCAGCATTCAACGAAAGGCATGCTTGGCTTGCTGGGTGACATCGCGGATGCACATGCGGAAGCCGTTGCTTCGCTCGATTTGAAGAATCCTTCATTTAAATATTCCGGCTCGGCTTCCGATGAAAAAGATCATCCGAAGGCTGCTGAAAACCTGGGTATTCTCATTAGTGAGGGAGTGCTTTTTGGCAGAGGCGCCCACAGCGTTTTTAATGAACACCGAGGGGGTTTGTTTTTTGCAGAGGACGGCCTGGGCGGGGCTATGGACCCTGAACCGGATGTTGCCAATATTCCATCACAAAAGAAACCATTATATTTTTACCTGTCCGAAGAACTTGAATTTGTCGTTAAGTCAGCCAACTCAACGTTCGGTGGCGGCGGCAACACAACAACGACTACCCTGAACTATCTTCAGTTACCGGTGCTTTTCAATTACCTCCATCCTTTAAACAATAATACCGCTGCCATACATGCAGGATTAGGTGTATATTTTGCCTATGCATTATCAGGAAAATATAAAAACAACGGGCAAACCCAGGATATACATTTGGGCAGTTCAGCCGACGATGATTTTAAAAGGTCGGATTTTGGTACTGCTATTAATGTGGGGTACAACATTTCAAACAAATGGGATGCATTTATTAATTACGATATTGGAATAAAAAATTTAAGTAACCAGGCGCCCGATCCCAATATCCGTATCCGGGGTTTTTCGATAAATGTCGGCTATACGATCTTTTAGCATCGGCACTCATCAGTTCTTTCCACAGTAAGTGATGAACCGGGCATTTATAAATGTAAGATATTATGTCCGGCATAGGTATATCGAACGCAGCGTCGACTTCATAAGATGTTGTTGAAAAAAAATCGTTGCTGACTTATTGAAATGCCATTTTGCGGATCAAAAAATGGTCATTGATCCAATCAAAATAAATAATATCACCATTTAACCATTTCCTTAAGTTCTCGTTATGTGAGATGTAGAAACAGGTAAGGGCGAGATTTACCTTTTCTTTACTAAGATCGAACGTCATATTTGAATTGGAGAGGATTACTTTCTTAACTGAGTCGGGAATTCCCTGTTTCATAAAAATTGTCTCGTCCGCCTTTGGCAATATTTTGTTTTTATAAGGAATCAGCTTTTTATTCTTATAGATATAGGCCGACAAATCATCTTGATTATATGCGACGTTCCATACACCTCCGGTCTGTGAAACCAGCGCCATATTGTCACCATTCATCATTTTAAAGTTTCTTATTTCTATCAAACCTGTAGCTCGTTGAGCGGTTTCGAAACTCAAAGAAATATACATATAATCGCTTATATACGTAGACTCGCCGTAATTAAAAGCTGCCACTTCTGTGCTGTCGTTTTCAGCAGGGTAATAAGTTTTTCCTTCCAGCATTGAATCTCTCGTAGCAACTGTCAGGTCATAAATCTTCTCTGCAGGTATAAGTTTAAATATTCTCTTGATTGTTTCACTTTGCGAACAGCAGGGAAAACATACCATTAGCAAAAAAATTGTAATGACTGAATTTTTCATTGATTGAAGATACTTACGAAAATACAGTTGACATAAGAAATGCGTTGTAGTTGGTCAGGAGGCCAGACGGCTCTTACGGGAAATTGAGCGGGCTTGCGAAAAGGGATAGGTAATACCCGTGAAGACTAATTGATAAGTGGCCCTGGGAAAAGGCTTTAAACAGCGAAACGATTTTTTTTAATCCCATATATTATTTGTAACTTTTTCCTGTCATGACTGCCGAAGAAAAATTAATCCTGGAAGACTATAAAAAAGCTTTCAGGAGTTATTACAGTGATAAAAAAATTATAAACCTTGATGAAAGGTTTCATAAGAAATTAGACTGTTTTTTGGTTCGACTGGAAGATTCATTATCAAATTTCGAATATACTGTACCTCCGTACAGGGTTTCAAACTTTCTGATAATCTACATAACAAAAGGTGAAGGAGAAAGGATTATCGGCAAAGTTAAAGTTCCCATAAGAGACCGGACCCTTCTGATCGTACCCAGCCAAACAGCGATGTCAGGAATACACAGCACCGATACGGCAGGGTATTATCTCAGTTTTAATCTTAAGTTCTTTCTGCAGGAGCATTTCCCCAGGCACCATCTTTTAAATATGTATTTGTTTCAATTGGAATTGGTACCCTACATACATGTAAATTTTATCCAACACAAAAATCTGGTAAATATTTTCGAAACCATTTTAGATGAACGGGACCATGAAAGGCTTAACAAAAATGAAATGATAGCCCTCAAAACGCTTGAGCTTATTATCTTTTGCGAGAGACTATTCAAAAGAGAAGAAAGGCTGGACAAAAAAACTCTTCCGCCGTTGGTAATTCAATATCTTGATCTGATTCAAAAACATTACTCTGAGCATCATGCCGTTACTTACTATGCCGAAAGGCTTCATATACATCCTAATGTGTTAAATGCAATATGCAAAAAACACCTCCTGCAGTCGGCAAAAGCAACAATCGATCTGAAATTAGTTACAGAGGCACAATCGCTGCTAGATCACACTGCGCTGACTGTAAAAGAGATTGCCTATGATTTGGGTTTTCAATCTGCATCACATTTTTTTCGCTTCTTTAGACGACTTACCGGTAACTCTCCCGTTCGTTATCGTAGTTCTCATTTGAATTTGTAATAAGTTCAATTGAAAAAGATACCCGCTTCCATTTTTGTCAGCATTATTTTGAGTCTTTTTTGAAAATACTTACAGCTCTAAAATAATTGCCCCGGTAAAATATGTTCGATTTTGAAGAGAAAACCATTCTCAGCGACTATAGAAAAGTATTCAACAACCATCCAAAACAAGAAATAATCGATATGGATGAAATGCTTCGCAAGAAGTTGGAATGCTTTATCATTCCTCTTGAAAAACTTTTGAAGGAAACCGGCTTTACAGTTTCTCCCAGTCGCGAGTCCAGATTCAGCATTATCTATATAAAGAAAGGCAGAGGTGAAAAGATAGTAGGCAATGTTCCGGTTCTGATAAAAAACAGAACCTTGATCATCGTTCCTTCCCGGATAGCCAGCTCATCTGTTTACAAAGGCAAAGATATTAAAGGTTATCATATGTCGTTTACCCTCGATTGCTTTTTAAAAATGCCATTTCTGTCTGATCAATTCATAACGATGAATCTATTTAATTCTATCCAGGCGGCTTATTACTATGCGGATCTAAAAGAGGGAAAGATACTGGATGGTATTTTTGATATGCTCCTTTGCGAGTTGCATCAGCGCAAAAAAAACCGTGAGTTTCTGATAGCAGGTAAAATTCTGGAACTAACAATACTTTGCGACCGCGTATGCAGAGTAGAAGGAAAACAGACGAACAACTCACACCCGCCTTTGGTGGTCCAGTTCATTAATTTGATCCAGGAATATTACAAGGTATATCATTCAGTAACTTTTTACGCAAACAAACTTTTTGTACATCCTAATTCACTTAATGCAGTTACAAAACGATATCTGGGACAAACTGCAAAGACAACGATAGATTCAAAGTTGCTTAGCGAAGCCGAATATTTGCTTCAAAAAACAAATCTTTCTGTAAAAGAAATAGCTTACGAAACCGGCTTTAAATCTGCCACCTATTTCTTTCGGTTTTTTAAAAAATATAATGGCAGTTCTCCGGCTGTATACCGGCAAAAGCATTTGAATTTGTAATAAGTTTAATTGAAAAGGATAGTTACCGGCATGTTTGTTATGCCACCTTTACAAAATATTCAGCTTCTGTAAGGATGGATGAAATGGAGTAAATAATACTCAAAATATAAATCCTGAAAAACTATCTTATACCGGCCCTATGAAAGTTTTTCAATATTACTGCAGAAAAGAATTAATCTAAATATTAATGCTAAAGTGAATTAAAAGTTTGTCGCACAAACTGCAATTCTCTTGAAGTAGCGATTCTAAATTCTAATAGTATGAACCAGGTAGTTTCCCGTTCTGTCACTTTAAGCAGGTTATTGATTGCGAGTTATGCAGCACTTTTGATCTTTGTTGCCATAATGCGATATGTAGAATATAATCAGACCCAAATAGCAAGAAACAAAATCAATACAATTTCAAAAGTAACAAACTATAAACTGAAGCTGTTGCTGGCGGTACTCAAAAACAATGATGCTCTCGCAAGAACGGTGATGGTTCAGTTTCCAATCACTGATTCGGAGAGTGTAAAAACCAACAACAGGCTCGTTAACTCGCTGTTAATTAAAAATGACAGTAGCTTTTTAGCATTCCCGTCGCTTACCGGTAATGAAAAAGAAAGGATGATTTTTCAAAAGCTTGTAATGCTAAACAATGAAACTAAAAAATTGAATGATTCGCTCTTCAACAGTTATAATCAGAAAGAAAGTTCACTGTCATTTATTTCAGCAGAAAAAAAAGAGTTTTATGATTTTGACAGCACTGTTCACCAATTTCTGGACCAGATTAGTACCGAGTCTGAAAAAGAAATAAAAGAAGTAAATAATCGTATCAGTATCTTGTCAAAACGAAAAGAACTTAGTTCCTATTTTTTTATTTCGTTATTCCTTGCCCTTGGACTGTGCATTGGCAATATATTGCGAAAATTAAGAAAAGCAGAAAATAAATACAGGCTTTTATTTGATCTGAGTCCATTGCCGAAATATTTTGTTGACACGAATAGTTTTCACATCCTGGAAACAAATGCAGCAGCTGTGGAATTATACGGATACACTAAAGAAGAATTCAAAAAAATGACACTCTTTGATCTGCGGCAGATAAAGGAAGCAAAGAAAGAAAATCTGAAAAAACAAATAAAAGCCTGTACAAAAGCAGGAAGTTCATTTACAAACAAGGCAAAACATTATAAAAAAAATGGCCGGCCGATAGATGTTGAGATCAATTCGAGGATCATATACCTGGATAACAGAAAAGTATTCCTTGTGACTATTAGTGACATTACCGAAAAAGAGAAATTGGAAAAGAAAAGTACCCGGGCCATTATCAAAATACAGGAAGATGAACGCCTATTGTTGGGTGCCGAACTGCATGATAATGTGGGGCAAATACTGGCGAGCACACAAATTTATTTGGGAATGGCCGCAAATATAGAATGTAGCCAAAGAGAAAAAAATCTCGCTGAAGCCAGGAAGTATCTTAGCACGGCAATTAGCGAAATCCGGAATATTTCGCATCGTGTATCCCCGGTATTTTTTGAACAGATATCATTTCCTGAAGCGATCAACAATCTATTGCAAGAAATGAATCCTGACAGTAAATTCAAAATTGACTTTGAATATAATAAGGACGTTTTATCAGCTAATATAGACCCTGATATAAAGTTGAATATCTATCGCATTGTACAGGAGCAGCTAAAAAATATTTTGAAATATTCAAATGCAACTGGAATTAAACTCTGGCTTAAAATGAACAATAATAAGCTTTACCTGAAAATTGCCGACAATGGTATCGGGTTCGATATAAACAAGGTGAAAATGGGAATTGGACTGATGAATATTAAAAAGAGGGCAGAAATGTTTTCGGGGAGATTTACTTTAGATACAGCTCCACAAAATGGATGCAGTGTGATAGTGGAAATACCATTTGCAACTGATGAAGCTGCTTGATTATCATCCTGAATATTATTTAATCCATAAACCTTTTCAGCGAATGAACGCGATTCCGCAACCTATGATATTGATAATTGATGACGACGTTTTTGCAATGACTATGACTTATCAGGTAGTTATAAAAGCAGTAAAATTTAGCCGGGTGAAAACGATATTCTCAGCAAGAGAAGCTCTTTCTTTCTTACAAATACTGCACAACTCTAAATACCAAAAGAGAGTTGCCAGGGGTTTAATACTTGTCGACCTGCATATGCCTGCGATGAATGGTTTTGAATTCCTGGATGCTTTCGAAAAATTTGACGAACCTATACAGCGTAACTGGGATGTTTGCGTACTGTCCTCAACTGGTGATGAGAGGGAGGTAGATATGCTCTATGAAAAAAAATGTTTTGCAGGCCTTTGCTCAAAACCTTTGACTACACGAAAGCTGGAGATGCTGGCCGAAGAAAAGCGCTTTATGTTATAAGAGAGGCACCTTGATCCAATCCTGTGAAGATCCAATCTCCTCAAAAAGGGTTTCACTTAAGAAACCCTTTTTGTTCAATCGGATGTTCTCTGGTGCTGGCGAATGTATGAGGTGTAGCTTTTGCCTACTGGCAGATATGCGGCTTAGCTTTGTGCTGTTACGTATCCGCGCCTTCGACCAGCTTCATAAAGTTAAAGTATTCAGCATCTTTATTTCTAAAGGTATTTTGCCTGCACAATAGTCGGGTGTACTAGCATATTTCCATTCTCCTGCTTTTGTTACAAAGCCTGCTTCCACAGGATTACAAACTTGTAGTTTCTGCTTATCTATAAATATAGAAACAAACGGCTTTAAAACACAATGAACATTCTTCGGCAAGAATACGCCACGCTACGTGTCCAAGCGCCTATCCGCGCCCGGTAGGGAATTGAAGTGACCAATAATTTTTTCCACGCTTCCTTTTTTTACGAGTGTAATAAAAAATTGCGATTGACGATAGGGGGTATTTCCCTTCCAATTCTTTTACTATATTTTTAAGCCTGTGAATTTGGAAACTGAATTTTCGCTTCAGGCGTTTATACATATCAAAAATTCAGTCCTTTGCATACCTTCTGAATGCTTCACGATATTCCCGAATTATGATAGCATCTTCTTTTATCGCCATGTAAATTGCAAACTCTACATCAATGCAGATAAAACCAAATCTAATGTGGACCGGGCAAGCCGTTTTATTTGATTAGCGGCCACGCTTTCACATTTTATTTTCTTTCCCAAACCAAAGCAAGGGCGAAAATCAAGGAGAGTATAGCTATCCACAATGCTTCATTATGCCAATGAACTGTGGCGATTCCGCCGACTATGGCTCCTGCTAAAAACGAAAGACAGATGAGGCCAAATAATTTAATCCCCTTTTTACTTTCCGGGTTTCGGGATGCTGAAAATTCGTAAAATGATTCGGCAAATCTTCTCAGGTTGGCGGTCGTCATTACAGAATTATAGGTCAGGTCCTCCAGCTTTGTAAAACTTGAATTCTGCAACGCAGCAACAAGTGAGATGGCCAAGACTAATATGATATCCGGAAATGCAGCGGGCAGCAAAGAAATGATAGCTAGAAAAAGTATTTCAAGAACAATAGAAGCGGTTTTGAAATTGTGAAAGTATTTTTCTGAACCAGCCAGGCGGACTCTGCGGGCAATATATACGCCCATAAGGAAAGCAGCAATGGAGAAAATATGCATGGATGCCTGTCGCCAGTTGCCGGCAACAGAATAGATGCCAAGAAGAACAACGTTCCCGGTCATTGCGTTAGCGAATACTTTACCGTGGCCTACATAAGTAAATGCATCGAGAAACCCTCCCGAAAAAGTCAGCAGGCAAGCCACCTGTAAAGAACTGTAATTGAAGGAATGCTTAATCAAGAGCTTCATTTAGATGTTTGTAATTTGATTTAACTGTGTCAAACACTTCCTCCATTTTGCCACCCAGCATTAATTTAGTCATTGTTTCTCCAAAGCCCTTCATTTGTTTCCACTCAATTTCAGGTGGCATGGCTAACGCATTGGGATCAGTAAGAACATTCACCAAAACCGGTCCTTCTTGTTTAAAAGCATCAGACAATCCGGATTCCACTGCGTCAGGATCAGTGAGAGTAATTCCATGAATTCCCATTGCCTCTGCAATCATGGCAAAATCCATATTCAACATGTCTGTTTCATTATCCGGCAAGCCGGCTACTTCCATTTCAAGCTTCACCATACCCAGCGCCCTGTTGTTGAAGACAACCAGTTTTATGGGTAAGTTATATTTCTTTATGGTAACCAGATCACCAAGCAGCATGGACAAACCACCATCGCCAGCCAGTGCAACTACCTGTGTGCCGGGGCGGGCGAGTGCGGCACCAATAGCATGTGGCATTGCATTCGCCATCGAGCCATGATTGAATGAACCAATCATTTTGCGCTTACCATTTGCATGAATATATCTTGCTCCCCATACACAACACATACCTGTATCAACAGTAAAGATGGCATCTTCATCAGCCAGGTCGTTAATTACAGACGCAACAAATTCAGGGTGAATTTTATTTTCTGTTCCCTTGTTCTTTACATAAACCTGGAGATGTTGTTTCACCTTTTCATAACCTTTCAACTGAATATTTAAAAAACTATCGTCATTTTTTCCATTCAATAAGGGAAGCAGTTTTTGCAAAGTATCTTTCACATCTCCCTGCAAACCCATTGTCAGCGGAGACCTTCTGCCCAGCCGTTCGGCACGTACATCAATTTGAACGATATCTTTACCCCTAGGAATAAATGGAGTATAGGGGAAATCAGTTCCGAGCAAAATCATCAAACTGCTTTCAAACATACTGTGATACGCAGAAGGCAAACCCAGTAAACCTGTCATTCCTACCTCGTAAGGGTTGTCGTATTGAATACCCATTTTACCGCGGAACGAATAACCGACCGGCGCTTTTAATGTGGCTGCAAGTTGTACCACCTCGTCATGCGCATGCGATGCACCGATACCGCAATAAATGGAAATCTTATCATGTTTATTGATGAGTTCTGCTAAATCCTGCAACTCTTCAACAGGGGGATGAATTACTGTTTTGGGAAAATAATTATGCAAAGAACCCATTCCATCTTCTGCGGCTTTCATGCCGCTAACATCTCCGGGAAGACCCAGCACGGCTACTCTTTTATGAGCCACTGCATGTTGTATGGCTGCCTGCGCCATGCGAGGTATTTGCGAAGGCGTGGCAGCAACCTGGTTGTAACAACTGCAATCATCAAACAACTTAATGGTGTTTGTTTCCTGGAAATATTTTGTTCCAAATTCATAAGTGCTGCACGTTGATGCAATAGCAAGAACAGCAGCATCTGAGCGATCTGCATCATACAGGCCATTGATCAAATGCACATGACCGGGGCCGCTGCTTCCGGCGCAACAGGCGAAGCCATTTAATTGCGCTTCAGCCGATGCGGCGTAAGCTCCGGCTTCTTCATGGCGAACATGAATCCATTGGATAGATTTATCACGCCTGATGGCATCATTTAATTCATTGAGACTGTCGCCGGCAACGGCATAAATACGTTGAACGCCGGCTTGCTTTAGCATACCGACAAGTTGTTCTGCTACGGTTTGTGACATGGACAAGATATTTGGAGGTGAAAGATTATATAAGGCATATTGATTTTTTTATTTTCAGATATTATTTAAAAAAATTGCAGGTATACTAAAAGAGCAGCAGCTAATGTCATCATAAGGAATGTTGCCACTCCAAGTATATTAGACATTTTTCCATTTGTGTAAGTTCCCATAACTTTTTTATTATTACAGATGTGAAGAATGATCGCGATGAGAAAGGGTGCTGTTAAGCCGTATAGAATGGCAGAATAAATCAATCCCTGAATGGGTGTGATACCAATATAATTCAATGACATGCCTACAACAAGAGAGGTGGCAATGATCAGATAGAAAGGTCTTGCTTCATTTAATTTTCTATCCAGGCCTTCCTTCCAGCCAAATGTTTCGGAGAAAAGGTATGCTCTTGAACCACTTAAAACGGGAATTGCTAAAAACCCTGTTCCGATTATTCCAATTGAAAAGAGCAAATAGGCTGATCTTCCGGCTAAAGGTCGTAATGCCTGCGCAGCTTGTTCTACTGTATCAATTTGGCGAATACCTCCATTGAACAATACAGTACCAGTGGTAAGAATGATAAAATACATCACGAGATTGGAAGCCAGCATCCCAAAATCAACATCCTGTTTCATATCCCTGATCATTCTTTCATTCACTTTGCGGAGAATTCCCTTTTGTTTCAACCCTTCCACTTCCATGGTTGCCTGCCAAAAGAAAAGATAAGGGGAAATAGTTGTGCCGAGAATTGCGACGAGGATACTAATAAAATTCTTATCAAAATGAATCGCAGGAATGATGGTTGCTTTTATTATCTGCCCCCAATCCTGTTTATATAAAAAAGGAACAATGAGATAAACCAATAAAACTGCGCAAAGGTATTTGAGAACAGCTGCAATTTTTTGATACGGAAGGTAAAGGAGCATAACCAAAAGAATAACGGTAAATAATACACTAAAATAACTTGCGTGTATAGCCGGAAACAGCAAATTACCCACGGCACCCATTGCCGCAATATCTGCACCTATATTCAATATTATTGCGGGGGAAGTGAAAAGTACAACCAGGTAAAGAACCCACCTGGGATAATTTGTTTTCAGGGTCTGTGCAAGGCCTTGCGAAGTTGCTAATCCGATTCTGGCACTCATTTCCTGGATAGATGCCATTAACGGAAAGGTAAAGAGAGCTGTCCAAAGAGTAGTCAATCCATAAGCCGCGCCGGCCTGCGAATAAGTAGCAATGCCCGAAGGATCATCATCACTTGCTCCGGTGATAAGACCGGGTCCGGCATTTCTGAAGAAACGAATAAATTTGTATGAAATCTTTTTGAATTGATGCATTTCTATTGTAATCTTCTGAGCATTATGGCTTCAATACACAATAAAGGTTTTCCTTTCGGATCTGATTTTAATAGGGTCAAACTGCCCTGGAGCAAATAGATAAAAACCGATGTTATGTTTTCGTGTTACCTATCTGTGAAAAGCAATAGCATAAGATATTCTCAATAAGTCAGGACTTTAGAATTTCTGAATTTTGCAGCATTTCTTTCATATAGCTATAACCGGTTTCAAATATATCAGGTATCTTATGAATATCGAACAAACCAAACCTATATAATTCTTTGGGCTCCACGTGTAAAAAACAACCAGATAGTGCTCTCCCCACCATTTCGCGATGGATGAGGTGCAATGATCTGTCCATTATTTGCATAGGAGTTTCTTTCGGACTGAATAATGATATTGGATTAACATAAATAGTTATTACATCCCGCTTTTTATTTATAAAAGGCTCTACAGGCAAATTGTTGGATAAACCTCCATCAACATAAGGAATGTCGCCAATGAATACTGGTGGGAATAAGATCGGTATCGAACTGGCGGCGATAATCGCATCAATGATACTGCCTTCATGAAATATATGCTGCCGTCCATCTATGAAATTGGTTGCAGTTGCATAAAAAGGAATTGGCAATTCCTCAAATTTTGTATACCGCAGATTCTTTTGTATGAAATCTCTGATTTTGTTCATCGATATCAATCCCATTTTAAACCCGTTCCATGCGATCATGTTCGGCTTTAGTTTGTTAACGAACATGTCTTTAATTTCATCCGGAGTAAATCCACTCGCTAAAAAAGCGCCGGCAATACCACCGGCACTGGTTCCGGCAATTTCAGAAGGGTAAATATTATGTTCCTGCAATGCTTTCACGATACCTAAATGGGCAAAACCGCGGCAACCACCACCGGATAGCACAAAAGATTTCTTCAGCATATTACGATTGTAGTCTTTTTATTGTTTGTGTAAATCATTTAGTCTAAGTCAGTGTTTATTACTGAATAATTTTAGGAACGCCTGCTCTATAAAATTTTCACCTTCTTTTCAAAGAATCCTTGCTTCCGGCACTTAAATAGCGCACAGTCAATTGGACTTTGTTGCTCCTGACCCGGCAATCATGGCTTCAATGCGCAGTTCCATTTTCTCATCTGATTTTAGCCTGCTTAAATAAAATTCTTCATAAAACGTTTTTGCAAAGGCGGCCATAGGCGTTGAAAGCAAAATGCCCGGAAATCCAAAAGCAGCCCCCATCACCAATAAAAAAAACATGATGGCAACCGGATGCAAATTCATTGAATAAGACCGAAGCCTTGGCATAATGAAATCACCTAATATCTCGTCCAGGACCAGGAAAAAAATAAAAACCCATAAAGCAGTTAACGGACTTACGGAAAGAGCCACCAGGGTGGGCGGAACGGACATCAGGAAAAAACCAAGCTTTGGTATCAACTGTGCAAGAAAAGCAAGAACGCCCCAAACCCACGCACCCGGAACATTCATAATACTTAGAAAAACAACCGTACTTACGCCTTCAATGGCTCCACCGATTAAATTAGCGCGCATCCACCGGATCAACATGTAAGAAGTTTTCATAAATACATTTTCTGCTTTGTCCCTGTGATGTTGTGGAAAAAGAGACAAATAAAATCGCAGCAACGGACGTGGATAAATCACCATATAAGCGGTAAGACTGATTAAAACAAAGAATAGCAATAACGATCCTAAAAAAGAAATTGAATACCCTCCCAACTTCCACAAAGTATTCGAAACGGAGGGCAGATTCGCGGAGGCTTCATCGGCTGAGTTTTTCATCCATGGGAAATATTCGGTCTTCCATTCTGAAAACATTTTTTCTATTTTCTCCACATAAACTGGCAGGTTAGCTACCAGGCCCTTTAACTGTATACTTACCATTGGGACGATTAACCAACTAAACAAGCCAATGACCAGGAAGATCAAGAACAGAACAAATAAGGTCGCCCATGCTCTTGGAAATTTTTTCTTTTCCAGCCAGGTTACCGGTGCATTTATGATAACAGCAAAAACAATGGCAAGAAAGAATAATAAAACAGCACTGATCACTGTATACATGAACCAAAAGAAAACAACAATTCCTATAGCAAAAGCAAAAGCTTTTACAAGAGAAGTGGTTATGTTATAGGATAATGCTTTTTGCATGTCATTTTATAAATGGTGTAGTCTGTTTCAGTAAACTTTATCCAATGAAGCTTTGTGCAGGAATCATCTTTCTTATACGGCCGACATAAATATAATTAAAAAAACCAGGCAGAAATTTGCTGATAATATCTATTATTTAGGAATTATTGGCATGTTCCGCCCGGTTTGCGTGAAGGCATAAAAATTCATTTACGCAAAAATCTGATTAGGCGCTCCTGAATTCTTCCTTGATTTTACCTATTGTGTCGTGTATCTTGCTGGCCTCGTTCTTTAAGTTCTTTAACCGAAATCCAAGGTATATATTGAGAAAACCGCCGATAATGAATGCAGATCCCGAAACCAAAATAATACTAACCACCCCCGCTATGGGATAATAAATAGTAAAAAATCCACAGGCCAGGACAATTATGCCGCCAACTAAAAGCCAACCCCATCCCGCAACCTTCAATTCTTTAAGATCAAAAGAAGATCCCATTAAGTAAAAGGCCCGAAACATAAGCCAAAAACCCACAAAATAGGGAAGTGTGGCCATTGTCAATAAAGGAAACAAAAGCAGGTAAGTTCCAATAGCCAAATCCAGAATTCCAGAAGTCAGTATCCACCCCCAGCCTCTCAGAACATTGCTGTTTGCAGTAGAGAAAAAGATCTGGCTGAAACCGGAGACAATCATAACTATGCTAAAAAGGATGCTTAAACTTACATAGCCTTCAAGGGGTTTTACATAAATAGCAATGCCTGCGGCAATAAATAATAGCCCTGCAATGAGGAACAACCACCAGTTTTTTACGTCAGAGCGGATAGCCTCTACAACATTTTTCATATACTTGTTTTTAAAAGTGAATAAATACGGAGTGACCAGGGCCAGTATGCTTTCATTTCCTATGGCAGGTTATTTCATCCTGCAACTTTTACCCTGCTGTTTCTAATTGCTGACCCTTCACAAAAGAAATGTCCTTCAATCACGCGAATGCCCATTCAAATTCTTCATTCCATTCTTCAAGCTTTTCGCTGAGTTTTTCCTTATGCGCTTTCAACCTTTCTTTTATTACTCCTTCAGAGGTGATAATCTTTTTGTCGAGGCTCTTAATTTTGTCCCGGACATGCTTTTTTGAGTTGTCAATTCTTATTTTCAATTTCTTAATTCTTTCCTCTCTCTCATCCTTAAGTTCGCTGATTTTCGCTCTAATGGCTGCCTTATCCTCTTGCCTGGCCGCCTGCAGCGCTTTTTCTTCATCATCGATCTCTTTATTCAGTTTCTCCCATTGATGTTGGTCATATTTATAATACTGATCGGCGAGCTCGCTTCGTACAACTAACCCCTGATACGTCTCCATGTAACTATCGATTGGAGATGCGGTATCCTCCTCTACGTCCATCACAATAGCGTAATTGCCCGGTTGAAGTTGCTTATTAGCTTCATCCAAAAATTCACTGAAAAAATCATTGGCATCATCTTCGTCCGAAGCGCCTGCTATCACCCCCACCATTGAGCCGATGGCCATACCTATAGGACCACCAATGAGCCCTATTAATGATCCGGCAATGGCTCCCTGGGCTGGCAAATCACGTGTGTCGGGTCCGTCATGGTGCAAAATTTCAAACTGATCTTCTTCCTTTCTCCGGATCATTACTATATTATAGATGACTATAGCATCCAATTCGTCCAGTTGCTTTAGCTTGGCCAAAGCTTCATTTGCGTTTTGCAGATTTTTAAAACCGGCTACAACTAAATTTTCCATGATTGATGTTTTATTGTTAAAAATTAAATTGCCTGAATGTTACCTGTCGTCTGGTGAGGTCAGCAGGTTTTCAACAACCTATTACGGTTATGTTAATTGAAAATTCGCCTGCATTCAATTTTTCTTTTTGGAGTTTTAATATTTCCTTCATGTCACCAAAAAAATTATCCTTCAACGAGGCTTCGGCGTAAATACACGTGATAAGCAGGGGCTTCTCCGGCGCTTAAATCTTTTCAATATCAGTTGAGATAAGCTTGTTTTCTTAAGGTATCAAGCTTTTGTTTTGCCGCAAACGATTGCAATGTTGCATTTTCTACTTCTAAAAGAGCAACAGACGCCCATTCAACACAAAGAGCCGCATAATCCGCAGAATTGTTGTATTGACGTTCGGCGGATTCTATACTTAGCTCATGCTTTTGTTCTTCAATCAATTTATGAACGGCTTCTTTTTTTTCTGTTGCCTCTGCTCCAATATGTTCAACCGTTTGATTTATGGAATCTTTGAAGAAATCCCACCCATTTTTCATCCTGGTATTTATTGCTTTTGCATGACTGATAAATTCATCTTTTTTGCGTTGGAGTTCTGCTTTTGATTCTTCAATTCTTTTTTCAAGATTTTCACCTGACTCATTGCGGGCTTTCGAGATTGTATCCTCAACGTTTTTTGTTCTTGATGCGAGTGATGATAGAAAGTCACAAAGTTTCAGTACCATTTTTTATCGTAAGGTTATCAGATTAAAATGATTGTTTAATATAACAAAGGTATAGCGGAGAGATAGCCCGGTACTTGTTCAAAACTCGCATTTATTTGTCTGTAATTCGTGAAAAGAAAATCTCCGATTGTCCGAAAAAATGAGCGGCGATCAGGTTAATGATACGGTCCCCGGAATACTTTCTGAATACTTCCTTCTAATCATGCGGTCTATGTGCCAAACACATACCCAACCAGGGTTGTTAAAGCATTTTTAAGCATATTCAGATTGCAGTTCCTTTAACTGCGCATTTAAATCATTTAGTTTTTGCTCGTGCCTGGCTATTCTTCTTTTAATTCTTTCTGCCTTTTCTTCGACTACTTCATTGGTGATGCTATTTTCTCTGTTTTTAATAGCTAAGGAAATATATTAGGTTACACTAATTCAGGATCCTGTTTCCGGTAGTTTTATACAGAAGCACCAATTTTACGCAGCTTATTTAATTGCAGTGAAAACATAATGCTATATATTCCAATGGTTATAAGTGCAAATCCAGTCCAGTATACAATGGTTAATCCTGCAAATAATGGATTCCATATTAAAATATACGAAAAGATGATCCCCAATATGCCAATGAATAAAGTGAACCCCCAATCTTTTACTCCATAGTTTTTTAATTCTATGGAAAAGCTTATTGCCATTATAGAATAAAATAGAGCCATAAAACCTACAAAAAGAGGTAAGGTAGTGAGGGACAAAAGGGGCTGAGAAATCAAAATCAATCCTACAATAGTGCTTAGGATTCCTAATGCTAGTTTCCAACCCCAACTATCCAATTCTTTTCGGTTGGAAATTGAAAAAAAAATATCTGCGACACCGCTGACTAAAAATGAAATGCTAAAGAGTATCGAGAGCGCCAGATAAGAACTCAGAGGAGTAAAGAAAACCCAAATACCTAAGCCAACATAAATTAACCCTACGATCAATAAGAGATACCAATGCTTGATATCATTTTTGATTGTTTTAAGAACTGAAGTTGCCATTTTATAAAATATTTATTTGATTGAACGCCTACTCTGTGCAGTTTTCGGCTACCCTGGGATATCTTTCATATTGAGCAACTGTTTTTTCAGGGCCTCAGGATTTTCTCCAGAACTTTTGACGAACTCTTCAGATCGTTGTCCCAAACATTTTTATTTTTGATGAGAGTGATGATAGAAAGTCGGAGAATCTTTGTATTATTTATTATTTTGAGATTATCAGATTAAAATGAACGGTTGATGAAACAAAGGTAGAACGCACTGATTGCCATGAGCATGTTCAAAACTCGCAGGTATTTGTTCAAAATTCCTGAAAAATGAATTATCCCGTCGTTCGATAAAACTGAGGGGACAAACCGGTATGTTTTTTAAAGAATTTACTGAAAGATGCCTGGTCGCTGAAATGCAAATCTTCTGCAATAGATGAAATAGTTTGGCCCAGGTCTTTTAAAAGCAGTTTAGCTTCCGCAACGAGTGCTTCATCAATCAATTTGCCCGGTGTTTTACCGGAGGCGTTTTTAACAGTATGAATCAAATATTTTGGAGTTATGAAAAGCGAATCAGCATAAAATTTAAGGTTATGCTGCACCTTGTCATGCTGAGCCAAAAGCTGTTTAAATTTTAAATTCAACTCCACATCCCTGGTAAATTTTGGTTGAATTACAGTAGTGCTTTTTTGACAAATAGCTGCCGCTTCGTAAAGAAACGTAAAAATAAGGCTTCTTACAATTGCAAGCTGAATGGAAGAATTGACATTGCCCCTTTTGCTTTGGAGGATATCATAAAGTTGTAATAATGGTTCTGCATCTTTTTTTTCAAGTTGCACAAGTGCGTCAGCATTGCCTGAGAAAAAATTGAATGATTCCAATTGATGAACATCAATAATGTTTTTAAGCAGAAAGTCTTTTGTAAAATATATTTGCCTTGTTTTACATTCAGGGCTTTTTTCGCCTCTTTCTATAACGCTTTGCGGACCGGCAGCAAAGAAACAATAAGGCCGGACTGTGAAAAGACTGCCATTAACTAAATATTCCACCGATCCTTCAACACAAATACCGAGTATATAAAAATTTGGACGATAACATGCTTTTCCCGGGTTCGGAGGAAAGGCGTCATCCGGTGAAATAAAATATTCCGATGAATGCCATTCGTAACCCAAAGTGGCAAGCCTTTGCTCTATGCTGGTAGGAGATGTTGCTTTCTTACTTTCCATGATGGGCATTCATCGTGATTTACGTAGCAAGATAAACATTTTTCTCCCCAATGGCGCGGATATGCGGCTTAGCCTCGCGTTAATGCGTATCCGTGCTTTCGAAAAGCTTCATAAAGTTAAAGTATCCGACATCTTTATTAAAAGTCCTTTGCCTTTGCAATGATCAGGTGCACTACTGTATTTCCATTCTCCTGCTTTTGTTACAAAGCCAGTTTCAACGGGATTGTAAACTTGTATTTCCTGCTCACCTATAAAATGCATGAAGAAAAGGTTTTAAAATACTATGAGCATTCCCTGGCACGGATACGCCACGCCTCACTTCCAGGCCGCATATCCGCCAGTGAGGGGAGTCCTTCGGAACAAACTCAGGATAGCAGCACTTTTTTTATTTGTGTATTCTAAAGATAGAAATCCGGGGCCTACTGTTCTTAATGAAGTTATTGCTGTTGCCAAAACTCAAAAGCAGCATCTTGATTTGTCTGAGGTGTATCTTCAGAAAACAATGTCATTCTATTTAACATTGATTGTTTAATTAAACCTTCCATTTTTTGTTGTTCGGTTATGTAATATTGATGAACTTCCTCTAAGGTTTTTCCATATTTTAATTGATACTTTGATAAATAAAATTTGTCTGCCTCATTTCTTTTTACAATCGCTCTTTGCCAAATTGTTTCGGGCATTGCTTTTATGAAAATTAATTTGCAATTCATGCCTGCTAACAGCTTGTCGTACGTGGAGACATCCGTCCATGAAACGTTTCCCGGCCTGAAGCAATGTGTTATATGAAGTGTGTCAATGATGGCGAACAATTTATTATTTCCAAGCGAAATTGCCCGGGTAAGGAAGTCGATGATTTTCGAGAGATGATTCAGGTTGTCAGTCTTGCAAGCATAAAAATTATCTTCATCGGAAACTATGGGCTTATAGGTGTGCGATTGGCTTAAATGGAGCAGTGAGTTGATTTTCTTGTCTTGCGACAAATATTCTCTGAGCAGCCCTTTTATCAACGTTGTTTTTCCTGCACCGGGAACACCTTCTATCAAAATTATTTTTGGATTCATTTGATTATTCAGGGAGTGTCAGACAAGATAGCAGGCAACATTTGTTAAAGGCTGGTTTTTGAAAAGAGCGCTTAATCAGATTTAAAAATGCTTGCATTGACTTTAACGGGTGTGCCTCGCAGTAACGTTTGTAAAACTATACAACTTCGTTCTGTCGCTTTTATCAGTTTCTCTGCCAACTCTGTCGGCACGGAATTGAATACCGTTATTTCAATTTCCAGGCCCATGCTTTGAAAGCCTACCGACACATCCTTATCTATCATGAGTGTACCGCGCACATCAACATTGGCTGTAGCTATCACCCTGGTTTTAACCAGGGTAACCTGTAGCCGGTTAGCAATCATTCTAAGGGCAGTATCAAAACAGGACGCCAATGCGGCGCAGAGTAAATCTCCTGAATTGGGAAAGTCGTGATAGCCGCCAACAGCTCTGTGAACTCCTACCGGAAAATCTACTTTAAGCTCCTCATTAATCGAAACAGATGTATGAAGCGGGTTGTCCAGGTCTTTCCCTTCTATAATAGCCATGTCAGTTACCCAGGCTGCTCCCGGGTTTTCAATATAATGAGCAATTAACGGTTGCTGGCGTTCCTTTATAATTGAGTTGCCTGTCATGATGGTTATGCATTTAACTAAGTAAATATAAATAGAGGCCTGAAAGCTTAATGAGAATCGTAAAAAAGCTCTGAGGAGTCATGGTGGTGGTTGTTTGGGTTGCCTAAAATATTTCTTTTCGATTTCCGTCCTCGTTGGTCTTTCACTTCAAATTTAACAACAATCCTGCTAAGAGAAAAAAAGCGCCGGTGTTACTGTTTCAGCATAGGATTGCAGCATGGCATCACTAATGGTATGCATCCATATGGAACAACATCATCATGCCATCCAATGCGTTATTATACCCCTATCAGTAGTTGTGTCCACGATGACTCATTAATGTTGCGTGTTATTCTAAATATTTCCAAACCGTTGGTCTGAGACAAGACGGAGGCTATCCTGGCCTTGTACTTTATTAATTGGAAGCGGCAGAACAACCTTAAAGGATAAAGTATGTTGAGGCACAGATACGCCACGCCTCATTCCTTAGCCGCGTTTCTGCGCCAGTTCGGAAAATTATAAAAATATTTCAGCCACTTTGGGTATTCCTTTCTTTAAGCCTATATAGGTGTTCCGCAAAAATCGTCACCTCTACAAAGCCAAAGCCTGCCGTGGCTTGTTTTCTTCGTACCGAAGATTTATTTATGGATTGGTGGTATCCCATTAATACTGCAGTTCCTGGGGTACCGGCATACCTGCTTTCTACAGGCACCTATAATGTTCTGTAATGCTGGAAACAATCAAACATTCATATTTTTTTTGAAAATAGATCTGAAGCTCAAAAGTTCGTCGAGAAAAACAGCCGCACAGGGTTGTTGCACGCACATTAATAAAACTACTTCGCGAGGTAGCCTCCGTCGATTGCATAATAGCTGCCGGTAACAAATGAAGCCTTATCCGAACTTAACCATAGTACCAGTTCCGCCACTTCCCTTGCTTCGCCCAACCGGCCGATGGGGTGCATCGGCACCAGCACGGATTGTTTGATACTATCATCCATCCCTGCTTCCGTGAGCAAGGGGGTGTTGATAAATCCGGGACCAATAGCATTAATGCGAATATTTTTTGCTGAATATTCAAGCGCCGCATTCTGCGTTAAGCCAACTACGCCATGTTTTGATGCCACATAGGCCGCAGCGTTGGCGAAGCCTACCTGGCCAAGTATGGATGAATTATTTACAATAGCGCCGCTGCCCTGCTTTTGCATTTGCATCAACTCAAACTTCATGCAATAGAACACGCTGTTCAGGTTAACATTAATGACCCTGTTCCATCCCTCCACACTCATGTCCGCCACTGCATTGCTTTCGCCACCAATACCTGCGTTGTTGAATGCAATATCCACGCTTCCAAAAGTTTTAAAAGTTTTATTGATAAGATTTTCGCAATCTTCCGGCTTACTTACATCCGCTTTTACGAAGATCGCTTTTGCACCTGCGTGCTTTATTTTTTCCACAACTACATTTCCTTTTTTTTCATCCACGTCGGACACAACGATATGGCAACCGTTCTCTGCAAAGAGAAAAGCTGTTGCCTCTCCGATACCCGATGCACCACCAGTAATGATCACTGCCTTTCCTGCTAAATCTTTCATAATATGTATGTTTAAAAAAGTTCTTGTCTATAGTAACAAAGTTCTTACATACAGCTTTATCCAATCATGACCGGGCATACAGAGTTGCATGATTGAAATCAGTGATTGACAGTGAAACAGCAAAATAATATACGGCAGTAAAGTAAAAAAGGTATTTAAAAAAACTGCGCTATTCATACCTGTTCCATACAATCCGGCTAATCAATGAAAGTAGCCTATGCCATCGCTTACCAATATGAGGCCGGGGAAACAATATCTGAAGTGCGACCATGCAAAAGTTCTTAACTTCATAGGCGAAATCAGCCAAAAAAGTAAGAGGGAGCTATTTATATAAGCTGATGCGGTAAAACAAGGTTGTAGTTGCGTGGTTGTTTATTTAAATTATTCGTAAAAAGTTCAAAAAATTATTTATGCCGATTTACATGGATCGTCATGATGTTTCAGAAGTCGTCACTGCAGAAAATGTGGCGGAGCTGCATCAGCAGGATTTGAAAGTTCAACATCTGTATGGTTGCAGGGGACTTACTTACTGGTTTGACGACAAAAGAAAAACAGCATTCTGCCTCATCGAAGCACCAGATGCAGCTGCATTACACAAAATGCATAAAGAAGCCCATGGCGAGGTTCCCAACCGGATCATTGAAGTAGAGCCCTCGCTGGTAGAGTCTTTTCTCGGGCGAATTGAAGATCCCCGAAAAGCCGATGACACCGGGTTGAACATTATTGATGAAGCGGCTTTCAGAACGATCGTGGCGGTTGAACTTAGAAAGCATGCATTACCTGAAAATGATTCCCCCACTTTCCGCGCAATGCTGAAAAACTTTTGCAAGGAGGTCGCAGAAATTTTAAATAATCATAACGGCACGCCCGTAGAAAAAACAGATTACCATTTCCTGGTTTCTTTCAAATCGGTGTCAGATGCAGTGAATGCGGCATTTGCAATAAGTGAGTTATTCGACAGGTTCAGCAATCATTTCGCGGATCAACGAATTGTTTTAAAGACCGGTATAAGTGCCGGTGTGCCGGTTACCGAAAAAAAATTATTTTTTGAAGAAGCAGTAAAACTTGCAAAGAGAATGTGCGAAGTGGTAAAAGGCGACATCATCATGTCTGCTGAAGTAAATTATTTATACAAAAAAGAGAATGCCGGTTTCCCTGTTGATAAAAAAAAAGTGGTGCCACTTACACCTGATGATGAAAAATTTCTGACAAGCCTGATGGATTATACAGAATCGGTGTGGAACGATACTGATCTCAGTGTTGAAAACTTTAATAAGCCGCTTGCTTGCAGCAAATCGCAACTGTATCGCAAAATGCTTTCCCTTACCGGCAAATCTCCACACACCTTCATTAAAGATTACCGGTTAGAGGAAGCGCTTAGGTTATTGAATAAAAATGCCGGTAATATTTCGGAAATCGCTTTTGAAACAGGTTTCAGCAGTCCCTCTTATTTTTCCAGGTGCTTTCAGAAAAAATTTGGTTGCCCTCCTTCAGATCATCTGTCGCACCACGCAAATTGATTCATCCTGTTTCTATCGCAATCGGCCGGTGAATAAAAATTACACATGATTGAACCAAAATTTACATCTTTATTTTTTTTAAGGAAATAATTTTGAATAACCTATTTAAGATAGCCTGCCTGTTCATTTAATATAAAATTCATTGTTATGTCAATTCCTGTAAAAAGTGCAGCTACTACAGCTGTTAAAGATTTAGCTTCACAACTCCGCGGAACAATTGTTCTGCCCGGTGACCCTATCTATGATGAAACGCGAAAGGTGTACAATGCCATGATCGATAAACATCCCGCCATGTTCGTAAAATGTGCGGATGTAGCTGATGTAATATATGCGGTGAATTTTGCCAGAGATCATGATATGCTCCTGGCGGTTCGTGGTGGAGGACACAATGGTGGCGGGCTGGGACTATGCGACGACGGGATGGTGATAGACCTGTCGGGATTAAAATTTGTGCGGGTGAATACCGGCGACAATACAGTGACAGTGGGGGGAGGAAATACATGGGGTGAAGTGGATCATGCCACTCATGCATTTGGACTTGCAGTGCCGGGCGGAATCATTTCCACAACAGGCGTGGGCGGATTAACCCTCGGAGGAGGTGTTGGATATTTATCAAGAAAGTACGGACTTACGATTGATAATTTACTGGAAGCAGACATGGTACTGGCAGATGGATCATTTGTAACGGTAAATGAAAACCAGCATTCCGATTTGTTTTGGGCCATACGCGGCGGCGGCGGAAATTTCGGAATTGTGACATCATTTAAATTCCAGGGGCATCCTTTAAAAAATGTTTTTGCAGGACCCACCTTATGGCCGATAGAGCAAACCGGCGAAATTATGAAGTGGTATGATGAATTTATGAACAATGCACCCGATGATCTGAACGGGTTCATTGCAACATTGGTGATACCCGGCCCTCCTTTTCCTGAATTCCTTCACAAGAAAAAGTTTTGCGGAATTGTGTGGTGCTACACCGGAGACATAGACAAAGCGGAAAAAATATTTAAACCGATCCTGGCAATGGATCCGGTCTTTCAACATGTGGGCCCGATGCCGTACCCAACAGTACAAAGTTTATTTGATGGAATGTTGCCGCCGGGGCTACAGTGGTATTGGCGCGCCGATTTCTTTAATGAACTGGGGGCGGAAGCGAGAGCTAAACATTTTGAGTTTGGTTCGGCTATCCCAACACCGCTATCACAAATGCATTTATATCCTGTTACCGGCGCAGCAGGCAGGGTAGCAAAAGATGCCACTCCCTGGGCTTACCGTGATGCAAAATATGCAGGAGTGATTATTGGTGTTGACCCTGATGCCGCAAATGCAGAGAAGATCACTAATTGGTGTAAAGATTATTGGAATGCACTGCACCCCTATTCTTCCGGCGGCGCCTATCTTAATTTCATTATGAATGAAGGACAGGAACGCATCAAAGCAAGTTATAAGGACAATTATGAACGACTTACAAAGATCAAAAGGAAATATGATCCGGAAAATTTCTTCAGAGTGAATCAGAATATTTTACCTGCCTGAAAATAAAAGACCCAAAGGAGGTTGTCAGCAGTGGTTCCTATGACTTAAATAAATTCAGTAGATGGTTGCATGAGACCATTCGCATCAGGCAAATTGTTTTCTCCAAAATCTTCAAGGAATCAGGAGAGTAACCACGCAATCCAAGAAATTGGCTCATGGAAGCTCCTCTGTGACACAGCTATATAGTAGCCTGTGGGGCTTTAATCAGAAAAAATGACGCCAAACACTTGCATTCCTCGCTTTGGAAAATTATATTTGTCTGTATCTGATTGGATTCTTTAACATTTTACGAACATGTTGCCGCTATTAAGCTTTGCTAACCTGCGCAAGGGTATATTGTACCTTTTTGTTTTATTCTTGTTTCATGGTACCGCAAGCGCACAGACGGACGTAATTACCCAGCATAACGATCTCAAAAGAACGGGCTGGGACAGTACGGAGACTCAACTCACACAAAGTAACGTGGGCAGTGGCCGCTTTGGAGAGATCTTTTCGCGGACAGTAGATGATCAAATCTATGCTCAACCGCTAGTAGTGAGCAACCTTTCTATTGGAGGAGGTACGCATAACGTCGTATTTGTCGCTACAGTAAATAATACAGTATATGCATTTGACGCTGATGATTCGGCAATCGACACACCCTATTGGCAGGTGAATTTGACATACAATGCATCCGGTTACAGACCACCCACCAACAGCGATCTGTCTGCCGCCGGGGCGTGCGGCGGCAGCTATATGGATTTTACTGGTAATATGGGTATTGTCGGCACACCCGTAATTGATACCGGCACAAATACATTATATGTGGTAGCGCGCAGCGTATCAGGCAATGGCTCTTCTTATCTTCAATACCTGCATGCATTAGATATTACTACAGGCGCAGAAAGGCCTTACAGCCCGGTTAAGATTACTGCTACGTACCCCGGCACAGGCAGCGGGAGCGTCGGGGGAATAATTACCTTCAACCCAAAAACGCAAAATCAACGTCCGGCTCTCTTGTTATATGATAGTGTAGTGTACATTAGCTGGTCATCCCATTGTGATTTAGATCCTTACCAGGGATGGGTTATCGGGTATAATTCAAAAACACTGGCGCAAAAGTATGTCTACAATGACTGCGCCAATGGAAGCAAGTCGGGTATATGGATGGGCGGACAGGCACCCTCTGTAGATGATAGTGGTTATATATATGTTACTACAGGAAATGGTACTACAGGCTCAGGAAGCAATCCGAATGATACCACTAACAGAGGTGAAAGTGTGATCAGGCTTACAACGGCATCCGGGCAACTAAAAGTCAAAGACTTCTTTACGCCAAACAATTATAGTTTTCTGAATTCTGCAGACCTGGATTATGGTACCGACGGAGCATTGTTGATCCCGAATACTACACTCTCGTTATCGGGAAGCAAGGAAGGAATTTTGTACCTGATCAACGATACCGCGATGGGCGGCTACACTGCGGACAATTCTAATGTACTTGAGACATTAAGCGTGAATAACTCAGGAACCAGCTTCTATCGCAACCTTCACGGAACGCCGGTATACTTCAAAGACAATAACGACAATGAATATGTATACGCGTGGGCTTCGTCGACGACCACGTCTCCCGGATTTCTGAAACAGTTTCCGTTTATGAGAGCAAGTATGCTTTTTGATACGCTGAATACTATTGTTGGCAATACACAACTGACTGTAGGAATGCCGGGCGGATTGCTGGCAATTTCCTCAAACGGCACAAAGGACGGAACAGGCATTATATGGGCATCGCATTCCATAAACGGCAGTGCAAACCACGCAACGGTGCCCGGAGAATTGCAGGCATTTGATGCTACAGATGTGACTCATGAATTGTGGAACAGCAACTGGAGTGCGCAACGGGATGCAATAGGAAATTTTGCCAAGTTTGTCTGTCCCACAATAGCAAATGGCAAGGTGTACATGGCCAGCTTTTCCAAGGCATTGAATGTATATGGTTTAAATCCTCCCGCTGCTTCTGTTTGTAGCAGCACTCTGCTTTCGGGATGGACGAGTGCCGACATCGGCTATACCGCGCTTGCAGGCGATGTTTGTTATGATGCTGCAACAAAAAAATATACCATCACTGCCTCTGGTAGTGACATCAGTGGCAACACAGATGCATTCCATTATTGCCTGAGACCTACCCAGGGTATAAATTATCTTGACGTAACGATGCGGGTTGATAATATACAAAACACCAATTTTTCGGCAAGATGCGGTATCATGTTTCGTAAGAATCTCGATCCGGGCTCTCCCAATGTATTCCTTTCGCTCACGCCCGCAAACGGCGTTTCCATGCAGATGAGGACTACTCAAAATGGTACCACAACGAGTACGGTATTTTCAGGCTACTCGGTTGTTTATTGGCTTCGCGTAAAAAACTCGGGTAATATGTATATGAGTTATGTTTCGCCTGACGGCATCACCTGGACTCCCCTCGATACTGTAACGCTCGCATTGGGCAGCTACCCATACGTTGGATTAGCGTATACGAGTCGCAATAATTCTGTATTGGGGACCGCCGCGGTCGACAGCTTTAATATAAGACTCATCGATGGAGGCACACTCGAAAATAATTTGTTAAGGTTCACCGCAAAAAACATTCAAAACAAAACTGCGCACCTGTCGTGGACGTGGTCAGACCAGAATGGATCGGTGGATCATTTTGAGATTGAAAGAAGCGGCGTTACCACTGATTTTGAAAAGACAGGCACTGTAGATGCGATACAGGGAATGCCCGAAACACATTATTATTCTTTTGATGACTTGCAGCCGCTCGACAATGAAAATTACTACCGGCTTAAGGCAGTGTATCATAATGGCAGTTATAAGTACTCTTTGGTACAAAAAGTATCATTTAACCTCAATGTGATGTTGGTGTATCCCAATCCTGCAGAAGATAAAATATATATTCAAAACAATGCCCACTTTACAGGCAACGCAATGCTTCATGTGGCGCTTGCCAATGTGGCCGGAGCTATCATTTTCAAACGGACTGTTGCTTCCGGCGCAGGCAATCCGATCAGCATTACCCTTCCAACCAATATTAGCCGGGGAATGTATGTTTTATGGTTAATCAATAACCGGGGAGAAAAGCAGGGGCAGAAAATATATATCCTCCGCTGATCCTTTTTGATTGCTAACGGCAACGGATACCCGAAAAATAAGCAGGGATACCGAAAGCCTTCCTTTTGTAAAACACAATTGCAGGCATTAGTATCCGCATATTGGTTATTACCTGCTAAGAAAAAATTGAACCTTCATGAATTGGAAGTTTTCCGCTCAGCCCGGTGTAACCAGTGTAACGCAGATACCGTCTTATGCCTGGTGAATAAGTATAGGATTAATCCAAATCGCAGCTACGTGAACTTGCGTCGATCTTAGATTTGAAATTGCAGATACAATAAGTATTATATCTTTACCTATTCCCAATAATTTTATACATGAAAAAAACTACCTGTTTGATAGCGGCTCTTTTATTAATTCATTCGTGCTTTGCACAGAATGATGCCGCCCGAATAGACACATTGATCGATGCCTATGTGAAAATACACCGGTTCAATGGAACCGCACTGGTTGCCAAAAAAGGCACCATCCTGCTCAGCAAAGGTTATGGCTACCGCGATGCGGCACACGATGTAATAAATGATGAATATACCATCTTCCAGTTGGGATCTGTCACCAAGCAGTTTACTTCGGCGGTGATCCTGAAATTGCAGGCGGCCGGTAAATTATCCGTGTCAGATAATCTCAATAAATATTTTCCGGATTATCCCAAAGGTGACAGCATTACCATAAAAGAGCTATTAACCCATACGTCAGGAATTTATAATTACACCAATGATGAAAATTTCATGAAAAATGAAATCACCAAACCAAAGAGCCGTAAAGAAATGATGGCGCTCTTCGAAAATAAACCACTGAATTTTTCGCCCGGCACTTCATGGAGTTATTCAAACAGCGGTTATTCACTCCTTGGTTACATTATTGAAGATGTAACTAAAATGTCTTATGAACAGGCTGTACGTAAATATATCTTTACGCCACTGCATATGACACATAGCGGTTTTGATTTTGCACATTTGAGTAGTCCTGATAAAGCTGTAGGATATTTTACATTGAATGACAGAGACACAATAACTGCTCCCATTGTAGATTCGACTATTTCATTTTCTGCAGGAGCTATATACTCTACAACCGGCGACTTATACCTGTGGCACCAGGCGCTTGAGCACGATGTCATTTTATCCAAATCACAACAGGAGGAAGCTTATACACCTGTAAAAAATAACTACGGATACGGATGGGCAATAGACAGCATTGATGGTAAAAGAAGAGTTCAACACGATGGTGGTATCCCCGGCTTTATCACTACCATATCGCGTATACCGCAGGACGATGTCTGCATCATTCTCCTGAGTAATGCGTCCGATCAATCTATCGATGCCATCAGCAGTAGTATCTATGCTATTTTATACAATAAAAAATATGAACTGCCAGGGGAAAGAAAGGCCATCAGCCTTGATGAGCAAAGCATGCAGCAATATAATGGCGAATACGAAGTGCGCCCCGGCCTTACCGTAAAGATGGAAGCAAAAGACAGTGTATTAATTGCTACCCCGACGGGACAATCACCCAAAACAATATTCGCAGAAAAAAAAGATGCTTTCTTCGAGAAGGAAGAAGATGTGCAGATAGAATTTACCAGAAACGGGCAAGGCGAAGTAGATGGTTTTATCTTTCACCAGAGCGGAAACGAGATAAAGTGTAAGAAAATAAAATGAAATAAATAAAAAATAACCTGAAGCCTCATCTCTCCCTGAAGGCTACGTCCGCTTAAATGAAACTAATCATATTTCTTTACTATAACTTGCAGATCGTTTCTTACCCGGTTATCCTTAAAACGTCATTTACATAGCTGGCGCCCACAGGAATTTCGATTTGTCCGATCCAGACGGAGTTCTTTTCAATTTTGCTGATGTGATTTTTTGCAACAATATAGGAACGATGCACACGTATAAAATCTGCAGGAGGCAATAATGCTTCTGCATCATTCATGGTAAGACGTGAAATAATTTTTTGATCAGCCAGCACAAACTGTATATAATTGCCACTGCTTTCTGCATAAAGTATATCACTCAGGTCTACACGGACCTGATCATAGCCGCTCTTTATAAAAACAGAGGATGAATGTGATGAAATATCACTGTTATTTTTTTTCAGTTCGTGTTGTTCATTGGCTTTGTTACATGCTTTTAAAAACCGTGCCAATGAAAAAGGTTTTAACAAATAATCAATGGCATCCAGTTCAAAGCTCTGTACTGCATGTTCGCTGTATGCCGTAGTGAAAATCACCATTGGCGGATCGGAAATTGATTTTAAGAAATCAATCCCCGAAATGTCGGGCATTTTGATGTCGAGAAAAATAAGATCGATCTTTCCCTTTCGAAGAAAATCGGCCGCTTCAAATGCGTTGGTAAAAACTGCCTTTAATTCTATAAAAGGGATTTTTTCTGAGAGACCTCTGACAACATCCAGGGCAATCGGTTCATCATCTATAGCAATAGCTGCAAGCATGCTTAATGACACATTTATATTCAAAAATAAAATCTTCTTCTTGTATCAGGCGTTATTTATTTGCCTGCAGTTTTTCAAGTTTCTCTTTTGTGTCTGGCCAGTCACGGAGTTCCAGGGTTTTCTTGTAATATTCAATTGCTTTTTGTTTATCACCTTCAGTATTATAAAGATCCCCCATAGAATCGTATGCATTAAAGCTTCCGGGATAATTTTTAATGTTCATTGCAAAAAAATAAAAGGCCCGGTCAAACTGGTGCATACTCATAAGCTGATATCCTAATCCGTTCACGAATTGCTCAGGCGGCGATACTTTATAGCCCATCCTCCTGCTGATGTTGTCATAATGGGCGCTCAATAATGTATCTCCTTTGTAAGACGATTTAAAGAATTCTGCAAAAGGGAAGTTCAAGTTATAAAAATTAAAAACAGATCGTAATGCATCATATTCGGCAGGAACAGGAACAGAGCCGTGATCATAGTCGGGATAATATTTATAAAAGGATGTCAGCTTACTGTTTGTATAAGTCTTCAAATAATCGCCAAGCTGAAAATTGCATCGCATGATAGGCCCGATAATGCTGGTATCAAACCCGCTGTTCATTGTATTTGCGGCAGCAAGAAACAAGGAATGATTCTCAAATCGCTTCTTCTGAAGCGCATCTTTCATTTGGTTTAAAACAATCTTATCGTCCCAAAATGTACTGGGGTCAATAGCTACATAAGCATTAAATAAGTTTGTGTAATGAATGAGCGTGTAAAGTGTCATCAATCCACCTAAGGAATGCCCGATAAAAATTCTGTAAGGTGCTGTTGGATACACGGAATCAATATGGGGAATGAGTTCTTTCTGTATAAAGGAAATAAATTGTTCACCGCCGCCAGAAGTACTGGCTTCCGCACTATCCATCATGGGTAGCGCCGTGACGTGGGTAGGCGTTAAATCCCTTGTGCGGTTGGTGTTTGGAATTCCTACTACGATCATTTTAGGAAACGCGAGATTACCGCCGCCACCGCTTAACAATTCTATCACTGATGTCAGCATGCTAAAATTTTGCTCCCACCCATCCAACAGATACACAACGGGATAATGTTGGGGGGCGAAGATGCCATCCGGTGAATCGTTACCGGGAACATGCACCCACATCTTCCTGTTTTCGTGTAAAATTTTTGAATAGATGCTGTCCGATTTGCCGATAATGATTTGATCACTTGTCTGTGCCCGGATCGTCGCAGAAAAAAACAATAACAGGTAAATTAAGATTGATTTCATTTAAAAAAATTATGGTTAATGATATTATTAGTTGGAGGGCTGAATGGAGAGCTTTACAAAGAATTCTTTTCCGTCTCCATTTACTGATACCCGGTGCTTTCCGGGATAGATCAGCTTTAATCTTTCCATCACATTTTTGAACCCGATGCCTGATCTTTCTTTTTCAGGATCATTTTCATTTCGTGTATGCATACTGTTAGATACTTCAAAAAATATATTTCCGTCGTTGCATGCCAGCTTAATTTTAATCCATGATCTTTCTTTCAGGCTGATACCATGCTTAAAGGCGTTTTCAACAAACGGAATTAATAACATGGGGGCAATTTTGTAATTACAATGCTGCACATCGATGTCATCTTCTATAAGAATATCCGGTGAAAATTGAGTACGTAATTTCTGCAGGGCAATGTAATTTTCGAGATATTCAACTTCCTTCTGCATGTCAATAAAATCAAGATTATTTTCATGGAGCATAAAACGCATCATGTCACCCAGCTTTTGAATCGCTGCTGCCGTACGTTCTGCATTTTCCTGCAGGGCAGTACCGTATAAAGTATTGAGCACATTAAAAAGGAAGTGCGGATTTATCTGGGAGCGCAGGAACTGCAGATCTGTATTTGATTTGATTAAAGCCTTTTCCGTACCTCTTAATTGCAATATCCTGTCTTTTTGCTGCTGATACATGAGCCAGGTAAGCGGCGTGACTATAAAGAGCTGCGCTGCCCACGCATAAAGCAGTGCAACCGGGCCATTTTCGTGAATGACAGGCATCACAGGAAAAGAAAATAAAAAAGAGGTTATTAATAAGCGTGATACTATTTTTTGGGGAAAAAATGATTTAGTACCCAGCATTGGGAAAAGCCAATACGTATTGCTCATGTACATGGCAAATAGAGCGAATGTCGCCAAATAATACGCAGGGTAAAAAGTTTGTTCATGAATAATATTAAATGATAATAAGAAAACAGGCAACGCGAAATAATAAACCATGGTAATGGTAACCTGGTTACAGATCAGAGTCCAAAAAGCGCTCTTTTCTTTTGCCCCTTCGATGAAATGAATGATGCTTTCACGAAATACTATATACAGAAAATAAAGAAGCATTACGACGAATACAATTCCATAGGCTGCCCCGATGTTGATCATTGAGTTTGGATTATATCCCTTCTTTGGAAAGAATGAGAAACCGGGATAATGAAATTGCCATTCATGCTTATAGTAGGTCGCAATATTTAATGCTGTACCAAGCAGTAAAATGATCAATGCGGCCTGGATCAAAAGCCATGCATATTCTTTTAGGACATTAATTGCCATTTCCTGCAGCGAAACCTTTTTAAAAGAAATCGATATTCCTGAGGTTCCTGCTTCGTATTTTTTTGGCGAAAGAAATCGCCGTAGCGTAAACAGGTTTATAAAAAGGTAGGCGCAATAAATTAATATTCCCATTCCCACATCAGGCAATACTACATTCTTATACAAATTAAAAGGAACATGGTTGTTGATAAAAGGCCCTGCATACTGATCGGCTGCCGTATTATGCAGATCAAGGAAATAACTTAGGGCAAGGATAATAAAAATGACATTAACCAGTATCATCTCGTGTTGCCTCCATCTTACTTTCATATGCAAATTATTTTCAGCAAGATTAGTACAACAATAAAAATGATTTTTTAAAATGTGATCAAACCCCGGGTAAATGTGATGAAACAAATGAGCGTGTGACAGTCGACTACCACTTTCATAAAGCGGAAAATACCGGCGCATAAAATAGCATTACACTACATTATCATAAATTGCATCGCGTTTTAAAAACTGCAAACTTTGCACTAAGCATGAAAATAGATATATATAATACTGCCCAGGATCTCGGCAAGGCAGTCGCAAAAGATGCAGCATTCTTATTGCGTAAAGCGATTGAAACCAACGGAGCTGCAAATTTGATTCTTGCAACAGGAACCAGTCAATTTGAAACATTAACCCAACTCATCGCTGAAGAGATAGACTGGAGCAAGGTAACTATGTTTCATCTTGATGAATATATCGGTTTGCCCATAACCCATCCTGCCAGCTTCAGAAAATATTTAACCGAAAGATTTATTTCAAAAGTTTCGTTGAAGAAAGCGCATTTAATTAATGGAGAAGCCGATCCACAGCAGGAATGTGAGAGGCTCGGAGCATTGATTTCACAATATTCCATTGATGTTGCTTTAATCGGTATTGGTGAAAACGGGCACATTGCATTTAATGATCCGCCTGCTGATTTTGAAACAGAACAACCTTATATTATTGTTGAACTAGACAACGCATGCAGGCAACAACAAATGAATGAAGGCTGGTTTACTTCGTTGGATGAAGTTCCGAAGAATGCGATCAGCATGTCAGTGCAGCAGATCATGAAATCAAAGCATATTATTTGTTCAGTGCCGGGTAAGAGAAAAGCAACAGCAGTAAAGAACTGCCTGGAGCATCCTGTTACAAATATCTACCCGGCAAGTATTTTACAACAGCACGAAAATTGTGTAGTTTATCTTGATAAAGATTCTGCAGCTCTCCTGAGTAATCATTAAACATTCCTGATGCAACCGGATAAAATAAAAATCGTTAATGGCAAAATAATAACTCCGGATAAAATTATTGAAGGCGGGTGTGTATTGATTTCGGGGGGCACCATCGCAGAAGTGAGTGGCCAAAATATTGAAGCAGGTGATGCAAAAGTAATAAATGCCAATGGGAAATACGTTGCGCCGGGTTTTATCGATATCCATGTGCATGGTGGCGGTGGTTATGATTTTATGGATGCCACGGAAACTGCCTTTCTAAAAATTGCCGAAACACATGCACAGTATGGCACTACATCAATGCTGCCCACCACGCTGACTGCCACAAAAGAATTGTTAATACAAACGCTCGATGCATTTGAAAGTGCAAAAACAAAAAATGTAAATGGCGCACAATTGCTGGGCATGCACCTGGAAGGACCTTACATTTCCCTGAATCAAAAAGGCGCACAGGATGTACGTTTCATAAGAGACCCGGATCCCAATGAATACCAGGAAATTCTCTCCAGGTATTCCTGCATTAAACGGTGGAGTGCAGCGCCCGAACTGAAAGGTGCGATTGAATTTGGCCGTTATCTGAAATCAAAAAATATTTTACCTGCAATAGCGCATACCGATGCTGTTTATGAGGAAGTGCTGGACGCTTTTAACAACGGTTATTCATTGATCACGCATTTATATTCTGCCATGTCGGGTGTTACGCGAAGAAATGCATACCGTTATGCAGGCGTTATTGAAAGCGCCTATCTCATTGATGACATGGATGTAGAAATTATTGCGGATGGCATTCATCTTCCTGCGCCATTACTAAAACTCGTGTATAAAATAAAAGGTACAGACCGGATCGCATTGATCACCGATGCTATGCGTGCCGCAGGAACAAGTGACCAGGAAAGTATTTTGGGCAACGCACAATACGGCACCAAAGTAGTAGTAGAAGATGGTGTTGCTAAATTGCCTGACCGAAGTTCATTTGCGGGAAGCGTTGCCACAGCAGACCGTCTCGTAAGAACAATGATCGCAATGGCAGATGTTCCTCTCATCGATGCAATAAAAATGATCACGGCTACGCCTGCAAGACTATTAAATATACAAGACAGAAAAGGCAGCATCGCACCTGGTAAAGATGCAGATGTTGTGATCTTTGATGAAGATATTAACGTTGAAAAAACAATCGTTCAGGGAAAAACTTGTTTTACTCCTCCTGTGAGATAATCGCCTGATCCCGAAACGTATTCAGAATTAAAGGCAAAAAGGTTGGGCAGCGGCTATGTAACCAAGATCACACAATAAACCGGTCTATGCAAATAGTTTTGCTAACATACAAAACACTATGAACACTTTTTTAGTTGAAATAAAAAACTACCTGAAGGGCTGGAATTTCATGCGCATATTGCGCCTGGCACTGGCAGTTTTAATTATCATCCAGGGCGTGCAATTCCACGACTGGAGTTATATTCTTTTAGGAGCAGGCTTTGCCATATTACCCATTTTTAATATCGGCTGCTGCGCAGCCGGAAACTGCAGTGTGCCACAACGAAGAGAAAAAAATTATTCAGCAGAAGATACTACGTTTGAAGAGGTGAAGTAATGCGATACGAAATGCATTATCACAGTTTCGTTACCACAAATACATTCGATTTTTCACCAGCATTCAATTGATAATTAAAAGTAATGCTACCAAAAGCATTGCCTTGAACTTTTTGAACCTGTTTACCATTAACGGAAATACCGTAAGTTGAATTAACATCTACACCATTTAACCGGTAAGTAATCTCGCCACGATGTGTAGCGTCAACCGATTGCTGCCACGACATTTGGTCAACTGACCAGCTTTTGACGTCAATTACTATTTTGTCGTTCGACCGTGCGATAACATGCAATGATGCTGTATCACTTTTTTTATTGAAAAATGATAGCTCATTACCTTTGCTGTAAAAACCAAAGTTGGTTTTGGAAATAATTGTGAAACGACCGTTAGATACAGAATAGTGATTCATATCAAGGCCAATCAATAATTGCTGATCCCGGTAATTATACTTCAACTGCGTGCCCGCAAGTTCTTTGGTTATATGCGGATCAAGATAAAACCGGTTGTATAAAGGATTGATGCCATAAATAGATTGATACAAACCTACAATCGCAAGACTATTTCCGGAAAGAATATCATCGCCACGGCCATCCTGCTTTTCGCGTCCATACCTCTGAAAGGCAAGCCCGTCTTTTGCATATTGTGCTAATACATTTTTTACATACTTCAAAGCCACCTCCGGTTTGTACATCGAGTAAGCCTTGACAGCAACAGAACCCCACGATAAAAAGATATCGCCATTCTCGTAATTGGGAAAAGGAAACTGCCAGTCATTGCCTTCACCTGGTTCATAACTATACATACAGATCGGCCAGAAGAAAAGATGTTCTTTTTCCATTTCGGTTTCTATATTATCCAAAATCAATTTTGCCCTTGCACTATCATCACAAATGCCATAAGCAATAGCCATAAAATTTACAGGCGTTACCATATTGGTGCCATGGATGGAACCATCTTTATCGCGCCAGTGGATGTAACATTTCCTGTCATCATCCCAGAAGCCACCGTCAGAAGTTGACTTATTAAAACTCGTTTTCAGCTTCGCAGCAAATTGTTGATAATAGTCAGCCTTTGTTGAATTTCCCAACTGCCTTTCAATGTTTGACCAAAGCGCTAGTGCATGATACAACTTGGCATTTACAAATGCATTTTCATACGATGCCCAGATAATATCTATCCAGTCGCTGCCCCGCTTTTGCTTTTCATTATCAGTCATCATTTCCACAAGGCCGTTGTGGTTACTGTCTCTTTTTAAAATCCAGTCTAACGCTTTTTCGCAGGCACGTTGTTGCGTCTTCACCCATGCCATGTCCCCGTTCATGTTATACAGGTCAGACACATCGCTGACATAGTCAGGATTGGAATCCATCAGGTATCCCCATTGCGCTTCATAAAAACCTTTATCGGTAAATTTTCCCGGCATCGCATCTTCATTGGTGTACGCCCATCGTGGCCACACTCTCCCATCCTGTCTTATTGCATTGTCGCGGTAAAAATCAAGACAATCGCGGTAACCTTTTAAATAATTACTGTCGTCAATGCCTAATCCCAATTGGGCGATGTATTGCTCGTGCAAACAAATAGGCCCGTAAGGTGTGTGCCAGCTATTACCGCCAAAATGTTGTTTGTCGATGACGCCAATTCTTGCAATCGTATTTAATACGTTCTTCACTTCCTGTCCATTAATGCCCGCCATTTTTCCACGATCAGAAGTTTTGTTATAATCAAAATAAGAAAGTGTAACAGTGGTAGTCGTAGTGCCTGGCTTCATCATAATAGGAGCCCACACATCTGTTGTATCGCGCACATATCTTCGTCTATACGTACCCGAATCGAAACGATAGGTCAATTCATTTGGCGCAACAGCAATGTTACAGGCCACCTGATCTTTTGAAGTGCGGCTATAATCTGTTGCCACATGATTGCCCGGCGAGGAAACAGAAACAGTAAGTCCGTTACCGGTTTCACTATTCCAAAATTCAGATGAATGCGTATGCACACCATAAGTATCCAATCTTTTATTAAACAAATAAAACCAGGCAAGGCCGCCATAATCTGTATACGCGCCATTCCATACGCTTGTATCTTTAAACACAAAAACCGGGAGTCCAATCTTTTCTGCAGTAAATGCTTTTGAAACACTTCTTATGATGGAGAATTGAATATCATTATTTGTTATCACAAACTTCCATATCTCGTGTACGGGCAGCTTTTTATTGCCATAGGTAATATTTGAAAGTGTGATTGCGTTACCGGTGATGTGTAATTTGGGCTGTGACAAAAGTTGCCGGCTTGAATAGTACGCATTTACCATTTTAAGCGATGAATAAATGCCGCCGTTTTCATCAATTACCTGTTGGCCATTTATCACTACTGATGAAACGATTGCCCTGCTGTTATAATCCAGGATCATCTTTATTTTCTCATCACCGAATGCAATCTTTCTTTCGCCAGCATTATTGTTGATACTTATATTTTGCGCTTTAACAGCTCCGAATGAACAAATAATGAACAAAGTGAAAAGGAAACTCTTCATATGGCACATGTAGGCGGTTTTAGATAATCAAAAATATGGTTAAATGAATTTATAAGACATTCATAATACCCGAAAATATATTATCAGGAAACATTTCCGAAATTTGCAACACGATGATAGAAATAAAATCATTTTCAGAGCATAGCGAAATTTACCATCCGCGACGCATCAGAAAATATGTGCTGATATGGTGTTCGAAAGGATCAATAACCGTTTCTGTTGATGAAAATGAATTTCAATTAAGGACAAATGATGTCATCACCATCACATCGGGGCAGGTACATTATATAAAAGAACAAAAAAGCGCCAAAGGATTTATTCTCGAATTTACTCTTGATTTCTTTTGCAAAACAGACAATGATATAGAGCTCATTTTTCAAAATGGTTTGTTTTGCCATTTTGATATGAATGAAGTGATCGCTGTAAAAAATCATTCTTTTGTCGAATCACAACTGGAAATGATTCAGCAGGAGTTACAATCGCATCCTTATCAATATCTCATCACCATTCATTCGCGGATAGAACTCATACTTGTCGAAATCAACCGCGCCAAGCTGAACCGCGGCAATGAAATATGGAAACCGGATGCACTGTTTCTTAAATTCCTTGAACTTGTACGCGCTAATTTTAAACACAACTATTCATTATCACAGATAGCTAAAATGCTCAGCACTACAGAAGCCAAACTGAATGAACAGGCAAAACTGCATACCGGCAGAACCGCGCAAAACGTGATCTATGGCCTCATCGCATCCGAAGCTAAACGATTGCTCACTTATCAGCATCTTTCTGTGAAGGAAGTGGCATACGAACTGGGCTTTAATGATCCTTTTTATTTTTCCAATTTCTTTAAGAAGTATACGAAGGTGTCTCCCAAAAACTACCAGCAACAATTTGCATTGTAAATCTTACATGCTTTTCTCAAGATCGTCTATTCTTTTTGGCCGCATTGCGCACGAGCTTTGTGTTCTTAATTGATGTTGTCACATAAATAAAAAATTATGGAGTTCCAAAATGCCACAATTATCCGGGCAGGTGAAAAGTCCGGAATTAAAACCGGCCGCAGCGAATATATCTTTCATCTTACTTCTTATCCGTCGCAAGGTGCATTCGGTTTCTATGAGGGAGTTTACCCCAACACCCAACTGGAATACAATACGCATTATCATAAAAAAATGACGGAAATATTTACCGTGCTGGAAGGTGAGTTTTCCTTTATGCTGAATGAGAAAGAACATCTTTTTCGTCCGGGAGATACTGCTATCATTCCCCCGATGACGCCACATGGTTTCAGGCCATTGAAGCCGGGAAGCAGGCTGGAGTTTATGTTTACCGGTGCCGGCAACCGTGAAGATTTTTTTAAAGGCCTGGAGAAACTGGCGAATAGCGAGTTGAACCTCTCTGGCGGGGAACGCGAAGCTTTTTTCAACAGCCACGATCAGTATCATGTTTAAAAATTAAATACCAATAAAAAACCCGCCTTCAACAAGCTCAGGCTAAAAGCTTCTGTCATATTGAGCCCCGTCGAAACATAGACAGAAAGCGGGTTTGAAATAAAAAATTTTTTTATCATTACAACAGATTAATATAAACAAAATGAACCAGAGATTCAATTTCGGAAAAGTGCAACCCGCCGCATATGTTGCCATGGAAGCAATGGATGCATTTGTAAACAACTCATCCATCAACAAGGAATATCGTGAATTACTTAAGATAAGAGCTTCGCAAATCAATGGCTGCTCTTATTGTACCGATGCACATTCGCACGATGCATTGAAAGTGGGAATTCCCCTGCAGAAAGTCTTACTCGTAAGCGCATGGCGCGAAGCCGGCAATGTTTTTACAGAAGAAGAAAGATTATTATTTGCCATTACAGAAGAAGTGACGCTCATTCATCAACATGGCCTGGGTGACGAGACTTATGCAAAAGCCATCGAAACTTTTGGTGAATCATTAACGGCTGAGATCATTATGGCTGTCATTACCATTAATGCGTGGAACCGGATTGGTGTGGCAGCCACTATGCATCCGGCAGTGCGCAAAAACAGCCCGGTTCTAAATTAGGTGCCCATATAATTCATTAACCATACAGGAAACATAAGGCATGTAAGAAATTGTTGTATCTCTTGCCTGCCTTGTATGGTTAAAAAAAAAGAACAAAAAGCCCGGAAATCATCGTAACAAAAAATTAAATGCTATAATTTCGACGGCAATAAGTCCTGCCCGCAAATTATAGTAATAATGAAATGCCGCTTTTATTTGTTCGTTGCCACACTCCTGGCGACGAACCTGTTGTCCGCTCAAACAAAACAGGTACAGCTCAGCAAATTTGATTTGCAATCTTCGGCGGTGGTCACCGCGCCGGGAAACGTGCTTTCGCAAAAAAATTATGGCTCGAAAAATTACTGGTTTCCGGTTACGGTACCATGTACTGTGCTTTCGGGACTCGTACAAAATAAGGTATATCCCGATCCCTACATTGGCATGAATAATATGCTGATACCGGATGCTTCGGATTCTTTTAACCAACAATACCATCTCGAACAATACAGCTATTTACCCAACGAACCCAATCCATGGAAAAAACCTTACTGGTACAGAACCACATTTTCAGTGCCCGCATCAGATAAAGGCAAACATTTCCAGTTGATATTTAAGGGCATTAATTATCGTGCAGCCGTGTGGCTCAATGGCGATCTGATTGCAGACTCGTCACAAATGGCCGGTATGTTTGCCGATTATTTTCTCGACGTGAGCAAATCAATAAAGGCAGGTGATGAAAATGCATTGGCCGTAGAGATCTTTCCTCTGGACTATCCCGGCCTTCCCGCCCATCCGCAATTGACCGCCCTCGGCGACTTTTATGAAAACGGCGGTCCGACAGGCGATATCGGCAAGAACGTAACCGAACTTTGTTCTGTAGGATGGGACTGGATTCCCGCAGTACGCGACAGAAATATCGGCATCTGGCAACCTGTATATTTAAGAACTACGGGACAGGTAGTGATCAGTAAACCGCATATTATTACAGACCTTCCGAAACTTCCGGACACAAGTACTGCTGCAATTTCATTGCATCTTGGTTTAACAAACTATAGTGACCGTGCTGAAAACGGAAATCTGAAGCTTATTATAAGCCCTGAAAATTTTCATGGAGAAACGATTATCATAAACCGGCCGGTAAAGATGGATGCCGGGCGGACATCCGATATTTCTTTTGATCCGAAAGAAGTAAAACAACTGATGATACAACATCCAAAACTGTGGTGGCCTAACGGTTACGGACAACCGAACTTGTATCGTATGCGAATTCAATACAAAACCGGCAATGAAATTTCTGACGACACTTCCTTCGCATTTGGAATAAGAACAGTGAGCTCAAAAGCTGTAATCGTAAACGGCTTTACCCGTCGCGATTTTTATGTAAATGGCGAACGCATTCATATTACAGGCGGAGCCTGGGTGCCCGATATGATGCTGAACCGTGATTCGATCAGGAATGATTATGAATTGCATCTCTGCAGGAATTCCAACATCAATCTCGTTCGCATATGGGGCGGCGGCCTCGGAGAAACGGATGACTTTTATGAACTCGCAGACAAATATGGATTATTGGTGTGGCAGGATTTCTGGATCACTGGCGACACGCAGGGTGAATTCAAAGGTTCACGCGACTGGCCGCTACAGGCAAATGTTTTTGTACGCAATGTGATCAGTACTATTCTTCGCATCAGGAATCATCCCAGCCTGCTGGTATGGACTGGCGGCAATGAAGGCCATGCAAGGGAAGAACTGTACAATGCGATGCGCAATAATGTGGCTACACTCGATGGTACACGCCCCTTCATTCCATGCTCTTCAGGTTTTGCTCATCTGCCGGAAGGATGGAAGGGCTCCTGGCCTGATGATAAAGCACCAGGTGTATACAGTGGCGGGCCTTATTCATGGGTAGATGAAGCACACTATTATCAACTCGTAGATCGCGGGCATGACTGGCTCTTCAAAGATGAAACGGGTGTGCCGTCACAACCGCCGTATAGTACGTTGCCGAAAATAATTTCAAATCTTGTTCCTGATTCTTCTCTCCCCTACCCGCTCAATAACACCTGGGGCTATCATGATGCATGCAGCGGCAATGGCAAGTATGATATTTATTATAAAAATATGGTACAGCGATATGGCGAGCCTGAAAGCATGAAAGACTATTGTGACAAAATGCAGTTGATGAATGCAGATTCCTACCGCGCCATTTTTGAAGCAGCGGAACATAAACTAAATGAAACCGGTGGTGTAATGCTTTGGAAACTGAATGCCGCATTCCCGAGCGTGATATGGCAGGTATACGATTGGTACCTCGAACCTAATGCGGGATACTATTTTATGCAGGATGCATGCGAGCCGGTGCATATTCAGCTCAACCTGGATGATTCAAGTGTGGCGCTGGTAAACAAGACATACCGTAAACTTAATTCACTTGCATTTGATGTACGTGTAATACATATGGATGGAACGGTTTCATATACAAAAACCGGAACAACCGATATTAATGCTTCCGATGTAAAGAAATTAATTTCAATAAAAGATATTCTTGCCAACGTAAACGACATTGCATTTGTATTTCTCGATCTGAAAGGAAGCGACGGAAAAAAGATTTCGGAGAATGTGTATTGGTTTACTCCCAACCATGATTTTACCAAACTGAAAGACATGCCCGGAGCAGTTGTACAGTCGTCCAGGATCAGTGAGCGCAAAACAAAAGACAGTTATGAATTCACGTTGCAGTTTTCCAATGCTTCCGGCCACATTGCATTCTTTGTGAATCCTCAATTGATGAATAAAGGCGAAGAAATATTACCCAGTTATTGGTCAAAAAATTATTTTTCATTAGCACCGCATGAATCAGTTACTGTTACAGTATCCTGCCCGCTTTCAAAAATTGATGCGCACGCACCGGTTATGTTGAAAACGGAAGGATGGAATGTAAAGGGTAATACCATCGAACTTGAAAGGAAATGATTTAATTTATCATTCGCTTAAGCGTCCCAGCTATTTCAAATCGCTGCATCCTGTGTATTATATTATGGATGTGCTTGCAGTGGATTTACGTAAATAAATTTGTGTCCGCGTGTACGCCGGGTCCCCTGGCGGGAGACCCGGCTAAGACATGGTATTCAGCATCTCCTTATTCCTTACTTTTGGCTACCTGATTATGAAACTGCGCCGAATCATTTATATCTTTTTAATAGTCCTTGCGAGCCTTATCTTCCTCGCATTTATTTTCATTTCTCCCATTGCCAAATATGTAATAGAAAAAAACAGCGAGCAATGGACCGGCAGAAAGATCACGATGAACCATCTTTGGGTAAACCTCTTTACCGGCACCGTACACGCATCGGGGCTAAAAGTGTATGAACACAAAAGCAACACGATATTTTTTGACTGCGGAGATCTTAAAGTATCTGTGTCGCTGCGCAAACTGTTATCATCAGAATATGAATTCAGGCAAATAAAACTCATCAAACCGGGTATCAATATTATACAAAACGGCACCCATTTTAATTATGACGATCTTGTAAAACGCTTTGGCAGTTCTTCAACCGGTCATAAGGAAAAAGCATCGGCGCCCACAAAATACTGGCTCCGCAATGTACTGATCGACTCCGCCACTATTAACTATACTACCAGCAGTCCCAAAGCTTCTGTATCGTTAATTAATTTCAACCTGACGTGCCCCGAACTCGCGTATAATAAACCTGCGATATTCGTTACCACCGGGTTTGGCCTGAAAAGCGGCGGCTCCCTTGCTGCCGAATTGCATCTCAATTCCAACACACTTGCTTACTCACTGAAGCTGGGAGTAAGCAAACTGAATGTGAAATTCCTGTTTCCCTATGTGCACGATTACATGAAGATAAATTCGCTCGATGGAATGATCTCCACCGCGATGAATATCACAGGCAATTTCAACAAACCGGAAGCTATAGCCTGCTCAGGCAGCCTGGAAACACAGCAATTTTCATTAGTAGATAATACCGGTGAAAAGCTTACTGCCGCAGAAGATATCAGGATAGGTATCGATACATTGAATACCGGGCAGAATCTTTACCGGTTCGATACGATTTCTCTTACGCAACCTTACCTCGCACTATCGATGTATAATGATGGTTACAATTTCGAAAGGATCATGACTGAACCTCCGTCCGCTGCCGCTTCTTCAGATTCATCGTCTTCTGCTTATACCAATGTTTTCCAGATGATGGCCGGCTACCTTAAAGATCTTGTTCAGGAATACATTATCAGCAATTATGTAGTAAAAAGATTTGCGATCAATAATGGTGAATTCGTTTTTACCGATTATACTATGGAAGACAAGTTTCGTTACGATCTCGATGATATCCATATTACTTCCGGCGATCTCAATTCAAAGAAAGATCGCGTAAACCTTGCTTTCGATTCAAAGCTGAATAATTCCGGTTTGCTGAATGGCACTATGAGTGTGAACCCCGATGGCTTCAGGGATATGGACCTCGACTTCACCGTTACCAATTTCCTTATGCCGGATATGAATCCGTATTTCGTTCATTACGTAGCAACTCCTTTCAATGATGGGGTGGTAGTATATGAATGCAAGACGACGATCAAAAATGATATGCTCAATAGCAGCAATAAAGTATTGATCCAAAAAATTGCTGCCGGTAAAAAAGTAAAAAGCAAAACGGCATACAAACTTCCGGTAAGACTCGCCGTGTCCCTGCTTAAAGATGTTAAGGGAAATGTGAATCTCGACATACCTGTGCGCGGAAATCTCGCCGATCCGAAATACCGGTTGGGAAAAGTGATATGGGGTATTATAAAAAATATTATTGTAAAAGCAGCTACAGCCCCGGCAAGACTGTTGTCGAGAGCTTTCGGCGGCAAGCCGGAAGATTATAATGAAATACGATTCAATTATCTTCAAAAAGGATTATCGGCTGACCAGTTGCGTATTGTAAATAACATCGCCAACGCAATGACCAATAAACCGAATCTTTCGCTAAGCCTCGTACAGGTAAACAATAAAGAAGATGAAATGGAAAAGATGGCGCTGCTGCATGCGAAAGAACAATACCTCGGCATACCCGTAAGTGACAGCCTTCCGAAATTGCAATCCGCAAGAATTGACAGTCTCGATAATATGGATTCACTTTTTGGCGCCTGGGTCGACAACCAACTGCATATACACGCTTCTCTCAATTCTATTCAAAACCGCTGTGTACAATTAATGGGGAAAGACAAACTCAGCGCTGCCGCGGATCAATTAATGCAGGCTCGAAACAATGCATTGGCCGCATTCTTTACACAAAGAAATATTGCCCACGCACGTGTCACCATCTCCAACAGTACGGATGAAAAGCAGGCTTCTGCTGCATCATCACCTGTGTACCTTATCGGGTTCAATGCGGGCGATACGCAGAATGCAGCGACAGGGTCGCCTGTGAAGAAATGAAGTCAACGTTGCCTGAACAATCAGCAAGCCAACCACACCCTAACGTCATTGCGATGCACGAAGCAATCTCCCCCTATTGCAGAAAAGAGGCTAACACCTACGAATAGACGAACATCAATTCGTAGTTCATTGCAGCAGATTGCGTCGTCGTTCCTCCCCGCAATGACGAGAGTGGTGAGTCCTCTCACTAAAAAAGAGAATATTTGCGATACAGAATTAGCCAGCCCATCATTCACCCGCCTGATCTCCCGAACTTAAAAGCTGCCATGCGCGCGCAAGCCGGCAAAACACGCGGAGAGGATTGGGTTTGCTCCCGGCAATGGCCGGGACGGGCTTTGACATTTTTGTTTCTTTTTGCATCAAGGCAAAAGGAAAATATAATATCACTTGCTAAGCGGGATTGTTGTTAGATTTGAAGTAGAAGACCAAAGAGCGCAGAACACACAAAGCATCACTTCAAAAAAATAAATCCTTTCAATCACTTGCAAATGTGAAACACGTTTTATAATTTAAGGTTACTGATTAATTACTCCTCACTTTCGGCTCTCCTATTTTAACCCCAACTGTTGGCCAACCCTGAGAATGTGATAAAATAAACGTGCTGAAGATATACCAGGGACAGCCCTATCCATAACTTAAACAACTCTTACGGGAACATGACCCGCCTGCCCTGAAAATGTTTGGTGATGATTGAGCGCATTTATACCCCGGCGAAAACAGTAGAATCACTATCTGCCTACACCGCCTTGTGTAATAGCTTCAGCAAATGATATGTAACATAACCCGGTATGCCGAAAGGGGATTGATAGTAGGCGATAAAATTTCTGATATGCAATTAAATGAAATCATAAACAACGTGATAGCCGGTGGTATTATACAAGCAATGGCAACTGGTTCCGGAGCGGCGGCGTAAAAAACATTATTTGAACACTCAATTATTTTAATATGCCTTATTTCGATTTTCACATACATCCCACTTTGAAATGTCTTTTTTCAGAAGATGATCCTGAAAAGGGTTATATCCATTTAAGTCCATGGGTACCGATAGATAAAAGTAAAATTCCGTTTCTGTTAAGATGCTGTACCGAATTTCCCTACATCATCCAAACGCAGGGAAACCTGGCGCAACTGGCAGGTACCGATACCAACCTCGTATGCGTGGCGTTGCATATGCCGGAAAAAGCTATAATAAGCGACGACCTTATCCAGAGTTCCACCAGCGGCCCGATGCAGGCATACCTGCAAAAAGAAAAGTTAGACGCAATCATAAATGGTAATCCTTATAAGATACTGGTGAGTGAAGACATGCAGACACTCACCAACGTACTGCAGTTTGGAATTACCGACAAAAAAGTAGTTATCGTAAATAAGAGATCAGACTATAATGAGAATGACAGCAATACGATTCACGTGGTTTTTAGTGTGGAAGGTTGTCATACGCTTTCCAACGCATTGGAACAGTTTAATGCAAATGATGTGATTGCGAACCTCGAAGATCTGAGAAAGAAGATCAAAGTGCTGTCGATAAATCTAACCCACATGGAGCAATCAGATTTTTGCAATCATTCTTTCGGAATGCAATTTCTAGCCAACGAAAAATTTAAGCCTACCGGCAATATGATTGCAATGAGCGGCATCCAGATCCTCAAATACTGTTATACGAATAAAATAATGATCGACCTGAAACATATGAGCCTGGCGGCACGCCAACACCTGTTTCAGTTAACTACCGCACCGGACATTGCTCCGATCGCTCAACCTATAGTTTGTACCCACGCAGGCTTTACCGGTATCTCCACCAGGGAAATACCGGATTATGTTTTCCAGCGAAAGCAGTTTATCAAAAAAGGTTACACTGTTTTATGGCATGGCAAGCCGATAAAGTACGGCGGCTTTTCACCGAGGCCATCTTTCAATCCGTCGAGCATTAATCTTTTTGATGAAGACATTATGCAGATATTACGATCGGGCGGTATGATCGGGCTGTCGCTCGATAAAAGAATATTAGGATACCAGCAATTTGAAGAGCCGACGAGTGGCCGCGATGATTTTCCTTTGGAAACAGATTATGTTTCCAACAAAGAGATTCGTGTTCATTTTCCCAATCCCGGTGCAGATGTAGGCAAAGCTTTTGAAGATGAAAAGGTACTGGGCTGGGATGAGATATTTGACGGAGGCGAGGTGAATCCGCAGTTGGCAGATTACCATCTGAAATATTTTATGGCGCACATACTCCACTTAATTGTTGTGGCCCGGAAGAACGCATATGATATAAACAGGGCGCTCACACAGGTTTGTATCGGTTCAGACTTCGACGGCCTGATAAATCCTGTTTATATCTGTGAGAAAATAACAGAAGTGCAGAGTTTGAAGAATGCCTTTAATGACAGTTTCATTCAGTTTGCAAAAGACTCAGATGTGGCATTACCGCCGGGGTTTGATGTCAATCAGTTTGCTGAACAATTATTTTTTAAGAACGGAAGAGATTTTGTGTTGAACAGGATTGATATTTTGAATAGTTAAATCGCAGATACAAAAATATTTTAGTAAAGGAAAATATGCTGTGAGGATCGGCTCCGTTTTTTAACCAGGCGTATTTAATGGCAGATACAATATTTACACATTGAGCAAAGCCGGATTCACGTAAATAATATAAAAATAAATTCATGTTGCTTGCAAATATGAAATGTGTTTTTTAATTTAAAGGTATTAACTGACTACCACCCCATTTTAGCTCTCCTATTCTAAACAACCAAACTAACAACTAACCTTGAAGTATATGGATTTGGGTTGAAATGCTTTGTCAAAAGCACTTCCGGGAAAGGTGCATCCATAACTCAAATGATTGCACGTAAACTAACTGTGATAGTCACCCGTAATTATACCTCTTAGAAATCAGTAGAAAGACTGTAGCCTAAACTGTACTTGGCAATTAAATTTACTTAAACACTTTTTAACAATTTTCTAAACCGTGCTGTAATGATTAAGAAACCGCCGTTGAATCATTCCCTAACAATCACGCGAGCCGCAGCTAATAAAAAGTATAAGAATTCTGACATACTATGGTTGTTTATTTATCTTTTATTGATACTATTAGGGCTTCACATTATTCAGTCCTTAAGTAGCTCGATAGTTCGCACTATAACTGTCATCGTGACATCCTTTATAATCACAATATGGATGTTGTTTCTTGTTACAATATTCTTTGGTCAAACAACTTTTAAAAATGGTATTTATGATTTTATTATTGGTGACCACGGCACCTATAGTCTTTCGAGATTCCAGGCGGTATTATGGGCAATAGTAATAATATCTTCTCAAATTGAAATCATTGTGGTTCTCATGATGAACCGCCATGATAACGGCTTTAAATATTATCAACCTGTATTTTCTGAGTCATCAATTTGGCTATTGGGGCTAAGCCTCTCTAGTTACCTCGTCGTGAAAGGAATTACTGTAGACCGAATGTCAAAATATCCGCGAGCTTTTAAAAGAAAAGCGAAACCAGCATGGAGTGACCTTGTAGTTGGTGCCAACGGGTTGGATTTTACGCGTTGCCAAATTCTAATATGGACATTTATTGCTCTTGTAGTTTATTTAAGTAAATGCTTTTATTTCCTAATGGCTCTTACGAATTCCGATCATAAAACCATAAGTGAGCTTTTCACGAATGTTTACGATGAATATTCATCTGCGCAAATCCAACAAAGTGCACCTCCATACGTGCCGTATTTACCTTGGTCATTTGTGGTGCTCATGGGGTTGAGTCAGGGCGTATATGTGGGAAAAAAACTCGTGCCAACATTCAAGCTGGATGACCTAAACGCGATAAAGCAAAACCAATTGGTTGATCTAAAATCAGAACTCCAGGAAAAGAGAAACATATTGATGGAGATTTTAAAAAATACGTCTAAAAATAACCAATCAGATCTTGATAAGAAGAACATAAACAATTTGAATTCAAAAATCTCTGATCTGCAAACAAAAATATCAGAGCTAAATAAAGATGTTTATGATATTGGACAGTTCAAAAGCTAAATCATTTTTATGAAGAAGTATGCGATAATGGTCGGACTTGGCAATTACTATGGTGATAATCCAACGGGATTTGATAGTCTGGCCTACGCATATTCTAATATCAACTCCTTCACAAAAAAACTAAGTTCTGCTTCTTGGACTGTATATCCGTGTATACTAGATTCAGACGCTACAAAAGGGGCTGTAATCGAATACCTGCAAGAAAAAATATCGCTATTGTCTGATGGAGATTGGCTATTATTCTATTTTTCAGGACATGGCAACAAAGTTCCTGTGGACGGAAGTTGGGACAATCCAATTATGTACCTTGTTACTGCGAGCCCTAATCTGGGAACCAATGCTGGCCAAGACCCGGAACTATACGTTACCGATCGTGATTATGCCGAAATAGTATGCGGGTTTCAAAAGAAATCTAAGAATGGCCACCTCATTAGTATTTTGGACTGCTGTTATTCCTTTGGTTTGATAGATAACTTTAACGATCAGTTAGGGTTTCATTCGGTATTCGCGTCAGCGGATATCGGTCACTTATCTTACTCACATTCCGATAACAGCATCTTTTTTGAAGTACTGGAAAATGTTTGGGATGACAATTCATTTTCGGCGATGAAGGACGATCTAGTGAATTTAACGAACGATACCTTCGATAACTGTCAGGTTCAAGTCGCAACCAAATTTTCAACACTTTCATTTTAAAATTTAAACGTTATGTCAAACTTCGCCAGAGCCTTAGGGTTAATAATGATATCAATTCTGCCATTTAGATTAAAACTAGTTGCTCAAGATAATGTGATCAAATCGTTCGCAAAAGCCGATTTAAAAGATATCAAGGATAAAAAAAAGTTTGTAGATATATTAGCTGACGAAAACAAACAAACTGCTTCGTCTGATCTATTTTCAATTCTTAAGTCGAGTGTAGATGATTTTCAATTTAAAGATAGGAAAGGGAAATCTATTAGCTTCGGTATTACCCTAAAAAGGTTTATTAACGGTATTGATTCAAGCAAAAATCGAGTAATAATTATTGAGTACTACTCATTTTCAAAAGACGAGAACAATATTGCTCCCGATGGACCTCCATCAATTGAATCAATTATTATTTCACAATCTAAATATCAAAAAAATGGTTGGTCAAGTTACCTGCTCGGAAAGAAGGATGTCTTGATAATCGAAGTTAATACGCCGACACAAAATTTCGATAACACTACTGTCAAAGTTAATCTTAAAACCAGTCTCACGAAACAGACATGGATGGATGCTCTCACAGTGTTAAAAGCTGCTGCAGGGCCTATCCCAGAGGATGAGTTTATTCAAGGCGTCAGTTTAACCTTTAAGGAAGTAGATAAGACTAAATTAAAAGCTCCTTGCGAAATAATTGATTCGGTTAAAAGTAAAGAGCTGATAAAGACTCTAATTCATGATAAGAATATAGTCACTCTTCAAATAGGAGTTGAAAACACTAACTACAGTCTGAAGAATTTTTCCATTTCGAGTGGCAACTTAGTAGTTACTCCAGATTCTTCGCAAAAGAAATCATGGAAAAGCAATTTATTTGTTGTAGCAGAATTCCATCTGCCCCGAGATGTTGACAATTTTCAACCTTTATGGAAGGCTCTCTTTGGCAAAAATACATACGAGGGCAAAGACAAAAATGGATTTTACCATAGTCGGCTATATAACGTGACGTTAGACAGGATTGGAGTCTACGGAGGCTTTAAGGTATCACAAGACCCATTATCAAATCTATTCGCCGGGTTTAATTACGCCATTTCGAAAGAAGTCTATTTTACCTTGGGATGGACTTGGACAAATGAAATTACTCCCCAGGTTACATCAATCGGTAATATAACCTCACTTTCGGATGCCGAAAAATATGCGAAACGAAAGTATTCAACGGGCCAGTTCTCTTGGGGGTTAAGTTTTGTACCCTCGGCTATAATATCAGCACTTGGATTGAAAAGTAAGTAATGCAATTGGCAACGTGAATCTTTTGTAGATAAATGGAAATAAAAGACAACTATCGACAAGTTTATTGCAAGATCGTGTCTTTAGCAAATGCACAGGAAATCAAAAGGCGAATAGATATAATGAAAACAATTTTTACTAAAGGAAGATTAGAGAAGTTGGAGCTCTTCGTTCGAATTATAGCAATTTTTATTGCGGGATTATGGGCAGTATACCTCTTTTATTATCAGACTAAAGTTGCTCCACGCTTGCAACCGACAGTCGCAAATATAAAGATAGACTTTACAAAGGTTGGTGAAGATACTTCTCAATTTTATTATTATCTAAGAGTGACCCTCAAGAATCAAAGCAGTAAGGTTGAAAAATTTTCTGCATCATATTTTAATATTCAGGGTTATCGCATTGAGCACAGAAACAATTACAACCCCCATCTTAAAAATAGTCATATGGCTGTATTTAGCAAGTATATGGAATACGTTAATGGATCGAATGAATTTTTTTATGGTGGGAAACTTTTTGATCAAGATATGATCTTGACACCACTGCAGGAGAATAATCTGGGATATTTAGTGACATTTCCAAAAGACACTTTTGATGTAATCGATGTACAAATGAATTCAATACAATGCAATGAAACTGCAAATGTAATAGCCAAATGGAGCATAGATAGCAGTAAAAAAATTTCAGCTGTTGTGATAATAAACAAACATGATACCATTATTGATTTGGTCAAGGATAAAGATTTTATTGAATCAAATTCGATTTATTTTCTAAAACAGAGAATTCAATACTATGTGGGAAAGGGCGCGATTTTGAGTAAATCGGATTCCGAATAGTTAAGACTATGACTGTGTTATTTTTCCCATGCCGTGGAAGACCCTAGCCTGCAGCGTGGCTGGAGAAGTTATAAGCCAAAACGTAATTTGTTAACTTAAAAATTGATACCCGCCGAAATATGTTCAGAGGAAATAGGCTTGATAGTCTTAATCCTCCCAATAATAAACAAACATATTAATATGTCATCCAAAATCTTCTATAATTGCCACGCCCACTGTTTTACGATCGATCATGTGCCTGATTACTTCGCCAAGGGATACTTTCCTCTGCGGATCCGTATTTCTTCACTAAGAAAGACAGGTATCCTAAGTTGGCTTATGAGGAAGTTTCTGAACTGGAATCCCACTAAAAACCCCGGTATGGTTCGTCTGGGCAACCTCCTGCGATATATGGACAGATCAAAGCAGGAGAAGATTATCCGAATCCTTCAAAGTTACTATCCGCAAGGAACCGGATTTGTATTACTGACAATGGACATGGAATATATGCAGGCTGAAGCGCCTGTAAAGAAATTCGAACATCAATTGGAAGAGCTTGCCAAGTGTAAAAAATTACCTGATATGCAAAATTTGATTTATCCTTTTATTTTTTGTGATCCGAGGAGAATTGAACCAAAAGCAAATACCTGGGAAGCAGATGTGGAAAATCATTTTATCGGAGATACATTTTTGGGAAAGGTCAGAGACTATATAGAAGAGGGAATATACCAGGGTATTAAGATTTATCCTGCCATGGGTTATTTTCCTTTTGACAAAAGGCTGAAGCCAGTCTATGATCTTGCGCTGGAATATGATCTGCCGATCACTTCTCATGTTATTCAGGGCGTGGTGCATTTCAGGGGTAACAAAGAATACATGACTCATCCGTTCTCACATAAACGACTTGATGGGGACAAGCCAAAGAATTTTACAGTGCATTTTACCCATCCGCTAAACTTCGAAATTTTATTGAATCCGGTATACCTCTCCAAATGTTGGAATATTAGCGAGGAAGAAGCGTCGAAATATAGTAATCTGAAAATATGCCTTGGGCACTTCGGAGGGGAAGACGAATGTAAAAAATTTTTAGAGAATCCCTGGCTACCTGCTATTGGCACCACGCTCGATCTGGAAAAATGGCATCCGACCTGTTTTGACAAGGGCAATCAACCGAGTTGGTTTTCCGTATGCTGCGACCTCATAAAAGCGCATCCGAATGTGTATGCGGATATAAGTTATACTGCGGCTTTTAGTGAAACTTATCCGTTATTAAAAACAATCTTACAGTCTGATAATAGAATAAAAGAAAAAACACTATTTGGAACAGATTTTTATGTGGTGTCACGTGCTGAAACCGAAAGAAAAATTGCAATTGATGTCAGAGGCTATCTTGGAAATGATCTGTTCAATCAAATTGCTTTTACGAATGCAAGAAAATTCATAAGCAATAAGATCATCGCAGTTTAGCTGATATCGCCCCTTATGTTGGCACCAGTTTGATAGCCGGGTCCTGAAGCTTAGCTATACCTGTGCCTACTTCCCTGGATGGTGTCCTCACCGGACATTACACTGCGCAATAAATGTCATACTACAATCCTATGCTAAAACACCACTAGCGGCGCTTCTTTTCGCTTAGCAGGATTGTTGTTAGATTTGAGGTGGAAGAAGACAAACCACTTCCCAAAGGAGTTTAGAGAGGATAGTTGTTGCGATTTTTTCTGTATGAAGAAGAAAAATTATAAAGTTTGACCGATGGACAATACTATTTTTTTTTTGCTTTTCGTGGGATTGCAACTGTTTTTGGGCAGCAATAACTGCATTCGCAACTATTGCACTCGTTTTTGTAGGCTTCCAGCAACTGAAAGGCCTTAATAAAACTAGTAGAGCAACTTTTCTTCAAAAACTAAAGGATGATTTCTTCACTGAGAATGAAAGGCGATTAATGTTTTTAATAGAAAACGGGTTTTTGAATTTTGAACTCGTTCAGATTAATGACGCAGAATCATTCTATGTATTCATTAATAGTCTGCCTGAGACTTATTTTCCATATTTAAGTGACAATATTATACGCGAAAAGAAATATTTTATGACCCAGGAAATAGATGATTTCCTTTTACAACATTTTGAAGACCTGGGAATACTTTATGAAAATGGTATGTTGTCGAAATACGAGATTGAACAAAGTTTTGGATATTATCTGGAAATCTGTTGGAAAAATAAAGCAATTCAAAAATATGTTAAGTGGAAAAACGTAACCGACTCAGACATTTACAGCAAATTCCGATTGATATGCTCAAAACTTTATTATAGCTAATAACAGAGGGAGCTAATTACATCGGAAACACACAAGAGCAGATTCAATATCACATTCGAAGCAAGACCGCGAACAAAAATGCCCCCTTGCTATTCGTGGTCTGTTCAAGTTAGAAAAGTTCTGCTGTCCTCGGGTTTGCAACTCCGGGCAATTAAGCTAAGATTCCTGCTTACTTACTGAAAATAGCAAAGGAAATATGAGTTGTATTCGCGAAACTCAACAATACAGAAAGCGAAACTCGCTACTGATGGTTATCAAAGGTTTTTAAAAAAAGTGTAGTTTCGTGTTATACGGAAATACTACTATTGGCCACTACCTTTAGCGACATCACTTTGAACAAACTATGACCACGCCTTATGATAAAACGATTCTATTTTTTACTCGGTTGTTTAACATTCGCCTTTAGTTTTTGCCAAGCTCAAACAGTTGAAAAAATACATTTGACAAAAATTATTTTTCTTTCGAGCCATTGCAATGGCATGTGCCCGATCATTAACCTCGCAATTGATAGTAACAGAAATGTTTTTGTAACGAGACAATATTACAAAACAAAAAGCAATACCGACAACCGATATAGTGGACAGTATGTAGGCTCCTTAACAGAGAGCAATTACATAAAACTAATTGAACTTTTACAGAAGTGTAATTTAGATACATTGCAATTTCCAGACATAACTTGTTGCGACGGACCCATAACAACTATTATAGTTTATTACAATGGGCAGAGGAAATATTTAAAATCGATGACGCCACCAGAAATCGCTATTGACCTAATTTCATTTTTAGAAACAATAGGTAACGACAAAAAACTTGTGAAAACAAGCGAGACAAGAGCCATCGAAGAATAAGGCAACAGCTTACATTGGGTTTTACCCAACACTTGCCATTTTAGTCTCCAGCTTCGCTTTCCTGCTTCTTTTCCGGGCTGTCAAACTTCGCCTTACATGGTGTTTGCAAAATGGCAAGTGAAGGTGTGATTGCTCCCGTGCCAGGTTGAAAAAATCAATCCCCTCTGTTCATTTCTTCTTCTTATTTTTATTGCAGCATAACGTTCAGGATTTTTTCAACTGCCACTTCGCAAACACCCTGGCCGTAAGCTGGCATTCAATGAGACTTCACAAATTCATATTTACATTACTGGTGACAGTCTTCTTATGGCAGACTTCATGTGGACAGACCAAAGCAGACAAGCTATTGACAATTCGTAAAACATTCCAGAAAATTAACAACGACACATCTTTAAGAACAAGAACTATTGACGATGCCGAAGAATTCCTTGGACATGCAACAGACGGCGGCGGACAATTGGTTGGTTATTTTCATAAAGACTCCATCTGCAAAATATTTGCAACCGTTGGACTTTCATATGGAAGTATTACCGATGAATATTATTTTAATAATGAACGACTCATTTTCGTTTATGAAACGGAAAAAGATTTTCCAGAAGCTGATAGCTTAGGAGGTTTAGACTACAATAAATTGGACTTGGTTTTTGAAGGACGTTACTATTTTGACAATGACAAATTGATTGATAAAATCACAAAAGGAAAAAGGCGTTTTGCAGACCCTAAAGATAACGCAGCAAATTTTATAACTGACGCTAAGGACTATCTCAGATTGATAAAAGCGAAAGGACGATAACGCCAGCTTACATTGGGTTTGCTGCTATGCTGGCTAAACTGCAAATCCTCGCCTTTTGTAATGCTATCAGCAGCAGGTCGGGCGGGACTTTCATAACTCAGCTTTTGTGCATATCTTCAATTATAGTTTTTCAATTGGGCGCACGGTAGGGCTGAACGAGATAAAATTACAGCACAGCAGCAGGCCCTCCCGTTAGTGGTCATTGTAAGACACCCCCACGACTATTAAGACACGAACAATAAGAAATGATAATAGACCGAAAACATTTTGACATCAATAATAAATGTGCAATTGAAAAATTAATAATCAAGCCACCAATAAGACTTGGCGCAGTTTTTCAGGACGAAGCCTGTTTTACTTACGTTAAGGAAGGGGAAATGTCTTGTACTTCTCCTACTGACAATCTGTCTATTCAAGCAGAGGAAAGTGTTTTACTCAGATGTGGTAACTACTTCACAAACGCTATTCGAAAACATCATGCCAAGACGTGTGAAGTTTTTGCTGTGCATTTATATCCGGACATTTTGAAAGAATTATACAAAAACGAATTTCCCAATTTTATAAAAGGCGATGCTCACAAACCCTATGTAAGGAAAATAGAAAAACAAGGTGCTATAGACCATTTCATTCAAAGCCTTGATTTTTATTTTGAGAACCCAAACCTGGTTACAGACGATTTGCTTAAATTAAAAATAAAAGAACTCATCTTATTGCTTCTTCAAACAGACAATGCAGAAAATATTATTACTTTATTCTCACATTTATTTAATCCAAGACAAGCAGATTTGTTTGAGGTGGTGGAAGCACATTTATATTCATCCATTTCTATTGCCGAGTTAGCCAGCTTGACAGGGCGTAGCCTGTCAACATTTAAGCGGGATTTTGAAACACAATTTAATGATACGCCGGCCAATTTCATTAAAGAAAAGAAATTGGAAAAGGCGCTTGAGCTGCTACAATCAACTGAATTATCTGTATCTGAAATTTGTTACGAAGTTGGCTTTCAGGATACTTCACATTTCACAAAGACGTTCAAACACAGGTATAATCAATCGCCTTCCGGGTATCGTAAGAAGTAATTGAACTGAATTTACCAGTTTTTGGACTTTAGCGCCTGGCTTGAATCTGTTTTAAGCTTCATTTTTGTATCGTGATTTTGCATTAATAAAAAACGATAAAAAATGAACGAGAGCATATTAATAACCGGAGCAAATATTGGCATTGGGAAAGAGGTTGCCCGACAGTTAGCATTGAAAAAAGAAACAAAAAAGATAATTCTTTTCTGCAGAAATGAAGCGAAAGCCGAGGCTGCAAAAAAAGACCTGGAGGAGAAAACGGGAAAAAGGATTTTTGAAATTATTATTGGAGATGTTTCGGATGCAAATTCTGTAAAAAGAGGAGTAGAAAAAATAAAGGAACCTATTGATGCAATAATTTTAAATGCAGGCGGAATGGTTGGGAAAACGGCTGGGAAAATTACACCTTCCGGTATGAATGAAATTGCTGCTACGAATATTTTAGGTCATGTGATTTTAGTGGAAGAATTAATAAAACGTGATAAGTTAAAAAAGACAGTACTATTAGCAAGTTCGGAAGCTATACCGGGAGTAAAGATGCTCGGAATGAAACCGGTTGCCATGAAGACTTCTTCTGTAGATGAGTTTGCTGCTGTTCTGGATGGATCCTTTTTTGGTGAAAACTTCGATATGATGCAAGCATACGGATACGTTAAATATGCAGCAACTATGTGGATGTTTTCAATGGCAAGAAAATATCCTGACCTCAAATTTGTTGCTATGAGTCCCGGGAACACGGGCGGAACTAATGCGCCGGAGAATATTCCCCAACCCATGAAGTTTATGCTGACGTATTTTATGTTGCCTGTTGTTATGCCATTGCTGGGAATGATACATAAGGTAGAAGTAGGTGCAAAACGCCATGTAGATGGCATTTCGGATGAGCGATATAAAAGTGGCATTTTTTATGCCAGTAAAAAAGGAAAGTTAACAGGAGACGTGGTTGACCAAAGCACTTTTTATACCGATTTGAAAAATATTTCATTTCAAGATAACGCTGATAAAGCAATTCACCGTTTTATAAAATAAATACAGCGAAATCCGAGTAAACAACGAACCGCTAATATTGGGTTCGGCGTTATTGGGGCAGACGGAGGTACAATCAACATTTGTACTTCCATTTTGCTTTTGTTCCAGCTTGACGGAATTCTATTTGGCTTTTTGTTGTTATCTTCAACTTCAGTTTTTCAATTGGGCTTCAGTTATGGGCTAACGGAATGCTAATTCCCGAACAAACGCCAAGCCCTCAACGTAAGGCAAAATTTGCCAGCCCAACAAAACCTTCGCTCACGAACACTCCGATGTCGTTCCTCCATCTCTCGTGTTCTAAATTTTGCCTTACGGCCAGGGTTTCACCCTACACTTGCCATTTTAGTTTCCAGCTTCGCTTTCCTGCTTCTTTTCGGGGCTGTCAAACTTCGTCTTACGTGGTGTTGAAGGCTTCCCCGATCTAAGATACATATTCTGGTTTGGCAACCGGTAATATTTGTTAACATTTTAAATTCTTCTTTTATTCGTCTACTCATTTCCGTTATGACAATCTATAATGGCAACATATAAAGTATCAAAAAATTATAATCCCACCTGGCAAGAGTTTCTTCATTGGCAGAATTGTGACTAAGGAACGCCAGGTGAGGATGGTTTCAACTTTTTTAGTAAACGGTCAAACCTCACCCAGTAAATGGCACAATCTTTTTCACTTTCGCCCCGGGTGTAAAATAAATATTTCCCATCGGGAGACACATATTGAGCATACCGGTGCGCCCGCCCATCGTTAATTAATGGCCCTAAACTTTCAGGGATCGTCCAGGTTGCATCTTTCTTTCGAAAACTGATGTAGAGCTCACATTCAAAATGTTTGGTTTCATTGGTACTTATGATCATATAGGATTCATCAGGGGCCACAAAAAAATCCCCGTTAAACCCCGGTGAATTTAGTGGTGAGCCGAGGCTTTGAATACTTGTATCTTCATTTGAAGGTGGCATCACGCTAAATCTCCATGAACTGGCATCAGAAGGACTTCCCCAGGTACCATTACTTGCTGCATATTTGTTTCCGCTTTTGGTAACCATAAAATCATAGATCACATAATTTCTATCTATATAAGCAACAGGAGCGCTCCACCCGGTTTTGGTCCTGGTAGATCGATAAACCGTTCCTGCCGACTGGTCATTAGAAAAGTATAAACTATTACCGTCAGGCGAAATAGAAGTCTGCCCCATGTGTTCGTTTAATATTACAGGGCCGATCCATTTTCTCCCGTCGTACTTAAAATATTTTACTTTCAGGTCGTTAGAATTTTTCCAACTCTTATTAGTACAATAATAAATTTCCTTGCCATCGGCCGAAATGGCCACCCTGTTAGCCGAAAACTCCCCTATAGCTGCCAGTAAATGCGGTGCAAATATTTCAGGTGTATCTCCCGGTAATGTTTGCCCCAGGTAAGCGTTATGGCTATTCCAAAAATTTGTTTGTGCAATTAAACCTTGTCCGAAAGCGGGTAATGTAACCAGCAATAAGAAAAATCTTTTGCGCATATTATTAATTCCAGCAACGTTAACAAGGATGATAAACAGTTTCATATAAGATTTATCTAAAGACACATTGATTAACCTGAGTGTTGCATTTTCGCCTGGTGGTTCAACATCAAAAAATCATGGTTCGGAAAGTTTGCCCTCTGCCAGAGAATATATTCTCTTCTCAGCAATTCAGCCCTGGCACAAAGAAGAGAAACAATACAGAAGTAGCCCGCCCATCATTCACCCGCATAATCTCCCAAGCCTAAAAGCTGCCATGCGAGCGCAAGCCGGCAAAACGGGCGGAGCCATTTGGGTTTGCGTTGACTTTTTTGTTTCTTTTTGTGTCAAGGCAAAAAGAAAATATAATATCACTTGCGAAGCAAGACCAAAAAAAAGGCCTCCGCAAAACACGAAAGCCTTTTTCCCAGCAACGTCTCACAAAGTAAACGTTGCGTAAGCGATAGCTAATTATTTCTGTAACTTACCACAGCGTCCCCTGCCGGAGATGTGGTTAAGTAAAAAGGAATAAAACAATCTCCCCCTATTGCAGAAAAGAGGCTAACACCACCGCGTACACGAAAATCAATTCGTAGTTCATTGCAGCAGATTGCGTCGTCGTTCCTCCCCGCAATGACGAGAGTGGTCAGCATTCCCACTGAACAACCAGCTCGCTAACCACACCCGAACGTCATTGCGAGGCACGAAGCAATCTCCCCCTATTGCAGAAAAGAGGCTAACGCCACCGCGTACACGAAAATCAATTCGTAGTTCATACCAGCAGATTGCGTCGTCGTTCCTCCCCGCAATGACGAGAGTGGTCAGCATTCCCACTGAACAACCAGCTCGCTAACCACACCCGAACGTCATTGCGAGGCACGAAGCAATCTCCCCCTATTGCAGAAAAGAGGCTAACGCCACCGCGTACACGAAAATCAATTCGTAGTTCATTCCAGCAGATTGCGTCGTCGTTCCTCCCCGCAATGACGAGAGTGGTCAGCATTCCCACTGAACAACCAGCTCGCTAACCACACCCGAACGTCATTGCGAGGCACGAAGCAATCTCCCCCTATTGCAGAAAAGAGGCTAACGCCACCGCGTACACGAAAATCAATTCGTAGTTCATTACCAGCAGATTGCGTCGTCGTTCCTCCCCGCAATGACGAGAGTGGTCAGCATTCCCACTGAACAACCAGCTCGCTAACCACACCCGAACGTCATTGCGAGGCACGAAGCAATCTCCCCCTATTGCAGAAAAGAGGCTAACGCCACCGCGTACACGAAAATCAATTCGTAGTTCATACCAGCAGATTGCGTCGTCGTTCCTCCCCGCAATGACGAGAGTGGTCAGCATTCCCACTGAACAACCAGCTCGCTAACCACACCCGAACGTCATTGCGAGGCACGAAGCAATCTCCCCCTATTGCAGAAAAGAGGCTAACGCCACCGCGTACACGAAAATCAATTCGTAGTTCATACCAGCAGATTGCGTCGTCGTTCCTCCCCGCAATGACGAGAGTGGTCAGCATTCCCACTGAACAACCAGCTCGCTAACCACACCCGAACGTCATTGCGAGGCACGAAGCAATCTCCCCCTATTGCAGAAAAGAGGCTAACGCCACCGCGTACGCGAAAATCAATTCGTAGTTCATACCAGCAGATTGCGTCGTCGTTCCTCCTCGCAATGACGAGAGTGGTCAGCATTCCCACTGAACAACCAGCTCGCTAACCACACCCGAACGTCATTGCGAGGCACGAAGCAATCTCCCCCTATTGCAGAAAAGAGGCTAACGCCACCGCGTACACGAAAATCAATTCGTAGTTCATACCAGCAGATTGCGTCGTCGTTCCTCCCCGCAATGACGAGAGTGGTCAGCATTCCCACTGAACAACCAGCTCGCTAACCACACCCGAACGTCATTGCGAGGCACGAAGCAATCTCCCCCTATTGCAGAAAAGAGGCTAACGCCACCGCGTACACGAAAATCAATTCGTAGTTCATACCAGCAGATTGCGTCGTCCTTCCTCCCCGCAATGACGAGAGTGGTCAGCATTCCCACTGAACAACCAGCTCGCTAACCACACCCGAACGTCATTGCGAGGCACGAAGCAATCTCCCCTATTGCAGAAAAGAGGCTAACGCCACCGCGTACACGAAAATCAATTCGTAGTTCATTGCAGCAGATTGCCACGTCGTTCAAGGCAAAAAGAAAATATAATATCACTTGCGAAGCAAGACCAAAAAAAAGGCCCCCGCAAAACACGAAAGCCTTATATAAAAACTATGGGAACCATCATTATAACCCCGCCACCTGCGTACCCACATTACTATACTTCATCTGGCCGCGGGTGCCCAGCGCTATTACACGTACCCAGTATTGCTTGCCGGGAGTAAGGTTGCTGAAGGTGTACTTGCCCGTGCTCACATTATGGTTTACCCATGCAGTAGCATCCGTAGGCAGCGCTTCCGATATCTGGTGAATAAATCCCGTTGCATTTTTCTTAGGCACCAGGCTTACCAGTTCGCCGGGGTTGTCGCCCACCATCAGCGTTACATTGCCCGGGCTATCCAGCACACGCGGCTGCGGAATTTTGTTCAGCGTAAAGCCGCTGCTTACCAGTATAGTGTCGTCGCCGTTGGCAGCATACATTACATACATACCCAGTTGCGTAAGCGTAAGCTCCAGCGTGTCGCGGGCAGCGTTTTTGTCCGCTACCGCTTTGCGGCCCAGTTCCGCTGCGGCGGCCAGGGCAGATGCGTATGCATCGTAGGCAGCCTGCACATCCGTAAGCGGTGGCACCGGTGTGGGAAAGTTAGGATTGTTCGTCATAGAGCTGATGATGTACAGAGCCTTCTGCTGAAAGTCTGCATCAGAGTACCTGGTAAATGATACCTGGATTTTTGCAAATTTCATAAAATAGGTTTTAGTGGTAATTGGTAATACAGGTAATAACCGATCACGGCTTAAAAAAATTTTACCGCAGCACAAATAGCACACCGCAGAATAAAAAAAACAACCGTGGCAACAGGATGATAGTTACCGCCATACCATGACACACAGTGACACATCCTGCACCAATCCCCATCTTCGTACAGGCATTACCGTGAGCCCCGCTGTGCTCACTGCTACCCTGCTAACGTACACGCATATACGCTGATGATCATTCCATTATATAAACAGCATCCGCTTCAGCACCCTTTCCGGCACACGCAGTATTATGCAAAAGAAAGAGCGTATTGCGCCCGAAAACAACGCTATTGCCTGCAATACACGCAGGAGAAGGCCGGCGAAGAAGCGTATTGATGCCAATACTGAGTGCATAAGCCCTCCGGAAGAGTGTATTGGCCACGATACTGAGCGTAATAGGCCCCGGGAAGAAGCGTATTGACCACAATACTGACACTACCAGGCCAGAGAAAGAGAGTATTGCCCCCGGCACCGTCAGCCGAAGGAAAAGGAAAGAGCGTATTGCCCTCAATACTCAGCGTAAAAAGCCGGCGACTGCGGCTATTGCCCCGGGCAGGCACAGCAGCGTGCCCGCAAATGAGCGGCCCTTACCATCAAAGCGCTTTCTTTATACCGCCAATAACGCTATATATATATAGCATACACCTGCTGCCATTGTACAAGTATATCGGGCACGCCTGGCGGGAGTGTACCGGCAGCGCAGCACACCCGGTGCATGGCATAAGCGCATTGCCATAAGCAGCCACCGTTATAAACATGATGTGAATAACAATGCCAACATTTTTATGACAAACGCTTGCATTTATAAAAAACGTTTTTTAGTTTAGGCACTATTGCAATCCGCCTCCCTGTAGATAGCCTGGAAAACTAAACCAACCAACTATGACCAATGAAGTAACGCCCCCTGAGGGGCTTTCCGACATTTGGCTTACCGTGCTGGAAGTGGCAGAGTACTGCAAGGTAAGCAGGAGCTCGGTAAACCGCTGGCGCAAGCAGGAGGTAAACCCGCTGATATTTGTAAAGAACAATGGTTTTTTGCGATGCAATAAGAACGACCTGCTGAGGTTCCTGATTGCCATCCGGGGAGAGAGAAACAATACCTAACGGGCAGGTAAGGATAGCAAGTGAACCACTGTGTGCCAAACTGCAATTGCGGTAAGTATCGCTGCCGATATAATGAATGAACCCGCGTTTATTATATAAAGGAACCAGCAGGGTATTGTAGATATTTAAAGTGCCCGGTGGTAAAATGTTATTTATGCCGTAACAATTTTTTTTGCGAATGTTAACTTGTTAAAATTCGGTCAGGGGAATCTCGATTTTTTATTGTTATGGGGTATATTTAAGTGTCATCAGCAATTTTTAGCGAACTTGGAAGAAGTAAACTACATTTTTGATAAATACTTTAAGTCCCCTTTTGATTCAACTATCGTTGCTGAAGACGAATTTAATAAACTTGTGTTTCTGTATTCAAAAGATTTAGCCGTATTAACAGATTTACTATGCAGAATAATTGATAAGGAAACATATCCGAATTATTATAGTCTAAATGAAGGCACAATAGTTGGTTTAATTACCAGAATCATAAAACTCTACAAGGAATTAATAAATAAATATCAACAAAATGAGGGAGAAATTCTTACGATCTTCGTAAGACTTATATATGAGTCATTTATCACACTGAAATATTTGATTAAAAACGGTCATCAATCGCAAAAAAATTTTCGAATTATTTCTTATAAGTCTAGGTATGAAAATTACAAGCTATTATGTAAAGAGCCCGACCAAAATCACCCAATAATCAAAAGGCAATTAATAAAGTTAAAAAACAAATTAAAAGTTGATGGATTTACTATTGCGGATTTGGAAACTGAGAATCAAAAAAAAGGTAGATGGAAATTGGATGGAAAATCCTTTCGGAAGATTCATAGTGAAGTTGATTTAACGCAGCTTTATTCTTTTATTTATGGTGCTGGATCTGATTCGATACATGGTAATTGGCAAGAGATTATGGACTTTCATTTAACAAGAAAAGAACAAGGATATTTTTGCTTTTTAGGTTATGAAAAATGTGATTGCCGAGTGATTGTTCCTATAAATACAATTATTATCGAATCAATTTCAGAATTTTTAGAATGGAACGGCTGTATAACTGAAACTTTAAAAGAAGGTCTTGCGCAGATGTTAAAAGCCAATCAATCCATTTATATACTTTGGGAAGGGAGTTTTGGTGAACAGATTGACTAAAATAGCTGGTAACAAAAGTATGCAAAAGCTAGGCTAGACGGAAGTAAAATCAGCGGCAAGCCCCCTTGTTCAACTTTAGTTTGATCGGACACAGCAACAATCGAAAACAACTATTATCTTTAACAGAATGATTTCAATCGGCAGGTGTTTCTGCAAGACGGAATGCTATTTCCCAGCCTTTGCCAATACCTAGACGCTGGCCGCCATACTTAACAAACTACTATTTACGAGTGACCATTACTAATTGGATAACTATTTTTGGAATTTTTACGACGCTCATTCTAACTATATATTTTGGTTATAGGAAGGGTGATCTTAAAAACATAAAATTATATGCCACACCTTCGAAGCTTAAAAAGGGATTAGTTCAATTAAAGTTTTTTGAAGACTTAAAAAATAAAGTTCCAGCAGTTGGAATTCTCAACTTTTTTCTTTTACCAGACAGAAAACACAAAAGAATCTGTTATCATATTTTCATCACAATAGAGAACCCAACAAAATATCATATCGAGGATGCCAAAGTGACTCTCTTATATCCAAGAAACCTTTGCGATGAAACAGACAAGCAATTTTTTAAGCCAACAGGAAGTCTCACAAAAAATAACGCTGATGTAGTATTTGTTGATGAACAGACAATTCAAGTAACTTATTCATATGAAAGTATACACCCTAAATCCGTTCATCAGGTTATCCATCCTATTATAATTGAAATAGATGATTGTTTTAAAGAACTTGATGTAGACGACACGTTATTTTTCAATACATCGTCAAAGGGATTCAGTTTTTTCGACATTAGATATGTAGTGACAGCAAAGAATCTACAGAAACCAGCTAGAAATCATTTTTGGTTAGTTAATATTATCGGGAATAATGAAAAGGCTTTTTTTAATCGTGAAAAAAAATTCCTGCATACAATAACAAAAGACTTTAAGTACCAGAAATATCTTTTTGAAAAAAGGAATATTACCAAATACAAAGAAGGAAAAATCAAAAAGGATGTATTAGTTGTTGAAACTAATGACTTGAATATTGGTTACTCATCATTTCCACCTTTAAAAGAACCAAATGGCCCTTTTAATTTTGAGGATATCTAATTAAATGTTTTTTCCTTACTGGCGGATATGCGGCCAGGACAAGTGGCGTGGGGTATCCGTGCCAAAGAATACTGATTGCGCTTTAAAGCCTTTTCTTCCTACATTTATAGATGAGCAAGAAATACAAGTTTGCAATTATTACAAAAAACGAAGAATGGAAATACAGCAGTGCGGTTGATTATTATGGAGGCAAAGGACTTTTATAAATAAATATGTTGGATACTTTAACTTTATGAAGCTTTTCGAAGACACGGATACGTATCAATGCAAGGCTAAGCCGCATATCTGCCAGTGTAGGCGCAAATTCATGAAAAAATTATGAAGAAGCATCTTTAAATCTATAGCCGATATTGGCAGAAATTAAAGAACCAAATTACAATGAAGAAAATACTTTCTACAATTCTGCTTTTAATTAGCATTTCATCGTTTGGACAATCACTTAAAAATTTAAAAGTTTATTGTACTGATAACTTCAACCCAAAAGCGTCAATAACTGTTCAGCCCGCTAATCCAGACTATATAGGAATTACGGATGCTTTAAAAAACAATTTAGTAATGAACGGCTTTAAAGTTATTTCTGAGCAAGTCGCAAGGGAAAGAGTTGAGTTATCAAATAAAAGGCAAACCAGTGACACAACAGTTAATCAAGACATTTCTCTAGGCAAAACTACTTACTTAAAATCAGTTTACGTTATTACATTCAGCTATAACTCTTTCGAAAATGCCAGCGGCACCTATTTAACGGGTATAAATGGTCAGGTTGTTGACTTGGCAAACGATGGAGAAATTGTTGCGACGTTTTCATATCATCATGGACCTGGATTTGCAAAAAAGCCATCAAAAGTTATAGCAGCCCTGTGCGAATCTTTAAGAGAAAAACAAAAATCAAGATAAATGAAAAAGCCACAGCAAACCCCAAGTGAAGCCTTACCCTTTTTTATTAACATTTGTTTGTAAGTTAGCACTATGGATCGAAAACAGGAATCTATTAAGCACATTGACATGATTGTTCAATTTCTTCTGACTGATAGAGGAACCACTGCTTTTGATGATATTCCCGTTGGAGTTAAAAAAATGACTGGAATAGGCTTACCGGCAGACCAGTGTGCAATTTATATGGATGAATTAAAAAGTCAAGGATTTATTCGAGAGGTCGAAATGAATGGCTTAGTGAGATATTCTATATCTTTCAAAGGTATTCATGAAGGGAAATATTCCACATATTTGGTTAAAAAGAAAGCTAATGACGAACTAGACGAAAAAATTAAAAAGCTTACTTTAAAAAATTCAAAATTTCAAAACATTGTTACTGTCGTTTCAGTAGTGATTGCGGTGCTAGCATTTGGAACTCCTTTTGTAATTAGATATTTAGATAGAGGCGAAATAAAGAAAGTTAATACCGAAATTCCAGAGCTGAAATCATTCCTGCAAACACAACAACAAATGATGGAGTCTATTCACCAAATACAAAAGAAACTAACAAAGGATACGCTACCTAAGTAATTCTTACCCTCACTGACGGATATGCCGCCTGGAAGTGTTGCGTGACTTACCCTTACTGGCGTGGATATGCGGCCAGGACAAGTGGCGTGGGGTATCCGTGCCAAAGAATACTGATCGCGCTTTAAGGCCGGCTCTTCCTACATTTATAGATGAGCAGGAAATACAAGTTTGCTACAATTACAAAAGCAGAAGAATGGAAATACAGCAGTGCGATTGATTATTATAGAGGCAAGAGATTTTTGGGAATAAAGATGTTGGACACTTTAACTTTATAAATCTTTTGGAAGGCACGGATACGGATCAGCACAAGGCTAAGCCGGATATCCGGGCCAGAGGGGGTGACGAATAACGCCGGGCAATAGAACGAACAATGAACTTTTATTTATAAATTTAGCAGCGGTTACGGGAAGACGAATCACGGGCTTCCGCCACATCGCCAAGCCCTACCGTTGGCGGTAATATTAAAACACTCTGCAACTTTGAAAAATCTAAAAGAATTAGAACTGTTCAACGAACGTATTCCCACAAAGGAAGGCGAACACATGTATGACAGAGACTATCTTGTTAAGCCCGACATAAGTCCATTTTTAATTTACACAATCCTTAAAGAACATTTTGGAGCATCAAACAGTGACTTCTTTGACGAAGATAAAACTCAATGGCAATGGATTTTCAAATACAAAGACTTTTATGTAGAAATTTATGACTGGAAATTGCTAAGTACTTCTATTGGAATTTATCACGAGGGTTCAGACCAAATTAAAAGCGAAAAGTTAGGCAATGAAATCAATGCCATACTTGCTAAAATTGCTCAACAAAAGAAAAGTATTCTTAAGACAAAGGCAAAAAACTGTAAGCATAAGCTTCTTGAAAATCCTTTCGTTATATATTATTCTACGGCGGATAACTTATTAAGCGTTGCGGAGACTATTGATGAATTAATTAAAATACATTCGGATATTTCTATAAACACTTTTGATTTGTGGGAGAAGAAAAGCGATTTGTATCGCTCCGCATTTTTGATGTTGCTTTCGTCATTTGAGGGCTTTTTGAATATTCTATATGAACTTTATTTAAAAACAGAGCTTAGAACTGACAGATTATACGAAAGGATTTCTAGAGAGCAAGTTGACATAAAACTTAGGATAGCTCCAATTTATTGCGATGGCTTCAAAGCAAAAATCATCAACCATGACGACGAAAGGTTTAAGAACTACTTGCGGCTGGTAAACTTAAGGAATGATTATGTACATGCCAATCTAATCAAGTCGTTGGAGAGATACATCATCTCTGACGACAAGTATACATTTATAGTTGAAAACGAAGAAAACTCAGATATCCCAACCAATATTACTCAACTTGAACTTAAGCACGTTGAACTAGCACAAAAGACCATTGACGATGTTGTCGAATTAGTCTTTGAAGCAATGGAACCAAAAACAAAAAGAGAATTTAAACGGATAATATACGACAGTGAAATTGAAGTTGAGGACGACGATGGTGTTCTCATTCCCAACTAAAATACTCTCGCTGGCTCGGATATGCGGCCAGGACAAGTGGCGTGGGTATCCGTGCCAAAGAATACTGATTGCGCTTTAAAGCCTTTTTCATCCTAAATTTATAGATGAGCAGGAAATGCAAGTTTGCTACAATTGCAAAAGCAGAAGAATAGAAATACATCAGTGCGATTGATTATTATAGAGGCAAAACCCACGTTCGCGCAAGTATCTTCACTTCTTCTGTTGAGTTATAAAAACCGGTTGTATCAACCGCACCAGCCCGGTCATAAAAAAGAAGTTTACATGATGCAGGAATGAGAGCAGGCAGGCGCGTGCCTCCTTCCCGGATAACGGGACACATGATGCCACTTCCCTGGCCGGTGTCCTTCACCGGACGATTCGGGATGCGGATGATGAAACCTTCACAGGCTATTAAACAAAGATCCCTGGTTACTTACTGAAGATAGCAAAGGAAATATGAGTTGTATTTGCGAAACTCAACAATACAAAAAGCGAAACAGGTAAGTGATGGCTATTAAACGGTTTAAAAAATATGTAGTTTCGTATAATACAGAAATACTACTGTTGGCTGATATACAAAAGCAACTTTTCTGCTTAAAATGTTGTCAAGTCCTATAAACGATTCAGATGAAAATTATCCTGACCTTGTGTGTTTGCTGCTTCACTTTGACACATAGCTTTGGACAAACTCATAAGAAATTTTCAACCTTTTTATTTGCACAATATAATAAGACGATATATAGTGCTACATTAGGTAATAATCCCTCCGGCATCGGGCTTGGACTGCAAACTTTCTTCAACAACAAAACAAACTTTAAACCTACAATAGAAATCACGGGTGATGTATATCTTCAGGACGATAAAGTTTACAGGACTGATGGCAACGGAACACCATTAGACAATGTCCCAGGCATGGTCAACCTTTTTATAGGTTCATCATTTCAGCCAACACAAAATTTCTTTTTTTCATTTTCAGGCGGCCCTAGTTTTATTGGCGGACTCACTTCATTTGGGATAAAGCCGTCAATTGGCTTTTACCTTTCTAAAAAACAACATTGGATTGGGAAACTTTCTTATATCAATATTTTTAATCAGGAAAAGGTGACGAATAAAGATTTTGGAACGATAAGTTTTTCAATTGGATTTAGATTGTTCTAACATGTACATCAGCCAACATTCGGCTTGCTTCTATGCTTTTCCCGAGCCGTGTCTCCCCTCCAATCCAGCAGCGTAGCGGGACACGGCGATAATTCAAGAGGAAGTTTGCTAACTTAGAATTGACAATCCTGCACAGCCGTCCTGCATCAGCACAAAGCCCCGGGTAGAGACACGGCTTAGGAGAGATACCCGCTAACACCCGTTACTTTTGATCTTCCTTCTATTCCTCCTGCGGAATTAGGAATTGGTTTTTCTATAACTTATCAATATTTTCCTGCGTCGGGTGGATCTGCAAGTCCGATGTTACCTGATGGACAACGGGCTTGGTTAAATGCTTTTCAACTTATTTATTCTAATTTTCCATCAAAATGAAAAGAAAAACGAAATATGTTATTTGCTCTTTACTCCTGTTTTTTGTATCATGTGATTCAAGAAACAGAAAATTAGAATCGCAAAAAGATGTGGTGGCCGCAGAGAAGATTATTAAAAATAATTTAAGCTATTCACCAGATCTCAATAACCAAATTCAAGATAGCCTTGAAAAGGCTTTAGGTTACTTAACTAAGGCAATCGAATTAGATTCTCTGAATGGCCATGCGTATAAGGATAAAATAACAGTTCTTACTAACTTAAACAGAAGCATTGATACAACTACACTCATGAAACTTTTGAGAATAGAACCAGATTTTGCGGAGGGGTATATAGAACTTGGTAATATTTATGTAAAATACGGGAATATTGAAACTGCAAAAACGAATTATGAAAAAGCAAAGCAGATATACTTGAATAAACCTTCAACTGATTTGCGGAATTTGAATCTGATAGTTATTGAATTTTTGATTACAAATGACAAAAATTTAGCGTTATCTAAACTTCAACAATATCCAATAGAAAGTGCTGATGTTAAAAAGGCAGCCATTTCTCAAATTGATGAAATTAGCAAAGGACGATCTGGGAAATAAATACCAGGATGAGCTTGTATTGGCGCAAGTTTTGTAGAAAAGCCAGTGTGCATAAGCCATACTTGTGCCATAGAAAAGAACAATGCACTTTCATCCTCTTTCTATGTGTAGTCTGTTCAAATAATTTTAAGTCCGCTTAGAATCGATTTTAAATTGATTTATATTTGAGAAGCACCGGAGGTTCTTAGACGAACTGACGTTGTGCGTCACTTTACATAATTCTTTACGGCAATAAGACATACCAAAACCGCCGTCATATGGCGACCATTATTATTAAACGATCCGACAACTACAACAAGTCAAGAAAATATCAAATCTTTCTTGACGAAGAGAAAATCGGAACCATTTCTAATGGAGAAACAAAGAAAATTGAGACAACAACAGGACAACACACCTTAATCACAAAAATAGATTTGTGGAGCAGCTCAAAAGTTTCTTTAGTACTTCATGATGGTGACAATAAAACCTTCACTGTTAGCGGGTTTAAAAATGGAAATTTTATGCTCTTAATCGCAGCAGGAATTTTCGGGTTCGATTTTATATCGAGAAACTTGTTTCATAACGATTATGGAATAATGCTAATCATTCCTGCACTGCTTTTATTCGTTTATTATTTAACACTCGGGCAAAAAACGTATTTTACATTGACCGAAACCTGATATGATGAAAACTAACGTTTGTAACTACAATGAAGGCTTCCCCGATTATTAATGACTTTAAAAAATATGTAGTTTCGTGTTAAACGGAAATACTACTGTTGGCGGCAAGCGTAAAGCGACCTCCTACTTCATTGCAACATTATGGGACTATTTGACAAAATATTCGGAAAAAAGGAAACAGAAAGCAAACCAGAAATTCCAGACGACAAGCCTTCTCACGAAGAAGATTGGGATTTTTATTTTAGCAATGTGGACGATGTCATCGGCTCTTTCTATGTTGACTTAGGACTGTCAAAGATTGCCCCGGTTAAAGACAAACCAAATCTTGTTTGGATTTCATTAAAGATGAATAATCCGAGAGAAGATGGATTGTCATCAAACGAAGAAAGTGAAACTTTATATGCTATAGAAGACAGGATTCAAGAGTTTATTTCAAAAAATCACACTGCTATTTATGCAGGACGTTTAACAAGTAACAACAACAGGGATCTTTATTTTTATTTTGGTGACACAACGCTTTACGACAAGACAATTTCAGAAGCTATGGTTGCTTTCCCTTCATACACTTACGACTTCGGCATTAAAGAAGACCCTGAATGGAGTTCATATACCGACTTCATATATCCAAACCCAAGACAGTTTCAAAGTATTCAAAATCGCAGAGTAGTTGACAACCTTAAAAAAAATGGCGACCCGTTGACTAAAGCTAGACAAGTTGACCATTGGATATACTTTAAAACCGATAGCGACAGAAGTGAGTTTCTAAAAAAAATTGAGCCACTAAAGTTTGCTATTGTGAGTGACAATGAAAAAACATCATCCGGCGAGTTTCCCTACAAGCTTCATATTTCCCGCATTGACAATGTTGACCTTGACAGCGTTGATGATTATGTTTTAGACTTGTGGGAATTTGCAAATGAATGTAATGGTGACTATGATGGTTGGGAAACGTCTGTTGAAAAAGAGTGACGAACCCCCAAATTCCCGCAAGTATCTTCATTTCTCCGGTTGAGTTATAAAAAACTGGTTGTAATGGCCGCACCAGCCCGGTCATAAAAAAGAAGTTTACATTATGCAGGAATGAGGAGCAGGCAGGCGCGGGCCACCTTCCCTAATAACGGGACACATGATGCAGCAGAAAAGAGCTATGTATAAGCACCCATGCAAAGAAATTAAAAAAACCTTTCTCCTTAGAGAAAGGCTACCAGTACCTCTTGCGGTAAGCTAAGTTTTATCTTTATTTTCCGGCGGGGTCGGCACCGCCGGGTGTTGTTTACTTAATGGCGGCTGTGTATTTTTTGCTTCAGTGCTTTTGTGAGCTCCCGTATCTTTTCATTTTTTATACGCACTACATCCCGGTGCGAGTGCATCCACTCCAGGCAGATGCTGCTCTGCATAAGGTAAGGCGGTGGTATAGCTAACAATGTACCCAATAGTTCTGCCTCATGCTGCCCTATAATATACCGCCCTGTTTCCATCAGGGCATATTTCTTTGCATCAATGCCCGTGCGCCGGCACACCTGCAATACAGTAAGGCCGCAACGCTCCCTGCCGTGCATCAATAAATAATTGCAACAAATGGGATAACGCTGTGCCATGTGCAAATATAGCTGCCATGCATTAGCTGCTATAGCTTTGCAGCGCATATTTTATACAGCGCTGCGGATATTTTATACACGCATGTTGTATAAGGCTTGCAGTATATGTATTATCTTTAGCCAACCATTAATTATTAATCAATCACTATCAACCATGAGCGATAAAACCATACACGAAGGAAGAAATATAAAACGCATTCGCGAAATGCTGGGCATAAAGCAGGATGCACTGGCCGGCGAACTTGGCGACGACTGGAACCAGAAAAAGATATCGCTGCTGGAGCAAAAGGAAAGCATTGAGCCGCCCTTACTGGAAGAAGTAGCCAGGGCATTGAAGGTGCCTGTGGAAGCAATTAAGAATTTTGATGAAGAAAAAGCGATCAATATTATCGCAAGTAATAATAATGGCAGAGATAACTCCGCGGCAGTAAATTTCCAATGCACATTTAATCCGCTGGATAAATACATTGAAGCAATGGAAGAAAACAAAAAGCTCTATGAAAGATTGCTTCAGACAGAAAGAGAAAAAAATGCATTACTGGAAAAGCTGCTGGAGAAGAAATAGTGGCAGGGAGGTAATTGATTTTTCCCGAGCCGTGTCCCCCTCCAGGCCGGCAGCGTAGCGGGACACGGCGATAATTCAAGAAGAAGTTTGCTAACTTAGAATGGATAATACGGCATAGCTGTGTCCTGCATCAGCACAAAGGCCCCGGGCAGAGGCACGGCGGGGGAGTGAAACCACGTTGAGCTACCTTGATGTAACAAACAAAGACCAGGTGAATATTATCAGTCCTATAGAGGATATCGGGAACTTATTGAAATAAAATGAGCTGTATTTACGCACTATAATTGAGTTTAATATGTATTGCGGGAAATAAATATAAAATTTTATAAATCAATAAATAGTGCTTTTGCAGAAAGACAACGGGGATAGTTCGTATATTCGGAAATACAAACGTTAGCAGATATACAATGACAGCACCTCACGACAACGAATGGGAAATTGAAGCTTTACAGACTCGTTATAAAGCTATGAATGGTATTGACCTAACCAAAGACCAAGCAGAAAAAGTATTTCTATACGAGCAAGAAAAGAATTCTGGTTCTTCTAAATATTTTTTTTCAACATGGGAAGAATTAGACTATGAGGAAGTTAAGTTCAGAGAAATTCTGACCTCATCGCAATTTGAAAGCTACATGTCTGAACGCCCAAATCAACTAAAGCAAATTGAGGAAAGTTTAATTGAAAATGACAAACAATATTTACCTCAATTAAAAGCTGCAGAAGAAAGACTTGATTATTACAAAAATGTTTTAGTTCCTTCATTGCGTAAAAATTTAATGCTATTCTACACAGTTTTTAACTCAGAGAAGGAAAAAGTCGATTTTCTTAAATCAGAATACAAAAAATATTTGGCGGACACCAAAAAACAGATTTTAGTCGACCATTTTCGACATTCCAAGATATTTCAGCCAATAGTTTTAAAACTTAACCTTTTGCGACATGAAGAAATGTGTTTGCTTCCAGACTATTTCTCTTTTAAAGGAGCAATGGATACTGCTACAAAAGCAGTTGCCGATTTTTTACTAGAAAGGGTATCGAGAATTTCTGAAAATTTGTCGGACGCAATGAAACAAACGATGGACGAATTAAAAGACTTTAATGCTAATAACACAACAAAACATATCGGTGAAGTACGAGGTTGGCATACGACAATTCACTTTGACAATGAAAAAGAGGGACTGATGTTTGTGGTTCTTTTTGACACAGGAAAGTACATCTGCTAACATTGGTATTGCCAATAGTGGGGCCGGACATTGGAACAATCAGCAGCGGTAATTCTGCTGTGCTGCGGTTCGGGGCTTGACCTGCAAAGCCCAGCTTTAGTTCTTAATATTTAACTTTATCAAAAAGCCAGACAGCAGTTCCGGGCGGACGAATATAAAATTCCCACCATCGGCAATACCTGCCCGTAAGGCAAAATTTGCCAGCCCAACAAAACCTTCGCTCACGAACACTCCGATGTCGTTCCTCCATCTCTCGTGTTCTAAATTTTGCCTTACGGCCAGGGTTTCACCCAACACTTGCCATTTTAGTTTCCAGCTTCGCTTTCTTACCTCTTTTCGGGGCTGTCAAACTTCGTCTTACATGGTGTTTGCAAAATGGCAAGTGAAGGTGTGATTGCTCCCGTGCCAGGTTGAAAAAATCAATCCCCTCTGTTCATTTCTTCTTCTTATTTTTATTGCAGCATAACAACCCAGGATTTTTTCAACTGCCACTTCGCAAACACCCTGGCCGTCAGAATGTGAAAAAACTATCCTTCGTAAAAAAATTCATTTGTAAAATTTATTGTGCTTCGTTTGCGGACTTATTAAGGGTACCAATAAAAAAGTGATTGGCCCGAAGTGATAAAAAGTGAGTCGCTCATTTTGAAGATAAATTACTTCTGCAATGCACTTTTTTAACGCACAAATTACCTTGCGGTAATCGGGTTTCCAGGTGTTGATAGCTTTGAGCAACTTTTTAAAACCAAGTATGGATAATGTCCGCTTCAGGTTGTACACCAGCATGATCAAATTCATTTCTCCGTCTACTTTTTGTAAGCCTTTCATAAGCGTATAGGTATATCCCCATTGTCGTTTGATGGTACCGAACGGATGTTCGCAGATACTTTGTCTGCGTTTGTAATAACCAGGGTTTTCGTTGATGTTTGTATTATTACGGTCTACTGCATTTTGATATTCGCTCCGATGTATGATGCGTTTATTGAGCTTGGTACAGTTGCGTTTTAACGTGCACGTTTTGCAACCTTCGGTGCGGTAAGTTTTAAAACGATAACTGGTTTCTCCGGCTTCGCCTTTTTTATAATGCCACGTACCTAATGATGTTAACGTACATCCTGCCGGACAGATGTAGCTATCCTCTTCTTTGTTATAAATAAATTGAGTACTGAGAAATTCTTTTTGTAAATGTTTTACCGAGGGTTGTTCTTTGAAGGCAACATACGTTTTTATATGATCATCGTGACACTGTTGCAACTCCGCTCCTGTATGATAGCCTTTGTCGGCAAGCACATCGATGGGGCTATCTTTTTGTAACCCCATATTCTCTTTGGCCTGTATGGCTGCACGGTGCAGCGCTTTTCCATCATTGGTGTTGGTGGCCTGGGCGTGTACTACCAGGTTATGCTTTGCATCAACAGCCGATTGCGTATTATAGCTCACTTCTACTATATTTTTATTGATGATGATGGCACGGCTGTCGGCATCCGTGCTGCTGATTTGCTTTTCTTCTGTGTTGTCTAATTGCTCTTGCAGATCATCATATTTTATTTTGCGTTCCATCAGCCGCTGCAACGCTGACTCTACTTCTTCTTTGCGATACGACGGGCCGCTATCATCAGTTTCCTCTTTATCCAACTCATCGAGCTCTCTGAGGTATTGATCAGCTTTGTGGCCGATCATCTCCTGGTGCTTATTTATTTTTCGTTGATTGTAATTATTCTTGCTGCTGTTTACAGCCCTGAACTTACTGCCGTCTATGGCAACAGTTTGTTTGCCTAACAGATTCAGTTCATCCAGGAAGGCTACATACAGTTTAAATAAATTTTTTAATGCACCGGGATGTTCTTTTCTGAAATCCGCGATGGTGTGATAGTTGGGAACCAGTTGCCCCATCAGCCACCGAAGTTCTATGTTACGGCTGCATTCCTGCTCCAGCTTACGGCTGCTGCGGATCTTGTTGAGATAACCATACAAATATAGCTTCAGCAGCAACCGATCGTCAAAGCGTGGGGCACCGCCGGTATTGGTAGTTGTTTGTTTTTGCTTTCGATTAATGCCCAACTTGTCCAATTCCAGCTTATCTGCAAATGCATCGATGATGCGAACCGGATTGTCTGTTGCAATCTGGTCATCGAGGCTGCTGAATTGTATTTGATTTCTTGATGTACCTTCTTTTATTTTCATATGCTTTCTCCAACAAAAATCATTCTGTATTCAGTCTATTCACAGGTTGTGTATATTTGATAGGAACAATGGTGGTTTTTTCACGAACTGCCGTTGTATGCCATTCAGTGTTACTTTCCAACTATGCAAAGAGAGACAAGTATAGACACTTTAGAAGTTTATAATCAAAAATCATTAAAAGGGAAAACCATCATTGCATTGTTGTTGTTTATTATTGCCGCAATTAGGCTCACTATTCTAATTATTTCAAAAGACTATTGGACTAACTTTAAACCTGCTTCCATATTTTGGCTTATTCTTTTGCCACTGCTTATTACAGGCATTTTTTATTACTCAAAATCACTTTATTACAACAAGCAAGTACAACTTAAAATAGACCAAAATGGAATTTGGACACCGACTTGTAAGACTTGGTTTTGGAAAGACATTTGGTATTTCAATACGAGCAATGAGAGTAATGGAAAATATAGAATTAATTTTCTTCAAATAAAGCTAAAAGATGATGTAAATGACAAAAAGAATTCTTTGTTGCTTCCTATTGACAACTATGACAAATCAAAAGAAGAAATAAGAAGCATTATTGAAAAGTATGCAGCTTTAAATAATGTTCAAGATTTAGGAGATGAAATTAAAAATTAAAAACGGCATACAGTCGAGTAAGCAAGGGGACTTTCACCCCTTGCTCCTCACAGAACCGTACGTGAACCTCTCGATTCATACGGCTCTTCAAGATGCGTTTTCAATTAATAAGCGGGGCATACACTCCAATGGGCAAACAGGCCGGGCTGCATCTTATACAACGTGTTGAGCCATCGGCGGCTCTTTCGAAGATTTAACCGCTTGTTCCATTTACACCATTTCTCAAGCCGACGGTTTACTAAGCGCCATAGGTCATTCAGGTCTCTTTTTTCCCGAGCCGTGTCTCCCCTCCAAGCCAGCAGCATAGCGGGACACGGCGATAATTCAAGAAGAAGTTTGCTAACTTAGAATTGATAAGCCGGCACAACCGTGTTCTGCATCAGCACAAAGGCCCCGGGGTAAAGGCACGGCTGGGGAGTGAAACCATGTTGGGCTACCTTGATGTAACAAACAAAGACCAGGTGAATATTATCAGTCCTATAGAGGATATCGGGAACTTATTGAAATAAAATGAGCTGTATTTACGCACTATAATTGAGTTTAATATGTATTGCGGAAAATAAATATAAAATTTTATAAATCAATAAATAGTGTTTTTGCAGAAAGACAACGGAGATAGTTCGTATATTCGGAAATACAAACGTAAGGCAAAATTTGCCAGCCCAACAAAACCTTCGCTCACGAACACTCCGATGTCGTTCCTCCATCTCTCGTGTTCTAAATTTTGCCTTACGGCCAGGGTTTCACCCAACACTTGCCATTTTAGTTTCCAGCTTCGCTCTCTTACCTCTTTTCGGGGCTGTCAAACTTCGTCTTACAGGGTGTTTGCAAAATGGCAAGTGAAGGTGTGATTGCTCCCGTGCCAGGTTGAAAAAATCAATCCCCTCTGTTCATTTCTTCTTCTTATTTTTATTGCAGCATAACAACCCAGGATTTTTTCAACTGCCACTTCGCAAACACCCTGGCCGTCAGAATGTGAAAAAACTATCCTTCGTAAAAAAATTCATTTGTAAAATTTATTGTGCTTCGTTTGCGGACTTATTAAGGGTACCAATAAAAAAGTGATTGGCCCGAAGTGATAAAAAGTGAGTCGCTCATTTTGAAGATAAATTACTTCTGCAATGCACTTTTTTAACGCACAAATTACCTTGCGGTAATCGGGTTTCCAGGTGTTGATAGCTTTGAGCAACTTTTTAAAACCAAGTATGGATAATGTCCGCTTCAGGTTGTACACCAGCATGATCAAATTCATTTCTCCGTCTACTTTTCGTAAGCCTTTCATAAGCGTATAGGTATATCCCCATTGTCGTTTGATGGTACCGAACGGATGTTCGCAGATACTTTGTCTGCGTTTGTAATAACCAGGGTTTTCGTTGATGTTTGTATTATTACGGTCTACTGCATTTTGATATTCGCTCCGATGTATGATGCGTTTATTGAGCTTGGTACAGTTGCGTTTTAACGTGCACGTTTTGCAACCTTCGGTGCGGTAAGTTTTAAAACGATAACTGGTTTCTCCGGCTTCGCCTTTTTTATAATGCCACGTACCTAATGATGTTAACGTACATCCTGCCGGACAGATGTAGCTATCCTCTTCTTTGTTATAAATAAATTGAGTACTGAGAAATTCTTTTTGTAAATGTTTTACCGAGGGTTGTTCTTTGAAGGCAACATACGTTTTTATATGATCATCGTGACACTGTTGCAACTCCGCTCCTGTATGATAGCCTTTGTCGGCAAGCACATCGATGGGGCTATCTTTTTGTAACCCCATATTCTCTTTGGCCTGTATGGCTGCACGGTGCAGCGCTTTTCCATCATTGGTGTTGGTGGCCTGGGCGTGTACTACCAGGTTATGCTTTGCATCAACAGCCGATTGCGTATTATAGCTCACTTCTACTATATTTTTATTGATGATGATGGCACGGCTGTCGGCATCCGTGCTGCTGATTTGCTTTTCTTCTGTGTTGTCTAATTGCTCTTGCAGATCATCATATTTTATTTTGCGTTCCATCAGCCGCTGCAACGCTGACTCTACTTCTTCTTTGCGATACGACGGGCCGCTATCATCAGTTTCCTCTTTATCCAACTCATCGAGCTCTCTGAGGTATTGATCAGCTTTGTGGCCGATCATCTCCTGGTGCTTATTTATTTTTCGTTGATTGTAATTATTCTTGCTGCTGTTTACAGCCCTGAACTTACTGCCGTCTATGGCAACAGTTTGTTTGCCTAACAGATTCAGTTCATCCAGGAAGGCTACATACAGTTTAAATAAATTTTTTAATGCACCGGGATGTTCTTTTCTGAAATCCGCGATGGTGTGATAGTTGGGAACCAGTTGCCCCATCAGCCACCGAAGTTCTATGTTACGGCTGCATTCCTGCTCCAGCTTACGGCTGCTGCGGATCTTGTTGAGATAACCATACAAATATAGCTTCAGCAGCAACCGATCGTCAAAGCGTGGGGCACCGCCGGTATTGGTAGTTGTTTGTTTTTGCTTTCGATTAATGCCCAACTTGTCCAATTCCAGCTTATCTGCAAATGCATCGATGATGCGAACCGGATTGTCTGTTGCAATCTGGTCATCGAGGCTGCTGAATTGTATTTGATTTCTTGATGTACCTTCTTTTATTTTCATATGCTTTCTCCAACAAAAATCATTCTGTATTCAGTCTATTCACAGGTTGTGTATATTTGATAGGAACAATGGTGGTTTTTTCACGAACTGCCGTTGCCTGCCATGCTCTGACGAAGCTTTTATGACAGGACATATCACTAAAGCGACTGTAAAGAATGGGATTTGGTTTTAACTTATTTGGCTTTCCTCTTCTGTTACTTGCGACAGGTGGACTTATCATCTATGCAATTAGTAAACAAACTTGGAAACCGCTTTTAATTGTTGCTGTACTTTGGGGTTTGACAATTTTGCTGTTTATCACCGCGGCAATTACCGACCATTATCGGACACCAATTCATTTAACAAAGGCAGACATCATTGGAGATTATCGTATTGACACCAACTTTTTCAGCGGGACAAATGCTAAATGGCAATACGACCATTACAGATTTACAATTACGCCGACCGACAGTATCTTTTTCTATGTAACAAACAAAGACACTATTACAAATACGTTTAAAGAAAAAGTTCTGTATTCAAGCGGACCACCGGATTTGTGGAAAGTTCAAAGCGACACAACATATCACGTCATTAAGTATCCGCCGACACTTTATCGTGGACACAATAAATTCTATTATGTTTTCAAGTCTGACCATTATGGAAACATGTTCTTTAGAAAAGTTGACAAATGACAACATCTTTTGGTGGACAGAACAGCACAGGCAGGCAACACGTGGTTTGCTGCCATAGCGGCTGACGAAAGCCATTCAGCAGCAATAATTCTGTTTTTCTTTTTATTCTATATTTGGGCTGACGTGCAGGAAATGCCGCTCCGGCAGCAAGCCTGGAACGTTATGTGCAATGCAGACAGACCATATTAGATAAATGAAAACTGTTCGAGACTATATTAATTCGAATTTATTGAATTGGCTTCACGAGAACAATTTCAAGTACGGACATCCCAAAATCAAAACAGACAAAGGGAATCTTGAAAATTTGTATAACGACAAGTTTTGCTTAAAAATTTACGACAGACTTGGACACGGATTTGGAGTTACCATTAATGTAGCAGACGGGTATGACGAAACTATTTACGACAACGACAGTTTTAGTTTGCATTGGGCGTTTGAGTATTTTAATATTAAGCAAACAGCTTCATTTAGCAGTCGAACAGAAATTCAGTATGAGCAAAATCTGCCAAACTTAATTTCGGACATTAAAAACATTATTCCTCGACTAAATCAAATGACTTCTTCAGAATGGAATAGTATGAAAGAATGGATAAGCAAAGAGGCGAAAAAACAATTTACGTAAACGCTTTGACTAATAAGTAAAAGAAGCACAGCACATAACATTTTTCCCGAGCCGTGTCTCCCCTCTAGGCCAGCAGCATAGCGGGACACGGCGATAATTCAAGAGGAAGTTTGCTCACTTAGAATGGATAATACGGCATAGCTGTGTCCTGCATCAGCACAAAGGCCCCGGGGTGGAGGCACGGCTGGGGAGTGAAACCACGTTGGGCTACCTTCATGTAACAAACAAAGACCAGGTGAATATTATCAGTCCTATAGAGGATATCGGGAACTTATTGAAATAAAATGAGCTGTATTTACGCACTATAATTGAGTTTAATATGTATTGCGGAAAATAAATATAAAATTTTATAAATCAATAAATAGTGCTTTTGCAGAAAGACAACGGAGATAGTTCGTATATTCGGAAATACAAACGTTGTGTGTAATGATCCAAAACTTCGCTTATGATTAAATGTTTATTGACAATTTTAATTTTGACAGTTCTCTTTTCTTGCAACTCAAATAATACGACACTAACAAGGGATGCTTCAAATCAAGACACTTTGACTAAAAAGATTTCTGCAGAAAAGCCAGACACAGCATTATTTAAAAAATTAGGCTTTTATATACTTGACGGTGACTCTATTTTGGTTCCACCTTTTGAAATCGAAATCTCTTTAAGCCCAAAAGCTAAAGAGCGAATTGTTGACAGCAACGAAACAATTATTGTTGACATTTCTTTAGAAGGAACACCAAAAGATTCTTCTAAAGTACGTTTGGAAGAAGACGGTTCTTTTTATGTCGGCTCGTCTACGAAAGAAATTTCTTATGGACAAATTGCAAGGTTTGACCATTTGAAATTCCCAAAGAAAATATATGACCAACTTGCAGACAAAGATGTTGACTTAAGTGTAAATGTTTATAGCGGAAGAAAGTCTTCACCAAATAATTTATTAAACGTTGATTTTCTTTCAGATAAAGTCAGCAATATTATCAACAGACACTTTACTCTTAAAGGAAAGCTAATCTATGGTGACGATTAGCACTACACACAACATATAAGGCTTAAACGAAGCTTTGCGCTGGTGATATCTACGAATAAAAAAGCAGGTTGCTGCGCAAAGGTTCGATGTAAGCCTTTGTTGAATGAAGCGAAAAACTTTATGGGTTTCAACAGCGGCGTATCTCATGGCTTGTGGCAACGGGTGCTTTTCCCGAGCCGTGTCTCCCCTCCAAGCCAGCAGCGTAGCGGGACACGGCGATAATTCAAGAAGAAGTTTGCTAACTTAGAATGGATAATCCGGCACAGCTGTGTCCTGCATCAGCACAAAGCCCCGGGTAGAGACACGGCTCGGGAGTGAATTCTTATCATCTTTTGTACTTAACTTCATCTGTAAATTATATAATCATCGGTAGCTTCGGGTACAACGTTCATTGAATAACCTGCCATCGGCAATACCTACCGTTAGCGGTCATGCTCTGGCGGCAGTGTAAACAAGTACCAACTTACAGAAATGAAATTTGACAAACACTATCCAACAGACAAATTAAAAGACTACATAAAATATTATGTCGTATCGGAGATGGACCTGGAGAGTGAATACAAAGTGTTCCCGTCATCGGGACTTGTGATGGGGTTTCAGTATAAGGGTCAAATTTCATCCATTAAAGACAAGACTTTAAACAAGATGACATCGGCTGGAATTACCGGCATTTCTGATAGCTATAAAGTCTTCAAAAACTCGGATAACATTGGAACCATCCTGGTTTATTTTAGCGATACGGGTTTTGCACATTTTTCTTCACGTCCTGCAAATGAACTTTTTGACTTAATTATTTCACTTGACGACATTTTTGAAAAATATAAAGTGAACGAGGTAGAAGAAAAGTTAGCCACAGTTTCCACGGACAAACAACGAATAAAGATTGTTGAGCAGTTTCTGCTCTCTGAACTCAAAGATATTCAGGCAGACAAACTAATTGTTGAAGCGGTGAGACTGATTTATCAATCCAAAGGAACTATCCGCATAAAAGAGTTGAATGAAAAACTGTTTATCAGTCAAAGTCCTTTTGAGAAACGTTTTAGAAAAGTTGTCGGAACCACTCCCAAAAAATTTGCTTCAATTATTCGCTTTAACACAGTTCTTGACAACCTGGAGGAAACAAAATCATTGATAGAAATTTGCTACGAAAATAATTTCTTTGACCAGGCTCATTTCATAAAAGACTTTAAACAGTTCACGGGCGACACTCCCGAACAATTTAAACGCTTCTTGTAGAAAAACGATTTTTTACAATGACAGGCATTTTAGCCGTGACACCTTTGCATTGTAATTCAACAAATCGTTTAACAATTAAAAACAAGAAAAAATGTTTACAGTAGAGCAAATCAAAGCGGCTCACGGCAAAGTGAAATCAGGTGCAGACTTCCCCTCTTACATTAAAGAAATTAAAGGGTTGGGTGTTACTCATTATGAAGCGTATGTTACAGATGGGCACATTGACTATCACGGTGCTAACGATCATACTGCAAAAGTTCCTGCAAAGTATGACCCGTTAGTAATTGCTGACACTTCAAAAAGTGAAGAGTTTAAAGCAGCGTTAATTGCGCATCAGCAGGGTAAAACGGATTTCCTGGCTTTTATTAAAATGTGTGCAACAGTTGGTATTGAAAAATGGGCAATCTGTATGGATAAGATGATCTGTACTTATTACGACAAAGCAGGAAATGAAATTTTAATAGAACAAATTCCACAATAAAGCCATGATAAAAATAATAAGCGCAATACTGATTATAATTGCCAGCGTAGCGTCTGTTTATAATTCGTATGTATGGGTAAAGAAACCTGGAACTGGCTTGCTTTATATTAAAGCTAATTTTTCCCCGTTAGTCATTCAGTTGCTGTCATTGTTTTTGGGAATAGGCGGACTACTTTTACTATTTCCTCAAACTTTCACGGTTGGCGTAACATTTCTAATTATCCATTCTTTAACTACACTCATCTGTTATGCTATTACAAAAGATTGGAAAGGTGGTCTTCGTGAATTTATATTGTTTCAGATACCGGTTTTTTTGTTTTGGGCTGGATATCCTCTGACAATTCTTGAAAAGTTCAGAAACTTCTTTTAGCCCGCCACTTCCCTGGCTGGTGTCCTTCACCGGACAATTCGGGATGCGCATGAGGAAGCCTTCGCGGGCAAATAAACAAAGATCCCTTTTTACTTACTGAAGATAGCAATGGAAATATGAGTTGTATTTGCGAAACTCAACAATACAAAAAACTAAACAGGTAAGTGATGATTATTGAGCGATTTAAAAAATATGTAGTTTCGTGTTATACAGAAATAATACTGTAAGGCAAAATTTGCCAGCCCAACAAAACCTTCGCTCACGAACACTCCAATTTCGTTCCTCCATCTCTCGTGTTCTAAATTTTGCCTTACGGCCAGGGTTTCACCCAACACTTGCCATTTTAGTCTCCAGCTTCGCTTTCTTGCTTCTTTTCGGGGCTGTCAAACTTCGTCTTACAGGGTGTTTGCAAAATGGCAAGTGAAGGTGTGATCGCTTCCGTGCCAGGTTGAAAAAATCAATCCCCTCTGTTCATTTCTTCTTCTTATTTTTATTGCAGCATAACAACCCAGGATTTTTTCAACTGCCACTTTGCAAACACCCTGGCCGTCAGAATGTGAAAAAACTATCCTTCGTAAAAAAATTCATTTGTAAAATTTATTGTGCTTCGTTTGCGGACTTATTAAGGGTACCAATAAAAAAGTGATTGGCCGGAAGTGATAAAAAGTGAGTCGCTCATTTTGAAGATAAATTACTTCTGCAATGCACTTTTTTAACGCACAAATTACCTTGCGGTAATCGGGTTTCCAGATGTTGATAGCTTTGAGCAACTTTTTAAAACCAAGTATGGATAATGTCCGCTTCAGGTTGTACACCAGCATGATCAAATTCATTTCTCCGTCTACTTTTTGTAAGCCTTTCATAAGCGTATAGGTATATCCCCATTGTCGTTTGATGGTACCGAACGGATGTTCGCAGATACTTTGTCTGCGTTTGTAATAACCAGGGTTTTCGTTGATGTTTGTATTATTACGGTCTACTGCATTTTGATATTCGCTCCGATGTATGATGCGTTTATTGAGCTTGGTACAGTTGCGTTTTAACGTGCACGTTTTGCAACCTTCGGTGCGGTAAGTTTTAAAACGATAACTGGTTTCTCCGGCTTCGCCTTTTTTATAATGCCACGTACCTAATGATGTTAACGTACATCCTGCCGGACAGATGTAGCTATCCTCTTCTTTGTTATAAATAAATTGAGTACTGAGAAATTCTTTTTGTAAATGTTTTACCGAGGGTTGTTCTTTGAAGGCAACATACGTTTTTATATGATCATCGTGACACTGTTGCAACTCCGCTCCTGTATGATAGCCTTTGTCGGCAAGCACATCGATGGGGCTATCTTTTTGTAACCCCATATTCTCTTTGGCCTGTATGGCTGCACGGTGCAGCGCTTTTCCATCATTGGTGTTGGTGGCCTGGGCGTGTACTACCAGGTTATGCTTTGCATCAACAGCCGATTGCGTATTATAGCTCACTTCTACTATATTTTTATTGATGATGATGGCACGGCTGTCGGCATCCGTGCTGCTGATTTGCTTTTCTTCTGTGTTGTCTAATTGCTCTTGCAGATCATCATATTTTATTTTGCGTTCCATCAGCCGCTGCAACGCTGACTCTACTTCTTCTTTGCGATACGACGGGCCGCTATCATCAGTTTCCTCTTTATCCAACTCATCGAGCTCTCTGAGGTATTGATCAGCTTTGTGGCCGATCATCTCCTGGTGCTTATTTATTTTTCGTTGATTGTAATTATTCTTGCTGCTGTTTACAGCCCTGAACTTACTGCCGTCTATGGCAACAGTTTGTTTGCCTAACAGATTCAGTTCATCCAGGAAGGCTACATACAGTTTAAATAAATTTTTTAATGCACCGGGATGTTCTTTTCTGAAATCCGCGATGGTGTGATAGTTGGGAACCAGTTGCCCCATCAGCCACCGAAGTTCTATGTTACGGCTGCATTCCTGCTCCAGCTTACGGCTGCTGCGGATCTTGTTGAGATAACCATACAAATATAGCTTCAGCAGCAACCGATCGTCAAAGCGTGGGGCACCGCCGGTATTGGTAGTTGTTTGTTTTTGCTTTCGATTAATGCCCAACTTGTCCAATTCCAGCTTATCTGCAAATGCATCGATGATGCGAACCGGATTGTCTGTTGCAATCTGGTCATCGAGGCTGCTGAATTGTATTTGATTTCTTGATGTACCTTCTTTTATTTTCATATGCTTTCTCCAACAAAAATCATTCTGTATTCAGTCTATTCACAGGTTGTGTATATTTGATAGGAACAATGGTGGTTTTTTCACGAACTGCCGTTATACGTAATCAATGACCCTCCCATCATTCAAATACTTCTTACTAATTGGAATAATAATTTCCTGCGCCTCTTATAAAGTTTTTGAATCTCCATGTCAGAGCGCAAGTTTATCTAACAACACCAGCAGTGATACAAACAAAGTAGTTTTGAACGGTATGGTGCGTTACGACACGATCGCCAGCGAGGTACGTGGGATAATAATTGATAACATTACATTTTTACCAATAGTTAATGCAACCGTCACAATAAAAAAGACTGGACGGCAATTCTCTGACACTACAAATTCTAAAGGCTCTTTTTTGGTTGACAAAAATGGTTTTGAAGGCGAATGGACAATTACTGTTGTTAAACCTGCTTATAATTGTTTAACTATTGATAGTATAAAGATTGAGTCAGGAGAGGGAATAGACTTGACTATTAAATTGAAAAAAAGAACCTGACTACGTATAACAGCGAGGTTTGCTGCCACTTCCCTGGCCGCTGTCCCCACCGGACGATTCGGGATGCGGATGGGGAAGCCTTCACGGGCAAATAAACAAAGATGCCCGGTTGCTAACTGAAGATAGCAAAGGAAATATGAGTTGTATTTGCGAAACTCAACAATACAAAAAGCGAAACAGGTAAGTGATGGTTATTAAACGGTTTAAAAAATATGTAGTTTCGTATTATACAGAAATACTACTGTTGTGCGTTATGCCATTTAAATTCTTAGAAGTTAAATATAACTATGTATAACATTTCGTTGACACTACTGGCTTTGTGGGTTTCTTCAATTTACGCATTGAAAGCACAAACAATCTTGCCTGTATTAAAAACAAATTCAAAAAATTTAAACGTTAGAGAAGGACATAATTTTTATAAAAACTACTGGCAGGTTTCACCAGAAGTTAAAAAAGATATTTACTACACACATAGATTTAAAAGCGTTAACCAGATAACCTTTTATTCAGACATCGATTCGCTTTCTTTTGAAGTGACCCCAGAACAAACTTACGATTTCATTATTCTGCTCTCAGGAAAAGATTCCTGTTTGACCGAAATATCAACCATTAGAAGTAACTATTTCAAAGATTGTGAAAATTGTATCATTTCAACCGACACAATCCCATTCAATTTAGGAAATGATGACCGTATATATATTAATGGAAAAGTAAATGATTCTGAACCACTGAAATTCTTCTTTGATGACGGCGCAGACAATACAATATTGTTTCCTTCTGCATTTAGGAATAATGCAAAACTTAATTTTAATGGTACGATTGAGAATAATGGAACAGGCGGAAAAGAAACAAGGCAAACCAGTGATTATAACAATGTACAGTTATCAAAGCTAAAATGGAAGAATGAATTCGTAATGTATGTTGACAAGCAAATTGGAGAAGGTGATGGAACGATAGGATATGATTTGTTTGAAGATAAAATTATCGAAATCAATTTTGATAAGAGGATAATGATTATTCATGATTCAACTTATAATATTGAAAAAGGATATACTAAAATAGAAATGAATTTAAATGGAGGGCAGGTTCCCTCGATTCCGATTGTTCTTTTAAATAAAGGGAAAAAATATTCAGGTGATTTTTTATTTGACATGGGCGCAACCGGGTGCCTTTTTTTAAATCAGGGCTTTTTGGAAAAAAACAATCTTTACGGTACAATGAAAGAGTTAGATGCAGCAAAGAGCACCGGAGCCGGAACCGGCGTAATTAAAACCACAAGAGCAATTTTACCAACTTTAATATTAGGAAATCATACATTTCACCAAGTACCTGTGAATTTAGAAAATCAATTTGAACATGACCCTGGCACAGGTACATTAGGCATGAATCTTTTAAAGCGTTTTAATATCATTCTTGATTATCAAAATAATTTAATTTACTTAAAGCCTAACCAATTCATTAGTCAGCCTTTTAAAGGGTTACCAAAAATCAAAAAACGATAATTGCAGAGCACGAACGCACAACAGGTGCATTTGTAAAAGCATGGCTAACCACTTCACTGGCCGGTGTCCCCACCGGACGATTCGGGATGCGGATGGGGAAGCCTTCACGGGCAAATAAACAAAGATCACCGGTTACTTACTGAAGAAAGCAAAGGAAATAAGAGTCGCATTTGCGAAACTCAACAATACAAAAAGCGAAACAGGTAAGTGATGGTTATTAAACGGTTTAAAAATATGTAGTTTCGTGTTATACGGAAATACTACTGTGCGTCACCTTTTTTGCGACACCTTTACAAATTATGAAATGAAATTTAGATTACTTTTTTACCAAGCGCACCCAACTCATTTATTATTACTCACAGCAATAATGATTTCCTTGAGCGCAGGTGCTCAATCTGACACAACATTCAAATACCCGCCATTAGGCAAGCTTATTGATGTAGGGGGTTGGAAACTAAATTTAAATGGACAAGGAACAGATAAAAAAGGGCCAAGTGTTATTTTGGAAGCAGGTGTAGGCGACTTTTCTTTTGACTGGAGCTTGCTCCAACCAGAAGTTGCCAAATTTGCCCGTGTCTATTCTTATGACAGGGCTGGCTATGCATGGAGCGATATGGGGCCTAAGCCTCACACCATGCATCAGGATGTATATAATTTGCACACCTTGTTACAAAAATCAAATATTCCCAAACCTTATATATTAGTTGGGGCATCTTATGGTGCATTTTTGGTAAGATTATTTGCACAAGAATATCCGAACGAAGTAGCAGGTATTATTTTAGTGGATGGTGGTTATGAAGATTACCCCATGTTCATCAATGGCAAAAAACTACAGCCGAGCATTGATGCAAAAGGTATTTCTATCCCGCCTGTAAAAACTATTGCAAGAGATACAGACAATGTATTAAAGCCAGAAACGAAAAAATTTATTCAAGACATTTTATCTCAACAGGGCTTTCCACCGACACAGCTTGACAGCCCCTATCTAAAATTACCTTCTGACATCCAAAAAATTCGTTTATGGGCACTTGGGCAAATAAATTATTATGCTGTTAATGACAATGACTATTACATTGAAGAAGCCGCATCGCTACTCAATGCAAGAAACAAACATCCGTACATGTTTAACGAAATGCCGCTAATTATTTTGACCCAAGGCATATCAAATGACACAGACAGGATAAACAAGCAAAAGGAATTGCTATCACTTTCTCACAACAGCAAACAAATAGTAGACTTAAAAAGCGGGCATCACATACAATTAGAAGACCCCGCTTTATTGGTGACTGTAATTAAGGAAGTCATTGACGCAATTAAAGAGCATAAGAATCTAGCCCGCTGACAAGGCGAACGCACAACATATAAGGCTTAAACGAAGCTTTGCGCTGGTGATATCTACGAATAAAAAAGCAGGTTGCTGCGCAAAGGTTCGATGTAAGCCTTTGTTGAATGAAGCGAAAAACTTTATGGGGTTTCAACAGCGGCGTATCTCATGGCTTGTGGCAACGGGTGCCGGCTATAGTTGTTGGGCATACTAACAATGGTCGCGTTTTCAGGTTGTTTTTCACCAATGCGCACCGTGTTGTTTTCTGCCAGGGGTGGATTTTATATTTTTCCTGCTCTTTTTTCTTTTTTGAACAAAAGCAGGCCCTAACGGTGGTGTCTTTTCCCGAGCCGTGTCTCCCCTCCAAGCCAGCAGCGTAGCGGGACACGGCGATAATTCAAGAAGAAGTTTGCTAACTTAGAATTGATAATCCGGCACAGCCGTGTCCTGCATCAGCACAAAGGCCCCGGGCAGAGACACGGCGGGAGAGTGAAAATTTTTTAGCTTGGTACATGTAATAACAGCAATACTAAGTGTTGCCTGCTATGTTATACAAACCCCAATTATTATATAGTGGTTCGCAGACACAAGAGCAATTCATATTTTGCAAGCCACTCAAAAGGGAATTGACAACACCTGTAAAAACATAAATAAGCAACAACTGAGTATTCCTTTTAATGTGTGTTTAAGTTCATTTTTAAAATATTACTATTATGAAACATAAATTTTTCATTACGATCCTGCCACTTGTAACGTGCATCATTACTTCTTGTTCCAAGGATAAAGCTCCGGATACTTCTTCAAATAACATATCCGCAACTATTTCGATAGGCAGTAATGCTCCATTTCAGTTTTCTGCAACAGGTGCAACAGTAAAATTTTATCAAGACCTGCAGGGAGGCTATGACGTAGAAGCTATAGACGCTAATAATAGTCAGATTTTTATTTATATTGGAAATTCAACTCAAACGGGGACATATCCTTTTTCGACTACTCCCGGCACATTTGGAAGTGGTGGTACATTTGAATTTATTAAAGATGTGAGTTCAGCATCACAACTTGTTTATTGGACATTTGTAATAGACACATCCTACACTAATAGAGGTAGCGTGACTATTACAGTTTTCAATAATCATCACATTGAGGGTTTGTTCAATGCCTCCTGCAGACCTGACTTTACCGGAGGTGACGTTGCGCAAGTAAGTAATGGTTCATTCAAAGTAAATTTTTGACCGAATATTAATGCTTGTTCTCCAAAAGACACAGCAGGTAACAAACGGTGGTCGATGCACAATTACTTCAAAAAAAATTTCACTTTTCCCGAGCTGTGTCTCCCCTCCAAGCCAGCAGCGTAGCGTGACCTTTAGATTTGTTTTAAAGATGTATTAAGTGTACTATTATTACTTTTTCTTTTTTTTCCCAGCAACGTCTCCTCATTAGCCCTGTGAGTAAGCCAGTGACGTTGGGCAAATAACAGGAGAACAGGGCATTTATCCGGTTACTAATGTTTGGAATATGAAAGACGTGCTATTTACCAAAGATGAAAGCGTCAATTAACTTAACGCAACGTCCTTAGCTAACGCTCAAAGCTTGAGGAGAGACGTTGCCTGGAACTAACATACTTTTTCCAGCAAAATAACCTCCGTTCAGAGCGGGAAGATTTCCTTAAGTGCTAATTTCAAGCTTATACCCTTTACCACGTTTAACAACGATGTTGATGTTGGGATCAGGTTCCAGTTTTTTTCTGAGTTTCGATATGAACATATCCAGGCTGCGGCCTACTATAACACCCTGATCTTCCCATACCTCTTTTTGCAGCCGGCTTCTCTCTATGGTCTCGTTAGGCGAAGATGCAAAGATGTGCAACACACGGGTTTCAGTTGCGGTGAGATCAATGGTCTTTCCATTCATTATGAGCGCACTATTTTTTTCGTCGAACAACATTGAGCCCAAAGTGACTGCATCGGTAACCTCGCCACCCGGTAAAACCCGGCGCGGCTTAACAGACCTGAAAAATATAAAACCAATAAAAGCTAAAAATAGCAAACTGCCTAACAAAATCCCATTCTTTACTGTATTCAGGCTTGTCGGTCTAAATTTGATGTCGATCACGTAACGAGCCCGGGGTTGCACCCTTCCTTCGCATGCTACAATATCATCTTTTTTATTTTTGGATATAGTATATCCATAGGTTACACCAGGTTTTTCACTGTTCAGGACTGTGACCACATAATCACTTGTGAGGGGGTCTTTGGCCAACAAACGCAGGGTAGTACTTACCAGCGAGTCCGGTTGAAAAGTAAGCTCGTTCTCAAAACTGACCTGGTATTCATTTTCGGCGATCTTTTTTACCGGAAGCACCCTTGATTTACTGTCTCCCGACTGTGTGAGCAGTTCATCGCCTATCTTCCGAAGCAAAATTTCCCTCCTGGCGATATCAAAACCGTCATTGCCGGTCATACTGAAAGCGACGCCGATTACAGAGATAAACAGGAGCAGTATCAATCCCCACATGTACCTGCGTTTCCCGGAAAGTAGGTTGCGGCTGTCAAACATCCATTTTACCATTTATTTACAAAGGTTACATTTTTATTTACAATTCAAATGCCCGTGCGGAAAAGTACCAGGATAATTTTGCTGAATCAACTTTAAAAGGATATGAAACCATTATGATTTTGCCGAAACCCGCAGGGTAAATCATGATCGCTTCATCACCTTTAAAAAGCAAAAAATAAACAAATGAAAAATAAAAGAATCGTTTTGTTCTGCCTGATTATTCTGTTAACAGGAGTAATTTATTTTGCCGTACAGGCTCAACAAAAAACTGTCACTCATCGCGCCGATTTTTCTGGCGAATGGAAATCCAAAGAATCGATAAGTATGGGCGGAAATATTGTTTGCTGCTATGGCTCGGGTGATCGTATGCTGGCTAATACAATGAAAATAGCAGAGCAGGCAAATTTTCTAACCATACTGGTATCAAGCTCGTTTCCTGGCAAAGCGCCTGTTACCGGCCAGGAGAAACTAACCTTCGACGGTAAAGAAAGCCAAATTAATCATGGCCGGGATTGGGGAAAGAAGTTTACCGTAAAGTTGTCAGCTGATGGGCAAACTATGACTGTTAACTCAGTTATACACATGATGGTTCCCACTCCTTCCCATGTAAATGTTCTGGAACAAATGGTTGTTTACGTAACAGAGGTTTGGAAGTTGAGCAATGATGGCAAGTCTATTTCTGTTCAGGCCAGTGCAAAATCAAACTTATTCGGCGCCGAGCGTTCCTGGAAGACCGTATTCAATAAAGTCAATTAGTATTTAAAGACTTTTTTGCACAAGCCCGACTCAGAATTGCCTTAAACGAATCTGATTTTCCAGGAAATAGATCTATATTAACTAAACCTACAAAAAAATGAAAAAAGTTATTTATGCGTTGGTCTTACCTCTGGTTGTGGTGAGCGGATTAGTATTTGCTAATCGCGAAATTAAAAACGAAACTTATAAAAAAGCAATTCCAAAGCCACTCTCTGCTGCTGAAATGAAAGCCGAAAGAGAAAAATGGGAGGCCAGCCCTGACGGCATCGTGTACAAAAATTGGGAAGCGTCTCCCGCCGGTAAAAAAGTGTATGCCGCTGAAGCTAAAATAAGGGAGCAAATAAGTGCTTTTACCAACATGCAGGCTGTTGTAACCTCCCTTTCTCTTCCGCCAGGTTCACGATTAGGTTTCGGTGTGATGGTCAGGATTAATGGTGAAGATTATATTCTTAGTTTTGGGCTGGAAAATTCTAATGAATTTCAGCAATTGCATAGCCTGAAAGTTAACGACACAATAATTATTAGAAGCCATGCCGTATCACACGCGCCCAAGTATTCATATCCAATAGTATCGGGCGACTATGTAGAACGAGATAGTAAAATAATTTATAAACGTGCCCCGCACAAAGGGGGTTGCTGAGTAAAGTTAAGATAGAATGCGCCAGTGTGGGAAGAATTCACAGTCACAAATAAATGATATGGCAAACGAACAAACGAAAGTATTCCCAATAGGATTGAAAGTATGTGCCACTCTCATGATAATTTTCGGACTTGCTGAAGTGGTAACTGGTTATAGACACGAATTCTTTGGCTTAACAACATCTCAAGCAACTATCTCTACAATTTTAGGGGTAACGATAGGAGCCTTGTATTTTGTGAGTGGCATTCTTGTATGGACAAAGAAAAGAAATTGGGCGAGAATTGCTATTGTCTTACTTATAGTAGACGCCATTGGACGCATTTCCATGGTGATAACCGGACTTTATCCAATCGGTGTTGGATACCAAACATTCGGAATTATTACCGGTACATCCATTGTAATTTTCTTTGCAATTTATGTCAGGCTAAAATTGAGATACTTTCAACAAAAGTGATAAAATACCCCCCATATTAGTCCAGGCATATAAAAGAAGTTGGCCCGCATATTCGCGCCAGTGCTGATGGCTGTGCTGATGGCTTTGTGGCCCGGGCAGACACATGGGCATCCACCCCCTTCGGGACAACCACTCTCTTGCCGGGTGACACCAACAACTTATCAATCATAGACCCTTTCAATAGTCAGAGTGATTCGAAACCTTTGAGTCTTTTCCTCTTCCTCACAGTCAGCACATTTATATACAAATGGAAGCACAATTTTTTTTAAAAGTTTATTTGAAACCACTTACGATTTTGCTGACGATTTCCTGCTGCGAACATTTTTTGATGAGTTTTTCGTTGCCATGATGTTTAATTTTATTTTAAATAAAAATACCTGACTAAGATATTTAAGTGTTAGCAGTAAATGAGGAAGCATTTGGCATCAACCCCCGATTGGAGTAATCTTCTCTCCACCTGCTCATGTCTTGTCCTTAAATCTGTAATGCTTTATTTTCTTCTTTAATCCTTACCAACAAAATAACGGCGTTAAGCACGGTAAAAATAATAGCAGTGTAATACAAATGAAACGCTAGCGGAATGACCACAATTTCCGCAATGACTAAGAGATAATTCGGGTGCTTCAAATATTTGTAGGGTCCCTTTTTTATCAATGATAAGCTGGCAATACGATAAATTTTTGTAGTCCAGAATTTGCCCAGCGATATTATTATCCATGCTTTACATGCAAGCAACAAAAAAGAAAGGATAAGTAAGACCAGGCTGTAAGAATGGGTTTCCTGTTGGGAATATTCGAGTATTAATGAAAGAAAAAATAAAATATGCAGCGTTATGATAAACGGATAGTGCTTTTTTCCACATTCGATGGCCCCGTTTTGCAACAACCATTTTTCATTCCTTCGGGAAAGGATCAACTCTCCAATTCGCGATAAAATTATAACCGAAACAAAAAAAACAAACATGACTTAGCGTTTGTTCATGGTAAGTAGAACCATCTCACTGGAAAATCCCGGCCCCATGGCCATCATTAATCCGTAACCGTTCCGGAAGCCTTGTGCAAAAAATCTTTCCAATACATACAACACAGTCACACTCGACATATTGCCATAGTCGTGCATCACCTCTCTTGTATTTTTCAAAAAATCACCTTCCACAATTAATGCTTCTTCATAGGCGGTCAATACTTTTTTCCCGCCCGGATGAAAAATAAAATTACTTATATCCGAAAGTGTCAATCCCTGTTTTGCTAAAAATTCAGTGATATCATTACGAACATTTTGCAAGATGATCGTCGGAATATCCTGTGAGAACAACACTTTAAATCCTGTATCCAAAAATTTCCATCCCATCACGTCCAGCGTGTTGTAATAGAGTTTGCTTTGCGCAGCCACAAAACTGATCTCATTTGTTGTTTTGTTGGTTTGCTCATCGCCGGTAATGATGCAGGCAGCTACTCCGTCGGCAAATAAAGTGGAGCCGATAAAATTACTTTTGCTGAAATCGTTTCGCAAAAAAGTTAATGAACATAATTCAACCGCTACCAATAGTACTACTGCCGCTGGGTTAGCTTTTGCCAACACATTTGCCTTTGCAAAACCGGCCACCCCTCCTGCACAACCCAAACCAAAGACAGGTATACGACCAATGTTTGCGTCCAGCTTCATTTCATTAATGATAAGTGCATCCAGGCTGGGCGTGGAAAGCCCCGTGGTGGAAATAAAAATTATATCCGTGATGTCTTCTTTTTTAATTTGTGCAGAGGCGATACATGCTTCGATTGCTTTTACCGAATAGGTGAGCGAAACCCGGATGTATTCTTCATTCTGATCCCGGAAACTATGAATGTCAGAATAGTAGCCGGGTGAATTACAGATATTCCTTTTTTTTATTTCTGTGTTATCGAATGCGTCCATAATTCTTTCAACATGGGGGAAAGAAGGTGCAAACAATTCTTTTACGTATTGTTTCACCGCCTGTTGGTCGACCCTGAAAGGAAAGTCTATTGTAGATACGGCTGCTAATGAAGGCATACATTTTCTAATTAAAGATTATTAATTGTTTGCGGCGAGCGAAAGATGTCATATTATAAGAACAGCAATTTAATGGTAATGGTTGCTTGCAGTTAGAATAAGATGATTTTTCGTTTGCATATACGTTTATGAATCTTAAAACGACATAAAGATGAGAAACTTTTAGCCTGAGTTGGTGTTCGTGCTGATAGCTTTGTGGCCCGGGCAGACACCAATGGTATCCATCCCTTTGGGACAACTTGAAAGAGATCGGAACTTACAAGCACACCTTTTTGTTACATTGAAATATACAAGCCAAAAGCAAGTGTCTAATTTCATTGGATGGCATAATGCTGTTGAGCTATACCTCCTACCCGCTATGAGGAGAGCAAAAGAATTTGTTTTAGAGAAAATAACTTTTTAACTTAACAGGGATTTCGTTTCCTGTGTAAACCACAATTCCCTTAATAAACACTTTTCTGGTATAGCGCAACATCCATATCGTTGATTAACTGCTTGCATCTGCAACGGAAATTTTCTGCCGGTAACCCGGGATTATTCCGTTCACTTTTCGTTAAACCAGGTAATTATGAAAATATTGCGCGGTATTATGTTGTTTACTTTTATCAGCGTAAGCCAACTTGCGGCACCAAGGGTGCTGGCTCAGCAACAAACTTTAAAACAAAGTATGGCTGATCTGAAAAAGGCATTCCATCCTGACAAGGCATTTATTATGCCATTCAAGGATACTACCAACGACGACCTGAAGGCTTTTTTATTTTCCGTGCAGGGTACAAAAGGAGTAACCGGTGCAACATTGTCGCTGAAAGACGGCAAAGCAGTGATAACAGTAATTACGAAAAACAGTCTGCTGAGCGTATGGAATAACATGGAAACGGAAATGCATAACCGCTATAAAGTTATCGACCGTACTCCCGAAGGCTTTATTATTGCAGACAGTTACCAATCGAAATGAAATGTTACTATTTAATTAACTATAACTAAAACAATTTGTATGTGCCGTACATTAAAATTCTATATTGCCTTTGTAACTTGCATGCTGATAGCAGCCGTTTCGAACGGGCAAAATAACAAATCCGTGAAGGGGAAGGGAAAGCCAGCAACAGATACCAGCGCTGCTGCTCCAAAAACAAAAACAGCCAGGATGATTGCTGATGCGGACAGTTATACTCAAATGACAGCGGATGTAAAGACAAAACTAAAAAGCCTGTTCCCTGTAAAGGCAGGAGATACTATGTATTTTGTAATTCCAAACATTACCTACAACAACCCGAATCTTAAAATCTTCAAGCAAAAACTGGCAGCTGTAAAAAACACACGGGACCTCACATCAGGATACAAGAATAATACGGCTGTAGTAAAGATTTTATTCAAAGGCGGGGATGCATCTACCTTATACGACAATCTCGATGACGGGCTGAAAGACATGTTCATCCCCGAAGATATAGAAGGTAACCGCGCTATATTAGATTATAAGCCAGACGCAGCCACAGAATCAAAAGGTACCAGCAAACCAATGACGGTTACCAAGGTAAATTGAAACAGGCTCTATTCCTTTCCAGCATTTATAGATGAACAGGAAATATAAGTTTGCCGATAGTGACAAAATATACTTGCAATTGAATAGTGTAGAGGCGAAGGACTTTTAGAGATTTAGACATTGGATACATTGAATTTGTGAAGCTTTTCAAAGGCACAGATACACAACAGCACAATGCTACGCCGTATATCTGTGCCAGAACGGGAATTGCATTCATCTCTCTTATTCGTACCTGACTGCTTTTAGTAGTCTTTTCCTCTTTCCGTTCAATACCTGTTTATTACTAAACAAGCACCGAGAGGTGGTTTACAGCCTTCGCTTGCACAGCGTACCAATAATAGCTATCGGCAGTGATAGACCTACTATCATCTTTTATACAACATTCTTGTACCGACATATCTTTCGGTACCCGATTCACGGTACACTCCGCGCCAACAGTCGGGCCAGACGGCTCTCACGGGTGGTTGATTGGGCTTGTAAAAGAGAAGTGACACTTGCGCCGGTTGGGAGTCTTGCAAGGGGACTTTGCCGATTATACGACAAATTGCCTATTGTACCGGGTGTTTGTTCATAATAGTTTTACTGAAAATTAAAACACATTTTATGAAAAAAAATTATTTCGGTTCAGCAATTATGCTCGCGGTTTTTTGTATGCTCTTGTTTTGTGGTTGTAAAAAAAGTAACTCCGGCAACCAGGGAGGCAATTTATCCACATTAAGCGGCAATTGGCAAACGACAGTATGGGGCGGGGCCAATGATACAGCAAGAGTTGTTATTTCAGCTTCCGGCACCGGCACGCTTACATACTTAAACACCGGCGCTGCTGCAACTAATTTCTCCGTAAATGATGTGATATTTTCCACAATTACATCCACCGGCAATGGTACCTACAGCTGCACTGGCGCATACCGGTATACTGTATCAGGAAATTCAATGCTGGGAAGTACCAGTGCAACCATTACTTTACAGAATAATAACCAGGTTATGTATGTGCATTATGCAGCAGACGCTTCAACAGGCATTACACCACCCGATTATTACTGGAACAGGCAATGATGCAATAATACTCCTGACCAGCATGGGGTATTGGTCTTTGGTAAATGTAAGTGTAAGCTCCTTCATAAATCGCAATAATTGCTGTTACTCTAAAATAGTAAAATGTAATTTATAACAAATACGTATACACGTAACCAGCGTTTATCGCAACCCTCCGCCTCCCCTGCTGCACCCCCTTTCTGGCGCAGATATACGGCTGAGGGATGAGGCGGGGCGTATCTGTGCCTCAGCGTACACCTTGTGATTTAATTATTCCTTTCCTACATCTATAAATGAGCAGGAAATATAAGTTTGCTGACAATAATAAAATATATTTTGCCGCTTTTATTGTTACTAGGTGGTTTTATCTTTTCATAAACGAATAGTGCGGCAAGGCACTTTTAGAAATAAAAATGTTGGATACATTCATTTTGTGAAGCTTTTCGATGTCACACATATGCAACAGCACAATGCTACGCCACATATCTGTGCCAGAGGGGTGAACCTGGTACCGGCCGGAAGTTTACAAAGGTGTACTCTTTGGAGGTAGCGGAAACGCTTATCCACACACTATCCGCAGTTAAAAGATCAGGCGTGATCTGGTTAGTATAGCCGGAGCGGCCTCCATCATCATAACAAAACTGATAACAAATATGATTTAAAAATATCACCTCTTTGGGGTTGAGTTTTTCTTTTGATTCCAGCAAATGAAAGAAAGATTGCGGAAGGGAGGAAAACACAAAATGAAGGTTGATTTTGTCGCATTTCACCCTATAAAAGTCAGCTTTACACGCCTTCAGGTTCATCGGTGCGATATATTTTTGTTTTTTACTTTCCATTAAAAAACAATCATAAACCTTAAAATTAAAACGCTGGCAAGCGTAAGCACCTGGCACAACCTGATTTTTAAAAACATTAAAAAGAAAATGGTATGAAAAATATTTTCAAAAAAAACAGAACTGCATTCTTTTTTGCGATCGCTTTTGCCCTGCTTAACTGCAACTGTACAAACCCGGGCAAGGATTCGTCTGCCCAGGAAACGACTAAAGATTCATCTTCATCTGCCCTGGAAACGACTAAAGATTCATCTGCCCGGCAAATGATTAAAGATTATTATGTCGCGTATGAGAAAAAGGATTGGGGCCTGCTGGACTCTATTCTTGCTAATGGGTTTACTTTCACAAGCCCCGCTGGTGATGATCATATCAATTTAAAGACCTATAAGGAAAGGTGCTGGCCAAATGCCCAAAATACCAAAAAGTTTGACCTGGAAGAGGTTGTCGTTAATGGAAATGATGCTTATGTTACATATAATGGGTGGACTACAGATGGCAGGTTATTCCGAAATACTGAACGTTTTAAATTTAAAGACGGGAAAATAATTTCGAATGAATGTTTCTTTGGGCCTGGTGTAAGTTTCCCTAATAATACTACTCCGGGAAAATAAAGGAAAGAGAGGTGATTTTTTTAGCCTCTCACTTAGTTCAGGCATATAAAAGAGGTTAACTTTACAGACTACAAATTGATACAATAAATGGGCAGACAATTAATAAGTTCCGGTTCGACCTTTGAAAAAGAAATCGGATATTCAAGAGCACTTGTTGATGGCAACTGGATCTTCGTATCCGGTACGACAGGTTTCAATTATGATTTGATGACTATCCCGGAAAGCATTGAAGAGCAGACGGAGCAATGTATCAAAAATATTATTGAGGCATTAGGAAAGGCAGACGCTGACCTCGGGGATATTGTACGAATAATGTATATTCTTCCTGATGCGGATGACTTCCCCAAATGTTGGGACATACTTAGAAAATATTTTGGAAAAATCAGACCAGCCGCAACGATGATTTCAGCAGGACTATCAGATAGCAGAATGAAGATCGAAATTCAGGTAACTGCATTAAAGAAAAACTAAACTGGAAATAATAACCAAAAGCCAACATTTTATGCAAGTGGTACCTGACTGAATAACAATCAACATTTTTGCAAATCGAGGCTATGGCTGACCAAAACCAACCTATCTGAATTTACAAAGGAGATGAACTTTAAATTAAAATTTATGATTGCAAGAATCTGGCACGGCAGGACAAGCCTAGAAAATTTTGACACTTATACAGACTTTTTAAAAAAAGTTGCTATCCCTGACTATCAAAAGACAGAAGGTTTTAAAGGCTTAACTTTTTTAAGAAAAATCCAAAATAACGAAGGACATTTTAATCTCATTACATTTTGGGATAACCTCGAAGTAATCAAAAATTTCGCAGGTCAAGACTTTGAAAAAGCAAAATACTATCCGGAAGACGACAACTTTCTTTTGGAATTTGAAGAGAAAGTTCAACATCACGAAGTATTTGCATCCTGACAGAAACCTTTTAGCTACCGTTGGTGTTCTTAAAAACCCACACATTAATCCAGGGATATAAAAGAGGTTTGCATTGGAGCAAGAGTGAGGAGCTGGCAAGCGCGAGAGCCTTCTTCCCGAATGACGGGACAAGTAATACCCCGGAAAAGAGCGATGTATCTTTAGGTGTAATAAGCTTTATTATAAAAGAGTGTTTGCCGGCATTGGAGCGTAGTTAGAATTACAAGGCACAAGTATGCCGGGCTTCATGCACTGCGTCATACTTTGCACCATCAATGGGGGAATTAATTTTCAATTCCAAAATTCCGGTTTCTTCTAATGATGCACATCATGTATTCTTTTTATGTAATGGATTAACTTTAGCGGGTACGAAAGTGAAATTTTGTTTGAATTTCATTTGTGAAAACTTACTGAGTTATGAAAACAATTGAAGAAGCTATACAACAGGTAACTGCATTTAGGAATGCCTACCATAAAGCTACTGTTAACCTGATCTCTTCAGGCAAGTGGATCATCAATTTGCACAATGAACTATTCAACAAGTTCAAAATAACCATTCAGCAATACAATGTTCTTAGAATCCTGAAGGGCCAATATCCACGAGCCCTTACCGTAAAACTTATACAGCTCCGTATGCTGGACAAAGCTTCCGATGCTTCGAGAGTGGTGGAAGGTTTGCGAAAAAAAGGCCTGGTCCAACGTGAATTGAACGCTAACGACCGAAGAAGAGTAGATGTTGTGATTACTCAAAAAGGAATACAGCTGCTGAATACTATTGAACGAAGAAGTGACGAAATGGACAGCTTCCTTTCAAATCTCACCATCAACGAAGTTGAAACTCTGAATGCACTTCTCGACAAGGTACGCTCCTAAATCCCCGCGTTGTTTTATCAAGACGGCCGGTATTGATTGGGATCATTTTCGGTTCTGATTCCCATCATATTTTTATATCCACCTCTTTATCAGCTTTGAGAAACAATTAGATGTTATAACATTAATTGGTGCAACATTGAGAAGCAGAAAACTCTCATAACATTAGTTGACATAATAAATAATGATTAAACCTGATTAATAAATTTTCCCAATTAACACACCTTTTAAATTGTGCAATCATGAAACAACGTAAATCATTCCCGATTTTTTTTAAAGCTTTTCTGATTTTGATTATTGCCTCTTTTGCTAACCATTCAGCAATGGCTCAAACGGCTCAATGGCGCGTTCCAAAAGATGCAGCTGATCAGAAAAATCCCGTTCCAGATAATTCAGCTTCTATAAACAACGGGAAGGTGTTGTACCAATCCTACTGTGCTCCGTGCCACGGTAATAAGGGAAGAGGAGATGGACCTGCAGCTGCCTCGCTGCATCCAAAACCTGCCGACCATACTTCTGCAGCCGTTCAGGCTGAATCCGATGGTACATTATTCTATAAAATGTCAGAAGGTCTCAAAGGTACTGCAATGCCGCCCTTTAAGGCTGTTTTACACGACGACCAAAGATGGGCCATCGTCCGTTATATGAGGACCCTTTCCAAATAACACTAACCAACCAATTCACTTTTATATTTAATGTTATGCAACCTTTACACAAGCTAATCCGGAGATTACCGAATCTCATGTCGCAGTATAAAAATGCTTTTTCAGAAAAACAACGCCGGGATGGTTGACTTTATCCGCACTCTGGTCAAATTAAAAAATAGCACCTGCGTTTATGCATATACGTTAGTAGAAGATTTTACCTATTCATTTTAAACTCATTCTTATGAAACATACAAAAATTTATTCAACATCATTGTTCATTGTTTCCCTGTTTATCATGGGTCAGCAATCGCTGAGAGCACAACAAATTGTTGTTGATTCATCTTTGCTTGATCGTGTATCAGACCTGGAAGAGCAGGTTCATTACAACAAACCAGGCGATGACCATTTTATGGTAGTAGGGCTGGCAACACTTGGATTCACCAGCTCTAAATCAACCAACACTTTTGGGGGCGAATCTACAGTAACTAAAACCAATAGCTTTCCGGATGCCGATAATTTTGAAATAAGCCCGATGCTGTTATGGCGTCACAGCAAAAAATTCCTGGTTGAATTTGAACCATCCTTCAATGCAGACGGACTTACTGTAAACTGGGGTGAGGTGTCATGGTTCGCCGCTCCCGGCCTGATTGTACGGGGTGGATACCTGGTATTGCCTTTCGGGACATACTCCAAAAGAGAAGCTGCGGGATGGATCGATAAGCTGGCCACTGACCCCATGGGTGTCGCTGATATGGCTCCTACCGACTTTGGAGTAGAAGTGGAAGGAGGCTTGCCAATGGGCAATATGAAAATGAGTTATGATGTTGCTTTATCCAATGGGAACCAGCTAATGCCTGACGGTACATTGGCCAGCGGTAACTTTGTTGATAATAATAATAACAAAACAGTTACAGCAAGATTTGCCTTATTACCTTTTTCGAATTCATCACTCGAATTAGGCGTATCAGGTATGTTTGAAAAAGTTGGTGATATCGGAACGGATTGGCAAAACAAGATGGCTAACTCCTATGCATTTGATCTTAATTATGTTCATACTTTTAACCCAATTCTCCTGAATATTAAATCGCAATATAACATCCAGAATGTGGACAATGCGAATTACATCAATCCAGCAGATTCATCCACCTACACATTTACTAATCATACAACGGCATTCTTTGCGCAGGCATCTCTTCGCCCCACAGGTGTAGATGGATTCATAAAGAATGTGGAACTCGCCGGAAGGTACACCGAGTTTAATACGCCGGCTAATTCAATATTCGGAGCAAATCAGCATACTGTTACTGTTGGCCTGGACTACTGGCTCAACTGGAGAACGGTCTTCAAGATCACGTATGAAACCTATAAAGCAAAAAGCACTGCCAGTGAGGCGCTTGGAGCCAATGCAGGCACAACGACTACCAATTCGCTGTTTGTACATTTTGCCATTCAACTTTAAAACAAATTTTATGAAACTCTTTTCAAGAAAAAATATTTCATTCGTCTCAATACTCGCGTTATTCTTTGCTGTGGTCATCACGGTAATGGATAGTTGCAAAGCAAGTCAAAAAGTAGCTAATAAAAGCGGCGCTCAACTTTGGGCGGAAAATTGCCAGCGTTGCCACAATACTCCTTCTCCTTCCACATTTTCTCCGGAAAAATGGGAAACAGTGGGTATGCATATGCAAAGCAGAGCATTACTCACAAATACAGAAAGAGATAAAATAGTTGATTTCTTAAAATCCGCAAATTAAAAACAGTTTTAAGTACATTTTTGAAAAGACCAAAAGGATTTAGATGAGTAATATCACTTTTTGAAATTTCACTTCCTTTTTTGATTAAACGGGCAATCGGTATAAATTTTGCACACACAAAATTTATACCGATAATTTTTTTGCGTCTTGACTAGTCCCCATATGCAGCAACGACTAAATGAATGAAGCATTTGGCATATTGCTAAAATGAACGGAGATAAATATTCCTGCTTCCCTGGCAGTGTACTCCCCATTAGTACAGGCACATAAAATAAGTTTGCATTGGCGTAAGAATGAGATTGTGCAGAATATTGTGCTCTGAAACATTGAGTTTGCTGTGTCTTTTAATATAATCTAATTGTAAAACGGTGTTTTAATAATACCTTTAGCTAACTTAAAGTTTGAAGATCCTTTTAAAGCACCTACGGCCCCTACCCATAATTTTTTCTTCAATCTCATCTCTTAATCAAAATTAAACAACATGAAAAAATTGATTTTGGCATTGGGTGCAATAACCTTTTGCTTTATGTCGTGCGAAACAAAAACAGGAAGTTCGGAAAATTCTTCCGGCGCAGACAGTACTATGGCCTCTGGTATTCAGCTTCCGTATAAGGCTAATTATACGACATCGTTTAACAATAACGTATCAGATTCAGATCTGCTGATGGCGCTCAATTCGTATAAATATTGGGAAAACGGGGACATGGCGGGCCTTCGTTCTACCATGGGCGATAGCATGTACGTAAATGGAGCTGACGGCTTCAAATTCGCCGGACTTACTGATTCACTTATGAAAACCTGGTCAAATCATCGCGACAGCATGAGCTCTGTGAAAATAAGTATGGATGTATGGCTTAAAAATCATTCCTTAAAAGACAGCGCTGACTTCATTAATGTTTGGTACAAAGAGATAGATACCTATAAGAATGGTAAAGTAGACTCAGCCAATTATGAAGATGATAACGGCATGAAGAACGGGAAAATAATATGGTATTCATCCCACAAGCAGGTACTTAAATAAACGTTATTGAGTAAGCCCGGTTTAATAGACTACCCGGACTTTTATTTTTTTCCGTGCCCCTGTTAGACAAGGCATATAAAAGACATTTGCATTGGCGCAAGAATAAGGAGTGGCAAGCGCGAGAGTCTTTTCCCCGAATAACGGAACAGGTGATGCTACCGGAAAGATGCCACGCTACAATCCTGGACTAAAACACCAACTACGATACCCAAATACCCCGCAGAACGCAAAGCCGTACTATTAACCGCTATTATCGGAGGTTTCTAAAATTTAGAATCTCTGTTTTAATCTTAGTCATTGAACTACTTATCTGCCTTATTGAAATTTCTGACGATTCCTGTTATGACAGGTGTTGTTACGATAAAAATGATTCCAATAACAATATATTTTAAATAAGGTCTCAAAAAGGGCATGATGCCTATAAGATAACCTGCCATTACAAAACTTATTATCCAAAGCGCAGAACCTATGAATGTGAAAAGCATGAAACGGCGGAAATCAAGTTTTATCATTCCTGCTACTATCGGTGCAAATGTCCGGATGACAGGAAAAAATAATCCTGCTGCCAGGGCAATATTTTGATGTTTTTTGTAAAACGTTTCGGCAGCAACAAGATGTTTTCTTTTAAAAAACCCGGACTCTTTCCGCTTATATATTATGGGGGCCGCCTTCATTCCAAATCCATAACCAGTAATATTCCCCAAAAATGAAGCCATTATGAGTAAAATACATACAGTAAAAATATTCCCTGGTAAATCACCTGTTGCAATAAATACACCTGCCGTAAATAACAATCCGCCGCTTGGAATAAAAAAACAAAAAAATAATCCCGTCTGGCAAAATACCGAAAGAAACAGCAGGAGTAGTCCTCCGTATCGGATTAGCGATTCTGGATCAAACATTGTTACAAAGATTCTTCAAATGTAAATTTTATTTGAAACCCACTGTTGTTAAGCATCTGAGGCAGATCGAATTTAATGATGTGATTGGTGATGCCGTGCCATGATCTCATACTAAAACACCAACCAGTGTCCTCAACTGTTCTTGAAAAAGTGAAGCAGGCAGGGGAAGCTGCTTACGTTGTTCATTATCGTAACCGGCCTGTGTATGCATTCTTTTCCAGAGCCGTGTCTCCCCTCCAAGCCAGTACCGTAGCGGGACGGCAATTCAAGAAGAAGTTTGCTCACTTGAGCAATGGTTCTAAGAGAATCAAGTGAATACCGCACAAAGAGTCTGCAGGCCATGTCCTGCCACAGCACGATGCCATGGAGTAGAGACCGGCCGGGGAGAAACGTCCGCTAAGGGTGCAAATAGCTTTGAAGCAAATGGTATAACGCCGTCAGTATCCCTGTAATAAGAATAGAATCTACTATAGCCCGATTTATCCGGATCTTCTTTTTGGGAGGGGTAAGTTCTACTGCGTCTTTAAATGAATCTAAGATTTTTTGACGTGATGAAATGCTATCACGAACGGATCCGGCCTTATAAGTTTTTAGAGCAATGCCAGCGATAGAATCGTTGGCAACAACTTTTGAATCCTGGAGTTGACGTACCGTTCGGATGCTTTTTGTCTGGTTTAAGTCTCTATGCAGTACCGTTTCGCGTTGGGAACGGGTGACAACTTTGGTTGGTGGATATGGAGGAGGTTGACTGTTGCAAGCCAATACACGGTCAGTAAATGAATTGAAGCATACGCCCTGTTCATAACAGGTCTTGATGGTTTGATATATGATTTCGGCATCGGACATTTTAGTTAAATAACTATTGGCTCCTAATGCCATCAGTGTCCTGATCATGCTTTGATCATCCATCATGGTAAGCATGATAACTTTAATACCGGGATATGCTTTTTTTATTTCAGGCAGGGTTGCAATGCCATCCATTACCGGCATTTGTATGTCCAGAAGGATCACATCGGGCCGCATGCTTTTAAGCAGTTGAAGCAGATGCCGCCCATTTTCCGCTTCTGACAAAAACCTGATATCTTTTTTTGCCGAACAGGCAGCTCGTACACCTGCGCGATACAATACGTGATCATCCGCAATAATGACTTTTATTTGCCTGTCAGCCGCAGATTGTATTCCAAGTGCCTCAATGCTTTCAGCAGTGGTCCATGCGGAAATAGCCGGATGCCAAACGAGAGTTTCTCCGTCTAAAGCCATTGCTTTTAGCTGTTCTAAGCTAAAGGGCCCTTTTTTCAGGTGGTTGTCATATATATAAAACTGGTACATGGTTCAGTTAATTCTCCGGTGTTTCTAGGCCGGGAAAACAGGTAATTTGTATGAAAGCAAGCATTGACTGCCGACTCATTTAATCTCAGCCCGATTCCTCTCTCCCACGGACAGTGCTACTGTACCGGAACGAACGGGATGCAAAAGATCATAAAAATTAAATGCGCTTAACAACCTGCGTTTTCATTTCATCAATTGCTCCTGATATTTCACAGGTATAAATTCCATAAGGAAGATCATCAAGACCGTACCATTTGTAAAAATGCTGATCTGTTTCGGTCGCTACCTCCAATGCCCGGCAAACAGCACCTCTCTCATCTTTTAGCAACATTGTAAAAGCAGATTTTTTTGGCTCCTGAATTTGTATTTCCAATTCGTTGAGAAACATCCTTCGCCTGATCTTCAAAAGCATATAATTTCCTTTAGTTTAGGTAAACAATTTTTACTTGCCCTCCCTCACCGCGGGTTTACTAAATCGCCAACCCGTTCCTTATTGATGATTCAAAGGGTTCAGGATCTTATTCTCTAACAATATAGCTTGTGGGAAAAATGTGCATAAAAATAAAATGTATATTTAAGTATTCCAAATATTGTTGGATATATCTTTTTTCCCTCCTATTTTTCCAGGCATACAAAAAAGGCGCGGTTTCACGAAAGAAGAAGGTGCGGGAAAACCCGAAAAAGTTCTTCCCAAATATCGGAACATGTGATGCCACAGGAAGATACCGTGCCACAATTCTGTCCTCACCCACCCACCATGGTGCCTCTTTTCGCTTAGCAGGATTGTTGTTAGATTTGAGGTGAAGATCAAAGAGAGCAAAGAAATACAAGGCCCTTAACCCTAAGCGTAACAAACAACTTCATAAACAACAAATGCTCAGACAAAATGAAAAAGACATCGTTGATAGTTTTAGCTATTGCAGCATCTTTTCTGTCAGGTTTTGGATTTAAGACAATTATTACAAACCAAAATAAAAAAACAACACCAATGAAAAAAGTAACGGGCATAGGTGGCATTTTTTTCAAATGCAAAGACCCAAAAAAAATGACGGAGTGGTATCAAAAAAATCTTGGTCTCGCTACAAATGCTTATGGGGCAACCTTTGAGTGGTATGAGGCTGGAGACAGTACAAAGAAAGGGCAAACACAATGGGCCCCGTTTCCGGAAACAACAAAATACTTTGAACCTTCCACAAAAGACTTTATGATAAATTACAGGGTTGAAAACCTGGAAGCACTTGTGGAGGAATTAAAAAATAATGGTGTAACCATTGTTGACTCTATCGAAACTGTTGACTTCGGGAAATTTGTACATATCCTTGATGCAGAAGAAAACAAAGTTGAATTGTGGGAACCCAAAGATTGAGTATGGTAAAATAGGTAGTTGGCCTGAAGTGAAAGACCGAAGTAAGTGAGCTGAAATAATAACCATCTCAATTATAAAATGAAAAATAATTTTATTTCATGTATCTACTATTTTGGCTACCTCACTCAGGACCCGGGAAATTGACTCAACGAAACAGGCTTTAGACAGAACTGCAATTAAAAAAACGGTGGGATGGTTAACTTCAGCAGATAATTATGATATTGAGGCGATTCCCGGTATGTAGTGCTAAGGCAAATATTTCCGGAATAACCATTTTCCTGCCTCTGCAGAAGGCCTGAAATAGAGCCACTCCCGCGGAGGAAAGTGCATGACCGGGAAGGCGGAAATACCATGTTTATGACTAACTTTAGTATAAATTGTATTTAGCACCAAAATCTGATTGATTGCTTTCACACTCCGGTTTTTTCAAACGACTCCTTTTTGTTTCCGTGCTCATACTTGCCGGTACATTGGTATATAGCCAAAATTATGTTTTTGCACAACTTACGGGGTCACCTATGAATACTAAAGGATGGAACTTAAGTGGTGACGCACAGGTAGCAAATGTTACCGACACAAATTATGATGAGCTCAGACTTTGCCGGGCTGTTAACAATTTAAGTGGTGCGGCATTTTTTAGCCAGCCGATCAATCTTTCCTTTTGCAGTAAATGGATCGCTGAATTTGATTTCAGGATGCATGATGGTACAGGTGCAGACGGACTTGCCTTTTGTTTCCTTGATGTACCGCCCACGGGGTTTGTCAATGGCGGAGGAATAGGGATACCTGCCGCAGCAAACGGATTAAAAGTGTGCTTCGACACATGGAACAATTGCATTGCTTATGACCCCAACACCGTTCACCAGGATATGCCCAAAATCGAGATCAGATGGGGCCTTGGTTATAGCAATAATTTCAACCCGAATGCTCCCGTCGAGGGGGAATGTGTGAGTGAACCCACAAGAGATAATGCCGATGGGCACATCTCTTATATACGCTCGTCCGCCTATAATCACGCTAAAATAACTTACGACAGCGGCCAGATAAAAGTATATGTGAACGACACTTTATATCTTACGGCTCAGCAACAATTCAATTTTACAGGTTATCTTGGTTTTACGGCAAGCACAGGCGGTTATAACGACAATCATTCTATTAAGAATGTAATCATCTACACACAAATGCCGCCATCTTATGCCGGAAGCAGCGGGAGCTTTTGCCCGCAGGATACCATTAGCCTTGGAGGTGCATCCGATCCATCATACAGCTATGCCTGGTATCCTTCTGCCGGACTTAACGATACCACACTTGCATCACCGCTGCTGCATCTCTCCAATGATTCAGATACTACAAAGTCGTTTACTTATTATGTAAAAACTTCTTATAGCAATAACACAGGTTGCGGCTCTATCGATAGCGTTACCGTGAAATTATATCCTAATCCAAAAGTTAATTTTACTACTCCCGAAATTTGCCTGACCGATGCGATTGCAAAATTTCGTGATAGCAGTTATACCGGTGAAAATGATATGCTGCCTTTTACATATGAATGGAATTTTGGCGATCCCAATGCCAAACCCGGTAATTCAAATTTTTCAACTGCTCAAAATCCAAGTCATATATATAGTACAGCCAGTAATTATCGTGTAGGCCTTGCCGTTACCAACAGCAAAGGTTGCACCGATAGCGCTTTTAAGATATTTACAGTGAATGGCGCTGTTCCAAAAGCAGACTTTATTGTGAATGACCCTTCAGGACTATGCAGTAACCGGGCGATACAAATAACGAACAACAGCACTGTCGATTTCGGTTCCATTGTGAGGGTGCAAATATTCTGGGGTGATTCTGCGGGGGTATCGAACACCGACAGCACTCCTTACCCGGGCAAAACATATTATCACTATTACCCCAACCCGGTAACGCCCGGAGTTAGCTCATATATTATCCGTATGATCTCATCATCCGGCATTTCGTGCCAAAATGAAACCGACGATACTATATACGTTAAGCCAGCCCCGCATGTACTTTTCGGTACCATACCGCCGGTATGCAACTATGACGCTCCATTTTATATTACTCAAAACTCAGAGCTAACAGGCCTCCCGGGAACTTTCAATTTTTCAGGAAATGGTGTTTCATCAGGGGGCTTGGTGAACCCACGCCTGGCTGGTGATGGTGTGGACAACCTGTTATGTGTTTATGATGCTACAAATGGCTGTGTTGATTCTGCCTATCAAACGGTTCTTATACAGGCGCCTCCAACAGTGTACGCGGGCAATGATACGTCTATCGTTATTAATGAACCATTGCAATTGCATGCAATTTCTTCAGACGGGAGTGGCGACACATTTTTATGGTCACCTTCAACGGGGTTGAGTAATAATAATATACCTGATCCTGTTGCCATACTTGGCCCAGGGACAGATACCCTACGCTATAGCGTAACAGCTACTGATGCGCAAGGATGTTTCAGCATGGCATCTATTGAAGTAAAAATATTCCAAACTCTTCCGGATATTTTTGTGCCAAATGCATTTACGCCCGGAGCGAATATCAATAACATTTTCAGGCCAATTCCGGTAGGCATTACGTCATTACAATTCTTCAGAGTGTATACCCGATGGGGTCAACTCATCTATAGTACGTCACACATCGGGGAAGGTTGGGACGGTAGCATTGCCGGAGTACAAGAGGGAACAGGAACATATGTATGGATGGTGCAGGGAACGGCATATACAGGAAAAACAATTTTCAAAAAAGGAGCCGTAACCTTAATACGATAAATATGTTTCGTCCTTTTATGGCAAACGCTCCCTTATTAAGCCACGCTTGCAAAAGAGTTTTGCCTGGAGCAAGATTCGCAGATAAAATTGTGGCATAAACGCGCTTGCCGTAAACCGGACAGGCAATGCCGTAGAAAGATGAGGTGCTATAATTCTGCACCAAAAACCATAGCGGCACCTCTTTTCGTTAAGCAGGATTGTTGTTAAGTTTGAAGCGTAAGACCAGGAGCACGGAAGGTATACAATTATTAACCGTCTCGACATTCACCATAGTAAGTCAACGTTGAAGGGATTACAGGGAAATCAAATTTTCCGCAGAATGTCCAACTTCTCTATCCTCATTTGTAATAGATGTATAATTCAGAAACATCTAAAAAACAAAAAATGGAACAGAGAGTTAATTTTTTAGAAAAAGGAAAAAATGCTTTTAAATCACTTCAAAGCATAGGTGGATATTTGGCGACATGTTCGGTGGAACAGTCTATTCTGGAATTGGTCGCCTTCCGGGTATCGCAATTGAATGGTTGCGCTTTTTGCCTCGATATGCACTCCAAGGATTTACGTGCAATTGGTGAGACGGAACAGCGTCTCTACACTATAAATGCGTGGAGAGAAACGCCTTTCTTCTCAAGCAAAGAAAAGGCCGCACTTCTGTGGGCTGAAGCTGTTACGAACTGCAAAGTGCCCGATGAAACTTATGCAGAGGTTCGAAAAGAGTTTTCTGAGGAAGAATTAATTGATCTGACCATGGCGGTTACGGCAACTAATTTATGGAATCGTATAAATATAGCTTTAAAGCCTGTGGTTGTCGGTGCATACCAGGTGGGGCAATACAAATAGCTACAGAATCGGGAATTCTATTTTTATTACTATCCATTACAGGTATGTCTCCCACTTGGAGCCAGCAACGTAGCGGCACATGTTGATGATTGAGGAAAAGTTTGATTTTAAGCAAGACTTTATGTTGTGGCAGAATCCTGATCATTTGATTTATTTATCTTTTTTTATCCATTGCGTCACAAAAAGGATAATACAAATGGCAATGAGAATGAGGCTGACACTTATATTTCTGTCCGACTGACTTTTTATTGATGCGATCTTATCATTACGGGCCGCTTCATACATCATCCTGAGTGTTGGTTCATTCGGAATAAGGCCAGCAGTGTCATTACTTTTGGGCAAATTTTTCAGGATATCTATTCTGTAATTTTCATAAGACGTCGGGCCCTGGCTGCCCGGAGGGACGTATCCCGAATGTAGAAGAGAGCTATCAATGATATTGTAACGCAAATCAGAAAGACGATCAAAGCCACAATGCATACTGTGTAACCATAAACCTGGGCGCCGGTTTTAGTAGATTTTTCCATCATTGTTTCAGCTTCCCGCAACAGAAAATTATTTATAAAAGGATATTTTAAAAAATTTCCGGGGGGATAGTGGTAAAGTTTATATTTATATAAAATATTTTTTTATGAAAAAGTTATTGTTACTAATACTTTTTTCAGGAATATGTTTCTTTGACTTTGCACAAACTACTCCCAATGAAGAAAAATTAGACCTCCCGGGTGATAATCTCAATCTTTACGCTGTTTTAAAACTTTTCCAGGAATCACCAACACTGGAAGGCTTTGAAAAATCTTTAAACGATGAAAGCCTGCACATCAATAATCTTGATCTTGATGGCGATGGTAAGATCGATTATATTAAAGTAATTGATAATGCTGATGGAAATGTTCGCAATATTGCATTACGCGTAAGTGTAAATAAAGACGAAGACCAGGATGTTGCTGTTTTTGTAGTACAAAAAGATAACGATGGCAAGGTGCAAATCCAATTAGTAGGTGATGAAGACCTTTATGGTAAGGATTATATCATAGAGCCCAACTATGAGTCAACGGATGCGGGCACTCCGAACCCCGGTTATATACCGCCCCCGACAACAGAGCTTGACCAGGAAATTGAAGTACAGCCTACTACACCTGCAGAGGTGGCTACGTGGACAATCATCCGGTTTATCTATGTGCCCACTTATGTGGTATGGCGTTCGCCATGGTATTGGGGTCATTACCCAGCTTACTGGAGGCCATGGAAACCTTTCTATTGGCATTACTACTACGGCTATCACTACCACTGGGATTATTTTTATTACGGACACTATCGTCGTTGGAAGTATTATCGTTATCCATCCTGGAGAGCTTATTACTACCGGCCAGGTTTTAGAAGAACGTCCGTATTTGTAGAGAAAAGGTTCAAGCGGGGTGATTATAAAAACACTTACTCAAGACCCGATCTCGCAAAACAAGGTGCATTAATGTTCAAAAAGAATTTTCCAAAGGCCCCGTCGGTAAAAGATAAATTGCCTTCGTTTGATAAAGCAGGAAGGCCCGTTCATCCAAAACCATCAAAACCTTCTACCACAAAGCCGGTTATAAAACCCAATCCCAAACCAATAGCGAAACCCAGGCCCAAACCAACAACAAAACCAGTAGTAAAGCCTGTGCACCCGGTAACTAGGGCGATAACAAAACCAACAAATCCCAGCCCTGTTACTAATCCTCTAAAACCGACAATAAAACCTCATGTGCCCAATCATAATAAAAAGCCTGCTGTTACAAAACCGGTAACACGCGATAAAGATTTGAAAAAAGGGCGTTAATGGCGGGTGAATGAGGCGGGACGAGTAATATGGCTCAAAGTTATGCGTCATACCTGCATGAGCCGGGTAATATTTGATCGATGCGTGGTTTTGAAAAAGACATGAATAATGTCACAACTTTATTGCCTGCTTCGCACGTAAAGTTTTGATAACCCGATATTACATAGACAACAAAACTGCAACGTAGTGGCAAACAGCAGCAGCCAATACGAGAAAATGCCATACAGCATGATGCCATTTGAATCCGGCCCATAAATAAAAAATAATACCGATAGTATACAATGCTCCACCAATAATAATGAAGGTGATAACATCCGCAGGCATCTCATAAAAGAACCGCTTACCTCCGACCAATAATATCCATCCCATTGCGAGGTAAATAATGACCGATACAATTTCGAACCTACCCAAAAAAAATATTTTAAATAAAATTCCAAGTAACGCGAGGCTCCATAGTATGATCAACAACGTGAAACCAAAAGGATTCCGGAGATAGATAAGGATGAAAGGGGTATAAGTTCCGGCAATCAAAAAATAAATGCTGATATGATCAAACAGCTCCAATACTTTTTTCACATGGGGTTGCTGAAAGCCATGATACATAGTAGAAAAAGTAAAGAGCATTAAGAAGGTGAATCCATAAATACTGGCCCCGATAATTGCAGGAATATTTGCATTTCGTGCGGCAAGTGCTGTGAGAATGGGGATGCTTATAATTCCGAACAGGATACCAAAACCATGTATGGTACTATGAACAACTTCCTGCTGAATGGTGAAATGCCCCGGGTCAATATTTTTCTTCGCCTCACTATTATTTTCGGTCATGTAATAAAGTAAAGCAAATTATCCAAAATATCCGGTGATCAAAATCACATCCTTTATTGGTTCTTATTCTTGCACATATTAACCTTCCGGATCATTCACAGAATGTTATAGGAGGAAAGGCCCCAATAATCCGGACATAGATTACATTGGCTTGAGTTTTGTTGACAAATGGCGCCAACAATAGCGAGCGTAAACCCAACCGAAATACTGGAAATGAAATTGATAGCAATAGGGCTCCGGGCAATTCTTTCAACTTACCGAATCAATATTCAGCTTTTAACCCGCATATTTCAAAGCGTGAGTTTGTCAACTTTCTGCGGAAGTTCATTCATATCCGGAAGATGCAAAGCCACCTGCTCAATTGAATACTGATAGCAAACCCTTTGACCATCCTCTTAAAATACAAACGCCATCAGTAATCCCAATACTATCAAAATAGCAAACCCTGCAATCAATGGCCACCGGATGGATTTATCGGATAAGGTAATTCCATAAATCATCTTCAGGAGGTTGTTACTCGTTACGGCATTGAGCACTGCCATTATCACTACGGCATCAGCGATGTTCCATTTACTTTGAAAAAGGTTCAAAATAAACGGGTCGATATCGGTAACGCCGACAACAAAAGATAAAACATTGATGCCTCCCGTTCCGTAATTTTTGGTAACAAATCCTGTTATGAAAGCAAAAAAGATAAACAGCGCTGCAAAGAGCAGGGCAGTTTTAAATTCAAGCGGATTATTTCGAGGCTGAATGTTTTTTCCCGCACTTGTTCCATCAGTATTTCGAATAGTTTTATAAAAATAAAGGGCAATCAATACCGACACCGCCGCAAATATGGAAAAGGAAGGAACAAGTTTCAGCGCAATAGTTTCATTAAAAAATAATGCGAGCAAAAACAATCTCACATACATCATCGTAGTAGCAAGAATGATGGCAGCAACTACTTTATTTTTCTCCGGCAGTTCCTTACTCTTCCTCGCCAGTATAATAGTAGTGGCAGTGCTGCTGTACATGCCTCCTAAAATTCCCGTGAGAATAATGCCTGAATCAGGGAACACAAATTTTTTCAGCAGGTAACTGAAATATGAAATTCCCGAAACGGCCACGATAGCCAGCCAGAACTTATAAGGTGAAAAATTAAAATCCGTTGAAATCGGTTTATCCGGCAGAAGCGGCAGGATCACGCCTGCAAGCACGAGAAACTTTGCCAACGTAGTGAACTCATTACTGTCGAACTTAGCGGAAAATTCCAATAACGTCTCTTTTATTTCTGTAAGTACCAATACAGAAACTACAATGGATAGCACTAACCAGCTTGGTTGCGTGTACAGGAGCGGCGCCAGGCAATACGTGATCAATGCAATTACTCCCGAGGTAAAGCCAAACTGTTTTTGAATGCTGATCTTTTGATAATAGTATATGGCCAGGAAAGCGGAAAGAACGAGTCCGCCTCCAAGAAAGGGAAATAAGGTTTGTGGATCAATAACGTAAAGTATAAACCCTAAAATGCCGATCAGCGTGAAGGTGCGATCGGTACCAAAGCGGCTTTCAGGAGGTTCTTCAATGTAGTGCCGTCTTTGTTCAAGGCCTATGAGCAATGAAAACAGTAAGACCAGGATAAATTTGATGATATCAGCAGGAATAGTTTGTAATAATTCTTTCCCCATATTCATTAGAAATCGTTATTAAAGATAAATACTAAATGTCACTCGTTATATGTTCATGAATTCTTTTAAGATTGATCCCTCACTAACAGGAAGTTTGTAACTTCATTGCAACACGAATAAATTTTTTATCCAAACTAAAAGCAATGAAGTTCCCGAAAATCCTGGTCATTTCATTTCTCGCCCAATTTTTTTTAACGGTAAATATTTTTGCGCAGCAAAAACAATTCAAAGCACTTATTGTAACCACTACCCGTGGATGGCATCACGAATCATTGCATTATGGCGTGGTCGCATTGGAAGAAATGGCTAAGGAAAATTTCTTTGATGCGGTATTATTTGAAAATCCGAATGGCTTTACGGATGAATACCTGAAACAATTCCAGGTAATCATTTTCTTAAATACCACCGGAGATATTTTTGATTCGGCACAGCAAAAAGTAATGGAACGTTTTATTGAATCGGGAAAGGGATTTGTAGGCATTCACAGTGCTTCTGATACGGAGTATGGCTGGGATTGGTACACAAAATTGGTCGGAAGAATGTTCTACATTCATCCGCCCGTGCAAACAGCAAGACTTAGGGTAATCGACTCAACATTTCCCGGACTGCAGGGGTATATGGGCAATAAATTATGGACAGATGAGTGGTACCAGTTTGGTCCGGAAAAGATTTCAGGGCTGCATTATATCATGGCTGTAGATGAATCATCTTACAATCCAAACGCGGATTGGGGCACGAAGAAGGGAGAAGGTATGGGAAAATTTCATCCTGTTTCGTGGTATCATGATTATGACGGTGGCAGGTCTTTTTATACAGCGCTTGGTCATATGCCCACAGATTTTAGTAATCCTGACTTCCTGAATTTTTTATATGCAGGTATTTTTTGGGCAGCAACAGGAAGAAAATAACATAAAGAATTATTAACGATAAAATATAAGACAATGATACAGGTAAAGGCTTATGCTGCAATAAGCGCCGCTACTCCGCTGCAGCCATTTCAATTTGAAAGAAGAGAACTGAGAGAACATGATGTGTTGGTGGATATTTTATTTTCAGGAGTGTGCCATTCCGATCTGCACCAGGTAAGAGACGAATGGGGCGGTTCTATCTACCCGATGGTGCCCGGCCACGAAATTGTTGGCAAGGTAATAAAGGTCGGATCGCATGTAAAAAAATTTAAAGCAGATGATCTCGCAGGTGTTGGCGTAATGATAGACAGTTGCCGGGAATGCAAACCGTGCAAAAGTTTTATGGAGCAATATTGTGCAGAAGGAATGACCGGCACGTACAATAATTATGAACGCGACAAAATAACCATGGCACAGGGCGGTTACAGTACACAAATAGTTTGTGATGAAAGATGGACATACCATGTATCTGACAAATTGAATCTTGCCGGAGTGGCTCCATTACTCTGTGCCGGCATTACAACTTACTCTCCATTGAAATTTGCCAATGTAAAACCTGGAGACAAGGTGGCGGTGGCAGGACTTGGCGGATTAGGCCACATGGCCGTGAAATTTGCCGTGGCAATGGGCGCTGAAGTAACGATGTTAAGTACATCGCCATCCAAAGAAGGTGACGCACGAAAACTCGGGGCGCATCATTTTGTATTAAGTACTGATAAAGCTGCAATGAAAAAACATGAAGGCCATTTTGACGTAGTGGTGGATGCCATCAGTGGTAATCATGGTTATGAAAAATATTTACAGTTGCTCGATTTACACGGAAAATTATTGGTAGTAGGACTTCCAAAGGAAGAACCAAAAGTCAATCCATTTGAACTAATTAAGAATCGCAGAAGCATTATCGGATCAATGATCGGCGGTACCGTAGAAACACAGGAGATGCTTGACTTTTGTGCAGAGAAAAATATTACCGCCGATGTGGAAGTGATACCGATGGCATACATCAATGATGCTTATGAACGTATGCTGAAGAACGACGTGAAATACAGGTTTGTGATTGACATGGCGAGTTTGAAATAGGTAATAAAAAAGGAACCAACAAAAATTATTTCCTACCCGTATTTTTCAGTACTACAAATGCGGGTTCTTTTTTGGTATTTACATGAGGTCCTGATGCGGCCATCCTTTGCGTAAAATTCCCGAGGATAATGTCCGGTTTGCCGTCTCCATCGATATCGCCGGCCTCCATTGTAAGCCATCGACCTGATTCTCCCACACGAAGCGTGTAAGGATGAAAATCAAAGTTGCCTTCATTTTCAAGATATACAAATCCCTCTTCAGGCTGATTTTTATAATCTGCAAAAAAAGAAATGGTGGCTATGTCAAGGTCTCCATCTCCATCAAAGTCTTTCGCGATGGCTTTATAACAACCGTGGATCGGGAAGAAATATTTCTGAGTGAAATGGTTTTTGCCATCGTTTAAGAAAATATATACGCCGTGATAGGGTTTTAGTATCCGGGTGTAGTCGGCATTGTCCCCGCATGTATATAAGATATCAGGATAGCCATCGTTATTAAAATCCACCATCTCAAAAGATGATGAGCCGTAAACAGAGGGAAAACGCAATACCTGCTGCTGGTCAAATTGCCCATTGCCTTTATTGGTAAATAATACAATGCTTTCATCAGCCTGTGCCATCAACGCCCATATATCCGGTAATCCGTCATGATTGTAGTCATCTACGTAAACGCTTATAGCGCCAGGCTCTCCGCGCAATACATGTCGCTCGAACTTTCCATTGCCGGTATTTTCCATCCACGACAAAGCACCTGCCGTATTCCCGAACTCACAAACAATGTAATCGGTCTTACCATCATTATTCAGGTCGGCTTCTGTAATTTGAACAGGCCTTTTCAAACTGTCGAACAAGGCTTGGGTATCTGCAACCATTTTTCCTTTTGCATCGAAGTTGATATATTGCGCGGAGCCATGTTTTCCATCGTTGGGATCAAGTCTTCCAATGTTACATGCAAGCATTTTGTTTTTCCCAAGATTCAGCCCCACAAGCGGTCCCTTTGTGCCGACAGAGTCTATTATTCTGAGGCGATCATTGTATCGGTAGATTTTATCCGTAATCAGATTGCCCACATAAAAGGTATGCGTGAGACTGTCAATTTTTATTAAACCGGTTGCGGCCGGCGCATGGGTTATAGCTGGCAACTCAGGAGTAAAAAGCGGCAGCCCGGTGTGAATAGCATACTCACGATGCTGAGGCGGCAGGGAATCCGGTGCAGCACTAACATAATAATCAATGATATTTTGCCATTGCTCCAAAGTGATCAGCGGTTTCGAGGGATAATAATTATGATCTACATCACGATCTGCACGCAGGGATGGATAGACGTCAAAACCATACCGAAAAATTCCTAAGTGCGGCCCCATCGCCGGTAATGCACCTTGCTGCCATGTTTTCTTATCAAGCAGCGACGGATCCGGTAAGAGATGACAAGACTGGCAATATTCCGTTGCGAGCGTTTTACCTTTTGCAATACCTGAATCACCCTGATCGTCTTTTTGTTTTTTTCCGCCCGAAGGTCCGCAAGAAATGAAGCCAACAGGTATACATAAGAGTATGGACGCTAAAATTGTAACCGGCGTAAGAAAATGTTTGAAAGATTTCATTACAGTCTCACAAAAGTAAGGTTCAGACTGTTGCGAAATAATATTTTTTTATACACCGTGATCTTTAAAAAGCCGACCCAATACCATAACTAACTGTTACGGGTATACGAAATACTATATTCATAAATTGTTACAAACTGACAAGTATTCACTTCTTAAATAATTCGATAGCTTTGGCGCTAACCGACAATATCTGTTTAAATGAACAAAGCCTACTGGGAAAAAAAATCTGCAGTATATGATGATGAAATTTTTGATGTACTCAAAAATGATAAGAAAAAAGTTATTACATCGATCATAAAACGGATAGCATCACCCGAAAAAACAATTGCTGATGTGGGGTGCGGTATTGGTAAATGGTTGCCGCTCCTCGCATCTCAATTCGGGAAAGTGATAGCGATAGATTTGTCCGAGGCCAACATTAATTATGCTTGCAAGAGATACAAAAGATTAAAAAATGTTACCTGTTTCGCAGGCGATATGGCAAAAAGCTTGAACGGGGTAAATCCTGTTGACGCGATACTCTGCGTAAATGCAGTGATCACAAGTGAACATTCAAAACGGGAGGCTTTTTTTAAGAATTTATCGCGTAGTGTAATGAAAAACGGATACATGGTTCTCTTAGTACCTTCTTTTGAATCCACGATGTATGCGGAATACATGCTTGATAAGATTAATTGCAAAAATGGCATCAGTCGGAAAAGAATGAGCGGTTCTGTTGACAAAGTCTTCTTCGAAAACCTGAAACATGGAGTCGTTAACATCGACAATGTTCCTACAAAGCACTATCTCGAAGAAGAACTTATTGACACATTGCGTGATTTTGATTTTATAGTTGAAACAATCCGTAAAGTAGAATACGGTTGGAATACAGAAATCGATCCCGCTCCTAAATGGCTGAAGGCCCCATATCCCTGGGACTGGGCAGTGCTCGCAAAAAAGAAATGATCTAAATGAATGGCTACATTTTACAGAAGAAAGACGGTGTGAAAAATTACATATAGCAAAAAAATTCCCCCTTATCTTTAGCTCACCTTTATTGCCATTACAAATTGCTTTATGAGCACTGCATTACTCCTTGTCATCATCGCATGTTACTTCTCACTTTTGATGATCATTTCGAGGTTTACTTCACGTCATACAAAAGATCATACTTTTTTTGACGGAGATCGCAAATCACCATGGTTCCTCGTTGCGTTTGGCATGGTAGGTTCCGGTATCTCTGCTGTTTCGCTGGTATCTATACCCGGCAATGTGGGGAATGATAACCTGTATTTTTTCCAGTTCATCCTTGGTACCATCGCCGGGTACTTGTTTATAGCGTTTGTATTGCTTCCCGTATTTTATCAACTGAAGGTAGTTTCAATTTATACCTACCTGAATAAACGCTTTGGAAACATAACTTATAAAACCGGATCGCTATTCTTTCTTGTATCGCAATCATTTGGCGCTGCATTGCGGTTATTGCTTTCTGTGAAAATTTTGCAGTATGCGTTCTTCGACAAAATGGGTATTCCGTATTTCACTACCATTATTGTAGTGCTGGTACTCATCTGGCTTTATAGTAATAAGTCTGGTATTAAAACTATTGTATGGACTGATGCGCTGCAATCATCTTTTTTGATCACGGTGATCGTGGTTTCCATAATTACAATCAAAAATTCGCTTGGGCTTTCTGCTTCGCGAATGATAGGCGCCATAGTACATCATCCCTGTGCAAAACTCTTCAATTGGAACGCTGATTCGGGCTCTAATTTTTTTAAACAGTTCCTATCCGGAATGCTCATTACCATTGCACTCGTGGGGCTTGATCAGAGTATGATGCAAAAGACCCTTACTATAAAGAATGTGAAAGACGCGAGAAAGAATGTGCTTACGTTTAGCTTCTTCATTGCCTTTGCACAAACACTGTTTTTGGGTTTGGGTTTGCTGATGTACTTGTATGTACAGCAAAAGGGATTACAACTGCCAATGCAGAATGGGCACTATGTGGACACGGATTCTGTTTATCCGTTGCTCACACTTCATTACTTCGGGCAAGTTGGGGCTATTGCATTTTTTGTTGGTGTTGTAGCCTCTACATTTGCTACCATTGATGCTTGTATCACAGCACTTACAACTGCTTTCAGTTACGACTTCATGCGTTTTGAAAAAAGATCACACATTGAAAAACTAAACATCAAAAAATATACACTGCTGGGGGTAAATGTTGTGATGTTTCTTATTATCATGGCTTTCTGGAACAGCAAGGGCGCTATCATCGTCACCATTTTCAAAATTGCAGGATATACTTACGGGCCGATTCTCGGGTTGTATCTCCTAGGGTTGTTTTCATCGGTTCGGTTAAAAGAAAAATGGGTGCCCGCTGCTTGTGTGGCTGCTGCATTATTCACCTGGTTATTGAACAATTATTTATTACAGGCATTTAATTTTGATATTGGTTTTATGATTATATTGATCAATGGACTATTAACAATAATTTTTTTGTTATTGATAAAAAAGACACGACATGCAGTCTGAAAATATTGAAATAAAACTCACCGGAGAAAGCGAAATTTTTCAGCAATGCGCTGCAATGATGGCTGCATCGGATCCCTGGATCACATTGGGTATGAACTATGCGTATTGCCTGAAAGCTTTTGATGGCCCCTGCAAGGAAATGTATGTGGCGACTAATCAGGATGCAATTGCGGGCTTTGCAATTCTGCAGGTCTGCGGAAGTTTTAAAGGTTATATACAAACGTTGTTTGTAAATAAAGAGATACGTGGTAAGGGAATCGGCAGAAGGATGTTGCAGTTTTGCGAGCAAAGAATTCTTGAAATGTCACCTAACATTTTTATTTGTGTTTCTTCCTTTAACAAAGGTGCGATAAAATTGTACAAGGAATTTGGATTTGAACATGTTGGGGTATTACGAAATTTTGTAAAAAAAGGATTTGATGAATTGCTGATGAGAAAAACATTTGGCCCTGTTGCCGGTTATACTCCACACGATGTAGAATCATAAAATATAAAAAATGTATAGAAAGATCATTATTGGTTATATGGTTGTTGCTGCTGCAGTGAATGTTGCTGCGCAAAACGTTAATAGTTTAGAACGGCTGAAATTCATTACAGACAGCATTTTGCAAAGCCAGGTAGACAGTACCCTGATACCAGGTGCGGTAATCGAAATAAAGAAAGATAATAAAGTACTCTTGAAAAAAGCATTTGGCTATGCAAATCGATATGACTACAACAATCACTTGCTCGAACACCCGGAAAAGACGGGTGTCGATTACATGTATGATCTTGCTTCATTGACAAAAGTAGTTGGAACAACCACTTCAATTATGTTACTTGTTGATCGTGGAAAGCTCAAGGTCAGCGATCGGGTTGGAAAATTTATTCCCGCATTTGATAGTGGCGATAAAAGAATAATCACCATAAGAAACTTATTAACCCATACTGCCGGTATTGATGATTGGTATCCTTTGTTTTACCGTGCACATAATAAACAGGAAACTTTCAAACTGATAGGTGAATTGCCATTGAAATATCCTGTGGGCGCAGGAAGGCATTACAGCGATTTGGGGTTTACCATCTTAGGAGAGATCATCGAAAAAATTTCCGGTGAATCACTGGATGAGTTTATGCAGCAAAATATTTTTAAGCCATTGGGTATGACGCATACTACTTTCAATCCATTAAAGTCAGGAAAGTTTACCAAAATAGCAGCCACCTCTCACGGCAATCCTTATGAATGCCGGATGGTGCGCGATTCATCACTGGGTTTCACATTCAAAGAAATCGATCCTGATAGCTGGAACGGCTGGCGCAAATACACCTTACGGGGCGAAGTAAATGACGGCAATGCATGGTATGCAGAACAAGGCGTATGCGCTGCTGCTGGTTTGTTTTCAACTATAGATGATCTGCAAAAATTAGCGGACATGCTATTGCACAAAGGAAAGGCGGGCAACAAACAATTTATTTCACAGAAAACGCTGCAATTGTTTTTGACGAAAGATAATTTTAAAAACGGCCTCGGCTGGATGATGGACCCGGACAATCCTGTTATTAAGAACGGGCCCCCCGGAACCTTTGGCCACACAGGTTTTACAGGTACCAGCATTGCCGTGATTCCTGAATATCATGCATCCATTATTATGCTGATCAACCGGCAGAATATGGGATTGTTGCCGTCGGGAGGATATTATAATTTAAGTCCGGTTCGGCGGGAAATATTTACTGCGCTGCTGAAGTATTGTTCGGAGAAGTAAAATATTGGATTATCGTATTTACTAACGGGGTATGATGTACGAAGAACGGGTTCCTTACCAGGTAAGGCCATGTGCCTGATTGCAGTCAATAGATTTCCTTCGACCCGACGAACCGGATCGACAACCAAAGTTTTGCCCATCGAAGGCCATTTAGGCGGAATGGGAAGAACAATAATTGCTTTGGTAGTATCCGGATATTAATGGTGCAACTTTCTCCGGCTAACCGGCAGGGAAGTTATCTTCATCACGTATCATGTCACCTTTTTTACAAGCTTAACGGAGCAATGTAACAATCCCTTTTTCTTTTTTAATTGTTTTTCCATCCAGGCTGTAACGACATATCCAAATGTAAACGCCTGTTGACTGCGGATGACCATTATACGCGCCATCCCATCCTTCCTGTGGATCTCCGCTGTCGAATACGCTTGCACCAAATCGATTATAAATTGATAAATGATAACCGGAAACAGGCCCTGCAAAAGCCGGTTTGAACAAATCATTTAGTCCATCTCCATTGGGTGTAAATGCATTCGGCATATAAAAATATACAGGACATAATGAATCGATCACCTCAACCGAATCTCTGCCAACACAACCATTGTCGTCTGTAGCCTCCATCCAATACCAGCCTCCGTCTAAAACGCTGATGTCAGGAGCCGTACTTCCATTGCTCCACATATAAGCAGCAAAATTTGTGAAAGGCGCCAGCGTCACTTTTTTGTAATCACATTTAGTTATACTCTTCGGCAAAAAATCACCGGGAGGTGCAACGCTGACAACATCTACCGAATCAGTCGACATGCAACCATGCTCAATCGTTAAGGCAACCCAATATCGGCCCGGAGCCCCAACCGTGCGTGTTTCGCCGGTTGAGCCGTCATCCCATAAATAAGAGAAAGCTCCCTGCCCTGCGTCCAATGTAACCGTGCTATTGTTACATAAGTCTTTAATTTCGCCGAAATTCGCTGTCGGGAAATGGTATGAAGCAACAACGAATGTATCAATTGTAGTACAACCATATTGATCTAATGCAATTAAAGCATAAACGCCTGCAACCGTCACCAAAATTGAGCTGCTCGTTTCTCCGTCATTCCACAGGTAACTAACAAATGGCTCCGGAGGAGAGATGCGCAAAGACCCATGTTGGCAGAAGCCTGTCAGGAACGTACTATCGCGCTGTTGTACATTCCCGCTCGGCGGAATAAACACGCTAAGGTTTACACTTTCTACCAGGCTGTCGCAGCCATCTGAATTCGGATAATAATGCACATACGTACCCTGGTCTGTTACGGCAGAATCCCATGGCAAAATATAGATATCACCATCACAAATAGTCTTGGATAGATTTACCTGCCTTGGCGGCGCCGACACACGAAGATTTAAATACGTTGTAGAATCGCAGCCTTCACTTGAATGAGTTGTATATTTTGCAATACTATCTCCTCCGCTGCTAATACTAAAGCCGTTCCATTTGTAGGGAAGCCGTTCAAAGCAAATACTTTCGTTTTCTACTACTTCTTTTGCATTGGTCTTTACAATAAAAGGAAGCGAAGCGCCGGGGAACAATTCGTTTCCGCAAAGATCGAGTAATGTATTATGATCGGAACCTGTTCTCACATTGAGAATATAACTACCAGGAGGAATCGGTGTTGAAAATTTCAAAGAAATAAGATTACTGTAGCCGCCATGGCTTGCTGAATTAATTCCCGTGGCACCGATGATCGTTGCCGGTGCATTGGTTGTAAAATCGCTTCCATCCGGAGCAATGGAGGTAGATAAGACATCAGTTGAAGTTTTTATGATGATGCTGTTCGCGTTATTGCATGGCACATCAATGCTGTTCAATTCGGGCGCTGAGGCATTATCAAGAACAGCCGTAGATCCATCGAAACTGATAGTAAAGCCTTTACTTGGTCCGCCGGCACTATAGTTGCCATTGTTATTGACCATGATGAGGTAGGTTTCATTACTTTTTGCATAAACTGCCTGGGCGTAAGAGCCGCCATAGGTACCGGAAATAATGTAGGGAGTTCGCGACGTATCACGTATTCCGATCCAGCCGCTTTTGTTGCTCCCCGGAGTGTTCAAATTATAGTTGCATCGTATTACATCTGCTTTGGTAAATGGCCCGCAGGGTTTGTTGGTAGCGTTAATTACAGCGAAGTCATAGTCATCCTGCGGGTCTACCGGCTCAATTGTAAATTCCACCGTGCCTGCCTGTGCAATATGTATCTTTAACCAGACAGAATTTTGTTCTCCACCGCCAGGACCAGCTTTGCAGGGTGTTTCGTCAATATCTAATGTGTTACCGTGACCTGTATAGCTATACGGCGTGAAAAAAGTATTTCCGCACAACTGCAGTGCATGGCAGGCATCCTGTTCGGGCTGACCTGGGGGTAGCTGATAAGGTGTTTGCGCTGTGAGTATACCTACCGGGAAAAAGAATATTGCAAGGCAAAATCCTTTAATAAATTTTTTATTAGCGGGATGAACGTGCATCGTTGGCAATCGTATTATCTGAATTAAATATAGCAATTTTAGTTTGAACAAACTTGCCGGACAACAGCGTTATTTCCATACGCTCTTACCTTACCTTCTCATCTCGCATTGAAGTGTATACCATGTTCTGAAATTTTGTCATCACGTCAGCATGAGTGTCTGGTGTTTGTTGGGTAGCAATGATCCCAATGAGATGTTCTTTTGGATCGGCACAGTAAGCTAATCCGAAAAAGCCTCCCCAGGCAAAAGTTCCTCTGTTCCTGGCGCCTTTTTTAGAGACCACTTCAAACCGGGACCCGAAACCATTAGTACCATTAAATAAAAAATCAAGCTGATTACTCATCATCATGTCCACTGTTCGTGACGAAAGAATTTCGTGGCCATTATATGTAACATGATTCAGCAGCATTTGCAAAAACACCGCATAATCATGCACAGTAGACGTAAGATCGGCGCCCCCCGAGAAATAAGTTTTTTGCACGAGCGGATAATCCGGATCTATTTCGAAATGATCTTTTTCCCATGGAACTACGTTGTGCAGGGAATCTTCTGTATACACCGTAGCAAGCCGGGACGCCCGGGATACAGGCACATTAAAATACGTATCATTCATGCCAAGCGGTTTAAAAATATTTTTTCGAAAAAAGTCATCCAAACTTGTTTTGCTGATCACCTCTATCAGGCAACCAAGCAGATCATAGTTCAGTCCGTAATTCCATTTTTCTCCGGGCTAGTGCGCCAGCGGAAATTTAGCAAGCGCTTTCATAACGTCAAGTAAAGATTGTCCATCTTTCTCAGTATTAAAACCTGCGGGAATGCCCCCTTTCGCATAGATGGCTTTCATTTCATCGCTCCCGATACCGGGATAATCAATTCCTGAAGTGTGAGTAAGCAAATCGCGGATGGTAATAGCCCGTTCAGCAGGCACTGTAGTATAAGTGGTATCTTCCTTATTAAATTTATCCAGTACGGTCATGTCTTTATAATCCGGAATAAAATCACTAACCGGTTCATCGAGTAAAAGTTTCCCCTGCTCATACGGTATCATCACGCCGGTGCAGGCAATCGCTTTGGTCTGCGATGCAATCCTGAACAACTCATCATTTTTCATGGGTGTCTTCATGGCTGCATCGGCATAGCCATAACCCTTGCACTGAAGAATATCACCATCCTTAACGATGATGGTAATAGCGCCCTTTATCCAATCATTCTTGATATATCCGTTTATCATATCGTCAATTCTTTTTAGCCGCGTATAATTTACGGAAGGGTTGGCATTGTTAATTTTAATTGACTGCGCAAGAATGATCTCAGGCAGCAGTACCATGATAAAAAATATTTTCTCGAACATAAGTATCTTTTTACAGCGGTTGAAACAGGTTGATAAATATAAAGATTCATTGATGAAATATGTGCTTCGTCCAAAAACTAAAGCATGATTATTTTTTATGGCAGGCGTAGTGCCTGATTTTTACCATATAATATTTCCCGTACGGGATCAGGCGGCAATGATTCCTGTCGTTGAGCAAAACGCAGGTTAAGTGATTTTCATTATTTTAATTTTAATAAAAATAATGGCAATCAAAATAATAAACTAAAACTTTCTGCCGTTGAAAGATAGTATAAGCGTTCCCGGATTGATGTTCCATAAACTATTATCGAATTTTCACCAGTACCTGTCGGCCCAATAGCTTTTTTCAACACTCTTATCCGGATCAAAAACGTGCGTGTTTAAATGCAAATCCCGGTAAATCAATGGAAAGATGGCAAAAATGATAAAAACTGCTGTTCTCAAAAAAGGAATGGTAAGTTTAATATCCATTTTGACAGGATGTACAGTGCTGGCCGGCTGGATCTTTAACAAGCCGGCCCTCAAAAGTCTTTTTACTTCTTTCGACGGAATGAAGATTAATACTGCAATCTGCTTTGTCCTTTCCGGCATCGTCTTGTATCTCCTCCGAAAGGCGCCTTCTATTTGCCACTTCTGTAAATACGTTGCTTATGTATTTACTTCAGTAATTCTCTTAATCGGAGTGCTGTCAATGTCGTATTATTTTGGGTGGCACACAGGTATTAATGACCTGTGGCGTAATGGGACGACAAGCGTTGATAACGGAACAACTCCACACGCCATGAGCCTGATTGTCGCCTTCAACTTCACCTTGTTGGGCATTGTGTTCCTTTTGTTGGAAAACAAAAGGTTCCGCTTTCTGGTACAGGTTTTATTGATTGCGATTATCCCGGGGTCATCGGTGGTCATTTTGAATCATCTCTTTGGTATCAGTTTTTTAACTGCAATTCCATTTCGCGCACCTACCTCATTGATTAGTGCTCTGCTGTTCATCATCCTTGTGGTGGGAATATTTGTAAGTCCTGCTCTTGAGTACGTACAATTTTCTTTTGTTAAGAAGGTGGCGGTATTCTTTCTGTTGATCCTGCTCGTGAGGAGCACCGTGTTTTTTGCTATCAACAGAAATAACCAGCTCGCATCAGATAAAGATAAATGGCTGGAGCACAACCATGACGTGATATTCCTTGCGGAAAAGATAAATACCGCCGTGGGACAAATAGATAACTATACCCGAACATACATTATTACAGGAGATGAAAGTATCAGGAGAGATCTCGGTGATGCTGCAGATTCTTTAAAAATCATTGTCAATCATCTCAGGTTGCTGACAGGCGAAAATGCACTTGAGCTGTCCAGGCTGGCTTCCCTCAAAAATAGCCTGAATGCCTTTGTTACATCAGAAATGCTGTTGGTCATGACCAGGAGAAATGATGGATTTGATGCGGCCAAAAAGGCTATGATGAGCCCGGAGGCTGCATCACTAACAGGCAACGTGCGTGCGCAGATAACCACTATTGAAAACGAGGAGGATAAAGTACTGGCTGATCACAAAGCAAGAACCGAGTTGATTGTAAAAAACTCATCAAGATTATTCATGTTCTTCCAGATTCTCGCAGGGTTGCTTATGATTGGTGCGTTTAAAATGGTGTACGACCATGTGCGGTTACGAAACAAAGCAGAAGAAGCGCTTAAGAAAAGCCTGAAAGAAACATCAGACTACCAGTATGCATTGAACGAATCTTCTATCTTAGTCATTACTGATCAGAGGGGAATCATAAAACAGGTAAATGATAATTTTTGCAAAATTTCAAAATTTACAAGGGAAGAGCTTTTAGGAGCAGATCATCGCCTGATCAATTCCTCGTTTCATCCAAAAGAACTCATAAGGGACCTTTGGGTGACCATTGCAAACGGAAGGGTTTGGCGTGGCGAATTGAAAAATAAAACAAAATTCGGGGATTATTACTGGGTGGATACCACCATCGTTCCCTTACTCAATGAATCAGGCAAGCCTTGTCAATACCTCGCTATACGTTCTGACATAACACAACGCAAAAACCTGGAAGAGGAAATATTACAGATGAATAGGGATCTCCAGCTTAGAGTAGAAGACAAAACCCGCGAAATAATCAGGCAGGAACAGCAATATCGATTTCTCCTACAAAATATGCGGGAAGGTATACAACTGATCAGCTACGACTGGAAATACCTTTTTGTAAATAATTCGGCAGTGCAACATAGCAGGCTTACCAAAGAGGAGTTGATTGGCCATACAATGATGGAAAGGTATCCGGGAGTAGAAAACACAGGCTTATTCGGCGCAATGCAACAGTGTATGCAGGAACGGTGCCCGCAGATTTTGGAACACGAACTCACTTTTCCGGACGGTACCCGGCAATGGTTCGAATTCAGTATGCAACCGGTGCCCGAAGGTCTTTTCATTCTTTCTATGGACATTGGCGAAAGAAAAAAAGTAGAACAACAATTGCAGGAAAGCGAAAGATTTCTTAATGACTCGCAGGAAGTTTCAAAGATCGGCAGTTACGTACTCGATTTTAAGAGCGGAAACTGGAAAGCATCAAGTGAACTGGATCATATTTTCGGATTGGCGCCCGATCAGGTTCACTCTATACAAACATGGTTATCCGTTCTGCATCCGGCCGACCGAAAAATGATGCAGGACTATTTTGAGAATGAGGTTATTGGTAAGAAACGACGCTTCGATAAGGAATACAGGATCATCAATGTAAAAACAAAGAAAGAGCGTTCAGTACACGGTATCGGAGATCTGGAAACAGATAGCAATGGAATCATTATCAAAATGATAGGAACCATTCAGGATGTTACGGAAAGAAAACAACTGGAAAGAAAACTGGCAGATCAAAAGCTAAAGGAGCAAAAACTCATCAATGAGATCACTATACAAACGCAGGAAAAAGAGCGAAAAGAACTCGGGAGAGAACTTCATGATAATATAAACCAGATTCTCGCCACTGTGAAAATGTATCTCGGCATGCTTAATGCCGGCGAGGAAAACACCACGGACAATTTACTGGAAAAAAGCTATGAGTACGTAGATGCAGCAATGCAGGAAATCAGGAAACTTTCGCATTCGCTGGTGGCTCCGTCGCTGGGCAACCTCGGACTCAAAGAGGCACTGGAAGCATTGGCGCATGATACTAATTTACTTAACGGCATCCGGGTTAATCTCGATATTGATGAAACGTACAACGAAAACCATCTTGACAAAACAAGAGAATTGATGCTCTACCGTGTGGTGCAGGAGCAATTGACCAATATCACTAAATATGCCAAAGCAACAGACGTGCTTATTACCCTGAATAGAACAAACAATGTTCTTTTCTTAACAATCGCCGATGACGGCGTTGGGTTTGATACAAAAAAAAGATCGAAAGGCGGTATCGGGTTAAGTAATATGAAAAGTCGTATTGAATTTTATTCGGGAACTCTCAATATTATATCGGCACCAAGTAAGGGATGTAAACTGGAAATTTCTATACCGTCCACCTCTTAACAAAACTAAAACTGTAGGCTCATATCCTTCAGAAACCGGCTTCGCGCCTGCGCAATTTCCCTTGCCGACACATATATCTGCTGGTTAAATAATAATGAAATTTGGCTTCCGACCGGCGTTGACTGATCTTCCTTCATTAAAATTGCCGAATAATGAAGTATATCATACTTTCCGCAAAGCATCGGGGCAATGATCTGCGAAAGAATTTCACAAAAAAGTGCAACTATTTCTCATTCAAAAATAATATTACTTATGATTAAGATGGTAGTATTCGACATGGCTGGTACAGTAGTAGATGAACAAAATGTGGTATATAAAACATTGCAAAAAGCTATCAACCATGGAGGAATTCCCGTAACACTTGAGCAGGTGCTTGCTTTAGGAGCGGGGAAAGAAAAAAAACAGGCAATCGTGGATATTCTTGCGGCGTATGCGCCGGAACAAACAAATGAAGCTATCGACAACATTTATCAATATTTTTTGAAAGAACTTGATATAGCTTACCGGGATCTTCGGGTAATTCCCATCAAAGGCGCCGAAGAAGTTTTGGATACACTCCGGTCTCACGATATAAAGGTGGCATTAAATACAGGTTATAATCGCGCAACAGCAGAAAAGCTCCTGCAAAAGTTAGGGTGGCTGAAAGAGGTTCATTATGATGAACTGATCACCGCATCCGACGTAGCAAACGCCCGTCCAAAACCTGATATGATATTGCGCGCCATGCAACTGGGAGGAATTACTAATCCGGCGCAAGTTCTCAAGATCGGGGATTCTGCAATTGACATAGAAGAAGGAAAAAATGCCGGATGCGGAATTACAGTTGGTATTACTACCGGCGCCCAAACCAAGGAGCAGTTACATGCTGCGAATCCTGATTATATTATTGATGATATGAAGGAATTACTCAAAGTAACCGGGTGGTGATGAATATTGAAATGCCCCACGCGCTTTGACCGAATCCAAAATGACTTTCTATTAAACTATTTCTTAGATTTACTTAAACATTAAGTCAACAATATAGAAGCTACCATAGCATCGAACCTGCACTATTTTTTCCGGGACATAAAAATTGAATGCGAAGGAACGAAAGAAGCAGGCCTCATCATTCAAAAATATATAAGGGAAGGTAAGATCACCGGCGACGATGAAAAAATATTGAAAACGCAGCTCATGGATTCCCTTAAAATTGTTGGTATCGGTATACCTTTTGTGCTTATACCTGGCGGTTCTGTTTTAATGGCGATTATTATCAGGGTGGCTGATGAACATCATATCAACCTTATGCCTTCGGCTTTTACCGCCGGCAAAGACATGCCTGAGCAGAGCTGACAAATTCATCTGAAAGATGCAGCTTTCTTAGATATCCCGACTTATCTGAAGCCATTGAAATCAAACGTCCTGAATCGGATTAACATAACTTTGTTGCTTTCAGGATTGGGCTTTGCAACTAAATAGTTTTCATATTTCTTATTTTTACCCCCCTTATTATATTAAGATAAAAAATTTTTTACGATGAATGCAACAACACAATATGTAGCTGATTTTGTGAATCTGCTTGATTACAACAACAACATCATTTTTAATATGACGCCCGAAGAAGTCTCTGCAGCTATTGCTTCCGGCGATGCTGAACGCGTGCGCAAGATTGACGGCCAGTTCGCTATTGTTGAAAAAGCGGGCCAGCAGGTTTTTATGGCGCGCTCTATCGGCAGGCCTATGCGTTATTTTCTTGCCAAACAAGTATCAGGTCCATTGTTGATCGTAGCAGAAAGAATGGATGAAATTTTTGAATACCTCAAAAGCCGCGGGCTGGAAGCGCAGTTTCATCCTTCTTATACAAGAATGGTTCCTGCGCATTATGTTACGCGTGTAGATGTGATAGGTTGCCCCGATCCGAATCCTGTTTACACACGTTTTTTTGAACCAAAAAGAAATAGTCTTAATGCTGATCTTGATGCAATAGGAAAAACTTATATGGAAACATTGGCAAACGAATGTCAAAAATGGTTGCGGTCGATTCCTGGTAACGAACCGATAGGTGTATTGTTTTCAGGAGGCATTGACAGCGGTTCTGTTTTTCTCACGTTATATCATTTGATGTTGAAAATGGGAATGTTGCCGCAGCGTTTGAAAGCATTTACACTTTCAATAAATAATGGCTCCGATGCTGAACAGGCACACCGGTTTTTGGATAAAATGGGATTGTCTCTTTTTCTCGAAGTATTGGATGTTCCTCAATCTGCAGTTGATTACAAAGCTGCCATCCGGGTAGTAGAAGATTATAAATCGCTCGATATAGAATCTGCGACCATGGCACTGGCCTTGTGTAAACAAATTCGTGCATTGTATCCTGATTGGAAATACCTGGCAGACGGAGACGGTGGTGATGAAAATTTGAAAGATTATCCGATTGAGGCAAATACTGAACTCACCATTCGCAGTGTACTCAATAATATGATGCTGTACCAGGAAGGATGGGGCGTTGATAAAATAAAACATTCACTTACCTATACAGGTGGACAAAGCCGCGGTCACGTACGTTCGTATGCACCCGGACGTATGCTGGGATTCAGGGGATTCAGTCCTTATGCATTGCCGAATGTTATAGAAGTGGCGGAAGCTGTTCCATTCATTGCACTTTCCAACTGGAATGAAGATACTTTGTATTCATTGAAAGGGGAAATTGTAAAACGTGGAATAAAAGCAGTTACAGGCTTTGATATGCCTGTATTTGAAAAACGCAGGTTCCAGCAAGGCGCAGCAGGCAATAACACCTTCCCTCAATTATTTGCTGAAAGCGAAATGGAATACCGCAAGTATTTTAATTCACTCTATGCCTGACCGAAGTGAAATTGAAAAACTGCGCCCAGCGAGAAATAAAGTTTTTGCCGAAATACCGTATCATTTTCTGCATGAACAGGAACCGGATGCTAATGGAAATTTACAGGATGTAAATACCATTTTTCTTACGGGTAAAGAGTGTGCTTTTCGTTGCGTGATGTGCGATCTGTGGAAAAACACACTCGAATATGCAACGCCACCCGGCGCCATTATCAAACAAATTGATTATGCACTGCAAAGATTATCCCAGGCAAAAATTATTAAATTATACAACAGCAGTAATTTTTTCGACCATAATGCAGTACCTCCTTCAGATTATTCAGCAATTGCCAATCGTTTGAAAAATTATGAAAGAGTAATTGTAGAAAATCATCCGAAACTTTGTAATAATACTTGTATAGAATTCAGTAAACAACTAAACGGTAAGCTTGAAATAGCTATGGGATTAGAAAGCATTCATCCCCATGTGTTGCCAAAGCTAAATAAGCAATTAACAACCGATGATTTTAAAAAAGCAGTTCAATTTTTAAGAAGCAATAACATTGACGTCCGGGCTTTTATTTTGTTGAATCCCCCTTTCTTAATAGACAGACAAGAAAATATTGAATGGACATTGAAAGCAGTACAATTTTCTTTTGATTGCGGCGTGGGTTGTTGTTCCGTTATTCCTACACGCGCAGGGAACGGCATGATGGAATTGCTCCAAAAAAACGGCGAATATGTTCCTCCAAAATTAAATGCACTGGAAGAAGTTTTTGATCGCGCACTTTCTTTTCAACAGGGACGTGTGCTTGTAGATACATGGGATATTGGATGTATGTCTGATTGTGTGCATTGTTTCGAGGCAAGAAAAAAAAGATTAGAAGAAATGAATTTAACGCAAAGAATCATGGAAAGAATTCATTGCAGCTATCATTTGCATCATGACTGATCATAAAAAAAATTATTATGAGGTATTAATTGCCGGGGCGGGTTTTGCGGGTTCGCTCACTGCGTTGATATTGCACAATTGCGGATTGAAAGTTTGTTTGATAGAAAAAGAAAAACATCCACGTTTTACTATCGGCGAATCATCCACGCCGGTTGCTGATATGATTTTGCGAAACCTTTCTGAACAATACAACCTCCCCTGGTTGCGTGATTTTTCACGATACGGAAGCTGGCAGCAAACTCATCCTGAAATTGTTTGCGGCATTAAAAGGGGTTTTAGTTTTTTCAAACACTATCCCGGTAAAGAATTTTTCACAGACGAAGATCATTCCAATGAATTACTCGTCGCAGCAAGTTCAGACGATATATTATCAGATACGAATTGGCTGCGGTCAGATGTGGATGCATTTTTGGTAAACAAGGTAAAAGAAGCGGGTATTGATTATTTTGATGAGACAACAATTCTTGCTGCAATACAAAATGATCATTGGGAATTTCAAATTTCACATGCAGGCAAAAGCAAGATCATTCAATCAGTTTTTTACGTAGATGCAACTGGCAGCGGAAATTTGTTAGAAAGTATATTGGAAATAAAATCTTCGGCTGATGATTTTCACACCAATTCATTTGCTATATTTTCTCATTTCAATCATGTTCCGAGATGGACAAATATGTTGCAAAATGCCGGTATTGCCATTAATGATTTCCCTTACGATCCTGATTTTTCCGCACTTCATCAAATACTTGATGAAGGCTGGATTTGGATGCTGCGCTTTAATGATGAACGCACCAGTATAGGTTTTGTGTTGGAAAATAAAAATGGACTGTACGATAAAGTACCAACTGATAAAATATGGAATGACTTGTTGCAAAAGTATCCTTCTGTTCACGCGATATTTCGCGATACTACTTTGGCAAAACAGCCCGACAAAATAATTCGCACGCAACGACTGCAAAGAAAAATTTCCCATTGCTTTGGCCGTGGCTGGGTGGCGCTTCCGCATACTGCAGGGTTTGTTGACCCGATGTTCAGTTCGGGTATCGCTCTTACACTTTCAGGTTTGGAAAAAATTGTTCATGCCCTTACTGAATATTGGAATGATGAACAAATATTGCAAAAACATCTGCGGGAATATGAAAATGCATTTTCTGAAGAAGTGCAATTGATGGATTATTTAATTTCCGGATGTTATTATGCGATGAAACATTTCGGGTTATTCAATGCATGGTCGATGTTATACTTTGCTGCAACCATTGCCCATGAAAACGGGAGATTGCGAAAAGAATCACCGGGATATTTTCTAAACGCCGATGATGAAGCAATTAAAAAAATGATACAATTATCTTACAAAGATTTATTGCAGATCGTTTCTCAGCAAACTGTTTCGCGGGAACATGTTATCAATTTTACAAAAACCATCAAAGAAAGAATCGCTCCCTTTAATACAGCATGCTTGCTTGATCCGTCTTTAAAAAATATGTATCAGCATACTGCTGCCGTTTTGCAATAAAAAAATCAATCGATCCACGCTACCTGGAATTTCTTGCAAAGCTTCCATCTCTCAACGCATCCCTGAAAGCATCATCTGTTACCCTGCGCGTATTGTATCTTTTCTGATACTCTAAGTGTGCCGGATCGGTTGGGTAAAATACATTTTTACCGTATGGGTATGACGGCATATCATGGAAAGGAAGCGGTGCCACGGTTTGTCCGTATGCAGTATTCAGGTCGCCATCTTTTACCCAGCCTTCACTGTAAATCAGAAAATCCCGTTTCCATCCTTTAGGCAAAGCCGGCAAATGAGTTGCATCAAAATTGATCGTCACTTCATCACCGCCGTCAGTAATAACATATTCGTCATCTGCTTTCTGCAGCAACGGCGTCACATCACCATAGCGTGTATAATACCCTGTAAGGTCTCTCCATTTTTGTCCCGTTGTTACGTGGTCATAATCGAACCACTGCGGCCCGTATGGACCTCCTTTATGATAAGAAGCGGAATAACCATGATAATCCAACTGTGCATTCTTCATAGCCACATCGTACATTTTTACCGGAGCATCCACTTTAGCTGTACTGAAAAATATATGATCCCAGTAAATCTGCATATTGGTGCGAATTCTTACCCGACGATCATTTGGAGTAAGGAATTTTCCTGAAAGATCTATTACCATCATTTTATCTCTTCCCATCGGGAAGCCAATGTTTGGAATAACCGTTTGCCATTTACCTTCTTTATTAATAACCTGTAAAGAAGGAAATTTCTGTTCATATTTTTTTGTCTGCGTAAGTTCCGTATTGATGCTCGCATCAGTCGGGAATATCCATCCGCGCATGAACAAGTGAAGATCATTGCTCTTTGCTTTATCTCCTAAGTCTAAGATCAGATCATGCTCCTTTGCTACTCCCTGGAATTTCCCGATAGAGAAATTCGAGACATACTGAAAATCGTACTTACTGATCTTGCTCATCAGATTATTCCCGTTGCCATCTGTTGCCGATACTGGTAAATTTTCATCAGTTACTTCGTAAATTTTTCTTCCCGGATACGGTGGAGCAACAAAGCGCTCATCAGCAAAAGTGTTTACAGAATCCGGATGATCGATGGCAACGAGATTTACCTTATCGAAATAAACTGCTTCCCACAATTCTTCTGTTATCTTAAGGCTGTACATTCCGTCGCGTGGCTGTAGCTTTTCGCCGGGTATCAGCAGGTATTCTTTTGAGGGACCAGAGAATGCGTACGTTGTATCTTTTCCATGAATGGCCAATGGCATACCCAGCGCACTGCGCCACAGCATATCTTTCTGGAATTCATAGTTCCTGCCATTCCATGTGAAGAGAAACGGACATGACCCTTTCAATTGTTCTTCTTCCAGTGTCTTTTGTATGATGGTAGGATCTACTATAGTCTGGGGAGTTCCGTTTGGCCAGATGATGCGCAAAGCATCCAATTTTGTTCTTGTGCCTACTCCAAATTCAACTAATGGTGATTGTACGGTTTTGGCCTGGTATAGATCTCCGGCCTTCAATTCTACCCGGGCACCGATACCTAAGCGATTGTTTTTACTGTTGCCATAAGAGAGCCCGGTAAGCTGTACCTGCACATAGTTGTTGTTATTTCCACCATCGTTTCTTGCCAACTGAAGCCCGTCCGGACCTGAAAAATAAATGTCTTCATCCCCGTCAAAATTAAAATCGGTTATTCCCAGGTGATACGCCTGTGTTATGTTAGCAGGAAGCACTGCACTTACGTCACTAAATCCTTTGGTACTATCATTATGAAATAATCTCACTCCGCTCTTCGAAGCATCGTCATTTGTACCTGCAACAACAATATCCTGGTAACCATCATTGTTATAATCAACGAAAGCTATGTCATTTACCCTGACACCTTTTAACCCGGTCATCAACTGTTTTGATGCATTCACATCGATCTCATAATGTCCGTTTTCATTTTTAAGCAATGTACAACTTCCATCCGGTCCGCCGGCAATAAGAATATCAGGACTTCCATCGTTGTTGTAATCTCCGAATGTGATAGCGGTACCGGTATAAGATGGATTTTGAAGTCCTGCCTCACTGCTTACGTCGATGAAATGCGAATGCCGTTGATTATTGAATAGTTGGATCTGACCATTTCCATTTAATCCAAGTATATCAAGATCGCCGTCGTTATCGTAATCGCTGAAATCTGCATTCGTTGTACCTGAGCCGTTTGCTGCAAGCCCCATTGTTGCAGCCTGCTCTGTAAAGGTACCGTCTCCGTTATTGCGAAAAAGTTTATTAGCGTCCTTTTGGGCGGCAAATAGATCAAGGTCGCCGTCCTGGTCAAAATCACCAAACAGGATCTTACTTACATTATTCGCATTGGAAAGACCAATATTATCTTTCACTTTGGAAAAACTACCATCACCCTGGTTTCTGAAAACAAGTATACCCTTTGTAGTGGCAACAAAAAGATCTGCATAACCATCATTGTCATAGTCGGCAAATGCGGCGCACAAATCGGTTCCATCATGATCAATTCCCCCATTTACTTTGCATTCCTTATAAGAGCCCATTACATCCACCACTAAATGCGATTTTGAATTGGTAGCACCAGCGGCAACATAACTTGTATACAGGTAAATATTGCCCTGCGCATCATAATCTGTATGAGCAAAAGCCGTGCTTATAGCTTTACCAGAATTGTCTGTTCCAAAACCAACGTTTCCCGTAAAACTCGTGAAATGCAGAGGAGTCTTTAAGAAATTACTTCTACCTGTACCCGACTGCTGCCCGCTATCAAATATTGAAACCGGAACGTTTGTTTGAAAATCAAAATAACCCGCATGCATCGATGGGATTTCGATAGAATCCTTGCCGAGGGCGTAGTCAGGTGCTATTTTCATCAACTCGTGAAACTGCCTGAGGTAAGATAAGGCACCTGCGCAGTTGTTGGCCGCAAGCTGCGCAATTGCCTTGTTGTAGCTGACAGCCGCAGCATCAGAAAAATCCGGCGCAATCTTTTTGATGCTCTGCAGATAATAACGGCATGAATCCGTTTTGCCCTGGCCGGCAAACACCTCAGCCAATTCCATGCGGGGTACAATGTTTGCAGGAACGAGGTCAATCACTTTCAACAGGTAGTATTTCTTTAAAGCGCTGTCATTTGCACCGCTGCCGGTAAGTTCAGAAAGTTTATAATAAGCATTTACATTTTTTGGATTTTCGCTGAGCACTTTTTTCAGTTGATCTTCCGCTGCATTTTCGTTCCCTTCCCGGATATAGGCGTCTGCAAGAAGCAATTTTAAATCCTGGTTATCCGGTTTTATTTTCAGGGCACTTTGTGCAATTTTTTCTGCCGCCTCATAATCTTTCTTCAGAAGGTATAACCTGGTGAGGCTTTCGTAATTGGTTATATCATCGGGCGTTTCCTGTATGGCCTGCTGAAATGCTGCGGCCGCTTCGTCAATATGATTTTGCGAAAGATACAACAGCGCCATGTCCTTCGCATCCTTGGCAGACGTCTTGTCTTTGTCGTCAGATTTCCTGTTGTTGCATGCCGCTACTAAAATGGCAGTGGCAGAGAGGCTAATAAAGAGATATTTTCTAAAATGATTACCGCCTGAAAAATTGCTGATGTTCTTCCTCATTGTCATTACGCCTAAATGTTGAAAACGTGAAATTAATAATTATCTATTTGCGTCATATTTCAATGCCAATTTATTTTTTACCTTGCGTTGTTTAACAATTCATTTTATCAAAATACATAACCTGATAAATAAACAGAGGAAATTGCAGTCATGAAAAGGCAAAAGAAATTGCCCCAAACGCTAACAACGATTGTATTTGTTGGTTTGCTGATCGGCACCGCACTTTTATCCCGGCCAAATTTATTGCGAAAGGGGCAGGATGTTGCAAGGCAGAAAGAGCTATCGCTCGGGCAAAATGGTTTTTACCTGGAACCGGATAATGCCCGGGCGGGAATTGATTTCCGGCACCAATGTGCGGAAGTGGATCCCAAAGTGGGACATATCGCACCACAGATTGCTTTAATGGGTGGAGCGTCCGTAGCAGTAGTGGATTTTGACAACGACGGCTGGGATGATATTTATTTTACCAACAGCAGTTTCGGAAGCCAGAATGCACTTTACAGAAATTTGCATAATGGTAAGTTTGAAAATGTTGCTGCTGCAATGGGCGTTGCTGATGTGAATAAAAAGAATGAAGGTGCATCGATGGGCAGCGTTTGGGCGGATTATGATAATGATGGCTATGAAGATTTTCTCCTGTACAAATGGGGTAAGCCGCAGCTATTTCATAACGAAGGGGGTAAAAAATTTGTGGATGTAACGGAAGGCAGCGGATTGCCCGATTGGGTAAATGCCTATTCCGCTATCTGGTTCGACTTCAATAATGATGGTTTGCCGGACTTATTTATCGGCGGGTACTACAGTGAAAAGCTTCACCTTGATAATCTCAACACAACGAAGATCATGCCTCAAAGTTTTCGCTATGCGAATAATGGAGGAAGGAATTACCTGCTTGAAAATATGGGAAACGGAAAATTCAAAGACGTTACGGAAGAGTATGGTCTGACTTCTACCAAATGGACTTTAGCTGCGGCTTCTGCAGACTTTAATGGTGACGGATATCCTGATCTGTTTGTTGCGAATGATTACAATGTAAATGAGCTATATATTAATAAGAGAGGAAAAGAGTTCGTCGAAGCGGGCAGGCAATCGGGTATTGGTAATATTCCCAAAAGTGGTATGTGTGTTTCATTTGGCGATATGAACAATACAGGCATTCTTGGCGTATACAATACTACTATTACAGAAAAAGGGATCTTGATACAAGACAATAATTACTGGCAGCCGGAAACACAGGATTCCGGCACTCCTTATCCAAAGTTTGTGAACATGGCGCAGCTTGCAGGCATTGATAATGCCGGATGGAGTTACGGCGCACAGTTTGGAGATTTAAATAATGATGGTAATATGGATTTGTATGTTGCCAATGGATTTATTTCTGCAAAAAAGAATACCTCTTACTGGTACGACTATTCAAAAGTGACTGGTGGCAACGCGAGCATTATTGAAGATGCGAATAACTGGCCTGATATGCATGGCAAAAGTCAGTCGGGATATGAGCAGGATAAAATATGGTTGAACAAAGGAAATGGATTGTTCGAAGATATTTCTGATCTGGCATGTCCCTATGCTACCTATGACGGACGAGCGGTGGCTATGGCGGACCTTTGGAATAATGGTGCGCTAGATGTGATCGTTGCCAATGAGAATAATATTCCGCTGGTCTATAAAAATATTCTTCATAACAACAATCACTGGATTGAATATGATTTGCATGGTACGGTTGGCAATGCAGATGCCATAGGCGCCAAAGTGGTAGTAGAATGGGATGGTAAAAAACAGGTGCAGGTCGTTACGGCCGGAATGGGTTTTTCCTCGCAAAATAGTCACAGGCTTCATTTTGGATTAGGCAAAAGTGATAATATAGACCGTGTTATCATCTATTGGCCGTTGGGGAATAAAACCGTAATCACCCACCCACAGGTTGATAAATTTTATTCGATTAAAGAAGAAACCAAAAAATAAATTACCGAAAACGGTTGCAGTGATGAGAAAATTAAACGAGATGTTATGCCATGGATAGTTAAAGAACCGAAAGGTTATTTTCAATACGTGCCGCCAGCATTTATTACTTTGCTTTTGCTGATAGGACAATTAAGTTTTGGTATGCTGGATAGCCTGACGAATCTTGTGGCATCCATTGCCACTGCCCTGGTTGCTGAGATCATTCTGGCAAGACTGATCCTTGGAAAATGGAAAAGCCTGGCCAGTGCTTATATTTCCGGGATCAGTGTAGGAATATTGATACGCTCTACCATGGTGTGGCCATATATTATCGCCGCAGCACTATCCATTATGTCTAAATATGTATTGCGCTATAAAGGAAAGCATTTATGGAACCCATCGAACTTTGGCGTTTCGTGGATGCTCTTCTTCGCGCCGCTGGACGTGGCAGGATTGAGCATTCAATGGGGCAGTAATTTTTTAGCTATGGCAGTAATTTGGATTTTAGGGTTGGTTATTGTTTATCGGGCTAAAAGAATTCATGTTACTATTACCTACGTGATCAGTTTTGTTTTTTTCGCATACCTCAGAAGTTTTATTGTTGGCGATACATTTCTCGCAGAGGTGGCTCCGCTTACGGGCCCGATGTACCAGTTGTTCATATTTTTTATGATGACCGATCCGCCCACATCTGTTTCTACAAAAAGAGGACAGATATTAGTTGCATTTCTCGTTGCCTTTGTTGAGCTTATTTTAAGGCTGAACAGTTTTATTTACGCGCCTTTCTATGCGTTGTTCCTCGTTGGCCCCATGGCTAAATATATTGATCTCAGGTTTGGCAAATCAAAAACCGATACCCGCCTGGCAGCGATTCCCGTAATGGCGGAACCGACGGTATGAGTATGTTTCACAAATTGCTGCAAAACATTTACTGCCGGTTGTGGTGCAGCCGGATACATGCGGAATTTTGCCCTGCAGATAGCCACGTATGTTTCAATAAAATATCTCTTAATCAGCTGGCGAATTATTTTCTGCAAGGCTATTTTAAAAAAATGGTGTAAACTTGTAACTGATTCGAAAAAAAATTACTGCCATTTCTTTGTTCTTACCCTTGTTTTCTAACATCTGCGGTTACAGGTTATGGTCTTATTTTCAAAATGTTTTGCAGGGGGTCATCTCAGTTTGTTGAGAAAAAGAATCACTGCAACTGGGTACCGGGTAAAGTTTTTGCGTTTGACCTGCTGAAAATTGGTCGAACGATTTGCCGGGAAAAAAACAGGCGTTTTTTTAACACTATTCATTTTTAGGTTTTGGATTGATCGCTATGACGTTTGCCAATCGCAAATTGATTGGTCACTCGCGGCAAGCAATATTAAAAGAATTTGCATTCATTCTTATAACAATTCAATTTACAAAGGCAGCGTGGGCTGCTATTACCTGACAAACTTTTTTTGACTTAAACTTTTTAAAAAATGATCAAGACCAACGGTAACATTACATTCAGAAGCAAAGGTGTCTTTTGGATTGGTTTTTTATCTGTGGCAATCGGAGTTACACTTCAACTACCGATGTACATAAATGCTGCCGATATGGGTTACAGACTCGTTGGCATGCACATGAGCACGTCCATGTACTTTGGTATGGGGCTCGTGATACTCGGCCTGGCTACTACATTATACAGCCTTTTGCCCCCGTCTGTGATGAAAGAACATTCTGACTATAACATTAAGGTTCGGGCGCTGGATGATGCGCCGATCAATAAAACACATGTCGGGCTCTTGTTTGTGATGGCTATTGCTGTTACGCTGGATGTAATGAAACCAACCATTTTATCTTTTGTGGTTCCGGGCATGGCAAGAGAATATGGACTTAAGTCGCCTGTAAATCCAGGTGGTTCTGTACCCGTTGCACTGCTTCCATTGTGTGGAATTACGGGAACAGTGATAGGTTCATTTTTGTGGGGATGGTTAGGTGACAAAATCGGGCGAAGGTCGTCTATTCTCATGGCGGGAATAACATTTATCGCTACCAGTCCGTGTGGGTCTATGCCTGCGTTTTGGATGAATTGCGTGATGTGCCTGATTATGGGCTATGGCGTAGGTGGCATGTTGCCCGTGCTTTTTACGTTGATGGCTGAAAGTATCCCAGCCAGGCACAGAGGCTGGCTAATGGTGCTTATCGGAGGTGATATTGCGGGTGCCTATATTATTACAAGTGCATTGGCATCGTGGCTGGTGCCGCATTACACATGGCGGATTCTTTGGCTCATTGGTTTCCCCACAGGTTTTATGTTAATACTTTTAAATCGCTGGATCCCGGAATCGCCAAGATATTTATTGAATCATAAAAGATTTAAAGAAGCGCAGGATGTAATGAAGCGCTATGGTGCCGTTGCTATTAAAGAAAAAATTATTCCCGGCCATATAGAAATCAAGGTCAAAGATCAGTTCAAGCAACTATTTCGCCCTCCTTTTTTAGGATTGACTGCTACAGTCGCTTTGCTTGCCCTCGGCGGAGGTTTTGTTGAATTTGGGTTTGAACTCTGGATACCCTCTAATCTGCAACATCTTGGGTTTACATCTAAGGATTCTTTTGCGATACTTCGCAATGCAGCACTCATCGGATTTCCCCTGAATTTTTTGGTGGCATGGGTATATGGAGCCTGGAGCAGTAAAAAGACAATTGTGGCACTTACTCTTCTCACGGCGGCCTCTATGATGGGGTTCCTGTTTGCCGGCGAATCCATTGTTCACCATAAGGTGTGGCTTTACGTGCTATTAGTGATTCCCATTTGGGGAATCAGTTCTGTTATCTCTATTCTTTCTGCGTATGCAGCAGAAATTTATCCAACCACAGTACGTTCCCGCGGAAGTGGTCTGGTAGCAGGTTTCAGCAAGTTCGGCGGAGTGCTGGTAATTGCACTCGTGGTGTTTGCAGTGGCTCCACCCTCTATCGCAGCAACAGCGATTATCGGCGCTGTACCACTCGTACTCGCGGCACTTTCAATTATCTTTTTCGGAGTAGAGACGCGAAAGCGACAACTGGAAGAAATTACGGCAGAACAGCTCGCGCATGTGCCGGTGTATATTGATAGCAGCAGTGGTATCAACGAAAATTGATTGTTTTAACGCAGTGTGTAATTAAGGATTGATTTTCAGTTTGGGTTAGTTATGTCTGAGATATTTTATTAACCATCCGATCCATAGAAGTTATACAAAAAAATTTTGAAGGTCGAAAGCGCTGGAAGACGTTCAACATGCTAAAACAATTTTTAGAATAAACAACGCAACATATTTATTGTTTTAAAGAATATTTCGCCAAAAAAATTGCAGAAGTTGATTTAATACGCGGGCGAAAATTAACTCATGGTCCTCCAATAAGACCTGGCAGGAGCAAGAAGTTAAGTTGTCATGATAATTGTGTCACCTTATAAATTTTAGCAGCTATGTTAACGTTTAAAAAAATATTCATTGCCGCGGGTTTATTAATACCGGTAACCCTGTTGGCTCAAAATGGAAAAGAAGAAGATACACTCCAGGGTGGTTTTCTTCAAACCGTTGTTATCACTTATTATAATAACAATGCCGATTTTTGCGGACATCGTTATGACGGGCAGGCAAAAACGGAACACCTGCTCGATAATGTACCCGGTATCAATCTCCTCAGCCGTGGCAATTATGCACAGGAGCCGGTTTTACGCGGTATGAGCGACGGACAAATTAATGTTACTATCAACAACATGCATATATACGGTGCATGTACTGCGCGCATGGATCCTGTAACTTCTTATGTTGAACCTAACAACTTGAAAAGTTTGCAGGTAAGCTCCGGGCCCGAATTTGGAAATGGCGGTGCCACTGTCGGCGGAGGATTAAATTTCGATTTGCGCCGGGCACAAACCAATGCTCAAAAAAAATGGAGTGGATCTGCAGGTACTGGATTTGAAACCAACGCTACTGCCCGCCAGGTCCTTGGGGATATTCAATACAGCAGCAAACGCTTTGCATTTTTCGCAGATGGTATTTACAGTAAAGCCGGCGATTATATTCCGGGCGGAAATAAAAATGCTAACATTGCAAAATATGGGCAATGGAACCAACAGAATGGCTTTTCTGTTGATGAAAAAGGAAGAATTAATTTTTCGCAATATGAAAAATGGAACGCGAATGCAAATGCATTATACCAGTTAAACACCCATCAGACGCTTAGTGCAGACTATTTGCAGGACGAAGCCGACAACATTGGATATCCTGCACTTACGATGGATGTTTCATTTGCGAAAACAAAAATCGGGAGTATTACATACGAATATCATAATGCCAGAAAAGCACTTTATTACTGGCAATCCAAAATATATTATAATGATGTAGATCACGCGATGGATAACAGTAAGCGCCCATTGGATGAAATTCCCAAACAAATAAAAATGGAAATGACGGGATATTCAAGAACCGGGGGTGCTTACTCCCAACTCTATTGGAAGGCATCTCATACCCAGCTTGTTAAAGCAAAATTAGAAGCATACCTTCATCGCTGGCATGCAGATATGACAATGCACCCCACTAATGGGAATACCATGCACCGGCTTATGATCCCCGATGCACAACGTAGTGTTGTTGGGCTTGATATTGCGGACGAAATACGTATCGGAAAACTTTGGCGCCTTAGCCCCGGCGTACATACTGAATATAACCATTCGTCTATTTTTACTTCACAGGGAAAAACTACCCTGTCTAATATTTCAACAGGAGCCTCTGACAAGTCGGGTTGGTTGTACAATGCATTCGCCCAATTAAGTTATTACCCTGTATCTTCTTTTAGTGTCGACCTCAAACTTGCAAAAGGCATGCGTGCGCCAACATTAAAAGAAATGTATGCATTTTATTTATACAATCGCGTGGATGGTTATGATTACATTGGTTCACCAAACATAAAAAACGAGTCTTCTTTTAACAGCGAAATAAATTTTTCTTATAGGCAAAAAAATATTGCGGCGTCAATAAAGGGCTTTGGTTATTTCTTTCAAAATTATATAGCAGGATTTGTAGACACTGGGTATGCTTCCAAAACACCCGGAGCCATTGGCGTAAAGCAATTCGGAAATATTCATACTGCTTATATCGCTGGCGCCTCTTTACTTTTTAAATGGAATCTTTCACAAAAATTATTGTTCAACAGCAACAACACATGGCAGGAAGGAAAAGATAAAGGCAATCACTATCTTCCTATGATCATGCCTTTTAAGTCCGTAAATACAGTGCGATACGCTCTTAAAACCTGGCGGTTTTTCGTTGATGAAATAGGTGTTGCTGCGCAAAACAAGGTAAGCTCGTTTTATGGAGAAACGCCTACACCAGGGTTTTTCATCACTGATGCCGGTATAGATAAATCCATAGACCTGCATGACGGCCAGATAATTTTAAGTGTTGCGTGCAACAATATCTTTAATAAATATTACTACGAAGATCTTGATGTAATAAAGCTCCCGCGCGAAGGAAGGAACTTCGTTTTTCATGCGACCTATAATTTTTAACAAAAGGAAATTTACAAAAAAGAGAAAGAAATCCGCCCGTTTAAATAATTTCAATTACCAATTTACTTATGCCTGCCGGTAAACACAAAGGGAATGGGGCACCTTCTGGCTCAATAAAACCAATACCGTGACGATTTGAATAAGTTATTTGACTAAAAACTACGATGAAAACAAAACCTTCAAGACTACTGCTGTTTATTTTGCCCGTTGCCATCACCTATGTCACCTGGGTCACCTATATGTTTGTGACCAATAGCTGGAAACTTTTTTACCACTATTTCTACATGACCATAATGATGGTCGTAGGGTCCTTCATTGCGGGTAGCAGCTCCGAAGGTGGTGGAGCAGTGGCCTTTCCGGTAATGACACTACTGTTTAAAGTACATCCTGCAGAAGCTAGAAATTTTACGCTTGCCATTCAAAGTATTGGTATGAGTGCAGCGACACTTTGGATCATTGCAAAGAGAATTAAAATTGAAAGAAAGTATCTTTTGCTGGCTATCATAGGAGGTCTTCCAGGTATTGTTATGGGGAGTTACTTTGTAGCGCCATTTACTTCACCGCCTTATGCCAAAATGCTGTTTGTGTCTTTCTGGCTCGCGTTTGGAATTGCATTATTTACAGCTGATCGCTCAAAAAAAAGAACCGTGCGTGAAGAATTGCCCGCATTAACCAATTATCAGAAAATCGAAATGATCATCGTTGGTTTTGTTGGCGGAATTCTGAGCTCCATTGTAGGTACCGGAATAAACATCTGCACTTTTTCATTCGTTACAATGAAGTATAGACTTTCTGAAAAAATTGCTACACCTACTTCTGTAATATTGATGGCTTCAGATTCAATCATGGGCTTTATGCTGCATCTCCTTGTTATGAAAGATATTAAACCCGAAGTATTTTATTATTGGCAGGTTTGTATTCCGGTAGTAATGATTGGGGCTCCATTAGGAGCGTTTGTGGCAAGTAAAGTGAAAAAGAGCCATCTTGTCTATATACTTTGTGCGGTAATATTGGCACAGTTTATCGGAGCTATTTTTATTCTCAAACCATCCGGACAATTGTTGTTGTTTTCAGTGAGTGCATTTCTTGCAGGAATGATTATCTTTTTTCTGCTGACGGCTCACAGTAAGAAATCGTATGCCCAAACAAATAAAAACATTTTATCAGGAACAATAGACTAAAAAAATAGTGGCACCGGATATTTGGCTCAAATATCGTAGCAGACGATTGTTTCGGTATTCTGCCTGTGTTTCATTTCACCTTTTGCACATTTATCACCGCATTGTATTTGGAAGGCACAGCCACTGCAATAGCGCAGATGGGACATGTTTGCGCCGTGGGATTGGGGTCTATTTGGAACGTGAAGACGTCACCTGACTGCAATCCGTTAACTCCAAAAGTGCAATAGTTGGAAACAGCAAAAGTATTCGTATAGGTGCTGTCGTTGTCGCTGTCATACCAGGATGACTCAATATTTGCGGTATCAATATACCCTTTTAGTAACTGGATGGCATAATGCTCGCAAGGGCCGTTTACGATTAGTCTGCCAGTAAACGCAGCACTGACAGGCGTACTCTTATTGCATTGAAAGCTGATTAAAGCAACAAGACTTAATAAAATCAGAGAAAGTTTCATTGGATACTTTTAGAAAATGACAATGCAATTTACATAACCGTTGCATCACCCTGCCGGTACCAGGACATATTTAGCAAATTATTTGCCGCAATTTACTTCGGCAAGGCTTCTCTCTTCCCCCCTTTTCTTTTCAAGTCCTAACTTGTTCACCGTGGGGCAGACATTGAAACAGCGATCTTTTTGTGTTTTTGAACAGCGAATTAATCATAGCCCAATGTTTTCAATTACAACTGTGTATTGTGCTGGAAACTCATCAACGGTAATAATATTAACAGAAGTAGCATTTTTTTTAAATGCGATGAAGATGCAATCTCTGCTGAGTATAGTATAAATTTTCTCATCTTTGCTGATGAAATTATTTTAAAAAAAATAAGTTACGATAACACCGATACTGGTCTTCAATAAAAAAACATCAATATTTATCTTATTAATTAACACTAATCAATATCAAAATGAAATTTGCATTACTCACCGTTACGTATGGCGGTCTCTTCTATAAAGGCAACGCTTTATCACTGGAGCAGCAAATACACAAAGCAAAAGAGCTGGGATTTGATGCATTGGCTATTGAAACCAAGCGCCCTGTTGCCTCTCCGTTGGATCTTACAACGGAAGATCGTAGCAGAATTAAAAGTATTGCTGCCGATGAAGACATTGTACTGTGCGCGGTGGAAAGCTTGTCAAACTTTGCCGGACGTTATATGGAAGAAAGGGAAAATAACCTGGCTATGATAAAGCATGTGCTACACTTTGCAACAGACCTGGGTGTGAACCTTGTAAAAATTTTTGCAGCATGGCCGGGGATCATTAATGATGAAGAAGAAATTGCTGTATATGGGCAGTTTGAAAGGGGCAATTATTATAAGCGCTTGTCGGCTCAGGAATTGCGCCAATGGAACCGCTGCGTAACCGGCATTCGTGAGGCAGCAGATATGGCAGCAGATATGGGCATTACCCTTGCACTCCAGAACCATGCGCCGGTAATAAGCAAAGGCTATGAAGATGTATTGGCGATGATGCAGGAAGTAGACCGCGGCAATGTAAAACTCTGTATTGATGCGCCGCTGTTTTACGAACGGCAGAGTAACGAATACATTCATGAAGCCATTCAAAAATGTGGTGAATATTTAGTGCATACACATTACGGCGCGTGGAATTTTAGCCAGGGTAAGAATGGAAAAATTATACAGGAGCCCTCACCTTCGAGCGGCAACCTGATCAACTATCCTGCGCTCATTGAAGAATTGCATAATATAAATTACCAGGGATACCTTACTTCAGAATATTGTTTGCCGGTTTACAGGCATCATCAGGTTGCCGGCATTGAAGAAGTAGATATTGCTACGCGCATCAGTTTGCAGTACATGAAGCAACTGGCGCATAACACTATTCTTGCGTAAAATTTCCAGCAATTTGATTTTTATGCCGGTCGGTTTTTTCACTTTTGAAGTTAGTCTTGTTTTTTACATTGCAACCCTGTAAAATTCATAGCTTATTTCAGTTTGGGCTAATTGTATCGCAAGACATTTAGACTATCACGTCTTTTGCAGGATGTTAGCGATCCTAAGGTTTTTCTGAACTAAATTAAATTAATCTTGTAAAGTTTATGCGAGTGAGTTTTGGTTGTCTGGTAGTACAAAGATTTAATTCGAACTATTTCTATACATTGATTTTTGTTGAAAGGACTTTTTCCTTAGTTGTGCAGACATAAAAGCCGATAATGTGATCGTAAAACTATCGATCGTAAACGCGGGTGAATTTCGTGCTTATAACGCAGCTGAAAAAAGAGTACAATGGTTCCTCTCTGCGTCTGAACGAATAGGAGTCGAATTAACCAAATCGCAACGATTCAGTTGTCAATCCGTTCCGGTAAATGCTCATCTGCTATATAGACCGGATGATTGGGAGCATTCGGTTGCCGGGATCAACTTCTCCCCGTTGATGACAGCAGGGGAACCATTCTTCGTGTACCCGATCCTGTTAGGCCAATCAATCAGTTATCCATTTTCCCAATGATCGTCCAATCATCCTGGCCATGGCCTTTGGCAATCCATTCATCCATGAGTGCTGCAACTTCAGGTATCACTTTCAGTTTGGTCCCATTCTTTGCTGCTTCTGATATAAACAACCCTGTATCTTTTCGCGCCATATCCAAACGCCACGAAGCTTCGCTGAAATCATTTGATGTTAGCCTCTTCAACCGCGCGGGTATCGCACCTGCAGGATTCCATTCGCTGAATAAATTGTTTACATCATTCATTGAAACGCCGATTGAATTGGCAAACGATAATGTGTCGGCAAGACCAGCCGTAAAGGCCACCAAAAAACAATTACCTGTAAGCTTCATTGCCGCAGCTTTGCCAACTTCATCGCCAAAGTTGACCAGTTTGCCCGTCATCTTCGACAAATGCGGATCGAGTTCTTTGATCAGTTCCTGATCACCGGAAACCAGCATGTAGCCTGTACTTTGCAATGCATTAGACGGTCCCATAAATACCGGTGCATGTTGGTATAAGAAACCCTTCTCCTTCCATTCCTGTGTTCTTTTCTTCGCGCCTTCAATAGAGGTGGTCGTGTGATCTACTATAATAGCTCCTTTTTTTAAACCGGGTTCAGCTTTACCCAATGCATCATCCACTGTGGCGTCGTCTTTTAATGCAACGTGAACAATATCCGTATTACGCACTGCATCTGCAGGATTGTCAAAGGCTTTGGCTCCATATTGTTCCAATTCCTTTGCTTTTTTATAGGTCCTGTTCCATACCTGTACCTGGTCGCCCCTGCTGATGAGCGCTCTTGTAAAGCCTGCTCCTAAAAGTCCTGTTCCTAAAAATGCTTTCATTGTGTATTATTTTATCTGTGCAAAATTAAACCGGATAAATGATTTGGCGCTCTTGATGTTTGCAATTAACCTGTGCTATCACGAATTGGCAACAATTATTTTACCATATTTGGTTTTAAGTAGAAAAATTTCCTTTCCAACTGTGATATTTTGACTACCTGCGCGAATAATAATTGGAAGATGGAAAAAAACACAACCAGGGGCAATGAATTTCACGGATAAGTCAGCTAATTTTCTTTTGGTAATTGAGGCACATAAAGGCATTATTTATAAGGTGGCCAATACGTATTGCCGTAATGTAGAAGACAGAAAAGACCTGGCGCAGGAAATCGTTTTTCAGCTATGGAAATCATTCGATAAATACAACAGTGAATTCAAATACTCTACGTGGATCTACAGGATTGCTTTAAATGTTGCGATTTCGTTTTACAGGAAGGAAAATAGACGACAGGGAATTTCACATCCGTATTCCGAAGGAATTTTTAACCTGGCGGACATACCCGAAAACAAGGAAATGGAGAAGCGGCATAGCATGTTGCAGCAATTCATCGGTGGACTGAAAGAATTGGACAAGGCATTAATGCTGTTATATCTCGAAGAAAAAAGCCACAGGGAAATTGCTGAGATTATAGGCGTCAGCGAAACGAATGTGGCAACGAAAGTGGGAAGAATCAAAAATATTTTAAAACAAAAATTTTCACAAACAATTTTTTAATATGGAAGAAACCAGCTTTGTCCTTTTATGGAAAGAACAGTATCAGAAGATAGATGAATCACTTGCATTAAACAAGCGCATATTACAGGAAACCATAAGCAGGAAAGCTACGTTAACGTTGCGTTCGTTGATTCGCATCAAAGCTTTGGGTATCGTAGCAGCAATTGTTTGGCTGGTTTGTCTTGGACTGGCATTGTATTATGCTATTTCACATTATTTACCCGCAACAAATTATTTTATCGTATCTGTTGCAGCTATTTTTCTCATTAATGTAAAAGCATTATATGACTATGCAAAACATCTTGCATGGGTGAATGCAATTGACTATGACGGCAGCATTACAGAAATACAACAAAAACTTACCAGGCTGCAATTATCAATCTTTCAGCATACAAGATTGATGTTTTTGCAATTGCCGTTCTGGACTACTTTTTACCTAAGCAGTGCATGGTTTCCGCAATCAGTTGGGGCGGGATACATCATTTTTCAAATTGCATTTACCGCCTCTTTTATTTACCTCGCTTATTGGTTTTATAAAAATATCAATGTTGAAAACGCAGGTAAAAAATGGGTAAGAACTTTCATTCAGGGAACCGGCGGAAAACAGGTAACCAAAGCGCTGGAGTTTTATAAAGAGATTGAAGAGTTTCAAAAATAAGAGAATGACGCGGGTAAATCTTTCAGGACTTTGGTCTGCTCAACACCTTCTTAATATACGCATTTTCCGCAATTATTTCAATCGTTTTATGCGGATTGTTCAGTCCTTTCATAATTACGACGGATGATTTTGAAACTTTAAATACCTCAGACAAATAACCAATTAAATATTTATTGGCTTTGCCATCCACAGGAGGTGCGCTGATACGGACATGTAACTCATTGTTTTCTTTTATAATAACCGAATTAGTCTTTGCATTTGGCTTTACGTGAACGCGAAAGATCATGTGTCCATTTGTTTTTTCAGCAAGGTATTGATAAAACGAATTGAGTTCCTTGTTGCATTTTTGGCTGCAGCCTGATAGCGCATCCTATGGCGGAGGCAAGATCGCGAATGATGTGAAGGCCGAGTCCGTGTTTGGAGCCGCTTACCACCGTGTCGTTATAGAGTGCTTTCAATTGCTCATTACTGGCGCCCGGTCCGTTGTCTGTAATCGAAAAATAAATATTGTCTTGCTCCTGCCATGCTTTCCATACTATCGTGGCATCAGGAGTATTCTTCAAGGCATTGATGGCATTAGCCGTAAGATTTTGCATGATGGTTTGCAGGTAGTGTTTATCGGTGTTAACGACGAGGCTACTATTATCCTGGAAGCTGATCGAAACATTTTCAGTATTGCTGAAAAATTGTTGCAGGTAAGAAAACAATCCTGCTACCGGTATTGACGTGATCGTGGGTCTAAAATGTTCCATCTGCCCTTTACTCCACAGCAACATAGCTTCCATTGTTTCCAGCAATGATTTGGCCGAGTCTGAAATTTTATTTTCGTGTGCCACTTTTTTCTCTTCGGTTAAAATACCAGGTTTGTTCTTTTGCAATTGCAAAAAATTGATCAGGTTGGCAATCGGACTTCGCAGATCATGACTGAGAATGCCGAAGAATTTCGCCTTTACTTTATTGGCTTCATCCAGCTCATTATTCAAATGCAACAAAGTAGTGTTTGTTTTTTTGCGTATCACGCTTTGGCGATATAATATAATCCCAATGACAAGAAAAAAAGCAACGCCACCTCCGAGTAACCACATTTTTTTTCTCTGGTTGGCAATTTGCAGTTGTTCGTTTTCTATTTGTTTGTTCTTTACATCCATGGCACGCTGGCTTTCGAGGGCTGCAATTTTATTTTTATTTTCCTGTGAAAAAATAGAATCGTTGATAGCAACGTAAGCCTTGTAATTCTGCAATGCGCTTTTATAATCGCCTTTGTCTTCCTGCAAATCGGCAAGCGCTTGCTTAATGTCGCCCTGCATCTCCACATTATTGGACACTTTGCACAACGAATCGGCTCTTCCAAGATACAATTGCGCATAATTCAAATTCTTTCTTCTCTCCTCACCGGATTTTGTATCAGCAAGTAATTGATAGTAGGAACCTAGATTCGCGAGGTTCGTTATTGAATTTAAAGAAGCAGGTGCCATATCATCCAGTATTTTCTGGGCTTTCAGAAAAATTTCGATCGCCTTCGCAGGATCGGTTTCTGCCGTACCGAGATTGGTGAGCACACCCACAATGGCCATTTGATTGTCCAGCTTTTCATCTATGATCAATGCACTATCCAGGCTCTTTTTTGCTGCAATGGTATCGCCTGTTTCCAAATCAATCACCCCAAGCAATTCGTATGCTTTTGACACGTGAATGAGCACATGTGCAGCCTTTCCGTACTTAATCGTCTTTTCGGCATACGCAGTCGCTTTTTTATAATCTTTTTGAATAACAAACAATGAGGTAATATTGGTTCCAAGCAGGGCTGCCTGTTCATTATCTCCCGCATCTTCAGCGACAGACATTGCTTTAAAATAATATTCGGAGGCTTTTGTAAAATTCCCTTCCTGCTGATAGCTGCGCCCGATATTATTCATGTTGATAATAATAGATGTTGTAGCATTCAGGTTTTGATTAATATCCAGGCTTTTTTCATAGTAATTCCTTGAAGCGGTGAGATTACCTGTATCATAAGTTAAAAGTCCAAGACAATTATTGAGATTGGCAATTCCTCTTTTCCATTGAAGTTTTTGTGCAAGATCCAGTCCTTCATTTGCATAGCTGAATCCTTCTTTCGGATCAATTGCCATATACTTTCCGGCAATTTCATTCAGCAGTTTTACTTTGATGGTATCTTCTTTTGCATCCGGCAATAGATGCAGCATCGAATCCAACTGCTGATTCGGCTGTTGCTGCGGCCTGGCATATAGTCCGCATAGTATTGCTGCTATCAAAAAAAATATTCTCATAAATGCTACCCCAAAAATAATGCAGCAATATACTTTTTCAATCGGATAATTAAAGGGCTAAGGTTTATAGTGTGAAATATTATCCTAACAAAAAACCCGCCCGAGGCGGGTTTATAGCACATCATCTTTGAGCCGGTTAATTTTTGGCGGTAAACGGACTGATCATGTTATCGACCTCCGTGATCTTCGTAACAGGAAATCCCCCTTTTTTTGCATGTTCACGGATGAGATCTTCATTGTTTGCCCTGTATACACAGAAGATCGCGTTGTCAGTAACATAACTTTGTATCCATTGTATGTCAGGTCCCATTTGCTTGAGTACATCACATGATTTTTGTGAAATGGCTTTGAGTTGCTCGCTGGTGAGCTTACCTGCATCGGGAATATCCCTCTCAATTAAATAAGTTTTCATCGTCGTTGAGTTTGTTGTTTTGGAATTGCTGTCTGTGTTGGTCTGTGCGCTGGCAGTAATACCGGTAAAGAAGATGATGGCAAATAGCAGAATGCTGTAGCGAATTGTTTTCATAACTAAAAGTTTTAAAGTTTAATGAATGATTAAAATTACTATCGCTACATAGCGGAAGGCTATAACAATTCATCCAACAAATGGTAAACGGTATGGAACAAATCGTTCAATAAATGGTAATATTCAGGCAGGGCAAAAGAATCATTTAAGCAAATCGAGATAAGTCATTGGAAGCAATCCGTATTTTTTCTTAAAACATTTAGTAAAGTAAGAAGCACTCGTAAAACCAGAATCAAAAGTGATCTGGGCAATATTATAAGGGCGCTTATGCATCAATTGTTTGGCTTTTTCAAGCCTAAAATCTTTCAGCAATATATTAGGTGAAACGCCGGTAAGTGAAATTGTTTTGCGGTATAATTGCGAAGTGCTCATAGTGGTTGCCTTGCAATAATGATCCATGCCAAATTCAGCATTGTGCCAATTATCTTCGAGTACGTTAAACAATGATTTCAACAGGCTTTCATCCTTTGGCGATAAGACAAAAAATTTCATTCCCTTATCCTGCAACATGTCTTTTGCAATAAGATCTTTTACGCCGGATGCAACAGCAATTTTAAAATCTTTCACAACACAGCATAAAGCATCAGCCAGTTGAATAGTATCACCAAACAACTGCATACTGTTTTCGACCGGCTCACCGGCATTGAGCGCCATTTTGAAATTAATATTTTCAGTAATGGTTTCCTGTAATTCCTGTTGAATGGCAACGGCGCACGCCAATGCTTTACTTGCAGAAGAAAATGAAATAATAAAACCATCTCCATCATGTTCTGCTTCGCGGCCACCATTTTCGGTTACATGCCTGCGTACAATATTATTATGTGCGGCAATTAATTCATCTGCTTTTTCGCCGTATCTATGCTTCAATAGAAATGGATCACAAATTTTTGTCAACAGGAGAATGCGAAATGAAGGATCCGCAAATACTTTTAAGCCATCGTCAGTTAACGCTGCATCCTGCGGATCATAAATGCGACCGAGAAAAGAATCTACCAGTGATGTGTTTACTTCAATTATTTTATTCGGAATCAATCCATGCGCTTTGCCATGCATTTCCTCCACAGCAGTTTTATCAGGAGCTTCTATAAGGCAAAATACACTTTCGCGTGCTTCATCAATCCAGTAGGTCATGCACGTACACCCATATTCCTCCTGGTGGGCCAAATCTTTTTGATGCGCCTCCGCAACATTTTTGGCTCTTACGCCAGGTACAATATGAACATCCATGTATAGCGGCATCACCAATTGTTAGGCATTAATGAAGGTATAAATTTTTATTAAATAATGCTGCAATACTTCTTACAGTGAAGCTGATGACAATTTTAAGCCCGATCCTACTTATTTTCTTCTTTAGACGTGAGTTAGCTTTAAATTAGCATATGTATTTGCGGTTACAATCTTTTCTTACACAATTATAGAAGCATTAAATCTCTTTATATGCCAACATCCCGCAGGAATTTTGCAAAAAATATCATAGCTGCCTCTGCAGCTTTCAGCCTGCAGTCATTTGCAAACGCAGCAGGAAGCGAAAAGCCGGAAGCCAAACTGAAAATTGTTTGTGTAGGCGGCCACCCAGATGATCCGGAAAGCGGCTGTGGCGGCACATTGGCAAAACTTGTATCGCAAGGACATGATGTTACTATTATTTATCTAACAAGGGGTGAAGCGGGCATTGAAGGTAAGTCGCATGATGAAGCAGCCGCCATCAGAACGAACGAAGCGATTGCCGCATGCAAGATATTAAATGCAAAACCGGTCTTTGCCGGGCAGATAGACGGTGCCGGCATGGTAAGTAATGAATCGGTGGAAAAAATGCGATCGCTTATTAATAATGAGCAAGCTGATATCGTATTTACGCATTGGCCGCTCGATTCTCATAAAGATCATCAATGTGCAAGCATACTTACCATACAAACATGGATGCGTGATGGAAAGAATTTTGCTTTATACTTTTTTGAAGTGTGCACAGGATCGCAGACTACAGGATTCAAGCCAACTGATTACGTGGACATAACAGCGACCCGGGAACAAAAAAGGCAAGCGGTGTATTGCCACGTAAGCCAGAATCCGCCAGGTATCTATGCGTCACCAGACTGCAACCATGCAATGATGGAAAAATTCAGAGGAATAGAAATGAATGTGACAGAGGCGGAAGCATTTGTAAGAATGGGCAATGATTTTAAATAACCTTCTCTTTTGATCATAGAATATTTCACGCAAATACGCCACAGATGCCGGTAAATACGTTTCCGCTTTATTTACTGTTTTATGTTATTTTTGGAGTTCATCAATTTAAAAAAATTTAATACAAGTCCCTTGCAAACAGGGCAACCGAATGAGTAAAGTGAAAAGGAAAATCGAGATCATGGACACCACGCTACGCGATGGTGAACAGACCAGTGGCGTGTCATTTTCAGCATCAGAAAAACTGACATTAGCACAAATATTGCTGAACGACCTAAAAGTAGATCGCATTGAAATTGCCTCTGCACGCGTTTCGGAAGGAGAACTGGATGCGGTAAAAAAAATCACGGCATGGGCAAAACAAAATGGGTTTATCGACCGCATTGAGGTACTCACATTTGTAGACGGCGATGTATCAATCAAATGGATGATAGACGCAGGCGCCAAAGTAATGAACCTGCTTACGAAAGGTTCATTAAATCACCTGACGCACCAGTTGAGAAAAAAACCTGCCGAACATTTTGAAGATATAAAAAAAGTAGTGGCACTCGCCACAAAAAAAGGTATCACCTGTAATGTGTATCTCGAAGACTGGAGCAATGGAATGCGGAACTCACCTGGATATGTCTTTCAATACCTCGACTTTCTTGCCACACAACCTGTGAAAAGAATTTTGTTGCCTGATACACTTGGTGTTCTATCTCCTTCAGAAACATATGAATACATTTCGTCTATCGTTAACCGTTATCCTGATCTTCATTTCGATTTTCATGGCCATAACGACTATGACCTTGGCACGGCAAATGTGCTCGAAGCTGTAAAGGCAGGCGTTCATGGTATCCATCTTACTGTGAATGGCATGGGAGAACGCGCAGGTAATGCGCCCCTGGCCAGCGCTGTTGCGGTATTGAATGACTTTTTACCGGAGGTTACAACAAACGTTTCGGAAAAATCTTTGTACACGGCAAGTAAAATGGTAGAGACCTTCTCCGGTTTTCGCATCGGAGTAAATAAGCCTATCGTTGGCGAAAATGTGTTTACACAAACTGCCGGTATTCATGCAGATGGCGATAAAAAGAATAATCTGTATTTCAGCAACCTGATGCCGGAACGCTTCGGAAGAAAACGCAAATATGCATTGGGTAAAATGAGTGGCAAAGCCAATATTGAAAATAATCTGCAGCAACTCGGCATTCAGCTCGCAGACAGTGATCTTAAAAAAGTTACCCAACGCATCATTGAATTAGGCGACAGGAAGGAAACTGTAACGCAGGCTGATCTTCCTTATATCATATCTGATGTACTCGACAGCAATCGCCTTTCACAAAAGGTGCATTTTCAAAATTATCTGCTCACCCATTCTAAAGATCTCCGCCCTTCCGCTACTTTGAGCATCAGCATTGATGGAGAGATTATCGAAGAACAATCGCAGGGAGACGGCCAGTATGATGCTTTCGTAACAGCCCTCAGGAAAGTATACAAGCAAAAAAACATGGAGCTTGCAGAACTCATCGACTACGAAGTAAGAATACCGCCCGGTGGTAAAAGTGATGCCTTATGCGAAACAATAATCACGTGGCGTTTTATGAGCAGGGAATTTAAAACGCGTGGCCTGGACAGCGACCAGACCGTATCAGCCATCAAGGCAACAGAAAAAATGCTGAACCTCATTTGATTGCTCTTGCATGTAACAGGATATAAAACAACACATTTATCTGCCAGAGATATCTTCACCCACGCGCAACCATACACCCCATTTTAACAGGTTTCACCGATTTTAAGATTTTATTTTGTTTTCTTGTTTCATTTTTGCCCTCGCATCTTAACCGCATATTTTATTGTCTAAAAATTCTCTGTATATGAAAAAAATCTTACTGCTATCTGCCACATTTCTGTTTTCGTGCCTGGGATTTTCTCAAACAGCCACCAAGTATGGCTTAACCCTTGGCGGCAATCTTACCCAAATCAGTGGAAAAGGCATTAATAATAAAAGCTCCCTTGGATTTATTGCAGGAGCCTTTGCCAGAGTTCCGCTAACCGATAAATGGAACGTGCAACCTGAATTACTTTTTAATTACGTGAATGCACAAAAAGGAAGTGATTTTTCAGAAGTGTATAATGATAACGGTTATCAAGGTGCCCGCAACGCAATTGGATTAAGTTATATAAGCCTGCCGGTATTGTTTGATTATAAAATAACTAAATTAGTGACCCTGGATGCGGGACCGGAATATGATTTCCTGGTTAATGATAATGAAGACCTGGTGGCGAATGGTAACCGCGCATTCAAATTAAACAACCTGGCTATGTCAGGAGGGGCAGAATTGAATCTCGGCGGGTTCCGCTTTTTTGCCAACTATGTATATGGACTCACCAATATAAATGATATAGATAACCGCTATAAATGGTACCAGCGTCAGGCATTAATAGGATTAAACTTTAACATTCTGTAAAAGAGGCCAGAAGATTATTGTCAGTAAAAACTGACGCTCCTTCAAATATAACTAACACTTACGCATAAACGAAGATTAATATTCGTTTACACAGTTATAAGAAAAGCCAATCGCCATCGCATTCTGCCTTGTTTTCTAAAATTTTTACAAGAAAATAAATAACACAATGCAGTTAACAGAAGACGAATATATTTCTAAGTTCTCATCGTCTTGAGAGGGCATCAATTAATATAAAAGGTAAAGCACAAATCAGGTTTGGACAGCCACTCATAAAAATGTTTTGCAATAATATTTAAGAATGTTTTATGGAAACAGATAGTTACTACATCCCAATGAAAAACCTTTATGAAGTTCTTTGTGGCCATTATGATGGGTGCCTTTTTCCTCAATTGTGGTGTCAACAACCAACAACTTCCCCAATATCATAGCAACCAACAGGTAATCATTTCCAGACAATTTCCTCCTGATACATGGCAGTATTTCCTGCAGCACCTGCCTGTAAAAGACGGCCCCATCCTGGATTACACCGGCAAGCCCGTCAGTAACCAGGCGAAACATGTTGCCATCATTAATTATGACGTCGGCACTGCTGACCTCCAACAGTGTGCAGATGCCCTGATTCGTTTGCGTTCCGAATATTTATTTGAAGAAAAAAAATATGATGGTATAGGCTTTCACTTTTGCGGCGGTCAGTTTTATTCCTGGGATATGTATTGCAGGGGCATCCGGCCAAGGCTGAAGGGTAATGCTGTGAAATGGATTACCGGCCAGCCCGTGGAAAAAACGCACGCGTCCCTTAGAAGTTATTTAAACATTGTGTATGATTATGCCAATACGATTTCGCTTTGCAAAGAACTCAAGCCGGCCAATGATTTCGCTATCGGCACGGTCATCATCTGTCCCGGCAGCCCGGGTCATTGTTGCATGATCGTTGACGAGGGAACTGCTCCTGACGGAAGTAAGGTGTATAAAATAGCCGAAGGTTACATGCCCGCTCAATCGATTTATGTTTTAAGCAATCCGTATGAGTCAAAGATAAACCCCTGGTATCATTTGCAAAAAGGAGTCATCACCACCGCGAGCTGCAGGTTTTTGAGTTACTATCTTAAACGATTTGAATAGGTAACGGCCACGCGTAGACGAAAATAGCAGTGCGCTAAAATAACAGGCCATTAGAGGGATATCTCCTTATAGAAACATCCTGTGGTGGCATATTCCATGTCGCGAAACCGTTGGTATTATTTTCCTGAAATACAGGCTCCTCATCTACAGAGTAAGAAACGATCTTTTGAAAATCGGGCACCGGTTTCATTTCAAAATTTGATGCCACTAAAAATACCTCCTCCAGATCAGACGCGGCGTTCCCGATACCGATGCCTTTGTTAACTCTTTTCATACTACATGCTTTTTTATTGAAATAACAAATAGTAGCATTTTACCAGCAGCAATGTTTTACAATCGAAAATGATTTTTCAAAAAGCTTCCCAAAGTAAGTTACCCCGGGAAGCTTATCAGAAGCCCTCTTTTTGCTAATAAGGTAACCCGGTAAAGTATAATACGTTGCCTGCCTGGTCAACATGCAATACGATCTCCTTATTGCCTTTTCCGATCTCAACAAAGTAACTGTCCGGATCATCAAACTGCATATTGTACAGGATCATATTTGTAGTATTGAGTTCATTGTCGTCATAGAATAATACATCACGCACCTTATAACCTGCATACTTTTTCCTGATATACCGTTGCGCTTTTCGAGGAAGGTTTGTAAACTTTTTTTGTGTGGTAGTGCCTACCAGCTTTGAATCTACGTCATAGAATGCCGTATAAAAGTGGCCGTCCTTTTTCTTAAATGTTATTTCATCAAAATTGTCCTGCCTTTTCATTGACGTAATGGGCACATCTCCAAAATCCTGGTAAAAGGCCGTTTTTGTTTGATAACCAACATCATTGCCCTCGAGTCTTCTAAGTTCCTGCCTTTCTTTTCGCTTGTCCAGTCGCAGATCATATTCCTGCGCCTTATCTTTTTGAATATCATTTCTGGCCAGATATTCTTCCGATTGAGCGTTTGCACCTGCAGCAGTAAACAGACCCAGTGTGCATACTATAATTATCTTTTTCATAAGGTCTTTTTAAATGTGTTAAAAAAAATTCGCCGGATTAAAATAAAGTTGACGATGTAAACCTAAAGTAGAGATTAAAAAAAGAAAACTTAGAGTCGTTTAAAAGGCAAAAACAATCGTCGGGTGCGGTATAAGGTATTTTAAAAAAATGAGGCATCCACCTGCACAACAGAAACACATGCTGCGTGCAATCAATTATCAATCTTGAGGTCTTCGTATAATTTTTTTGCCTCTTCCAGTGCGCTGTTACAAACCGTTTGCAGGTAGCTAAATTTTTCCATGAAAGTATTGCTGTCAAGATCGTCGCATTCGAGGCTGTCGAGTGTAGGCTGTAGTTGTTCATTAAGCCCCATTACCGATATCGATGTTTTCATGTTATGAGCTAAATGACGCAGATGAGGTATGTCCGTATTCTCCCACGCTTGTTTTATTGCATCCAGCCCACCGGGAATATCATTAATAAACAAACCGGTAATTTCCTTTTCATAATCTTTATTTCCCATGCTCACTTCGCTCATATATTTCAGATCGATATATTTATAGTGTTTGCCATTACCATTTGATTTCCCATTTTCCGCTGTTGCAGCCCCATAATCGAAAGCTGTAAATCTTTTTATGAGGCTCAACAGTTCTTTTTCATTTAGTGGTTTCGATATGCAATCATTCATTCCATAGCTGATACATTTCTCTTTCTCACCTGCCAGGGCGTGCGCCGTCATGGCAATTATGGGCATCTTTAATTTTAATTTATCCCTTATTTGCATTGCAGCCGAATATCCGTCCATCACCGGCATCTGGATGTCCATCAATACCAGGTCGTACTTTTTCTTCTCGGATTTCACCAGTGCTTCCGCTCCGTTACTTACCACATCAAACTTCAATCGCCATTTGGTAAACAAATGTTTTATCAGGCTTTGATTAAGTTCATTGTCCTCCGCCACCAATACACTTACACCACCGAGGTCAGGCATTTCATTTATTTGCCGCATATCAGTGCCCAAATCCCGAACGACTTCGGGCGAAATCCGGTAGGGTATTACGAAGCTAAACCTGGTCCCCTTACCCACTTCACTCTCCACGCCGATTTCTCCTTGCTGGAGCACCACCAGGTTCTTCACTATAGATAAACCCAACCCGGTACCACCATATTTTCTTGTCACAAAATCTTCAGCCTGCTGAAACCGGTCGAAGATATTTTTTTGCTTATCCTTTTCGATGCCTATACCCGTATCTATAACGGAAACGCCTACACGAATTTTTCCGTCTGCTATTCCTTCGTTTGAAACTGCAATGGTAATGCCTCCTTCGTTGGTAAATTTTGTGGCATTACTGATGAGGTTTACGAGTATCTGTGTCAGTCGCATCGAATCGCCTTCTATTATATCCGGGATCGTTTCATCTATTTTTACAGTAAGGCGGAGATGCCTGTCCAGAATTTGAGAATGAAACATGGTAGCGGTAGAATGAACAATGTCCCTGATACTGAATGGCGCCGATTCAATGCGCATCATTCCCGCTTCGATCTTTGACAGATCGAGTATGTCATTGATAATTTCGAGCAAATTTTCTCCGGAACGGTGAATAGTGGCAACATATTCATTCTGTTCGCGAGTAAGATCCGAATCTCTTAAGAGTGAAGTAAATCCCAGAATGGCCGTTAAGGGCGTTCTGATTTCATGGCTCATGTTCGCAAGGAAATTATCCTTGATCCTGGCGGCCTCACTAAGCTTTTGATCCTTGGCATTGAGTTCGGTGATCAACTGGTTTTGCTTTTGCAATGTCGTAATAATAAACCAGAACAGAATAGCACCCGCAAACAGTACAGACACGATCAGCGCAGTGCCCATAGACAAGGCCTTTTTGCCACTTTTGCTTATTGAGAATATTACCGATGCAAGAAGTTTTTGACGCGATGTCTCAATGATATTAGTTACCGTTTTTATGGAATCGTCCATGAATTTGGCACTATCAGAATTGACCATATTTTCCGCAGGCTGCCGGCCAGCCAGGTATAATGTATCCAACACCCGCTTTCCAAAATGCAACTTTGCATTTACCAGCCGGTCCAATACATCGATATATTTTACGGAGGTATCATCATCAGATATTCTCTGAAGGCTATCAATATCTGATTTTACTTCGTTAATTTTAAGATCCATGCCCGCCAGGTGCGAGGAATCTTTTGTGTAGAGCGTACGGGCAATCCGGTTTTCCACAAAAGTGATATCTCCATCCAGTTCCTTCAAATCATTTCTTACACGGATCTCACTGATCACCTTCTCATTACCATTGATGAGCAGGTTCACATTTTTTGTAGTCATGTATTGTATGAATATCAACAGGGCATTGCCCGCCACAAACATGGCAACGATATAGTAAATAAATCTTTTGCGAAGCATGCAAAACCCATTTTCTTACACCTAAAATTCTTTTCGATCAGAAGGAATCTTGATGTACCGAAATAAAAGAAACCCGAGTATAAAAATACAGATAACTATTGCAACGGCCATGAGGGCAATCTTAAAATAATCCGCTCCTTCATCAAGAAATTGTACAGTAGCATAAGTCAGCAATAAAAGCAGCAGGGTATTTACAAAAAATAATATGGTATAGATGATTCTCAATATGGCAACTTTATCTTAAAGAATAACCCCGGTGAAGACCGGGGTTAAAAACCAAAAACTACCAATGAAAAAATGTTTCCTCTTTGCCCTTTTGTCGTTCTCTGAAACAAATTTCTGTTGCACAGACACGCTTTCCAAACCACAATCGTTGAATCGGCAAAAACTATCGGTGAATTCTTTTACAGAGAAATTGAAGCGGTTTAGTATGCTCAGATAACGTTCATCCTGTTATTAAGCACCGTGCGATAAGCATCTGCAACCGGCAGGCTTTTGCCGTTGATAACTACCGACCCTTCATGGAGGGTATCAATCTTACTCAGCGCAATGATATAGGAACGATGAATGCGAAGAAACCGCGTCGAAGGCAATCGGGTTTCCACGGCTTTTAACGTAGTATGAATGGCATAGAACTTCTGAAATGTGTGCAGCTTTACATAATCTCCCATCGCTTCGGCATAAAGAATATCATCGATCTTTAATCGCCGGATCACACTGGAATCCCGGATAAAAAGGAACTCGTCCTGATCGGATTTAACTTCGGTGCTTCGGCTGGCAAGTATTTCCTTGGCCTTGTCAATGGCTTGCACAAATCTTGCGGGCATTACAGGCTTCAAAACGTAATCTACCACATTGAGATCAAAAGCTTCCAGCGCGTAATCGCGGGCAGAAGTGGTAAAAATTATTAACGGCCCTTCGCTCCCAAGATGCCTGGTAAGTTCCAGCCCGTTCATGCCCGGCATTTGAATATCCAGCAGCAATAAATCCACCTTGTTATGAAGCAGGTATTCGTAGGCTTCCGAAGCGCTGGCATATTCTCCTGCTATTTCGAGGTCTTTCACGTGCTTCACGAGTTGTTGTAAGGTGCTCCGGGCAATCTTATTATCATCGACGATCAGGCAAATCATGCCGAAAATTAAAGAATTAATAGATGATAGCAGAAATGTTTGCAGTTAATTTTTGAAACACCAGGGAAATAAGCGATCTGTCCCCGCATAACGATCCGGCGCAGCATTTCATACGGCCTAACGTAAAGGCATATACGAAATCTTATTGATCTTAATACGCATTTCTGATGGGATATATTTAGCTTTGTAAAAAATTCATGGTATTGAACAACAGAGGTAATACTTATGCAAAAACTTAATACGCCTTTTTTATGAGCAACAATACCGCCCTCCTGGTAATGGATATGCAAACATTAATTTTGAAAGGTCTTCCCGACGCAACCTGCCTCATTGAAAATGTGGAAAAAGCGATCGGCGGAGCGCGGGCAAAACATATTCCGGTAATTTATGTGCGGGTGGGGTTTCGCACAGGTTTTCCCGACGTGAGTTTGCAGAATAAAAGTTTTACAGCCGCAAAAGAACGATGGGTACAGGTCAGCATGGAAGAATTCCTGAAGATACATCCGGCCGTTATTCCGCAGCCGGAAGAAGTGGTTGTTACGAAACGAAGGATTAGCGCATTTACCGGGAGTGACCTCGAAGTGGTTTTGCGTTCGCAGGACATCCGGCATCTTATCCTCACAGGAATCTCCACCAGTGGCGTTGTGTTGTCTACCATTCGGGAAGCAGCAGACAAAGATTTTCAAATTACCGTATTGTCTGATGGCTGTGCAGATGCCGACGACGAAGTGCACCGCGTATTGACCACGAAGGTATTTCCAAGGCAGGCAGATGTAATCACCGTGGCACAATGGGACAGTTGATCAACTTTCTATTTTCGTGTATGCGTTTACGTTAGCATGAGAAACGACCATCAGCGAAAGATCACGCTGATGGTCGTGGTTGAAGTCTATGTTATGAAATGCTCCCTTTTATACCCTGTAAGAAATACTCCTTGCCTATTGCTGTACCACCTGCGAACGCAACGACTCCACTAATTTAGCTACGCTTTGCAAAGCGGGGTTGTTGGATGGCACACCTGCTTTACCTGCACCTGCCACCAGATCCGCTTCGAATGCATCAAAATCACTGTTATCAGCCTTACCATTCATTCTCGGGTTTTGCGCTGGATCATGCGCTGCAACCATGCTCTTACCTCCATACGTATAATCTTTGGCACCGGTTGCTACTGCAACGAAATCGGTTAGATTTTTACTCAACGCCTGGAATCCGCTCAGATCACTGGAACCTACTTCGGAAAGTAAAGTTGTAAAATGATCATTAATAGCAGTATCGCCTGCAATTACAAATATGGTGCTATCAATAATATTCCGGATCAGCAGACGGCCGGACTCAATCATGGTGCCCGTGGATACTGCGGGGTCCTGAACCATGACGGTTCCACCAAGCGAGTCGTACAAAGTGGGCGTTGCCGGCATAGAATTATCTTTCTTTTTACTGCATGATGTGATCATGAGAAAGGCTAATGTGATACCAAATAAAAACGGTACTGCTCTTGTTGTTTTCATATACGTATTTTAGTGATTAAAGAAATTTCTTACATAGCTGTATGTTTTATAGGAAAATGTTGAGGCCATTGGGCAACTTCCCTGTAACTGTGATGCTGTCGGAATAAATCTTTTCGCAGCAGGATAATTCAGATCAACAGCAAACCTTGCGGCAATTTCACTGCCATTAGCCACCATCGGAGAAAATGTAAATACTACTATTTCGGTTTTAGGATTACATAATACATGGTCTACCCCACGCTGGTGATATAACCATGCCGCAATTTTAGTTGCATCAGTTTGTGACAAAGGCTGGTTAACATCAATGCGGGCCATCACTCTGGTACGCTCATCAACACGGGATCGCGTAACCCAATAAATATGTACAGCCAGGACGCCAACCAAAATCAAAAATGTGAACAAACTGCCCCTTATGATATTTTTGAATTTCTTCATGATGCTGCTTTCAAAACACTTACGGGAAAAAATCAATTATGGATTTCAATTGTGGGAAAGAAATTCCGATCACTAATAAAATGAGCAACAAAATACAATCGTGAACACGAAAAAACTGAATCAAAAATTAGTTAGGAGTAAGTATTTTTTTTGATATTCATTAAAAAGAAATTTGATTTTAAAACACATAATCCTTCGGGTTCTGCTAATTTTAACAAGTCCATTTTTTACAACGATGCGTAAAGTATTTGCCATATTTTATTTTCTTCTCTTTTACCTGCTACCGGTTGCTGCACAAAAACAAAATGAATCAGAGAGTCTTTCCCAATGGAACATGTTGCAGCAACAGCCGTTGACAGAGGCCAACTTTCGCAACGCGTGTGACCTGATGCAACAAATTGCAAAAACAGATTTCTCAAAAAGCTATTCACTCTTTATCGATTATCTTAAAAAAATAAGGGCCTCCCACAACCAGAAATGGGCCCATATTCTATTGATGGGATGGGCGCGTGCCAAAGAGTCCCTGAATTTTTTTAAGGATGCAGAATCATTATTCCAACAGGCAAGGGAAAACGCAGAAAGCAATCCCGCGTATTACCGCGAAAGCCTGGTAGGAACTGTATTACTTTATCTTGAATGGGGCAAAAAAGATTCTCTTGAAAAGTATATTCATTTAAGCGAACAGGATTGTATTGCCGCAAACGATAGTGAAGATCTGTCTTTTACTTACACGTTCAAAGCCATGTCGATGTTAAATAACCAGGACTCTATGAAGTACTATTTAATGAAGGCTATCGAACTATCCAATAATCTTCCCGATAAAAATGCCTTATTTACCGCAAAATATAACTATGCTGTAGTGTATTGTCAAAACGATCCGCTGCAGGAAGTAAGAGAATTGGATTCTTTATTAGTAATTTCAGAAGACAGCTCATTAAATCGTTTCCCGCCTCATTTGTACAATCGCACCAATTTCTCTTTCAGAAATGCAAAGTCAAGCGTCTATTATAACCTGATGCAGGTAAATCTTCTGCTGACTGACTACGACAACGCAGCAAAATTTGCACAACTGTTTTACGATGCAGTAGTCACGCCCAATCCGCAGGGAGTGCAGGCGCCTTATTATAATTCGGAAATGTCTATTGTAAAAAGTTACCAGGGCCAATACGATACCGCCCAAAAGTACCTGGAGAAAAGCAGGCAGGAGTTTAATGTATCAGAGGACCAGATACCTTATATCAGCTATTTCATTGCAGCCGGTTTACTGAAAGAGCACAGCAAAAACTATCAGGATGCATTGCATTATTTTAAAACAGCATTGCAAAAAGGAAACACAGAAGGCCTATATATAATACCTCCCGAAATTTATTATGCACATGCATTAATCCTTACTGGTAATCTCGACAAGGCAGGAGTTGTCCTGGATAGCCTGAGATCAAGACTCTCATCTAATCGTTTCAACGCGACAGGATATTATTATTATAAATATGAAGCGGAATTATTAAAAGCAAAAAAAGATTACCCGGATTATGCAAATGTGATTGATACCTTCTATCACGTAAAAGATTCCCTCGTTAATATAAACAGATATCGGGCAATAGAAGAATTGCAGGCAAAGTTCCAGGTAAGAGAAGAACAGCAAAAAGTGCAGCAATTACAAAAAGAGAAAGCCATTCGCACAGCGAATATTCAGAGAGAGCGTAATTTCTACATCTTCATAATATTGCTGAGCATCATCAGCATTCTGCTGCTTATATTCATGATTTACTACCGGCAGGTTCGGAACCGTCAAAAACTTGCTTTGCAACAGATGCGAATGAAGGAGATGGAAGAACAACATCGCCTTGCCGAGATTAAAGGAGTAATGGAAGCAGAAGAAAGCGAAAGAAGAAAAATTGCCGATCAGTTGCATGATGATGTGGGATCCATGCTATCGCTTGCATCATTGAATGTATCGTCTGTTTCAGCGGAGCATTTACATGAAAAAACAGATGGAAGAAAACTACAGAAGGTGCAGCAGATTCTGGCTTCTGTATCCGAAACAGTCCGTAACCTGAGTCACCAGCTTACGCCAATGATGATTGAGCAATATGGTTTCAGAAAATCAATTGAAGATATTGCAGACACGATAAACCTTTCGGGCAAGCTCAAACTCGAAACTGTGGTCATTGGGTTTGAGGATACCCAAAAATATGCAGTCTCATATTTAAATCATATTTATCGTATAACACAAGAGTTACTTAACAACATTATAAAACATGCCAAAGCTTCTCATGCTTTTCTTGAATTAGTCGAGCATCCAAAAGGAATTTCACTAATAATGGAAGACAACGGTACCGGTATTCAACAAACTACAACAGGAAAGGGCCGTGGTATTCATTCCATTCAATCAAAAATTGCGTATCTTAAAGGCTCAATAGAAATCAACAGTAAAAAGGAAGGTGGCACCTTAGTGGTAATTGAAATACCGTTTGAAAAAATGTGATGAGACGAATGACACAGGTAGATCATTTTTCTTTTTAAAAAAATTTCGTTGCCACTTAAAAAGTTTTTCAAAACTGCTTCATCCCCATATGCCGACAGGAATCATCATTGCCGACGATCATCCTATGCTTCTGGAAGGCCTCAGTGCAATTCTGGGAAAAATCGACGGTGTAAAAATATTAGCAACTGTATCCGACGGAAGAAGTCTAATTGATAGCCTCCAACAATATGAGCCAGACCTTGTACTTCTTGATCTGAATATGCCGCAAATGAATGGCATTGATACGTTGAAAATGTTGCAGAAAAGATTTCCCGAGCTTAAAGTGATCATACTTTCCAGCTACTATCAGCCTGAATTACTTAAAGAAATAAAGTCATTGGGCGCCAGGGGTTACCTGCCCAAAAGCAGTTCTGTACCCGTGTTGCAGCAGGCAATTGAAACCGTTGCCAGTGGCCAACCCTGGTTCGAAGACGGGCAAAATGAGGTCCCCGAAATTTCTCCCTACTTCCTGGATAGTTTCATGAAAAAATATTTACTTACCAAACGGGAAGTAGAGATCATACGAATGATCGGAAATGGTTTATCAAGCAAAGAGATCAGTGAAAAATTATTCGTGAGTGAGTTTACCATCAATACACACCGCCGCAATATTTCCCGTAAACTCAACATTCACACCCCCGTCGGGTTATTAAACTTTGCCCGGGAGCAGGGACTTGTTTAATTCTTTATTCCTTATCAGATCCCGGTTGTTTACAACGCTAAAAAGCCTACATCTCCCTTTGAGAAAAATAGTTAGAAGTAGGTATTGATTATTCATTGAGGTGAGTGCAATTTTATTGAAGCAATATTAATATCCAACACTCTTGAGTGGGCGTATACATTTAAATTTTTACAAGCCAAAAAATTATTAGTATGAAAAGAATACACAGCGTTGCAATCACCTTCGCATTTGGAATACTCATTCTTGGTTCAGGATGCACAGAACTGCATCAAATGGCAGAAGTTTCACTCGATGAGAATAAGATTCATTATAAGGGACCTTCACCCTATCCGCCACCGTTGGGTACACCCTCCTTTAATATCCAATATCTTTTTGTAGAAGAGTTGATAAACGACATATTTTGGCCTATCAGCGATCTCTTTTACGACAGCAATACCGGAAACGTTTACACATTATCTAATTATGATTCCGGGGACCTGCCTAACATCAATGGATATTTGGGAAACTACGACGTTAATGCAGAAAAGAAACCACGATGGTGCCTGATGTTGGTAGACGGCCTTAGTTATGTTGGTAAAGGAGCCAAAGAGAAAGACGGGACGGCAACTACTACCACACACCTCAATTATCTTGAGGTGCCCATTCTCGCAACCTACTACGCACGAATCGGCAAAACACAGAATGCACTTCACGTGGGAGCCGGCCCGTGGATTGCCTATGCCATCAATGGAAAATTTAAAACTACCGGGCAAAATACGGTTGATGTAAAATTTGGTAAGAACGGCGATTTCACAAGAATGGATTATGGCGCGGGCTTCAGAGCAGGTATTTTAGTTTCAAAAAAATGGGACGTTACTTTAGGATATGACATGGGCATTAACGATTTGATCGGTACGCCCGGAGCGCCTAACGACGGCGACAAGGCACATTCTCAAAATTTTTCGCTATCGATAGGTTACTGGATCCGGTAAAAGTTTGAATTCTTTTTTGAAAAAGAAAGGATCGATACTAACGTATACGGATATACGAAAAATGCCCCGGTTTCACCGGGGCATTTTTATTTTGCTATTTTCTGAAGAATTGACCACTCGCAAAACTACTGCGAAGCCTGTTGCCTGGCTGCCAGTTTTTGCAAAATACCGGGTAACGCACCTGCTATGGCACCTGTCACTGCAGGCGGTAAACCAAACTTACTGGTTAAGCTGTTAACCAACGAGCCGGTAATAGCACTGGTAGCCGGGCCGCCGGAAGCAAGACTGCCCTCCACTTTGTTTAATAAACCGCCAAGCATGCCGCCGATACCACTGTCCTGGCTCTGTGTTGCATTGGTAAGATGAGTCGCAATTTCTTTGTGAATGGCATCTGCCTGTTCCGGTGTTACGTTAGCTTTAATATCCGGGTGATCTCCCAAATGGTCTTTTACCATTTGTAAAATGTCGTCAAACATGGTAAACTATTTTATGAATTATTAATAATTGAAAGTATACATTTTTTCTGTTAAAAAGTCCTTTTAACAAAAAAATCATAAAGCAAAAAGTAACAGGGCGAATGTTCGGAAAAAGACATGAATTGATTCGCCCGAGATCTGGTCAAATAGCAGTAGTATTTTTAATAAAACCAACAAGGGTGTGGGGTAATAATGTCAGCTTAAAATGCGTTTATATTGTAATTCAATCCATCATCATGAAAAAATTCATTTGCGTGGCTGCTGTTGTTCCCCTGATTTTTCTTTACTCATGCAGTTCTACTAATCTTGTATTTATCAGTGTGAAAGAACCGGCTCCGGTAACATTGCCGGATTATGTAAAGTCTGTTGCAGTAATCAACCGAACCACACCTTCAGAAAAAACAAGAGCGCTAAACAAAGTTCATGAGGTGCTTTCGATGGAAAGTGATAACCTTGTGCGGGAAGGAAGTACCGCCTGCATAAACGGGCTTACCGATGAATTAATGAACAACAACCGTTTCACCAATATTGTAAAAGTAGACTCCACAGATATATCCTCCTTCGGAGCGGGCGTATTTCCTGCACCATTGGATTGGGACAAGGTGGAAGATATATGCCGTGAAACAAATACTGATGCAGTGTTTTCTCTTGAACTCTTCGACACAGAATCCAAAATAAATTATACTGCCAACAAAACGAGTATTAACACTGCACTGGGCAATATCCCTGCACTTGAACATCATGTAAGTATGAATACATTGGTAAAAACAGGATGGCGCATGTATGATCTGTCATCGCATACTATACTGGATGAGTCTTATATTTCAAAGGACATGAACTTTTCCGGAAATGGTATTAACCCTGTGGCTGCAGCACAGGCAATTATAGGTAAAAAAGAGGCGGTGAAACAAGCGGGTAATGCTGCAGGACATTTATATGCTAATAAGATTGATCCATATTGGATTCGCGTACACAGAGAATATTTTGTGCGTGGTAAAAGTGGCTCATTCGGTGTTGCGAAAAGAAAAGCGCAAACCGGCAACTGGAATGATGCTGCCAATATCTGGATGGAGCAAACAAAAAGCAGTAACAGAAAAACCGCCGGAAGAGCATGTTACAACATGGCCATCATTAACGAAATAAATGGTAATATAGATGCAGCAATGTCCTGGGCGCAAAAGGCCTACGAAAATTATCGAATCAGACTCGGGTTGGATTATGTGAATATTCTCCGCCATCGTAAGGCGGATGAAGAGTTGCTGACTGCACAAAATGCAAATTAATATAACTCATTTTTTACAAAAATGAATCTCAGATAATAAGCGTAAAAACTGTCCCGCCAGAAGAACCTGGCTTTACCTGAATATCGCAGTGTATTGCCTTTGCCAGGTCGCGTATTATGTGAAGGCCGAGACCATGAGTACCACTGCTTGTTGTCGTTTCATCGTACAGCGCTCTTATTTTTTCATTTTCAATACCCGGGCCGTTATCAATAATCGACAAGTAACACTTTTTGTTTTCACGCCACGCTTTCCACTCAATTGTTGCATTGGGTTGATTCGTTAATGCTTTTACAGCATTTGCTGTAAGATTGTGCATGATGGTACGCAAGTAATTCTCGTCAGTTTCAGGTTCAACATTATCCTCATCTGAAAAATGAAAAGAAATTTGCTCATTATCGCCGAACATCTTTTTGATATACGAAAACAAATCGTATACTTTTACGGTTTTCTTTTCCGGCTTAAAATATTGCATCTGGCTTTTGCTCCAGAGCAACATGCTCTCCATCGTTTCCAATAATGATTGTGCAGAATTACCGATCCTGTTTTCTCTTTCTGCAGCCTGCTCTTTGTTTAGAGCTTCGGGTTTTATTTTTCGAAGTGTAAGAAAATTTACGAGATTGGCCACAGGGCTGCGAAGATCGTGGTTAAGTATTCCAAAAAATCTTGCTTTTACTTTGTTGGCTTCATCGAGTTCTTTGTTGAGCCTCGTGAGTTCTTCGTTCTTTTGTTTCCGGATCCGGCTGACACGATAAAATAATACTACGATGGCAGCCATCAGAAACAAGCCTGCAACTGAAATAAGAACATTTTTCTTTTGCTCACGAACTGCCTGTTTTTGTTTTTCAATTTCAAGGCTCTTCTTGTCAATTTCATTCTGAGATTCAATAGCGGCGAGTTTATTTTTATTAGCCTGCGAGAAAATGGAATCATTGAGGAGTTGGTATTCCCGGAAATTTTCATAAGCGTTTTTATAATCGCCGCTTAAAGCATACACTTCGGCAAGAGATTTTTCAAACTGTGCCTGCGAATTTCTGTTCCTGGTGATTTTACATTGTTGAACGGCGTCGCTTAGATAAGTACGCGCCAATTGTAAGAATTGCTTAGCATTTTCGCCATGGTTCTGTCCGGGTTGTGTAGCAAGGTTCAGGTAGCAATACCCAATCCATCCGCGGTTGGAAATAGCATCCTCAAAGGTGGGGCCCACACGATCAAATATTTTTCTTCCATCTAATCCTGCATTGAGTGCATTGGCATATTCACCACGATCACAATAATATTCTGCCAGTGCATTAAATACTGAAGCCTCTTTCATTTCATTATTGGTTCTTTTTGCTGCTTCCAATGCCTGCTGGTAGTAATAAAATGTAGAGTCATAATTTTTAACTCGCAAAAAAATATCTCCTATCAAACGTAATGGTGATATGATGTTGTCCTGTGCATTCAAATGACCATAAGCAGCGACTGACTGTTGCGCGAAATCGAGAGCCTTATCATAATTTTCCTGGTACTTGTACACCAATGCAAGGTTTTCACACGCAATTCCGATGTTATAATAATTCTGCGTCGTTTCTGCGATTTCCTTTGCATCCGTATAATATTTTGCTGCACTTATATAATCACTCTTGGCATTCGCAGTGGCTCCAAGGTTATTATAGGCGCCCGCTATATTGATACTGTCTTTATTTTTTATTGCATAGGTCAGGGTAATCCTGTATCGTTCAAGGGCAGAATCCAGTTGGCCTTTGGTAGTGTATATATTTCCATAAATGGTGTTAAAGGCCCCGATACCTCTTTCCCATTTCATACGCGTTGTTAGTTTCATTCCCATATCTGCATACTTTAAGGCAGAATCGGGATTCACCCCGACGTAATAATTTCCAACCTTGTTGAGAATTTTTGCTTTAACGGTATCGTTTGTTTCCATACCGAACCGGGAAACCAGTGAATCTATCAGTGCCTGTCCCTGCTTTTGAGAAAAAAGGTTTACTGAAAGGGAAAGATAAAGTATAAACGTGATAATGGCTTTCATACCATTTAATCTCTGATACTGTTTAGCGCATCTTTGTAAGTTCTTCCCACGGGCAGCGTAACACTGTTATTTACCAGCACTTCATCCGCGCGTATTTTGTCGATGAAATTTTTCTGCACAGCATAGCTGCGGTGAATACGAATAAATCCGCTAAATGGCTTTTCTTTCAGCAAGCTGCTAATCGGTGTTAACACAGTGTACTTGCGCGCACTTGTAACGATCCCTGTGTAGTTGTTTAAAGCTTCGAGATAAACGATGTCGTGCAACTGCAATTTGATCTGATCATGTCCGTCTTTTATAAAAACCGTATCAGCTCCAAGTGTGTGGCTCAATAAATCTGATCTTCTCCTTAGTGTCATATACTCAACCAGCCTGTTAATCGTTTTTGCAAACCTTTCGGCAGTAAAAGGTTTTACTAAAAAATCGAGTGCAGCCATTTCAAAACTTTCTATTGCATAATCGGGATAAGAAGTAATAAAAACACATGCAGGAATGTGCAATAATTTCTCACGCAATTGCAAACCTGACATCTCCGGCATATCGATATCAAGGAATAAACAATCAGGATGCTTTTGTTGCGCAACTTCGAGCGCTTCGAACGGCGATTGGTGTACGCCAATCACGTTGATAAAAGAATAGGTTTCCAAATACGCCTGAACAACGAGTTTATCCACCTCGTCATCATCCACTACCATGCAGGAGATTGTATTGTTCATAGCAACGGGCAATTGTAGAATGCCTTTTCAAAAATAGTTGATTTTCTTGCAGGAATGTCGTTCGCCAATTTTAAATGCCGTTCGCCAATTGTTCGTTCTGTCGGATCCTGCGATTTTCTAAGTTTAACTTTGAAAATAATTGTAAAAATGAAAAAGATAACATCACTTGTTGCAATAATCTTCGCAATCAACCTTGGCGCCGGAGCGCAAACAACGACAGCTTCTCATACCAACGCTTCGAAGGCAGGGAAAAAGTTGGTTGTAAATACTGCTAACAAACAACAAGGCTCATCCGGGAACTCATTAAACAAGAATGCTCTTAATCCGCAACCATTACCGCCTAAAACACATGTAGTAACTCAAAAAGAATCACTCGCCGGTTCGTCAGGCAACAGTGCGTTGAACCCGCAACCGTTGCCACCTAAAACGCATGTGCTGACTCAAAACAAATCACTCAAAAGTTCTGTCAACAACAGCGCCATTAATCCACAGCCATTGCCGCCAAAAACACCAACGAAGGGTTTACGAAAATAAAAAACCGATTGATAACTGACTAATATCATTCTGTTCGAAGGCTCTTCACCGGGTTAGCCAACGCCACTCTCACCGAATGATAGCCAACCGTGCATAAAGCTATCGCAACTGTTAGCGCAGCAGTTACTACAAAAACAGCGTATTGAATATTTATCCTGAAAGCAAAATCCTGTAGCCATGTATTGCCGGCCCACCATGCAACGGGTATTGCAATCAATATGGCAATACCGACCAACTCCAAAAAATTTTTTGCAATCAGGAATGTGATGCTGCTAACGTTCGCACCAAGTACACGCCTGATACCAATTTCCTTTGTTCGCTGCACGGTAGTAAAAGCTGCCAATCCAAATAAACCAAGACATGCCAGAAGAATAGCCACTCCTGCAGCAACGCCAAATAGCAATGAAGTTCGCTGTTCTGCTGCATACAATTTGTTATAAGATTCGTCAAGAAAATGATACATAAACGGACGATCGGTAATTCTTTCTTTCCACAATGCTCCGATTCGTGCCAGCGTTCCCTGTACATCATTACCATCAATCCGCAGCATGAAATCGCGCGCATAATTTCTTCCCAGGAAAATCAGCAATGGCCCAACCGGTTCATGTAAACTTTGAAAATTAAAATCTTTCACCACGCCCACCACCGGGCCAGATGCGCCTTTTGTAATAGTTTGCCCGATCGCCTGCTCTGTTGTCCAGCCGATCTTCTTTGCCAATGTTTCATTGATTATATACGGAATATGGTAGTTGGCATAATTATTACTGGTATCCATTATGGCAAAATCAGATTGCTGAAAATCACGACCAGCCAGCAGTTGCATTTTCATTGTTTTAATAAAGTCAAGATCAACCGGCATTGCGTTTAGGGAAATATCATGTTTGCCTTTATCATCAGTTGCTGTAATGCCATCGCCCCACTGCACATTTTCAGGAGTTTCGTACGAGGCAGTGATTGCCTGTACACCGCGAACATTGGCAAATGCATCTTTCAATTGTCCTATCTCATTATACATACTTCCGCCAATCGGCAGTACAAGTAAATGATCTTTGTCGTACCCAATATTTTTTGTTTGCATGTAATGCATCTGCTGCAAAATGATCACTGTGTAAATGATAAGAAAAACAGAAATGGCAAACTGTGCAACGATCAATGTTTTGCGAAGCATGTTATTCCCGCCTGTAAAAGTGAACCTCTTTTTAAGCACATTCATAATTTTCATTCCGGACAAAACAAGCGCAGGGTAAAGACCTGCAAAAAAACTTACCATTAAAGCAAATCCAAATAAGGCAATTATCGGTGCGGGATGCAATAATATGGCTATGGTAAATTGTTTCCCAGTAATGTTGTTGAAATATGGGATCAGAAAAACAGCAAGCAAGAACGCCAGTATCGCGGCAATGAATGTAATGACAGAACTCTCACCGATAAACTGGAAGAACAACTGCCTTGCCGATGCACCCATCACTTTACGCATACCGATCTCTGAAACTCTCGATGCCGATTGCGCCGTTGCCAGATTTGTATAATTAGCACAGGCAATTATTAAGATGAGCAAGGCAATCATGGCAAACATGTATATATAAGTAATGCTGCCATTGGGTTCAAAACCTGCAAGCGCGGAATAGAGGTGTACCCTGGTCAATGGTTCTATATGATAAGTGAGATAATCGCCCCCTTCTAAACCCGCATCTTTTCTGACTTCCGGAGTATTCATGTAGCTACTCACTTCTTGTTGAAACTTTGGAATACTTTGCTTATCACGTAATAAAAAATAAGTGATCCAGTTAGCCGTCCACCATTGTTCCACCTTAACGCCATTACCCAAATTCAAAAATTGTGTAACGAAATCGAATTTAATTTGCGAGTTCTGCGGAACATTTTCGCACACAGCGCTTACCCGTAAATCGTTTCCTCCCATGGTGAGTACTTTACCCAAAGCGTCTTCCATGCCGAAATATTTTTTGGCCATGCTTCTTGTTAGAACAATTTTATCAGGTGCATCCAATGCTGTCCGCGGATCGCCTTCGATAATATGAAAAGAAAATATCTTGAAGAAAGCCGGGTCTGCATATAAAATGCGGGGTTCATCAAATATCTTGCTATCAGTTTTAATTACGTTGTGCGAAATAAATGTCCGCACGTATTCCTGTACTTCCGGGAACATTCGTTTAAACTGCGGACCAACTTTGGTCCCGGTGGTGGCTGTCTTATTAACTGTGCCTGCTTGTTTATATTCCATCGTTGCCCGAACAATACGATCAGCATTTACGTTAAACTTATCGTAACTCAGCTCATGATTGATATAAACGCCAATGAGCAGGCAAGCTGCAAGCCCTATTGTTAATCCTAAAATGTTAATCGCAGAATACAATTTGTTTTTTCTGAGATTGCGAAAAGCGGTTTTGAAATAATTTTTGAACATAGTTCTTAATTTGGCTCATGGCTGGCAGCCATGAGCTGTTAGTTAAATTTTATTTCGTCCTCAAACCCTTCACCTGGCTGGCATCGCGTGGCCCGCCAGGTACTGGTTTCACCATACTGATAACCATTACTTTTCAAGCAATATACCAATGATACATTTGATTGATAAAGAAAAACTTGTTATTTGTAATATTGATGGAAGTGTTCGTAATCGAACATATTGCAGTACAAAGCGTACAGTTGGAGCATCCGACCGGATGTATCGTGAGAAAAGAATATTTGGTTAATAGTAATAAGGCAACCATCCACCCAACAACTATCGTGCAAAGAGATGAATGTTGCGTTGCGAAACTCTATAAAATTGAGCTGAGAGGGGAATCACCCTCAGGCTGTTATGGAAGCAAAAGCTTTAATCCGAATAAGGGATTTGCAAGAAATGCCCGAATCGGGGGTTTTGTTTTTTATGCTGCGGCCATTTGCGTTTCCCCCATCATTTTTCTCAAATTGATAAGGCCATAACGCATGCGACCAAGCGCCGTGTTAATGCTGCAATTCGTTAGCGTGGCAATTTCTTTAAAGCTGAGGTCAGCATAATGACGCATGATTATCACTTCTCGTTGATCATCGGGTAACCGTTCCAGTAATTTTCTCACTGCTCCATATCTCTGCTCCTTCACCATTTTTTCATCGGCGCCCGTCTCATACAAATCCATCCGTTCCCAAACAGTGTCGGTATTCGATGCAGCAGAAGGATTGCGTTTAAATTTTCTGAAATGGTCCATACAGAGGTTATAAGCGATACGAACGGCCCACGATAAAAATTTTCCTTCTTCATTATACCGGCCACTGTTGATTGTATCAATGATTCTGATAAATGTTTCCTGGAAAATATCTTCCGCTACATAATGGTCTTTTACCAGTAGATAAATCGAAGTGTAAATCCTGTCTTTATAACACTGAACTAGGCTTGTAAATGACTCGGTATTACCATTAAGATAAAGAGAAATTATTTCCTGGTCGGATAAATTGGCTGGCGTTTTCATAATGTTTTCAAATTAGGGTTACGAGGTTCTTAAAATATTTTTTTTGTTTCCAAAGCATTTGCTCAAATGTTTTTTTGAATTTGGATTTTCATCGGAAGTTGGAATTATCAGTATTTTTCAAAATCAATGTCAACTACAGTTTTTTAATAATTACCGCGATTCGGTCTTGTCTAAGGATGTGGATCGCCATAGTAGTTTTCCTGTTTCCTGGTTAGTCTTTTAAGGGATTTGGAGTTTATCGTTTTTCAGGGTTAGATGGCGGCTTTTTATCGCCGCTGCTGATACAAAGATGATCATGTAAATCGTCTTATTGCCCGGCTTTCGTTAAATGAGTGGGGATTTTCGATGAATGGAATCTTTTCTGCGACGATGCAAAATTTGCCGGTCGTGGCTGACGCTGTAACTCCCTGATTGAGGTGCCAGTGGTCTGCATGCAACCGCCTCTCCGGGATTACATTTCGATTACAAATCAGGGGCAGTCAGCGGGTGTAACTAAAAAAACCCCGGAAATTCCAGGGTACGTGTTTCTTTAAGGGGAATTTATATAAGCAGCTTCTGGTATTGGTTTCAACCGTTAGGTAAAACAATATTTTATACAAATCTTGGGGCGGCTTTTGGAAGGATTGGATAGACTGGCATTCGGCGCATTGGATAGTTAGCTTTTGAAGGATGATGGATAAGCGGAATTTCAAAATTTTTGACTGGTTCTGGTCTTGTCTAAGGATGTGGATAGTTGCCAAATATTTGAACTTTGTGGTTCGGTCTTTTAAGAGATTGGGGATTCTTAGTTTTTCAGGGTTGGATGGGGCTTTTTATCGCCGTTGCTGATACAAAGATGATAAAAGCACTTAGCGTTATTCCTATACTTTCGGTAAAAGAGTCTGATTTTTCGACGAAACGGAAGAAAACTTAGCCGGGGGATGTAAAGGTTGTTCCTTGCTATAGCTTTTATCCCGTTCTCAAACCCTTCATCTGCTAAAAACGGGGTTTCACCACTTCGCCTCCGCTCAAAATGCTTACAGGACCTGCCAGGTTTTAAGAAACATTTTTTTTGAAATTACAATGTGAGGTTTTGAAATAACTTTTTAAACATAGTTTCTCATTTGATCAGCGGGATGCTTTAAGAATCATTGTCAATACCGGATCCCGGTTTGCAAAGTAATCCGCTGATGAAAGGCTGATTTGAATTTCCGGTTCTATCCATTGTCGTTTATCTCCCGGAATACTTTCATGATAGCGATTGGAAATGCTGCAAAGGGCACCGCTCCATGGAAGCTGAAGATCATTTTCTTCACCCACAAAATTCGGTTTCGAACTGCTGGGTTCTCCCGCAAATACCGCGTGGGTATTGCGGTTCAATAGAGAAATGAAAATCTGTGCAGCTGAGAAAGTATTCCTGCCGGTGATCACATAGAGCTTTCTTCCGGAACCTTTCGAATCAAACTTTTCAAGTACTTTCAGTAACGGATCAATAAGCTCTCCATTGCCGCCATTGTTGTTGCGTACATCTACAATCAGCGTGCGAATATTTTTCTGTTGCAGTACATTGTCGAGGTCATTTGAAAATGATGCAAGCGATTCCACGGGATCATTCATTACCTGGTTGAATTCAAAGTATAAAGCGCTATCTTCCGGTAATTCTTTCATCCAGTAGCTCGAATGTAGGTTGTATAAGTATAAGGGCGGAGGAGGGCTGCCGGGAAGCTGTGAGGGTACCAGTTTCGGGATACCTCTTAAACGGGGAACAGGAACAAAATCTACATCTTCTTTAACGATGTCTCCTTTTGTGGTTTTCATGGTCATCGTCACGGTCGGATCGGCGGCATTTAGTCCATAAGATTCCAACATACCATGAAACCGCAGGAAGAACGGGCCAATCCATAATGCTCCCATGGTATTGTCCTCGCTGATGAAATGAGTCATGTCACCCATAAACTTTTCGGGAATAACGGGTCCAATTTTGAGTACCTGGCAACCAATTAATTTTTTATGCGCACTGTCAGCGTCAATTATGAATAGTCCATCGGAGAACTGGTAGAAATGCAAAGGCAGGAAACGGGAATCGACTTTTGATGCCCCAAATGGCAGCACATAACAATGACCATCTCCGAGCTGAAACATGAGTCGCTGCAATTCGATGAGCATTCGTTCGTCACTAAAAACAGGAACATTCTTTTTTAAATCCTGAACTTCAGTTATCAGGCGCTCGCGCAATGGCTGTTTGCTATATATATAATGCTCTGTTTTTACTTTTTCAATCAACGTATCAATATCAGATCTCCACCCATTGATGCGGTCAGTTGAAACTGTACTCTGGCACCCTGCATTTGTTATGAATGTGCAAAATCCAAAAAAAGTAATAATTTTTTTTATCGACTTGAGCATAACAATTTTTTTTGCTTAATGATTATACTATTCTATTTTAAACCCGATCCCGGTATTCTATATTTCTGTCATTCTGTCCTTAACGATTTTACAGGTTTGGCCGTGGCTGCTTTAATTGCCTGAGAACTGATCGTGACCAGGGTAATCAGGATAACAGAACCTCCTGCCATCAAAAAAACAATTGGAGCTATGCTGATACGATAGGCAAAGCTCTGCAGCCAACTGTTCGCTGCCCACCATGATACCGGAATCGCTACGAATAGTGCAATCAATACAAGCATCAGAAAGTCTTTTGAAAGCATAGTAACAATATTGACGACGGAAGCCCCAAGCACTTTTCTAATGCCTATTTCCTTCGTTCGCTGCACGGCTGTATAAGCCGTTAAAGCAAATAATCCCAGGCACGCAAGTATGATCGCCAGTCCCGCAAACAAGCTGAATATCTGTGCTGCCTGTTGCTCCGAATGATACAAAGAGTTAAAGCTGTCATCTAAAAATTGATATTCGAAAGGCCTGTGTGGAACCCTTTTCTTCCATACATTTCCCAGCGTCTTCACTGTTGCGGCCAAATTTTTCCCCGACACTTTTATGAATGTCTGAAAAATATGGCGATAATTTGAATCCAAAAAAATCACCAGCGGCCTAACAGGTTCATGCAGCGAAGCAAAATTGAAATCTTTTACTACTGCTTTGACAATTCCTTTGCTCCCGCTTCTATAAATCGTTTTCCCTATTGCTTCCTCCGGTTTCCATCCGAGGGCCTTAGCAAGTGTTTCATTTAGCATAAAAGATGTATGCGGATCATTCGTATCTTTCAACTGCATCCAGTCTGATAAGGTATAGTCACTACCGGCCACAATATGCAATCTCATTGTTTTCACAAAATCAATATCCGTTGGAGAAGCCTTTACAGATATGGGTGTTGAAGAACCACTATTGCTTGCTGTGACTTCGTCGTCCCAGTGAATATTTGTGATTTCTTCCGCTCCGCAACTAACCGATAATACATTGGGCACCCTTTCTATCGACTCTTTGAAGGACTGAAAATAAGATCGCATCACATTATCTACAGGCAATACGATAATGTGTTCTTTGTTGTATCCCAGGTCTTTGCTTCTCATATAATTCATCTGTTGCAGAATGATAATAGTTGAGATAATGAGAAAGACTGAGACAAAAAATTGAAAAACGATAAGGGACCTTCGCAAGGTGGCAGAACTGCCCGAAAAGCTAAACCCGGATTTCAGAATCTTTATCAGTTTCAGATTTGATAAAATGAATGCAGGGTACGCACCGGATGTAACACTGATAATAAAAAAAAGCAACGCCATAACAGCCAATGATAAAGGCTGCAATAAAGTGCCAATACTCAGGGAGCGTTCCACCAATTGATTGAACCGTGGAAGTATTACAATAACCAAAGCTATTGCAATCAAAAAAGCGAAAAGATTTAATAAAAAAGATTCAGCAATGAATTGCCTGAACAACTGCCATCTCCCGGAACCCAGTACTTTACGTATCGCAATTTCAGAAGTACGGCGCACAGATTGTGCGGTAGCTATATTGGTGTAATTCACGCAGGCAATGCAGAGTATCAATATTGCTACTGCTGCGAGAATATAGACATAGGCGATATTGCCATTCGGTTCCAATCCTTCGAGATGAGAAAATAAATGAACTCTGGTTAACGGTTCAAGATGATAGGTGAGATAATCATTGCTTGTCAGGAAGCCTGCATTTCCCTCCGTCTTCATAAATCCCGGAATCTTTTTTTCAAGAACGGCCCTATCCGATGCACTGTGTAGCAGAAAATAAGTGGCATACAGTTCATGCGACCAATCCGGCCTATTTGCGTTGGGCAGACTTGCATACGAAGCAATAAATTCAAACTTGATCTGGGAATTGGCGGGCGGATCTACGGCAATACCTGAAACGATATAATCAGTTGTGCCGCCCACCTTTAATATTTTACCAAAAGCATTGACATCTCCGAAATATTTTTTTTCCATCGATTTCGTGATAACCAATTTATCCGGTGCATCAAGAGCAGTCGCCGGATCTCCCTGCAGCAGCGGGAAAGAGAAAATTTTAAAAAAAGAAGAATCTGCAAATAAAAATTTCTTTTCAACAAATGTCTTTTCATTGCGCCGGACGACGTATGGCTCCCAATTCATGATCCTTACATAAGATTCGATTTCCGGGAAGGCTGAAGCAAGCCCCGGACCCGTCATCGATCCGGTTTCTCCAACTTCTACTTTTGCCCCATCCACCGTGTATTCAGTAGTGGCACGGACAATCCTTGCCACATTCTTATGAAACCGGTCATAACTCAGTTCATTAAAAATATATAATCCTATCAGGATACATCCGGCGATCCCGACAGATAATCCTGCAATGTTTATCAGGCTGAAGAGCTTTTTTTTTGCAAGATTGCGCCATGCGGTTTTGAAATAATTTTTAAACATAAAGTTTTGTTTGGCTAATAGCTATGGGCCATTAGCTGTTAGCTAAAATTCATTCCATTCTCAAACTCTTTACCGGATTAGCCATCGCTGCTCTTCCTGCTCTTATTGCTAATATCGTTAAAGCAATAGTGATCATAACTATGCCGCTCAGCATGAATATCCACCAGCTTAAAGTGGTGTGGTACGCAAAGTTTTGCAGCCAGTCGTGCATGAGCCACCAGGCAATGGGAATGGCTATTGCAAACGCAACGGCAAGCAACTTTACAAAATCCCCTGACAATAAAGTAATGATTTGAAGCACCGAAGCGCCCAGGACTTTGCGCACGCCAATTTCTTTTGTTCTGTTATTGATCATAAAAATTACCAGCCCGAGCAATCCCAAACAATTTATAAAAATAGCAACGCCGGCAGACCATGTCAACAGAAGAGAAAGCTGCTTATCCTGCTTATAAAAATTACTGATGGTATTATCTAAAAATGTATAATCAAAGTCTGTATCGGGATATACCTTTTTCCATGCTGTTGTCATCTTTGCGATAGCCTTATTCCAGGTAGCAGGATCGCGCTGCAAGGCCACATGCATAACATAGCCATACTTCAGATCAGAATAATATATCATTGGGTGGATAGGCGTTCTCATCGATGCCAGGTTAAAATCTGCCATCACACCAACAATTGGCATCATGGCGCCTCCAAACTTAACAAGATGCCCGATCGCATCTGCGGGTTGTGCAAATCCTAACTGCTTTGCCAATGTTTCGTTCACAAGCAACTCAGTTGCCGTATCTGTCGGCATAACATTTCTGCCTGCCAGTAATTTTATATTATACAGGCTCAAAAAAGATGTATCTCCGTTCCTCGAATCAACATCCATTTTTATCTCTTTGCCTTTTTTATTGTAGGATATATCAGTGCTTATTTGCCCGCTGAAGGCGGGTGATTGATTACCGAGGCTTACTTTCTGAATCTCAGGAATACGTCGTAGTTCATCACGAAGAACATACTTGTTATTATCAGGATGATAAAAATCAAAGGGAACATAAAAATTAATAATAGCATCTTTACGAAAGCCCATATCCTTTTGCATAGAATAATGAATCTGTTTATCAACCACCATCATTCCTATCACGAAAGCCTGTGCAATGATGAATTGAAATATGATCAGGATTTTCCGAAGCAATGCGGTTCTTGTAGTTCCTGATGTGGAAGAGACCTGGTTTTTCAATACCAATACCGGTTTAAAGCGTGCAAGGATAAACGCAGGATACATGCCCGCCAAAACACTCACCAACATTATCATCAACACAAGAAATACCCACATAGCAGGCTGAGCGAAGAAATAATTAAACGTTAATCCTTCGGGGATAAAGCCCGAAAAAGCTTTCACCAATAAAGGCGAAATGATTACCGATAATGCGGTGGTACATGCAGTGAGCAAAAATGTTTCTGAAAGAAACTGAAAAATGAGCTGTGTTTTCCTGCTTCCCAAAGTTTTACGTATGGCAATCTCCTTAGCCCTTTGAGCAGCCTGCGCGGTGGAAAGATTTATGAAGTTAATAGCCCCCAGCAGCAAAAGGAAAATTGCCAGGAATGCTAAATCCATAACGGTATCTTTATCTACTTTTCCTTCCAGTTCCTTATTAAAATGAACGTCACTTAATGGTTGCAGGGGATGTATAAACTTTGCATCGTCGGGATCTGAATCATTTTCTTTAAAAACCTGTTGAATTTGTTTATTAACCTGTTCCGGACGCACCAGTGGAAGCAGTTTCACTATTACCTGGGTGACAGAATTAATACTATTCCACTGATCCCAGCTATATGCTTCCTTAAGACCCGCTGTAGGAATGGTGGATAGTGAAATAAATTCTTTGAATTCAAAATCGCTGTGGACATCCAGATCTTTTACAACTCCTGTAACGGTGGTTATCACCGTGTCGCTAAAAATCACTGTCCTGCCAATTACTGCATCAGCAGCAATGCCGGGAAAATAAAGTTTTGCCCTGCTTTCACTTAATATAAGGGCATGGGGATTTTTCAGCGATGTCAATGGATTGCCCGCTATCCAGCGATGTGGAAAAACACTGAAATAATTATTATCAGTAAATACAATGTCCTGTTGTTCTTTAAAGATCTTCGATGCTCTGGTATTTCCTTGCGGAATACTTACTCTGGTATTCCAATCGCTGTATCCAAAGAGAGGAACTATTTTCTCCACTCCTGAAATATTATGCTGCATGGCCGCATGTAGTGGCGCCGGAACGCCGCAGGTTTTCGCATTTTCATTTTCCGATACCACGCGATAAATGTTTTCTTTACCCGGTTCGTATTTATCAAAACTGAAATCATATTGAATAATAAGCCCGATTATTAAAGCACTACTAATGCCTATAGAAAGGCCAAGTATATTAATGAGCGTAGTAAGCTTATTCTTTGCAAGGTTACGCCACGCGGTTTTAAAATAATTTTTGAACATGAGAGAAGTTTTATGATTTCATGATGCTTGGTTTGTTATAGATCTTTTGGCTTTAATTTTTCTAATAATGAATCAAATCTTACCCAATACAAAGCACAATCTTTTTCGCTGGTTCCTTTGGAATAAAAAAGATATTTTCCGTCAGGCGTAACATATTCACCCCATCGATCTGCTACACCATTGTTTATTAGCGGGCCGAGACTCACCGGGTGTGTCCAAGTATCATCTTTTTTATGAAAACTGATACCAATATCGCATTTATAATCTTTGGTTTCATTAAAGCTGATGATGATGTAGGATTCATCCGGAGCTACATAAAAATCTCCGTCAAAGCCGGGAGTATTTAAAGGCTCCCCGAGTGTATGCGCCATTGTGTCGTCACTTGATTCAGGTATGATACTGATATCGTACTTTGAAAAGTCATTGGCATTGCCATTAATATTACTTGCACCATACATTCTGCCGCTGTTGGTTGGCATGAAATCATAGATACCATAATTACGTTTCAGATAAATTTCCGGGGATGTCCACCCGGTAGCTGTTTTGCGCGATTGCATGATCACACCTTTACCGCCACCGAGAAAATAAAGTGACTGGTTGTCCATTGAAAGAGTGGGTGCATACAGGCCGGAATCTAAAACAATGGGGCCGTTCCATTTGCCATTTTCGTACTTAAACCAATTTATAGTAGCGCCTTTTGTAGTGAACCAGTGGAAGGCATGACAGTAGTAGAACTCTTTACCGTCGTTTGAAAACGCGGATCTGTCCATCGCTATTCCGCTATCGCCTGCGAGTAATCCAGGGGCAAAAATCTTCGGTGTATCGTTTGGGAGTGTCTGGGCCAGGTATGCATCTTTGCTGTTCCAGAAATTTTGCTGCGCAATTGTATTGAAAGCAACGCCGCAGAAAAACGTGACTATCAAAATATATCTAAACATAAAAGTTATTTTGGCAAATAGCTCCCTGCCTGACCGTAGGCTGTGTGGCCATTTGCCGTTAGCTAAATCTATTCCGTTCGCAAGCTTTTCACAGGATTTGCCATTGCTGCTTTGATCGCCTGGAAACCCACTGCAATGCACGTTACCAGCGTAGCGGCTGCAATTGCGATCGCAAAAATCCACCAGCTTACCGTAGTCCTATACGCAAAATCCTGCAACCATTTATTCATTAAAAGCCATGCAACCGGAGCTGCAATAAAAAATGCAACAACGATCAGTCGAAGAAAATCTTTAGACAGCATAAATGAAATACTCCTTACAGATGCGCCTAACACCTTCCGTACTCCGATCTCCTTTGTTTTTTGTTCTACCATAAAAGAAAGAAGGCCAACTAACCCGAGCACATTGATCATTATTGAAAGAAATGTAAACAGGTTAAATAACTGCTGTGTTCGCTTTTCATTTTTATACAAAGAAGCGATATGCTCATCTAAAAAACTACTTTGAAATAAATTTTCAGGGTACACCGATGACCACGCTTTCTGAATCGCGTTTAACGTGGCAGCAGAGTATCCGCCATTTAGTTTTATTCCTGCAGTGTAATAGAAGAACGGAAACTCTACCATTATCACCGGCTTCACGGCATCGCGTAATGATGCAGTGTTGTAGTCCTTTACCACACCGATCACCGGGGCAGAAATATCATTCATACCAAACGTTACGTACTTGCCAATGGCATCCCGTGCCGAAGAAAATCCAAGTGCTTTTACAGCCGTTTCATTTAGTACAAAAGAATAACGTTTTAATGAGTCCGGAATCGCATCGGCAATATTTTGCTCATCATTATCATCAAACCACCGCCCCGCTATCAGCTTCAAACCGTAAACACCCAGGTAATTTTTATCTGCGGCTTTTATGTTAACATCCATTTTAGAGGTCGCAAACTTTTCTTTGAGATTAAAACTTGTGTAGGCATTATCATCCGAAACCGGCGCACCTATTGAAAAACTGACAGAAGTTACCACCGGTATCTCTGATAACTTGTCTTTCAGCAATTTCATTTTGTCTGTCTTGTTATCAGGCAGGCTTATGTCAACAACATTATTTTTACTAAATCCTAATGGCCGGGATTGTATGAAGCTCATTTGCTTCGCAACCACTATTGCACCGATGATCAGTATTTGCGCAGTCAGGAACTGGAATACTACCAGGCCTCTCCTCAGGTTGAGCACAGAAGTTTTGGGCGACACTATTTTATTTTTTAAAGCAGCGACAGGATTGAAGCCAGACAGAACAAATGCGGGATATAATCCGGATAATAATGAAACAGAAATCCATAAACTAACGAGGAGAAGTGCACTGTTTACATGCAGCCAGCTGAGCGGAATATTTTTATCTAAAAAATTATTTAACAGTGGGAGAAACCACCCTGCTGATAAGACTGCCGCCACAAATACAAAAGCAGTTAGCAAAAATGTTTCAGACAAAAACTGTTTGATCAAATGCTCCCGGGTAGCGCCCATGGTTTTTCGTACGCCTACTTCTTTTGATTTTTTTATGGCAAGTGCAGTAGAAAGATTCGTATAGTTAATGCAGGCGGCTAAAATCAAAAACAAACCGATAGCGCCTATCAAATAGAGATAACTGTAATTAATGGTATAAGACGGATTGTTTGCCGCATATAACTGATCATAGTGAATATCCCGCACGGGTTGCAAATTAAATTTAGTAGTAGTGCCATCCTTCGTATTATTTAAATGTTCATTCGCAATTGATGTAAGCGTCGACTCAACCATGCCGGTCTGGTTTGTATCAGCCAATCCCAGGTACACAAATCCGTCTGAATTTAACCCCCATTGATCAAGTGGAAAACCTCCAATAAAATCAGGCTTCAGAGAGGCGTAGGAAATAAGCATGTTGTAAGGCAGGTGCGAATTGGAAGGTGCGTCGGCTATCACAGCCGCCACACGCAAATCAACCAGGTTGGCGATTTTTATTTGTTTTCCGACCGGGTTTTCATTACCAAAAAATTTATGTGCAGTTTGTTCCGTCAGGACTGTAAAGCCGGGTTCGGAGAATGCTCTTTCTATGCTGCCCTGCTGTACTGTCAGCGGGAATAATTTTGGGAAAACAGAATCCGCAAAAACGATATTCTCTTCTTTAAACTTTTTGTTATCAAAGGAAATAACATCGCTTTTTTGAAAGTGAATTTGCGAAATGAGTTTTTCACCGGGGAGTGCTGCCCGCATCGCAGTTGCAAGTGGATAAGGAGTTACGGGATCGTAGGTTTTGCCTGTTGCTGAATTCACGCTTTTAACAACACGGTAAATGCTGATTCCATTGCTTTGCTCTTTATCGAAACTGGTTTCGTACAAGATGATCAGGCCAATGAGCAGACAGGCAACAACACTGATGTATAAACCAATAAAATTGAGCGCAAAGAACCCCTTGTTCATTTTGATATTGCGCCATGCAGTCTTGAAATAATTTCTGAGCATAGAATCTTGTTTATAATGTATGATTTGTTGATGTACGATTTGTTGGAAGCTGTTATCTGTTAGCCATTAACTTAACATCATACATCCAAAATCGCACATCGTACATTTTTATCATTCGGTTCGCAACGATTTACCCGGATTCGCAACTGCAGCTTTTATCGCCTGGAAGCTGATCGTAATCAAAGCAATCAAAAGTGCTACAACTGTTGTCAACACAAACACGCCCCAGGTAATCTCTGTCCGATAAGCAAAACTTTGCAACCATTTGTGCATAATCAACCACGCAAGGGGCGAAGCGATAAATATGGCAATTCCGATGAGTTTCAGAAAGTCTGTTGACAACAAAGCGACGATGCTGGTTACACTTGCACCGAGCACTTTACGCACACCAATTTCTTTTATTCGCTGTTCGGCACTAAAAGTTGCCAGGCCAAATAAGCCAAGACAGGAAATAAGAATGGCGATGATCGTAAAGTCGGTAACAATAGCCGCGAGCTTATTTTCCGCGTCATAATTCTTTTGAAAATCTTTATCGAGAAAACTATAGTCCATCGGCTCCGTCGCATCCAGGCTGCGCCATGTATCTTTTATTGCCGCCAATGCCGACCCCATATCATCAGCTTTTACATGAACGATCATGTAATTAAACAGCGGTGGCACATTAAGCTGAAAACCGTAGGATCCGATCGGCGAATGCAAATCCTCGTAATGAAAATCTTTCACTACCCCAATGATATTAAAATCGTACGTTTTGCCATTATAATCAAAATGCAGTTTTTGATTCACCGCTTTAGCCACATCCGTAAAACCAAAAATTTTTGCTGCATTTTCATTTATTACCATGGTTTGTATGGCAGTATCCTGGGTATAATAATCATCAGAAAAAATTCTTCCCGCCACTGGTCGTATGTTGAGTGTCTGCAGGTATCTTGAGTCGATATAATCCAACTTCACATCATACCCCCGCTTCATATCTTCACCGTCTTTATAGAAAATATTATCAGCAACATTGGGAATACCCGGATAATACAATGACGCACCAGCATTGGCCACAAAACTTTTTTTCAACAGTTCATCCTTAAATGCCTGGTACATTTTTTTTGCATTGTTGCTCCTGAGCGGGATAATTATTTGTTGATTCTGCTGAAAACCGAGATCAGCAGAACGCAGGTAATTCATCTGGCTGGCAATTACTATCGACGCAATGATTAATACGATTGAAATAATGAATTGAAATATGACCAGTCCTTTTCTTAGGGCAACCGCAGATAGTGAGTTGGAAAACTTACCTTTCAGCACCTTTGCGGGATTAAATGAAGAAAGGAAGAATGCAGGATAACTTCCCGCTATTAGTCCGGTAATTATCGACAGCACAACAAAAGCACCGATCAGAATGATGTTGGTTGAAAATGAAAGAGAAAGATTTTTACCCGAAACTGTATTGAATAACGGAAGCAACAATTCAGTCAGCGCAAACGCCAGTACAAATGCAAACAAGCTCATTAAGACCGCCTCACCAAGAAACTGTGCAATGAGAAATCTTTTTTCGGCGCCAAGAACCTTTCTTATCCCAACTTCAGATGATCGTTTCACCGAGCGTGCCGTTGCCAGGTTCATGAAATTGATACAGGCAATAAGCAAGGTGAAAAGAGCAATGGAACCGAGGATATACAAATAGGTGACGCTTCCGCCCGCGGTGACGTTATTTTTCACATCTTCGTCAAGATGGATCTTTTTTAGCGGAACCAAAAATTGTTCCTTTGAAAAGCCCATTGCTTTCAAGTCATTACCGGCATATTTGTCGATGAATGACGGAAATTTAGATTGCAGCTTCCCAGGGTCAGCGCCGGGCCGGAGCTGCAGATATGTATAAAACATGTTGTTGGTAGCGAGATTCGCTCCCTGCCGTTTGATCATATCCTCCATGGAGCCGCCCATCATACTCATAAAAAACCTTCCATCTATATGTGAAGGGTTATCGATTGGTTTAAAAACACCGGTCACTAAAAAATCATGATCACCATTGGTACTGCTGCTAATGCGAATTACTTTACTTAATGCTGGCTGATCACCAAATATTTTTTTGGCAATTTCTTCAGACAGTACTACCGTGTTGGGTTTGTCTAATGCGGTTTGAGGATCTCCCTCAATAAAATTGTACGTAAACATTCTGAAGAAGGTAGAGTCAACCATACAACCTTTGGTCTCATAAAAAGATTTTACTGCACCACGACTCTCGCTATATTGCAGCAACGTTTTGTCTTCTCCAAACAAGGGTGCCAGTCTTGTTGTTTGCTCAATTTCCGGGAATACGTTCTTCATCGTCTCTCCCATCGTGGCAGGCGTATTGGGAAGTTTATCGGTCTTGCCAAAGCCAATAAATGCAGTCCCCACCTGGTAAATGTTGTCTGCATTTTTCTGGTAAGCGTCATAACTCGTTTCATCGACAATGTAAAGCGTAATCAGCATGCAGCAGGTAAGGCCGACAGACAAACCTATAATGTTGATTAAAGAAAACAACTTACTCTTCATCAGGTTTCGCCAGGCGATTTTGATATAATTTTTAAACATAAACCCCCACCCCCTGAAGGGGAGTATTTTTAGATGATAAAATTTATTATTGAGCTCCTTCTCCCTCTTTAGGGGATAGGGGCTTTATTCTATTCCGTTCGCAACGACTCAACCGGGTTTGCCAGCGCTGCTTTGACAGACTGGAAGCTTACTGTTACCAGTGTTATCAACAAAGCGCCGGTGCCTGCGGTTATAAAAATCCACCATGATATGCTTGTTCTGTAATTGTAATGCTGTAACCAATTGTGCATAAAATAGTATGATACCGGGAATGCCAGTAAAAAAGATAACACAACGAGCATCACAAATTCTTTCGATAATAAACTCCATAAACCAAAAACAGATGCTCCCAACACTTTGCGTATGCCTATTTCCTTCCTTCGTTGTTCGGCAACAAATGACGTTAACCCAAATAAGCCCAAACATGAAATAATAATAGCGAGTATGGTAAACACATTGGAAAGTTCTCCGGCTCTTACCTCTGTATCAAATTTTCCCGCATACACATCATCAACAAAGTTGTATTCAAAAGGTTGGTCGGGATTATATTTTTGAAATACAGTTTTTATTTTACTCAATGCATCACGTGCACTCATTGAAGAGTTCAGCCGCAGAATTGCCATATTACCCGGTTCATCTGCAATGCCATAAATGACAGGCCTTGTTTCATCATACGGAGATTCTATTATCATATTCCTGATTACACCAATAATGGTATAAGGTTGTCCCCACCACGTTACATTCGTTCCAACAGCATGCTTCAGCCCCATGTATTTTACAGCCGCCTCATTTAATATAAGTTTTGATGAATCCGTCAATAATTCCCTGGAGAAATTACGGCCATCTTCCAATTCCCAACCCACCGTTTTGCCATAATCAAATGATGCGTTAATGACGCCAAAATCAATGGACAAATTCGGATCTTTACCGGGCCAGCTAAAGCCACTGGTACTATTCCATATACCGGTGGTAGGGCTTTCAGATTCGGCCATCGATGTAATAACACCTGCGCGCATCAGTTCATCTTTTACAGCATCAAAATGCTTATGAATATTAGCATTGGATGTTGGGACAGTTACCAGATTTGCTTTCGCGTAACCAACAGGCCTGTCCTTTGCAAACTGTATTTGCTTATACACAATAATGGTTGAAATGATAAGTGTTACCGAAACGGTAAATTGTAGCACTACCAGCACTTTTCGAGGAATAGCTGCATAGCGGCCCGCCTTAAAAGTTCCTTTCAAAACCTGTAATGGCTTGAATGATGATAAATAAAATGCCGGATAGCTGCCGGCCAATAATGCCGTGATGAAAATAAAACACAGGGCTGACAACCAGAAGTATTGGTTCACCCAGGGGATCGGAATATTTTTTCCGTCAATGTTATTAAAGAACGGAAGCGATATCCAAAGCAGCAGCAATGCAACAACAAAAGCTAAAGAAACCGTTACAAAAGATTCGCTGAAAAAACGGAGAATTAGTTGTTTGCGCAGAGAGCCAACTGTTTTACGGATGCCCACTTCTTTTGCACGCTGTTCGCTTCTGGCAGTGCTAAGGTTCATGAAATTGATACATGCCAGCAGCAATACAAATGCTCCAATGACACCAAACATCCACACATATTCTATATCGCCACCTATGTTTACACCATTTTTAAAATCAGCGTATAAATGCCATTTGCTCATCGGCTGGAGAAATAATGCAGGTTTTTTCTTTTGCAGATCAGCATTCAGTTTCTTCATTTTCGCATCTTTGATCTTTGCGTCAACGGCTTTGATGTCTGCATGATCATTTAACTGAACAAACAATTGTGTAAAGTTGGGTCGCCACGGGTCTTCCATGTCCCTTAACTGGTTGTTGGCATTGTACCACGAATCCCATGTTGCAATAAAATTGAGATTTGCGAGTGTTGAATTCTGTGGAAAATCTTTATATACGCCCGCTACTTTCAGCGGCGGCATCTGGTCTATCGTGATAATCTTATCCAAAGGATTTTCATTACCAAAATAGGCTTTGGCAGAGGATGCAGAAATAAATAAAGAAGAAGGGTCGTTAAATTTATCACGGGCCCCCTGCAGCATTTGCAGTGAGAACATTTGTGGCATCCCCTTTTCAAAGAAACCTCCATTTGATTTTAGCTTCTTGTCGCCGATGGAAAGAACATGATCGTGCCAGTCAACAGCCATTACTATTCGCTTAAAATCACTTCCATAATTGTTGCGTAATTCATTTGCCAAAGGGTAAGGAACATTTGTCCATGTTATCCGCTCGCCGTTGTTATCCAGGTTTTGATACACCTGGGCGATATGATCGTAGTTATCAAAATTTTTATTGAAGGAAAGCTCATCTTTTATCCACAGGCCTATTAACAAAGCCACTGTCATTCCCAGCGCAAGGCCGAGAATATTAATAAAAGAATGTGTTTTGTCTCTGAGAAGATTGCGCCATGCAGTTTTGAAATAATTTTTAAACATAGATTGCCATTTACGATATACGAAGTACGATTTGTGAAGCAACTGCCATCGTTCGATATTCTTTATTCTTTGATCATTGTTCGCTATTCTTTATTCCGTTCTCAAACTTTTCACAGGATTTGCAACTGCCGCTTTGATTGACTGCCAGCTTAGTGTCACTACAGCAATGAAAAGAGCAATAAAACCTGCGAGTGCAAAAATCCACCAGTCAAGATGTATGCGATAAGCGAAGTCCTGCAACCATTTGTTCATCGTAAACCACGCAACCGGAATCGCGACGAGCATCGATACAAGAATTACTTTCATTAAACTTCCCGCCAATAGAGCTGTGATATTACCAACACTCGCACCCAGTACTTTTCTAATGCCTATTTCTTTTACACGCTGACCAACAGTAAAGGTGATCAATCCAAACAACCCAAGACATGCGATGATGATGGTGAGAATGGTAAATGCAAGCAAAACCTGTCCCTGCTTTTGCTCAGCATCATATTGAGATGCAAAATTTTTGTCAAGGAAATGATAATCAAGAATGGCAGAGGGATCAAAACTCCTGAATGTTTTTTCAATTGCCGCAAGCGACTGAGGGATGTTTTTTGTATCTATTCGTACATACATATTATCCCTGTCAGAAGCTTTTTGCGGAAGCATCATGATCATTGGCTCTATCTTATGTTGCAAAGAATAGATGTGGTAGTCTTTTACTACACCGACAATATTTATAAAGGATGCCTTGCCGGTGGAATCTTTGCCTCTTGAAAATCTTTTACCAACACCTGAAGTCCATCCCTGCCTTTTAAGAAAGGCTTCATTTACGATCGCTGCCTCGCTGTCGGATGGAATGTCTTTGGAAAAATCGCGCCCTTCAAGCATGTGTATCTGCATGGCCGGAATGAAGTCCGGATCAATCACCAATCCATAAGCAAGATTACTATGCTCATCCAAAGCACCGTTCTTTTCCACACTGTAATCCATCATACCTATATCGTTATTTCCAATCGGGTTGCCCGCTGATGCCACCGCTTTTATTCCGGGGTTTTGCAGCAAAGCGTTGCGAAGTGCCGGAACCTTTTCTCTCACATTATGTGAATCAATATGAAAGGTGAGCATCTGATTCTTATTGAATCCGAGATCAGTGTTGTTTACATAATGAATCTGCATATAAATAACCAGTGACGCAGAGATCAATATCATGGTAACAGCAAATTGAAACAACACCAATGATTTCCTGAAAACGGGCTGCCCCTTCACATCGCCTAGCTGATTTTTTAAAGCAGGAATGGTTTTAAAACGTGAGAGGAAAACGGCGGGATACAGGCCGCCGATAACACCGGCAACCAAAGAGAATCCAAGCAGGTACATGATACTCGACATCACGCCAAATCTCCAAAGGGTTAATTCCTTTCCTGTAATATCATTTACAAATGGCATAATAACAGTCACTAGCAATACGCTGATGAATGCCGCTGCAAGAATAATGGTGATCGATTCGGTAAGAAATAAGCCAACCAGGCCTCCTTTATCCGAACCAATTATTTTTCTTACTGCTACTTCCCTGAGGCGAACGGAAGCACGGGCGGTAGTAATATTAATATAATTGATAAATGCGATAATCAATATTAGCAATCCCACCAGTGATAAAACATAGACATATTTTATATCGTGATTTTCGCCCAGCTCATAACTCAGGTGTGAATGCAAATGGATAGAAGTCAGCGGTTGTAATTCCATCCTGTAGTGAATATCCTGCGAATTGGTGGTAAGATATTTTGTAACAAAGGCAGGCATCTTTGCACGCAGTTGATCAATGCTGGCATTCTTTTTTAAAAGCAGGTAGGTATAGATGCTTAGATTTTGCCAATCGCCCCGGTAGTCCTGCGGCATGGCGCGCACGGCATTAAAAGTAAAATGAGAATTCTTCGGCACATCATCGATAACAGCACTTACTTTAGTGGGCGTGTTATCTATGTTAATAGTCTTGTTGAAGGCATCCGCCGGATCACCGAACAATTTCGACGCAAGCGTTTTGGTAAGAACAATGGTATTGGGTTGCTGCAGTGCCGTTGCAGCACCGGCAATAAAGTGATAAGTAAAGATATTAAAGAAAGAAGGGTCAGTAAAGAAGATGGCATCATCTTTTATCTTTTTATCGCCATACTCAATGATACCGCCGCCTTCGGCGTCAATCCGGACGGCATCTTCCACTTCAGGATAATCTTTTTTAAGCGCCGGTGCCAGCATGCCTGATGTGCCGGTTATGTCAAACTTTTCCCCACCCCATTGTCCGTGAGAAGCCACCCGGTATATCCTGTCTGCATTTTTATTATAGCGATCATAACTAAATTCATCTGCCACATACAGCGAAATGATCCAAACGGCACTAAGGCTTAATGCAAGCCCGGTAATATTAATGAAAGAAAAAACTTTCTGTCTTCTGATATTCCGGAGTGCAGTTTTGAAATAATTTTTAAACATGGTTGCTATTTACGATATACGAAGTACGATTTACGATTTATTTTACCCTTCCTTATTCATTGTTCATTATTCTTCATTCTGTCCGCAGGCTCTTCACAGGATTTGCCAATGCTGCTTTTATGGATTGAAAGCTTACCGTCAATAATGCAATCAATACTGTCGCTATGCCTGCCATCGCAAACACCCACCATTCAATACCGATGCGATATGAATAACCCTGTATCCATTTATTCATCGCAAACCATGCAACAGGAGAAGCAATAATAAACGATACGACAACCAGTTTTATAAAATCTTTTGATATAAGCGCAGTGACATTAAATGCGGATGCACCCAAAACCTTTCGCACTCCTATTTCTTTGGTACGTTGTTCTGCCGTATAGGTTGCCAGGGCAAACAAACCAAGACAGGAAATAAAAATAGTAAGTCCGGCAAACAACGCTGCAAGTTTTGCCGTGCGTTGTGTATCTTCAAATTTTCTTGCGTAGGATTCGTCCGCAAACACGTATTCAAAAGGATATTGCGGATTGTATAGCTTAAAAATCTTTTGGGTTGTTGCAAGATTGTCAGCGGTCGTTTTTACAGGATTGAACCTGATATGTACCACGTATCCAAAATTTCTTGCAGGACCAAAAATCATCATCGGGTTGATATCTTTTTTATATGGCGATTCCATAATGAAATTGCTTATTATACCTACAACATGCCATTGTCCGCTGCCATCCGTTGCCTTTATCGTCATGCCAAGCGGGTCTTTAACATGCATCCGCTGTACAGCAGCTTCATTGAGCATTACGGCAGTACTGTCAGTAGGATAATCATATACATCAATATCGCGGCCTGCAATAAGTTTCACGCCAATAGTTTTTGTAAAATCAGCATCTGTTCCCAGATTCAGAAAATCGATCTTCTCATCCTGCTTTGTACTGCCATTCCATTGGTAACCCCAGCTATCGCCCCATACCTTTGTAACGGGATTTGCACATCTTGTCATAGAAACTGCAGCACCACTGCTTAAGAGATCATGCTTAATAAGATCATAATGTTTATCAACATCGCCTTGCGCAAAAGTATAGATGAGATTGTTTTTATTGTAGCCGGAGTTCCTGTTCAATGCATATTGTATCTGCCTGTAAACAATGATCGTACTGATGATAAGAATAATCGCGAAAGTGAATTGCACTACCACCAGCACTTTACGCGGACTTACCGCGGCGCCGGCTTTTTTAAATGTGCCTTTTAATACCTTAACAGGATTAAATGATGAGAGGAAGAAGGCAGGATAACTTCCCGCCAAAATGCCCGAAAAAAGTATGAATGCAAACGCAAAGAGCCAGAAAGAATAATCTGAATAATCAATGAAAAGTTCTTTTCCTGTCAGGTCATTGAAAGGCTTTAAACTGATCTGTACCAACGCGAGCGCCACCACAAATGAAAAAAATGAAAGCACCACACTCTCCGCCAAAAACTGGGTAACGAGTTTTATTTTTCCCGCTCCCATTACTTTTCGAATGCCTACTTCCTTTGCACGTTTTTCGCTGCGTGCTGTGCTCAGGTTCATAAAATTGATACAGGCGATTAATAATATAAATGCTGCAATTATGGCAAAGAGTCTGACCGTTTCAATCGGGCCTTCCGTCAGTTTTCCATTTACTGTCGTTGAATATAAGTATGCACGGCTCAACGGTTGTGTAAATACTTCGGTTGTTGACGGGGATACCGTTCCGTTAGTATGGCTAATTGTTATATTTCTTACCTTCTTATCAAACGCTGACTGTGAAGTATTAGGCTGTAATAGCGCATACGTATATACGCCGTTATTATTCCAGTCGCTGTCTGTCCACCCGATCTTTTTCATATACGACCAGGGCAGCAGGTATTCAAAATTGAACTGAGTGTTATTGGGAAGGTCTTTGAGCACCGCTGTTACCGTACAGTTATTTACACTATCAATACGAATCGTTTTACCCACTGCTTCTTCATTGCCGAAAAACTTTTTGGCCAATGAGGCCGTTATTACGATACTGTAGCTATTCGATAAAGATTGTTGTGCTTGTCCCCGCCGCAATGAAAAATTAAATACATCCAGGAAACTACTGTCTGCAAAAGCACCCTGGATATTCAAATGCTTGTCATTTGCAGAAAGCAGAAAAGTTACATTCCTGTAGCGAACAGCATCTTCTACTTCTGGATAATCTTTTTTTAACGTGGGCGCCAGTATTTGGGGTGTATTGGGCCATACATAGGTTTCGCCAGATTCATTTTTATCGCGGTTATACATCAGGTAGATCCGGCTCTCATTTTTGTAAAAACGATCAATGCCAAGCTGGTTCTGTATCCACAACAAAATGAGCATAGCCGCTGCCATACCTACAGCTAATCCTAAAATATTAATTGAAGAAACACCTTTGCTGCGCTTCAGGTTCCTGATTGCTGTTTTTATAAAGTTTTTAATCATAAAAGGTCTGTTTAAGATTTTAGCTTTATTCACAACTCACGGTCCGTCACTCTGCCCGCAATGACTTCACCGGATTTGCCATTGCAGCCTTCACTGCCTGGAAACTTATCGTAGCCAACGCAATGACCACTGCCAATACTCCCGCAGCAATAAAAATCCATGCGCTGATGTTGATACGGTATGCATAGTTCTGCAGCCAGCTATGCATCACAAACCATGCAACCGGCGAACCGACAATAAACGCAATCAATACCAGCCTTATAAAATCTTTCGAAAGCAAAACGATAATATTGGAGACCGATGCTCCTAATACCTTACGCACACCAATTTCTTTGGTGCGCTGTGATGTTGCAAATAATGATAAACCCAGCAGCCCAAGACAGGCAATAAAAATAGCGAAGCCCGAAAAGATGGCAAACACACGACCGAAGAGTTCGTCATTGGCATATTGCTGGTTGAAATGATCATCTAAAAAATAATAATCGAAATAATTACCCGGGAAGAATGATGCGTACTTTTCTTTCACTGCATTGATGGTAGATGGCAGATCTTTAGTATCTACTTTTATGCAAACAGGATTGTCCGTGCCATAGCCGGGCAGCAGTATCGTTGGCTCTACGGCGTATCTCAATGATTTTTGATGAAAGTTTTTTATAACACCAACAATGTCCCAGTCTCTTCCAAATAATTTTATGGCGTTACCTATCGCATCTTTATCAGATTGAAAACCTAATTGCTTCACCGCATATTCATTCAATATTACGTTGTGCAGTTTTTGCCAGTCCGGATTAAAATCTGAATTAGTGAAATTTCTTCCGGCCAGTAATTTTATGTCGAACACTTTTATAAAATCAGCGTCCACACTTGCATCGCGCATTGACAACTTATTGTCGGTATTTGTACCCACACGTCGAACGTCAAACGTCCTCGCCATTTCTTTGCCGGGTACCCTGTCAATTACAGATGCTCCCTTTACGTGCGGTAATTGTGTCAGCTCATTCTTGAAAGCATTTTCCCGTGTAATGAATGTGGAATCCCAGTTGGTAAGCACAGGCGGTTTTATTACCAATATCTGCGACAGGTTCATGCCGAGATCCTGCTTGCTAACAAAACTCATTTGCCTGTATACAACGAATGAACCAATGATCAATGTGATCGTGATTGTAAACTGCCCCACTACCAAAGCCTTGCGCAACAAAATTCCTTTACCTGATGTCGAAAATTTTCCTTTTAAAACAGCAACCGGCTTAAAGGATGAAAGCACAAACGCCGGATAAAAACCAGACACAAAAATCCCGGTAAGAATAAGTATAATCAGCGCAGCGCTCATGCTATAGCCACTCAGTTCCTGTTCAAACAAGTAGCGTAAGGATAGCTGATGTTGTATCAAACTATTGAAGCCCGGCTGAACGAGTGTCACAACCAGGAAGGCAATAGAAAGGGCAACAAGATTAATAAGAAACGATTCTGTAAGAAACTGCCTGATGAGTTGCTGCTTACTGGCTCCGGCTACTTTTCTCACACCCACTTCCTTCGCTCTTTCCATCGATTTGGCGGTTGACAGGTTGATGTAATTGATCCATGCAAGAAAGATGATTAAGAGCGCAATAATTAATAAGCCCCACACTACAGTTGCACTTGCTGTTTTGCCGATCTCGTATTCAAAGTCGGAATACAAATGTGCTTTTAAGAGCGGTTGTAAATAAAATTTTTCTATACTTCCTGAGACTTTGTTTCCCTGGAAGTGTCGTTGACTGAATGCCGCAAACTTTGCCTGCAATGTTTTATAATCCGTGCCATGGCGCAGTTGAAGGTAATGCCAGAAATCAGAATCCTGGAAATCGTAATCAGCTTGCTGCCAGTTGGCATTCTTGCCGCTGTATAAGCTGTTATAAGAAGCCAGCAAATCGAAGCTAAGATGCGAATTTTCGGGAACATCTTTCATGATTGCTGTTATTTTGTAAGGGAGAGAATCACGTGCAATCACAATTGTTTTTCCAACCAGCGGCTCAAAATCATTTCCCTTTACACCAAATATTTTTCGTGCAAGCGTTTCCGTTAGAATAACGCAATCAGGGTTTTCCAGGGCGGTTGTCTTATCTCCGGCAACTATAGGATAAGAGAACATGGAAAGAAAAGAATTATCAACCGCCAGTATTTTCAGGTCGCCAATCTTTTCATTTCCATAAGTTATTATTCCATTATCAAATGGTTCAACTCTTGTATGATTGATCACTTCAGGAAAATCATCCTGCATCGCATTGCCGATAGCAGAGTAGGTTATCGTTCCATGTTGGGCAAGTTTACCGTTTTGATAACGGTCATTTACTACGCGATAAATATCCGGTGCATTTTTATTGAACCGGTCGTAGCTCAATTCAAAGCTTACATACTGCAGAATCAAAAAGCAGGCAGCCATTCCTATAGATAAACCTGCAATATTGATGAGCGAAAAAGTTTTATTTTTCCTCAAATTCCGCCAGGCAGTTTTGAAATAATTTTTAAACATGTTTATAATTTACGAAGTACGATTTACGGTTTAATTATTTATCGTTCTATGTCCGTTATTCATTGTTCTTTATTCTGTTCGCAAAGACTCAACCGGGTTTGCCACCGCTGCTTTTATTGCCCGGGTGCCAACCGTAAGCCATGCGATGACAATAGCAATAACAATCGCAAGGACATATACGCCTGCACCTATGTTGATTCTGTATGCAAAGTGTTGCAGCCATACATGTATGAAAAAATAGCCAATCGGTGCAGCAATTAAAAATGCTATAGCAATTAACAGCGTAAATTCTTTAGAAAATAAATAGACGATATGGCTTGCCGAAGCACCTAATACTTTTCTGATTCCCATTTCTTTAGTGCGCTGAACAGCCATGAATGAAACAAGCCCATATAAACCAAGACAGGAAATAAAAATAGCCATGCCTGCAAATATTTTAAAGAGCTGCGAAAGCTTATCTTCCTGTTTGTAAAAGCTTGCAATCTTCTCATCGAGAAATTGGTATTCATAAACATAATCAGGATAAGTATTACTCCATATTTTTTGTATGGCTGCCAAAGTTTGCTTTGTATTCCGAGGACTCATTTTTATACTGATTAGCTGGTATGCCCACTTTAATGACCCCAACACAGTAGGCCTTATTTCTTTTGCCAGCGAAGTACCATGAAAATCCTTTACCACTCCAACCACGGGGGCGACTATTGAACCGTCCCAGAAATTTATTTTCTTTCCCAGGATATCTTCAGGGTTTTGAAAGCCCAATTTTTTTGTCATGGCTTCATTTACTACAAACCCACTTACAGTATCTTGCTGTTGATAAGGGACGCCTGCGACGAACTGAATATTATAGGTTTTAAAATAATCGGCGTCGGCCCATTTAAGGTCTGCATTAAAATCGGAGTGTTTCAGTCCGTTATCAAACCTAAAATCACTTCCCCAATGCGAATCGTCGGCAGGACTGAATGTACTCAAGCTTACATCTTTAATACCGGGCTGTTGCAGCAACTGATTTTTTAATGCATTTACCCTGGTTAGGTTTGCACTGTCATTTGGAAAGGGGACAGTTACCATGGCCTCTTTATTAAAACCCATGGATGCATTTCTTAGAAAGTTCATTTGTCTTACAATAGTCAATGTGCCAATGATAAAGGCTTGTGCGATGATAAATTGCAATACAACCAATGCTCTTCTCATGGAAAGGCCGCCTACCATCTTAGCGGTGAATTTGCTTTTCAATGCTGTAATGGGATTGAACCCAGATAAAATAATTGCAGGATAGCAACCTGATAAAAATGTAACAGCCATTACAGTACCTGATAAAAATGCAACCGTTGAAAAATCAAAATGAATTGTAACGGACGTTTGCAACAGGTTGTTCAGAAAAGCTAATGTAAGGTATGCAATGACTATGGCAACCATCACCGCACCAGAAGTAATCAGCAATGTCTCGCTCAGAAATTGAAAAATTAATTGCTTTTTGCTGCTGCCTAGCACTTTTCTTACACCTACTTCTTTTGAACGGTTTGCAGCCTGAGCGGTTGCCAGGTTTATAAAATTTACACAGGCAATAATCAAAAGAAACAGTTCTATTAAGCTTAATGCAGTTATCAGCTCTTTACTGAATGTGCTTCCTCTAAAAGTACCGAATTCGCTGTTATAATGTATGTCGCTTAACGGTTGCAGTATATAACCCTGATTGGCATATTCAGCGGGCGTATGCTTTTTTACGAAGGTTTTAAGGTCGTTGTCAAATTGCTTTTCAGACATATTTTTGGGAAGCATTACGAAAGTGTTTAGATTTCCGCTTTGGCTTACCCAATCTGTTGAAGTGTCCTGACCCGAACTTTTAAAAGAAAGCACAATTTGCAAAGGGAAGTCGGTATTCACCGGAATATTTTTTAATATACCCGTAATCTTATAAACTTTATCGTTGTTGTATTTAATATATTGGTTTTGGGCATCGCGCCAGTTCCCAAAATATTTCTCCGCAGTCGCTTGTGTAAGTAATGCAGTATTAGGCTCAGATAAAGCAGTTTTAGGATTGCCGGCAATGAGAGGGAAATTAAATATGTCGAAAAATTCAGGCTCGGCAAAAAACACATCGTTATTCTCTTCAAATTTTTTTTGAGAACTGTTGCTATTATCATTCATTAAAGTTATTTCATTCTTATCCTGTTCCCAGATACGGGCAACGTGTTCCAGTTGCGGGTAATCTATCCGCAAGCCTTCGGCAACCGGGAAAGCGGTAGCTCTTGAATAATTCACTCCGTCAGGTGTTTTTGTTGCTGCAACAACTCTATAAATGCGGCCTTTGTTTTTGTGAAAATTATCAAAGCTGGTTTCAAATCGAATCACTAAAAAAATAAGTAAACAGGAAGCTATTGCAACCGATAATCCTATTACGTTAATGAGCGCATAGGTTCTATTGCGTCTCAAACTCCTCCACGCAGTTTTGAAATAATTTTTAAACATAAAATCAATTAATGGCTTGCATTGAATTAATTAAAAGACAAATTGACCTTTCCTCCACTTGCATCGGCCGTAACGGGAATGCCACCACCATTGATAGTTCCTTCAATTTTATCCTCCTTCACGGTCCCACTGAAATTACTGAGTGAGAAATTCCGGTCCATCTTATTACCATATAATTTGAGGTTGTATCCCTTATCTTTTGGTAAGGTCAGATTGATATGGCCTCCGGAATTATTCAACTTCACATATTTACCTACTTCTGCTATTTCTGCATCAATGTTACCTCCGCTGGTAGATGCATCCAGGCTACAATAAAGCGCTTTCAGATCAAGGCTGCCACCGGATGTGGAGGCATCCAACTCCCCGTCAATATTTTTTGCGTGTATCGAACCTCCGCTGGTTCCGGCTTTTATATCTCCTTTGAGTTGTGCAAGCCTGATGGATCCGCCCGAAGTACTTAACCTGATGTTCCCGGTACAATTCGTTGCGTCAATACCTCCACCACTGGTACCGAGATCAATATCGTCTTTTGAATCAGTTACCCGGATACTACCGCCGCTGGTTCCCCCATGAATCTTCCCGGAAAGTTTCTCAACAGTGAGTCTGCCACCACTCGTCCTGAATTCTTCGGTGCCGGACAGGTCGCTCAATGAAATGCTTCCGCCGCTTGTCGACAGATCTGTAGATACCTGCTGCGGTACAAATATTTTAAAGGAAATATTCAGCCCTTTTTTCCAGTTCCTGAAATTGTGCTTCGGTAAGGCGATCACGGTTAGCCTGCCTCCCGACACGTCCACTGAAAAATCATAGTTGTCCTTAATCTTGTTGTCAATCTCCTCTTTTGACAAGGTACCCGCATGCCCGTTCGCTGAAATGTACACTTCCAGGCGTGCATCCTGGTCATGGTCACCCGAAACATCAATACTGCCGCCGGATGTTTTTGCTTCGACATTATTCACAGATTCACCCGAAAGTGATTTGGTCATATACAATGTTTTCTGGCCAAAGGCCGGAATAGCGATACATGCGATAAATAATGCAGAAAAAAACTTTTTCATGTGCTTAAATTTTTATTTGAATTCATAATTTTTTTATTCTGTTCTCAAACTCTTTACCGGGTTGGCAAGTGCCGCTTTTATGGATTGAAAACTTACGGTCAACAAAGTAATCAGCAATGCCCCTGTGCCGGCGCCTCCAAAAATCCACCAACCTAACGTGGTCCTGTACTCGTAGTTCTGTAGCCAGTTGTACATGAAGTAATATGCTACCGGGATGGCAATTACCAGTGAAATCAATACGAGTACTACGAAATCTTTCGACAATAATCTCCATAAATTAAATACCGATGCGCCCAGCACTTTTCTCACCCCAATTTCCTTTGTGCGCTGTTCAGCCATGAACGATGCCATTCCAAACAAACCGAGGCACGAAATAAATATCGCAAGTGCCGCAAAAAAGCCGGCCAGCGTGCCAATACGTTCTTCATCTCCAAACTTTTTTGCATACTCCTCATCAGCGAAGTGATAGTCGAAAGGCTGTTCGGGATTGTATTTTTTAAAAACCGATCCGATCTTCATCAACGCGTCATGCATATTTTCGGCCGGATTTACTCTCATATCCACAACTTCCTGCGGGTCGCTATTTGTTACAAAAACGGTCCGGAAAATCGGTTCATACGGGGATTGCATCACCATATCCTTTGCAACGCCAATGACATGATAAAGATGTCCGTCCCAGTTGATAATTTTTCCGAGAGGGTCTTGTATTCCCATAAATTTTACAGCAGCTTCATTTAAGATCATTCCTGATGAGTCCGTTGGAAAGTCTTTTGAAAAATCACGACCTTCCTTGAACTGCCACCCGATCGTCTTACCAAAATCTTTTGAAACATATACCACATTAAAATCCCCCTGCAAGGAAGGATCTTTGCCTTCCCAATTAAACCCATTATCTGTTTCACCAACATAATACGTAGCACTGGAAGACTCGGCCATAGAAGTGATGGCTCCTGAATTTTTCAGCTCATTGCTTACTACATCAAAATGGTCGTGTATATTTTCCGTCGTCATGTAGGAACTGATCAATCCGTCACGGCTGTAACCCACTGGACGGTTCTTCGCATACTGCACCTGTTTGAAAACAGCAATGGTCCCGATAATTAATACAACGGAGACCGTGAACTGCAGTACCACCAATACTTTTCGGGGGAGCATAGCGAGCCGGCCTGTACGAAACGTGCCTTTCAAAACTTTCACCGGCTTAAACGAAGAAAGGTACAATGCGGGATAACTACCCGCTATGCAGCCCGTGAACAATACAAACAGGATGCTTTCAAGCCAAAACCACGAGCTGGCCCATAAGATGCTCATTTTTTTATCAGCTACATTATTGAAGGCCGGGAGGATCAACTGAACCAATATCAATGAAACAAAAAAGGCAAATATGGTGATCAACAATGATTCTGAAAAAAATTGCCTGATGAGCTGTGCACGCATTGAGCCTATTGCTTTGCGAATACCGACCTCTTTGGCCCGCTTTTCCGACCGCGCTGTACTTAAGTTCATAAAGTTGATACACGCAAGAAGTAAAACAAAAAATCCGATGATAGCAAACAACCTGACAAACTCAATTCTGCCACCAACATTCACGCCATTCTTAAATTCAGCATACAAATGCCACTTGTCCATGGATAATAAAAACACCACCGGTTTGAAGGCGGCGTCTGCGGGCGTTACATTTCTTAATTTGCAATCCTTTATCTTTTCTGACACCTTTTTCATATCTGCACGGTCAGCCACCTGCACATAAGCCTGGAAAGAATTGTTGCGCCACGGGTTACTAGCTTTTTCAAGCCAGTTATTATTGTCAATATACAGTTGCCAGGGAGCAATAAATGCAAGGTCCCGGAAATCGGAATTATACGGCAGGTCCTTATACACACCGGTAACAGTAACATCAAACTTGTCGTCGATCCTGATTGCTTTACCCATCGGATCCACTTGCCCGAATAACGCCTTCGCGGCGGAAACCGAAAGAATGACAGCGTGATACCCGTTCAGTGCAGCCCTTGTTCCTTCAATCATATGCAATGAAAGCATCCCGGTTACCTGTGGTTCCATATAGTTGCCTCTTTGCGTGATTATCTTGTCGCCGGACTTCAGCACATGTTCACTATTCCATGACGACATACTGATGTATTTAAAGTCACTACCATAATCTCTTCTCAATTCGTCACCTATTAAATAAGGCAGCGATCGTTGCGTCCCGACGTCACCATTAAAAGTCTGGTGCTGCATCACCTGCGCAATACGATCATAATTTTTAAAATTTTTATTGAAAGACACCTCATCGTATATCCATAAGCTTATGAGTATGGCAACGGCCATGCCTACGGCAAGGCCCGTTATATTAATGAGTGAATGCGCCTTGTTCTTTATAAGGTTCCGCCAGGCGATCTTGAAATAATTTTGAAACATAAGGTTCTTTTGGTTAGTAGCTTTTAGGCCTTAGCTGTTAGCTGATTTATTCTGTCCTCAGGCTTTTCACGGGATTCGCCAATGCTGCTTTGATAGTTTGCACGCTTAATGTAATAAGTGCAGCCAGCAACAAACTCAGCCCGCATAAAACAAAAATCCACCAACTCATCGACGTCCTGTACACGAAATCTTCGAGCCACTTATGTGTCGCCCACCATGCTATCGGCGTTGCAATTACAAAGGCGATGAGCACCAACTGCACAAATTCCTTTGACAAAATGGAAATAATGTTGGCAACCGTAGCACCCAGTATTTTCCGGATACCTATCTCTTTCGTGCGGGTACTGATCGTGAACATTACAAGACCTAACAAGCCCAGGCAACTTATAAGCACTGACAAGCCTGTTGCCCAATTTAACAGGCTCGCTGTGTGCTGCTCCGTTTCATAAAACTTTGCAACGGTATCATCTAAAAAAGCGTAACTAAAATCTGCGTCAGGATATATTTGGTGATACAACATTTGAATTTTACTGATGGTAGTCTTCCATGAAGTGCCTTCAGCATTTTCGGGCTGCAAAAGAACATGAAAGAAATAACTCCTGTTATCAAACGATGCAAATACCAGTGGACCAACCGGCTCATGAAAGGACTGTTCATGAAAATCATGCATTACACCTATTATCGGCATTTGCTTACCATTAAACTCCAATTGCCTGCCTAACGCATCTTCGGGATGTGTAAAGCCGAGTTCTTTTGCGTAAGTTTCATTTATCAAAAATTCTTTTATGGTGTCACTTTCCTGAACATTCCTTCCCGCAAGTAATTTAATGTTAAACAATTTCAGATAACTGGTATCGCCCCACCGCAACTGCACCTGTTCTTTATTGTTATTTGCTGTGCCTTCATATTTTATATCTGTATACGCTTCGCCTTTATCAGCCGGTGTTAAAAAGCCTCTGCTCACCATCTGTACACCGGGTAGTGATTGTATTTCATTAAACAAAACAGACCGATGATTGGCAACCGTATCCCTGCGGGGCACATCAAAGCTTACCACAGCATTTTTCCTGAAGCCCATATCGGCATGTAATGAAAAATTTATTTGTTTACTAACTATAACCGTAGCAATTACAAAAAACTGTGCAATTACAAATTGCGATACCGTTAGTGTTTTTCGTATCCATGCATGCCTCGTTTCATTTTTGCCGACGAACGATTGATTTTTTAAAACATTTACCGGTTTATAACCTGATAGAATAAAAGCAGGGTACAAGCCAGAAAGAAAGCATACTATCAAAGCCAACAGGAATAAAAACAAAAAGATATAAGGTTGTTGAAACGGTTGAAATTGTAAACCCGGCGGAATAAAATCAGCAAACAATGCAAGCAGGAATGGAGCCAGGCAAAATGCTATAATACAAGCCGCAACCGTTAGTAAAAATGTTTCGCCTAAAAACTGGAAAACGAGTTGTTTCCTGGAACCGCCCATAGTCTTTCGAATTCCAATTTCCTTTGCACGATGCCCTGCATTGGCTGTAGTAAGATTGATAAAATTGATACAGGCAAGTAACAGGAGAAATGCGGCAACAGCAAATAATCCATATAATGTTGGCTTATGTGCTATTCTTTGATCGAAGTCGGCATACGTGCTGTTGAAATGAACATCGCTTAAAGGCTGCAGGTGAAAGGCCATAGTATTCGCCGCGTCTTTGTTGGCGTCCTTGTTATATTTTTTCAATAACCCGTTTAATTGTATTTGAACGTTCGCAGCAGTACTGTTCTTGGCCAGTTTTATATACAGGTGAGAATAACCCATCCAGTCATTCCAGGTATCCATCATAAAATCCTGTTTCATGTGGGTTTGAGCGATGGTAGAAAATGAAATGAACTCAACGCCATCAAATGAGGTATGGGCATCCAAATCTTTTACAATGCCCGACACGGTTGCAGAGAAGTCATCATTATAACGAATCGTTTTCCCGAGGACGTTATTGAGTTCCGACGATGGGAAATATTCTTTGGCCCTGCTTTCCGTTAGCACCACGTTGAATGGATTACTTAATGAAGATGCCGGAGAACCGGCCAGCCACTGGTACGGCAATAATGAAAAATATTGCGGGTTGGTAAATACAATGTCCGGCTGCTTTTTAAACACTGCCGGTTGCGACGATCCTTTCCTTTCAATACTAACTTTAGCAGTTGCATCACCCTGGAACTGCATTATGGGAACCGTTGCTTCCACGCCGGCGACTTCCCGCTGTATAGCAGCGCTAAGTGGCGCCACCACGGCAGCCGAATGCGCTTCATTGCCATTGAATTTTAAATCCATCACTACACGATAAATCCGGTCACGGCTTGTTTCCACTTTATCATACCCAAACTCGAACTGCACGATCAAGAAGATGATCAGTGCGGCGCTAACGCCAATGGATAACCCAAGGACATTAATAGCAGTAAATGCTTTGTTGCGGATGAAAGCCTTCCATGCTGTTTTAAAATAGTTTTTGAACATAAAAGATAAGTTCGGGCGTATGATTTAATGATACAAGATTTCCATTTTCAAATTTTCAACTCACTAGATCTTCAAATTGACTATTCCGTGCTCAAACTTTTCCCGGGATTCGCCAATGTTGCTTTGATAGTATTTAAACCCCCCAACCAAAAACATCAACAACATTATCTCCAGGCCAACTGCGACCACGTCCCGATACCTACGGTTAGTCGTTTTTAAAAAACTCCAGATCATGTCGGTGATTTTACAGTATGCTATAATTAGTTTTCAAGCAATGTACCAAGCATCTACTGTGTTGAAAAAGAATTACTTATTATAAGATGTGTCTTACGGAAGTGTTCGTAAACGGACAGTTGAACATAGAAAGTGAACAGTTGGGTACAGCGAGAGGATTATGGCCCTGGTCTGATCGACGGTATTGCAAGAGAACGCCAACGTAGGGTTTCCTATCTCAAAAACGGGTTTTTCAGATGGCTTGGTTAGCTGTGCGCTGAAGGGTACGCCTTCAAGGAGAAGCGAGAGTGGCTCTAAATATTTTTAACGCATTTTCATCATTTATTACAGCTCTTTCAACTCTATCCAAACCGGCGCATGATCGCTGGTCTTTTCCCATCCGCGAACATTGCGGTCAACACCGGCAGCAAGTAAATTTTTGTCAACATTCGGGCTTAGCAAAAAATGATCGATACGTAAACCCGCGTTGCGATTATAGGCATCGCGGAAAAAATCCCAATACGTATAGATCACTTCTTCAGGATGCAATTTGCGAAGGGCATCGGTCCATCCCTGGCCCATAAGCGCATTAAAAGCTTCCCGCGTTTCGACGCGGAACAAGGCATCATTTACCCAACGTTCGGGCTTGTATACATCTATTTCAGTAGGTATTACATTATAGTCGCCCGTAAGCACCACAGGATTACCGGAAGCATATAAGTCCGCTGCATGAGCCGTAAATCTTTCGAACCAATTAAGTTTATAATCGAATTTGGGTCCCGGGTAAGGGTTCCCGTTTGGCAGGTAAAGACATCCGATCGTAATTCCCTTCAACTTGGCTTCTATGTAACGGCTCTGCACATCTTCTGAATTACCGGCGAGCCCGCGTTTTGTCTCTACCGCCGGTTCACCGCGGGTAAGTATCGCAACACCGTTCCAGCTTTTTTGTCCATGCCAGATGGCGTGATACCCCGCATCCTCTATGGCCTGTAGCGGGAATTTTTCATCCGGCGCTTTCAGTTCCTGCAGGCAGGCTACATCGGGAGCTGCTTCTTTCAGCCAGCGAAGCAGTACAGGCAACCGGGCGCTAATACCGTTTACATTGTAGGTAGCTATTTTCATAATTTCAATTCTTGATTTATATTAAAGTCAAGTTAGGGAAATTTTGGTTGCGGCGATTCGTCTAATTATTTCAAGAAAAACATTATCATGGTCTTCTGTTCAAAGTAGCTTTCTTTACTATAACCTTTTTTCATTTATATCTAACCGTTATTGCCCTATTTATTACCACTCAGCAAATTCATCGCGGGGAACTTTACTTCATTTCCTAATTTCCATTCTAATGATAACCGTATTCATGAAAAAATAAAATTTATATGGCTCAGTATTTTATCCAACTTCCCAACAACAGGCAGGGAAATGTAAAAACAGGAATAAGAAAAAAAGATAAAAAGAAGTTTATGGATCTTTTTTCGGCGACGCGAAAGCTGAACACAGAAGAAAAAATTGCCTACATAGTGGAAGTAGAGCCGGTGTATGATATTAGCGAATACCGCCTGCTGAAAACAAAAGATGGAACCTGGCTCAATGATGGCGAGGACACATGGCTTCGACATGGCGAAGCTGGTTTTAATTCGGCTATTAAAAAAGCTATTGATGATTATGAAGACGTGAACGGAAAGCCCCATAAGATTTAAAGCGCCGGCTGGTTTTTTTATATCTCAGCCGGATTTCCATGAAGCCGGTGTAGCAAAGCAGAACTCAACAAGATTTTTCCTGATCCGCCTGTAAAGACCGGAAACCCTGATTTAGTAGAAGCTTTTAGCTAATGGCTGTGCATCGTACATTTTACATTCCACATCATAACTATTCTGCCCGGAGCGACTTAACAGGATTTGCTACCGCTGCTTTCATCGCCTGGAAACTGATAGTAATTAAAGCGATCAATATAGCTGTCATCCCCGCTATGGCAAATACGCCTGCACCAATATTTATCCGGTAAGCATAGCTCTCCAGCCATTTGTGCATCGCAAGCCATGTGACAGGAATTGATATCGCGAATGCAATTACTACCAATGATAAAAATTCTTTCGATACCAACAGCAACACCTGTTGCACGGATGCACCCAACACTTTCCGGATGCCAATTTCCTTGGTTCGTTGTTCGATTACAAATGCTGAGAGGCCAAATAGTCCCAGCGCCGCAATAATAATAGCAATCACTGAAAACGATGAAAAAATTTGTTGTGTCCGTTCTTCATTGGCATATAAGGCAGCAAATGTTTCATCTAAAAAAGAAAAGTTCAATGGGCCTTGCGGAGAAAAACTGTTCCAGTATTTTTTGAGATCGCTTATAAAACCCGTTACATCACTGGTTTTAATTTTAATAATAAACCCACCAAAATTTCTGCCCAGCACCATCATTAAAGGCGCCACCTCCTGTTTGGCAGATGCATAATTGAAATCATTTACTACTCCAATCACTTTTAATTGCTGTTGCCCCGAGCGAACAATTGTTTTACCAACAGGGTTGGTATGACTCCATCCCAATTGCCTAACCTCCGCTTCATTAATGACTACTCCACTCGCGGAATCGGTGGGATAATCTCTTGAAAAGTTTCTTCCTTCTTTGATCCTGATGCCAAGCGTATTCAGGTAATCATAATCCACATGAAAAATATTGGTATGAATTTCCTGTCCGTTGCCATTCTCATTTTTGGGAAATATTTCTGTGCCATCCATAAACAGGTCCCCGGGCACTGATCTTGAAATACTGACACTCGCCACACGGGCATCCTGCAACAATTGCTGTTTAAAAGCTGATTGATTGTCGCCAAGCAACCGCCCGTCCGGAATGCACAAAACCTGTTCGGAGTCATATCCAAGTTTCTTATTTTGCATGTAATGCAACTGGCGGGACACAATCAATGTGGCGATGATCAATGCAGTTGAAACAAAAAACTGGAAGACGATCAATCCGCTTCGCAAAAGACTTTTCCGGTTAGAGACCGACGCACCTTTCAAAACTTTTGCAGGATTAAAAGAAGATAAAAAGAAAGCAGGGTAAATGCCGGCAAGGACTCCTACCATAACGATCAATGCGACCAGCGAAATGATAATCTTAAATTGCAGCAGGTAATGAATGTGAATTTCTTTTCCCGCCAGGCTATCGAAATATGGCAGCAACAGGATGGTAAAAAGAAATGCCAGTATCATCGCGCACAGGCTCAACACGATTGATTCTGTAAGAAATTGTCTCATCAATTGCAGCCGTGCTGACCCCATTACCTTTCTTATACCCACCTCTTTTGCCCGTTTGACAGCTCTCGCTGTGGAGAGGTTAGTAAAATTGATACACGCAAGCAACAGGATAAATACGGCGAGGGCTGAAAAAATATATACATATTGAATATCACCGTTGGGTTCCAGTTCATATTTCGTGTGCGAGTACAGGTGGATATCAGTGAGTGGCTGCAGGGAAAAGATAAAAGTGTTTACCGATTTTTGCGCTTCTTCCAAACTGATACCCATGTCACGTTGGTTTTCCGGTACTACGTATTTTGCAACCAACTGAGGGAATTTTGCCTGTAGCTTTTTAGGATCAGCATTTTTATTTAGCAATAAGTAAGTATACGGACCAAGATTATTCCACGTCGGATTGGTAATATGCCATGTAGTTAAACTCATAAAGGCATCAAAATGAAAATGTGAATTGTCCGGTACTTTATCAAAAACGCCGGTTACTTTATAAAGAGCATTATGTAATCCTATCGTAAGAGATTTACCAACCGGGTCCTGATCTCCGAAATACTTTTTTGCAAACGATCTGGAGATCACAACGCAATTGGGTTGTACCAGGGCATTTTTATTGCTTCCTTCGGTCAACGGGATTGAAAATAGCTGCAAAAAATTCGAATCCGCAAATGCCAATTTGTTTTCCTTGAACTGCTGATCATTATATTTCACAAAATCTGTTGCCGGCGAGACTCTTGTAAATGCCTTTACTTCAGGAAACGCATTTTTCATCCCCGGACCTACCGCGAAATCTACGTCCGGATACACGGCTACATCCCCATTTCCGGCATCACTGAGCAATACGCGATACATATTTTTTGCATCGCCGGGATACTTATCATAACTCAACTCACTGTATACAAACAATGCTATAAGCATAAAACAACAAAGACCAATAGCCAGTCCGAAAATATTAATGAAAGAAAATGCTTTATTCTTCCTGAGATTTCGAATAGCGGTTTTTAGATAGTTTTTGAACATAGTTTTATATTTACGATTTCCGAATTACGATTTACGATTTAGTCAGTCATCGTTCATTATTCGTTGTTCTTTATTCATTATTCTTTATTCTGTCCTCAGGCTCTCCACCGGGTTTACCAACGCTGCTTTTATTGATTGAAAACTTACTGTTAATAGAGCAATAGCAAAAACAGAGATACCAGCAATCGCAAAGACTTGCCAACTCAGTTTTATTCGATAGGCAAAGCTCTGTAACCACTCGTTCATAACAATCCACGATACCGGCATGGAAATCAGAAATGCCAGGAATACCCATTTAATAAAACTACCGGATAATAATACGACAATATCATTCACTGATGCACCCAAAACCTTTCGCACGCCGGTTTCTTTTGTACGGAGTCTTACCTCATAGACTGATAGACCAAACAACCCTAAACAAGCAAGAAAAATGGCTATTACTGAAAAGATGTCAGTCACCTTACCAATACGCTCCTCCGATGCGTACATTTCATTATACTCATCATCAAGAAAGTGGTAGTCGAATAGATCGTCCGGGCTCCATTCGTGAAATTTATTTTTAATGAAAGCAATTGTTGCCGGTAAATTTTGCCCGGTGGTTCTTATCAAAAGCTGGCGTGGCCTGTTGGTTGGTATAAGCACCAAGGGTTTAATTTCCGAATGCAACGACGCGAAATGAAAATCTTTTACAACTCCCTTTACTTCGGCAAACGGGCCCGACATCAGCGAAATCTTTTTACCAATTGCTTCCCGTGGAGTCCAACCCATTGCCTTAGCTGCAGTTTCATTTAAGATATAATGATACACATTCAACGAGTCGTTGTCGTTTGAAACATCTTTTATATCCTGCGCATTAAAATCATTTCCTGCTATTAATTCAATCCCGTTTGTTCTTATAAAATTTTCATCTACCTGATCACCAAATACTATTTGTTGCTTATCTGTACTATTTCCCACTGAAAAAGTACTTAAGATTGAAACAGGCGTCCAATCGTTACCTGCTACGTTTACAATGGAGGGATTCGACAAGAGTTCGGCCCTAAGCTCATTTACATTCTTACTGAATCTCCCGCTAATTGGGCTTAGCACGACCACATTTTCTTTATTATATCCCAATTTCTTTTGCATTATGTATTTCAGTTGGCCATTTATAATGAATGTAGTTACGATCAGGAGTGTGGATATGGAAAACTGAAAAACGATCAATGATCTGCGCAACATGTTCCCCGAACGCGAATTTTTAAAAATACCTTTCACTACCTCAATCTCACGGAAACGGGATAGAAAGATTGCAGGATAACTTCCCGCAAAGAATGTAGTGACCAAAAGAAGAAGTACGGCAGCAACGATATCGTTAGCACTAAATATATCGTGTACCGTGAAAGTGGTTTGTGCCAGTTTGTTGAATGGTTCTATAAAAAATACAGCTATCAAAATGCCGCCAACTGCTGCAGCGGTAGTAATGACAAAAGACTCAATCATAAACTGGCTAATGATCCCACCTCGCCGTGCACCTGATATTTTCCTTATGCCAACTTCCTTTGCCCTACCCACAGTACCTGCAGTACTTAAATTAATATAAGTGAAACAGGCAATGAGTAGGATCAGCAATGCTATGCCCGCAATTATATACAAATATGATAAGGAAACATTCGGCACAATTGCATCATAGGGCGAACGCAGATGTATGGATGTTAACGGTTCCAACTCATAATCGATCATTGTGCCCGGTTGGTCACGGAGTTCATTTTTCATAAAACCCGGAATCTTTCTTTGCAGTGCTGCTATATCGTTCTTGTTTTTTAGAAGAAGGTAAGTGGTATAATCGGCATTAAAGTAGGTCTTTTCATTTTGAAGCGCAGCGATCGGAGCAAAAGAAGTGATAATGTCAAATTTAATCTGGGAATTGGCGGGACAGTCTTTTGAAATACCGGATACGGTGAATGGTGTTTTTGCCTCGCCTTCAAGCATTGTCCTGCCAATCGGATCTTCGTTTCCAAAATATTTTTTTGCCGCAGATTCAGTTAGCACCAATGTATAAGGATTTGCCAATACGCCGGAAGCATTCCCTTTTAAAAGTTTGAAATCAAAAATTTTAAAGAAACCCGGATCCGCAAACAGGAACCCTTTTTCATTGAAGGTCTTCTGCTTATACCGCACAATTCTGGCTTCGTGCAATATCCTTACACCATCCTCAATTTCAGGAAAGGTATTTTTAAACCTCGGAAGCACGTAAGCGCTGGTAAAGTTTCCCTTGCCTGAACTGCCATTGACCGAATAAGCCATTATAACTCTCACAATCCTGTCGGCTTTGGAATGGAACTTGTCAAAACTTAGCTGAAAGTTTATATAAACAATAAGCAACAACGAACAACCAAGCCCGATCGCCAGCCCTCCAACATTTATCAGCGAAAAAATCTTATTCTTCCAAAGATTCCGCCAGGCGATTTTGAAATAATTCCGAAACATGAATTTCTATTTACGAATTACGATCTACGATTTAATTACTCATTCTTCATTATTCAATATTCACTGTTCATTATTCATTATTCTTTATTCCGTCCTCAGGCTCTCCACCGGGTTTGCCATCGCCGCTCTAATCGATTGCACACAGATCAGCAAAGTTGTTATCAATCCGAGGCAAACAATTGAAACAATAAATGGCGCAGAGGTGATATTAATTCGATATGCATAATCCTGCAGCCAGCGCTGCATAATCAGGTACGCCATCGGGCAAGCCAATAAAGCACCGATGACAACTACCACTAAAAATTCCTTAACAAATAAACTTATGATACTTGCCACTGAGGAACCTAATACTTTCCTGATACCGATCTCTTTGGTCCTTTTTTGAATACTTAGCGATATCAAACCAATCACTCCAAGCAATACAATGATCAGTGCAAGTATGGTCGCGGTGTACGATGCTTTTTTCAGTTGCAGCTCCGACTGGTACATTTTTACCAGTGTCTCATCCATAAACCTGTATTCGAATGGTGCACCCGGCAATAGTCTCGTCCATTTTTTTTGTATTGCTGCAACGGTGCCCGCCACATCAGCAGCATTTATTTTAAATGAAAGAAAACGATAAATAAAATCGTATTGAAGATTAAACATAATGATCGGTGCGATCTTTGATTCCATAGAGCCAAAATGAAAATCTTTCATCACTCCTCTCACGGTGTATACCTGCGGATTCCCCGGGATTCTTACCTGTTGGCCAATTGCTTTAGCCGGATCTTTCCATCCCAATGCTTTCACAGCGGTTTCATTTAAGATCACCTTTAGCGAATCCTGCCGGTGACCTTCGAATGGCGTGCCAGCAATAACTGGCACCTGGTAGAGCGATAAAAATTTTTCATCGTCCTCCAGTATCTCCGCGGCTACCGCGTGTGTTGAATCGCTGCCAAACTTAAAGATCGGCAGTTCATTGCTGTTATTGCCATCCGGAATTTCAAACGACAACGAAACGTTATTTACCGATGGCATTGTTGCAAATTCATCACGAATCGTTTCCATTTTATCCACTCCCTCTCTTGTCCAGTTGCGCGGAAGCTGCGCCGACAAAATATAATCCTTGTTGTATCCAAGATCGCTATGCAGGAAAAAATTTACCTGCTTTGAAATAACTATCGCACCGATAAAAGCAATCATTGCGGTAGCAAATTGAAATACCATTAATGATTTCCGCACAAAAACATGATCCTTAACAGAAGTAAGTTTTCCTTTCAGCGATTCAACTGACTTAAGAGATGAGAGGATAAATGCAGGATAAATGCCCGAAATGATTCCCAATGTTAACACAAACAAAACCGGGAATGCAATGAACCATCCGGGGAAGCTGCTCAATGAAGGAATTGACTGACCTATAATATCACTGAACAAATTTTGGGTCAAGATATAAATAACAAAAGCAAACACGGTAGCAATAAATACAATTATAGTTGACTCGATGAGAAATTGAAATATCAATTGCATTTTCATTCCGCCCAATACCTTCCTGATACCTATTTCACGCATACGCGATGCGGAGTGGCTTACAGACATATTTACAAAGTTTATGATCGCCATCACTAAAATAAAGAAGGCAATTGCTGATAAAGCAACCACCATTTTTTTTACCAATCCATTATCTGCATTCGGATAATAATCTTTTAGGGGAATAAGATATGCATTAAGGTCGGTGGCAAATTGCGGAGGAGCATTTTCATTTATCAATTGCTTTATAGGTCTCACGAGTTGGTTGGGTGTCACTCCCTTTTGTAATTCAACATAACCTGCAATGTGTGGATTGGCCCAGTCCATGTTTCTTCCAAAAAAAGACAGGTTGGTTGCAGGAACAAAAAAATGGTTAGGATAACCGGGTATAAGATCAGTAACGGAATTTTTACCGTAATGGTCAAGCACACCCGTGATCATGAAATCATGTTTTGAACCCGAAAAGCTACCAATGGTGAGGGTTTGCCCGACAACATTCGTTTTCCCAAAATATTTCAATGCCATGTCTTTGGTCATGACAACAGAAAAAGGCTGACTTAACGCAGTAGTGGCATTGCCTTGCAATAGTCGAAATCCATACATATTCAGCAAAGTGCTGTCGCAAATGGCAATGTCCTCACGAAAGGCTTTATCTCCTTTTGAAATATCAGAAGTAATACCATCCCAACGAAAATAGTTTGCCACCAGTCCGGGAAAATTATTTCTTAATGCTTTTGGCAATTCACCGGATGTTGTAAAGTCATAACCTTCATTGGGCATTTTCCATTTGCCCGCAATGATGTATTGACGGTCGGCATTTTTTAAATTCCTATTTACCATCAACTGGCTCCATACATACGCGCCGATCAGCAATGTGAATGCTATGCCCACGGATAAACCAAAAATATTTACCACAGAATAAAAGCGACTGTTCGTAATATTCCGCCAGGCGATTTTTAAATAATTCCGAAACATAAATTTCTATTTACGATTTAATTAGACGTTATTCATTATTCACTGTTCATTATTCATCATTCTTCACTCCGTCCTCAGGCTTTTCACCGGGTTCGCCAATGCTGCTTTTATCGCCTGGTAGCTCACCGTTAAAAATATCACGCCACAAACGGCTGCAACTGCAATTAAAAAAACAGATGACCCAATATTGATCCTGTAAGCAAACTCCTGCAACCAGATATGCATCACCCACCACGCAACGGGGAATCCTATAAGAATAGCTATGGCAGCCAGTTTCAGAAAATTTGATGACAGCATGAGCACAATCGTCAGAACCGGCGCACCTAATATTTTGCGGATACTGACTTCCTTTGTGCGTTTTATCATCATGAATGCTGCAAGGCTAAGCAATCCCACACATGCAATAACCACAGCGAGTCCGCCAATGATGGCTATCAGGTTTTCAGCCTGCTTTTCTGAATTGTATAGTGCTTTAAATGTATCGTCAAGAAATGCAAAACTAACATTATCCTTTCCGGTTACAGACTTAACAGTGCTTTGCACCCTGGCAAGAGAAGCGCCCAGATTAGCAGTTGACAGTTTCACGTACAATTGTGATTGAAAAAAAGGTATATCAATGTTGCCAATGATCAGGGGTTCCACTTTTGAATGCAACGAGCTATAGTTATAATTCTTTACTACGCCCACAATAATGCCGTTTGGCCAGCTTGTTAGATTAATAGGTTTACCAACAGGATTCTTATCTCCAATCAATTTGGCAAACGCTTCATTTATGATGTATTCATTCATGTCACCTGGCTTACTGAAACTGACCCCCTGCAATAATTTAATTTTAAAAAAATCCAGGTAGCCGGGTCCGGCATTTTCAAAGTTTTCCGAAACATGCTGCGCCGTACCGTCCGGTGCAACGTAGTCAACGCCCATCAGTCCACTGCTTGACCCCAATTCGAAATAACCACTGGTGATGTCTTCCACACCATTTACTTTTGCCAGCTCAGAGCGCAGCACCGGCAACTTCGCTGCTGATTGTTCATCGATTGGTATTTTGATTACCTGCTCATAAGAATATCCCAGGTCCTTGTTTTCAAGAAATTTTAATTGCCGGAAAATTACGAGCAGGCATACAATAAAGACAGTCGCAACGGCAAACTGTCCTGTTACGAGAATATTGCGCACGAGATTTTTTGAATTACCGAGCAGGATCTTAGTTCGCAGGACCTTATTAACCTTCGCAGATGATATCAGCCACGCCGGGTAGAGGCCGGCAAACAAAGTGGTGGCGGCAAGTATCACGCAATAAGATGTGACGAGCCGCGGCGTAAAAAGAATATCTGCTTTTAAACCGCGATTAAGAATATTATCGAGGAATGGCAGAAACAAAGAAGCAAGAACGGTTGCCAGCAACATTGCAAAGAGAACTGCAAAGAATGTCTCTGTCATTATCTGTAGCACCAATTGAGCCCGGCTGGCGCCGGAAATTTTTTTCATGATTATTTCCTTGCCGCGATATACAGATGCTACCGTAGACAGATTGATAAAGTTGACGCAAGCAATTAAGAAAATAGCCAAGGCTATAATGATAAAAATGTTGAGGTATTTCCCATCGATTTTATTGTAGTTGTAATAGTCATAATTTATATCCATTGAGCCCGTATGCACATTGCCCAATGGCTGAAGCCGCATATCCAAAGAATTGTTCTTTTCATGGAGAAGATTCGTGAGCTTTGCCTGTAGTTTGCTTACATCCGTTCCCTGCCTCAGTTTGAAATATGTGGGACCGATTATTACACCATAATTATCTTCAAGGTTGTTTCTTATAGAATGCGGCACCGGGATCAATGCGCTGAGTTGTAAATGCGAGTTTTCCGGCATGTCTTTGATGACATTGCATACCGAGTAGTTTACAATCGTGGAATCACTGGTCTGTACACTCAACATCTTATTCAGCGCCGGCGCAGCGCCAAAGATCTTTTTTGCGAGACCCTCTGTGAGTACAATGCTGTTTTGGGTTTGCAGGAACCGGTCGCTGCTTCCCTCAATGATCCGTACACCAAAAATATCGCCGAATGAGGTATCCGCACAGGCTATATTATCCGGGGAGAATTTCTTACCCTTATATATTATTGTAGCAGAGGGATAAATAACAGGCGTTGCGGGGAATACCCGTGTCATGCTTTCTATTTCAGGTGCTTCATTTTTAAGCAATGGGCCAATTGGAGGGCCAATAGCGGCTGATAGCTGTGGTGCCGAACCCTCATAATGCATGTATTCAATAAGCCGGTAAATATTATTCCTATCGGCAACACGATCGTCGAAACTTTTCTCATGATACACAAACAAACCGACGAGTATGCAGGACGCAATTGCAATGCCCAACCCACCGATATTTATATAGAAATAACTCCTGTTGCGAATAATGTATCGCCATGCTGTTTTGAAATAGTTTTTAAACATAAGTCACTATTTACGATTTACGAAGTACGATTTATGATGTAACTGATACCGCTCATTATTCATTATTCCTTGTTCTTTGTTCATTATTCTTCACTCCGTCCTCAGACTCTTCACCGGGTTCGCCAACGCGGCTTTTATTGCCTGGAAACTCACCGTTATCAATGTGATCACTAACGCTCCAACTCCTGAAACAATAAAGACCCAATACGAAATAGCTGTTCTGTACTCATATTGATGAAGCCAGCTATGCAGGTAATACCATGCTAATGGAATGGCAATAAAACAGGAAATGGCAACCAGCAACGCAAATTCCTTTGAAAGCATCCGCCACAAATTGTAGGTGGATGCGCCTAACACCTTGCGTATGCCGATTTCCTTCTTGCGTTGTTCCGCAACGAATGATGCAAGTCCAAACAAACCAAGGCACGAAATAAAAATAGCTAATACGGTAAAGAATGTCGCCAGGTTGCCAATGCGTTCTTCATCCGCAAACTTCTTTGCATAGTCTTCATCATTAAATGTGTAATCGAAAGGTGCACCGGGATTGAATTTTTTGAACACTTCCTGTATCTTACCCAAAGCGGTTTTTATGGGTTGGCCCTGTTTTATCGCAACGGTTATTACATTAGCCCAATCCGGATTATACATAAACACCGTTGGTGTTACCGGCTTGTAGGGGTCTTCCATGATCATATCTTTAATCACACCAATAACAGTATAATTTTTATCATTGAATTGAATAGTCTGCCCGACAATATCCTGTTTCATTCCTACCAACCTTACGGCAGACTCGTTTAAGATCATAGCAAGACTATCTGTAGCAAATGCTTTGGAAAAATCTCTTCCTTCCTTGATCTGCCATCCTATGGTTTTACCGAAATCCTGTGTAACCGCAATGGTGCCGAAAGATGGCAAACTGTTGGGATCTTTTCCCTGCCAGTTAAAACCAATCTGGTTGCTCCATACACCCGTTGTGGGACTGGAGGATTCTGCCATATCGTCGACGACGCCTGTTGCCAGCAAGTCATTTCGTATGGCATCGTAATGGCCATACAGATCGGGGGTTGACATGTTGATTGTTATCAGTCCTTCATTTCTGTAATTAACAGGCCTGTTCTTGGCAAATTGTATTTGTTTGAAAACAATGATTGTCCCGATGATCAATGCTATTGAAAAAGTGAACTGGATAACCACAAGTATCTTGCGCGGCAATGATGCAAAACGGCCTACACGAAATGTTCCTTTTAAAACCTTTACAGGATTAAACCTAGATAAGTATAGCGCCGGATAGCTGCCGGCAATTAATCCTGTAACAACGGTAAATATCAAAGTTATCAGCCAAAACAGAGCGCTGCTCCACGGCAGGCCGATATCTTTATCGGCAAGTTTATTAAACAGCGGCAATAACAGGAGTACAAAAATTATTGAAAACACAAATGAGATAAATGCTACCAGCACCGATTCACTCAGAAACTGCCTGATCAACTGGCTTCGCAAAGAACCAACGGTCTTGCGAATACCTACTTCTTTTGCGCGCTTTTCGCTTCTTGCTGTAGAAAGGTTCATGAAGTTGATGCATGCAAGCAACAGTACGAATACGCCAATTATAGAAAACAGCCAGATAAACTGAATGCGGCCACCGGCAGCTTTTCCATTTTTAAAATCACTATACAGGCGCCACTTATTCATCGGGAATAAAACAGCTTGCTCTTTCCCCTCCGTCTTTTCATTTTTATGCACCATCACCACATCCTTTATTTTCTCCGTCTCCTTATCCATATTGATATGATTCGCCACCTGCACAAATGCCTGCCACGAATGATTGTTCCATTGCGTGGCAGCATCTTTCAGCCATTGTTCTGTAGTGATATATTTTTTCCAGGGCAAGAGCAGTTTGGTATCATTAAAAGAAGTGTTATGAGGAAAGTCTTCAAAAACACCGGCTACTTTATAATCTTCCTTGTTATCCAGTTTAACCGTTTTGTTCATCGGATCGGAATTTCCGAACAGGCTTTTTGCAAGAGATGCGTTTATCAAAATTGTTGACGGATCGGATAAGGCATTCATATCGCCTTTCAACATCCTGAGCGAAAACATGGAAGGAAAAGTAGCCTGTACCCACATGCCATTTGCCGAAATTTTATTTTCTCCCACGGCAAGCACGTGACCGAAATTCCACGAGGCCATAGAAATCTTTTTAAAGTCGCTCCCGTATTTGCTGTGTAACTCTTCGCCAATGGGCATACAAACGGCCTCACCGGTTTCCATTTTCCCTTTATCATCAAAAAAAGTGGTCATTACCTGTGCCAATTGATCGTGGTTGCTGAAATAGCGATTGTAGGTAACTTCATCCCATATCCACAAAGCAATAAGCATAGCTACGGCCATACCGGCAGCCAGCCCCAGCACGTTGATGATGGAATAGACTTTACTTTTCAAAAGATTTCTCCACGCGATTCTCAGATAGTTTTTAAACATAAGTCACTATTTTACGAAGTGCGATTTACGAGGTAACTCATACCGTTCATTATTCTTTATTCCCTGTTCAATATTCTGTGTTCTTTATTCGGTTCTCAAACTCTCAACCGGATTAGCCCTTGCGGAGCGAACTGTCTGAAAGCTCAGCGTGATCAGTGCTATTAATACCATTCCGATTCCACTTAAACCGAAAACCCAATAACTCAATGTTGTGCGATACGCAAAATTTTCTATCCACTTATGCATTGCTATCCACGCTATCGGCGCAGCAATTACAAATGCCAGCAATACCAATAAAATAAAATCTCTTGACAACAATGAAACAATTCCTGCTACCGATGCCCCTAACACTTTCCTCACTCCTATTTCTTTGGTACGCGTGTTTGTGGTGAAAATCGCAAGACCTAAGAGCCCCATGCAACTGATTAAAATTGCTAAACCGGTTGCCCACTGCAACAGTGTTGAAATATTTTGTTCACTTTCGTAAAACTTAGCGATGCTTTCATCAAAAAACTGGTAACTGAAATCCTCTTCCGGATATATCTGCTTATATGATTTTTCAACCTGGCTTATCGTCGCTTTCCATGTTTGTCCATCTGCAACCTGTGGTTGCAGAGCTATATGAAAAACATAATCATTCTTCAGGCTGGAGCTGAATGCGAGGGGTTTTATAGGTGCGTGTAAAGACTGTTGGTTGAAATCGGCTATCACACCAACAATTGGCTTTCCCCCCAGTTCTTTATTTAAGGCATCCTGCGGCTTTTGAAAGCCAAGCATATGCATATAAGTTTCATTAATGACATACTCTTTTACTGTGTCGCTTTGCTCGATATTTCTACCGGCAAGCAGCTTTATATTATATAATGGCAGATAATTGGTATCTCCGCTTTTAAGGCATACCTCAGTCTGAACATCCTTTTTCCCGTCTTTATAATCAAAAGTTCTTATAGACCATGAAACGCTCGAGGGCGGTGCTTCGCCGAGGCTGACACGATCTATGCCTGGAATAGATTTCAATTCATTCAACAGTACAAACCTTCGGGGATCGCCCTTATCAAAATTATTTGCATTGAGAGGCGCGCTAAAGAAGATGATGGCGTTCTTCTTAAAGCCCATGTCTTTATTCAACATGTAATGGATCTGCTTCACTGTGATCGCCGTAGCCATAATAAAAAATTGCGCGATTACAAATTGAGTAACGGTTAGGCCCTTCCGGAGAAATGCTTTCCGTGTATTGGCCGTTCCGGTATATGCCTGGTTTTTCAAAACGAGCACAGGTTTGTATCGCGACAATACCAATGCGGGATAAAAACCGGCGAATAAGCTTACTACTACAATTAGTCCTGTTAAAAACAAGATCATGTTTGGTTGATGTAAAAGATCAAAATGCAAATCTGATGGAATAAAATCAGCGAATACTTTTAGCAGCAATGGTATCAATGCTATCGATAGAATGGTCGCGAGGCATGTGGTGAAAAAAGTTTCGCTTAAAAATTGCAGGATCAATTGTGAAATGGAACTGCCCATCGTTTTACGAATGCCGATTTCTTTTGCGCGCTGAACAGACTGTGCGGTAGTAAGATTAATAAAATTGAAACATCCCAATAAAAGCAGGAATGCAGCAATGGCCAATAAGCCATACAACGTTGGTTTATTTGCTGTATGTCCGAAGCTACCCATACGGTCGCTGAAATGCATTTCGCTAAGCGGTTGCAGATTAAAAACTTCACTGTTCTTCTCACCCTTCATGGCGTCCTTATTATATTTATGCAGGAGCGACATAAGTTGCGATTTTATGTTTGCCCGCGACCGGCCCTTTGCAACCTTTATAAACATTTGCGAATTGGTATTTACGCTACCCCAGTTTTCCCACCCGTAGTTATCTTTTAATCCACTTCCCGGTATGGTAACATTTGAAATAAATTCCTTGAAAATAAAATTTGTATTCTCCCGCGGGTATTGTACAACGCCTGAGACTGCAGTGGTAATACTGTCATCATATACTATTTGTTTGCCAATAACGTCAGCATAGTCCATTGAAGGAAAATACGCTTTTGCCCTTTCTTCGGTAAGCACTACTCTGAAAGGCGCATTCAATGAAGTTTGTGGTGATCCCGCAAGCCATTTATAAGGAATCAATCTGAAATAGTTGCTGTCTGCAAAAATGATATCCGGCTGGTTTTTAAAAACGACGGGGGTACCATTTTGGGTTCGTTGTACCGTCACTTTTCCGCCCTGTGCAAGATGAAATCCTGCAACACCATCAAGTCCTGTCATTTCACTTCTTGCAGCATCAGGCAGCGGAGAAGGGACACCCGCAAATGAAATGGTATTTCCTGCAAATTTCATGTCAGTGCTCACGCCGTAAATCCGGTCGCCATCTTTTTCAAACCTATCAAACGTGAATTCATAGTGAACAATAAGGTAAATAACCAACGAAGCGCTGATTCCTATTGCAAGGCCCAGTACATTTATCAACGAAAAAACCTTGTGCCGCCAAAAATTTCTTAGTGCGATTTTGAAATAATTTTTGAACATAAATTTTGTTTTGGCTAATAGCTATTGGCCATTAGCTGTGAGCTAATCTCTATTCCGTACTCAAACACTTCATCCCGCTGAAGACGGGATTCGTTTTTGCTTACTCCGTTCGCAAAGACTCAACAGGGTTTGCTATCGCCGCTTTTATAGCCTGGAAACTGATTGTCACCAATGCAACCACTATCGCTGCAAGTCCGCCTGCAGCAAATAACCACCAACTGATGCCGGCGCGATAAGCGTAGTCCTGCAACCATTGATGCATGTAATACCAGGCAACAGGCGTAGCGACTACAAAGGCGATCGCAATGAGCACGATAAATTCTTTTGAAAACAAATAAACAATATTGACCGCGGTTGCGCCAAGCACTTTGCGAATACCCACTTCTTTAATTCTTTGTGCAGCCATGAACGAGGCTAAACCATACAACCCAAGACAGCTGAGGAATATAGCGATTGCTGCGAAAATTTTATACAATTGGGATAACTGATGCTCCTGTTTGTAAAAACCGGCAATCTTATCATCGAGAAACCTGTACTCGTAAACAAAATCGGGAAAAGTCTGGCCAAATATGGTTTTAACAGATTGCAGCGTAGATGAAATGTTTTTCGTGTCAAGCTTTATTGCAGCCTGGTTGTACATTACAACATCTGTGGTGATAAGCAATGGTGCGAGATCATTGCGGAAAGACCGGTCATTAAAATCTTTCAACACACCAACGACTGGACATTTTATCCGGTCGTCCCATATGCTTATTTCTTTGTTCAATATATCTTCCGGCTTTTTGAGTCCCAAACTTTTCACGAGTGATTCATTCACTAAAAATTCTCTTGTCATTTTAGATGGCTGCAAATTTCTTCCGGCCACCAGTTGTAATTTATAAGCCGGCACATACCCCGTATCGGCGAATTTCGTAATAGCTTTAAAATCCGCCTCCTTGGATGCATGGTCAAATTTAAATGTGCTCCACATATCATTGCCATCTTCAGCCGGCGTGTTGGAATTAAAACTTACCGTCTCCACGCCGTTTACCGACAATAATTGGTTCTTTAAATAATCCAGCCTGCTGAGGCGAAGACTATCTACACGGAAAGGAACATTGATAACGGCATCCTTATCGAAGCCTAATGGCTGATCCATAAAATATCCCATCTGCTTTACAACTATGAGCGTCCCGATGATGAGTGCCTGCGCAATGATAAATTGAAACACTACCAGTCCCCTTCTTAATGAAATTCCTTTTGCAGTATTGGCTGTCAGTTTACTCTTTAAAGCATTCACAGGATTGAAACGTGATAAAACAACAGAAGGATAAAAACCGGCGAGTACAGTTACCACAAGCGTTACCGCCAAAAGGAATAAAATAATTGCAGGATTGTTGAGTATGTTGAATGAAAGCGCAAGATCTAAAAGCTGGTTTACATAAGGCAATGCAAGAATGGTAATAACTGTTGCAAGCAATACTGCAACTAAAACTATCAAAAATGTTTCAATGATGAATTGAATTTGCAATTGAGATTTATTACTACCCAAAACTTTTCTTACGCCAACTTCCTTTGCACGGTTGACAGCCTGCGCAGTAGAAAGGTTAATAAAATTCACGCAGGCAATTAACAGGATGAATGCTGCAATCAGCCATAACACGTTGAGTAATTCACGACTGATCGTTTTGTTGCTGTAATCACCTGTTCGCGTATCATAATGCACCGCAGCTAATGGTTGTATGATATGACTATCTTTATCATCCGCCGATTCAACCTTTTTTGAATATGCCCTCAACTCCCGGTTGAAATTTTCAACAGAAGTATTTGGAGGCAGCAGGATATAGCAACCAAAACCTGAGTTTGTCCTGTCCTCCCAATTGGTGTTTGTTGCCATAATACTTCCGGTGGCGCCTGTTCCGTAAGCCACAACTAATTTTAGCTGAAAGTCCGTATTTGTGGGTATGGGTGCAAGAATACCTGACACCTTCAATATGTCGGTGCCGTGCTCGAATATATAACCGCCTACCTGCAGTTTGATGGTTTTTCCTATTGCTGATTTCCAGTTACCGAAATACTTTTCGGCGATCTCTTTTGTGAGCAACACATTGCCCGGATCTTTTAATGATGCATACGAACCTGCGAGCAGGGGAAAATCAAACATTTTGAAGAATGAAGGCGCTGTAAAAAATACACCTAGGTTTTCCTTAAATGCCTTTACTGTAGTTCCCTTATCGTCAGTGATGAGTAATTGATCATCGTGGCTTGCGAAGATCGGGGCTATTTGTTCTATCTCCGGAAACGCCGTTTTTAATCCTTCAGGCAAAGGAAACGGAACGTCCTGCCCATAAGTAATATTTGCATCTTCTGCGTGATGATATTCGGTCAATACGCGATAGATGCGATCTTTCTTAGCGTGGAAAGTATCGAAGCTGGTTTGAAATTGTATAATGAAAAATATCATCATACAAACGGCGATACCAACCGCCAGTCCGGCGATGTTGATAATTGAGTAATTCCTTTTACGGATCAAATTTCTGAATGCCGTTTTGAAATAATTTTTAAACATAGTTTCCAGTTAAGCTATTAGCTGATTTTATTCTGTTCTTAAACTCTTTACAGGATTCATTCTCGCTGCCCGAATAGCCTGGAAGCTCACCGTTATAAATGCAATCAGCAGCGCCAAAATACCAGCTACTGCAAACATATACCAACTCATTGCGATACGGTAATCATAGCTTTGCAGCCAGTCATGCATGATCCAGTAGGAAAGCGGGAATGCAATGGCTAAAGAAATTAAAACCAGCAGCAAAAAATCTTTAGAAAGCAATGTGGTGATAGAAGTAACAGACGCACCAATTACTTTTCGAACGCCAACTTCCTTTTTTCTTTGTTCGGCCATGAACGCGGAAAGCCCAAATAATCCAAGACAGGAAATAAAGATAGCCAGGCAACCAAAGATCGTAGCGAGCGAACCAATGAACTGCTGGTAATGAAATGCCTTATCAAAATCTTTATCTACAAAATGATAATCGAAAGGCTGTGTGGCATCGGCATTAGTAAAAATAGTTTGCAAATTGGAAATAACTTTTTGCAGATCATCTGTCGCATTAAACCTGATATATACATAACTGGCATTTGAAGGGTTATTAAAAAACATCAGCGGCGCAGGATGCATTTCATTCATGTCATTGTAAACAAAGTCTTTTGCAATGCCGATAATGGTTAATCGATAATCACCTCTCCGGATTTGTCCCCCTACATGCCCCGCCTTTCCCATAACCTTTGCAAAAGACTCGTTGATAATAATATTGGCGCTGTCGTCATTAGGATTTTGCGAGAAATTCCTGCCGTCTGCCAGGTGTATACTAAATGCGTTAAGGTAATTCGCATCTGCACTCACATTCGTTACCAGCACATCCTGCTTATCACTTTTGCCGTCCCACTCCCAGCCGCCGCCATTATTGTACATCGACATGGGCGAAAACGATCCTACGGCAACAGAGCTAACTCCGGCAGTATTTAAAATGCTTTGCTTTAAAGACGGGTAATTATTTTTCAGGGTTTGCGTAAGAGGTACGTATAACACATTGTCTTTATTAAAACCCAGGTCACGGTTTTTTGTAAACTGTATTTGCCGGTAAATAACGATAACGGAAATAATTATTATTACAGAAATTGCAAATTGCGTTATTACCAATCCTTTGCGTATAATGCCTGCACCGCCTGTCATTCCGGAGATTTGATTTTTTAATGCCCGTGCTGCATTGAAGGAGGATAAATAAAATGCCGGGTAGCTGCCGGCTACCAAACCACACACTGCGCCGGTACCTGATAAAAACCAAAGATGGGTGGAGTCAAATAAATTCAACTGCAGGTGAATCCCAATCAAGTCACTGAACGACGGCAGCACAAGGGCTACGATCGCCACAGCTACCAACACGGCAATGTAGGCCATAAGCAATGATTCGGATAGCAGCCTGCCAATTAATGCACCACGGGTGGATCCTAATACTTTGCGCATTCCTATTTCTTTTGCGCGTTTTTCACTTCGGGCGCTTGAAAGATTCATAAAATTGATGCAGGCAATAAGAAGGATAATCAATGCAACCAGTGAAAACATTCTTACATATTTAATAATACCTTTAGACGCATCTTCTTTTCCATTGGTAAACTGTCCGTATAACTTCAATCTATTTAAAGGGTACAACCACAACGACTGATTAGCCACATCAGGATCTTTTTGATGAATTAGCTGACGCAGCTGCCTGTTAAAATTTGCGACGTTGGTATTTGGATTAAGTTCGACCCATGTGTTTGTCCAGTTGTTTCCCCACGCATCGATGCCCTGCCCCTTGTATTGATTATAAAAAACCTGGAAAGGCAAAAAGAAGTCCGTTCCAAAAAAAGTTACGTCCTCTGGGATATCTTTAAATACGGCTGCTACCTTGTAAGGATGGTTGTCTACCAATAAAGTCTTGCCGATCGCGGTACCATTCTCAAAATAGGTTTTCGCCAGTTTTTGTGAGATGGCAATTTGAGAAATATCGTTCAATGCGTCGGACGCGTTTCCTTCTTCTATGGGAAGACCAAACATTTTAAAAAAACCGGAATCCACATATGCCCCGGATTGTGGCAGGTGTTTATCGTTCAAGGTAACTGTGGCGCTGGCATTATCGAAACGTGATACATCTGCCACCCCGGGAAATTCGTGTAACAGTGCGTCTCTCACTTTTACGGAAGTAGCAGCAAATGTGAACATATCTTTTCCGTAAGTCTGGTTGTTGCAGATTTCATAAAGATTGTTCAGCCGGGGAATAGTGTGATCATAATTTACATTGTACTCTACCCACAAAAAGATAAGAGCCGCAGAAGCTATCCCCACGGCGAGTCCTGCGATATTAAGAATACTAAAAGTTTTGCTGCGATTTAAATTTCGCCATGCTGTTTTGAAATAATTTTTAAACATGGTTATTATTTACGATGTTTGATGTATGATGTAACTGAATTCATTATTCTTTGTTCCCTGTTCATTATTTATTATTCCGTTCTTAGGCTCTTCACCGGGTTTGCCAGTGCTGCTCTTATTGCCTGGAAACTTACGGTTGTCAATGCAATTAACAAGGCTACTATTCCAGTCAATGCAAACTCCCACCAATGAATGGTTGTTCTGTATGCATAATCCTGCAACCAGCTACGCATAAACCACCAGGCAACCGGGAAAGCAATGAGGAATGATAAGGCTACTAATTGCAAAAATTCTTTAGCGAGCAAACCTGCAAGTCCGGCAACCGAAGCGCCAAGTACTTTACGAATACCGATCTCTTTGGTACGGCGTTCTGCTGTATAAGCAGCCAGCCCGAACAACCCAAGACATGAAATGAAAATAGCCAGCATCGCAAATATTCCGGCCAGTTTTTCGATCAATGTTTCGGAGGAAAACATTTCATCAAATTCTTTATCCGCAAAATGATATTCAAAAGGAAAACCCGGATTCTCCGCCTTCATCACCTCCTTCGTTTTGTCAAGTGCTTTCGCCAGGTCCACATTGGACTTGAATCGAACTGCCATTAACGTTGCTGAGTAAGATCCATCTAAAAATATAAGGGGCGCCGCTCCGGTACTGTACACGTCATTATAAACAAAATCTTTAATGATACCTACCACCGTCAGCTTAAACCTCCCTGCCGTAATGATACTCCCTATCTTACCTTCCTTTCCCATAAGCTTAGCCATGCTTTCGTTAATAATAATGCTCGTGCTATCAACAGGGCCGGGATAGAAGTCTCTGCCGGCAATTACTTTCATGTGCATCGTTGAAATGTATTCCGGGCTTACCACATTTGAATAAACAGGTATCTTACTGTTCGGATCTTCCCCCTGCCACCTAAACATATCCCCATAGCTGTATACATGTGAAGCGTCATGCAAACTTGTTGCCGCATTCTCTACGTACCCCGTTGCCATCAGGCTGTTCCTGATCTCCCCAAAATGATCTTTCATATTTCCCTGCAAACCCATATAGATCAAATTGTTTTTGTTGTAGCCAAGATCCCGGTTTTTAATATGCTGCACCTGGCTGTAGATAATTATTGTTGAAATAATAAGAATGATCGATGCGATGAATTGCGCTACTACCAATCCTTTTCTTATAAAAATTACGCCTGTACTGTTTTTTATTCTCATGCTCTTTAAAACTTTTACCGGCTTAAATGATGACAAATAAAATGCAGGATAACTGCCTGCAATCAAACCGGCAAAAATGCCAATAGCTAGCAGGGAAATAAAATGTGTTGGTCTGAATAAATCAACTGATAATTGTTTTTGCACAAGTTCGTTGTAATAAGGCATTACCAGGTACAACAACGCTACTGCAAATAGCACAGCAATAAAGGACGTCAGCAGAGATTCGCCGATAAACTTTCCTATCAGGCCTCTCTTGCCTGCTCCCATTACTTTGAGCATTCCCACTTCCTTAGCACGCTGTTCAGACCTGGCAGTGGACAGATTCATAAAATTGATACAGGCAAGGACCAAGATAATGATGGCGATTATTGAAAACAATTTCACATATTTAATATTACCTCCATCTTGCACACCATTTACAAAATTGCCGTAGAGATGCCAGTCGTTCATGTTGAACAAAAAACACTGGCTCGTATTGCCATCTGATTTAGTGCTTAAATAGTTTACGAGTTTTTTATTTACTGACGCAACATCAGTCGCAGGCGAAAGTTCAACCATTGTTTCCGTCAGGTTGTTGGTCCACGGCTTTAACCATGGGTTTGCACTTTCCCAGGTATCATATGGTGAAAGCCACTGAAATTTGTAACTGCAGTTAGCGGGCAGGTCTTTGAAAACGCCGGTAACAGTGTAAGGCCCGTCAACACTGTACGATGCTTGCGCGTTCATCTTTATTATCTTACCCACCGGGTTGCTGTTGCCAAAAAATTTCTTCGCCATGCTTTCACTGATCACTACCGAATGTGGTTCATTCAAAGCGGTTGACCGGTTTCCATACGTTAAGGGCAGCGCAAAAATATTCAGCATCGAAGGGTCCACATACATTCCGCTTTCCTTGATCGTCTTATCTCCCACTACGGCCAACTCATCCATATCCCAGCTAAGCCGACCGCTATTTACGATGCCCGGTATATCTGCTTTCAATGCGGCAGCAAGAGGCCCGGGCGTAGACCAATTGGTATTGATGCCGGCCTCGCTTTTTTCGTTTTGCATCACACGATAAACATCATCACGTTTTACAAAATTGTAATTGAAAGTAACCTCATCTTCTACCCAAAGAAATATGAGTGCAGCGCAGGTGATGCCAATAGCCAAACCGGCTATATTTAAAAAACTGTAAATCCTGTTCTTTGCCAGGCTGCGCAATGCTGTTTTGAAATAATTTTTAAACATAAAGATTATTTATGATTTTATTAGACGCTCTTAGCCGTTGGCCTTTAGCTATTAGTTACTTCTTATATCCAACATCATACATCATACATCATTCATCATTCATCTGACATTATCTTTATTCTGTTCTAAGGCTCTTCACAGGGTTCGCCATTGCTGCCTTAATGGATTTAAAACTGATCGTGAGCAATGCAATCAATACAGTAATCGCTGCCGCCAGTAAAAAGATCCACCATGAAATATTTGTTCTGTATGCAAAATCCCGGAGCCATCTGCTCATGGCCCACCACGCCACAGGGAACCCGATCAATGATGCAACGACCACCAGTTTCATAAAGTCTTTTAAAATCATGGTCACAATTGTGCCGATGTTGGCGCCCAGTACTTTTCTTATACCTATTTCCTTTATCCGTTGTTCCGCTGCATAGGTTACCAAGCCAAATAAACCGAGGCACGCGATTAAGATGGCAAGTAGTGCAAACGTGATAAATATCTGGCCGGTTCTCTGTTCACTGGTATATAGCCTGTCGAAGTCTTCATCCATAAATGAATAATCGAACGGTTGCGAGGGAGCCATTGCCTTCCATTTACTTCTTATTTGATCAATCACACCGGGAATACCTGACGCACCGATACGAACAGATATGTTTCCGTTATCCTGCCCAAGCTCTAATGCCAAGGGCGTTACCACGTCTCTTAAAGAACTGAAGTTGAAATTTTTGATTATGCCGATCACGTGATATTCAGTCAACGACTTTGTATCGACATTTTGGATTTCGTATAATTTTTTATTCAGCAGGTCTTTATCACCCAAAAATCTTGCGGCTGCCTCATTCAAAATGATGCCGGTTGAATCCGTGGGAAAATCTTTAGAGAAATTTCTTCCCTGCAGCATCTTTATATCCAGTGTAGGAATATAATTCTCATCAACTACCCAGTTTTGCATAGATATAGCTGAACTTTGTTCCAAGGCAGGCGAGGTAAAAAATGCATCATTGCTCCTGCTGAAATTTACAGGAAGAAAGCCACTCATGGTGGCATCTTTTACCCCGTTCATCTGAAGCAATTCATTTTTAAAAACTGTTGCCTGTCCACCCAGCGTATTCGTATGTTCTATTACCAAAACCTGGTTACGGTTAAAACCAATATCCTTATTATGTATATAATTAAGCTGGTTGTAAATAACCACCGTTCCGAAAATGAGTATAATGGAAATGGCAAACTGAAAAACTACCAAGGCATCTCTCAGCCATGATCTTTTAAAACCTCCTGCCAGCTTACCTTTCAACACTTCTATCGGTTGAAATGATGAAAGGAAAAAGGCAGGATAACTTCCCGCAAGCAAGCCCACGATAAACATAAGGGCAATCAGCGATAACAGCATAGATGGCTGAAAAAGACCGGACACATGAATGCTTTTACCGGTAAGCTGGTTGAAATAGGGCAGTAATAATGAGGCGATGGCGATCGCTAACAGCAGTGCAACTAAACTTATTAACAATGATTCGGTCAGGAATTGCTGTATAAGGTTCTTCTTTAATGAGCCTAATACCTTTCTCACACCTACTTCTTTTGCACGATTAGAGGAACGTGCTGTTGACAGGTTCATAAAATTCACACACGCGATCAGTAATATCAACAACGCAATGGCAGAAAAAATATAAACAAACTCTACACTGCCATTTGCATCTAACTCCGCCATTTTATTTGAGTGCAAATGAATATCTGTAAGCGGTGTAAGACTTGCCCTGATATATCCGCCGCTCTTTTTAAATTCAGTCATATCCTGGTTAACCACAGATTTAAGCATCGGACCCGCATGCCTTTCCATCAATGGATTAAGCTCCGCCTCCACCTGCTTCACATCCTCACCTTTCTTTAACAATACATAGGTATTCCAGTTTTCGCTCAGCCAGTTATCTTCCTGGCTTCGGGCATCTTCTGTCATCGGAATAAAAATATCGAAGTTGAAATGCGACTGTTCAGGAATATTTTTAATTACTGCTGTTATCTTATAAGTTGCAGTATCATTAATGATCATCGTTTTGCCTACCACATTATCGGTAGTATTAAAATACTTTTTGGCGATCTTTTCAGTTATTACGAGAGAATGTGGTTCCGTTAAGGCTGTTTTGGGATCGCCGGCTATTACAGGCAAAGTGAATACATCGAACAAAGTTGAATCTGCAAAGGCTACTCTTCCCTCCTGCAAATTTTCATTTCCTTTTTTAATCAAAATACCTCCATGCCAGCGCAGGCGGGTATATTGCTGTACTTGCGGAAGTTCACGCACCATCGCAGGCCCCTGTGCCGCCGGGGCAACAGCAAGATCAAAATGATTATCTCCGAATTTCACCTCGTTATTTACACGGTATATTCTATCGGCATTAATATTATATTTATCATAGCTTAATTCGTCCGTTACGTATAAAAAGATAAGAAGACATGTTGCAAGGCCGGCAGCAAGGCCGGCGATATTTATCAATGTATAGAACCTGCTTTTCAGAAGATTTCTGAATGCAGTCTTTAAATAATTTTTAAACATAGAAGATCATTAATGATTTCCGATTTGTTGATCCACCATTGCGGACAAGTTTATGATTTTATTAAAAGCCATCATACATCCTACATCGTACATCCTACATCGTACATCCTACATTTTCATCATTCCGTCCGTAACGCCTTAACAGGATTTGCCAATGCCGCTTTTATTGCCTGAAAACTTACCGTTAACAATGCAATGAGGATGGCAAGTACACCGGCGGTTACAAACATCCACCATGAAATATGAATTCTATATACATAGTTCTGCAACCAGTTCTTCATCGCTAACCAGGCAATGGGTGATGCAATTATCATTGCAATTAATACCAACCATAAAAATTCTTTTGACAACAAACCAAATAATACAACCGGCCTCGCCCCTAAAACTTTCCTGATTCCAAATTCTTTGGTACGCTGTTCTGAAGCAAACATCACAAGCCCCAATAAGCCGAGGCATGAAATGAATATGGCAAGGAAGGCAAAATAGTTCGCAAGTTGATTTACTACCTGTTCATTCTTATACAATTTTGCATATTCCTCATCAGAAAATTTATAAGTAAACGGGAATTTTGGATTGAGTTCTTTACAAACTTTTTCAAGATTTGCCAGTGCTTCTTTTGTTTTGCCTGGTTGTGTTCTCACTAGTGCTTGTCCCCATCCTATCTGTTCTCCAAGGCGCAATACTAACGGATTTATAGGCGTATGCACGGAATTAAAATGAAAATCTTTTAATACACCTATGATAGTTCCCGGCTTTTGCCAAAAAGTAAGCGGCTTCCCTATTGGATCTTTGTACCCGATGATCTTCAAAGCCGACTCATTGATGATGTAACCCACCGAATCTGTAGGGAAGTCTTTTGAAAAATCCCTTCCTTGTGCAAATTGCAAATGCATTGTTTTCGCAAAATCATAACCCACTGCGGACTGTGAAAATTCAATATCAGCATTAGGATCCTTGCCTGTCCATTGCACTCCACCTGTACCATTTTCTATTTGAGTAGGGTTGTCGGTTATCCTCGATATGTCTTTTATGCCGGGCATATTCAGCGCCTCATTTTTAAACACCTCATATTTTTGAAGAAGATCTCCTTCAAGAGGTACATATAAAAGATTTTCGCGGTCATAGCCGAGATTCATTGTTTGAATATAATTTACCTGCTTGCTTACCACTATAGTTCCGATAATGAGAATAATTGACAGAACAAATTGAAAAACCACCAATCCTTTCCTAAACCATTGCGCACTGTTGGAAAATTTCGGTAATCCTTTTAAAACTTTTACAGGTTTGAATGATGAAAGATATAACGCGGGATAACTTCCCGAAAAAATTCCCGTTACTAACAATAAGCCGGTAATAGTCATCCAGAAGTTCAGGCTATTAAGCGGAATCTGAATTCGTTTTCCCGTAAGTTGATTGAACGACGGAAGTGCTATCATCACAAACAACAGTGCCAGGAAAACAGCAATCGATACAATAAACAAAGCTTCACCAATGAACTGCCTTATCAAAGCAAACCGTACTGCACCCACCACTTTCCTTACGCCAATTTCTCTTGCCCGTTTTACAGAACGTGCTGTTGTAAGATTCATGAAGTTGATGCAGGCAATAAGTAAAATGAAGATGGCAACAATGCTAAAGAGCTTTACGTATTGAATTCTGCCTCCTGAAATATTTCCTTGTTTATCGAAATTAGAATGCAGGTATACATCTCCGTATCGCTCCATACCTAATCGTATATAAGAGCGCGGTGTCTGTTCTTTATTGTATGCATCTAAAAAACGAAAGATCTTTTTTTGAAATGCCTTCACGTCAGTTCCTTTTTGCAACATGATAAAGCAATTAGGTCCATTATTGGTCCAGTCTTTGGCCCAGCTATTACCTTCAAGAAAATGTTCCCAGAGTAAAATATAATCAAATTGCAACGTGCTGTTCTCGGGAACATTTTCGAATACGGCAGTGATTTTGAAATCTGTGTTGTTTTGGTATCGTATCGTTTTACCAATGGCCCCGGCAGGTGAGCCAAAAAATTCTTCGGCCATTTTTTTTGAAATAACAATATCAGAAGGTGATTGCAACGCAGTTGCTGCATTGCCTGCAAGGAGGGGATAGGAAAACATTTTGAAAAAATCCGGCCCTGCATGATTGCCATCTTCTTTTATGATCTTATCGTTAGCTTCAAAAGTGCATAGTTCGTTCCATGCAAAGTTGGTTGCATATTGCACATCGGGTAATACACGCTTCATTTCATCAGCCATTACTCCCGGTCCCCCGAAAAAAGCGTTGACCTCCGCATCACGATGTTGCATTTCATAAATGCTGTAAAGTTGCGATCCGTTCCTATGAAAACCATCTACCTGGTACTCATCTCTCACCCATAGCATGATAAGCAGGCTGCAGCCCAGTCCCAATGCAAGTCCCGTAATATTAATGATGGAAAAAAGTTTGTTTTTCCAAAGATTCCTGATGGCTGTTTTGAAATAATTTTTAAACATAAAACCCCACCCCCTAAAGGAGAATATTTTTTAGATTATTAATTTATGGTTTGCTCCATGTCCCCTTTACGAGGATATGGGCTTTACTCCGTTCTCAAACTTCTCACGGGATTTGCAATAGCAGCTTTTATCGACTGAAAGCTGATGGTGACTAACGCAACCACTAATGTTGCAATGCCCGCGGCAACAAATATCCACACACTGATATTGATGCGGTAAGCAAAATCCTGCAGCCATTTATTGCCGGCCCACCATGCAACAGGGGTAGCTATAATAATGGCAATACCTATTAGTTTCAAAAAGTCTTTCGACAACAAGGCAATTATGCTGCCCACCGGCGCGCCCAATACTTTTCTTATACCAATCTCCTTTGTTCGCTGTCTCGCTGTATATATACTCAGGCCAAATAAACCCACGCTGGCGATGATGATAGCGAGTCCTGCAAAAACGCTCAGCACATGTAACAGTTGCTGATCTGACTGATAAAATTTATTCAACTGCTCATCCATGAAATAATAATCAAATGGAAATTCTTTATCAAATTCCTTCCACGTATTTCCCATAGCATCCAGGGTTGATTTTATAGAGCCGGCTTTCAGTTTTACTGAAACGTACAATGGATTATCATTAAGAATAATGGCAAGCGGTTCTATTTTTTCACGAAGTGAGGCAAAATTGAAATCTTTCATTACTCCAATGACGCGGCCTTTTCTCGCTTCATAAATTTCTAATTTTTTGCCGACCGGGTGATTCCAGTTCAGGTACCTCACCATCGCCTCGTTTATAACTATGGAATTAGCCGTATCTGTTGTTAGTTGCGGATCAAAAAAGCGCCCCTCTTTTAAATGAATATTGTAAGTGTTTGCAAAATTGTCGTCTGTCTCCAACACGTTGCTCAATAGGTGTTCGTCAAGCTTATGTCCTTCGGGGATGATCCCATACCCATTAAAACTCTGGCACGGCACGCGATTGCTTGCAGAAACGGAGATCACTCCGGGATTTTGTTTCAACGCTTCAATGAATGCATGGCTTTTGTGATTCATTTCAAGATTGGTATTGGCGAGCTGAATGACCGCTACCTGGTCTTTGTTAAATCCAAGATCCTTTGAAACCAGGAAATGTGTCTGCTGGTTTACCACAGATGTTCCGATGATCAAAAGCAGCGTGAGTACAAATTGAGTAGTAATCATCGATTGCCGGAGCCAAACGCTCTTTCCTCCGCGTACAACATTCCTGAAAACATCGGTTGACCTAAACCTTGAAAGAAATATTGCGGGATATAAACCTGCAATAACACTTATCAGCAATAAAAGTAACAGGAGCGCAACCAGGATTTTTGATTGCAGCAAAAGTTGAATAGAAAGATTTGCATTTGCCAGTTGATTGAACCACGGCAATGCAAGACTTACAACAAGGATTGCAATTGCAAAAGAGAGACAACAAAAAATAAATGATTCGGCAAAGAATTTTTTGACTAGTTGCACATATCTCGCTCCCAAAACTTTTTGTACACCGGTTTCTTTGGCCCGGCCCAGGGCACCTGCAGTAGACAGGTTTATGAAATTAAAACAGGCAATTAGCAAAATGAAAGCGGCGATGATAAGCAACGTATAAACGATCTTACTGCTATTGGTTCGAAACTGTTCGGCATATTGAATATTGGCAGAATGCAAATGAATATTATCCAATGGTTGCAGGTAAATGCGATAAGCAAATTCCTTTTCATCACGATGTTTGTGCTCGAGAAGGGAAATTTTATTACCTGCCGTAGCCGCATTGGCTTTGTCCGTGAGTTGGACAAAGCTGTAAACAACATTCGTTGTGGCGTTATTCATCCAGAAAAAATAATCCTTATTATCAGCCACCGTTCCCCAGGAAATAAGCATATTAAATTGCAATGAAGAATTTTCCGGAACATCTTTTGCAACACCGGTAATCTTCACAGGTATGTTATTAAGGGTTGTAAGGGTGTGCCCTACGGGATTATTGTCGCCGAAATATTTTTTTGCAGTAGATTCGGTAATTACCGCGGTTCCGGGTTCCGATAAAGCCGTCCTGGGATTACCTTGCTTTAGTGGAAAATCAAACATTTGTAAAAACGAAGCATCGGTGTAAGCCACTTCGTCCAGTTTAATATGGATCGTATCATAACTTACGAGCATTTCTGTAAACCACGGCCTGAATCGGGTGGCCGCTACCACTTCGGGAATTTGCCTCGGTAGCTCATCTGCCAGCGTACCTGGCGTGAGCGCATCATGGTAACTTTCTTTGCCTTTTTCATTTGTTATTTTATTGATCCGGTAAATATTGCTGTGTTGGATGTTAAATTTATCGAACGACAGTTCGTTAAATACATACAATCCGATAATGATACAGCAAGCAAGACCAATCGACAAACCAAGAATATTGATAAAAGAAAATACCCGCTGTCGAAACAGGTTTCTAATGGCGATCTTCAAATTGTAGTACAGCATAATATAAATTTTTAAGTCGTTAAAAATTTGAGCTTTTCTACATGTGCAATTCTTAGCTTGAGTATCTAAATCCTGAAATTCAATTATAGTCCACAGCCGCTGAATATCTTATTCTCAAATCCGGTACTGACCGGTTGTCATCAACTTTTATTCGGTCCGTAATGATTTCACAGGGTTGGCCAATGCTGCCTTCATCGCCTGGAAACCCACGGTAATCAATGCAATCAATAAGGCTGCAATTGCTGCAAGTATAAATACCCACCATTGAATATTGATGCGATAGGCAAAACCCTGTAACCATTTATCCATGGCATACCATGCTATAGGAAATGCAATAACCGACGCAATCATCACGAGTTTTAAAAAATCTTTTGAAATAAGGGCCACAATTCCAGGCACGTTGGCGCCCAATACTTTTCTTACGCCGATTTCTTTTACCCTTTGTGAAATGGCAAATGCCGAAAGCCCGAATAAACCAAGACATGCGATGAAAATAGCGATGAATGAGAACGTCATAAAAATCGTCTCCTGCTTTTGCTCAGAAGCGTACAACTTCGCAAAATTGTCATCTAAAAATGTGTACTGATAAGGCAGTTCAGGTAAATACTTTTGCCAGGTGTTTTGTATCGTTGCTAATGATGAAGAAATATTTTTCCCTGAAATCTTTATAGAGATGGCATTATAAAAACTGTTATTGCCAGATGATGCCGGCATAATAAAAATCATCGGCTTTATCGGCTGATGAAGTGATTCAAAATGAAAATCTTTTGCCACGCCGATGATGTGACCTGTTATAAATCCGTATTTAAAATCTTTGCCAACAGCATCCTGCGGCAACTTCCACCCGATTGCTTTTACCGCCGATTCATTGAGCACAAAGTTGGCAGTATCAGTTCCGTAGTCCCGTGAAAAATTGCGGCCGGCTGCCATGGAGATACCGTAGGTTGGTATAAAATCGTAATCGGTTGCCACATAACGAATTTCCGCTTTAACCGGCACCAGTGAATCTGAGCCAGGCGCGGATGCGTTCATATCATCCAGTAATCTTCCTGTAGGAATCCTCGACGAACGGCCTATGTCTTTTATATTTGGATTCTGCAATAAAGTATTGCGAAAAGATTCATACTGATCATTCATTTGACTATAATAAGGAAGCGTGAGAATATGTTCCTTATCATATCCAAGGGAAGCGTTTTGAACAAAACGTAATTGCTGGAAAACGATAACGGTGGTAATGATGAGAATAATCGAAATGGCAAATTGCGTAACCACCAGCACTTTTCGAAAATTTATATTGCTGCCACCCACTTTGAATAAGCCTTTCAATGTTTTTGCGGGTTGAAAAGAAGACATGAAGAACGCCGGATATAATCCCGATATAGCGCCGACTACAAATGGCACCAAAAACAATGGCACCAGGATTTCCCATCTCATCAAAATACTTACCGACAAATCTTCACCGGATAATGTATTCAACAAGGGAAGCAACGTATACAGCAACGCAAACGCGAATAAGATGGCTACCCATGTGATCAAAATCGATTCGCTCAAAAACTGCACAATTAATTCCTTCCTCCTCGCCCCGATTACTTTTCTTATACCGATCTCTTTTGCCCGCAACGCAGAGCGGGCAGTGGAAAGGTTCATGTAATTGATACATGCAATCAACAGGATAAATAATGCAATTGCTGAAAAAATATATACACGATTAATATCTCCGTTTGGTTCTGCCTCGTAGTCGGTATGCGAATGCAGATGAATGTCCGTGAGCTTTTGCAAACCCAGGCTGGTAGCCTTTGAAGGGGCTGTGCCGCCATACTGTCCGGCCATATGCTTATCCAGAAACGCAGGAAACCGTGCTTCCATCTTTTTTATGTCATAATGTTCAGGAAGCTTTATATAGGTAAAGAATGCATTGTTTCCCCAGTAAGTTCGCAGGCCTTCCGCACCATAAACAGCGGTATCGTTGAGTGTACTGAACGATACCAAAATGTTCGGGTGAAGATGGGCATTGGGAGGAAACGCCTTATACACGCCGGTCACTTTTACATCGAATTGATTGTTGGCCCTAAGCACTTTATTCAGCGGATCTTCATCGCCGAAATATTTTTTTGCAGTTTCCTCAGTAAGCATCACCGAAAAAGGTGCAGACAATGCGGTCTTGGGATCACCTTCCAATACCTTTACCGTAAATACATCAAACAAATTTTCATCAGCAAAATACACATTGGGTTCATCGATAAGTTTATCCTTATAGCGAAGAGGCGTATTCCCGTTATTCAGCAGCCGCGTCATTTTTTGTATTTCAGGAAAATCCGTGGGAAAGTAATAACCAAACGGCGGCGCAACTGCGCTTAGCTCCAGTGTCTTTTGCCCGTTACCATTATAAAAAGTTCTTGTAACGCGATATACCTGGTCAGCATCCTTGTTATACCGATCATAACTCAATTCGTTTATAATATACGTCAGGATCAGGAGGCAGCATGTAAGGCCAACAGTCAATCCAAACAAATTGATGAAAGAAATAAATTTGTACTTCGTAAGATTTCTCCAGGCTGTTTTAAAGAAGTTTTTTAGCATTGGTATCTCTTTAAAAAATGATGCAATAACTCATGCGCATACGCATATTTTGTGTCTAAAAATGAACAACGGGGGTGCCAATATATAATTAGTTGTTTTTTAGCCGGTTAATCAGGATCATATAAAAAATGTGTTCGATATCGAACACATTATTGTGCGCATGTGACACACAAAATAAATGAAGACGGCAACTTCAATCCCTTTGAATACGGGATTTGTAAATTATCTATCTCCCTGGGCACTCCTTTACCTTTGTTTATCGCGCAGGTAGTTTTCTATTTCCAAATATTGTTTCTTTTTATTTTCATCTGTTTCCTCTGATCGCATATATATTGCCCAACCGAGGGACGTGCCATCGTAAGCTTTATCCACTACATTCACATCAGCGCCGGCATTCACCAGAAGTTCTACACATTCTATCGACCCTGAGTAGACGGCCTGGTGCAATGCACTGGCATGAGAATGAAAACCCCCAAAATCTTTGGAAGAACCATTTCCATTCACATCCACACCCGCGTCAATCAATAGAGAAATCACTCCGGGTTTACCAAAGAAAGACGCCACAACAAGCGCCACATATAATTCAGACGGGGTTGCGGTTGTCGCGAGTTTCTTTACATCTTCTGTACGGTCAAAAGCAACAGCAGTGGCAAGGTTATAATCGGCGCCTTTATCAAGTAAATATTTTGCTGCTTCAAAATTATACTGGCCAACAGCACCCAATACACTTCCTTTTACCTGCGCACCTTCCCTGATTAAGAGATCCATCAATGGTATTTGCACCTCGCATTCTTTGGGAATTCTTCCCGTGCCAACAAGCCCTAAAGTATAGTCGATAATGTGTTGATAATTTTCAGTTTTACTTTTCTGCAAAGCATCAATAATTATCCTTGTCACTTCAATAATATTAGCAGGAAGTCTTTCATGACGAATAGGATTATCAGCCACGAACCAAAGCAGGTATGGATTCTCGAAATATCCTCTTTCGTTGGGAGTATTCAATGGTTTCGTTACCAATTCAGGATTCGCTGCCAGCAACTGTTGCAGCGTGGTGAAATCTCCGGCATCTATCGCTTCAACTGCTTTGCGGAATAAAGGATCTGTTATTTCTGAATTTTTCATATCGAAATTTCATCCTTTTAGAACAACATAAATAGAAAAATTTTAATTGCTTTCTATCGGTCGCCCAAAGAACAAAACATAGCCATCCGCATCCTCTATTTCAAAACCTCTTAAATTATCGCTATTGTTATGTATCGGTTTACGAAATGAAACATTTTTTGAAAGATATTCATCAAACAATGCGTCAGGCTCCACAGTAAAAATATATGTATCCCATGGTGCCCATTCATGACGCGTATGATTGGGAATAGGTTTTATATCATCAGCAACTGCCTTAAGCATAATAGAAATATTATCCCGGCCCACAATGGCCCAATAAGGATCGTCTTCGGGGCCAATATACCGGACCTCGAAACCAAGTTTATCCACATAGAATGCAATCGAGACCTTTAAGTCTGAAACAATAAAAAAAGGGAAGATGTAGTTGAGATTTGTCATCATTTATTTCCTCCAAATGCTTTAACTAATCATTGAAATCAAAAATACTTTTGGCAACATCTGTTGACTATAATATCAGAACAATGACATTGACATCGTACATCCCAAATCGTACATCCACATTTCTCTCACTCCGTTCTCAAACTCTCAACGGGATTCGTCATTGCTGCCCTGATCGATTGAAAACTTACCGTAAGCAATGCAATAAAGATTGCCACCAACCCGCCCAGCGCAAACATCCACCAACTGATATTTATCCTGTAAGCAAAATCCTGCAACCAGTTGTTCATCACGTACCACGCAATTGGTGCCGCAATTATAACAGCTATACCAACGAGCAATAAAAAATTCACGGATAATAGTTGTACAATGCCACCAATACTTGCGCCAAGCACTTTGCGAATCCCGATTTCCTTTACACGTTGTTTTGCAAAAAGCGATATCAACCCGAACATGCCCAGACCTGCAATGAGAATCGTCAGCAGCGCGATATAATTGGTTACTTTCAAAATTCCATCCAGCAGCGCGTATTGCCTATCTACCTTGTCGCTCATATACTCATAAGTGAAATCTCTCTTTTTAGGTATTGGTTTTAATTCTTTCTCAAGCTCGCTCATTACCGGCTTTACATAACCCGGATCGGTGCGCACACTTAAATATTTGTGACCAAGAGATGCTTTACCACCATACCACTGTACCAATGGTTCAATTTTATTTTCGAGATCATCATAGTGATAATCTTCCATTACGCCTATCACGGTATATGTTTCATCATCTCCTTTTGCCTTCAATTGTTTGCCGATTGCATTCTTCCATCCAAATGCCTTCATGGCCTTGCGGTTAATGAGTACGGCTCCCTTTTCCGAAGGCGCCAACTGGTCATCAAAATTTTTACCCTGGATGATCGGTATCTGGTACGTGGTGGTAAATCCCGCATCAGCCGGCTCCTGCCGCATGTGAACTTCTTTGCTGGTAGCAGGGTCGTAATAATTATTATAATTCTGCCAGAACCCGGTGGGTACAACCTCGTTTGAAGAAACCGATTTTACATGCGGATTATTTTTCAGGTCATTCAATATACTCTGAAATCTTACCTCTGCGGTCTTTGGATCGCGATATGCCAGGTCCATGTTTACAACGGCTACATTGTCTTTATTGAATCCAAGCGCTGAAGACTTCATGTAACTCATTTGCCGGTTGAGAATAATGGCAACACAGATCAGCGTGATGGCCAGCACAAACTGAACCGTTATAAATATATTACGTACCACACTGCTTTTATACTGCCCGGATGATAGCTTTCCCTTTACAGCATCCGTTACTTTTAAAGTCGCGAGTTTTACTGCAGGCAGGCTGGCAGCAACGATCGTAAAAATGATTCCAATGCACGCAAATAAAATCACCAGTGGATAGTCCTTCAAAAATCCAGTTTCTATCTCACCGAATTTACCTTCGATGAGACTGTTTACCCCGGGTAAAAGTACCAGGGAGAAAAGCAAACACGCAAACAACACTGAAATAAATACAATCAGTCCATTCTCCACACAAAATTGGAAGATGATATTTTTCTTATTACCTCCGATCATTTGACGTACGGCTACTTCCTTGCCTCTTGAAAACATTCCTGCTGTATTGAGATTGACCAGGTTTACGAGTATAATAAGCAGTATAAAAATTCCCGCTCCGATAGCGCCTTTTATAACAACACCAATAATAGAAGATTGTTCCTGCATTATTTTACTGAAGGGAACAGCGAAGACTGTACTGTTCTTTTGTTCCGGTGCATAGTTAGACTTGACGATAGACGCAATTTGTGCGTCCAGCTTTTTCACATCGCTGCCCTTTTTTAACCGGAGATATTCTCTCGCAAAGGTGTTATACCAGTTGGCCCCCTGCACAAAGTCCGGATTGTCTTCCAATATAGTAACGGGTAAAATAATATCCGGTCTTATCACAGAATTGGTAGGCACGTGTTTCAGGACACCCGTTACCGTTAGTTGCATGGTGTCATCTGCGGTAATCACTTTGCCGACAGGATTTGCATCGCCAAAAAATTTGTACGCTTCTTCCTCGGATAGTACGATCGAAAATTTATTGCTGAGTGCAGTCGCAGGATCACCATCCCTGAATGGGAATTTGAATACCCCGAAATACCCGGTATCTACAAAATCAGTTCTATCCTGGAATTCTTTGTCACCATATTTCAACCACGGATAATACCAGTTTTGTATGTGCGTTGCAGCCTGCACTTCCGGGCTGGTGCGTACAATTGCTCCAAGCAATGGATATACTGTGGAGGTAGATCCGTTGCCTCCATCTGCCCCTTTTGTTTTCAGATAATACATCTGCCCCATATCTTTCAGGTTACTATTGGCGGTCACATATTGGTATATCAGTACCGACAATGTCATAATGCTGGCGAGCCCTGTTGATAGCCCGACAATATTTACCGTAGTGAAAAGTTTATTCTTCACTAATTGCCTCCATGCAGTTTTGAAATAATTTTTGAACATAAACCCTTATTTATGATTTGATGATATCCGATTTGGTCAACATCGTACATCCAACATCGTACATCGTACATTTTTCCCTCGTCCTGACTAATCGATCTTTGTGATCCGCGGTCCGTCGATATTTATTCCTTTCGTTATAACCGGATCACCTTTGTAAGCCAGTTTCGATTCTCCGAAAGAAGTTATTTTGATTGCATCGGAAATATTCATCGTAAAATCGGCTTCCCCGTAAGCCGTTATTCTTCCCGTATTGCCATTAACGCCCAGTGTGTTTATTTTGCTTTCTCCATACACAGTGTATTTCTGATCCTTAACCGATCCTGAAAGAATATCCAAAGTACTTTCACCATATAAAGTAGCATGAAGCTCACCGAGTGCAACTTCATTCAGCACCACTTTGGAATCGCCATATACCTTGAGTGTGAATTTATCTCCCTTTAGTGCACTCTCGCAAAGCTGGGTTTCTTCACCGCGAACAGAGAGTACATTCATTGTTCTGTACGTAACAGTTGCCTTCACCACTGTTCCATGATAAAGGGGTTGCTTTTCTTTATACCCGTTTTCATAAGTTGTCTTGTTCTTCTCAACGTCTTTCGCACCATCGAGGTAAATGCGAAGCGTGTTGCCGTTTACCTCGATGTGTATTTTATCATCGCTTACCACGCTGTTATCGATCGTAACACTTTCTTTGTCTCCCCGTACGAACGTGGTTTGTATGTGCGGACTGATAATTACTTTATCAAAATGAGCTACTTCCTTTGTCGTTTGAGCGAATGTGATAGTACTAATGAATACCATCAGCACCGATGTATAAAATTTTAAATTTTTCATGTTATTACGTGTTTTATTATGATTAAAAAATTTAGTTTTATTCCGTTCTCAAACTCTGTACAGGGTTGGCCAATGCAGCTTTAATAGTTTTCAGGCAAAGAATAATTAACGCGATAATGAGCATGCAAATGCCGCTTATTAAAAATATCCACCAGCTTAATGATATTTTAAACGCAAAATCCTGCAGCCAGTTATTTGAAAAATACCATGCGACGGGTATAGCAATAATGGAAGCAATAAATACTAACTTTCCCAAACTCTTTGAAAGCAATACAATAATTTGTATAACTGATGCACCCAGTACTTTCCTGATACCAATTTCCTTTGTTCTTTGATTTGCCATAAAACTTACCAATCCAAGCAAACCTAAGCAGCTAATGAAAATTGCCAAACCTGTTGCCCATTTTAATAAAGTAGATAAACGAATATCACTTTTATAAATGTTCTCAATTTCTTTATCATAAAAAGTATAATCAAAATCTTTGTTGGGATATAGTTGTTTAAATGCTTTCTCTGTTTTTTGCAAAGCAGTTTGCCACGATGACGGATTGGAAGGATTTAATGCAAGTGAAATTTTTCCGCCTAAAGAATAACTGTTGCCTTCAATAATAAGCGGCACTACCGGAAGATGCAAAGACTCAATATTAAAATCATTTATCACCCCCACAACTAAAACTTTGCTGTCGCCTTCTCCTCTCGAAATAAAATTACCTATTGCATTGCGTGGATTTTGAAATCCCATTTCTTTCATCAGGGCCTCATTAATCAACGCTTCGCCTTGTGTGCTGTTTGTATCGGTGCGTACATTGCGCCCTGCAAGCAAATGAATGTTGAATACTTTTATATAATTACTGTCTCCATTTTTATAGGCTACCAATTTATTTTCTGTTCTGCCTTTATTGGAAATAATATAGCTTGATTGCGCAGCACCTGTAGTATAAGGCTCTCCGCTGTTTGAAGTAACATTTTCTATTTGCGGAATTTCTTTTAATTCATTCAACAGCACGCCTGTCTTTTCCTCATCAAATGGCACCTTAAAAGAAACAATAGCATCTTTTCTAATACCAATATCTTTATTTAATTCATAATTAATCTGCTTGCCTACAACAATAACAGCTATTAAAAACACCTGTGCAATTACAAATTGAAAAACGGTTAGTGTTTCGCGAATCCATGTATTGCGCGATTTTCCCCGACTGGTAACATTATTTTTCAATACCAATGCAGGACGAAATTTTGTAAGTACCAACGCCGGGTATAATCCTGCAAGCAGTGTGACAATAATAATTAGCGCGACCAAAAAAATAATGATGATGGGTTGCGATAATTCCTTTTTGTCTAATCCTTCGGGAATAAATCCTTTAAACACATACAGCAAAAACGGCGTAAGCACAATAGCTAATATAGTGGCACCAACTGCAGTTAAAAATGTTTCGATAAGAAACTGATGAATAATTTGCTTTTTACTGCTGCCAAGTGTTTTACGTAAACCAATTTCTTTTGCACGCAACGTAGATTGAGCAGTTGAGAGATTAATAAAATTAATAACTGCCAATAACAGCAATGCCAATGCTAATAATCCTAAATTAAACATAACAGACTTATCAGCTTTGCCAAGTACGCTTTTACCTTCCCAGTTAATCCCAAAATGTATTTCGACAAGCGGTTGTAATGCACCTGTAAATTTAAAATTCGGGTCGGTTGTTGTTGCGTTTGCATTGTATATTTTTTTTAGTTGTGCGGTAACGTTTGCAACATTGGTATTTGGATATAACCGCAGGAAACAATGAAAGCGATAATCAGGAAAATTCCAGTTTTGCATAATGCTGTTATTGTTCCAGCGGCTTGAAGAAGTGAAGGTGCTGTACGAAATGAAACTCTTGTTATCGAAATCTGTATGTTGTTTTAAATCTGCCACAATGCCTGATACCATCACGTATGTGCTGTCTCCATATAAAATTCTTTTCCCTGTTATTTCATCCAAGCTTAACCCGGGAAAATATTTTTCAGCAACAGAGAGTGATAATACCACCTGGTTTGGCTGAGATAAAGAAACTGCAGGGCTGCCTCTTAACCACTGATGCGGAAATATTTTAAAATAATTTTTATCGGCAAAAACAATATCTTTTTCATTATTAAAAATTTTCCCTCCTCCGGTCTTATTGTGAAAAACATTTACCATAAAATCATATTCAGGAAAGCTCATGTAATAGCACATTGCCTGAATACCTGTCACCTGGTTTTTGATTGCTTCAGCAGCAGGTAAAGGCACTCCATAAAATTCGCCTTGATCGCCTTCTGCCGTTAATGCATAAACATTATTTGCCTGCGGTTCCCATTTATCAAAACTGTAATCATACTGAACAATCAAAAAAATAACAATAGATGCACTGATGCCAACTGCTAAACCAAGAACATTGATAACGGTAGTTACTTTATTCTTTCTAAAAATTCTTAGGGCAGTTTTAAAATAGTTTCTAAGCATAGAAAAAAATTTCTGAATTTAAGATTTTGTAATGTTTGATTTTTATTCAATTCTGTTATCTATTCATCTGCCCAAATCCGGTTCACACTATTCTGTTCTTAAACTTTTCACCGGGTTTGCCATTGCTGCTTTGATAGACTGAAAACTTACCGTTGCCAATGCAATCAGCAGTGCCAGCGTTCCTGACATAAAAAATATCCACCACCCAACATTGATCCTGTAAGCAAAACCCTGTAACCATTTATTCATCGCAAGCCACGCAACAGGTGTTGCAATAATGGCTGAAATGATCACCAGTTTCACAATATCTTTCGACAGCATTGCAACAATATCACCAACATTTGCACCGATCACTTTGCGCACCCCAATTTCTTTTCTGCGTTGTTCGGCTGTAAACATTGCTAGTCCTGACAACCCGAGGCACGAAATGAAAATTGCCAGGAACGAAAACCAATCACTGAGTTTGCCAATCACTTGTTCACTTTTGTATAGTTTTGCATATTCCTGGTCGGCGAATTGATAAGTAAAAGGAAACTTAGGATTTAGTTCTTTGCATAACTTATCGAGCCCCTCAATCGCCTGCTTCGTTTCTCCCGGCCTTGTCCGCACCAATATTTGCCCCCAGGCATCATTTTGGCCAAAGCGAAGCACAAGTGGCTTCACCTTGTCGTGCAGCGAAGCAAAATGAAAATCCTTCATTACACCAATCACTGTTCCTTTATTACCCCAAAAAGTGAAGCTGCTGCCAACCGGATTGTTGCGCCCGATTTTCTTCACTGCTGTTTCATTAAGTATGTATGCCGAAAAAGCAACAGAATCAGTGGGAAAATCACGGGAAAAATCACGGCCTTGTATCATTTGTATGCGCATTGCTTTTATAAAGTCATATCCTACTGCCGCATTTTCAAATGAAGGATTAAAATCCGGCGATTTACCCGGCCAGTTAATATAGGTTGTTCCGTTGTCTATTACCGGAAGCGATTGATCAATGCAGGACATTTCTTTAATGCCTTTTATATTCATCGCTTCCTGTTTAAATAACCCGTATTGTTTGGTAAGTGCGCCTTCAATGGGCAGGTAAATCAGGTTCTCTTTATTGTACCCTATATTTTGTGTTTGTATGAAGTTGATCTGTTTTGCAACAACAATGGTAGCAATGATCAGTATAATTGAAAGCGTGAATTGAAATACTACAAGCCCCTTGCGGAAGAATGCCGCGCCTGCCCCCAGTTTTGTTGCGCCTTTCAGCACTTTGGCAGGGTTGTAAGATGACATGAACAATGCAGGATAACTTCCTGCAACAAACGCAGTAATTAAAGTGAACACTAACAGATCCAGCCAGAAAGTATAACGGGTTAGCGGCATCGTTATTTGCTTGCCCGTAACACTGTTAAACACAGGCAACATAATGGTTGCAATCGCTAAAGCAATGCTGGTCGCCAGTAATACAAGCAAAGCAGCTTCACCGAGGAATTGCTTTACGAGTGCAGTTCGTGATGCGCCGGCAACTTTTCTCACACCAACTTCTTTCGCACGTTTTATTGAACGTGCTGTAGCCAGGTTCATGAAATTGACACAGGCAATAAGTAAAATGAATATGGCTATAATGCTAAACAGACGCACATATTCGATGCGCCCGCCACTTATTTCTCCATTTTCAAAATTAGAATGCAGGTAGCGATCACCAAAAGGCTGCATATGCAGTTCGATTTTGCCACCGGGATTTTCAACAGAAAACTGATGAAGAATATTTTTCAGCTTGGCTGCAACTAATTGCGGATTTGCATTTGGTTGCAGCATGATGGTGTTGAGCGGACCGGAATTACCCCACATTTTCATCCACGGATGTTCTTCAAAATAGGCATGCCAGTTAATTACAAAATCAAACTTTAATGTTGAATTGGAAGGAACGTTATCAAATACCGCCATTACCTTGAACGCCTTCCATGTGTTTCCACTATCACGCTGTAGTACCTTGCCCATCGCATCTTGCGGACTGCCAAACAAATCGGTTGCCATCTTCTTTGAAATAGCTATCGAGTATGGATCATTCAGCGCGGTGTTTGCATTTCCCTGCAATAAGGGGAAGCTGAACATTTTGAAATAATCTTCACTGGCAAATGCGCCCGTTTCTTTTAATGATTTATTATTTGCGCTGAAAGTATATTCGTCGTCCCAATCTGAACTTGCCGCAAACTTCACTTCGGGAATTTCTCTTTTTATTTCATCAGCAAGCAATGCGGGGGTTTCGTAATCAGCATCGATCTTATTGTCTGCAAAAACTTTTTCATAAACATTGTACAAGTATGGGTTATTTGTATGAAATGCATCAACACTTCTTTCATCTTTTACCCAAAGAAATATCAATAAGCTCACCGCCATCCCAAGTGCCAGTCCGGAAATGTTGATCAGCGAAAACGCTTTGTTACGTACCAAATTCCGCCATGCTGTTTTGAGATAATTTTTAAACATAAAGAAGCTTTTTCTTTTAGACTTTTATTCCTTAATAGTCAGATTTGCAAAATCGCCACTCAACTCATCATCCCATAAACCGATCATTCCATTGTTCATATTGCCTAATTTCTGTACCACCAGGGAAGGTGTTGCCGAATGATTGACATATACCTTTACCGAATCATCGCTTACAACAATCGAAGCATGAAACCATTCATCTGCTTTCGGCGGTGGTGTTATTGAATTCTCGTACACCAACGGATGTTCCTGCCGTAATTTATAAAAGGGATAATCGGGAACTACCATATACTGCAACGACCATCTCCTTCTTGCTGTATCGGGATACTGAAAATTGAACGGGCGGAAATAAATTAACTCATAATGATTGCTGTCCACCGCATGAAATGCAATGCCTAAAAAGCTTTGCAGAAAAACATCTTTGCCCCGCAGGTCGATGTCTATCATACCCTGTTTAAAAGACACGTTTTTGAGCCACGCGATTTTCTGTGTAGAAACAGCATTTTTATAAACTTCGTCATTCAGTACCTGTGCATGATTGGAAGTATCGGTTATCAAAAGGTTATTTGTTAATAATTTGGCAAGATTGTATCGCGCCACTTTTTGTGCAGTAGCAAAAAATACGGCAGAGCAAAAAAAACATACGATGGCAAATTTTATTTTCATCAATTCTATTTTGTTTTAATGACCAGGTTAGAAAAAGCGCCGTCGGAATTATTTCCCACCCAAAAACCAACGCTGCCTGTTTTATATCCGTGGATAGACCTTACAACTAAACACGGGTTGCCACTGTTATTTACATACACTGAAATTTTATCTTCACTAACAATAATTTTTACATGAAACCAGCTATCCGCTGCTACTGACACATCGAGAGAATGCTCATACATTCCGGGAAAATGTGTTCTCAAATATTGCCAGTCATATTGGGGTATCGAGATGTATTGAACGGAGTGATTCTGCCGGGTGGTGTCGTTTGCATTAAAATTAAATGGACGAAAATAAATACAGTCATAAGTCGTGTCATTCATCCCGTGAAATGCAATGCCAATAAAGCTTTGCTGCATTACATCTTTTCCTTTAGTGTCAAATTCAACGGTGCCGGTCGAGAAGCTAGCATTCTTTATCCATGCAATTCCAACACCCTCCGCCGCATCCATAAGCAACAATGTTTTGCCTTGGTTTTTCGAAAAAACGATGTTTCTGTTAACGACATTGAAATCTGCTGCCCCGGAAAAATTTATCTGTTGTGCATGCAGCATTACAGAACTAAATGCAATTAGAAAAGTCATGAGATTTGCTTTGTTCATATGATTTGATTATTCGGTTCTTAAACTCTTCACAGGGTTTGCCATTGCTGCTTTTATTGCCTGGAAGCTTACCGTCACCAATGCAATGAGTATGGCAATAGCTACCGCAATAACAAAAATCCACCAATGAAAACCGATGCGGTAGGCAAAGCTTTGCAACCACTGATCCATAGCATAATAGCCCAATGGAATTGCTATCAGCGCGCCAAGTAAAACAGGTTTCAATAAATCCTTGGAAAGCAACAACACAATATTTTCAACAGACGAACCCAACACCTTACGCACACCTACTTCTTTCGTTCTTTTTATTGCTGAATAAGAGGCAAGGCCAAACAAACCGAGGCACGCAACAAAAATGGCAATGGCAGAAAAAATGCCCAATACGGTTTCCTGTCTTGATTCCGTGCGATACAACTTATCGAATTGTTCATCCAAAAAACTATATTCGAAAGGATAATCAGGTGCAGCATCAGTATACGCCTTTTTAATTTGTTTAATTGTTGACTGAAGTTGATGGGTATTTAATCTTATCAATGCCAAACGCCTGTCAGATCCCGGTGCAATTATAAGCGGCCCAATGGGATTTTTCAATGAAGAGTAATGATAATCTTCTACCACGCCAACAATAGTGCGGTGAAGACTATCGCGGGCGATATTCTTTATCCATTTACCAATGGCTTGCTGAGGCGTATAACCTAACGCAGTTGCAGCCGTTTGATTGATCAACACTGCCTCTGCCGAATCTGTTACGAAATCTTTTGAAAAATCTCTGCCGGCAACTATTTTCAGGCCTAATGTTTTTACAAAGTCAAGATCGGTAAACTCGGTATTAAATAAATATTTTTCCGCAGGATTCGCCTCTGCTTCAAAACTATACCTGTCGTGAAAACCACCCGGCTCGCCCGACATGAGCGAAACATCCTGCACCGACGGGATAGTTAATAACTCATTTTTAAATTGATTCTTCTTTCTTGCGATATCAAGATTATCAAACCGCACGATCATGGATTGCTCTTTGTTAAAACCAAGGTCTGTGTTCTTCACATAGTTCATCTGCTTGATGATAACAACAACACTTATAATGAGCAATACAGATATTGCAAATTGAAAAACCACCAATGTTTTCCTGAAGAAAGCGCCGCCTTTGCCCGCTCTTAATTTTCCCCGCAATGATTCGATTGGAGAAAAAGAAGAAAGCAATAAAGCCGGGTAACTTCCTGCAAGCAAACCCACTACTATAATGATTCCGGCAATAAAAACATATACCCACGGGTTACTCCAGATAAATGGCAATGCGTACCCTAATAAATCAGTATAAGCGGGCATGATTGCCTCCAGCAAACCAATGGAAAGCATACAAGCCAATGATGCAAACGAAATCGATTCGAGTATGAACTGCCCGACCAGTTGCTTTTTTACAGCGCCTAACACTTTTCTCAACCCCACTTCTTTAGACCGGTCAGTGGCTCTTGCTGTAGCGAGGTTTATGAAATTGATACATGCGATCACCAGGATGAGGACGGCAACAGACATAAAAATGTACACCATCTTTTTATTGCCGTGTTTTACATTATCAAAAGCGTCTGAAGCGAAATAAACATCTTTTAAAGGGCTGGCAATAAGCCCCATCTTAAAGCCGCTTTGTGCATAAAACTTTCCCATGTATTTATCCATAAATGCAGGGAAACGCTTTTCCAGTTGTTCAGGGCTGGCGCCGGGTTTGAGTTCTATATAGGTAAACAAAGAATTGTTGGGCCAGTTGGTAAACCAATCCGGCTGCATGGGTCTCAACAATTCCAACGGTATTATCATGTCAAACTGCAAATGAGAATTCTCGGGCACATCTTTGGCAATGCCGGTCACTTTCAGTTGCTGATCTTCATTGAACTTTACAATCTTACCGATCGGATCTTCGTTGCCGAAATATTTTTTGGCCGTAGATTCGGTCATTACAATGCTGTTGGGATCTTTAAGAACCGTTGCAGGATCACCTTTGATGAGCGGGAAACTAAAAAAGTTGAAAAAGTTAGCATCGGCCAGGTAAATATCCTTCTCATTAAACGAGGTATTGTTATAGCTGATCAGGTCATTATCATGATCTACTCTCACTACCTGCCTTATCATATCTGAAAAGTCATTGGCCAGTGCGGGAGCGTACGCCGGAGAAACATAAGGAATTTCGCGCCGTTCTCCATTCATGTCGCCTACCCTCATGATACGGTAAATATATTTTCCGTTCTTATGAAAGCTATCATAGCTGAATTCATTCATAATGAAAAGAAAGATCATCAGGCAACTCGTGATGCCGATAGTAAGGCCCATGATATTGATGAGCGAAAACATTTTTTGTTTTCGGAAATTCTTAACGGCGAGTAAGAGATAATTTTTAAACATAAAGTTTCATTTATGATGGTTTATTTTCTGATGCCCGGTTTTAAAAGGCTTTTAGTTGTCAGCTCCTGTCCAAAAATCGTACATCGTAAATCCTAAATCTTACATTTTCCTCATTCCGTTCTCAAACTCTTCACCGGGTTTGCCATCGCCGCTTTTATTGCCTGGAAGCTTATTGTTATAAATGCAATTGCAACAGCAATCAATCCTGCCATAAGAAATACTATCCAGCTTATATTAATGCGATATGAAAAATTCTGCAACCATCTATTCATGGCAAACCAGCCGACTGGCGACGCAATAAAAATAGATAGGCAAACCAGCTTAATGAAATCTGCAGATAATATATTAATGATGTTTGATGTGCTGGCCCCAATCACTTTTCTTATTGCTATCTCCTTATTTCTTTGTTCAGCTGCGTAAGCCGCAAGTCCTAATAATCCAAGACAGGCAATTATTATAGCAAGCACACTAAAAGAAAAAAAGATTTGCTGGGTGTGCTGCTCTGAACGGTATGTCGCATCAAAGTCATCATTCATAAATGAATAAGTGAACGACTGGTTGGGTGATACATCTTTCCATGCATGTTCTACCTGGGCCATTAAAGCAGGAAGGTTAGTTGTTTTCAAACGAGCTGTAACAGCGCCATTGTCCTGATCATAGTAAAAAGCAAGTGGCCGGATATCATCTCTTAATGAACTGTAATTAAAATCTTTTACAACACCAATGATATGGTAAGGCTGCACACCATAACTATCCCGATAAACCGTTTTATTCAATGGATCTTTAAAGCCAAACTTTTTTACAAAGGCCTGGTTCACTACAATCGCAGATGAATCAGTTGCCATTTGTGATGAAAAATTACGGCCGTTGATGAGTTGAATCTGTAATGTTTTTAAATAGTCTTCATCGACCGGCCAGAATTGTGAAAGTACATCCTGTTTAATATCTACAGGTAACTGTGGAAACAAACCGGTTATATTTCTTTCCTGGCCTGTTGGTAAATAAGCTGTCATTGTTGCATCTTCGACACCTTGAATTTGTTTGACATCCTGCTTAAAAATCTTTGCCTGGTTGCCTAAAAGGTTTGTATTTTTTATCACCAGCATTTCACTTCGGTTAAAGCCAAGATTTTTGTTATGTATGTAAGTAAGCTGGTCATAAATTACCAGTGTGCTTATAATAAGAAAGATGGAGATTGAAAATTGAAATACTACGAGGAAGCTACGAAGAGAACTTCTTTTAAAACCTGCCGCCAGTTTGCCTTTCAACACAAGTATCGGCTTAAATGCAGAAAGGTAAAATGCAGGATAGGCGCCGGCAAGTAACCCGACAATTAATACTATACCTAATAATGCTGGAATGAACCATGATAATGAAGTGGATGTGATATTAAGATGTGTATCTGCCATTTGATTAAAGAATGGCAATGTTACTTGTACTAATATCACGGCAATGATTGCTGATAAAAATGTTACTAAAACAGACTCGGTTAAAAATTGTGTGATTAGAAAATTTCTTGTTGAACCTAATACTTTTCGTACGCCGACTTCTTTGGCTCTGTTAGCCGAACGTGCCGTTGAAAGATTGATAAAATTGACACACGCAATCAATAGTATGAACAGGGCAATTGCCGAAAAGATATATACATATTGAATACTACCGCCTTTATCAAGTTCGTACTGACTTGTTGAATACAGGTGAATTTTAAGCAATGGCGTGAGAAAGATGTTCAAATAGTTGCCATCTTTTGTCATAGATGACGGATAATTCTGTAATTCAATATCTCTTATTTCAGATTCTAATTTGTGAATATCGGCATGCGGTTTTACAAGAACATAATTATGTATTCCGCTATAACCCCAGCTATTCGATTGGCTTTCGGGAACAGACGAATAAGACAAAAAGAAATCATAATTAAAATGTGATTGCGATGGAATATCTTTTATTACCCCTGTTATTTTATAAACATTCGAATCATTAATCGTGATGGTTTTACCAACAACATTTACCTGGTTAAAATATTTTTTCGCAGTACTTTCTGTGATGACAGCATCATTGGGTTCACTAAGTGATGTAGATGGATTACCATCAATCATAGGCAGCGTGAATACGCTAAACAAATCTGATTCTGCAAACACCACTTTCTTTTCTTCAACAGATGTATTTCCTTTTTTTATAAAGAACTTTTGCGGGCTTATAAATAAACTGGTTTTTGGAATCAGCCTTGTTGTTTTTTCAATTTCAGGCAAAGCAGCCAGTGCATCTTTCAAAGGTTTTTCCGTACCTGCATAAGAAGCTTCATTTCCGTTTAATCTTGCATTTTCTGTAATACGATAAATTCTGCCTGCCTTCACATTGTATTTATCATAACTCAATTCATTCACTACATACAAAACAATTACAAGGCAGGCTGCAATACCAACAGATAAACCAATAATATTGATTGCAGTAAAACCTTTGTTCTTTTTGAGTGTCTTTAATACAGTTTTAAGATAATTTTTAAACATATATTTTAATTTAGAATTCAGAGTTGTGAATTAGGAATCTTCATCACAACATTTTGGAATTTCACATTCATCATTCACAATTTATAATTCAACATTCAGAATTTTTATTCCGTTCTCAAGCTCCTAACCGGGTTTGCTATCGCTGCTTTTATCGCCTGGAAACTGATCGTCAATATCGTTATGGCTATCGCTGCGATACCTGCTGCCACAAATACAACCGGGTTAATGCTAATGCGGTAATCATATTGCTGCAACCAGTTGTGCATATAATATAGCGCAACCGGCGATGCAATCACACAACTTATCAATACCAATACGATAAAATCTTTAGAAAGTAACAGCCAAACCTGGGTTACCGAAGCGCCTAACACTTTTCGAATGCCAATTTCTTTCGTTCTTTGCTCTGCCATGTAAGCTGCTAAAGCAAACAACCCAAGGCAGGAAATAAAGACTGCCAGCACGGCAAACAATCCCGCAAGCTCACCGATAAGTGTTTCCAACTTAAATTTCTCCGCGAAACTTTCGTCGGCAAAATGGTATAAGTACGGATATGACGGGTTGTATTTATTAAAGATGGCCGCAAGTTTATCTATCGCCTTATGAGTACTAACGTTGTCGGCTAAACGATAAATGACATTGCTGCCCCACCTTCCATGATAAAATACTACCGGGTTTACGGGACTAAAGGGAGATTCCATTACTGCATCCTGTACCACACCGATTATCCGGGCTGTATCACCGCCATTCCATGTGATCAACTGGTTAATGGGATCTTTTAAATTCATCACTTTTACTGCCGCTTGGTTCAGTATCACCGTTCCGGAATCCACTTTCCAACTGTTGCTAAAGTCTCTCCCTGCCAGCAATTTCATTTGAACTGTTTTGAAATAACCGTCTGAAGTACCAATGCCGCCAATATTCAGATCTATTGCTCCACTACTCTTCCCAGGCCATTGCGAAATGCTGGTGTGAAAGTAAATGTTGGTAATGGGACTTGAACTCCAGCTTACATTTTGAACCATACCACTTTGCAACAAATCATTTTTCAGCGCAGGGAAATTCTTATTAAGGTCATCACTCATGTCGGTCATCATCAGCCTGCTTTCATTATAGCCCTTTGGCCTGTCTTTTATGTGCTGGATTTGCTGGTAAATAATCACTGTACTTATGATGAGCGCTATAGAGCAACTGAATTGTAATACCACCAGCACCTTTCTTGAAAATGTTGCAGACTTACCGACGCGGAAACTTCCCTTTAAAACTTTCACCGGATTGAAAGACGACAAATGAAATGCCGGCCTGGTGCCTGCAAGCAACCCGGTAATTAATACATATACTGCCATAATACCCCAAAATGGAAGACTTGAAAACGGTATGCTCAGTTTTGCACCGGTAAGCGTATTAAAGGCGGGGAGCGCCAATTGCACAAGTAATAAAGAAAATGCGGCGGCGATACACGTGATGATGATTGACTCAATGAGAAACTGTAAGATCAGGTCTTTTCTCTCAGAGCCCAGGGTTTTTCTTACTCCAACTTCCTTTGCTCTTTTTTCCGACCGGGCAGTGGCGAGATTCATGAAATTAATGCACGCGATGAGCAGCACAAGAATTCCGATAATGCCAAACATTCTTACATAATCAATGAATCCGCCAACAGCTTTACCATTCCTGAACTCGTCATAGAGATGCCAGTCCTGTAATGGCTGCATTAGTATTGCCGGATGCCCCGGTCGCATCTTCTCACTCCTGTCCATTACAATGTTTTTAATTTTTGTTGCAACCTGTTTGTAACTAACATTTGGTTGCAATGTTGCAAACATCTGGAAGGAATTATTTGTCCACTGATGCCGTGCATCCTTCATCCAGTCTTCTGTAGCCTCTTTGTGACTGAAGGGAACGAGATAATTATATTGCAGCGATGAATTTGAAGGCAGATCTTTTAATATGCCTGTCACTTTCAAATCCGAACTGTTATCAAAGCGAACAATCTTTCCAACGGGATCTGCATTTCCAAAAAGAGCGACAGCTGTCGATTTTGTTAATACTATGGAATTTGGGTCCTGCATCACGGTGTTACGACTCCCTTCCAACAACGGATATTGAAACATCTTCAGGAAATCTCCCCCAACCTGTGCCCCGTCAAGATATAATTTTTTATCCCCGACGACCAAACCATGAGACTCCATCCAGTCGGATTCGGCAACATATTTTATTCCGGGAATATCTTTTCTCAGCACCTCTGCAAGCGGCAATGACACTGCATCCTGCGTACGTGTATTTCCGTCTATGGTAAAATTCATCTTTACCTGGTACTGGTGGGAATAGCCAGGCAAAAACCGGTCGTAAGAAAGCTGGTAGTACACCCAAAGGCCAATTAATAATGCAACGGCCATCCCGGTTGCCAAACCAAGAATATTTAGTGCGCTGTAACCTTTATTTTTTAAAAGACTGCGCCACGCGGTTTTGAAATAGTTCTTAAACATGATTATTATTTACGATGTTTGATGTACGATGTAACTGAATTCATTATTCTTTGTTCCCTGTTCATTACTCATTATTCCGTTCTCAGGCTTTTTACCGGGTTTGCCAGTGCTGCTTTGATTGCTTTTACGGTAACGGTAGTTAGTGCAATGCCGAATGTTATCAGCGCCGCTAATACGAAGATCCACCAGCTTACATTTGTTCTGTAAGCGAAACTTTGCAGCCATTTATTCATCGCCCAATAACCTGCAGGCAACGCAATGCATGTTGCTATTAACACCGGTTTCAATAAATCTTTTGACAATAAAACAACAATACCCTGCACTGATGAACCTAAAACTTTTCTTACCCCAATTTCTTTAAAGCGCTTTGTGGCGGTGAATGATGCTAAACCAAACAAACCAAGGCAGGCAACAAAAATGGCAAGACCGGCAAAGACAGATAAAATGGTTTGCTGGCGAATATCTTTTTTATACAATTCATCAAACTGCTGGTCTAAAAATGTGTATTCAAAAGGGTAGGCAGGCGCCGCTTTATTGTAAGCGTTTCTTGTAGTTTCAATACCAGCTTGCAGGTTGCCCGGCTTTAATTTTACCAATATTTGCCTTCTATCTGAAGCAGGAGAAATTACCAGTGCATCTACACTTTGTTTTAATGTTTGAAAATTAAAATCGTTAACTACACCAATAATTCTTCGTTTGGTACTATCTCTTATGGTATTTTGAATCCATTTACCAATAGCTTGTTGCGGTGTCCATCCAAGCTTGCTTGCCGCTGTTTCATTAATCAAAACAGCAGCAGTTGTATCGGTTGGAAATTGAGAAGAAAAATCTCTGCCCGCAATAATCTTTAAACCTAATGTTTTTACATATTCAAAGTCGGTAAACTCGGTTCTCGCATTCCATACTTCTGCATGATCTTCCACATCAAAAGTCTGCCCATCAAAAAAACCACCAGGCTCGCCACTCATTGCACAAACTGATTGCACAGCGCTTTGATTTTGCAATTCAGTTTTAAAAGCATAAAGGTTATTATAAATATCATTGTTATCAATAGGAATAATTAGTGTTTGCTCTTTATTATAACCAAGTTGTTTATTCTTTACAAAGCTCATTTGTTTTGTAATGATGATGGTTCCCACAATTAAAAAAACTGATATGCTAAATTGAACCACCACTAATACCTGCCTGAAAGATGCTCCGCTTTTGCCCAATTTTAATTTACCTTTTAATGCTTGTATTGGCGAGAATGCTGATAAGAAAAATGCAGGATAACTTCCTGCCAGAAATCCAACAACAATGATAACACCAACAAGGAATAAATAAACAGGCAGTGCATTCCATGATACATTTAATGTATAACCCAACAGTTGATTGTACCACGGCATTACCAGCAATAACAAACTCACAGAAAGTATGCATGAAATTGTTGTTAACAGAACTGATTCGCCAATAAATTGCCAGACAAGATTATTGCGCAATGCACCCAATACTTTACGCAACCCAACTTCTTTTGAACGTTCTGCAGCACGAATGGTTGAAAGATTCATGAAGTTGATGCATGCAATAAGCAATATTAAAATGGCAATGGAAAGAAAAATATATACAACTGATTTATCACCATGCTTTATATTATCGTGGCTGGTGCTATCGAAATAAACGTCTTTCAAAGGCGTTAATGACAAAGACCATTTAAAACCGTATTTGCGCAAATCACTGCCCATGTATTTTTCAACAAATGCCGGCAGTTGTCTTTCAACCTGCGCCTGCGTTACATTGGGTGCAAGTTGTATGTAGGTATATACGCCATTATTTATCCAATTGGTCATCCAATCTGCATCTTTGTGTCTTTCAAGTGACATCACAATGTCGAAATCCAAATGTGAATTGGAAGGAACATCTTTGGCAATACCCGTAACTTTCAGTGGCGTCTCTTTATTCAGCGTTACAATTTTTCCCATCGCGTTATCAACGCTTCCAAAATATTTTTTAGCGGTTGTTTCAGTAAGCACAATGCTGTTCAGGTCTTTTAAAACTGTTGCTGGTGTACCTTTTATTAACGGGAATGAAAAGAGACTGAAGAAGCCTGTATCGACATCTAATTCTTTTTTTTCGTGAAAGGATTTTGAACCAGCAGTAAAAAGATTATCGTTTTGACTTACACGAACAGCACGTACGATCTGCCCTTTAAAATCATTTAATAGTGCCGGCGCCTGCATGCCTGATAAATAAGCAACCCTCATTGATTTATCGCCTATTGCTGCGCTGCGCATTACACGATAAATCTGGTCTTTATTTTTATTAAAACGGTCAAAGCTAAATTCATTCATGATAAACAAATAAATCATCATGCAAACAGTAATGCCAATGGTTAATCCAAGAATATTGATGAAAGAAAAAACTTTATTCTTCATCAGGTTCCGCCACGCGGTTTTGAAATAATTTTTAAACATAACAGAAGATTTGTGATGCTTGATTTTTCATTTTCAAATTTTCATATTGTCTCATTGTCAAATTGAATTATTCCGTTCTCAAACTCTTCACCGGGTTTGCTATGGCTGCTTTGATGGATTGAAAGCTGATCGTGATCAAGGCTATTGCAATTGCGGAAATTCCTGCCAGCACAAACATCCATCCACTGATACGAATGTGATAGGCGAAGGTTTCCAACCAGCGGTTCATGAAAGACCATGCGACGGGCGATGCAATCAATAGCGCCACGATCACCAGCATAACAAAATCTTTGCTCAACAACAAAACAATATCGCCGGTGCCGGCACCAAGGATTTTTCGTATGCTGATCTCCTTTGCTCTTTTTTCCGATGTAAATAGTATCAAGCCAAAAAGCCCAATACAGGAAATGAAAATTGTAATTGCCATTGCCGTGTTGATCAACATTGCTGTTTGCTGATCGCTTTTATACAACTCCGCTAATGATTGATCATAAAACTCATACTTAAATGTTTCGCCGGGATACAACTGTTTCCACTCCTGTTCCAGCTGGTTCAGCGTCGTTTGAATTACACCAGCGTTTTCGCCTTTCGTAGCAAGTTTTATTGCGAGTGACTTTTCCCTGTCAGGTCGGTTAATAATACACAACGGCATTATCGGGTCATGGAAAGATGCAATGTGAAAATCTGCAACAACACCTACTATCGGATGTGGTTCATCATTCCAGTACAACATTTTTCCCAGCGCATCTTTTGGATTTTTGAGTCCCATGGATTTGAGAAAGCTCTCATTGATCACATATTCTTTTACGCTATCGGCCCGCATGAGGTTGCGGCCCGCCAGCAATTTTATTTGATATAGGGGAATAAAATTTTCATCGCCTGCCACCTGCCCCACTCTTATTTCCTTTATATCATTGGACTTAAATTTTAATGCCATACTTCTTGCATTATCCGTCATTGGAGGCAGCCATTGCAAAGCAACACTGCTCACAGCCGGGATGCTTTTTACTTCGTTGGCAAACACTGAAATTTTGGCAAGACTATCGCTCCATGGCGTTGGCACAATGATAATTGCATCGGAATTAAATCCAGGATCCTTTTCGCGTGTGTATCTCAGTTGGTTTGTAATTACGATACTTCCTATAATAAAAATGAGAGAGACGGTAAATTGAAATACGATAAGCCCTTTTCTCAAAAGCCACTTTTCACTGCCTGCATGCGATTCGAGTCCCTTCAAACTTGTAGCTGGCAAGTGAGATGACAACACTCTTGCCGGGTACAATCCTGCCAGCAGAGAAGTAACAATAGTAACAACCAGTAGAAAAATGGTTGTAAAAGGGCTTAAAATGTTGAAGACAACACCATTCGGAATAAAAGAATGAAATGCCGCGAGAACAGGCCTTACCAACAATACAGCGAGTAATACAGCAATTGTTGTCAGCACAAATGTTTCTGAAAGAAATTGAAATATCAAACTGCTTCGGCTGCTTCCCAGCACTTTTCTAACGCCAACTTCTTTCGCCCGGTGAACAGACTGTGCCGTGGAGAGATTAATAAAATTAATAATGGCAAGCACAAGGATAAAAAGCGCTACGATCATCAAACTATAAAGCACGGTTTTATTTGCAGTGCGAAAAGCATTTTCAATCACGTCGCCATCAAAATGTATTTCAGACAACGGCTCCAGCCACAAAGCGAGGTGAACATTTGCATCAGCATGATGTGTAACAAGTGCCTGCAGCTGATCATTCATTTCTTTCGGTGAAGTGCCTGGGGAAAGTCTTGCAAACGTCCATGTATTCATGAAATGTTCCGCCCATGAGTCAGTATTGATCCTGCTTTTCAGATAAGCTGTTTGCAATGTTTTTGAAGAAAGAAAATCGGTAAAACCGAGATCAGTATTTCCCTGCCAGTCTTTGATGATTCCTGAAACCGTTGCAGTAAGCGAATCATCATAAATAACTTGTTTGCCAATGAATGCATCTGCCGGTTGATCACCAAAATATTGTTGTGCCCTGCTTTCGGTCAATACCACTTTCAATGGCGCATTTAATGCCGTAGCAGCGTGTCCCGCCAGCCATTGATATTGAAAAATGCTGAAGTACTGAGGCTGTGCAATAACCGTTGTAACATCGTGTGAATCTCCAACGTTACTTTCAAATTTTTTTACCGCCAGGTCGCCATTAGGAACAGTTACAACAGCGTTATAAGGAATGACTCCTGCTATTGCATCAATACCAGACAATTCGTTGCGGCCAAGTTGTGAAACACCTATGGGCAAGCGGGCAAAGTGCAATTTGTTTCCTGTATTTTCTGTCACATCACCCATCAGCCGGTAAATGCTTTTTTTACCCGGATGAAAATTATCAAAGCTGAACTCATAGCTACAGATCACATAAATGCCAATGCATGCACACAAGCCGAGGGCGAGACCAAGTACATTTATGGCAGAATAAACTTTATATCGAATGATATTTCTCCACGCTGTTTTGAAATAATTTTTAAACATGATAGTTGATTTTGAAATTTGGGATTGGGAAATTTCGAAATTTCTCAATTGCACTTTTCCAATTATTTTATTCTGTTCTCAAACTCTTCACAGGGTTTGCCGTTGCTGCCTTTATTGATTGAAAGCTGATAGTAATTAAAGCAATCAGTATGGCTGAAATTCCTGCTGCTAAAAATATCCACCAGCTTATTTCAATCCTGTATTTATAATTCTGCAGCCAGTTGTGCATCATTAGCCATGAAACAGGAAAAGCAACAAGACATGATATTGCAACCAGCTTTATAAAATCTTTTGATAATAATGTTGTGATGCCTGTAACACTTGCACCCAGTACTTTTCGTACACCAATTTCTTTTGTTCTGCGTTCTGCTGTATATGCAGCTAATCCAAACAAGCCTAAACATGAAATGATAATAGCTAATGTTGCAAACACTCTTGAAAGTTTACTTATCAATTGTTCATTTTCAAACATGGCATTAAACTGGTCATCAACAAAATGATAAGTGAAAGGATAGGAGGGATTATCTTTTTTTAATACAGCTCCAATTTGTTTTATAGATGTTTCAACATTTGCAATTGGCTTTAAACGCACATACATGTTTGATTCATCTGGTGTATTCACACAAAAAAACATTACGGGGTCAGACTTGCCATACATATCACCATACACGTAATCATTCACTACACCAACAACAGTCACTACAGTGCCACTGGTATCTCCATCCCAATGTAATGTTTTACCAAGAGCCGTATTATTGCCCATCAGTTTTTCCAATGATTGTGTGATTAATACATTTAATTTTTTTGATTGCACACTATCCGTTTCAACAAGGTCTCTTCCTTCTAAAATTTTTATACCCGATGTTTTCATATAACCCGGTGATACAAATCGCGTAGAAATTAAAACTTCATTGTTTGTTTTTTTGCCTTCCCAAACAAGGCTACCGGTATTATTTCCGCCATATAAAGCATTGTAGTCTGAAACAGCCATGTTTTCAATCAAACCTGTATTCAATAAATCCTGTTGAACTGCGGAATAATTTTTTGCCATTTCATTGTTCATGTCAATATCTAAAAGATTGTTTTTGTTAAAGCCAAGACTCCTGTTTTTTACATGTTGTATTTGCTGATAAATAATGATAGTGCTTATGATGAGTATGATGGAAATGCTAAACTGCAACACTACCAAACCTTTTCGTATGAATGAAGCGCTGCTGCCTTTCATCTTTATTCCTTTTAAAACAAACACAGGATTAAATGATGATAAGTATAGTGACGGATAACTGCCTGCAATCAATCCACTAATTAAAGTGATTGCAATTAATGCAGTTATGTGAAGTGGTTTATCAAGACCTAAAGAAAGATTTTTTTGAACCAATAAATTAAACTCCGGTAAAGAAAGCGCCATAATAATTACGGCAAAAATTGCTGAAAGGCAAGCCATCAACATAGCCTCACCAATAAATTGCGAAATAAGATTTTGCTTGCCGGCACCTAACACTTTTCTTACACCGACTTCCCTTGCACGTTTTTCACTTCTTGCGGTTGCAAGATTCATGAAGTTGATGCATGCAATTAATAAGATGATCCATGCAATAACAGAGAAGAGATGCACATAAGTTATTCTGCCGCCGCCGGTTTGTACGCCATTCTCAAATTCATCTCGCAAATGCCAGTCGTGTGCACTAAATAAAAAAGGTCTTGCAATAGATTTTGGTTCGCGCTGTTGAATAAAATTGTACAACATTTTATTTACAGAAACTGCACTAACGTTTGGCTTTAATTCAACATACGTATCAAGATCGTTATTGCCCCAGTTTTGCGCCCATGATTTATTTTCATTCCACCAAATTTCAAAAGGTGCCACCCATTCAAACTGTATTGTTGAATTTTTTGGAATATCTTTTATAACACCGGTTATAACATAGTCCTGTTTATTATCAACCCGCACTGTTTTTCCAATTACATTTTTTTCATCACCAAAAAACTTTTTTGCTGTTGATTCAGTAACAACCATTGAATACAATTGTGTGAAAGCCGTTTTTGCATTGCCCTCTACAAAAGGAAAAGTAAACATGCTGAACAAAGACGAATCTGCATAATTGGGAAAAGCATACATTGATTTATTACCAATTGTTATAAGTTTTGTGCCGTATGCGGAAATACGGCAGGTATTTGCAACGCCCGGAATTTCCTGCTGCATTGCAGGGCCCATTGGTGCAGGCGTAGAGCCAAACGTGGCAACATAGGTATCATACTTTTGATTTTCTCTTATGCGGTACAGGCTGTCTTTTTTTGTATTAAACTGATCCCAGTTCAATTCATCTTCCACCCATAAAAAAATTAAACCCGCGCAGGCAATGCCAATTGCCAATCCAAAAATGTTTAAGAAGCTATAGCCTTTGTTTTTCCAAAGGCTTCTGAATGTTGTTTTGAAATAATTAGCCCCCAGCCCCCTGAAGGGTGAGAAATTTTTTGCACTCATATTGTACATTTTTTTCTGTTCATAGTTTTAATCCCTATTAATTCCCCTTTAGGGGTCAGGGGCTTTATTCCGTTCTCAAACTCTTTACCGGGTTTGCTATCGCTGCTTTGATTGCAGTATATCCAACCGTTAACCATGCAATAACCAAAGAGCAAATAATCGTGGCGATAAAAATACCTGCACCTAAACTGATCCGGTAACTGTATTGCTGCAGCCACTGATGCATATAATACCATGCAACCGGTGCCGCAATTAAAAAAGCAATCGCAATAAGAAGCGTAAATTCTTTTGAGAGCATTATTACAATGTCATGAACAGGCGCCCCCAATACTTTCCTGATACCAATTTCTTTTCGACGCTGGGCAGCCATAAACGAAATCAAACCGTATAAACCCAGGCACGAAATAAAGATGGCAATGCCTGAAAATATTTTATATAGAATGGATAATTCATTTTCCTGCCTGTAGTAGTCTGCAATTGTTTGATCGAGAAAATTGTATTCAAAAACATAATCAGGGAAAAGCTTATTCCATATATTTTGTATCGCTGCTATAGTGGGCTTTGCATTGCTCATATCTATTTTAATATTGGCCAGGCCATAAGCATCCTTTATGGTCGATAATACAACCGGCCCTATTGAATCGCGTAAAGAACTTGCATTAAAATTTTTTACCACACCCACTATCGGGCACAGGCTTCCATTTACATTAATCATTTTGCCAACAGCCTGTTGTGGATCTTTATAACCTAAATTCCTCGCAATCGTTTCATTCACTACAAACTCACGCATGGTGTCGGAAGGGAAATACACTCTTCCTGCTGCAAGCTGAAGATCATATAAATGAAAATAGCTGGTATCGGCAGGCATCATTGCAATAACCATATCAGGAGTTGTCTTGCTGTGATTCTCAGGAGTACGCAGATCCGTATACCATCCGCTATGGCCGGGAGCAAAGGTGCTGAAGCTTACATCCTTCACACCGCGAAGCTTTCTTAATTCATCATACAACACGTTCATTTTTGTTCTGCTTAAACTATCGCCGGGAATACCGGCATTAACCACCGCATTTCTATTGAAGCCCATATCCGCATTTCTGAAATAATTCATTTGTGCAGCCACCACCAGTGTTCCGATGATCAGAGCCTGGGCAATTACAAATTGAAAAACAACCAAAGCTCTTCTTAAAGAGATGCCTTTTGTGTTGATCTTAAATGTGCTTTTCAAAACATTGATCGATTTAAAACCGGATAGTACTAATGCCGGATAGAAACCTGATAAGAATGTAACAACCACTAATGCAAGAACGGTAAACACTACAAATTGGGTATTGAGTAAACTTGATATTGCAAGATGAATATCGAGTACCGAATTAACGGCAGGCAGGCAAACAAGCGCAATGATCACGGAACCGGTCAATGCACATAAAGTAATTAAAAAAGTTTCGCCAAGGAACTGCCATATCAGTTGCCAGCGGCGGCTGCCTAATACCTTTCTTACACCTACCTCACGGGCACGGTTAATCGCCTGGGCTGTGGTTACATTGATAAAGTTTACACAGGCAATAACCAATAAAAAAATACCGATAATGCTTAAAGCCAGTATGATGTCCTTACTGAATGTACGGCCGGTAAAATTGCCATACCGGACATCATAGTGAATGTCCTTCAACGGCTGAAGCGAAAGAAAATAACCGGGATTCACTGGTTTTATGTGCTTATCGGTAAACCGGTCAAGCATGTTTTGAAACTGACCAACAGAAGCATCTTTATTCAACTGCACAAAACAATAATTCATGTCCGAAATGCTTTGCCAGTCATCGGGTCTTGAATATTTCATCAGCGTGGCATATGATACCAATACGCCCAATGGAAAATCAGTGTTGGCGGGAGGATTTTCCAAAATACCGGTCACCTTCATTGACGAGCCATAAAAATTAATGATTTTGTTCATCGCGGTTCGCCAGTCACCAAAATATTTTGAAGCAACATCTTTGGTAAGAAGCACCGTGTTTACATCATCCAGGGCGTTTTTTATGTCGCCTGCAGCTAATGGGAAACTGAACATTTGAAAGAACTGTGGCTCGGCACTCAGTACATATTTCTCCTTGAATTTTTTTGCAACGGAACCATCGGCTGCAGGAATATCTACCTGCACATCATTATCACAATAAACAGCTGCTGCATTTTTGAGCTGCGGAAAATCGAGGCGCAGGGTTTGCGTTACGGGAAAGGGAACACCAGTCCTGTATTCACGGTTTTCGGCCTTCCGGCCAATACGTACGACACGGTATATTTCATTTTTGTTCGTGTGAAAGTCATCAAAACTTTCTTCATACCGAACAACGAGAAAGATAAGCAAAAAGGCCGCAAAGCCAACCGTAAGTCCTGCAATGTTTATAAACGAATTGCTTTTGTGTCTGCCCAGGTTTCTAAGTGCGGTTTTGAAATAATTTTTAAACATAAAGTTGATTTTATTAAAAGTTTTTAATTGTTAACTTTTAGCACAACAAGGCACATCAAACATTTTCATTATTCCGTTCTTAAACTCCTCACCGGGTTTGCTATCGCTGCTTTTATTGCCTGGAAGCTAACAGTAATAAGCGTTATCGCAATTGCAGCAGCACCTGCTATCACAAATACAACCGGGCTTATCATAATTCTGTAATCATATTGCTGTAACCAATCGTGCATATAATAAAAGGCGACCGGCGATGCTATCACGCAACTTATCAATACCAATACAATAAAATCTTTTGAAAGCAATATCCACACCTGCGATACCGAAGCGCCCAGCACTTTACGAATGCCAATTTCCTTTGTTCGCTGTTCTGCAACGTATGCAGCCAGCCCAAATAAGCCAAGACAAGAAATGAAAATAGCTAACGCCGCAAACAAACCGGATAATTTCCCAATCAATGTTTCCAGTTTGAATTTGGCTGCATAACCATCATCGGCAAATGTGTATGTATAGGGGTAAGCGGGATTATACCTGTTAAAGACTGAAGTAAGTTTTGTTATCGCATCCTGTGTTTTTATATTGGGTGATAACCTGTACATGATCACATCCTGCGGATGAGGATCATAAAAAAACATGGTAGGATCTGCCTGCTGAAAAGGGGACGCCATCAATGCATTTTTCACAATGCCGACAATTCTAAACTTAGTATCGATCCAGGTAATGGTTTGGTTCAACGGATCTTTCAGGCGCAACAGTTTAACTGCAGCTTCATTAAAGATCACATTTAATGTGTCCGAAGGCGAATCAAAATTTCTTCCTTCTTTCATCTGCATTCCAAGCGTTTTAAAATAATCATCTGACGCTCTTATCCAGCCCATATCTACCGATTCACCGGGGCGCTTGCCTGGCCATTCCTCCACATCCCGGTGATTACCTGACGTGATCACGCTTGCCGTTGCACTGGTAACTGATGTGGCAATCCTGTTTTCAAGCAATTCATTTTTTATAGCGGTATAATTGCTGCCAAGGTCCTGATCCATATCTGTTATCATCAGCCTGTTCTTATCATACCCGGATGGCCTGTCTTTTGCATATTGAACCTGCTGATAAATTATATATGTACAAATAATAAGTGCTACAGAGCAACTGAATTGCAAAACGACCAATATCTTCCTGGGCAATGCTGCTGCCTTACCAACATGAATCTTCCCTTTCAAAACTTTTACGGGTTCAAAAGAAGAGAGATAGAAAGCCGGCCTGCTACCTGCCAGGAGCCCCGTTAACAAAACAAGGCATAATGCGATTAGCCAAAACATAACATTAGCGTAAGGAATTTTTATATCCGAACCGGCAAGTGTATTAAAAGCCGGTAATGCCAGTTGAACAAAAAGAATGGAAAAAATAAATGCAATAAACGTAAGCAAAACAGATTCCGTAAGAAACTGGAATATCAAATGGTTTTTGCCTGAGCCAATAGCTTTTCTCACGCCTACTTCCTTTGCTCTTTTTTCTGACCGTGCTGTGGTAAGATTGATAAAATTGATACAGGCAATTAATAAAACAAGGATACCAATTATCGTAAAGATGTTTACATATTCTATAAACCCACCGGCGGCTTTACCATTTTTGAAATTTCCATAGAGGTGCCAGTTGGCAACAGGGTCAAGAATGACATCGGTTTTCATCGACATGAAATTATCCGTTTCTGTTTTTTCAAGGTCTCTTATCCGGGGCGCTACCTGTGCATAAGAAATTCCCGGTTTTAATTTTACATATACTGCAAAATTCGTCCAGCCAAAACCAGCAGTGCGTGCCCGCTTTACAAAATCATTCGTTGACTCCAAATAGCTAAACGGAACGAGATACCTGAATTGTAAAGTTGAGTTAGAAGGAATATCTCTTAGAACCCCGGTTACCTTCAAATCATTTTTATTATCAAAACGGACCGTCTTATTCAGGGGATCGTCATTACCGAACAACTCTTTCGCAGTGCTCCGGGTAAGTACAATAGAATATGGATTATTTAAAACGGTGCCGGCATTTCCTTCCACCAAATCATATTGAAATATTTTTAGAAAATCATTGTTCACGGCTCCCCCCTGTATATAAAATTTCTTATTGCCTGCCATCAATCCATGCATACCGAAGCCATCCGTTTCAGCAACGTATTGTATTTCCGGAATTTGATTTCGTAAGGCATCTGCTAACTTTAAAGAAGTGCCACCATAAGACATCGTATCACCATTGCCATAAAAATTGCGATATACCTGGTACACCTGTTTATAGCCCGGCAGAAATTTATCATACGAATATTGAGAATAGACCCAAAGCCCAATCAATAATGCAACGGCCATCCCGGTTGCCAGACCAAGAATGTTTAATGCGCTGTAGCCCTTATTTTTTAAGAGACTGCGCCATGCTGTTTTGAAATAATTTTTAAACATAACAGTTGATTTGTGATGTATGATTTTGTGATTTCTGATTTACCTATTCACCATTTACGTCTCACGTTTTTATTCCGTTCTTAAGCTTTTTACAGGATTTGCTATTGCTGCTTTTACTGACTGAAAACTGATTGTTATTAGAGCAACAATAACAACCAGCAAGGCAGCTACTATAAAAATCCATAAGTTAATAGCAATTCGATAAGGATAATTTTGCAACCATTTGTTTGCAGCGATATACACTAATGGTGTTGCAATTATCAATGCCAATATAACCAGCTTTATAAAATCGGTTGAAAGTGTTGTAACAATTTGTTGCACCGATGCACCGAGCACTTTGCGTATGCCGATTTCTTTTGTTCTTTTTTCTGCTGATAAAACAGATAATCCAAACAAACCAATGCAGGAAATGAAGATGGTTAATATAGCGCCGAACAAAATAATTTGCTTCCATTTTTCAACATCAGCGTACTGCTTTTCGTTCTCATCATTTTTAAATACATAAGCGTACGAACTCATGGGATATAATTGCTGAAATGTTTTTTGTATCCACTGCAATCCTGCCGTTGCAGTGTTGGGTTTTATTTTGATGTAATAAGCTCCGTAAGAGTTGTTCATGCTAAACAATTCCGGTGTTATTTTTTGGGTTAATGAAGCAAAGTGATAATCTTTTACCACACCAATTACCGTATATGTTTGATTACTGCTTCCTAGCATCTGTATGGTTTTACCGATAGGATTTTTCCAGTTTTCTGCTTTTACAAAACTTTCATTTACGATGATGGATTGTGAAGAGTCAGCGGGGAATGCTGATGAAAAATTTCTTCCGGCAGTCAACGGAATTTTTAATAAAGGCAAATAGTTTTCATCAATTGTTTTATCAGCAAAATAAATAGTTGATTCGCCATTTTTTGTTCCTGTGCCATATTCGCCACCATCATCTGCACTAACGCCAATGATGTCCGGATTCTTCAGCAGTTCATTTTTAAATATAGCAACATCAGCATTGGTTAGTCCGCGTTTTTTTACAATAACAAGATCGTGATCATCATAACCTAAATCTGTTTTGGTTAAGAAATTAAACTGCGCATAAATAATGAAGGTGGCGATAATTAAAAACGATGCCAGCGTGAATTGTAATACCACCAATGATTTTTGCAGGTAATTTTTTCCGCCAATATTAAAGCGGCCATATAAGGTTTGTACGGGATTATAACCGGATAACACCAACGCCGGGTAAAAGCCTGAAAGCAATGCTGTGATGATATATAAACTGATGTAGCCGGCAATCAGTTTCGCATCGAATAAATAAGCAATCGACAAAGCTTTATTGGAAAGATCATTAAACAAAGGCAACAACAATTGCGCTAATACAATGGCCAATACAAAAGCAATGGTGCAGAGGAAAAATGATTCGCCTAAAAACTGCAGGATAAGTTGTTTTCTTTCACCACCAACTACTTTACGAATGCCAACCTCTTTGGCTCTTCTTACAGAACGTGCAATAGTGAGATTAACAAAGTTGATACAGGCGATCAGCAAAATAAATAATGCAATACCTGAAAGTATGTATGAATAAACCGGATCGCTGGCATTGCTCAAACCATTAGCCATGCGCAATTCTGTGTTCAAATGCATATCAAGATAAGGCTGTAAAAAATATGTACCCATTGATGCGCTGTTAGGATCAGCACCATCAATTTTCAGCATCTCATGAAAAGTTGTTGTAGCATCTTTTAAGTAGAAAGACTGCATTTGTTTTTCTACTGTTTGCACATTGGTCTTTTCATTTAATACAACAAATGTGTTGAGGTAAGAGTTGAACCAATTATGTGTATCCTGTGCATCTGCATCAGATTCCTGGAAAGGCAACAACATATCAAACAGGATGGAAGAATTTTGCGGGCAGCGGTGGGCAACAGCTGTTACCTTAAAAGGAACAAACGTGCTGTCTTGTTTTATCATTACTATTTTGCCAACAGCATCGGTTGTACCGAATTGTTTATTCGCTTCGTCTTCACTTAACACAATGGAATGCGGTTCTGTTAAACATGTTTTTGCATCGCCACTCAACAATGGAAAAGTGAATACAGAAAAGAAATTTGAATCAACCAACAGTATGTTGTTTTGTGATACAATATTCTTTCCGTTCATGATATCTTCCCTGTCGCCCTGTACGCGAACAAAAGATTGTATGCCGGGAACATTTTGCTTAAACCTTGGCCCCTGCAACAAACCTGTAAAAGGAATCTGGTGATCTTTCCGCTGCGATACAATACGGTAAATATTGTTTACATTTTTATGAAACCGGTCAAAGCTTACTTCATCTTTTACATACAACATTATCAACATAGCGCAAGCGAGACCGATACTTAAACCCGCAATGTTGATGAAGGAATAAATCTTATTACGTGCAAGATTTCTGAATGCAGTTTTGAAATAATTTTTAAACATTGTCTGAACCGGGATTTATATGATTAAAAGATTTATTTCATTTTTTATTCACAATTGACAATTCACTATTTACATTACTATTCTGTTCTTAAACTCTTAACCGGATTGGCAATAGCTGCTTTTACAGATTGAAAGCTGATGGTGATCAAAGCAATCAGTATGGCTGAAATACCGGCTGCTAAAAATATCCACCAGCTTATTTCAATCCTGTATTGATAATTCTGCAGCCAGTTATGCATGATCCACCATGCAACAGGAAAAGCCACTAAACATGCTATTGCAACGAGCTGTAAAAAATCTTTTGATAATAATGTTGTAATACTAAGAACACTTGCGCCTAACACTTTACGAACGCCAATCTCTTTTATTCTGCGCTCAGCAGTGTAGGTTGCCAAACCAAATAAACCCAAACATGAAATGATGATTGCCAACGCAGCAAACACGCCTGATACTTTGCTTACCTGCGTTTCATTTGAAAACATTTGATTAAACTGGTCGTCAACAAATTGGTATTCTAACGGAAATGCGGAATTATCTTTCTTCATTACTTCCTGAATTTTTGATAACACCTGTTCAGCATTACTTTGCGATTTCAATCTTACGTATAAAAAGTTTTGGTCTTCAGGCGGCTGGCATAAAAGAATTAACGGTGCAGCATTACCATCGTAAACATTTCCATATACATAATCTTTTACAACACCAACAACCGTCATGTTTGTATAAACACCATCGGTATTGCTGCGTTGTGATTGTATAATTTTTCCAACGGCACTTTGTTTACCCATTAATTTTTCGAATGATTGATTAATGATAACATTTGTATTCTGCAACGCAGCATCATTGCTAAAATCCTTTCCTTCAATGATTTTCATACCTGATGTATTAATAAACTCAGGGCTCACATTTCTATATGCAATCGATACATTATTGCCGGGCAATTTTCCCTGCCACTTAAACCTGTCATCTGTATTTCCGCCGTATAATGTTGAATGATCTGCTAATGCAATATTTTGAATCATTCCGGTGCTTAATAAATCATTTTTTATTAATGGAAATATTTTTGAAACATCATGTTCAGGATTTATCTCGATCAAATTGTTTTTATTAAAGCCAAGATCCCTGTTTTTTACATGTTGTATTTGCAGGTAAACAATAATTGTACTTATGATGAATACCACTGAAATTGAAAATTGAAATACAACCAAACCTTTTCTTATGAATGCAGCGCTGCCCGTTTTTAATTTTAATCCTTTTAATACAAACACCGGATTAAAAGAAGATAAATACATAGATGGATAACTGCCGGCAATAAATCCACAAATAACAGTAATAGTTAACAACCCGATTATGTGAACAGGGTTTTCCAAATGCAAGGAAAGCTGCTTTTGCATAAGATCGTTGAACGCAGGCAATGATATTGAAATGATGATAACAGCGAACACTGCCGCAATTGCAGACATGAATAATGCTTCTCCAATAAATTGAAAAATAAGTTTTCTTTTTCCTGCGCCCAGTACTTTGCGAACACCAATTTCTCTTGCCCGCTTTTGACTATTTGCAGCGGCAAGATTCATGAAGTTGATGCATGCGATTAATAGAATGATCCAGGCAATTACAGATAGCAACCTAACTTGTGTTATAGCACCGCCGCCTGTTGGTTTACCATTTGCAAACTCACTATACAAATGCAACTGAGATAGCGGATATAAAAAAGTTTTACTTGTTTGAGTGGATGCCTTGGTATGAATAAAATCTTTTAGTTGTGCATTAACAGTTGCGGGATTTGCATTTTTATTTAATTCAACAAACGTCAACGGTCCATAACTGTTCCATGCCACATCATCATTATATTTTATTCCATACTTTATAGCAAGTTCTTTTAACTCAGCTATAGTAATTTCATAAGATGCAACCCATTCAAACTGTAACGTTGAATTTTCCGGCATATCTTTTACAACACCGCTAACAACATAATCCTGTTTATTATCTACACGAATTGTTCTACCAACAACATTTTTTTCATCACCAAAAAATTTCTTTGCAGTTGTTTGCGTAAGCACAATGGAATACAATTGCGGCAACGGATTTTTTGCGTTGCCTTCAATAAAATTAAATGAGAACATGCTGAACAAAGATGGATCTGCATAAAGGCCCGTTGAATACACAGACTTATTATTGGCATCGAATAGCAAACGTTGCCCCTGGTCTGAAACTCTTGCTGCGTTTGCAATGCCAGGTATTTCGTCCTGGATTGCTTTACCCATTGGCCTCGGGGTTGAACCCATGGTAAAGTTGTTTCCATCAGAAGTCACATTTACTTCTAACTGGTATAACTGGCTTTTTTTTACATTGTTGTTATCCCAGTTCAATTCATCTTCAGCCCATAAAAATATTAATCCTGCGCAAGAAATTCCAATGGCTAAACCAAAAATGTTTAAGAAGCTGTAACCTTTATTTCTCCAAAGATTGCGGAGTGTAGTTTTAAAGAAATTTTTAAACATAAATGATGATTATAGTGTATGATTTTTTAATGTTTGATTTTAGAATTCATTTGTCACGATTGACGTTTGACATTCACGATTCACCATTCAGGCTCTTTATTCCGTTCTTAAACTCTTTACCGGGTTGGCAATCGCTGCTTTAATTGATTGAAAACTCACAGTGATCAACGCAATTGCGATGGCTAATAATCCCGCAATAAAAAATATTACCCAGCTTATATTTATTTTGTAAGTGTAATCCCTCAACCATTCGTTCATTACATACCAGGCAACAGGTGTTGCGATGATGATTGCAATGCAAACAAGTTTCACAAAATCAAGTGACAATAATTTTGCGATGTTGAATACAGATGCGCCTAATACTTTTCTTACACCAATTTCTTTCGATCTGCTTTCAGCTACATAAGCTGATAAACCAAACAAACCCAAACAAGAAATGAAAATGGATAAGAATGCAAATAATCCTGCTATTGTTTTTGTATGTTGTTCATCAGCAAATTTGTTTGCATATTCCTGGTCAACAAATTTGTAATCGAAAGGATAAGCGGGGTTATATTTTTTAAAGATTGCTTCTGTTTTTGCAAGTGCCTCTGAAGTTGGTAATGATGGATTAAATTTTATATGCATTGCCGTAAACCAGGTACCCGGACCCATGATTATGGTTGGGGGAATTTCATCATAAGGCGAGCCCTCAACATAATTTTTTACCACGCCTACCACTTGCCAGTTTCTGTTTTCAAACGGGTTTGTTATTATTTGCCCAACAGGGTTTTTAAAACCCATCAGTTTTACAGCGACTTCATTCAGCACAACAGAAAAACTATCTGAAGGATATTTATAGATATCAATGTCTCTTCCTTCAATCAAATGCATGCTGGTAGTTTTCACAAGGTCTGCATCCGAACTGTATAACGTAAGCGTTGTATTTGTATCTGCAGGCATTTCATTTGGCCATCTCAATCCCCACGAGTGTGCCCCGCCATCTGTTATTCCGCCCATATTTTTTGTTACCGAAGATGCAACGCCTGAACTAATTAATTCCTGCTTAATTAAAGAGTAGTTTTCATCAATATCACCAACAAAATCTACCTGCACCAAATTGTTATTTGAATAACCTTTGTCCCTGTCTTCAGCATATATAATTTGATTGCGAATTATTATAGTTGAAATGATAAGAATAACCGCAAAAGCAAACTGAACAACCACTAAAATTTTTCTTGGTGATATGGCCGCGTTTGTTTTTTTGAATTGTTTTTTAAATATGCTTATTGGTTTAAAAGAGGAAAGATAGAACGCAGGGTAGCTGCCGGCCAGTAAACTCGTGATGATGATAAATGCAACAACAAAAAGCCAGAAATAAATATTGTTGTATGGAATAGAAAGCTGTGTGTTAACAAGTATATTAAAGGAGGGCAATGCAATTTGAACGATCACTAATGCGATGATACCGGCGATGCAAGCTGTCAAAAATGCTTCAATAATAAACTGGCTAATTAACAAACCTTTTCCCGCGCCGGCTACTTTACGAATACCAACTTCCTTCGCACGTTTTTCGCTTCTTGCCGTGCTAAGATTCATAAAGTTGATACAAGCAATTAATAAAATAAATGCTGCAACAATTGCAAACACATGTACCGTTTCAATCCGCCCGCCAACAGATTTTCCGTTTTCAAACTTTGAATAAAGATGCCATTTGTTTAATGGAAAAAGAAACTGCGTCCATACATCATTGTGACCTGTGTAGCGTTTTGTGATATCACTGATTTTTTTGTTCAGGACTTCAACATTTGTATTTGGTTTTAATAATACAAACGTTGATGTATTATTACTCAGCCATCTTTCAGTTTCATTCGCATAACCATCGTTTTGTGTGTTGCGGTAAGTCCATGGCAAAAGATAATCAAACTGAAAGCGCGTGTTTACCGGCGGATTTTTCAATACACCTGATACAATAAAATTATCTGTGTTTTCGGTTTTGATAATTTTTCCAATGGGATCATCATTGCCAAATAATTTGTTTGCAAGATTTTGTGTAATAACAATATCATCTTTCGATTTCAAATCTGCATTTCCTTCAACTATAGGAAAACTAAACATGCGTAAGAAAAAGCTATCAACGATGAAGCCTTTTGGTGATATAAGGCTTTTATCATTCGCGGATAACAGCCAGTTATTCAAATTCCATACGCGGGTGAAAGCATCGATCCCGGGATAGTTTTGCTTTAAAGCAGGACCGAGCGGCTGAGATGTTGCATTGACTGCTCTTGGATGTCCGTCTGTATTATTTGTTAAACAATATACCTCGTATAAATCACTTCTGTTTTTATGAAATTTATCAAAGCTTATTTCATTTTGCAGCCACAATAAAATTAGTAGCGCACCTGCCATACCAATTGCCAGCCCGCCGATGTTTATAATAGAAAAACTTTTTCCTGCAATTAAACTGCGCCATGCAGTTTTGAAATAATTTTTGAACATAGAGGTTGATTTTGAAATTTTGGAATTGAGAAATTTCGAAATTTCCCAATCGTACTTTTCCCAATTAATTTATTCCGTTCTCAAACTCTTCACCGGGTTTGCCATTGCAGCTTTTATCGCCTGGAAACTCACCGTCAGCAATGCAATCAACAATGCGATAACTCCGGCAACCGCAAACACCCACCATGAAATAGTTGTCCTGTAGGCAAAACCTTGCAGCCATTTATTCATTCCCCACCATGCAACAGGAAATGCAATGAGCGATGCGATCAATACGAGTTTCAAAAATTCTTTGGAAAGCATTTGTGTTACCTGTGTTACACTCGCCCCTAATACTTTTCTTATTCCAATCTCCTTGGTGCGTTGCTCGGAAGTATACGTTACCAATCCAAATAAACCGAGGCACGCTACAAAAATGATCATTACGGAAAAGATGTTAAGAATAGTACCAGTCTTTTGCTCCGCCAAATAAGTTTTATTAAAAAGATCATCTATAAAGCTGTATGTAAACGGTTCCCCGGTATTATAGCTATCCCAATCTTTTTTCATGGTGGTCAACAGGCCGGCAATATCGGCTGTCTTAAATCTGAAGATTAATCCTCCGTCTGATTCTAAAACCATGTATAAGGGACTTATCGCCTCATGCAGCGATTTAAAGTTGAAATTTTTTACCACGCCGATTACATGAAAAGGAATATTACTTCCCCTTATACTATTCTCCCTGACGATGGTTTTGCCAACCGCAGTTTCACTATTCCATCCGAATGCTCTTGCCGCAGTTTCGTTCAGAATTATCCCGGTAGAATCGGTAGGAAAAGCTTTGGAAAAATTTCTTCCATTGATCATTTGCATTCCCATCGTGGGGATATATTGTTCATCCACGTGGTACTCAACGCCATCCACGATCTGGTGATCATTACCTTCGGGATAGGCCAGGGCATTGTTATAGTCTGAAGGCCCAACGGGTTTATAAGGCGACAGGGTTGCGTTTACAATCCGGGGATCCTGCAGCATCTGTTGTTCAAATGCTTTTTCATTTTTACCCAACACATAAGAATTAGGGATCGTGATCAATTGGTCTTTATTGAAGCCAAGATCTTTGTTCCGCATAAACTGCATTTGCCGGTATACCACGATCGTGCCGATAATAAGCGCTACAGAAATAAAGAATTGAAACACTACCAATCCGCTTCTTAAACCAAAGCTTTTATGACCAGCAGTTAATTTACCTTTCAATACAGCAATCGGTTTAAAAGATGACAGGTAAAATGCGGGATAGATACCCGCAATGATACCCACGATCAATCCCAACCCAATAAGCGCCAGTACAGGTTTTACGTCAAAGCTTAGATGCTGGCCTGAAATGCTGTTAAATGCAGGAAGCGCAAGTACTACCATTGCGATCGCGATAAGCAATGCAAAAAAAGTGATCAGTACAGACTCAGATAAAAATTGACTGATCAATTGAAACTTTCCGGAACCCGCTACTTTTCTGATCCCAACTTCCTTTGCTCTTTTGGATGCGCCGGCAGTAGAGAGATTAATAAAATTGATGCATGCAACGATCAGCATGAAGAGCGCCACACCGGCAAATATGTACACATAAGATGCATTGCCTCCCGGCTCAAATTCATTAGATGTATCAGAGTGCAGATGAATATCGGTTAACCGTTGTAATGCGAAACCGAGACTATTGCCCTTGCTGATAAACTGCTCCAGGCTAAGGCCCATTGCCTGCTGTATCTGCGGGCCCATGTATTTTTTAACCATCGCAGGGAATCCGGCTTCAATGGACTTCAAATTTGTTCCGGGTTTCAGCAAGACATATGTATGGTATCCTCCGCCCATCCATGTATCCGATTTTGCATCCGCCCAGCCCGACATGGAGCCAAATAGGTCAAAATGAAAATGAGAATTAGCAGGAATGTTTTTTATAACCCCCGTTACTTTATATAACCGGTTGCTGTCTAAATCGACGGTAATTATTTTACCCATCGGATCTGCCTTTCCAAAATACTTTTCTGCAGTTTGTTGTGTAACTACAATAGCATTAGGTTCTGCCAACGCAGTTTTCGGGTTGCCTTCAATCATCGGCAGGGTGAATATGCTAAAGATGTTTGGATCCGCCATGGCGAACCGGTCATTTTTGAAATCAACATTGTCATAGGTAATTCTAGGCGTGCCAAAACCTAAAATCCTTGTTGCATCCTCTACCTGCGGAAAATCTCTTTTCATAGTGGCGGCTACCGGCGGCATCGAAACACTTTCGTTTATCTTCCCGCCGCTGATATCTGCCTTGAACACCACCCTCGCAATGCGGTCTGCATTCTTATTAAATTTATCATAGCTCAGTTCATTCTGCACATACAACATAATGATAAAGCATGTTGCAATGCCAAGCGATAAACCAAGAATGTTGATAAAGGAGAAAAGCTTATTCTTCCGGATGTTTCTCCACGCTGTTTTGAAATAATTTTTAAACATGAGTTGTCATTTACGATTTACGATGTTGGATGTACGATTTAGTTGTCTCCTTCATTATTCATTGTTCCTTGTTCAATATTCATTACTCTGTTCTCAGGCTCTTCACGGGGTTTGCCACTGCTGCTTTGATAGCCTGAAAGCTTACCGTTATCAACGCGATCAATAATGCGGCAGAACCCGCAACAATAAACACCCACCAACTAATATTTATGCGATATGCAAAGCCCTGCAGCCATTTGTTCATTGCCCACCAGGCAACAGGAAATGCTATGAGCAAAGAGATGATAACCGGTTTTAAAATGTCCTTTGACAATAATATTGCTATACCTTTTGAAGACGATCCCAATACTTTCCTTATGCCAATTTCTTTTGTTCGGTTTGTCGCCGCGAGAGTCGTTAAACCTAATAAACCAAGACACCCAAGTGATATGGATATCATGCTTGCCCACTCAATAATTTCAGACCATGTTTTTTCCGACCGGTAATAATTATTAATGTCCTCATCCAGAAAGCTATATTTCATGGGGATTCCGGGTAACAAGTTGCCCCATTGCTTTTTCATGTCAGCGATAGCCTGTAACTGGTTGCCCGCCTTTATGCGAACATAAAAGTTGGCGTAACCACTATCTTTTGACGTAGTAAATGCCTGGTTCTTTATTTCCTCACTCAAGGGCTGATAACTGAAATTTTTTACAACGCCCGTTACAACAGCATCTTTACCTTGAAAATTCTTAATTGTTTGTCCAACAGCATTTTTAGAATTCCATCCCAATGTTCTCATCATCGTTTCATTAATGATCATTGATTTTGTTGTATCGTTCATCTGTGATTCCGTAAAGTTGTTTCCGGCAATCAGCTTCATGCCCATGGTGGGAATGTAATTTGTGTCAATAATATTTATATCTGCCGATAGCCCCTGATCAGAATATCCAAGATAACCCTTGCCCGCGCCTATGCCGGCAGCAGCACTTGCCACATTTTCGATTGAAGGATTTTGCGACACCGATTGTCTAAACAAGGGAAAAATCTTCGAAACATTAATTTCAGAAGCATCTATTACAACAACATTGTCTTTGTTAAATCCCGGATTTTTATTGATCATATACTTTGTCTGGCCGAGAATTATGATAGTTGAGACAATTAAGGCAATAGAAAGAGCAAATTGAAAAGTAACCAGCAATTTTGTGAAGAAATTTGAACCGCCGACGTGGAGTTTGTTCCTGAAAATCTCCAAGGGTTTAAAACCGCTCAACGCGAATGCCGGGTAGCTGCCTGTAAGCAGACCAACCAAAACCAATAAGCCTGCCATTGGAATCAGCAGACGCGACAAAAGTGAAACAGAAACATGTAAATCAGTTCCGGCTATTATATTAAAGTAGGGCAGTAAAAAATAAGCAAGCGTCAAGCCAAGAATCATTGAGATAGTTGCAAAGAAATAAGCCTCTGCCATGAACTGGGTAATGAGTTGTTTCTTTGCGGCGCCTATTACCTTTCTCACTCCAACTTCCTTACTTCTTCTTGCGGAACGTCCGGCAGCGAGCGTAGTAAAATTGATACATGCGATTAGCAAAATTCCAAAGGCGATCAGCAGCAGTATCCATATTGTTTTCAGGTCAAAATGCGGAAAGTCGTGCCATAGGTTGAGAGTTGAATTATGTACAGACGTAAGCGATTGAAGTCGTAAACTTACGGGTGATTGATTACCGTGCAATGCTAAATCTTGCTTGTCAAGACCATCGAGGTATCCGGGATTAAAAGAAGCAAGGAAATTTTGCAATTGTTTCGTGTCATACTGCAATTTACTCCCTGGTCTGAGTTGAACAAATGTTTGCCTGTCTATATAATGAAAATTGCTCATTTTAAAATTGCTGCCATTAATATTTTTTTCTGCATAAAGAAAGTTTCCCAGGATGTCGAAATGAATGGTTGAATTAGCAGGTATATCCTTTGCAATCGCAGAAATTATGAATGGCTCAAATGAACTATCGATTTTAATTTCGATTATTCTGCCCAGTACGTCGTCATTACCAAATAGCGCCTTTGCTTTTGATTCAGTTAAAACAACATCATTAAGATTATGTAATGCCGAATGTAAATCACCATATTTCAACGGAAAGGTGAACATAGAAAAAAGCGATGGATCTGCATAGGTAATATTAGCGCGAAAACCTTTGCCGTCAACCTGAAGCAGGCTTTCGTCATATGGCAATTGAATTCGTGCATAATTGATAACGTCAGGCAGGTTTTTTTTCATGGCTTCTGCCAATGTTGTTGACGTTGGACCCGAATAATCCATGTACCCGATTGCAGGATAACCGCCCATTGCATTAAACCAAACATAGGGCCGGTAAATGTTTGCGGCGTTTTTATTAAACCTGTCAAAACTAAGTTGCTGATAAGCGTATAAACCCAGCAAGCTAAAACATGCAATACCGATGGTCAAACCGGAAATATTAATGAATGAAAACAGCTTTTGTTTTTGAAAATTCCTCCACGCAGTTTTGAAATAATTTTTAAACATGAGTTGCCATTTACGATTTACGGAGTACGATTTACGATGCAACTGCCATCGTTCATTATTCTTTATTCCTTATTCATTATTCTGTCCTCAGGCTCTTCACCGGGTTCATCAACGCCGTTCTTATTCCCTGTGAACTTACTGTAACCAGCGCCAATACCAGCGTGATCAATGCCGCGAGCGCAAACATCCACCAGGTAACTTCAGTATGATAGGTGATACCCGAAAGAAATGCATGCGCCAGCCATACGGAAACAGGGATCACAATTAACAGTGCAATAAAAACGGGTTTCAAAAAATCTTTTGAAAGCAGGAGCCAGATATTTTTAAAACCTGCGCCGAATACTTTTCGAATGCTCATTTCCTTACTGCGACGTTCGGCCACAAATGTAGAAAGGCCAAACAAGCCAAGACATGCAATAAATATGGCCATCCCACCAAATACGGCAGCAGCCGTACCAACAGAACTCCATTCTTCAAACCGTTCTTTATAAAGAGAAGTAGAGAAAGCATAGTCAAAAGGATAATCGGGGTTCACCTTTTTTGCCGCCTGCTCTATTGCTGCAATTGTTTGTCGCCAATTGTTATTATTTCTTATGCGTACCAATATATGCGGAAGAACGCTGGTTTGTAAACTGATCATCATGGGTGCGATGATCCCCGAAGGGTTGTTGTAAACAAAATCATTAAAAACACCTATTACTGTGCTGCCCCCTATCTTTTGCCCGACGACCGGTTCTTTTAACCCCATCTTTTTTACCGCAGCCTCATTAATGATGCAGGCGGTTGAATCCGTTGGAAATAAAGTATTGAAATCACGCCCTTCCTTCATGCGGATGCCAACCGTCTTCGTCCAGTCGTACGCTACCGAGCTCACGATCACAGATATTTCCTGCCCGGGTATTTTGCCGGGATAATCCATTCCGGTAACGCTTCCGCCAAACTGTAACACATTATCAGAACCCGCGGTAGTGCTGACCACACCGGGAATTTTATCTAATTCATTTTTAAATACCGGGTACTTTTTACCGAGATCACCATTGGCAGAGATATCGATCATGTTTTCCTGCTCATAACCAAGCGGGCGGTTTCTCACATAATTGATCTGCTTATAGATTACGATAGTGCCCACTATGAAAAAGATGGATATAACAAACTGAACGGTCACCAATACTTTGCGCAATGCTGAGCCGCTTCGCCCGTTCACACCCGTTCCTTTTAATACTTTTATTGTATTGAATTTGCTGAGAAAGAATGCAGGATAACTTCCTGCAACCAGGCCGGTGACGAGACCTATTGAAATAAGGGTTAACCATATTTTCCAGTCGAAAAAATTAAATACCAGGCCGTTCCCGGTAAACCGGTTAAAAGCAGGCAGGATTATTTTAGCAAATACAGCAGCGAGTACCAATGAGATGAATGACATTAAAATCGCTTCGCTTAAAAACTGGTAAATAATTATTCTTCTTGAAGCCCCCAATACCTTTCTAACGCCGACTTCCCGCGAGCGATGTTCGGATCGTGCCGTGGCAATATTCATAAAGTTGATGCAGGCAAGCATCAACACAAATACGCCGAGAACCATCAGCAGCACCACCATATCAATTTTACCACCGCTTGGTAATCCATTGGTAAAGCTGCGATGCAGCCGCAGCTCCGCAAGCGGATAAAGAAAAAGAGAAACAGTCTTGTCATCCGAACGCACCTGGAGCAAATTGGTGAGTCGTTTATTTAATGAAGCTACATCTGCAGCCGGACTCAATTGTACCCATGTATTGATGCGATTATCGTCCCATTTGGTCAGCCATTCATTTTGCTGCGCATAGTAGCTGAAGGAAAATACCATGTCAAATTTGATACTGCTGTTAGCCGGGATATCTTTGATCACCGATGCCACTTTGAAAACATCTTTGTTATTAAATGCAATCACCTTTCCTATTGCATCTGATCTGCCAAATAATTTTTGTGCAGTTGCTTCCGTAATCACAACACTCTTTGCATCTTGCAATGCTTCAACCGGGTTCCCTTCTATGGCAGGAAATGTCATCATATTGAAAAGGTCAGGTTCGGCAAATATGCCGGAGCCGTAGATTGTTTTGTCGCCAACCTTCAGCACCTGGTTATCGAAATATGCAACACGCGATGCATATATCACTTCAGGCATTTCATTTTTCATCGTTGGCGCCATTGGGCCGGCCGTGGCATCACCTGTTGATATGCCATCCATCTGCTTTTGATTTTTCATCAGCAGGTAAATACGCTGCAGATTTTTATTGAACTTATCATAGCTAAATTCATTCACGATCACCAGCAGGATAATGATACCTGTAGCCAGTCCTACGGCAAGACCGCCAATATTAATTATGGATGATACTTTGCTTCTAAAAAGATTTCTCCACGCAGTTTTGAAATAGTTTTTTAGCATAGCCGGAAATTAAAATGAGCTTGAAGGAGCTTGTTCTGAAATCTTCACAGAATTTCCCTCAACTACTTTCCAACCACTGTACCAAGGATATATAATATTGATAAAGAGATACTTATTATTGCTTCACCGGATCATAGTGTTCGCATTCGGACAGTTTTAGGAACAGTGCGTACAGTAATAAACTTGAAGGTTTACTGTCGGTTTTCCATATGGGAGTTTCAACAAGCAAACTCCAATTAGCCTGGCGCGGGTTTCCGGGCCTGTGTTTTTGCGTTACTTACAACCATACCTGAATTCTCATCTCACTTCATACTTTCCCTACTTGTCTGTATCAGGATTTATTTGATTAAAGGATTTACAGGATTAGTCCTTATGTTAGACGTGATTCATCGAATGTCAAATCCTGCTAATCCTAAAATCCTGCCCATCCTGATCCTGACATTTTTCCATCCTGTTCATCCTGAAATCCTGCTAATCTTTCTTCATACTTTCCCCTACTCGTCTGTATCAGGATTTATTTGATTAAAGGATTTACAGGATTAGTCCTTATGTTAGACGTGATTCTCTCCCCGGCCGTGTCTCTACTCTTAGCCTTGTGCTGATGCAGGACACGGCCAGCAGACTGCTTATTCATCGATTGAATACTCACTCTCTTCGCCTGAAACATAATGCTTCGCTGAGCTATGGCTGTAATCAACAGGGCTATCAACTAAATTCCATACACCACTACATGGATTATTATGAATATAATTTAATTTCCCTAAAAAGAAATGTTGTGACGTTATAGGTTTGCAATCAAATGACCTCTCAAACACCTGATGCTTCTTTCCCCTGTCTTTATCTGAACTAATAACAGCATCTTGCAGCTTTAACAGTATCTCGTGCTGATTTTGTTCCTGTAATCTTTTCGCGATTTCATAAGCCATAAATCTTTTGCCGTTGCTCACTATTGTATTAATGCTTTTTGAAGTAGCGGAAAATTCAATAAGCACATGCAAATGATTTGGCATTATAACATAACCTTTCACAAAATGATTTTTTGATTTTAAATACTCAAACCATTTATAAACTGTATCATAACTATTTGTTATTTCAAATAATGATAACCATTGACTGCAGGTAAATGTTATAAAGTAAATACCGTCTGCTTCTGTTATTGGAGTTCTTACTGACATCCCTCAAGTTAGCAAACTTCTTTTTGAATTATCGCCGTGTCCCGCCACGCTGCAAGCTTTGAGTGGAGACACGGCTCGGGAAAAAAGAAAAAGTAATAATAGTAGTAGTACACTTAATGCATCTTTAAAACAAATCTAAAGGTTCCCGCCACGCTGCGAGCTTGGAGTGGAGACACGGCTCGGGAAAGGATATGTATTGTTGTTATTTGCTGATTCCTTTCTGCTCGGCAAGCTCCCTAAAGCATTCATTCAATTTGTCCCAGTTATTTCTAATATACTTTACAACTTCAGGCTGCATAGGATTCTCATAACGAGTCTTGCTCCCTTTCTCACTCTGGATACCCCCTGAGAATACCATAAAAATTTTTTTCCTCGTATTTATATCAAAGCCAACACCTGTAGATAATTGTTTATAATCTCTCGTCATTCCTGAAATTATCGGCTTATTATTATCCATAAAATCAAGGTTAATAATAATAGTATCATGCTCGGAAATTAGGTCTCGAAAACCTAAGGGTAATTCTCCAAATGTTACAGATTTAGATGTGTCACTTTTAGGCAAGTATTTTTTGTCGCACTGCAAAGTATAGACGTACCATCTTGCACTATCATACAAATCTTTTACCTTAAGACTATCTACCGTCGAAGGGTATACATTACAGTCATCCAATTGGGGTTTTTTCAATGTTCTGCTTTGGTTTGAGTGGCACCCAATTAAAGTCAAATAGAACATAATAAAATAACGTCTCATTGTCTTGGAATCTTAATTGTTTGGTTAGGACTTGAGTTATACAAGTAGATGCTTTCAGCATCAACCATTATTGATCTAACGCCATTTTTAACTTTTCCAGTTTCAAATTCCTGTTGGTGTTCTTGATAATCTCCTTTTCCTTCTCCAGGCAACCCCGATGGATGTCCTCCATAAAGAACAGATCTTGAAGATGACGATGAGGTTGCATTTACCTGCGTCGTCATTTCTATAGTTTCTGTTTTATCTGTCGGATGAAGATGTATATCGCCAGTTTTTCCTGGTTCGTCTCCCGGGCCATCAGGATCAGAGGAATTCATACTTCCGGTCGATGTTGCTGGATTGTTACCAACTGAAACAACTCCATCTTTAAGCACAGTGTTTCCCACTGCTTCAGCCTTTAGACTGCTAGGTGAAACTGATTTACCATCAACGGTAACCTTCGAATTTTCAGTTATTGGGTATTCCCCTATTGACGTTGCTTGAAACTTATCTTTGTTATCAGTATAAAATTTGGAAATCGATTTTGTATCGTAGGTAATTCCCAATCCTTTCAAGCTTTCAATTGTTGCACCGCCATTTGAAACAGCACTTTTAAATGCTTGATAGTTTTTTTCAGGAATTATCACAGGAGTTATTGTTTTGCTTCCATCTTTAATTCGATATACCTCATGACCGCCGTAGTCATAATAAACATGATCAAGCGGCCCCATCCCATCTGGATCAATGAACCTAATGGGATTATCAAACGCATAATTGTAAGGAGAGAACCTCCTCATCTTATCCGCCATCGGATCAATATTATGCCAAACTCCTAATTGCGGATCTTGCATTCTCGCTCCAAAATCATACTCCTCCAATCCACTACCATCACTAAACTCCTGGTGTTGTAACTCCTTTCCGTTGTATTTGTATTTATTCTCCGGCTTGCTTAAGGCTTTAGAACTAATCCCTTGCATTGTCAAACCGAACGGATAATAATGAGTTTCTTCCGCTGATTGGGCCACTATAATGCTTCACACTCAAGTTATCAAAGAACACATCCCATCCCGGCGTTTCATTGCTTACCCAAATATACAAATAACCATTCTTCGTTATTGGAATTCCGCTATATGCCAAAGTATTTAACACATCCGCTGAACCAACAACGATGGCGCCACTCTGCGGGTAGGAGTTTACATAACGGAATTGATCATCCAAAAGTATCCAGTTAAGATAGGCTTTTGGCTTACCTGATGTATTCGGGTCTTTATTCGGGAGGAAGCTATTTAGCGCAGCATAAATCGGCCCACTGGTGGTATTATTTAAATCCGTCACCGCTCCATGTACTCCGCCAGTTGCACTAACAATTCCCCCGGAAAGAGAATTTATAATGTCGGTCAACGTACTGTTCGGACTATTAACGGTGCCTCCCGATTTATAAAATGATTTGGTAGCAATATCCACCACATCACCACTCATTACGCGTAACAACAAGGATGGGCCGACTTTTTGCCCGCTTCCATTAACGCGTGCAAGGGAGTCATTTGGATTGGTAGTATTGTCGGTTGGATAACCTGATACTGCACTTCGTGCATAACAACTTTGAGTGATGTTATAAAATAATTGCAATTCTGTAGCCCGATAGGCCGCTTCCATCGTGGCCATATATTGCGCAGTATCTTTCTCCTGTGTCAATACCATCCTCGTATTACCCAAATGATCTTTGATGAAGTAATCATATTCAAAACCATAAGCTGTTGATCCGTTCAGGTATTTATGATTAGTCCACCTCACTCTTCCTTCTTCAGTAGAAATAAATTGCAAGGTGTCATTCTGATAAACAAATGCGCCCATGTATAACGTGGTGGTTGTTTTACTCGGGTTGGTAGTATTATCTACTGTCGTCTTCACCAGTTTATTTCCAGCAGCATCATAAGTGTAAGTAATCGTTCCTTTACTGGTAACAGTAACTACATTTGGCAAATTGAGATAGTTGTAGGTGAGACTGCTTATAGCCTTGTTTGCATCGCTGACTAAATTGCCATTGCCATCATATGTATAATCATTGTTGGAGCCATTGCTGCCATCATTGAAATCGCCGAGCTTGGTTTGCGTGCCAACGGCATCCACTACTTTAAGCAGCTTATTGCTTGTGGTATTGTAAGTATAGGTGAGCTGGTCAATATAGTTGGAACCGTTTATCCAAAATCCTTTTTGATTCATCGAAAGGATATTGCCATTGGCATCATAAGTGAGATTGCCTACACTAAAATCAAGGTAACTATTATTCCATGTTGTGCCGGTGCTATCCTGTAAATAGTTTGCTGCCGTCAGTCTGTTTACATTGTCATATGTAAAGTCGTACTTTCTTGCAACACCATCACCTTTGCTCCTCCATTCAGTTCCTTCTATATTCCCATTGTATTCGGGAGTGGTGTAAGTTGTTCCTCCTACTGCAGATGTTGTATTATCATAGCCAAGCTCCATTCCAAAATAATTAGAGCCAGTATTGTTTGACAGATAACTCTTGTTAATGCTGGATAACCATCCGCGGATGTTATAGGCATAAGCCAGGTTTTCGAGGTTATTCCCTAATTGTTTATTGGAAAGTTGGCCCAGTTCGTCATAACTGTTTGTTGCAATCAACTGGTCTGCTGCCGCATTATCAATATTCTTGTAAACTGTTTGCAACCTGTTACCTGCATCATAGTTCATCTTAGTAAGCACTTTATGCGCTTGCGCGTTGGTGCCATTTTTCTTATGAAGAAATAAGCTCCGCAGCACCTTACCATCAAAGCTATATTGAACCATTGATGAATCAGTGGCCCCTGTATAGTTTATGGATTGTGTTTCTATTGTTCTTCCTCTGTCATCATATACCGGTATGCTATACAGGAACTGGTTGGAAGTACCGATCACTTTTATTTTGGTTCCGGTAACCATTCCTCTCGTGATGTTGAACTGTGTGATTTGTTGTGCATATATAGGAGAGGTATTGTATGAAGTAATGAAATAGTTGCTGCTGCCTGTATAGCCTGTTGGTAATCCTGTGGCAAGGTTTGTACCGCTGCCACTTACCCAACTGTAATCATCGTAATAGGTTTGAGTGAGCAGTTCATTTGTGTAGGATGATACTGTTGGATAGGATGAACTGTTGATAGCCGCATTCTCATGATAAGAAAGGTTGTTGTAATAGCTGTTATCTGTAATTAATCCGGTAGAATCGGGTCTGTTCTCTGAATCATATATTGTGAACAACCATTTGTGCTGGCTTCTGAGAGAGGAGTCCTGTGTCATCACAACCCTATCTCTCGCGTCATATACCATCCAGGTTTCGCCGGCTCCCGGGATCTTTTTTATGATCAACCTTTTTCTTAAGTCATATTCATATCGGAAACAAAGTTCATTGGCAATGGTTGTAGTAATCGTCCAGTTACTATTTATTAATACTACTGCCTGGGGCTGTATTACAAACCGGAGATTATTTAAATCATCATACACATAATAAGTACACAGCCAGCCCACATGTGCGGTACCCGGAGAAGCAGCTAATTGTACTTTTTTCAATATTACCAAACCATCTTTGTCCTTGTATTCTACAGTCTGATGCCCCGCTTCATCACTTGTTACAGATTTATAAAGTGTACCTGCAGGATATGCGGAAGTAGAAGTTGGGATACTCCCTTGTGCAGCTGCGATGCTCCACAGGCGAACTGAATCTGCTGTGGAATTGACTAAATATTGGACACCCACGCCACGTGATGAACCAGCCCAGTCATTTCCGGGAGCATAAGTATTGGTAATACGATTCAATGGCGAATTTTCAAATACAGACTGGGCATAAAAGAACTGGTCGCCGGTAAATTGTGCTTTATTAAAGTTGGAGCCATCGGCATAAGCGGTTGCTTTATAATTTCCATCTGTAGCGGTCGATACGTAGGGCAGATATTTTTGCGCTTCACGGCCATATTGATCATACACATTATAGGAGACAAGGTCTTTTTGCAAGGGGGTTTCCTGCATAGCAACCGTTTGTACCACTCGTCCCAGGCCGTCAAAATATTGAGTGGTTTGTGTGACATCATTGGGGCTTGATAGGGAAAGTGCCGTTGCTGAATCCGTTATACCCGGTTTCTTGATATCTCTCACACGGACAAAATTCATGTCCGGAACAACTGAGGATACAACAACTTCTAAAGTATCTGTAAAAGCAATAGCACTTCCGCAGGTTACTTTTCTTGAATACCATGTATTTGCTGATAATGGCGAAGTGGGGGTATAAGTTGACGCAGTTGCGCCACTAATAAGAGAAAAACTTGTACCATTGGCAGAACTATACCATTGGTAGGAATAGCTGCCGCAAGTACCATTGGTTGCAGATGTCGGAGCAAAAATACCCGGATATGTGCCGGTAGTGATAGTAATTATATTGGGCATGATAACCCCCGCTGATAGCTGGTCAACATTGACCAGAACAAAATTCGTATATACAGTTTGACCCACACTCTTTACAGCTACCCGATAAAATGTTGTTGCCGTTAATGAAGTGGGAGTGTAGGTGGTACCTGTAGCACCACTTATATTAGTCGCAGTAACCTGATCCGGGCTACTCTGCCACTGATAGGTATATGAGTTATTTCCTCCAGAGACTCCTGATAAAGTCAGCGTAGAGGCGTTAGTGCCATAATTAATTGTTTGGGTAGAGGGGGTAACAGTACCTGCATTTATTAATGGATAAACATATACAGCGGCAGTATTTGTATAAGCGGTGCTTGAAGTATGGGTTTCCGTAATTTTTAGCCTGTAATAAGTGGTCTGGGTGAGCCCGGAAGAAAAACTTAGTAACGAACTTGTTGCCCCGGTGATGTTGGAGAAGGTTACGTTATCGGGGCTTTGTTGCCATTGATAGCTATATGTAGGAGAACAATAACCTCCATTTGGGTAAGTTAAGGAACTGATGATTGCAGGAACAGAACCGGTTATTATACTTTGCGATGAACTTCCAATAGTACCAGCGGATAGAGCACTGGTGATTCCAACGGTCAAACTCGCATTTCCTGCATTTGAAGTCGTGACAGATACTGTACCGGAGGTAGCATTCGTATTCCATATCACATAAATCTGTGGCAGCGGTTTCCCCTGGGAATTTCCTGAAATTGAACCATTGGTTACAGTCCACGTCATCGTAGTATTGCTATTATAGTTCCCTGAAAAGTAATAAGTGTACTGAGTGCCTGAGATCGCACATGTTGATCCGTTAATTGATTGCCCGTTTGAGACAGCAATTGTTCCAAATGATATTACTGATAGACACAGGGATTTTAGCATCTTTCCGAGTTGATAGTTTTGGCGACTCATACCTAAGAGTTTTAATTATTTGATTTCATTACCTGGTTTTCAAGCATTGCGGTTGCCGGATAGTATTTATTCAACTCAGGCAGATAACCAGTAGGTGGCGGACTTACCACAACAGTTGCGACACCCGAATAGCCTATTGTTCCTGAAGTTGTCTCAACTACCTCTCTTCGGAAATAAGTGGTTTGTTGAAGTCCGCCGTTGAAATCCAGGTTTTGATTAGTTGCGCCGGATATATCCACCCATGCCATTTGGTCTACTGATTGCTGCCATTGATCGGTATAAGTCGGATTACATGAACCACCAATATCTGCTGAACAGGTAATTGTTGTGGGAAGAGAATCATAGCCTATACTCTGGAAAGATGTTGCACTATCTATTACACCCGGAATCAGAGATTGTATAACGGTGATATTTAGAGTAGTGTCTCCGGTAGCCGGGGACCTCATTTCAATCGAGACAGGCCCAAGAGTATTCCATTCCACCATAACAAATGGAACAGGCTTTTCGGCAGTGGAGCATGCGTTAACATTAATACTATCTGATATAACACCGCCAGTGACGCATATGTTTATGGTAGCGCTGCTATCCCAATCACCCTGAATGTTATATTGATAGATAGTACCCTCAATTACACACGTTGGTCCCGATATTGAGGCCTGACTAAAGCATGATAAATTCATGAAGCATCCGATCATGGCAAAACCCGAAATGAGTAATATTTTCATAATAGCTACTTTGATAGTTTTTAATATTGTGCACCGGAAATTCCCGAATAATGTTATTGAAATGTCTTAATGATATTCCCGTCCTGATCCTTAATCCATTTGAGACGTCCCAGCCCATCATAGAAATAATAGTTAATCCTGTTGTCAGCATCACACTGGGTAGTAATTCCAAAGAGGGGCGAGTAAGTATATGTTATCATTTGGGCATTGACCGGGTATAACCTAAGTTCATCTATGTAGCCGGATCCCGAAACAGTTACAGTACTAGCGCCTTTGAGTGTATCTTCATAAAAAGTCCAACTACCTATAGTTTTCCCCTGCTTAGATCCCACTGTGCCACCACTTACGGAAACGCTGGCTCCAGTCTTGCTCCAAAATGAAACTACGTAGGTGATGGAACTCGTTAACCCGGATTTACTAATGCTACCACTTGTTAATTGGTAACAATAACTTCCGGTCGGAGAACTTCCATCAGCAACAGGTGCTCCGTTGAAGGTCCAGCCACCTTTACCATCGGCTTCGAAGCTGGTTGCACCGACATTTGCTAAAACCGCATTTTTGGCCTGAGCAATTGGATACTTGTTCTGGTAATCCCAAATAAAGCTAACAGGTAGAAGGTCTGTTGCGGTATATTGTTGAAGATTATTCCTGGCATCATATGAATCAAAGCTGACCATTTGCCTGTATCGGCTTTCGACGTTCAGGGAATTATTCGTAAAAGAAAATGGCTGGAAATTATTGACCGGAGATTGGATACTTAACTCATAGTCTTTGTCAGGCACTATTCTGTTTGTGCCTGAGTTTAGTCTGAAAAGGCTAAGTTGGGCGCCGGTAACATTTCCCGATTGGGATCCATTATAATAAAGGCTGTCTTGCTTTTCTATAACCACACTAACCATATTACGATTAATCATTGTATCAATAACCGTGTTACCCGTCCAGGTCTGTCCATTAGGAATATAGTCCTGTGGATATTTCAGTTTCGAGACTATTTTATTTCCCTTGCTGTCAACTGTCTGTTGTCGGGTTACCTGATAGTGACCTAAATTATCATAGTAGTTCCGGTTAATGGCTAGTAAATAGTTGGCAGGAGTGTTTTGATCGTAAGAATAGGTATAGGTAGAGTCAAGCAATACACGCTCTGATTTTATCGATGGGTAGAACCATGCATTTGTCTGCCTTTGCACGTACGTATTGTTAGCACAATAAGCCAGATTGCCGGACCCTTGATAATATTGATATTTGGGGCTAAAATATAAAATCCTGTTTGCCGTATGATAGTAATTATCGGTTTCAGATACTTTATAGTACACGCCACTGATGTCACTGTAATCCGTTTTTGTCCGGACTAGTCCATTGAGATTATTGCCTAAATTGAGAACGCCTTGAATTCCATATTGACCATAATCTATGGCGCTGTCGGGACTATTATAAAATGTATATATAGTTTTACCAATATCCCTGCCAGAGGAAGGATCAATGCTTGTTTCTGTCTCCTGGTCATAACCTACAATATTTCCTTGAATAACACTTGATAATGAGGTTAGGCTACTGCTAAAGAGTTCCAGAGCCGTGCAATACCCTGCATTTGGAATTCGGGTTATATGGTACCGGGCATACGATGGGATAGACATTAACCTTCCATAACTGTATTGTTGGGGATTGCCTGATCCAGTTTTATCCTGTGCATAATTATAGCTGTATAACTTTTCAGAAGCAATTGTATTTGAGTTGCTATAGTTGGTAACACTTTGTATTCTTAGACCAGATGCCGGGGAAATATAACTGTTGTTTTGTAAGAGGTTGTATACCTGTTGGGTCTCCTGGTATTGAATGCTGATATAAATACCAGCGAAAGTGTTCACTGTGTCAATGCTCCGATCAATGTAAGCAGACCAATTATAAACCAAGGTATCGAGGTACACAGATTGAGTTATCGTACAAACAGGGGAGTTAGGTTGGCATGTAGCGCCATTAATGTCATATGCGAAACCACCTAAAATGAAATAGATCTTGCCAACCGTATTTGAATAGGCAAAGTTGTTATTTTGCATGTACCTGAACGTAACTGAAATAGTGGCATTAGTGATTGGTGGTCGGACGGTAATCGAACCGGATATACATGTGTCAGATCGATTGTTCCTGCGGTTGTCCCATGATGATTAAAAGTCATCAGACTGTCCATGTTAACGGTCTGCACATACTGCAACCTCGAATCCACTGTACTCGGATCACTTGAATTTTTATAATCGTAATCATTAGGTTGATAACTCAGTACTGTTTTACCACCTGTTGGATAAGTTACCTGTTGCAGAGAGAATGTTTGCATTGCAGGAAATGCTGGTTGCCGGTTTGCACCGGAGTAACTCAGGATTTCACTCAACCCGACTTCGTTTACGTATGGTTATATCCTACGCTCATTGTTGGAATGAGTACGTTATTACTTTCTCCTTTATTATATCCCCATTTTTCTACATTAAATTCTTTTTTTTCTTTTCCCATTCCTATTTCATTATTATTTTATTTTATATAGTAATAATCTATTTCTATCCACCTTATATTTCCTTTACTCTATCTATTTTTATCCTATTATATTCCATTTTATCTCCTTATCCTTTTTTATTTTTATATATTTATTATATATTATCCTTCTTTATATATTTTTTTATACCTTTCTCTTTTTTTTTATATATTTACATTATCCATCTTATATCCACCCTGCAGATCACTTCTACTTGCATCAAACGCAAACTGAATGTGCCCGTTACTAAAATCAATACTCTGTAATGTTTGATTAAAATAAGCAGGGACAACTCCGGTGCTTGTAGTCAGTCCGGTGGTTATATTTGTACAGTATGCTGCATACGTTTGATATGTTTCAGGGATGGAACTTTGTGTTTGTCCACCACTTGAGTAGGTAAAATTTATTGTGTCCTGCTGTTGAGTTATTATTTTCGAAAGCAACCAGGAAGATACCTGCGCGGGGTTTGGTGATTGCGCTACTAATTCCAATGTATTGAAGTAAAACACATTTCCCTGATCATCAGTTATGGTAAAGGTTACGGTACTGCCAGTCCCCTGAAATTGAATCTTTATATTTTCCTGTTTTTGTATCACCGCATTGCCAGATCTGGTAAGGATAAATTTTCCGCTGTGACCCGGGAAATTGTAACTAAAAATGTCGAGCTCCATATCGTATGTATCAACACCCCCCTGAAAAGCAGGAGTAAAATCTTCTGTTCCGGTAACTGTCCTCACGTCGTTTGCACTTACACTGACGTCATAGTTACAAAAGAAATCGAAAAAATATCTGCTTGGAATTGGTGCATTAGTAGCCTGAGGTGGTTGAAGTGAGCTAATAGAGAGGTCACCTGGAAGTTGGGGACATTGATTGGTGAAATAAATATCCCCCTGTGTCCCAAAATCATCGTGACCCATAATCGTTCTGGAAATCATTCCGCCAGCATTCAGCGCCCAGCCCAATCCGACCGAGCTTGCTTCTTCCTCGAGTTTAATTCCACCGGTATGATAATCGATACTAATTGGTATATTGATTCCTTTTGCGCTAATAGTATAGATTGGCACAGACATGTCAGCAGTGCCTGTATAAGGACTAACAGGTACATCACTGAATTTCATCAGCGCCGCTGCGTTAGGAGAAGGTGGAATAAGGTTGGGTACGTATCGGGAATTCATGTTACTTTGTGCACTTAGCCTTTCAAATGAAGAACAAAGAGCGACTAAAACAATTAACCGCCAGAGGAAATTTGTTTTTATCAATTGCAAGTTTCGTTTACAATACATACAGTTAGTTTTATAAATTGTTTTTAAAAATCATACCCCACCCTGAATTTTATCGCCTGTGTTCTGACAGGTTGATAATAGCTCAGAAAATCCCAAAGCACCTGCACCTTTGTTTTTTTGAATAGCTTGCTTTTTATTGCGACAATCTTGCTGAGGCCTATGAGACCGCTTTGCTGCCAGCCATTGGCGCCTGGTATTCCTGTTTGTGTAAACACAGAGGTTGATAATTCTACTCCCAACCGCCGGTGGCATAAAAAGTCTTTTTCAGATTGTATTCAAAGTAAGATCGCAATCCCATTCCTTCAGAGCTAAAATGAATGTGGTTGATATCGCTTCCTCATCCAGCCTTGTAGCTCGCGCCTATACCAACAGTTCCCTTGTTGTTTAACTTATAGCCGACAGACATTCCCAGGTCTGTGGTTGTAGGAAATCCATAGCTGCCTCGTGTGGTTTGCATATTAGAGCCGTATTCAAGTCTTTTTAAAAATGGCTTCGTTTTTTCATTGTTTGGTTTAAAATCCGGCATATCAATATCACCGCCACTACTGCCGCCGAGTTGATTTAGTTTGTCTTTGAATTTGTTTAACTGTCCTATGGCTGACTGCATTTGTGATTGCAGCATCTGCGTGGCATTGGGACCGGAGCCAATACGACTACTGATCATTTGTTGTACCTGGTCAATGGTTTGTAAGCCCTGCAAGGCTTGCGTGCTGCCATAGTTAGTCGGGATATTGAATAATCCTGCTATCTGCGAGTTTTCCTTCATGAACTGCTGAAAAGCCGGAAGCTGGCTAATTATGCCCAAAGCTTTTTCTTTCCAGCTTATCCGGGTCGTGCAGCATATCCTTATACTCCTTAACCTCGGCTGAATAATAGAAAGCAGTTTTGTTGAGCTTATCATATTCTCGTTTTAATCCAGGGGTAAGATTACTAATTCGCGAAAGCGATTGTTGCAATTGATTTTTCCTTTCCGCAATAAAGCCTTTTATATCGTCCGCCTGTTGCAGCTTGTTTTGAAGATCGTTAAAGCTCTGAAGTGAAGCATTGGCTCTATCACCCGATTCTTTTAGCTGCTTAAGGAAGGAAAGCGAACTACCCAATGTGTCGAGGTACGGATTATATAATCCGGAAAACGCTTTGCCAAAAATGCCGGTTTTGCTTTTTATCTTTTGGGTGAAGTTATTGTAAGTGGCGTCGGCCTTATTAATAACGGCATTGGGATTGAGTTGCTGCAATTTCTTTTGAAGCTTTTCTTCCTGCCTTTGAAACTTATGGAGGTACTTTAAAGTCTTTTTGGTAAGCCGGTAATCGATCGATGATACCTTCCTGTTCACGTTTGCATAATACTTCGATGGCAGGTTTTGCAGCGCGGTAATTGTGCTATCGGAAAGATTATTTAAACTGCCTGTGGGGTTCGCTGTCTGAGCCCTGCAAAAAACAGATATCATGATAAAAAAAATCAATGTACCCAGCCGCAGGTTTAGCTTATGCGTAAACTCATCGGTAATTACCCTACCCAGCTCAAGACCGGGACATAAGCCACAAGGCACAACAATATATTGCTCGCTGAAGACATCAGTTAGTTTTTGGAAATACCATTTAAATACAGAGAGCGGGATATCACTGATAAGAAGTAAGTGCCTGTTAGCGGCCATATCGGGTGATTACGGTATAAAGATTATAAACAGAATCCACAGATGCAAGGTTTGTATGATTTTTAGAAAAAATAAAATTTTTGGCAGGTATAATAAAATAATTATTTTATAGTAAACTTCGTGTATTCGTTAATGTTATAACTACCACATTAAGTCAAAATTATAACTACCACGCATAAACGAAGTTTGATAGGTATCCCGGCATCTATTTTCGATTTCGGGCTGATTTTAGCATTGGTGAATGTTTTATGAGATACATTGTAAATATTTACAGGTATTGTCATTTTCGTTTACTCGTTACTGTTAGTAATATTTCTGATCAAATTCCTTATATCAAAACAAGCGATAAAATTACTATTAAAAGTAGCTAATGAAAGGAAATTACAATAAGCTGACATTAGAAAAATTTCGGGTTGGTTGCATTTCATTTAAAATTTATCAAGCATTCCGATGCTTCCGTTTTGCGCAAAGCCCTTGTCAGTGGCCAGCATCAGTAAGCCGGGAAGACATCGTCGTGTATGTTGCGATAACGGTATTAATTGGGATAGACCCTTCTTGCTTTTCGTGAAACTGCATATTATAAGGGTAAAATAATTTTTTCTAAATGTAAACTTAGTTATTTACTCTCCGGCCTCTACTCCTGGTTCTGTGCTTATGCAGGACGCTGCCAGCAGACTGCCTGATCATCGATTGAATACTCACTCTCTTCGCCTGAAATATGATGCTTCTTCCCTCTATTTTTATCTGAGCTAATAACTGCATCCTGTAGTTTAAATAGTATCTCATGTTGATTTTGTCCCTGCAGTCTTTTTACGATGTCATAAGCGATAAATCTTTTGCCGTTGCTTACTATTGTGTTAATGCTTTTCAAAGAAGCCGCAAAATCAATTAATACATGTAAATGATTTGGCATGATAACATAACCTTTCACAAAATGATTTTTTGATTTTAAATACTTAAACCATTTATAAACTGTATCATAACTATTTGTTATTTCAAATAATGATAACCATTGACTGCAGGTAAATGTTATAAAGTAAATACCGTCTGCTTCTGTTATTGGAGTTCTTACTGACATCCCTCAAGTTAGCAAACTTCTTTTTGAATTATCGCCGTGTCCCGCCACGCTACCGGCTTGGAGTGTAGACACGGCTCGGGAAAAAAGGCCATCATATACGCCGAGGTATTTGAGCTTGAGTCATACACATTTTTTTACATAACCGGGAGAATATAGGAGATGTACTTGAGGTTCGAAGCTTTTAAAGTAAAAAAGCATGACTTAATTTGAGTTCATAACTCCGTGCTGGTTGTTGGTGTCTGCCAGGCCGCTTAGCCATCTGCACGAACACCGAACAACGGCGGTGTGTGACTTTAAGCCGCTGGTAGTGAAATCAGGAACACCAACCTGGGCTAAATTATATAAACAACTTTTTGGAGCAGGCACAAGCTGATGCTCAGGTTACCTTCTTTTATATGCTTGGACTATTATGGGGCCACGCTACCGGCTTGGAGTGGAGACACGGCTAGGGAAAAGCCATCTCCATCAACTAAAAAATGCGATGCTAAACAAAAGAATAACGACAAAAAAATAACCCCGGCAACGACCAGGGTTACACAAGATAAACATCCGTCGAAGTATCGCCGTATGTCTTCTTTCACTTAATACAAAATTATTTAAAAAATAGTTGTAATTTTTTTTGGTTTTTCTGACAGTACCTTGCGCCAGGTAACCTTCTTTAATATGCTTGGACTATTATGGGGGGAGAGCTAAAAGCCGAAGATTATTCATTTGGAAAGTATCTAAAAAATTTATTCAAATCAAAATAGTGGTCATCAAGATTTAACTCATTATAATAAATGTCTATTGAACTTGTATTCTTAAATATTTCTTTTAGTTCAAGACTTCCCAAATAGATTGTAGAGCTCTTAAATGTGTAATCTTTATTATTAATATATACGTTATAGGTTAGAACTGATGCATTTCTCATTTCATTTTCAACACTTGAAGGATGGGATAGTGGATAGAAATCTGAATCAGCCACAACAGGTCGTTTTGATTTTTCCTGAAGGTATTGAGATGAAAGTATAGCAATTTTGTTTGTAGGTACCGAAATTTTTTTGAAAGCTTTTTTGACTTTTTTTGGGACATAATATCTTGTTCTCAAATTTTTTTTTGTCGGAATATTGCTTATCAGATAAAAAAGAAGCAAGATCACAATAGTTGAAAGGATAACGATCATCTTTTAATTTGTTTTCCCGTTGAATCAAAATCAGTGAATTCCAATAAGCTATCCAAGCTGTAGATTTCCTCACGTTTTAGTTGTCCATTCTTATAATATTCTTTTTGAATACCATCTTTATGTCCATTCTTGAATAATTCATCCGTCATAATCTGTCCATTAAGGTAAAAAACTTGGAATGGACCATTTTTAAGTTTATTCTGCATAAAACATCTCCCAATAATATGACCGTCTTCCGTGTAGTTTTCAATTATATGTTTTGAAGGGTCAAATTTGTTAACAAAGATTTTTGACGCAACTTTGTTCTCAAATGAGTCAGTTTGGAATAAAGTGTAATCTTTTGCTGGATTTTTATCCTTAACCCCTATTTGACAGTGGCATATCGTAATAGTTAATGTGATCAATAATATAGCCCTGAAGCTTTTATTTAACTTTAAATAATTCAGTAGCATGAATCTCTCCTTTAGTATTTGCGGGAAATACGATCATAAAATCAAATTTTTGACCATTCTCTCCCCGGCCGTGTCTCTACTCTTAGCCTTGTGCTGATGCAGGACACGGCCAGCAGACTGCTTATTCATCAATTGAATACTCACTCTCTTCGCCTGAAATATAATGCTTCGCTGAGCTATGGCTGTAATCAACAGGGCTATCAACTAAATTCCATACACCACTACATGGATTATTATGAATATAATTTAATTTCTCTAAAAAGAAATGTTGTGACGTTATAGGTTTGCAATCAAATGACCTCTCAAACACCTGATGCTTCTTTCCCCTGTCTTTATCTGAACTAATAACAGCATCTTGCAGCTTTAACAGTATCTCGTGCTGATTTTGTTCCTGTAATCTTTTCACGATTTCATAAGCCATAAATCTTTTGCCGTTGCTCACTATTGTATTAATGCTTTTTGAAGTCGCGGAAAATTCAATAAGCACATGCAAATGATTTGGCATTATAACATAACCTTTCACAAAATGATTTTTTGATTTTAAATACTCAAACCATTTATAAACTGTATCATAACTATTTGTTATTTCAAATAATGATAACCATTGACTGCAGGTAAATGTTATAAAGTAAATACCGTCTGCTTCTGTTATTGGAGTTCTTACTGACATCCCTCAAGTTAGCAAACTTCTTTTTGAATTATCGCCGTGTCCCGCCACGCTACCGGCTTGGAGTGGAGACACGGCTCGGGAAAAAAATTCTCCGCTTTCAATAATTTCATTTAAAAGAAGATGATAGTTCCTATCCACTTCTATATCTTCAGTATTTATGCCAAATTCTTCGCGCAGAAAAGGAATCATTCTATTGAATATCCTGACATTTTTTTCTTGCCTTTCCTCTAAATCAATGCCTAAAATTTGGTCATACATTTCTTTAGTAACACTTATCACATCATTTTGAAAAGAGTTTTCTGGTGAGCCAATTATGATCCTTTTTACTTCCAGTCCCTTAATATTTTTGAAGACATCATAAATTTTTTTTGCCCCTTTGGGAGGATTTATAGGATTAGAATTTATGTATTTAAGGTTATCATGGTTTAAATTTATAGTAACTGAAAACTCGTCTTCTTTAATCGGGTCCATTAAATTCGGATAAAACCTTTTAGTTCCGTATATGAGTTTTTGATCGGTTCTTTTTAGAAAAATTCTGTTGCCTATTCTATAAGAATTATTGATTAATTCTATCTGGTCATAATTATCTAAAACCTTTAATTTGGTTTCAAGCTTTTCTGAAACTGTTTTTTTGTAAGCCATTTTCGCGTATAATCGCAAGCATTAGCTTGTGCTATTTTTATTGCAAATAAATATTTTCCTAAAAAGACACGGCTTAAAAACAAGTGGGGTGGTTACTGCGCAACGCAGCTTCTTTCAGATGTTATAAACTTAAAAAACATTTTTTGTAAATACAAGCATTAGCCGGGAAATTGTGCAGGCTTTTCCGTAAACTTCATTTTAAACCATGTGTAAATGGTGGCCGTTTCAGCCGGGGCTGGTTGGGCAGCGTATCCGTCAGTTCATCAAACTTTTATCCAGGTCCATAAAACAGGTTATTCAAAAATCCAAATTCATCTACTCCTGTTTCATAAAACTGGCTGCTGGCCGTTCACACGGCCATAAATTCGTTGAATAGAAGATCCGGCCTGCCATCAAACAGCGCAGATCCTTATCTATCCGGCACATCGCCCGGTTTAGCTACCTTCGCATCGCTTTGAGCTATGCATGGTATCATGGGTGTTTGATATTTATATGATAGTTCTTCGATATTTCTTCGATACTTCTTCGATAAATATTCTGATTTAAGATCGAACAATAAATGTCAGTTTTTCTTCGTTCTTTTGCAGAAGTTAATGGTTTTTAGATAGCAAGGTAAGAAAAATGAGCCGTATCACCCGGAGCGTTCAGAAAACCGTGAAGGTTTGTACAGGATGACGATAACTAAAACTCAAAAAATATGGCAACAATTCCGAATGGGATCTTAGGGGGTATACGGGGAAAAGTGGGCACGGTATCAGGTTATAGCCGGTATGGAGTAGCTGTAATTCGTGTGGCAAAAAACAGCGGTATGGTAAAACCCACTGTAAAGCGCATGGCCCAGCGCGAAAAAATAAGCGCCTGCACTGCATTTGCAAAAGCTTTTTCCGGCAAAGGTTTCTTCAACAAGTCGTTCCCTGCATATGGGCATACGGGTTCCGGTTACAACCGGGCGATGGGTGCATGGATGAACCTGGCACTAACAGCGTCGAACGATGGAGTAAGTATCAGTTACCCGCTGGTACTGGTTTCCAAAGGTCCGTTGCCACCGGCAGCAGGCGCAGTTGCTGCACCAGATGGTGCAGGCAATATTCAATTTACATGGGAAAATAATACCGGTACGGGTACCGCCAAAGAAGATGACAAGGCTATACTGGTTGCCTACTGCCCCGAAACAGGCGAAGCCGTTTTCAGCTTTGGTGCAGGCACAAGAGAATCCGGCATCGGGGTTCTTGAAGCGGTTCAGTTCAACGGTAAACCGGCAGAAACATGGATGGGCTTTCTAAGTGATGATGAAAAAGATGCTGCGTGCAGTGTATATACCGGGCGGGTGATGTTGTGACCGATAGTCAGCTGTCGCCCGGCGGATCAGTGATAAGTATTCTTTGTTCTGTCCTCAAGCCTTCCTGCAGGCAGGTTCTCCATCCCGGAACAATAGGGTCTCGCCTTGCTCACTCCGTACGCAGCGCCTTAACAGGGTTTGCCAGTGCCGCTTTTATTGCCTGGAAACTTACCGTTGCCAAAGCAATAAAAATTGTTAATAATGCAGCCGCTACAAACACCCACCATTCAATATGAACCCGGTACTCATAACTCTGCAGCCAGCTATGCATGGCCCACCAGGCAACAGGAAATGCAATAAGCGTCGCCGTAAAAGCAAGTCTCAAAAAATCTTTCGATAGAACCAATACTATATTACTCACAGATGCTCCCAACACTTTTCTCACGCCAACTTCCTTTACACGCTGCTGTGTCGCATAGGCGGATAAACCAAACAAGCCAATACAGGCAAGTATGATGGCAATGGCGGCAAATATATTCATGATCTTACCAAGCCTCAATTCGTTTTGATAAAGTTTATTATAATCGTCATCCATAAAATTGTACTCGAAGGGCTTGTCCTTCACAAGCGATTTCCACCTGGACTCCAAAAAAGAAATCGTTTGCGGAATGTGTTCGCCGCTTATTTTTACCATCAAAGTATTGCCATAAATACTGGGGAATAGCACGACCGGTTTTATAGGATTACGCAACGATTGAAAGTTAAAATCTTTCACCACGCCCTTTACATAACCCGGTCTTGATTGATCCAAAAACATTTTTTTCCCTATCGCTTCCTGCGGCGTCCATCCAAGTTGTTTTGCCGCAGATTCGTTAAGGATGAAATGAAAAATGTTGTGTGCATTTTCACTTTGATCTGCGACATCTTTAATATCCTGCTTCGTAAGATTTGATCCCGCAACCAGTTGCAGGCCCGCAGCAGGCAGGTACTCTTCGTCCACACGATTTGCATAAACAGCTATCTGTGAATTTTCCGGCATCTCCGGTTTACGCATGTTATAACCACCAGTAATTTCTACGGGCGTATTGAAGCAGCGTGCAACGTTTTTGACATCTGCATTTTGTTCAAACTCAGCTTTGATCAAATCAACATCCTGATCGCCCCATCCAATCGGCAACACCAATACATGCTCCCTGTCGTAGCCCAACTTTTTATGCTGGATATAATACAACTGCTGCTGAATGATAAATGTGGAAACGATCAAAAAAACAGAAATCACAAACTGGAATACGATAAGTGATCTCCTGAGCAGTTGCCCTGATGTCGCATTTTTAAAGGCACCCTTTAACACTTTTGCAGGCTGAAATGAAGACAATATCATCGCCGGGTAGCTGCCGGCAGCTAAGCTTACAATAATAATAATACCAACTGCCACCAACAGTACGGGCAGCGAGAACAAGGCAGACGGATGCAATTGCTGATCGGTAAGCCTGTTAAAATAAGGCAACACCAACATTGCGCAAAGCAATGCGAGTAGTACGGAAATAAAACAAATTACTCCTGATTCACCAATGAACTGCCAGAATATCTGGCCCTTTTGTGCGCCTGCTACTTTTCTTATACTTACTTCTTTGGCGCGTTCAACAGATCGCGCGGTACTCAAATTAATATAGGTGAAACAGGCAATCACCAAAATGAGCAGCGCTACGGCCGCGAGAATATATACATAAGTAATACTTACATTGGGAGTAAATGCATCGTACGGAGAATGCAAATGAATTGATTCGAAAGGCTCAAGTATAAAATTTACTGTAGCATGTTTGCCTTCCATCTCCTTCTTCATAAATGCGGGAAGCTTTGCCTGTAAAGTGCTGATGGAATTCTTATCCCTTAGCAACAGATAAGTTGTATAATTGGCATCCCAGTAAGTGTCTTCATTTTCGCGACTGATGCCGAGCGAAGAAAACGAGGCGACGAAATCACACTGTATTTGGGAATTAGCAGGGCAGTCAGCCATCACACCTGTAATTTTATACGATAGGCTGTCGCCGGTCACCTGAAATGTTTTTCCAACTACATCGTCATTACCAAAATATTTCTTTGCAGTTGACTCTGTCAGCACCACATCATGTGGATCGGACAAAGCAGCACGTCTGTCTCCCTTCAATAAATTAAAGCTGAACACGCTGAAAAATGAAGAATCGGCGTACATAAACTGGTCCTCTTTTACCAGGTTGTTATTGTTCCTGATAATCCTGCTGGTCTGCGTCATAATCACTGCATTCTCCACTTCCGGAAAATTCTTCTTCATCACCACTGGCACGCGAACGCTCGTGTAATTACCTTCATTGCTCGCGTCGCTGCCTTCAAAACTATATTGCATAATTACCCGTGCAATACGATCGCCTTTCTTTTGAAATTTATCGAAACTCAATTGCTGTTGTATGTACAGCGCGATGAGCAAACAACTCGTTAAGCCAACGGCTAGGCCAATGATATTGATGAAAGAAAAGGTTTTGTTTTTGTTGAAGTTTCTGAAAACCGTTTTCAAATAATTTTTAAACATGAGTTGCCATTTACGATTTACGATGTTGGATGTACGATTTAGTCGTCTCCTTCATTATTCATTATTCACTGTTCTTTGTTCAATATTCATTATTCATTATTCCTTGTTCATCATTCATTATTCTCTATTCTGTCCTCAGGCTCTTCACCGGGTTGGCAACTGCAGCTTTGATCGCCTGGAAACTAATCGTGGCAATTGTGATCATGATCACGGCACCTCCTGCCATCGCAAAAACCCACGGGCTAAGGCTGACACGATACGCAAAACTCTGCAGCCAGTTGTTCATGATCCACCATGAGGCGGGGAACGCAATGAGCATCGATAGACATACCAGCTTTATAAAATCTTTTGAAAGCATGGCCGTGATGCCGGTAACAGATGCACCTATTACTTTACGAATACCAATTTCTTTTCTTCGTTTTTGTGCTGTAAACGCAGCAAGGCCAAATAAACCCAGGCAGGAAATAATGATGGCTAAGCTGGCAAAATATTTCGAGAGTACTGACACTCTCGTTTCGCTGGCATATTGTTGCTGATACGCCTCATCTAAAAAATTAAAGGTGAAAGGGAAGCCGGGATTGAAGCTCTCATAGAGGCGTTGTATAGCATCGATCGTTGCCCGTTGATTTTTTCCCTGTATGCGGGCAACAATAGTTCCCGTCGTTGGAACCAATTGTAAAAAACAAGGTTTTATAGCATCGTGCATCGACTCAAAATGAAAATCTTTCACTACACCGATCACCTGCATGTTTTTTCGGTACAGTTTAATAAGTTTTCCGACCGGCTCTTTCAAATGCATTGCATTTACAGCCGCTTCATTTAAAATAATTGCTGATGAATCAGTGCCGTAATCTCTTGAGAAACTTCTGCCTTCTTCTATTTGCATGCCCAGGGTTTCCACAAAATCGTACCCGACTTCAAACCCTTCAAAATAAGTATTGTCATTTGTTGGCTTGCCCGGCCAGTCCAGGCCACCGGTAGCATAGTTATGCCCCACCATCCGATGATTCGTTGCACTGGCGTTTTTAACGCCGGGAATGTTTTTTAGCCCGGCAATAAACGCATCCTGCTTTGTAAGAAGGTTACCTTCTGCCGCCATCCGCAACACATTGTCTTTATTATAACCCGGATCGGCATTTTGAATGAATTGTATCTGTTGATAAATAACGACCACTGCGATGATCAAAATAGTGGACAGGGTAAATTGAAAAACGACCAACCCTTTTCTTGACAATACCTCTGCTGTGGAAGTGTTTAGTTTTCCTTTTAAAATCGACAAGGGGTTGAACTTTGAAATGTATAAGGCAGGATAACTGCCCGCAACAAACCCTGTAATTAAAGCAATACATACTATTGATGCAAGCATCTGCCATGTAAAGTGAAGTGAGATGTTCTTTCCTGTTATTTGATTGAATGCAGGCAGCAAAAGGATTGCAATTGCCACTGCCAATAACATGGCTGCAAATGTGAGCAGGATGGATTCAGTCAAAAACTGAAATACCAGTTGTTTTCTTGCCGCACCAACGACTTTTTTTATACCCACTTCTTTAAACCGGCGTGCAGCCTTGGCCGTAGAAAGATTCATAAAATTGATACAGGCAATGATCATAATAAATAAGGCCAGTATCGTAAACAGTCTCACATATTCAATTCTTCCGCCGCTTTGTGCATTGCCGTTGTAACTGTTATGGAGATAGATATCAGAAAATTGCCTGGCATATACCTTTCTGCCGGTATCGCCCGTGGCCTTGTCTATCACATCGGCAACATTCTTCTTAAAATCATCCGCGTTTACGTTTGGTTTTAATAAAACATAATTCAGCGGGCCTGTGCTATACCAATCTTTTACCCATGGCTTTACCGCTCTGAAATAATCGAACGACAATACAAAATCAAATTGCTGTGAAGAATTAGCAGGCATTTTCTTAAATATCCCCGATACATAAAAAGTAGTATCATGATCAAAGCTTATGGCCTTACCGATGAGATTATTCGTTGTTCCGAATAATTTCATTGCCAGGTCATCGCTCAACACAATCGAATTGTTGTTTTCGAGCACTCTGTTTCGGTTGCCGTCGGTTAGCTGAAAGGAAAAAATATTGAAGTAATCCTTTTCGGCATATTCACCATTTGCCTTGATATTTTTATCATTGGCAGAAAGGGTGTTTTGCGGGAACCATCCCGGAGGTGCAACGGCTGCGGCATACGCTACCTGTGGTACCGCCAGCTTAACGGCATCACCTAATCTTCCCGAAGATTCTTCGGAATAAGCCACGTTGCCATTGCCATCGCTCCTTTCTTCGAAAAGTTTGTATAGCCGGCTATCATTGGCGAAGAATTTATCATAACTCATCTCATCTCTCACCCATAAAAAAATAAGCAATGCGCAGGCAAGACCGGCAGACAATCCCAATACGTTTAACAAAGTAAATTGTTTGTCTTTTATAAGATTGCGCCATGCAATTTTGAGGTTTGTTTTAAACATATTTTCTATTTTGGCTAATTATCACTCCGTTCCTAAACTCTTTATCCCGCTGAAGACAGGATTTCGTTTTGCTTACTCTGTTCGCAAAGACTCAACCGGGTTGGCAACCGCAGCTTTGATGGATTGAAAACCTACCGTTAACATTGCAACAATGATTGCTGATGCTCCGGCCATTGCAAACGTCGTCCACCCGATACTGATGCGATAAGCAAAACCATGCAGCCAGGTATTCATAGCATACCATGCAACCGGGAAAGCAACAAGAAATGCAATCAGCACGGGTTTTAAAAAATTTATGGATAACAAAGCAACAATGTTTTGAGCGGATGCACCCAATACTTTTCTGATCCCTATTTCTTTGGTGCGTTGTTCTGCGGAGAACATCGCCAGGCCAAACAAACCGAGACATGAAATAAATATAGCAAGAGAAGCAAACAGGTCAGACAGTTTACTTACTACTTCTTCACTCTTGTATAGTTTGGCATATTCAAGATCCGAGAATTGGTAAGTGAACGGAAATTCCGGATTTAATTGCCTGCATATCTTTTGCAGTGAAGCAATCGCCTGTTTCGTTTCACCGGCTTTGGTGCGCACCAAAATAGTTCCCCACGGCCAGTCTTCATCAAGGCGCACAATAAGCGGTTCAATTTTTTCATGCAATGAATTAAAATGAAAATCTTTGATAACACCAATTACCATACCCTTGTGATTTCCCCATGCTACGGTTTGTCCAACGGGGTTTTTAAAACCGATCTTATTAACGGCAGTTTCATTAAGCAGAAAGCTTGTTGAATCATCATATGCTTTGGAAAAATCGCGGCCGGCGAGCAATTGAAGTTTCATTGTTTTTACAAAATCGTAACCAACAACGCCGTCTGCAAACGGGACATTGAGATTAGGATCTTTCCCCGGCCAGGAGATACTGTTTGTATGATGCCCGATCACCGTTGGTGAATTGCGCATCTTGGAGATGTCGGATATAGAAGTGCTATTTAAGGCCTCTTGTTTAAATACATCATACTTTTTTATTAGTTGACCTTCGATAGGAATATATAAAAGATTGTCGCGATTATAGCCGAGGTTTTTGTTTTGCACATACTGCATCTGTTTATAAATGACCACTGTGGCAATGATCAGCATGACTGACAGTGCAAATTGAAAAACGACCAGTCCTTTTCTTAAAAATAAATTGGTCCAACTGAATTTTAAACCTCCTTTTAACACGCTTGCCGGCTTAAAAGATGAAATGAAAAAAGCAGGGTAACTGCCGGCAACAAAACCTGTAATTACCAATAAGGCAGCAATCATCAGCCAAAAATTGAGATGTACGAATGGCAGTACTATTTGCTTGCCGGTAAGACTGTTGAATGAAGGAAGCAGTAGAAGCGTCAGCAGTATTGCTATTGCAATAGCAATTAAAGTAATGAGCATTGCTTCGCCAATAAATTGTTTGATGAGTGATAAACGCATAGCCCCGATCACTTTTCGCACACCCACTTCTTTTGCTCTGCGCGCAGACCTCGCTGTTGTGAGATTCATGAAGTTGATGCACGCGATCAATACAATGAAAATGGCAATAATGCTAAATAGTCTTACATATTCAATGCGGCCCCCGTCGATATACCCATTTTTAAAATTGGAGTAAAGATACCTGTCGGTAAAAGGTTGTAATGCCAGCTCCGTTTTCAACCCGTTTGTTTTGGGTTGATAACGGTAAATGAAATCTTTTATCTGTGATTGAACAGTTGCGGCATTGGCGTCTTTACGCAACCGGATAAATGTCTGCGGATCGGTATTGCCCCAATTATGCACCCAATTATTTTGCGCCACAAAATCGGTCCAGCTTCTCAGGAAGTCAAATTGCAATGAAGAGTTGTGCGGAATATTTTCGAATACTGCCGTTATCAGCAGGTTTTCTTTATTATCAAATAAAATTGTTTTGCCGATTGCATTTTGCGGACTGCCAAAGAAAATATTCGCCATATCATGAGAGATGGCAATAGAAGAAGGATTGCTGATAGCAGTTGATGCATTACCCTGCAGCAGCGGAAAGCTAAACATTTTGAAAAAATCTTCACCGGCAAACATGCCACTCATTTTATCAATCTTATCAGCTGCTGCAAATGTATTTTTCGTGCCCGGCGCAGAAGCATATTCAAACCCGCTGGTATACTGAATCTGCGGTATATTTCTTTTCAGTTCTTCGGCCAGTAAACCCTGTGTCGGATAATCGGCATCCACTTTCCCATCGTAGTAGTTTCGTTCATATACCTGGAAAAGCTGTTTACCATTCTTATGAAAAGCATCCACGCTTCTTTCATCATTTACCCAAAGCACAATGAGCAGGCTGCTCGCAAGCCCTAAAGCAAGGCCCAAAATATTAATCAATGAAAATGCTTTGTTACGCGTGATGTTTCGCCAGGCGGTTGTAAGATAATTTTTTAGCATTTGTATGATTTTAAATCTTTCATTACGGAATGGCAGATAAGTGTATCGTCATTACTGTTAAAGTTGCGTTGCACGCGGCACACAGACTGATATTCCGGTAATAATTTATCAAACGAATATTGATAATATACTCATAGTCCGATCAGTAAAGCCACGGCCATACCTATGGCAAGCCCAGCACATGAAGCATACTATAGCCTATCGTTCTCGTGAGATTGCGCCATGCAGTTTTGAAATAATTTCTGAACATAAGCCCCATCCCCCAAAGGGAGGATTTTTCAGTTATAAAATTTATCCTATAGTTATTCTGCCAACAAATCCGCTAATTCGACTTTAGCACATCCGTGGCTTTTGTATGTACTGCATGCCAAACCTTTGAACTGATTGTGACAACACTAATAACAAACACACAAATAAACGAGTCAATCAGCGATGACATACTCACACCCGCATTAATTCTGAATATCATGTCCATCAACAATTTGGACAGCGTATAGCCGGCATAACAACCGATACCCGCGCCAACCAGAAATATCCAGAAATACCCTTTCAGCACAAGCCTGAAAATATGCCCGCCGCCTGCACCTACAACCTTGCGAATGGCTATCTCCCGCATTTTTTTCAGTATAGATAATGATACCAATGCAAACATACCTGTTGCAGCCAGGAGAACTGAAATAATAGCGAACCAGAAAAATATAGTAGCAACACTCTTATTGACACTTGAAGCCTGTGCCGCAACCTGATCCTGGTAATATCCCCTGAAAGGTTTCATGGGATAAAGTTTCGACCATGCTGCTTTGACTTTCTCATATACGGTATTAAGTTCACCCGGCTTTGCATGTATAATTATTTGTGAATATTGCTCTGGCGGAACCAGGCACATTGCTACGGGCCCTATCGGATCAAAAAGCGTGTTCTGTGTAAAGTCTTTTAAAACACCTACCACGGTACAAACAGTAGAATCATTCTTTCTTATTTGTTTGCCAATTGCTTCTTCAGGTTTCCATCCGAAATCAAAAGAAAGTTTTTCATTGATTAACATCGATTGGGCATAATCTCCTTTACCCGAAGTGTTGAAGGCTCGTCCGGCAACAAGTTTTAAACTCATTACATCAAGGTAACTGGCACCCGTTTCCATATATTCACATCTTCTCTGTTCACCCTGCGCCTCCAGTATAACGTTATGGTAAGAAAATCCTATTTGATCTTTAGTACCGGTCATTTTATCGATCCCCGGAATTCTGCTTAGTTCATCACGAGCAGGTGCATAAGCTTCCTCATTTTGTAAATTCAGCCCGATGATATTTTCTTTGTCAAAACCATAATCATAAGTGCGCTGAAATTCGGAATTGCGGGAGAAGGCTATGCCGGCAATTACAGTAATAAATGAAATAACAATCTGCAGTCCTAGCAACAACCGTGAAAAAAGATTACGCCCGCCAAATTTTATGGAACCCCTGAAAATTTTGGTGGCATTAAACCTGCTGATATAAAATGCAGGATAGGCCCCCGCAAGTAATGTGACAGCTATCATTACTATTGCCATGAAGGCAAGCAATGTGTAATCACTAAAATAATGCGCACTAACATGTACAAAAACAAACATGGTATTAAAAACAGGCAGCCAAAAATTATTAATCACAACGGACAAGATAACCGCAGCAAATACAATGCAGGCACATTCAAGCATCTGTTGCATCACGATTTGACTTTGTAAACTGCCCATAACTTTGCGCACCCCCATTTCTTTAAGGCGCTGGTTGCTCAGTGCTACTGACGTGTTGGCGAAATTCAAACAGGCCGATAGTAATATCAATATCCCAAGAATCAACGTTCCATAGGTCTCTGAATCGGGTGGCATTTGCCACAAAGCATTATTTTCAACAATTATGGAATTGTCGGCGACTTTGGACAACGGTTCCATAACGAAAGAAGTCAACTGCAGATCCTGCGATGCTTCACGCTGCAACGGAAGATATTTATTAAAATCAGCACTAATCTTTGTTGCATCCGAAGGCTCAGATAGCTTCACGAAGACCGCGTCTACAAACCAACTCCAGTCATTATCTTTGATTATTGTGCCATCAGGTTTATACTCGTTCTCAAAATTAGTGACTACCTCAAACTGCAGCGAAGAATTATGTGGCGGGTCTTTCAGAACACCGCTAACGGTTAGAGGTTTTTTATAAGACTCATCAGAATAGAATAACAAAGTTTTTCCAATAGGATTTGTATTGCCAAAAAATTTCTTCGCAGCCTTCTCTGTGATTACAACGGTAGAACGATCGTTTAAGTTAATAGTGCCTTCTAAAAGTGAAAAATTAAAAATGTCGAAAAATGCAGGATCGGTAAAATTCGCTTCTGATGCAAAAGGTTCGCTTTGATCTGATTTAATATCGAGGCCACGGCTATCCCAGCGTACACTTTTCTTTATAGCCGAAAAGTCATTTTTTGCCATAACGGCCAGCGGCATAGGACAAATCCCCTTCAGGTTGTCACTTCCCCGGGTTTTCGAGAGAACACGAAAGATGTCTTTCGAATCCTTATGAAAATTATTAAAACTATAGCTGTACCGATAGTTTTGAAAAGCCCATACAATGGAAGCAATGCCTACTCCAAGACCTATAATATTAATAAGCGTATACAACTTATTTTTCCATAGGTTTCTGCCGATTATTTTGAAATAATTTTTAAACATAAGTTTGTTTTAAGCTAATAGCTATTGGCCATTAGCTGTTAGCTAAATTTATTCCGATCTCAAACTCTTCATCCCGCTGAAGACAGGATCTCGTTTTGCTTACTCTGTTCGCAAAGACTTAACAGGGTTTGCTATCGCTGCTTTTATCGTTTGAATACTCATGGTAACGATTGCAATAGCAATGATCAGCAGCGCCGCTAATAAAAATGTGCCCCATCCAACGGAGGTCCGATACGCAAAATTTTGTAACCATCTGTCAGCAGCCCACCATCCAAGTGGTGTTGCAATTACTACCGCGATGGCTACGAGTCCAACAAAATCTTTACCCAGCAGCAACCCAAGATCGCCAACACCTGCACCCAATATTTTTCTAATTCCAATTTCTTTGGTACGGCGTCCTACAAGGAATGCCGTCAATGCAAACAACCCCATGATAGAAATCAGGATGGCGCTAAAAGTAAAGAAATCAATGATCGCCTGCAGGCGCTCATAGGTGGCAAAGAGCTTTTGAAAATTATCGTCAAGAAAAGAATATTGTATAGGAAAATCCGGATCAATTTTTTTCCACGCAGATGATATGGCTGCAACAGTTTGACGAACGTCAGGGCTGCTGATCTTTATAAGAATACCTCCGCCGGATTGAAACATACACGCCTTATTACCGACTGTAAAAACCACAGGCTCTACCGCATTTTCGAATCCCGATACGTTAAAGTCTTTTACTACGCCAACAATCTGCATCGGTACTGAATCGCAATAAGGAAAAGTAATTACAGCACCTACAGGATTTGCAAGATGCAATTTCTGTGCGGCGGTTTCATTGATCACTGCATTGCGTGTATTTTCATCTGAATAACTTCCGTTAAATAGTCTACCCTTCAGCAGCCGGATGTTTAATGTCTTAAAATAATCATCACTGACTTTCACCGATGTCATGCGGTACTCACTTCCATTACATTTAAAGGCAAGCGTTGAAGTATCAGTGCTTTCGTCACCCGGAACGGTGGTTGTTTTGGATACATATGCCACACCCGGTATTGAAAGCAACGTGCTTCGGGTAACATCAAAGTTGGCATCTCTTACTTTTTGTTCAGTTTGCAATCGCATTACCTGCTCACCGGAAAAACCTTTGTCTTTTGTTTGCATGTAATGCATTTGATTATTTATTACCATGGTGCCGATAATAAAAAATGCAGATACGGTAAACTGAACTACGATCAAGGCATTGCGAAACCCGATTCCTTTTTTGCCGGCGGAATAATCTCCCTTTAAAACTTTTGTTACGTTATATTTCGAAAGAAAAAAAGCCGGATACAAGCCAGACAACAGGATAATGGCCAACAGGCAAGCGCCAATCTGCGAAAGAATCGATATGGTACCGGCGCTGTTGAACAAGGTCAGCGAAGCATTGAAGTCAGCGTTGAAATATGGAACCGCCAGGTACACTAATCCGGCAGCCACACAAAGGCTGATGAAACATTGAAGCGCGATCTCGCCCAGTACCTGCATCTGCAACTGCCTGCGTCCTGAGCCAAGCACTTTCCTGACACCGATTTCTTTTGCACGCCTGATGGAGCCGGCAATCGACAGGTTACTAAAATTGATGGCACCCGCCAATAACAACAACGCAGCAAGTAATAGTAATATTGATACCGTGGGAAAATTGCTATGGCCATGTTTGGGGAAATTGTGAAGCCTGGTTACCTGGTCGATGAACAAACCAGACTGGTGTCCGGATTTTCTGTATGCCTCCAAACTTTCATTATCCTTCTTCAGGCGCTCATTATAATAAACCTGGTCTATATCCGCTTCGAGCTTTTTAGCAGTTACACCTGCCCTCGCTTTTATATAAGTATTGTAAGAATAATTTTCCCAAAAGGAACCTTGCTTTTCATATGGGCTTCGATACACAAACTGAACATTCAAATCGGATGGCGTGGAAGGCTCCTGCAAGATTCCCGTTACCTCCAAATCAAATGCATTAAATAATCTGATGACCTTACCAAGTGGATCTTCATTGCCGAATAGTTTTGTCGCCAATTCTTTACTTATAACAATTGCATTGGGTTTATTCAAAACCGTCGAAGCATTTCCTTCTGTTATTTTATAGGGAAAAACCCTGAAGAAGCAGGAGTCCGCTTCCACACTTCCATCCTGGTAAATTTTTTTATCACCGGTACTCAGCAAAACCTGGTAATCTCCTGCAGGCTGCATGGTCGTGGCAGCCTCTATTTCGGGTAATTGTTGTTTTAAGAAAGATGCGAGCGGTGCAGGCGTTTGCTGTAATACGTCATCATCTTTCTGCTCCGAAACTTTATATACCTGCCGTAATGATGGGTCCCATGTGTCGTAGCTAAGTTCATAGTTTAAGTACAACAGGATAATAATGAATCCCGCAAGGCCTACTGCGAGGCCGGTTATATTTATCGCATTATAAAATTTGTTCTTAAACAGGTTGCGCCATGCAGTTTTGAAATAATTTTTAAACATTGGCCTGATTATTATTTGGCATAATAAATGTTTATTTCGCAAATTTAGAATGGCGTATTTCATGCTAGACCAATCTCACTAAACTTTTCTGCCAATTCAGTTGCTAAATCATTAATCAGCAAATCATACATCCCCACCTGGATGTGTCATTAGGATAAGGCAAATCATAAGTCACCAATGACCCTCTTTCTCTTCCTGCTCCAAAATTTTGCCGCTATTTTAAATTTTGATAATGAATATTTTATACAAATATCATAAGAAAAAGTGTACGATTTTGATACGCAGGGTGTACGATTGCGAACAAGTCAGGTCTGTAACGAAATATGGAAAGCGTAAAGAAATACGAGCTGTTGCCTGGGAACTAACGGTAACGTATAAACGAAAAAGGGTCGCTTTTCAACGACCCCGTCATGCCTGGTAATAACCCTTAACCGATTACCTTTTAATGATCTTAATTGTATTAATCGTGCTTCCTTGTATGAGCGAAACATTATACATTCCGGGTGTGAGCGAACTGATATCCAGGTATTGCGGGACAGCATTTGCCCCTAACTGTTTTTCCCAAACCCTTCTGCCACTCATATCATATATCCTGATTGCGGATGACGCATCACTTGAAGGTATAGTCAGATATATCATTTTATCCACAGGATCCGGAAACGCTTTGAATGTTCCTATGCTATTAAAGTTTACTGCAACAATATTTGAATAAGTAAAGTTTCCATCAATATCCACCTGTTTCAGCCTGTAAAAGTTCATTCCTTTGGCAGGCGTTTCATCAGTGTACTGATAGGTTTGTTGAGATGAAACAGTTCCGTGCCCTTCTACTTTTCCAATGGCGCTAAAGTTTTTTCCGTCTGTTGAATGCTCTACTGAGAAATAAGAGTCATTTACTTCTGTTGCGGTTTTCCATTCAAGCAATGAAGCATTGTTAATTTTTTGTGCAGTAAAACTGAATAGCGATACAGGCAAAGTACCTGCATCAAAATACGCAAGATTTCCGGCATCGCCATAAGGAACACTTCCGAACTGCATATATAACAAACCGTTCCACACCATGGGATAACCGGTGTAGCCGTTATTATTGCCGGAACCATTATAAACACCAGACGGATTTGGAATAAGATTTAACGAGCTACCACCATCATAATAGCCCAATTGGAATTGACCCGATACGTTGGCGTACATGAAAAATAATTTATTGTCGTAAACGATCGGCTGATCCCAGTAGCCGGTACCGGCATCGGGATTCGGTATAACGTCGAGATTATTGCTGATGGCATCATACATAGCAAGATGATGACTGCCGTCTGTCGGTAAATAAAAAATATATAAGTTATTATTGTAAATGATGGGCGTATTCCAAAAGCCATATGAAGTTGCATCCGGATCATTTACGAGGCTCATAGTAGCACCGTCAAACTTACCTAATCTGAAAACGCCGCTCGCATCCTGGTACTGGTAAAATAAGGTATCGTTATAAACTATGGGAAAACCGGAAACGCCACCTTGAATTGCACTGGGATTATCCGGATTTGTCACAAGTGTTGGGTTATTGGTTCCGTCGAATTTCAAGAATTGAAACTGGTTGGTGACTGTGCTCACGTAGATAAAATACAGAGCATTATGATAGAGTCCCGGAAAAGCAGGAAACACTCCCCTCGTGCTGGCATCCGGATTTGGCCATATTGTCCACGAGGTACCGTTATACGTGGCCAGGTGTTTGGTGCCATCGACCGCTACATAGCGCGAACAAATCATATTGTTGAATACTACGGAGTAATCATTAAAAAATCCCGTTGTGCTTGCATCAGGATTTGCAATGAGGTTAATTCCGGAACCGGTGAATTCACCGAATTGTGTTACGCCTGAAGCATTGGAATAGGCTACATATAAATTACCATTATAAATTCTTGGCGAACCGATATACCCCAATCCACCATCAGGATTCGGGTAAAGCGTGATAGAAGTGCCATCAAAAGAAGCCAGTTGCTGAATACCGGAAGCATTGAGGTAAATAAAAAAAAGAAGGTTGTTGTAAATCAATTGAACAGATTCCAGGTATACTCCCTGCCCGGCGTCGGGATTAGAAATTAAGTGCAGGGTGTCGCCTCCTTTATAAACAGCAAGTTGCTGTACAATCAGATTTTGATCTGATGTGTTACTGGTATTGTACTCCAGCACAAGTGTATTGTTAAATACAATCGGGTTTCCGGAATAACCCGAAAGCGCCCCGCTCCCTGCCCAGGTAAAGGTTGGCGGGGTGGAAGGATTTGGTACTACAGAAATGGTTTGTGATTTAACTGTTAGTGAACTGGTTAAAATAGCTGCTGCCACGAACAGGTAAAAGCGTAAATATTTATTCATGTGTAGGAGTTTTTGAAATTGAAATTTTCCCTTTCAGGAAATGAGAAACTGTTACCATAAGCAATATACTTCCGCGGTCAACACCAGTAAATACGCAATTTGCAGTACCAGACAATTAAATTGTCATTTTTTCGTCTTCGAGGGGTTACATCCTGCTCTGGCAAGATATTTCGTATAGGGCAGTAGATTTTAAAGGGATATTGGAAACTAACATCAACGGTTACACGAAAACCATGATGTTTCGTTAAACGATTTTATTTTTTGTCGCCAGTTTGATAGCCTGTGCCTTCGACGTTACATGTAGTTTGTGATAAATATTGGCTACATGTCTTCGTACCGTATGCGTACTGATAAACAACTTTTCACCAATCGCCCGATATTTGTATCCGTCGATCAAAAGCAACAGCACTTCATTTTCCCTGTCGGACAAGGCATATACCTCCTTTGCCGAATGATCATCACTTTTCGCTTCTGTAACAGCATTCATCAAAAGGTCAAGCGCCTTCCTCGCAATGCGCGGGCTCATTGGCGCGCCACCTACTTCCACCAATTGCTGAATACATTCGATAATAGCAGCCATTTTTTCGTCCTTAAGCAAATAGCCATCTGCACCGGCTTTTATGGCTTCAAAAATGGTATCGTCATTATCAAATACGGTAAGCATTAAATATTTTATTTCCGGGTACAATTGCTTTCCCGCACGCACTGTTTCGATGCCATTCATCACCGGCATTTCAATATCCATCAGCACTACCTGGGGGTGACCCGCAACCGGCAATGTCTTCATTTGATCTAAAAAATCCGCTCCGTTTGATGCGGTGAGCATCACATTAATATCTTCCGAAAATTTTATTTTTTCTGCCAGTGAAATCCGGTTCTGCGACTTATCATCTACAATGGCAACCTGTATTTTCATAAAATAAAAGTCAAATGTGAGGAGATAAATTTCAAAAGTCAATGGCGCATTCGTGCTATTTATATATCCTGACGGCGGTACCCTCTCCTTTTTTAGATTGTAGCTTCAATTGAAGATTCATTTCACCGGCACGGAAGCGCATGTTCTCCAGCCCGTATCCCTTCTGCACTGAAGCATCAAATCCTTTTCCGTTATCGGTTATCGTTATAGAAAAGGTTTGATCAATTTCGCCCGCGATAGATATTTCAATTAAGGTAGCATCAGCGTGTTTAATAATGTTGTTGATCACTTCCTGGCATATGCGAAAAATATTGAGCGTTTCTGTCGGCGGGAAATTGATTGTGCTTTTAATTGATTCATGTGATATAAATTCCAATCCCGGTTTTATTTCGGTAATATTTTGAATGTATGCCTTGAGCTTATCTGCGAACTCATCCAGGGTTATTTTCTCTTTATTCAATGCCCAGATACTTTCACGAAGATTGGTCATTACATTTCTTGCGACAGAATTAATAGAACTTAATCGCTGTATCTCTTCCGAGCGGGGTATCTTATCTACGCTGTCTATTGTCCAGTCTATATTACTGATCATAAGACTGAGCTGAGATCCGATGTTATCATGGAGTTCCCTGCTGATACGCTCCCGCTCGGTTTGTATCTGATGTTGGGTTTCGAGTTGCCGGATCTTTTTCAAATATTTATTCTTGTTATACCGGTAAATGAAGAAATAGACCATAGCAATTGCCAGGGCGAGTATCAAAATTCTGAACCACCACGTTTGCCAAAAGGGAGGGGTTATTACGATCGTAAAATTTTTAGTGAAAACCTGGCCGGATGAAAGCAATGGATGGCATTTTATTTCCAGTGTATAATTCGCGGGTTGCAAGGTGTAGCTGATATTCGTTGGTTCATAGCTCGTTTGCCAGCTTGTATCAAGGCCTTTCAAACGATATTGATATACGTACTCATTCGCATTGAGCATCCCCATCGCCGCTATATCAAAACGTAGCCTGTTTTGCCGGTAGTTCAGCGTAATTGAATCACTGCTCCAGATACCCGAAGACGGATTATATGATGAATCGTCGACAGTCAGTTGCGTAATGTGAACAAGCGCTGTATCGGTTACATGCAAAAGCTTTACCGGCAAAAAAGCGGTGATACCATTTACACCGCCAAAAAAAATTTTCCCGTCCCGGCGACGGAGGGAGGCGTTCGTATTAAACTCATTTTCCTGCAAACCCATTTCGCGCGAATAATTATGAACAGAGCCATCATCGGCAATAGAAGAAATACCAAGATTAGTGGATACAAAATATCCGTTGTCAGCGGGAATTACGGAGTATATACAATCGTTGGCCAATCCTGATGCCATCTCAAATTTCCTGGTCAATTTGCCTTCTGTATTATAAACAAATAACCCCCGCTCGGTACCCACCAGTATATTATTTTTTTTATCCTGCGACAGCGAACGGATAATATAATTACCCGGTACCTGGTAATTATTCACGGTTGCACCGTTGGTTTTATATAAGAAACCATCGACAGTTCCTGCCCAAATGTTTTTATCCTTGCCCAATAAAAAACAGTCGAGATTGTGGTGCAGCTTAATGTTCAATATGGGTTGCGCTGCCGCAAGAGTACTGCCTCTGAAGGTACACCGGTAGATATTATTGTCGGTGGCGGCAAGAAGAACCGAATCATTGATACGGCAGAGATTGTTCGGGTAATTCATCTGCAAAGAATCGATCTCCTGCTTTAATAACGGATTGCTGCATTCAACCGGATGCATTTGTTTTGTTTTGAGATTAAATACGAACCAGCCTTTGTGATAAACAACGACGAAATAATCATCGCTGCATAATTTTTCGATGTTAATGATATACTCACCCAGTTTAGTAGTGAGTTGTTGCTCCCACATCGGGGCAGATAAAGAATCGTACAACTGGATGGCTCCGTTGTAGCCACCGGCAAGCAATACGTGCTTTTCTTCATCATAATATAAAGCCCGAGTGAAATTGTGCTGCTCCTTTGCATATAACAGATGTTCAAAGAGTAATTCTGAATTTTCAATACGCTTTACCGCATCGTTAGACAGCACCCAAATGCGATTGAACCCGTCAGGGTAAATCTTTTGAATGTAACCATTTGCAACAAAAATGTCATAGTTCTTGTCGGTCAGTTCATATTGAATATTACCTTCAGGATCGGCAGCGTACAAATGTCCGTTACGGCTGATAAGCAAAGCTCCTTCCGGCGTTACTCTAATACTGTTGTTGATATTAGTTTCGTCTGTGAGATTATCCATTACCTTCATTTTCATCTCACCGGTTTCAAGATTTTTGATCAGTAACCCGGGATTGGATATCATGTACAGCCTGTTTTGGCGGCAGGCAATACTTAGCACTTTATAGTCAGAAACATTGATCAATTGTGATGTATGCCGGAAAGTATTTACAACGATAATTTGGTTACGAAGGTGATTTATACAAATGAAACTATCATTTGAAGCAATTACATAATCGTAAATAATTACATCAGATCTGAGCAGCGAATCAATTCCATCGCCTGAATAAAAACCAAACTGATCTTTAAGATTTCCTTTATTGTCATACAAAACAATTCCTTTATGCTCCTGCATACACCATATTCCGTCATTGTTCTCCTTCATCGGAACAATCCCAAAATGAACGGAAGAATTTTTTTTATAAGAAATAATCAGTTTGAATGTACCATCGATATGATTGTATTCCAGCACACCTTCATTAATGCTGATCCAGATATTACCATTTTTTAATCCGAATAAATAAACAGGGTAATTAATCAGGAAAGTGTCTTTACCTGCTATGGGTTTTATGGTAATAAAATTATAACCATTGAAGCGTTGCAAACCGGTGAACGTAGATACCCAGGTAAAGCCGCCACCATCAGTGACAATACTATTTACATTATTGTCGAGAAGCCCGGTCTCATAACTGATATTTTTTACAGGGAATCGCTTTTTTGGAATTAATGTTTGTTGCGCAAATGAAACCTGTAAAAAAGAGCATGCCAATAAAGCCGATATAAAAGGTTTTACAGAAAGCATCGGTAACGTGTAAGAAGTCAATTTTCTTTGGAACAATTATAAGATAATTCTTTAAATTTTTTAACGGCAAATACTCCTGTCTGAAAAATGGTATAAATGTGCTATTGCGACTTATTTTATTATCATGGAATTTTTTCGTCTCCAATTACATCTTATCGAAGACCTTGTTGGCACAACCTGTTTCGGATTAGTGCTGGAAGGGAAATCATAAAAAGAAATTGCTCACGAAACAGGTACCCAGATCACAACGGTGGCCACCTATAAATCACGCCTGCTCGAAAAACCAAATGTACACTCGCTTCTCGAACTCAATAAACTGGACGTAACCTACAACCTGATATAGCTACCATCGGCTTTTGCAGTTTGATATTGCCTTGTAGTATATTTTCTACACATAAATCGAGGTTTTTCGACAAGTTCATTTCACGCAGAAATTGATATTTGCGTGGTAATTAACTATGATACACTTAAGGGCAACCTATGGCAGATTTGGGGAGATCACATGCTAACACAATCGATGCAGAAGGATTAAACATGTGCGGTTACTAACCTTGTCAATATAAATTAAGGGCATTTACCGATCCTTACATTTGGGTCGATAGTAGAATGCCCTTTTTTATGCCAGCTCCCTTTCGGGATCTGGATCAACCTTACCTCAAAGGCTTCTTAAAGGAAAAGAATATTCTGCTGTTATCCGACCCGCCACCTCCCATCCCCCGTTATAAGATTAATAATAAATTCTACTCTTAAAATATTACGGCTGATTAATCGTCTACTATTAAAATTGGTATTTATGAATTTCTCATTCTTAAAATGGATAGCGCAAAAAATACATGCACTTGGCAGGAGTCTTGGGCTATCAAAATCACAAAATGACAACCCTTTTCTGATTTACTGATCCTGGCAGGCAAACTTTTAAATTGCGGTACGCGTGATGTCGAATTGATATATTCTCCCCAGAGAATAAAACCGTGCCAGGCTAATTCAATTAAAGAACAGCCTGTATTAGTCGGAAAATGGATTGCTCTTATTATTTTTGCAAAAAAACTGATATGAGATACGTTATTGCTGTTTTTTTCTTAATGACAGTTGTTACAGCATGCAAACCCAGGGTACTTTCCGGTAAAGAACTGGAAGCCCAGTTAAAAACAACAATGAAAAATTACCTTGACACGGCCCTGGAAAAGGGAACGCAGGTAACGATTGAGGGCCTGGAATACTATGTAAATAAACCCACCAAAGAATATATCTGTCATTTTACCGTAAAGCTTCATTCGGGCAAAGTCGATACGACAGGTCTAATGATCGCTACCATTCCTAACGATTTCAGTAAGGTGAAACGGTTCAAATAAGGATGCAGGAGCAACTGCTGTATACTCCCTGATGTCAATACTTTCCAGGATTTTGAAAATTATAAGAATGCGTCATTTTTTGTTCTTATACGCTGACTTCATTTTTGCCCGTTCCATGTTTTCTTTTACTCTCGCTTTCACAATTTTCGATACAAGCCCTAACGGTATCGGCTCATCAATTGGGAACTGTACAGCTCCCCGCGATGTTTTGAACTTTGATAATTCCTTTTTGAAATTGGCAATTCCTGAAGAGGTAGGATAAAATCCGATGTGATTTTTATAAGCTGCGAAAAATACCAGCATACCTTCCAGTTGAAAAGCGGGAATATTGTAACTGATCACTTCTTCCGCTTTGGGTGCAGCTTTTATTATTGTTTGACGCAGTGTTTCCAAAATCGCTTGCGTTTCCTCAGGCTGGTAAGAAAAGTACTCGTCAATCGTCTTGTATTTTACACGTGCGGCTTTCATATGCCAACTTTTTTTGGCAAACTTACTCGCATAATAATATTTTACAATGGCCGAAAGCGACAAAAAAAAGTGGAAGATCACGACAAAACCTTGCCCGGCTATCCAAAAAGCACATGATGGTTAATTGAATCTCATTTCTGTTTTATTGGATGCAAGGCCTGGCATTAATCATCCTATCCTAAGTTATGAGGTGAATAATGAATAGCTAACAAAAAGCCCGATGCTACTCAGCTTGTTACCTATCATAAAAAAGGCTGTATTGACATACAGCCCTTTTAAATCCGATATCCATTGAAACCATATATAGTTAGTCAGGACCACGGCACTCAACCAAACACTGATGGCGGATAATTCCAGCCAACACCAAATGCATAGTTATCTACGCCGCTTTGCAAAGGTATAGTGGGTTGAAGCCATTTGGTCGAAATAGTTGTTAAATCTATGTGGATAAATATAAATAGCGTCACATTATCAGTATTTTAACATCTTCTTGTGGTGTCGTTTCATTTTTAGTTTGTACCAACGATGTTATATCTCTTTTTCTTGGATGCTCCAGTGCATACATAACAAAAAGATAAGTGACGTAAATGATTACGGCTGCCAGAATCACCGCAATCGTTTTATTAGGGTTCTTTCTAACCCAGCGTAATGCCTTTCTGATAGGAGATCGTTTGCGCCTTCTACGACCTGAGTGCCTTCTGTGTTTACTACTGTACTGCCGTTGCTGCTCCTCTGGCAGGGTTACATCATTATTGGATTCCATTTATGGTTAGTTAAAATTCTTCGCAAGATGCTTTAAAAAACGAAAAAAATGAAAATTTATTCAATATTCAATGCCATCCCGGTCAACCAACATCACTGCCGCAATACCCAACGTATACATCAGAATATCTGTCCACGAAAAGGAAGTCCCCAAAATTGTTCTTAAAATTTTAAAATGCTCAGCTCCTAAAATTTTTGCAAAATGAAAGTATTGAGAAAATTCCACTGCGTAGGCAAAAACCAATACCGCTATGGCAGTTGGTATTTTTTTTAAAACAAAAAAAGACCTTAGAAAACAATATATCAATATCACTACCAGAAAATCCCCAACATATGGTCGTACAAAAGAATCATGCACAAACAGCGCAATCATTATTTCAGTCAATAACAACAACGAGGTTGCCATCAGATATAAACGCCTGATCCTAAACATTTCATCAGTGTAATATAACGGCGACGGACAAACGCAGATTTTACGGCGCTGCTTTGGCTGAAAACAGCGTCCATGGATATGCCTTCATATTAACGAGATATTTTGACATCCAGGCATATTGAGGGTGCGCCTTATAAAACGGAGCACCGATAAAATCTTCCCCGCATGGATGCCCCATATGCGCCCAAAACTGCATTTTTGCAGCTAGATCCGAGGTGGTTACTTTTCCCTGCACCGCCCCCATTGGATAATACGGTGGAAGATCCCATTCTTTGGAACCCAAAGAATCTTCGTCCAGATGCCCACAAATCACACACCGGTTATTTGCATCTTTATTATCCAATGCATCGTAATGGTCGGCCTCAATTTCTTTGCCTGTTTCCGCGTCTATCTTTCCTTTCATATTCACACAAACCAGTTGCTCCATGCGCAATTTTCTCGCATTGGGAGAGGACGTTTTATCATTCACATCAAATGTTGTTTCTTCTTTTATCAGCTTCGGGTCACTGGGAAAGTTGCTTCCTATGATGGCTGTGTCCTTGCTTCTCCATACACGATAATCCTTCAACCCTAATTCGAGCTTGGCTATTTCATTTGTTTTGGTATCGCCAATGAGCCAGTCATTGGCATAACCGCCATTATTACCGGTTGTAAAGATTTTCACCACATCATCAATACTGTTGGCATACTGTGCCGCTTTGCGAGCCCGCATAAATTCAGGTATACCAGTTGAATCAAAAAGGTTGAATTGTGTAATTGTTGTTTCTGTTATCAGAATGCCGGCATCTGTTTCTAAAAAATCATCTCCGCTGTGAATAAAACCAGGAATACAGTCCATCAATATATGATGGCCCTTTTCGGGAACAATATCCGCAATCTCATTCCAATGCTGCCCGATGATGTAGTCGCTCCAGTTATTATGTCCCATCACTATTTTACCATCCTTCGTATAACTGCCGGTTGCAATAAATGCGCTGCAATTACCGGGAGCTTTATTATCTCCACTATGTGGTTTCGCTGCATTTTCCAGGGAGGGCACATAATAATAAGCCAGTTCTTCTAGTGCATTGAAAGCGGTAATATCAAGACTATCGTAATTTTTATTTTTTGCATGAAGGCCTTCCACAATACCATTGATCTCATCCTTGTATTCGCGATCGAGTTTATCCCACAAAAAATTTTTGGCAGCCTGACGATAAAAACTCCAGTCTCTTTTTGTTTCATGTGCCAGTGTATATGCTACTGCTTGTATCGTTGTATCAATTTCATTCGCAGCGAGGTAACCATGCTGATAGCCGATATCTGATGGTGAGCCTTCGAGATGAAGATAAATCCAGCCGTTTTTATCCTGCCTGAAAGCTTTCGCAAGCCTGTCTTTGCTTATTGTTTTTTGGGATGAATTGGAATTACATCCTGCTGCGGCAATGGCAATGATTGCAATGAGGGTTGATAATTTTCTCATACGACGATTTGTAGTTTTTATAATCAGAAAGGGGAGCCAATAGGCAGATAAATTTAAAGAGAATTGGCAAAACATAAATAAGATTTCATTTAAAAAAATACACAACTGATCAGAGGTGACTACAATTGCCGCCACTTACAAAGAAAATTCCGCCGGTGATGGAATGGCGCAACGCCGGCTGTGAAACTGCTTTACATTTATCATGCAAAATATCTTTTATGGATAATACTGTTCAAAATGAAGACAATGGTGTAAGAAAAGCATATGAGCACCTGCAGTCTGTACTCATAGAAGGAGAGCAACTGGAGGCATGGTCTGTACAACGCCGTTTATTTGCGCTTAACCACCGGCGCATGCTCATTGCGGCCACTTCAGGAAGATTTGTTGTTATAGCACGTGGATTATTTGGCGGTTTTTCCATGACCGATTTTCGCTGGCAGGATCTTGAAAAAGTAAACGTCCACACCGGCATCTTCGGAGCTGATCTCTCCTTTCAAACTTCCGTCAACACGGATTTGGCACTTAGCAAAACCAATAATGGTGTGCTGAAATTTACCGGGTTCAGAAAAGAGTCAACAGAACAGATTTACCGTATTGCACAGGCACAGGACCAGGCATGGAGGGAAAAAAGAAGGATCCGCGAAATGGAAGAACTGCGCGCAAAGTCAGGTGCCATTACCGTCGGCGGCTTTTCGGGAGCCAATTCTTCATCTTCTGCAGGTGGAATGGATGATTCGGCGGCGAGATTAAAGCAAGCTAAAGACATGCTCGATAATAAACTCATCACTGACTCCGAATATGAGGCCATAAAGGCAAAAATTATCAGCGGACTTTGATCGATTTGAAATCCCTCCGTTCTTTCTTGTCAGCTATCATCTCCATATTTACTCTAAAGATTCAATGAAATTCTTTGTTTAACCTTTAGCTCAGTCTCAGCAATCGATTTCAATTTTCATTTGTATTTACCGAATACTATTACCAGCGGAAACGTGATTCGCAGATATTTTGCTACCAAATATCAAGCATCCTCCACCAGTTACAAACTACACATTTTCCAACGGCGATCCGGTTAATAATTTAGTATAAAATTCCGCACACATTCTACTTAAAAGAGACAGGAGTTTGATCGTAAGACCCAATGCAGATATAATGCCCGATTGCATTTCAAAATAAAGGCACGCGGGCTTTTATAAAAGAATAATCTCTCCCTGTCGCAATATTAAAAATATACCAGGATTCTAATAGTAATCCTTAAAAGATTTTTTACTCTCAAATAATAAAGTTTATGAAAAAAGTATTAATTATTTTTTTGATCGCCGGAGGCTCTTTGTTTCCCGGTTGCCAAAAAGATTCCAGCAAGTTAGTAACCCATAATTATACAAAGCAGCAGTGGATTGGCGGATTAATTGGGATTCTGAGCGGTATGAAGTTGCATATCAATAATTATACGCCTGTAAAAAATCAATACGAACAGGAAGACATTTACGCGTATGAAAATCCTAAATCGAGTTCATTGTTGATACCATCTGTGAGCAGTGTTCCCCTGGTATTTGATGTGCCCGTTACACGCGAGGACCCCTACTCTCTCTACATTGACGATTTAAACTCAACAAGGCTAATGGGAGACGCACACGACGGTGATGCATTCATTACTGTTAATTTTGAAAGCGATGGCGTGGAGATCAAGGGCGACTGTATAAATAATGCAGCATGCGTCTGTGGCAATCCGACCATGGATCTCAACAATATAGTAGCCATCATTCCACTGACCTTTGCACCTGCCAAAGATGGGTCAGTTAATATTGCCTCAGGTGACGTTTCCTTCACTTCGGATGCTACTGAAACCGGCCCTTGCGTAGATAATGTATGTGCATTCGCCTGCAGCCTTGCTGCTCCTGACAGAAAGGTCGAAATGCAAACGACAGTGGAAAAATTTATTGAAGATTATGTAGATCAAAACAGTTCACTCATTTCTCCGCTATTTACGCAATATTTGAAAACACTTGGAGTCACCGGACCAATCGTTTCTATCCAGATAAAAAGTAATGGAGATTTGGCTGTTGAAGACAAAGAGTAAATAAAACTTAGCAGCAGGTATTGATCTTTTGAAACGTTCCGTACCCTTCAAAAGATCATTCAGGTTTTATCACAAAATATTATTCCGTAGCGCGGCTTACATCAGAAAATTTTCAACTTTACTACAAGCCGATCACATTTTTTTTCATTTTATTTCAAGCTCATCATTTGGCTACGGAATAGCTATTTATCATTATTGAAGTTATGGGGAAAAATCAGCTTTCTATTTGAATGACTAACCAGTCATTCAAATTTTTTTTAATCCTTTCCTGCAAAAAATAAATGAACTGCCGCAATTAATAAATCCAACTTTATCCCGGGCTTTCATCAGGAGTAAGTTTACACCAGTTATTTAAAAGGCAGATTATAAATAAAGAATTGTCTAACCAGGTGAATTTTCCCGGGTTGGCGCAATTTTTAAATGAATCTGAACATCAGTTAAAAATGTCCGTAAAATTTCTCAATACAAATATTCAATCATGAAAAAGAATCATTTCATCGTTTTGTTAGCGACACTATTTACAGCCAATGCAGTACATGCACAGGCTTTTGAACAGGGAACCAGTGTGGCCAGCGTAGGAATTGGCTTCGGTAGCACAATCCTCAATTATTCCGGAGCTTCTCAGACTCCTGCCATCAGTCTTCAATATGAAAAAGGTGTATGGGATATTGGTGGCCCGGGCGTAATAAGTCTTGGTGGCTATGCAGGTTTCAAGGGTTACAAATACTCAGGAGTAGCGGGTACCTACACATGGGATCAAAAATGGAATTATACAGTTATCGGTGTTCGCAGCGCCTACCACTACACCGGGATCAAAAACGACAAAGTGGATGTATACGGTGGGCTGATGCTTTCATACAACATCGTCAATTATAAATACACCGATAATATGGGCAACAGCGGTTTGTATAGTGCGGGCAGTTATGGAAGTGGGGTTGGCCTGACGGCATACGTTGGTGGCAGGTATTTCTTTACCGATAACATCGCTGGCATGACAGAACTTGGATATGGTGTTTCTTATTTCACAATCGGCGCAAGCCTTAAATTTTAATGAATGCATAAAGAAAGCTTACGTATCATATACAAGATTCTTTTAGGAGTTGTCATTTCAATATTCTTACTTACAGGATGTAAAAAAAACAGTTCTGGCAGCGGAGGAAAATATTACATACGGTTTGACCGCAATGGCAGTTCAATAGAAATGGATTTGCAACCACAATCATCTTTTTATGATAGTCTTGCTGCCGGCCTGAATACTGGCACTATGGAAGCATTTACTTCCGATGGCAAACAGGCAATGTTACTATTCGTATACAACAATAGCCCGGTCGCAGCAGGCACTTATACACAAAATTTTGTGTCTGCCAACCAGTCAATCCCCCAAGCGCAAATGGCGTATACTGACGAAACAGGAACTGCCTACTCCTCCGGATCTTCCATATTGAACGCATCAGCAGCAGCCATCATTACTATTTCGGAACTAACGAATACCTATGTAAAAGGTACCTTTTCGGGCAACCTCCTTACGTCTGATTATTCGGGTGTTCAATACAAAATCACCAACGGGGAATTCTACCTTCAAAGATTACAATGAATGGTTTGGATTTAATTCAGAAGCAAATGAATCTCCGGTGTCTAACGTTAACGGATACACGAACATACTAATGCTGGTTCCTGATGCATACTGATAAAAATCCTGAGTTGTTATCGCCGCGACAACAATTCAGGATTTCTTCCTTCTGTTCCTGAGCGCAAAAACAATGCTTAACAGGAGTACCAATACAATTGCCGCACCGAAATAGATAAGCTTTTGGAGAAAAAAACTTTTCTCCGGGGAAGTGATCGTAAAATATTCACCGGGGAAGATTTGCTCTTTTTCATTATCCAATTTGGCAAAAAGCTGAAGCGCAATAGACCATCTTGGCCCCTGCATGTATTGGATTTTTATTTTGTGCCCGGCGTCGTCAAGATCGATGACGCCGGTTTTTGAAGCAGCACCATGCAGTCCATCGTTGTTAATAACAAGAGAATCGTCAATAAACAATTTGGAACCATCATCACTAACCAGCCGAAATGTATAACGCCCCTGTTTAATTGCATTGAACCGGCCGTTATATTCTATGCCAAACCATTCAAAACGGTTAGGAAAACCAGGAAAGCCGCTTTTCCAGCTTCTTCCAGGTACATTAATGGATCTTGCATAAAGCGTGTCTACCGCTTGTAGAGTATCAAAGTCGGGAAGCCTCGGGGTACCGGGCGTCAGCAAATACATTTTACCGACGAGTCCGTCGCTTAAAAATTTTGTATCCCCAAAAGCAAGGCTGTCCCCGCTCACTGTTTTATCAGAAGATGAAGATTCTTTATTGCCACAACCTGAGAATGCATATACTCCTGCCAACGTAGTCAACAAGACAAGGATTTTTTTTATCGGCAATTTTTGTATCATGAAAGCAGTTACCAAATTTATAGAATTTTGGAAGAATATTGTATATTTTAATAACTGCACTTTTAATTATACTGGCCGGATTTTTGCATACTTTGTATTTATAGGAATATACCACAGAATATAACGGCAAGGCATAAACGAAAATCAGGTATAATAAAATTCAACAAAAAGGTTTATGCGGGAATAGTGACCGGCACAAGATCATCTAACTCCGTATCTTCAAAAATGCATGCGGGGGATTACCGCGAATGCCTGGAAAAACAATGATTAATCTCCAAAGGCTTATTTTTATCCTCAAAATTATATGAAAAAATATCTTACCTCACTGCCGCTTCTTTTTTCGGTAGTATTATTTTCATGTCATAAAAAAGATAATGGTTCGTCAAATGGCGGAAATCCTTTTGTACCCAACAACCAGCACATATCCGTAACAACACAACATAATGACAATAGCAGAACCGGCTGGAACTCCTCGGAAAAACTATTAACGGTTTCTAATGTAAATGCACAAACTTTTGGAAAACTTTTTTCACTTGCTGTGGATGACCAGGTATATGCACAGCCGTTGATAGTTGGTGGTATAAAAATGGATACCACCATACATAATGTAGCATACATTGCAACCGTGAATAATACTCTATATGCCTATGACGCAAACAACGGTAGTTTATTCTGGCATAAAAACTTTACGCCGACAGGGATGCGACCTCCACGAAATACAGACATGGGAGACTGCGGCGGGACGTACGAAGATTTTAGCGGCAACATCGGAATCGTGGGAACTCCTGTGATAGATACGGTTCAACGGCTTATCTATTTTGTAGTGCGTGCGACCAGCGGAAACACATATGCGCAGTATTTGCACGCCGTAAATATTATAAATGGCGGCGAAATGCCGGGCAGCCCGGTACAGATAACGGCCACATATACCGGCAATGGCGATGGCAGTAGCAATGGTGTAATATCATTTAATCCCAAAACGCAAAACCAGCGACAGGCCCTCACCCTATTCAACGGTAGAGTATATATTACATGGTCTTCACACTGTGACATCGGCCCTTATCATGGATGGATCATTGGATATAATGCTTCAACCTTAAAGCAGGAAATCGTGTACAATGACACACCCGAAGGCGGACTCGGTGGTTTGTGGGAAAGTGGCATGGGACCATCAGTTGATAATTCGGGTAATTTATATGTTGCAATAGGCAATGGAACTGTTGGCATTAACAATGATCCCACCAATGTAACCAATATCGCGTCCGGGGCCGCAAAATTGACACCATCGGGAAATAGTTTAACAGTGACCAGCTATTTTATACCCTACAACTACGCAACACTCAATACCGACGATCTTGACGTAGGTTCCATTGGGTCGCTACTAATTCCAAACACGAATTATTTTTTCACAGGCTGCAAAGATGGAAGTTTGTATCTGCTGGATAAAGACAATATGGGCGGCTACACCAGCAGTTCCAACAATATACAGCAGTTCTTTTCTTTAAATAATGCAAATGCAAATGAGCATTGCCAAATGGCTTATTACAAAGGAGTAGCCTCCGAATACGTTTATATATGGTCTGAAAATGATCAATTGAAAGCCTTTCCGTTCAACAGTGGGTCCGGCACGTTTGATGTCGGTAATGTTGTTTCGTCTTCAGTTTCAGGTCCCTCCGGAGAGACCGGAGCCATGCTATCTGTATCATCCAATGGTAGTACAAGTAGTTCCGGAATTTTATGGGCAACATTTCCCGTAAACTGCAATGCTAATCAAAATGTTTGCCCTGGAGTAGTGTATGCATTTGATGCGTCCGATATAACACGCACACTATGGCACAGCGACGTCTCTAAAGAGTTATGGAACTTCGCAAAATTTTCCTCCCCCACCGTTGCCAATGGTCATTTGTATGTACCAACATTTTCGGGCTTTGTAAATGTGTACGGAATCACAAAATAACGGCAACGCATACACGAAGAATCAGAACAACACTACCGACCAACTTATCCTCCACGCACAATTGGGGGCTAACTCATTAATTCCCTCCTTTGTTTCGAAATTATTATCGTGATTAACCGAATCTGCAATGCCGCACCACGGCTCAAGACAAACAAACGGTGCATCTTTCGCCGCCCAGATCCCGAAATAGGGGAAATGCGCGAAACCGAATCTTAGTCCATGATTATATTTATCGCTTTTCAGTGTGATTGAATTGCTCTTTATATGTTTCAATACAATGGCATCTTCATAAAACAATTCCCGCTCAAGCGGTAGCATTTTATTGGCAAGATGAATGGATTTCGTATCATTATTTATGAGTCCATCATGCAATAAATATCTCTTCAGAATATCATCATCGCTAAATTCCAGGTAATAGTCTCCGTAGGCTAAGTTCTTATCGAGTGGCACATTAAACGCAGGATGTCCGCCGACTGAAAAAAACATTGCTTTATCATCTGTATTTTGAACGTGATAGGTACAGCTTAATGTATTTCCGCTGATTTCATATCCCACCCCGAAGACAAATTTAAAAGGATACACCTTGAGTGTTTCCTCATCATTTTTCAGGGTAAAAATTACCGAAGCAGCGGAAAGTCGCTCTTCGATGAAAACTTTGTCTCTTGCAAAGCCGTGCCGTGGGAGTTTATATTCTTTGCTATTGAAAATATAAAAGCCGTTTTTCAATTCTCCGACAATAGGAAATAGTACCGGCGAATACTTTGCCCAAAATTTTGGATCTGCCTGCCAGAGATACTCGATACCATTTGCCCGGATGCTTTGCAACTCTGCCCCTTTCTCGCTTATACTCACGGCAAGGTTATCGTTCTGAAGTGTAATCATGTCGCAAAATTAATTCCTTCCGTGTTCAGAATATCATTTTCAACGGGTCCGGCAAAGTCGTGTCTGTATGGGTATCTAACGTACACGGTTATACGAAAATAAGCAGCTGGCCCGCCGTTAACCTTTATTAACATTAAACCAATGGTAGTTAACCCGCTTTTTCTATGTACCTGAATACATTCGTCTTCAAATCTTATTTATGAGAAAAGCCCTCCTCTCCCTCCTTGCCCTTTGCTCCTTTGCAGGTGCTTTTTCCCAATCAAAAGGAATCGTCAAAGGTATTGCGTACGATACGCTCAACAGGCATTTTGTTTCTGATGCCACCGTCACACTGATGCGGAGCAAAGATTCGTCTCTAGTAAGTTTTACAATGACGGATAAGAACGGGCGCTTCGAACTGCCCGGTCTATCAAACGGAGATTACAGGCTACTCATTACCCACGTTAATTATCACAATACCAGCAAAACTTTTTCGCTCGCAGATGGTACCGCTACCGCAGATCTTGGCAAAATAATTTTAAATGACAATTCAATTGTTTTGAATGAAGTGGTGGTAAATGCAGAATCACCCCCGGTCACCCTAATTGGTGACACGATCCAGTACAACGCCGGCTCATTTAAAACACAGCCCAATGCATCGGTAGAGGATCTTTTGAAAAGATTGCCCGGTGTGAACGTAAACAAAGATGGCACCGTAAAGGCGCAGGGTGAAACAGTGAAAAAAGTATTAGTAGATGGCAAAGAATTTTTCGGTGATGATCCCAAAATGGCAACAAAAAATCTTCCTGCTGATGCAGTGGACAAAGTACAGGTTTATAACAAACTCAGCGACCAGGCCGAACTCACCGGCTTTGACGATGGAAACAGCGAAAAAACAATCAATCTCAAATTGAAAAAAGACAAAAAGAAAGGGTTGTTTGGGAAAGTGATGGCTGGTGGCGGAACAGACGGACGTTACCAGGGTCGGTTTAATGTAAATTCATTCAAAGGTGCCAGGCAAATGTCAGTAATCGGAATGACTAATAATACCAACGCGGAAGGGTTTTCTTTTATGGATGTTTTGAACTTTACCGGCGCACTCAACCAGCTAAAAAGTGGCGGCGGAAACATTGACATCAATATTTCCAAAGATAATGACCTCGGAGGTTTATTAGGTGGCAATAACAATTCAGGAATCAATTCCATTCTCGGCACCGGCGTTAATTATAATAATATCATTGGCAAAAAAACCGATTTTCAAAGCAACTATTTTTTTAGTCGTTATAATCCAACCAGTGTCACCGAAACACAACGTCAATATTTTCTGCCGGCAAATCTTTACAAAAGCAATGCGTATAGTAATAATTTAAATTTCAGTCACAGGGCGAATTTTCGCGCCGACATTCAATTGGATTCATTTCATTCTATCAAAATAGCACCTTCGATAAATTACCAGCAGACAACTAATACTGCATCTTCCGATTACTCCACGCTTTCCCCTGGTGGCAATTTTCTAAATGAGGGAAACAGCACGAATAGCACACACAATACAGGATATGATTTTAACACCAGTATCTTATACCGCCAGAGATTCCACAAACGCGGAAGAACTTTTTCCTTCAACCTGGTTACCAATATCAATGATAATAATGGCGATGGAATGCTGCAATCATTGACAAAATTTTATGACAGTCTTGGTACACTATCACAAACAACAAACATCGACCAAAAAAATAACAACGATGCATCCCTGAGAGGGTTCAATGCACGTGCCGTGTACACAGAACCATTGTTTAAGAAAAATCTTTTGGAATTCAGTGCGGGCAGGAGTTTCACAAAAAGTGTGTCCGGCAAAACCACCTACGACTTCAATTATAACAGCGGCAAATACGATCTTTTGGATGACCAGCTCACGAATAACTATGAAAACACCTATGCCTTTACAAACGGAGGTATACGCTTCCTGAAAAAACAATCGAAATATAGCGTGGCAGCAGGTTTTGCGTGGCAGCAGGCAGATCTCCAGGGTAAGATCACAACGGGAACAAAGGATTCAAACCTCACCAAAACGTTTAGAAATATATTGCCAACAGCGCGTTTTCAGTATAACATCTCCCAGTTTAAATTTATCGCACTTACGTACAGAACTAGTACCAACCAACCCACTGTGTCGCAATTGCAACCGGTACCGGACAACACCAACCCGCTTTATATTAAACAGGGCAACCCAAATCTTAAGCAGGAATATTCACACAATATTTTACTCAATGCATCTATCGTAAATCCATTTAAAAATTTAAACCTTTTTGCATTTTTCAACTTTCAAAAGACCGAGAATAAAATCGTGAACGATGATCGCATTAATAGTCTCGGAGTAGATTCTGTGATGCCCGTAAATGTAAATGGAGTTTATAATCTTAATGGCAACCTGAGCTTTGGCTTTCCTATACATTTTCTGAAAGGCACCATGAATATTGGCTCCGATATAAATCTTTATGATGGCAAACAATTTATCAATGGTAAATCAAATGCGATCACGACGAATACATTGAGCCCAAATATCCGCCTTGACATGAATCCTTTTGACAAGATCAATGTTGCATTAAGCTCCACCATTGGTTTCAGCAATTCAAGATATTCAGTTGAATCAGAGCAAAACAATAAATACATAAACCAGGAATATTCGGCATCAACAGACATTCAACTGCCAAAGAGGTTTTTCTTTTCTACCGATCTCGATTACATCATCAACGGGCAACCCGTTCCCGGGTTCAACGCAAAAGTACCGTTGTGGAACGCAAGCATCAGTAAACAGATTTTACATTTCAACCGCGGCGAAATAAAATTTTCCGTGAAAGATATCCTTGATGAAAACATTGGCATCAACAGAACCACGAATCAAAACTATATTGAAGATACACGCGTAAACAGCCTGCGTCGCTTCTTTATGCTTAGCTTCACGCTTAGCCTCAGCAAGATCGGACTGAACGGAGAAGGTGGCCGTGGCGGCGTGCAATTCATTTCTAAATAAGTTCCTTTTATAACAGCAAAGCCGCCTTGTAGTCAAAGCGGCTTTACATGGTCGAAATATTTCTTATTCTTTTCTTTAATGATCAACCCGGATCACCCGGCGTTCGCCACCACCTTCCTGGTTCTTTTGCATCTCATTCATCAGTTTTTCCCGCTCGGCACTAAATTGATCCGGCGTTACCTTTTTCCCCTTTGTCGGTTCTTTAATATCTGCAAGGTTTGCCTTTTCAGAAATATCGGTTGCGGTATAAACGATCTTACCATCATGCAGATCCAGGGCCAGGATCAGGCCTGGAAGTTCACCGGGATATTCAGGACCAGCAGATACCGGGATGTCGGTGGTAAACCATGCGATGATGTTGGTTGTATCATCTACTTCCTTTTTGCTCATTACTCCATTATCGATATTCCTTTCTGTTCGCTTACCAATTTTTAGCGCTACTGCCTTTTGGCAAACGTGATTCAATATTGTTTGTGTTTCTCCCGTTATCTTCCAGTTCATTTTTTTAATACTGTCTGTTACCACATATTTTTTATCAAATATCTCCTTTTGCTCCACCTTTTTCCCGTTTGAAAAATCGCAATACACAACATCATTCTGGCCCGGCGTCATGATCCTGATATGCATACCGCCACTTTCCCCGGCCACTTCATCTGTTGCATCTGCATCATCCACGTGCTTCAAAATAGATTGATTGTTGCCAAACGACAATTCAAATTTGTCTGTGAGACTTTTGGGGAGTGGTGGCGCCATTTCCCGGTCATCACTTATCTGCATACGCATTTGAACAGTTCGCAGGTATATTACTTTTCCTTCATTTTGCTGAGCATGAGCAATAATGGTCATCATTAATACTGACGCCGCCAATGCAATTTTTTTCATTTTAAAGTTTTTTATTTTGAAATATGCCGGGCAAAATTTACCCGTTTCAAAAATAAAAAGTGTAGAAGTTAACCCACCTTGCATTAAGGTTAATAAAGGTTAAGAGAAGGTAAGGGACAGAGCCGAATAATTAAATTTGCCTGCAATGAAGCGAAAAATTATGCCGGATCCGGTGTTGATGATCGTTTCCGTAATTGCCATTACGGGCTTTCAACTGTATTGGCTCCGTAATAATTACCATGATGCACAGCGGAACCTCAACATACAAACTAACGTGGCTTTCCAGGAAACGGTAAGGGACCAACACATTAAGACGCTCGGATTAAACTACAGCGTGTCCGGCCATCCCAATCATCCCGGTGATAAAATATTGTTTTTTGATAAGCACATAACGCCGGATAATGTATTGTCGGAGCCCCGTGATGAGGAAATCGTTACTACAGTAAATGCGCTTCGCGAAAAAGTTGCTGATTCCATAAAGGTGAAGAATGTAGTCATCACAGCACACGAGAGCTCAAATGAACGTGATACCGGATTACCGAAACTATCTTTCAGGGGTGAATTCGATCGTGTAGATACCACGGGAAAGCTTTATAAAATAGTACTCGACCTGGATTCTCTAAAAGACACCATAAACCTCCCCAAACTCACGAAGGCTTATGGGGAAATACTGAAGCATCAAAATATTTCTGTCCCATTTTCTATTGTGAAATTGCCAAAGGTGATACACGGCGACGAAGCTATGTCTTTCGCCACTGTCGGTATTGCTCATCCCGTTACTTACCAACTGGTATTAGGCAACACATTTCCATATCTCCTGGAAAGAATTGCATGGCCCATATTGTTTTCTGTTTTCCTGGTCGGCATTACCATATTTTCATTTTGGATTTTATATAACAATTTATTAAGGCAGCAAAGGCTATCCGCTATTAAAAATGAATTTATCAGCAATATCACACATGAGTTGAAAACACCCATTGCCACCGTTGGAGTGGCAATTGAAGCGCTGAAAAGTTTTAATGCCATACATGACGAACAAAAAACAAAAGAATATCTTGATATATCGACCAACGAATTACAGCGACTCAGTTTATTGGTAGATAAAGTATTGAAGCTCTCCATGTTTGAAAAGAAGGAACTTGAGCTAAAGCCGGAGAATATCAACCTGACTGATGTCGTGAGCGAGGTGATCGCTTCCATGAGATTGCAGATAGAAAAACATCATGCTAAAGTTGCGCTGCAAAGTGAGGGCGATACAACATTAACCGGGGACAGGATGCATTTACAAAGTGTGATCTTCAACCTGCTGGACAATGCGCTTAAATATAGCAGGGATGAACCCGTGATTGATATACATTTGAAAGAAAAGGAAAACAAAATTCTGCTAAGTATTGCCGATACCGGAATAGGCATTGCATCTGAATATCGAAATAAAATATTCGAGAAGTTTTTTCGTGTGCCTATGGGCGACACGCACGATGCAAAAGGATACGGATTAGGCCTAAGCTATGTGGCACAAATAGTGGAACTTCACCAGGGTACGATAGATGTAGAAAGCACACCGGGCGAGGGCACCACATTCCTTATCACTTTACCAAAGACCCAGGTATGAGTAAAACCAAAATATTTTATGTGGAAGACGAGTTGTTCCTTGCTAAGATTGTAAAGGAAAGCCTGGAAAGCCGGGGTTTTGAGGTAATTATGGAAAATGATGGTATTGATGCACTAACCTCATTTAAAAATTCGCAACCGGATATATGCGTACTAGATATAATGCTTCCGAATAAAGATGGTTTCACCATCGCCGATGAAATCAGGAGTTTTGATGAAACAGTTCCTATTATTTTTTTAACGGCTAAAACACAGACCGAAGATGTGGTGAAAGGTTTTACCGTTGGCGGCAATGATTACATCCGCAAGCCCTTTAGCATGGAGGAACTGATCGTGCGCATTCAGAACCTTTTGCAGCTCCGCAATGATCATCCCAAAAAAGCTACTCCGGATTCGGTTGGACTTGGCAAATTCAATTTTCATATAAACCGACAGCTATTAAGCAATGGAAAAGAAGAGAGAAAATTATCCTATCGTGAAAGCGAGTTGCTCCGCCTGTTGTATGAAAACCGCGAAAAAATAATTGATCGCAGGGACATCCTGAACCTCCTATGGGGAAATGATTCCTTCTTTAACTCCCGCAACCTCGACGTTTATATCACCAAACTACGCAATTACCTGAAAGACGATCCTTCCCTGGAAATTATAACCATCAAGGGAATAGGTTATCGTTTTGTTAGCTGAGATTCCCACCATTTATTTTGCACGATAGTTGTAGTTTTAGTTTATGATCTTGTTAAGCGTAAATCTATTTTCACTAATTCATTTGATTCCAAACTAAAATTTATCCTTTCAAAGATTAATCAAATATTATGGGTGTTATCATGCAATCTTTTTATTGGGATTGTCCCAAAATAGAAAACAAGGAATTTCAATGGTGGTCTTTTGTGAAAGATAAAATCAAAGAATTAAGTGGTACCGGGTTCACTGCGCTTTGGCTTCCTCCGGCATGCAAGGCTGCCAACCTTTTTGGCAACATGTCTATGGGATATGATCCTTATGATTATTACGATCTTGGTGATATTGATCAAAAGAGCAGCAAACCCACCTGGTTTGGCTCGCGAAATGACCTGGAGCAATTGATTGCAGAAGCGCATTCAAATGACATGCAGGTGTATGCTGATCTCGTCATTAATCAAACGAATGGAGGCGATGAACAGGAAGTGAACCCGATTGATAACGTAACACGCTGGACAAAATATAATCCTGGCAGTAAAAAATTTGCCAGAGACTGGACATGTTATCATCCTTCTTATTTTGAAAGGTTAGACGACGGCGAATTTGGCGACATGCCTGATCTCTGTCATCGAAATCCATATGTGTACAGCGAACTACTTGAATATGCCCGTTGGCTCATCGAAGATATTGGCTTTGATGGCTTCCGTTACGACTTTGTAAAAGGTTATGGCGCCTGGCTCATCACTGCCATCCTGGAAAGATTTTATAATAAGAATGGGAATCATTTTTTTTCTCCGTTTGGTGTAGGCGAATATTGGGATACAGAATCACCGATAACAGAATGGCTTAAGCAAACCAATATCGACAATGATAATCCTGTGCGTGCATTTGACTTTCCTTTGCGCTCGCGCTTAAAAGATCTTTGTGATGGATATGGATTTAGTCTGGCCAATCTTGCAAAAAGTGGCACATTAATTTCAGACGCTCTTGCCGACTGGTCGGTAACATTTGTAGAGAATCACGACCTTATCCGCGAAGACGCCATCGTAAACGACAAGATGCTTGCGTACGCGTACATATTAACTCATGAAGGATATCCCTGCGTATTCTGGCAGGACTATTTCAATTTCAATTTAGCGCAACAGGATAACCAGAGTGGCATTGCAGCCCTTGTAAAAGTACATGAGCAATTTGCGGGTGGACATACGGATATTTTATATTGCGATGACGATCTTTACATCATGCAGCGTCGGGGAGTAAATGCACAACGGGGTCTGATATTTGTGCTAAACAATGCACCTCGATGGAATGGAAGATTAGTGACAACGCAATGGGCCTATAACCATTTTACGCCGGCTGCATGGAGGGGACATGATAATACAGATACTCCGGAAGATAAGACAACCAATTCATCCGGCGAATGTGACTTCTGGGCGCCACCACGGGGATATACGGTTTATGTTCCCGGTTTATAAACTAACGGTAAGGACTATACGAAAACAGAAGGTTAAGAATTTCTGCTACAATATTCATTTGTCAGGTAGCACCGAAAGCAGAGAGGTCATCTGCCCATAATGATAATAATCGTGATGAACAACACCCTTCAAAAGAAATAAAAAGTTATAAGTTCTTCCCGGCACGATTGAATTCCATTTATCAATATCAAAATCAGCGACGGCTTTAAGCAATGCATGATGTGTTTGCACAAATTCGTTCTTTATAGCATTCCAGTCTTTGCCCTGCGGCCAGTCTGAAGCAGAATTATCAACTATATCAAAGTTATGGTTGCCGATTAATTTCTGTAAAGCAAAATATCTCCACGAAGTAATGTGCTGCAATTGTTCTGCAATACAGTGATGATGTTGCATCAGTTTTTTAAATGCAACAGAGGAATCGAGAGGGAAAATCCGGCGATGCAAATTATAAGTTACCCATGAATCGCCGTTGTAAAAATCAGACAATTGTTGTGAAAAACTGGCTACTTCGGCCCTGATATCATCGCGGTCGGGCATGTTGACAAATTAATTGAATGAGATAGCAGCAAATTTAAAGAAGAAACGCTGAAAGGGTATGTCATTTTTCAGCTAATGGCAACGAATAGCGGAACCTTATATCTCAAAATACTTTTCCAAATTCATTCTCTTCATCTTTGATAATAGACAACGTCTTATCATCTCTTATACCACCGAAAAACTTTTTCAAAACCGAATCAAATACCGGGTCGGCGCCCGGCACCATTGCAAACAGTGTCATGCACGATCTGAGTTTTATATCGTCAGGGCTTCCGAATATTTCAGTCGCATTATCAGTTTTATGGTGCAACAATTCTTTACTGATCCCGATCAGCCGCTTCCCCAACACGGGATGTTCGAAATAAGCTTCCGCTTCAATCAATCCGGAGATGGCGTATAACCGGGAGATGGCACTATAGCCCAGTCCCGATATCTGCGGAAAGATATACCACATCCAATGGCTTTGTTTTTTTCCATGTTTAATCTCTTTTAAAGCAACTTCGTAGTCGCCTTCCTGCGCATCAATAAATCGCTGAAGATTGTACGGATCTTTCATTTTAATTTATTTTCTGTATTAAATTGCATTGCAACTTCTCCGTTTGCAAATTCTTTTGTGGTCATCAGCCTGAGATAAATTCTTTTATCGGGGTTGGGAAACGGTGAAAGACCTTTGCCGAAGATAACGGGATTAGAAAAAACCCAATAGCTGTCAATGATACCATGAGGGATTAAAAATCTCGAAACAGTCGGGCTCCCGAAAATCAGGATATCCCTGCCATCTGCCCGTTTGATCGCATTTATTTCATCAATTACGTTGTCACTAATAATAGTGACATTAGTTTGTCCGGGTTTCAATGTTTTGGATAGAACAAATTTTTTGGCCTTATTATACCATTCCGAATAGGCTATCTCTCCCTTCGATGCACCGGGTTTATCTTTTGCCGTCGGCCAATATTCATCCAACAACTGAAATGACTTGCGCCCAAATAATGCCGCATCTGCCTCCTGCGAAATGTCTGCAACAAATTCAAGATTCTCTTCTCCGCGGGGAAACCAGTCCAACTCCCCATTCGGACCAGCCACAAATCCATCAAGCGAAGTATGAATCATTAATATTAGTTTACGCATCTCGGCTATTTTTAAAATTATCCTCTTAAAAATAGGACAAATATTGTTTGCAGTAAAAAGTAATTCGTCCAATTGATTACTAACGTCAACGCATACACGTTTTTAGCGGGAAAGAAAATAATTCGCAAATCATGACATGCCCCGACGCCAGACAATATTTCTGTATTTGCCCTTTACGTGCTAAATGTTACTCCCGGGAAATATTCCGTTTTTGCCTAATAAGACCTGATAATAATCATGTGCCTGTCGACAAAAATCATATTTTTATAATCTCAATGAAAATACCTTGCCTGTGCCAATAACTCAAAAGACTCTGTAAACTCTAAATTAAATTAAAAAGAAAAGCAATCGACAAATGCCAGATAAAGATGAAAAATATATTGTGAAGGTGAATGATTTCACGTTTACGATTACCAGGGAAGAAGCAGAATCAGCAGACATCGTTACCAAATCCGATGATACATTCCACCTCCTAAAAAATCATCGGTCAGTTACAGCCAAGGTAATTGAGTCAGATATTTATGGGAAAAAACTTCGCATGGAAGTGGAAGATGACATTTTTGACATAGAAGTAAAAGATGCACTTGCCCAAATGCTGGACCAGATGGGCTATGGCAAAGGTGGTGGCAAGCAGGTAAAACAGGTAAAGGCTCCGATGCCCGGGCTCGTACTACAAGTGGGTGTAAGCGAAGGCCAGGATGTAAAAGAAGGAGAACGCCTGCTGATACTCGAAGCAATGAAAATGGAAAACAGCATTAATATGCACGCAGATGGAAAAATAAAAAAGATAAATGTAAAAAATGGCCAGGCTGTAGATAAAAACCAGGTGCTGATTGAATTAGAATAACTAAAAACGATTTAAACAAAAAAGAGTGCAGTAATGAAAAAAATACTAGTAGCCAACCGTGGCGAAATTGCATTGCGCATCATGCGTACCATTCGAAAGATGGGCATCAAATCTGTCGCGGTATATTCAGAAGCTGACCGGGAATCACGTCACGTCATGTATGCCGATGAAGCTGTTTGTTTGGGACCGGCTCCATCCAGTCAATCGTATCTGAATAGCGAAAAAATCATTGCTTTATCAAAAGAATTGGGCGTGGATGGTATTCATCCCGGCTACGGATTCTTAAGCGAAAACGCGGATTTTGCGCAAAAAGTAGAAGACGCCGACATTACATTTATCGGCCCCGGCCCCGAAGCCATGCGCATTATGGGATCCAAACTGGCTGCGAAAGATTGCGTAAAGAAATACAATATACCCATGGTGCCCGGCATCCAGGAAGCCATCACTGATGTAGCGTTAGCTAAAAAAATTGCCAAAGAAGTGGGTTATCCTATTTTGATAAAAGCATCTGCGGGCGGTGGTGGTAAAGGAATGCGCATTGTGGAGAAAGATGAAGAGTTGGCAGAACAAATGGAACGTGCCATAAGCGAAGCCACTTCATCATTCGGTGATGGTTCTGTTTTTATTGAAAAATATGTTACCTCACCGCGACATGTGGAGATACAGGTATTGGCAGATAAGTTTGGTAATACTGTTCATTTGTTCGAACGCGAATGCAGCATTCAGCGTCGTCACCAAAAAGTGGTGGAAGAATCTCCTTCTTCTGTATTAACTCCTGAATTAAGAAAGAAGATGGGCGAAGCCGCCGTGATGGTTGCAAAGTCATGCAGCTATACAAGCACCGGTACGGTGGAATTTTTGCTTGATCATCAACTGAATTTTTATTTTCTTGAAATGAATACCCGTTTGCAGGTGGAACATCCCGTTACAGAAATGATCACCGGCATTGATCTCGTAGAGGAACAAATAAAAATTGCCCGCGGAGAAAAACTAAGTTTTACCCAGGGCGATTTAAAAATGAATGGCCATGCGATAGAATTGCGCGTATATGCTGAAGACCCGTTAAATAATTTTTTACCATCTATCGGTACCTTGACAACTTATATAAGACCGGAAGGCGAACACGTAAGAGTGGACGACGGCTATGAAGAAGGAATGGCTATTCCTATTTACTATGACCCGATGATTGCAAAACTTGCTACGTGGGGAAAGGATAGAACAGAGGCTATTCAAAACATGTTACAGGCAATAAAAGATTATAAAATAGAGGGGCTATCCACTACCCTTCCCTTCGGCACATTTGTATTCGAACATGATGCATTTGTATCCGGGCATTTCGATACGCATTTTGTAAAGAATTATTATACTCCTGAAAAAATAAAAGAAAAACAAAAGCAACATGCAGAAGTGGCTGCGTTGGTTGCACTGAGATACTCAATGGAAAAACAAAAGAAATTAACTCCATTCGAAAATAACTCTACGAGTTGGAAAAGAAGGCTGGCACATTAGAAGCCCTCTTGCCCCGGAAGGAGGTGTTGCAACCGAACGACACGTATACAATCGGAAAATAAACTTAATGAGTAAGAATAGAAAAAAGATAATCACACTCGCTGAACTCTTAAGCTCCTCTCCTCGGGAGAGGATGTTGGGGTGAGGTTAAACTATATACTTATGAAATCAAAAATTGAAATATTAAAAGAAAAAATTCATCAACATTCACTTGGGGGTGGCGAAAAGAGAGTTGCCACACAACACCAGAAAGGAAAACTTACTGCGCGTGAACGTGTGGAGTTATTGATGGATCCGGGTTCTTTTGAAGAAATAGGTGAACTGGTTGTTCACCGTACTATAGATTTTGGAATGGGTGAACAACAATACTATGGTGATGGTGTCATCACAGGATATGGTACTGTAAACGGAAGGCTCGTATATGTTTTTGCACAGGACTTCACCGTATTCGGAGGAGCGCTATCAGAAACACATGCAGAAAAAATTTGCAAAATTATGGATCTCGCCATGAAAACAGGCGCGCCGCTGATTGGCTTAAATGACAGTGGTGGTGCGAGAATACAGGAAGGTGTGAGGTCACTGGGCGGCTACGCAGATATTTTTTACAGGAACGTTCAGTCTTCGGGTGTAATACCACAAATATCTGCTATTATGGGGCCTTGTGCAGGCGGTGCTGTGTATTCTCCTGCTATGACCGACTTCACCATCATGGTAGAGAATACCAGTTACATGTTTGTAACAGGGCCAAACGTAGTAAAGACGGTAACAAATGAAGAAGTGACTTCGGAAGAATTAGGAGGCGCTTCTACGCACTCTACTAAATCCGGAGTTACGCATTTGGTCGCGGCTAATGATATGGATTGCATTAACCAGGTAAAAACATTACTTAGCTACATGCCGCAGAATTGCGAAGACGTCGTTCCGAAATTGTCTTACTCCATCGGTGATGAAACACGCGAGGTGCTTGATACTATTGTTCCCGAAAGTTCCAACCAGCCGTACGACATCCGCGATGTAATAGAAGGCATTTGTGATACCGACAGTTTTTTTGAAGTACAAAAAGATTTTGCTGAAAATATTGTAGTTGGCTTTATACGACTGGCCGGCCGCAGCATGGGTGTCGTCGCCAACCAGCCAATGAGCCTTGCGGGTGTATTAGATATCAATAGTTCCAAAAAGGGTGCAAGGTTTACCCGTTTCTGCGATTGCTTCAATATTCCGCTGCTGGTATTGGTGGATGTACCGGGATTTTTACCCGGTACCGACCAGGAATGGAATGGCATCATCACCAATGGCGCAAAACTGTTGTATGCACTCAGCGAAGCAACGGTGCCACGGGTTACCGTGATTACCAGAAAGGCCTATGGGGGTGCCTATGATGTGATGAACTCCAAACACATTGGCGCTGATATGAACTTTGCATGGCCCAGCGCAGAGATTGCCGTGATGGGAGCAAAAGGTGCAAGTGAAATTATTTTCAAAAAAGAAATATCTGAAGCTCCTGACCCGGCAAAAAAATTATTGGAGAAAGAAGCAGAGTATGCAGAAAAGTTTGCCACACCCTATCTCGCTGCCGAACGCGGATTTATTGACGAAGTGATATTACCAAGAAATACGCGTAAGAAATTAATTAAAGCTTACGCAATGCTGGAGAATAAAGTTGCTAAACGCCCGAGGAAGAAACATGGTAATATCCCTTTATAAAGAACCCCTTCGGATCTTCTTGCTAACAGGCAGGGGTAGACGATAAACTGGTTTTCTTTTAAATATCAATTAGCCCGACTACTAAAACATTTTCATGTCGGCACTTTACCCTTCGCCAGCTTGTATGCATCTGTTGTTTCCCAAATCCAAAATACAATGGAATAGAATGCTCCCACATCATGCAGTATTCGCGGCAGCAAGTGTTTCCAAAATACCACCGTATCAGGATGAGCCATTATAAATACCGGAAGAAAAATGGAATTCAGGTTATACATCAAAATGGCTGCAACCAGTATTAATGCGCCTCTTGAGGAGTAGCCGCAATACATTTGGCCCAAACCTGGTACGACAAAAGAATATGCCGAAGCCAGAACTGAATTTCTTTTCATTTCCTGATACTTTAAAATTTCTCAAAAGTCATTTGCCTTTGCCTTTCTAATTACACAAAGTTAGATCCGCAGAGAAAAATGAAAAATGATTGCGGTCACTATACATTTCCCGGCATCTGGAGTGCTGCTAAATCCCAAAGGAATATGCCGATAATAAAAACCGCCCCATTGTATGAGGCGGATCTTAGGTTTCATTTGAGATAAGCAACAAAAATCTTAATACAATATTTTTATAACGTTAACATCATTCGAAGGGCTTACTACTTCTACATTATACAATCCATGAGGAATATTTTGTCCCAATTGAATTGCATTGGAAGCGGTTCCTTCCGCATGATGGATCTGTGTGAATAAAACAGGCTGGCCTATTTGATTTAAAACTTTTATACTATAGGTTCCCTGGGGTTGATTTGTCAGTTGCAAATTAATAGTTGCATTTACGATCGGGTTAGGGAATATCGAAACACCACCTGTAATTGTTCCACCGATCTGCACTTTAACAATTGCAGTATAAGTCATTTTACCATCTATATCCACGCTGGCAATGCGATAGTAGTTGTAACCAGCTACCGGAGCTGCATCGGTAAATGAATATGATGATGTTGCATTCGTATTGGCATCAACACTGCCGACCTTGGCGAAATTATTTCCGTCTGAAGATCTTTCAATTTCATATTGCTGCATGTTGCTCTGGTTTTCTACATGCCAATCCACTTCTACATTATTATTTTTTTCGCGGGCAGTAACAGATGTAACAGTAACCGGTAAAGCAAAGTCAGGTTCAAAAACGATCATGAAACGATTAGCTGCATAAGAAGCAGCATTCCCATTTACTGAAAAATCGTAATCTGTGCTGCCATTCATATTTAACGGAGTGCGGGTTTTCGTATAATTATCTACTATGTAACCCTGCATACCATTGGTATTTAAATTGGCAGCATCGATTGTAAACCTGTAGTTAATATATCTCACACCTGTCAGTTTTAAGAAGGTCGTATCGTCTGATGAAATAGTATGCTTCCTCTCAACCACTAATGATTGTCCTTGCGTAAGGATTGACAGGGTTTCGGAAGAGTTAGCGGATTTCACAGCATCATACGTGTCAATATTGTTGCTGTAGCTGTCATCAAATTGCTGCATCACTCCGTCTGCCATCGTTGTATTTCCTGTAGCATCTACCGCATATAAGTGAACGTCTAATTCCTGCGTTTGATTCTGAATTGATGCCGGTGTAAAGGCAACAATATTGGTATTCGTATTTGCTTTTGCGCTCTCTTTTATCGTTAAACTTCCACCGGTAATATTATAAGCGAAGAAGGCAGAACCACTTTGTATCAGGTTGTTACCTGTGCTTGAATAGCTGCCGCCGCCCGGTACCGCAATATAATTACCGGCAGCATTTTTTACTAATGTTTGATATCCGCCATAACCGTTAGTTCCACTCATGTTTGGATCCCAAATATAGAAGAAGAGATTACCTGACTGATCAATGTTACGCGGATCAAGTGGGGCGGCATACGGATTACTCACAGGAATAAATTGTTTCGCTGCAACAGTTATTTTTGACTGATCGCCCTGGTTTAATTCTCCTTTGGTACGCAATACAGTAGAAGATACAGGAGAGTTAACCGCATTAGCTGATCTGTCACCCCTGATGAACACCATGTATCCGCCAGCGCTGTTTGAGAAAGGAGCAAGAAGAGAACTTACGCCAACCCATGTATTATTAGCAGGATTATAGGTTTTAATAACCGGCGCTGCTGAATAAGCATCGAAACCTCTTGTAGCCCAGTCAGAATAATTGCCTTGTATCTGAATCCCAAATCCTGAAACCGAAGTTGTATTATTAGCGGGTTGGCCTTCCTGCCATGCATCATGGATTGTTTGACCCGGTACTGTTGGGATGGCAAGGAATCTCCATGCTTTCTTTACTCCGGGGATATAACGTTCAACTGTTACTTTACCTACAATTGAATTACCGCTGGTATTACCTACCATGGCAGTTTCAGTAGCAGTTGATTTCAAAGTAAGAGTATCGTTCGTTACAAACTTTTTGCCAGTTCCTGTAAAGTTAAATGATCCATAAATATCGAGCGGGCCACCCAATACAAGGCCGGTTGTGCTTGAGTTGCTTACAACCAGGTCATGCAGTGCATTATTTTTAAACATGTGATCAGCGATTGTTTGAGTTGCAGAGCCATTGAATTCTACCGTACCATTATCGGCAATGAATGCAGCAGTATCGGCAGTTACAGTTCCGCTAATGGTTAACTTTTTACCGGAAATAGTCAATGTAACACCATGTGATAAAGCAAGATTCTTTACACTAACATCTGCAAGTGAAATTACGGGGTTATTGGCCGTAGCAGGAATTACAACTTCATTAGTAGAGGTTGGCAATATGTTGCCCAGCCAGTTCGTAATATTATTCCAATCGCTTGTTAGGCCGAGCCACTGGCAATTGGCAAGAACCGTAATGATCGCTGAACCACTAACAGTTCCGGTGCAACCACTATTGCTGGTGATCGAAACAAGTGAATAAGTTACTGAAGAAGATAAGTTACCTGTGTTGATTATATTTATGCCTGTTACAAGATTTTTAGCAGTATATTGATGACCATTATTATCCTGGTAAATCACAGTATAAGTGTTTGTTGGTAATCCAACGATGGTCACGGTAAGGTTAGCTGAATTTCCGGTTAATATTGAACCACCTCCGGTCAATACAGCCGTCAACGAAGAAACGATATCCACAGAAATAGAACCGGTACAACCATTATGATCTTTGATCGTTACCGTGTGTGTTCCCGAAGCCAGGTTAGTAAAAGCGCCGGCCCATTGGTATGAACCCCCATCAAGGCTATAATAGTAAAGACCAACACCACCACTGCCGGACACAGTTAAAGTACCTGTATTTACAGCACTGCAAACGGTGCCCGTTTGAGCCACAACGGTGCCGCTAACCGGTGAAGGAGCAGTAAGTGTTACCGAAGATGTTGCTGTACAGCCGTTAGCATCTTTTACTACTATTCCATAAGTACCGGCAGCCAATCCGCTGAATACATTTGAAGTCTGGAAGGTAGATCCACCATCCATTGAATACTGCAGCGTTCCGGTACCACCCCATGCTGAGATAGATACCTGCCCATCAGATGCTGAAGAACAGCTAACATCGTTGTTGCCATCATAATAATATTTCTTACCGATATATGATATGGTAACGGCATTAGGAGCTGCGCTTACCCAAATCCATTGCGCACTTGAAGTATTACCTTTTTTATCTTTTACTACTACAACGTAGTTCTGATTTCCGGCAAGATTACTAAACACATTGCCTGACTGGTAGGTGCTTCCATTGTCAATTGAGTATTGATATGGAGACGTACCGCCTTTAGCAGTTATCGTAAGCTGTGCATCAGCAGATTCAGAACAGCTAATATCCGATCCGTTATAACTTTTCTTTGTTACGGTTACGGTAATGTTGTTACCGGCTGTAGCTGATAGAGAAAATACAAGGGAAATAAACAAAAGAGAAAAAAGGCGGTTGACGATTGTTCCTTTTGTGTTTTTAAATAAAGTTGTTTTCATAATGAGGTCTTTTTTATTGGTCTTTATAGAAAAAGGATTATTTAAGTGTTTACATTTAGTCTAAAGAACCGGCGCGATAGAAGTTAGGGGGTTTTATTGCACCAGTAAGAAAGGGTTTTGTGTAATTGCTGGGCAAAATTACTCGCATTTTTGAGGACAGTAAATTTACGGCATATGTTTTCGATGATAATTCGATAAGAACACCATTTTCGTCGACAACCGGCAAAAAGTGTCTATGAAATAATGCGTAGAATCTTATTTTTCAGCTTGAAAACGGACCATTGGAGTCTCCTTCCGGCTATATGTAACATCTACGAAAGGGGTTGGTAAAATTCCTAAAATGGTATTATTTAGATCCGGCCCCGCGAGGTTTTGGCCAGCCAAATTGAGCCAGACTTATAAATGGATCGGCCGGAGAGCCTGCTAATTAAAACCACTTATTATGCACCTTGTCCCAGGAGGTGATGCCGATCTTGAACTGAATGGGATTCCTGAATTGATTGGCAGCAGACCCAACTACATATACCCCTATCTTAAATTTTGTTAATGGATTGAAAGGCCATTTGACCACCCGCTCCAGGCCTGCAAAAGCCTCTGCGTAACGCAGGTTTCTTTCCGGTGCTATTAAGAACCCTCCGCCCGCTACTTCACGCAACGATAATTTTTTCATAAACGGAATTTTATTGATCAATGCCCCGTTGAATTCATGCACATAATGCATTTCATAAAAACGGTGAAATACCGGAAATGTGGAATCGAGCGCCTGGAATGCTTCATTGGGATTCAAAAATAAAATCGGATCTCCCTGGCGCTCAAACTTGTAATCAACAAGGCGGAGATCGCGGCTGCTGAGGAATGAACCGGTTCTAAAAGTATAATGCGATACGCCGGCTAATCCCATTTTTATGTCCTGCTGTACACCAAATTCAAGGTAATCAAAGTCTACCTGGCTCTGAAATATACCAGGAACGCCCTTGCGCCAGAGCGCATAAAATGCAGGCCACTTTGAACCCAAGATCACTTTTTCTTTTGGCTCTCTTATATATTCTTGGCGGGGCGTGTATTGTAAACGCACCTGCCCGTATAATGCATTATAAGAAGCAAAGGATATTGCCTGGTTGTTGGTGAGTATATCTCCGAAAAGACTGTCGACTTCAGGATTGGTTTTATAATCACTAACAGAACGACGAAATGCCATGTTGAGGTCAGTGAACAACACCAGTCCATTCACCACCTCGAAGTTGTGACCGACACCCACCCCATTATTTAAATATATATTGCTTCGTTTGAGCATGTTGATCCAGGCATCTCCCTGGAAGATGTAGGCAAAATTTCGCTCCAGCGTAATATTAAAATAACTACGGTGAAAGGGATCATATAATCTGCTTAAACGGATCGCCCCGTTTACATCATGGTTACGAACACCATAGCTGAGATTATTTGAAAGAACGATATTCTTTTTGGATTCATAGGTTTTGAAATAATCGAAAGACACAGAAATTCTGGATCCACCAAATTGGAAGGGCTGGTAAAGTGCTGGCAACGGCGGAATGAACCAACGTCTTTCTTTGTCATGATCATTGAATACCTGCCCGGCGAAGAGCGCCTTCTTCCAGGTAATATTATTGATGACATTATCCATTGAATCAAGATAAGCTTTGGCGTGTGTAGCTGTATATACGCTGTCCTTATAATGAATGTACCGGATCTCTTTGTCACTAAGGGGTTCCGTCCTTTCTGTTTGCCAGAAGGCGCTGTCTCTCTCATACGCCGATTGTGCTGTGGCGCTCAACTCCGGGCCAAAATACTTTTTGGGAAAAGTCTTTTGAAATTGAAAGTCTCTGTAAGTAGCACTGGTATTTCCTGACACCATTTTCCTGCCGGTCTTTGAATAATAGGTAAACTTTTGTTTAGTGATCATCCACGCTGTATCATTTACAAAACTGTAGTCCTGGGTTACTTCAAAGAAATCATATTCAGGCAAATGATATTTTGGAAAATTAAATTGCGTATGCAATATGACCCACGAGCTGTCTGCTATCGTGATTTCTCCTTCTACCGTTGCATTACTTAGCTGGCGGGGTTTCACACTGATCACATATACCTTTCTCCCATTTTCATTCTTTACGCTGATGGTTTTAAATTTATACGCGATCAGTCCACTATAGCTCACGGGAGAAAGAATAGGCACATCAGACACCGCCGGTACTTTCAACAGGTTATGGTAAAAATTAAAATCGCCGTCGGTGGTTGTCAGGTAAAATAATCCGTCAGGATGCTTGCCTTTGGTAACCCCTACCCGCTTCTCCTTCATCTGCGATTGTGCCCCATGATCAAAGTCCAGGACAATCTCCGTCATATTCATTCTCCTGAACTCACTATTGATATCCGGAGCTTTGTCATGGGAGTTCTTATGCTTTTTAATGATTTTGGATGAATCTTCCTGTATGGCTTTTATATATACCTTGCAAGAATAGGCGCCCGGCGCCGAAAGAATTTCATCTTTGTGACGAATTACACTGCGGATAATTTCTTCAGCTCTGTCCCTGCTCTTAACCACTACCTCAGAAAGATCCCGGGATTTGTATAGTTCAAGAATTATGTTTCTATGACAACCGGATTGGGTAACAAGAATGGGCACTTCCTGAGTTCGATAACCAATCATGCTGATGATGAGATCATACTTACCTTCATCGAGTTCCAATTGATATGAACCATCTTCTTTCGTGATGGTACCGGTTTTTACCTGCTTCACTTCCACACTTGCAAAAGCAAGTGGTTCCAGTTTATCATTGGTTACGATGCCGGAAACCCTGTATTGCGCTGACAATTGACAAAACGAAAGCAGTATGATCAGGGTAAAAATTGAACGCATATAAATTGATAAATGCAGACGGCTAATAAACAGTTGCCCAATATATGAGTATAAGCCTTAAAGAAATGATAATTTTAAAGCATGATTCATTGAACCAGAGTTTCACCTCAAAAGAAAGATAAGTCTACCCTGATTCAATGATACAAAGTTTTCCCTTTATTTTGTGCGAAACATTCAAACGACTTTTGAGTCGTAAAATTGATTGCCTGATAAATTAAACCGATGTCTCAACAAACCAATCCTAACTCTACATTTCGCATTCTCATTGCCAGCCTTGCAGGCACTACTATCGAGTTTTTCGATTTTTATATTTATGCCACCGCCGCTGTGCTGGTGTTTCCAAAATTATTTTTTCCTACATCCGATCCTACCTCGGGCACACTGGAATCATTGGCAACATTTGCACTTGCATTCTTTGCACGGCCGGTGGGTTCTGCTTTATTCGGACATTTCGGGGACCGTATAGGCCGTAAGGCCACACTGGTAGCCTCTCTGGTGACGATGGGACTATGTACGGTAGCGATAGGATTATTGCCGACTTACAATTCAATCGGCATCATGGCACCAATATTACTTGCGTTGTTCCGCTTTGGGCAAGGCGTAGGGCTTGGTGGCGAATGGGGAGGGGCTGTATTACTCGCCACAGAAAATGCTCCTGAAGGTAAAAAAGCATGGTATGGTATGTTTCCGCAATTAGGTGCCCCGTTAGGATTCATTCTTTCCACCACCGTCTTCCTCCTTGTTGGTAATGCTTTTAAAGGCCAACAATTTCTATCCATTGGCTGGAGGCTGCCTTTTATACTGAGCTTCCTGCTGGTAGGAGTAGGTTTATATGTAAGATTAAAAATTGTGGAAACACCCGATTTCATAAAAGTGATGGAAAATAATGAACTCGCTAAATTCCCATTGGGCGAGGTATTGATAAAATATGCGAAGGCTCTTATACTCGGCACGCTTATTACCATCTTGGTGTTTTTATTTTTTTATTTACTAACTGTGTTTACGCTTAGCTGGGGAACCACGGTGCTCTCCTACCCGCGGTCTGCCTTCCTTGGGGCACAACTGATCTCGATGATATTTTTTGCCGCAGGCATTTTGTTATCCGCAGCTCTTGCCGGAAGATACAGCCCGGTGAATATACTGCTGCTTTCATCCGTAATCATATTCTTCTTCGGATTATTCGTCCCAAACTTGTTCGTAGCAGGCAACTGGATGTTGCTGGTGATTTTTCTTTCTGCCGGAATGTTTTTAATTGGCTGCAATTACGGACCGCTGGGCACTGCGCTGGCAGGATTATTTCCCGCACCGGTCCGTTATACAGGTGCATCGTTAGCATTTACGCTGGCCGGAATATTGGGAGGATCTCTTACGCCCTATTTTGCTACCAGCATTGCCAAACAGCATGGCCTGGCCTATGTGGGTTACTATCTTTGCGCTGCCGCTGTACTAAGTTGTATTGCACTAATTTTTACAAAATCTTTTTTGAAAAAAAACGCAATGTAATTGCCTGTGTAACCGATGATGGAACTATAAACCGATATCACGATATAATTTCATTCGGCGTCTTCCCGTTTTCAAACTACAAGATATTTGCTCCAGCTTTTCGGATCGCCCTTATCATCTCTTTCTTCTGCGGTTCCGGTTTCACTGATAAACTATCTGTCAATAGTAAGTGTTGTTGTGGTAAATACTACGGTGCGGGTATTATTCTTCACAGCATTTTGTATTCATTCGCTGATCGAATGGAGTATCTCATTTCCACGTGAGTGCCCCATGCAGGTGTCTTTCGCATACATGGCAAACAGCGCCAGGGAATTCCCATCAAAGAAATATTTTTATTTCAAAAATTGCAGCGCCTGATACGTAATATTCACCAGGGATCATTTGTCGCCGAAAAAATTCAGAGGCGGAAATCTGCTAATCGATTATTTCTGCTCACTAAAAATAACGAAACACCTGTCAATACAAAGTAACCTGCCCATAAAAGACCCTGCTAAATGGCGCATATGTACCATTGTTTAAAGAATATTCATTTGTCAAATTTGACCTAAATGTATCAAAGCAGAAAATCTATTAAACAAAATCGACATTTATGAAAAAAATTATTACTGCATTAGTCTTATTGGCTATTGCCAGCTACGCTGCCGCCCAGGTTTCCTTCGGCCCAAAAGCAGGTCTGAATATTTCAAAAGAAACGGCAAGTTTTTATAACCCAAGAGGGAGTATCGTCAATTTTTTTGCGGGAGCTTTTGTGAATTACAAATTCTCCGACATTTTTTCCATTGAACCAGAGATACTCTATTCAGGGGAGGGAGGTAAATACACACACCCAACGGATAGTAAGGCTACCGAAAAAAACGCTTACGTCCTAATACCGCTGCTTTTAAAATTTACATCCAATCCCGGGCTTTTTGCAGAAATTGGGCCCGAATTCCGGGATCAATTATATTACCACAACATAGTGAATGGTACTTCTACCAATAATACTTATGTACGAACAACAGGTTTTGATTTTTGCGGCGGGATCGGATATAATGCAGATAGAATTGCCAAAGGTCTTGGCATTAATGTTCGATACATTGCGGGATTAAATTATGAAGAAAAATCCGGTGGAGCAACACACACTTATAAGAAAGTTATAGCTGTTGGGTTATTTTATACCATACGCGGCAAATCAAAGAAATAGCAAAATGGCACGGTATTGTTGATCACGCTTTATTTTCATTGCCTGGGCCGCTGATCTTTTCGTCATTGATAATCCGGGTTTGGTTTTTTCAGTATACTCACTCAGGTTCATTAATCAGTGGCTCAGACTTTTTTTCAATATTCAAACTATAATACAACAAATTCAAATAAAGTATCTCGGCGATAAGAATGGTTATCACAATAAGAAAAAAATACAGCATATCCGCAGAGACATTGATCCACCCGCCAATAAAAAAAAGCAACGCCGTAACTGATAAAGAGATGCGCACGCGGCCTTTGATCTTATCAACGATTACGGGATATTCGATCAAACCCATCATGAAACTAATAGAAATAAAATAAATTGCCAGCGCATACGCAAAAATTGCATAAAGTGACTTCGCGGTTTCCCCTGCGTCAAAGAAACGGGAGAAGCATACCGCTATTAATCCAAGAGACATTAATGCAGGAATATATAACAACTCTAGTAATGTTGCATTGAGAAAACCTTTTTTTGCCTGCCTGTTTGCTGTAAGTGTGAAAAACACCCACCACAGTGTAAATACAATAATAATGGCCAAAGCAAAATGGAGCCACGATAAAAAGTCCGGCACGCCTATGGTGCTGATACCATTAACCACACCAGACACTACTTCACCAAAAATAATAATGGTAAACAATCCCAGGCGCTCATACATACTGGAAGAAAGGTCAAGTGCCACCGATGAGCGGCGCAACAATACCTGCGAAATAAATGGTGGCAGGTAATTACAAAGCAGAACGACCGGTACGATGATCTTCAGCCACTGCTGCGTAACAAAAAGACTAAGCGACATCAATGCCAATGCAAGAAGGTAAAAGACAGTGTACGGCCTGTTGTATTTACGATGCCTCTTGTCATAAAGACCAACGCTCCACCACAGGTAGGTAATAAAAAGCTGCATGATCATCAGCGCAATGGTCGTATTGAAATATCGTCTGCCTTGCAAGTGACCGATGGTGATCGCCAATGCCGCAATAATCATTGTTTGCCACAGCGTCATCAGCCTGGTACGCAAACCTTCATTGCCATGCAGGTCATAGTACATACTGCCATTGAGCCAACCCCAAAAGATAAGGAGAAACAAACTCGCGTACTCAAGAAAACCCGCTACGTTCACCTTGTGTGACAACTGCTGCGTGATACGCGAAATGGCAATAACATATACGAGATCAAAAAACAGCTCAAGCCAACTGACACGGCGATCTTCAATTGGCTTATCAAATTCTTTGGGCGGGCCCCACCATTCCGGTAAACTTCTACCGCGTTGCATAAGCTATGATAATTTTTGTTGGGATAAACACTGATGTAGTGACAAAAATATAGAATAAGAGATCGCAGCAATGTGCAAAGGGAAAATGTAATACAGATTTACAGGATTCTTTTTAAATAAATTTTTATTGTTTAAATTTCGACCACTATGAATAAGTTACAATTAGATGAATTTAAACTGGCGGGAGTCAAACTCGAACACCGCACAACCAACGAGAACGGGCAATCCGGAACGGACTGCGGAAATCTTTGGTTAAGATTTGAAATTGAAAGGTATGCTGAGAAAATCCCCGGAAAATCAGGAGATGAAATTTACGCAGTGTATTTTGACTACGAAGGCGACTACACGCAAGGCTTTACGTATTTCATTGGGTACAAGGTGAGTAAAGACACCGTCATTCCTGATGGTATAGACACTCTGATCATTCCTGCAGGCACTTACAAAAAAATTGTTACAAGGGGCAAAATGCCTGATTGCATCTCTGACGGATGGAAAAAAATCTGGAAAAGTAAAACAAAGAGAAAGTATACGTTCGATTTCGAGATTTACGATCAACGAAGCAGAGACTGGGAAAACGCCGAAGTGGATATTTATCTTTCAATAAATTAATTCAATAAAAGATTGTGACAGACCTATACCATTTTCGGACACAGCTTTGGGGGTAACTCACCCAATATAAATACTTTTTCGTTTTCATTAGATCAGACCGTAATGATCAATTAATATTATGGACTTAATTTGCAAAAAATTTACTATGAAGTTTGTTACCGCAATTGGCCTGTTTGCTGCCGTTGGGACCACCATATCATTTTTACCGCAAGCTATTAAGACGATCAAATCAAAGAATACTGCGGGAATTTCACTCGCGATGTACGCACTCTTTACGACGGGCACTTTTTTTTGGCTGATATATGGAATACTGAGTCACAGCCTGCCCGTGGCGCTGGCAAATGCAGTTACGCTGGTGTTTGCACTGATCATCCTGGGTTATAAAATAAAATATAAATAGGACTGCGTTTTTACCCGGATTCTCTTATATAAAAATATGTGAATCAGATTACCAGCTAGCCCGCCGGTTTTCAGGCATTGTTTGTGCCCCCGGCCCGCTCTGTAAACTACGGATGAAATAGGAATTCATTAGTTGAAGGTAGAACTATTCACAACATTCATAAGCGTTTGTTTGTCCGCATCATTGTTATAATTGATCGTCATTGAGAAACCATAACCATGTAAGATAGCACTGAACATTTTTTGCGTAAGTATTATGTTATCGCTCCCCGGCGCATAAAGATGCAACTCGAGCGTTTGAAACATAACGCCATCAATCTGTTCACTATCTTCTTTGTCATCAAATTTTATGTTTTTGCTGGTGTAGGCGTTGGTGATCATTTTATCAATATAGCTATTGTACTCCGACACACTCCTGAACAGGGTGCTGTCATAGTGTTCAATGGTCGACAAAAAAGAATTGAATTTATCCTTTCGCATGTTCACGAGTTCTTTCACTGCCGACATGTCTACCTGTTGACCGGTCGATTTTTCAAGCAGGTCTTTTCCTTTTGCGTTCATATCATTCAGCTGTTCTTTGGTAAGCATATTCCAGTCTTTTGGCAGCATGGTTTGCCACCCGATTTCACTGCAGGTATATTTATAGGTGCTGTCAATCTTGCCAGTATACAATTCTGATTGCTTTTCTTTTAAGGTTTGATTGCTATTGCACGAAACAGCAAGAGAAAGACACGATAGTGCCACTACTGTTTTGAAATCTTTAAAAGCTATTGCCATAGCAGAAAGTTTTGAGAGGTGAATAATAAAATTAATCTTTTGCCCGAATTAACACCAATTGTGGAAAGATTATCAACAAGTGTGGCAGCAATTTCTTTCAAAATGCCATAAGACCCCGGTTTGTGAGGACAGGGTTCCCGTCGTCTTTAATTAAGTGCGCTCGCGAAATAAGAAGTGGAGTGCGTGCAAAGGCCAAAAAAATCATCGTTTATAATACGCTACAATGGATGCCTTTGCCAGCATATTTCCATTAATATAAAATCCAACCAACGCAGGATTTGCTTTGCCATCCAGCCCTAATTTATCCGTTTTCAGCGCATAGATCGTTATCAGGTATTCATGTGCTTTATCACCTTCAGGAGGGCAAGGTCCGCCATACCCTGGTGTGCCAAAATCTGTAGTGCCCTGGACGGTTCCTGCAGGTAAAAGATCCCTTGATGGATCACCTGCGCCTTGCTTAAGTTCATAAGTGTTAGCAGGAATATCAAACACCACCCAATGCCACCAGCCGCTTCCTGTGGGCGCATCCGGGTCATACATGGTGATCGCAAAACTCTTTGTGCCTGCAGGCACATTCTCCCAGCTCAATTCCGGTGAAAGATTTTTTCCCGAACAACCAAATGAATTATACACTTGTTGCGAGGTCATTTGTCCGCCAATATCATTGCTCTTCAAAGTGAATGTTTGTGCAAAGCTGACATCTGCGATCAGCAGTAATGCAATTATCGCTAAAGTGATTTTCGTCTTCATTTTATTTCATCTTTGAATTATAAAAACTATGTACTTAGGTTGACAAAATTATGCAAATGAGAAGAAACATTATTTTGAGCCGCTTTTCGCAAATAGATAATCTACCGGTTACTGCCGTTGGCCTGCATGTTGTAAATTACATTTTCGACTAGGCGTAAATGCTGTTTTTTCCGGGGAAATTCCGATTCTTATTTTTTTAGCCCCGGAAGCATCGCCGAAAACAGGCCCCGGATACCCGTGTAAAATAATTTGCATTTCGGGCAAATTAGAATATCTTTACCATGATAATTTGAGTCTTCAGCACTCAGTAAATGAAAGTACTCTCCGGCATATCCCGCAGTTAAATCTTATTTTACTCCTGCTCTTTTCTCAACTCTTTTAATTTAAACAACAATAGAAAACATGAACATTTTCGTGTCAGGATTAAGCTTCAACACAAACGATGAAGACTTAAAAGAATTATTCGCTACTTATGGTGCGGTAACGTCAGCAAAAGTAATTATGGACAAATTTACCAACCGCAGCAAGGGCTTTGGTTTCGTCGAAATGTCGGACGTAAAAGAAGGACAGCACGCGATCAAAGAACTGGATGGCTGTCTTATCGATGGCAGGTCGATCAAGGTAAGTGAGGCCCGGCCCCGCGAAGAAGGCGGCGCCCGGAAGAGTTCTTTCTCCGGCGGCAGGCGCTCCAACAACAGGTGGTAAGCTTCCCTTTTATAAAATAAGAGAGCTCACAGCTCTCTTATTTAGTTAGTATAGCAACATCTTATGGGTACAGTTATAACCGGTTCGGGAAGTTTCATTCCCGGTAATATTAAGAAGAACAACAGCTTTATCGGACAACTCTTCTACGATGAGAACCGGCAACTCATACAGCATAGCGCTGCGGACATTATTTCCAAATTTCAACAGATAACAGGCATTGCGGAGCGACGGTATGCCGATGTTGGTGTGAATGCATCGTGCATGGCGGCGGCGGCGGCTACCAGAGCAATAGAGGACGCAGGCATAGATGCTGAAAGTATTGACCAGCTGATTGTGGCCCATAACTTTGGTGATGTGCAGAGCAATTCCATTCAACCGGATACCGTGCCTTCTATCGCGTCGCGTGTTAAGCACCGGCTGGGTATCAGCAATCCTTCCTGCGTAGCGTATGATATTCTCTTTGGCTGCCCGGGATGGTTGCAGGGTCTCATACAGGCAGATGCATACACTAAAGCCGGGATGGCCGGTACCTGCCTCGTAATAGGCACCGAAGCTTTAAGCCGCGTAATAGATCCTTATGACCGCGATAGTATGATCTACAGTGACGGAGCCGGGGCCGTTATTACACAGGCAGGCAACAGCGGTAGTGGCATACTTGCCAGCCGTGCTGCTTCGTATGCAGGCGAAGACGTTCAGTATATCCGTATGGGTAAATCGAACAACACTAACGGTAACGCCTCCACGAACTACCTGAAAATGCAGGGTCGGAAAGTGTATGAATTTGCATTGAAGCATGTGCCTGTTGCTATCAAAGCCTGCCTTGACGATTGCGGGACACATCTCGGCGATGTCAAAAAGATCTTCATTCACCAGGCTAATGAAAAAATGGATGAAGCAATTGTGAAACGCTTATTCAGGCTATACGGCATACAAGATGTTCCGGAAAACATTATGCCCATGAACATTCAAACCATGGGAAACAGCTCGGTAGCTACCATACCAACTTTATACAATATGGTAAGCAAAGGGCTTTTACATAATCATGCCTTGCACGAGGGTGATATTATAGTATTTGCTTCAGTGGGCGCCGGCATGAATATTAATGCAGTTTGCTACCGGGTGTAGCGTGTAAATCTGCTTCATATTTTAAATATTTACTTATGGCAAGATCAAAACAACAGTCGTTTGCAAAACGTGAAAAAGAAAAGAAGAGAATACAGCATAAGAAAGAAAAGCAGCAGAAAAAAGAAGAGCGAAAAGCAAATTCAAATAAAGGTAAAGGCCTTGATGATATGTTAGCCTATATTGATGAGCACGGAAACCTTACATCTGTACCGCCGGGTACATATTAACCCGTTCCGGTTTAGCACATCTCCATCTCAGGCCGGTGGCATTCCGCAAGTGAGTTCAGTACAATTATAACTATTTCTTTTAAACATATAAATGAATTGCCGGGAGTTGCAGACAAAGCTGAGGCACAGATATGCCCGCTATATCCCTTCGCCGCATATTTGCAGTTGGAATTATAAAATGAAATCATTATTGTCCTGCTAAACCAATTGACTCAATGTTTTTAAGCCTTCATCCCCCCTCTATTCCGTATAGGGACTAAAACCTTTGCTGGTAAATAATTTTATTAGAAATGAAATATAAAAAGGAAATCGGTTATCATTAAAGTAGTAGTGCTACTTCATTAATCTATAAGTTACTAACTAAATATTTTGTAAATGATATAAAAAAGGAGAATGGCCAAAGCCAGATAAAAAGCGGCTTTTGCAAAATTTAAAAAGCTTTTCGAGGCGGTTTCAACATTGCGAACATTCTTGCTGCCTTTTCCGTTACCCGATATGTTCACATTTATGGCGGGAGCCCTGTCATGAATATGCTCCGGCATTATTTTGTTTTCATTTATTTCCCGCGTGGGCAATTGCGTTTGCGAAAACAAACCTTCCCAGTTTAAATGATAATTGCCAATTCTCACATTGTCGCCCGGCTTCAAATGAGCCGAAGATATCCGGCGTTCATTTACATAAGTGCCGTTAGTTGAGTATAGATCTTTTATTTCGATCATTCCATTGCCTGCCTCGGTGAGTACGCAATGATTTCCGGATACGGTGGAGTCATTTACCACAAGGGAATTTTGCTGATTTCTTCCCACGGTTATTGTTTGCATAAAATGTGAATTTAAGTTTTACCAGATAAAAAGCTTACTCTTCGTCAAACAAAAACCTCTTGTTACCCATTACAATTATATCGCCTTTGCAAATGCGCATCGGCCTGTTGGCAAATATGAATGTAGTGCCCAATGCGCTTTTATTTTCAATATACCACTCACCGTTAATGTTAGTAATTTCTGCCTGCACCTTACTGGTGAGGGTTACATTATTTTTATCCAGGTTCGCCCTGTTGAGTTGAGTTGCATCACCGCTGAAAATCCGTGGTGCTTCATTCTTTTCTAATTCGTTGGTATTACTCAGAACCCTGAGCGCAAATTTTTTTTCACTGACAAAAGAATTCACAGTTTTGTCTTTTGTATTGGATACGATGCTCCCAAATGAAGACACGGTATCAGACGATCGCTGTTTAGGTAATCCCAGTGAATGTGTTCTCAGAAATTCAACACGGTCTTTACCAATATAATAATAGCAGGCATTTATAAAATCTTCTTTGAAAGCTAATTTGTCTTCGCCGGGACCATAGAAAATAAGCTTTCGCAATACATTTCCCGAAACAGAACTTGCCAGGTTGCGAATAAATATTTTTCTTCCATCGGAGGTAGCTTCTTTAATTTTTCGAAATTCCACACTCAGCGGATGACCCTCGATTGATTGAAGATATTGACGCAGGTTATTTTCATCTTCAATGTGATCCTGCATTACGAAAGCAATCTTATCATAATTCGCAATCGTGCCGGTTAGTTCCTGTTCAAAGATTTCAGGACGACGGCCCGTGAGTGTTGAATAACGGTTTAAAATTTCGTTTCTCAAAAAAATGATTTCGTTTTTACTGATCTGGAGATTTGCCATTGTCAATAAATGCTTTTATTAAGGATAATTGCTATTGATATGTTTTACCTATAATGTTGAATATATAAAGATTATAATAGTCCTCACCTGGAGAAGATACATAAATAAAAGCTTTTTGTCGATCGAGGTCTATAAATACCTCGTCTTTTCGTTCGCCGTAAGTCTTAAATTTTTCAAACGAATCCGAACGTGTAATTGATGCGGAATCGATCAACAATATTTGCGTTGTGTCGGGCGCCACAAATGCAAATATTTTAATCCCGTAGCCAACTCCAAGGGAAAAAGAGACGTCCTTACGCAAATTGGCATGATTACGTACCGAATCTTCCAGCACACTGATATCGTAGTACCAGGGATCAAAACCAATCCTAGCAAGCTTTACGTAATCTGAATTGTAAATCGTCTCGTAATAACCGGCCTTATGAGTGATTGGCTGTTTCGTTATAACATCCTGCGGTGTGTCCGGATACTGTGAGGAACTGCCTTGAGAAGTACCGGAAGTGTCTTTCACGGAAATTCCGGGATTTATTGATGTCGTGTCTCCGATAGCCTGCATCGATTGAACGGCTGAGCTATCATCCGGGTTCATATTTACGCCAATAATGATAGTAGCAAATATGGCGAAAACTAAAATGAAGACCAGGACTAATCCCGGATTTTTCTTTTTAGCCGGAGAAGCAGGATTTTTTGAATCCCACGTGACATTGGGACTGTCGGGGGTAACGTTCCAAACAGGCAAAGGTTGAGTTGCTTCAACGCCGGACTCTGAAAACCAATATCCTTTCATCAAATAATGATGCGCCCAATCTTCCAACTGCAGTGCAGTAGGTCTCTTATTGGGATCTATTTCGATACAGTTATTAATTATTATAAACAATTCATTCGAGAACCCCGCGGGGAGTGGCTCAATCGTTCTTTTGTTTTTTTCAAAAAAACCACCGAGATCGCCGAATGGCAGCTCTCCGGTTATCATTTCGTAAAGTGAAGCGCCGAAGGCCCAGATGTCTGTTTCTTTTAATGGAAATTTTCCATCTTGTTTTTCCCAAAGTTCCGGTGCACGATACGCTGCAGGAGTGCTGCCCGATCTGCCTGCGTCAGACCTGAGCTGAGTTTGCCGTGTAATAGTATTTCGCAATTTTAAACTCAAACCCAAATCACCCAGATAATAATTTCCTTTTTGATCCAACAAAAAATTATTCGGTTTGATGTCCTGGTGCACGATGTCATTTGAATGCAGGTAATACAAGGCTCCTGCAATTTGTGAAATGCATTTTGCAATTTCAGATTCATTCATTTCACCAATTTTCTTCGATGCATTTCCACCGGTGTAATAACGCATCACCAAATAGGGATAACCGAGATATTTCCCAAAATGCAACGCATTTAAAAGATGCGAATGTTGCAGTTCAAAAAGCCGGCTGTATTCCAGTTCAAGATTCTTTACGCCCTCTTCATCGAGCCGTGGATATACTTTCAGCGCAACTATATTACCTGCTGTAAGAAACTTTGCCTCCCACACTTCGGAAAAACCTCCTGTATCAATCAATCGGATCAATTGATATTTTTCATCAAATATTTGTCCCGGCTCCAGGTTAATCATGTTCTTTTCTTTTATGGAAAAAAATTTCCACAGCGTGGTCTAAACAAAAATTCAATCGCTACATTTCATCGTGTTTTCTATTCAACCATTTTTTGCCTTTATTAAAAATTTCAGCATGTTTAATATCGCTGATCATTTTACTATAATGATTTTCTGTGTTTCCTGTTACTTTCATAAGGATAGTAGTGATATTATCTATTCCTCCTGCCTTGTTGGCCGCAGCAATAAGTATTTGATTGCACAGGTGTATATCATCGGGGTTCTTTTTAATGATATCGGCAATTTCTGCATCGGGCAGCATGTTGGTTAGTCCGTCCGAGCATAATAAAATTACATCACCTTTATAAAGTTTTCGTTTAATAAATCCCGGTTCCGGCTTATTATTTTCATTACCTACACTTTGTGTAATGATATGCCCGAGCGGATGAAATGCCGCTTCGTCTTTTGTCAATTCTCCTGAATCTATCAATTGTTGCACGTATGAGTGGTCATGGGTAAGCTGTTCCAGGCCTTTATCATTTGAATAACAATAGCACCTGCTGTCGCCAACCCACGACACGTAAAGCCGGTTTTCTCGTATCCATGCGACCGCGAGTGTAGTAGCCATGCCTCTTGTGCCACTATGCATCAGCGTATGTTCAATAACTTTTTTATGCGCACTGAGAATGGATTTCTTCAAGTGCCCCTGAATTTTTGCAGCAGTTATATCCTGGTTTGAAACAGAATCAAAATAATTGCTGACACTTTTGACAGCCAGCGTTGAAGCAATCTCTCCCGCATTCTCGCCACCAAGGCCATCCGCTACCACGGCTATCGCTCCGATGGAGTCATTAACGGTATTGTTTATAATAATAAAGCTGTCTTCATTTATATCACGTACCTTGCCCTTATCGCTTTTAACATCCAGCTCCGATATAATCTGTTTCATTACTCCGCGATTTATTGTAATAAAAATTATCGGTCGTCATTACTCAACTATCACCTGCAGCACCGTATCGCCTACCGTAATTACATCTTTGTTTTTTAAAATTAATCCTTCGGCAGATACTTTCCTGCTATTGAGATAAGTCCCATTCACCGATTGTTGCCACTTCGACTGCTCTGCCAACCATTGTCCGTCTTTTATAATCCATCGGCCGCTTTTTTTATCGTACACAAGTGTGGCATGCTTTCTTGAAACAAATGACGAACTGTCTTCAGTAATTTCAATATCGTTTATAGTATGCCCGCTCCTTCTACCCATCGTTAAGGTTGGTGATGCATGATCAATGTTGGTCGTACGTTTTTGATGTATTAGTTTATCGAGATAATATATTTTGTTCATTTCATCACCATATGCTATCCGGAGACACCACTCATTATCTCCTGCACCTGCAGCAACATTTCCAGGGTTTGATTTATATCCCAGATCGGAAAGAATTGCGTCGACAGACTGGTATCTCTTTCCTTCAAAATCCGGATCCAAACATTTTTTTATCATGGCTTGCCATTTACCCTGTATACTACTTTTATATTTTTCAAGTCCGCTTATCTTTCCCATCCGTACGTTTCCGATGTATTCGATAAGCTCTTTATCATTATTAATATGAAACGGCGCGAAAGGCAAATGACCGGTGATCAATTCAAACATTGTAACGCCAAAGGAAAAAATATCGGACACAGCGTCAATCGCTTTGAATGCAATCTTGTTATTCGATTGCTCGGGAGCAATGTATCCCCATGTTCCGAATACCGGCTTTGCATTATTTACAAAAATATTGTTCTGTGTCAGCATCGATGTTTTATGACCGGCAATTCCAAAATCCGCTAACCGCACATGTCCCTCATCGCCTACTAATAAATTATTTGGCTTCAGATCCCTGTGCGCATAAGCCCTGCAATGCAACTCATGCAAACCAGACAATACTTCAAACGCGACCGTATCTATATCAAAATCATCCATTATCGACCCGTTATACCTTGCCATGCTGCCGCCACTGCAGAAGTCCATCGTAAAATATGGATTACCTTTTACCAAACCCGTTTCATACCCACGCACCAAATACGGTGAAGCAATTTCTGTAATGTCAAACTCCCTTTTAAATCGTTGCAGCAATTGCTTCCGGTCTTTTTCATAGGCCACTTCCCAAAGTTTAAGCATCTTGAGTGCAAAAACATTTTGCTGTCTGTCGGTAACCTGGTACACCACTCCAAATGTTCCTTCACCGAGAATGCGTTTTATATCAAAATGATCAATTTTATCGCTGGGAAAATAACGATGAGGGATTTGATTGTCAAAGAAACTTTTATTCATACATCATGAGTTTCCGGAATCAATAATCGAATGGCTCTTCAAATTAATCATTATTGGGCTTATTCCCGCCACGATTGCACCCGTGTTTTTTCCATCAGCTGCCAATAATCCCCGGGGGCCCGATCACCGGAAGCGGAGCAGGTATAAGTTACCTGCTCATTCCAATTCCAGTGCAAAATCCTGCGAATACACCCAGAAATATATCTGCACGGTATTGTCGCCGGGCCAGCCATATTGTGCCAGTTGAGACATGGTTGAACCGACGATGCAGATCTGATCTTTGTTCGCATCCTCATAGATATACCAGTTATTTTCAGAATCGTATCTGAGGAATGTTACTTCAAAAGAATATTGCTGATAGTTCACATATAGTCTCAGTGAAAAATCAGAACCCTGGTCGTCCAGCTTATTGATTTGAAGTACAGGCTCCTGTCCGGATGGGAAGGCATTAAATTGATCAGGCCAGCTTTGCCATTGACCATAATAATTATCATACACGATTCTTTTGCCCAATGTTAGTTTAAGGCTTGTTTGAGCATTTACCTGTGTTGCGAATAAAAGCATAATTGCAAATAACGTTTTCATAAAAAAATTTTTAAGGTGAAACAATGCAACGAAGCTACTATGCTGCAAAAGCGGAAATGGTACACCAACCGGTGAATAACCGGTTATTATAGCGGGCTGAATCAGCGTCTCAGATTTGTACGATCTGCTGGTTAGAATGAAAAGGGTTCGGAGTGATGGTTAATCTTCTAATCTGTGCGCAGACTTATCTCCAAAAGAAGTTTGCTAACTTAGTATGGGTTTCGCAGAATACATTGTTGCCAAAAAATTTTTTCAATGAATCAACCGACCCGATCTCCGAATTTCAATATTTACGGCTGGATCATATTCGCATTCTTAGCGCTTGTAATAGGATTGTATCCCTTCTCTTATTTTATCGTAAACATGCAGGGTGGATTGCTAAGTTCAAAACCCGCTGCGCTGCTAAAAACTGCATGGATAGGATTTTTCTACTGTCATACAGTTTTCGGAGGCTTGCGATGCTAACCGGCTGGACACAATTCAGCAGCAGGATAAGGAATAAGTATATAAAAGTGCATCGCACGCTTGGCAAAACTTATGTAACATGTGCTATCATGAGCGGGCTGGCAGCCCTTTATCTCTCCGTGTATTCTACGGCCGGACTGATAACACATCTGGGCTTTGGAATACTCGCTATCCTGTGGATCTATTGTACAACCCACACATACTTCTCGATAGTGATAAAAGGAGATACTGACATGCACCAACGATGGATGATCAGGAGCTATGCATTGTGTTTTGCTGCAGTCACACTCAGAATATGGCTACCCTATTTACCGGTTTTTTTCATTTCAATTTCACCATATCTTATCAAATCATTTCGTGGCTTTGTTGGGTACCCAATATTATTGTTGCAGAAATGATCATTCGACGGATCAATGCTGCTGATGAAAGATCGTTGAACCCATCAAAGTATCAGCGTCAACCATAGGAATTTATTGTATTTAAATAGTATCGTCAATTATTTGCAGCAGATTTAATCATATACGCATCGTACCGTTCGGAGGCAATGCCAGGTTGCAAACTTTTGCCAACAGGTGCATTGTACTATAAATCTTATCTTCAACTTAAGTTTCAATCAGCCCTGGTGCCGGCAGGGATATTTCAAATGCCCTGCCAATACTTTACTTTGTTCGTCATGCTATCATCAACAATACAAGCCGCATAGAAACTTCAACTAAAATTAATGAAATCAGTCGCGACAAAATATATCATTCTGAATTCTACAATTGCATTTAGCATTGCCTGTATTTTAGCAATGACATTACATGAGTCCGGACATTTTTTTGCTGCAATTATCGTAAATGCAAAAGGTATATCCATCCATCACAATTATGTAAACTATACTGACAAAGGATTGTCAAAAGGTCAAATGATTTTCATTAAAGCTGCCGGGCCAATTATAAGTTTGCTAATAGGACTTATCTTTCATTTTATCTGTTCCAGGGACAAAGCAAGAGGTATATCTTTTTTACTCAAACTTTATTTTTGCTCATTTGGCTATATTGGTTTTTTTGGGTATTTACTCATTGCGCCTTTCTTTGCAGTTGGAGACACGGGATATATTTGCAAAGCTCTTGGATTTCCGATCGCCCTCACGATAGGGATAGCAATAGCCGGAGCATTAATCTTATTTTTCATTATGAAGTCATTAATGCAATATTTTGTAGAGCTGGGGTCAAGAGAAATTATAGAAAACAGTGAAACACGTAAAAAATTTATTTCTTCATTGATCTTAATCCCCGTCTTGGTTGGAATAATTATAACAACTTTACTCAATTTACCAACAATCAATGTTATAAGTTTGATTGCACCATTGTGCAGCCCTTTTACATTTTTATGGACTTACGGTTTCGCATTAAAGAAAAAGTATCAGACAAATCATTACAATTCCCAATTTTACAATTTGAATAAACCACATATGTGGTTATATCTTCTTTTTACTTTCACAATTATTGCAAACAGGCTTATAGTATATGGAATTTATGCGAACTGAGAGTGCTTTTGCTTCATAAATGATCTTTATGCTATTATCGTAATATGAAATACTGTCGGCTACATTCATCTTTCTGATCAGCCGCAGACTGCCCGAATTTTTTAGTTGCTGCATAGTGTCATCATCGCTTTTGAATACTGAATAATAAACGATCATATCGCTGCGCTTGTAGAAAAGTTTTCTTGTAGCCTGGTCAGATAAATTCTTAAAAGAAAATTTCATCACATCTCTTAGCCTTTCTATCTTCATTTTGTTTTCTTCAATTGCATGGTTCATCATTGTTGTACCGTCCTTCAGGCTATGAATAAAACTTTCAATATATTCTTTTTCTTTTCCCCTGCCAGAGATATTCTCCATGAGGCTCCCCGCAATAAAGCCTGGTGATACCGCCAGGAATTCCAGGAAATATTCTTTGAAATTTTTTCTCTCTACATTCGGATGATGATGTACTTCCATACCTTATGTCCCGTTTAAATATTTTGGATTTGAAGATTCTGCTCCTTAGACGAGTTACTTATTAAAATTCTTTCGTCATTACTTTTTTACATCTTAAGTATAATTGAATTGTTCGTAGGTAAACACAACGCTGAAACAATAAGGCGCCGATTTTATTTTCTCCGCCGCTTACCTGTCAGTTACCAAAGAGATTTCCATATCTCGTAAAACGTTTTTCCAGTAATCGTAAAAGTCCTTAAGCCAGGCAAAATATTTTCGCCCGGAGGTTGACAAAAATTCCAAATTAATAATGAGAAAAAAAACGACGTGGATAATTATCACAATCGTAGTACTGCTTTCCGCCTGCTCTAAACTGTTGCCGTCTATGATCGATCCATCACAGGGATTATGCGGCCCGGTTCATTTGTCTAATTCACAATCTATCCTTTTTTCGAAGGGCAATGATGCTTTCTTCAGAAACTTCTCTTCGTCTGAAGGACTCGGTCCTTATTTTGTCGCGACGAGTTGCGGTAGTTGTCATACGAGCGATAACAGAGGCCATCCTTTTACTATATTAACACGTTTTGGACAAACAGACAGCACCGGCAATAAATTTCTTGCGCAAGGAGGACCGCAATTAGGCACGTTTTGTTTGCCAGGTTACACACCTGAACAAATTCCCTTCGGCGCTACCAGTTCTAAATTTATTGCGCCCATAACCGCGGGAGTGGGTTTCCTGGAAGCCGTGCCGGATTCAGAAATACTTTCTATTGCATCTGCTAACCAAAATAATCCGGATGGCGTTCGCGGCCATCCAAATTATAATACCATTCCTTCATGGGTTACACCTTTGCCCGGAGCCATCCCACAAAACGGTAAATATATCTGCCGGTTTGGACGCAAGGGTTCAGTATATGATTTATTACAACAGGTGGTCATTGCCTATAACCACGATATGGGAATTACTTCCACCTTTATGCCCAATAACCCGTTTAATTATCTTGATCAGTCAGCGCCGGTTGCATCACCTGCTCCCGAAATCGACAATACTACCATCAACTCAGTTGTATTTTATGTGCAGGCATTGCAAACTCCTGTTCAGCGTACCCCGGATGATCCGACTGTGCAGCAAGGGAAGCAACTATTTACCCAAATAGGTTGTGAAACATGCCATAAAGAGACGCTTACCACGGGCTATTCTTCTATTGATGCAATTGCCTATAAAACATTTCATCCATACACTGATATGCTCGTGCATGATATGGGGCCGGGCCTTGATGATGACTATACAGAAGGCAATGCAAAAACTTCCGAATGGCGAACCACGCCGCTGTGGGGACTCGGTTTGGCTCCCGGGGTGCAGGGGGGAAATACCTTTCTATTGCACGATGGCCGGGCGCATAGTATTGAAGTAGCAATAGAAATGCATGGAGGCGAAGCGGCGATAAGCCAGAACAGGTTTACCAATCTATCGCAACCGGATAAAGACGCATTGATAAAATTTTTGAAATCGCTGTAAGCCTGTGGAAAGAAAAACATTTATTAAGACATGTGGGTTTGCCTGCCTTGGCGGATCAGTGTTAGCTTCAATAATGGAAAGCTGCAGCGGAAGCAGCATCATATCGGGCAACATTGAAAATGCTGATTTAGTCGTTCCGGTTTCTTCATTCCGGAAAGGAAATTCTTTCAGAAAATATGTAATTGCGCAACCGGAAATTCTAAAATATCCCATTTGCATCTATCGCTTTAGTGAAGAAAAATATACAGCCCTTTTGATGCGATGTACGCACCAGGGAACGCAACTGGAAGTGTATGGCGACAGGCTGGAATGCCCCGCTCACGGCAGCGAATTCAATGATAGGGGAATCGTAATGGAAGGGCCGGCCGAACATAACCTGCGCACATTTCCTGTGACAGTCCAAAACAATCAACTTTATATTTCTCTAAAATGAAAATGAAACCAGCAGCTATAATTTTTATTATTTTACTTTTTACCTATCGCCCTGTTCGTGCGCAAATCGATAGCAGCCTGCTGAAATCTCCTTTGCAACGAGACACGGTAAAACACCAATTAACGATGGATGCCCTATACGACCGGCCTTTCCTGAAGCTGGGTAAAACTCCCGTTTCGATCGGGGGATACATGGAAGCAAACTGGCAATATATTTCCACTTCGGGTATCACAGTGGGCAACCAGTTTCAATTTAGAAAGTTCAGCTTATTTGTTTCTTCTCCCATTTCCCGGAGGGTACAATTTCTATCGGAAATAGAGTTTGAAAATGATCCGGCCGGTGACCCGGAAGAAGCGGCCAAAGGACCGGAATTTGAAATTGAATATGCCGCTCTTGATATCCAGTTTCATCCTTTGTTTAATTTCCGCGGAGGAATTATTCTGAACCCCATCGGGGCATTCAATCAAAATCATGATGGGCCTAAGTACGAGTTCACGGATTACCCCATTGCCATGACGCAGATGCTGCCCGATACATGGAGCAATGCGGGCTTTGGAATATTTGGAAAAAAATATATAAAAGACTGGAAGTTCGGTTATGAGTTTTATCTCACCGGCGGGTTCAACGATTCGATAATAGACAATGCCGAGGGAAAAACTTTTTTACCTGCGGCAAAAAATAATCTGGCAAGACTGAGCAGCAGTGCCAGCGGGGAGCCGCTCTATACCGGGAAGCTTTCTTTTGGTAATGATAAGATCGGAGAATTAGGTTTGTCTTACATGGGCGGCGCATACAATACCTGGCGTGTAGAAGGCGCCCCCATCGACAGCAAAAGACATATGCACGTTTTTGATGCAGATTTTAATACGGCTCTCAAAAAATCCAAAACAAATATCCGTACAGAATGGGCATGGGTGTTTGTGCAACTTCCTCCTGGCTATACACCGCAATACAGTAGTAAGCAATTTGGAGGTTACATTGATATTGTGCAGCCGGTTCTTTCAGGAAAAATATTGGGATGGAACAATGCGTCTTTGAATGTTGCGGTACGTGGAGAATACGTAGCCTGGAATGTTGGAAAATTTACTTCAACAGGAACGAAGATGTATAATAATCTCTGGAGTATAATGCCGGCGATCAGCTTCAGGCCTTCGCCGTTGACTGTGTTTCGTTTCAATTATCGCCGTCAAAAGCAAAAAGATATTACCGGAAATATTATCGGCGCAACGATTGGTACCACGGCAGGCTTTAGCTTTGGCATTGCTACTTATTTTTAAAAAAATCATTTCTCTTGTCTGGGGAGGTGTTTTCACCAAAAGGCTTCTGAAAATTTAACTGCCTCATAATAAAATCAGGAAATAGGAGCATTGTATGTAAGAAGCTTTTAAGCTTCGGGGGTTCACGAATGATGTATTCAAAATAATGTTTGCGTTGTAAAACCCCCACGGGAAGAATTAAGATGTCACAGATCACTCTTCAATACCATATTCTTTTTTCAGAAAAACAATTAAACGCGTTGCACTCGCCAACTCCGGCTTCAGCATATGCTCTGCATAAGAACCGGTGATACCCCTGAAGTCAAATACTTTATTAAACAGTACGCGAAGTTTCGCCGTATCGTTCAAAGGAGGCAACGGTTTGGATGTAAATTTGGCACCCTGTATATAGGAAGTATCATCAAATACGGTCATGTCTGTAAGTTCATCGAGCCGTGATAATATCTCATTAAAATAAGCGCGATAATAATCGCCTTGTGCATATATATCATGCACATCGGCATCGTACCTGGCGATACTGTCTGCTGCATGATCTCTTTCAATCAGCCGGAAGTCTCCTGTACTTTTTAATTGTTGCAACGTGGCATCATCACTGGTAAAATCTTCTGAGCTAAAAAGATAGCGCATGAATAAATAATAGAACCTTTTCCGGTTTTCGGATACCGTCATAGGTGCATGCGCCAATAGCATAAAACTGTCGATGCCATTGATCTGGTTCCTGTCGAACTCAATTACCTGGCGCATGTTGGCAGTATCGGTCTCAAGATTTTTAATAAAGCTTGTTACATACTCTTTTTCTTTTGAAGAATTGGTCATGTGTTCCCGTAAATTTTCTGCAATAAAGCCGAGTGATACGGCCAGGAATATCATCAAAAACTCTAAAAAATATTCTTTGAACTTTTTTCCTTTATGATGCATGTCGGGGTGATGATGTACGTCCATGAATGAAATTATTTATTAACTGCAATATAAAATGTTTAATGGAACTTGCTCACAATGGGCATGGGGCTGTCATCTCTTTGGCTTTGCCCGTTTCATTGAATGAACTGATTGAATGACCATCTGTATAATTAAAAGTCCCCGGGTAAATTACCGGGGACTTTTAATTTTCAAATCTTATGCTTATACCTGCAATATGCCGGCATTTAATTGGTTAAAATAACTTTTAATGCTTTTTCTTTCGCTGCATTCCCGAATGTATTATATGCCTCCATTACCTGGTCGAGCCTGAAATGATGAGTGATGAGATGATTCGGTTTTAATTTTTCAGACTGAACTGTTTTCAATAACATCGGGGTAGTAACGGTATCTACCAACCTCGTTGTGATCGTGATGTTCTTTGACCATAGCGTTTCCAGGTGCAGTGTGGCGCTCCTTCCATGAACGCCTATATTGGCCACGCGACCACCCGGAGCTATGATAGCGGCACATAGTTCAAATGTTTCCGGTACGCCAACCGCTTCAATTGCGGTGTCAACGCCTTTGCCGTTAGTGAGGCTCCTGATCTTTTCCACAACATCAACATTGCGGCTGTTGATGATCTTTGTAGCACCAAAAGTTTTTGCCACATTCAAACGGTTATCATCCATGTCGATCATGATGATCTCAGCAGGAGAATAAAACTGGGCTGTCAGCAAAGCGGCTAACCCTATAGGGCCCGATCCAACGATAGCTATAGTATCACCGGGTTGTACTTGTCCGTTCAACACACCGCATTCAAAACCTGTCGGCAAAATATCGCTCAGCATTACAAGCGCTTCTTCATCCGCACCGGCCGGAACCGGGTAGAGACTGTTGTCTGCATGAGGAATTCGAACATATTCAGCCTGGGTTCCATCGATCAGGTGGCCGAGTATCCAGCCGCCGTCTTCGCAATGTGAGTACATGCCTTTCTTACAATATTCGCATTTACCGCACGAAGTGATGCAGGATATAAGCACGTGATCCCCTTTTCTGAAGTTACTAACTGCAGTCCCGGTTTCTTCTATAATGCCGACACCTTCATGGCCGATTATTCTGCCATCGGTCACTTCGGGTACATCGCCTTTCATGATATGCAGGTCAGTACCACAGATAGTTGTTTTCAGGATTTTTACAATAGCATCTGTTGCTTTTTGAATTACGGGCATGGGCTTTTCTTCCCATGATTTTTTCCCCGGGCCGTGATAGACCAATGCCTTCATGGTCCTTAATGCAGGGGCAAAATTCCCTTCCGGGGATTTGTTGCCTGTTCTTTCTTTTACTAAGGTTTCCATACTATTATTTTTAAATGATACAATAAGCGATAGGCAAAATTGCGGCTTGAATTGCCGGCAATAAATGATAGCCATCATTGACAATGGTGATCAGTGTTAAATAATTATGAATTAACTGCTGAGTATTTTGAACAGGTTATTAAATAAAAGCACAAGAGTGGCTCTTGTCTGTTCCTGCCGGCTGATGCAGGCGAGGGGGAAAAGCTAAGTTGCCGGCAATTCTGATTTGCCTGATTTATTGATTGGACGGTTTGAAGGCTTTCAGGGTAATTATAATCAATACCTCAAATTAGTTGTGCAGACTTTTCTTAATTATAAATGAATGGTCCGGAGTTCTCATTCACGCCGAGCCCCTGACGAAAGACTCAGTTGGGGATCCGAGTTGACAAAATACATATCAATTTTACCTATTCCCCTGGCATCTATTCTGCCCCGGTATTCGCACTGAAAATGTTCTTTGATTAATTCATAAGTGCGGGCAGATATGTTGATTCTTCCTGTTTCGCTTGCATCTTCAAGACGGCTGGCAATATTAACCGTATCGCCCCACACATCAAATTGTAGCTTGTTGCGACCTATCACCCCACCGACTAACGCACCGCTATGTATACCAACCCGTATATTCCATTTCAATGCGGAAACTTTATTTCGATCCTCCAGGTATTGTAACATCTCCAAACCTGCTGCCGTGGCATTTACAGCATGTTCCGGAACATCTTTTTCACCCAGGCAGGCAACAGCCATATAGGCATCCCCTATTGTTTTGATCTTTGTGAGGTTATGCTCCGATATAATATCATCGAACTGTCCATATATGTCATTGAGTTCGCTTACCAGCTTTTTGGGAGGTATCGCTGAAACGATATGGGTAAAATCTACAAAATCCGTAAATAATACCGTGGCTGCTTTATACAGTCGTGGCTCTTTTGAACCGGGAAAGGTTTCATCATCGGCTTCTCCAAAAGGATAGGAGGAATGCCAGTTGATCACGAGCATTCTGTCACCTTCACGTTTATAAATAAGGCTCATCCTGACGGGATCAATAACTATTTTTTTATTTTTTGGCAACCTGATTACAAATATGGCTTCTGCCATTAATGCAATCGTTGTGCCGTCAATAAGAAATGTTTCAGACCATTTTTGAGACACATCCAAGCCATTGGGAGCCTGCACCAGTTCTTCGACAAATAAAGACTGCCAGTCATTTTTACTTTTGAAGATTTCATGGCGTGCTGTACCAAAGCCGTTGCTTTGAGGATGCAGGAAGGGCATAATCTTACCAAGCCGCTCTGCATCCATCGGAGCCGATAAAGCATTCAGTAATCCCGAAAATTCCTTAAGCGCTATTTCCTCATTCCATGTCATAAAATAATATTAAGTATACCATACTGTAAGACTACAGGTAACGCTAAAATATTTGTATTTGTGGCAGAATTTTGAAATCCGCTTGTTTGATACAAACGTTGAATAAAATTACAAAAGTTCATTTTCTTATTTGGACTAATGTGGGGGCATTAAAGCACAATCATCATTCTACGGCACAGATACGCTACGCCGCATTTCTTAGCCGCGTATTTGCGTCAGACAGGATGATAACTTAAGACATGGCCTTTTTAATAAATTCATCAATCAAATCTGTATCCTTATCCATTTCCTTGCACTGCTTAAAATAGCGCAACGCAATCTCCTTCTCATTTTTATAAAGATGATATATACCAAGGTTGCGATATGTATAAGGGTTTCCCTTCTCTAATTCCATCGCGTGCTTAATATCACCCAGGCCGTCGTCAAATTGGCCTAACTCAATTTTAGCATGCCCTCTGTTGGCATAGGCAAACCCAAAATCAGAATTATTCTCTATCGCCTTGTTGAAAAGCAATAGTGCTTCGTGATATTTTCCTTTGCTGTTCAGATCATAACCCAATGCATTTAGCGGATATGGATTATCGGGGTTCTGCTCAAGCGATTTCTTAAAATACTTATCTGCCTCATCGTGAAACTTCAGTAGAAAGTTTGTCAATCCTAAATTGTAATAATCATCTGAATTTGGCTTATAGTTGTTTTCAAATGTCCGCAAAATTGAAAGTGATTTTTCATACTTTTTTAAATAAAAATTAGATGTAGCTGCATAGCGGTACACCTCCTCGTTTACCAGTCCCTGCCCAATAAATCGCCCAAACAATTTCGCAGCTTTTGCGTATTCCTTTTCTTGGAAAGTCGACACTGCGTCAGCATATTCATTGGGAAATTTTTTCAGTTTTAATATCATTAGTAAAAGCTTACCATCTGAAGTATGCATCCTTCCGTCACGGGTTCTTATTTTTTGGGGAATAAGGTTGAAGATGAAATCGAGAATGGCTGAACCAAGTGCAAATGCACAAATTATTTTTAACGCTCCATGCAAGTCAAAAGCAAATGTGAGATAACAAATACATGTAGCAAAAACAAGTGACAGGAGCGGCCCACATAGGATGAAAATGAACTTATCTCTGGGTGGGATTCCCTTTGCTTCTGGTACACAAAGTCCGCCTCCCCATTTAATTGGATTATACCGAAACCAAATATCAAGTTGGCCCAGGTGAATTTTAAAGCTTTCTCTTTCATCGCCATAAGAGCCAATATATACGGTTGCCCCCTTCTTCGTAAGCAGCATAACCGGGATTGCATGTCCAAGCTCATGAAATAAAACAGTAAATGGCCTTGTTATAACAATTAAAGTAAAAACACCTAAGGCCACACCGAGTGTATATTGCATATAATTGATCTTCTAAATATAAATTGAATTGTCCGGAGTTACAAACATCCGGACAGCAGAGCTTTCTATTATTATCAGACTAAGAATAGCATGGGGATTTGTCATGGAGAAGTCGTCAAAACTCCTTAAAATACAGTGCGATACAGCAAATGGAGTATTGTCCACCTTGGATTATTAAGCAAATTTTGTTGGCGTCCTTTAACCAGGAAATAGGTAAACCTAATTATTAACAAACAAAAAAATTGTATGAAAAAAATTATTTCGTTCCTAATCATCGTTTTTGCAATGGAAACAGCCGGGCATGCACAACAAGCCGCCAAAGCTGCTTATGTAGAAGTAGGAGGTCCCGGCCTGCTCTCGGTAAACTATGATATGCGTTTTACTCCAACTAATAATGGCGCCGGCTTTCGCGTTGGTGTTGGAGCATTTAAAGTTAATGACATCAGCGTGGTCACCATTCCCGTTGGCATTAATTACCTTTTCGGGCATAAAAACAGCTTTTTTGAGGCAGGCGTGGGTTACACTTTTGCAAGTTTTAGCGACAAGGCCAAAGTAACTTCTAAAAATTTCGGGTCGAGTTTTGGCAATATTACCCTTGGATATCGTTATGCACCTGCTAAAAGAGGGTTATTTTTTAAGATAGAATTAAGCCCGGTGTTTGGCGATGGATTTTCTCTTCCGCTTTGGGGAGGAATCGGATTGGGGTATAAATTCTAAATTCGGGAATACGCTAAGGCTGTCTCAAAAGGACGGCCTTTTTTAAATGCTGCAGAAAAGAAAAATGGCAAAGATGCGATGAGTTAGCTACGTTGCTACACGAACACCCTACGCAACTGCGTTTCACGAATGATGTATTTAAAAATAATGTTTATGTTGTGAAACCCCGCAGGGAAGAAGTTTATAAATCAATAGTCGTTCAAATTGAACCTAAGAAGAATTTGACGACAGCCAGTCCCGACCCTAAGCTCACGCCAATTATAAGCAATGCGCTTAGCCTGCTTGTGCCACAGAAAACAGGGTCGGCACTTCACCGGGCTTATTAGCGAACCATAATGAAGCCATAAAAAAATTTAGCGCATGATAAAAGGATAACTCTTGTATTGCTTTAACGCAATTCCGGTACCCTTTACAACAGTTGTCAGCGGGTCATCTGCAATATGAACGGGAAGTTTGACTTTTGCCTCAAGTCTTTTTTCAATTCCGCGCAAAAGAGCGCCACCACCGGTTACAAACATACCGCGGCGGTATATATCGGAAGCTATCTCGGGCGGCGTTGCTTCCAATGCTTTCAAAATTCCTTCTTCTATTCTGAGGATAGATTTGTCCAGCGCTTCTGCTATTTCCTGGTAAGTAACAACCACTTCTTTGGGTATGCCTGTTACCAGGTCCCGCCCGTAAACTTCCATATCGGCGGGTGGATTGTCGATGCTTTTGTAGGCGGCCCCAATCTGAATTTTTATTTGTTCGGCAGTGCGCTCACCTATCAAAAGACTATGATACCGGCGAATAGTTTCTACAATGTCCGATGTAAATTCATCACCGGCTATCCTGATCGACTGATCACAAATAATTCCAGCGAGGGCTACGACAGTAATACCGGTTGTTCCTCCGCCAATATCAATGATCATATTACCGATGGGCTCCTCTACGTCGATGCCCATTCCCAATGCCGCTGCCAAAGGTTCGTGAACCAGGTATACTTCTTTCGCTCCCGCCTGTTCGGCGCTATCTCTTACTGCCCGTTTCTCAACTTCTGTGATGCTGCTCGGTATGCAGATCATCATGCGCCAGCCAGGGGTGAACAGCGTTCTTTTTAAATCGATTTTTTTTATCATCTCTTTCATCATCAATTCGGCTGCGTTGAAATCAGCGATAACACCATCTTTGAGCGGGCGTATAGTGCGGATGCTTCCATGTGTTTTTTCGTGCATCATCAACGCTTTCTTGCCAACTGCCAGCACATTTTTGGGATTGTTCCTGTCAAGGGCAATGATCGAAGGTTCGTTTACTACCACCTTGTCGTCGTGAATGATCAGCGTATTTGCAGTACCAAGATCGATGGCTATTTCCTGGGGAAAAAAATTAAAGAAATTCATAGGTTACAAGCGTTATCAATTTATTAATCCATGCAAAGGTGTAGGAATAAATTCGATTTACAACCCGGACGCAAATTTACTAAAACACTATTTCGCCGGCCGGTGCCCTCAATGGAAAATTCCGGATGCGGATGATGAGGATAACATGCACGGTTATAGGATAGAGGCGAAAGTATTTCCAGCTCATCTATGAATGTAGCCAGAAAATGCTTTAAAGTACAATCAGCATTCTTAGGCACGGATACACAATGGCAGAAGACCCGGCTGGTATCAGCGCCTTCATCGCAACCACTATTTTACCGAATAACTGATAAATACCACCTTCCTGCTATCAGGGCTCCAGGAAGGCGTATTGATAGTGCCTGCTCCACCAAAAAAGACAGGAGTTAAATCCCGCACCGCTTTTGTGTCGGGATCCATCAAACGCAGTTTTACTTGCCTGCCAAAAGGATGATTTTGTTTCTCATCTGTGATATAGGCAATGTAGGCGATCCATTTATTATCGGGTGATGGATGTGCAAACCAGTTTGCGTTGTCATCAAAAGTCATTTGCTCGGGCTGCGAACCATCGGGGTGCATGCGCCAGATCTGCATGTGGCCCGTACGATACGAATGAAAATAGATATACTTGTCATCGGCAGAGTAATCGGGGCCGTCATCCAAACCTGGTGCGTCGGTTAACCTTTTTGCCGTACCTCCTTTCACCGGTATGGTGTACACATCCAGGTTGCCGAAAGTGCCGCCGCAAAAAGCCAATGTCTTTCCATCATGGCTCCATCCGTGCCAGAAAGAAAGCGGCTGCATAGTAACTACTTTGGTAGGCTCGCCGCCCGCCGAAGGCACCGTGTACATAGTAAATGAATAAGGTTGTGTTGCAGAATCTCTCCTATCAAAACTCGTTATCGCCAACCATTTGCCATCGGGAGAAATGCCGTGATCGTCCATATTGGTAGTAACAGAACCAGTGTTGATCTCCGTGAGTTTTCTTGTAGCAAGGCTCAGCCGGTAAAGCTTGCCCCTGAAGTTCATGACTAGGTAATTATCCGGGTGCCAGTTAGGCGCTTCATAATCACCGTCGGCAATTAATATCGTATCAATTGCTCCTGTATTTATATCAACAGTCTGAATGTAACTCGTAGTATCTGGTGTGCTTTGTGCAGGTGATGAAAAAGTAAACAATAGACAAATACCCATCAGTATAGCCGGGTTATAAAAAGTTGAGAAGCTTTTTAGCCGAAACGATTTTTTCATATCCAGGATGATTTAGTGATTATTGCTGGTTTGGTCTCTTGTGTCAAATCTAAAAATAATTATGCTACGCTGAAGCAGGTAATGTTGTTAGTGCATAGTATTTTTTTCCGGCGGGGTTTTCACCGGATAAACTTTAAACTCAAAAGCCTTTTTGTGTAAAACCCCGGCATCGAAGGGATTCAATTTTCCAATGAATGCTTTTTGAGGAATTTTATCAGAGCCATTGTGAGCAAGATGCCTTCAGGCGTCGGGGTTTCCCGATTGATTGTTTGGAGAATTTTGATTGCGTTGTGAAAACCCCGTCGGGGCAAAATGGTCGTTCAGCAGAGTTCTTTCAGCCGGGACTATAGCTGAAACATTCACTGCTGCTGATTTTAAGCAGATCATGCCGCTTGTATAAAACTAAATGTTGTGTGTTTGGGCTTTTCCGTGTCCTATAATTTCTTTGTCATTTTGTAGTTGATCAATTCTACGTCTTTTACTATAACTGTTTGTTCATTTAACACCTGGAACCCAACTTTTTCAAAAAATATCCTTGCCGTTTTGCTTACGTCAGCTATTAGTTCAGTTTGTTCTAGTCGCTTTGCTTCTTGTTCAATGTCAAAGTAAAGTTTATGAGCAATTCCTTGTCTTTGATAGTCTTTATGAACATACAAAAGATCAACATAATTTCCTTTATCAAGTGTGCAAAAGCCTGCAATTATTTCTTTGTCTCGCGCAACTAAAACAAATTGGTTTGTTAAGATGTCTTGCCAACGTCTTTTGTTTTCGATTGATGAAATCCAGGCCTTAATTTGTATGCTGTTATAGTCGGTTTGGCAAACATTTGATATGGTGTCCACAAAAAGTTGTTGCAATTCTGGTAAGTCGTCAAGCCGTCCTCTTCTAATTGTTATTTGTGTCAAACTTTTGATATTCATTTTGTTTTTTGGCCTTTTGTTCTCACGTTCCACCGGGTAAGTGTGTTCATAGCCCAAAGCTTAGTCTGCTTGTGCGTTCTAATCTTGCCTGCACCGCCATACCCGCAAACTCTGTTTCATTAAAAGGTTTTCCATATCTAATGATACATCGCTCTTTCCCGTGGCACAAGGTATGGCTCGACTTCAAGCCTGACAGTACCTTGCGCCAATACCATCAGTTTTTATAACTCAACCGAAGAAGTGAAGATAGTTGCCGAATGTGGGGGATGAAAAAGTAAACAATAGACAAATACCCATCAGCATAGCCGGGTTATAAAAAGTTGAGAAGCTTTTTAGCCGAAACGATTTTTTCATATCCAGGATGATTTAGTGATTATTGCTGGTTTGGTCTCTTGTGTCAAATCTAAAAATAATTATGCTACGCGATAAACGCAAACTCCTCCCTCACCATGGTTCCTGTCTCCCGGTTTGTATGATCGTTAATGCGTTGCGGCAATTCAATACTTTTGGCCGTATAAAAGTATGGTGGTCAGGATAAGTACAAAGTGTTCTACTCTATCGTAAGAAGATTGAAGCAAAATTGATGCGGGAGCTACGGATTACGGAAGTCACAGCCCACATCTAAGCATTCTCCAATTCTTCAATATTAAACTTAACAGATCTCATCACCACATCCATCACCCTTTTTGCTTTTAGGGGATCACTCATCAACCCGCCAAGCATTGCAGGAACAATTTGCCACGATACACCAAACTTATCCTTCAACCATCCGCATTGCGATTCTTTGCCGCCATCTGTAAGTTTATCCCAGTAGTAATCGATCTCATCCTGGTCATCGCAGGGCACCACTATCGACAAACCTTCATTGAAAGTAAATGCATGCGCACCGGAACTTTCCATTGCGGCAAACGACTGACCGTTCAATTTAAACCGTGCATGCTTGATATTGCCCTCCACATCAGGCTCGCCTTTTTCGTAACGACTGATCATTTCTATTTCGCTGCCGGGAAATATGGAGGTATAAAATTCAATAGCTTCCTGCGCCCTGCCGTTTTGTTGTTGGGTAAACATGAATGAAGGAACAATCCGCTGAGTGGCGCCGGGCACCATCATCAGTTGCCAACACACGCCAAACTTGTCCTGGCACCAGCCGTACTTTTCATTCCACGGATATTTATCAAGAGGCATCATTACCTTACCTCCCGTTAGCAGGTGGTTCCATTTCTTCTCAATATCCTCTGTGGTATCGCAAAACACAAAGAAAGAAACAGAGGGATTTATTTTGAACTGGGGTCCTCCATTCAATGCCATAAAGTTCATTCCTTCCAGCGCGAACATCACCACCAAAGGATTTTCGGAAATGATCATCGAGTTAAAAGCAGAAGAATAAAAAGTTGCCGCTTCTCTGGCATTGCCATCCAACCACAGGCATGGATACAATTGACCTTTCATAACGTATTTTTTTATATAAGAGAAAATGTAAAAATAGTCTTCATTGGTCTTATTGAAATAACCGTGCCCGAAAAATTGTCCTCTCCACCCCCTTAATATGTCGCCTTTAGCACCCGTACCAAATGATTGGGGTTGCTACATTTGGTTCAATCAAAATTGACATCATGAGTAAAAATCTTTTATCCATATTCGGACAGGCAGCACTATCAGCGCTTTTAATTTTTACTATCTCCATAAAAGGTGTTGGACAAACCACCAACGACTTTAAACTTGAAAAAATGCCGGTGGACCTTGAAACAGATTTTGCACTAAGCGCCCTCCCGCCCAACCTCCGCGATGCTGCAACTGTATACCTGCTCGATCCCGATACAGGGTATTATATCAGCAGGCAGGGAACAAATGGTTTCGTTTGCTTTATCGCCAGGACGGAATGGGAGTGGACGGAATTCCGCCAGGACCTTGCAACCCCTATCAGCTATGATGCAGAGGGTGCTAAAACCATCATGCCCGTTTATCTTGACGTAGCCGCTATGCGCGCTTCCGGTAAATACCTACCGGTGCAAATCCGGGATACTGTAATTGCGAGAATAAAAAGAGGGTACTACAGGGCGCCGTCGCGACCGGGCATTTCCTATATGGAGGCGCCCATGATGCGGGTGTACACAAGCAGCGATCCCGGCAATGATCACGTAGCCTCTGTGAGCATGCCACATTATATGTATTATGCTCCTTACCTTTCGTATGCAGATCTTGGTATTGATTCTGCTCCAAAACAGGAACCTTTCCTGGTAAACCCCGATGCCTTCGTGTTGGGTGGCGGTGGCCCTTACGAATATCTTATTACACCGCTCAATGAAGCAGAAACTGCTGCCATACGGGAATCAGGCCAGGCACTCCTGGAGCGGCTTGAAGCATATAAGCCTTACTTTAAAGTGGAGGGTATCATGAGCGATCATCATCACTAATATAAGATAGAATACGGTAATGTATAAGCTGACGGCTAATGATTGTAGCGATACAAACTCATTTTATGAACGAGGACTAACAGTATGTAATTTTCCGGAACCCCTTTTTGCATTACCGGCAATTAAAAAAGCGGTTCCACTATAGGCAAGCGCTAAAAGTGCACTGGTAACTTCGCCTCCCGTATCAGAAAAACGGGCAGCGATAACATAGGGAGTATGAAGAATGATAAACCAAATAAAGATCATTATACCTAAAAGCATAGCGAATAGCCTGGTCCTTATTTTTAAAATAATCGCAATGGCAGAGCCAAGTAATGCAATACCTGCTAAATAGATCCAGAAGAGATGATCAGGAATCCACCCCGGTACATAATCAGCAGCTTGTCTTGCATAAAGGAAATGATCAATGCCAAAACTTACTATCGTGAATGCATAAATAAAAGGGCCTGCTGGTATTATTTTCGCGATTAGCCCGGTAAAAGCATTTTCAGTTTTACCGGGAAGCGAGCCTGCCACTACCAATGCTCCGCCGGCTAATGCTAATTCTTTCTCTGCATTTTCCCAATCACCGGGCTTCATAAAATTCTGGCTAACCATAAACTGGTAGGGTACAAAGCAGAAGCAAAATATGAACAGAAATATGGCGCCCAAAAGTAAAGAAACTGTTACGGCTTTTTTTTCAAAAAAGATCATGCTTCCTGCTACTATAAACATAGCTCCAAAGCCATAAGATACCATTGCAAGGCCCGGAATCCAGGAATGCTGCTGAGGAATCAGCATATAAGGAAAATCAGCATAATACATCGTAAGAAAACCTATTACTATTATGCTGATGCTATAAAATTTGCGCCCGATGAAAGCGAGTGTAAACATAATTATGCCATTTGATTTTTTCCTGGCGGGGAACAAAATGACACTCTCATTGATGTAAAAAATGAAAAGTTGCGTTAAACCTTAATCTTCTTACGAAACCACTATCGATGTTGCTTTTCATATTTGCCGATAGAATTACCGGGCCTTTATAGTTGCTGATCTTCTGCAACAAATAGTCCGCTTCCCGGTTGGCATATTTATCATGCGAGTCTCTTACATCCGTTCGTTTTCCAAAGAGTGCATCGGCTTCGTCGAAAAAAAGAATCCAGTTTTTATTTTCTGCCCGGGAAAATATCTCTTCAAGATTCTTTTCTGTTTCACCTATATATTTTGAAACCACCTTTGAGAGATCGATACGGTAAACCGGGTAGCCTGTTTCATTTCCTATTATCGCGGCCAGCTTCTTTTTGTCACTATCCGGCGGGCCGGTGAATAAAACCTTATAACATGTTTTCACCCCTCCTTCTTTTTCCCTCTTACTCTTTGGTTTGGTAAAGAAGGTTATAATGTTCCCGACCTTAGTGATGTGATCCTTTACTGAAAGGTCTGCAAGCTTTTTAACGGTGGTGATCTTGCGAAGCTGTGTATTTGACATAACTTAAAATTAGAGATTTTATTTATCTGCCTGTCTAAGTATTGCTAATTGGCTGCATTTATTGTAAAAGTTTTGCAGGTTTATTACTTGTCAATCTTTACCTGGTTATAACTATGAAACTTTTACTTTGTATCTTAATTTCATGCATCGCATTTTCTTTTTTTATTTCCTGTAAGAAAAGCCATACTCCGGCTGCTCCGGTTACAGCAACCGGCACAGGTCCTGTTACGGTAACCGTTGCAGGCCATACAGGAAAAGTCGGGTGGGGATACCCGCCAGGTGAGTGGGCTGAAAATTGAAGTCGTGTCCCGCTTCGCTTAATGCCTGCAGCGGGACACGACCCTGGATTAATTTATTAATAAGGTGTGTACTTAAATTTTTGTCCGCCGATGGAAGCTTCAAACATCAACCCACCAATCTCTTCTGTAAACACGAGCACGCCATTCGTATATTTTACGGTGGATGAAGCACCCGCTTTTGCAGCTACTGCACTCATTTGGGCGCTAAACTCAAGTTTATTATCTGTAAATCGTTCCATGGCATCTTTGTTTTCAAAAAATATAACTTCCCGGTATGCCTGGCCGCCTGCCTGTGCACCCACTGTTACCTGTACAACATTAGCAATACCGATGGCCTTGCCATGTTCAAATACTGTTCCTGCGCCGCCTGCACCGCCAACAACCAATGCACCCTTTCCTATGTTCGGAAATATGACATAACCATAGGCACTTTTAAAAAGACTGGCGAGCCCTTTATCGGTTTTTATGAAGGCTGCTTTTGCCTCCCTGCTGTCCTTTTCCATTTTTTCATGTTTGTCTTCTACTTTGTCGTTTTTATTCTTTTGTGCCTTCAGACCAGATGGACAAAAGATACCCGTCAGCATCAACATAGAACCCAACAGGATGATCAAATTGTTCTTCTTCATGTGTATCGTTTTAATTGTTAATAATAGGTGTTAATCATACTGGGATAATGAACAAATAATTTGCCACATGCCAATTTGCTGTTACCGATATACTTTATACATGTGCTTACACGTCGTGTAGAACTTTAACCTCGTCCTTTCCACAAATGCTGATCGCATTATGAATTAACAATCTTTTAGATGATTCGTACAACGGCAGGTAAAGAAAGGAATAGCAGATTCGTAATTGCAGAGGATGCAAGCGGTTCTTTTATGCATATACAATCCATTGTGTTCGCGGGATTGCTTTTGAGCGTATGCAGGGATTATTTTGGGTGGACTCTCAAATTACCTTGCCCATGGTGCGTTTCTACGAACCACGGAATAGATATACACCTTAACTAAAGTGGGGACAACTGTGGAACAAGTACTCCAATGAATAATTTGGAACTCCGATTAATTATTTTAATTTTAATCAGGATTCTGTGCTGCGGAAAATCCTCCCTCCTAAACTCCTGTTATTTCCCGTACAAATTAATGGCTGCTTCTTTTGTCTCTACATCTTAAAACGTATAGTGCAGACCTGCAAACACTTTAAAAAACGGGGCGTGACCGAAAAGCCATACGAGTAGGAAAATTAAATCATTCATACAATGAAACAGAAAACCGTCTTCACAGTTATTGGAGCCATACTTGTACTCCAGGGAATTCTCTTTTTAGTAATGCGACGCCAAATGAGCACAGACACTTTCCCGGGCCTGGTGGAAGCAGGCAGAACTGCAACAGTGAAATTGCTGGAGGTAATAGCAATGTTATCAATTCTCATTGGTCTGATTTCTTATGCAGCAAGAAATACTCCCCAGGTGTTATGGGCATATACGGCGGGCTCAGCATTGCTTAGCATCCTTACGCTGAAGCACATGTTTATGGACCACATTAATGTGCCCATATTTGCACCCATCATTCAAATTGCAATTGCTTTGGTCTGCGGCTATTTGTGGTTAAAAAATAAAAGGCCCCAGGTATCATAAATTTTTATCCCTGGCCAGCCCTTCATTCTAGTCCTCGTCCGAAACTGGGACTGATTAAGGGAGAAATACATTCGATAGCTCACGACAATGCTTAAACGAAAAAACGACAGGCCCAACCCAGGCCTGTCTTCTCTTCAAATCCTGATCCGCCACTATTTTTTCCGCCCTCTTCCTTCTTCATGTCCACGGGCCGCATATTGTGGTTCACGTACTTCCATGCGGGATGCCCTGTTATGTATTTGATTACTCCTCTGCACCACCTGCCGCTGCGGCACGTTGTGCATTCTTTGGTTATTCATGTGCATTGCCTGCTGGCGGTGGCTTTCCCTGCCATTCGCCTTATTCATCGGCATTTGATGTTGTTGTAGCACCTGTCGCCGGGCGGTCATCCTTTGCATTCCCTGCCGATCCTGCGTTCCCTGGTGCTTCTGTCGTTGTTGCAACATTCGGTTTTGTTGCGCCTGCTGTGCTCTTCCATTTTCGTTGATCGCATTTACCTGCCCGTTCCTGTTGTTTGCATGGTGTTGTGCGTGCTTACTCATATCCTGCCGCAGAGTACGATTATTGTTGACCATTGCCTGGTTATGCCCGTGGTTGCCACCCGGGGAACCATGCGAATTCCTTTCAACAAAAAGATGTTCCGGGTGGCCATGATTTACGGACGCGAATTGACTTTTGTCAGATCGTGCGCTTCTTTGCCGCACCAGTTGCGCAGATGTTGCGTGAATGTGATGTTCCCCTGCTATGGCCCGGTCGTGCGGGGTTGGAAGTGCATGTACACCGCCGCGGCCATTAAAACTTTCCCTCCCGTGGACAAAAGCCGTGTTGCGGACAACAGACCTGTTAACATAAGTATGATGCACGTAATGCGGGTCTACGCGGGTGACTGCAGTATTATAACGAAACACTCCATCGCGCCACCGGCCACCTACATACCCCGATCCGAAATAACCGCACCCGTAATCTATTCCTCCGTAAAAACCTACTTCGGGGCCCCAGTAACCGGCATTCCATACATAATCACCACCAACAAATGCCCAATAACCAGGAGTCCAGTAAAAACCAACTTCCGGTGGAAAAACCCATTCGCCCGGAACCCAGTAATATCCGTCCTCGTCGTCATAGGCCCAATAGCCCGGGATCCATACATATCCGTCGCCGGGACAATAGGGTTGTGTATAAACGGGCAATGGCGGCGGGGCAATCGTAACCGAAATGTGTACCTGCGCAATCGATTGTTGCGTCATGATTGTCATTATTACAATCGGAGTAATATATTTCAATATCTTCTTCATAAAATGATTTTTTGTGAGTGAAAATTTTTCGTCCTTTTTTCATTGGATACCAACTTTTACTCTTTCAAAAAATCAATTATCATGCCCCTATGCCTGGCGGACGTTAAAAAAGATGGATAGATATTTTAAGAATAATTTCGCATTTCGATGCTGTTACCGTTGTCTCGCGTTTGCTAACTGTAGTTTCCTTCCATTCCAAAGTTGTGCTTTGCCCATGGTTCGTGTCAAGAACTATCCTTTCAGATCATCCATTCCGGAAGAAGTACATACGCAGAAGTTGCAAACTTCGCTGAGACGGGAGAGATTTTATGAGACAGGGTTAATGATTTTAATTTTCTAATACATTCTTTTGAAGATTGAAATGATATTGGGACATTCTCCCTGGCCCTGGTTCGTGGCACACGAAACAAACTTTTATCCATGTCCATAAAACAGGTTATTCAAAAATCCAAATTCATCTACTCCTGTTTCATAAAACCGCGCAGATGAATAATAATAATCTAAATAATCTTTGGCAAGATTCCACCTGCCACTAACGGGATTAAAATGAATGTAATCTATCTTTTGCTTCGCAAAGTCTTTGCTAAGTATTTCCACACTCAAAGAATCTCTTTGCCAAATCTCATGCTTTTTATTTGCCGCATTTACCTCATAAAGCTTTGATGTGCCATTTCCCTTTAATGTTTTCAAAAATTCATGTGCAGTATATTTTAAAAAACTTCCCTGCGGAGTTTCCTTTCCATTTTTCTGAAGTTGCTGCCAAATGAAATGAACATGATTGGGCATAATAACAAACGAATATACCTTCACCAGGCGCCTGGCCGATAACTCTTTTAAATAATTAACTATAAGTTCTTTATTTTCCTTACTACTCAACAGTGGCTTCCACTGGTGAATGGTGGCTGTAAAAAAATAAGTTCTGTCAATTTCAGCATATGATTTCCTTCGAATTTGCATACGCTCACGCTCCGATCTTAAATTTAAGAAAATTGTTTCGTGTGCCACGAACCAAGGCGCCAGTATTAAAAAATTTTAAGTTACTACGATGCAAAAATTCCTAGAAATCCTGAGGAAAAATTAATATTTATTAAAATTCAATCATTTCGGAAGTTTGCCAATCGATAGCTACATATCTTTTTAGCGATTTATTATACCTTCTTGCAGGCACCCATTTTGGCATATTCTCAATTATTTTTTTTGAGATTAAAACACAATTATTTGGTTTAGGACTTATTTCTCCTAATTTTACATCTCTTATAGTGCCGTATTTTGTTACCATAAAATTCCAATAGACCACTAACCCATTGCATGCTCTGGTATTCTCCTTTACACTATCCAACTGCTTAATTACATAAATCTTAAACGCAGAATCGCCTCCTGGAAAAGAAGGTTGGCTAAAACCTTTGTGAACGACATTTGGTTTAAAATCAAAATTACTATTGTCTTTTTGATAATGCTTATTAGTCTGACCTAATATTGTAAACGGAAAAAATAGAAATAAAAAAAATAGAAAATTATTCATAGAAAAATGATTGAAGTTACCAATGAAAAAATTGTGGAATGGTCGGGTTCTCTTCCACCTCCACAGGATCAGAGCCAGTTTCATTAATTTTAATATTTCCAGAATGGGTTCCCTGGCCTTGGTTCGTGGCACACGAAACAAACCTTTATCCGGGTCCATAAAACAGGTTATTCAAAAATCCAAATTCATCTACTCCTGTTTCATAAAACCGCGCAGATGAATAGTAATAATCTAAATAATCTTTGGCAAGATTCCACCTGCCACTAACGGGATTAAAATGAATGTAATCGATCTTTTGCTTTGCAAAGTCTTTGCTAAGTATTTCCACACTCAAAGAATCTCTTTGCCAAATCTCATGCTTTTTATTTGCCGCATTTACCTCATAAAGCTTTGATGTGCCATTTCCCTTTAATGTTTTCAAAAATTCATGTGCAGTATATTTTAAAAAACTTCCTTGCGGAGTTTCCTTTCCATTCTTCTGAAGTTGCTGCCAAATGAAATGAACATGATTGGGCATAATAACAAACGAATATACCTTCACCAGGCGCCTGGCCGATAACTCTTTTAAATAATTAACTATAAGTTCTTTATTTTCCTTATTACTCAATAGTGGCTTCCACTGGTGAATGGTGGCTGTAAAAAAATAAGTTCTGTCAATTTCAGCATATGATTTCCTTCGAATTTGCATACGCTCACGCTCCGATCTTAAATTTAAGAAAAATTGTTTCGTGTGCCACGAACCAAGGCGCCAGAATAGAAATTTGGAGAACAACTTTATTTGGGTTCTTTGAGAGCAGGCTATCCGCATGCGCCGGGGTTTCACGAATGGGTTGTTTCAAAATGATGATTACGTTGTGAAAACCCCGCCGAAACGAAATTTCCCGTAAAGGCGGGAAGAGCACAAAGTATAAGTTTCCGTCACCGTACCATTACGCATTTCCTGCTGACTTGTTGCTCCCTCCTTGCTGTTTCCTTGCTCCCTCCTTGCTAACGTCAGCAACATCCCTGCAACAAGGTAGCAGGAAGGTAGCAGGAAGAACCCTGTGAAACAGCAGGAAGACCTATAGCTTATACTGACCGGGAAAGGCAGTGATGATACCACCAGTAGCATTGAACGTCATTGTAAGGAGCATGAAAGGATGTTTATCGGTTGACGTAATCATTCATGCGACGTGGCAATCTGATGTGATGTAGTATGGTGAATGGTTTGTGGATGACTGATGTGAACGTTCCATAGTAAGGAGATTGCTCCCGACCAGAGCACGGGACAGGTTCAAAAACTTAAACATCCTACATGCCTTCACCATCCGTCCGTTTTCCCGCAATGACGTAAAAAATGGATGCGACGGATCACTGGAAACGATAAACATCAATAAAGAACGTCATTGCGAGGCGCATCACAGGATGATTATCGTTGTATATGAACCTTCATGCGCCGTGGCCATCTGATGAGTGTAGTATGATGAAATGGTTGGCAGATGCCTGATGTGAACGTTTCCATAGCAATGAGATTGCTCCCGACCCGAGTACGGGACAGGTTCAAAAACGCAAACACCGTTCATGCCTTTACCATCCGTTGGTTTTCCCGCAATGACGGAAAAAACGGTGTGACGTATTTTTACAAAAGATAACTCAAATTTTCCGCCAGGATACCTCTTACTGATGCGGTGCACCGGGGCTTACCTGCAGCGAATCTGTATTGTGATTTTGATTTAACTGGTGCCTGAGCCGTTCATTCTCGGCTCTTAAGGATTCAACCTGTTTTCTCAATTCTTCATTCGATTTATCTTTCATCTTCATCATCTTCTTTTGCTGATCCCGCATCAAGGCCCTTTGCTGGTCCATTTCTGCGCGCATGGCATTTTGCTGAGAAAGCATCGTCTCTCTTTCTTTCCGGGATACAACGAGGCTCTCATCCATCTCGCGTTTCAGGATGTCTTTTTGCATCTTTTGTTCGTCTTTTAAGGCTTTCAGTTGTTTGAACTGAGCTTTGTTTTCTGCATCATCCTGCATCGCCAGGGCTTTTTGATGCAACATATCCTCCTGCGCTTTTAATGCTTCAAGGCGGGCCGGAGCATCCGAATCATTTTCCATTTTAAGCCTTGCCATTTGTTCCTTTAACTCCTCAGCCTGGCCCTCCATATTTTTAAAGTGCTGCGCCTGCGAGTCCATTGCCAGTTTATCCGCTTCCATCTCTTTCCGTTGCGCCGCCATCGCCTCTCTTTGTGCTGCCAGGGCTTCTTTCTGCTCTTCCAGTTCCTTTTTGCGGGCTTCCATCTTTTCATTCAGCTTTGCGATAACATCGCTATAGCCGGAGATCTTATCGTCGGGTATTCTTACATTATCAACGTATAGCTCCGTTACCTTCCCGTTTTTTTCCACGAGCTTGTACTGCTTTCCATCCAGGGTGGTTTTTATTACCGTAGTGGAATCACTATCGTTGAAGCTTTGGGGAATCATGGCTATTTTATCCGCAGTAACCGCCGCCTGTGTGGTAGCGGCCAACGGTGGCTTATGAGGCGGAACATGCTGATGCTTCGAAAATGCAAATGCGGCAAACACAGTGATAGCGATACCTGCCATTAAAAAAGTTTTTTCCATAGAGCTTAATGTTTTATTGTTGTTGGTTATAATTCTTTTTATCCTGTTGAGCGAAGTATTCTTTTGCCCGGAAAATGACGGCGCCCAGGCGGTGGCGCTATACTCCTGGAATGAAACCAGTGCCTGCACCAATTGTCTTTTATTGTTGGTTTGCCTCACGGCAATATCATCACAACAATTTTCTCTTTCATCTTTTATCAGCGATGACATCCAGGTAACGGCGGGGTTGAAAAAGAAAATTATTTCTGCGATGCGCTGAAAGAGGTTGATAAGATAATCTTTGCGGTGAATGTGCGCCAGCTCGTGGAGCAGGATGGCTTCCACTTCTTCGGGCGCAAGAGCCGTGAGTGCAGCGGCAGGGAACAATATCACGGGCTTGAAATACCCGGCCACCATCGGCATTTTGGCAATGGCTGATTGTAACAGCACAACGGATCTTTTAATACCTGCACTTTCGGCAAGCGCTTTCACACGGCTATTCCAATAGTCGCCTGCATCCAACACATGGCGATGTTTTAAAACATGCACATCGCGCAGGCCCTTTACCAGCCCCAGGAATTTAAAGGCTATCACCGCTACCCATGCTAATACGATCCGGTTTTCGTAGGGCAGTACCAGCAGGATCAATTTTTGGATGATGCTGTCCGGAGCGGCAATTACCAGGGCGCCGCCAGGAGATGTAATAACAGGATCGGCAGACGAGGCAACATGCTTTGCTACCGAAAAAGCTTCGTAGCAAAATGTAAGGGCGCTGGTAATAATGAACAGCGCAAGACACCCACTTAATAATTTATAACGCAGGGCGGTAGCCGATTTTTTTGTTGACGCCAGGACAATGGCGGCGATCAATGCAAACACAAGCCCCTGCCATAATGAATGTGTCAGCGTCCAAAACAGCACCTGTGTTGTTTGCGTGTTGAATAAATGATTGATGAAATGATGTTGCATAGAGCTGGTATAAATTGTTATGCATTTTTATCCATGTGGTTCAGCATGTCCTTGATGAGCTTCAGTTCTTTCTTCGATGTTTTTTTATTGCTGAGCAATTGCATTACAAGGCTGCTGGCGGAGCCGCCGTACAATGAATTGATAAATCGCTCGAGCAAATGGTTTTTGGTTTTGGTTTCAGCTTCCGCCGGTGAATAGATATGCGTCATGTGCGTATCGTCTCTCTTCAACATGCCCTTTGCGTGCATGATCTGCATCAGTTTTAATGTAGAGGTATATTGCACCGGTCGGGTGGATTCGTTCAATTTATTATTTACAAACCGAACGTTGGAAGGGCCATGCTTCCATAGCACCTGTAAAATTTCGAGTTCAGACTTCGTAGGCTCTGTGTTATCGGCCGCGGGTGGGTTATTTTCTTTCATGGTATGAAGATAGGAAATTTTTCGTACGAACAAATTATTACCTATACTTTTTTGAAAATTTTTGCAAAAGCTGCCGGGAGGAAAGGGTATTTACCCAATGAACCCGCTTAGGCATTAGATAATCAGCATGCACACTCTCCCGTCATTTCGAGCCTGCCTCCCGGAATGCTTATCGGTTTGTATGAACGTTTATGCGCCCTGGCAATCTGATGAGCAGGCTTGTCATTTTTTCTCCTGAAATAAAAAGTAACCAAAAAGTTCATAGCCTGTCCCGTACCTGGGTCGGGAGCAAACCCAATCGCTCCGCGTGTTTTGCCGTGCCACACGCACATAGCTTCTTTTCAGGATTATGTTATTAAGCTGAGATAAGTGTTCGAGTAAAAAACGTGAACGTTCCATAGTGAGGGGATTGCTCCCGCATGATGACGGGACAGGCACAAAACATACACATCCTGCACACCTTTACCATCCGTCAGTTTTCCCGCAATGAAGGGGAAAATGGATGTAACGTAACATTTGTAAACGCTATTAAAAATTAAAGAGCAACAATTGGCACGAAAATGTATTATATTATTACACTAATACACTCACATTTTTAAATTGTACACTATGCCAAAGTATTCAAAAAAAGCAGGGGAAAAAGTAGAGCGGGCTATGGATGAAATGAAACATGGAAAATTAAAAAGCGGCAGGAGTGGTAAAAAGGTCACGAGCCGCAAACAAGCCATCGCCATCGGCCTGTCGGAAGCAAGAAAGGAAGGAGCCAGGGTGCCGAAGAAAAAGGCGTCGGCGAAATAGAAAGTTTGCATTGGTACGCACATTCGGGTTTGTGAACCGCGGCAATGCAAAATGATCGCGGGCAATGGTCCGGAGTTTTGGATTGGTGTAGTCTAAGTCATCGAAAATATTCTGCTTATATGGTTTATCCTTGAATTCTCGGGGATCCGCAGGTTTGTTGTCCCCATACTGAGATTCATAGCCATTTTCCCCGTCCCACCAGTTCTTATACATTACCTTGTCTCCGTATACAATTTGAAAAGAGCCTTTATTCGGAAGCATTTCCTTTGTGATCCAATGGACGGAATGGCTTTCCATTTCAGTTGCGATATCAGTGTATAAAGTTTTTACACTTAGCAGATAATCTCTTCCTCCCGTTACCCCGATGTATTTATCGATGATATTAATTGCATCTGCAGAGGGGCCGTCCTACTGTGCACTAACGGCGATTGTAAAAAGAATGAGGAAACAGCAAGAATGAAGATCTTAAATCTTTTTACCGGCATTTTTTTAAATTTAAAAATAACTACCAGGAAACTTTATTACAACAATTTTGTTCTGTTTCGAATCGTTCAGGCTTGTAACCCGTCCCGGCGGAAGGAACGCATATCGCAGATAGATTTTATTTACAGAATTTAATATCCGGGTATTCCTTTAACATTATTTTGTAGCCATACATAGGGCCTGAATCATGAACCATAAGTAACTTGAAGACGCAAATCAAAATATCGCTGCAAAGACCGCCCCTGAAACCCTGTTGAACTTATCCAAAACTACTCTGTTTTATGAAAATCAGGAACCTGGCTGTTGTGGTTATTATTCCTTTCGTTTACACCTCATGTGCCACCATCGTCAATACCCAACATGAAGAGGTGACGGTTCATACCAACAGACCTGCCACGATATCGATCAACGGGGATTCTTCAAAAAGGATCACCGAATGGAAAACGTCAACGATACCCCGGTCGAGAGCACCCATTCTCATAACGGCTACAAGCGATACCCTCCAAAAGTCGGTGGTGGTGCTGTCACACATTTCACCATTGCTGTATGTAAACTTACTTACTTACTGGCCATGTGTTTTCGTGGATATTTTAGGTAAGGCAAAGTTTGCTTATCCGCGGGATATATACCTTGACATGAATAAAAGTGATTCCACGTATCTTCCGTTTGAGCCTTTGCACCCGGAATACAGCAGTTACAAAAATCAACTGAGCCTTGTGGTAAATAAATTTATTGATCCTTCCTACCCGGCGCTGGCATTGAGTTATGAACACAGGTTTACTAATACTTTTGCCCTGCAGGGCACGGGATATTTCCGCCTCCCCTATTTTAATCCTGAGGGTGATTTCTACCCGAATAGCGTTAGCGGCGGGGGCGGATCGCTGGCCACCAAATTTTTTTACGATAAAACTGCGCCGCAGGGACCATATGTAAGTGTGGAAGTAAACTATCTCGCCAGCCGGTTTTATTCAAGTAAAACTTTTCAGCCTGTAAGAACACCGCAGGACACTGCGACCTTTCTGCCTGAGGTAACGGACACAGGCAGTACCATAAAGCATAACCTGACATTTATTTTGAAGTACGGTTATCAGAAAGTTCATAAAAGGTGGGTATTTGATTTTTCTGCGGGTATCGGAATCCGGCAGAGAGATAATCGCTTTATCGATCCGTATGGTCGTAGCGAAAATTTAATAGTGCCCGTTCGCAAGTGGTTTCCGTCTTTTCCGATTGTAGACCCGGGTAAAACGTGGACGGTTACGATTCCAATCAATTTCAGGATCGGGTGGACGTTTTAGGTGAAATGGCACATTGCTATGAAGTTCGCAATTCGCCTGCATTTTGCTGAAATATTAGTTATTAACTCTACTGCCAACCCAAATAAGATTATCCTGCTAACATGCGTGTTCCAAACAGCAAATTGATATCTACGTTCCTTACATTGGCGGCAGGCCTTTGCATTTTACAGGTGAGCTGCGGTGGGAATTCCCGAAACGAAAAGAAGTTTCACCTGCAACCGGTCCTCAATAAGACCTATAAATATTCTTTCTATAAAACTTCAGTGAAGCGATGGCAATACGACTCCATTGTGTACGCTCTTTATGATACCGTGAAAATGCAATTTTCTCTGAAAAAAATAAACAGACCGGACAGTGCCACTTTATTCTCGCTCACCTGCTATTCCTTTTACTGGACTAGTAAAGTTGCCTACCGGCGCGATTCTTTGCACGCGAGGCGCCTGGTGGTTCTAATGGATTTGCAAGGCAGATGTGTTAGTGTTTCCAATCCGGATTCATTGGCGCAAGACATTGAAAAAGATTCCGCCACCAAACCTTTTCTATCCGGCGTGATCCCCGATTATATCAGCGAGAATGGCATCAAAGATCTGTTGAACGGGATATTTGCCGCGACGCCCAATGAGGAGGTAGGTGTTACTAATACGTGGGTAAATGATATTGCAATGCTGGCCAAAGCACCGGTATATTATAGCAATCTCTTTGTTTTAACCCGTCTTGACAAAGACACCGCCCACCTTGATCTGCAGTCCATGATCTCGTCGAGAGAGCCAACACCCGAAGAAGCGTATGTAAAGGGAAAACAAAATGGTAAGGCATTATTTAGTTATTCTACCGGAATGCCATTTTTATTTGACAGCAGATCCGTCATCGTTACTTCCACAAATTATTACGACATAATGGACAGCATTCATGTGCGGAATAGCCTTGAAGAGTAGAGTGAAAAATTCGTCATTGTCTTTGCGTGCGTCCTGGCGTTATTTCTTTTTTATTTTACGCAATAGATCCATAGAATCTACCTTATATACTTCATATTGAACTTCAGTGCCGGTGGCGCTAAGAAAATCAATTGTTCTCTTGTTCAATCCAAAAAAAGGGGTTGATGCCTCCGGATCAATGTCAATGTCTATAACAAATTGAATGCGGGTATTCAATTTGAGATCTTCCTTTAAGGACATTATATCTTCAACCTTCGGCTCAAATACATCAATCAGCTTTTCAAGAAAAGCTTCCAGGTCGAGTTCCTTTCCTGCAATTATTTTGTATTTCCATGAGGTAGATTTCGGCACCGGATCTTTCTTTATCTTAACTGATGTTGGGTTAATTCCAAGCCGAGCTGTTATCGTCTCCGGGTTAAAATATTCTCCATCAAATGCGAAATACAGGCGATTATTACATTCCGTTCCGCTATAAGTCAATTTTTCGAACATATTATTTCTTTCTTTGAGCAACACAATAATTTGTATCACCTTATCCTCACAGTCCACATTGTAGATCGTAAGATAGCAAAAGTATTTCTTCCTGAAAGTTCATTGAAGCATCCCCCGAACGAGCACTCAGTTACCTGAGACACGAACCACGGAAGAGAGAAAAACAACTCTTTTTTGTTTAACGGATTCTCATGATAGCCTAGAATAGACTCTCAAATTATTTATAAACGAAATTATAAAGATTATTTGCCCAATGCCAAAAACAGTTAACAGTACAATGTTCTTATAATTAGTATTAGTATAATCGCTATAAGCTGTTGTAAAATGATAAAGGTGAGCAGGAAAAAGTATCCCAATTATTAATGGCGATGTTAGTATAAAATGAATCAAAAAACTCTTGATGTTTATATTTATTTTTTTAATCGCAAGTATAAAATATCCAACAGCAGCAAATAGCAACCAACTTAAGATCATTATCATAGAAACGCGGTACCCTGAAGAATAAATTGTAGTGTGCCAGCCAATTGTTCGGTTCAAGTTCCATTGCCCCGTTCCATAAAAAAATCCTGACTGAGATTCTATACAGATTATTAAAAGCGTGAAAAAAATAACTGAATAAAAGTATTTTCTCATTTTTGATTACTTCACTTTTCGACCGAATCATAAATATAAGAAAGGATATTCACGTCATTGGCCATAAGATCAGCCGACGGTGCTAACGAAGGTCTGGAGCTGGCTTGCAAAAGAATGGAATGGAACACCAGCGAATTGAAATGTCCGGAGTTGCAAACATCCGGACAGCAGAACTTTTCCATACATAGCAATTTAAGCAGAGCGTGTGACAGCAGAACTTTTGTATTTATAGTAATCTAAGCATAGCTTGGGGAAAAGTTGATAGCCCCTAATCATAATGTTTCATAACGCCTCATAAAAAATAATGCGACCGCCAACCCACAGACCTTGAAGGTTTACGAAAACCTTCAAGGTCTTGCCCGCCACATCGCAAAAAATAACTACATTTATACACCCGCGACTGACTAACCCGCATCACCGGGGATGATCGTACTCATGTTACAGGATTTGAGTACATTTAACTTAGCAAATGCACCTCCAACGCATTTAAAAATGATTGCAGTGCTAAACGAAATTTTCTCACCATAAAACCTTTCACTATGGCTGAATTTGATACCGCTCACGTTAAAAATATTGTGCTGCTCGGTCACTCCGGCAGCGGCAAAACAACATTAGCCGAAAGCATGCTCTACGAGGCCGGCCTCATCACCCGCCGCGGCTCCGTAGAGGAAAAAAACACGGTGGCTGACTATACCGAACTGGAACAGGAACGGGGTAACTCGATCTTCTCGAAATTGCTGCACACGCGGTGGCGCGGATACAAGATCAACATACTGGATACACCCGGCTACAACGACTTTGCAGGCGAAGTGCTCAGCGCCCTGCGCGTAGCCGATACGGGCGTTATGCTGCTGAATGCGGCTAACGGTGTGGAGGTTGGCACCGATGTCATATGGGAATACACCGAGAAGTTTAAAACACCGATGATATTTGCAGTGAATCAACTGGACAATGGCCACGCTGATTTTGATAAAACGATCCGCGAAGCAAAGGCTCACTTTGGCCCCAATGTGGTGCTGGCGCAATACCCGCTGAACCAGGGCCCGGGCTTTAACGCCATTGTGGACGTGCTGAACATGGTAATGTATGAATATCCTGAAAATGGCGGACGCCCGAAAAAAATGCCGATACCCGGAAGTGAAAAAGCAAAGGCAGACAGCCTGCATAAAGAACTCATCGAAGCCATTGCCGCCAACGATGAGACCCTGATGGAAATTTATTTTGACAAAGGTGAACTCACGGAAGATGAAATGAAAAATGGTTTGCATCTGTCGATGATCCATCATGATATCTTCCCGGTATTTTGTACTTCTGCCAAACTAAACATGGGCGCAGGGAGGATCATGGGCTTTATTGATAATGTATGCCCGCCTTCCGGCGAAATGCCGCCGCAGAAGTCCGCAGATGGAAAAGAAATTCCATGCGATGCGAACGGACCGGTTTGCATATTTATTTATAAGACGGTTTCCGAACCTCACATTGGTGAGCTGAGCTTCTTCAAAGTATTTTCCGGTACGGTGAAGAGCGGTATGGACCTGGTAAATGAAAATACGAACGTCACCGAAAAGATTAACCAGCTCTTTATCATAGAAGGCAACAAACGCACTTCTGTAAATGAACTGGTAGCAGGTGATATTGGCGCAACTTTAAAACTAAAAAATACACATACTAACAATACGCTGCACGAAAAGGGTAAACAGATAGAACTGGAACCGATAGTATTTCCGCCTGCAGCGATGACGGTAGCGATATATAATAATAAACGCAGCGAAGAAGAGAAACTGGCGCAGGCGCTTCACCAGTTGAAGGAAGAAGACCCGACTTTGCTGGTAGAAGTTTCCGGGGAACTAAAACAAACCCTGCTGCATTGCCAGGGTGATATGCATCTCGCTGTGATCAAATGGAAGCTGGAACATCAATATGGACTGGATGTCCGCTTTGAAAAAGCAAAGATCCCTTACCGCGAAACGATCCGCAAAAGTGCCGACTCAACTTATCGTCACAAGAAGCAATCGGGCGGTGCAGGACAGTTTGGCGAAGTAACATTGCGTATAGAACCGTGGGTGGAAGGTATGCCTGATCCGGCAGGATTGAATGTACGCGGTCGTGAAGAATACCCGCTTACCTGGGGCGGCAAGCTCGTATATTATAATTGTGTCGTTGGCGGCGTGATCGACCAACGGTTTTTGCCTTCGATCTTAAAAGGTATAATGGAAAAAATGACGGAAGGCCCGCTCACAGGTTCGTATGTGCGCGATGTACGTGTAAGTGTGTATGACGGAAAGATGCACCCTGTGGATAGCAATGATATGGCGTTCAAGATTGCTGGTATTATGGCTTTTAAAGATGCATTTCAACAGTCTGATCCGTTGCTGCTGGAACCGGTATATAATGTAGAAGTGCATTGCCCGGAAGACCTCACCGGCGCCATCATGGGTGACCTGCAAACACGCAGGGCCATAGTAGAAGGCCTGAATACCCAGGGGCATTTTACATCTGTAAAGGCAAGGGTGCCGCTGGCGGAGATGGATGGTTATGCTTCGTCATTGCGTTCGCTTACACAGGGAAGGGCAAGATTTACCATGAAGTTTGCGGAGTATGTGCCGGTGCCATACGACCTGCAGCGCAAGCTGGTGGATTCGTATAAGAAGGAAGCGGAATTGGTGGAAGCGTGAGAGAAGAATGAATTATTTCTTTAAGTAAGATTTTTTACCGGAATACTGACTGCTCCGTGATTGCGGGGAGGAGGAACGATGAAGCAATCTGGTGCATGTGATATTATGTAGCCGGGAAAGGTCAGATGGTCTTTTTATTTCAACATAACATCTTTTTAATTCCGGCATTAGATTGCTTCATGCCTCGCAATGAAGTTACCGCGTGATTAGTCCGCTGCTTTTTGGGTACGAATACTGACTGCTCCCGTCATTGCGGGGAGGAGGAGCGACGTACAATCTCACGCGATAATACAGAACCTATCTTCGTGTATGCGTCTACGGTAGCCTCTTTTCTGCATAGGATCAGATTGCTTCATTCCTTTGCAGTAATAACGTTCGGGTGTGTCCGGCTCGGGGGTTATTCAGTCAGTGAGTTAATTGCTCCCGCCACCACATATGGACCAATATTTATCTATAATTTTAATGCCTTAAAATCTTACATGAAGAAAATTTTCCCTGTTCTTTTACCACTGATATTTCCCGTTATATTCATTTCCTGCAGCAATAACAGTAAACCACATGTGCTTGTTTTTTCAAAAACAACGGACTTTCGTCATGCATCGATTCCCGATGGGCAGGCTGCCATAATGAAACTTGGCCTGGAAAATGGATTTGTAACAGATACCACTGAGGACGCCACCAGGTTCAATGACGATACACTTAAGAAATATGCGGCAGTCGTTTTCCTGAACACAACCGGCAATGTACTTGATAACAGGGAGGAAATTGCATTGGAGCGTTTTATCCAGGCAGGTGGTGGCTTTGCCGGCATACACTCAGCAACCGACACGGAATATGACTGGGGCTGGTATGGCGATCTTGTGGGCGCTTATTTTGTTGATCATCCTGCTATTCAACCGGCAGATTTGTTGGTGACCGATACTTCCAATGCGGCTACCCGTTTTCTTCCGCATATCTGGCACCAGACAAACGAATGGTACAATTTCAGAAATCTGAATAAAGATGTAAAAGTGTTGCTGAAGATTGATGAAAAAAGTTACCACGGTGGCACCATGGGAGAAAATCATCCCATGGCATGGTATCATGATTTCGATGGCGGCCGTGCTTTCTACACAGAATTGGGCCACACCAAAGAATGCTACACAGATTCATTGTACCTCAAACACATTTTAGGTGGTATTGAATATGCCATCGGTAATGATCAGTTGGATTACTCGAAAGTAAAATCAATGTACCCGCCGGATGACAGTCATTTTACAAAAACCGTATTGTCGCAAGGCGAATTTTTTGAACCAACTGAAATGACCATTCTTCCCAACCTCGATGTGTTGGTGATTGAACGCCGGGGACAGATTTTGCTATATAAAAATGATACGAAGAAAATTAAACCAGCCGGATTTTTAAATGTTTACTGGAAATCGAAAGACAGTACGGTTAACGCGGAAGAAGGTTTATTGGGGGTTTGCAAGGATCCTGATTTTGCAAAAAATAATTGGGTATATATTTTTTACTCCCCTGTTGATACTTCGGTCAACCGGCTCTCAAGGTTTACATTGAAAAATGACACGATTGATACTTCTTCGGAAAAAGTGATTCTCCAGTTTTATTCACAACGGAACATTTGCTGTCATACCGGTGGCTCTGTTGCATTTGGGCCTGGGAATTTACTGTACCTGTCTACCGGTGATAATTCGACCCCGTTTGATGAACCTAAGCAAACTTATGTCAGCAATAGCTTTGCGCCGCTGGATACGCGACCGGGCCATGAACACTATGATGCCGAAAGAAGCGCCGGTAACAGTAATGACCTTCGGGGTAAAATCATAAGAATTAAAATGAATGAGGATGGCAGTTATGATATCCCGGAAGGGAATCTTTTTCCGAAAAACGAACCGAAGACCAAACCGGAGATCTATGTTATGGGTGACAGAAATCCTTACCGCATTTCTGTAGATCAAAAAAACAGTTACCTGTATTGGGGCGAAGTAGGACCTGATGCGCCCAAAGACAGTTTCGATACGCGGGGACCCAAAGGGTATGATGAAATTAACCAGGCACGCAAAGCCGGTTATTTTGGATGGCCTTTTTTTGTTGGTGACAATTACGCTTATCATAGCTACGATTATCAAACAGGAAAACATGGCCCTGCTTTTGATCCGGCTCACCCGGTAAATAATTCACCCAATAATACCGGTATAAAGGATTTGCCGCCAGCCCAACCGGCATTTATATGGTATCCTTATGATAGTTCTGCATTGTTCCCCGAAATGGGCGCAGGCGGACGCACGGCTATGGCCGGCCCGGTATTTTATAGTGACCTTTACCCTGATTCAACAAGGTTGCCCGATTATTACAATGGGAAACTGTTTATCTACGACTGGATGCGGAATATCATTAGGGTGGTAACTATGCGTCCCAACGGTGACTTTTATAAAATGGAGCCGTTCATTGAAAAGATAAAACTGGCTTCGCCGATTGATATGGAAATGGGGCCCGACGGCAGAATTTATATTCTTGAATATGGAACCGGGTGGTTTCATAAAAATCCGGATGCCGGGTTATCCAGAATTGATTTTAAAAAATAAATGTAACGCGGCTATAATTTAAACAATAGCGTAGTGCCGTAGGTGGAAGGTTCACCCAGGTGGACTGCTCCGAAATCGTATGCATAAGCGATGTATTTCTTGTTGCCCGTATTCCTGCTCCAAAAATACAGGCCAACACGTTTTGAGGAAATACCGAGACGCAGGTTAACAACTCCATATGGTGATTGTTTAATTGTATTGGCAAGATCAAAATATTCAGTACCCAGGTATCTCCATTCAAACCGTGCAACGAGTTTTAGTTTTTTCTTTTTGTCAATAACATGGCCATATTGTGTAGCCAGCATAGAAGTTAGTTCCGGCGTGAAAATTTGCCTGCTGCCTTTCAAATCAACAGAACTTCCATTTTCCGACACGTCTAAGGATGTATATTTTGCATCGGTGTATCCGAATGAGTAGTCGACCCGGAAACCTTTGAATGGCGCTGCAGACAACTCCAACTCTGCACCTTTACTGGTCAGTTTACCGGTATTTTTAGTAACGGTGATAGCTTCCGGCAATATGAGTGTCGGAACCTGTGCATCATTAACACCGGTTATAAATACGGTGATGCCTAAACGAAAACGATTATTAAGAAATGTATTGCTGATACCTGCTTCAAAATTATTACTGTATTCTGGTTTATACGGATAGAGTGGCGGTTGCGATGGATCAGGCGATAATTGCGTTAACCCTCCGGTTCTGAAGCCGCGACTGTAAGTAACAAAGACATTACTGCTTCCAGACAATTTATAATTGAAGCCCAGTGTAGGTGACAGGGCGCCGAAATGGACAGCAGCAGCGGTATCTGGTTGTGTTACAAATGCAGATTCACCATCTTTTTGGTATTCACCTTCTACGTTAAGTTTTCTATTTTCATAATCATACCGCAAACCTGCCACCATGTCAAGTTTTTTCGTAAGTGAACAGGTGGTTTGCCCGTAGAAAGCAATTCCCGTGTTGCTGCCTGTAGCAGTGCTGATGGTAGCAAAATCCGTATCAGGCGCACCGACCAGTGCTGCATCCTTGCCAAAATGAGTAGCCTGTTTGGAAGGATTATCCTGGTAAAAAAAATAGGTGCCGGCTGTCCATTTAAAAGAGGAAGTGTTGGCGGCGGGTGAGTTGAAACGGAATTCCTGCGTAAACACTTTTACATTGTTCCATTTATGGCCATAATTATTGATAATGGTCACAGCGTCGGCAGCAGAAAAATCTCCGTCGAGGGGCGCATTATAAAAACGGTAATTTTTTTGAAAGGCTGTTTGCGACATAAAGTTGAAAGAAGCGCCGGATTTGCTCAGAGATAAAGAGGTATTCAAAGTATTGTCGATCATTTTTGCGACAGCATTCTGATCCAGTTTAAAAGGATTAGTGAAAGCTTCGTCAACGCCATTGACCAAAGGGAAAGCGCCGTCATTCGTATTATTCTGGTGTTTTACGTTGAGCAAAATGTCCCACTGCGGGTTTGGCTTATACTTTAGATAATAATTTCCTGTGAGACCTTGCTGATTATCGAACGAACTATTGTTGAACAGATTTGTATAATATCCGTCGCGTTTATTAAACATTACGGAAGCACCAAAAAATAATTTGTTTTTAATAACAGGGAAACGTATCCCGCCGCTGTAGCGTTGCTGGCCATAGTTGCCAACATTTAATTCAAAATAACCATTTGTGACATTGGTTGGTGCTTTTGTGATGATATTGATAACACCGCCCATTGCATTTCTTCCGTATAAGGTGCCCTGTGGTCCGCGAAGGATCTCTATTCGCTCAACGTCATTGAGTGCGCCAATATAAGTATCAAGACTGAATTGATTGACACCATCAATGTAAGTTGCTACCGCGGGGTCATAGGATGTTGTGATGATGCCCCGAATGGAAGTTACATTACGGTCATCACCCGGATTGGCCGCATACAAATCCGGCGCAATTGCAGTCAGGTCTTTGGTATCCCACAGGCGATAGTTCTCTGCTTGTTTTGCCGAAATTTCAGTAATGCTGACCGGGAGGTTCCGCAGCGATTCCTCTTTCTTTTCCGCCGTCACCACCACGGCGTCTAACTGCACGGAAGCATCTGTAAGTTGAATTGCCACGTGCGTACCTGAAGCACCTACAATGAGTTCTTTGTTTAACGATGCATTGCCGGTTGATGAAATCGCAAGAATATATTTACCTGCTGTAACAGGTTGCAAAATAAACTTTCCCTGCTTATTGGTCACTGCTTCTAAATTGGTGTTCAGGAGGTGAACTACCGCACCGGCGACGGGTTGCAATGCAGCATCTGTAATAGTTCCGTCTATCGCCTGGCTTTTCGCCCCAATAAAACGAAACAATAATAACGCAATGAAAAAAAACTTCCTAAAACACATCTGTGATTTTGAATTGAATGTATGGCAGTGGATTTGAATGGCCGTCATAATCATTCAGGCTTCATACCGGCATCTCCCCTAATGGTAGAACTTTTTTTAATATTCTTAAACGCCCATCCTGTTCCGAAAATAGTCATTTCTCTCTTTCGGATTTATTTTCCTTATTAACGTGGTGGGATATAACGAAAATGCCTGTAATAACTGTGATGAAGAGAATGCTCACAATCAAATCGACAAAAATGTCCATCGTTAAATTACTTTGGTTAAAACTAAACAAAAGGATGCAGTTATCGAATTATACGGGGCTAATGAAATTGTGGAATGGTCCGGTGTTATTGGCAATCCAATTGGCAGTACATTTGAAGTAATGGTGCAGATAAAAACCTATTTCAACTGGAGCAGCGGCAAAGACTCAGCCCTTGCCCTTTATCACATTTTGCAAAACCCTGATTTTAAAGTGTTGCACCTGCTGACATCGGTGAACAGGTTCCACGACCGTGTGAGCATGCACGGGCTTCGCAGGGAATTGTTGCTACGGCAGGTGGCATCGATCGGAATGCCATTCAGCACGATCGAGCTCCCCGAGGAACCTTCCATGGACGAATATAATAATGCTATGAAGGCGAAAGTAACAGGCTTGCGTGATGCAGGTTTTGAAGCTGCAGCCTTCGGGGACATCTTCCTCGAAGATCTAAGAGTTTACCGCGAACAGCAGCTGGCGCCATTCAACATACGGGCAATTTTTCCGATCTGGAAAAGAGATACCCGCGAATTGCTGCTTGAATTCATCAAACTAAAGTTTAAGGCGATCACGGTATGTGTAAACGCAAATTTGCTGGACAGTTCTTTTGCCGGAAGAATATTGGACGAAACTTTTATGAACGACCTGCCGCCGAACGTAGATCCTTGCGGTGAAAATGGCGAGTTTCATACATTTTGTTTTGATGGTCCCATTTTTAATCAACCGGTCCAATTCAAACAAGGTGAAATAGTGTATAGGGAATATAAATCTCCCAACAGTGATACATCGATGGGATTTTATTTCAAAGACCTGCTGCCCGTTCCGGAGTGACTGAAGATTCCCAATGAGCTTGATGGTCTGATTAAAAAAGACCCTATATTCCTGGCCAACGACATTAAATGCTTACGCCAGGAAAACTCCGCCGGAAGAAGCGTAGTTGCAAATTCACTTTTGAACCCTGGTTGCCGCAGCCTTTGGTAAAACATGATTAACCCGTTTACCCGTCTCTACATTTTCTTTTTCAATTGCCTTTATTGCGGGTTGTACTGTTTGGTTCGATTTCAATTGATCACTTATTTTGGGATTGCCTTGCGAAGGTTGTTTGGAGCCGGAAGATGAATCCTGGTCTTTTGTATTCAGATGCAGGTTTTGCAATTTCATCACCTTCGTGGCTTTGATGCGGTCGAGTGCTGATGGAGATAATTTAACTTCCCGTGTTTTCTTCCCTATCATATATGCATGATTGCCCACAACATTGAGACTAATACCGTTCGGATTCAGATTACCCAATGAATCCTTCATGAATAACATAACACGCTTATGATTGGTAGTATCGCAGGTAGCATCCTGATCGTAAGAAATTTGGCTGGCAACCACGTGTTCTACCTTGTTGGTACTGCACAGGCTGAACAGCGATTGAGTGCTATCATACAATCCGTCGAAGTTGTCACCGCCGCTTTGATGCCAGGTAGCAAACACACCTACAAAGAGAATGCCGGTTCCGTTATTGTTGTATACCGCATCAGTATCGCCGGTATTTGCAATATGGCCGGTATCGGCATCGAACTTTTTATCGCCAACGCTATTAGCTTCAGTAGACGTATCAATATTCCGCGAAGGAACAATGGTATCATCAGGTGAAGGTTTCGGCTTCACGCTGCCCGACCCACATGCAACCAAAAATATTAAGCATACAAAAAGGTATTTCATGATTATGTTTTATAATGATCTAAGGATGATCTTGGTTAACAAAACGTCTTTCTTATCGATGAAGTAAACATACCCTGTCGGCAACGCGCCGACATCTTTATTGTAGGGTCGCTGTTGTAATACGATGTAATATTCGTCGGACTGTCCGAGCAAACGAAGTACCTGGGTAGAATCGTTTTTAAGCACCGCGATGTCAGTGTACAAATTATTCTTTGGCGATAAAGACGAATCCAGCACAACAGCAGGACTCAAAAATTCAGCGTCCTTTCTAAATACGAATTCGATGGTTTTTAAATTTTGTGTACTCACGCGGTCTTCCCGGTAATTGGCGATAGCTATTTCGCGTGCAATACTAAAAAGCTTCGGAAAGATGAGAATGGAAATGATGATAAAGCAAAGCAACCGGTAGCTTTTAAAGAAATTCCATGAGCCAATCACAAATGCTTTGCTTTTTAACCATGCAGAAAAATTTTTTAAGAATACAACTTTCAATGGCGGACGACGAATAATTTCAAAAAAAATGATCAACACAACTATAATGATCACCACCCACAACAGCCATGAAAGGAACTGTGACGAGGTAACCACATTATAAGAAAAAATGAGGTAGCTGTTATAATCAATATGAATAGCATCTGTTGAAATACCGAACTGCCCATAATAAAAATGAACATATACCCATGCAATGAAATACAGGTATATCGCTAAGATGATGGTAAAGTCCCTGATTGTTTTTAAAGCATCGCCCATAAGATAATTTTGTTTCTTATGGCTGGAGGGTATTTAAAGTTACAATATGGAAGCGGAAATTGCAACCGGGTTTATTGACCGGCGCTATTCTTTTAGTATTATACGGGACTAAAAAGAAAAGGTGCAACGATGACCACGACTTAATTACCCGGTGCCAGACGTTTCCTTCTTCTTGCATCTCTCACATTTAGCCAAACACTCAATATCAGGCTAACCAAAAATACAACCAGTGTAGTATCATCAACCAATTGTTCATTAAAGTTGATCCCTGTCAGTTTCAATAACAAAAAATGGATGTAGGAATTTTCGTGATCGTATATGCCCATATGTTCTCTCACGCGCCAGTGCCAGTCGGTGCAAAAACAATATCCCCAGCCATACCGGATACCGAGCACAAACCATGAAAAAGCAGTAAGTAACAAAGTGATCAAATTCCACTTTCTTGTTTTGCGAAATATCCATCCTGTAATATTGAAGAGTGCAAAGGCTGTGTGAAATACGAAGAAGAATATGTTCAGGAATGGATACCACATAATAGTAAGCCAGCGGAACGAAGTTACCTTTTAATTAAGGATGAGAACATAATTCGCTATGCTCATTATAGCATAGCAGGCATGCATTTCCCCGGTTGAGTTTCATTCGCCCGTGTAAGGATCTTTTATTTTTTTATCTCGATACGTGATCCTGCTAAAAATTACACTGCACCTGTCTCCTGTAGGCGACTGCGCTAAAAACCCCACGTGCAAAGGTTCTTGTAATTCAAATTGCAAATGCCTGATAAGAAACCAGTTCCTGTTATCGGTGGAATAGTATAAAGTAATTACATTGCCCGCTTTGGCAACTTTGTAAAATACCTGGTCGCCTTTTATTTCCACTGAATTACAGTCGTCGGAAATGCCTTTTGTCACTACGCTCACGACGCGATGCCTGCCGGTATAATCTTTTTCAAAACAAAATTTTATCCAGTTCAGGCTATCGTATTTGAGCACGATGGCGCCGCCGTCCCATTTGTTTTTGAATCCCTGGTCAATGGACGCGGTAAGAACAAAGTTGCTGTCCGGAGTAAACATCAGTTTGGGGGCGTTGTCGGTGTTATAGGTAACATTCGGATCTCTGAACATATCTGTTTTTGCACCAGCAACAATTGTCAATGAGTTATTTTTTATGGAATATTTCACAGGAGTGTTTTCCCAAAATAATTTAAACGGAATCGATTGAATTTTCAAATTGTCAGTATTTTGTGCAAGCAGGCAATTACTGCTCACCAATAGAATTGCCAGGGAAAACAGAAAACAAATCTTGATAACAGTGGACTTCATGTGATGGCATTTTTAGCAAAAAAATATTTTGCAACCAATCTCCAGACTTACCTACCTGCCGGAAATATAAATATACGCCATCTTTTCTTCGTCGCCACACTACATTAATCGCTAACTTTATATAGCCCATTTGTCTTTCTCTCTTTATTCATCTTCAAAAAATGATTGCCATGAAGACCGTTCAGAAAATCCAGAGAAGAAAATTTATTAAGATTTCTGCTGCGTCCGGGGCCGTACTGTTAGCTGTGGGTTATTTGCCGATCGGTGCAAAACGATGGGCAATTACCAATCTCTCCGGCTTTGACAATGACACTATCAAACTGAATGCATATATCATCATCAGTGGCAATGGAGAAATTACAATTTATAATCACCGGCCTGAAATGGGCCAGGGTACATTTGAATCTATCCCCATGATCATTGCTGAAGAACTGGAAGTGGATATTCAAAAAATTAAAATTGAGCCTTCTCCCGCCAACCGTGCCCTCTACGGTAGCCAGATGGTAGTGGGCAGTCAAAGTATACGCACCAATTATGATTTGATGCGAAAAATAGGTGCTTCGGCAAAAGAAATGCTCATTGCAGCTGCTGCAAACAAATGGAAAGTAAGTCCCGGGGAATGCTATGCTCAGGATGCCACAGTGATTCATCGCCCTTCTGGAAAGAAATTTACTTATGGTGAATTAGCAGCGGAAGCTTCAAAAATTACTGCTCCTGAAAATCCAAAACTCAAGGATCCGAAAGACTTTCGCATTATCGGCACTTCTCCGATGAGGCAGGACCTGGCCTCAAAAACAAATGGAGAAGCGGTGTTTGGTTTGGATTGCACGGTACCGGGAATGTTGTTTGCATCTATAGAACGCTCGCCTGTGTTCATTGGTAAAGTCGTAAGCTTTGATGATACGGCAGCAAAATCAGTGAAAGGTGTAAAATTTGTTTTAAAAACACAACGCAATGTATGGGGCAGGGTTCGTGAAGGCGTGGCCGTTGTGGCAGACAATTACTGGTCTGCATTAAAAGCGAGAAAGTTGTTAAGGGTGAATTGGGATAATAGTGATGTTGAAACATGGGATACAGAAAAGATTTGGGAAAATTATAAAAATGCAGCACAGCAAGACGGAGAAACATTTGAACAAAAAGGCGATGTGAATGCTGCATTAAACAATGCAGCAACAAAAATAGAAGCCACTTACGAGGAACCTTACCAGGCTCATTCCCCGATGGAACCAATGAATGGTATCGTGTATGCGCAAAAAGATAAATGTGAGTATTGGGGTTCCACGCAAAACCCTAACGGATTCAAATCGTTCCTTGCAAAGCAATGCGGCGTAAGTGAAGATAATGTAATTATCCACTACACCTATATGGGCGGCGCGTTCGGAAGAAGAAGCTTAACTGACGTGCCCGAAGAAGCCGCTGATCTTTCCATGAAAACAGGCGCTCCCATACATGTAATATGGACGAGAGAAGATGATATACAACAAGGGCCATTCCGGGCTTGCTCATTAAATGTTTGCAGAGGAGGATTGGACAATAATGGTAATCCGATAGCACTGGAACATAAAGTGATTTGCCAGGAGATCAATAATCAAACGGGTGATAATGATCGTGCCAGTGGCCAAATTGCAGGAGGCATTAACACGGAGTATGCTTTTCCCAACATGGCTATTAAAGGTGTGCTGCGTAAATTGTATATACCTATTTCCTACTGGCGTTCGGTCTATCATTCTACCAATTGTTTTGCGCATGAATCATTCATTGATGAGATGGCTGTTGCTGCGAAAAAAGATCCGCTAGACTTTCGTCTTTCATTATTAAAAAATCATGAACGATATACAGCTGTATTAAAAGCCGTTGCGGAAAAATCGGGATGGTACAAGCCACGGGAAAAGAATACCGGTAAAGGAGTAGCCATTGTAGAACGCTCCGGGTCATTTGTAGCAATGGTAGCCGAAGTACAGAAAACAGATAGCGGCATGAAGCCTGCCAGGATAACCGCCGCTATTGATTCCGGTATTGCAGTGAATCCGGATAATTTAAAAGCACAAACGGAAGGCTGCATAGTGATGGGGCTGACGGCAGCATACAAAAGCAGCATTAACATAAATGCCGGAAGAGTGGCCGAAGGTAATTTTGACACATACAATATGCTGCGCATGGATGAATGTCCCGAAATAGAAGTAATTGTAATGAAAAATAATTATGCTCCTGAAGGGGCCGGTGAAGCAGGTTTGCCGCCGGTAGCGCCCGCTATTACCAATGCTATTTATAATGCAACGGGAAAAAGAATACGGGCATTGCCATTTGATATCACCGGGATTTAGACTCCATTTTCGTGTACCCGTTTACGTTAGCTACTACAGACTAATTCTTTCCTGATGTTTCTGATCCGCGTATTTACCGACGGAATATGTTCGGTTTCCAGTTGAAGCATTAATGCATCCAACTCTTCGGCTGCTCCGGGTTTTTGTTTCGACATTTCATACAAGCCCTGCACCGCTGCGACGCGTACGGGTTTGGATTCTTCTTTATCCCGTGCCCAATCGCAAAGTTGATACCATGTATATTTAAAATCTCCGTTTTTTAATTGAAGCCTTGGCATCATTAATGCGAGATGCCATTTCAGTTCTTTATTTTCCGCGACATACAAAAGCCGTAGCAACGCTTCTTTATGCGGAGCTAAAAATTCAGGATGCCGGCTTGAAATTTTTTCAATTGCGTCAGCCGCACGCATTACGATAAGCCAGTCGGTGCGAAATAAAAAAGCCAGTAGTTTATCAAAGCTTTGCCGGTCTTTTATTTTGGAAATAATTGACACACTCTTTCCAATGGAACGGAGATCGCCTCCGGCGAGTAATTTTTTCAGTGATTGCATTTTGTTCTGTTTCATATGTACGATGCATTTTAATTTAGACCAATAATTTTCCCGTTTACATCAATATCCATTCCTTCTGCCGCAGGTGTATTCGGTAAACCGGGCATACGCATCATATCTCCGAGGATCGGGATTACAAATCCTGCACCACTGGCCAATTCAAATTCTCTCACTGTTATGATAAAATTATCCGGCCGGCCAGTTTTTTTTTCATCATCGCTTAAACTCTTTGGCGTTTTTGCCATGCAAACAGGGAATTTTCCAAAACCCAAATCATGAATATGTTTTAATTGTGTGTTAGCTTTTGGAGAATAGGCAACGGACTTTGCACCATAGATCTCTGTTGCGATAAGGTTGATCTTTTCTTCCACCGGTTCACTCTCCGTGTACAATGGATGGAAATGATTTTCCTTTTGCTGAATATTCTTTGTCACTGCTTCCGCAAGTTCAGTCATGCCGGTTCCTCCTTCGCTGAACCCTTTACATACAATAGCTTCCACATTGTGTTTTCTGCAAAGCGATTGTAGTAGATTAATTTCTTCAACTGCATCTGTCGGAAAATAATTGATCGCAACAATTGGCTTTATTCCAAACTTCATAATATTTTCAATATGTTTCTCCAGGTTGGCAAACCCCTTTTGCACTTTCTGTATGTCGGGTGTATTCAATTCATTTCTTTTGGCGCCACCGTGATGTCTTAAGGCACGAATGGTTGCCACCAACACTACTGCTTCGGGTTTCAACCCGGACGACGCACATTTAATATCAAAAAACTTTTCCGCACCAAGGTCAGCCCCAAAGCCTGCTTCGGTTATCACATAATCGCTCAATGACAATCCCATCTTAGTCGCCAGTACAGAGTTGGTTCCCTGAGCAATGCTCGCAAATGGCCCGCCATGAATTATGGCAGGATTACCTTCCAACGTTTGTACAAGATTGGGTTTGATAGCATCTTTCAGCAAAATCGCCATTGCCCCTGTCGCTTTCAGATCACGCGCAAACACCGGTTCCCCTTTCATAGTGCTACCAATATAAATATTGCTTAATCTCTTTTTCAAATCCTCCATACCATCACTCAGGCAAAGTATGGCCATCACTTCTGATGCAGGTGTAATGTTGAAACCATCCTGCCGGGGAATCCCATCATTCATACCGCCAAGTCCAATTACAATATGGCGAAGACTTCTGTCATTCAGATCCATTACACGTTTCCATAAAACCGTACGTGCATCAATCTGCAAACCGCCGTTCTTTTTCTGCAGATCATTGTCGATCATGGCGCTTAAAAGATTATTCGCTTTTTCAATAGCCGAAAAATCACCGGTAAAATGAAGGTTGATATCTTCCATCGGTATTACCTGCGAATAGCCACCGCCTGCTGCGCCTCCTTTCATTCCAAACACGGGTCCTAATGATGGTTCACGCAATACAGCCATTGCTCTCTTCCCTATCCTGTTCAAGCCGTCTGTCAACCCAATGGAAACCGTTGTTTTGCCCTCGCCCGCAGGTGTAGGTGTAATCGCAGTCACTAATATGAGATGATGTTGTTTTATCTTTTCTTCATTAATCAGCTTCAATAAAAGTTTGGCTTTATATTTTCCATAATACTCAATATCATCGGGTAAAACACCGATGGAAGCAGCAATCTCTTTTATGTGACGGATCTTCGCGTTCTGCGCAATCTCAATATCGGACGCAATCGCAACCATTAAAAAATTTATCGCAATAAATACAAAAGATCGGGAACCTGCTATGACGGCAGTCAGTTATGAAGTTGATTGTGCGGATATTTAACCTTACCGGATGGCTAATGACAACTAATAGCGCCGCCATGTACACCGGGAAGTATGGGACTGATAAATGGAATACCCAGGTTGAGCCCGCGAAGAATTAATATAATACCAATAATAGTAGCAAAAACAGGAATTGCCTTTCTGAAGTAATTTCTCACAGATAATTTAATAAACTGACCGAAGTAACTTATGGCCATCATAGCCGGCAATGTGCCGGCTCCAAATCCAACCATAAACAAGGTACTGTGAAAAACGTTCGTTGCTGTGAGTGCGCCGGCAATGGCAACATACACCATTCCGCAGGGGAGCAATCCATTGGCCGCGCCTAATAAAAAGTAATTCTGCATTTTGCCGGAACGCAAAAAATATACGATCGCTTTTTGCACCCGGTTATATAAGCCGTTTAGCAAAACAGGCTGCGCTGATCTTTTGAAAATCCAGTACTGTACTACCAGCACCACTACAACCACTCCCATGATGACAGAGAACCATTGCTGGTAACCCGCGAGGTAAATATGCCTTCCGGCAAAACCCAGCACGAGGCCAAAAAGACTATAGGTAAATATTCTCCCAAACTGGTAAAGAGAAATGGCGAGCAATTTTTTGGGACTGGAGAAATGATGTACGGGTAAAGCCATGGCCAACGGGCCACACATTCCCACACAATGCATGCTGCCAATGGCACCGAGTGTAAAACCCGCTATGATGAATTCCCACGACATTTATAAAATAGTAAATGGTTCTTCAGTATAATAAGTCTTATCATTGCTGGTCCAGTCAAACTTCACCACATAATTGCCCGGAACAAAATCTTTGAGACTGATCTGTTCAAAAGCATCCTGATTTATTTTTAAGTCGATATGGCGATCTTTCTTTGCATCATAAGCACAGTAAAACCATGCGGTACCCTTCACGTCTGAATTCTTCATTTCTTTTGGGAACTGTATATTGATTTGCCCGTCGGCCTCATTTAATGAAACAGTACCGGTCAACTTACTGCTGTTTTTGCTCGCATCTATCACCTGCTGATATCTCAACTCCGTTTTATAGTAGTCATTTTCTACAAGATCCACATTTACATGAAATGCACGATAGGTGAGATAACCCATCAGGCCCGCGAATGCGAGATATAAAATCAATAATCGGTATCCCCAGCTCATAGTATGTGTTTTTTAATGTTAAAAATTCAAATCAGCTTTTATCTGCAACTGCTCAGGCACTACTTTGGCTCAATATGTATCGGGCCCATGAAATTTGTTTTTAATGTGGTGATCTTTTTATCACCCGAATATAGACTTACTCTAAGCGGCAGTTTTCTCTCGGTAATAATTTTCTTAGGAAGAACAATAAAGAACTCTCCTGCTGCCTGCGATTCTTTGTTCACTTTAATCTGCTGACCCTGTACTTCAATGATCTTTCCCGGAGTGCTCTCCAGTTTCAACGTAAGCGGAATATCTTTTTCAGTTTTGTTGATGAGCTTGATGTTATACAAATTGCTAATGCTATCGGTACCACGTTCCTGGTATAGTATACCGGCTGCCCTGATGATAGTGCCATCCACATCCTTACGGGTAAGCAGCAATGTGGTCAATAAACCAACAAGTAGTATGAGCACCACGGTGTAAAATTGCATTCTGCCGGTATACGTCAGTTTTTGCGAATTGGCTATGCCATTTTCCGATGCATAACGTACGAGTCCTCTCGGTTTGTGAATCGCATCCATCATCGTATCGCACGCATCTATACATGCAGTACAGCCGACGCATTCCAGTTGTGTACCATTACGTATATCAATACCTGTAGGGCAAACCCTTACGCAGTTGAAGCAGTCGATGCAATCGCCCAAAGAACGTTCTTCATTCTTTTTAAATTTTCCCCTTGGTTCCCCTCTTTTATAGTCATAGGCAACGAGCATAGAATTTCTATCGAGCAATACGCTTTGCAAACGCCCATAAGGACAAACTACCGTGCAGGCCTGCTCGCGGAAATACGCATATACTCCGTAGAATACAAAAGAAAAAATTGCGATCGCTGTAAATCCTCCCAAATGTTGGGAAACAGGTTCCGTTACCAGTTTTTCCAATTCCTTCATGCCAATGATGTACGACAAAAAGAAATTGGCTATGATGAAGGCAAGGAGGTAAAAAATCAGATGCTTTGCTCCCTTCTTCATAAGCTTCTCAGTAGTCCACGGAGCTTTCTTCAACTGTCTTTGTGCACCCGCATCACCTTCTATTGCATACTCAATTTTACGAAACAGCATTTCCATAAAGATCGTCTGCGGACAAACCCATCCGCAAAATAAACGGCCAAACGCAGCAGTAAACAATACAATGAAAATTACAAAAGTGATCATGGTAAGTCCGAAGATGAAAAAGTCCTGGGGCCAGAAAACTTTACCAAAAATTATAAAACGAGCCTGCGGGATATTAAAAAGAAAAAGCGGATGTCCGTTTACATAAATAAATGGAAGCGCCATAAAAAGGGCGAAAAATCCGAAACTAACCAAAGTGCGAATGTTATAAAATTTGCCTTTGGGTTTCTGTGCGAATACCCATTTGCGTTTTCCTTTCTGATCTACTGTGGCCAGATGATCGCGGAAAGAATCGTTACTATTTTCGCCTGTCTTCTTTAAATATTGCGTATCCATCATTTTATGTTTCTGCTTTCGCTTCTTACTTTACTACTGCAGAATCCCTTTTAGCCGCAGTGGAATCTGTTGCTGTGGATGTGGCACCGCTGTCGTCACCTTTATACAATTCGCCCTGTGGTGCTTTTGGATTTGCCGGGTGTGTACCATGCAACGATTTCACATAGCTCGCCAATTCTGCAATTTGTTTGTTTGAATAAGTATTTTGCCAGGATGGCATGGCATTGAAGCCATACCGGATAGTTTTAAAAACGCTTTTGATGTCGCCACCGTGAAGCCAATAATCATCAGTAAGGTTAGGGCCAATATTACCGGCACCGCCCTCCATGTGGCATGCGATGCATGATGTTTCAAACAGTTTATGCCCTGCTTCAATATCATCTTTTCCGAGCATGGTAACGGTATTTTCATCAACCACATCACCCTTGGCTTTCAGGTAAGCAGCCACTTCCGCATCGCCCTTGGCTACAGAAATCTGATATTCTTCGGCGCTAAGCGGAGCTGAATGAGCCACATGATACCTGTATAAATAAACCCCCGCAAAAACTATGGTGATATAAAATCCCCAAAGCCACCAGGGCGGAAGACGATTATCCAACTCGCGAATGCCATCATAGTCGTGACCCAGGTCGATGTCTGCTTCCTGCTCTACCGGGCGGAATTTGTTGAATCTGTCCCACCAGTTCAAACCTTTCTTTTTTGCCATTGCCGGTTTGCCCGCAACTCCAGGCTGAGCGGCAACTGCGGCTAATGCTCTTTCTTTTTCTGCTTTCAATAGACCACGAACCTGCAAAAGAAGACCCAGTACTACAACCATCTCGAAAAAGATGACCCCGGCCATGATATAAAATGTAGTCGATGATACTCCTGCAGCAAGATCAGTAGCAGCCTGCGTGGTCGCCGCAGTTGTGGATCCATCCGTTGTCTGTGCAAAAACCGGGCTGCTTAGCAAAAGCAATCCAATAATTACCACTGCAGCCTGAACGCCCACATTCTTCTTGTCTTCATCCTTCCATTTTTTGAATTTCAGCCGCGCCGTACTGATCAACATGTTTGCCAGCACGGCAATCACAACAAGCAAACTAACCATGAACGCAACCATAATAATAACAAGCGGGTTTGTCATTGATGATTTTGCCGGCCCCTCTGCCAGTGCAGAGGTTACGCCGGCAAACATCAGTGCAGTGAGCAGTGCAGCTCTCCTGCTGCAGTTAGTTTCGGTAAAGAGTTTAATTATGTAAGAAATCATACTAATATATTTTTAAGTTCTGGTTTATTTTGAATCCAAAGGGATATCGCTCATTTCTTTCATTTTCTTTTTATCTGCTACTGCCACACCAATAAGTACTACTACGAAAATGGTGAAGAAGAGGCTCAACGATATTAATCCGTAGATATCGATACCGCTGACTTTTTCCATATAATTGACAAATTTCATTTCCTGTTTTTTTAAAAGTTTATTTAACAACTGCGGTTGCAGGAACATTATCCGTTTTTGGCGCCAGTTCAATATCGGTACCGAGCCTTTCGAGATACGCAATAAGTGCTATAATTTCCTTGTTCGGAGGTGTCTCAATTTTGTTTTGTTTCAAAATATTTGTGATCGAATCTTCCTGACTTACGAGCGCCTGGTTCGCGATCTTATCATATCCTTCCGGATAAGGCACACCAAGCGTTTGCATAACCCTGATCTTCTTCGGGGTAGTGCTGGTATCTAATTCGTTATCGAACAGCCAGACGTATTGTGGCATAATGGAACCCGGAGACATTGACCTTGGATCATACAAGTGATTATAATGCCAGGCCTCTCCGTTCTTTCTGATTTGGCCTTCTCTTGCCAGGTCTGGTCCTGTACGCTTGCTTCCCCATTGGAAGGGATGATCATACACAAATTCACCGGCTTTTGAATACTCACCATATCGTTTTACTTCATCACGGAACGGACGAACCATTTGTGAGTGACACAGGTAACAGCCTTCACGAACATAAATATCGCGTCCCTGCAATTCAAGCGGAGTATAAGGCTTTACACTGGCTATGGTAGGTATATTAGACTTAATAAGGAAAGTCGGAATCATTTCAACCAAACCTCCGATAGCAACTACGATCAACGCGAGTACTAACATCGTTAATGGTTTCCTTTCAATTACGCGATGCCAGTATTCTTTTCCATAGCTTGCCTGTTTTACCAGTGGTGCGGCTTCTGCCTCTTCATTTGCTATAAAGCTTCCCTGCCTGATGGTTTTTGCTAAGTTGTATACCATTAAAAATGCACCACTCAAATACAATGCACCACCAACGCTACGGGTGATATACATTGGAATGATATTGGTAACGGTTTCAAGGAATGAGAATTTCAATTGTCCTTCAGGAGTGAAGGTTTTCCACATAATGCTTTGAGTAAAACCAGCCCAATACAAAGGCAACGCATATAAGACGATTCCGATAGTTGCGATCCAAAAATGGTTCGTGGCCAGTTTCTTTGAGTACAATGTAGTGTTCCACATTCTTGGAACCAGGTAATATAACATGGCAAAGGCCATGAAGCCGTTCCATCCCAAACCCCCGATATGCACATGTGCAATCGTCCAGTCAGTAAAGTGAGAAATAGCATTGATGTTTTTCAAACTTAGCAACGGCCCTTCCAGCGTTGCCATACCATAACAGGTAACGGCAACAACCAAAAATTTCAGAACCGGATCTTCGCGAACTTTGTCCCATGCACCACGTAGTGTAAATAAGCCATTCAGCATACCTCCCCATGAAGGAAAGATCAGCATGAGAGAGAAAACAGTTCCCAATGACTGAGCCCAATCAGGTAATGCAGTATACAACAGGTGGTGAGGACCAGCCCATATATATATAAATATGAGTGCCCAAAAGTGAACGATAGAAAGCCGGTATGAATAGATAGGCCGGTTAGCTGCTTTCGGCAGAAAATAATACATTAAACCAAGTACCGGAGTGGTGAGAAAGAAGGCAACCGCATTGTGTCCATACCACCACTGTACCAACGCATCCTGCACACCGGCATACAGGCTATAACTCTTCCACATGGTAACCGGTATTTCCATTGAGTTTACGATATGCAACATGGCAACCGTAACCCACGTAGCGATATAAAACCAAATGGCAACATACAGGTGCCGTTCTCTTCTTTTGATGATGGTACCGAACATGTTGATTCCGAATACAACCCAAACTATTGTTATGGCAATATCAATTGGCCATTCGAGTTCTGCATACTCTTTACCTGTCGTAAATCCCATCAGCAGCGTAATGGCGGCAGCGGCAATGATAGCCTGCCAGCCCCAGAAATGTATCCAACTGAGTGCGTTGCTGAACATTCTTGTCTTGCACAAGCGCTGCAGGGAGTAATAAACCCCTGTAAAAATGCAGTTCCCGACGAATGCAAAAATGATTGCGTTAGTATGAACAGGACGCAATCGGCCAAAGGTTGTGGGCGCAAGGTTGAGGGTCGCAGCCGGATAATAAAATTCAATTGCTACCCAAAGTCCCGCCATCATACCAACAATGCCAAACACAACAGTGGCATACAGGAATGCTTTCACAATCTTGTTGTCGTAATAGAATTTTTCAACTTGCATATATAGAATTGGTTTAATAAATTACACTGTATCGGACTCCTTGTGATTGCTTGGCTTATCATCGAAGAGAATTCTTGATGAAGGAGAATAATCATCTTCAAATTGCCCTGACTTTACACTCACGATGAATGCAATCAGAAACAAAACCGCTACGCCGCTGCTTGCAATAAGAATAATGATTATAGCACTCATGCCTGGTTTTAATATTGGCCATAAAAATATCTATTAAAGAATGGGGTGATTATAATTGCCGTCATTCTCCGAAATGACTTTCATCAGGTAAAAGCAGAAATTTCTGAAGATTATTTATTGTGTTCGTCGGGTATGAAAATAGCAGCCCGCACTGCAATTCTCAAATAAAAAATTCTGCGATATAATCAATTCTGTCAGAGAAGTTTCATCCATTTGGCCAGCAACGAGCTGCTGCCGAATGTGAGCAGTAATATGCTTAGTGAACTGGCAGGCATCAGCACGGCCGCAACCACAGGGGCGAGGGTTCCCTGCACGGCAAAAAATAACCCGATAATATTATACACAATGGATAATACAAAGCTGGATACGATAATATTCTTATTGGCTTTGCAAAGTCTAATGAATTGGGGAAGGCGATTCAATTGTTTTGCCTGGATGATCGCATCACACGCAGGGGTAAAGTTGTTCGTTTGCTCAGCCACTGCGATGCCTACATCACTTTGCTTTAATGCACCGGCATCATTCAGCCCGTCTCCTATCATCATTACCTTTTGGCCCTTCTGCTGCAATTGCCTGATATACTCTGGTTTGTCTTCGGGCCGCTGGTTGAATAGAATGGTAGGCGTGTCTCCTAATATTTTTCTGAGATTATTTTTCTCCGAAGAATTATCACCGGATATTACAGAAAGCCGGTAGTGGCTTTTTAGTTCTTTTATTAATGGCAGTACAGAACTGCGGTAGTGATTACTAAAACGAAAACTCCCCATGACCGTGCTGTCGGTTTTTATGTAAACGCGTGTGGCAGCATCTGCTTTTTTTGCACCGACAAAATCTGCTGAACCAATTTTAATTAAAGAATCGTCGATGAAGGCTTCTATTCCTTTCCCTGTTATTTCTTTGAAATGTTCCACATCCATATCGCTTTCTCCAAGATATTTTGAGAGCGCTTTACTGAGCGGATGCGTGGAATGCTTCACCAGCGCAGATATATACCTCCGTTGACCTTCGGAGAGTGGAAGACCTTCATAATTTATTTCACGTTCGTGTGTTTCAGTGAGCGTACCCGTTTTATCAAAAACAATGTGATCTATATCTGCAACATCATCGATAGTATCAGGACACCTGAGGTAAAAATGATTGCGGCCGAGTACGCGTAAAATATTTCCGTTGGTAAATGTGTTGGAAAGCACCAGGGCACACGGGCAGGCTATAATAAATACGGCGGTTACCGCCGGCCATAAACGACTCGTATCATGCATCCACCAATAGATTCCGGTGAGAAGGGCAACCGACACCACGATGTAAGTAAAATATCTCGCCAGTAAATCGACAAAGGGCACCGTTTGTTTCGTATCCTGCTTTTTATGCTCCTGCTGATCCCACAATTTGGTGAGGTAGCTTTGCGCCACTTCTTTTACCACCAGTATTTCAATATTGCCTTCCGTTTGCTTTCCGCCGGCATAAACAATGTCACCAACCTCTTTCAGAACAGGAAGTGACTCGCCCGTCACAAAACTATAATCAATGAATGCCTTTCCTTTTGAAAGAATACCATCCGCGGGAATTAATTCCTCATGATGAATGAGCATGGTATCACCTGTTTTTATTTCCGGCAATGTGGTTGGCACTTCTTTGTTATTCCTTAATATCGAAATGGCAAGTGGAAAATAAGAAGTATAGTCTCTTTCAAATGACAATTGCCTGTAAGTTTTATCCTGTATTATCCTTCCGGCAAGCATAAAAAATACAATACCTGCCATGGAATCAAAATAACCGCCTCCCGTTCCGGAGATCACCACATAAGCGCTTCTGATAAATGTAATGATGATCGCAAGGGCAATGGGCGTATCCACATTCAGGTATTTATGCTTCAGGCTTTTCCACGAAGAAATGTAAAACGGAAGCGAGGAATACAGCAATATAGGCAACGATAGAACCAGGTTAATCCACCGGAACAAAATTTTCAATCCTTCGTCAGACGCATCGATGCCAAAGTATTCCGGGAAACTCATCAGCATGATATTGCCAAAACAAAATCCGGCAACTCCCAACTGGTATATCATAGAGCGATTGATAGCGGGACGTTTTTCTTTCAGATCATTCAGGCTGATATATGGCTCATAGCCAATGCTTGTAAGCAATTCAGCGCATCGGCGCAGGCTTGTTTTAGCAAGGTTTAAAATGACATCGAGTTCTTTTCTTGTAAAATTTACTTTGCTTGAAATAACACCTGCTTCTAACCTGTGCAAATTTTCCAGCAGGTACAGGCAGGAACTGCAGTGCATCTGTGGAAGATAAAAAGTAACGCGCAACTGCGTATCATCTTTAAAGGTGATGAGCTCTTTTTGTATTTTCTCATCATCAAGGAAAGCAAACTTATCTTTTCTTACAACGATACGTTGATTGAGTCCAGGGTTTTCATTCAGGTTGTAATAGTCACACAGATCATTTTTGTTGATGATCTGGTACACCATCCTGCAGCCTTCACAACAAAACACCTTGTCTTCAAGGTGTATCTTGTCTGTTGCGCAGTCTTCTCCGCAATGGTAACATGTCAGTTGTGTATCAGTCGTGGTTGATTTACTCATATTTTCCGGAAAACAAAGACACCTACACTGCCTCATTCATCATATCATCATGAACGCGTCAGCTTTATTTACAGGCACAGGTCATAATACCGGTTTAATGACGACAAATTTATAGATGCAAAAAAAGCAACCACATAATGGCAGTCACCGGATTTGATGAGTTTGGTCAGGATTTTAACGCTGCCCATTTATCCCTCTTCAACGTCATGTTAATGGCAATCCAGACTTTATTCTTTATTTTTCTTTCAAACTTCATTTTTTCATTAACCGTAAACCCTGCTTTCTTATAACATTTAATTGCCGGCTCGTTCCAATCAAACACGTTTAGCTCCGCCGATTGTTTATCAAAATTGCCGAAACCAAAGTTCAGGAGTTCATTTACGATTTGCAAACCCATTCCTTTTCCGCGTTGGGATTCATCGCCTATTAAAATGCGGGAGAGCACAAAAGAATTTTCTTTCAGATAGATTTCCGCATGACCTGCCTGGTGATTGTGCTCATGCAGAACAGCAAATGCAAATCGCTTTGCGTCGGATAAAGACTGATCGATCTGCTCTGCTGTCAAAGGAAAAGTAAATCCCGGCCCGGCAAATTGCATCAATGCTTCCTCACTATCGATCCAGGAGATCAATGTGGAATAAAACCGGCTATCGAATTTTTCAAGCCTGATCATGGTTACGGCAAACTATCTCCCGGGAAACTTTTTGATGCATAAGCTTCGTACACGAGCACATTTTCCTTTACGGCGGGATCGCCATCCATTATTTCTTTTGTTTTCTCCACATCGGTATTAAAGATGCCAACGCCCGCCATTTCTATATCTCCGGGCATTGGGCATACGATCGAAAGAATACCTTCTGCTCTTAATTGATAATTCCTTCTGCCATGTTCCCATACGATGGGAAAAACATCGGGCATTTTGTAGGAGGGGCCTTTTTTTAATATCACCACTGTGTAAGGTTTAGTAGTAGCGCTCATTTCCTTCATGTATTCATCAGTGATTTCCCGCATTGATTTTTTGTTTGAAGATACGATAGTCCCGGCCATGCCAGGATATTTAGGCTTTTGCTGCATGCGATAGAGGGCAACTGCTTAGAAAACCAAGACAGAGTAGACAGTAATTATAACTTCGCTCAAACCCTGACTCATTTCATCGCTGGCGTATAACAAAGGGAAATACCAAAACTGAGACTGTGTGCATCCGAAACAGCGCCCGGGGCCAGGTAGTTTATTAAACCGGCATCAAAAGCACCTCTTATGGCCAACATATCGTTGAGTTTATAACATGCCATCAGGTCAGCGCCAATGTCAAGACTTTTGAGATCATCCTTATCGGGATTACTTCCAAAATTTATCTTGGTCTTACCATTTACATCCTCCCTGGTATAATGCCCGCCGATACCGAAGCCAAAGAACGGGCCAAGTCCAAATTCCCATGGAGAATTTTTAGCTGCAGGCTTATAAATAACATTTACGGGGAGTTTTAAAAACGAGACGTGAATATTCGCTTTTATATTATCAATATCAGGTTTGTAGCTTTCATTGGAATAAAGAAACCTGGCTCCAATTGTAAAAGGAGAAGTCCCCAGCGGCAGTTGAGCAAAAGCACCTAACTGAATTCCCGGAAGCGGCGTACCATGAGAACTTGTACCCGGGACTTTTGCAATCGCACCCGATATATTTATTCCAGCTTCTCCTCCATATTGAATCTGCTGTGCCTCGAGGGTGCACGAGAAAATAAAGTAACAAGTAAAAGAGATGAGTAACCTTTTCATAATCCTTCCATTTTGGGTAAAACACCAAAATTCACCTACCCGGAATATGGAAGCAATACCTATTATTAGGTATTTACAGGTATTTGTGCAAGGATTTAATTAATTAATGTTCATCTGCCCAAAGCTGCACTGCAGATATTGATGTCTTCACTAACGATAACGATTACACGAAAAATAGCTAAAGATGCAGCTGCTCTATTTATCCGTGGCAACAAAGATCCTATTTCCGCCTTCTTTAAACTGCAACTTGAATGCCGGCTTTCCCGATGCCGCATCAGTAATTTTCTCCAGGGTGAATTGATACGTTTTGTTCATACCTCCGTAATATGCATTTAGCTTGTCGCCATCCAGTTTCCAAAAGTTTTTCCCTTCTTTATACATTTCATTTGCCGCGTCGACGCTTCCAACATAATAATTAAAAGTGCCATCGCTGTTGAATTTATAAAAAGGACTGAGGTCGCCGCCATCCGTTGCCTTCCATAAACCCACCAATTGGGGGTCTATTATTCCCCTCAGGCTTTGTGCCGTTGCGGCTGCCTGCAGATCATTTTTATATAGCTGCATAGGATCTTTGGTATAATCGAGCGTGTCCGATTTGAGAAGCCCAATGCCTCTTGCATAGTACCGGTTTACAGAGAAACCGCTCTTTACTCCAAAGCTGACATTATACTTCCTGTAGTTCACAATGATCACATCGCTGTACTGCTTATTATTTACATTGACAGAAAGATTCCTGGCGATTAATGTAAAACCCGCAAAAGACGTATTTTCAAAACCCGTGCTGACACCCCATGTGGTACCTGGCGGCACATTACTCATAATTAATGTATCAGTTTGGATGCCCGTGGTGGCCCCATAGCCGTTGGTCATAATAATTTTCCTGATTAGCACGCCATTATCACAATTATAATAATAGGTACCCTGGTCATAATTGATTCCGACATATTTCACTCCCTGGAAAGTTTTTACAACATCGTACTTGCAGATATTTCCATAACATGTTTTACAATCAACATCGCCGCCAGCTGAGGTGCCGGTATTATTGCCTGAAGCACTGCCAACTGCCACAGTAACAGTTCTACCGGTTAAAGCAATATGTTTATCATCAATTGCACTTACCTTAAATGATTGCTTTACCGTTGCAGGAATTCGATCCCATAAACCGGTGGCACTTGTCGTACAAGAAAAAGTGATCATACCCGTACCATTAGAATAACTTTCTTTCAGGTTGCTCACGCTTTTATCTTCTTTAATTTTTTCCCGAAGTGCGGTAAATCCTGCGTCATCGTAGTCTATACCAGTCGCAGAAATAGAAACCTGCGTTGTTCCGGATTTCGATTGCGAACATCCTGCAAATGGAGCGATGACCATAGTCAACAGGCATGAAATGCTGATTGAGAGCAGCTTTTTATTCATGACGAAATGTATTAATCAGAAGTGTAGAAAAGGTATTCTCCTTTTAGCGGGCCAGCAATAATTATTTCAAGGTAGAAGATGCAGTTATCCTAGCTGTCATGATACACAAAATCTCTCCTGTAAGTTATCAAGTTTTTGCGATTCCCGCTACGTTTTTTTGCATTGCATCAGGCATGCGACGACGAAGGAACCATTGCTATTGCATTATGGAGGATTTGTATTGCCCGCGCCATTTCTTCCTGGCTAATAATCAAGGGCGGACATAGTTGTAGCACATTTCCCTGTGATACTTTAAAACTCAGCCCGTTTTTAAGGCAATCATACATCACTTGCTCTGCTTCAGCAATAGCTTTTTCCCTGGTCCTCCTGTCTTTCACGAGTTCGATTCCCCACAGTAAACCAATGCCCCTGATATCACCCACTATTTCAAATTTGTACTTCAAATGTTCCAGTTCATTCCTGAGCCAAATTTCCATCGCGCCTGCTTTCTCAATTAAATGCTCCCGCCCGATAAACTCAAGCATTGCCATACCGGCTGCAGCGCCCAGTGGACTTTTCTCGTGCGTATAGTGCCCGAGGGAAATATCGCCTGCAATATCGTATTCCTTTTTTGTTATCATCGCCGCGAACGGAATTATCCCGGCACCAATCCCTTTGCCCAGGCAAAGAATGTCGGGCTCGATATTATAGTGCTCGAATGCAAACATCTTTCCTGTTCTTCCAAAAGCAATCGGGATTTCATCCAGTATCAGCAGTATATTGTTTTGCGTGCAAATTTCTCTCACCCGTTTCCACCATACCTTCGACGGTATCTGTACATCCGTGTTCCTGATGGTTTCCCCAATAAAAGCGCCGATTTCTTTATCCGCACTTAAAATTTCTTCGAGTTGTTGCAAAATTTCCTCTTCGCGGGGACCCTCACGATACTCACCGGGTTGGTGAAGGTGAACGGGAGCGGGATTAAATTCGCCCATGTACCTTTTAAACTGCTCTTCTCCCCCTGCGGCAATTGCATCGAGCGACGCACCGTGAAAAGAATCGTAGAATGAAACCACCTTTTGCTTCCCGGTCACCACGCGTGCCAGTTTCAGCGCCATCCCAATAGCGGAAGTTCCACCCGGCGCATACAATACACGGTTTAGTGAAGAAGGCAATAGGGATATCAATTTTTCAGAAAATGCGATCACCATTTTATTAGTGTATCTCCTCGGTGAGAAAGGCAAAACGTCCATTTGCTGTTTTACCTTTTCTAATACGTATGGATTTCGATATCCTACCTGGTGCACATTGTTGCCGTGAAAGTCCATGTATCGACGGCCCTGCACGTCTTTAATGTAGATGCCTTCACAGGATTCTATTACATCAAGGCATGGCGTGGAGAGCGCCTGGTGTATAAAGGAGGAAGCGTCTCTTTCAAGCCAGCCGATCGTTTCTGAATCGAGAATGCTGTACCAGCTGCTTCTTGCCGCAGAAAAATTTACATCGCCTTCTGTGAGCAGGTGCTTATTGCTGTTCGTCATGTCGCATAATTTGTATTTGTTAAAGCTGCAATTACCTGCAAATGTTGGAAAAAGGAATGAGATGCTATTTTAACTTCATGTAAATTTTTTGCCTATAAGGCAAATCTTCTTTCAATAAGAATACTAACGGTACCGCATACACGAATTACAGTACCTAAGTGATGGTTACGCATTTTGCGCCAGATTTCTACTTGAATTTAATATCCACAGATACCAGGTCGGAATGAAGTTGGGTAGTCTGAAAATAGTGGCCATACCTCAGCTCTATTGAACTCAGGCTGCCCGTAATTCCCTTGGGTGGGGCGATTCTGAAATTCACACCGAAGTACTGGCTCACAAATGCCGAGTACTCGTAATTGCTGGTGTAGTATTCATCACTTTCGGTATGCATTTCATACGGGGCAAAATATTTTGCCGCCGTTTGCTGATAATACCGGTAAAAAGGAGCAACCGAGATAAAAGGGGTTATTTTATAAGGAACCTCCAGGCTGGCAGTGTTGGCCCTTATGCCCCAGCTATCGGTGTAGTAGCGATAATAGGTGCGCAGGATAATATTGTCACCAAGAAAATAATTTAATCTAAACCCGATGGGCAGCTTAAATCTTTCCGATGGAAGTAACTCTACCACCGGCGATCCGTCTTGGAAATATACTCTGTGAAACGGAAGACCGAGATAACCACCCTGCCCCACCAAATCCATCAAAACGATACCATCCATCCGCTCGTTGATCACCTGCGAGAAGGAGAGCGACAAGTCACCGGTAACCCTCGGTTTGCTTGGAATTTTTGATTTGCTGAATCCACCTGTACTTGCCGAGGTTACGGTTACTACCGACTGAACCAGCTCTGAAGGATATATCATCCTTACCCGGTCGAAATACCCGCTCATCTTTGCAGAAAACTCACCATTGTTATGCGTCTTTTTGGAAAAGCTTCCATCGATGCCAATCGAACTGTAATTATATTCTTCTGAAAGATAAAGCCCGAGGCCGACACTGGTTCCTGTTTTTGCATCTTCCATGGTCCAGTCTAAGGATGGATAGATTCTTGTACCGCTCGTTCGTGAAGCGCCTGTGGAACTAACATGGGCAGCAGACGCTGAGGAATGTGCGTCAAATCCAAGTCCCGCAATCAGCGTGTGCTTGCGCTTCATTGCATCTGTACCCACAAAATTCAACTCGATGCCATTGGCAAGATCTACCACTCTTTCGGTACCGATACCTCCCGTTACCGCAGAATGATCTCCGTTTTGAGAATAATAACCGGATACGAGGTGTACCTCTTCCACCCTAAGAGGCTTAGCAATATAATAGGAAGTGTCTTTCGTTTCAAACTGCCCGACAGCATTCAATACCACCAGGTAAATTCCCACAAGCGTTAAGCAAATTTTTTTCATCTATTGGTTATTAGAATTACGGCACGGCCTATCGCAGTCACAATATCACTATTCCTGTTGCTATTTTCTTTCATCACAAATGCTGCTTATTTCGGAGGCAAATTCATCAGCACTCTCATCCGGTAAGCCTTCCCATGTTTTAACAACATTGCCATCCGCATCCAGGAGCAATGTATAAGGAAACTTTCCATCCGGATTGTATTTATCTGCAAGAGAATCATTTCGCTTTTGCGTTTCGGAATCAAGTTGATGCTTGCGGCTCCTGGGAAAATCCGCATTGATCATCACCAGGGACGTATCAGCCATTTTGGTAAACACATCGCTTTCAAAGATTTCTTTATGCAACCTGATACACGGCCCACACCAGTCTGATCCTGAAAAATTCAATAATATCAACTCGTGTTTCTCACGGGCGATTTTCTCTGCGATCTCCAAATTAGGTTGCCAATTAATACCGAATGACATTAGCAATGCCAGTAGACCTAATCCTGTTTTTTTCATGTACAGATTTTTCAGTGTTTATTATATGATGGTTTTATGAGATTTTGGTTGGGTGAGCAAAAAAATCGGTGGATACAATCAAGATATTTACCCCGGTCAAATGCTGACTGGGTTAACCACTATCCGGCTTAAGAGAAGTTGAATGAGGAGCGGCTTTCCCGGGAATAAACAATCGCCTGATTCAATTTTTGCCTGGAGCAAAAGGAAAAATGATTTTTGTTTCCATCACCGCCACAATCCCCCGGGCCTTTTCTTTTGTAAGCGCCGCTCCCGGCCCTTCAAAAAGTTCATCTGCTGTTTGGGTAAACAGTTCTATCCATCGTTTGAAATGTTCTTTTGTGAGCCGTACGCGATGATTCAACGCGGAATGCACGGGCATAGGATTTCCGGTATATGTGTCTTTTAAAAAAATGATATTCTCCCAAAAATCATACATCACCGGCAGGTGCTGTTTCCAGTTTACTTTGGCAATATCATTGAAAATATAACCTATAACTTCATCTGCTTCCACTTTATCGTAAAATGCATTTACCAACGCTTCAATATCTGCGCGGTTTTCAAGATCGTGTTTCATAGTCTGGTTTTATATTAAATAAATTCGCCACCGGGCATTGTTTCATGAACCTCCGGCAAATGTATTATCAAAATCGCCTTTATCAGCAGTGAGATGAAATTTATGACAGCAATTATGTATTCAGCATAAATTACTAACGTATACGCATACACGAAATAAAATATTTTATGAAACATTTGTGGCGAACGGGCAAGGCTTAGCTGTTCGCGGTTAGTTACGGCGGTTATTTGTATAATTCAATAATTAACAATAACTGAAAGGAACTCTATTTCGGTGCGATAAATTTTCCGAAAAATGAGAAAACTATTCAATAACTTGGCAACTCAACCTTTCCAAATGCTACCGACTACTGCTACAAACCGGATCCGGTCGCTCGATATTTTGCGCGGACTGGTAATGGTAATCATGGCGCTTGACCATATCCGCGACTATCTGTACAAAGTGAACATAGTTAAAGCGGGAGATTTTTCCCTGAATCCCACCAACATGAAAACGACCTACCCAATGTTGTTTTTCACAAGATGGATTACTCACTTTTGTGCGCCCATCTTCGTATTTCTTGCCGGCACATCCATCTATCTCATGTGTCAGAGAAGACCGAAGGCCACTATCAGCGGATTCATTTTCAAACGTGGCCTGTGGCTCATTTTTGTGGAACTGGTTATTATCACATTTGCATGGACGTTCAATCCATTCTTCAATCTCTTTATTCTCCAGGTAATATGGGCCATCGGTATCAGCATGATCATATTAAGCCTGCTGATCCATTTGCCATACAAAGTAATATTTGCGTTAGGCGTGATCATTGTTGCAGGACATAATTTACTCGATATACCGTCTGTAGCAAATGTATTAAAGGGAAATATGGTGTCCGACCTGATATATTATTCCAATTTTGCTGCCTACAAAATTGCCGGTCAACACTTCGTTTTGATTGTATATTCATTTTTACCCTGGACAGGGGTAATGTTACTGGGCTATTGCTGCGGAAAATTATATGAAAAAGGCGCAGATGAAATATCCAGGAGAAAAATATTGGTCCGCACAGGCTGGGGCCTTATTATTTTATTTATCGCACTCCGGTTTATCAATGCATATGGGGATCCTGCACCATGGTCGGTCCAACCTCGTGGCAGCATCTATACCTTTCTTTCTTTTTTGAATGTAAATAAATATCCTCCCTCTTTGATGTATGTATGCATGACACTCGGGCCAGGGATTTTATTTCTCGCATTTATCGAAAAGGTGCAAAACAGGTTTACAGTGGTCATGAATATGTATGGTCGTGTGCCGATGTTTTATTATGTCATTCATCTTTATGTTATTCACGTTATCGGCATCATTGTATTTTTTGCGCAGGGCTTCAGCACAAAAGACATTGTTTCACCGGGCATTCCTTTCCGGTTCAAACCTAACGGCATCGGGTTCGGCCTGTGGAGCATTTATGCTATCTGGCTGATTGTGGTGCTCATATTATATCCTCTTTGTAAAAAATACAGCCAATACAAACGCACACATACCCAATGGTGGCTGAGTTATATGTAACATCTCCACGGGACCATTTTATTCGGTTTGTACCGATCACACAGGCAGCCAGGGAAGCTAACGGATACGCATATACGATTTTCGTTGTTCGCTTAAACTTGGGTCTTCGCCTCATAGTCAGTAACTACTCCCTAAAATATTTGTTTCCGAAAAACGTTACCCATTAGCGGTATTGCCGCAGTACATCCAATGAAACAAATATTTATTTTACTTTTCCTTACCCCCTTCCTTGCAAGAGGGCAGAATTTCCATTTTGCAGGCCGGCTGGGCCTTGCCGGCTACCAGGGCGATCTTAAAGCAAAGGGCATCACTCTTTCTCAAACGAAGTTGATGGGCTCTCTCGGGGCCGAATATGATCTTTCTGAACATCTCGTTGCCAGGAGTTTTATCAGTCTTGCCTCTTTGCATGCTGATGATAAAAAAGGGAATACGGCTATGCAGCAACGCAATCTCAATTTCACCTCCAACATTATCGACTGGGAACTTTCCGCACAATATAGCGTACTGAATCTGAATGAGCATTGGTGGACACCCTATGTATTTGCGGGCATCGGCATCTATCACTTTAATCCTTACACAAAAGACAGTACAGGTAAAAAATATTATCTGCAACCACTCAGCACGGAAGGCGAAGGATTTGTTTCGGGTGTAAAGAATTATCATCTCACCCAGTTTAGTATTCCATTTGGTGTTGGCGCAAATTATGCACTTAATGAAGATATGCGCCTGGGACTGGAGTTTGGTTACCGCAAATTATTTACTGATTATATTGATGATGTAAGCAAAACTTATGTTGACCAAACGGCCTTGCTTACTGCCCGCGGACCTAAAGCCGTTGAACTCGCTTACAGGGGAACCGGTTCGTATCCAGCCGCAGGCACGATGCGGGGAAACAAAAGCAAACAAGACGGATACTATTTCATTGCACTAACCTTCACCGTACGATATTTCTTTGACAAGTATAAACAAATCGCAGGCCTTTACCAATCTAAAAAGAACAAACGGGTAGGATGCCCTGCGACAAGGAACGTAGTGCAATAGCAGCAAACCGGTCGCATCGGTAATAACTTACAAAAGATCAGGATTAAGGCAACCTTACTGTACTGTATCCCGGAAGGGCTTGCATGAATACGATTTTTTCGACACTCGAGTTGCTTTCAGAAGGAATCATATAATTTCATCGATTGACGATTTTCGTAATCCTTACAAAATCGCCATAGCATCCCGTAGTATCGATGCTATAATTGATCTTTACCAATACAGGGAAGGTGTCATCTATATTAACCTTATAATAAGACGGCATACTGGATACGAGAAAGAAAGAACCACCGTGAGGAGGATTTACATTATCAATGGTCATTTCAATTCCGCCGCAGCAGGGGCATTCGCGAAGATCATACCCGATAATTTCCGCATTACTCATATAGGTGTTTTTCCTGCAGGAAGCAATAGCCAGTAAGGTTATTATCAAAGCAAACAGCATAATTATTCGCTGCATAAGTCCGATAGGTTTTTGATATGACAACAGAAACGCGACATACGTTGCATTCTACAGCTACAGAGCACCCTGAAACACTGGCAAAATTCATAATCCACCTCATCCATATAAAAAATGGCCCGTTTATACACAGATTGCCGCACAAATGCAAAGTTTTTTTTAACTTTCTGTACTAAACATTACCGATATGGACTTCCAACTTATTAACGGCGGGCCAGATACGGCCGATCATCTGGTTTTTACCACCACCTTTACTCACAACAACGTCTTTTACAAAGCAGCTCTTGCCGAAACGATTTCATGGGAAGGGCAGCTTACAGGCACTTACGATGTACTTCTGCAGTCGGGTAAAGGCACCCAACGATGCACCCTGGTCAAAGAAGGAGAAAACTGGAGAGCAGGAGATGAAATCGAACAGATTGGTGTCATACAACAAGGCGTAGTAGATATGTTAGCCACTGTGATCAGCCATGTTCGCAATTGAAATGATTTTGAACATACCGGGTACAGAGTTTTTGAATGATGGTTCAAAACCAAGTGGTGGGAGGATTATCCGAAGTAGCTATCTTATTCTCTGTGGCGAAGACAACTACAGGATCTACGCCAGGCAGTTCTTCGGGAAGTTCCGGAATCTCTATGATCCCCGGCACAATATCTTCATGCTTAGAGTGCAGTTTTGAGATGGTACCGCTTATAGAGCTGTCTTTGTCTACGATCGCTTCATCAGCAAAAATATTACCCTGCACCGACGACTGCTTGTGGAGATAAATTTTGCTGGTGCAATAAATGTTGCCTTTTACTCTGCCTTTTACTATTACACTGCCGGCTTTCACATGGCCATTAATAAGACCGGTCTTTTCAATCGTTACATTACCTACGCCATGGAGATCACCATTGATAGTGCCGGCTATGTTTGCACTATTTTTGGTCAGCACATTACCATTGATTACGGTACCGGCATCAAGAAAAAAATCATTTTTGAGAAATGTAAGCAGCGACATGAAGTCAATTTACAAAAAATTATTTTGCCTGCGCCGGATCAAATATAGAAACAGAGGTGTTGGCATTTCCTAGGTCAATACCCACACAACGTTGCGGGTTATTATCGGAAACCCGTAGTGAGTTGTATAAGTAACCGACGCTGATAATGGTATCGGGTTGCGGCGCTACTTCTACCGGAATGAAACCCTGGAACTCTTCACTTACCAGTTCAGTAAGTTCGCTGTAATTAGCCCCACCTCCCATTAAATATATTTTTTCACAAAGCTCCAGATCGGCATCGGTAAAATATTGCCTTAGCAATGGAGAAACGGTCTCCTTATAATACTGGCGCAGTAAAGACTTTCTCAGATCTCTGATGTCCACACGTTTACGGTTGGTGAAAATGGAACCTTTTATAAACGCATCATCCAGTTGGTGCTCGTTTTTCATTTCAAGGTAATAGTTCGCATTTAACTCACGGGCAAAGTTTCCGATTACATACCGCATACCATGCGAACTGAAGCAGGTTCTGTGAATCAGACCGTCGTTGCTTGCCATACCTCCTTCTACTGTACCAAAGCCAAAACTCAACGCAATGAAATTTGCGGGGACCTGCTGTGTGCTCAGTTTTTTTAAACCAATGATCCCGCCCACGATTTCAGGTATTATATCGTATAGTTCCACATCAAAAGTATTTTTGCGTAGACCGCCTTTTATATTGAAAGTAGAACTATCGTGTTCTATCATAAAATGCCGGCGTCCCAAATATTGCATCGCAGCATTTTTATAAACATTATAAGTAGATAAAGGAAAACCTACTGTAACGGTATATGGTTGTTTTGCCTTCTCCAACACATTTACAAAAGCAGCCCGCATCAAAATGTCAAAATCTTCCTCGGTTGGTGCGGCATTCACCACCCGGCCGGCATTGATGGCGCCTCGTTTTGCCATATTTCCTACGAGATACCACAATTCATTTTTTTTAACCTTGAGCCCGTTCAGCAAGTCCTTCGCTGAATTCTCTGTATTACCAAAGGATGTTTCATATACGCTGGGGAAAGTAAAAGTTGTTGTTTGCATGCAGGGATATTTTTATGACAAACTAAAAATAGTTATTCTGATATGGTGAAGATACTAAAATGGTAATAATAATTTAACAACCATATAAATAATCCATTGAAAATGAAATTCACCCGAAGCGATGACAGACGGAAATTATACCGTACATAGATTTGGCCATATTTAAGACCTGGGTTAGAAAAGTCCCTTCCAAATTACGATAACCAACAATAATGACGGGTAGGCGACAGCAGCCCATAAAACTATTTCTTTGATAAACTAACGCCAACGCATATACGATAAGTGTCTGCAAAAAACTGCCCCTGCGGATGCAGGGGCAGTACTATGATAAAAGTTATTAACCGGTCAAACGAAGATCTCCGGCTACCATATAGTAACTGTTTTTGTAAATGAACCTATGGTTACCACAGCCGAATCATCACATGTTCCGTCACCAAAATCCAATGTACCACTTACACTGCTGCTGCCTTTTGTGTAAGTGAAAGAAACAACACCCTGATCTATATAGGGACAGGTTATTTTTCTTTCGAGAGGTGTGGTAACAGTAGCAGTCAGTGAATCTCCATACGAACTGCTGATCTTATAACCTCCGGTGATATTGAAAACAAGAGAAGAAACATCGGCTATATTTCCGGCAGATACAGAAATTGTTTTTGTACCTGAAAAAGAATAGGATGTATCAGAGGGGAACCGGATGCTTCCGTCGGTAACTGTGGTAGTAAGTTGTGGCGCATTGATATCGGTAGTGGTGTTGGCAATGGTGTAAGTACCATTAAGTGAATACCCGTTTACAGTATAATTATTGAAAGTAGCTGTAATAGTTGTTCCGGGAGTACTCAGGTGACCGGAAAATACGTAGGTGACAGAACCCGAACGCTCAATACTATCGGCACTCTTACAGCCCGTACCGAAATCCACCGTCAACGTGATCGGAAAAGTGCTTCCTGAAACGCTTATGCTGGCGCAATAATAAGTACCCTGGATGTTCTGAGCCACATCAGCGGCACCCCCGGGCTTTTTCGTTAGCAGGTCAAGATTCTGATCACTCCCTGCCTGCAAGGCTACGCCAAAAGCATCGTCATATGCATTATCGGCAGAAGCTCCATTGGAGGACATATTTGCCGCTGCGTCGTTAGTGGCGGAATTCGATGTTGAGTTGTTGTCTTTTTTGCATGAGGCTATCAACATAATGGTTGCTGCCAGCAAAATAATTGCTGAAAAGATTCTGAGATTAGTTTTCATAGTGTGAAATTATTTTTTGAGATAATGCTATCTCTGACCCAACAATAACGCCAAAGTTTAATAAATATTGGATTTTTTCCACGCAGCACATCTTCCCCCTTTTTGAAAAAGGTACGAAAATGCCTCTGCCGAAACCGGCCACGCAGCTACGACTCCTCGGTAAAATCTTCCCCGGGAGTTTCCTCCTCAAATTCATCCTGAGATACAGGCTTTTTTTCCACCAGCGCAACGATGCGTTTTCGTTCGCCGATTATTAATAGCGCAATTACGATTTTCACTGCCGGTAACAGTAACCCCGATAAAGATGGACTCGTCATACTGAACCGTTCATGCACCTGCTCATAATAATTATAGAGAGTATTGCAAAAAACCGGTACCATATCTATTAATATGTAGCCGGCCATTATAATCAATGCAATATTTAAAACATTGGCCGATGACACATTAAATGAAAGATATTCATCACTTAATTGAGGCTCCAGTTTCAACATCTTAATAATTGACTCAGTTTTAAAAATCAGTGCATAACCAATCGCGAAGTATAATGCGATTATCAGCAAAACTATAATCAGGGAATCTGTATCAATTTTACCAAAACCGGCCCCTACTGTCAGCAGGGATACCAGGTAAGGAAGTTGGAACAGGATATCTTTAATGATGAAAAGGCCAAAGACCTTAATTATAATATTAAAAAGATCATGGAGCTTCATGGTGAGTTTTTAGGATGAAATATTTTGAATGCAGTCAGCAGTCCTAGTTGCCAATATTATCAAAAATAAGTTACACGGTGTAATGTTAAACATAACAGGCACCAAATCCATTGAAATTATTTCTTTCGTTCCAGTAATGGAAGCGCCGCCGCATTGGCTATCGCCTTTGCAGCGGCATCGCCTTCCCTGCTGAACGGCCATACAAACAAATAAGCCACCTGATGCCGGGAGCGAATTTGCCGAATCGCTTCCAGCGTGGTTTGCCGTGCTATCCCGTTATGCCGATATTCTTCTAAGACCATGGCCGAACAGAGATAAACAGATTCATATTTTTCACCCACCGGTGTCTGCTCAAATAATTCCTTTTCCGAAATTTTTCCATTAACAAAATCATTCATCAGATTAATAGTGGTAGGTATCAGCAATATCCAGCAATAAGGGCCATTCTCATCCGCGCGTTCCGATACCGATGCGGGGTGCAATTGCTGTAATTTTTTTAATACGCTTTCATCTACATCCAATTGCTGTGGATCCTGCTTTACGGCAAACACTTCGTCTGCCAGTTGCAGCATTCTTTCGAAATTACCGGGCATAACTCAAAAATAAGATGAATGTTTTTGCCATAATTGCAAAATCATTCGTTGCAATATCCTGCAAAGCCTGGAAACCGGGGTTCAAAAAGAAACATTTGTATATTTATTGAACTATTATTTTTTCTATACTGATATGAGACCAAAACTTTTTACTGCTCTATTCTTTTTCGTAATTACGATTGCTGCAAATGCAAAAAATCCAACACTTTCCTTTTTTAATGAAATGGGAGGCAGGGAAATGAAAGCACTTTTTGCGGATACTACCCTGATACCAACTCTACAGCAACTGAACGCGGAAATAAGAATGGGGATGCTGGACCTTAGCCCCGAACGCGCCGAAGTAGTGAGGCAGCTAAATAAAGCATGAATCCCTGTAGTGGCATGGTTGCTGCTGCCAAAAGACAAAGGCTATTGGTTCAACAGCAGAAACGGTGACGCAGCTATTGCCAGGTATGAGGAGGTGAAAAAATGGGCCGGTGAAAATGGCCTCGTGTTTAAAGGAATGGGCCTTGACCTGGAGCTTGACTACAATGATATTGTTTTATGGAAACAGCATAAATGGAGATTATTGGGCAAACTGATCCACCGGTTGTACGATAAAGCTTCTGTAAAAAATGGCAAAGAAAAATATGATTCTTTGATCAACATGATCCGGAAAGACGGTTATCCGGTAGAAACTTACTATGTACCGTTTGTAAGATATGAGGCTCAAAGCGGCAAAACTTCCCTCGAACAACTTACCGGTTTCCTCGACCTTACTTCAGATAAAGATATCCCCATGCTGTATTCCTCTTTTATGGGAAATGCATACGGCATGCTGAAAGTATTGGCTATCGATGAACACCTGAAATATATAGCGATCGGAAGTACGGGCGGAGGCTTTGATACTACTTTACATACAATGACCTGGAATGATCTTGCGCGCGATCTGAGGCTGGCCTCACAAACGGCAGATGAGATACACATATTCAGCCTGGAAGGCGCCGTGCACAAAGGCTTTCTAAAAAAGCTGGCCGGCTTTAATTACAACGTGGCGGTAGCTCCGCAACCTACTGAAGTAAAACAGGTGGAATCATTAAAATCAAAAGTGGCTGCCATTTCTACCATACTAAGCTACCCTACTCTCTTTCTTGCCGGTGTGTTGATTATTATCCTGCTTTTGTTGTGGATTGTTTACAGGCTTGTAAAATTTGTGATAGGAAAACTATAGCCCCGAATTATTTTGCCGCAGAGTAACCAGACATAACCCGCTAGCTGCAGTGAACAAACTAACAGGCACGCATACACGATTTAATCAATTTTACGGGCACGCTATTATTTTCACATAAAAACATAATTTTGCACCAAACCCGGAACGTGATCATCAGGCGAACAACTGCACTGTTATTGCTTCTTGCTTTTGTGGCATATTCCTTCAATTATTACGTTGTGGTGGTAAATTATTACCTTAACAAGTCCGCCTATATAGAAAATTGCGTCAACAAAGACAAGCCGTGGATGCATTGTAACGGGAAATGCCAGATGCATAAGCAACTGGCGCAACAGCAGAATAACTCTGACAAACGGGCGCCTGAAAGGAGATCGGGTAATGACAGCCCGCTCTTATGTAACTCATTTTTTGCGGATGCTGCAACCATTCCTGGATTTTTGGTTGAGCAAAACTACCCCGAATGTGCTCCGGGCAAAACATTATCGATGCCCCGCAGTTTTTTCCATCCTCCGGGAAATAATCTTTCCTGATCTCTCTTCTGCATTTTATTGCAGGTTATTTAGCTATTAGCATATCCACTCCTTTTCGGTTTTCCATTGCCGGTACTTGATCTTTTTTAACCAATTACCGGATTGATGTTCTCCAACAATGAAACCAATGCACGAGTAGCAATTAACAATGTTGCAATTTGGCTAAAAGCTAATGATCCTGTTTCTATTAATCTTAAAAGTGTTTGAAATCTATCATGATAAAAGAAATTTATATAGCAATAGCATTCATATTATTCGCCGAAGCATATGCCTGGGGCCAGTCACTTAGCGGGCAGCTAACGGATTCCGTCACCGGAAAGCCTGTTGAAGGAGCTTCTGTTTATTTTCCCCAGCTAAAGTTGGGCGCGATAACCGATTCAGAGGGTAACTATAACATTAGCTCGTTACCCAAAGGCACCTATGACCTCGAAGTGCATGCTGCCGGCTATGCCACCATTATACAAGAGGTAACAATTTCCGGACATGAGCAATTGAATTTCAATGTAAGTGTATCCTATAGCACTCTCAGGCAAGTGGTGGTCACCAGTTTGCTGAATGTTACCAATACACAACGATCGCCGGTACCTGTTTCCATTGTTACCCACAATATGATGCTGGAAAATGCTTCCAATACAGCCATCGACGCAGTTGCGTCACAGCCGGGCGTTACCGAAACGACGGAAGGTGTCGGCACTACCAAGCCCCAGATAAACGGGCTCGGATTCGACCGCGTATTGGTTCTTACCGATGGCTTGCCACAGGAAGATTTTCAGTGGGGCGATGACCATGGTATATTGATCGACCCGTACGCCGTATATGACGCCGAGATCATAAGGGGCCCTGCCTCCTTGCAATACGGAGCCAGTGCGGAAGCTGGCGTTATTAATTTCAAGTCTGCACCCTTTGCTCCAAGCGGCACAACAGAAGGTAGCTGGCTGTCGGAATATCACAGCAATAACGGGTATATTGGCAGTTCATTTCACATAGGTGGCAACAACAATGGATTTGTTTATGATTTCAAAGCAAGCGGCGAAATTGCACACAGCTACAAGAATCCAAAGGACGGCTATGTATGGGGCACTGCATGGAACCAGGGAAATGCCAGACTTACTTTGGGAATTAACCGGTCGTGGGGATTTTCACGACTTACCCTCAGCGCACTCTATCGCCGCATACAGGTGCCGGATGGTAACCGCGACAGCACTACAGGAAAATTTCTTTTTGACAATCCACTCAACAGCGGAAAAGTATTTCCCACTATATCCAACTTTCATTCGTATGACGCGAGTATTGCCGGCGACAAAATCCTGGAAGAATACCAGGCCTGGTGGCAAAATCATTTCAATGCCGGCAAAGGAAATGTAGCTTTCGATATCGGTTTTACATCAAGCGTGCATTACGATATAGATTCGGGCTATGCAGGTTCCAATAACATGGTGGTATACGATATTCCCTATACATTGAAATACCAGCTTGTGAATGCTGCATCCGGAATCAGGCTGACTACGGGTATAAATGGTACTTATGAATTTGAACATAATCTGCCGGCACCGCCGCCGCCCTATGATGCAGATTATGAAATACCCGATTACAGAAATTTTGAGATAGGAGGATTTGCTGTTGCTGAGAAAAATATTAAAGCGCTAACGCTCAGTGGTGGTTTGCGTTATGATATAACTCATTTCATTGGCGATGGTATGTCTCTTGACGATGACGGGAATATTGTTCCCGGTGGAACGCCGGGCTCAACTGTTCAGTTTATTCCGTTCAACAATACCTATTCAGGTTGGTCAGGGAGCATTGGAGCATCTTACCAGTTGCCACATAACAATTATCTAAAATTGAATATTTCAAAAAGCTTTCGCGCCCCTGCTATCAATGAACTTACCAGCAACGGGCTGAATATCGGATCGAATGCGTTCCAATTGGGTAACATCCATCTGAAACCGGAGCAGGGTTACCAGTTTGATCTCGCCTATGGATATAATGGAAAAAATGTTAGCCTGGAGTTGGATGGGTTCTATAACCATATCAATAATTTCATATTTGCGGATCGTACAGATTCCGTTTCTCAGGGATTTCCAGTTTATGAATATGTATCTTCCAATACTGCCGTTCTTACCGGTGTATCCGGCTACCTGAACATTCATCCATCATCGCTGCCGTGGGTAGAAATGATAAATAAATTTTCATACATACATTCCTTTTTGCCGCACAGCACCGATTCCACCCAACACATACCGTGGACGCCAGCCCCCCGTTTGAATACGGAGTTCAAATTCAAACTAAAGGACAGGATCAACTCTCTTCTGAGAGGGACATATTTCAAAGCAGGATTCTCCCAATACTGGGCGCAAAATAATATCTACAGCGCCTTGTATACCGAGTTGCCTTCCTCCGCATACATCCTGTTCAATGCAGGACTGGGCACTGATATTACCAGCAAAAAAACCGGAAGCGTCATTTGTTCATTTTATATGAATTGCACCAACCTTACCAATGTTTCCTATGTTGATCATCTGAACCTTGCTCAGTATTTCTATTTCCAAAACGGCAACCAGGTTACCGTTACCAATCCGAAGCAGGGTATTTATAACATGGGGCGCGATGTTACTTTTAAAATTGTTGTTCCTTTTGGAGCAAGCAAGGTTCATCAGTCGGAAGTGCATGGAGTAGATTAGCGATTTATATTATTGTTCTTTATCAAAAGCCACAGGAGACACTTGTGGCTTTTTAAATGGCAGACTTTTGTAATTTTAATTCACATTGATTGCTTAGATCTTTATTAAAAAATCATACAACATCATGATCAAAGACGACATATCACTCGCACAATGGGCATTGGTAGAAGAAATAAGAGCCGGTAAATGGAAAACACTGGATTTTCCAAAAATAGCGAGGAAAGATTTTGACCTCAATGGTATTGAATTTGTGAATACCCTGTTTGAAGCACCTACCGTTCAATACTTAAATACATTGAAAACAAACGCTACCGATCAAAATGTGCAAATGATTTTGATAATGGTGGATGAGGAAGGTGACGGATGTGCTTCTGCAAAAGAAGATCGAAAGCAATTTGCGATTAACCATCGTAAATGGATAGACATAGCGCATTACCTCGGATGCCATGCCATTCGTACCAACTGCAGGGGCGAAACCAATGTTGATAAGAAAGAAGCCATGAAGTATGCCGTTGAATCTTATCATCTGCTGCTTGACTACGCCAAAGAATCAAAGGTAAAAGTGTTGATAGAAAATCATGGTGGTGTTTCCAATGATCCGGATTTTATGTTACAACTGATGAAAGAAGTAAAGGACCCTCTGTTTGGAATGTATCCCGACTGGCGACAACCTTCAGATGAATTTGACAATTATACTTATTTGCAAAAAACACTTCCTTATGCAAAAGGGATGTCTTACAGAAACCAACCTACCGAAGAACTTACTGCCAGGATGATCGAACTATGCAGGCAAAGTGGTTACCACGGATGGTATGGCATTGAATCAAAAGGAAGGGATGCTATCCGGCAGGGCAAGCTCTTGTTAGAAAAATATCTTTTGGATAAATGAGGATTATCTGAAAAATTGATAACTTACTACTTGTCGTTCTAACGGGTAATCAGCGATAAAGACACCCCTGCTTAATAAACTAATTACTTAAACCACTTGCATGAGCAAAAAGCGCGCCGTAACAAAAGGCCTCAAAAGAGTATTGGGACCCGTTTCTTTGTTTATTATTGCAATCGGAATAGTAGTTTCTCAAACGTCGGTCGTATCTATTTTGCAGGGCGCTGGCTTGGGTGGTGGTGAATTTCTTTTTGCAATCATCATCGCATTTATACTTACGCTATGTTATATTTCAACCTATGCTGAACTGGCGTTAATAATGCCTAAAGCGGGAAGTATCAGTACATACACTGCTGTATCTGTTGGTCACTTCACAGCTATTATCGCGGCACTTTCAGCATATATTGCTCCTGCAATATTTGCTAATCCAGCTGAATTATTATTAATGCAACATGTGGTGGATACCATCGCTCCCGGCTCGTTTACACACCTGGCCCTGATCCTGCTATGGGGTTTTACAATCCTGAATATACTGGGCATTGACCTGTTTGCTTCCATACAAAGCATTATTTCATTTACTATGTTGGTGACATTGGTAGTGATCGGATTTGTGGGCGCTATCCATCCACCGGCCAATGGTTTACATACTGCACAAATATTTCAGGATATTGTCCATTCGGGCAGTTCATTATTTTCGTTAATACTGGTAGCGCTGTGGCCTTTTGTTGCATTCGAAATGATCTGCGACCTGATAGAAGAAGCAAAAAACCCTGCAAGAGATATTCCAAGGGCCATGTTTCTTGCCAGTACCGTAATGCTGATTGCCTATACACTCATTGCGTTCGCAGCCATGAAGCAGGTGCCTGCAGCGCAATTGGCTAATACAGATATCCCCCATTGGGTTTTGGGAAGAACTGTTTTTGGAAATGCAGGAGAAGTCATCGTCTTAATATTGGCCATTACCACGACAAGTGGCTTAATAAGCGCAGGCCTGGCGACGGTGCCGAGACTGCTGTACGGTATGGCGCATCACAAACAGTTGCCTGCCATATTTATGAGATTGCATCCAAAATGGAAAACGCCCTGGTTCAGCATATTACTCGTCTCAGCACTAACGACAATCCCCGTATTACTTTTTGGAAAACATCCGGATGCACTGTTAATGCTGGTAATCTCAGCAGCCAGTTGTTACTTACTTGCCTATATCGTAGCGCATACAGATCTTATTATCCTCAGGAAAAAATATCCGGGCCAGGTACGGCCTTATAAAACTCCCCTATTTCCGCTGGTTCAGGTTGTTGGAATTGCCGGAATGATCTATGCGTTTGTCAATAATGCTCCAACTCCGCAGTTGAGGGCGAAAGTATACCTGAATGCTGTATTATTCATTAGTATTGCTGCTGTATATTCTTTTGTTTGGGTGAAGTTTAAAATGAAGAAAGGTCTTTTTGAATCTGAACCAATTCAGCAAGCTATCAAAGACTGAAAGATCTTTCTAAAGCACTGTTATTATTTTAATAACCCTTCACTTTCTTCCGCTGCCAACAGGTATATCAAAGATGCTGTCCCATCCATCGTAGGTTCATTCGTGCTATAGTCCCCGTAATCATCGTGATAGACCGCCAGGTTGCTTTGGAAATCTTTGTACTCATCGGCATTGTGCAATTGTATTCCGATCAGACTTTTATAAATAGAAGTGTACACAGGCCCATCTACCATGCCGCCGTCAATCGGGTAGTTTTTTAAATGAGTAAACGCAGAATGTGGATCCGTAGGTGTGTCGCCCCATGCTGGCAACCCATATACCATCGAGGTACCCCATGGATTACAACCAAAGATCCAGTCGAAGTTAGCCTGTTCCAACTCATCAAATACGCTGCTGCCTGTAAGTTGTTTATACCAGTAACATTGAATGGCAAATGCAACCGTCAGATTGTTGCTGCACCATATGAATGGTATACCACGATAGAAGGCATTTTTTTTTGCTTTGTTCCATACACGTTCAATACCTTCTCTATAATAGGTGACAATTGTGTCTCTCTCATTACCTGACAAACGTTTTGCAAGTTCATAGTGACCAAGGTTAATAAAAGGATACCATTGGTAATGATTTGCAGTGTCGGCTCCCAGCCATGGAGTAACTGGTTCCTGCCGGGCATATTTCCATCCATCGTTCAAATGGCCCTGCCATGCAGCCGCGAGTTCCATATCATCCGTCCAGTTGTCTTCTGCATAAATGTAAGGTGACAGAACAGAAACGGTTTGTACCACGCCGGGCTTTAGTAATGCATAGTCATAAGCCGTCACCGATTTGTGTTGTAAAATGTCGCCATATTTTTTATCAATGGATTTAAACAAATATGCTCCTAATGAAAAAGCGCTGCTAAACTTTGCTGCAGCAGACGATGTTCCTGTAGTGTGATTCATGAATTTCCCCCGTTGCTGTGGTTCGCCATTAATAAAATATACCGGTCTTTCATAACCTTTTCCATATTGGCTGTCTTCACCCGGCATTCGCATGGAGATATGATCTCTGTCATCTCCAATTTGGTTAAACATCCAGTTGTCTTTGGGATGCATTTTCAACAACCAGTCCAGTCCCCATTTTGCTTCATCGAGTATATCGGGAATTCCGTTTTTACCATCTAAACCGTGAGCCAATTTTTCATCAGTAAATACATTCGGAAAATCTCTCCAGGCTGCAAGCAAATGATAAGTGGCATTAGCAGATGTAGTTGAATATTGTAAATAGTCTGAAGCATCATGCCAGCCGCCTACTACATCTATGTGGGTACTATCAGGAATACCGGCTGCTCTTCCATATAAAACATAGCCATCGTGTGTATGACAACTATCTTTCAGAAAAGGATTGAATCCGCTTCGCTGCTGCCGCATATAACGAAGACAAAAATCAGCACTTCCTCTATAAACATTTTTGTCAATCCTGAAAAAAGGAGATTTTGTAATGCCCGCTTTTAAATAATAAATTCCATTGGTTTTAAATTCAGAAAAGTTTAAACGGGCTGTCTGCAAAAATGGACCATAGGCCCCGAAGTTTTTACGCACGTTGCTTTTGAATACAATCTTGCCAGTAGCGGAATCTATCAATGTGAACTGTTTGATAGTAGCTGCATCCTTACTGCACCAAACTGCCACTTTGATTCCTGAAGGAAGGTATCCCAGTTCATTAATCCTGATCCATGCGGCTTCCTGTGCGTTGGATACCTGGTAAACTGAAAGAAATAATAAAGCAGTAGCAATATTCCTCACGATGGTAAATCACTTTTACACTGTAAAGTGCATAAAAGAGAAATAAGAAACAAATTACCCGGTGAACTTTCTGAATGGAACACTTATTTATGCCTGTTAAAATGAAGGTAGTAATTGGGAAACGCAATTACCAGCATCGTTGTTGTGCCAATAAAAATATAGTTGTGAAATACACTTTAAGTAGTGTATGATAGATATTTTTGATAAAACCTCCACACCAAAAGTTGTTGATATGATTCCGGAACACAAACTACCTGCTGTAAGAAAAGCATTACAGGTTGCTTTTAACACAGATTCTTTTGAAGACATTCAGCAGCTCACAAAAGGTCTTTCGAGTGCCCTTGTGTTTAAAATTATAGTGCGGAGAAATCCTTACCTGCTGCGGGTTGTAACGCACACGGATGCTTTCGGGGACCCCACATTTTACTATGGCTGCATGAAAACTGCCGCTGAACATGGAGTAGCGCCCCGGATACTTCATATGAGTATTGAAGACAGGGTTTCGATAACTGATTTTATCACAGAACAACTGTTTTCACTTGCTGCTGCAAAAGAATCGATGCCGCATCTGTTGCGAAAATTACATACACTTCCCAGGTTTTCCTTTCGCAATAATTATTTTGAAAGCATGGAAAAGTTTTTGCCTCAGTTTCGTTCAACCAATCTTTTGCCGGACGATGAAGTAAATAATTTGTACAAGATATACGAACGCATTGCAAAAGTTTATCCACGGTACGACACGGAGAATTGGGTTTCTTCCCATAATGATTCAAAACCGGAGAATATAGTTTTCGATGGCAAACGGCCGTGGTTGGTTGATTGGGAGTCTGCTTTTTTAAATGATCGTTATCTCGACCTTGCCATCGTTGCCAATTTTATAGTGATGAATGAACGAGATGAACACAGCTATCTTGAACAATATTTTGAAGAAACTGTTGATGAATACAAGTATGCGAGGTTCTTCCTGATGCAGCAAATATTACACCTCTATTATTTTATATTCCTGATGGTATTTGATAAAGAAGAGCAGCCTGTTGACATTAATAAAATACAAAAATGGGATTTCCGCGAATTTCATAATGGTTTGTGGAACGGCGCAATCAGTTTGGCCTATACGAATACAAAACGTGAATACGCATTACTTCATTGGGAACAATTTGTGATAAAATCACAATCCACTCGTTTTGAAGAAACGTTGCGCATTTTATCCGGTCATAAATAAATTATCGGAGATACTGCCTGTATTTACCACCTGCTGTTTTTTCAAATACCATTAACTTCATGCTATTCCATTGCTGAACAAAATCCGGAATTTTTTACAATGGTAAAACAAGTCAGGCTCAGAGAAGCTATATCAATCGGAATAGGTGGCATGGTTGGCGGGGGCATTTTTGCAGTATTGGGATTAGCCGTATCGCTGGCGGGAGGTGGTACACCTGCGGCCTTTTTGTTTGCGGGTATTATCGCATTGATCACATCGTATAGTTATACAAAGCTTTCACTCTCTTATCCCGATAAAGGAGGTACCGTAAAATTTATTAACCAGGGTTTTGGTATTACCGTATTCAGCGGGGGCATCAACAACCTGCTCTGGGTGAGTTATATCGTGATGCTGTCATTGTATGCTACTGCTTTTGGGTCGTATGCAACCAACCTGTTTCATATCGTCAATAAACAAACAGATTTTCATATCTATACAAGCGGTATAGTTATCATCGCCACCATCATCAACTATTACAGCATAAAGGTGGTCGGCAAAATTGAATCCTATGTGGTAGTAACAAAGGTCATCATCCTGCTGGCATTTGTGGTCATCGGACTGTACGGGCTTTACGTCAATCCTGATGTTGCGCAGCTTTCTGTTTCCAACTGGGAATCTCCTTTAAAGCTTTTTACCGGAGGCATGGTGATCTTTGTTGCATATGAAGGTTTTGAACTAATTGCCAATGCGGCGCCTGATATTGAAAATCCGCAACGAAATATTCCTAAGGCCTATTACTACTCTGTGATCTTTGTGATACTGCTGTATATAGTTATCGCATTTGTAACGGTAGGGTCTTTGAGTTTTAGTACAATAGAAAAAGCCAAAGATTATGTTTTGGCAGAAGCAGCGAAGCCCATGCTCGGCCACGCGGGGTTCATCATTATTACCATTGCGGCATTGCTTTCTACCTTTTCAGCAATCAACGCAACATTGTTAGGTGGCAGCAGGGTAAGTTATGAAATGGGCGAGGACAATGAATTACCGCATCACCTCACAAGTATGCTATGGAATCAGCCGCTGGGGCTTTTTATTACGACCATGAACACGCTCCTGATCGCCAATGCGCTGAAGCTGGAAAGTATTTCAACGGCAGGCAGCGCGGGGTTCCTGCTCATTTTCGGAGCGGTTAATTTTACTTCTTTTAAGCTATCTAAACAAATCAATGGCAATAAAGCGATCAGTATGTCGGGGTGCATTTTGTGCGTCACGGCATTTATTGTTCTGATTCTTCAACAGTACTCCACTAATAAAATCGGGGTACTCGTTTCCATTTCGATCATCTTCATCTGTTTTATTGCTGAATGGATTTTCAAAAAGGTCTCCCGTCCTGGATGACGCAATCGATATTGCATTGCTCCGAAAAAGTATTTTCAATTCATGCCGAAGCTATTGCCACCCCGGTGCCGCTTTTATTACAGCATTTTTGTCTCCCGCATTTTTCGCGATTCCTTCTGTATGAATTTGCCTGGTCTCTTATCGCTCTTTTATATAACGATAAAAATAGTCTCAAACCTGCCTGAATAGCAAAGGGATTTGTGAAATTTGTGCCGGCATTTAATAATGACATACAGTACGACTTTTTAAAATCGAAGAATTGAATTCATTCGCCGAAAAAAAAAGATATCCCGGCGAAATCGCGATGCATTTGTTTGCAGTGAGATGCATCTTTGTATTCAGAAAGCGGCGAACAAAATGATAAAGAGACCAAAAGAGTGAACAGCCGCGATCGCACAACATCACATCCGGGTTTACATTGGTTATAGAAAAAGTGCTCCCATTTTTGGGAGTATTTTTTTGCATTTATACAAAGAAACCAGCGCCTGACGACGACGTGTATACAAAAAAATCCTCATTTCGGATTCCTGTTCTTATCCCCCTGATCTCTATCTCTCGTACCTTGCACCTTGTCCAATCATCTCATTCCTCCTCTCGGGTCCTCTGCGTATTTTATTTCAAATTCTTTCGGTGGATTTATGCCAAGCAAATTCTTCACAAAATAATCCCACCTGCGGCGCATCATATACAGCGACATTATTCCATAGCCATGGTGTGCATTAGGAAATATCACCAGGTCATAATCTTTGTTGGCTTTTTCCAACGCATCTATCACCAAAAGGGTATTATATGGCGGCACATTATCGTCCATCAGTCCATGCGCCAGCATTAGTTTCCCTTTTAGATTTTTTGCATATACTTCATTAGCCTGGGCTTCATAATTCGATACCCCGTCGGCGCTCCACGTTTCTAATCCGATATATCGTTCTCCCCAGTCATCTTCGTATTCGCGGTTATCATGATTGCCTGATTCTGAAATTCCGACTTTGAAGAAATCCGGGTATTTGAACATGGCACATGCCGTAGCAAATCCGCCACCGGAATGCCCCCATATGCCTACTCTTGTCGTGTCCATATAACTATACTTTTCCGCGAGTTGACGAACGCCTGCTACCTGGTCGGGCAATGTGTTTTCAGCCATAAAACCATAGCTCATATCATGAAATGATTTTGACCGCAACGGGTTGCTGGTACCTTCTATTTCCACAACAATAAATCCAAGTTCAGCAAGAGATTCGTCATCGCCCCTTGTGGCATGAAATGACCAACTCCCCACGCTACCACCTTGTGGACCCGGATAGATATAGACAATCACCGGATATTTTTTTGAAGGATCCAGGTTGGTTGGGGTAAACATCAATCCGTACAGGTCAGTTTTACCATCATGCGCTTTTACCGTTACAGGTTTGGGGGGCTGCCATCCGGTAGCCTGCAGCCTGCTTACATCTGTTCTTTCCAGCGGTGTAATGATTTTGCCATCTACATTGCGCAACACCAAAGTATTGGGCACATCGGGCTGCGAATAATCATCTACAAAATATTTTCCCGAAGGTGACAACGTTATCTCGTGGTCGCCCGTTTCAGGCGTAAGATCTTTCAGGCCGCTACCATCAAATTTTATTTTGAAAAAATGCGTGAAATAGGGATTCTTCGCGTCCTTGTCGTCGGCAAGGAAATACAGCATCCTGTTCTTTTCATCTACTCTCAATAATTCCGTCATCACAAAATCACCTTTATCCACCTGGTTCTTCAGCTTACCTGTTAGGGCATCATAGAGGTACAGGTGTCCCCAGTTATCGCGCTCTGAATACCACAGTATCTCATGCGTTTTGGGTAAATATCTCCAGTTAATGGCATCCTGTCCGGACTCATATTGTGTAGGAACCTTCTCTTCAAACACGTCTCTCACCTGGCCACTAACGGCATCGGCTATACGAAATTTTTCTACTTTATGATCTCTCGATGTCGACACAAAAGCAAGTTCCGATCCATCCGGGTTCCAGTCCACATCATCAAAGGTGCCGCTGGCCGAAATATCATCCTGCAGTGTACCGCGATGGAAATCCGGCGGTATCTGCAAGCGGATTACTTTCGGGACATCCACGTTAATGATCACCCGTTGTATCATTGCTACCACGCTGTCTCCGGGCAGAGGGTACTTCCATGTATGCAGTATAGGGTGCCCTACTTTTGTTTCCACCAGGTACATGTTGCCTACATTCCGCTCATCCTGTTGGAACGTGGCAATCTTTTTTGAATCGGGTGACCAGCGCAATACCGGAGCATCACTGTGTTTCCATCCCGCATTGTCCGTGGCATATCCAAAATCCTTAATTCCATCGGTAGTCAGTTGCGTTTCTGCATTTGTAGATATATCTCTTACCCAAAGATTATAATCTTTTATAAACGCAGCTTCCTTTCCATCGGGGGAAATCACCTCGTCACGGTTCCGCCGTTCCGGCATCTCTGCATTTCCATTTTCAGTAACCGCATAGGAGCTTAAATCGGCAGTCCAGTTTTTTCCATCGGCTCTAAAAGAAACAGATTTCATATCATCGCTGTAGGTGATACTGCGGAAGGGAAGCTTATCTGCAGTGTAATTTCTGCCAGTTGCAGCAGAAAGAGCGGTTGCCAGCTTTTGTTGATCAAATGCAGCAGTACGGGTCCCTTTTGCAGGATTTACCAATACAAATTCGCTGCCATCCGGAGTAAAAGTCCGATACCAGAACTTATCATTAGCCAGCCATTCCGGACTTACCCTTCCATAGTCAATATATTTTTGAGTGTAGAATGGAAGCATCTGCACGGCATGTTCATAATCCGCTGCAGTAAGTGAATCTTGTTGTGCATGAACCGTTGCCGATAAGAATAGTATCGCAAGCGGCAGAAAGAAATTTTTCATGTTGAAAATTCAGGAGATTGTTAATAATGAGCTGACAAAGTAATTACTTTTTGCGTCAGGAGCAAGAATAAATCAGGAACCGGCCCGGATTGTAGGAGCTAAAGGGCCTTTCGCAGCTCAACTGTGCAGTATCTCATTTCTGTACGTTGGCTAATAATTTGGCCCGCTCGCCGGACGTCGCAGCCCGGATATCGAAAATCAACTCCGACGATCCTATTTCCGTCGCATCTTTGTAAACGGAAATCAGCGATAAAAAATTAAGGACCCAACCATCGCAGTTTTCACTAGAACTAACTCATCCGGGTTTAACCTGGCAACAAAAGTGCCCTCGAAATCCGGGGTCACTTTTGTTGGGCCAGTAACGATCAGACCCGAACAAACGCTGTCCATTGAGTTTTACGGACAATATGTTTGAATTCCGATCCTATTTCTTTCTCTGATGGAATCAGGCTACACTTGTCTGTAATCCTTCAAAAAAAAAGCCATCCATTGAAAAAAGAGATTCCTTATGCGAAAACCAAATATCATTGTTGCATTTCCTTTGCATCTTTGTTCAGGGAAACGGCAAAATCAACTATCAACAATCGCAATTTCCGCAAAACAATTCATTCATCCGACATATAATGGTTATAAAACAACACACTCCAAAAGTTCTTTGGGGTTTCATTTACTAATTTAAAAGCTCCGATCGTGAAACACAAGGAATTCTGCAGGGGCTTCATATAACGGTAAAGCATATGGGAATACCAGGCTCTCAATATCGGTATTGGAAACCATAAGAAATAAAGCATACCCATTATTGTTATTTCGTCCATTTTCCCTGTCGTGAAGAATCTGATAGCCCAAACACGGTAGCCGCCATGTGCAGCAGGTATTTTTTCAACAAAAAAGCCGTCTCCTGATGAGGCGGCTTCTTACCAGTAAGCTGGTTGCTTACTATCTTGGACCTTTATAGGTTAACGTATCACGTATATACTGCAGGGGTCTGCCGTTTTGTACCATAATGTATGCGGCATAGATCGTGCCCGTATTTGGATCATAACGACTGTCTGTAACAGCCGGATCGAGATATACATTCCTGCCGCGACCGTCATCCGGGGTTGTATTGGTTACACTTACCAGATCATTGGTACTTGGGTCAAAAGTAAATAACGGAGTTGTTGCTCCAAATCCGGTAGGATCTAAGGTGGCAGTAAGTGCGGGCTGAAGATTAGATAGCCCGTTTGAAGTATAAAACGAAACACTATTTGAACCCGCAGTTACCATATCTTCACCACCAGGGTAATCACCCGATACACCATCAGCAATCCCATAGGCGCCCCACCCCGTAGTTTCAATTCTTAGTCCGTAATGGCCGTCGAATTTATTTTTAATTATAAATGCATTGATCTCCGAACCGAAATTCGGACTAATCTTACCGTAGGACGACGATGTGATCGTTAGCGGTAATGCATAACTTGCACTGAAATCAAAAGAGGATGAATTGTTCAGTGTAACATGCAAATAGGCCTGCGATTCTCCTTTTTTGATCACAACCGATGGAGAGAAGCTGAACACAGAAGCATCCGGCACTTCATAATCAGTGCTGTTGGCAGTGTTAAATGCACTTAATGCAGCGGTGTCCACAACCACATTCAGCGATATATCCTGGGGTGCGTTTCCGCCGGGCCCATATATCACAATTGCATCAAATCCAGCCTGGTTGTTTACATATGTGGATGCGTCGTAGGCAAATTGATAAAGAGGAAAAGGTTGTGTGCTTGCTGCTGCATAATTGGTTCCGCCCCCGGTTTGGCCCCCATTGTCCTGAAAGGAAATGACATTTGGCGTGTTCCAACCATAAAGCGGCGGATGGCTTGTCTCTTTCAAACACGAAACAAGGCTTATGCTTAACACCGCAAGAACTATGAAGGCAGGTATATATTTTTTTAATTTAAATTTTTGCATACTTTCAGTTTTTACGATTTCTTAATTTTTAGTGCGCCCAGAAAATTGTTGAGGTGTATACACTTATATTCTGAGGCACGTTAGAGGAATTGGTCGAAGCTTCAGAATTCGGATATGGTAACCTAGTTGGTAAATGATCCGGTCTGGTGGCCTGCGACTGAAGCGAGGTAAACGAACCGTAAGGATTGTTGATTACCGTCGGCGAATTTGCCGGGTAACCAGTTCTTCTGTATTCGCTCCAGGCTTCCTGCCCGTGAATAAAATTCAGTGCAATGTATTTTTGAGTGATGATGGCTTCTGTCTTTTCATCAGTCGTGGTCGCCAGATTAAAATTGACCAGGTAACTCGAAGCATTTTCCGCCATGTAGGCTGCTGCATCGGCGCCTGGACTTAAGCCGGGACTGACCGAATTAGAGGAGAGTTTATACAGATAGGTGAATGATGCAATAATTCCCTGATTAAAGTCGGTTTTCGGATCACCGCTCAAAATTCCCCTGACATCGGCTTCTGCCTGTAAAAAGTCACTCTCAGCAAGCAACATCAATGGCTCACCCATATCGGCTCCCTTCATCACACCAATTAACCCGGTATTTTGCAGAGTCGTTCCGCCTGAGTACCAGGTGCCACCGGGAGCTGGTGAAGTAAGCGTGTTTGCAGGAGGTTGAAATCCTAATTGATTGGTGGGCGTGGCCGGAAACTGGAAATAAATAGCTTTTCCCCTGAAAGTATCCAATAATTTATGACCATCATAGAATCCAAAGACATAGGTAGAAGGTATCCACGCATTATCTCCTCTCGATCCATTTTCATTAGCGACCCAGTCAATCCACGAGGGACTTACCTGCCCGCTTGCATTTTGATAACCCGGATCAACAATCGCGTCATCCGTAAGAAAACCATCTGAGGAGAAAGAAGTGTTCGCAAATTGGGCCACACTGGATGCACGGACAATCATGCGTAATTTCAACGTATTGGCAAATTGCTTCCATTGGGTCATATTACCTGCAAATAACGGATCTGTGCCTGCATTTAAAGGCGTAGGAGCCTGGGCATTGTTTATCTCAGTAATAGCGGTGTCCAGAAGGGATGCCAGTGCCGGGTAAATTGTCTTTGCATCATCATACTCTGGCTTCAGCGTCGTGTCTGCTTTTAGCGCGTTGAAGTAAGGCAGATCATTGAATTCATCTACAAGCTGCTGAAAAATAAATGCCTTCATGATTTTGGCACTCGCGTTGTAATTAGCATTCAGATCGCTGCCTTCTGTGGCATTAATCACATACTGGTAATTTTCCAGGATGGAATATCCAAAGTCCCAGTAACCTTCGCCCTGCGAAGACGTGTAGTTATAAGTCCATGCAGCTCCAAAACCACCGTAACCTCCGGCATTGGCAGCATATCCACAAGTTTGGGAGCCATAATCATTGAGATTCGAAACAAATGAAGCTGTGTTGGTGATTGCGAGAGGCAGCACTAGGTTGGGACTGGCGGTTGTGAGCGAGTTTGGGTTGGTGTTAATGTCAACATATTTCTTGCACGACACTACCACGATTCCCAGAATTATCGTCGCAATTATCATTAATTTTTTCATATTCAATAAGTTAAAAGTTAACAGATACGTTAAAGCCGAAGTAGCGGGATGGAGGTGGTTGGTAGCCGGTAAGGCCAATGCCATTGGAATTGTTTCCAGCATCACTATAATCCGGATCTGTATACAAATTATCTTTCGGTACCCAAAGGAACAGGTTACGTCCCTCCAGGCCGATAGATGCACCCTTAATAACTTTTGTTTTTGTGAGAAAATGTGGTGGCAAGTTCCATGTCAGCGACAATTCCCTTAACTTCCAAAATGCACCGTTAGTAACGTAATTGGATGTTACATTATAATTTTCCGTTGCATCAGTCCAGAAGCCGCCATTTCCATTTCCGTTTTCGCTTATGAGTACGCTGGTATTATCTACCCATTTACCACCTGGATCCTGGTATGTTGAGTTAGGAAATACAAACCGCTGGCGGTTATACTCTGCTGTGCGTATGCCCATACCTGACCAGTCCATATCGAAACCTATACTGTTATACCTTACAAAACCGCTACGGTATTCGAATACGGCTGCAAGTGTAAGTGTTTTAAAACTGATCGTTGGCGTTACGGAAAAGATATTCCTTGCATTGGCATTACCCAGCGGAACTAGTGTTTGATTTACAACCGGCATACCTGTGGAGGGGTCTACCACTACCTTACCGTTATGACGCATGTAGTCAAATCCCATGATCTCGGGAAACTGGTACCCGGGAATAGCATACGCTCCGGTTCCGTCTCCGTATGATGCGAGGGTCAGTTTATCCAAACCCGGTGTAATAGATAACACCTTATTATCACTATATGAATAAGTAAACCCAAAATTTACCGTCCAGATATTCGTATTTATCGGCGTCAGTTTAAGAGAAGTTTCCCACCCGCGGGATTCTGTTTCACCGGCGTTAGTAAGTAACTTATTAAACCCTGTTGTCCAAGAAATATCGGTAGTCAGGGTCTGGTTTGTAGTGTGTTCATCGTAATAAGTCACAGATGCATCAACAATATTGTTAAATAATCTGAAATCCGTTCCTACCTCCCAGCTTCTCGTAAGCTCTGGTTTAAGATTCTTTGATATCAACTGGTTGCTGAGGGCAAAACCTGGCACGCCATTATATGGATATCCATTGCCCTGACCAAAGGCAGGAAGAAGAGAATACGCTCCGTATGGATTGGCGCCAGGTCCCAGGTTTACCTGTCCTACTTTTGACACGCTTCCGCGAATCTTCCAATAATCCAGCCAGCCTAAATTGTTAAGCGATTGAATAGCGCTTGTAAGCACCATTGAGGCGTCTACTGATGGATAGAAAAACGTGTTGTTATTGGTGTTAAGCACAGACACGATATCCTGTCTTCCTGTGGTATGAAGGAACAGGAAATTCTTCCAACCGAGCTGTACATCATAGTAGGCCCCCAATTCTCGTGATTTATACAATGAGTTGCCCGCGCCGGGTTTATTTAACGTATTGCCCAGGTTAAATAGTCCATTTTGTACGAGGCCGCTGATAGCAGCAGAAAGGTTGTCCTGCAGGTCTTGCTGCAAGGCACCTCCGACGATCAGGTTAGCGGAGAAATCGCCAAATTTCTTTTGCACTATTGCCTTCAGATTTTGGGTTAGTTCATCATAGTACTGGCTCGACTGAGAATAACCGCCTGCGATATTGGTCTTAAAGCCGCCGCTCGACGCCGTAGCGTAAGATGTAAATACAAATGAATTGGTGAAGGCTTTATAAGTCTGAGACCTTACTGTGAGTCCTGTTGACGACACCAGGTCCAGCCACGGTGTTGGCGTAAAATGCAATTCGAGACTACCGGTAACATAATCGTTATTGGTTAAACCACGATTATTGGCCGCAGTAAAATACGGATTGCCGTACCATGGATTATAATATCCGTTCGGATTGGCATATTCATCTGTTTGCCAGTTCTTGAATTTTGTGATGGGAATATTTCCCGGCATGTTCAGGTACTGATCGTAAATAGAAGTGATCGCCGTGGTAACATTATACCTGTTTTGCAGGTATGAAACGCCGTAGTCAAAATGGATCTTGTTACCCAACTTTCTCGATCCATTCAGTCTTAGAGACGCCCTGGTAAACTTATCGCCGACCATGGTGCCTGCAGTATTTAACCATTGGCCGGAGAGATATACTGAAGACTTATCATCTGCAGAAGAGAATGAAAGGTCAGTCTGGTTGGAAAGACCTGTCTGCCAGAATTTGTCCCTGTCTTTAAAATACTCGTAGGGTGCCATTAACTGGTCTCCATTTTCCAATGGATTACCCAGAGGTTTCAGGCTACCGTCGAATTTAGGACCGTAAGATTCATTCTCCAGGGGAGAATAATAAGGCTGGCCTGTTGTATCGGTTCCGTAGCCGCTACCGCCCGAGCCATATTCGTGCTGCATTTTTGGAGTAAAGGCTACTTTTTCAAAGGTGGTCGTTTGGGAGATGTGCACGGTTTGTGTACCTGCCCTCGGGCGCTTGGTAGTAATTACCAAAGCTCCGTTAGAGGCCTGCGAACCATAAAGTGCCACAGCCGCCGGTCCGTTCAGGATGTTCACATCATCAATATCTTCAGGGCTGATATTGGTAAGTAAATCGTAGGTAACAATATTACCATCGAGTATCAGCAATGGCTGGTTGTTCCCGGTGAGGGAGCGCTGTCCGCGGATGATGATACGGTAGTTGGGGTTTACACCGCCTCCCGTGGCCATTATCTGCACACCGGCAACCTTACCTGCTAAGGCACTGGCAAGTACGGTAGGCTTTGCTTCCGTAATAGCCTTGGAACTGATCTCGGTAGAGGCAAAACCCTGCTGTCGTTTACTTACCCTTGTACCTGCCACAGTAGTTACAACTACTTCTGTAAGGCTGGAAGTTTTGCGGATAACTTTGATCACAAGGTTCGATTCGCCCCCAATGGGGACGGTTTGCTCTTTAATTCCCGTGCCGGTAATCACCAGACTGGCCGATGCAGATGCCTTTATATGGAAAATGCCGTCCGCATCCGCGCTGGTACCAGTTTTTGTACCATCGATCCTTACCGAGGCAAAAGGAACAGGCTGCCCCTGCTGATCTGTAACTTTTCCGGAAATTGTCTTTGTTTGAGCTTGTGTTGACAATGAAATCCACATCAACACTGTAAACAGTGATAGAAATTTTCTCATGTGCGTGTGGTTTAGTTAGAAAAATCAAATTTAGGGTTTATTAACTTTTCGATAACAAATTGTTAAAAAAATATTTTAGTTAATTATACACATCTAATTAAAAGATTTATTAATTCCGTGAAATAAATTTGATTCTTTAGATACGCTCTATTAAAAAAACTTAAACAATAAACGGTAATTAAACAAATAGAATAAATTTTAATATAAATTAATCATATTAATTATAGATTGATATACAATTAATTAAATAAAAAACGAAAAATAATATTAGTTATTTACTAATTACAGATTATAATATATTTATATTTTTTAAATTTATGTTAATAAAGGTAATATAACTGATTATGCCAAATATGTAGTGATTGACGACGGCTTAGTTGGTATAATAAAGTGCCTTTCTGCACAGGCCTTTTAGGTTCACACTTAACAGTTACATTTATGAATTTAACAGCAGGTCACCAGAACGAAAAAAATTGCGCAAACGCCTCCGGGTATTTGCGCTAAATATTAAAGACTAATAAGCCGTCCATCCGCCGTCTACTGTGAGCACCGCGCCATTCAAAAATCTTGCGTCTTCTGATGCCAGGTAAAATACCGCATTGGCGATATCTTCTGGCTTACCCATCCCCGGATTCAGCACCATGCCCGGCTGAATGATTTCGAAAGCAGCCATATTCATCTTCTTCATAAACTCTCCTTCACCGATGTTCGTTTCTATACCTCCGGGTGCAATGGCATTACAGCGGATTCCGTGTTTTGCATAGAGGAAGGCCGTGTTTTTGGTAGCGCCTATTAGCCCAAACTTGCTGGCGGTGTAAGCAACGCCACCCCTTACTCCTGCCAGGCCACCGATTGATGCAATGTTTACGATACATCAGTGGCCTTGGGGCAACATGACAGAGATAGCCCTTTTCATTGCCTTTACCGGGCCGATCAGGTTGATGTCTATTACCTTTTGCAGCATATTTTCATCCACTTCACCTGCCGGTCTGAAATCGTCCATTATACCCGCATTGTTCACAAGAATGTCTGTCGTGCCATAATGTTCCATGGCTGTGCTGAACATTTTTTCGATATCAGCAGATTTCGACATGTTCGCTATGACCGTAGTGATGGTGCCACCAGACTGTTTTATTTCCTCCTTCAGCGAATCCAGCGTTTGCCTGTTAATATCAGCAGCCACCACCTTGCCACCTTCCGAAGCGAACAATTTTGCTGTGGATCTTCCCATGCCGGAACCCGCGCCCATAATGATAGCAATTTTGTTTTCCAGCTTTTTCATGATAATACTTTTTATTGTATATATAATATGTGCAGGCAACCCTCATCATTCATGATTAATTAAAGTATGACAGCAGATACTACAGGCATTAATACCCGTCAGTACGTTTTTCATTCAATAATAGATCATGTTTGCTAAGTATCGAACTCACGCCAGGTAACCTGGCGCAAAGATGTAAGGCTCCTGTTTGAGCCCGGATCATAATTATGAATTAATCGTTCACCGGAATTTTTTTTGAAGGAAATGACAGAGCAGGAAAAAATTGCGGGTGTCACTTCGCATATGCCTGTCCGTTAGTTTGGTACCGTTCCCTTTTTCATTGCATAAATAAATTTGACCCGGAGGCCGTGTAACTAACAGGAATACTCTATTTTTATTAAATATTTCTGCCAAAACCTTCCACTCCGACATGAAGCAACTTTACGCCTTTTTAATGGCTATTGCCATTTTTATGATTGCGTGGGCAATCACCTCGTGCAACGGTTCGCAAAACAAAAAATCAACCGGTGACACAGGAAGAGATTCTTTGTCGGTCATGGTCGCAAGGGGCGATTATCTTGTAAATACAGTGTGTAATTGCATGCATTGCCATGCCGACCGCGATTTCACAAAATTTTCCGGGCCACTTTTTCCCGGCACAGAGGGTAAGGGTGGCGAAGAGATCGATCCTGGCATATTTGTAAAAAATATTACTCCCACTGTCCTTGGCTCATGGACGGATGATCAGATAGCACGCGTGCTTATTACCGGCATCACGAAGGACGGAGATACACTGTTCCCCACCATGCCCTACCGTAACTTTGCAAAAATGTCTAAGTCGGATATCTACAGTATGGTAGCTTACCTCCGTACATTGAAGCCCATACCCGACAATGTTCCGAAACGAACTCTCGATAGTTTTCCTGCCGGTTTTTTAACGGCTGTGTATGACAGTTTCTATTTGAAGCATGCAAACGATAAAATACCGTTCCCTTCTGCGGGTGACAGCGTCGCCATGGGCGCTTACCTTGTGAACGCAGCGGATTGCATGGGTTGCCACTCGCCGGTTGACAGTAAAAGACTGGATTTTAATATGAATGCCTGGCTTTCCGGCGGGATCCTTTTTAGAAAATCACGTGAAGGGTTTAAAGTGAGATCAGCGAATCTTACCCCTGACTCTGCCACCGGCATTGGCGCCTGGACGGAAGAAATGTTTCTCAATAAATTTAAAAACTACAGGGATACTCCCGGTTTCAATTTTAATCCCGGAAAATATAATACTATCATGCCATGGACCGTATTGGCCAAAATGCGGGATGCCGATATTAAATATATTTATACATACCTGCGCTCCATTAAACCGGTTAAAGACAGTGTAAACAAATGGCCGGAATAAGTTACTAACGGTTACGTATACACGAAACATGAATGGATACCTGAACGCTCCCGGTGTATACGTTATCAACACACCAGTTAATAATTGATACGTCAAAACGGGTCGCCGGCAAATACCGTAATTTCCACATTAGTATAATTCCGCAAAGATGCGCTTTTGAAAGCAATACATGAGGGGTATATTTGCGACACGATTGATTAACGGAATATTTTTAATCAGTAATCCAAATCCTCCGAAAGAGCCGTTGCCATATATCCCATAAAAGATCGCGATACCTCCAACCGTTCATTCCAATTCTTTTTGAAAGCCAGTAACTGGTGAAGTCACCAACTACTTACTTTAGTCCCATATCGGTAAAAAACTATTTTTTGCCTATCGTAAAGTAATTAAAAGCCCCGCTGTTGCGGGGTTTTTGTTGTGGAAAAATGTGAAATGTATAATGCAGACAATGTGATGTTTCCGTTTCCTGTAATGCCCGCAACTTCGTATGTGCTATCTTTCATAACGCCGATGGTTTTCATGCGGCACCTTTTTCTGGAACAGGATGGCATTGACCATCAGGATAAATGGTTTGTGCGGAGGCACTTGATGCAAGAGAGAACATTAGTAGCATGAAAGTAATTTTCATAAACAGGTTTGACATCAAATATATTTATCTTTTTGACAGAAATGAAATATAACGGTTATGGTTATACGAAAATGAACCTTGCAAAAACAATCCCTGCAATTAATCAGTCTCTAACCTAAATTGATTTATTTATCGGCATCATTACACAAAAAAATTACGATGCAGTTATTTAATTCCGTAAATATTTACTTCGAGGTTCTTCATTTTTAAATTGATGGGTAGTCCCTGCCTGTATATTGATACATCAAAGCGCAGACGGTCGTAATGTTTATAATCATTCAATTCAAACATATCGTTGGTGGAAACCGTGTTCCATTGCCGGCGATGATATCCGCCGGTGGTCATTAAAACAATATCGCGTTTGGTCCAGTACAAATATTCTTTGGCAGTATCTTTTTCATTAATGAGTGCAAGCTGAAAAGCTGGCTGGTCCGCTGAATCAGGCACCGCAAGGTCCACATCAGCCGAAACATCGGCATAGAGATAATGATATTCTTTCGGAATGGTAAATACGGGCATCACGGCAGTATCAGATACCTTGGTATTAATATTTTGCAACGCCGGATCGCGGAACTGCCATAACAACTTTTTTTCACCGGGCATAAGGTTTTGCTGCCGGGGATAGATCCGGTTATTATCACACACGTACGAATTGATGATCTTAAAATTATCCAGCAATTGTTCTATATGTTGCCTGATGGAATCATTTTGATACGGTTCCATCAGCAGGTCGGGCGTGAGTTTATACAATTCGCCATCCGACAGAATATAGTCTTTATATATATAATCGCTGATCTCGCGGCTCCATTGCATAAAGGGCATCGATTGTATATTCCGGAATGCAGGGCAGGTATCTAATACGTCACCCATCCAGTTTACCCGGGCAGGCATATAAGGCATCTTATAATTATTCAGAATAAGTGCCGTAATCGTTGGCGCTAAATTGTTGTGCGAGTTCACTGAATAAAATTTATGCGGCGCTTTCAGCATGGGCGAATAAATGATAAGAGGCACATGGTAATCATCAATATTACCGGTGGAAGGAAATGAGCCGATATGATGATCGCCGGTGATGAAGAAAATGGTGTTGGAGTACTCAGGTCGTTTGGCATAATCTGCAAAGAATTTTTTGATGCAGTCATCAGAAAACATAAAAGTCATCAATACCTTTTTGCAGGACCATAATGTTCGTTTTATGCCCGCAGAAACAGGTATCGTTTTCATCTTTTCATCAAAGAGCTTACTGTACTCCGGTGACTGATCGAAGAGATAGGGCATGTGCGTAGTGGCAGTATGATATATATCGAGGTAAGGCGTTTTATGCAGTGAATCCAAAATTTCAAAACTGCGGCTGAATAATGCATCATCAGGATAACCCATGGACCAGCCTTCTTTGCCAACGCCCATCCTTTTGTACTTTGGTTCAAAATAAGATAATATAAAATCTGTTCCCTGCAGGCGGATGTAGCCGCCCATGTTATCAAAGTCGGGATTGAAGCCGATCATAAAATTGCACCAGTATCCATTCAGCCGGAGGATCTTTATGAGCGACAGGTGATCCGGCATTATGCCCATTAGTGAAAAGCCGGTTTTACCATAAGGCAAAGAACCGGATATGGCAGGGTGCGCTGCGAAGGTGCCCGGAGCAGTGCTTAGAAAATTATCCCACACCAGACTCCTGGCGGATAATGAATCCAAAAAAGGTGTAAAGCTGGTGGCATAGGCTTTATCACCGCTAAAGTCACGCGATAAGCCTTCTACTACGAGTATCACTATGTTGGGTGGTGTTTTTTGCAGGTTAAAAAAAGCTCCCAGCACATCTTTACTATTGTTTTTATGCAGCAGCGGATATTCCATGCCGGTATAATCAAAGGGATGATTTTGCTGGTAGAAAGCGATGGCGGCTGCCAGTTGTTTGTTGTTCAGCTTATCGGCATTGAACTGATCTTTTGTATGGAAATAATGATAGCTGTCGCCTATCCAATAGCTCACCTTGTTGCATTCAAGATAGTATGCAGCCGTCTGCCGGAAATTGCCGGCGGAGGGAACAGAAAACCGGGCAAGGCAAGTTGCGGCCAGCGAAAGGAACAGCACCATAGCAGTCTGCCATTTCCCAAAATAAATTCTTCTGAAAATAAAATAATACACTAAAAAATAAACGGCGATATAAATGATGAATGGAATGAACACTGCAAACCCGGAGGAGACCATCTGCCTGGTGGTGGTCCACTGGTCTGCAGCTTTTCTTGTAAAAAACTCATGATCAAAAGGTCTTGTTCTTTCAGAGAAAACAATGATCAAAGAAATATATATTACTATCAGCAGCACATTCACAAGATGAAAAGAAAAATTTGCTACGCGCTTATTCAGCAACGCCAGTAACAGGTACACGAACAGAAAAACAAAACAATACACGAGGCACGCCCAGGCATCATACAATACTCCTGCCAGCTCAAAACGATAGGCATGTGCAATAAAATATTTGGAAGCAACAGCAACATATTCATACACTCTTACCAGGCAAATGGTAATTATAAAGGTGATCGTAATTCCTGCCCAGGATGATAATTTAGTTTTGGGATTCATTGCCGGGTTGATACGGCTAAATTAATTTTTATTTATTTCTATTTTTAAAGATGCCCTGCTTTATTCTGCAACATGCAGCATCGTGAAGTTGATCCACCCGGCTGTTTGATCCCGAAAACGGCCAAAGCTTCTCATTCACCGAATAAGTGTTACCTCTTAGCGAAAAGCGGCTTCTCCGGCCCCCTTTTTAAGCCATCTTTGTACCAGGAAGCAGCGCATAAGAGAAAAGAACAGAATCGCAGATCCGCGCAGCTTTCATACAACACACTAAAAATATCTCGGGGTTCACACTTTGGACATAAGATACTTCCTTCGGGGAGTATTTTTTTTGTCCTTCTCCCCGCAAACAATTCACGCCAATGAGCCTGTAACCAAATGATTAACAACTATCTGCCCCCCCGTGCTCTTTTATACTACAGGTAATTATCGTGGATGAGCCTCCAAGGCAGTTATAGGGTAATACCGTGACGCGTGGTAATTTCCACATTTGAATAAAGAAGCAAAGGTGCTCTTGCACCACCCTGCACGGAATCTATATTTGTATTATCAATTGATTGATGATACACTCACGGTCAATGAATCCAGGGATCCAAACGAAAAAGCCGACACCGATATCCCAAGCTAAACCGAAACGCTCAATATCCGATATAACAACCGTCCAAAATGCTGAAGATCCACATCCAATACCTGTAATAGAACCCAGATATCTGATGAAAAAACCACTACTTTAATCCGATACCGGTAAAACTTTTTTACCCCACACTTAAAGTAATTAAAAGATCCCGCCAAAACGGGGTCTTTTATTTTTGTGTTGTTTTGTGGCAGATGTTCGTACCGGCAGGTGGTTTATATACTAACGCATCCACGAAGAATTAATTAGGCCCATCTCCATACTTTAGTTTATCAACCCGGGCCGGAAAAGAAGGCTCGTGCGCCCAAGCCGGACAAACGGGCGGAGCCATTCTACTTGTGTTTCAAACAAAATCCGGGATGGACGTTGATTTTTTTGTGTCCCGGCCCCCGGAAGATTTGCATTCTGATCGGGCAAAACGGTTTCACAGATACTAACGCATACGCATCCACGAAGAATTAATTAGACCCATCTCCATACTTTAGTTTATCAACCCGGCCCCGAAAAGAAGGCTTGTGCGCGCAAGCCGGACAAACGGGCGGAGCCGTTCGGGTTGTCCTTGACTTTTTTGTTTCTTTTTGTGTCAAGACAAAAAGATAAATAAACAAAAATGGCGGAGCCATCCTACTTGTGTTCCCAACAAAATCCGGGGTTTGCATTCTGATCGGGCAAAACGGTTTCACAGATACTAACGCATACGCATCCACGAAGAATTAATTAGGCCCATCTCCATACTTTAGTTTATCAACCCGGCCCCGAAAAGAAGGCTTGTGCGCGCAAGCCGGACAAACGGGCGGAGCCGTTCGGGTTGTCCTTGACTTTTTTGTTTCTTTTTGTGTCAACCCAAAAAGATAAATAAACAAAACAGGCGGAGCCATCCTACTTATGTTCCCAAAGACGCATTAAAATACGGCCTTGTCTTACAAAATATTACCTCTTAAATTTTAAAAACGTCATTGTACGAAAAACAACGTGCTTTACAGGCATGCAGTATGTTCACGTTTTTGTGGCAATCTTTTTATTATGGAAACGTACGCCTCAGGCATCCACTATCCATTGCACAATAATGAAGATGCACCTGGTATGCAATGCAATCCATTCCAATACTTCACCCAACCTTATTCCTGACTATTCTTACTGCTTAAAGCCTTTACGGCTTTTCTGCCGTTTTAGATTCCGCCAGTTCGGTATCATCGGGTCTTGTCTGCAAGTCTCTGTCGATATTATACAATGCATCACCACCGGCTTTAGCACCACCCGCAATTTTTATTTTATCGAGCAATTGGAGCGCCATCGTTTCTTCTTCAGTCTGTTCTTTTACAAACCACTGCATGAAATGCCAGGTGGCCCAGTCCTCCTCAGCGGAAGTGATCTTCACCAACCTGTAAATAGCTTTGGTGTTGTCTATCTCATGTTTAAACACCCTTTCGAAACAGTCTTGTATGCCGGTTGGGTTGGGCGGCGGAGCAGCAATGGCTTCTACTTTCACTTCTCCCCCTCTTTCTAAAATATATTCCAGGATCTTCATCATGCGATTGCGTTCTTCCCGGGCATGGCGAAACAAAAAATTAGCAATGCCTTCGTATCCGCCACTGCTGGCCCATGCCGCATAGGAAAGATAGATCTGCGAAGCCTCAGCTTCTTTTTTCATTTGTGCGTTTAGTGCAGCTTGTATTTCTTTTGAGAGCCGGTTAGTGTTCATGATAAAAATATTTGGTTTGATGATTTACAGTAATAATTTCACGATTTGGGGTACCGGTCATTCTTCGTATACCCATATACGTTAGTTAATGCCGGGTTCCGGCAGGCAATACCGAATCCTTTGCTGCATAAAAAAATGTGCAGTGTGATGCACCCTACCGGCCGTCATTATCGTAATGATGGTCATCATCCTGGTGGTAGTGATCGTGAAAATCGTCTCTGTCGTGGTGATGACGATGTTCAGGGCGATCATGCCTTTCATACCTTGCATGTTCATAATATTCACGATCGCAGCCTGCAGCGACGAATCCGGTAAGGGCCAATACTACTGCGATCTTCATTAAGGATATTTTCATAGTATTAAGTTTATTTCATAAGGGCTAAATATTGTGCCACTTTACGTTAAGCTGTCTTAACTTTCTAAAGATGTGAATGTTAAAGTCGTTATGTAGAGCCGGCTGCATTGCGAAGTTATTTGTGAGGCTGTGGAATTTTTACACCACTCGTGATTTGTTAAAAATGGTATACGCCTTACAATGACGTTCTTAATTTGTCTTATCGTTTCCACCGATACATCACATTCAATTTTTACGTCATTGCGGGAAAATAAACGTGCAGGATTACCCGAAAACAGCGATACCCCAATCCGCCATTCTCAGTTTTAAAACATGATCTTGAAAAGAAGGTACGGGCGCGTGGCACGGCAAAACACCCGGAGCCTTTGGGTTTGCCTTGAACTTTTTGGTTACTTTTTCTTTCAAGAGAAAAAGTGACAAGCACAACCGGCAGATTACCACGTCACATGCACGTTTTTCGTTACCCGATAATTATTCTAAAATGCTCCTTACAATGAAGGGGCGGTGCGCAGGGTAATTGGGCAGTATTTGCCACTTTATCGGCGGCGGTTTTTTACAAACAGTATTTCAATGCTCCGGCAACAAAGATATTCCTGTGCGCTACACTATTTTATTGCTCAATACCCCGCAATGCCATACTTTTAATTGCCGTGAACAACGGACCACAAAACATGAATACCAAAACAACCACACTCCTTTGCGCCCTCACTATGCTTTTGGGTTGCAATTTTTCAGGATTTACCTATGAAAAAGACGACGCTATAAACACCGCCCCGCGACAGCAAATTGAATTGCTCAACAAAAAATTATTCGATGCCGTTACCCATAATGATTCGGCTACAGCGAGGTTGCTCATGTCGCCGAAGCTGATAAAAGACGCAGGCAACCAAATTAATCAACTCGTGAGCCTCATCAGCAGGCAGGACATAAAAAGTTATACCATACTCTGCCAATACCACGTACATGCTTCCGCACCCAAAGCTGCCATCACACTGCCGCACGAGCGTGCCGGCAACGATGTGTACACATTTACCTTTCAGAGCCCCGAAAAGGAGTCGTTCGTTTCGCTATTAAAAACAAGCAGCCCGGGCAATGAATATTTATTAACCGTACTGTACAGCAAATATCCCGACGGCTGGAAGATCAACGCGCTGCAAATAGGGCAGTACAGTTTATTCGGCAACACTGCCGGCGACTATTACCGCATGGCGCGGGCCAGCTACAGCAAATCATATTTGGTAGATGCCATCAGCGATATTTCGATAAGCAAAAGCCTGCTGAAGCCGGCGGGCAACTTCCTGCAGTATGCAGATGATAAAGACATCACTGAGTTTGCAGAGTCGCTCGGTAAGGAAATAGACACAAAGTACCCGCTGCCTATGACGCTCAGCAGCGTAGCCGGCAATCCAAAAGTGTTCAGAATTTATCCGCGCACTACCACAGAAGGATTCTTCCCGTCGGTATGGTACCTTACCACTACCCATCTCAGCGATAGTGTGGCATTAAAGGCAGAGAACCTGCAGATACGCAAGGCGGTTGACAGCCTGTTTACCGGTATTGACAAGGATAAGAAATATGTGTTCTATTTTGCGTTTAACCAAATGCCCGGCGGAATGAACGACGTAGCGCATTATGGTTTTGTGGATTCGCTAATGAAGAAGTAAGGTTTGTAAACTTCTGCTACGCTGCTTCATGACTCAAAATATTCCGGTCATAATACCTGCCCCTGAGAGCATAATACCGTAAGCGCCTTTACATATTTTGAATCCTGCATAACGTAAATAGTGATACAATGTGCAAAGAGTTTTAATAAATTTTTTATAGCTTTATTTTACTTTAACTGACATTCCCACCTCATAGAAGATGATCAGCCGGCCACGGCGTGGATATCATCTGCCTAACGGCAATGCCTGTACGAATATCAGCATTGGGCGCCGGCTTCCATAGTCATCAAGCTATCGCCATATGCATCATGCAATCACCATTCTTATTATGCACGGCCACCAGTGGTTCAGGGCCATATTGTATAATATGCTGCACCTGCGTGACGATCTGCAGGTAACCACCCTCACCGGTATCGCCAAAGAAATGCTTCGCGAAACCCTTGCGGTAAAGCCCGATATCATCATCGCAGATATCAGCAAGGCTATGGCCCACCTGCACCAGCTCCCCGGCGACGTGCCCCTGCTCATATCGTGGCAGTACGGCGAGGAGCAGCTTGTGCTCGGGGCCATGAGTTCCATCAAAGCGTCCTTTATTGTGCACGACGCTCCGCCGGCACAGTATTATATAGCCATCCGGCAAATAATGAAGGGTGAGGAATATTATTGCAGCCGCAGCCAGGCGCTCCGTCAGGGTACACATTGCGTACCGGGCGCCGGTGAGCGCATTGCAGAAAAATATTTTGAGCTTGCATATTGCCTGCTGCTCGGGTACAATACCAAGGAGATCGCCTTTGCCCTCGGCCTCAGCGAGCGTACTGTAGAAACCTACCGCAAACGCCTCCGTGCCCGGCTCGGTTCGCTCAGCGTTGCTGCGTTGGAGCATTTCATGGCGCAATATGGTAAATGATTGTTTCCCTGTTGCAGGTATTGTTGCCCTATCAACTGATTGTACAATCAGCAAGCCGACTCCACCCTCACGTCATTGCAAGGCACGAAGCAATCTGATGAATATATTTGCATAATGCCGGGAATTAATAAAGGGGGCTTCGTTTATATAGTGACTAACTAACACAATGCTGTTTTTTATACGGGAGTCACTTCTGCATTACGTGCAAGGACATGGCAGCACAAAACAAAATATTATCCAAATAGCTTCACCGCAAAATACAATTGTGGCAAACTAGTGTGGTATGAATTTTTCGATACCATCATGGAAGCAATTGCCAGGGAAAAGCAAATCAAAGGAGGAAGCAGGGCTGCGAAAATAAAATTGATCCAGTCAATGAATCCGGCATGGGAGGATTTGTGGGATAAAATACAGGACTTATAAGCCGATCACCAGGTTGCTTTCCGTCGCGGTGGACAGGCTGTCGTTCCTCCTCGCAATGACGGGCGTGGTTAGCATTACGATTCCATAATCAGTAAACGGATCATTCTTTTACGTCATTGCGAGGCACGAAGCAATCTGGTGACTGCATTAATGAGTTGGTTTGTTAAAAGAAAAAGACCACCTGCCCATTACCCGAGCCGTTCAAGGTTACACTGAGCAGATTGCTTCGTCGTTCCTCCTCGCAAAGACGAGCGCGGTTAGCATTACGACTGCACCACCAACAAGCCGACTACTCCCTCACGTCATTGCGAGGCACGAAGCAATCTGGTGACTGCATTAATGAGTTGGTTTGTTGAAAGGAAAAGACCACCTGCCCATTACCCGAGCCGTTCAAGGTTACACTGAGCAGATTGCTTCGTCGTTCCTCCTCGCAAAGACGAGCGCGGTTAGCATTACGATTGCGTAGTCAGTAAGCCGGCCACACCTTTGCAAAGACGGACGCGGTTAGCCTTCCGACTGCACCACCAACAAGCCGACTACTCCCTCACGCCATTGCGAGGCACGAAGCAATCTGGTGACTGCATTAATGAGTTGGTTTGTTGAAAGGAAAAAGACCACCTGCCCATTACCCGAGCCGTTCAAGGTTACACTGATCAGATTGCTTCGTCGTTCCTCCTCGCAATGACGGACGCCGTTAGCATTACGATTGCCTAGTCAGCAAGCCGGCCACACCTTCGCAATGACGAGCGCATTCAGCATTACGATTCCATAATCAGTAAACGGATCATTCCCTCACGTCATTGCGAGGCACGAAGCAATCTGGTGACTGCATTAATAGGTTAGTTTGTTGAAAGGAAAAAGACCACCTGCCCATTACCCGAGCAGTTCAAGGTTACACTGATCAGATTGCTTCGTCGTTCCTCCTCGCAAAGACGTGCGCGGTTAGCCTTCCGATTGCATAATCAGCAAGCTGGCCACACCTTCGCAAAGACGGACGCGGTTAGCCTTCCGACTGCATCGCCAACAAGCCAACCGCACCCTCACGTCATTGCGAGGCACGAAGCAATCTGGTGACTGCATTAATGAGTTAGTTTGTTGAAAGGAAAAGACCACCTGCCCATTACCCGAGCCGTTCAAGGTTACACTGATCAGATTGCTTCGTCGTTCCTCCTCGCAAAGACGTGCGCGGTTAGCCTTCCGATTGCATAATCAGCAAGCTGGCCACACCTTCGCAAAGACGGACGCGGTTAGCCTTCCGACTGCATCGCCAACAAGCCAACCGCACCCTCACGTCATTGCGAGGCACGAAGCAATCTGGTGACTGCATTAATAAGTTAGTTTGTTGAAAGGAAAAGACCACCTGCCCATTACCCGAGCCGTTCAAGGTTACACTGATCAGATTGCTTCGTCGTTCCTCCTCGCAAAGACGAGCGCGGTTAGCATTACGTTTCCATAATCAGTAAACGGATCATTCCCTCACGTCATTGCAAGGCACGAAGCAATCTGGTGACTGCATTAATGAGTTGGTTTGTTGAAAGGAAAAGATCACCTGCCCATTACTCGAGTCGTTCAAGGTTACACTGATCAGATTGCTTCGTCGTTCCTCCTCGCAATGACGAGCGCATTCAGCATTACGATTCCATAATCAGTAAACGGATCATTCTTTTACGTCATTGCGAGGCACGAAGCAATCTGGTGACTGCATTAATAAGTTGGTTTGTTGAAAGGAAAAAGACCACCTGCCCATTACCCGAGCCGTTCAAGGTTACACTGATCAGATTGCTTCGTCGTTCCTCCTCGCAAAGACGTGCGCCATTAGCATTACGATTCCATAATCAGTAAACGGATCATTCCCTCACGTCATTGCGAGGCACGAAGCAATCTGGTGACTGCATTAATGAGTTGGTTTGTTGAAAGGAAAAGACCACCTGCCCATTACCCGAGCCGTTCAAGGTTACACTGAGCAGATTGCTTCGTCGTTCCTCCTCGCAAAGACGAGCGCGGTTAGCATTACGATTGCGTAGTCAGCAAGCCGGCCACACCTTCGCAAAGACGAGCGCGGTTAGCATTACGATTGCGTAGTCAGTAAACGGATCATACCCTCACGTCATTGCAAGGCACGAAGCAATCTAATGTTTACTCCGGGTTGCACATTGAGCATAGCCGACAGGCTTTCACTCCCGGCATAGCATCTACTGCGATACCCTGCTCACCACGCCGCTGTTCATTACCTGCTGGTTGGCGCCCACGGCCACCGCGCGAACAAAATACGTAGTACCGCGGTTCAGACCGGTAAACGTATACCGCGTGGTAGTACCCGGTGTACTTACCCAGCTCGTTTCCGGTTGCGTAGCATCCGCAGTGTATTGGTACAGGTAGCCCGCAGCGCCCTTTACCGCTTTAAACTTCAGCGTAAGCTCTCCCGCATTGCCGCCGTCCGTAAGTTCCAGGCGGGTTGGGGCCGCGATGGCTATAGGCTGAGGCACCTTGTTCAGCTCAAAGCCGCTCTGCACCAGCAGCGCAGGGTCGGTGGTGGTAGTGTTTACATAGTCCGCCAGTTGGCTCAGCATCTGCTTTATGACCAGTTTGGTCTGGTTTTTTTGCTGCACCGCTACCTTGTCTCTCGACGCTGCTTCCAGCAGCAGGCCGCCGAAGTTGGTAAGCGCCGTGGTAATATCCGCCAGCGGGGGCACCGGCGACGGAAAAACAGCAGCAGCATCCGTCATGGAGCTGGTTACATTTTGGCCGAAGGTGAGAAATTTAGAATCTGCCAGTTGTTTGAAGGTTTTTACCACCTTCCTTGTGTTCGATTTCATGATAGTGATATTTTGATTTTTAAAAATTGCCGCCTGCTTTGTGCCTGCGGTAGTGCGAAATTGCTAAATGCACCCATGCCCGTCAAGTCCCATATTTGGGACATAATATATCGCCACCCTTTTCGTTGCCTGCCCACAATGCCCTGCTGTAGCGTATTCCGGGGTATCGTGTTACCGGCTGCAAGGGCAAAAAAAATTTATGACTACATGTTTTTATCCACATTCCTTGCCCTCGAAAATGCTTTTTCAGGTATATAAATCGTGATTCTATGGTTATACAATGGCCATACTTATGTATATAAATCGTGATTTTGTGGTTATACAATAGCCATACATAAGTATATAAATCGTGATTTTGTGGTTATACAATGACCATACATAGATATATAAATCGTGATTCTATGGTTATATAACGGCCATACTTAGGTATATAAATCGTGATTCTATGGTTATACAATGGCTATACATAGGTATATAAATCGTGATTCTATGGCATAGGGAGGGACGTAAAATTGGTGAATATTGGGCGAGATAAAGGAGGGATGATGTTTAAATTTTTGAGGTAATTCGATACATTTGATATATCTATTTAAAAGACTGCGGAAATTAGGTATTTAAGTTACGTTTTTGAAAAGCTAATTTTCAGAATGCAGTAGTCTTTGGTCCGTTTGGCTTTATTGTTAATAGCATTAAAAAAAATTCATAACCGAAATGGAAGAAGTATTAACGCAACTGCACAGGTTCACCGAGGAAAGAGACTGGCAACAATTTCACAATGCGAAGGATCTCGCAATCGCTATCAATGTGGAAGCGGGTGAATTATTAGAATTGTTTTTATGGAAAAAACCAGAAGAAGTAAGTAAGGAAAAAATAAAGGAAGAATTGGCTGATGTGTTTGCCTTTGCATTGCTTCTTGCTGAGAAATATGGGTTTTCGGTTGAAGAAATCATTCTTGAAAAGATAAAAGCTAACTCGCTAAAATACCCCGTGGAAAAAGCAAAAGGAACTGCAAAAAAGTATAATGAACTATAAACGATGATAGTTTACCAAGCTTCAAAGTCTGATTTCACCGAGGATGTTTTCGAAGACCGGATAGAAACAAAAATTCTGGATTTCTTTAAAAAACATTTGAACAGATCAACTGCTTCCAATGAGATTAGTTCCTGGCGGGACTCTATGCAATACATGGAGAGAGTACTTAGAGATGATGACATACCTGGTAACTGTGGCGTAGCAATTGAATATCAACTCCCGCAGTCTGGCAAGCGGATAGATTTCATCTTAACAGGGAATGGAGAAAGCAACCAGGAGTACTGTGTTATTGTAGAACTCAAACGCTGGTCTGAAGCAACACTTTCCTCAAAAGATGCCATTGTTAATACCAGGGTGGGGAGGCATTTTGGAGAGTTTACACATCCCTCTTACCAGGCCTGGTCTTATGCAAGTCTTTTATACAATTTCAATGAAACAGTCTCCCAAGATAACATTCAACTTAAGCCTTGTGCATATTTGCATAATTATGTAGCCGACGATGTTATAACTAACGAACACTATAAAGAACATCTACAAAAAGCCCCGGTTTTTTTAAAGGGTGATGCCGGTAAGCTGCGCGATTTCATTAAGCAATATGTCAAATACGGGGATATTAATAAGATACTTTACCGAATTGAACGGGGAAAAATACGACCATCGAAAATGTTGGCAGATAGCTTAAGTTCTATGCTGAAGGGGAATGAAGAATTTACTATGATCGATGACCAGAAGATTGTTTTTGAAGCGGCATTAGAACTTTCTAAAAAAGCGACAGCTAATAAGAAAAAGGTTCTCATTGTAAAAGGTGGACCCGGTACGGGAAAATCTGTTGTAGCTGTGAATTTATTGGTCGAATTAACAAGAAGAGGATTGGTAGCGCAGTACGTTTCAAAAAATGCCGCTCCGCGGGCAGTTTATGAAAGTAAATTGACCGGATCGTTTAAGAAAACTGAAATCTCGAATTTATTTAAAGGTTCCGGGGGGTTTTTCAGTTCAAAGGCGAATGTTTTTGATGTTTTAATTGTTGATGAAGCTCACAGGTTAAATGAGCGCTCAGGATTATACGGTAACCTTGGAGATAACCAGGTGAAGGAACTTATTCATGCATCACAATCTTGCATATTTTTTATAGATGAAGATCAAAGGGTAACACTAAGCGACATAGGAACAATACAGGAAATCAAAAAATGGGCTTACAGGACAGATGCAGAAGTTGAAGAATTGGAACTTTCTTCACAATTTCGATGTAACGGGTCAGATGGATACCTCGCGTGGCTGGATAATACTTTGCAAATAAGAGAAACAGCAAATACTTCACTGGAAGGGATAGATTATGATTTCAAAATATTCTCCTCCCCGGTTAACTTAAGGGATGCAATTATTGAAAAGAATAAAATCAATAATAAGTCCCGGATGGTTGCCGGTTACTGCTGGGAATGGAACAGCAAAAGGAATTCTAAACTTTATGATGTGGTGATTCCGCAATTTGATTTTGAGATGAAATGGAATCTCACTACAGATGGAAGCCTTTGGATAGTGAGCCCGGAATCAGTGAATGAAATTGGCTGTATTCATACCTGCCAGGGCCTGGAGGTTGATTATATCGGCGTTATTGTGGGCCCGGATTTGATCGTAAATAATGAAAGAGTATTAACGCAACCTGCGGCAAGGGCTAAATCAGATAGGTCTGTGAAGGGTTACAAGCGATTATTGGAAAAGCACCCTGAGGATGCAAAATCAACTTTGCGTATGATCATTAAGAACACTTATAGAACGTTAATGACAAGAGGGATGAAGGGATGTTATGTTTATTTTACAGATAAGGAGACGCAAAATTATTTTAGGTCTAGGATATGAATGCATTATAGATAATAAACCGGAATGTAACCTGGTTTCTATCAAAACTTTTCTTCTTTAAATAGCATTATGAAATTTTATCTTGGAGTAACAGATAACAATTGGTTCAAATTTTTGAGCGAGCGGAATAGAGATGATGTCAATTTCTGGCAGCCTGGAGGTAATGCAGTATTTAAAGTGCTGAAACCGGGCGAATCATTTCTTTTCAAACTTAAAAGTCCGATTAATGCAATTGGAGGCATTGGCTTTTTCTCCAGTCATACTTATTTGCCAATTTCAATAGCCTGGGACGCCTTTGGGGAAGGAAATGGATGCATTTCTTTTCACGAATTGCAAAGAATGATTTTAAAGTACAGGAGAGATAAAAGTGATTTAAATCCAACGATTGGCTGCATTGTTTTGACTAACCCAATATTTTTTAAAGAAGAAGAATGGATATCGGTTCCGGAAAACTGGAGTATTAACATCGTACAAGGCAAATCCTATTCAACCGATACCGAATTTGGAGAACGGCTTTGGAACAGAATAGATCAGCTGCTTCAAAAATACTTGTATCAAACTCCTGAAGAAGAAAAAAGTCAGCTAATCCTGGAAGAACCTGATGTTATGTATGGTAAATCTGTCTTAACAAAAGTGAGATTAGGACAGGGAGCATTCAGAGTCTTGGTTACTGATGCGTACAATAGAAAATGCGCTATCTCCGGTGAAAAGACATTACCGGTATTAGATGCTGCCCATATCAAACCTTTTGCGGAATCTGGGCCTCACTTTATTTCAAATGCTCTACTGTTACGTTCTGACCTGCATAAGCTTTTTGATTCAGGATACATAACCATTACGCAGGATTTAAAAGTTGAAGTGAGTAAAAGAATAAAGGAAGAATTTGAAAATGGAAAGGAATATTATCGATTTCATGGCGATAAGCTTTATAATTTGCCGAATAGGATGAAGGATATGCCAGAACGCAGGTTTGTTGATTGGCATAATGAAAATGTTTATAAAGGATAAATTAAATTAAGTATTTCATTTTCGTGCTAACTAGAGGGAACAATTAATTTTACTGCATACTAAATAAATCAAATGTTTTTGGGTAATGACAATCGTCATTTTTTTTAGCATAATTATTAATTTAAAGAGCTTCATTACAGAAGTACTTTTTAAGCCATCTGTGTTAATCGCTATTGGCCCCCCAATAGTCCAAGCATATAAAAGAAGGTAACCTGACGCATCAGCTTGTGCCTGCCCCCATTAGTCGAAGCATATAAAGATAGGTTTGCATTGGCGCAAGAGTGAGGAGCGGGCAAGTGCGAAAGCTTTCTTGTGCCACAGAAAAGAGCAATGTATCTTTAGGTGTAACAAGCTTTATTATAAAAGAGTGGTTGCCGGCATTAGGGTGCGGTTAGCATTACAAGGCACAAGTGGGCTTGGCTTCAGGCTATTCCTCATACTTGCGCCATTACGGGGGCCTTGTTGAAAAGACGGAATTTTCCCAGGGAGATGTAAGGAGTTTATTTGAATGGAAGAATGGAATGAATTTTAGTGGCAAAAAGGAACAATCATTGCTAAGCCAGGTTTTAGAACATGAAGAATTAATCCATGAATTGAAACGAGAATTTGACCAAGCAAAATTTGATAGCACGTTTGGAAGAATGTCCGCTATTTGGCAAATATTTTTATTACATATTATAAAGCCTTCCACCTGGCCGATATTTGATCAGCATGTTTATCGTGCTTTTATGTTTATACAACATCAGGAGGATGAAAAGCCTTTGCCGTTTGCACAAAAATCGAAACTTGAAATTTTTCACAAAGAATATTGTCCTTTCTTTCTTGATATGCTTGAATTAGTAGATGATTATGATCATTTTGAAATTGATAAAGCTTTATGGACATTTGGAAAGATGATAAAAGAATATCCGGAATTAGTGAAAGTTAGAGTATGATTATTACGGTCTATTACCTAAAACTCCCACACCTATTGATATATACCCATCTCTTTCATTATACAAAACCCGAAATTGATTTGTATTTTCTATATACTCAGATATTATATCATGTGTCGCACTATTAGAGATTGCAATTACATTAAATCTCTTGAATTTTAAAAATTCAACAATCTCTCTTGCATATATACGAGCTTCATTGTCTCCCAAAGGTGCAGAAACATTTATAGGCGTATTGATTGAGAGATTATTTGACTTTAAAGCATCATTAATAAGCCTAACTAATCTATTTTTATCAAACGAGTTAAGTTTTCGCTGTTTACTTGCCTCAAGCGAATCCAATTGTATATTATGTCGTTTTTCAGATGAATCTAACTGCTCTTTTTGTCTCTCGCCTTCTTTATTATAAATAGAGGTCATACTATCTACTATATACCGCCGTGTATCTATTAATTCTCTTGAATTGCTTTTCTTCAAATCTGATAATTGTCTTGAAAATTCACTTTGTTGGTTTGTTTTATCAGTTTCAGCTTTTACGCTGCTGCGCCACAAATTATATGTAGCACCTACACCAGAAGCAACGGCCAACACTGCAAAAATTAGAAACACTCTATGGGTAGTTTTATGATGCATGTCGTACCTTAATGGTATATAAGTTATTATTGCAGTAAACACTATTGAGGAACTGCTCAATAAAAAATCCCAGATACTCATATACGTATTTTAGAACAAGATAATAAAAACCACTATCTTAGTCTAACTCGTATATAGTTACCTCCCCTGACCAACGGCCAACTATTGTAATGTTTCCGTCTTTGCCTGATAGAAAGTTGTATCGGGACGGAAATAGTAACTTTAATATGTTGACGCATTTTACCGGCAACTATCGGTGGATTTATACACCCGTTGGTCAGGAGACCAGACGGGGGCGTTACAGGCCTTATAGTTTATTAGGGTGGAAGCAAGATAATACCTACAGGGATTAAAAATAACGAATCGGAATTTGCGCTGACAGTGCAGTGAATATAAAAAACAAATCTATGAATATAAATTTAGGAATTTTAAAAACTGTGCCTGCAAGACTTAAATGGAATAAAGAGGCAAGTGATTTTACTCCATGGTTAGCAGAAAATATTAAAGAGTTAAATAGCGCATTGGGGCTTGAATTGGAAGTTGTGAATATAGAGGTGGAATGCGGCCCCTTTTCTGCGGATATCTTAGCTAAAGATACTGGAACTGATAAATACGTCGTTATAGAAAATCAACTCGAAAAAACTAATCATGATCATTTGGGGAAGGCAGTAACGTATGCATCTGTTCTTGATGCTTCTACTATTATCTGGATAGCAACTCAATTTACCGAAGAACATAAGAAAGCATTAGATTGGTTGAACGATCATACTTCAGATGACATTTCTCTTTATGGGGTTCAGGTCGAACTTTGGCAGATTGATAATAGTAATCCGGCATTGAGATTTAATATTATTAGCAGACCTAACCTGGCAGTCCGGCAAGCGACAATATCAAAAAACTCAGATGAATTATCTGCAAAAAGAAAAATCCAATTAGAGTTTTGGAATAAGTTTAAGGATAAGGCAGCAAAAACAAAAAAAATCGCTTCTTTACAAACACCAAGGCCGCAATACTGGTTCGATATAAGTCTTGGAAAAAGTAATATTCATCTATCGAATATTTGCAATACAGATAATGACACAGTAGGCGTTCGAGTCTATATAAGAAATCAAATCGTTGATACTATGCTTCCTTATTTAGAAAGTAAAAAATTAGAAATTGAAACTGCTATTGGTCAACCGTTGCAATGGAATCCCAATCCTGAAAATAAAGATAAAGTCATTCTTTTACTGCATTCAACTGACTTCGGCGATCCCGTAAAAGTTGATGAAGCAGTCGATTGGCTTGTACAATATTCGATAAAGTTTAAAGACATATTTTCGAAATTAATTATGGCAACAAGCCCGGTAACCAATTCTAGTAAACAAGAACCGGAATGAGACATAAATTAAAAATAAACAATACAGGTTAATTGAGATTGAATCTTTGTTTTAGATTTAATGGTTTCAATTAGATTGAGACAAATGATCGTAAGGGATAGGGAGGTTAAATTTGGAAAGAAAATTAAGAGTGATAAAAGCATACTAAAAATCCAGCGCGATGCTTTATTTAATTCAAAGAAACAGGCTTGGTAAAAATATTGTAAATGAAGGCGATCAGGCCTTTAATTGGAGAGAGGCTTTTAGAGGTTCGGAGGATTCGTTAACATCTTCAATTTTTTCATTGTTATTTTACTTACCTGTTAATCTATTTTGGGATTTATTTTATAAAGCATGTTACTATCCTTCTATACCTCAAAGCGTTGGTCGATTATTATCATACGATTTTTGGCCACATTGGAATTGTGAACAAACTGGCAATATCAATTATATTGAACCAGATTTATTTCTAGAGTTTGATAATTTTCATTTGATAATTGAAGCTAAACGAGATGATTATTCCCAACAACAAAAACCAACTCAATGGCAATCTGAAATAATAGGTTATTACAATCAATATTCAGAAGCCGACAGAAAACCCTTATATCTTATCGCTTTAGCAGGTATTTTAAATGGCTCCGAGAAACAGGAGCCTGTCAAATCAGTACCAATCACTACTTGTCGGTGGGTGAGAATTCTATACCAAATAAACAAGTTGCTATCTAATAAGGAAAAGGGGAAATTAACGGATTCTGTTCGAAACATTTTAAATGACCTTGTTAAATCATTTGCATTGCATGGTTTTAGAACTGGCGATCTGTTCGATAATTTTCCAAAAGAGTACCGAATAAAACATGTCGTGAACATTTGTTTAAGAATATATTTTGGCAGTATAAGAAAACTGAATCTTATTAATTTTCCCGAATCAGTGAGACATATAAAATTTAAAAATTTTCCCTTATGATAATACTTGCAAAGAATGAGCTTGAAGATATTTTTGTAGACGTAAGAAAAGCATATAGGCTCCTATATTTTTATCAGCGGAGGATAATGGATACCGCGGATTTTGTTGCAAATCTACTATCTATGCACATAGTTTCAGGTTATTCATTGTATTCGAGCAACCCACCCAGAAATGGCAGCAGCTTAAATATAGATAGGTGGTCATGGGATTGGCTTAACATGTATTCTTATGAATTCTATTTAGGGCACGAAATTGTTGACGGCAATAAATATGAGTTAGCAATTGCATTTAATGCTGATAGTGGTTTTGACGATTCGGATGAGGACGTTACAGCAATTGACGTTGAAAGATTTCCACCACCAGAAGAATGTGTTACCAAAGTTTATTTGTATATGGGCAAAAATACCTGGAAACCGGAAGACTTTGAATTAAGTTGGAAAAAATCTGAAAACGATGAATATGAGAAAGTAGATGGAGATAAGGTTTTTATATCGAAAAGGTATGATCTTTCAGATTTTGCAGACGAAACTTCAATAAGAAAAAATATATCTTCATTTAAAAAATTAGTTAAAGCCCATAGCATAACTGAGCTATGGGAAAGTGAATGAAAATAAATTTTCAGCCTTCGTGGGCGTTCCCTCTTTCGCAAGCCCACATCAACCACTCGTGAGAGCCGCCTTCTGGTCTCCTGACCAACGGCCAACTATTGTAATGTTTCCGTTTTTGCCTGATAGAAAGTTGTATCAGGACAGAAGTAGTAACTTTAATATGTTGACGCATTTTACCGGCAACTATCGGTGGGTTTATACACCCATTGGTCAGGAGACCAGACGGGAGCGTTACAGGCCTTATAGTTTGTTAGGATGGAAGCAAGATAATACCTACAGGGGTTAAAATTGCGTATCAGTGCCGGGAAGTAATTTTTTGTTATGCTTTCTTTTCAATTAACTTCTTCAACTCTTCGATCATTGCTTCTTTATCTTTTATCAATCTTTCATAAAGCTCAACGACTTTGTCGATCGGATTGAATGTCGGATTATAAAAAACTGAACCAGCATTATCATGTAGCGTACTGGATATGATATTGATCGCTGATTCTTCACTAAAATTCTTAATTGCCTCTACGGGCACTTTTAAGGCTTTGGCTACTTCGTCCAGTATTGGCGGTTCAATGGTTTCTTTGCCTTCCAGCAGGGATATTTTTTTCTGGTTCCAGTCGTCTCCCAGCTCTGCGGCAAGGGCCTCCTGCTTTATGCCCAGCATTTCGCGTATGCGTTTTACATTTCTTCCCTGGTGTATGGTTTTGTCGGTCATGGTAATTACTGCTTAATGAATAATGAATTGCCCGATAAAGATAATGCATATACAGCGAGCGGTATGCACCACATGGGTATAAAATATACGAACTGCTGTATAAAGTATCCGTTGCCACCCACCTGCCTCCCCGCAAAGACGTGCGCGGTTAGCATTCTGATAGCGTAGTCAGCAAGCCGACCGCACGCTCACGTTATTGCGAGGCACGAAGCAATCTGGTGATTGCGTTAACGAGTTGGTTTATTGAAAGGAAAAGACCACCTGACTTTTGCTCATGCAGTTCAAGGTCGCATTGATCAGATTGCTTCGTCGTTCCTCCTCGCAAAGACGTGCGCGGTTAGCATTCTGATAGCGTAGTCAGCAAACCGACCGCGCGCTCACGTTATTGCGAGGCACGAAGCAATCTGGTGACTGCGTCAATGAGTTGGTTTATTGAAAGGAAAAGATCCTCCTTTTAGTCCAAGCATATAAAATAGGTTTGCATTGGCGCAAGAGTGAGGAGCGGGCAAGTGCGAAAGCTTTCTTGTGCCACAGAAAAGAGCAATGTACCTTTAGGTGTAATAAGCTTTATTATGAAAGAGTGGTTGCCGGGATTAGGGTACGGTTAGCATTACAAGGCACAAGTGGGCCGGGCTTCAGGCTATTCCTCATTGCGCCATTATGGGAGACAAGTATTCCCACTTACCTGGCCGGTGTTTATATAGGAACACCTACAGCCAATGACTTACTTGTAAGGCAACGATTTATTGTAATTTGTTGTTGCGATAACTAAAGCAATACCACAGAAAAGCAGCGCAACTGTGGCCCGGACAATTTCATTTCCGTGCATGGTATAAGGGTTGGCAACAGCATCAGGTATATGGAAGAAAATAAAAAAAAGAAAGAGCATAATGGCTAAGAGCAGCGCCACCACCTTTATCCAGATTTTGAAAATGATTGCAATGGAAGACGCGATAAGCGCAGCTCCCGCAAAGTAAGTCCAAAACAATGGCGCCCCAAACCATTTGGGCACCATGGTAGCAACAAAATCAGTAAATACAAAATGGCTGCATCCAAACAACAACATCAATATGGCGAAAAAAATTCTTCCGGCTGGAATTAGTTTTTCTAACCATATTAAAAAGAGGTTCTTTTTATTTCGGCTCCGGTTATTTTCTGCAAATGAACCTGCCATTACAAAAGCGCCTCCACAGTATGCAAGCTCTTCACCGCCATTAAACCAAACATCCAGGCGGGAGATTTTATCAGCACTAAAGATGAGAACATACGGCAACTGGCAGGTAATGACGATTGCGAGAAAACAAAACCCTGCATACAGGCAAACATTTTTTGAAATAACGGGCCTGGTGTTAAATACCCCTGAGATCACAATGCCCGCAAATATCAAAGCTATTGCTGCAAGAAACGGGAACACTACATAATGATGAGCCCATGCAGGAAACGGGGGTAATATTTCCGGGCGAAAATCTTTGAGCAGAACCTGGTGTATTCCTACCGCAACAAGGCCAAGCCCATATAATAAACGACCGATTTTAGTAAGTTGTTCCATGCACCAGTTGTAAAAACAATTCAATTTACTGCATACATTTTAATTTGCATTCTGATGAACCCCATGCTGTGCAGAGAATGTTTAAATAAAAAGATCTTCTTATCGTCCATCCTGTACAACATGTAAATTAGTTAAGAACAACCCCGTAAAGGCGGATATGCGGCCTGGAAATGTGGCGTGGCATATCCGTGCCGAAGAATACTGATTGTACTTTAATGCATTTTCCCGCTACATTTATAGTTATGATAGTGGAACGCCGGGTGAGGCACCCGCCAGCGGAAAGGGCCTGATTCCGCACGGCCCAGACAATTGTTACTGAACTTTTCGATCTACTTTGTTGTTGATCTTTGGAATGGTTTTCAAATAAGCATAGATAGCCCTTACCTCACCGTCGCTTAAATAAACGTAAGGTTTCATAGGCTGTCGCAATGCCGGGCCATTGGGAACAATTCCTGTAGTTACTGCTTTTACAAATTGATCTTCGGTCCATTTGCCAATCCCTGTTGCATCGTCCATGGTAAGATTCAGCGTCCGGATCGTACTTCCATCAGGCATGTTGAACTTATTGCCACCCCCAAAAAAGCCTTTCGATTTTTCAGGATTAATAAAATCATCGGTAGTAAAGTTCCTGGAATGACAGGTATAACATTCTACCTTATACAGGCAAACGTATTCACCCCATTTAACCTTATCGGTAGTATCGGGTTCCGGAACGGAACTATAGTAGGGCATGGGTTTAATTATTTTCATATTCGTTAAGAACTTTGCCAGGAACGAATATTTGGAATCCACGTCGGGGGCAGGATCGGCTTGTACCCATTGATCGCCGGAACGAAGAAAAGCAATAACGGATTGCAGGTCTTCGTCAGACATTTTTTGAAGCTTCGCCATTACAGGTAAAAATCTTCCGTCGGGGCGAACGCCTGTTCTCAGCAAATAATAAAGCTGGCCATCGGTCATCTTACCAATGCCATGCACCGGATCGTTGGTTATATTTCTTGAATAGACCGTACCAAATTGAGATACTTCAGCCAATTTTCTTCCCGTTAGTTTTTGTGTCTTATCATTCATGTGACAGTCGTTGCACAACATCGCCGAAAGTTGTCTTCCTCTTTCCACCCGTGCGGGGGTACTTTCAACCTTCAGTGCAACCTTTTCAGGGGTGTATGTGGGAACGCCTCTTATAGAAATAAAAGCTGCAAATGCGCCAATCAATACAACAATGATGACAATAATGATAAGCAGCCAGCGAAATAACTTTCTCATATCAATGTGTTTTGCACTTTAAAATTATCGGATTTTTCAAAATCCGGCAAATCAACCGGGAAAAAATTACTACGCGTCCGGAGAGTAGCATTAGGAGAGACAAAGCCGGTGCTTGCCTCCGCCACCTCATTAAAGGCCCGGACTAATGGGAACTTTGTGTCAATGCTGTTTTCCATTTTTATGCACCAGAAAATTTCTTTACCATATAAATGGTATTAGCGACCACGTCTTTTTCTGGTAATCTTCATATTCATTACCGAACTTTCTTAACAATGCCTGGTTTTCAAATGAAACACGCCGGACAAAAGAAATGAAAGCAATAATAAAAAGACAAATCAGGCTCAGCCAATTACCAATGCCAATACCAAAGCCAACAAGCGTAAGAATTACCCCGGTGTAGGAAGGATTACGCAGATACTTATAAGGTCCCGTTGTAATAAGTTTATGGTTTTCCTGAATAACTATTTTTGAACGAAATAATTTTCCCAGTTTCCGGACCGACCAGTAACGCAGAAGAATGCCTGCTGAGATAAAAAAAATTCCCGTAGCAAAAAGTATGTTAGCATTACCGGGGATTGTAAGTTTCGGAAAGAGATTTGGTATGGCAAATATTCCAAGTACAATTCCAATACTCCACCAAAGAATAATATTATTTCTGCTCCCCCTGTCTTCCGAATCATTTTTTTCGGTTCCGCTTTCGCGGGCAACAAGCCAGATTTCAAAAGCAATCCAGCTCCAATAAAGTGCCGTGATAATAAGAGTGCAAATTAAAGGCAACGACAAATCTATTCTTACCATATCTCCTCATTTTATATTAGCATCAATTATTGGTTAACCACTACTGCAATTTTTGTATCGCAATAAAATTGAGGTTACCATCGTGTATCCCATGTACCTAAAGTTCCGCTAAGAGGGTTAATATTGTAACTGTATTTTTATATTTCTTCCCGTAAAACTGACAGGTCTTGAAAGAGAAAGATGCAATGGTAATTGAACCGTTCTCTCTCAAGATTTTTTCCGTTTCATAAATTTAGATACTTTTTTAAAAATTAACACACCCGGCATCCTATCAGTAGTCAATGTTTTTTTGCAGCTTGGCTTTCGGTGGCTGCAGACATGCTACAGTTTTCTGTTTTAGTTTTTTGATTTTTTTCGCTTAGTCCTTTCCATCCCAGCGAATATGCGGCGTGGAAATGTGGCGTGGCGTATCCGTGCCTAAGAATACTGATCGTACTTTAAAGTATTTTCCCGCTATATTTATAGATGAGCTGGAGATACAGCAGTGCGATCAGTGATTATGGAGGCAAGTACTTTTAGAATTAAAAATATTGGATACTTTACCTTGTAAAACTTTTCAAAGACACGAATACGCATCGGCGCAAAGCTAAGCCGCATATCCGCCAGTGGCGATAGATACGGTTCAATGATAGATAGACCGTTAAGAGCTGAACTATTTTTGCTAAATTTGATTATATGACATACCAGGTTGACATATTGAATCCAAAGGCTGACAAGCTACTACAAGATCTTGCAGACATGAAATTAATCGCCCTTTCAAAAACATCAGACGACCCTTTTATAAGTGTGGTTAAGCGCCTTCGCAGAAAAGCAGCATCCAATCCCCCGACATCGGACGAAATAACAAAAGAAGTGGAAAGTGTGAGGTCAAAAAGATATGCCGGCAAAAACAAAGCATAGAATAGTTATTGACACCAACCTTTGGATTAGTTTTCTGTTAACCAGCGACTATTCTAAAGTTGACTCACTCATTGCTAATAACAAAATAACATTTCTCTTTAGCCAGGATTTAATTGATGAATTTGTGGAAGTTGCCCAACGTTCAAAATTCAAAAAATATTTCTCAATAAGCGACCTGGAAGATTTGTTAATAAAATTACGGACAAAAGCTAAGTTCATTTCGGTTACGGCTAATGTAAACTTATGCCGGGATCCCAAAGATAATTTTTTACTTTGCATTAGCACGGGACGGGAAAGCTACACATTTACTTACCGGCGACAAAGACCTTTTAGTGTTAAAGAAAGTTGGTAAGACAGAAATACTTACGATAACTGAATATCTCTCAAAAAAATAGTGCTACTTTACTTACTCCCTCACTGGCGGATATGCGGCCCGGAAATGTGGCGTGGCGTATCGGTGCCGAAGAATGCTGGTTGTGCCTTAGTGGCTTTTCTTCCTACATTTATAGATGAGCACGAAATACAGCAGTGCGATCGATTATCATTTGACGCAAAGATCTTTTAGAATTAAAGTTGTTGGATACTTTAACCTTGTAAATCTTTTCAAAGGCACGGATACGCATCAGCACAAGGTTAGGCCGCATATCGGTGCCAGGGTGTGCGGATGAACTTAGCGTTTCTTTTGTCATCCTTAAGGCCCCTGTTTTTTTGGACGGTAAGTTAAAACGAAGATTGCGGAGGTGAGTACCCACATCACCTGCGTTAGTTGTACTATCTCAAAAGCAACTCCCAAAGAGCCAGCAAGAGTAGCGAACAAACTGGTGATGCCCACGACTATGAAAGCAACTCCAATGATGATAGCTATATAACCAAACATTTTTGAGAGAAAGCCAGAACTTAATATAACCATAGCAAGAGAGATAATCAGCAATGGTGCCGGTACAAAAAGGAAGGTATAATCAAAGGCCTCAGTCGATCCTGTTATAAAATCAGTTGCAAGTTGCATAGTATCCGTATGTCCCGCCAACGCAGCAGTGACCGTCGCAACGGTAAAAGTAACATCTACCAGTGCGATGGTTAATACAACAGCTGAGGTAATGATGACCAGCCAGCCCGAAAACCGGTTGCCGGCATCGGAAAGATATACGAGTTTTATGAAAAAGATGACGGATAATAATGTGCCGATACCTTGTAAATAAGCATCGCAAAAAATCAAAGTGTGATTACGCGCTATATCTTCCATTAATTGCGCCGCGGAAAGATTGCCCACAGTCAGTTCCCTTGGAACGAGGGCTCCTGAATAGTAAATACCCAATGCTATCTGGCCCAGGATCCCCATGAGGGCAGTGAGTACATAAGATATTTTTTTCGAAGTATTGCCGGCCCGGGACGTTTCCATTTTTTAAAGATATTTATAATTGATGAAGATGGCCTTTTTAGCTCCCATGCTGGTCTTTCACCACCCACTTGGCGGGTGTCCACGGGGCATTTGATTAATTAAATTATGATCGTGGAACGTCGGGTGAGGACACCCGACAGGAAGGAGGCAAAAAATTCGACGATCATGACCCCAATATTTGTTTCTTCTTCAAATTATATTCGTCGCCTGTTATAAGCCCTCTTTCTTTTAAACTATGCCATTTTTCAAGTTCAGCCACAGGGTCGGTAACTGTTTCACTTGCCGGGGTTGTTTCAAAAATGTTTTTTTCATTTACAATGTGTTGCCATACCCGGGCAATCCGCGCAGCATTGTTGTTATCGCACGGCTGAATAATAACTTCATCCACATTGGCAGCATATACATGGAGCGAACCAAATACTAATCCTTTATGAAATGTGATAGAAGATATGGTGCCAAGCGGAAATTCTTCCCTGGTAACAGAGCCTAAAAATCCTTTGTAGTAAAACAAGAATCGTTTATCTGTTAACAAAGCAATTCCATACCCCGAATATTTACCTGAGTGCACTTTTTTCATCATGCCTTCTGTCATGCCATAACAATCTTCATCATCTGCCAATATGGTATGCAGTGTATTGAGTTCGCCCGATGTAGATTGATGGCGATAATTGATATCACGGGCAAAAGCTTTTATTTTTTCTTTAGTCCACATTAATTATGTATGTTTTATTGCAAAAGGGAAATAAACAATACGGTGGAATACATAAAGCGATTATAAAACTAATTATTCTGTTTTAAACCGGGGAAAATTATACAATGTTTAAATAAAATAAAATGATTGGCTGCTGTTGACGTTCGGGGGCTTTTACAGGCCGGAATGTTTATTAAATTTGGGACCGGAACACCATGCTGTCCGGAGACTGTTCAAATAATCAGGGGGAGCTCCACCCGCCAAGAGAAGGGCCTCGTTTTATAATACTTTAGATGGATTAATGCTGTTGGTGGTGATGACCCGCTACAAGCCTATTCCAAAACACAAGCAACGGCGCCTCTTTTAGTTATTGGGGATTGTTTTTAGGTTTGAAATAGAACGACCAAAGAGGTCGGAAAAAATATTTTAAATATTTATACCTTTAAAAAAACTTTGATCATGTTAAAAAATGATGACCTTGGAAAGTTATTTCTCCGGGTTGCGGTTGCGCTAATCATCTTTTTTCACGGCTGGTTCAAACTAATGCATGGCGTAGCATGGATACAAGGAATGATGGGTGGCCTGGGCTTCCTGGCATATGCCGTTTATCTTGCCGAACTGGTAGCTCCGCTAATGATCCTTGTGGGTTTCAGAACCCGGCTTGCCGCATTATTCGTGGCAGCAGACATGCTCGTTGCTATTTTAATGGTACTTCGCAGCAGCATTTTTACTGTGAAAGAAATGGGAGGCGGATGGGCGATTGAAACCGAAGCTATGCTGCTGCTATGCTCGCTCGCGTTAATATTCACCGGCTCCGGTAAGTTTGCCATTTCCTCGTCTGCCAGGTGGGATTAGTAGTACCCTTTTCACATGCTGGCTGTTTAGAAACTTCCCTTTATTCAAAATATGATTTCGGGAATGCTGTTTATATCAAAAACAACATTTAAGAATAACGAACATATAGAAAAGCAAGATGATTGCTTTCCAACTTTCTTCCGGGAAGGTGTTCCCAATCCAACTGGCACAGGTATGCAGACCGGCTCTGTACTGATGCGTATCTGTGCCGACGAAACGCCGCACGAGAGGTATCGGGCATTTTTATTTTTAAAAATCTCACATTTGCACAAGCATCTCAGCATCTTCAGTTGAGTAATAAAAACCGGTTGGATTGGTGCGGGTTTGGCAGGGGAGCCTGAAGCTGAGCCATACTTTGTGCCACAAAAAAAAACGTAAATGATCTCACCATTTAGTAACTTCAGATCGCGCAAGCGTTTGATAAAACAGGTATGCTATCAGGAAAATTTATACTGGCGGTATTAATCATTACTGTTTCCATAACGTTAGTTCAGTGGTTTTTCACTGGTTTTTTATTCCATAAATATCAAAAGGCTACACCTGCTGCGTGGCGAAAGGAAGATAACAGTTCATACGTAGCAAGTATCATCATTTCTTTAGTGTTTGCCTTTTTATTTACCACCCTTATTTATTTATGGAAAAGTAAATATGGCCCTGTGAATATTTTTGAGGGGATGAAATTCGGCATTATTTGTTGGGCGGCTTTTTCTCTCACTATTGAGACTACCAATGCCATTTATGTGAATTATTCGCGAATGTTTGTAGCGGGTAAATGCCTGAGCTCGCTAGTGGAATATGTGATTGCCGGAGCAGTAGCAGCAGGTTTGTTGTAAAAGATTTCCCCAATGTTCGCGCAAGTGTCTCCACTTCTTCATTTGGAAAAAATGTGAATATACCTTTTAATTTGAGGCCGGGTGGTCTTCAGAAACCCGGCTGTGATATATAGAAATATGGAAACACACGCCGAACATCTGCATCATGCACCGGGGCAAACCATCGGGCATTATTTCTTTGAATTTGTGATGCTGTTTCTCGCTGTCTTTTGTGGGTTCATAGCAGAGAACTGGCGCGAACAATTGCAGGATCACCGGCGCGAAAAGGAATTTGTGCACTCTATCGTGCAGGATTTAAAATCAGATACCCTCCAGTCAGCCGAAATATTAATGCAATTGAGAGGAAAAAGTGCCGGCGTTGATAGTGTACTTGCAGCATTATCATCTCCTGAAATTGTTGAAAACTCCAATCGCGCATATCGATTATGGACTCAAAACCTGGACCTGAAAGCTTTTGTTTCCAACGACAGAACCATACAGCAGCTAAAAAGCAGCGGTGAGTTAAGACTCATCAGGAATAAGGCGGTTTCAGACAGGATAATGGAATATGATCAAACCGTAAGAAATTATTACCGGCAGACGGATTTAATGTATGGTGCCCTTCTCGACCAGCATATATACGGCCAATTTTTCGATTTTATCAGTCTTAATAAAAATGTGAATGGGAAGGTACCCTTAACAAAACAGGGAAAAAAGTTGTTGAATGAGGCGTATGCCCATGAACAATTATGGAATTATGGTCTCAGCGGATTGATCAGTTGGTTGGAAGAAGTGCATGCAGAAGGGGCAAAACTGTTGATATTTATTCAAAAAGAATATCACATGCAATGACTGTAAAAGTCATACCCCGGTTCAGGATATCCATCCTGATTGCGCAAGTATCTCCCCTTATCCGGCGATGCATCGATTGATTTGTAACAAAGAGAAACACGAATTGAAACATCATTGCAGAGGATGATCTATGCTTGTAATTAATTTTTCTGCCCCGTGGCAATCTCATAAAGGATTGTTGCATGATGAATGTGCAACCTGGAGGAAAGCGGGTGGCTTTGTCAATGTAAAGTAATATTTTAGATCTGATCGAAAATAGTTATTACCTTGTAGTGCCCCTGTTTCTATCAACGATAGCTGCTAACGATTCGCCTTTCATTTTTTGCAACAACACAATCTTTTTTTAACCATTAAAACATTCATTATGCCACTCATTCTTCATTTTAAACATGGTGGTTTTACGACAGAAAAATATCATGAAGCGCTTGATAAACTCAGCGCTGCAGGGCTATCCACGCCTAAAGGAAGGAACTATCATGTATGCCATGGCGATCCTAACAACCTTGAGGTTACAGATGTATGGAACAGCATGGAAGAGTTCCAGGATTTTGGTAAAACATTAATGCCCATCCTTGCTTCAATGGATCTTGACCTGGGTCAGCCTGAAATGAGTGAAGTACACAATGTAATTGCCGGTACAACTGTGCATGAAGAAAGCAAAGCCCCGGTGATCTAAGATTTTGCAAACTTGTATACTCGTGAGTATTGGGTGATACCTTATACTAATGGATATCTATGTATACAGGATTGTATCGCATATTATTTGAAGTCAAATGCTGTTTCATCGAAGCCCCGGCGCAAAAAAAATAATAAGACGAATGAGAGTGGAAGCTGTGAAGACATGGGAAGGAATAGAAATCTAAAACACACAATAACACTCCTTTCGGCACAGAAGGGCAATTACCAGAATTGAGATGAAAGACCAAATGGGACGAAAAAGGGACAGTAATTACTTGTCAGGTTCGGTTACTGTTACCGGTTGTATTCTATAAGCATTTACATTTTTCCCATTTTGCTGAGCGGGTACCCATCGCGGTCCGTTTTCAATAGCGTCTATAGCAATTTTGGCGAGCCTGGATTTTTTCATTGTCATGGCTTCTACATCGTGCACATAACCATCGCTCCCTACTATAAATCTAACCATACACGTACCGTAATCCTTTTTGCGGAATTGGTCTGCGCTCTGCAAAATTTGCTGTGTGATATATTTAGTCCATGCTTGCGGCCCTCCGGGAAATGAGGCATCCACATCTACATTAGTATAAGTACTATCGCCTTTACCAATTGGCGGGGCTATAATTTGTGCCTGGGCATCGCTTAAGAAAAATAAAATTGACATCAATACCGGCGCAAATAATTTCAAATAAATTTTCATAAAAGTTAGTTGGTTATTAACAGACAAAATAATAAAATTTTCTTCTTATAAGCAACCTCTTACAAAGTGATTGTGTTGACCCGGGGAAACATGAGGCCCGGCTTTGAATTGTTGCGTGGCAATCGTTATAAAAATAAAGAAAAAAATACAGATTACTCTTACAAACAACCCTCACGGGAAATTCGGTATGATTGAATATTGGATGATGAATGTGCACGGTTCCGCAGATAGCTGTCTTCTTCTTTACCTGATCAAAATAGTATTCAAACTGGCAGATATACGACCTGGCGCTGATGCGTATCTGTGCCGATGAAAGCATCACCAGGTAAAGGTATCCGGCATGTCATTTTTTAAAAACCCTTTGCTGCTCATTTAAAAATATAGATAGGAAACATTAAATTACAAGTGCTTTGGCACAGATAAGCCATGTCGTATTGCTCAGCCGTATATCTTCCTTATAATAAGTAGTGTTGGTTTCTCTTTAAATAATATTTATGGTCTTAATTGAAACTTAGACTACCTTCGGTAAAATTGATATGGTCATATTGATTTTTCCCTACCTCCAGGATATTGTTGATTAATTTAAATTAATATATCCCGCATTTTCGTCTTCGTTAATCTGATAAGTGCCCTTTTGGCCATTTATAGGCGTGCCCTGCTATAAACTTATGCGCTTTAATTACCGGAACCTATTATTGTTCAGCGTAATCACCGGAACGTATTATTATTCATCATTAAAAATTAAAAAATGAAAAGAAATTATTTTAAAAGATCACCAGTCATCCTGTTTATGATAGCGATGATGTTTTGCTGTGTTACGTCATCATATTCTCAGACGATAACCACTTTCCAATACCGGCATGTTGCTCCTGATAAAGTGGATGAATTTGTAAAAAGGGAAACAACCTACTGGAGTAAGGTGGCTAAGAAAGCTGTGGACCAGGGAAAAATGACCTTTTGGGCGCTCCTTGAAAAAGTGGGAGGAACCGATATGAATGAGGCTCCCAATTATATGTTCATAAATACTTTTCCCGATATGGATGCAGATCTTAGTAAAGTGTTTGATCCTACCAGCCTTTTTCCGGGAGTTCCCATGTCAAAAATGGAGACTTACTCCATTAGTACTGAAACTGCGATGATCTTTCTAACCGGCGATAGCACCAACGGATGGCAGCAGGCTGCCAACGCGGTACCTGGTAAGGATTTTAATTATATTGTGATAAGCTATCACAATTCCACAGATCCCGGCACCTTTAATCAAATAGAAAAAGATAAATGGGCTCCTTTTATTAAAGCGGCCATGGATAATGGCCAAAGTGATCAGAAAGCATGGGGAAATTCACTGGTACTGGCACCCACAGGAGGCAGCATGAAATTCAATTGTTTGTCGTATGACCTGTATTCCACGCTAACTGCAGCATTGTCGCCGCACTGGAGTGCTGACACTAAGTTTCCGACGGACGCCCTTGATTCTTTGCAAAAAATATCTTTAGCTACCCCCGCAAGAATCGTTTATAGAATCGTAAAAGTGGTTACTAAGAATTAGCAGTTTATCCCACTTTCCTGTCCTGTGTTCCCACCGGATAGTTGATAAATTGTGATCGTGGAATGTCGGGTGAGGACGCCAGGAAGAAGGCATTTAAAAGGGTTTCAATACCAGATATTGAAACCCTTCTTTCGTGAAGACATCTTTATGCCGCTGAAAAGCTTCATAAACCAAGGGTATCCGGCTCTTTTATTTCTGAAAATCCTTTGCTGCTCATTTATAAATATCGAAAGGGATTATTAAATTACAAGTGGCATGCTTTGGTACAGATACCCGACGCTGCACTGCTCAACCGTATATCTGCGATGCTCCGGGAATATCGGGTTTGCATATCTAAGTGGAGAGGATGGTCTTCGTTGCAAACAAGAACTAGCCGGGACTATTAGGAAGAGACACAGTTAAGGAAAAACGTTCTTCACAGAAAAATCTAAATATTAGTTTGTCTTAAAAAGTAAAAGATGAGAAGATGATAAATAAAAATAAAAAATACTTAATGATGGCTGCTAGCTTTTGGACAGGAGTTGGTTTAATGAGCATAATAAATGTTTGGAAGATCAGTCAAAATCGGCATGCCATTTCTTATTCTAAGATTATGTTTGGGGTTTCTGTAATTTTTATAATTATATGTATGATCTTAATTAAAATTAAAAAATAGATTTTTTCTCCCCAACTCACGCGGATATGCAGCTTAGCCTGGTGCTGATGCGTATCTGTGCTGATGAAAAGCTTTGCAAACCCGAAGTATCCGGCAATGTTATTGCTAAAAAAACTCTTTCCTGCTCATTTATAAATACAGAAAGGGCATAAAACATCTCAAGTCTTACTTTCTTATATTTGATTCGTTAATTAAAATCATTTCATGAACGTTAACGGGAAAACTTTTCGGACTATCTGGTTAAAACCAGGTGATGAAAAAGTAATTCAGATCATAGACCAGCGCCATTTGCCTCACCAATTTATTATTGAAGACCTGGGAACCGTTGATGACATGGCTATCGCAATTAAAGACATGCATTTAAGAGGCGCAGGTTTGATTGGAGCTGCAGCGGGCTTTGGGATGTATTTGGCTACTCTTGAAGCACCGGGAAACGATTCTTTTGATCAATTTATTCTACTGGCAGCCGGGAAATTAAAATCTACCCGTCCCACCGCTGTAAACCTCGCATGGGCAGTAAACAAACAACTGGATGCAATACAAAATGGAAATACAATCCCGGAAAAAATAAACATCGCCTTTACCATTGCTAATGAAATTGCCAATGAAGATGCTGAACATTGCCGGCGAATTGGCGAACATGGATTAAAATTAATTGAAGAAATAAGTAAAAATAAAAACGGTGACACCGTAAATATCCTTACACACTGTAACGCAGGATGGCTGGCATTTGTGGACTACGGCTCTGCGAGTGCAGCTATATATGCCGCGCATAACAAAGGTATTAATGTACATGTATGGGTAGATGAGACGCGCCCGAGAAACCAGGGAGCCAGCTTAACCGCATGGGAAATGGCACAACACGGCGTTCCAAATACGGTTATCGCCGACAATACCGGTGGGCACCTGATGCAGCATGGTATGGTAGATATGGTAATCGTAGGCTCAGACAGGACTACCTGCACAGGCGATGTGGCTAACAAGATCGGAACCTATCTGAAAGCCCTTGCCGCTCACGATAACAACATCCCTTTTTATGCAGCACTTCCCTCTTCTTCTATCGACTGGCAAATGGAAGATGGTGTGAAAGAAATTATTATCGAAGAAAGAAATGGCGATGAAGTAAAATATATTGAAGGACTTTGTGATGGCGTGATAAAAAAAGTATTGCTCACTCCCGGTAATAGCAAAGCCGCTAATTATGCATTTGATGTAACACCTGCGAGACTGATCACAGGCATCATCACCGAAAGAGGCATTTGCGAACCCAATAAAAAAAGCATCCTTGGTTTGTTTCCCGAAAAAAAATAATATGGATGAAGGTTACATAAAATTCAACTGCAATTGGATTCCGTCGAATGATATTCCATTGAATAAAGTTGCTGAATTAAATATGTGGCGTGAGATTATGTATAAAAAAGGATGGATTGGCGTGTATCCTGATGGCATAGGGTTTGGAAATATCAGCATGAGATGTAGTGAAAAAACATTTTTAATATCCGGTACAGCTACCGGTGGATTAGCAACATTAAGCGAATCACATTATTCGCTGGTGACCGGTTATGATCTCGGCTCAAACAGTGTAACCTGCGTGGGTTCTCTGAAAGCTTCTTCGGAATCACTTACCCACGCTTTGATATATGAATGTTCTGCAGCTACCAATGCAGTTATTCACATACACAACCTGAATTTATGGAGCAGGCTCATCCATCATGTTCCAACGAGCAGTGAAAACATTTCCTACGGCACACCTGAAATGGCGAATGAAATAAAAAGGCTGTTTGATGAAACAGCAGTAAGTAAAGAAAAAATAATTGTGATGGGAGGACACCGGGAAGGCATCATCAGTTTTGGAAAAGACCTCCGGGAAGCGGGAAGCATTTTGATTGATAAATTGTAAACTGTTATGATAAAAATCGGAATCATTGGTGGCTCCGGATTGGAAGATCCGCAAATATTAAGTAATGTTCGTGAAGAAGAAGTTTCCACGCCTTACGGCAAACCCACATCGGTATTAAAACACGGGATTATCAATGAGAAGGAAGTCATATTGATTTCCCGCCATGGCAAAGACCACCAGTACTCTCCCACCGAAGTAAATTACCGCGCCAATTTATATGCATTGAAGGAAGCCGCAGTAACGCATATTTTAGCCACCACAGCCTGTGGTAGTTTAAAGGAAGAAATTGGTCGCGGGCATTTCGTAGTGTTGGATCAGTTTATTGATTTTACCAAACGCAGGATCAACACATACGCTGACAAATTTGAAAACGGTATAGTGCATGTGGCAATGGCTACGCCGTTTGATGAAACCTTGCGGGGATTATTTTTCACCGCAGCCACACAATTGAATTTCCCCGTTCATACCAAAGGAACGGTTGTTACCATTGAAGGTCCGCGTTTCTCAACCAAAGCCGAATCAAAAATGTTTCGGACCTGGGGTGCTGATGTTATTAATATGTCTGTGGCCACGGAAGCCACTCTGGCCAACGAATTAAAAATACCTTATGCGGCCATTGCAATGAGCACCGATTATGACTGCTGGAAAGATGATGAAGCACCTGTTTCCTGGGAAGAGATCTTAAAGATATTCCATCAGAATGCGGATAATGTAAAAAAGATATTGATAGAAGTGATTGGGAGGGTTGTGTAAAAGTTACCTCCCTGCAATGCACGTTAGCCATAAGCATTTTTGTTTTACCCCGCCATTCGTGCAAGTATCTCCGGTTGAGCCATAAAATCTGATTGTATTGGCGCAGGTTTGGTAGGTAGGTTCTGAAACTTTACCATACTTGTGCCACAGAAAAGAGTTTCTCCTTGTGACATTTACCGGAGATGTTTATATTAGCTTATGAGCCGCAAATATGAATTTCACGATAACGAAAAATTATATTTTAGTTCCCTTGCAACGATCAATTGGATTGATGTATTCACAAGAAAAGAATATTTCCGGGTAGTTATAGATTTGTGGAAGCGTTGCCAGGGAAAAAAGATTTCGAAATTTATAAATGATGGAAAAAACCCGGCAAGAAAAATAGCAACAACATAAAAGTCACTTGAAATAAAGGACATGAAATGCCAGGTGAAAAATCAGATTACATTCATCAAAACCCTGTGCAGGCGGGATTTGTGCACGCGATTTTTGTGGAATTAAAGAGTTGGTTCCGTTAAGTTATAGTTAGCATTCGACGGCACAAGTTGGCCCCGCTAGGGCCAAGCCTCATACTCACGCCATGTGAGGGATCAGTTAAGGGAGTTCCGCGCCACGAATGAGCCCCCGGAGACGCCAAAATGAAATGCTTTTGGTAGCTTTACCATCACAGGCATTATGTTTTATTATTGTTTCAAAGAAAAATTTATGAAGACAGCGTTATTGGCAATTTTTTTTGTTGTTGCCTTAAGTTCGTGCAAAATAATCACCGGAAATGGTGATGTAAAAAAAGAAACACGCAATCCGGGTACATTTACCAAAGTTCATTCTTCGGGTACCGCAGACGTGGTAATAACCAGCGGAAGCAATTGCGCAGTAACTGTAGAAGATGATGGTAACTTATTACCTTACCTGGAAACAAATGTTGAAGACGGAACTTTACATATTCACTACCAGGATGGAATATCTGTATCGCATGACCACGCAAAAATTTATATCACGGCTCCTACATTGTCTGAGGTAAGTACTTCCGGTACTTCTAACATAACGGTATCCGGTCTTTTGCAGAATCCCGATAAAATTTCATTTAATACAAGCGGCGTCGGAAATATTGAGGGCGAAGTGAATGCTCCAGCTATATCGGTGAGCATATCCGGTGAAGGCACTGTGAAGCTTCATGGCCGTACCAAAGATTTTGATTGCGACATCACCGGTGTGGGCCACGCAGACTGTGGAAACCTGGAAAGCGAAAACACTAAAGTAACTGTTTCGGGTGTAGGTAGTGCGCATGTATTCGCAAGTGTTCATCTGAGTGCCACGGTTAGCGGCACGGGAAGCGTGCATTATCGCGGTAATCCTCAAAATCCGGAAATTCATACATCAGGTGTGGGTAGTGTAACACCTGAAAATTGAAAGTGGAGAAGTATACGGCGTCCTTATTTTTAAAAGCAGTTTGCTTCTCCGTTATAAAATACAGAAAGAAAATATTAATTTAAAACCGGTATGCTTCGGCACAGATGGGGTCAGTCCGTTGGGGGAAAAACCTTTGTGCCTATGAGCTGATTGTTCACCGCACTCATTGTTTCGGAAAAGTTATTTTCCGTATCACATCATTGCCATAGTCACTTACGTATAAAATATTATTGTCGCCGGCGGTTTCTGCCACGTACAAAAATCCATTTTTGTCCAGGCACATTGAGCCCGGACCTGAAATGGAATTAACAATAGTCTTACCTGCATACGTTTCAACCTTTGCCTTAGACGATGGTGGCGTTATCACCACATTGCCACCGGTACCGTTTTGATTAGGATTGTCTTTTGCTGAATGCAGCAAAAGACAAACAGGCAATCACGATTGCAACTAAAAACGTAAGAGTGCGTATGATAATAGTTTTAATGATGATTTTGAGAAATTTCCCGCACCCTGTAAAATAGCCCGCAAGTGTCGCGGGTTGTTATCAAAGTTGATAAGCAAATCTTCAAAATCGACAAAAGGATAACAGGGAGTAAATTGATCGGCGATAGGTGCCGCCATTGATTAATTGTAATTATCAAAACTGATTGCATACGGCAATCTCATTAATGATGGTGGTAAGAATGTGTTCTTCTCCATAGTTGGCCACAATGCTGGCGTAGAGCGATGCTGAGCCAACTTTATAACTTTGATTTATTTGTATTGGATTTTTAGCTTCATTATTACCTTACATTCTAATAATGCGAAAGGTTGATGCTGCTAATATATGACAAACATCACTTTTTACCAGGTTCACCCGGTCTACCTTTGAAGAAATAAAAATAAAATCAAATAAAATGAAGAGAATATTGGCAATCCTGGGAGTTACTGTTTTAATTACAGTTTCATATTCTTTTATCTTCTACCAGGTAGATCCATGGAAAGTTCCGGAAAAGTATCAAAATTTGAAAAATCCTGTTGTTGCAGATGAAGCGTCAATAAATTCAGGGAAGGAAATTTATGATACTTACTGCCGGTCTTGTCATGGCAAGGATGGCAAAGGGAGCGGAATAAGAGCGGACAGGTTAACTACTCCGCCTGCTGACTTTACCTCAGCATCATTTCAAAAACAAAGTGACGGATCATTACTTTATAAAATATATTCCGGTCATAAGGATATGCCGGGGTTTAGCAAGAAGATTCCAGGTGGCAAAGATGCACTCGAAGGAGGCTTTGGAGAAACACGGATGCCGGGTGACCTGGTAAATTACGTTCGGAGTTTCTATAAGAAATGAGTTTGCCAATCATCCTGTTTCAAGCGGAGCAGATATGCAGCTGTGGCTGGTGCTGGTACGTACGTGCACAGGATATCAGTAATTCGCGCATAAAGAAAAACACGAATTGAAAACGTCAATTGCGGGGCACAGTGAGGATGGATCATGCTTGTAATAAATTTTCTGTGCCGTGGCAATCTCATAAATGATTGCCGGGTGATAAATGTGTACAGTTCCATAGTTAGCTGCATTCTTTCTTTGCCTGATCAAATAAGTATCCAAAGAAATAAAAACCTGTTCCGGTTATTGTCGGGAGACAACCCGAATAGCTATACTATTGATTAATTACCGGAACCTGCCAGGCCTAGCTGGGAACTGGTTAACGCTCTGCATTCAATCTTAATAACGTGGTATTCCACTTTTACTCCCCGCTTTGATTTGTCTACATCCAGACTTACCACATCCTGCGGCGGGATATTTTGAAAATAGAGTTGTTCAGTATTGACTATTTTATCGTCAGAGTTCAGGTATTTTAATTCCACGGTTACTTTATCCAGCATGTACTTTGAACCATTTTGCAGTGTCATTTTAAGATTCCGGATTCCACCAAATACACCTACATTATAATTATTCGCCTCAAGACCAATTTTGGATGAAATATCTTCCATCGTTACAGGCTTCGCCTTTATTTCCGTGGCTGGCTTCGTAATTTTTTTAACGTTATCAATACTGCTATCAGGGTTTGCTGCTGTTGCATCTGTTTTTAGTGGGATATTATCAGTAACTACAGCCGGTCTTTTTCGCTCCTTTACAGGAGTAACTGAGCTGTTACCTGTGGAAAGGTCGGGCCCGCCAATATTTGCTGCATCGATTGCTGCGGTATCTTTGGGTACCGAAGATACGGCAGCAGTAGAGACAACATTTTTTTCGGGCAAAGCCTTTGTTTGCTGTACTGCCGGAGGTCTTTTACTCACCACATTTTTTATTAGCAACATCAGCAGAGCACCTGTTAATATCAAACCGGTATAGAGGGTTATTTTTTTAACCCGTTCGGGTAATTGAAACGCAAAATTCCTTTTATTTTTTAGTTGCCCTTCGAGGCCCTGGTTCCTAAAGTATGTTCCTTTTATTTCGGCGGTAGTGGAGCTTTTATTTAGCATGAAATCTGCCGTTTTCTCTGGCCCGGAAAGGCTTACCTGCCCTGGATGGTTGTAGTTCTCAAAATTCTCTATAGGTGGTTTAGTCCATATATTTCCAGTTCCCCGGGTTTTGACCAGGTCTTCCCGGTTTGGCATTTCCAGCGGAATCAAATTTTCTGTACCATTCTTTTTAATCTCTTTGTCAGACGCCGATACGAGGTTTTTCAGCTCAGCAATTTCAAAAGGACTCCGCCAATCCATGCTCTGACACTCTACCCAAATCAAATCAGTTTCTTTCAAACCAATTTCCTGTAGCTCTTCAATACTGAGGGCAGCACTTTCTTTATTATTCCGAAGCAGGATATAACTGTTCTTCATTTTTTGTGAGAAATTTCCTTTTAAAAGTATGAAAAATTGATACTATTTCCGTAAAGCCTTTGTTATATTATTTAATTCTGCGGTATTAAACACCTTTATAGTTTGTCAGCCATTGTGGCTATTTCTTCTCTTTTGCAAGCTCGTGCAAGTTTTCTCACCCGTGTGTTTGAATATTAATAAAAATTACGGTAAAATGGTGTGTGAGGGTATTCGGCATGGCAGATATAATATCATTAGTTATCTATGGCATGATCAATAGGAAATGGTCCGCCTTTGCTTGCCTTGAGCTGGGTCCATTCTTCATCAGGTTCGCTCCACAAAGGATCGTTTGCGGGAAGACCTAATATTAAAAACCCCTCCGAACAAAGATATAGGCTGCCGGTAGAAATGTAACCTTCCCCGATGCCGGGCTGGTGGCCGTGAAAACCAATCTGTAACCAGCCGTTAGTATCAAAAGTGCCAGGCGCCTCCGCCTGTTTTTTAATAACCGTATATAATGCCGGGCGTACCTGCTGCGGATCAATTTCCTGCAACTTTTGCATTAATGCCATCTTACCCAATAATTGAAATGCTCCAAAACGATATGCCAGCGAACGCCCAATAGCAGGGTAATCACCCTCCGGCGAAATAAGTCGCTCCAGTATTTCTGCATAACGTTGTGAACGCTTAAGCGCCAATTCGTAAAGTGCAGAATATTTATTGTTTCCTTTTACCACTTCCAATACTTCGAGTAACATGGGATGAATCACGTAGCTGTTATAATAATCATAGTGAAAATCGGTGCCATCGCCATACATACCATCACCTTTATACCATTGAAAGATATGACTAACGGCGTCGGCTATACGCAAACTGTCGCAGTGCCCGGTGGCACGCTGCAAAAAAGCTTCTATCTCTGCACTGAAGAGTAACCAGTTATTTTGGTACGGTACAATAACACGTGATGACTTAAATGCATTAATGATGTTCGCTTTTGTGCTACTATCCAGGGGTTCCCATAATTGATGTGGCGCTCTGAGTAAAGCCTGTGCAAAGAAGGCAGCATCTACCACCGGCTGTTTCCCTTTATTAAAATTCATAAAGTCGGGAGATGCGGGATCAGTTGCATTGTGTAAACATCTCCGCACCAGCAAAATATATTTACCACGTAATTTCCCTTCATCAGTACCATCAGCACCCAGTTCAAGCCACGGAGCCATACCGGCAACCAAACGGCCAAAGGCTTCGAGATAGGTGTATTTTTTTCTATCTGCTTCCTGCCCCGGCGCAGCTTCCACCGGCATTAGTTCTTTTAATTTGTCAATGCTTAATGCATTCAATACCGGATCCGCTATATGGGTGAGCTGACTAACGAGGTAAGCTCTTTCCGCAGCGCCACCGGGCAAAGGAATAGAATCCGCCAATGCGGAAGTACACCATGCGGATAATAACATCACAGGAAACAATAAGACATAGCTGACTGTTCTCATAACTCTTGCCCTTTTTTCAACCGAATATAATTATAATTACATTTTGAGAAGAACCGTTTTAAAAACCACGTCATGGTAGGTGAGCAATTTGATTCCATCTTCGTGCAGGCTTCTCCGCTTCTACGGCAGCGCTCATGAATCCCCTGAATGATTAGTGAATGATCAATGCATTCGATTTCATAGTGAGTATGCTGCTCCCGTAAGGGTATAGCGCCTTTAACACCTATTCCCAAAGCATTTGAGATGTAAGTTTTTTTGCACCAGGCGGCAACATCTATACATCCACCTTTTTTATTTTTTGTGCTTTTTTCCTGGAAGTTGCTTCTGCAATAGGAATACCTATTGCCATAAGCAGCCAGCAAAAAGGTGGTATAATAAGGAATATCAATTGAGGGTTGGTTCGCTGCATATGTAAAGCGCCACTATAACTCAACAGACAGAAAGGTGTAATGATCAGCATCAATAAATAGATAGTTACCCGCGTTGAAAGCGACCATCTGTGGGAAATAGCACTGGCAATGAAGAGGGCAAGAAAGGGAGACGTAACCCAACCAAGAAATAATATTAGTTCAAAAATTGATTTATCATTTCTGCCTTCACGAAGCGTGAGGTAAAATGAACCCGCAGCGCCTATGATGAGTACTATAATGGCTATAACCTGCAAGGGGCCAGGGGCGGGAGTTTTTTTTTCTTTCATACATTTTTATTATTTAAAAAGAACTAAATGCTAATCGTATTGTACATAAAAAGAAGATCAACAATCAGACAAACGTGAATTTAAGGCACTCTGTCCAAAAATCAAGTGTTAGATTTTTAAAAAATTTTTTCTATATGCTTTTTAATCGTTGTAATTGGTCGCCGTTTGTAATATATAACACCGGGCATCAAAAAATTAATTTGTACTTTTTCCTGTTCATGATGGGTAATTAATACATTGCGGTCAGATGTCTTGCAGCACCCATATGTAAAGATGATCCGAATATAATTCAACCCCGCATTTTATAAAAAACAACCAAAGGCCCGTTCGTTCACCAGGCACTTTTTTGCCCTGAAATTATTTTATACGATGCTCCATAAGCCGCAGTGTTTCATTTCTTAAACATTAACATACAAAGCATAGAATTAAGACTACCTTACATATAATTTGCCCGTAATTGCATATTATGAAAGTTAAGAGTGAAACTATTTTTGATCCTGGCAGTGCTCCCTACGTGGCACAGGAATTGTCGCTTTTGAAAGCAGGCGTAGCCAAACTGCCGGATTATTTGAAAGCAGACATGATTATTTCTTATTTAAAAGATCATAGTATGAACAATGACTGGATCCGGGCTAACCCGGAAATGATGGAGACATTGCTTTCTCACCGCTTCATTACCCGTAATATAGAAGCGCAGTTCAATTATTGCCGCACGAAACCGGCTTACCGGCTGGATTATGAAGCTTACATAAGGCAGTTTCTCAGGGGCACTCTGCAGTTGCATGGTTATGTGTATTAATAATTTTCGGCGATATGCAATAGCCTGAAAAATTTAAATCAACCTGGCAGAGTATTGTATGAGTCACTACAAAATCATTTTTAAATAAAATTTTATGACAACAACCGCCAAGTCTATACTGTTTATGACTACCTGGAAAAAATACCTTCCTTTTATAAGAGTTTTAATGAAAAAATCAATTACCGGTGAGCAGACACTCTGCATGAATCGTATAGATTTTGAAAGGGGCGGGAGATCAAAAAAGTGGGGATATAATTTTGTGATCAGCTTTGTAAACAGAAGGCCCGCGCCCACTGCAGGCGACGATGAATTTGCGCGGGCGTTCATAGATGTGATGCAGGATGATGCCATAGTTAGCGGCCATATTGGAGCAGGTGACTATTCTTTTTCGCTTAACAATAAATACGAATTAACGATCAAAAACATAAGTGTGACGGCTGCATCTGCAGCACGTGTGCAGATGAAGGCTTCTTCAGTATAGGCACAGCACATCAACCGGCGTATAGCCATTGGCACTGGCCTTGCAGCGAATCATGCAGCGCTTATTCATGCATAATAATGTTTAGGAGAAATCCGCAGACAAAAAAATTTACTAAGCCTATAATGCATTATCGCCAATTTAATTTCCGTCATTTATTTGGATACTGGTATTTTAGGTTATCTTTACTTCGTTCTCTGGAGGTGAGACCCTACAGTACTTGAAATTCCCGCTGGCATTGAGCTAACCGATAATATTAATTACTCCTGAGTTTTTTCTCGCTTTTTACTTCAATAAATCAATTGTGATGAACATACATGTATCAGGATTATGCTTTAGCACCGGGCGGGAAGATATCAAAAAATTATTTTCGCCCTTCGGATATGTAACTACTGCCATAATAACGCCCGGCAAATCCGGTGATGAAATGAAAGGTACCGGCTTTTTGGAAATGCCGGACGATAATGAGGGCAACCGTGCCATTAAGGAGTTGGATGGCTCGCAGTACAGGGGCAATATTATAAGGGTGACACACATAAACCAAAGAAACAAAAGGAACTGGGTTAGTAGCGGGGCTTTTACAGGTAAGAATTACCTCTCTGTCAACAGGTTTTCATAGAAATCAAATTCTGAAGAAGTGAGGCGTTCTTTTGGTATCCTGCTGCTACCTAAACTGTATCAGTTTTAATTCAAATTATACAAACATTTTAAATGCATATTGTCGCTGGTTTCTTTTGCAGCTACCGGATACTTTCTTTATTTGTCGATTCTTTTTTCCTGCACAGGTATCTTTATCAATGGAGGTACGACATTTATAGTAATACCGAAAACGGGCACAATCGTCCTTATTTTTATAAAAATGGGCTTCCCGTGATGTGGCACACGATGATCATTTTCCATAGTATTCTGAGACGCAAAGATTTTTCACCTCCGGAATTTGTTGTAGAGTACCTGCCCGCGTGATGCAGACATTTATTTGCGCAACCATCTAAATTCCTCCTCTTGAATTATGAAAAATAATTATATCGGCGTAAGTGCAGCGTTGTGATTCAATGCCCGGTGCTGTAAATAAAGACCCTGAATGTTTTGAAAACATTCAAGGTCTGAATATTTCGTATAGGCGTGGCAGTTATAATAAAGCTATTGAAGGACGAACTCAGCTGGCAAGCAGTATGCGACACAGGAGTTTTGTATGTCGATTATTCTTCAGGTCAACCGATTTTCTGCCATATGCCGCGGAAAACACATAAAAAAGAGCATACTTCTCAGCATGCTCTTTTGATCCGGTTCAAACTATCATTTAAAATCTTCGTCGGTGAGGCCGCTGTTTATTCTTACGTTCTTCAGCGTCAGCGGAATTTCTACCTGCTGTGAAATCGTTTCCTTAAATGGGATCATAATTCCGTTTACCTCCTGGTAATCCCCATACGTGATAGTAGTTGGTACATCACCGTTATTAAGTTCTTTTTTCAATTCAAGACCTGTGCCCGCGTCGTAATAATCCTTGATCGTATTGCCGGAAGGAGTCGTCACGGTTACCACATAGGCGTCCTTACCATCCAGGTTTTCCATAAGCGGGGCAAGCGATAGCGAGTAGCCAGAGCCCGCGTAGGTTACCTGCGGGAAAGGATTTGCCTGGTCTTTGATTCTCTTACGCGTAGCCTCGTCTACAGGCGCCGCATTACCCATAGAAGTTACACTCACGCTATCACCGTTCACTATCGTCTTTTGCACTACTGTGTTAGATGAAACGAGTGTAATAGACTGCATCAGGTGATCAGGTGCCTTATATTTCATCTCTACTTTAATATCCTGCCCCTGCACAGTGCCTGTAGCGGTATAAGACATATCCTTAACGGCCTTCACTGTATCAGCACCACCAATGGCTTTCAGGTACGCGCTTATTACATCAGCTCCTGTCATTCCCGAAGGCACCGGCTTGAGTGGCGCTCCGGTGAGAGAATTGTTGTCTGTGTTTATATCAGGATAATCATGATCTGGATCGATTGTAACTAATTTAATTTTTGACGTAGACGGGTACCCGAAAGTCCACTTGCCGCCACGCTGCCATATCTCGGCAGGAAGCGTGAGGGAATCTATCTTGCCGTTGTCCTGCTCAATGCGCAAAGGAACGGGTAATACCATTTGTTCATTATTCACCAGTGTGATCAACGACCCTTTGGAAGGATCATTGTCTACATATTTTACCGATGTCACACCCTGGTCTAACTTGTCGTTGGTAAAAAACCAGCCGCGCCAGAAATAGGAAAGATCTTCACCTCCTACATTTTCCATCGTTCGGAAAAAGTCCCATGGCGTAGGATGCTTAAACGCCCAACGATCAATGTATATACGGAAGGCAGAATCGAAACGCTCTTCACCGAGAATATGCTCGCGAAGAATGTCGAGGCCGATGCTGGGCTTTTCATAGGCTGCTATACCTAAGAAGTCCTGCTGGGTTACATCGGGTATTGTCATGATGGGATCAGCATCTTTCTTAAACATATAGTTGGCCATTCTGTCCACATTTTCTTTTCTGTAAAACTCCCCATGATTAAAAATTTTGGTATCCACTCCATTGATAAAAGTATTGAATCCCTCATCCATCCAAGGATATTTTCGCTCGTTGGATCCTACGATCATCGGAAACCAGTTGTGTCCAAACTCGTGATTGGTTACCTCCCATAATCCTCCTCCGCGACTTTTGTACGAACAAAAAACAATCCCCGGGTATTCCATACCGCCTACAATGCCGGCTACATTCGTAGCACTCGGGTAGGTAAATGGGAACCATTCTTTGGAATATAATTCGATAGCGCCTTTTACAAACTCTGTTGATCTTTTCCATCCCTTTGCCGTTGCGCTTTCTTCGGGATATACCGATTGAGCCAGGGCTGTTTTACCTCCCGGCAGGTTAATGCGGGCAGCGTCCCAGATAAAAGCTTTGGAAGCAGCCCAGGCTACATCACGTGTATTGTTGCATACAAAGTGCCAGGTAAGATTTGCTTTTGCCGGATGGTAGGCGGTCCCGTTTAATTCGTCTGCACTAACTATTGTAACCGTAGAGTCACTCCTATGCGCTTTTTCCAAACGCTTTCTCACAGTTTCTGTTAACACTTCTGCAGGATTTTGCAATGCGCCGGAGCCCACCACTATGAGGTCAGAGGGTGCCGTGATGGTATAATCAATATTGCCATATTCCAGGTAAAACTCGCCCGCACCAAGATAAGGTAAGGTGTTCCATCCTTCAATGTCGTCATATACACACATGCGCGGAAACCATTGGGCTATTTCATATATCCATCCGTTTTTGGTATGCACTCTCCCCATCCTGTCCGTACCATATTCCGGCACAGCAAAAGAATAATTTATTTTTAGCTGTACGACGCCCGTCTTTGCAGATAATACTTTCGGCAGCCATACCTGCATGCGTGTATCGGAAATAATATATTTTGCTTTGGTAGTAACACCATTCATCACCACTTCTACCGAGTGTAATTCATCACCTTTTGTGAAAGCTCTGTCTGCCCAGCGGCCACCGGATATCAAAGTAGTAGCCTGTGCACGGCTATCTTCGCGGTAGATGTTCTGATCCAGTTGCAGCCATAAAAACTTCAACGGATCAGGACTGTTGTTTTTATATGTAAGCACCATTGAGCCTTTCACCGCCTTATCGGTGGTATCCAGCGAAGCCACAATTTTATAATCGGCGCGGTTTTGCCAATATGCCGGACCGGGTTGGCCACTGGCGCTGCGGTATTCATTTCCGGCCGAAGGGTAAAAGAAAGGATCAAAAGCAATATGCTGATCGTAATGCGAAGTACTGTCGGTTTGGGCGTGTACCATACTGCCCGTTACCAGGATAAAAAATGTTGCGAGAATAAGTTGTTTCATCATTAAATATTAAAATCGGCAAGGTAAAAGATTTCTTCCAGAAGGCATGGTGTTTTATATGATCGGTTTCATCTTATCGTCGGTTTTCGAAAGGGTTCCGACTGTTTTTGTTCTGCAGTCTCGCAGGTAGCAAATACATTTATACCTTACTTTGATTGAATGGAAATATTCAAGTATTAATCACATATAAATACCAACAGCCTGGGTATGGTTTTTGGTTTCAGTACATGCTTTGGGAAATCAGATGTCGCTCTTTTTGTGCCAGTTGGCTTTCCCGCTATTGTTGCTTAAATGCTCTTTTTAAAGAGTTTTATCTTTTTATCAGTTTTAACTGAAAGCTGCTCTTCTTTAAATGCAATTGAATAACATAAGTCCCGGAAGCAAGTTTTGATATGCCGGTTAAGTTGTAAGTGTTTACCCCGGTTTGCAAATACCACTCGTGCTGCTCCAGTAGCTGACCGGTGATACTCAATAAACTCAACTGTGCTCTGATGCTTTGCCGTACAGACAACCGCACCGTTGCTGCATTGTCTGCCGGGTTAGGATATACAGCGAAAGGCATCGACACATCATCACAGCCACCGGCAAAAACCGGCGAATAAGAGAATGCCCCGGTAATTGCACCGATTTTTAACCTGTAATATGCATGACCTGATTCACTTGAATCTCTCCACTCATAGGCTGAGCCTGATGCAAGATCTTTAGCTGATTCGCTGCCTGCATCATACCAATGGGTTCCGTCAATACTTTTTTCTATGATAAAATTTTGTATTCCCTGCTCTGTGCCGGTTGCCCATTGCAAAAGTGCATAATCATTTTTACAGGTGGCACTGAAAGATAGTAACGTCAATGGTAGCGCATTGCCTGCGTCCGACAATGTCCAGTAGCTAAGATCATTGATTCCTGTTTTCTCAACATAATTACTTGCAACATCATTATTATCGGCGCCTACAAGTTGCCAGGTATTACCATCTGTACTTTTCCATAACGCAAGTGTAGTTTTATCTTTTCCATTGAGTTCGGCATCGAAGTAATAAAAACGCAGCGTAGCTGCCAGCGAATTGTTGTTGGATGGTGCAATATAAAATGTGCGTTGAATACTGCTGTTGGCGCCCACTGTTGCAGGAATATGACTCCTGCTGACTGACAATTGACCAAGATTCTGTGCGCTTGAAATCATGGCGCCAAGGTTGCCGATGTTGTATTGCGATGGAGCATTTACCGAATTGTTGCTGATGCTTACACTACCACCTGAAAGTCCCGTTATTCGGCTGTTTTCATTTTCATTCACGAGTAACGTCGTTGGCTGTTGTAATAAAATATTTTTTCCATTCAGGTCAATCAAGCCGCTGTCGAATTGAATGCTGCCTGTAATTTGCATATCCTGTTTTAATAACAATGACGCATTACTTTTTGCAATATCCAATTCATTAAAAATGGATACGCTATCGCCATCAACATAATTATTACTATTTCCGGTAAAAATAATTTTATCGCTATTTCCCTGCAGGCTAATACTGCCGTTATTGATAAAGTCTTCGTTCTGTAAACAGATCACTGCATTATTATTGCTGCTCACCTGTGCACCATTTTGCACATACAATTGCCCACTCACCTGCAACGTATCAACACAGGAAATAAAGAAAACAGTGATGATTATTAACCGTCTCATATTTCTAATTTGAATGGTCAATTAATGATTACCGTATTGTTTGTTGATGATGTTCTTCAATTCAGCCACCTGTTCTTTAAGCTGATCGATCTCTTCCTGCTGTTCACGAAGTTGTTTGCTTAACTCCTGTGTTGCGGAAATGTTCAATGTGGTGAGTCCTTCATAGTCTACCGTTCTGAAATCATTTACCAGTTCTCCATACACGAACACCGTATCGCTGTTCAGACCTGGTGCATTTATTAAAACTTGTTTATCAGACGGAACAGAAATTATATCCACACGTTGTTGCAGGCCGTTCTTATCGATGAGTTGTAATTTTTTTGCATCCTTACTGATGTTGTGTGCGGCAGTAAAACTCAACAACACGCCGTTGGTTGTTTTTTCTACTTTGCTGGTTAGCCGGTAAACATTGGGAATAAAGTTGGAACCCCTGTTTATTATCTGCGGATATACCTGCTCTACCTGTTGCGCAATCACTTTTTTAAACTGTTTATTACCATTCTTCACTTTATCTTTCATTGTGTAATCTGTAACCTGTATGGCATTTAATGTTTCAAGATCCTCTGCCGAATTACTTATACCTTCAATATCTTTTACCCTTGCATCGGATACTACATCGAATTCCTGGGCCATCACATTTGACGTGGCAACTATCGATACCTGGGCAGTACATGCGCATGTTCCTGTTTCAGGGCTAAAACTACTACCGGCCCTGAAATAAGCGTAAAGAGCAGGATAACCAATACCCACATAATCGTCTACCTCCAAAGGCGCCATTGGGGTAAGCGTATTAATACCCACTCTTCCATGCCCGTTTCCATTTGGCATTAGTGCAATATTGGTATTGGAATACCACCAGGCAGTACTGGCAGTTTGCGCTAAAGCGGAGGCCTGTGTTCCATTACCAAATGCAATATCATTAGCTCTAAAGCCACTTGCACCTACACTTCCTATCTGCAATTTATTTACGGGGGATTGCGTATTTATACCGACATAGCCACTTCCACCATTTACAGGCATTAATGAAAATCCGGTATTGGAAAACCAATTGGCAATAGTGGATGATTGATAAAAAGACATGGCCTGAGTTCCGTTGCCTATCGCAATATCATTTGCACTAAAGCCGGGTGCACTGCCAATTTGCAAATGATTGAGCGGACCGGTAGTGCCAATTCCAAGGTTGCCGTTGGTGGCCAGTGTCACTTGCGCATTGCTCCCATCGGTAAAAAAATATAGAGGATGATTGGTCTGCGTACCAAGCCAGCCGCCGCCCGAGCCAACATAGGTTCCAAATCTCACTGTGCCGTTGGTATGAATGATTCCATAACTACCATCGCTCGTTAGTACTTCGAGTTTTGATTGCGGGGTTTGCGTACCGATGCCTACATAGCCGTAGCCGGTATTGGGCATGATGGCAAAGTTGGTGCTGGAAAACCAGTTGGTGGCAAAAGATGTCTGATCGAAAGACATCGCCTGTGTGCCGTTGCCCAGTGCAAATTGATTGTTACTAAAGTTGGGCGTACCTCCTATCTGTAGCTGGTTTACAGGGTTGATAGTGCCAATGCCTACGTTGCCTTGTGAAAATGCATTTAGCACAGTGAAGGCAATAAGAAGTGTCATGCAGGTAGTGTATATAGTTTTCATTTTTTTCTTTTCCCAAACTTAATTTGTACAAAGGCGGGAATAAATACTTCATTGGTGAACTGCATTTTTAATTGGCAAACAACATAAGCTTGCAGATCGATCCTTTCTGTATGGCAAAATATGAGAAAGCACACGGTGGCAGTTTAAATAAAAAGCACATACGCGTTAACGTTAGGCTTCCCGGATCCTAAGCAATACGCAGACAAGCGTTAGGAACAAAAATGAAAAAGCTATTATTGAATAGGTGTTTTTTGATTAACTTTCAACCAGCGAGTTCTCAACCTACAGATAAAATTAAGATTGCATGAAAGGTCTAATGATGGACTACCAGCTAACAATTCCCACCATATTACGGAGGGCGGAAGCTTTGTTTGGCGATAAAGAAATCGTGAGCCGGCTTCCGGATAAAAGTATCCATTGCTATACGTACAACAATTTTGCAAGGCGTACAAAGAAGTTAGCAGTTGCACTTCAGCAACTGGGCATTAGCTATGGCGATCGTGTGGCCACTCTCAGCTGGAACCATTACCAACACCTCGAAGCATATTTTGCAGTACCATGTATAGGAGCCGTTATTCATCCGCTTAATATCCGCTTTAGCCCGGATGATCTAGGCTATATCGTAAACCATGCAGAAGATAAGATCATCATTGTAGACCAGGTGCTGCTGCACCTGGTCGAAAAACTCAAATCGCAAATAAACGTCGCACACATAATTGTCATTCCGCAGACCGGAGAACCGATCCCGCATGGATATATGAATTATGAAAGCGTGGTAGAACGAGGTGATGAAACGGTGTTCGAACCTTTCGGGGGAGATGAATATTCCGCTGCGTTTATGTGCTTTACATCCGGCACAACGGGAAAACCAAAAGGAATTGTTTACTCCCACCGGTCGATCATGCTTCATTCGATGGCTTTCCTGCTGGGCTGTACAGGGCCGGGCTTTAATGAAAGAGATGTAGTGTTGCCGGTAGTTCCCATGTTTCATGCAAGCGCCTGGGGATTTCCATATAGTTGCACATTTGTTGGCGCTACGCAAGTGTATCCCGGACCTTATCTCGATGCAGAAAGTCTTTTGCAACTCTTCGAAGAAGAAAAAGTAACCATCACTGCCGGTGTACCCACGGTAATGATGAGCATTCTTCATAAGCTTGATTCGGATAACCGGAAATATGATCTCTGTCTGCGATCTATAATAATAGGGGGTTCATCAGCACCACGTTTTTTGGTAAAGTCATTTGATGAACGCTATGGTATACCTGTTCTTCATTCGTGGGGTATGACGGAAATATCACCATTGGGAAGCACTTCGGTAATGACGAGTAAACTGCACAATGCACCGAAAGAAGTACAATATGACCGCGCAATGAAACAGGGCCTTCCGGTCCCGTTTGTTGAAATTCGCGGACGAAATGAATCAGGATTGATCCCCTGGGATGGAGTTACGATGGGCGAACTGGAGGTGCGTGGTCCCTGGGTGGCTTCTTCTTATTATCGTGATACAGAATCGCAGGGAAAATTTACACCGGATGGCTGGTTGAAAACAGGCGACATTGTTACTATTGGTGAAGACGGTTGTATTGAAATAAAAGACCGGAGCAAAGATGTGATCAAATCAGGTGGAGAATGGATCAGTTCAGTTGCACTAGAAAATGCGCTAATGGGTCATCCTTCAATTTCGGAAGCTGCCGTTATTGGAATACCTGATGAAAAATGGATGGAGCGGCCATTTGCGTATGTGGTTTTGAAGAAAGACAAAACCACTTCGCATGATGAACTAACAGAATATCTTATGGACAAGTTTGTAAAATTCTGGGTACCCGATGGATATGCCTTTATTGATACCATACCCAAAACTTCAGTAGGTAAATTCAAAAAATCCGCACTCAGGGAAAAATATGAACAGGATCAGCAAACGGGTGCCTGATCAATTGTTCAACGCCTGGTACACTAAAGGAATAAACTGCTTGTCCGCATCAACAACATGAGGTCCCCACATTTGCTGATAGAGTAATACAATCATATCTTCTTTCGGATCTACCTGGTAAGAAGTTGAAAAAACGCCGCCCCATGCATAGGTACCTGCCTGGCTCGGTGTAAGCCTGCTCCCATTTTTAGATACAATAAAAAAACCAAAGCCAAAACCATTTATATCGGCGTTGGCGCCAATATTAGGATGCAAATCGCCAATTTGGTTCATGGTCATCATGCGAATAGTATTGGGTCCGAGCAGTCGCACTCCATTATATTCGCCGCCATTGAGTAACATCTGCAGGAAGATGGCATAATCTTTAATGGTAGAACATAAGCCACCACCGCCGGAAAAATAATCAGAATGTTCAAGAGGATAGTTCATTTTAAGGGCCCCATTGAAAACCGCTTCCGGCTTTGTGAATACCCCCGTAGAATCCTGCAGGAAAAAATTTACAAGCCTCGAAGCTTTATTACTTGGTACATTAAAATAGGTATCTTTCATCCCCAGCGGTTGAAATATCTTCTTTGTGAAAAATTCTTCCAGCGTCATGCCGGACCATATCTGCACCAAATCGCCCAACACATCCATATTCAATCCATACATCCATTTCTCCCCTGGTTGAAAAAGGAGCGGCAAAGAGCCGAGCCTTGCCATTGCACCGGAAAGAGTCTGATCTTTTATCCCCTCACCGCCGGTAATCTTATATTTTGCATAAATAGCATTGGCTTCCTTGCTACCGATTCCTGCATACCCGATACCAGAAGTATGCGTAAGCAAATCAAAAATGGTCACCTGCCGCTTAGCCGGCACCGTTGTGTAGGTGGTATCCTTTGGATTAAAAGTATCCAGCACCTGTTCATTCGCAAACGATGGAATATATTTGGATACAGGATCTTCCAGTGAAAATTTTCCTTCTTCCCAAAGCATCATCACTGCTGTTACGGTAATGGCTTTCGTTTGCGAAGCGATGCGAAAGATCCCGTTTTCATCCAATGGTTCTTTGGTAGCAGGATCATTATAGCCATAGGCTTTATCGAAAACAATTTTTCCATGCCTGGCAATAAGCGCTACTGCACCGTTCACCCATTTATTTTTTACCCAATCATTTATACCGGAATCAAGCCGTGCCAGGCGGGCTGCAGAAAAACCGCCTTCTTCCGGTGTGCCCGGGCTCAAAACTTTTGATTGAGTATACGCAACGTCAGAGAATGCAATCAATACAAATATCAATGTGCAGATCGTAAATCGTTTCATGAAGTGTATAGTTAGGTTATCAAAAATAAAAAATTAATTGTGGCCCGTGACGATTTATGTTTGGGAAACCCGCTGCATATTCATCTTCAGCAATATTTTTTCCAAAACATGTTGACCGGTTTATAGTTTTACTATCTATCTTTAACGCAATTAATTCATGTTATGAGACTGAAAGATAAAATTGCCTTTATCACTGGTGGCGCCAACGGCATCGGGCTTGCTACTGCCAACCGGTTTGCCAGGGAAGGCGCCAAGCTTATTTTATGGGATGTATCCGATAAAGGAAATGACGTGGCGGAACAATTGAATAAAGAAGGACATGAAACCATTTTTAAAAGAGTATCAGTAACTGATGAAGTTGAAGTGCAACAAGGGGTGGCTGAAGCACACCAACGTTTTGGCCGTATCGATATTCTCATCAATAATGCCGGCATCACGAGAGACAGGACGTTGTTTAAAATGAGCCGGCAGGAATGGGACGATGTGATTGCAGTAAACCTCACCGGCGTTTTCAATTGCACACAGGCGGTTGCGCCCATAATGAAAGAACAAAATTACGGTCGCATTGTTTCAGCGTCATCGAACGTTGCCATACGAGGGAACTTTGGACAAACCAATTATGTAGCCACCAAATCAGCCATTATTGGTATGACGAAAGTATGGGCGATGGAACTGGGCCGATATAATATCACTGTTAACTGCATTGCTCCGGGTTTTATCCATACTGCTATGACAGATTTGATGCCGGAAGTAGTGCGCCGGAGCAGTATTCCGCAGATACCCCTGGGGCATTGGGGCGTCCCGGATGATATTGCCAATGGCTATCTCTATCTCGCTTCTGATGAAGCTTCTTTTGTGAGTGGCATTTGTTTGACGATTGATGGTGGAGCGGCGAGGTGATAAGAAAGGCATAGTTAGGAAAAATCAACATACTATGTTTTTTATTCTTCTTTTGTTTTATCTGAAACCTTGTAATACCTATAGGTGTCATCCATTAAAATACACTTTGCCGTTGAATCCAAATTGCTGAATTCCTTATCGGGTTTCGTCCACTCTATGGAGATTTCAAAAGTGTTGTTATTGTCTGAATATTTACTTGTTACTGTTGAATTGCATTTAAGTTGCCAATCCGCCGTGCCACCGGGATTATCGCCATATGAATAATGGCAGGCTTTGCCCAAGATGGTACTGTCGATTATGATCGTTAGTATTTGTGTTCCCCTTTTTATTTTAAAATGCCCCTTGAATCCATAATTATTTGAAGTTTCCTCCCATGAATTAGTAACGAGCCTTACAGAGCCATCGGTATAAAAAATATATACCTGATCATAGCCATTTCCGACTACCGGTGATTCCCGCTGCCAGATTCCTACTAAATCTTTTCTCCAAATGGAATCTTTTCTTATTTGAGAAGAAGTAAACAATGGCAAAAACAGGAATAAGGAGAAATATGTTTTCATTAAAGATTACATAGATTTTTATATTGAGTATGTTTTTGAAAAACACAATGCTATAAAGCATAGCTCAATATACCAAATCCTAGTTTTGAAGTACTATTATTATTTTTTAGAAGTGACAATTCTTCAATCAACTCCTCACTTTTCCCAAAAAAATTTTACCTAATTTTAAATGAACAACAATTTCTTTCGCTTTATTTAAAACATCAATCATGAATCCCGTAGTACATTTTGAAATGCCGTACGAGAATGCTGAACGTCTGGCAAAATTTTATACAGATGCCTTTGGCTGGCAAATGAACACGACAGGACCTGAGATGGGCAATTATGTAATAGCCGCCACCACAGAAACCGATGAGAACAGGATGGTCAAAACACCCGGAACCATTAACGGCGGGTTTTATCCAAAAACTCCACACTCAGCCACGGTGCCATCGGTTGTGATTGCAGTAGCTGATATTGAGTCGGCGATGAACAATGTATCTAAAGCAGGTGGCAAAGTTTTGGGTGATCCGATCGATATTTCCGGAGTGGGAAAATACATTTCATTTACCGACACAGAGGGAAACCGTGTAAGTATTTTGCAGCCGATGAGCAGGTAAATTTTTCGAAATAAAGAATTCTTACTGCGCCGCTTCAGTTTTCTTTATATCATAGCTTACGTCGTTTCCCATCACAGAAAGACTAAGTGTGATAGTATCGCCTTTTATTTTACCGGTCACGTGGGTCATGTTACCCTGTATCGGTACATCGAATGCAAGCGTATCGGCACCTACGATACCATTGCTGATATCCGATACCGAACCATCGGGATGAGTGTCTTTGCCGGTGAGGTTATCGCCCTGCACCTTAAAGTCGTAGGCAACATTATACTGGTCCATTACCTTACCGGTCCAGTGGCCGGTAATATCTTGCGCTGAGGCAACAGATATCGATATAGCAGCAAAGAAGGTAAGAAGTACTATTTTCTTTTTCATATAATCAAAGTTTAAGGTTTTGCAAATTAAGAAACAACACCTGCTGATAAGCAGATATTAAAATTAGGATTGTCTTTTTACAATTTCATACCGTTTCGCATATTTTTCTTTGCACATGATCAACCTCCTGAGATATAGCCGGGAGCGGCACAACAAAACTGCACTGCAGGTGATATCAAAAGCATTTATACGTTACCGTTAGTATATCAATCTGGTCATGAGGAAACTCACCGTACTTTCTTACAATTCTGCGTACCTGTTTTCAGAAGGCAGGTAGCCTTTGTCTTTAAGAATATTACCCAGCCTGTTGTAAAATGCAGAATCGGTGGGGGTGACGCTGGCAAGGCCGTCAACATAGCGGTTGTACAAACTAAACAAGGCAGCAATGAGAACCGTATCATGCAGTTCGCGGTCGGTGGCGCCCTGTGCCTTCGCTTCGGCTACCATCGCCGGTGTCACCAATTTACCGTTCTTTTGTACTGCTCCTGCAATCTTCAGCAGTACTTTCATTTTATCACTTATGGGCGCATGATCAGGATCGTGCTTTACCTTTTCAACGATATTCGTGTCATCCAATAAAATATCGGCCACCGCAGTATGAGCGGCCGTGCAAAAAGCGCATTCATTTCCATACGATACCACTGTGGCAATAAGTTCCCGTTCGCCTTCCGTTAAAGTGGATTCGCCTCTCAATAATATCTGCGTAAGTTCTCTTATAGGAAGTGCAGTGTCTTTGCGATAATCGAGTAATCCGGTAATACCCGGTAATTTATCATTGAGCGGAATGTAGGGCATACGATTATGACGTTTGTTTTACAATAAATGGTTTGGTCATATAACCCTCGGCAGCCCTTTGTTTGCCTATGGCGTCATACACCGCATCGTCATCAGGAGCCCATGTGGCAAGACCGTCAACATACCTGTTGAACATGCAGAATGCAGCCGCTATCAAAACGGTATCGTGAATTTCTTTATCAGTCGCTCCTTCCTTTTTTGCAAGGGCAATATCTGCAGACGCTACATTTTTTCCGCTTACCTGTACTTCGGAGGCTATCTTCAGTAAGGCCTTCATTTTGTCGCTAATGGGCGCACCGTCTACATCCTGGTGCAGTATATGTTGTACAACATCTGCATTCCCGTTCAACTGGTATTTGGCAATAGCTCCATGTGTATTGGAGCAGTATTTACAATCGTTCAGGCTGGATGTATAAGCGGCTATCAACTCTCTTTCGCCGGGAGTAAGTGTAGACGTTCCCGCATCGTGCAACAGCGTTTGTACAAGATTGTTCAGGGGGAGTGCCGTAACCGGGCTGAACATGAATAAACTACGGATACCGGGGTAGTCACGGGGCAGATCAATGTGTGGCATAATTAGTCGGGTTGATTGGAATACAAAGATAAGACAGTTGTGAAAAACATGTAGTATACCTGCACCCTCTTATCATCGATATGCCAATTCCGGTACATTGCTAAAAATCGTGTACACTTTACCGTTAAGTCGTGAAAGAAATCAAAATGCCGAAATATATGGGTTTTCTCCATCCGCTGAAAAGACAAAATCGCAAGAATGATTTTATTCTCTGAAATATTTCCTGCCCTTCGAAATATCCAAATCGAGTATCGGATAATTATTAGGGTCGGGCAAACTGTAATGCCACCATTCAGTTTCGAGTTGCTTAAATCCATACTTCTCCATTGTTTCCCGGAGCAACCTGCGATTATCAAGAATGGCCGCAGGTAGTGCAGAAAATGACTCGTGTGCACTGTCGGTAAAATTATCGAAGCCAGTGCCCATATCGAGTTCCTTACCTGTTTTCAGATCAATAATAGTAAGATCAACAGCAATGCCACGGTTGTGACCGCTTCCGTTCTTTGGGTTCGCCACGTAACGTTCATCGTGCACTATTTCCCAGAATTTTTCAGTGACGCTGAACGGACGATAGGCATCAAAGATTTTGAAGCCTAAGCCACGTTCGTTCAGATCATGTTCTGCTTTTTGCAGTGCCCTTGCTGCCGGAAGACGGAGATAGGTTTGTTTTGTGCCTTTCGGATACATGGGCATATGCATAAAATTGTTGGAACCCGCATAACGCAAATCCAGAACTACATTAGGGATGAGTTTCTTTACATTTACCATTTGTTGATTGGAATCAGCCACAATAGTTTTCCGGTAAGTGTTCATGGTGCTAACTACAGGCAGTCCGTATTTATTCCGTGATATGGCAACGGAGTCCTGTGCAGCCGCCTTCCATACTGGTAAAAGCAGGAAGATAAAAATGGCAAGGGCAAACCTGGATTGTCGTACAGGGTAATTCATATAAGTTATTACACATTGGCTATTGCGACACGAATTGAAAATTTAACGTACTACGAAACTAATTCTTAATAACGTTGACCTGGATGAAAACCCCGGACCTCCCCAATCTGTTTCATCGCCATTTAAAATTCTTATCGTCTTAAAAATACCATTTTCATAATAGCCTTCCTCCACTGCAAGATATTGCCACGCCCTGCCTGTATTGGCGCCCAAAGGCTCAAAACTGATATGCGCATTCGTACCCGTTACCAAAAATGTACTAGCATCCTGCTGCACAAACATTACTTTGCCGGTGGGTTCTTCGTGAACATCGCCGGTATTTTGCCTGCGGTTATGGCCAAAAGAAATTTTGGCCTGCCATGCTCCGAGCGACAAGGTCTGATCCGCATGTTGCTCGTCTTCAACGGCAGCAAATATTTTTCCTTCAGAACTCCATTTGGCCAGTTCAGGCAAAGTTTCCAACAGCGCATACGCGTCGCCGTAAGGTGTAAGGCTTTCTCTTAATTTATCGTTGGCAAGTGTGTCACCATTATTATCGATCCCAAACGGGGAAAAACCAATGCCGCCATGCGCCAACACTTCAAATAAATATTTCGCATTTACTTTGCTCAACGCTATCTCCGGTACAAATAACGTATTATCAGGACGGTCATAAAGATCCAACACCTTCAATACTCTATCGTTGCCCTGCAGGTAGATGTCAGGCGCCAATAAATCGATGGACGGTGCAGCAACTTTCCAGATGGGGATAACATTATCGGTAGCGCCGCCGCTCTCGTATTGCGTGGCAAAAGGGTTGCTTAAAGGATCGCGGAGCGCAGCATTCACATACATGGGCAGAGAATATTCTCCTTTCCCGGCTGCAGCCACTTCATTTATATAACGCGCAATCGACCAGGCATGGAAATATTCATCGGCCCTTTCGCCAAAAACCTGCCGCCAGGTACCTTTAGAAACGATACCGACATTCAATGCTTTTAAAATTTCGGGTTTTAATAATTCCGCAGGTACATCACCCGAAAATAATTTTTCAGCCTGCGGTGAATAGTCACGCATGCTACCCCACGTGCCAGGCTCATTTTCTACCTGCACCATTATCACGGTGTGATGGGAATCTGTTTGCTTCAAATGATGCATTACGGCAGCAAACGCTTCTTTATCGGCTTGTAAAGTTGCCTCGGCAAAGGGGGACGGCGAATCATTCGGCTTACCATTTTTACCGGTAATGTCCGGATACTTTGCAGCATTGCGTTTCATCCATCCCGGCATATAATGATTACTGCCATTTTTCCAGGTACCAAACCATAGTAATACAAGGTGCACCTCGTGCGATCTCGCCTGTGCAAGCAATGTATCCATTACAGAAAAATCAAATGAACCTTCTTCAGGTTCTATTTTTTCCCAGTAAAGCGGGGCTTCCAGAGTATTCAAATGCATATATACTGCACTTTGCCATACATAAGGCATCAATGCGGGCCATGCGCTGGAATTATGTACCTGGCCACCAAGCATAAAAAAAGGCTTGCCATCAACAAGTAGTTCGTGATGTCCGTTGTGTTCAGTGAGAGCGGGTATTTGAGCGCGCAAATTTGTTGATGATATCAGGAATAGGGTCAGCAAAATGCCTGTTATTTTGATCATGTCGAAAGTTTGGGATGAAGGTATTTCAAAAATGAAACATCCGCAAAAACAATGAATAGATTTATCTGCCGGTCAAATTTCGTATACCCGTTACCGTTATAATACTAACTGTTGCTCACAAGCGCAATGCCCAAAATAATAGTAGCCACAGCAAGCAGTAATATGCCGAGATATAAAATGAAAATGTATGTATTCGGCGTAGTTCTGCCTTTACCAGCCGCAGCAGCAAAGAATCCGCCACTTACTAAAATAGCGGCGCCGGGGAAACCATCTCTTACAATAAACATCCAAAAGCCAGTAAGGCCGGAGTTGTCAGTAAGAATCTCTGCAATTAATGAGAGAATGATAAGCACGCCTGCATGCGCGTGCCCGGCGCGGAACATGGATTTTTGAAAATCGGTCAGGCCGGTGCCCGTCTTTTGCGATAATACTTTCAGCAAAAAATAACCACCATATTGTATTGTGGGCACGGTGAGCAAAATGATACCACAGATGCGCATAGTGATCGGAGTCATATTGTTAGGTTTTTATAACAAAAAAATTTCCGGGTCATCCGGGAAGCAAGGGTAACTACAGCGTTTTTGTAGAAAGCAAACTATTTCAGTACGAACTGTAGTCAGGGAATATAAGATATTCTTTTACGTTCTTAATGACCTTAACACAGAAATAAACTCTTCTTCAATCTCCGCAAAAGTTTGCGCAGTTGTATCAAGAACAATTTGCATGCCTTTGTTCTTATTGATAGCATGAACCACATAAATGGTATGCAGAAGCGAATCTGCATCTGTATAGGTACCTTTGTAGGCAACGGCATTTTTATAATTAAGCCGGCGGTCTCCATGAATAAATGTCTCCAGAACATCAAAAGGAGTTTGTGTTCTTTTTTCCAAAGAATAGGTTATCACATCAGTTTGGTCGGGGACATTCTCGATGATTACGCCAATGTTTGGAATGATTTGCCTGTTTGAACTGTCAGTGACGACATCGCGTTTAAATAAATAAACTATCACCCCATTGGCCTCCTTTCTGACAACTTCATGCCATTTTGAATTTGGAAGATCAATTGAAATCCCTGCTTCCTTAAAGGAATATATCTGGGCAGATGAGTCTTGTGCACTTACATGATGCAAGATTGTCAGAAGTGTAACGAAACTCAGAAGCTTTTTCATGTATTGATAATTAGATAGAGATTGATCCTGCCTTATAAATTTACGCTATCTTTTAAAAAATTGACATTTAAGAATAGAGAATGCATTTATTTATGCACATACACTACCCCATCTTTCATCACCAATCTTGTGTTGCCTATATTATGGATGTTTACCGAAGGATCTCCTGATACAGCAATGATGTCTGCAAAAAGGCCGGGTTTGATGCGGCCTATCTTATCCTGCAGCTTGAATACGTCTGCATTTACTGAAGTAGCGGAGCGCAGCACATCGATCGGTTTCATTCCATATTCCACCATCAATTCCATTTCGCGGGCATTATCGCCATGAGGGAATACGCCTACATCGCCACCCATGCAGATAGTGACACCGGCGTTTAATGCATAGCTGAAACTTTTCTTCTTATTGATAACACTTTCCGGATCAGGATCTGTGCCTTTGCGCCAACCTTTGTATTGAGCAATCGCTTCTACTGCAGCAATGGTGGGGCAATAGGCGACACCTTTTTGTTTCATCAGATCAAACACTTCCGGTGTACCATCATTGCCATGCTCTACCGTATTCACTCCGGCAAGAATGGCTCTTCGCATACCTTCAGCGGTGGTGGCATGTGCAGCCACTATCCTGCCGCTGCTATGCGCTACTTCCACAGCAGTCTTCAATTCTTCCAAAGTAAAGGTGGGTTCAGCCTCATCATTATCGCCCCAGCGGTAGTCTGCATATAACTTTACCACATCAGCACCTTTGCCAATCTGCGTGCGCACTTCTTTAATGAGTGCATCGTAGCCGTCAGCTTCCGCAGCGCCTTTTAATACGTTGATCTCATTCTTCAATACTTTGGGGCCGTAGCTGCCGGTGGCAACAATGGCTCTTGTTGCTACAAACATCCGCGGTCCCGGAATGACACCTTTTTCAATCGCCTGTTTTAAACCCACATCTTCATAACCCATGCCTTCCGTACCCAGATCGCGAACGGTAGTGAATCCCGCATATAAAGTCTTTTGCGCATGAACTACTGCACGTGCCACCCGCTCTGCATCGGATTCTTTTAATACCTGGTCGTCCCAACTTGTTTCGTTATACGGATGAAGAAATAAATGGCTGTGGCCTTCTATTAATCCCGGCAGCAACGTACAACCTTTCATATCTAATACGATGGCATTGGGATAATTTTTTTCAATAGCGCCCGACGCTTCAATCCTGTTATGCCTGATTGCTACCTGCCATCCTTCGTGCATCTGCTCACCGTCAAAAACACGATCTGCTTTTAAGAGATATACGGTATCATTTGTATTGGCCTTTTGTGCAACCGATTTTGAAAGAATAAAAAGAACAGCAATAACCATTACGTTGCGAAACAAGAGTCTTTTCATTTTAATAAATTTATGAAATAATGAAGAAATTTATCGTTAATAAAGCAAGCTTCGTGTAGCCCCGACCGATAGTTACATTTTTTCAAAAGAAGCTTCACATTTCTTCCTTGAACCGTTCTTTTTGATTGGCTTGCCACAACTTTCTTAATTGCTTAGTCATAGGGATATTATTAGCGGGATTTTCGCAATAAGCCAGCAACAATTTTACGGCATTTATTTCCACCCACTTTGGAAATCTGGCAAGACGGGGATGTTCCAGGGAGAATTTAGCCATACAAGTCATGTAAATTACCAGCAGGTCATCATTTTTATTGATAACCCTGTTGATTGAGTTACCAAGGGAAAATGTAAAGTAGGGCGTACCGGTCATCCATTTCACCAAAAATTGCAGTGCTTTTCCCCAGGCTGTATCGGTATTATCATAAGGTGTGAAAAGTAAATAATCAGCGGCCTGCAATGCGCTCATTTCAGCTACATAATAGTCGGAAGCCTGTACTAATTTTATTGTATCAAAATCAGGAAATGTTTGAGCGTTGACCTTTATGCAAGATAAAAGCGCAAAAAAAATAAGCCTTTTCATTTCGGTAAATAGTTATTCCGGCTAAAGCAAAATAGTTCCGGAACGATAATCGAAATTACTGAAGTAATTCTTTCTCTAAAGACTCAGGATTTATGATGCTTCATATTCATCACCCTCACATCCGTACCCCACTTGTCACTTGAAGCAGTAAAATGTGAAACGAGCCCATGCCGGCCCACATAATCGAATGCATTGGCATCGCCTTTATGATAGTTATCTACAGACACGCAAAGTTTGTTATCTGCAACGGCATTGCCTATAAGATTCGCCAGGCTTAAAGGCTTTCCACCGGCACCAATCAGGTAGCGGAGTTTAGCGTAAGAATTGGGAGCATAATAAGTAAACGTTGAATCGGACTCTTCTATATTAATGGGCGCTCTTTCTACTGAAAGTATTTTGCCTGAAAATAAAAATCGAACTGTTCCGTGTTGCTGTAACAATTTTATCATCGCATCTTTCTGTGCATCGGTAGCTTTTTCATCGATGTAAACCCGCGACCAGTCATCAAGATTGAAAGTGACCAGGATTTTCAGCCCGTCTAATTTTACAGAATCATAATGTCCCTTTTTGATGTACACAACGCTGTTGCCGATGCATTCTCCGTAAGTGGGGTCGAGCCCTAATAAACACGGGCACGGAGCGTTGCAGGAACAGCTTTCTGCATACTCAGCGTCGACGGACCAGTTTTGAGCGTTGAGAGGATTTACATACAGGGTTATTGGCAGGGTAAGCAAGACGAATAGTTTTTTCATCTTGATATATTTTTTCAAATAAATATAAGAAATTCATTCGACAACAGAAGTACCCAACTTAAGACAAAAGTCACGAGCTACTTTTTTTGGAGAAATAACCGTTTCCTAAAAAGAAATTAACCCGATAATTTTTTCCAGGTAAGTTTTATCTGTTTCGTCCAAGTGATTCAAGAGTTCACTATCAATATCCAATACGCCGATAACATCTGTGTCTTTAAAAACCGGAATTACGATTTCTGATTTGGATAAACTACTGCAAGCTATATGACCTGGAAATTTTTCAACATCCGGAACTATCAACGTTTCACCGGTTGCCCAACTGGTACCGCATACGCCCCTGCCCTTTTGTATACGTGTACAGGCTACAGGCCCCTGGAATGGCGCCAGTACCAATTCATTTTCTTTTACCAAATAAAAACCCACCCACAACCAATGAAATTGTTCCTTTAACGCAGCAACTACATTAGCAAGATTCGCAATCAAATCCGGCTCGCCTTCCAGCAGTCCCTTTATTTGCGGAATGAGTGATCGATATTGTTCTTCTTTAGTGCCAGCGGCAATGGTTAAATCTTCGGACATGGAGCAAAGGTAAGGCGGATGAGTACAAAACCGGATATCAGCGATCGCATAATCTTGCTTTCCATTGCCAAACAGCATCAACATTTACTAACGTAAACGTATATACGAAATATATTCAGCGAAAATATTTATCTTATAAAACTGAAAAGATACCTGCACGTGTATATAAAAAAAGGCCTTACCGTTTATGCGTCAGGCGGCGTCATTTAGGGAAAATGACATATCAGGTGTGCCTGACTGCGGCAAGGCCGTGCCTAGTGTATATGTAATGAACTTCGGAACTACAAAATTTTATTCCTCAAACTCATCCATGATCCCCCGTTGTGCACCTCTGCAAATCCTTTGGACTTCAGGATAATTTTAGCAGATGCGCTACGCGAACCTGATGCGCAACAGGTAATAACAGGCCTGTTTTTTTTTATTTTTGAAAGACTGTTACCCAGGCTTTGCAAAGGAATGTTTACCGCTCCACGGATATGACCTGTGTCGTACTCGCCCTTTGTTCTTACATCTATTATTTGTGCGCCGTTTTGCATAAGTACTTTGTAGTCCACTTTCGGTCCAAGACCAAACAATTTTTTAATCGCCTGTATCATCTGCTATTTTAGTTTTTTTGTTGTACGGAATAATTAACATCAATCCAGCTACCGCCGTTTTCACAGGCAATACCCTGGCTGCTCAGGAATACTTTTGCCTGGCCGCTACGGTTGCCGCTTGCACAACATAATACTATTGGCTGTTTCATTTTCCTGATCTCTTCCACTTTTATGTGAATCTGCTGAAGGGGTATGTTGATGCTGCCACGAACGTTTCCTATCATGAATTCTGCGGGTGTTCTTACATCAATAATAGTTTGGTCATGCTTACTCATTGTTATCTGTTTTTATTTTTTTGTTTTTGTTATCGTTTTATTTTCTTTTTTAAATCCTGTGAATAATATTGCTCCCATTAACGCCCCGTAGGCGGTACTGTTGAGGGGCCTTGACGTGATCGGGCAAGTGCCACTGGCGCAGCCCACGAAATAATAGTAAGCGTAACCACCGATGGCGCCCACAATTATCCCGATCAACAGCAACCGGTTGTTTCGAATAAAAGTTAACATGAGAAAATCTTGTTGTCGATTCTTAATCACTCACCTCACTGAAGTCATGCCCCTTTAACCTCTTTCTTCCTCGTAGAGAGGCCGAATGGTAAATACAGCGGGCAGAAACTCATAAAACTGGTGAGTAAAAAAATTGCAGCAATCACTCCAAGGATGATGGCAGCAGTGCCCGTAATTTGGTTAGTAAAATAAAGAATCACAATTGCGACAGCGATCAAAACCCTGATTATTCTGTCTGCTGAGCCCATGTTCTTTTTCATTGTTCGAGATTTTGTTATTTGAAATAATAGTCAAAATTCTGCAATCAGATATTTCCAATCGGTGACTAATATCACACTGCCACATATGATCTTCGTCATCAGGCAAAAGTACCTGCGATACATACATTGAGAGAAAATAAAGAAGAAACGGCTGCGCAACGACAGAGATTACGAAATGTAATAACCATTCAAAAAAATTCAGGAAGAAAATTTAAATCACAGCATGATCCTGGCACCGGTATCGGCCGCTTTGTAGATAGCTTCGATGATGACCATATCCTTTAACGCTTCTTCGCCATCGACAGGTACTACCGGTTTTTTACCATCTAAAATAATGGCAGCCATCTCATCCATTTGAACAGTTTGATGGATTACATCGGGCGCATTCAATGGTCCCGTGGACGTATGACCACGTATTGGCCCATAGCCAGTGGAAGGTTGCATTTCAACAAAATCCTTTTCACCATCGAGAAAAAATTTATCAAGATTGTTCATGTCGTAAGTAGACAAGCAGGAGGCAACGGCGCCACCCGGGAAACCCATTTCAAATTGAATTGTTTCATCAATTCCTTCTTTAAATTTCACAGGGTTATTTTTTGTTTCCTGTGCCGTTACCCAAACTGGTTCCTCTCCAATCATATACCTCGAACCATTTACCGAGTAAATACCAATGTCCATCATGGCGCCACCCCCTGAAAGTTTTTTATTTAACCGCCACTGATTGGGATCGCCAATCTCAAAACCACTCAATCCCTGGAAAAATAAGATTTTGCCTAACTCCCCATCTTTTCGCATACGAATCGCTTCGAGTGTATGTGGTTCAAAGTGCATGCGATAACCGACCAACAATTTTACATTAGCCTTCTTACATGCGTCAATCATTTCTTTTGCTTCCTGTACGTTCACACACATCGGTTTCTCGCATATCGCATGTTTACCTGTCTTGGCAATGTTGATCACCGCGTCATGATGCAATGCATTTGGCGTAATAACATATATCGCGTCGATATCAGGATTATCTTTTACCTGGTAATAATTTTCGTAATTATAACAATTCTTCGAATCGATGTTGTATCTCTTTTGCCACGCTGCAATTTTTGATGGCGTTCCACTAATAACGCCCACCAGCCTTGCCCGGATGCAGCTTTGCATTGCTTCCGCCACGCGGGTGCCGTAGCTGCCAAGTCCCATAATGGCTACGCGTAATATTTTTGTATCATCATTTTTATTCACCGGTTTTTTTGCAGCATACGATTTTGAAAATCCTGTAATAGTCAATACAGCTGCAGAAACCGATATATTTTGCAAAAAGTTTCTTCTGCTTGGCATTTTTTATTTATGAAGATAACACCAAAAATCTTTGCATATCTAAACATTCGTTCAGTAATAAATAAAATCCCGAATAAAGGCAATTTCAAATTGGTATCATTATTTTGGCAAATGATATAGTTTGAAGGCGGCTGATATTGTAAGTAATTTTGCCAGTGAAATCGTAACAGAAAATTCAAATAAAAAAATTGAGATAGTGAAATCAATTAAAGATCAAACAATCATTATTACCGGCGCCACAGATGGCATTGGAAAAATAACTGCGTTAAAGCTGGCAAAGCAAAATGCGCACATTGTAATTCACGGACGCAGGAAGGAAAAAGTAGATACCGTAGTAAATGAATTAATTGAGAACTCAGGCAACAATAAAATAGAAGGATTAACAGCCGATCTTTCATCACTGGACGAAGTAAGAAGGTTGGCAGCAGAAATTCTTGCAAAATATCCTGCTATTGATGTATTTATTAATAACGCAGGTGTCGGCTTTGCAGATACCGGGAAGAGTAAGGATGGTTATGAGCTTAGGTTGGCAGTAAATTATCTCGCACCGTTTTTATTAACGCGACTTGTATTACCGGCAATAAAAAAAGGAGCCCCCTCGCGGATCGTAAATGTAAGTTCAGCAGGGCAGGCACCGGTAAATATTGACCATTTTATGCCAAAAAATAATGTTGACCCGGTTCTTACGTATTGCGAAAGCAAACTGGCGCTGATCATGTTTACTATTGACCTCGCTCAGGAATTGATGAAAGATCGCATCACTGTAAACAGTCTTCACCCCGGAACCTATTTAAACACCAATATGGTTCGCAACGCAAACATTGCGCCAATGGGCACTCCCGAAAGTGGTGCGGAGGCGGAAGTATTTTTGGCTACGTCATCTCCGCTCAGCAACGTTACCGGAAAGTATTTTAACGTAACAAAAGAAGCAAGAGCTTATCCGCAGGCTTACGATTCGCAGGTGAGAACACAATTGAAGAATTATAGCATAAAAGTAACCGGGTACACTAAAATTTGACTCTTAATCACGCTTGGAATAATTTTATTATGAATTATCATTATTCCTGATACAAATCATTTCCCGGAGTGTTTAATATCAAGGTGCAAATACGCAATATGAATAATTTTGATCCATCATTTCAGACCTGGAAAAAGAATTTAACACATAGTAAAAATAATAAGACATGGCAATCGCAACTAATTTTTCAGCAACCAGTGCAACTCCCGTGAAATTCGAAATTGACCGTTGGGTTAACAATATAGCTGCACAATGCGAGGCAAGTTCAATCTATTGGTGCGACGGATCAAAGGAAGAATATGATCGTCTTTGCAAATTACTGGTAAAAAAAGGAACCTTCATAAAACTAAACCCCGATAAAAGACCAAATAGCTATGCATGCTTTAGTGATCCAAGTGATGTGGCACGTGTAGAAGACAGAACATTTATTTGCAGCCGTTTGAAGGAACACGCAGGTCCTACCAATAATTGGATGGAACCGACCCGGATGAAAAAAATATTGAACGACTTATTAGTAGGATCCATGAGAGGCAGGACCCTCTATGTAATTCCCTTTTGCATGGGACCACTGGGATCACCATTTTCAAGATATGGTGTACAAATAACAGACTCAGAATATGTGGTGGCAAACATGCACATTATGACACGAATGGGTGATGATGTACTCCCGCATATTGAATCAAAGAACTACGTAAAATGCCTGCATACCGTTGGCGCTCCGTTGGATGATGGCAGACCGGATGCCAGGTGGCCCTGCAATCCAAAGACAAAATATATTTCGCACTTTCCTGAAGAAAGACTCGTGATCTCATACGGTAGCGGATATGGCGGCAACGCCCTGATGGGGAAAAAATGTTTTGCATTAAGAATCGCATCAGCTATGGGAAAAGAAGAAGGCTGGCTCGCCGAGCATATGCTCATCATGGGTGTTAAGGATCCGGGTGATAACAAAACTTATTTAGCCGCTGCATTTCCGAGTGCGTGTGGTAAGACTAACTTTGCCATGATCGTTCCTCCGGAAGAATTTGAAGGATGGAAAGTAACTACCGTGGGTGATGACATTGCATGGATTCACCGCGGAAAAGATGGCAGCTTATATGCGATCAATCCTGAATCAGGTTATTTTGGTGTGGCACCAGGAACGAATACCCATACTAATCCTAATGCAATAGCGTCTATCAGCAAGAATACCATCTTCACCAATGTTGCCATCACTCCCGACGGAGATGTATGGTGGGAAGGCTTAACGGAGAAAGCCCCCGAAGGATTAACCGATTGGCACGGGAAGCCCTGGGATCCCGCAAGTGGAAAACCTGCTGCACATCCCAACTCGCGCTTTACCGCTCCCGCCCATCAAAATCCTGCAATAGATGAAGATTGGGACAATCCAAATGGCGTACGCATAGGAGGATTTGTTTTCGGCGGACGACGTTCTTCAACCATTCCACTGGTGTATCAATCATTCAACTGGAACTTTGGCGTATATCTCGCTACGACGATGGGTAGCGAAACCACTGCAGCCGCTTTTGGAGAAATTGGTAAGATACGCCACGACCCGTTTGCTATGTTGCCATTTATGGGATACCATATCGGTGACTATGTAAATCACTGGCTGCAGTTTGGGAGAACGTTGCCAAATGCGCCGAGAATTTTTGGTGTAAACTGGTTCAGGAAAGATGCGAATGGAAAATTTCTTTGGAAAGGATTTGGAGAAAACATGCGCGTATTAAAATGGATTGTTGAAAGAATTAATGGCAAGGCTTCTTCGGTAGAACGCCCCGTGGGCTGGCTGCCGAGATATGAAGATATGGATTGGACGGGTATGGAAGATTTCACGAAAGAACAGTTTGATAGTGTAATGGACATTGATAAAGAGCTTTGGAAAAAAGAAATATTATCTCACGAAGAATTGTTTTCTACCTTCTACGATAAACTCCCGAAAGAATTTATTTTCATCAGGGAACTATTACTCTCTGCGTTGTGGAGATCGCCGGAAAACCACGGCTTACAACCCGAGAGCCATTAAGCACAATAAAAGAGTATTATGGCTTTCATCATAATACTCTTTTTTGCTTATAATAAAATTGTATGAACTGGTTTACAGAACTATTCACTGCTAATTCCGTAGCCAATACTGTTATTGTTTATGGGTTAATTATTGCCACCGGCATCTGGCTCGGCAAGGTGAAAGTGTATGGTATTTCATTAGGTGTTACCTGGGTATTGTTTCTTGGATTAATTGCATCTTACTTCGGAGTAAAGGTGAGCCCGGAAACAGAAGATTTTTTAAGAGACTTCGGCCTGATCCTTTTCGTGTATTCAGTGGGTCTCCAGGTCGGTCCGGGTTTTTTTGCTTCGCTAAAGAAAAATGCATTAGGCAATAATCTTTTGGCGGCAACGATTGTCATCACGGGCGTTATCATTACCATCATCTTAAAATTTGTTTTGAAAAATCCTGCAACAATTATGGCAGGATTGATGAGCGGTGCGGTTACCAATACACCGGGACTCGCTGCAGCACAATCTGCCGTAAAGAGCATGCATACCGGATCAGTGGATACTTCCATGATCACCCTGGCCTACGCTGTGGCTTACCCTTTTGGTGTTTTTGGTATTATCATTTCCATGATGGTCTTGAAAAAATTTCTTAAAGTAAATATTGATAAGGAAAAAGAATTACACAGAAAGCTGGATGTGATAAGATCAAGGCGACCGGTATCTTTTCATCTCAATCTTGAAAACAAACAATTGATCGGTCAGCCACTCCGCAAATTGCTGGGCCTGTTCAAAGAACCAATCGTAGTATCAAGAATGTTTCATAATGGCGACCTGATAACACCAACGCCCGAAGTGATCCTGGCAGAAAGTGATGTGCTGCTGGTAGTAGCTCCCAAAAATGAAGCCGACCAAGTGAAAATGGTGATCGGATCAGAAAGCAGGATGAACCTGAAGGAATCTCCCAATGCGCGTTTGATTTCCCGTCATGTGGTAGTAACAAATAAAGTGGTTACCCACCGGCGCCTAGGAGATTATGATGAAATGCACCAGCATGACTTTACATTTACAAGATTATACCGTGCAGGAATTGAAATTGTGCCGCATGGTAATTTGTATTTGCAGCTCGGCGATACGGTAAAGGTAGTAGGAACGCAGGAAGGTGTGGAACAGGTAGCCAAAGTGCTCGGCAATTCTTTGAAGCGTTTGGAAGCGCCCGATCTTGCCCCGATATTTTTAGGAATTGTTCTTGGTATTATTGTTGGCAGTATTCCCATTCATTTTCCTAACATTCCTGTGCCGGTGAAGATTGGATTAGCAGGAGGCCCGTTGATTGTTGCACTTATATTGAGTCGATTTGGTGGCGCACTGTATCTTAATACTTACACTACACTCAGCGCCAACCTCATCATTCGCGAATTAGGAATCACTTTATTTCTTGCCAGTGTGGGATTACACAGTGGCGGTAATTTATCGAGCGCTTTTGCAAATGGAAGCGGGTGGCTGTGGGTAGCAGCCGGAGCATTGATCACCTTGTTGCCATTGACAATAGTCGGTTTTATAGCTTTTAAATTTTTCAGGAAAACATATTTTGAAGTTTGCGGATTACTGGCCGGTGCCTCCACCGACCCGCCTGCCCTGGCATTTGCTCTAAAAATCGCGGGCAATGATATTCCTTCTTCCACTTATGCTACCGTATACCCTCTTGTTATGATCATGCGCATCGTAGCAGCCGAATTGCTGGTATTGCTTTTTAGATAGTGACTTTTTATTAAAACGATGAATTATGACAAGGCAATTTTTATTTACTGTATTAATAGCAGTAACATTTACTTTTTATGGCATTAACATCAAAGCACAGACGAACAGCAAGCAAATTATCCGGCAAAACGAAGCATGGGTAAGCATCAACAACACGGTAAGGCTTTCTGACAAATGGGGTTTTATTGCAGACCTTCATATGCGACGCAATAATTTTTTCAGAAATCCTGATTTTTATTTTGCAAGGTTGGCTGCCGACTACTGGATTACCAACTCTCTCAGTGTTGCAACCGGCTATGCGCATACGTGGGTAGCTCCCAATGTAGCAGGATGGAAAACCTTTGCCAACGAAAACAGGATTTTCGAACAGGTGGTGTATGTATCGAAGCTATCCAAATTAAGTTTCATTCAGCGTATCCGCAATGAACAACGATGGCAGCAAATAATGGCAAATGATAAACCCAGTGGGCAAAATAAATTTACCGACCGGGTCAGGCTGTTGCTAAGCATGTCCGCGCCGGTGTTTCACAACAATAAATATCCGTCACCGGTGGTAGCAGATGAGTTGTGCATTCAATTCGGGAAGCAGGTTGTATATAACACCTTTGATCAAAACCGGCTATTCCTTGGCGTGAAAGAAAATATTACCAAAGATTTATGGTTCGATATTGGCTACATGGAAGTAAAACAGCAACTTTCTACCGGGTATCAATATGATTTGAACAGAACCTTCCGGTTATTCTTCTATTATGTGCCCGACAGGCACCGGAATAAAAGCTGATCTGCTTTTTAATAACGACAATTAAATCAGCTCACTAATCTTTTATCAACGCAAATACATTTATTTTTGAAAAAAATAAATCAATTGTGTGGGTATGAAACATAAAATTTTTCTTTCGGTATTATGCATAACGTTTATATCTTTCGCCAATGCACAAAAGACAAAAACATTTCATGTTATTTCTCCCGATAAGAAGATTGATGTAACGATCGAAGTCGGATCGAAGATCAACTGGTCGGTAAAAAGTGAAAACACAAACGTGATCACTACTTCATCAGTTTCGCTCAGGCTGGATAACGGAATAGTATTGGGCGCTGGTGTAAAAATTATTTCATCGAAAAATGAGTCAGTAAATACAACTTTCAATACACCATTTTACAAAAAGAAATCGGTAATCGATAATTACAACCAGCTCACCATTACCTGCAAAGGCAACTTTGGAATTATTTTCCGCGTGTACAATGACGGAGCTGCTTATCGCTTTTTTACCAAAATGAAAGGCGATATTACGATTCAATCCGAAGAAGCCAATTTTAATTTTGATAAGGATTATAAAGTGCTCGTACCTTATGCTGTTGATCCGCGTGTGAAAGGAGATCTGTTCCAAACTTCTTTTGAATCGTTGTATCGCGATATCCATCTTTCTCAGTTTGCTCCCGACTCTATTGCATTTCTTCCGCAATTGATAAAACTGGATGATAATAAAAAGGTAGTGATCACGGAAGCGGACCTGGAAGATTACCCGGGAATGTACACCAAACTGAATATGGATACCAAACAAGGGCTGCAGGGAACATTTGCCTGTTATCCGCTCGAAGAAGAACATGCGGGATATAGCAGGCTGAATAAAGTGGTGACCAAACGCGCTAATTATATTGCGAAAGTAAATGGCACAAGAAACTTTCCCTGGCGTGTAATAATCATCAGTGACAACGACGCGGAATTGGCAAACAGCGATATGGTACAGAAGCTGTCAAGCCCTTGCAGGCTCAGTGATATATCGTGGATCAAACCCGGCAAAGTAGCGTGGGACTGGTGGAACGACTGGAATATTTCTCATGTAAATTTTCATGCAGGTATCAATACCGAAACCTACAAATACTATATCGACTTTGCGGCAGCCAACAAACTCGAATACGTCATCATGGATGAAGGCTGGAGCAATGATGACGATTTGATGGATGTAAATCCCAAAATAAACCTGCAGGAAATTATCGATTATGGCAAGCAAAAAAATGTGGGTGTTATTCTTTGGGCTACGTGGTATGCAGTAACACAAAAAATGGAAGAGGCATTCAGCAAATATGCTGCGATGGGAGTAAAAGGTTTTAAAATTGACTTTATGGATCGTGATGATCAAAAGTTAGTTTCGTCAATCTATGCAATTGCAAAGTCTGCCGCGGATAACAAACTAATGCTCGACTTTCATGGCATGTATAAGCCAACCGGGTTGCAAAAGGTATACCCTAATATCGTGAACTGCGAAGGTGTACGCGGAATGGAATATCAAAAGTGGTCAGACTATGATAATGTGCCGCAGTTTGAAGTTTCCATTCCATTTATACGTATGATTGCCGGTCCGATGGATTACACGCCAGGCGCTATGCGCAATGCAACAAGGCAAAGTTTTCGTCCCATAAATTCAATGCCGATGGGCCAGGGCACACGGTGCCACCAGATGGCAATGTATGTAGTATACGAAGCTCCGTTACAGATGTTGTCAGACAATCCAACCACTTATATGAAAGAACAGGAATGCACTGACTTCATTGCCAAAGTTCCGACCACATTTGATGAAACTGTGGCATTAGATGGTAAGGTGGGTGAATATATAAGCATCGCGAGAAAAAAGAATGATATTTGGTATGTTGGCGGACTTACGAATTGGGATGCAAGAGACCTGACTATTGATCTTTCATTTTTAGGCAGTGGAAATTACCAGGCAGTAATTTTTAAAGATGGCATTAATGCAGACAGGGATGCAACTGATTATGTAAAAGAAACGATGGACGTGGATGCATCAAAAAAAATAACACTACATCTTGCACCGGGTGGTGGATTTGCGATGAGGATTGAGAAGATGTGATCAAAAGGAAGATGAATTTCGGTTTTAGGTCAATTGCATTCACGATGCACTTTTTTCAGATAGGCTGTTACGTTCTTTTGTTCAGTAGTATTAATCGTAAACTTAAGATTCTTTCCGACTTCGTGTGAAAGTTTTGAAAATATTTTTGTCATTAGCAGAAGCGCCTTCCAGTTGTCTTTTCTGTCTGCGCCTGAGTAAGTCCGTAGAATTTTTTTATAAAGTTTTTTCGGCAGATAAGATTTCATGTATTTACCAGCGGTTCCAAATTGAACAGAAAATTTATTCTCAAATCCAATCTTCCATTCAATCATTTTCATGAACATTGGTCTTACCACTCTTTCAAGCATTTCTTTGGCATAAGTAATTTCGTTTCTGGCAAGACCTTTGGCAACGTAGGTACTCACCCACCAAAATTCATTGCACACATCTGAAAATTCCTTTCGTCGTGGTTTTTTTATGAGATAGTCCTTGTTAGTTGCAGCCGGAAGATTTTTGAACAAGCTATCTTTATCAAGCCACACAACAGTCAGGCTATCAAGCGGGGATGCTGCTGAAATTTTTCTTTTGGATAGTAATGTGAGATCAACCCGGTTGCGATCATACAGTAACATCAGGTAAGAAAATTTATTCACGCTTCTGTCATCATTGCTCTTTCCGAAAATCATTTCATCGGGGCGTTGCGAAACGATGGTATCTCCCAAAAAATTTATCCAACCATGATTAGAAGTAAAACTCCTTAGTTTATTAACAACAAAAACAATATCAAAATCGGAAAATTTATCCGGTTCAATATTCGGGTTTGCACGTGAACCGTTCAGTAATACAGCACGCACTCTTTCATCTGTTTCGGCAAACCGAATAATCTGATCCTTTATTTCCTGTGCTATTCTCAAAGTGTATCGCTTTGGCTAAAATACTCATTCATTACCCTGCTATTCTCACCTGCCTGAATTTTACCTGGCTTCCATTAACTATCGCAAATTGATAAATGACGTTGAACATGCCATTATCCTGTGACCTGTTCTGTGTTTGCGAAGCAAGATTCAACGAGAGTGTCTGGGCGTCTTTGTCAAAGGTTGCATACATTTTATAAGTGACCGTTCCATCTTTAAATTCAGGGGTTTTATACTCGCCTTTATCATACAACTCCTGCGCATTTATTTTTAAGATGGTATTGATAAATCTTTTGGTAAAAATTTTATTGAAATATTTGTCAAAGTCGCCCTCCGTAAAGGGTTGTACTTTGGCAGGAAGCCTGCTTATCAGTTTTTGATCATTTTCATAGGCGATATCCCAAATTTCATTATTCACATTCATAATCGGGAAATCGATAAATCGTTTCATCCCGGCCATATCTCCTTTGCTGACTGCATCCCTGAATTCCAGAAAACTATTTATCCATGTATCCGCAATAATCTTCGGGCAAAAGGTTTTTTCCGGAACTTTTTTATGACCATTACTGGCATAAAACATGCCAAGGCACACAATCAATAAAGCTATTTTTTGCATAAAAGTTTTTAACAAATTCAGAATTACAGGCTTTGTTATGCTACTTAAAGCTAACAATTTAGTAAAAGGGAAACAAATGAGCTTTGCTATTCACATGCTAATGTGGAAAAAACTCCGGAAGATAAATACGTTTTTATACAGGACTTAATATTGAGGTAATATTATCTTCTTATTTTCGAACTGACATTAGATACAAATGGTTAGTTTAGTGAAATAGCCGGATTGCTCCGGCTATTTTAATTTTCAAAAAAGAATTCAGGGAATTTTAATTCTGCGAATGAAGTGCTACCCGGTTTCCTTCTGTATCTAAGAAAACCGCCATATAGCCGATCTCAGGTGAAATCAGTGTTTTACCCATGATCACTCTTCCATGCTCTGCTTCTATACGTTGCAGCACATCCGACATATCGGGATTGGCATTAAGGTACACCAACACTCCCGCCTCCGATGGATTGCTTATATCGCTTTTTACGAGGGCTCCGGACAATTTGCCGCTTCCCATTTCATAAGGGAACATTGCCATTTCCATACCGTTCATGTTCATATCTTCCATATGAATGCTGAACGCTACCTGGTAAAAATGTTTTGCACGGCCCATATCGGTAACCGGAATCTCAAACCAGTTGAGGGTATTTGATTGTTTATCCATAACATTAAATTTTATTGCAAGCTACATCTTCCGCAAAACATCTGTACTACCGGTCATCAGATATAACGGAAATTTATTTTTGATGATAATGAGCAATTACAAGTCATCAGTGGAGGTTTTTATCGTAGCTTTTACTTCTGTAGCGCTGATGAGCGTCTGGTATACAACACAATACCTTTCGGTAAGTTTTAAAAGCGTTTGTATCCTTTCTTCTCTTTCATCGGTATCAAGGTCAAACATCAGACGGATAGTTCTGAATCCAACCGCCACATCCTTCGATACACCCAACGTTCCACGAAAGTCCAGGTCTCCTTCTGCCCTTACGACCCCTTCTTTAATATTGAAATTGATGGCAGTAGCAACTGCATTCAAAGTAACTCCGGCACAGGCAACGAGCGCTTCGAGCAGCAGATCTCCGGAACACACAAGCATTCCACTACCACCTGTTGCAGGATGAAGGCCTGCTTCAACAAATGTCCTTCCGGTTTCCACTTTGCAGGAAATGCCCTCACCTAATTTGCCTTGTGCGCGTAATGTAATTATCCCGGCACCCGGGTCGGTCTTATACAGGTCTTTAAGAGGTGCCTGTATCGCTTTCAATTCTTCTGATTTCATAAACTTGTGGAATTAAATGATCGATCTAACGTTAATGCATATACGAAATATAAGATAAAATCACTATGCCTTATCCTGTAGCTTCCGGGCAATTTTGACAACCCAACTCCTTGGTGCAAAACGAACAGAATTGGCCATGAGGTAGTTCATGGTTCCGTGAATTGCTACTGCTTTACCATTCATCATCGCTTTATAGCCATATTCCGCAACTGATTTTGATGATGGCAATTTTTTCCCCTTCACCAAAGCGCTTTCTTCCAGATTAGCTGCTGCCTGAAAACCGCTTTCCGTTGCACCTGGGCAAAGTGCGGTTACCGTAATACCTTTATCTTTTAATTCATTCCCTATTGCTTCCGAAAAATGTAATGCGTACGCTTTGGTGGCATAGTATACAGCCATCGTTGGTCCCGGTTGAAAGGCAGCCGTAGATGAAACATTCATGATCTTCCCACTTCCTCTTTTAATCATATCCCCCAGATACAATTTGGTGAATTGGGTAAGTGCGGTAATGTTCAGGTTTATCATGCGTTCTTCTTTGTTCCAGTCGGTTTCATAAAAGAAGCCAAAATCTCCAAAGCCCGCATTATTGATCAGGTAATCGATTTGAATTTCTCTTTGGGAAGTCTCATCATAAACTTCTTTCGCAGCATTATGGACAGACAGGTCCTGTGCGATTACATCCACATTTATTTTGTGAGTGCCTTCCAACTCAGATTTGAGTTCGTTGAGCCGGGACGCATTTCTTGCAACCAATACAAGATTGTCTCCTTTAGCAGCATGGATCTTTGCAAGCTCCAGGCCAATACCACCGGAAGCTCCCGTAATAAGTGCAGTCGCCATTTTATTTTTTCGTAAAAGTAATTACTTCCCGCACAATCGCGATTCGGCTATCAGCCCTTCATGTGCAGCAATACATGCTCTTTTAAAAAATCAAAATCCTGGTAACTAAAAGATTTTTTTGGAAGTAATAAATCTTCATTCCCATAAAGAGTGATCGATTTGTCATCAATTACGACACGATTAAATTCGGCCCATCGTACAATGGTAATTTTCGTGTCCTGCTTAAAGGTGAGTGTATCTTCAGAAAGCGTTATTTTCTGACTAATGAATTTCGATTGTTCATCCAAATGATCTCTTATCGAATTTTTCCATTTTGCAGCAAGCGAATTTTTTTTACTTAACTCGTAAATCGCCAAAACGAATATCACAGCGATCACAGTAACAACTCCCCATCCGCTGTGATGCACAAAACTGTAAATAAGAGATGCCGCCAATAAACAAACTGCTACAATTGATAAAATGAAATAAGGCTTTACATTTTTGGAAAGCAATACTTTATTACTCCTGTCTTTAAAATATATTTCTTCAAAATCTGCTTTATTAAAACTTAGTGGAATTTCTTTAGGATTCATCATTGGGGCTTTTTAAACTAACGCAGATTCTCGCGAATCCGTATTACGAAATATCAGTTTTTATTAACTGCGTTAAATTTAAAGAGAATTTCACTTCCGTGATCGCCTTAATTGATTATTTAAAAGTTATCTGATGCTATTCTTTAACCAAACTCATACTTTCAACACATTCGTAAGATAATTATAGCTCGCTTTGATGCTGGCCATCGGGTCTTTAGGCATATCATGCTCTACAAAAAAATGTTTCATTCCGGCAATGGAAGCTGCTTCAAAAATTCTTTTGAAGTCGATAGAACCTGATCCGACCGGCATAATATTTTGATGCGAAGCATCGAGGTCTTTTACATGCCACAGCGGAAATCTTCCGGGATTTTGTTTAAATAACTCAACGGGGTCTTTGCCACCCTTGGTTGCCCACGCAAGATCCAATTCCATTTTCATGGTTCCTTCGGATAATAAAATGTCGTAAGGAATTTTTCCTTCCACCTCGTGAAATTCCATATCATGATTGTGATAAGCAAAAACAATTCCTGCTTTCTTGCAGGCTTCATCCGTTTTATTCAAAACTTCAACAGATGATTTTATATCATCCAGCGTATCAGTTGGCGTATTCGCACAAACCAAATATTCAACGCCTCCTTCTGCAACTTCGTCTACCAGTTCCTGCATATTGTCTCTCAGGTTTCGCATGGGTGGAATGGCCATAGGCTTACCATTAGCATCAGTTGGCATCTTAAATCCCTTCGGCATTTTGAAAGGAGCCCCCAGCACGTGATGCGATTTCCACGTCATGCCCATACCGCTTAACATAGAGGCAAATTCTTTCGGTTTCATTCCATAATAGCCGCTTTTTTTGCTAAATGCAGATTCCATTTCTTTATAACCCACATCGGCAATCTTTTGCAAAGTGCCCCGCACATCATCATCGATAACATTGAAAAAAGTGAAAAGCTGTAAACCAATGGCGTGATGTTCTTCGAAAAAAGCGGCACTCAGTTTATTTGAAAGAAACATAGCTCCCAAAGTTGCAAGGCTTGAGTTTTTAATGAATTGTCTCCTGTAAAGCATAGTGATTATTTTTATGGATTTTGTTGATTTATTTTTTATTCATTTTATCCAATAACAAATAACGATCGCGAGTTTTTTCGGTTTCAACCCGGGTGTTCACATTCACATGCATCACTTTCACCGGTTTGCTGATATCCACCCGCGGCCAATAAGGAACTGTTATCCCATTCGGACTGCCTGTCTTAATGAAATTCTCAAAGAAGGTTTGCATAATATCTGATACTTTGTAATCATCAGCCTGCCAGTCGTACACCCGGTTGGAAGGAAGATTACCCAATGCATATTCGATCTCTGCAGAGTGAACAGCCCCCTTGGGTATCGGTGGCTTCGGTTTTTGTTGCGCAGCAGTATCTCTTATCACACCTCCCGCCAGGCCTGCAACGGCATTTCCCATTTCAGATCGCATTTCAGGGCGGGCTCTTTCAAAAAAATATTGATACACCGGTTTCGTACCGGTTTTACTTTGCTCTTCGCTCCACTTCCATGTTCCAAATGCGATAAACTGGTCGCTTGCAAAAGCGGTGGCTACCTTTTCTACGTCGCTATCATTGGCAGCATGATAAACACTTAAAAGTGCATCAGCCTGATCACCAAATCTTTTTTTAATTGCATTTTCAAAATTTTCTACCGTAGGTTTTTGGGAACCCAGAACAAAATGATAATTCATCTCTTCAGAATTCCATCCCACCAATAATGGCACATGTGCCTGTTGCCCGCTTTCATAAATCTGAAGTGGCTGCTTCGGGAAAAAATAGCCATCCACGTCCACAGGAAATGTTCCAAAGCCTGCATGGGATGTCGCTTTCAGCAGATCTTCTGCTGGCATGGCTCTCAATTCTTCCAATGAATTTTCCTGAATGCTTTTGGCAAAAGTCTCGCCCGATTTTTCCGCATTTTGCAGCGAGCTCACCAGGCCATTGCCTAACAAAGAGCCACTTTCTCCTATCGCCCCCGCAATTATATTTTTTGAGAGCGGCGAAGCCATTAATGCACTCACTGAAAATGATCCTGCCGATTCTCCGGCAATGGTAATTCGCCTGGGGTCGCCCCCAAACGCGGCAATATTTTTTTGTACCCATTGTAATGCAGCCACCTGGTCCATCAAACCATAGTTACCACAACCCTTATAAGAGGCTTCTTTTGTCAGGCCGGGATAAGAGAAGAAACCAAACACACCCAAACGATAATTGACCGTGACACTTACTATTCCGCGGCGTGCCATGCTTTCACCATCATACCGGTATTCCGATCCATCACCGGCAATAAATCCGCCGCCATAATAATATACCAATACAGGAAGTAATTTATGATCTTTCACATTAGCAGGTGCCCACACATTCAGATACAAGCAATCTTCGCTCATGCCGTTCGAACGAAAATTCATATCGCCAAATACGGGCAACTGCATTGCACGCGGACCAAACTGTGTTGCCTTTCTCACGCCGGTCCAGTTCTTCACCGGTTGCGGAGCTTTCCATCTCAAATCACCAACAGGCGGAGCTGCGAAAGGAATTCCTTTAAAAACATTAATACCCGATTCATAAGTCCCTTCGAGTACTCCATTTAATATCTTTACCCGGGGGCTTTGTTGCGCCCTTACCGGTTTATAAAAAACAACAGATGTGAAAAGAAGCAACAAAAAAAATATTTTTCTATTCATGATCTTAATTAATTTATTGAACTTAAAATATGGAGTTTCATTTTTGATTAATAACTTAACCCGAAACCGAACTTATACAATGGATCCTTTGAATCGTATGGCATGTCTTCTTTTTGATTGCGTACCGCTTCCATGGAAGAAGGCAGTTCAATCGGTAAATGCCCGCCGGGCTTATATTTCCCAAATATTACATCAAGGACAGCAGCATCGCTGGCGCCAAAGTCGGCAAATAGTCCTTTTGCCTTTGCACTGATCTCCGGTATTACTGCCGGCCTGTCAAGATATATATCAACAATCGTAGGCACTTTGTTCAGCAAATCAAGGATGCTGTCTTTTTCTTTTCCTTTAAAATCCAAATCACCATGATGGAACATGCGTGCCATCGTGATGGGAGACTCAACAGGATAAAAAGGGGTATTTAAGCGGAGTATCGCGATATCTGCATCCTCCGGTTTATTAACTACAGTTCCATACTGCGCTGCTACTTTCGGATCAACATTCTTTACATAAATTTTCAGAGAACCTTCCTTCAGAGGCAGAATTTTATTTTCATTTTTCAATAATGTCATTGCGTGACGTTGTGATTCTTCACCCGCTTTTACAAACTCAGGATTACCCACAATCTCTGATGCTTTGGTTTCGTCTACAAATGGATTATCAAACAAACCCAATTCAAATTTCAATCGCAATAATCTTCTCACAGATGAATCAATTCTTGCTTCAGATATTTTTTTCTCTTTCACCAACTGCACTACAAGTTCCGGGCAATTTTCACCGCCAAATTGGTCAACACCTGCATCAATTATTTTCTCTACCCGTTGCTCCCGGGTTAAATTTTCAACACCCCATGCACGCGCAGGCCAGGTAACTCCTCCCATTTTTGTATCAGTGATTAAGCCCCAGTCGGTGCAAACCACTCCGTCAAAATGAAACCTTTTACGAAGTAACCCGGTAATGATTCTTTTGTTATACGAAAAACCAACGTGCTCATAGTCCGGCAACATGGGCACACCATAATAAGGCATGATGGCTGCAGTATGTGCTTTGAATGCAGCCTCAAAAGGAATGAGATGATAATTGAAATTATTTCCCGGATATACTTGTCCTTTTTGAAAAGGAAAATGTGGATCTAAACCCTCTTTTTGCGGACCACCTCCCGGAAAATGTTTGGTCATACATGCAACGCTGTTGCTGTCTAATTTTTCCCCCTGGAAACCGAGGATATATGCCGTAGCCATTTTAGAAGTAAGCTTTGCATCCTCTCCGAAAGTGCCACTGATACGGGGCCAGCGTGGTTCTGTTGCGAGGTCAACTTGTGGATGTAACGCTTCGCGAATACCCACGGCTAAATATTCCTGTCGACAATCATTGGCAAATTCCCGGGTAAGCTTTTCATCTCCTATTGCCCCGAATCCCAATGGTTCACACCATTGAGCAAAAGTTTTTGCACTCATCGCAAAAATATTACTGCTGAAATGATTTCTCGGATCTGACGCAATGGTGATCGGTATGCCAAGTCTTGAAGAATCCTGCGCATATCGCTGCATGGCATTATACCATTTGGCAAGCGCTTCCGGAGAAGGCACGGCCCACAAGTTGAAATGATTCATCTTATGTTCCCTGATCAGGTTAAGGGCATTGGGTGCAAAGGCAAACATACCTGTAGCAGGTTTATCTTCAATAGAACCATCATCATTCACTCTTGCACCATTGATGAACATCAATCCTGCTTTTTCTTGCAATGTCATTTGCGAAAGAAGATCGTTCACTCTCACTTCTATAGGCGCATGAACGTCTTCATAAACATCCATCTTGCCATTCTTATTCAAATCGCGAAAGGATGGCACATGTGGATTTTTTTGTGAAGGCTTATTTTTTGGAGCAAGAAAAGAGTTACAAATAGCAATAACGATTATTGATAAAATAGCAATCGCAAAATTTTTCATAGCTAAATGTTTGATAAAACAAGGTTATGAAGGTAGGTAACTTCTTCTAAGCTAAAAAGATGTTATTGAGCCTATAGTCAGGGCCTCAACTTTTTGAAGCTATTCATCATAATACTTCCACACTACTGCAGAAATCTTTCTTGTGAGCACCCACGCTTCATTATTGCTTTCCCACGAAGTGTCTCTGTTGTTTTTTGTAAACACACTAAGGATGTAAGGACGTTTCCCATTTACATACATAATTTCATTCCGGTTGGAATCGAGTGCACCATTTTTATCTGCAATAAACACTCCTGCCGGTATAGAGGAAATCGCTTCCTCGTCCCACCATTGCCGGCTCATCAATCGCAGCATTCTGTCACTTGTTTCCTTATTAAAAATTTTCCCTTCTACCACTGATTTCATGATTAATGCAATACTCTTGGGAGTCGTTTGACCCCAGCCATATTCTTCATGAAATGCTTCGCGGCCGGGTGTTTTGCTGTTTACTCTTGTATTGGGAAAACCGAGACTATCCAAAATATGATTGATGGTAACGCCACCACCAGCAAGACCCTGCAGCCAGGAGCTTGCACAATTGTCACTTATAGAAAGCATCAATAACATTACCTTTCCCAATTCAATCGTACTACCACTTTTGAAGTTGGAAAGAATATCATCGCCTTCTTTAAAATATAGCGAGTCGGTATAAGTCAGGCGCTGGTGATATTGTAATTCGCCGGCTAACAATTTATGCATAATGCCAATCAATATCGGGATCTTCACAATGCTTGCCGTCGGAAAAATGGTATCCTCATTCATCGCCACGATATGATCCTTCTTCAAATCGATTACGTAAATACCAATGTCGCCATTAAACCCTTTGATCGTCTCCTTTAACTGCGTCTCTAATTTTTTGTCAATCTTTTGTCCGAATGTATTAATTGAAACTAATAATGTGGCAATGAAAAAAAATTTAAGATGGCATATCCTCATTACTATAAATTTTATTTTATAATTAAACTTTACTTCGCAGGTGTTATGATAATATTCCGGTAATCTATCGGTCCGTGATCCCCCTGTAATAATATCGGCCCGGGATCTTCTTCCCGGCTGTTAATAGCGCCGCCGGTAATTCCCGGTATTTCACGATTGCAAATGACAGTGACACCATTGAGCTTCACTGTTACCATCCTGCCCACTAACGTGATATCATACGTTTGCCACTCGCCGGGCTTCTTTGCCTGGTTGGAACTCGGGGCCAGGAAACCATAAATGGAACCGAGCGTATTGTTGGCAGGTTCTTCGCCATTGGTATCGTCTACCACCTGCACTTCATAACGGCCACGAAGATAAACGCCGCTATTGCTTTCTGCGGGGTAGCGGAACTCAATATGCAATTTAAAATCTTTAAAAACTTTATCAGTTTCGAGATTGGACCCCGAGTGTGGGCTGCGTAAAATTCCGTTCTCAGCAACCCATTGATTTTTTCCTGTTGCATGCCATCCCTTCAGATCTTTTCCATCAAAAAGATGAATCGATGTTCCCCAAACCGGTTTGGATGTACGCTTTAATGATGGCGCACGATGGGCATTCCACGTGAAGTTTGTTCCATTACTGGACACACCTGTACCCGATAAACTATCCCCCCGGAATGTGCCTTCGAATGATATTTCGCCATTGGTATTTTCCCATTGCGGAGGGATGGAGAAACTCATTTTATTGTTGTCGAAATTTATTTTTGAGATCGGCCTTGCACTGCCACCGTCACCCACATAACGCCCCACCAAAGTGCGTAATCCCGAATGCACCACTTCCAGCCATGACGGATAATTATTGCCATTGACGTGTAAAGTCATATCCCACCTGCCTTCGATTGGGAAATGCTCTTCCTGTGCAAACAATGAATTGTTTGAGGCGAAAAGAAGTAAGGTCAATAACATCACCGGAAATGGAAGGATTGATTTTCTCATATTAACTAATCGATTTTTTATTTGAAGAATAATTCATAAAGAAGTGTTTTGCGAAATTATTTATTTAGTTGTTACGAACACATTTTATTGTTTTAAGATATGGCCGTTACTTTTTTTCGAAGCAATTAAAATTAAAAATGTAAGTACGATCAACTAAATTCGTACAACTTATCATTAATAGTTGTTGAAGGAAAAAGCTTAATGAAAAAAACCTTTATTACGATTGCTTCTTTGCTTTCCATTTGCACTGCTGTATCGCAACGCAGGTCAATTATTTTTGATTCCGACATGGGGCCTGATTATGATGATGTGGGAGCAATAACGTTATTACACAATTTTGCAGATCAGGGAAAAATAAAAATTCTCGCAACCATTGCGAGTACCAAATATCCGAATGTGTCTGCGGTATTCGATGTATTCAATACTTATTTTAACAGGCCGGGCATTCCAATCGGTGTACCAAAAGGCGATGCATTGGCATTGCGTGACTGGCAACACTGGACTGACTCAATCGTAAAAAATTATCCTCACACTATCAAAAGCAATGATGACGCAAAGGATGCGGTAACGTTATACAGGAAAATTTTATCCGTACAGCCTGATAAAAGTATGACCATTGTAACGGTAGGTTTTTTAACCAATCTTAAAAACTTATTACAATCAAAACCCGATTCATTTTCTTCATTAACGGGTAAGGAACTCGTCGCTAAAAAAATAAAAATGCTCGTTAGCATGGCAGGAAAATTTCCACAAGGGAGCGAATTTAATATTAACCAGGATTTTCTTGCTTCAAAATATGTTTATGAGAACTGGCCAACGCCGGTTTTATTTTCCGGCTTTGAAATCGGCGAAAAAATAAAATGCGGTTTACCGTTAATCCACAACAAAGCAATAAAAAATGATCCTGTCAAAGATGTGTTCCGCATTTCAATTCCATTGGCAGCAGAAGACTCTGCAGGCAGAAAAAGCTGGGATGAAACAGCAGTGCTCGTTGCCGTGATGGGATATAAAAAATGGTTTGATATAAAAAAGGGGGAAATAATCATCAGCGGTAAAGATGGCAGCAATAAATGGATCGACGATCCAAATGGCACGCAGGCTTATTTGGTAGAAAAAGTTTCACCGGCAGTTTTACAAAAGTTGATGGATGAATTGATACAACATCAGCCGGTTAAGAAATAAAAATAACAGTTATTCGGTTTGCTTTTGAATTGTAGAAATGCATTTACTTTTTTAGCAACTCTGCCAGCTTCTTAAAACTCTCATACGGACCTTTGTCGGCAAACATATTGACCAACCACGCCGGAAGACTGCCCCCGGGATCAACCTCTATAGTATAGATAATATGAACTTTTCCCTGGGCGGCTTCTGTCACGTTCCATTTCACGAGTGAGTGAGGTATCCTTACTTTATCCTTCTCTTCAGGAACATATTTTGGCACACTTGTTCCTGTAGCAATAAGAGTATGCTGTACGCTATCTTTTGTAAGTACCAAATGCACTGCCGCATCCCTGTTTACCAGCGGCCAGGGCATGGCCGTTTCGGCATAATAATAAAGATCATAAGGTGTAACTCTTTTCAACAGGTAAGCCGTTTTGCTGTGAAATACCCATTCTTTCTGAAGATCAACTTGTGATAAAATATTCGCAAGATTGCTCAATGAACCATCTAATGTGCATTCTACTTTTATTGCTTTAAAAGCCGACCCGGGTGCCGTACCCCGATATACTTTTATTCCGTCTTCATCTTTCCGAAGCTCCCATTGATATTGTGCCGGGCACACAGATGCTATTTCTGAACAGAAAATGAAAAGTGTGATTATTTTGACGATTTGCTTCATTTAAAGTACTGGTAAATGTACGCTGCAAGTTAAAACAATTGAACTGTAGAAATTTGAACTGCTATTAAACAGGCAATATAAATTATTGTATAAACAATTATTTCGATGATCTTATGCAGTCAATGCCAGGCTCTGTCTGTCGCTAAACTACCGCCGCCTGATCAGAGATTGAAATTATAACTATTACGCATAAACGAAATTCACACTCCAAATTGTTGCTTCATGTGATTAATCTGGTGGTGGGAGCCGAGCAACATAATCTTCATTCCTTTATGGATTGTTGTTTCTTTTGAAGGATTGATGATAAACCGGCCTTCATGATCTTTGATCCCGATGCAATTTACGCCTGTGTGGTTCCAGTTAATTATTTCATTGATAGACTTATCTTTCAACTCTTCAGGTAAAACGGCATAATCAATAGATTCGATGTTAATGGCATCTGCTTCGTCTCCCCACAGTTTGTTGATGAATTCAATGACATCAGGTTTTGATATCAATGTTGCCATATGAGCGCCACCGATTTGATCAGGTAATATTACATGATCGGCGCCGGCACTTTTCATTTTCACAATAGAGCTTTTCAAGCCTGCCCGTGTAATGATCTGCAAATGCGGATTAAGGTGCCTTGCTGAAAGTACTACAAAAACATTATCAGCATCTGCAGGCAATGTAAGTAACAACGCCCTGGCTTTTTTGATTCCCGCTTTTAGGAGTGTGTCATCATCCGTTGCATCGCCTTGCACATACACCAGCCCTTCGTGATCCTCCAGCCATTCACTGAAATGTGCCTCATTATTGTCAATTACCACAAAATCTGTTTTGTGTGCCCTCAATATCTGTGCAGCCTGCTGGCCATTACGCCCAAAACCACATATTATTACGTGTTGGTTAAAATGTTCGATTGAATGCATGAGTTTTCGATTTTTAAAATAAAGTGCCAGTTCACCGCTAACTAAATACCGGGTGAGCCGACTGAGTGCATAGGTAAATACGGCAAAAGAAAAAATGATATAAACAATATTGAATATTTTGCCTGCCTCCGACAATGGCTGTACTTCGTGATAACCAATTGTAGAGATGGTGACGACCGTCATGTATAGTGCATCGAGGAAGTTATAATCCGATGTAATCATAAAACCCGCCACACCCACCGCTATAATCAGGAGGATGACACTAACCCATCGTAGCAATCCATAAGGCTTGTTCACTGCAATTAATTTTGAAAAATAAAGATAGAGTTTTTTGGAAGGTTGCACATGATGTCAGATCATTTTTTGATTTGCCATCGATAGTATCTTAATTGCAAATTCATATCTTGCAAATCAAATAAATTACGTATGAGAAAAATATTTTTCCTTATGACTTTTTGCACGATACTATCGGCTTGTGACGATGGTGGTAATAAAAAAAATTTACAAACGCCGGACTTCCCCATACAAGGCACCTGGAAGCTGCTTACCGGAACTTTGATTGAAAAAAATGATACCAGTGTGACTGATTATACTAAGGGGAAAAAGTTTATCAAGATCATTAACGACACTCACTTTGCTTTCCTTGAGCATAATACATCAAAGGACTCTGCCACAGAATTTTCCGCCGGAGGTGGTCCATACGAATTGCACGACAGTATCTACACCGAGCACCTTGAATATTGCAATGACAGGCAATGGGAAGGACATGATTTTACATTTACAATTTCAATACACAATGATACACTCACACAGACGGGTATTGAAAAAATCGACAGCCTGAATGTGAACAGGTTGAATATTGAAAGATATATAAGGTTGAAAAAATAAAAGGCAATGCTCTCAAAAAACGGTGAGTACATTATGACCAACGAATGACACACAATACATGGAAAAAATTGTAATTGGAACAGAGGTTGATTAATTTAGTGTAATTATTTCGCAGATTAATTTTCAGATCTGACAGTCTATGCATACCAAATCCTCAATATTCTTTATTGTACTATTTTGTTCGGGGGGCGTTTCAGGTCAGCGTATGTATATTGAGCCTCATGTAAGATATTCTCAAACTTTAACAACTCAATATTCCCCGGTGTATTTTGACCTTAAAGTATATGAACCATTCGGCTCCAATGGATCACAATATATAAATGCAGCTTCCGAAATAAAAAAATTTTCTCTTTCAACCACTTTTCAATATGGGACAACTTTGGGCCTTGGACTAAACAATATTATGAGTCTCGAGATCTCAGGTGATTATTTTAAAACAATGAAGACTATCATCTCCGACGCTGCACTTTTCACCCCAAATGATATAACCCGCTGGAACTTTCAGTCATTTCTAATTGCCCCAGGCATCGCTTTCCAAAAAAACCATAACAACTCAACATTTGTTGGCAGGGTGGCCCCGGTTATAGCCGTTTCATGGCTAACCAATGCATATTTTATAGGTCAATCTGCCCTTAAAAGCTATAGGCTAAATGCACGTATTGGTTTGGGATATACACTGGGTTTTGAATATGATCATCGTGTCAGCCACAGGTTATCACTCTCGGCTGAAACAGGACTTTCCCATTTTACTTATACTCCTACGAGAGCCAGTCTTTTGAAAATAAATGGACCAACAGGTAGTTCAGCAGAAAAGCAAAATACTTACACAAGGAGCATTGACTATGTAAGGCAGGTGCGAAATGTTACAATCGCCTATGATTATTCATCAGGCAGCTTTACTACTGATCCTTCACGTCCGGAACAGAGAATCAAACAGGCTATCCAGTTTGACTATATGTATGCAGGTATTGGTGTAAAGTATTATATAACACGAAAATGAAAAAAATTACTGTCTCGATGTTTTTTTGTCTTTGTCTGTTACTTCAAACAAAGGCACAGATTTATTTGAAAGCCTATTCGGGGTATGTATTTAGCGCTGCTCCATATCACGAAACAACTTCTTCGACCATTAATGGTGTTGAAAATATATATGACTATAAATACAAAATGGGAAAGGGCGTTAATATCGGTACGGGGGTTGGTTATAGTTTCAATAAAAACTTTTCTGTCGAACTTACTGCCAATACACAAATATTTACAGGAGCTAAGATATTTGTTCCACCTCCGGTCATAGAAGACAGCGCAAACTTTTCCATCAGTGGCCAATTCGGTCATTTAAGGTATCATAGCCTGTTGATTCAATTTGCACCTCAATTGAAATATTCTGTTGAATGTGCAAAAAAGATAGGACTATTCGTAAAAGCGGGTCCGGACTTTATGTACGTTGCCACCTACTATAATTCAAATTCTCCAACTATGTGGCTTGATAGTACCGGCTGGTCGATGCGAAACATAAACGAAACTTTTGCGAATAAAGGTAAACTTGGTCTTGGCATACAGGCTTCTGCCGGCGTCGATTATAAGTTATCCGCCAATGTCAGAATTTTTGCAGAATTTCTAAGTGTAATTTGTAATTATAACTTTTACTCCTATAAAATTACCGGTTTTTATATTAATGGCGTGAATCATACGGCAGATCTGAACCCCGCCAGTTTTAAGATTGAAGGAGGAGATAAAGTTAATTTTAGCCAGTACGGTATTAATATTGGAGTCATCTATTCGCTACTAAAATGATGAATAAGGGACATCCGTGATTCCTGTTTTACCTTATGCCATATTTTATACGCGAAACTATTCGTTAATAATTTGAAAGATTTAGCTCCGTTTGAGCCGAAGGTACATTCCACAGGTATAGTAACTTTAATCCATGAACGATTTCAATGCGACACACAGGCCCTTTATACCAACAAGCTATCTTATTGCAGCTGTTGTCTTTTCCGGACTTGGCTGGTATTTATCATTTGACCTCAGTGGCAAATTCTGGTACCTGCTGTGGCTAGCGCCGGTACCGATACTAATGATCTCATTTTACAGTAATTGGAAAAGAAGTTTTCTAATCGCATTCATCGCTTATCTTATCGGCAGGTTAAGCTGGTTTACTTACCTGGCTACAGTAATGACGATTGTTCCGGCGATCATCGCTACACTATTACTTGCATTAATTTTTGGGTTGATTGTTTTGCTTTCAAGAAGAATAGTAATCAAAACGAATTCATGCTTGTCTGTATTTGCGTTTCCCGTTTTCTTCACTTGCTTCGAATTTTTGGTAGTACAATTTTCAGCAGACGGCAGTGCAGGGAGTATAGCCTATTCTCAATCCAATTTTCTTGCGCTCATTCAAATAGTGTCTGTAACCGGCCTTTTTGGTATTACTTTTTTTATAACACTCGTTCCCTCTGCAATTGCGGTAGGTTGGTTTTATTATAATCAGGAAATAAAGATCAGTTATCTCGTAACTGTATCAGGAATTATTATCGGAGTAGTTCTAATATTCGGAGCTTTGAGACTTTCTTTTAGCACAAATGGGAACACCATCAAGGCAGGTGCCGTCTCTTTGGAAGAAAAATATCATGACATCTCGCGACATCCTGATTTTGAAAATGCCAAAGTAGTTGCGGATGATTATGCCGATGAAATAACCAAACTTGCTGCACAAGGTGCCCGGCTTGTGGTAATACCCGAACGTGCTCTCAACATCAATAAAAAAGTTAACCAGGATATTATTGACACATTCTCTTACATAGCAACGCAATATCATACTTTTATTGTTGCAGGATATACCAACTATAAAGATTCCACGCCAAAAAATTCATGTTTGGTAATTGATGCTGCCGGAGATGTTACGGTTGATTATAATAAAGTTCACCTGGTAAAAGGTTTTGAAGATTGGTTTACTCCCGGCAAAGAACCAGGGTTATTCAAACTCGGTGAAATACAGGCCGGCACTGCTATTTGCAAAGACCTCGATTTTCCCCGTTACATTAGAAAATATGGCAACGATGGTGCAGCCATTGTTTGTGTGCCTGCATGGGATTTTATCAAGGATGACTGGCTGCATTCGCGCATGGCAATTCTCAGGGACATAGAAAATGGCTTTTCAGAAATAAGAGCCGCCAGGCAGGGCAGATTAACTATCAGTGATGCTTATGGAAGGGTATCAGATGAAGCTATTACTGCCAATGGACAGAAGGCAACCATAATGGGCGAGGTTCCGATAGACAGAAAGAATACTTTATTTACCCGTTTAGGAAATTGGTTTGGTATTTTAGTTTTAGCAGCGGCTATTATATTATTACTTCTCCCAATAAAATTTCACAACAAGTGACATTTTATCTCAAAAAATCGTGACGTATGCGTTATTCAAAAATATTCCTTATTGCTTTTTCCCTGTTGATTTACAATACAGTTTCTGCTCAATCATTTAAGATCGGAACACTGGACATATATGGCAACCGAAACATTTCTGCTGCTACCATTCTTGCAAAATTGAGCGTACGCATAGGAGACAGCGTCAGTGTCGGAAAATTTAGTCCACCTAAAGAAGTTCAGAACATAAAAGCGATCAGCGGTGTAAAAGATGCCACAGTAAATTCGGTTTGCTGCGATACATCCGGAAACCTGATGTTGTTTATTGGCATATGCGAAACAAATTCGTGCATGGTTCACTACAGGAATGCTCCGCAAAAAAATATTTTATTACCCGATACGATTGTGCATACTCAAAACAGGTTTGATACAGCCTACGAAGATGCAGTATTAAACGGACAGGCTGGCGAAGATGATTCAAATGGATATGCATTATATGACGCTCCTGATGCCCGCAAAGAGCAGCAAAAATTCATTTTATTCGTCGACAGGTATTTTACAACTTTGGAGGATGTGCTAAAAAATTCATCTTCCGCCGAACAGCGTGCAACTGCCGCAGAAATTATTGCTTATTCAAGCGACAGAAAAACTGTTGTGAAAGACCTGTTGTACGCGATAGATGATCCTGATGACGGTGTGAGAAACAATGCTACCAGGGCACTGGCAATACTCGCTGGCTACAGTGCAGATCACCCCTCAGCAAAATTAAAAATCCCTGCTGCCCCATTTATAAAGATGCTCAATTCCGTTGTGTGGACAGACAGAAATAAAGGCGCCAATGTGCTGATGCACCTTACTAAAACACGCGATCCAAAAATTCTTCATTCCATAAAACAACAAGCACTGTCATCCATAATCGAAATGGCAAAGTGGGAAGACCGGGGACATGCCGTTTTTTCATTTATTTTACTCGGACGCATTGCGGGTATTGACGAAAAACTATTATGGGCCGAAGATTTTTCACCGGACTGGAGGAAATATGAAGAGGAGATGGTTGAAAAATGTAAAGCATAGCGCCTAATACAATATTTTTCGTATATACGTAGTCGTTAGTAATCAATTTTAACTTATCTGGGACTATTGCAGTATGCTTGCTCGTTTGCATCGCCAAAAATCAAAAAAACCGGGGTAACTTTAATTCACATTATCAACTGATATGGGAAAATCGACTGTCGCAGAAACTGGTTCTGCTCGCATCGTTAATGCCGGATTGCCTGGTGAGAGCCTTCGCGCTGCAATCGGTACCGGTGAAAGATTATCTTCTCTTGACTTCTTTCGCGGATTGATCATGGTGTTGCTCATGCTTGAATCTTCCGGTTTGTATGAACATTTTGTAAATGATACCACACAAGGTTCGTTCTTTAACAATATAGCGATCCAGCTTACTCATTATCCATGGCATGGGCTTCATCTCTGGGATTTGATACAACCGGGCTTTATGTTCATTGCCGGCACAGCAATGGCTTTCTCGCTGACCAAACAAACCGCGCAGGGCCGTACGTGGCAGCAACAAAGCATTCATGCATTGAAAAGAAGTGGATGGTTATTTTTTTGGGGAGTATTCGACTATGCCGTTCGTGGCGATCACTTGTCATTTGAGTTGTGGGATGTGTTGACGCAGTTATCTTTCACGATGCTTGTAGCGTTTCTTATTTTTCGCTGGAAGCCTGCATATCAGCTGTTGTTAAGCGCAGTACTATTGCTAATTACAGAATGCCTGTATCGTTTTATTCACGTTCCTGGTTTTGACCAGCCTTTTACCGATCAGCATAATTTCGGAAATTATGTCGATTGGATATTGATGCGGAAAATTAACCCGGGGGGCTGGGTTGCCATTAATTGTATACCCACCGCTGCTCATACCATTTGGGGTGCAGTTGCAGGAAAATGGTTGCTGTCTTCTGCTGCGCGAAATGTAAAGATCAGAAACATCATCTCCCTCGGCATTGCTACACTTGTAATTGGCTACACGTTAGATCTTTCCGGCATAACACCCATTATCAAACGTATTGCGACAACATCATTCACGCTGGTTTCCGGAGGGTACTGTTTGCTGGCGCTTGCTCTTTTCTATTATTGGATCGATGTGTTACAACACAAAAAATGGTTATTTCCGTTTCTTGTGGTCAGCAGGAATTCTATTTTTATTTATCTCTTTTTTGAAATTGTAGTGAGTCGTTGGATTTCGGAATATTTAAATACCATTGTGAAAGGTGTGTTATCACCAACAGGTCTACCGCTGTCTTTTATCCTGGTAGCTGCGTCAATTGTAATATTTCTTTTTGAATGGTATTTGTGCTATTGGTTGTATCGAAAAAGGATTTTTTTCAAGTTGTAAAACTTCGGGCTTTTATAATTGACATTTTCGTATATGCTTATCCGTTATAGTTATCGGGCGATTGCTTCGATGGTTGTTGATTTGCCACCAAAGTCGAAACTCCTTGCTGCATCAATGGTAAGCTTATTTCCATCAAAATGACAGGTATAGGTTTCTGTATGCGGGCTTTCAATGTAACGAAGTACCAGTTCAAGCGTATGTGCATCTCTCCATGTATAAGCCGCTGCGATTTTCGCGGGATAAAGCATACTTGTATTTTCAATAGTACTGCTCGTTAAAGATGGGCCGTGCATCATCGTTTCGCTTTCATCCCATTTGCCGCTACCAAAATCAATGGAATATTTTGCAGTATCGTTTTCAAAAACAACATGACAAATATTTTTAGAAAAACCAAAGGAAATACTTTTTATACCCAAGTCATTATCGCTTGCAGCAAATGTTTTTCCGTTGATACCTGCAACAGGTTCTATGTTCTTTGCAGGAAGAGGTAATGCAAGTGAATGAATTTTTGCCTGGAGTCTTGAATAGGCCACTTTATTTTCAGGTAATTTATCTTTTTTAAATGCAGGCAACAAATATTTCCAAACGAGATTGATCTCCTCCTGCATATCGGGAGTTTCTGCAGTAATAGCCAATGCGGCATCCTCGTCAGGCATTACGATCATGAACTGTCCGTAAGCGCCATCCCCGCGATAAGCATTGTGGCGGCATCTCCACATTTGATAGCAATAACCCTGTAGCCAGTCGCTTGAATCTTTTTTGGACAGTGGTGCATTCGGGTCTTGCATAATTTTCATTGTACTGGCTTCGTGTACCCAACCCGCCGGCAGCACTTGCTTTCCGTTCCATTTTCCATTTTGCAGGAAGAGTTCGGCAAACTTTGCCATGTCTTCTGTTTTTAGCCGTAGCCCCCATCCCCCGGTATTGATACCCTGCAAGTCTGTTTCCCAATCCATGCCATGTATTCCGAGTGGATCAAAGAATCTCGGCCTTAAGTAATCAATTGTTTTTTGCCCGGTAACTTTTTGCACAATTGCAGAGAGCATATAAGTACCTAATGAATTGTATAAAAACTGTGTCCCCGGTTCGTGAAGTATGGGTGTAGCGAGAAATCCTTTTATCCAATTAGTATCTTTTGCTGCAACATTAAACGATGGATCCGGATCCTGCCCGTCTGACATCATCAGCACATCTTTTACGGTCAGTTCTCTAAGCCAATCACTCACCGTGTCAGGCAGATCATTGGGAAAAAATGATATCACCTTATCATCGGGTGATAATTTATTTTCGGCCATAGCAAAACCGATGGCTGTTGCCGTAAAACTTTTACTGCAGGAATATAAGGAATGTCTCAGGTCTGCGCGATAGGGGTTCCACCATCCTTCTGCAATTACCTTTCCGTGGCGTAGTAACATAAAACTATGGAACTCTGTTTTGCCGGTAGCGGTAGCATCAAGAAAGCGGGATATGCCTGATGATGATACGCCCTCGGCTTCCGGAGTACTGAGTGGCAGTGAACGGGTCTGTGCGAAAATTTGAAATTGATATAAAAGTAAAAACCATAACAATGCAATCGCAAGTTTTGAGCGGTCCATAAATGAAATTTTAGGTCAAAGAGATGATATAAAGCTATGGATTCTTTTCTTTCAAAGAATTAGTTTCATACATAACATCACATCTTCAATTCTCGAATAGGCGTTTGCGTTAGTCTTTGATCCGGGAAAGTAAAGTAGCAAAGATCATGTTAACAGACCGGTGATCAGTCATAAATCATTAACAGAATATTTGGATAAAATGGAAACTGCCAAATAAACGACACGCAAATTCAATCATCTTACCACCGTAAACTCTATTAAATCATTAAAAAATCAAAAACGATTTTACTATGAAAAAGAAATATATTTTGCTCTTCGCTCTGATTGCCATTCTGGGTACAGCAGTAACCGGTTGTGTTATCGACAGAGGATACCGTCATCCCTATCACGAGCACCATGAAAACAGGGAGCATCATCATGAGCATGCAGGGTATGGCGGTTGGGATTAAAGCAGGCCGTTATCACTTTTAACCGGGAAAACATCTTTTAAAAAACAAAGGCTTTCGTAAACACGTGTACGTTGGCCTTTTTTGAGTATGAACAACACACGCAATGTTGCCGACGCATAAAACTTCCTTTAAGGTTAATCGATAACCCATTCCTATAAAACCAGCTTAAGTTCCTCCATGTACCGCCATCTGCAAAAGTTGCCATAAACCAGGCCGTCTCAGGAAGCAATGAATTCTTTTAATTTCCGGAACTCACTGTCGCGACCGGATTCAAAAAAGGCCCGGAAACCTTTGGTAAGCTGATGAAGTAAATGGATCAGCTTCCCTTTTTTGGGAGAAGTCCAATTTCTCATAAAAAACCATTTAATGAAAGTTGCAGTTTGGGTTCACCAAAGAATAGAGGCTAAAGAAAATGTCTTCAATATTACAGACTAAGATTTTAGAGGGTCAGCAATTTAAAAAATTAAAATGTTCCGGCAAAATTATTTTCTGTTTCGACCAACGGGCGCTTGGGTCGCCAAAAGGGCGATATTTTACATAAAATCATATTGGCGCTACGCGAATGTTGGCAAATGCCTTGCATCAATCCTGCTATCATTTGGAGCTCAAATTGCGCTTCGAGATATTTTTTGACTATGATTGAAAATAAAAATACAGCGCCATTATGTGGATCACTGAGAATTATTTCGTGGTCACAAAGTATTTGTCCGCAATATAGCCTATGAATCGGCCCTGATATTTTATACCGCGGTGTATTAGGACTACACCGATATCGGGTAAAACAGCGCACCAATGTAAAGAGCATTACCTGTTCGCTTTCGGGACACAATCATACCTCGTTGCAATACCAGCATCGCAAGCGCTGAACGGAACGTTTTGAGAAACTACGCCCGGGCATCAGCAACAGGCAAATTATGACTTCGGATAAAGGTTCATCTCTATCGCCTGTACATCATCCTGAAATTGTGCAGGTCATCTTCATTGTACCAGTACTTACCGGAGATTTTGCAAAAATGAAGCCCTTTCTTATTGCGATAATTTTTCATGGTACTGTTACTTACTCCAAGAATAGACATCGCCTCTTCGTGACTAAACCATTTTTTGGACAAGGGTTCTTTTTCGGAAATGGGCTCTGCTCTCTCTAAAAGCTTTTGATCGGGTTGCATATTGACACTTTAATTTGGGGTAATCTTATTTGTCAACTCGTGTAAAATTACAAACAAACACTTCCGTCTCACAAGTTTTTTTTGATAAAACTCACGGGTGAATTTATTAATAACCGAAGGTGTTTTTGCAAAAGCTGACCGGTGTTTTAACCCTTTTCCATTTTTTTACATTAATAGTCAATCTTTCTTTGATGAATTGAATGACGCTTATCAAAATCTAAGTGGCAACATTCTTTTTTTCAGTGCGAATAGCAAAATAGTAATGGTAAACGCATTTTTTGAAGAAAGAAAAACATCGAGCAAGCTTTACTTTACATATAAAAATTATCATTTAGCGTAATTTTTTTTTAAGGTATGCCGGACATACTGAAGTTTGAAAAGAATTTTTTATCCCCACAATTTTTTTAAACAATTAAAAACAAAAGACAATGAGCACAACCAAAAAAATTTTCGCAAAAGCTACCAGCATCAAAACCATCGTTAAAAAAGCAAAAGAAACAAAGGGAAGCTTTGTAAATTTCGTTGACCCATCATCCTGTGTTGTTCAATTTAATGGCACAAGAAATAATGTGTCTCAAGCGCAAAAAAGCCCCTCTCTTGCTATTTAGCTTTATCTCTTTAGAAAAGCAAATCAAAAAAGGAGTTCCAGCAACTCCTTTTTTGGGCTTAAAAAATTGGTAATCAATATTAAAATTTCGGGACTATGACAACCAGCAATTACATATTACAGAGAGATAAAATAGTGAATGACTTTTCCCGTAAGATCAAAATTTGGGAGGATGACTTTGTCGAAGGAAAATTCAATTTAGTGAGTGCAGGCTTGCGGAATTATCTTCCGCATATTGATTATAAAGAACATGAGAGAATTTTCGGAGGTATCCTGATGCACCAACAATTAAGCATGCTGGAGCAATCACATACAGAAGCATTGGAATATGTTACCTGCGAAAGTCTCGATGATCATAAATGGAATCTTTTAAAAAAAGGAGGGACTGTCGTATGTACTTTCCACACAGGGTCTTACCGCATCATTAACCATATATTGCAAAAAAATAAAATCCCTTTTACCATCGTGATTGCAAATCAGGTTTTAAAGACCCAGGGAGAAGAATTGCAAAAACTCTATCAGCATTTCTACGGAAAAGGAGATACCGGAGGCTTCAGGCTGATCGATGCTGAATCTCCAGGCTCCGGGCTACAAATGTTGCGGGAATTAAAAAAGGGGAGAAACCTGGTCTTATATATTGACGGTAATGCCGGCGCCGGGGATGATGATAATGAAAGGAATAATTGCTGTAATATCAGCTTTTTAACCCAGCGGATCTTTGCCAGGAAAGGGATAGCCTTTTTAGCCCACGTTGCCAAAGCGCCTATTCTTACAGTGGCCTGTTTCCGGAAAGCCATTGATGACATCAGGCTCAGGTTCTTTGAACCAATGCTTCCGGGCGATGGAGAGAACAGGGAAACTTTTGCCGAAAATGCCACACAGAAAATTTATGATCTTGCCGCATCCATCATTACGAAGTATCCTGAGCAATGGGAAGCATGGATGTACCTGCATAAATCTGTAAATATTGTTGATCGCGTAATTACTGCTAAGAAAAATATTACAACCAATGCTAATGAAAACGAGCTGCTAACGCTCAATCTAAGCGAGTTCGGCATTTTTAAATTGGGTGAAGAAAGCTATTTATTCAAAAAAGCAGGTTATGAATCTTTTGTCATTGATGAGCACCTGTATAGATATTTGCGTCGGTCTGTTTCAAAGCCAGCAGTAAAAAATGAAATAGATGCAGACACCTTCTCAGAGCTTTATGAAAATAATGTATTGGTACCTGTTTAACAAAAGAAGAATTATCCGCTTTTAACACATATAGCTATTAATTAGAGTTAAGGCTTGTACAAAGGCAACTAATAACTTTCACTTCAGATATAGGAAAAGTATAGCTAAATGCTGAGATTTGCATATAATATCTTGCTCAATCTGGTCATCCATGCATGTGCTTAAAATAAAGAGAAAAAAAATAGTTACGATCGCCATGCACATGTCTGTATGGATGATTTATACAATAATAATTTATTGTATAAATCTGATTGGCAATCCTGAAGCCAGTTTCTTAGGTATTCTGTTTTTTATGTTGCCTTATTGTACTACATTCTATCTCGTTGTTTTTTGTTTGGGGCTTTATAAAAAGATACGTTTTCTCTGGGGTGTACTTTCTTTTCTTATTGTGTTTGCATTTATGGCTGCGATTGGTTATATATACCTATACTTTTTTTTGCCGGCTGCAGGGTTTAAAATGTTTTCTACTACCAATTTCAAAGTTTTTCTTCAGGAAGCCTTAACGGGATACCTCCACTACTTTAGCTATGCGGCTCTTTATTTTTATGCAAATGAAAACTTCAAAAAAGAAAGGGAATTGAGGATAGAGAAAGAAGAAAAGGCAAGAATAGAAAAAGAAAAAGTGGAAAAAGAATTGGAGAATGCGATTCTAAAGCAACACGAGATGAAGGACCAGAAAGAGAAACTACAGCTTGAGAAAGAAAAACTTCAACTCGAACATGCTTTTTTGAGAGCCCAGATAAATCCGCATTTTTTGCACAATACCCTGAATGTGCTTTTTTCAAAGGCATTAACCTTATCGCCGGAATTGGCAGATAATATTTTGAAGCTATCGCTGATCATGCGCTATTCACTGGAAAGCCTGGAATATGATAACGGAAAAGTATCCATCCAAAAAGAGCTGGATAACCTGCAAACCCTTCTCGAAATCCACTCGATGCGATTTGGCGACAGCAAGATCATTCAGTACTCTGTTGAAGGAGAAGCTGATGGGCAGATGCTGCCTCCGCTATCACTAATTACCATCGTTGAAAATGCGTTTAAATACGGGGATCTTAAGGATCCGGAAAACCCTCTTCAAATAAAGGTGGTGCTGAAACCAAATGAGATCTACTTCTATTGCCTGAATAAAAAAAAGAAGAACTATATGCCCATGTCTTCCATGAACATCGGCATTACCAACCTGAGCAAAAGGCTCGACTCTTCATTCAAAGGCAAATACAAAATGAAAGCCACCAATGAGCAGGATTTTTATAAATTTGAACTCAACATTAATAATTAGCATTTATATATGGCAACCTGTTTTATAATTGACGATGAGATACCCGCCATTAATGTGATTCAAAATTACATACAAAGGATACCCTCGCTGATTTCAGTCGGTTCTTCAACAAATCCTATACATGCCATTGAAATGATACGCAGCAGCAAGCCAGACATTGTTTTTCTGGATATCCAGATGGATGAAATGAGTGGTCTTGACGTGATTCAACACCTGCCCAGAAGCACTGAAGTAATACTTTGTACTGCTTATTCTGAATATGCTATTCCCAGCTTCGATCTGGATGTGGCGGATTATCTCATGAAACCTGTTTCATTCGACAGATTTGAGAGAGCGGTTCAAAGGGCGGTTAATAAAATTTCCAAAGTGGTTGTTGCGCCCATAGAAAAAGAAATAGCGGACGACTATATATTTCTTAAAACAGAACATAAGGGAAAAATGATAAAAGTGGACCTCGCAGATATTGATCTGATCGAGGGAAAAAACAATTATGTTGCCTTTCACATTTCAAAAAAAATAACTCTCTCCCATTTTTCACTAAGGGAACTGGAGAAACACCTGCCAAAAAGTAGCTTCATCCGGGTACATAAATCGTATATTATACCGATAAAAAAAATAGTGTCTATTGCCAATAGTGAATTAAGACTTTCAGGGTACGCAAACCCTGTACCAATCGGCTTTAATTTTAAAGATGTATTTATGCAAAGGGTGAAAGACAAGTTGATCCTTTAGACTTTTGCCGGTTTCTCCCCTATTCCAGGGAACACAAATTCACATAGAGCAAATCCCGGTTTACGTAATAATTCATTTCTTTTGAAATATCCCTTTTTATTTTGTACTTAAATAAATCAGGCACCTGCATTAAATTGTGATACATGCGGGCACATGCATCACAATTCATTGTTGGCTCCTGTTGTGTAAGTTGGATCTATTTCAGCAGATTACCCTGTTTTAGATCATTACTTAAACTTCGGTGAATATTTTTAGCCGATATTTTTCAAACAGCTAAAAACCCAAATCAATGAAAATAATTTACAAAATCTGCGCTGTGGCAAAATGGGGTTTGATAATAAAAAAATTTAATATTCAATTTTACAACAAATAAATTCGGACAAATTCAGATAAATTTCGACAATATTGAATCGGATAGTACCAAACGGCACTTACCATTTGAAATATTGTTTTATATTAAAGATACCCTGGTCAAGGAATCCGGGTTAAGGACAGTTCGGGAATGTTAGCTACACCCGAGCTACGCACAATCCCCAAAAATTGTGTGTTCCCCAAGTTCTGCCGCACAATAGTGCGGCAGTTTTTTGTTACCGGTTTTTCGCCATCAATTTCATTTTCCTGGTTCACAAAGCCGAATTGATTTTTATATTTGAACAAATAAAACATATGCGAATACTAATTGATATGGACGATGTAATTGCTGATGCAGTGCAACGATTTTTAGACTGGTACGAACGGGACTTTGGAATTCACTATACCAAGGAAGATATTAAAGGAACAAAGCTTCATGCCATTGTTCCCGAAGATCATAGGAAGATTGTAAAAGAATATCCGCATCAAAAGGATTTCTTCAAGGACCTGCCGTTAATTGAAAACAGCAGAGAGATGGTTGAAGACCTGCACAACAGGTTCGAAGTATACATCGCATCCGCCGCAATGGAATTTCCTTATTCGTTACCGCATAAAAACAACTGGCTGGATGAACACTTCCCCTTCATCCATTGGAAAAGAAGGGTTTTTTGCGGTGACAAAAGTGTGTTGAAAGGAGATGTGCTGATAGATGATCATGATTTTAATCTTTCTGTATTCAACGGAAGATCTATTATGTTCAGCTCTCCCCATAACCTTTTTGACACACGGTATGAAAGAATAAATAACTGGCTGGAGGCAGATAAACTTTTTGACCTGAAATAAAACTAACAGCTCCCCGTTCCTACAATTCGTAAACGGCCGCTTCATATGGCTGTAGGGTATCCCCGACGGAGGCAGTAGTATAATTATCGAGCAGCAACTTTGCTTTGCTTTTATCAATGTTTACCTTATATACAGATGAGGTGCTCCGAAAATTCAGTAGTATCAAAAATAGCTTACCGTTTAACTCCCTTGTATAGGCGTATACGTTAGGATTATCCCTGTCAAGCATTGTATACTTCCCAGAGACTAATGCAAGATGCGTTCTTCTCAGTTTTACTGCTTTTCTGAAATAATTGAGCACCGAATTAGGATCTTTTTCTTCTGCAGCTTCGTTTATCGTTTTGTAATTCGGATTCACTTTGATCCAGGGCTGTCCTGTTGTAAATCCTGCATTTTGTGTGCTATTCCATTGAAAAGGTGTACGACCGTTATCCCTGCTTGTGAAGGCGAGTCTTTTTATGAACTCATTCAAATCGGCCCTTGTGTTTTTTGCATGCTGATATGCATTAATTGCTTGCACGTCCCGGTAATCATTAATATCAGTGAAACGGATGTTGGTCATTCCCAATTCATCCCCATTATAATAATAAGGAGTGCCTCGCATGGTCATGATAAATGTGGTAAGCATTTCTGAAGATACTGCACGAAATTGCGGACTATCATTTCCAAACCTGCTCACCATTCTCGCCTGATCGTGGTTGGCAAGAAAAACAGAAAGCCATCCTGCATTCTCAAATGCGCTATCCCATCTGGAAAAAACTTCTTTAAATTTTAGAACACTATATCCTTCGGGCTTTGCAAGATCCACGCCATCAAATGCATAAGCCATATCCAATTCGCGGCGGTTTGAATCTACCAGATTGTGCGCATCTTCAAAAGTGTTACCCGCACCTTCCGCTACGGTCATCAAATCATATTTACTGAACACCTCATTATACATTTGTTGCAGGTATCCGTGAAGATTCCCCTGCATGGCATAGTATTGCGAAAAATTCTTTTCGAAATGTGGGGGAAACATAGGCCAGGTAGTATCCTTAGCCACAAATTGAAATGCATCCAGCCGAAAACCGTCAATTCCCTTATCTGCCCAAAACTTCATGATATCATATACTTCCTCTCGAACCTTCGGATTTTCCCAGTTCAGATCGGGTTGCTTGCGCGAAAAATAATGCAGATAATATGAATTGGTAAGCGAATCATACATCCATCCATCATGATTTACATCAAATAAACTATACCGGTATGGCGGTTTTCCATTTTCTGCATTCCACCAATGGTAGTATTCCCTGTAAGGACTGTTTCGTGAGCTTCTGCTTTGCCTGAACCATTCATGCTCATCGCTGCTATGATTTACCACCAGATCCATTACGAGTTTAATTCCTCGTTTATGCATGCCCGTTAGTAATGAATCAAAATCAGACATGGTTCCGAAATCTTTCATGATGTTGCGATAGTCGCTCACATCATACCCGTTGTCGTCGTTCGGAGAGGAATAAACCGGATTTAACCACACCACATTTACACCCAGGCTTTTGATGTAATCCAGCTTGGAAATTATTCCTTTTAAGTCGCCAATTCCGTCGCCATTATAGTCTTTAAAACTGCGTGGGTAAATCTGATACACTATCGCTTCCTTCCACCACTTTCTGCAGGGAACAGACTGGGCGTGAATATCTGCATTTCCTGCTGTAAAAAAAAAAGACAAAAAAAACGATTACTATTCTTTTCATATAATAAATGCGATTTATTAATTCCTTCAAAAATGTCGCAAGCTCCTGTTGTCAGTTAATTTCGTTGTGTAAAATTTTCCATTTTACCACCAGAATCAAAGATACAATAGCTATATTATTCCTGATGGCAGGTATAAGCCAGGATTAATTTCCTGATAATATGCAGAAACCAAGTAACGCCAATATCGCCTTAGCCGTGTGTAACCGGGAATAATCCGGGTTGAACATTATTTTTTATTTTTATTAAAATTCCATTCAAAATCACAGGTATGCATCACATTGCTTCATCTATAGTCACTTTTCTTCTATCTCCTTTTAATTGGGCATGGATATTACTCGTTCTTTCTTTTTTTTTCAGAAACAAAAAAAAGAAAAAAATTTGCCGAATCACAACCATCTTCGTGCTCCTCATATTCAGCAATCAATGGATCCTGGATTGGTTCGCCGCACGCTGGCAACCTAAACCGGTGCCAATTAGCCAGTTAAAAACATATAGTTGCGGTATTGTACTTGGTGGATTTGGAAGCCCCGACGCCGACGGTAATGGCTATTTTAATGAAAATGCAGACCGGTTCATCGAAACAGCGAAAATGTATAAGCTTGGTATTATACAACATATTCTCATAAGCGGGGGAAATGGCAAAACAGATGATGCAACTTTTCGGGAGGCTTTGTGGGCAAAAAATGAATTTAAAAGTTTAGGCATATCTGATTCCGCAATTATTGCTGAAGACCAGTCTAACGATACCCGGGATAACGCCGCTTATTCCAAAAGAATATTGGATTCCATGCAATTGACTCCACCCTATTTGCTCATCACTTCTGCAATTCATATACCACGGGCATCTTTAATATTTAAAAATGCCGATGTCGCTGTGGAACCCTTTCCCTGCAGCTACGACGCAGGAAGAGGAAGATTTGTATTCTCAGGCATTATTCCTGAAGCTTTTGTATTGGCAGGATGGGAGCATCTCCTTAAAGAAGTTGCGGGATATGCGTGGTATTCTATAAAAAAGTAGAATTGCAGCGTAAGATCGAAAATTACCAGATCACTTCTTCATATCCGCTGCAGCGATATTTTTCCCCGGATCCTTCATGAATTCGTCTTTACACTCTTTAGAACAAAATCCCAATATTTTTCCCTTGTAGTGAACTGTATCTCCAATGCCTGCCGTTAGCGGCATACCACAGGAAGGATCACGTTTATTGTCGACCATAGAAGTCGTAAATTTTGAACTGTCTGCATTAGCAGTTTTCATTGTCATCGTGTTAGCGGAATGATCACTATGACTATCATTACATGCCCCGAGCAGCAACATCCCGGATAAAACTAAAAACGTAGCTAAAATATTCTTCATCATCATAAGTTTGGCAGCAAATTTATTTCATTTTGATTAATGATTTTATCACCTGTATTATATTACTCATATATCAATCTGCAATGACCTGCGTTAAAACTTATTTTATCCAATACAGTAAATATGAGATGGCAAATAATAATTAAAACACAATTTCTACATGGATAGCAAATAATCCTTAAGCTCCCTAAAATCATTTTGCATTCGCACACTGTTCTTTTTGAGAGAAATTAATCGCTGAATTACCTGCGGTCTGGGAACTCTTTGTCCTATTATCGGTTCCACTACATCATAAAATTTTACCGGATGCGCAGTCTCTAAAAAGAGACCTTTTTGATCAGGATGTTCGTCCAAATATTTCTTTAAGGCTCCATATCCAACAGCTCCATGCGGATCCAAAAGATAATTCTTATTGCAAAAAACATCTTTCAATATTTCTTTTGTTTCCTGATCGGAGAAAGAATAGCTGCTCATGATGCTTCTTATCGACCGAAATTCTTTGTCAAACAATTCAAGAATACGAACAAAGTTGCTCGGATTTCCAACATCCATTGCGTTAGAAATCGTAGAGACAGCCTTCTTTGGCAAATAGCTACCTGAATGCAGGTATTCAGTCACTACATCATTTTTATTACAGGCCGCAACAAAATGACTAACGGGCAAGCCTGTACGAAAAGCGAGTAACCCGGCACAAATATTACCGAAGTTGCCACTCGGAACACAAATTACAGGAGGATTACCTTTGTCATGCCACTGGCGGTATGCAAAAAAATAGTAAAACTGTTGCGGTAACCATCTTGCCACATTAATTGAGTTAGCCGAGGTGAGAAACATTTCTTTATTCAACGTTTCATCGGCAAATGCCTGCTTCACCATTTGCTGGCAATCGTCGAAGGTACCTTCTACCTCCAGTGCAGTAACATTATTGCCCAAAGTAGTAAGTTGCAATTCCTGCACGCTACTTACTTTCCCTGATGGATATAGTATCACTACATTTATACCCTTCACATTATAAAAGCCGTTAGCAACGGCCCCGCCGGTATCGCCCGATGTAGCAACCAATACGGTAACTTTTTCATCATTATCCCTGACAAAATAACCAAGGCAACGACTCATAAATCTCGCGCCAACATCTTTAAAAGCGAGTGTAGGTCCATGAAACAATTCAAGCGAAAAAATATTATCATCTAACGCCACGAGTGGAAACTCAAAATTCACTGTCTCTGCCACAATTCGCTCCAACGCTGCATCAGGAATAGTTCCTCCAATAAATGGTTTAATTACTTTAAACGCAATCTCTTCTTTCGTGTATGCATTAATGTTAGTAATAAACTCCTTATCAAGCACTGGAATTTGTTCGGGAAAATATAATCCTTTGTCTGGGGCCTGTCCGCGAATAGTGGCTACTTTAAAATCTGCTTTCGGGGAATTAGTATTAGTACTGAAATAGAGCACGAAAATTATTTTAATTTTTAAACTGTCCTGGCACCAACATGATTAATCGTAGTCACGTAGGTATGATATTCCAATCCGGTAGCGTCATATATCTCTTTCATGATCCCTTCCACTTTCACAGCAATATCTTTCGTCTTGCACAACATAAATATGGAAGGTCCAGAGCCTGAAATACCACCTCCTAACGCCCCCGCATGTACGCTTTTTTTCTTCACTTCATCGAATCCGGGAATTAAAATACTTCTCACGGGTTCTATGATCACGTCTTCCAGAGAGCGTCCGATCAATTCGTAATCATTTTTTAGAAAGCCTGCTACCAACCCTGCGATATTTCCCCATTGTTTAATCGCATTTTTTAGCAAAACCTCCTTGCGCAGGATTTCACGTGCATCAGAGGTCTTTACCTCTATCTGCGGATGCACCACCGCAACAAACATCGGCGGCGCCTGCAACGATACAATATCTAAAGGGAAGATGGACCGGATTAAAGTGATCCCGCCATAAATGCATGGTGAAATATTGTCTGCATGTTTTACACCCGATGCCAGTTTCTCGCCAGCCATGGCAAAACGAATCAGATCTTCTTTTGAAAAAATATTTCCGAATAGTTCATTAGCAGCAACTACAATCCCCGCTGCACTTGCTGCACTGGAGCCAAGGCCACTGCCCGGTTTTATTTGCTTTTGAATGGTAACATTCAACCCAAAATCTATTTCCAGTTCCTGTAGCATTTCGAGCAATGCTACGCCTGCAACATTTTGTTCGGGAATGCTGGGAAGATTGTAGTTGTCTGTATGTGTGATCGTTATTCCCTTTTTTTCATTCACATCAATTCTCATTACATCGTAAGGATCATTCAATGCAAGCCCCAACACATCAAAGCCGCATACAAGATTGGCAATCGTGGCCGGCGAATGTACTTCAACACATTTCCCGGTGGCTATATCACTTACAATTTTTTTATCCTTTTCCTGCATCTCTGTTTTTTAATTATTTCTAACTCGTGGGAGCAGCCGCACGAATGATATCTGCAAATACACCCGAAGCTGTTACATCCGCACCTGCTCCTGCACCCTTTATCACCAACGGTTGTTCACTATAGCGATCGGTATAAAAAACTACTGCATTATCTTTTCCGTATAAGTGGTAAAAGTCATTTTGTGGATCAATATGCTTTAATCCGACAGATGCTTTAAAGCTTCCACCTGTTGAGGAGGAATTTTGAAACTGCGCTACAAATTTCAATTTTTTCCCTTCGTCTTCTGCCTTGCTCACTAATTTTAAAAAGTGTTCCTCATGTTTTTCCATCTCTTTATAAAAATTAGCAACGTCGCCCTTCATGCATGATTCCGGCATAAAAGAATCGTTCCTGATATCCTCCATTTCTATTTTTTCCCCCGCCTCTCTTGCCAATATCATGATCTTACGCATTACATCTGTTCCGCTGAGATCCAGGCGCGGATCGGGTTCTGTATATCCTTCGTCCTGCGCCTGCCTAACAACTTTTGCAAAACTCTCTTTGCCTGTATAATTATTAAAAACAAAATTAAGCGTACCACTCAATACAGCTTCGATCCTGCGAACTTTATCACCGCTTCTTATCAAATCATTCAAAGTACCAATAACCGGCAACCCGGCACCCACGTTCGTTTCAAACAAAAACGATGCATTAAACTCCCTCGAAAGGTCTTTTAATTCCTTATAATAATCGTAAGTGGAAGAAGCAGCAATCTTATTACACGCTACTACTGATATACTTTTTTGCAGATACTCAGGGTAAGTGTTTGCAATAACGGCATTGGCTGTAATATCGATGAACACAGAATTGCGCAGATTCTTTTCTTGAATGACATCAATGAATGCCGCATTATCCATTTCACTGGCTTTTGACAAAAGCTCTTTCCATTTTGACAAATCAATTCCATCGTCGCTGAATAACATTTTGCGACTATTGCAAATTCCGGCAACACGCACCTGCAGGCGAAGTTGCTGTTGCAGATGTTCCTGCTGCTGCTGTAACTGCGCCAGTAGCTTGCTACCAACATTACCCGTACCACAAACAAAAAGATTTACCTGTTTATAAGTGGTTTCAAAGAATTCTTCATGCAATACGTTGATAGCCTTTTTTACATCAGGCAATGCGATCACCGCAGAAATGTTTCTTTCCGAAGAGCCTTGCGCAATGGCCCTCACGTTCACACCATTTCTACCCATCACACCGAACATTCGTCCGCTGATGCCGGTATGGTTTTTCATATTATCACCCACCAGTGCCACAATAGCAAGGCCTTTCTCAACAACCAAAGGATCTACTTTTTTTATTTCTATCTCGTGGGAAAATGCCTCATCAATAGCCGATTTCGCTTTATCGGCGTTGCTCTCTTCTATACCAACACATATAGAGTGTTCTGATGAGCTTTGTGTTATAAGAATTACATTGATCCGCTCATTAGACAATGCCTCAAATAATCTTTTCGAAAAACCGGGGATACCCACCATACCACTACCTTCAAGGCTTATCAACGCAACGCTATTGATGCTGGAAATTCCGCGAATAATGCTGCCTGTTAGTTTGCTCTCAGTTTGTACCCACGTGCCACTGTCTTTTGGAGCAAAACTATTTTTAATAAGTACCGGGATCTTTTTACTCATCAGCGGCTGAATGGTGGGCGGGTAGATAACTTTCGCGCCAAAGTGCGACAGTTCCATGGCTTCCTGGTAAGAAATATGATCGATGATCCTCGCATTGGTCACTAATCTTGGATCGGCAGTCATCATGCCCGATACATCTGTCCATATCTCTACAACGGATGCGTTGATGCCCGCACCAATGATCGCAGCAGTATAGTCGGATCCACCGCGACCCAAAGTTGTCGTGTCTCCATTTCCGTCCCTCCCAGTAAATCCGGGAATGACAGTTATGGTACTTTCATTTTTTTGGAAAAACTCATGTATATGTTTATTAGTTGCCGGGAAATCAACAGTGGCATTACCAAACAAAGAATTGGTCACAATCAATTCACGGGCATCTTTCCACGTGTTGCTGATTCCGAGAGATTTCAATTTTGCAGCAAATATCTGCGACGACAAATGTTCACCATAGCTGATAACGGCATCTTTCGTACGGTTGGATAATTCTTTCAGCAAAAAAATGCCATTGCATATATCCTCGATTTCATTGCATTTTTTCTTTACCATGCTAAGCACACTGCTTTGCTGATCCAGGGGCATCAACTCTTTAACTGTTGCGAGGTGGCGCTGTTCAATTTCCTGTAATTTATCTTTATAAGTACTATCCCCGGTTTTGGCGAGTGAAGCCGCATTGATGAGTGCATCCGTAATGCCGCCCAATGCAGAGAGCACTATTACGATCTGCTTTTCCGTTTGCAGCTTTTGCTGCACGATGGCAATAACATTATCTATATTTTTTGCGTTGGCTACCGAAGTACCCCCAAATTTCAGAACCTGCATTTTGAATTTCAATTAAAATGTTTGACGATAAGTTTGAAGCGGCAAAAAGCCCAATGGCAATATTATGATACTTAACCCTTGCGGGTTGTAGTGGTGATAGATGTAGGGGTAAAACCATTACCCGAAGCAGTATAGGATGTGATATAATAATTGTTCTTCGTCATAACCCGGGCCGAAAATACATTAAATGATTGTAACCAGGAAATCCTAAACAAAATTTTTAAGCTAATTTTACTGCCTTTGCGGTAACTGCTTATAAATAACTAATTTTTGGATTTTAATGATCAACAGAATGGACAACCAGGCTCTACGCGGATTGCAGCATTTTAAAAATTATGTTGGAATTAAATTTCAACTGTACAATAGTCTTTTTACCTCACTGCCTTTTCACCGCATTGAGAAGACAGGTATACTTTTATCACTTTTTGTGAATATTTGCGAAGAAGGCTATAAGAAAAAACTGAGTCCCGCAGAAATTATTGAAGACTTTTTTGTACGGCATACCAATCTTACCAATGAGGCAGACCAGGTCGATCTGCTATTTCGGTTCACGCAGTACGTGGAGCGTCAAGTGGTACTCTTCGATGCGCTGGAAGATGCGGCATTCACACATGTGCACGATATTAATGGCCCCGGCACTTTGAAGCAACTGGAGTTTGAAGTGCTGCAAAGCAACAAGCAGGAAGCGCTTGCAAAAAAACTGGAAGATTTTTCTATTGAATTAGTGCTCACAGCCCATCCCACACAATTTTACCCCGGTGCTGTGTTAGGAATCATTAATGATCTTTCGAAAGCATTGTCGGAAAATAATGCGGCGCTGATCAACATGTACCTGCAGCAATTGGGCAAGACCCCTTTTTTCAAAAAGGAGAAACCTACTCCGTTTGATGAAGCGATGAGCCTGATATGGTACCTGGAGAATGTATTCTTTGCTGCCGCCGGTAGAATAATGGCATTTATGAAAAACCAGTTTCCCGAAGCCATACATGACAATAATCCCGTCTTTAAAATGGGATTCTGGCCTGGTGGCGACAGGGATGGCAATCCATTTGTAAATACCGATACCACGCTGAAAGTAGCAGATGCCCTTCGGGGAGGTATTATTAAATGCTACTATCTTGAGATCAGGAAACTCAAACGCCGCCTTACTTTCAAGGGCGTGGAGGCAATGTTGACCGACATGGAAAAGCAGTTGTACAACAACATTTTTATACCGGGTAACCGAACGGATATTACCAAAGAAGATATTCTTCGTGTACTCAATACCGTTAGAGAAACGCTGATCTACCAGCACAATGGATTGTTTTTGCACCTGGTAGATAGCCTGATCAACAAAGTGCACGTATTCGGTTTGCATTTTGCTTCCATTGATATCCGGCAGGATAGTTCTATTCACAAAAAAGTATATAACGCAATCGTGGCATCAGGAAATGTTTTGCCAAAAAATTATACACAACTGAGTACTGAAGAAAAAATTGACTTCTTAACGGGCAATCCTGAAATCCTCGAAGAAAAAGATTATGGTGATCCTGTAATTAATGATACACTGGAAAGTATCAAAGCTATTAAAACCATACAGGAATATAACGGCGAACACGGGTGTAATCGCTACATCATAAGCCACAGCAGCGATGCGCTCAACGTTTTGGAAGTATATGGCTTGTTTATTTTGTGCGGATGGGAAAAAGAAAAAATGAAAGTGGATATAGTGCCCCTGATAGAAACGATAGATGACCTTCAGCATGCCGAACAAATGCTGAAAGTATTGTATGAAAATGAAGTATATCGTTCTCACGTGCACAGGAGAAATAATACGCAAACAGTAATGCTTGGCTTTTCCGACGGCACCAAGGATGGCGGCTACCTGATGGGAAACTGGAGCATATACAAAGCAAAAGAAAATCTTACCAGGGTTTCAAGAAAGTACGACGTCAATATTATTTTCTTTGACGGACGTGGTGGCCCGCCTGCACGTGGAGGCGGTAAGACGCATAAGTTTTACGCATCGATGGGCAAAAACATTGCTAACCATGAAATACAGTTGACGATCCAGGGGCAAACAGTGAGTTCTAATTTCGGAACGGTAGATGCGGCACAATTCAATATTGAACAACTGATACATGCGGGTATTGCCAATGATATTTTCTCCGGTAAAAAAATCACACTTGAAGGGGACGAAGAAGAATTGGTTCAACAATTGGCTGATGAAAGTTTTGAGGCATATACTGCCTTAAAAAACCATCCGGATTTTATGGATTACCTGGTACATATAAGTCCGCTGAAGTTTTACAGCGAAACCAATATTGGCAGCCGGCCGGCAAAGCGAGGAGGTTCCACCCGGCTTACCTTCGAAGACCTGCGTGCCATACCGTTTGTAGGTGCATGGAGCCAGCTTAAACAAAATGTAACCGGCTATTATGGCGTAGGAACAGCATTGCAAAAAATGAAAGACCGCGGAAAATTTGGTGAATTAAAAAAACTCTACCAGAACTCTATGTTCTTTAAGACCATCATCGACAACTGCGAAATGGCCATGAAAAAATGCTTTTTTCCTTTGACAGAATATTTGTCGAAGGATGAAAAGTATGGTGAAATATGGAACATGATCCATAATGAATATGTAACCACGGAAAAGAATCTGTTTCAACTGACGGGACATCATGAGCTAATGTCAGAATACCCTGTAGAACAAATGTCAATTTCCATGCGGGAGAAAATTGTACTGCCGTTGGTTACGATACAACAGTTCGCCATTGCCAATATTCGCGAACTGGATAAAAACATGGTAAGAAACAGTTTAAAGGATACCTATGAGAAACTGGCTATGCGTTGTTCGTTCGGCATTATCAACGCGGGCAGGAACTCAGCCTGACTGTTTTCCCTCGATCTTCCGGGCTTGAATACTAACGTATAGGGCTATACGAAGATAGTCTATTCAGACCTCAGGCTTTTTACCTGCACCGACCACTTTTCTAATACCTACTTCACGGGCGCGCTGTTCAGAGCGGGCCGTGGAAAGGTTCATGAAATTGATACAGGCAATAATAATAATGATCCACGCAATGAGGCTAAAGAGTTTCACATATTTTATGCTGCCTTCTTTTTCTTTGCCATTACCGGAAAAGCTATCATACATTCTCCATCGACTCATAGGATAGATAAACATCCGGGCATTTGTGTTCTCCGCTTTGGTTTGAACATAAGCATATAACTTCTTATTAATGGATGCAACATCGGCATCAGGCTCAGTTTCTACGTAGGTGAGTATTGCGTTATTCCCCCATTGTTGCAGCCATTGATTCTTGTCCTCGTAAATCTTAAATGGTGCCAGCCAGTCAAACCTGAAAGACACATTTTCGGGAAGATCTTCAAAAACACCCGAAATTGCATAGCCATCACCGTTATCAACCTTCAATGTTTTTCCAATAACATCGTCGGTACCAAAATAATCTTTAGCCATAGTTTTTGAAATGACCAAAGAATACAGCTGCGAAAAGGGCTTTTCAGAATTACCTTTAATAAAATGTAAAGGGAACATGGATGTAAATGATGAATCCACATACAAACCCTGCTTGTAAATAGATTTATTATCTATGGAAAAAAAGGAAGAATTGCCCCATGTTGTTGCGCTGTATTTTTTATACCCGGGATTTCCGCCTTAATACTTTGGGCGAAAGGGCCCGGAGTGGCATCAAACACAAAAGTATTACCATCGTATGTTTGACTATCTTTTACCTTGAAAAGATGCTCCCTGTTTTTAAAGTAATGATTAAACGTTAATTCATCTTCAACCCATAAGAAAATTAAAGATGCACAAGCAATGCCTATGGCGAGTCCGCCAATATTCAAAAAACTATACCCTCTCGTTTTCCAGAGATTCCGGAAAAATGTTTTAAAGTAATTTCTGAGCATATGAAAAAATTAAACTTTAGTGTATTAACTTTCTCACGACTTTTAGTTTATGCTCATTTTAAATATCAGATCAAGATATTTTCAGTAACAGTTTGGCCGTCGAGCATGCGAATGATGCGATGGCTGTAACGTGCATCATGCTCACTGTGTGTTACCATTACAATCGTGGTGCCGTGTTCATTTAACTCCGTAAGCAGTTGCATTACCTCATTACCATTGCTGGAATCGAGGTTTCCGGTAGGCTCATCGGCTAATATTAGTTTGGGATTGTTTACCACGGCTCTTGCGACAGCTACACGCTGCTGCTGACCGCCACTCAGCTGTTGAGGATAGTGGTTACGCCGGTGCATGATCTGCATTTTGTCTAAAACCTTCTCTACCCGTTGCTTGCGCTCATCGCTCTTGACACCGAGATAGATCAGCGGCAGTTCTACATTTTCAAAAACAGTGAGCTCGTCAATAAGATTAAAACTCTGGAATACAAATCCAATATTTTTCTTACGCAGGTCTGCCCTTTTTCTTTCATTGAAGTGTGCCACTTCTATACCGTTGAACACAAAGCTGCCATCATCCGGATCGTCCAATAGTCCCAGGATATTGAGTAGTGTGGATTTTCCGCAGCCGGAAGGTCCCATCACGGCTACAAATTCGCCTTCTTTTACGCTTAATGAAAGCTTATTCAATGCCACCGTCTCTACTTCTTCGGTACGGTAGATTTTTTCGAGTTCTGTAATTTTAATCATTGTTTTATTTATTTAACTAACAGGTAAGGTTATACGAAGTTTTTATATTTTAATAAAGAAGGCATCGTGCCCGAAATCATTGGTTGAAGAAACCGGCCGGGTAACCTTTTCAGATGGTTTTACCGGAAATGGATCAGTAGTTTTCTTCGGGGTACTGACTGCTGTCGTTTTCTTGCACTGCGAAGAGTCCTTTTTATTACATTTGGTATTAACACACCTGCATACACTCCTAAAAGGCGATTCGCTTCTAATCGCTAATGTGCCAAGACAAAATAATACTATTGCTACGGCGCGAATAATAAACATATTTTTCATAAATTTATTTTAAGGTATTAACCATTCAATATTAACTATTGGCTGTTGCTCCAATCTCACGTCAATCATTCTTTAACACCAATTCCTGCATATTTCCATAGTTTTCATAGCTGGATGTAACTACCTTATCGCCAGGCTTCAATCCTTCCATCACTTCATAATAGTCCGTGCTTTTTCGATTCAGCTTTATATCCTGGCGGTATGCCGTCTTTCCATCAGCACTTAACTTAAAAATCCAGTTACCGCCCGTTTGCTGGAAGAAGCCGCCCTGGGGCAACAGGATAGCCTGCGTTTCATCGCTCAAGGCAAGTAGAATTGACAATGTTTGCCCACGCCGTATTCCCTGCGGTTCCTTCCCCTCAAAACCCATATCAACCTGGAAGCGGCCGTTGGTAACCTGGGTATACACCTTTTTAATTACAAGCGTATAAGTTGTATCGGCAAAATCAAATTTACCTTTCAGCCCTATAAACACTCTTGAAAGGTAGTGCTCATCTACGTCTACTCTTACTTTAAATCCATCCAGTACATCTATTTGGCCGATCCGGCTGCCGGGTGCTTTCGATTCGCCTACTTCCGCATCAAGAGAGGTCAGTTGACCGTCGATCGGAGCCCGCACAAGAAGATCGCCGACCTTTTGCTGCATGATTGCCAAAGCCTGCTGCGAACCCTCATATGATCTCTTGTCCTGTGACTCCTGTTGCGCACGTGATACAGAATCCTGCTGTAGAATTTGTTCCTGCAATTTTTTCTTATTCAGATAGTAGTCATAATCGTTTACAGCTTTTTGGTATTCCTGCGAGCCAATTGCTTTTTTTTCATATAGCGTTTTATCCAGGTTGTAAATTCTCTCAGCTTCCTTGAACTGGCTTTCCACATCCGCCATTTGCGTTTCTTTGCTTACCGTATTCTGCATAGCATTGTTATGATTGATCTGCATTTGGGTTAAGGTATTGTAAACTGTATTTTGCTGCGACATCATGGTCATCAAAAGATCGGTATTGGATAATTTCAAAATCGGCTGCCCCTTTTTCATTATAGCGCCGTCTTCAACATATTTTTCTTCCACACGCCCGCCTTCCGGCACATCCAGATAGATTGTAGTACGGGGTAGTACAACTCCATTTACGGGTATGGTCTCCTGGAAGGGGCCCTTTGTAACCGTGCTGATCGTTATCCTGTCAGTATCCACATTCAATTTACTGGCGCCGGATGTATAATAATAACTGGCTGCTATAAGGGCCACCAATGCGGTGATACCTGCAATTGTGAGAATTCTTTTTCTCGACCATTTCTTTTTTGCAATTACTCTATCCACGTTTAGTCTGCTTAACTTTTTACTAAAATGAATTTTATTTTTAAATCTGTCTCTATACTATCAACACAGTGCCATTGTTTAACGATTTTGATAGTCAATAGGTTACATTTTTTTTGAAAAAAAAATTGTTCTTTCCCGATACAGCAGGTGTACGGTTTTGATACACTTTGTATCCTATGTATTTGCCTAAAAAATTAATTGCCATGCTTTTGTGTTTATGGTATAATAAAAGTACACCGCATGTTTGTAATATCAATTTGAACTCAATGATTATTTAAATTGCAACTGTTTCAAAACCGAATACTTATTTAGACAATTCAAAATATGAATCTAAAAAACGCTTCTATCCTGATTATCGATGATGATACCGATGTGCTTACCGCAGTGCGGCTTTTATTAAAAACCGAAGTTAAAGAAGTTGTTACAGAAAAAAATCCGGAGAACCTTCGATGGATTTTATCAAAACAATCGTTCGACCTGATTCTGCTGGACATGAACTTCACCAGTTCTATCAATACAGGTAATGAAGGATTGTATTGGCTGAAAAAAATCAGGGAGTTCGGGTCCAACGCTGAAGTAATTATGATAACTGCCTACGGCGATATAGACCTTGCCGTGCGATCACTAAAAGAAGGTGCATCTGATTTTGTGGTAAAGCCGTGGCATAATGAAAAGCTGATTGAAACAATTAAAACTACACTTAAAGCCCGGGGTAAGGCGAAGGAAGCGTCTTCGCCGGCTCATTCGCAGATCATTGGGAAAGAAGTGATCGGAGAATCAGAGGTGATGAATGATATCTTCCTGAAAATTGAAAAGATTGCACCAACAGATGCCAACATTCTTATTCTCGGCGAAAATGGTACCGGCAAGGATTTGATAGCACGCGCTATTCATCAACAATCGCTGCGTGCCGAGAAGCCTTTTGTAAAAGTAGACTTGGGTGCGCTGACTGAATCACTTTTTGAGAGTGAATTATTCGGCCACAAAAAGGGCTCATTTACCGGTGCAGCAGAAGACAGGGCCGGAAGATTTGAAGCGGCCAATGGCGGAACATTATTTTTAGATGAAATAGGGAATATTTCTTTGCAACAGCAGGTAAAACTCTTAAGCGTATTACAAAACCGCCAGATAACAAGGTTGGGCGCCAACGATCCTATCAATATTGACATACGATTAATTTGTGCAACCAATCTGCCATTGAGCGAGCTTGCCAATGAAAACCGTTTCAGGAAAGATTTGATCTACCGCATCAATACAGTTGAAATAGAAATCCCGGCGCTTCGCAAAAGAAATGATGATATTGTATTGCTGGCAAAACATTTCGCAAAGATCTACGCAAATAAATACTTAAAACCAGAGCCTGTATTCAATCAAAAGGCGTTGGAAAAAATGCAACAATATATCTTCCCAGGCAACGTGCGTGAATTGCAATATACCATGGAACGTGCCATCATTATGTCGGAAGGAGAAGAGCTGACTGCCAATGATTTAATATTTTCACCAATCGAATCTTCGGTTCCCAAAGATCCGGAACCCGCAGAACTCAACTTAAGCGCGCTCGAAAAAAATACTATTTTACGTGTCATTGAAAAACACAATGGCAACATCAGCAGGGCCGCCAAAGAACTGGGACTCACGAGAACGGCACTTTACAGGCGATTGAGTAAGTATGACATTTGATGAAGGTGTATAACGGAAATCAAAAACTGGAAATCATCGGCGAAAGGAATTCGTAATCGTGGCTGCTAATTTGGACTACCATGAGGATCACAAATTTTTATCAATTAAATTATAACATCTCCTTCTCCGCCGGAGAGGGGTTGGGGTGAGGTTACAACAATGACACAAACATCTTTTTTTAAGAAAACAAGCTGGCGGGTTTTTATACGAATATTTTTTTTAGTAGTTACCATAAGTGTATTTGCATTTATTGTTTTACACAAGCAATATATCTACCTGGTAATTTGCCTTCCGGTCATAGCATATCAATTATCGGAATTGTACCGGTTTCAGCAAAAGGCAGAAAAGGAATTACAGCAATTTGTTGAATCAGTGCACTATCGTGATTTTTCAAGATACTTCGACGTAAAGCATGCCCCGGCTGAATTACAGCCGTTACGGGAAGGGTTTAATCAAATCAACTCTACATTTAAAGTCATCACTAAAGAAAAAGAAACGCAATATCAATATCTTCAAAAAATATTGGAGTTAGTGGACACAGGAATACTATCTTATGAAGGAGAATCAGGCGAAATATTCTGGATGAATGAATCACTGAAAAAAATGCTGCAGGTACCCTATTTAAAAACAATTCATTCTCTCGAAAAAAGAGATCCGGAATTATACAATGATATTATTGCCCTGAAACCCGGCGACGGAAAGATCACTAAAGCGCATATTGAAAAAAGAGCCTTTAAGATTTTATTGTCGGCCACCGCATTTCAAACGGGAGAAAAAAAATTTAAGCTGATCGCATTTCAGAATATTAATGAGGCATTGGATGAAACTGAATCAAAGGCATGGCAAAAGCTATTGAGTGTGATGACACACGAGATAATGAATTCGGTGGCGCCGATCTCTTCCCTGGCGGATACACTCAAAAACCGGCTGGAAAAATCGTCGGTACATTTTTCAAATAAGTCGTCCTCTATTCACGACCTAGAGCTGGGTATTGATACTATCAAAAGGCGCAGTGAAGGCTTATTAAAATTTGCCGAAACTTATCGCAATCTAAATAAAATAACTACGCCTAATTTAAAGCCGGTCTACGTTCGCGACCTGTTCGAAAGCCTGCACCAGCTAATGGAGCCTACGCTGGCGCAAAAAAATATTGAACTGGAAACTGTTTTGAAAGACACTGATCTGCTTTTGCAGGTAGACACCGCCCTGATCGAACAGGTATTGATCAACCTGATCGTAAATGCAATGGAAGCAGTAAAAGAGCGTCCGGATCCGAGAATTGTTCTTTCTGCATTTGAAGCCGACAATCATAAAACTGTGATCAGGGTCTCCGATAATGGCGCTGGCATGTCAGAAGAAATAATGGATAAAATATTTATTCCATTTTTTAGCACCAAGAAAAACGGCAGTGGCATCGGCCTGAGCCTTTGCAAACAAATTATGATGCTTCATAAGGGGAATATACAAGTGCAATCACTTACCGGAGAAGGAACTGCTTTCAGCCTTCAATTTTAGAAAATCGTCTATGCTTACCAGTTAGTAGTATTTACTTCCAGGCATTTCGTAAAAATCGCAGCCAGTTTCCGTGCATAATATTGCTAATGTCTTTTCCAGAATAGCCTCTTTTTTGAAAAAGTTCCGGCAGCTTTTGTAAGTCGGCGATCGTTCCCAAATCATACGGACATTGCTCCCTGCCAAAGGCTCCATCAAGGTCTGTTCCTATCGCCACGTGTCCTGCATTGCCTGCTAATTCACATATATGATCGATATGATCGATTACTTTTTCCATGTTACAATTCATTTCTTTGGGAGCTGATTTTTCTCTCCCCCACCCGGGCACGATCATCCATGCATCGAATGCAGCCCCTATCACTGCTCCGCGATCGATCAAAGCTTTGATCATTTCATCGCTGAATTGCCTGTTGTGATTTACAATTGCACGAACATTATTGTGACTTGCCCAAATATGACCGTTAAAATTATCAAGCGCCTGCCAGAATGCATCATCGCATAAATGGGTAGCATCAAGAATTATATTAAGCCGCTCCATTTCTTTTAACAATGCAAGTCCGTTTTCCTTCATTGAACCTATTGCATCCGTGCCGTTTGCATAACGACCGGGGCCGTAATGTGCAGGACCAATAGCACGCAATCCATAATTATACCCGCGTTCAACATAGTCTAAAGACACCAATGAATCTGCACCTTCAAGACTTAAAATATAACCGATCGGCTTTTTCTCTTTGTCATCATTTTTATTCCACAAATCAATATGCGATTCCAATGTTGCAAGATTGGTGATTTGCGTTAATTCTCCCTCTTCCTCCATCGTTTTATACCACGTGAGCTGCGCCTGTGTTTGGGCCCATGCCTGTTCAGGCGAATTCCATCCGGGTAATGAGTTACCGGGTGCAACATAACGGGCGATTTGCGTAGCTACGACAAGTCCAATATTTCCTTTTCGCAATTCAGGAAATGATACCGTCGCATTTCTTCGGTCAGGCTTGTCCGTTAGTCCGGCCTCTCTTTCATTAATTTCATCTACGCTTTTTCTTAAATCCCGGTTCCATTCCATCGCATTCATGGCAAGATCGAGATGTGCATCTATTATAAACATATTTTCTATTAAAATACTTTTGAATTTTCTAAATAGTAATCTTTCTGTCTCGTGCAATGATCTTCCACTCGCCTGCTAATCGTCCATTTTTAATTACCAAAGCCCTTTCATACAGCGCTACCGTAGGGCAAATGTGATAGGGCAAGCCATACAATGCATCACCTACTCCGTAAGAATGGCCCTGAGGAATTTCTGCCACCAAATGCTCTTCGCTCTGACCGGTAAATTTCAAATCAGGTGCGTTCAAAAAATAAACGCGCTTATTTATCTCATTCTCTGCTGCAATTGATTTATGACCCAAGTCAATGCAAATCTTATTTTCGGCCGGCAATGAAATTATCCTCGCAATTACCAATGCAGCAGGTAAAAATTGCTGCTCCGGGCAACTCATCAAATAATTATAATCCCAGAAAATAAACGTACCCGGACTACATTCAACTTTTTTCCGCATTACATAAACCGGAAAAGTGGGCGAACCACCTGCAACGATTACCGGTTCAGGATAACCCTCTCTTATTAAAGCAGCCTGCATTGTCATAACCGGCTCAAAAGCAGTATTGCATTCAATTGTTCGCTGTTCAAAATCTTTGTTTCTTATGTGACCATCATATACATGCAAACCAACCAGGTTCAACCCGGGAGTGCTTTTACATTGCCTGTACAATTCAACCGCTTGCTCATCCGGCTTAATACCTGTCCGGTTCATGCCGACATTTATATCGATATAAATTGGAATTGTAAGGCCAGCTTTTTGTGCTTCAGCAGCTATTTGTTTCGCTGTGTCAATAGTATCAATCAGGCAGGAGAATTTTGTCTCGGGGTATTTTTTTATTAATTCGACAAATCGTATCTGCTTCGGCCCGGTGGGCTGATATGCAAGTAAAACATCCGGTGCAGCGGCAAGTGCCAGCATCTCGGCTTCTGCAATGGTTGCACACTTAAACTTAGTAATACCAGATTGCAACATTAATTCTGCAATCTCTTTGATCTTATGTGTTTTCACATGAGGTCGCAATCGGCGTATATCATCGCACATAGAAATAAGTGTGCGGATATTTTCGAGTACGCGTTGCCGGTAGATAACCAGGCAGGGCGAATCAATTGAATCAACATCCTTTATTAAATACCAGTTCTTTTGATTTTTGGCCGCCATAATAAACGATTAATACAATTCAAACAACGCTTCAACTTCTACGGGAATATTATTCGGCAAAGAGCCCATTCCTACTGCACTCCGGACTCCTACACCGTTGTCTTCTCCCCAAATAGTTTTAAATAATTCGCTGCAGCCGTTAATTATGTACGGGTGCTTTTCAAAATCTGCGGTACAATTTACCATTCCCAATACTTTAACTACACGCTTTACTCCATCGAGACTACCGATATTACTTACAATGGTTGATAACATAGTTAAACCAACCTGTCGTGCTGCCAATTTTCCTTCATCCATCGTTAGCACATCCCCTACTCTGCCAATTAGTAGCTTTCCATCATTTTGAACAGGCCCATGACCGGAGAGGTATAGATATTTTCCATCCTGCAGGTAAGGTTTGTACACCCCTAAAGGTTTTGGGGCAGGTGGTAAAGTAAGACCTGTATTCTTAAAATTTTCTGATGCTGTTGCCATTATAAAAGATTTATTTAATAAAAATATGTAATATCAATACTCCCGCAAGCCCTACGACTGAGATGATAGATTCCATCATTGTCCACGATCGAAAAGTGTCTTTAATGCTGATATTAAAATATTCCTTGAACATCCAAAATCCTGAGTCATTCACATGCGAGCAGGCAAGACTACCTGCGCCGATAGAAAGTACCATAAGGTTGGGATTTACGCCTGCTTGCAATGCCATTGGCGCCAGCAAACCAGCAGTGGTCAAACCTGCGACTGTTGCCGATCCAACGCAAATCCTGATAATTGCCGCAATAATCCATCCTACCAAAAGTGGCTGCGCATGCATGTGATTCAGTTGGGATGCAATTTGATTACTTACCCCGCTGTCTGTAATTACCTGTTTCAATGCACCTGAACTTCCGATGATCAACAATATCATAGCGATGTCCTTGACGGCATCAGAAAAAACGTTCATTACTTTTTTTATTGAATCACCTTGCCGTGTACCGAGAACATAGGCAGCCACAGCCAGGGAGATCAACATCACGATTGCCGGCTCGGCCAAAAAAGTCAGGATTTGTCCGAATACCGTTTTTGACGAAACAAAATGCAGCCAAATTGTTGACCCCATTAATAATATCACCGGCAGCAGTGCGCAAATAAAACTACTAACGGTACCGGGCAAACGCTTTTCGTCATGTGTTTTTCCCAGGAAAGTTTCGAGTGGTGATGCAGGAATATTCTTCAGCGTTTTGGCAAATAAAGGCCCTGCAATAATGATAGCCGGGATGGCTATGATCAGTCCGTATATCAATACCAGCCCAAGATTAGCATGAAACTGGCCCGCCAGCGCTACCGGTGCAGGATGTGGTGGCAAAAAACCAAATGTAACAGACAACGCCGCAATCATTGGAAGACCTGTGGCCACCGCAGGTAATTTGTATTCATATACAATCGAAAAAATAAGTGGTATTATCAATACAAAGCCAACCCCATAGAACAACGGGATCCCGACGATAATGCCGGTAACCAGCAACGCCCACTGAATATATTTTACACCAAATACATTCATCATTGTTGTCGCAATCCTTTGTGCTGCGCCGCTATCCGCCACCAGTTTGCCAAGCATTGCTCCCAGTACAATGATGATCACCAGCGATCCGAGCATATCACCAATTCCTTTTTGAACAGAGTTTACAATGTTGCCAAAAGGTATTCCGAGGAGAAGGCCTGCGGTGATTGATACAATTATAAAAGCGAGAAAAGCATTGATCTTTGCCCATGTGATCATCACAATGAGCAAAGCAATACAAAAAAAGATGATTACAAAATTCATTGAAGGAAGTTGAAGATGATCTTGAAAAATGCATGCTAAAATATTATAAAATGGCGGTAGTAGTATATTTCCTTAAAATTGTGCCGGCAAAAGATAAATTATGGATACAAAACATGTGTATAAACAATGGGCAGGTCAATATGATTCAAATGTGAATAAAACAAGAGATACCGAAGCAGTTGCCCTACGAAAATGCCTTTCGAAGATTTCATTTAATTCTGTATTGGAGTTAGGCTGTGGCACCGGGAAAAATACACAGTGGTTGATGAAGAAGGCGAACAATGTAACCGCTGTAGATTTTTCAGATGAGATGCTGGCTGTGGCGCGGGAGAAGATTACGTCATCGAAAGTTCAGTTTAAAAAAGCCGACATTACTCAACCGTGGAAATTTATTGAAGAAAAATATGACCTGGTAACCTTCAGTCTTGTGCTGGAGCATATTAAAAATCTTGAGCCCATTTTTTCAAAAGCATATAATACATTGAAAAAAGGCGGATACGTTTACATAGGCGAGTTGCATCCATACAAGCAATACACAGGCACAAAAGCGCGGGTAATGGTGAACGGCGCTGAACAAATAGCAGAATGTTTTAATCATCACATCTCAGAATTTGTAAGCGCAGCTAAAAAAGCAGGTTTTATAATTTCAGATATCAATGAATTTTACGATAATGATAAAATCACGCCCCGGATTCTTTCTCTAACTTTGAAAAAATGACTGCTCATAATAAAATCTGATTTATGTCGACGCTGAAAATTCCCAAAAATTATCAAACCGTGATGCCTTACCTGATCGTAAAGGACGCGGCAAAATTTAGTTCTTTCATGCAAAATGTTTTCGATGGGAAAGAGACGTTGAAAGAAATGAGAGATGAGAATACTATTATGCACGCCGAAGTGATGGTAGGAGGCAGCACCATTATGCTGGCCGACGCCACTGGTCAATATGGTGTCCGTAATGCAGGCATGTTTATCTACGTGCCGGATGTCGATACTGCATATAAAAAGGCTTTGGAAAATGGCGCCACATCAATTAATGAAGTGGCAGACCACAGCTATGGAAGAAGTGGCGGTGTCTTGGACCCGTTTGGCAATACCTGGTGGATGACTACACCGAAAAACTAACTGAAACGGGTACACGAAAATTAATTGCGACTGCCAAATAACAAACTGCCGATACGGACCATTGTACTCCCTTCCTCCACTGCAGTTGTATAATCAGCGCTCATACCCATACTTAAAATAGAGAAGCTGCAATTGTCGTAGTCCAGAGTTTTATATTTTTCATAAAGGAACTTAAGTGATTTAAACTCATTTCTGACAATATTCATATCGCTGGTAAATGATGCCATACCCATAAGTCCACGTATGCGGACGTTTTTAAATTCTGTCAGGCCCGCATCGAATATGTCGTGCAGTTCCTTATCATCAAATCCGAATTTGGTTTCTTCCGCTGCTATATGTACCTGCAGCAGGCAGTCAATAACGCGATTATTTTTTAATGCCTGTTTATTAATTTCTGCAAGCAGCTTCTCACTGTCTGCAGACTGGATCAGTGAAATAAAAGGCGCAATGTATTTCACTTTATTGCTTTGCAGGTGACCAATAAAATGCCAGCGAATATCTTTGGGTAAATGCTCTGCTTTTTCAGTCAATTCCTGCACATAATTTTCTCCAAAATCTTTTTGCCCCAAATTATATAGTTCCAGAATATCGGCAACTGGTTTGGTCTTGGAAACAGCAACGAGCGTTATTTCGTTTTGATCCAACTCCTCAATAATTTTATTGTATGCATTACTATTTACAGACATGGTGACTAGTGAATTGTGAGTGATGAGTCATTGGTCATTTGTCAATAGCCAATTGTCAGTGAGTCAAAAACATCGTACATCCTAAATCGCACATTACTTAAGGATCCCTCTGCTGATCACAATCCTTTGCATCTCACTCGTACCTTCATATATCTGTGTGATCTTGGCATCGCGCATCAGTCTTTCTACATGGTATTCTTTCACGTATCCATATCCTCCATGAATCTGCACGGCTTCCGTAGTAACCCACATTGCCGTTTCGCTGGCATACACTTTTGCCATGGCTGCACTCTGCGTATAGTCTTCACCATTATCCTTTTGCCATGCGGCTCTCAGGCAAAGCAATCGTGCAGCATCTATTCTAGTAGCCATATCTGCTATCTTGAATTGAATGATCTGGTGATTTTTAATCTCCGTGCCGAAAGCCTTGCGTTGTTTTGAATACGCAATCGCTCTTTCCATGGCTCCTGAAGCAATGCCCAGCGCCTGCGATGCAATGCCAATGCGCCCCCCGGATAGTGTTTGCATAGCGAATTTGAAACCAAACCCATCCTCTCCTATCCTGTTTTCCTTTGGCACTTTTACATCCGTAAAAGAAATACTGTGTGTATCGCTGCCGCGAATGCCTAATTTATTTTCTTTGGCACCTACTGTGATACCCGGCGAATTTTTTTCAACTATAAAAACATTAATACCCCTGCTTCCTTTGGATACATCTGTTTGAGCAATGACCAAATAAACTGATGCACTGTTGCCGTTGGTGATCCAGTTTTTTACCCCATTAATGACATAATGATCACCTTTATCTTCTGCTACGGTCCTTTGCGAAGTAGCGTCACTGCCGGCCTCCGGCTCACTAAGCAGGAAAGCGCCAATATATAATTCCCCATCTTTTTTGCCTTGCGCCAGGGGAACCAAATATTTTTTCTTCTGCTCCCCGGTTCCGTATTTTTCCAGTCCGAAACATACGAGGCTGTTATTTACACTCATACAAACGCTCGTACTCGCATCAATTTTACTAATCTCCTCCATTGCCAGTACATAACTGATCGTATCCAGTCCGGATCCGCCATATTCCTGTGGCACCATCATTCCCATGAATCCCAGGTCAGCAAGCTTCATGATTTGCTCTTTGGGAAATTTCTGTTGTTCATCGCGTTCAATTACGCCAGGCAGACATTCGTTTTCGGCAAAATTTTTTGCCGCCTGTTGTATCATCAATTGTTCCTCCGATAATGTAAACTGCATATATTTCTCTTTGCGCTGGCAAAAATACGCCAATTAAAGAAGGAGGGAATGTTGTGTATAGCAAGAGTAAAAGGATCAGGGTAGTACGATGTTGATATTTTGAGGAATTGCATGCGATCTATTTTCCATATTTGGTCGCCTTATCTTCTCCACTCAGTTTTTTCGTTCAATGGAACGACTCGCCTGCCTTCTTTTGGTGTTTCATCTGTATATCCGACATACAACAGGCCAAGCGTGTGATCTTCTGCCTGCAGGCCAAAATATTCTTTCATAGCCGGGTGCAGCGTTAATCCGCCGGTGCTCCATAAAACCGCGACGCTTAAAGCAGCTGCGGCTAATAAAATATTTTCAACGGCGGCGGCAGTAGCACATATTTCTTCCAATGCAGTGATCTTTGGATTGGTACCCCGCTTCATATATACGGCAATGATGTGAGAGACGTTATCACCATTATGTAATAGCTTTTCATATTTTGCCGTTTCAAATTTCTCAGCAGATGTATTGGCCTTATAGAGTTCTGCATGGTCTTTACAAAATTGCTTCGCAGCATCATGTGCAAAAACAATAAACCTCCAGGGTTCGGTATGGCCGTGCGTCGGAGCCCAGTCTCCGAGTTGAAGCAGTTGCTCAATAATAGCATCATCAATCCGTTTCCCGTTCATCAGAGCAGGCTTTGTACTGCGACGATGCATGATAATGTTTTGTAGTATATCGAAATTCATGAGGCGAAAATAGTTGCTTTTCGATATTACTTAATTTTAAAGAAGAATTTTATTAACCATATAAGACATACAAGCAATTTTCAAAACTTCGGCCGCCTTATAAGTGTTTTAATCATTTGTATGTAGCGTATTAATGAAACACATGAAAAAAATTATTCCCCTGTTTTTTATTTTCGTCTTCAATCATTGCTTCGCACAGCAAAAATGGAATGCCAAATATGATCAACTTATTTCCACCGACTGGTTGGTAAATCCTGTGTCACTGAAAGCTGAAGTATACGTCGGCAGTAACGAGAAAGATCTTATTCTTTATAATGGTCTTGTAAAAAGAACCTTTCGCATCAGACCGAATGTGGCGTGTATTGACTACAAAAATATGAGCAATGGACAGCAGTTGTTACGTGCCATAAAACCCGAAGCAAAAGTTATTATCAATTATAAGGAATACAATATCGGCGGACTTCATGGCCAAACGGAAAAGGCTTACCTGCTACCCGATTCGATACGTAAGTACACCGTTGGCAAAAACGATTTCCAGTTTGAAAAATTCGAAGTGAGCAACATTCTGCCATTTATAAAATGGAAACCCATTGGCTGGGCTATGAACAAAAAACAACCGACGGGCAAAATGCTGTCTTTCACCTTTCAGTCTGCGTTGCCCGAGTTGAAAAATATTTATGTCAACGTTCACTATGAATTATATGATAGTATTCCACTTATCATAAAATGGGTTTCAGTTGAAAATAAATCAGGGAAAACGATCACCATCAATCGTGTGGTAAACGAAGACCTCGCTTTAGTAGAAGAAGAAAGCGCAGTGGTGGGCACACCAGCTCAAATTAAAAAGCAGCATGGCATTTATGTGGAAACCAACTATGCCTTTAACAATGCCATGCGTTATGATATCAGCGACCAGACCACACATTGGCTGGCAGATTCAACATATACTTCGCAGGTCAATTATAATTATCAAACACCTTGCCTTCTTCAAGTATATCCTGAAAAAGTAACTGCCGTGAATCTGCCACCCGATGATACTTTTAAATCAGTGCGCACTTGCGAGTTATTGATGGATAGTTATGATCGCGAAAGAAGAGGGCTGGAAATCAGAAAAATGTACCGAACCATCGCGCCATGGACAACCGAGAATCCCATCTTCATGCACCTGATAAGTAAGAATGATGATGAAGTAATAAGAGCGATTGACCAATGCGCAGCCACCGGCTATGAAGCAGTGATACTAAGTTTCGGAAGCCATTGTAATATCGAAGACACTTCCGAAGCAAATATTTTACGATGGAAAAAATTGAGTGATTATGCACACAGCAAACATATTCTGATTGGCGGCTATTCTTTGTTCAGTTCGAGAAGAATCAGCGATTCAGATGATGCGATCGATCCCGTTACCGGCAAACCCGATGTGGCAACATTCTTCGGCGCAGCACCCTGCATGGGCAGCAAGTGGGGTCTCGCCTATCTCGCAAAACTGAAATACTTTATCAGCCATGCGCATTTTGATATTTTAGAAAATGATGGGCCTTATCCGGGCGACGTTTGTGCGTCCACCACCCATCCCGGGCATAAAGGTTTAGGCGATAGTCAGTGGAAACAAATGGAACTGCAAAAAGGATTGTATCACTGGTGCAGTGAACATGGTGTGTATGTGAATGCACCGGATTGGTATTTTTTAGATGGTACCAATAAAATCGCAATCGGTTACCGTGAAGTAAATTTTTCTTTACCCCGGGAAGACCAGGAAATTCTTAACAGGCAAAATATTTACGATGGTCTTTGGGAAAAAACACCATCGATGAGTTGGGGCTTTGTGCCGCTTACCAAATACCAGGGTGGCGGCCCTGAAGCAGTGCTGGAACCACTTTCGCAACATCTGAAAGACTATAAACAATTGATGATGCAATATTATGGCGCCGGTGTGCAGGCCTGTTACCGTGGCCCAAGATTGTATGATACCGATACCACAAAACAAACCGTTATCAATGTAATTCGCTGGTATAAAAAATACCGCGACATTCTCAATTCGGATATAATTCATTTGCGCAGGGCCGACGGAAGAGACTGGGATGGCATTATGCATGTGAACCCGCAATTGAAAACAAAAGCATTCATCATGTTGTACAACCCGCTGAGAGAAAAAATTACACGAACGATTAAAGTGCCTTTATATTATAGTGGTATGACAACTACTGCAACGGTAAGTGAGAAAGGATTGAATGCAAAAAAATATTTATTAAATCGTAATTATGAAATTGAACTTACCTTTTCTATCGATCCGGAAAGTTACACGTGGTTTGTAGTGGAATAAACAAACCGGGTTTAAATTTTTTGCAAACGAAGGCTTTGAAGGTTTTACAAAAAGAAGATTTTGGCTCACTTGCACCCGCAAATCATTCCTGCACAAAACCCGGAAAATGCCGCCCCGATGAGGCTCTATATCAAATCAGACATGCTCTTTCTACCAAAGTTCCGCGCCTACAGCGCTTTCGCTCCTACCAACAACGAAATTTTGGTAGTCAATTATTAAAAATACTGCACAAACCACGTAGTGGTGATATTTTGGTAGCTAAATTTTGCTATACATCGCAACGCATGACTCGTAATTGATCATTACCTTTGCGCGTTTTATGAAATATCTGAATGAAATACAAAAGCGCAGAACATTTGCTATCATCTCCCACCCTGACGCCGGAAAGACAACACTTACAGAAAAGTTTCTATTGTTCGGTGGTGCCATTCAAACGGCAGGAGCAGTAAAAAGCAATAAGATAAAAAAACATGCCACGTCCGACTTTATGGAGATAGAGCGGCAACGCGGTATTTCGGTGGCAACGTCGGTGATGAGTTTCGAATACAATAACATTTTGGTGAACCTTCTGGATACCCCCGGTCACAAAGACTTTGCTGAAGACACCTACCGCACGCTCACTGCGGTCGATAGTGTTGTTTTAGTAATTGATTGCGTGAAAGGCGTAGAGGAGCAAACGAGAAGGTTAATGGAAGTGTGCCGCATGCGCGATACACCGGTGATCGTTTTTGTAAACAAACTCGATCGTGATGGAAAAAATCCTTTTGATCTTTTGGATGAAATAGAGTCGGAGTTAAACATCACGCTGCATCCGTTGAGCTGGCCTATTAATATGGGCAGAGAATTCAAAGGAGTATACAATTTGTTCGACAAAACTCTGTTGCTGTTCAATCCCAACCAAAAAGCAACAGAGGACGATTATTTACCAATCGACAACCTGAATGATGATATCCTGGAAAAAAGGATCGGCGAAAAAGATGCAAAACAGTTGAGAGAAGATGTAGAATTGCTTGAAGGAGTTTACGGTGATTTTAATCGTGAACCGTATCTGGAAGGAAAAGTAGCGCCTGTGTTTTTCGGAAGTGCCATCAATAATTTCGGTGTAAAAGAATTACTGGATACATTTATACAAATAGCACCGATACCGCAGCACAGGCCGGTTACTACAAGAGTAGTAGAACCGCAGGAAGACAAGTTCAGTGGATTCGTTTTTAAAATTCATGCCAACCTCGATCCGCGGCATCGTGATCGAATCGCCTTCCTGCGCGTGTGTGCAGGCAAATTTGAGCGCAATAAATATTTTCACCATGTTCGCCTGCACAAGGACGTTAGGTTTAGCAATCCTTACAGTTTTTTGGCAAGAGACAAGGATATAATTGAATCAGCATTTCCCGGTGATGTGGTAGGTTTATTTGATACGGGCAACTTTAAAATCGGCGATACGCTTACTGAAGGAGAGGATTTCTATTTCACTGGTATTCCTTCATTTTCCCCGGAGATATTTAAAGAAGTGATCAATAAAGATCCGATGAAAACAAAGCAGTTGGAAAAAGGCTTGATACAGCTTACCGATGAAGGTGTGGCGCAGTTGTTCACACAATACGGAGGCAATAAAAAAATAATTGGTTGTGTGGGCGAATTGCAGTTTGAAGTAATACAATACAGGCTGCTGAATGAATATGGTGCCTCTGTGCAATTAAATTCATTACCATTTTATAAAGCATGTTGGCTTACCTCAGCAGACCATAAGAAGTTGCAGGATTTTATCAAATTCAAAACGGCTAACATTGCCGAGGATAAAGACGGGCATATTGTTTATCTGGCACAAAGTGAATGGTTCTTAAATACAGAACGAACTAATAATCCTGAGATAGAGTTTCATTTTACAAGTGAGATACATAAGTAGGTAATTACCGAAGCAAGGTAACTGTTCCCTTTCTATTTACAACTCCACATGCAGTAGAAGCTTTAATCACATATACAAATACCGCCGGTTCCTGCAAGCGGCCATTATAGGTGCCATTCCAGCAGGCATTCGGATCGGTAGTGTGAAATACCATTTGTCCAAACCGGTTATAGATCCTGAAATCGAGATCGTGAACTACGCCCCAGTATTTTACGCCGAAACAGTCATTTAATCCATCTCCGTTAGGTGTAAATGAGTTGGGTAAAAGATATAAGGCATTTTTGCTGAAATCTACATTCACTGTCACCGTATCTGTATTGGCACATCCGTTTGCATCGGTGCCGGTAACCGTGTATAAAGTGGTTGCTTCGGGAGAAGCAACAGGGTTAGATATTGAACTATTATTAAGGCTCGTTGAAGGCGTCCACAAATAAGTAGCAGCACCGTTAGCCGTTAACTGGCTGGAACCAATTGAGCAGGTCAGGTCATTAGCGCTTAATGCTGTTACCTGCGGCAATGGAAACACAGTGACTGTGGTAGAGAGATCACTTGTTTCATTACATGCGTTTGCATGAATCCTAACCGTATAAGTGGTAGTCGCGGTCGGACTCGCAGTTGGGTTAGCGATATTGGGATCACTCAATCCATCGGGTGGCGCCCAGGTGTAGGTATCACCGCCGGATGCCGTTAATTGAGTTGAGTTTTGCAAACATACTGATGCACCTGGCGATACAGCAAACACTGCTGGTGGAATAATATCAACCGTCACTGAATCCTTATAATCGCAGTTATATAAATCTCTTATTGCCACATGATAGGTTGTATTTGCAGCAGGGGTCGCAATTGGCGTAGCACTATTCGCATTATTCAATGAAGAGGCAGGGGACCATAAATATGATGAGCCGCCTGAAGCAAACAATTGCACTGAGGTATTAGTACAAATAGAAGTATCGCTGCTGATCATGATATTGGCAACAGGATAGATTCCTATCTGAACTGAATCCGTTTTAGCACAGCCCTGTGTATTCGTAACTGTTATATAATATTTGGTGTTTGCAGCTGGGGAGGCAACAGGGTTGGCTATAGCAGCATTGCTGAGTGAAGAAGCCGGCGACCATTGATAAGTACCTCCGCCCGTTGCGAACAATTGCAGCGTAGTACCATTGCAGATATTTTGATCGGATGTTTTAGTAATGGTTGGCGGAGCACTCGTAGTAACTTTCACTGAATCAGTATCTGAGCATCCGTTGTTATCGGTAACTGTAACATGATAAACAGTGGTAGCAGACGTTGGTGGTGTTGCAATTGGATTAGAAGAATTTGGATTATTTAACGAAGCCGCAGGCGACCAGCTATATGAAGTGCCACCGGAGGCATATAATTGCACCGGTGTGTTATTGCAAACGCCGGTGTCCTTCGATTTGGTAATTACCGGTAAACTATTTATGGTAATCTTTACGGAATCCTTGTTGGTGCAACCCATCCCGTTGGAAACAGTAACAAAGTAGGTTGTTGTGCCAGTTGGCGTGGCAATGGGATTGGCAATATTTGGGTTGCTGAGAGTGGATGCCGGAGACCACGAATACGATGTTCCCCCCGAGGCAAATAATTGCACTGATGACTTTGCACAAACAGCGGTATCATTGTTTGTGGCAACAGCGATGGAAGTAACGGTGACCTGGGTGGTAATGCTATCCTGGCAACCACTATTATTTGTTATTATCAGTTTTACATTGTAGGTTCCGGGCGAAGAATATGTATGAGAAGTATTTTGTATTGAATCTTTCGATCCGTCGCCAAAATCCCAATTCCATGAAGTTATTCCGGACATTGTTGTATAACCAAGGCCCCTAAAGTCGACGCTCGTGCATGAAGTAATACTATCATTGATTTTCATTGAATCGATTGAAGTCACCACTATTTGTTTACAGTAGGATGTTTGTGTAGGAAGCCCTAGATCAACCAGTAAATTAACATTGTAAGTACCTGGTTGTGGATAGGAAATTGGAGGTGGATCCTTTTGATCTGAACCTGGTATATTTTGACAACCTTTAAACCGTATCCTGGTTAAGCTATTGCCATATGCATTAGGTATAAATGCATAGATATCATTACCCACCCTGAAAAGGTCCGATATGGAATGTGGGAAATCTAAATTTCCTATATTACCCAGATCGGTTGCTTGTGGATTAGTAGTAGGATCATTACCAAAGTTCAACTTCACAATCTCATTATTCCCCTCATTTACTACAAATCCATAAATACCATCACAGGAATTAAAAAGAGAAATGTCTCTGGGGCGTTGTAAAAAATTGCCTGGGTTCCCAAGATTTGTACCTGTTGGTGTATTAAGAAGTGACGTACCAAAGTCTAATCTGGTAATTGAATTAGTTACTCGATCCGCAATATACGCATACCAATTTCCATTATATTTTATAAATGTAAAACCTGCAGGATAAGAAAGGTTTCCAATATTCCCTAAATTAACTCCTGTAGGTGTGCTATTAAAGTCTGGACCAAAATTTATTCGGGTGAGCGTATTATCATTTATATTGATCGCAAAACCATAATAGTTTCCCGCTTCTTGTGTTATATAAAAATCATGAGGAAAATTTAATCCACCTATATTACCCCAATTAGTTGCAACGGGCGTATTAGCAAGTGAGTTTCCAAAATCAATTTTTACAACTCTTGGGCTTGAATTTGTTGTACCGTTTCCACCACCGACCAGAATAGCAGTCCAATTACCATTAACACGAAGAAGTTGTATTCCTTCTGCTTGCTCAGGCAATGCTCCGCCAAAATTACCAAGATTTTCACCCGTTGGCGTGTTTAGCAAACTATTGCCAAAGTTGAGACGCACAAGGTCACCAGCCGTATAATTAATCAATAAACCGTAATAATTCCCATTATCATCTAATTCATAACACCCAAATACGGGAGTGCTAAATACACCATTAGGATTACCAAGATTCACTGCTTCAGGAATACTATCAAAGCCAGCAGCGCAAAAACTCCAGAAATAATTAGTGGCATTTTGTGACGTATTTTGAAAAGTTACTGGTGTATTTACGCAGACAGTGTCTGGCCCGTTGAAAGAAGCGGTAACGGTAGAGGAGGGTATTTCACATGAATTAGCTACAAATGAACAGGACGGATCTGTTTGGTTAATTGCAGCGGCCCCAGCTAAAGTTCCATCCCAGGAAGCATTTCCCTGCTTGTTCAATAAATTATCGAAGGTATAATAGGCCAACAGACCAGTCTGAGTTGCCGGATTGGGCAATGAACTATTGGTGTACGCCTTAATTTGAGCAGCCGTGCGTGCTATGTTCCAAATCCGAACCTCGTTTATATACCCATAAAACTGAACATCCCAATATTGATAGGCATAAAATCCAATTCGGGTGTCAAATGAATTTTGAACCAGGTTACCAGTTGCTGCAATTGAGCTTACCTCGCAGCCATTTTGATAATATTTCAAAGAGTCTCCATCATATACCATTGCCACCTGGTAATTTTTATTTAATTGACGACCCGTAACGGCAGGTGTTTGAAAAAATCCATGGTCAGTTGTAATGCTGCAGTAATCTGCCCTCAACAAATAATTGTCGTTACTTGGGTCTTCGTATTTGCCAACCAAATCGGCAGAACCAAACATAGATTGGGTAGAATTATAAGCGGTTTGGTAAAATTCTGCCTCAACTGTAAGTTGCGTACCGGGAATATTCAATTGACCAATATTGACTGCAGATCCGTAGTCTGGCGTCGCCAGCCAGTTATTGCAGTTTGGCACTTGTTGCCCCAAACCTCTTAATATTAAAAATGCAAGAAAAAAAAACAAAAGTGCTTTTCGCATTAGTTGTGGTATGACTCAGTTACGATTATTCTACAAAATAATCTGTTTTATCAAAATTTACAAATGCCTGAATAATTAAATGGCGAGATGTCTTTCAACTCCTTTTTGAGCCCCGGGCTTACCTTTAAAGAATCGACAAAACGGTGAATACTTTCCTTAGTTATCTTGTCATTACTTCTTGTCAATTCCTTTAATGCTTCATAAGGTTTCGGATAATTCTCTCTCCGCAAAATAGTTTGAATTGCTTCCGCAACCACCGCCCAGTTAGCTTCCAGGTCTTCATCAATTTTCTCTCTATTCAGAATTAATTTTTTCAACCCTTTTTGAATGGAATTGATGGCAAGAATCGTATGCGCAATGGGTACGCCGATATTTCTGATCACCGTTGAATCGGTGAGGTCTCTTTGCAGTCTCGAAATGGGCAGCTTTGCCGAAAGATGCTCCAGCAAAGCATTGGCAATTCCCAAATTTCCTTCGGCATTCTCAAAATCTATCGGGTTCACTTTATGCGGCATCGCACTGCTGCCAACCTCTCCTTTTTTTATTTGCTGTTTAAAGTAATCCATGCTGATATACGTCCATATATCCCGGCACAAATCAGCAAGGATCGTATTGATCCTTTTTATCGCATCAAAATGTGCAGCCAGCAAATCATAATGCTCTATTTGAGTGGTATATTGCTGGCGTTGTATCCCTAACCTTTCTTCCAAAAATTCATTAGCAAAGGATACCCAATCAGTTTTTGGATAAGCCACGTGGTGAGCATTAAAATTTCCGGTTGCCCCGCCTAATTTTCCGGTGAAAGGAATATAGCTGAATTGCTGAATTTGGTTATCTATTCTTTCCACAAACACCATTATTTCCTTTCCCAAAGAAGTGGGAGAAGCCGGCTGACCATGCGTTCTGGCAAGCATCGTAATCTTTTTCCATCCAATCGCCAGCTCATGCAACGCATGCTGGAGGTTAATAACAGCCGGTAAATATTCATGTTCTACTGCATCCTTCCACAACATCGGGATAGCTGTATTATTGATATCCTGTGACGTGAGCCCAAAATGAATCCATTCCTGGAAGACATCACTTTTGAATTCGCGTAATTTTTCTTTTAAAAAATACTCAACCGCTTTCACATCATGATTGGTTATTTTTTCGGTGTCTTTTATTTTTTGCGCATCTTCCAGGGAAAAATTTTCAACAACACTTCGTAATTTATTTTTTAATGCGATGGTTGTTTTGAAAAATTTCTTTTCTGATAAAAAAATGAAATATTCTACTTCTACTTTTACCCTGTATTTTATCAATGCAAATTCTGAAAAATATTCATCGAGTTGTTCGAGTTGTTTACGATACCGCCCGTCAATCGGCGAAATGGAAGTGATAGGTTGAAGTTGCATGCAGACAGATTGTGTAAATGCAAAAAAATTTGACTTTTTGGTCTTATTCGTTGCACTAAATTTGCGGCAAAATTAAAGTAATAGGTTTGCAAACAAAAATAAGGGTTGGTGCAGTAAGCTACCTCAATACGAAGCCCCTGGTATACGGATTTGAGCACGGAATGATGACAGACAGCGTGGATCTGAAAATTGATTTCCCTTCGAAAATCGCCTTAATGTTATTAAACGGCCAGATAGACGTAGGACTTGTTCCCGTGGCCATAATTCCAGGGATGAAGGAGTACCACATCATCTCTGATTATTGCATTAGCTGCGACGGTGAAGTGGCCAGCGTTTGCCTATTCAGCGAAGTACCGCTCAACGGAATAAAAAAAATCTTACTGGACTACCAGAGCAGGACCTCGGTTGAATTGCTGAAAATCCTGGTCAGGGATTACTGGAAGATCGAACCTGTTTTTGAAAATACATCCGGCGAATATCAATCTGAAATTAAAGGGACAACTGCGGCCTTATTGATTGGTGACCGTGCCCTTGCGCAGAGACAAACTTCAAAATACTTTTTTGATCTTGGCCTTGAATGGAAAAAACATACGGGGTTGCCTTTTGTATTTGCAGCATGGATCAGCAATAAGAAGCTGGACGACAATTTTATCAAATCTTTCAATGAAGCAAATGCCAACGGCCTGCACAATCTTGAGTCCGTAATTATAGAAAACCAGGATTGTGGATTTGATCTGCATCATTATTATAGTGACTGTATCAGCTTCATACTTGACAAGGATAAAACAAAGGCAATGAAAATGTTCCTGGAAAAAATCGGATCAGGCTCTGAAGCAAAAAATGTTTAGCTGCACGTCATAGTCTGCCCTTCGTTGTTTTCTGAAAAACGGTTCATCATAACTTATGGCCGCTTCTTTAATATAAAATTGATATCCGGCCTTTCGGACAATTTCCAGGATTTCAAGCAACTCGTTGTTTTGGGAAAACATCCCATGATATTCAATAAACAGGTTATCGACCTGGTGCAGATTTTCGGCTATATCTTTTATTACGCAATACTCCGCTCCTTCAATATCCAGTTTCAGGAAATCAATTTTTTGGTTCAGAAAATTTTTAAGACGAATTGCCTTTACCGTCTTTGAGTCGGCTGAACTTAGTCCTATCCTGCTTCCCATATTACCTTCTTGTATAAACTGCAGGTCAGTATCTTCAATCCATACGGCCTCCTGCCTTGTTTCCACATTATTCAACTTATGCGAAGAAACATTTTTCGTGAGCAATAAATAGTTTTTATCGTCCGGTTCAAATGCGATAATCCTCGCGTCCGGGCAGATACTTTTAAGGAAAATCACGCTAAGGCCTATATGTGCTCCGCAATCGATAATAAAGGCGTTTGCTGGTAGTTCCTGTTTGTAAATTCTTTCCATGAAAACTTCGTGCAGTCCGTGTAAAAATCCAGGGCCGTCACTGAAGAATGTGGGGTAACCAAATAATTTATAAGTATGAATTTTATCCGCACTAACATGCTTCAAATATTTTGTGTAAAACCAGCTAACTGATATTCCTTTTCCGGCTTCATTTTTAAACAGTCGCTGAATTCTTGGCCTAAGACCGTTTGCAATATTTTTATAAAAATTATTTCTTTCACTCATCTAAAGCTAATTTTAGGCAATTTAACGTTTAGACTTATATAATCAATGATATCAGTTCTCATCTGCTCTGCCAGGCCCGATTTGCTGCAGCAGGTAAGCGATAATGTAAAAAGTACTATCGGCATAGAGCATGAAATAATATACCAGGACAATCGTGAAATTGATGAAGGTATCTGTAAGGTCTACAATAAACTCGCTGAAAAGGCTCGTTTTGACCATCTATGTTTTTTACATGAAGATGTTCTCTTGCAAACAAAAGAATGGGGAAAGAAAATTGTTGAAATTTTGTCAACCGTCGACAATATTGGATTAGTTGGAATTGCCGGATGCAAATATAAATCCAGCTATTTTTCGGGCTGGTTTTCAAATACCAAAGAACTCGATTGTGCAAATTATATTCATCAATACCAGAATCATTCGGAGAAAGTTTATCTGTCTCCTGATGAAAGCAAGAAATTGCATGAGGTGGTTTGTATTGATGGTGTTTTTATGTGTTGCACCAAAAAGGCCTGGGAATTGTACAAGTTTAATGAATCCCAGCTGACGGGCTTTCATTTTTATGACATTGATTTCTCCTTAAGTGTAGCTCACATATATAAGGTTATGGTAACATACGATATTGATTTGACACATATTACAACAGGCGGAGATTATGGTAATAAATGGGTAACTACTGCAATAGATTACCACACGAAAATAAACCGGAGCCTTCCATACTCAAAAACTACAGTGAACAAAAAGGTCGCAGATAGAAATACTATAGTTGCAAACCTGGATTTCCTAAAGAACTACAATATTTCTGCAAGCAATAAAATGAAGTGGATATTTTTACAAAGACTTCATCACTTTCCTAAATATTATTATGCAATTTTGAAATTTGTATTTTACAAACCGCTGAAATTAAGAATGATTCATAAATTATTGAGCCAGAAATGAGTAATATTCCGGAAATTTCGATTTGCATTCCGGCCTACAAAAGGCTGGAATACCTGGAACGTCTCCTTAACTCAATAGCTATACAAAATTTTAAAAATTACGAAGTAATTATTACTGATGACAGTCCCGATTTAAGCGTCTCTTTATTCCTGGAAAACTTTCGGGGCATAGAAAAAATTTACTTCCATAGAAATCTGCAGCAATTGGGAACTCCTGAAAATTGGAACGAATCGATCAGAAAAGCAAATGGTAACTGGATAAAATTAATGCATGATGACGACTGGTTTGCCAGTGAAAATTCCCTTCAGTTATTTTTTGACGCAACTAAGGAAAGTAAGAATTGTTCGTTTATTTTTTCAGCTCACAATGATGTGGAAGAAATCTCAGGAAAGATATCGGCCGTTCATATGGGATTTTTTGGAAAACTCCTTCTACGGAAAAGCCCATTGAATCTTTTGAAAACACAATATATTGGTGCACCAAGCAATACTTTAATCAAAAGAGATGTTGGTCTTCTTTATGACAATCAATTCAAATGGGTGGTAGACTTCGAGTATTATATACGCTGCCTGCAAAAAACAAATTGCTTCTACTATGTCAACAAAACCCTCGTAAACATCGGCATTAATAAAGAGCAGGTAACCGTGGCATCGTTTCGAAACCCTGAAGTTGAGATTCCGGAAAATCACGCGATGTTAAAAAAATTAGGCAATCCCATTCTCAGGAATATTTGTGTTTATGACTATTATTGGCGGTTTTATCGCAATCTGAAAATTAAGAACGAGGAAATGGTAGTAAAATATTACAGCCAACCATTAAATCCTTTGCTCATTCAAATAATGCAATTTCAAAATAAGATAGGCTTTAAGATTTTGCAGAATGGCATTCTTTCTAAAACGTTTATGATAATGAATTACCTGGTAAGCCTCACAAAAAAGATTCAGGACTAAGTTCTTTCAGGATTCCGGGACACACCTACTGCTTTTAATTGCCGGAATATGCCGGATTAAAGGCTCTTCAACATTTTCAAAATTATCCCGTAGTTTGCACCTATGAAAACTGCGTTAATCACAGGTGTAACGGGACAGGACGGAGCTTACTTATCAGAATTGTTGCTGAGTAAAGGATATCATGTTCACGGCATTAAGAGAAGAAGTTCGCTGTTCAATACCGAAAGAATAGATCATATTTATGAGGATCCCCACCGGCCGGATCCGAAGTTTAAGCTTCATTACGGCGACCTCACCGATTCAACCAACATCATCCGCATCATCCAGGAGGTACAACCGGATGAAATATACAACCTCGGGGCCCAGAGCCATGTCCAGGTAAGTTTTGAAACGCCTGAATATACAGCAGATGCTGATGCCATTGGTACTCTTCGTATACTCGAAGCCGTTAGATTACTGGGGCTTGATCTAAAAACAAGAATCTACCAGGCATCCACGTCTGAATTATATGGGCTTGTGCAGGAAATGCCTCAAACAGAAAAAACCCCATTCTATCCGCGCTCTCCTTACGGCGTGGCAAAATTATATGCATTTTGGATCACGGTCAACTACCGGGAAGCATACAATATGTTTGCCTGCAATGGTATTTTGTTCAACCACGAAAGCCCGTTCAGAGGCGAAACATTTGTAACAAGAAAGATCACGAGAGCAGTTGCGAAAATCGCACTCGGGATGCAGGATAAATTATACATTGGCAACCTGGACGCAAAAAGAGATTGGGGACATGCCAAAGATTATGTAGAAGCGATGTGGCTGATGCTTCAGCAGGAAAAACCGGCTGATTATGTAGTAGCAACCGGTGTAACCACAACAGTGAGAAAATTTATAGAAATGGCATTCTCTGAAGTTGGAATCAGCATTGAGTTTAACGGAAAAGGAGTAAATGAAGTGGGTATTGTAAAAAATTGTAGCGATCCAAATTACCAGTTGGAAAAGGGAACAGAAGTAGTGAACGTAGATAAAAATTACTTCCGACCAACGGAAGTTGATCTCTTAATCGGAGATGCTACAAAGGCAAAAACCCAACTTGGATGGCAACCTTCGCACACCCTCGCAGATCTTGTGCAGGAGATGGTGGCATCGGATATTGATAAATTCAAAAAAGAAAAGCATCTTATTGATAGTGGATTTAAATTAAAAGCCCCTATTGAACATTGATTCATGAATACATCGGATAAAATCTATGTGGCAGGTCATCGCGGGATGGTGGGAAGCGCCGTCATACGGAAGTTAAAGAAAGAAGGGTTTACTAATATTCTCACCAAAACCTCGTCTGAACTGGATTTGCGTAACCAGCAAGCCGTAAATGATTTTTTTAGTAAAGAAAAACCGGATTATGTTCTTCTTGCTGCTGCAAAGGTGGGCGGTATCATGGCCAACAATACCTACAAAGCGGAATTCATTTACGACAACCTGATGATCGAAAGCAACATTATTCATGCTGCTTATAAAAATGAAGTAAAAAAATTAATGTTTTTGGGCTCGTCGTGTATTTATCCAAAACTCGCCCCCCAACCCTTAAAAGAAGAATATCTGCTAAGCGGACTGCTCGAACCTACCAACGAGCCTTATGCCATTGCCAAGATCGCCGGAATCAAGTTGTGCGAATATTACAGGGAGCAATATGGATGCAACTACATATCGGTGATGCCGACAAACTTATACGGGCCTAACGATAATTACGACCTGAAAACATCTCACGTGTTGCCGGCCCTCATCAGGAAGTTTCATATCGCAAAAGTAAAAAACGATTCTTCTGTAACACTGTGGGGAAGCGGTTCTCCTAAGCGGGAGTTTCTTTATGTAGATGATCTTGCAACGGCCTGCCTCTTCCTGATGCAGACCTATAATGAAAAGCAATTTGTAAATGTAGGTACCGGCGAAGATCTTACGATCAAAGAGCTTGCAGAATTAATAAAAAATATTGTAGGGTTTACCGGAAAAATTGAATGGGACACTTCAAAGCCTGACGGAACTCCCAGAAAATTAATGGATGTAAGCAAGGTTCATTCGCTGGGATGGAAACATGAAACAAGGCTTAAAGAGGGAATCAAAAAAGCGTATGCAGACTTCTTACTTTACTTCCAGATTGATCAATTCTCTTCGTGAAACAATAAACTCCTGTAGCTCTCACAAAATGCTTCACCACTGAAATGCCTCCTTGCATAAAGCCAGCTATTTCTCCCAACTTCTTCTAAAAGTGCTCTGTTATCAGCAAGCTTTTGCAAAACAAGTACTCCTTGCTCCAGTATCTTATTTTCATCAGGATCATTTTGAAGTAAAAATCCGTTATCGCTATTATGAATATAATCGGGTATCCCATCAACAGCAGTAGAAACCACCACCCTGCCATGAGCCATCATCTCCATCACGGCAATGGGCAGTCCCTCATATGCCGATGTCAGCAATAAAACATCAGAAGTAGAATATACCTCATCCATTTTCGCCTTATCTTTAATATTTCCGTAAAACTTCGCATATGGGTACCCGTTAGGATCTATTACTTTTTCCACATCGCCCACAAAAGAAAACTCTATATTACTTTTCATTTCATGCATCCTTTTGGCAATAGCAGCAACAATGTGCACGCGCTTCTGGGGGGCGCCTCTACCCACATAAACAACCGATAAGTTTTCGTTTTTCGTTTGAACATATTCCGGAATGTCTACCTTGTTATCGATAAAATGCAACCGATGGAAATATTCTTCAGGAATATGATTTTCCCGGTACAGTGCTTCCAGATCTCTCTTAATTGAGGGAGTACTGAAAACTCTTGCATCCAAATCCTTTATGAATCGCTGTGAATAATCAAACCATGTATTGAGATGACAGATGTCTGCGCAAAACGCATTCTTTTTGATATGCGGAAGTACTTTATAAAAATACAAGCTCTCGCCGCCAATCACCACAGGATTGTGGACCTTACCGATCCAGGACGCAACGATGCCACGATAAAAAATATTTATGAAATGATACCACTTATAATCCACCAAACGATGCAGATCGATGATACGCACACCGGACATTTGAAAATGATCCAGGAATTCATTGTTCTTCGGACGCTTGGAAAATATGACCAACGGATGCTTGTCTGCAAAGCAATTGCAAAGGTCATAATTCACTTTTATGGAACCGCCGATATCGGCAGCGGGTGAAAAAATAAAAACTTCATGTTTTGTTTTTAGCGCAAAAAAAGGCGACAATAATTTTCCCAGCCAAACGATTGGATACACAAAAATGGCTTCTATATTCTTTTTAAAAATGGCTGACCGGTAAGTCATCTGGAATGATAATATTTATTCAATATAGACGCAAGATAGCCATCACCAAAATGAATATTTAATTTTTCAAAGACCGGTTCAGCAACGGAGATGTCAATCGGATAGTTATCACCACGATCAACTTCTGTATAGGTTGCTTTCTTTTTCAGATGATGCTCAATACTATTCACAATGTAAGGCACAGAATAATTTTCCGGATTGGCAATATTGATTACCGAATTCGTCCCGGTTTTTGTTTTCAAAAAATAATCCACCACAGCATACATGTCATCTATGTCAATGATATTTCTATAGGCCTTCGTCCAGACTTTCAAAGGTTGGTTGGCGAGAATATTGAAGATGAAATAGTTTAACAAAGTGTAAGGATTGTTGGAGGTGCCCCCGAGATTTGAAATTCTGAACAGATAAAACCCCGTAAGATTTTCACGAATGTATTTTTCAATATTCTTTTTGTGGATCACGTACGGCGTCCCGGCCAGGTCGTTATCCTCCACACTGCAAGTGCTGAAATAAACAAGTACCTTATCCGGATACCGGCGGACAACATCTTTCAATAATTCGAATTCGCGCCGGAAGTTTTGCTGCTGCGTATCTTTTGAGTTGGAAACACCTGATGCAAAAATTACCCTCTCCTCATCATCTTTATAGATGCTAAACCGGTTGGCAATCATTCCATTTCCAATAACCATATGTTGAACTTTAACGAATTGCGTTAATTTTTGGGTTTACGAATTACATTAATCACAATGGCGACGATCAGGAAAAAATATACCAAAATAGAAGCAATGATAGTAATGGTTCTGCCGGTATAGAAAGATTTTGGCTCAAACCTGAATTCTATTTCATGATCACCTGCCGGCACATACATACCCCGCAACACATAGTCAGTCTTTATATAATCTGCCTTCTTTCCGTCAATGTATGCATCCCATCCCAGCGGATAATATACTTCACTCATTAAGGCAAATTGCGGTGTGCTGCTATGGAACGTATAATCAATCTTGTCGTTGAGGTTTTGCTTTAGTTTTATAAATGCAGAAGAATCGTACGCAGGGGCTTGTTTAATCGCGGCCTGGTATCGCTTATCAACTATAGCCGTATCCTTGAGATTTGTGCTATCCAATGCATCCATTTCCTCATCAGCATTGTTCACATATTTTATTCCTTTTACCAGCCAGGCATTACCGAATGCATTCGGATTCAATTGTGCCATACGCTTACCTGTCTGTGGATTTTGTACAATAAAATATTTTGTATTGAGCATGTCAAACACCTGCATATTGCCCTGGCTTAACTGATCGTCTATTATGTCGTTATACAATCCCAATATGGCAGGATGATATCCGCCAATTGAATTATGCCAATATGATGTTTGTGCATCAGCATCAAGCGCACGCGGGTTTGATTCATTAAATACCCGAAAATTGGCATGATCCGGATCTTTCAGGATCTGCTGATCAGCCTCATCAGGCAAAAACGCTGATTGAAAATCCGAATCATCTACATAGCTATCAGAATTTAAATACCGCGATGCAACAGAAAGCACATCAAACGACGAAAGAACAATCAGCCCCGCCATTAACACCACAGCATTTACTTTCTTTTTGATGAATAGCCCAACCAATACTACGGCAATTCCAATCAAAAATATATTTCTCAGAAGATCAGAACCCATGAGATCTTTCCGGTCGGTTTTAAGAGCACTGATAAACTGGCCACTGATCTCATCCGCCTGCTGCTGTAGCTGAGGCGGCGCCTGCTGCCCTTGTGGTACCTGGTGTAAAATACTTTGCCGGAAAGAATCCCGTAATTGCCTGTCATTATTACCCGAGAAACTTCCGGTAAGATAAAATCCGGCCAACAATACTAATATAGCGCCACTAACATACACGGCCATACGAAGTTTTTTCCAGGCGAGGTCCCAATCGGTTTCATTAATAAGTTTATTCACTGCCAGCGTTCCTAAAAAAGGAAAACAGAGTTGCGGGATCACCAATGACATCGTCACCGCCCGGAACTTATTATACAAAGGCAGATGATCAAAAAGAAAATAATTGACACCTTTCAGGTTTGCTCCCCATGCAAATATTATCGCGAGTGCAGAGGCAGCGATCACCCACCATCTATGCCAGTCTTTTATATAGAACAACCCGAAAATAAAAAGGAAACAAATGATTGCGCCAAAGTATACCGGCCCGGCCGTAGAGGGCTGATCGCCCCAATATATGCTATATGCTGCCTCCTGTGCAGCCTGGTCCTCGGGCACTCGGGCTTCAGTAAGCTTATCTACAAATTTGGAACCCGAACTGTATTCATTGTCGCGGCTCCCTCCGCCATACAGATCAGGCAATATAAAAGTAAACGTTTCGCCAAAGCCATAACTCCACCGGAAAGCTTCTTCCTTATCTAATCCACCCTTGGTTTTATTTTCCGCGGATACATCTTTTGTAAGTTCAGAACGCCCTCCACGGGTGCTTTCCTTTGCATATTCCGCCGTGGGCAACATCGTCACCGCACTGCACGCGAGCCCCAGCAGACCCGCTGCCAACGCTAACACACCACTTTTAACCGCTACGCCTGTCTGCTTTTCTCTTACACTTTTAATCAAAAAAACAACGAACATGATACCGGCAGTGAGCAAAGTATAATACACCATCTGCACATGGTTTTGGCCTATCAATAATGCTGCAAACATCGCAGTGACCGCAAAACCGCTCCAGTAGCGCTTTTGAAAAAGAAGTAAAATGCCGGCTAATACTGCAGGCATATAACCGATAGACATCATTTCTGTATCGTGCCCTACTGCCACAATCACCGGATCAAAAGTGGAATAGGCGTATGCTATACCACCCATGATGCTGATCCACGGATTGATACCCGCTACAATACACAAGAGATAAAAACAAACAGAAGCTAAAAAGAAAAAACTGATCGGCTTGGGAAGTCCGAGCGTAATAACATGCCCGAGATACCCTGCCAATATGTGGGTGCGTGCATCCAAAAAAATCTGATAGCCAGGCATGCCGCTAAAAGCGCTGTTGATCCAAAGCGGATAATAGCCATACTTCTGATCAAATTCTTTCGACTGCTGCACCATGCCCTGCCAGTTCTGAATGTCTTGCTGATACACTACTTTCCCTTCCAGCGCAGGTTTACAATAGATGATGGATACTATTAAAAATACCGCCACTGCTACCAGGTGCGGCAATATCTTTTTGAAATTGAAATTCTTCATCGAAAAATTTTTCTTTTGAAAAGCAAAGTAAAAGTTTTATAGGAAAGGACTCAAATAAAGTTTAACGGTGCAAAATAAAGTGGTAAAATCATTCCATTTCATACAAAGCTTAACAATTATTATTTTCAGGAAAAATATCGGGCGATCAAATTTTAACTGCACATGGAAATCCGTGCTATTTTGCCAAGAAAGAAATATCTTAAACTATTACGATATTTTTATTTTCAAAGAAACCTCCCGGCAAAAATCATACTCCCGTTATGCATAGCATGCCTGGTAAGCTTTAATATGACATTTCGCTTTCGGCAACCTGTGTTACCCTTTATTCTCATTTTTATTATTCTTGATGCGCTATTGTTTGTTTTTATCTTTTTAACCCCATATCTCGCCGGTAAAATAAAAATAACAAGAAGGTCTAAAAATCTAGATCCGGAAATTTTAAAATTTTCTTTTGGAAAGGAAGGTTTTAATGTTGAATCAGGCGAACAAAATAAATTTATTCCATGGGTACAACTCCATATCGCTGACATATTTCAGAAACATATCTTTTTCGAACTTTATGGCAGAGATTTTTATATTCTTCCCGCTACATCATTTACGTCAGAAGGCCTAAAGAAGGATTTTCTCAGTTACGTATACAATCAGATTCAAATCCATCGACCCGGAAATGTGCATGTAATGTATCGCAAAGGGTGGCTGGGCCTGATCCCACCGGTGGGCGCCTTTGTAGGCATATGGCTTATGGTTGAAGGTATTTCGAGGTTTAAAAACCGAAAGCTTATTTTTATTGGAGTTGGCTCATTTATGTTTACAGCGCCCATTTACGGATCATTAATCTATTACGGCAAATACAGCAAACAATACAGAGTTAATTCTATTCCCTTAACCAAAGATCTATTGAACAAAGTTCTCACTACAGTTGAATTTTATAAAACACAAAAAGGGAACTACCCTGATAGCCTGGAAGAATTAAGATCCATAGATCCCGAGATATTTATTCATGACCCGATTATGCAGGGAACTCATAATGGCACGCACGGAAAATTCTATTACAAAAAACTTGGTAATAAGTATACACCATTCTCCTGCGGTGTTGACAGAAAGCCTTTCACTTCAGATGATATATATCCATATTATGATTCGATGTCGACAGGCAAAATCGGGCTTGTAAGAGAGAGATAATTTTTGATTTCACTTTTTAACTTATAACTTACAGCCTTCAATAATCCAGCATGACGTTAAGCAGAATTTGGGCGGCTTTTATCATTATCTCTGTTTTGGCGGCCACATTTCAATGCATTTTTACAAAAGACAATACCAACATCTTTGACCGGATGGTGGTAGGCAAATCAGGCGACACTTCTTATACCCGCACTCTTGATTCTTCGGATTTACCTGGCGCTGTGTTAAGCAAATTGCAAAACGGAAAAACTTATAATGACGGCAATTACACGTATGCAAAATCTTCCAATGGAAGTTATATATCCTATAAAGAACAGGAGGGTGATGGTATCGTTACCACAGCAAAAGCTTCTGTAGATATTGCTATCAACCTCATCGGTATCATGGCACTATTTCTCGGCTTCATGAGCATTGCTGAAAAAGCAGGTGGAATAAGATTTTTATCAAAAATCATTTCCCCATTTTTTTCAAAATTATTTCCTGAATTACCCAAAGATCATCCGGCCATGGGCCATATGGTAATGAATTTTTCGGCAAACCTCTTAGGTCTCGATAATGCTGCAACGCCCTTTGGGATCAAGGCTATGGAGAGTTTACAGAAGATCAATCCCAATAAGGATACTGCATCCAATGCACAGATCATGTTTTTGTGTTTGCATGCATCCGGCCTTACGTTGATACCCGTAAGTATTATTGCCATCAGGGCATCATTAAATACTGCCAATCCCACAGAAATTTTTATTCCCTGTATGATTGCCTCATTTGCAGCAACTATTGCGGCTATGCTCATTGTTTCTTTTAAGCAAAGAATAAATGTATTGCAGCCTGTAATTCTTTTATGGGTATTAAGCCTCTCTGCAATTATCGCCCTCCTGATCATTTATGTAGAAAAATTAGACTACTTAGGTGTTCAAACATTTTCCGGGATTCTCAGCAATGGTTTAATCCTGTTGATCTTTTTATTAATTACACTGGGAGGTTTATATAAAAAGATTGACATCTTCGGCGCCTTTGTAGAAGGTGCAAAAGAAGGGTTTGAGGTTGCGATAAAAATCATTCCCTATCTCGTAGGCATGCTGATAGCCATCAGTATGCTGCGCACGAGTGGCACATTTGATGTAATTATAACCGGAATGAAAAATTTATTTGCCGCACTGGGAACCGATACAAGATTTGTTGACGGATTACCCACCGCATTGATACGGCCTCTCAGCGGCGGCGCTGCAAGAGGCATGATGATCGATGCCATCACTACTCATGGCCCTAATTCTTTTGCAGCAAGAATATCTTCCATCTTACAGGGAAGTGCGGATACAACTTTTTATGTGGTGGCTGTTTATTTTGGTGCCGTCTCCGTAAAGAATACAAGGTATTCAATCGGAGCTATGCTGCTTGCGGATCTTGTGGGTATACTTACGTCAATATTTCTTGCTTATTTATTTTTTGGAAGCAGCACATAATGATTCTTCCGAAGTGGTAAACCCGGTAACGACAAGAGGCCGTTTTAGACGGCCTCTTAATCTAAACATAATCCTTAAAATCTAAATAACAACTAATTCATGTGTGGTTACCGGTAATCGTTTTAAGGTTGATAAAACCCACGCTTAATTTATATAGCAATCCGGGCACCATCGTACTAATTTTTGAGATATCCATAATATTCAGCATCTGTTGCGCAATCCCACCAAACAGGCATACTCCAGATATTTGGATCTCCGGCATGAGGGTTTAGTGCAAGTGTATTTACCGAGTTGTAATTTATTTCATAGGTTGGAGGTAACGCCCACCGACGTATCCAATACCTGGGATCTGTTGGGGAACCACCTGTCAACTGGGCCTGACCTGTAAATAAAGGCCCCCTATCATACCCGGGATAAACTACTCCAAAGCCACCTATATCACCTGCGCTAAAATCGAACCGGCGCATATCATTCCAGTTTTCGATACTGCAGCCCATAGCAATATATTTTTGCAGCATGATATCAGACATTGTCAAAGTACCGGGACCCTGTGCGACTGCATCGCTCGCTAGATAGGCGGAAATATCCCCTGGATCCATAGGCTCCATATCAGGGATGGTAACACCTGCAGCATTTTTGTCAAAACCACCACCCTGCCATTCGGCAAGCTTTGCCTGCATCATATCAAAATGAGCCTGAATACCTGCAATATATGCAGTATATGCATCTGCAACATCTCCTTTTCTCATCTCCACTTCTGCTTTAATGAAGCACATTTCATGGTAGGTTAAAATCTCCTGGTCAGAAATCGGGCGAACCTGGAATGAGCCAGTTGAACCAATAACGCCGGCACTATATGCAGCTGCTGAAGGATACCAGTTTACGTCATTTGCAGGCTGAGCCGGATTGCCTGACGTGGCCAGGGCATTGCTACGCATATTTACATACACGGTATCTCCGGCGTAAATATAGTTGCTGCTGTTTATGTAAATGGAACCTGCGGGATAGGTTATTGATACGCTGTTTCCATTAACAGTGTAAGCACGGCCTGCCTGTTGTTGTGCAGCAATAAAATTGGCAAGATCGGTTCCATCGGCAATAGTATAATTAATAGTCTTATCCGAAACAGCATAAGTTGCTGTCTGAATAGAAGTAGGGCCTCCCTTTAGCAAACGCGTCGCCGAATCGTAAGAATCAACCCCTATTGAACGATTCCATGTATAAGAGCTTACCTGGCCTGAGCTATTTAGTTTCACATCAGCCATTGAAGCGGGTACAATCTTAGGCATCCGTGGGTCAACAACTCCCGAACCATGCATATTCGTCAAGAGGTTATAATAATATTGGGAAATACGAATAGAATTGCCATAAGCCGCATAGTCGAAGTTGCCATTTGTTACGACAGGATCACCATACAAATAATCGGTTACCGTGCTGTTGTTAAGTCCTGGCCCAATTGTATTATCGGCGTTAGACTGTGGGCCCTTGGACAAGCAATACAGAACAGAATCCGCATTAAACAAATCCGCTTTCCTGGAAAGCTTAAGCATATAACGGGCTTTTAATCCCCAGCAAAATTTTATCCATTTATTGATATCTCCGCCGTTCCACAAATCTCCGGCAGCAAGAGCCGGGGCACCTGCTTCCTGTGTTTTACTGAACAGGTCGATAGCTTCATTTAATTTGTCCATGCAACCATTATAAATGGTTTTACCATCATCTGGTTTAGGGCTTGGATTTCCTGTTCCAGCCTCGGTGTAAGGCATTTCACCATAGAGATCCAGCATTTCCATATAGCCTAGCGCGCTGAACACATCAGCCACTGCCATATAATGGTAAGCACCTTCTTTCTCGGCTTTGTTATATAAATCAACTACATTCGAAGATACTTCCACAAACCATGTTTGGTAAGGCGTGGTAACATTGCCTGTAGAACATTGCCATGTGGTGCTAAGCGTATTTTGAGTACCGGACAAACTATAATAAACGCCCGCAAGGCATGATGTGCGATAATTGGTGACACCTGAAGTATACTGGTAAAAGTGTTCAATCCATGGAACACGGTTTTGAATTAAAACACTTTGATTGTTAGGATTATCCGGGTCTGTGTTAACATCTAACCACTTTTTACAGGAGACGAAACTCATCACGAGTAGGCAACCTAGTATAATATATTTTGTTTTTTTCATGATTGATTTTTTTGAATTTAAAACTTAACATTTACTCCGAACGTGAAACTTGCCACTGCAGGCACGCCCAGGTAATCGATACCTGTGGAACCAGAACCCCCGGTACCACCTGCTGCGCTCACTTCCGGATCCATTCCTTTGTAGTTGGTCCATGTAAACAAATTCGTACCTACCAAGGTGGCGGTAAGTCCTTTAAAAACTTTTTGATTCTTTAATACATTAGAAAAATCATAAGTTAATGATACCGAACGAAGCTTTAACCAATTTACTGAAGTAATAAAATTATAAGAGTTAGCTGCGTAGTTGGACCAATACTGTTGAATCTTATAATCACCCGAATAAGTTGTTGATCCAATAGTATAGCTCTGACCTGAATTATAAGTTATACTTGTATCAGCTCCCGTTACACTGCTGACTCCGGTTAAAGTCACTGATTGACGATCATTCAGCAAGGTTTTTTTGCTCAGGCCGTTTAGAACCATCGCATACTCGGTACCGTTAAATACATCTCCTCCAATTCTGATATCCAAAAGGAAGGACAACGTTAATTTTTTGTATCGCAAGTTATTTTCAAAGCCGCCTATGTAATCCGGTTCACGGTTGCCTACAACCAGAACAGCAGGATTCAACTTATATAATCCGGTGGTAGGATCTATCTGGTACTTGCCGTTTGGAATCTCTTTTCCATTTGCATCCGTTTGACGCAAATAAGATTGACCGGTCATTCCTAAAAAGTAGCCACCGTTAGGAATTGATGCCGCCTTTATAGTTCCAAACTGAGCATCTGTCGGGTAGAAATAGGATACTCCCGGAAGGAAAGCACCTAATCTACCTTTGTTGTATGAGAAGTTGAGCGTCGCATCCCATGAAAAGTCCTTTTGCGATACTACTTTTCCTGTAAGCGCGATTTCCATGCCATTATTAATTACAGATCCTGAATTAAGAGCGCTGAAAATAAATCCGCCGGATTGGGCTAAACGGGGTTGTGCAATTTGATTTTGTGTTTCATTATGGTAATAAGTATAATCCAAACCAATACGTCCATTCAAAAATCTAAAGGCGCCCCCAACTTCCCATGAATTTTGAATTTCGGGAATTAAATACGGGTTACCTGAATAGTACTGGTTACCAACACCCATATAAGAACCAATAGTAATTGGAGGATTTTCGTAAGTATTAGTGGCATATGGATTGGCATCTTTACCCACTCTGGCCCAGCTGGCCCGCAGTTTACCAAACGAAAGGATCTTGTTTGCCGGTAATAATTGCGTAAAGATAAAAGAACCACTGATAGAAGGATAAAAATAAGACCAGTTCTGTATAGGCAGCGTGGATGACCAGTCATTGCGCCCAGTTGCGGTAAGGTATACCAGGTCTTTATACGAAACACCTACCTCTCCATAGGCTCCAACTAAACGCCTCCTGGTTGTTGCATCCGTGAAAAATTTATTATCGTTCTGCATATTGTTAAAGCTAATGGTACCCGGTGTACTAAACGCATATCCCCAAAGATTTTGATTCTTTGTATTAAAATCTTCTGAAGTAGTTCCCAACAGCAGGTGGGTATCAAAATCTCCGAAGCTTTTGTGAAAATTAGTCATTACAGTGGTTGTGATATATGTATAGTTGACCATGTCTTTGCTCAGGCGCCCATTTTGATATAGAGGGGCTAAAGCTGACCCCGGCGCTATATAAGTATAATCATTAGTAGTGTACTGATCATAACCCACGCGACCTGTAATATCCCACCAATTGGTAATTTTATAATTGGCGTTTATCCCACCAGTAAAACGGTCGGTCTTTGAGGTTAAGTTATCTTCATTAATAATCCAGTATGGATTGTCGATATCGTCTTCAAGGCGAAGAGTGGGATATATCTGATGCTGGGTTCCATCAGGATTGATGTAATCTTTAATATTGTATGTTGTAGGCCAGCCATATAACGCCTGCATACTTCCTACACCACTTCCATATAAGCCGGCAGTTGTCAATGTTCTGTCGGTGTTGGCAACAGAATAGGCTACATTCGCGTTCAATGTCAAACCACCATACTTCTGTTCTCCATTTAAGCGAAAAGTGGTTTTGTCATAACCGGTACCCGGAACGATACCTGTTTGCTTAAAATTAGATCCGGATAAATAAAAAGAACCGTTCTTCGAACCCCCTGAAACGTTTACATTATTATCATAAATAGCACCGTGCTGAAAGAAATTACCGATATTGTCGTATATCGTACTATCTGCCGGGATCTTTGGTCCCCATGAATTATAAACACCATCGGTAGTTAAAACACCATTGCTGGAATAGATACCAGGGCCGAACTCGGTTTGAACTTCGGGTAATTTGTCTGCCCAGGAGGTGCTTATTTTGCTATTGAGGTCAACTACAACCCGGCCTTCTACTCCTTTCTTAGTGGTAATAATCACAACACCATCAGCAGCGCGTGAACCATATAAAGCCGCAGCTGCAGCGCCTTTTAAAACTGACAGGCTTTCAATATCTTCCGGGTTGATGTCCATGACACGGTCAGAGTAGGTGGTGTTGCTGCGGGACAAGCCATCAGTACCGGTATTACCGGTAACGGTTGTTGAGTTATCGTAAATAATTCCATCTACTACAAATAATGGCTGATTTTGCCTCGTTTCCGATGTTGAAGTTCCACCGCGAAGAGTGATGGAAGCTCCGGCCCCCGGAGAACCACTGTATTGAGTGATACTTACACCGGGAACTTTGCCGGCAAGAGAGTTGATGACATTGGTATTTTTATTCTTCATCAATTCGTTTGCATTCAACTGAGTGACCGAATATCCCAATGCCTTTTGTTCTTTCTTGATTCCCAGGGCCGTTACCACCACTTCATTCAATTGTTGTTCCTGCCGGGTCAGGGTAACACTTACCTCGCTGGCATTCCCTACCCTGATTTCTTTTGTTTGAAAACCAACTGATGTAAAAACAAGCACCTTGCCATTGGAAGCGTTAATGGTGTAGCTCCCATCCTGGTTTGTTTTTGTAGCGGCCCGTGTTCCCTTCACTGAAACTGTTACATCTTTTAGAAGAGTTCCATCGTCTGAAGAAACAACACCGGAGACAGTTTTTGTTTGCGCCATTAGGGGTAATGACCATAAAACCGCCATACCGAAGAAAAGCATTAATTGCATAATTTTTTTCATAGCACTGTTTTAGTTTGTTAAAGATTCATGTTTCCAAAAAATGATTGCAAATCGTGTTAGGAATTGTTCGGAGGAATTGGATTTGTCGTAGGTGTTTATTAAGGGCTATACGGTAAGAAAATCTTTTCAATAATATCCGGAATTGCCATTCCGCACTTCGCTTTCCATCCATCGGTTACAAAATATTGATGCCACTCTTCCGGTACGGGTGCAGCAATGGATCTTCAGCGGACAACTCTGTTATCAGTGTATCTATCTTGCTGCACTCACACACCTGGATAGGCTGCTGCGAATTGATTTTTTCTGAAATGGTAAGGCAAATCACCCTGCTCGCCGATTCTATCATTGCCTTTTTTATTTGCACTACCTCCCAGTCGTTATCTGACACGCCGTGTTCCAGGTTGATGGCATTTATTCCAAGAAAACACAGGTCTACTCTTAATTCCCTGATCTTGGAAATTGCTTCAAGGCCTACAGTAATTTTAGAGTTCTTGGAAACTTTTTCTCCTATGGCAATCACTTCAATATTCGGATGGTTGGTATATTCAAATAAAACGGGTATGCTTCCCGAAATAAATGTTGCATGAAGAGACGGAGGCAGTGACCTGGCGAGTTCAATAATCGTGGTGCCACCGCTGGTCAAAATGAACATCCCCTCTTCAATAAGTGAAACGGCCTTTTGTGCAATTGTCTTTTTTTGCCTGTAGGCATACACCTGCTGCGAAGTATTTATTCCATGATGAAAAGAGGGAGAAAGGGCGCCGCCATGAACTTTGATTACCTTGCCTTCGTCTGCTAATTGTTGAAGGTCTCTTCTTATTGTGTCGTCTGACACGCTGATCTGTTGGCTCAGGTCTGCTGAAAGAACCTTATTGTGCAGGTTTACCTGATGAAGGATATAAGCAAGTCTTTCGGTTTTGAGCATTTGGAAAACAATTCAACTCAAAACTAAGTTAAAATTTAATTAAAACCGCAAAAACTGTAATAAAATTTTAAATATTCCTGCAAAAAACCGCAAACTTTTGCAGAAATCATTTATTTCCCGCCAAGTCGTTCTTCCTCTTCCCCACCCATATCTGCATTAGGTTCGAAAATTTTCGCCATGTCCTTCGCCTTGTAAATAAGCCTATCGTATTTATTACCCAAAACGATAATGGTTGCAGAATCCTGGATGAGCCGAAGGAATACTGCATTATTGCCATGCCACCATCCATTGTGGTATATCACTTTTTTGCCATCCGGATATACATACATTCTCCATCCATAACCATAATTTCTTACACCTGGTTTTTCATTGCTGTACGGAGTGAAGGCCTCTTCTAATATCTGTTGGGTAAAAAGCTTGTTTGTGTATAATGCCTGGTCCCACTTCAGGAGATCTTCAGGAGTACTGTAAATATTTTTATCGCCAAAACCGCAATCGAGAAAATTCATCCTTTCTAATCTTCCCCTATTATCGAAAGAAGGCATTGCTTTGGCGCTGTCTGCCATAGTAAACACATAAGTATCGTTCATGTGTAGCGGTGTAAATATGTACTGTTGCAGGAAATCGGCATACTTCATACCTGATGCTTTTTCAATGATCAAACCCAACAGCGCATAATTAGTATTACAATATTCAAAGTGAGTATTGGCATGGCTGGTTATAGGTGGATGATATTTTATCAAATAATCCAATACATCCTGGTTATTGCAATATTGCCTGGTATCCCAACCCAGCTTTTCCATAAAGTAAATGTAATTGGGCAGGCCGCTCCGGTGGCTCAATAATGACTTTACTTTCACATCGTCATACGGAAAATCAGGAAAGAATTTTTTTACATCATCATCGAGGTTCAGCTTCCCCATTTGCACCAGCAGCATGGTGGCCATGGCTGTAAATGTTTTTGAAACTGATGCAATGTGAAAAGGGCTGTGATTCGACAGCGGATCCCTTTTGCGCAGATCAAAATAACCATGGTAGTCTTCAAACACTACATGGCCGTCTTTTGCTACCAGGATGCCGCCATTGAATCCGTATTTCACTAAGTGATTTTCATAATACTCTTCCACCGCATCGCGATACCGGATCGAATCCGATTTTGACAGAGGACCTATATAGTTTACAGACTTTAAAGTTGAGTCATGTGTCGGCGGATCTATCTTTCCTGCGGTGCCCGAATTGCACGCAGCGATGATGCACGACATGGATAGTAAGAAAAGAAAAAGTCGGATGTGGCTCATTAGTCAATATTCATAGTTTAAGGAATTATATTTGCAAATTACAATAGATAAATTATATGGCTGACAAAAAAGTGACCAGTTATCCTAAAGAAAAAATTAATATTTTATTTCTCGAGAATATCAGTATAACGGCGGCGCAGAAATTTTATGATGCAGGCTACACCTCGGTAAAACAAATACCTGCTGCACTCAATGAAAAGGACCTGATCAAAGAAATTAAGAATATTCACTTAATAGGCATTCGCTCCAAAACGAAGATCACGCAGGAGGTTTTGAACAATGCGCCCAAGCTCCAGGCAATAGGATGCTTTTGTATCGGTACCAACCAGGTGGACCTGAAAGCAGCTACCAAAAAAGGAATTACCGTTTTCAATGCGCCTTATTCTAACACACGTTCGGTTGCGGAATTAGTAATTGCCTCTTCTATTATGCTTATCAGGAAAATTCCGGATAAAAATAAAGCCGCACACGAGGGTATCTGGAATAAGGTATCTGCAGGGAGCCATGAATTACGCGGAAAAACCATGGGCATTATCGGCTATGGAAATATTGGCTCGCAGGTAAGCGTATTGGCCGAAGCATTGGGTATGAAAGTTATTTTCTATGACATAGAAACAAAGATGCCGCTCGGGAATGCATTGCAAAAAAATACGTTGAAGGAAATGCTGAAAGAAGCGGACATCGTTACGCTGCACGTTCCCGACTCACCTGCTACGCGGAATATGATCACTAAGGCAATACTCAAACAATTCAAACCCGGTGCGATGCTTATTAATTATGCACGGGGAAAAGTAGTAGACCTGGATGCACTAAGAAATTCCTTGCTAAATAAAGATCTTGGTGGTGCTGCAATTGATGTGTATCCCTCCGAACCGGAAAAAAACGGTGACCGGTTTATAACGCCGTTGCAGGGATTGAGCAATGTAATATTAACGCCGCATATAGGCGGCTCCACTGAAGAAGCACAGTCAAACATTGGCGAAGATGTAAGCGGTAAATTGTTTAATTATCTTGAAAAAGGAATTACATACGGTTCCCATACCACGCCGGCATTGAGTCTGCCCCCGCAGGAAGGCACTCACCGCATTTTGCATATTCATAATAACGTGCCAGGCGTGCTTTCAGAAATAAATACACAGCTCTCGCTGCATAAAATAAACATCCTCGGCCAATATTTAAAAACCAATGATGATATTGGCTATGTAGTACTCGACGTTAACAAAAATATTTCGCGCGAAGCGCTGGAGTTATTAAAAAAAGTAAAGGAGACAATTCGGGTAAGATTATTGTATTAAACATATACGATGTGCGATTCACCATGTACGATGTAAATACACGATAGGTTTGCAGTTCATTGTACTTTATTCCTTGCACCTTGTCCCTTATACGCAGTTTCTTTATCCATTAACCTTTGCACAATGAAAGTTGTAATTATCGGCTCCGGATTTGCAGGATTGACGCTCGCACGGAAACTCAGTAAGAAAAAAGATTTCGACATCACCCTGATTGACCGTTTCAACTTTCATCAATTCCAGCCATTATTCTACCAGGTAGCCACCGCAGGTCTTGATGCGAGCAATATTTCTTTCCCACTAAGGAAATTATTTCACAATGAAAATAATGTGCACGTACGGATGGCGGAAGTGAAAAATATTGATATCGCCAAAAATGAAGTGGTCACCAATGAACAAATTTTTTCCTACGATGCATTAATAATAGCTACAGGCGCGGACACCAACTTTTTTGGCAATGATCAACTGCAGCAAAATGCTTACCCGATGAAAAGCACCGTAGAAGCGCTGCAGATCAAGTATCGTCTTTTAAAAAACATGGAAGATGCATTATATGAAAAAGATGAAAAGAAATTGCAAAGCCTCATGACAATCGTAATTGTTGGCGGTGGCCCAACCGGAGTGGAAATGAGCGGCGCCATTGCTGATATGCGGCGATTCGTTTTTCCCAAAGATTATCCCGAACTGGATTTTTCCAAAATGAAGATCTATTTGCTGGAAGGCAGCCCGCGTACATTAAATGCCATGAGCGAAAAATCAAGCGGGGATTCGCACCATTATCTAAACAAGCTAAAGGTGATCGTAAAGATCAATACCATTGTAAGTAACTATGATGGGCAAACCGTGACGATGCAAAATGGCGAAAAAATTGATACATCCATGGTGGTGTGGGCTGCAGGGATTAAAGGAAATGTGCCGGAGGGTATTGATAAAACAATTATCGTAAAAGGAAATCGCGTTACTACTGATCGATTTCACAATGTAACAGGCACGCAAAATGTTTATGCTATTGGCGATGTAGCATGGATGCCGACCGAAAAATATCCGCATGGGCACCCGCAGGTAGCATCAGTGGCCATAGCACAGGCAAAATCACTTGCAGAAAATCTGATTGCATCATCAAAAGGGAAAGTTTTAAAAGAATTTGAATATAAGGATAAAGGCTCATTGGCAACCGTGGGACGCAACCTGGCTGTAGTGGATATTCCCAAACCGAGAGTGCATTTAAAAGGTTTTGTTGCCTGGTCCTTCTGGATGACGCTGCACCTGTTCCTGCTGCTTGGCGTTAAAAACCGGCTCGCTGTATTTGGTAACTGGATTTATAACTACCTTACTTACGATCAGAATCTGAGATTGATATTTAAGGTGTTTAGGAAGCAGACAAACGCGTAGCGGATTTTTTTCGGAGTTAATTTTCGTTTATCCGTTGACGTTAGCAGAGTCAAAGTGCCTCTATTTAAAAAAAGAAAGTCGAATAAGAAGCATTTAAGATATTAATAGCAATACGTCAATTCGTGATTCAAACAGCAGGCAACTGTATAGTGAATCTGGTTCCCTCACTTTCCATTGTTTCCACTTTCAATTCTCCGCCGTGTGCTTTGATGATATCGTAGCTTATGCTAAGCCCTAAGCCCGTGCCCTGCCCGGTAGGTTTGGTGGTAAAAAAGGGTTGAAAAATTTTGTCGATGATATTTTGAGGAATGCCGCTTCCATTATCCTCAATTTTTATTTCAACATTATCATTTAGCTTTTTTGTTTCAATTGATACAGTTGGCTGATAGCCGGGGCCTGCCGTTTTCCTTTTGTCTGTTACTGCATAAAATGCATTGGTAAAAAGATTCAGCAACACCCTCCCTACATCCTGCGAGATGATATTGATCTTACCAATACTATCATCAAAAAAAGTTTTCATTTCTGCATTAAAGGATACGTCCTTTGCCCTGAGGCCATGATAACTCAATCGTAAATACTCATCACACAAAGCGTTGATATCTGTCGGTTCCTTCTGCGAAGTACTGCTGCGGCTGTGTTGCAGCATTCCTTTTACAATAGAATCAGCCCGCTTACCGTGATGATTTATTTTTTCTTCATTATCCTCAATGCTTTTTGCAAGCTGTTTCACTTCTTCATAATTTCCTTTGTCAATTTCTTCGCGCATCTCAATAATCATTTCTTTATTCACTTCAGAAAAGTTATTTACAAAATTCAAAGGGTTTTGTATTTCGTGTGCAATCCCGGCAGTGAGTTCTCCCAGCGAAGCCATTTTTTCACTTTGAATCAATTGTGCCTGTGTTGACTTCAGGCTGGACATTGCCTCATTCAGCGATTCATATGACTCTGCGTTGTCGATAGCGATAGCAGCATAGTTAGCAATATTGCGCAGCATATAAAGATGATATTCCGAATACGCATTTTCCTTAAAGCTCTGCACGGTGATAACGCCTAATTTTTTTTCTTTAGCTATTACTGGGAGAAAAATGATCGACACCGGCTGCTCTCCCTCATGCGGTGTAAGTACTTCCTGTATATAATTTTTATATTCCTTATCCAGGTTGCCCATGATGATTTCCTTTCCTGTAGTAAAACATATGGGGCCAAAGCGATTCTTATCATCAATTGAATTAGCGTAAAAAGGAAGCGCCTGACCGTTTTCATAAGTTGAAGGAAATTCCAGTTTCTTCGTGTCGTCGTTATAAATACCAATACCAAAAACGGCTGCATCCATTAATGCATTTACGTTATTGTATGCTGTGCTAATAATCCTTTCTACAGAAAGGGATGAAGTAATCTTACGGCCGATCTCGCCCAATTTTTCAACATTATTGTACGACTGCTGAAGACTATCCTTTTGAATAGAAAGTTCTTTAGCCTTATCATCAATTTCTTCTTTTTGTTTTTGCAACAGGCTATTAGCTTTTCGTCTTTGTCGATTGTTGCGAATTAACAGGAATGCGACAAGCAGTAATGCAATAAGTCCGCCAATTAAAGCATTTTGCCTTGCTCTCACACGTTCCTGTTCTTTTGCATCTTCTATTTGCTGCTGACGTGCCGCTTCTTCGTATGTCAGGCTCTGCATCTCATTCATCTTTTGCTGGCCAAAAAGGCTATCTTTTACTGCGATTGTAGCGGCCTGGTATGCATAAGCACTATCAACATTACGTTGAGCCTTGTAATATTCCGCTAAAAACTTACTCGCTGCCAAAAGCTTGTCGGCAAAATCCCCCTGCTTGGCTATAGCATAGGAGAGCTTTGCATAATAAAGACCCGAATCTGGTTTATTTTGTTGGAAAAAAATATTGGCGACGCCCAGGTACAGTTCAGACAATCCATCGCTATTATTCGTTTGGACAAAATAAGGAATAGCACGCCTGTAATACATTTCGGCGCTGTCTGTTTTCCCGAGTTTTCTGAAAATATTGCCAAGATTATTAAAAACAGTTCCTAACGTTCCGATGCTTTTTCTTGGCAGAGAAATCTTATAAGCAAGCATTGTGTAAAACAGAGCTGAGTCTAATTGATCGGATTTTTCATAGGTATCACCAAGGTTCAATGTTGAAGTTTCTAAACCAGCTGTATCTTGTGACTTTCTTAGTATCGCGATGGCCTTGTGTGAATAATCAACACTTCGCTGAATGTCTCCTTCATAAAAATATACATCAGAAATATTACTCAAATAACCTCCTATGTTTTTGTCGTCATTTGTTTCTTCTGCAATTTTTAGTGCATCCAGCGAAGTCGCCAAAGCAGCTGGATAATTGCCCTTATTTTCCAAAACCGTAGCTACTCCCCTTAAGCACAATGCCTCTCCCCTTTTAAAATTTATTTTACGAGACAACTCAACATCCTCCTGGAAAAGCGACAATGCGGTGTCAGGTTTCAAGTAGGTAAATTGTCTGGCGAGTTGGTAAAGAAGCGTCACACGATTCGTATCCTGCTTTTCGCTTTGCAATAGTTGTTTGAGGCTGTCGATTGCAGCCGTTTGCGCATTAGTGAACGATGATGATACCAACAAAACAAATAAAAGCAGCAGCAGGTTTCTCTTCACGACGGTAAAATTTGTTGCCGAAGATAATTACAAATGTTCAATAGAAAAACGAAGTGGCAATTCCGTCCGCAGCACTATTCCAAAAATAGAATAGCCTTCGTTCAGGTTGGCTTATGCTTTACCGTTATTTCTTTAAAGCTCCTGGTGAATTTAATCTGCAAACTCGTTGGCAAAAGGTTTTGCAAAGGCCCTGCCAGGCCCGGCTACGCACAACAATATTGTACCCCACGCATATTTTTCAGATTTACGATTAAACCTCTTGTCGCAAAACTTCAAGCGGTGGCCTATTTAGAAATCCGCGACTGTTTGCCAAACCGGTTACCAAGGTTAACATGCAGACAAATGCAAATAAAACAATCACCGGCAAAAATTTAGGATGAAAAGGCGTATCAAAAATGTAATGCGCCAAAGCCCAGCTCGCCCCAAATGCCAGCACAATTCCTGTGAGCGCCGCCAGTGAACCAATAAAAAAATATTCCAGCGCTGTTATCGCAAACACCTGTTTTCTGCTTGCTCCGAGTGTCCGGAGTAAAACACTTTCTTTCATGCGCTGGTACTTACTGATCAATACAGACGCCATTAATACAACAATTCCTGTAACGATACTAAACCCTGCCATAAACCGGATCACAAAACCGATCTTACTCATCAGGTCATCGAGGATGTGTAATACGAGTCCAAGATCGATGATTGAAACATTTGGATATTGTCTCACCATCGCTTGCTGAAATTTCGCAGAAACTTCCTGCGAAGGTGTTCTCGATAATAATACATGAAACTGGGGAGCTGCTTCGAGCAGACCTTTTGGAAATACAACAAGAAAATTAGTTCTTATCCCTCTCCAGTCTATTTCCCGGAAACTTCCAACGACGGTCTGCATTTCTGCACCCTGAACATTGAACAAAAGAGTATCGCCAATGTGAACGTTGTTTCGCTTCGCAAAATTCTGCTCCATCGAAATTTCAGGAAGTCCCGTACTATCGGCCACGCCTTCCCATTTACCCTGCGTTATTTTTTCTGAAGATGTTAGAGAATCACGGTAGGTAACACGATATTCCCTGTCGAACAGGTGACGAGAAAATTCACTCGCAGTATCGCTGATAGCTTTTGCTGCGGTTACGCCATTAACCTGTTGCAGCCGCATGTTTACAATAGGGACTGTCTCCTTTGCAGGTAATCCGTATTGTCTCGCCAGCGTCATTACACCGGGAACTTGCGAGGTTTGAATATCAAACAAGACAATATTGGGTTGATTTTTGCCGGTGGACAATTGTACTCTCTGTATCAATACCGCCTGTATCAAAAACAGCGTACAGATAAGTGCAGTGCCTAACCCAATAGCAATGATCAGGATGGTGGTTTGATTATTGGGCCTGTATAAATTGGCCAGCCCCTGTCGCCATAAATAATTCCACGCAGAAGGAAAGAACCGCCTGATCGCCCACATTAAAGCACGGGCGATCAGGGTTAATATCACTAATGTCACGGCGATACCGGCTGTAAAAGAAAGTGCCTGTTTCCAGTTGTGCATTTGTACTAACGTAAACGAATACACGAAAATTACGATAAGGGAATAGATGATCCATTTCAGCGAATCACGTTCTTTGGTATGAGATTCAAAAGAAACCCGCAGCGCATTTAACGGAGATATCCTGCGGATCGAGAGCAACGGCAATAACGCAAACAATACCGAAATGATCATTCCCAATGCAATCCCTTCTGTCACGGCAATCCACGAAACGGGTGTACTGATTTTGATGGGTAAAAAATCTTTCAGAATAAATGGCAAAAATTGTTGAATGACGACACCCAATATTGCGCCAGCCACGGCGCCGATAAAACCAACACCGATGATCTGTATCAAATAAATGAAAACAGCCTGTGACGCTCTTACACCAAGGCACCGGAGTATCGCAATGGAATTTATTTTTTCCTTTACGTACACATGAACTGCACTGGCAACACCCGTACAACCGAGTAACAGGGCGATAAAACCAACCAGCGATAAAAACCTGGTAAGGTCACTGAATGAACGGCCCGCATCTTCTTTTTGTCTTGCTACTGTTTCGTAATTCAGGTCGTTAGCTTCCAACCGCAGCCGCATGCCATCCATCATTTTTTGCACGTCGGTTTGCGGGCTGAATTGGTAATAATAATGATAGCTGATACGGCTCCCTTTTTGCATTAAACCTGTTTGGGAAAGATATTGAAGTGGTATGTAAACGATAGGAGCCACCGACGAGGAGAAACCCGTTTGCCCCGGTGCATCTAATAATCTGCCGGCAATAGCGAACTTCACATTACCCACCTGGATGGAATCGCCAACATGCGCATTGTATTGCAGCATCAGCGTTTGGTCTACCAGGGCCTGTTGTTTATTACGAAAGGAAATCCCTGCAGAATCAGGAGTAGTTCCCAATGAACCATAATACGGATATACCCCACTAAGCGCACGAACCTGCACCAACCGGGTTCCATTGTTTTTGGTAAATAATACCATGGAGGAAAAATGACGTTCTTCACTGTTACTGCCCAATGAATCGAGCATCTTGCTGACCGCCGGTGTGGGCAATTGATTGGATGAAATCTCGAGGTCAGCACCAAGCAATATGGCTGCCTGGTTATTCACCTCATCATTTAAATTATTCCCGAGCGAATAAATAGCAACCAGCGCAGCGATACCGAGAACGATGGAGGAAATAAAAAGGAATAAACGGGAACGGCTTTTTCGGCTATCACGCCAGGCCATTTGCGCAAGCCATGGTATATTAAAATGTGTGTTAAAATCAGCAGGTTCATTTCCTTCTGTCGTCGAATGCTCCATAGTATTTTTTACATTTTAAAAACATTTTTCGTCTATTGCTCACCGTTAGTTTATTATCGCAGTCGGCTGATCTGAAACAATTTTCCCTCCCTTTAAATGAATGATCCGTTGTGTCCTTGCCGCAAGATCAGCATCATGGGTTACCAATAACAGCGTGGTACCAGCTTCTGTATTAAGATCGAAGATGAGGTTCACGATTTTCTCACTGGTTTCTGCGTCGAGGTTGCCCGTAGGTTCATCAGCGAATAAAATATCCGGCCTGTTGCAAAATGCTCTTGCAATAGACACCCGTTGTTGTTCACCGCCACTTAGCTGTGCCGGGTAGTGATGGCTGCGATCGGCAAGTTCAACCTTATCCAACAGTTCCATCGCACGTGCCCGGGCTTTTTTTTCACCGCGTAATTCGAGCGGTACCATTACATTTTCAATGGCCGTCAGTGTAGGCATCAGTTGAAAATTCTGAAATATAAATCCGATGTATTTATTTCTTATGGCGGCAAGCTGGTCTTCACTCATGTTTTCCAGGTCGTTGTTTCGCAGCCAGACGCTGCCCGAAGAAGAACGGTCAAGGCCGGCACATAAACCCAATAGCGTTGTTTTACCGCTTCCCGAAGGCCCGACAATCGACAGGGTTGCTCTTTGTTGAACCGAAAAAGTTACATTATCCAGAACAGTTAATTTACGGTTACCGCTTTTAAAAGTCTTACTTACCTGCTGCAGATCGAGTATTGATTCCATAGGTTTGGTTAACTTGCCCTTGTTGTTCGCAAATGGCATATTTTTTTGTGTTTAAATATTTTGAATAGAGCGCTGCCATATAAAATTACCTGAATTCTTATTTTTATCAGGTGTGATCGTAAAATTTATATTCTGATTAATGAATAAGATCTTGCTTGCTGTTCTCGTCTTTCATGCTGCTACAAGCAGTTGTAACAATCAAAGTAATCAAAAGATTACTACTCCAAAGGAATCTTCCAATGCAACTACCGGCAATAATTCTTCTGCAAATAAGAAAACTATTTTGTTTTTTGGTAACAGCCTTACCGCGGGATACGGCCTGGAACCAAATGAAGCTTTTCCTGCTTTGATACAGGACAAAATTGATTCACTGCATCTTCCTTATAAAGTGATTAATGCAGGAGTGAGCGGCGAAACTACTTCCGGCGGAATGGGCCGTATTGACTGGATATTGCACCAACATGTCGATGTGTTCGTTCTTGAATTAGGTAGTAATGATGGACTACGCGGAATTCCATTAACGGTAACTGAAAAAAACCTGCAGGCCATTATTGATAAAGTGAAAGCAAAATATCCGGCAGCAAAAATTGTGCTGGCAGGAATGCAGATACCGCCGAATTTGGGGCAGGATTACACTTCCACTTTTAAAAAGATATATCCGGAATTAGCTGCACAGAACAACGTCTACTTAATAGCGTTTTTATTGCAGGGAGTGGGTGGAGATCCGAAGCTGAACCAAAATGACGGAATCCATCCGAATAAAGAAGGAGAAAAGATCGTTGCCGGAAATGTGTGGGATGTATTGAAGGGAATTTGTCATTAGGATAACTTTGTGCCGGATTACAGGGCCGTTTAAGAGGGTATTCAACTTCATTTTTGACTCATTGTCATTTGGTGAATGCAGAAATTAAAGGCGATCTTACTTGCGATTAATCGCTTCAATATTTATTTTAGATGCAAAAAAAGGATATGAAAAAAAAGATTCCCCTCTTGTTTATTGGTTTATTTTGTTTTTTTCGGGTCAATGCGCAAATTGAAGTTGCACACGCGTCCACTAAAGACTACAGTGCTACCGGCTTTGGTGGGTTTCTCAATTTCAGCTTCCCGATTCAGGATGTGAATTACATAACATTTGATGCAGGTGTTGAATATTTTAAAGATAGAAATACAAGGGAATTAGACCTATTTCCCCTTTTATTGGGTTACCGCTACACCTTAGATCAATCGGGAAGCGGCTGGTATGTGGAACCGAACGCAGGTTACTCATTTGCTATCGGAGATATTGAAGACCCCGAGGGAGCATCTGCGGGCATAGGTGTTGGTTACCTTATTGATCTCGGAAATATTCCTTTTACTTTCAGCGCCAGGTATGAGCATGTTTTTGGGAACCCCGCTGCAAACGTATATTCGATAAGAATAGCTCATTCTTTTGGTTTCAGCAAAAGAGATGATGATTAAAAGCGTCCGATGTGTGGTTCCGGGTGGGAATTCTGATTCGCCGCAAATCTATCTGGCTTTGCCTATTTGCTAATTTTTGCCCAATAATAAAATAATTTTTTTGAATAAAACTCAGGCTCTTACTAACGGATATGCATATACGCGAATACGAACCCAATTGCATTGATTTCAAAAATTAATTGTTTGAAATTTTCGTAACTTTTATCTGCTCTTTTACAAACAACAATAATGAATAGTCAATCATACGAACGATACCAACGCCAGGTCATCCTGCCGGAATTTGGTGAGGAAGGCCAGCAAAAGCTGGTGCAGGCAAAAGTGCTGGTGATCGGCGCGGGCGGATTGGGTTGTCCCGTGCTGCAATATCTAACGGCCGCCGGAGTGGGTATGCTTGGGATTGTGGATGATGATGTGGTAGCGCTAAACAATCTGCACCGCCAGGTGCTCTATTCGGTAAATGATATTGGCTTATCGAAAGCGGAAACTGCTGCACGAATATTAAATCAGCTAAACCCTGAAATTAAAATCATTCCTTACAATACAAGGCTCACAACAGATAATGCACTTGACCTGATCAATAAATATGACACCATCATTGATGGTACAGATAATTTCTCAACGCGTTACATGATCAACGATGCATGTGTATTGCTTGATAAGCCGCTTGTGTATGGCGCCATTTCGCAATTCGAGGGGCAGGCTGCAGTGTTCAATTATTCATCAGAAATCAACGGCGAAAAAATCAACTACCGTGATATTTTTCCTCATCCACCCAAAGAAGATGAAGTATTGAATTGCGCCGAAGCCGGTGTGTTGGGCGTATTGCCGGGAATCATCGGAACTATGATGGCCAATGAAACAATTAAGATGATAACAGGGATTGGCGAAGTGTTGGCCGGTCAGTTGTTTACTTATAATGCATTGAATAACCAGGTTTATATTTTAAGCTTGTCAGCTGCTAAAGAAACAAGATCGCTGATACCAAAGGATAAAGAAGAATTTCTAAAAACGGATTATGTATGGCTTTGTTCTTCTTCGCATCCGGAATTAGAAATAAACACGGATAATTTCAACACCATCCTTGCCGATAAAACAGCAGCAGATATTATAGATGTACGTGAACCCGGTGAAATGCCTGCTGTAACTGAATTTGACACAATAAAAATTCCGCTGGGCAAGTTGAACGACCGGACCGATTCAATTAAATCTGACACCGTCGTGGTATTTTGCCAGAGTGGCAAAAGAAGTTTACAGGCAGCAAGGATCTTGTCCGGTATATTTGGAAATACAAAAAAGATATACAGTTTGAAAGGAGGGATAGTGGAATGGAAAAAAAAGCGCCAATCTGTATGAATGCATTGCTCTCAATCCGCAAACTGCACTGAATACACCATCGGCAAATAATTATTCAATACCTGCCAGCTTTCACCCCGGTCAGGGGAATAAAATAAATTACCGGTTGTAGTGCCGAATACAACTGCTTCACCTGAGGAAGCGAGGCAATGACGATATACAATATCAAAACAATTTTCCTGTGGCAATCCTTTTCGTTGTTCCTTCCAGGTTTTACCGCCATCGTCTGTTCTGCAAATGCAAAGTGATCCTTTGAATGCCGTGCGGGTAACATCGCTGTTGGCCGGAGCTACCCATGCCTGGTCTGCATTATCATCAGCTACGGCAATGGCAAATCCAAAATAGGCAGGACCTCCCTTTTGATCAATTTCGATCCAGTTCTTTGCTGCATCTGTAGAGCGGAATATTCCGCAATGATTTTGTTGCCAAAGCACATCGGGATTGGTTGGTGCCGCCACTACAATATGGGGATCGAAACCGGTTTCTACATTTGGATCCGGAAGAAAATCTGCACTCATGCCTTTATTGCGGACACTCCATGTTTTACCTGCATCATGCGTTTCAAACACACCTGCACAACTGATGCCAATATGAACATGATCTTCATCCCTCGGATCAACAACAATGGAATGAATGCCCGGCAAATCGCGGCCGCCGCCAAACCATCCTTCTTTACGCGTGGGATGATTCCATAATGATTCCACCAGTTGAAAACTGTCGCCGCCATCTTCACTCATAAATAATCCGCCGGGATCGGTGCCAATCCATAATCGCGAAGGATATTTTTTACCACCATTAGCCATCGACCAGAGATACCTCGTGGTGGCGGGCACACCATCTTTCACTTCTGCCCCTTCAGGGTAGGCTGGCGCCGTTACTTCGCTCCATGTTTTCCCCCTGTCCGGAGAGCGGTGCAACTTTACTCCCCAGTGGCCATTATCCAGGCAGGCCCACCAGGTACCGGTTCTTTCATCAGCATACGCAATCGAAATAGGAACACCTTCAAAAGAAATATTTTCTACTGACCAGTTACCATTTTTAAACCGGTAAGCGATCAATCCCTTGCGGGTGCCGAGAAGAAGTGTCGGTTTCATATAATTGAGTTTATTTATCCGCCTGATAAGGCCTGCATAATATAGATTTCGCTGCCCGTGGTAAATTGATCGCTCAATGTTTTCCTGTCGCGAATCATTTTACCATCTATGAATATGTTGACATGTTTGCGCAGGCTGCCCCGTTCATCGAGTATGTAGGAAGAGATGCCCGGGTACTTTTTTTCCAATTCTGTGAAAATTTCAGAAAATGATTTTCCCGCCGCCGGTATTTCTTTCAGACCCGGAAAAAATCTTTTTAGTGCGTAAGTGAATTTTACCTGCGGCATCTCTATTCTTTGATCGTAATTCTAAGTTAGGAAAAATCGGAGATAAGATAAATATCTTTCAGGTTAAGAAACTTTTTTTGAATTATTATGGTTCAATCTTCCCGTGGCAAGAACCAACTTGCAAAATTCTTTTGGAATCCAATGCATCCCGCAAGACTTATTGAGAAAAACTATTTCACAATACCTGTAATTATAAAAAAGCCACGAACATCATATTCGTGGCTTCGATACATTTTCATTTTTTAATGACCGCGTTGCTTACTGCGATTTTTGTTATCACGGCTGTTTTCATTACCCTTTTTGAAACGGTTATTGTTCCAGTTGTCATGATTGTTTTTGTATTTATCGTCGTGGCTGTCGCGGATGGGAGTTTGATCATATTTTCCGCGATACTGCGCATATTGCGTTTTATCCTGTCGATGGTATTTGTAAGCATTCGCTTTGTTGATTGCAACTTTATGCACCCTGTACAAATCGTACTTACGGTATTGCGCAGGCAATATCGATGTATGCACCCAATGCCTGTTTTGAAGGTAAAGGAACTGGTGAGCCGCCACATCGTAATACATATCCATATCGGGAATATAATAATAAGCTGCATCATCATAGCCTTCGGGCGCCCATGCAGGCTGGTCGCCAATGTTGATGGTTACATGCACTTGCGCAGTTGTTTTAATCACGGGCAGTAAGCCAATGAGAACAAACAGAGATATCTTTATTAACTTTTTCATAAATTTTTTTTTATTTTCAACAATGTAGTCATTAAAAACAAATTGAATGCCATAATTTTTAAGCATACACTGTTATACGAACAATTAAATACTCCTACATCTTTTTCAGTAATTTTTTCGCCCTGCTTTTAAATGCAGCAGTCTGGTGAGGTAACTGTTCCTTTATCAGCAATTTTATCTCAGGTATGATCTCCGGATATTTTTTGGCGAAATTACCCAGCACAGTAATTGAAAAGACTTTCACTGCAACAGGTTCTTTGGGCGATTGCAGGTACTGAAAACAAATGTCCATAATATCACCTTCATATTTTTCGGGAATATCCACCACCTGCAATAGCCTTACCGTATTGCGTTTGATGGCATCATGCAGATTGGGCCTTTTTAGATTGTAAATTAATCCACCATAATGCGGATGTATGAAATGCGGATGTGCAATTACACAATAACTAAGTGGCCATGCCGCCCGCTGTGTAACGCGGTATTCACTGTGCAGAAACAACTCAAATAATTCATCGAATCTCTTTTGCTCATCGCCCACCCAGGCAACAATTTTATCGCATTGCTTTTTGGAATGTTCCGCCAGGATAGTTTCTCTCAGGTTCATGCAGCGGTATTGGCAAAACTTTTTAATAGGGAAGCCATCTTTTCCACTTCTGGTTCATTCACCATAATTCTTGTCTCTTCACTGATGTTGGGATTATGATATTGCATATTTCCTGTCACCAACACGCTTGCAGAACTATGAAACTCTGTAGCGCCGGTACTTTCGGCAACCTGCATGATATTTTGCGAATTGATACCCGAGCCCGGCATGACGATGATTCTCTCATCTGCCTGCTGCACCAGTTGCTTTATCAATGGTGCACCGTCCATCGCTTTGGGTTGCAAACCCGAAGTAAGAATTCTTTCGCAACCAGCACTTATAATATCTTCCAATGCTTTGAACGGATCATTCGTTCTGTCGAATGCACGGTGAAACGTAACACCTAACGGGTATGCGTACCCGATAAGTTGGGCGCATCTTTCTTTATCAACCATGCCGTCAGCCTTTAGGAGTCCCATGACCACCCCATCGCAGCCAAGTTGCCTGCACACTTCAATATTTCTTTTCATTATGGCAAATTCATCATCGTCATATAAAAAATCTCCGCCACGCGGTCGGATCATGACATACAATTCAATGGAAAGTTTTTCTCTTGCAGCTTTTATAAACGCATAAGAAGGCGTGGTACCTCCTTCGTACCAATTATCACAAAGTTCTATCCGGTTCGCACCTGCACGTTGTGCAGCAATACAGCTTTCGATATTGAAACCTATTATTTCTAATTTCATAATAACAGTCAGAAAAGTCAGTAAAGCCGGCAAGTCCGGAACTCAGTTACTTTGCGTCTTTCGGACTTCCGGTCTTTCGGACTTGTTAACTACCCGTATCAAACAAATACTTCGAAGGAATTTGTATTTCTTCATTATTGCTTTTTACGCAAAATGAAAATCCTTTTTGAATGGCATAGGCACCATAGTTTCCATTTTTATCTAAAGCAAGAAAGGCAACCTGTATTTCTTTTGCCTTTGCGGGATTGCGCCGTACAACGCGCTCCACTGCTTTACGGCAGGCAGTTTCCGGCGAATCGCCGTTACGCATCATCTCCACCACCGTATGCGAGCCGCAGATGCGAATCGTTTCTTCTCCTACTCCCGTGGAAACGGCTCCGCCTACTTCATTATCGACAAACATACCGGCGCCTATAATTGCCGAATCTCCTACTCTTCCATGCATTTTAAAAGCCATACCACTCGTTGTTACGCCTCCACTCATATTCCCTGCAGCATCTATTGCTACGAGCGCCATGGTATCATGGTTTTCTATGCCCCCATTCAAAAGGGAAGGAGCAAAGGGCCCATTGCCTTGTTTATTGCTATGATCATATTGCGTATTTTCAATATTGATCTGTGGTTTATAATCACTTTTCTTCAGCCATTCTTCATATGCTTTTTTAGCATCGGGAGAAAGTTCGGCAGATTCCAGTGGAAATCCATTTTGTACCGCAAATTCTGTTGCACCCTGGCCCACAAGCAAAACATGCGGCGTCTTTTCCATTACCATTCTCGCCACAGATATCGGATGTTTTATTCTTGCAATGGCACCAACTCCTCCAATGTTAGCGTGCTCGTCCATAATGCAGGAATCCAGTGTAACAAAGCCATCGCGATCAGGATTGCCACCAAGACCGACACAGCAATTGATAGTATCTTCTATCTGCCTCGCCCCCGTTTCTATGGCATCCAGTGCACGTCCTCCTGACGACAATACTTTCCATGCAGCGGTATTTACATCTTTACCTGTTGGCCATGTGGACACTACAATCGGTTTCGTTTGTGCATGGCCGATAGGACCGATATTTTTTATTGAAAGAAGTGGCGCTGTAAAAGCAGATAGATGGAGAAATTTTCGTCTGTTAAGCATAAGATTGTTTTGTTAAATATAGATAAGTATAGCAAACCCGCTACCCGGGTTACAGGTTAATTTTTTAAAAGCAGGAATAATGATACAATTATTTGGTAATATCATGATGGTATAACGCGAGCTTCTGAATCATTTCGTCGGAAACAGTATCGGCATACGTTCCGAAAGCATTCACTAATGTGCCTTTCATGTGTCCGTCTTTGGATTCTACCGCATATACAACGGCTTCATCGGAAGGATTGGATTCTCCCTCAAAACGATATACTTCAGTAATTTCAAAATCGACGGGATTCAGGTGCTCCCCTGTATCAACGCAGATAAGTTTATCGAAATCGATATTAAAATCGCGGTTGAAGCCCCGTTCTTTGAGGCTGTTGAGTGCATTAGAGACGGTGGTATAGTCGGTCATAAAAATATTTTTTATAAAGTTAGGTCATAAGCATAACAATCCTGCTATATCGACACAACATATATGCCTGAAAAAATTATTACTCTTATTTTTAAACATAATCTTTACACGTCAATTTTTTCTTATAACATCAGCCTTAGAAAAATTCAATCTTATATCAATTAGCAATGTATTTTTTTACAGCGGAATTCAGGTGACTTATAAAAAAATCAAAAAAATTTTTCTATGAAAAATAAGCGCCTCCCATCGAAGCAACGCACCGGGAAAATATATACCCATATGGCAAAGATATCTTTACGTGAGCCATCTATGTTGACCAGTGAGTCGGTTTTACTTTCTTTACTATTTCCCAATTTTGTACATTGCATTATTATCCATTGAAAAATGTGAAGTAAGAAATTTATGAGTAAAAAAACAGGGAAAAAGAAACCCTCCCCTCTTATAAAAGGCGTGCTGGAAATTACCCGTTCCGGAATCGGTTATTTGATTGCAGAAAGAAGAGACGCAGACGTGCTCGTAAAACCCAATGATTTTAATAAAGCGCTCGATGGTGATACGGTACGTGTAAGATTGAAACCATCCGGCGGCAGGCGCATCGAAGGAGTGGTAGAAGAAGTAATAGAGCGAAAGCAAATGGAATTTATTGGTAACATGGATGTGAGAGAAAATTTTGCCTTCTTCAGGCCGGATAGCCAAAAACCAATTCCCGATTTTTACGTAAGTACAAAAAAATTAAACGGTGCAAAAAATAATGACCGCGTGGTGGTCAGGTTGGTAAGTTGGGAAAAAGATGAAAAAAAACCCGAGGGCGAGGTAATTACCGTGCTTCAGGCAAGGGACATGAACGACATGGCCATGAAGGAAATTCTTATACAGAATGGTTTTTCCCTGGAGTTTCCAAAAGAAGCATTGATGGAATCAGAGCAGTTGACTGAAGCATTAAGCAAAAACGAATTACAAAAAAGAAGAGATTGCCGGAACGTATTAACGTTTACGATTGACCCTGCAGATGCAAAAGATTTTGACGACGCTCTGTCTATTCAAAAAAACGGCGATGAATACGAGGTAGGTGTTCATATTGCAGATGTAAGTCATTTTGTAAAACCGGGTACTTCCCTGGATAAGGAAGCATATGCCCGCGCAACAAGTGTATACCTTCCTGACAGGGTCAACCCCATGCTGCCCGAAAAAATTTCTAATGAGCTTTGTTCATTGCGGCCTCATGAAGACAAACATACTTTTTCCGTAATCTTTACATTCAATAATAAAGGAAAAATAAAAGATTCCTGGATCGGGAGAACAATTATTCACAGCGATCACAGGTTCAACTACGATGAGGTACAACAGATCATCGAAACCAATACAGGAAAATATTCCGAAGAAATTCATTACCTCAATACACTCGCAAAACATTATCGCAAGGAAAGATTTAAAAATGGGGCTATAAATTTTTCTTCAACAGAGGTTAGGTTTCAATTGGATGAATCAGGCAAGCCAATTGGCATCCTTATTAAGGAAAGTAAGGAAGCACACCAGTTGATTGAGGAGTTTATGTTACTCGCCAACCGCACCGTAGCCGAATATATATCGAAACTAAAAGTTGATAAAAAGCCGATACCTTTCCCCTATCGCATTCATGATACACCCGATGAAGAAAAACTAAAACCGTTTGTTGCGTTCGCCAGAAAGTTTGGTTACAAGTTCAACATGAAAAGCGAAAAAGAAGTGGCTGCATCCTTCAACCAACTGCTCAAAGATGTGCATGGAAAGCCTGAACAGCATGTGCTGGAGCAACTCGGCATTCGCACCATGGCAAAAGCAATTTATACATCAGAAAATATCGGGCATTACGGCCTGGGCTTTGAATACTATTGTCACTTTACCTCGCCGATCCGGCGTTACCCGGATGTGATGGTACATCGTGTACTGCAGGAAGTTTTAGAGCATAACATTTCTCCTGATAAAAAAATGGAACTGAAATGCCGGCATTGCAGCGATAAGGAACGTGCTGCGATGGAAGCAGAGCGTGCAGGCAACAAATACAAGCAGGTGGAATTTATGATGGACAAAGTGGGTGAAGATATGGAAGGGGTGATCAGCGGTGTGGCCTCATTTGGTTTTTGGGTAGAAACCGTAAATGAAAAGTGCGAAGGACTGGTATCGGTAAGAGATCTTTCAGACTATGATGATTTTCGCCATGATGATACTGACTATGCGCTTGTCGGACTTCATACCGGGAAAAAATTCCGTATGGGCGACAAGGTAAGCGTGAAACTCGTGGCTGCAAATCTTGAAAAAAGGCAATTGGACTTTGAATGGATCCCGGCCCTGGAAAACCTTCGCACAAAAGCAACGGCCAAACAGAAGCTCCATCATAGCAGTAAAGGGAAGCATCACAGTAAACAACCGAAGAAATAACTTCATGTACGCCATCACGTCACAGAAATAAAATTGCACCGGATGAACGCAGATCAATTTGAAAAAGAAATCATGCAGAATGGCAATACTACCATAGGCAATCTTCACTCTTTTTCGGATCTCTCCGCTCAGTTTGACCAGTATTTCAGCAAGCGCCACTTCCCGGCTGAGCCTGCCTCGCTGTACGATGCTTCACAATACTTACTAACGGTAAAGGGTAAACGAATCCGGCCGGTGATGTGCCTGATGGGCAACGAGCTTTTCGATAAGATCAACAACGACGCCTGGCAGGTTGCCACTGCCATTGAGCTTTTTCACAATTTCACGCTCATACACGACGACATAATGGACAAGGCTCCGCTACGCCGTAGCATGCCCACAGTCCATATGAAATACGGAGCATCAACTGCACTGCTTGCCGGAGATGTAATGCTGGTAGCGGCTTATGAAGCAATCAACAAGATCGACAAAGAATACATTCATCCTATCCTCCGGATCTTTAGTGAAACCGCCAAAAAAGTTTGCGAGGGGCAGCAGCTGGACATAGATTTTGAAAAATTGCCTTCTGTGTCGTTTGATGAATACGAAAATATGATCGGTCTGAAAACTTCTGTATTGCTTGCAGCGAGCCTGCAAATGGGCGCTGCATTGGGTGGCGCCGGCCTGGGCAATCAGCAACATTTATACGGGTTCGGCAAAAATCTCGGCATTGCCTTCCAGGTGCAGGACGATTACCTTGATGCATTTGGCGATCCGGAAAAATTCGGAAAGAAAACCGGTGGTGATATCGTTGCCAATAAAAAAACTTTTTTGCTCATTAAAGCACTAAATACTTGCTCTGTTTCGCAAAGGGCGGAACTAATGGACCTGATGCAAAACAAATATGAGGAAAGCGAAAAGATTCACAAGGTGATTGGCATTTATAAATCATGCCAAGTAGATGAATGGGCCAAAGAGCTGAAAGAAAAATATATGTCGAAAGCGCTCGCCAATTTGGAAGATGTTGCCGTACTTTCGTCGAGAAAGAGACCATTGGAAACGTTGGCTGATTATTTACTGGATCGCGAAAGCTAAAAGATATTTTCGCTTTTATGATTTACGATTGACCTTACACCATTCACCTCACCAATGATCATTGACAAATGACGTTATAATAATCATCTTCATAAATAAATTTTCCTTATCATGAAAGTTATCCTGGTTTTTGTCTTTGCTTGTTTTGTTTTTCTTTCTGCAGGCGCGCAGAATAATTCAAAGATTGCAATTATTCCTGAACCCGTTTCCATTACGGAAAATGCAGGAACCTTTACCTTACCAGAACAGGTGTCCATCAATGCTCCGTTAAATACTGACCTGCAGGAAACCATTGACTTTTTAAAAAATCGTTTATCGGTGCCCACGGGTTATACTGTTACCACCAGCAATTCTTCTGAGGCAACAATACAGTTGTCTTTAAATAAAAAGAGAAATGATACCATCGGCAAGGAAGGATACAACTTAACTGTAACTCCAACTAATATCAGTATAAGCGCCAACGAACCCGCCGGACTGTTCTATGGTGTGCAAACACTGTTACAATTATTTCCAAAAGAAATAGAAAGTGCTTCTCTAATGCAAAATGTGCAGTGGCAGACTCCCTGCGTAACCATTACTGATTATCCGAGGTTTCAGTGGAGAGGATTAATGTTCGACGTGGCACGTCACTTCTTTACCAAAGAGCAAGTAGAAAGTTACATTGATAATATGGTGCAATATAAGTTCAACTTACTGCATCTTCACTTAACCGATGATGAAGGTTGGCGCATTGAAATAAAATCATTGCCAAAACTCACTGAGGTTGGCGCATGGAACGTAAAGAAAGTGGGATACTTTGGTACCTTTTCTACTCCCAAACCAGATGAACCGCGCAACTATGGTGGCTTTTTTACACAGGATGATATCAAAGAAATAGTTCAGTATGCAAAAGAAAGATTTGTAAATATTTTACCGGAGATAGATGTACCGGGGCATAGCCTCGCCGCTATTACGGCATACCCGGACCTGTCCTGTTCGGGTGGTGTAAAGAATATAGGTGTTGCATCCGGCGAACCTATAAAAGACTGGGATACACATACTGCACTCTACGATGACAATCTTTGCCCGGCAAATGAAAATGTGTACGTGTTCCTGGATAAAGTGCTTACCGAAGTCGCGAAACTTTTCCCTTTTGAATATATACATATGGGCGGCGATGAAACATTTAAAACATTCTGGCAAAACAGTGACGCTATAAAAGATTTGATGAAAAGAGAACATTTAAAAACGATGGAGGAAGTGCAGAGTTATTTTGAGAAGAGAGTAGAAAAAATTGTTGAGTCGAAAGGAAAAAAATTTATGGGTTGGGATGAAATTCTGGAAGGAGGCTTGGCTCCCGATGCCGCCGTGATGAGCTGGCGTTCTGCACATGATGGCGTGCCGCCGGCAGGTCAAACCCAAGTACAAAACGGAGGAGTAGCCGCAGCTAAAATGGGTCACGATGTAGTGATGAGTCCCACAAACTATACTTACCTCGATTATATGCAGGGCGATCCCGCTATAGAACCCCATGTGTATGCCACATTGCGCTTGAGCAAAGCTTACCAGTTTGATCCATTGCCTGCTGGTGTTGACCCAAAATATATTTTAGGAGGACAGGCTAACTTATGGACCGAGCAGGTTTATAATATGCGCCATGCAGAATATATGACCTGGCCACGTGCGTTTGCTATTGCAGAAGACTTATGGACACCGAAAGAAAATAAGAACTGGGATGATTTTGTTTGGCGTGTTGAGCAACATTTCAAACGATTTGATATAGCGCAAATAAAATATGCGCCGAGCATGTATGATCCTGCCATTAATGCTACAATCAATGCTGATAAAAAAATCATGGTTGATTTAAGTACTGAGATAAGAGGCCTGGATATCTATTACACTTTTGATAATTCCTTCCCGGATAATTTTTATCCAAAATATACGGTACCGGTTGAGGTGCCTGAAGATGCAGTACAGATGCGCCTGATCACTTACCGTGATGGTAAGCCGATCGGAAGAATGATTACCGTGCCGGTGAGTGAGCTAAAAGATAAAGTGGCCGGGAAAGATGATGAATAAGAATAAATAATCTCTGCTTTACGTAAATATATTACGTAAAACAGATTTTGGAAGATCCGGTTTTTTAAAAATTATTCGCAAATTTTCTGCGACTAACTCTTTACCTTAGACAAAAAAATTTACGATGCTTGCAAAAAAGATTTCACTCCTTATTATCACATTTTTTGTGTTCAACACAATTTATTCGCAACAACACAACACGCTGTCAGCAAAGGAAAAACACGAAGGTTGGCAACTGCTTTTTGACGGAAAGAACCTGAACGGCTGGCATTCCTACCTGGAGAAAAAACCCGGTAAAGCGTGGCAGATACAAAATGGTTGCATTTACTTAAACAAAAACAGCAAAAGTGTCTATCCGGACTACGCCGACCTTGTTACGAATGACGAATTTGACAATTTTGATCTCAAACTGGAATGGCGGATGGAACCCTGCGCCAACAGCGGTGTAATGTTTTATGTGCACGAATCACCGGAATATAAAAACACATACGAGTCCGGTCCTGAGATGCAGATAGCAGACCTTGCCTGCAATGACGACGGGCGTATTCTTAAATGCCGGGCAGGCGATTTATATGATCTCATCCCATCGGATACTGAATGGGTGAATGCGGCACCTAAATGGAACACGTATGAAATAGTCGCAGACCACGGCCACGTTACATTTTATGTGAATGGTCATAAGACAGTCGATACACACTTCTGGAACGATAAGTGGGCTGATATGATTAAGAACAGCAAATTTGTTCAATGGCCCGGCTTTGGCACTTTTAAGAAAGGGCATATCTCGATCCAGGGAACTGAAACAGGGCACCTGTGGTACAGGAATATAAAGATCAGGAAACTGTAAACACGAATTTTAACCACGAATAGTGCGAAATAAAAATTTTCGTTTAACCATTAACGTTAGATTTCAAAAAGATGTAAAGTCATTTACTTTCCATTCGGGGGAGTAGTGTTTCAAATTCGTATTTTCTGATCTAATAGTGTAATAAAATAAATCATCATGGAAGAAAATAAAAACAACATCACACGCAAATCTTTTATTAAAAACACCGCCCTTACCACTGCAGGATTTTACATCGTACCCCGCCACGTGTTAGGCGGCAAAGGCTATGTAGCCCCAAGTGATAAACTATATATTGCCTGCATTGGCTGCGGTGGTGAAGCCGAAAATGATATTCATCATTATGCAACAGCTCCGAAGAAGAATGCAGTAATTGCTTACCTGTGCGACGTAGATGATCGCATGGCGGCACCCCGGAGAAAGGAGTTTCCCGATGCAAAATTTTATCATGACTGGAGGGAATTGTTTGAAAAAGAAAACAAAAATTTCGATGCAGTGTCAGTAGCTATTCCGGATCATAACCATGCCATCGTAGGATTAAGCGCCATGCAGTTAAATAAACATCTGTATCTGCAAAAACCTTTGACACATGATATTTATGAGGCAAGAATACTTACCCAGGCGGCAGAAAAATATAAAGTAGTTACCCAAATGGGCGACCAGGGCGCTTCCTGCGATGGTATGCGGACTTTAAGAGAATGGTTTGATGCGGGGCTGATCGGCGACATAGAAAAAGTGTATAACTGGACTAACCGTCCCGTTTGGCCGCAAGGCATTCCATGGCCTACCGCAAAGCCTCCGGTTCCAAAAGAATTAAAATGGGATCTGTGGCTGGGTACAGCGCAATACGTGGATTATGTAGACAACCTGGTGCCATTCAACTGGCGGGGATGGTGGCAGTTCGGTACCGGCGCATTAGGTGATATGGCCTGTCATATAATAGGGCCTTCATTTAAGTTATTAGAGTTAGGCTATCCGACCGAAGTTACGTGCAGTGCAACCGTGGTATACTCTGGCATTTTCAAAGAAGCTAATTATCCCGATAGCATTCCGCCGTCGAGTGTGCTTCGCTATACATTCAAATTGAAAGACGGACGTGATCTCAAGTTATATTGGATGGATGGAGGTATTGCACCCGACCGTCCAGATGAACTCGATCCGGATGTAAATATGAATGATACATTAGCTTTTGTGCCTGAAGAAAATAGTTTTGAAGGCGGAACTATATTTGTAGGAACAAAGGGAAAAATTGCATGTGGCTGGGGCGGAAGTTATCCGAAATTGTTACCCCTTTCATTGAATAAAGACATCAATGTTCCAAAAAAATATCCGCGCATAGAAGGTGGAATGGACGGCCACTGGTGGCAATGGGTAGATGCCTGCATTGCGGGATACGGTAACATGGAGGTGGATTCTCCGTTCGTTGGCTACGCAGGTCCGCTTACGGAAACCGTGCTTATGGGTAATTTGTTATTGCGTTGTTTTAACATGCGCAAGACAACAAAGAGACACGATCCCGTTTACGGCGATGTAGAAGACATTACCAATCCCGGAAGGTATATCGCTTACAAATGGGATGGAGAAAATATGCGCATCACTAACTTTGAAGCGGCCAACCAGTTTGTAAAGAGAGAATACAGGCAAGGCTGGGGCGAATTAAAATTGTAATTAATCAAAACTAACTTGCCTGCGGTAGGCAGGCGACAATAGCTATATGAAAAGAAACTACTACATCGTAGGCCTCATACTGCTTACATTCTTCGTGATTTCATTTCTCACGAATATTCTTGGTGCCCTGAATCCAAATGTCTCCAGAGGCTATAATCTTACCGAAACGATGGCTGGGTTTTTACCTTTTGCATTTTTTATTGCCTATGGTGTTATGTCCATTCCATCGGGTGTACTGGTGGAAAAATGGGGTGAAAAAAGAATGATGGTAATTGCTTTTGCGCTGGCTTTCCTGGGTGCTTTGGCATTTGTTATTCATCCGACGTTTAGCGTTTTTCTTATTTCATTATTTACGATAGGAACAGGAATGGCCGCATTACAAGTAGTTATCAATCCCCTGTTGCGCGTAGCCGGAGGGGAAGTGCACTACGCTTTCAACTCCGTTCTTGCCCAACTCATTTTTGGCCTGGCATCATTTATCAGCCCTCAAATGTATTCATATCTCGTTTCTAATATTGATAAGGGAAATACCCAAAAACCTTTTATTAGCCTGTTAAGTGGCTTGGTACCCGCAAATATGTCGTGGGTATCAGTTTATTGGGTATTTGCGGTAATCGTGCTGGTAATGGTTTTAATTATTCTATTGGTAAAATTTCCGGTAGTTGAATTAAAGGAAGATGAAAAAGTTGGATCTAAAGCGAGCTATGTGGAGTTATTCAAAAACAAATACGTAATTCTTTTCTTCCTTGGAATATTCTGTTATGTTGGCACCGAGCAGGGCATTTCCTACTGGATGTCCAAATTTTTAAAAGTATACCATGGATTCGATCCTGATACTGTAGGCGCTGATGCTGTTTCCTACTTCTGGGGACTGATGACGGTTGGTGGCATGCTTGGGCTTGTTTTGCTCAAATTGTTTGACAGCAAACTTGTGCTGCGCTGGTTTACCATTTTAGGAATCGTTTGTGTTGCCGTTGGTTTGACCGGCAGCGCACAGGTATCATTATGGGCTTTCCCGGTTGCAGGATTTTTTCTTTCCGTAATGTACCCCATCATAGTTTCACTCGGGCTCAATTCGGTTGCAAAACATCATGGTTCTTTTGCCGGTATCCTTATGACCGGCATTGCCGGCGGAGCCGTTATACAGTTACTTATTGGAGCAATAAGCGATCTGTCTTCATTAAAATTAGGAATGTCATTTTTATTTGTCACCCTTGGATATATTTTAAGTGTGAGTTTTTGGGCCAGGCCAATTATAACGAATAAGACAGTAGATCTTTTCAAAAAAGGAAAAGAGGTTACATAGAATATTATTGCAAGTTGGTTTTATTACGTCCTTCTTATTTCCACATCAAAGGTGAAATAAAACTTCATGAAAGCAACAAAGTTTCGATGGGCTATTATCGGCTTGGTTTTCTTTATAACGATAGTCAATTATATTGACCGTTCTGCTATTGCGTTTGCAATGCCTATACTCAGCAAACGCTTTCACCTGAATTCCTCGGATATCGGTCTCACATTGGGAGCATTTAATATTGGCTACGCGATTATGGTTTTCATAGGGGGGCTTTTGGTAGATAAGTTCGGCTCCCGCAGAGTATGGCTGGTAGCCGCTTTAATCTGGTCTCTGAGTATTGTGTCCACCGCAGCTGCAACCGGATTCTTAATGCTATTTGCCGTCAGGTTAATACTGGGGTTAGCGGAAGGGCCGAATTTCCCCGCATTGAATCGCGTAGTGGGCGATTGGCTGCCAAAACATGAAAGAGCCATTGCGTTAGGAAATGCGCTTGTCGCTGTTCCACTTGCGTTGATGATTGGTGGCCCTATCGTTTCCGGCCTTGCTGAAGCTTATACGTGGAAAGGCATGTTCATCATTCTGGGTATAGTCGGCATCATCTGGGCCCCGTTATGGTGTTTCGTCTATCGCGATTTTCCCGAAAATTCGCCCAAAGTGAATGATGAGGAATTGAAATATATCCGCGAGGGAAAACATCTTTCAAGGAATCTAACGGCAAGGGATATACGAAAACACAGCCATACCGCCCAGCCGGGCATGTGGAAATTTCTTTTGACGAATCCTACCCTCATGTCGAACAACTGGGCTTTTTTTGTCTTCGGCTATAACCTTTTCTTTTTTATGAACTGGTTGCCTACTTTTTTAAATCACTCTTATCATCTTGATGTAAAACAGGCGGGGTTATTTACTATTCTTCCATGGCTGCTGGCATCAATCCTTTTATATGCCGTAGGAATTCTTTCGGATCGTATATTAAAATCCACAGGTAAATTAAGATTGGCACGCTCCTATCCCATCTGGATCTCACAATTACTGGGCGCTATCTTTTTAATACCGCTCCTGTTCATTCATTCCTTGACATCGGCGGCCGTCTTTATATCATTGTGCGTGGGCTTTAATATGTCTGCCAATTCTGCCTTCTATGCTATTAATGTTGATATGATCCGCGAGCGCACCGGTACTGCCTTAGGTATCATGGATTTCTTCTTTGCCATCGCAGGATTGATCGCTTCTACGTTAACCGGTTTTATTATACAGATCACCGGTTCTTTTTCCGGGGCATTTGTACTCGTGATTATACTCAATTTGAGCTCTGTTATCGGCGTATTGTTGTTTCATCATCCGGACAAACAACTTACCGGTGCGAAAAATCGCCAATCTGCCTGATAGCGCGGCAATCATTTATTCCTCTTTCCCCGACTTCTCTCCCACAAACCAATGCTCCTTATTTTTAAAAAGAATATTAAATGTAGTGAGAGAACCATAGCACCGCGTAATGTACTGCTGCATGTTTACCTTTTCTTCGTCGGTTAATTTTTTATTGCTGTTGATGTTTTGCTCCAACACGCGCAACCGATCACGAAGCATTACGATTTTATGGAAGAAATCTTCAATTGGTATTTCTTTTGGCTTTAATGAAGTATCCTTTGGCTGCAACATCATCGTTCCGCCGGTCCATTTATCTCCTAATTGTACTTCCTCATTAACGTTGCCCCATAGACGCAGGATTTTTAATAACGATTTTTCTACTTCTGAATTGGTCTCCAGTTCTTCTGATACATTTTCCGGTTTAATATCATCGAGGTTTGCATCTGATTTATCAATTTCAATAACACCGTGGTTAATAAATGAAATAAGGTAAGTGCCATAGCGTATGCCGGTTATTACGCCGGGTCCATAAAGTGTATGTTGCAACCTGGTACCGGTTCCCAAAAGTTTCTGATCCATAGATTATCTTTTATAAATAAAAAATTATATGCTCATTATTCGTATGGCAAGGTAATATTGATATTGCATAAAGCTTTATCTTGTCAAAAAATTTTATGAAAAAAATCCGTTGGGACATAATAGGAATTTTCGGAGGTGTGACCGGTGTGATCCTGGGCATTATCGCTGTAATACGGACAGGTGCGCAAAACCGGTTTCTTATCGCAGGGGCAATGGTGTTGGTTTTCGGCGGGATGGGGTCGTTGCTGTATAAATTATTATGGCAGCCAAGATTCAGGATGCGCAGGCTGTTGAGCATCGGAATCCAGGGGAAGGCGACCATTTTAGAATCCCGCGAAACGAATATTACCATAAATACTCATCCTCAATTGAAACTCCTTGTAAAAGTATTCAATACTAACGGCAACGATTATACGACAACATGTAAAGTGGTGGTTACAAAAGCAAAACCTGTTAATTATTTTCAGCCGGGAAAAGACATCAGCATCAAAATTGATCCCGAAAATGAAAAGAATATACTCGTGCTTTTATGAAATCAACTATTTCATTTTAGAAATATACACAGTGTTTTAACAGAAACTACGCCCGCTCTTTCGTTTAATAATTTAAATTTGACGCGACCAATTACATAAAATGGAAGCTGCCGCTATCAACCATGCATTTGAAGTTGAAAAAAACCGTAAAGCATTCCTTTACACCTGCGGTGTATTAGGCCTCTTTTTGATCATAGCGATATTTTATACGTGGCCATTGCCGATACCTCCGGTGCCTACAGTTCAGGACTTGATCGAAATTAACCTTGGCAACGAACAGGAGGGAATGGGGACGGTACAGCCAATGGTAAAGGGAGAACGAGCTCCTGATAACCAAAGTGTGGAATCTCATCAGCGTGCTACCAAAATAACGGAACCACCGGCACGAACTGTGCAGGCGGATGAAAACAATGATGATAAAGATGCAGCGCCTGTGGTAAAGTCAGAAAAGCCGAAAGAAGACGCAAAGGATATCAATAAAGCAACTCCGGACAAGCCTATTAAAAATATGCACCCTTCAACCGTCATGAATCCGAAGCCGTCTCCACCCAAACCAAAGATCCCTTTGTACAAAGGTGGTAATGGCAATGGTGGCAATGGCGCAGCAGAAGACAACGGATATCGCAACCAGGGGTATAAACCCGGCAATGGCGACGCAGGAAGTCCAAATGGCAATCCTGATTCATATGGAAATAGCCCGGGGGGCAGAAGCGGAGTGAGCGTGGTTCGTGGATTGTCCGGAAGAAAACCTGTTCGTTTTCCGTCCATGACAGATGATTTTAATGAAAATGCCAAAGTATATGTAGACATAACCGTAAATGCATCGGGACAGGTTACAAGTGCCTTAATTGCCCGGGGCACTACTACTTCGAATGCTTCACTCAGAAGTATTGCACTTGAAAAAGCAAGACAACTGAAATTCCCTCCCGCACAGATTGACTCAGAAAGTGGCACCATCCTTTTCAATTTTGTTTTGAAGAATTAATCAATTTTCGTTATCCGATTTCGGAATTAGCGAATTAGATTTGCCGTTCTATGACGTACAGGCAAACGATTCATTATCTCTACAACAAGCTGCCACTTTATAGCGCGATTGGCATTCGTGCGTATAAAGCCGATCTCTCCAACACGCTTGCGCTTTGCAAATTTCTCGGCGAACCGCAAAAGAAAATAAAAACAATTCACATCGCAGGCACTAATGGCAAAGGCTCCACGAGCCACATGCTGGCTGCTACATTCCAACAAAATGGGTATAAGACCGGGCTATACACTTCTCCCCATCTGCAGGACTTTCGTGAAAGGATAAAGATTAATGGTGAGATGATCACTAAAAAATTTGTGGTCAACTTCGTCGAAAAATGCAAATCCTGTTCTGAACAAGTCAATCCCTCTTTTTTTGAACTCACTTTCGTAATGGCATTGCAATATTTTGCGGAGCAACAGGTAGATATTGCCATTATTGAAACCGGCCTCGGAGGCAGATTAGACAGTACAAACGTTATCACTCCTGAGCTCTCCGTGATAACCAATATCGGATACGATCACATGGATATATTGGGAAATACATTAGAAAAGATCGCTTATGAGAAAGCTGGCATCATCAAAAAAAATATTCCGGTAGTAATAGGTGAAGCAACAAGCCAAACAAAGAAGGTATTTATTTCAAAAGCCAATGAAACGAATTCGGCGCTTTTCTTTGCTGAAGAACTTTTTCAAATTGTAAGAGCTAAATTTAATAGCCAATCTCTTGAAGTTGCATTAAAAGACAATAACACCGGTACAGTTGAGGAATATATTCTGGACCTCAATGGCATTTATCAGCAAAAGAATTTGTGTACTGTTATTGCTGCAATCAATGTTCTAAAAAAATCTTTTTTATTAAATGATAAAAAGATTAAAACAGCTCTGGGTAAGGTAAAAAAACTGACTGGTCTACACGGGCGATGGGAAGTAATTCATACAAATCCCTTAGTAGTTCTGGATGTAGCTCACAATGCCGATGGAATTCAACAGGTAGTCCGACAAACGGAGATTACCAAACATCATCGTTTACGCATAATTTTTGGAATGGTAAAGGATAAAGATCCACAGCTTGTTTTACAACTATTACCTAAAGATGCCATATATTATTTTACACAGGCAAATATCCCCCGTGCATTATCCGAAAAAGAATTGACAGACACAGCAGCCGCATTTAACCTCCGTGGACAGTCATATGAAAATGTAAATGAAGCGCTCAAATCTGCGCTGGCAACATCCTCCGGAGACGACCTCATTGTAATATGCGGCAGTGTTTTTATAGTTGGAGAAGTAGATAAGAAAGTTTTGAAAGTGGAAGTTTGAATAAAAGCAATCTGGTTTTTCACAATTCGCCCATTCTCTTCAAAGCATAAAAAATGCAATTAGCATGAAGTGATTGCATTATCTTATTTTCCAGTAAAAGATTTTTTACCTCCTGCAAAGAGATCTTTTCAACTTCAATTTCTTCGTTATGGTCTAATTGCTGAACGCCTGTTTTCTTTCCTCCACGTGCCAAAAACAAACAGGTATAATTATTCAGCACCCCGGGATTCGCAGCAATCTTGCCTACCATTTCAACCGAAGAAAATTCATAGCCGGTCTCTTCCATCAATTCTCTCGCCATCGCTGTTTCCGGAGATTCATTTTCATCGATAAAACCTCCCGGCAACTCAAGTAATACTTCTTCTACCGGGTGCCTGTATTGCCTAACCATTATGGCTTCATTATCAACAGTAAGTGCCAATGCACATGCTGTAGCCGGCAGTTCTACCACATAATATGCTTCAATAATTTTACCATCCGTTGCTTCACATCTATCTTTTCTTGCTGTAAAATATTTATGCCTGGAAATATACTCCGATGATAAAACTTTCCATTTCATATCAATGATTCAATTCTTTTGCACTCACCAGTGCATGCGCTCGCGCAACTTAATTATATGTGCTGTATGATGCACACTATGCCACGAGTATGTTTTTAATAATTGCCAAAGTGTGATCTCACTTTTCCTTTCTGGATGATAAACCGTTCGCTGCCATTGCTCCGGCTCCATATCGGCAAGCAGTTGATACCACCTTCTATGCAGTGCATGCAGTAAGGTTAATGAAATATTAATAGGCAATTTTTCAGTATCGCTCAACAATGCCCATGCATCCTGGTCGTACGTTTTTATTGTTGGGTTGTCTTCTGTTAATCCAAGTTTGAACCGCATATATGCATTCATATGGCTGTCTGCCACATGGTGCACCAACTGGTGAACTGTCCATCCACCGGGCCTGTACTGTGTATGAAGTTGGTCTTCATTTAGGTTTTGGACGGCAAGTTCCAGCGCCCGAGGAAGCATCTTTATATCATTGAGCATATCATTCTTTGCTACTTCGTTGTATTCAACGCTATTTGAATGCCAGGTGGATTGCTTACCAATCGGGAAACTCAGATCTGATGTTTCGGCTTGCATAAACTTTTATTTGTTGTGTACGATACCAAGCAATTCTATTTCAAAAATTAAGGCAGCTCCACCAGGAATCGCGGAACCTGCTCCCCTGTCGCCATAGGCAAGGTCAGAAGGAACATACAATTTCCATTTGCTACCTACGGGCATCAATTGCAGAGCCTCGGTCCATCCGTGAATAACTCCGGAAACGGGTATTACCAGGGGGCTGCCATGTTTATAAGAATTATCGAATTCCTTTCCGTCAAAAGTAGTACCAATATAATTTGCTTTAATGGTGTCTGCCGCCGTTGGTATTGGCCCGGTTCCTTTTGTGATCACCTCATATTGTAATCCATCCGGCAGAGTAACCACACCCGGCCGCTTCTTGTTTTCTTCTAAAAATTTGTCGCTTGCTTCCTTTTCATCCCTGATCTTATCCATCATTATTTGCTGAAGTTTATTTTGAATTAACATACTGCATTGCTGGTCGGGCATGAGCAAAGGCTTGTTATTGTAAACATCGTCATAAGCTTTCTTTATCATTTCGGTGTTTACCTTGTCTACTCCGTCAATTTTAAAATACTGTGCAGTTTGCACACCCATGGCGTAACTAAAGCTATCGAGTGATGAAAGTGGCTTCACCGTTGGCTTTTGAACGATAGGTGTTTTTACAGGCGTTTTTTTCAAAGGTTTTTTCGTTTGCGAATACCCGGTAGCGGATAACAGCATTAATAAAACGACAATTATTGTCTTCATAAGTATTCTTTTAAATAAAATTTTTGTTTAAATACAAGCTAAATGATTTAGTCGTCCCGAAATTCTTTTCCGGTCAGGTGAATAAATACATCTTCAAGGTTCGCAGCTTTGGTCATCTTCGGCCGTTCGAATCCCGAGGCAACAAGATCATCAATCAGCTTATCGGGGGATTGAATCGCAATGATCTTTCCCTCGTCCATTATCGCAACGCGATCACACAATTGTTCTGCTTCGTCCATATAGTGTGTAGTGATGATAACCGTAGTGCCCTTATGTTGTATATCCTTTATCAGATCCCACAGATTGCGGCGTGCCTGGGGATCAAGACCGGTAGTCGGTTCGTCAAGAAAAATAATTTTTGGAGAATTAATAAGGGTGGTTGCAATAGAAAAACGCTGTTTCTGTCCGCCACTCATGTTCTTATATTTGTTCTTTGCCTTTTCTTTCAGATTCACCATTTCCAGCAAATCCATTGCATCCACTTTGGTATTGTATAAACCACAAAACAAATCAATCAGCTCAAGCAAGTTCAGCCCGGGATAAAATCCTGACGTTTGTAACTGCACGCCGATGATCTTTTTAATCTTACCTGGGTCTTTATCCAGGTCTAATCCATCTACTATTACTTTACCGGAAGTTTTTTCACGAAGTGTTTCTATGATTTCAAGGGTTGTTGACTTACCGGCACCGTTTGGTCCAAGCAATCCAAAAATTTCCCCGTCATATACGTCAAAAGAAATCCCTTTTACAGCCTCAAATTTTCCATAATTTTTTTTCAGGTCTTTTACAGAAATAATTGTATTCATTTTTATGATACTAATTTTTAAGTACGAGTCAGACGAAGTTCGCAAACCTGCAAATGCCGTCGCCACAGATTAATGCCCGCTTACTATTGGCCACTCACTACTTACGATCCATCTTTCCCTCCCAGGCATTCTTCCAGTTCAGCCATCATGGAAGAGCTACCGATAAAGAGAGGCGTCCGCTCATGAAGTTCCACTGGTTGTTTATCCAGAATTCGCCTGTGACCATCCGTAGCCTTTCCTCCTGCAATTTCTATAATATATGCCAGCGGATTACATTCATACAAAAGTCTCAGCTTGCCCTGTGGCCTGCTTATTGTACCAGGGTATATAAAAATACCACCCCTGATTAAATTACGATGTACATCTGCCACCATACTGCCAATGTATCGCTGCGTGTATGGCCCGCCGTTATTTTTATTTTTTTTCTGGCAAATCTCAATGTACTTTTTTATACCGTCGCTAAATTGAAAAAAATTACCATGATTCACAGAATACATTTTGCCCGCAGGCGGGCATTTTATTCCGGGATGGCTTAAACAAAATTCTCCGATCGAGGGGTCTAATGTAAATCCATTTACGCCACGTTTTGTTGCATATACCAGGATGGTAGATGAGCCGTAAATAACATACCCTGCAGCAACCTGCCGCATTCCGGGTTGCAAAAAATCTTTTATTGTCAATGCTGTTCCGACCGGAGTTACTCTCCTGTATACACTGAATATCGTACCGATAGAAACATTCACATCAATATTAGTGCTTCCATCCAGCGGATCGAACATGCAGACATACTTTGAACCCATGCTTACCTGGTTGTCAAAGATCACCACATCATCCAGTTCCTCACTCGCAATCCCCGCGCAGTTGATGCCATGCTGCAATACTCTTGTAAGCTGATCATTGGCATATTTATCCAGTTTTTTTACTTCTTCGCCCTGCACATTTATATTGCCGGTATCACCCAAGATATCAACAAGACCAGCTTTGTTCACTTCCAAGTTGATGCGCTTGGCAGCAAGGCCAATATCGCGCAACAAGCCTGCCAGTTCGCCGGTAGCCTGCGGAAATGCGCGCATTTCACGAATAGTAAACTCATCCAGTGTCAATACCTGCCTGTTAACCATATTGCAACGCAGCAATTTATATTGCGGGCAAAATTAGCGTAATTCAGTTGTAGAAGCAGGTATTGTTTTATCAATTTCCCGGACATAAAGAATTTTAATTTTTCTTAACTGAATTTCAATTTCCATTTACTTTGTTTGCAAAAAGGGAAGGCATGAAAGTGTTTAAATTCGGAGGAGCAAGTATCAACAGTTTTGATCGCGTAAAGAACCTGGCAAAAATTTTACAAGACTTTGCAGACGAAAAAATACTGATAGTAATTTCGGCAATGGGCAAAACAACCAATGCACTCGAAAAAGTTGTAGAAGCATTTTACTCCGGGGAGAAAGAACTGGCCTTACAACTCTTCAGCAAAATAAAACAGGACCATCTCAATTTACTAAAATATACCATCACCCAACAATGGGAAGCGGCTACGAACCATATTAACAATTTTTTTACCGAGGCTGAATGGCTGCTTCACGATAAACCGGTAAAAGACTATAATTACTATTACGATCAGATAGTTTGCGCAGGTGAATTGTTGTCGACTACTATTATGAGTTTTTTTTTGAACGAAGAAAAAGTTCCCAACAAGTGGATCGATGTACGAGACCTGGTACGCACCGATGATAACTTTCGGGATGCGATAATAAACTGGCCCGCTACCTCCAAACAAATTGAAGAAAAGGTCATTCCTCTCTTCGAAAAAAATAATTTCATCATCACGCAGGGTTTTATTGGCAGCACGGATGAAAATGAAAATACCACGCTCGGCCGCGAAGGGAGTGACTTTACTGCCGCCATTTTTGCCAATATATTAAATGCAGAAAGCGTTACAATATGGAAAGACGTGAAAGGGGTGATGAATGCAGATCCCAAAGATTTTCCGGCGGCGACCGTGATTAATGAATTGAGCTATAAAGAAGTAATTGAAATGGCTTATTATGGCGCCCAGGTTATTCATCCCAAAACGATCAAACCGCTACAGAATAAGAATATTCCGTTGTATGTAAAATCGTTTATAGACGTCCAATTGGCCGGGACTGTTATATCAGGGAAAACACCACATCACTTACCTCCCATTATCGTTTATAAACGCAAGCAGGTATTGATCACATTTGAGTCGAGGGATTTTTCATTTGTGGAAGGCGAACCGGTAAATATGTTATACAAAATATTGAATGAAATAAAAATAAAACCCAATATCACACAGAACGGCGCCATCAGTTTATCGGTCTGCATGGACAATATACCGGAAAAGATCGAAAAAGTTGCAATGGATGCCTCTGCTGCTTTCGATGTACAATTAGAAAAAAATCTCACCTTACTCACCATCCGGCACTATACAGGTGAATACCTTTCTAAACTCACCGAAAACAAAACAATTGTACTGCAACAAAAAACTGCGGACACTATTCAAACACTGATGAGGGAGAATTAGTCAATCACGTAATCACCTTTACGATCGATGAGTATTACCGGTAACTGGCGGGTTTCTTCAAATTTATCGTATGCAAGTTTCAAATTCATGTCAAATTTTTCCAGGGAAGGATTGTTCTTTATTGCATTCTTAAAATATTCCATTGATTTCCTCGAATTGTAGCGAATCGGGAAAACATGCACCGGGATGAAATCCTGGCCATTCATCCTGGCATAGCTGGCAATAGTATAAATTTCTTCAATATCATTATCAGTAACCGGAATACAGCCTACAGATACACAACTGCCGTGAATGTAAATGCCATTTCCCGGATGTAACGAATCACTTAATATCTCATCAGAAGCATTTGGATAGTTCAGATGCATTGATAAATGGTACGCGCTGTGCGGATTAAATTCATTGATATAATAAAACCCTTCCGGCACTTGGTAGTCGCCCTGCATGCGCTTTGGCCCCATTGAGCCGCTTTGCATGCAAACTTTATAAGTTTTAAAAAGCCTGTATTTTTCTTTTTCAGAATTTTTTACCCAAACTTCTAACTGTGCGTCATATTTAAAACTCCGTATGTAAACATATTTTGCAGGCCACTCCAATCCCTTTTCTTTAAATTCCTTTTGGAGAGTATCTTCTACATTAGAAAAAATTCCTAACTCTTTCAAAGATATTTTATCCCGCGCTGGCACTGAATTTTGCGCCGAAGCAGTAAATACAACAAGAAAAATTCCGATGATAGAAAAGAATAAGCCGGAAATTTTACGCATCATGGTTATAAAACAATATATATTCAACTATGAAACGTAAAAGTAAATTTTTTATTTAAAAAATGTAGCGCGAAAAAACGGATTAACGTATTCTTAGCCCTACAAATTTCCCCTTTGCGCCTGTTCTCGTTCCAGTGCCTCAAACAATGCCTTAAAATTTCCCTTACCAAAACTTTTGGCGCCTTTTCTCTGGATAATTTCAAAAAAAAGCGTAGGCCTGTCTTCCACCGGCCTGCTGAATATTTGCAAAAGGTACCCTTCGTCATCGCGATCAACCAAAATCCCCAATTCACTCAATGGCTTCAGGTCTTCATCAATATGCCCTACCCTTTCCAACAGTGTTGAATAATAACTTGAAGGAATTTTTAAAAACTCTACTCCACGCTCCTGCAATTTTATTACTGTATCAATAATATTGTTCGTTGCAATCGCTACATGCTGACAACCCTCGCCATTATAAAATTCGAGGTACTCTTCCACCTGACTTTTCTTTTTCCCCTGTGCAGGTTCATTGATCGGGAATTTCACATAGCCATTACCGTTAGACATCACCTTACTCATTAATGCAGAATATTCTGTTGAAATATCTTTATCGTCGAAACTCAAAATATTCCTGAATCCCATTACCTGCTCGTAAAAACTTACCCACTTATTCATCTGGTTCCATCCCACATTTCCTACGCAATGATCTACATATAAAAGTCCTGCCTCAGGTGGATTGTAAATACTTTCCCATTTTTTATATCCCGGCATAAACGGGCCATGATAATTTTTTCTTTCAATAAACAAATGCACCGTATCACCATAAGTATGAATACCGCTCATCACCAACTCCCCGTTATTGTCTTTCATCTTTGTCGGTTCTATATAACTTCTTCCACCCCGTCTCGTTGTTTCTTTCCATGCATTGGTTGCATCTTCCACTTTTAGCGCCAGCACTTTTACACCATCTCCATGTAGGGCAACATGATTGGCAATGTCATTATCCTTTCTCAGTGCAGTAGTAAACACAAACGTGAGTTTATTCTGGTGCACTACATAGCTGGCTTTATCCTTTACTCCGGTTTCCGGTCCGGCATAGGCGAGCGATTGAAATCCAAAAGCGGTTTTGTAATAATGCGCTGCCTGCTTTGCATTACCTACATAAAATTCAACATAGTCTGTTCCCTGTAAGGGGAGAAAATCATCGGTTTCCTTCTCATTCTTTGATGGAGCAATCGTAGATGTATTCATAAAATTCTTTTATGCAAAATTAGAATTTATAGCTCACTCTGTTGGTGCTGCCGATTGACAAAACAAAGCAAACCGCTAAATCACTTTCGAATTCGGAAACAAAATTATGAGCGGTTGAATTTTTTCTACCGCTTGTCTTAATTTCATTTCAACAATCAAAAACTTTTTTATGAAAAAAATATTCTTACTGCTTATGTTAGGTGTTACATTTTCGGCCGTAGCACAAAACGATAAAACCCCTACATTGAAATCTATTTTACTCGAACAGTTAAAAAGCACCCACAATTCAGAAGAATGGTTCGTACCCGCTAACATCGCAATAGAAGGATTAACTCCGGAGCAAGCCAACTGGAAAGACAGCAACGAAGATCATTCCATTGCCCAGTTAACCACCCATCTTATTTTCTGGGACATGCAAACACTCGCAAAATTTAAAGGAGAAACGCCAGCCGCATTTAATGGAAATAACAAGGAAACATTTTCACCAGTTGATAAAAAGACCTGGGCAGCAACAGTGAAGCGACTTGACAGTGTCTTAACTGAATGGGAAAAGGCCATTGAAGCGGCTGATGACGCTAAGCTCGCCTCGTGGTATTCTACCATTGCACATATCGGAACACACAATGCCTATCATATCGGTCAAATTATTTACATCAGGAAAATGAAAGGCTGGTGGGATGATAATAAGGGGGTGAAGGCATAGGTCAAATTTCATGATTGCGCTATGACATGTTCGGAATTGTCACCGGACGAATCCTTTATTTTCAATAGTAAACCATTTATCTTGTGCCAAAAAACTACATGAAAGTTGGCATTTTAGGCGGCGGCCAGTTGGGAAGAATGTTGCTGCAAGCAGCAGCGAATTATACAGTGGAAACTTCTGTTCTGGAAAATGATCCGGAGTGCCCTGCTGCACATCTTTGCAACAACTTTACAAAAGGAGATATCAGGAACTTTGATGACGTTTATAATTTCGGAAAGCATCTCGATGCCATCACTATCGAAATTGAATCGGTAAATACAGAGGCTTTACAAAAACTTCTGGATGAAGGCGTAAAAGTTTTTCCCACTCCATCCACTCTTTCAACTATCAAAAACAAGATTTCACAAAAGCAATATTATGTATCGATAAATGTACCCTCGCCGGAATTTATCGTAACTCAAAATATCAATGAAGTAAAAAACAATATTAGTCTCTTACCTGCAGTACATAAGCTTGCCACTGGTGGTTATGATGGTCGCGGTGTCGTAATATTAAAAGATGAAAAGCAGGTCGAGAAGGGTTTTGACGCACCGGCGGTGCTGGAAAAAATGATACAGATAAAAAAAGAGATTGCCATAATCGTTGCCATTAATTCAAAAAGAGAAACTGGCTTATATCCTCCCGTGGAAATGATTTTCAATAATGATCTGAACCTGCTGCAATACCAGCTTTGCCCGGCTGCCCTGCAGGAAAAGACGTTTTGGAAGGCAGAAGCGATTGCCTTAACAGTTGCAAAAAATTTCAACAGCCCGGGGCTTTTCGCAGTAGAAATGTTTGTTGATATTGATGAAAATGTTTGGGTAAATGAAACGGCGCCACGTGTTCACAACAGCGGCCATCATAGCATTGAAGGAAATTATTGTTCTCAATTCGACATGCTGTGGAGAATCATTTTAGATTATCCTTTGGGAAATACTGATATAATTCTTCCTTCTGCCATGATCAACCTGATCGGGGAAGAAAATTTTTCAGGCGACGTGCGTTATGAAGGTTTAGCTGAAGTATTGAAAATCGACAACGCGTTTGTTCATTTATATGGTAAAAAACAAACCCGGCCCGGGCGCAAAATGGGGCATGTAACGGTGATAAGCAGTAGCGTCCAGGACCTGACATACAAAGCCAACCAGATCTGCAATATGCTGAAGGTAAAATCATGAATCTAACATAAACGGTTACACGAAAATAAAATTTCAAGCTTCCTCAAGCTCACTTACTATTTTATTTGACAACTGAACCGTACAAGACATATAAGGCATATTAGTAAATTCCAGACTGATATGCCTTGTATGGTTAAACTAAAAATTCATCGAACTCTTTAAAAGGGAATTTGATTCACGAGTCTCTTTAATTCTATTTCGGAAGATTTCGCAGCAAAACTAATGTTGGTATACGCGTAAGCAGCCTGCTGAAAGCTTTGCTGAGCCTGCGTTAGCTCTACTATGGTGGCTTCGCGGAGTTGAAATTTGTACAGCATAAGGTCAATCAATTTTTGCGCCAATTCCACATTGATGCGTTGCGAATCCAGTTGCTGTATGGCAGAAGCATATGCCTGGTAAGCCTGCACCGCCTGCGCCTTATAATTTCTGATCATGATATCTTTTTCAAGCTCGGCATTTTGCACGTCGATTTCTGCTACCTTTTGTTGCCTTTTATAAACAGAACCGTTGTAAATAGGAATGCCTAATGATAAACCGCCATAGGGGCCCCGACTTTCATTTAACAAGAAATTGCCTGCCGAGATCTGGCTTCGGTTGTAGTTGAAGCCTAAATTGGCACGAAGTGAAGGATAACGCTGCGCTGCTGTTTCTTTTACAATAAGCTGATTTATTTTCACCTGCTCATCCGCAGCAATGATATCTGCATTTTTATCGAGGTCACCCAATATATTTCCCAGCACAATATTCTTGTCGACTTCAATAGCGGTATCCACAATGTTAACAGAAGAATCCGGGCGTAAATTCAGCAACAGCAATAATCCTGTTTTTGCCTGGTCTATTACCAGCAATTGCGCCTGCCGCTGCTGCACAAGATTGTTCAAATTTATTTGCGATTGAAAAAGATCCGCGTCATTAGCCATGCCGACACTTCGTTGTGTTTGTACAATTTTCAATTGTTGTTGGGCCACGTCTATCGATTTGTCAATGGCTTTTAAATAAGATTGTTGCCGCACAATATCATAGTAGCCGGTCATTACAGACGCCATGGTATTTTGTATCAGCGAATTCAGCACCTGCTCACTTTGTGATTCCAGTTTAGCGAGCTGTTCCTTTGTAGCCACTACTCTTGATCCATTGTACAATAATATCCCGGCGGTAATTCCGGATGTAAGACTATTTCCCAGTGCACCGGTTCTTTTGATCTCAACTCCTGAGTTGAGCTTTTGATGCACGTAGGTAGATTGTTCATTGTCGGTGGCGGTGGCGCTTACAACAGGCAATCCACCGGCTACCCCAATGTTATTATTAATAGTATTGATCGCAACATTATTCTTTTGAAGCTGAATATCGAGGCTCTTCTTTAGTGCAATGTTGATCGCATCCTGCAACGTAAGCGATTGTGCAAATGCAGCATGAAATAAAAGGGTTAGTGGTATAAAAATTACTTTTTTCATTTCATCATTAATAGTTTTTCAAAAGCGCTATTCGCTCAGTCCTTCTATGTCTCTCTTGATACCCTTAAATTCATTATCTTTCTCTTCTTTGGTTTTGTGCCTGCCGGAAATATAAGTGTACACAGCAGGTATTACAAACAAAGTAAAGATCAGCGAAAACATAATACCGCAAACAACTACCACACCCAAAGATATACGGCTACCCGCAGATGCACCAAGGTTTAAAGCAATCGGCAAGGCACCGAGAGAGGTTGCCAGGCTGGTCATTAAGATGGGTCGTAAACGCTGTGTAGCTGCATCTATTACTGCTTCCCGCTTTTGTAAACCATTTGCCCTTCTTTGATTGGCAAATTCCACAATCAATATTCCGTTTTTCGTTACCAAACCAATCAGCATGATCATGCCTATTTCACTGAAAATATTTAATGTCTGATTAAACACCCACAGGCTGAGCAAAGCACCCGCAAGTGCAAGCGGTACTGTGAACATAATAGTGAGCGGATCAGAGAAACTTTCGAACTGCGCAGAAAGAATTAAATAAATCAAAATAAGCGCAAGAATGAATGCAAACACGATGTTGGAAGAGCTTTCCGCATAATCTCTTGAAGGGCCGCTCAGCGCTGTTGAATACGATTCATCCAATAACCGGTCTGCAATTGCACGCATGGCCTTAACGCCGTCACCTATTGTATAACCATCAGCCAGCGATGCCGAGATGGTAGCGGCTTTATAGCGATTGAAGTGATATAACACCGCGGGATCCGTGCCTTCTTTCATAGTAATGACAGATGAAAGCGGAATACTCTGACCAACATTATTGCGAACATACAGATCGCTTATATCCTGCGGCTTATTGCGGTCATTTCTTTCTACCTGTGCAATTACCGAATATTGAAAACCATTTTGAATAAAATATGCTAATCTACCGCCGCTGAATGCAGCTTGCATGGTAGAAATTACATCCTGCGTAGATAGTCCGAGATCTTTGATCTTCATCCTGTCAACAGATATCTGTAATTCCGGTGTATTGAATTTAAGATTTACATCCACATTGGAGAATGTTTTATCTTTTCTTGCTTCCTCCAAAAATTTCGGAATTATAGTTCTAAGTTTATCAAGATTCTGGTTTTCGATAATAAACTGAACCGGCACACCGCCCCTTGAACCACCCACAGCAATGGTTTGATCCTGTGAAGCAAAAATGTTTGCCTGGTTAAACCTCCGCATTTTTATTTGCAGATCATTGGCGATCTGTTGTTGGGTACGCATGCGGTCTTCGGGTGGAATGAGACCGATACGCGGCTGTGCAGTATTGATTGTAGCTCCCGCGGGTGTTCTTGCAAAAACAAATTGACGCTCCGCAACTGAGTCGTATAAGTAATTCGCAATGTCGTCGGTAAGATGTACCATCGCACTGTAGCTGGTGCCTTCCGGTGCCGTCACATAAAATCGCACACTGCTTTTGTCCTCCAATGGTGCCAATTCACTTTTAAGATTTATAAACATCAGCCAGATAATTAAACCGCATGCTCCGATAATCAGCCACGCAGCCCATCTTATCTTCATGAATGCCGTCAACGTACGCCGGTAGCCGGTTTCCAGCCCCCGGAAGAAAGGTTCTGTCTTATTGTAAAACCATCCATGACCTGCCTTTTTGCGATGTAAAACCACATTGAGCACCGGAGTGATCGTAAGTGATACAAACGCTGAAACGAGAACTGCAGCGGCCAACGTTATTCCAAACTCACGGAACAATCTTCCAATAAATCCTTCTAAGAATATTACCGGGAGAAAAACGACTGCAAGCGTAATAGAAGTGGAAATGACTGCGAAAAATATTTCTTTACTTCCTTCAAGTGCCGCTTGTTTTATAGGCATTCCTTTCTCAAATTTTTTGAAAATATTTTCCGTGACCACAATTCCATCATCTACCACCAGGCCGGTGGCCAACACAATAGCAAGCAACGTCAAAATATTTATCGTAAATCCTGCTACATACATTATAAAGAACGTAGACACCAACGAGATCGGAATATCTATCAACGGGCGCAGCGCAATAAGCCAGTCGCGAAAGAAAAGAAATATTACCAGTACAACCAACGCAAATGCAATTCCGATGGTCTCTTCCACTTCATACAATGACTGCCGGATGTATTTCGTATTATCCACAAGGACCTTCAATTGGATATCACTTTTGGTATCTCTCTCTATTTGTTTTATTCGCTTATAAAATTCATCTGCAATCTGAATATTGTTGGCGCCGGGCTGCGGAATAATGGCGAGACCAACTGCGTTTACACCATCGTATTTCCAGCTTTGTTCCGGGTCTTCCGGGCCTATTTCAACACGGGCTACGTCTCCTAATCTTACAATTCCGGTACTGTCTTCTTTTATAATGAGATCTCTGAATTGCTGTTCACTTGTCAACCTCCCTAAAACTCTTATGGTAAGATCCGTATTGTTCCCATAAATTTTCCCGGGTGGTAATTCAATATTTTCACTGTTGATCGCATTGCTTATATCATTATAGGCGACATTATATGCATTCATTTTATCTGGGTTCAGCCAGATGCGCATGGCATATCGCTTTTCGCCAAAAATGTTGATCGCGCTAACCTGGTTGATAGTTTGCAATTGTTGCTGCAACACATTCTCAGCATAATCGCTCAGTTCCAGCAAAGTCTTGGTATGGCTTTGCACTGCAAGAATCAAAATAAAATCACTGTTGGCATCCGCTTTAGTCACCACCGGCGGCGCATCAATATCCTGGGGAAGCGAACGCGCTGCCTGTCCCACTTTATCTCTTACATCACTTGCGGCTGCTTCCATATCCACGCCAAGATTAAACTCAATAGATATCTGGCTGCTTCCAAGCGAGCTTGAAGAAGTAATGGTACGGATACCGGGTATCCCGTTGATTTGTTTTTCGATGGGTTCTGTAATCTCATTTTCGACAATGTCGGCATTGGCGCCGGTGTAGGAGGTTCGAACAGAGATAACCGGCGGATCGATGGCAGGATAATCTCTCACCGCAAGAAAGGTGAGCCCGACAATGCCAAACAAAATAATTGCAAGGTTCATAACCGTGGCAAACACAGGTCTCCGCAGCGAAAATTCAGATATATTCATAATTGCCCAACCGTACTACACGAAGAAAAGCTGTATGTTCTTTCGATTTTCCGGTTATGTTTTTTATAAAATTTAATTATCGTCGTCAGCTTGTTTTAGTGTTTTTACACTTCTGATTTTTACGGGTCCGTTCGGTCTTGTAAATAATACACCCGTTATCACCACAGTATCGCCAGGGCCGATGCCATTTATAATTTCAACATTATTGGCAAAACGCATTCCCGTAGTCACATTTACAAATTGTGATCTGTCATTTTTAATCACGACCAACTGATTATTTATATCATTTGGGATAATACTACTTGTAGGCACGAGGACCGCATTTCTTCCAGAACCTTCCGCACCGATATATACTTTTACGAATGCTCCCGGGTTCACCTCTCCACCATTGAGTATTGCTCTTACTGACAGGTTTCTCGTTTGAGCATTAGCCCGCGGTTCTATGGCAATGATGGTTGCTTTTTGCCGGGCATGACCGGATGCATCTATTTCTACCTCTACCGTGTTTCCTACCTTCACCAGGTTGCTGTATTCTTCGGGAATAGTAAAATCAACTTTCAGTTTTGCCAATTGTTGTAAGGTGGCCAAAACTGTAGCGGGAGAAACATAAGCACCGGGGCTCACCTGCCGCAAACCAACAGTACCATCAAACGGAGCACGAACTATTGTTTTGTCAATCAATGCCTGTGTGTAATCCATATCTGCTTTGATACTCTGCACCTGGTTAACAGCCGCATCATAATCGCTTTCATTTACCCCGTTTACCAATAGCAATTTATGAAGACGCTCAACATTTTTTTGAGCAAGATCCATTTGCACCTTGCTTTTTTCCAATTGTGCTACCAGGTCGGCACTGTTTACTTTGGCGAGTACCGTCTCCGCTTTCACGAATTTGCCTTCAGGAATATTTAAGTAAGTAAGAACACCGGTGGCATCGGGATGCAGGTCAACATTTTCATTAGCTATTACCGTACCGCTTGCCTCAATAGTATTATTAACCTTTTGTAAAGCCGCCACGATCACATCCACTATCACCGGGCCATCGCCTTTGGGCCGGGAATTGGGTGTAACCTTCTTGCCTTTGCATGAAATAATTATAGTGGAAACACAAACAGAAAACAGTACTAAGACAATATTGTTTAGACGCATGCAGGATTTTTTGAAAATACAACCAAATATAAAAATATTCAGCCTCGGAAAATGTATCGATGCCTTTTAAAGAAAAATACAAGCATTTGACGCCAAAAAGATAATATTCCTGCGGAAAAAATTCGTGGAATTCGTGCCCTTGAATTCGTGTTATAAAAAAGTGTTGTTTCTTTGTTTTAAACAAACAGGTATGAATCCCCTCGTAGGCATCATCATGGGCAGCGACAGCGACCTGAAAGTAATGGAAGCCGCCGCAGAAATTTTAAAAAAATTTAATGTAGTGTATGAACTTACGATTGTGTCGGCTCACCGTACACCTATGCGCATGGTAGACTATGCCTCGGCAGCCCGTGAAAAAGGATTGAAGGTGATCATTGCGGGTGCCGGGGGTGCGGCTCACCTGCCCGGTATGGTCGCGGCCATTACAACATTGCCTGTGATCGGCGTTCCGATAAAATCTTCCAATTCTATCGACGGATGGGATTCTGTTCTTTCGATATTACAAATGCCCAATGGTGTGCCGGTAGCCACAGTAGCGCTGAATGCAGCTAAGAATGCGGGGATACTGGCAGCAGAAATATTAGGCACCAACGACGAAACGCTTGCAAAAAAACTCGCCGCGTACAAAGATGAAATGAAAGAAGAAGTGGAGAAAAAAGCCAAGGGTATTGAAAATAAATAAATGCGGGTTGTTGCCTAATCCTTTTCTTCAATAATGCAAAACTCCTGTTCCAGCGTCAAAGAATTTTTGTACAACACATCAAAGAAATCATTTCCCCATCTTGCATAAAAGAGCATAAAGTTTTCTGTACGTTCCTGCAAGTTATCTCCGGGGAAAAGAAACGAATATAATTTTGAAAGCTGATTTCGCAGGTCAACAAATTTTCTCTTTTCTGCACGCATCATTTTCTTTTCCAGTTCATCGATCCTTTTCAATGTTTTTGTTTCGAGGGCCTCTGCATGTTGATGTAACGTTACGTCTATTTTTTTTGCAAGCGTTTCGATATCGGCATACACCTTTCGTAACTGAAATTTCTCTTCTTCGAGGTCCAGGCGCAGCGGTGTATGCTTCTTCACGATCTCATTCAATAAGATGTGTTCGCTTTGAAAAACATCCTTTGCTGCAACACCTAACTTTTGAAATAACTGGTCGAATTTTTTTTCTATAAGTAAAAAAGAATTTCTCAGTACCAACACTGGAAAAGGTATTTTGTAGTTATCAAACAAACTCCTCATCTCAAGCCAGTAAGCCAGCTCACCTCCACCGCCGATGAATGCGATATTTGGCAACATCCTTTCCTGGTAAAGGCAACGAATGATCACATTGGGACTGAAATGCCCTGGGTTTTCCTGAATTTCCTTTTTCAGGCCCTCAGCAGTAAAATTGATCTGCGTATCGTCAATGTGATAGTGGTCATGCATCTTTATGAACCGGTTTCGTATGTTATCTTTTAGGTAAAACAAATTGATCTCACGGGGATTCACCTGCACTTTATATTGCCTCGACAAAGCATCTGTCGTTCTATTGACAATTTCAAAAGGGATATTTTCAAAAACATCCTGTTCAAAAATATCCTTCATCTCCTCTTTCAATACATCATTATCCGGCAAAAGAACGATCAATCCGTATTTTTTAAATAAACGATGAACAAATAAAAAAGTGGATTGAGCAATAGTTGAATTCTTTTGAAAGCATTTTTTCATCAGTTCAACCACATCTCCGCCATGTTCTTCCACCAACAGTCTCGACGCGATATCATCAATTAATTTAATCAGCAAATCATCCACTTTCATCCGGCCAATAGAACCTGTCTGCTTCGTATGCCACCTATACTTTCTCCCATCGATGAATATGTGATTCAGTTCATCGAGATCATGATCTTCGCTGCCCATGAAATACACCGGAACAAAATTGTAGTCGGGGTATTTATTTTTCAAAACCTCCGCCAGCTTTATCGCATGCAGCACCTTATAAATAAAATATAGATGCCCGGTAAAAATATTAGGCTGATGTGCTGTGCAAACGGTAAAAGTATTTTCATCAAGAAGTGTATTGATATTGGCTTTTGCTGCGTCAGCATCTTCCAAACCTTCGTATTGCTTTTGTAACTGATCCACCAGCAATTTCCGGTCAGTCGGATATTTCTTTTTAGCCTCTATCACAGATTCAATTCCGAAATCATTTACCTCAAACGCATAAAAATCTTTAAGGCTCGATGCACCTTTCAGATAATCCACAACAATTTTGGTGAACTTTCCCGTTTCTTCGTACGAAATATATGATGATTGAAACGATCGACCCATTGAAGTTTGTTAAAGAGCGCAAAGATATAATGAAAATGGCTGTTTGTAATTTGTAACTTTAATCGTTAATTCTCCATAATACTGCTTAAATCTAGCATAAACGAATAAAATACTTGATATGCAAAATTCCAGACGCGATTTTATCAAAAAGACTGCGCTCACTTCGGCAGGCGTTTATCTGGGCGCCAACGCATTCAGCGCTAAAAGTTATCGCAATATTATTGGCGCAAATGACCGCGTAAGAGTTGGCGTTGTTGGCTTTTCCGACAGGCATCGTAACTCGCACATGCCTCCTTTTATGAATCACTACAAAGAATTGAATTTTGATTTAGTTGCTGTTTCGGATATCTGGAGTAAAAGAAGGGATGAAGGCGTTGCATTCTGGAAAGATAAAATGCAGCACGATATAGTTAGCTGTCGCAACAATGAGGAAATGTACGACAAGAAATTGGTCGATGCAGTCTTTATCAGTACAGCAGATTTTCAACATGCGCTTCATGCGATACAAGCGGTTGAGGCAGACTGCGATGCTTATGTAGAAAAACCATTTGCAGAAACCATGGAAGATAATCGTGCTGCATTGAAAGCCATAAAGGCTTCAGGAAAGATTATACAGATTGGGTCGCAGAGAAGAAGCGGTGACAATTATATTGCTGCAGCAGATTTCATTCAATCGGGAAAATTTGGCCCCATTAAGATGGTTGAGCTTACATGGAATGTAAATCAGCCGGGGCGCTGGCGCAGACCGGAATTAGTCGCTCAATTGAGAGAAAAGGACACCGACTGGAAGCGTTATATCTTAAACCGGCCTTATGAAGATTATGATCCGAGGAAATATTTGGAATATCGTCTATTCTGGCCTTATTCTTCCGGGCTTCCGGGACAATGGATGAGCCACCAGATCGATACAGTGCATTGGTTTAGCGGACTCAAACATCCTCGCAGCGCTGTTGCCAATGGCGGCATTTATATGTGGAAGGATGGAAGAAGAAACTGGGATACGATAACGGCCGCGTTCGATTACGGACCGGAAGATGATCCCTCAACAGGATTCCAGGTTTCGTTCCAGGCACGCATGGATAACGGCACAGAAGATCCTTCTGAAATTTACTATTCCAATGGTGGTGAATTGAATTTGGTTACTAATAAAGTTTCCCCCACAGGAGGCCTCACCAAGCATTTTGCTGATGCAATGGGCATGCGGCCGAATCTTTTACCGGAAGATGACTTTATCCACTGCAGCAAAAGCAGTGGCCTCCGCCAATACTGGTGGCGACATACTTACGGACAATCATATACGAAACTGGATGGAATGTGTTCGCAGTCGGAAAACTCCGCATGCGCCTGTGGAAGCAGGTTATAGTCATTCTATCGCCAACATCATGGTTACAGCTTCATCTCATACGGGAATGAAGGCGACTTTTGATGAAGCTACGCAGGAAGTGATGGCGGGAGGGAAGGCGTTTAAGTATTGAGGTTTTTTGCGCGCAAAGACACGAAGTTTTTTATTAACAACTATTCCTTAAGACGATCCATTTTTTTAAAGCGATATGAAAATTGTATTAGCAAATCTCCGTCTATTCGTTGCCGTTATAATGCTGAGTTCGTCAGCCTTTTCACAGCCGAACGAAGAGGTTCGTGTGATAAAAGAACCTGGCCAAAATGAAATTGATGTTTTCATAGGCAATAAAATCTTCACCAGTTTTTTATATCCTGATACCTTAGAGAAACCGGTTCTTTACCCGGTGAGAGCAGCCGACGATGTCATCGTTACAAGAGGTTTTCCCATGCGGCCAAGGCCCGGCGATCCTACCGATCATCCGCATCACCTCGGTATCTGGTTCACGTATGAAAATGTAAATGGATTGGATTTTTGGAATAATTCGTACGCGATACCGGCGGAGAAAAAACATCTATACGGATGGATACGGACAGATCGAATCATTAAAACATCCGGTGGTGCACAAGGAGTAATCGTGTATCACGCCAACTGGACCGATCAACAGAAAAAGGTTTTATTGGAAGAAACAACGCAATTAATTTTTTCGGGAACAAAAGATTTACGAATTATCGACAGGATTACAACATTGAAGGCTGATACGACGGTTCTTTTTGCTGACGCAAAAGATGGCATGTATGGAATGCGGCTGGCACACGAATTACAGATACCGGAGAACACCGATAAGGAATACAAAGACGATAAAGGAAACGTAACATTAGTAAAGGCAGTTACCGATTCGTTAGCCAACGGAAATTATTTCACAAGCGAGGGAAAAACCGGCGACAGCGCGTGGGGTACAAGAGGCGTCTGGTGTAAAAATTTTGGAAAGATGGGCAATGACTCCATAAGTATCACTATAATCGATCACCCGGAAAACCCCGGCTATCCTACGTTTTGGCATGCACGCGGATATGGGCTCTTCGCTGCCAATCCACTCGGGCAAACGATTTTTTCTAATGGAAAATTTTCGATAAATCTGAAGTTGAAAAATGGGGAGTCAGTTACCTTTCGTTACAGAATGATCATTCAGGATGGAAACCATACTTTGTCTGTGGAAGAATTAAACAAAGATGCTGAGGAGTTCGGGCAGGAAAGGTAAAATCTTTGTTCAAGGCGTCGGGCCATTCCAAAAGACCAGACATCTTAAACTACTTCTCCTTCCAGATCATAATCGAAAGCATTCGTGATTTTTACATTTACAAAATCTCCAGGCGATAATCTTTTGGATGAATGAATGATGACTTCATTGTCGACTTCTACACTATCGAATTCTGTGCGGCCAAGATATCTGCCCGCTTCTTTTTTATCAATAATTGTTTTGAAAACTTTACCGATTTTTTCCTCGTTCTTTTTGTAAGAAATTTCCTGCTGCAACTCCATGATCTCCTGCGCACGCTGCTCTTTTATTTCCGGAGGTACATCGTCCACTAATCCATAAGCACCCGTATTCTCTTCATGCGAATAAGTGAAAATGCCGACACGATCAAACTCCATTTTTTGAAGAAATGCTTTCAACTCATCTACATCTTCTTCTGTTTCTCCCGGGAAACCGGCAATCAGCGTGGTTCTGAGGCATATGCCCGGTATCTTGCTTTTTATTTCACCAATCAAATCTTCCATTTCTTCCCGTGTGATCTGTCTTTTCATCGCGGCCAGCATCTTGTTACTTGCATGCTGCAATGGTATATCGAGATAATTGCAAATGTTTTCTCTCTCCTTCATCGCATCAATTATCTCCAGCGGAAATTTGGAAGGGTAGGCATAATGTAATCGTATCCATTCCAAGCCTTTTATATCAGCAAGGGCATGTAACAACTTAGGCAATTCTCTTTTTTTATAAATATCCAGTCCATAGTAAGTTAGTTCCTGCGCAATCAGGATAATTTCCTTTACACCCTTATCTACTAGTTTTGTTGCTTCTACGACTAATGATTCTATCGGCTTGCTCACATGTCCGCCTCTCATCAACGGAATAGCGCAGAACGAGCATGTGCGGTTGCAACCTTCGCTTATTTTAAGATAGGCATAATGATAAGGCGTACTCAATAGTCTTTCTCCCAACAGCTCAGCTTTATAATCGACATCGAATTTCTTCAGCAGAAATGGCAATTCCATCGTTCCGAAAAATGCATCTACCTCCGGAATTTCTTCTTCGAGACTTTGTTTATAGCGTTCACTCAGGCAGCCGGTAACATAGACCTTATCGAGCTTTCCGCGCTTTTTTAATTCCACCTGTTCGAGAATAGTGTTGATACTTTCTTCTTTTGCTTTGTCAATAAAGCCACAGGTATTTATTACAACAACGGTATGGTCCAGTTTTTTGTTTTCGTGCACCACATCAATATCCCCCGCGGCTAACTGGCCACTCAGCACTTCACTATCCACCATGTTTTTGCTACAGCCGAGGGTAATGATGTTTACCTTTTCTTTCCTGAAATTTTTTGTCTTCATGCGGAGCAAATTTACAGATATGAGTTATATTCGAAATGGAATGTGACTTTCCAAGAGAAAATTTCAATTGATAATGCCGGTTTTTTATTACCTGAAATATTTTTTTGAAACTGCAAAAAAATGGAACACCAAACTCGCATGGTTCACCGTCATCAATGATATCAAGGGCGAACGAAAATATCATATCAAAACTTCAGAAATAAATGATCTGAAAGCATTGACCATTACCGGTGAAAATCTTAAGAATGGTGATATTTACCTGGGGTCTAATTATTTCTTGCTGGAAAAAAGCTTTGACCGGATAAAAGAATTTAATAAAAAAAGTATTGTGGACTTTGGATGCGGCAAAGGCAGGGTTTTGATTGTGGCGGCCCGCCATCATTTTACAAAGATCACGGGTATAGATTTTGCCAAAGAGCTTTGCGAAATCGCGAAGGAGAACATTACAAAAAATCAATTTCGATATCCCAATGCTAAATTTATTGTTCGGCACATGGATGCTGCCGATTATGTTGTTGAAGACGATGATGATGTATTCTTCTTTTACAATCCATTCAATCATTTAGTGCTGATAAAAGTGATCCGAAGTATACAGGCATCCCTAAAAACCAATCCCCGCAAGGTGTATATCATCTACCTCTTTCCACAACTGAAAATATTATTTGAAAAAACAGGCTTTACAGAAATTTTTCATTACAAGAAAATGGATACGGAAGAGGTCTCCATATTAACCAATGTGGAAGGAAACTCCTGAACTTATTTTACTCCTTCAAACAAACTATCTACGAATTCTTTTTTATCGAACACCAATAAGTCAGTTGCTTTTTCACCCACGCCAATAAACTTCACCGGAATCTTAAACTGATCAGCGATGGCCAACACAACTCCCCCTTTGGCGGTACCATCCAGTTTGGTGATTGCAATGGCGGTAACATCCGTTGCTGCAGTAAATTGTCTTGCCTGTTCGAGTGCATTTTGTCCGGTACTGCCATCCAGCACCAGCAATACTTCATGCGGCGCACCGGGCAATGCCTTATTTACCGAACGTTTAATCTTGCTTAACTCATCCATCAGGTGAATTTTATTATGCAATCTTCCGGCTGTGTCAATCAACACCACATCCATATTTTTTGCAACCCCACTTTGCACTGCATCAAACGCTACCGCGCTGGGATCTGCGCCCATATTATGTTTCACGATGGTTACGTCGGCTCTTCTGCTCCATATTTCCAATTGATCAACAGCTGCAGCGCGGAAAGTATCGGCAGCACCGAGCAGAACCTTTTTACCCGCAAGTGTAAAATTATGAGCCAGTTTACCGATGGTGGTAGTCTTACCGGCGCCATTCACCCCAACGATTAATATTACATGCGGCTTATGACCTTCGGGTAGTTCATAGCTTTTGTAAGAGGAATCATCCGACGAGTCAACCAACACGGACTGAATTTCTTCTTTCAGAATGTGGTTCAGTTCGGCTGTATTCACATATTTATCTTTCGCAATTCGCTTTTCAATCCCGTCGATAATTTTTACAGTAGTATTCACGCCCACATCAGCACCGACCAATGCATTTTCCAGGTCGTCCAACACCTCTTCATCTACCGTACTCTTGCCGGCAATTACTTTGGCGATCTTATCAAAAAAGCCTGCCTTTGTTTTTTGCAATCCCTGGTCGAGGCTTTCCTTTTGTTCTTTTTTCCCGAATATTTTATCAAAAATCCCCATTGTACAAATTGGTTATGGTCAAAAATAAATAAAGCTATCCGCATACGCAGGATAGCTTCGCTAAATGAGTTACATACAAAATCAGCCGGCGAGGAATTCCTTGATCTTATCTTTATGCACAATTGCTTCTTTAAAAGTGTACGCACCGGTTTTTGGACTTCTTATCGTGCGAATCACCTTTGTCCAGTTTTTTGCTTCGGCTGCTGCTTTCTGATCTTTGGTCTTGATAGCCGTTTTAGCTGCTTTTGCCATGATTATTTTATTTCTTTGTGAACGGTAACTTTTTTCAAAATCGGGTTAAACTTTTTCAATTCCAGACGCTCAGGTGTGTTCTTCTTATTTTTAGTGGTGATATAACGGCTGGTTCCCGGCTGCCCGGAGGTCTTATGCTCCGTACATTCCAAAATCACCTGAACCCTGTTTCCTTTCTTTGCCATTTTGGTATATTAAAATAGTTAATTAGCTGGTTAAATCTTTACGCCTCTCGCTCTCATTTCCTTTACCACAGTAAAAAGCCCGTTCTTATTAATGGTGCGTATGCCTTCTGAAGAAACCTTTAATGTAATCCATTTATCTTCTTCCGCCAGGAAATACCTTTTTTTCTGCAGATTGGGTAAAAATCTGCGCTTGGTTTTGATGTTGGAATGGGAAACCGAATTACCTGTAACCGGCGTTTTTCCTGTAACCTGACATACTCTTGCCATTGTAAAAATTTTTTCGGACGGCAAAGGTAATGAAGAAATATTTACCCAAAAAATAAATAAAGGGCTTTTTTGCAGGTAAATATGACAGAATGTATCAAATTTAGCCCCAATAAGTGCAGGCACACTTTATGCTCTTTAAAGTGCAAAGATTTTATATGGAAACATTTGGACAAATCATAAATGACGAGAAACCAGTGCTGGTAGATTTTACCGCGGCCTGGTGCGGCCCTTGCAAAATGATGGCGCCGGAGCTGCAAAAATATGCGCAGAATAACAAGGATAAGGTGCGGGTACTGAAGATAGATGTGGACAAAAATCCCGATACGGCTGCTCATTTTAATATACAAGGTGTACCAACGCTTATTTTGTTTAAAAAAGGGCAAGTATTGTGGCGCCAATCCGGGGCCATGAGTGCCAGCCAGATCTCTTCGTCGGTAAATTCAAAATTGTAAAACTTAGTAACAAACAATGTCAACAGCTACTATTACTTCTATCCACCAGGGTGGCATGGCTTTCAATACCGAAATCAGTAGCCACAATGTGTTGATAGACACAGATATAAACGGCGGCGGACAAAACCTGGGCACACGTCCAAAGGTATTGATGCTCGTTTCTCTCGCAGGCTGCACCGGGCTGGATGTAGTAAGCATACTTAACAAGCAGCGCGTTTCTTTTTCCCAACTTTCTATCCAGGTCGATGCACATCTTACCGAAGAGGATCCGAAAATTTATGACGAGGTAACGGTTATTTACAAAGTAAAGGTGGATAAAAAAGATGAGCCTAAGGTGTACCGGGCCGTACAGCTTTCACAGGATAAGTATTGTGGTGTCAGTGCCATGTTTCGGGCGTTTGCAAAACTGCATCATAACATAGAGTTCCTTAATTAGAATTCAATCTGCCTGTTCTTCTTTCATCCCACACTCTTTTCATCTGTAGCACAATGGCAATAAGGATCAGTGTGAACCCTGCATAAAATCCGTGTCCTAAAAACTTATTTTCCTTGAAAAGAATGAACGCCAGGATAATGGAATATATGGGTTCCAGGTTATAAGTAAGATTTGCAGTAAACGGAGAAATATATTTTAACGCGGATAATGATAAAATAAAACTCCACACAGTACATATCCACGCGAGAATCAGCAACCACAACCAGTCAGATGATGTGGGAATAAAATACGAAGCGGGAAAAAATCTCAAATAGAAAGGTAACAAAGCACACAACGCCAGGAAGCCGCCTGCCATTTCATATAATGTAACATTTTCCGGGGAAAATTTTTTCAGTAATTTTTTATTAAAAATGGGAAAGAGACTGGCGAACATCGAGGACAGTATGCCGAAGATAATGCCGGTTTTATATTGCGGATAAAAATCGAAAATGAGGTAAATACCCATGATGGCTAACAAGCCGAGAACTACTTCTGCAATATCAATCCTTCTTTTTGTAATGGCCGGTTCAAAAAATGCAGTAAAAAAGCCGATTGCCGAAAGACAGGTTACCGACACTGATACATTGGAATATTTGATGCTGCCATAAAATGTGACCCAGTGCAAAGCAATGATGGCACCTACACCTAATAATTTCGCCAGATTGCTAAAAGAAATTTTTATTAGTTGCTTTCTGAAAAACAAGATCGCACCAAGTGTAATGGCACTCAACAGCATCCGGTAAGCAACAAGAATGCCTTCATTTAGATTGATCAGCTTACCCAGTATAGCAGTAAAGCCCGCAAAAAATACCGCAACATGTAGTTGCAGAAAAGCTCTTTTCATCTGGCAAAAAATAAAAACGTCAAGTATCCTGATGCAACCAGACACTCCATAGATAAAATGCTTTTTTCACGCATCGAACATCGCAAATAGTACATCGCAAATTCTTTAGCGCATCTCAAACATCGCACATTAAATTAACATTCCTTTGCATAAATTCTGAACGCGCACTATAAACATAGCTTCCATAGTTTTATATTTGCCCCTGTTTAAAACCAGGCTATGAGCTTTAAAAAAATCAACAACATCACGGGATGGATCATTTTTGCGATTGCTTCAACCGTTTATTTAATGACCATGGAAGCCACCGGAAGTTTTTGGGACTGCGGTGAATTTGCTTCCAGTGCTTACAAACTCCAGATACCCCACCCACCCGGAGCACCGCTCTTTATTATGCTGGGAAGGTTGTTCATGGCTCCTTTCTCAGATCCGAATAAAGCCATTCTCGGACTAAACAGTATGAGTGCGTTGATGAGTGGTTTCACCATTTTATTCCTATTCTGGACCATCACTCACTTTGCCAGGAAAATCTACGAAAAAAATAACCCCAATCCTCTTACATCCGCTCAGATATTTTCCATAATGGCAGCAGGTGCTGTTGGTGCTTTGGCGTTCACATTCTCGGACTCATTTTGGTACAGCGCTGTTGAGTCAGAAGTTTATGCCAGTGCTTCATTTTTTACAGCGATAGTTTTCTGGGCAATATTAAAATGGGAACACGCCGTTACTGAAGAAAAGGCAAGAGGCTTGAAAGGTCAATTCACACCCGCAGACAAGTGGCTTATACTAATCTTCTATTTGATAGGCCTCTCTGTAGGTGTACACTTATTGCCCCTGCTTACTATTCCCGCAATTGTAATGGTTTACTTTTTCAAACGTTACACAGTTACACCTTGGAAAACATTTTGGGCATTTGTAATTGCTTGTCTCGTTTTGGGAATCGTGCAGGTGCCCATGATTCAATGGACAATCAAGCTGGCAGGACAATTTGATATCTTCTTTGTAAATGATTTCGGGCTTCCGTTCTTTTCGGGATTTGCCTTTTTCTTTGTATTACTTGCTGTAATCATTTACTGGCTTATTCGCACCGCTGAAAAGCGTAACTGGAACTTCCTGAAATTAGCGATGTGGAGTTTTGCTTTTATCATTTTAGGATTTTCTACTTACTTCACTACTATGATCCGTTCACTTGCCGATCCTGCTGTAGATATGTTCAATGTAGATAATCCGGTGAGTCTTGTAGGTTATCTCAGCCGCCAGCAATATGGAGATTGGCCAATATTATACGGGCAGGATTTCACCGCACAGCCCTCGAACACTGTCACCGAATCTTATTATGTAAAAGGCAAAGACAAATATGAAAAGAAAGGCCGGCAGTATGTAACAGAGTATGCGCCGGAAGACAAGCATTTTTTCCCGAGAATGTGGGATGCCAGCAATGACCAGAATCACGCGGATTATTACGCAGCTTTTGCGGGAATCGGGAAAGATCCAAAAACGGGTCAGTACCTTGATAAACCAACGATGGCTGACAACATTAATTTCTTTTTACAATACCAGGTTAACTGGATGTTTGTACGATACTTCATGTGGAATTATGCCGGTAAACAAAACGACATCGAAGGTATTGATATGAGTAACGTACGCGATGGCAATTGGCTTACAGGCATATCTTTTTGGGACAATGCCAGGCTAGGTGATCAAAGTAAAATGCCTGATAGCATAAAGCATAATAAATCGCATAATACCCTTTTTGCTTTACCACTTCTCCTGGGTATTCTTGGATTTGTTTATCAATACAAAAAAGATAAAAAGGATGCACTAATAGCCGGCTTACTTTTCTTTTTCACCGGTTTCGCGATAATCGTTTATCTAAACCAACCCGGTAATCAGCCACGTGAACGTGATTATGCCTATACCGGGGCCACATACGCTTTTGCTATATGGATCGGTCTTGGTGTCATGTGGGTAAAAGAGCAATTTGAAAAATTCATTAAACCCATCGGCCTGGCCAATTATGCCGCGGCAGGAATTTGCCTGTTGGCCGTACCGGTAATAATGGGGCAGCAGGAATGGAACGATCATGACCGCAGCCACAAAACGCTCGCTCCTGATATCGCAGTTGATTACCTGGAAAGTTGTGCACCAAATGCAATCCTGATTACGTTTGGTGATAATGATACCTATCCGCTCTGGTTTGCGCAGGAAGTATTGGGCATTCGCAGAGATATTCGTGTAATCAACTCAAGCCTTATGGGAACTGATTGGTATCTTAACCAATTACGATATAAAGTAAATAAAAGTGCACCTATCGATGTTTTATGGACAGCCGACCAGATTATAGGAAGTAAGCGGGATGCGATTTATTATGACCCGGATGCACCGGGTGCAAAAGTTGACCAGTCGAAGCCAATGGATCTCTATACCATGATGAAGGATTATGCAGGCAGTGATGACCCGACAAGAATGGTTCATTATGGCGATGATGATCTGAATATTTATCCAACTAAAAATGTTGAGATTCCTGTGGATACCGCCCTGGTAAGACAGAACGGTACCGTAAACCCCAATGACAGTGTGGTGAGTGAAGTACAATTTGCCATTCCAAAAAATGCATTAACCAAAAACGAAAGTGCTATATTAAATATAATGGCAGCAAATCACTGGAAACGGCCAATCTATTTCACGGCACCATACGATGATTTAGGATTTCAACAATACCTGCGTGTTGATGGATTAACATATCGCTTTGTGCCGGTGAAAAATGGGGATGTAAACCGTGACTGGGCCTATAATGTGATGATGAATAAATTTAAGTTTGGCGATGCACAAAGACCGGGTGTTTATTATGATGAAGAAAATCGCAGACATCTTAATACGATAAGGATGCAATTTGCACAAGTAGCAAGCAACCTGGCAGATCACAACCGTAAAGATGAAGCCAAAAAAATGCTCGAAAAATGCGACCATATGATGCTGCAGGAAAATTTCCCGTATGGGCTTGTATCGCGCAGGCAATTCCAGGACCAGGTCTCAGAACAATTCTTATTGGCCTGCTACAAAGCAGGAGACTCGACCCTTGCAAAAAAAGTTTCAGAATCCGTGCGAAAAGACCTCGAACAGCAAGTAACCTATTTCAATAGTCTCGATGAAGACAAACAAGCCGGGCTCGCTTATGAAAATCAGCTCGTAGAGCAACTGTTACAACAATTGCAGGGCATGGAAGCCTATTTTAAAACAACAAATATGCTGGACTCAAACGGCGAACTCAGAAAACCGGTTATCAATAATTTACCTACTCCGAGAAAGCCGAAACCGGTTACAGATAAAACACAATAATGTTTTTATAACGAACAAAATAAAGAGGGTTCCGATCGGGGTCCTCTTTATTTCATCCATAAAAGAGTCGTTGTGAAAACAGGTTTTTCACTTCTTATTTAACGTTACCACACCCAAAGACAACAGATTATTTTCATAAATTGTCTTAAATTTATTTCGCAGTTGTCTTAAGTGCGTATCTCCTTTTAAACAAATAAGCATTTGTAAACAAAAAATCTTAAGAGCTGACAGGTACCTTATTTCTTTTTGAAATCATTTTATAAAATTTGGTTGTAACTTTTAAAAATAATTTTATTACATGCGCGGACATAATTTTTCAAAATACGATCCCAATGAAAATAATAAGTCTTCTTTTGAGAAGATGCTGGATATTTTTATGCAATTACTTACCTATACCAGTGGCGATGTGGCAGAAGCCCTGAGCTGGCTGACGGAACTCGACAAGGAATATAAACTTACTGACGATGAATATGGTATGGGAGATTTTATTGAAGACCTGAAAGACAAAGGATACATTGATGAAAACAGGCAAAATGGCGAAATAAAGATCACACCAAAAACAGAGCAGGGCATACGCAAAAGAAGCCTGGAAGAAATTTTCGGAAAGCTTAAAAAAACAAAATCAGGGAATCATAATACATACAAACCGGGCGTGGGTGATGAAATTAATCCTGAAACAAGACCCTTTCAATTTGGCGATACGCTCGAGCAAATAGACTTTACGTCTTCCATCCGAAATGCACAGATCAATCATGGTATTGATAGTTTCAAAATGTTTGAAGACGATCTTGAAATCCGCGAAACAGACTTCAAAGCACAAACTTCTACTGTGCTGATGATCGATATTTCACACAGCATGATCCTGTACGGCGAAGACCGGATTACGCCTGCAAAAAAGGTGGCCATGGCATTAAGTGAACTGATCACAACAAAGTATCCAAAAGACACACTGGATATTGTTGTATTCGGAAACGATGCATGGACAGTGGAGATAAAAGATCTCCCGTATTTGCAGGTAGGTCCGTATCACACCAATACCGTTGCGGGTCTCGAGCTTGCAATGGATATTTTAAGAAGAAGAAAAAATGCCAATAAGCAAATTTTTATGATAACGGATGGAAAACCTACCTGCCTGAAAATAGGTAAGCGTTATTATAAGAACAGCTTTGGAGTTGACAGAAGAATTTTGAATCGTTGCATGAATCTTGCTGCGCAATGCAAAAAACTTAAAATACCAATTACTACATTTATGATCGCAAGCGATCCATACCTGCAACGTTTCGTTACGGAATTTACAGAAACCAACAACGGCAAAGCATTTTTTGCTTCCCTTGACAGGCTGGGTGCTTTTATATTCAGGGATTTTGAAAGCGGCAGGAGAAAAACGGTCTATTAAAAATCCAATTGTCACACTACTACAGTATATATTATTTAGAAGAAAATAAATTCAGCATATTTAATGAACGTACAATCAATTAAAACATTAGGCGAATTAAAAGACAGTGGTCATAAACCAAAATCGATAAAAGATGAGCTTCGCGAAAATCTGATAAAGAAAATCAGTAAGAAGGAAATGACGTTCCCTGGTATTATTGGTTATGAAGACTCCGTGATTCCTGACACAGAAAGAGCTATTTTATCGAGACACAATATTTTATTTCTTGGCTTGCGTGGACAAGCCAAAACACGTATGGCCAGGCAGATGGTTGAATTACTGGATGAATATATTCCTGTTGTAAAAGACAGCGAAGTGAATGACGATCCTTTTAATCCATTGAGCAAATACGCTAAAGACTTAATAAAAGAGAAAGGTGATGATACACCTATAACCTGGTTGCATAGGCAATATCGCTATGGTGAAAAACTGGCCACGCCGGACGTAAGCGTTGCAGACCTGATCGGTGATATCGATCCTATAAAAGCAGCCAATCTTAAATTAAGTTATGCAGATGAACGAGTAATTCACTATGGCATCATTCCGCGAAGCAACCGTGGCATTTTTGTTATCAACGAATTGCCGGACCTGCAGGCACGCATACAGGTTTCCCTGTTTAATATTCTCGAAGAAGGTGATTTGCAGATAAGAGGATTTAAATTAAGATTGCCTTTGGATATTATGTTTGTATTTACTGCCAACCCGGAAGACTATACAAACAGGGGCGCAATAGTGACTCCGCTTAAAGACAGAATCGAAAGCCAGATTCTCACACATTATCCAACTAATATTGAGAATTCTTTGCTGATTACCGAGCAGGAAGCATCTATTCACACCGACCAGATAAAAAAAATACAGGTAAGTGATTTGGTAAAAAGGCTGATCGAGCAGGTATCCTTTGAAGCGCGTGCCAGTGAATATGTAGATAAAAAAAGTGGTGTTTCTGCAAGGCTCACGATTGCGGCGTATGAAAACGCCGTTAGCTCCGCAGAACGAAGGGCTATTATGAACAAAGAAAAAGAAACGCAAATCTGGATCAGCGATCTTGTTGGTATCATTCCTTCAATTACAGGGAAGATAGAACTGGTGTATGAAGGCGAACAGGAAGGCCCTTACCAGGTCGCATACAACTTAATGGATAAAGCAATTCGCACTCAATTTGCTGTATACTTTCCCAATCCCGAAACTTTCAAAAAAAGAAAACCGAAAGATGCTGCAGATGAAAATCCTTACCGTACCATCATCCGTTGGTTCGATTCGGGAAATCTTCTAAACATATTCTTCGATGTAAAAGACGAAGAAAAAATTGAGATGTTGTATAAAGTAGACGGCTTGTATGGATTAGTAAAAAAATATTTTCCCGGTGCCAATGCAAAGGAAAATGCGTTGCTGATGGAATTTGTTTTATACGGCCTTGCCTCTTATTCCCTGATTAGCAAAAAAGTTGTGCAGGGTAAAGTGGAATTTAAAGACCTCATGGGAAGCATGCTGAACTTAAGTACGCAATCCTTCAGGGAAGATGAATTAGACGAAGATGATTTCAAATAAAGAACTCAGGAAGATCTCCTGAGTTCTTTATTTGATTTGATAAGCTTTTTCTTTTAAAATTTATATCCAAAAGAAAGTCCTCCGTAGTAAGGAACAAAAAATCCATTTCCAAAAACGGGACAAATGCCTGCCCTAAACGTAAATCCGCCCTCTTGTGGTTGAAGCCTGTACCCAATCCAAAGGTGTCCAAATGTTGAAGAAAAATTTCCGCTTAGATCACCGGATCCAAATAAGGGCGTTACACCCGCACCCAGTTCAAAATAATTTTTATGATCCTTACCAACCAGGTAATTCAATCCAATCGGAATAGTCACTACTCCTGATCCATCAATACTAAAGCCGCCTATACCAATGCGTCCGCCAAGACCGGATTCACCAGCGCTAAATCGTGTATCAAAATTAAGAGAAGCAAAACCCGGACCGCCTATTTCTGCATAAACTGATTTTGCGGCAGTCTGTGCCAACATAGAATTCATCAGGCCAAAAAGCAGACCTGAGAGTAGAAGAAATTTTTTCATAAAAGAAAGTTTAAATGGTAATAATATCTAAAGATAAAAATTGTCCATTATAAACAAAACTTTATAAAATATTTACTTCCTGTTCCAATTCGACTCCAAATTTCTGCTTTACACTTACGCGAATTTTTTCACTAAGTGCCCGGATTTCTTCTCCTGATGCATTTCCATAGTTCACTAATACCAATGCCTGCTTTTCATAGCAGCCGGCATCGCCACTGCGATAGCCTTTCCAGCCACATTGCTCTATCAGCCATCCGGCGGGTATTTTTACATATTCCTCATCTGTTTTATATGCAGGTATAACGGGGGAAGATATACGAAGTTTGTCTAGGGCTGATTTTTTTACCTGTGGGTTCTTGAAAAAACTTCCCGCATTCCCGACCAGGTCCGGGTCGGGTAATTTAGCGGTACGGATGTTAATAACCGCATCAGAGATAGCTTTTATACTCAATTGACGCACATTCATTCTTTTCAACTCTTCTTCAACAGCTCCATAAGATATATTATAGCGGGGTGTCTTGTTGAGCGCAAATGTTACATCCAGGATTACGAACTGATCTTTATATTCTCTTTTAAAAACACTTTCTCTGTATCCGAATTCACAATCGTTTGGCGAAAATGTATACGTCTTTTTTTCAAAAAGATGATAAGCTTCCAATGAATGGAACACATCTTTTATTTCCACTCCATAGGCGCCAATGTTTTGCATCGGCGAAGCACCCACATTGCCGGGTATGAGCGACAGGTTTTCAATGCCTGCCAGGTTTTTATGAATACAATGCAACACAAACCGGTGCCAGTTTACACCCGCTCCCGCTTTTACATATACGTGTCTTTCGTCCTCATGCACTGTTTCAATTCCGCCGATTTCATTTTTTACAACGAGCCCATTGAAGTTCCTGGTAAAAAGAACATTACTGCCCCCGCCTAATATGAGCAAGGGTTCATTTTTAATTTCCGGCAATTCCAAAATATGTTGCAATTCACTTAGCGACTGAAACGCAGCAAAATACTTTGCTGACACATCTGTATGAAACGTATGAAATTGCTTTAATGAAAAATCTTTTGAAACCTGCATTAACTAAAATTGAACTAAAAAAATGAAACTAAAAAATTGTCCTCACATCGGGTCCACATCCGTTATTACCACTACGCTCCGAAACCGTCTTTCAGCTTTTAACAAATCGATGCAGTTATGAATTACTTTCTTTTGCACCTGTATATGTGCGGCGTCTTTGGGTTGCTTTATCAACACCTCCATCAGGAACAAGCTGCGTATGCGGCCAATCACAGGTGATGCCGGGCCAACAGTATGTTCAAAGTCCTTTTTCAACATGTCCCCTAACTTATAGGATGCTTCCTGCACCGTATTTTTATCTTTATGTTTCAAGGTTAATCTTATCAGCCGGCTGAATGGCGGGTAATAAAACTGCCGTCGTTCGGCAATTTCATTTTCGTAAAATTTTTTATAATCATGCTCCTGCACAAATAACAAAACCGGGTGATTGATCTTCGATGCCTGTATCAATACAAGTCCTCTCCCCGTTTTGCGGCCCGCTCTTCCACTAACCTGTTCCATTAGTTGAAATCCACGTTCATGCACACGGAAATCAGCAAAGCTTAATAATCCATCGGCGTCCAGAATACCCACAAGATTTACCTTTTCAAAATCGAGGCCTTTCACTACCATTTGTGTTCCCACGAGAATATCTATCCGATGCTGCTCAAATAATTTTATCAGCGTATCATGCGCATTTTTTCCTTTTACCGCATCCACGTCCATCCTTGCAATATGGTTGTTGGGAAAATCCTCTGCGAGTTCTTCTTCAATTTTTTCTGTTCCAAAATTTTTTTCTATCCAGTTTACACTTCCACATGCCGGGCACGCAGTTAGTTTGGGATAAGACTTGCCACAATAATGACAATGAAGCTTATTGGAATATTTGTGAAACGTCAGTGTTACATCGCAATCACGACATTTCGGAATGAAGCCACAAGTTCCACATATTAAAAAAGGCGTGTATCCCCTCCTGTTTTGAAACAGGATTACCTGTTGGTCTTGTGTCAACGCGGTTTCCATGGCAGCCTTCAGTTGTGGAGATATCATCACTTTTCCTTTCCTGGCGGCAGCCACCTTTTTTGTATCGATAATTCTTATTTCCGGCAGTTGGATACCACCATATCGCTCCTCTAATTTCACCAAAGCATATTTATTTCTTTGTGCATTATAATAGCTCTCGAGTGAGGGGGTCGCACTTCCCATCAATACCTTTGCCTTAAACAAAGTAGCATAGAAAACGGCCGCATCTCTTGCATTATATCTCGGCGCAGGATCTTGTTGTTTAAAGGATGCGTCATGCTCTTCATCAATAACAATAAGCCCGAGGTCTTTAAATGGAAGAAATAAAGCGCTCCTTGCTCCCAAAATTATTTTTGATTCACCATTTCTTATTTTATTCCATAATTCCACACGTTCGTTATTATTAAATTTAGAATGATAAATCGAAATATTCCCGCCAAAACTGATTTGCAATCTCCGTACGATCTGCGCCGTCAGCGTTATTTCCGGAAGCAGGTACAGCACTTGTTTACCTTCATTGATAAATTTTTCAATCTGCTTCATGTATAATTGCGTTTTACCGCTGCTGGTGACACCGTGTAACAGGCAAACATCTTTTTCTTCAAATGCTTTATCAATTTCTTCAAGGGCCTTTTTCTGCACTTCATTCAGCTGAAACTTTACTTCGCTTTTCTTCGGAAGGATTTTTATCCGGTCGACACTTTTCTTTTCTACCCACAAAATATTTTTATCAATCAATCCTTTGAGTTGTGAAACGGAGGCGTTTGATTTTTTTAAAAGCTCAGTCTGTGATACTTCGCCTTCTGTTTTAAGTAAGTGAAGAAAGCTCAACAGCAACTCCATTTGCTTCGGCGCCCTCGAATTATTAAATAGTTCATTTAGTTTTTCATCACTGCTATACTCCGGATTCAGGAGAATAAAATTTTCTTTTTTCTCCTTATACTTTTCATTCAATGCTTCCCACACAAAACAAACTCTCTTTTCGATCAGTCGCTTTACCAGCGGATACACGTGCACGGTATCTGTTACCTGCTGCACTTCGGATAGTTTCAGTTCTTTCTTTAGCAGCAATGCTTCCGCCACCATGTATTCATCATTATCCAGGTCTGAAAAATCTTCGCCATATTCTTCATTAAAAATTAAAATTGTTTCACTGCTCAGCTTCAAATGTGTGGGCAAGGCTGCGGTCATTACTTCACCTTCGGTACACATATAATAATCGCTCATCCATTTCCAGAGTTGCAACTGTTGCGGATAAACAACAGGCTCATCATCAATAATATTGAGGACATCTTTGGTTTCATAAACAGGCCGTTCTTTGCTAATTGATTTTATGATACCGGCGTATTTTTTATTCTTCCCAAAAACAACTTCCGCCCTGCAACCAGTCTTCAATTTTTCCTGAAGAGCCGGCGGAACCGAATAGGTATAAGTTTTGGGAATTGCCAACGGAAGAATTACTTCGATCCAGATTGTCTTTTGCTTTGTATCGTCAAATAAATTCTGTGATGGCAACTTTTCCTGCATTCGTGCAAAGTTAAATTCTATACTCCTGATAAAACGTCAACTGAATCGTGTTTTATCCAGCCTGCCTTATACCGGATTAATGTCTCTTCCATTTGCGTAAATATTTTTTGTTTCAAACCAGGGAGATCATCTATCGTAAGCTCTTCAGTAGAGGTTTGGGGAAGAAAGACAGAACGGCATTTTCCGGGAGTCAACGAAAAAATTGAATGATAGTTGAGCCGGTCGTAGGTGTCTAAAAATAAGATCGGGCAAACAGGAGTCTGTGTTTCAATTGCAGTTTTAAATGCGCCGTCATAAAAATTTTTCAATGGCCGGCCGGTCATATTAAACGTTCCTTCCGGGCAAATAAAAACAGATATTCTTTTATGAATAAAACTGATGAGTTCCCTGATGCTCTCTTTTCTTTTGGTGCTGTCGTCGCGATAAACCATTACTGTTCCCTGCTTATATATAAATCCGAAGAGAGGAATTCCGGCCATTTCAGCTTTGGCGAGGATACGCACATTTTGGCGGCGAATTGCCTTCATCATCATCGGTATATCTAGGTACGAAATGTGGTTGCTTACAAAAACATACTGTTTATTACTCTCCGGTTTTTCTTCATAAATGGTTTTACTTTTTATAAAAGTGAGGAAGAAAAAAGCGTCTGCCCAAAAGCGGCAAAGTTTGTAGAGAATATTTCCTCCCCTGATTCGGCCCAGAAAAAAACAAATGACAAAGAGCGGCAGCAGCAAAAACATCAGCAAAAGGAAAATCAAAAAGCCATAAATGCTGAAACTAACTGTTCCTATCCTTTTGAAAAAATGAATCATACTCTTGCCTTTTATTACCAGAACCACCTGATTAGTAAGGCCAAAGTGGCTTACGGGCTCTCCAAAACAGCGAAATTTAGCTTAAAATGACCAAAAACAAATTTTCAGCTTTATTTTCATTTAGAAATTAGGCCCGGATTCCTTACATTTGCACTCCCAAAAAATTGGCTATATGTTCGCAATCGTAAAAATCGCCGGTCAGCAGTTTAAGGTACAGCCCGGTCAAAGTTTGTATGTTCCTCATTTGTCCGGCAAATCCGGTGATAAAGTGGAGTTTCCCGACGTTTTGTTGCACGACAATGACGGAAAGCTTAGTACTGGTAAAGACGCCAATGTAACCGTGAAGGCGGAAATCGTCAGCGACCTGGTAAAAGGTGATAAGGTGATCGCCTTTAAGATGAAGAGAAGAAAAGGTTTCAGAAAAAAAACCGGTCATCGCACCCAGTATACTCAAATAAAAATTGAAAGCATCGCTTAAGAAAATTTCAAATCGAAAATAAATTTCATATTCGGTTTTGAAATAAGATTATTGAATTTTAAATAAAAAGTTATGGCTCATAAAAAAGGCGAAGGATCAGTAAAAAATGGTCGCGATTCACAAAGCAAAAGATTAGGCGTAAAGATTTTTGGAGGACAGGCTGCTATTGCAGGTAACATAATTTTACGTCAACGTGGAACAGTATATCACCCCGGTAAAAATGTTGGTATTGGAAAAGATTTTACCATCTATGCAACAACAGACGGAGTTGTTGAATTCAAAAAAGCAAGAGGAAATAAAACTCTTGTATCGGTAAATGCAGTTTCAGCAGAAGCATAATTTCTGTCAAATAATTTTGACAGTTAAAAAAATGTTTTTACTTTTAGTCTTTATTAACTAACAATTAAATTCTAAAAACATGGCAACTGCAAAAAAAGCCGCAAAAAAGAAAGCAGCCCCTAAAAAGAAAGCCGCTCCTAAAAAGAAAGCCGCTAAGAAAGCTGCAAAAAAGAAGTAAATTAAAACAAAAGCAAATACTTCTAAAGTCCCGGGTAAAAACATCCGGGACTTTTAATTTTATAATACCTCTGAAATGGGCTACTGTAGCTAATTTCAGTGTTCTTTCTCTCAGGCGATGAAAATTTTATAACTGCTCTTTCCCTATTTTTTTACATTTGAGTGATGGACAACTATGAAATAGCGGAACACTTTTCATTGCTTTCAAAACTGATGGACATACATGGCGAAAACAGTTTTAAATCCAAAACTTATTCTATAGCCGCATACAGAATTGAACAACTTCCGACAAAACTTCAATCGCTCCCTCACGACAAAATTTTTTCAATAAACGGGATTGGAGATGCTATAGGGGAAAAAATTATTGAGCTTATAGAAACCGGGAAAATGAAAACCCTGGAAGATCTTCTTGTCAAGACACCGGAAGGTATCCTCGAAATGATGAAGATAAAAGGATTGGGGCCTAAAAAAATTGCATTGATCTGGAAAGAAATGTACGTTGAAAATATCGGGGAATTATTATACGCATGCCATGAAAACCGATTGTCTCTACTAAAAGGCTTTGGAAAAAAAACACAGGATAACGTAATAGAATCCATTGATTTTTTTTTGAAGCAAAAAGGCAATTATCTCTTTGCTGAGCTGGAACCCGTGGTGGAAGAAGTAAAGGCATTGCTAAGGGGAACTTTTTCCGACCAAAAAATCGAAGTAATAGGAGGTTTCGCCCGACAAGTGGAAATGCTGGACCAGATTGAATTTGCGGTTCCCCATGATGAAAAGACAATTGCTGAAAAGTTGCAACCCCTCGAGGATTTTCAACCTGAAGAAAATACAAACAGAAATTTTCTTTATAAGTATAGGAATGCCTTAAAAATAAAATTGTTGCCAACGGAAGAACAGTATCTGGTTGAAACTATTTTTGAAAACACCAACACTCCCGAGTTCAACAAAGGCTTCTATAAATCTGTCGACAAAAAGAAAATAGCGAGCGCATCTTCGGAGCGAGATATATTTGCAAAGGCCGGACTTCAATATATCGAGCCTTGCCTGCGTGAATCAGAGAAAATTATTACGCTCGCCAAAGAAAACAAAATTCCACCCCTTATACAGCCAAATGATATTAAAGGCATCATTCACTGCCACAGCAAATGGAGTGACGGCTCTGATACATTAGAAGCGCTTACACAGGCTTGTATCGATAGGGGGTATGAATATCTTGTAATCAGTGATCATAGTAAATCGGCTTTTTACGCACAGGGTTTGAGTGAAGAAAAAATTCGTGAGCAACATGAGTTGGTTGATGAACTAAACGAGAAAGTGACCCCTTTCAAAATATTTAAAAGTATTGAAAGTGATATCTTAAATGATGGCAGTCTGGATTATAGCGACAATATCTTATCCACCTTTGATCTTGTGATCGCATCCGTTCATTCCAATTTAAAAATGACGGAAGAGAAAGCGATGATACGTCTAATGAACGCTATAAAAAATCGCTACACTACTATTCTTGGGCACATGACGGGCAGGCTGTTGTTGAGCAGAAAGGGTTATCCGGTTGATCATATAAAAATAATTGACGCATGCGCTGAACATAATGTTGTGATCGAAATAAATGCACATCCCCGCAGGCTCGACATGGGTTGGCAATGGCTGGATTATGCGTTATCTAAAAATGTATTGGTTTCAATTAATCCGGACGCTCATGCAATTGAAGACTTTGCCAACACGCGTTATGGTGTATTAATCGCTCAGAAGGGTATGGTTACGCAAAAAAATAATCTGAGTAGCTTCAGCCTTGCTGAATTTGAAAATTTTTTAGAGGATAATACAAGCAAAAGAAATTGATTTTTATTCCTGCTCCTGCACAACGGGGAGTTCCACATAAAACACAGTCCACTCTCCTTCTTTGGTTTCAAACCAAATGCGGCCATTTAGTTTTTCTACGATGCCTTTACACATCGCAAGTCCGAGGCCCGTACCGGAAGTTTTGGTTGTGAAATTCGGAATAAATATCTTTTGGCGCATCCGGTCAGGAATACCCGCGCCATTATCTCTTATGGACACGACTACGCGACCTTCATGAAGCCTGCTTTCTATTTCAATAAGTCCATCTCGCTCCTCAGGAATAGCCTGGGCGGCATTCTGTAATAAGTTCGTGAACAAACGATTGATCTGCGTTTTATCAGCATCGATTATTATCTCGCCGGGGTATAGCTTCGAGTTCACCTGCAAATGATCTGTGGTGGAGAAAAGTGAGGCAACACTATGCAGAGTAAGGTTGATATCAAACAACATGTTCTTTGTATTGCCAATATTGGCGAAGTGAGCAAAATCACTGGCGATCTTAGACAAGTGATCGATCTGCTCCAGCAAGATGTTGGCTACATAGGTGGATATTTTCTTTACACCCGGCGAATTGTTATCGATGGCCATTTGCAGGTATTGAAGGTTCAGCTTCATTGGTGTTAATGGATTTTTTATTTCGTGCGCTACCTGCCGGGCCATCTCGCGCCACGCGCCTTCTCTTTCACTTTTTGCGAGCAATTGTGCACTTACATCCAGCTTCTTCACCATCTTATTATATTCATTTACCAACTCGCCTATTTCATCTTTACGGTTCCACACAATTTCTTCATTTGTTTTCTCAAGGTTCACTTCCTTCATCCTGCTGCTGATAACAGAAAATGATCTTGTAATTCTATTGGCAATGAAAAGTGCAATGATCCCGGCTATTAGGAAAATGAATGCATTAAGGTTGATAATCGTTACCAGAAAATTTGAAATCTCGTCCTGCAGGTTATTTTGTGACTCAAAATAAGGAATATTGATAAACGCATATTCTTTCCCCGATTCATCCCTCACCGGAACATAATTACTCAGATACTCAAGGCTGCCGATCATTTGCTCCTGCGAAAACTGTACATCCTTTAAGGTGCTCAGGTGGAAATATGCAACGGGGTCCATCTTTTTACTCACAATCCCTTTAGTATATGGTAATGGCAAGGAAGAAATCTTCAGGTTGCCATTTGTATTGTACAGGTTAACATCTACGGCATATATTCCCGAAAGCCTGTTAACCGTCTCTGTAAGCTTTTCGTTTGCTGCAGAATCAAACTCATCCAGCGTTCTTCCCCCCTTTGATAAGGTATCGGCCGTTCTGCGTATTTCATTTTCCATCACGTGAATCGTGCGGCTAAGTCTTTCCCGGTTATTGGCGTGATAGCGGCTTATAAAAAATAAGATGGTAGTGATGCCGATGATGAAGAATGAAAAAACGCTGATAAGAATAATTGTACCATGCACCTGGTTTCTTATAGTAAATTGCCAAACTGACTTAAGGTTTTCCGACCGAATGCGGTGGCGAAGCAACCGGTTCAGAAAATTGAACAGTACAATGATAACAAGGAATGAACAAAATAAGTAGGCAAAAAGCGTGATCGACTCAATAAAGTAATGATTCTGCCTTGCGATCACCACCACCTTCCCTTCATCGGCCCGATACCAGAGCTCTTCATAGTTGTTCCTGTTTACAATCCTGAACTCGTTATAAGTGAACATAGAAGGATCTATACTTGTCGGGAAGGGATAGTCGTTGTTGCTGGTGCTGAGTTGATTATTATTGTAGATGGCCGTTGCATAGATTGATGAGTTATCAATAGAATTGTTATTTCCTTTCAAAAAAAGCGCGGGATAAACGGCGTCACTCTTATATCTTTTCGGAGTGGATATTATAAAAATATAACCTTCCTTACGCTGCAAAGAGTCTGTAATTTCTTTCCTGCCGATATAATTAAACCGATCGTAAGAAACATCATAGTAATATAAATCAGGTGTACCTGTTGGCTTCCCCTGCGTCTGGATAATTGCATTGAGCGAATTGTAAGTTGTGGAATCTTCATTAAAGAGCGGATTTTCTGATGAATCAAAAGTATAAATCCGTGTATCATATTTATTCAGGTACCCGGAGAAATTTTCATTGATAAAGCTATCTTTCAAAAACCTGTTTTCAACAGGATTTTGGAAACGATCAAAAATACCTTTGAGCGCCTCATTGCTAAAGTCAGTCAAAATAAAATTCACAAGATTTTCTCCAAAAGGGTCTGACCTGTTGGCCAGATTAATGGCAACGGCCTTGCGTTCCTCTATCTCTTTTTTTCTGTTTTGCACAATAATGACCAGTGTAATAGAAACAGAGAAGAAGAACAACCAAAAAATAAACCGGGTCGAGATGAGATTGTACGTATCAATTACCAATGAAATTTTGCTCAACAGATAGATGAATGCCAGGAGCCACATCAACACGCAGAGATAAAACGTAAGATGCGGCGCATGGAATTCGAAACTTAAAAAGATGAGACCAATGATAGTAACACAAACGTAAAATATGAACCAATTACCTTCGATGGCTTCTCTGAGTGGTTGTAGCAGTATTTGTATCAAAAAAAAGTATCCTGTGGCAACGCAACTCAAAATGATAAATCCGATGACACTATATATGTTTAGCGTAAAAAAATTAAGTACATCAAACGAAATTTCCGAATCTGAAACAAGACTGCTCACAATATGGCCACACACTAATGTGATGGTGATCATGAGCAGGGAAACACCGCCAACCACGACATACTTTTTAAATTTTGTATCGACGAGTGACGGCCGTTGCTTAAACCGGTAGCCGAACCTGATAAAAAGGATGAACCAGATAAACAGGATGGAATTTATCAACAAATCCCCCAGCGAACGGAAGATAGGATCGGAATAATATATTTCCGGTTTGAAAAGATCAAACTGTTTAAAATCCAGCGGTATGGGCAAAAAATAACTTAGAATTCTGAGCAGCACTACTGGAATAACCAACACCATAAACGAGAATAAAAATCCTTTTTTCTCCAGGTAATAGCGTGCCAGCCGCTGAATGAAGAACAAAACTAAAATTGCGCCAATAATTCGCAACAGAAGGGAATATAGATTATCCCGGCCCGGAGATTCTTTTACCTGTTTCAGATAAAACAACGTCTGCCCGTTGTCACCACTGATTCGAATAGGTGTTGCTGTTAGGCTAACGTCATACCGGTCCTGCACTTCTTCGGCACCTACGAAATAGTTTTTCAGGTACTGATTCTGCACATAGTATTGCCACTTCACAGGAATCATGGAAACTAATGTGTACAACAATCCCGAAGGGCTTTCGTAAGACTTTTTTGAAATCACGTACCATCCGTTGAGCAATTTTACAAAATAAGTCCCGTCGGGTTTATCTAATGTGGTGCTGTCTGATTCCGCTATTTGTGTATTCCAGAATATCAGTTGCGGCGGGCTAAAAGCAGTGATCCTGTAAATAAATACGAAATAATTCTTGCCAATAACATCATTCAACTCCCTTTCATCATAGGTATGATTGATGATCTTGTTGATGAGTGCCGTATTTCTAAAAAATGTAGCACTTTTATTTTCATCCCTGATGATCCGGTTTTGGATCTTTCTCTGCAATGCGTGTGAGTTAGAGGCAAAATTCCAATAGTTGTCAATAATGAAGGAAATCGTAAACAACCACGCAGCAGCCACCAACAGGTAGTTGTTTCTCGATATGAAATTATTGGTGTTTTTGAGAAAAGAAAACTTCACTTTTGTTGTTTCTTTATTTCATTCCATAAATGATCCATTTGCTGCAGGTTCATGTCAGTTAGGCTATTTCCATTCTCTTTGGCTGCCTGCTCCATTTTGGTAAAACGGTATATAAATTTTTTATTAGTAAGTTCCAATGAATTTTCTGCATCTACATTTAAAAACCGGACGAAATTAATTACAGAAAAAAAGAGATCCCCTGCTTCGGCCTCCACCTCTTCGACGTTTCCACTCTTTACGGCTTGGAGCAGTTCCTGTTTTTCCTCTTCAATTTTTTCCCACACCTGCTCTTTTGTTTCCCATTCAAAACCTACCTGCTTTGCTTTCTCCTGGAGGCGCATTGCCTTCACCATGGCAGGTAATGATTTAGGAACGCCACTCAATACCGATTTCTTGCCTTCTTTCAACTTTAGCTGCTCCCATTTCCTTTTCACATCTTCTTCGTCAGTCACGGAAACATTTCCATATACGTGAGGATGTCTTTTTATAAGTTTGTCGCAAATATCATTAACCACATCATCAAATGTAAATTGCTGTTGTTCCTGTGCAATTTTTGAATAAAAAACAATGTGCAAAAGCAAGTCTCCTAACTCTTCTTTTATGGCCGCCCAGTTCTTATCAGTTATAGCATCTGCCAGTTCAAAGGTTTCTTCAATAGTCTGCTGACGAAGCGTATGGATGGTTTGCTTCATATCCCACGGACACTTCTCACGAAGGTCATTCATAATATTGAGCAAACGCGATACGGGGTTATTTTCAGGCATGAAAAAAAATTTAAATTCCAAATAACGAAATTAATGTTAGCAGGGCAAATGATCCTATCAGTATAAATGAAAAAGAGACTATTAACAAAAGATATTTTGCAACGGTTTTCCATATGCCCTGTCGTAAAAATTCCGCATAGCCTTATACAAGTAGTACAAGATCGCTAAAGTAAACAATAAATTAAGATATTTCAGCCAGGATGCATGCACTACCGATGAAATAGTACCAGCGAGCGCACCGACAAGCATTACCAGAAAAGCAAAGATAAAAACTTGTAAGGTGAATATAGCATGATCCGTGTAGTAGAAATCTTTTTGCGATGGTATAAAATTTTCAGGAACAATGCAAAAAGTGGCAGCAGTATAAACATCAGTTTTGGAAGCGCATGGATCATCTTTTCACTGAGGCTGTCAATCGCTTTACCTTTATCGTTAGGATATTTCTGATCGAGTTCAATCTCTTTATAAATAAAGAGCCTTTTTAGCCAACCAGTCTTCTTATCAGAAATCTTTTCCAATGAATCAAATTCTTCTCTGGATTTGTGTGAAGTCAGCGAAGTAGAGTCGGTAAATGTCATTCGTTTTTGTAATTCTTCTTGCGTTAATGGTTTGCCATCATTGATCACAGCTGAAACTTCTTTTAAATCACTTGAGTCGATCGCGGGCATTGTTGTTCCATTAATTTTTACAATCATTTGAGCGCTGTTGCCAACATAAAAGAATACCAGGAAAAAAATGAAAGAAGTAAAAAGATACATTCGAATCGGATTGAGGTAGCTTGCCCGTTTGCCGATCATGCATTGCCCCGTAAGAAAACCCGGTATTACAATACGGCCTTTCATTGACGTGAAAAACTTTCCGTCGAATTGCGTTATACCGTTGAAGAAATGAGATATTAAATGCCACAAGCTTCCCTTAGGCTCAATATTTTCCTGGCCGCAACTGTGACAATATTTTCCAATTACTGTCGTTCCACAGTTGAGGCAATTTTTTTCTTTCCGCTCCGCAGGTGAGACATTGGATTCTAATATTTAATAAATTATGGTTAAAAATACCAAACTAAATTTGCCTGCGGAATTATTCTGTTATTTTACGACAATGAAAGTTAAAACATCCTGCAATCCAAATATTCCTTTATGTTAAAAGATTCTCAGCAATGCTATTCATCTATTTTACTAATTTTTTTTTGCATGCAGGTTTTCCCGGTACATGCCCAATATTTCTACAAAGACCTTTGGAATAATCAGCGGTTTATAAAAGAGTTTAACACGCTGAAAACAGAGCATCTGAGCGAGATTAAGCTAAAAAGCTTTGAAGGAGATGGCCAACCTAGCGATGGCTTTTTCTGCGAAAAAAAAATCAACAGCACATACAGCCAATCGCAGATGCTTTCTAAGTCAAACATCACAGGCCAATCGCTTCTTACTGTAGATTATAACGCAAACGGACAACCGGTAAAATCGGTAGATGAAACGCCCAACTCAACCAACACGACGCAGTATGAATATGATATCAACAGCAGGCTGAAAATGATAAGCACCGTCACCAAAGCAGACGATGATTCCTCTGCAATTACTGAAACGCATGAATATTTTTATAACAATGCGGGAAAACCCCTTAAGATGCTTAAGAAAAAAAATAATGTGCTCGTATCAACCATCACATTTGTTACGGATTCTTTGGGGAATGTAATTGAAGAAGACCCTTCGGGCAATCCGGCTGATACAAGATTTTATTACTACTATGACGATAAGAACAGGCTGACCGATGTGGTGCATTTCAACGAGCGTGCGCAAAGGTTGCTGCCGGAGTATATGTACGAATACAACGATCAGAATTTGCCGGTGCAAATGATTTCAACAGAAGAAGGAAGCAGCAATTATTTTATCTGGCAATACACTTATAACGATAAGAACCTGCTGGAAACTGAAAAGTGTTTTTCTAAACAAAAAGAATTGTTAGGAAAAATTGAATACAAGTACAATTGATTTTTGAAAGATGATCAATATCAGCTATTACCACGCTACACATTCTGAAGATAATTACGATTGATTCAATACCTTTAGTGCTGCGGGGTTAACGGTTAGTTAAAGTCATGTTTTTTTCTCATTTCAAGCTACCCGGCAAGCTTTATGCGAGTCTAATAATAAAAAACTATTTACAATGAAAAAGCTATACAAGATCCTGTCACCCGTTCTATTGCTTGCAATGGTATCGTGCAACCATTATTATTATAGCAGCACATCTGACGATACCTATCAGTCTCAGCCGGGTGAAGATATCACCTATCAACAATTTTATGATGATCTCAGTCCATACGGCCAGTGGATCGATTATCCTAATTACGGTTATGGATGGATACCATCTTACCCGGGCTTCAGACCTTACTACACCAATGGTAGTTGGGCATATACAGACTATGGATGGACATGGGTTTCCAATTACAACTGGGGTTGGGCGCCGTTCCATTACGGCCGCTGGACATATGATCCTCTTTATGGATGGATTTGGATACCTGGATATGAATGGTCGCCGGCATGGGTGGCCTGGAGAACGGGTGGTGATTATTACGGATGGGCACCATTGGGACCCGGCATGAGCATCAGTGTAAATTTCGGTGGAGGGATTCCTGCAGATTATTGGTCGTTTGTACCTCAACAATATATTAACAGCAGGCAAATCGATAATTATTATGTTGATCGCCGTCAGAATGGGACGATCATTAATAATACAATCATCATCAATAATACCCGCGTTGTAAACAGGAATAATATTTATAACTCAGGCCCTTCGGTAACGGATGTAGAAAGAAATACCCATCAAACGATACGCCCGATAGGGATTCAGCAAAGAAACAAACCGGGCGGCACGGAAGTCTCCAATTCAAGAATTACTATGTACCGGCCGTCGGTGAAAGAAACTTCGCCACAACAAAATCAGCAATTCAGACCAAGAAAGATTGCTGACTCAAAAGAAATGAGAGATCGCCAGCAACAATATCAAAATGGCAACGGTGAGCGTCCGAACGATCACAATCAGCAGAATACATTAAATCCTGTTGACAAAGCGCCGGAACGCGAAAATCCTGGCGTGAGAAAGACCAACAATCCTTTGGACAATCGCAATCAACCGATTCAAAACAACGGCCAGGAGAATAACAAACAAAATGATAATAACAGGAGAGACAATAATGCCAACCCCGGTAATAAGGACAATCAGCAAAATCAAAATAATGATAACACGAGGAAATTCAACAATCCTTCGTCTGATGAAAATCATTTGAACAATGACGGGCAAAGTCAGAATAATGATAATACCCGAAAGGACAACAGCCCTGCATCAGATGAGCATCGCATGAACAATGATCAGCAGAATCAGAACAATGATAATACACGGAAATTTAATAACCCCTCTGATCAAAAACCGGTAAATAAGAATCCGCAAAATCAAACTAATGACAATACAAGAAAGTTTGATAATTCCCAACCTGATCAAAATTCTTTAAATAAAAGCAAACAAGATCAGAATCCAAATAAGGAGAATCAGCAAAAGAATTTGCAATTCAATAAACCGGCGTACCCTAATAGCAATAATCCCAAACCGGAACCCCCGGTGAAGGTAACCACACCGAACACCAACAAAACAAACAAAACAACATCACCTGCAAATACGCAACAGAAAAATAATACTTATCAAAATACCCAACGAAATTCAAATAATCAAACGCAGCAACACAATCAAAATTTGCTACGCAGAGAATTAAATAAGACACCCAATAATGTGCCATCAAACGACGGGAAGAAGCAAAACCCTGTTCAGACTCAAAAAAGTGATGACCACATTAAGAAAGGATAAACACTTCTTTTTTAGAAAAAAACTAATCCCGGACTATGATTCGGGATTTTTTTTAGAAAGTATCGAAAGCTTTCCAAAATCAGGTTAACCCTTTACCCGCTAACTTTGCAACTTTATCTTTAAATGATCTTATGCTCGACTTAATTAAACAGCCATGGTCTTGGTATATATCGGGCCCGTTAATCGGACTCATGGTGCCCTTATTATTGATTTTTGGAAATAAAACATTTGGCGTTTCTTCATCACTACGACATATATGTGCTGCATGCTTGCCGGCAAAATCTAATTACTTCAGGTATGATTGGAAAAAGGAAACATGGAATTTATTTTTCGCATTCGGTATCATAGCAGGTGCTTTTATAGCTGCCAAATTTTTAATAAATAGCCAGCAGCTTCGCATTAGTCCAAGGCTAACTTCTGAACTAAGCAGTTACGGCATAACTGATTTTCATTCGCTGATGCCAACGCAGATTTTTAACTGGAGCCAGTTGTTTACTCTACGGGGATTTATTATGATCGTTGGTGGTGGTTTTCTTGTAGGCTTTGGAACGCGTTATGCCGGCGGATGTACCTCCGGTCATTCCATTATGGGACTTTCCAATTTGCAGTTACCTTCGCTCATTGCAACCATGTGTTTCATGGCAGGAGGCTTCATGATGGCGAATCTCATTTTACCTTTTATTTTAAAATTATAAGTATGAGCACTGATGCAGACACACTGGAAAAGACAGAAACCAACACCGACTTTGAGGTTCGCTCACTCGATGCAATGTGCATCAACGAATCATCGCTGCAGCATCCGTGGTGGTACAATGTAAAATACTTGTTTGCTGGAATTCTTTTCGGTATTATTCTTATTAAGTCCGAAGTGGTTTCGTGGTACCGTATCCAGGAGATGTTTCGTCTGCAAAGTTTTCACATGTACGGAGTCATTGGCTCTGCTGTGATAACAGGGATCATTTCAGTCAATTTAATAAAAAGATTTAAAATGAAAACAATTCACGGGGAGCCAATAAAATTGTATTCGAAGAAGATCAATAAGGGACAAATTTTCGGAGGGCTGTTATTCGGGTTCGGTTGGGCCCTCACCGGTGCATGTCCCGGTCCTTTATATGCTCTCGTTGGTTCAGGGGCATTAGTGATCAGCATTGCACTTCTCAGCGCTATTGCCGGTACATGGGTATATGGTTTATTGCAAAAAAAATTACCACATTAGGGAAATGTTTTCTTTAAATAATTTGATAATAACATCGGTTGGCTGCTCTTTAGCAGTTATGTTTTTAGCGGCGTCAACCGTTGGGTGCAATACACAAACAAATAGACCTCAGCATATAGATTCCACTTCGCAGGGGCTGTGGTATGGATGGAGTCATTACCAGATAAAACCGGAGGATACACTCGTGCGCTCAGGCTACAACATCATTGTCCATACCTGCGAATACTTTGGGCCTCAGGGAAGAGTAGCACATATCACCAACGGCATGAATTGCCAGAACTGCCATATGGATGGCGGCATAAGACCATGGGGAAATAATTTTGGAAAAGTAATTATGAATTATCCAAGGTTTAGTGGCCGAGACGGAGCTATGATATCGCTGCCGATGCGCATTAATGGTTGCTTCGAAAGGAGTCTCAATGGTTCAGCTATTGATACGAACAGTCACGAAATGAAAGCGATGATTGCATACATGCATTGGCTGAGTGATGATGTAAAGAAAAATCCACCTGGTACCGGAGTGATGAGACTTCCCTACCTGGATCGTGCGGCCGATACCGCAAAAGGTAAAATTGTTTTCGTAAATTACTGCGAACGTTGTCATGGAGATAATGGTCAGGGACAACCGAATGAAGATGGAGGCTTCGAATATCCGCCACTTTGGGGTAACGGCAGTTTCAACACCGGAGCCGGCATGTATCGCATTTCGATGCTGGCAGGCTTTGTAAAAAATAATATGCCCTTCGATAAAGCCGCATATGATCATCCGGTACTTAGTAATGAACAGGCGTGGGACGTGGCTGCATACATCGACAGTAAGCCACGGCCCTTAATAAAGAACAAACATGATTACCCGGATCTTTCAAAAAAAGAAATCGATAACCCTGTAGGCCCATATAGTGATACGTTTTCTGAAATTCAGCATAAGTATGGCCCCTTTAAGGCAATTGCAGATGCGCACTCATCGTTAAAATGACAGAGAGGGAACCCCTTTTTTAACCAATAAACCACCATTTACCACTTTGCGTAAATATCAACGTTAACTCATTCACTAATTTTGCAAAAAAAAATTATGAACATTATTAAAATGGAAAGAACCGAAGGCGATTTTGGTTTTGATATAAAAGATGAAGCAGGCCATGTAGTGCACACCGATAGCAGCATGGAAACCGGCGGAGTAAACTATGGTTTCCGTCCCACCCAGCTTTTACTTGCTGGCCTTGGAAGTTGCAGTGCAATCGATATCATCGCTATTCTGAAAAAGCAGAAACAGGTGATTGAGGGTTTTAAGATCAAAATAGAAGGTGAGCGCGAAAAAAATGCTACACCATCGTTGTGGGCGAGTGCACATATTACATTTGAATTATTTGGCCCGATAGATGCTGATAAAGCGGGTAAAGCCGTTGCTTTGTCTATGCGAAAATATTGCTCTGTTGCCGAAACGCTGCGGAGAGGCGGCACTAAAATTACGTGGACAATAAAAATAGCAGGTAGTAAACCGGCATAAAAGCAACGGCAAAATAGTGATGGATACAAGTTTTTTTGATCAACTTTTAGATAAACAGCAACAAAGAGAAGTAGTACCGGGCAACGAAGCGATTGCTTCCTGGGCATTGGACCTTATGAGTTTGCTTTATCCGGAACTTTCCGCTTCTGCTTATTCTTCAGCCCATGAAATTGAAAATGAATTCAGAAAACTGGAAGAAGACCTGGTAAAAATTCTGAAGGCAACCCGCGCGTGTGATAATTGCAATAACGAAGAAACGGCACGACTTTTTTTTAAAAAAATACCGGACATTTACCGGGTACTAAATACAGACATTCACGCGCTGCATACAGGTGATCCTGCTGCGCGTGTGGAGTTCGAGGTGATTCGTGCATATCCCGGTTTTTACGCTCTTTGCTTTTACCGGTTAGCTCATGAATTATTGCAACTCGGTATTCCATTAATTCCCCGCATTCTTACTGAGCATGCACATTCAAAAACCGGTATTGATATTCACCCGGGAGCGCTGATTGGCGATCATTTCTTTATAGATCATGGCACCGGTATTGTAATTGGAGAAACAGCGGAAATTGGTAATCATGTCAAATTATACCAGGGTGTTACGCTGGGTGCACTGAGTGTTGACAAAGGAATGGCTTTTAAAAAGCGTCATCCTACGGTACAGGATCACGTGATCATTTACTCCAATGCAACCATATTGGGAGGTGATACGGTAATAGGCCATCACAGCGTGATTGGCGGAAATGTGTGGTTAACAAAAAGTATTGATCCGGGCTCCCTCGTTTATCACAATCCGGAGATAACTGTGGTGGCAGGTAAAATTCCTAATGAGTGATTATGGCAACTATTTTAGACACGGTTGGTAACACGCCGCTAGTGGAATTGCAAGTGATAAATTCGAATGGTAAGGTAAAAATTTATGCAAAACTTGAAGGGAATAATCCCGGAGGCAGTGTAAAGGACAGGCCTGCACTGAACATGATCAAAAGTGCGTTGGAACGCGGAGACATAAGTAAGAACTCGAAACTCATCGAAGCAACCAGCGGCAACACTGGCATAGCACTGGCGCTCATTGCGGGATTATATGGGATAGAAATAGAACTGGTAATGCCATCTTCCTCTACGCGTGAACGGGTGTTGACAATGGAGGCATATGGAGCAAAAGTTACTTTGCTCGATACTATCGAAAAATGCCGTGACTATGCGGAAGAAAAGGCAGCAGAAGGAGAATTTTTTATATTAAATCAATTTGCCAATCCTGATAATTATAAAGCACATTACAGAACCACCGGCCCCGAAATCTGGAGAGATACTGATAAAACCATTACTCATTTTGTGAGCTCAATGGGTACTACCGGTACGATTATGGGATGCAGTATGTTTTTGAAAGAACAAAATCGGAATATTCAAATCATAGGTTGCCAGCCTACCGAAGAATCCTCGATACCCGGTATCAGGAGATGGCCCAAAGAATATTTACCAAAAATATTTGATCCATCCAGGGTAGACAGGATTATAGATGTGTCTCAGCAGAACGCCACAGTAATAGCGCGGAGGCTGGCAAAAGAAGAAGGCATATTTGCCGGCATGAGCAGCGGTGGCGCCGGGTTTGCGGCCCTTGAGCTTGCAAAGGGGCTTACAGAAGGTGTCATTGTTTTTATAGCCTGCGACAGAGGCGACCGGTATTTAAGCAGTGATCTATTTGGATAATTTCGTATAACCGTGTCCGTTAGTTTGCGATCAATTGTCCATATTAGATCAAAATAAATTAGCACAAACTTCACAAAGCAGGTCTATGGTGTTTGCGCCTCAATAGATAATTTTACTATTTAATGATTTTTTAATGCCGTTTACCTTTTCTCATCCAGCTATTGTATTGCCGGCCGTGAAACTTCCCCGGAAATACTATTCCATGAGTGCACTGGTTATTGGTAGTATGACACCTGACTTTGAATATTTCATCAGGATGAAGGATTTTAGCAGGTACGGCCATACAATTCCCGGAATGTTTTGGTTCGATCTGCCTCTTGGTCTGGCATTACTTTTTATCTTTCATAACGTAGTTCGCGACACGCTTATTCGGTATTTGCCATTTAGCTTTAATGTTCGTTTTTCTTTTGCTGAAAATTTCAACTGGAATAAATATTTCCAGAAGAATGCGATCGTAGTGATGGTGTCATTGCTTGTGGGTATTGCAACACATCTGCTATGGGACAGTTTTACCCACCATGATGATTATTTTGCAAGGACAATTCCTTTCCTGGATAAAAAAACATCAATATTTAATCATTCGGTTTACGTTGCCGCGGTTCTGCAATTTGCCAGTTCGATTGTTGGAGGCACCATTCTACTTATATACATCGCTACTTTACCGGAAGGCAGATACACAGGCAAGCCCAATATTTTAAATTTCTGGTTGATGGTAATATTTATTATGATCATGGTGCTGAATAGCAGGTTATACCTGCGTCCGATATCCCATCGCAATCTTTACGGAGATGCGATCGTGACATTAATATCCGGAGCACTCATCGGCATCCTTGTGATGACGGTATTACTAAATAATACCCGGACTCCTTCTTATAGACGTTTGCAACGGATAAGAAATAACTGAGCCGGTTCTTCACTTCATAATAAACTTAATATCAGCATGCGGATTTTAAAATAGGAGGCAGAACTTTGGTAAAAACCAATTCCGGTATCTGAGATAAGATTTTCATGACAACAGAGAGGTATTTTTCAGAAAATGATCCAATAATATTAAAGATTATAAGAGCATTACTTCTTTAAATGCAATGCCTTGGGTTTTGCAAAAGCCCTCAAACCCGTATAAGATAAAGTAATACCAAACCCGGAATGTTTCCGTCCACTCCAGGGTAGCGCTGCGCTTACACGGTCGCAGCAATTCCAGTAGCCGGTTCCGGCATTGATTTGTCTTAAAATATTTTCTGCTCTTTTCTGATCGGAAGAATACACCGAAGCGGTAAGCCCATACTCTGTATCATTCATCAATTTTACCGCCTCCTCGTCGCTACTCACTTTCATGATACCGATCACAGGTCCAAACGATTCGTCTCTCATTACGCTCATTTCATTCGTTACATTGGTGAGAATGGTGGGTTCAAAGTAATAGCCTTTTCTATTTACACGCTTTCCGCCAGCTACAACCGTCGCTCCGTTTCTTGTTGCATCATTAATTTGATTTTCCAAAACAATCAATTGTTCACTTCTCGTCAATGGGCCTAAATAAATTCCATCTGCAGTCGGTTCTCCGAGTTTATATGTTTGTACTTCATTTACAAAGGCATCCACGTACTGATCATAAATTTTCTCATGCACATAAATTCTTTCAACGGAACAACAGCTTTGACCATTGTTGTAAAATGCACCGTCCGCGGTAGCAGCAGCTACCTTCGCAATATCGTCAACGTCATCCGCCACATACAACGGGTCTTTGCCTCCGAGTTCACACTGGCACGGTATCATTTTTGCCGAGACTGTTTCATAAATATGCTTACCCGTTTTATAAGAGCCGGTAAAGAAATATCCATCAAACGGGAGTTGCAACAACAATTCTCCCACTTCCTTTCCACCAATAGCAGTAACAAAAATATTTTCGGGTAGCCCTGACCGTTGTAAAAGTTTTTCAATTTCGAGGCCAGTCAATGAAGAATACTCAGAAGGTTTGTACATCACCGCATTGCCTGCAAGTAATGCCGGAATGAAAACATTCACGCCCACGAGATAGGGATAATTCCACGCAGAAATATTACAGATAATACCCAGTGGCTCATAAGAAATCTTTTCTTCAAGCCCTGTTTCTGCATGCATTGTCTCGTCGGACAAATATTTTCCAGCATTCTTTGCCAGCCAGTCGATTCGCTTAATTGCTCCGTTAATCTCGTTTCCTGATTGCTGCAAAGGCTTTCCTACTTCACTGGTAAGAATAGTCGATAAAGGCTCAACGTTGTCGGCAAGAAGTGCAGCAAATTTTTCAATAATCGAAACGCGTTCAGTAAGTGGAGCCTCTTGCCATACTAATTGTGCAGATCGCAATGAACGAACCTTAGCATCTATGCTTTCTCTTGAATCTTCTTCCAATTCGCCGATCTCTTCTTCTGTAGCAGGATTAATAATTTTCATTGTTATAACTTAAACAGCAGCGATAACTGCATCCAAAAAACTCTTTTTAATTCGTCTGGAGAAATTACTTTCCTGATCCATCATTCTTTCAGGATGCCATTGCACCAGTAGCATAAAAGATCCGTTATCATCATTTCTTCTCTCCAGGCCTTCAATGATTCCATCAGGCGAAAGTGCGCTCGCCACTAAATCAAATCCCGGCATGTCCACACTTTGATGATGAGCGCTGTTCACCTCGCCTTTCGCTTCGCCAATGATTTTATACAATGCGGAATTTTTATCTACGTCCACAGAATGCATTCTGTCGAGATGATCGTGCAACTTACTATGATTATATTTTCCGAATGCCGGAATATCGGGGATGAGCGTTCCGCCGAAATATACATTTACCAATTGGAGTCCGCGACAAATACCCAACAGTGGTTTTTGATGCAGCTCCGTATGCTTAATTATATTCCACTCAAATTCATCCCTTTTTTCATCGATGTCTTTGGGATTCACATACATCAAAAAATCAGGCTGGTTGTATAGTCTCGGGTTGATGTCGTGGCCACCACTCAACACAATGCCATCACATTTTTCAACGTCATTAAAATTGTCCAGGTGATAACTCAGTTTGATGAGGTGCACATTGGTTTCATTTTTAAACCAGTTTTCATAGTGGAAATATTTTGTGCCTTTACTGATACCGATCGTAATCTCTTTCATCAATTAAAATGCATTTAAATAAAGTTGTTTAAAATCATCCCTGCTGACCGGTTTCGGATTATTCGGATGTGCAAAATCTGCGATTGCCAAATCCGCTAACTTTTCAATGTGTTCTTCCTTCACGCCAATGTCTTTCAGGTGATGTGGTATATTTATTTTATGATTCAATTCGTGAAGGTATTGCACCACGCCTTTACCGGTTTCTTTTTTTAGCCCGAGGGTACGCGCTATCCTCCTGAACTTGCCTTCAAATCCTTCAATATTAAATTCCATTCCATAGGGAATATTCACTGCATTAGCCAGGCCGTGGTGGGTATCCAGCAGCGATGATAGCGGGTGCGCCAAAGAATGTACAACCCCCAGTCCCTTTTGAAAGGCCACCGCTCCCATGAGTGACGCAATCAACATTTTGCTCCTTGATTCAAGATCAGGCCTGTTAACTGCGTTCTCCAGCGAATCCTTTATCAGCGAAATTCCCTCCAGCGCGATTCCGTCGCACATCGGGTGTGGCATTTTTGCAAGAAATGCCTCCATATTATGGGTGAGCGCATCCATGCCGGTAGCTGCTGTAATGAAGGCCGGGAGTTCCACAGTAAGTTGCGGGTCAGCAAATACAATTTTTGCAAGGAGCTTTGGTGAAAACAAAATTTTTTTCTGGTGCGTTTCATCGTCGGAAATAATGGCACTTCGCCCTACTTCGCTCCCCGTACCGGATGTGGTGGGAATAGTAATAAAATGAGGAACGTCGTTGGTGACATACACATCGCCCCCGATAAGGTCATCGTATGTAAACAGGTCATCCCGGTGATGCACACGAAGCACAATTGCCCTTGCCACATCTATCGCGGCACCGCCGCCAATGCCGATTATACAATCCCGCTGCGTATCATCGTACACGTGCGTGCCGCTGTACACATCACTTTTCACCGGGTTTTTATGAATATCGCTGAATACTTCTGTAGAAATATTTTTCTTTTGAATGTCGCCGATGATCTCTTTGAAAAATCCCAACTGAGCCACATTCGGGTCGGTGACGATCATTGGTTTTGACAAACCATTTTTCTGCAAATAATCAGGAAGTTCTTTTACTGCACCGCTTCCGAAGCGGATAATGGTAGGAAAATTGTATTGATAGATTGTATCAAAAGTCATGACAAAAATTAAAGTAACACAAAGTTAATCAGCGGCCGGGGCAAAAAATGTTTTCCGTTTTATGATATTGTGAACAAGAGTCAAATGATCTCAAAATAGCGCCGGTATTCCCAGTCTGTTACGGCTCTTAAATGCTGCCGCCACTCCCATTCACGCGTTTGTACAAAATGAGTAACAAATTTTTCACCAAATAAATCTTTTGCTACCCGGGATGTTTTCATTTGTTGGGTAGCTTCCTGTAATGTTGCGGGGAGAACACCGTTTGAAAAATCTTTGTAGCCGTTGCCGGTACACGGAGCCTTTTTCAATACAATCTTATTTCGTATTCCATACAGGCCCGATGCAAGCGATGCAGCCATGGCCAGGTACGGATTTACGTCGGCGCCGATCACCCGGGTTTCCAGGCGGCAAGATTTTTCTCCTGTGGGTAAAGCTCTCAGCGCAACGGTGCGGTTGTCGATGCCCCAGGTGAGTGTTGTGGGCGCCCACGCTCCCTCCACCAAACGCTTATAACTGTTGATTACCGGCGCAAACATGGGCAAAACATGGGGCAAACAATATAATTGCCCTGCAATATAATATCGCATGAGCCTGCTTATTCGCGCGTTGTCTTTTTCATCATAAAAAAGATTTTTTGCCTTCTTTTTATCCCAAAGGCTTTGGTGCACATGACCTCCGCAGCCGGGAAGCTGTTCATTTATCTTCGCCATAAAGGTTGCCACACATCCGTGGCGATACGCAATTTCTTTCACTGCTGTCTTAAACAATACCGCACGATCAGCCGCTTCCACTATTTCTGAATAGGTAATCGCTGCCTCGTACGTTCCCGGGCCGGTTTCGGTATGAATGCCTTCCAACGGCACATTAAATTTTTTTAACGATTCAAACAAATCATTGAAAAAATCATTCTTCCATGAGCTTCGCAAAATAGAATACCCAAACATGCCAGGCGTGAGTGGTGTGAGATTTCTGAATTGCTTGTCGTGAAGCGTTTGGGGCGTCTCTGCAAAATTGTACCATTCAAATTCCTGCGAAAAATATGGCGTGTACCCGCTTTCAACTGCATCATTCAATACTTTCTTGAGTAATTGCCGCGGACATACATTCAATGGTTTTCCGTCTTTATCAATGAGCTCACCGAGAAAAAATGGAAGATCATTCTCCCACGGTATTCTCCTGAAAGTGTTGACATCAATTTGCGCTTTGGCATCCGGATAACCCGTGTGCCAGCCTGTATAAGTCACATTATCGTAAGCAACATCGTTGCAGTCCCAGCCAAAAATGACATCACAAAAGCCGAGGTTTGCATTTACTACCGATAAAAATTTTTCTGCCGAAATGTATTTACCACGAAGTATTCCGTCAATGTCGGTAAAAGCAATTTTGACCTTTTGCGACGAATGATCTTTTACGTATTGGAGTATTTCATCTATGCCCATAAAATTTTTATTGTGAATTTTTCTTTATCAGTTTAAATACGAGATAACACACGGCCAGGATGCCGATATAAATGAATGCAAGAGTAAGGTTGAAAATGGTCATAGCTACAAAAGATACTGCCGCGATGAGGAGCGCCACGATAGGGAACACCGGGTACATTGGCACTTTGAATGGACGTTCTAATGTAGGTTCCTTTCTTCTCAGGCGCAGTTGTGAAATCATTGAAATAATGTATAACGTTAATGCGCCAAAGACAGAAATCGTAATGATCTCATCCGTTTTACCCGTAAGTAACGCTATAATTCCGATAGCCATATTTACGAGCAATGCATTAGCCGGCGTCCGAAATTTTGGATGAATTTTCCCCAGGAACGGAGGTGCAAATTTCACTCTTCCGAATTCCAGTACCGAGCGTCCGGCTGCCAAAATAATTCCATGAAACGACGCGATCAATCCAAATAAACCGATCGTAATCAAAAGATGATACCACACGTTGCTGCTGCCAACTACGTGTGCCAATGCGAGCGGCAGCGGCGAATCAGAAGTGTTTCCACCTGGTTTATACACGATCGCTTCCCAACCGGCCACGCCCACTGACGATACAAATACGAGCACACACAAAATAACCAAAGTGAGTATAGCTGAACCAAAACCAAGCAGGATCGTTCGTTGCGGGTTCACTGCCTCTTCGGCCACATTAGCCACCCCTTCAATAGCCAGGAAAAACCAGATCGCAAAAGGTATCGCCGCAAACATTCCGCTCCATCCGTGGGGCAGCGCATTATGTCGCAGGTTTTTCAATTCAAAATGTGGAAGCGTAATGCCGGTAAATAGCAGTAATTCGCCCACCGCTAAAATTGTGATCAGTAGCTCGAAGGCAGCAGCGGCCTTAACGCCATAAATATTCAATGCGGTAAAAACGACGTACGCAAAAATAGCAATCGCTAAAACGGGGATACCGGGAAAAAATAAATTAAAATAGGCGCCTATAGCAAATGCAATCGCAGGCGGCGCAAAAATGAATTCGATGTTTTGCGCCATGCCCGCAATAAATCCCAAATCTTCACCAAATGCCCGATTAGCATAGTCAAATGCACCACCCGCTTTCGGTATCGAACATGCAAGTTCAGCGTAGCTAAACGTGAATGTAACGTACATAACGATAATGAACAGTGTCGCCACTGCCAATCCTAATGTGCCTCCTTGCTCAAGACCAAGATTCCAGCCGAAGTACATTCCGGAAATAACATATCCCACACCAAGCCCCCAGAGCATTACAGGACCAAGCGTGCGTTTTAGCTGATTGGGACTCTCTTGCATCATTTTTACAAATAAAAATAATTTAAACATAAAACAAAAAAGCCACAATCAGCAATTACAAACAACAAAGCCACCAGGGATCTGATGGCTTCAACTTTGGTGGGTAAATAACGGAAGGTGTTTGACAAAGGCGATCAATTTTTTTGATACTCCTCTATTACGTCCATTTCTCCGTCCTGCACCCGCACGAGTTTTAAATCATGGGCCCCTTCCAGATGTACTACATATGTGGGTGTACCTTCAGAACTGATCACCTCGATTTCCTGGATGTAAGTAATCTTATCGTCAAAATATTTTTGCTTAACGATTGTCCTTACATCCTTGTTCAGCATATCCTCGTAATAGCTCTTCATGCTGCCCTGCCAGTTGCCTTCTTTATCATAGTAGATAGCATTTTGGATGCTCCCATCGCTGAATTTGGCGACAAAGCCACTTGGGCTTTTTTCCCAGGTTGCTCCGCCGGCATTTTTGAAAGATTTTTCGAAATTTTTCAAGGCTTTAGCACTTACAAAGCTGGTATTTAGAGCGACACTGCTGCCTGGCAATACAGATTCATTAATTACAAGCGAATGCTCCTTGCTGTCGTTTGGAGAAAAGCTGTTCTGACCTTGTGCCATAGTTGTGTTGGTTGCCCCTGCAAGCGCTCCGGCTGCAATAAGGCCGAAAAGAAAAGTTTTCATTTTTTTAAATTTTAAATGTTTTGAATTATTGTTTTGTTGCAGTATTTGTCGTGAAGGCGGTATCTGGGTAAACAAGAAAAACTTTTTATTAAGGCAAAATTGAGCCAATGGCTTAATTAGCATTCCTGAAGTCATTTCTCATTGATTGAATGGCAATTTGTTTTATACAATTCAGTGGAAAGACCAATAACCTTTTTCAAAATATTAAAGAATTGTGTTACCTTACTTATATACCGATGAACTTATGGGTACTTTCTCAGGCGCCATTTCTGACGAAGTCATTACGCGCAACCTTAAGGAAAGTAAAATTGACAGGAGAAAAGCTGAAGAGGCATTGTTCGCCAGGTATATCTATTTAATTAAAGAGGGAATTCACAAATACTCACTCGACGAAGAAGAATCTTTTAATGCTTACTCCGACTCCGTATTACAGACTATCAATAACATTGTTAAAGACACTTTTGAAAACAGGTCATCATTAAAAACCTACCTCTACAAAATATTCAATAATAAGTGTGTTGACCTCATCCGGAAAAAAACGACCAATAAGAACAGCGTAAATAAAACCGCTCCTGTTTCTGATATGCTTTCAATGATTTCCGACCCAGCTAAAACTATTGTCCAGCAACTGATTGAAAAAGCTGATTATGAAAAACTGAAAAATTGCCTCAACAAAATTGGCGAAACCTGCAAACAGCTCCTGACGATGTTTTCAGAAGGGTTTGCGGATAAAGAAATTGCAGTGGTGATGGAATATAAATCGGCAGACGTGGTAAAGACAAGCCGGTTGCGCTGCCTGGATAAACTGAGACAACTATATATATAAAGCATGCTGATATGGACAACATGGAACTCATAGAGAATTATTTCAGAGGCGCACTCGGAGTAGGGGAAAGAAAATCTTTCGAGCAGAGAATACAGGACGAGGCATCATTTGCAGAGGAAGTAGCTTTTTATATATCTGCTAACAATATCTTACGGCAAAGGATAGACGAAGAAAAGAAACAACGGTTTCGTGATTTATATCAACAACAAAAGGCGGCCTCGGTAACAACACCGGTAGTAAAAATCTGGAGATATGTGGCTGCAGCCAGTATAGTTATAGTTCTATTGCTGGCAACATGGCTTATCCGAAGCAACAAGACCTCTCCGCAACAACTGGCAGGTAACTATATAAAACAAAACTGGAAAACGTTGCCTGTAACCATGGGCACAGAGGATAGCCTGGATCTGGGAGTGACTTTATACAATTCAGGAAGGCTACGGGAAGCGCTTCCCATATTTGAAACGCTCAGCAATACACATCCCGAAAACACTGATGCAAAAAAATTTGCAGGAATTGTTTACCTAAGGCTCGATGAATACGACAAAGCATTAGAATATTTTTCGGGTCTCGAAGCGAATAAGAATTTATACAGTAATCCAGGTAAGTTCTATAAAGCAATCACTTTGCTTAGAAGAAATAGGGAGGGTGATATAGATGCAGCGAAGTTATTGCTGGAACAAGTGAGAGACGAAAATTTAGAGGGAAAGAATGAGGCTGTGGAATGGCTGACAAAGTTTTAGGATTATCTCTTTATTAATATTTAAAAAAATTACAATGAACAACAAAATAAATGCCGGCGACGGTCTAAAAAGAGTTAAAAATTTTGTCAAATGGGAAATCGAGTTTAAGTCGGATTCAAAAGACACCGAGAGGATTGAAGGGATCATTAAGCTTGAAAAATATCTTATTGATTCGATTTATCGGCTCCGGTCTTTTGGATTTATACACGTGTTAAATCTATTGATTACCCCCGGCGCAAAAAAAGACACCATGCGTCTTGCTTTGAGCCTGGTATACGATAACAAAGCCACCGATAAAACCGGTGCACCCACTGTTCCCCCAACTCCGCCAAAGTACATCCGGTCGGGTTTTGGCAACAGTTCAGCGGCTACGGATGGCACCAAGGCGCCTATTGTACCTCCACCTCCGCCAAACCATGTATCGCGCTTCTTCCCCGCCTTTCAAAAAATCATACCACTTAACACCAGAACAACCGGCGAATTTTGAATATAATAAACGGTGTAATCCACGCATCATTTTTGCAACGACAACGTGTTTTATATGAGCAAGCTCATACATAAAACAAAACGAATTTGTAGCGTCCGCCTTAAGATGGCCTGTATTTTACTGGGTACGCGCAGCAAAATACGATTGCTTATTTTTATCACGCTCTGTTTTTTGCCGCTGAGCTTATTTTGTCAATGCCCCGGTAATGATTTCCTTAAGAAAAAAATAAGTTCCATATATAATTCTTCAGCAGTTGAAACAGCAACACAGATAAAAGAATTAATGCAGCTACGGCACCAGATGATGGAGTGCCGCCTCGAAAAAGACTCTGTGTTCATGTTCCTTCTGCAAAAAATCGGCGTTTTGTATTTTAGGCAATATGACTATGCGGCCGCAATCGGGTTCACCCGGGAATCGATTTTGATCGCAAGACAGCTTCCCGCAACAGATTCTTCTAAAGCACTTGCACTGGCCAGTGATTATTACAACCTTTATTATTTCTATAGTCAAACAAAACAACTCCAAAAAAAATACGAAGCGATCGATAGCTGTATTACATACGCCTTACAAGGAGAAAAAGGCCTTCAAATGGTTTTGGCACCCTTAGAGGAGAAAACCGACTATTTATTCAACAAAGGCCAATATAGTCTGTGCACCAGCGATGCAAGATTGGGAGAAGAAATCATAAGAGCGGAACACGGAAATAAAGATAGCATCGAATACGTGGTCTTTTTTGTAAATGAACAAGCAAATGCATTGTATTTTTCAAAAAACATGCCGGCGGCACGGCAACTTTTGGAAAACAAGATATCGCAATTTGAAAAGGCCGGATATAGCAATCAACTCGGCCCTTTTTATAGTTTATTGGGCGAAATCAACAACGACGAAAAAAATTATGTAAAAGCACTCGCAGATTTTCAGATGGCCTTTAATAAAGATTCTGCGCTCAAATTCAGGCAAGGATGCGCTCAAAATTTGACAAGAATTGGAATGCTATATGGCAAGAATCCGGCAGCTACCGGCAGGGCGATAGCGTACTCGTTTGCAGCCTTGGCGTATGCGGGCGCTGATGATTCTCTTGTCATTCTTAAGCAAATCGCAAACATCCACGCCTTTAATAAAAAGTATGATTCCGCCCGATATTATTTTCAATGCGCCTATAATATTGTTCAGCATGGAATGAATGAAACAACAACGTTGAAAACGTCCTTCAAATTCCCATCCTTCAACCTGCTTCAAAGCTTGTCTGATCTTGCTAAGGACGAGGGCGATGCTTACCTGCATCAATATTATGATTCAAAAAATGATTCCTTTCTGAAAAGGGCCCTGTCGATCTATAAGACAGATGACCTTTTTTTAGCCAAGGTCAGGACAGACCAACAGTTAGACCTTTCATCAAACCTGGTATGGAGAACAACCGCCCGCAATCTGTATGAACATGCCTTAGAAGCCTGTTATGCAGATAATGATATTCCAGGTGCCTTCTATTTTTTTGAAAAAAGTCGTGCCGTTTTACTTAACGACCAGATCAACGAACAAAGATGGACGGCGGACTCGGATATTGCCCACGAAGCCCGGCTACAAAAGGCGGTAGCCGACCTGGAGGAAAAACTGGCAGTCAATTCACCGTCATCCGGCGGTTATTTGGCAACACAAAAAGAACTCTATAATTACAATGAGCAGCAAATGGTATTGGCAGACCGTATAAAAAGCAAAAACCCGTTATTTTATAAAACCTACCTGGATACCACTTTTATAACCGTAGACGAATTAAGCAGGGACGTATTAGGTAATTCGCAATTATTTATGGAAATATTTTATGGGAATAGCTCTGTGTTTGAGTTGGCAATTACTTCCCGCAATAAATATTTTTTCAAGATAGATAAGGCGTTATATGACAGCCTCACGGGCCGGTATATTTCTTTTATAAGTAATCGTTATGAATTGAATTCACGCTTCAGGGATTTTACCACAACGGCTAATCGTTTATACAACCTGTTATTTTCAAAAATAAAGCCACGCGGCGGAAGCCTGATCATTTCTCCTGATGGTATAAGTTTTCCCTTTGAAGCGCTCGTAATGAACAATGATGTTCAAAATCCTGATTACCTATTGAATCACTATGCCGTGAGTTATACGTATTCTGCCAATTACTTAACCGACCAATTCGCTGAAAGTTCCAATGCCTCAAACAACGTGCTGGGTATAGCTCCCGTGCAATATAATAATGATCATCTTGCGACATTATCCGGCAGTGATCTTTCATTACAAAACATCCATACTTACTTCGGTAACGCAAGCAATTACACTTTTAGTAAAGCCACTAAAAATAATTTTCTCAAAAATTTTCCGTCTTACAACATTATTCAGCTATACACCCACGCATCTGGTACAAGTGTGGATAACGATCCGGTAATATATTTTTCTGATTCAGCATTATATCTTTCGGCGTTGATCCCCGATCGAAAGCCGGTAACCCAACTTGTAGTTCTGTCCGCCTGCGAAACGGGCAATGGAAAATTTTATGAAGGTGAAGGCATTTTCAGCTTCAACCGCGGATTTGCAGCCCTGGGTATCCCGGCGGCAGTGAGTAACCTCTGGTCGGTAGATAATGAATCTACCTATTCGATAACAGAACTTTTTTATAAATATTTATCGAAAGGTTTGCCAACCGATGTTGCGTTGCAAAAAGCAAAGCTGGAATTTATTAATAACAATTCTTCCTCTGAAAAAAAATTACCGTATTTCTGGGCGGCCACGATACTTACAGGGAAAGTAAATACAATTACAAAGCCAGGTAGCTTTTCGTGGTCGCTTTGGCTGGGAATTGCTTTAGCCCTCTCCTCAATAGTATTACTTGCAATTAGGTTCTCAAGATCAAAATATAAAAATGAAAAGTAGCGGTAATAGAAATTGAAGGGCAAATTTATCTTCCAAAATCATCCTGGAGTCTTACTATGTCATCCTCGTCCGAAGGATTAGTGGCGTCGGTATGTTGCCATATTTCGGCAACAACACCCCATCCTTCCAAACCAATCAGGCGATGGCGTTCTCCTTGCTTAAGTTTTATTTTGTCTCCTGGTTTCAGGATTTGTTTGCCCGTTTCTTCGTCGGTATAGCTGGTAGCTACTGCCACTTCGCCCTCAATGCATCTCCATATTTCAGCACGACGATGATGGTATTGCCAGCTCAATCTTTTACGGGGCGCAACCATTAATAATTTCGGGCTAAGCTTTTCCGATATTTTCAGGCTTTCAAAATCTTCTTCGGGAAAAAATTGTTTTGCAAACTGTGGCGCTTGTGATTCATCAATTACATAAAAACCACCCCACGGACGCGTGCGATCTTCTTTTACGATGTCAAAATTCAATTCTTTTAATAATGCTGCAGCGCGCTCAAAAACCAGGTCCCTGGATTCCATAATGTGTTCATTATTTCGTTTTATAAATATTTCCTTAATCTCAAAAACAAGTCATGCGGATCGAAAGGCTTCGTTACATAATCCTGCATGCCGGCTTCTATCACCTTTTCTTTTACGTTGCTGGTAGCAGACGCCGTGAGCGCAATGATAGGAACTTTTTTATTAAACGCGCGAATACTTTTGGTAGCTGTCTATCCATAACGGGCATTTGCAAAACCATGTAGACAAAAAATAAATGGAAGTACCACTGCTTCCGCAATGTGATATAAATAATTCGGGGAAAGGGCTTTTTTGCAAAAGCGAATATGAAATATTCAAAAATTGACCCCCGCAACGAAAACGTTATCAAAAAATTGTTTTAAATCAACGCGTAATTATTAGCATTTTGGCGTTTGCTTTGAGTAATTTTGCACCCAAAAAAAACGAAATGAAAATCGTAATCGTCGGAAGCGGATATGTAGGCCTGGTTACAGGAGCATGCTTCTCTGAAGTAGGCATTGATGTCACCTGCGTAGACATCAATCAGCAAAAAATTGATAACCTGAACAATGGTATTGTTCCCATTTTTGAACCTGGCCTCGATGAGATGATCAATCGTAACAAAAAGAAAGGCCGTCTCAGCTTTTCCACAGATGTAGCTACGGCGATTCAGGATTGTGAAGTATTGTTCATTGCTGTGGGAACTCCTCCTGGCGAAGATGGTTCCGCTGACCTGAAATACGTACTTGAAGTTGCCGGCAATTGTGGAAGACAAATGAATAACTATATGGTAATTGTAACCAAGAGCACAGTACCGGTAGGCACTTCAGAAAAAGTAAGAAATGCTGTACAAAGAGAACTTGAAAAGAGAAATGCTAAAATTGAATTTGACGTCGCATCCAATCCGGAATTCTTAAAAGAAGGCGCCGCAATAGAAGACTTTTTGAAACCGGATCGTATAGTTATTGGCTTGAATAGCGAGAGAGCGGAAGACCTTATGACACAATTGTACAAACCATTTACGATGAATGGCCATCCTGTAATATTTATGGATATCGTTTCAGCAGAGATGACAAAATATGCTGCCAACTCTATGCTCGCAACGAAGATCAGTTTCATGAACGACATTGCCAATCTTTGTGAAATTGTGGGCGCTGACGTAAATCTTGTAAGAAAGGGCATTGGTTCCGACACAAGGATTGGAAACAAATTTATATATCCCGGCATTGGATATGGCGGTTCTTGTTTTCCCAAAGATGTGCAGGCTTTGATAAAAACTGCACATGATTTTAAATACGATCTGAGAGTACTCAAGGCAGTAGAAGCTGTAAATAACGACCAGAAGCTGGTTTTGTTTAATAAGATCGTGAATTATTTTGGAGGCAATATTAAAGGCAAAACTATTGCGATATGGGGCCTCTCATTTAAGCCACAAACAGATGATATGCGTGAAGCCCCATCATTGGTGATCTTGAAGAAACTTTTGGACGAAGGTGCAACCCTTAAAGCTTATGACCCCGTTGCTATGAGAGAAGCTAAACATCATTTTGGCGACAGTATCTTGTATTTCGAAGAGCAATATGAAACCCTTATTGATGCGGATGCGCTCGCAATCCTTACGGAATGGCCGGAGTTTAAGTTTCCAAATTTTAATGTAATAAAGAAGCTTCTGAACCACGCAGCAATTTTTGATGGTCGCAACATTTATGATAAGGATCTGATGAAGCGCAGTGGTTTCGATTATTTCTGCATCGGTATAAAAACAGATAAAAATTCAAGTGGTTCAACCACAAAGACAAAACTGAGTTAACACACAACTTTTCATGCAAAAGATATCTGCAGAAAATTTCGCGACTATTCATGAACTCATAAAAAAGCCCGACAATTAAAAAGTTGCCGGGCTTTTTACATCAAATATTTCTATAAAACTTACCCCAACATATCAGGCTTTACCTGCACTCAGCTTCTTAATCCTTACCAATTGAAAGATAATATAAATAATAGTACCCCAAACACCAATAACAGTTGAATAAGCGATTGCCAGCAACCAAATAGGCGTTCTGAATCTTGTGGACCACAAGGTTCTTTGACTAAAGAAATTTGTTGGTGGTGCAAACGCGCGCCCCCAGCTAACCGTTCTTTCTGCTACAAGATTACCATAAGTATCATTATCATCCACTTGAGCTACCAGGGTAATATTGCCTTTTGCATCGCCGGGAATAGAATCTCTCATGAATTGCGCGGAAGAAACGCCGGCAGAATCTGATGTGTAGGTATCCTTGTCGCCTACCGATAAATTTCCATCCATTCTTTTCACAGAAAGTTTCATATCAATATCCTTCACCGGAGTCCAGTCACTTCCGTTTTTTTCTTTCAACTCCCCCGTGACCATTCTCGTTCCATCCTGTGAGGTGGTATCAACAATCAATATTGCTTTTTTAATAGTAATATCAGTATTCAATGGCTCCTGCCCTGCAGCAGAATCTGACATGGCAATGAACTTAAATTCATTTAACGAATCCCAGGTATTTCTGAAAGACGGAGGAAATCCAAGTTTGGCAATGCCATTTTCTGCTGTAGTAACAGTGCCTAATAAATTGGCAGCCGTTTCACCATTGCAGTACACATTGATTTTGATGTTCCTCACGGGTTCAAACTTTCTCCCTACTTTTTTCTTTGTGCTTATAGCAAGATAAGGCACATTATTAGCCGGCAGAAAATAGCTTATTCCCAAAATAGTGGGTGCTTGTGTAGAATCCTGCGCATTAGCTTGTGCGTAAAAAATTGCAAATACCAGGTTCAATAAAATAACAGACCTAAGATACCTGGACATTCCCGAATTGTTCGGCTGTTTCATGACTTTCGGTGGTTTTATTTTTATCTTCTAAAGTTTTATAAATAGATATTATCGGAAAGACTCTTACCAGAAATGTTATAATTAATAAGGCGCCCGCCATTGATCCCATCGTAATTGCCCACTCTTCCCAACTTGGAAAATAATGGCTGAATCTCGCAGGTGCATCATATTTGGGAAGAAACGGATGTAATAAAGTGGGCGTCACAATTAAATACCTTTTGAACCAGGCGCCTACTACCACCATTATACCTATTATAAACATGGGCAATGGCTTTCGCCCTTTGCGAAAAACCAGCACAATGATCGGAATGATCATCCCTATTAAAATCGTAAACCAAAACAGCGGCGCAAAATCACCGGTAAATAGCCCCGACAAGAATGCATGTTCATCTTCTTTCATTTTGAATGCCGGTACAAGGAATTCATTCACATTAAAATACAGGTACAGCAATGCTAATAATACTACCAATTTTCCTACCTTATCGAAATGAGCATCGGTGATATATGCTTCCAGCTTATATTCATTTCTGAAAACATACATAGCAACAGCCACGGCACCTGCGCCTACCAGAAAAGCGCCAGAAATAAAATAAGCGCCGAAGTTAGTACTATCCCATCCCGGTCTGTAAGTAGTGGCAAACAGCCATGACGTTACTGTGTGAATACAAAATGCCACCGGTATAATCAGGATGCAAAGAATGGTAATCGATCTGTCTCTTAATTTTTCCTGCTGCGGTGTCCCCTTCCAGTAACCGCCGAGCCAGCGATAAAATTTAGAAAAACCCTTACCCAGCTTTTCTCTTGCTTCAATTAATATCTTCAGATCAGGCAGCAGCGTGATGTACAACAACAAAATGCTCATGCAGAAGTAGGTAGTGATCACAATAACATCCCACAAGATCGGCGACTGAATACGACCGTGAGTAAAAAGAAAATACAATCGCTCCGGGCGCCCCATGTCCACAATGATGATAAGTGCTGCAAAGGTAATATTTGACACGGCAATCACTTCGGCTATCCGTGTCAGTGGTGTACGCCATGGGATACCGCTGAGCCTGAAAATAGCCGTGATCAAAGATCCTACAAGACTCACGGCAACAAAGAAAACAAAGTTAGAGATGTAAATGCCCCAGGATACATAATCGCCCATATTGGTGACTATTAATCCTTTCCTTAATTGTTTGATGTAAGCAAAAGCGCCAACTGCACAGACGACTAATAAAATACCTACCCACAGCTTTCCTCTCGTACCAAATTTTTGTGGTAGGAGATCATTGGTAATTTTTTCAGATGATAAATTTTGCAGAGTTTCCACGTTAATATTTTAAGATTTGTTATCAGTAGAATCTTTTTCAAGACCTTCTTCAAATTTGAATAGCCTGTCTACCGGGGGCAGATAATAAACACTTGGTTTGGTTCCAAGGTCTTCCATCAGTCGATAGCCGGCTTTATCTCTTATTAGTTGGCTGAAGCGAAATGTTTCCGCACCATTAGTAACGGTATCTTCATACATATCTCCAAAAAAGTACACACCGTTAGGACAGGCAGAAACACAATGAGGCAACATACCCATCCGGGTCATGTCCGGGCAAAAATCACATTTACCCACCGTTCCTCTTTTTTGAGGTACACTGGTTTCAGGATTGTATGGCTCATCTGCTATGTCTGCCGGTAAGTCCGGTTCTCCCCAGTTGAAGACGCGTGTTGAATAAGGGCACGCGGCCATGCAAAAGCGACAACCGATGCAGCGATTATTATCTATCAATACAATTCCATCCTGCCTCTTGAAAGTCGCATCCACCGGGCACACTTTTACGCACGGCGGTTCATCACAATGCATGCAGGTAGTCGGTTGCCAATAAGGCGCGGTATGTGCCGCGTTTTTCATTGGATATACCTTGATCCAGTTTTGTCCTTGTTGCAGATGATGTGCATGGTTGCATGTCGCCTGGCATGCTTTTACATTTTTGCACCGGGAGAGGTCAATAACCATCACAAATTTTTTCCCCGGTATTCCCTTGCGCGCTTCTGCATTACTTACCGAAGGCATATGAGGTACCGGCTTCAAAAAAGATTTATCCACTTCTACTATTTCTCCATCTACAGAAAGCAATTTTACCTTTTCTCCGGATGGCTCTACGTCTGCTTCCCTGTTGAAAGGCGATTTGTTTGAATTGCATGCGACAGCAAAAGTAGTTAGTAGCCCAGCCGCAATGAATCCACGTCGGGATGTTTCATTATCCATTTTTAATCAGGTTTAATTAAATTATTGGATTTATTTTTTGGTTATCCAGTTTTGCAATTCTCTGTTGGTAATCTTCTTCTTTTTAGAAGGAAGTGCCGATGCGTCTACCTCAACCAATTGACCATCCTGCGTAAGCATGGTAACCATTTTATTATTCCGTTTTTCCTTTTTCGGCACTGACCAGAATTTTAATGCGGCAAGAAATGCAGTGGCTGTAATACCAAGGCCAATAAATTGTTTACGACTGTGTAGTTTATTTTCAGAATTCATTTTTAAAACTTCAGGATGAAAAATTTGAATCAATAAAACCTGCTATTTTTTTAAAGTCCTTATATAATTTACAATGCTCCATCTGTCAGTTTCGTCAGGAATTTTCTTCTTAAAGGTGGGCATGTCTCCCCGTCCTTCTGTCATTTTATAAAAGAAAGCTCCGTCAGGCTGGCTTTGTACATCTGCTGTTGTGAGATCTCCCGGATCGGTTTTTAGATTGGCCGCTTTGGGACCATCGCCCATGCCTTTACTACCATGGCAGGATTTACAATGCGTATTCCATAAGGATTTTCCATTGGAAATGGATTCACTGTTGGACGCAACAGGGTTTTTCATTTTTAAGAAGCTGTCAGGAACTACCCATGGCTTTTTAGGTTGATAATCCTGACCTTTGAAACTGATAGCTGTAACGCCCGCGATTATAACAAGGGCTAAGAAAACTTGTTTCATTTTGATTGAATTTATTTATTAATTGTTTTGTTTTGAAACACCAGGAATACGCCAATAAAAGTAGACAAACGAATAAACAAACTTATTGACAGTTGACGTTTAATAACATGACATTTATCAGGTTTACTAAATATTGATACCCCGGGGAATTAAAAAATGATATTGAAAAGAAAACGTTTTGCAGACTATCTGCCAAAATAATAATCAAGTATAGTATCAATATTGGGCATGTCTGCGAGCACCGGATCTTTCTTTCTGTCAAAAAGAAATAAGCCGCATATATCATTTTTATCATTCAGATCAATAATCACTTTACTTCCGTCATCTTTTATGAACACCAGATATCTTGGTTTTGATACGTCAATAATTTTTATCCATGGCCATTCGCGTTTCAATACATTTTTCGCATTTTGCATTTGATAATGGCAATCGTGAACAAGCATGTCGTAAATATTCTTTTCATTCACTGCCTTTATTTTTTCCATTTGCAGTGAATCCGGGCTATAGAATACGGCAGCTTTGGTTTTGATAACAATTGTATCATTGAAACTCGAAGCTGGTTTTTTTATGATTGGATTTTTCGGAGCGATATTTATCTGCGCATGCTGGTTTTGATTTTTATGATTTCCCGTGCAGGACGAAATGTAAAACAGGGTCGCTGCGAATACGATGGAATAAATAAAAAATTTTACACTACGCTTTTTCATTGTTTATTGAACCGTTACAAAGTTTAGTGACAAAATAAAATTACGGGAATCTGTTTTATCGGCTCCTCGTAGTTCTGTTTAAAATCTATCGGAAAATCATTATTAAAAATAAAGAACCCTAATTCGATTAGGGTTCTGATGTTTTTCAACATGGTTTATTATGGAAAATAATTTATTGCTGCTTTAAAAATTCCAAAGCCTTGTAATATTAAATCCTATTAAAAACTGTCCGCCTTTCACTTTTGTTCCATCAGTTTGTTTAAATCCAAAAGGATTGTTGGTATTATATAAGCTGTTTTGTTGAGGGCTTAACAAAGAATAATTGCCGGCAAATAATTGGAACGTATGACCACTTGTGTTGAACTCAAATCCAAATGCAAGGTTCGGATTGGGGTTATTGGTTGCAAAGCGGGTGAGTGGTTGATCGTATTCGACAAGCAGGCACGTAACGTCTGTAATCTTATACCTTGCACACACCGAGGCAGAAAACATGTCAAACTTTTCCTCTTTGTACACATAACTGGTCGTATCTTTTTGCGCATAAAATCCCGGTACAGAATTTTGATGAGAAACACTAATGGCGCCCTGGACAGAAAATTTTTCTGTAACTTTTCTGCCGATTATCAATTCATTGAAAAAAGACCAACGTTGAGTTTGGTATTTATACAGGAAGTGATCGGGATCGGCTTTTGTAGCATAGGCTATGTTTCCATAATAGGTAACACTTACGGGATATACTCCCTTTGTTTGTTTCAGCAATGCGTATTTAGCACTTCCATCCAGAAGCATATTACCGCCGTTTCGGGTGGCGCCAAATCCAAGGTTTAAATTATTTATGGGCACATAGTTAAATCCAATTCTCATATTTGCTGAAGCATAAATTCCAAACAAATCTTTTACACCATTTGTTACTGTTCCAAACCGGTGTTGAATATCTGCTTCAAACGTACCTTTAAACGGTACCATTACCGATTGGTCGTCTATCAGCCAGGTACTCTGAAAGGTGTTCTTTATAGGTCTTGGTTTTACTTTCGGTGCAGGAGTGGTAGCGGCGGCGCTGTCGTCTTGCGCAAAACCAGCACTACCTGTTAATAATGCTACCGCGATCATGCAAATTCCGAATACGACTGATCGTTTGGCTCTGTATATGTTAGTATGCATTTGTGTAATTTTTTATTCGTTAATTATTGGGCGCACCATTTCGTATCCAGTCATAAATTTTTTGCCTGTCATCCGCATTGGGAATGTGCACTTCCATCTCACCATTGATCTCGATGTAAATGGTGCTCTGGGCCGGCACAACGGTATTGACAAAACCTCCCAGCAATTGCTGATAAGCAAGATCAGGCGTCAGATAGGGTACTTGTGAACCGGGTACATGGCAACCTGACAAAGCGCAGTTCGTTTTAAATAGTGGCTGAAGGTCGTTGCTGAAACTTACATATTGCGGGGGTTTGGTAGTTGAAACAGTTGGCAGTATCACATCCTTATAACAACTGATCATCCCTATGCCCAGTGCCAATATCAAACCTCCAAATATTAATACACGTTTCATGATTTCAATTTTTAGAATTATTTATTATTGAAGTTCATATTGCACTGAACATTTATTACGTCGGATATCTCCGAAGTGGTAATACCAAATGACCGGCAATTAAAACTAAAGTTGAGCTGTAACCCAAATACGTCATAGGGAGAAGCTGTTCCGGCACCGATTGTTGCTCTTTTAACGTAAGACAACGTACCATTGAGGGTAGTATCATGCGGAGCAGATAAACCACCTTGCCAGGTCATCACCATTGTAACAATATATCCCGGGCTATTAGGGTCGTTTTCTACCTTTGTAGTTCTGATTTTCGCAATATTGGAGTCAATTAAATTTTGTACACCGGTAATTGGCTTTGGTGCAAATACGTATCCCAAATAACATCCCCCGTCCCTCGCAGGTTCGCCTGTATTCGACGTATTCATTTGAACATAGCCGTTAAAATATGTTTTCGAGGGATCACCTTCATAAAAAGCCCATGAGGTATCCGGCAGCGGTTGTCCACTAACGGTATATTGCCCTTCGGCGGAAGCGGGAAGGTTGTTTATCCCGAAATTGTTAAACCGTCCAGTCAACAATGCCCCTTGCTCGAGATAATTGCCGGACCATAAAACACTCGAGTGAACCTGGTCAAATTTCCATTTCGAAGTATCACCTGCATTCTGTGCAGCAGTTCCCGGAAGAAATACACCATCACCCCGGTCGATAACGGGAGTGGTAGATGCTGGGGGCGGCGTTACGAGATCTTTGTGTGTGCAACTTGCGATGTAACCGTATCCGCTCACGAGAATAATGGCGATCAGGATTAGTCTAGAACTAATATTTTTCATGATTAAAATTTTTAAAAGCAGTAATAATTTATATGAATAAATAGGCAGAACAAAACTATAGTGGAGCCGATACGATATATATGACGAACATCAACAGATAAGGTGAGACTTGTCAAATCAAATCCTGTCCAATGATCTGTTCAGCAATTACAAACTTTGGAATGAGCTATGCGAAAAAATACTATAGTAAGAGTATCCTCAATAGAAAAGCATTATGTGCCAGATGGAAGATCTTTTTTTGGCGAAAAGAAAATGAAAAACAGAAGTGTAACAATTATAAATGCTCCGATGTTCATTAACAGGCTGATGGTGAAAACCCGCATATCGTTATTAAACATTTCCCTGTCTGCCGATGAGCCAAAAGACTGAAAAAAAACATCTTTCATCAAGAAGAAAAAGAAAACCAAACTATGCAGCAGGCTTATTTGTTTTCTTTTACTGATTGCCGGTATCCAAAATACTAAGGAAAGGAGTCCCCAAAAAATCAGGTACGGATCGAGCATCAGTTGTCTGAAATACCCGGGTGCTCCAAGCAGATATAAATTTTTTATTTGAAGACCGAGATATAAAGTACCGATGAGCGCATATGCGAAAGGTAAAAGAGAATCCAGTTTTTCGATCACAATATTCCTGTGCTTTTTAACGCTTGCAGTCAACAGTACGATAACAGCATACAGCAATGAATAGGCGGAAAAGAACGCCATTAGTTCTAATCGTTGAATGTATGCAAGAAAATTATTTCCCATTTTACAAGCAAATGTTATTGCAAAATTACATTCTTAACCGTGTTAAATAAAAAAGCTTCAACCAAAATAAAAATTTCAGACCTGAAAAATCGTTATTGTAGTCCACAGATGTTTTAAATATTTTGGCGTTACCTAATTTGATAACGTCAGTTTTCAATATATTGCTTTTGCCATAATCATCAAACTCAATAGTAAAACCTTCTTCAGAAAATGTGATCAAAACACCTTGCGAAAATTTCTTTCTAAAATTTTTTTGAAATATGAATGGGTAAGAATAAAAAGTGAATACGCCTAAAACTAAGATCAGAATTGATTTCGTTAAATAAAATAGATACAAAGAAAGTGCAGTTCCGCCTGTAATAAAAACAAACACGAACAAAATAAACCTAGTTCGGTTTGTAAGTATAGTTGCTTTTATGGTCCCAGGAAATATCATAGCTGGATGGTGTCAGTATGGTTGCTGCTTACGTCCAACGTATTTGCGAAGTGGCAGTTGAAAAAATCCTGATCGTTATGCTGCAATGAAAATAAGGAGAAGAAATGATAGAGGGGTTAGATTTTTTCAACCTGACACGGAAGCAATCAGGAAAAGGCATCGGTTCGCGGGTGAAAAGAAAAAGAGGTGAGAGAATTAAATTTGAGCTGAAAAATTGACAGAGTAAGTCTATTATGAAAATGTGGAAAAAATTTAATTAGCTTATTTCGTTTCAAATATTTGATACCTGATATCGGCATCAGTTTTACCCAGGTTTTACCTATTAAGAAAGTGCATATTTTTGATACATAAAACATTGAAAATTAAGTGGAGAATACCGGATTCGAACCGGTGGCCTCTTGCATGCCATGCAAGCGCTCTAGCCAACTGAGCTAATCCCCCTATTAACAAAGGGTTCAAATATACATGAAATTTGAACCAATGGATAGGTAACAATTGACGATTCACGACCTTAATCTCCCCAAATTTGCTCCTTGCCCTGCAACCAGAGTTTTACCATTCGTGTTGAGACAGATTTTGGTCGTTCCAGCGGCATGTTAAGCGCTCTATCCCAACAAAGACTGGATAAGACGCCTAAAGATCTTGACACCCCAAACAATACCGTATAAAATTCATATTCTACCAAACCATAGTGCTCAAGTAGTGCTCCGCTATGGGCATCTACATTAGGCCATGGATTTTTTATTTTACCCAACGATTTCAAAATTGGCGGAACCACTTCGTAAATATTCCAAACGGTCTGCACCAACTTATCGTTCGGCATATGTTTTTTACCAAAATCCATCTGCGCTTCGAAACGCGGATCGGTTTTGCGCAACACGGCGTGACCGTAACCCGGAACTACTTTGCCCTCGGACAAAGTTTTCTTCACATAAGTTTCTATTTGCTTCTTTGTAGGTAATTCGGTCTTCAGTTCCTTTCGCATTTCAAAAATCCATTTGATCACTTCCTGATTTGCCAGCCCATGCAGCGGCCCGGCAAGTCCGTTCATTCCCGCAGCAAAAGCAAGATAAGGATCGCTTAGTGCGGAGCCAACCAAATGGGTAGTATGGGCGGAAACATTCCCTCCTTCATGGTCGCAATGAATTGTCATGTACAGGCGCATCAGCTCGCGAAAACTTTCATCTTCAAAACCCAGCATGTGTGCGAAGTTGCCTGCCCAATCCAATAATCCATCGGGCTGAATATGATTGCCCAATTTATACTTTCGCCGATAGATATATGCTGCGATACGGGGCAATCGTGCAATCAGATCCATCGCATCATCAAAAACAACTTCCCAATAGTCTTTCTTGCTCATGCCTGCTGCATATTTTTTGGCAAACTGGCTTTCTGTTTGCAATGCCATTATGCCTACAACAAATTGCGTCATTGGATGAGCCGTGAGGGGTAATGCATCTATAGTTTGAAACACGTGACTTGGCACATGGCTTCTGCGCTGCAGAACATTGGTTACATGATGTGCATCTTCCTGAGTAGGTAATTCACCTACCAGCATCAGGTAAAACAAACCTTCCGGCAGCGGTTCTGTACCCCCTTCTGCCTTTGGCAATTTTTTGCGGAGTTCAGGAATAGAATATCCGCGAAAACGAATACCGTCCTGTGCATCTAATAATGAAGTTTCTGTTACCAAACCGGTAATACCTCTCATGCCCTGATAGATCTGCGATAGTTTCACTTCACCAATTACTTTATTACCATGTTCTTTCAGAATACTTTTTACTTCTGCTGCGAGTTTGTCTGATTTTTCCTTAAACTTATCTTTAATTACACCCATAGTAAAATGCTTTTAGTATATTGATTGAATTGTATTTTTTGAAGTGCCCTAAAGTTAGCATCGCAACAATTGGTAAACAAATGAAATATTAGCGGGAGCGGTCAGGATGTGGTAAATATAATTCATTTAACGCGAGTTGCGCCAATACAAATACCACGCAAGGGCCCCGAATATAACATTCGGTAGCCATGCTGCAATAAACGGATCGAAATTTCCCTTCATGGCAAACACAGATGAAAATCTTCCTACCAAAATGTAGGTAACACATATCAGCACTCCCAGCGCAAGGTGAAAGCCGCTACCACCGCGTATCTTACGCGATGAAACGGATGCACCAATTATCGTTAAAATGAAAACAGCAACGGGCACTGCGGTCCGGCTATACTTCTCCAGCAGCAATGTATTTACATCTTCTGCCCCACGCGATTCTTCCAGCCTGATAAACTCATTCAACTCGGCTGTGGAAAGCTTGTCTTTCATATATTCATCATCTTCCAGATCACGGGGCTTGAAATTGTAATTCATTTCAAGTTTCGGAATTTGCTTCACCTGCTGATGCAAACCGTTTATTTTTCTTTCCACCACATTATACAATTCCCATTTTCGTTTTGCCGTGTCCCAGGAAAAGGAAGCAGCCCTTAAATTATACACAAGATTAGTTCCATCAAAAGTCTGTACAAAAAAACTACTGCCCGACCTGTTGACGGTGTCGTAATATTTTATTCCTGCATAGGAAAATGAATCAAGCTTGAAATACTTGTTGTTGATGGTGGAAGTATTTTGATACCCACCATAATTGAAGTCAATGTACCTGGCATTGAATGTGGCCCATTTTCGATTGGCAGTAGGCAATACATCTCTGCCGATCCACCATAAGAAAACAGTGAAAACCAGCCCCCCGATAAGATACGGCCTCAGGAAGCGGGCAAAACTGGTACCGCTGCTCAATATGGCAATTATCTCTGACCGGTTAGCCATAATGGAGGTAAAGAAAATGACAGATAAAAAAATGAATAACGGAAAAAGCATCGCATCTATATGCGGGATAAAGCCAAAATAATATTGGGTGATGATCGTTTTGGCGGGCAGGTGTGTTTTGGCGAAATCATCGGTACGCTCACTGAGGTCAATGATCACTACGATCACTGTAGCCCCCAATAAAAAAAACAGAAATGTTTTCAGAAATTTCTTGAGTATATACCAGTCTAAAATGTTCATACAGCGCCCGGAGTATTACCGGCCTCAAATGTAAACGAAAATTGAGTGGCGAAACAGAAGTGCTTGTTAAATCACTTTTTCTTTTTTATAACCAGTAAATAAGATTCGAGTATGAATTGCTTTAGTAGCCGCGAAGAAAGTTGGCCATCTACCAAAATAGTATTCCAATGTTTTTTATTCATGTGATAACCCGGAAGGATACACGAAAATTGCTCACGCAATTCTACTGCTTTATCGGGATTGCACTTCACATTGAATTGAAGTGGCTCGGCAGATAATGAGGCAAGGAGAAATATTTTGTTGTTGGTTTTAAACACCAGCGTATCTTCTCCAAACGGAAAACCTTCCCAAACATCACTTAGCGACAATGCATATTCCCGTATTTCTTCTATATTCATAGAAATCAAAAAGAAATAAAATTATTTTTCCTTCCAGCACCGCTACATCATTTACTTGTTTTGTCCGGCAGCAATACTCCTGTAAAAACATTTTTTGTAGACAGCAACATTTTTGCAGCATCCTGAATTTCTTTCGGTGTTAACGCGTTTACGTACTTTTCGTAATTCACAAAGTAGTCTATGTTATCGCCGGGGAAATAGGCTTCCTGCAAATTGGATAACCAACTTCCGTTTTCTTTTACATCTACCTTATGCTGTTCTATCCATTGCTGCTTCACTTTTCCAAGGTTCTCTTTTGAAGGCCCATTGTCTATAAGATCTTTGATTTCATCTTTCATCGCAACTAGTAAAGTATCTACTTTTTCAGGATTACACGGCAGTTGCACATATAACGCATAGTGGCTATAGGGCAATTTTTCAAACTGCGCCTGCGTGCCTCCGGCATAGATCCCCTGAATTTTTTCGCGCAACTCTTCGTCTATCCGGATGTTCAGTATTTCACTGATGGCATCTGCTTTTAGTGAAAGTTCATCACTGTAAGGCGCTTCTCCGCTGTATATTTCAAGAATAAGGCTCTTGGGATCTTTTCCTTTATTAATTGTTAAATCAATGGTTCCTTTTGCTGGTCGCAACTTATTATCCGTGTAACTAAATTTCTTCGGCGTCGACGGAAGACTGGCGATGTATTCCTCTAATAAAGGTTTAATGTCGCTCATCTTAAAGCTGCCCACGAAAGTAAAATGCATGCCGTACGCGTTACCAAACCTCTCCTTATAAATCTGCAATGCTCTGTCAAGATTAATAGCGTCGAAATATTGCGGTTTCGGAACCCGTATCGGAGCAAGAGGATCGCTGTGATACATTCTCTTAAACAGCGTATCAATAAAAGTTACCTGCGGATTAGCGCTTAGAAAGGCAAGCTGGGCCTTGTTTTTCTGAACAAAGGATCTGAACAAAGCAGTATCTTTCCGTGGCGATGTAAAATACAGGTAAGTCAACTGCAGCATTGTTTCAAAATCTTTCACTGAGCTATTTCCGCTGATGCCGTCAGAGATACTTGAAAACCCCGGGGTGACATTTACAGTTTTCCCGGAAAGTGCCTTCTGAAGATCAAGTGGCGCAAAATTGCCAACACCCATACTTTTTACTACTGAAGTAGCATACTCTGCATTATATTTATCTTTCAATCCATAATTATTCTTTCCCCCGGGTCTTACAGCACTCATCAAAATCTGATCGTTTTTAAAATCAGTGGGTTTAACGGTAACAGTGACACCATTGCTCAATGTGAATTCTGTGGTTCCCAACTTTGCATCGCTTTTAGTGCTGAAAATTTTTCCGGATTTAGGAGAAGTAGTCAATAAGGATGAAGCAATTGCTTTTTCTTCGTAAGGCTTCACATCCATCTTTCCTGCGGAATCAGCGGCGGCAAGCAAATCATCTGATGTGGGTAGCTGATGCCCTGTCTCGGGTTCGGGACCGAGCAATGCAATAAACTGGTGCGAATTTTCAAACACTTTGCTGCTGATCTCATTTACGTCAGTCAGAGTAATTTGCGGAAGCAACTCTTTGTAGTATTCATATTCGTTGGCTATTCCCGGAATAGGATCCTGCGTGAGAAAATTATCGATGTATTCAGATGCATAGTTAGCCGATTCTGTTTTAGTTCTTTCATTGTATGCATTCTCTATTTCAGTAAGCAAATCACTTTTCACACGCTCAAGCTCCGGTTTGGTAAATCCATATTTTTTTACCCGCTGCAATTCTTCTTCAAATGCCTGCAAGCCTCTCGTAGAGCCGTCACTTCCTGTGCCGATGCGTGCTCCAAAAGATTCAAAACCCCAGGCCGATGATCCGATATAAGTATACGCATATACGAAAGGAGGATTCTCTTTTTGGGTGAGTTCTCTCAGTCGCTCATTGAACATCGATGTAAGAATATCCTTGGTTAGATCCTTTTTGTAATCTTCCAGGGTTACTATCGGTTTCTGCGGTTCGGCGGAATAATTTATTACGGTGGTATAACCAGTCGCCTCTTTATCTGTAACCACTTTCGCCAGGTTGTGATCATAGGGTTTTAGCGGGGGATGTATTCTCGGTCGCTCGTCTTGAGGATTAGTTAAGTCTCCAAAATATTTTTTTACGAGTTCTTCTGCCTTCCCGGGATCAATATCACCCACCACAACCACTGCCATCAGATCGGGCCTGTACCAGTCGTGGTAAAATTTTCTGATAGTTGCATAGCTGGCATCCTTGATAATACTGTCGATGCCAATCGGCAGCCTGTTTGCATACAATGAACCATAGAAGATATCAGGATATATCTGACGATACATCCGATCATTGGCGCCCTTGCCTAATCTTTTCTCTTCAAGAATAATTGGCCTTTCGCCGTCAATATCATCTGCGTTGTAGGTTACGTTATGCGCCCAATCCTGCAAAATCTGAAAACCGGTATCAATGTTTCCGGGCTTATCCGTTGGAATGGGAAGTATGTAGACGGTTTCATCAAAACCAGTGTAAGCATTCAAATCGTTTCCAAACTGAACTCCTATTGATTGCAAAAAAGAAATGATGTCATTTTTTTTAAAATGAGTAGTACCATTAAATGCCATGTGCTCGCTCAGGTGTGCAAGGCCCTGTTGGTTATCGTCTTCCAAAATGGAACCTGCATCTACTATCAGCCGAAGTTCTATTTTTTGTTCCGGCTTTTTATTTTGCCTGATATAATAAGTAAGTCCGTTGCTGAGTTTGCCAACTCTCACGTTTGGATCCACAGGCAATGTATCGGTGAGATTTTGCTGACCAAACAGCGGGGCATTCGAAACTAAAAAGACCAGAATAAAGAGCTTCAAAAATTTCATGAGTTACTTTTTAAAATAAGTAAGAAGCAACAAATATAAAAGAATGGGAAAATATTAATGGTATAAAAAGGAAGTACGGTATCAAATCCTGTCAAATGAATGATCGCGGGCAAAAAATTATGCCGGATTCATTTCAAAATATAATTTCAGGCACTTGTGCAAACTATCTTTCCACGACGGAATTTCTGTTTTCAGCATTTCTTTAATCTTCGTCGTATCCAATACAGAATATTGCGCACGCTTTGCCGGTGTTGGATATTGAGACGAGGGTACCGGTGAAATATTGCAGTCACTATGAACATATTCTTTAATGGCTATGGCAAAATCGTACCACGTAGTAGCACCCGAGTTACAAAAGTTTACGATTCCGGAATAGTTATTACCCTTTTCAATGCCCTCAATTATTTTCATGATGGCATAGGCTATGTCTGCCGCGTAGGTGGGACAACCCATCTGGTCGTTCACTACATTAAGCTTCTCTCTTTCTTTAAAAAGCCGGAGCATTGTTTTTACAAAGTTGTTTCCATAAACGGAGTATACCCAGGATGTCCTGATGATAACAGAAGCCGGATTATTTTGGAGAACCAATTCTTCACCTCTTAACTTCGACGCTCCATAAATATTCAAGGGACCTAATGCATCAGTTTCCTTTAATGGCTGTTTTTCCGATCCGTCATAAACATAGTCGGTAGAGATATGGATGAACCCCGCATCAATTTCTTTGCATATTGATGCAAGAAAGCCAGGAGCCTCCGCATTTACCGCAAAGGCTTTTTCTTTTTCTGATTCCGCCTTATCCACCGCTGTATAGGCGGCGCAATTAACACAATAATTGATTTTATGTTTCCTAAAAAATCCTGTTATTGCATTTTTGTCTTCAATAGCCAGCTCACTTCTTGAAGCAAATAAAAAATCATATTCAGGATAATGTGATGCAAGTTGCCGTATCTCACGGCCAAGTTGGCCATTAGCACCCGTTACTAATATTACGGATTTCTCACCGTTTGCAGCCATTATATTAAATTAGCCTTTAAAAACAAAATTGTGTACAGAATTTTGAAAGGATGGAAGTACTCCATCTTTTTTCGAGATCTTTTCCTTCCCTGCAGGAACCTTCCAGTCGATACCCAGTGTAGGGTCATTCCACATTATTCCACCTTCACTTTCTTTATTGTAGAAATCGTCACATTTGTAAAGTACTTCCGCCATTTCGCTGATCACAGAATACCCGTGAGCAAATCCTCTCGGAACCAATAGCTGCTTTTTATTTTCTGCAGACAATTCTATCCAGTATGCTTTGCCGAAAGTTGGTGAGTTTTCCCGCAGATCCACAACGGCATCAACTATTTTACCATGCAATACACGAACCAACTTTGTCTGTGCATGAGGGTTCATCTGGTAGTGCAATCCGCGAATTACGCCAAAAGTAGAGCTGGCCTGATTGTCCTGTACGAAGTTGTAAGTGATCCCCTCTATGGCAAAATGATTTTTATTATAGCTTTCAAAAAAATAACCGCGATTATCTCCAAAAACTTTTGGTTCGTAAATCAATAGTCCGGGAAAGGGTGTTGAAGTAAATGGCATCAATAAATTTTTTAAGCTTTTACGATGTCAGCAGAATATAACTGTTTAAAATATTCAATTGTTTTAGCCAATCCTGTCTCAAACTTTGTGGTAGGGGTATAGCCCAACAATTCCTTTGCAAGGGAAATATCTGCAAGCGAATTTCTTACGTCCCCTGCTCTTGATTGCCGGTAGGTAGCCTGCATATCACTATTCAGATATTCCCTTATCGAATTGTAGAGGTAGTTTACTGAAAAACTTTCTCCTACTGCTATATTATATACTTTATTAACGGCCTCATCATTTTCTGTCAGCATGCCTTTTATGTTTGCCTGTACTGCGTTTTCTACATAGGTAAAATCCCTCGTTTGCTCACCATCGCCGTTTATGTATGCAGTTGTGCTTTTCATGATTGCCTTTACAAATAATGGGATCACCGCTGCATATGGCCCGTCTGGATCCTGCCTCGGCCCGAATATATTGAAATATCTAAACCCGATCACACGTAAATCATAGGTCTGCGAAAAAACATGGGCGTACAATTCATTTGTTCTTTTACTTACTGCGTATGGAGACAGGCAATTCCCGATAAATTCTTCTCTTTTCGGAAGCGTCGTTTCATCGCCGTATATTGATGAAGAGGAAGCGTATACGAATTGCCTGATCTTATTATCAACAGCGGCTGTAAGCATGTTTACAAATCCACCTACATTAACGTCGTTGGTTGTAAATGGCTCCTTTACGGAACGGGGAACAGAACCAAGCGCCGCCTGGTGACTTACATAATCGACCCCTTTGCATGCCTTACGACACGTGTCCAGGCTTCTTACATCTCCTTCAATAAATTCAAATGCGGGATACTGCTTCAATATATCAAGGTTCGACTGAAACCCGTTGATCATGTTATCGAGTACGCGTACCCGTTGTGCACCGTTTCTTAAGAGATATTCTGCTATGTGCCCGCCAATAAATCCGGCACCTCCGGTAACCAAAAAAGATAAGTTATTCAGATCCCTATCGTGAAATAGATTGTTCAAACTTTAATATTTTTATAGACTCCAGTAATGTCGGCTTTTAATTTTATTTCGATAAACACCCTTGATATCCGCAATAATGGCATAGGGCTTGGTCATGTCTTCAAATGCTTTATCGTCCATGGAAAGGTAAGCACTGTGCGGAACGGCTATTACTACAGCGTCATAGTCTTTTGCCAGTTCCGGAGTCAGCGAAAAACCATATTCATGTTGAAGTTCCGTACTGCTCGCGTGCGGATCGGTCACATGTACCTGCAGCAAATACGATTGCAGCTCTTTTACTACATCAGCCACTTTCGAATTTCTGATATCGCTAACATTTTCTTTGAATGTAGCACCCATTACCAGCACCTTTGCCTTTTTTGCATCACCATTATTTTTAATGATATGCTGCAAAACTTTTTTTGCCACATGCGCTGCCATGCCGTCGTTGATCGATCTTCCCGCAAGGATTACCTGGGCATGGTAGCCTAATGTTTTTGACTTATAAGTAAGATAATACGGATCTACACCAATGCAATGTCCGCCTACAAGGCCCGGCTGAAATTTTAGAAAATTCCATTTCGTTCCCGCAGCATCAAGCACCTCGAATGTATTAATATTCATCTTATCAAAAATGATGGACAGTTCATTCATCAGGGCAATATTCAGATCACGTTGCGTGTTCTCAATGATCTTTGCGGCTTCTGCCACCTTGATACATGAGGCGCGGTGAATACCTGCCTTCACTACAAGACCATACACCCTTGCGATAGTATCAAGGCTCTCTTCATCGCAACCACTCACCACTTTCACAATTGTACTCAAAGTGTGTTGCTTATCCCCCGGATTAATCCTTTCGGGAGAATAACCCAATTTGAAATCGGCAACCGCTTTGAGCCCTGATAATTTTTCAATAATTGGCTGACAATCCTCTTCCGTACAACCCGGATATACTGTGCTTTCAAATACTACATAGTCGCCTTTCTTCAAAACTTTACCAATTGTTTCGCTTGCCTTGATTACAGGAACAAGGTCAGGTACGTTGTTTTTGTCGACTGGCGTAGGTACTGCGACTATAAAAAAGTTAGCCTGGCGCAACAGATCAAGACTGTTGGTAAATTCAATGTCACAATCTTTAAAATCATCTGCCGACAATTCGTTACTTGGATCAATTCCTTTCTTCATCAACTCAATCCTTTCGGCATTAATATCAAATCCGATTACAGATATCTTTTTAGCAAATTCCAATGCGATAGGCAACCCCACATATCCGAGACCGATTACCGCTAATTTTTTCTTTTTGTCTAATAGTTCCTGGTACATTTCCTTAAATTTTCCTGCTTACAAATTCCTTTGGCTGCTTATATAAATCTTCTTTTGGTAAAGACCTGAAATATTCATAAGTGATCTTTAAACCTTCTGATCTGCTCACTTTGGGCTCCCAATCCAGTAATTTTTTTGCTTTACTGATATCAGGCTGTCTTTGTTTGGGATCATCCTGAGGCAGCGGTTTATATACAATTTTCTGATCGGTGCCAGTGAGAGCAATGACCTCTTCTGCAAATTCTTTAAGCGTTATTTCGTTAGGATTTCCAATATTTACCGGACCCGCGTAATCACTCAGTAATAGTCGATAGATACCTTCAATCAGGTCATCTACGTAACAAAAACTTCTTGTCTGGCTTCCGTCGCCAAACACTGTAAGGTCTTCTCCGCGCAAAGCCTGGCCGATAAATGCCGGTAGGGCTCTTCCGTCATTCAACCTCATTCTTGGTCCATATGTATTGAATATTCTGACAATCCTGGTTTCCAAGCCATGAAAAGTATGATAGGCCATGGTTATTGCTTCCTGGAAGCGCTTTGCTTCATCATAAACACCACGCGGACCCACCGGGTTAACATTGCCCCAATACTCTTCAGTTTGCGGATGCACCAGCGGATCACCGTATACCTCGCTTGTTGAGGCTACCAATATTCTTGCTTTTTTCTGTAATGCTAATCCAAGACTGTTGTGTGTACCGAGCGAACCAACCTTTAATGTCTGAATTGGGATTTTTAAATAATCGATCGGGCTGGCTGGTGAGGCGAAATGTAAAACATAATCGAGTTGGCCGGGTACATGAATAAATTTTGACACATCATGATGATAGAATTCAAAATTCTCAAGTTTGAAAAGATGCTGAATGTTTCGGAGGTCTCCTGTGATCAGGTTATCCATGGCCACAACGCGCATACCTTCTTTAATGAACCTCTCACAGAGATGAGAGCCCAGAAAGCCCGCTGCGCCTGTTACTAATACTCTTTTCGTTTCCAAGATAATCAGTTTTTAATACGTATTAAGGTATAGTATTCTTCATTATTATAGAGTAAACCGGGCGAAAACTCAGCATTATCACTTCCTCTTCATTCCATCCTCCCAAACAGTGTCTTAATCAATTTTCAACAAACTCCAAAACTTTTTCTGCTACATACTTTTGTTGCTCTTCATCCAACTCCGTATGTATGGGAAGAGATATTACTCTTTCAGTAAGCCAATCCGTTTTTTCAAGATTAAAATTGCTGCCTCCAAACGAATCAAACATTTTCTGCCTGTGAGCTGGTACAGGATAGTACAACATAGAAGGTATTTTATTTTCTGCCAGAAAACTCACCAAGCAGTCTCTGTCCACCTCATGCAGGATTATCGTATACTGGTGAAATACATGTTTACAATGCCCCGCCCTGAAAGGAGTAGTAATTTTTTTATTGCCTGCAAAAGCTTTGTCATAATAGTTCGCCGCTTTTACTCTTGCGTCTATATATGTATCCAATAACGGTAATTTCACATTCAATATTGCCGCCTGTAGTGCATCCAATCTCGAATTACACCCTACTACGTCGTGGTAATACTTTTTGGACTGCCCGTGATTAGCCACCATCCTGATTTTTGCGGCAAGTATGTCATCATCTGTACAAATTGCTCCCCCATCGCCATAACATCCAAGGTTTTTACTGGGGAAAAAAGAGGTACAGCCTACATGGCCTATTGTGCCGGTTTTCTTTTTGGTGCCGTCCCTGAAAAAATAATCGCCTCCTATCGCCTGCGCATTATCCTCAATCACAAAGAGATTATGTTCGTTGGCTATAGCCATGATCTCCTCCATCTTTGCCGCGTGGCCGTATAAATGAACAGGAACGATGGCCCGGGTTTTTGGTGTTATAGCTTTTTTGATGACCTCGGGATCTATACAAAAGGTCTGCGTATCTACTTCAACAAATACGGGTTTCAATTTCAGAAGTGCAATTACTTCTGTGGTAGCAATGTAGGTAAACGAAGGGGTAATCACTTCATCACCCGGCTGTAAACCCAGTGCCATCATAGCTACCTGCAATGCATCGGTCCCATTGGCACAAGGTACTACGTGTTTCACATCCAGATACCCCGCCAGGTTCTCACCAAAAGAAGTAACCTGCGGCCCTCCAATAAACTGCGCGCTTTCTATAACGTCAAGAACTGCTTTGTCAATCGCACCTTTAATCTTGCGATACTGCTGCTTCAGGTCAACCATTTGGATCGGTCTCATAAATTAATTTTAACGGTCGCAAAGATAGCAATTGGCAAAGGAAAAGTAAACAGACGCTTTGCTCGGTATCATTATCTTTGGGAATTGAGTGATACTAAATTAGCTTGTTTTGATGCTGTTATATAACGCATTTCTTGGCATTTATTTTTTAGGTATCAGGATTGTTTCTATTGCAAATCCAAAGGCGAGGCTTTGGATAAAGGGGCGACGAAATATATTCCGCCGAATTCAATCTTCTTACAGGCCCGGTGGCAGCAAAAAAATCTGGATGCATTGTGCCAGTCTGGGTGAGTTTGAACAGGGAAGGCCGTTGCTGAAACAACTGAGAGAAATGTATCCGGACGTGTCTATAGCGATTACATTCTTCTCTCCCTCTGGTTATGAAACTGTAAAAGATGATGGATATCTCGATCAGGTCTTTTATTTACCTATGGATTCTGCGGCGAATGCAAAAAGGCTTATTGAAATACTGCGGCCTGACCTCGTGCTCTGGGTAAAATATGAGTATTGGTATTATTATTTGCGAGAAATAAATAAAAGAAACATTCCACTTTTAATGGTCTCCGGCGTTTATCATCCAAAACAGATTTTCTTTAAGCGGTTTGGAGGTTTTTACAGGAAGATGCTTACCGGTTTTACCCATTTTTTTGTGCAAAATACTTCGTCGAAAAATGAATTAGCCAAATTGATTAGCGAAGAAAAGATCACTGTGTCAGGTGATACCAGGTGCGACAGGGTCATCAACATCGCAGAAAATTTTATCGAAATAATGCCCATCAAAGCTTTCTGTGGAAACCAGCCGACAATCGTTGCAGGTAGCACCTGGGAAGACGATGAAGCCGAATGGACACATTATGTAAGAAATCACCCTTCGATAAAATTCATTATTGCCCCGCACGAAATAGATCAGAAAAATCTGCACGACGTTCAGAAAGAATTTTCCGGTTCAGTGTTTTATTCAGAATGGTTGCAAGAATATGAATCTAACGGTAACGAACAACCGAAAACGAACTGCCTCATCATCGACAATATCGGGATGCTTTCTCGTTTATACAAATATGCCACCATAACCTACGTTGGCGGGGGATTCGGCTACAATGGACTTCATAACATCCTGGAAGCTGCCGTGTATGGTAAGCCGGTTATTTTCGGCCCGGAATACCATAAGAATTTCGAGGCAGAGGAGCTCATAGATTGTTCTGGCGGCATCAGCATAGAAAATGCGCTCGAGCTTGAAAAAGTAGTGAACAATTTATTGGCCAATCCGCAGGAATCGGCAACACGGGGAAAAGCGGCAAAGGATTATGTGTACAAAAATGCAGGGGCTTCGGGAAAAATTGCGGAGTATATTCAGGCAAACCGTCTTTTAACAAGCTGATCAAACTGTTTTACTACAGGATGATTATCACGCCACCCTATTTTTACTTTCAGTTCGCGCGTAATCCAGTATTCGGCTTCGGCAAATATTGAAAAGTTTTGAATTGTTTTAATGCAACGTTCATACATGGCTTCATCGCCACGAAACAACTCATTAATAAAAACAAACCGGTCATTTACACCAATTGCTTTTCGGAGATCTTTAATCGGCGTATCTTTGAGTTTATCAGACAACTCGGTTTTGTCTTCCTTTAATTTATCATTCAACTCACTATATCCGAAGGAATACTCGTAATTGACAGGTTCAGATTTCCCGGAAGGCGTTTGGTGTGCAAGCGTGGGAATATCCTCGATAGGATCAAACATCATCGGCGGCCGGGCATTGACCCCGATTGAGTTTACAGCTTCTGCATTGCGTCTTATTTGCTCGAGTTCTTCCTCTATCTCTTTTTCATCTACCTGCAATACTTCCACAATCCTTTCTTCTGAAATATTATTTTCCTGGTTCCCAAAAGCTATTTTTTTATCAAGCGAAACAAAAGTATGCGGCATGATAACCGTGACATTGTGCTGATAAACTTCGCGGCTATTCTCGGCGTTGCTTTGTAGTTCTGCCTGTAGCATTTGCACAGTGTGCAACATTGCAGAAACGGGCGCTTTTTCGTCAAGCTGCCGTTGTAATTTTCCTATGAGTGTTCTCACTCTTTCCATTCAAAATACACTTACGTTTGTAATTTCTTTGCAGGTGAAATGTTTGTTTCGCATTTTAGGTAAAATCATTTAACCTTGCATATCAGCTAAGTTACAAATTGAATTCAAAATGAAATACAAAAATGTTCATTGAACCTGGTTTTACAGGAGAACGCCGCGGATGGATAGAGGTGATTTGCGGAAGTATGTTCAGTGGTAAAACAGAAGAATTGATCCGCAGGCTGAAGAGGGTAAAGATTGCCAACCTGAAAGCGGAGATATTTAAACCCGCCATCGATATACGCTACGACGAGGTGAAGATTGTGAGTCATGATGAAAATAAAGTGCATTCCACGCCTGTTTCCAACTCTCAGAATATTCTGCTGCTGGCACAGGATGCAAACGTGGTTGGTATTGACGAAGCACAGTTTTTTGACCCCGAAATTGTGAAAGTATGCGAAGAACTGGCGGTGCGGGGAATGCGCGTAATTGTAGCAGGCCTTGATATGGATTATAAGGGCAATCCATTCGGGCCGATGCCGCAGCTACTGGCGATAGCGGATTACATTACCAAACTACATGCGATTTGCGTAAAGTGCGGCAACATTGCAAACGTCAGTTACCGAAAAGTACAAAGTGGCGGCCAGGTTTTATTGGGCGAAAAAGATCTGTATGAACCGAGATGCCGGGTTTGTGCATTATTGGGAGATAAGGTATAGAACATAAGATAATTTGCAGTTTTGCATCTCTGCGGCTTTGCGTGAAATAAAATTCTTTATGTCAAAAATTATTATCCTACTAAAAAAGGACTTACTGCTTGAGCTCAGGCAGAAGCATACTTTTTTTGGAATATTGCTATATGTTGCCTCTACCATTTTCGTTTTATATCTCGCAATGGGCCAACCTGAAAGTACTGTGTACAATGCTATATTTTGGGTGATGCAATTGTTCGTGTGCGTCAACGCGGTTGCCAAAAGTTTTTTACAGGAAAGCAAAGGCCGGATGCTGTATTTCAATACACTTACCAGCCCGGTAAGTTTTATTATCGCCAAGCTTATTTACAGCACCGTCTTCATGTTGCTGATGGTAGTACTAAGTTTGCTTCTGTTTGTTGTCTTAATTGGTAACCCGGTAAACAATTTTCTGCAATTTGCTGCTATAGCGTGTTTCGGCGGAGTTAGCATCAGTCTTGTGTTTACACTGATGGCTGCTATTGCGGCAAAAGCTCAGCAAAATGCGGCTGTGATGGCCATACTTGGATTTCCGCTAATCATACCGCAGCTTTTGTTATTAATCAGGTTATCAAAATCTGCATTTGGCGAACAATTCCGTGAGGGAGCATTATTACAAATCACGCTGCTACTGATCGGGCTGGATGTATTGGTGGTGGTACTCGCGATCGTGCTATTTCCTTTTTTGTGGAAAGAATGACAGTGAATGATCAAAAGAGAGAGGACAATGGTCAATAGTCAGAAGTCAATACCATAGTTTTACGGTTTCTAAATACGAAATCTTAAAACATCTTTCTAACTTTGCCGCCCTTCAAAAGCCTAATCATGAATCAGAATGGGAAAAAAATAAGGCTTGACAGAGCAGCAGAAATTACTACGCGATGGATAGGGTCTTATTCATCACTAATCGTACACACGTTATTCTTTATAGTTTGTTTTGTCGCCTCTGTATCGGGCTGGATCGGGTTTGATTCAATGCTGCTTATACTGACTACCATTGTGTCACTGGAAGCTATTTATCTTTCCATTTTCATACAGATGTCGGTAAACCGAAATACCCAGGCGATAGACATCATCCAGGAAGACGTGGGAGAAATACAGGAAGACATTGAAGATATCGAAGAAGATATTGATGAAATACAAAAAGATGTAGACGTGATCCAGGATGACAGCCAAAATGATCAGGTCCTGGAAAAGAAAGAAGCGGAGACGCTGAAAAATATTCAGGCTATATTGCTCAACCTGCAAAAAGAAATTGAGGTTTTGAAAAGGAAGTAACACGGATTTCGTATAGCCGTTGCATCTTTTTGTGGATTTTATTTTATGATAATCGCAGATCCGCCAGAATCCGGCAATGGCACATAGTTTATTTTTTGCTCCTTACAAAATTGCTCTACCGCTTTTCGTGAACCTTTGTAATTATCATTATTGAAATCATGAATAAAAATGTAGCCACCGGATACCAATTTCGGATAGAAAAAAACCAGGCCATTATAAATCGGCTCATATAAATCTGCATCGATGCTCACATATACAAAAGTCGCATCAATGCCCTTTGCCGACTCCGGAAAAAAACCCTTCACAGGCAGGCATTTTTCCGGATATGGCATCAATTTCAGTACAGATTCTACCGAGGTATCCGAGAAATCTTGCTCTCCCGAAGAAAATTTGTTTTGTTTTTCCGATGTAATATCCCGGTTGTCAAAGCCTTCAAACGTATCAAACAGAAACAATGACCGTTCCGGAAAATATTGATTGATATATCTCGCAAACTTACCTTTATATACTCCTAACTCTGCGACGCTACCTTCGAGGTTTTTCTGATTAATTTCATTGCTAACCAATTCAAGAGTTGCAATTCGTATGTAATCGAAATAGTTTCTATCTATTTGTCGTTGCCGCTGAAGAAAGTTTAAAGAATTTCCGATAAAGACATTTTTTTTATATAATGCTTTCCCTAATAGGAAATTCACTCCCTTACCGAATACTTCCAACATAAAATACTAAATAGACAGTTTGCAAGTTCAACTATAGACGTCAAAGAAATAACTTGAAGTTTTATTCTGTAACTCCTAATAAATAATTTTTTTTCGATGTTTTTGTTTTTAGGTATTTACTTCTAAAAATATCAAGGCTCCAATTTCTCGATTAGCTATGACTCTGTTATAAAATTTTGAACCCGGATAATACTCCTGTATTGAGAAAAACAGCTTCATTTATCTCATCAAATCACAAATTCCACAAGAATAACTGCAGAAAAGAGAATGATTTATATAAATTAAAATCATTCATTATTATTTCTTCATTGCCTTCGCCATCGTCTTTCCAATATCAGCCGGGCTGGCAACTACCTGTACACCACATTCTGCAAGGATTTTCATTTTGGCCGCGGCAGTATCTTCAGCTCCTCCAACAATGGCACCGGCATGACCCATTCTTCTGCCTGCAGGAGCAGTTTGTCCGGCAATAAAACCTACAACGGGTTTTTTAGAATTGTCTTTAATCCATCTCGCAGCATCAGCTTCCATGCTACCACCGATTTCACCAATCATCACAATACCATCCGTTTCGGGATCATTCATAAATAATTCGACTGCTTCTTTTGTAGTAGTGCCAATGATAGGGTCACCACCAATACCAATCGCAGTGGATATTCCCAATCCTGCTTTGGCTACCTGGTCTGCCGCTTCGTATGTAAGGGTCCCCGATTTAGAAACGATACCTATCTTTCCTTTCCTAAAAATAAATCCCGGCATAATGCCCACCTTACATTCTTCTGCAGTAATAACCCCGGGGCAGTTGGGACCGATCAATCTTGATTTGGTATCGAGTAAAAAATTTTTTGCCTTTACCATATCCTGCACCGGAATGCCCTCCGTAATGCACACGATCAAACCAATTCCTGCATCGGCTGCTTCCATAATGGCATCTGCTGCAAAGGCGGGCGGTACAAAAATAATACTCACCTCAGCCCCGGTTTCTTTTACCGCTTCTTCAACTGTATTAAACACCGGCCGTTCCAAATGAGTGGTGCCACCTTTATTGGGCGTTACGCCACCCACCACATTGGTTTTATATTCGATCATCTGTGTTGCATGAAAAGTGCCTTCTGTGCCCGTAAATCCTTGTACTAAAACTTTTGAATTCTTATTTACTAAAACTGACATGAATGAATTTTAAGTGGGGCAAATATATCAATCAATTAACCATTCAACAAATCAATACAACATGAATTATGCAATCGTTAGTCAATAAACTGAAATTCATCTCCGTCAAACAAGCCCATATCGCTCAGCTTCACATGCGGAATTACCAGCAGCGCCATAAAAGACAAGGTCATAAACGGAGCAGCTAAGGTTGAACCAAGAGATTTGGCTTTCCGATCAATCCCCGAATACACCTCCGCTACTGTGTATCCATCTTCATTACTCATCAAACCCGCCACCGGAAGCGGCAAAATGATTGCTTCTTTTGCATCAACGCAACTTACGCCACCTTTGCTTTCAATAATGAGATTGACAGCTCTGCAAATATCTTCATCGTTCGCACCCACGGCGATAATGTTATGACTGTCATGCGCCACCGACGACGCAATGGCTCCTTTTTTCAAACCAAAATTTTTTACAAATGCTTTTGCTACAGGCGCATCTTCGTAACGGTTTACAACAACCATCTTCAAAATATCATTATCAACATCGCTTACGAAAGCATCGCTTTCAATCTTAGGCTTCGCTATCACCTTATTCGTGATCAGTTGCCCGTCCAATGCTTCAATTACGGTTATCTTATCAGCCTTATTTTTTTTGTAAATGAAATCCTCTGGATTCTTTTTACTGCAATTGAAATTATTGATCAACGGCGCTTTTGTCGTTTCAATTTTTGAAACACCGTTTTCTGCAACAAGGTTTCCGTCAATATAAGTTTTCAATACCTTGAATTCCTTCAAATCATTGATAACAACAAAATCCGCACTGTCACCCGGTTTCAGCAGGCCGACTTTCATATTATAGTGCAGAACGGGATTAACACAAGCTGCTTTCAATACTTTAAATACATCAATATTTTTGGCAACAGCTCTTTTACATAATTCATTAATGTGACTATTCACCAGGCTATCCGGATGCTTATCGTCGCTGCAAAACATCATCATATCTTCATGATCATTCAACAAATCAATTAAAGCTTCAAAATTTTTTGCGGCGCTTCCTTCACGAATGATGATCTTCATTCCGTACTTCAATTTATCCTGTGCCTCTTCTTTTGTGAAACATTCATGATCGGTGCTGATGCCGGCATCAATATATTTTTTTGCCTCTTCACCACGTAAACCGGGAGCATGGCCATCTACAGGTTTGCCATAAATTTTTGCGGAATTAATTTTTGCATCTACTTCTTCATTGTGATGCAGGACTCCGGGAAAATTCATCATTTCGCTCAGGTAATTAATATCATCTCTGTCCAGCAAAGCATCCACATCTTTTGCATTTAGTGCCGCCCCTGCTGTTTCAAAATCAGTCGCCGGCACGCAGCTCGGAGCACCGAAATAAAATTTAAATGGAGCCTTTTTACCGTTTTCAATCATATATTCTACTCCTTTCACACCACACACATTCCCTATCTCGTGAGGATCGCTTACCGTGGCCACCGTACCATGAACAACCGCCAACTTTGCAAACTCCGATGGCACTAACATAGAACTTTCTACATGCACATGCGCATCTATAAAGCCGGGAAGAATAAATGGCTCATTAGTTTTTTGTTCTGAGATTTTATTTATAGAAAAAATTTTTGAGTTTTTTACTATCACATTCCCGTAAAAAAATTCCCGTGACCCGATGTCGACTATATTTCCGCTTATTGCAAAATCCATTTTAGTTATTTTTTAAATGATAGTATTAAATTACAAAGATCAATTTTTAAATAAAGCAAATGAAAAAGGAATCATTATTAAATGATTATTCGCTTAACTTCACGTTAAATTTCTTTGCATGAAAAATCTATATTTATTTGTCACATTTATCATTGCTTTTGTGCTGTTCGTAAGAGCGGCCAACGCACAGTCAGTAGACGATATCATTAATCAATATATTGCCGCACGAGGCGGCAAAGATAAACTCGAGGCAATTAAAAGTCTGCACCTCGAAGGTACCCGCGAAATGATGGGCAACGAGGTGGACGTAAAGGTAACCAAGGTGCAGAGCCAATTGAGCAGAGTAGATTTTCAGGTGGGTGGCAATGATGGCTATACCATTGTTACTCCTGAGAAAGGATGGATGTACATTCCCATGCGTTCCGATGAGGTGCAGGAAATTCCCGCTGAACGATTGAAGACCATGCAGGATCAGCTGGACATCGTGGGCCCGCTGGTAGATTACGCTGCAAAAGGATACAAAGCAACACTGCTGGGAAAAGACACGGTAAAAGGAAATGAAGCGTGGAAAATTCAATTGACCGACTCCGCGGGGAAGAGTAATACCTACCTGATCGATACCAAAACAAATCTGCTTGTGCAAACCCGCGTATTAACGTCGATGGGTATGCGAAATAACAATCAGCAGGTAGAGGTGGTTACCGACTATAGTGATTACAAAGATGTGGATGGTGTCATGTTCCCGCAGACAATTACTACCGAAGGATCGGGAATGGGCGCAGGCGCCATGATGTTTGACACTATCAAAATCAATCAGCCGGTAGACCCTGCTCTTTACAAACCTTCAAATTAAGACATATGAAAAAATTGCCGGCTGATCACCGGCAATTTCATTTAAATACTTTCCCCATCTCATTCACACGCACGTAAAAAATTTATTTCTCTTATTAATTCATGAAATGAAAAAAATATTTTTCCTGGCAATTACTATCTGCAGCGGTTTATTCTCTGCGGCACAAAAGAAAGAATCCCCGGTTACCGGAAATTATGACAGCATTTTATTGAGTACTGCCAAATACAGGCTGATAGGACCTTTCAGGGGTGGAAGAAGTTGCACTGTAACTGGAGATTACAAGGACAAGAACACTTTCTTTTTTGGCGCCACCGGCGGCGGTGTGTGGAAGACAACCGACGGTGGAAGCAACTGGAAAAATATATCCGATAAATTTTTTGGTGGCTCTATTGGTTCTGTTGCTGTTTCGCCTTCCAATTCAAATGTAATCTATGTTGGCGAAGGAGAGTCTACCCTTCGCGGAAACGTAAGTGAAGGCCACGGCATGTGGCGCAGCGATGATGGTGGCAGAAACTGGAGGCATATTTGCCTGGATGATTCGCGGCATATCGAACGGATTGTAATTGATCCCACCAACCCTGACATTGTATGGGTGGCAGCAGGCGGTCATTTATTCGGCCCTTCACAGGAAAGAGGAATTTATAAAACGATCGACGGTGGCAAAACATGGAAGAAAGTTTTGTACAGCGACGATATCAGCGGCGGTGAAGAACTGGTAATGGAACCGGGAAATCCAATGGTATTATATGCTTCTACATGGACAGCGCAACGGACTCCATATGGTTTTACAAGTGGTGGCAAAGGAAGCGCGCTCTGGAAAAGTATTGACGCGGGAGAAACATGGACGAAGCTTAACGACAAAAGAGGATTGCCGGGTAATACAACTTTAGGAAAAATAGGAATTGCAGTTTCCGCTTCTAATCCGCAACGCGTTTATGCTTTAATTGAATCATCAAAAGGAGGGTTGTTCAGAAGTGATGATGCTGGCGAAACATGGAATCTTGAAAGCACTGATGCAGATATTAAACAACGGGCATGGTATTTTGGTAAAATCTACTGCGATCCGAAAAATGAAGATGTGGTGTATGCATTGAATGTGGGTATGTACAAGAGCGTCGACGGTGGTAAAACATTTAAACATGTAAACACGCCACATTCCGATCATCACGATCTTTGGATTGACCCGGAAAATCCGGACCGTATGATTGTTGCCAATGATGGTGGCGCGCAAATCAGTTTTGATGGAGGCTCCAACTGGAGTACCATGGACAATCAGCCAACCGCCCAAATTTATCGCGTTTCAACAGACAATCATGTTCCATACAGGATACTGGGTGCACAACAAGATAATTCCACGGTTCGTATTTTATCAAGATCAACAGGGAGTGAAATAACCCAGAGCGATTGGTCGTCTACAGCGGGATTCGAAAGTGGCTACGTTGTTGCCGATCCGCTGAACCCCGACATTGTTTACGGTGGTAACTACGGCGGATCTATATCACGATACGATCATAAAACAGGTGAAAACAGGATGGTAAGCGTTTGGCCTGTTTATGATTTGGGGAGCGGTGCAGATGTTTCCAAATACCGTTTTCAATGGAACTTCCCTATTTTCTTTTCGCCTAACAATCCAAAAGAATTATATGCTGCCGGCAATGTTTTATTCAAAACGGAAAATGCAGGCGCATCCTGGACGGCGATAAGCGGCGATCTTACTACCAATGATAAATCCAGGCAAAAATCAAGTGGCGGTCCCATCACGCAGGATAATACAGGCGCAGAAACCTACTGCACCATTTTTACCGCAGGAGAATCACCATTGGAAAAAGATCTGTTATGGACGGGTAGTGATGACGGATTAATCTACGTAAGTAAAGATGGTGGCGGACACTGGGAGAATGTGACACCACCTGCAGCGGGAAAATGGATGATGTGGAACTGTGTCGAGTCCGATCCGTTTAAAAAGGGAACTGCCTACTTTGTGGGAACAAAGTATAAAATGGATGATTACACTCCGTACATTTTTGTAACCAACGATTATGGTAAAACATGGAAGAAGAGCACTAACGGTATACCACAAACGCACTTTGCGAGATGTATTCGGGCAGATAAAAAAGTACCGGGGCTTTTATATTGTGGTACTGAGTATGGCATGTATATAAGTTATGATTATGGAGAGCACTGGAAATCCTTCCAGCTCAATTTGCCCATGGTGCCCATTACAGATCTCACCATAAAAAATAATGACCTGGTTGTTGCCACGCAGGGCAGATCTTTTTATGTGTTGGACGATCTTACCACAGTGCAACAACTCAATAAAGATATATTGCAAAAAGACCTGTATATTTTCCCAACTGATACTGCATATCGGTTAGTTGGGTCACAAAACCCTGATGCAAAAAATGCCGGTTTTAATCCGCCCAACGGTGTTGTAGTAAATTATTATATGAAAGATATTGGTGACAGCAGTGTTGTAAAAATTTTTGTATTAGATAAAGATCAAAAAGTAATAAGAAGCTTTAGTACAAAACCTTCCGGAGATACTGAAAAGATTGAGGTGAATAAGGGAATGAACCGCTTTGTGTGGAATATGTATTATGCACCTGCGGAAAAGATTCCGGGAATGGTATTGTGGAATGGAAACGTTGGCGGCCCAAAAGCTATTCCGGGCAAGTATTATGTCCGTATTGAAGATGATAAAAAGCACAGCGCTACTGTTGACGCCATAATCAATGCAAACCCCGAGTATAAAGAAACGCAGGCTGAATATGAAGACCAATTCAATTTTTTAATCACCGTCCGGGATAAATTTTCCGAGGTACAAAAAACAATTAAAAACATTCGTGACCTGAGAACACAAATCAACAGTTTTATCAGCAGGCTTGGAAAAGACACCACTCACGATGTAAAAGCAATGGCAGATTCCATCAATAAGAAAATGAGTTCAATTGAAGATTCTTTGTACCAGACAAAAGCCAAAAGCGGTGAAGATTTATTAAACTATCCTGTTAGATTAAACGATCAGATCTCTGAAGTTTATCATTATGCTGAGTCCGGCAATTATCCGCCAACACAGCAGGTGAAAGATGCATTTGCTTTTCTCAGTAAAAAAGCAGATGCGCAGTTAGAAAAACTGAAAACGGTAATGGACGTTAATATTCCGAAATTCAATGAATTGATCCGGGAGAAGCAATTGCCATTGATTGGAGTGAAGCAGGAATAAGTTTAATCTAACAGATCAGGCCGTTTTTCTTTTGTGCGCAGAATCGATTGTTCGTGTCGCCATTCTTCGATTTTCGAATGATTGCCACTCAACAAAACTTCGGGCACTTTCCATCCGCGAAATTCTTCGGGCCTTGTGAAAACGGGCGGTGCTAATAAATTATCCTGGAAGGAATCCATTAGTGCAGATGTTTCATCATTCAACACTCCGGGAATTAACCTTCCAATGGCGTCTGTAAGTACCGCGGCTCCCAACTCACCGCCGCTCAATACATAATCGCCAATAGAAATTTCTTTGGTGATAAAATGATCGCGAACTCTTTGATCGATTCCTTTGTAATGACCGCAAATAATAAGCAGGTTCTTTTTTAATGACAGGCTATTCGCAGTTTTCTGAGTAAATTTTTCTCCGTCGGGAGTAAGAAAAATTACTTCATCGTATGAAGTGCTTTTCTTCAATGACTCTATCGCATGTACCAATGGTTCTATCATGATAACTAATCCTGCACCGCCGCCAAACTGGTAATCATCTATCTGCCGATGGTTATAATTGGTATAATCTCTGAGGTTCAAAACGTTCACTTCAAGCAATCCTCTTTCCCTAGCTCTTTTTAAAATAGAATGAGCAAAAAAACTCTCTATCAATTGCGGCACCGCTGAAATGATATCAATCTTCATTTTACAAACATATGAATTTAGGTGTCAGGCCATTCGAAATAGCCAGACATCTTACCCAGCCCTATTCAAAAAATTCATCAAGATCGCGGCGATCCTTCTTGGTAGGCCGGCCCTGCTTACGCTTTCTTTTCCCTGTATTAAATACAAATGCTGATACTTGCGCCCGCGGCTTTTCTTCTTCAGGAGTAAGATCTACGTAATACTTAATCGCTTCAACGAATTGAACGCGATGATCCAGTAATCCTGTCACCTCTATCAACCATTTTTTTTCTTCTGTCTTTATTTCATATTGTTCACCAACATGCACTGTTTTGGAAGGTTTAATATCTATGCCATTACATTTTACCTTACCATTATTGCAGGCATCGGCAGCAAGGCTGCGGGTCTTGTAAATGCGAATACTCCACAAATATTTATCAACTCTTAATTTTTCTTTTCCATCCATAGTCAAATTTATAGCTGATTTATATAAATGGTATACGCTATAAACAGCATTTCAGTATTTTTACTTACAAACTATACTAAATGGCTACAACACAATCCAGGATTTCAGTTCTTATTATTTTTTTATTTTTTTCCTGCCTCACATTCGGCCAATTTCGGCCAAAAGAAATAGACTGGACAGCAGATGGTACAGCGTATTTAAGAATCAAAGAAGGAAGCATCGTAAAGACGGACGTTAAGACAGGTAAAGAAACCGTGATTGTAACGAGAGAACAACTTACGCCGGAGGGAAGCAGTGCTCCATTATCTTTCAGAATTTATAGTTTCTCTCCTGATTATAAAACGCTGCTGATTTTTACCAACACTGCCAAAGTGTGGCGTTATCATACACGTGGAGATTACTGGGTATTGGATATTCCCGGTAGCAAACTGACTCAACTTGGAAAAGGTTTGCCATCGCAATCGCTGATGTATGCAAAAATTTCTCCCGATGGAAAAAATGCAGCTTATGTAAGTGAACATAATTTATATACAGAAGATCTCGCCTCGCATAAGATAACACAACTGACAACAGACGGTACACGAAAATTTATAAATGGAACTTTTGATTGGGTATACGAGGAAGAATTTGGGTGCAGGGATGGTTTTCGCTGGAGCCCTGACTCAAAAAAGATTGCATTCTGGCAGGTAGATGCTACCAAGATTCGGGATTACTACATGCTGAACACAACAGATTCACAATATTCAAGGGTGATCCCGGTGGAATATCCAAAGGTCGGATGGCCGCCATCGCCTGTAAAGATCGGAGTGATCACCGTAGCTAATGATAATGTAAAATGGATGGATATTCCCGGCGACCCACAGGAACATTATTTACCGAGAATGGAATGGGCCGACAATTCTGACGAATTGGTTGTACAACAACTGAACAGAAAACAAAATGAAAGCAAGTTATTTTACTGCAATGCTGCTACAGGTGCGGCTACTAATTTTTATACCGAAGATGATAAGGCATGGATTGACATAAAATCAAGATGGAACGATGATGACCCGACAGGTTGGGAATGGCTCGATAACGGAAAGGATTTTTTATGGGTTAGCGAAAAAGACGGATGGCGCCATATTTTTCTCGTGAGCCGGGATGGGAAAAAAGAAACACTACTTACAAAGGGTGACTATGATATTGAAACCATAAAATGTATTGACGATAAAAATAATTATGTCTATTTCATGGCATCCCCAAATAATGCCACGGAATTATATCTCTATCGCGTAAAAATGGATGGGAAAGGAAAACTGGAATTGCTCTCCCCATCTGATATGATGGGCACACATGACTACAATATTTCTCCTTATGCAAAATATGCGTTGCATAGTTTTTCAAACTATAAGACAGAACCTGCCGAAGAATGGATCACCTTACCCGATCACAAACCACTTAATGAAAGCAAGAGTATTGCTGAAAACATAAAAGTAGATGAGAATGCGAACATTCATTATTTTAAAGTAACTACCGATGACGGCATCACTGTCGACGGCTGGATGAGATTGCCTGATAATTTTGATTCAACAAAAAAATATCCGGTTGTGTTTTATGTATATGGTGAGCCTGCTGCTTCCACGGTAGAAAATGAATATGGCGATCAGTATGATTTCTTATTTCGCGATCAAAACCGCGACTTAAGCAAAGACGGTTACATATATGTATCCACTGATAATCGCGGGACACCTTCCCTACGCGGGGCTGCCTGGCGAAAGTCTATTTACGGGCAAATCGGGAGGCTCAACATTCGCGATCAGGCGATGGCTGCAAAAAAATTATTGGAAGAGCACCCGTACATGGACACCAGCCGAGTAGCAGTTTGGGGATGGAGTGGCGGCGGTTCTTCCACGCTCAACCTGATGTTTCAATATCCCGATATTTATAAAACCGGCATTTCCGTGTCCGCTGTCGATAATATGTTATTTTACGATAATATTTATGAAGAGAGATATATGGGCCTTCTTCCGGAAAACCTCGATAATTATGTAAAAGGCTCCCCTATTTATTATGCAAAGAACCTGAAAGGAAATTTATTATTTATACATGGTACCGGCGACGATAATGTGCAATACGATAATGCCGAGGATTTGCTGAATGTATTGATCAAATACGATAAAATGTTTCAGTTTATGCCTTATCCAAATCGTACGCATAGCATTTCTGAGGGCGAAGGTACCAGGAGGCATTTAACAATGTTGTATACAACTTATCTGTTAGAACATTGTCCGCCGGGTCCGAGATAGCATTTTCAGGTTCTTCGTGTATGTATTACCATTATAAATGGATTTTCTATTCATCCTGTTGATATAGCTGTTCCAGGGTGCTCTTTAGCTCAGAAACCAAATCTGAATTTACGTCAGTGTCATTCGAAAACAGCTCTTCCGAAGTTAAATCTTTACCATAGAAAGCTTCGTTACTCTTACTGTCTACTGAAATGGCAGAGCCGCTCAGGCTGATCCCCGCAAATAAACCTTTGCTCCTCGAATACGAATACACTTCTGCCTCCATTTTGTAGTCGGTGCTTGCGGTAGAATTCCGACCCACGGGGCCTGCTGTAGCGGAGATCTCCCCCCCCAGAGTGAAACTGCCTTTACCGATTTGCTGCAATGTTTCTGCATGTTTAAAAATCAATACGAGGTCAACAGATTGAATCCCTGCCTGAAATCCTACACTACCCCCCGTGATGGTTACAAATACCGGATTACTCCATGATCCGTCCGGCAACCTTACCATTGCAATACCTTTTCCTCTCTTGGCAGCTAAAACAAATCCACCATTGATCAATTTGGGCACTATAATTATTCCCTGGGTAACTTTTAATAATTCTGCGGGAATATTTTCCTTCATGTCGCCAAAATCTTTGAGCACCTGTGTGGCAGCATCGATCTTTTCCTCCTGCTTATCCTGGCTCTTGGCGGTTCCAAAAAGTAAGAAGGGAAAAATCAGTATTGATAAAATTTTCAAAGTCTTGCTAGCTTTCATCGTAATTGTTTTAAATGATATTAATCTTTTATTCAGATGCAATAATCGCAACATTGGTGCCATTGATATACCAGTCTTTTTATATTTAAGATTTTTTTAAGTTGAATGACCAAAAAGAAAAAAACCGTTTCCTATGAAGAAACGGTTTTTAAAAATGTTATTACTAAAAAAATTATTCCTCGTTACCTGTTGGTTCGTTGGTAGCTGGAGCAGATTCTTTCTTTGACGCTGGTGCCGGCTTTCTGCCTACGGGAGCTCTTCCACCCGGTCTGCTCTTTTTGTGTGCCTCCTGGCGCTTTGCAAATTGCGAATCATGTTCGGTGCTCCACTTGGTAAATTTTTCCATAGCAGTAGCCTCATCGAACAAGCCAAGAGAAACACCACGAAGCAGATGTTTCAGGTACAATACGCCTTTGAAGCTTAAAATCCTGCGAACCGTATCAGTAGGCTGTGCTCCTTTATGAAGCCATTCCAGTGCCTTCTGGCGATCGATCTGAATTGTAGCAGGTACAGTAAGTGGATTGTATGAGCCCAGTTTTTGGATGAATTTACCATCACGAGGGCTACGGGCATCGGCAACTACGATAAAATAAAAAGGTCTTTTTTTGGAACCATGGCGTTGCAGTCTCATTTTTACAGCCATAAAAAATAGAAATTTTTCCTGGGTTGTGAATTAATTTGGTTTTTAACGGATTGCGAAGATAAGTGTCGCAATCGATATTTGCAAAAATATACAAATATTATTTTACTAAAAAAAATTTTACCTCAGATTTTTTAGAAACTATCTACGCCCAAGCCCCGCCAGCTTGCCCATGGGCATTTTATTCATCGTTTTCATCATATTCTTCATCTGTTCAAATTGCTTGATGAATTGGTTCACTTCTGCAATATCTTTACCGCTTCCATTGGCAATTCTCTGTTTACGGCCGGGATTGATAATGTCCGGGTTTCGCCTTTCCTCAGGGGTCATCGAATTGATCATGGCTTCAATTCCTTTAAAGGCGTTATCGTTTATGTCAAGGTCTTTTATCTGCTTACCAACTCCGGGTATCATTCCCATGAGATCTTTCAGGTTACCCATCTTTTTTATCTGCTGAAGCTGTGTTTTGAAATCTTCGAAATCAAATTGATTTTTCCTGATCTTCTTTTCCAGTTTTGCGGCCTGCTCTTCATCGAATTGCTCCTGTGCTTTTTCCACGAGACTTATGATGTCTCCCATGCCAAGGATCCGCTGAGCCATACGTTCCGGATAAAAAACGTCCAGCGTATCCATCTTCTCACCACTGCTCACAAACTTGATCGGCTTGTTTACGGTAGATTTTATAGAAATGGCCGCACCACCTCTTGTATCTCCATCCAACTTAGTAAGTACAACTCCCGTATAATCCAATCGCTCATTAAATGCAGCAGCCGTATTCACGGCATCCTGCCCCGTCATACTATCTACCACAAATAAAATCTCTTTAGGATTTACTGCAGTTTTGATGTTGGCCACTTCTGTCATCATCACTTCGTCTATCGCGAGGCGGCCGGCAGTATCGATGATGATAACATTTTTATTTTTTGATTTTGCCTCTTTAATAGCATTTTGAACAATAGCGACGGCATCTTTATTTTCAGGTTCACTATATACATCCACCTGGATTTGCTCACCCAAAATCTTTAATTGATCAATAGCTGCCGGCCGGTAAATGTCCGCGGCAACTAATAAAGGAGATTTTGCTTTTTTTGTTTTAAGGTAGTTAGCAAGTTTGCCACTAAAGGTGGTTTTACCGCTACCCTGCAGACCCGCAACCAAGACGATCGTCGGATTGCCGGAAAGATCGAGATTGGACTCAGTACCTCCCATCAAATTCGAAAGTTCATCCTTTACAATTTTAACCATCAGCTGGCCGGGACTGACCGCGTTGATCACCTTTTCCCCAACAGCTTTCTCTTTTATCACATCGGTGAAATCTTTCGCGATCTTATAATTGACATCCGCATCTACAAGGGCGCGCCTGATATCTTTTATAGTGGAAGCAATATTCAACTCGGTGATCCTGCCCTGACCTTTGATATTCTTAAACGCGGTCTCTAAACGATCACTTAATGATTCAAACATTTTTTAAAAAATTAATGATTTAAGAAATCGATATAAATAAATTAGTATCGAAATGCAAATTTACGCAAGAGGAAGATGGGTTGTCCCACGAGGATTCGAACCTCGACAAACAGAATCAAAATCTGTCGTACTACCTTTATACTATGGGACAAAGGAGTGCAAAAGTAACATTTCGCTTCTAAAATTTCAAAACAGAACTGGAACAATTTCCTGATAATACCGGGCTGCGACAGGAGCCCCCGGAGGCATCACACAACTTTGACGAGGTAATAATTTTTCTTCCCTTTCTGCACTAATAGATATTTATTATGCAACAGGATTTGTTCATCCAGCTTTTCTTCAACGCTGTTGACTTTCTCTTTATTAATGAAAACGCCGCCACCGGCAAGCATTTTTCGCGCTTCACCCTTGCTTGGAAAAATTTTGATTTCAGTCAAGAGCGTTACAATGTCTGACGTAAGTATTTTACTTTTTTCTGTTTCTACCGAAGGTACACCTTCCAACACCTGCAATAATTGCTCTTCATTCAATTGCTTCAGGGTCTGCGCCGTATCATTGCTGAATAAGATGGATGAGGCCTGTACAGCAAATTCATAATCTTCTTTTGAATGAACGAGTGTGGTAAGTTCCTGTGCCAGCTTTTTTTGCAGAATTCTCATATGCTCGTTACCGCTATGCTGACGGACCAGGTCGTCAATTTCTTCCCTGGACAAAAAAGTGAAAACTTTTAAAAATCTTGCTGCATCTGCATCTGCCGTATTTAGCCAAAACTGGTAAAAGCTGTAGGGTGTAGTCTTTTCGGAACTCAGCCAGACATTTCCTTTTTCTGTTTTACCGAATTTGCCGCCATCCGATTTAGTCAATAGAGGACAGGTAAACGCGAACGCTTCAGATCCACTTTTTCTACGTATCAACTCCGTTCCCGTTACAATGTTTCCCCACTGATCACTTCCGCCAAACTGCAGTTTGCAATTTTTATTTTTGTTCAGCCAATAAAAATCATATCCCTGCACCAGTTGATAAGTAAACTCTGTAAAACTCATTCCATTCTCACCCTCGAGTCTCTTCTTCACACTATCTTTTGCCATCATATAATTTATTGTGATGTGCTTGCCGACATCTCTAATGAAATCAAGAAAAGTCATGTCTTTAAACCAATCATAATTGTTGACCATCTCGGCTACATTCGGGTTATCGGAGTTGAAGTCCAAAAATTTTTCGAGTTGCATTTTTACGCCGGTAGAATTTTTTGTTAAGACCTCAAAACTCAGCAGATTTCTTTCCTCGCTTTTTCCGGAGGGATCGCCTACCATACCAGTAGCACCGCCGACCAATGCGATGGGTTTATGACCAAATCTTTGCATGTGCATCAGTACAATGATCGGGATGAGACTGCCAATATGAAGACTATCTGCAGTAGGATCAAAACCAACATACCCCGCGGTAGATTCTTTGCACAATTGTTCCTCGGTGCCAGGCACAATATCCTGCAAAAGCCCGCGCCATCTTAATTCTTCAATCAAATTTTCCATGGACTCAAAAATAAATTAAATCGTCGTTTCGGTATAGAAATAAAAAATCCTTCTCATCGAAATGAAAAGGATTCGAAAAAATAATTGGTAACTATTTTTAATAATCTTTGTTGTAGTCGCTGCTTCTGCTGCCACCACCGTAGCCACCTCCATATCCGCCGCCGCTTCTGTTGCCACCGTAGCCGCCTCCCTTTTTGAATCCACCGCCGCCGCTTCTGTTGCCGCCGCCATATCCGCCGCCACTCTTCCTGAATCCGCCGCCGCTTCCTTCCTGGCGAGGTTGCGATTCATTCACCTTAAGCTTGCGTCCCTGTACTTCGGTTTCGTTCAAATTGGAGATTGCATTCTTTGCAGCCTCATCGTCTTCCATTTCTACAAAGCCGAAACCTTTGCTACGACCTGTATTTTTTTCCTTGAGAATTTTAGCAGTTGTAACGGTACCAAACTGGCTAAATAAATTGTGTAAATCATCATCTGTCATCGACCAGCTGAGATTGCCGACATAAATGTTCATTGTAAATACTTTTGTTTAAATAAATAAAAATTCAATTAATGAATTAGGCCTACAATGAACTGAAGAAACTTCTAAAAAAGAAAACTGTCAGCTAAAGGAGAAACAAACTAAACCCATTAACTAATGTAAAGATAATCATTCCCGGGAAATTCCATAATCAAATCTTGACAACCGGTTTTCCCTGTCGAATTATCTATATTAAAAACTTAATTTTCAAAGGAAAACCTCCCCGGTAAGAGAAGGCTTTTTATAAAAATTATTCGGCCACTACTTCAAAATCGATTTCCACATCCTGGCCCTTGCCAAAATCGATTCTGGCTTTATAGGTACCCAATTCCTTCACTTCATCTATGATGTGAATGCGGCGGCGATCGATTTCGTAGCCCTTCTGTTCGCGGATGGCGCGTGATATCTGCACAGAAGTAACGCTTCCGAAGATCTTACCGCTGGTACCGGTTTTGGCGCCGATCCTGATCGGAGATTCTTTTAACACATTAACCACGTTATTGATCTCTGCCAGCATTTTTTCTTCTTTCCGTGCAAGTACCTTTTTTCTTTCTTCCCACTGCTTCATGTTGGAAGGATTGGCTTCCACAGCCAATTTGGAAGGAATAAGATAATTGCGACCGTAACCGTTTTTTACGCTCACCAGTTCGTTAGCGTTGCCGAGGTGATTTACATCCTGAATTAATATTACCTGCATAATAATTACCTCCTTATTTTAAAAGATCTGTTACATAAGGTAAAAGAGCCATCTGACGCGCCTTCTTGATCGCAGTACTTACTTTACGCTGATATTTCAGCGAATTCCCTGTAATACGACGGGGCAACAGCTTACCTTGTTCATTCAAAAATTTTTTCAAAAATTCAGCGTCCTTATAGTCGATATAACGGATACCCAGCTTTTTGAAGCGGCAATATTTCTTTGGCCTCTTCTCCGCCTTGATGGCGGTGAGATATTTTATTTCATTTGATTTAGCCATTTACCACCTCCGTCTTTTCTGTTTTGGATGATACGCCACTTCTCTTTTTGGCATTGTACCCGACGGCATATTTATCGAGTGCAGTGAACATATGACGAAGTACTGATTCGTCGCGAAGAAGCTGCACTTTCAGCTTCTCATTGAAGTCGGATAGCGCCTCATATTCCAAAACCCAGTACAAGCCTGTGGTTTTTTTCTTTATGGGATACGCCAGTGATTTTAATCCCCATGCATTTTCATACACTACATTACCTCCATTCTCCTTAAGGAAGGAAGTAAATTTTTTCTGGGCCGCTTTGTAATCGTCCTCAGACAGTACTGGGGTAAAAATCACCATCAATTCGTAATTCTGCATTTACTTGATTTTTGCTGCTTTCAGGGCAGCCGGTGAAAAATTAATTTTTTAAGGGACGCAAAAGTAAGGGATTTTGGGGAGAGAAAAAAGAAATAGATTAACTACTTTTCAATCCTGAAAACCGGGTACCTCAGGTGCTCCGGCTCATACCAGGACGAGTGTTTATAAATGTAGTTGTATTGCGCTTCCGCACTTTTTGCGAAGGAAGAATCCGAGGATCTTTTTTGTAAAAAGCTTTGACGTAAAGTGTCATTCTTTTTTAAAATAGCAGCTGCGAGCGAATCCCAGCGATATTCCGAATAATATTCTTTTTCCTGCAATATGGCGTCGAAAAAATTCCATGCAAAAAATCCGTCGGCGCCCGTCGGCTCGAGGGTTTCAACTAAATAACGGTTGTCGGGTTGGTTTAATTTGATGAGATAATCACCTTTGAGGAATTTAATTTTATCCATTCCTTTAGAAACCTTCACATTGTGATTCATATGATGCTTTTCATAGGGCCACGGGAAAGATTTGTAATCGTCAATATGATACCATGCCACCTTTATGATCGTATCTGCGTCAAGCCTCTTCATCCTTACATGATTTAGCTTCAACAGATCCAGTACACTCCACCAACCCTGGGGAATAACATAATCAAGTGGCTTATCTACAAAACCTTCGGAAGTATAAACGTCATAAAATTTTACCTTTTTCGTATACGGTTTATTATGATCGTAAAACAAAACAGGTAATCCCGTTGCAACACTGATTTTTTGTCCTGCCTCATATCCTTCAAGGGTGATCTCATCATATTTTGTAGTATCGGCCTTCCAGCTTAACGAAAACTCATTCTGACCGATCGTTTTTTCAATTGCCGTTTTTCGTTTCGTCAACAATGCCTTTTCGTGTATGCTTGCCTGTTGCATTATCGTTATCATCAGGTCGTAAGTAGATAACACCCGCTGTTTGTAAGGTTTCAGCATGTGTGTCTCGGGCATAAAGCTTATTGTACTGAAAAGGGCAGCATATCCAGATGAGTATCGCGGTGAGTCATAAAACTGGGTAAAACCCTTCGAAGGATCGTTGTCTTCCACGTTCACATAGGGCACCATATCCCAGCCCTTCCGGTGCATATCCCCGTACAAGGCAGGCTCGAATATATCTTTCAACCATTTCCCGAGATCACCACCCAGCTTCTCATATTGAGTGGTTATCAGCGTCATCACATGCTGGTAGTCCGCTCCATCACTTACATGATTATCGACCAAAATATCCGGATTCAGATAATGAAAAATTTCCGTAAAAGAACGTGCATTTTTACTATCACATTTTATGAAATCGCGATTCAGATCCAGGTTTTGGGCATCGCCCCGAAATCCATAAGATTGCGGACCATTTTGATTAGCCCGGGAAAAGCTGTTCCTGTTCAGGGCTCCACCGATGTTATAGAGTGGAATTATTGCCAGTGTTACATTGTCGGGCAAATGAATTTTTTTATTCAAAATATCCCGTACCAGCATCATGCTTGCATCGATACCATCCGGCTCTCCGGGGTGAATACCATTGTTGATAAGAATGACAACTTTGCTTTGGCGGTGCCACACTGCAGGATCGAACTTTCCGTCATTGCTGATCATCACGAGATGTAATGGATAGCCGGCATCAGTTGGCCCCATCTCTTTCATAACAATTTTCGGGGAAGACTTTGCCAGATTCCTGTAAAAGCTGACTGCCTGAAAGTAAGTTGCAGTTTGTCTTCCACCACTTCGCTCAAACACTGTTTGCTGACCAATAACAATAGTAGATGCAAACAGAAAAAGAGTAAGAAAAAGATTTTTCAATGCAAAAATGTCGGAGTTAGGAAATAAAAAAGTCTGTCAAAGATATTGACAGACTTTCATAAATGAATTTTTGAATTATTATTTCGCCAATGCATTCACCTTTTTGGCAATCTTGCTCTTCAGGTTGGCAGCTTTGTTTTTATGGATGAGACCACGCTTGGCCATCTTATCAATCATGGACGAAACTTCCGGAACTTTTTCCAGCGCCGTGGTTTTGGTATCAATTGTCCTCAAATCACGTATCGCATTACGCATGGTTTTTCCACGATAACGGTTGCGCTCATTGCGCGCCCTGCTTTGACGTACATCTTTCTTTGTAGCTGAATGGTTGGCCATTAAATATTTTTTAGGGCTGCAAAGATAGTATTTCCTGTCAAAAAACCATCTTTTAATTCAAATAGATTTTTGCTGGCGGATTCCCCCGGAAAAGGTTCAATTATGTACCGTCTTCAATTCTGCATTGCATTTTGCGATTTTTTAATAAACTTTTTACAAAATCCATATACACAAAACTCACGATATTTGCAGGCGAATAATTTACCAGAATAAAATATCGTTATTCGCTGATATCTTAAGAAATTGAATAACTCTCTCGCATGAAAGATTTTTCCTTTATAACAAACTCCCACCCCGAATATATAGAGAATTTATATCGCGATTTCCAGCATGATCCCACCAGTGTGGATCCTGAAATGAAAAAGTTTTTCGAGGGCTTTGATTTTGCAATGACGAATGTTGCCTCCAAACCACTGAACGGCTCTAATGGCACAGCAACTGTTGTTGATAAAAATGTAATAACAGAGGATACTCACGACTGGATGCGCGAGATAAGGGTATACCGCCTGATCCTTGGTTATAGAAATAAAGGACATTTAATAGCTAAAACAAACCCGATTCGCCCGAGACGAGATCGTGGCGCCAATCTTGATCTTGCCTTTTTTGGCTTACATGAGGAAGACCTGGATAAGGAATTCGCAGCGGGCAATCTTCTTGGCCTTGGCACCACTACATTACGAAACATCTACAACCATTTGCAGGCGTGCTATGCATCGCATGTGGGCATTGAGTTTAAATATATACTTGATCAGAAAAAAATTGATTGGCTTACGGAGCAAATGGAGCGTAAGTTCACTAATCCCTTGCCTATAGAAGAGAGAAAACGTATTCTGCAAAAACTCAACGAAGGTGTAATGTTTGAAAAGTTTTTGCACACAAAATATATTGGCCAAAAAAGATTTTCGCTCGAAGGTGGAGAATGTACGATAGCAGCTTTGGACGCAATTATCAATATGGCATCTCAAAATGATGTACAGGAAGTGGTGATTGGAATGGCTCACCGCGGCAGACTAAACGTACTGGCTAATATTCTCGGTAAAACCTATGAACAGATTTTTAGCGAGTTTGAAGGTAATGCCACCCCTGATACCACAATGGGAAGTGGTGATGTAAAATATCATCTCGGGTACAGCAGTGAGGTGGAAACTCCGGCCAGTAAAAAAGTTTATCTGAAACTTGCGCCAAATCCATCACACCTCGAAGCTGTTGATCCATTGGTGATAGGCTTTGCAAGAAGTAAGGCTGATGTCATTTATAACAGCGATTACGACAAGATTTTACCTATTCTTATTCATGGAGACTCCTCTATTGCAGGCCAGGGTATCGTATACGAAATATTACAGATGAGTGGACTTCGTGGATACTACACCGGTGGCACGCTGCATTTTGTAATCAACAATCAAATCGGATTTACTACCGACTTTGATGATGCACGCACTTCCGATTATTGCACATCTATTGCGTCACTGATTCATGCCCCTGTATTTCATGTAAATGGTGATGATGCAGAAGCAGTAGTAAAAATTGCGGAGATCGCTACTAAATACAGGCAGGAATTTAATTCAGACATTTTCGTGGATATGGTGGGTTATCGCAAACATGGACATAATGAAGGCGATGATCCAAAATTTACCCAACCACATCTGTACGGGTTAATAGATAAACATCCGAACCCGCGTGAGGTGTACGTAAAATGGCTGATAGAACACGGAGATGATGCCACTGCACAGCTTGCAAAGGAAATGGAGAAGAAATACTGGAGCGACTTACAGGAAAGATTGGACGACATTAAACAAAACCCGCTACCCTATCATTACCAGCTTCCTGAATTATGGTGGCAGAGTCTGCGCAAGGCGGTTCCTGAAGATTTTGATTCTTCACCAATAACGGCTATCCCCAAGTCTGAGGTTGAAGAATTATTTCATTCAATTATGAAATTACCCGATGGATTTCAACCACTGAGAAAGATAGAAAAGATTCTCCAGGATAAAGTAAAGCTCTATTATGAAGAAGGAAAAGTCGATTGGGCTACCGGAGAATTACTTTCTTATGCCAGCATTTTGGCTGAGCAGAAAGACGTTCGAATGAGCGGTCAGGACGTTCGTCGTGGTACATTTAGCCACAGGCACGCCGTGGTTCGTGATGAAAAGACCGATGAATCATACAACAGATTAAGTAATATAGCCGAAAACCAGGGACACTTCAGAATTTATAATTCTTTATTAAGTGAATATGCAGTACTTGGATTTGAATATGGCTATTCAATGGCAAATCCGAATTCATTGGTTATTTGGGAAGCTCAGTTTGGGGATTTTGCAAATGGAGCACAAACTATTATTGACCAGTTTATTTCGTGCGCTGAACAAAAATGGAGACGAATGAATGGTGTGGTTTTGTTACTACCGCATGGATATGAAGGGCAGGGGCCAGAACATAGCAGCGGCCGGATTGAAAGATATTTACAAATGTGTGCGGAGCTAAACATGGTGGTTACAAACATCACAACTGCCGCTAATCTGTTCCACTGTTTCCGCAGGCAAATAACCTGGCCTTTCAGAAAGCCATTAATAAACTTTTCTCCGAAAGCTAATCTTCGTCATCCAAAAAGCTATAGCAAGATTGAAGAATTTACTACCGGCGGATTTAAAGAAGTGCTGGATGATCTCTCTGTAGCAAACCCCGATACAATTACCAAAGTATTATTCTGCAGTGGTAAAATTTATTTTGATCTTCTCGAAAAGAAAGAAAAGGAAAATAAAAATGATGTTGCCATCATCAGGATGGAACAATTATACCCATTGCCAGTGAAACAACTTGAAGAATTATATAAAAAATATAGCAAGGCAATTTGGTACTGGACACAGGAAGAACCACTGAATATGGGTGCTGCATCGTTTTTGCGTATGAATCTTACGTCAATAAATTATGGAATCATCAGCAGGCCGGCAAGCGCTGCTACTGCATCGGGCTACGCCAAGACACATGCAAAAGAACAGGAAGAAATACTGAGCACGGCGTTTTCTCTGTAATACAACCTACCTTTGCATTTTCTTTTATGTTACGTTTGTAATTATTAAAAATAGTACATGGCTGTAGAAATAAAGGTGCCTTCAGTTGGCGAAAGTATTAGTGAAGTAACCCTTACCAAATGGATCAAAAAAGATGGAGAGTGGGTAAACCGGGATGAAGTAATTGCCGAATTAGAAAGTGAAAAAGCAACCTTCGAGATCAACGCTGAAAAGGCAGGTATTTTACATACAGTGGCTAAAGAAAATGATACGCTGAAAATCGGTGACGTGGTTTCCACTATTGATGATACAGCAGAAAAACCTCCCACGTCTGATACTAACGGTGAGGAACAAACGAAAAAAGAAACTAAAGCAAAAGAAACTATTGCTGAAGCTGCACCTAAAGCAGAGAAGAAGGAAGAAAAAATTATCACTTCTGGAAATAAAGATGTAAAAGCAACCCCTGTTGCTGCTGCTATATTAGCCGACAAAAAAGTAGATGCAAAAAAAGTTACCGGCACCGGCTCTAATGGTAAGATAACCAAGCACGATGTAATGGATGTTCTCTCCGCTCCGGGAAGGCCCGCTGGCAAAGAACTTTTCAGTCGTGAGAATCGCCCTGAAAGAATGAGTGTGTTGCGCAAAACTATCAGCAGAAGGCTGGTAGAAGCAAAGAACACTACGGCAATGCTCACCACTTTTAATGAAGTGGACATGAGCGCTATAATGGACCTCAGAGCCAAATACAAAGAAGTTTTCAAAAAACACCATGAAGTGAATCTTGGCTTCATGAGCTTTTTTACCAAGGCATGTTGCTTTGCTCTTCAGGAATGGCCTGCTGTAAACGCGAATATTGATGGCGACAACATTGTTTATCACGACTACTGTGATATATCCATTGCTGTTTCTTCTCCAAAAGGATTGGTAGTACCAGTAATAAGAAATGCCGAAAGTCTTAGCATGGCTGAAATAGAAAAGGCGGTAGTGGATTTGGCTGTCAAAGCAAGAGAAAGCAGGCTTACTATTGAGGAAATGACCGGCGGGACTTTTACGATAACTAACGGAGGTATATTCGGCTCGATGATGAGCACCCCAATTATCAATCTGCCGCAAAGCGCTATCCTCGGTATGCACAATATTGTGGAACGACCTGTCGTGGTAAAAGGCCAGATTGTTATCCGCCCGATGATGTATGTAGCTGTCAGCTACGATCACAGAGTTATCGATGGCCGTGAATCAGTAAGTTTCCTGGTAAGGATAAAGGAAATGCTTGAAAATCCCGCCCAGCTTCTGTTTGGCAAGGACCCAGTGAAAGCTCTATTGGAGCTGGAATAACGTCAGTTCCTTTAAATTCGCGCAAATGCAGCAGAATGAAAATGCATTTTCTCCAATAAAAAATCCCAACCGGTTTCAGGGATATACCCAATCAGCTGAAGCGATCATCAAATCATATGATGGAGGCGAGCCATTTCATCTTTTTTTAAAAAAATACTTTTCGGCTTATAAAAAACATGGGTCGGCAGACAGGAAAATAATTGCCTCATTATCCTATTCCTATTTTCGTACAGGTTTCGCCGTTAGAAAAGACATTGATTTCTCTGAAAAGATTCTAATCTCGTATTTCTTGTGTAATGCAACTTATTCGAACTTATTAGAATCATTGCGTCCGGAGTTGAATGCAGCAATCACATTACCCATTGAACACAAGTTGCAATTAATAAAGGACAGATGTGCCCTGGCTAATCTCTTTCTTTTTTCAGAAGAACTAAGCGATCAGATTTTAAAAGAAGCCTTTGCACTTTCATTTTTGATCCAACCCAAATTATTTGCCCGGATCAGGCAAGGTTGTAAGAAAACAGTTATTGAAAAATTAAACAAAGAAAAAATTCCCTTTCAGCAAATAACGGATGACTGTTTGGCTTTTACCAACATGGAGAAAATTGACCAGATACTTGAAATAGACAAAGAAGCAGTTATCCAGGATTGCAATTCTCAAAAAACATTGGGTCTTGTAGCATCGGCTATATCTCAATTTCCTAATGAAATGGCGGTGTGGGATTGCTGTGCAGGAAGCGGCGGTAAATCGATACTCGCTTATGATAACCTTCCAAACATTAGACTAACGGTAAGCGATAAACGAAAATCTATTCTTGTCAATCTTGGGAAAAGATTTAAAGAGGCAGGAATCAAAAATTATCAATTATTCCTGGCAAATCTTGACAAAACTCCTGCATCAATCAGTCAATGCTTCAATTTAATCATTGCTGATGTTCCTTGTTCCGGTTCAGGCACCTGGGCAAGAACACCGGAACAATTAACTTTTTTTAAGAAAAATAAAATTGAAGAATATGCGCAACTGCAGCAAAAGATCGTAAAAAATGCCTTACCTAATCTTTCTCCAAATGGTTATTTATTATACATCACCTGCTCTGTTTTCAAAAAAGAAAACGAAGAAAATATTCAATTGTTTCGGGAAAAAAACAGTCTTAAGTTGATTGCAATGGAATACTATAAAGGCTACGAAATACAGGCCGACACAATGTTTTCGGCTCTTCTTAAAAAAGAAAAGTAGTTTATTGCACTACCAATGTGATCGTTTTTTTGATTTGGCCATCACTAAACTTGAGTACATAAATTCCCTTTCGCAATGGTTGCATATTGTTGAACTGCACTAACTGAGGCGTGCCCTGCGTGAGTGAAACTTCTTTTGTGAGATATAATTTTCCTGACGCATCATACAAATGAAAAACGCCTGTCGCGGTATGTTCTGGTTTTATAGCCACTATAAAATTATCCCGGAATGGGTTGGGATACACTTTTAATGTCTCATTTCCTAAAATAGCACTGATATTGCGTAACGCACGCTGCGCACTCAGATCATTATAAGCCGCCTTGAAGTCCGGGATACCGTACCCTATCCGGTCATCTGGCGAATTGTAAGTGCTACTGCTTCTTTCCACAGCCTGGATGATTTCCATATTTGAAAACTCAGGGAATGCCTGCCACAAGCAAGTGACAAGGCCGGCGATATTTGGCGTAGCAAATGAAGTTCCGTTCCCGGTAATAAAGGTCCCCGAAGTCGAACAAACATAAGTTGCCACGCCAACTGAGGCCACTTCAGGCTTCACCCGACCATCGCTCGAAGGGCCATAGCTACTGAATCCGCCCACGTTTCCATTTACATCTACCGCACCAACCGTTAAGCAACTATCTGCATCTGCCGGTGTACCGATATAATGCCATGAATCACCTCCGTCATTACCTGCCGCAATTACTACTATCATTCCTTTTTTTGCCGCCATGCCCGCAGCTCTTGCGCATATGGTAGTATGCCCGTTCATATCGGCGTAAGTATGGCTGAGTGTCGGATTGTCGAATTGAGTATATCCGAGAGAAGTGGAAATTACATCCACCCCGGCGCTGTCTGCACGCTCGGCACCTGCTGCCCAGTTCTGTTCCTCAGCAGGAGATTCAGAAGAGGCATCCTCCGTTACATACAAATAATAATTTGCCTTCGGGCTCGTGCCTACCATTTGCCCCGGCACATTACTTGCCATTATTGACAAACATTCCATACCATGTGGATGATCAAAATTTACGCTGGTATCATTGGTTACGAAATTATAAGTTTCTATTACCCGGTGATCATTTCGCAAACTGTCAAATGCCGCTAAATTCTGATAATGATAATACCCTGCATCCAGCATCGCTATCGACATACCTTCACCACGAAATCCGAGATTATGTAAAAACTCTCCTTCATGCAGGTGAATCTGGGCATAAGAATTTCCGTAGTTATAATAATCGTTTATGCCGGTAGTTGACGTTGTTGAATCCAGTTGTTCATTAAGCTTATTATGTTCTGCCTGTTGCAGGCGTACCGGCTCCTGGGTAGGTTGAGAGGCAATCACAAACGGGAAGGAATTTATCTTCGTCAAAGCCGCGGTATCCGTTGTAGCAATACCTATCTGATTCAGCCATTTTGATTCATTTAAAATGGTAACATTTCCTGCAAGTCTTACGCTATCTATGTAGGCAGGATTTATAGGCAGGTCCGTTGAATCAATTGGAATATTTTGCTTTTGTCTTCTTTCAATAGCCTTTTGTGAAAGGTATGCAGAAGGGTTTTCTATTGTATACGGTGTTCCATTTTTATCCCTAAAACGAACCACATATTTTTTGTACTGTGCATTCGCCGATGAGTTGAGAACAATCAGAGCAAACAGCAGGTAATACAAGTTTTTCATAATGGGGCTTCAATGTAAGGTTGGATTACTATCAAAAGTAGGTTATCACTAATTATGATCAATAATACTTAACCTGACTCCATAACCGGTATATCCCTGATCGGGGCATCCGCCGCAATTCTGATATTCCCAATGCAGAAAATCACGGTAGATCAAACCAATTCCTTTTCCATACTTTTCTTCTGAAAACGTCTTTTCAGCATATACGGTTGTGGGATCAGTGGGATCACCAACCGAATCATCTCTTTCATCAACTGTAATAGTACTGTCAATATTAACATTATTGATAGTAAGCGGTACATCAAGACTATCATAAATGTAATCCCAATCATCCAGATAAGTCACGTCAGAATTAACAGAATAGGTATCAATATAGGAATTCCCTTTCCACGAAAAGTCTTGCCTGATGGGCATTTCCAGCTTTAAGAAGCGGAGATTGTTTTCCACATACTCGATTGAATTACCTGCCGGTACCGCCTCAAAAGTATTATTCGGCTGCCATGCCTGTGAAGTGTCCTGCCTGATATATCTAATAATGCGATACCCTTTACGGCCGAGGTTATCCATAATCTGGGCATCCACCACATCCTTTACCTGGTAGCTTACCACAGTATCTCTTGCGCCGAAGTGGATGAATAATGTCGAGTCAAGTTGGTAAGTAACATATTTACCTACCACCAACGGAAAATAATCATTGATACTTTCAGTAGAATAAGTCTGCGTTTCTTTGGTACACGAAACAAAAAGAAGTGATGCAATCACCAATCCCGTTACATATTTTATCATAAAGCATGATTAAGACTTTTATTCAAGCATAAAAGTCAATGAAAAGCTCTTTGGGTAATTTTTATGTCAATTCCGTTGAATAATTCCGCCGCCGATCACATCTTCGCCTTCGTAAAAGACAGCGCTCTGCCCCGGAGCAATACCTTTTACGTCTCCATAAAAACGCACATTTACCCCCATTTCGTATGAAAACAAGTTAGAAAGCGCACCTTTATCCTTATAGCGTATTTTGGTTACAGCCTCCATGCCTTCCGATACATCACCATATTTGATCCAGTTAATGCCGGCCACGTTCATCTCACTGCAGTTCAGGTCTTCTTCGTTGCCTAAAATTACAGTATTTGTTTCCGGAATGATCTGTGTCACAAAGGCAGGTTTGCCCAGCGCAATATCCAGCCCCTTTCTTTGGCCAACCGTATAAAAAGGATATCCCTTATGAGGTCCCAAAATTTTTCCTGTCTTATCCGCAAAAAATCCTCCGGATACTTTTTCTTCCAACCCTTCCACTTTTCTTTTTAAAAATCCACGATAGTCATTGTCCGGCACAAAACAAATCTCATAGCTTTCACTTTTCTTCGCCAGTTCCGGATAGCCGAAGTCATTCGCCATCTGCCTGATTTCAGTTTTTCGATAAGTGCCCAACGGAAACAATGTCCGGCTCAGCAAATCCTGTTGCAATCCCCAAAGTACATAGCTCTGATCTTTGGTTTCATCAATTCCTTTCCTGATAAAATATCGACCATTATCGTGCTGATGTACCTGTGCGTAATGCCCTGTTGCAATATAATCGCAGCCCATCGCATTGGCTCTTTTGAGGAGTGCGCGCCACTTAATATGCGTATTGCACATCACACACGGATTGGGTGTGCGGCCGGCGAGATACTCTTCCACAAAATTTTCAATCACTGCATCACCAAACTCATCACGTATGTCGAGAATAAAATGCGGAAATCCATGTTGAACCGCCGCTGCACGCGCATCATTAAAACTATCGAGGTTGCAGCAGCCAGTTTCTTTATGGCTATTGCCCACGCTCGTTGCATAGTCCCATGTTTTCATAGTGATTCCCACCACTTCATAACCCTCGTTATGAAGCATCAGCGCCGCCACCGTACTATCAATACCGCCGCTCATTGCCATCAATACTTTTCCTTTCCTGCTCATTTTTTAAATTGACCTGCAAAGATAACGTAGTTTAAAGACTCGTCTCTACGTAGTCTTTAATAAAAATGGTAATAAAAAATCGAAATTTCTAAGAAAATAAAGACAAGCATGAATTATACGGAATGATAAAGAATTATTTCTTTTTATTTACAAAATCCCATTCCATATTTATCCTATAACCTAAGTTGCACAAAATAATTCTTTGAATTTCTTCTCTTAAATGTGGAAATTCGGTATAAGTTATCCCGCATTCGCTTCCAAAATATATGTTCTCCAACTTTATTTGAGGGCTGATTTTAAAATATTTAGTTGGTAAACTCGTACGCCTATCAAATCTTTGGTCTGTCCATGTGAATGCATTACTATTTTGATCTTCCCAAAGATGTAAAGAGATATAATTTGCAATAGAATTTTGCTTATTGACTGGGTCAATCTTAAAATCTGTCATTACATATTTTAAAATTTCATCTTCGCGTGTATAAGGGAAATAGCTCGCAATTCTTACTTCATTTTCACGATTATAGTCCGAACTTTTATTAAAGCCAATGAAATTATTTAAGTCCAATCGAAATTCTCGATTATATTTCCTTTTCAATATGTCAAGTCTTTGCTGAAACTCGCAGAAATTTTGGGGAATATTATAATGCACTTTTGATATCATATAATTTTCCCATTTTAAGGGATCGTTCATGATTGAGAACTCAATTGCTACTCCTTTATATTCTTTACCATATACTTCCCATAAATGATCGTTATTAAGTTGATCTTTTTCACAAAAAGAAAATGTATAATAATACTTCTTAGCCTTCTTTATTTCGTTCTCACTTAATCCTAAGGCAGATGCTGAATAATTAAATTCATCTCTATCATTAGAATTGTATAAATTGTAGAGCCTTATTTCACGATAATTTAAAATTGACAGAAGGCTTTTTAGGTCGGTCCAATGAACAAATTTTATACTTTCGTTTAACGCATAATAATAGTCTGTCTTTTGAAAAAAATAGTTTTCAATGGCAAATTTTGCGTCATACCCATTTAGTACATTTCCCCACTCTCTTACAAAGTAATTTGGAAAGACACTTTTAATTAAATCAAGAAATTCTTCTAACGCTACATCTTCTATATTTTCTTTAAGCATAGCCACTAATTTAAATAATAATGCAAGTTCGGAAATAAAAGAAGTACTCTAATTAAAATCATTTCTAATTCACATGTTTTCTTCAATATTTTCGAAATTTACTAAATCTTGGCGAAGACGTTTTAACTTGCGCTAATGGAACAATACCTTTCTCTTTTACAAAAAATAATTAATGAAGGTGCCGACAAAAGCGACCGCACGGGCACGGGTACACGAAGTTTATTTGGCTACCAGATACGTTTTAATTTACAGGATGGATTTCCGGTAGTAACAACAAAAAAACTGCACTTAAAAAGTATCATTTACGAATTGCTTTGGTTCCTGCAAGGCGATACCAACATCAAATATTTAAAAGATCATGGCGTCCGCATCTGGGACGAATGGGCCGACGAAAATGGAGATCTTGGACCGGTTTATGGCAAACAGTGGCGAAGCTGGCAGGGCGCCGATGGAAAAACGATTGACCAGATCAGTGATGTGATTCAACAATTAAAAACAAATCCTGACAGCCGGAGAATGATTGTAAGCGCATGGAACGTAGCCGAACTTCCGGAAATGCACCTGATGCCATGTCACTGTATGTTCCAGTTTTATACAACACACGCTGACTCCGTGAAACGTGAAAAGAAGAGAAAATTATCTTGTCAACTTTATCAACGGAGTGCCGATGTGTTTTTGGGTGTACCGTTTAACATTGCATCTTATGCATTACTTACCATGATGATTGCACAAATATGCGACATGGAACCCGGTGAATTTGTTCATTCATTTGGTGATGTGCATTTGTACAACAATCATTTTGAGCAGGCAGAATTGCAGTTAACAAGAACACCTTTCCAATTGCCGACAATGAAACTCAATTCCGAAGTAAAAAATATTTTTAATTTTAAGTATGATGATTTTGAATTGATCGGTTATCAGTGCCACCCGGCAATTAAAGCACCTGTTGCTGTTTAGTCTGCACATAACATGACGAGATTAGTTTATATCAGATGGCGTCAACTTCAGCGCCAGCTTCGGGCGTTGGGTCTCTTTTATACGCTGATTCTTTTTGGTGTTTTTTTCATCGCCGTTTTTAGCATTTACTCCGGTTTTCATAATCCCGGTAACGCACCTTATGTAAGCCTGCTAATTATAGCTGCGATTTTTTTTATCCATCAAAAAAGAACTGACTTCAATTTTATTAAGAAGCAAATTGCAAATCCACAACGGGTAATCTTTAGTGAATATGCCGTCGCTGCTTTCCCATTTGCCGCGACATCGCTTTTTACCAGTAACTGGTTTTATTTCCCGGTCATCATGTTGTTGCTTTATGCAATTACATTTATCAGGTCGCAATCAGTCGTTAAAACACGATTACCTCATTTATCCCGGTTTATTTCTATCGAAAATTTTGAATGGGTAGCGGGAATAAGAAAAAATTTTTATTCTCTGGCGGCTCTTTTGGTGTTATCACTTGCTTTCTCATGGGTCAATATTTTACCACTTGCATTTGCCTTTTTTATATCGATCACCTGCGTATCTTTTTATGCAGAGTGTGAATCTCTCGACATTCTTTTTTCTCAATTTCAAAACGATAGTGTGGGTCGCTTTTTATTTTCAAAACTGGCTCGTCAAAGTATTTTTCTTATTATACTAATTACACCTGCAATCATTGTCAACTCTATAGTTAATCCTGACATGATTTGGTTTAATACCGCGTTTCTCTTAGGGCAGGTTTTTTTACTTACGCTGTCGATATTGTTTAAATATAGCATGTTTTCTCCGCATACAAAGTTGTCGGCAAACGAGGTATTGCTGTCTGTTTTTGCACTTTTCTCAATTGCGTATTATACCATCCCGGTATTTTTGATACTAATACCGGTGTATTATTTTCGTGCCATCAAAAATCTCAATTCGTTCAAATGATCAGGATCAATGAACTAAAATTTTTCTACGGAGAAAAACCGGCAATTGACATTGAGCAGGTATCGTTTGACAATGGCATTGCCCATGGTATAGCAGGATTGAACGGAGCCGGCAAAACAACTTTATTCAATTTGCTTGCCGCTTATCATAAGCCTGCGTCCGGTAGTATTTTAATGAATAACACACCCCTAAAGAGGCAGGATGTCTGTTTCCTTGAAACAGAAAATTTCTTTTACTCAAACATTACCGGCCGGGAATATTTAAAGATTTTTCCCGCATCTAATTCCAATTTTAATTTAGACGAAATCAACAAGTTATTTCAGCTTCCGCTCGATTTTTTGATAGAATCCTACTCAACCGGCATGAAAAAGAAACTCGCTATTTTGTCAGTCGTTCAGCAGGATAAGCCAGTATATGTTTTTGATGAGCCTTTCAACGGTCTTGACCTTGAAAGCAACCAAATACTAAAACTCATTATCAGCAAATTGCTTGAAAAAGGAAAAACAATTTTTATATCATCGCATATTTTGCAGCCGCTTACAGAATCATGTCAAATGATACATATTTTGCAGGAAGGAAAAATAACCCGGAGTTTCCCGAAGAATGAATTTGGAAATATCGAAAACATTCTCTTTGGCGATTTCAATATGCAAACGGAAAAAATTATCAGCAAATATGTTTAGCTTTCATGAATTAATGCCGAAGTAAAATCTTTAAAAAAGATATCATGCTTTCTCATATCGTTGCTGCATCAGAAAATGACGTAATCGGGTCCAACAATGGATTGCCGTGGAAACTCATGACAGATTTTGCCTATTTCAAAAATAAAACGTGGGGACTGCCGGTAATCATGGGAAGAAAAACGTATGAGTCGATGGATACGGAACTGGCAGGGAGAATTAATATTGTGATCACCACTCACTCCGACTGGCACAGGGATAATGTTGCAGTTGTACGATCGATAGATGGGGCAATTACAAAAGCAAAAGAAAGTGATGCGAAAGAAATTTTCATAATCGGCGGCGGTGAAATTTTTAAACAAACCATTGATATGGTGGACCGGATCTATCTTACACGAGTACACGCAATTGTGGACGGCGATACTTTTTATCCTAAAATAGATAGCACTAAATGGAGGCTCACGAGCGAACGCTCATTTCCCGCAGATGAAAAAAATAATTATCCATTTACTTTTGAGGTGTGGGATAGAATAACCACAACTTCATGATCCGCTATGTATTCCTCATTTCAGCTTGCCGGGAAATATTGTAAATATTTTATTACCGCCAGAAATGGTAAAGGGCACGGAATACACTCGCCTTTTGTATTTGATTTTGTAACCAACGTGCTGAACGACAAAACCCCGTACCCATGTTATAAAGAGATTGAATCGCTCCGGAACAAACTTCTACACAATGACAGTATAATAAATGTTGAAGATTTTGGGGCGGGTTCGGCTACATTGCCATTTAAAGAGCGCAGAACAAAAGACATTGCCAGATCATCATTAAAAAATAAAAAAATTGCACAACTTCTTTTCCGCATTGCGAAATATTATAAGGCTGAAAATATTATTGAATTAGGAACCTCGTTAGGTATCACGACATCCTATCTTGCAAATGCAAAAAAAAACGTACACGTTTATACCTTTGAAGGTGCAAAAGAAATTGCCGCAGTTGCCAATCAAAATTTTGATTCGCTGCATTTGAAAAATATCACGCAAATACAAGGCAATTTCGATGAAATGCTTGTATCAACGCTGGCGCAAATAAGCAGCATCGATCTCGCTTTTATCGATGGCAATCACAGGAAAGAACCGACCCTTCAATATTTTGATCTTCTCTCAGAGAAAGCGGGGAGCAGTACCATATTCATATTTGATGATATACACTGGAGCGTTGGTATGGAAGAAGCGTGGAGATTGATACAGGAGAGTGCCAAAGTTACTCTATCAATCGATCTCTTCTTCATAGGATTGGTTTTTTTTAATAAAGACTTTAAAGTGAAGCAACATTTTTCAATAAGGTATTAAATTTTAAATACCTTAGAACCATATTTTAAGAATTATGACGATTGGAGTTTTTAAAGAATCCTCTCCGGAAACCAGAGTATCACTTTTACCCGAACATTTACCGGCCTTAAAAAAAATGAACGTCGACGTGTTGATAGAAACGCAGGCAGGCGAAAATGCATTTGCCACTGATGAAAAATATAAGGAAGCTGGTGCGTCAGTAGTTTCAAAAGATGAACTGATCAATAAATCTGATATATTTCTATCAATAGATCTCCCGGATACTACCAACATAAACAGTCTTGAAACAAAAATTCTTTTAGGAAATTATTCGCCCTTGTTTAATTACCAGGCAATGAAAAATTTTGCTGATAAGAAGGTAACTGTATTCAGCATTGATATGATTCCGAGAACCACGCGAGCCCAAAGCATGGACGTGTTAAGCAGCCAGGCAAATATTGCAGGTTATAAGGCAGTATTGGTTGCAGCCAATCTATTTCCCAAATATTTCCCCATGTTTATGACCGCCGCAGGAAGCATTCCACCGGCAAAAGTGTTGATATTGGGCGCAGGAGTTGCGGGCTTACAGGCCATTGCGACAGCAAGAAGATTGGGCGCGGTGGTAGAAGTATTTGATACGAGACCTGCGGTAAAAGAAGAAGTAATGAGCCTTGGTGCAAAATTCATCGAAGTAGAGGGTGCTGCAGATGCAAGTAAGGCCGGTGGTTACGCAGTAGAACAGTCCGAAGAGTTTTTACAGCGCCAAAAAAATAAAATTGCTGAAAGCATCGCAAAGTCTGATATCATAATTACGACCGCACAGATTCCCGGTAAGAAGGCGCCTATACTGGTTACAGAAGAGATGCTTGGTTCAATGAAGAACGGCTCCGTCGTAATCGATCTTGCTGCTGCCACGGGTGGCAATACCGATGTTACAAAAAATAACGAAACGGTAAAATATAAAGGGGTAAGCGTAGTGGGCAATTCGTTGTTGCCGGCTTCTATGCCTTACGATGCAAGCAAGATGTATGGAAAGAATATCATCAACTTTTTACAATTGATCGTTGACAAAGAAGGAAAGCTGAACCTGAATTTTGATGATGATCTTGTGAAAGGAACCTGCATTGTGCATAATCGTGAAATTGTGAATGAAAGGGTGAAAGCGTTAATTGATTGATTGGTTTAATAGTTAACTGGTTTATCAGGGATTGGCAATTATCGTGGAAGGAGTTAATCCAACAATATAAAAATTAAACAATACCGCAATATAAAATGGATTCTGTAATTCAGTTTTTCGAAACAAATATTCAATACATCTACATCGTAATACTCATGATCTTTTTGGGTATTGAAGTAATTGGTCGTGTACCAAGTGTGTTACATACACCGCTGATGAGCGGCGCCAACGCGATTCACGGCGTGGTGATCATCGGCGCTATCATTGTAATGGGCAAAGCCGATAGCAGTAATTATATAGCGTTAATTATCGGCTTTATAGCGGTCGTATTGGGAACATTGAACGTCGTAGGTGGTTTTGTAGTAACCGATCGCATGTTGGAAATGTTTAAAAAGAAAAAATAGGTGCGAATTACACGAATGAAACGAATTACACAAATAAAATAATAGACTATTCATGTCGGGCATTTTATCTATCAGTTATCTCATTGCTTCTGTTACATTTATTATTGGTTTGAAAATGTTGTCGGCACCGGCAACGGCCCGTAGAGGAAATTTAATAGCGGCCGCCGGAATGACAATAGCCATCGTTGCCACCATATTTTTATATGAAAGTGACGGCAAAAAATTAGGCAACTATCCGTGGATATTTTCTGCAATTGTCATTGGAATCATTATCGGCGCCATCATTGCCAAAAAAGTGAAGATGACCGCAATGCCGGAACTGGTAAGCTTTTTTAATGGTATGGGCGGCGCCTGTGCCGCATTGATTTCTATAAGCGAGTTCAGAGATATGGCATTAAATACATTGCCAGAGCAAGACATAACTTATCTGACTCAAGGCGGGCAAGGTAAGTTCCTGGTGATTTTGCTTGGAGTGATTATCGGGTCGACATCGTTTGCCGGAAGCATGGTTGCCTGGGGGAAATTGAAAGGCGGAATGAAAGACTTTGCGTTCAAAGGACAACATCTGATGAACATTGTGTTACTGGTTTTGATTTTAGTTACCGCCGGCTATTTATTGTACAATATCAATGAAAGTAATTATTATTTGTTCTACCTGGTATTTGTTGCCTCCCTTTTATATGGTGTATTATTTGTTCTTCCGATTGGCGGTGCGGATATGCCTGTTGTAATTTCTTTGTTAAACTCATTTACCGGTGTAGCGGCAGCGTGCGGAGGCTTTTTGTACAATAACAAAGCCATGCTCACTGGTGGTATATTGGTTGGTGCTGCAGGTACGCTGCTGACTATATTGATGTGCCGTGCCATGAACAGGAGTTTGATGAATGTATTAATTGGTTCTTTCGGTGGCGAAAAACATGCAGCCGGATCAAAAGGAACACAGGGCACTTATAAAGAAATTTCCCTGAGCGATGCTGCAATGGTGATGGCCTATTCAAAAAAAATGATGATAGTACCTGGCTATGGATTAGCCGTGGCGCAGGCACAGCACACATGTCATGAACTGGAGAAAGTGCTGGAAGAAAAAGGTGTTGAGGTAAAATACGCGATTCATCCAGTGGCGGGCCGTATGCCGGGCCATATGAATGTATTGCTTGCAGAGGCAGATGTGAGCTATGATAAATTACTCGAGATGGACGACGCGAATGAAGAATTTAAAACCACAGATGTTGTGTTGGTTCTTGGTGCGAATGATGTGGTAAATCCTGCCGCAAAAAATGATCCTTCATCGCCAATTTATGGGATGCCTATACTGGAAGTGGAGCTTGCAAAAACAGTGATCGTAAACAAGAGGACGATGAAACCGGGTTATGCCGGTATCGAAAATGCATTATTCTATCAGCCAAAAACATCAATGCTTTTCGGCGATGCAAAGAAAGTTTTACAGGAACTCATTGCAGAAATAAAGACCATCTAATCCTCAGCTAAATTTGCTTTTCAATACCTCCGGGTAGTCGTTTGCTATTTGTATTATAAACTCGCCAAACAGCGTATTAGCCCAGGCAAACCACTTTCTTGTAAATTTCGTCACATCATTTTTATTAAAAGCCTCGTGCATAAAGCCCGTACCTGCATTAGAGTGCACCAACATTTGAATACATTTACGAATCTCCGGTTCTTCAGTACTGGTTAAACCGCGCATGATAATGCTCAGCGGCCAGATCATATCGATACCCGCATGTGGCCCTCCAATTCCCTCACCTGCGGTTCCTTCAAAAAAGAAAGGATTGTCGCCGGACAAAACAAATCTTCGTGTAGCCCTATACGTCAGATCATTTGCATGAACTGCATTTAAATAGGGTAATGATAACAAACTTGGCACGTTTGCATCATCCATCAGGTTGAAACTCCCAAACCCATTTACTTCATACGCATAAATTTTGCCTAATAACTTGTGATTAATGACTGCATACTGCTGCAACGCATGTTCCACTTCATCAGCTAAACTATTACATTCATTGGCCAGATTTGTATTATGAGAAAGTTTATTTACCATCTCCGCTGCCTGCCTCAGGCTCACTACCGCAAAGAAATTGGAAGGGATCAGGAACGGAAATATGGTTGCATCATCACTTGGCCTGAACATGGAGCAAATAAGCCCGACTGGCTTTACGGGGTAACCATATCCGCCCAGTGGTACCCCGTCTGTCGCCCATGCTGTAGTCCTTTGAAAAGTATATGGCCCGGGCCCATGCTTTCGCTGTTGTTCCTTAAATGTTTTTAGAATAAGCCTGATCGACTCTTCCCAGGCATCATCAAAAGGCGTTGTATCTCCTGTAAGCTTCCAGTATTGATGTGCCAGTCGTACAGGGTAGCATAATGAGTCTATCTCCCATTTCCGTTCGTGCACTCCCGGCTTCATTTCTGTCAGGTCGCTTTTCCATTCACTTATTTTGCTTTCATCTTTATAAAACGCATTGGCATACCGGTCAAGATGAATACATTTCACCTGCCGGTTAATAACGCCGCGGATTAACTCTCTTAAATGCTCATCATCTTTCACCAATAGCAAATACGGCCACACTTGTGCTGAACTGTCTCTAAGCCACATTGCATCGATATCTCCCGTAATCACATATGTATCCGGCTTGCCATTCATCATTTCAAAGTCAACCGTAGTATCCAGTGTATTGGGATAACAATTTTCAAAAAGCCACGCCAGTCCAGGATCTGCAATAGTTGATTTTATTTTAGTGATTTCCTGTTCAACTGTCTTGCTTGTAAACTTTCTTTCTGCAAGAGGCGGTCTTTTGCTCTCAAATGACGGAGGAGCAAATGCAAATGCCGTAGTTTGATTTAATATTAGTCCGGCGCCAATAATGCCGGAGGTTTGTATAAATTTTTTTCGTGTAATCATTACCGTTAGAAATGAAGTTTAAATGATTTATCACGACAATTTACAAAATTGTACAGCATTAAAGCAAAAAGCCCTCGCAATTGCAAGGGCTTTATTTAAATTGTTCTTTGATTATGCTTGGCTGATGATTATTATTTTGCCTGCGGAATGTTGGCGCTGGTTTCTTTCTTTACTTGCCCGTCAGAAACGGCTTTTGCGTATGCTGCTGCATCCAATACTTCACCGGTGAGCTTAATATACTTAACGTCGTTGGCACCATTGAACTTAACGGTGAGCGTTTTGTCGATATGACCAAGCCCTGCAGCATTGTAGGTGGCGTGAATAATTCCTGTTTTGCCCGGAGCGATCGGTGCCTTGGTATAATCCGAAATTGTACATCCGCATGAAGGAGTGGCTTGCTCAATCAAAAGATCTTCGTTGCCAATATTAGTGACAACAAACGTGGCTGTGGCAGGAACACCTTGCTTTATTTTACCAAAATCATATGTCTCCACATTGAACTTTGCCATTTCATCAGATTTCTTTTGAGCAAATAATGCAGAAGAACAGAGTACAAGAGCAGCTAATAGTAATTTTTTCATGTTTATTCTTTTAGTTTTTTTTATTATTATTCGTTTTTTAAGGAGCTTACTGAAGCATTTTCTGGCGCAGAGGTGACCGGAGTTTTCCATACCTCGCCCTTAATAAGGATTTGTTTGGTTTTGTTTCCCATATAAGTAATGGTCACGGGTTTTACAAACTGACCATCATTTTGCGCATTGTAACCTACGGTGATTTTGGCAGTTTCGCCGGGAGCAATAATATCTTTATTCCATTCAGGAGTGGTGCAACCGCAACTTGCCTGCACATTGTCGAGGGCAAAAGCTGAATCGCCCGTGTTGGTAAACTCAAAAACATGCGTCACCGGTTTGCCCTGAGGAATTTGACCGAAATCGTATACACTTTCTTTAAAGGTCAGCGGTTCCTGACCTGCTGAAGATGTATTTTTTGCCACGTTCGTTTGAGCCGAAACCGAAAAGGCGAGTGCAAGGGCGCAGATTAAAGTAAATGTAATTTTCACTATTTTAGTCATTGTGCTCTCAAAGATAATAAAACGCAGCGGAAGGTTGCAAATTGTGAATACCAGGCTGCATTTTTAACAATCCTCGACCATAATTAATACTTTTGCTGGTATGGATATGAATTATACTTCTGATAATGCGGCACTTCAAAATTTGTCTTTCGAAAAGTTCAGGGAAGAAGTGTTAAAAGATTACCGTGTCGTCTGCGAGAGCCGGGAGGCTAGCGTGCTTGGCAGAAAGGAAGTATTAACGGGGAAGGCTAAATTCGGCATTTTTGGCGGAGGAAAAGAGGTAGCTCAGGTGGCCATGGCCAAATTTTTCAGAAAAGGAGATTTCAGAGCCGGGTACTATCGTGATCAGACTTTTATGTTCGCCACCGGACTTGCCACTATAGAACAGTTTTTTGCTCAATTGTATGCCGACACCGACATCAAAAATGAACCTTTCAGCGCCGGCAGACAGATGAGTTCCCATTTTGCTACGCCTTTCACAGATGCCGATGGCAATTGGTTGCCTTTATCACAATTGAAAAACGTTACTTCAGACATCGCGCCCACCGCCGGACAAATGCCGCGTGCCCTGGGATTGGCATTGGCATCAAAACTTTTCAGGGACGAACCAGATTTGAATAAAATGACTGACCTGAGCGACAATGGCAATGAAATTTGTTTCTGTACCATCGGCGATGCTTCTACCACAGAAGGCCATTTCTGGGAAACGATGAATGCTGCAGGCGTGTTGCAGGTGCCGCTTGCCGTATTCGTTTGGGACGACGGATATGGTATATCAGTTCCGAAGGAGTACCAGACCACTAAATCATCGATTTCAAAAGCCATGGCGGGATTGCAAAAAACAGATGGAAGCAACGGCATTAATATTTACAATTTGAAGGGCTGGGACTATGCAGGTATGTGTGAAACCCTGGAGGTAGCGATACAAAATATAAGGGACACTCATGTACCCGCTTTATTTCATGTGGAAGAAATAACACAACCACAAGGTCATTCCACTTCGGGTAGCCAGGAACGTTATAAGACTCCGGAGCGACTTGCATGGGAGATGCAGTGGGAATGCCGGAAACAAATGCGCGAATGGATATTGGAAAATGCCCTCGCCACCGATGATGAACTTAGGGATATTGAAGAAGGCGCTGTAGCATTTGTAAAACAAAATAAGCAGCGCGCCTGGGAAAAATATTTGACTCCTCTTAAAAAATATGTTGACGACGTAATTGCCCTTCTTCAGCGCGATGAAGCCAATAAAGAGATTTACCAAAAAATAATCAATGAGCTTTCTGCCAATCAGGAGCCTCTCCGACGTGATGTGATGAAGGCATTAGCAACAGCGATTAATTTTTCCAAAGTACCCAATTCAGAAATCCAAAAATATTATGAAGATTTCGCGGCAGAAAATCACCAGGTGTATGACACGCATTTATATAACGAGGGTGCAAGAGCTGCATTAAGGGTAGCAGAAGTGAAGGCGACGTATGATGAAAATTCGAAATTGCTGAATGGCTTTGAAGTATTGAACCGCTATTTTGATCAACTATTTGCCATGAACAAAAAAATGATTGCGTTTGGCGAAGATCTTGGCCATATCGGCGATGTGAACCAGGGCTTCAGTGGGTTGCAGGCAAAATATGGGGAAAACAGAATTTTTGATACGGGTATCCGCGAACTTACTATTGTAGGCCAGGGAATTGGATTGGCATTGCGAGGGCTCAGGCCAATTGCGGAAATACAATACATAGATTATCTATTATATGGCCTGCAGCCTTTAAGTGACGATGTGGCGACTACGCATTTCAGAACAGCCGGACAGCAAAGCGTTCCATTAATTATTCGTACACGCGGCCACCGACTCGAAGGTATATGGCATAGCGGTTCACCAATGGGCATGATCATCAATTCTCTCCGCGGCATGTATGTATGCGTACCAAGAAATATGGTGCAGGCCGTGGGGATGTACAATACTTTATTGCAAAGCAACGATCCTGCGATGATGATAGAGTGCCTGAATGGATACAGGTTAAAAGAAAAATTGCCATCTAATCTTCTCCAATACACAGTGCCGTTAGGAGTACCTGAAATAGTAAAGGAAGGAACAGACATCACCATGGTTTCTTACGGTTCCACTTTAAGGATTATAGAAGAAGCAGCTGATACTTTATCACAGCTTGGAATTAGTTGTGAAATCGTGGATGTACAAACCCTTCTGCCCTTTGACCTTAATCACTCAATTGTAGAATCCCTCAAAAAGACAAACCGGATCATGTTTATCGATGAAGATGTACCGGGTGGCGCATCAGCTTATATGTTCAATAAAGTAATGGAAGAACAAAATGGTTATCGCTGGCTGGATGTGGCTCCCCGTACTATTACTGCAAAGGCTCATCGTCCATCTTACGGCAGCGATGGTGACTACTTTAGTAAGCCAAATACGGAAGATATTATAAAAGTTGCCCGACAAATGATGAGTGAATAGACCGAATCTAACGGCTACGGATAAACGAAATCAGAACCGAATATGATACTATACCAGGTAGACGCATTTACGGATAAATTATTTGGTGGTAACCCGGCCGCTATAATACCGCTTGAAAAATGGATTGATGAAAAACTAATGCAACAGCTTGCTTTAGAAAACAACCTTTCGGAAACTGCTTTCATTTGCCCCGCAAAAAACGCTGATTACGAATTTGAAATCCGGTGGTTCACACCCGAACTCGAAATGAATTTATGTGGCCACGCTACATTAGGCTCTTCATTTGTGATTTTCAATTACCTCAATTTTCCGGGAGACGAAATAAGGTTTAGTTCTCAAAGTGGTATACTAAAAGTGAGCAGAAATAATGGCCTGATAGAAATGGATTTCCCGTCTTGGAAACCAGTCGTTTTTGATGAAGATCGCACCTCTTTATCAAAGGCATTGGGAGGCGCGGCTATTAAAAGTATTTACAAGCGTCGCGACCTGTTGATTGAATTAAGTGATGAGGATGCAGTGCAAAATTGTAATCCGGATTTCGGGCTCATCAGGAATACTGGATATAAAATAATTATTACGGCACCAGGAAAAGAGGTTGACTTTGTATCAAGGTTTTTTGCACCCACCGCAGGGATAGACGAAGATCCCGTTACGGGGTCGGCTCATTCGCAACTGATTCCGTTTTGGAGCGAAAGGCTTAATAAGAAAACGATGAAAGCATTACAACTTTCCAGGCGCGGTGGCACCATTTATTGCGAGCAACGGGGTGATAGAGTAATGATGGGAGGCAATTGCGTATTTTATATGAAAGGAGAATTTGAAACACCATTACAATAATGACAACCCGAGCTGAACAACGATTTATTGAACACTGGAAGGAACAAAGAAGCGGCACTAAGGCGAAATATTATTTTATATTTACTTTGGGGTGGACGGTTGTGTCATTCCTGGTGCTTTTTTTTCTTTCAAAACTTTTTACCAACTTGTGGGAAACAGGGGGTAAAATGCTGATTGTTATCTTAATTATTCTCGCACTGATAATTGGATTTCTCTCCACTCACTTCACTTACTATTTTAACGAGAAAAAGTTTAATAAAATAATTGAAAGAGAAAAAGAAGCGCTGAATTAGCCGGGAATTTTTCCCGCTTTTCTTTTCTTCACAATGTCGAGAATTATTTTTTCCGCATGTTCCCTCGAGTTTTCAATAAACAGCCGATGCGTATTCATTCCTCCGCAGATGACTCCCGCGAGATAAATTCCATCTACATTTGATTCATAGCTTTCATCGCTATAGGTCGGTTTGCAAACCTCGTCGTTGGAAAGCTTAATACCTAACTCCCGTAAAAATTTCAGATTGGGCTGATAGCCGGTCATCGCCAACACCCAGTCATTTTCAACAGTAACTATTCCTTCGGGAGTTTTTAGGTCAACTTCATGTTCTCTTATTTCTGCAATAGTAGAATTAAAATATGCTTTAATGGATCCTTCAGCAATCCGGTTTTCAATATCTGGTTTTACCCAATATTTCACGCGGTCGCTGATTTTATCACCACGAATCACCATTGTAACGATCGCACCTTTCCTCCATGTCTCCAAAGCCGCATCTACGGCGGAATTGGCCGCACCTACTACCAAAACTTTTTGAAATGCATAAAAGTGGGGATCATCATAATAGTGTTTTACTTTATCCAATTCTTCTCCTTTCACATTCAGTAAGTAAGGAATGTCGTAGAAACCGGTTGCGATAATTATATTCTCACAATAATAATTTGCTTTTGGAGTCTCTACAAAAAAATTTCCTTCACTCCTTTTTACCGAAATAACTTTTTCGAATAAATGAATATTGAGCTTTGCTGATGTAGCTACACGACGATAATATTCCAGCGCTTCATTTCTTGTGGGTTTTGCATTATTACTTACAAAAGGAATGCCTCCTATCTCCAGCCTCTCGCTCGTGCTGAAAAAAGTCATATTCATGGGGTAATTGTATAAAGAGTTTACCAATACGCCTTTCTCCAAAATGCAATAGGAAAGATTAGCCTTCTTTGCCTCTAACCCGCAGGCTAGACCGATAGGTCCGCCGCCGATTATGATCAAATCATATGTTTCTGTCTTCATGGATCATTTCTCTTTGCTTGAATTCAATATTGAAATTTATTCCTCCAAAGGCATAAAATTAAACAAGAGTAATTAAAACGGTCTTTTAGAATTTTCGATTCAAAAAGAACCCTAATGATGAAATCCAATCTTTGGAAATATCTTAATAAAAAAGGCCGCACGTTGGTGCAGCCCTTTTGAAATTTCAGGCTTTCATTATCTCATAAGATACATTTTACCGTATCCTTTTGTAAAATACTGATCAGTGTTATCGCCGCTATCTGTAAACTTATCTAGCGATTTCCCATTCAGATTGGTGAGTACACGGTACAGATAGACGCCATTTGCAACTTTTTGGCCATACATATCTGTACCATCCCACTTAAATTCAGTTATGTTTCGTCCGATATGTATCGGTCCTAATTCATCTTTTGTAATTTCCCGCACTATCTTTCCTGTAATAGTCAAAATCTGAATACGTATATTTTGCGGCACATCTGTGCCAGTAACGGTAAAGACAAAGGCTGTAGATGTAGTGAACGGATTCGGGTAGTTCATCAAATTAGAGATCATCGGCTTGCTGATAACCCTGAAGTCCACCTGATAGTTGAGATTGCCTGCAGTATTGCCTGCTACATCTTTCCCTGAAATCATCAGCACATAATCCCCGTCATTACCAGCAAAAGAAGGCGAAAAATCTATGGTTGCAGTATTATTCCCTGAACCGTCCGTTGCAGGTGTGAATTTGAGGGTATCATTGTCAAAACTATATGTCTTCAAGGATCCATCAGGAAACTGCACCTGAACTTTCATTAGTGAGGTATCGCTCAATGTAAGATATTTGTTCTCATCTGTAAGCTTCACAGTTATGTGGGGCTTTGCAGAAACGATATCCCGGTTAAGAATATGAACCCCGTCGAAAGTAACATCCAGTAAAGGATTAAACTTATCAGGCACCACATAGAAGTTGTTATAGAGGAAGTTGTTAAACAAATACTGTTCAGGTTGATCATTATCCGGGTTAAAATCTACGTATAAGGTATTGTTTCCGGGGTAATTCTTTGTATCAATGTCGTACCTCAATGCAATCGTATCCCCGCTCACTAAAGCCTTTTGCCTTGGAACCGGAAGTATGTGAGTTACATTATTATTGTCGATTACTTCAAGTTTCACTTTCACGCTATCAAAAGCCTGCGGACTGATATTTTTGAACGCAATTCCGAAATGCAGCGTCTCGCCTTGTTGGAGAGTGTCTTTTGATGTAAAGAAAATATTCGGTTCTAATGCACCTTCTGGCGGAGTTACATAATTCAATCTCCAATAAGAAAGTTGATACGGGGTTAATTTTATACTATCGGCGTTGCGCATCTTAAGTTGTATATACGGATACTGTGATGCGTTTACAGATGATATGTCAACATCCTGCATGGTCCTGTCTACATTAAACAAAGTGGTTGAATTTCCAGAGCTATCTATGCCAATGATTTGCACCGTTGGATTATCGGGAGAATTTGTTTCGAGGCTGGATCCCCGCCAATGCATTTGTTTCCACGAAGTGGTTGGTCCGAATTTCGGTGAAGTAATATAACCTATCGTGTCCGGATTCAGGAATTGATGAGATAGTTCAATTTTGTCGTATATGCCATCCGAGAAAACGAAGTTTGGCTCGAAGGCCTGATTATTTTTTTGGTACATGAAAATAAATGCACGAGGCTTGTAGAACGAATCAATCAGCACAAATCCCTGGGATTTCAATTTATCATACAATGTATTTCCAACTCCAAAGGCGGTAGAATCAGCTTGCCAATCTGTCGCGTATGTGTTACTTACGTAGCTTGTACCTGAGATATTTCTTGCTATCACAATGTAATTATCAGGTATCATGTCAAGAAACTTAACTGCACTGTCTCTGGAAGCCTGGTTTAAAATGTTAAATTGGAAATTAGCCTGCCTGCTTGAACCACACACCGGATCACTTCCATACAAGCCTGTAGATCCTAACGAATTTAACCACGGCTTCAGACTTATCGGATCGAGTACAGTAAAAATGATTCCGGAAATACCGCAAACACTACTAGCAACCTGGGCTCCATTTATGTCTAATATAAAGTCAGTTGCATTACTTGCAGCAGTTGGAAAGACCCCATCTGCATCATGAATAACATTGGTAACAGAATTATATTTCCATGTGCGAGTGGTACTATCCAAGCTTATATTAATAGTATCTGAATATAAATGTTGGAAAAAATGTGATTGATTTGATCCCGTTGAACTATTTGCCAGATAGATGAAAGAAGAATTGTTCCAATGATAATCAGCAGCATTGCCCGAAACAGGTATCAGAGCAACGCGCCAATAATATACCGTGCTATCAGTATAATTAAAGCCTGGATCAAATTCCAGTATTCCTCCGGTTGCATTTACATTTTTGCTAACCTTAAGCGGTGAATTGAACAACTGGGTTGTGTCAATCTCCATTACATAATCTTTTGCAGTGCTTATCGGATTCGCCGTAGAAGCATATAATTTCTGATTGGTCACATTTATAATTGCGAAGTCTGCGGGATATGAAGGTGTTGCCTCGTCTTCATATATATATACATCCTTTTCAATCGTGTTGTTATTTTCAGATAGCTCATCCACCTCATTATCGGCATCTATCGTAACATATAATTTGTTTAATCCTTTGTCCCTTGTAGCTATAATGGGAATTGTTATGCTAATAGAGTCGGAATAGCGAATACCTGGTATTCTGCCTCGATACACCACATCGGTCGTGCCATTTGGATAAGTTCTTTTCACCTGGAAATAAATGGAATCATTAACAGCTCTACCAATGTTATAGGCTGTGGCTTTTAATGTAAAATTATTGTGTGACACAGAGATGAAAGCCGGATTTATCACAACATCAGGATCCTCAATAACATAGTCGGGTTTTGCATGAGGGTTTATTGTCAAAGCAGGATCTCCGTTGAGATTCAATTCTTCCATATTGATCCTGGTAAGAAAATCCAGGGATGGATTGGCACCACCTAAATTCGAAATAACGTTTCGAATATCATTTCCTATTGTATTTCCATAATTGGCAACACCCAGCTGATTATACAATTCCATATCATATGCATAAAGATAGGGCGGTACACCAAGGTGCGAACTCGCAAAAAATCCAATGCTTCCACCTTCATTTGCCAGAACAAATTTTTCCGAAATAGACTGGTTATCTGCTGTAATTCTTGTTGAGTCATAAATATAATTGTTCCCTGCTATACAACCACTCACGCTAAAGAACGGATACCTTCCCTGATTGTGATACGTGGAGGGATCGCTCAGATTAAATTCGAGAGTGGTAGCAGAAGAGTGTCCAAAATAGGAAAGTATACTAATACCTTCATCAAATAATTGTTCAATGCGTTGTCCCGATATCAGTTGCACTGCAGAGTTAGTGGATTTGGCAAACGTTTCTACATGCGCTCCGTACAAAGTGTCAACAATTATATTCCTATATTGATTCATATAAAAGGTAAAAAGTTCGCTTTCGGAACTGTCTTTACCCCCAACTACATGAACTATATTTTTGGTCCAAAGTTTATTAGCTTCTGTTTGCACATTTGAAGCCTCTGCGGCTTCATACTCCTTCACTTTTTGCAAATAGGTTCCTATTTCAGATCCCGATACAACGGACAAACGCCCGATTGGAATGCTTGGTACCGTACTTCCGTAAGGGGATGAAAGAAGGATATCTGAAGCAGGAGATCCAAAAGTTGGTATCAACTCCAATTGGTCATCGAACGGTGAGGCCTGATGGGTAACATAGTCACTGTACACGATACCCTTACCAATCAGAAACACGTATTTGGGTTTTACTGAAAAAGTATTTGCAGCAAACTGAATAAAGTCTTTTATTGCGAGCGGATGTGTCTTTATACCGTAGGCAAACTGATCTATCAGCTGATCAATATCATAAACTTTTGCATTGTAACCACCGCCTGCGGCAGAGCTTCGGTATGCTCTATAAAGTTCTACGTTGTTTACCCCGGTTCCGTCGTTGTACAAAACAGGATTACTGATAATTAAATAATCACCCTGATTTGAGGTCACAGAAAAATCTACAAATGAACGCTGAGTTAATGTATTTACATAATTAATGTTTGAAGCATCCTCGCTTATCAATTCAAACTGCCTGGCAGGTGCAGAAGATGCAGGCAAAACAAAAGCAACTTTACCTGGGTTGGAGGTAATATCTCCAATGTACCTATTACCTGATGTTAGATCAAGCAAAACAGGATTAGTATTACCGAAGTTAAAGTTATCAATCAGTAAATAATTTCCGGTATTCGTCGCCGGTAATTCAAAATAAAAATTGGGTTGATTATTAAAATTGAATTTCCTTGGATATATCAACGAAAATTGCGCTACAACAAGTCGATCGGTCGAAACTGAAGAAATCGGTTGTATCGAAACAATTAAATGATCCGGGCTCGGAAAATCACTCGCAGGCAGGTTGTATACTGTTTTCTTTAGATAAGAATAATTATCCATTGGTTCATCGTCGATAATGTTATTGTAAAATTTTACTCTTACATTTCTTGTATTTAATGCGTTGCCTGCTGTGGAAAAATAAAATGATGGGGCCGGGCCTCCACCCGTGTACATGTAAAGGCTATCGAAGTAAACTGAAAAAGGAATTTGGGGTGTAATATTCGGAGAAGTATAACCTTCCCCTACATCATAAGAGGAAGAGTATACATATTCTCCCAAGGGTAACCCATAGCCGGGGTTAATTTGACTATTAAAATACTGTGAGGCTGTAGACATGAAATATGGCTCTACAGGCAGAGAATTGCCTAACGTATTATTTGGCGTATTGGCAAATCTTAGATTATTACCAGATGGATTAACTGTGAGAAAAAAAGCTGCTGTATCAGTTTCCAAGCTATAATAATCTGAAAGTTGGTAGGCGGTATCCCGATATAAACGCTTATCCATCTTACCATCATTCTTCTGGCCCCAGAATTCTATGTAATCGGAAGATCCCATCGGTCCGCTGGGCACAGAGGTATATAGTCTAACCTCAGTTCCATTTCTCCATAATTGAAATTGCTCCGCAGGTGTATTGCCAAGTCCAATTGAATTTAATGTAGATTGGGTTATCCTGTAAACACCGGTCTTACCAACTTTGAATTTGTAATAAGTTTTCGAATAATCAATCCAGCTATTAGGGTAGGTCTGAGAAAATCCCACAGCTGAGACCAAAACAAAAAATATGATTAATAACTTTCTCATTGTTGTCAATTGTGGCATTATTCATTTTCTTTTTTTGCAAGGTCAATTCGCAAAGAAAAAATATGGGTATACAATGGATTCGACTGATTAGCCAGATTTGAAAAGGCGTAATCCAGTCTGACATTCTTTATTTTGAATCCGGCTCCCAAACTTGGCTGATAAATCCAGACTTTTTTCTGATTGGTCGTGTCGCCGTCTGCAAGCGCCCGCTGAAAATTATAAATTCCCGCTCTCACAAAAAATACATCTTTGATGGATGCCTCAATGCCTGCGTGAGGATCTATACTTATTGTTTTTGTTCCAATAATTGTATTTCTTTCCCCATCAAACGTAAAATCAAAATCCGCTTCGCCTAAGATACTGAAAGAGCTATTGATCGATAGCTTATAAGAATTCCCTATCGTTAATCTTGGAGCAGTCAATTCGGTTGATTTTACCGGAATATCATTTTGCGTCAGGTATAAAACCTGCTTTTCTTTGTCCGTAAAACTGAACGACCAGGCATTGAATGTGGTAGTGATATCTTTTGCAACAATTCCCAGCGTCCATCTCTTCTTTTCCAACTTAAAACCTGCGTCAAACCCAAATCCGAATGCTTTGGCAAAATGGCCCACCTGCCGGTAAATTATTTTTGCATTTCCACCAAAGCTCATTTTTACGTCGTCATCATCCTTTAATTTTTGAGCGTATGAAAACAGGAAGGCGTAATCAGCGGATGAAAAAGTAGTGATGTTACCATAATTAATACTACCATCAGGCTCAACAAGAAATAACGTGTTGGGAATATCGTCCACCGCAAACCGTAGGATCGAAATCCCTAACGTTCTTTTATTATCCTGGATAGGAATTGCAAAACTCCCAAAATCATATTTACCGATATTGTCAAAATAGCTCGCATGCATCAAATTCACCGAAGGAATATTTTGAACAGCTGTAAGGGCGGCAGGATTCCAATATCCGGCGGTGCCGTCGCTGACAGAAGCGGCAACCGATGCGCCCATGCCAAGGCCTCGTGCTCCCGCGCCAATATTTAAAAATTCGTTTGAGTATTTTCTAAACTGGGAAAAACCTGCAAATGCAAAAACCTGCAAGCACGTTGTTAGTAAGGCAAGTCTGAAAATTCTCATATGGGGGAGTAATCAATTTTTACAGATAATCCGGTAAGTATTGGCCATCAGTTAAAAACGGAAATTATCACAGTATATTGTTCGTGCTTCCGCCAAAACAGGCACTAAAATTAATTAATCTTGACCGAAATCCGACAGTTGTGACAAAGCCGTACAAAAAGTACCAGGACTAACACTAGTCAACAAAGCAATTCGTTCTTAAAACGTATTTCATACCGCTTCTCACCATTAATGCTTCGTGGTTCAGATGTTGTTGAAAAAGTAATGCCGTACCACTCTTAGGGTTAACCTTCAAATTATAAGTGTCAAAATAAGTCTCTCCTCCCTCACAATTATCAGACAAATAAAGCACAAGCGTTATTTTAGAAAATCTGCCATTAGATTCCCTTGGCGCATCCGAATGGCGTTTAATAAAATCACCGGCTTCGTATTTATAAAATTCGAGTGGCAAAGAAAAATCTTTGACTACAAAATGAGAATCTGGGAACAAACCAAATTCCTCAAAGCGTTCTCTCATCAACTGAACAATGAAAGATTCTTCCAGGAAAGTTTCTTTGTTGTGCCTGCCTTCTTTGTATTGCCTGGCGATTTTGAAATTCGATTTTTCAATTTTATCTACGATAGCATTACACTGCTGTTGCGAAATAAAGTTCTCAACAATCCAGATTCCGGGCTCAACGCGAATTATTGGTTTCTTTCCTTTTATCTTAGAAAGTAATTTGGTGAACATATCAGTTAATTAAAGATTTCTCCATCTTGTTGAGAATGCTATCAACAATAATCTGCCGGCTATACTTACAGTATCTTGTTTCTGTCGTTGCAAAGCTTTTATTCTCGTAAAGCTTATTACTTGGTGCTCCACCTCCGCACATTTTAAAGTAATCGCACGTTTCACTGCACATTTTTATGCCGGCCATAATTTCTCGGAACATCTTATTAAATTTTTCAGATTGAAGTGCATCCCTATAGCTATGCGTGTGAATATTTCCGAGGTTGAAATTGCCATAATTTTCATCTTTCATTCCTATTAATTCCGGAGAGAATGTAGTGAAATTTCCGTCAGTATCTATCGTAATAATTTTTAAAGGGGTTACCATTTGACCGAAAGGATTATGATGTTTGCCAAAATCAGATTTTAAGAGCATTTCATTAAATCCAAAGATTTCCCGGATATGGACATAGTTATCTTCTTGCAACTGCAATTCGTAAACCGTTGACCAAAAATTTCTGAGTTTTTGTTCCTGTTCCGATTGAATAGTACTTTTCTGATTCGCGCCGTCTTCTTCATCAATATTAAATCCTACAGAACGCGGTCCAAGTTCTTTAAAAAAATTATATATCTCCACCGGATAATTAAGAGAAAGAGCCGTAATAACTGCTATAGCACTAAACTCGATATTGTTTCCCTTCAAAAGATTAATTCCATGCATTACTTTTTCAAAAGTTCCTTTGCCACTTCTCGTAAGGCGGTTGGCATCATGAATAAATTGCGGTCCATCAACACTCACACCAATTATCATGTTGGAACTTTTGAAAAAGTCGCACCACTCCTGGTTAATCAAAGTTGCATTTGTCTGTATGTGCTGATTTACCTTATATCCTTGTGGCACAATCCTGTTTAGCATCTCCAATACCTCTTCATAAAATTCTATTTTTAATGCCATCGGTTCGCCTGCATGCCACACAATGCTGAATTCCTTTCTGGCAAGCCGGTCCGCAAATACATTTCTTACGGCCTTTTCAACCGTATCCAATGAAATTTTTTTTGTGCTTTTCCGGTTTGGCAAATAGCAATATTTGCAATCAATATTACAAAAAGGAGATCCTTGCACAATCAAAAGATCGATTGGTCCAACGGGGATATTCATAATATAAATTTATTGATAGTTACTCCAGGTATCCCAATTGCTCCAGTTCTTCCAATTGCCGGAATTCATTTCTGATTGATCAGTATTGGTCTGTGGAAAATCAATTGACCTGAGATTGTGATTCTTTTCCAAATACTCGAATGTGCGTTTTGATTGTTCACCCTGAACTTTCCTGGCATGCAGTGCCTTGATGACATTATGAATTTTTGATTCTACCTTACTTTTTTGAAGTGTGGAACTTGCGGCCGAAGAAACAGATCCGATGAGCATACTCCCAACAAAGCCCGCAATAATTTTTCTGATTTTTGTCATGGTTTAAAATTTAAAAAGATTTGAAAATATGCTTCTCCGCTGTGGAATTTTAAAATATCCACGTATCGCTATATTCACATCGAGATGGGTAGTTCCTTCCGTAGATCCATCGTGAATGATGTTTTCTGTCGGAGCGATATATGCTTCATATGGATTTATTTGTATTCTTATAACAGGGTAAGAATTAAACCTGTCGAAAAATGTATATAGCACCTGATAAGGATTACCATTTCTGCCCACTTTTTCCATTCCACACATTTCAGCTATCTGATCAAACTGCAGATTATAGAACAGAAGAAAGCGAGGCTCTTTACCTAAATTTATACATATCCTGTTTCTTGCGCTTTCTCTTGTTGCGCTGTCCCTTTCAAAACTATCCAGATGAAGGCCAATAAATGTTTTTTCTCTCTGATTAAATGTATTGTTTACCAGGTTGGCGTCGCCCAGGTATACATTATGAGGAATTGAAGAATTTTTGACTAACCCAAATTTTTCATAATAACTAATCGTATCCTGCAATACTTGTTTATATTCATCACCGGTCGTTATTGTACTAACCTCCTTATAAGATTTGCAATTTTCAAGACCCAGCCTCTTAAATTGATTTGCAAAATTTTCCGGGATTCTAATCAATCCAATTGATTGGAAGCTTGAGATTTCATTTTTGCATGCAAAAAGAATTCCGATCTCCTCAAAAATGGGTTTCCGCCATGGTTTTTTGGCAATGTATGTAGGATTTCGGCAAGGTACACCATTCAGGATATCAACCCGATCTGCTCCCTGGCTGAGCAAAATTCTATCCATCGAAATATTTTTGCCGAGATATATCTTCAACCCTTCCCTTAGGTGCATATAAGGTTCAATTGAATAGTGCCATCTTAAACCGGGGAATAATCGAATTTAGGTAAAGTCTAACTTACTGCAAATTTTTCACGATGGTTTTTCCCTCACTACTATAAATTGAGTATTCAATCCAAACTTATATTGACGCTATACTGGCCGAAGTGATATGCTTTAAATAGCTGATACTTTTTTGCAAGAGTTAGGTCAAATGCGAAAGGAGGATATAAAGTCGGCTTAACCCATATAAAATAAAAAGCCCTCTTAAAATAAGAGGGCTAAATGAATATGGCAGCTACCTACTCTCCCACATTGTTGTGTAGTACCATTGGCCATGAGGGGCTTAACTTCTCTGTTCGGTATGGGAAGAGGTGAACACCCTCGGTAAAACCACCATAAGAATGTAAGATGTTATAATATCAGATGTGAGATGTTTTTGAACATCATACACTGTATATCATACATCTGAAATACAATTACATATTGGGAGTTGTAATACAAAAAAAATAAAGCTTACGGGTAATTAGTACTACTCAGCTTTGGCATCACTGCCTTTACACCTGTAGCCTATCAACGTCATCGTCTTTGACAACCCTTAAAAGAAAACTCATCTTGTGGAAGGTTTCACGCTTAGATGCTTTCAGCGTTTATCCTGCCCGTACATAGCTACTCTGCATTGCACCTGGCGGCACAACAGATACACCAGCGGTACGTACGACCCGGTCCTCTCGTACTAAGGTCATGTCCACTCAATTTTCTAACGCCCATCACAGATAGGGACCGAACTGTCTTGCGACGTTCTGAACCCAGTTCACGTGCCACTTTAATCGGCGAACAGCCGAACCCTTGGGACCTTCTCCAGCCCCAGGATGTGACGAACCGACATCGAGGTGCCAAACCTCACCGTCGATATGAGCTCTTGGGTGAGATCAGCCTGTTATCCCCAGAGTACCTTTTATCCTTTGAGCGATGGCCCTTCCATACAGAACCACCGGATCACTTTAGCCGACTTTCGTCCCTGCTCGGCCTGTATGCCTCACAGTCAAGCTCCCTTATACTAATACGCTCTATGTACGATTACCAACCGTACTGAGGGAAC
>CAWIHW010000001.1:0-1980000 GCA_963835995.1 uncultured Chitinophagaceae bacterium | reverse complement strand
CGAGAAAGTCATCTTCAATCAGCCACTCACTCTTGTAAACCGAACAAATGAAGTTGTGCACCTGCGTATTTCGCTTCGAAAACGAAGTAAAATCTTTTGTTTGCAAAACTATGGAAGCAGCCGCCTGTAATTTCTCAATGTTTACCGGGTAAGGGTAAAAAAAAGCAACATCTTTACGAAAAGGGTCTTTGTTTGAATAAATATAATACTTGTATTCTCTGCTGACAGCATTGAACCGGCAGTGAAAGTCATCCTCGACACGAAAAATATTTTTTATAGCGATATCGTCCGGAAGAATTGCATTTATCCCATAAACCGACTGTTGAAAAACAGATTCATTTTCGCCGGCCATTATTTTCTTTACAAATTCATCTTCTACATCAAAATGAAAAAAGTTTTGCAAGGCATGTACACCCGCATCGGTTCTTGACGATCCGGTAAGATGAAAAAGACGAGCAAATTTCAGCGAGAATGCTCTTTCAATTTCGGCCTGAATAGTATTCGCATTCCCCTGTATCTGAAACCCGGAATAGCGGGTGCCTTTGTAAGTTACTTCAACAAAGTATCGTGGCATTGCAAAAAGATTATCGCTGAACCATGGCCTTAAACCTGTTCAGATAGTAGGTATCTGTAAGTTGCGACTCCAGGGTATAATACTTTTCAGAATCTGATGCAAACGCAAAAGCCGCGTCAAAAAATTCATATTTACCCTGATTTGTCAAAAACAGGAATGAGAGATTTTTTATTTGCTCGGTGCTAAAACATTTTGACTTAAAATACTTCTTCGCTACTTTGATCATATTTTCATCGGAACTTTCAGAAGCCATTCTTTTTCGCAGTTTCAAAAAATCGTTATTATCAGCAAAAGCCTTACAATCTGAATTGGTAGTAGATGATGTAATTACCTCGGGAATTTCTTTATTATTATTATTTTTACCTGTTTCTACAACTGATACTTGCGCTTGATTCCCTGCATCATTACCGGATACAATCTGTGGTTCTTGTTTTGATTTTATCGTATCAACAACCGGCGGAGTATAATTCTTTATAGTTAATAACGGAGGCGTAGACGAAGTTGAATCTTCAACCACCACGGTATCTTTTTCCGCAGGTACTTTGCGGGATGAATCAACCTGCGGTTGCGAAATATTTTTCTGAGCAATGTTATTTGTGGTATCTGATACTTTGTTTTGAGCTATCGAACTAATATTACCGGTGTCCGCAGGAATAAAAATTAACACCGTATCCCGCGAGTTGGAAAAAGTGTCCACATACATCATTGTAACACCATCGCCGCTCTTATCACTAAACACCTTGTAAGGAGGTACAAAATAATTTATAGAAGTATTTGACATGGCAACGGGCAATGTATCCAGATGTTCTGCCTCTACGCTGTCTAGATGAGTCACAACATTCGCCAATGTGTCTGCAGATTCTTTAATAGGGTTTAATGAGTTGTTAGCGCTTAAAGTTGACATCGAATCAACTTTACCATTTCCAATAGACGAATCGGTTTTGCTAACACCTGGCACTTCAACCATCCTTGGAGATTCTTGCTTCTCTAATATAGTAGAATCTTTTACCACATTGGCCAGCATTTTTGAAAACAGATCGTTGCTGTAAACTTTTGTGGCAGTGTCACCCGCTTGCGTGCTGGCTGCATTGGCCGACATCGTAACTCCAAAAGTTTGCAAATTGAACAAACCCCATCCTTTATCTCCAAAATTCTTAACCAGGTACCCCTCATCTGAATTATCTACCGCAATATTAAAATTTTGTTCCGGAAATTCATTTTTTGGAAAACCCACCGTAAGATGATAATCGCCGTCTGTCATCTTTGGAAGAATCAGATAACCTGCAGGCGAAGAACTTAATATTTTATTGTTTAGCTTCACATAAAAGGGTTGCTCATTGTCTGTTTGCAGATAAATAAAGTGATATTGCTGCGCTAATGCGTGGGTACTTAATAGAATAAAGAAAAACCCTGCCAGGCGTCTGAGAAAAGCGATAAACATAATTTCGCAAAACTATTCAATAATAATGCAATTTTTGCCACCGGTACAAATTTTGATTTTTTTAAGCGATACCCGACTATTTTTGCCGACACTAAATTTTACATATGAAAAAGATTTTTCTCCTCATTTTGTTGATCAGCTACGTGGGGTTCTCGTTTGCCCAGGATGACGAGCAATCTCAGGATACTTCATGGAAGCACATCTACAGAGCTACTGCAACGAAAATAAATGACCTCGTGCATACAAAACTGGAAGTGAGCTTTGACTACGACAAGGCATGGATGTATGGCAAAGCATGGATTACACTTCATCCGCATTTTTATCCGACGGATTCATTAACACTAGATACAAAAGGAATGGACATAAAAGAAGTGGCGCTGGTAAAAGGCAAGACAAACATTCCTTTGAAGTATACCTACGACAGTATGCAATTGCACATTACGCTTGACAAAACGTACAAAGAAGATGAGAACTACACGATATATATTAGTTATATCTCGATGCCCAATGAAGTAAAAGAACATGGTAGCGAAGCCATTACTGATGCAAAGGGTTTATACTTCATCAATCCGAAAGGAGAAGATAAAGACAAACCGACTGAGATATGGACACAGGGAGAAACAGAATCCAACAGTGTCTGGTTTCCTACGATTGATAAGCCCAATCAAAAAACCACGGAAGAAATTTACATGACTGTGCCGGCTAAATATGTCACGTTGAGCAATGGTGTGCTGGTTAACCAGAAAAAAAATGCTGATGGTACAAGAACTGACTATTGGAAAATGGATTTGCCTCATGCACCATATCTCTTTTTCATGGGAGTAGGTGATTATGTGATTGTAAAAGATCATTATAAAAAATTGCCGGTCGATTACTACGTAGAAAAAGCATATGCACCTTATGCAAAAGGCATATTTGGTGAAACGCCTTCGATGATAGGCTTCTATGAAAAGATATTAGGTGTTCCTTTTGCGTGGCCAAAATATGACCAGATAGTGGGACGAGATTATGTAAGTGGCGCTATGGAAAATACCACGGCAACATTACACCAGGAAAGCGCTTATCAGAATGCACGGCAATTAGTGGACGGGAACCGCTGGGAAGAAGTAATTGCTCACGAACTTTTTCACCAATGGTTTGGAGATTTAGTAACCACAGAAAGTTGGAGCAATATTACACTAAATGAATCCTTTGCCGATTATGCCGAAACACTTTGGGACGCTTATCGTCATGGAAAAGACGCGGGTAATGAAAAAATAGAAGACGATCGAGAAGCTTATTTGGCCAATCCCGCCAATGAAAAATTAGATCTTGTACGGTTTTATTACAGGGATAGAGAGGATGTTTTTGATCAAATTAGTTATCCGAAAGGAGGTGCCATACTCCACATGCTGCATACCTGGCTTGGCGATAGCGCATTCTTCAAATCATTAAATCTTTACCTGAATACTTACAAGTTCAAAAGTGCGGAAGCACAGGAACTCCGGCTTGCATTTGAAGCTGTGACCGGCGAAGATCTTAACTGGTTCTGGAATGAATGGTATTATGGAAATGGCCAGCCAGACCTTGATATCAATTATGATTATAGCAACGGCACCGAAAGAGTAATTATCGATCAAACGCAAACTGATGCCGGCATTTTCAAATTTCCCATGGCTATAGATGTATACAGCAGTGGTGCAAATAAAACACGATATCATATATGGGTGCAGGATAAATCAGATACTTTTTATTTCCCCAGTCAAAATCAACCATCGCTTGTAAATGTGGACGCACAAAAGGTTTTACTCTGCAGGAAGACTGACCATAAATCCGCAGACGAATTTGAGCAACAGTACGAATATGCCGGAACATACATGGATCGCAAGGAAGCGCTTGAATATTTTGCGGACAACAAACTCAGCAATCTCGCAATGGGCCTCACCGACAAATATCATGGCCTGAGATTATATACACTTGAAAAGATTGAACAGGCAAAGGGATATGCCGTTCCTTCCGTGCTGGCCACCATAGAACAAATAGCAGACAAAGATCCGAATAAACTGGTGCAGGCCAAGGCGCTTGAAATTCTGGTGAAATTGAACGATCCCAAATATGAACCATTATTTCAGAAATACGTAAATGATTCGTCCTATTCAGTTTCAGGCCAGGCTCTTGATGGTTTGATGAAATTGCACCCTTCCGAAGCCTACACGCTGGCGAAGAAATACAGCAATGATGCGAGAGGAAAATTAGGTGAAGTAGTTTCTAAAGCGATTATGTCAAATGCCACGGAGGAAGATTTTGATATCGTTTATAAGAGTTTCAAAGATGCTCCTCTTTCGCAGACGAAAATAAGAGAAGCAATTTCGTTTGGAAATTATCTTGCCAAACTCAAAAACAGTGATAATGTAAGAAAAGGGGTAGATGCTATTATCGATACAAGAAACCAGATTCCCGAAAGGTACAGAAAGTACGTTGACCCCGCATTACAGCCCGCGTTGAACAAGATTAGCCAAGCACAACAGGCCCAGGGAAATACAGACCTTGCTAACTACATCGAAGGACTGATAAAATAACTGAGACAGAATAGATCGGGATAATAAGTCCCGGAGAAATCCGTTTTACCAGTAGTGTTTTCTCATATCAAATGGTTAAAAAGGCCTGGCAGGAGTGCCGGGCTTTTTGCTTTAAAAAACTAACATTAACGGATACACGAAATTTAAGTGATAAAGGCAAACGGTCCGTATCTATTGTTTTCTCAAATAAACTGTCAACTGCATACCTTTGTTTGTTGCCCTCATATAGCTTCTCAATACTCTATGAAAAATTTTAGGAAAATTATATATAGAACAAACATCATATCGATATTTTTCTATCTTAAAATTCAATCTATTAGAAATTGTGCTAAATGATTTCAGGTCAAACTCGTGCAAATGGAAAGGTGAATGCATCGGGCTAAGATTAGTCACATAGTTTGTTCCTATTATCTTAAAATAAAAATTCATGATTTTTGGTAATAACCATTTGGAAGAAGGGACTTCGATATGTACTATTCCTTTTGGTTTTAACCAACTTAGTGCCTTTTCTAAACATTTTGACGGTTCGTACAAATGCTCAAACACAGCTCCAAATGTTACAAAGTCAAAATATTCCTTTTCATATTCCAACTCTTCTATTGCACCCAACTTTAATCTCTCTTTATCTATTCCCATTTTAGATATTGCTCTTTCATAGAAAGGTATAGATGGCTCAAGTCCATATACATCAAAGCCCTTATTTTGCATTGAAAGCATTGCTTTACCTAAACCCGCTCCTATGTCAAGTGCTTTCATTCCGTCTTTGAAATCTAATAATTGTGCCGCTTCGTCAATTTGGGATTTGAAATATGCAGGCTGCCACACAAAATATTCGTCTTTCCAATATTGTTCTGGTGGTGTACCATAATGGTCTTGCAGGTCAAAAGGTATAGGTTGTGGCGCAGAGTATATTAAACCGCAGTTAGTACACTTTAATACGCTTACTGTTATGCCTACTTTACGCTTAGGTCTTAATCCTTGCGATTTATTCAGCCGTTGTCCTAAAATCTTATGGTTTTCCGATTTGTCACCGCACATTTCACAAACAGAAATTTCTTTAAAGCTGTATCTTTTCATCCTTGTTGGTATCTCTTATATTGGCTACAACGCATAAGCATTCCTGTTGTTGTGGCAATAGCTAACAAAAAGATTAATTAAACCAAGTTGCTAGTTAAAGAAAGAGCATCGAAAGAAGAACAATCTGGAGCTACCCTACTCAAGATCATTTTACCGTTTCCTGGTGACAAATTCGCAAAATCAAGCCCAACCTGGATTGCCTGCTTTTGAAGCATCTTTTATTATGATTTAAGAAACTAACGTTGAAGGGTATACGAAATTCTCAGGTAATTTCAGGGCTGTTAGTGTCGTGGCTTGATATATGCCTGAATCTAACCATGTATGTACTCAGGACACTAATAAATTTTAAGAAAATTTTTATCAACAAAAAAGTAAAAATCGAAAAAAGTGATGGAAATTCTTTTGCGGGAAGGTTTTTTGAGATACTTTAGTTGCCTGAAAAATATCCCTGTTGTCTGAAGCAACAGGGATATTAAAGAGTCAATTAGATAGGTTTAAAACCTTATCTATTTTCTCTGATTGTTGTTCGCGGATGCCTACGGGAATAATCTGGTGTACAGTATCTCCCGTTATCCGCTCTTCTGTAATGTGCCATAGCTCATTAAGATTGACGGTTAAATAATAAAGCCAAATTTTAAGTGCGTGGCTGTTACACTATTCCCCTGCGAAGTCAAGATTGCAGGGGTTTTTATTTTAACTGCACAATGCAGTATTTATCAACACTCGGTGGGAAAAATGACTGTCGGGAACCGACTTACTAAATGAGAAAGAGTATATATTTGCTCTGTCAAAATACAAATAATAAACGTTTCTTGTAGTATCAGTCCAACCCCGGAACAATATGCCGGGGTTTCCCATTTTCAATAAACACATACAAATTTATTCATTATGAAAATAAAATATTTTAAGAATTACTCACATAGTGTTGTCATTCTTATTATATTTTTAAAATAAAAATTTAGATATTTGCACCCCCAAAAATTGAAATGGATGGATTATTGATTTTCCTATTATTTCGAAATATACCTTCCCAAACTAATTAAGATTGTTTGTTAGTCGTCTAATTCATAAAATTTTGAAGGTGTCATTAAATGAAAATATTACCTTTATAAAAGAAAAACGGCTATAAAAATAGCCATCGGTGTCGAAATAATGTCGTGTAAAAATAAGTATTGTTCACGACATGGTAAAGTATTTTCTATATTATTTTCCTTTTGTTTTATCCTTCATGGGAGCAAAATATTCACCAGAAATTAAGAGTAATTTTGGCATGTACTCCACCTTAGTGAAGGAAAGAAAAGCAATTAAAGAAAATCCGGTTACTATCTCTCAAATTAAAAAAAGCAATATCCACTTTTTGGAAAGTCAGGCGGCTATTGTTAAGCATTGCATATTAGTTGAGGAGATATTTTTTGTAACTGAAGTGAGAATTTTAAACTATAAGGACTATCATTTTAGTTTAAGGTGTCCATCTCTTAGCCAAACGCCATTTTTTAGGTATGATAGCGAAGGAGCTCCCCACCGGAATAATGACGAAGGTATTCCGCTAAAGGAGCAAATGGTGGAAACTCCCCACTTTAACTGCTTCAATTCTGAAGGTGAAAATATTGCCTACCAAACAGAATTACAAAAGGACAAGATCAACGCAAAAAAATTAGAGGATATTTCTCAAGGTGTAATTCATTTTTTTGATGAATCAAATACACGCTTAAATGAAAATGACTATCCTTTAATTTCCATATTGCCGGGAACGTTACAAATACCAATAACAAAGAGCAATCCACTCGAAGGGGTTAACTTTATATGATTTTTGAAAATATATACAATGATATAGTTTCATCTTTTGGCTCCTTATGGCGGTTTAAAGAAAGAGGAGAAACGTTGGAAATCGTCACGCCCTTTGCAACCACAAATAATAAATTCGTTTCCATATTCTTAACTAAGCAAAATTCAGACTTTATAGTTTCTGACGGCGGGTGGATAACAGAAGGTGTTTACCAAACAGAAATATTACCCGAAAACAAAGATTGTTACCACAAAATTTTAAGTTATTATTTAAATACATTCAAAATACAAAGTGTAGCAAGTAATAAATTGGTATCTTTTTTTTATAAAAAAACAAGTAATGAAATTGCTGTTCCTTCTCTTTTATTTGATATGGTTAATTTTATATCCACTATCGTAAGCATTTCAAACATAGAGTTTGCTGATAAAGAAACGGAAAATAAGGAAAGGTTTAGTAGTTCGGCATCAGGTTATTTAAGTGAAATTATTAGAAGTTATAGCTACGGAAGAACCATTTCCTTTAATAGATATTTAGGGGCTGGCAATACGCGTGTTAAAGTTAATGCTGTAATTAGAGACCCCAATAATGATTTGGTATTATTGAATTACATTACAGGGAGTCATGTCGACTATTTTCAAACCAATATATCAAAGACCAATATTATTTTTGAATTGGCTTCTAAAACTAACGAGGGAATATATATTAAAAAGAAAATAGCGTTAGTTGATAATACAGCCACAGGTTACGCCGAGGATAAAATAAGTATTTGGTTAGACCACATGATTAATAATACTGGTTCACAAAGAATAAATTGGTCAAATAGGGAACAGTTAGAAACAATTTGAAACTATGAACACAGCCGATAAAAGAAATAAAACGATGTCAGAGGTAACCAAGGGTTACGAGGATTTTATCAAAAAACAAAAAGCAAAAGATAAAAAGTATAAATCATTTGAAAAAGCGCTTGAGAAAGTAGCCAAGCCTAAACAACGTGGCTCAAAATAATTTCAAACATTTCATCTTGCCTGTCTTTATTCATTAATCTGAAAGCAACTTCATCTACGTATTTCTGTAAGTGTTTCCGGGAAACTGAAATGTGCGTTCCTTCTATTGTGCGTCTAAGAATTGACCATACATTTTCCACATTATTTACATGGTAATTCCCTCTTTTAAACTCTCTCTTTGCATGATTTACGACTTCGTGCTTTGCATAATGTAAATCTAATCCGTCATATCCTGCATGACCATCAGTAACGACAGTTGCCTCTTTTGCTACATTCTTTTTCACCCTGTCTTTGAAAGTTTGACTTCCATCCATTACTTCAAATTTCATTTCATTTTGGTCTGAAACAAAGCCCATCACTCCAACTTTATTATCGTATTTGGTTATTTGTTCAGGGTCTATTTTTTTGTAATTCCTTTGCAGCCATCTATCAATACGACCTCCCAGGTACACTTCATCTATTTGTACAACTCCTTTTAATTTACCAATTGATTTATCTGCCATGAGTATTTTAATCTGATGGCTCATACGCAGTGCTGTTTTATAGCACACATTCAATTGCCTTTCAAGTTCCTTCGCTGCAACACCGTTTCTTGTTGTGGTTTGCAAGAATATTGCGTAAAACCAATAAGTCAATGGCGTTGTACTTTTTTCAAAAATTGTGTCCTTACATGGATATACCTGATAACAGCAATCAGGGCAATGATAGCAGCGTCTATTTTTTACCCGGACAAATGGCTTATCATTTTCACACTTAGGGCAAACAAGGCCTTTAAAACGCAATTGAAATAGCTTATCTAAGCAAGCATCTTCGTCAGGGTATCTTTCCCGAAAGTCATCAATAGTAAAACGTTTCATAAAAATTGTGTTTAAGGTTTAACACTTTAAACTAACAAGTCAAAAAAAATATCAACGTCTATTTACAACAGGTAAAACAGGATAGTCCTTAACATTCACGAATTGAACACCATCAATTAAAAGACTTTGCATTCTACCTTGTTTAATAAGTTTATAGATATATTGAACTGTCACGTGTTCTTTAACAGCGTAATTTCTAACAGTCATTAAGTTCGAAATATCTATTTTCATTTCTTAACGTTCAGCAAATATATAAAGTTTAAACCTTTAAACCAAATTTTTATTTCAGTTTTTAGCTAAGTAAACATTAATTTTTTAAAAATTATTTTACAAAATGAATATGTTTTGTATTTTTATTCGTATATTAAATGCCTTTTCACTCAAAAAAGGAGCAATCTTTGTCCAGAATTTTACGTTATCCTATTGAAATTCTACTCAAACACAAAAATTATGGCACAAATTGAATTGACCACTATTTTGGTTCCGGATGAAAAGACAGGATTCTTTTCAGCCTTTTTTGCGCAATTTCCAGAAGCGATTGCTCAAGGAGAGAATGAAGATGACGCGCAAGTAAATCTATTAAGAATATTCAGCGTAATGTTACGGGATAAAAAAGAGGAAGTTATAAAACAGATTGAACCAAAATTAAATTACACTGAAAGAACATTAAATTTAATTTCTGCATGACCAGAGCTGATTTGGTAGATTGGGTAATGAGTCAGGGATGTGAAGTTGAAGAATTTCCTGACATTAACAATACTGCTTATCAGGTAAAATTTATAAATCCGAAATTTAAAGGTATAGCTTACGCTTATATAGATACTCCTTTCGATAATAGATTAGTTACAGATTATCTTGTTTGCCACATATGCCACCATCTTTTAAAAATTAAAGTTCCTGACGAAGTGCAGCATCAAACTCCATTGGTAGACCATTTAAAAGACAAATTCAAAAGAGGCAAAAATTAATTATTAATGTTGCACAAACTCTAAATCTTCATCATTATAAATAAGGCTAAAACCTTCGAACTTGTGTTGTTCCTTTAATCGTGTTCCGTCCGCCTCTAACCAATCCTCTTTAACCCAGTATAAACCGCGTTCCGTTCCTTTAGGTTTGAGCAATCTAAGTATTTTGTGTTTGCTAAGGGTTCTGGTGGTTTCGCGTAAATTAACCGTCAATCCGGTCAATTCTTTGTATTTATCCTGAATAGCCTTTAGCCTGCAAGCCACGCCTATCATGTCCATTACACTAATTACCTGAACTCTCAATTCTGCCCTTAGAGGGAATTCACTTTTTGCCTGTTCCGGGGATTTATCCACATTGTCAGTAGGTGCAACAATGTTTGGTGTGTTTTCGTGGGAGCTATCGAGTGCGAAAGTTCCCATTTTTATCTTCTTAATTAGCTTATCTATGTCAGATAATTTCTTAGATAATTCTGCCTTGTCACGATACAATCCATTTAGTATCAATTGTGTGTCTGTATTGTATTCCATAATTCAAATAATTTGATTCACTTGAATTTAAACACAATACACAACGCAACCAAACACACGCGAAATTATCAGGTATTTTCAGGGCTATCAGTGTTCAGACTACATACAAGGCTGAATCTACCATCCTCCGCTCGCACCACCACCACCACCAGAGCCCCCGCCGAAGCCACCGAAGCCTCCTCCTCCAAAGCCCCCACCACCAAAACCACCGCCAAAGCTACCCCCTCTGTATCCGCCTCCACCGCCGCCGAGCAAATTACCCAAAATGATCCATGGTAACACACCCGAACCACGACGGCTCATATAAGATCCCCCGCCACCGCCTCCCCCACGGCCCCTGAACACCGATATAAGGATGAGAATCACTACCACAATAAAAATGATAGCTCCAACAGGTACTCCCTGTTCGTGATCAGGAGAGCAGCCTGGTATTCGCCGGCAGCAGCCTGTTCTATAGCATCTACAGCATTATCGAGCCCGCGATAATAATCGCTGTCTTTAAATGCAGGAACTATCCTGTTGTCAATAATGTCCTTGGCAGTAACATCGGGTAATACACCTTCCATTCCATAACCCGTCTGAATATTCACTTTTCTGTCTCCCTGGGAAACAAGAATTACAACCCCGTTATTTTTTTCTTTAGTCCCTACGCCCCACCCGCGCAAATAGGCTAATGCCACATTGCTTATATCATCCCCATTAAGCGAAGGGACCGTAATGATAACAATCGCAGAAGATGTTGAATCATTATAGGCATTCAGTTTTTGCTCAAGAGCATCGGCCTGAAAAGGCGCCAGCATGTGAGCAAAATCATTTACAGCTTGCGGTGGTTTGGGTCTATCATAAATTTTTTGAGCAAACAAAGTAATGCCCGCAAATGAGAGAACAAGTATGAGGAGAAATCTTTTCATTAATTATTTACCAAAAACTATTTCGTCTGGCAATTCATTTTTATCGGTGTCTTTATCGTATGGGAAATGGAAGTGCAATGCCTCACCCACCTCTCTGACACATTCGCTGATACCGGCCGCATAATTTTCTTTATTGAAATGGGCAATCATTTTTTTTACAGCAGCATTCCAATATTCATTGCCTAATTTCTGATGTATTCCTTCATCACCGAAAAGGGCCAGCTGCTTATCTTTTAATGCCACATATACAAGCACTGCATTCCGTTGCTCTGTTTTTTGCATTTCCAGTTTCGCAAAAATTTCCGCAGCCCGATCCAGAGCATCTACAAACCGGCATTTACTTTCCACAAACACTCTTATCTCACCGCTGGTGCTTTTCTCGGCATCGCGGATAGACTGTACGATCCGTTCATTTTCCTCTTCGGAAAAAAACTTCTTTGTTTTGCGAGCTAACGGCCACATGTATGTGCAGTTATTTTATGTCGAAATGGATGTTGGGAGCTTTTTCCGCACCCTCATCTGCTTTGTAATATGCTTTTGCGTGAAAGCCAAGGATACCTGCAAATAAATTGTCCGGAAACTGCTGCACCTTCAAATTATAAGCTTGTACTGCAGTATTATAATCGCGCCTGGCTACATTAATCCTGTTTTCTGTTCCCTCAATCTGCGCTTGAAAATCCTGGAATGCCTGTGTTGTTTTCAGATCCGGATAAGCCTCCGCAACCGCCAGCAAACGGCTGAAAGAACCTTGTAATTGAGCCTGCGCCTGCTGATATTGCGCCAAACTCGCAGAGTCATTCACATCCACATGCACTGAAGTTGCTTTAGCTCTCGCATTAATTACTTCGGTCAAAGTAGATTTCTCAAAGTTGGCAGAACCCTGGATGGTCTGTACAACACTATTATATAAATCCATCCGGCGCTGATAGTTTGTTTCAACGTTACTCCATGCAGTTTGAACGCTTTGGTCAGCGGCCACAAGGCCTCTTTGCTGGTTGCAACCCCAAAAGAAAAGAATCACAACGATCCCGAGGACAACCCATAAACCTTTTGATTTCATTTTTTAAAGTTTTGATTTTTTCAAATGTATTATATCCCAAAGGGAATACCAAAGACTTTGGTCTGCTAAAATGTCTTTTATCGTTACTTTATCACGATTTAATCGCGGCGATTCCAGGCAATGTTTTCCCTTCAAAATACTCAAGCAATGCCCCACCACCGGTAGAAACATAGCTTACTTTATCTGCCAAGTGAAATTCATTTACTGCTGCTACACTGTCGCCTCCGCCAATAAGGCTGAAGGCGCCATGTGAAGTTGCATCCGCGACTGCCTGCGCAATCGCTTTGGTACCCTTCTGGAATTTTTTCATTTCAAATACACCCATGGGGCCGTTCCACAAAATAGTTTTTGAATGGCTGATCACTTTTTGAAATGACTCACATGCCATTTCGCCAATATCGAGGCCCATCCAGCCATCGGGAATGTCATTGCTCAGCGCTCCGGACACATTTGCTGACTCATCGAACTTATCCGCAATGATCGAGTCGGCCGGAAGATGAATACAAACACCTTTATCTTCAGCCTTCCGAAGTAATTCTTTGGCATTATCGAGCCGGTCATCTTCGCAAAGTGAGCTACCTATTTTACCCCCCATTGCCTTCATAAAAGTGTACGCCATTCCGCCACCTATGATGATGTCCGTAGCTCTTTCCAGTAAATTTTCTATAATCAGGATTTTGTCTGAAACCTTGGCGCCGCCTATGATTGCAAGAAATGGCTTCTGCGAACTATTCAATACCTTATCAGCACTGCTTACTTCCGCCTCCATCAGTAGGCCAAACATTTTTTTACCTGCCGGGAAAAATTTTGCTATCACCGCCGTAGAAGCATGTGCCCGGTGAGCAGTACCAAATGCATCGTTTACATATACGTCTCCCAACTTACTAAGCTTTTCTGCAAATGCTTCATCGCCCTTTTCTTCTTCTTTGTAAAAACGGAGATTTTCCAATAGCAAAACTTCGCCGGATTTTAAATTTTTTGATTTATCTACTGCGTCATTACCAATGCAATCATCGGCAAACAAAATACCACCGGCCCCTGAAGGGGAGTTCGTAAAACCAAGCAACTCATTCAAATGATTTACGAGGTGCTTCAACGAATATTTTTCCGTAGGACCCTCTTTCGGTCTTCCAAGGTGAGACATCAGGATCACGCTGCCGCCATCACGCAAAATCTTTTTTATGGTAGGAACTGCTGCGCGCATGCGTGTATCGTCCGTGATCTTATATTCTTTATCAAGCGGCACATTAAAATCAACTCTTATTAAGGCCTTTTCATTTTTAAAATTATGATCTGAAAACGTAGACATTTCTTTGTTCGTTTAAAATTTAAGGATTTCAAAAGTATAGAAAAAGCGCGAGTATCGATGGAAGGTGTTTTAGCTAATCAATTCCTTTCAAAGTCGATTGGTTTGGCTACAGGATGATTGGCAACAAAGTCATACCCAAGAATTTTTGTGACGGTTGCTGCAATTTGTTTTTGATAGATTTGCCCGGGCACATCCATTTCTCCCATGGGACTGATGCCCGGACCAATCACGGCAAGCCACGCATTCGCAGAACCCTTGATCAGGGCGTCATGATTTATCCAACTTTTTTTCTTCTTGCCTCTGCCGTGATCGGTAGTGATGATCAGCGTGGTTTTATTTTCATATTCCGGCGTAGACTGAATATAATACCAAAGCTGCGCAATCATTTTATCGGCTTCACTTAAATGCTCGAGATATTTATCATACTCCCCATGATGTGCATCCTCATCACATTCGCCAAATCCAATCAACACCACTTTAGGTTTATTTGCCTTGATGTATTCTGATGCAGCAATGAAGGTGAGCGCATCCTGCCGCGTATCTTTTTTATCATCGATAAAATTTTGTTGCAGATCATCGAAAATATTAAGATTAATATCCCCGTTTGCAGGCACTGAATCATATCCGCTATAAACAGGTAATGCATTTCGGTCTTTGCTCAATATGTATGGAAAAATATTCCATGAAGTAAACGCGACAACATTATTCCTGAACTCATCAAGTGAATTGAGATATTCCAACACATTGATGTTCTCATTCTCAACCCGGTGATTGGAATTGACATAAAGATCAGCGTAACCGGTTAATATCTCGTTGTAACCGGGATAGGAAAACTTGTAAACGTTTGAAACATTTACTTTGTTTTTTTGGAGCCTGTTTCCATATAACCTGCCCTTCGTGGCAATAATATTCCAGAAAAACGGAAGTAATTTTTTTCTACTTTCTTTCATACTTGAATCATAATACAGCATCTTCGCCAGTTCGATGTTTTTCGTGAATCGGGAATTGTTAAGAATTGAAGAATCAGGTCCTTTAAACACCTCTTGCCAACGGATGCCATCGATTGTTACAATAAAAACATTCTTCGTTTCGGGAAGTTGGGATTTACCCGTAAAAAAGCTAAATAAAAGAATTGCAGACAGGGTTAGTTTCATGCGGAGAGGTTTTGCAAAGAAACTATCCCCGTATAACCTTTATGAAAGGAAATCATTAAATAATTGTAAAGAATTATATCGTCGCACTTTCATTTTCATTCTTAAGAATTCATATTTTTCACAAAAAGATTTGATGAATTCATTAAAAGTCTACTATATTTGTCGGGTATATGAGTAATTATCAGCAAATATTTTTTCTTCGCGTGATGAGCAACTTTTGTATGCCGTAAGGCATCACTAATCTATTTTTTACCCGGTTATACTTACTTCCCATCGAGAATATTCATTAATCATTTATAATTATTAAAAAAAATTTATGAGTAATTTACATTTTGAAACGCTGCAGCTTCATGCAGGCCAACAACCCGACTCCAACACCCACTCAAGAGCAGTACCTATTTATCAGACCACTTCCTATGTTTTTAATAATGCTGAACATGCCGCGAACCTTTTTGGATTAAAAGAATTCGGAAATATTTATACGCGCATTATGAACCCGACTACCGATGTATTTGAACAACGTTTGGCAGCATTGGAAGGCGGAGTTGCGGCGCTTGCAACGGCCTCAGGCCAGGCAGCGCAGTTCCTGGCTTTAAACAATATCCTGCAAACGGGAGAAAACTTTGTTACTACGACCTATTTGTATGGCGGCACCTACAACCAGTTTAAAGTCGCCTTTAAACGCTTGGGAATCGAAGCAAGATTTGCTGATGGCGACAACGTAGAAAGTTTTGTGAAGTTGATCGATAAGAATACTAAAGCCATTTATCTCGAAACTATTGGAAATCCGAAATTGAATATTCCAGATTTTAAAAAGTTTGCTGACCTGGCAAGGGAATATGACCTGCCATTGGTTGTTGATAACACGTTTGCTGCTGCGGGTTATTTATTCAGGCCATTGGAGTATGGCGCCAACATCGTAGTAGAATCTGCCACTAAATGGATTGGGGGACATGGTACTTCGATCGGTGGTGTCATAGTGGATGGGGGCAATTATAACTGGGGAAACGGGAAGTTTCCACAGTTTACTGAACCTTCAGAAGGATATCATGGACTAAAATTCTGGGATGTGTTTGGCGAAGGAAATCCTTTGGGATTACCAAATATAGCGTTTGCCATCCGTGCGCGGGTAGAAGGGTTACGTGATTTCGGGCCCGCCCTAAGTCCGTTCAATTCATTTCTGCTGCTACAAGGGCTGGAAACACTGTCGCTAAGAGTTCAACGTCATGTAGATAATGCATTGGAGCTGGCGGAATGGCTCGAAAAACATGACCTGGTCGAATTTGTTGAATATCCGGGTTTGAAGAGCAGTCCTTATAACGCACTGGCTAAAGAATATCTTTCCAATGGCTTTGGAGGCATCATAAATTTCGGTGTTAAAGGAGGAAAGGAGAATGCTGCAAAATTCATCGATTCACTTAAATTGATAAGTCATCTCGCAAATGTCGGCGATGCAAAAACACTCGCAATTCATCCGGCATCTACCACGCACGAACAACTAAGTGAGGAAGAACAAAAAGCCTCCGGGGTGGCTCCGAACCAGATACGCATCAGCGTTGGTATAGAGCATATCGACGATATAAAGGCTGACTTGGAGCAAGCCTTTAATAAAGTCTTTTCGAGAGAACTTTTTGGCTAACTCAGAAATTTCCTAATTATTTCTAAACTACAAGCTGCCGGTGGTTTTACCGGCAGCTTTATTGTACCTTTGCACTCCTTTAATAAAACCATTTTGTCGTACAGTACTTACAAGTCCGATAAATCTTTCACACTTGAATCCGGCTATACCTTATCCGGCTACCATCTTGCCTACACTACTTTTGGTGAATTGAACAAGGCAAAGGATAATGTAGTCTGGATATTTCATGCTCTTACTGCCAACAGCAACCCGGAGGAATGGTGGCCCGGACTAGTGGGTAAAGGGAAATTTTTTGATTCTGAGAAATATTTTATTGTTTGTGTAAACATGCCCGGGAGTTGCTATGGGAGCCTTGGCCCGCTGGAAATAAATAGTGAAACGGGGAAACCGTTTTACCATGACTTTCCTTTTTTTACCCCGCGGGATATGATCCGTACTTATCAGCCCTTGAAAGATTTTTTAGGAATAACAAAAATAAAAATTGGGATAGGCGGTTCCATGGGTGGCCAACAACTGCTTGAATGGGCCATCGAGGAACCGGAACTTTTTGAAAACATAATTCCTATTGCTACCAATGCCATACATTCCGCATGGGGTGTGGCTTTCAATGCATCGCAAAGAATGTGCATCCATGCAGACGGTACCTGGAAAGAAAATAATGAACAGGCAGGAATTGAAGGCATGAAGGCTGCAAGAAGTGTTGCTTTAATTTCTTACAGGAGTTATGAAACCTATTATGCAAGCCAGAGCGAACTGGAAAATGAAAAGATCGAACATTTTAAAAGTGAGTCTTATCAAAGATACCAGGGAGAGAAACTGGCAAAAAGATTTAATGCATTTAGCTACTACTTCCTGAGCAAAGGGATGGATGCGCACAATGTCGGCAGAAACAGGATAAACATGGAAAATGCTTTGCAGCAAATAAGGGCAAAAACACTGGCTATTGGGATAAACACTGATGTTCTTTTTCCAATAAGTGAACAGCAATTTATTGCTGAACATATACCTGGAGCAAAGTTCGTTGCAATTAATTCTTTATACGGTCACGACGGTTTTTTACTGGAGGCAGAACAACTGCAAAAGATCATCGGAGGCTTTTTAAAAGCTTCAGGACAAAAGAAAATTCTGAATGAAAATTTAAAATAAATGACGGCACATCGCAGATTAACGATCGGACTTTTTGGTTTTGGTGTGGTGGGTGAAGGATTATATAAGGTACTTCATCAAACTGACTCTTTGAACGCAACCATTAAAAAAGTTTGTATAAAAGATCCTCACAAAAAAAGAAATGCTCCCGTAGAATTATTTACTACTGACCGAAACGAACTATTGAATGATGATACGATCAATGTAATTGTAGAAGTGATAAATGAAGCTGATGCAGCTTTTGAAATAGTGAGCACGGCATTGAAAAACGGGAAATCGGTGGTAAGCGCCAGCAAAAAAATGATCGCAGAACATCTGCCCGAGATTTTAAAGTTGCAGGAAGAAACAGGCCTGCCTTTTCTTTGCGAAGCATCGGCTTGTGCATCTATCCCCGTAATACGAAACCTGGAAGAATACTACGATAATGATCTGCTGCATTCATTGCGGGCGATCATTAACGGCTCTACCAATTACATTCTTACCAAGATGTTCGAGGAAAAGCTGGATTTCAAAACGGCTTTACTCAATGCCCAACAACTGGGCTTTGCAGAAGCCGATCCAACATTGGATGTAGATGGGTGGGATGCCGTAAATAAATGGGTGATTCTTTTATGCCACGCCTATGGCATTGTGACAACAACTGATAATATTTTATTTACAGGTATCCAAAATATTAATGAACATGATGCTAAAGTGGGAACGGAAAAAAATTATGAAATACGTTTGGTCGCACAGGCGAAGAAATTATTAAGCGGAAAAATTGCTGCCTTCGTAATGCCGCAATTTGTAAAACATGACGATCACCTTTCATTTGTGAAGAATGAATACAATGGCGTGGTCATTGAAAGTTCTTTTGCCGACAAGCAATTTTTTTATGGAAAGGGCGCAGGAAGTTTTCCCACGGCATCGGCTGTATTGAGTGATATTTCTGCATTGCGTTACGATTATAAGTACGAATACAAAAAGCTGTATCACCACATACCCAATGAGCTTACCGATGATTTTTATATTAAGCTTTATGTAAGTTTTGAAGAGTGGGAATATATTCCGAAGGAGAAATTTGAATGGATAGAAGAATGGCATGCGCAGGAAGGAAGAAAGTATCTTATTGCAGTGATGCATTTCAAACATCTCACCGAAAGCGATTGGTGGAAACAAAATAATACTTCCATTGTACTGGCTCCGGATCCGATCATTGAAGATGTGGAACTAAAGAAGCTGAAGAAAAAAAGCCTGGAACTGGCGGGAATCAGTTAATCACTTTTCGTTTATCCGACACTGTTAGTTACCTGAAAATTACTTTTTGGGTGAATTGCTCACCTGTATTTTCATCTATAATTTGCAGGATATAAATTCCGGTGCTCATTGCTTTGCTTCTTGTGATCTGCATATGGCTATTAACACCGCTTACAAAAACCGACTCCGTCATCAGTTGATTGAGCGGGTTGAACAATGAAACTTTAAATTCATGGCTGGCAGCCCGTGCAAAATCGATGTTTAAAACACTTGTCGCAGGGTTTGGATAAACAGCAATTTGTTGGCTGGCTCCTCCGAATGCAACGGCTACGATAGAACTGTATTTGTATGTAATATCATTCTCGACAATTCTGATCCTGTACAAATTTTTTCCCTGGTAAGGTTTTGCATCCGGAAAGCTATACTTCACTAATAGTGAGCCATTTGCCTGGGCTGCTACTTCTCCGGTTTCAACAAATCGACCGGAAACATCCTGCCGCTCAATAATATATTTTAAGACATTATTTTCATTGGTAACCTGCCAGTTGAGAACAACCTTATCTCCAACTACTTTCCCCGAAAAATCAAGCAGCGAAACAGGAAGTACTGTATAACAACTGCCCGTTAAATCGTACACAAATGTTCTTTGAACGCATCCACCATTCACATCTATATGACATATGTAAATACCTGTGTCGGCTGGTAGCACCGACGAAATGTTATAAGCCGGGGAATTCCCAATTAGTGTACTGTCTGTATCGGTAATATGGGTTTTCTTGTACCAAGAATAAGTTGCATTGGTAATGCTATCGACCACTAGTGAAGTTGGCTGTAGCAGGCAGTTTTCTGAAGCTGCGATATCGGCGATAGATAACGGTAAAACGCTTATGTCATTCAAAGCGGCATTACCACAAGCGTCGATCGCCCTTAGCCGCACCAGGGAATAAGTGGTTCCATTATTAATAGTAAATATCGGATCCGACTGGGGGCCTGCTAATATTGAAGGAGTTGACGGGGTGCTTCCGATTATTTCATAACTGAACGGGCCCGAGCCATTTGATACCACAGCACCTATGCTAAATCCGTTTACATCGCATTGATAAGCCGATGACCTGGTCAGGTCCGGGAATTGGTATGAATCTATCGTTATGGTATCATAGATATTTTCGTGGCATAAACTGCTGATCTGATATCTGATAATGTACGTTCCCGGTCCCAGGTCCTGAAACGTATAATCGCTGCCGGAAACAACGTCAGGATCTAATTCAGGAGCTAAGGCTGTATAATCCTTTGAAATAATTTTTACGGTAAAATTTCCCAGGTTAGTTGATGCCGTTGTTTGTACATCGCCCGAACCATTAGCCCATGTGCCACTTGGACATTTTTGAGTTACTGTAGGTGTATGGTTGAAATAGCTTGCATTAAATGAAACATCAGAAGAATCTATATCTCCACAATTGTCAGAAACAACCACCAGGTATTTTTGACCGGCCTGGAGTGGTGGCACATTATCAATACTGAAATTGGTGGAGGTATAATTGCTATCAGAGTACGTAGAGTTATCCGGATTATACACCAATACGTGATAAGGTGATCCACCTCCGCTTATGGAAACATTCAACTTTGTAAAACCAATTGAACATGATTTGGATGATGACACCGCGATGCCCATCGCCGTGGCCGTTGCAGCAAAACATCTTGTAATCGTGGTATCATAGCAGCTATTCACGATTTGAATACAGTAAGAACCATACCCGAGGTGATTGAATATACCGTTGGAATTACAACTCAACTGAACGCCGTTGCTATCATAAATGCAGTACTGGGGACTATTCAAATTATCCTGCCCTGTAATTTTCGCCGTAAAATCGTTGCAGGTTCGATTACTAATGCTTACTGAAGCGTTTACCGAAGGTACTGGCGGACTCTCATTAAAACAATAGGTAAAAGTTGTATCGGGACAATTATTATGTGCTTTCACACAATAGCTGCCATAAGCCAAATTATCAAATACGCCAGTTGAATCACATGTGATTAAGGTGTTGGCTGTATCGTACAAACAATAAGACGCATTTGTGAGATTATCTGTATGAACCCTCGCTGTAAATGTTGAGCAGGCCTCGTTTGAAAATGACACCGACAGGTCGTCTATTACAACAGGAGGTCCCAAATTGAAACATTCGATGATCGTAGTATCCCTGCATACATCATGAACATGAATACAATAACTGCCGACTGACAAACTATCAAAGACACCCGTAGAATCGCAGCTGATAAGGTTACCCAAACTATCATACAAACAATAGGCAGGATTGGTTAGGCTATCACCCACAACACGAATTCCCAGATTGCTGCAATCGCCATAATCGGGTATAACAGAATCCACTATAGGCACAGGTGGTGACGCAATGAAGCACCTGGTGATGGTGGTATCAATACAACCATCATGTGTTTTGATACAATAACTTCCATAGGAAAGACTATCGAATCGGCCGGTACTGTCGCAGGTTATTAATGTTCCCGTTGAGTCGTATAAACAGTATTGAGGATTGGTTAAATTACTTTGTCCGGTAATAGAAGCGGTAAAGGTTTGGCATGTCTTGTTCGAGATCGAAACAGCATCTGCTACTGAAGGTATGGGTTGAGTTGCCACAAAGCATCGTATAATCGTCGTATCTGTACATGCATCATGCGCATGAATGCAATAGCTTCCGTATGGTATATTATCGAACACACCTGTACTATCGCAATTTACCTGGATTCCACTACTGTCGAACAAACAATACTCACCATCATAAAAATTGGTAATGCTGTCTATAGCAACAGAAAAAGTTGAGCAGGCAGTATTGTAGATATTTACTGATGCACCGATAGATGGAATCAAGGACACCGATGTTGTAAGTGATTTAATATTTCCACACCCGTCTCGGGCAACCACATTGAATGATCCGTTTCCTGCAATCTGAAAAGTAAAGTAAGGGGATGTGGACCAAATAGTATCTCCTGGTAGATCAACCACTCCATAGGTGAAGCCAGGCAGGCCGCTGACCGTGCTCATATTACCCCTGCTATCTGTAGCCGTTATATATCCTTGTGCGGAATCACACGAAATTTTATTGAAAGTGCACGAATTCAAAGCCCATGTATAGTTATTGATTACCACCTGACGTGTTTGCAGTCCACCACACGAATCACTTAGCTGAATACTGTAAGTTCCGGCAATAAGATTATTAAAATTTCCGCTTGTATTACTTTGACCTACACCCATCGGCGACGGCGCCACTATCTCGAAAGAGAACGGATATCTTCCGTCCTTCAGGCTATCTAACTGGATGCTCCCGTTGTTTCCATTATTGCAACTCACGTCTATGCCCTTCAAAGTGAAATTGGGTGCCTGGTATGAGCCTGGTACAACTACATCTGTTTGAGTGTAGGTGCAATTGGTAACAAGATCGTTTACCGTGACCGTGTAGGTTCCCGCAGACAATCCGGTAATAGAGTCAACTGTTGTAAAATTTATATTGACCGGACCAGAAACCTTGTATCGGTAGGAACCGGATCCTCCTGTGGCAAAGACTTGAATGGCGCCGGTAGCAGCACAGCGCGATTCAAAAGTAGAAAAAGTTGCGTTTAGCAGAGAACAATCCTGGGCTGATGTTATTCGGGGTAAAATACAATCAAGTATGATAAGAGAGGATATGAAAAGGCCGCGAATTTTCATCGGTTCCGGTTACCTGATTAGTGGTACTTTATAACGCGTTTGTGACGTTCGTTATTTTCAGAGCAGCTCATTAATATTCAGGAATATCGCAACTCGTTGCCGGATAGCCTATGCAACAAATAACCGATCTGAAAAATCTGTTCATATTTTCTATCTTCGTCTATTAAAAATGGTATTTAATCGATAATTTTGCCCTTTTTCGGTAAATGATACCTTAAATAAAAACCAAAAAGAATTCATCAATCAAAACTTATTGATCCTTTATGCAGAAGCCTCAAACGGTTTACAAACATGATTTTGTTTTCATCAAGTCTGAGTATAAGATAGTGAAGGTGAAGTTTGATGACATACTCTTTTGCAAGGGCATGAAGGATTATATACAGATTTATGTGGCCGGGAAAAGCAATCCTGTTGTGACATTAAAAAGCCTGAATGCTTTTGAAACCAGGTTGCCTCCTGAAAAGTTCATCAGGGTTCACAGGTCTTACATTGTTTCCCTGCTACATGTGGACTCAATATCAAAAAATGAAATTTCTATAGGACGGCACATTGTGCCGATAGGAAGCATTTTTAAGTCTGATTTCTTTAAGATGGTGGACCTGCATTCATGAAGATGCCATTCTTCAGTAACTAATCTTCAAAGAATCAAGATCGTGCCTTGTAATTGAAGGAATCATTCCTTTCACCATCTTTTGAACAACAACCTGGCCGGTCTTTACTGCATCTTCCTTTGTTGCAAATGCTTTATTACCCTGAATCGCAGGTATGCAATATTGATGAATGTATATTTTGTCGTCGACCAGGATATCATAACCCCATCCACCGTCAATCTGTATAGGCGCTACTTCCAGTTTACGGGTTTTACCCGTGTCCACATTTTTGTTTGCAGATTGATGACACGAATAACTTAAACCACATAGTGCGATGAAAATAAATGCCCGACAACAGGTTTTTCTATTAATCATTGGCATTATACGCCTGAGTGGGGAAGAACTGATTAATGTCATCGAAAGGGAGCGTGCTGCTTCTTCCGGTCAAAATAAAACCCCCTTGTGACACAGTAAAACCTACAGCACCCGTTCTCGGAGATTTTTCGAAAGCAGTTTTTGATGTCCACAAATCGGTAGAGAAATCATATTCCCAGGTGGAGCTTAGCAGCGATCCTGTTGACGTTTGACCCGTAGAGATATAGGCTTTATCTCCGATTATAAATGCAGCTGCATTAGAGCGAACGATGTCCGTATAATTATCATCGTATGAGTCGGTACTCACATTTGTAATGGGTCTTAGTTGTGTCCATTTAACGATTGAAGGATCAAATGACCAAAAATCATTTACAGTAGAGCCATTATTCACGCCTGTTACGATATATCCCTTATTATTATATACAAATGCAACGGCTCCGAGCCTTTTTGAACCACCAAATGTAACAATTGAACTCCAGGAGTCTGTCGCCGGGTCATATTCCCATGTGTCTTTTAAATAACTACCGTCAAAGCCTGTAGTAAGGTACCCTTTATCCTGTATTCCAAATGCAACAGCATCATAACGGGCACTGCCTCCAAAATCACTCTTTTGAGACCAAGAGTCTGTTGAAGGGTTATAAGCCCACACATCTTTAAGCATATTTACCCCATCAAAACCCGTAGCTACATAACCCTGACCGCCAGCCGAAAAAGCTACTGCGGAACTACGCGGAGTACCCGGAAAATCTGCCTTTTGCGTCCAGTTATTGTTCACTGCATCATATTGCCACAAGTCGTTAAGACGATTTGTTCCGTCAAAACCCGTAGTAATATAAGCGGTATCATTGATTACAAAGGTGACAGCTTCGCTTCTTACAACGCCCGTCATTTCGCCCTGGTACACCCAATTACCCGTAGTGGTTGAGGGGGAGCTATTGTGACATGAAATTAATCCCGATGAAGCGATAGTCAAATATAGCAGTATACGTTTTGCTTTCATTGTAAAATTTTATTTCGCACGAAAATAATCTCCGCTTATTTTCATAAATCGTTAAAATGGCTTTGCAAGATAGTTTTATCGACAAACGAGTTGTTTTATCCGCTAAACCTTTTATCTATATGTTTAAATTTACCTTTGCCAAAAAAGATTTGAAAACAGGTTAACAGACAAATTAAGTTATTTTGCAGACAACAAGCCATCGTTTAGCCATAGTAACAAAATGCTAACACAGCCACGATATAATATTGCAGCCACCAATTTTATAGCATGAGAAAAGGGATGACTATTTTTTGCAAGAAACGGGTTCTGCTTATAATCCTATCGGCATTTGTGATGAGTGCTTGCCAAAAAACCCCTGTGCAATTTGGCCAGGCTTATGTAGATAATAATTTCTCAAATATCGTTTTGGTGGATACCATCACCCCGGAATTATCCACCGTTTTTATGGATTCGGTAGCCACAACAGGTTCTAATGTATTGCTGGCGGGCGACTATTCCGATCCTTTTTTCGGTAAAGTTTCAGCGAAATCTTTTTTTGAGCTAAGTCCGCCCACAGCACCTCAGTTTTCCAACAATGCAACATTCGATTCATTGAAATTGATATTGATCCCTAATAAAACTTATTACGGAGATTCCACAACCAACGCTCAATTTTCAGTTTACCAGCTCAGCAATCAAATGAGCTTTCCGGCGTTTCAAACGACTTTTTATAATAATACCAACTTTGACGTAAACCCTTCGGCTGCTGGCAGTTTCAGCGGAAGAATTTATCCGAACATCACCGATTCGGTATTTATTACACTTTCTAATAGCATCGGCCAGGACCTGTTTACTCAATATTTAGATAATGACCTGACAATACAATCTACTGCGAATTTTCTGCCCTATTTCAGAGGACTCAGAATTGGCTCATCCACTGGTAATATGCAGGCTATTTACGGATTTAAAGATTCTGCAACGATGCGGCTCTATTATCATGAAACGGGTGCATTTATTGAACCCAAACATCTTGATTTTCCTTTTTACAATGGCGATAATATGCAGTTTAATCAGGTGCTCTCGGACAAAACTGGGACTCCCGTGGAGGCGTTTAACAGTACCAACAATGAACTGCTGGCCTCTTCAACAGGTAACAGTTCCTATCTTCAATATATTACGGGGTTTGTTCCCAAGATCAAATTCCCTTCGCTGAGAGATCTTTATTTACGGCCTGACTTTGTGAAAATATTAAAAGCTGATTTGATCGTAAAACCATTATCCGGCACGTACCCTACCAACATGCCTTTACCGCCGTCGCTTTATGCATCACAGACGGATCAGAATAATTATCCCGGATTTAATTTGACCGATGCAACAAGCAACTATCAAACCGGCGACCTGGTGCTTGACGATCTGTATAATCAAACTACTCAATACACTTATGATGTGACGAGTTATTTGCAACAACAAATCAATATCGGGTATATCAATCAAAACGGTCTCTTACTAATACCGCCTTCCCCTACAAGGATCAATTCGCTGAACAGGGCTATTTTTGGAGATAAAATGAATGCACAAGGCGCCATTCAATTAAAATTATATTATGTATCTGTTAACCCGTAATTTTCATATGAGACATAGCCTGTTAACAGTATTGGTTTTATTTCTGAGTGCTGCTGCCTTTTGCCAGAATGTAACTTCGCCTTATTCAATCATTGGGATAGGTGACATAGAAAACTCATATTTTAACCGGACCGGCGGCATGGCTAATACCGGGATTGCTTACCGGAATAATACATCCGTCATTTTAAACAATCCTGCTTCGTTAAGTGATTTGCAAAATCAGTTGTTCATTGTAGAGTTGTCCGGGCGTGGAAGAGTAGTAAGTTATTCAGGACAGGATATACTTCCGGGCACCACAAGTAAGGATTTTGCTGTTGACAGATTCTCATTAGGCATCAGGGCCACCAAATGGTGGGGTAGTTCTGTTGGATTGATGCCATTCAGTACCAGTAATTATTCGTTTAACAGTAATATTAATTTGCAGGGAACCAATACCACCATACCTGTCTATTATGATGGCAACGGCGGGATAAACCGCTTTTATTTTGCGAATGGTTTCGGGATCACCAAAAACCTCTCCATTGGGGTAAATACATCCTTTCTTTCGGGGTCATTGACTCAAACGGATACCATTCTTTCAGCGGATCAGACAGACGGGGTTTTTACGACGCGAAGTATATACCTGAGAAACCTCTATTTCGATTACGGCTTGCAATATCATATTCCGGTGTCGAAAAAATGGGATGTTACGCTCGGGGCAACCTATGCAGTTCAAACAGATCTCCGGGCTACCACCACAGCCCTGGTAAAAGATCAAAGTGGTGACACATTGTCCAACCAAACACTTTCAGATAATTATTTCACTTTACCAAATTCAAGCGGTTTTGGCATTGCAATCACTAAAGACAAAAGCCTCAGCTTTCTTGCCGACTATCGCCACCAGGATTGGTCGTCGCTTCATATGTCAGGATTAAATTACAACCTGGTTAACAGTGATCGCTATTCGGCCGGAGTGGAGTTTTCAAAACTGAAACAATATCTTGGCGTACCGTATGAAGTATACAACCTGCAGGCCGGTGGTTATTACGATCAATCTTACCTCCAAATCGGAAACCAGCGGGTGACAGATATGGGTATTACTTTTGGGGCCGGATTTAACAGCAGGCGCAGTACATTAAGCTATCATCTTTCGGCTCAATTCGGCATAAGAGGCTCCAGGTATACACCTGTAAAAGAAACCTACGCCGGATTTACGGTTACGTTTTCCTACAAAGATTTCTGGTATACGAAAGGAAAGAAATTCGATTAATTTTCTGCTTTTTGCGAAGCCGGCTAAAGACTAACGGTGTAGGATACACGCAGTTTAGTCATTAAAAGAAATAAAACCCGTCGATGAAGACAGGTTTTATAGTCGGGGCGGCAAGATTCGAACTTGCGGCCTCCTGCTCCCAAAGCAGGCGCGATAACCGGGCTACGCTACGCCCCGAATAGTTCTAAAATTCAAGATGCGGAGAGGGAGGGATTCGAACCCTCGGTACAAGTTTAAGCTCGTACAACGGTTTAGCAAACCGGCCCTTTCGGCCACTCAGGCACCTCTCCTGAAATATCACAGGGGCTGCAAAAGTAACATTTGCAACTCAAAATTTAAAATAAATGATTGTGGAAAATCCGCAAAAAAAGAACAACCTCACATAGCGGCAAGTTGCACTTTTTGCTGCAACTCGATAACACTCTCTTTGAATAAAGTATCTGTGTCCATAAGATCCTTCACGGTCTGGCAACTGTGAATTACCGTAGTGTGATCGCGGCCACCAAAGTGCTCGCCAATTGTTTTCAGGGAATTCTTGGTAAAGGCTTTTGCGAGGTACATGGAAATTTGACGTGCCTGCACAATTTCACGCTTGCGCGTTTTTTGCAACAATTTTTCATAAGGTACATCAAAATAATCACACACCATTTTCTGAATGGTATCGATAGTAATTTCTTTTGAGGATGACTTGATAAAATTCCGTAGCACTTTTTTAGCTAATTCGAGGTCTATTTCCCTTTTATTTAGCGAAGATTGTGCCAACAGAGAAATCAGCGCGCCTTCCAATTCCCGAATGTTATTTTGAATATTGTAAGCAATATATTTCACCACTTCTTTGGGCATTTCCAATCCGTCGTTTTTCATTTTCCTTTCCAGTATCTCAATCTTGGTTTCGTAATCAGGAATCTGAAGGTCAGCGCTGAGACCCCAGCGAAAACGGCTCAACAATCTTTCCTGTACTCCTTCAAGATCCTTGGGTGCCTTATCGGAAGTAAGAATAAGCTGTTTGCCACTCTGGTGCAGGTGGTTGAAAATAGCAAAAAATGCATCTTGCGATTTTTCGGCACGGTTAAAGAATTGTACATCATCAATAATGAGTACATCTATCAGTTGGTAAAAATGAATGAAGTCATTTATCGCATTGTTTCGGCCGTGGTCTACAAACTGGTTAATAAATTTCTCGGAACTTACATATAGCACTACCTTGTTATTATGTAATCTCTTCACCTCATTGCCGATTGCCTGAACAAGATGTGTTTTCCCGAGACCTACGCCTCCATAAATTACCAATGGATTAAAAGAAGTGGAGCCCGGCTTTTCAGCAACCGTTTTTCCCGCTCTTCGGGCCACCCTGTTACAATCGCCTTCGATGAACGAATCAAACACGTAAGATGGATTCAACTGAGGATCGATCTGCGTCTTCTTCAGACCAGGTATTACAAACGGGTTTTTGACAGGGTTATTTATAATTAAAGGAAAATCCATTTCGTTATTTGAAAAAGACTTAAATCCGTGGCCCGGAACATCTATAGTCACCGGGCGATTATTAGCATTTCCGCTGTCCACCATAATGCGGTATTCCAGCCTGGCATCCTTACCTAACTCACGCTTCAGCGTCTTTGCCAGGAGATTTACATAGTGCTCTTCTATGTATTCGTAAAAGAACTGGCTTGGTACCTGAATGGTAAGTATATTATCTTTAAGCGAAACCGGAACAATGGGTTCAAACCAGGTTTTGAAGTGCTGCCATTCCACAATATCTTTTATAATATTCAGACAATTCTGCCAAACTCTTTCGCAAGCTTTATCCATTTTTTCCGTAAGCCGTTTATTTGATTTTAGTACATCCTTGTTTTTCCGGAGATCACTTACAAAATCTATATAAAAACATTTTATAAATATTTTCTAAGCAGTTAGCGAATATCAAAATATTTTGTTGAAAAAAAAATTTTTTATTGTTCGTTTTTGTCATCTTAAAAATAATGACGCTTTCCAAAAACCCAAACATTTTTTAAATGCAGATTTTTTAGAAAAGAAGAGGCCTTGTCCATATTGAATTACAACGAAATAATCTTTTAGGATTTAACACGAACAAAAAATTCCCCAAATTTTTTTTATTCAAGAAATTTTTTTTAGGAAGGCCAGAGAAATGTGCAAAACATTTTTTGGCCTTTCCGATGAGCCGGGTCTATTTTCAAATAAATGAGTATATCTTTAAAACCTAAATTTTTTTTAATGGGATATGAATTAACCGGAAGACTGGTCGCTAAATTTGATGTAGCGCAACGCACTGAAACTTTCAAGGTACGTGAATTTGTAGTTGAAAAAACGGAAGACATCAACGGTAAGACAATAACCAACTATATTAAATTCCAGTGTGTGCAGGATCGTACCAATATAGTAGAGCGCGTAAATGTAGGCGACGAAATAAAAGTGTATTTCAACATAAAAGGAACCAAGTGGGAAAAGGATGGGCGCACCAATTACTTTACCAACCTGGATGCCTGGAGGATTGAACAAATTTTACAACCGGGTAATGAAGCTTCTTCTGATGATGATCACTTGGAACCTTTAGATACCTTTACGTCTTCGTCCGAAGATACGATCGACGATCTTCCGTTTTGATTCTTACCTTAATCGCCCGCCATAATAAAAGCTTTCAGGATCAAAACCTGACCTTTATGCGACAAAAATTAACTCTCAGGCTACTTCCGCAGGAAGCTGCCAACCCTAATACCATTACCAATCTTATTGCAAAAACATCGGGAGTTCAACCGCAGGATGTAACGGGCTACTATGTTGCAAAAAAATCGATTGACGCGAGGTCAAAAACGGTCTGGATTCAACTCACATTGTCAGCATTTATTAATGAGCCGTTCATTGACCGGCCCAGGCCGGAGTTTTATTTCCAAGATGTGCATTCTTCAAAACAGAAAGTTGTGATAATTGGCTCGGGGCCGGCAGGCTTATTTGCGGCTCTTCAATTAATAGAGGCTGGAATCAAACCCATAATTATTGAAAGAGGGAAAGATGTGAAGGAACGGCGCCGCGACCTTGCTACATTAAACAAAAAAGGGATCATCAACCCCGAAAGCAATTATTGCTTCGGTGAGGGCGGAGCAGGCACTTACAGCGACGGTAAATTGTATACAAGAAGCAACAAGCGGGGAAATATAGATCGCATTTTACATCTCTTTGTACACTTCGGTGCAGGAGAAAATATTTTGTTTGAAGCTCATCCCCATATTGGCACCAATAAACTTCCACACATCATAACGGCTATGCGTGCTAAAATTTTAGATTGTGGCGGGGAAATTTATTTTAATAAAAAACTTGTGGATTTTGTTATCGAAGATGATATTATTAAAACAATAAAGACCCATGATCAGCAACTGCTTTCCGGGGATGCCTTCATATTGGCAACAGGTCATTCGGCCCGTGATGTCTTCAAGCTTTTTCATGAAAAACAACTTTCAATAGTTGCAAAACCTTTTGCTCTCGGTGTACGGGTAGAACATCCGCAGAAATTGATCAATTCAATTCAATATGGTAGCAATTATAATAACGGATTCCTGCCGCCTGCGACCTATAGTCTTGTTGACCAGGCAAACAATCGAGGTGTATTTTCATTTTGTATGTGCCCGGGTGGTATTATCGCTCCTGCATCTACTTCTGACGGGGAATTGGTGGTAAATGGCTGGAGTCCGTCCAAAAGAAATAACCCTTATGCTAACAGCGGTATGGTAGTGCAAACAGAAACAGAAGACGTGCTGAAATATTTTAACAAGACAGGCCGAAAGAGGGCAACAATTTCATCTTTGATGATGATGAATTTTCAACAGGAAGTTGAATCGATTGCATTTAAAGCCGGTGGCGGAAAATTTGTGGCGCCTGCACAACGATTGGTTGATTTTACAAATAATGTACTCTCAAACTCACTCCCTCAATGCTCATATATACCCGGCGTTCAATCTGCCTTACTCAGAGATATATTACCCGAATTTATAACCCTCCGGCTGCAAAAAGCTTTGTTGCTGTTTGCAAAAAAAATACCTCCTTACTTTACCAATGATGCAATACTTGTCGCCACAGAAAGCAGGACCTCTTCACCGGTACGAATTCCCCGACACGATGAATTCCTGCACCATCCCCAGATAAAAAATTTATTCCCTTGCGGCGAAGGAGCCGGTTATGCCGGCGGCATTGTAAGTGCAGCAATGGACGGAGAAAGAGTGGCAAGAATGATCGCTGCTGTTTCCATCAAATGAAGGCACTCATAAAAATTTTTTATACATGGCCGGGTTATTTATACATTTACAACTAGGCAATGCATCAATTTCAGACAGGCCACATCCAACATTACCATGAACATTCTTGAAGTAAAAAACCTGAAAAAATATTTTGCAACTCAAAAGGCTGTTGATGATATCAGTTTTGAGCTGAAAAGAGGCTCCATATTCGGACTTCTTGGACCTAACGGAGCAGGCAAAACAACGTTAATCCGAATGATCACCGGCATCTTTTATCCCGACGAAGGAGAAATTTTTCTTGAGGGTAAAAAATTCAATCCAAATACAGACACAGTACACATCGGGTACATGCCGGAGGAAAGAGGCTTATACAAAAAAATGAAAATCGGTGAGCAGGCCGTGTTTTTATCAAGACTTAAAAACTTGTCAAAAGAAGAAGCCACAAAGAATGCGAAAGAATGGTTCATTAAGTTTGAAATGCAGAGCTGGTGGAACAAAAAGATTGAAGACCTGAGTAAAGGCATGGCACAAAAACTTCAATTTGTAATAACTGTTTTGCACCAGCCTAAACTGATCATTCTCGATGAACCTTTTAGTGGTCTTGATCCGGTAAACGCCAATCTAATCAAAGATGAAATTTACAAGCTGGCGCAAAAAGGTGCTGCTGTTATCTTCAGCACGCACAGAATGGAACAGGTAGAGGAAATTTGTGATCACATTATTTTGGTGAACAAAGGACAAAAGATAATCGACGGTAGCGTAACCGGCATAAAGCAGCAATTTAAAGAAAACCTTTTCGAAATACGCTTCGATAAAATCCCGCAGAACTATACGAGTCCGGCATTTGAACTGATAGGTAAACAGGATAATGGTCTGATTGTAAAAATTAAAGATGGTTTCAATACCAATGACGTTTTACAATTCTTCATTGCCCAAAAAACGGAAATTCATTCTTTCACCGAATTATTGCCCTCTTTAAATGACATATTCATAAAACTGGTAGAAGGAACACCGCTGGCAAGACAATTTCAACCGGTAACGGCATAAAAAATATTTATGAACAAGATTCTTATCATTTTTCAAAAGGAATATCTTACCCGCATTCGAAATAAAACTTTTTTGATTTCTACTTTTTTACTACCCATCATCATTGCTTTGTTTATTGCGGGAATTGTATATTTCGCTATTCACAACTCAGAAAAAACAAAGGTGGCGGTAAATGACATAAGCGGTGACTTTGCGAATAATCTGCAAAGCGATTCATCAGGTGTTACGTTTGATTTCAATCAGAACATAAACGCCGACAATTTTTCAAAAGAAGGATATACTGCAGTTCTGATGATACCAAAATATGATACTACAAGGAAGGATACGATCCGGCTGATCTCGGAAAAAGAACTGGACCTGGGCACGCAGGAGTATATCAAGGCACAATTGGGTATGGCGTTACAAAAGAAACTTTTCAGAGAAAAAAACTTTGATAAGAATGCAGTGGATTCCATTCTGAAGACATCCATCACTGACGAGTATGACTTTAACGCATATAAGCAAAAAGAAGGCAAAATACAACAATCGAATTTTTGGGCAGCTTACATAATTGGCTTTGCAAGCGGCATGATCATTTATATCACGATGATGATCTATGGCATGATGGTGATGCGTGGTGTGATGGAAGAAAAAACCAACCGGATTGCCGAAGTAATGGTAAGCTCGGTGAAACCATTTCAAATGATGATGGGGAAAATCACGGGTATTGCGGCAGTGGGTCTCACGCAATTCTTAATGTGGATCGTACTGATCATTATACTCACATCTGCGGCCACTGCTTTTTTGCCACATGATACTTTGCAACATGTTCAATCGGCTTCCCAAAGTATGCAACCATCGGCAGCTGCCCCGGGTGGTGACACCGGATCAAAGGCGAGTGCATTTTTCCATACGTTTGACGGAACCCGCTGGCTCCTCATTGTTTTCTGCTTTTTATTCTATTTTGTTGGCGGCTACCTTTTTTATGCATCTCTGTTTGCGGCAGTAGGTAGCGTAGTAAATGAAGATGCGCAGGAAGCGCAATCCCTTTCGTTGCCGATTACAATGCCTATTGTACTCTCATTTGTAATAATGACTACCTCTATTTATGCACCCTCCGGTAGTTTATCCGTTTGGGCAAGTATTATTCCTTTCAGTTCGCCGATCATTATGATGTCGCGGATACCGTTTGGGGTTCCTGGAACTGTGCCATGGTGGCAACTGGGCTTATCCATGGCTTTGCTCGTTGCGGGCTTTTTATTTACTGCATGGATTGCGGCAAAGATCTATCGCACAGGAATATTGTTATACGGAAAAAAAGTGACAATTAAAGAAATGGGCAAGTGGCTGTTTAGAAAATCATAAAGCCGACACTGTTTTCTTCGCCGGACCAACTTCTTTTCCACCGAATATAGCTTTGTGCAGTTCGCTTTTTATATAGGTTAGAAGGAGGCCGCTTACAAAAAAAAGCGAGATAATAACGAAGCCGCTTATGAGTCCGATGATCCCATAAATAACGGGCGATTTATAATTAACGTCATAAGGTGGTTCCGGCTTATCAAGCACCTGTATTACGGGCGTAGCTTTTTGCAATTTATAGGCAGCATTTTGCTGGTTAGCTACGGCCTGCGCATATTGTTGACGGATCATTTGCTTATCCGCGATCAGATTTTCAGTAGGTACTTTGAACTGAAGTCTGTTGGTATTTGTGAAAAGAGTAGTTTTGTCAATCTCAATTAATCTGGCATCCTGGGAGTTCATTATATTCAGCAACGAGTCTACCTTTTTTGTTGCGAAATCGAAATCCCGCCTGGCTTTTTCTGCTTTCAACTGAATATAAAAAAGAGAGATCTTATTGATAAATCCATAGCTGATGGTTCTTACCAGGTTCGGGTCGCGACCCGTATAGGTTAGAATCAGCATATTATTTTTATTTACACTGGCTGTCAGATTATTTTTCAAAATATTACCGGCCACGATAATTAAATCGTGCCGGTTGGGCGGCATTTTTATTTTGGATTCAAATAAGCCCCTGTGACTGTTAATATCATCAATCAATAATTCGGCAATTGTTTTATTTCCGTGAGATGAATCCCTGATCGCGGCAACCTCTTCGCGTGTTGTACGACTTAGAGCAAGCTCTATAATATTGATAGATGCATCATCACTAAAGCTTTTTGGCGTTTCGGCTCCCAATATCGCACTCAGGGTTGCAGACGACGTACTGTTGTCGCTGCTGCTGGTCAGCGGAAATATGGAAGCACTGGATGTGTACATAAGAGGTTTCTGTTTTGCATATAGGATCAATGCAAGCGCACTCAGAAGCGAAAAGACTATAACGATAACTCTGACCTTTTTCAGTCGTTGAAATATCTCAGCGGCTAATTCATGGGTTGACATAGCAATAGTTATAATTTGGTTATAAAGTACACCATTAAAAGTGGTAACGTTGTTATGAGTGACTGTGTTGCAACCTGGCCAACATTTTTCCCTTCGGGTCTTTGAGGAACTATTATAGTACTTCCTGATTCTACTTTAGGGTAAAAATGGAAAACGCCAAAGTTGTGCGTTCGTCTGCTCCTGCCGTTAGCATACGTTATATATATCCGCCTTCGCCAGGGCCTTATTCCGAACCCACCTGCCTTATCAATGTAATATCCGAGCTTTGAATGGTCTTTGTCAAAGTAAATTTTCAACTGCGATTGCACTGTTCCGGAAATGGTTACAACAGGATTAATTTTTGGCACATAGATAAGATCCCCCTTACGTAAGATCAGGTCATATTTTGAGTTTTTATTATCAAGCGCCTTCTGCAGGTCAATACTTACTGCATCGTAGTTGCCTGCAATTACACTATCAACAATTTTTCCTGTGCTGTCTTTTAAATAGGAAGTGGCGCTCTTGATATTCAGCGGATTGCCGATAGCTATTTCACTGCGAAGCCTGTATAATATAGCCCCGTTTATATCCGAGGTGGAATTGAGCCCGCCCGATCTTTCAATAAATGAAGAAAGGCGCTCTCCTTCGGTAAGTTTTGAATACGTGCCTGGATATTTTACCGCACCTTCTATTTTTACGTTTTCCTGCAAATGAAACGTCGGATTTCTTCTTACAAAAACTTCATCATAGGGCTTGAGTAAAACATTGTCAGAAGTAGAATCGATCTCAAGGTTAGCATTGACTGAGTATTTTTTTATTACGGTTTGTGTCGGGCTTATTCCTTGTTGTGATGAATCAATGTTGACCACGCTTGATACAACAATTTCTCCAAATTCTGCTGACGGCTTTAATCCATTGGCAAAATATAAAAGGTCTTTTAGCGTCATACCGCCGTACCTGGGATATTGACCCGGCTTACGAACTTCCCCTTCTATATTCACATATTCCTTATCTCTGAATTGATTTTTATTAAAAACTTCGATAACATCATTGGCATCTATCGGAATGTTATTGATGCTATTTAAATTCTTATTAAGATCTGATAAATTCACGACAATTTTATCTGAAATCAAATTTGTGGAATCGCCCGCTCCTTTATAAACATAGGCACGATCGAGGTAAGTATCCGGGGTAACGCCTCCGGCACGATTTATAACATCAAATAACCGATCCCCATTTCTTACTTCGTATACGTTGGGATATGCAACTGCTCCTTTCACGATTACTTTGTTACGAAGACCTGAATTGATTGGATTTACTACTACAACATCTCCATCATACAATGGTTCATCTACTACATCACCGTCTGCTTTTAGCCCTAATGCGTTAAAATTTACATTCTTAATAGTTTGCCGCTCATTGATGCTCCTGATTATTTCTCCTCCCGAGCGATATGCCTCGGATGAAAACCCGCCGGCATATTTCATCAATGCCAACATACCCTCTTCCTTTTTAAGTTGGTAGTACATCGGCCTTTTGAATTGTCCCGAAGCAAGTACTTCCTTGTCATAAAATGGGACAATCACAAAATCATTGTTTTCGAGGTAAAGATGCTTTCCATAATCACCTGTGGTGAGATATTTATATACATCAACGGAATCAATGATCTTTCCGTTTCTTGATATCAAAATATTGCGCATGTTACCAAACTTGGTAACACCGCCCGCCAGTGCAACGATATTCAGAACATTAGTAAAGGCTGAAACAACCTGCGGGCCGGGTGTCTTCACCTCGCCTGAAGTTTGCACCACGATACTACGCGGCTGCCCTAACGTAACCGCAACGTTAGTAGACGGCGGGATAACTTTCCTGAAACGGTCGTAAATGATCTTGCGCGCACTTTCAAAAGTGAGTCCCTGCACGGTAATCTTGCCAAGGCCCTGCGGGAAAATAGAACCATCACGCGCCACTTCGTAATCTTCTTCAAAATCGGCACCCCCCCATAAAGAAACTACGATATGATCTCCGACGCCAATTGGGTAGTCAGGCGGCGGGGTTGATAATTGCGATAACTGAACTATTTGGTCGTCTTGAAAAAGTCCTGAACCATACACCCGGTCAGGCGTGTACAGATCTTGTCTGATTTCGTCTTTACGGGTACTGTCTTTAATTATTACCTGGTTGGCTTTATAATCTGATACCGTTTTATGAACGTCCTCCCCTGGCTTTGGCTCATTATTATTGTTATCACGGAGATAGTCTTCTAATTCAGTGGGGGTTGCATTTTTTAATACATTAGGGTCGATGGGCAAATCGGGCACCTCCGTTGGCTCCTGGGCAAACGCACGCTGGACGGCAATACAAATGAAAAAGGAAAAAAATAACACAAATGGTAATGCCTTTACAGTACCAATGGTTTCTTTGGGAAAACTCATTTTTGACACTGGATTAATGGATAATTAGCTACTTAAACGAACAAATGTAATAATTTATTTTAGAGGCTTTTGCAAAGCCTCAGAGAATTCGAACCAAATATTTTCCACAATCCGTTTTGCGGGTAATATTTCTTTTAACATGGCGCTTACCTGGCCGATCTCCAACTCTCCTTCCTCCAGGTCTCCTTCAAACATTCCTCTTTTAGCTCTTCCCTTGCTCAACAATTCCCGCAACTCTGATCTCGTTGCGTGATTCATCCTCGCTTGTTCCACCTTTTTATAAAAGTTATTCTTCAAAATGCGAACGGGTGCCAACTCCTTTAATGTAAGCATTGTATCTCCCTCGGCAGCATTAACAACCGCATTCTTAAAATTTATATGCACAGACGCCTCATTAGATACAACAAATCTGCTGCCAACCTGAACAGCTTCCGCACCTAATACCATTGCAGCAAGCATCTGGCGGCCAGTTGCGATACCGCCTGCGGCAATTACGGGTATCTTTACTGCCTCACAAACAAGCGGCAATAAAACCATGGTAGTGGTTTCTTCCCTACCGTCATGTCCGCCAGCTTCAAAGCCCTCGGCAATCACTGCATCACACCCAACGTCTTCCGCTTTCCGCGCAAAGCGACTGCTGCTTACCACATGCATCACTTTCAGGTGATGCTTCTTAAAAACCGGGGTAAACGTCGCTGGATTACCCGCAGAGGTAACTACTATAGATACCTGATTCTTCAGGATTACCTCCACTTGTTTGTCAACTCCAGAGTACAACAGAGGGAGATTAACCCCAAAAGGCCTATCAGTAGCGGCCCCGCACTTATTAATATGCTCATCTAGAACTTCGGGACTCATGCTACCGGCCCCAATAAGACCGAGGCCCCCCACATTACTAACGGTACTAGCCAGGCGCCAACCGCTCGTCCAGACCATTCCTGCCTGCACTATAGGATAAGTAACATTGAAGAGACGAGTAAAACGATTTGAAAACTTTGAAAACATGAATGAATTTTGCTGACAGGCTAATTGTGCCCGAGGTCAATTTCTGTATTATCGCCGATGTTCAGTGAGCGCGTTTCGCCTTTTATTTCTGTATCGCTGCCGATGAGAGAATCGTCCATCACTACATCATATAATTTCGAATAAGACCCGATGATAGAGTCCTTTATAATAGAATAGCTGACGATAGTATTATCCCCCATGGCAACGTGAGGGCCTATAATAGAATTTCTTATGTCACATCCCTCGCCAATGCTTACCGGTGGAATAAAAATGGTATTTTCAAATTTGTTGGATTCCGAAATAGTTCCACCAAACTTTTCCAGCAGGATCGCATTAGATTCCAGAAGTGATTCCTTCCTGCCGCAATCGAACCAGTTTTCCACTTTGAACGACATTATTTTTTCGCCTGATTCGATCATACATTCCAATGCATCGGTGAGATTGAACTCATTGTTGGTCCTGATATTATTTACAAATAATTTTTCAAGACATCTGAATAAGACAGTTGAATCTTTGATCTTGTACAGACCCACCAGTGCCATATTCGATTTAGGAATGGCCGGCTTCTCCACCACATTTACGATGAAACCCTTATCGTCTAATTGCCCTACTCCGAAATTTCGGGGATCCTCCACTTTTTTTACTCCAAGCATGGAATAGGGAGAGGACAGCACCGCATTGATATCATATTCGCATATAGTATCGCCAAGAGCAATAAACAATTCATCCTCGCCAACTATTTTTCTTGCAAGTTCTATTGCATGAGCTGTTCCTTTTCTTTCGTTTTGAAAAATGAAATGACTGTTAAGATCCGGATATTTTTCAATTACATAATCCCTGATTTTTTCTCCCAGGTAGCCCACAATAAAAACAAACTCATTGATCCCGGCCTCGTGAAGCTGATCCACATTAATGCTAAGAATCGTCTTTCCCGCTAAGGGTATCAGAGCTTTAGGTTGCGAGTATGTGTGCGGACGCAGCTTTGTGCCTGCACCGGCTACAGGTATGATGGCCTTCATTGTTCGTTATTTGATATTCGATCTCTCCAAACCGGGTGTGAATATAGGTAAAAATGATGTACTCGTTACACATTAGGTAAATATCAACGTATACCTTTTCCTTATTTTTTTGACAGATAAATATCTCATATCTTTTGTACGTTTGCGCAAATTCATTTCATGCAAAGAGACACTCAGATATTTGACATTATCAACAAAGAATTAAACAGGCAACGGGAAGGAATAGAACTTATCGCTTCAGAAAATTTTACGTCGCTGCAGGTGCTTCAGGCAATGGGTACGGTGCTTACCAATAAATACGCGGAAGGGTATCCCGGAAAAAGATATTATGGCGGTTGTGAGTTTGTAGATGAATCTGAACAACTGGCTATAGATCGCTTAAAAAAAATTTTTAATTGTGAATATGCCAACGTGCAGCCGCATAGTGGTGCACAGGCGAATGCAGCAGTGATGCTTGCTATCCTAAATGCCGGTGATAAGATTTTAGGCCTCGACCTAAGCATGGGCGGACATCTTACTCATGGCTCACCGGTAAATTTTTCCGGAAAATTATATGAAGCTCATTTTTACGGAGTAAAAAAAGAAACGGGGCTTGTTGATTATGAGATGCTCGAAGAAAAAGCAAGAACAGAAAAACCCAAACTTATTATTTGCGGCGCTTCCGCATACAGTCGCGATTGGGATTATGAACGAATAAGAAAAGTGGCTGATGAAATCGACGCTTTTGTGATGTGCGATATAGCGCATCCCGCAGGTTTAATTGCAAAAGGATTGTTGAAATCCCCGTTTGAACATTGTCACTTTGTAACATCAACTACACACAAAACGCTGCGCGGACCCCGGGGTGGAATTATTTTGATGAAAAATGATTCAGAAAATTCACTCGGACTTAAAGATCCGAAAGGTAGAATAAGGATGATGAGCAATGTTTTGGATATGGCTGTATTTCCGGGAACGCAGGGTGGGCCGCTTGAACATATTATTGCTGCAAAAGCCGTGGCATTTGGCGAAATATTGACCGATGAATTTACTGCTTATGCAAAACAAATAGCGGTGAATGCGCAAGCTATGGCTAAAGCATTTTTTGGCAAAGGCTATGACTTGATCAGTGATGGTACTGACAATCATTTAATGCTTATCGATCTTCGAAACAAAAATATTACGGGCAAAAAAGCACAGGAAACATTGGACAAAGCCGGCATCACGTTGAATAAAAATGCCGTTCCGTTCGATGACAAAAGTCCGTTTGTGACTTCGGGCATTCGCGTAGGTGTTCCTGCTATTACCACAAGAGGCATGAAAGAAGGTGATATGAAAACGGTGGTAGATTTGGTAGACAAAGTGTTGATGAAGCTCGATAATGAAAAAACAATTGATGCCGTAAGAAACGATGTAAAAGAACTAATGAAAAAATTCCCTCTCTATCCTGAACTCAATTAAAAATTTATGATACAGCGTATACAATCACTCTGGTTATTGGCGGCTGCTGCATTAGGATTCATTTCATTAAAAACTTCTTTCTACAGCGGTCATCGCATCAAAGATGCCATTCCAAAACCAGTTGTATTTCTTACCGGATCATACAATATTTTATTGATCATTTGCACCACCGCATTTGCGGTAATATCCCTTATAGCCATCTTTTTGTATAAGAACAGAAAGTTGCAAATGCGCATCGGATTACTATCTCTTTTGTTATCGCTGCTAACTATTGGCTTATACTTCTGGCAAAGGCAAAGTTTTATGCCGGGCGAAAGCAGTTATGATCTGACATCCATAATTGCGTTTGCTGTTCCTGTATTCCTATTTTTAGCAATAAGGGGAATTTATAAGGATGAAAGATTGGTGAAGAGTGCTGATAGGTTGAGATAACCCATACTATCAAAGCTCAGATATACTTCCCCGTATAACTCTCTTTAATCTTTTTCAAACCTGCGGGAACGCCTGCGTATACAAGGCTCCCGCCACCATCCCCCGCCTCAGGGCCAAGATCGATAACCCAGTCTGCAGATTTGATCACATCCGTATTATGTTCAATCACAATGATAGAATGCCCTTGCTCAATCAACGCATTGAAGGATACAAGTAATTTTTTTATATCGTGAAAATGAAGGCCGGTAGTAGGTTCATCAAAAATAAAAAGAAGCTTGCCTTGCACATTTCCCTTTCCCAAAAAAGAAGCCAGCTTAACACGTTGCGCCTCACCGCCACTCAACGTGTCTGAAGACTGACCCAACTTTACATAGCCCAGCCCCACATCGCTCAACGGCTTAAGTTTTTTTGCAACCTCCTGCCCGCTATTGTCATTCTTTTTATTTCCTTTTTTTTCACCTCCAAAAAATTCTATCGCTTCATCTACGCTCATCTCCAGTACGTCGTAAATATTTTTGTCCTTATACATTACTTCCAGAATTTCCTGTTTAAATCTTTTGCCACCACACACGTCGCAGACGAGATGCACATCTGCCAAAAACTGCATCTCTACCACTTGTTCGCCCTCTCCTTTGCAGGCATCACATCTGCCGCCATCTACATTAAACGAAAAATGCTTTGGCTGATATCCCCGCATCTTGCTCAAAGGTTGCTTACTGAAGAGATCCCGGATTTCATCATATGCTTTTATATACGTCACCGGATTACTTCTTGATGATTTTCCAATTGGATTCTGATCGATCATTTCTATCTCAGAAATAAAATCAACATCGCCGGCGATGCCTTTGCTTAAACCCGCCTTTTCTGCATATTCTCCTTTCATCTTTTTCAAAGTCGGGTACAGGACCTGTTTCACCAGGGTTGTTTTACCGCTTCCACTCACGCCGCTTACCACGCACAACACATTTAACGGAAACGTTACATCAATATTCTGCAGATTATTTTGTCGTGCTCCTTTCACTGTTATAGAACGGTTCCATTTACGGACATGCTTAGGTGGATCGATCGAAAGTTCTCCCTTTAAGTATTTTCCCGTAAGGCTTTCTGGTGTATCGATGATGTCGTCATAATTTCCTTCCGCAATCACTTCTCCACCCAGGTGGCTCGCCAAAGGACCCATATCTATAATGTGGTCTGCTTCGAGCATCATCATTTCATCGTGCTCCACAACTACAACCGTATTGCCCAGATCACGAAGATTTTTCAACACCCGAATCAATCGTTCGGTGTCTCTCGAATGAAGCCCGATGGAAGGTTCATCCAAAATATATAATGAATTGGTAAGGTTGCTGCCAAGGCTTCTTGTTAATTGTATTCGCTGGCTTTCACCGCCACTCAATGAATTGGCCAAACGATTTAAAGTCAGATAGCCCAGCCCCACATCCAACAAGGTTCGTAACCTGTTGTTAATTTCTATTAAAATTCTTTTGGCAACTTTTCTTTCATAATCCGACAAATCGATTGAAGCAAACCATTGATGTAAATACTTTACCGGCATTTCGCATAATTCACCAATGTGTTTATTATTCACCTTTACATATAAAGCTTCTTTTCTTAGCCGGTACCCATTGCACTCCGGACAGATAGTTCTTCCACGATATCTGCTCAGTAAAACCCTATACTGAACTTTATAAAGATTTTGTTCTACTTCTTTGAAGAAATCATTCAGGCCTGAGAAGTAAGCATTACCCGTCCATAATAAATCGTATTGCGCCGGAGTAAGATCAATTATAGGCTTGTGTATCGGAAAATCAAAATGCCTGGCAGCATGAATCAGTTTGTCTCTCCAGAGGCCAAGTTTTTCTCCTCGCCACGGTGCAATTGCGTTTTCGTACACACTTAATCGTTTATCCGGAATCACTAGGTCGGAATCTATTCCCAGTACCAGCGAAAAGCCCTCGCATACCGGGCAGGCACCATAGGGATTATTAAATGAAAATAAATTGGGTACGGGTTCTTCAAACTTTATTCCGTCCAACTCAAATTTGTTAGAGAAGTGTAATTTCTTTTTATCATTTATTTCCAACACCAATTCACCTTCTCCTTCAAAGAAGGCTGTACTAACTGAGTCGGCTATACGATGTTTATCATCCTCATCAAAGTCTTTCACCAAAAACCTGTCGATGAGTACATATGGTGTGGCATGCGCAAAAAAAGATTCGATGTCCTTTTTATCTGACAGATCTTCTATCCGGACAATTTCTCCATTGATATAAACACGGGAAAAACCTTTTTGCATCAGGATATTCAGCTCTTCTTTTACGTTCCTGTTTTGATGAGACCTGAATACAACAAGCAGCAGCACCTTATCTCCATGTTGAAAACCATTAATAGTATTCACCACATCTGTTACATCATCTTTTTTCACCTCACGTCCGCTGACTGGCGAAATTGTTTTCCCGATTCGTGCGAACAACAATCGCAGGTAATCATAAATCTCTGTCATGCTGCCAACAGTGGAGCGTGGTGTGCGGGTAACCACTTTTTGTTCTATTGCAATTGCGGGGCACAGCCCTTTGATGTAATCCACATCTGGTTTATTCATTCGTGCCATGAACTGTCTTGCATACGCGCTGAGACTTTCTGCATATCTTCTTTGTCCCTCTGCGAATAAGGTATCAATTGTCAGCGACGACTTTCCTGAACCCGATACGCCGGTAACTACAATAAATTTGCTACGGGGTATCTCAACATCGATATTCTTAAGATTATGAACTCTTGCACCTTTAATAAATATGTTGCTGGCCGATGAGGTTTTTACTTCTTTTTTTTTACTGATCGTAGTTTTACGTGTGTTCATTACGTGTCTCAAAATTAATCATTCGTAATCTTACTAAAATTTCCCGAGTACATTTGCCCTAATTTTTAATAACCCGGAAAAAATTTAGCAAATCATTTGGAAGTTTTGGTTAATACTATAATTTCGGTTCTCCAATTATCCGGGAATAAATGAAGAACTGATACCAACTCCTGCTAACAGCTTCCCATTTTATCTCCTCTTAATTGGTCGAACTTGCACAATATCCTAAATCAAAAATTGTAAAACGATTATGAAATCCATGAACACATTATCCGACCAACAATTGATCCACCTGTACCTTGACGGAGACGTTGAAGCCCTCACTCATCTTGTACACCGATACAAGGATAAAATCTACACTTCCATTTATTTGCTGGTAAAAGACAAATATCTCGCAGAAGATATTTTCCAGGATGCTTTTATCAGGGTTATTGATACAATCAATGGCGGAAGATACACCGATGAAGGCAAATTTTTACCATGGGTAATGCGCATAGCCCATAACTTATGCGTTGATCATTTCAGAAAAATCAAACGTAGCCCCTCTATCAAAACGAGTGATGACCGTGATATTTTTGAAGTGTTGAATTTTTCTGAACGAGGCGCTGATGAAAAAATGATGCAAGGACAAAGCCATGAAAGAGTAAGAAGGCTTCTGGAAATGCTTCCGGAAGATCAAAGAGAAGTAATTGTGATGAGGCACTATGCAGACCTGAGCTTTAAGGAAATAGCCAGACTCACTAACTGCAGCATCAATACAGCTTTGGGTCGTATGCGGTATGGATTGATTAACTTAAGAAAAATGATGGCAGAAAAACAAATTGCGCTATAAGTTTCGTTCGCACCCCAAAATTAACATGAATCCCTTTCATCAGTTGAAAGGGATTTTTATTTGTTTAAAGATATATCGCTTTTACGTAGGGAATTAAAAATTAAAAAAAACTATCCAAATACAGAAACATAAGTTTAAAGTTTAAGATAATGGACATTTTTATGATGTGCTGCCCATAATTATTTCCAATAGGAAATAATGCTCTCATTTACATTTCTGCTACATTTGCAAATATTTTCAGGTGAACCAGTTGTTTTTTAAAGATATTGCTATTAGAAACTAAATTTTTGTAGTGACCAAGAACATCAATAAAGTAACTCCCGCGGGGTTGCTTATTGCCTTAGGAATTATTTACGGAGATATCGGTACCTCGCCCCTCTACGTTCTGAATGCCATTATCAGAGACAGGGTTATAACACAGGAACTCATTCTCGGAGGATTATCCTGCATCATCTGGACACTTACATTGCAAACTACGATCAAGTATGTGGTGCTCACACTTAGAGCCGACAACAGGGGTGAAGGTGGAATTTTTTCTTTATATGCTCTTGTGAGGAGACAAAAAAAATGGTTGGTATTCCCGGCGATCATTGGCGGGGCCTCACTCATTGCAGACGGAATGATCACACCGCCCATTTCCGTAACCGCCTCTATTGAAGGATTGAAACAAATACCAATATTTAGTGATACCAGTCAAGCCACCGTTGTTTATATTGTTCTGGCAATTCTACTGGCATTATTTTTCAGTCAACAATTTGGAACCGCGTCCATTGGTAAAATGTTTGGACCAATCATGCTCGTATGGTTTATGATGCTGGCCGTTCTGGGACTTTCTCATTTGTTTGATGACCTGTATATCTTCAAAGCAATTAATCCCTATTACGCAATAAAATTGCTGATTCTTTACCCACAGGGATTCTTCATATTAGGTGCCGTATTCCTTTGTACTACAGGAGCAGAGGCTTTGTACAGCGATCTTGGACATTGTGGCAGAAGCAACATACGTATTTCCTGGATTTATGTAAAAACTGCTTTAATACTTAATTATCTTGGCCAAGGTGCATGGCTCCTCGCGCATCATGCCGGAGAAACTTTTTCCAAACAGGTAATAGATGCCGGCTTTAATCCATTCTATGGTGTAATGCCGGAGCGATTCCGGATTATCGGGCTGGTTATCGCGACTGCAGCGGCCATTATAGCAAGCCAGGCGCTTATCAGCGGATCATTTACTTTGATCAGCGAAAGTATGCGGCTTAACTTATGGCCCAAAATGAAAATTGTCTATCCGACAGAGGAACGTGGACAGCTATTCATTCCCGGAATTAATAATGTTCTGTTCGTCGGATGCGTCGGAATTACTCTCTATTTTCAAAGTTCCTCCAACATGGAAGCAGCGTATGGCCTGGCAATCACTTTGTGTATGTTGGCTACTTCTATTCTCTATGCCAACTTCCTGGTGACGCGAAGAACATCAAAACCTTTGATCTACTTGTACCTGACCGTTTATTTAATCATCGAATTAAGTTTTCTTTTTGCTAACCTCAATAAATTCCCTCACGGAGGATTTGTAACACTTATAGTAGGCGGCGGATTATTTTGTGTCATGTACGTGTGGTTCCGCGCAAGAAAGATCAAAAATCGTTATATAGAATTTGTACGACTGGAACAATATCTGCCCACTATACAGGAATTGAGCAATGATACCACCATTCCAAAATATGCGACGCACCTGGTTTATTTAACCAGCGCGAATAACCCGAAGGAAATAGAACACAAGATCATTTATTCCATATTAAACAGAAAACCCAAACGCGCCGATATCTATTGGTTTGTGCATGTGGATACGCAAGACGAACCTTATACAAGCGAGTACACCGTTGAGACAATTATTCCCAACGAAATCATCAGGGTTGAGTTCCGGCTTGGGTTCCGGATAGAGCCTCGAATCAGCCTCATGTTCAGAAAGGTGGTGGAAGATATGGTTACCAACAAAGAGGTAAATATTACGAGCCGTTATGAAAGCTTGCAGCGCAATAATGTGGTGGGTGACTTCCAGTTTATCGTAATGGAAAAATTCCTGTCGCAGGATAACGAACTACCATTCTTAGAACGGATCGTTATGAAAGTATACTTCTGGCTCAAAGGTGTCAGCCTCAGTGAAGAGCGTGGATTCGGCCTCGAGCAGAGCAATTTTATTGTTGAAAAATTCCCCCTGATCGTCTCCCCGGTGAATAAAATAAGATTGAGCCGGATTTTCACAGACGAGGTATAACGGCAGAAATTCATTTTAGTCATTCCTCCGCTTTAATTTTTCCAGTAACATTGCTGCAACAGGAATCAAATTGTCGTCTACGGTTATTTATATTATTGCTGCATACGTACTAGTAGTAATCATTTTGTATGCTATCCAGGAAAAGCTCATTTTTCAGCCGGAAAAACTTAAATCAGATTTTCGTTATGAATATGATATCCCTTTTAAAGAATTATTTATTGACGTAGAGCCTGGAGTCAGCATTAACGGGTTGCATTTTCATGCAAAAGATCCATTGGGACTTGTTTTATATTTTCATGGAAATACCAGGAGCATTAAGGGATGGGCTAAATATGCGAAAGATTTTTACCGCTACAAATATGACGTGGTATTAGTAGACTATCGTGGTTTTGGAAAAAGTACGGGAAGACGCGGCGAAAGAGCCATGTTTCATGATATGCAGGTGGTATATGAGACACTGAAGGCCGACTTCGATGAAAGCAATTTGATAATATATGGACGAAGTCTTGGAAGCGGCTTTGCAACAAAGCTGGCAAGTGATAACAAGCCCAGGTACCTGATCCTCGATGCACCATTCTATAGCTTTGAAAAAGCCGTAAAAAGATTTTTGCCTTTTCTTCCGTTAAAGTATGTTTTACGTTTCCAATTACAGACAAATAAGTGGATCAAAAACGTAACTTGCCATACATACATTATACATGGCACGAAAGATTGGCTGATACCGATTAGCCAAAGCGAACAATTACAAAAACTAAATCCGGCTAAAATAACCCTGATACGTATAGAAGGCGGCGGGCATAATAATCTTCCTTCATTTCCTGAGTATCACAATTTCATAAGAGATATTTTAGCACCCTAATAAAATGAAAGAAAAGAAAAATATACCTGGCGAAAGCAATCAACATGACCCGAAAATATCTTCCGGATCTTCTGAAAATTCAGAAGGTGCGCTATATTTTTTTCAAAAGAAAATAATGCTTCGCCCAAAAGCATTGAGCAAGGATTACACGTTTTCATTTGATTTTCCTTTCCGGGAAATTAATATCCCTTTTAATACAAGATTTAATCTCAATTTTATTCAATTCCTTCCCGAAACCTATGAAAGAAAAGGAATAGTATTATACTTTCACGGCAACAGAGACAACATCATTCGCTACGCAAAGCATGTTCCTAATTTTACCAAACACCATTACGAAGTATGGATAAATGATTATCCTGAATATGGAAAAAGTACCGGAAAGTTTACGGAAGAAAATGTGTATAAACAGGCGTTGATGCTGTACAATATGGCAAGAGAACGATTTGATAAAGAAAATATCATTCTATATGGAAAGTCTCTCGGGTCGGGTATTGCCTCATGGCTGGCCGCCGAACGTGAATGTAACCGCCTTATTTTAGAAACTCCCTACTTTAGCATGGCAGATCTTTTCAACATGCATGCACCAAAGTTTCTTGCAAAAAAATTTATTCATTTTAAATTTCCGAACTATGAAAACATTCAAAAAGTGACCGCGCAGATAACCATCTTTCATGGCACCCACGACAGGGTGATCCCATATACCACCACCATCAGGTTAAAAGATTATTTGAAACCGGGAGATGAATTCATCACTTTGCAAAATGCATCGCACAATAACGTAAACGAGTATGCGCAGTATCATAAAATTTTGGATGGTATTTTATCAGATTGATTTTTTCTTCCAAAAAAATCTAATCACGTTTCTTTCAAAACAGCTTTGTCAGCAGATATCACCAACTCATATTCTCCACCCATCTTCAATGCATAATTTTCCTTTTCATGACTCACCGGAAAATTGAAACAAACAGGATAATCGTATTCCGTCACTATATCTCTTATCACCTCTTCTACTGTTTCTCCAAAAGGAATCGTTGTATCTTTTGAATCGCTGAATCTGCCGACAATCAATCCTTTCAATTTTTTTAACTGGCCGCTTCGCTTCAATTGATACATCATACGGTCGATATTATAAATATATTCTCCAACATCTTCAATAAACAAAATCGAATTTTTAGTATTCAATTCAGACGACGTCCCTGTAAGGTGGGCAAGCAGAGAAAGATTACCGCCGACAAGCGTTCCTTTTATTTTTCCTTTTCGGTTAAATCCGTGCGGCATTACTTCATATCTTGTCCTCCGCCCTGTTAAGGCATCGTACAAACTTTTAGTGTATGGATCGTCATCACCGGCATCAATAAAAGAAGAAGCCATCGGCGCATGCAATGATGCAATACCATATTTCGAAAAAAGATGTGCGTGCAAAACCGTTATATCACTATAACCAATTACCCATTTAGGTTGTTCCTTAAACTTCTTGAATTTAATCAAATCAATGATCCTTCCCATTCCATATCCGCCCCTGACACAAAAAATTGCCTTGATGGTATCATTGTCCATCATTTGTTGCAGGTCCTTCAATCGATCTTCATCCGTTCCCGAAAAATAATTAAACTGATGCCCGACTGTTTTACCTTGCTCAATAGTAAAGCCCCATTTCTGAAAGGTTTGTATCGAAGCTATCACTTTTTCCATGGGCATATAACCCGAAGGGCAAACCATGCCGACTGTATCACCGGCCTTCAGGTATGGCGGTATTATTGTTTTCAAATTTTTATGAAGGTTTTTTTAGAGACAAAATTTAATTAGGGATCATCACGAAGTGTAACCCCATCGTCGGAAACAATCAGCCGATGCATTACCCCACATTTCAATGCATAATTTTCCTTTTGATGCCCTACGGGAAAATCAAAGCAAACCGGATAATCATATTCTTTCACTTTTTCCATCACCATTTCATATACCGTTCTTCCAAATTCTTCGCCCGGGTCGTCTGGCTTAATATTAGTAAATCCGCCAACGATTAATCCTTTCAACTTTGAAAATTTATTACTTCTCTTCAGGTTCCACAGCATTCTGTCGATATTATACAAATATTCTTCGGTATCTTCAATAAATAAAAGCTTATTCGTTGTATCTATTTCGGATTTTGTTCCGGCCAGGTTTTGAAGAATAGATAAATTACCGCCAACTAAAACTCCCTTCGTAATTCCGTTTCTGTTGTTAGGTCCGGAAGGAACTTTATATTCCATCTTTTCCCCTGCCAAACATTTTTGAATAGAATTTATAGAATCAATTTGTTCCGGCGTAGCTGTGGCCCAATCGTCAGGAAAGCTGTTGCACATTTTAGAATGAATGGTGGCAATCTTAAAATTGCTATTGATGTGACTGTGAAAGACAGTAGCGTCGCTGAATCCTATTATCCACTTTGGCTTTTTTCGAAACTTTTTGAAATCGATTGAATCTATAATCCGAACAGCTCCATAACCTCCGCGGCCAAGCATAATGGCGTCAATTGAATCATCATCCAGCATTTGCTGCAAATCTTTAGCCCGCTGTTCATCAGTACCTGCAAAAGTGAAGTCCTTCAATCCAACCGTCTCACCTATCTGAATTTCAAACCCCCACTGTTTCATTTTATTTACTGCCGGCTGAACATCATCGATTGTAATTGCGCCGGAAGGGCAGCTAATACCAATTACATCTCCTGTTTTTAAATAGACGGGTACTTTTCCCGGATCGGGGTCTTCAAACAATTTTCCTTTCGCAACAGAAACAGCGGCTGCTAAAGGAACAACGGAAGAAAGAAATTCTTTTCGTTTCATTTAAATATGATGGTCTGTTTATGATTCGAAGTTCATTCCTGCTTTTAAAGCTTTATGATACCTGCGCATGTCAAATTTATAATAATATGGAGCTTTATGTGCTACCCCCTTTTTGGTTTCATTTAGGCGTTTCAAAATCCCGGTGCTCAATATTTTTCGTTGAAAATTTCTTCTGTCGAGTTTTTTATCCATAATAGTTTCATACAACTTCTGCAATTCTGGCATTGTAAACTTCACCGGAAGTAAATTATATCCTATTGGTTGAAAATTGAGCTGTAACTGCAAATGATCCAGGCCCTTTTCTAAAATATTGCGATGGTCGAGAATCATATCCGGGATATGATGAATGTTAAACCATTCGCAGGCATCAGAAATAGCATCTGGGGCCGGATTTACTTTTGTAAAATCCACTAACGCATAGTAGCCAATGCTGATAAACCTTTCAAACATCCAGCTATTTTCACTTTTTATTCCTGCATTCCTTAAAAACTGTTGATTAATTTCTTTCGTGGAGCGAAGCGGATCGCCGAATGTATAAAACTGTTCAAGGTATATCTCCTCAAGCCCGGTTCGTTCTTTCAGAATTCTTTTTGCAGACTCATCCAAATGTTCATTTTTTAAAACAAACCCTCCCGGCAAAGCCCATTTGCCTGCATACTTCGCCTTAAGCAATAATATCTTTAGCTCGTTTTCATGGAAGCCGAAAATGAGGCAATCAATAGACAGGTGGCGAAGATATTTTTCGTGTCCTTTAGAAAAATGTTCTTTTAGTTCCCGTTGAAACTCCATAAGCGGATTGTGTATCAACAAAGTTTAAGATTTATTATCCCAAAACAAAAAAAATTGTTTATCATTGTGTCACTATAACACAATGAAATATTTCGTCATGAAACAAATTTTATGCTTGCTTGGTATGCTTATCAGCATCACCGCATTTTCTCAAAACATTTCCAATAAAGCAAAACAACTGGTGGCTAAAATGACGCTGGAAGAAAAAGCAAAACTGGTAACCGGCACAGGAATGCATTTCCCCGGTATGGAACCAAAAGGGACGCCTGCTCCGAAAGAAAAAGTTCCCGGTGCCGCCGGAAATACTTTTGCAATCCCACGCCTGGGCATTCCATCCATTGTCTTGTCTGATGGACCGGCGGGTGTAAGAATAGAACCCATTCGCGACCACGATAGTTCCAAAACCTACTATGCTACGGCATGGCCGGTTGGCACACTGCTTGCTTCCTCCTGGGATACTAGCCTGGTGAAAAAGGTGGGCGTTGCCTTTGGCACAGAAATACATGATTATGGTGTTGATGTGATACTGGCACCCGCACAGAATATTCAGCGCAATCCTTTAAACGGAAGAAATTTCGAATATTATTCTGAAGATCCCTTGTTATCCGGAGATATCAGTGCAGCAATGGTAGAGGGCATACAGTCAAACGGGGTTGGAACATCGATCAAGCATTTTGTGGCTAACAACCAGGAAACAAATCGAAACACGGTAAATGAAATTATCAGCGAAAGAGCATTGCGTGAAATCTATCTGAAAAATTTTGAAATTACGGTAAAGAAAGCGCAGCCATGGACGGTGATGAGTTCATACAATAAAATAAACGGCACCTACACTTCCGAAACTCATGATCTGCTTACAACTATATTGAGAAAAGAATGGGGCTTTAAAGGTTTGGTGATGACGGACTGGTTTGGTGGTAAGGATGCCGTAGCTCAAATGAAAGCACACAATGATCTGCTGATGCCGGGAACTCCTGCGCAAGCCAAGGCAATCATGGATGCTGTAAAGAATGGTACGCTGGATGAAAAGGCGCTCGATGAAAATGCCGGAAGAGTTCTTGACCTTGTATTCAAATCGCCTGCCTATAAAAATTATAAATACAATGATAAACCTGACTTGAAGAAAGATGCGGTTATTTCACGCGATGCTGCTGAAGGTGGAATGATACTATTGAAAGATAATGATCATGCATTACCGTTTACAAAGAGTACATCGAACGTGGCGCTCTTTGGTATAAACGGATATAACCTGATTGCAGGTGGCACTGGTAGCGGAGAAGTAAATAAGGCATATACTGTTTCATTGGAGCAGGGTTTATCAAATGCAGGCTATACGGTAAATGCCGATGTAAAGAAAGCGTATACCGGTTACCTGCAGGATGAAAATGAAAAGCGCCCAAAACAAAACCTGTTCCAGTCATTCATGCATCCTTTGCCGCCGATATCAGAATATCTTGCAGACAACGATCTGCTCAACAAATCTGCAGCCGATGCCGACATAGCCGTAATCGCAATAGGAAGAAATGCAGGTGAAGGTCGGGACAGAAAGGTAGAAAATGATTTTAATTTATCCGACACGGAAAAAATCTTAATAAAAAATGTAGCTGATGCATTCCATACTAAAAATAAAAAGGTGGTAGTGGTTCTAAATATCGGTGGCGTAATCGAAGTGGCAAGTTGGAGAGATAATGTAGATGGAATTTTACTTGCATGGCAGCCCGGACTTGAAGGTGGTAATGCTATCACAGCTCTGCTTAGTGGCAAAGTAAATCCTTCTGGGAAACTGGCACAAACTTTCCCGATGTCTTATGAAGATGTGCCTTCTGCAAAAAGTTTTCCCGGCAAGGAATTTCCTGACCAGGCTACAACCGGCAATTTTGGAATGAAGCAAATTCCGGCGGAGTCAACTTATGATGATGGGATTTATGTAGGTTACCGCTACTATACTACTTATAATGTGAAACCGGCATATGCATTTGGATATGGGTTAAGCTATACCACTTTTAGTTACAACGATCTCAAATTAAGTTCCTCAACATTTGGTGGTAAAACGAATGTATCGGTAACAATTACCAACACCGGTAAAGAGGCAGGAAAAGAAGTAGCCGAATTATACATCAGCGCTCCAACCGATAAATTGAATAAGCCTGCTGAAGAATTGAAAGCATTTGCAAAAACAAGTTTGTTGCAACCCGGAAAGAGTGAAACCATAAAATTCACGCTGAATGCATCGGACCTTGCCTCATTTAATACCGATAGAAGCGCGTGGATAGCAGATGCAGGAAAGTATGAAGTAAAAGTAGGTGCTGCATCTGACGATATCAGGGAATCAACTGACTTTAATTTGCCAAAGGAAATCGTAGTAGAAAAAGTTCATAAAGTGATGACACCGCCTGTTCAAATAAACGAACTGAGTGGCAAATAAAAAGCGATTGTTTGTTATTCTGACTCCCCTCTTGCAGGGGAGTTTTTGTTTGTTTGGGCGATGAAACCGATTGCGGTATTTTTGCAAACCCTGAAAGGGAATTGAAAAGCAACTATGAAAGAATTTAAAAGATATTTAATAACCGCTGCACTTCCTTATGCAAACGGGCCCAACCACATCGGCCATCTGGCCGGGTGTTATCTCCCGGCAGACATATATGTGCGATACCTGCGTGCACAAAAACGCGACGTAAAATTTGTATCAGGAAGCGACGAACATGGCGTTCCTATTACCATCAGGGCTATGAAAGAAAATATTACGCCGCAACAGGTAGTGGATAAATATCACGCCATCATCAAAGATAGCTTTGACCAGATGGGGATTTCATTCGATATTTTTTCCAGGACATCCAAACCCATTCATCATAAAACATCGTCCGACTTTTTTCTGAATTTATACAACAAGGGTTTGTTTGAAGAAAGGGAAACGGAGCAATATTATGATGAAGAAAAACAAACATTCCTGGCAGATAGGTATATCATAGGAACGTGCCCGGTTTGCAGTTTTCCCAATGCATACGGCGATCAATGCGAAAATTGCGGGTCATCTCTTAGTCCTGAAATGTTGATCAATCCACGCAGTGAACTGAGTCATTCTATACCGGTAAAGAAAAAAACGAAGCATTGGTATTTCCCTTTGCAAAACTACGAAGCTTTCTTACGGCAATGGATACTCGAAGATCATAAAGAATGGAAGAATAATGTGTATGGTCAATGCAAGAGCTGGCTGGATAATGGCCTGCAGCCCCGTGCTATGACCCGCGACAGCAATTGGGGAATTAAAGTTCCTTTGCCTGACGCAGAAGGAAAGGTGTTATATGTTTGGTTTGATGCACCAATTGGCTACATTTCGGCAACCAAAGAACTTTTGCAAAATTGGGAAGATTATTGGTGCCGGGAAAACACCAAGCTGGTTCATTTTATTGGTAAAGACAACATTGTTTTTCATTGCATCATTTTCCCGTCAATGCTGAAAGCGCATGGCGATTTTGTATTACCTGAAAATGTGCCGGCCAACGAATTTTTAAATATCGAAGGGCAGAAAGTTTCCACCAGTCGTAATTGGGCTGTATGGATCGATGAATATGTAAAAGATTTTCCGGGTCAGCAGGATGTATTGCGGTATGTACTTTGTGCCAATGCTCCCGAAACAAAAGATAATGATTTCACCTGGAAAGACTTCCAGGACAGGAATAACAGTGAACTCGTTTCTATATTTGGCAATTTCGTTAACCGCACATTTGTGTTGATGCATAAATTATGTAATGGCAAAGTGCCGCCACTTCACGATGCGGTTGCAGATGATGCCGACGCAGCGATGATCAACGAATTCCAGTTTACAAAAAGTAAAGTTGAGAATGCCCTCGAAGAATTCAAATTCAGGGATGCTTTGTTTGAAGTAATGGATCTTGCACGAAAGGGTAATAAGTATATGCAGGATAAGCAACCGTGGATATTGGCAAGGGATACCAATGCCGACGGGCAACCGAAACCAGAAGCACAACAAAAGATCGACAATTGCCTGCACATTTGCTTACAACTTTGCGCTAACCTCACCATTCTTATTAATCCATTTTTGCCATTTACCGCAAAGAAGATGCTGCACATGATGAAAGTGGTAGATAAGATGCTGGATTGGGGAAATGCCGGAAAGTTGAAATTACTGAGCACAGGTTACACCCTGCGTGCGCCCGAATTACTTTTCCGGAAAATTGAAGACAAGGAAATAGATGCACAGATTGAAAAACTGAAAAGCGGGCTTGTTACAGGAGAACCTGCCCCGGCAACCGGCAATCACCAATCGGTGCATGCCGAACCGGTGAAACCAACCATTCAATATGATGATTTTGCAAAACTTGATCTTCGTACAGGCGTTATCGTTAGTGCCGTCAAAGTTGAAAAAGCTGATAAGCTTTTAAAACTCGAAATTAATTTAGGTTTTGAAAAAAGAACAATAGTGTCAGGAATTGCGCAGCATTTCAAACCGGAAGAGATTGTGGGAAGGCAAGTAGTGGTGATCGCCAATCTCGCTCCAAGAAGAATGAAAGGCATTGAAAGTAATGGAATGATATTAATGGCGGAAGACAAAGACGGGAAGCTTCATTTTGTCAATCCGGACGATGCTGTTAACCCGGGCGCTTCCGTAAGGTAACATTTAAAACTATTTTTTATGGAACAAAATATTGGCTTTATTGGTTTAGGGAGCCTTGGAACTCCTATTGCGGTAAACCTGGTTGAGCGTGGTCATCGACTGTATGTTTACAACCGAACTTATTCGAAGACAGAACCACTTCGTAAAACAGGCGCCACAATTTGCAAAAGCATAGCAGAACTCGCCCAACAATGCAGTATAGTTTTTACAATGGTGTCCGATGATGCTGCTTTAAAAAGTATTTGCAATAACGAAGAAGGTCTTTTACAAAATTTACCTAAGGGCGCTCTTCACATCTCCATGAGCACTATCCTTCCTCAAACCGCTTCAGACATCGCTTCTTTGCACGAAGAGTATCATCAACGATATCTTGCCGCTCCTGTATTCGGAAGACCGGAGGCGGCCATAGCGAAGAAATTGAATTTTGTTGTTAGTGGTAATAAAGAAGATATCAGCTTTGCAACTCCGTTATTGAACGATGCCGGCGGAGCAGGTGTTTGGGAATTTGGAAAAGACATAAAGGGCGCAAATACGGTGAAACTCTGCGGTAATTTTATGATTGCTGCAGCGTTGGAAGCAATCGGTGAAGGTGTACACATGGCTGATAACAGCGGAGTAGACACTCGGCAAATGTGGGCTATGTTTACACAGACATTGTTCAACTCGCCTATCTATATAAACTATGGAAATGTTATTATGCAGCGAAAATTTGAACCGGCTGCGTTCACAATGAAACTGGGTCTGAAGGATATTAACCTTGTGATGCAACAGGCATCTATTGCTGGAGTGGCTATGCCCACAGCTCATCTGCTGCAGGCAAAAATGCAACAACTTATAGAAAACGGCAAGGAAAATATAGACTGGTGTGCCGTTGGCGCCATGGATGTTATATCATAAAGGCCTGCTATGATTACTAACGATTGCATAACCGTTGCTATTTAAGTACTTCAGAAAATTTGTCTAATTTCACAGTAAATAGTTGTTTAACTAACTAATTTATTATGAATAAAAGAACGATAAAAAAGATTGCTGTATTAGGAAGCGGTGTGATGGGAAGCCGTATTGCCTGTCACTTTGCAGGAATCGGTATACAGGTTTTATTGCTTGATATCCCTACACCCATGCCCCCTGGAGGAGGGACAGCAAAGCCCTCAAATAAGAATAAGATTGTGAATGATGCGCTGGCAGCTACATTGAAATCCAATCCTTCCCCGGTTTTTATCAAAGATGTTGTGAAGAATATTACCACCGGCAACTTTGAAGACAATATGAAAGACATCGCTTCAAGTGATTGGACTATAGAAGTTGTTGTTGAAAGACTTGATATCAAGAAATCAATTCTTGACCAGGTTGAAAAATATCGCAAGCCGGGAACTCTAATTACGTCTAATACTTCAGGTATTCCTATTCATTTAATGGCAGAAGGAAGAAATGATGATTTCAAAAAACATTTTTGCGGTACTCATTTTTTTAATCCGCCAAGATATTTACGCTTACTTGAAATTATTCCAACACTTTTCACAGATCAGGAGATTATTGATTTCTTAATGCACTATGGTGATTTGTATTTGGGCAAAACAACCGTACTCTGCAAAGACACACCCGCGTTCATTGCTAACAGGATCGGTGTTTTCAGCATTATGTCCATATTTCATATAATGGATAAGCTTCAACTTAACATCGATGATATTGATGCATTAACAGGACCGGTAATTGGTCGTCCAAAATCGGCAACGTTCAGAACGGCTGACGTGGTAGGAATAGATACATTGGTAAAAGTAGCCACTGGGGTAAAAGAGAATTGTCCCAAAGATGAAGCCAAAGAAATTTTCACTATACCGGCATGGTTGCAAAAAATAGTAGACAACAAATGGTTGGGAGATAAAACCGGGCAAGGCTTTTTCAAAAAGATGCCCGCGACCTCTAAAGGGGAGAAAGAGATTCTTGTTCTCGATCTGAACACCTTCGAATACAAGCCAAGGATAAAACCAAAGTTTGTAACGGTCGAAACAGCGAAGCCGATGGAAGATTTGAAACAAAGGCTCAGGATGCTGGTTGCAGGTAAAGATAAAGCCGGGGAATTCTATCGCGCCTTTCATTACAGTTTGTTCTCTTACGTTTCACACCGCATTCCGGAGATCAGTGATGAAATATACAGAATAGACGATGCCATGAAAGCCGGCTTCGGATGGGAGATTGGCGCCTTTGAAAGCTGGGATATATTAGGCATAAAAGAAACTACTGCAGCTATGCAAACAGCGGGATACCAGATGGCCCCATGGATTGAAGATTTCATTACGACCGGTAATAATTCATTTTATAAAATAGAAAACGGAAAGCGTTTATGCTTTGACGTTAGTTCGAAAAAATATTTGCCCCTGCCGGGTGGTGATGCATTCATCATCATGAGCGACCTTAAAGAAAAGACAGTCTGGAAAAACAGTGCCTGCAATTTGTATGATCTTGGTGGCGACGTAGTCGGTTTGCAATGGAACACAAAGATGGGCAGCATCGGCAGCGAAGTAATAGAAGCTGTAAATAAATCTATTGCTATTGCCGAAGAAAAATATAAAGGCCTGGTAATTGCCAATGAGGGCGCACAATTCAGCGCAGGTGCCAACATCGGAATGATATTTATGCTGGCAGCCGAACAGGATTTTGATGAATTGGATGTTGCGGTTAGAACATTTCAAAATACTGTGATGCGGGTAAGATATTCGTCTATACCCATTGTAATAGCGCCACACGGAATAGCCCTGGGAGGAGGTTGTGAAATGAGTTTGCACAGTGATAAAATTTATGCTGCCGCAGAAACCTATATTGGTCTGGTAGAGCTTGGCGTTGGCCTTATTCCGGGCGGCGGTGGCACAAAAGAATTCACACTCCGCGCTGCTGACGAAATGCATGACAAAGAGCCGGAGACGATCACCTTACAAAATCGTTTTATCACCATCGGTACGGCTAAAGTATCTACCTCGGCATTCGAAGCCTATGAACTCGGTATCTTACGGAAAGGCATAGACGAAGTTAGCATGAACCAATCACGCAGAATTGCAGATGCAAAACAGAGTGTAATTGAACTATATGATGCCGGTTATACCATGCCGGTGCAAAGAAATGATATAAAGGTAATGGGAAGATCGGTGCTCGGTGCTCTTTATGCGGGAATTAACGGAATGTTCAGAGGCAATTACATTACTGACCATGACGTGAAAGTTGCAAAGAAGCTTGCCTACGTAATGTGCGGTGGCGATCTTAGTGAACCCGCTTTAGTAAGTGAACAATATTTACTCAATCTTGAAAGAGAAGCCTTCCTGAGCCTCTGTGGCGAAAAGAAGACTTTGGAAAGATTGCAAAGTGTTTTGAAAACAGGCAGACCCGTTCGAAATTAAAAAAGCCGGGCTTCAATAACCCGGCTTTACAAAAACAAATCCTATTCTATTTTTTGCTTATTATCAATTTTTCAGCAACATCTATTGATTTTGATTTAATGTGAACCATGTACATAGCTGCGGGCAACTTTTCAATACCATCGATCGGCAAATAGTTATCTCCCGGCTGCACTGCTGCCACTCTGCTGATCACTATCCTTCCGGTATTATCTGTTACTTTGACATTAACTTCTTCGCTATTTAATGAATGTAATTTCAGTGTTACGTCGCTAAACGCAGGATTTGGATACATGAACAATATCCTATTGCCAATGTTTGAGGTTTGAACACTTAATACTTTGCTGTAAAAAATTCCGCCATCTTCATCAATCATCTTTAACCTGTAGAAATTTTTAGAAGAAAGAGTTTTGTGTATATAATCGTAAGTGCTTTTATCATTTTGATAGTACACAGTAGACAATGCAGAGAAATTGCTTCCATCATTGCTATATTCTACAACAAAACTTTTCAGATTAATTACATTGGTGATATCCCATGTTAAGTCTACTGCTCCATTATTTAATAAAGCACGGAAGTCCGTCAATGTCACCGGAAGTGTACCGCATGGGGATCCGGGATTGACTGAATTGATAAATGATGGTGAAGCAGACAAAGTAATCAATTGTCCGTCAGCGCCTGCCGTAGCTGCATAGTTATTATCCTGTGGGCCTGTTGGTGATCCAGACAATGTGAGACCATTTGCACCACCGCTTACATCAGTAGAAAGAAACGTTCCATTGGTAATTATGACGCCACCACCACCGCCGCCGCCGGGACCATAGTCATAATAATTAGTCATATCACCACCCGCGCCACCGGTTGCAGAAGCTGTTACATTATCCAAACCCACTGTTCCTGTGCCGGTAGTTACCATTACAATGGTACCGCCCGCACCACCACCGCCGGCTGCATCGTTTTGAGGTGGAGCGTAAGTGTCTGTTACACCCGGTGCGTTGGACCCATCCGCAAGTACAGAACCGCTTCCTGTATACCGAGTAGCTCTCACTATAATAAGGCCTCCACCTGATCCGCCGCTGCAACTGTATTCATTTGAAGGAACACTGTTATCGGCGGAACCGGCACCGCCCCCGCCACCCATAGAAAATTGTTTAGTAGATAATTGAGCATATATGCTGCCCCCATATCCTCCGGTAAAATAAGTGCTTGAATCGCCACTGCCACCATTCCATCCGCTGCCACCTCTACCACCAGCGCCGCCATTACCGCCGCCGCCGCCGCCGGAATTATATTGATTGGTGCCGGGACTCCCATCTGTTCCCCCGCCACCTGCATTCCCCGGAGCACCTCTGCCCATACATCCTGCCAGATAGCCTTCTACGCTACCTGTAACGGTAACGGTGGTACCGTAAACAAAGTAATATGCTGGTGTTCCTGCAATTCCTTCACCTTTTGCACCACCAGTCATATTTGACGAGTTAGTCAAAGGAGAATTCCAGCGATAATCCGTATTAGTTAGCGTGCTTGTGCCATTACTGTTACCTGCGGTAACACCCGTAAGATTTTTGCCACCACCACCTCTAAAACCTTTATATCTTACATCAATGGACCCGAGCAATGTAAACAGATCATTTACATCAAGTACCACTACTCCGCCGGTGCTCCCATTCCATGCAGGGCAAGTTATTGAGGCATTCTTTTTTATCTTAAGATCATAATAGCGGGGAACACGTATTACCTGGTAACTTTGAATAGAGTTGGCAGATGTAAAGTCGCGATTAAAATAATTATTAGCTAAAGGATAACTAAAAGTAATTGTTGATCCCGCAACAGAGGTCACCGTATTGTATTCATAATAACCGGCTTTCAAATTTGCGCCTTGATAACCTGATGCCGGTGCACCGCTCGCTGCATCTCCGTATGCATCGCTATTAGTCGTATCAATATCTGCACCTTGCATTTGAATGATCAATAACAGGTCGCCCGAAGATATGGGAGTGGAATTTCCCCTGCTGTCCAAAGTACCGATTGTAAGTGATGTTGTTCCGGCAACCGGATTGCCTGTACCCGGATAATAACTATTCACAATGTTATTGACGATTGAAATAGTAACAGAACCACTGGTGGGTGGTATGCCGCACTGTGCATTTGTGCTATTTGCACCGGATGTTATGAGCCAATAAAGTGTAAAGCAAATAATTCCCCTGATCAGTTTTTTAAACATTTTGATTTTTTTGGATAAATGTATATCTAAAACTGTTTTAAAAAACAATGACAGTCATATAAGTTATCAACGTTAGCGTGGAAAAAGTGAAGAAGTATTTACCGTTCAAAAAATATTGATGAAATAGTTTGTTTCTGCAATCGTATCTTTAAAAGTTATTAGAAGAATCTTTACATAGCTATGGCAATACTCACTGTTGAAAATTTATCCAAAAACTACGGCAGAATTAATGCGTTAAAAAACGTAAGCTTTTCTGTACCCGAAGGTTCAGTTTTTGGAATATTAGGACCTAACGGTAGCGGCAAAACGACACTGTTGGGTACTATCATGGATATTCTGAAACCAACATCGGGCCAATATAAACTTTTTGATGAAGTACCAACGGAAATGCATAGACGAAAAATAGGAACACTGCTGGAGACTCCTAATTTTTATCATTACCTGTCTGGTACAAAAAATCTTGAAATAGCTGCAGAGATAAAGCAACACGGCAAAGAAGATATTCCTAAAGTGATAGAAACTGTTGATCTCACCAAGAGAGAACACTCAAAATTCAGCACCTATTCTTTGGGGATGAAGCAGAGACTGGCTATTGCATCCTGCCTGTTGGGTAATCCTCGCGTGCTCGTTTTTGACGAACCGACCAATGGCCTCGACCCGGTAGGCATTGCTGAAATACGAGACTTGATGAAAGCATTGCATAGTGAAGGTAAAACGATCATCATGGCAAGCCACCTGCTTGATGAAGTGGAAAAAGTTTGTACCCACGTAGCTATATTGAGGAAAGGTGAATTAATTACCTCGGGAAACGTAAATGAAATTTTGTCGAATGAAGATATGGTGGAAGTCGGTGCAAAAGACATCGACAGGTTGATACAAACATTACAGTCCATGCCGGGTCATACCAGGGTTACCAAAGAAGGAGGGCTGACAAAAATATTCTTCCCCGTGGGTACCGCCAATCTTGAATCGATCAATAAACATTGCTTCGATAATGGCATTATCTTGAACCATCTTGTTCTTAAAAAGAAAAGCCTTGAATCCCGGTTTTTTGAACTGACCAACAACTAACAAACTGCATGATACATTTATTGAGAATTGAATGGCTTAAAGTAAAAAATTACAAAGCATTTTGGGTATTTGCTATCCTTTATTCATTTGCCATCCTGGGTATCAATTATACGGGTTATTATGTAAATGAACTTACCATCGAAAATCTTCCGCAAAGCCAAATACTGCTGGGCACTCCTTATGCATTTCCGAAAGTGTGGCAAACGGTAGGGTGGATGAGTAGCTGGCTGTTATATTTTCCCGGAATACTTTTCATCATGCTGCTCACCAACGAATTCAATTTTAAAACGCACCGGCAGAATATCATCGACGGCTGGACGAGATGGCAATTCATAACTGTGAAATTTGTTTTTGCAGTTTTGTTTTCATTAGTCGCAACCTTATTTAACGCATTAGTAGCGCTTTTACTCGGATCTCTGACAACAGGCTCGCATTTTAGTTTCCAGGGAATGGAAAACGTTATTTATATTTTCATACAAACGGTTGCCTATATCACATTTGCCATGTTCCTGGCAGTGGTCTTCAGGAGAAGCGGTGCAGCTATCGCGGTTTTTTTTATTTATGGTTTGATATTTGAATTTTTATTTACTGTGCTGATCAACGTTAAATTAGACATGTCGCCGGTTGGTTATTTTCTGCCACTACAGGTAACCGATGTAATGCTTCCGATTCCATTTGGCAATAAGGTGATCTATCAAAATGCTCCGCCGGAATATGTATTGGTATTGGCTAGCCTGGTTTATATAGCCGGTTACTACTTTTTCGCAGTTAAAAAATTTACTACAGACGACTTGTGAAATTTTTTCATCGTTGTTTTTTCACCAACTCATCAACGGCAGATTCAATAGTGGGATAGAGAAAAGTAAAGCCAAGCGCTTTTATTTTTTTGCAGCTCACTGTTGCGCTTTTTAGAATTTCGATACTTCTTTTGCCCAAAAAAAGTCTTAAAAAAAATTTAGGAACATGAATGGGAATAAAAAATCTATTCCTCATTTTTTCCGCTGTCACCATCATCAGTTTTTTATTAGAAACCGGTAACGGCGCTACCGCATTGTATACTCCGCGCAGATCCCGGTTTCTTATGGCCTCCATATACATACGACAGATGTCATCGATATGAATCCAGCTTACGATTTGATTACCATCTCCGAAAATTCCGGCCACTCCAAATTTCAGCGGTGCCTTAATTTCCTTAAACTCGCCTCCATCATTGCTCAATACTATACCGGTCCGGAATTTTACCAATCGCATGCCCGATTGTTTTACTTCGTCCGGAATATTTTCCCATTGCATACAGACTTCGGCCGAAAAGTCATTCCCGGCCGGATCGCTTTCCAAAAATCCTTCTTTGCGAATCAGCGGATCACTGTCTGCACCATACCAGCCAATGGCCGAGGCAGACACAAACGTTTTTACATGGTGCGGATTTGCGTTCAGGGTATCTATGATGAGGGAAGCGCTTTTAGTTCGGCTTTCAATGATCTGCCGCTGGTATTCCTTAGTCCATTTTTTATCCATAACACCCGCACCTGCCAGGTGAATGATATGATCTGCCCTCAATACGGCCGCCACATCAATAACCTTATTTTTTACATCCCAGAAAGAGAAAGAAACATGAGGATCAGTTGACGTTTCATTCCTGCGTCTTGACAAAATGATCACCTCGTGATGCTCGCCTGTTAAATGGCTTGTTAATTTTGTACCGATGAGGCCGGTGCCTCCTGATATTAAAACGACAGCCATAATTTTATCGTAAATTAGTATTTCATCAAAAATAAAATATTTCGATTTAGACGCTTGATAGAAACATCTATTTACTTTAGCAGACAATAACCAGGACCATGAAGCAGATCTTGATTTTTTGCATACTCAGTTTAATAACTATCCATTCTTTTTCACAGCAGATCACTTACAGCGATCCTGAAAATGACGATACACAGTCTCTTGATTTTGACATAATCGGAAAGGTGGGTAATAATTATTTAATATATAAGCACATCCGGAACAATTACGCGGTGAGTGTGTATGATAACACCATGAAATCTATTCAACGGACAGATCTTGATTTTTTACCTGACAGAACGATCAATGTTGACTTCGTGGCCTACCCGGAATTTGCGTACATCATTTACCAATATCAAAAGAAAAATATCTTGTATTGCGATGCTGCGGAAATTGACGGAAAGGGAAACATTATAAAAAAACCTTTCCCCGTTGATACTACGCACATCAGTTTTTTTGCCGATAACAAAATTTACAGTACCATTCACAGTGAAGACAGATCGAAGATCGTGGTGTACAAGATTCAGAAAAAGTATGACCAGTTCAGTTTTACTACGTTATTGCTGAATGACAGCCTGCAACTGATTCACAGATCAAAGATAGTGGCGGACTATGAAGAGCACAAAGATATCTTCAGCGATTTTTATGTAGATAATGAGGGCAACTTTGTTTTTACCAGGGGAGCAAGGGCTAACTCAAGAGATTATTTACAAAACCTTTTCCTGATCACCAAGCCTGCGGACAGAGATGAATTCATCTCCAACCAACTGAACCTTGGGGGAAATTATCTTGATGAAATAAAACTGAAAATCGACAACGAAAACAAACAGTATCTTCTTAATTCGCTGTACTATTTACGGCGAAATGGCAATGTGGAAGGACTTTACACTGCCGTGTGGAATGCCCGGCAGGATACACTCGTTTCGCAAACATTTGCTCCCTTCAGTGATACGCTCCGCTCAATGGCAAGATCCGAAGGCAACAGCAAGTTTGCTTTTAATGATTATTTCATCCAGGATGTAATTTTGAAAAAAGACGGCGGATTTATTTTGGCGGCTGAAGATCGCAGCAGCCAAAGCCGGGGAACACAATGGAACCGCTATGATTACCTGTACGGGTATAATCGCTTTTATGCACCATACGATGGCTACATGACCTATTCTCCGTATTACTATCCGGGTTATGGCGCCTATCCTTACGGCAACCCGTATTACTCAGGACAACCCACCCGGTATTATTATCAAAACATTGCCGTGCTCGACCTGGACAAGAGCGGCAACATGATATGGAGTAATGTGGTTCACAAATCGCAGTTTGACGATAATACTGACCGGTATCTTTCTTATGGCAAGATCGTAACAGGCGGAAAGATCCATTTCCTGTTTAACGAGCTGGAGCGACATGCGCAGCTCATTAATGACCAATCTGTAACGGCAAATGGGCAGGTGATATTAAACCCGCCTTTGCGCAGCCTCGACAGGAGTCATGAATTCATGCCTCGCTATGCAAAACAGGTAAGCTACTATCAGATCATTGTGCCGTGCACTTTCAGAAATTATATTTGCTTCGCAAAAATTGAATATTAATAATAGATAAATTGTCGAACAAGATTTTTTAATTTTCAATTTTTAATTTTGGTCTTTCAACACTTAATTTAAACTCACCAGTGACAGGAGTATTCAGGGCTAACAATCCGATAAATACTTTCATGCTCTTTGTATATGGCTTGCTCCTCAAGCTGGAATGGTTCATTCATCCACAGATCCCAGTTATACAAAAGGCGGACGGTTTCTTATACAACCAAATTCTGGGTGCACTGAAACCAGCATTGGACAAGTATCCCACAACATATACGGTAATAACATTTCTCCTTTTGTACACTCAAGCCATTAGCTTTAATCAATTGTTGAACAACCGGAGGTTGATTCAAAAACCGAATTACCTTGCCGGCATGAGTTATCTGCTCATCACTTCTTTCTTTACTGAATGGAATGTATTGAGTGCCCCGTTAGTGATCAACACCTTGCTCATCTGGATTTGGGCGAAAATGAGCAGCATGTATAACAATCCTCATGTAAAATCCACATTATATAATATCGGGATGGCAGTGGGCGTCGCCACATTTTTTTATTTCCCGGCAATTGCCTTTGCATTACTCATCATCTTTGCATTGATTCTGATACGACCTCCTCGTGTTGCAGAATGGATCATTGCGCTGCTTGGAATCGCCACACCATGGTATTTTTTATTTGCATGGCTTTTTCTTAACAACCAATTGTACAGCTTCCAGGTTTCCGGAATTCATCTAAGCTACCCGGTATTTGTAAAAAACAATGTGCAGTTCACCGGTATTGCCTTAATTGCTTTAACTGCGATAGCAGGGGGATGGTATGTGCAATCGAACATTCGCCGGCAAATCGTACAGGTAAGAAAAAGCTGGGGATTGACTGTATTGTACCTGGTCGTTTCACTATTTATTCCTTTCATTAATACCACACACAATCTTCAATATTGGATTCTCGCTGCGGTACCGTTGTCTGCATTTATTGCATGTTTTTTCTTTTACCCAACTAAAAAAATTCTAATCGCATCTATACATTGGATTATGGCGGCATTTGCTATTTATATGACGTATTTCAGAAGATAGGGCTTGTAGCACTTGTGTCACAAATCCTAACCCATAAACTTCGTACTTTTGCCACCTGATAAAATATCATCGCAAATGAAATTTGGTGTTGTAATTTTTCCCGGATCCAACTGCGACAGAGACATGATCGATGCATTACAAAATGATCTCGGCCAGGAGGTAATTGTACTCTGGCACAAAGACAAAGATCTTTCCATGTTTAATATGGAAGATTGCATTGTGTTGCCGGGCGGATTCAGCTACGGCGATTACCTCAGATGCGGCGCTATTGCCCGTTTCAGCCCGATGATGCAAAGCGTGATAGAATTTGCCAACAGGGGTGGCAAGGTTTTCGGAGTATGCAATGGTTTCCAGATCTTATGTGAAAGCGGACTGCTGCCGGGAGTTCTCTTGAGAAACAGCAATATGCAATTTGTGTGCAAAAATGTACTTATCACCAATGAAAATGATCCGGCAAAAAAGGTATTGAAAGTACCTGTGGCACACGGTGAAGGACGCTATTTTGCAAGCGACAAAATTTTGAACGATTTGATAAACGGAAAGCAGATCATTTATCGTTATTGTAATGACCAGGGTGAGTTTGACAAGGATTATTCTCCTAACGGATCGATGTACAATATTGCGGGAATTTGCAATAAAAAAAGAAATGTTTTTGGTATGATGCCACACCCCGAAAGAGCCAGCAGTGAGGTATTGGGAAATACAGACGGAAGGCAGGTTTTTTATGACCTGTTTTCTATAAATAAAGTTAAAAAAGTAATGGAAGCAGCTTTATAGAATAATTTATCGTTTATAATAAAGATATTAGTGACAAACCAGTAAGATAATGAAAAGAATATTTACAGTATTAGTGAGCCTTTTTTTAGTTCAGGCATCATTTGCCCAGATATTAAAGCCGGTTAAATTTAGTTACAACGTAGTAAAAAAATCCTCCACTTTATTTGAAGTGCATGTGAAAGCTTTAGTAGACCCTACGTGGCATATATATTCTATTTACAATCCCGACGGAGGCGCTGTAGCTACTTCATTAACTTTTACCAATGCAAAAGCTGTGGGCAAAGCAAAAGAATCCGGCAAGATGAAAACGGTATATGAAGACGCTTTTAAGCTAAATCAAAAATACTTTGAGAATAGTGTTGATTTTATTCAACTGGTAAAAGTGCGGCCCGGCACGAAAGAAGTTTCCGGCAGTGTGGAATACATGGTGTGCAACGATCATCAATGCCTGCCACCCAAAACGATACCATTTGAAATCGCTCTTTAAAAATTTATTTCAACTAACGATATAGATAGGATAACCCTTGCAGTTATCCTATTTTTTACGGCCATGAAAATGTACAAAATATTTTTCTCGCTGATTGCACTTGCAATTTTCATGTTGCTATGCAATGAGCCTGTGAGTGCACAAACTGTTGAGGCGGCTCATAAAAGTTTATCGCACACATTTCTTGACGGATTAAGATGGGGATTTATTTCTGTGTTGCAACCATGCCTGTACGCCATGTTTCCCGTAACCGTTAGTTTCTTTTTAAAAAGAAGTGAGTCGAGAGCACAGGGCATTAGGAATGCGTTACTGTACTCGACATCGATCATTGCCATCTTTGTATTTTTTGCCTTTGTAATTACCCTGATCTTTGGCAGGAGTACTTTGTATGATATTTCTACGAGCGCAGCATTCAACATTTTTGTTTTTGTGTTGTTTATGGTGTTTGGTATTTCTTTCCTGGGGGCCTTTGAAATTACATTGCCCTCATCCTGGACGAATAAAGCAGATTCGAAAGCAAACATGAAAAGCTTTTCAGGCATTTTCTTTATGGCACTTACATTGGTATTAGTCTCCTTTTCCTGTACTGCTCCTTTCATTGGCAACCTGTTGGTAGACGTTACCAAACAACAACAGCGGGTCGGTCCTGTAATTGGCTTTTTCGGGTTTTCATTGGCTATTGCATTACCATTTGCATTCTTTGCTATGTTCCCTGGCCTGCTTAACAAGATCGCAAAATCAGGTGGATGGCTTAACACGTTAAAGGTGTCTTTTGGTTTCATTGAAATTGCCATGGCGTTAAAGTTCCTCTCCAATGCAGATCTTGCTTATCACTGGCGGCTGCTCGACAGGGAAGTTTACCTTTCGCTTTGGATTATTATTTTCGGGTTACTCGGTTTTTATTTACTGGGTAAAATAAAATTCAACCATGATGATAATTTGCCGTTGAATGATTATGGTCATCCTTATTTATCTGTAACGAGATTATTATTTGCTATTGCTACGTTGGCTTTTACAGTATACATGATTCCGGGATTGTGGGGCGCACCGTTAAATGGCATCAGTGGCTGGTTGCCGGAAAACAAAACGCAGGATTTTAATTTGGAAAAATTGATTAAGAACGCAAGCCTGAATTCAAACAATAATGATTCATCGCAAAATCTTGCCATAGAAATTAAGCCCAAGAAATATACCGACATACTATCATCGGAAATTCCTGGTGTACAAACCTTCTTCGATTTTGATGAAGCAAAAGCCGCAGCAAAGGCGATGAACAAGCCAATCATGATCGACTTCACGGGACATAGCTGTGCGAATTGTCGCAAAATGGAAGCCGAAGTTCTATCGAAACCAGAAGTAAGTTCTGTATTGCACAATGACTTTGTGGTCGCGTCCTTATATGTGGATGAAAAAAGGGAGTTACCGGATAGTGAACAGTATGTTTCGAAATTTGATCAATCTCAAATAGACAATGTAGGCGCCAAGAACCTTGACTTTGAAGCCACGATTGCCAATTCCAATGCACAACCACTATATATCCTAACTGACGAGACAGGAAAGATCATACAAAACGCAGGTGGTTATGATCCGAATGTACAACGTTTCCTCACTATGTTACAAAATGCCAAAGCAGAGAATAGCAAAAGGTTTCCGTGAGTTTCTATTCAAGATAGAGGTCGGTTTAGAGACATTTCTAAATTTTATATTAAAACTTTCATCCTAATTTCATCTCCGAATACAATCAGGATGAATTTTTCGAAATACATCACTCGCACGGTTTGGATCTTGTCGTTGGTAAGTATGTTTACCGACGTTGCCAGTGAGATGCTATATCCAATAATGCCGATCTATCTTAAATCGATCGGCTTTTCGGTATTATTGATCGGTATTCTGGAAGGCCTTGCTGAAGCTACCGCAGGACTAAGCAAAGGATATTTCGGAAAACTTTCAGATGCTTCAGGCAAAAGAGTTCCCTTTGTGCGATGGGGCTATGCATTCAGTGCGATATCAAAACCAATGATGGCCATATTCGTTTATCCCTTATGGATATTCTTTGCACGTACAATGGACCGGTTTGGCAAAGGCCTCAGAACCGGTGCGAGAGACGCCATACTCTCTGATGAAGCCACTCCACAAACCAAAGGAAAGATATTCGGCTTTCATCGATCGATGGATACTTTGGGAGCGGTAATAGGACCGGCATTTGCGCTCCTCTATCTATATTTTCATCCCGATCATTATAAAGCGCTTTTCCTGATCGCCTTTATACCTGGTTTATTAGCGATAATGGCAACATTATATCTAAAGGAAAAAAGAAGATCTACAGGAAGGCCAAAAATTTCGACACCATTTTTTTCATTTCTTCATTACTGGAAAGAAAGCCCGGCGATGTACAAACGGGTAGTGATCGGTCTATTGGTGTTTACATTGTTCAACAGTTCTGATGTTTTTCTGCTATTAAAAATAAAGCAGGCCGGGCTTAATGATACATTGATAATTGGCGTATACATTTTTTATAACGTCATCTATGCCTTATCATCTTTTCCACTGGGGATCCTCGGAGATAAGTTGGGCTTAAAAAAAATTTTAATCACCGGTCTTATTTTGTTTTCTGCCGTGTATTTCGGTATGGCAATAAATACCCACCTCTATATTTTCTTCGGGCTTTTTTTTCTTTACGGAATCTATGCTGCAGCCACTGACGGTATTTCCAAAGCATGGATCAGCAACATCACTGATAAAAAAGACACTGCTACAGCCATCGGTACCTATACAGGCCTGCAAAGCATTTGCGCCATGCTGGCAAGTTCTCTTACGGGGTTCATCTGGCTTCAGTATAATGCTCAGACGGCATTTGTGATCACTGCAGCAGCCACTGTAATCGTTGCACTTTATTTCATTGTTACTCCCCGGGCAAATGTTTAAATGTAATTCTTCTGAAAATTTTGTGAATTACTATTCAAATCTTTTTCAAATCTGTATTAGCTTAAATTTTTACCCGGCATTTTCAGAAGTGTTATACTAAGGTTAATTAATAAAAATGCATGCAACACTGGTAGCACTTTTGTGGCATAAGTTTTATGAAAATATCAGGATATATGAGAATAGATATCTGGCCAACTTTAGCGCTTTTTTCTTTCATTGCCCTGGCGGGCTGCAATAAAGATCCACTGAATCATTTGACCAACTCTGAATCTATGGTATATATTACCAACAAAGATTCCAGCGTCAATTTTGGTTCATATAAAACTTTCAGTATTGCTGATTCTGCTGATGTGGTGGAAAATGGTCAATTGGTAGGTCGTATACAAGGACCGTTTGAATCAGCCCTCATCAACGCACTCGATTCGGCATTGCAGCAACGGGGCTATACTTTAGTCAGTAAATCAGATCAACCCGGCCTGGCTATCACTGTCACCGAGCTGACGAATATCACAACAGGATATGTAGGTTATTCAGCATATTGGGATGCGTACGGTGGCTACTGGGATCCATATTATTGGGGATATCCCGGCTATGGGTATTATTCTCCATATGCATTCGGTGTCTATTCAGTTCAAAATAATTCACTGGAGATTGACATGCTTGATCTCAAGAATGCTTCAGCAAACGGTGATCAGATCGTATCGGTATGGAGCGGCTTATCTGCAGGAGCGTTAGTCTTCGATCCGTCTTATGCAGCTACCCAGGTTCAAAATTTATTTACACAATCGCCATACATTAAAGCCGATTGACAAGAATTAAATCAGAAGATATAATTATGAAATCGATATTAAAATTTTTAGGAGTTTCAACAGCAATGATCTTGACGTGCTCTACAACAACGCGGGCGCAAGACAAAGTGAAAATGTCACTGGCCTATAGAGTGGATGTACCGTCGGGCGATTTCACGAATTATGTTTCCAATCCGGCTGGGCGTGGATTTAATGCAGCCGTGACTTATGCTCTAAACAACAAGTTGAGTATTGGCGGCAATATTGGCTATAATGATTTCTATCAAAAATTTTCAAGATCCACTTACAACGACGGTACAGGTAATACAATTTCTGCAGTTATCACTAATTCGATACAGCAAATACCGGTGCAGGCACAGGTGAATTATATTTTGACTGATAAAATTTTTGCTCACCCATATGTTGCTGCCGGCGCCGGCTTCAATATAATTATGTATGACCAATACCTCGGGGAATTTAGCAGTAATGTAAGTAAAACGAAGCCAATATTCAATGCCGGTGCGGGTTTTTACATTCCTTTTTCCAAATATTCTCGTGTGTCTGCAGATATCGGTGCGGTATATGATTATGCACCTTTCAATGAAGCCGGGATCAAAAATGTAAACACCTTTGCGATTCATGCGGGGCTAATATTCCCCATTCGTTAAACATTTACAAGATCAGGGATCAGGGATAATGTTCCAGGTAATTATTCAAGATCCTCACAGCCACAAATATTTTTTTTAAAGAACATGATCAAAATTATGTTTTGATATGTTTAAACGATCCCTCCATTCCTGCAAATTGCTACACAAGTCAAAGAAAAAATTAAACCCGTAAAAAAATTTAAGATTGATGAAAACTGCCAACCAATAGCTGAAAGATATGCAGAGGGGCATAACGATGACTTCAAATATTACCAGGGAGTAGGCCGGTCAAAAGACGAGAATACAATTGACTCCTTTGAAGAATAGCTTAATGAACAAAGGAATATATTTATAACAAAAATGAACAAACGGGAGGAGAAAAAATAACCCGACCAGATAAATACACTATATTTAGTATAGGGTTACATATAAAATAATCTTAAAAACATTTCCCTTGAAATCATAAGTTACCGAAGCAGGTACGTATTCACCTATCTCTTCAATTAAAATAGTTTTGTTGTCTTTTTCTTGTTGCACCATTAAATTTAATATTATGGTATTTTAGTTAAATGAAAAAAGTGAAGGCTAAAAAAGAAGCCTGAGAAAGAAGAAAGATCAAATTAATATGACTTTCGGGAAAACTAATGACTGGAGCTATGAAAACACTAAAAACTAAAGGAACATTAAAAAGAAGACGATAAAACCTTAAACTATAGTCGCCAACAAGATACTAAACTGCAAATTGAAAATAGACCCAAATCCATTTCCTTTAATGAAATCTAATTTGTTATTTATTACCGGGGTATTTACTATTGCAATGATACTTTCAGGTTGCCATTCTTCTGACTATAATAAATCTCTGATCTGGCACAACGAAAAAAACTATCGCTGGGCAGAAATTGACCCGGGCCAAGATGGTTACACAGGATTTAAGCAACTATCCCCCGATCAAACCGGTATCACGTTCGAAAATATGATAAGCGATTCAGAGATCGCCAGTAACCGTCACTTTTTAAATGGTTCGGGTGTAGCTGCAGGAGACTATGATGGAGACGGTCTTATCGATCTGTACTTCTGCAGTCTGGATGGACACAACAAACTCTATAAAAATCTGGGCGGGATGAAGTTTCGTGATGTTACTGAAGAAGCCGGGGTTGCGCACCCCGGATATTATTCCACCGGTGCGGTCTTTGCTGATGTAAACGGGGACGGCAAACCAGACTTGCTGGTTTCCTCTCTGAATAAGACAAACACGCTATATCTCAATAATGGTAATGGAACTTTCACTTTAGATAAAAACAGCGGCCTCGGACCTGCTGATGGAAGTATGACCATGACTCTTGCTGACATCGACAATGACGGCGACCTTGACTTATACATTACCAATTATAAGTCGAAATCTGATAAAGATATCTATCCTTCTCAGCAATTGACTCAAAATAAACTTCTCATAATAACGAAAACGGATCACGGTGAGACTTACAGTATCGTTCCTAAATTTAAAAATGATTACCAGATTATATATACTAAAGATCATAAGCTGGCCGGAGTAGCAGAAGCAGGTGTCAAAGACGAATTATACCTTAATGATGGCAGCGGAACCTTTAAAAAAGTAACTAATACAGATTCTATCTTCCTGGACGAAAATGGGCAACCTTTAGGGTTACAAAGAGATTGGGGACTTAGTGCCAAATTTCAGGATTTAAATAATGATGGACTGCCTGACCTCTACATATGTAATGATTTCTATTCGCCCGACCGCATCTGGATAAACCAGGGCAATGGCACATTTAAAGCTATAGGCTGGAAGGCCATACGGGATGCCAGCTTCTCATCAATGGCAGTTGATTTTTCCGACATCAACCGGGATGGCAAGATGGATATCTTTACGACCGAGATGCTCAGCCCTGAACATGACCGGCACCTTCGTCAGGTGGGCTCAGATAATCCAACGCCTGACCGGACGGATGATATGCAATCCTGTCCGCAGTATAATCGTAATTCTCTGTATTTACAGCAAAGCGACGGAACGTTCGCTCAAATATCTTACCTGAGCGGACTGGAAGCAACGGACTGGTCCTGGGCCACTAAATTTTTGGACATCGATCTGGACGGATATGAAGATTTGATTGTCAATACCGGCTATTTATACGATATCCTGGATATCGATACACAGCTAAAACTCATACATGAGAATATCGACATGGATGATCATTTTGGTACGCTTATTAATATGGCACCGCCGCTGGAACTTCCAAATAAGATGTTTAAAAACAATGGCGACCTCACTTTTACTGATAAAAGCGCAGATTGGGGTTTTAAAGAATCAGACGTTTCCCAGGGGATGGCTGTAGCAGATCTTGATAATGACGGCGATCTCGATTTTGTGAGTAACAGAATGAATAAAACGGCTACTGTGTTTGAAAATATGACGAACGCCCCACGCATTCTCGTGAGCCTAAAAGGAAACAAGCCCAATACAGAAGGTATCGGCGCTAATATCCGTCTGGAAGGAGGTTCAGTTCCCCAAGAAAAGCAGATCAGTGCGGGTGGAGATTATTTATCGGGTTCTTCCCCCTCTGCTATGTTTGCTGCCAACGGGAAAAAGGATGGACTATATCGCATCATAGTGACCTGGCCCAACCACAGGCAGAGTATTGTGGATAGCATGAAAGCCAATCGCATTTATGAAGTATACGAATCGGGCTCTGAGAAAATTGAGAAGGATACTCTTGTAAAAATCCAAAAGACTCTTTTTAATGATATCTCCGATCGTGTCCCCTACGTTCACCATGAGAATAATTACGAGGACTATAACCTTCAGCCATTGCTGCCGGCTCAACTAAGCCGCCCCGGCCCAGGAGTTTCCTGGATTGATTACAATGGTGATGGCAATGATGATCTTTTTATCGCTTCAGGTAAAGATGGAGAAATGGGAATTTTTGAAAATACCGGTAAAGGCCATTTCCGGCAGATTCAAATGGGTGGTTTGACCGGCATGGTGCCCGGGGATCAAACGACTATTCTTGGCTGGAAAACAAACGACAAAACGCATATCATGTTCGGAAGTGCCAACTACGAACAGGGTAAAGTCAGTGCTCCTTCGGCTTATCAATATACAATTGAAGGAAATCATGCAGTAGCAAACGACAGTATTCAGGGAATCTTATCAACAACGGGGCCACTGGCTATGGCAGATTATGATAATGACGGCGACCTCGATTTATTTGTTGGCGGAAACTTTTTGCCGGCGCACTATCCTGCCAATGCACCTTCCCGACTCTTTAAAAATGAAAATGGGCATTTCATTCCCGACCAAATCAATTCCAAGTTGCTCGAAAATTTGGGACTGGTTACCGGGGCCGTATTCACCGATTATGACGGAGACGGGAAAGTGGATCTGCTGGTCAGTACGGAATGGGGCACGCTGCACCTTTTTAAAAATGACGGTGGAGTTTTTCATGAGGTAACGCAAACCGTTGGTCTAGGGAACTATGAAGGCTGGTGGAAAGGCGTTGCCACCGGTGATTTTAATAATGATGGCCGTCCGGATATTATTGCAACGAATATAGGGCAGAACAGTTCTTACCAATTGGCGTATGGGAAACCCATCCGCATGTATTTTGGAGATTTCAACCACGATATGATTACCGATATCTTTGAGGCCGAATCGGATGGCCAGGGCCAATATGTGCCCAGGAGACGACTTTATAATTATGAGTCCTTCCCAATGATAGCGAATAGCGTATCAAGTTATAAGCAATTTGCCGAAGCTACCTTGAGCGATATTTTCGGGAATAATCTGCCAGAACTTCCATACAAAGAAATTAACACGCTGCAGACGATGCTTTTTATAAATACCCCTGATGGATTTAAAGCCTATCCGCTTCCGATTGATGCTCAATTTACAGCAGCCTTTAGCGCCAATGTAGCCGATTTTAATAATGATGGAAATGAGGATGTGTTTCTAAGCCAAAACTTCTATGATTTTCCCCCATCCGTTTCCCGGCTCGATGCGGGTAAGGGTCTTCTTCTTCTGGGTAATGGGCAGGGAAATTTTTCCGCTGTTCCTGCCGAACAATCAGGTATTAAAATCTATGGGGAGCAACGCGGGGCTGCAGTTGCAGACTTTAACGGAGATGGTAAAGTCGACTTGGCTGTTTCGCAAAACAATGCGCCACTTAAACTTTACCTGAATGAGACGCCAAATCCGGGTATCCGGGTTCGCTTACAAGGACCACCGCAAAATGCTTTCGCCATCGGATCTTCCCTGCGGTTGGTGTATGCAGATGGAACAAAAGGACCCGTCAGAGAAATACAGGCTGGATCGGGTTACTGGTCGCAAAACAGCTGCACCCAGGTTTTGGGTAAGGCAAAGTCTGTCCAAAGCATAGAAGTGATCTGGTTTGATGGGAAGCATCAAACAGTTCCCGTGAAAAGCAATACCAAAGAACTGTCGGTTGCATATTCTGTCCATAAATGAATGCTGGTACGTGCTTTTATATCCTTTTTCCAAATATTCTCCTGTGTCTGTCGATAACGTTGCGGTATATGATTACGCGCCTTTCAATGAAGCCGGAATGAAAAATGTAAAATCCATCGGGATCCATGCCATGCTCATATTCCCCATTCACTAAAAGGCAACAAAGATTATCTAACGTATCTAATTATCGAGAGTCAAATTCAATGAACTTTAATTAACCTCGCAGAAAATTATCATTTCAAACCAACCTGTTTTCCGAAATACCTGACGAATGTCATGTTTTCAAATGCGATGAGTCGGGGTGTTTAGTAACTATTGTTACAATAATTGCTTCTTCATTATTCTTTCTTTGCACCTGATTAAATGATTACCACAAAAGATGAAATATGCAATTATCGGTGCTGTGGCAGGGGGCGCCAGCACGGCAGCAAGATTGAGAAGAATGGATGAAAAAGCGGAGATCGTAATTTTTGAAAAAGGAGAATATATCTCTTATGCCAACTGCGGACTTCCTTACTACATAGGCGATGTAATAAAAGACAGGAATAAGTTATTCGTACAAACGGCAGTAGCTTTTCACAGGAGATTCAATATTGATGTACGCGTTTCTACAGAAGTGATTGCGATTGATCCTACCCATAAGAAAATAACTGCAAGAAATCACAGTACCGGGGATGAATATGAAGAGCATTATGATAAACTTGTTTTGTCGCCAGGCGCAGAACCCATAAAGCCGTTGCTGCCGGGTATAAATCTCCATGGAATTTTTACACTGCGTAACGTGACCGATACTGACCATATAAAAAGCTATGCCAACCAAAGAAAAAATGGAAAGGCTGTTGTCATCGGAGCCGGGTTCATCGGGTTGGAGATGGCCGAAAATCTCTACGATATTGGCATGGAAGTAAGCATTATTGAGATGACACCGCAGGTAATGGCGCCGGTCGATTTCCCGATTGCAGCCATTGCACAGCAACACATTCGCTCAAAAGGTGTTGATCTCCGATTGAGAACTACAGTGACGGGCTTTGAAAAAAATAATGACGGACTTAATATATTGTTGAAAGACGGAAGTTCCATTTATGCAGACCTCGTAATCCTTTCCGTAGGTGTTCATCCCGACACGAGACTGGCATCCATGGCGGGTTTAAAAATAGGATCAGCAAGGGGCATTTGGGTAAATGAATATTTACAAACCTCTGATCCCGATATTTATGCTGTTGGCGATGCAATTGAATTTTCAAATCCAATCACCGGCCAGTCTATTCCTACTTACCTCGCGGGCCCGGCTAATAAACAAGGACGGATCTGTGCCAATAATATTGCTTTAGGCAACCATCAAAAATATAATGGAGCAATAAACACTGCGATTGTTCAAATATTTGGAATGACAGTGGCTACAGCAGGTACGGCATCCAAACATCTTAAGCTCTCAGGAGTAAAACACATCATATCTACTATTCACGGTGGATCGCATGCGGGATATTATCCTGGTTCGCAACTGATGACAATCCAAATTGCATTTTCGCCGGAAAATGGTCATTTATACAGTGCACAAATTGCAGGATTTGAGGGTGTGGATAAACGAATTGATGTGCTGGCATCGGTAATTAAGAGAGGCGGAACTATTTATGAGTTAACAGAATTTGAGCACGCCTATGCTCCTCCTTATTCTTCCGCAAAAGATCCTGTGAATATGGCTGGTTTCGTAGCGGAAAACATTTTGCATGAAAGGCTGAAAGTTTATCATTGGAACGATGTGAATCAGATTCCGAAAAATGGATTATTGATAGACGTAAGAACAGAAAAGGAATTTGACGATGGTCACATCGATAGCTCTTTTAACATCCCTGCGGATGATATACGTGAACGGCTTGATGAACTTCCAAAGGACAAGCCGATCTATATCTATTGCCAGCAGGGATTGCGCGGTTATATTGCACATCGCATTTTGCGGCAAAATGGATTTGAGGAAGTGTATAATCTTTCCGGCGGGTATGCGTTGTGGAAGCCATGCCAGCTTGAAACTGAACTTGCAAACGAAAGCATAAGGCTCCGGGAAACCGCTGTGCAAACCGGTAATACCCGTTGGCCATAAAGATACATTTCGAGTACCCGATACCGTTAGTTTACCTCACAATTTCACTATATTGTTAATCGCTATCGGCGGCGTGAAGTTGGTATTGTAATCCGGTTGCTCATGAATTTGCTTTACCACGTCCATTCCGTCCACCACCTGCCCGAAAGCGGCAAATCCCTGTCCGTCTGCATTGGCATCGCCGCCATAATCATAATCTTTGCCGGCCTGATCTCCTATTAAAATAAAAAATTCAGTGTTACCTGTGTCCGGGCCAAGTCGCGCCAGCGATATCGTACCATCATGATGATGCAAACCTGTTTGCTGTGTCGTTTCGAGCGGAATGCCAGGTATCTTAATCTGCATTTTGTTTTTAGTTTGCCAGATGCCACCCTGAATCAGGTCAGATTTAAATGCGTTGGAAGGCTGGTCCTCACCTTTGAGCACACGATAAAATGTTCCTCCTTTGTAATAGCCGGAATCCACGTAAGAGAGAAATGCTGCAACTGTCTTTGGAGCTTTATCAGGATACAACTCTACAATGATATCACCATAGTTTGTTTCAATCTTTACGGCAGGTTGTCTGTATTTCTTTTGCTCATGGCAGGACGAAAAGGATAGCAGCGTTCCAAATACCAAAGCGATATTCAAAAATTTTTTAAACATATTTATATTGGTGATCCATTTTACAACTGCGGGACAATTTTTAATGTCTCATTTTTTCATCGTTTCCCAAGTGGTTTTTGTTACACAATAACGAATTATTAAGGCTGTGTTGCCTGTTTTACCGTCAACGCTTCAATTTGCCTCATTGTAGTTTCCATACCTTCAGCGCTTCCATCTAAGAATATAACGTTGCCTTTGCCCACTTCCGCAAAGTTCTTTAATGCTTCCGTCCACATACTGAACAATATCACATTGGTATCAAGATTGGCCTTTTTCATTTGCTCCGCAGCTTCAGTCATACCCAAAGCTACTTCCTGGCGGAATAATGCAACACCTTGTCCCCGCAATCTTGCAGCTTCTTTCTCTGCTTCCGCAGAAATTTTGATTGCATTGCCTTCTGCCTCTGCTGCCTTTGTTTTTGTAATTAGCAATGCCTGCCCTTCATTTTCTGCAGCTGCTTTCAGATTATTGCTCGCCACCACTTTGCTCATGGAATCAATGATAGCCTGGTCAAACGTGATATCATTTATCTGCAAATCCATGAGATGATAACCCCAGTCCTCGAGTGAATGATCGATTTGATCTTTCACAAAATCCACAATGTCTTTCCTTAATCCCAGTATTTCGGCCTGCTTCTTCGTTGCCACAAAGGATCGAATACTTCCCTCTATAGTACGTGTCAGAGCCTGCATCAGGTCTTTATCAGAAATAAATTTGAACGCTACTTTTTTTATTGTCTCTTCATCGGCATTCTGCACGGCATATAGCAACATACTTTTAAAATAAACATTTGCCTGATCGGATGTCACGGCCTGGAATTCCAGCTCAACGGAACGATTTTGAACGCTAATCCTCTTAGAAACCTGCTCCAGCAGAGGTAGTTTGAAATTTAATCCCGGTCCCAGAACGCGCCGGTATTTGCCAAACATAGTGATTACATAAACGTATCCCTGGTTTACAGTAACCCAGGAGCTGAACAATACGATCAACAAAAGAACAACCCACCAATAAGCGAGCAAGTTTTGCATAAATAAAATTTTGAACTAAATATACTATATTTTGGATTCTGACGAGCTAGTTTAAAATCCTGCACACGTTCTAACGTCAACGGGTATACGCAAACAAAAACCCCGGCTAACGAGAGTCTCCGGGGTATTTAAAAATAACAGTACACACAACAACGAATGTTAGTCGGGCTTTTTGCCGTCAAGAAAAGTATTTATAGTGCTGATCTCAGCTTTGTTATTTTCGTCGGATTTGACAGTGTAATTGCTATAGAAGCTTTCGACGTTAGCGAGAGAATTATGCAATTCCATATTGCGGCGGAGGTAAGCGGGAACCGACTCAAACTCATTGTTAGGATCCGCGGCGTTTACATTGAAAGATAAGTTCCTCAACTTCGCTATACGTTCCATAGCCCGGCGCTTTAACTCTTCTGCTTCGTCTGCCGGCGGCAGTTCCTCAGCCGAAGGCATCATGATGGGCATTGTTTGGCGCACTTTCGGTTCTTCCTTATCCTCCGTCGCTTCATGGGAATTCTTAACTACCAATTGCATGTCAGAAAAGGGTTCGTCTACCCGGCTGTTATCCTGCAATGGAGCCAACGGTTCCTCTGAAGGATTGGATTCTGCACTTGGCCTGGCCTCTGCATATATGTTCAAAGGTTTGGCCAGATAACCGCCAGACGATGTAGCGGCGCTAGCATCTTTATCACTTTTTGATTCTTTAACTTCTGTTGTACTTGCTTTCTTGGCTGGGGTAGAGTTAGCTTTAGCAGTGGTTGGATTTGGTTCCGAAGATAATGTGAAATGAACAACATTTTCTGAAAATTTATCAACAGTATTTTTATCACGTATATCTACGGCAGATTCCTGTGGTGTTTCTACGATAGTCGGCTGTAATTCTTTATCCATCAGGATTTGCGGTGTTGCAATTACATCTTCGTCTTTTATTGTTTTAAACCCTTTTTGCTCTACAATTGTTTCTTCTTCCCTTGTATCATCTGCAGATTTCAATTCTTCCTTTTCTTCATCAAAAACAAAAATCGGTTGATGATATTTTTTAGGATCATTTTGCTGCAGTTCCATCACAATCTTTTCTTCGCTTTTTGTAAGCTCTGCCGGAACTTTTTTATCAAAAGGATCTTTGTGCTCAAATCCGGTTGCGATTAATGTAATCCCAATCTTATTGCCCAGCGAATCATCATATCCAAGACCCAGGATTATATCGGTCGACTCTCCTGCCTGGCCGATTAAATGATTCTGTATTGTTTCCACCTCATCCATAGTAAACTCCATTTCGCCTTCGGCAGAATTAATATTTATTAATATCCATTTTGCTCCGCGAATATCATTATCATTGAGCAACGGAGAATTCAACGCATGCTCAATTGCTTTCTGAGCACGGTTTTCGCCTTCTTCTGCTGCACTGCCCAAAATCGCTACGCCCCCTTTTCTCATTACGGTGCACACGTCGGCAAAGTCAACATTAATCTGGCCTGTACTGCTAATTACGTCTGTAATACATTTCGCCGCAGTAGCCAATATATTATCGGCTTTTGCAAATGCAGCCTTCATAGTAAGATTGCCAAACTGGTGACGCATTTTATCATTACTGATCACAAGCAGGGTATCTACATGATCCTTTAATTTGCTGATGCCTTCTTCTGCCTGGCCAATTCTTTTTTTGCCTTCGTATGTAAACGGTGTAGTGACAATGCCAACAGTGAGTATGCCCATGTCCTTACAAATCTTTGCAATGATGGGTGCACCGCCCGTACCGGTACCACCACCCATGCCGGCTGTAATAAATGCCATTTTGGTATTTACTTCCAATATGCGTTTTATTTCTTCGAGGCTTTCTTCCGTTGCTTCACGGCCGATCTGAGGATTAGCGCCGGCGCCGAGCCCCTGCGTAAGGGTAGGGCCCAACTGAACTTTATTGGGAATGTTACTATTGGCCAAAGCCTGTGCATCCGTATTGCAAATAATAAAATTCACTCCTACGATATTTTGGCTATGCATGTGGTTTACTGCGTTGCTGCCTCCGCCACCAACGCCAATCACCTTTATAATAGATGATTGCTCTTTAGGTAAATCGAAGTGTATCATGTGCGTTAGAATTAAAATTGGTTAGTTTAAAATTTTGTTTTTAGTATTAAAAGTTATTGGATTATAATTCTGAATCTCCTTCTTCTTTAAACATTTCGATCAGGCCGTTTTTAAATGAATCCATAAACCCCTTCAATGTTTTACGCGGCTTTACTATATTTTTATGATCAGTGATGTCTGCCTCTGTTTCATCTACATGCTGATGCTGCAATGATGAAGGAATATTTACTTTGGCAAATTGTTGTTCAAATTGCTTACGTTTATTTTCATAATCATTATATCCTTTCAATATCAAACCAAGACATGTTGAATACATTGGCTTTGCCAATTCCTCAATATGACCTGCAGCAAGATGTTCATTCGGATAACCGATGCGCGCATTTAATCCTGTAACATATTCGGTAAGCTGAATGAGATGTTTTAATTGTGAACCACCACCTGTAAGAATAATACCGCCATTCAACATCTTGCTATCAAGCCCTACCTGTTTCAAATGATATGCCACAAAATCCATTATCTCACTCATGCGCGCCTGGATAATAGATGCAAGATTTTTTACGCTGATTTCCTTTGGTGCCATTCCTCTCAATCCCGGAATCGTAATAAATGCATTTGATTTAGCTTCATCCTTAAGCGCGCTGCCAAACTGAACTTTCATCTGTTCTGCCTGCGTTTTCAATACACCCAATCCTGTTTTAATATCATTGGTAATATTTTCACCACCGAACGGAATTACCGCTGTATGTTTCAAGATTCCCTCATAAAAAACAGCGAGGTCAGTAGTACCACCGCCAATGTCCACAATAGCAACGCCTGCTTCCAGGTCGTGATCACACATTACAGCAGCAGCAGAAGCTAACGGCTGCAATACCAGATCTTTTGTTATCAAACCTGCTTTCTCCACACTGCGATTGATATTCCTGATCGCATTTTTATCACCGGTAATAATATGGAAATTAGCGCCCACTTTTACGCCGCTATACCCGATAGGATCAGGAATATTTTGAAAATTATCAACCGTAAATTCCTGCGGAATTACATCAATGATCTGATCTCCCGCGGGTATATAAGTTTTATACTGATCGTTTACGAGCTGATCAATTTCAGACTGCTTGATCTCTTCCTCAGTGTTTTGCCGCACGATATCTCCGCGCGTTTGAAGGCTTTTGATGTGATGGCCGGCAATTCCTACATACACTTCTTTAACCGGAAGATTTGGATTACTTGCATGACAATTCTCTAAAGCGATTTGTATTGCTTTAATAGTTTGATCAATGTTCAATACCATGCCGTGCTGCACACCGTTGCTATTAGCACGGCCAAAGCCGAGGATTTCTAGCTTGCCGAATTCATTTTTTCTGCCTGCGATAGCAGCGATCTTTGTGGTACCAATATCCAGACCTACAATAATGGGTTGTTCGTTGTTCATGTTTTTGTGTTTATATGCTTTGAGCTGACATGTCAAACACAAAGCGGTGGTGGTATGTTATTTTTTAAATTTTAATACTCAGATTTCGTCTTCTGTGGCGGCATTACCGCTTTCGGAATTCTTTTTTCAGTTTCATCATTTTGTTTTTTTGCTTCCTTCGCATTGTCCGGTTTCGAAGGGTTGGGATTTGGTTTTTCAACGGATGTTGAATGGATGGTTTGTGGTTTAGGATTTAATGAATTTTCACCATTGGATGTTGGTTTTTCAGGAACATGAATAGGGGTTACAGAACCTTTCTTTTGCCCTTTTTCGACAACGTCTTCACTGGGTACGGAATCTTCTGCCTGAGAAGTATGAATGTTATTATTATCGTCATCGCTCTGATCGAGCTGTATATTAGTTGAATCATCTGACTGCTTTTGAGCATCCTCTATCATGGCTTTCATGATCTGCACGGACCGGGCAGCATCAGCCTTCACTTCCCCTGCATCTTTGCGCACACCCACTATCTGTCCTTTGAACTGAGCATCTATTGCTGCGTAATGATCCCATCCTATTTTAGTTAATACCTGTTTGTAAAAACATAACAGGTTGTTGAATTTTTGCCGGTAATCATTGGCATCACCGAAGTGAATAATCGTATTCCCGAGCTTGGGTATCAAATCAAACTCCCCGTTTGCCGTAATATCAACCTGGTCAATTTGCGCCATCCAAAATGGATTATCACCGAAGAATTCACTGAAGGTTCTGATATCTGTCATCAGTGCACTGTCTTGTTTTGATAACACCGCTGCATCCGAAGGAAAGCTCGTAAATACAGGAAGCCTTGGGGAAAATTTATCGCTGAGTGAAAGACGTGTCAAAGAAGTATCGATATAAAAAGACCGGCCAGAGGTGGTAAAAATTCTTGCTACCGGCTCGCGCTCTTTTATGTTTACCCTCAACACGTCGTTGTTATCAAAATACAATTCAACATTTCGCACCCACGGGCTCTTGCTGAGTTGACTTTCCATTGAAGCAATGTCAATTTGATGGACGGGCTTTTTTTTAAGGGTACCACCGTTGGAACTTTCCAGAATCTTAAGCACCTCATTTTTATCAATAAAGAAATTATTCTGAATTCCCGAGATTTTGATTTCAACATCCGTGCAACGTTCATTATTCCTTTTTGAAATAGCAGCAATCAGCAATACAACAGTACCTGCCCCCATCATGATCCATATCATGACGACAAGTAATTTTTTCAATGTGTATTTATTTATTGCGCTCATTAATTTTTATTCGCTAGCATTTCTTTTACCGGCACTACCAACTGGTCTATGTCTCCCGCCCCGGCAGTTATCAATAATTCAATGCTGTTTTTTCTTTCAGCAATTTTTTTTAAAAACTCATCTTTAGTATACAGAGTTACCGATTTACCATTCATCCTTTCAGCAATCATTTCACTCGATACACCAGGCATTGGTAATTCCCGCGCGGGATAAATCGGCAATAACATTACTTCGTCTGCAAGGCCAAGTGCGTTTGCAAAACCATCAGCAAGATCTCTTGTTCTTGAAAACAAATGGGGTTGAAAGATTACCGTACACTTTTTACCGGGAAACAAATTTTTTGCACCGCTGATCAATGCTTCCAGCTCCTGCGGGTGATGTGCATAATCATCTATAAAAACAACCTCATCACTTCCCGATGGGGGAATGACGTACTCAAATCTTCTCTTCACACCTTTAAAGTTGCTGACCGCCTTTTTAATCTTTTCCGGGTCTATATCCAATTCATGAGCAATACTTATTGCTGCTACAGCATTTTCCACATTATGCAACCCACCCATATTCAATCGCACATCATCAATCGACCATTCGTTTGCTCTTATGTCAAAAGTGTACCCGCCGTCAGACAACTTTATATTTCCGGCGAATACATCTGCTTCATCACTTGAGCCACTGTAACGCTTATGGGTTATCGAAGAAAATTTATTATCAGGAAGATTATAATTAATAAATATTGTTCCGTTTGCTCTTAGTCTTTCAGCAAATTGAACAAATGCATTTTCCATATTTTCCTTATTACCATAAATATCCAAATGGTCAGCATCCATCGAGGAGATCACAGCGAGATCGGGAGAAAGCTGCAAAAAACTTCTGTCGTATTCATCTGCTTCTGCTACTGAAACATTATTGCTGCTGCTCCAAAAGTTAGTGTCATAATTTACTGAAATACCTCCGAGGAAAGCGTTACAGCCAAAACCGGAATCGCGAAGAATGTGTGCTACCATGGTACTGATGGTTGTTTTACCATGCGTACCTGCAACGCAGATGTTGAAAGTCGATTTGGTTATTTCGCCAAGCAAAACGCTCCTTTTTATTACTGCGTAATTATTATGCAGATAAAAATTCAGCTCTTTATGATCTTTCGGAACGGCCGGCGTGTATACTACCAACTGCGCATTTTTATCCAGCAAATCCGGATTGTCTTCATAATGAATTTGAATGCCGGAGTCTTCCATCTGGATCGTCAAAGCAGATGGGGTTTTATCGTAACCACTCACGGCGGCATTTTTGCTATGGTAATATCTTGCCAGGGCGCTCATACCAATGCCGCCTATACCAATAAAATAGATCCTATTTACATTTTGTACATCCATCAGTTAATTGATTTCAGTATTTCCTTTGCTATTACATCATCTGCATTGATTATTGCCAGTGATGAAATATTTTGTTTCAAAACATTTTGCAATCCTTCATTCTTTGACAAATCAATAATGGTTGCCACCAGTTTATCCTTCGCCTCGTTGTCCCTGATCATAATTGCAGCATTCTTATTCACCAGGTTCATCGCATTCGCGGTTTGATGGTCTTCTGCAGCAAAGGGATAGGGAACTAATACCGCAGGTTTTCCCACCACACACAATTCATATACCGTGCTCCCCGAGCGACTAATGATGATATCCGCTGCCGCATAAGCATATGACATATCCGAAATAAAATCACTAACCCAAATATTACTTCTTCCCTCCTGCAACGGCTTAAACTGAGCGATCGTCGTTTTACCCGTTTGCCAAATTAGTTGCAGGTCATTTTTTTCAAAATCATCAATGTGCGCTGCAATAGCTTCATTAATACTTTTTGCACCGAGGCTCCCGCCAATCGCCAGCAGCGTCTGCTTCTGTTCATTAAGCCCAAAAAACCTGATTGCTTCCTCTCTCGTTATTGCGGAGCTCACAATATTTTTTCGTACAGGGTTTCCTGTTAGTATCGTTCTTTCTTTTGGGAAAAATTTTTCCATGCCGTCGCTTGCTGTAAAAATTTTTGTAGCCCGTTTTCCCAAAAGCATATTGCTTTTACCTGCAAATGAATTACTCTCGTGAATAAAAGTTTTTATACCCTTGCTCTGCGCAAACCGCAATACCGGAAAACTCGAATAACCGCCCACACCGATCACCGCATCAGGTTTAAATGCTTTGAAAATTTTTCTTACCTGCGAAAAACTTTTTAAGATTTTAAAAGGCAATCCAATATTTTTTATCAAAGAACTTCTGTTAAAACCTGCTATCTCCAATCCTTCTATCCTGTATCCTGCCTGCGGCACTTTTTCCATTTCCATCTTTCTCTTTGCTCCTACGAATAAAATTTCCGTACCGGGAGCAAGGCTCTTTATCGCATTGGCGACCGCGATTGCCGGGAAAATGTGACCGCCCGTTCCGCCACCTGCAATTATGATTCGTTTACTTTCACTACTCATTATTTTATCACTCCCTCATTTTGTTTATGAAGCAGGAACCGGTTCCTCTATCGCTTCTTTTCCTTCCATCTGTTCCACATTTCGCGCAACGCTTAAAATGATTCCGATTGCAAAACAGGTAAACCACAAACTGCTTCCGCCCATACTCACCAACGGCAGCGTAACACCTGTCGTCGGGAACAAATTCACGGTTACCGCCATATTTACCATTGCCTGTATTACCAAAGTAAAACTCAATGCCACTGCGAGAAACGCACCGAACGCATATGGGCACTTCTGGAAAATCCGTATACTTCGAAACAGGAACAAAAGGTAAATCAGAATGATGATGGCGCCTCCCACCAGCCCATATTCTTCTATTATAATTGCGTAGATAAAATCGCTGTAAGGATGCGGCAGGAAATTTTTCTGTTCACTTTTGCCGGGACCCTTTCCTAACCAACCTCCCGAAGCAATGGCAATCTTTGCCTGCTGTACCTGGTACGATGCATCAGACTTATCACTGTACATGAAATCCTGCACGCGCTTGATCCAGGTTGACATTCTGCCGATAGTCAATACTGCAGGGAGATCTTTGGACGCGTGATTTTCCTTATCGTAGTAATGTGATGCAAGTCCGATCAAAATCAAAACAGGAATGAGCACTGCGGCTATTACCAGCATAATATGTTTTAAACTCACGCGCCCGATAAACATAAGCATGAGTGCAATTCCGCCTATCATCAATGCTGTGGATAAATTGGCGGGCGCTATCAGCACACAGATTATTGCCACCGGAACAATCAGTGGCAGGAATCCCTTTCTGAAATCTTTAATAACATTTTGACGACGACTCAACTGCCTGCTCATGTACATAAACAGTGCGAGTTTTGCAAGATCGGATGTTTGAAAAGTCATGTTGATTACCGGCAGCCTTATCCATCTGCTGGCATCATTGATGTTGCTCCCAAACTTCAAAGTATAGATCAACAACGGAATCGAGATTAGAAATAAAATCGTAGCAACGCGTGAGTAAATGGTGTAGTTAACGCGATGAGCAAAATAGATGATCAATACGCCGAGCACGATAAAGCCAACCTGCTTAAATAAATAACTCTCGGTGCTCTTATTCATTTTATAAGCCAATGAACCGACGCTGCTATATACAACAAGAATGCTCACCAGCGTAAGCAATATCACAATTGCCCAGATAACTTTGTCGCCTCTCGTGCGGCTTAACCAGCTATCCGGAGATTGGATAGTATTGGATAATATTTGTTTTGAATCGCTCATTTTTTAAAATCACCCCTGACCCCTCTGTCCCGATAGCAATCGGGAAGAGGGAAGAGATGTTTTGACCCCGAGAAAATATTTTTATTTCATAATTCTTTTACTGCTTCTTTAAACTGTCTTCCGCGATCTTCATAATTCTTAAACAGATCAAAACTTGCACACGCGGGTGAAAGCAATACTGCATCACCTTTGCTTGCAAAATGAAATGCTGCCGCTACGGCATCCTTTGCATTGTTGGTGTTTATCATCAGGCTTACATCATTGGCAAAAGCCTCATTTATCTTTCGGTTATCAAGCCCCATGCATACAATCCCCTTTACCTTTTCCTTAACCAGGCCTTTCAAAATCGAATAATCATTTCCTTTATCTACGCCACCAAGAATTAAGATCACCGGCTTGGTCATGCTCTCTAATGCGTACCAGGTGCTGTTGGTATTGGTAGCTTTACTGTCGTTTATAAATTCCACACCTTTAATAGTTGCTACAGTCTCCATGCGATGCTCCAGGCTTTGAAATGTCTGGACCGCTTCTCTTATTTTTTCCTTGCGTATATCCATTACAACAGCGGAAAGGCTTGCTGCCATTGTGTTGTATTGGTTATGTTTTCCCTTTATTGCAAAGTCTTCTACGCTCATTCTCATTTCTTCATTTTTCCATTTTACACGCATCTCTGCGTTGGTTATATAGGCGCCCTGCGGCAGCGATTTTCTCATACTTATCGGTAATGGGTTAGTAGTGTTTAAAAAATCGTTTAAATATTTTATGGTTACTTCGTCATCATTATTATATATAAATACATCCTTATTGATTTGATTTTTAATAATGTTGAATTTGCTTCTTATATAATTTTCAAATTTGTATTCATACCTGTCTAAATGATCTTCTGTGATATTGGTTAATATGGCTATATCCGGCCTGAAAGTTTTAATGTCGTCCAGTTGAAAAGAACTCACTTCCGCTATGTACACTTTTTTCGGATCTACCGCCACCTGTCTTGCAAACGAATACCCTATGTTTCCAACCATTGCACAATCCAATCCACCCATTTTGCAGATATGATAGGTCAATGCGGTAGTGGTGGTTTTTCCATTGCTTCCTGTTATGGCAATCACTTGGCTATCACCTTTGTACCTGAATGCAAACTCAATCTCACTGATAATTTCAATCTCTCTTTTTCTCAACTCTTTTATCAATTCATTTTTTTCAGGTATGCCGGGACTCTTTATCACCAGGCTTGCGCTGAAAATTTTCCCATTTGAATGAACTCCTTCTTCAAATTCAATTTTGTTTAAGACGAGTTCATTTTTATAGCCATCCTTTATCAAAGAACTATCGCTCACCAACACATCGTAACCTTGCTGCTGTGCGAGTAAAGCAGCACCGATGCCACTTTCACCGGCACCCAGGACCACAATTTTGTCGTTCATTTCTTTTTAATTGATATACAATTAAAAAATGGGTTCTTCAACGGCATGAATTTAACGGGTCAGAGGTTTGCCTTCATTGGAACAGGACAGATTGAATCTCTTTAAAAAGTTTTCATAAAGACAGCTCAAAAAGTTCGATCCCACTCACCTGATCTTTAACGTTACCACTGCCATCACAACCGATAAAATCGTTACTACCCAAAACCGCACAGCTATCTTGCTCTCATGGTATCCTAACTTCTGATAGTGATGATGCAACGGGCTCATTAAAAAAACCCGTTTCCCCTCGCCATATTTTTTCTTCGTGTATTTGAAGTAACTCACCTGGATCATTACACTTAAATTTTCTACCAAAAACACTACACAAAAAATGGGTATTAATAATTCTTTCCGCACAATAATCGCCAGCGACGCAATGATGCCACCTAATGCAAGGCTCCCGGTATCGCCCATGAAAACCTGCGCAGGATAAGCATTGTACCAAAGAAACCCCACACACGCCCCGACAAACGACGCGATAAAAATGGACAACTCACTCAGGTTTGGTATGTACATGATATTTAAATACTCGGCAATCCGTACGTCGCCGCTTACAAATGCAAACACGCCTAAGCCCAAACCAATAATCGCACTAACGCCGGTTGCTAGTCCATCGAGCCCGTCAGTAATATTTGCGCCGTTTGATACTGCCGTTACAATAAAAATTACGATGATGATATATAATATATAAGTAAACCTTTCCCAACTGGCCGGTAACAACTTGGCGTAATTAAATTCGTGCGTTTTTACGAACGGAATAGTTGTTATCGGTGTCTTCACTGTAACAAACCTGTGAATCTTACCATCTACAATGATAGTATCCTCATTCGCACCAAGCCTTCTTTCTCCACGCTCCAATGTGGGACTTCCTGCGCCGGTAGTAATAATCTCCCGCTCTACCGTTACGTTGGGATTAAAGTAGAGTGTTGCTCCTATAATAATCCCCAGCATGATCTGCCCGAATATTTTAGATGTACTGGCAAGTCCATCCGAATCTCTCTTTGTATAGGTATGGCCTTTCTCTTTAGCTTTCCTTCTTGCTTTAAGTTTTAAATAATCATCAACAAAACCTATGATCCCGAGCCACACTGTACACAATATCATCAGCCTCACATACACCTTATGCAAATCCCCAAGCAACAGAGTGGGAATCAGTATAGCCAATAAAATAATAATACCTCCCATCGTTGGTGTTCCTGCTTTCAGTTTTTCTCCTGCCAGGCCCAACTCTCTTACGGATTCACCTATCTGTTTCTTTTTCAAAAATTGTATCAACCTTTTGCCAAATACCATCGTTATCAGCAATGACAATATAACGGCCACGAGTATTCGAAAAGAAATAAAATGAAATAACATGCTGCCCGGAAACTTTATTCCGTTTTTTGAAAGCCATTCAAAAAGATAATAGAGCATGTATATTTTATTTTCCTGTTAATTCAAACATTTCCGACAATACTTTTTTATCGTCGAAATCATATTTCACTCCTTTTATTTCCTGGTATTTCTCGTGTCCTTTTCCGGCTACCAGCACTATATCCTTACGATGGGCAAAATTTACCGCCGTCTTTATAGCCTCTTTCCTGTCAACTATAGATATATATTTCTTCTTTGCCACAACCGGCACTCCCACTTCCATTTCCTTTATTATTTCAGTGGGATCTTCATTGCGCGGATTGTCGGAAGTAAAAATCACTTTGTCGCTGTATTCACATGCCACTTCAGCCATCACGGGTCTTTTTGTTTTATCCCGGTTGCCCCCACATCCAACCACAGTTATAATTTGTTCCTCTTTTTGCCGGAGATTTTTTATTGTCGCCAATACATTCAACAACGCATCCGGCGTGTGGGCATAATCCACAATACCTATTACTTTATCATTGGTGGAAATCATGTAATCAAATCTTCCCTCAGCACCGGTAAGATTGCTCAATATTTGCAATACCGTTTGTTTATCTTCTCCCAAACAAACTGCAGCACCGTACACTGCTAATAGATTATAGGCGTTGAAAGCCCCTATCAATCTGCAATGCACATCCGTATCATTGATCGATAATACCAATCCGGTCAAGGCATTTTCAATAATCTTTCCTTTGAAATCGGCAACTGTTTTGAGACTATACAAATATTTTTTTGCTTTGGTATTTTGAAGCATCACTGCACCGCGCTTGTCATCCGCATTGCTCAATGCGAATGCAGTGGATGGCAATGAATCAAAAAAACTCTTCTTTACCCGGATGTATTCATCAAATGTTTTGTGATAATCCAGATGATCATGGGTAATATTGCTGAATATGCCGCCAGCAAAGTGCAATCCGTCAATACGATGCTGATGGATCGCGTGGGAGCTCACTTCCATAAAGATGTGCGAACAACCGGCATTATTCATTTGGGCAATGAGTTTGTTAAGCGTGATAGGATCCGGCGTGGTATGCGTTGCCGAAAGAATTGTCTCATTCACCTGGTTTTGTACCGTGCTCAGCAATCCGCATTTATAACCTAATCGAGTAAACAACTTAAACAGCAATGTTGCAATCGTTGTTTTTCCATTTGTACCGGTAACGCCAACTAATTTTATTTTTTTGCTCAAACCGCCATAAAAGTTATGCGCCATAATACCCGCCGCAGATGCAGAATCCGGTACCACCACATAATGTACTTCTTCGTTTATGCTTTGGGGTAAGGTTTCACAAACAATGACCGTGGCACCATTGGCGATTGCAGTATCAATAAATAAATAACCATCTGTGAGTGTTCCTTTGACAGCAATGAAAGCATCGCCGGACTTCACTTTGCGCGAATCGATTTGCAGATCGTTTATCTCAGCAACAGGAATTCCCCTCGTTGAAACAACTGATATACCTGATAATATGTTTGACAATAAGGCCATTAATTCAATTGCAGGTTTATAGATTCACCTTTATGAAAATCTGAGTTTTGAGCTACTGATTGATAAACCACTTTCCCTCTTCCTTTCGCCGATACTTTTAATCCTAAATTCTCCAGCAGGTACACCGCATCTTTTAGCCCCATCCCCGTTACATCCGGTACTTTATGATCCGCGACCTGTGTGTTATACACCGGTTGCAATTGTGCGTGACCATCAGCCACTACACTGGCTCTCCACGAGTCTGCAGACGATGAATCTGAAATATGATATTTGAATTCCCTGAAAATATCATCGAGATCATTTCTCAAACCGAATAATTTTATCCTGGTTGTGTCTTCTGCTTTTTCTACCAGTTGCTGCAATGGCTCGCTTCCTATTCTTTCCGCATAAATCTTATCCGCTATTTCTCTGAAAACCGGTCCTGCTACCGATCCACCGTAGGCCAGTTTTGAATCGCTGCCGTTTTGAATCACTACACCGATGGTGTATTGCGGATCATCTAACGGCAGAAAGCCCATAAAAGCGGACTGGTAAATTTTATGTGCCTTATTATAACCGTGGTTATCCATGGCCGTTACAGCAGTGCCCGTTTTACCCGCAAATTGATAAACCGGAGTTTCCAATGTATGAGCGGTTCCATGTTCACTTTGTACTACTGCAAGCAAACAGGCCCTTACTTTTCCCAACACTTCATCACTACATATTTTATTGATAAGAACGGTAGGTTCAAATGTTTTTACTGTTTCGCCCATTTTGGTAATGGAATTAACCAGGTATGGTTTCATCATTTTTCCATTATTGGCAACAGCATTGTACAGCGTAAGCAACTGAATCGGGGTTATTAATTCTTCATAACCGTGTGCCATAAAAGGCAATGTCGTTTTCGTCCAATATTTGCTGCCAGGCTTTTTGATATAAGGATCAGCGGCGCCGACAAGATCTATGCCAGTAGGCACATCAAGACGCAATGCATGTAAATGATCGTAAAAGCGCTGAGGTTGATTATGATAAAACTCATCAGCCATCTTTGCAAATGCAACATTGGATGAACGTGCAAATGCCTGTTTCACAGTAATGTCATGCGTACCGAGGTGTGAATCGGTAATCCGGAGTCCGTAAAATATTTTTTGCCCTCCCTCACAATCAACAATGCTGCCCGTATCAACATATTTATCCTCCAGCAGAGAAATTAAGGTGGCCAGTTTAAAAACCGAACCAGGCTCTGTTCTTCTTCCAAGGCCATAATTATAGTCCTCGATATAAGAACCATCCGGTCGCCTGCCGAGATTGGCAATTGCTTCTATCTTTCCCGTTTTGGTTTCCATCACAATACAGGTACCGTGAAGCGAATTGTTTTGCACCATCATTTTCATCAAAGCATTTTCTGCCACATCCTGTATGTAAGTATCGATCGTTGTTACGATGTCGTCGCCACTTTCGGGTTCAATCTCTGCCCCATCTACCGGGATGTAAGCTCCTGCAACATATCGCACGAGTCTTTTACCACTCTCTCCCTTAAGTACGCTGTCGTAAGACCGCTCCAATCCAACATTTCGGCTGGTATCACCGCGGGATAAACCGATGGTTCTGTTAGCCAGTAAAACGTATGGATTTACCCGATTGTCTCTTTGTTCCATTATGAATCCGCTTTTGTTCTTTCCCTGCCTTACGAGAGGAAAATCTTTTAAGGTCTCATATTCCTCAAAAGAAATTTTCTTTTTCAGAGGGAAATACCTGTCTTCATCTTTATAACCCTTCAACAAAATTTTTCGATAGGCGGAAGGAGTGGCATCTTTGAATAAACCGGATAAGCAGATGCATAATGAATCAAGGCTTTGATGAAAGCGTTTGCCGCTTTTTTCACGCAGACCATCGGCTCCAAAATCAACATATACATCAAACACAGGAATGGAAGTACTTAACATATTCCCGTTTTCACTGTAGATAGTTCCGCGTTCAGCATTCACATCAATAATTTTCAGATGCTCGTGGCTGGCCATGCTTTTCCAGTACTTCCCCTGCACGCGTTGTATATAGATGGCGCGGCCCAGTATAATAGCCCCTAATACCATTATACCAAGAAAGCATAAATAAATGCGCCACAATATGTCCTTCTTTACATCCACGATGTGGGTTAGTATTTTATTTTTTTGTACTATCTGTCAGTTTCACGGGAGGCACAGTCAATTCCTTTAGGCCCAACGGCTCTACCGCTCTGGCCAGTTCGCTTTCCTTGCTTCTGAATATTACATCACGCTTCACCGTTTTAAATTCATATTCCTTTTCCTTGAGATCTTTTGCTTTTGTGTTGATGTTCCGTATCGTCTTATCCGCATAATGTCCGTTAGCTATATAAATGATCGCAAGCACAGATACAAACAGGTAAAAAGGAATACTTCTTACCAACCATTTGTTGTAAAAAATCTGCAACCGCCCTGTTTTAGGTAGTGGTTTCTTTGCACCCGCCTTATTGTTTTCCTTTCCCTCCACGGTTATTTATTTGATTTTCTAAACTCTTTCCGCAATCCTCAGCCTGGCGCTTCGTGATTTTGGATTTTCCTGTAGTTCCAGAGGTGACGGCCTGATGGGTTTTTTAGTGATTACTTTTAATTCCTTTTCCTGAGGTTTACCAAAAAAGTCATGAACCGGTTCTTCATCAAAACTTTCATTCTTAAAAAAATTTTTCACAATACGGTCTTCCAGTGAGTGAAATGTGATAACGGCAACTCTTCCTTTTGGAAGCAAAATATCCGGAACCTGCAGGAGCATTTCCTTAAGCGCATTCAATTCATCATTTACTTCTATCCGTAATGCCTGGAATACCTGTGCAAAATATTTTTCAGGATTCCCTTTAACCACAGGGTACAACACCCGTTTGAATTCATTAATCGTTTTCAGCGAAGATGTTCGTCTTGCATCAATGATGCATTTGGCTGCAGTTCTTGCATTAGTCACTTCGCCAAATTGTTCAAAAAGTTTGTGCAGTGTTGCTTCTGAATAGGTTTGAACAATAAAGGCAGCATCCATTTTTTGCGATGGATTCATCCGCATATCCAAAGCAGCATCGTATCGTGTAGAAAAACCGCGTGATGCTTCATCAAACTGGTGACTTGAAACGCCGAGATCTGCGAGCACACCATTTACCTGAGAAATTTTGTGAAGACGCAGAAACCGCTGCAGATGCCGGAAATTGTGAGGAATAAAAGTAATCCGCGCATCTTCCGGTAAATTTTTTTGCGCATCCGTGTCCTGGTCAAACGCAATCAAACTGCCGTTTTCATTGAGCTGCTGAAGAATAGCCCGGCTATGACCACCTCCGCCAAATGTGCAATCTACATAAGCACCTGACGGATCAATTTGCAAACCTGCTATTACTTCCTGCAACATCACCGGCACATGATATATGCCTTTGCTCATCTTAGCTTTCTGTTTTATCTTTTGCCATTACTTCTTTTGCCAGGTCACTGAAAGACTCTGGTGAAAAAGTTTCAAAGAACTGCTGATGTTTTGTTTTATCCCAAATCTCAAACTTGTCAATCGCTGAAACCAATACTATGTCCCTTTCCAGCCCTGCATACTCTATAAGATTTTTTGGTATCAACATCCGCCCTGCATTGTCTAATTGTACCTGCGTTGCACCGTTAAGAAAATACCTTTTAAACTGTCTTACTTTTGGGTCAAAATCATTCAGTTTGCCCAATTCAGAAAACAAAGGTTTCCAGCTTTTAGCCGTGTATAAGCTCAGGCATTTTTCAAATCCCCTGTTAATAACAAAGGGCTCCCCGCCACTATCAGGCAATTGCTTCCTTATACCTGTTGGTAGCAGAAAACGACCTTTATTGTCTAAAGTGGCCTCAAATTCACCTATAAAGCCTGTCATTATGAGTTAATTAATGCGCAAAATAGAAATTTCCACAAAATAACACATTTTCCCACTCAGATAACAAAATTCAAAAAAACTTTTTTATTCACTGCGCTTTTATGCAGTACGGGCAGGTGTTTTAACAGTTTTCAGCTAAAAGATGCGTTCAAAACGTGTGAATAGAGTGTGTAGAAAGTATGAATAAGTAAAGATGGAAGGATGAGCGATAGTATTTAAGTGTTTTAGCAAAATGCTACAAACATCTCTCTGTTCTCCTTATAAATTTGGAACAAAAATTAATAATTGTAAAATTTTAAGTGAAAAAGTTTAGTGAAATCTTATGCCTTCACTTCATTTTTTATAACCGGAAAATCCAATAGAAAGGTGCTTCCTTTCCCCAGTGTACTTTCTACTTTTATTTTTCCTTTGTGCGCATCCACCATGGATTTTACATAGCTAAGTCCGAGGCCGAACCCTTTTACATTATGAATATTACCGGTGTGGGCCCGATAAAACTTTTCGAATACGCGGTGCAATGTTTCTTTACTCATGCCAATGCCATTGTCTTCAATCTTAATACGCAGGTGACTGTTGAAGTTGATCGTAGATAATTTAATGCAGAGATTTTCTTTTGAATACTTGATAGCATTATCCAAAAGGTTGTTGATAATGTTGGTTAAATGTACTTCGTCACCCATCATCAGGTCGTTCGATGCATTAAGGCGCTCTTCCAGTTTTCCATGCTTTTCTTCCAGCGGCAGCCTGATATTGTTTAGGGCTGACTCAATGATCTGGTTGGCATGAACAGGTTTTTCATTCAATTGAATTTCCTGTTTATCGAGCAAAGCGGCTTGTAAGATCGTTTCCACCTGTTTATTCATTCGTTTGTTCTCGTCTTTAATGATGCCGGAAAAATATTCAATCCTGGTTTTATCGCTAAGTACTTTATCATTTTTCATGGCATCCACAGCGAGTGATATGGTAGCCAACGGCGTTTTGAATTCGTGCGTCATGTTATTGATAAAATCAGATTTGATTTCACTAAGCTTTTTCTGATTCAGTAATGCTCTTACCGTGATGTAAAATGCAGCGAAAATGATACAGGTAAAAACAATTGATCCTGTTACCATCCAAATCATTTGCTTCCACACAATGTTTTTCACATTCGGCACTACAATTGTCAATAGCTCTTCGGGCGCAAATTGTTCTATGAAGCTGCTGTTGGGTGATTGTATCGGTATCACGCATGCCAGGTTGTGTGTAGTATCTGTGTAGTCTGCGGCATAGTTCTTTGACTGAAGGTCGTCACCCATTAACGACATATTGGTGATGGCAAATTCGTAGTCAAATTTCTTTACCCCAGTTTTTTCAAAAGCATGATCTATAGTGCCTCTTATCTCAGCTTTGGAAAATCGGTGAACGATAGTGGACGGTACAGCGTTCAACGGAAAAAGAATTTCACTGTTTTTACGGCTATTGAAAGGTGACAAATTTCCCTTCTGGTCGGCAAGGTCGTTCGCCGCTGTTGCAGTAACTATCTGAAGGCTCTGCTCAAACTGCTGTTGCTTGTCCTGTAGTGCCTGTTTGATCCACTCATACTGAAAATAAATGAGCCCTAACAGTGACACAAAAATCAGTATGGTAATGATGGGGAAAATTCTTTTCATGCAACGGCAAATTTAATCTTCACAAACGCTAAAAAAGGGCCGGAATGCAGGATTCACAAATTTTAACTAAGTGTTAGAGTTTATATTTGGTTCAAAATAATTGGTGAACTAGATTTTATTCGATAAATAAATATAAATTAGATTTATGATTCCTCCTTCAAGTGGCACATTATTAATTGCAAACCCTTTTTTAAAAGACCCTAACTTTTCCCGTACTGTAATTTTTTTGTGTGAACATTCTGAAAAGGGAAGTTTTGGATTTGTGCTCAACAGGCGCTTTCCACAAACCCTTGATCAACTGGTGGATGAGCTGATGGCGAACTCGTTTCCTGTTTTTGAAGGCGGCCCCGTGCAACGTGATACGTTACATTTTTTACATCAATATCCCCAACTGATCACCGGAGGCGAGGAAGTAATGGAAAATGTATTTTGGGGAGGCAATTATGAAAGCCTGATTGCCAATTTTAAACAGAATAACCTCGATAAAGATCGCATTCGTTTTTTCATAGGTTACAGCGGATGGAGTGAAGGCCAACTGGACCAGGAGATGAAAGAAGAAAGCTGGCTAACGGTAAAGGCTACACGAAAATTGCTGTTCGATACTCAACCGGAAGATATCTGGAAAAATTCTCTGCGTCACCTCGGCGGCAATTATGAAATGATGATCAACTTCCCGATCGATCCGCAATTAAATTAAAACGGCCATTAAGTTGTAATTACAAAAGTTTGAATATTTTTAAGAAAAACTTTTGCTTTACAGGATACTGCTTTACCCCGCCAGGGTTTTTCTTCATTTTTACTTTCGCAACATTTTTATCAGCGATAAAAATGTTTTACGCAAAACCGGCCCGTTGTTGATTGCCTGTAATCATCCCAACTCATTTTTAGATGCCCTACTTATTGCTACTGTTTTCAGGCTGCCTGTTTATTCGCTGGCCCGTGGTGATGTATTTGTAAACAGGTTCGTTACCGGAATCCTTCGCTCGTTGAACATGCTTCCCATCTACCGCCTGAGCGAAGGAGCTGAAAACCTCGGGCACAACTACACCACATTCGATGCTTGCCAGGAAATATTTAAACGTAGAGGGATAGTATTAATCTTCAGCGAAGGAGGTTCAATCAATGAATGGCATCTGCGTCATTTGAAAAAAGGAACAGCGAGATTAGCCATAACAGCGTGGTCGCAAAAAATCGATCTCGAAATTATTCCTGCCGGCATCAACTACAGCAGCTTCAGAAAATTTGGTAAGGTAGTGCACCTCAATTTCGGTAACCCCATCACAAAAGAAACCATGCCGGCACGCCTTCCAAACAGCAAGGCAATTATTGAATTCAATGAGAGTTTAAAAAATGAATTACAGAAACTGGTGTACGAAATTGAAAATAATGATAAAATAAAACGAAATACAATTTTTCAATTACCACAATCATCTTTTCGAAAAGTCATTCTTTTTATTCCTGCAATAATCGGATATGTAATTCATTTTCCGCTTTACTATGTCATTCACCTATTCATACGCAGGCGTGCAAAGGATCATTATGATTCCATAGTGGTGGGAATATTGTTTTTTACTTACCCGGTTTATGTAATTGCAATAACTCTTATCGCATTTTTTATTACGCATAGTTGGTATGCTTTTTTATTGATGTTACTACTTCCACTTACAGCGCTCGCTATACTTCAATATAGAAAAGTTTAAGCTGGAAAAACAAAAAACCACCGCATCAGCGGTGGTCATAAAATCACAAATAAGTTACCAATATCTTACACTTCCTTCGCTCCTTCTACCAATACCGTAGCTCTGTTATTCAATACTTCCACGAAACCGCTTTGAATCGTATACGATGCGCTGGTATTTTTATCTTTCAAAATCTTTAGCTTCCCTGATTTCAGCGCACTTACCAATGGCGCGTGTTTTTCAAGCACCTCAAACATACCGCCGATACCGGGCAACTGCACACCATACACGTCACCGCTGAAAACTTTTTGTTCAGGAGTTAATATTTCAAGGATCATAATTTCAAATTAATTAGGCGTTAGCGGCTTCCATCATTTTCTTACCCTTTGCTATTGCATCATCCAGCGTGCCTACGAGGTTAAAGGCCGCTTCCGGATATTCATCTACTTCGCCGTCCATAATGGCATTAAATCCACGGATACAATCTTCAATCGAAACCAGTACTCCTTTTAACCCGGTAAACTGCTCTGCCACATGGAACGGTTGCGAGAGAAAGCGTTGTACTCTTCGTGCACGCTTTACCGTTAGTTGATCTTCATCGCTCAGCTCATCCATACCGAGAATAGCAATGATATCCTGTAATTCTTTATATCGTTGCAACGTCAGCTTTACCCTGTTGGCGCAGTCGTAATGTTCTTCACCAACGATAGCAGCAGACAGGATTCTTGAAGTAGAATCCAAAGGATCCACAGCGGGATAAATACCAAGATCAGCAATTTTTCTGCTCAATACGGTTGTTGCATCCAAATGCGCAAAGGTAGTAGCCGGAGCCGGATCGGTAAGGTCATCCGCCGGTACATATACTGCTTGTACAGAAGTGATTGAACCATTTCTTGTGGAAGTAATTCTCTCTTGCATCAGTCCCATTTCTGTTGCCAGCGTTGGTTGATATCCTACAGCGCTTGGCATACGGCCAAGCAGTGCAGATACTTCTGAACCCGCCTGCGTGAAGCGAAATATATTATCAACAAAAAAAAGTATGTCTTTACCCTTGCCGGTACCATCGCCATCACGGAAATATTCTGCTACAGTCAGCCCGCTCAAAGCCACCCGTGCTCTTGCCCCAGGGGGTTCATTCATTTGTCCAAATACGAATGTGGCTTTTGAATCCTTCAGGTCTTCCAGGTTCACTGTTTCCAGGTCCCATCCCCCTTCTTCCATACTGTGCCTGAATTTATCGCCATATTTCATAATTCCTGCTTCGATCATTTCGCGCAGCAGATCGTTTCCTTCACGGGTTCTTTCTCCCACTCCTGCAAATACTGATAAACCGCTATATGCCTTTGCAATGTTATTGATCAGTTCCTGTATCAACACCGTTTTGCCCACACCCGCACCACCAAACAAACCAATCTTTCCTCCTTTTGCATAAGGCTCGATCAGGTCAATAACTTTAATACCTGTATATAAAACCTCGGTTGCAGTACTCAGGTTTTCAAACAACGGTGGTTTTGCATGAATCGGTCGGCCATTTTCCTTGCTTACCTGCGGCAAACCATCAATCGCATCTCCTGTTACATTGAAAAGCCTTCCATTGATAGCAGGCCCTGTTGGCATTTTAATAGGAGCACCGGTATCCATTACGTCAATTCCTCTTTTTAAACCTTCTGTTGCATCCATGGCTATACATCGCACACTGTCCTCGCCCAAATGCTGCTGCACTTCCAGCACGAGCTTATCGCCATTAGCCTTCGTAAGTTCCAATGCATGATAGATTTCCGGAAGCTTGTTATCACCGGCAAACTGTACGTCTACAACGGCGCCGATGATCTGTTTTACTTTTCCAATATTTGGCATAAAATATATCTTGAATTAACGCTTTTTTGATCGGCCGCAAAGGTAAGGATATAGAGTTAAAAAGCAATTGCACGAATAACAATATTTTCAGGAGTTATACACCACTTTTCAAAGAATTGAGAGAGCCGGATACGCGTCATTTTAATAATGAAGAAGTAACCACGCCACCCGGTAAACAATTGTAATTTTACCGCCTGTAAATCATTGGCTATGAAAAAAAGTATATTTCTCTTTTTATCAATTTTCACGCTGGTTATTTCTAACGCTCAAAATGATACAGCCACTCCAAAAGTGCTCACCCTTCCTAACGGTTGGAAACTTTCTCCCGCAGGTAGCGGTTTTATGCTCGGCGATCTTCCGCTAAATATCGCAGTGAGTAATTCAAAAAAGCTCATGGCAGTAATTAACAGTGGGCAGGGCACACAAAGCATTCAGCTTATAGACGTGCCTAAGGCCGAAGTGATTGACAACGTAGTGGTAAAAGAGTGTTGGATGGGATTGAAATTTAGCGCCAATGAAAAATTTTTATACGCATCCGGAGGAAATGACAACTGGATATTAAAATATGCTATTGAAAACGGGAAGCTTATTTTAAAGGACAGCATTATTTTAGGAAAAAAATGGCCCAACAAAGTTTCGCCCGGTGGTATTGACATTGACGATGCAAAAAATACGATGTACGTAGTTACCAAAGAAGACAATTCTTTATACATAGTCAATTTGAAAAAGAATAAAGTAACGGGTAAATACCCACTCGGAACAGAAGCTTACACCTGCCTTCTATCGCCCGATAAAAAAATATTATATATAACAGGTTGGGGAAGCGATGAAGTTTACCTCTTCGACACAAAAGATAAAAAATTCATTGACAGCATCCCTGTAGGTGACAATCCCAACGACATGTGCCTGACTCAAAATGGGAAATATTTATTCGTTGCCAATGCCAATGATAATTCCGTTTCAGTAATTAATACAGCCGACAAAAAAGTAGTGGAAACTTTGACTGCATCACTATATCCTGATGCACCTGCAGGATCCACTACAAACGGAGTTGCACTAAGCCCGGATGAAAAAACTTTGTATGTTGCCAATGCAGACAATAATTGTGTTGCTATATTTGATGTCAGCGAACCGGGACATAGTATTTCCAAAGGTTTTATCCCGACGGGTTGGTATCCTTCTGCTGTGAAAGCAGTAGGTGATAAAATTTTTGTCGCCAATGGAAAAGGATTTTCTTCTTATCCCAATCCCTATGGGCCTAACCCTGCTTTAGTCACTGTAGGTCATCATAAAGGAGAAATGGGGGAACACAAAGAACAATATATCGGAAGCCTTTTCACAGGAACGATGAGTGTAATTGATATTCCTGACGCAAAGCAGTTGGCAGAATATTCAAAGCAGGTATATACCAATACGCCCTATACCAAGCAAAGGGAAACAATTGCTTCGGGTGAAACCGGCAACCCAATTCCTTCAAGAGTGGGAGATCCCTCCCCGATAAAATATGTATTCTACATCATTAAAGAAAACAGAACATATGACCAGGTACTTGGCGATGTAGCTGATGGAAATGGTGATACTAGCCTGGTTTTGTTTGGAGAAAAATATACCCCCAACCAACATAAGATTGTAAATGATTTTGCTTTGCTTGATAACTTTTACGTAGATGCCGAGGTTAGTGAAGACGGCCATAGCTGGAGCACCGGTGCTTATGCTACAGACTTTATTGAAAAAAACTGGCCCACCAACTATGGCGGACGTGGAGGAGATTATGCGGGCGAAGGAACTTTACCTGTTGCCAATAACAAAGTATATATATGGAATGATTGCGCAGATCACAATGTCAGCTACCGTACTTATGGAGAATTTGCAGATGATTATAAACCAAATATTCCCATATTGAAAGATCATCTGTGCCCCTATTATACCCCATGGGATTTGCATGTACGCGACACCGTTAGGTTTGATGAATGGAAAAGGGAATTCGACTCCCTCGTAAAAGCCAACGCGCTGCCATACCTGAACACTATGCGTTTCCCCAACGATCATACTGAAGGGGTAAGAAAAGGACGCCCCACGCCGTTTGCGCACGTTGCAGATAATGATCTTGCAGTAGGAATGTTTGTCGACTATTTAAGCAAAAGCCCTGTCTGGAAAGAGAGTGTAGTATTTATCCTGGAGGATGATGCACAGGACGGACCGGATCATGTGGATGCTCACCGCAGCCCGGTATATGTGGCGAGTCCTTATATAAAAAGACATTTTGTAGATCATACTCCTTACAGCACTTCAGGTGTGCTAAGAACCATAGAACTTATTCTTGGCTTACCGCCCATGAGCCAATACGATGCCGCTGCAACGCCACTCTGGCGCAGTTTTACCTCTACGCCCGATCTCAGGCCATTCAATCATGTGAAGGAAAATATTGATCTTTCTGAAATTACAACAGCTTTCAATGCACTGACAAGAAAAAGTGCCACCTTCAATTTCAGCAAAGAAGATGAAGTAAATGAAGCCGCGTTTAACGAAGTATTATGGAAATCAATTAAAGGGATGAATAGTAAAGTGCCGGCGCCGAGAAGAGCAGCGTTTGTAAAAGTGACAAGGAGCAAGGATGATGATGATTAACCTTTTGAAAAGTTCCGGAATTTTACAAAAGTTCTCTCGAAAGAAATGTTTCTCACCTATCCTTTAAGACTGTAATGACTTTCTGCAATGATCCATTTTGCAAACGCAAAAAGTAAACTCCTGTTGGTAATTCATCATTATAGATATCGATGTTATACGTACCTGCCGCATAGCTTTGATTGGTCAGCACTTTTACTACTCTACCCAAACCATCAATCTGCTGCACAATAGTATTACCACCGTTGGTAGAAAACTGAACCGTACTGCTGATACCATAAGGACTCGGAGACATTTTTAAGATAAGTGCGTTTCCTTCGGTGTTAATTCTATTCAGGTCTTCAGGCAATCCGCAAGGGCCGCCTTGTATCAGTGGCAGCGCCTGAAAATTTTGTAACAGGACTTTTTCCAATTCCTGCTGATCTACACAAAACCATTGTTGCAAAATAGAAGCATACACACTTCTGAAATCATATTGAAAAGGTATATTGTTCACCACGTTGATGTTTGCAGGAATATCCGGGCTGTTACCTAAAATACCCGGCTTGGCATGTTTGCCAAACATGATCAGCGGCGCTGCTGCGCCATGATCTGTTCCAAGACTTGCATTCGATTTTATGCGGCGACCAAATTCGGAGAAAGTCATTCCCAAAACGCGATCATCAATATTCATCAACTCGAGATCACTTTGAAATGCGCTGATCGCGCCGGATAAGTCTTTCATCAGTTGCGCGTGCAAGCCAGTCGTAGTATCGCTTGCATTCACCTGGCGCTTGTGAGTATCAAACCCTCCGATGCTCACTGTGTACACTCTTGTTTTTAATCCGCCGTTGATCAAACGCGCAACTATTTTCAATTGATCGGCAAGACTGTTCTCAGTTGGATAAGTTGCTAACGTTGCGCTTTTGTGATAGGCCACTTTTATAATATCAGAATAAATTTTTGTCTTTTCCGAAATTACTCTCAGAAACTTCAGCTCCTTATTTGCCGCAATAGTATCGAGCGGAAAATCTTCAAACGGGTTTTGAAAATTATAAACATTATCAGGATCATTGATGGAAAGCCCCATCGAATAAATATTTCCCTGCACATCGAGTGTAGGCATATTGCTGATTTGGATAGCCAATGGATCAGGCATGGTTTCGTTTGGATACAAATCAGGATAGCCATCATACTCGTCCTGCAGGTAACGGCCCAGCCAACCCGTTTTCACTCTTTGAGCATTAATTGATGTAGTATCAGCAGTTGACCAGATGTCTCTCGCCTGGAAGTGAGAAAAATTCGGATTATCATACCCGGCAGACTGAACAACATTCATCTTGCCCTCGCCGTATAAATTTTGTAATGCGGTCATCGCCGGATGCAATCCTGATTTGTCAGTACCGGCAAGACGAAGTACTTTACTTTGTGGTATGGCCACATTGGTGCGTGCATTATAATAATTAGCATAAAGATCCAATGGTACTACCATGTTTAAACCATCATTGCCTCCCTCCAATTGAATCAAGACGAGCACATGATCTGTATCCGTGGCGTCACCGATCATTTTCAGTAGGCCGCTATGTGCAGCGCCGAATGCTCTGAAAGAAAATCCATTCAACAAAGCAGGTAAGCCTACAGTTGCAGGTATGGTACGTGATAAAAATTTTCGTCTGTTCATGGTATTGGTTTTAATGTTTTATACTATTAACGACTGACCGTTTGAAAGCACCTTCTGTCGATATTTCGACAAATTCAGTATGACAATTCTCAAGATGACAGAAGGCTGTCAGCCTGAGCCTGTCGAAGACGGGATTTTGATTAAGCTTCATAATTTAATAGCACAATATTTTCTTCTAATTATTTCCTGATTAGCATAAATGATATTCAGGAAGGTTCATGATGAATTTAAAAAGTTCGTTAAGCGCAGATATAGTTACCGTCGTGTTATTCGCATTCCACGCATCCGTCCATACACTGTTGTCAGAAGTTTTGTTGAGCAAAAAATTATTTTTTACATAATCCTTCGAAGTATCAGACAGCGGATACCGGAGCATCATGCTGATAACATCTGTTACCAGTTGGTCCGGATCGGAAGGATTGGATGAATAATGGGCTAAGGCTATCGCATCGATCAGGCTATCCGTAATCAATCCATTACTAAAGTCCGCCCGTGCCGGAAGTGAATTGCTATTTACCCACAATTCATAATTCATAGGATCCTGCACATAGGCCGCATAACCCGACACATCCGGCGGCTGAAATAATTCCTGCTGCATAGTAATACCAGCCTGGTAAATATTATAAAACAGCGCATAACCATTGACATAATCGGTATAATCGGGGTACGTTACATTCAATTCTCTTAATGTACCTGCTAAAAAATCGAACGGAGCTTTGATGTAACAGGCCTGATTTTCGGGGTCAAAAAAATGTTCACTTTTAAGCAACGTGAGTAATACAGGTTTTATCCCGAAATTGTTGTTGCGTAAAATAGTTGCCAACGGAACAATAACATTTGCTTCAACATTATCATCAATATCATAATACACAAACCATTTATATAATTTTCGGCAAATGAATTTGCACGACTCATCGGTAGCATAAATCATATTCATAAGGGCATCCAGTTCACTATAGCCATCACTGCCGCCACCAATCACGGTGTTACTGTAAAATGCGGAGAACTGTTTATTGCCCGTATCATGTTCACTCGCATCGAACCTCGTACTTACCGCGGGTACGGTATCGTATCTCCATCCGGTTAACACTCTTGCTGCTGTTATTACATCTTCTTCTGTAAATCCGCTCCCGGCGCCTCTTCCAATGGTAAATAGTTCCTGGAGTTCACGGGCAAAATTTTCATCGGGCGCTTGTTTTGAATTAAGAAAACCATTAAGATGCAGAAGCATGGCAGGATCAATTGAAACATTCCTCGTAAGATCTTTTACATTGCCCAATACATTATCGCGTAAAAGCTTATGATGATGATATAATATCTGTGAGTCTCCCACATTTTGTTGCTGTACGGAAAAATGATGATGCCAGAACAATACCATTTTTTCTTCGATGCTTCTTTGCTGGTTAATGATCAAACCTGCCCACCATTTCATCAGACTGTCTGTTCTTAGCTGGTTAATGGCACTTTGTATTTGACTGGCCGATTTAGTATTGGGATCATTCACCCAGGTAGCACCCTGGGCCACACCGAGGTCATCATAAAATACACCTTCCGAATCTTCTATCAAACCATAGTCTCTCACCGGCGGTGATACAGTGCGGGTATTATTTAGTAATTCATCCACCGCATCACTCATTGACATAGTTAGAAAATAATCAATGTCCTGTTTTGTTGCGCCGAACATGGACCGCTTCAAAAGATGCGCTACCTCATTTCGTGTCCATTGTCCGCTATATTCATCCAATCCGGTTGACGGCGATGTTGCATAAAACAACTTCCTTGATAAGGCAGATTTTTTTCTTGCAGCGATTTTAAAAAATTCATTTCTGTTCATAACATTGGTTTATCGGTACTATCGGATCAATGTAACTGTCCCTTTTTGTTGATGCGGTTTATTTTGCAGATCTGCATAAGAAATCAAATAAACATATATTCCCTCTGGCTGTGGCTCACCTTTAAATGTTCCATCCCACCGGGCATTTATAGATGAACTGGCAAATACAGGTTGCCCGAAGCGATTAAAGATTCGCATATTAAATCCATCAGGAGCTTTTCCCAAAGGGCCGAAATAGTCATTTAATCCGTCATTATTCGGCGTGAATGCATTGGGTACAAGCACCACTGCATCTTTTAATACAACCACGGTAAACTGGTCACTGACTTCGCAGCCGTGAAGTAAAAAACTTGTAACAGTGTAGGTAGTAGTGGCCGAGGGCGTCGCAACGGGGTTTGCACAGGTTAAACAACTCAATGAAGGATCGTTGGCCCAAACTGGTTGCCCGTTACCATTATACGGAAGCGTAATACTTTGTCCCGAAAAAATGGTATCTCTTTTTTTAATCCCGTTAAATGGCTCGCTAAGCGATACCGGATTGTACGTAACCAAAAGGGAATCGTAACCGCATACGTCTTTTAATGTATCGGTAGTGGGAACAAAGTTATTGATATTGCAAACTGTAGTGTCCTTCGTTTGCAGTAAAGGATCTTTGAGTTTTATGATGCCAAAATCGACATCACCAAAGGTGCTTGCATTGCTGAAATCACCATCGCCGGAATCTGAATCACCTGCAAGATAAACTTCATCGAGTGCGGCGTTTTGAATTATTGAATGCAAGTTATCATCACTGGAACCACCAAAACTTTTTTGCCACTGCATCACTCCTTTTGCATCCAGCTTTACTACCCAGTAGTCTCCTTTGCCTTTTGGTGATGTAATGTCTCCATCCGTTGAATAAGTCAGTCCTCCTACGATGTAGCCGCCATCTTTATCTGTAATTACAGTATTTGCATATTCCGCATCTGTACCGCCGGCATCTTTTTGCCAGTTGAGATTTCCCTGCAAGTTTACGTTAATGATCCAAAAATCCTGGCTGCCTTTTGCACCGGTTACCATTCCATCATCAGACGTGGTATAGCCGGCAAGCGTAAGAGAATTATCTGTGCCTAAGCACATCGAATAAGCTACATCATTCTGTGAGCCGCCATATATTTTGCTGAAAATCTTATTTCCATTTGCGTCAATAGCGAGTAACCATACATCGTAGTTCAATTGGTTGGGCGGAATATCTCCATCGGTAGAATTGGCGTAACCGGCAGCGTATATGTTCCCATTGATGATCTCAAAGTCAAACAGCTCATCATTTTTCGAACCACCAAAACATTTACTCCATTGCAATGTACCATTTGCAGAGATTTTCAGGAATACCGCATCAGTAAAAGTTCCCGTGCTATGATTACCATGTATGTCGCCATCGTTGGAAGAAGTGGTACCAACAATTAAATAACCTCCATCTGATGTGATGGCTATATGATTGCCGACATCCAAACCATTGCCACCATATCTTTTCTGCCATTGAATGTTTCCCGTCGCGGATAATTTCAACAACCAGATATCTTTTGTGCTGCCATATCCGGCCACCACACCACCGTCGGTAGAATTTGTCTCGCCTAAAACGATATAACCGCCATCGCTTGTTTGTGCAATATCTCTTGCCGTTTCATAGCCGGTGCCGCCAACAGATTTTTGCCATTCAATTAATCCGCAATTGTTCAGCTTTACGATCCACAAGTCCCAGTAATCGCGGTTAGCGTTCATACCGACCTGTCCGTCTTTCGAAGATGTATATCCGCCAATTATGGTGCCTCCGTCGGCAGTATATTTTATTACGTACGGAATATCAACATCGGAGCCACCATAATGCAACCCCCATTGCTGAGTTGGCAATTGAGCAATGCCTTGATAAAATGCCAGGAAGAAAATAATACAAGCAGTGATCCGGGTTTTCACAGGAGATTTTTTGATATTGGTCGTCTGGTTAACTCTGCAACTTTAATGCTAAACTTTCATTAGCAGTAATAAAAAAAAGTTTTTTCGACGAAAAAATATTTGATACGAAGTTTTACGAAGTGGAATTACGATGGAAAGAATTTTTGTAAAGAAGATTTACGAAGTTCGGGACTCGCCGTAATTGGTAACGAAAATAAAGAGCATAAATTAATTCACGCTAAGTTCTTTTCGACTCAGTTAAGACAAAGCTTATAAATCCTCTACCATCTTCTCCAACTCTTTTTCTTCCAACACAAATCTTTGCGAAGCATCATTCACCCAATGCCATTTGACAAGACTGACTTTTCCGTCGGCTATTTCGATGCCGGTGATATCAGCATCATTGTAACAACAGCAGCCGCTGTTGAAATATGAAGGTTTTAATTTTCGTTTGTCTATAGTCGTTATGTCTATGTTATGGCCGGGTATCCTGTTGCTGGGGTGGTCAGAATATAACCCCGAAGCAAAGACAGGTTTATGTGTATGACCTGTTATCAATACCACATCTTTTTGTAACGCGCTCCACTCATACATCATGATGTTGTGCTTGTCAGTAAGGTCAAGGCTTGTCGCGGGTGTATTTACATTGATTTCAAGATACCGCTGCAACGGTCGCCAGATATGACTTACAATCCATGTGCTGAAACCATTGTTGTCACTCATCTTATCTCCCTGGTGGCCGTGGGTAAGAAAAAATGATACTTTTTTATCAGCAATTGTATCCTTTAAAATTATTCCTTCCCAGACCGGCAGTGGCAATTTGAATATTCCTTTAAACCAAAAGTTCACATCGAATTTATTCTTCCATGTAAGATCGTGGTTGCCGAAAGCTTTATAATATCTTTTTTGCTCATGAAATTTCGCCTCGGCTCCCAGCGCTGTTTTATTATGTTCAATTACCTCCGCCGGTTTATATTTCCACAACTCTTCGCCGTCTCCAAGGCTCACATAATAAAAATCATTTTGAAAATAATAATTTAGCGCCGCGAGATAATTTTTTTCATTCGAAGCAAAATCATCACCATGATCACGGTTACCCTTATGATGATCGCTGAAAATGATAAACCTGCTTTTGCTGAGATCGGCATTAATTATAATGCCCCGGTAAGAATCTTTCTGTTTCAGATCGTGGTGAAGCTTACTCAAAGACTTGAACACATCCTTCTTATCAGGTGAAGACGCACGCGCTGCAATCCTTGTGAGGAGAGGGCCTAATATTTTTTTTAAGAATTTTCTCACAACCAAAAATTATTAATACTCCATTGTCGGCTTTTTTCCCACATTTACCGGAACTAGTTTTTTTATAAAAGGTATTCTTTGCATTTCCTTTCTTTCTACTCTCATGATAAACCATGCATATAAAAGCATCAATACTGTTCCGGAACCAAGATTAACAACAGACCCTTTGAAGACATGAATGATGCCTTCATGAATAAAATATAAAACCACAACAATCAGGATGTATGCAGTAAGTTTCTTCCATGCATACGGAACGCGATACTCCTTCTGTCCCCACAAGTAAGAGATCACCATCATACTTCCATAGCAAAAGAAGGTAGCCCATGCAGAAGCCATATAGCTGAAATGAGGAATGAAGAAGTAATTAATGATCAGTGTTATTACCGCGCCAATGATGGTAATATACGCACCGGCTATAGTTTTGTGAGTAAGCTTATACCAGATAGCGAGATTATAATAGATGCCTAAAAACATGTTGGCCAAAAGTAGTATCGGCACCACTTTCAGGCCGGCCCAGTAAAATTTTCTTGCAAGAAAATATTTCCAGATATCAAGATACATAGTGACAAAAAGAAACATCAGTGTAATGGTAATCACAAAGAATTTCATTACGCGTGCATACACTTTTTGTGGGTTCTGCCCTTCTGCCTGTTTAAAGAAAAATGGTTCTGCACCCAATCTGAAAGCCTGTATAAACAAGGTGATCAGCAAAGAAAGTTTATAACACCCTGAATAAATCGCTACCTGTACCTTGGCTTCATCAATACTATGAACGGGCGCCAGCCATGTAAGCATGATCCTGTCGAACGTTTCATTGATCATTCCTCCGAATCCTGCTATGAGTAATGGCAATGAATAGATCATCATGGTAGTCCATAGTTTCCGGTTGAATTTGAATTCGAAAGACAGGAATTCTTTTCGCAGCAGTATCAATGCGAATATGGAAGCACATAAATTGGCAATAGTAAAATATCCTGCACCATAATCATGTTTATAAAATGTTGCTATAAAACCGTATGGATTTTTCTCAGCAATACGCGGACATACCGAAAGCAAAAAATAAATGAGAATGACCTGAAGTACAATAGCTGCAACTCTTATCAATGCATATTTGCGTGGACGTTGGTCAAGCCTGAGCTTGGCAAAAGGCAAAGTGGTAAGCGTATCAAAAGCAATAATCAGGATAGAATAGGTAATCAGCTCAGGATGATCGTCTAACCGTAATATATGTGCCAGCCAGGATCTGTTCAAAATTAATATCGTAGCAAGAAAGGCAGTGCTCGAAAGGAGAGAAATCGTCGCGGTATTATAAATGTCTTTTTTGTATCCTTCTTTGGTAGCAAACCTGAAGAACGCCGTTTCCATCCCATAGGTGAAAATCACATTCAGAAACGGAATGGCAGCATATAAAATGCTCATGTCACCATACCCTGTCCCGGAAAGTTTATAGGTAAGATAGGGTGTGAGCAAATAGATCAAAAATCTTGCAGCAATGGAACTCACTCCATACCACATCGTTTGCCCCGCTAATTTTTTTATGCTACTCAAAAGGTATCCAGTTTTAAAAAGATCAAATTTAACTGTATAATATGTAACGAAGAAGCAACGAAGTTATGGTTGGGAAAATCTTTTGTCGTGTAAAAAAGTAGTATCGGTAAGCGTGTGCAAAAAGAGTACAATATCTTCCTTTTCTTTATCCGTAAACGGAATTCCTTTTCGCAGCGACGAATCCAGTGTAGGGCTCTGCACGATGTCGCTCCGATAGTGATCGATCACCTGGTAAAGCGAATAAATACGGCCATCGTGCATGTAGGGAAAAGTATAGACAACATTTCTCAAACTGGGCACTTTAAATTTTAATGAATCGGCAGGATTGCCCGTAATTCTCATGCGGCCGGAATCTTTAAGGAAATCATTCATGGCGAGCCCGTTGTTGCGAAATGTATAGTCGGTAAAAAGCGGCTCGCGGTGGCATGTGTTGCATCGCGCCTTAAACAATTCATAGCCCCTTTGCTCACCGGAACTAAAAGTCTCCTCGCCCTTCTTCACCCGGTCGTATTTTGAATCGGCCGATACTAGCGAGCCCGCAAATTGCGCCAGCGCTTTCAGCATTCGCTGGCTGTTGATCTCATCAGTGCCGAAAGCTGCCTTAAACATGCGGTGATAGGCTGTATCTTTTCGCAACCTGACCAGAACAGAATCGATGTTCTCCGCCATTTCATTTGGTGCGGTAATAGGAAACAATGGCTGCACCTCAATGTTATTGATCCCGCCGTCCCAGTGGTACAACCGCGACCACGCGAGATTAAATAGTGGCATTGCATTCCGGGTGGTAAACTGGTTATTATATCCATGGCTGAAATCATGATCGTATGTAGCAAATGCGGCAAACTGCTGGTGACATGATGAACAAGGAAAATTGCCGTCTTTACTCAGCCGCCCGTCGTAAAATAATTTTCTGCCCAGTTGAAATCCTTCTTCGGTGAGCGGATTATTTTTAAAAATATCATATGGTTTGGGCCATCCTTTTGGAATTTCTAACTGTAACGGTGTTGCATGAAAAGCATTTTTTTTCGATTGATGGCCTGGCCCCAGTATAAAGGCGGAAGCAACAATAAATGCTGCAATCAATATGATTATCACTTTTTTCACTGCCTAATCTGAAACGATTTTATCGAGATGAAACATATTGGCATAATTATCACTGATCTCTTTTGCCAATGCCCCGGGAGTGGCTATAGCAGGGTGTTCCGCAATTTTGAGATCATGGACCGATTGCCACCAGGCATTTATATCAGCCATTATAAAAATACTGTACGACTTTCCCGATTTAAATTTATAGCCACTAACGGGAAAGGATAGACGAATTTCTTTTAATACATTATTGGGACCGGAGTATCCACCGATGTGATATTCAAACTTATGATTAACTATGGTGGACGCCGGAGAATTGCCTTCTATTTTCGCCATAACATAGCCACTGTTCCATGTCCAAAACATATCTTTATCCGGATCGAGATCTCCTGATTGTGCTCCAGATACATTATGCAGGCTGTCGACTCCGAGTAAAAATTGCACGGCTGTGTAATTGCCTGCGGGAAGCGCAACGGTAATCGTTTTCGACGCCGGCTTGCTTTCATCGATTAAATGATAACTATTTTCTTCTTTAAACCCGTCTTTATCATTTTCAAAAACGATATTGGTTGCATAATACCTGAATTTGGAAATAGTATAGGTTTCATTAAACGGATTCACATAAGTTGAATCATTTAATACGAGTTGACTGTTTTTTACCATGTTAATAAAAATAAGCCGTACCGTTGCGTCCGTATTTTTTGCAGAAGAAGTTTTTTGCTGAAAAGAAGTTTCGATGAAAAACAGAAGCAATACTATGGAATATTTTTGCAGATACTTAATCATCATAGGTTCGAACTTTTTTCCGGATTTCCTTTTTGAGGCCTTTTTCTTTTTTTGACTTTAGCCTGTTCTCTTTTGACGTAATGGAAGGTTTGGTTGGTTTTCGCTTTTTTCTTTTTATTAATGCGTGGTTCACTAATTCATTTATTTTCCTGACTACATCTTCCTTATTTCCCATCTGCGTTCGTTCCCTGCTGCTTTTTACCAACAAATATCCTTCGGCAGTTATTTTGGAAACGAGCTTTTCGAGAACCAATTTCTTTTGTCCTTCATTTAATATTAATGAAGACGAAACGTGAAACCAGCCTTCCACCATAGTTTCTACTTTATTCACATTCTGCCCGCCCTTGCCGCCACTTCTTGCAGTTTGAAACGTTATTTCTTTTGCCACGTTTATCATAAGTAAAATTACGAAATTACAGCCGCGATGAATTACCAAAAGCCGATGTCAACATTTTATAAGATATTCGTTGATATTTTGTTGTTGATGAAATTTTTATAAGAACAAAAAATTTGACATTTTTGCATTCAAGCATCCGTAATGAAGTTAAAAGGTATATACAATTCACTTTGTGAAAGAAAAAGTTCGGGCAAAAGATCGTTTGCCGTTTTAGTGGATCCCGACAAAGTAGACGACGAAAAAGTGCACAGGCTCATTGAGTTAGGCAGCGCGGCACATGTTGACTATTTTTTAGTCGGCGGCAGCCTCGTGGTTTCCACCTATGTAGATCAGTGCGTACGACTGATAAAAGAATATAGCTCCATTCCGGTAATTCTTTTCCCTGGAAGCGCCAGCCAGGTAAGCAAAAACGCGGATGCATTACTCTATCTCTCACTTATCAGCGGACGTAACGCTGATCTTTTAATCGGTCAACACGTGATAAGCGCTCCTGTGATAAGACAAAGCGGGCTCGAAATAATGAGCACTGGTTATATGGTGATTGATGGTGGCGCTCCCACAACAGTTTCTTATATTTCGAATGCCTCACCTATACCTGCGGACAAAAATGAAATCGCTATGTGCACCGCTATGGCGGGTGAAATGCTGGGCATGAAATTAATCTATATGGATGCCGGCAGTGGCGCAAGAAAACCCATCACAGAAGGCATGATTGAAAACGTGGCGGGTTGTATTTCCGTTCCGTTAATTATCGGTGGTGGCATTACCAATCCTGAAAAAGCGTACCTCAACTGCAAAGCCGGCGCTGATGTGATTGTTGTAGGCAATGCGATTGAGAAAGATGAACACCTAATAATGGAAATGGCTTCGGCTGTACATTCAGTGCCAGTAAAGGCATAGCTAACAAGTACCCGTATACGAACTTTTTCCTTTTTTATTTTGCTGTTTATTTACTTGGTTTAAAATCCTGATTCGTCACCGGAGGCGCTGTTGGAATCGTAATTACATTAAATGAAAAATTATTGGCAGAGTGACAGCTATTACATGTATTAGTTAGTAATTGAAATGACGACTTGAATTTATCCGGGTTCTTATCTTTTATGGAAGCGGCAACACTATCAATTGCCGGATAAATCATGGGGATCATTTTTACCTCAGGCCGGTCTTCAATTTCTTTTGCCTGGTCAAATCTTTCTTTTAGTTCATCAATTTCATATTGTGCCAATGGCCAGTTATCATTAACAGCTGCAAACCACAGCTTGGCGTGATGCGTCTGGATGCCACCCATGATTTCACCAAGACCAGGCGCATACTGCGCCACCAGTTTATGCAGGCTGTCTGCAGTGAATTGCGTTGATGAGTTATTGGACGAAGGTTGCTGGCAGGAGAAAAAATAAATTAGTCCACTTATGAGAAGTGTAATCTGGATTGTAGGTTTCATGTGTATATTTTTTTAATCAGGGCGCAAGTATCAAACCAAATTTACAAACTCATCATTTCCTTAAACTTTACCGCCTGCCTGCGGCTTACTTCTATTTTTTCTCCGCCGATAAGATCGAGCAGCAGGCCTCCGTTAAAATATGGTTCTATCTTTTCGATCATGCGAAGATTAATGATATGTTTTCTGTTAGCGCGGAAAAAAATTTTTTCATCGAGGCGTTCTTCCAGGGCATTCAGCGATTTTAGAATGAGTGGTTTATTATTTCCAAAGTATACTTTAGCATAATTGCCTACACTCTCAAACAAACGAACATCTGATAATTTTACAAACCAACAACGCTCACCATCTTTTACAAATACCTGGTCCGTTTCATGCAGCAGGCCGCGATTGTTAGCATAGGAAAGCATTTCTTCTTCATCCTTCTGTTTCAACTTCAGCAAAGCATCTGCCAATCTTTTCGGCTCCACAGGCTTCATGAGGTAATCCAAAGCATTTACTTCAAAAGCTTTTAATGCATATTCATCGTACGCGGTTACAAAAATGACATGCGGTACTTTTTCTATTTCCGTAAGCATATCAAATCCCGTTTTACCGGGCATTTGAATATCAAGAAATATGAGATCAGGATTCAGGTTTTCAATTTTTTCTATTCCTTCATTTGCGTTAGCAGCTTCGCCCACTACTTCAATTTCAGGAAATTCCTGTAACAATTTTTTCAGCTCATTCCTCGCAAGCCGCTCATCATCTATAATGATTGCTCTTTGCATGCTCATATGTTTTAAATTCTCAATGAAATTTTCTCAATGGCAAGTTAAACGATTTTATCCCTACGAAAAAAAGGCAATGCTATACTGCCGGCATAGTGATCTTAGCCTGCACTTCACTTCCATTTATATTTTTTATCTGGAAATCTGCTTTACCCTGGAACAGAAACTTCAACCGGTCCCTGGTACTTTTTGTACCAAAGCCTTCCGGCGCCACATCACCTTCCAACGATCCGGTATTTTGAACGATCAGCTCGCAATGATGGTCGGTATATCTCGATATGATCTTGACAACACCTCCTTTAATACGTTTGCTGATACCATGCTTGATGGCATTTTCCACCAAGGTTTGCAACATCATGGGAGGGACAGGTTGTTGTAATGTATCATCCTCTATTTGCATTTCTACCTTCAGTCTTTCTTCAAAGCGCATCTGCTCAAGTGCGAGATAATCTTTTACAATATTGAGTTCTTTTTCCAACGGAACCGTTTCCATTTTCTCTACCTGCATACTGCTTCGCAAAATATTGGAGAGCTCGGTAATGGCAGTTCGTGCGCGTTGAGGATTTTCATCTACCAATGCACGAATGCTGTTCAATGAATTGAAAATAAAATGAGGATTGATGTGCGACTTGATCGTATTCAACTCCAGTTCTTTCACTGTCTTCTCAAGGCTTATTTTGTCGATCTCATCTTTCCGGTTTCGCATGAGGTAATGCCACATCATGTATATAAGAAGCCAGAGTGAAATGAGCAACAACGTCAAAATGAAATCCCACCAGAAGCTGGCTTCATGTTGTTCCTGATATTGCCAGTCTCCGTTGGAATCGCGGTACCAACCGGTACTCCGCTTAATTGCCAAAGCTGCGGCTTTTATCGAGTCACCTGCATTTTTCTCTGAATTATTATAGTAATCTGTACCTGCCAAACCGAATTCCTTTTCTTTGGCAATGGCAACTTTTAAACTTTCATTTCTCTCGTAGGCGATTAAAGAAAAACCAGAAAGCCTGCCCGTGGTCCTATCTGCATAATACATTAAAAGCCCAGAGGCAAGTACGCAGACGATAAATAATCCAATTACTTTATTAATTGAAAACTTTATCCAGTTGATGCTTTTGAGGAAGGTGCGCAACAGATGTGTGACTACTACTGCCCAAAAAAATTCAATAAAAAGTACCCCTAATACAATGCGCCTCTTTTCAGGTGGGCTGAAATACATATCCCTGGCAAAAAGGTAAAGCAGGAACAGATTGATAACACCCCAGCCACCCCAACCAAAGATCTGGCATGCCCAATAACGTACGTTCAATTTACGCATACACAAATGTAACTTTTGGTACGGTTCGTTTCCCCGTTAGTTTTGATTAATGGTGAAAAGAGTTGCTGAAAGGTTGGCTTTCGGACGAAAGTTGTGAATAAGCGCGAATCCTGCTGAAAATTGAAGTACGTGAGGATTGTGTAAAATTGTTATTTTAAAAGTTTAGTTTTACAATGCATTATAAATGCAACCAATGCCTAATCAAAATCTTAGCAATACAAGGGAAGCACTTTCACCCGCAGACCGGGAATTCGAAAATAATATCCGGCCGGCAGTAATTGAGGAGTTCAGTGGCCAAAACCAGATCATTGAAAACCTCAAAATTTTCATTAAAGCAGCAAAATTGCGTGATGAAGCACTGGATCACATCTTGTTTCATGGACCTCCGGGACTGGGAAAAACGACTTTAAGCAGAATAGTAGCGAATGAATTAGGTGTCAACATAAAGGAAACCAGCGGGCCGGTAATAGAAAAACCTGGGGACCTTGCAGGCTTGCTGACGAATCTTGAACCGAAGGATGTAATATTTATCGATGAAATACATCGCCTGAGTAATGTGGTGGAAGAATATTTGTATGCAGCTATGGAAGATTACCGAATCGATATAATGATCGATACGGGTCCAAATGCCAGGAGCGTACAAATAAACCTGAATCCCTTTACACTTATCGGCGCCACTACGAGGAGCGGATTACTTACGGCGCCACTGCTCTCAAGGTTTGGTATAAAATCGAGACTGGAATATTATCATGCAGAAGTACTTCAAAAAATAATTTTGCGCTCCTGCTCAATCCTGAATACCCGGATCACTTCTGATGCTGCAAAAGAAATTGCCACCCGCAGCCGCGGTACACCAAGAATAGCTAATGGGCTCCTGCGACGAGTGAGAGATTTTGCGCAGGTTTTATCGAATGGTATTATTGATCTTGCGATAACCGAACATGCATTGAAAGCGCTGAATGTGGATGAATACGGGCTTGACGAAATGGACAACCGTATACTCAGTTGCATTATTGAAAAATTCAAAGGCGGCCCGGTTGGCATCACTACCATCGCTACTGCAGTGGGCGAAGAAACGGGCACGCTCGAAGAAGTATACGAACCCTTTTTAATACAGGAAGGCTTTATTATGCGCACGCCGCGCGGTCGTGAAGTGACTGCAAAAGCTTACCAGCATCTTGGCAAGCAACCCGGTAAAAATTTAACGGGACCCGATTTATTCGGCCATAATACCTGACGAATGGTAACTGGTCCGCGCCCCCCGGAAGACGTGTAAACGCTTTATGCCTGCAGCAAAAAAATCACCGGTTTTTTATGCAAGAAAGGAATTTGTTTTTTCCAGGAGCCGGCCGTCATGGTTTGTATACGTTCGTTTGGTGAAGTAATCTCTGCGGCAATACACAATTTCGTATATGCGTTGCAGTTATGCAGTACATCTTTCAGCAGTTGATCATTCCTATAAGGTGTTTCTATGAAGATTTGAGTACACTTCCTTTTTAAAGATTCTTCTTCCAGTTGTTTTATCTTTTTTATCCGTGACGCATGATCGACAGGCAAATACCCTTGAAATGTGAAATGCTGCCCATTTAATCCGCTTGCCATCAATGCCAGCAATATAGAACTCGGCCCCACGAGTGGTTTTACCTGAGCGCTCATTTGTTGAGCTTCTGCAACCAGCAACTGGCCGGGGTCTGCAATCCCCGGGCATCCTGCTTCGCTGATAATAGCAATGTTCTTTTGTTCTTTGATTTTTTGTCTGAATATTTTTATTTGAGTTTCCTCCATTTTATGAATTGTGTACCATTCAAAATCATCGATAACAATTTCCTTTTGCTGGCTTTTAAGAAAGCGCCGGGTGGTCCGTTCATTCTCAGCAAAAATTACCTGGCAATCCTTAATTGCCGTAAGCACGTAAGATGGAATAGTTTCAAAAGCATTCTCAGCCAAAAATGTTGGAATAAGATAAATCATATAACGATAAATTATGAATTTAACTTCCGATCTGAAACGAAAAATTTAATATTAGCTAAATAGGTTTACTATATTCATTCCCGTATCAATACCATTTGACCAATTACTCTTTCAACTGATCAACCAATCAAGCATCCAAACCGGATTCATCCTGCAAACTTAACGTAGCCGCTATTATTGCATAACCGGGCGCCAAAATCCACCCAACTATTATGGCCACGTGCATCAGATAAAAGATCATTCCATTACCAATAGGCAGGCCCTTATGCCCATTAATGAATTGGCTGCTATAGGAAATGGTAAGACCTTCACGGCCGTTGGTATAGTCCATCATTGAAAAGCCAAAATAATAACACTCCATAAAAACAGCCAGCACCGGCGATGCCCATCCGACAACAGGTATAAGTGATAAAAATAAAATACAGATGATAAAAAAAGTTTGCCAAAGGCTATTTCTGACAGCCACGGTGATGCCCCTTAAAGCATTCTTTAAAAATTTAGCTGAACCAATGTTTGCAGATTTATGTTGAATGATCGCTTCTGCGCTTCCACTGAGCCATACAAACACAGGTGAGCCAATGATAAGGATTAAATATTTGAACCATGAAAAATAAAGCAGCATCAAAATGAGGTGCAGTACGAGTTGACCAAATATAAACATGAATCGAAGCCATCCACCTCCTTCGTGTTGCAACGAGGTTTTTAATCCCGTTTTTGAGAAAAAATAGTCAATTACATGAGCAGAAGATTGCCAGAAAAAATAAAATCCGGTCCCGAAGAATATGGCATAAATGATACCGGGGATTATTATCCATTTCCACAATCTATGTTTCATGATAAACCGGTGCGCCATCCCGTATGCACGGATCGCTATAATGATTTCCTCAAGCAATGTGTAATGTTGTTTGAAATGTTTTCAAACTTAGAGAATATAATTTAGTTTGCTGAATGTTTTTACCTTTCACCAATGAAGAAACTTCCTCTATCTTTTTATGCACGAAAAGATGTTGCTACTATAGCAAAAGAACTAATTGGGAAAATCCTCGTTACCAACTTTGATGGCGTGATTACTTCAGGAATGATTGTTGAAACAGAAGCTTATGTCGCACTCACGGACAGGGCTTCTCATTCATTCGGCGGAAGAAGAACCCCGCGCAATGAACACATGTATGCCGGTCCGGGCACCGCCTATGTATATATATGCTACGGTCTGCACCAAATGATGAATATCGTTACTAATGAAAAAAATATTCCTGATGCAGTTTTGATCAGGGCTGTTGAACCGCTTGAGGGCATCGATATAATGCTCCGAAGAACAGGCAAAAAAACTTTAGATGCAACATTAACTCGTGGCCCTGGAAATGTGGGTAAGGCGCTCGGTATTTTTAAACGTCATTCGGGTAATCATCTCTCCGGAAAAGAAATGTATATAACCTATGGAAACATCTTAATAAGGGAAGACCAGATTGGCGTCAGCAAAAGAATCGGCGTGGAAAGCGCTGGCAAAGATGCACTTCTTCCCTATCGCTTTTATCTAAAAGGAAATAAGTATGTGAGTGGTAAAAAGGACTGAGATTCCGCCCGTTTTGCCTGCACAATTTTTTAATACGGATAATCTGCAACAAATCTTAATTTTGCATCCGAATTTTAAAATAAAAACAAATAAATTATGAGCACAGTTAAAGTTGCAATCAATGGATTTGGAAGAATAGGCAGATTGGTTTTCAGACAAATCTATAATATGCAGGGGATCGATGTAGTAGCTATTAATGATCTTACAAGTCCGAAAGTATTAGCGCATTTATTAAAATACGACAGTGCACAGGGGAAATTTGAAGGCGAAGTAAAAAGCACTGATAATTCAATTCTGGTAAACGGAGAAGAAATTAAGATTTATGCTCAAAGAGATCCTTCTCAAATTCCATGGGGTTCTCATGATGTGGACGTAGTGATTGAAAGCACGGGTTTCTTTGCCGATAAAACAAAAGCAGAAGCCCACCTTAAAGCAGGCGCTAAAAAAGTAGTAATATCTGCTCCGGCTACCGGAGATCTCAAGACTATCGTTTACAATGTAAACCACAATATTCTTGACGGAAGCGAAACAATTATTTCCTGCGCATCATGTACAACCAACTGTCTCGCCCCGATGGCAAAGGTGATGAATGACAGTTTTGGCATCAAAGCAGGATTCATGACAACCATACATGCATACACTAACGACCAAAATACCCTGGATGCTCCGCACGCAAAAGGTGATTTAAGAAGAGCAAGAGCTGCAGCAGCCAACATTGTTCCCAACAGCACTGGTGCTGCAAAGGCAATTGGCCTTGTATTACCTGAATTAAAAGGTAAACTGGACGGCGGAGCACAAAGAGTACCCGTGATCACGGGGTCATTAACAGAGTTAACTACAGTTCTCGAAAAGAAAGTAACGGTGGAAGAAGTAAACGCCGCGATGAAAGCTGCATCCAACGAAAGCTTCGGCTATAATGAAGATGAAATCGTAAGTACCGATGTGATCGGAATGCATTACGGTTCCTTATTTGATACTACGCAGACGAAGATTGTAACGGTAGGAGATGTGCAACTGGTAAAAACCGTAAGCTGGTATGATAACGAAATGAGTTACGTGTCACAGTTGGTACGTACCGTACATTACCTTGCAGGATTGATTAAGTAATTACTTACAACAGATCAGCTTATAACCGCTTTCTCCGAAAGATAAAGTGGTTTTTTATTTTATAACAGGCATGGCTACACGAAAACTGATTTTCGCATACAAACGAATGAAAAATTAATGCTTCTTTAAACTACTAAGATAATTTTCCAACGCAGAAACCATGCTCGGAGCCTTGGGCTGCGGGGCCTGTATGTCGGGATTAAAACCCGCAGCCATAACAGCTTTACGGGTATTATCGCCAAATGCACCGATCAAAGTTCCGTTTTGTTTAAAATCCGGGAAATTTTCCACAAAACTTTTGACACCAAGCGGAGTGAAGAAACAAATGATATCATAGCGCTGATTATCCATCAGGTGCTTGAGGTCATTAGACATGATCTCGTACAATACGGGTATCGCGTACTCGCAATTATTAGCAATAAGCCAATTGGTAATTTCGCTATCGAAAGATTGGGAACAGGGATATAAAAATTTTTCGGCTTCCTTATGTTTATTGATTACATCAAATAAACTCTTGTTAGTACCATCAGCGCCATAAAATACCTTACGCTTACGATATAAAATAAATTTCTGCAGGTATAAGGCAACCGCTTCTGTAATGCAGAAGTACTTTGTATTTTGGGAAACGGTGATCTTTAATTCCTCACAGGTTCTGAAAAAGTGATCTATTGCATTCCTGCTGGTAAATATCACTGCAGTATACGCTGAAATATCGACCTTCTGCTTGCGAAATTCTTTGGAAGGAATCGGTACCACACTTATAAAAGATTCAAACCGCAGATTGACATTGAATTTTCTGGCCATGTCAAAATAGGGAGATTTATCTCCTTCCGGTTTAGGCTGCGTGATCAGAATATTTTCTACTTGTTTCAATAGTTTGGGCTCCAAAAAAGATTTCATATCATCGAACGGCACTGCAAAGTTACATTTTTTTTGCCATCCTGAGGCTTAGGGCGAGAATTAACAAATTATGAAAATAAAATTTCAATTACTATATAACATAATCTATCAGCATCTTATACAATATCAGGATTGGCAAGACTTCCATGGCTGCCACGTAGATTAAAAAATGAAGCGGCTCCATAGGAAAACGATATTCCAAAAAACCAAATGCCTTCACATATCTCGATAGAAATAAAAGCCCTATCGTGAGAACAGAAAAGATAGCAATATACCCGGTCCATGGAGATTGAGAAAACGCGAGTAAAATAATGAAAGGCAGCAGTGCGATACCGGTAACTTTATTTACCAAAAAAATGACGAAAATGTAACTGTCTGCTGCCTGAGACATGCTGCTCATCCACCCCACAAATTTCAACACAACATACTTCACAAAGTAGAGCGTTCCTACTCCTGCTATACAAATCGGCAATAACAATTCATTGTTGAAATGTCTTGGCGGATGAAAATTCCTAAACAGCAGCCACAAATAAAATCCAATAGTTATGGCAAAAAATATATTCAAAATAAATGACGGAAGTTTGGCCTGCAACAGCTGATCGGTAAGTTGTGTTTGCCTGATGGAAGTATTGAAGAACACGCGGAAAAGATTGTTGTAATAACCACTATAAAAAGTTTTGAAAAGGCCAAAGATCAGCAGTACCACACACAATGAGTAAAATACCATTTCCTTGCCGTTGCGTTTTCTTTCTGTAATGGTGAGATAAATCGGAGGCTGACTTATATTGATAAACTTATTAGCCCGAAGCAGCGAATCCACGATCGACTGATAGGACCTGATGAAAGGACGGGTAGCCGTGACTGCGGTGTCGGCAATCATTTGCGCGGTGTCTTTTGAAATAACCGTCGCGGGCAGGTTTCGAATTATATGCGTAGTTGAATCCTGCACTGCATGGAGGGCAGAATCGTTTTGCTGCGCAGACGAAGCGAAGTAAAAAAGTAAAAATGAAATCGTAACAAAAAGACGTATCATATAAATTTCGCGGTCAAAAATAATTTATATAGCCTATATGAATCTTTGAAGCATTGCGAATATCAAACTTCACATCATTTCTTTTTCCTATGGCATAGCTCAGATTCAACAATCCGAATTTCGTCTCAAACTCCAGTCCGATTCCCACACTCACAAAACTGTTTTTATAGTTGGCGCTGATATATTGGGTATGCGTAAGCCCAACATCGGAGAATCCGTAAAAATTGGAATTGATTCCCACAAGATACCGGTACTCTGCTGTAAATATCGCATAGCGATCCGCATAAATACTCTCCTCGTCAAATCCTCGCAACAGTTTATACCCTCCGATCTGGAACAATTCGTTTTGAAAATTCTGCTCACTTTGATACCAGCCCACATCTACCGCCGTTTTAAAAGTACTGCTTTTGCCCACAGGAAAATAATGAGCCGCATCCGCATTAAATTTCAGCCGGTAGCTTTTAAATTTAATAGTATCGTAAAGCGAATTAAAATCAAAAGAAGAGTCTCCAGGATCCTTCAAATTGGCAATGGTATTGTTCTTGCTCACCTTTCTTAAACCCGCGGTTACGGTAACATCGAGTTCGTTACCTGACCGGGGATTCAACCGATAATTTGTATTACTCAAATTATAACTTACGCCAAAATTGCCTGAGCCTACATCAATGATGGGTGGCAATATTTTATAGCGGATAATATTGTTAGTATCAATTCCCCCGGATAAAAGATAACTATGAACATTTTGATAAAACACCTTCACTGTTTTATTTGCAGATAGAATATATTGAATACCGATGATGCCGTTCAGCTGGAGATAGGAGGAGTCTTTCTTCAGAAGGTCGAACGAAAAATCTACCCCAAATTTTGAATTCAGCACATACGGTTGACTAAATCCCAAATTAAGCCGCGGCGACTGCGGCTGCAATTGTTGCCAGTTTACCAAAATATTTTCGCCCGCACCTAATGAATTTTTCAAATCCAGGTGCACGTCACCCGTCACCTGCGATTTGTTGGTAGCAGAATTAGACGGAAGAAAACCGACAATTACATTTACTTCGCTGCTTCGTTTTGGCTGAAGATACAAGTTAAGAATCGAGCCGCTTCCCAGCATCGTGATATCCCATGGTTGCACCTCCTGCAGGTAAGGCAATTGCTTCAGGCGATTACTTATTTTTTGCAACTTGTCATTATCATAAATGCTGCCGTTGGGTATATCGAGGTAATGTTGTAGGAACAGGCCTTTGATCTTAGCTTTACCATATACCCTTATGCTGTCAATGTGATACAAGGGACCTTTGTTAACGGAGAGTGATGCATTCACCTTATTGCCGTTTATTTGCAAATCGCTCAACGATACCTCGGCAAATGGATAGCCAATACTTCCATAATAATTCAGGATTCGCTCTTCCTGCTGTTGCAGCCGGTTAAAATCAAGAGGCTTATTTTTAAACCGGCGTTCATTCCATCCTGTATTTTGCAATAGCTTTTCATCGACACTATCAGTATTTATCTGTACCCATTTATATTGTTCCCCAAGGTAAAGACGTACACGCGCATGGGTTGAATCCAGATTTACAGAATCAACAGAGGCCGCCGGAAATCCCCTGGATACCAATGCTCCAGGAATAGTGGAGATATAGCTATTGGCCGTTTCTTTTGCAGAAAAGCTATTAGTAAGATTCAATTGTTCCGGTTTGTACGAAGTATCTTTGCCGGAGAAAATATAAGTGACCGTATATTTTTTTTGCGCGAAAAGCGCAGGGATAAATAAGAATATGAATAGTGCGATCAACACAACTTCAAACAAATATTTTCCCCCTGTCTTCATATTACGGATTCAAAACTAAAATGAATTATTGATAACCTCGCTTCACCAGCGTAACGGGTGTGTAAACATTTCTATACAATTGGCCGGTATTTATATTCATATTCCTTTTTGTAAACAAGCCTGTTATTATTGCAACTTCCATTTTTCTACTTCTGCCCGGTTACGTGAGGAGATGGTCAATTCATTGATTAAAGAAATTGGCCTCTCTCACCATTACTTACTAAACGATCAAAATGAGCCGGAAATTATCGAAACCATCTATTTTGGAGGCGGAACACCAAGCCTGCTCAGGAGTGATGATGTTAAAGATTTACTGAGTGCAATCGACAAGGATCATAATGTTACTTCGGATGCGGAAATCACACTGGAAGCTAATCCTGATGATATTGATGCCGAAAAATTAATGGCGTGGAAAAAAGCCGGCATAACCAGGCTGAGCATAGGTATCCAGTCTTTTCATGAAAAGAGTTTACGTTGGATGAACCGGGCTCACAATGTCCGGCAGGCAACAGAAAGTATTGTACTCGCAAGGAACGCCGGCTTTGAAAATTTTTCTATTGATCTCATTTATGGCACGCCCGGCCTGACCGACAACGAGTGGAAGGCCAATGTTGATCTGGTTATTGAGAATGAAATTCCGCACATATCGTGTTATGCTTTAACAGTAGAGCCCAAGACCGCGCTGCAAAAAATGATTGCTTTGAAAAAGAAGAAAGACATTGATACAACTGTCCAGGCAAATCAATTCGAACTGTTAATGAAATGGATGAAACAGGCAGGATATGAGCATTATGAAATCTCCAATTTTTGTGAACAGGGATACCGAAGCAGGCATAACAGTAGTTACTGGGAAGGTAAAAAATATATTGGAATAGGCCCTTCGGCGCATTCGTACGATGGAAGATGCAGAAGATGGAACGTTGCCAACAATGCCTTTTATATTGAATCTTTGAAAAAAGATACAATTCCCTTTGAAGAAGAAACGCTTACTTATGACAACAGGCTGAATGAATATATAATGACTTCACTGAGAACAATCGAAGGACTTGATTTAAAGAAATTAGAAAATGATTTTTCATTAAATGAAACCCGCAGGATTATCAAAATAATCGATCAGCACGCTTATGTAAGCAATCTGCTAATGAACATGGATAATAACTGCATCGCGCTGACAGATAAGGGAAAATTATTTGCCGATGGGATCGCTTCAACACTATTCAAATGATTTACACGAGCGTTTTTTCGATCTCGTAAAATCCATCCTGCGGAGGGAGATGTTTCCACAAAATTTTGTACACCGTTTCTGCTATGGGCATCTCGGCAAGTATTTTTTTATTTAAAAGATAAATGCATTTACTGGCGCTGTACCCTTCAGCCACCATGTTCATCTCAAGTTGTGCCGATTTTACAGAATAGCCTTTGCCAATCATATTCCCAAATGTCCGGTTGCGACTGTACAGTGAATAGCACGTTACCAAAAGATCACCAAGATATACCGATGCCGCGTAGTTGGTGGTATGTTTAAGATGATTTGCAGCCGGCTGTTTATTTCGTGCATGCGTAAATGTATGTTCAATGCTTCCCACCTCCACATTTTGTATGCCCGCTTTTCTTAAAAACACAGCCATCTCATCTGCGCTGTTTGCGATCAACACACTCAAAAAGTTATCACCGTATTCCAGCCCGTGTGCAATACCCGCGCCTAATGCATAAATGTTTTTCAGGATGGAGGCATATTGCACGCCATAAATGTCATCATTTTCAATCGTATTGATATAATCAGTTTTGAAATAAGAGGCGATCAGTGTGGTGGTAGCTTTGTCAATTCCCGAAAAGGTCAGGTAAGATAATTTTTCAGCGGCAACTTCTTCCGCATGGCACGGTCCTAAAACAGTAAAATAATCAGACAACTCCACACCATATTCTTTTTTGAGATATTCATTCAGCAGTAAATTTTCTTCGGGCAGAATGCCTTTGATAGCAGAAACTATTTTTTTCTTTTGAAAAATATTCTCTGGCAGGTTTTTTAAGACCCGGGCCGCATATGCAGATGGAACGGCAATCACAATACAATCACAAGCTGCAATTACTTCTTCAACAATGCCGGTAAGTTGCAACAAATTCAGATCAAAATAAGCGGAGCTTAAATATTGAGGATTATGCCTGCGCTTTTTAAATTGTTCAATTAGCGAAGCGCTACGCATCCACCAATGAACGGTGTGATTATTATCTGTTAAAATTTTCGCCAATGCCGTACCCCAACTGCCACTCCCGATAATCCCTAATTTCATAGTAATCCTAATTTTTCCACTGCAATCTGCGCAGCTACCTGGCTTGCTTCTTTTTTATTATACGCTTTGGCCTCTGCGATCACCACGCCATCTACCTTTGCTCCTATTGTGAAAAGTCTCCTGCCGTTTTCAATCCTTTCCTCGAGGGTTTCAAACTCAAGGCTTCGTCCGTTTTTGTTGGCCCAGCCATACAATTTGTTCTTTTGATTGATGTCCAGGTTTTCCAGGTCTTCCATAAAGAAATGCTGGCTGATAATATGAGTGTTCACCCACATACGTGTTTGCCGGTATCCTTTATCAAGATAAACAGCGCCAACTATAGCCTCAAGGGTATTGCCGAATATCTGTGATATCTTTAATGAATTATCAAACTTGTTATAGAAGGTAATTTTTTTCAGACCTATCTTCAATGCAATTTCGTTGAGCTGGTTGCGATTCACCATCTTGCTTCTCATCTCTGTCAAAAATCCTTCATCTTTATAAGGATACTTCATAAAAAGATAATGAGCTACGAGTGAACTGAGCACCGCGTCGCCCAGAAATTCCAGTCGCTCATTATTTTCATCTGCTCCTTCGCGGATAGAACGGTGGCTGAGAGCTGTTTTGTAAAGACTCAATCTTCGTGGAGTAAGTCCGAGCACGTTGCGGAGTTGTCGTCTCAATTCTTTATCTTCCTTTGAAGAAAAAATATTTGTGACAGGAAACACAATCGAATTTTGAAGTAAATGATTCCCAAGTTAGGAAAAATAAATTTGATATTATATCAAAAAGAAAGGCTAAAAGGTAATATGTAAAAAGATATAGCAGGATCAATCAATTGTCTATTTCATTATTTTAAAGACAATAATAAATGCAATGATGAGCGTGAGCCAAAACACAAACGACCACAAGATCAGCGTTCCTTCCGCACGAGAAATGCGCCGGATCAGTTTCTTCTCAAATTTGGCATAATCGTCTTTTGTAGCAACTGTGTTCTTCATGTCATCGCGCCAGCCTGCAATCTCTTTCTTTGCGGAGTCAGTTTTATCAGAAACTTGTTTTTCAATCGCGGCATTTACATAGCTCATGATTTCATCTGCCTCTTTTTCACCAAGTCGTCTTACCAAAAAATTCCTGAGATCATTATCTGAAATATTAGATGAATTGTCCATATTAAAAAATTATACGGTAATTACGCCTGGAATCTCTTCACAATAACGGAGGCATTGTGACCTCCGAATCCAAATGTATTGCTGAGGGCAGCATGTACTTCTCTTTCCTGGGCCTTATTAAAAGTAAAATTCAATTTTGGATCAAGCTCCGGATCGTCCGTAAAATGATTGATAGTAGGAGGCACAATATTTTTTGTAACTGCAAGAATACATGCCAGTGCTTCTATAACACCCGCTGCACCGAGCAGATGCCCCGTCATGGATTTGGTGGAACTAATGTTGAGATGGTATGCGTCATCTCCGAACACGCTTAAAATCGCCTTTGATTCCGCTATATCGCCCAATGGTGTAGAAGTTCCATGCACATTGATGTAGCCAATGTCGGAAGGTTTCATGCCGGCATCTTTCAATGCTGCAGCCATTACATTCTTTGCTCCCAGTCCTTCCGGATGCGGAGCGGTAAGGTGATAGGCATCGGCTGTAGCGCCGCCTCCTGCTATTTCACAATAAATTTTTGCGCCTCTGGCTAATGCATGTTGCAGCTCTTCCAATACCAACACACCGGAGCCTTCCCCCATCACAAATCCGTCCCTGTCTTTATCGAACGGGCGGGATGCAGTTTTAGGATCGTCGTTCCTTTCGCTTAGTGCCTTCATGGCGTTGAAGCCGCCAACACCGGCTTCGCAGATAACTGCTTCACTCCCCCCGGTAAGAATAATGTTTGCTTTGCCCAGGCGAATATTGTCATAGGCGTCAATGATGGCGTTGGTGCTGCTGGCGCAGGCACTCACCACTGCAAAATTAGGACCGCGAAAGCCATATCTCATGGATATCTGGCCTGCGCCGATGTCCAATATCATCTTGGGAATGAAGAAGGGATTGAACCTTGGAGTACCGTCGCCGCGGGCGAATTCCATCACATCGTCCTGAAAGGTGGTGATACCGCCAATACCGCTGGCGAAAATTACGCCCACGCGGTCAGGATCTACATTGTTCTTACTGATGCCCGCATCCTTTACCGCCTCATCGCTGGCAATGAGTGCAAACTGTGCGAAGCGATCGAGTTTACGCGCTTCCTTCTTTTCGAAATAATTAAGGGGATCAAAATTTTTAACCTCGCAGGCAAACCTCGTTTTGAACTTAGCCACATCAAACTGCTGAATGAAATCAGCACCTGGTACACCATTTATTAACCCATCCCAATATTCCGGAACGGTTTTACCTAAAGGCGTTATGGCCCCTATTCCAGTAATAACTACTCTTTTCAGTTCCATAAGCGTGCCTGCGATGTTAAATAAGAAAATTACTTGGCGTGCTCTTCAAGATAGGCAATTGCCTGGCCAACGGTAGTAATAGTTTCGGCCTGTTCGTCGGGAATAGAAATATTGAATTCTTTTTCAAATTCCATAATAAGTTCCACAGTATCCAGACTGTCGGCACCCAAGTCATTAGTAAAGGAAGCTTCTGGTGTTACTTCTGCTTCATCCACTCCTAATTTGTCAACAATTATTTTTTTAACTCTTGTTGCAATGTCCTGCATGATTGTAAAATTTGGTTAAAACGGCTACAAAAATATGTTTTTTGTGATAAAAAAAAATATTAGTTGAAAACTGTGCAGTCTCCGTTTAAAGGTGGGTTTTATTTTATGAAGGATGATAGGTCTTCCCCGCTGAAATGCAGGATCAAAGAGGTTCTAATGGCATCCGCTGCTGAATATATTTTGCCTTTCTTGTGTCCCCCTTGTTCTATCACAAATAGTTATTGTATATTTATCGCATCGATAAGTCCCTTATACGATTGTCATGCCAATTAAAGTAATAGAGCACGGAGGTAAGGAATACAAGCAAATGATCAATTTGCGCTACGAGATTTTGCGCAAGCCGCTTAACATGGCGTTTAAACCAGAGGAACTGGAACGCGAGAAAGACGACATACTTATATGCGCCTTTGAAGAAGACAAGATACTCGGTTGCTGCCTGCTAACAAAAGTTGCCCAAGGAGTCGTGAAGCTGAGACAAATGGCAGTTCAAAATAATTTGCAGGGAAAAGGTATCGGCGCCTCTATGATGCAGTTTGCGGAAAATGTGGCTCGCGATGCCGGCTATAAGGAGCTGACTATGCATGCCCGCAAAACTGCAATTGGTTTTTATGAAAAACTCGGATACAGGACTTCCGGAGAAGAGTTTTTAGAAATATCTATTCCGCATTATAAGATGGTAAAGAGATTAAACCATTTCTGATCGCCCCATTAATTTTTGATCTTTTCTTTTAAAAATTTTCTCACATCACCGATCTGATCAGCTTCAAAAGCATCTTTTGGTACAATAAAGAAGGACCGGCTGTCGAAGTATAAATGAAAAAAGTAGGGACTTTCCATCATCGTACTGAAGGCCGTCCAGGGCCAGCTACGACTGCCGCGCATATTGGAGATCGTCATCTGCTGCGGGCCGAAATCTACCCGTAGTCTGTCTTTAAATGTGGCAGCCCGGCGGTATATAATCCCCGGAAGGATAAACCAAAATGATATCATCAGGATGAACCAAAGAAAGGATGAGGTGATGAAAGCGTAAGGAGAAATCTTTCGGAGAAAATACAATATGACAGATACAATGGCAAATACGTTTACCAGGATCATCATCAGTTTTATTTCGCGCCGGGAGATAAAATGATAACGGAGCGCCTGCAATACCTTGGGCTTATCGTAGGTAAAATAGGAGGATATCATACAAACAAATGTACGATGTCGGCTTAAGACAATTTCTTTCGGGGAAAATTAATTTCCGTACTAATTAAACATTATCAGGTATCTAACGGAAACGATTATGCGAAAGCTATTGTTGTTGATCCTCGCTCTGGCCCTGCTGATCCTGTTGATCCAGGATCTTTACTTCGGTGCGGCGATTCTTCTGGCGGCCCTCATCGGTATCATTGTCTGCAATCGGGTCATTCGCACCATACCCTCTGGCGACAAGGCGATTATTGTCAATTCCCTTTGCAATAAGATAGGCTACTATTGATTTGGCTCTTTCGAGAGACAATACGAGATTTTTTTCATCGCTTCCGATATTATCCGTGTACCCGCCTATTTCAATTCTTTCATTAGGTTTCCGGTTCAGGTAATCCACCAGGTCATCCAGCGTAGCAAATGATGAAGGACGTAGGGTAGCCATTCCGAAATCAAATTCTACATTATCGAGAACAAATGTTTTTGGCGGATCAAATTCAAGATTCACCGTAAATGGAGTTTTATAGTAAGAATTGGGGCCCAATGCCGGAATGTTCAGAACATTCACGCTGCTGGTGTCGCGAAAACCCAAAATATAAATATCATATTTATCTCCTGCAGGAAGCCTTGTTGAATATTGTCCCAGCGAATCGCTGATAGCCTGGTATTCGTTATTGTTTTTCTGACTTTTGAATACCACCAGCTCATTGTTCTCCGGATGTTTTGTCCGCATGTCTGCTACGGTTCCAACTACCTGCGCATCTTTTGGCAGGTTAAGAACTGTTGAAGTTTGGGAATAGGCGGCGGTCAGGGATGCAAAAAATGTAAGCGTGAGAATCGTTTTCATAGCGGATGTAATTTTAATACAGGTGCCTGGTTTCTGCCAAAGCCCTGGCCCATTTACAACGACCAAAAAGCTCTTTTATTTTTGGCAACACCGGTATTTCGACAAAGCAAAAAGCCACCCGGAGGTGGCTTCTATGCTTGTGTAGCTACTTACTAACTACATCCCATGCTGTTTCCGCAGTTGAGGCATTTATAACAGGTGCCACTGCGAATAGTTATATGTCCACATACGTTGCAGGCGGGCGCATCACTCTGCATATTTTTTGCAGCAGAGTTTACCGCGTCAAACATTTGGGTAACTTTTTTGACGATTTCAGGTTTTGAAGCTTTTGGCGCCTGGGCTTTACCATTAGTAGCACCCAGTACTCTCACGTCACTCAACTCTGGTTTGCGCTCGCCGATGGTTGGTGTATTGGCATCCCATTCTTCATTTCCCAGATTTTCTACTTCCGGTTTATCTAACACATGTACCAGGTCATTTCTGCCAAGATATTCATATGCCAGCGAGCGGAAAATAAAATCTATGATCGAAGTGGTGGTTTTAATGTTCGGATGATCAACCATACCCGATGGTTCAAACCTTGTAAACACAAATTTCTCTACAAACTCTTCCAGCGGCACTCCGTATTGCAACCCGATGGAAATTGCAATAGCAAAACAGTTGAGCATACTCCGCATGGTAGCTCCTTCCTTTGCCATGTCAATAAATATTTCGCCGAGTGTACCGTCAGCATATTCGCCGGTTCTTAAGAATAATGCCTGCCCGTTTATTTTTGCTTTTTGGGTAAATCCCCTGCGCTTTGCAGGAAGTGACCTGCGTTCCACAATCATGGCAAGCTGGCGTTTCAAAGAGGTGTCTTTACTGCTCTGCACCCGGCGATTCATTTCTTCCAGCAAGTCTTCCACCGTGAGTTTGCTCATATCTACCAGGTTCGACCCATTTTTTTCTGATTCACTTTCCACAGCCTGCAGTTCGGCTTCTTTTTTCTTCTTATCACTTTTGTTGCTTAACGGTTGCGATAATTTGGAACCATCGCGATATAACGCACAAGCTTTGAGGCCTAATTCCCAACTGAGTTTATAAGCATTAGCAATTTCTTCCACTGTAGCCTCATTCGGCAGATTGATGGTTTTGGAAATAGCGCCGCTGATAAAAGGCTGTACCGCAGCCATCATTCGGATGTGTCCTTCGTGATGAATATATCTTTCGCCAATGGCTCCGCATTTGTTGGCGCAGTCGAATACAGGCAGGTGCTCTTCTTTCAAATGAGGTGCGCCTTCTATCGTCATCGTACCACATACATATACATTAGCTTCCTCGATTTGTGATTCTGTAAAGCCTAACGCTTGTAGCAAACTCCATTCAAAATCGTTGTATTGCTCAGGCTTAAATCCTAAGCGCTGCAAGCATTCTTCACCCAAAGTAAACACATTGAAAACAAAGCCTATTTCAAAAGCAGATGCAAGGGCAGTTTCCAGTTTATGAAGATCATTTCCGTTAAAACCTTTCTCTGCAAGGCTTGCAGGATTAATGTAAGGAGCCCCATTCAATGTTGCATGGCCTTTGGCATAATTCACTATGTCTTCTATTTCCTGTTCGGAATATTTTAAATTGCGCAATGCCTGCGGTACACTCTGATTAATGATCTTGAAATAACCGCCGCCACTTAATTTTTTAAATTTCACCAGCGCAAAATCAGGTTCCACACCGGTGGTATCGCAATCCATTACAAGACCTATTGTGCCCGTTGGTGCTATCACCGTCGTTTGCGCATTACGATAACCATATTGTTCGCCCATCATTACGGCATCATCCCACGCTTTTGTTGCTGCACGTAATAAATAATCCGGACAATATTTTGCATTAATCCCCTGCGGCTTAATTTCGAGGCTTTCATACGCATCCATTGCATCGTATGCTGCAGCACGATGATTATGCATCACGCGCAGCATATGCTTTTTATTCTCTTCATACTTACTGAAAGGTCCTAACTGCGATGCGAGCTCGGCAGAGGTCTTGTAGGCAATCCCCGTCATAATAGCGGCAATTGCACCGGCAATGCCCCTGGCTTGCTCACTGTTATAAGCGATTCCGCTTACCATCAACATGCTGCCGAGATTCGCAAAGCCTAGTCCCAATGTTCGGTAGTCGTAACTTAATTGTGCCACTTCCCTGCTCGGAAACTGTGCCATCAAAACAGACACTTCCAATACGATTGTCCACAGGCGAACCGTATATTCAAAACCCGTTACGTTAAATGTGTTGTCTTCTTCATTGAAGAATCTGCGCAGATTTACCGACGCAAGATTGCAGGCAGTGTTGTCAAGAAACATATATTCACTGCATGGATTGCTGGCTCTTATCGGGCCCCCCTCCGGGCAGGTATGCCACTCATTAATAGTGGTATTATACTGCGTACCCGGGTCAGCGCAACGCCATGCCGCATAGTTAATTTCATCCCATAATTTATTTGCCTGGATTTTCTTCATAGTGCGGCCGTCACTTCTTGCTTTTAATTCCCATTCACCATCAGCCGCCAGTACATGAAAAAATTCATTGGGAATGCGAACAGAGTTATTACTATTTTGGCCACTTACGGTTTTATAAGCTTCCCCCTCGTAATCACTCGGATAACCTGCGTCAATTAATGCAGCGACTTTATTCTCCTCTTCTACTTTCCAGTTTACAAACGATTCAATTTCGGGATGATCCAGATCAAGACAAACCATTTTTGCTGCCCGCCTTGTGGTACCACCGCTTTTTATGGCGCCCGCTGCGCGGTCGCCGATTTTCAAAAAACTCATCAGGCCACTGGAGGTGCCGCCGCCACTCAGTTTTTCACCTTCGCCGCGAATGCTGCTGAAGTTAGTTCCTACACCACTTCCGTATTTAAAAATCCTTGCCTCACGCACCCACAGATCCATAATACCACCATCATTTACCAAGTCGTCATTTACACTCAATATAAAACAGGCATGAGGCTGCGGGCGTTCATACGCCGAGGTTGATTTTTTCAGTTGGCCATCTTTGGCGTCAACAAAATAATGGCCCTGTGGTTTTCCGGTAATGCCATATACTTCGTGCAATCCCGTATTGAACCATTGCGGTGAATTGGGCACGCACGATTGATTTAATATTGAATATACCAATTCGTCATAAAAAATCTGTGCGTCGTCGGCAGACGAAAAATAATTATTTCTTTCACCCCATACGCGCCAGCAGTAAGCAAGGCGATGAGCCACCTGTTTGACAGAGGTTTCTCTTCCTGTGGTTCCGTCCGGCCGGGGAACTCCGGCTTTACGAAAATATTTTTGTGCTAAGATATCAGTGGCAATTTGGCTCCATTGTCTTGGCACTTCTACATTATCCATTTTAAAGACAATCTCACCCGTAGTATTTTTTATTACCGATGTACGATAATCATATTCAAACATATCGAAAGGAGAGACATTTTCCTTAGTGAAGTACCTGGAGAATCTGAGGCCCGGGGACAAAGCGTTACTTGACATTGGGTTAATAGTAGTTTAAAAGTTTAATAAAAAAATTTCGTGCGCGGGAGAGCGAAAATATTTTTAATACCCGATAAAAATTCATTCAAAATATCCACTTTCTGTGGATAAGAAATCATAACCCTTATTCACATTGAATTTAAAAATTTATGCACAGCAGAATGAAATATTTTTGGCATAAAAATTTTTTATTTCTGCAAAAAAATTCGTTTTTTAAAAGATGAGAGTAGTAATACAAAGAGTATTAAATGCATCAGTAACCGTAAATGCTGAAACTGTTGGCAGTATTGAGCAAGGGCTGCTTGTGTTTGTTGGAATAGAAGATGCAGATACAGATGAAGACATTGCCTGGATAAGTAACAAAATCGTGAATCTCCGCATTTTTGATGATACCAACAAAATCCCGAATATTTCAGTAAAGGATATTGGTGGAGATATCTTACTGGTAAGCCAGTTTACCTTGCACGCACTTACCAAAAAAGGTAATCGTCCATCATACATTAGAGCAAGTAAATCAGTTATTGCAGTTCCCATTTATGAAAAGCTAATTAAGTACCTTGAAAGTGAGTTGAGTAAGAAAATTCAGACGGGCACTTTCGGTGCAGACATGAAGGTATCATTGGTGAACGAAGGACCGGTAACCATTTGGATAGATTCGAAGAATAAAGAATGAGAATCAATTACCTGAAAGCGTCAAAACTCAAATTGGGCATAATCGCCAATTTTGGTGGCAAGTCACTTGTGTATAGAAGAATGGCTTTCTAAAATTCATGTAATTCGAGCTCATCATTCGTGTTTTAAATTCGCAGAAACAATTCGTGTAATCATGACCATCAAACAAGCCCAAATCCAGGTTGACAATTGGATAAAAACAATCGGTGTAAAATATTTCACCGAACTTACTAATCTTGGAATATTGATGGAAGAAGTAGGCGAACTCTCAAGATTGCTGGTTCGTATTTACGGCGATCAATCATTTAAAGAGAGTGATAAAAAAACAAAGCTAAGTGATGAAATGGCTGATGTACTCTGGGTATTGATCTGCCTTGCCAATCAAACCGGCGTTGACCTTACAGTGGCACTGGAAAAAAATTTTGAAAAGAAGACTATTAGAGATAAAGAAAGGCATAAAAAGAATGAGAAGTTGAGATAAATGTGAGTGATCCCCTTCAACCTATCAAAGACCTGCAACTAAAACTGTGGCTCTAAAAAGAAACCGGAAGAAAGGCTCATGCAATTTCTGAAAGATAATGACGCAATGCCTAAAGCCATTTTGCATGCCAGGAAAAAGCTGTGGATTAAGTATAATCCGATGGAAGAGGGCACGCGTTAAAGCTGCTTTTACACGCAACTTTACTGTTTTACTTTTTGCTTTTCTCTTACTTTTGCACCCTTATGGCAAATGAACTAAACAACTTCAGCGAGATCATTGCACATTGTAAGGAATATGGATATATTTTCCCGTCGAGTGAAATATATGACGGACTAAGCGCTGTGTATGACTATGGCCAGAATGGTTCGCAGTTGAAAAAGAATATCCGTGATTATTGGTGGAAAAGCATGACCCAACTCAATGAAAATATCGTGGGCATTGACGCCGCCATTTTCATGCATCCTACAACATGGAAAGCAAGCGGGCACGTGGACAATTTCAGCGACCCGATGATCGACAATAAAGACAGCAAGAAACGCTATCGCGTAGATCATTTGATAGAAGCAAAAGCTGATGAATTAAAGATAGCGAATAAAGAAAAAGATGCAGAAGAACTAATCAGTGCAATGGATGCATTGCTTGCCAAAGATGATTTTGCAGGATTAAAAAAATTAATTGATGATAATAATATAAAGTGCACTGTCAGCGGTACCTGCAACTGGACAGATGTTCGCCAATTCAATTTAATGTTCTCAACTGAACTAGGCAGTATAACAGATGAAGCCAATACTATTTATTTACGTCCGGAAACAGCACAGGGAATTTTTGTAAACTTTCTTAATGTGCAAAAGACAGGAAGAATGAAAATTCCTTTTGGCATTGCACAGACAGGCAAAGCTTTCAGAAATGAAATTGTAGCAAGACAATTTATATTCCGCATGAGAGAATTTGAACAAATGGAAATGCAATTTTTCATTCGCCCTGGCACGCAAATGGAATGGTACAATTACTGGAAAGACGAAAGAAGAAAATGGCATGAAAGCCTCGGCATTCCAACAGAAAAATTGCGCTTTCACAATCATACCAAGCTGGCGCATTATGCTGATGCGGCCCTGGATATAGAATTTGAGTTCCCATTCGGTTGGAAAGAACTGGAAGGTATTCACAGCCGTACTGATTTTGATCTCAAAAATCATCAGCTCTACAGCAAAAAGAAAATGCAGTACTATGATAATGACCTGGATGAAAACGGAAAACCAATCGGTAATTACATTCCATACGTAGTGGAAACATCTGTTGGCCTCGATCGCTTATTTCTTACCATTATCAGTAATTCTTATGCTGAAGAAAAGTGGAAAAAAGAAGACGGATCAGATGATAGTCGCGTAGTGTTGAGAATTCCGCCAAAGATTGCACCTTATAAACTGGCAGTACTTCCTCTTGTAAAAAAAGATGGTTTGCCGGAGATTGCCAGGAAAATCCTGGATGAATGCAAACAAAGCTTTCATACGTTTTATGAAGAGAAAGATACCATCGGGAAACGATACAGGAGAATGGATGCAATTGGGACTCCTTATTGCGTTACGATAGATCAGCAAACAAAGCAAGATAATACTGTCACCATTCGCTATCGCGATACCATGCAGCAGGAAAGAATTCCGATTGCGGAAGTAAAAAATATTATCAATAAAAATATCGGATTGTAGGGCGGAATATTTTATCCGTATAATTCGAGGTGAATTGCTTTTTTATCATACCCTAAATCAACAATTCGTTTTCTTGCTTCATCAATCATTGCCTTCCAGCCGCAGAGATAAAAATCTGCAGGCTTTATTTTTTCAGGATAGGCGCCGTTTTCTCGATTTTGTTTGCAGATATCTTCATATAACGTATGTACATATCCATGGTGACCTGTCCATTCTTCGCGGCTCAGCGTGGGCAAATACATGAAGTTGGGAATTTGTGTTTCCAGATCGCGCAATTCATCATAATATAGTAAATCCCTGCGGGTGCGAGATCCAAATACAAGGTACAGGTTCTGATGAGGCAGATTATGCAGCAAAATATAATTCAGCATGCTCCTGAATGGAGCGATACCCGTGCCGGTGCATATAAAAAACAGGTCTCTGTCTATCGGTTCAGGCAACGTGAAAACGCCTTGCGGACCTCTGAACATGAGTTCACTTCCGATTTTGGCGTGATCAAACAAATATTTTGTACCAGCGCCGCCCTCAAGGAAAACGATCAGCAACTCAAAAACATTAGAGTGGTCCGGCCAACTGGCAATGGAATAACTACGCCAGCGCTTTCCGGGCTTTTCATGAATTGGTAAATCAAGCGTAACAAACTGCCCGGCTTTGAAATCAAACGACTCTAATTCATTTACCCTGATGAAAAATCTCTTGGTGTTGTAGGTTTCATCTTCAATTTGTATTACTGTTCCTTTATGCCATTCTAATGCCATATGATGGTTAATTTCGGTTAAAATACAAATTATTTGAAACAAACCTTTTTTTACTCAACATCAATTGCAATCGTTTTTGTTTGGGAGGTCGTAAATATTTTTAATTGATAAACTCCTTTTGGCAATTTTCCGATATTGATAGTATTGTTAAAACCAGATGCAGGAAAGGTTTTCAAATGTTGACCGACTATGTTCAGCAAGTCAATCTCCCTGCATGCATCTGCAGTACTAATCATTACAATTCCATGTGTAACCGGGTTGGGAAAAACTTTAATATCCGACACCCGGTCATTAAAATTTAGCTGTCGGACTATCGAATAGGTTATATTATTTGAATTATCTATCATCTTCAGCCGGTAGTAATTAATGCCGGGCAGGGGCGTTGCGTCGATAAACTGATAGGTATTTTCTGAATTGCTGTTTCCTGGTGTAGTCACCTCTCCAATATCTGTAAAACTGATGCCATTCGATGACCGCTCAATGATAAAATTATTGCTACTGCTTTCCTGTACCGTTGTCCAATTTAGCTTTGCGTTATCATTATCTTTTATAGCGGTAAAATCTGCAAGTGTTATTAGTAGTGGGGAAATACCCGATGGGCCGCCGCTATCGATCCAAAACTCACTAAAGCTATTGACAGTAAATTCTGCATAATAACCGTTATCATTCGGTATAACTGAAATACTATCAGGTATAATGAATTTATAAAAACCCGTTGTGTCATCGATAAGCGTTCCGTTTTCTTCTGATGGGGTACCACTGAATTTTGTAATGCCTGCATCGTACGCATCGTTAATGGCTGAGCACACGGGACACCCGGTCGCATAAATGAGGCGGTTGGCTTCCGAATCGGTAAAATAATATCGTATGCCAACATTAGCTGTAGGTGGGTTGGTGGGCTGAATAACAATATTTCTATCAAGATAATACTGGTTATTGCTTGTACGTACGGGTCCGTTATTAAAATATACGCTTACAGTTGTAGCTCCAAGATCCTGGCCGTTTGGATTTATTGATGCAACCCGGTTCCCATTTATAGTAAAGTCAGTCCAACTATTGCCACTTACATTTTGAGCAGGTAGTGTTGTATCGGAACCCACATAAATGGATGCTTTGTCAAAAATATGGATGTCATCAATTCCAACGCCTTCGTAATTAGCAGCGGGATCACTGGATACCACAAACCTGAATCTTACATTGGAGGCATGGGTTGGAATATCAATGCTGGACACTTCCCATTTCGTTTTTGAAACCTGCCATCTCTGGTAGGTGGCGTTGTCATACCAGTTGGTTCCGCTGTCTTTTGCACCCAGCTTTTGCCAGGTCATTCCACCGTCCGTAGAGTATTCCATCCAATGATAATCGCAGTCACAATCATCTTCCATTTTGAATATGTGGCTGAAAGACAAGACCGGTCTTGACAGGTTGCTCAAATCAAAACAAGGCGAGTATAAATAGGAAAGTTCATTATTATTGTAATCACCAGTAAGGCTGGTGACCCACGCATTTTTCCCATTAGCGGCCTTGTTAATGATCGTCTTATCAGGAGTTCCCCATTGCCAGCTTGAATTTGTGCCGCCTGTGTACCAATTGCCATCTGACGATTCAAATCCTTCCAGATAAGGAAATGTATTGATGAGTGGGCTCGCATGCAGTGAATAGTTTAGTACACTGTCGTTGTCGGAATAATTGTCCGGTGGATAGGTGACCCAGGCATTGATATTATAATCAATATAAAAAGACAGGTCTGCGTTAGCCGCAAATGTGTAATCAAGCACTTGTCCCGGAGACAAAGAAGTGATCGATTCGAGCACCGAGGTGTTATTGTTTATTTTATACCCAACCTGGACATTATTTAACACAGTGTTGCTATAATTCTTTACTTCAAGAATAATTGGCGTATGATCGCTAAGTCCGCAGCCTGATGTGGAAGGTGAAACAATCTTTACCGCGGCAACATCATTTACTGCTTTGGATATTTTAATATCGTCGAAAGTATATCCGTTATCAAGATCGTCGTCCGGATAAGGAGCATTTGCCGAAGTGAGCCCTTGTTCTCCAAATTTTACCTGGAAGCTAGACGACACATTTTGTTTCGGATTAGCCGACGACAAAATATCATTAATTGCAATAGATTTGGCTTTCGCATAATCGCCCGGTGCAGCCTGATTGGCATAGAGATCATACGCCAGTATCCAATTGCTAGTGTCGCTCCCGCGGATCCAAACTTTATTGCCGGCCAAATTACTTTGTCCGCTGTTTTTATAGTAAAAATTAAGACGCAATTGGTCCGTTACCGTATCATAGAGAGATAAATTTTTTGTTAGTACCAGGCTATCTGAAGTATAGGCACCTATAGTTGGCGTTTGATCCAACGTGATGGCTCTCGTGCCCGAATAAGCAAACCCCGTATTGACAAATGTTCTGGCTCTTCCATAGATCGTATTCGCGTTAAAATCAATATCATCCAGTCCTGCCAGGCCGATTGTTGGTATCAGGTAGGCGGAATCTGATGCCGTTTCAAAATCTTCTAAAGAAGGCAGGGTTGTCGGTGGATTTGATAACATTTTCACGATTGAAAAAGTGGTGTCGTTCTCGTGTTGCATATCACCCACGTTAGTAACCCATACGTTGATACTATCCGTAAAGGGGCCGGGCAGCACGGGCTGTTGGGCAAAAGTATGTATGATAGTTCTGCCTGCTGCTATAATGCTGTTATCAGTTTCTGTTACAGGTGTTGAGCCATTAATGCTATACGAAACATCGAAAGGTCCAGAAGTGGCTACGTTATCCAGGTTTTTTATTTGAACTGAAACCGGGTTTGTCGCCTGTGATGAAGTAGAGGTATATTCTCTTCCGGTAACCGGTTGTACGATTGATACGGCCTTTAAATCATGATCAAACGCAGAAAGCGTACATGCGCCACTGTTAGGTACTATGCTCACGGCCACCGAACGCCTGCCATCTACAGCGCCATTTTTTGCAGAAACGGCTGCCCATATTTTTTTTGTGGCGCTTAATCCGGTAACCAGATAGGTATTGGTGGCGGTGGTTCCAATGATCTTCATACTGTCACCGATAAGGGTGTATATATCATACCCCGTCGCAGAAGGAATGACAGGCCAGTCGAGTTGCATGTAGCCGTCACAAGGGTTTGTAGCTGTAACAACAGGCTGTCCTAAAACAGAAAAATTAAAGCTGCTCTGCGCCGTAATGGATGTGTTGTTTCTGGTAATCCTTATCAAAGCCGCATTGGCGGCGGCGGCAGGTACTGTCCATGAATAGTTACGTTGGGTGGCAGGAACATTATTATCGATGGTGCTCCAGGTGTTACCATTATCGGCAGAATATTCAAGGGTGAAAGGATTGGTATCGTCATCAAAGGCATTCCACCTGATAATTTCGATTTCTCCCGGCACCCATTTTTCGCCCCCGAAAGGGTAGTCGAGATTAATCGAAGGGGCATTTATTTCATAAGCCACAACATACGCTTGTGGACCAAACGGAATTGAATAACCATTAACGTTAATTACATAGCTTCCAGCCACAGGATTATTAATGACCACCTGTTCAATGTTGTTGGTGTGATCCGCTCCTTCTGTTGCCACATTATTTACACCAGCCGGCGTACTGTTGAGCACCAAAGGCAAATGATTTGTTGAATTGGGTTCTGTTACTACAAGATCAAGGTCATTCACTAATGCCACCCTTGCATTCGGATCAGCTTCAACATCGGGCCAATATAGCATCACTTTCAATTGCTTTGCGCCGGCAGGAATGCTTATCGTTTGTTGTTTGCTGCCGCTGTTTCCTATGCTATCAATAAAATAATTATTTGCTTCCAGGTCTTTGACCGCCTTGCGGGTATTCAAATTTCCAAAACCGTAAGTAAAGTCTGGTCCGGCATTTCCTTTATCAATTGCTGAGTTGCATACCAAAACTTTTAGGAGGTAAGCCGGAGGATTTACATTTCCATGTAACTGCTTGTACCGCTGTGTTAGTAGCGCCAATGAGCCGGTAACCGTGGGAGCTGCCATGCTGGTTCCACTGTTGGTTCCGTATAAGTTGTAGGGAAATGTTGAAATAACGCCAACGCCACCGGCAACAATTTCAGGCTTCAACCTTCCATCGACCACAGGGCCGCGGCTGGAAAAGGAGCCTATGGTATTGGATGCATTATCTATTGCCCCGACCGTGAGTACATTCTTTGCACACTGCCAACCTGATTTTATAGTGGCAAAAGATGCAGGAAAAGCCGAGCACGAAAGCGCTCCATCATTCCCGGCTGCAATCACATGTAAAATCCGGTCATTATTTACAGACTCCTCATCAATATAATTACTCAGTACATCGTAAGCGCCATCGCCAGCGCAACTGTCTGCGCCGGAATAGTAAGAGTTACTGGTAAGCGTTAAATTGTTATCAGATAAATAAAGAGGAGCATTTACTATTATATCACTAAAATATTGGCTTAATAGTGTTGCCTCAGGTGCCATGCCTTTGTACTTTGGATTTACAAGCCCGGCTCCGCCTGCGGTTCCCGTTGTATGCGTGCCATGATATTGATAAGAAGCGGGCGTACGATTAATTAATCTCCCGTTGAAATCGATATGCGATGATACGTCGGCATTGTCACCAACGCCTATAGTCACATTTTTCCCTGTCAGATCCCTGCCGCCGGTTCCACTATAGCTTATTGCATTATTTCCCTGTGCCGCATTATTATTATAATTGAGAGGTTTATCACTAATCTTCTGCGGCGATAAATACTCAACGAACGGGAGCGACGCAATTGACTCCAGTTTTGAAGCAGATGTTCTTATAAATATCAACCCGGGCTTATCGAATTTTGTGCGAACTACTGTTGCACCGGCTTGTTGCAGTGCAGCTACTGCACCGGCATTGTCAACCATGGCGTAATAGGTAACAGATATTAACCAGGAAGGGTCCCGTAGTGTTGCTTTATTTTCGGTGATAGATGGATCAATTTTATATGACAGCGGTAAAACATTTACCCCGGTTATATTAAAATTATTAGCAAAAGAAAAATTACTGCTTTCATCGATGGTGGCGCAATAGGTATTGGCAGAAATATATTTTACGAGATGAATTCCGTTGCCTCCAAGGCGTTTTCTTGTTTCCCGGGTGGGAAGCTTCTGAAAACTGATAACTACGTAATATTTATGGTCAAATAATGCGGGCGAAATTTTTATTTTGGAAAATGTTCTTTTGGCGATATTATTCTCTGGTAAAAATATTCCGGTCCTTAACCTGAGAGGCTCTGTATGTTGCGCGTAAATGATACCCGGCAAAGAGCAAAGAAGAAAAAATCCGCTCCGAAGAAACCCTTTCATAAAAAAATTGAAAACTTTAAAAGATGCTTGGACCCGCTAACCAGCTTAACGCCTCATATAAATAAATATTGCACGCAGATGAAGTTTTGACCCGGATAGAGGTTCAAGTCCATTCATTGTTTATCTTTGCCTGTTTATAAATAACGGAAGAAGGAGAGAATGAATCTTGATGTGTTGATGAATCTCTATGAAAAGGATGACCGCACTTTTTCAATTGCGGACAGGTTAGGTATGCCCGTTCCTCAGCACATCCACCTTTCAGGACTTGTGGGTAGCAGTACTGAGTTCGTTGTCGCTACTGTTTTTAATCATCCACTATCCGAACAACTTAACCATCTTATTATTTTAAGAGACGCAGAAGAGGCCGCCTATTTTCATAATACGATAGAAAACATCACGAAAGCTTTAGACGTATTTTATTTCCCGTCGTCTTTCAAGAATAAAAAAAATTACAGGTTGCTCAATAGCAGCCATGTGATGCTGCGAACGGAAACCCTTACCAGGCTTAGCCTTGGGGGCAACCGAAAAATAATCGTTTCCTATCCCGAAGCCATTTTTGAAAAAGTAGTGGTTTCAAAATCTCTTAGCGATTCGGTGCTTTCATTCAAACAAAACGAATCCATTAATCTTGACGTGCTGTTGTCAAAATTTGTAGAACATGGGTTCAACAGAACCGATTTTGTGTATGAGCCGGGGCAGTTTGCTGTACGCGGTGGTATTCTTGATATTTATTCGTATGGAAATGAAAAGCCCTATCGCATTGAATTGTTCGGAAATGAAATTGACAGCATCCGCATCTTTGATCCCGAAACACAACTGAGCGAACGAAAGTTATTGCAGGTAAATATCATTCCCAATGTGGAAACGCAATTTACTTCGGGTGAAAAAGTTTCATTGTTTAATTTTTTACCCGAAAATACAATCATATGGTCACAGGATTGGGATTTTATCAGGGAAATTGTAGAAGAGCAGTATGAAGCGGTGCAATCATTTCTTGAAAATAAGAGTCCCGATAAACAGCCGGGCAGTGACGAAGGAGAGGATGAATTGCATATTAAGAAAGATGTTTCGCTGAATGATTTCATAGACATAAAAACATTGGAAGAAGAAATTGCCGCCAGGCACATTGTTGAGATAGGAAGCAAATCATATTTTACCAAAAAAAGCGGCGTTACGATCAACTATAACACAGTTCAGCAACCTGCCTTCAACAGAAATTTCAATTTACTTATCAATGATCTTAAAAATTTTGAAACAAAGAAGTACGGTATTTTTATTTTCTCTGACAACCCGAAACAATTAGAAAGGTTACATAATATTTTTAAAGACCTGGATGCCGAGATTAATTTTACACCGATTCCGGCGTCTATTCATGCAGGTTATATTGATCATGATTTAAAAATTATATGCTACACCGATCATGAAATATTTGAACGCTATCATAAATACAGGGTAAAACAGGCATTCAACAAGAGCAAGGCACTCACTTTAAGAACGCTTCGCGAATTGCAACCGGGAGATTATGTAACCCATATCGATCATGGAGTGGGCGTGTACAGCGGGTTGGAGAAGATCAGTGCAAACGGCAAATTGCAGGAAGCCGTCCGTATTGTATACAAAGACCATGATCTTTTGTATGTAAATATTTCATCACTCCATAAAATAAGTAAGTATAGCGGCAAGGAAGGAACCGTTCCTAAAATGAACAAGCTCGGCAGCGATGTGTGGAACAGACTAAAAGAAAAAACAAAGAAACAGGTAAAAGATGTTGCTGCCGACCTGATTCGACTATATGCTAAGAGAAAAAGTTTGCAAGGCTTTGCACACTCGCCGGATAACTATTTGCAGACTGAATTGGAAGCATCTTTCATTTATGAAGACACCCCTGATCAAAACAAAGCTGTATTAGATGCGAAGGCAGATATGGAAAAACCTGCTCCAATGGACAGGTTGATTTGCGGTGATGTAGGCTTTGGTAAAACAGAAGTGGCTATCAGGGCCGCATTTAAAACTTGTGTTGACGGGAAACAGGCTGCAGTGCTGGTTCCCACTACTATTCTTGCCTATCAGCATTATAAAACTTTCAGCGAGCGTTTGAAAGATTTTCCGGTTACAGTTGACTACATCAATCGCTTTAAAACTGCCAAACAGAGAAAGGAAACATTACAAAAAGTAGCTGAGGGTAAAGTTGAAATCATCATCGGTACGCACGCTTTATTGGGCAAAGATGTGAAGTTTAAAGATCTCGGATTGATGATTATTGATGAAGAACAGAAATTTGGAGTGGCAGCAAAAGAAAAGTTGAAGCAATTGCGAACCACAGTTGATTCACTTACACTAACGGCAACGCCTATTCCAAGGACACTACAGTTTAGCCTGATGGGTGCCCGGGATTTAAGTATCATCAATACGCCTCCTCCAAACCGGCAACCGATACAAACGGAAGTACATGTATTCAATGAAGATTTCATTCGCGACGCCATTTATTTTGAAACGGAAAGGGGCGGCCAGGTCTTCTTTATTCACAACCGCGTACATGGGCTTGCGGAAATGCGAACATTACTTCAGGGACTCTGCCCCGATCTGAGTATCGCCTATGCGCATGGACAAATGGAAGGCGACAGGCTGGAAGAAACGATCCTTGATTTTATGGATCGCAAATACGATGTGCTGGTATGTACTAACATTATTGAAAGTGGTGTGGATATTCCTAATGTGAATACCATTATCGTAAATAATGCACATCAATTCGGTCTAAGCGACCTGCATCAGTTAAGAGGAAGAGTGGGGCGCAGCAACAAGAAAGCATTTTGTTATTTGATTGCACCACCTATGAGTACCTTGACGGCGGACAGCCGCAAACGCTTAACAACATTGGAACAATACAGCGATCTTGGAAGTGGCTTTCAGATTGCCATGCGCGATTTGGATATTCGAGGCGCGGGGAATTTATTAGGTGGCGAGCAGAGTGGTTTTATCGCAGAGATCGGCTTTGAAATGTATCAAAAGATTTTAGATGAAGCTATTCGTGAATTAAAGCGGAAAGATTTTAAGGAATTGTTCAAAGAAGAGATTTCAAGGCAGGATGACTATGTTTCTGATTGTACCATAGACACAGACATGGAAATTTTAATTCCGGATGAATATGTAGAAAGCATCACAGAAAGATTAAGCCTCTATTCCAGGCTGGATAATTGCGACACGGAAAAAGATCTTGCGGCTTTTCACCAGGAGCTTATAGACAGGTTCGGACCGGTACCGCCGCAAACTGAAGATCTTTTTGCAACGGTACGTTGCAGAAAACTGGCCGTAGACCTGGGATTCGAAAAACTGATTGTGAAAGACAGTACCCTGAAATGTTTTTTTGTGGCCAACCCGGAATCCCCTTATTTCAATAGTGAGGTATTTCTTGGCATTTTAAAATTTATTCAAGCCCAAACCAATAAAGCTAAATTAAAGCAGGTAGGAAAAAACGGATTGTTGATCGTAAAAGACATCAACAGCATGACAGAACTATTTGACTTTTTGAAGCGGCTTCATCGCACTTCTGTACCAACACAAAAAGAGCTGACTTCGTAAAGAAATAGCTCTTTAATAACTTTCGTTTACCCGTTGCAGTTAGATGCATAGTTAAGCGAACGTTGTCATTACTGAAAAAACAAATGCAACAATGGTAGTGCTGAAGATAAAGCTCAGTGCCATTAATTCGCCTTTTGTAAATTTAACCGTGTTCATAAAATTTGTTTTTAATTGTTTTAGTTACCTATTTAAGACGGATAGCTGTTCGCAGGGTTTAAAGCACGCTTGTTAATTCTGTTTAACAAACTCCCGGATCTGTCATGCAATGTTGTTGTGTATCAATTCAATTATAACACAAAATAAAGACAAGATCGATGCAGGAAAAATACTTCGCCTATAGCTGGCATAAAAAAAGCGACGCAGCACTAACTGTATCGCCTAAACGCACTTTTTATAAAAAATTTTTACCAGCCTTGTTTCGCTACGCCATCTTTTATCGCCTGTAACGCTTTTTCCTGGCTTAACATGGTGGTCATTTTATTTCCTTTACCGTCATCACCCTGCGCCATGTAGCCACCACGCGATGTTTTTGTAATTACGGCATTCTGCATAGGAACATTTTTTTCTTTGGTTTTCATGCAATACGCTGTTATCATTTGTGACATGTTAATTAGTTTTTATAGTTCGTAATGATATTTATAACATCAAAGCTGCAAAGCCATGATGGTCAAAAATAACGATTTATACTTATTTGGTTCATCAGAAGTTGCTCACAGGCTGTGCATGAGAATTAATTAAGATCGCTTTTGATCTTCGCAATTGTTTTTCTGAAAGTATATTTCAAATACATTTCAAATGAGTATTCGAGCCCGGTTCCGCTTGTGATATGTTCAAGAAAGTCTTTGTAAGGAATAACTCTGAAATCAAAATCTACATTTTTGAAAATTTCTCTGTCATAAATAAAACTCACAATTAATAGTTCCCGATGTTTCTCTACAAGACCGGGATATTTCTCAGACACAGAATTGAATAACGCCATTCCTCGCGGAGCAATATAACCCTGCGCATTCCAATAGCGCATATCGATGCCAACATTTTTAAAGTCGAATAAAAGGTGAGAAAGATATCCGTTACCCTGTTTAAAAGCCTGAACTTTTGCTCCGGATACATCTTTATAATTGACGTAATAATTATCAAATACTATCCGCTTTAATAATTTATGATCAGTTTTCAGAACAGTGGATATACCCAAGGCAGAATTGGTAAGTGACGTTAAAGGCACGCTGTCCGTGTCGTACTGTCCGCCTGCATGAGAATACAGCATCTGTATAGGAACTCCTATATAAAACCTGGCATTGTCCACTACATTAAACTTGCCAACATAACCAAGATCAAATTTTTCCTTAAAAGGATCTCCCGGGTGTATAGCTACGCGCCAGTTAATAAAAAAATCATGATCGTAAGGCTTGGTATCTACTTTAAACTGAAAACCATTTTCCAGCCTTTCATTAATGATCCATTTGTAATCGTAAATAGGTTCGATGTATTGATGATTATTATTTCCTTCAAGCGTACCGATAATATACGATGAATGTTTCGCACGATACTTTACTGTAAAGGTCGGCTGGAGCGTTGTGTAATTGGGCCTCCCGAATTCTTTCTGCAGGTAAGCGCCAGCTTTTATTATGAGTTTTGGCGATACCTGGTATTCAAATTCAGGAATTAATTCATAACCAAATAATGTACCGCTTAATGGAATATTACCAAACCATTCAGTATCGTTGCAGTAATTGAAGTTATACAAATTGAAAGATAACTTTTCGCTATCTGCAGGATTGATGGTCGTTTCATTTCTGAAGGTAGGATAATCAATTTGTGCTTTTGCGAACGTACCCGTGACCAGCAATATAAAACACAAAACTTTTTCCTTGACAGATCTCATGAGGCAAGATTTTTCGGTGCAATATTACACTTATGCTTTCAAAAATTTTTTTTTTACATAAAAAAATGCTGAATAAAAATTTGCAATGGAATGAGATTAACAAAAATCAAACGGCTATAAAAAATAAAGAAGGTCATTGCGACCTTCTTTAGAATTTATTTCATAAATACCGCTTGCCGGCGCTTACACATCCAGCTTTGCATATTTTGCATGAGTTTCAATAAACTCCCTTCTTGGCGGAACCTCATCACCCATCAGCATGCTGAAAACCCTGTCGGCTTCTACGGCATTATCGATAGTCACGAGTTTCAATGTCCGCGTCTCTGGATTCATGGTTGTTTCCCAAAGCTGTGTTGAATTCATTTCACCCAAGCCTTTGTAACGCTGAATGGTTACCAAATCTTCTTTGCCATCCGCTACCTTTCGTACCCATTCCTTGCGCTGTTCATCATTCCATGCATATGTTTGCTCCTTACCTTTTTTCAGCAAATACAATGGCGGCTGGGCGATGTATACATATCCCTGTTCTACCAATTCTTTCATGTAGCGAAATAAGAATGTCAATATCAAAGTAGCGATGTGGCTGCCGTCTACGTCGGCATCTGTCATGATTATTAATTTATGATATCGAAGCTTCGATAAGTCCAGGGCTTTGGGATCTTCAGAAGTACCCACTTTTACACCCAATGCAGTGAACATATTGCGTATTTCTTCATTATCGTAAATACGATGTTCCATTGCTTTTTCCACATTCAAAATTTTACCACGTAGCGGCAATATTGCCTGGAAGCTTCTGTCTCTTCCCTGCTTTGCGGTACCACCGGCTGAATCTCCTTCTACCAAAAATATTTCACAATTGAAAGGATCCTTATCACTGCAGTCTGCAAGTTTACCGGGCAATCCGCCGCCGGTCAGTGCACTCTTGCGTTGTACCATTTCACGCGCCTTCCTTGCGGCTGCACGTGCCTGCGCCGCCAAAATAACTTTCTGAATGATTATTTTGGCATCCTTAGGGTTCTCTTCAAGATACGCCACCAATACTCTGCTGAGCGTAGAGTCCACTACCCCCATCACCTCGTTATTGCCAAGTTTGGTTTTGGTTTGCCCTTCAAATTGCGGTTCAGGCACTTTTACAGAAATCACGGCTGTAAGGCCTTCCCGAAAATCATCACCTTCAATTTCCACTTTGGCTTTTTCAAACAAACCTTCTTTTTCGCCATAGCTCTTGAAAACCCGTGTAATAGAACGCCTGAAACCTGAAACATGGGTTCCACCTTCAATGGTATTAATATTATTTACATAGCTAAACAAGTGTTCCTGGTAGCCAGTATTATAGGTCAAAGCTACTTCCACCGCCACATTACTTTGTTCGTCTATCCCATCGCAATAAATCACTGCGGGAAGTAAAGGTTGCCGGTTCCCGTTTTTGTCTATCTGTTCTACAAATTCGGTAATGCCACCTTCACTATAAAACGTTTTCGAATAGGCGGCACCGTTATCATCCTTTTCGCGAAGATCATTTAATGTGATACGAATCTTTTTATTCAAAAAAGATAGTTCTCTTAAACGGCTTTCCAGGGTATCGCGATTAAAAACTGATACGATAAAAATTGATGAGTCAGGCCAGAACCTTATCTCTGTACCGGTTTGAGTGCTTTCTCCGATCTCACGCACCTTGTATAAAGGAATTCCTTTGGTATATTCCTGTTCGAAGATTTTACCTTCTCGATTTACGGTAACATGAAATTTGGTGCTTAATGCATTCACGCAACTTACACCTACACCATGCAAACCGCCACTCACCTTGTAGGTGTTTTTATCAAACTTGCCTCCTGCGTGAAGCACTGTCATTACCACCTCAAGAGCACTGCGTTTTTCTTTGGTCATTATCCCGGTAGGAATGCCTCGCCCATCATCCTTTACGCTGATGGAATTATCTTCATGAATTGTTACTGAAATATTCTTGCAATACCCCGCGAGGGCCTCATCAATTGAGTTATCAACTACTTCGTATACAAGGTGGTGGAGTCCTTTATTGCCCACGTCACCAATATACATGGCGGGCCGCTTCCGTACTGCTTCCAGGCCTTCGAGCACTTGTATACTATCGGCTCCGTAACCATCCGTTTTGGGTGTTACTACTGCTTCTGTTTCTGCTGTCATATAAGGGATTAAATGAGCTGTTTAGCTGTTCAAAAATGTATTCTGTAAAGATACGAATTATACCTGTAAAATGAGCACGAAAAGAACCCGTAAATCATCATTTTTTTCACTCTGATGTGAATAATCTTTTAACTAATTTTTCCTTATTGAGTAAATGCCCTCATTTAGTCTTTTTATAATAGTTGCCTATCTTTGCAGACATTCATGAAATATCCAGACGAAATATTATCCGTAGCGTTGAATCATCCGGTAATGCAGGGTGAACTTGAACGGGTACATCATAAGGTACAGAAAATTCCCGGAACGGTCCAATATGTGATAAACCGCTATAAGAAAGCGCCCGGGGTTGTTGTGGAAGATACCGGCATGATGGTTTATAACTTTGTGGAGAATGACAGCAAAGAAAACAGCCTTTACCTTGTTTTTTGCATAACCGGAAACAGATATTGCAAAGAAAAGGATTCGGAGTGTAACTATTGCCGGCATTCGCAATCGCAAAATTGTCAGGAAGTATTGGAAACAATTGATGTAGCAAGTTTCCGGTTTAACGCGGATCATCTTTCACAATTTGTAAAAAGTGTCCGTACAACTTCCTTTTCCGAAAGCATTTTAAACTTTACCCATACCACCTCTTTTTCAAAATCATTACCACTCTGTGGGAATTCGAGGTCGGTTTTGGAATCTTTGCTGAACCATACTTGTTCAGAAAGCCTGGAAAATATCTTCATCAATGCACAATCCCAGATGTTGCTTTTGTATTGTATGGAATGTATGGCAGGTGACGGGGAATTTTCTTTCAACTGCAAATTTCTTGCAAATGAAGCAGATAGGGGGAAAATTGCATTGGCGCGGAAAATATTGCTGGAACACATCGGTGAACCTTTGACGATCAAGGAACTTAGTCGCAAGGCTGCCATTAATGAATGTTATTTAAAGAAAGGCTTTAAAGAAATGTATGGCACTACTATCTTCGACTTTTTCCAAAGTCAGCGAATGGAGCATGCCAAATATCTTTTGTATGAAAAAGGATTGAGTGTTACCGATGTATCTGCGATATTAGGCTATTCTTCCATATCTCACTTTTCCACGGCATTTAAAAAGCATACCGGCTTAAAGCCGTGCGAGTTGCTGCTGCATTAATCAATCTTTCCGGTATTTCTTGTAAACCTTAATTGCTATCATCAGCAAGACTGCAAGCGCTATTAATGCCAGCATTCCCCACAACGCATTTAATAATTCTTTTACCACAGCAAGCATCACAATCGCTACCAGGAAAAGCGTGGCCAATTCATTCCATATTCTCAACTGCTGCGAAGTCCATTTAAAATTGTTGTTTCGCTGTTGGGTAAATATTTTTTGCAAACTGAAATGATATAAAAGCAGTCCGGCTACAAAACCCAATTTGACCATCAGCCACATTGGCAAACTTCCATATAAAATCGCCACCCATATGCCAAATATGATGGTAAGAATCGCTGAAGGCCACGTTATGCCATACCAGAGCCGCCGTTGCATAAGACCATATTGCCTCATCAAAATGGTCTTTTCGGGTTCATTTTTTGTGGAGGCCTCTGCGTTATAGACAAACAGGCGTACCATATAAAACAAACCACTAAACCAGGTAACGACAAAAATGATATGCAGCGCTTTTATGTAGAAATACATGTTATGAATTTGCAGCAGTTTTAATTAACTTATCAAGTGCATCGATCCACAAGGGATTTGCATTCAAACACGGTATCATTGTGTAGGTCTTGCCTCCCGCTTCCATAAAAGTCTCTTTTCCTCTTATGGCAATTTCTTCCAGTGTTTCAAGGCAATCGCTCACAAAGGCAGGACAAATCACCAACAAGTTCTTTATACCTTCTGCAGGCATCTGCTGTAAACGAATATCGGTAAATGGAGTAAGCCATCCTTTACCTAACCGCGATTGAAATGTGATGCTGTATTTTGATTGAGGTATATTCAAAAGTTCAGTAACTCTTTTTGTGGTAGTAAAAACCTGGTGCCGGTAACAATGCGCGTGTGCGGTAGACGCCACTTCACAGCAGTTCGGTGATTGCAGGCAATGATTACCTGTCGTATCACTTTTCTGAATGTGCCGCTCCGGAACTCCATGATAACTGAATAAAATTTGATCGCAGGGCTGATCCAAAAAGGGTCTTATACTTTCTGCCAACGCATGTAAATAGCCAGAATCGGCATAAAATGGCGGCACGAAAGTGAGCTTAAACCGATACTTCTTCTTTTGATAAACTTCTTTTGCATATTCTACCGCGGTTTCATAGCTCGACATGGCATAGTGCGGGTATAGCGGCACCGCAATTACTTCATCAATAGCGTCATTTCGCTTCAGCAATTCAGCAAAACCATCCTCCGGCGAAGGATTTCCGTAACGCATGCCGATTGCTACCGGCTCGCTCACTTTACTCTGCAGCGCTGTTTGCAGTTGCCTGGTTATTTTAATCAGGGGAGACCCTTCATCTGTCCAGATGGTCTTGTAAGCCTCAGCAGATTTAGGTGAACGGAATGGCACAATGATGCCTTTTACCAGCATTGCCCGAAAAAGCCATGATTTATCTATAACCCGCCCATCCATTAAAAACTCGTCAAGATATTTCTTCACGTCTTTTACCCGGGTTGAGTCAGGAGAACCCAAATTCATTAATAAAATACCTTTCATTTACTTCAACTCCATATTTTTAAACATCTGCAAATGTAAGATGCCAACAATAAAGAACCGTACACACGAAAATTCCGTAATTTATTAATAGTACGGCAAGTAAATCGATTATGCGATCAGAATCATTAAAAAGATTGACGCACATCAGTATTAAATAATGATTTCTTCGTTTCTTTGAAAAATATTTAACAAAGGCATTAAAGCTTAGTGATTAAAAACTTTTTTTGTTTTTCAAATTTGGTGACATTTGCGGCACCATATGAAACCCGTTTCTCATGAATCAGATGACAGGATTAGAACAAACACACAATTTTTTAAATAATTTTTGCATAGCGGGTATCAATTATCGCAAAAGTGATATTAGTGTTCGCGGCAAATTTTCCATCTCTCCTGAACATTCCGTTTCATTGCTAAAGAGAGCTGCAGAAAAAAAATTCCCTGGATTTATGGTCCTTTCAACTTGTAACAGAACCGAAATTTATGGTATTTGCAATGATCCGAAGGAATTGATAGAAATGCTCTGTATTTACACGCATGGGAAAATTGGCGATTTTATCGCGCAGGGCTATCAACACCAGGGATTACCTACAGTGGAACACTTATTTAAGGTAGCCGCAGGTCTGGATTCGCAAATAATTGGAGACTATGAAATCCTTTCTCAGTTAAAACAGGCAGCTAAACAGGCAAAAGAAAATAACTGCCTGAATTCGTTCATGGAAAGAGTAGTGAACTATGCGCTGCAATCGTCCAAAGAAATCAAGACTAAAACAAATTTGAGCTCCGGAACGGTTTCCGTTTCATATGCTGCGATAGAAATTATTAAGGAGAGAATACCTGATATCAGCAATAAAAAAATTCTGTTGGTAGGCATCGGCAAATTCGGAAATCATATCGGCAATAACCTGAAAAGCTATCTTCCATTTACATCTTTACATTTCTGCAATCGAACAGATAAAAAGGCTATTGATCTGGCCGCAAAATGCAGAAGTACTTTCGTTTCCTACACAAATAAAGTGAAAGCCGCTAATGAGGCAGATGTAATTATAGTAAGCTCTGCAGCAGAAAACTATACTATTTTACCGTCATATTTCACCACACAAAAAGACAGGTTAATTCTTGATCTGTCCGTACCGCAAAATGTAGACCCTGCTGTTCAAAAGTTGCCAGGCATTACGCTGATGAATGTGGATGAAATATCGGTGATCCTGGATAAAACTATTAGTCTTCGCCAGGCCGAAGTACCCAAAGCCATTGACATCATCAACGATACTATGTTGGATCTTTGTAATTGGTATCGAAAACAGGCGATCAACCCGCTACTACGTATTATAAAAACACAACTACAGGAATTAAGTGATATTCACTTTGCCGAACATCCTATGGAAGAAAAGATACATAAAGCAGTATCTTCGCTGGCGATACAATTGAGCGAACAAAGCAACAGGGGTTGCCAGTGTATCACTGCATTGAGCAGTTATCTTCACATGAATTGAAAAACGTTATTAAGATAGGAACACGTGACAGCCAGTTAGCGGTGTGGCAGGCAACGCTTGTTCAGCAACTATTGCAAAAAAATAATGTTCCCTCCGAATTAATTTATATAAAAAGTGAAGGAGACATAGATACCATCACGCCTCTCTATGAGTTGGGAGTACAGGGAATTTTCACAAGATCATTAGACTCAGCGCTATTAAATAAAAGAATTGATATCGCTGTTCATTCACTTAAAGACATTCCGACAAAACCTGCGGAAGGTATTGAAATTATCGCCGTTTTAAAAAGACATTCTCATAAAGACATTTTGGTTTTTAATGGTAATGAATCGCAGGTAAAAGATACGTTGGGCTATCATAATGGTCAATGGTCATCAGGTGAAAGCAATCATCAAAAATCATTTGTAATTGCCACAAGCAGCATTCGCCGCATCGCACAGTGGAAGCACAGATATCCTAACCATACTTTTGAAAATCTTCGGGGAAATGTAAATACCCGTTTAAAAAAGGTAAAAGAGAATAACTGGAACGGCGCCATATTTGCTGCCGCCGGTTTGGAAAGAATTGGCGTTCGACCCGAAAATTCTATTGAACTTGATTGGATGCTGCCTGCGCCGGCACAGGGGGCCATCGGAATCACCTGCAGAGCCAATGATACCGTTACTGCCGATATATGCAAGGAACTAAATGATGAACAAACACACTTCTGCACACTGGCTGAACGCGATTTTCTCAGGACACTTATGGGTGGATGTTCCACTCCGATCAGTGCCTTAGCAACAATCGAAGGCGACGTATTGCATTTTACCGGAAATATTTGCAACACAGACGGAAAGCAGAAAATTGAAGTAGAAAAAACTGCGTCTATACATGACCGTTATGATCTTGGGGTTGCTGCCGCAAATGAGTTATTAAAAAACGAGCAAGCCCGTGCGATAATATATAATCTCAGGAATGCTGAAAAAGAAAATTGAAATATTAAGCACGAAGCTGCTCGACAGAGTCGTGGCGCCTGATGATATTATCATTGAAGAAATACCCTTTATAGAAACACGCGAAATTGATGATGAAAATGTAAAAAAAAGGATACAGCAACTGTCCACTCAACTGGTTAACGCAATATTTACCAGCAGCTACGCTGCGGAGATAGCAGGAAAGTATGTCACTAAAAGTCAGTCATGGAAAATTTTTTGCCTGGGCAATAAAACTAAAGACACACTGTCACATTTTTTTCCTGGTGCCGCCATTGCGGGCGTTGCAGAAAATGCGGCGGATCTGGCCTGGACGATCATGAAAGATATCTCCGTAAAAAGTGTAACTTTTTTTTGTGGTAATCAGAGAAGAGATGAATTGCCGGAAATATTAGTTCAAAATGGAATTGATATGGAAGAAGTGATGGTATATGAAACGCTAAGCAAGTCGTTTGTGATAACGAAAGATTACGATGGTATCCTTTTTTTCAGCCCCAGCGCTGTTGAAAGCTTCTTTTCAAAAAATAAAATCAACGACCGCACTCTTTGCTTCGCTATCGGCAATACTACCGCTTCTGCCATTGAAAAATTTACAAGTAATAAGATTATCATAGCCGCGAAGGCAACCCAACACAGCATTTTAGATACGGCGATTGCTACGTTAAATGTTTAAAACAGATGAACCAAATTAGTAACGATCTTTTATTTAGGGCTTTAAGAAGGGAAAAAACAGAAAGGCCGCCGGTCTGGATGATGCGGCAGGCAGGAAGATATTTACCGGAGTATATTGCATTGCGGGATAAATATGATTTTTTTACTCGTGTGCAAACGCCAGAGTTAGCTGCTGAAATTACTTTACAACCAATCGAACGGTTAGGTGTAGACGCAGCCATCATTTTTTCGGACATATTAGTGATACCACAGGCAATGGGCGTTGAAGTGTTAATGGAAGAAGGTAAAGGGCCATCATTACCAAAAACAATCACTGCGCAAAAAGATATTGATGCATTGATCACAGATGCCGTTGAAGAAAATCTCGATTATGTTTTTAAAGCGCTTGCACTCACTAAAGAACAGTTAAATGGTAAAATTCCTTTAATAGGATTCGCCGGTGCACCATTCACCATTTTATGCTACATGGTAGAAGGCAAAGGCAGCAAAACATGGGACAAGGCAAGGCAATTTTGTTTTTCTCAACCACAACTGGCGCAGCAACTTTTACAAAAGATCACGAATACTACTATCGCATACCTGAAACAACAAGTAAAAGCAGGCGCCGATGTTGTACAGGTTTTTGATAGCTGGAGCGGGTGTCTAAGCCCGGCAGATTTCAAACTTTTTGCGCAGCCATATTTGATTCAGATTGCTGACGAACTAAAGAATATTACGCCGGTTATCTTATTTCCAAAAGGAAGCTGGTATGCATTACATGATCTCAGCAATAGCGCTGCATCCGCGCTGGGCCTTGATTGGTGCATTGCGCCTAAAGTGGCCAGAGATTTAACAAACAACAAAATAACATTACAGGGTAACTTTGATCCTGCAAGACTGTTATTAACTCCGGCTGAAATCAAGAGATCAGTAACGGAAATGATCGATGCATTTGGAGTGCAGGGATATATTGCCAATCTCGGCCATGGCATTACACCGAACGTGCCGGTGGAAAATGCGATGACATTTGTGGATGCGGTAAAAAATTATAAGTCTAACGGATAAGGATACACGAAAATGCTGTATAAAACAGATACAAAAGAATTCAGGGGACGATGGATAGATTTTATCTACACGTTGCAGAACGTCATATGCAGCGCACTTGAAATTGAGGACGGGAAAAGTTTGTTTAAAAAAGATGAATGGCAACGCGGTGAAAATGGCAAAGGAGGGGGTGGTGTTACAAAAATTATTGAAAGCGGCAACGTATTTGAGAAAGGCGGTGTAAATACTTCCGTCGTGTATGGAAAAGTAACTGATAAAATGCAGGCTGTTTTAAAAATTCCTCCATCGGGGCCTAGGGGTTCCTGGTTTGCATGTGGCTTGTCATTAGTCATTCACCCCTTGAATCCATATGTACCAACCGTTCACGCTAACTGGCGCTATTTCGAATTATACGACCAGGATGGTAACGTATCCGATCGCTGGTTTGGCGGCGGCACCGATCTTACTCCCTACTATTTAATTGAGGAAGATGTCCGGCATTTTCATTCTACCTTAAAAAATACAATGGATGAATTCGGGGATGATTTATATCCAAATTATAAAAAATGGTGCGACGAATATTTTACCAATACGCATCGCAATAATGAAATGCGCGGTGTCGGCGGAGTCTTTTACGATCATCTAAAACCCGCTACAGATGAAGAAGCGGAGAGATTAATGAATTTTCAATTTGCCAATGGCAATTCCTTTTTAAAAGCTTATTTGCCTATAGTGCAAAAAAGAAAAAACCTTTCTTACACTGACAAAGAAATTCAATGGCAGGAAATACGCCGCGGACGATATGTAGAGTTCAATCTCATTCACGATCGCGGTACTTTATTTGGATTGAAAACAAACGGCCGCACGGAAAGTATTTTAATGAGCCTTCCGCCAAGAGCAAGGTGGAAGTATGACTATCAACCCGACGAAGGAACCGAAGAGTACAATATGTGGCAGGCCTGTTTAAATCCAAAAGATTGGATTGCAACAGAAGGATCCGTTCAACCAAAGATCATCAAATCATAAATCATAAATTCTATGTATTTGCAAAAGCGTCCCAGAATTTTACGACAATCGATCGCCATAAGAAGTATGGTTGCTGAAACCACTTTATCACCGAATGATTTCATTGCTCCTCTTTTTGTAGATGAAGGTGAAAATGTGGAGTTCGAAATCCCATCGATGCCCGGATACTATCGTCGTTCGATTGATGGGACGATTAAAGACGTAAAAGAACTATGGAGCCTTGGAATAAAGAGCATTTTGCTTTTCATAAAAGCGCCTGATGAATTAAAAGATAATACGGGCAAAGAGGCGTGGAATGATAACGGGTTGATGCAACGCACAATTAAAGCGATCAAAGACGCAGTACCTGAAATGCTGGTGATGACTGATGTTGCGCTTGATCCGTATTCATCATACGGACATGATGGAATTGTGGAGAATGGTGAGATCGTAAATGATAAAACGGTAGATGCTTTGGTGAATATGAGCCTGAGTCATGCAAAAGCGGGCGCGGATTTTGTAGCCCCAAGTGATATGATGGATGGCCGCATTGGTGCTATCCGCAAAGCATTGGAAGAAAATAATTATACCAAGACCGGCATCATGGCATACAGTGCAAAATATGCTTCCTGCTTCTACGGCCCTTTCCGCGATGCGCTGGATTCTGCTCCGGGCTTTGGTGATAAAAAGACTTATCAAATGGATTATGCCAATCGCATCGAAGCAGTAAAAGAAGCATTGATGGATGAAAAAGAAGGTGCTGATATTGTAATGGTAAAGCCCGCGATGGCTTACCTCGATATTATACGCGAAGTAAAAAATCGTGTATCCTTACCCGTTAGCGCCTATCATGTAAGCGGAGAGTATGCCATGATAAAGGCTTCCGCAAAAATGGGATGGGTAAATGAAGACAAAGCCATTTTGGAATGTCTTACTTCCATCAAACGTGCGGGTGCAGATCTGATCGCGACTTATTTTGCCAAAGATGCGGTGAAACTCATCAACGGTTAACCCGTTTACTTAATGGACAACTATCTTATACGAAAATATAATATTCCCGGCCCGAGATATACCAGTTATCCGACTGTACCGTATTGGGATGAAAATTCTTTTTCTGTCGATCAATGGAAAGAGACGGTTATAAGAAGTTTTGATGAAAGCAACGATCGCGAAGGCATTAGCATTTACATTCACCTTCCCTACTGTGAAAACCTCTGTACTTTTTGTGCGTGCCATAAGAGAATTACCAAACAACATTCTTTTGAACTCCCCTACATCGAAGCATTGCTGAAAGAATGGAAATTATATATTGATCTGTTTGGCAAAAAAACAATTATTAAAGAATTGCATTTGGGCGGCGGCACACCCACTTTTTTTAGTCCCGATCATCTAAAATTATTGCTGGAGAAAATATTTTCCTCTTCGGAAATTGCTTCGCACCCGGAATTTAGTTTTGAAGGCCATCCGAACAATACAACACTGGAGCATCTAAAAACTCTGTACGACCTCAATTTCAGAAGAGTGAGTTTTGGTGTACAGGATTATGATGCAAAAGTGCAACGAACCATCAATCGCATTCAGCCTTTTGAAAAAGTGAACGCCGTGACGGATATTGCCAAAGACCTGGGATACAAAAGCGTCAGCCATGATTTGATCTTTGGCTTACCCTTTCAAACATGGAACTCAATGGCACAAACGATTGAGAAAACAAAATCACTAAAACCCGACAGAATTGCATTTTATTCCTATGCTCACGTGCCCTGGATAAAAGGTGTGGGGCAAAGAGGTTTTGATGAAAACGATTTGCCATCGCCGGAAGAGAAAAGAGAGCTGTATGAAAAAGGGAAAAACCTATTGGAAGAATCAGGATACATTGAAATCGGAATGGATCATTTTTCCTTACCCGGAGACAGCTTATATACTTCTATGAAACAAAAAACAATTCATAGAAATTTTATGGGCTATTCATCTTCATCTACGCAGTTGATGATTGGTTTGGGAATGTCCGCTATAAGTGACAGCTGGTATGCATTTGCACAAAATAATAAATCAGTTGAAGATTATATTAGTTTAACAGCGCAAAATATTTTACCAATATTTCGCGGACACCTTTTAAATAAAGAAGATCTTGCAGTGCGGCGTCACATTCTTAATTTAATGTGCCTTTTAGAAACAAGCTGGGAAGATGATAGAATGTATTTACCGGAAATACCGGAGATACTCAATAGATTGGAAGAAATGAAAAACGATGGATTGATTGAGATCGGGAATAAACATTTAAAAATTACAGACACAGGAAGAATTTTTGTCCGCAATATTGCAATGGCCTGGGATTTACGCATGATCCGTCATCAGCCGGAAACAAGAATTTTTTCTATGACTGTTTAAACTCATAGTCTTTTTTACAAACTTGTCTTTTCAATGAAAGAATACGTTAGCAGTAAAACATTGTTTGAAAGAGCTCAACAAAGCATTCCGGGCGGGGTGAACTCGCCTGTCCGTGCATTTAAAAGTGTTGGCGGAACGCCAATATTTTTGAAATCGGCAAAAGGAGCTTATCTGTATGATGAAGATGGCAACCGGTATATTGACTACATCAACTCCTGGGGACCCATGATCCTTGGTCATGCTTATGAGCCGGTAATAAAAGCAATTCAGGAAAAAGCGGAACATTCTACTTCATTTGGTGCGCCGACGGAATTGGAGATCGCAATGGCAGAACTTATTAAAAGTATGGTGCCGAACGTTGATTTGATAAGAATGGTGAGCAGCGGTACCGAAGCATGCATGAGTGCAGTTCGCCTGGCACGGGGATATACCGGAAAAAATAAGATCATCAAATTCGAAGGATGTTATCACGGACATGCCGATTGTTTTTTGGTAAAAGGTGGCAGTGGCCTGGCAACTCTTAATATTCAAACAGTGCCGGGTGTAACGGCAGGTGTTGCAAATGATACACTCACTGCACCATACAATAATCTACCTGCAGTCGAGAAATTACTTGAACAAAACAAAGGACAAATTGCCGCCATCATTATTGAACCTATTGTTGGCAACATGGGTTGTATCTTACCTCGGACAGGATTCCTGGAAGGCTTGAGAAAATTATGCACAGAAGAAAACATTGTTTTCATTTTTGATGAAGTGATGACGGGATTTCGTTTAGCACCCGGCGGAGTACAGGAGCTGTTTAAAATAGATGCAGATCTTGTCACCTACGGAAAAGTAATTGGCGGCGGATTACCCGTTGGTGCTTTCGGTGGCAAAAAAGAGATCATGGAGCACATTGCTCCTGTAGGAGATGTATACCAGGCAGGCACACTCAGCGGAAATCCAATCGCAATGATTGCAGGCTTCACCATGTTATCCGAATTAAAAACTAACGGCGAAGTATATACGAACTTAGAAGTAAGAGGAGCACAGCTCGAAAAAAGAATGCACGAAGTGCTTGAAGTAAAAAAGATCCCGCACCGGATCAATAGGATGGGTAGTATGATCAGTCTCCATTTTAGTGGTCATGATGTAATTGATTTTGAAACTGCTTCAAAAGCTGACATCAAAATGTTTAATAAATTATTTCACCACATGCTTGATAGTGGTATTTACCTTCCGCCATCGGGATTTGAAAGTTGGTTTCTCAGTGCAGCGCTTACCCAGGACGATATAAACGAAACTACTGAAGCTTTGAATAATTTTTCTTTTGATTAAAAAGGGCGCAACCTGCGGCTCCGCCCTGACACATCAGAATTGTAACTCACTTAAGCTCACCAGAATTTTCGATCCCGGCTCTCGTCCCGTTCCCGAAAGCTTTAGGTGTTTTCCTTAGCAACGGCCAGACACCTTTTGTACCGTGTGTTTAGTACCCACATTAAATAAATATTGTGCCAAACAACATTGTTTTGGAAATTTTATAAAATGCTTTGAAACTTTCTTTTCCACATTTCTCCCGGTATATCATGGTGCGGGCTTGCTGGCCGGTCTCGTTTAAACTGGCCTTATAATGGCCTTCGAATTCATTACCTTTGCACTCTTTTTAAAGTTATTGGGGGTTAAAAAATGGAAAAGAAATACCGGGAGTACAACCAGTTGAATCTTACCGCTATTGGAGATGAGATACTTGGCCTTTGGGAAAAAGAAGGCACTTTTGAAAAGAGCGTTTCGCTACGCGAAGGTCAGACGCCTTTTGTTTTCTATGAAGGGCCGCCAAGTGCCAATGGTATGCCCGGCATTCACCATGTGATTTCCAGAACGCTGAAGGACCTTGTATGCCGTTACAAAACGATGTGCGGTTACCAGGTAAAGCGGAAAGGCGGATGGGACACGCATGGATTGCCCGTTGAACTGGGCGTTGAAAAATTACTCGGCATCACAAAAGAAGATATCGGGAAAAAAATATCTGTTGAAGAATACAATGCTACCTGCAGACGCGAAGTATTGAAGTTTAAGGATAAGTGGGATGAACTTACACAAAAGATGGGTTATTGGGTTGATTTGAAAAATCCTTACATCACTTTTGAAAATAATTACATTGAAACACTGTGGTGGTGCCTGAAAGAGCTTTACAAAAGAGGATATCTGTATGAGAGCGTGAGTATTCAGCCGTATTCACCCGCTGCAGGTACAGGATTAAGTTCTCATGAACTAAATCAACCCGGCACCTATAAAGATGTGAAGGATACAAGTGTAGTGGCAATGTTTAAGGCTGTCAAAAATGAAAAGTCAAAGTTTCTGTTTGATGCAGCGAATACCAATGAAGTTTTCTTCTTGGCTTGGACCACTACGCCATGGACATTGCCTTCCAACCTGGGATTGTCTGTTGGTGCTAATATTGATTATGTTTTAGTAAAAACATTTAATCCATATACTCACTTACCGATAAATGTAATTTTAGCGAAAGCTTTGATCAATAAATATTTCAAAGAAGAATTTGAAAATGCCGATTTTGATTCTTACGATGAATCTGCAAGACATGTGCCCTGGAAAATATTGTCCACTTTCAAAGGAAGCGAACTTGCCGGAATTGAGTACGAACAATTACTTCCTTTTGATGCAAATACTTTAGAAAAAATTCATGAGATTACTCCAGATGCACAACCGTTTAGAGTTGTCACTGGTGATTTCGTGACAACTGAGGATGGCACCGGCATTGTGCATACGGCACCCGCATTTGGTGCAGATGACTTTAAGGCCGGAAAGAAAAATAATCTGGGCATCTTAACCCTTGTAGACAAAGAAGGAAAATTTGTGGAAGGCGTTGGTGAATTCAGCCGGCGATTTGTAAAGAATTATAAAGATGATCCAAGCTATACGGATGTAAATGTGGATATTTCTGTAAAGCTGAAGAAAGAGAACTGCGCGTTTAAAGTAGAGAAATACGAACATAACTATCCACATTGCTGGCGAACCGACAAGCCCATCATTTATTATCCTCTCGACGCATGGTTTATAAAAACAACAGCAGTAAAAGACCGGATGATCGAATTAAATAATACGATTAACTGGAAGCCCGCATCAACAGGCACAGGCAGATTCGGCAACTGGTTGGAAAATATGGTGGACTGGAACCTTAGCCGTAGTCGCTTTTGGGGAACGCCATTGCCAGTTTGGCGAACAGAAGATACTTTAGAAGAAAAATGTATTGGTTCAATAAAAGAATTGAAGGATGAAATAAAGAAATCAATAACGGCCGGGTTTATTAAAGTTGAAAGCAGTGTTGACGAATATATTGAAAAAGCCACCTCAGATTTGCATAAACCCTTTGTTGATGATATCGTTTTGGTGTCGGAAAAAGGCAAGCCGATGAAACGTGTTTCCGACCTGGTGGACGTTTGGTTCGATAGTGGAGCCATGCCTTATGCACAATGGCATTTCCCGTTTGAAAACAAGAAAAGTTTCGAAAAAGCTTTTCCGGCTGATTTCATTGCAGAAGGGGTTGACCAGACGAGGGGTTGGTTTTATACATTGCATGCATTGGGTGTTTTATTATTCGATAGTGTTGCATTCAAGTCTGTAGTGAGCAACGGCCTGGTACTCGATAAGAATGGCAATAAAATGAGCAAGCGTGTGGGTAATGTAGTTGACCCGTTTGAAACACTTGATATTTTCGGGCCGGATGCAACAAGATGGTACTTAATTACCAACGCCTCACCGTGGGACAGTTTGAGATTTGATATCGAAGGAATAAAAGAAGTCCAACGGAAATTTTTCGGAACTCTCTATAATACTTACCAGTTTTTCGCTTTGTATGCAAACGTGGATGGTTTTGTTTTTAGCGAAAAATATGTCCCCGTTAATGAACGCCCTGAGTTGGATCAGTGGATCCTGTCATCATTAAATTCCCTGGTCAATTCGGTTACCAAAAGTTTTGATGATTATGAACCCACCCAGGCAGGAAGAGCAATTGAAACTTTTTTGGATGAACACCTCAGCAACTGGTATGTTCGCCTGTCACGCCGCAGATTTTGGAAGGGAGAATATGAACATGACAAAATATGCGCTTATCAAACTTTATATGAATGTCTGCAGGTAATCAGCAGGCTTATAGCCCCGATTGCGCCCTTCTTCGCTGACTGGCTATTCAGAAATTGTAACCAGGTGACAGGGCAGATAGATGTTGACTCTGTTCATCATGCGGATTTTCCGGCGGCAGATGAAAAAATAATCAACAAGGACCTTGAAGAAAGGATGCAATTGGCGCAGGATATTTCATCACTCATTTTGTCGCTTCGCAAAAAGGTAAATCTCCCGGGCGGGCAGGTGGGTATTAAAGTAAGACAACCATTACAAAAAGTAATCATACCTGCCGTTGACAGTGCTTTTATTGATAAGGTAAGAGCAGTGGAGGATATCATAAAATCGGAAACAAATATCAAGCAGGTTGAGATTTTACCGCCGAATAATGATTTTATAAAGAAAAAGGCTAAAGCGAATTTTAAAACCCTTGGAAAAAGATTTGGAGCTAAAATGAAATGGGCAGCGGAACGGATTCAACAGCTAAATGATATAGAAATAAGCAAAGTGCAGCAAGGAGACTACCTTTTGAACCCCGATTTTACGGAAAAAAGAGAAAATCCCCTCATAATCACCGCAGAAGATATAGAGATATCCACAAATGAGATACCCGGCTTTGAGATAGCGGTAAATGGGAGCCTTACGGTGGCACTGGATGTAATTTTGACAGAATCTCTTAAAAATGAGGGTTTTGCAAGGGAGTTTGTGAATCGTATTCAGACGGTTAGAAAAGAGCAAAACTTCGAACTTACTGACAAAATTGTTGTAAATATTGTTAATGATACCTCTGCCGTGATTCCGATTACTGAATTTAATAGCTATATTTGCGCCGAAATTTTGGCAGATAAGCTTGAATTTGTTCCAAAATTGACCAGTGGCATCACAATTGATGTTAACAATCAACCCTTAATCGTAACGGTAAATAAAAAGGACAGTAATTATGGCTACTCCGAAAAAAAAGATAACAGCGAAGAAGGTAGCAGCAAAAAAAGCAGCACCCAAAAAAGCCAATGATAAAAAATCTTCACCCAAAAAAGTTATTGCAACTAAAAAAGCTGCAAAGCCGGTGAAAAAGGCAGCTAAGCCCGCAGCAAGAAAAGTGGTCTCGAAAAAGGCAACTTCTCACAAATCTGCGCCTGTTGTAAAGAAACCCAATATAAAATCCACCCATAAAAAAGAAAAGGCCCCCGTAGTACATATGAGTGAACACAAAAAGGAATTGAAAAAGGCTTTAAAAACAGCAGTAAAGAAAGCAGAGGTTAAGAAAAATGATAAGCCTTTTGTGATACCCAAAACCTCTACAGATAAATTTCGCAAATACGAACCCCGGTTTGTTAAATCCGTGCTCGATCAGACTCCGCAGGAAAACAGTGGTCCTACAATGCGTTACAGCGATGCAGAACTTAATGAATTTAAGGAACTAATCACCAAAAAACTGGAAGCAGCAAAGAAAGAACTTGCCTACCTGCAAGGATTAATCACCCGCAAAGACGAGATGGGGGGAGATGAAACGGATAATCGATACATGACCATGGAAGACGGAAGCCTTAGTATGGAAAGGGAACAACTCAGTCAAATGGCCAGCCGGCAGATTACATTTATCGATCACCTTGAAAAGGCATTGATGCGCATTGAAAACAAAACGTATGGTATCTGCAGAGTTACAGGTAAACTGATAGATAAGGCAAGATTAAGAGCAGTGCCTCATGCAACCTTATCCATTGAAGCAAAAATGGGAATAGCTAAATAATATTTTTTGAAAGGAACAATCAAGTCGTTCCTTTTTTTTCTGATAAAACGGGGATTATTTTACCTCCTGCATGCTAACGAGTTTCTTATAAATACCATCCGATGCCATAAGGTTCATGTGATTACCGCGTTCCACAATTTTACCCTTATCCAAAACAATTATTTCATCGGCATGACGAATAGTACTGAGCCGATGCGCAATTACAATACTGGTTCGATTGGTCATCAAATGATTTATTGCATCCTGAACCAGGCGCTCGCTTTCAGTATCAAGGGAAGAAGTTGCTTCGTCAAGAATGAGTATCTGCGGATTTTTTAATAAAGCTCTGGCAATAGTTATTCGTTGTTTTTCCCCGCCACTCAGTTTGTTACCCCGCTCACCAATGCCAGTGTCGTATCCGTTTTCTTTTTGCAAAATAAAATTGTGCGCATTGGAAATTTTTGCTGCATTCACAATTTGCTCTTTTGTTGCGTTGTCCATGCTTAACGCAATATTATTGGCAATGGTATCATTAAACAAAATGGCCTCCTGTGTTACAATGCCCATATGGTTTCGTAATGACTCAAGTGAATATTCCTTGATATTAATACCATCGATCAACAATTCTCCGAACGAAGTATCATGAAAACGAGGAATTAGATCTACAAGCGTGCTTTTTCCAGACCCTGAAGAACCAACCAGGGCAACAGTTTTTCCTTTTTCAATTTTGAGATTTATATCATCCAGGATCTTTTTATCATCATAATAAAAAGAAACATTCTTAAACTCAATGCTTTGTTTAAAAGACGTCATTACTACCGGGTTATCGATTTCCTTTATGTCTGTATCTTCTGCAATCAGGTGTTCAATTCGCTCAATACTTGCAGAACCTTTACGAATATTATAAAATGCGGAAGAAAGGCTTTTTAGCGACGGAATCACTTGTGTAGCAAAGATCAGAATATAAGTAATGAAATCTCCGGGATTCAAAAATGAGTTACCCAACACCAGCCTTCCTCCAAACCACAAAACACTAACAACCGCAAGTACCCCGAGAATTTCACTAACAGGTGATGCCGAATCTCTTCGAACATTGGCTCGGTTCTTTTTAATAAAAAGATCCTTGTTCTGTTCTATCAATTTGTTGTATTGATTTTTTTCGGCATTGAAAGCTTTGATGATCCTGATACCACCAAGCGTTTCATCAATAGTTGATAGTATGGAGCCCAATGTTTCCTGCACTGCTGTACTTTGCTTCTTCAGTGAACGACCGATACGTCCGATAATATAACTGGAAAGTGGTAAAAACAAGACCAGGAAGAGTGTCAACTGCGGACTCAAAACGACCATGTAAAGGAAAAACAACAGAATGGTGACCGGTTCCCTGAAAAGTGTTTCCAATAAATTCATTACCGACGTTTCCACATCTACCAGGTCATTCGTCATCCGGCTCATGATATCGCCTTTCTTTTGATCATTAAAATAACCAATAGGTAATACCAGAATTTTTGCAAACATCCGCGCGCGCATGTCATTGATTACTGCGTTGCGAATGGGCGTAATAAAATAGATGGAAAAAAACAGGAAGACATTTTTTAATAGCACGGCGCCAAATACCAGCAAACAAATAACTCCCAAAGCTTTTATATCACCTCCAGGTTGAGCGATTATATTCGCCAGCCAATCCTTCAGGTAAGTAATAGGGTTAAGTTTATCCAGAAATCCTCTAGTTCCCCGGATCGCGGGGAGGGATGCACTTTGCTTAAATATCAACAACAGAAAAGGACTTAGTAGCCCTAATGAAATAAGAGAAAAAAGTGTGGAAAGTATATTGAAACTGAAATAGGCAAAAATTAACTTAGGATACTTAGACACATACCTGAAAATAACACGCAAACTCTTCATCAAAAAAATTAAAATGACCGATAAATGGGAGCAAAGTAACTAATTTTACAAAGATCAATCATTATGTATCATGACAGAAGGCAAAAGACAAAAGCAGGTGGCCAGCGTGGTCTTAAAAGAATTGAATGATATCTTCCTGAAGATGGGATTGAACATGCTGGAAGGAGGAATGGTGTCTATCGCTTCGGTTAAGATCACGCCGGACCTTTTTGAAGCAAGGGTATATCTCAGTTTTTTCCAGGTAAAAAACAACGGAGTAGCTCATGAAAAAATAAAAGATAGAAGCAGTGAAATAAGAAATGAATTGGGAAAACGGGTACGCCATCAGCTCAGGGTCATTCCTCAACTCAATTTTTACATTGACGATACACTGGATTATGTTTTTAAAATTGAACAGTTACTCGATGATATAAAAAAACAGGACGAGGAGCATAAAAAATAAGCAACCCGATAAACCAGTTAAATATTTTATCATCGAATCAATTAACTACGGCGCTGCATGTATTTAAAATTTGCGTGGAGATATTTTAAAGCAAAAAAGAGCACCAATGCTATTAATATTATATCCTGGGTTACGCTGGGGGTCATCGCCTTTTCCACGATGTGCCAGGTACTGGTATTGAGCGTTTTCAACGGCTTCGAAGGATTGGTGCGTTCACTTTATTCTAATTTTTATTCTGATCTGAAGGTTCTTCCTGCAAAGGGTAAAACGATTACGCTAACCGCTGACCAGTTGAAGAAGATCAAAAGCATTCCGGGCGTAAAAGGAGTTAGTGAGATAGCGGAAGAAAAGGCGCTTTTAAAAAATGGCGATCAGCAATCTATTGTTTTTCTCAAGGGCGTAGATAGCAATTACAGGCGTCTCTCAGGCGTGCCCAAAAGTATGTATCGTGGCAATTTCGATATTGGAACAATCGATGAGCCCAGGTTAGTTTTGGGTGTTGGTATTGAAAGCGCATTAGGCATAGAAGCCGAAAAAAATCTTTTTCCGATCACTGTTTTTCTTCCAAAAAAAGCCTCACAGTCCAACCCGTTGGCGGCGTTGAGTGAAGGAAACGCAGCCACTTCCGGAAGTTTCGCCATTCAGCAGGAGTTTGATAATAAGTATGCCATCACCAATATTGGTTTTGTTAAACAACAAATGAACTATACTCCGAGCGAATTTAGCGCTCTCGAAGTTTCTTTAGTAAATGCGGATGAGTCGGATCATTTTTCCAAAGAAATTCAAGACGTTCTTGGGAAAAATTATAATGTAGTTACAAAATATCAGCAAAATGCGAGTTTGTACCGCTCTATGCGGTTGGAGAAATGGATCATTTATGCAATACTTACACTGATCCTTATTATCGCCGCATTTAATATGATCGGAGCACTTACCATGTTGGTGCTGGAAAAACAAAAAGACATCAATGTATTGCAGTCTTTAGGCGCGGATAATTCTTTGATAAAAAAGATCTTCTTAAGTGAAGGCATGCTATTGGCAATTGCAGGGGCAGCCATGGGTATTTTGATGGCTGTAATTATTTGCATTCTGCAGATGAAATTTAAAATAATCAAACTGGCAGGCACCTCTTTTTTGATTGACTATTTTCCGGTAAAAATGCAGATAACAGATTTTCTCCTTGTAGCATTTACCTCCATTGTGATCGCCTTTGCGGCATCATGGTTCCCGGCAAATAAGGCATCTCACCAGGCATTCAGCCTGAAAACATAGCAGCTTGTACTAACGGATAAGGTATACGAAAAAAGCTACCCGGCTGGCGATCAATAATCACCCAACGTCATGGGGAGCTGAGCCATAGCACGCTCAAACTGCTCTTTATTGGGGGCAGAACCATGCCACTCATGATTATTTTCCATGTAGTCAACACCCTTGCCCATCACGGAATGCATTATAATAACAATGGGCTTTCCCTCTCCTACAAAGGTTTTAGCTTTTGCAAGCGCAGCAAGTATTTGTTCCATATCATTTCCATCTTCCAGTTCTATCACCTCCCAGTTAAACGCCAAAAATTTTTGGCCAAGCATTGCCAGGCTCATTACATCATCCGTAGTACCATCTATCTGCTGGTTATTGCGATCGATGGTAGCAATGAGGTTGTCTACTTTATGCATCGCTGCGTACATGATGGCTTCCCAGTTTTGACCTTCATCCAATTCACCATCACCGTGTAAAGAGTAAACAATGTGATTGTCCTTATTCAATTTCTTGGCGGTAGCAGCGCCAATAGCCACACTCATTCCCTGACCGAGAGAACCGGAGGCTACGCGAATGCCGGGTAAATGTTCTGCAGTGGCCGGATGGCCTTGTAACCTGGAATTTATTTTTCTAAATGTACTCAGTTCCTGTAACGGAAAATACCCCGCATGTGCCAGGGTGCTGTACCATACAGGCGATATGTGCCCGTTGGAAAGGAAAAATATGTCTTCGTTTTTACCATTCATATCAAATCCCTCTTTCCTGTCCATCACCTTGAAATAAAGGGCTGTAAAAAAATCTGCACAGCCTAAAGAACCGCCAGGATGCCCGCTCTGGGCGTTGTATACCATTCTTACAATATCCCTTCTTATCTGTGCCGCCATGTTTTTCAGATCCTTAATTTCCATACTTATCGTTTTTTATTTTCAGCGAACGTACATTAAATTTTAATCGCAGCAAAGCTACTTTATTATAGTTATTTCAGCATCGTGCAATCGCCTTTCGAAATGTATCAGAGGGACATGTAGCTTTGCAAGGCTTTTACATAATTTTCAAAAGCCTCAATCCCTTTTTCGTTGATCTTACAGATCGTTTGCGGATAGTTGTTATTAAATTGTTTAATAACATCTATATATCCGGCATCTTTGAGTTTATTGATCTGAACACTTAGATTGCCTGCTGTTGCGTTTGTCTTCTCCTTCAAAAAATTAAATTCCGCTTCCTTTACGCTTATAAGAAGTGACATAACGGCCAGCCGCAATTGAGAATGCAAGATTGGATCAAGGTCTTTAAATTCCATTAGAATTCCTGAGATTGAAGAAAAATTTAATTAACTCGTACATTTGAAGATTGAAATTTTTGTTTCAAAAGATAACCCGGAATTAACCAGGCTGCGATTACAGCAACCGCAATGAAAAGTTCCGTAAACCTCGGTTCCACAAATGGTGACACGAAAGCAAGCACCCAACAACAAATGGCCCCAATAATAAGAGGCTTGAATTTCATAATAATACCCGACAAAAATGTGGGCATTCCATAAAGAACCAACAATAGCGGACTTATAAGCATTTCATGACCGGTTTTAATGCAAATGAACACCATCAGGATGATGCTAATCACAAATACCAACCATACATAACCATTTATTTCGCCGGTGTAAGTTTTTACCCTTCTCAACTTATTCTTCCGCCTCAGGTAAAAGATTTGCAGAATTACCAATACATCTACTACGAACCATATTCTGTAACTATAGGTATAATGGAAAAAATGATCCCCCACGAAATCTATCATGCAGCAAACGAGGATTACCCAACCCCAAATCAAATATAATAGTCCCCGTTCGCTGAAATTATTTTTTGCCTTATTGATCATTGATGCGATCAATTCCATGCTTTCTTTTTGTGTCATTATTGGTTCGTTCATCATATTGATTTATTGATATTGAGAAAGGAAATAATTGATTGAAGTACTGCCCCAATTCGGTGACAAGTCAGTCTCGGGTTTGAAAGTATCATTCAGCGCCTTCGCTTTTTCAAACAATGGCTTTGCTGCATCCTTGCCTCCACCAAATTGTTCGGGCGTGTAAAAGGTGTTTTGCGCCTGTAGCAATACCGGTCTTGGGTTTGTTGAATCAAGTGATTCCGCTTTTTCTATCAGGGCCTGGTATTGCGGGCCATAAGTCATGTACCTGCTTTGCGGATCCACTGTCATATGAGCAATTCCAATCATCGCTTTAATTACATCAGTCTCCGAATTTTCTTTTCCGTTAATGCTGTCTGCCATATTGATCAGTTCTTGCGCTTTGTCTGCTATCGCGTCATTTTTGGATTTATCCTGCGACACCATAGCCTGTATCACCGTGCAATAAGCTGCATAGTAATAAGGCAGCCATTGTGTTTTTTCGGCATCGGCTATTCTTTCAAAATTATTAGCAAGTTCCACGCTGTTACCCTTTACCATCATAGAGTCCAGTTGAGCAATGTTAGCTTTCATCGCATTCTCATATCTTTCGCTTTGCCCAAATGAAACCGAAGCCAAAAGGATGATTGTAGTACCTAAAACGAGCTTTTTCATGTTGTTGTGTTTTTAGTTGTAAATGATTGTGTTTAAAATTTTATAAATGATTATTTATTTCATCCTGGGAACGATCGATGCCGAAGCTAATGAAACATCCCAGGTAAATAAATCTTTTTGATGGCGGCGTTACTGCTAATTTATGCTGATTGTTAAATGAGTAATTATAAGTATACACTTTATTGAAGCCCAAAACATTGCTAACCGACAAAACAAACACAGTGAATTTTTTTGCGTTCGTTTTGAAGACATCGGGCAGGTAATTCACGCTTAAACTAAGATCATTGAAGTCTTTGGTATGGCCCTGGTCGAATATTTTATAAGTGTTGGATGCATAGTCATAATTAATATCATAGTAAGGTCTTCCGGTTGCAAAGGTGTATGAAGCATTAAACTGTGTTTTTAATTTTGTCATAAATTTCTTCACTACGAGAGATGCGGTGTGCTTTGTAGCAAATGGCGGTTCGATTTCAAATGGATAGTTCAGGAAATCCCGTTTAGTGTCGAGATAGGAATAGGAAATCCAATAGTCAACATTTTTAATGGTTTTCTTATCACGCCAGAAAAATTCAATTCCTTTGGCATCACCGAAGCCCTTGTTATTTACCGCCATCAACGTACCATAGCCGGAGAGGCCTGTTTTATATAAATCTTTATATTTTTTATAGAATGCCTCAGCACGAAAGGTGCGTTGGTTGGCAATTTTCTGATATTGCAAAATGTAGTGCGTCGCTTGCGAGAAGTCTAATTTATTGATTGTTGGCAAATATTTTCTGTCAGGATTTTCATAGAAGATTCCATAGGCCAGCGAAATCTGACTATTATCCTGAAACTTATAAGCCAGTGAAACCCTTGGCGCCAGGTTCCATTTGTCCAGCAATTGTGAATGCTCCGCTCTTGCGCCAACTTTTGTCGCAATGTCATTAGTTAGATAAACATCCGTTTCTGCAAAACCAGCCCACAAATTTTCTTTCACTGTTTGAGGATATTGAGTGCCATTATATAAAATGTAGTTAGTTTTCTCATTGCTATAGTTATATTCACTACCGAAGCGGATGGCACTAAGATTCAAAAGCTTCTTTTCCATAACTATCTTACCATTAAAGTAGTTATCCCGGTTAGCTAATCGAAAATTCTTATAAGCGTACAGCGAGTCACTCAATATTTGCTTTTCGTTATCTGCATTCTGAAACTCATTATTTATATCGTCGCGATTATTACTGTAAGAGATACCCGTATTCAACTTCCAGCCTTTCCCGATGGATTCCCTCCACGAAAGATTATGATATATATAAAGATTTTTCAGCCCGAAAGCATCTTTCATCGTCAGTGAATCCACATCCTGGTTTCTCAAACCTACATTGGAGGAACTAAAGGATCCAAAATATTTAAGAATGCCTGTGGGTGAAGTCTTTATTCTAAAATTTGCATCACCTTCATTCAAAACAGGTACATTAAAATAACCCTGTTTTTGTTTTATAATGCCGAATGCCAGGGCGAGATTGGTATAAGAATAAGTAAATCCCCACGACGATTTCTTATTCTTCGCAAGTTTTTGTAAGCCGCCATTCACACCCAAATAAGAAATACCAAAGTCCGCCGAAGTTCTTTCCGGCAAATCGATTGATTCTAACAAAAGCACTGAAGAAAGAGCCTGTCCGTATAATGCTGAATAACCGCCGGAGCTAAAAATTGTTCCTTTAAATAAAAATGGATTGAAGCGCCCACGTGTGGCAAGTTCTGGTTCACTCGTGTAAAAAAATCTGTTTACCAACGTACCATCTACAAAGATCTTCGATTCTTCTGCCGTGCCACCTCTTACAAATAATCCTTCACTCTCTCCTACCTGCTGGGTACCCGGCAAAGTTTTAAGAGCGCTTGTTATGTCGGCATTCGCGCTTGCTGTTGTCACAATATCAAGCGGAGTTAAAGCGCTTGCTCTCTTTTGATCACTCGCTTCAAAAGTACCTGCGCTGATTACTACCGCTTTTAATTCTGTGATTTCCTCTTTGAGGGTAATGTTAATGTGCAATGAACTTTGATTGATATCTATGTCCTGCTCAAAAGATTTATATCCCGTTGCAGTAGCCTGGAGGAGGTGTGCTCTTTTTTCTGTAGTAGTAAAAGAATAATCACCAGCGGAATCTGACGTAGTGCCGTCATAAGAATCCTTAATGCTGATACTGATTCCAAAGAGTGGTTTATTATGAGTATCAGTAACTTTTCCTGAAATTTTTACCTGGGCATTTGATGTCAAACTTATCAATATCAAACCCAACATTAGAACCCTGCACATATTTCATAAATTTGTCACAAACATAAATTAGTTTAAAATTTAAACCAAATTTTTTATGAGATTTTCTTTGACCAGCTTTTGGACGGAAATCTTTTAAAATATTAATCAATTGATTATTAAACATTTAATATGTCATAATTTCTTATTCACACCAATTCAGATTAGGCGCAACTTATTAACATCACGGAAAATTAATTTGTTTATGTGCCTGCAATTTGTAATTTAGCAACAGAATTTAATGGGTTAGTAAGTATAAAGGGCTGGTAGTAATATCGGCCCTTTTACTTTTTTGACGTTGAGAATAACCTGCGCTTTCTTCTCCATTTCTTTTAGCTTTAAAAGCAACATTTAAACATTCTCTCATGATGTTTGCTTAATTTCATTCGAGATAATTTTGGTAAATGAGTAAAACAAAAACGGCATTTTTTTGCAGCAATTGCGGATATGAAAGTGCCAAGTGGTTAGGCAAATGTCCCTCCTGTGAACAATGGAATACTTTTATTGAAGAAGTATTAGTAAAAGGCAGCGATAAAAGACAAAATCCCTGGAATGAATTTTCCAACCTGGGACCGGGGTTAAAAACAATTTCATTGCAGAATGTAACAAGCAGTGAAAATAAAAGAATACAAACGGCAGATGCAGAATTAAACCGCGTGCTTGGTGGCGGCATTGTCACAGGCAGTATTGTGCTGATTGCAGGTGAGCCAGGTATCGGTAAGTCAACTTTGTTTCTGCAGGATGCACTCCATTTGAAAAACATCACCACACTTTATATCAGCGGTGAAGAAAGTGAGCAGCAAATAAAAATGCGGGCAGACCGCTTACAAATTGAGAACGAAAACTTCTTTCTGCTTACTGAAACAAACACGCAACAGATTTTTAAAGAAATAAAAAAACTCAACCCCGACCTGGTAATTGTTGATTCCATTCAAACACTTGCGTCACCTTACATTGATTCTGCGCCGGGTAGTATTTCGCAGATAAGAGAAACAGCAGCCGAATTCCAACGCTTTGCGAAAGAAACGAATACGCCTGTATTTTTAATCGGTCATATCACAAAAGATGGAAGCATTGCCGGCCCGAAAATATTAGAACACATGGTGGATACGGTATTGCAGTTTGAAGGCGACAGAAATTACGCATACAGAATTCTAAGAACGCTCAAAAACCGTTTCGGTTCATCTTCTGAATTAGGCATTTATGAAATGAGTGGTGAGGGTATGCGACAGGTAAGCAATCCTTCTGAAATTTTAATTACCCAAAAGGAAGAGCAACTCAGTGGAGTAGCTATCGCTGCCACAATTGAAGGAATTCGCCCGCTGCTGATTGAAGTGCAGGCTTTGGTTACACAGAGTGTATATGGTACGCCGCAAAGAACGAATACTGGATTTGATTTGCGCAGGTTACAACTCTTGCTTGCCGTGCTGGAAAAACGCGGAGGGTTTCATTTTGGAGTAAAAGATGTTTTTATCAATATTGCCGGCGGACTAAAGGTGGAAGATCCATCAATTGATCTGGCGGTATTAAGTGCACTGCTTTCATCTTATGAAGATATTCCGCTTCCTGAGCATATCTGCTTTGCTGGTGAAGTGGGTCTGAGTGGTGAGATAAGAGCAGTAAATCGCATTGAGCAAAGAATTGCTGAAGCTGAGAAATTGGGTTTTGAGAAAATTGTTGTTAGCAAATATAATAACAAAGGATTGGGAAAATTGAAATTTAAAATAGAGGTAATTGCATTGGCTAAAGTGGAAGAGCTGTATCAGTATTTGTTTTGAGATTTTTAAAACACATTTGTCTGAATCTGCAATCGAACATACTATCATCTTTTCTTCATTTCATCTATCCGCACATATGCATCGGATGCGGCAGTGATGTATTGGATGCGGATAATTTTCTTTGCCTCGATTGCATCAACAATCTTCCTCATACCGGCTTTGCCATGCACGCCAACAATCCCGTGGAAAAAATTTTCAGGGGCAGAATGGCGATCACATCGGGCATGAGTGAAATCTATTTTTCGAAGAATTCGATTATCCAAAATCTGATTCATGAATTCAAGTACAAAGGCAACAAAAAGATTGGTGAATATCTTGGAAAAATGATGGGTAATAGCTTGCTCAACAGCAACCGCTTCACCGACATTGATTGTGTCGTTCCTTTGCCTTTATTTACAGAAAAAGAATTCATGAGGGGATTCAATCAATCAACTATCCTTTGTGAAGGCATAAGCGGGGTGCTCAACATTCCTGTCGTTTCAAAAAATGTAGTTCGCAAGGTTTATACAGGGACTCAAACGAAAAAAGGAAGAATAGAAAGGTGGAAAAATGTTGAAAAAAGCTTTTCAGTGACTGAGCCCTATATTTTCAAAAACAAACACATATTGTTGGTAGATGATGTAATAACTACCGGTGCCACCATGGAGGCCTGTGGTTCAGAAATTTTACAAATAGAGGAAGCAAGATTGAGTGTGGCTGCCCTCGCATTTGCAACAAAATAGCCTTTTTATTGTTATATATCTACCCCGTCATGCAGATGAACAATAAAATTTATTTTTGATACATGACTCACCTGAAATATGGCTTGATAATTTTAATATCGGCGGTAATATTTTTTTCCTGCAGAAAAGACTCTTTTATTACCAGTCCGCAGGCAAGTCTTTATACGAGTGCAGACACATTATTTTTTGATACCGTCTTTACATCAACGGGGTCGATCACGCAGAGTTTCAAAATTTTCAATAACAACAATCAAAAACTCCGGCTTTCAGAAATAAAGCTCTCCGGAAGCGATAGTTCCGCTTTCAAAATAAACATTAACGGAACCGCATCAAGCGAAGTAAATGATATCGATATTAATGCCAACGACAGCATCTACGTTTTTGTGGAAGTAAGCATCAATCCAAACAGCAGCCATCTTCCGTTCATCGTTCAGGATAGCATTTTAATCAGCTACAACGGCAATCAAAAATATGTGCAGTTGCAAGCCTATGGCCAAAATGCGAATTTTCTCAGATCGACTATCATCAAAGGAAATATATCATGGAATAAAACGCTGCCTTATGTGATATTAGGTGGAATACTCATCGATTCCGATGCCACTCTTTCTATTCCTCAAGGCGCCAGAGTCTATCTTCACGCAAATGCGCCTTTTTTGGTGGACGGTACGTTGATTGTAAATGGGACCAAAGAGGACAGTGTAATATTTAACAGCGACAGGCTTGATGCGGATTATAAAGACTTGCCTGCAGGATGGCCGGGTATTTTTTTTAGCAGCAGTAGTAAAAACAATTATCTGAATCATGCCGTGATCAAAAACGCCTACCAGGGAATTATTGCACAGGATCCTTCGGTAAATGCAAATCCGAAAGTGCAGTTGTCGCAATGCATTATCAATAATGTTTATGATGCCGGAGTGCTTGCCGTGAATTCAGACATTGCAGCAGATAACTCACTAATCAGTAATTGCGGTAGCAATATTGAATTGCTGTTGGGTGGTAATTATAGTTTTGTGAACTGTACAGTAGCTTCCTATAATAATTATTATATAACACACAGCAATGCGGTACTGCAAGCCTCAGATGATGCCACGCAAAACGGAGTGACATTGCCGCCACAGCCATTTACAGCCTTATTCCAAAATTGTATTTTCTGGGGTGACCTGGGAGATGTAGACAATGAAATTGCATTGGATAAAGAAGGCAATTCATTTAGCGCCAATTTTGATCATGTAATTTATAAAGCAAAAGACGCTATCATCAATGCCACATTTTCTTCGTCAATTGCCAACACAGATCCGATGTTCGACAGTGTAGATGTGGCACACAGCTATTATGATTTTCATTTAAAGGATAATTCACCCGCAATAAGCAAGGGTATACCAACGTCGTTTCCCCTTGATCTTGATGATTTGCCAAGAGGTAACCCGCCTGCTATTGGTTGTTATGAAAAATAGTTGCCTGCTCCACTCATCAATAATACCAATCTAACGACTATTGAATTCGTATCTTTATCAGCGGATTAGCCCAAAATGGCCTGATAAAACAAAAAAATATGCACATGAAAAAGATATTCTTTACATTAACGGCTTTCATACTATTATCATTTGCTCCCGGCCCAAAGAAAATTCTCTTCGTGAAAACATCCATTTACCAGTTTAAAGTTGAAGGATTAACAGGTGGCACAATAGATTTCTCAAAATTCAAAGGCAAAAAAATCTTGGTCGTAAATACGGCGTCCAAATGCGGCAACACACCGCAGTACGACGACCTGGAGAATTTATATAAAAAATATAAAGACAAAATGGTCATCGTTGGTTTTCCTGCTAATAATTTTGGCGGACAGGAACCAGGTACCAATAAGGACATCGCCGAGTTTTGCAAAAAAAATTATGGCGTAAGCTTTCCAATGGCGGCAAAAGTTTCCGTAAAAGGAGATGATATGGCGTCGATTTACAAGTACATGGTCAAGGTAGCGGAAGAACATGGATTTCATGACCCGATCAAATGGAACTTCACCAAATTTTTATTCGACGAAAATGGAAATTTTCTCACTGTATTTTTCAACAGGGATCGCCTTATTCCGAATAATCCCGATCCGGCCGGTAAAAAAGCGTACGATGAATTAATGAAATATCTGAACGAATAAGTGTTTATCCCGCAAATATAGGTTCATGATAAATTAATTATCTCACCGTTTCTCAATTCTCATGTTTAATCACGCTTGATTTTTGAGTTCTAAAATATCAAAGGAACATTTTTGTTATTTGATTTTATCTTTATTTGATCGATGCTTTTTAAAGACGTTATAGGACAACAGAAAATTAAACAAAAGCTGCTGGACCTGGTACATCATAACCGTCTCAGCCACGCTTTACTTTTTTTAGGGAAAGAAGGAGGGGGCGCTTTGCCCATGGCGCTTGCGTTTGCACAATATCTTGCCTGTACTTCTGCAAAACAAAGTTCATCTCCTAAACAAGGATTATTTGGTGAAGAATCACCTGTTAAGAAAAATGATGATCTCGCAGATGCATGTGGTCAATGCGCCTCCTGCTTCAAAGCTTCGCAATTGATCCACCCGGATATACATTTTTCGTTTCCTGTAATTCCAAAAAAAGCAGGAAGTCCATCTGTAAGTAATGATTATATAGCTGAGTGGCGCGAATTTATTACCACGAATCCCTATGGCAACGTGTACGACTGGTTGCAATTTTTAGGAGCAGAAAATAAACAGGGAAATATCACCGCGGAAGAATGCAACCAGATAAATCATAAACTCAGCCTGAAATCATTTGAAAGTGGATACAAGATACTAATCATGTGGATGCCGGAATTTTTAGGCAACTCAGGAAATAAATTGCTTAAACTAATCGAAGAGCCTCCGGATGATACTATTTTTATTTTTGTGGCTGAGGATGAAAATCTGATCCTGCCTACTATCTTATCCAGAACACAACTGATTAAGATTCCTGTATATACCAACGAGGAGATAGAAAGCGGGCTAATTCATTTTGCCGGTACGGCTGCTGAAAGAGCTGCACAGATCGCAGGAATCAGCGAGGGGAACTACCGCGAAGCCCTACAATTGTTGAAAGATGCTGAACACGACTGGGAGGCATTGATACGCGAGTGGCTGAATGTGATTGTTAAAAACAACAATTCTGCCCAGGTAAAATGGATAGATGAAATGAGCCAACTGGGCCGCGAAAAGCAAAAACATTTTTTGCAATATTTCATTCATTTACTCAGTCAGTCTTTGAGATGGCAGTTTGTAAGCGCTCCTGAAAATGCTCTAATGCAGGAAAATAAAAGGGATTTTGCCGTGCGACTGAACAAGATGTGCACCGCTGAAGTTCAGGAGGCAATGATAAATGAACTAAACAGTGCTATATTCTATATTGAACGAAATGCTCACGCAAAAATGTTATTTCACGCCCTTACTATCCGGTTATATCATATCATAAAAGATAATTCGTTAATTTTGATGGATTGAGGAAAAGAATTGTGGCAGATATATAAATATATTGAATTCACCTTTTCAGCTATATGTATGTTGCTAAGTTATTATTAGCAAATGCTTTCAATGTTTTATTGAACAATTCATGCAGCTAACCATTCGTTGAATTTGCAAAGTATTATTCTGCTTTGATAGCTGTGAAGTATCTGCTCTTTTCACTTTTCCATTATAATAATTTAATTTTTTGAATCACTATGAGTTGCACAAGCTGTGGTACGGGAAAACCGAATGGTTGCAAGAGTAATGGCGGTTGCAGTACCGGTGGTTGCAACAGGATGAATGTGTTTGATTGGCTAGCCAATCTGCCATTTAATGATCCGGAAAGCAATTGCCGGATTATAGAAGTTTCCTTTAACCAGGGAAGCCGGAAAGATTTTTACCGGAATAGTTCATTGCAACTTTTTGAAAAGGGAGAGATGGTGGCCGTAGAGGGCGTTAGTGGCTTCGATGTTGGCACTGTAAGCTTAACGGGAGAATTGGTACGCATCCAACTGAAGAAACACTCGATAAAGGAAGAGTCAGAATTCAAAAAGGTGTTGAGAAGAGCAAATGAGCACGACATAAGCAAGTTGAAAGAAACCAAGGCGCGTGAGCACGATGTGCTGATCAGAAGTCGTGCCATTGCGAGACAATTGAAAGTGGATCTGAAAATGGCCGAAGTAGAAATACAGGCTGACAATAGAAAAGCCACATTTTTTTATATCGCTGACGACAGGGTCGACTTTCGTGAACTAATAAAAGTATATGCATCTGAGTTCAAGGTGAAGGTGGAAATGAAACAGATCGGCGCACGACAGGAAGCAGGAAAAGTGGGTGGTATCGGCAGTTGCGGTCGGGAACTGTGTTGCAGTACCTGGCTCACTGATTTTAAAAGTGTAAACACCAATGCTGCGCGATACCAGAATTTAAGTATCAATCAAACAAAACTAAGCGGTCAATGCGGTCGGTTGAAATGTTGCCTGAATTATGAGCTGGATACTTATCTCGATGCATTACAACATTTTCCCGATGATGCGGACACAATAGAATTGGCAAGAGGCCGGGCTTTCCTTGTAAAAAAAGATATTTTCCGCAACCTTATGTGGTATTCGGTACAGGATAGTACCCGACATTATCCTTTGTCAATCGAGAACGTTAAAAAAATTATCTCACAAAATAAACAGGGCATTAAGCCGGAAGAATTCGAGACGGCTGAAATTGTCAACCAGAAAGTGCAGGAAGCAGAACCGGCATTTGTAGACGTTGTCGGACAGATCAGTTTGCGATCTCTCGAAAAAAGTGCACGCAGGAGAAAGGATAAACATCGTAAGAACAATGAAAATAGCGGAAAACAACAAAGGAATCAAAATAGTAATCAATCGAATCAAAAGCAAAACAGGAATAGTCGGAATCATAAAAAGTAGCGTCAGGGAGATAAATAATTTTTTATAACAGATTTTAAAAAAAATCCTGAGTTATTGTACTTTTATCCGATTTTTAAACTGATTCTCCTTATTAATGTCAATCTCCATTTCCAGCCTCACAAAAACTTATGGAAGTCAAAAAGCGATTGACAATATTTCGTTTACTGCATCTGATAAAGAAATTATTGGTTTTCTCGGGCCCAATGGCGCCGGTAAATCCACCACAATGAAAATAATTACGGGTTATTTGCAGGCCGATTCAGGATCAGTATTGGTGAATGATATTGACATAAACAAGAACGCCCTCGAAGCAAAGAAACACATCGGATATCTTCCTGAAGGTAATCCGTTATACTATGAAATGTATATAAGAGAATACCTGGCCTTTACTGCATCTCTGCACAAGATGACATCTGCGAAAAAAAGAATTGAAGAAGTAATTGATCTGACAGGCCTGCGAAATGAAAGCAATAAAAAAACGGGTCAGTTAAGCAAGGGATATAAGCAACGCGTGGGACTTGCGGCTTCTCTGATCCATGATCCTGATGTGCTCATCCTGGATGAACCCACCAGTGGCCTGGATCCCAACCAGATTGTAGAGATAAGGCAGGTAATTAAAAATCTTGGAAAAAATAAGACCGTCCTTTTTTCTTCACATATCTTACAGGAAGTGGAAAGCATTTGTGACAGGATCATCATAATTAACAAAGGCAATATCGTTGCTGACAATACCTTATCCAACCTTCAGCTCTCCGATAAGAATTACAATATCGTCATTATACAATTTTCTGAAAAAGTGGATTCAGGCCTTCTATCATCTATGAATGGTGTGGAAAAATTCGAAGAGCAATCTGCCAACATTTATAAAATTCAAACCTCTGATCCGGAAAACATAAAAAAACAAATTCTTAAACTAAGTCTGGAATATAACTTGAGTATTACGTCTTTGCAAAGCGAAACAAAAAGCCTTGAAGATGTGTTCAGAAATTTGACAGGCAATATTCAAAACAATTAATAATACAACTATGAGTTACATTGCAAACATACACGCAAGACAAATCTTAGACAGCCGTGGTAATCCAACTCTTGAAGCAGAAGTGCTTACTGAAAACGGATTTTTAGCAAGGGCAGCAGTACCCTCGGGTGCCAGCACCGGAGTACATGAGGCTGTTGAACTGAGAGACGAAGACAAAAAAGTTTACAACGGCAAAGGAGTTTTAAAAGCAGTAAAAAATGTAAATACGGTTATTGCGAAAAAACTTAACGGCTGGGATGTAACCGACCAGGCTGGCATCGACGATGCTATGATCGAACTCGATGGAACAGAAAACAAAGGCGCTCTTGGTGCTAATGCAATTCTTGCCGTGAGCCTTGCCGCAGCTAAGGCTGCTGCTTTGGAATCCAACCTTCCTTTGTTCAGGTACGTTGGCGGCACCAATGCAAAAACGCTTCCCATACCAATGATGAACATTCTCAATGGCGGCGCACATGCTGATAATAAAATCGATTTCCAGGAATTTATGGCGATGCCGGTGGGCGCCTCTTCATTCAGCGAAGCTCTGCAATGGGGTGTGGAAGTATTCCACGCATTGAAATCCGTTTTGAAGAAAAAAGGATACAGCACCAACGTAGGTGACGAGGGAGGTTTTGCGCCTAATATTCAAAGCAATGAAGAAGCCATAGAAACAGTATTGAGCGCCATAGAAAAGGCGGGCTACAAGGCGGGCAAACAGGTAGCCATTGCAATGGACCCGGCGGTGAGTGAAATGTACAAGGCTGATGAAAAAGTTTACCATTTTCACAAAAGCGATGGTAAAAAGATGGATAGCGCCAAGATGGTAGAGTTTTGGGAAAGCTGGGTGAAGCAATATCCAATTATATCTCTGGAAGATGGGATGGCAGAAGATGACTGGGATGGATGGAAATTATTGACGACCCGTTTGGGAAAAAAGATACAACTGGTTGGCGATGATGTGTTTGTAACGAATGTAGAAAGGATACAGCAAGGCATTGATATGCATGCCGCCAATGCACTTCTTGTAAAGGTAAACCAGATAGGTTCGCTTACAGAAACGATAAACGCAGTTACGCTGGCACAAACGAATGGATACAATACCATCATGAGTCACAGAAGTGGTGAAACGGAAGATACTACGATTGCAGACCTGGCTGTAGCATTGAACTGCGGACAGATAAAAACAGGCTCCGCGAGCAGAACTGATCGCATTGCAAAATACAATCAATTGTTGCGCATTGAAGAAATGTTAGGAGAAACTGCTATTTTTCCGAAAGGAAAAATTAAATTTGGAAAGTAGAATCCCTCTTTTTTTAAACCATCAAACTATTTCTCGTAGTGCGGATAATTAAAGAAATATTTACCAACAAATATTTGATTACGGGCATAGCTTTTGCGGTATGGATGCTGTTCTTTGACAGAAATGATATTTCTCTTCAGATTAGAAGAGCTAACGAGCTCAAAAAACTGGAACAGAATGAAGAATTGATGGACAAGAAAATTGCCGAAACAAAACAAGAATTAAACCTGTTGAAAAACAATCCGGAAACACTTGAAAAGTACGCACGGGAGAAGTTTTTGATGAAAAAAGACAATGAGGATCTTTTTGTTATCACTTCTGATTCATCTTCAGGCGAGTAGGCACAATATTTCTGAAATAGGAGCGTTTTAGATAACAGGATTGGATATTATTTCATTTTAAAGCTTTTTTTTCATGACTAAGTTCACACCAGAAGATCTGGTAAGGTACCTCTATAATGAGACCTCAATACAAAAAACTGCCCTGATCGAAGCAGCGTTAGATAGTGATTGGAAGTTGAGGGAATCCCTCGAGCAAATGCGTACAGCCCAAAAGAACCTGCAAGTACTTGCGCTTTCTCCCAGAGATGAAGCGGTTGATAAAATCCTGCAATACGCAGCAAAAAAGGTTGGTCATTTGCACTCACATTAAGATAGATGTAAAATCATTGTATATTTAATCCCTCGCCACTGGTGCGAGGGATTTTTATGACCAAAAAAGAGCGTTACGGGTTTGTTACCGACTATTTCCTTACGCATTCTCCGGATGCCGAAACGGAATTAATTTACAACACACCTTATCAACTGTTGGTTGCAGTAATGCTTTCAGCGCAATGCACAGATAAGCGGGTAAATGAAACTACGCCGAAAATATTTTCCAGATATCCCGACATACAAACACTTAGTAAAGCCACGCCGGATGGGCTTTTCCCGTTAATCAAGAGTATCTCCTACCCCAATAGTAAAACAAAGCACCTCATAGAAATGGCAAAGATGGTGTTGAGAGATTTCGATGGAAATATTCCTATGACGGTAGAAGAACTGGTCAGGCTTCCGGGTGTTGGCAGAAAAACTGCGAATGTGATCACATCTGTAATAGACCGTCAGCCAAACATGGCGGTTGATACGCATGTATTCCGTGTGGCTGCCCGTATAGGACTTACGACTAATGCAAAAACGCCTTTAGCAACAGAAAAACAATTAATTAAATTTTTTCCGAAGAACCTGATTCATAAAGCTCACCACTGGTTGATTTTGCACGGTAGATATATTTGTACCGCAAGAACCCCAAAATGTAATATCTGTGGCCTAAAATCCGTTTGTAAATATTATTCAACTCAGAGTTGAGATTATTATTAAAAAAACTTCTTATTTTGTATCCGTCTAAGGCGACCAGTTATAGAAACAGTACAATATATTCGACTTTATGAAATTCAGAATCTTAATTTTTACCTTACTTTTTGCCTGCGGTGGTAGCCTCAAAGCCCAATATTATTTTTACAACGGCGATTATTACGAAAATGACATAGTTTTCGAAATAGGAGGTTCTTTAGGCGCAATGAACTGCTTTACCGATTTGGGTGGAAGAAAAGGAATAGGTAAGAAATTTGTAAAAGACTTCAACCTGAAGACTACCCAGCTTTGCGGAAGCATGTTTTTTAGTGCAGTATATAAAAATGAATTTGCACTAAGATTGGAAGCAACTTTCGGCAATGTAGAAGCCTATGACAGTATACTTGCAGCGGTCAAAGACAACAGCGAGGAACGTTATTATAGAAATCTCAGCTTCCGAAGCCCTATTAGTGAAGTTTCGCTTGTGGCGGAATTTCATCCCTTCTATATATTTGGCGATTATGATGAAGATAATACACCCCCCGCGGTTTCGCCTTATTTACTTGTGGGCATAGGTTACTTTCATTTTAATCCGGAAGCTAAACTTGGTAACAACTGGGTCAACTTGCAACCTTTACATACCGAAGGAGAGGGATTTGCCGAATATCCGAATGTAAAGAATTATAAGCTGAGCCAGTTTAATTTTCCCGTAGGAATTGGGGCACGATACGATGTATCTGCAATTATAAATTTGCGCGCAGAAATAGTAACTCGCTTTTTGCAGACTGATTATCTCGACGACGTGAGCGGGAGGTACGTTGACCCTTCCGTATTTGCCGAATACTTACAGGGGCAGGACCTGAATAATGCACTGCAATTAAATGACAGGCATAAGGCAGGTGCTGAAACAGCACATCCAAATGGTATCCGGGGAAATCCCAAAAACAATGATTCTTATATTACTTTCAACATCAAGCTGGGGCTCACGCTTGGCAGACAGAGGACACACTAACGGTGAAGAATCTTCTTTATTTCATCAATTAGTTCCTGCCTGGTAAAAGGAACGCCCATGATCTTATTATAAGCCTTGGCGTCTACCAAAAACTGATCCCTGATTATTTTCACCAACTGGCCATTATTTAATTCAGGAGCCAACACGTATTCAAAGTTTTTGATAATTTCACCAAGGTTTTTGGGAAATGGACGAACATAACGGAGATGAGTATGCGAAACATGTTCGCCTGCTTTTACCAGCCCGGCAACGGCGGATTTAATGGCTCCATAAGTGCTACCCCATCCAATTACCAACACTTTTCCTTTCTCCGGGCCATTGTCTATTTTTTGCAATGGAATATAATCAGCAATCTTATCAACTTTTTCCTGTCGCAATTTTACCATTAACTCGTGATTCTCCGGATCATAGCTGACATTCCCGGTAATATTTTGTTTCTCCAACCCGCCCACTCTATGTTCCAGTCCGGGAGTTCCCGGTATTGCCCATGCTCTTACTAACTTCTCGTCTCTCAAATAAGGTTGAAATACAGGTTCATTATAGCCTAATTCTTTTTTAAATTTTACATCGATGGGCTGAAGATCGCTGCTTGCCGGATATTTCCATGGTTCGGCGCCATTGGCAATGTAACCATCACTTAAAAATATCACTGGTGTCATGTGCTGAACCGCAATTCGTACGGCTTCGTACACCGCGTCAAAACAATCACTCGGAGTAGACGCAGAAATTACAGGCATAGGGCACTCGCCATTTCTTCCGTAATATGCCTGCAGTAAATCACTTTGTTCAGTTTTCGTAGGCAGTCCCGTTGACGGCCCACCTCTTTGAACGTCGCAGATCACCAATGGAATTTCCAGCATTGCTGCAAGCCCCATGGCTTCTGCTTTTAATGCCATACCTGGTCCGCTCGTAGTGGTAACTCCCAGGCTTCCTCCGTATGAAGCACCGATGGCAGAAGTAATTGCAGCAATTTCATCTTCCGCCTGGAAGGTTTTGATTCCGAAATTTTTGTGACGGCTGAGTTCATGCAAAATATCACTCGCCGGCGTAATGGGATATGACCCCAGGAAAAGTTGCAAGCCGCTTTTCTTTGCAGCCGCTATTAATCCTAATGCAAGCGCCTGGTTACCCATAATGCTTCGGTAATTACCAGCAGGCATAGAAGCCTTTTCTACACGATATCTGGTAGTAAAGGTCTCTGTTGTATCACCATAATTATATCCCGCCTGCAATACCTTAATATTGCTGTCGCGTATCTGTGGTTTCTTCGCAAACTTTTCATTCAGGAAATTAATCGTATTATCCATACTCCGCTCAAACATCCAGTACAAAAATCCCAGAACAAACATATTCTTTGCCCTGTCTTTTTCTTTTGTACCCATGTCAAAATCTTTCAAAGCCTCCCTGGTAATTTTGGTTACGCCAATTTTTATTACCTCATGCCCTTCGAGACTACCATCTTCGAGCGGGTTCACGCCTTCTGAATAGTTAGCAAGCCGCAAATTCTTTGCGTCGAATCCGTCCACATTGGCGATGATCTTTCCATGCTTTTTCAAACTCCCAAGATTATTCTTCAACGCAGCGGCATTCATTGCCACTAGCACGTCGCATTGATCGCCCGGCGTGTAAACCATGTCGCTTGAGAAGCGGAGCTGGAAACCGCTCACTCCGGGGAGCGTGCCTTGAGGCGCTCGTATTTCAGCAGGGAAATCAGGGAAGGTTGCGAGATCGATACCAAGCAATGCGGTGTTTTCGGTAAACTGTGTGCCGGTAAGTTGCATCCCATCTCCACTATCACCGGCAAATTTGATTACTACGTCCTGTAGTACTTCTTCTTTAACCATATTTTTTGACTGTGACTTTCGGTTTACAAATGTAAACACTTGTCCGATAAGAATTACTTATTGTTTTTATAATTATTAAAAAAGGTCCCAATTCCTAACCAGATAGCCGCTCTGTAATATCTACATTAACTGTTTTCTTTGTAAAATATTTCCATCGCCATGCCTGGACGAAGCCTCGATATTAAACAATTTTTATTTAGCCAATACCTGGCAGACGGCATTCGAATAACCATCGCAATCGTTCTCCCATCCATAATTTATGATTGGTTTGGCAATTTGGAAAAGGGGATTGTAATATCCGTAGGGGCGCTTTGCGTAAGCATTTGTGATGTGCCAGGCCCGGTCAAGCATCGAAGAAACGGAATGCTTTATTGCAATGTTTTTATTTTCCTGATGGCGCTGCTCACCGGACTGGTAAATAATAATGCGATACTCCTTGGAATACTTATTGTTATTTCTTCCTTTTTCTTTTCTATGTTGTCAATATACGGAAACAGAAGCGCCTCTGTGGGAACAGCTGCCTTACTCCTAATGATCCTCCGGATGACAACCATTACTGGCATGAAAGAATCCTTAGTCGAAAGCCTCCTGGTATTGTCCGGCGGCATTTGGTATATGCTGCTGGCACTTATCTTTAACAGCCTGACACCTTACAGGCCTGCCCAAAGATCTGTAGCGGAATGCATTCGCGAAACGGCAAAATACCTGCGCATCAAAGCTACATTGTACGACCCTGATACAAACATCGATGATGATTACAAGAAGTTGGTAGACCAACAAGCAGCCGTCAATGAAAAACAAGAGCAGGTACGTGAACTGCTGTTTAGAAATCGGGCAATGTTAAAGGAATCGATCAGCAGCGGAAGATTATTGGTACTCATGTTTTCCGATCTGGTAGATCTTTATGAGCAAATGCTTGCAGGCTGGTATGATTATAAAATGCTTCGCGAAAAATCCGCCGATGTTCATATTTTAAACAGTATAGCCGCTGTTGCAACAAATATTGCAAATGAATTGAACAACATTTCAGATGCTGTTCAATCGAAACGCGTCTATAAAAGACAATACGATGCCATTGATGACCTAAATGAACTGAAAAACAAAATTGATGTACTGGGTCAGCAAAATCAAAATACTCTCATCATAAAAAAAATCATTGTTAACCTCAGTGATCTTAATAAACGCGCAAGTAACTTAAGCAATTATTTCTTCGATGGTGGTATTGAGAATACACGTCATCTCCCTGAATACTGGCGGTTTGTCAGCCATCAGCAAATTGATTCAGCATCGTTCAGAAATAATCTCACATTGCAATCATCCGTATTCAGACATTCATTAAGGGTGATGGTCACGTGTATTGCCGGCTACATTATATCTAAAATTTTCCCAGGTGGTCATCACAGTTATTGGATATTGCTCACCATTATTGTAATTCTGAAACCGGGCTATGGGCTTACAAAGCAAAGAAACCAAGAAAGATTTTTGGGGACCATTGCCGGTGGCATTGCAGGCGTATTGTTATTAGCGTTTATCCGTGACCGTTATGTCTTGTTCGCAGTGTTAATACTTTTTATGACAGCCACGTACACGTTTCAGCGAATGAACTACATTTTCATGGTCATCTTTATGACGCCCTATCTTCTCATACTTTTCAGCCTTCTTGGCGCCAATGTGGTAGATGTGGCAAAAGAGCGGTTTTTAGATACGGCTATAGGCTCCGTTCTATCACTGTCTGCAAATTATTTTCTGTTTCCGCGTTGGGAATCAGGCAATCTCGGCCAATACATGGTTGCCATGCTAAAGGCAAATCTCCATTATCTCTTTCGTCTGGCTCATATCCTTGCAGGCAAAAATGAATCGCCCATGGATTATAAACTTGTCAGGAAAGAAGTGTTTCTAACTTCAGCTAACTTATCGGGTGCGTTCAACAGGATGCTGTCTGAACCAAAAGAAAAGCAACTTCACAAAAATGAGTTATATGAGTTTGTAGCGTTGAATAACGTTCTATCATCGAATATTGCCGGCCTCGTTGCCGCAGCTTCATCCTGTACAAATAGTGGCATTTCCAAAGAAGAGATTCAGTTAATACGTCAGTCTGCAAAAAATTTACAACTTTGTATCGAAAACCTCGACGTAAGTTATGTGATAACAGAAGAAAGAATTGAATTTTTACGGCCGTCGGCTGACGTGGATGAATCTCAAATCATTGAACAATTGGGCTTTGTTCATACACTTACCGAAAAAATAAACAAGACAACCGAAATCCTATCACATTAATTCGGATAAAAATCGTTTATACGTTGCCGTTATAAAAAAGGCCTGCCCGAAAGCAGACCTTCATTAAATACCCATCTTAATCACAATCTTTAATTCGTTCCGGATGATTGCGTACCACCGCGGTTACCACCACCGCCACGATGTCCACGGAGTGTTGGTTCAATTTCATCTGTAAATTTCTTATACTGATCGTCAGTAAAAATTGCTTTTAGCTTGTCGTCCCGGTCGCTTGTTAGCTTTTGAAACGCTTCCCTGTCTGGTCTTGTACCGCTGTTTCTGGCATCTTCAAACATTTTGGTTTGTTGGGTGTAGAAATCGGTAAACACAGTCTGGGTCTTTGTTTGCTCGTCTGTAGTAAGATTCAGAGGAGCCAATTTATCCATTGTCATCTTTACACGATCCTCTACCGAAGGACGTGACATTCCTCCCTGTTGCGCATTCACGCTGATTATCACCGAGAATAAGAGGGCTGTCAGCATCGCAATCTTTGTTTTCATAATTTGAGTTTTATTTTTTAAGTGTTGGGTTTACAAGTTATTTATTTCCGCTATGTGTATCTTTTCCAGGCCTGCTAATCATCCTAACTACTACTCTTTTTAATGTACTGTCAAATTTGGGCAATTGATCCGGTTTGCATATAGCTCTCACCGTTTTGAAGTGGTAGAACATCTTTAGCTCCAGCTCCTTTTGCTTTGCAGCTATAGCTTCCGCTGCTGAGTCGAGGGACGAATCATCTGCATGCGAAGAATAGATCATATTGTAGAAATCGATCTTGTCCTTCTTCAACTCATCGAACAACGCATGCACAGAATCCAGTTGTCCTTTTCTCAGCGATTCATATGCATCCAATTGCTGTTTACTGAAACCAACGTCCCGCTGCAACATACCTGACAAACCATCGTGATTACGGGGTGGCCTTGGATTCTTATTATTTAGCACCAGAAAAAAAACCAGCATCGCCACGTTTGTGATCAATAAAAAAATGATAATTGATACCAGGGCCTTACTCTTCTTTACCGAATCTATCATGGCTTTGCATTTTCAAAATCATATAAAGTATAATTCACCTGGTTATATTCATCGGCAGTTGCTATTTCCGGCCCCTGCTGAGCAGTAACGGCTCCCGATACGTCAGAAACCCATAGTACACCGGCATTAATTACAATTATCAAAAAAACACAGGCGAATGCCACTATAGGTCGTGCCACGAAGGACGAAACCCTGCTCCAGAAATTTTTCTCTGTCTGCATTCTGGCTTCGATCCTTGTAAAAAGAAAGGGACGTGGCATCGCTTGCCTGATGCCATCAGTACTGCTGAGTACCTCATCGGTTTTTTTATTTAATGATTCACCTTCCATATAATTATATTTTGACGTTATTTGAATCTAATTCCCTTGCCAAATTCTACAGTATTTTGCCGTTTTTAACAAAATTTCCCGGCTATATTTTGTTGATCGATGTGAAATAATCTTTTAGTATTTTTTTCAAATTACCCTTTGCCCTCTGCAACAGGGCATCCACCGCCGAGTCACTGGTCTTCATCACGCTCCCAATTTCGCTGTAGGAAAGACCTTCTATCTTATTAAGCACAAATGCGGTTTTTTGGTTTGGCGGCAATTGCTCTACAGCTTTAAAAAGAATGGCCGCATTCTCTTTCTTCTCCATGCTTACTCCAGGGTGAAAAAAATCAGGCGGATCTATGATCATTTTATCGTTTTTCCCATACAAGCTTTCAACAAATGCAAAGCGTTTTTTTCTTTTCTTTCTCCTGATGTGGTCCATCGATTTGGAAATGGTGATACGGTACAACCAGGTAGAAAATTTTGATTCGCCCTTGAATTTTGCAACTGATTCAAAAGCCTGTATAAACGTTTCCTGGGTTACGTCTTCTGCATCTTCTGCGTTTTGTAAAATACTCAATGCGGTGTTGTAAACCATGCCTTGCCAGGTTTCCACGATTTGCTTAAATGCTGCTCTGTCTTTTTTCTTCAGTAAATCAATTAATTCAGCTTCTGTCAAGACGGATATTTGTTTTATTTGCTAAAGGGATGGGCCACCTCGACCGCCGCCGCCCATGGGAAATCCGCCCGGCGGCCCAAATCGGCGGAAATCTCTTCCTTTGTCAAAATTATTTCCTGGCTTACCCTTTCCAAAGTTCTTCAATTTGTAAGTAAACGTAAGCATAAAATATTGTTGCAAGACCTGGTTGTTTACATCCTGTATGTAAGATGAAGTCACATTGCGGGAGATGCTCCTGTTTTGTTTTAACAGATCAAACACGGACAATCTGATTTCACCCGCTTGCTTTTTGAAAACCTTTTGCCCTATTGCAACATTCCACAACCAGTAGTTTGTATTGTCGGCTGTCGTGAGGCCGTTGTAATATTCGTTAGTTAAATCAGTATTGAAAAATGTACCTTTTTTGGTAAGAAGATTGGCGCTGAATTCTGCCGCTTGCATAAAATAATTATTATTCAGCGAAGGCTGAATTGTGTTCTTTACTGTATTGATATTCGCCGAATAGGAGAGCGTGAAATCAACATACTCGCTGATATTACTTGACAGAACCGTACCAATATTATAGTTCACCGTCTTAGAAACATTCTCAACGTTGTTAAGTAAGCCTGGTGAGTTGGAATAACTGATACCGCCATTCCAGTTAAGGTTCGATTTCAAAAACTTCACCGGCATGGCATAGGTAAAGAATGATCTCGCGTTAAAATAACCGTTTAAGTTTATAGGTTTCGAAATCTGTGAGCCCTTGTATAAAATAACAGAGTTGGTAAGCGCAGAGTCTTTGGTAGCGGTATACGTAGCATTCGCAATATAATTACCGATCGTTTGAAGAAATACATTGGCAAAAAAGCTTTTTGCCTTGGGAGTGTTGGTATAATTATACCGCAGTATAAGACTGTTGTTGTACTGCTGCTGTAAGTCAGGATTTCCGGTGCTATAAAAGAACTGATTGGAATTGTTGATTACATTTTGCAACTGCGTTACCGACGGCGCAGTAACGTTGGAGCGGAAAATAACGCGAAGATTACTTTTGCTATCGAACTTAAACCGGGCAAATGCATTACCCAATATATTATTATAAACTCTGTCAATGTGCGAAGCCTGCGGATACACCTGGTCGCTTTTCAAATCTGAATATTGATAAGAGATGCCTGCCGAAATAAAGTTATTCCGGTCTCCATGCCTGAAAGTGATTCCTGCGGTTTGCGTATTATACGTATTATTAAATTTATTGCTCAGGCTGCTATCGAGCAACGAGTATTTTGATGTTGCATCGTCAAAGTTGGAAGTTTCCTGGTCCGCAGTATTCTTCTGAAAAGAAGGCTTGTAATTGAGTTGCATCAATGTCTTCTTACCCAGCGGCTCGGTATACACCAAATTAACAGCATATTGATTGTTGTGCGTTTTCTGATTGGAATATTGATCAACGGAGTCTATACTCGAAGACGGAATGAAATAATTGTTTATCGCGTTTAAAAAATTATTACCCAATTTGTCGCTCGATGAATTAAACAATCCCAGCGACAGGCTGCGGCCTCTCTTCTTAAATGCATGACTGATCAGTATCTGGTTATTTAAATTATTTCCATGCAGGTCGCTTTTAAGCCCGTTTTCTGTTTCACTGATCTGATTTTGAAACGCCTTATCTACATAGTTGATACCATTTACATCGTTTTGCGAATTATTGGCTTGAAAATTTAAATAAGACGTGGCCAAAATCCGGGTGCTTGAATCGAGCTGGTAAGTAAGCCGGAAGTTAACGCGGTTATTATAGTTGCTGGCATCAGAGTAGGTGTTTTCATTATAATAGTTACTGCTGTCCGAAGTGATAATATTCTGCTGATTGATGAATTGATTATTGGAGGTATTACTGTTGTTAAAAAAATAACTCCCGGTCACGTCAATTTTCTTGCTCCACGCATCACTGTAATTTATACCAAATGAATTGGTAGCTGCAATACCGTCCTGCTGGCCAATGGTAAAATTGTTGCCACCGAAGTTACCACCTCTTCCGCCACGCTGTCCGCCACCGCCACGGTTTCCAACACCAGACACGCCCAGCAGATCCTGGGAAGCAAAATTTTGCTGGTTTATATTATTTGCGAGCCCTATAAGGGAAATTCTTCGGTCACCATTGAAAAAACTTACGTTACCCCCTGCACTATATCTTCCATCTGTTCCGTATCCCGCATAGACGCGGCCAAAGCTTCCATTACGCATATTTACTTTCGTCACAATATTGATCGCTTTGGTGGTATTACCGTCATCAAAACCGGTCAACTGCGCCTGATCACTCAACTTATCAAACACTTGTATTTTATCAATCACATCGGCGGGAAGATTTCTTAACGTAGCTGTTGCATCATTTCCAAAAAAATCGCGTCCGTCAACAGTAACTTTTTGCACCGTTTCTCCCATTGCAGTAACGGCTCCTGATTTTTTATCCACCGTGATTCCCGGCATTTTCCGGATCAAATCCTCACCGGTCGCATCAGGATTCACTTTGTATCGTGCCGCTCCGAATTCCATTGTATCATTTTTCTCTTTCACTGCCGGTGCTTCATCTTTAACCACAACTGTTTTTAGTGTTTTTGCATTTTTCACTGCCCGGATTACCCCAAGATCCTTGGCATTATTGCCAATTGTTACTATCTTATTAATGTCGTCATATCCTATAGATGTAACAGTAAGATTATACTTGCCGGCAGGAACATTAAAAATCATAAAGGTTCCCTTACTGTTACTAATAGCCGAGAAATCCGAACTCCCGGGAGCCTTTGAAATCAACTTGATCGTAGCGTTTTTTATAGGGCTACTGTCAGAAGCATCCTGTAGATTGCCTATGACAGACTGGGCATTCGCCGATGCAAATGATAAAAGTACGATTAAGGCGGAAATTGCGATCCGGTGCATAAAATAATAATGATGCTAATACGACGACAGAAAAAAACAAAACCTTCGCGCGGTTAATTGCTTTAACAATGGTTCTTTTCAAATTGTGTTTAAACCGGTTTTTTATTTCATTAACATTACTAAAAATCATTTCATTTATCTTGCAGCAAAATTGAACTTATGGATTATAATAAATTGGTTGCTGTAACCGGTTTGAGCGGTTTATTCGAATTACTTTCCTCTAAATCCGATGGCGCGGTAATCAAATCGCTTGATGATAATACAACAAAATTTGTAAGCACACGACAACACAATTTTTCTCACCTCGAAAGCATTGAAGTGTATACGGTAAAAGAAAACGTAAACCTTGCTGAAATATTTGCAGCAATGAAAAAGAGCAAGGAAAAGGTGCCCGATGCAAAGGCAGACAATAAAACTTTGAAAGCCTATTTCGAAAAAATATACCCTGACCTGGACTTTGAACGGGTATATACCAGCGACATGAAGAAGATGATAAAGTGGTTTGAAATTTTGAAAAAGCATAAGATAGAGATCGCATCTGCAGAGAACATTGCAGAAAATGCCCACGATCAAAACAAACCGGGTCATACAGGTGCCACACATGCAAAAGAAATCGTACCGCCAAAAGTAGCGCCACGCAAAATTGAAAGTCGCGGAGTAAAATAATGCCAGGTTACAAGCAACAAATCTTATCGGCCTTTTGGCTTGTGCCTCGTACCTTGTGGCTTTCACCTTTACCCTTATTTCTTTAACCTTTAACCTTAAAAATGATACAGGCATCTGCTGATATTAAAAAGATTGAAAGAAAATTTGTTCCCAATGATTTAGTGATTGATAGCTGGGAATCAATAGAACCCTATTTCAAAGAATTACTGGAAAGAAAAATTGATTCGAAAGAAGAACTTGAAAAATGGTTACATGATCTAAATGAACTTGATGCTGTAATAACCGAAGATGCCAGCTGGCGCCAGATCAGGATGACGTGTGATACAACAGACAAGAAGCTGGAAGAGTCTTTTAATTTCTTTTTCATGGAAATTCAACCAAAAATTCAACCTTATGCAGATGCGCTCAACAAAAAATTAGTCAACTCGCCCTTTACAAAGGAGCTTGATCATTCAAAATATTTTACTTACCTGCGCTCCGTTAAAAAAAGCATTGATCTTTTTCGTGAAGCGAATATTCCTCTCCTTGCTGAGCTTGCCGTATTGCGACAACAGTATGGTGTCATCACGGGTAAGATGACTGTAGAAGTTAATGATAAAGAGTACACGCTTCAGCAAGCTGCTAAATTTTTGGAAAATCATGACAGGAAACTGCGTGAAGAAGTTTACCGGAAAATAAATGCACGAAGACTCGAAGACAAGGCGATCCTGAACAAACTTTTTAATCAATTGGTGGAAAAGCGCCAACAGGTGGCAGTGAACGCGAGTTTTGAAAATTACCGTGATTACAAATTCAAAGAGCTTGGACGTTTCGATTATTCAAAAGAAGATTGCTTTAAGTTTCATGATGCAGTTAAGCAACACGTGCTGCCGATCGTGAATAAAATTTATGAAAAGAAAAGGAAAAAATTGCAGTTAAACGTATTGAAACCATGGGATACAGACGCTGAGCCGGAAGGAACAAGCCCGCTTAATCCTTTTACTACGGGAAATGATCTGCTCTCGAAGTCCATCGAATGCTTTTCACAACTGCGTCCTTTCTTTGGAGATTGTCTGAAAAAAATGAATTCAATGCACCACCTTGACCTGGAAAGCAGGAACGGCAAGGCTCCCGGGGGATACAATTGTCCTCTTGCCGAAAGCGGCGCACCATTTATTTTTATGAACGCTGCCGGACAAATGAATGATGTAACAACCATGGTGCATGAAGGCGGACATGCAGTACATTCGTTTCTCTCTCACAATCTGGAACTGACCGCCTTCAAAGAATACCCGATGGAGATTGCAGAAGTGGCCAGCATGTCAATGGAACTTTTTACTATGGATCACTGGGCTGTATTTTTTAATAACCAGGACGATTTAAGAAGAGCAAGAGAACACCAGCTCGAGCGGGTGATCACTATCTTTCCATGGATTGCAACCGTTGATAAATTCCAACATTGGATTTACGAGAATCCAACACATACCATTGATGAGCGAACTAACGCATGGGTACGCATTCTTAATGAATTTTCAGACAACGTAATTGATTATAGCGGCCTCGATAGCTTTCGTGAGAATTACTGGCAAAAACAGCTGCATCTGTTTGAAGTACCCTTTTATTACATTGAATATGGCATTGCCCAATTAGGTGCTATCGGGCTTTGGATGCAATACAAAAAAAATCCGGAACAGGCTCTGGACAATTATATGAAAGCGCTTAGTCTTGGCGGCACCAAAACCTTACCTGAGCTCTACCGGGAAGCGGGACTCAAATTTGATTTTTCTCCTGACAACATCAAGACATTGATGGATTTTGTGAATGAGGAAATGGAAAAGCTCTGATAATTTTAATGCCCCGATTCCAGCCATTATTTAGTTTCTTTGCGCAAAACGCAGAATAAAAAAATATGTGGAAGCGACTTGCTGAATTTGTTGTGCGAAACAGGCTTGTTTTGCTGATTGTTCTTTTTGCATGCACCGGGATAATGGTGTACTATGCAGGCAAAATAAAACTGAGTTATGAATTTGCAAAAGCCATCCCAACCGATAATCCCAAATACAAGGACTATCTTGCTTTTAAAGAAAAGTTTGGTGATGACGGCAACCTGCTCGTAATAGGAGTTCAGACGGACTCATTATTTAATATCAACAATTTTTTTGCTTTCAGACAATTGAATAATTCTTTAAAAAAAGTACCGTATGTAGAGAATGTTTTAAGCGTAACCAACTCTGTAAATCTTGTAAAAGATACCGCTTCGCAAAAATTGAATGCCGTTCTCATTTTCGACAGCTCACTCACTTCGCAAATACAATTAGATAGCGCAAAAAGAACTTTATTCAACCTTCCTTTTTATCGCACACTCTTATATAACCCTGAAACAAATGCCTACTTGATTGCAGTTCGCATTAATAAAGCAATATTGAATTCGGCCGGCCGTACAAAGGTGATTGATAACATTATCAAACTGACTGACGCATACACGAGGCAGACAAATATTGCGACTCATATCAGCGGGCTGCCATTGATTCGTACACAGGTAGCCGATCGGATCGCACGCGAAATGAAGTGGTTTATTATCGGCTCTCTTGCTCTTTCTGCATTGATGCTGCTTCTGATGTTTAGATCCATAAGGACAACCATTTTATCCCTGCTTGTTGTTATCATAGGCGTAATATGGGCGGTTGGCATAACTCAACTGTTTGGGTACAAGATCACTTTACTGACAGCATTGATTCCGCCTCTTATCGTAGTGATTGGTATTCCCAATTGCATTTATTTTTTGAACAAGTTTCATTCAACTTACAGGAAAACAGGTAACAAGCATCAGGCTATAATTGACATGGTAAGCAAAATGGGCGTAGTGACACTTTTTTGTAATCTTACGGCGGCCATCGGGTTTGCCGTATTTGCGCTTACCAAAAGTTCTATCCTCAAAGAGTTTGGGCAGGTAGCAGGAACAGGCATTATGCTCATTTTTGTGATCTCCTTCATACTCTTGCCCTCCTCTCTCAGCTATATGCCGGCCCCTGACCGGAAACATCTGAAATATCTGGACATCAGAATTATCACTAACATTCTTTTAAGAATTGAGAAGTGGGTATTGCATCACAGAGTTTTCGTCTATGCTTTTACGTTAGTTGCTATTGCTTTTTCTGTTATTGGAATTTTTAAATTAAAAACAGAAGGTTTTATAGTCGATGACCTTCCTAAAACTGACAAGATTTACACCGATCTCAAATTTTTTGAAAAAAACTTTCACGGCGTAATGCCGCTGGAGATCATTATCGACAGTAAAAAAAAGTACGGACTTGCCGGATCGCGGATCCTGCCGGTACTTGCTAAAATGGATTCCCTGTCGAGATATGTTACCGCACAGAAAGATATGGCAAGGCCTCTTTCTATTGCAGAAGGAATAAAGTTTGTGAAGCAGGGCTTTTATGATGGTGATTCTTCTTATTATTCGATTCCGGATTCCTATCAGGCAGCATTTTTGAGCGACTATCTGAAACCTTCACATAGTGGTGATTCTTCGAAAAACAATCTGGACAATTTACTTTCCAGCTTTATTGATACCGCCCGGGAAGATACACGAATGAGTATTAACATGGCAGATGTGGGCACGAAGAAATTGCCCATAATTCTCGACAGTCTTACTAAACGCGCCGACAAACTTTTTGACACTTCAAAATACAAGATAACATTCACCGGCTCCACGGTCACATTTCTTGAAGGGAGTATTTATATCATAAATGGCCTTAAGGAAAGCCTTCTCTGGGCATTTTTGTTTATCGCACTATGCATGCTGTATTTATTTAAATCGCTTCGAATTCTTTTGTGTTCACTTATTCCCAATGTAATCCCGCTGATCATCACCGCTGGAATCATGGGCTGGGTAGGGGTAAGGCTGAAACCATCTACAGTGCTTATTTTCAGCGTGGCACTCGGTATCGCAATTGATGTCACGATTCGATTTCTGGTCAATTATAAGCAGGAACTTCCGCTGCACAATTTTGACGTGACAAAAACCGTGTCACAAACCATACGCAACACCGGTTTAAGTATTTTGTATACATCAATCGTGTTGATTGCCGGCTTCATCATCTTTTGCTTCAGCGGATTTGGCGGTACTCAATCGCTGGGCTGGCTTACATCGGTAACGCTTCTTACCGCCACTCTTACTAATCTTGTTTTATTACCTGTTTTATTACTTTTTGTAAGTAAGACAAAAAAGTAATTTTTTTTACAATCTTGTTGCAAAACGTGTGCAACAATTATCCTGATTTTCTGTTACTATCATACCCTAACAAAAATGGGTAGAAAAGTAAGCCCATATCATTAATGAAAACTTTCAAAAAATATTTTTTTATCTTAATGATAGTCGGATATTGTTTATCGCTCGTTTCATGTAAAAAGGATGCCGCCACAACTAATAACGCCATTTTCTCAGAATTTGTAGATGCTCCCGTGATCGGCAAATACCTGATTTCAAATGATACCAACTCCGTCTTCGAAATACCGATCGGGTTAACTGCGGTTTGCGAAAAACCTATGACTATCATTTTTTCTGTAACCTCGTCATCAGACGTAGCTCAAGGTAAGCAGTATAACCTGAGCGCAACCTCCATAACAATTCCCGCAAATACACTGATAGATTCGATTCCATTAAAGGGAGTTTTCTCCGGATATACATCCGACAGGAAAGATACTTTACTGTTTACCATTACAGGCGGGGATCTCGAAGGGCGAAAAGATTATACTACTTATACTGTTGTTCTGCAGCAATATTGTCCGTCCAACATTTACGACCTTATTGGTGACTACACTACTTGCACTGATAAAAACAATCAGACTTCGCCTGCCTATACTATATCGATAGATTCAATCCTGCCAACAGGAGCAACATCCGCCACGCTATATCTTCATAACGTGGCCGCCGGAAGCTTTGGTCCATATACGCTTTCTGATCCCGCTCTATCACCAGGCATAGCTGTAAATTTCGACTGGACCGACTCATCTAACCTCAGCACAACAATACCATCCCAAAAACTTTGTGATAGCATCTTTAGCTATGGACAGGGTACTATCGCTGGAACCAACACAGGAACCTATTCTTCATGCGATAATTCGATCACGTTAAACTATACCGTTACTGTTGCCTCTGGTACGTTTGGAGACTTTGTAACAACCCTGCGGAGATAATTGAATTAAAACAATGAGGGCTATTTTCGTTTAACCATATCCGTTATATTTAATAGAACTGACACAATTTAGCCTAAGCCTATTTCAAAATGTCTCGGCGGAATTTCGACATCCAAAAAGCCTTTTGAAATTAACCTGTCCTTAAAGTCGAGTTGAACATCGTAGTCACCATGCACTAAAAATAATTTCTTAACCTGGCGTGGATCCTGGCAGGCGAGCCATTGGCTGAGATCACCGTAGTCTCCATGAGCGCTCATACTTTTTATCTCTTCTATTTCAGCGTGTACTTCAAATGACTGACCGAAAATACCCACTTCTTTAGGGTGATTTTTTAATCTGCCACCGAGAGAATTGGGCTCACAATATCCTGAAAGCAGAATTGTATTCCTGCTGTTTTCAATATTATTGGCGATATGATGTTTCACCCTCCCGGCTTCCGCCATGCCACTTGCCGAAATAATAACACAAGGCTCGGTGAGATAGTTGATCGATTTGCTTTCTTCCACCGTCTGTACAAAACGCAACCCTTTGAATGCAAACGGATCATCATCGTTTAATAAAATTTTTTGAACCCTGCTGTTAAAATACGGTGGATATCTTTTTACTACTTCTGTCGCTTCTATACTTAAAGGACTATCTACAAAATATCTTAAGGGTGGAAGTCTATTTTGATTCTCCAGCATATTCAGAAAATACAGAATCTCCTGCGTGCGCCCCACACTAAATGCCGGAATGATTAATTTACCCTTTTTCTGAAGGCACGTCTTTTCGATCCATTGCAATAACAACTCCTCAGTACCTGTCACCTGGTCGTGCAATTTATTCCCGTAAGTAGATTCCATCACAATATAATCTGCCTGCGGAAAAATCTCAGGCGACTTGAGAATTACGTCTCTGTACCGCCCTACATCACCCGAAAAGGTAAGGCGTGTTTCCTTGTCATTCTCTTTGATCTTCAAATGTACTGTAGTACTTCCGATGATATGCCCTGCATCCAGGTACATAAATTGAACATTTTCATCTATCACATACCACTCGCCATATTTTACCACCTCAAAAAAATCAAGGGCTCGTTTTGCATCTTCCATATCATATAATGGAGAAAGGTAAGGACGCCCCTGGGCAGCACGTGTTTTGTTGATGTATTGAATATCGCTGGCTTGTATTTCTGCGCTGTCGGCCATCAATATACCTGAGAGTTCTTTTGTCGCATCCGTAGAAAATATCTTTCCCTTAAATCCTTCTTTCACCAGTTTTGGTATCAGTCCGCAATGGTCTACATGGGCATGAGAAAGTATCAGGTAATCTACTTCAGAAGAAACAAAGCCAAAATTGCGATTGAGTTCATCGGTTTCTTTACCCATTCCCTGGAACATTCCGCAATCGAGTAAATATTTCTTTCCATTAGTAAGTGTAAGCAGATGTTTGGAACCGGTTACTGTGCGCGCTGCACCGTGAAAAGCAATCTTCATGTATTAGTGTTTTTACTTTATAGCCTGAAGGTATGAAATCAAATCAAATAGTTTTATTTCAGGTTACTGATTTTGAGTTTAAAAGACCATGTAAAATGGAATTCAGCAACGATTTCATTCATTCTATTTTTACCGAGCGACTTCGCAATAAGCGTAGCGCCCTCTCCTGTGTGAATAGTCTGTTCTATTGCAGAAGTAAATCCCTTTCCCTGCTCACAGGTAAACAGGATGGTGCCTTGCGCTTTTCTAAAATAGGAAGCCTCCATTTTTATAACGAGCATGGATACACGAAAATCTCTTTCGTAGATATTGCTCAATGCCAAAAGACCGGTACTCATTTCTGCCGCCATAGCTAATGAAGCAAAGTAAGTTGACTTAAAAGGATTTTGAGTAAGCCATTTATAGGGCACCGAAGTCACACACACATTTTCATCTATTGTTCGTATCCCTACTCCGGAAAAATATGCAGCTGGAAGTTTTGTAAGTAAATAAAATCCAAACCGGATGCGGTTATTCACCAAGTTAAAGAATGAAGCCTGGGATGGACTCAAAATTTTTTTACAGGCAAGCTAAGCATTTAAATCGGAGCAAAACTAATTTTTGCTAACGCCAATCTGGTTATTGACTTTTTGAAGGAGGTTGTTGATGTCGAAAGGCTTTGCGATAAAATCGTCGGCACCATATTCCGAAATGGATGCGGCAGCTGCAGGATGAGCGGAAAACATGATAACCGGAATATGCATCGTTGACTGATCCGATTTGAGCTTTTTGCAAATCGTTCTGCCGTCGTGCCCGGAAATAAGGACATCCAGCAAGATGAGATCCGGTTTAAATGTTTCAATCTTAGGAAAAGTATTTTCTCCCTTTGTAGTGGTCTCTACTTCAAATCCTTTCCGCCTAAGAAGTGTCTCCATAACAGAAAGGATATCTACGTCGTCATCTACGACAAGAATTTTGGACATACTCGTTAATTTCGGATTCGTAAATGAAAAGATTAAAACGCCCCAATAGCTTTAATATTTTCTTCCGCAAGCTTCGATGCTCTAAAGTTATAAAAATTATTCTTTGGCCTTACAGCCATTGAATTTAATCCGGAAATATAATTAAGCATCAAAGTTTGTTCCGAAAATTCTGGTACCTCAAAAAACCGCTGAAAGTTTTGCCTCGGCTATTTTAATTTATTCTTTAAATTTTCATTGATCGCCTCGAGGAACTCATCAGTGTATTGATAATCGCTTCCGTGAGACACCTTGTTTCCCTTGATACACACGGCCAAATCTTTAGTCATCTTACCACTTTCCACTGTTTGAATGCACACCATTTCCAGCATATGGCAAAAATCGATCAATGGCTGGTTGTTGTCCAGCTTTCCGCGGAAGGCGAGGCCTCTTGTCCATGCAAATATGGAAGCAATGGGATTAGTTGAGGTAGGATTTCCCCTTTGATGCTCGCGGTAGTGTCTGGTAACGGTGCCATGAGCAGCTTCTGCTTCCAGTGTTTTTCCGTCCGGTGTCATGAGCACCGATGTCATGAGACCCAGTGATCCAAAGCCCTGTGCCACTGTATCGCTTTGCACGTCGCCGTCATAATTTTTACATGCCCACACAAAATTTCCATGCCACTTCAATGCGCTGGCCACCATGTCGTCTATCAGGCGGTGCTCGTAAGTTATACCGGCTTTGTCAAATTTGGCTTTGAATTCCTGCTTATAGATAGCCTCAAAAATATCTTTGAACCGGCCATCATATTTTTTAAGAATGGTGTTTTTAGTAGAAAGATATAATGGCCATTTTTTACTTAGCGCCATATTGAAGCAGCTCCTTGCAAAGCCGGATATACTATCATCGGTATTGTACATACAAAGCGCTACGCCATCTCCCTTGTAGTCGTAAACTTCAAAGGTTTGAGGCTCCCCTCCACCTTCGGGAGTGAATGCCATGGTGAGTTTACCTTTACCTTTTATAACGATGTCGGTTGCGCGATATTGATCACCAAACGCATGACGGCCAATAATGATCGGGGCAGTCCAGTTGGGAACCAGACGTGGAATATTATTAATGACAATGGGTTCGCGAAATACAGTGCCATCTAAAATATTTCTTATTGTGCCATTTGGGCTTTTCCACATGTGCTTAAGGTTAAATTCCTTTACGCGGGCTTCATCCGGTGTGATAGTGGCACACTTGATTCCAACGCCGCATGCCTTAATTGCATTAGCTGCATCTACAGTTACCTGGTCATTCGTTGCATCGCGGTGCTCAATACCAAGGTCAAAATATTGTATTTCTACATCAACATAAGGAAGGATCAGTTTGTCTTTAATAAATTTCCAGATCACCCTGGTCATTTCGTCTCCGTCTAATTCTACTACGGGGTTCGCTACTTTAATTTTTGTCATATTGTGCTTGTTATTTTGAGTTCAATTTTTTGTTTCAAATTTTCGGCGTCAAGTTACTGATTGCATTTCATTCAAATCGCATTTTTCAAGGTCGAAAAATCTTCGTCTAAAAACCCGTTTTCAGATTAGTTACTGATTCTTTATGACCTCATCTGCAAACTCGCTTGTTTTCAAAAGTGTCGCATCTTTCATAAGATTATAAAAATCTATCGTTACTTTTTTGCTTCTGATTGTTTTAGCAATACTATTAGTGATCAACTCACCCGCCTCTTTCCAGCCGATGTATTCCATCATCATCACTCCGCTCAGCATTACCGATGATGGATTCATCGTATTAGTGTTGGCGAAGCGCGGGGCCGTACCATGTGTGGCTTCAAATACTGCATAGCCGGTAATAAAATTGATGTTGGCACCAGGTGCAATACCGATGCCGCCCACTTGCGCTGCAAGTGCATCGCTGATATAATCACCATTTAAATTTAAGGTAGCAATTACCGAATAATCCTGGGGGGCAAGCAGAGCCTGTTGCAAAAAATTATCTGCAATCGCATCTTTGATGATCACCTTGCCGCCACGACTAGCGATTTTCATTTCTTCATTGGCCACAGCTTCTCCGCTTTCTTTTTTGGTAGCTTCCCATTGACTCCATGTATATACATCACCCGCAAATTCTTTTACTGCTAATTCATATCCCCAATTTTTAAATGCTCCTTCAGTAAACTTCATGATATTTCCCTTGTGCACAAAAGTCACCGAAGGCAGTTTATGTTGAATAGCATATTGTATTGCTGCACGAATAAGTCTTTCCGAACCCTCTTTACTTACCGGTTTTATACCAAACGAACTTGTTTCAGGAAAGCGAATTTTTTTTACGTGTAATTCATTTTGCAAAAAAGCAAGCAATTTCTTTGCTTCTTCGGTGCCAGTCATAAATTCTATACCCGCGTAAATGTCTTCCGTATTTTCCCTGAATATAACCATGTTCACTTTTTCGGGCTGCCACATCGGGGAAGGTACACCTTCAAAATATCGCACGGGGCGAAGGTTTACATATAAATCCAGTTCCTGTCTCAACGCCACATTCAGGCTTCTTATGCCGCCGCCAACCGGGGTCGTCAATGGCCCTTTAATGGCAACTCTGTATTTTCTAAATGCATCCATTGTCGCCGCAGGCAGCCATTCTCCGGTGGAATTGAATGCCTTTTCTCCGGCAAGCACTTCCGTCCATGCAATTTTCCTTTTCCCTTCATAGGCTTTTTTCACTGCTGCATCAAATACGCGAACACTTGCCTTCCAAATGTCGGGGCCAATTCCATCGCCCTCAATGAAAGGAATCACCGGCTTGTCCGGCACTATCAGTAAACCATCTTTTCCTAATTCAATTATTCCCTGCATATGTTAAAAATTAATTGCGCAATTTAACCACCCATTCTCAATCGTTACCCCGCTATATTTTTTATAAAAATTAATAGCAGGTTCATTCCAGTCGAGCGCCTGCCAAACCATACCATTGAATTTTTTTTCCTTTGCTTCTTCAAGGCATCTGTCAAAAAGCATTTTCCCGATTCCCTGCCTCCGCATAGTTTCATTTACCAAAAAGTCTTCCAGGTACATCCGTTGTCCTTTCCAGGTAGAATATCGAATGTAATACAAAGCAAAACCTTCTACCACGCCATCCACTTCAGCCACGAATGCCCACCAAACGGGATTTTTGCCAAAACCGCTTTCTTCAAAATGTTCCTGTGTCACCGTTACTTCTTCAGGGGCCCTTTCATATATTGCCAACTGATGAACAAGTTCCATCAGCCTTTTACAATCTTTCTTTTCTGCCTTTCGTAATACTACATTCATTTGTCAAAAATAGTTAAGCGTAGATCGCTGTTTTGCAAATCCACTCACCTTGCCTGATTAGAAAAAATACGGTATATGGGCAATAACTACATTTTTTAAAGACATGTGAATAATTTATACGCCGAAATAAAACAGCGAATATTTAAGTTTGGCAAAAGTAGTAAAAACATGAAGCAACTTTTGCAACAGTATGCAGCATATAACATCTGGGCAAATAAGGCGCTTATGGAAAGAATCGCACAACTTCCAGAGGAAATAATCCGCAAAAAAACACCCAATAGTTTTCCGAGTCTATTTTTAACCGTTGTTCATTTGATGGATGTAGAAAGCATCTGGTGGCAGCGCCTCCGCTTACAGGAGCATATAGAATGGCCGGGTAAGACATTTACAGGAAATTTTGATGAACTCAGCAGGCAATTACTACTCCTTTCCAGGCAATGGTATGAATGGGTGACCAATGCAAATGAAAGCAACATGTATCACGTTTTTGCCTATTACAATTCTCAAAAGGAATACTTCAAGCAGCCGGTGTGCGAAATGTTGATGCATCTCTTCAATCATCAAACCTATCACCGCGGACAATTGGTAACGATGCTCCGTGAAAATAAGATTGAAAAAATACCAAGAACGGATTTTATTGTTTTCAGCAGAAAAAAAGAAAGGGCAAAAATATAATAGATCCGCATATACGAAACCAAGTGATACGCGGTATTCTAACGCCGGCCGGCACTTAAGAAACTCTTGAGAATGAGTGAGAAGTTCGCGAGAGAACCCCTTAATTTATTAGATTCGATTTCGCACTGATGAAAAGCCTATTTCCCCGCGAACCTTTCGATCGAATTGAAAAAAGGAATATATCCTTTCCTCCCATAGTTATTTATCTTCCTGGTCTCCGAGTATTCTTTTCCTGTTTGCCGGTCAAAAAAGTGCCCATACCAATCTAACTGCGGATCTGAATAGGAAACTGTCGTTATTGTTGACGGCGAGTAATAATTATGGGTGCTGGAAGATTTTCCATTATTGATTCTCCACAATATTGCATACCGGTACACATCTTTATCAGCATATTTTCCCTGGTCTGACTTGATTGTTTTTTCATCAACTACCTCATACTTTCCACCGTAATGTTTTTCCACAAAATCTGTCATATCACTGTTCCAACCTTCTTTGCCCGGATAGGTCACGATCAACAAAACCCCTTTCGAAGGATTAAAATCCGGGGGAATCCAATTAGCACCATCTTTAAAGAATTTGTGATTTGGCGTACAAGCGCCCAAAACAATTATGAAAAACAGAAAAAGGTATTTTTGTTGCATACGAAAAAGAATTGAGGTTGTAAGGCAGATGATTTACAATACACAATTTATAGTCTGATCCCTCTATACAGGAATGTCCTAAAAAAAATTGAACAACTATCCGGCACCTTTAACTAACGCCTACGCCTACACGAAAATCATTTTGTATCATAGGCCCATTTTACTAATGTAGCACCCCAGGTAAATCCGCCACCGAATGCAGCCAATACGATCAGATCGTTTTTCTTCAGTCGCTTTTCCCACTCCCAGAGGCAGAGTGGTATGGTAGCAGCTGTAGTATTTCCGTATCTCTGTATATTGAGCATAACCTTATCCATGCTCAATCCCATTCGATTGGCGGTGGCATCAATGATTCTCTTGTTGGCCTGGTGCGGCACCAGCCATGCAATGTCGTCACCGGTTAAATTATTTCTTTGCAACAACTCGAACGATACGTCAGCCATGCCTTTTACTGCGAACTTAAAAACAGATTGTCCTTCCTGGTATATGTAATGTTCCTTTGCCATTACCGTTTCAATGCTGGCGGGCTTTGCAGATCCGCCTGCAACCATCTTCAGGTATTCCGCACCACTCCCATCCGATCTCAAAATACTGTCCAACACACCGTACCCTTCTGCGTTGGGTTCAAGCAGGATAGTGGCTGCGCCGTCGCCAAACAGGATGCACGTAGTTCGGTCGCTGTAATCAACTATCGCACTCATTTTGTCTGCCCCTACAACAACTACTTTTTTATATCTGCCACTTTCAATAAACGAGGCACCGGTAGTAACGCCATACAAAAACCCTGAGCACGCAGCGCTCAAATCAAAACTAAATGCATTTTTGGCACCAATCTTATCAGAAACAATATTTGCAGTAGCCGGAAAGACCATATCCGGCGTAACAGTACAACATATCAGACAATCGATCTCTACGGGGCTTATGCCTCTTTTTTTACAAAGATCGAGGACTGCAGGCGCAGCCATATCAGAAGTCGCCTTACCCTCTCCTTTTAAAATTCTTCTTTCTTCAATACCAGTGCGGCTTCGGATCCATTCGTCATTGGTTTCTACAATGGTTTCCAGTTCGGCATTCGTAAGTTTGTATTCAGGAACATAACCACCAACAGCAGTAATGGCTGCATAAATTTTTTTATCCATCAACGGTCACTTTAAGAAGCAATAAAAGTACGACTTACTTTATTATAGTTTTTTACATGAAAAATCGGGGATATTTTCTGCCATGGTCTTAGGGTTGAAATCATTAATTTTGGCACTCTTTGAAAACAGATGATCGCATACCTTAACGGAAGATTTTTGAATAAAACCCCCACTACTGTACACGTGGACGTACATGGGGTAGGGTACGAAGTAAACATCAGCCTCAACACTTATTCGCAAATTCAAAAATTAGATGGAGGAAAATTATATACCCACCTTCAGATAAAGGAAGATGCTCATACAATCTATGGTTTTTTCGAGCCTGCAGAAAAGGAGATATTTGTGATGTTGATAAGCGTGTCGGGAGTAGGTGCGTCAACGGCGCGAATGATGTTGTCTAATTTGCGGCCCGATGAGGTAAGTAAGGCTATCGCTCATGGAAATGCCGGATTACTCGAAAAGGTGAAGGGCATCGGTAAGAAAACAGCAGAGAGAATTATTCTTGAACTTAAGGATAAAATGACTAAATTGTCACCCATAGTCACTTTAAACCCAAATGATAACAATACTTTGCAGCAAGATGCGTTAAATGCATTAATGGCTCTGGGAATTGGAAAACCATTAGCAGAAAATTCAATAAAAAAAGTAATCAATTTCAATCCAAACATTAATAACCTCGAAGAATTAATAAAAAGTGCGTTAAAAGCAATTTGACCCAACTCTACCTTTAACTTACACGCGGGATGCTTTTTAAAAGAAAATTGGCTCCAATAATCCGGGGGTTGTCGGTAGTTGTGTTCACTGGGGTGATGTGGGCCTTTTCTGGCATGCAGCCTGCTTCCGCACAAGTTGTATCCAAACCAGACAGTAACGATTCTCTCAGATTCCCGATTTATGATACGCGTGGTGACTTTTTATCCGGCAAAAAAAGTCCGTTTGATCTTGCGTCTCCTCCCAACATTAAAGATTCTGTAGCATATGATCCGGCAACAAACACGTACATCGTGTACGAAAAAATAGGTGACAAGTACTACAGAACCCCTACCGAATATACCCAGCAGGAGTTCATGGAAATGGAAGGCCGTAAGGCCGAGATTGAATATTTTCAAAAACGAGCCAACACACTGGATATACTCAATCGCGGACTTATAAAGCCTAAGCTAAATGTTTATGATAACCTTTTCAACCGGCTCTTTGGAAATGGCAAGATAGATATTCAACCGCAGGGAAACGTGGATATTACTGCCGGTTACCAGGGTCAAAATATCAAGAACCCCACCCTTCCTGAAATAGCGCGCAAAAACGGCGGCCTTGATTTTAACATGAATACGCAGCTGAACGTGAACGCTAACATTGGTGATAAACTCAAGTTCCCGATCAGTTATAATACCCTCGCTAATCTCGATTTTACGAACCAATTAAAACTGGATTATAAAGGCGGGGATGATGAAATATTGAAGCGCTTCGAAGCTGGTAATGTTTCGTTCCCTTCAAGAAGTACATTGATTCCAGGTGCTCAATCCTTGTTTGGCATTAAAACACAGTTACAGTTCGGTAAACTGCTGGTTACCGGCATCGTGGCGAGCCAAAAGTCACAAAGACAGACAGTAAACCTGCAGGGAGGAAGCGCAGCTCAACAGTTCCAGATGAAAGCAGATGATTACGAAGAAAACCGCCACTTCCTGTTAGCTCAATATTTCAAAAACAACTACAATAAGGCTATGTCGAATCTACCGGCAGTGACCACACCGGTAAACATTCTCAGGCTGGAGGTATGGGTAACCAACAAGAATGGCGCTACCACAAATGCACGAGAGGTGGTAGGTCTGATGGATTTAGGTGAATCTAATCCATATCATCCTTTTACGGTAACCGGCTCGCTGCCTTCGAACACCACCAATTCTGAGTATCAAAGCATCATCAGCAACCCCAACAGCAGGAATTCTGCACTCGTGACAGCTCAACTGCAAAATATGGGACTGAGCCCGGTACAGGACTTCGAAAAGACGTTTGCACGGAAGCTGGATTCCACTCAATACTATTTCAATCCAAAGATTGGTTTCATATCGTTGAGCCAACCTTTGCAACCGGACGAAGTGTTGGCTGTGGCTTATCAATATTCATATAACGGTCATATTTACCAGGTCGGGGAATTCTCTCAGGATGTTCCGCCGGATTCTTCTTCCGGAAATCAAAATGTATTGTTCCTGAAGCTATTAAAGGCAACATCGCAGCGGCCGAATCTTCCTATATGGCAACTGATGATGAAAAACGTGTACAGTGTCGGCTATGGTACACTTGACTCTACGGGTTTTAATTTCAATGTGCTCTATCAGCAACCCGGTCTTGGCGCAAAAAGGTATCTTCCTTTCGGTGATCTTAACCTGGGAACACCACTGCTCACCCTGGTAAACCTCGACCGACTGAATAATCAAAATGATCCGCAACCGGATGGCGTGTTTGATTTCGTTTCGGGCTACACGGTTATCCCACAATATAGCCGCGTAATTTTTCCCGTGCTACAACCCTTTGGCAGGGACCTGGCACCAAAAGTCTTTAGTGATACCGCGGTTGCAAAAGACAGTCTATTTTACCCGTTATACGATTCGATAAAAGTTGTTGCGCAGCAGCAATTTCCCAACCTCGACAGGTTTATTCTGCAGGGAACTGCCAAGACATCATCAACCTCAGACATAAGTATTGGGTATAATATTCCACCAGGTTCGGTTACGGTAACCGCTGGTGGACAAACGCTAGTGGAAAATGTAGATTACACAATCAATTATGATCTCGGAACCATTAAGATCATAAATCCGGCAATACTCAACGCCGGTCTGCCCGTGCAGGTAAATTTTGAAAATAATGCAACATACGGACTTCAGCAAAAGAGCTACCTGGGTTTGAGGCTTGACTACCAGGCAAAAAATACTGCCAAAGAACAATTGAATATCGGAGGCACAATTGTTCGATTGAGTGAGCGACCCTATTTTACCAAAGTAGATTATGGCGAAGATCCGATCCGCAATACCATGTATGGTACGGATGTAAATTATCATCGAGAGATGCCTCGCCTCACAAAAATTCTCGACAAGTTACCTAACTATAATACAACCGCGCCTTCCGCACTCAACGCATACGCTGAGTTTGCTTATCTGAAACCGGGACATGCTCCGCAAATTGGTAAGGGAAGCAACGGTGCTATTTACATCGATGACTTTGAAGGGAGCCAGGGCGACATTGATTTACGCTTTCCACCAATCAGTTGGGCATTGGCGTCTACACCACAGGGAGCCACTGATGCCTCCGGGAATGTATTATTTCCTGAGGCTGATAATAGCGATAACCTGGCTTATGGTAAGAACCGCGCTAAGCTTGCCTGGTACGAGATTGAACCGACATTGCAGGACCCCAATAACGTAAACAATCCATTGCGGAACAATAAAGCCGCATTATCGGACCCAAGAGAGCGCGCTATTTCAGAAACGGAAATATTTCCCCAAATCTCCACGGATATCGGACAAAACCAATTGGTGACATTTGACCTAGCTTATTACCCTACCGAACGTGGACCATATAACTACGATGCTTCCCGTGCGGACCTATCCACCACTGGCAAATTATTGCGCCCGGCAAAAAGATGGGGTGGTTTGATGCGAAGCCTTGACCAGACCGACTTTGAAACAGCGAACATCGAATACATCGAATGTTGGGTGCAGGATCCCTTTATCACTAACCCGACAAGCACGGGTGGCAAACTGTATATCGACCTTGGCGATATTTCTGAAGATGTTTTGAAAGATTCAAAACGGTTTTATGAAAACGGGTTACCTACACCGAATATTCCCGCACAAGTAGATACTTCTGTTTGGGGCGTGATTCCACGGAACCCAATACAGGTAACCAACGCATTTAGTAACGACCCTGCGGACCGCCCCTACCAGGATGTTGGTTTTGATGGCCTGACAGACAGCGCTGAAGTAAAAAAACGCACGCCGGATTATTTGAATGTTTTGGCAACAAATTTCGGCTCCGGATCACAGGTATACCAGCAGGCATTAAAAGATCCTTCATCAGACGACTATCATTATTACCGCGGCAGCGATCTTGATGCAGAAAATGCAGATATACTAGAACGATATAAGGACTTTAATAACCCGCAGGGAAACTCACCGATTGCGAGCACCAACTCGCAATACTCTTCTGCAGCTACGCTATACCCAGACCAGGAAGATCTGAATCATGATAATACCCTAAACGAAACGGAGGCATATTTTCAGTACACGGTAGATCTTAAACCATCGACAGATCCGGAAATGGCAATAGGGCAAAATTTTATTGTAGATAAGCGCGTTGTACCGATTAAACTCGTCAATGGAACAACAAGAAACGAGACGTGGTATCAATTAAGAATTCCGATAGAGGCATACAATAACAGAGTTGGCAATATCCCGGATTTCAAATCCATCCGTTTTATCAGGATGTTTATGACCGGCTTCACGGACAGTGTTGTAGTTCGGTTTGGAAAACTATCGCTGGTTCGAAATACTTGGAGGAAATTCACGTTCAAACTGGACAGCACCGGGAATTACAGCCCTGAAGTAACAAGTGACTTTGACGTAGGAGCCGTAAATATTGAAGAAAACGATCAGCGATATCCGCTTCCCTATCGGACACCCCTGGCTGTTCAAAGAGAACAAACTGTGAGCAACAATGGCGTAAACCTTTTACAAAATGAACAATCGCTTACGTTACAATTTTGCGGACTTGCAAAAAATGATGGGAAAGCTGTGTTCCAAACATTTGCTGAACGTGATTTCAGACAATACAAGAAAATGCAGTTATACATTCACGCAGAAAAAGACGTGAGCAGCCAACTGAATGATGGCGACCTACAGGCGGTAATAAGATTCGGAAGTGACTTTGTATCGAATTATTACGAGGTAAGAATTCCTTTAAAACTCACACCACTGAATCTCGGGCTAAACCCTGACAGTAAAGAATACAATGATACGCTCTGGATACAAGCCAACAATCTTGACCTGGATTTGAATCTTCTCACCCAAATCAAGAATGCACGCAACTTATCCAGCGCTTCTTTAACCACATTGTACTCCCAGGTACAACCAAACGGGCAAACCTATTCTGTAATGGGAAATCCTAACCTCGGGCAGGTAGATGGTATATTGATGGGTGTGACCAATGTAAATTCGGCGTCGGCTTGCGGACAACTCTGGTTTGATGAATTACGACTTACTTCGCTTGATGAAAAAGGTGGTTGGGCCTCACTGGCGAGAGTAGATGCCAATCTCGCGGACCTTGGAACTGTCACAGCTTCCGTTAATACCCACAGCAACGGATTTGGAACATTGGAACAAACGATCGGCGAACGTTTTAAAGATAACTTCCTCCAATTAGATGCTGCAACAAATCTTGAGTTAGGCAAACTTTTGCCAAAAAAAGCGGCGATATCTATTCCATTTTATGCTAACTATTCCGAGTCTGTAAGCTCTCCTCAATATGATCCGTACGATATGGACATTACCCTAAAACAAAAGCTACGCCAGGCAACCGACAAAAGCCAACGGGATTCGATCAGGCGCAATGCCAACGATTTTACGTCCACTAAAACCATTAACTTAACCAATGTACATAAGAACAGGACTACCAATAAAAAACCAAAACCCTGGGATATTGAAAACTTTGATTTTAGTTATTCATACACGAAAACTACGGCACATAACCCACTAATCGATTATAACAATGTGACTAAGGGGCGGGCAAGCATTGGATATCAGTTTACAACGCAGCCCAAATACATAGAACCGTTTAAGAAAATTTTCAGAAAATCTAAAACACATTGGTTCGATCTTATCAAAGACTTCAACTTTAATCCGATCCCCACACAGGTACAAATCCGTGCGGACTTAAACCGCCAGTTTGCTGTATTGAAGCCAAAAAGTATCGGCGGTGATAAATACATAATCCCGGAAACGTACGACAAGTATTTTACATTCGACAGAAATTACATTTTGCGATGGGATATCACCCGCTCTCTAAATCTCGATTACACTGCAGTAGACTATGCAAGAATAGATGAGCCATATGGACACATTGACACAAAGGCAAAGAAGGATACTGTGCTGCGGAGATTGCTTTCTGGCGGAAGAAATACCAACTTTACACAGTCTGTTGCGTTTACTTACAATGTACCGCTCAATAAATTCCCGTTGACCGACTGGATGAATCTCAGGTTAGGTTATAATGCAAATTATAACTGGACTGCAGCATCTTTACTTGCTGTAAATCTTGGCAACTTCCTCGAAAACATGCAGGACGAGGAGGCTAATCTTCAACTCGACTTTACCAGGCTCTATCACAAGTCTAAATGGCTGGAAGCCGTACAGCAACCACTGAAGCGGGAGAATGAACAAAGTAAATCCCGGGATTCTTCGAATGCAAAGAGGCCGGGAGCAAGGGTACCAGCTGCGCAATCTAAAACGGGGAAAAAAGAATTGCCCGAAGTAACTGGGCTGGCAAGAGTAGTCGGCAAGTTACTTACCAGTATTAAATCTGTAAATGCAACGATATCTCAAAACAGCAATACAAGGCTGCCGGGCTATACAGACAGTACAAGAATACTCGGGGAAAATTTCAAAAGCATGGCGCCGGGTTTTGGATTTATTTTAGGCAAACAGGTAGATACTTCCTGGCTAAATAGTGCTGCCCGAAGAGGATTGGTAACGCGCGATTCTACATTTAATGATTTATTTACCCAAAACTTTAATCAGCATATTAGCGCTTCTGCGCAGATTGAGCCCGTGCAGGATTTGACCATCGATCTGAATATCGACAAAACTTTTTCGAAAAATTATTCTGAAACATTTAAAGACACCACCGGAACGGGCAATTATTTTGGCCATTTGAGCCCCTACATCCAGGGAAGTTTTAATGTTAGTTATATCGCCTTGAAAACGCTTTTTGGAAAGTACGATCCGAATTCAGTTTCCGGCACATTTTTAAAATTTGAAAGTTACCGGGGAATACTTTCTGACAGATTAGGCGGTCTGAACACCTATAATAAACTTCAGGGCAGTCCGACATCAGCTGATGGGTATGCTGTTGGATATGGAAGATATGCTGTCGATGTACTGGTACCTGCATTCATTGCAGCCTATACCGGGCAGGATCCAAATAAGATTTCCCTCATCAATCAGAATAATCCAAACATTAAATCGAATCCCTTCAGCGGTATTATACCAAGGCCCAACTGGAGAATTTCCTATAATGGGCTGAGCAGAGTTCCGGGATTGGATAAGATCTTTACTAGTTTTTCGCTTACTCATGCATATACCGCTAGTCTCGGTATGAATAGCTTCACCTCGGCGCTGTTGTACCAGGATGTGTCAAGGTATGGGTATCCATCTTTTATAGATACTACTGCAGGTAATAATAATTACATTCCCTACTTCCTGATTCCCAACCTGACGATACAGGAGCAGTTTGCCCCGCTGATTGGCGCTAATATGACCTTCACCAATCAGCTCAACCTAAAATTTGAGTATGCAAAACAACGGCAACTCAGTTTGAGTCTTATTGACTATCAGCTAAGCGAAGTACGATCTACAAAATACACTTTTGGAGGAGGGTTCCGTAAGCGGGGATTAAAATTGCCTTTCAAAGTGCCCTTCTCAAAGAAGGATTCAAAAAAACTGGAAAACGAACTCGATTTTACACTTGATTTGACACTGACAGACAATGTAACGTCGAACAGCAGACTCGATCAGAACAGCGCATTCGCAACCAATGGGAGTAAGGAAATTGATATTGACCCATCAATCTCTTACTATATCAATAATAGGATACAAATAAAATTTTACTTTGATCAGCGTCGGGTAAATCCATATATATCATCATCACCGCCTACCGTAGATACACGCGGTGGCGTACAGGTAAGAATTTCGTTAGCCCAGTAATCTATACGTACCGGGCTCTCTCATCCCCATTTGCAAGATACCAGAGAAATGAATTTTTCCCTGAATGATGGTAAGAAATCTATTTTAAAATTCGTGGCAAGTCTGGGCATAAAAATCATTTGAGACATACGACTCAATAAGTGCATTCTTATACGCCGTGTATGGGGGCCCCTAGTGAAATAAAAAGAAAAAGAATTTTAAACAGCTTCCAGGTTAAGGCAAACAAAAACCCGGAGTTAATCACGCTCCGGGTCAAGTTATCAACAAGCATACAAAAAACTATTTTATCTTCTTCAGCATCATAATGTAGCCGCAGACATTTTTCTTTTTTTCTTTATTTACCTGAACCGGCTTTATCATGTGGTATTCGGTAAACTGTGGTATATAAGAATAACTAATGATATTTCCATCTTTATCCGCCCCGTAGTGTTTTACATACACCACCTGTTTATCATCGTAGTCGTACATCCTCACCTCATATAACCTTGAAGTTTCATCTCCGATAAAAACGAATTGATACCAACTTCCCTGTGTTAACGGCACAATTACAGGCATTTCATACTCACTTTCCATCGTCATCGTTGCCTCTCTCACCACCACAAATCCTTTTTGGTAAAAAACAGCTTTCAAACTATCTGCCTCTTTTTTGAGAGTAGAGTCATAACAAGAAACTTGTTTAATTACGTCCTGTCCTTTTACCGAGAATTGAAGAGTTAGCAGAAATAAAATCAATACAGGATTTTTTAAATGGCATTTCATAGAGTTTTCAGGATAGGTTAACAATATTACAAAATATGAGCGATTTTATGAAATAGATTAACGTCTTTTTGAGCTCATATAGAGAGATTTTTCTCTCCGGACAAAACAATATTTATAAACGACTGGAAGCAAAAAATGTTGTCAGGATCCGGGATGTCTGTAGAAAAAAAGTCCATTCGCCTGTGCAACAGGGGTCACTTCTATGTCATTTATGCAGACATTTTCAGGTAATGAGGCACAGTAATATATAACATCTGCAATATCACCACCTGAGAGTGGCATAAAACCATTATACACTTTGGCAGCCCGGTCAGCATCTCCTTTGAATCTTACCAGGCTAAATTCAGTTTCAACGGCACCCGGTTTTACATTAGTCACCTTGATTCGGTGCCGCAGCATATCAATCCGCATTGCCCGGCTGATTGTTTCTACCGCACTTTTTGTAGCGCAGTACACATTACCTTTTTCATACACTGCATCGCCGGCAACTGAACCAAGGTTGATAATGTGGCCTTTATCTTTACCAATCATGAAAGGTATTACTGCTCTGCTCACGTAAAGCAACCCGGACACATTTGTATCCAACATCGTTTCCCAATCCTCCAGTGGTGCTTCGTCAAAATAATCGCGCCCCACGGCAAGACCGGCATTATTGATTAATATGTCAATTTGTTTCCATTTTTGAGGGAATGAATTAACGGCTTTGAAAACTTCGTCCCTGTTACGGACATCAAATGGAGCAGTGAATATATCAACCTTATATTTTTCCTGCAATGATCTTTTTAAATCATCCAGCCTTTCTTTTCTGCGGCCATTTATAATTAAATGATCGCCGCCTGCGGCAAATTTTTCAGCACACGCTTTCCCGATTCCGGATGTAGTACCGGTGATAAATACTATTCTGTTCATTAATAATCTCTTTTAAGTAAAATACTACTCATCTTGAATTAAATATCTAATCAAAATTCAGTTGTTCCGGTTCCGATGCTATAGTAACCCGGTCACCAGGCTTTCTATACAAAAATCTTTCCTTTTCCATTTTTTCCAACTGACCAATGAGACAATCATAAAATCCACCCGAGTTAAGCACAAATATTTTTTTGTCGTGAATTTCCAGTTGATTCCAGGTTAGCATTTCAAAAAATTCATCCATTGTACCATAGCCACCCGGCAATATCAATGCCGCATCCGCTTTCTCATACAGCATCTTTTTTCTCGAATGCATATCTTCCGTTTCGTGCAACTCCGAAATACCATAATGGCTATGCTCAATACCGTTCAAAAGTCTTGGCATTACGCCAACCACTTTCCCATTCTTTTCAAGAACTGCATTGGCAATAGCTCCCATGATTCCCTTATTACTGCCCCCATAAATAAGCGTAATATTTTTTTCAGCAAGAATATATCCCAAACGCTTTGCATGTTCGCAATACAATGGATTCTTACCTTCTTTGGAACCGCAAAAAACTGCTAACGATTTTATTGACATATTTTTATTTATCTTGAATAAAATTAAAAAGATAAATCTTGAATTCCATCATTTCACTTAATCGCAAATCCTCTTAAGAAATCCCTGATTCTATGTCTCCAGCTGTTTTACTCTTATTTATTATCGGCTATTTCTTAATGCTGATTGCTGTTTCGTATTTCACTTCGCGCAAGTCGAATGACAATGCTACGTTTTTTATTGCAAACCGTTCTTCCAAATGGTATCTCGTAGCGTTCGGAATGATTGGCACCGCACTCAGCGGCGTTACTTTTATTTCGGTGCCCGGAGAAGTGGGAAATGCAGCAGGCGCGCAATTCAGGTATTTTCAGTTTGTATTAGGTAATGCAGTAGGGTACTTTATTGTAGCAGCAATTTTATTGCCGCTATATTACAGGATGCACCTGATTTCTATCTATGAAGTAATAGAAAGGACACTGGGAAAAGTAAGTCATAAAACAGCAGCCGCTATTTTTCTGATTTCCAGAACCATAGGCTCATCGTTTCGTTTATACCTGGTGGCAATTGTACTGCAGCGGTTCATTTTCGATTCAATGCATGTTCCATTCTGGCTCACTATCGTGATTTGCTTACTGCTGATATGGGGATACACTTTCAGGGGTGGTTTAAAAACAATAATTATCACCGACACGTTGCAAACCTTGTTTCTGGTTTCTTCGGTTTTTCTGTCCATTTATTTTATATGCTCCAGTTTACATTACAATATCGGAGAAGCATTTACAGCTATAAAGAACAGTCATTATTCAAAAATTTTTTTTACGGATCATTTTGTTACCAGCAGGTTTCATTTTAGCAAACAATTTATTGGTGGCATTTTTGTAACGATTGGCATGTTTGGCCTTGACCAGGATTTGATGCAAAAAAATCTGAGTTGCAAAAATCTGAAAGAAGCTCAGAAGAATATGTTCACGTTCACGTTTGTATTTGTCATCATTAACTTGTTCTTTTTAAGCGTTGGCGCGCTGTTATATATCTATGCTAATAAGATGGGCATCGGAATTCCGCTGGATGAGGTGACCCATTTACCAAGAACAGATTACTTATTTCCAGAAATTGCACTCAACCTTTTCAAAGGGTTGCCCGCTGTGGTGTTCATGCTTGGGTTAACCGCTGCCACCTTTGCTACTACTGATTCCGGACTTACTGCATTAACCACTTCATTTTGTGTTGACTTTTTAGGCTTTGATGAAAATAAAACTCGAACTGAAAAGCAACTGGTGCGGCAACGAACGTATGTACACATATTTTTCTCTATCCTGATCATGCTTGTAATTTTATTGTTTAATGCAATTAATAAAGCATCAGTTGTGAGCGCCATTTTCAAAGTGGCAACGTTTACTTATGGGCCGCTGATCGGCTTATTTGCTTTTGCGATATATTCAAAAAACAGAATTGTAACGGATAAAGCGACTCCGGTTATTTGCATATTAGCGCCACTGGCATGCCTTTTTATTGATATGTATTCGAAGGAATTATTCGGCGGCTATGTTTTTGCAGAAGAACTGATCATTGTAAACGGGCTGCTTACTTTCTTAGGTTTGCTGTTAATTTCAAAAAAGAAAACAATTCAACTTTCAAATACATGACCGAACTTATTGATCATAACGCAGAGGCTTATGCTGCATCATTTTCGAGCCCCACAGATGAACTGCTGCAGGCAATTGAAAAATTTACCAAAGAAAATCATCCTGAATCACATATGCTTAGCGGACCAGTGCAAGGCAAATTGCTCGAACTGATTAGTAAAATGCTGAGGCCAGAGAAAATTCTCGAAATAGGAACATTCATGGGATATAGCGCACTTTGCCTCGCCAAAGGACTCACCATCGACGGAGAAATTCATACTCTTGAGATCAGTAAGGAAGATGCAGTTATTGCACAGAATTTTTTTAGCAAATCCTTATACGCCAAACAAATAATTTTACACGTTGGAAATGCGTTGGAAATTATACTAAAGCTTCATGAAGCGTGGGATTTGGTCTTTATTGATGCAGACAAAGTGAACTACATAAATTATTACGAACTAACTTTGCCATTGCTGAAACATGGAGGCTATATTCTCGCTGACAACGTTTTGTTTCATGGTGAGGTTTTAGAAAAGGAGATAAAGGGAAAAAGCGCAAAAGCCATTCATGCCTTTAACGAGCATGTAAAAAAAGATCAGCGAATTGAACATGTACTCATCACAGTAAGAGATGGCGTTATGGTAATACGTAAAAAATAAAACAGGTTTCACAACCTTAATGAAAAAAATACTTTTTTTATCGCTGGTTGTTTTTTGTTCGTCAACAGTATTGCGGGCGCAGGAAATGACTGCCGAAGAATATATTGCGAAGTATAAGGATCTTGCCATCAGCGAAATGAAAAGAATGGGAATACCCGCCGCAATTACTTTGGCACAAGGCCTGCTGGAATCAGAAAATGGAAACAGCGAACTGGCGACAAAAGCAAACAATCATTTTGGAATAAAATGTAAAAGCACATGGACGGCTGCCACCTTCCATCATGACGATGATGCCCCTGGAGAATGCTTTCGTGTTTATAAATCAGCGGAAGATTCTTACCGAGATCATTCTAACTTTCTTCGCGGCAGTGATCGCTACGCTTTTCTTTTCAGGCTTGATCCACTGGATTACAAAGGCTGGGCGTACGGCCTCAGCAAGGCAGGATATGCCACCAATCCAAAATATCCGGAAATACTTATAAAATATATTGAAGACAATAACCTGCAACAGTACACCATTGCCGGGCTAAATGAGATCCCATATTCCGATAACCCGAGCTATGCGGTGAACAGTGAGCTAAATACAAATGACACGTTGCAGCCTGAAGATATAGTGAATGGTACATCAATAAACCCGGTAACCATTAATGGCAGTAAGGCTTTATTTGCAACAAAAGGAACTTCATTGCTGGCTATCGCTACACAAAACAATATCAACCTGAACCGATTACTGGAGATGAACGATCTGCAACACGACGGATTGCTCGATAAGGACCAATATATCTTTCTGGAAAAAAAACAGAAGCAAGGCGATAAAGATTTTTATATCGTTCAGGGAGATGAATCGCTTTATGATGTGGCGCAAAAAAATGGTGTGCTGCTGCAAAACCTTTACGACTATAATTCCGATATCACTTCTGCAGATCATCTTTACCCAGGTACCAAAATATATTTAAGGCCACAAATTACTCAAGCCGTTTCAGATAATGATGTAACTAACGGAAATACCGGGCACGAAAAAAGACCTGTTGTGATACACACGGTGCGGGAAAGGGAAAATTTGTATACCATTTCACGACACTATAGTGTCACCATTGATCAACTGAAGCAGTGGAATAAACTTGACAGTAATAATTTAAAAACAGGTCAGCGCTTGATCGTTTCAAAATAATATGAATATCATCCAGGTACACGATAAGAAATTTACTCCTTACTTAAGTGCTGCGCAAATTGAAAAAGAAGTAGAAAGAGTTGCCATTGAGATCAGCCGAGATTATAAAGATAAGCGTCCGTTATTTATTGCTATTCTAAACGGTGCCTTCATCTTTGCGTCGGATCTTTTCAAGCAAGTGTCGGTTGAATCCGAGATTAGTTTTATTAAACTTGCCTCTTATAAAGGAGTAAAATCAACAGGTAAAGTGGTGACAGCTATCGGTCTCGATGCAGACCTCCACAACCGGCACGTGATCATCGTAGAAGATATTGTGGATACGGGCAAAACGTTGCATCAGTTTTTGCCGCAGCTGAAACACCAACATCCGGCCTCTCTGAAAATCGCTGCGCTGCTTCACAAGCCTGACGCTATGGTACATCCAATAAAAATTGACTATCTTGGATTTACTATCCCCAACAAATTCGTAATCGGATATGGCCTCGACTACGACGGCTTAGGAAGAAATATCAAAGAAATTTACCAACTGGTTGAGTAATAGAAATATTATTTTTTTATTAAGAATTTTTGCTTTGTAAAGAAGCGTATACCTTACAAAATAAAAACTGCTTGCGGAAAGTATTTATTACTTTTTTCTGTTTAGCCCTGATACTGCCTGCAGCCGCACAATACTACATCAGGGGCGATGTAAAGGACGAACGAAATCAACCCTTACAGAATGTAAAAATATATATGCCCGCTACCCGTCGTCTCTATTACAGTGGCAACACCGGCGGATTTGGTATTCCGTCTTCTTACTTATACGATTCCCTCATTTTCAGCGCAGATGGTTATGAGACACGGGCCTTAAAAATTAAGACGAACGTCTACCAGGAAATCACTTTAAAAATGATCGGCGGCGTTGGAGCAGGCGGCATTAATACGCAAAAGCAAAAACTTATTTCGCTCACATTTGGCAGCGAGGGGCATATTTATCCCGCCTCTTACTATAATGATGAAACCTACAACAGCATTTTAGAAAATGATTTTATAAAGACAGGAAGCAGCCATACCACTGCTCTTGCGATGCGCATTGATAAGGCATCTTATAGCAATGTGAGACGATTTATAAACCAGGGTGAAAAAGTACCTATTGATGCCGTGAGGATAGATGAAATGTTAAATTATTTCAATTTCAATTATAAAGAACCGCAGGGAAAAAATATCTTCAGATTAGAATCTCAACTAACTGACTGTCCATGGAACAATGATCACCGCTTGTTGTTCTTAAGCCTTTCGGACAAAAAACTCAACCTGGAAAACGTACCTCCTTCCAATCTGGTCTTTCTTATTGACGTATCGGGCAGCATGGATCTGCCCAACCGGTTGCCCTTGTTAAAAGAAGCGTTTCAGTTATTGGTGAGAAATTTAAGGGCAAAAGATACCGTCTCAATCGTTACCTATGGCGGTACAGTTGGCATATGGCTGCCTCCCACAAGCGGTGATCAAAAAAATAAGATCACCAAAGCCATTGAAGAACTGAATGCAGAAGGCGATACGCCTGGCGAAGCGGCTATCCGGGCCGCATACAAACTTGCCAAAAGCACCTTTATCAAGAATGGTAACAACCGTATTATTCTCGCCACTGACGGAGACTTTAATATCGGCGAATCGAGCGAAAAAGCATTGGAAGAATTGATCTCAAAAGAAAAAGAAACCGGGGTCTATCTGACCTGCCTCGGCGTTGGCATGGGCAACTATAAGGACTCTAAAATTGAGGTTCTCGCCAAAAAAGGCAACGGCAACTTTGCTTACCTCGATGATATCAGGGAGGCCGAAAAGGTTTTGGTAAAAGAATTTACGCAAACACTGTACACTATTGCAAACGATGTGTATTTGTCTGTAACCTTCAATTCAAATCTTGTAAGAGAATACCGGCTGATCGGTTATGAAAACAAACGAAACATACTCGATATGCAGGGGGAAGAATTGGAGGGTGGCGAATTAGGCCCGCAAACCGGCAATACTGCAATATTTGAGATAGTGCCGGTACCAAAGGATAGTATTAAAAACAATCTTCCCTATTATGCAAATGTCACGTTGCATTACGAGTTACCGCACGATACTACAGGAAATTATGTCACCTATATTTGCCCTGATAATTACCTTCCGTTTGATTCTGTTTCTTCTGACCTCCGATTTGCTACTGCAGTTACTATGCTCGGCCTCAAATTGAGAGAATCTAAATATTTCCCGGATGATGTGGAATGGGACGATATAAAAGACATTGCCACTTCAGCACTGAAGAAAGGCAATTATCTTGAAGAGGAATTCATTGAAATGACAGATAAGTGCAAAGCTATTTATCATGAAAAACGATGGAGGCGCAAAAGGAAGGACAGCAATTAAGCCCGGGTACTATTTAACTTCGTATAACCGTTACCGTTATATTTCCCTGCAAATAAAAAGGCCGGAAAAATCCGGCCTCAAAATTTCTTAAGAATATTCGCTTACTGAATTTCTACTTCAGCACCTGCATCAGCAAGTTTCTTCTGAATATCTTCTGCCGTAACTTTGTCAACACCTTCCTTTATAGCTTTAGGAGCGCCATCTACCAGGTCCTTGGCTTCTTTCAGGCCGAGACCGGTAAGTTCTTTCACCACTTTTACAACGCCCAGTTTGTTAGCGCCTGCTGCCTTCAGAATTACATTGAATGAGGTCTTTTCTTCAGCTGCAGGAGCACCCCCACCTTCACCACCGCCGCTTACTACTACCGCAGCTGCAGCCGGCTCGATGCCATATTCTGATTTTAAAAAGTCAGCCAGTTCCTGAACTTCTTTTACTGTTAAGCTTACTAAACTTTCAGCTAATGTTTTTACGTCTGCCATTTTATTGAGTTTAATTTTTTCCGCCTTCTTTCCCCATTATCGGAGTCCGGTGGATGGTTTTAAAAAAATTGTTTCATTTATTTAAACAGGTATGACTATTCATCATATCTATCAAAATACCATTTTATGCTTCCGGCGCCAGTGTTGTGTCTGAAGCAAGAGCATCATCTGCCTTCGCCTCGGGAGCTGTTGGTGCATCCGAAGCAGGGGTATCTGCTTTGGTTTCGGGAGCAGTCGCTTCAGCCTGAATAGTTGATTCAACTTTAGCTTCCACAGTTTCGGACCTGTTTTGCAACGCACCAATCACGCGTTGTATCGGCGACATCAGCAATCCGATCACCTCGCCAATCATTTCATTTTTAGTTTTGATCTTAGTAAGCGTTACCAGTTGGTTATCGCCTACAAAGATGTCACCATTCAGAAAAGCAGCTTTTAATACCGGCCTGTCGCCATGCATCTCTTTACGAAAACTAGAGATGATTAGCGCCGGATCTTTAGGGCTTTCGCTAAACATCAGTGCTGTCACCTGGTGCAACGAATCGTACACACCGGAATATTTATCGTTACCAAGGCTCTCCAAAGCCTTTTTAATAAGGGAATTCTTGGCCACCTTCATTTCCACCTGTTTGTCGAAGCAATGACGGCGAAGCGTATTCACCTGTGCCACCGTAAGCTTTTCCGTATCGGTTATATAGAAATTAGTATACTGTGAAAATTTGTCTTTCAAAGCATCTATTACTTCCTGTTTTTGTTCTTTATTCATACAATTTGTTTTTAGCTTTTATATAAAATACAAAAGCAAATTTTTGTTCTAAACAGATTTTGCATCAATGGTTATGCCCGGGCTCATGGTGCTGGCCATGCTCAGGCTTCTCAGGTAAATTCCCTTTGCACTGGAAGGCTTCAATTTAATAACCGCGTTAATTAATTCCTGACTGTTAGCCTCAATCTTATCCGGCGAAAAACTTACCCTTCCAATCGAAGCATGAATAATACCCACCTTGTCCACTTTGAAAGCAATCTTACCGCCCTTTACCTCATTCACTGCTGCAGCTACATCGTTGGTCACCGTTCCTGTTTTAGGATTAGGCATCAGGTTACGCGGACCTAATATTTTACCCAAACGACCGATCTTAGGCATCACAGACGGAGTAGCAATGATCACATCCACATCGGTCCACCCGCCATCTATTTTGGTAATGAATTCATCCAAACCGACGAAATCAGCGCCTGCGTCTTTAGCAGCCTGTTCTTTATCAGGCGTACATAATACCAGTACTTTCTTTGTTTTACCAGTGCCGTGAGGAAGTGAAACAGTTCCCCGAACTGCCTGGTCGGCTTTTTTTGGATCCACACCCAGTCGGATATGAAGATCCACCGATGCGTCAAACCGGGTGGTATTAATATCTTTTATCAGGGCAGAAGCTTCCTTTAAGGAATACGCCTTGCTTTGATCAACTTTAGCGTTAGCTGCCTTTCTTTTTTTGCTAATCATTTTTAAAAAGTTTAATAGCGATACAAATCATTAATTTTTTGTCCATGGGGCATCTCCTTCTACAGTAAGGCCCATGCTGCGAGCGGTACCAGCCACCATTTTCATGGCGCTTTCGAGGGTGAAGGCGTTGAGATCAGCCATTTTATCTTTGGCTATAGTCTCCACCTGTGCCCATGTTACCTTGCCCACCTTGTTGCGGTTAGGTTCTTTACTGCCGCTTTGAATTTTGGCAGCATCTTTCAGTTGCACTGCTGCCGGGGGAGTTTTAATAATAAAATCGAAGGATTTGTCGCTGTAAACAGTAATGATTACCGGGAGTACTTTCCCTTGTCTGTCCTGCGTACGCGCATTGAATTGCTTGCAGAACTCCATGATGTTGACACCTTTGGAACCAAGTGCAGGTCCTATCGGCGGTGCCGGGTTGGCTTGTCCTCCTTTGCATTGGAGCTTAACATAGCCGGATATTTCTTTAGCCATATAAAAAATTTTGGTGTTAGCGCCTCGCCTGTGGCGGGCTCCCAATTAATAACTTTATAAAAGAACTTTTTTGGGACGGCAAAGGTATAAAAAGAACTGAATCCCGCAAGAAGTTTTTTTGATTGGTTTTTGGGCTATCGGCAACGGCGCATGCATCAGCTATAGTTCAGGCTGCTTCGGGCACCGCTTGGCTCTGCTACTTCGCTAACATACACACTGGGTATACACATCCTTTAGCCGTTGATTGATAGCTCATTAATCAACGAAAACCTTTAGAAGTCTCAAACTTTTCAAAAAATCACTTATCCTTTTTTTATACTCAGCGCACCCGACGGACATTTTGCCACCTGCTTTATCAATTCTTCTGATTTAGCATTTTCCATTTTTATCCACGGATGCTCTTTCGGACGATAAACGGCAGGTAAAGTTTTTACACATACTCCCGAATGCTGACACAATTTGGATTGCCATACAATGGTTATTTCACCATTTGAATATTCCTTACTTTCCATAGCCGTTGATTTATTATGATTATGGATTGATTACATCTAACCTGTTTGAGGCAGCATTGCTTAATACAGACAGAAAATTTTTCAGTTTATCTTTTTCTTTACTCAACAATGCATCTTTATTCAAAATGATCAGCTTCACTTTCTTTTCTTTCACCCATTCCAGGTCATTCAACACATCGCTCAACGCGTCTAAATTATTTCCAAAATAGTCTGGCAACGAAAGTTGTGTTTTCAATGTAGCATATATTTTCTCCATCGTATCACATAGCAAACCGTCAATAAAAACATAACGCGTATGCCCCTCCGTATAAAAATTATTTACAGACATCCTTATTTTATTTCAATGAATGTTTGGTAATGATCACCCGTGTACCACGCTCTGCCGTTAGCGCTGGTGATGAGTCGTTGTGTTCCCCTGTTCTGGCCCTCCACTTTGGGATTCACGTCCCATTCCTGGTAACGCATCGGGTTGCCGTTGTCGTCCGTTTCCGGCAGGCGATGTTCATAGTTACCAAATGTTCTTCCGCCTACATAGCCGTCCATTGGCTCGTTATGCGCACGCACATATTTAAGTACATTCAACGCCTTTTGTGGAACACCTGCAACGGATCGTGTTGTATTACCAACCGGGACAGAAGTGGATGTTTGTTCATTAGTCCCGTTGGTTTTACTCACCGGGTTTGTAACGGTAGTATTAGTGCTTTTTGAACCGGAGTAATATTTGCCAACATAATAACCTATTGCCAGCAGAACAATAGCGCCTATGAGAAGCTGAGAAATGTTTTTGGACATACACAAATGTAGCGCTTGTAAAACTTTTGGAAAGTTCTGAAACCTTCCAAAAGTTTGCTGCCTTAAAGTTTCCTAAGCAAAATTTATTCATACTTAGAATCATCACTTCCAGTTGTATCCCTGTGTTTTGAAACCACCATTCTTATTTCATTGTAACTGATATCGGCGGGAAGATGCTTCTTAAGTTCTGTTATTGATTGCCATCCCAGTTTTTCGGCCGCTTCAATTATTAATGACTGCTTTTCTTTAGGAACAATATCATCAATCGGAATATCGCCGTTGCCAACAAACCATGCAAGATGCCCTTCGATAGTACTGATTGCAAGATTTCTCTCGGCAGCAATCTCTCCTGTGGTTTTCCCCAAACGATACAGTTTCAAGGACACTGTTCTGGAATCCGTGCTATTGCCGTCTGCTTTTGGTTTCCTTTCTCTTTTAGGCTCATCAGCCTTCGCTTCCATGTTGGTTGCAATATGATATCTCTCGCAATACTCGCTTACCAATTTCAATATTTCATCTCCGTATTTATCCACCTTGGCGGCCCCAAGGCCGTACAACTTCATAAGATCGCTTTTGCTCATCGGAAGATAATTAGCAATATCTTTTAGCGTGGCCTGGTTGGCAACCAGATAAATCGGCAGGTTTGCCCTGTCGCATATGGCATCGCGCCATTGTTTCAGGCTTATATATAATGGCAAGTTGGGCATATCGCTCGCCAATTGCTTTCTGTTTCCTGCATAACAGGTGAGATTAAAACGAGGCTGTGCATATTGCAGTTTATGCTTTAAAAATGTTGAAATCATAAATGGCTGCAGGCAGTAATGCAAATAATATTCTGCAGTATGAAGTGCAAGTGCCAACTGGTTTAATGATTCATTTATCACCGTCGCCACTTCGCGATGTTCGGTAACAAGAGGATATTCTTTCATTGATCGCTGATAAAAACCCATTTGATTTATAAAATAGGCTGCCGCATCACTAACGCGCTTTTGCAATAACTCATTGTTTTCAATCACCGGTTCTGTTCGCATCATTTCACCAATGCGGCTGAGGAATTTGGCACCTGTTGCCTTATCGACTGAAAATTGCATTTTAATTTTTTCAATCCATTCTGCCGATTCTTTATTCAATTTATCCGATGCGTTTTTTATGGCTTCGTCGATTGTTCCAATCGCTGTAGCAATGTTATCAAAAGAGAAAATTTCTTCAAGCAATTGTTGTGTAAATATCTGGCGGGCACCTTCAAATCGTTCGGCAAGCGACCCTTTGGGCAAAAACTTTTTTTCTGCCTGCACCACCGTGTCGTTCGAATAAATAACCGAAGGTGAAAGCTTCGACATCAACACTATTCCATCGAGACTCGTGCAACGGCTGAGTGCCACATATACCTGGCCGCTGCTGAAAGCAGCGGCGGCATCGATCATCACTTTATCAAAAGTAAGCCCCTGGCTTTTGTGAATGGTGATGGCCCATGCTAGCCGCAAAGGAAATTGCGTAAATGCTCCTACCCTCTCCTGCTCCAGCTTGCCATCACTTCTGTTCAGCGCGTATCTTGTATTTTCCCATATTTCCTTTGATACATCAATATCCAGATCATCGCAGTTAACTATTATTTTATCATCTTTCAACTCTTTGATCACGCCAATCTTTCCATTGAAGTACCTCTTATTTACCAAATCGTTTTTCAAAAACATTACCTGGGCGCCTTCTTTCAATATAAGTTCTGCTTCGGCAGGATAATTCTTTTCTGGAAAATCTCCCTCGATAAATGCTTCATATTTGTGCGATACACTATTTAGTTTATATAACTCCCTATGATTGATCTGGTCGGCAATGTTATTATGAGAAGTGAGCGTGATATATTTTTCATCATGCCCCGGACGAAAGGTGGCATCGTAGCGCTGATGCAGGTTTGCAAAATCACCTGAAGTCATTTCATTGTTTCTCACCTTATTGAGCAATGAAACGAAGTCGCCATCTTTCTGGCGATATATTTTTTTCAGTTCGATCAACAGAGGCACCTGGTCTTTTATTACATTACTATTGAAAAAAAAAGGTGTGTTGTAATACTCTCTCAAAATCTCCCACTCCTGCTGCTGCGCCACCGGCGGCAATTGGAACATATCACCAATGAAGAGCATCTGCACACCGCCAAATGGTGCATCATAATTTCTTCGCACCGATCTTAAAATAGTATCTACTGCGTCCAGCACATCACAACGAACCATGCTAATCTCGTCAATCACGAGCAATTCCATTTTGTGAAGCAAATGCTGGCGATGCCGGTTAAATTTCATCCGGGATAGTAACTCCTTTCGATTTGCGGCAGTGGGTAAAAACGGATGCAAAGGAAGCTGAAAGAGACTGTGCAATGTAACACCGGCTGCATTAATTGCGGCAACGCCTGTGGGTGCTGCCACTACTATATTTTTAGCACAATGCTGAATCAGGTATTTCAAAAAAGTAGTCTTGCCTGTTCCTGCCTTGCCGGTCAGGAAAATATTTTCATTCGTCTCTGACACGAAGCGAAAGGCCAGATCGAATAATTCATTGTGTTCGATAGAACCGATAGTTTGCATGACGTCATATTACCGATGAATAAAGTTAAAAAACCGCGGACGATATTATAATAATACAATATCATCCGCGGTAAAGATAGAATTATGCAGCAGACTTACTACCAAGCATCAATAGGTCGTGCACCTGTATTTCAGTAACATATTTTTTATTACCTTCTTTATCGGTATAACTACGGTTTACTAATTTTCCTTCAATGGCGATTTCGCTTCCTTTGCCAAGATATTTTTCAACTATTTCTGCCACCTTACCCCACGCTATGAGATTGTGCCATTGCGTTTCGGTAACTTTTTCTCCTTTTGCATTACGATAGTTTTCATTGGTGGCGATGGAAAAACGGGCTAATTTTTTACCACTTTCCGTGTCGCGTACTTCAGGTGCATTACCTAAGTTTCCGATCAATTGAACTTTGTTTTTTAAAGCATTCATGATTTTGAGTTTTGCGCTCATTCAAGAGCATGTTCTTAAAATTTGTTTATTTCAGTTGACGATTGTTGCGCAACATCAACACCGCAAAGATGCTATTGTGAAAAAGCGATACTTGTATTTTAATCGTTTCTATATGGATATAACCGTTTGTAAGCACTTGTACATGTAAAATATTTATCGTACCTTCCTTTGAAACTTAATACCAATAAGCATGGCAGCAGCAACAAACACGCGAGAATGTCTTAGCTGCAGAAAACCGTTGAAAGGCCGCACTGATAAAAAGTTTTGTGATGATTATTGCCGGAACAATTACAACAACCAGCTTAAATCAGTCACCAACAATCTTGTGAGAAACATCAACAATGCTCTTGGAAAAAACCGGCGTATACTGGAAAGCATGTTTTTCGCTGGGGAAGAAATGACCAAAACAACAAAAGAAAAATTATTACAAAAAGGATTTCAGTTTAAGTATATCACTAATACTTATACAAATAAAAAAGGTACTGTGTATTTCTTTTGCTATGACCTTGGATATCTGCCGCTGGAGAATGACTGGTATTTGTTGGTTAAAAGAAAAGAGGAGTAAATAAAAAACCACTTCATTGCTGAAATGGCTTCGTGAAATCAAAATATCCTTTTTAAGAAATCTTTTCTACCTGCATATAGCTCAATTCTACCGGAGTAGCACGGCCGAAGATTTTTACCTGTACTTTCAGCTTCTTCTTCTCATCAGTAACTTCTTCAATTACGCCATTGAAATCATTGAAAGGTCCGTCGATGATCTTAATTGTTTCGCCAACAATAAAAGGCTCGCTCATCTTCATTCCCCCTGCATCAGTCATTTCATCCACTTTACCAAGCATTTTATTTACTTCCGCCTTACGCAAGCTGATAATATTGCCTTTGGAACCTTTTCCGTCGGTAAGAAAATGCATTACATTGCTGATGTTGCTGAGGTGCTGTACCATCTCGTCGGTAAGTTTGCCATCTACTACTTCTATCATTACATATCCGGGATAAAAGTTGCGTTCGCGCATCACCTTTTTGCCGTTTTGCACTTTGTAAACTTTTTCCACCGGCAAAAAAACCTGGAGGATGAGTTTATCCCAGCCATTGCGCACAATGTCCTTATCGAGGTATTCTTTCACTTTTCTTTCCTTTCCGCTCACCACCCGTAATACGTACCATTTTGTTTCCTTCTCCGGTACGGAAGGCTGCTCAGCGGAAGTTTCGCTGGTTTTTGCTTCATCTATATTGTTGTCTGTCATGATCAGTTAAATAAAGAATAAATAAATTTTAATACACCATTGGACGCGAAATCCATCAATGCCACCAGGCCCGTAATAATTAAAGTAGCCGCCAGTACAATCATGGTGGATTGCTGCAACTCTTCCCATGTTGGCCAGGTTACCTTTTGCATCATTTCTTTGTAAGACTCCCGGATGTATACTGAAATTTTATTCATAAACCTTTTTTAAAAATAGTATTTCGTTTAGCGCACGGGTACAAGGATTCGAACCCTGATCAAAGGTTTTGGAGACCTCTATTCTACCATTGAACTATACCCGTAAATGGCCTCCTAAACCCTCCCAAGGAGAGCTTAAAAGGCTCTGAATATTCGAAGAACTTTTTAAAAAACAAAGTACCAATGGCTACTTACCAAAGGTACTTTGTTTTCATTATAGCTTTCCCAAAAACTCCCTTCGGGAGATTTAGAGGGCTTTATTTTATTATTTCAGTAACCTGTCCTGCGCCTACTGTACGTCCGCCTTCGCGGATAGCGAATTTGAGACCTTTTTCCATAGCGATGGGCGCAATCAGTTTTACAGTGAGCGAAGTATTATCGCCGGGCATTACCATTTCGGTTCCTGCCGGTAATTCTACTTCACCAGTTACGTCTGTAGTTCTGAAATAAAACTGGGGGCGATATTTATTGAAGAATGGAGTGTGACGTCCGCCTTCATCTTTGCTCAGTACATATACCTCACCTTTGAATTCGGTGTGCGGAGTAATACTTCCCGGTTTGCAGATTACCATACCGCGACGGATCTGGGTTTTTTCAATACCGCGCAACAGGATACCTGCATTGTCGCCGGCTTCACCTTCGTCCAGCAATTTCTTAAACATTTCCACGCCGGTAACTACAGACGTAAGAGGTTTTTCCATTAGACCTACAATTTCCACCGGATCACCTACTCTTACTCGACCTCTTTCGATACGGCCGGTTGCCACCGTACCACGACCTGTGATAGAAAATACGTCTTCCACACTCATAAGGAATGGCTGATCTACAGGACGGGGTGGTAATGGAATGTAAGAGTCAACTGCATCCATCAGCTCATCAATAGCTTTTACCCATTTATCATCGCCAGCTAATGCGCCGGTTGCAGATCCCTTGATGATCGGCGTATTGTCACCATCAAAGCCGTTTTTGGTAAGTAATTCACGAATTTCCATTTCTACCAGTTCGAGTAACTCAGGATCATCCACGAGATCTACTTTATTCATAAACACCACCATACGGGGTACACCCACCTGACGTGCCAGCAAAATGTGCTCTCTTGTTTGAGGCATAGGACCATCCGTAGCTGCTACCACTAATATAGCACCATCCATTTGCGCGGCACCGGTAATCATGTTCTTCACATAATCGGCGTGACCGGGGCAATCTACGTGAGCGTAATGGCGATTGGCAGTCGCATACTCTACGTGAGCTGTATTAATCGTAATACCCCTTTCTTTTTCTTCAGGAGCACCATCAATTTCATCATAACCTTTTTTCTCCGCCAAACCCTTTTTAGACAAAATATCGGTTATAGCGGCAGTCAGCGTTGTTTTACCATGATCCACGTGACCGATGGTTCCAACGTTAACGTGGGGTTTATCCCTTTTAAAATTCTCTTTTGCCATTTTTTTTGTTTTTGTATGTTTTAAATATTCAGGCGCTTGTTACACACCTTTCTGAGCGGAAGACGAGGCTCGAACTCGCCACCTATAGCTTGGAAGGCTATCGCTCTACCAAATGAGCTACTTCCGCTTATATAGTTAATAATACCATTTTTATTAGAGCTGTTGATGAGATTTGAACTCACGACCTCTTCCTTACCAAGGAAGTGCTCTACCCCTGAGCTACAACAGCTTGAAAGAAGTCAAACTCATTTATCTCAAAAAACTATCCTCTTTCTCACTACCTTCCCGATTACCCATCGGGATGCTCTTTATCAGAGCTATAACAGCTTGAAAGAAGTCAAAACTCATCCATCTCCATAAAGCCAAACAAAATATGTGGGCAGTGGTGGATTCGAACCACCGAAGTCGAAAGACAGCGGATTTACAGTCCGCCCCATTTGGCCGCTCTGGAAACTGCCCGTTAGCATGCTTCGGCTGAAAAATGAAACCCAGTTGTAATATTTTGCTGACAAACTGCAATCATATATCTCGGAACCAAAGAGCCAGTGGAGGGATTCGAACCCCCGACCAGCTGATTACAAATCAGCTGCTCTGGCCAACTGAGCTACACTGGCAATTGCCTACTTTACCTGTAAATGAACTCCCCAATTGCACATACCTCTGCAAGGCTATTTTTTTGGGAAGGCAAAGGTAATGGAAATTGTTTAATGCAAAAATTTTGAAACAGAAATTTTAAGGAGCTTACAAACCTGTATGCCGGGCGGTTTCAGGAAGATTCGGGAAGACAAAAAAATACCCCGCAAATGCGGGGGACCAGTATCTATTATAAATAATATCAGGCTGCCATTTTATCTTTTTTACGCTTCATTTGCGTTATTACGGAATCGAGCGCAAGATCAAAACTTTCTTCAAAAGACTTGGAAGAATGCTTCACAAAAAAGTCATGCCTCGGCACGTGCACTCTTATTTCGGCCACTTTGTCCTTAATCGTATGCACTACGTTATCAAGTTTCAGAAAAACATCTACTTTGGTAATCCGATCATGAAATTGGTTGAGCTTGGTAATCTTTTTTTCAACGTAGGAAACCAATTTCGAATCTGCGTCGAAATGCAGAGACTGAATGTTAACGTTCATGGAATGTATTTTAAATGTAAAAAAAACTGGATTAATTGTACCTACAAGGGTCAATGAATTAAGTGAAGGTGAGCAGTTATAATCCATGTGAACTAAATTACGTTTCAGACATGATTTTTCAAAATAAATTTGATACAAAATTTGCCTGATATAAATCATGATTTCGGATGGGCCAACTTGTATATTTCTTTTAACTTATCGATTGAATTGTGCGTATAAATCTGTGTGGAAGCAAGGCTGGCATGCCCCAACAATTCTTTCACAGCATTTATGTCCGCACCATTATTTGTAAGATGTGTTGCGAAAGTATGCCTCAGCACATGTGGGCTTTTTCTTTCACTGGTAGAAACATTACCGAGGTACTTTTTTACGACATTATATACGTATTTCCCATATAGTTTTCTGCCCTTTGTGCTTACCAATAAATACGGATTTTCCTGTACATTCACAGCAGCTCTTTTTAGCGGAATGTAATTGTCAATTTCCTGAATCAAGGCAGCACCCAAGGGTATGATCCGTTCCTTGTTGCCCTTTCCCAATATCTTAATACTCCTATTACTCTTGTCAATATGCGATTCTTTAATACTAATCAGCTCACTCAGGCGCATACCTGTTTGATAAAAGATCATTAATAATAATCTTTCAGTCTTCCCTTCGTATGTTTCCGGAAATTCGACATGGCTGAAGAGCGTATTAATATCTCTTTGCTCAATAAAAGATGGCAACCTCTTGTTTACCTTGAGTGAAGCAATTGAATACATCGGGTTTACGGCTACCCTCCCCATCTTCAATTGATATTTAAAAAAAGACTTTAGCGTGGATATTTTCCGGTTAATGGATTTGGAAGTAATAGCCTGTTCTTTCAAAGAGACGAGCCATGACCGAACCACTGCCGGTGAAATTTCCTGCAGAGCTATATTTTGATATTGAACAGCAATAAAATCAAAAAAAGCCACCAGGTCGTTTTGATAAGAGATAATAGTGTGCCGGGAATAGCGCTTCTGAAACGTGATATAATCTAAAAACGTTCGGACAGAGGATGGCTCGGTTGGTTGCATAAAAAAACGGATAGCGTAAAGTTAGTAAACTAATGCTATCCGCACAGATATATGATCGGAGTTGATATATTAAAGTTCGATTTTCCCGCTGGCGATTTGCTGCCTGTAAACAGCTTTTAATACCTGGCTGCGTCTTCTTACAGATGGCTTGGTAAATGATTGCCGATCGCGAAGCTGCAACAACGTACGGCTCTTCTCAAATTTCTTCTTGTACTTTTTGAGCGCTTTATCGATATTTTCGCAATCCTTTGAATCAATAATGAGCATAAATATTTTTTATTTTTAGGGATGCAAAGATAAGGTAATTTTTTAAATTTAGAAATGTAATAGCACAATGTTTACTGGTATCATTGAAAGTTTAGGGACAATCGTCAAAATAGGTTCCGATAAAACCAATAAAATTTTTTCGATAGAAACCGGCATTACACCTGACCTAAAGGTGGATGAAAGTGTTTGCCACAACGGAGTATGCCTTACCGTGGAAGCAATTGAAGGTAATATCTACAGAGTAACAGCCATACAGGAAACGATCAGTAAAACCAATATTAGTCAATGGCAAATTGGAGATACAATAAACCTTGAGCGCTCTATGAAACTAGGGGAAAGGCTGGACGGACATATAGTGCAAGGGCATGTGGATAGTACCGCCATATGCACTGACAGAAAAGACAGGCAGGGTAGCATTGAATTCATTTTTAGCTTCGATGAGAAATTTGCTCCACTCATAATTGAAAAAGGATCAGTTTGCCTAAATGGCGTAAGTCTGACAGCATTTAATGTTTCAAACAATAATTTTACGGTGGCAATTATTCCTTATACTTTTAGTAATACCAATTTTAAAAGCACCAAAACAGGCTACATAGCCAACATAGAGTTTGATATTTTGGGCAAATACGTGCATCGAATGATGACCCTCAATGAAAAAAAATAATGAAACCAAAACATCTCTTTCTTTTTCTTATTATTTACTGTATCTTATTCTTTGTTTTGTTCCCGGGGTTTCGGTATGTGATCGATCCCGACTCCACCGACTATTTTAGTGTGGCTGAACAGATTGTAAAAGGAAATTTCTTCAACTCGATCAATGGTATCTGGAGTCCTTTAGGATCCTGGTTGCTGCTACCCCTGATACAACTGCATGTCAATGAAATACTCGCTGCCAAATATTTAAATGGCCAATACGGAGCAGTATCTATTGTTGCATTCTTTTACCTGGTAAAGAAATTCCGGATTCGGTTTTTTATCGAAATGGCGATCACATTGAGTGCCGTCATACTCATTTTAGATTTTACTTTCTCCCGCTTATTTGCCAGCCTGCTGGTGCTTGTATTCTTATTAACCTATCTTAATATTATTTTTTCAGATAGCTTCAGTAAGAGCTATAAAAAAATTTTATTAGCAGGATTTATAGCGGGCATTGCTTTTTATGCCAAGGCATATACATTTTATTTTGCACTTTTACATTTACCGGTTGCCATCTATGTAGCAGAAAGAAATAGTGATAATAAATTCGCCTGGAAAATATTTTAAAAAAAGCATTAACGGGTATAATACCCCTTGTCGTTGTAGCCGGCGTTTGGCTGTGCTCAACGTCAAATATGGTCACTTTTTCCTAGGACAGCAGAATTTTACCGGCTCTCTTTCTTATTCATATGCGCAACCACGGGAGGTCTTTTATGCACCACCATTCCCGGGGGGCGTATTCTGTATTTGACGACATTACTTACAAGAAGCAAATTCCCATTACGCCGTTTACGAGTTAGAAGGTTTTCGTTGCACAATTAAAGCTTATCGGTTTTAACATCATTGAGGCTATACACAGCTTTAACGATTTCTCATTTGGGCTTATCGTGATCATTTTGGCTAGTATTTTTTTCTACAAAAGTTATCCTGATCAAAGAAAAGCAATGTTATTGCTTAGCTTCATCATAATCTTTCCGCTGGGGTATTTATTCTTTCATGTGGAATCGCGCTACTTATGGATTATTGGCCTGACTGTACTATTGCTTTCGGGTATATTGATCTCTGCATTAATCAATCATTTTAACTTCACCAAAAAGCTGTTGTATATTTTCAGCCTGATCATTATTAGTAAGTTTTGGATATACCCAATAATAGAAATGAAGAACCAATATGGCTCAGGTAAACGCTACTTTCAGATAGCAGATGCATTTAAGAAAAATCATATTTCCGGCAACCTGCTGTACAGTAATCAAAGCAGTGAAAATCTTTCGAGTCGGTAATTATTAATTTTCTTTCACGCAACAGACAGTATGGACCTTTCACTACCGACTATACTGACTAGAAAATTATTGATGCGATCAAACGATACCACATTAACTACTACGTCTTGTACTATAATACACCTTTTCAAAAGGATCTTCTTTTGGACAGCGCTGATGTTTTTAACCCAACGGCTATTTTAGGCGATATTTACCCCGGAATAATCGTTTAAAATTTAACTGAAACCGGTTTTATCAGTTTCGATATGCGCTCTAATATTACAAAACAATATATTCCTCAGTTAGATGGACTGAGAGGACTGGCAATTATTCTGGTTGTTACCTTTCACTACTTTGGCAATTATGCTGCGTTTTCTTTTGGATGGAGTGGGGTCGATCTGTTTTTTGTGCTGTCCGGTTATCTGATTACGTCGCGGCTGATTGCTCTGCAGCAGAAAAAAAGTCCTTTAAAAAAATTTTACATAAACCGGGCACTGAGAATTTTGCCGATTTATTATTTAGTGCTTGCGGTTTTTTATTTGTCATTTAATCTCCTGGTTAAAAAGGAAAACTTTCACCTGTTTACATTTTACAATCGGAACTGGGCAAGCTTTGTTTTCTTCGTACAAAACTGGAGCATGATCTTTTCCAGTGGCGTTAAAGAAAATTTCCTTGATCATTTCTGGTCTCTTGCGGTGGAAGAACAATTTTATCTTTTATGGCCCTGGTTTTTATATTTCTTTTGGCAAAAAAAATACTTCGCCAAGTTGATTCTCGTAATCATAGCATTGATCATCATTTACAGGTCCCTGATATTTTTTTACTACCCTGCCTGGCAGGATTACCGGCATTATTTTTACAATACCTTCTGCAGAATGGATGGATTTTTAATAGGATCGGTTTTATTTATACGACACAAGAAGGATGAACAGTCAATTAATACGAACTGTTACTTTGCCGCCTTTCTCTGCATCATCGCCGGAATTTTCTTCACACGAAGTGCAAGTGGCATCTCCAATCCTTTCTTTGATACTATGGGATTTACCATAATCGCTATTTTCTTTGCAGGTCTTATAGATGTTATCATTAATAACAGTTCCAAAGTTGCCTTAAGTATTTTTAATTGGAGGTGGCTAAAATTTACAGGGAAAATTTCCTATGGCTTCTATATTTTTCATTGGCTGATACTAATAGCTTTTCAACAACGTTTTGTCAACTGGTTCACACAAAAAGCAAATTTTACCAATACAACCGCTACAATCGTGTCGGCCTTTATATGTATCTCGATGAGCTACCTGATAAGTGTGATAAGCTACCGGTACTATGAATCATATCTTTTAAGAAAAAAGCTCCACTAACCTGATTGTATCTAACCGTTTCTCATTATGGAACAGGATCATGCCCGTGAGGCCCCCAGGGATGACATTTGGAAATTCTTTTAATAGCAAGCCAAAGGCCCTTTATTGGTCCATATTTCTGCAATGCTTCGATACCGTATTGCGAGCAGGTGGGAGTAAAACGACATTGCGGCCCCATCCATGGAGAAATGATGAGCTGATATAATTTTATAAGAGCTATAAAAGGAGCGGCTAATATTATTTTCACGGTCTGCATTATTTCAATAATTCCCTTTAAAGGCATTGCAAATTTACTTAATCCGACGGCGATTGCCTACAACCCCGAACAAGCCGGGTCTGCATTATTAAAAAATTAAATTATCGTCCTTACAAATCCTCATGCAAACCACTTATCTTTGCGCCAAATTGAGAAAACAGATGCGGAAAAATCGGTTGAAATCTATGTTGGTAGCGGCTTTCAGCAGTTTTTTATTGTTTTCCTGCCTGGGTGGTTTTGCACAGGAAAAAGAAGCTTCGGCCAACGAGCCCAAAAAAGGGTTTGATGCCAACGAGGTTATTTTCGGCCACGTAAAAGATGCGCATGAGTTTCATTTTCTTACATATAAGAGCAGCGACGGAGAGGAACATGAAGCTGTAATTCCGTTACCGGTAATTTTATACTCGCCGCAGAAAGGATTTTCGGTCTTCATGTCATCTGCCTTTTATCACGATGCTGTAGTAGATGGATATAAACTGGAGGAGGGGAAAATTGTTCCGGTAGATCCCGCAGTTAAAGTTTATGATATCTCTCTAACGCGCAACGTAATACAAATGTTTATTGCCACTTTTCTATTCGTATGGCTGATGATCTCCATTGCGAAAAAATATAAGAAAGGGCATGGTGTAATCAGGGCGCCGAAAGGGACGCAGAATGCGATTGAGGTCGTTGTGAATTTCATAGCCGATGATGTAGCGAAACCTAACCTCGGTAAAGGTTATGCGAAATACATGCCTTACCTGCTTACCATATTTTTCTTTATTTTAATTAATACTTTTTTTGGGTTAGTTCCGGGCCTGGCAAACGTAACCGGCAATATCGCCTTTACCATGATATTGGCAGTCATTTCATTTATTGTGATAATGTTCAGCAGCAATAAGCACTTTTGGGGCCACATCTTTAATCCTGATGTACCCTGGTGGGTAAAACCGATTCTCGTAATTGTTGAAGTACTTGGAATATTTACCAAGCCTTTTGCATTAATGATACGTCTGTTTGCGAATATGCTCGCCGGACATATCGTCATTATTTGTTTAATATCGTTGATCTTTATTTTTGGTGCACTGAACAAATGGATCGGTTATGGATTTGCTCCCGTATCCCTGGCATTCGCTATTTTCATTTACTTTATAGAAATATTGGTAGCCTTTATCCAGGCATATATTTTCACCAACTTAACGGCGGTATTTGTCGGGCAGGCAATGGAAGGTTCTCACAATCACGATGGAGCTGAAGCGGATAAAGACGATATCGCTTTTGTATAATTATTAATTGAATAATTTTTTTTAAACAGTATAAACTACAACTATGGATTTAATCACTATTCTTAGCGCAACACCCTGGGCCAATGCCGGCGGGGCTATCGGCGCAGGATTAGCCGCAATTGGCGCAGGTATTGGTATCGGCCAGATCGGTAAAGGTGCTGTAGAAGGTATTGCACGCCAACCGGAAGCCGTAAACGATATCAGGTCTAACATGATCCTTTCTGCAGCTCTTGTAGAGGGGGTAGCGTTGTTTGGCGTTATCGCGGGTATTCTTGCAATGTTCGTCTAAGAAACAATGTCAAAACTGCACCCTAAGCACAGGGCGGCGGGTGCAGTTTTTATTAAGAGTAAAACGGAAATTTATGGAATTGATCAGTCCCTCAATTTGGCTGGTCTTACTTTTGATAGTTGTACTTAATTAGTCGCGTTTATATAAAAGATAAAATTTAAACTCGTTATATGGATTTACTTACTCCCTCCTTTGGTCTTATCATCTGGACACTGCTGGTGTTTGTCATAGTATTTCTCATCTTAAAAAGATTTGCCTGGAAGCCCATATTGGATTCGCTTGCAGAAAGAGAAAGGAATATCAATGAGTCTATCGCAACGGCAGACAGGGTAAAGCAGGAAATGGCGAACCTGAAGAATGAAAACGAAGCATTACTGAATAAGGCGCGTGAAGAGAGATCACAAATGATGAGAGAAGCAAAAGAAATTCGCGATAAGATTATCAATGATGCCCGCGAAGAAGCCAGGGTGGTAGGCAATAAAATGATTGCAGATGCCCAGGCGGTAATCAATCAGCAGAAGATGGCTTCTATTATTGAATTGAAAAATCAGGTAGGCAAACTCGTAATTGAAGTAAGTGAAAAAATACTGCACCGCGAACTGGCCAGCAAGGAAGAGCAGGAAAAATACATCAATCAGCTCGCAGAAAAAATTGACCTGAACTAATAAAGCCGAAGTAAGAAATGCAGAATCACCGGTTAGCAGAAAGATACGCCAAAAGCCTGATAGATCTCGCCATCGAGTTCAATCGACTGGACGCAATACACCTGGATATTCTTACCCTGCAAACTATTTGCAAAGTGAGCAGAGATTTTGTATTGATGCTGGACAGTCCGATCATTAAACATGATAAAAAAATAAAGATCGTCACTGCGGTAGCCCAGGGAAAGATATCTGACCTTGCGTTGAACTTTATAAGGCTTCTTTGTGTGAAGGGGCGTGAGTCTAACCTGCCTGAAATAATCAATTCCTTCATTGACCAATACAATAGTTTCAAAGGAATCCACAAAGTGAAGCTGACTACAGCTTTGCCGGTGTCTGACAACATAAAGAACCTGTTCATTAAAAAAATACAGGACGCCGCTTCCATAACAGATATTCAGCTCGAAGCGAAAGTGGATAAAAACCTAATAGGCGGTTTTGTTTTGGAAATGGATGGCAAACTCGTAGATGCAAGTATATTACGCGATTTGAATGATGTTAAAAAACAATTCGCCAACAACGATTATATCCACAAGCTCAGGTAATCTTTCCTGTTTTCTATGTTTAGGGCGTAGGGATACCTGTTAATTCGGTCATTGAATTAATTCGTTGCAATATTTTCCTGTTCTTATATGTTCCCGAAATGAGTAATTCACCGCGCTGTATCTCTGCAGGAGCGAATTCGAATTTTTCAGCAGGAATCAGTTGCAGCCGCCACAACTTATCATTGCCTGAACTTTTAATGACCAATTTTTCATTGTTGATTTGCTTTATACCTGCTTCAACGTAATTGGAATCAATGAGCGTTGGTATAACCGAGTAAGTTTTACCATTCAGCCATGCCCTATTCCAGGTTATGTCTGGTGATGTTGTTTCAATATAAATTATCAAAACGGTATCTCTAAGCGGGATTTCATTGCCATTGCGATCTACAGGAATATTGCCAGGTATATGAATCGTATAGGTGGCGCATGCATTTTTGATCACGCTCTTCGATTGAGCACATGCGAACAAATGAATAGAAATGAAAAAATAAAAAAGTGATCTTTTGAGTCTTTTCATCAGCCATAATAATTTACAAAAAAGGCCGGAAGCCCGGCCTTTAAAATTAATTATTGTTTGATTAGTTTGTTTGTATAAATCTTATTACCGATTACGGTTCTCAATATATACACACCTCTCGATAAGTTCAGACCAGAAACATCGAGGTTCAGCAACGTCGTGTTCGAAAATTCTTTGGTGAGTATTCTGGACCCGTTTATGGTTACCAATTCTGTTTTCACTACTTGCTGCGGCAACCTGGCAAGATGAATTGTAATGCTGCTGCGAAACGGGTTTTCGTCTATCCATAACCGTTGCGAAACCGATTGATCCTTAATAAGTATGGTAGAGCTATAAATAAACCTGCCATCGATATCTACGAACTTTAACCTGTAATAATTCAATTCGGCCGGCTGCATGTCGGTATAACTATATTTCAACGTAGAATTGCTAATACCTGCGGCGGGCTTCGAACCAATATTATAGAAGTTTACACCATCAGCAGACTTTTCAATATCAAAATATTTAGAGCCATGCTCTGAACTGGTTTGCCACTGCAGGAATATACTGCTATTATTGAGGTGACCATTAAACGAAAGCAATGTAATGGGCAGCACAACGGAAGGATCAACGAGGAAAAACTGAGAGAATCCTGAGAACGAAGCAGTGAACAAGTAACCACTTCCATAAGGAGTGTAGTTAGTCGGCGCGATAATCGTATTAGTGCCATCTGCCCCCGCCAGTGTTGCCGCGTCCGTTTTCGCGATCTTAAGTGTTGCCGGATCAAACCCTCCGAGCTCAGCAGTTGTGAAATACAATCCGACAGTATAAGATGCACCGGAATTAGTAGTAGGTGTAATGGTAAAGACCTTTTCCGACCTCATGCCCGCTATAAATGGTTGCCACGTATTGCCAGTACCCGACAAATCTGAACTTACACATCCCAGATCGGCACTCGCACCCGCGATGCTATTCATAATATTATTGCCGGTAAAATAATAGTAATTACCCGTATCCGCTACATCTTCCGTATGCGAACCGGCAGTGGCAATCAGGTTGCCGTATGTTGTAACATTTAATTGCAATTCCGGCTTAATACCATTAGAAAAATAATTTGCATCTGCTTGAGTGAATGTTCCGCTGCAATTAATACTATCCTGCCATAAGATATTTCCATCGGATGCACCGCTTCCATCCGAATAGCCAAATGTTTTATCAAAAAGGTCACCAGTATCGCCGGTGCCGTTATCATAACAAATTTCTATGACAATATTGCTGGTGCCATCCCAGGAAAACGGTGCGTCAAGGTTAAATGTATTCCAACCATTTACCGTATTATACGATGATAATGTGGCCACGGTGGAAGTATTGACGGGACTAATTACATCGCTCGTAACAAGATTGGTAAGTGACGTGGTAGCCATTTTTATCTGAATATTCTGATAAGCTCTCGTACTTTGTTTGGTCATATAAATACCAATGCTGTTTATGATTCCGGCGGTTATTCCGGCTCCTGTTAATTCACTGGCCCGGTAAAGCATCTGGCTACGCTGGCTCGGAAGTACTGCATTGAAAGGAGGGGCTTCGGCGCCAGCATTCAAATAATATACAGCGGAACCAACCGTATATGTATTGGTAGGCCCTGTAGAATTAGGAGCAACATCATTATCATCTATCGTGAATGTATAGCTCGGACTGCTTGGAGCCGCCAGGGCATTAGTAGACCCGGATACATTGTAGGCGAGTGTGAAACTTTCAGAATTCTCCACTTCAGCATCGTCATACACACGAATGGTCACGGGCTCAGAAGTGGTGGATCCGTCGGGAAAAGTCAAAGTGCTAGAAGGAGAAGTAAAATTTCCATTCGTGGTAAAATCAAAATCTGCTCCCTGCTTTGCGGTACTTGTTGGCGATACGCTTAACGTGACGGTTGCATCTCCAATAGGTGCAGCATCAATCGTCATATTTACCGTATAGTCGGTGTAAGCTCGACAACCTGATGTGGTTGTAGTACTTTCCGTTTGCTCATTATAGTTGGACGCAAAACGAATGTACGGTGTGGTAAGGGGAATATTGGCTGTCCATAATCCACGCCCATGTGTTGCTGCCGCAACGGTTCCGTCACTTTTTCTATATTTCAGCATATCTGTTCGCACGATCGGAAAACTTGCATCTCTTGTCCATACTGTGGAAGATCCATTAATGTCAGAAGTTTCATACACTCCCATTTCAGTAGCTATGATTGCTTTTGTATTATCGTCAGGATAAAACATGGCCCAGCGAACAGGTATGTCAGGCAAATTACCCGTAATATTGGTCCACCCGGAACTACCCCCTTTTGTAGAAGTAACCCAAACATGTCCGCTTACTCCGTAATTAGGAAATACTGCCAACAAATTACTATCGTTGGTGCCAACTGCTATGCAAAGGATCGAGGCTGCCGACATTCCTGACCCTGTAATATTGGTAGCTGTAGGAGAAGCAGAATTCGCATTATCAACCTGTACTACCTTACCGGAGTTTGTACCAAAAAAGACCCTGTTGGATGTGTAGGGAGATACCGTTACACTTCTCACCGCACCTGAAAACGCAGAAATAGTAACAGGTGTAAAGAGGCTTCCGGTCTGGGGATTCTCCCATCGTATATATTGATTGGAAGATCCTCCACAATACATTTTATTGTTCACATTGTCATAATCTGTAGGATTTACAAATTGACCCACACTATTAGAGTAATTTATATAGGTCCAGCTATTACCCCCATCGGTACTTCTTCTATACTGATTGTAAACATAAGAGCCGAATTGATATTGAGGTTCATCCTGGTCAATATGCACAAATGCTCCATCACCACCTGTAACCTCAGTTATACCCGCAAGTCCTGCTGTTTTGAATTGGTTTACTCCATTATCCTGTGCACCGCCAAGAAAATAATTGCTGGCAGTAGGATGGATAGCACAAGAGTATAGTTGCCTTATCCTCAGTCCTGTGTTACGATCATGAAAGGTAGCGCCGCCGTCGGACGAATAAAAAATCCCGCCGTCACTTCCGACCAATACCTGGTTTGCATTCCATACAGCAGTTTGTTGATCGGCATGCACATAGCTGGACGAAGTGCCTATCCATTTGGAAACCTGGGTCCAAGTATCCCCGCCATCGATAGAGAGATAGCAATTAAGTCCACCTGCCAATACATTCTTATCGTCTGCCGGATCCATTGCAATAGCCATGTTATACCAGGCCTGCCCGCTACTCAAATCGTTGGTACCCCCTGAGGCTGGTGGCGATGTGGTGGTTGCGGTCCAGACAGCACCGCTATCGGTCGATTTATAAATCTGTGGTGTCTGGTAAACAGAATCTGCTACCAGCGCATATAGCACAGAATCCGGGCCAACGGCAAGTTCCGTATTATACTTAACATTTGGAAAAGGAGTAGTAGGCGCAGTCCAGCCTGATGCTGTAACGATATCAGGCCTGTCGGTATATCTGTAACCAGCATTTGGTCCATTGTAATACCCACATACGATATGCATTCGCCCATAGCTGCTGAGTTTCATATCTGTTACTGCAGTATTAAGACCGGAGGGTGTAATATTCGTCCACGTAGCACCTCCGTCTTTGGAACGCTGTATTCCTTTATTGTTACCAATTGTAGCCACATATACATTGCCCAAAGCATCACAGATAATTTTAGAAACATTATAAAATGAAGTAGTGGAAGGAAGCAAGTTCCAGGTGGCACCATGATCGGTACTTTTCCAAATACCACCCCCACGAACAGCGTCTACATTATATGTTTTTTCCCCTGTACCAAAATACATCGTATCCATCGTTCCAAGCGGATCCTGGCAAATACTGCTTATTGCCAGATCTGAGAAAAAATCATTGATTGGAGTCCATGTTGCGGGCGAGGCAGAAATATCCGTCGTTTTCCAAAGTCCTCCGTCTATTCCTCCAATCCATACCGTATGATAAGATGGATCAGAAAGATCAACCCAGATGGCCCTCATTCTACCGCTGGCTACACCATTATCAGCACGTGTATTTCCATTACTTGGCCCAACAGTGTCTGTATTCGGCCCCCGCTCCGCCCAGGTCAGTGCATTAATATTGGTTGGTGTATTCAGATTCCGGTTTTTAATCAGACCAAGATAGGCATTCACAAGTCTGTATTTTGGAACATAGCCCAATGAAATATCCTTCGTGAGTTCAAACTCCATTTTTTGTGCAGCGAGAATTCCATCCTCACCCTCACCACCATCCTCATCCGATATTTGAATGGGCGTGGCACTGAACCTTTTCAAAGGATGATCTTTAATTACATTTTTATGCAAAAAAATCAGAAAGGCAAAAAAACAAGTGATAATCCCAAGGGCAGTAAGTATACGTTTTCTCATATGCAAATATTTGGAGGTAAAAGAAATCGGTAGTCGGGATCATTTATGCAAAGATGTAAAGGGTTTTGGAAGTCTTACACTTGAAACTTCATCTACAAATTTATAATATCAAATTGATTATTTGTGGATAAAATTACCAGCAAACCTTATTTGTTACTACCCCCATCTTATTTTACATTTGCACCTCGAAAAATAAACCATTTTATGGCGGATATAAAACCAGACGAAATATCAGCAATACTCAGAAGCCAGCTTACCAATTTTAATGCGGAAGCAAATCTTGAAGAAGTAGGAAGTGTACTTCAGATAGGCGATGGGATTGCCAGAGTGTATGGCCTGAATAATGTTAGCTCAGGCGAACTAGTGGAATTTGAAAATGGCGTCAGAGCTATTGCATTAAATCTTGAAGAAGATAATGTAGGTGTGGTACTTATGGGCGATAGCGGGGATATTAAAGAAGGTGGCACTGTTCGCCGCACCGGCCAGATTGCGTCTATAAAAGTAGGCGATGGGTTGGCGGGCAGAGTGATTAATACTCTCGGAGAGCCCATTGACGGGAAAGGTCCTATTACAGGGGAACTTTTCGAAATGCCTCTTGAGCGCAAAGCTCCGGGTGTTATCTTCAGGGAGCCGGTAAAGACTCCGCTGCAAACCGGTATCAAAGCTATTGATGCGATGATCCCCATCGGTCGCGGGCAAAGAGAGTTGGTAATTGGCGATCGCCAAACCGGTAAAAGTGCCATTTGTATCGATACCATAATTAATCAAAAAGAATTCTACAAAGCGGGTAGGCCTGTTTATTGCATTTACGTAGCAATTGGCCAGAAAGCTTCTACTATTGCCAATGTGATGAAAGTATTGGAAGATAACGGTGCAATGGTTTATACAACTATTGTTGCGGCGTCGGCCTCCGACCCCGCGCCGCTACAGTTTTATGCACCATTTGCGGGAGCTGCTATTGGTGAGTTTTTCCGTGATACAGGTCGCGATGCATTGATTGTTTATGATGACTTGAGTAAACAGGCTGTGGCTTATCGTGAAGTTTCACTTTTATTAAGAAGACCTCCCGGACGTGAGGCATACCCCGGTGACGTATTTTACCTGCACAGCCGCCTGCTGGAAAGAGCCGCAAAAATCATTTCGAAAGATGAGATTGCGCAAAAGATGAATGATCTCCCTGACAATATCAGACAAATGGTAAAAGGAGGTGGTTCATTAACTGCACTTCCAATTATAGAAACACAAGCCGGAGATGTATCGGCATACATTCCTACCAACGTGATCTCTATTACCGACGGACAGATATTTTTGGAAAATAATTTATTCAACTCAGGTATACGCCCTGCCATCAACGTAGGAATATCCGTAAGTCGTGTAGGTGGTAATGCCCAGATCAAGTCCATGAAAAAGGTGGCTGGTACGCTTAAACTTGACCAGGCGCTCTATCGCGAGATGGAAGCGTTTTCAAAGTTCGGTGGAGACCTCGATGCCGCTACAAAATCAGTGTTGGACAAAGGGGCAAGGAATGTGGAAATATTAAAGCAACCCCAGTTTACTCCATACGCTGTTGAAAAACAAATCGCGATCATTTACCTGGGCACCAACGGATTGCTCAGCAGTGTTCCGGTAAAGAATATCCGCGCTTTTGAAGAACAATTCCTCCTGGAAATGGAAAACAAACATCCTGAAATTCTCGCCGAGTTTAAAAAAGGGAATTTACCGGAAGATGGTCTTAAGAAGATGACAGAACTGGCCAAAGGCATAATGAACCAGTTTAAGCGATAAAAATAATAGCTAAAAGAACACTGAAGAGGGAGAAATGTTCTCCCTCTTTTATTTTTGATATATCGCATACGCGTCACCGTTAGTTACGCGCAATTTAAAATCTCATCAAATTAATAATTACTCCAGTTGTTCCATGTATCCCAATTACTCCAGTTATTCCATGTGTCCCAGTTACTCCAGTTATTCCACGTATCCCAGTTACTCCAGTTGTTCCAGTTGTCCCAATTACCCGAATTCATTTCACCCTCCTCCGGCGCCGGGGGTTTATTCATTTCGATAGCATTCAGTTTGTGATTTTTCTCCAGGTATTCGAACATCCTTTTGGATTGCTCGTTCTGAATTTTCTTTGCATGCAATGCTTTGATAATGTTGTTAATTTTCGATTCCACTTTGTTTTTGGGGGTGGCCACATTTGCAGCATTGGTAGAAGATCCTATCAGAAAAATTCCGATAAAGCTGGCCACAACTTTTTTGATTTTTGTCATAAATAAACTTTATTTTTTTGAAAAGAAATTTCCGGGTGCCATGATTCATACATTAGCAATGACTGGAACTTCCGGTGAGATCAGAGAGTATTTATTTTGGCCTGCTTAAATCGGGGAGAACTCTAATTTAGAAAAAGTTCTTTGTCCCGGCAAATTTTTCTTATCAACTGTCTTTGAAACCAGAACTTTAAAAATGCTGATACGTTATACCGCCAGATTTCGCCCTCCGACAAGTCCCGAATCTGTAATTTTGTATGAATTATTTTTCGACGATGCCTGGAATTTTCCTGATCTCGATTGTTTTTATGTTCGCGGGAATGATCGTGCAATTCAGGCTGAAAAGCAAGTTTTCGGAATATGGGAAAATACCTACTTCAAGCGGCTTAAGCGGGAAGGAAGTAGCAGAAAAAATGCTTCATGATAATGGAATCTATGATGTAAGTGTGATCTCAGTCCCAGGATTTTTAAGTGACCATTACGATCCTTCCCAAAAAACAGTAAATCTCAGTCCCAAGGTATACGAAGGAAGAAATATCTCTGCAGCGGCAGTGGCTGCACATGAATGTGGCCATGCTGTTCAGCATGCTACTGCCTATTCCATGCTAACGCTTAGAAGTGCGCTTGTACCCTTCGTCCAAATAAGCAGTAGTCTTGCACAATGGATTATTTTGATTGGCCTTGGCCTGTTCACCTTTGGCGGTGGTAATCCTACTATTTTGCTCATCGGAATTATTTTATTTGCCGTGTCTACATTATTTTCGGTTATTACACTGCCGGTTGAGTTTGACGCATCTGCGCGGGCACTGAAGTGGCTGGATTCGTCACACATCACTTCGCCGGAGGAACATGAAAAAGCTAAAGATGCATTGAAGTGGGCAGCTTTAACTTATGTGATTGCTGCGCTTGCGTCCATTGCATTGTTAATTCAATATATTCTGATTTATCAGGGCAGAAGCAGGGATTAAGAAAGGAAGATCATAAATTCGAGTACGCTTATCCGTTAGTAACGCTAAAAAAAATAAATGTTTAAAAAAATTACTCCTCTTTTCTGGGTTCTCTTTTTAATTTCTGTAAGCACCTTTTCGCAAAATACATTTCTAAATTTTTTTAATAAGCACATTTCCTACGAAGGAAGAATTTCTTACACCAACGATGCAGCTGTTTTAATGTGGCCGGGTACCGCAATAAGGGTCAATTTTAAAGGAACGGGCATCGCAGGAACATTCAAAGACCAGGATACATCCAACTATTACAACATAATTATTGACAAAGACAGTATCTATGAAATTCAGTTTGATAAAGAAAAAAAAAGTTACCGGTTAGCTCACGACTTGCCCTATGGCAAGCACAGCATCGAAATATTTAAACGCACGGAATGGGACAAAGGCAAAACATGGTTTTATGGTTTTGACCTGCAAGCCAAAAACAAATTATTGAAGCCGGACAAATTACCTAAAAGAAAAATTGAATTCTTTGGAAATTCTATTACCTGTGGATATGCAATAAGTGACCCCGCCGGTAATTCACCAACGGGCTACTACGAAAATAATTATGATGATTACGCAGCAATTGTAGCACGCCATTACAACGCTCAATACCATTGCACCTCCAAGAGTGGCATTGGCATTATGGTTAGCTGGTTTCCGCTGATCATGCCTGAAATGTATGACAGGCTTGATCCGACAGATTCTACAAGTAAATGGGATTTTTCAAAATATACACCCGATGTAGTGGTGATCAATCTTCTTCAAAATGATTCCTGGATAGTAAAGCTTCCGGACAATGAACAATTTAAAAACCGCTTTGGAACGAAGCCTCCGGACGAAGCATTCATCATAAAATCGTACAGGGACTTTGTGCAAACCATTCGTGCGACCTATCTGCATGCACAAATTATTTGCATGCTGGGCAATATGGATATTACCAAAGACGGATCACCGTGGCCGGGATATGTGCAAGAGGCAGTAAATGAATTACATGATAATAGAATCTATACATTTTTGGCTCCATATAAAAACACAAACGGTCATCCGCAGACGAATGAGCAAAAAGTATTGGCTGAGCAATTAATTCATTTTATGGATGAGCACGTTAAGTGGTAGCGATTTCGTCCCACCCTTATGAATTATTCCCGTTGTTCTCCGGGAATGTGCTTACCAAACCATTTATCTTTATTTCTTTTTGCTGCAAAAATGAATTAGCCGCAAACAAGGTCTGTGTTGGATATGCAAAATCAATTTTTTCGTTATTAAATTTCTCAAGAATTTCCAGGTAAATATTTTCCTGAAGGTTCATGTAAATGTTATAGTCGGCGCCATCGATGATATACACGGTTTCAAAATTGAGACTGAAATCGCCAAAACCCGAAAAATTACATCGGTCAAACGTGACGTTCTCTTTGCTCACGATAATATCTTTTATCATTTCCGGTATCTTTCTCATAATATCCGGTGACGTTTGATAGGTAACGCCGAGACTGAATACCACTCTTCTTTTCAACATTCTTTTATAATTATGCACCCGTGAGTCGGTAAGATTCTTATTGCCACAAATGATCTGTTCGCCGCTGATAGCCCTGATACGCGTGGTTTTCACACCGATGTATTCAATCGCGCCGATAGTTTTATCATCTACAATAATAAAGTCACCGATCTCAAATGGCCGGTCGAAAAAGATAACAAAGTAGCTGAAGAGATCACCCAAAATGGCCTGCGCAGCCAATGCAATTGCAATACCTCCAATACCAAGTCCTGTGATAATAGTGGTTACATTATACCCCAGGTTGTCGATAAGGAAAACCATCCCCAAAATCCAAATGGTGACTTTCAGAATGATCAATAAGCCGCGTGCCTGCTTCTGTTTGGTTTCACTGTTTTCCTGTTTGGCCAGGAATGCGAATACCGAGTATTGAATGGCAGAAGAAATAAACCGTAAAATAAAAAAGGTCGTAACGAACATCATCGCCACTTGTATCACGTGTTCCACATGCGTCGAAAAAGCGAGGTATTGAAGAGCGCCGAACAACGCAGCAAAGTATAAAAACGGCACTACCTCTTTTTCAATCGCCATCACTACAAAATCATCAAATGTATTTTTGGTTTTTTTTGACCACTTCTCGAGTCGCCTCAGCACCGGGCCTTTAAAAATTTTTATCGCTGCAAACGCAACGATAATAATTCCGGCTGCAATAAGCCAGTCTCTAATTGGATTACCAAAAAAAATTCTTTCCAGGAAGTTCATAGTTTTTAATTTTTAAATCAGTTTGAGAATCTCTAAAATGTAAACATTTTTTATCCTAATTACACATTTAATTTATTATTATAACATTAATGACACATATCAAAGTTCGTGATAAATTAAGCCGTCAAGTATCATTTCAACAGGAATGATTTACATTTATATAAATGCTTGATTTTATTTCCTCAAATCCTTAACTATATCACATGACATCACGCAGAAAATTTTTGCAAAATTCTGCCACTATCATTGGCGGCAGTATGCTTGCGACAACGGCTACTAACAGCGCTTTTGCCATATTAAAAAATTCAATCGCTCCAGGTGACCAGTTAAATATTGGCGCTATTGGGATAAATGGAATGGGTTGGGCTGATACATCCGCTGCACTGAGAATACCGGGGGTTAATCTTTTGGCAGTGTGTGATGTAGACCAGAATGTAATTGCCCGGCAATTGAAAAATTATGCCTCAATGGGCAAAGATGCGTCGAAAGTAAAAACTTATGGAGATTACCGGGAGCTTTTAGATAATAAAGATATTGATGCAGTAATCATAGGCACTCCTGATCACTGGCACGCTTTGATCATGATGGATGCCTGTGCAGCCGGAAAAGACGTGTATTGCGAAAAGCCTGTTGGAAATTCAATAGGTGAATGTCGTGCGATGGTGAAAGCCCAGCAACATTACAATAAAGTAGTACAATGCGGCCAATGGCAAAGAAGCGAACAACATTTTAAAGATGCAGTAGATTATGTACAAAGCGGTGTATTAGGAAATATCAGAACAGTAAAAGTCTGGTGCTACCAGGGATGGATGAAACCAGGTCCTGTTGTGCCCGATAGTGCACCACCTAACGGTGTCGACTATACGATGTGGCTGGGGCCAGCTCCGACCAGGCCATTTAATTCCAGTCGTTTTCATTTTAATTTCAGATGGTTTTGGGATTATGCAGGAGGATTGATGACAGACTGGGGCGTTCATTTACTGGATTATGGTCTGCTGGGAATGAAATCTCCAACACCTAAGTCGGTAGCGGCATTGGGCGGGCGCTTTGCCTATCCTGATCTGTATGAAGAAACGCCCGATACACTAACAACATTATACGAGTTTGACAATTTCAATATGGTTTGGGATTCAGCTATGGGCATTGATAACGGATCTTATAATCGTGATCACGGCATTGCTTACATTGGCAATAATGGAACGCTGATATTAAACAGGGAAGGGTGGGAAGTAATTGAAGAAAAAGGGAGTAAAAACAAAGTAAGTAAACCATTTGCCCCGGTGACCGATAAAGGCGTCGACAAGCATTTGCAAAACTTCGTCGATGTGATAAAATCAAGAAAACTGGAAGATTTGCATTGCCCGATCCAGGCGGGAGCACACATAGCTACTGTAGCGCAAATGGGTAACATTGCTTATCGCAGCGGAAAGAAATTAGAATGGGATGCCGTAAACAAAAAGTTCACTGACGAAGCGGTAAATCAACAATACATGATGAAAGAATATCACAATGGATACAAATTGCCTGATGTATGATTCATCAAAAAATCATTTTCGTGTATACGTAAGCGTTAGCTCCCTATAAATTTTCAAAGTTCGTTTCTCCCGCCTTCAAAGGGATCGTTCTGCCATGCCAAATAAAAACGCCGGTGGTTCTATCCGGGATAGAGATATTTGCCGTCAATTTACCGGCGGTATTTACCTGATAACTCACTTTTATTTCCCCAAGCGGATGTGGCATGGAGCCAGACACATTTTTTAATAGCCCCAAATGTGGTTCTATTTTGATTTTTGCAAAGCCCGGGGCATCCGTATCTATTCCCAACACCGTTCTTAGAAACTCAATATTGGGGCTTGCCCCCCATGCATGACAGTCGGACCGGGAATTATTAATGTCACTCATCTCGGCCCATGTAGTTAATCCGCTGTCAAGGTCCGCTTTCCATATTTGTAAACGATTCAAATAGAGATCGCCAAAACCGGCTTTTCTCAAAGCCTGGTTTACGTAATACTGAAAATAAATGGTTGCCTGTGCTAACGAAGTATCACGAATAATCTTTTTGGCAATTTGTGTGGCAGCATCATCCTTCACGACTCCCGTTAATATTGCAAGGGTATTGGCATGTTGAGAAAATAAATTTTTTTTATCAGTATCGGCAAATAACCCTTTTTCGCCATTCCAATATTTCCGTTTAATTGTTTGCGTTAGTATTATTGCCTTTTTCGAATATTCGTCTGCATAAGCTTTCATTCCCAATTTATCTTCAAGAATAGCCGCAAGTTGGTAAGCCCAAAGTAATTGCAGATCGAGCACTGCAGAATTACCATCTTTACCAAAGGGCGCCTCACCGCTGCCCCATCCTTTGCCGTCGCACCAGTCGGTAAATTCCCAATAAGGTGCATTTTTCAAACTCCCGTCTGCCTGCTGATATTTTGAAAAGAAATTCAACACCTGTCTTTCCCCGGGAAGAAATTGCTTTACAAATGCAGGATCGTTCCTGTACATATAATAATCATACAACATCCCGATCCACCACAAAGAAAACGGCGGTATTTCCTGTGCATTGGCAGTAGGATAACGACTCAGTGTGACACCTTCCGCCAGCCTTGAATAGTCTATCTGAGTAATGGCATTTCGCATCAGCCGGTCATCCCCGCTATTATATAATGACACCATTGCCTGGATGCGCGTATCGCCAACATATTGCAATTGTTCATAGTACGGGCAATCCATATAAGTTTCAACTGCATCAAGGCGCGCAGTGCGCCATCCTGTCTCAAATATTTTTTGCTGTGTATCATTACCCGAAACGAAGCTTGCTTTTAGTTTAAAAGGATAGCCTGTAAATATTCCATAGAAATCATCAATAATTAAAGGTTGGTCTGCTGTTTTAATTTCCAATTGCACATAGCGATACGTTCGCCATACAAGTGGAGTGAATGTTTCGTCATCTCTTCCATTCGCAATTAGTTCATCTTTCACGCCAACAAATCTTTTTCCTTTCACTTCATTACGGTTTCCTTTTTGCTGCTGCGCTTTCCAATTTTTACCATTATCTTCTTTTATGTAAAGGCTCTCTGCATAGCCAATTTTTATGTCTGCTTCTTTACCACCACTAAATTGAAGAACAGGATAAGCATTTGTGAGAACGCCATTATCGAGCAATATTTTTACGCTACTGTTGGCGGGAACAGTAAATGAAGTTTTTGATTCAGGAAATCCGGAAGGCACATCAATTCCCGAGGTTAATCTTACTCTTTGTAGTCTTTCCTTTTGTAATTCCACCTGGGGAATACTTCTCGGAATCAGCATCCAGCTAAGATCAGATTGCAATACGCCTTTAGGCAATCCGCTCACAATTGCTATGGAATTTCCCCATCTGCTATCATCATAGTCAATTCTTCGCCAGCCTTCCGGGTATTTGTTCAAATCAATTCTTTCTCCTGGCCCTGCCACATAATAACAGTAAATTAAATCCGGCTGCAACGGGCTATAACTACTATCCACCATACTTTTCCAGGAGTTATTGGTGTTCACTATCTTTTCTTCATTGCCGTCTCCCTGAAGAATGAAACCGGTACGGAAAGATACCTGGTGCTCCGGTTTATAGTCACCATAATTCCAAACCACAGACGCTAAAACGTTATCACCTACACGAAGAAATTTCGCAATATCTACCGTTTCATAATTCCAGTGAAACAGATCAGCACTTGCCGGGCCCAGTGATACCAGGGAATCATTTACGTATAATTTATAACGATTATCTGCAGATACATGAATTATAAATGATGATGGCTTTTTGTCCAAAGAAACCTTTTTACGGAAATAATATACTCCATAATTATGAGCCGATGCTCCATATGGGCAGATCCAGTAGCCATCCCATCTCTTTGCAAGAATCTCTTTTGATATAGTCTGTGCGTCGGTCCTGCTAAATAAGCAGACCAAAACGAATATTGAAATCTTTTTCATTTTCATAATATGGAACAATATTAATTCATTAATCAGAATCAGTGTACTGCACAATCTCTTACCTTTAGTAAAATTATTAATCCCGAAAATAAGTGAGTGATAGTTTTCTTTTAATTTGCTTATTGAAATGTAATGACACAAATGGATGCGTGGTATTATATAGACCACTTACAATTGAAGCCTCATCCAGAAGGCGGATTTTATAGGGAAATATACAGGGCTTCTGAAAGCGTCGCCGCAAACGCACTACCGCAAAGATTTACCGGCACCAGAAGCTTTTCCACTTCTATTTATTATTTACTAAGACAGGGAGAGCATTCTGCGTTTCACCGTATCAAGAGCGATGAAGGCTGGCACTTTTATGCGGGTGGCACTTTATTAGTGCACATGATTGATAACGAAGGAAATTACAAATGTCAAAAACTCGGAAAAAATCTGGAGGACGGTGAGGTATTTCAGTTCGTGGTACCGGCAACTGTTTGGTTTGCGTCGGAGCCGGCACCGGAAAATTCTTTTATACTTGGCGGATGTACCGTATCACCCGGATTTGATTTTACAGATTTTGAGATGGCTGATAAGAAAGAACTCTTGCGATCTTTCCCCCGGCATAAAGAAATTCTTGAAAGGCTTTGTAAATAATTTATTCGCCCCATACCGTTACAACTACGTTCCTTGGCCCGCCGTAATTGCGGTGCTCGCATAAATAAATTCCCTGCCATATTCCTAAAGCCAATCTCCCATTGATAATTGGTATCAGCACAGAACTTCCAAGTATTGCTGCCTTTAAATGTGCCGGCATATCATCGCTCCCTTCGGTATCGTGAATATAATCCGAATCATTTTCCGGAACGGCTTTATTAAAAAAGGTTTCAAAATCCTTTCTTACGGTCGGGTCTGCATTTTCGTTAATACAAAGTGACGCAGAGGTATGCTGAATAAATACCTGGCATAATCCTGTTTTAATTTCGTGTATGCGTGGCAGTGAGTTTACGATTTCTGAAGTAATAAGATGAAATCCTTTTTCTCTTGCGGGAAGTGTTAATTGTTCCTGATATATTTTCATGAGTTCACTATGATTATTCAAAAAAATGCAGCATAAGCTATGCCGGCAATATTAAAATAACAATAATAAACTATAACTTGATTTCTTCATCGTGAGAATCGTAAAAATGAAACTCAGTTAAATGATAGTTGGTGTTAGGTTTAATGGCAATCTTCTGTTTGTATTTCCATCTCCATTTCATCCGTATAGACGGAAATCCTTTTGTGAGATAAGCGTGCAAAATAGGATGCACTTCTATGGTAAGACCCGTATGCTTTTGCATTATCAGGTAGCTGAGATTTTTTTCGATTTCATCTTCCAAAATAAGTGTCGATGAAATTTTTCCGGTGCCATCACAACTGGGGCACACTTCGGAAGTATTAATCTTCATTTCGGGCCTCATGCGCTGGCGGGTGATCTGCATCAGTCCAAACTTGCTAATAGGTAACACCGCATGTTTTGCCCTGTCGATCCGCATGAATTGATCCATTTGCTCTGCAATCCTTTTCTTATTATCTGCAAGCTTCATATCAATGAAGTCAACCACTATGATGCCGCCAATATCGCGAAGTCTCAGCTGCCGGGCAATTTCCGCAGCCGCTTCTAGATTGGTTTCAAAAGCATTTTGTTCCTGGTTGTTGCTTACGCTTTTGTAGCCACTGTTTACATCAATCACATGAAGTGCCTCGGTATGTTCAATGATAAGGTAAGCTCCACTCGGTAGGTTCACCGTTTTTCCGAACGATGCTTTTACCTGCCTGGTAATTCCATAACTATCGAATACCGGCGCACCGTTATTGTGAAATGCAAGTATGTCCCTTTTCTCCGGCGCTATACGTTGCAGGTAATTCTTTGTATCGTTAAAAATATTCTTATCGTTCACTACGATCCGGTTAAAATCTTCACTGAGCAAATCGCGGAGTATGCTATTTGTCTTTCCTTCTTCGCTCATGATCTTGCAGGGAGCGTTGGCTCCCTTCAGGTTAGATTGAATCGTCTTCCAGGTATTAATAAGATTTAGCAAATCTTCATGCAACTCAGATGTGTGTTTTCCTTCTGCTGCGGTGCGCACAATCACTCCGAAATTTTTCGGCTTCACTGCTTCCACTATTTTCTGTAGCCGCTTCCTTTCGTCAGAAGAATGAATTTTGCGGGATACTGCAATAATATCGTTGAAAGGAGTGAGAACAACAAATCGTCCGGGCAGAGAAAGTTCACAACTCAGCCGCGGGCCTTTGGCGGCAATGGGTTCTTTTAAAATTTGTACCAAAATTTGCGGCTTGCCGCTCAATACTTCGGAAATTTTTCCGGTTTTGACTATCTCGGGTTCCACGGTAAATGCCGTAAAGTCAAGCCCCGCATCGGACTTGTCGTTGATGGCCATTTTGGTAAACTTGAGAATGGAACGCACATATGGGCTGAGATCTGTATAATGCAGAAATGCATCTTTTTCGAATCCCACGTCTACAAATGCAGCATTGAGCCCCGGGATAAGCTTTTTCACCTTACCCAGGTATAAATCCCCAACTGCAAAACTTGCATTCGCATTTTCATTATGCAATTCTACAAGTTTCTTGTCCTCCAGTAGGGCTATTTCTACTGCCTGAGGAGCAACATTTATAATAAGCTCCTTATTCAAAACTCAAAGTCTTTTAATTAATGTCAATACACAAGAGAGTATCAAGCAAATCCGTCAAAACCATACTTATAAAAGTACGGTATTACTTCTTCTTATGACGGTTTTTTCTTAAACGCTTTTTTCGTTTGTGTGTTGCGATTTTGTGACGTTTTCTCTTTTTACCACAAGGCATAAGTGAGTATTTTTAATAATATTACTAATATCAGTATTTACTTTTATTGTGGCCCATTGAGAGCCTTTATTCTTTCATCGATCTCTTTGCTAAATTCAGGGTTATTAACCATGCTTTTAGCTTTCTCGTACCATTTCACTGCGTTTTGTTTATCACCCGCCCCTGCGTAGGCATCAGCAAGCCAGGAAATCGCCTCAAGATTGGTCGGATCAAAAGAAACGACTTTATTAAGCCGGATAATTCCTTTGTCGAACTGCCTGGAGATTACCGCTCCTATTCCCAGCACCATTTGAGCCTGCATGTTGTTCGAATCCTTACTCACCACCTCCAGCAACTGCTGAATGCCTTTCATCGTCTGCTGCGGATCACCCATCATGCCGGCGCCATAAACATAGCAGCTTCCCAACCCAACTTTCAAATCTTCATTATCGGGGTCTAGTTTTAAAGCTCGTTCAAATAAGGAGGCTGCCGTTTGTGCTTCCCACGATTTTAACTCCAGGCTATCCTCTCCACGCATCTGCTGCAATATCAAACGGGCAGCAAAGGTGAGGTTTTTTTCGGAATTATCCAATTTGGCTGCTTCGCTTAAATAATAGGCATAAGGGACGAACGATCGGGCTGAATCTTTCCAAAACGAGGCAAGCTGATTTAGCTGGCCTTCGGTTTCCCCCTTCACATCTCCGCGGGTAACACTGTTCTCAATTTTAGACAAATACGCGATCTGTAATGGCTTAAGTTGTTGCTTTTCCCGGGAAATATAAGTCTTGACGTCAAAAGCAGGTACCATTGCCTGGCTCGCAGACAATTGAGGCTGTGGTATGGATGTTTTCCCAAACCTGAGCAATACCAGTAATAACAAAATGCCACCTGCGGCTAATGCAATTCTTTTAACCAATTGAGTAATGTACTTTTAATTGAAACGCGAAGTTACAATTATTGTACTGTCCTGCTGTGATGGCTTTGTTTTATTTCCTGAACAAATTCTTTGGCGGGTTTAAATGCAGGGATATAATGTTCGGGAATTTCTACGGCAATGTTTTTCTTAATATTCCTGCCGATCTTAGCAGCACGTTTTTTAGTAATAAAACTTCCGAAGCCTCTTACGTAAATGTTTTCCCCCTTGGCAAGAGTTTCCTTTACTTCTTTGAAGAAGGCTTCAAGTGTTACCAAAACGTCTACTTTTGGAATACCTGTTTTTTCTGAAATTTGATTAATGACGTCTACTTTTCTCATTTTACTTATAATTGGGTTAAGAATGAAGCACCAAATAATAAGTGTTTTACCAGGCAACAACAAATTTAGGTTTATTTACAATCAACAACGAAAAATAAAAGTCTTTCTTTTGAAAATTATTTATTTACTCCTTACCCGAACTTTTAATATTTGATGAAAAATAAGAAATTTTTCTTTGAAAATTTAAGAAAATGGGATAGAATTCAAAATACCCGCGAAATGCCCTGGAAGGGTGAGCGGGATCCATACCGGATATGGATCAGCGAAATCATCCTGCAACAGACCCGGGTGCAGCAAGGGCTAGACTACTACCGGCGATTTATAAAAAAATGGCCGGACGTGAAAAGCCTGGCTGCTGCCGGCGAACAGCAGGTATATAAGGCATGGGAGGGATTAGGATACTACAGCAGGTGCCGAAACCTGGTTGTTTCTGCGAGGTACATCGCCCGGGAACTTGACGGGAAATTTCCTGACAAGTATGACGATATTCTCAAACTCAAAGGAATCGGTAACTATACCGCAGCAGCAATTGCATCATTTGCTTTCAACCTCCCCTATGCGGTTGTAGACGGGAATGTGTTTCGCGTACTTGCAAGATTCTTTGGAATACATACGCCGGTGGATTCCATAAAAGGGAAAAATCAGTTTACGCAACTTGCCAATGAACTGCTTGATAAAAAAAATCCGGCCTTATATAACCAGGCTATTATGGATTTTGGCGCGGTAGTATGTAAGCCTGCGTCGCCATTGTGCAATGAATGTGTTCTTCGGAAAAAATGTGCAGCACATCAGCAACAACTTGTGTTAACGCTGCCCGTAAAGGAAAAGACCGTCAGGCAACGAACACGCTTTCTTAATTATTTGATCATTGAGCATAACAATAAGCTATACGTACATAAAAGAACTCAAAAAGATATCTGGCAAAATTTGTATGAATTCGTGCTGGTAGAAACTAAAGATTTTATGCCCGCAAAGAGATTTTTACAAACAGACGAAGTCATTGCATTAATTGGCAACGTCCATACAGTAATAAAAATTTCAAGTGACTTTCAGCAAAAATTGACGCATCAAACTATCAAAGGAAGATTTTTCCACGTGATGCTGAACAAAGAAATTGTCTCGTTAAAAAGGTTTAAAAAAGTTTCTCATAGTGAGCTCCATCATCTCCCTTTACCAAAATTTATAACTTCGTATTTACGGGATTAAAATGTATCTTTAAAGTTGTTTCAATTAATTCGCAACAGAAGAAACTGAGATTTTTATGAGAGGCGTCAATAAAGTGATCTTAATCGGCAACCTCGGAAAAGACCCCGAAATACAGTACCTGGAGGGCAACATTCCTGTAGCCAAATTTCCCCTGGCAACTACCGAAACTTATAAAGACAAAACAGGTAAACTCATATCTCAAACAGAGTGGCACAATGTAGTTCTCTGGCGGGGCCTTGCAGAATTGGCCCAGAAGTATCTTCATAAAAGCAGTCTTGTTTACATTGAGGGGCGGCTAAAAACCCGCTATTGGGAAGACCGTGATCATAATAAAAAAGTAGCCACCGAAATAATTGCTGACAATCTCATCATGCTGGATAAACGCAGCGATGGCAGTACGGCCCCTACTGAATCGGGACATGAAGGGCTTCATGGTAACGACATACCTCCAATTGACGATGGGGGAGAAAAGCTGCCTTTTTAAAAAAGTAGATTATTTTTCCTGATCTTTAATTAAAATTTTCCCGGATTGGATTATCATTCGTCTATTCATTACAGCTACAACCTGCTCTACCTGTTGGTGATAGATCCTACGACAACCACTGTGCTTGTCTTTATCATACTTATTCTGTTGCTGCTATCATTCTTCGTGTCGGGATCCGAGGTAGCTTTTTTTTCGCTCGGTAACAGGGATATTAATGTTCTAAAAACCAGACAGCAACCTTCTTACAAACGTATCATCCGGCTGCTGGAAAATCCCAAAAATCTGCTGGCATCGATGCTTATTGCCAACAGTTTTGCAAATCTCGGCATCATTCTTATAGCTAACACCCTTTTGAATAACTGGGCAGTGACCCTGCACATTCATTTTCTAGTTGAGTTCGTGGGCAAGGTGATAATTATTGCCGCAGTGCTTCTGATGTTCTGCGAGGTGCTTCCTAAAGTGTGGGCCACAAATCACAAGATATGGTTTGCATCGGTGTCTTCCTTTATTGTAGAAATGTTTCATCGCTTGTTTTCCCCAGCTAGCCGGCGTCTTGTCAATTTCAGCGACTCTATAGAACGGAGCTTTCATTCGAAGTCCGCCGGAATGAGCGATTCGCAACTGGATTATGCAATTGACCTTTTACCCGAACATGAAGCAAGTAATGAAGAAAAGCAAATTCTGAAAGGCATCAGAAAATTCGGTAATACTACCGTAAAGCAAACGATGCGTACACGCCTTGATGTAAGCGGAATTGAATTCAACACTTCCTTTGCAGAAGTAAAGAGAAAAATAGAGGAGATGCATTATTCGAGAATACCGATCTACAAGAATAATCTTGACGAGATTGCCGGTATTCTTCACACAAAAGACCTGTTGCCCTACCTTGCTGAGCAAGAGTATGACTGGCATTCGCTGATGCGTCCTGTTTTCTATGTGCATGAACAAAAACTGATCGAAGATATTTTACAGGATTTTAGAAACCGCCGCATCCACTTCGCCGTAGTAGTAGATGAATTTGGAGGTACTTCGGGCATTATCACACTTGAAGACGTAATGGAAGAAATAATCGGCGACATTCACGATGAGTTTGACGACGAGCAAAGCATTAATAAAAAACTCGACGATTATAACTACATCTTTGAAGGCAAAACCATGATCAATGATGTTTGCAAAATAATTCATCTTCCTATTGACACATTTGATAAAATTCGCAGCGACAGTGATTCGCTTGCCGGTCTTGTATTGGAAATTGCAGGAGAATTCCCTGAGATAAATCAACCATTGGTATGGGAAGACTATACTTTTGTACCATTAGAGATCAATAAAAACAGGATTGAAAAAGTGAAGCTCACATTGAAACAAAAGGATAATGAATAAATTGGTTTGCGTGAAGAAATTTTCTTTGATAATAACTACCACATTGTCGTTTATCTTAATTTTATTTTCAAATTGCAATTCGGTTTATACTTCAAAAAGAACAGGATATTATAAAATTGATTTGCCGAAAAGAGAATACAGAGAATTTGACGATCCTAAATACCCGTACACCTTTGAATACCCCGTATATGCTATAATCGACAAGGATTCGCTTTACCTTAATCCCAATGTAAAAGACCCATATTCGATCAACATCGATTTTCCTAAACTGAATGGCAAAATTTATATTACCTATAAATTAATCGGGGGTACTTCTGTATATGAAGTGAAGAAACCTGGCGGTGGTTACCGGGATTCCATCGGTAAGAATGTTTTTCAAAACCTGGTGAACGATTCTTACAATCTTACCTACAAAAATGATGTAAAGGCCAATTCCATCGAAGACAGCGTGATGCATACTCCCAACGATATTACGGGAATTTTCTTCCGTCTTTCCGGCAATGTGGCTACGGCAAAACAATTCTTTCTTTCCGATTCAGTACATAATTTTTTAAGGGGAGCTCTGTATTTTGACGCGACGCCTAATGAAGATTCTTTAAAACCAGTGAACAATTTTCTCGAACAGGATATGAAGCATCTCATCAACTCAGTGAAATGGCGGAACAATTCGCGCGATTGACCAAAAGTCTTCTTATAATGTTTCCCACCGGCAAAAAACTGCACTCTCCACCAACAAACCAATCAACTAATAAACCAATCAAACTTTACCTTTGCCGCATGATAAGTATTAATACCGTTTTGATCAGTGATGAAATAGTTGAAGAGCATTTTGTATGCGACCTGGTAAAATGTAAAGGTGGCTGTTGCGTGGACGGAGATGCCGGCGCGCCACTGGACAAAAATGAACTGGAAGAGATCAACAAATCTTACAAATTCGTAAGGCCTTATCTTTCTAAAGAATCCATCAATGAAATTGAAAAGCAGGGTGGGTACTTATATGACCGGGAATTTGGATGGGTAACTCCCTCCATTGGTTCGGGCGTGTGTGCTTATGGAATCAAAGACGAAAAGGGCGTTGTGCATTGTGGAATTGAAAAAGCATACAATGAGGGAAAAATTAACTGGCGTAAACCTTTGAGCTGCCATTTGTTTCCCATAAAAATTAAAAAATCAAAAAACGGAAAGAACGATTTTGTAAACTATCAACCCCGCGAAGACCTTTGCAAACCTGCGTGTACACTGGGCAAAAAATTAAAAGTGCCGGTGTATCAATTTTGCAAAGATGCTTTGATGAGAAAATATGGAAAAGATTTTTATGAAGCGCTTTCAGTCTCTGCAAAATTTTATCAGACAAAAAAATAAAAGTATACAACCTCATCTATGAGAAAAATTCTATTATGCGTCGCTGTTGCTGCGTTCATCTCCACCTCCTGCAGGGTAAACCATGCTCACATAGATAACGATCTGAAAAAATATTTTGATTCTGCTCATGTGGATGGCTGCTTTGCCATATACAACAACAAAATGGGTGAAATAACGGTGTACAATATGAAACTCGATACTCAACGTATTTTACCTGCATCCGTTTTTGAAATTGTCAATTCGTTAATTGGATTGGAAACAGGAAAAATTACCGATGAAAAAATGGTAATAAATTGGGATAGTGTGACAAGGTCGAACAGCAGTTGGAACAAAGACCTGACCATGGAAGAGGCGTTTAGAGTTTCTTCTGTTCCCTATTACCAGGGAGTAGCCCGAAGAATCGGCAGAGATACAATGAAATATTGGATCGACACACTGCATTATGGTAATATGGATATCAGTGGGCCCATAGATTCGTTCTGGCTCAACAATACGTTGAAAATATCTCCTGATGAACAGCTTGGCCTGGTTGAAAAACTATATTTTGACAAACTGCCTTTTACCAAACGATCGCAGGCCATTGTACAAAACGTGATGCTCATGGAAAGTAACACGCTCTATAAACTGAGTTATAAAACAGGTTGGGGATTTGATGAAAATAATAATGCAGTGGGCTGGGTAGCAGGCTGGATAGAAGAAAATATGCATCCCTATTTTTTCGTAACACTCATCAAATCTCCCGATAAAAATATCGACATGAGCACTGTACGTATGCGCATAACAAAAGCAATACTTACTGAACTCGGATTTTTTAAGGGAGAAAAATAAAATCCTAAAAAGAGCGGGCTGAAACCTATCCGGGAATTCGCGAGATATATTTTTCCATTTGTTTTACCTGGTCCACAATTTGGGGCGTGGTGGGCTTCAGTGATTTTACTTTTCTGAAATATTCCTTAGCCGCACGAAATTCTCTCTTATTGATCATGATAGAAGACAGTTGCAGGTAAGCTGCCGCTTCATTTTCTTTATCGGGCAGCCCTGAGCGGATCGCCTGGCGGATATAACTTTCTGCTTCACGAATATTTCCTTTTTGCATGGCAAGCATCCCTAACTGCAGTTTGTTGGCACCCTCTGCTTCCTTCATGGGCATACCAAGGCTAAGGCTCTTCTTCATGTGTGCTTCTGCATTTTCATAATCCTCATTCACCATAGCAAGATTACCTTTCAACGTATAATATACAGAGCGCACCGGCTTTATAAGCAGGCCGGGAAACTTAATCGAGTCCAGCACTTTCTGCGCGCCTTCCATATCTCCGGTCTCCATGTGCGATTGAATGAGGCGCAAAGGGCCAAAAAGGAAATGCCCAACAATGGCAATTGCAGCAATGAGATACAAAATAAAAGACGGCCAAAATCCAGAGTACAGATTCACAGCGACGGCCGCAACCAAAGCAATAATACCCAGTAGCAACCGGTATTTAATGAGAAAATTCAGCAACTTCATACATGTATATTTTAATAATCGAATTATTAAAATTCAACAACAAGCCCCGACGAGTCGGGGGCTGCAAATATAGTATTAATTAAACTTACCAAAAGAAGCGATATAGGTCAACCCATCCGGGCAGGATATTCCAAAACCTTACTAACGTCAACGGATAAACGCCGAATTACTTTTTTGAATAATTAATTTTTGATAAAACTCCGCACTGCTCCGTCTGTAAATCTGATAAAATATTTTCCTTTGGTATACCCGGAGATATCTATTTGTAACTGGTTGTCGCTGATTTCAATATTTTCTATAAGCTTACCATCAGCATTATAGACAGATGCTTTGGTTTTTAGAGCCTGTAAATAACCCATGTTAATATTCACCGTATTGGTGGCGGGATTAGGATAGATAACAATTCCCTTTGAATTTCCATTGTTGATCCATATTACCTGGCTGTAGGTATAACGGCCGTCGATATCAATCATTTTTAGGCGATAATACATTTTGCCGCCCGCAATATTATTATCAACCGCGCTGTAGTTATTGTTTGTATTGTCGGTTGCTGCTACTGTTGCTATTTGAGTAAATGTAATGCCGTCGCTGCTGTGTTCCAACTCAAAAGATTTGGTATTCAGTTCCGCTGAAGTTGTCCATTGGATCTGGTTAAAGCCATCATGCCCTATACCTGCGAAGCGGATGAGAGTGAGTGGTAGTGCTCCGGTTGTGTTTTTGAAATAATATACCTTACCATAATATTCTCCACTAAAAAGATCCTGATCTCCGTCACCATCAATATCCACAAAAGCTGGTGTGGTAACATAACTCAATGTAATACCATTTAATGGATTGTTTGAACCTGTCTGGGGTGTGAATATCGGTGTTGTTGAGCTTCCTGTGTTTTCAAAATATGCAAATGAACCAGATCCCGACCCGATTACTGCATCAAGATCTCCGTCACCATCCAAATCCGCAAAAGCAGGAGCGGCGTAGTATCCACTAGCTATAAAGCCATTGAACGGATTGGCTGCCCCTGTTTCAGCGGTAAAAACCGGTGCTGTAGCGGTTCCGGTATTTTTAAAATATAAAATATTCCCAAGATGCGAACCCGCTAAAAACAGATCAAAATCACCATCTCCGTCTATATCGACAAAAACGGGGATGGCATAGTCCGCCCCATTCGTTATTCCATTAAGAGGATTAGCCGCAGGGGCTTGTAAAACAAAAGAAGGAGCAGTGGCTGTGCCTACATTTTTGTAATAGATCACCGTTCCATCATTTAGGCCTATGAATAGATCTTTGTCACCATCGCCATCTATATCAACAAAGAAGGGTACTATAGGATAAGTCAGGTTCACACTGTTTAATGGATTGTTCGTTCCCGTCTGCTGCACAAATACCGGCATTGTAGAAGTCCCGGTATTTTTATAATAAGATATTGTTCCATTATAAGTGCCGACAAAACAATCAAAATCTCCATCGCCGTCAATATCAACAAAGGCAGGTGTCGAATTATAATGCACGTCAACTGCGTCTAAAGGATTATTTATGCCGGTTTCCGGTGTAAAAGTTATTTGAGCATTAGCATTACCGGAACTCAAACATAATCCCGCAGCAATACAAGCGGTGATAAGAGACGATTTTATTGAAATTCCCAACTGTCGTGCATATCGCTTAAGCCGGTTCCATATCTGTTGTTTCTTGTACTGGGAATATGTTACAAATCTTCCCGACTGCAAACTTTTTTCGAGTCGTTCTAAAGTTTTGTAATAATTGTTGGCAGTGTAAAGCTTCGTATTCAATTATTAAAGTTTTTGGCTGATGGATTAACTTATAGGAAAGTTAACGAAATTAATTTTCTATGGAAATTAATTTTCTGCACTCACCGCCCAATAAGTAGACTGCGGAGTGTGCAGGGCCAGACGATGCACTGGTGAAGTGTGATTTAGAACCCCGGGTCGCAAAGAATTTGACAGTATTTGTACATCATATATTTCTTCTACACTTTGAAGGTATCTTATGTTCCCTACATTGGCGCCGGTAGGTAAATGAATTATTTCCACCCCGCAATACATTGCATCTTTGCTGATCGCAAGATCGCGGAACGTAGATGCATTTTGTCGCAACTTCGAAAGCCCGATAAATACATAATCTCCATATTTTGCCATGCCTCTTACAAAACCTTTCAATTGGCAAACAACATCATACCTTCCGCTGTGCACATCTGCTTTTATTAATTGCCCGGTTGCTGAAAGCAGGCAATACAAATTCCCGTCGAACCATCTTGGCGAATGAGGCATAGGTAATGATTGAATAACAATTTCATTGGTATCAATGTCCATCATTAATCCATTTGTTTCAACACCCGGTCTCCATCCTTTTGCAGTAGTAGTGGTGCCAAACATGGTTACGTATTTTGGTTTATCATTCACCATGCACATGCCATTCAAATGACAGGCATCAATGCTTTCAAAGGTTTTGATAAAAGGAGGCATCCATTGAGGTCGAAAGCTATATTCATCATCTATGGTCACGAGGCAGGAAAATAATGTATTTACCGCCCATAATTTTCCCTCTTCGTCCCAATCCATATCATGAATATCAACTGTGCCCGTGTAATAGCATGCCCGCGGCACATAGAACGTATCATAAAAACCTGGTTTTGTTGCGTATTCTAAGGCCAGCCCGGGTGCATTGGCGAGCACGACTACCTCCTGCTTTGTTGCAATGGCCATTCGGTTTTGATTTATAGCCAATCCCATAGCTTTTTCAAAGTCACGCGGTAATTGCCGCATTGCATTTATGCCATCGGGTGAGAGAAAAATTAATTTACCCGCCTGGTAAGTGGTAATCGCGATAGAGCAGTTCAATTGCGTAAGCAATTCTGCTACATTGGGTGAATAAGTGCAGGCAAATGGCGGAGGAGGATTATTCATTGGAAATAATTCAGATCTTTTTTCTCTTCAATTTACGGCTTTCTGTATCGACTATACAATAAAATCACTAGGGCATTGGGCACTTGTTCCCTGTCTTATGCCACGGATTTAATAATCTGGCCGTCATCCAAAGGTATTTCGAAAGGATCATTGACGCCGGTAAAGTTTTTAATATGCCCCTGCTGATCATCCGTCAAATGTGTTTTTTATATAAATTTTTGGGACCCCGTTTTTCGCTACCGTGCCGGGCGATCTATAAAAACGGTTTTCACTGAATTACCAGAATCCTTCAATTGTTATCGTGCTTCTTCATAAGGATTTATGGCAGCCAAAATTGAATTAGCGTTATGTTTCGCCAGCAATAATTCCATGGTGTTATTTTGCCTGCACTGCTTAACCCTGTCAATTCAGTCAGTAACATAACAAAAATATCTATTTCCATGCTTAATATGAGTCTTTACCCATTTAGCAATGGCTTTTGATTTTCGTGTATACCTGGCAGTTAGAAATGCAAAGTTTTTTACAAATCGTCTCCGTCAAAGAAAACTACTTTTCGGTCAGGCCAGGGAACTTACATAATAGGTATTTATAAAATAAGAAAAATTTGTTCGTTTTATGCTGTTAACATTACAAACCTTCTATAACTTTGTAAAGAATTAATGACGCCGAAGTCTCACTCGCAATTATATAGATTCACTTACCGGCTGACGCTTCAGCACCATTAATTGAATACCCACGATTGTATCGATAAACCAAACGTTAGTTTTGTTGTAAATGTTGCCGATGCAGGATTTAACAGACAAAGGGTAATCCTGCATTGCATCGTACAATGAAAAAATTTTTTAAAGCAAGCAATCCCCATTGACAAAAAGCTTCAGCCAAGAAAGATTCGCGATAGCCGTCACCGGGTAATTAGTAACCAACGCTATATGCGTTAAAAAATATAATGCTAACGGAACGACTGCGTGTCCGAACTATGACAATCGCCCACCAGAAAAGCAAGTACTAAACAAGTAAGGAGCTGAATTAAAAAAAATTGTATGAATAAAATTACTATCGTGGTCGTTGATGATCACAAAATGATCAGAGAAATGTGGGCCAATGTATTTGGCTGGAATCCAGAAATGGATGTGGTGGGAGAAAGTGGCGAATTTAGTGAAGCGATTGCACTAATTGCAGAGAAGCAGCCTGATATCGTGCTGCTTGATATCAATCTGCGTGAAGCCTCTGGTATAGACGCAATACCTTTAATTCAAAGTTCATCTCCCAAAACAAAAGTCATTGGCGTATCTATGCATAGCCAACCTGCTATCGCAGAACGCATGATCAAGGCAGGGGCCAAAGGATACGTAACAAAAAACTCTGCCTATGACGAAATCTTCCAGGCAATCAAGGAGGTAATGAATGGGGGAACGTATGTATGCACTGAAATAAAAAAAATCATTTCGGAAAAATCAGGTAATGATGAAAATCAGAAACCCGGACTCGATGCCTTATCTGCGAGAGAACTGGAAGTAGTTGGTTATATCAAGCAGGGCCTGTCATCCAAAGAAATTGCAGAGCAACTAAAGGTTTCCAGCAAAACAGTGGAAGTGCACCGCTATAATATTTTGAAAAAACTCAATCTCAAAAATACGGCTGCGCTTGTAAACTTTGTAAAAACGGAAGATCCGTTTCTCTGACGAGGCACTTAGTTTTTCATCAATTTTCTTTTCTTTCAACAAACATTTTTTTGACCGTTGAAACAACATGACTTATATGAGCAGTTCCGTTTATGCTGAGCAAGATGGTTGCATCTTTTGTACTCTTTTGCTCTTTGGGTATTTGCTCATTTACCCCATCAATCGTAATATTTTTAAAACCGGTGCATTCAACGGCATGAACAAAATACTGCGGAAGACTATCTTCCCACGATACGATTAAATTGCGGATTGAAATCTCATCAGCATTCTTTGAATACAACGCCGGAATATCATGCTTAAATATCCCGAGCGATACATCATTTACCGGCCGAAGATCGATGTTACCACCATACCCACCTTCAATTCTGCTTTTCTTTATTGATATACTTACATTATCGAAGGAAATATTTTTTATAAGATTTTTTTCTGAAGCATAAATTACTATTCCCGATTCTGAAGTGGCGGTAATATTTGAAAAGCGAACATTGCTGATAACTCCTGTTTCTTTACTCCCCAGGCCGGGAATGGATGAAATGTGGATCGGTTCTCCATGCCCCCACCACTGACCTGTATGCAATCTTGTATAGATAATAATATTAGAAAAGAGCATGTTTTGCATATTTCCTTTTTGGCGTTGAAAAATGCCGATGCCGCGGTTGGAGTCATAAATAATGATATTATTAAAAACCAAATTACCGGAGTTGTTGTTATTAAAAACATTATACCCTACGCGAATACCGGAAGATCGGGAACTTAAAATGCAATCCGACACATTTACATTGTCGGAGCTGATTACTGCTATTGCATCATCGCCTGCTTTTATATTACAATTTGAAACAATAATATTTTTGGAATCATAAAAATCCAGTCCATCACTGTTCGGAATATCCATATTATTATCAATCGTGATTCTGTTAATCTTTATACCTGCCGAGTTGGTGAAGGCAACTGTCCAGTTGGGTGACTCCACAAATTTGATATTGCTAAGAGAAACATTTTTACAACCGGAAAAAATAATCATCACTCCCGGTCTATCTGCATAATTGCCCTTCCATTGAACCGGTCCATCTTCCGTCCCATACTTCGGGTTCATATAGTCGGCACCTTGACGTGTATACTTCACATTCAAATTGTCACCTTGTTGCAGGCTATCCATATACATAAAACTAGTGCCATTGCCGGAAATAGTTCCAAACCCGGAAACAGAAATATTTTCTTCATTACTGGCAACAAGAATGCCCGTTTTTACCCCGGCGCCCGGCCCTTCAAATCCGAATTCCTTTTGATATCGATAATCTTTGTTGTCTTTGCTTCCGGTCAAAATGGCTCCCGGCTCAAGATAGAAGTTCATATTGCTATACAACTGTACAGTTCCTGTTACAAAATTTCCCGGTGGTATAATTATTTTCCCTCCGCCATTTTTATGGCACGCATCCACTGCACGCTGAATTGCAAGCGTATTAACAGTAACACCATCGGGTTTAGCTCCGTAATCTATAATGTCATATACTGTAGATCTGATTTTTGAGCTATCCTGAGAATAACCTTGATAACGGATAAGCATAAACGCAGTTAACAGGAGAAATTGTTTTACAAATGACAATAGTCTATTTCCCTTAAAGCTGAAATAATATTCAAAAAAGAAAGGAGAACTCATATCAGCAATTTTTAAAAGACATTTTAATAAATCACTTTATAAATTGTTGTTTGTTCGTATTTCTCTCCGGGCTTCAAAATCGTAGAAGGAAAATTCGGCTTATTGGGCGAATCAGGAAAATGCTGTGTTTCCAAGCATAATGCAGTATGTAATTTTATCGGCTTCTCATCATGATTTTTGAAACTGCCATCCAGGAAGTTGCCGGTATAAAACTGCAGTCCGGGTTGCGTAGTGTACACTTCCAGCGTGCGACCACTTATCGAATCAGAAAGAACCGCCACCCTGGCCAGTGAGCCATTTTTATTATTTAATACCCAGTTGTGATCATAGCCACCGGGAACAGAATCAATGTCACGGCCAATTTCTTTTGCAGTTGTAAAATCAAATGGCGTTCCTTTTACAGCTTTTATTTCTCCTGTTGGTATCAATGAGGTATCAACCGGTGTATAATAATCAGCATCGATCATTAGCTTATGACCGAGAATAGTATTGTCTACATCGCCCGTAAGATTGAAGTAACTGTGATTGGTAAGATTTACCGGAGTAGGTTTATCAGTAGTGGCAACATATTGAATTTTCAAACCGTTGCTATCGGAAAGCGTGTAAACGATCGTTACATTGAGGTTTCCCGGAAATCCCTCTTCACCATCTTTACTCGTGTACTTAAGTGTAAGTGATGGAATCGTGCTATCGGCAACAGATGGATCCCAAACCACTTTATCAAACCCCTTCAATCCGCCATGCAAGGTATTCTTTCCATCGTTTGCCGCGAGATGATAGGTACTATCTCCTAATGTAAATTTTGCATCGCCGATCCTGTTGCCATATCTTCCGATCAATGCACCAAAGTAAGGCGGGTGTTTAAGATATTCAGCGAGTGTATCGAAACCGATGATGATACTGGATTTATTTCCATTTTTATCCGGCACTACAAAAGATGTCACCGTGCCACCATAATTTGTAATGGTAACTTTATTTCCCTGCGCATTCGTTAGCGTGTACAGGTACACCGGTTTACCATCTACTTGTCCCCAATCTTGTTTTGTAATTCCTTTTACAGGTTTATTAGTTGTATCAGCAGTATTGCAGGAGGCAAATAATATTGCGGTAGCAAAAAAAATGTTTAAGCAAATCGTTTTCATGTTATAATTATTAATCAGAAAATTATTCGTTGAAGGTAAAAAACTTCTAATGCTATCCAAACCTTTCTACTTCGAAAGGTCTTAAATCAATACCGGGCTTTTGTTCATTAATGATTTCACTTACCAGTTTCCCGGTTCCCGCACCAAGGCTGAGGCCCAACATGGAATGTCCTGTTGCAACCGTTACATTCTTAAATTTTTTTATCCTGCCAATGTAAGGAAGTCCGTCTGCCGAAGTTGGCCGGAAGCCATACCATATCTGTTCCTTGGCAGGCATTTCAATTTTAAACTCAGGAAAAAATTCTTTTACTGCCTGAACGATTCCCTCCACCCTGTTATACCTCGGCGGTGTTTTAATATTGACAATTTCCATTGTACCGCCGTAGCGCATTTTATTACCATTCTCCATTGGCGTTATAGCCACGCGTCCTTCTGTGAGTATGGCAGGATGATTAAGCCTATATGCGGAATTTTCCAGTGTAAAAGAATATCCTCTGCCGGGCATCAAAGGAATTTTCGTTTGCAGCTTTGCAGCTATCTGCCTGCTCCACGATCCTGTAGCAATCACCACTTCATCTGCTTTGTAAGCATTGCCGTTGGCCAATACATCAATTATTTTACCATCACTATTTTCAAAACCAGACACCTCCCCTTTTATTAGCTGTACATCATTTGCCAACAAATATTTCTTTACATTATCCATTAATTGATTCGGATATAAATGTGCATCACATTTAAAATTGATCGCACCTTTTGCATCAACCCTCGTTTGCGGTTCCAGCGCCTGCAATCGTTGCTGATCGAGCAGTTCTACGTCCAACCCCAATTTCTTTCCGGTCTCAACGGTGTGCGCCGCATGTTCCGCTACTTTGTTTGTCTTAAAAATTTCCAATACTCCTTTTCGTTCCAATGTAAAATCGAAACCCGGAATTTTTGCCCATTCAAAATATTCGTGCTGACTGAACAGCGCAATATCTTTTAAGGGAATAGCAACATTTGCCATATTTTCTTTGTTAGCACTACGCATAAAATTCAATCCCCAATTGATCAATGCGGAATCGAGTGCCGGTTGCACATAAAACGGACTGCGGCTGTTGAACATCCATTTAATGCCCTGCCATACGATTCCCGGCGAAGCAAGAGGAATAAAATGACTCGGACATACATAGCCCATATTGCCGTAAGAACAATTATCAGTAAATCCGTCTTTATCCAAAACAGTTACACGATGGCCTGAACGTCGCAAATAAAGTGCACTGCTGAGTCCCATAATTCCACCGCCAATTACAACGATTTCTTTCATAAAATTTTTATGTGAAAATGTAAAGAAGAGATCGCAATATATGAACGAAACAAATAATTATTTACCAAAAAAAATTACATTAAGCAGCCTTGTTCAATCAGGCACTTATAATTATCATTTATACATACCGGTTAAACGAATATCTACAAATTGTTTTATTGAAATCAATAAGTTAATCTTTTAAAATTCATGTAAATAAAAAAACTGACCCTAAACAGAATCAGTTTTATGACTGTGAGAAGAAAAACTATTTTTTCGTAAGTTTTTTCAACCTACTGATATGAGGGGTTTTGATATCCCGACAAGGTTGTTGAATCCGCCTGCATATTATTTAGCTGGCCTATCGGAATGGGGCGTAGATAAAGATAGGGCTGAATATCGCGCGTTACAGTTTGTGCCGTATGATCCCCGTAATTAGGTCCCGCAATTTCGTAAGACGAAGCAAGATTTGCCCATTGCTGCGTACGTACTAAATCGAGCCAGCGTCTGCCATCTCCGTAATATTCTCGGGAACGTTCTGCCAAAATGTAGTCAATAGTTATCGTTGCAGGCGTTGCGGCGATCATCGCTGCGCTATTATCTTGTATTAAGGTCGAATCTCCATTGTTGTCATAGTCCCACATGCCCGCTCGTGCACGAATAACATTGATAAGATCTCTCGCACTTTGGCCGGCTTGGGTGGTAGCACCCATGACCGCCGCTTCCGCTCCGATAAAATAAAACTCAGAGAAATAAGCAATAACAAAAGGACGGGTACTCGCTGCATTCGGTTGACCCAAAGTGCCATTATTATCGGTGCGATATTCACCAAGTTTCCAAAGCCCTGGATATACTACACGGCTGATACCATCAGGGTCCACTACGAAATCAGATCTTCCTGGCAAAGTACCTGCTCCTATATTACTGTTACCCGCACCAGAAGGATAGCTAATTGAAGGATCTGGCTGGTCGAGGAATGTCAATATAGCATCACCTGGTTGAACCGGAAGGTTATTTGCATTATATAATGTAGTCTGACTGATACCAGTTCCGTTTAAATTCCAGTTACCATGGTAGGTAGTAACAAAAGTACCATCATAGCGGGAATCATTGGTTTTGTCGGCAAATGTGTTTTCGATTGCGCCGATCGTAGGGCACATACGTGTCCATGGGCGTCCAAGAGGTTGGGTTGCCGCACGCTGAACAGAACTTACCGGAGTCCAGGTAGAGCTGGAAGTACTGCTTCTAAGGACAGTATAATTCCACGTCATCATCCACCCGGCAAAGTTATCTTCGCCGCCGCCGCCGCCATAAGTGAGACTGGCCCCATTAGAAAGTTCATTCAACTGTGTGTGATCAGCGTAAAGCATTTCTTCTTTATTATAATCATTGGCCCCATTATGTAAGTCGTAGAATGTTGGCATCAGTCCATAGGGGCCCGGATCGTCAATAGCGGTAATCGCAAGGTTATAAGCCTGTTGAAAATAATATTGAGAAGTCTGACCATCCGGATCAGTTCGATCGGCTGCCGGATAAGTAGGAATATTATTTGGATTTAGTAACCACCATGCATATGTCAGGTAAGCCTGGGCCAAATAAAGGCGTGCAACGTTCTGCGTTACACCACCGGTTACTCGTGGATTTACCGGCAGTTCATTTAATGCAGTGTCAAGATCAGGGAATATACATTTAGTATAAACATCCGGTACCGTGTTTCGTGTAGATATGGCTACCGGATTCGTATTAAACTTTAGTACCCCCGCACCCAAATCCAGCGGAACACCTCCGAATGTCTGAACCAGTTGAAAGTAATAAAATGCCCGAAAAAACCTGGCCTCAGCAACCAGTGAAGGCGAAACCCCCGCTGCGGAACCATTTTGAATCACGCCGCTTGCGGTATTAATAGCGCCAAAGGAATTATTCCACAACACATCAGAACGGCTGGTCTGAGAACTAATGTCTCCCTGCCCTGAAAGGTCCATGACCTTAAAATTTTGATCCGCGCTTTGGGCGTACGTTACTTCATCGGTACCTGTTTCACCAGTGTTATAGTAATAAGCGTTTCCGTAAATATAACGCAGGTTCGCGTATAAGGACGTTATTCCCCCTGTTACACCTGCAGGAGTACTGAAAAAATCAGGTGTAAAGATACTACGCGGTGTTTCTTTCAGAAGTTTGGAACACGACGTAAATAGCAGCATAACCATCACCGTTACTACTGCTGTCACATTGTTCTTTTTATTTATAGTTCTCATGATTATATGATTTTTAGAATGTCAAGTTGAGGCCAAGAAGGTAGTTTCGTGTTTCCGGCGTGTTTGTACCAATCGTCAAAATACGGTGCAAACTGGATGACAGTGGTACTGCGGCATTTTGATCTCCATACGAATTGGTCTGAGGATCCATGCCTGTCTGGCTGTAATAAGGCGAGAACATCACAAATGGATTTTCCACCAGGAAGTAAAGCCGCAGCCTACTGATGCCTGAATTTCTTAACCAGTTCATATGAGTAAAGCTGTATCCGAGAGCTATACTTTGCACCTTTAGATACGATGCGTCAAAGTAACCCAGGGTGCTTCCGTACTTTGGATTGTCGCCACTCGTTATGCCTCCCGGTTTCGGATATTTGGCATTTGTGTTCGAAGGTGTCCAGTAATCTACCTTTACATTGTTTCTGCGTCCTGATAATAAATTAAGGTAACCTGATGCTGAATACAAAGTGCTCACCAGCATACCCCCGCTTTGGAAGAGTCCAACAGCAGTAAAGTCAAAATCTTTGTACGTTACCGTAGTATTGAAACCACCCTGGAATTTAGGATCTAAATTCTGTATTTGCTCATCTGCAGGACCTATTGCTCTTGCAGGCGTACCATCTGCGTTATATGCTCCCGTATATTCCACCTTGATCATTCCAACATTTCCTCCAGGTTCCAAAGTACTCAGGTACGAATCTTTTGCTTGCCAAAGTCCTATCTTCTTGTAGTCGTAAATCACATTGAGCGGGTGTCCAACGAACCAGTTGTTGCCAATATTCTGGGTCTGACCCGAAGCAAGTGCCACGAGCTTATTACGGTTGCCATAAAAATTGACACCGGCTGTCCACGTCCAACCGTTTTTATTATCCAGGATTGTACCGTTGAGTGAAAGTTCCACACCTTTGTTTTGGGTATTTCCAATGTTAGCCGTATAGCTGCTTACTCCCGAAGTCACAGGTAAAGAAACGCCCAGCAGAAGATCATTTGTTTTTGTGATGTAATATTCTATAGTACCTGAAAGCCGATGGTTCAAGAGCGAAAAATCCAATCCATAGTTCCACGTTTTCGAATATTCCCATCCTAAATTGGGATTTGGGAGTTGTGATACATAATACCCCACAACATCATTACTGGGGCCAAAGTTATAAGGGCTGGTACTTAATTGTCCGAGGGTAGAATAAGGTGCAACTGCCTGGTTGGAAGTTTGTCCATATCCCACACGAAGCTTCAATTCATTTATAAGTGTAATGTTCTTCATAAATGATTCATTGGCAATATTCCATCCGGCGGACACCGCAGGATAGGTATGCCATTGATGACCTGGCGCCAATATGGAAGATCCATCAGACCGAACGATAGCCGTTAGCATATAGCGATCGGAAAATTCATAGATGGCACGCCCCATCCACGATTCGAGGCCGCTCTGCGTGTAGCTTTGGTAGTTGGGATTGATTGTAATTTGACCAAGGGCCTGCCCCAGGTTATAGAATTGAAACTGATCGTTTGGAACGCCCTGGGCCGAAATATCCGAACTGTTGTAATTATCCTGCTCAGCCGAATACAATGCAGTAAGATTCACATGATGCTTTCCGGAAAATGTGCGGTCGTAGGTCAGCAGGTTTTCAATTGTCTTGTTGAGCGTCACAGAATGAATGATAGTGGCAACAGAAGGAGTCGTTGCATTGGTGCTGGTTATACCTGTTCCGGTATAACTATCGTTGTCAGTCGTACTGTAGTTTAAGCCAACATTGACGCGGTATTTTAGTCCGGGAACGCCCGGGATATTCAATTCTCCGAACAGGTTATTGTATGTTCCAAGTGTTTTGATCGGGTTTAGCCATTGGTTTTTCAAGCTATCAACAATATATCTTGTCTCATTCCAATCATTGTCTAGAGGCATTTGTATGCTTTGTCTCAATGACCCATCAGCATTATATGGGCTGGCGAGAGGCGACATGCTCAAAATATTGTACAACCCCACCTGAGAGCCTTGTGAAACATTATAGTCTGTATTGGTAGTAAAACCAATACGCACATACTTACCTACACCCTGGTCGATACCGCTGTTAAGTGAAAAGCGCTTGAAATCCTGTGTAGGGATCAGGGATTGATCATCGTAATAAGCTATCCCGAAGTGATAGCTACCCTTTTCAGTGCCGCCGGAAACCGATACAGTTTGATTAGTAACAGGAGCAGAAGGCCTGTAAAAAAGTTTTTGCCAATTGGTATTTACATCGTCGGATTCTGAAGGACCGTTTGTGTATATGCCGGCTGCCTTACGAAGTGTATCAAATTCGGGCCCGTTCATCATTGGAAAAGGCGCCCAGAGTTTGTGTACACCTACATAACTATTGTAGCTGATTTGTGGTTTTTGTCCTACTCTTCCACTATTAGTGGTTATCAATATTACACCATTGGCACCGCGTGAACCGTAAATAGCGGTTGCTGATGCATCTTTCAAAACACTGATACTCTTAACTTCCTGTGGATTAATATCGCTGAAAGAACCTGAAAAAGGAATACCGTCCAGCACAATCAGAGGGGCATTACTGGCGGATAACGAACGCTGGCCGCGTATGAGAATTTGCATAGTAGATCCCGGTTGAGTTGATGTTTGCGATATCTGCACCCCTGGCAAACGTCCTTGCAACGCGTTCGAAATATTAGACGAAGGATTCTGATTAAGCTTCTCTCCACTAATAGAGGAAACGGAACCCGTTATAGCTTCCTTGCGCTGCGTACCATACCCAATAACTACTACCTGTTCGAGTGATTTGTCAGATTGGTTCAATACTACCGAAATCGATTTCCTTCCATTTACCTTAATTTCCTTCGATTCATAACCTACATAAGAAACGACCAGTGTTGCATCTGACGGCGCAGTGATCTCAAACTCACCTTCATCGTTGCTGGAGGTTCCTGTATTTGTGCCCTTCACAATGACCGATGCATGGCCGATCGCGACGGAATTGTCATTTCGAATAATACCTTTTATCGTAATATTAGATTTGTTCTGTTGTGCAAGTAATGACATACCGGCCGATAGCGCGATTGCACATAAAATGGTATTTTTTATCAGTTGTTTAAAAAGAAGCCGGGTAGCTGAAGATGTACGCGGCGGATAAGTAACTATCATAAGCAATCATTTAAAAAATTATAGAGTGTATTTAAAAACCTGTGTTAAGGGATGTTTTTAAAGGCATCACTGCTATCGTTTGCATAGCAAGTGCTATCACGACATTATCATGAAGTATTGAAGAAAAAATCGCTTTTAGCAGGGAACATATCAAGTCAATATTGATTAGTGAAACAATCCAATCGTTAACATTCGTTATGCTAAAGTAGGATTTTTTTTTAAAAATTGTAAACGATTACATTTTTTTTACATAAAAAAATTTTTTTTATATAGCTTTACATGCGTTAAAGCCCATGTAAACGATTGTAATGATAAAGCAGAAAGAAGTTACCATTTACGACATTGCGACTGCGCTCAACATATCTATCGCCACAGTAAGCAGGGCCTTAAAAGATGACCCGGTTGTAAATAAGAAGACGAAGAAAAAAATATTTGAACTGGCCGAAGAAATGGGTTATCGTACCAATCATTTCGCCCGTAATCTCCGTCAAAAACAGACAAATACAATCGGAATTATCGTTCATGAGCTCGACAGTAACTTTATAACCTCTGTGCTGGCGGGCGTAGAAAAGGTAACTGCTGACGCTGGTTATGACCTGATTATCGCTCACTCCTCAGAGAGCTATACAAAAGAAAAAGCCAATGCAAAAAACCTCTTCCATAAAAGAGTAGACGGGTTAATCGCTTCACTCGCATTCGATACACCCAACCTTGATCATTACAAGCCGTATATAGATAAAGGGGTTCCCGTGATGTTTTTTGACCGCGTAGAGCAAGCCAATAACAATACAGTGGTAATTATTGATAACGCCAAGTGCGGTTACCAGGCCACTAACCACCTGATAGAGCAAGGATGCAAAAGAATTGTGCATGTGACGTCTAACCTGAAAAGAAATGTCTATTCGCAACGACACAAAGGTTACCAGGATGCATTATTCGATCATGGCATTACATACGATGAAAAGTTATTGATCATAAATGACCTGAGTGAAAGAGCCGGGATTGATGCCGCTATGCAGATCATGAAAATGAAACCGCTGCCGGATGGTGCATTCATAACAAATGATTTTGTGGCTGCTGTTTGTATGCGTACGCTCAGGGAAAACGGCCTGAATATACCGGAAGATATCGCGATAGTGGGATTTAATAACGATGCGATCTGCAAACTCATTGAGCCGTCGCTGACTACTATTAACTATCCCGGGCTCGAGATGGGAGAAATCGCAGCGAGAAACCTTATCAACCATTTAAAGGGAATAAGTAACATGCATCACACCAATACAATCATCGTACGAACCGAATTGATTATACGAAAATCATCTCTAAAAAAAGGATCGTAATGGCAAAGGTGATTATACAAAATGAACGACCTAACTTTAAGCGAATTTATAAAGTAAGGCGTATTATGAAAGAAAAAGAAGTCACCATTTACGATCTCGCGGAGAAACTGAATATCTCTATCGCAACGGTTAGTCGTGCGTTAAAAAATGATCCGGTAGTAAGTAAAAAAACCCGAAAAAAAATCGAAGATCTTGCGGAACAGTTAGGCTACCGCTCCAATCATTTTGCCAGTTACCTGCGAAAGCCGCGAACCTATACCATTGGTGTAATCGTGCCGAAGCTAAATAGCTATTTCATGTCAACTGTAATTGCCGGTATAGAAAGTGTAGCTAACCAGGCCGGCTATAATCTTATCATCAGCCAGTCATCAGAATCCACAAAAAAAGAGCAAGCCTGTGCCCGCACAATGTTCAACAATCGTGTGGATGGATTGCTCGTTTCCCTATCCTATGACACGGACGACATTTCTCATTTCGACCTTTTTTTTAACAGGGCTATCCCCCTGATATTTTTTGATCGTGTTTCAGAAAACGAACATTGCACCAACGTGCTAATCGACAACCGGAAAGCAGCTTATGAGATCACGAGTCACCTGATAGGACAGGGATGCAGAAGAATTGCACACATTACAGCGCAATCCCGGAACACGGTATATGCCGACAGGCTGGCTGGGTACAAACAGGCGCTGCAGGATAAAAGAATTGCTTTCAAAAATGATTATGTACTCGTTACTGATTTGAGCCAAAAGGCAGGCGGAGAAGCGGCAAAACAAATTATGCAAATGAAACCGTTGCCTGATGCTGTGTTTGTGGCCAACGACAACTGCGCTGTGTGTTGTATGCTCGCTCTCAAAAAAGCAGGTATTAAAATTCCGGAGCAGATTGCCTTTGCGGGATTTAATAATGACCCCGTTTCAACAGTTGTCGAGCCAAATCTTACCACGATCAATTATCCGGGATATGAAATGGGTGAAGTAGCAGCACGTCATTTGATCAATCACCTGAATGGTACGTCGCCCATACATACGACAAATACCATTTTATTACGCTCTGAATTAGTAGTGCGTGCTTCTTCTGAAAAAAAGAAAACTGTTACGACCTGACACCTTTAATATTTTATGTAATGCATATTTATCTTATTTCACGATACAAAAAAACTTTAAAAAACCTGGGGCTATCGAAAAAAAATGAAAAAATCTGACAACAAAAAAATAGCAATCATTACGGGAGGTGGATCTGGTATAGGGCTGGCGATAACGCGCAAATTTGTTGCGAATAATATCACGACCATAATTATTGGACGCGATCAGAGCAAATTAGATGCGACTCAACAAGAACTCGGACCGCATTGTGTGCCGGTCACATTTGATCTCGCACGCATACACGAAATCCCGGCGATGGTGAAAGAATTACAAGATAAATACGGACACATAGATATATTGGTAAACAATGCGGGCATTAACCTGAAGAAAGAATTTACAGAAGTGAGTGATGAGGAATTTCAGAGAATTATCACCACTAACGTGAATGCCGTCTTTGCACTTTCGAGAGAAGTGGTGAAAGACATGTTGCAAAAAGGCAATGGCTCCATTGTTAATATCAGTTCAATGGCATCGCAGTACGGTTTGCCCAAGGTGATCGCGTATACCGCATCAAAATCCGCGATTGAAGGAATGACAAGAGCAATGGCGGTGGAGCTTTCACCCAAAGGCATCCGGGTGAATTGCATTGCACCGGGATTTATTGCAACCGATATGTCGGCCAAAGCACTGGATAATGACCAGGAACGAAAACAGAAAGTGTTATCCCGCACGCCAATGGGTGCACTCGGCAACCCGTCGGATGTAGCGGACGCGGCATTATTTCTTGCCTCCGACGAAGCAAAATATATAACCGGAGTTGTGCTCGCTGTGGATGGCGGCAATTCTATCGGATTTTAAATATAACCGGAACTACCTCTGGCAATAAAAATAATTACACGCGGCAAAGGAAAAACAGACCTTTCCTGCAATGATCGTATTGATATGATAAAAAAAATTTGTTTCTCATTTACTTTCCTGGTTACGATAGTTGTATTTGAAACCACATGTGCCCAGTCGTTCGTTTCCGATCAAAAAAAAAGCAATTATTTTCCGGTCGTCAGCGATAATGAAACGGCTTCCATCTATACAGATGTAAACGATTACATTCTCGTTCAAAAGTCCGCAGAATGGCTGCAAAATGATGTAAAGAAGGCGACAGGAAAAACACTACCTATCCTGCACAGCCTTGCTTCCTTCCGCGGCAATATTATCATTATCGGATCAAAAGAAAAGTCGTCTGCGATCCGGGATTTACTGAAAAAAAATCTTTTGAAGACAAAAGTCATTGAAGGCAAATGGGATGGCTACTTGCTGCAATCGGTCACGCATCCGTTCAAAAATATCGAGCATGCCTTAATAATCATGGGGAATGATAAACGTGGAGCTGCTTATGGAACATTCGAACTTTCGAAACAGGCAGGAGTATCACCGTGGTATTGGTGGGCGGATGTGCCTGTAAAAAAGAAAGATGAATTATACGTAAGTGCAAAAACTTTTGTAACAGATTTCCCTAAAGTAAAATACCGGGGTATTTTCCTGAATGACGAAGCACCGGCGCTTTCCGGTTGGGCAAAGGAAAAATTCGGGGGCTTTAATCATTTGTTTTATGAAAAAGTATTTGAACTGATCCTCAGGCTAAAGGGAAATTATTTGTGGCCGGCCATGTGGGGCAATGCATTTAATGATGATGATACCTTGAATCCAATTCTTGCCAATGAATATGGCATCGTAATGGGTACCTCGCACCACGAACCGATGTTGAGAGCACAACAGGAATGGAAAAGATACGGAAAGGGGCCCTGGAATTATGAGACCAACGATTCGATGCTGAGAGCCTTCTGGAGAAAAGGTATTGAGAACATGGACCATCATGAAAGTATCGTAACGATTGGCATGCGGGGAGATGGCGATAAGCCCATGACCCAGGGCACCGCCATTGCATTGCTCGAAAGAATTGTAAAAGATCAACGAAAAATAATTGAAGACGTAACACGTAAGCCGGCATCGGAAACACCGCAGGACTGGGCGTTGTACAAAGAAGTGCAGGAATATTATGATAAGGGAATGCGCGTGCCCGACGATGTTACATTATTATTATGCGATGACAACTGGGGAAATATTCGCAAGCTGCCCAAACTGACAGACAAACCAAGAAGTGGTGGTTATGGCATTTACTATCACTTCGACTATGTAGGTGGCCCGCGCAATTACAAATGGATCAACACAAATAATATAGCGCGCGTGTGGGAGCAAATGCATCTCGCCTATAGCTATGGAGTAAAAAATATCTGGATCGTAAATGTTGGCGACCTAAAACCTATGGAGCTTCCCATTAACTTTTTTTTGGATTATGCATGGGATCCGGACAAATGGAATGAAAATAATATTACCAGCTATTTTACCCATTGGGCGGCTGAACAATTTGGAGAGCACGATGCACAAGAGATTGCAAACATCCTGGAAAAATATTCTCAATATGCATCGAGGAGAAAGCCTGAGTTGTTAGACGCCAATACATACAGCGTGGCAACCGGCGAATGGTATCGTGTTTTAAAGCAATGGCAGAACCTGCTAACACAGGCGCAAACGATCAATGATTCACTACCCGAAGAATATAAAGATGCCTATTTTGAGTTGGTATTGCATCCTGTTACGGCCATGGAAAACCTGCATGCACTGTACTTTGATGTGGCCATGAACCAGCAAGCCTATAAAAATAAATCCGCTTCAACAAATCAATATGCAGACAATGCGAAAGTTCATTACGAAGAAGATTCACTTCTTTCTTTACAATACAACCAGTTGGACAATGGCAAGTGGGATCACATGATGGACCAGACGCACATTGGCTATACTTACTGGCAACAACCGCTTAAACAAAAAATGCCTGAAGTAAAATATCTTCCGGCGGATTCGGTTGTCAGGCAGGAACAGCAAGTTACATTTCCACAAACATCTCAAAACAATATTCCACCGAACACCACAGGAAATATTTTTTATGAAGAGCAGGGTTATGTTTCAATAGAAGCAGCTCACTATACCAAATCCGTCAATAGTAAAAATATTCAATGGAAAGTGATTCCGGGTATCGGCAGGGACGGTGATGGCATTACTACCTTCCCGGTGACCACTTCCTGCAAGAGTTTTGATCTGACGAACCCTCACCTGGAATACAATTTTTATACTTACGATTCAGGTGAATGTAAAGCAGATGCCTACTTCTCTCCCACTTTGAATTTTCATAATATGCCCGAAGGCTTACAGTTTGCTATTTCAATAGACAACGAAACGCCGCAGGTTATTTCTTTAAACAAAGAAACAGATGACAACAGGGCCTGGGACAAATGGGTGGCAAATAATATCATCATAAAATCAAGCACGCACAAAATACGGGAACCCGGAAAACATACCGTGAAATACTGGATGATCAACGGAGCAGTAATTCTGCAAAAGTTGGTATTGGATTTCGGCGGAGATAAACCCGGTTATCTCGGACCCCCGGAAACTATTTTTAACCATCAAAATGAGTAATGCATAATGAAACATTTTTCATTTATACTTTCCGCATCAGCCATGTTGGTGCTGAGTAATTATATAGATCAAAATGTGGCTGCGCAGTCAATTCCTTCTTTAAAGCAAATATTTAAAAATGATTTCCTGATTGGAACTGCTATTAACGCGTGGCAAATAGAAGAGAAAGATGTGCGGGGAGACAGCCTGATCAGGGAACAATTTAATGCGGTGACTCCGGAAAATGTAATGAAGGCCGGCATCATTCAACTCGGATGGAATACCTACAATTTTGATCTTGCCGACAAGTTAGTTGCTTTTGCACAAAAAAATCACCTGAAAATAAACGCTCACAACCTGATCTGGCATAGCCAATTGCCTGCTTTTATGCGTAAAATGCAGGACGCAGATTCCGTTCGCCGGTATTTCGTCAATCATATCAATACTGTTGCCGCCCGGTATGATGGTAAGGTCTATTCATGGGATGTAGTAAATGAAGCATTGAACGAAGATGGCACAATGCGCAATTCTATCTTCCTTCAAAAGCTCGGCCCGGATTATGTTGTTGAAGCATTCCGCCTGGCACAAAAAGCATCACCACATTCTGAACTGTATTACAATGATTATAACATTGAGCAACCAGCGAAAAGAGCAGGAGCTATCGCTTTAATTAAAAAGATCCAGGCTGCCGGGGTGCGCATAGACGGTGTGGGTATACAAGGGCACTGGAGAGCCGATAATGTACCGATGAAAGATATTGAAGAAAGCATTAAAGAATTTTCCGCACTCGGCATTAAAGTAATGTTTACCGAATTAGACTTAAGTGTTCTGCCCAATCCGGGAAACCATAATACGGCAGATGTAAACCAAACTGCAAAAGGTGGCAGGAATATGAATCCATATGCAAACGGTCTCCCTGATTCAATAGCACAAATACAATCGAAAGCGTATTCGGATTTATTCAAACTCTTTTTAAAATATAAAAAAGATATTAGCCGTGTTACTTTCTGGGGCGTTGATGATGCCCAATCCTGGCTGAACAACTGGCCGATACCCGGGCGTACTAATTATCCTTTATTGTTTGACAGGAACTTCAAACCGAAAGAAGCTTTTTATAAAGTGATTGCCGCTGCAAAAAATAATTAAACAAATAAGGCACATAAGAAATACAAGAATGAATTTATGAGCACATCATCCCAAAAACTTTCTGTTGTTGAAAAAGTAGGTTATAGCCTGGGCGACCTCGCGGCCAACCTGGTATTTCAAACATTGGTAACTTACCTCGCGTATTTCTATACGGACATTTACGGGCTTAAGCCAGAACATGCTTCCATACTGATCCTTTCGGTTGGTCTTGTTGCAGCATTTGGTTTCAATCCTCTTGTTGGTGCACTGGCAGACAGAACCAATTCGCGTTGGGGAAAGTTCCGGCCGTGGATATTATTCACTGCTGTTCCACTGGGTGTAGTTGCTTTGCTTGCATTCAGCACTCCTGATTTTTCTTATAAAGGCAAAGTGATCTATGCAGTAGTAACTTATACATTGCTGTTGCTGTTGTATGCAGCCAACAATCTTCCTTATTCTGCATTAAGTGGCGTTATCACGGGTGATATGAAGGAGCGCAACAGTCTATCTTCTTATCGCTTTGTTGCCGTAATGTTTGCTCAATTTTTTGTACAGGTTTTTATGCTTGCCATTATAGAAACTGCCGGCCACGGGAATAAATCCGTAGGCATTGAAAAAGTAATGACATGGCTTGCCATCATTGGTACCGTCATGTTACTTATTACATTCTTCACCACGCGCGAACGAATTATACCAACGCCCGAACAAAAATCAAGTTTAAAAGAAGACCTGGGTGATCTGTTTAAGAACAAGCCGTGGATAATCATGTTAATGCTTACCACACTGGTATTTATTACCCTTTCAATGAAGGGAGGTTCATATGTATATTATTTCAAGAATTATGTAGATAAACAGAGCCTCACCAATTTTGTTAACCCCATTGTTCATTTTCTTTCGGGCATCGGGCTGAACTTTTTTGGAGAAGATCCCGTTTCTGCCGGTTTTGGTTTGTTCAATGCCGGTGGTATTATTTTTATGATCGTTGGTATTACACTCTCCAAACGCTTTGCCGATAAATATGGCAAGAGAGATGTATTTGGCATCTCCTTATTTATCTCAACGTTATTTATACTGGCATTTGTTTTTTTCCCTCCACAATCGGTGCAACTAATGTTTGCCTCGCAAATTTTGCATGGGTTCTTTTATGGATTAACGATTCCGCTATTATGGGCTATGATTGCCGATGTGGCAGATTACAGTGAATGGAAAAATAACCGCCGTGCCACAGCGATCATTTTTTCTGCGATGATGGTTGGGTTAAAAGTTGGGCTTAGCGTTGGAAGCGCCATCCTTACGTGGATACTCGGCCTGTATCATTATGTACCCAACAGCAGTGTGCAAACTGCCGACGCAATACAAGGAACGAAAATGCTGGTAAGTGTTTATCCTGCCATTCCCTTTATGGTTGGAGCCGGTTTGTTGTTCTTCTATGTAATCAATAAAAAGATGGAAGAAAAAATTGAAACCGATTTAAAAGAAAGAAGAATAAAAAATAATCAATAACCATAATGCCGGAAGACCCGATTGATCATATTGACTTTAATGATTTAAACAAGCGCGCTATTTCTCAGCCACTGGTTACCGATATTTATACGGCTGATCCGTCTGCGCATGTGTTCGATGGAAAAATTTACATCTATCCTTCACACGATGTGGAGAATGACATTCCTTTCGACGACCTCGGAAGTCATTTTGCAATGGAAGATTATCATGTGATATCGATGGAAAGCCCCGATGGGAAAGCAACGGACAATGGTATAGCGTTGCATATAAAAGATGTACCCTGGGCAGGGAAGCAAATGTGGGCGCCTGATGCGGCGGAAAAAAATGGTAATTATTATCTCTATTTTCCCGCAAAGGATCATGATGGCATTTTTCGAATAGGCGTCGCCGTTAGTAATTCGCCAGTTGGGCCATTTATATCTCAACCCCAACCAATTAAAGGAAGTTTTTCTATCGATCCCGCTGTGTTCAGAGATGATGATGACAACTATTACATGTACTTCGGAGGCATATGGGGCGGGCAACTGCAGCGATGGAGAAACGGAATATTTAATGCTGAAGGTGACGGCCCTTTGGTTCATTTACCTGGTGATAACGAACCTGCCTTGTGCTCCAAAGTTGCGCGATTAACTGATGATCTTTTAGAATTCGCAGAAATACCCAGGGATGTGGTGATAACCGACCAACCTGGCCATCCGCTTTTGCAAGGCGATAATGAACGACGGTTTTTTGAAGCATCGTGGATGCATAAATACAACGGCAAATATTATTTCTCTTATTCAACAGGCGATACGCATTATATATGCTACGCTATTGGCGATAATCCTTATGGGCCTTTCAAATATGCGGGAAGAATCTTAACCCCCGTCGTTGGATGGACTTCTCATCACTCGATCGTTGAATTTGAAAATAAATGGTATTTATTTTACCACGATAGTAGTTTATCGAAAGGTGTTACGCATTTGCGTAGCATAAAAGTAACCGAACTGAACTACGATGAAAATGGTTTTATAAAAACTATGGATCCTTACCCAGGTTCAAAAGCGCTCATTTGAGCACGACGAAAGATTATTGTTGTAAGATAACCGTGGTTTAAAGATTGCATTTATAAACCTAAGCAAGATAATTACACACACAATCAATTTTTATGAAAAAGATGATGGAATACAAAACGACACGATTGCCGGGGCTCGTACCACATGTAATATTTGGGATTCTCCTGGTAGTTCTTTTTACCCAAAATAGCCAGGCACAAATTGCATCGTCAGGCTCAGCCAACGATGCTAATCCGATTTACTTAGATACGCATTATTCTTTTAGAGAAAGAGCTGCAGACCTGGTATCCAAAATGACTTTAGCCGAAGAAGTCCAACAACTTCATACCAACTTTGCCCCCGCCATTCCCCGCCTTGGCGTGCATCAATATTTTTATTGGAGTGAAGGTCAGCATGGCGTAAATGCAATGTTTGGCAACCTCCATAATGGCGAACCTAAAAGCCAGCAAAGGGGGGCTTACGGTGCACCGCGTGCCACAAGCTTCCCGGTAAATTTTGCAACTGCAATGAGTTGGGATCCGCAGTTGATTTATAAAGAAACCGAAGCTATTTCAGATGAGGCACGAGGTTTTCTTGATAAATCATTATTCGATAAAGGCCAGAATAATTTAGGCGAATCGAGTGATGACTATGGCAACCTTACTTACTGGGCGCCAACGGTCAATATGGATCGAGACCCTCGCTGGGGCCGTACTGATGAGGCTTTTGGCGAAGACCCATACCTGGCATCGCGTATGGAAGCTGCATTCGTTGATGGTTTCCAGGGAGAGACTATTGATGGCAAGTTTGAGACCGGTTATCTGAAAGTAGCTGCTACCGCTAAACATTACGCCTTAAATGATATTGAAAATAATCGCCAGGGTATTTCTTCCAATGTAAATGATGAAGCTATACGCGATTATTATACGGCCACTTTCCGGTACCTGATCGAAGATGCCCATGTTGCCGGGCTGATGACTTCTTACAATGCTATTAACGGTACTCCGGCCGTGGCGAATACTTATACGGTAAATGAGTTGGCCCAACGAACCTATGGTTTTGATGGCTATATCACTTCGGATTGCGGTGCCGTGGGAACTACTTACAATAATTTTCCTATTGGACATGCGTGGGCAGCGCCTGGCTGGAGCACCGACATGCAGGGAAATAAGGCTACATGGACTAATAAACAAACTGGCGAAAAATTATCCGGCGCAGCAGGGGGCCAGGCCTTTTCAGTCAGAGCCGGCACCTGCCTCAATTGTACCGGTGCTGAATATACTTTGCAAAATATAGAAGACGCCATTAAAGCAGGCATCCTGAGTAAAGGAGTGATCGACCGTGCACTCACACAGGTCTTTACGGTAAGGATGGAAACCGGAGAGTTTGATCCGGCAGATATGGTGCCTTATACAAAAATTACAAAGGATGTTATCGAAAGTCCAGCTCATCATCAATTAGCAGAAGAGGTAGCAGAAAATACGTTGGTGTTGCTTAAAAATGATCCGGTGCAAGGTTCAGATGTCAAACTGCTTCCGCTCGAAGCATCCAAAATGCATAAGATCGTCATCGTCGGCAACCTCGCTAATGAAGTTACATTGGGCGGTTATTCCGGCAATCCTGATCTAAAAGTGAATGCTGTCCAGGGAATTTCTACTGCAATGAAAAACTCCAACCCGGATGCTGTAGTAATTTTTGATAGTACTCAATCTTCGACAACTGCAACCGGACCCGCCGTATTAAACGCCAAAATAAAAGATGATATTAAAAGTGCGGACCTTGTGATTGTTTTTGTTGGAACGGATGAAGCCATCTCTCACGAAGGGTATGACCGTGCGAACCTGGCAATGCCCGGAAACTATGAGTCATTAATATACCAGGTTGTTGCAATAGGTAATCCAAACATGCTACTGGCGATTCAATCGATCGGACCGGTCCAGATAACTTATATACAACATTATTTTCCTGCAATTATTTTTAGCGGTTATAATGGCGAGAGCCAGGGCACTGCATTAGCTAACGTGCTGCTGGGCAAGAAAAATCCGAGCGGCCATCTCGACTTTACCTGGTATCGCGATGATAACCAACTTCCGAGCAAATCAAATTATTATTTAACTCCGCGAAAGACTGATGGTCTCGGACGTACCTACATGTACTTTATTGGCAGCAGAATCGGTAGCTACCGTCATCCTGTTATTGTACCGCCAACTTATCCGTTTGGATATGGGTTAAGTTATACTCAATTCAAAATATCCAACTTGCAAGTATCGGCGAAACAAATATCACCGGATGATGAGGTAAAAGTTAGTTGTGATATCACCAACACCGGAAGCACGGCAGGTGAGACTGTAGCGCAACTGTATGTCGCGCCTCCTCAAATTAAAGGCATGGAATTACCAATAAAGAAGCTTGAAGGTTTTCAAAAAACAAAAGATCTGCAGGCAGGAGAGAGCCAACATATTGAACTCACTGTTAAAGCGGCGGACCTGGCATTTTGGGATGAAGACCAATTAAAAAATGTTGTTTATAATGGTCCCTATCAATTCCAGGTTGGTTATAATTCAAGCGATATCGCCGATTCGGCAAACATAAATATTGAAGGTACTCTAACGCCGAAGATTGCCCACGTAACAATACAACCCGAAGGAGTAATCTATCATGTAGGCGATAAAATTGATCTGAAAGGAAAAAACAAATGGATAAAGAGTGATGTCAATCCGGATAGAGAAGAAGTTCATGCTGTTGCCGATAATATTATCGAAGCAGTTAATAATGATGGCTCGTTTGTTAATCTAACAGGTGCACGTATACGATATCAGAGTGATCATCCTTCAGTGGCCAGCGTTAACGAAAATGGTATTGTCAAAACTGTTGCACCCGGTACGGCTACCATTACTGCAACAGTAAATGGAGTACCAGGAGCAACGGTAATTGCCGTTCAATAAAAAATAGATTTTGAAACTATGAAAAATGAAATTCAATATTAAAAATAACCGGGTAAAACAGAATATATTATGAAATTAACACTGAGTTTTTTTTCCATATTATTATTTATTTCAGCAACATTAAATGCCCAGATAAAACTACCAGCCCTTATAAGAGACAGTATGATCCTTCAACGGGATATGAAAATAAATATCTGGGGATGGGCATCACCAAGCGAGAAAGTTGAAGTAAAATTCAACAATAAAACTTACAGAACACGGGCCGACGTTAGCAATGGTGAATGGAGTGTGCAATTGAATGCAATGAAAGCTGGCGGCCCGTATACTATGACAATTACCTCTTTAACGGACAAAGTTATTTTACATGATATTTTAATCGGTGATGTTTGGTTTTGTTCCGGCCAATCTAATATGGTGCACCAGGTAAAATTGCATAGTGTTTATTATCCGGATGCAATTCCCAACGCACATTATCCTGAAATAAGACAGTTCTGGGTTCCCAATGTTACCAATTTACAAGGGCCACAGAATGACCTTCCATTTGGGTATTGGAAATCTGCAAACCCTGCAGACGTGCAGGACTTTTCAGCGGTCGCCTATTTTTTTGCAAAAGCGTTATATGAAAAATATCATGTACCTATTGGCATAATCAATGCGAGTTGGGGCGGTGTTCCTATCGAAGCATTCATGAGTGCAGATGCGTTGAAGGATTTTCCCTCCATTATGAAAACAGTTGACCGCAATAAAGACACTGCTTTTCTTAATAGTTTCAGAAGAAGAAATTTTCGCGGCAATATGGGCATACCCCGGCCACAGGATAAGGGCCTTACCGGCCCCATTCCATGGTATGATCCATCTTATGTGCCGACTGAATGGAGACGGATCGGGATTCCCGGTTATTGGGAAGACCAGGGTCTGAAAAATCTGAATGGCGTTGTTTGGTACAGGAAAGAAATCGACGTTCCTCAATCGATGATCGGGAAATCTGCAAAAGTTTTTTTGGGAAGAATCGTTGATGCAGATGCTTTATATATCAATGGCAGGCAGGTTGGCAATACGACTTATCAATATCCGCAAAGAAGGTATACTGTTCCCGATGATCTTTTGAAGCCCGGGAAAAATTTATTTGTGATTCGTGTTACCAACAATTTTGGTAAAGGTGGATTCGTGCCGGATAAACCTTACGAGTTAATCGCCGGTGACGACACGGTTGATCTGAAAGGTTACTGGCAATATAAAGTGGGCGAAGTATTTATTCCGCGACAACGCTTCGGCGCAGGAGGTTTTGGGTTTGCACCTCAAAATGCTCCGACATCTTTATATAATGCCATGGTAGCGCCGGAGATCGATTATACCATCAAAGGATTTGTGTGGTACCAGGGAGAAAGTAATGCAGGTAACGCCGCCGAATATTCGAAGTTGCAACCGGCTATGATCGAAGACTGGCGTGCCAAATGGAAAGAAGGAAATATCCCATTCTTATACGTTCAACTTCCGGGTTTTGGTGATTATGATTATTTGCCTTCAGACGGTGAATGGGCTGAATTACGGAATTCTCAATTGAAATCTTTAGCTCTTCCGAATACGGCGATGGCCGTAGCAATAGACCTGGGAGAATGGAATGACATCCACCCCGACAGGAAAAAGCCTGTAGGCAACCGCCTGGCACTGGCAGCAGAAAAGCTTGCGTATGGTGAAAACATCGTGTATTCAGGACCGTTATACAATACTTCGAAGATCGATAGTGATTCAATAATTATTTCATTCACCCACACCGGCACTGGTTTGATTTTTAAAAGTGCTGATGATTCCGCCTATACCTCGCCGCTTCCCGGAGACGTGGAAGGTGGCTTCACCATTGCAGGTGCTGATAAAAAATATGTTTGGGCCAACGCAAAAATTGAAGGAGATAAAGTGATAGTGTGGAGCGATGAAGTTAAAGACCCGAAATATGTACGTTATGCCTGGGCCGATAATCCTGTAAATCCAAACTTGTATAATAAAGAGGATTTGCCTGCATCGCCCTTTGAAACTGAATAAGATCATGATCAAAATACATAGTGTGAACCAAAAGAAGCAGCACCTTTTTAAGCACCATATGCTGAGCTCTCCGTTGATATTAATGCTTTTGATCTTCTGTAACTGTGGTAAAAAAAGCAGTGATCGAGGTAACGGATCAGGAACTAATCCGGCACCAACTGTAAATGCGGAAGTGACAATAATGGCCAATGATACCAACCAGGTAATAGAAGGTTTCGGATGTGCAACTGTTTTTGTGCCCACTTCACCTTTATCTTCAAGTGATCTGGATAATTTGTTTGGTAATGGACCAGGCCAGGTCGGACTCAACATTCTCAGGATAAGAGTAACCTCTGATGCGGGCTGGCGTGCTGTAGAACTGGCAAATGCTAAAGGCGCAATTCAACATGGAGCAAAAATACTGGCAACGCCATGGAGTCCGCCAGCGAATATAAAAACCAACAATAATATTATCGGTGGCTCTTTAATACCGGACAGCAGCGCTGCCTATGCCAACTACTTAAATGCTTTTGCAAATTATATGGCTACTAACGGAGCACCTCTATACGCAGTCTCGGTACAGAACGAACCGGATATCAGTGTTAACTATGAAAGCTGCGACTGGACTGCGGAACAAATGCGTGATTTCCTTAAGAATTATGGCCAATTGGTTACTTCTACAAAGCTAATGGCGCCGGAATCATTCAACAACAACCAGGATTTTGTAAATACTATTTTAAATGATAATACCGCTGCAGCAAATGTGGATATTATTGGAGGACACATCTACGGCGGAGGCATCACAGAAAATGCGGCGGCCAAAGCCGATAGAAAAGAAGTGTGGATGACGGAACATCTCGATACGAATGTTACCTATACCGCCGATCTCAATACCGCAGTCGAAATACATAATTGCCTTACTATAGCAAATTTCAGCGCCTATATATGGTGGTATGGAAAAAGATTTTACGGACCGATCGGTGATGATGGAGCTGTTACCAAACGCGGTTATATCATCTCACAGTTTGCAAGATTTATAAAGCCAGGGTCTGTTCGTTTGGGAACATCTACCAATACACAGACCAATGTGTTGGTTTCGGCTTATCGTGATGCAAACGGGAAAAAGACACTTGTAATTATTAATAGCGGTAATGACACAGTGCAGCAGAAGGTGGATATCAGTAACGCCAGTGCGGGTGATTTTATTCCTTATACTACCACTGCAAGTTCAAATGTTGTTGCGGCTGCAAAGATCAGCAGCAGCAATAACAGCTTTACTTGTACACTGCCGCCGAACAGTGTTACGACCCTGGTAGAACAATAGGAGTACGTGTAACTAGCTGTATGGCGTAAACGCAAATAGATGTAAAAAATATTTTAACATGATTGCTTTTAATTATTCTAATTCCATAAATAAATGAAAAACATTATTACTCTTCTTACGGCAATAGTGTGGGTATTACTTGCAAATGCCCAAACGATTGATAGCAGCAAATATCCAAAGCCGGTGACTTTTACTGCACAACAGGATCACGACAACATGATGCAGCAGTTGGGCATTACTCAGCTTAGACCTGGCCCAAGTGGAGATCCCAATGCACCCAATCATGCCAACTATGATGAATCAAAAGCCAACCCTTGTCCGCAACTGCCGGATATACTCACTACCAACGCAGGCAAAAAAGTAACTACTCCCGAAACGTGGTGGAAGGTGCGCCGGCCTGAGTTGGTAAAAGAGCTTGAAGAAGAAGTGTATGGAAAGCTCCCGGCGAATATTCCGAAAGTAAACTGGGAAGTAAAAACAGTCGATCGCGAATTTATTATTCCAGGGTTCATACCGGTAATTGCGAAAGAAATTACCGGGCATGTAGATAACAGTGAATATCCACTAATCAATGTTGATATTAAAATGATGTTGGTTGTACCGATGAATGTAAAGGGCCCTGTTCCGGTATTGATGATGTTGGGACGACCTTCATTTCCTGCGCCTTCACAGCCTTCTCAGGATGATATGGAAAAACTGAATTCTGTGTTTAAAGAAATGATGATAAAAACCGATCCATCGGTAAAAGAGATCTTTGATAAATACCCGGCCTATTCACCGGTTTCCAGGCTTCCGGAACCTAATTTTTTTGCACCGCGAACCGGTGAACCCTCACCAACTGAACAATTGTTGCAGGCTGGCTGGGGATATTGCACAATCGATCCGAACAGCATCCAGGAAGATAATGGCGCAGGCATTACGAGAGGGATTATAGGACTGGTAAATAAAGGTCAACCGCGTAAACCTGAACAATGGGGTGCATTGCGTGCATGGGCATGGGGTGCAGCACGTGGTCTCGATTATTTGGAAACTGATTCTTTGGTTGATGCAAAAAAAGTAGGCATCGAAGGCGTTTCACGATATGGAAAAGCCGCGTTGGTTACATTGGCTTTCGAACCCCGTTTCGCAGCAGGATTGATTGGCTCTTCAGGTAAAGGTGGCGCAACTTTGTTAAGACGTAATTATGGAGAAGCCGTTGAAAGCCTTACCGGTGGCGAGTATTACTGGATGGCAGGAAACTTTATGAAGTACGGTGCATCAGAATCAAAGTTCGGCAGCAAAACAGGTTGCGATCTCACAGTCGACTCTCATGATCTCATTGCTCTTTGTGCACCGAGACTAACGTTCATCAGCTACGGCATACCTGAAAAAGGAGACGCTCACTGGCTCGATCATGAAGGCAGCTACATGGCTACTGTCGCTGCAGGAACTGTGTTTAAATTATTAGGCGCAAAAGATTTGGGTGTTTCCAGTGACTATATGAAAGAAAAAATGCCTCCTGTAAATATTAGTTTGTTAGATGGACAATTGGCCTGGAGGCAACATGACCAGGGTCATACCGATGTACCCAATTTCAAATATTTTATTCCATGGGCGAGTAAATTTTTAGGTTATGAAAAGAAGTCAAAGTAGATAACAAGATGAAATATTAAGATCAAATAAGAAAGAAAAAATCAAAAAACATGAGAAAAATAGTTTTTGCATCACTGGTTGTTTTTCCATTATCAACCTTTGCTCAAAAGGCAACTATTAAAATTGATGTGGACCGAACCGTTGGAGAAATCGACCCGAAGATCTATGGTGTTTTTATGGAACCAATTCATTTTAATGGAAGGCGAATGGGTTTACCGGATACGGTAAACTTTAATACTGTTTATGGCAATTTGTATGATCCGTCTTCGCCGCTTGCGGATGAAAATGGTTTTCGCAAAGATTACGTCGATGCGATGAAAGAACTAAAGATAGCCGATATGCGCTGGCCGGGCGGCAACTATGTGATGGGCTATAACTGGAAAGATGGCATTGGTCCAAAAGATCAGCGACCATCACGCATCAATCTTGCATGGGGCGGAACAGATAACAATCACGTTGGTACCGATGAGTGGATCGAATTAAATAAATCTATCGGAAGTGAGAATGTGGTATGCGTTAATCTTGGTCTTGGTACTATAAAAGATGCGCTTCATTGGGTAGAATATTGCAATTACCCAAAGGGTACTTATTATTCTGACCTGCGTGCCAAATACGGGCATCCGCAACCTTACGATGTAAAGATCTGGGATCTCGGGAATGAAGTGGATGGCGCTCCCTGGGAACTGGGTCATAAAGATGCTGATGACTATGTGAAGACGGCAAGAGAAGCGGCCAAAGCCATGAGATCCGTTGATAACACTATTCAATTTGTCGCGTCAGGCTCATCCTATTATGAGCCAACCGGGCAATGGGTAGATTGGAATAAAAAAGTATTAGATGGGCTTGGAGATATGATCCGTTACATGTCGATTCACCGGTATTGGGAAGGCGGATCTCCAAATGATTATTACAACTTTATCGGGAACGGCGCAATGGATTTTGAAGAAAAGATAAAAGTGACCGGGGATGAAATTGAAGTAGCCAGGGCGCAGAAAAATTTTAAGAACCCTATTTACATTTCTGTGGATGAATGGGGCACTTTTGGAAGAAACTTTGAATCTGTTTTGCCCATTGCCCAGTGTCTAAATTCTTTTGTTCGCCACGCCGATGCTGTGAAAATGGCCAACTTCACCATGATGACTTCTCTATTGTCAAGCGATCCAAAAAAAGGAACTTTTAAAGCGCCACTCTTTTATGCGTTTAAATTATTCTCAAACAATTGCCGCGGAAACTCAGTTGATACCTACGTTTCGTGCGATACTTTTAATACTGAAAAATATAAAGGCATTCCCTACCTCGATGTAACTTCTGTATATAATAAAGATGAAAATGCAGTTTTTATCAATGTGGTGAATCGCGAAGAAGGTAAATCCATCACAGCAGATATTTCAAATACATCAGCAGGTTTTTCAGGAAAAGCATCTGCAACCGTTGTCAACAGTGATGACATTAAGGCGCCCTTTGAATTTGATAAAACAGCACAATATGTGCCGGTGACAAAAGATATTTCTGTAAACAATGGAAAAATTACTTACACATTTCCACCGCATTCCTTCACGCAAATTAAAGTAAGTGTTAATCCAAAATAAAATTTTCATAAATCACGAACGATGAAAAAAATCATTTCTAATATTCTTTTTCTTTTTAGTGCCTTATATCTCCAGGCCCAGGATGGGCACCAGCTTTGGCTGAGGAATCAAAAAGCAAATCCGGTAACGGTTATTTGCAAAAAAAATTCACCGACACTTTCTATTGCGAAACAGGAGTTGCAACAAGGCTGGGTGGGAGATGCCAATGCAACGGTTACGCTTACAATAAAAAAAGACAAAGCATTGAAAAATGACGGATTCAGACTTGAAAGAAATTCTGTGGAGGCGAATACAGATGTAGGTATTTTGTACGGCGTTTATGAATTGCTGCGACGCCAGCAAACCGGTGAACCAATAAAAGAACAGATTTTTAATCCTTCGTACGAATTCAGGATTTTAGACCACTGGGATAATCTTAACGGAACCATAGAACGCGGCTATGCAGGCCATTCCATTTTTTGGCGAAAGGATGATCCATTTACCGTTACGGATCGCGATAAAACATTATGGCAACAATATGCACGCGCCAACGCATCCATTGGCATCAATGGTGCAGCTATTGACAATGTAAATGCTTCGCCAAAAATTTTGAGTGCCGATTATCTTGCCCGTGCAAAGTCTATCGCTGATATATTGCGTCCTTACGGCGTGAAAGTCTATTTAGCCGTAAACTTTGCATCACCATCAACGCTTGGTGATGTAAAAACTGCTGATCCGCTTGATCCGGATGTGATTGCCTGGTGGAGAAATAAGGTGAAAGAAATATACAGGTTGATTCCTGACTTCGGCGGATTCCTCGTGAAAGCAAGCAGCGAAGGGCAACCCGGTCCGCAAAATTATGATCGCACCCATGCTGATGGAGCCAACATGCTGGCCGACGCATTAAAACCCTACGGCGGCATCGTGATGTGGCGTGCCTTTGTTTATAGTGCCAACAATGAAGACAGGGCCAAACAAGCTTATGATGAATTCATGCCACTGGATGGAAAGTTCAGGGATAATGTGATTATACAAGTCAAGAATGGACCTGTAGATTTTCAACCACGCGAACCATTCAGCCCTTTGTTTGGCGCCATGAAAAAAACATCGGTGATGCCGGAGTTCCAGGTTACGCAGGAATATCTCGGCCATTCCGTTTACCTTGTTTTTCTTTCAACCATGTGGGAAGAATGTTTGAAAAGCGATACCTACCAGCACGGTGTGGGAAGCACCGTTGCCCGGTGCACTGACGGCAGTATCTATCCGCAAAAACATACAGCTATTGCCGGTGTTTCCAATGTTGGCCTTGACACGAACTGGTGCGGCAACCAATTTGCGCAGGCTAACTGGTATGCATTCGGCAGATTAGCATGGAACGATACATTGAAAAGCAAACAAATTGCCGATGAATGGATCAAACTGACTTTTTATAATGATCCTTCGCAAAAGTTGAGCGAAGCAAATTATGCCGCTGACTGGAATAAAAACTTTTTGGCACCCGTAAAACAAATGATGCTTGAGAGCCGTGAAGCAGCGGTAAATTTTATGATGCCGCTTGGGCTGCATCACATCATGTCCGCCAACGGGCATTATGGACCAGGGCCATGGTGGCACCCCAAAGGAGTCCGGCCCGACTGGACGCCGCCCTACTTTCACCAGGCAAGTGCAAGCGGAATCGGTTTTGACCGCACTACCAAAGGCAGTGATGCGGTGAGCCAGTATCACGAGCCACTGGCTTCCAAATTTAATAATGTAAAAACATGTCCTGAAGATCTATTGCTATGGTTTCATCATTTACCGTGGGATTATAAAATGCGGAACGGGAACACGCTGTGGGATGCATTATGTCGTCATTATGAAAAAGGAGTAAACCAGGTGCGTGAATTTCAGAAGATTTGGGATAAAGCAGGCCCTTATGTTGACAGCACCCGATTTATTGAAGTACAAGGTAAATTACGCGAACAGTGTGCAAATGCTATTTTATGGAAAGATGCATGTGAACTGTATTTCCAGCAATTCAGTAAAAGGCCTATCCCTTATGATCTTGAACGCCCTATCCACAATCTCGATGATATTATAGCAAATGAATTTAAACATAGAAATGATTGAACATTAAACCGAATTATTTCCGGGAAACTATCAACCACAGCGCATGAAAAAATTCTTATTGCTTTTATTCATCACATTGCCGGGCAATAGTTCTCTCTTTGCCCAAAACAAAAACGCGGGTAATGGCGCATATCTTACAGGCACTTATAAAAATTATTTTAAGGAAGCAGGCTACAACCAGCAAGCCATTGATGAAAAAGTAGCACAGGCCTATCACGATATTTTTGAAGGGCCGAACAAAGTTTGTTTTGAAGTGGGTGATTCTATGGCTTATGTATCTGATCTGAAAAATCATGATGCAAGAACAGAGGGACTTTCCTACGGAATGATGATAGCAGTGCAATTGAATAAGAAAAATGTTTTTGACAGGATCTGGCGATGGTCGAAGAAATATTTACAACACCAGGATGGTCCGCGGGCAGGCTACTTCGCATGGAGTATCAATCCAAAAACCATGAAGCAAAATTCTCCGGGAACCGCTTCCGATGGCGAATTGTATTTCGTTACAGATTTGTTGTTTGCGTCTAACCGCTGGGGTAATAACACAGGTATTGATTACTACCATGAGGCAAGAAGAATATTGGATGCCATGTGGAGCAAGGATGGAACGGATGGAATTTACAACATCATCAATACGCAATACAAGCAGATTACTTTTACCCCTGAAGGAACCAATTATAATTTCACAGATCCATCGTACCAATTACCTGCCTTTTTTGAAGTGTGGGCATTATATGCAAAAGATGGTCATGAACAATTTTACAGGGATTGTGCAGATACCGCCCGTTGTTTCTTGCACAGGGCCTGCAGTTCATCAACGGGACTGAATCCCGACCTAGCTCATTTTGATGGAACACCATTTACGAGGGGAAAAACGCAACCGGCTTTCCGTTACGATTCATGGAGAGTGCCGATGAATATTGCGATGGATTATAACTGGTTTTGTAAAGACCGGCGATGGCAGGAAAATTACGCCGCCCGCATTCAGCGTTTTTTCAAATCAAAAGGTATCAATTCATTCGATGATCAGTTCAATCTTGATGGTTCAAAACCGGAGTGGATTCTTCCTGCCGGCGGCTTTCAGAAGCTGAGGCATTCACTGGGCTTATTAGCCACGGTTGCCGCTACGGAAATGATTCGCAAAGACAATTTTGATTTTGTGCATGCACTTTGGAATGCCAAACTGCAGCCATACAGCGATGGTTATTTTGATCCTTACTATGACGGATTATTGTACCTTTTTAGTTTAATGCATTTAAGCGGAAAGTATCAATTGATCAAACCTCATTACCATTAATACAAATGAAAATTATTTCGGCAAATAAAATCAAATAACATGAAATTTATAACCCTTGCTATTGGCAGCCTTTTATTATTAGGCCGCGCTGCTGTTTCCCAAAATATGGTGCATTATGCGCCGCCCGGCTTCGATACTTTCAAACCGGATATTCCACATGGAAAGGTTGACACTTTCTATTATGATTCTAAAACAGTAGGGGTTAAACGAAGAGCCTTGATCTATACTCCACCCGGTTTTTCAAACGATAAAAAATATCCTGTACTATACCTGTTACACGGAATTGGCGGTGATGAATTTGAATGGCTGAACAACGGTCATCCACAAGTGATTTTAGACAACCTGTATGCGGAGAAAAAAGTAGAACCCATGATTGTGGTGCTGCCAAATGGCAGGGCTATGAAAGATGACAGCCCGGGCAAAAATATTTTTGACAGTGCCAAAGTACAGGCGTTCGCAACTTTCGAAAAAGATCTGTTGAATGATCTCATCCCATACATTGAAAGTCATTACCCGGTTTATACCGATCGTGAACATCGTGCTATTGCCGGGCTTTCGATGGGCGGTGGCCAATCATTAAATTTTGGATTAGGAAACCTGGACAAATTCGCATGGATCGGTGCATTCTCTGCAGCGCCCAATACCAAAAAACCGGAAGAACTGGTACCCGATCCTGAAAAGGCGAGAAAAATGTTGAAGTTGCTATGGATATCCTGCGGCGACAGTGACCGGTTAATCTCATTCAGTAAACGGACACATGATTATTTAGTTGCGCATGATGTTCCACATATTTATTATATAGAACCAGGAGTGCATGAATTTAAAGTGTGGAAGAATGGATTATACATGTTTTCACAATTGATCTTTAAACCCGTGGATACGTCAACTTTTTACAAATATGTTTATAAACCTGTTTCATCAAAAGATTAAGTGGGTTATAAATTTTCAATACTATTTCGCGATTCATTATGACACTGAAAAAAATAATTTTTACCACTTCTGTAATCACCTTTTTGCATTGCACCAATGTACAGGCCCAACAAAGGTTGTATCATAATGAATTCCCACTGGGTGATGTAAAATTGCTTGACAGCCCTTTCAAACATGCGCGTGATCTCAATATTCACACTTTATTAGAATATAAGGTTGATCGCTTATTAGCTCCATACAGAACGGAAGCGGGATTGAAACCCAAAGACTCAAGTTATACAAATTGGGCCGGGCTTGATGGCCATATCGCGGGTCATTATCTCTCTGCGCTGTCTATAAATACTGCCGCCACAAATAATGCTGAATGCAAAAAGCGAATGCTGTACATGATAGCAGAGCTTAAGAAATGCCAGGATGCGAATACAAAAAATCATCCGGGTTGGGGCATTGGTTATGCAGGTGGAGTTCCTAACAGTGCCGCAATTTGGTCAACATTTAAAAATGGCGATTTCAAAGCCTTTCATGCTGCGTGGGTACCATGGTACAATGTACATAAAATGTTTGCCGGTCTCAGGGATGCATGGTTGTATACCGGTAATGAGGAAGCGAAAAATATTTTCTTAAAATTTTGCGACTGGGCCATACATATTACATCCGGTCTATCGGATGACCAAATGCAATCCATGCTTAATACAGAGCAAGGCGGAATGAATGAAGTACTGGCCGACGCCTACCAGGTTACCGGCAATAAGAAATACCTGGCTGCGGCAAAAAGATTTTCACACAGAATGTTGCTTGACCCAATGTCGCAGGGCATCGACAACCTCGACAACAAACACGCCAACACACAAGTTCCCAAAGCAATAGGCTTCACGCGAATCGGGGAGCTTTCACACGATCCAAAATATGCAAAAGCCGGAAGTTTTTTCTGGCAAACGGTAACGACTAACCGAAGTTTGGCATTTGGCGGCAATAGCAGAAGGGAATTTTTTCCCGGCGCTGCCGCCTGCATGGATTTCATAAATGACGTGGAAGGCCCTGAGTCCTGCAACTCCTACAACATGCTCAAGCTTACCGAAGATCTTTTCAGAATACATCCATCGGCGAAGTATATCGATTATTATGAACGCACGATGTACAATCACATATTGTCCACACAAAATCCGGAAACGGGCGGCTATGTTTATTTCACACCCGCAAGACCACGGAGCTATCGTGTATATTCTGCACCAAATGAAGCCATGTGGTGTTGCGTTGGCACCGGCATGGAAAACCATGGCAAGTACAACGAACTTATCTACACCCATTCACACGATTCATTGTATTTGAATCTATTTGTTGCCTCGGAACTAAACTGGAGAGAAAAAGGTATTACGATAAAACAGGACACGAAATTTCCTTATGAAGAAAAAACAAGATTGCTTATTACGAATGGTTCTGCTCCGTTTAGTCTGCTGATTCGTTATCCATACTGGGTGTCGGATGGCGAATTGAGGATAATGGTGAATGGCAAAGATGTTCCTGTTAACGAGCATCCTGCTTCTTATGTTGCCATTGAGCGACATTGGAAAAAAGGCGATGTAGTTGAAATACTGTTGCCTATGCACAATCATATCGAACATTTACCCAACGTGCCTGAATACATCGCAATTATGCATGGTCCTATTTTATTAGGTGCGGAAACCGGCACACAGGATTTAGAAGGACTGATAGCAGATGACAGCCGCTGGGGGCACATTCCTTCGGGTAAAAAATTGCCATTGGATAAAGCCCCCATACTTATTGAAGACACCATCCGAAACATCGATAATGATCTTGCCCCGGTGAAGAATGAACCGTTGCATTTTACATTTCACAACGTAAAAATTATCAATCAGGAAAATTTAGTGTTGCAGCCTTTTTACCAGATATACGATGCGCGGTACATGATGTACTGGATGGCGCTCACCAACAGTGAATACAAATCCTATCTTGATTCGATTGCGGCGGATGAAAAGGAAAGACTTGATCTTGATAAACACACGGTAGATTTTGTTGCCGCCGGTGAGCAGCAACCGGAAGTAGATCATCAAATGCAAAGTGACCAGTCCCGTTCGGGAACAGCCAATGATCACTTATACCGTGATGCATATGATAGTGGTTATTTCAGCTATAGTCTTTCAACAAATAATGAAACCAATTTAAACCTGGTCGTTCGCTACTGGGGGGCAGAATGGGGCAGCAGGAAATTTGACATTTACATAGATGATCAAAAATTAATTACAGAAGATAATACCGGCCGCTGGAATCAATCTAAATTTTTTGATGTTACTTACAGCATTCCCGCATCCATGGTAAAAAATAAGGATCATGTGCGCGTAAAGTTTCAATCACTAAAAGGAAATACTGCGGGAGGAGTTTATTACGTGCGTTTGATAAAACATAACTGAAGCCAGTGGCGACAGATGAACCGTTAAAAATTTAAGAGATATATACAATGAAACTAAAAAGTATTTTTTTTCTGATTGCAACAAATTGCTTTGTGTTTACTAACGTAAACGCGCAAACGCCATCCATCACTTTACATGTAAGTCAGCCCGGAGCGACTGTGAGCCCGACATTATATGGCTTAATGACGGAAGAAATCAATCACTCTTATGACGGCGGCCTATATGGAGAACTGGTTCGCAACAGGATATTTAAAGACAGCAAAATAGCACCTGAAGGCTGGAGCCTTGTTAAAGACAATGCTGCAGACAGCGCCTCTATTCATCTCATTGCAGCAAACGAAGACCACATTCCATACGATGAACGTGGGCAGGCGATTAACGGTGCACTCTCAACCTGTCTTCGGCTTACTGTAGAAAAAGTTTCCGGAAGAGTGGGCATTGCCAATGAAGGCTTTTGGGGCATACCGGTAAGGCCATCTGCCACCTACAGGGCATCATTTTATATAAAAGGTACAGCCCGCACGGAGCCTTTCCGCTGGCCCTGGGAACCTAAACCCAACACGCCACCGTTGCCGGATATTGAAAACAATACACCTGGCCCGATCATGGTTTCTATCGAAAGCAATGACGGCAAAACGGTCTACGCTTCGGGGACCATTGATCTTGAAAAAAGTAATCTTTGGAAGAAATATGAAGTAAAATTAACAACGGCGGCAGACGTGAAGCCAACCAAAGATGCACGTTTTGTTATTTCAACTAATCGCAAGGGATTATATTATTTCAATCTTGTTTCTCTTTTCCCGCCAACATATAATAACCGAAGTAATGGCAACCGCCAAGACCTGATGCAAATGTTGGTTGATATGAAACCAAAGTTTCTGCGTTTTCCCGGCGGTAATTTTGTGGAAGGTCCTTTGATCACAGATGCGTTTCCGTGGAAGTCAACACTCGGCCCGGTGGAAGACAGGCCGGGACATAAAGGTTCATGGGGGTATCGTCCTTCAGATGGAATGGGCTTACTTGAATTTTTGGAGTGGACAGAAGATATGGGTGCTGAACCCGTGTTAGCGGTTTATGCCGGGTATTCTTTGCAAGGCGATCATATTGATGCAGGTCCGTTATTAAAACCTTATGTGGATGACGCGCTGCATGAAATTGAATATGTAACCGGCGACACCACCACCTACTGGGGTGCCAAACGTGCTGTTGACGGGCATCCTGCGCCGTTCAAACTAAAATATGTTGAAATAGGTAATGAAGATTGGTTCGACAGATCGAACAGCTATAATGGAAGATTTACACAATTCAGAAATGCAATCAATGCAAAATATCCGCAATTAGAGTGCATCTCTACTATTCCCGGCACACAATATCCTTCTTTGCAAGTTACCGGTAAACAACCCAGGATCGTCGATGAACATTATTACCGCAACTCGTGGGATATGTGGGAGCATGCTTCGCAGTATGATAACTATGATCGCAACGGCCCTAAAATATTTGTGGGTGAATGGGCAACGCGCGAAGGCGCTCCAACAACAAATATGAATGCAGCACTTGGCGATGCCGCATGGATGACATGCATGGAACGCAATTCAGATTTGGTTATCATGTCTTGTTATGCGCCTTTATTCGTAAACGTTAGTAAAGATCCTGTTACGGGTAACCGAGCGTGGCAATGGGATTCTGACCTGATTGGTTATGATGCGTTGAACAGTTATGGCTCACCATCCTACTATGTACAAAAAGTTTTTAATCATTATTTGGGCAACAGGATCGTTCCTGCAACGTTCGAAAATGTACCGGTTCAAAACATGCCACTTACTAAAAAAGACAGTGCAAATGGAATAAAGGTTAAAACAGTTCCCACCCTCTTTTATTCTGCAACAATGAATGATACAACAGGAACCATTTATCTGAAAGTGGTAAACACGATCGGCAAAAAACAAACTATAAAAATAAATCTTGATGGGGCAACAAAGGTTTCACCTGAAGCCACTGTAATTACCGTAAAAGGTGATAAACCTACGGATACAAACACTATTGACGATCCGAAAAATATTGTACCGGTAACTTCTACGGCAAAAGGAATTAAGAAAAATTTCAGAGAGAGCTTTCCGCCTTATTCAGTAACGGTTATGCAAATTCAGACCAGGTAATTTTTTATCGACAGGATGATAAAACAAAGATCACGCAAAACACAAAAATGCGCAATGCTATTGATCAACAAAAAAACAAAACTGGTTGCGCTGTTCGTCGCACTCTTTTTTGTTGTGCCAAAATTATCCCATGCACAAAATGTGCACAGCGATAATGGTGATGGCACTTATACCAATCCGTTGATCTCTGCAGACTTTCCCGATCCGGATGTGATACGGGTTGGTGATACCTACTATATGGTCAACACTACCATGTTTGTATTTCCGGGCGTACCGGTTTTGAAATCGCATGACCTGGTAAACTGGCAGTATTGCAGCAATGCAGTGCCACGATTTGATTTCAGTAAATGTTATGACCTCGATAGCTGTAATCGGTATGGGCACGGACAGTGGGCTACCAGTTTAAAATATCACAACGGAAAATTTTATTTGTTGTTCATTACACTCAATGAAGGTGGCTTCATGTGTACTGCCAGCAGAGCCGAGGGGCCATGGCATATTACACATTTACCAAAAGGCTTTTACGACCCCGGGTTATTTTTTGATGATGACGGAAAAGTTTATGTTGCGCAGGGTTATGGCAAGCTTTCCATTACGCAAGTAAATGACAGTCTCGCCCCCGTTGGCCCGGATTCGCTGGTATTTACCGGCGATATTCGAAAGGGCCTTGAAGGAACGCATGTATACAAGATCAATGGCTATTATTATTTATATTCAACGTATGGAGGAAGAGATGGTATGCAGGTGGCGCTTCGTTCAAAAAATATTTATGGGCCTTACGAAGAAAAACTGCTTATTTATGATACAACAAAGGGCATCAACTACGGCATTCACCAGGGTGCTTTAATTCAAACGCAAACCGGCCAATGGTGGACGATATTGTTTGTTGACAGCGGGCCATTTGGAAGATTTCCCTCATTGCAACCTGTAACTTGGAAAGATGGTTGGCCGATGATTGGCATTGACGGGAAGGCGGTTACAACTTTTAAGAAACCCGATGTTGGTAAAACTTATCCGATCACCAATCTCCCCACGTCAGATGAATTCAACGAAAAAAAATTGGGGATGCAGTGGGGGTGGAATCATAATCCCGATCCTGCAAAATGGTCGTTAACAAAAAGACCTGGCTACCTCCGTTTGTCAACAGCAAGGGTGGTAAGCAATCTTACAGAAGCTGTGAATACACTTACGCAACGGCCATTTTCAAAGCGTGACCAGGCCATACAAACAGTTGCCACTACAAAAATGGAGATCGCCGGTATGAAAGATGGCGACATAGCCGGACTGGCAGTATTCCAGATGCCATACGCCTACATTGGTGTAGAGAAAAAAAATAATACGCCCTGCATTATAATAGTGAATGATGGTAAAATAATAGATTCTGTTGCAGTAAGAGGAAAAACTGTTTACCTGAGAACGCTGGCCTCCAATGCTACAGGCAAAGCCATTTTTCAATACAGCCTTGATAATAAATTTTACAAAACTTTTGGCGACGAGTTGCAGATGCGTTTCAGCCTGAAAATATTTACGGGAAATAAATTCTGCCTGTTCAATTATGCCACAAAAAGTGTAGGTGGTTATGCGGATTTTGATTGGTTTAGGATCAAATAAATCAAAAAAGATCGCAAAAATGTAAACTAAGCCAGCTCACCGAAAGTTTCCGGAAATCTACATGAACAGGAGTTTTCTTCCCGCAAACTTCCAGGTTTTTTTGCGCCTCCATAATATTCCCAAAAAACTTTCATGCTTTTAGCCCAACTACAAATAATTTTGACCAAAATTTTCAGCACATGGCATTAGAATGGAAGGGAGTCTTTCCTGCACTCACCACTCAGTTCGACAGCAAGGATCAGCTTGATCTTCCTGCATTTGAAAAAAATCTCAATGCGCAATTAGCAGCCGGCGTTCACGGAATCATCCTTGGCGGCACGCTCGGAGAAAGCAGTACGCTTACTTTGGAAGAAAAGGAAACCCTGACAAAATTTTGTATTGAAAAAGTTAACGGCACGGTGCCGGTTGTGATGAATATCGCGGAGGGCTCTACGCGAGAAGCCGTAAACAATGCGCTGCTTGCGAAACAATGGGGTGCAGAAGGATTAATGCTGCTCCCGCCGATGCGTTATAAAACAGATCATCGCGAAACGGTTGAATATTTCAAAGCAGTTGCCGCAACCACAGATCTTCCGATCATTTTATATAATAACCCTGTCGATTATAAAACAGAGATCACGCTCGCCATGTTTGATGAACTCGCGGAAGTGCCTACGGTACAAGCCGTGAAAGAATCTACAAGAGATGTAACGAATGTTACGAGAATGATCAACCGCTTTGGCAATCGTTTTAAAATGTTATGTGGTGTAGATACATTGGCAATGGAAGAAATGTTACTGGGAGCCGACGGATGGGTGGCAGGACTGGTATGTGCATTCCCGGCAGAAACGGTAGCTATTTATGAATTGGTACAATCAGCACGAATTGATGAAGCCCGTGACATCTATCGCTGGTTCATGCCATTGCTTGAACTGGATATTCATACCAAGCTGGTACAATATATTAAACTTGCCGCATCGCTCACCGGTATTGGTTCAGAATATGTACGTGCACCACGACTCACCTTGATTGGTAAAGAACGTGAGCACATTTTGAACATCATCAGTACTGCGCTGGCCGCACGGCCTTCACTACCTGATTTTTCAAAAGGGAAAAAGGCTGTCGCAATGTGAGCAATAGCATGATATATCGCTGTTATTTTCCTTTAAAGACGTGTACGATAACTGCGTAAGAAAAAAATCACTCATGAAGAAGACATTTTTTTGCATTGATGCGCATACCTGCGGAAACCCGGTGAGATTAGTTGCCGGTGGTGGCCCGGAGTTGCATGGGAAAACCATGGGTGAAAAGCGATTGCATTTTATGCAGGAGTATGATTGGATAAGAAAGGGATTGATGTTTGAGCCAAGAGGTCATGACATGATGAGCGGAAGTATTTTATATCCGCCTCATGATCCGCAAAATGATGTAGCCGTTTTGTTCATTGAAACGAGCGGTTGCCTGCCGATGTGCGGTCATGGTACCATTGGCACTATCACTATTGGTATTGAAGAAGGATTGATTGTGCCGAAAACACCCGGAATTGTGCGCATGGAAGCGCCGGCAGGTTTGGTTTTGATCACTTACAAGCAGGAAGGTAAAAAAGTGAAATCAGTTAAGCTGGTAAATGTACCTTCATTTCTTGCTGCGGAAAATATTGAGGTAGAATGCCCTGATCTTGGGAAGTTGAAAGCAGATGTTAGTTATGGCGGAAATTTTTATGCAATCGTAGACGTGCAACAAAACTTCAAAGGACTGGAACATTATAGCGCCGATCAGCTTATCTCGTGGAGCCGGGTAATGCGCAAGCGAATTAATGAGAACAACATATTTGTACATCCTGAAGATGCAAATATTAAAGGCTGTTCACACATTTTATGGACGGGCGCCGTTCTCGATAAAACCTCCACCGCCCGCAACGCCGTTTTTTACGGAGACAAAGCCATCGACCGTAGTCCATGTGGCACGGGTACTTCAGCGCGCATGGTGCAGTGGTACACCAAAGGAAAATTAAAGAAAGGCGACGTGTTCATTCATGAAAGCATCATCGGTTCCAGGTTTACCGGAACGATAGAAGAGGAACTCGTCGTTGCAGGCAAACCTGCCATCCGCCCTGGTATTGAAGGCTGGGCAAGGATTTATGGATATAATACCATTACTATTGATCCTGATGATGATCCGTATGCATTGGGGTTCCAGGTGATATGATTTTTTAAGAGGCTATTATAACGGTAAAGGGTAGACAAAAATTCGGTTACACAGTTATTTATGAAGTTCGTAAAAATCATCGGCGCAATAGTTTCAGTTTTGATTGGCTTTCTTGTCTACTTCATTGGAGTTGCCGGATCGCACGGTCACTTCACATTTCGCCCATGGATGACGGAAGATTGGATTCTTTGGGGAATTATTGTTATATCTCTTGTAATTCCTATTTTGATTTTTCAACCCTGGAAAAGGAGAATCTAAGTCAATTTTATCATTGCGGGTTTATCTGAAAGGATCTGATTTAACAGTATAAAGTTGAATTTTCGGCGAATATGAGAAATTATAATTGCAGAAATGAGCAATTATCATAGTCAAAAGAAATCCGTTTTCTTTCGCTATAAAAATCCCTGGTCCAGCTTACTTATTTAATAAAGAATCCTTTTTTCGAAAAGACCGGAATGAGTCGCTCAAGGTCATATCAATTTATAACAATAAACACATCGTGGAATTATTTATACAAATGCATAACCCATTTACCACAGTAACAGAATATAATGATCTGAAACCAAAGGGCGCTTTGGATGGCAAGACTTTTGTTATTAATTGATCATTATAAAATATCGGAAGCATTCGCAGTTTCACGGCACGATCATGCATGTATGCACTACGTGCACCGTTTAAAAACGTGTCAACGGTAAGTTTATCCGGCCTCCCACATTCAATACTCCCCAGTATGTGGCCGGTAATTTAGTTACCGCAAAAGTTACAGTAAAGCAGGAATGCTCCGGGTAAGAAAATGATCATGCCAGATAACAAATACTACGCACCGGGCGCTCCCGGCATAAAGGCCAAATGGACCTCCAGTACAAAATCAGGAATCGGGAAAGCGCTGAATACACTGTCAGATGTGGCTTTCAGTCTCAGCCACGGCATTGTTAATGAAATCTATTTTCCACGGGAAGATATCGCCTGCACGAGAGACATGGAACTGATAGTAACCGATGGCAATAATTTTTTTTCTGAAGAAAAAAGAGACACGACACACGACATTAGAATGCTGAAACCCGGAATTCCGGCTTATGAAATCGTCAATACCTGCAAGCAAAATAAATACAGGATCACCAAAGAAATTATTACCGACCCGATCAGGAATACTTTTTTACAAAAAATACAATTTGATGCCGCTGCGTCGCTGGCCACACCACACCTGTACATAATGCTGGCGCCTCACCTTGGTGATGAAGGCGATCATAACAACGGATGGACTGGCGAATACAAAGGCGTTCCGATGTTGTTTGCCCAATACCAGGATCTCTGCCTTGCAATGGCTTCCTCTGCAAAATGGTTGAAACGTTCTGTCGGCTATGTAGGCCACTCCGACGGATGGACAGATATTCATGCGCATAATACAATGGAATGGGAATATACGAATGCCAACAATGGAAACATTGCTCTTACAGGAGAGATAAACCTGGATGCAGGTGCAGAAATTTTATTGGCTGTTGGCTTCGGGAGAAACCCGTATGAAGCAGCCAATCATGCACGGGGCAGTATCCTGGAAGGTTTTAAAAGTGCAAAAAGAATGTACCTGCATGGCTGGCAAACATGGCTCAAGAGCCTGAGCAGTATACCCGGAAAAAACATGAAGATCAGTTCCTCCATATTACGTATGCACGAAGCAAAAACTTTCCCCGGAGGTATCATCGCCAGTCTTTCTATTCCATGGGGCAATATCAAAGGCGATTCAAGCAAAGGCGGCTATCATGTAGTATGGCCCAGGGACCTGGTAGAAAGCGCAGGGGGCTTTATGGCATTGCATGCAGAAGAAGATGCCCTCCGCATACTCACCTACCTGATGAGTACGCAAAACGCCGACGGAAGCTGGCCGCAGAATATGTGGCTGGAAGGTTCTCCCCACTGGACCGGAATGCAGATGGACCAGGTTGCGTTGCCCATCTTACTTATGTATAAATGTTTTGAAGAAAAGTCCATTGACAGGAACCGCATGAGGCGATACTGGCCTCTTGTAAAAAAATCACTCGCCTTCCTGGTTGTTAACGGGCCCTATTCACAACAGGACAGGTGGGAAGAAGAAAAAGGCTATTCACAGTTTACGCTGGCTGCTGAAATTGCGGGTCTTCTTGCGGGCGCTGACCTAGCCGATCTCAATAACGAAAAAGAGCTGGCAACTTATTGCCGGGAAACAGCGGATGCATGGAACGAACTGGTGGAAAACCGGACCTATGTAACAGGAACTGAACTCGCCGGCAAGTATGGCGTGGATGGGTATTACATAAGGATCAATCCGTATAGCAATATGCCGGCAAATGAACTGGGCGACCGGTCCATCCATCTGAAAAATCATCATAACGGCGACGGCCAAACGAAATTGACCGACCTGGTAAGCGTGGATGCATTGTCGTTAGTCAGGTTCGGATTACGCGAACCCGGTGACCCGCGAATTACCAATACGGTAAAAATTATTGACGCACTTCTCAAAGTAGATACGCCCAACGGCCCATGCTGGCATCGCTATAATAACGACGGCTACGGAGAAACTGAAGAGGGTGATCCTTACGACGGTGCCGGCATCGGGAGAGCATGGCCACTGCTATCCGGCGAAAGAGGCCATTATGAAATTGCCCGAGGCAACATAGAGGGAGCCAAGAATTTATTAAAAGCAATGGATGGCTTTGCAAACAATGGGTTGCTCAGCGAACAAATATGGGACAGCGATGATATTCCCGAAAAACATTTATACCGCGGCCAGCATTCCGGGTCTGCTATGCCCCTTACCTGGGCGCATTCAGAATACATCAAATTATGCGCTTCTATCAAAGCAAGAAAGGTATACGACATGCCAAAACAAACGCGGGAACGCTACCTGGAGCAAAAGAAAAGATCAGACATAATAACGTGGCGGTTCAACAGCATGCTGAAAAAGATAGAGCTGGGCAAGACATTGCGCATAGAAACGATGGCAAAAACAAAAGTCACGTGGACAGATGATGCATGGCAAAACACTTATACGGCTGAGTCGAAAGACAGCGGTATAGGCATCTTCGTAACCGATATAAGAACTACCAGCGAAAAAGCCAGTGCCATTGATTTTACTTTTTACTGGGAAGAGTCCGCACATTGGGAAAACAAAAATTACTCAGTTGAAATAATCAGAAACGATACGTAAGTAGTTTTTTGATATAATAATTTCTATTTCCTGATTGTAAAACATATACACACTTGATGTATGCAAGACAACTATATTTCTCTTTACTCTTCTTATTACAATCTATCACCCACCCTGTATCGGTGCAGGCGGAAAAGATCAGCCACCTATTTTCAACATTCAATATTGCTGCCGCGGGCATGCTTTTGTTGGTAACGGTATTAGTTACTTATATCAGTATAAAATACCGGCAAAGGAAAAATGACGATTCGGAACCGGCGCAAACGGGCGGCAATAAACTGCTGGAAACATTCATGATCGGGATACCCGCTGTATTGCTTGCTTATTTCTTTTATCAAACCGTATCGGTAGAAAGAGCGATTGCTTCTGCGCCATCCAAATCACAACAACCGGATGTGATCATCACAGGGCATCAATGGTGGTGGCAGGTAAATTATCCTGCTTCAAATGTGGTCACTGCGAATGAAGTGCATTTGCCCGTCGGCAAACACCTGCTGATGGAAATGCGATCGGCGGATGTGATACACGACTGGTGGGTACCCGAGCTCGGAAATAAAATAGACCTGGTACCGGGTTTGAATAATTATTTATGGCTCGATATAAAAACGCCCGGCACCTACATTGGCGCCTGCAGTGAGTTTTGCGGCGCTCAGCATGCATGGATGCGCATCAAAGTAATAGCACAAACACCGGCTGATTTTAACCAATGGCTGTCGCAAAATGCAAAAGACGGTATCGTGCCAACGGATACACTTGCGCTTGCCGGCAGAAAAATATTTGAAGAAAAAACCTGCGCAGGTTGTCACAGAATACAAGGTACGTCTGCTACCGCCACGGTGGGGCCGGATCTTACGCACATCGGGAGCAGGCAGGATATATTGACCGGTTTGCTGGCCAATACTGAAAGTAATTTGTATAAATGGATCGATCATCCGCAGCAAATAAAACCCGGTGCCCGTATGCCCGATTTCATATTCGATAGAGATTCCGTGCTGGCGCTGGCACATTATTTAACGGAGCTTAAATAAGATGACCCGATAAAATATCGGCAGAAATAAATTATGAGTGAACTAGTACAAATTCCCGAACCTCAAAAATCTTTTCCTGGCCTGGGAGTAAGTTCAGACCAGGGTTTGCTGCAGTGGATATCCTCGGTTGATCATAAGATGATCGGGATCATGTATTTGTTTGTCGCAATGCTTTTCTTTTTGCTCGGTGGCACAGAGGCGTTACTGATGCGTACGCAACTGGCGTTGCCGCTAAATCATTTTTTGGGCCCCGAAACGTACAACCAGTTTTTTACCATGCATGGTACCACGATGATCTTCCTGGTAGCCATGCCGGCGGTATTTGGATTTTCTGTTTACATGGTTCCGCTGATGATCGGCGCTAATGAAATGGCTTTCCCGAGAATGAATGCGTTCAGCTTATGGATCACCCTGTTCGGCGGCTTGCTGATGTACTTCAGTTTTCTTGCTGGCGGTGCTCCTGATGCGGGTTGGTTTAATTATGCTCCACTCAATCAAAAAAATTATTCAAGCAGTCCCGGTATCGATTATTATGCCATGGGCTTATTGCTTTCCGGCATCGGCAGCGTAACCACTTCCATCAACCTCATTGTAACCATTCTTCACATGCGCATAAAAAACCTGAAGCTCAACAAGCTTCCTTTATTCGTATGGATGGTATTGGTAAACTCCTTTTTATTGCTCGCGGCATTTCCTTCGTTAAACGCAGCACTGGCGATGCTCTTAATGGACAGGCAATTTCATGCACATTTTTTTAATACAGCAAACGGCGGCTCCGCCTTATTGTGGCAACATCTGTTCTGGATATTCGGCCACCCGGAAGTATATATTCTCATCTTACCCCCTTTTGGCATCCTTTCAGAAGTGTTCCAGGTGTTTTCCCGAAAGCCTGTTTTTGGATATGCTTTTGTTGCCGCCTCTTCTGTGGCTATTGCACTGCTCGCATTCGGCGTGTGGGTACATCACATGTTTGCTGTGGGTCTTGGCAATACCGTTGATTCATTTTTTTCTGCCAGCAGCATGCTCATCGGTATACCCACGGGCGTAAAGATATTCAACTGGCTCGCGACGATGTATGGAGGTAAAATACGATTCACCGTATCGATGATGTTTGCAGTTGCATTTCTCATCGAGTTCACCATCGGAGGATTGAGCGGCATTGCATTTTCTATCGTACCAATCGACTGGCAACTGACCGATACGTATTATGTTGTTGCGCATCTTCATTATGTATTTATCGGTGGTACAATATTCGGATTGTTTGCAGGTCTGTTTTACTGGTTCCCGAAAATGACCGGCAGGATGCTTGATGAAAAAACCGGCAAATGGTTTTTCTGGTTGTTTGTGATCGGGTTTAACGCAACATTTTTGGTACAACATGCATTGGGTATTATTGGTATGCCTAGAAGAGTATACACCTATCCGGATCTTCCGTGGTATCGTGTATTAAATTTTATTTCCACAACCGGCGCCTTTATCATGGGCGGTTCCATACTCGTATTGTTATATCTTATTTATAAAAGTATCAGGAAGGGTAAAATCGCCGGCGACAATCCGTGGAACGGATACACGCTGGAATGGGCCACCTCCTCGCCGCCGCCATTGAAAAATTTCGATGAGCTGCCGGTGGCCGAAGGCAGCCGGCCACTGTGGAACTGGAAACATTTGTCAAAAAAATAACGACTAAAAAATGGCGATAGAAAATAAAACAATGATGAAACTGGTGGTGGGCACGGAATCCATGTTCTTTGTTTCGCTGATCATGGCATTTATTTACATGGCTTATAATTCCGGTTTTGAACCTCATGAAGTAAGTCATCTTGATATTGAAACCACGGGCATTTTTACTTTATTCTTATTCAGCAGCAGTTTTACTTTTTGGATGGCCGAAAAAAAATATAAGCAAGGGAATATCAAAAGCGTAAATTTCTGGCTGGCGTTCACCATTCTCCTCGGAACCATATTCCTGGTTGGCCAGGGCAAAGAATATGTTCGCCTGGTCAACGACAACATTACCCTTGGCGGAAGTGTTTTCGGAACGAGCTTTTATGCACTAACCGGCTTTCATGGCTTCCACGTTTTTATAGGGCTTATTATTCTAAGCATAGTATTAGGGTTAACTATTCTTGGCGACTTTAAGAAATCTTCATCCAATGTGATCAGTACGGTTGGCATTTACTGGCATTTTGTAGATATCGTTTGGGTGTTTGTTTTTACAGTGGTATACGTGTTGCCAAAATTTACAAGGTTATAAAAAAGTTTTTATGGTGAATCTTTTCTATCACTGGAATTTCAATATAATAAATGCATGTGCCTTGTTGCTGCTTTGCATGCTGTATGCGTACGCGGTATATTTTCATTTTGGCAAAAAGTCACTGTACTTTTTTTCTGCCATCGCTGTAATTATTCTGTGCATCGCCTCGCCGCTACATTTTCTTGGCAGCCACTTTTTGTTTAGTGCCCATATGCTTGCACATGTGTTGTTGTTGCTAATAGCGGGTCCACTGCTCGTTGCGTCGATACCGCCAGGCAATCGTTTTGAAAAACTTTTTCTTTTTATCTCAAAAAACGTGTATGCGGCGCCGTTAGTTACATGGGGTGCGGGCGTTTGTGTGATGTGGATTTGGCACATTCCCCCCATTTTCAACAAAGTTGTTTCCCTGAATTCGATGAAGCACCTGACCCCCTGGATGGACGTATTGATGAGCGCTCACATGATGAGTCTTGTGGTTGCGGGAATATTCTTTAGCTGGCCCGTTATTAATCCGTACAAGCAGTATCGTCTTGGAGCGCTACGTGCAGTTGCTTACCTGGCTTCTGCATGTGTCTTTTGCTCTTTACTTGGCTTGCTGATCACCTTTGCGCCCGCGGGTACCTACACGCACTATATCGCAACAAATGATTCTTACAGTTTTCTAAAAATTATCAGGAACAACTGGAACCTGTCGGCCGAAGAAGATCAGCAGATTGCAGGACTCGTAATGTGGGTGCCCTGTTGCTTCATTTATCTCTCTGCATCGATGGCGATCTTAATAAAATGGTTCCAGGAAAAAGATATTTTAAAAACGATTGAAGAAAATATTTCCACTCATTAAAACGAATCGCATGGAGCATGATGAACAAATAATAAAAACAAAAGCAAAGCCTGAGGATTTGCCAAGGCCTACTTACTGGCCGTTCTTCCTGGCGCTTGGCCTCACTCTTATGGGTTGGGGATTACTTTCCACCTGGCTCTTTTCAGTAACAGGCCTTTTAGTTTTTGCCGTATCACTTTTTGGATGGATAAATAATTTGAGAAATGAATGATCAATTAGAAAATGATAACGAAAATATCAGTGAGGAAGAGATCAACAGGAGAAACTTCCTGATGAAACTCAGTTTAACTTTTGCTGCTGCGAGCGCTGCAGTTGCAGCAGTTCCTGTGATCAGCGCTGTGTTGGCTCCTTTGCTCGAAAAGCCCAATGAGAAATGGCGTAAGGTGGGTATGCTGAATGATTTTGCACCAGGAAGCACGCAACTGGTAACATTTGTGAATGCTGCGCCAAAGCCATATGCAGGCGTTACCGCAAAGTCTGCTGCATGGTTACGAAGGGTAAGTGACGAAAAATTTATTGCCTTCGCGGCAAATTGCACGCATCTTGGTTGCCCCGTCAGATGGGAAGCACAAGCGCAACTATTCATGTGTCCCTGCCACGGAGGAGTATATTATGCAGACGGCACTGTGGCCGCCGGCCCGCCACCAAAGCCTCTTACGCACTATGAAGTACGCGTGTACCACAACGAAGTACAGATAAAGACCGAACCACTTCCCATTACAACCTTAAAAGCAGGATGAAAAAAGTTTTTAAAAAAATATGGAACTGGGTAGATGACCGAAGTGGTATATCAGATCTGCTGCGTCCATTGATGAAACATCCTGCGCCTCCAAGATCGCTATGGACCTACGTTTTCGGCAGCGCTACCCTTTTTGTTTTTGTGCTGCAGGTGATCACCGGAGTAGCACTGTCTTTGTTGTATCAACCATCATCCAACAATGCATACACCTCCCTGGAATTTATTACCAACCAGGCAAAGTTTGGAAACGTGCTTCGTGGTATTCATTATTATGGGGCTTCGGCCATGATCATTTTGATCGGTCTGCACATGATGCGTACCTATATTACCGCATCGTATAAATTTCCACGCGAGATGAACTGGATCAGCGGCGTGTTCCTTTTGTTGTTTACCATCTTCATGGGATTTACCGGGCAGTTGCTTCGATGGGATGCGAGTGGCGTGTGGTCGTCAGTAGTGGCGGCGCAACAGCTCGGCCGCATACCGTTGGTGGGAAAATATCTTGCGAGACTGTTACTCGGCGGTAATACTATTGGCGGGCAAAGCCTTAGCAGGTTTTATTCTTACCATGTATTTATTGCACCGGCTTTCATCTTTATCTTTATCGGCTTTCACCTTTACCTCGTTTTTAAAAATGGCATCTCTGAACCGCCAAAGGCCGGACGGCCCGTGGATCCTAAAACCTACAGGGCCTGGTATGAAAAATACCTAAAGGAAAAAAGTGTTCCGTTTTGGCCCAATGCAGCCTGGAGAGACGTGATCTTCAGTTCCATAATTATTATCTGCATCATTGTATTGGCCATTATTTTAGGAGCCCCGAAATTAGACAATGCCCCTGATCCATCCGTCGTTCACACTTCTCCAACTCCCGATTGGTATATGATCCCCTTCTTCGCTTTGTTTGCACTCATGCCTCATAAAATTGAATCGATCGCCATGATGCTGGGGCCATTGCTTACCATCATTTTGCTTTTTTCCATTCCATTTATTTCCAACAAAGGAGAACGAAGCCCGATAAAAAGACCATGGGCCATGTTTGGTGTTATTTGCGTGTTCATATTTGTAATTGCCCTGCTGATTACCGGGCTGAAAGCACCATGGTCACCACATTTTAATGCAAAGCCACTGCCGCTCAGCGCTATCAAAGAACAACATCCTGATTCAACAATTGTTTCCGGCGTACATCTTTTTTATAACAAAGGGTGCGAATATTGTCATAAGATCAATCACTACGGCGGACTTGCGGGGCCCGACCTTACCAACGTAGGCAACCGGCTATCTCCGCAGGAACTTACTATCCGGATCGTGAACGGCAGCACCAATATGCCTGCATTCGGCGGCATCCTGACAAAGGATGAATTAAATAACCTCGTGACATTCCTGTCTTCGCAAAAATAAGTTGAGAAAAACGGCGAAGAAACCGAAATACTAATTGAGGTGTGATGATTTGTGACCTTATAATTTGCCCGGCCATCATCGTTACGAAAATTGCATCAGGCCACTTCCGTTTCCTTTTGTACTTTTCTTCGTACTTCCCTTAATAAATTTTCAAGTGAGGGGGAATAGCGTTTATCAGAGCGATCTTTTAACTGCACCAGCATGCGCAACAATGCCTGCTGTACATACAGGTCATCCTTACCATAATTCCATACCGGGTAAAAACATTCAACAAATAGATCTTCATACTCCCGTTGTCTTAAAAAGACACGGGCCGTTCCGTTCTTATCTTTGAATATTGCCTGGATATTATTGTGGATCAGGTACAAGAACAGCGCACTCAATGCATGAATACTCAGTACGGCCGTTTGTGGATCATTTATGCCCGGGCTCAACGCCTTTACTGCAACTTCCGAGAGCTGGTGAAAACCATAATAGTAATTTGTTTCTATTGATTCATCATTAAACAAATCGATCATCTTAAACACATCGCCCGCCTCTTTTTCAGTTAGCAACTGGCCTCCATAAAAATTAAGGAGCGGCGTGCTCTGAAGCACGTAGGAAGCTATTGGATGAAGCAGTTCGATATAGCCATTCCGTTCCGCTGCAAAGCGGACCAATTCTTTCTGATCAAATCCCTGGAAATAATTAGACTCCGGCATTTTGATCTCCTGTTTTAATAAATGATCAAAACTAACCGGCTCGCTGCTTTTTTTAACAGTAGCCTTTTTTAAAGATGTAAATGTTTCCTTTCGTATATCCTCAATCACCGTGTTATATTTCACCACTTGTGTGATATAATGCAGAAAATAAATGAACAGAAAAATATCAACGATTGCAACCACTACCAATAAATAAATACTCAGCGCGGGCATATATATGCCCGTGTCGCTGTTTCGTATAGAACTCAAGAGGAACAAAGAGTACACGATACTACCAATATAGAAGCCCAGTACAGACTGTTGAAAACGATTGCTGATAAGACTTTGCAAAATGCGGTTGCTCAACTGCGAAGCAGCCTGGTTCAGAACGATCATCACATTGGAAAAGCTGAAAACCGTGAGTGCTATAATGCCTGCAAGGATCGTTGACACAACGGATCTTGCTGTATTAGCATCCTTGAGTCGTATTAGCGTAAATGCTGACTTTATATGTCTGCCGACCCCGGAATAATCAAGTTGTAACATGCAAATAGAAAAGACAAGAAACAACACAGAGATCACAGCCGGCACAAAAGCAAAACTCTTCGTAACCTAGTAGTAAAGTTTTCGCAGTGTCTTGTCAATTGACCTGTTCATTATTTATAGAAGGATGTGCCCTTTATTTTCCCCGTTGTTTGACAAGGTAAATCCCTGCAATTGCTATAAGAGCCATTGCGCCAAAAACCATTACCTTTTTCTTTTTACCAGGATCTTTTAGTCGCATTCCATCCACATATTTCTTCTCAGGAAATTGTAAATACACTGATGGATCACTTTCCCTCAAACCCATTTGCAACACCTGCGCCAGGTGCATGCCTTTGCGGTTCGTTTCCTGTTCGATCTGCTCACGGCAACTGAAACCGTCTGCAACAATTAACGTTGTATCACCCGCATTACGCACCGCCGGTAACAGTACCCGTTCACCTGCCTTCACACTTACGTCATAGTGTTCACCTTTTTCATAACCAAAATATCCTGCCATACCGCAACAGCCTGAATCGAGTATTTTATAATTAAGCCCCGTTTTATCCAAGACACGTTCATCGGCATGAAATTTCATTACGGCCTTATGATGACAGTGCCCATGTACCACTGCCTGCTGCAATACCTTAGGTATTTTAAAGTCAGGCGCTTTCTTTTCTAAAAATTCGGCAAGGGTAAAAACATTTTTGTTTAGGCGCTTCGCATCCTGGTCGTTAGGAAAAAGATTGATCAGCTCATCTTTAAAAACTGCGATGCAACTGGGTTCAAGGCCAACGATAGGAATATCATTCCTGATCTCTTCACGTAAAGTTTGCATAATATCTACCAAAAGACTTTTAGCCGTATTCAGCATTCCGAAATCGTACAGTGGCCTGCCGCAACACAGGGATTTTTTAGGAACGATCACTTCAAAGCCTGCAGCTTCCAGCACTTCCGCACCGGCCACTAAAGTTTGTGGAAGAAAATAATTGTTGAAAGTATCGGCCCAGAGGATAACTTTCGATTTAGAATCTCTGATCTCGGATTTCAGATTTGATTCACAATCGACGATCGACAATTGACGCTTCCTGAACCATTCTTTAAAAGTAATGTCCGCGTACTTCGGCATTTTTCTTTTTTGTTCAATGCCGGCTATCGCTTTTACAATATTGCTGATGATCGGCGCGTGAAAAAAGAAATTGGCGAGAAATGGCGCTTTCGATGCAAGCCTGCTCCACCAATAGATCCAGCCAAATGCATAAGCCGATGACGGCCGCATCCTCCCTTTATAATAATGGGATAAAAATTCTGACTTATAAGTAGCCATGTCAACATTTACGGGACAATCATTTTTGCAACCTTTACATGCCAAACACAGATCGAGCGACTCTTTTACTTCTTTACTCTTCCATCCGTCGGTGATCGCATCACCCTGCAGCATTTCAAAAAGCGAATGCGCTCTTCCACGCGTTGAATCTTTTTCTTCATGAGTCACCATGTAGCTTGGGCACATGGTGCCATCTTCATGCCGCCGACATTTTCCAACACCTACACACCTCAGCGTGGCTCTTGAAAAATCATGTTTGTCGTCTGCAAAAGCAAAATGTGTTTTTAATTCCTTTGGTTCATAATCGGTTCCTAAACGAAGATTGGAAAGTTGTCCATATGTATCCACTATCTTTCCCGGATTCATCTTCCAATCCGGGTCCCAAATGCGTTTGAATTCTTTGAATGCATCTACCAGTTCCTTTCCATACATGATTTTCAATAATTCGCCACGCGCCTGTCCGTCTCCATGTTCACCTGAGATAGAACCTCCGTATTTTACAACCAGTTCTGCAGCTTCAATTGTAAAACTCTTATACTTGTTGATGCCATTGTGTGTCTTCAGATCAAATGGAATACGGCAGTGGATACACCCCTGCCCAAAATGTCCATACACCGAAGCTTCGTATCCATATTTGTGAAACAGGTCTTTCAAATCTTTTAAGTAATCCCCTACTTTCTCCGGCGGTACTGCGCTATCTTCCCACCCGGGCCAGTTGTCCGGTAAGCCCGGAATGAAAGCCGTAGCGCCCAAGCCTGATTCACGAATATCCCAGAGCCTCTTCTCTTTTCGCGGATCATCATACAACTCCATGTGCGGTTTGTTCTTACCCACATTAAACTCTGCCATCAAGGCCTTCGCTTTTGCATCACTTTCTTCTTTAGTATCACCATCAAATTCTATCATTAGCCAGCCATTGCCTTTAGGAAGCAGCGGCAGGTCTTCTTCATCCAGGCCTTTCTTCCTCATGTAATCAATCAGGAGGTCGTCTAAACCTTCAAGCGCAATGGGGTTAAACTTCAACGCGGTGGGTGCGTGATAACCGGCTTCATATACATCTTTAAACCCACATACCAACAACGATGTCTTCTTGGGCTTATGCATGAGTTTCATAGTCGCCTCTGTTATTACAACGCACGTTCCTTCAGAGCCTACCAGTGCGCGGGCAACATTGAAATTTTTCTCCGGGAGCAATTCATCCAGGTTATATCCGGAAACGCGCCGGGGAATATCCGGGTATTTTTCGCGAATGAGATCCTGGTATTTTTCACGCAGATCTTTTAATCGTTTATATATTTCTCCCTTGCGACCCCCTTTTTGAATAATGCTTTCCAACTCTTCCTCGCTCGTTTCACCCACTTCCATTTCCACACCATCGTAGGTAACGATTTTCATTGAATGCACATTATCGCTCGTACGGGCGCCGTAACCCTCATTGGCGGCCATCACGGAATGCGCACCACACGAATTATTTCCTAACATGCCACCGATGGCACAATGACTGTGCGTGGCAGGATCGGGACCAAAAGTGAGTCCAAGTTTTTCGGTGGTGTGTTTCATTTCATCCAGCACAATTCCCGTTTGTACCGTAACCAGTTTTTCATTTGTATCAATATGCAACACTTTATTATAATACTTTGTAGTATCCATCACCACGGCAACATTGCAACACTGTCCTGCCAGGCTCGTACCACCTCCCCGGCTTAGCAAAGGGGCACCATATTTTCTGCAAACCCGTATTATCTCAAGGATATCCTTTTTTGTTTTAGGCAAAACAACGCCGATAGGGATCTGGCGGTAATTAGATGCATCAGCCGCATATAATGCCTTGCTTCCCTTATCAAACCTAACCTCCCCTTCGATAGCGTTTTTCAATTCCGACTCCAATGATCTTGTATCTACTTGATCCGCGTATTTTGTTTCAAATTGAGTGGAATGATCCTGCTTAAAGGTTCCGTTAGCGGCGTAACTAAATTTTTGTTTTGCTTCGGTATCAATCATCGTATTGAATTTTATACTTTATACTTTTCTGCGTCTTTATGTTTGAATTCAAGTCCCATTCCCGGCCGCGAGAGATCGGGGAAGATGCGTCCATTCACGGGTTGCATTACTCCATCGAATAGCATATTTTCAATTCTTGCGTGATCGAAAAAATATTCCGCGATATAAAAACCAGGAAGACCTACAGCAGCATGCAAGTGTAGCGCGGGTGCGCAATGCGAAGAAAATGGTATTTGCCGGGCTTCCGCCAGGGCTGCTACTTTAATAAAATTAGTGAGGCCACCGCAACGCGTTGCATCGGCCTGCAGAATATCTACTGCATTTGCGTTAAGCATGTGATAGAAATAAGGAAGATTATACCCGTACTCTCCTGCGGCTATATTTACTGCAGGTGGTACCTGCCCGCGAATGAAATGTAATCCTTCAAGGTTATCTGAGGTTACCGGCTCTTCCAGCCAGCAGACATTATAATTGTTGAACTCGTTGCACTTTTCAATTGCCTGCTTTATAGTGTAGCCGCCATTTGCATCCACAAATAATTTCGCATCTTTTCCAATTGCGGCACGGGCTTGCCTCACGCGCTCAACATCCTCAGCAGCATCCGTACCAATTTTCATTTTCACGTGCTGAATTCCGTCTGCAACCCAGCCGCCCAATTGCTCCTGCAATTGCTTTTTGGTGTAATTGGTAAAACCACCGCTGCCATAGATCAGCATACTTTCTTTTGCCTTACCGGTCAAATTGCAAAGCGGAACGTTCAGCAATTTTGCTTTCAGGTCCCAAAGCGCATTGTCTATCGCCGATACCGCCATCATTGCAATGCCGGTTTGTCCCTGGTTGCGAATGGCGGCAATCATTTTTGCATTGAGCGATGCGATGTCAAATGCATTCGCATTCACTATGATCTTTTTCAGGATGTTATTGATAACAACGGTTGTTGCATGATGTGCATAGGTATATCCAATACCTGAAACATCTGCCGCATCTATTTCTACTAACACCAGGGTTGTACTGTCCCAACTTATTGTACCGTCTGCTTCATGGGTAAGCGTTGGGATTTTGTATGCACCCACCTTCAGATCTTTTATCAAAATCACATCTGCAACAACCGTGTCTTCATAGAGCTTCATGATTAGTGCGGTAAATAATTTTCGGCTACTTCCTTAAAACTCTGTTTGATCATGTTCCATGAATCTTCATCGCCTTTAAAAATTGCGGAGCTGAAATTCTTCATCTGGTTAAGGGTAACATGGGGTGGCAATGGCGGCACAGAAGGATCTGTGTACGCATTTATTACGACGGGCTTTTTTGATGCGATAGCCTCGTCCAATGCCTGCTCCACATCTTCCGGTCTATCGACCCTGATGCCCCCGAGGCCCAACAATCTTGCATATTCATCGTATGCAAAATCCGGTACATCCTGCGATCCTTTAAATTTTGCATCGCCCGACATGATCCTTTGTTCCCAGGTAACCTGGTTAAGATCCCGGTTGTTTAAAACCAACACGATCAATTGCGGATTGCTCCATGTTTTCCAATATTTCGAAACCGTTATGAGACCATTGAGACCAAGCATCTGCATGGCGCCATCGCCAATCAATCCTATGGCCACTCTTTCGGGATAAGCGAACTTGGCAGCGATCGTGTAGGGCATGCCCGGGCACATGGTGGCCAGGTTGCCGGAAAGCGTGGCCTTCATTCCACTCCGGATCCTGAGGTCTCTCGCAAACCACGTAGCCGTAGACCCTGAATCTGCCGAAAGGATGCAGTTGTCCGGAAGTCTTTTCGAAAGTTCCCAGAATATTTGTTGCGGGTTAATGGGATCCGCTTCGTTTTGCATGCGTGCTTCCATCAGCTCCCACCAGCTTTTTACATTTGCTTCAATTTTTTCCCGCCAGCTATTGTCCTTTTTCTTTTTTAATAAAGGAATCAAGGCCTGCAAGGTAGCGGCGCTATCCCCCTGCAGATTTAATTCCATCGGGTAGCGGATGCCCAACATTTTTCCATCAATATCTATTTGCACACCCCGTGCCTGGCCTTCTTTAGGCAAAAACTCTGAATAGGGAAATGAAGAACCAACCATCAACAAAGTGTCACAATCCATCATCATATCCCAACTTGGTGCAGTACCCAATAATCCGATTGCGCCCGTTACGTAGGGAAGATCATCTGCCAGCACCGCCTTACCCAGCAACGCTTTCGCCACACCAGCACCCAACAGGCCGGCCACTTCCATTATTTCTGCTTCTGCATTTTTTGCACCGGCTCCCACGAGCATCGCTACTTTCTTCCCCTCATTTAAAATAGCTGCTGCTTTTTGCAGATCTTCTTTTGCGGGAATAATTACCGGCCGGTTGTACCCGATTCCTGAATGCACAGTTCCATGTTTACGCGCCGGTTCTTCATAAGGCAATTCCTGCACGTCATTGGGAAAAATGATACAGGTAACTGTTCTTTCAGTTAGGGCAATGCGAAAGGCACGATCTACCAAATGTCGCGCCTGCGATGGATCGCTGCACATATGTACATATTCACCGGCTACATCTTTAAATAAAGATATAAGGTCCACTTCCTGCTGGTAATTGCCGCCTAACGCGGCACGCGCCTGCTGACCAACGATAGCCACCACAGGCTGATGATCCATCTTTGCATCATACAACCCATTTAAAAGGTGAATGGCACCCGGCCCCGAAGTTGCCATGCATACACCGGGCTTTTCGGTAAATTTTGCGTAAGCACAAGCCATAAAAGCAGCCATCTCTTCGTGACGTACCTGAATAAAATCTATTTTTTCTTTTGCTCTTCCCAAAGCGCCTATGATGTCATTAATACCATCACCGGGAAATCCAAAAATTTTTTTTACATCCCATGCGCATAGACGTTCGATAAGAAAATCACCAACAGTTTTACTCATATCTTTAATTTATTTAAATGTGAAATTGATTTGCAGAGAACACTCATAGCAACACAAAAGCCTTGCCACCGGACCTAATGATTTCTATTATAATAAGAAAGATACGTTCGGGCGTTTTTCATGAGGAATGCTTTTCCTGTATTGTGCATCATTGGCAACAATTATTTATAGAAGGCGTAAAAGGAACAATATTTTTGGCATTGTATCTGCCTTACATGCATTGTGGTTGATATATCATATTGCTACCGTCATTGCCGGTCTGCGAATCAGGTTTATCTGCAACCGCGAAGTACGAAATTTTTGTGTCGTTAAATTCATTAAACATTTTGATTGATTGAAAGCTAAAATCATCCTGAAGAAGATTCGAAAAATTTTTGCCTGGATCGTCGGCATTTTAGTCTTTCTGATCGTACTCGCATATATCCTCATACAATTGCCCGCAGTGCAGAACTATGCAAGAAAAAAAATAGTCGCATATATACATGGAAAAATCAAAACCAAGGTTGAAATAGGGAAGCTGACATTAGATTTTCCGAAACGACTGGTGCTGGAACATGTTTATTTTGAAGACCAGGAAAAGGATACACTGTTCTATGGCGGTAAAATCCGAGTTGACATTTCCCTCTTTAAATTGCTAAGTGATGAAGTTGATATTCAGTACCTCGGGTTAGACAGCATTCGCACAAATATTTATCGGCTTAAACCAGGCACGGCTTTTAATTTCGACTACGTAGTCAACGCCTTTTCGGGAGGGCCGCAAACACCGCCCGGTACCGGCACCGATACAAGCAGCAATTTTACATTCAACATCGGCAAGATTGCGCTTGACAACATCGTCGCCAGTTTTAAAGATGATGGAACCGGGAATGATATAGATTTCAAGCTCGGTCACCTGGAAACTACTTTCAAACGGTTCGATCCATATAAGCTGGCTTTTGATATTCCTTCAATAGATATTTCGAATGTCATAACAACCGTTCATCAATACCCACCACTTCTTTACAATGCTGCAGTAGCGGTCAAGCCGCCTGACTCTACATCTTCACCGAACCCGTCAATCGACATAGGTGCCGTTACCCTGGAGCAGATAAATTGTAAGTATCAAAATGACATATCTAATTTTTCCGCGCTTTTACAGGTTGGGGATTTTGTTACACATCCGGGAAAAATCAATTTACAAAATCCGGCTGTTGTGCTGAATGATGTAATGCTAAATAATACAATAGCCAAAGTGACTTTTGAAAAAGCAGGAACCTCTGGGGTAGTTGCGCAAGTCAGCTCAAATCAATCAGACAGCAGCACAAATAATTCCTGGAAATTTGAGATCACCAAAGCTAATTTTAATAATGATGAAATAGTGTATAATGATAACAACACAGTGGCAGCAAAATACGGTTTCGATTATAATCACATTCACATCACGCATCTTACAATTGATGCAGATAGCTTGCTTTTTACTCCTTCAATTTACGAAGGAAGTATCCGCCAGCTTGCCTTTGATGAGAAAAGCGGGCTGCAGGTTCAGCAATTACATTCCGATTTTTATTACAGCGACACTGCCGCATATCTAACCAACCTGTTGTTACGTACCAATTCATCCGTGATCCAAAACCGCGTGATCGCAAAATATCCATCTGTTGAAAGCCTTACGCAAAATTTAGGAAATCTCTATGTGGATGCAAACCTTGATCATTCAGTTTTGGGTGTAAAAGATATTCTTGAATTTTTGCCTGATTACGAAAAAAATTTACGGGCCTATGAAAATGAAAGCATACAATTGAATGCGCAGGCGAAAGGTTATCTAAAAGATATCTCAATACCTGAACTGGAGGCGAGCGGTTTGGGAAATACGCACATAAATATATCGGGAAGAATGCGTGGTCTGCCTGACGTCAAAAGCGTTTACTGTGACGTTGCGATAAAACAATTTACATCAACCAAAAAAGATATCCTGAGTTTCATCCCTTCGAACACGCTTCCGGAAAATGTATATCTCCCCGGCAACATTGCTTTAAACGGCAACTTCAAAGGAAGTGTAAATGATTTCGCAACGAAACTCGTATTAAAAACAGACAAGGGCAATGCGGAATTAAAAGGCACTATGAAGCCCGGCAATACCTATACGGTACAGGCTATGTTGCAAAATGTGAATGCAGGCTATCTTACAAAGCAGCCACAAAAGGTAGGATTGATATCCGGCACACTCAATGCACAAGGTTCCGGGTTCGATCTAAAAAAAGCAAATGCAGCGTACGATATAAATATATCTTCTGCAAATATTAAGGGTTATACATACACAGGTTTGAAAATAAACGGCAACGTGAAAAATGGAATAGACACTACAACCGCATCCATACACAATGCAGCTCTTTCTTTCAACATGAACGCACATGCGGACCTGCGGTCTGCTTATCCGCCGTTGCGACTCGATCTACTGATCGATACACTAAATGCGCGAAAATTGAATTTAATGAATGACACACTGACCATAAGTGGTCATCTCGTTGCAGACCTGCCTTCTACTAACCCGGATGATTTAAAAGGAAAAATAAATATCACCAGCCTTTCAGTAACCACCGCCGGAAAAAAATTAAATACCGATAGCATTTCTTTAGTTGCTTCCGGAGATTCTTTAAACAAAACGATTGTGCTAAATGCAGATGGGCTGAACACATCTCTTTCAGGAAAATATAAGCTTACTGAAATAGCACCCGCGGTCGAACAGGTGATTAACCAATATTATAATATACCAGGCTATACACCCACAAACATTACCGAACAAAATTGGCAATTTCACAGCAGCATTCAACCGCGCGGAGTATTATTACAAATTGCTCCGCAAATGAAAGGCAGCGATTCAATAGTAATGGATGCGCATTTGAATTCTTCCCAAAACGATTTCGGGCTTACGGCGAAAACGCTTCGGCTGATAACAGGCGACAACCAGGTAGATAGCTTAAACATAATTACGCAAACGACCCCGGAAAGTTTGGCCTTTTCAGCTTCGGTAGTCGATGCAAGATCAGGTTCATTAAAGCTCTTCAAGACAGCCATACATGGTAAGGTCGCGAACAATCAAGTGGATGTGGATGCAATTGCCAAAGATGACAAGGGCAAAAAACAATACGCGCTTGGGGCGTTGCTGCAACAGGCGGGCGCAGGTTTCAATATAAGTTTGAAGCCGGAGCTCACCCTTGACTATGATCCATGGGACGTAGCAAAAGATAATTCGATTTACTACGATTCATCCGACATCATTGTCAACAATTTTGAGATCAGCCGGAAAGATCAATCCATTGCTATCAACAGCGCTTCGCAATCTGCTACAGCCCCGGTAAATATAGGCCTGAAACATTTTGAAATATCGACAATTGCCAGGCTCGCACACGAAGATTCTTTGTTGGCCTCGGGGCTGATCGATGGAACTGCTCAAATCACCAATCCAACAAAAAACCTGGTCTTTACATCTGACTTGTCTGTCAGCGATCTTACTTATAAGCTGGATACTATTGGAAATTTAAACATCAAAGTAAATAACAAAATCGCCAATGCTTACAATGCCGACGTAACATTAACCGGCAACAACAATAATGTGCATCTTTCCGGAATATATTATACCGGCGAAAGTAGCATGAACCTGAATCTCGATATGAAGAGCCTGAATCTTGCGATGATCAAACCTTTTGCGGCCGGGCAACTCAATGACATTACAGGCATGCTAACTGGCAGCGTTGCTATCGCCGGAACCACTTCCGGCCCCAGGGTAAATGGCGACCTGCATTTTAAGAACGCATCGTTTATCCCAACTATTTCCGGGGAAAGATTTAATCTTCCCACAGACGCCATCGCGGTTGACCCACAGGGAATTCATTTTACTGAATTTACCATGATCGATTCGGCAGGCAATAAAGCTATAGTAGACGGCAGCGTGCTTACGACCGATTTTAAAAAATTTGCCTACAACCTCACCCTAAAAGCCCATCGCTTCACGCTCGTGAATTCTATCCAGACCACCGACAAAATATTTTATGGCAAACTCATCATCAGCACCGATGCTACTATACAAGGTGAGATGGCTCAACCACAGGTTAATGCTAACCTCCGTGTAATCAAAGGCACCGACTTTACCGTTATTCTTCCGCAAACAGACCCTGAAGTGCAGGACCGGCAGGGAGTAGTGAGGTTTGTTGATGAAAACAATCCGCTGGATACTGTCTCCACACAACGGGTGACCGATTCTCTATCCACATCAGAGATGACGGGAATCGATGTGAATGCAAATATTTCTACCGACAGCACTGCAAAGTTTACGATGATCATAGATCAGCGTAGCGGGGATGCACTCACACTACAGGGCATTGCCCATCTCAACGGCGGTATTGATAAAAGCGGGAAGATCACTTTAACGGGAGCCTACCAGCTAGAAAGCGGTTCCTACAATCTTTCATTGAGCATATTGAAAAGACAATTCCTGATTCAGCAAGGCAGCACCATCACGTGGACGGGCGACCCGATGAACGCCAATATTGATGTAACTGCTGTTTATGTTGCCAACACCGCGCCTATTGATTTGATGCAATCATCACTGGCGGGAAGATCGCCACAAGATGTAACAAGGTATAAGGAAAAACTACCTTTCCAGGTCAGCTTGCATATGACAGGCGCCCTGTTGAAACCCGTTATCAGTTTCGGTATTGCGTTGCCTGATCGCCAGGCAGCGCAGTGGCCGGATGTCACCAGCCAATTGCAGCAGGAGAGCCAGGATCCGAATGAATTGAACAAGCAGGTGTTTGCATTACTCCTGCTCGGCAGGTTTGTACAGGAAAATCCGTTTGTTAGTTCCGGTGGCGGCGGCGGATTGGAAGACCAGGTGCGCAGCAGCGCCAGCAGTATTCTTACAGATCAATTGAATCGCCTTGCTGCGAGCCTCATTAAAGGTGTTGATGTGAACTTCAATCTTACATCAGGAACCGACTATACCAGCGGCCAGGCAAGCGAACAAACCAATCTCAATGTCGGAGTTTCCAAACGATTATTGAATGACCGGCTGCGTGTTTCTGTAGGAAGCAATTTTGAACTGGAAGGACCCTCCAACACAAATCAAAATACCTCCAACATCGCAGGAGATGTTTCAGTGGACTACCAGCTAACCAAGGATGGCCGCTATATATTGCGCGTTTATCGGCTCAATGAATATGAGGGTGTACTCGAAGGACAGGTAGTAGAAACGGGTCTGAGCTTTATCCTCACATTTGATTATAATAAGTTTAGTGAATTGTTTACCGGTAGAAAAAGATCGAAAAGATTTGCTCCGCAAAATAAAAACGTTTCAAAAGAATCGATGCATCAACCAGGTGCCGTGGTGGAGAAAAATACTGCCGGTAAATCATTGCCTCAAAAATGAATGAACAGATGATGCAAGTGAAGAAGAAATTATATTTTATAATGGTTTTGCTCTATACAATTGTTATCTCGTGTAACAATACCAAACATCTCGGTAATGGCCAGAATCTTTTTGTGGGTTCAGAAGAAAAGATCCAATCATCTGTACCCATTTCTCATGGCAAGCGAAAGAGTCTTGAATCGCAGATGCATTCCATTGTACGCCCCGAACCGAATTCCAAATTTTTAGGCATGCGTATCAGGCTCGCTATTTTTAACTTATTTAAAGAACCCAAAAAACATAAAGGAATTATTTATTGGCTGAAATATAAAGTAGGTGAGCCTCCCGTCATCGCGACGGATGTTGCACTGCAAAAGAACCGCGCTATTATGCAAAACCATTTGGAGAATAAAGGATTCTTCAGGGATACGGTAACAATGGACACCTCTGTCAATCACAAAAAACTGAAAGCCACTTACACAGCATTGGTTGGTCAGCAGTACGCCATCCAAAAAGTTACTTACCCGGACGACTCAAGCGTATTGGCACAACAAATACAGAAATTGAATGCACACAGCAGGAAGGCTATTTTATTGAAGCCGGGTGACGCCTATGATCTTGAGGTGATAAAGAACGAACGAACCAGGACCGATGACTATTTGAAAGAACATGGCTTTTATTATTTCAGCCCGGATGATCTTATTGCAAATGTAGACTCGGCCGTGAGCGACCACAAGGTGAACATTAACATGCGTATAAAAAGCGCCACACCTGCGTATGCACGTGCACCTTACTATATAAATAATATATACGTATTTGCTGATTACGGTTTGCACAGCGATACCAGCCTGGAGGGATCTTCGAAAATTGATGGCTACACCATCATCGATCCGCATCACAAATTCAATCCGAAAATTTTCAGTCGCACACTCGTGTTCAAGCCCGGAGATATATATAACCGCACCGATCACAACCTGAGTTTAAATAGATTGATCACTCTTGGCATTTACAAATTCGTAAAGGTTCGTTTCGAGCCATCAATGCCGGACACTACCAATAAGCTCGATGCTTATTATTATCTCACGCCGACAAATAAGAAGTCTATACGCTTTGAAGTATCGGCTGTGTCCAAGTCAAACAATGCCAATGGTACGCAGTTATCGGTCAACTGGCGAAACCGGAATTTACTTAAAGACGCAGAGTTGTTTTCTATAACGGGATTGGGAGGATTTGAAAAACAAATTTCTTCCGGAACTCCCGCCAATACTATTACCGCGGGCCTGGAGGCGGACTTGTATGTTCCGCGTATCATTGCGCCTGTTGAGCTGAATACCAACAGTGGATTTGTGCCCCAGACAAAATTTCAACTGGCGTATCAATTGTACAATCAAACCAGTTCTTACCTGCTTACCTCTATCATTGCTAACTACGGATATATCTGGAAGAACAGTACGGTTGATGAAAACGAATTCACGCCGGTGAATATAAATTATGTGCAGCCTGCCAATATCACGCCCACCTTTCAACATGCAATAGATACGAATCTCAATTTGCGCAGAAGCATCGAAAAGCAATTTATCATTGGCGGCACCTATAATTACAATCACAATTCACTTGCAGAAAACAACAACAGAACCAACAATTTTTATTTCAATGGCAATCTTGATTTTTCCGGAAACCTACCCGGGCTGTTTACCGGCGCCAGGGGGAACGGATCGCCGAAAACAATTTTTGGAACACCTTTCTCTCAATATGTAAGAGGTGAAACCGATTTCAGGTATTATCGCAAGCTGGGTTCACGCTATCGATCCTTCAATGCCAGGTTACTGGGCGGTGTGGGAATTCCCTATGGCAATAGTTCTGCGATGCCCTTTGTAAAAGAATTTTTTGCGGGCGGTGCCAGCGATATGAGAGGCTTCCGTTCCAGAACTTTTGGCCCGGGAACTTATTATGCGGGCAACCCGAAAGACTCGATCGTATACGATCAGCCCGGCGATATAAAACTTTTAATGAGCATGGAGTATCGCGATAAACTTTTTTCCATTGTTCGATGGGCTTTGTTTGCCGACGCAGGAAATGTATGGACATTGAATGCCGATTCCACAAGGTCTGGCGCGCAATTCAACAGTCATTTTTTAAACCAGTTGGGAATTGATGCCGGATTAGGTCTCAGGTTTGATATTAATTTTTTAGTACTCCGGCTCGACGTGGCATTTCCCTTGCGATTACCCTATCTTCCCCAAGGAAGTCGTGCCAATCACATTGATTTCGGCAGCCCCGGCTGGCGCCGAAACAATCTTGTATGGAATCTTGCGATCGGCTACCCGTTTTGATTTGAGATTGCTACAGGGTAAAATAACTGCGCGATTTGTCGTCACTACATTACCGGATTATGGTGGCATATTAGTTGTAAAAACTTTTAGAAAAAAGTTTTATGATTCGAAAACTAAAATCGGGTAAGTACCGGCTTTATTCCAGGAAGAAGAATCCGAAAACCAATAAGCGGAGAAACCTTGGCACTTTTGATACACTTGAGGCAGCAAAGAAGCATGAAAGAGAAGTGCAGTATTTTAAGAGGCATTGAGTGACGGAGCGTGGCAAAAATATATTTTAGTATTCGTTGCAAATTTGTATCTCCCGCTCTTTTCAAAATGCAGGATGAAAAATGCTTGCACCAAAAATCCTTACTAATGCTGAAATAGAAAGAGAAGACACTGATTATTTTATCAGGAAAGTAAAATTTAGGAAGTGAATTTATTAAGCTATTACCCGTTTCTTTCTGGTGTTCATCATTTTTGCGTATTTGTATTTGGGGCTTACAGGCACATGCAATTCATACTGTCTGTTAAATGCCTCCTGGTTTAATTTAAACCTTTCTGAAAGAATACGGATGGTACCTTTAGACAAGCCTTTTTTGTAGTTAAGCATATCAGAAACCAATCCTTCACTTACATTCAAAAGCTTTGCCAAATCAACAGCTTTCATTTTATGGTCTTTCATCAAAGACTTTAGTAATTCTATCGGGTCTGCATCATTGAAAGTGTTATGATCTGCATCATACTTTTCAATGAGCAGGGTAAGCAATTCTATTTCATCCTGAACTGCTTTGGTTTTTCTGCCACTATCGACCAATGCTTCAAGTGCATCACAATACTTGTTGTATTGAGCATCTGTTTTAATGATTTTATATTGTAAAGCTTCCATTGTAATTATTTTAGTAGTTGTTCACGGTATATTGTTTTTTGTCATCACAAAGCGTAGTGTATTCAGCGTGTGTGCCTATCCACTTAATGTATAAATGAACTCTTGCAGCACCGAAATGGTATTTGCATATCATTCTGTAATTATTACCTGCTATGTCAAACACTACTCTGTCACTTCCATTACCTAACAAATCTGCAGAGCCAAAAGTTTCCGTAAAATCTCCCGGCTCTGCCCAATCTGCCATTTTGAGCAATGTTAGCCATAGTTTAAAAGAACTTCTGCTTCTTGCATTTTGTGCTGCGAAATCTTCAATTGATTTTCTCTTTATTAGCCTGACTTTCATTTACGCGGATGTAAATATAGCAAAAGTTCACATAAAGTGAATTTTGTGCAGGGTTTATTATGAAACATTTTTGAATTGCATCTTTTGTTTAGGATTTCATTGGAACCAATTCGTCATGATGATCAACAATTTTGCCTTTCAAAAGCCCACGCTGACCGTTATAATCTTCGGATAAGGTTGCAGCCTTATCAGATGGTATGATATAGAAATTCGAGAAGGGTGACAAGTATGATAATTATAAATGGGAAGATGAGTTCAAAAAGGTATCGGTTTGTCAAAATTGTAGAGAAAGGAGTAATCGGTCGTATTCGGGAAATTAACCTATAATCGCTTGAACAAATATTTAAAAAGTTATTTTGTAAATATTCTTATCCATTAAGTAGCCTCGACAGAACTAAACGAATATTAGTAATCAATAAGTTGCCGTTCGTTTGTAAATAAAACCGTATTCCGTAAAACATTTCTTCCAATTATTTTAGCAAATGGGATGCCTTATAAACTTAAAAATTCCGAATTAGGATATTTTAGGATAGATCTAAAAGTTATTCACCGGCTTTTGCTATAATCCAAACTAAAGCAGTTTTAATTAAAATTTGTATTGTTGGTTATCTAGCAAAATGGTTGTAATTATTTGACGACAGACCCCATCAAATATCTTAGCTTGAATACGAATTTTAGTTCATTTGAAACAAGTCTCATACTTTCGGCGTCTTGTATTGGATACCTGGAAAATTTCACAAACATCGGAGGTCCGGGTTTCTTTAAGGCTTCTACATTTTCTTGTTCGCAACTGAAATTCAAATAACGAAATTAGTAAGGTTGACTATTATAACAAATTGATGACCAAGTTTTGAAGATTTAGTTAAGTCTTATTTAACAAATAAATTTAAATATCATAACTGACAATCATAAGCGAAGTAACATAAATTTAAATTATATAATAAAATATATGGCTGATTGTTATAAACGAATGAATGAGAAATTAACAGAATAAGAGTGGAACCAAATTGGATCTTGAATACTTAAATATGCACATTCACCGGTTCTGTTTTGAAAAGTATGGTTATTTTAGTGCCACTACCTAATTCGCTTTCCACCATTATATCTCCTCCTGCTGCGTCTACAATTTTTTTTGCAAGGTATAAACCAATGCCCTGGCCTTCAATATCGTGATGCAATCTCCCATACAGATCAAAAACTTTCTTTTTATCAGCCTTGTTAAAGCCAATACCGTTATCCTGTACGGATAGAAGAATATTACCTTCGTGCCTGATCGTACTAACATTTATCACAGGTTGTTTGTCACCTTTGAATTTAAGACTGTTTGAAATAAGATTATATACAACACTTCTCAAATTCTTTTTAGAAAAATAGATATGTTTAACCTTAAAGTTTCTGTTTATAATTGCACTTGCAAGCTCAATCTTATTATTAAGGCTCCATTCTATGTTATCAATTATCTCGTCAAGATCAACCATCTCCATTGACATCATTTCACTTTCTACTTTACCGATAGTTGCCATTTCAGTAACTAGCGATCGGAATTTTTTTATAGATCCGTTTATAATATTTAAAAATTTATTCAGTTCCTCACCAGTTACTTTTATCTTATTCATCACTCCAATGCTTACTTCTATATTCCCGAGGGGGGCTAAAAGATCGTGCGATGCTACATGCACAAAATTATCAAGATCCTCATTTATACGTTGCAGGCTTTTATTCTTTTCATTAAGGTCGTCCTGTATAGTTTTCAGTTCTGTAATATCATTAAACGTTATAATTGCACCGCTTCGTGTATTATCTGCCTGGCGTATGTAAGGCATCGTCATTACATAGTACCAGAGGCCATTATTGGTTTCAATTTCTTTGGTAATAACAATGCCGTCTTCAATTACCTTTCTAATATCCTCCGTAAGAGTTTCAAATTTTATATTAGTGGCGATATGGCTTAAAGGCCTGCCTATATCACTCTCCAGCAGGTTGATCTGCTTCACTGTACCAGGCGAAAATTTCATCAATTTCATTTCAGCGTCTACAAATAACTGGCCATTAACGTTGCTTCTGAAATAATTATTAAGATCGTCGTTGATTTCCTGCAATTCTTTATTTTTTAGCTGGTAGTCCGTATTAACGGTGTGGAGTTCTTCGTTCACTGACTGCATTTCTTCATTGGTGCTTTGCATCTCTTCATTTGCAGAAAGCAGCTCTTCGTTGAAAGATTGCATGTTGTCATTAGAACGGTCAATTTGTTCATAAGAGTTGTGTAACTTATCTTTTACTTCTTTTAACTCTTCTTCTATATCCAGCGTGTACTTATCAAGATATATTTTTTCATCAAAAATTGCATCCTTCTCCTGTTCTCCGGTTACCGCTTTTTCTTCACTGAAAGTTACCATCAGCATTTTTTGCCCCACATCTCTTACATTCAAAAGGCTTACTGACAAGTTTACTTTAATTACAGCACCGCCATTTCGTATTTTTATTCCTTTAACCGCGGTTTTTTTATTGGTTTTCAAAGTTTGAACTCTTATTGTATTAAATGCAAGTACGAGTGCAGCGGGCAGTAATTCTGTAAGATTTAAATTAAAATTCTTTTGAAGCAGATATTTTGTGGTATCACCATAGGCTTTTACAACACGGTTATTTTCGTCTATGCAAACAGTTAGTTGGTCCAGTTCACTCACCAGGTTTCCATTCACGGCCTCAGTGAGATTATCCCCGATGCCTTGTAAATTATCTTTCGTAAAGAAAAAGGGCGGTTTTCATTTACATTAATCATTTGCGGTAACGAAAAGGTATCAAAACGAATCGCCCGTTTTGTTTCAAGATTCTTATAAATCGTCCATTTTTTATCTACAACTTCCAGGTTTTGAATGATAGGCAAAGGGTTTTCGCTGGCGCCTAAGAACAAGTACCCGTTTTTTCTAAGGCCGAAAAGCAGCATTAAAAAAATTCTTTTTTGTAAAGGGGCATCATGTAAATAAGCAGGTTGCGGCAACTGATAAAATGCATGTTGCAATAGGGCGGATTCTTTACCAGGTCATGTTGGGCAAAGATTACCATATTACGTATTTCGGGAGTAACCTTATAATTTTTATCCTCTTTGGTGAAAAACTTTTCGAGTCTTTCCGGAGACACATCTTTAATAATACCCGGTTTATAAACTCCATTACGGGCATGTATAAGTGCAACTGTGTCGATATCAGTTGCAAATATTTTAACAACGGTATCTTTAAGATGGCTGGTCAACTGCTCCTGTATAAGCATAGCAAGCGAATAAGCTTCTTCGCCTGTAGCGCACCCGGCTACCCACATTTTTAATTCCTCGCCAGGAGCAAGGCTTTCAAGTATTTTGGGTATAACATCACTTTCAATAAAGCCGAAAGCTTCTTTATCCCTGAAAAACGAAGTAACGCTTATGAGAAAATCTTTAGCAAGGGCTTCCACTTCTGCCGGTGTTTCTTTAAGAAAATCAAAATAACTTTCAAGCCTGATAAAATTATTATCTGTAGCTCTTTTCTTGATTCTTCTTAATATAGTTGTTTGTTTATAATCAGTAAAATCGAGTGGCAGTTGTTCTTTAATTAAATCAAGAATAGCCTTGAGGTTTTTTTCTTCATTCATATCACCTGAAAGAATATTTCCGTCGTGCTTTACATAATTTTCAATGATGCCGGGCATTAAAGAAGGTTCGGCCACAAAATCGACAAGGCCTGTAGCAATAGCATTTGAGGGCATGCTGTTAAACTCTGATGTATCCGGGTTACGGGCTATTATCATTCCACCCTCGTTTTTAATAGACTTTACACCTTCGGTGCCATCAGATCCCAGCCCTGAAAGTATGACCCCGATTGCCTTGCTTCCCATATCAACAGCCAGGGAATTAAAAAACCTGTTAATCGTAAGATTCGGTCCCTGTGCCTTTTCTCTTTCGGATAAATATAAATTGCCATTATGGATGCTCATAAATTTATCGTTAGGTATAAGATACACCTGGTTGGCTTTTACGGTCATTTCATTTTCTGCTTCCAGAATTACAAGCTTACTATGACGGGACAATAATTCAGCCATCCTGCTTTTAAAATCGGGCGATAAGTGCTGCACTACTACATAGGAAACTCCATCTAAAGGCGTATGATCAAAAAAAGAATTGATCTCTTCCAGGCCACCGGCAGTGGCGCCAATTGCAATAACATAATTAGGTTCTACAGTTTGCATAACATTGTTTAAGCAGTGTTGAAGGCTAATGACAAAATTTATCTAAGAGGGATTCTTAAATGTAAGAATTCAAAAGAGATGAGATATACTCAATTTACACTTAATATTTTAACTCACCCTGTTAAATTTAAAAATCAATGCAGCACTTGCCACAAGAACAGTATGTTCCCCTCCATCATCCGATAGGGTAATCATTTGATCAGCCTGCTCGATGCCATCTACAGTTATGATAATTTCTTCCCCAATATTAATTTGCATTACTTCAATATGATACATCGATTTCTTATACTGGTAGTGCACTTTAAATGATGACCATTCTTTAGGAACACAAGGGGCAATTTTTAGTTTATTTCCTTCCTGTTGCAGACCAAGAAAAGATTCTGTGATTAAACGATAGAGCCAACATGCGGAACCGGTGTACCAGGTCCATCCGCCACGGCCGGCATGCGGGCTACGTGAATATACATCTGCCGCCAGCACATAAGGTTCTACTTTGTAAGTCGCGATTTCTTCTGCAGTTTTACCATGATTAACCGGGTTGATCATGTTTAATAATTCCCATACCCGGTTGTTATCACCCAATTTTGCAAACGCCATAATCATCCATACGGCAGCATGTGTGTATTGGCCGCCATTTTCTCTTACGCCGGGGACATACCCTTTTATGTAACCGGGATTCAAGGCCGAGTTATCAAAAGCTGGTTCTAATAATTGAATGATGCCTACCTCTTTTTGCACCAGGTTTTTATAGGCAGACTCCATGGCCGTATGCACGAGGCTTGTGTTTCCTCCTCCTGATATTACCGACCAGCTTTGAGCAATGGAATCAATCTTACATTCCTTATCACTTTTAGATCCGAGCGGTGTTCCATCATCAAACCAGGCTCGCTTATACCATTCACCATCCCAGGCGCTCTTATCAATATTTTGTTTTAATTGCTGCGCCTGTTTTTTACATGCTTTTTCAAATGCTGCATCATTATGTAATCCGGAAATATCCGCGAAACGGATCAGTACATCGTAAAGAAAAAATGCCAGCCAGACGCTTTCTCCCTTTCCATGCTGACCGACTTTATCAAATCCATCATTCCAATCTCCGGTACCAATTAACGGTAACCCGTGTACGCCAAAATTGAGTCCGTGCTTTATGGCGCGAACGCAATGCTCGTAGAGTGTAGCGGAAGTATGCGAATTCAACGGAAGATCAAAATAAGATTCTTCGCCCTGGTTGAGCTGGCGCCCGTCGAGGAAATTTGACGATTCATTCAATATAGCAACGTCACCGGTATGTTGAATATAATAAGACGTGACAAAAGGCAACCATAGGTAATCGTCTGAGATGCGGGTACGCACCCCACGGCCAATAGGCGGATGCCACCAATGCTGAACATCACCTTCTTTAAATTGCCGTGATGCGCAAAGTAAAATTTGTTCGCGGGCAAGTTCAGGGCGCGTATGAAGCAGGGACATGACATCCTGTAACTGATCCCTGAAACCAAAAGCACCCCCTGATTGATAAAATCCACTGCGTCCCCACAAGCGTGATGAAAGTGTTTGATACGTTAGCCAACCGTTAGTAATAAGATTAATGGCTTTGTCCGGTGTTTCTACCTGCAATGCGCCGATAGTATCCCTCCAATATTTTTTTAGTTTTTCTAATGATTCACTGGCTGCCGCAATTCCCCGGAATTGTTTAGCGATGGCGCTTGCTTCATTGGCATCTTTGCCTGCTCCCAGCCGGAAAATAATTTCCTGTTCTTCTCCTTCGGCGACGAAGAATGGCACCTGGATAGCAGCGCACGGATCCAGGGCAAGTCCCACTTTCCCGGAAAGTTTGATGCGCGACATGGCATCAGGATTTTGCAAATTTCCATTGCGTCCTATAAATTCGGTACGGTCACCCGTAAACGTTTTTTTCAAATAATCCACATCAAAAAAAGCGACCCTGTTGTTAAACTCGGTATTGTATTGATTTTTTGCTAACAACGCCCCACTGTCGGGGTCCACTTCCGTATGGATATGCATAGCAGTTTTCATCCTGTTATCGCCCAGCACCCACTCTGTATAACCGGTAGCGGATAACTTTCGCGATCTACCCGATCGGTTGGTTACTTTTAATACAATAAATTTAACCGTTGATTCTATATCCACGTATACGGTCATCTCCGAATAGATACCATCTTCCATGTGTTCAAAAACGCTGTACCCAAAACCATGACGTGTAATGTAAGGCGACTTACTACCGGCAGGTAATAATGCGGTTGACCAGAACCTGCCGTTCTCTTCATCTCTTATATAAAATGCTTCGCCGGTTGTGTCTGACACAGGATCATTACTCCATGAAGTGAGCCTTAATTCGTGCGCATTTTCGGTCCAGGTATAGGCAGATCCACTTCCTGAAATAACTGTTCCAAAATTTGGATTCGCAATTACATTTACCCAGGGAGCCGGCGTTTTGTTTTTATCATCATTAACAATAACATATTCTCTTCCATCAGGAGAGAAGCCTCCCGATCCATTAAAAAAGATAAGATCTTTTGGTAACAAAATTTGCGCGGAAGAAGGTGTATATTTTTCGTCTTTGGTGATTTCCGGTATAACTACCCTGGCAATTGATTTACGGTTCACATGATCTGCCAATGATCCTCCACTATCGGAGATATTGACGCGGGCAACCGTTTGAAACAATATCCGATCCTCATTAGAAATCTGGTCTGCGGCTCTTACAAAAATACCTCCAGGGCGGTCTTTCAATTCTACCGGAATAAGCGCCTGGATATCATTTTGAAAGTCCTGCCGGTAACCATCATGCGCTTCGTTCCAGATAACGAGATCTACAATGAGTCCTTTTAAACGCCAGTAAGCATGCGCCTGGATCAATTGTTTTACCATCTGCATGTTTGCCTGGCTTTCAATTTTTAAAAGAACAATCGGCAGATCGCCTGAGATAGAATAACCCCACAGGCCAGACTGCTGCCGGTGATTATTGATTAGTATGGCAGGGTCCGCACGAAATGAAGCATTTGAGTACAGAATAGAACTGGCCAGACGTGCATACATCTGCGCATCTGCCTCGGAAGCATTTATTTGCCGAAGCACCACCTGGCTATGCGTCCAGGCCATCTCAAATACCCTATCCTTATGAGCCTTACTATCATGGTATTTATTAATCATCCCCTGGCAGATTTCTTTTGTTTCACCAACACCCGTGACCATATCTATAGTAGCTGTCTCTTCGGGCTCCAGCACAATTTTATAACGAATCGAAACGATAGGGTCCAGCACGGAGCCCTGGTTGCCGGCAAGTTTCCCGGGATTATTCATTGCCTGCGGATTCGTTATAGAATTGCCATGGCCAATAAATGCCATCCTATCGGTTTCATAAGAGATTTCTTCGGCATGTTTTCCTTCTGTTGCCATTAAATGAAACATCCATGGCGATTGTTCTTCTGCAGACCGGGGCCTTCGGGTACACATGATCGTATGTTGATCAGGAATAATTTCGGTTTGCACAAAAAGATTGCTGAATGCCGGAGCCATCAAATCTGAGGCGGCCGTTGCCATCACCACTTCTGCATAACTGGTAACGTCAATCGTCTTTCTTATGCCGGAACGATTGGTAACATGTAATCGCCGCATTTCTATATCATCCTCCGGGGAAACAACAATTTCAGTGCGTGTCTCGATATCATTCTGTTTTGTATTAAAATCTGCACGGCCCTGGGAATAAGCTGCCTCATATTTATCGCCCTTTTTAAGCGCGGGCTGATAGGTATTGGACCAGTAATTTTTACTATCTAAATCGCGGATATAACAATAAGATCCCCAATTATCGCAGGTAATATCTTCATGCCAGCGCGTAACAGCAAGACCTTTCCAGCGACTGTAACCTCCGCCCGCATTAGTGATCATTACATGGTACCTTCCATTCGATAATAATTGCACCTTAGGTATAGAAGTATCCGGGGTATTGATGATCCTTGTTTCCTGGCCACTTGCTACATAATTAATGTCTGCGATATCTGTTGTGTGTGCAAAAAAAGTAGTGGCTCTTGGAATTCTTTCCTGAAGCAACAAAAGCGTTGCCTTAAACTGAGGTTCTGCTTCAAATAATTTTTGCATCGGTTTGTCGAGAAGTAAATAGGCCAGTGACAATAAACTCATTCCATGATGATGCGCCATGAAGGAATAAACAATAGCACTTGATTGCCCGCGCGGTAAACGGGACGGTGTATAATCTATGGCCTCATACATTCCAAATCTTCCATCTAATCCTTTTTCATTAAGGAGTTCAAGGTTTTCGCACGCTTTTTCCGGCGCCACCATTAATGCCATTGCAGTTGCATAAGGCGCTATGACAGCATCCTCCTCAAGGCCGCGTTTTAAGCCCAGCCCGGGAGCGCCAAAGGCACGGTATTGGTAATTGGAATTAGCATTGATCATATTGTAACACGATTCCGAAATACCCCATGGTTTGTTTGTTTTTTTGCCATATTGTATCTGCCATTCCACTGCCGCCTTATAGGTTTGATCAAGCAATGTATTGTCATAAGTGGGCATTACCAGGAGCGGCATCAGGTATTCAAACATAGAACCACTCCAGGATAAAAGAATAGGCTTGCCGTCAACGTTAGTAAGTAGCCGCCCCAATGCAAACCAACTTTCTTCCGGCAGCTTTCCTTGTGCTATACAAATAAAAATACACAGCCTCACTTCTGATGCCAGCAAATCATAATAACTCGCGTCTATCTTATGCTCCTGAACGTTATATCCAATGCTAAAGAGGTGGTTTGATTTATCGTAAAGAAAATCCCATTCCATATCTGCCAACTCATTACATTTCTCAGCGAGATTTTCGGTGGTGTCAATTAATTCATCTGCTTTTGTAATCGTATTCGTCAAAGCTATTTGAAGCAGCTCAAGCCAATGACTTTCTTCGGGAGTATTACTTTCCGTTTTTTTGTTATTCACTTCACCCTCTAATGCCTTTGCGGCTTGCAACAATTCAATCCATGTAGTGCTTATAGAAGGCGAAACAATATTTGTAAATGGTGCAGGAGCAGCCTGCAACAAAACCCATGGCGTAAAAATTTGCATGTGTTGATTGAACTCATTCAGTTGTGTGTAAAATATTTCCTTCCATCTAAATGTTTCACTTTCCAAACCACTATCAAATTTGTCAATGATAAGGCTGAATTTTTTTGCCAATGATTCAACCTGATTTTTCAGTTCAATAAGCGTATATCCCTTACTGTTGGTAATTTCTTCGAGGCCAGTGGTAACTTGTTCCAGCAATTTAATGTCAGTTGCATTGGATGTATCCATGAGCACACCCAACGTGTCCTGAAGCCCTTTCACTAATTTCGTACTTTGAATTTTTTGATTTGGAATCGCCAATAAACCTTGTCTTAATACCAATAAATGGCCCGCAAGATTTCCACTATCAACCGTAGAAATATATTTTGGATGTAGCGGGTCCAGCGATTCAGTATCGTACCAATTATAAAAATGGCCGCGGTACCGTTCCATTTTCGTCATGGTATTGATTGTATTCTTTGTTCGTTCGATAAACTGGCTCGTAGTTATATATCCAAAATCGCAGGCATTTAGGCAGGCCAATAATGAGAGGCCAATATTAGTGGGAGAAGTACGGTGGGCTATTTGGTCAACAGGTTGCTCCTGGAAATTATCCGGAGGCAACCAGTTATCGCCGGCAACAACGAAACGTTCAAAGTAACTCCATGTTTTCCTTGCAAGTTTCTGAAGGAAGATATGTTGTTCATTGCCGAGTATGGTTACCTGTTTCTCTAAAGGTTTACTGGTGTACCATGTAATAAAGGGAGCAATAAACCATAACACAAGAACCGGACCGGCTATTAATAATTTCGAGGGAAAGTAGATTGCTAAAAAAGCTAAAATGGTAATCGTTAGAAACGGTTCGATCCACATCTCAATATAGGATGATCGTAAACTTTTTATATTTACTCTAATGTTATGAGAAGAAGGATTCCATTCCAGCAATTTTTTCCTGCTGATTAACATCCTCCAAAGAGTGCGGATTATCGCTTTTACATTCGAATAAGCTTCGTATGGAAGACATATTAATGTGAATAAGGTTTTTATGGTGATATCGCGAATATTGATGAGAGATTTTTTGATGTGGTATAATAAATGAACATCTTTGGGTTTCATGATGGTATCCCAAAGCGAGGTAACAATTATCGGGAAAACAATAATTCCTGAAACAGTAATTGTCCAGAATAACGGATAGGGTAATACCATCCATCCCAATAACAGTAATGCTGTAAGTGCCGGTGCTACAAGGCTTCGTCGTATGTTGTCAAATATTTTCCATTTTGATAAGGCTGAAATGGGATTTTTACGTAAACGTTTGTTCGGACCATTTACGAATGGTAAAATCCATGCAAAAATCTGCCAGTCGCCACGAACCCAACGTATCCGCATTTTCATATCTGCACTATAGGTCGTTGGATATTTCTCAAATAATTGTACGTCGCTGAGTAATCCTGACCTGATATAGCAGCCTTCCAGCAAATCATGACTCAGGATGCGGTTTTCAAGAAATATTCCATCAAGAACTTTTTGAAAAATATCTACTTCGTAAATGCCTTTGCCAATATAGGAACCCTCGCCAAATAAATCCTGGTAAACATCAGAGGATGCACGGGTGTAAGGATCAATGCCCGGTTCATTCCCATGCATCCTGGCATATAAAGAACCGGTTATGTCCGGCAAACTAACGGTGACCCTTGGTTGTAGAATGCCATAGCCTTTTGTTACACGTTTCTTCCTTTCATCGTACCAGGGTCGGTTCAATGGGTGGGCCATCGTCCCGATTAATTTCCAGGCGGTACCCAGGGGCAATTGCGTATCCGCATCCAGTGTAATTACATATTTTATATGGGGGAAAATAGTTTGATCACCTATAATAAGTGAGAAATGCTCTTTTGCGTTACTTCTTAACAAGGCATTTAAATCAGAAAGTTTACCACGTTTTCTTTCATAACCCATCCACATTTTTTCACCTGCATTCCATTTTCGCGGCCGATGAAAGAGAAAAAATAAATCTTCATTTTCTCTTTCGTATTTTTTATTAAGCCGTTCAATTCCGTTTTTTGCTGTTTCTAAAAGTGATTGGTCTTCGGGCAGCTTTTCTACCGAGGCATCCGTAAAATCAGTTAACAAACCAAAATATAAATTATTATTCCTGTTGGCCAGGAAACGAACTTCCAGCGATTCCACTAAGTCGTCTATTTCCTCAATTGTAGTGAGCATTGCCGGAATTACAACCATTGAAGCGGCATCATCAGGAACCTGGTGCGAGTAATCCATTCTAGGCAGTAGATTGGGCTTTACCAACAGTGTCGCAAAAAAATTGACAACCGATATGGCCAACTGGCTTGCGCATAACAACGTTAGCAAAGTAATTACTACAAGAAGCAACTTGTTACTTGTATGTGACTCTGCTGTTAACAAAATAACTCCGCCAATAACAAATGTTATCAACAAAATACAAATAGAATACACCAGGAATGCATGCCTCCTGATAGTGTGCTTCATCCTTTCAGCGCCTGTTTCACGCATCTTTGCCATTTTTTTTGTCTGGCTTACTCCATATCCTATCAGGTAGTAGCCAACATGTCCGGGGCGCTGATCATCACTTTTTTCTGTTGCATTTTTATGCATTAATTGTATTGCCATCTTAGCAATTTCCTGCTCGCTGAATGTGCTCTTTTTGGCAATCAATTCTACCACATGCCTGTAACGGTCACGGGTAGTAAAATCCATTAAACCATATATTCCTCCATTGTCTTTAAGTAATGTTTGTTCAACAATGCTGTGCGTTTCAACAAATTCACGCCAGTCCATGGCGCCGAGCAAACGAAGGCTTCCGATACTGTTGCTAATAGAAACCTGTGCTACTGCCTGCTTCTGGTTTTCTGCATTTACGAGTTCAGTACTGGTTAATCCACTTCCGGATAATTGTTGTTCTATCCAGTTAAGCACTAATGCAAGATCAGGGCCTTTACCTCTTAACTGTCGAATTAATTCAGAAACAAATGCACTTACAATCGGGGGATTGGACCTTGCCATATCTGCAATTACGAGGATAAGATTTTTAGGCTCCTTCTCCGTAGTTGCAATCATTTTTTCAGCCCAGTAATCAGCAAGGTTTCTGTCAACCTTATCGATGGCGATGCGGGCAGATACACGACGAATATTTTCAATCAGCGCTAGTCGCAGCATAAGAGGAATACTCCATAATTCGCCTAATTTTAAAGGAGTAACGGTTTGATAAGCCTTTACAAAATTGCCCAGGCTTTCCATATCTATTCTCCCGTCACTGTGAGAAATGATCTGGAGAACGATATCGTAACTGCGTGTTAGTCCCGCTGAATTTCCATCTGATAATTGCGGAAGGTCTTCGCTGTAATTTTTTGGGAAATGTGTTTTAGCAATCCGGATATGTTCTTCTACAAGGTAAAAATTATCTATCAGCCATTCGCCTGCGGGTGTAACCTGGTATTTTCTTTTGATAGAATCTGTGAGGAGCTTGCGTACCTCCTGCAAAGTGGTTTCATTGTCCGCGAGTCGTTTGAGTAAATGGTCTTTAGCTGGTTTTGAACTTAGCTTGTGTCTTGATGCCAGCGTTTTACCAAAGCGTTCCATCTGGTCGGAACTGAATAGCTCTTCCCTGAGCGGTTCTTCATTTGGGTGATTAAGTTTGGCATCACTTATTTGAAAAAATGCCCTCATATTAGATATGAGTTCATGCGCTGCAGGTATTAATTGTAATTTCATTAAGTTCGTTTAATTCATCTATAATGCAGAATCGACAATATTTTGCGCCTCATCAATTATTTTTTTCAAATGATCTTTACTCAAAAAACTTTCAGCATAAATTTTATAAATGTCTTCCGTTCCTGATGGACGTGCTGCAAACCATCCGTTCTTTGTCACAACTTTCACGCCACCTATCGCAGCATTGTTTCCGGGCGCCTTTATAAGTATGCTGTCAATATTTTCACCTGCCAGTTCCTTGTGTTTTATTTCAGAGGAAGATAGGGTTTTTAATTTTTCTTTTTGTTTACGGGTTGCCTTTGCTTGAATGCGATCATAAAAAGGTTCACCATATTCTTTGGTTAGTTCATGATATATTTTGCCGGGGTCGTTTCCCATTTTAGCGGTGATCTCTGCAGATAATAATGCGGGGATAAATCCATCTTTATCTGTCGTCCAAACATTTCCATCCAACCTCGAAAAAGAAGCGCCTGCACTTTCCTCACCGCCAAAACAAAGGGAACCATCAAGCAAGCCATCAACAAACCATTTGAACCCAACGGGAACATCATATAGTTTCCTGTTTAGCTTCGCTGCTATGCGTTCAATGAGCTGCGTGGTAACGACCGTTTTGCCTACTGCGGCTGTTTTTGCCAATTGAGGTCGATTTTGAAGCAGGTAAAAAATGGCAACTGATAAAAAATGATTCGGATTTAAAAGCCCTGCACTTTTTGTTACAATACCATGCCGGTCATGATCCGTGTCGCAGGCAAAGGAAATATCAAAATTGTCTTTCATCGCTATCAGCCGTTGCATGGCATAAGCAGAAGAAGGATCCATCCGGATTTGTCCGTCCCAATCTACTGTCATAAAACTAAAAGTGGGGTCAACCATTTTATTAGTAACCGTTATATCTAATTTATAACGTTCGGCTATGGGTTCCCAGTAATGAACGCCAGCGCCGCCAAGCGGGTCAACACCCATTTTTATTTTTGCATTGTGAATTGCATCCATGTCAATGATATTGCCAAGGTCATTTACGTAGTTATTCAGGAAATCGTAGCGATGAGTCGTCGACGCTTTCACCGCTTTATCAAAAGAAATCCTTTTTATACCATTAAGATTGTTTTGCAGCAATTCATTGGCTTTCTTTTCAATCCAGTTGGTAACATCATTCCTGGCAGGTCCTCCGTTAGGGGGATTGTATTTAAAGCCGCCATCATCAGGCGGATTATGCGATGGCGTAATGACGATGCCATCTGCTAAACCTGTTTTACGTCCCTTATTATATTTTAATATTGCATGCGAAATTACAGGTGTAGGCGTGTATTCGTCACCGATAGCAATCATTACCTCTACATGATTTGCCGCCAATACCTCCATAGTGGTAGCATAAGAAGGTGCCGACAAGGCATGTGTATCAAAACCAAGGTACAACGGGCCATCTGTTTTTTGTTGGTTGCGATAGTGACAAATGGCTTGTGTGATGGCCAAAATATGATTTTCATTAAAAGAGTTTTTGAATGAAGAACCGCGGTGACCTGAGGTGCCAAAAGAAACCTTCTCAGTGGCAATAGATGGATCAGGTTTTCCTGTGAAATAGGCAGTAACAAGGCGTGGAATGTTGACCAATATGTTTTGTTCTGCCGGTTTACCGGCTAATGGTGATACTTTCATTATTGTTTATTTAAAGAGCTTTTTTTAAACTTAAGAGGATGTACCCTGCGCCGCAATAGCCCCCGCATCAGTTGCCTTTCCTTTAAGAATGAATTCAAACCCAACGCCGATGAGGGCTCCGATAATTGGACCGGCAATATAAATCCATGTCGTACTTAGATTACCGCGAATAAGATCAGGTGCGAAGGAGCGAACCGGGTTCATTGAAGAACCGCTGATGGGAGCAGCCCAAAGTCCTGCAAGAGCGATATATCCACCAACAGCAAGGGCGCCGTTCGAGCCGATGTTTCTTGCCCCGGAAGCTGTGCCCAGGATAGTATTCACCAATCCGGCTGTCAGCAATATTTCCATAGCAAGTGCTGTAAAATTACCTACTCCTTCTCCGGGGTGTGTAGCGCCAAGGAATCCTATCGTACCAAAGAGAGTCCTGAGAAATAGGGCAGCGCCGATACCTCCAATTATTTGTGCAATAATATAACCGGGCACGCGGCGCCAGGGAAAGTTCCTTCGCAAAGCAAATGCAAGTGTAACGGCCGGATTTAAATGGGCTCCGCTTACAGCGCCCATAAAATAAATGATGGCCATTACCATAATTCCGGGCGCTACCACGGCCATTCCTAATGAAACCGCACCATGGCTTTTTACGGCAACTACATCAGCTCCTGCGGCTACCACTACGAGTAGAAATGTTCCCCAGGCTTCTGCGAAAAGGCGCCTCCACTCAAGCCTGTTGTCGAGGAAGTCCGGCGCATTCTGCGGATGCAACATGCGTATGCCCGATGCTGACTTCGGCTCTTTCATATGTGTTTATTCATGCGTTTCATGTTCCTGTTTTTCCTTTTGTGCATTCTCCCAGTCCTGCGCTTCTTTTACATCTTCACGACCTAACTCTTCATAAAGTTTATGAACCCGCTGAACCGTCTGCGGTTCTGAATCATTTGCCGGCTCTTCTTTACTTTTTGGAACTTTACCTTCTTTGCTTTCGGATTTTGTAGCTTCTGCATCTACAGGTTTAGGTTTATTACTTGCTGCTGTTTCAGGTTCAGCATCTTTAATTTCTTTGTTCGACGCCGCTTTCAATTTATCAATCTTTATCTCTTGTTTCGCCTGCTCCCAATCACTAATGGCAGGCCCACCCTGCCGGCTCCGCCTTTTAAAAATCTCATAAGCCCGCTTCGCAATCTCCGGATCTAAATCGGCCGGTGTATCTGCTTTTACTTCGGGTTTCTCACCGACCTTTACATCAGATTTCGGCTCCGTTGTATCTGCCGGTTTCGTTTCTGCTTTCACGTTAGATTTAGGTTCTTCTTTGCTATCAGTAGCAGACTCTGATTTTGGTGCTGCTTTTGCAGCAGGTTTTGCATCTGCTTTAGGTACTTCAGTGGAGTCAGGCTTAGATTCTGCCTTTACTGCAGAATCTGAACTGGCCTTATCTTCTGTTTTTTGTAATACTGCTGTTCCGGTTTTTGTTTTGGATTTTGTCCGGTCAAAGATCCGGTAGGCAAGCAGTTTTATACGATCATTTAAAAGAAACCAAACCAAAGCATAGCCCCACACGAAGCCTGCCCAACCCCAGCCAAGTGGTGTCATAAATAATCCATACACGGCTATCAATGTTGCTATGATTTGTGTGCCGAGGACTGCTATCCATAAAATCTTTGCCGGCTTAATAGACCAGAACGGCCCGTGTGTTCGTGTAAGGAAGATCGTTAGGTGCCCTGCTACGGATAATTTTAAATATATCATGGTCTGGGCTTGCGCACGGTCAAGGTGAAAGACACGCTCAGCCAGGTAAAAAAGCCCGAATGCGGCAACAACTCCTATAACACCCAGCACTGTTGAAATGCCCAGCACCATGCGCATATTCCATGCTTCCGGCTTGTCTTTATAATGAACATTATCATATGCAATGGAAAGGATTGCGCCGTCATTCAGTAATGCGATCATCACAATCATCACAGCCGTTACCGGATAAAAATTAAATACAATAATCGCTAATGTCATGAAGAAGAGTACACGTAATGTTTCTGCTATCCTGTATATGGAGTAGCTGTTCATGCGCTGGAAAATGCGGCGGCTTTCCTTAATGGCATCAATAATTACAGAAAGCCCGGGCTCCAATAAAACGATAGATGCCGCGGCCCGTGCAGCGTCAGTTGCTCCTGAAACGGCTATGCCGCAATCTGCTTTCTTTAAAGCGGGTGCATCATTCACGCCGTCCCCTGTCATGCCAACGATATGCCCATGTTTTTGCAATACATCAACAATATGATATTTATGTTCAGGAAAAACCTGCGCAAATCCATCCGCATTTACTATAGACTCAATAACTGCCGCACTCTCATCTTTCTTTGAATCACCCAGGCTTGCAGCATCAAGTATGTTGGTACCCATATTTAATTTCTGGGCTGTTTCTTTCGCAATAGCCAACGCATCGCCGGTTACCATCTTTATCTTTACACCCATCTTCACTGCCGTTGCGATGGTTTCTTTCGCATCATCACGTGGTGGATCAAAAAGGGGCAACACGCCAACAAACTGCCACTGGCCATCGCCTTCAGCACGGGCCACGCCTAAAGCACGGAAACCCTTAGTAGCAAAATCATTTACTGCTTTATCAACCGCAGGTTTTACCTGCGCAAGATTTGCCGACAATGCCAAAATCACCTGTGGTGCGCCTTTCGTGACTTTAAACGTTTTTCCGTCTTTGCTTTTTACCTGTGCCTCGGTGCGTTTATGTACCGGGTCGAAAGGTTGAAAATGGACGACATTGTATTCCTTTAAAGCATCCTTGTTTTTCATTCCACCAAGAACCGCCAGGTCAATGGTATCATTATTGTCCGCACGGGATGCCAAAGCGCCATCAAGAATAACCTGGTCAGCTGGTACATTATTCACACTGAACGGATAGCCGAGCGTTAATTTATTTTGTGTGAGTGTTCCTGTTTTATCTGCACAAAGCACATCTACACCAGCTAATTCTTCAATAGCCACCAGTTTGCTCACAATAGCTTTCTTTTTTGCAAGCAGGCGTGCGCCAACAGCCATTGTTACGGATAAAACCGTTGGCATCGCTACTGGTATAGCCGCTACCGTTAGTACGAGCGCAAATTGCAAGGTGTTAAGGATTGGATCGCCACGAAAAATCGCAACGGTAATAATGATGGTTACTAAAGCCACTGCAAGTATGATCAGGTAATTACCGATCTTCAGCACTGCTTTCTGAAAATGACTAACCGTGTGTGCTTCGGCCACCAGCTTTGCAGTTTTACCAAAGTAAGTATTAGTACCCGTTGCATATACCAAAGCGTCAATTTCACCTCTGCGAATAATAGAACCTGAGAATACGGCTTCACCGGTTTTGCGTGTAGCCGGTAAAGACTCACCCGTTAGTGCCGACTGGTCAACGGATATTTCGTCGCCTTTCAGTAAGCGTGCATCCGCCGGAACGATGTCTCCAAGACGCATACGTATTACATCTCCTGGCACCAGTTCACGGGCAGGCGGAGTTGCCCATTTTCCATCTCTTTTCACCCTGGCATTAATAGCCAGTTTAGCCTTCAAAGCTTCGATAGCATTACCAGCCTGGCGTTCTTCCCAGAATCCAATCATGGCATTGGCAAACAATAAAAGGAGGATAATGAAAAAGTCCGGCCAGTGGCGGGCTACAGCAGAAAGAATCACTGCGGCTTCAATCATCCATGGAATTGGCCCCCAGAAATAACTCAGGAACTTCAGGAGCATATTGGTTTTCTTTTCTTCCAGCTCGTTAGGGCCATATTGCGTTAGCCGCTTTTGTGCCTCTGCCCCTGTAAGGCCATCAGGAGATGACCCCAATTTTTTCTCCACTTCAGCTATGGGAAGTGTTTTCAGGTCGTCTTCGGGTGGAGGTGCAACGGGTGCTTTTGACTTCGTTGCCTTGGGTTGCTTGTTATCAGATTTCATAATATGTATTCTCCTTTTTTCTTAAATTAAGTATCAAATTAATTAATGAGGAGCGCCGGCTCTTCCATGGCAGCAACATATAATCCGCGGCGTGCTGCCTGGTCGCATTGGGCCCGGTGAAACAAAGCCTGCTGCGCTGCTGTTATGTTTTCATCTTTTCCATTCCAAATCTCTATGGCAGGTTGCTGAATGGCGCGTGCAAAGGAAAATGTCAATGGCCACGGAAGTTTCGATTGATACCTTACATGCATGGCATTTAAATGAGCTGAGGCGAGCTCGCGGGATTGTCCTCCGGATAAAAAAGCGATTCCGCCAATAGAAGCAGGCACTGATTGCAAGAGGCATTGTATGGTGGCATCCGCAACTTCGTCTATACTTGCCTGTTTTGGGCAACTCAATCCCGGAATTACCATGTTGGGTTTTACAATAACGCCTTCCAGCATTACTCCCTGCAGGTAAAGATGGTTGAAAACTGTTCTCAATACTTGTTCTGTAACGGTAAAGCATACCTGTAAATCATGCGTGCCTTCCATGAGCACTTCCGGTTCTACAATCGGCACCAATCCCGCTTCCTGGCAGAGACTTGCGTAAAGTGCCAGTATATTTGCGTTAGCTTCTACACACGCACGACTGGGAATGCCGTCACCAATAGCAATTACCGCACGCCACTTGGCAAACCTTGTACCCATCAGGAAGTATTCTTTCAGCCGGTCACGCAATCCATCCAAACCTTCGGTAACTTTCTCCCCCGGATGACCTGCCATTAACTTGGCACCTTTATCAACCTTGATTCCCGCAATGATTCCTTCGTCCATGATTGCTTTAATAATGGGCGTTCCATCTCTTTCATTTTGCCGAATAGTTTCATCGTATAATATCGTACCGCTTATGCACTCCCCTAAGCCAGGAGTAGTCACCAGTAATTCCCGCCAGTCACGACGGGCCTCTTCAGTTTGTGGAATGCCTAATTTGGCAAACCGCTTATTGCAGGTTGGGTTGCTTTCATCCATAGCCAGCAACCCTTTATAATCGGCAAATAAACGGTTAATGGTATCTATCAAAACTTTTGTATGCATTGAAGTCTTATTTTGTAAATGAATACGTCACTTAAAATTCCGGCTCAGCTTTTTGCAAAATATTCTCTCACATATGCGTGCTCCTGGTTTTCAGTCATTTTATCAGCTTGCCTTGTTTCGATTTTAATTTTCGAAAAACTGAGATCTGCCTTCAAAATATTCAATAACTCTACTTTGGCATCAGTAGGGCCAAACAACAAAACATCATCAAAATTTTTGATGGTCTCGCCTAATATTTTATAATATTCTGATCGCTGTTGCTGCTCTTTGTTGTGCATCATTTTTTCACCTTTCTGCAAGCTTTTTTCTTTTTCTTCATGCGTGGAACCTGAAACTATAATACTGGTTTTAACAGGATCGCCATACTCCATTACATGTGCACTTGCATGGTCCATCCAGATGCCTAATTTTTTTGCTGCTGTCATTCTATTTAAATTTTATAGTTAGTTCTCTTTTTTAATCTCACTTACCCGGTTCCACACCCTTCCATTTCCAGTTAAGAATTTCAGGCATATCCTTGCCATGCTGATGCACGTAATGTTTATGTTCTATCAATTTATCCTGAAGTTGTTGCTTCAGGTAAGCGCCTTTGCTCCCTAAATCTGGCAAGCGGCCTATGACATCTATTACCAAATGAAAACGGTCAATGTCATTCTGCACTCTTAAATCAAAGGGAGTTGTAATGGTGCCTTCTTCTTTATAACCTCTTACATGCATATGGCGATTGGTTCTTCTGTACGTAAGCCTGTGAACCAGCCATGGGTAACCGTGAAAGTTAAATATGATGTGCTTGTCTCTGGTGAAAAGCGAATCGTAATCCTGTTCACTTAGCCCGTGAGGGTGTTCAGTATGTGGTTGTAGTTTCATAAGGTCAACTACATTGATCACTCTTACTTTAACTTCGGGCAGGTGTTCACGTAATATTGAAACGGCTGCGAGTAATTCCAGTGTCGGTGTATCTCCACAACAAGCCATCACCACGTCGGGCTCTGAGCCCTGGTCATTGCTTGCCCATTGCCAGATGCCGATTCCTTCGGTGCAATGCACAACTGCTTCATCCATGGTAAGCCATTGCGGAAGCGGATGTTTACCAGCTACGACTACGTTCACATAATGACGACTGCGCAGGCAATGATCAAAAACAGATAACAGGCAATTAGCATCCGGTGGAAGATATACTCTCACTACATCTGCTTTCTTATTTATAACATGATCCAGGAAACCCGGATCCTGGTGGGTAAACCCATTGTGGTCCTGTTGCCAAACATGCGATGCCAGTAAATAATTCAATGATGCAATCTTCCTTCGCCATGGCAGTTCCAGTGTTACTTTAAGCCACTTTGCATGTTGGCTGAACATAGAGTCAACAATGCGGATGAATGCTTCATAACTGTTAAACAGCCCGTGCCTTCCGGTTAATAAATATCCTTCCAGGAAGCCTTCACATTGGTGTTCACTCAGCATAGAATCCACCACCTCGCCGGATGGCGAAAGAAATTCATCATACTTTTCTGTTCGCGCATCCCACTGGCGATTGGTTGTTTCAAATATGTCGCCTAATAAGTTCGAAACCGTTTCATCGGGACCGAATACACGAAAATTATGTTCATCAGAATTTAATTTGGCAACATCCCGAAGAAACTTTCCGAGTACCATGGTATCCTGTCCATTGACAGCACCGGGTGAAGGAACATGTACAGCATGATCAAGAAAATCAGGCATACGCAAATCTTTCAAAAGCACACCGCCGTTAGTATGCAGGTTGGCGCCCATTCTGCGGTTACCCTTTGGCGTTAGTTCTGCCAGTTCTGCTTTAAGCGCTCCATTGCCGTCAAATAATTCTTCTGGTTTGTAGCTCTTCATCCAGTCTTCCAACAGCTTCACATGGTCGGGATGATCTGCGTCCACAAGAAGCGGTACCTGGTGCGAACGGAAAGTACCTTCGATATGGAGACCATCTACTACTTTCGGCCCGGTCCATCCTTTAGGTGATTTTAAAACAATCATTGGCCAGCGCGGGCGGGTATTGTCGTTGTTACTTCTTGCATTGCTTTGTATTTGATGAATATCAGCAATTACTTCTTCAAGCGTTGCTGCCATGAGTTGATGCATCTTTTCCGGATCATCGCCTTCCACAAAATGAGGCGTCCATCCGCAGCCACGAAAAAATTGTTCGAGTTCATCATCTTCAATTCTTGCCAATAATGTTGGGTTACTGATCTTGTAACCATTTAAGTGAAGTATAGGAAGAACAGCTCCATCCGTAACTGGATTCAGCAATTTATTCGACTGCCATGAAGTTGCTAACGGACCGGTTTCTGCTTCTCCGTCGCCAACGACGCAAGCAACAATCAAATCAGGATTGTCGAATGCTGCGCCAAATGCATGACTCAAAGAATAGCCCAACTCTCCTCCTTCATGAATGGAACCAGGCGTAGAGGGCGCAACATGACTTGAAATGCCGCCGGGAAAGGAGAATTGTGTAAATAATTTTTTTAGTCCTGCTTCATCCTGCGTTACGTTAGGATACACTTCACTCCAGGTTCCTTCGAGATAAACATTACCCACCAATGCAGGACCACCATGTCCGGGGCCTGCGATATAGAACATATCAAAATCATATTTTTTAATGATACGGTTTAGGTGTACATAGATAAAATTTTGTCCCGGCGTAGTGCCCCAATGGCCTACCACCAGTGGCTTTACATGCTCTAACTTAAGAGGCTCTTTCAACAGCGGGTTATCATAAAGATAGATTTGCCCTACTGAAAGATAATTGGCGGCACGCCAGTAGGCATTCATCTTTTGTAATAATGAAGGTGATAAAGTTTCCTTAACTTCAGATTGCATTATTTCTGTTTCCATGATTGAAATATTTTAATTAATTGATTTAAAATAGAGAGCTAAAAGTTCAATTGTTAATTATCCCCCGTTTTAATGATGTTTCAGTTTTCCCAGGATCGCATCCAGGGAAGCTTTTAACTTTTCAATTGCGCCTCTTACAGCAAGTTCATAATCATTTCCCCTTTCTGTGACCGCAATTGGCTGTTTCCCTTCGATGCGTGCTTCTATCATACACCTTTTATCGTTTGGTCCCTCCTTGCTTCCGTTCTCATCTGAAAGATGCACTTCCAGCCTTGTTATATGATTGCCGAACCTTTTTAATTCTCCTGATAGCATGTCTTTTAACTTATCGCCGAATATTTCGTGAATGCTTAAATTATTATCTGCATTTAATTGAATAGTCATATAGCATCTTTGTGTTTTATTTCTATAAATTCAATATCATAACGCTGCAATTACTTTTTGTAACCTTGTTCTGATTTCATTAGCAATAGCAGCGAGTTCTTTATTTTCAATTGCCTGCATAGATGCTACCGGATCAACAGCAGCAACTTCTACCCGGCCCGCTACTTTTTCCTGAACGATCACATTACAGGGCAGCATAGTTCCGATTTTATCTTCCGCAAGCAATGCTTTATAGGCAAATGGTGGATTGCAGGCGCCCAGGATTTTATAATTATAAAAATCCACATCAAGTCTTTTCTTTAGCGTAGCTTTTATGTCGACTTCCGTCAATATGCCAAAGCCTTCCGCTTTTAATGCCTCTGTAACTTTTTGAATGGCATTGTCGAAACTTCCGGTAATTGTTTTACTAAAATAATATTCCATAATCAGGCTATTTTTTACGTCACTTATTAAATGACACTGTTCATTTTCTCTTGCGGGCCCAGCCAACCCACGCTACGATTGCGATAACAACAACAAGTATAAAAATCCACCAGCCCATATACATGCCCCAGTAATAGTAATTTTCATGATTGTGCATCATTGTTTTTGTTTTTAAAGGTTACAATAAACAAGACTTAATAGCGCAATTATTTATTCATTCCTCCCATTGTATGCATCCAGTTCATCCTGTTATTACCTGTCATCTTTTGCATCATATTCAACATTTGCTGGTTACCCATCATGGTTTTAATCATCCCCGACATCATACTGGTGTCGCCTTTAGCGGTTTCCATCATAGCCGACATCATGTTCTGCATCATGCCGGTATTATCTTTCAGCATATTTGCCATATCATTATGATTTCCCATTATCACCATTTGATGTTCCCGCATCATCATACCATTTTTGCCATTCAGCATTGCACCCATCATTTCATGTGACATCATACTATCATTAGCAATTGTATTCATGATTTCTTTTCTTGTTTCCTTGTTTGAAAGCCCTTGCGTTTGACCTGAAGTAGACTGACAGGATGCGAATAGTATTACTAACCCGATTGCCACTGCCAGTGTTTGTAATAGTTTCATTATTTTTTTATTTAATTATGCATAAATTTTAACTGTGCTAATAAGGTATGAACTATAATCCCTTTATTTATTACACAATTATTGATACCAGTTATACGATTCACACATTTCCTGATTATTAACTTTTGTTTTTCTTATAATTATTTTTAATTGATTTATTTTTTCAAAATATTTTTGACCAATCTTGCTATCATTACTTCTTCATTAGTTTTAATGACACGAACATTTACCTTGCTTACTTCTGCAGAAATAACGGCTTCATTATTCATATTTTTTATTTCATCTAATTCGATTCCCAAAAACTTAAGACTGTCGCATATTTTACTTCGTACTTCCGGCGAATGTTCACCAATACCACCCGAAAACACCAGAGTGTCCAGGCCGCCAAGCACAACAGCAAATGAGCCGATCCATTTTTTTGTTTGATAACAAAACAGTTCAACGGCATCTTTGGCATAACGGTTAGAATCTTGAACTTCCATCAATTCCCGCATATCGGAACTCGTTTCAGATATGCCGAGCAGACCGGATTCGTGATTAATTAAATGATTAAATGCTTTCGGACTTAGCTTTTCAAACTGCATCAAATACCATGCAACGCCGGGGTCAAGATCACCAGTGCGTGTGCCCATAGGTAATCCGGCTGCTGGCGTAAAACCCATACTGGTGTCAATACTTTTTCCATCTTTCACTGCAGCAAGGCTGGCGCCACTTCCGAGATGGGCCAATATCACTTTACCATTTGCAATGTCACTTCCTGCCACGCGATGTAATTCTTCCATTAGAAACGAATAGGAAAGTCCGTGGAATCCAAATCGATGAATGCCTTTGCCGTAATACCTGCGGGGAATGGATAACAATTTTGCCACTGTTGGCATTGAAGTGTGAAAAGAAGTATCAAAACAAGCTACCTGTTTTAATGAAGGATAACGATTTCGAAAAACTTCTATCAATTTTATTTCTTCCGGTAAATGTTCAGGATCATAAGCACTAATCTTTTTCAATTCTTTCAATAATTCAGGAGAGATAATTTCAGGCTCCGTATGTTTCATGCCATGAACTATGCGGTGGCCGATTGCTTTTACAGTATCAAAACCTTCCTGTTTTTCGAGCCAGTTAATAAGGTGATCGGCTGCATCATTATGATCAGCAGCTTTAATGCTGATACAATTTTTTTGCTCATTAACGGAATTATTAAAACTGAGTTTTGCTTTTACTGATCCAATATTTTCTATCTGTCCACCAAATATTTGTTTTAGCGGCTCTTCAATTTTGTATAAAGAAAATTTAATGCTGGAGGAACCTCCGTTAATAGTTAGTATATATTCATCTAGATACATTTATTAATTTATTGTTCTCAACTAACAGGCCCATATCAGCTAAAGCCTCTGAAGTTGAGAGCCGGTCAGTGTGCCTGATACTTTTGATTCCTATATCTGCAGCAACGTCTGTGAATATCTCCACGTCGTCAATGTAAATAACTTCTTCTGCCGGCACTTGTGCCATATCAAGCGCCATTTTAAAAATAGCTGTATCCGGTTTTCTTACATGAACGTAGCAGGAGGATATAAAAAAGTCAATGAAGCTGTTCAACATAAATGCATGAATTCGATATGCATTTAGTTCTCTTGCTTCATTGCTTACAGCAACTATTTTTAATCCGTATTGTACTTTTAATTTTTTTATAACCGCTATCATGTCCGGATAAGAAGTGGTCAAAGAGAACATGAAGTCCCGGAATTCATTGAATGAAAAATCACGCTTTTTATAAAACACAACCCGGTCAAGATATTCATCCATGGATATTTTTCCTTCTTCATAAGTAACAAACATGATGCTGTGCCGCTCTTCCATTTCCTGTTTATCCAGATGAAATTTTTCGACAGCAAGTTGCCTGAATTCGTGGCCCCATCCGTCAGACAATAAAACGCCCCCGATATCCAGGAACAAGGTTGTAATGTTATTTCTATTTTGCATTTTTTATTAATGAAATAATTATTAGTGCTGCCAAAGAATAAGGTTGTCCTCCAAAGGCACGGATATGTTTTCGTAATTGGGAACGATGCAGGCTGTGTAATCACTTACAGGTCTCGAACCGTCTGTTTCTGCGTCATATTCTTTCACGCCATTGCCTGCAGCGTCGGCAACCGGTTTCATTTTTATTTTAACCGGCTCAGCGCCATTGATTCCATCTGCATATAGTTCAACCAAAACATTTTCAGGGTTCAATCCATTCAGCTTAACCTGCACATGAAAAATGTGTCCGTTGTCTTTGTCTTCACTACGCACTTCTCCGAATTGTATATGGCTCCATTCCTGCTGAAGCTCATGGTGCGCATGTTCTATCTTTATTCCGTCAGTTCCTTTATCTGCAGCTCTTTTTATATAATTCTTTGCAGCAGGCAAATAAAAATTTTCTGTGTATTCCCGTACGCTTCTGTTAGCGGAAAAAAGCGTCGTTAAGTTTTTCATGCTTTTGCGCATCCGTTCTATCCATCGTTCAGGAATCCCTTTTTCGTTACGGCCATAAAATTCAGGAACTACCTGCTTTTCCAATAGGTCATATAATGCTTCGGCTTCAGCAGCATCCCATGACGGGTCTTCACCGTGTTCCTGTCCATCGCCGAGTGCCCATCCCACTTCTGGCGTATATGCTTCTGCCCACCAGCCATCCAGTTCCGATAAATTGATGCCACCATTCACCAATACTTTCATGCCGCTTGTGCCGCTGGCTTCCCACGGACGCCTTGGTGTATTTACCCAAACATCTACACCCTGCACCAATTGTTCTGCAAGCAGCATATCATAATCACTCAAAAAAACGACATGGTTATATAAATTATTCCGCTGGATAAATTCAATCCATTGCCTTATCAAATCTTTTCCTGATTCATCAAAAGGAGGCGCTTTGCCTGCAATAACTAATTGCACGGGATGCGTTGCGTTTGTTAGTATGCGGATGAATCTTTCTTCATCATGCAATAAAAGATCGGGCCTTTTATATGCAACAAAGCGGCGTGCAAAACCAAGTGTTAATGTATCGGGGTTAAATACGTGCTTCGCAACTTCAATCGTTTCAGTGGAAAACCCTGCAACCATTAACTGGCTTTCAAATCTTTTACAGGTATAGTTAACAAGATTATTTCGTGAGACTGTTCTGAGTTGCCATAACGTTTCGTCAGATAAGGTTGAAATGTTTTGTTCAATTGATTTGAGGTCATCTCTCCACCTGTCTTTTCCGCAAGCATCTGTCCATATTTTATCTGCAAATTCAGAATCCCAGCTTGGCATATGAACACCATTCGTTACAGAACCGATCGGAATTTCTTCTTTTGGCCAACGGGGAAATAAATGTTCAAAAAGATGCTGGCTGACTTTCCTGTGCAATTTGCTAACAGCATTCACAGCGCCACTCCCACGAACAGCGAGGTAGGCCATATTAAAACTCTCCGAAAGATTATTTGCATCTTGTCTCCCGAGCGCCATCAGTTCATTAAAATCAATTTTCAATTCATCGTTTGCGTAAGCGCCAAAAAACTCCCACATTAAACCAGGGCTGAAATGGTCAAAGCCTGCAGCAACTGCTGTATGCGTAGTAAATAAATTACCAGCCCGTGTAACAGCTAATGCGGCTTCAAATGAAACCCCATTTTCTTTCATAAAACTTTTAGCACGTTCCAAAATCAGGAAGGCTGCATGCCCTTCATTCATGTGACACACTTCAGGTTCAATACCAAGCGCCTGCAATAATTTCCATCCGCCTATGCCTAATAAAATTTCTTGTTTGATACGCATGTCAGAGCTGCCTCCATAAAGTTCACTTGTAATTTCGCGATGTGCAGGAAGATTAACGGCATCGTTGCTATCCAATAAATACAACTTAACCCTTCCAACATTCACTTGCCATGTGCGCAACCAAACATTGTGCCCGGCTAAAGACACTTTCAATCTTAGCCATTCACCGTCGGGCAATCGTAGTGGAGTAATTGGCAATTGCCCGGGGTCATTGTATGGAAACATCGCTTGCTGGTTGCCATACTTATCTATCTCCTGCCTAAAATATCCTTGCTGATAAAGCAAGCCGATTGCAACAACAGGAACACCAAGATCACTTGCAGATTTCAATTGATCGCCTGCGACATTTCCTAATCCGCCAACATAAATTGGCAGCGCTTCGCTTAACATGAATTCCATACTGAAGTATGCAATGCATGACAGCGGAGCATTGGAGTAATTTTGCTGAAACCATGCGGGAGTATTGTTTAGCTGATCTTTCAACTTTACCAGTTCATACATTTTTTCTTTAAAACCATCATCAGTCAATTGCTTCTCCAGCCGATCACGGGATACTGTTTGCAAAATGATCCATGGGTTATGGGTTATTTCCCAAAGTTCCGGATCGAGTTGCTGCCATAGTGCATCGGCAGCATGGTTCCACGACCAGCGGAGGTCAAGCGCAAGTTCTATAAGTGTTTCCATGCCCTCCACATCGGAGGGTAAGAATCCGTATAATTGATTGTTGTTAAATTTTTCTTTGTTCATAATGTTTTTAATTTTATCAGCTACATTTTATTTTCCGAACCTATCGCTCCGCGTGATGACAACTCCTGGCAACACAACATACAATACCCGCTTTTCTGCATCTTCTTTTTATAAACCTAATAGATTTATATAATTCTAAAGGCTGAATTAGTAACCATATTTAATGGCAAAAAGTTCACAATTGGAACCATTATTTAAAATGATCCTGATTTTTCAAATTCATGATTATTATCATTGAAATTTATATTCAATCAGGAAAGCCTATCCTTAATAATTTCTGGTGTTGTAGGGTCCACCAATCCATATTCATGAGATAGTAATTTTTCATTCTTTTTAGCATATTTCATTCTATGTAAAAGATGCGTAATAAGCGCAATATGCGTTTTATCTTTATTATCCGCATTCACAATAAACCAGGGAGCATGCTTGAAATTTGTTTTCAAAAGCATTTCATTCCTTGCTTCAGAATAATCTTTCCAGTGCTTAACTGCTACTTCATCGATGGGGCTTATTTTCCAATGCTTCAGCGGATTTGTCTCCCTTGCTTTTAATCTTTTTTCCTGTACTTTTTTACTGATATCGAGATAGTATTTCAGAATAATGAAACCACCATCAACCAGTCCTTTCTCAAATGATTCCACTTCGGTAAAAAATGATTCGTATTGTTTATGCGTGCAAAAGCCCATTACTTTTTCTACTCCTGCACGGTTATACCAACTCCGGTTAAAGAGAACAAACTCGCCTGAAACAGGCAAGTGAGCCGTGTAACGCTGAAAATACCATTCGCGTTCCTGGAAGCCGGTTGGCTTACCCAATGCCACTACTTTCGTGTCGCGTGGACTGAGGTGTTTAATAATCCTTTTTATAGTGCCGTCTTTTCCGGCTGCATCTCTTCCTTCCAGTATTACGAGTAGTTTGAGATCAGATGCAATTACCTCTTTTTGAAACTTTACTAATTCTATAAAGAGGTCGTGTAATATCCTTTTCTTTTTAATTTTCTTTTCTTTTTTGATTGTATTTCCTGATTTCGTTGGCTTGTCATTTATGCCGTTGATGCCAAGTTCCAGGAGCGTTTCAGTTTCAGTTTTCATTTCATTTCTTTTTTAATTTTATATAATCATATCATAGCGCTTTCGCGTTGCTGAAAAATCATTAACTTTTTATCAAAGAGGCGCCCCGGCGCTTTGGAAATGGTTGAATTGCGATTCATCAAATACCGGACAGTCTTTTATCTCATCCGTTGAAATGTTGACAATAACTTTCGAATTTTCCCATTGTATTTCTTTAATTGTTCTGGTGTCAATTAAAAATTTTTTACCGTCAAACCAGTTATGTGTATCAACCACGAGGTATAGAATTTGCCAGCCGGCATCGTTTAGAATAAAATCACTTACGTGACCGAAATCTCCATCGGTTGTGCGAATATGATATCGCATAATTTTCTTTGTGCTTCTTAAATGGAGATCATCATCGCTTCTTTTATCGTCAGGATCGGCCTCCTTGATTATCTTTTCATCTATAAAAGGTACATTATCCATGGCCGCTGCTGAACCACCTGCATAAAACCCGCTTCCACCATACCTCTGCCAGGCATAGTGCCCATATAGTTCAATATCCTGCTGAAGCGAAACGGGTTTATCTGTATCAATATCCGGGCTGGTCCTTATTTGTTCCTTGCTAAGATTTACGGGAAAAACGCCAGGTGCTGCATTTCTTTTTACTATGGCTTGTGGTGCGATGAGCACCTTACGGTAGAGAAACCAATTGCCTGTTTTTACGATAAGGTAACGGATTACCCATGTGGTATCTTCGAAGTAAAAATCTTCCACTTTTCCAATATTACCATCCTTGGCTTCCAGGTTGTAGCCAATTAAATTGTTTAAATTGATTTGCATAATTTATTTTTTAATGACCAATTTTCCTAATTTATCATTATCACTTTTTAATCCTTTTTCTTTTGCAGCATTGCAAAGTGTTTTATAGGTATTGGGTTATTGTATGAGTTAAAATTTTATTTACAATCTTTAGAGCTTAATTTCAGTTGATTCATTTTCCCTGGTCAACCTCGGTGTTTTATCCATGGACGCCGATCTTGAATATAGTCCATTATGGGAAGCTCCGTTCAATGGAGGATTGTCACCAAATAAAAGAGTGAATCGTGTCCACTTGCCTTCTTTTGAAGCTACTTTTACATCACCATTATTTGCGTGAAGGATGCTTTTTGTCATTCCCAATCCAAAGCCCAGGCCTCCCGGTTTATTGGTAAATCCCGTGGTAAAGATGTGTTTTAAATTGTCCTGGCTGATGCCGCATCCATTGTCTTCAATCCGCAATAAAATGCCGGCGGTCGTTGGTTTTATCGTCAGTTTCAGTACCCCTTTCGACAGAGGCATTGCTTCTATTGCATTAAGGATTATGTTGGTCAGCGCAATTTTCATTTTCTGCCTGTTTGCAACTATTTCAGCATCTTTTGAAATATAATTTTTAATTACTTTAATATTTTTGAGTTGTATTCTGTCGTACAGGATAGCCAATACTTCATCAAGAATAACGCTGAGGTAATTACTTTCTTCCTTTGTTTCATCAGATTGCTGGAATTTAAGTAACTCTGTGATCAGGTCATTTATTCTTTTGGAGCACCGTTCAATAATTTCTATATACATCTTCAGTGCATTATTGTCAACTGCATCATCAAGCATTTCGGTGGATAGAAGAATAGTAGCTAATGGATTTCGAACTTCATGCGCCAGAATTGAAGTAAATTCAATCAAATACTCCTTTGATTTCAGCGCCTCTTTCGGAACGTAGTCAGCATTGTTATACTCAGGTTCAACCACCCGCAAATTGGGGTAACTTAGGGATTTTACTTCTTTGATTTTTCGCGTATCCTTTGAATTTTCCTGTGAATACGTCAGACGCATTTTTCTTGTTCCCGTTGAAGTTGGTTTGGTTCCCATCATCATAATCCTGATTTTAATACTGTTGCATTCCCCTGTAACGGAGTGCCATTTTCTTTATTTGCTTTTTCCTGTCCGATGCCCATCGTTAAAGCAGTTAAACCCGCCATGCTGCCCAATTGCATAGTATCTACAGCCGAGCTCGGCACGATCACAATTGTAGAGTTTTCCTTCAAGCCTTCATAGAGCATATTCATCGCCCTTAAATGCAACGCAACCGGGTTATTGGCATACGTCTTGGCTGCTTCTCCAAACTTTTCTGCAACCTGTCTTTCAGAATCGCCGAGGATGACCCTTGCCTGTCTTTCTCTTTCAGCCTGTGCCTGCATCGACATTGCATTTTCAAGGGCCGGGGGAATTAAAACATCTTTAACCTCCACAGAATTTACATGTATGCCCCAGGGTTCGGTGCGTTCATCAATTATCTTTTGGAGTGTATCACTGATTTTGTCTCTTCCTTCGAGCATATCCGAAAGCATTGTCTTGCCTATAACATCACGCAATGCAGTCTGCGATGCCCAACTGATAGCGCTCAAATAGTCTGCCACTTCCAACGCCGCTTTTTGCGGCTCCAGCACTTTCCAGAATAGTACAGCATCCACATCAACCGGAACGGTATCTTTGGTAAGTGTTTTTTCTGCTTTAAAAGAAGTGGTGATTACACGAGTATCAATCCAATAGGGGATAGTATCTATAATGGGAACAATAAAAAATAATCCCGGTCCGCGAAGCGAATGAAAATGTCCTAAACGCAGGACAACGGCTTTGTCCCAAGGATCGGCAATCTTGATAGCGGAAGAAACGACCAGAGCCAGCACCAGGAATACTCCGAAAATGATAGCGCTTACTGCATAGTTCGCGGGATTAAACTCTGCCCGGACCCATACTACCCCAATAGCCAGGATTAAAATAAATATAAACCCGGAAAATAAACTTTTACTTTTCATATTTTGTCTCTTTTTAAATTTGTTTTATTTGTTATTATTTTACTTAGTTCGCCATGTAGCCAACGTATTCCGGAAAGCAGGCACTTGTTGAGAAGGAAGCTTTTTCAGAGCTAAACCACATAACAAACTCAGCTATTCGTTCAAGGTTCTTAGTTTCATCTTTTTTGTTTGTATAAGAAATCTCCCGTTTATTTTTCGGGTTAAATGTGGCCTGAAAACTGTAATCTATAAATCCAGGAACGATACAATTAATTCGGATGGCCTTGTCTGAATTCTTGAGCATTTCATTTTGAATGCCAGATGCCTTTTGTTTATGGGGAAAGCAGGTATGTAGCGATGTAGGTGATATGCTGCCTCTTAAAGATGATAGATTAATTATAACACCTCCGTGATGTCGACGCATTGCCTCAATTTCATATTTCATACAATGGAAAACACTATTTGATTTAGGGGCAATTAATTTCAGAATTCCCGCCAGGCAAGTATCAATAAGATCAACAGTATTATTAACGATACCGGCGTTATTAAATGCTATGTCAATCCTTCCATATATACTTGTAATTTTTTCTATCAGTTTTTTGCATTCATGTACTTTACTCACATTCGATTTTATGAAAACTGCATTTCCGCCATTAGCTTTTATTTTATTGACGGTTTCGTTATCATCGATATCGGAAACAATTACAAAGGCCCCGTTAGCTGCGTAAGAAAATGCTACGGCTTGTCCTATCAGAGACGCAGCACTCGTTACCAGCGCTACCTTACCTTCAAATAAACGCTCCATTTTTTGCGATTTTAAATTGCTGAAGTAAAAGAGAAGTCAACACAAAGTTCACGGTGTTTATCCACCCGGGTGTTACACATTTCGCCGGATTTGTTATATCATTCACACATTATAGAGAGGGTAAATGTTAAACCTGAGATTTCTTTTGTGCAAAATGTTTGAAATTAATTTTTTAATCATATTCAATCAGCGTAAGGTGATTAAACACGGGATTAGCAGGTTCCATTATATGCATAAATACATTTGCATGTCTTAAGCTGAACTGAATACTTTTAGAGATAAAAATCACTCATTGGTCAAAATAACTTTTAATGCTTTTTCTTTCGCTGCATGCCCAAAAACATCATACGCTTTTATAATGTCGCTCAATTTGAATTGATGGGTAATCAATAATTTGGGGTCCAGTTTTTTTGATTGAACTGTTTTAAGTAACATAGGTGTAGTGACGGTATCCACCAGGCGTGTTGTTATAGTAATGTTCTTTGACCATAATGTTTCGAGATGAAGTTCTACACTTTTACCATGTACGCCTATGTTGGCAATGATACCACCTGGCGCAACCAGCGATTGGCAAAGCTCAAATGTAGCCGGTATGCCCACTGCTTCAATTGCTGTATCTATACCTATGCCTCCCGTTAGTTGCTTTACTTTTTTAATTGCATCTTCTTTACTGTTGTTAATAGTTTGTGTGGCGCCAAATTTCTTTGCAGTTTCAAGCCTGTTATCATCAGGATCAATCATAATAATTTCTGCTGGAGAATAAAATTGTGCCGTTAATAACGCCGCTAATCCAATTGGGCCGGAGCCTACGATGGCGACAGTATTTCCCGGCTGTACTTTACCATTAAGCACACCACATTCAAAACCAGTTGGTAGAATATCGCTCAACATTACCAGTGCATCTTCGTCACTGCCTGCAGGTATATGGTACAAACTGTTATCGGCAAATGGTATCCGCACATATTCAGCCTGTGTTCCGTCGATCAAATGTCCCAATATCCAACCACCATTTACACAATGAGAATACATGCCGCGTTTGCAATAGTCGCATTTGCCGCATGAGGTGATACAGGAAATAATTATATGATCTCCTTTTTTGAAACCAGTAACTGCGTCGCCTGCTTCTTCTACAATTCCCACTCCTTCATGGCCAAGTATTCTTCCTGCCGTTACTTCAGGTACATCTCCCTTGAGTATATGCAGGTCGGTTCCACAAATGGTGGTTTTTGATACTTTCACAATAACATCGGTGGTATTTTCAATAGTTGGCTTCGGCTTTTCTTCCCAGGATTTTTTTCCGGCGCCATGATACACGAGCGCTTTCATTGTTTTATGCATTCCATTTTCTTTCTTATTTTTTTTTGAATCAATGGTTGTATCAGCTGTTTTGACGGGAGTTGCGATGTGATTCATTTTGTGTGATTTAAGTATATTCAGTATATAAAGACTACTATGCAAAGTTGGCTGTATTAATTCACCAGGATGTTACACAGTTCTTTGCATTTGTTATATCATTCACACATTTGGGAGAAAAGATTGGATATAATTCCGCACTTGCTCTTTCGACCCCGTTTCATTCAGTATCTATGCATAGTCTTAATTCCCGAATTTGAATACAAAAGGACGTAAAAAAACCACAAGTATTTACCTGTGGTTTTTTTACGATAATAAGCTAAGCTTTATTATTTGGTTATAACAGTATCCAACGCATGGATCACGCCATTAGATGTTTGCACATCGTGACCTTGAATCTTAGCATTGCCGATAGTCACGTGACTATCTTTTACCTGTACTTTTAATTCCTTGCCATTTACCGTTTTCAGCTTTTCACCATCTTTCAGGTCTTTAAAATTTATTTTTCCGGAAACGACATGATGGTTCAGAACGTCAGTAAGCTTTGCCTTATTTTCCTCTTTTAATAAGTTGTCTAAAACGCCTTTATCCAGCTTTTCAAACGCTAAATCAGTGGGAGCAAATAGGGTGTAAGGACCAGAACCGCTTAGAACCTTGTCCAGGCCCGAGGCAACAACACTTTTTTTCAATGTGGTCATGTGTTTGTCTTCGTTTACAACCTGTGTTATGTTTGACATAATTTAAAATTTATCTGCTGATAGAATAATCAACAGCGGGTGTAAGGTAGACCTATAATAATCAAGATTCGTGTTAATGTTTTGCTTTCGTAGTTTATTAACGTAAGGAATGTGTGGCCTGATCCGGAATCTGTTTATTAATTTGCGTATAATTTTTAACACTACTTTCCCTTACAAAGGTTTACTGAATTAGCGGATAATTCCATCTTCATTTTAATGATGTTTGTCATCGCCCTTTTTCCCGGCGTTGTCCCCGGCATTCGGTTTGTGGGCGGGTGCGTGCATTGTATGCTGTTGCTGAACATGTGGCGACCTGGGCGCTGTATTATGAGATTGCGTTGGCGGACGATTAGTCGTATGAATCGTCTCGAGTGTTCTATTCTTTGCAGATATGCGCTTTGATGCAGATGGCTGCATATTAGCGTGCACATTTGCAGATTGAGATGATATATTATGAACTTTATGTGTAGTCGCAGTTCTTTTAGTAGTATGTGTTGTTCCGGTTGATTTCTTTGCATCAGGGACTACTCTTTTTTCATGTGAAGAAGAATAACTCTTCCCTGGATTATCTGTAGTGCGCACATGCGAAGATTGCTGTGATGTGGGCTGCATGTGTTTTTCATGCATCGCCGTTTGTTGGTGTGGCGAAGGTCGTGCGGTGATACCACCGGGTCCGTTAAAACTTTTTCGGTTGCGATTTCGCCCTGAATTATTTACACCGCTGCGATTTACATAAGTATTATGAATAACCGAATGATTCACATTGGCAACTGCTGTATTGTATCGAAAGTGGCCGCCCTGCCACCTGCCGCCATTATAACCCTGACCACTGTATCCATATCCGTAGTTCACACCACCGTAAAACCCAACCTCAGATCCCCAGTAACCTGCCTGCCATCCATAGTAGCCGCCGGAGAAACTCCAATACCCCGGGGTCCATAATAATCCTTCAGCAGGTGGGAGTACCCATTCTCCGTCTACCCAGTAATAACCGTCAGAATCGTATGCCCAGTAGCCCGGACTCCATAAATATCCATCAACAGGACATGGCGGTTGTGAATATACCTGCAACATGGGTGGTGCTACACGAATGGAAAGGGACGCTGACACAAGCACCTGCGAATAGGTTTGCGGTATCGAAAATGTGATGGCAGATAATAAAACGAATACTTTTATAATGTGTTTCATGATTATTTTTTTAATATTCACCTCCTTTAATTTTTCCGGGAGTATAATATCATAAAGGTGCATCTATTCATGACGAAAACTGTTACATGATTGTTGAAATTAATTACATGATTCACACTTATTGCTCTGGTATATGCTGATTGTACTTCGGCCTGTAATAATGTCCGTGGCTATAGTTCCAAAGTTGACGTTATCCTGTATTGACCATTGTATTAATACCTCCTAATTTCAGCCGACCTATATTTACATTTTAAGAGCATTCCGCTGGTATGCTGTTTCAATAATAATCATTCTTTGGACATACTCACCATTATAACGATACTCATAATTATCAGCGCCGGTTTTTCTTATTTGAATGAAAGGTTTGTGAAGCTTCCGGACACGATAGGAGTAATGATCATGTCTGTAGCGGCATCTGTTGTTGTATTAATTATCGGTAGAATTGGCGATGAAAAATCTAACCTGCTAACGAGGCTTGCTCATAATATTAACTTCTCAGAGGTATTGCTGAACGTAATGCTGGGCTTTTTACTGTTTGCAAGCGCCCTGCATTTCGACTATCAAAAGCTAAAGGCATTGCGAAGGCCTGTATTGATACTAAGCACGCTTGGGGTAGTGGTTTCTACAGGGGTATTTGGCGGATTGCTTTTTGGGGCGGCTTATCTCTTGCATATTGACATTCCTCTTATCTATTGTTTTGTTTTTGGAGCTCTTATTTCACCGACCGATCCCATTGCTGTTGGCGCTATTATAACGAAATCAAGAATTCCCCCAAAACTGGCAACCGTTATCTCCGGCGAGTCTATGTTTAATGATGCGGTCGGGCTCATTCTTTTTGTAACAATGTTGGGTATTACCAAACAGCCCACTAACAGAATTTCAGTAATTGAAACATTACGTTCATTTGGCACCCAGGTTATCGGGGGTGCCCTTATCGGGCTTGTAATGGGGCTCATCGCTTACAGGCTTATTAAGTCAATAAAAAATTTTCAGACCATCTTTTTAATTTCGCTTGCCATTGTGCTGGGTATTTCCGTGGTGGCCAATCTTTTTCATGCATCCATACCCTTGGCGGCCGTGGTAGCCGGTCTGGTAGTAGGCAATAACAGTTTTGGTAAAGATCATCCGGCAACAGAGTTCCTAAATCGTGTATGGCAATTATTGGATGGGATACTCAACACCATTCTTTTTGTAATGATGGGCATTCAACTTTTACTACTGCCCTTCCTGCGACATTTTTGGCTGGTAGGGTTGATCTCAATTTTAATTATACTCATTGCAAGAATGGCAAGTGTTTCTTTAATTGCCTTTTTCCAATTGCGAAAAGTGAACCTTGTAAATCTTTCTATACTTACGTGGGCAGGCCTCCGTGGCGCTATTTCTATAGCGATGGCGCTCTCACTACCTATATCTCCATACCGGGAGATTATTCTTTCCTGTTGTTATTTTATAGTAATATTTTCTGTAATAGGACAGGGGCTTACTTTAAATAAATTAGTTGATAAGGTAGTAAGCAAAATAAAACAGCCATAACTTTAAAATCGTAAAATACCGGTGCCAAAATTCCAGGGCACGATAAGGTTGTATCGTTAATCTATCAATCATTAATAATTTAGAGAGAGTATTCGTAAAAGATAAACGGGTGTATGCCTTGGTATTTACAGCTTTTTCAAAAAAAGGTGCATTGTAATCACAGGTCCGTCCAATTGAGTCTATATCCTGGTCATGGACTTCAAAATTGGTACAAACCTGATGTAAATTGTTATGTTGTATTTTCCGGTTGAAAAGATTGCTTCCTCGTAAATAAATGGTTTCTTAAATATTTTGGTTATCCACATTTTATTTGCATACGGTATTTATATACAGCAAACTGTTTTACTCCATATGGGTGCAAACAAGTGTTACAATTTTGGATTTCCGGATATTAGTAGTATATAATTTTTAAAAAAAGGGGCCGGATGAAAATCCACCCCTGATTAAATCCAATATCCTATGAAAAACCGACTTTGAAACTGTTCATACCGTTTCTTAATATTTTTTTATGCCTTACCATATCGGGTATGCAAAATCCAGAGTTTTAGTATTATTGTTGTATATTAAAATTGAATAAATAATAAAGTAAAGGTGATTTGTTTTATATAATGTAGTGTTATATAATTTCATTAAAAAATTACATAATTTACACTTTTCATAATAGTTGAGCTTGGGTGTCATAGGCGTATGGCAGGTAGCAATCATCCGGTATAACGAGCCGTAGGACATACCTTAAAATATGCTTTGTCAATTACGAATATTCAAATCTATTCCTACGGGAGGTTCCTGGTGATGGTGATGGTAATACCGCGGACTATGTTGATGATGTTGACTGTAATAACGGGGTTCAGCACATCCTGAGATAGCAAAAATGATTACCGTAGTTGCAATAATAGTTTTAGATATATATTTTTTCATTTTTTTCATGATAATTTATTTAGTGAAATACCACATACCAAAATTGATTAAATTCCGGACGATATCTGTTACATAACTTTGGAAATTTGTTGTATAATTCACACGTAAAAATTTTTAGCACGTCATCATCAATAAATCATTTTATGCTTTTCTAAATTGTCATACAACAACTGATTTTTTCTGATAAAATGGATAGTCCGTATATCCTTTTTCATTGGCGCTGTAAAACAAACCCGTTTTCAAATCCTGTGATAAAGGCCAGTCATTTGTCATCCTTTCTACTAAATCGGGGTTATTGATGAAGGGCCTTCCAAACGCGACCAGGTCTGCCAACCCGCTCTCTATATCTGCTTCTGCGCTTTCTTTATTATAACCGCCACAAAGAATAATACTTTGTTTAAAATTGTTACGAATCAATTTTTTTATTTCAATGGGCACAGCCGGCGCTCCCATAGCAGAATGGTCTACCAGGTGGATATAAGCAATACCCAGATTGTTCAGTTTTTTGGAGAGATAATTATAGGTAGCATCAATGCCCGGATAAGGGGGCATATCGCTGGCAATGCCATAAGGCGACAGACGCATACCTGTATTTTCTTTTCCGATGGCTGCTGCCACTTCTGTTACTGCTTCAATAACAAAGCGGCAGCGGTTTCCAATACTTCCACCATAATTATCTTCCCGGATATTACTGAATGGCGATAAGAATTCTTCCAGCAGGTAACCATTCGCTCCATGTAATTCCACGCCATCAAATCCCGCTTCAATGGCATGTTTTGCAGCAGCCACAAATTCATTTTTCGTTTGTACCATATCTTTATTTGTCATTTCTTTTGGGATCACAAAATCCTGTAACTGCAGGGCATCTGTCCACATTTGCCCTGCAGCTTTTATTGCTGAAGGGGCAATGATTTCAGCTCCTGCCGGCATATTGAGCGGATGGCTGATCCTCCCGGTATGCATCAGCTGTAGAAATATTTTGCCGCCGTTTAAATGAACTGCAGTCGTTATTTTTTTCCAGCCTTCTGTTTGTTTTGTATTGAATATACCCGGTATTCTTGCATAGCCTAAGCCTTTGCGGGAAGGAGACGTTCCTTCAGTTATTATCAAACCTGCGCCTGAACGTTGTTCGTAATATTTTGCCATTACATCATTTGGGATATTTCCAATGGCGCGGCATCTTGTCATAGGCGCCATTACAATACGGTTCATTAATGCTGTTGTTCCCAATTGCCAGGGAGTGAATAATTTATAGTGTTTCATTTTATTATGTTTATACTGTGTTTAAATTTGTATTTTTTTAATTTTTAATTCGTTCTCCTGGGATAATCCATTCTCAAGATCACTGAAATTGCCGGCGGTGATTATAGCAATTTGCTTTACCACATCTTTTTAAAAAATGCCTGGTAAAGAAGAATGAAAAAATCACCTCATTCAAATAATAAATGGTGAGCAGTCTAAAAGAGTGCAAGAGAATATTTTGCGTTTAATCGTCTCAGTTAGTTGTGTCCTGCTCCTTTCTCCCGTCAAAAAATTTCTTTGCTTGTCCATCCACCCTTTGGCGGAAGTATTTTAAAGCTTCTACTTTTTTATGCAATCCTTACTGCAAACAGGTAACCAACAAATGCCGTTATTCCCATCGCTATCGTGCCCCAAAAGCAAATCCGTAGGATCCCTTTTGTGATACTGGAGCCTCCTGTATTTGCTGCAACTGCCCCTGACAAGGCAAGGAAAACAATAGAAGATGAATACTGGTAAATAACCATATGCTGTATGGGCGCGAAAAAAGAAACTAAAAGAGGCAACAACCCTCCTGAAACGAATGACAGACCTGAAGCCAGAGCCGCCTGCAGTGGCTTTGGCTCAGAGATTTCATTAATCCCCAGCTCATCTCTTGCATGAGCTTCCAGCACATTTTGTTTTGTCAGTTGTATAGCTACCTGCATGGCAAGACTCCTTTCCAAACCCCGATTTTGATAGATTTTAGCCAATTCCTGCAATTCTGCCGCAGGCATGATATCAAGCTCTGTTTGCTCTCTTTTTAAGTCAGCTGTCTCAATATCTGATTGGGAACTGACCGAAACATATTCTCCTGCCGCCATTGACAGCGCTCCGGCGACGAGGCCTGCTAAAGCCGCGAGAATGATCGGACTTCTTGAAGAGCTGGCTGCAGCCACACCAATTACTAAACTTGTTGTCGAAAGTATGCCATCGTTTACTCCCAGTACCGCAGCTCTAAGCCACCCGCTTCTATTTACAAAATGTTTCTCAGTTTCCATCGGTTAGTTATTTCCTTTCCATGAGGTAACCTTTGTTTGTTGATCAACATTCATATACGCGAGATGTAACTTTATTCAAAACAGACTTTGCGCATAGACACGCTTTTGCAGAAATAAGTTGTATAAAAAATTTATTATTCGGCCTTACAAAGCTAGGCATACCTGAAATATATTTTCCTATTGCGATGAATCCGGCAGTATATAAATTATAATCTGAAAAATTGTTATCCATTATGTGAAAATTGTTATCCATTACATGTGGAAATTTCTTCTTGCATTGCTGGTTGTTGTGTCTTGCTCACTCTATCGTTTATTAATTCTCTTTGCTTGTCCATGCACCTTTTGGCATAACTTTCAAAACATTGATTTTATTATGCAGTCTTTATTGAGTAAACCGGTGCCAACAAGCGTGCTATCGGTTTGAATCTTTTTTACGTGCTATAGGAGACCGGGCTACCCAACTCTTTTAACCTGCGAATATGCGAATGAAGTGCATTTATAAAAGTTGGTTTCAAATTATATCTAATTCCAAATTCTTTTGCCGTTCTCTCCACAATGGGCGCAATTTTCCAGTAATGTATATGAGAAATATTGGGGAATAAATGATGTTCAATCTGGAAATTTAATCCGCCAAGGTACCAATTGAGGAAAAGATTATTTCTGGCAAAATCGGACGTGGAGCGAAGTTCATAAACGGCCCATTCACTCTCAATCACCCCCTTATTATCCGGCAATAGTTGCTCGGCGCCCTCCACAACATGCGCCATCTGGAAAACAGTACTTAAAATACATCCTGCTACCCAGTGCATAATAAAAAACCCCGTCAATACCTGCCACCACGTAAACGAAGTGAACAATATGGGAAGCACTATAAAGACAAAAAGGTACATAATTTTTACGATTATCATTTTCGTATATTCCACACCGGTATTTATGTGATACTGGCGGGTAATTCCCGCTTTATTGTAATCCAACAGTTGTGTGAAATCATTGATTAATTTAGATAGGGTCAATAATCCATAAAAGAAAAAGGCGTGGATATATTGATATTTATGAATTTTTTTAAAAGGCCCGTATTGCGATAAACGAAGAGGTCCCATTGAGTTTATATCCTGGTCATACCCTTCAATATTCGTATAAGCATGATGGAGATAGTTATGCTGTATTTTCCAGTTGAAAACATTGCTTCCCAGTAAATACATGGTTCCTCCGAATATTTTATTTACCCATTTTTTATCAGAATAAGAGCCGTGTATCGCGTCATGCATTACGCACATTCCAATTCCTGCCATGCCAATACCCATTACAATTACCAAGATCATGGCCACCCAGGCAGCCATCGGCACGGCAAAAATTAACACAAAAGGAATAATATAAGCGGAAAGCATCGTGATGGTTTGAATTACCAGGAATAAATTACCCTTTATGGATATTCTGTTCTCCCGGAAATATTCATTGACATTCTTCCGGACTGCTGCCGCAAACTGTTTTTGCCAGTTATCGTGGCTAACGAATTTTATAGTTTTCATACACCAAATTTTATAGTATAAAATTTCTTTTAAAAAAGGGGCCGGATGGAAATCCACCCCTGGTTATATCCAATATCCTATGAAAAACCGGGTTTGAAACTGTTAGTACAGCTTCCTAATATTTTTTTATGACGTATACCATATCGCCATTTGAAATCCAGAATTTAGTATTAATTAATGATGATGCTTCATGAAACGGATAGTGCTCAATTCATTACACATCGTCATGATAGAAGAAATGATCATTGAACTTTCCGATAATTAATCCCGGCTTTTTAAAAGTTCGTCGCATCAAATTCCCTGACAGCATTTTCATCATCAATACATATTTTCAACGGACTTCTTATAATAAATTCTTTTCATTTTTTTGAATTTTAAATGACATTCGTTCCACGGGTTACATTACATTACCGAGCCTTTTCGTTAGTTAGTTCGAAGTACTATTTCCCCTGATGGTTCCGTTACGTCGCCATTGTCTTCAGCAGAAATGAAGAAACCGGTTGGATTATATGGGACCGATGTTTTTAATGAACTCTTCAGGGTTTTAGAAAGCAAACTGCTGGAAGTTTTTAACTGCCCTACTTTTTTTGTTCCATGCTGGTCTGTATTCATCCAGACTATATAAATGGTTTTTGGCGGATCCAGTCTTGAAGGATCAGCAAGACGTATTGTACTTAAATCGATAGCGTAATTATTATTTTTATCTTTTTTAATTTTCACTGAGCCCTCGGCAGACGGAACAATCGTGGAATTTTGAAAGGTCATTTTTCTTGCACAGGAGGGCAGGATAAGTGCTGTAAGTACCAGGATACCTGCAGAAAAAAGACCGGCTGAATGTTTATTTATTTTAATTGATTTCATTTTAAATATTTTTAATTTTTACAATTATTATTATGGCATGTCAGGCGTGACCGCTATTAAGGGATAGGGACGCTACATCTGAATTTGGTAGAGAAAAAACTTCGGCGTGTACGAAGGTGATTAGTTTAATTTAGTTAAATCATTTTCGATAATTTTCTTCTTCTCCTGGTATTCATCGTTGCTGATTGACCCGGAAGCAAAGCGTTTCCGTAAAATATCAAGCGGCGAGTCTTTTCTATATCGCTGGCCGGGAATACTAAAGGGAAGAAAGAATATCCAGAATATGAAAATTCCCCAAATGAACCACCAGATCATGTTCATTCCCCAGTAATTGTTATTGTACATTTTATTTTATTTTGAATTTAATACTGTAAAGTTCATTGCATTAATGGAATTAAGTGTTATACAATTCCATGAATTGGTTACATCTTTCACACTTTTGCCGTGTAGCTGAATGGGAAACAAAATTGAATTATAAGATTTGCACTTTTGAAGGTTGCCGGAAAGAGAGAAAAAATTATGGCTAAAGATTTACATTCTCGCCATATACCAGTTCAATTCTTTTTCTATTTTTTCATAATGGAAAAAAGCGGTAATATTTTTTTGCAGGCGCAGGAAGGCGGTTTCGCTTTTCACCACGTAATCAAATGCCTTGTGGTGCATACAACTTACAGCCACATCAATTTTATCCTGGGAAGATAACATCACTACGGGGATATCGGGGTTAAAGTCTTTTATTTTGTCCAGTGTTTCTATTCCGTTCATGGCATTTTTATCAACGCCATCAAGATGATAATCCAAAATAATTACATCGGGTTTGTGAGATAAATTCTCCATACAAAGTTCGCCTGAAGCAAAGGTTTCAACGGTAAAGTCAGTGTGATGGAGAAATTCAATCTCCAGTGCTTTTAAGAACAGGACATCATCATCTACCAAAAAAAGTTTTATTTTATTTCCGTTTTCCATGAGGTAGTTTTTTGAATTACATTAAATTCTTCCTGTAACTCTGTGCACGCCTGCCTGCAAACATTTTCAAGCTGTAAGATCATTTCAGGTATTCCGGCTGCCTGTTGCTGTGTGCTTGCATATTCCTGAACTTTTTTTGCCATGTTTTCAAAATCGATACTTATGCCCATTATTGAAAATGATGGGATCATTTTATGCACTGCCGCATGCAAAGATTTCCAATCTTTATCACCAAAGCTTTTTTTCATTGCATTAATTAAAGGAGGGGTTTGCTCGATGTAAAGTGAGATCATTTCCATCATCAGCTTCGGATCTGATTTGGTACGATCCATTAAATAAGCAAGGTTAATGCATTTTGACTTTTCAATTTGACTGTTCCCATTGTCCTTAGCCAAAAAAGGTTGAAGTGGTACAGGGTTTCTTACTAATTCGGTTATTTTACTATACAATAATCTTTCATCGACCGGCTTTGCGATATAATCATTCATACCGACAGCTTTGCATTTTGCCAGATCAATCGTGGTTACGTCAGCAGTTAATGCAATGATGGGGATTTCAGATTTCATGGTGTTACGGATATACTCGGTTGCTTCAAATCCATTCATTTCAGGCATCTGCAGATCCATCAAAATAATACTGTAAGCGTTAGCTTGTAGTTTTTCTATAGCTATTTTCCCGTTAACCGCAATATCGCACTCAAATCCGAAATCATCCATCAGCGTTTTCATAAGTAGTTGATTGAGGGCAATATCTTCTACTACCAGCACTCTTGTATCTTTCATTTCAATACGCAGTGCTTCTGATTCCGTTCCTGATTCTGCTGCTAAGTCTGTCTTTTTAAAATCGAGGATAAAACTAAAAACAGAGCCCGCATCCACTTTACTTTTTACAGTAATGGTTCCGCCTTGCAATTCCACTAATTGCTTCACGATGGCCAATCCTAATCCGGTTCCCCCATATAATCGGGCGGTCCTGCTGGATGCTTGCCGAAAGTTCTCAAAAATCTTTTCTAAATTATCTTCCGTTATCCCGATCCCGGTATCTGCGATTACGAATTCAATGGTTGCTTTTTCATCATCCTCACTCAACAAACGGAGGCTAAGTGTAATTTTCCCTTGTTCTGTAAACTTTACTGCGTTGCTCACCAGGTTTAAAATGATCTGGTGTAAACGCACCGGATCGCCAACTAACACTTCAGGAATTTTGATGTCATATTCTTTAACCAGCTCTAAATTCTTTTCCTGGATCTTCGTCTCAAATAAATGAAGCATGGCTGATATGGATAACGCCATCCTGAAAGGTGTTTGTTCAAATGTCATTTTCCCCGCATCTACTTTTGCCAGGTCGAGAATGTCATTAATGAGGACGATCAATGCGTCACCACTCATTTTTATAGCTGTTAAATATTCTTTTTGTTTACCTGATAATTCGGTTTTCAGCAGCACCTTTGTAAAGCCAATGATCGCATTCATAGGGGTACGGATCTCGTGACTCATGTTTGACAAGAACTGTTGTTTCGCTTTTACTGCGTCTTCTGCTATTCTTGTAGCAACTTCTGCTTTTCCCTTGGCTTCTAAAGCGATTTCTGTAGCCAGCTCAGCAAATACCGTTGCCTCCAGCATTTCTTTTTCAATCTTTCTTTGTTCGGTAATATCTCTTGCCACTACAACTGCACCAAGCACCTTTCCTTGTTCATCTTTATATACGGATCCGTTAAATAAAACGTCTGTCAGCTTGCCATCTCTTATGGTTAACGGATAATTTTTCACAAAGCCTTTTGCAAACACTTCTTCGTAAACTTCCCTTGCTTTCTGTGGATCGGTGAAATAATCGAAGAAGTTGGTGTCTGTAAGTTTTTCCCTTGTACGGCCTGTAATATTTGTCAAAGCTTCATTCATATCTGTAATCTTGCCTTCCGTACTTACCGTAACGAGGGGGTCCAGGCTGGCTTCTATCAAGCTTCTGGCATATTGGGATCCTTGGTTTTTTAATGAATTCATTTAATGTTGCGCTTCCTTTGTAAAAATGATTTTATTTTCTTCTGTGCCGTTTGAATCCGCCTGCATGTGGGGCATGCTTCCGATTTCCTCGATTGGGCTTCGTCTTTTATCTTTTAGTTGTTTGAAATGAGAAGGCGAGAGGCCCGTGTTTTTTTTGAATTGATTAGATAAATGAGCCACACTGCTGTAATTCATCTTCCATGCTATTTCTGAAATGTTAAGCTCATCGTAAATGATCAACTCTTTTATCCGTTCAATTTTATGGGCAATGATGAATTGCTCGATAGTTGTTCCCTGGACTTCTGAAAATAAATTTGCCAGGTAAGTGTAATCGTGGCTTAATTTTTTGCTTATAAAATCCGAAAAGTTTGTTTTGATCATTTCATCTGAATGATGAACCATTTCAACAACTGCATTTTTTATCCTTTCGATCAATATAGCTTTTTTGTCGTCCATTAATTCAAGCCCTGAGTTGAGCAACCCCACCTTCAATTGCTCGCGTTGTGCAGGAGATATATTCTCCATAACTTCCACTTCGCCTAAGTCAACAACGATAAAATGCAATCCAAGCTTTATCAATTCCTCCTTAACTGCCATTTTGCAGCGGTTACTCACCATGTATTTGATGTATATTTTCAAAAAAACTCCTCTTTTAAGATAAATACCGATAAAGTTCCGTGCTTTTAAGCCGGTAACTGTTATATTATTCTTCAAAGAAGTTATATAATTCACACATCATGGCAATTACCAGTGGCAGTAAATACAGCACAAGTTGATTGGCATATCAAATTGTGATTCTTAAGTAGAAATATCCAGTATTTACAATCAGCCTTTCTTTAGGTATGCAGACTTTTTAAAGAACTCAGGAGCCCAAATACCTTCAGCAGCCAAACAACAACAACAATCACAACAACAGCGTTGAGGATATTTTTGATCTTTCGATCCATAGGAATGTAGGTATTCAATAGCCAGAGGAGTACACCTACAACAACGAGGATGATTAGAATAGTAAATAGAGGCATAGTATTTAATTTTAAAATGATCCGGGTAAAGATGAATCAATTTAAACTCCCGGATGTTACATAAGTTTGAAAAAGAGTTACATGATTCACACATTTGAAAGACCCGGGATGGTAGATGATTTAAATACGGATAAAGAAAGGAAAATGAGCCTACACCCGGGCAATACATATTCCTATTAGAAATATCTTTCGCTTATTGCAACCTAAGCTCATCCTGCTCTGATAGATTATGCGTGCAAAGGGTTTCCTTTTTTAGCCGGACAGTAAAAAAATAATTCCGTTGGGAGTTACTGGCAGCCGTTTTTCGGATTTACTGTTTTTTGCGGACTGCTAATAAGATAAAGCACATTGTACTTTATGTGTGAATCATGTAACTTTTTCCCGGAGATGTATAACAATTACAAATACAAAAAGGTTCATCTTTACTATGTATCTATATCGGTACATTAAAAATTAAATTTATGCCATTTTATTACTACCTTTTTTTGATCATAGTTTTATCCTTCATTATTCTTTTGATCCGTTTTTTTGTGTTGCGGAGAAAAAACATCCCCGCAGAGTTATTGGCTGAAGCACTACAGGATGAAAATAACGGGCATTTTGAGGCGGCTGTAATTACTTATGAAAGCGCATTGAATGAAATAAAAAAGATCAGGTTTCACAATGAACTGAAAAATAAAATTATCGAAAAACTCAAAGTATTGCACACGTCTATTGAATTCGTTAATAGCTTTCACTTTACCTTGCCTGGTGGTATGACTGGTATTGATTAAGGCAGTTGAAGACATCCTTACCACAAGGGGCTCATTTCAGAAATCATATAGTAAATACGCGAAAAGAAGAGTCTCATTTGTATAATTTTTTACAACAAACAATCTATTTCTTAAGGATTGGTTTTAGTTACAGTCCCTGTTTTTACAGGGTAGTGCTTTGAGAACCATGCACAGATACCGGATAGTAAATGAGCGCATCTACTTGTTGCAATAATAAAAGTGTATTAATTAAGATAAGTGTGAATGTTGTAAACTATTTCTTCAATTATGTAACATTACCCAGTCAAAACGACTCCACCTTTGCATAAGATATCTTATCTGAGTAAATAAAACAAAGAATAACAATTCAGGCAGAATTAAAAGAAAACAGGAACGAACTGAAAGGAAGGCTCAAAAGGAAATTTCCTGTACTGACTGATAACGATTTTTTTGTTTGACAAAAAAAATGAAGTATCAGGAAAACTTCTGATAAAATCTGGTAAGACCAAAGAAAAATTAAGCGGCATTATTTCGGCATTATAAGCCTGTCCTCATGCTATGCTAATCAACCTTATTTATTTCAAAACAATTAAACTATTTAAAAAATGAAAAAAACAATTCTTAGTGCGGCAGTATTACTGACCGGTTTCATATTTACAACTGCTACTGCCCAAGTTAGGGTGCGGTTTAATGTCAATATTGCTACTCAGCCTGTATGGGGACCTGTAGGATATGATCATGTCGAATATTATTATTTGCCTGATATTGATGTGTATTACAACGTGGCAAAGCGCCAATATATATATATGCAGTATGGGCGGTGGCGATTTGCCTCAACATTACCAGCCAGGTATCATGATTATGACCTATACAGCGGGTATAAAGTAGTAATTAACGAACCTGCTCCATACCGGCATGATCGAACCTATAGAGCAAAATACGCCGGATATAAGGGCAACCATAGCCAGGAAGTCATCCGGAATAGTCACGACTCAAAATATTTTGTGAATAAAGATCATCCCCAACATAACCAATGGAAAGAGAATAATAGTCATGGAGGAAGGAATAATCATGGGAGAAAGAATGATCACGGGGGACAGAAAGGTCATGGAAATGACCATAATCATTGAGCAGATCATCGCGAGCGCCCGGTAATTAATTCGTGCCCTATTGTCTCTAAAGAAAACTAAGCGAAGAACTTATCAACACAGGTGCAATTTCAAAAAACACTTTCTTACACATATGAAAGTGTTTTTTATTTTAACGTGCAGGTGTGAATGTTGCAACATTTTTAAAAAATTGTATAACACTTTACAGGAGAATGAATGCCATCTTTACTATGTAATAATTCAATTACAATCAAAAAAATAAAATGAAAAAAATCGCATTTCTTATTGTAACCGGGTTGGTAATTTGTACCGGTGCAATGGCGCAGTCAAAAGATATTAAAGATGATAAGAAAGATCTTAAAAATTCGATCATAGACAAGAAAGAAGATAAGCAGGAAACCCGTAAAGACGTGACCCATCTTAAAATCAAAAAAGCTGTGACAAAAAATGAAGAAGTAGGACGTCACCGCAGAAGTATACGTAAACAAGGAAAACACCTCGAGACTCATGGCGTAAAGCATCCGATAACTACTGCGAAGCACCAGATTAAGGAAGAAAAGGAGCTAAAGAAAGATAAGCAATAAATAAGTGTTTTCTTACATCTTCAACAAAGTGTTCAATCTGCAGGCAATACAATCAATAAAGCCCTTACCTATTGGGCTTTATTTTTAACAGGTAATGGCTACCCGGTTTATGAACATTACCAGCCATAATGCAATTGTAATCACCTGCGCAGACAGTATAACATATTTTCAAAAAACATTAGGCTTCATCCTGGAAAACAACTTTTTAAAATAAAAATATACTAAGAATCACAGGGATTATCCTCATTATTATTGGAGTAATTATGATGGTCTACACCGGATTCAATTATGTAACTACAAAAAAAAATTGTAAATGCAGGTCCCGTCAAAATCAATAAAGAGACAGATCACCCGTTCAAATGGTCTCCGGTTGTTGGAGCCATGCTGCTCGTGGGAGGGATTGTAATAGTATCGGGTAATAAAGTGAATAATAAAAAGTAATCCCAAAAAGAGGCTGCCTGCAATGTGTGAATAATATAACTTTTAGGAAGGATTGTGTAACAACAATTAACCCGGTAGTAACCATCTTTGTAAAGCAATTAGAAATTAACCATTAAATATATAGCCATGAAATCTTATACAGAATTAAAAGAAAACTGGAACGTGACAAAAGGGAAACTAAAGCAAAAATTTGGCATGCTGGCAGATAATGACTTATTATTTGCAGAAGGGAAACAAGATGAAATGTTAGGCAGGATCCAGGCGAAACTTGGTAAATCAAAAAAAGAGATACTCGAAATTATTGCGGCGCTGTGAGGCGGCGGTCAGTACAGGAAATTATTTTATAAAACTTCAAATAATAAAAAATGGGAAATTTACTATACATCGTTGCAGTGATCCTTGTCATAATATGGGCTGTTGGATTCCTGGGATTTCATGCCGGTGGAATTATTCATATACTCCTGGTAATTGCAATCATCGTAGTTCTCCTCAGGCTCATTTCGGGAAACAGAACCATCTAAATAAAATATAACAAAATGAAAAAAATCACTCTCTGGTTAATGGCAGCGTGCCTGTCATTATCCTTTCTTCCACTTCAGTCTCTCGCAGACACTCCCGCAGCAAACGGTTTGGCTGACACAACAGCAAGCGCATCAATGGAAGCAAATGCTTTGCTGGCAAGATTACATGAAATAAAAGACATGGATAAGTCTGGTATGAGCGCATCAGAAAAGAAAGCATTACGGAAGGAAGTGCGTTCGATGCGGCATGAAATGAGAAGTTCAAACAGAGGTATTTACCTTTCTGTAGGCGCCGTCATTATTATTGTTCTTTTGCTGATTCTTTTACTTTGATAAATTAAAAACTCATGCAGTCAGGCTTCCTGAACGGGAAAGGTTTATTGGGTAGCCTATGGGAATGGACCGGGTTATTTCAGTTGAAAAATACTTTGCAAGAGGGGCAACCGGTCTGTTCCCTGCAATTCGATGGTACTGTAAAGTGATGAACTAATTACCTGGTAGTTGCTAACCCATCACACGTTTGTACGGTACGGCGGTAGGAATGCGCCGCATAAAACATCCGGAAGCAAAGCGTTTTTTAGATTATGAAAAAGGAATGTTGCAGGAGGGGTATGCTTTAATACATTACCCATCTCTTTGTAGTTGGGTGGCTGCCCGGATTTTTCGGATTTAATGCAGGGGATACTGTTCGCGTTCTACTTATTGTTGCAATTATATTTATAATTATAAGCGTTATCCAGGGAAGCAAGGGTCTCTAATAGTTTCCAAGCCTGCCGGTTTTTTGGGCGGCAACATGCCTGGATCAGGATTTCTCTTCTTAGCTGCGGCCCGAAAGCCGGATCCAATCAGGCCCGAAGCCTGGATACATTTATCTTGTTTTGCCATGAAACGGATCCCAAAATTTTTTAGAAGGTTGTGGGTCACCTTCAAAATTTCTCTTAAAACTTTTACCGGCGAAAATAACTTTCGCTATAGTGCCTCATTTTCTTTCTATACCATTTTTTCACTGGCTCCTTTGCTCATTATTACTATTTCTTTTTTCGGGTATTTTTTTGGAAAACAGGCGACGGAAGGAAAAATATTTTCGGAAATACGCTCCCTTGTTGGTGATGTTGCCGCGAGGCAGATCCGGCAAATGCTTCAGATTGTGATTTCGGACCAGGGTTCTTTTGTTACAAAGGTTACCTGGATCATTGCCATGTTATTTGGCATAACCAGTCTTTTTTCGGAGGTGCAAGACTCCTTCAATTGCATTTGGAAACTCAAGGCCCAACCAAAACTTGACTGGAAAAAATATCTAATCAAAAGGCTTATTTCTTTCGGATTCTTCTGTATTATTGGCTTGATACTAGTGTTATCATTAATCCTGAACTGGTTGATCGATGTTTTTGGTATTTACCTGGGTCATTCCTTTAAAGACCACAGCGTTTTTATGGCTTTTTTATCTAACCAGGTTGTTATTACGACTATTGTGGCATTCCTGTTTACCTTCCTGTTTAAATATCTTCCCGACGGCAAAGTGAAATGGAAAGATGCTATTTGGGGCGCCGTATTTACTTCAGTTTTTTTCGTTTTGGGCAAGGCATTTATTAGTTATTATCTTGTTCATGCTCATATGGCTTCCATGTATGGCGCTGCCGGAGGCCTGGTTGTTGTTCTTCTTTGGATCTATTACCTCAGTGTTATCTTGTACTTTGGAGCTACATTTACGAAAACGTATGCGTTCCTGTATGGGGGAAAAATTATTCCAGGACCCTTTGCTGTCAAACTATAGACAAAAGAGATTGAGCCGAACATATCAGGAACAAAATGAATGTAAACCCAGCGATATTTTTAACGAAACCCTTTCTCTTTCCCTTATTTTGATTTGTCGTAAGTCCTATTTCTTGTTCTATTGATATTTTTTATTCTAATTAAATACTGCAGGAGGAAGTCTTATAGAATATTTCCCAAAGCATCCCCGATAACATCATTCAGATAGAGCTTTGGGTTTTTATATTGCCTGTTACCTGTAGCCTGTTGTATATTATGGTAACCTCTTCATAAATTAAGGACACCAATAGCAGGAAGTTTATTTCTTAGATAATGTGGAATTGCTCCTTTGTTGAATAGAAGCATTATTATCCCGAGGCCTGACAGTTAAAACCATTGTATCCCTTGAAGAAACGCCATACCTGTTCGTTACTTTTAATTCAAACTGGTATACACCTTCCACCAGATTGGTAACATTTGTATGTGCTGACGTGGGAGATTCAATCTTGTATTGAGATGGTCCGGAAATTTTTCTCCATTCGTATTTTAGGGTTTGCTGCTGCACATTGGGCAATGTTTGTGATTGACCAAAAACCGGAAGCAATAGAAAAATAATAAACTTCATGATAGTTGCAATGAATAATGAGCTTATGATTGTGTCAGCGACTTCATATTATTAAGCCTGATTCGTTTATGCATAGTATTTTCATCTTCCTTCCCTGCTACCATTGTAAAACCCAGGGATGGCAAATTCAGTTTGATTGCATTGGTTTTTACTATCAAAATATTTCCATCTATTATATATGAAATGCCGTCCATGATATTTTCATATTTTTTTAAATTTACATGCAGCTTTTCTAACCTGATTTCCTCATGATTATTTGTAAATTCCTTAATTGCGATTATTTCATCTTCATTTATTAGTGCAGGTTCCGCAATCCAATAAAGAAGACTTATAATATTTGTTATCTTTTTACTAATGCTTATAATATTAATCTCCGTTGTTTTTACAAACACGTACGATTTAAATAAAGGTTCTTCAATAATCCTGTTCCTCAATAAGGACTGGTATCTTTTATAGTTCAATGGAAAATAATTTTCAATCTTCTTCCTGTTAAGCAGTACCGATACTTTTCTTTCACACGAAGGTTTCGTGTATACTACATACCAATTATTCTGCATATTTACTTTTTAGAAATTAAGAAATGTGATAATTCACAGGATTGGCATTGATACATTGTAAATAGCAGAATTTAGAAGCCATCTTCAGAAAAATTTCTAATGGTGAATCTTTTTATTTCGCTGACCGGGAATATTAGGGAAGAAAGAATATACCGACTATGAAAATTCCCCAAATGAACTACCAAATCTTGTTCATTCCCCGGTAGTTTTGTTTTACAATTTTTTGAATTTAATACTACAAAATTGCCTGGTTTAACGGGGTTACGTGTTATACAATTCCATTAAAAGGTTACATCATTCACACTTTTCGACATCGGGACAACTTGTTTAAATTTTATTTGTGAAGGAATATATTGGAACGTGAGCTGCAGTGAAGAGCTTAAAGTACCATATTCATGACGGTTTTGCGGTATTAATCCCACGCTGATTTTATTCGTACCCGCTTTTAATAACTGTTGAAATCATTTTAAATCTGCCGTTTGGCATTATCTGGTTAGAAGAGTGGGCTGGTATGATGATTCCCTGGCCGGTATGAAGTAAGCTGGCCACTTTATTTATTACAATATTTGCTGTTCCCTCAATGATTTGTACGAAAGTGTCGAAGGGTGATGTCTTTTCCGATAGTCCTTCACCTCTATCAAATGACATCACACTTACATTTCCGGTTAATTTCTTAATGATTGTTTTACTTACTACCGAATTAGGAATGTATTCAATGATTTCAACAATTATATGTGATTTTGCTTTTTCAATTTCTGAATTGTCTGATTTTACAACACTTTTAGTTTTATTACTGCCTGCATTTTTCATCCGGTAAAGATGAGTAGTATTCTGGTGGCAAATGTTATATAAATCCGTTGAAAGGTTACATGATTCACACATCTTCAAGCATGGAGAGTCTTTTATTTTTAATTTGTTTGAAATGAGTAGGAGTGAGGCCTGTCACCTTTTTAAATTGTGCAGAAAGATGTGCAACGCTGCTATAATGCATTTGGTAGGCAATTTCAGTAAGGTTCAATTCATTATAAACCAGCAATTCTTTTACCCGCTCAATTTTGTGGGTAATCATAAAATGTTCAATAGTGGTGCCCTGAACTTCGGAGAATAAATTGGCGAGATAAGTGTAATCGTGTTGCAATTTTTGGCTCAGGTATTCAGAAAAATTTATGGATAAGGGTTCTTCAGAATAATGTACCAATTCAATAATCACGTTTTTTATCTTTTGAATTAATACACTCTTTTTATCATCTATTAATTCCAGTCCTGACCTTAACAAGGCCGCTCTGAACTGCTCCTTCTGGAGTACTGAAAGGTCTTCCATGATATCTGCTTCACCCAATTCCACATTGGCATAGTGAAGCCCCAGTTTCGTCAATTCATCCTTAACGACCATTTTGCAACGAATGCAAACCATATTTTTAATAAATAATTTCAAGGTGCATATTACAGTAAGCGATTATAAAAAAAATATTTTCCGATCTCAATTTTTTAAAGCTACGCCATTAGAAGGTAGGAAAATATTATGAGATTTAAAATGTAAAGCTTCTATTCTCTCTCGAAGTATAATATTTTTGGTCAATTCTTTGCGTTATATGTTTTTCGGGATTTTGCAGTGCGTTGTCAAGCGATCCGTTAATCAACTTAATAAACGGTCTTAAGCTTATTGACTTCTGATCAGCATTGGTAAGATTAAAATAAAACCAGTCGAAGGAATTTCCCAAAGGATCCGAGCTTGCTTCTTACTTCTTTCCCAAAAAAAATAGTCATGAATGGTTCAATTTCGTTTAGAGCAAAAAATTATCGGGATGTATGGCCATGGAATGAGTTTGAGGGATATCTCAGCTCACATCAAAGATATGTACGACACCGATATTTCTGCTGCGACACTATCAGCCTTTACAGAGGTAATACCGTTAGTAACCGAATGGCAAAGCCGCCCGTTAGATCCGCTGTATTGCATTGTATGGCTGGGTGCTATGTATTATAAATTAAAACAGGACAGTAAAATTATTACCCGCTTTGTGTCTAATATCCTGGCATTACTACCGCAGGAAGAAAAGAAATTTCAGGCTGCTATACCAATGAAACGGAGGTGGCCAACTTTTAGTTAAGTGTACTCACTGACCTGCAAAACAGGGGCGTTCAGGATATGCTGATCGCCTGTATAGACCACCTGAAAGGCTTTGCTGAAGCCATTTCCACCGTATTTCCACAAACGCAGGAACAAAGCTGCATTGTCCACCAAATACGTAATTCTTTAAAATATGTGTCCAGCAAAGATCAAAAGGAACTTATGAAAGAATTGAAACCTGTTTATCAGGCCGTAAGTAAAGAAGCTGCATTCGGACAACGGGAAAGCTTGCTGAAAAATGGATAGGGAAATATCCGATAGTCATCGCCTCAAGGCAACGCAACTGGGAAAAACTTACCACGTACTTCGTTTATCCCCCGGCGATCCGAAAACTTATTTATACTACCAACACCATTGAAGGATATCATCGCCAGATCAGGAAAGTTACTAAAACCAATGACGCTTTTACTTCCGATATCGCTTTATTAAAGTTGATTTACTTCGCTACTAAGAATATCGAGAAAAAATGGACGCAACCCTTACAAAACTGGAGTATAACGGTATCTCAATTAAGTATCATTTTTGAAAGCAGGTTATCTTTAAATTTATAAAAATGATACTTTTACAGCAGCAAGAACCAAGCAATGACGACGTGACATCAACATTACTCTTAACAAAAAATGACTGGGCATCGAGCCCGACCATTTTTAGCAAGAACTTCGCTGCCGGCTCTATTCTATCAATATTATTATTGACTGACACAGTTTATTTTACACTCCCATTCAAATTTTCATATCGAATTGTCATTTCCCGAAGCTTTACTTCCTTCCAACTATCAATAAACTGCTTTCCCAATGAAAATAAGTAGAATGCTAACAAAAACATCATCATCCAGAAAAGTAATCTACCAAATACAAGCTTATAATATTCCCTGGGTCCATACTCTGGGAAAAGTAAAATCTGTTTTTTATGAATAATATTTTTTGGCTGTTCATTGATGATTTTTTCCATCCTCTTAACATTAGTTTCTAACTGCACTTGCAATAAGTTAATACTGGATGTTTTTGATTCAATTGATAACAATTTTTTTTCAATCAATTGAATCTTATTTTTAAAGTCTTCTTCAGACTTTTTTCTGTCTAGATTCTGTTCGTGAATAATTTTTATTTCATCCAGAATTTCTTTTAGTACCGTTTCAATAATTTCATCTTCCATAATTCGTGTTTTATAATTATTTTTCTACAAATGAAGCCCACGGCTTTTCTTTTTCTTCTTTAATAATGCAGGTTCCAGGTGATCATGAATTTTTTCTGACTTCATTAAATTGTTTAAGTGTTGTGCGAGTTCTTTTTTCTCATCTCGTATGTGCTGTTCTTCTTTGTTTTTGGATAACAATTGCCCTCCATAACTTCCGGGAAGTCTTCTGCCTAATAATGATTGCACCTTTTCATTTTTTAATTCTATTATTAATTTTTTTTGCAGCATCCGTTCAATATTTTGCAGTGAAAAATTTACTTCACTTCCTTTCACTTTTACTTTTTTGTTATCGATAAAAGAAATGCCTCTTCCTTTAACAACCTGGTAGCCCTTTGCCTTCATCTTTTCTTCGAATTCAGCATAATTCTTTGATTGGTTTAAAGCATTTATTATGCATGCTTTTAATAGTTCTTTTCGTGAATCTAACCTGGGTCTTAATCGCAGTTCTTTGGATAGAAATCTCTTTGGATTCAGCACTTGTTGTAACTTGTATTGCAGTTCAATTTTCCGGCAAAAGTTTGCAATCTTTTTATAGTTATTACTGTCGCTCACGGTCTTCTTATCAAACCCAATTCTGTTGGCCACAATATGTAAATGCTGGTGACCGGTATCCTTGTGATTGATGGCTATGAACTGGTTATTTTCAAAACCAAAATCTTTTGCACAAGATTCACATATTTCCATCAATTTATTATTGGCTAATTTTCCCCCGGGGGCAAGGCTAAGTGTGATATGCAAAACGGGTTTTGACAATTTGGTATTTAATTGTCTCACTTCATTAAATTGCTGTATCAATTCTTTTTGGTCTCCATAACACTTATTAAATAATAAAACCTCAGCACGATTCTTCATGATCTCTTCCTGGTTTGGGCGCTGAATCTTGTCATTTAAACAATATAAAATGCATCCTCTGAATGATTTTCCTATGGTAATTTTTCCAATCAATGTAGATAATTTTTAATGTCTTTTGCAAGCTGTTTTATCTGCTCAGATAAATGATTTAACTCAGCTCTTTCTATAGCATTTAATTCATCAAAGCTGTTGCGTTTTTTTGCTACCTGGTTAATGTTTGCTGCGAGGTGATTTAGTGTCGCTGTAAATAGTAAAATTTCTTTGGGAAGTACTTTAATTTTTCTGTTAACCAGTCCTTTGAGTCCGAGTGTCCTGAGAAATTCTGAATTGGATATACCGGTAGCTTTTGCTTTGTCTTCAATAATTTTTCTTTCAGTATACGTACACATCACTGCTAATTGCTGATCTCTGCAGACAGCCTGTTTAGGCCTTCCTCCTCTTTTCCTAAATATTTTTATCTCCTCATTTATCTTCATCTCTCTTCACAATATTTATAAAATCTGTTTCGATTCTCTATGAATCCGACGACAGGAGGATGAATAGAGCCAGCAGTTTCGACGAAGGAGAAACATAGCTGGCTACAGAAACTTAAAAGTGTTGCCTCAAACCCTTTACCTGTTTTACGATCATTTCTTTACCAGTCAGTTTATCATTCAAATCCTTATAACCTTTGTATAATATGCTTTGATCTTTATAGTTGGAATCAGATAAAATTGCTTTCCCGGTCGCTTTTATTCCTGAACCATCGCGATCTAGAAAAAGATTAACAGCAGTATATTTTTTCATTTGCTGATGTATCGTTTCGAAAAAAGAAAGGGAATTCAATATTAAAAAATCGTTCTGAATTTTCGTCAGTTCTTTGAATTGCATTTCATTTTTATCAGACATCAAAACCTGCCAGGAAAGAAAGTTGAAGAAGCCTTCAAAAATAGAAATATGGCCAGTATTATTTGCAATGGTTGTAATCGCTTTCGGGCTGCTGCTGCCTTTAAAATTTTCACTCCTTAATTCATATCCTCCGGCATTATTTTTAAATCCAATTGCAATTTGGCTTTTACCATATAGACTGAATTCGATTTCCTTACAAAAAAGTTTTGCGATGGATAATGGAATGCATCGCTTTTGGAGATAATCTACAAGATGTTTTGCGGCAAGCGGTTGCTCGCTTATGATTTGGATCTTCCCGTTTGACGCGTCTTTTTTTTCATCAGCAAAATGCGGATGAAAAGAAAAATTATAAATATTATTTTGTCTTAACCTGTTTAGCAGTTCGGTTACGGAACTTTTAAAATATTGCACACCAAAATCCACCAGGTTACCACCTTTGCCTTCGCCAAAGTCAAACCATACATTTAATTTTCTGTTTACTTTAAAAGACGGTGTTTTTTCATCTCGCAAAGGAGATAAATACCAATAATCATTGTTCCTTACTTTCTTTGGCGTGTATCCTAAATTTGAAAGAAAATCCACCAGGTCAATTCTATTCGCTTCAACGCAATTGAATTTATTGTTTTCCATCCTTCACTTTTCAATGTTCACAAACAATTTCTTTCTTACACGGAATGCTGTGTATAATCAAACATTCTTTCAACTCATAAATTAGTTTATAGAAGAGTCTAAAAAATATCGATCCACTTCACTTGTGGGCACATAAATTTTTCTTCTCTTTTTAATTGTCTTGATTTTGTTTTGACTTACTAATTGGTCAAATTTTGAGCGGCAAATTCTTACGGCAGTCATAAATTCCTTTGCGGTGATATGCCTGATTGGAACTGTTGGGGAAGTTGATAATTGAAGATTTTGTAACTGTTTTAAAATCTCCTGTTGAGTTAATTGTAGGTTGGATAATTCCTCCTGGGGAATCATAACCAGATTCATTCGCTGCATGTCCATACTTCACTTTTATCGGTTATTAATAATCCAAAATTAAAAAAGACTTGAGATAAATGTCTTAACATTTTTATAAATTATTGTATGCATATCTTTTTACTTCGTTTATTCTTTACCTGTTTTGTATTTTCATAAACTAACTTCGTACCTGACCTTTTAAAAAATATTCCATCATTTATTTTCCAACTTGAATTGAAGTATTTCTGTTTCTAGTTCCTTCTTAAATTCTTCTTCGGTAGGAAAGTATAATTTGTATTTTGATGTAAACAACTGTTTGCTTCCTTTCAAAATAGAATACTTTACGATAGTTTCATTTTTTTCAGAACAGAGTATGATACCGATTGTTGGATTGTCTGTTTGAGTTCTTAAATTATCTTCAAACCATCGAACATAAAAATCCATTTGGCCAATGTCCTGGTGATTAAGTTTGCCTAATTTTAAATCAATGAGTACAAAGCATTTTAAAATATAATTGTAAAAAACGAGATCAATATAGAAATGCTCATGCTCGGCGGAGATTCTTTTTTGTTGGGCTACAAAAGAAAATCCTCTTCCCATTTCCAGCATAAACTGTTGAAGTTTTTGAACAATAGCGCTCTCAATATCTTTCTCTAAAAAACCTGAATCAGACGGAATGTTTAAGAACTCCAATACGTAAGGATCTTTAATAAAATCTTCTGGCGACGGTGAAAGTTTACTGGTTGCCTTTTTGGCCTCGTCTATAACCCCCTTTTTATTTTTTGAAGAAATTATTCGTTCATAATAAAAAGAATTTATCTGGCGTTCCAATGCTCTTGTGCTCCAGTTTTGGGCAATGGCTTCGTCTATGTAATAATTACGTGCATGCACATTTTCCACTTGCATTAGAAGCCTGTAGTGAGTCCAGCTTAATTCGCCACGCAGTGCGTGACTTTTTTGATCAGCGGTAACGTAAGATTTGTCACTCAATGCGTGACTACTTTCATAAGATGAAAAAGTTAGATAGAATTGTCGAAAATATTTAAGATTTGTTTCAGAATATCCTTTTCCAAAATCGGCCGTTAGCTGAGTCGATAATTCTTTTAGTAAAGCACTCCCATACGCAGCTTTAGCTTTTCCCTTTTGCTCCTCTTCAACAATTCTTTTTCCAATTCTCCAATAAGCGATAACCATGGCAAAATTAACAGACCGATATGCAGATTGTCTTGCTTCCTCTAAAATATTCCTTATTTCGTTATAAAGAGAACTCGTATGCGCTGCTTTCATGTAAATTGTAATTTAAATACCGAGCCTTTTAAAATCTACCTTTCTGGTCCCTTCAACAATTTCAGGAAGATTCACATTAAAATAGTGGCGGGTAGTTTCTTCCTTTTGATGGCCTAACATCTTAGAAATAATAGGCCGCTCTGCCCCGTAACGTACCCACAGCTGCGCATTGGTATGCCTGCCGACTTTATTATACACCGTCTTAGTAATTCCGGCCATAGCAGCAATTTCTTTCAAATTGCGGTTATAAGATGGCTCCTCAATAAATGTGTCTTTTTTAAAAATGAGAGGACTCGAATTATCCGAACCGTACTTTTCAATTACCGTGATAGCATACGGAAATTTAAAAAGCGGAATGATTGTTTCATTTCCATTCTTATCTCTTTCACCAATAATAAAAAATCCAAACTCTTCATCGTCTACTAACTGATCTTTTTTGAATATCTGTAAATCTTTATAATAATAGCCGGTATAAATCTGAAAGAGAAAAATATCCCGGTCACGTTCTAAATATTTTTTTTCTTCGGGGAACGTAAGCGCCTTCCATCTTTTAATTTCATCAGTCTCCAAGTAGATCCTCTTGGTCATTCGCTTTGTGCTAATCTTGATATCAGCAAATAAAAATTCCATCTGCACACCATCTATATAATTTTCTCGTCTGGCGACTTTTATGACTCTTTTTAAAGCATCAAAATATTTTTTTATAGTCGGACCACCCAACTTTAAAGTAACCTGGAGATATTTAAAAAAATCCTGTATCAGCGTTTGGTCAATTTCATTAAAATAAATAGAAGAACGAAACTTACTTAGGTGCTTTAAACAGGTTTCATATTTCTTTAAGGTATTTTCCTGGAGTTTTTCCGGTGGGTCAAGAATGTAATGCTGCATATATTCAAGAAAAGAATTAGAATCACCTCTTCTTTTAAGTTGTCGGAAAATAAGAGGGAATGTGAGTGGTTTGTTTAGGTAATAATATTTTTTGATCAAATCATGAACCAGCATTTTTTTCTCAGTGATCTTATTATTGATCTCAAAAGCAAAGGGATGACTGGGTTTTACCCAAGCATCGTCTTTTCCTGACCACTCCTCCCTTGATACTTTTTTTGGTATTTGTATCTTGTAATATTTCGAAACCCTATTGATAGTAATACGTAAGTGAATTGAATAACCACCAGTGATATTATTCTGGTTTCTCCAATTCCAAACAACAGCAAATTGAGGAATATCCATGAGGTAAAGATACCCCTATTTTTTAACACCGTAAAACAAAATGTAAATCAAAAGATGGGAATAAATGGGAATCGAATTTTGTTACTTTCGCTTGAAATGCTTTTCCGTATTGACTTATAATATTTTTAGTTCTTTTTGATTCGTTTTAATTTCGCCTTAAAGTAGCCTCGACAGGAATCGAACCTGTATCTGGAGCTTCGGAAACTCTTATACTATCCATTGTACTACGAGGCCGGGTTCAGCAATTGGTTGATTGGTTATCGGGTTAATCGCGCCCGCCCAATTACTAATCACTGATTAACGATCACTAACAACCTATTTCCCAAAATGCGAAATATTGCTGCCGAATATTTTCACCGCTATGGCCAGCAAAATAACGCCAAAAAATTTTCTTACCACCAATAAGCCATTCGGGCCAAGGGCCTTTTCTATCCACTTCAGCGATTTCAACACTACATATATTACTACACAATTCACCAGGATACCAAGAAATATATTTACATCATGGTAATTGGCTTTTAACGACATGATCGTAGTCAAAGTTCCTGAGCCAGCAATCAATGGAAATGCAATGGGTACCACGCTCCCGCTTTTGGGGTTATTATCCTGCTTGAAAAACTCATGGCCCAACACCATTTCCAGCCCTATCACAAAGATCACAATACTTCCGGCAACGGCGAAGGACTGAATATCTAACCCAAGTACATTCAACAATTGCTCACCGGCAAAAAGAAAAAGGATCATCAGCGCTCCCGAAGCTATCGTAGCCTGGAAACTTCGGATCTGCCCTCCCATCTTATCTTTCAGCGAAATGAGCACCGGGATCGATCCCAAAATATCGATAACGGCAAACAGGGTGAAGATGACCGTAATGAGTTCTTTTTGTGATATGTTGCCGAAAGAAGGCATTTTTATTTTTGTTGCAAATGTAACGTCTTAGCTTTATCAAAATGTGAAATGCTATAAACTTATCTGTACGCCAGCATTTGCGTTAAATTCTTTTGTATTATATCCTCTTATTACGAAATATTTTTGATTGGTGATATTTTGAAAATTAGCGAAGATGCCAAGCTTTTTACAAAACGTATAACGCACATATACATCCAATGTATAATAGCCATTAAGCTGAAATGGTGCTGCCATATAAGCGGGCTCAAAAGCTTTGCTTACTGTTTTCAAATGAACAGACACGTAAAGCTTTTCGTTGACCGCATAATTCAGCGAAAAGTTCATTACGTTTTTGGGTCGCTTATATAAATTGAAATACGAAGTGTCTTTGTTACCGGAAAGCTGTGTAGTGATTTTACCATCCACGTAAGTGTAGTTAAAAACTATTGCGAAATTTTTTGTTGGGCGAACTGATGCTTCGGCTTCCAATCCATAATCATGTTGTTTGTCTCCATTGATATAATAACTATTGTACGTAAGCGGATCTGTATAAAAAAGAATGATAGCTTTGCCATCCCTGATAAACCCCGTAACTCTTGCGTTGATTGCATTGGCATAATATTGAACTCCCGCCTCGTAGCCGGTCGTTACTTCAGGTTTTAATTTACGGTTTCCATATTCAGAATAGAGCTGGTACAAAGAGGGCACATTGTAGCCTGAAGCAATGTTCACATAAATTTTATAATGGCTGTTGATAAGGATAAAGGGATTTATGGAATAAGTAAAATTATCACCATAAATACTGTGATGATTCCAGCGGCCGCCAAAATCAAGATTGAATTTTTTTGATTTTAAAAATAAAGATGCATACCCGCTCAATTGGTTGGTTTTGGCACTGTCGCCGGAAATGGGCAAAGCCGGATACCCGTAATCAGGATAATAAATATAAGCCTGGTCGGTTTTATTGGTCCTGAAATCCGCTCCTGCAAGGAATTCCACATGATCATTGAAATGAAGGTTGGTATAAATTTCTGCGAAGTTGGAGGCGCCATTGTATCTCCCTTTCTGATAATTTCCAAAGTCTGATGGCAGGATAGAATCATCCAGGAAATTCCGGTTGAACTGGTTAAAATAATATTGAAGTCTTACAAAGCCATATTTTAATTTATAATCAGCAGCAGCTCCTACAATTGTGTTATCATTATGTTCTGTAAAATCTTTATCGTCGGTAAAAGCACCTTCATCAAGATCTGAATGATTATAATTGTACTTGCCAAAAAACCTCACCGATGTTCTTTTCAACGGTTTGAATTCATAATGCAACTGCAATACATCCTGGTTAAATCCATCTTTATCGAAGCCGGCTTTACCTGTAGAATCATAAGCAGACGAAAAACCTTTGCTGGTAATTTTATTATAAGATAAAAAGTACGTTTGTCCCTTACCGTTAGTTCCGCTAACAGCAATATTTCCCTGGTAAGCATTGTAGCTTCCCGCCGAAAGATCCAAATGCAAATTAAAAGGCTTCTTCTCCCCTTTTTTGGTAATAATATTAATCACACCTGCAACTGCATCCGAGCCATATAAAGTAGACTGCGTGCCCTTCACAATTTCGATACGTTCAATATCATCTAGTGCAAAATTGTTCAAGTCAAATTCACTTGTTATGCCCGAAGCATCATACAAAGGAATGCCATCAATCATAATTAAAGTATTGGCAGACGCTGCTCCGCGCAGATACACCGTTTGGTTTGTTCCCAAATTATTATCGGATCCGTTAATAGTAATTCCCGCCTGTTCATTTAACACCTGGCCGAGCGATTCACCAAAACTTTTTTTCAGTTGATCCTGTGTAATGACAGAGACCACTTTACCTGTTTCACTTTGTTTTTGAGGAAATTTGTTGGCAGTGACCACCACTTCATTTAATGTTTTTACTGTTGTGCCCTGGTTCGTTTTCTGTGCGTGCAGATAGTTGCTGAATAATACAGCAGCCGCAATAAAAATTTGTTTTTTCATTTTTGAAAAATTTTTTTGTGACTGCTTCCGGAAATAAAATAGAAATATAAATGCCCCGCGGCTTTTACACTCCATGCCTTTCACCCGAAAGCTTTGAATGATGTTACGTGAAACTGGCAGGTCTTCTGGCTTTCCCAATTTTCGGACACCTTCCCGTTTTGCCAAACAAAACAGTGGTATGAGGATTCCGAAAAATCAATGCAAGGTGCATCGGGATTACAGCTACGGGGATAGCTCCGGATTTTAACCGGATTCCCATTTTAATCCTGTTCTGATTTATACCAAAACATGAAACCAATTCCGTTGCAAATGTAAAAGCAAGAAAATGGCAATTCAAAAAATATTTATCAACGCTGATTGAATTCGAGGATAATTCCCGCAAAATAATTTCTTCCCGGCGCAGGGTTGTAATAGCGGCCGGCTGCGGCATTGATATCATCGCCGAGACTATATTTTGCATCTAACAAATTGTCTGCTCCGGCAAATATTTCCCATTGAAACTTTTTCTGCGAATCAGTTTTGTAACCTAATCTTGTCCCGAGCAGGCCGTAAGAAGATGCATAGGCGCTATTAGCATCATTTAATGCAATGCTGCTGCTATAAAAATAATTTGCATTCAGATAAATTCCGGGAATTGTATTAATATCAACACCTGCAGTAAAGGTTTGTGGCGACACCCCGGGAATTTGTTTACCGCCGTAATCAACTCCTAATTCTTTGTACACACTATAATGAAAATCGTACCAGGTATCACTAACGTGCACGGATAAACGATCAATGAGCGAAGGTGCATTTTTGATAACGTCCCACGAAATGAATGTTTCCAGTCCTTTTTGTTTGGTTGAGCCTGCATTGTCAAAGTAATCTGCGCCGCCGGGATCCTGCAGTTGAACAATAGCATTTTTAAGTTTGTAGTAAAACGCATTTACATCAAAATATACCCTGTCGTTTAAAAAACTTCCCCTCGCGCCAATTTCATAATCCAGATCGCTTTCGGCCTGTAATGTGGTATTAAATACATTGGTAGATGGTAAAATTTCCGCCAGTGTCGGTGATGAAAATCCTCTTGCAATACTTCCATAAACGGAAATATTTTTACTTACTTCTTTCAACAATGCAATCCGTGGCGTAACCTCGTTATTAAAATCTCTTGTATCGTGCGTCGGTGGCACATCAGAGCGTTGCGTAAAGTTCAGGCCATATTTGTTGATGCTTGCGCCTGCGGTAACCGTCCATCCATGCGGCAATTGTAAATTACCTTCAGCAAAAATAAATCCCTGGTCATTGAAAACCTGGTCATCGGTTTGCAGCGTATCACTTACGCCATTTCGATTTCCATAATCTCTTTGTGTATTGAAACTTTGCTGAAACTCTGCACCTCCGTTAAAAGTAAATGTTGAGTTTCCTGTCTTTTTATTGAATTGAAAAATTGTTCGTCCTCCGAAGTGCGGCTCACTTCTCAACTCATAATTTCGTATGGAAGGATTTTTTATATCCGTATAAGCAGCATAGACTGAAGTCGTATTCTTCCAGTGATCATTATACTGATGATGATAGCTGAAACCTGCCAAGAAAGTTTTTTGATAAATAGCAGCCTTCGCCTGCGCAGAGCCGGGAAAGGGTCCGGCAGCAAGTCTTGCAGACTTTGGAATCGAATCATACTGTTGCAGATTAAGGCCTCCGGGAGTTTGATAAAAAAGATCAGCATATAAAAAATGAGCCTGCAGTTCCGATTTTTCATTCACTTTGGAAATGACGTCCCAGGTGAGAACGTCTCTTCGCATAGCAGTATAATCCCTGTACCCATCGCATGATTGATGTTGATAATTGATGATATTATGAAAATTATCGGTACCAAGTCTGATGTTGGTATTTACATTTTGTAAATTGTAACTGCCGGTATTGTAACTCACTGCAGCGCCCGGATGAAAAGGAGGCACATCATTTTTAATTAATAAAACACCACCGATTCCTGCGCCGTATAAACTTGATCCGGGGCCTTTGATAATTTCAACAGATTGAAAGTTGTAAAATCCCAATTGATTTAAATAGGTATTGCCACCGGGGTCGGTGTAAGGGATGCCGTCATAATATACCTTCACATCTCTAACGCCAAAGGGTGAACGAAGAGAACTTCCTCGAATGGCCAGGCGATAACTTCCGGGCGAACGTTCTTCCATTCTCACCCCGGGATTGTTATTCATCGCAGAAAGAATGGTGGAATTATTAAACCGATTCAGATCAGCTTTGTTCACCAGGCTTATTGCCGCAGGTACGTCTATCAACCGTGCATTATTTTCGTATGCACTCACAATAACATTCTGGAGCATTACGGAGGAGTCCGCTGAGGGGGTATTTTGTGCTGCGGCCCGCTGGGTAATGAAAGCAAGCAGCAGGATTGATCTAAATTTCATACAACGGATAAAACGCAAAAGTAAATACAAATATTCTTTATCTTCCCAAAATGAAACCTGCCCGGCAGCTCTCCCTTTTTGATCTCACTGTTATTATGGTAAGCTTTGTAATTGGCATGGGCATTTTCAGAACACCCGTGAACGTCGCAAAAGCAGTAAGCAGTCCATTCATTTTTTTCAGCGCATGGATTGCAGGCGGATTGGTTGCATTTTGCGGAGCACTTACTTATGCTGAGATTGGCAGCCGGTTACCGGTTACCGGTGGTTATTACAAAGTTTTTGCTTATGCTTATCATCCCTCGATTGCATTTGCAATTAATTGCATTATTCTTGTGTCAAATGCTGCCTCACTCGGAGCAGTGGCCCTGGTAGGCGCGGAATATATTACCGGCGTTTTAATTCCGGCATCCAAAGATTCTGCATGGCTGGCTATTGCCGCCAATGCGCATCACTTGCAAACCATAAGGGTGATAATTTCTATCGCATCTATCATGGGCTTTTTTGGAATTAACCTCGCCGGGTTGAAAATGAGTTCGCGTACGCAAAATGTTTTAACCATTATTAAGATCACCATGGTGATCTTATTGATAAGCCCTTTATTTTTCTCTTCGGCTGATTCTGTTCATACGCTTATACCCGCAACACAACATTCACAAACATTCACTGAATATCTCAAAGCATTTGGCGTGGGACTCGTGGCTGTCAGCTTTACTTATGGCGGCTATCAGCAAACAATTAATGTGGGTGAAGAAGTGCGCAATCCCCAAAAGACAATTCCACGCGCTATCTTTTTAGGCATTTTAATCATCATCGTACTATACCTGCTCATCAACTACGCTTATGTAAAAGTGATCGGGTTTGACCAATTGAAGCACAGCACGAACATCGCCGCCATAATGGCTTCAAAAGTTTTTGGAGAAAACGCGGAAAGAATTTTATCTGTATTGATCTTTTTGAGTGTGCTGGGTTACGTAAATGTTTTATTGCTCAGCAATCCGAGGGTGATGGCCGCAATGAGCGATGATAAAATCCTGCCTGCGGCATTCGGACGTAGGAATAGAAAGACAGAAGTACTCACCATGTCGCTGAGCTTTTTTTCAGCCATGTGCGTCTTAATTATTTTCTGGGCAAAAAAATTTGATGAAATACTCAGCTTTACCATTTTCCTTGATTCATTCGGAATGATTTTTTCATCGGCGAGCATTTTTATTATCCGTAAAAAAACAGCCAACCTTGATGGATCCGGAATTTTTAAGATGAAATTGTACCCGTTTCTTCCCATTATCTTCATAGCCGCCTATACCTTTGTTGCCATCAGCATTGCTGCGGATTACAAAAACAATGACTACGCTGCGATAAGGGGCTTGTCGGTATTGGGTGCATTTATGATCATATACTTTATGGCAATGACATTTACAAAAAAAGAAATCAAAACCTAAGATGGATCTTTCATATATAATAAATGAATTAGGGGAAGAACGGGAAAACTATTTTAATGCCGTTTCGCCGCCGATCATTCAAACAAGCAATTTTGCTTTCAAAAAAGTAGATGATTTCCGCAAGGCATTTGAAGATGAATACAGCACATATATATATAGCAGGGCGCTCAATCCAACATTAAAAATATTATCGAAAAAACTGGCAGCGCTTGACGGAGCAGAAGACTGCCTTGTATTCAATAGCGGCGCAGGGGCCACTTACGCTGCTGTTTGCGCCAATGTGAAAAGTGGTGATCACATCGTATCGGTTGATAAACCTTATTCGTGGACGCAAAAATTATTCAATGATATCTTACCCCGATTTAATGTTTCGACAACTTATGTAGATGGCAGAGATACCGATAATTTCAGGAAAGCAATTTTACCTAATACCAAAATCGTTTATCTAGAAAGCCCCAATAGCTGGAATTTTTATTTGCAGAACCTGGGGGAGGTAGCCACGTTGGCGAAATCGAATAACATTCTTACCATATGCGACAATAGCTACTGCACTCCGCTTTTTCAACGACCCATTGAGTATGGAATAGACATGACACTCCAGAGTGCCACCAAATATATAAATGGCCACAGCGATGTAGTAGCCGGTGTCTTGTGCGGCACCACCGAAATGATGAAAAAGATCTTTAACGGAGAATATATGAACGCTGGCATTGGCACCACCCCTTTTCACGCCTGGCTGATGATACGAGGGTTACGAACCATAAAGATCCGGCTGGAAAAAATTTCAGATACTACTGCTAAAGTGGTAAACTACCTTAAACAACATGCCAAAGTTGAATCTGTTATTTTTCCTTTTGATAAAGATTTTCCGCAATATGATCTTGCCAAACAGCAGATGCAGGGAGCATGCGGTTTGTTCTCATTTACGCTAAAAGCACAAACTGTTGAGGAAATTGAAAATTTTTGCGAAGCATTACAGCACATACTCATGGCTGTTAGTTGGGGTGGCCACGAATCGCTGATCATTCCGGGATGCGCCTCCGTGCCACGGGAAGATTTTAATCCGACAAATGCTGATCATCGAACAGTCAGAATGTATGCCGGCCTGGAAGAACCTGAATATTTAACAGAAGACCTGGAACGTGGACTGGTCATGATAAAAGACTGATTTAATTAATTCTTACCCCATGGCAACCGTTTATAATACTTTACACTTACAGAAATCCCCAAAGCATTATTTTTGCCAAATGTTGTTAAAACTAAAACTATCGGTTTGCTTATTGCTTTTTGTGGTAGCTGCACAGTCACAAAAAAAATGGAGCCTGGTCGAATGTGTTCAGTACGCAATGGACAGCAGCATGTCTATAAAACAAAGCGAGATACAGGGACAGATCGCAGCGATCAATTACAAGCAAAGTAAGCTCTCTCAAATTCCGAGTCTGAATAGCAGCAACAGTGTCGGATACCGTTTCGGTAAATCTCAAAATCCATCAACGGGAATCCTGGAAAATCAAAATTATTTCCAGATAGGATTGCAACTTCAATCAAGCACTACTATCTTCAACTTTTTTTCCAAGAAAAATACCATACTGGCCGACGAATGGGCCGAGCAGGCTGCGAATGCAGCCACGGACAAACTCAAGAATGATATTGGGTTAACGGTCGCTAATAATTATTTACAGGTTTTGCTCGATATTCAGCAGGAGCAAATTGCTGAAGTACAGGTACAGCAATCCACGGCACAACTGGACATTACGCGCAAACAGGTAGCTGCGGGAGCTCTGCCGGAGCTTAATGCTGTAGAACTCGAATCCCAACTGGCCAGCGATAGTGCTAATCTTATTACTGCACAGGGAAATGTGACCCAGGCAAAGTATGTATTGAAATCAAACATGGGCATGGATGCCAGTGAGCCTTTTGAAATTCAAGAGCCCCCGGTTGATCAAATACCGGTAGAAGCGATTGCAGACCTTCAACCTGACTATGTTTACGATCTGGCATTAAAAAATCAACCTCAGCAGCAATACAATATCTTCAATTTGCGGGCTGCGCAAAAAAATTCTCTCGCAGCCAAAGGTGCCTTATATCCCAGCATTACCGCGTTTGGAAGCCTTGGGACTAACTATGGATTTTATCGCACACCAATCTATGAACAAATAATTGCGGGTTATGCTCCCACCGGGCTTAAAGTGGCTGATGGCATGGGTGGATATAATGATGTATTGCAGCCTATCATACAGAACGGTGCAAAGAATGGCTACACAACTTCTGCGGGTCTTGGCACTCAATTCAGCAACAACTTCGGGCAGACAATTGGTGTTGGCTTGTCGATCCCCCTATTCAATGGATGGCAATCAAAGGCGAATTATGAAAAGTCAAAACTAAATATCAAATCGCTGGAAGACCAGATCACACTGGATAACCAAACATTAAAACAAAATATTTTCCAGGCATACAACCTGGCTGTCGTTGCACTGGAAAAATTAAATTCATCTAAAAAGCAAGTTGATGCTTCGCAACAGAGTTATGATTTTGCGCTGAAGAGATATACCGTCGGAATGCTGACAACATTGGAATTGATTACGGATCAGAATACTCTATTCCAGGCGAAACTGCAGTATGTTTCCAACCAGTTTGATTATGTATTTAAAATGAAAGTATTGGAATTTTATAAAGGGAACGGAATTAAGTTATAGACCGATTGGCAATGAACGCAAGTTGTTGATATAAAAAGAAAATTGTTATGAACAAAACTTTAAAATGGATTATCATTTCTTTGGTAGGGCTGATAATATTATTGGTAGTACTGAAGAAAGCCGGTGTGATAGGAAAAGATGAGGGAATAAAAGTAACGGCAGAAAAAGTGGAAAGACGAAATATAACTGAAACCGTAAACGCAAGCGGAAAGGTATACCCGGTGGTGGAAGTAAAGATGAGCCCCGATGTTTCCGGTGAAATAGTGGAGCTCAACGTAAAAGAAGGTGATAGTGTAAAAAAAGGACAAGTGCTTGCTAAGATCTATGCCGACGTATATGCCACACAAAGAGATCAGGCAGCAGCTATCGTAACGCAACAGGAAGCACAGCTTGCCAATGCACAGGCAGCAATTGGCGCATCGCAGGCACAACTGGATGTGGCCAAAAAAACATACGATATGCAAAAACAATTGTATGATGAAAAAGTAATTTCTGCCAATGAATTTAATACCGCCGACGCAAATTATAAATCTGCCTTAGCCAATTACAATGCGGCAAAACAAGGCATCAATGCAAGCCAGGCAGGCGTGCAAAGTGCAAGAGCGGCATTGGCAAAAGCCAACAAAGATATTAGCCTGGCCACATTGGTATCACCAATGGACGGCGTGGTTTCCCTGCTCGACGTAAAAAAGGGTGAACGCGTGGTAGGAAGCTCTATGATGGCCGGCACGGAAATGATGCGCATTGCCGATATGGATCAAATGGAAGTGAGAGTGGATGTTGGTGAAGATGATATACCCAAGGTGCACCTTGGTGATACAGCCAGTATAGAAGTGGACGCCTATAATGACAGGAAATTTTTGGGCATTGTTACGGAAATTGCCAGCAGCAATAATGGAGCGGCGACCGAAACTTCCACTACTACCTCCACAAGCACAGACGTTACAAACTATAAGGTTTACATAAGACTGCAAAAAAGTTCTTACAAAGATCTTATAGACACTGCTCATCCCAACCGCTATCCTTTCCGGCCGGGAATGAGTGCTACTGCAGATATACAAACGCAAACAAAAATGAACGTGCTGTCCATTCCCATCAATGCAGTTTCCACACGTCCGAAGAACGACTCTAGCGGTATCACAAGCAATAAGGTTACCAGCGCCGATGATAATACGCAGCCCGGACAAACTGCGGTAACAGAAAATGACCTCGACGAGGTAGTCTTCCAGGTAATGCCCGATGGCACCGTACAAAAGAAAGTAGTAACTACCGGAATACAGGATATCAACTACATTGAGCTAACCAGCGGCGCAAAAGAAGGCGATGAATTGGTGACCGGACCGTATGATGTTGTTTCCAAAACATTAAAGGCTAAGGATAAAGTGAAGGTGGTCCCGAAGAATGAACTATTCAACATTAAGAAATAACACTTTCGTTACAGAATCTATTTAAACAGCTTTTCCGCTTCCGCAATACTTTCGGGTTTACCTACATCTGCAAATTTGCTATTGCTGTGATCAAATGCAGCGATAACATGTGCTTTGGCAATTTCAAGGTACATGTCAATCGTTGAAAATTTTCCTTCCATGGCGATCAAAGAAAATATTTCAGGTGAAATAATATGAATACCACTAAATGCTTTTGGATAATATTTTGGAGCATCACGACTTATCTTTTGCTCACCTGTTCTTTCATCCTTCCATCCACATAACTGCATCGTTTCATTAAATAAGAGATAACGGGAAGTTTGTCTTGAAGTAACTGCTAACGTTGCAACCGGCTTTAATTTTTTATGTTCATTTATTATTAGCGAAAGATCGAGATCAGTAAGAATATCGACATTAATTAACACAAACGGGTCATTTTCTATTTCAAAAAACCATGCTGCTTTTTTTAATCCACCACCGGTTTCCAATATCGCATCGCTCTCGTCTGATATGGTTATGTCGCTGCCAAAATTGTTATGTCCTTTCAGAAAATTTTGCATCTGGTCAGCAAAATGATGTACGTTAATGATTACATCTTTAATTCCGTAAGTCGCAAGATATTCGATATTCCGCTGCAACAAAGTTTTACCATTAACGACAGCCAGTGCTTTTGGATGCTGATCTGTAAAGGGTTTTAGCCGTGTACCCAACCCCGCAGCCAATATCATTGCTTTCATAGTACGTCAGTTTTTAAATCCCTTCTGTTCGTGAATATCCTGCTCCAGATGGTGCAGATCAATTTTTACATTGAACTTATTTCTCAAATGCCTGGTGAGTGCATCTGCAGCATACACGCTTCTGTGCTGCCCGCCGGTACAGCCAAAGTTGACCATCAAAGATGAAAAGCTGCGCCTTATATAATCTTCTACAGATATGTCTACGAGATTATAAACGCTGTTGAGAAATTCTGGCATTCGGGATTGTTGTTCGAGGAAATCAATTACCGGTTTATCTCTGCCTGTCAGGCTTTTAAATTCTTCATACCGTCCGGGATTATGCATCCCGCGACAATCAAATACAAAACCTCCGCCGTTATCAGCAACATCTGCCGGATAGCCTCTCTTTAGGTAAGAAAAGCTGTTGATCGTCACGACCAATGGCGTGCTTTCACCAGCACGCACCGGCTTGAACCTGTTGATCACTTCCGCCTGAACGATGGCATTGAGGATACCCTCAAACTCAGGTAAGGCAATGCCAGTTTCTTTATTTTCTAAAAACCATTTCAGGTTCGTAAGCGCGAGCGGAATGCTGATGAGGAAATGTGCTTTCCGTTCAAACACGCCACGGAAGCCATATGCTCCCAATACCTGCAGTAATCTTATCAACACATAACCATTGTACTGACTAATGAATCTTAATCGATCCAGTTTTATATTCAATATTTCACTCACACAATCCATGTAATATTCCAGCAAAGAATTTTTCCAGTCATCCGGCAGGTTGGCTTTGGCCTGCCACAGCAGTGATGCCACATCATATTGCAACGCACCTTTCATGCCGCCCTGGTAATCGATAAAATGTACTTCGTCATTTTTAATGTAAATGTTCCTGCTTTGAAAATCGCGGAACATGAAATATTTATTCTTTACATGGGTGAGATAAGTACTTAGCGCTTCAAAATCATCAATGAGTCTTTCTTTGTCGTAAGGAATTTTTAAAGTATCGAGGAAGTAATATTTGAAATACAATAAATCACTCATGATGGCCTGCTTGCCAAATTCCTTCGATGTAATGCAATAATCGTAATCAAAATCCTTATCCCCTTTTATTTGCAGTAATGCCAGCGCTTTCAGGCTTTTTTGAAAAAGCGTGTATACGTAATCGTTGTATCCATGCTTTTCCAGGTTGTCTAATAAGGACTCAGTACCTAAATCTTCCTGCAGGTACATTGTTTTATCCGGATGAATCGCATAGATTTCCGGGAGCGGTGCTCCTGCCTTTTTTAAATGATCAGTAAAATGAAGGAAGGCAGTGTTTTCCTTAATGTTTTCATTATAGGTCGCGATAAAAGTTGCCTTGTCCGTTACTATTCGGAAATAAATTCTGTCTCCTCCCGATCTCGGCAATTTTTCAAAGTCTTTAATAGCGCCTTTGTTCAGCGACAAGAAAAAATCCTGGATGTTGTCTGCGGCAAGCGGCATCGCGTTTTTTTAGGTGGGTAAAAATAGTTATTTGTTAGATCGTTTTCAAAAGAACGAATTTAAGGCGGCATCAATTGTAGGATATTTAAACATAAACCCTGCGTTTAATAATCGTTCGGGCAATACCCACCTGCTTTTCAAAACCAGCTCTGTTTCTGTTTTTATAAATATAGCCCCAATCTCAAGCAACCATTTAGGAGAAGGCAATCCAACCTTTACATGCATGTGCTGCCGAAGCTTTTGCATAAAAGTTTTATTGTTTAGTGGGTCGGGTGAAGCACAATTGAATATTCCTTTTAAATCATTGCGATCTTTTATAAACATGATAATATTGAAAAGGTCTTCAATGTGGATCCAGCTAAACATTTGTTCGCCGTTGCCTTGCCTGCCACCCAAACCAAAGCGTACCAGGTTTTTCAATGGCTTCATCACACCTTCATCCTTACCTAATGTAATGGCAATGCGTAACACAACTTGTCTTGTATGTGCCAGGTCAAAATTAAAGAAAGATTGCTCCCACGCTTTTGCTACTTCCACGGAAAATCCTTCTCCGATCTCACCATCAGCTTCCATCATCGGCCGGTCTTCTGCATGTCGGTAGATTGTTGCCGTACCGGAATTTATCCAAAGCGCAGGCGGATTGGAGCATTGCTGTATTGCTTCGCCCAGTGCTTTTGTTGTTTCAGTTCTTGATGAAAAAATTTCTCTCTTGTTTTTCTCATTGTACTTGCAGTTAACAGATTTACCCGCAAGATTAATTAACAATTCCGCTCCGTTCAAAGCGTCAATTAATTTCACCCGATCATTCCAGTTCACAAAACCTTCCTGCCTTGAAATGAGCACCATTTCATAGCCCGATTCTTTAAATCTCTTTTGCAGATACTTGCCAATAAAACCAGTTCCTCCTGCAATAATTATTTTATTCATTGATCAAAATAATTGATAAGATTCGTTGTAAATAGCGCAAGGAAGAATACCGTGAATGAAATATGCTGAGTCGATAACCAATGATTACGTAAACCTGTAATCTTATTTAAATACTTTCAGAAAACTTCCCCAGAACCAATTTTCTTCTGCCTTTATCATTACGTCCATCATCTTTTCCACCTGTACGGAGAATTTACGAATGTTATTCACTGTATCGGTGAAAGCTTTTACTTCGCTGCTTCTTTTATCTCCTTCCACTTCACTCAATTCATCGAGCACACGAACCATAGGATCCAATTCTCTTTTCTTGCGCTCGCGCATAATATGCATTGCCACCTTCCAAATATCTTTTTCCGCAGAAAAATATTCTTTCCTGTCACCGGCAATAATGTCTTTGTGTACCAACTGCCAGTCGATGAGTTCACGCACGTTCATGTTTACATTACCACGACTTATACTCAATCGTTCCATAATGTCGTCTGTACTTAGCGGCTTTTCTGCAATCAGCAACAGTGCGTGCACCTGCGCCATGGTCCGGTTAATGCCCCACTGGCTTGCCAGTACGCCCCAGTGCGCAATGAATTGTTTTTTGACTTCGTCTATTTTCATAAATCAAAAATAGGCATTATTTCTAAATTTTCAATATTTATTGAAACTATAGAATTTAAATAAGTGTAAAAAGGGCGACCGTACCGGTCGCCCCATATTTAAAACCTTAAGGTATTACTTAATATACATGATGCTTCTGATCCAGTCTTTTCTCTAACACATCTTTTGCCATATTGATTTGCTTGCCGATTGGTTTACCATCGCGATAGGTGATCACCTTCAGATAGGTGGATCCGATAGGAAATTGAATGGGCTTGCCATCAAACTTTGGCGAGAACTGATCGGGATTAGTATTGTCAAAAGTGTAATAGATATCCAGTCTCCTTACCTCTGTAGTAAGCGTTACACCGAAGTCGCTGTTCTTAATACGTGCCGGCTCAAATATGGCGTCGTACATGCTGGTGGCGTATTTTACCTGTGCTGCATCCAAACGGGGAAATTGCTTCTCCACTCTCCACACAAAATCATTCCAGTTCTTATTTGCTTTTGAGCTCCAGAATACTTCTGATAATGCCATCGCTCTCGGCCACGTCATATATTCAGCGTGGCGGAAAGTAGGAACAGACTCGGACCATAAATTTCCCTGGCCACCCAAAATATATTTTTCATCCACGCTGTCCGGAACGGGATCCCAATTATATGAATCGGAAAGTCTGCATAAGCCATAGGTTGCCGGCTCAGCTTCAGGATCGCCCTGGTACAAATCGAGATAACAATAATCCCAGGGCGTCATCACCACCTCATGCCCCATCTTGGCTGCCGCAATACCGCCGCTCATGCCACGCCAGCTCATCACTGTTGCATTAGGCGCGAGGCCACCTTCTAAAATTTCATCCCAGCCGATCAATTTTTTTCCTTTCGACTCTACGATCTTCTCTACCCTTTTTACAAAATAGCTTTGCAACTCATCTACATCTTTCAAATGTTCGTCAGCCATTCTCTTTTGACACTTGGGACATGTTTCCCAAAAACCTTTGTATGCTTCATCGCCGCCGATGTGTATGTAAGGACAGGGAAAGAGCGCTGCTATCTCAGTGAAAATTTTATCAAGCATCGAAAACGTGGAATCATTACCGATGCACAAAACATTATCTGTGCGCTCATATCCTTTGCCACCGACATTTACCGCGTAAGGCAATTGCGTGCAACTCAGGTTAGGATAAGAAGCAATGAGCGCCAGGCTATGTGCCGGCACATCAATTTCGGGAAGAATGGTAATGAAGCGATCCTGTGCATATTTGATAATCTCCTTCATGTCTTCCTGGGTGTAGAAGCCGCCTTCTGTCGCCTGCTCACCTACCATTGCCGGAATGAAAGTACCCCACCGGCCCGTACGCGGAACGCGCCATGCGCCTACTTTGGTGAGCTGCGGTAAGCTTTTTATTTCAATGCGCCAGCCCTGGTCATCCGCGAGATGCAGGTGCAGCGTGTTATATTTATATCGCGCCATCTGGTCTATATACTGCTCTACTTCGCTTTTGGTAAAAAAGTGACGGCTTACATCAAGCATTAAACCACGCCATCCGAAACGTGGTACGTCTTTTATGTCAACGCACGGCATTGTCCATTGCACATTGTGTACTTCGCTCACACTTGCTATAGACGGAGGCAACAATTGCAATAGAGTTTGCAATCCATAAAAAAGGCCTGCGGGCTTATTGGCAATTATTACAACTTTTGAAGTCGTCACTTTTAATGTATAGCCTTCATCATGCAAAGAGGTATCCGCATTTTTATTCAATATTAATTCTATAGAATTTTTCGATCTGTTTGTTGAAAGGCGATAGCCTGTTGAGGTGGCAATCTTATCAATAAACCACCGGATGGTTTCTTTCACGTCTGCATTGGAAGAAGTCGTTATTACAGCCGTTGAGTTTTTGAGAATAAAATGTCCGTCAGTCACTTGCATGATGAGTGGCGCGGGGATGATGGCGATTGAATCACCGGCTTTCGCGTTGAAGACAGTTAATGAAAAAAAAGTGCTCAAAAAAAGAAGAAGTGCTTGCTTTGAAAATAAATTTTTAATCCTGGGAATTTCTTTCATGAGATGATAATTATTTTGGGGGTTGAAGGTACGGATATTGAAGTTTTTTAACTGGTTTGAGTTTTATTTTTCTAAAGCTATCAACTGCATTCGCTAATTGAATTAAACACACATAATCTATCTTAATCAATTACCGCTTAGTAACACGAATGCTCTAAAATAATTCATCGCATCTGTCCCCAGATAAAAAGGCATCTTAAGAGGTTGATTTTCTTGCAATGTATTTTCTCCAAGTTTAAATGCGTTATCATCATCCTTATAAATGAAATTGTATACTATGCCATAAATCATGAACAAATAAACATCAATTGATTCTGTAATTATATGCCGTGGTTTTGGTATTACTTTCATCAACTTATTTCGATCGAACATTAAACCAAAAATTGAAATCCTTACATCTTCACACAAACTCAAATCTTTCGACAAAATAGCTTGGCGTAATAATTCAGCTCTTGAAGAAAGGTTTATGTTTTCAAAGAACATTTGTTTGCTTATGTTAGCTCGCCACAAAACAGAAAGTAAGAATAGTTTGAATCTTAAATAATCAAAGTTTTCTATCATACAAACTTTCATTTCCGGGTATTCAAGTGTGGAGCTTCTAAATGAATCAATTAGTTTTTGATCGCCGAATAAAACTCTATTTCCATAGTTATCTAATTGAGAAAGTTTGACCCTTTCACAGTCGAGGCATATAATATTTTTATCAAAATATCTATGCTCGATTTCCGTTTCGGTTTTTACACTATCTTTTAGAATTGTTACTGCAATTTTATTTGTCTGATTTTCCATTCCTTTATACATAAACTTCGGGATGATATGCGATATTTTTGCTAGCTCCCCGAATTTGCCACAAAGCAAACATGTTCCTGTTTTCATGAATTTATTTTAACTTTTTGCATTTGAAGAAAATTTTGATAAGCATCCACCATTCACTTCCCCAACACCTTGCCCTTCTTCCCTTTCCATATCCGATGCTTTGCCCCGTCCGTCTTTACAATTTTAGGTATAAAAATTCCAAGCACATCTACCAGGGCACGCTGGCTCTGCATTACTTCATGGATATCTTTATAAGCAAACGGTGATTCATCGAGTCCGCCGCCCAAAAGCTTTACGCCGAATTTTTGTAATTCATTTGTAAAATCTTTGTCAGAGATGGATTCGATGGCCTTGGTACGGCTCATGTCCATTTACACCTTCACCCTCTTCCATTTCCCTTTTTTAAAAAAATAGTAAGCTACCACCGTTACCAGCGTATTCGCAATGGGTATCGATACAAATGATCCGAATGGCCCCATCTTCAGGTACACCGTGAGCAAATACGCAAATGGTATTTGGAAGAGCCAGAAGCAAACCAGGTTGATCCACGTCGGTGTCCATGTATCGCCCGATCCATTAAATGCATTGGTGAGCACCATGCCGATTCCATAAAAAATGTACCCACTCGTGATTATCCTCAATGCCTGCACAGCAATTGTTTTCACTGCTTCGTCGTTCGTGAACACCGAAATGATCGGCGCAGGAAATAACAGGAACACCAGTGACACTACCCCCATGAATATCGCATTATATCTTGCCGACAAGATCACCGATCTTTCTGCGCGCTCCACATGGTTGGCACCAAGATTTTGCCCTACCAACGTTGCCGTAGCATTGCTCAAGCCCCACGCAGGCATGATGAAAAATATCACCACGCGAATAGCAGTCTGGTATCCGGCTGATGCCACACTCTGTCCTGTTTCTGCAACGAGACGCGCCAATACGATCCAGCTACACGACCCGATCATGAATTGTAGTGTGGCAGGCGATGCAATGTTGATGATCGATTTAATGATTGACCAATCAAGATAGGTATGTTTCTTTTTTATTTTAATAATACCCTTCCCTTTGAACAAATGGTACAACTGGTAACAGACTCCAATACCCCGACCTGTAGTAGTAGCCATCGATGCGCCTGTTAATCCAAATGCAGGAATAGGACCTAATCCTCGAATGAACAAAGGACAAAGAATAATGTTGCAGATGTTTGCCAGCCACAGACTTTTCATTGCCATAGATGCATCGCCTGCACCACGAAAAATTCCATTTATTAAAAACAGCATTGTGATCACCAGGCTGCCCCCAATATCAATGCGTGCATATGTGCTACCCATCTCCACTGTCTTCGGGTCTGCACCCATCAGTTGCAAAATATTCGGCGCGAAGATTGATCCTGAAATACTGATCAATATCGTAACACCTACAGCAAACCATATCGCCTGGATAGCAGAATGCGCTGCGGCATCATTATGCTTTTCGCCAATTCTTCTTGCTACAATGGCTGTTGCCGCCATGCTAATTCCTATTGCAACAGAGTATACGATGTATAAAACCGTTTCCGTTAAACTCACTGCCTGCAAAGTGTTTTCGCTATTGGGCAAATGACCTACAAAGAATAGATCTACCAACGCAAACACGCTTTCCATGCACATTTCCAGTATCATGGGTATGGCAAGTAATAGTATGGCTTTGCGCAAGCTACCCGCGGTGTAATCCATCTCAATTCCCTTGAGGGACTGCATTATCAGTGCAAACGTTCCGCTTCGTTTGTTTATATTTTGAGTCGTCATTGTTAGTCTTTTAAAAAATTATTTTTTTGTGAAGCGGAAGTCAATAAAAAACCCCGCTCGAGGCGGGGCTGTATCATAAGTTAGTGTATACTCAACTACCAGTCAGAACATGCCCCGCAATTTGCACCATCATTCACGCCGAAGAATTCCGGCAGTGCGCAGGTGATAAAATTGGTACGTTGCATTTTCATCGTTCTAAAAATTTGAGGATGCAAAGATGAAAAGATTTTTTTGATTTTACCAAATCTTTTCAAAAAAAATTTGAAGGGAAACTTTTCATGAGTGATTTTTTATAAACAACAATTATTGAACCGTTACTTTACCGGTCATCATCGTGTGAATATTACAGTGATAGGTAAAGGTGCCTGTTGAATCAAATTTGTGTGAGAAACTTTTGCCGGGTGTAAGACTCCCACTGTCAAAGCTGCCGTCATCTGCTGTTACAGTATGCGTCACTCCATCATTATTTTTCCAGGTAACAGTAGTTCCCTTTGTAACTGTAATATCACTGGAACTAAAAGCAAAGTTAGCTATGGAAACGCTATTGCTTCCTCCGCCATTGTTACCGCCGCCATTATTTCCACCACCGGAATTATTATAGCTGCTGCCACCTTTTCCACATGAAGTAAATAATGCAATTGTCATAAGGGCAATGAAGATTGTCGATAATCTTTTCAAGTAAGTTTTCATAAATGAGTTTTATGAAACTAAACTGATGATGGAGAGGAAAGGTTGCCTTAAAGATTATTTTCGATAAGGCAGCGATGCTTAAAAGATTTTTTCATCAAAGAAATTGTCATGACATTTGATCAAATCTTATTATTATAATCAGATGCCGTCTACAGATCAAAAAAATATCTGGACAATCGGACATTCCTCAAGAGAATTACAGCATTTCATTGATATGCTGCATTCTTTTAACATCGGGGTATTGGCTGATATCCGAAGTTTCCCGGGATCAAAGTTGTACCCGCATTTTAATAAGGAAAACCTGGAAATAACAATGCCGGCAAACAAAATAGAATATATTCATCTGAAGCCATTGGGAGGACGTAGGCCGGTTCATAAAGATTCAAAAAATACCGCCTGGAAAAATGCTGCCTTTCGTGGTTATGCAGATTATATGGAAACGGAAGACTTTAAAAAAGGTGTGCTTGAGCTGGAAACTATTGCTATAAAGAAACGTACTGCTTATATGTGTTCTGAAGCAGTATGGTGGCGGTGTCACCGGTCGATGGTATCGGATTATTTAAAGCTCCGGGGCTGGACTGTGCATCACATTATGGAGATTGGAAAATCAACAGAACACAGTTATACGCAGCCGGCAAGAATTATAAATGGAAAATTATTGTATGAAGAGATTACGCTTCTGTAAGTAATTATTAAATCCAGGCGAATAAATATTAAAGAGAAACTACATCCTGGTTAAGATCATACGTAGATATAATATTCCATTTCTTTGAATCATGTTGAAGTAAATAGAAGGCGCTTACTTCAAACTCTTCAACGAAGGACCTGGTTTTATACTCTTCCCATGCTTTCGAAAACATTTTGGGCGATAAATCCTGGTATGCAACTGTAATGTGAGGTGAAAAGTCAGAATCTTCGCGGTGAATCCCTGATGGCAAAAATGTTTCAAAGTCTTTGATGATTTCTTCCTGCAGAGAAAGTAACTCCTGGCTTTTTACAGGGTTCACGAAAACAACGGGATTATTCTTATTATCGAAAACGCCAAAATCCTTTAACTTAATCGAAAACGCAACTTGCCGTATCTGTAAATTCCGGAACCATTCCAAAACTCTTGCGTGTCCGTCAACAGGATAATTAAACGGCGCCTTTAATGTTAAATGAGGATATACCTTTAATGCTTTTGAGCTTTTAAATCTATTCGCGAAGTCATTTTTAATAGCGGTAATTTTTTCCTGCAACTCTTTCCCGGGGATTAAGGCAACGAAATATAGATCGTTTTTGGCCATTGGTTTCAAGCCTTCAATATTAAAATCGATTAAGCTAATTTCATCGCCGGCAACTCATCGTATACCCTCCCGTTAAGTAACCTGCCTGCTTTCTTTTTGTTGGTACCGCCCCATTGTTTAAAGAAGAAAGCAACCTTTTTTCTATTACATTGATCCTGTATATCTAAAACCCAATCAGGATCCATTGGTCTTGGCTTTCTGCCACTCTCACCACCAACAATTACCCAATCTATTTTACCCAAATTCATATTTGGTACAAGGGCCCGATTAGTGGTTCGCAGGATAAGAAATTTAACCCGCGCATGTAGTCTTCGCGCAACAAATCAATTCTGTGTTTTACTTTTTCATTTTCAACAGAAACACCCATCCAGATATTATGTGACCAGGTAAGATGTTTATTAAGTTGCGATAAAATATCGGCGCGTCTTAGTAAGCACCTGGAAAGTATGCTGCGGATTATCATTCATTACCCTAAAAACCCTCTGAATGAAAGAAAGTGGGACATCTTTGTGAAACATATCGCTCATAGAATTTACAAAAACAACTTTCGGCGATTTCCAGGTGTATGGAATTAATAATGCATCTTCATGTAACCTCAGTTTGAAGCCATCCTTGTACTTATCAATTCCCATGGCCTGTAAACGTCGTGTCATTATTTCTGCGTAGCAAAACTTACAACCAGCCGAAATTTTGTCACACCCGGTTGTAGGGTTCCAAGTCATTTCGGTCCATTCGATGGAAGATTGTGCCATTATAATTTATATTTAGTTTAATGACATCATTTGCGATTTTCAATGCATTTGCATTATTTGTTGATATAAAATCATTACATATGGGGTGTTTCGAATTAATGCATTACGGAATATCAGGAGACAAATTTATATACAGCATTCAATTTTTGTTATGTATTTTTCACTGGCTTCTTATACCCTCATTTTTCATTTTCAAATCGATATTTATCTGTATAAAAATTGATTTATCCTTTGCTTGTAAAGACCTTTTTTGAAATTACTTCTCATCTTTTGATCAACTAATAAAATTTTCAACTTGTATCGCTAAGATTTTGATATTTCTCCATTATTCTTAAATAACTTTCTATTCGCATTCCATATGAAGTGCAAGCAGAATCAGGAAATCTATCTTTCTCAATCTCTTAAGGCTTCAAGTGGGTTTAAATTTCAGATTTAATGAAAATGGGTCTACAAAAGCAAATCTCTATAACTCTTTCATTAGTGCATGTTTTGATATTTTGCCATATCGTATTTAAGTTTTCATTACAATCTCCTCTTATAAATTCACATTTTCACCAGGAAATATATTTCGTATACTCTTGCCTTGCTTAACTCATTTTTTTTCCTCATTTATTCAACAAAATATATATTTCGAAAATGGCCTTGGGTGTGGAATTTAAAATTCTTAATGATGACATTTTCTAATTTCGCTCTGTCTTTTTTATTTCATTGCAAATCCCGCACCAGCAAACATCAATATAAACGAGTTTTTCCCATAAATTGTTTCATTCACAATTGTAAATATGCCTTGCATAGCCTAACAACCAATCTATATTTTTCTTCTGCCCATTCGCCCAACTTCGGGTGAATAATCCATCATCATCCACAGGAATTATTGGATCAAATTTGTGAGCCATAATTGGAAGTTTTTTTACAATATAAGATATTCGGATACTCTAAAACAACCTCCCCTGCTGTCCAGGCCTCCTGAACTTAGTTGTATCCAAATGCCAGTCTTCCGCATTCATGCCATATAACTTTCCGTATTTTTTATATTGCTGCGCTACCAATTGTGCAATCGGCCCTTCACCGCGCATGCGTACGCCCCAGCGCGAATCATTTACTTTACCGTCGTGGCTTTTCTCTATCAAATGCCAAACCTTATCTGCATGATCAGGAAAATTTTTATACAACCAGTCATGAAATAAAAATTTGATAGCACCATTTAATCTTATAAAAGTATAGGCGGTGAATGTGGCACCGTTGTCTCTCGCCGCTTTCATGATCCGCTGCATTTCGTGTTCATTTAACCCGGGGATCATCGGCCCCATCATCACTACCCATACGTACGCCGGAAGAACTGAGCTCATTGATCACTTTTAATTTTTGTTTGGCTGTTGTTGTGCGCGGTTCCATCACTCTTCGCAGGTCTTCATTAAACGAAGTGATGGAAACCATTGCAGACACAATATTTTTTTTACCCATCTCCTGCAACACATCTTTATCTTTCAGTATCCACGAATTTTTTGTAAGGATACCAACCGGCTGGTTGAATTCATTGCATACTTCCAGCATACCGCGTGTTAATCGATAAGTTTGTTCCGCGGGTTGGTAACAATCTGTATTACCGCTCAGCATCAGTGGCGTGGCATCCCATTTCGGATGCATCAGGAATTTGCGAAGTAACTGCGGTGCATTTTTCTTTACAATAATTTTTTGTTCAAAATCCATCCCGGCGCTGTAACCCCAGTATTCATGTACATTCCGGGCATAGCAATAAATACATCCATGCTCACACCCTGCATATGGATTCATGCTGTACATCATGCCCACATCGGGGCTTTCGACTTTATTTACAATCGTTTTTACCTGTTGCTCGAGGTAAGCGGTTGGCAATGTTCTTTCTTCCCAATCGTCTATAGCTTCAACATGTTCTTTCGTGAGTTCATCTTTCAGAAATTTATTCCTAGTATTGATTTGTGCTCCACGACCATGATGATATTGTGTTGATGCTTCGTGTTCTTTAGCAACAACTTTATGGTGATCTTGTTGTAATGGTTGTGACATGGGAAATAATTTAGCTTCACCCCCAACCCCTCTCCCGCGGGAGAGAGGAGCTTTGGATCTCAGTAAACAAGTTCAGTCGACGGGTGGGGTGCGTGAAGAACGTGATGAAATAATTATACAAACAATGCTCCCTGCGTTGTTGCAACAGGCAGGTTCATGAACTCAAATCTTTGAACTACCTGGTATTTTTGCGTACCTACTCTTCGTTTTATCAAAAGCATTCCATCCGCAATGAAGCGACCGGTGAAATGTTTATGCTGGTATTCGAGCCAGCCCCTTTCATATTGCCATGGTTGCAAATTGCGCGCAAGGGTTATATGGGGTGTATCAAAATAATGTGGTTTATTGTCTTTGTTGAGTTTCAGCAATTGTTGTGCAGGCCGTAAAGCTTTAATCAAATTTTTTACCGGCAACTGACTTTCTACATTTATGTATATAGTATGACTCGGGAAGCTTCCGAAATTTTTCAACTCTACCTTAAACGGCGTATAGCCCATCCCGATAGTCCGCAGCCGGTTTACAATTCGCTCTTCCATCATTTCGAATTGTATAAAATTGATGAGCGTGATATGCGGCCTCCCCCAAAGCGCATTCTCCGATCTGTATTTATCATAAAAATCCTGTTTCACCTTCTTTATTTTGTCTAATACCTCGTGAGGAGGGCTTATCACGAGCAGGTACTCATTATATATATAACCCGGTATTTGTATTAAAGATCTCGTATCCATGAGTATAAAAATTTTATTTGTGATCTATAAATTTTAGTATAAATTTACTAAATATATTAGTAATTAACCAAAATAATTTTTATGAATGTTGATAAATATTTCTCCGCAAGGTATTCCGGCAGCAAGTCGATGACGCAATTGGATATTCCCTCTGCCAACGCAACCGGCTTCGGCGCAGCGGCCGATGACTATATGGAACGCGGCATTGATCTGAATGAGGAACTGATTCGCAACAAACCCGCTACTTTCTTTATGAGAGTAAGCAGCGATGCCATGAGAGAAGCGGGTATTTACAAAGGCGACATCGCCATTGTTGATCGTTCCATCAAAGCGACGAATGGCAAAGTGGTGATCGCTGTTTTGAATGGCGACATGCTTATAAGGCGCTTTGAAAAAATAAACAGCTACATAAAGCTGGTGGCCGATGCTTCCAGGGTTTCGTCAATAACGATCGATTCTGCCTGTGAAGGTTTTGCAATATGGGGCGTAGTAACTTATGTGATTCATACTCCTTAACCAATCGCCGTCTGACCCGGGGGGCCGACGGCTGCTACAACCAAACAAATGAAAGCCATTGTTGATTGTAATAGTTTTTATTGTTCATGTGAAAGAGTTTTCCGGCCGGATCTCCTGAACAAACCTGTTGTGGTGCTCAGCAACAATGACGGATGTATCATTTCACGAAGTGATGAAGCAAAAGCATTGGGAGTAGAAATGGCAGGGCCGTATTTCAAAGCAAGGCCAATTATTGAAAAATATGGCGTGGCCACTTTTTCATCCAACTATAATTTATACGGCGACATGAGTAAGCGTGTGATGGATACTTTAAAACTGATGGCAGGCGAAAACAATGTAGAAGTATATTCGGTGGACGAGGCATTTTTAAATATAGATGCCGTTGAAGAAAAATTATTACCCGCTTTTGCCCTCGAAATGAGGCAAACAGTAGAACAGTGGACAGGTGTTTCGGTATCGGTAGGCATCGCTCCAACAAAAACCCTTGCAAAGATTGCCAATCATTTGGCTAAAAAGAATAAAGCGGCGACGCAATGCGTTGCCGCCATACTAACGGAGGAGGATATACGAAGAACATTAAAGATGACTACCGTCGGCAGTATCTGGGGAGTTGGCCGGGCGTATGCAGAAAAACTGGTAAACTGGGGAATTACTACTGCCTGGGATCTTTGCAATATGCCGGAAGAATGGATCTACAAACATATGGGTGGCGTGGTTGGTGTAAGGCTGATAAAGGAATTAAAAGGCATCGAATGCATAGACATGAAAGAAGAGCTGACAACAAAAAAGATGATTGCCACCACCCGCATGTTTGGTAAAAATGTTACGGAGCTCAGCGACATAAAAGAAGCGGTTGCCACCTATATCACAAGGGCTGGAGAAAAACTGCGCAGGCAAAAATGTGCTGCATCCGGTATCAGCGTTTTTATCGTGGCGAAAGAAGAAAATCATTCGGCCACTTTTAATCGTGGTGCCACATTAAGTACGCATACCGTTTTGCCCGCGGCCACTTCTATCACGAATGAATTAATTGTACCCGCATTACAATTAACCGAAAGGTTATTTCAGCCGGGGCGTGAATATAAAAAAGCGGGTGTAATGCTGAGCGGACTAGTGCCGGACACTTCTATTCAAAGTAATTTATTTTTACCACCTGAAGAGAACAACAAACGATTTTTAATGGATGCATTGGACAACATCAACTTCAGTATGCGTGATGATGTAATAAAGTTTGCTGCCTCCGGACTTATGCGCGATTGGAAGATGAGGAAAGAATTCCGGTCTCCACGATATACATCCCGCTGGAATGAATTGAGAGAAGTGGTATGATTAAATGCAAACAGGATTCTATACTATCTCATTTACATTTCCCCAAAGTGTAGAAGGTAACGCCATCACAATTAGCAAAACAACTATTGACGTAAGTTTTGTTATTACAACCGCAAATGTACACTGTGTCGATCGTGCAGTTACAATTCGTATTAACCTTGCCCAATATGCAGTTGATATGAGGATCTTTTTCGCAGGAAGCAAAAAGCAAGCAAATAAGGAGAACGCTCCACTTCCAGTATTTTTTCATGGGTGAAAATTAGTAAGAAACAATTTCGTGATCATGCAAACGAATGTCATTTTTTAATCACGATTTTTTTGCAAGAACTTTTTCTGCAGCAGCAATGATGTCAGGTGTATCCAAACCGTACTTCTTCAATAGCTCATCAGGTTTGCCACTTTCTCCAAAAGTATCTTTAGTGCCAACGTATTCAATTGGAATGGGAAAGTTTTTACCTGCAACGTGCGAAATACTGTCGCCAAGTCCGCCCCAAATGTTATGCTCTTCGGCGGTTACAGCACATTTTGTTTTTTGGATCGATTTAACAATGGCAACTTCATCAAGTGGTTTGATGGTATGAATATTTATCAGCTCTACGCTGATACCTTTCTGTTCCAGAATCTTTCCAGCTTCAACCGCTTTCCACACCAAATGACCGCATGCAAAAATGGTTATATCTTTTCCCTCAGATAATACCTGTGCCTTTCCGATCTCGAATTGTTGATTTTCTTCTGTAAAGTTGGGCCACTTAGGTCTTCCGAATCTTAAATAAACAGGACCCTGGTAATCTGCAATGGCAATGGTTGCTGCTTTAGTCTGGTTAAAATCGCACGGCACTATCACCGTCATGTTCGGCAACATCTTCATCAAACCAATATCTTCCAGTATCTGGTGTGTTGCACCATCTTCACCCAATGTAAGACCAGCATGCGATGCACATATCTTTACATTTTTTTGGGAGTAGGCAATGGACTGCCTGATCTGATCGTACACTCTTCCTGTAGAAAAATTTGCAAACGTAGTAGTATAAGGAATTTTACCACCAATAGTCAACCCTGCGCCAATGCCGATCATATTGGCTTCGGCAATACCGCATTGCAAATATCTTTCGGGGAAATCTTTTATAAACGGATGTAATTTTAATGAACCGGCAAGATCTGCAGTTAGCACTACCACATTTTCATTCTTTTTACCCAACTCATAAATACCTTCACCAAAACCCGCTCTCGTTTCTTTCTCATTTTTTGCAATAATATCTCCGATCATATCAAAATAATTTTACTAACCAACAATGTTGCAAATTAGTAATAACCTGTTTAGAATAAAAAAATAAATGAGCAACCGCAAAGACAAATATCAATTCATCTGAAAGTTGGGGTTGTTGTAGATAGTCTCTTCGTTTTTTAGCTTCTGCTCCCACTTCCATGCCGTAAGCATCATTTCATCCAGCGAATATTTGGGAATCCATTTTAGTTTTTCTTTTGCGAGAGAATTATTGGCGTAGATGGCAACCACATCTCCGGGTCTTCTGGGTCCGACAATGTAATTAAGTTTCGTACCACTTACTTTTTCAAAAGAATTGATCACCTCAAAAACAGTAATACCATTGCCTGTGCCAAGATTAAAAATTTCGCATTGAGCCGTATTTTTCTTATCCATCAAATATTGAAGTGCAAGTATGTGGGCGTGTGCAATATCGCTCACATGTATGTAATCGCGTATGTTCGAACCATCTCTCGTGTCATAATCATTACCGTTCACAACCATCTGAGGCAACTTGCCGATGGCCGTCTGTGTGATTGCAGGTACAAGATTCTGCGGTTTACCTAACGGAAGTTCACCAATTAAGCCCGACGGATGAGCTCCCACCGGGTTAAAATACCGAAGCAATATTGATGTAATTCTATTTGCGCGCGATGCCTGTCTTACAATTTCCTCACCCATTTGTTTGGTAGCTCCATAAGGAGACTCGGCAGGTTTCATTGGAGTTTCCTCTGTAACAGGTATTTGATCAGGAGTACCGTACACAGTACACGAAGATGAAAAAATGAAGTTCGAAATATTGAACTCCGCAGCGCATTTCAGTGTATTGATCAGCGAGGTTAAATTATTTTCAAAATACATCAAAGGCATTTCAACAGACTCACCAACTGCTTTATAGGCTGCAAAATGAATAATACCTTCCAGGTCCGGGTTTTCCTGGAATACAGCAAACGTCTCATCAAAATTGCATAAATCTACCTTGTAATTCTTAACAGTAATACCTGTAATATTTTTTATGCCTAGTAGTAATGCCTCTGTAGATCGAGAATTATTGTCAACACATACAGGTTCAAAATTGTTTTCAATGAGGTCGAGTATGGTGTGGGCACCAATATATCCGCAGCCGCCCGTGACCAGTATTTTTTTCATACAACAAAGAAAAAACATTATCGGCAAAAAAGAAAGAAAGGCTATCAGCCTGTTGTGAGATGAATCATAAAATATACAATTCCCGCTACCAGTGCACTTACCGGAATAGTAAGTATCCACGCCCATATTAAATTAAAGGTAACACCCCAACGCACAGCAGATAAACGTTTAGTAGCACCAACGCCTACGATTGCGCCTGTTAAGGTATGTGTTGTACTTACAGGAATACCAAAGAAAATGGTGAGAAAAATAGTGAGGGCACCTGCAGTTTCCGCACACACCCCTTCCAGCGGAGTTACTTTAGTAATGCGTGTACCCATTGTTTTTACAATACGCCATCCACCGGACATGGTACCCAATGCAATAGCCGAGTAGCATGCGATCGGAAGCCAATCGGGCATATGCATATCGTGAATAGAAGTCGTTAAGCCGTTTACCTGCTTGTGATAAAACCAAATGGCTGTTAAAATAAGTCCCATTGTCTTTTGCGAATCGCCGCCGCCGTGAGCAAGACTCAACGCAGCAGACGACAGCAACTGCAACCGCTTAAACCATTTATCCGCCTTCGCGGGTCTCGATTTCTTCGCAAGATTTACTGTAATTAATGTAATCAAAAAGGCAAATATTAACCCGATGACAGGTGAGAGAACCATAAAAAGCACCGCTGTAAAAATCGGATGTGTATTTACTCCTGCTATGCCTCCCGCGGCGATGGCTGCCCCGGCGAGGCCTCCGATCAGAGTATGAGAAGAACTGGAGGGAATACCAAAGTACCATGTAAGCAGATCCCAGAAAATAGCTGCGATAACTGCTGATAACAAAACTTTAAAAGTGATGATATCCTCTGAAATAATGTTGGCAATGGTGCCGGCTACTTTATGCTCTCTGAAAATAAAAAACGCAATGAAATTAAAAGCAGCGGCCCATAACACTGCCTGAAAAGGGGTAAGCACCTTCGTGGAAACGATGGTGGCTATAGAATTAGCGGCGTCATGAAAACCATTTATATAATCAAATATGAGCGCAAGTACAATGATGATTATAAGAAAACTGAGCATACTTAAGTATTAAGCAGATACCTGGATCTTCTACTTTACGCATATTTGATGATGATTGATTCAATAACATTTGAGGCATCTTCACACTTGTCGGTCACAATTTCCATTACCTGGTATATCTCTCTTTTCTTGATTACCTCTTTTACATCGGGTTCGCTTTCGAAAAGCTTCTCGATGCTCATATCAAAAACATCGTCTGCCTGGTTTTCTATACTGTTAATAAGCACCATCGCATCGGTCATCTTTCGAAGATTCTTCATATCTCTTAATTCAAAAATGGCTTTTTGAACCTCGTTACAACTGTTCAAAATGAGTTCTCCCATTTTTTGAAAACCGGCATCGTCAGGATTAACTTTATAAAAATTTATCTTCTTGGCCGATGCATAAATATAATCGCAAATATCATCAAGAGAGGCTGCCAGGTAGTGGATGTCTTCCCTGTCGAAGGGGGTAATGAAATTCCTGCCGAGCTCAGTGAATATCTTGTGGGTATAATCGTCATTTACATGCTCCATGTCCTCTATTTCTTTAATAAGGACAGCGCGTTTATCAAACTCTTTTTCATTAATTACCTCTTTAAGTTTACCGGCCATGATAGTTACGTTCTTCGCAACGTTTTCAAACAGTTGAAAGAAGACTTTATCCTTTGGTAAAAAAAATTTGAGAATAGAATTAGGAGTCATTTAAATAAATTTTTTCATAAAAGTAACTATCACATGTCAAATAAGGGATTTCCATTTTTTTGATACCTGATCCATAGCGTAATAAAAATCTTTGATCAGTGTAAGCAAGGGTTTTAAAATTATAAACTACAATGTATAGAGAGTGGGGTATAGTTCAGAGAAGGAGCGAATTATTGGTCCTCGTGAATAACCCACCATAATAACTGCGTCAATTTTTTGGCTCTCTCCATAGACCTGCCGTTGTAATTTTGTTCTTTATAAATCAAAGACCGCGTAAATCCACTGATGGGTAATCACCCGGCGTATCGGTAATAAATATTTTTGCATCAGGCGCCAACATTACATTACCTGCTGCACTCACAGAGGCAGTGGAAGGCGAAATATATTTTCCTTTTTTATTCATTATAATACCATTGGGCATTTTATTCTGGATAGCGTAAATGCTGCCTAATTGTTATTTAATCTAAGATTATTTTTTGCCTCTGTTTTTTTAGGATAATTCTTTGACGCGGTTTGCGAAAGAAGTGGAATTTTTCACAAATAATATTATTGCAATGCGTTGATAATTGTTTTATAAATAATTATACGGACATTCCGGAATTTGTGGGGTTTTATTAACATTAAGGTAATGTGGTAGTAACAATTGCTTAACAATACAAGCATTCCTTTGCATACCTAACAAAAAAGTTATTTATGAACAACGTTATTACCAAAAAAAAATTAATTCTTTTAACCTGTTTATGTTTCGGATTATTTTTAAGTAATTCGTTAAAAGCACAATTTGTTTCAAGTTCCGATTCAGCTTTCAAAGCAGGAAGTCCTAATTCCGGAAAATTATGGGGCTATATGTTTGGCGATTATTATGTAAAAGCCCAGGCAGACTCCCTGAACCGGGGCAGCAACAGCCAGTATTCAGGAGTCCCTAAAAACAGGAATGCCTTCCAGGTCAGGAGACTTTATCTTGGTTATAACTATAACATCACCAAAAAGTTCGCTGCTGAAGTATTACTCGAAGCAGCACCCGGCGAAGCACTATCTGATAATAAACTCGCCTTTTATGTAAAGCTTGCCAACCTTCGCATTAAAGACCTCTGGAAAGGTACTGATCTGATTCTGGGACAGGTAGGCACACCAGGCTTTTCCATGTCTTCGGAACCAATATGGGGCTATCGCTCAATAGAAAAGACAGTAATTGATATTCGTGGTACTCCTTCTTATGATTTAGGGGCTTCATTGCAGGGAAAATTTGATCCTAAAACAGGTAATTTTGGCTACGATTTGATGGTAGGAAACGGAACAGGCGCTAAGCCTGAATCGGACAATTTTAAATGGTTGTATGGTGATATTTGGGGCAAATTTGCCAACAAGAAATTATATGTAAATCTTTATGCAGACTATAACGGCTTAAGCCCCGTTGCAGGCATGAAGCATTCAAGAAGCATGATTAAGGGATTCGTTGCTTATACAGTTCCTGCATTTACGTTTGGCGTAGAGGCATATAGCAATCATCTGAAAAATGACGACCAGGCTACTGAAATTGGCACCGGCACCGTTGACGTTTTATCAGTGAATGCAACCGGATTTTCAATTTTTACACACGGAACACTCGTGAAGAACAAATTGAACTTCTTCGCCCGTACCGATTTTTTCAATCCTAACAATAAGATTGATAATAGTAAGTATAATAAATATGTAGGAAATACAAGCGGTTATAATGATCCATCTACCAAAGAAAATTTTATAACGGCGGGCCTTGACTTCACGCCCATTAAAAATGTTCATCTCATGCCGAATATTTGGATCAATCATTACACGAACCAGGGTTTTGCAACAAAATACAACACCAGTGATGTTGTTGCAAGGCTTACTTTTTACTTTGTTTTTGGGAAATAATTTTCAATAACTTCAGTACGCATTTTTTTATTCTAAATCAATATAATTCATCATGAAAGCAAGTTCAAAATTCAAAAATCTTTTATTTGCATCGTTTGTGCTGGCTATGGCTGGTGGTGCATTGACTAGTTGTAATGGCGGTGGTTCGGGAAAAACAGGAACCAGTGATTCCACAGCGAACGCTGCAGGTACCAGCGACGACAAAACACTTCTCGGAGCGGGAAGTACATTTGTCTATCCCCTTTTCTCAAAGCAATTTTCGGAATATAATACCCTTACTGGTTTAAAAATTAATTACCAGGCAATCGGTTCCGGTGGTGGTATCCTTCAGCTAACCAACAAAACCGTTGACTTTGGAGATTCTGATGCTCCGCTGACAGATGAACAGTCCGGTAAAATAGGTGTTCCGGTATTGCATATCCCCATGTGTACAGGAGCAGTAGTAATGAGTTATAATTTACCCGAGGTAAAAGATACCTTAAAGCTATCTCCCGACGTAATTGCTAATATTTATTTGGGCAAAATCACTAAATGGAATGATCCCAAGATAGCTGCAATTAATCCGGGGGTAAAATTACCGGATGTGGCAATTCTGGTTGCTCATCGTTCAGATGGTAGCGGAACGACCAATATTTTTACAGACTACCTTTCTAAAGTAAGTGATGAATGGAAAACAAAAGTAGGCAAAGGCACCTCTGTTAACTGGCCGGTTGGTCTTGGCGGCAAGGGAAATCCGGGCGTATCAGGGCTTATACAACAAACACCGGGCGGCATCGGTTATATTGAATTAGCATATGCCATACAGAACAAAATACCTTATGCCAAAGTTCAAAATAAATCAGGCAACTATATCGTGCCAAATATAGCCTCAACCAGTGCTGCCAGTAATGTACAGCTACCGGCTGATTCAAAAATTTTCATTGGGAATACAGATGCTGCTGATGGTTACCCCATCTGTGGATTTACCTGGGCTTTAATTTACCAGGAACAAAATTATAATAACCGGTCAGAAGAAAGAGCCCAAAATCTTTTGAAATTATTTTCGTGGGAAATTCATGATGGCCAGCAATATTGCAAAGATCTGGATTATGCGCCTCTGTCACCGGCGGCAGTAACAGTTGCTGAAAATATCCTTAAATCTGCTACCTTTAACGGGAAGCCTATATTGCAATAATTGTGTTATAATATTGTTTTGAAATTATCATTTTTAAAACCAGGGTTTCCCGCTTTAATATCTTTAATTATTGCGGGAAATTTTTTATAAGAGTATCTGTTATGATGATGGACTGGAAGGCGGAAAAAATAAAACGATCGAAGCAACAAATCCGCGGGGAAAAAATTTTCAGATCATCCCTAGTTCTGATTTCATTAGGTATTCTTATATTAGTAATTGCATTTTTATTTACCCTTGTTCTTCATTCGTTACCCTCAATAAAAGCAATAGGAATAGGTTTTTTGCTTGGCAAAACATGGGATCCCGTTCATAATATTTATGGTACTTATCCCTTTCTTTTAGGAACGTTGTTGACGTCTTTCCTTGCCTTGATTATCTCCATTCCTTTTTCATTTGCTACGGCCATCTTCTTAGGGGAATATTTTCCAAGGGGTTGGTTTTCCGACTTTTTGAAAAATGCCATTGAATTGATCGCGGCAGTTCCGTCCGTGATTTATGGCTTTTGGGGGTTATTTGTTTTGGTTCCCATTGTAAGAAGTTTCGAACTAAAACTAGGCGTGACCCCTTACGGCATCGGAATATTTTCTTCAGCGTTGATACTAACCATCATGATAATTCCTTATGCTGCTTCATTAGGAAGGGAAATGATCCGGTTGGTACCTTCCTCGTTAAAAGAAGCTGCCTATTCATTAGGGGCAACAAGGTATGAAGTGATCAGGGACGTCATTTTACCCTATTCCAAATCCGGATTGTTGGCAGGGGTTCTATTATCGCTGGGCAGAGCGCTGGGCGAAACCATGGCGGTAACGATGGTGATCGGTAACACCAGTGTGATCCCGGACAGTATTTTTGCCCCGGGAAATACGATGGCCAGCGTCATTGCGAACGAATTTACCGAGGCCGCGAGCAGCCTTTACCTTTCTTCATTGATTGAGATTGGATTGGTCTTGTTCCTTGTTACCGTAGTAATCAATTTGATTGGTAAAAGAATTATAAAAAGACTAACTACTCATTAGAAATGCAGCCTAAGATTACATACAGAATAGGGAAAAGTAAATTCTTCAAAGGAGTAATTATATTCTTCGCTGTACTTTGCACCATTCCATTATTCATTATACTTGGGTACATACTCAAAGAAGGGATAACCAAAATTAACTGGCATTTCCTGATCAGCATGCCCGCGCCGGTTGGTGAACCAGGCGGTGGTATTGCCAATGCGCTTGTCGGGAGTTTAGAAATTGTTTTCTTTGCTGCAATAATTGCGGTACCGCTTGGCGTTATGGGTGGCATTTATTTGAGTGAAAACCAAAATTCGAAGTTAGCACAGTGGTCGGGGCTTGCAGTTGAAGTTTTACAGGGAACGCCATCTATTGTTATGGGGATCGTGGTGTACTTCTGGGTCGTTAAACCCTTAAGTACATTCTCAGCCCTTTCAGGAAGCGTAGCGCTGGCAATTATGATGTTGCCTATTGTAGTTCGATCTACTGAAGAGACCTTAAAACTCCTGCCTGATACCTTAAAGGAGGCGGGCCTTGCCCTAGGAATGCCCTATCACAGGGTTATTATGAGAATAATTTTGCCTTGTGGTATCAGTGGCGTTCTTTCCGGAATTATTTTATCTATTGCCAGGATTGCGGGTGAAACGGCCCCGTTATTATTTACTGCATTTGGGAATCCGTATTTTTCTACCAATCTTTTTAAACCAATGCAAAGCTTACCCTTATTAATTTTTAATTATGCGACAAGTGCTTATGTTGATTGGCACGATCTTGCCTGGGGGGCAGCGGTCATTTTACTTTTATGGGTATTAATATTAAACATTTTTACTAAGATTATAACCAGAAAATGGAGAGTACAATTTTAAAAGCGATTGATATCGATGCTTATTTTGGCGAAAATTATGTCGTTAAAAAAGTAAATATTGAGATTCCCAGAAACAATGTTGTAGCTGTAATGGGACCCTCCGGTTGCGGAAAAACCACTTTTCTGAGATGTATCAACCGAATGCATGAATTAATTGAAGGAGCTTATGCGAAAGGAAAAATGATGTTAAATGATGAGGATGTTTATACTATGCATCCTATTTATGTTCGCCATAAAATCGGAATGGTCTTTCAACGCCCGAATCCTTTTCCCAATCTGAGCATTTATGATAATGTCATTGCGGGGTATAAGCTGAATGGAATGAAAATAGCTAAAACCGAACGCGATGGCATTGTAGAACAGTCCCTTCAAAAGGCAGCTCTTTGGAATGAAGTAAAAGACTCATTACATAAAAAGGGAACTTTCCTTTCCGGAGGGCAGCAACAAAGGCTTTGTATTGCCAGGGCGATTGCAATGGAACCGGAGGTTCTTCTTCTGGATGAGCCCACGTCAGCCCTTGATCCTATTTCTACGTCCAGCATAGAAGTGTTACTTCAGGAACTTAAAAAAAATTATACGATGGTAATAGTTACCCATAATATGCAACAGGCTGCAAGAGTGAGTGATAAAACCGCATTTTTTTATTTGGGAGAAATGGTAGAATATGATGACACAAAAGACATGTTTACCAACCCGAAGGATAAAAGAACTCAAAATTATATAACCGGTAGATTTAGTTAATTAAAAAAATACTAATGGGACAGTTTGAAACAGAATTGCAGGATGCAAAATCAGAAATACTCAATATGTGGGACTTGGTTTTACTGCAATTAGCCAAGGCTAAGGAAGCCATGCTGGACTTTAATAAAGACCTGGCCAGGGAGGTCATTGCGAAAGAAAAAAGGGTAAATGCTTTTGAATTAAAAATAGACAGGGATTGTGAAAATGTTTTTGCCCTTTACTGCCCGGTGGCGATTGACCTTCGGTTTTTACTTGCCGTTCTTAAAATCAATACTAACCTCGAAAGAATTGGTGATATAGCAGACGGCATCGCCAGGTATATAGTAGAGTCACCGGTTAAGTTCAGGATGGATATCCTGGAGGCCGCTGAAGTTATTAAAATGTTTGAAGATTCCATAAGCATATTAACTGATGCACGCACAGCGTTTGAATTTGAGAATACCCTTCTTGCACGAACAATTTTTTCCAGAGACGATACCCTCGATGATATTAACAAAAGAGCCGATGATAATATTTCGAAATTTATCAGGAAAGATCCTGATGTACTCAGTCAGTCCTTATATATTTTGTCCATCATTCGAAAACTGGAAAGAGTGGGCGATCAGTCAAAAAATATTGCAGAAGAAATAATTTTCTATGTAGAAGCGAAAGTATTAAAGCATCAATAGATAGCGAATTATTTCCATTTGGAACAATGATTTATAAAAAATTTTCGTAAGCACATAAACAGATTCCTCTCATGCTGTACCACCCTACACTTCTGTAAGGTGGTTTTTATTTTAGGCAAAATCCTTTTCATAACAGTCATGCATAAACGAAGGCGAAATGCTGTCTGGTAAAAATTGATTCATTATTTTTGGCGAAAGGATTTATTATAATTGATGACATTCCCATCCTTATATAAAAAAAACCGGTTTTTTCTCATCGGATTTCTTTGGTTTATTATTGCTTCCCTTTTTATCATTTTATGCTATTCAAAGGCCAATGGCTTTTTCTTATTGAATCCGTATCATAACAGATGGCTCGATTATTTTTTTATTGTTTATACGTACGTTGGGGATGGGTATTTCTGTTTTATCGTTGGATTGCTTTGGTTTGTTTTCAAAGATAAATATATCGGATTGATGGCTATGGTAACTTACTCCATCTCCGGCATATTGTCGCAGGTATTGAAAAATTATATTTCGGAAGCAAGGCCGGCAATGAATGTAAACACAGCCGGGTACACCCATTTTATTGAGAATGTAACATTGCATAATTTTCATTCATTCCCCTCAGGCCATACCACGTCTGCATTTGCATTGGCTGCAGTACTAAGCTTCGGTTCTAAAAATAAAAAGTATACAATTTTATACCTGGCGCTGGCAATACTGGTTGGTTACAGCAGGATATATCTCGGCCAGCATTTTTTGGATGATGTGGTTGCCGGTGCTTTGCTGGGAACAATCACTTCTGTAGTATGCTGGATGTTTTTCGAAAAATTATTTACCCGTTGGCTAAGTAAGGGAAAAAGCAAGACAATTAATTGATCCCAAGCCTTGCGGATGGCAGCGTAAAGCCAAAGGTCGTTCCTACTTCAATTTTGCTTCTTACGTGAATAGTTTCGCCATGTGCTTCAATAATATGTTTGGCAATTGACAATCCCAGGCCGCTTCCGCCTACCTTGCGCGTTCTTGCCAGATCCGTCCGATAAAATCGCTCGAAAATTCTTGGCAAATGCTCATTGGCAATTCCATAACCATCATCACTGATTTCAACCAGCACTTTTTTCCCATCTATAGTATAGGCGCTTCCTTCAATAAGGCCGTTTGGCTTGCCATATTTTATCGCATTATCTACCAGGTTAATGAGCACCTGGCGAATTTTCTCTTTGTCGGCATACACCGTCACCGGTTGCTCGCATCCCTTTTTTATAACACACCTGATCTTCTTCTCGTCGGCCTTTATCGAAAGCGACTCTGCTACTTCCCTGATCAAATCCTGGATAACAAAATTCTGTTTAAACAAGGATTGCTGCCCGCTTTCCAGCTTGGTTATTTCGTCCAGATCTTCCACAAGATTGACCAGGCGGTCAATATTTTTGGATGCATTGTTGAGAAACTTCACATTTACATCCTGATTATTTAACGCGCCATTCAACAAGGTGTCCACATACCCCTGAATAGCGAAAATGGGTGTTTTCAATTCATGAGAAAGGTTTAGTAGAAATTCTTTTCTGAAATCTTCATTCCTACGAAGACTCTCTATTTCTTCGCGCCGCAGTACGGCCCATTTTTCCACGTCTTCGCTCACTTCTTCAATTGATTTTCGCGGCAATATATTTCTGTAATAAAACTCTTCACGTTTGCTTGCCTTTGTTTGATAGATGAGTTTGTAAATGATCTTTATTTTACGGTATACAAAACGTTCTATCATAAAATAAATAAAAATGTAAGACCCCAGGGTAAGCAGTACAAAGGCAATAAGTGCAGGGATTATTTTATTTTCATAAAAAAAAACGAAGAGCCCACCCGTAATGCCGACAGGAAAACAAATAATAGCAGCTACCTGTTGTGTTGTAAAATTTTTTGCGGGAAGCATAGTTCATCTTTAAGAAAGAGTTCCTTTTGCAATATCGGCAATGAACAAGATCACCAGCCCAGCACCCAGGCAAATATCAGCGGGGCAACAATCGTTGCATCACTCTCCACAATAAATCTGGGTGTATCCACATCTAACTTACCCCAGGTAATTTTTTCATTAGGCACTGCACCTGAGTAAGAGCCGTACGACGTAGTAGAATCAGATACCTGGCAGAAATAACTCCAGAAGGGAACATCATGCCAGCCAAGATCCTGGTACATCATAGGTACTACGCAAATAGGGAAATCGCCTGCGATGCCTCCGCCAATCTGGAAAAAACCAACGCCCGTACCTGAAGAATTATTACGGTACCATTCACTCAATTGCACCATATATTCAATACCGCCTTTTATCATAGATGCTTTCAGTTCACCCTTTATTACATACGATGCAAAAATATTTCCCATCGTACTGTCTTCCCATCCGGGTACTACAATAGGTATATTCTTTTGCGCAGCAGCCAGCATCCAGCTATCCTTTGCGTCTATTTCATAGTACTGCTCCAGCACGCCGCTCAGCAGCATTTTATACATGTATTCATGCGGAAAGTAGCGTTCGTTTTTATCGTCAGCATCTTTCCATATTTTATAAATATGCTGTTGAATTCTCCTGAAGGCTTCTTCCTCGGGAATGCAGGTATCGGTAACACGGTTATAATGATTTTCCAGGAGTTCCCATTCTTCTTTGGGGCTGAGGTCGCGGTAGTTGGGCACCCGTTTGTAATGAGTATGTGCCACCAGGTTCATAATATCTTCCTCGAGGTTGGCTCCTGTACAACTGATAATAGAAACCTTATCCTGACGGATCATTTCGGCAAATGAAATTCCCAGCTCTGCTGTACTCATGGCGCCAGCCAACGTTACCATCATTTTACCGCCACTGTTCATATGTGCTTCATAGCCCTTCGCTGCATCCATCAAGGCAGCAGCATTAAAATGACGATAGTGATGGTCTATAAAATTTGAGATCGGACCTTTATTCATCGCTTTATTTTAGTGCTGCAAAATTAACTTTTTTAAAGTGCAGATAGCCCTTTCAGCGAATTAAAATGAAGCAATGAACGAACCAAAATGCGCAGAGTGCCGTGTTCAGGAGGAGGAATTCCGGGTAGCCTAACGCTACCGGATACACGCTTTTTTAAAATTTTTTTTTAAAATATGAATGTGGATAAAAAAATTTGGTTTAAATTGCCATTTTACCACTGTAAATCATAATCCGATGAAAAGTCTTAAGGACGTATTCAGCGTAATGCTGTCTCTGCTTATTGCCATTACATTATTTATCCTTCTTATTTACTTTTTTTCAGGTATTTAAATGTTGTTAGCGCCGCTGATAATTGTGCCTTTTGAGTAGATGAGATGTACCGCCATGTGAGTACATGCTTGCATTTATAGTTAGTCAATACCCCGGAGATTTTGATACTATCAGGCCTGCTTTTCCACGATCCTGGAAGAAATCCTATAGCCCACAAAAAGACCAACCCCTGCCATCGTAAAAATAGTACCCGGATAAGCTACTTCGGGAAACACACCAAAGCTATACACCATTATGGCTCCTATAAAAATCCCGATCCCGACGAAAGAAAGCAACAGGGAAAGGTTCACCAGTATCAGTGGAAGAACGTTAGACTTTTTTTGTTTCGCAGAATAAAAAATAGAAGCATCAGCCCCTTTTTCTATCAGGGCGAGGCGTACCCTGGTTCTTGCTGAAACCGCCACATAAATGATGGCGAATATGGTTCCGAAAACAATTAGTACATTAAAAATGACGGTGTCCATAAAATGATTTTAAAATGTTAATTTGAAATACATATTCTTTGACGTCGACTTCTTCCGGCCGGTTACAGAATTTGTCCAAAAATTTTTTGTAACCACCAAACAACAGAAATCGTCTAACGGATGAAATTGAATAATACTGCTGATACTGATCATATTCATCGCGTACTGAGCGGTGATACAGGTGCGTTCCGGTTCCTGGTGGATAAGTATCAGCAAATGGTATTCACCTTGGCGCTAAAACTGATTGGCAACCGGGAAGAAGCGGAGGACGCTGCGCAGGAGATTTTTATGAAATGTTTCCGTTCGCTGCACAGTTACCATCATCATTCAGCTTTTGCCACCTGGCTGTACCGGATCGCTTACAATCATTCAATAGATTCGCTGAAAAAGAAAAACCGGAAACGATATGCGGAATTGAAAGATGAAACGGTGGCCGCGGTTGCAACCACAGAAACGGTTAACAAACAGATTGACCTAAAGGATGTACAGCTATTGGTTAAAGAGGCTATTCATCGTCTTTCGCCGGATGAACAGGTTGTAGTTACTTTATATTATTACGATGATCTGCCGGTTCGCGATATTGCAGAAATAATGGGCATTACCGAAAATAATGTAAAGATAAAGCTGTACCGAATCCGTGGCAGGTTATTGGAACTGCTAAAATCTAAAAATGAAATCACTTCTATCTTAAATTTGTAATATGGAACAGAAGCACGATTTGGATGATTTAATAAAAAGGATTGTGAAGGAAGAAGACCTCGAAAGCCCTTCCATAAATTTCACCGATAATGTGATGAATGCGGTTTCTAAGGAAATGAATGCGTCTTCGGTTTATAAACCTCTTATCCCGAAATATACTTTATGGGGAATTGGTGTGTTGATAATATTATCTACCGCCTTTTTATTTGCAAACGGCTATCTGTCGAACCCTAATAACCCGTCATATCTTTATAAAATCATAAATGCGGTTAAGATACCAAAACTGAATTTGCAAATTCCCGCTATCTTCTCTTATATTATGGGCAGTGCCCTGATAATGGTGATGATACAGGCTTTTGTATTGGGAGGCTTTTTCAAAAGAATGTCTAAATAAACCTTCCGGCATTCCAATAAAACGCAGGCTTGCCAATAAAAATGAAATGCCTGCTAAAAAGGATTCCATTCAACAATTGATTCTACGATAGTTATCTGCTAATCAAAAAATTGCAGAATAGGGAAATAGCTATTATTTTCGAAAAATGAAAATAATATTCATCCTGCTCAGGCACCAATGGCTATCCTTCTGGCGCGGACGCAACTCAGGTAAAAGTATCGGTATGCAGATCTTTATGGGGATCATCATTCTGTACCTGATGGCGGTATCGCTTATTGCGGGTCTGGCTATGCCTGAACTGATCGAAAAAGCAGCAAAAGGAAAAGATGTAGTAACTATCTTTCTCAGGCTAATATTATATTATTTCGCAATTGACATAGTGATGCGGTTTATGTTGCAGGAATTGCCTACGTTGGTTATACAACCCTATCTTACTAAAAATATCAGGAGGATACAACTCGTACGTTTTCTTAACCTGCGATCTCTATTTTATTTCCTGAATGTTATTCCGCTATTTCTTTTCCTCCCATTTGCGTTTACAAGGATAGCTCCGCATTATGGGCAATGGGCAGCAGTTTCATTTGTGATCACAATTATTGCGCTCATAGTCTTTAATCATTTTCTGATTCTTTATCTAAAAAGAAAAACAATCCTGAATAATTGGTGGCTCGTTGGATTTTTCGTGGTGGTAGTTGCCATTGGCTTTTTTGAGTACAAAGGATGGATTTCTATAAGCACTTTTTCAGCAACAATGTTTCTTAAATTATTGCAATCGCCATGGATGGTGGTTGTTCCGCTGACGATGGCAGTAATGGCATTTATCAACAACAACCGGTATTTGTATAAAAATCTCTATGTGGAAGAGATGGTAAAATCAGGAGGCAAAAAAAGCAGTGCAGAATATACATGGCTAAACCGTTTTGGAGAAGAAGGTGAGTTGATGTCGCTTGATTTTAAATTGATACTGCGTAATAAGCGTGCCCGCTCAGTGTTGATGATATCTGTTCTGTTGCTATTTTACGGTTTTCTTTTTTACAAAAAACCTGCAATTGATAGTAACCAGTTCGGCATACTTTTGATCGGCGCCATCTTTATTACAGGTGTGTTCATCATCAATTATGGAAATTTTTTATTTGCATGGCAAAGCAGCCATTTTGATGGGTTATTAACCGGCAGGTTAAAATTAAGAACCTATATCAGGAGCAAACTGATGCTATTCCTGGTGGTGAGCACAATTTCTTTTATAGTAACCTGCTTTTATGGGTTGATCAGTTGGAAGCTACTGGTAATACAGCTTGCAGCATATCTTTTTAATATCGGCGTTATTTCAGTAATGTCTGTTTATCTCGCCACTTTTAATTACAAACGACTCGAATTGGATAAGGCCGCGTCATTCAATTACCAGGGAACCGGGTTTACGCATTGGATATATGCGTTCTTAATCTTACTGCTTCCATTCGCTATATATTACCCGTTCTCTATCATGTTTAATCCATGGGCGGGCATTGCAGCGCTGGGCATTATTGGCCTGGCGAGCCTGCTGCTGAGAGACTGGTGGACAGACATACTGGTAAAACAATTTTCAAAACGTAAGTATTTAATCCTTGAAGGATTCAGAGAAAAATAGACTTTATTATGATGATCAAAATAAATAACACGGTAAAAATTTACGGAGGTGTAGCCGCAGTGAACATTGCTTCGGCAGCAATTGATATTGGCGAAATAATAGGATTGGTAGGTAACAACGGCGCCGGAAAGACTACGCTGTTCAGGCTGATACTCGATCTTGTCCGGGCAGATAAGGGCGAAATTTACATCAAAGACGAGCAGGTGACGAAGTCAGAAAACTGGAAAAAAATTACGGCTGCTTATTTGGACGAAGGATTTCTGATCGGCTATCTTACGCCGGAAGAATATTTTTATTTTATTGGGAAATTGAATAATCAATCAAAAGCTGATGTAGATGAAATTCTGAATGGGCTTCAATCTTTTTTTGAAGGAAGCATCCTTAATAGCGGTAAATATATCCGCGATCTCTCCAAAGGTAACCAGTTCAAAGTGGGTATAGCGGCCTGTCTTTTACAAAAGCCCGAACTGCTTATATTAGATGAGCCATTTGCCAATCTTGATCCCACCTCACAAATACGTTTAATAAAAATGTTACAGGAGGAGCAGGCAAGAAACAGGACTACTATTCTCATCAGCAGCCATGATCTCAACCACATCTCTGACGTATGCACCCGCGTGCTGCTGATGGAAAAGGGCTGCATCATAAAAGATTTACAGAATAAGAGTGAAGTACTCCGGGAACTGGAAAGCTACTTCCGTGTGTAGTTAAGGGATTACTAACGCCAACAACTATACGAAAACTAAAACTTCAGCGTGGAAGGCAAATACTTCGCCACCAGTTGCTGATAATAAGGTTTTAACTCGCTCCACACAGGTGGTGTGGGGTTTTTGGAATATAAATCGTAAGGATTAAACAACTTCACCCATTTCAACATTTCGCGGTCGTGGTCATCCATCAGGTATCCATATTCACCTTCGCGATGCCAGGCATAGAAAGAATGATAACGGAGCATATACAATGCAGGTTCGGGCAAATAATCTTTCGTCATATGATACACATATTCATCGTGCCCCCAACTCATGTGCACATTTCTTAAACCACAGCCTTCTTCATACACACCTGTTTTGGGGCTATACGCTGGATTTGTATAATCCGGATTCGCCTTAAAAAATTCGGGATAAACAATTTTATCTGAATAAGCGCAACCTACAGGGAAAGTATCTCCCACCACTGCCCATTGCGGTTCGCCAAAGAGGCACAACACCTTCCCCATATCGTGCATCAGCCCCGCAAGCACCATCCAGTCAGGATGCCCATCTGCACGAATGGCTTCCGATGTCTGCAATAAATGTTGAAACTGGTCGAGGTCGGTATCTGGATCGGAATCGTCTACCAATTGATTTAGAAAATCGAACGCATCCCATACCGTCATTTCTTTACGGTTGAACTGCAGGAACTCTCTCTTCTTATCCACCACAAAGTCGTACGTCTGGTACTGATGATTGAGCCTGTAAAATTCCTTCACCGTATCCCGTGGAGGCGCTTCATAATTTCGATAGGATTCTGTTGATTTCTGCTTTGCAATATTATCCGGATCGGGATAACGTTCCAACACATCATCTTCCCATTCTTCAATGCTTGAAAGGGGATTTATCTCTTCTGTGGTGAATTGTTTCATTTCAGATTCATTTCTTTTGTAAAATGGTCTACTAATTTCCGCTTTTTTCTCCGAAAGCCCAAGTGTGATTATTTTTTTCTGAAAAATCAACATACGATTCATAATTAAACGGAGAGATCATAAATAAATGTTCAAAAACTACTCAAATGAAATTATATTGTGCACTCATATTTTCGACCTGACAATTGATATGAAACTTCATCTTGCCGATTATCTTATCATTCTTTTGTATTTCGTTTTTGTAATTGGCGTGGGCTTCATTATTAAACGAAAAATCAATTCGAGTAACGACTTCCTCACAAGCAGCAGACGCATTCCGCTTTGGATTACGAGTCTTGCTTTTATTTCTGCAAATCTTGGCGCCCAGGAAGTATTGGGCATGGTGGCGTCGGGTGCCAAGTATGGAATTATGACCGTACACTTTTATTGGGTAGGCGCCATCTTCGCTATGGTGTTCCTCGGAGTTTTTATGATGCCATTTTATTATGGCAGCAAAGCACGCAGCGTCCCAGAATATTTATCCATGCGCTTTGATGAAAAGACGAGAGGATTGAATGCGATTTCTTTCGCAGTGATGACGGTGTTTTCTTCCGGTATATCGTTATTTGCTTTGGCAAAATTGCTTGAACTGATATTGGGCTGGCGTTTTGGAGTTTCTATCTGGATGGCGGCAGGTATCGTGATGATCTACACTTTTCTCGGCGGGCTCACCAGCGCCGTATATAATGAGGTATTGCAATTCTTCCTGATTGTGCTCGGGCTGTCGCCTTTGGTAATAGTAGCGCTGCACGATGCGGGAGGATGGGCAAACATCAAAGCTCATCTTCAACCACAATTTACCCACGCATGGAAATATATGGGCCATGCAGACACCAACCCGATGGGTATTAATTTTATGTCACTGATATTCGGCCTGGGCTTTGTGATGTCGTTCGGTTATTGGTGCACTGACTTTTTAGTGGTACAAAGAGCAATGATTGCGAAAAATATGAGTGCAGCCCAACGAACTCCTATTATTGCCGCGATTCCGAAAATGCTAATGCCTTTGATAGTTGTATTGCCGGGGGTTATTGCACTTGCGTTACTACAACCTGCACTTGCGTCAAAAGGATTTACTATAGAAACATATGGCAAAAACGGCGTTGATTATACTATGACGCTTCCGTCGCTCATTGCACATTATTATCCGAGTGGGTTGCTTGGCGTCGGCGTTACTGCATTGATCGCTTCGTTCATGAGTGGAATGGCAGGCAACGTTACCGCTTTCAATTCGGTTTTTACTTATGATATTTATCAATCTTATTTTGTAAAAAACAAATCTGATAGACATTATCTCCGTGTTGGTAAAATGGTAACAGTGTTTGGCGTGTTGTTTTCAATAGGCACTGCCTACATTGCCAAAAGTTTCAATAATATCAATGACTTTCTGCAACTCGTTTTCAGTTTTGTAAACGGTCCGCTATTCGCTACGTTTCTGTTAGGTATGTTTTGGAAACGAACAACAGGGCACGGTGCATTCTGGGGGTTATTAGCCGGCACGATTGCCGCAACGCTTACTCATGGTCTTACCATTGCCGAAGGCAAAGGTGGATGGATAGCTCCGATATTCTCAATCAAAAGCGGAATGGGACAGGCGTTTATCGTTGCATCCGTTTCGTGGATTGCCAACTTCATTACCACCATTGTCGTAAGCCTGTTCACCAAACCTAAGCCAGATGAAGAATTGAAAGGGCTTGTATATTCACTTACGGAAAAACCGGTTGCAACAGAAAAAAAATGGTACCTTAGAGTGGTGCCGCTTGGGCTAATACTACTGGCAATAACTATTGCTTTAAACATTATTTTCTTTTAAACGCTTCATATGTACAAAAGGTTAAACGAATTAAATTTTGTCATTGGCCTTTTCTTCCTGCTGGCTGCCGTTATTCTTGTCATAGATTACTTTTTCGGTCATTATTCCGATGAAATAATTAACCTTTATACAGGTGTTATCTTTTTTGTTTTCGGGGCTGTAATGATGGTTGTTCGGGGCAAGGAAGATAGTGACGCATGATGACCCCGGAAAACCGCGGCTTTATCCGGACAGGCAAAATGCCTATACTTAAGCAGCCCAATATGAATTTTATGTGAATAACTATTTTAATTACCTTTTTTTTACATAACGCCGGTAAAGCTTAATGGCAGATTCCATATTTTAGTACAATCAAAATCTCAAAAAATGAAAAGAAGTTTCTACCAGGCAATTATCTTGTGTTGTTGCTTTATTTTTTTAATGGCAGTAACCCCGGGCCTCGATGGCCGCTGGGTCGGCAATTTGAAAACGCCGGACGGCAATGAGCTTAATGTTGCTTATAATTTTAAAACAAATGGCGATACACTCACCGGTACTGCAGAATCCCCCGAAGGCCAGGTAACCATCGACAGCGGCAAAATCAACGGTAACAATTTTACCTTCCAGGTTACAGTGGATGGCAATGTATATCCGCATAGCGGAATTCTTTATGATGACTCATGCGGCGTTGACATAGACTTTGGCGGCGGTTCCATCGTTCATGAAACGCTGGTGAGAGATACTACAAGTGCCGTCAATAATTAACTAACGGATAGGGTTAGACGAAATTTAGTCGGGCCTAGTTAGAATTGATTGCGTACCCAACCCTGGTGGAAAGGGTATTCGTATATGTCTGCTCTTATGATAATCTCTTTACATTTTAATAAAATGTTCTAACTTTCAAAGACAGATGGAATCAAAAGAGATTATTGCCGGAATTCTGCAATTGGTACCCTTTCAGCCACCGTTTAGGTTTATCGATGAAATAACCTATCTCGACAGTGATAGAATTGAAGGAAACTTCCTTTTGAAGGAAGATCTTGACTTTTACAGGGGACATTTCCCCGACTTCCCCGTTACGCCCGGAGTAATATTAACCGAGATCATGGCGCAAACGGGAATGGTAGCTTTCGGCATTTATCTTATGATGCTGGACGGGGAAAGAGAATTTAAAAATATGGTAACACTTTTGACAGAAACCAATATCAAATTCAAAAAGGCTGTAAGCCCTCCGCAGAAAGTATATATCGAATCAAAGAAAATTATTTTCAGGCATGGTAAATTACAATGCGATATTTCTCTCAGGAACGAAGAAAATATCTTACTTTGCTATGGTAACATAAGCGGCATGCTTTATACAAAACCCTGAATCCATTTTCTTGCCGAAATCCCATCCCCGCCGGCGACCAAGAATAAATTAATCATATGAAGCGAGTAGCAGTAACGGGGCTTGGAGTGGTGGCACCCAATGGAATCAATATTCCCTCTTTTACCAACTCAATAAAAAATGGTATCAGCGGCCTGCATTTTCTGCAGGAGTTGAACGACTATGCTATGGGTTGTTGTGTTGCCGGGATACCGAAAGATTTTGATGAAAGTATTTTAAGTAAATACCTAACCCCGGGTGTATTTAAAAGTTTAAGAAGTTCTAACATAAAATATGCGTTGGCAGCAACAATCGAAGCATGGGAAGACGCATGGCTTTCTGTTACTAACGGCAACGCACAACCGGAAACAGGATGCATATTTGGTAATGGCGTTTGCGATGTGGACCACATGAGATATGCAATTGATATGTTTGAAAAACTGGAAGTACAACGCCTGGGTGTACGGCATATTGAGCAACTGATGACAAGCGGAGCCAGCGCCTATATCGGCGGATTGTTGGGGCTGGGCAACCAGGTCACAGCTAATAGCAGTGCCTGCAGCACAGGTACCGAGTCGGTAATAATGGCTTATGAAAAAATAAAATCCGGAAATGCAACAAGAATGGTAGTGGGAAGCTGCGAAGCCAGCAGTAAATATATCTGGGGCGTCTTTGATGCAATGCGTGTACTCAACCGGAATCACAACGACAACCCCACCGCAGCAAGCAGACCAATGAATATAGACAGCGCAGGCTTTGTTCCCGGAAGCGGCGCCGGAGCATTAATATTGGAGGAAATGGATATGGCTGTGGAAAGAGGTGCTACGATTTATGCAGAAATAGCCGGAGGCTTTGTAAACAGTGGCGGTCAACGCAATGGCGGAACTATGACAGCGCCCTCGTCTCCTGCAGTAATAAGATGTATTGAAACGGCGGTTCAAAAATCCGGCATCCACCCCGATGAAATTGATTTGATATGCGGACATCTTACCGGGACATTTGCAGACAAAACAGAAATTGCTAACTGGGCGCAGGCCCTTAAACGCAACGGTGATAATTTTCCTTATATCAATTCTCTTAAATCACTAACCGGTCATTGCATCAGTGCTACAGGCTCCATTGAATGTGTTGCGGCCATTTTACAAATGCATCATAAGTTTATACAGCCTAATATCAACTGCGAAAAAATACAGCCCGACATTTTGAATATCATTTCAGAGAAATGTATCGTTCGTGAAACCATGACTAAAGAAATTAATACCGTCATCAAAGCCAATTTTGGGTTTGGCGATGTAAACAGTTGTATCATTTTTAAAAAATATAAACCTTAACTTTTTATGGAAAGACAAGAAATACTGGAAGAACTGAAATCGATGATGTTGGAGTATATGCGAGATGAAGACAAACCACTTCTTGATACCATGACTGAAAAAACAAATTTTGTTACGGACCTGAATATGGATTCTATCGATTTGGTAGATATAGTCATTAAAGCAGAAAATAAATATGGAATCGAAATAAAAAATGAAACAATCGGCAAACTCAATACAGTGGGCGCCTGCCTTGATGTGATTCAACAAAGACTGGCAGAAAAAGACAAAGTGAATTCTTAGTTGATCATTGCTTTTGAAACGGAAGGTAACTTCTCTTTATCAAAATAATACCCCGGCAGATTTTTTTCCTGCTTTACATCAGAAAAAGATAGAACAGATTTCCTTTCATGATTGAAGTGATCAATAAACTCCATTTGCACATTCATTTCTTTGCCTCTCACATTTTCATATTTACTAAACAAAACAGTCTTATATAATTTACCCGAAGTAAGGTAAATGTCTTCTTTCATGGGGGTTTTGATACGTTCATCAATCCACAAATCTATCTTCCGGTAAGAAACCTGAGGTGACATGGCTACAAGATGCAACAGGTATTCATCGTGATTACCAACTTTTAACACTTCATAAGAATCCACAGTAAAATCTTCAGACCAGTTTAGGCGCGTCACATCTACAAATGATACAGCTCCCGATAGTCTTTGCAACGGCGTAATCTTCATTGGTCGTGAAGTTGATTTCACATAATACCATAAATCTTCCTTTTGCAACAGCAACAGATTCCCCTTCTGAGTTGCAGGTTGTATGCAAACCACTAAGGCCTTATCCACATTTAAAAAAACACGGTACTTATTGATGGCAGGTACTTTTCCACTGCTATCTGCAAGCGTGGCCTGAAGCGACATTTCGGCCCATGGCATTCTTTTCAATCCGGCCTGGCGAAGAAGTTCCTGTGGGTTAATTTTTTCCTGCGCCACTGCAGCAAGGGAAACGAAAACAAAAGGAAAGAGCAGCGAATGTTTCATGTTTTGTAAAAAATAAAAATTGATGTCAGGTATGTTCAAGCGATTCAACTATGGTAAATCTTTTAATAATGATCAAAGAAGAAATACCGGAAATAGTTATGGCCGCAATAATTCCGGCAGCAATTAAAGGATGAAGCCATGTGCCTGCATACACCTCCAATATATAAGGACGACTCATTCCAGGCACGGGGGGCATCTGAATTCTTAATGAATTAATAATTCGTGATATGATCCATTGCAAAATCATACCAATAGCCGAGCCGACAACGCCAATCAAAAACGCTTCCAATAAAAATATGGCATTAATATTTTTAATGTTCAGCCCGATCGCACGCAGCGTTCCTATTTCCTTTATTCTTTCCATCGTAGCCATATTCATGATGTTCCAGCAACTGAGCAATACAATCACCAGGATGATGGTTCCCATAAAACTGAAAATGATGTTGAAGATGTCGCGAATGGAAATGTAAAATGCCGCCCGTTCGTTCCAGGGTACTGATGCCAATACCGAAGTAACTGCATGATCTTTCAGCAATGTTCTCAACCTTTGTAATTTTTCATTAAAGTGCTCCCTGTTTTTAAACATGACGGATAAAAGGCTCACTTTGCCGGTATTCATGAGTTGTTGTGTCGTGGCGATATTCGTAAGCAAATAATATTTGTCCGTTTCACTTACTCCGGTTGACATTACGCCTAACAGTTCTACATCGGTTCCATTCATTGTTCCATCCACGGTAGTAGTGTACATCATTAACACATCACCTGGTTTTGCATGAAGCGAGTTAGCGAGTGTAGTGCCCAAAATGATTCCGGATTTTCCTCTTGTCAAAGGAAGCAGTTGCTCATGCAGCCTTAGTCTCGGATTAATCTCCGTTAACCCTTTCCACAACGTCATTTCTTTTTTCGCATCCACACCATATCCTTTGAAGGGCAATGACCTGTCGCCATTTGAAATTAATCCGCTAAACTCTACTCGCGGCAAAATATAATCAACATCATCATCTGTCCTTATTAAGTTCATCACTTTTGATACGCTGTCTATTCCAAATTGCATCGCGTGTTCTTCGGGTTCATCGAGCTTATGTTTATCCATCAACTGTACATGACCCGAACCATTGGAACCTCCGAAACCATTGCGAATAGTGAGTTCCTGCAAACTATAGATGGAAAAACTGTAGTAGCCAATAGCAACGCACAAGGCCGTACAACCCGCTGCTGCAATCAGTATTGCAAAAAACGAACGCCTTTTATTTCTAAACAGATTCCGGTAAGAAAGCCGTATCAGCTTTTTTAGATCCCAGCCACGGTCCTTCGGAAAGAAAAAGGTATTTGCGCTTTGTTTTTCCTGCATAGTTATTTTTTATTCCTGAACGGCACGGCCGTCTCTTATATACAAAGTTTTTTTGGCGTGTCCTGTCACCATGGGATCATGAGAAGCAATTACCACCGATACACCAAATTCTGCATTTAGCTCCTTCAACAATTCTATAATGGATTCTGCATTTTTTCTATCGAGGCTCGCCGTAGGTTCATCGGCTACAATTAATGAAGGATTTCCAGCAAGCGCACGTGCAATGGCCAGTCGTTGGCGTTGTCCTCCCGACAGGTTGCCAGGCTTTTGATTAATCTTATCTGCAATGCCCACCCGATGCAAAAATTTTCGAGCGAGTTCTTTTATCGTTTTTTTATCTACTCCCTTAAACAATAAAGGCAATTCAATATTTTCAAATGCAGTTAAAACCGGAACCAGGTTGAACGTTTGAAAAATAAATCCGACCTGGTGTAAACGAAGATGGCTGAGATGCTCAAGTGAAATATGGGTTATGTCTGCTCCTTCAAATATTATTTTCCCTTCAGACGGCTTATCGATGCACCCTATAATATTGAGCAACGTGGTTTTGCCGCTGCCTGAAGGACCTGCTATTACAAGAAAATCTTTTTTATAAACAGCACAGCTCAGGTTATCCAAAGCGCGTATTTCGGTTTTATCCAAAAAATATTTTCTTGAAATATTTTTTACTTCTATCAATATTTCAGGTGACACCATTATGTGCGTAGTTGATAAAACAAAATTTCAGGGGGATGTGCTGTGAAAATGTAAATGTATAAAAGAATTGGTCTCGTCAGACACTACCACTTCATATTGCCAGGAATTAATAGAAATTCATTTCCTGCGAAAACGAATAAATTGCCATACCAGTTCGCCGCTGCATAATGCGACCACGGCGAACAAGGCGGGTTTAAAAGAATTACCTTCAGCCATAAAAGCGCCTGACAATGCAATGCCAAATAATACTATAGGTATAATAAACAACATTGTCAGGCCCCATACCGGGAGCGGAATCCGGAACGGTCGAGGTTCCTGCGGTTTCTTTATTCTTAGCACAATCAAACTAATAAATTCCAGGAACAGGGCTGTCCCATATAAGGTCACATCGATTACGATCAGTTCTTCAAACGACCATAACACCATAAAACTAACTACCAGTGCACAAATGATAATGGAAATGTAAGGCGTATCATATTTTGGGTGCAACCTGTTAATTATTTTGGGAAGTAATCTGTCATTTGCCATTACTTCCGGCACACGTGATACGGAAAGCAGTACTCCGGCAAACAGACCCAATGCGCCTGCCATACCGCCAAGGGCAATTGCCCCACCCAACCATTGGCCATGTGCTAACACGCCAAGTGCAGGAAAACCTCCATCGCTAAGCTCGTTGGCACCGATCTTATAATGCAAAGTCGCGACAATCACCATTACATAAATAATGATTACCGTAACAAATGCAATGAACATAGACCTCGCGTACGTGCGTATAGGTTTTTCTACTTCTTCAGCATATGTTGTAGCATTATCCCATCCAAAAAAATTCCACATTACTGTATACAAAGCCATCCCCATAGAAGAATAGGAAAGACCTTTAAGTGAAGGTGCGGGTAATTGCAGTGGCGTAGCATCAGTAATGACTAATCCAAATAAAATTATAAATGGTATAATAACTATGACACTCAGCAGCATACTGGTTTTGCCCACCGGGGAAACACCCATAATATTGAGTATTGCACCGGCCCAGATGATGACAAGACAAACCGGGATTTTAAAAGCATTCGCCTGTGGAAAGAAAAACGACAGGTATTCCACAAACAGAACCGGGTAAATAGCAAGGTCAACAAATGTATACAGCCACGTCCACCAGCCTTCGTAAAACCCAAACCGCAAACCAAGTATTCGTTTTACCCATTCATAATATCCGCCTGTTACCGGCATCATACTGTTCAGCTCAAGTACTGTAAGCATTGCAGGAACATCCCACAAAAGGGGTGTAATGATAAGCAGTAACAATGCCCCATGCGGGCCGGCAAATCCCAATAATGGCTCGAGCCCGTAAGGGCCGCCTGATACGGTAAAATAGATTACCGCTGCAAGTGTAAGTACCCGAAGTTTTTTATTACCGAATTTTTTATTAAGCATTTGTTGCCTGAACGGATGCTATGTCTGTCAAAATGAAGATAGCTGATATTTCATTATAAAACATTTTCAATAGCGTATTGCCACAAACAAAAAACTAACGGATAAGAATAGACGATATCAGAAAAGATGATAATTACCGCAACAGCTTATCCCTGATCTCCCTCCAGGTAATTACATGAATATGTTGCTGTGCTAAAAGATCTTTGCATTGTTGACTTGTAAAGAAATTAAAATCTGCCTGACGCCATGCAGCGCCCCAGTCAGTATGTCCCATGGTGATTGATTGCATTTCGTTATCATTATAAGCAGTGTGAATGATTACAATACTTACGCCGGGTCGCAACGACTTAAATACCTTGGTGTAGAAATTTGGCATCCCTCCTCTAAAATCCGACGGGCTTGCTGTGTACACATGATCCAACATGATATCTTTGTTGGTGATTGAAGAATCCAGGTGCATCGCGGCTATCGAACGGGGACCCTTTGAAGCCAGTAAAACCGGTACTTTATATTCCTTACCCAACTTAATAAAGAGTTTCAAATAATCCGGCCTGCCAAATAAAGCGACCATGTGTGAATCGAAATGGGTAAAGTGAATGCCTGCGCGTTTTGCTTTTTCAATTTGCGCACGCAGTTCCTTTTCAATATCATCGAGCGACGCATATTTGTAAACAGAATCAACATCAGAATAAAAATATCCTTCTTTGTTTTTAAGACTAGGAACATCACAGGCCACGGGTCCCCATTTATAATATTCCCATTCGCTGGTGAGTGTTAGATGTAATCCCAGGTCCGCTTTGGGATGTGCTATTGCATAGGCCGCAATTTCTGAAAACCAGGGTGTAGGCACCATAATGCTTGCCGAACTTACCAACCCTTTTTCCAATGCATGAATGCTTGCCTGGTTTTGCGAATGAGACACACCAAGGTCATCTGCGTGAATGATCAGGAGCTTTGCGTCTTTTGGATAACCTAATCTTTCCTGCAGGGTTAGTTGTTGGGCATTTGCCAAAAAGATGAGAACAAACAAGCCAATAAAGACGGTCAATATTTTTTTCATGAGTTCTGTTTTAAATAATTATTTAATCCTTTATTGATAGCTGCCTTATCCCAATACGAAAGGCACCTTAGTTATTACCACTATTTGGATGTTGTTACTCTGCTAAAATCATCAGGAATTATAGCAGTCATAACACCCGTTGAATCGTGATCATTTGATTTAAAGCTTACAGTAAATCTGCAGAGATATGCTTTTCGTGACTTATCTGCATAGTAACTCATATTTTGAATCGTGGCTTTTATACCGGATGTATGCGTAGAATCGAGGTAACCGGACATGGTGGATTTCAATTTGTCTTCCAGTTTTTTACCGGACAAGACCTTCTCTTTACAAGCAACAGTAAGCGTGGTTAACAAGAGAAGCAAATGAAAATATTTCACAGTTTGTTTTTCTGTAAAAATAATGATTTACCATTAGCTTATCTATAACGTTGCAATAAAACAGATAACCAGGTTAGCATTTTACAAACTGAAAAAACTAACGGTAACGACCAAATGATTTCTTGACCGGGAGCATAACGGTAGTTTTTCATTATGGCTCACTCAAATTTTTTTTCACATCAGCAAAGCTCGCTTCATCAAGGTATATCCCAAAATAAAGAGTGCCTTCTTTTATATTCACGCAGGCGTCGTACCCATTACCATAAAGGACAAGCGCATGATCATTGATGATCTCCTGCCTCAAAATACCCGGTTTTTTGTATCCCAATAATTGAATAAGATGTCCGGCTTTGTCGTATGCTTTATCCTTCAATGTGTAAGCATAGCCAATTGCAAGCACAGGTAAATCGTCGTGATATACTTTAACAGTATCATTGTAAGGAGAGTTGCCTTGATCATTCCCATAGGTGACAAATCCTTTACCGGGCACAATTGTGATGGACGATAACTGTAAGGCATTATTTCCTTCCGGGGCAGCCGGAATATAGGTGTACATATTGTCGTGAGTAAGCCCTGAAAACAACAGTCGCAAATCGGCAAAGGAGGTATTCTTACTAATTCCCCTTGCAGAGGTACTTGTGATGTCTTTGTAAATAATATCCGATACATCAGATATATTGAAAAAGTCATTGTGTACATCATTACCAAAAGCACTTAGCGGGTAAGGTTCCGCATTGCTATAGATAGGATTGACCAAAACTTTTCCTTTATCATCAATCAATCCATATTTATCATTTTGCTTTATAATAGCCGCATGATCGTAAAAACCATCAATCTCATCATACTGCGGATTAACAACAAATTTTCCGTTCTTATCTATCACACCCCACTTTTCATTGTTAGCGGATTCCACAATGGACAAGCCTGAAGATGTGAAAGGATATACCCCCTTAAATTGGGGATTAATGACTATTCTTCCATTGTTATCAATGAATCCCCATACATCCTCCTGTTCTACCGCAGCACAATTCTGATTGAAATCAAACACTTCGCTATATTGAGGAGCGATCACGATTTTACCCTGTTTATCAATAAATCCGTAACTGGTATCTATTTTTATTCTTGCACGGTCATCAAAAAAATCTCCAGCCAGGTCAAACTGCGGCGATATCACCACCTTGCCCTCTTTGTCTATATAGCCCTCCTTGGTTTTATCATCCACCTTCATTTCCACTGAGGCTACCCCTTCCAGAAACATGCCTGCATCGGTATATTGCGGCGAAATCACAATCTTACCTTCTTTATTTATGTACCCATACTTCCCGTTTACTTTTATCCTGGCTACTCCTTCAAAAAAAGGATCCGCACTCTCTATCGTTTGATCGAGCGAAAAAGCAGTCTTTCCTGTTTTATCAATAAACTCTATAGTTTGATCCGGCTTGGTAACGGCTGCGAGGCCTTCACTAAACACACTTGCATATTTGTATTGAGGTGTAATTACAAGTTTACCCGATTCATCTATGTATCCGTATTTATCATCCGCACTTCTGATCAGGGCCCTGCCTTCCCGGAATGTATACGCTTTTTTGAATTGAGGGTTAATAGCAAATTTCCCATCCTGGCTGATATAACCCCAGTTGTCGCCGACCTTTACGGGTATTAATTTAAAATTAAGATCGAAAACATCATCCTCATTTGCTTTACAGGCAACAAGGAATACGGGTAAAAGCCAAAAAACAATCTTTCTCATACAAATGTTTTTGTTACGTCTTGTGTACACATGTTTCCAGAGGAAAGGAGCAGGGTAAATCATAAACAGTCTTTAACAGATTGGATTTTATTTAGTGCCCTCACGGGTCAGCTAACATCAGGTGATGTTTTTTCAAGATCTGGTATTATTGTAGTAAACAGAGGACGTAGTAAATATAGGAAATATCCCGAATCCGGGCGTTAACCTGGGTGAATTGAAACTCCATATGTTCTATTAATTGAAGAGACACAGGGTACTAACGGTAACGGGTATACTTTTTTGCAGTGATTTCATGAATGGTTGAATTCGACCGGCAAAGTCTGTTTTATTTTATCAAATACACGAGCCTAATTGTCATAGGCGGTACCACAGCAAACGCTGCCGCTGAAATAATAAAAAAAGTTAAAGGATTTTTGCCATGATATATTGCCTGCCCATTCGATTGCCGGCGAAGAAACTAAATGCCGTAAGGGTGTCTTGCTCTGGTAACTAACGGTAACGAATACACGCAATCTGCCTGAAGTATCGAAAAAAAATCGTAAGAAGGATTGGGGCAAATAGTAGTATAACACGATCGCGGGGTACACATAATAGCAAAAAAATACCCCCAAAAATGGGAGCACTTTTTTTATAACCAATGTAAACCCGGATGCGATGTTGTACGAAAACCGCGTTTCATTTTTCCTGTTTCGTCATTATCCCTTTCGCTGTTTTCTGATACAAAGATGCGTCGCAAACAAGGCTTTGGCGGTCCGTTTTCGTTGAAGGAATCACTTTTTTCGATGAATGGACTTGAATTTTCGATTTCGCAGAGGCCAACCCTACTGATCCTCACAGTCGGTATACCAAATAATACTGCAATGATGTAAGTTCGCACATTCTATCAGCTTATGAATATGGTGCGGAACTTTGTTTCTTTCGTCAGCAACCGCAAAATCTTCTCGGTAGGGTTTCTGTTTGCCACATCCAGCCTGGTTTTTGGCATATGGGTAGCATCTATACCGGGTGTAAAAACGAGATTGGGGTTTTCGGACGGCAGCCTGGGGTTATCGTTATTGTTATCACCTGCAGGAGCAATAACAGGTATGCTGCTTTCATCCCGCATCTTCAGCAAAATATCGGTGGGTAAGTGGATGTATGGCGGATACAGCGCTTACTGTCTTATGATGATTCTGCTCATCAACTCTCTGAACCGGCCAATGTTTTGGTCATGCCTTTATTGCTTTGGCTTGCTCGGATTTTTGAATGGAGTGTCGTCCAACGCTACGGTAAACCTGATGGAAAAGAAAACACACCGGCTCCTGATGGCCACCTGCCACGGCATGTATAGCATGGGTGGAGCGCTAAGTGCAGGCATTGCTGCATTACTGTTCCTGGTACACATTCCGTCCGGCTGGCAAATCGTGATTGTGGCAGTTATCATTCTTGCGGTAATAAATATAAATCGACCCCATTTGTTGGTAAATACAGATATTATTCATTCCGGTTCTTCTTTCAAACTGCCTTCGTTTTCTATTCTGGGCATTTCATTTATGTGCATGGTGAGTTTTATGGCAGAAGGTTGTGTAGCAGACTGGAGCGCCATTTATTTCAAGGAAATATTATTTGCACCGAAGGCAATGATCAGCCTCGGATACGCAGGCTTCTCTATAGCCATGACATTAGGCAGATTAAATGGCGATACGCTTATATCTAAAGTGGGAAGCAAAAGAGTGGTGGTAGCAGGTGGTTTGCTCGCTGCATCCGGATTTCTTGTGGTAGTAACGTCACCGGCAGTAATCGCTGCGATCATCGGTTATATAATGGTGGGGCTTGGCTGTTGCTGCACAGTGCCCGTATTGTTTCGCGCATCTGCCAATATACCGGGTGTTAGTACCGTAGAAGGATACGCCATGGTTACCACCGGCGGGCTTATCGGTTTCCTTACCGGTCCTTCGGTAATCGGTTTTATTGCTGAAAAGTCTAATCTATCCTGGGGACTGTCTTTACTCATTTTGATGGGTATTTTATCTGCGTATACCGCATGGCGTAATCCATTTATAAAAAATAAAGAAACCGTTCATGAATCGCTGCCCTACGACGAACAAATTTTTTAACACAATATAACGGCAACGGATACACGAAAAAAGTACTTATTTCTTTTCCGGATCAGGAACATTATTTCTGTAAAATTCTTCCTGCTCCTTTACCTGCATAGAAAGTTTTTGAATGGCGGCTTCTATATCGCCTGTATCGAGTGTTAGTGTTGCTGCTGAAGCATTCACTTCTTTCAGGAGAGATCGCGCATGCGAAAGATGCGTTTTCATATCGCGAAACATCGTCTGCACTTCACCAAAAGTCTTTGCAGGTTTAAATTGATGGTTGCGATAGATTACAAAATCGTTGAAAATATTGATGGCCCTGTTATAGTCTGCTACTGCGGTATTATATGAAACAGAATCTTTATCCTGGTAAATGATTTCGAGTTGCAGGCGAAGTTGTAGCAGTTTTGTTTTTACCAGTTCATTTCCAGAGCCATTTTGCTGAATGCGATTATAGGAAGCGAGGTATTGATTATATGGATCGTCTTTTTCGAATTTATCTATGGAATCTATGTAATTAAAATAGTATTTGTCGTTTCCTGAAAAAACTCGTCTGTTGAACTCCTTAAACGTAACCGGGTGCTCCAGGAATTGTAACATCGGGTCAAAGGGCATGTGGGTTTGAATAAATTCGTCCGGACGAATCATGAAATAGGTCGTGTTGACCGGCGCCGAAAATATCACCTGTACTGCATCCCAGGTAGGATCAAAAAGATACCAATCATCATTTACATACACCGCATCCCAGGCATGTGATATTTTTTCTACCCTGCTGCTTTGTTGCGTATAACCTTCGATATAGAAAGAGCGGAATCCGGCTTTTTTACAAATATCATCAAATATGGCTGCAAAGTTTTCACACAACCCTCTTCTTCTTCTCATGCCTGCAGTGATCAGGTTTTGACGGTCTTCGTCCGTTGCAATGAACTGGATACTATCGGTACTGTATGCAATGTGCGAAATGACCCAGGTATATATGGCCCGTACTTTTTGTAAATCAGACTTGCAGCATTGATTTACATAATCTGCAATGTCCTTTGTAGTAATACTTTTTGAATCGGGTGCATCAATTCCTGCCTTATCGGCATATTGGTAATCCTGTGCCGTGGAAAAACACGGCAAAAGCAATGCAATCGTACAGAACAGGATCCATTTCATACCTTAAAGTTAGAACAGGTTTTTGTAATGAAATTCAGGAAAAGGGTACAATTACCTGCAACAAAAAACGCGATGAATCGCTTCACCGCGTTTTAAATCCATGCTTAGTCATTAGTTGATCTTTATTTCACGACTGGTAGTCTCCTTGCCTGGAATTACAGGCAATGTTACCTGTAGTACCCCATCTTCATATTTCGCAGAAATATTGGAGGTATCAATTGTTTCATCGAGGGTAAAAGTTCTTTCGAAACCACCGCGACTGTATTCCCGCCTTATCCAATCCTGCTTGGGAAACCCTTCTGGTGGAGTGTACGAAATGATGAGTTCATTACCTTTTACATCGATCTTGAAATGCTCGCGGATACGCCCCGGAGCGAATACCAGCATTTCATAAGTAGTGTCCGTTTTATAAACGTTCACAAATGCGCGTTGTGCTGACCGGAGATTCAGGATATGCTGACGCCTGCCTCCATGTTGGCCTTTTGCGGCCCATGACTGATTGTAGTACATATTGTAAATTTTTATGTGAATAATATTATTGTAGACGAATAAAGCAGGTGATTGTTTTAAAATGAAGTCGCGATTGGTTAAAAAGTATAAAAGGTGATTGTCAGGGAGTCAATAGTCAATCAGAGATTACAAATCGTACATTTAAAACAAATTTCCCCGTCGTTCGTCTATCCGTAAGATGAATGATGCAATGGATATATCAATGCAAATGGCGGCTGAGAAGAATAATACCATAACGCAAACAATTAAAACATACAGCAGGCGCCTGCTAAGTTTTATTAAACAGCGTGTTTCCGGAAATGAAGATGCCGAGGATATTTTACAGGATGTTTTTTACCAGTTTGCGGGAAATGCTGAACCAATAGAACAGGTAGGCAACTGGCTTTTCACCGTAGCAAGGAATAAGATAACCGATCGCTATCGCAAACATAAAATGCCTTTGGCAGATGATGTGTTTGGGGCATATGAAACGGATGATGAAAGTTTCGACTGGAGAGAAGTTATATTGGCCGGAGATGATAATGTGGAAACCGAATACCTCCGTACCTTGTTTTGGGAAGAGTTAAATGCGGCATTGGACGAACTGCCCGCAGAGCAAAAAGAAGTGTTTATAAAAAATGAAATTGAAGACATCTCATTTAAAGAAATGTCAGAACAAACGGGTATAAGCATAGCCACGTTGATCAGCCGCAAACGCTATGCAGTGTTGCACCTGAGAGAAAGACTGCAAACACTGAAGAACGAGTTATTGAATTATTAAGAGCTTCATTATCAATTATTGAATTATTTAAAATAACATACAATGAAAAAATTTTGGTTTAGAAGAGCAATTATGTTCTTCTTCATATTTATCGCTGCCATATTGGTTTTCGGAGTAGTGCTGATGCTTTTGTGGAATGCGATACTGCCGGCAGTATTGGTGGGTGTAAAGACAATTAACTTTTACCAGGCGTTAGGAATACTAGTGTTAAGTAAAATTTTATTTGGTGGCTTCGGCAAAGGAAGAGGCTGGCACGCACGGCGCCATGCATGGAAGGAAAAGTGGCGTACAAAATGGGAAGGTATGACCCCCGAGGAAAGAGAAAAATTCAGGGCCGAATGGAGAAAGCGCTGCGGTGGCAGATGGCACTGGGATGAAGATACTGTTTCAAGCAAGGAAAAGGAAAGTGAATAGATGTTATGGGTGATTGGTTGATGTACAGCAATCAAATTGATCAACCAATCATCCATCCCAAATGGTCAATTCGTGTAATTAGCTGATATTCGCGGTACCAACACAAATCAGCGATGAAAAAAATTCTACTGTGCATCATCGTATTGATGCAACTCCAATTACAGGCCCAAAAGCTCCCCGATAGTTTTACTGATGGCAAATATGTAACCGTAAATGGCGCCAAACTTTATGTAGTGATTGCGGGTCATGGTGATCCATTGATCATTATTCCCGGTGGTCCCGGAGGCGCTCATTATCCTTATCGCGACTTTGATACATTGGCAAAAGATAACGAGATCATTTACTTTGATGCATTCGGAAGAGGTAAAAGTGATACAGCAAAAGATATAAAAGAATATTCGCTCGCACGCGATATTGAAGACATCGAAGGATTGCGTGTTGCGCTGCATATAGATAAACTGAATGTGCTTGGGCATTCCTATGGCGGGCTGGTGGCGCAGGGTTATGCATTAAGATATCCTTCGCACGTGAATCATCTCATATTGGCCAACACTTTTCACAGTTATGTGATGTGGCAGGCCAATGATGACAACAGCAATCATGAAATAAAAACCAATTATCCTGAAGTGTGGGATACATTGATGAAGTTGCGTGAACAGGGTTATGTGTCCAGCGATACCACCTGCCAAAAAATTTATGGCAGAGTGCCTTATGGATTTCTATATGCATACAACTCCGACAACTTTGCGCATGGCAGTGGTAAGCATTATCCCAATTCATTCAATTCAAAACTATATTACCAGATGGTTGGAAGAGACGGAGATTTTATAGTGGGAAGCGATATTGGCGCATTTGATTACAGAAAGGAATTAAAAAATTTAAAAATGCCCGTCCTTATTTACGGTGGTCGCTATGATCGTGTAGCCGTGCCCGTTATGATAGAAAAATTTAAGGAATACTGCCCTCAGGCTGAGTTCATCATGTTTGAAAAATCAGGTCACAACCCGCAGGTGGAAGAGCCGGAAAAACTATTTCCTATTATTGAGAAATTCCTGCATGGATGATTACAGCCAGGCGTTTATTTATCTTTTAAACGATACTTCCTGTTTACCTTCGGACTATTGAAATATTTATCTGCCTCCTGGGCGTCGCCCACGTCTTCCACAATTGGCACATCGATCAACTGCAATTGAACCTGCGTAAGCTCATCGCGCAGCTTTTGGGTTTTTTTGATGATATCCGGATCTTTTTCACCAATCAGCATGTTGTCGGTAAGGAGGTATTCAAGTCTTTTAATATCACTTCGTACGAGCGATGCAGAATTTTGTTCTGCTGTCTTGGTGGGTGCTACGGCTTCTTTTACAGGTACCAATGCCACACCAACACTCGGCAAGATCTTTCCTGTAGTTTGCTCGCTTTGAGTTGGCAATGAAGAAAAGACAGTTCCACCGAGCGCGGTGGAAGCCGAAGTGAGATCGAATGTGGTTCGCGTGTTTCGCGTATGCTTTACTTTCTCATCCAGCACCATGAAAGTCCTTTTTAATTGCAGAATGTATTTTTCTATGTTGTCGGAAATCTTGTTGTATTGAGTTAGTTGAAATGGGTAGTTGATTGCCCGCTTTACCGTAACGCGAATGGTTGCAGTGTCGCGATTAAAAAATTTATCTGAACCAATAAAACTTATTTTGACTTGCCTTTCATCAGACTTTTCATTCTCTTTAATGAAATCATAAGGTACTACCCACGTGAAGTCATCACCACAATGTTCAACAGAGGTGCTTGAGTGGATAGGAGCATTGGCATAATAGGTGATTGACTCAATCGGGAAGCTTCCGGCATCGCACTGTAATTCAAAATTAAGTGTGTCGCCTTCATCCACTGACACCTCACTACTTACACTTGGTTTAATCCTGGACGGAATAATTTCAGTGTTGTAAAATACCAGCGTAAAAATAGTATCTACCTTATCGGTTGGATCGTTGAGATTTTGCAAACCAATTTGCACTTTATAATCATTATCGTATTTGAGTTTACCACTAAGGAAGTAAGATTTATCAGCCTTGAAGTGCAAAACTCCGTCCTTATTGATCTTAAGCCCTACAGGAGAATTTTTCAGATACCAATAATACTGGCTTGGATCTTTGTTGATCTCAAATTGATAGTCGAGCGTTGAGTCGACATGCAGTGTGAAATAGGGACTGAAGTTTTTTATGCGCAAAGCAGTATCTTCTTTTTTAAGAAAGACACTGTCAAATTTACTTTTGAGAAATGAGCTGTCAACAACCTGGGCACGGGTATAAAGGGGCAATAAGAAAACCAAACCAACACACCAATACTGAATGCCTCTGATTCTAAAGGGGAGTATAGATTTTCGCATCGGAGCAAAAATAAAACAACGAAGTTTAAATTATTGATAAAAACTCGGCGAGTTCCTCTTTTCTATCGCCGGGAATAACGGCAATAGTTTGATTTCATAGCCACGCTGTTATTTATATAAAATTTTTCTAAAAACTCCATTTAACTCTCAGGTAGGCCGCTTTACCGTAATTACCATAAAGCGAGTTTTTTTTGCCAAAAAATAGCTGGCCGCCGCCAAGTAATTCAAGTGTGTTGGAAAGGGACACAGTTATAAACGGCCCTGCAAAAAACGAGCCATCAGAAGGATCAACAATTGCTGCAAAATCTCCACGTATCAAGGGGCTAAATTGATAGGCGCATTCTCCAAATACAGAATGCCTGGACGGCGAAAGTGATTTTGCTGAAACCGAATTGAGCAACAAATTATTATTCAGGCTATCTGACCCGGCAGCGCCTGCGCTATTCAAGAGATATGCCCCATGCAAATACAAACTATTTGAAAAAGTATAGTTCATTCCTAATGAAGCTGACACCACCGTCTGACTACGTTGAAAATCTCTTCTTGGAAGAAACGTGGTAAACTCGCCATTAAATCCTGCCTGGCCTAATACACCGGACCAGCCACCGCCAACAACATAATCAGATTGCATCATTCCTGCAAGCGCCTGAAAGTCATAACTACTTTTCGTAAAGCGATACAATCCTGCGATAGTTGTCTGCCCGGGTTTATTTCCAGGCTTATAAGCAATCTCCGCAGAATTGGTACTGTTCACATAATACTGTACACGTACGGCATCCGAGCCCGGTCTTTCCTCATAATCAAAATCAAAATAGGAATAGGCATTAAAAATATCATTGGGGTTCCATACCAGGTTCACGCCCCAGTTAATTCGTTGTCGACCGACGCTTACTTCCCATTTTCCCTTTGTGTAATCGACAAAAGCCCTGTCAATCGCTGCGTTTAAAAGATAAGATGGCCCGTGTGCAATCGTTTTGGAAAGATTTACCAACTGTTCACCTGCAGCATTCAATGTCGGCTGCAGCAAAGCAATAGAAGATGTATCACCATAATAAAAACGGTTACGTATTCCCAATTGAAATTTCCAATTACTATCTGGAAACCAGTGGAAATCGAAACGGTTGTGAACAAGATTTGTCAACATCCATGGCTCGTCTGTATGCAGAATCTGAATGCCTTGCAGATCTTTGAGATACCCTGTTGCTGTTAATTTTTTTTGCTTCGTTTCAAAACCTGTTGTATCAATATTCGACTGTGCTGCGAGCAACATAGGCATTAGGAACAACGAACATCCCAGCATTATTTTAATGAACCCATTATTCATCTTTCACTGCATGTTTCGAATCATGAATTACTTTTCCATCCTCCAGCGTTACGATACGATGGGCTTTATCCATCACCCGCTGATCGTGTGTGGAAAAAATAAACGTTACATCTTCTTTTTGATTGAGCGAAGCCATCAGGTCGAGCAATGTGTCGGTGGATTTTGAATCCAGGTTAGCCGTTGGTTCATCGGCGAGAATAAATTTAGGTTTGGATGCCAATGCACGAGCCACCGCTACACGCTGCTGCTGACCACCGGAAAGATACTTTGGGCGAACATTCTTTTTATCCGCAATGCCCATCGCGTCTAACAGATAATCTACGCGTTCATCCATCTGCCTTTTACCGCCATGTTGAAGTTCCATAATGAATTCAACGTTCTCCTTCACAGTAAGAACCGGTATAAGATTATAAGATTGAAAAATGAATCCAATGTTATGAAGACGGAAATCAATTAATTGAGACGATCTCATCTTGCTGATATCTTCTGATTCTACCATTACATCTCCCGATGTAGGCTGGTCTAACCCACCCATCATATTCAGCAACGTAGTCTTACCACAACCGGAAGGACCAACGATTGCAGTGAACTCTCCTTTCTCAAACATCAGGTCAATTCCATTCAATGCATGAACGGGTACCACTGTTTCATGATACGTTTTAGTAAGATTTTTAACTTCAATTACCGGCATAAAAATTTATTTAAACCATTAATTATATTTTACGCATTGGGCTATTAAACAGGAACAATTATCTGAGAACAGCCTTCTGTCATTGTTTCGACTGGCTCAATATGACAGAAGGCTGTCGGCCTGAGCTTATCGAAGGCGAGTTCTGTATTAGATCGAAGTTCAATAGCACAATACATTATATTTTATTCTCCCCTTACCGCTTCTGCGGGTTTTAACCGGATAGCCCGCCGTGCAGGGAACAGACCAGCCATGATGGCAATCACAACTACCATCACTGCCAGCTCTATATAAAAATCAACACCCAGCGTGGGATATACAATACTGCTATAGCCTAATGCATTGAAACCTTCTGCAATCATAGAAAGATTGATCCCTGTTTTTCCAAACCAGGCAATAGACGAAACACTGATGGCAACACCTGCGATGGCGCCCGTTACAGAAAGAAAAACGGTTTCCAACAAGATCATTCCAAATACACGTGAGGGTTTCATCCCGATAGAGAGCAACATACCAATTTCTCTCGTTCGGTCAAGCACTGCCATCAGCATGGTATTGATAATTCCAAAAGCAAGCGCTATTAAAATAATTCCAACAAAAATGAATGTGATAACATTTGTTTTTCCTGTTACCAATTGTAATATGGGTGACAACTGTACCCATGATTGTACCTGTATTCCGGGAAGTTTTTGGGATAAATGCAGGGCGATACTATCGGCATCCCGGTCCTTTTTTAACATTACAGTAAGTAACGAAACATCGTTCTTAGGAAAGTTGATCAAAGGTTTTAAATCACTGTTTCTTACAAACACCATTTGCATGTCATACTCATTGTCGGTAGTGCGATAGATTCCTGTAACACGAAAAGAGCCATATGTGATGTCGCCCGAAAAAGTTTGCAAAGTCAATACAATTCTGGAATGCAATTTCACATGAAGTTTGTCGGCGAGCTTTTGGCTGATTACTGATGGATCTGTCCCATTATCTTTAAAATAACTTCCTTCCATCAACATTTTTGAAATATCACTTACCTGTGACTGGATTTCAGGATCAATTCCATTCAGCATAATTCCTGCTGAACCCGACGCGGTTGATACCATTGCCGTCATTTGCGTAATGGGTGCGATAGCCGTTACTTCAGGGTTGCGTTGAATACTCCTGATGATGCTGTCTGTGTTTCTGATACGCAGTTGCATATCATGATTCAACAGGAATCCGTTTTGATTTAATTGAATATCGCCTGTTTCAGTATGAATCGTTGAATAGACCTGCTGTTGCGCCATTCCATTCATAAATGCATCAGAAAAAATACCCCCCCACAAACCAAAAGCCACTGCAAATATAATGATGAGACTTCGCGTCTTATTTCGCCAAACATTTCTCCAGGCTATTTTTATCAACATCATTATTGTTTTAAAGTTTCTGCCAAAGGAAACCGGTTAACATACCATAATGGATATATAACAGAAACAATTGCTATCACCAATACTGTTAATCCCTGGTATAAAAAAATCGATGGATCCAAAGAAGCCGGTAACAAGGGTTCGATACCAAACTGCTGATAGGCTTCGGCTCCTTTTCCCGTAATCCTGATCGGGTGGCGATTTAAATAAATAACGACCGGTAATATCACCAGCCATCCGGCGGTGATTCCCATCAGGCCGATGAAGATGGTCTCAAAAATCATGATCATCGTAAGTTTTGCACGATGCATCCCTATTGCAATCATTACGGAAAATTCCTTTTTTCTTTCCATCGTCATCATCAGGATGGTTCCGAAAACGCCGAACGCTACAACGAGATATAAAATACCCAGCATAATGATGCCTCCTGCATTGTCGCCTTTGATTTCTTCTACCAGCGATTTATTCATAGAAGGCCAGTCCATTACTTCGTAATTCTTGCCTAATTGTTTCTGAAGATCTTTTGTGGTATTATCAATCTTTTTTGGATCGTTGAGCATCAGGCTTACAGACGTGATCCTGCCCGGCGCCGCAAATAAGTTTTGTGCATCATCAACAGTTAAGTACACCATGGCACTATTCAATTGTTCTATCGGATAATGAAAAATTCCCTGCACACGAAATTGACCTGCAGCAGTAGTCCCATGATAACCTTGTCCCAATAAAACGATTGTATCGCCAAGGTGCAATTGTAAATATTTTGCAAGACCATCTCCCACCAATGCACCTTCTCCTGACGAGGTGGTGAAATATTTCCCCTCCGATATTTTTGATTTTAACCTGGTTAGCTGATCTTCTTTCCCCGGCGCAATGCCCACTACAGCTACTCCCTTAGTATGTGCTCCCGAAGATGCAAGCGCAAATGATTCTAATCTCGGTACAGCAAGCGATATGCTTTTATCTTCTCTAAGAGTGTCCGATACTGCGCTGTCCCATTTCATTGTATTATTAATAGATTGATCATTCCAATATCCGCTGTGATGAACTTGTATATAGCCGGTTGAAAATCTTACGGCATTCCCGATCATATTGTCATAGGCGCCAAGCTGAACTGATCGTATAGCAATAGCGAGCACCACCGCCATCAGTACAGATGCCAGCGTGATTAATGTTCTGCGTCTGTTACGCCATAAATTTCGCCATGCCAGTTTTATAAATTGAATCATTCTTCTAAAAATTCATGAAATCATTTGTACAGAATGTTGTTTATCATCTTACATTTTTCATATTCTGTTGTGAAAAGAAATCTTCTTTCATCGGCATGTTGAATGCAAGTCTCCGGAATATAAAAATGGTTTGCTTTCCCGGTTCCTTTACCGGTGTCATTACTAATTTGGAAGGAAGATCGCGATCACCGAAATGCTGGATGTCCGATTGTGTCTCACGATTTACCAGTTCGCCATCTTCATTATAATATTCTGCTTTTAGAAGAAAATATTTATCCTTCGCAATCCACGTAATGATCTTATCCCAAACCACTGCCGCATTCGGCTTTGGCGTTAATTGAATTTTATAACATTCATATCCTTCCACATTTTCCATTCCCAATAAAGTATGGGTATAATCATCTACAATTGAATTGGCTTTTACCAGGTCGTTGTTGGTAAAATCAGAGCCCATCCAGTTTTGTCCCATCATGGATGGAGGTATTTTAATAATCCGGCTGATGGAAGGCATCCAGTTCCACATTTCGTTTTTCCTTTTCATAAAAACCTGGCCTTTGTCTTGTGCAGGCGACGTGATGTAGATCATGTAATAATCATTCCCCAGCGACCATGTTTTCATGGATACCTCGCGGGTCCATCCGGGCCGGATAATTTGCATGGTTGCAACACTCTCGCTTGATTTTCCATTCATCAGGTCATTGGCTTTCTTTACAAGAGCATCCGCATCTACCTGTGCCTTGGAATTAGCAATTGAGAGTAGCAATGCAGTAATGGTGATTAAAAAGTTTTTATACTTCATACAAATCTTATTTGTGCCTTTCAGGCAAATTTTGCAATAATCATTTTCAATACATCTTCCAGCGGATATTCATCGGGTGCCATTATCAGGTCTATCATCACTCCATCCAGAACTGCGCCGAAAAGCATAGTCTCGGCAACAGGATTCTTGGATCTTTTTCTTTTAAAATAATCGACGTATATACTAAGATATTTTTCAAAAAATATTTTCGCCTCCTTTTGAAATTGCTCACTCACGTTGGGCTGAAGAGCGAGCAATGTGTATAATCTCCAGAAATCCGTTTCCTGTAAAAAGTACCCGATCATACCGCGAAGGTTGTCTTCAAAAGTTTTTTTTGTTTTAATCGTACCGGGCGTATTAGTTCCAATATAAGTCAATGCTTTTTCCATCCCGAACCGGATCAGCGCTTCAAGCAGTTCTTCTTTACCGGAATAATAAGTGTAGAGCAACCCTTTGGCAATGCCGGCTTCTTTTGCAATCTTGTCTATGGTTGCACCTTCAAATCCGTTATTGGCAAACACCTTCAATGCGGCTTCCAGAATAGCTGTTTTTTTATTTTCCTTATGGAGTTGTAACTGTGCTGGTGTCCTCGGTGACATATTTTTGACTGAACGGTCGGTCAAAATTAAACATAATTTTTAAACAGGCAAATTTTTCCTGGAATTGGGATATTAAATTATTGCTTACAATGTGAAGCTTCTCGGCCGGGGTGATACATTGGCAGCTATCTTATTTCAAAAAATTAGTGGCCGCCACTATAATAATCAACACTCTTCTCTTTTCCTTCGTAATAATCGCATTGCTGTAGCGATCCAAGTCTCACCCGAATTGGCACATGTATGGATTTTTCTACTTTAAGCTCCTGTTTGCAAAAAAAACCGTAATAGCGTGTCGCAAAGTTCGACGGAATTGTGAAAAAATTTTTTTCAACAGCAGGATGAAATATAAATAAAGTAAACTCAGCAGGAGCAGGATGAATGACATTTTTTGAGGTGTCATATTTCGGCTGAAACTTTATATCAGCGGAGTTTTGAGCCTTGCAATGTAATAAGGAAAATGTTAAGAGAAGCACAAAGCCACAAATTACGTTCCAAAATTTCATGTTGTTTATTTCTTCTGTAAATTTACGGCTTTAAAAAAAGAGTGCCGATCCATGTCGTTAAGCCAGCGTTTACAACAAAAGCTGTTACAGAAATTATCACCCCAGCAAATACAATTGATGAAATTGCTGCAGGTACCTACGGCTCATCTGGAAGAACGCATCAAGGAAGAATTAGAAGAGAACCCTGCGCTTGAGGCAGGTGAGCATGATGATGACACCTATGAGAATGCCGCAGATGAATTTGATACACCCGAGGACGAATTTGAAAATGAAAACAGCGCCGACGAATTTGAAAGCATCGACATTAGTGAGTATGTAAGCGACAGTGATGATGACGTGGCGGATTACAAACTACGTGATGAAAACTACGCCGACCCGGAAGAGAACAAGACCGTGCCTCATAAAGTGGAAACCTCTTTCTACGAAACGCTCAAGAACCAGTTGCTGATGCTGAACCTTGATGAACGGCAGCTAAAAATTGCAGAACAAATTATTGGCAGTATTGATGATGATGGCTACCTGAGGCGTGAGGCATCTGCTATCTGCGATGACCTCGCATTCAGACAAAATATAAATAGCACTGAGAAAGAAATTGAGGACATCATACAAATGATCCAGGAATTCGATCCTCCCGGGGTAGCGGCACGGGACCTGAGGGAATGCTTATTACTGCAGCTTAAGAGAAAATCCGGTGACGGAAAATCTGTTCAGACAGCCATTAAGGTGCTGGAGAATTATTTCGATGAGTTTACTAAAAAACATTACGAAAAAATACAACGGGGTTTAAACCTTACGGATAATGAAATAAAAGAAGTCATCAGCCAGATCATCCGCCTGAATCCCAAGCCGGGAGGGCAGATAGACGACTCAGACAAATTACAGAGTTATGTAATTCCGGATTTTTTTGTGGTAAATAATAATGGTAAGCTGGAGGTGACTTTAAACTCCCGAAATGCCCCCGATCTCCGCATAAGCGAAGGCTATCGTGATATGCTGAAAGATTATGACAGAAGTGCGAAGAAAGACCGCCGGCAGAAGGAGGCGGTACTTTTTATCAAACAAAAAATTGATTCCGCTAAATGGTTTATCGATGCTATCAAGCAACGGCAACATACATTACTAAGCACGATGCAAACCATTGTGGAATATCAGAATTCATTTTTCCTGACAGGTGATGAAACTGAATTGCGCCCTATGATATTAAAGGATATTGCCGAAAAAACAGGGCTTGATATTTCCACCGTCAGCCGCGTGGCCAACAGCAAATTTGTGCAAACGGAATTTGGCACCTACCGATTAAAATTTTTCTTCAGCGAAAGCCTGGTAACAGATAGCGGGGAAGAAGTAAGTACACGTGAAGTAAAAAAAATACTTAGTGACCTGATAGAAGAAGAAAGCAAGCAACGTCCGCTCAGCGATGAAAAGCTCACGGAATTATTGCAGGAGAAAGGATATAATATCGCCCGCCGTACGGTAGCGAAGTACCGGGAACAACTAAACATACCTGTAGCAAGATTAAGAAAAGAATTATAATGAACAAGGCGGAAACTATAACTAACGATGTCGTACAACCGAAATTTTCTCTTCCGCTCCGTATAGTTGCGCATTCGTTTTCTTATGTTTTTCATCCGCTGTTTATACCTCTTATAGCAACGTGGTATTTGGCGTTTGTTCACGAAGGATATTTTATCGGCATACCGCCGCATGATAAAGGATTCATCCTGCTGCGGGTCGCCGCCAATACTATTCTCTTTCCCGGGGCCACGGTACTATTGCTAAAAGCTACCGGCTTTATTAAAAGTATCTTTTTAAAAAGCCGCAGAGAGCGAATTATACCTTTTGTTGCAGCGAACATATTCTATTTCTGGATGTACCTTGTATTTCATAACCAACCTGAAATTCCGTCTGTACTTACGGCATTCATCTTCGGTGTTTTCCTTGCATCTTCAGTCGGTTTTTTTGCCAACATATATTATAAGGTAAGTATGCATGCCTTGGGAATGGGCGCTCTTTGCGGATTAATACTCGTAATTATTTATTCAAGCTCTGTATATCCCGTTTTCCCCGCAGCAATGGTTATTTTTTTGTTGACAGGAATTGTTGGTACATCAAGGTTAATGATCAGCAATCATAAGCCGTTTGATATTTATACAGGAATTCTTTTTGGTATCATTTGCCAGGTAATTGCCGCCGCTTTTGTCGGGTTAAGTGCATAAACAGGCCGTTATAGGTACACCCCGTGGCTATCACATTTTGCAATTTTTGCATTACACTTTCATGTTTTCCGACTGATACAGTTTTCGTGTTTCAATTTTACCCATAAAGTTTCGTTTATAAAAAGCAAAAGCTATTTCATTATCATTCCCCGTAGATGATATTTTGATTAATTTTATACTATTAAAATATGTGTTATGTCCAGCTCTTTCAACCTGCAGTTGCCTGTGGCAATTGGCTGCGATCATGCAGGTTTTGATTATAAAGAATCTATTATTTCTTTTTTGGATGGTAAAAATGTGACCTGGAAAGATTTCGGTGCGTTTTCTGCCGATTCGGTCGACTATCCTGACTTTGCTCATCCTGTATCAGCCGCGGTAGAAAATGGCAATGCTTCTTTTGGTATCCTCGTATGCGGAAGCGCCAATGGTGTGGCGATGACCGCCAACAAACACCAGGGTATAAGAGCAGCCGTTTGCTGGGGAGAAGAATTAGCAGAACTGGCGCGCAAGCACAATAATGCAAACGTTATCTGTATTCCGGCAAGGTTTGTACGCGAAGGCCTGGTAGAAAAGATGATTGAAATTTTTATGCATACCGATTTTGAAGGTGGACGACACAAAAACCGCGTAGATAAAATTGCCTGTGGTGTAAGCCAGGCATCCTGATACTTCTAAAAAATTTCTGTATTTCTTTCGTTAGTTTATCTTTAGAAAAAATATTCTTTGCTTCTGAATAATACCTTCTGACAATGCTATTGACATACAAACATAACGGCGAAGCATAAACGAAGTTTGGATGCTCACTAAAACAATTGCATGGGAAAAGACAATGAAAACAACTCCGATGGCATCCAATTAAGCCGGGTACTGAATGTGCAGACTGCTACGCTAGTAGTAGCAGGTACCATGATAGGAGCAGGTGTTTTTAAAAAGATCGTTCCAATGGCTGCAACAGGGCTCAGTGAAACTTATATTTTGCTGGCCTGGATTGCTGCGGGAATCATTACTTTATTCGGTGCATTTACTTTTGCAGGCCTATCAAAACTGACCACCGCATCAGGTGGAGCTTACGAATATCTCAGAATCTGCTACAACGATCTGATCGCTTTTTTATTGGGATGGGGTTGTTTTGCAATAATCGGCAGCGGCGCAATCGCAGCACTTGCTTTCATATTCGCAGAATCTATTAATGCATTGATCCCGATACCGGATCCTTTGCAGCATTTGAATCATGTTTCCATTGCACATTTTATTTATCCCTTTGCCGATTCGGGAATAAAAATCGTGGCAGTGATCAGCATCATGTTATTAACATGGTACAATTATCTCGGCGTAAAAAAGGCTGCAGGCCTTAACAACATTGTTACAGGGGCAAAAATTGCGGGAATTCTTTTTTTGATCATCGCCGGTCTTTTTTTAAGTAATCATTCCGGCATAGCTACCACCGGAGCAACGCCTTCGAAAACCGTCCATCCATCATTTGGTATTTTTTTCAGTGCTATGCTTAGCGCATTTTGGGCGTACGACGGGTTTAGCAATGTGTCAGCAGCAACCGGTGAAATAAAGAATCCCAAAAGAAATGTCGGGATAGCAATAGTAGCTGGTGTATGTATTGTGATGGTATTGTATGTGTTGACAAATTATGCATACATGAAGATGATATCGTTACATCAATTAGCACTGCTTGGAGAAAATAAAATAGCGGCAACAGAGGTAGCAGGAAGATTGCCGGGCAATGGAGGCCGTGTATTGATTTCCGTATTAATTGTTTTGAGCACATTTGGTGCACTAAATGTGCTCATACTTCTGTATTCCCGGCTTTATTACCGCATGGCGCAGGAGAATTTCTTTTTTAAAAGCGCAGTAAAAGTGCATCCTGTGCATCGCACACCCCATTTTGCTTTGCTGTATTCAATGGTCTGGAGTTGCGTGCTGGTCATATCCGGCACTTTTGATATCCTTACAAACATTGTGGTATTTACTGCGTTTGCATTCTACACGCTGTTAGCCATTGGCCTTATAAAAATGAAAATGAAAAAAGTGATTACAGAAAGAATTGCATTTTATCCTCTTGCTCCTCTGCTTTTCATCATTATTACTACAGTTTTTTTGGTGAATACTTTGTTAAGCAATACCGTGCAGACAGCCGCCGGAATTGCACTGATTGCCAGTGGCATTCCTTTTTATTATTTTTTCAGGCATAAAAATTCAGGATAAAGAAAATAGTATATATGCGCGGCCGTCAGTGGCAGTTTAAGAAAATTGGCATGCAATGCTCTTAATCATGGCCTCTTCCATGTTTATGGCCATGGTTCGCTGCTCCGTGTCTGTCATGCCCCCGGCCGTTGTTTCTTCCTCCATTACCTTTTCCATTGTCATAACCGCCCCGGAATTTATTTCTTTCCGACCAATAATGCTGGTCATGACTATCTCTCCATACGTGTTGATGATGACCTCTGTATTCACGATAATGGTCATAATAATATCTATGCCTCATCCACGGATCGCGATCATTAATGACTACTTTGTAGCTATTGTACAAATTATAATTATGATAGCGGTATGGCAGAGAAGTTGAAAACAACCAACGGCCGCCACTGAAATATACAAACAGACCTCTCGGCACATCATAAAATACGTCAATATCCGGCAGGTAGTAGTAGTGGGCGTAATCATATCCAACAGGCCCCCAAAGAGGCTGACGGCCAATGTTAATGTGAACGCTTACCTGCGCTTCTGCCTGATGTAAGCTTAAACTAAAAAGAACCATAAGTGCGATACAAGCATTCTTCATGATTCATCTTTTTAAGTTTTTAATACTAATAAGATGCCAGCTTTCAAAACAGATCTAATTTTGATTTCTCAAACAGACGCTACCTACTTTTGATTAACAGAAATTTATGCATGTAATCACCAGCAAATTTTTTAGGTTCTTGTTAACACTAACGCTCAGATTAATGCGAATTACTCAACCACTCCCATCCAATTATGCCGGTTTCTTTTTACGCTGATTTATATCAGTAGGAAAAGTGTTTTTTATCATTCACCGGCTTTCCTTGCTTCGGTAGATTTATAATGAAACAAAATTGCGGATCAAAAAATTATTGTATGAAATCATTCATTTGCATTAATCTTTTTGTCTATAACACCTTGCGATCGGGCTTTCACAAGATGGCTTATCAGTACATTTCAAAGTATTTCTCGCTTGCGGGTAGCGGCAAGATCCATGGTGTTTTGAATAATGTGAACGGTGAGCCTTTTGCGACGCGATCTGATAGTTCATTTATCCAGGGAGAAATTTACCGGCTTAATGATGCTGAAGATTACTCATATGTTTTCGGACAGTTGGATGATTATGAAGGTCTCGATGCTGAGGGTGGCGAAAAGCCTTTGTACAAAAGAGCAATTGTGAAAGTTCTTAATGATAATGGCAACGAAGACGATGCCTGGGTATATTGGTATAATCGTGATGTACATGGCTACCCCGTAATTCTGTCCGGTGATACTGCCGAATATTATGGCGAAGAAAATTTTTAGACCACCCGGGTAACCTGAAATCTCTGAGGACCCTCGCAAGGAAAGAGGCAAAACAATTTCGAACTTCTTATGACACAGCACTCATCGCCTGAAATACTTGACTTCAAAACATTACAGCAACGGTTCCCCGACCAATACCGGCAAATATTTCCTGACAGGCTGGCTGCAAAAACCGTCGTGATCATTCCCAGTCTCACTTTCGATCAACAGATATTGCAAAAAATTGATGGCATTATCTATTACGAAGAAAGAATGCTTTGCCTGCTGATGCTATTACGAATGCCCAATACACATATCGTTTATGTTACCAGTATGCCGGTACACAATATCATAATGGATTATTATCTGCATCTGCTGCCAGGTATTACCAGTTATCATGCAAAGAGAAGGTTGACCATGCTGAGTTGTTTTGATCCGTCGCCTAAATCGCTCACAGAAAAAATTCTGGAACGGCCCCGGCTCATTGAGCGGATCCGCAAAAGCATCCCACATGATCACACTGCCCATCTTGCATGCTTCAATGTAACCGAAGCCGAACGGAAACTTGCTGTTAAATTGCAACTACCTATTTATGGGTGCGACCCGGATCTGTTGTATTTGGGTACAAAAAGCTATGCAAAAAAAATTTTCAGAGAATGTGATATCCCAACACCGGAAGGCTTTGAAGATTGCCGCACAGAAGAAGACCTGATACAGGCTTTGGTATTACTTAAGAAAAATGATCCGGCATTAAAAAAAGCAGTCATCAAACTCAACGATGGCTTTTCGGGAGAAGGCAATGCGGTTTTTTCCTTCAATGAGACAATACCACTAAATGAATTATTTGATTGGTTGAAAAAAAATCTTCATTACCATCTTCGAATGGTGGCACACAATCTTACCTATCGGAGTTTCCTTAAAAAATTATCTATTATGGGGGGAATCGTTGAAGTGTTCCTGGAAGACGCACCAATGGCATTTCCTTCTGTTCAATGCAGAATTACGCCGGTTGGCGATGTGGAAATAATATCTACCCACGATCAGGTACTCGGAGGCGATAATGGCCAGGTTTTTCTTGGTGCCAGTTTTCCTGCGAGTCCGGAATATGCAGTAATCGTAGGGGCTATGGCCAGAAAGATCGCTCACAAATTGAAGGAACTGGGAGTGATCGGAAGATTTGGAATCGACTTCATTTCAACAAAACAAAATAACAAATGGATACATTACGCCAATGAGATCAACTTAAGGAAAGGAGGAACTACCCATCCTTATTTAATGTTACAATATTTAACAGATGGCAATTACAATGCCGATACAGCAACTTACACAACTGCAAATGGTCAGCAGCGCTTTTATTTTTTTTCCGATAACCTCCAAAGTGAAAATTATAAAGGCTTCACTCCTCACGATTTGATTGAAATAACAATAGTAAATGACCTGCTGTATGATGGTAGCAACCAGGAGGGAGTAATGTTTCACATGATCGGCGCGTTATCGCAATACGGTAAAATGGGCATCTTATGTATCGCTTCTTCTCCCGACAAAACAATGAGCTTATATCATAAAACCATTGCCGTTCTGGAAAAAGAAAAGTCAGGTTTTTGAAAATATGTATGGGTAAAGAAAAAAAACGGACCTTAAAATATCAGTATATCACAATTACCGAAGGCGTTTTGTGATAAGGCCGTTGGGTTTTCAAAAATAAAAACGTGAGAATACCCTGCCGGTATTCGGCCTTAATAAAATCAGTATCCACATTTTGAGGAAGCGGCAACTGTCGGCTAAAAGAATCGTAGTTAAATGCATGCCTCCTGTACCTGCCGTTCACCAGTGGATCCACTTCTTTGCAAAGTGCAGACACGGTGAGTTTACCCTCACTGTTGATCCCTGCAAAGAAATCATCTCTCTTCAAACCGGGAACTGCCAATTCAATTTTATAATATTCGTTCGTTTCGCAAATATTACAGGGCGGATTTTTCGATCCTTGATGAGAGGTAGCAAGTTCTACTTCGAGGGTTTCCATTTTAAACTGAATTGGCGTGTAAGATCCCGGGTATGCGTAAATATCATTGTGATAAGTTTTGGCTGTTTGCATAAAATTGGATTTAGAAGGATTTATAAAAAGGGTTTGTTGCTGCATTAATTTTTTGCATTGATTCACATTAAATGTATTTGACTCAGGGAAGCAACAAAATGGTAAGAATTAATACGAAGCTGAAACATTGTTTTCTTTGGGAAAAGAATATCGCAGTATCGATATTAATGGGGTAATAAAACTATGAAAGAGTAGTATAAAATCAAAAGTAAACATACGATGAAAGCAAAAATTTTTTTGCGTAAAAAATCATCGTACATATACGATTGTTATGTGGAATTTACTAAGTACAAAAAATTATAAACATGTATAACGGAAATGCATACACGAAATTTAAGCAGCACAGCATGACTTATCGCAAAATTATTTTCCGGATGAGAAGGCTACTTTGATACCAAGACTAATTAAAACGATACCCGTAACCCTTTCCTGTATTTTCCAAAAACGTTCATTGCTTAACAGGAAATCCTTTGTTTTACCCAATAACAATGCCATCATCAGTAACACGCAGGTACCCTGCACTGCAAACCACAGGCCGAGAAACAGGAATTGAATTCTATACAAAGATGACCCAACTTGTATAAACTGTGGCAAAAAAGCTAAAAAGAAAAGAGCAACTTTTGGATTCAGCGCATTCGTGAGGATTCCCTGTTTCAATAACTTCCATTTGTTAAGAGCAGGAAGTTTCTTTTTCTTACGCCCAAAATCAGGTTTAGATAAAAGAGTTCTTATACCCAGATAGACGAGGTAACCGGCACCGGCAAATTTGATCAACCGGAATATGAAGACCGACTTAGCAAGAATAAGGGATAAACCAAAAACAGCAGCAGTAATATGAACAAAACAACCCAGGAAAATTCCTAAAGCGGATATCATCCCTGCTTTTGAACCTTGCGATATACTGCGCGTTGCCACATATATCATATCATTTCCGGGCGTAAGATTCAATAACAGCGAAGCCATAAAAAAAAGGTAAAGGTTCTGTATATGTAACATTTTATTATGTGTTAAAAGCAAATTGTGAATAAATTTAACGCTAATTTTTAATTGCGACACTCCTCGTACTTAAGAAGAAGGCAAGCAACAATAACCAGCAAACACTTATCGTTTTATAAATTGAATCAGTCTCATTGATTCTAAGCTAAACACCAATTAAATCAGGCACTATGAAACACATTTACAATCTTTCAGCAATTCTTATTGTGTGTACATTTATATTATCTTCCTGCAGCAGCTCAAAGTATTACGGAAGCGCCAGGCATAATCACGGAGTAAGTAACCACGGGTTTTCGGGATACTAAGCTAACGGCATAGGGTACACGAAATTGCGAAACCGATAACCTGTATGCTGTTTCAAATTTTGTAGTTAGGCACAAAATTTAAAAATGCATTGAAATTGTGCAGGTACTTTTTCTTATGGAGCTTATAATAAAAAGCGCCCTTTTTTGAGCTCAGCTTTTCTTTCTGTTTTTGCTTGATCAGTAATCCTGTTGATAAAACTTTGCGGCTGAAATTTCTCTTATCAATTTCAGACTCATACACATTTTCATATAAATTTTGTAATTGAGGCAGTGTAAACTTTTCGGGCAGCAACTCAAACAACACCGGGTGGAAAGCGGCTTTGTAGCGAAGTTTTTCCTTTGCCATCTTAATCATAGCAGCATGATCGAAGATCAACGATGGCAATTTTTGCAAATGAAACCATACTGCATGGTACTCAAGGCTTATTTGCTTTTCATATTTGAGTATATCTATCAGGCTGAAATAGGTCACAGACATTGTCCTCTCTACCGGATCACGTCGCGGATCGCCAAAGGCATAAAGTTGTTCAAGATATACATCGTCCAAACCCGTGAGTTGCTTTAAAACTCTTGCTGCCGCAAGATTCAGGCTTTCTTCTTTCTGCACAAACCCGCCCATTAAGCTCCAATGACCTTTTTCAGGCTCAAAGTCTCTTTTGATAAGCAGCAGTTTTAAATTTTGCCCATCGAAGCCGAATATGATGCAGTCAATCGCAACAAGCATCCTGTTTTGGTGAGAGTAGTGTTTAATCTGCATTGGAGTTAAATCCTGTAAGCCCTAAAATTACAATCAAAAATTATAATAGTGACGACTATAATTTGAGTCAGGTTATCAACACAGTAAAACGGCGTCTTTCATCAATTTAATTGTCATTTTTACAATTAAATGGATATGGTTTATATTGCGATCAGTTTTGTAAGCCAGCTAATGATACGACTGCTGATATACACACTCATTTTTTACAGTGATTTCGTGGCAAAATTTCAAAGACAGCCCGAAAGATCTGCTTATTACTTTAGCACATCGGGAAATGATAGTAATAGTGGTTCAGCTAACTCTCCGCTACAATCTCTGGCACTTATCAGCCGACTTAACATCCGGCCCGGCGATTCCTTGTTGCTCAAAGGCGGTGATATTTTTAATGACAGCATCATCCTTACAAAAAATGGAACCGCCGGCAGACCCATTCTGATTTCATCATATGGAAATGGCAGCGCAGTTATTAATGCAGACAATGAGAGTGCCATTACTGTGTTCAACTCATCATTTATTGATATAAAAAATATAACCTGCAGGGGCTCCGGCAGAAAAAATGGCAATATAAAATCCGGTATTTTGATCAGTGATTGCAATAATGTAAACCTTGAAAACGTCGACGTTAGTGGTTTTCAAAAGTCGGGATTGCAGTTATACAATTGCATAAGTACAAATATTGATAATGTTATTGCACACGATAACGGAGCAGCAGGAATTGGTGTGGAAGGAAATTATGCAAACAAACTTGGCAGCAAAAATATTCGCATCACCAACTGCCAGGCAATTAACAATCCGGGCGATCCATCCAACTTAAACAATCATAGTGGCAACGGAATTGTGGCAGGTCATTGCACCAACTTATTGATCGATCATTGCAAGGCAACCAATAATGGATGGGACATGCCCCGTATTGGTAATGGTCCTGTTGGCATCTGGGCTTATGAAGCGGATAGCATAACCATCCAGCATTGCCTTTCCTATTGTAATAAAACATCCTCCGGCGCTGCCGATGGTGGTGGATTTGACCTGGATGGGGGCGTTACCCATTCTGTAGTTGAATACTGTTTGTCGTACAATAATCAGGGAAGCGGTTATTGTATATTTCAATACTGGGGTGCTAGTCCGTGGCATGATAATGTCTTCAGATTTAATATTAGTATTGATGACGGACTCGTTTCAGATTCACGGGCAGGTACGTATGTTTGGAACAGCTCCGGTGATTCAACGCAATTCTATAACTGTGATTTCTATAACAATACGATCTATGATTCAAAACAGGCTGCGCTGGCATTTTCTGAAATGAGTAAGCGAAAGAACTTTCGGTTCATGAATAACATTTTTATCGGCGCTGATAGCTTAATTCGTGGCGACAAAGGAGCAGACATGCTTGTCGCCAACGACTGGTATAGCTTGCAAAAAGGATTTAATGCAGATGCCATGAATGATTTTAAAAAATGGATATACCGTTATAAAATCGAAACACTTTATGGTAAAAAAGTTGGTTTGAATGTATTTCCCCCATTTAAAAGAGCTGGTAATACAACATTTACTGATGTGACGCATTTAAGCAAATTTGACAGTTATAAGATTGCAGGAACATCGCCCGTAACCAAGTCTGGTATAGATTTGCAGGCATTATTCAATATAAATATTGGTGATGCGGATTTTAATGGCGAACCTGTTAACAAGAGATATTTAGGCGCCTGCACACATAAATAAAATTCAAAAAAATGTTTAAAGTGAAAAATTCTCTTTTACCGATTTTCTTCTTTACTGTGGCAACATGCTTCTCTCAAAGAAACATCTTGTTCGATGAAGGATGGCGTTTTCATCGCGGCAATGTGCCAAATGGTGAAGCAGTAAATTTTGATGGTCATAACTGGAGAAAAATTGATCTGCCGCACGACTGGAGCATCGAAGACTTGCCGGGCACTGATTCACCATTCAATCCTGATGTAATAAATGGCGTAAGTGTTGGTTTCACCACTGGCGGTATCGGTTGGTACAGGAAAGAATTTTTCATCCCGGCTCCGGAAAAAAATAAAAAAATTTATATCCTGTTCGATGGCGTATACATGAATGCAGATGTTTGGATTAATGGTTCTCACCTCGGTAATCATCCATACGGTTACACTTCTTTTTACTACAACATTTCAGATAAACTAAATTACAATGGCGATAATGTAATTGCAGTGCAGGTAAAAAACGAGGGCGCTACCAGCCGCTGGTATTCAGGTTCAGGAATAGATCGCCATGTTTGGCTCGAGATCGTGAATCCCGTTCACGTAGCGCAATGGGGTACTTACATTACAACTAATAATGTAAGTAAGACATCCGCAAGTGTTCGCATTAAGACAAATATCAAAAATGAAACCGGAGCAGATAAAAAAATAAAACTGGTTACAATTATTATCAACAATAAAGGTAAACAGATTGCAACCACTTCATCTTTACAAACAATCCCTGGAAACAGAGAATTTGTATTTGATGATAATACGATAATCAATTCACCCACTCTTTGGTCTGTTGATGTACCGGTAAGGTATAAAGCCATATCCAAAATATATGAAAATGGAAAATTAAAAGACCGTGTTACAACCGCATTTGGTATCCGTAAGATTTCTTTTGATGCGGTACATGGCTTCTTACTAAACGGCGAATCAATGAAACTAAAGGGAGGATGCTTCCATATTGACAATGGCCCCTTGGGAGCAAAAGCTATTGATGCGGCTGAAATAAGAAGAGTTGCTTTAATGAAATCCAGTGGATTTAATGCCATTCGCTGTTCACACAATCCGCCGGCACCTGCATTTTTAGAAGCCTGCGACAGCCTCGGAATGCTGGTGATTGATGAGGCTTTTGATTGCTGGAACAATGGCAAAAATGACAGCGATTATCATTTGTATTTTGCCGATTGGTGGCAGCGCGATGTACAAAGCATGTTACTGCGCGATCGCAATCATCCTTCTATCATCATGTGGAGTATTGGAAATGAAATTCCTTTTATGGGAAACGAGCGTGTGGATGACACTGCAAAAATATTAGCTGATTATGTTCGCAGCATTGATCCTACCAGGCCGGTAACGGCAGCCGTTAATAGTGTTTCGGAAAAGATGGACAACTTTTTTTCTGCGCTGAATGTGTGCGGATATAATTATGCATATGACCATTATGTGCCAGATCATGAGCGCAAACCCAACCGTATCATGTTCGCAACAGAATCATTTGCACTCAATCAATTCGATTATTGGATGAGCGTACTGGATCATCCATGGGTAATCGGAGATTTTGTATGGACGGGTTTCGATTATATGGGTGAATCCAGCATCGGCTGGCGGGGATATCCTGCCAATAAGAACTTCTATCCCTGGAACCTTGCCTATTGCGGTGATATTGATATCTGCGGATGGAAGCGCCCGCAATCTTATTATCGCGATGCCCTGTGGAAAAAGAATCAATTATCCATTTTTGTAAAACCCCCGAAACCATCCTTCCCGCAGAATCCTGAGCGGGCGCCGTGGAGCATGTGGCAGTGGGAAGATGTGGTTGACGATTGGAATTGGAATGGCTATGAAGATTCAGTGTTTGAGATAAATGTGTATTCATCCTGCGATGAAGTAGAATTGTTTTTAAATGGAAAGCCGTTAGGCAAAAGGCAAACTAACCGTTCAACAAGATTTATGGCTGTTTATGATGTTCCCTACCATGCGGGCGAATTAAAAGCAATTGGTTATACCAACGGGAAAAAAGTAAATGAATCTATTCTAAAAACAGCACAAGATGTTGTCCGGATAAAATTATCCACAGACAGAAAGATACTCAAAGCCAACGGAAGAGATCTGTGTTATGTTACTGTGGAATTAACGGATAAAAACGGCGTCAGAAATCCCAAAGCAGAAAATCTGATTCATTTTTCAATTGAAGGTGATGCCACAATTGCCGGAGTTGGAAATGCCAATCCTGTGAGCATGGAAAGTGATCAGCAACCGCAGCGGAAGACCTGGCGCGGAAGATGCCTGGTCGTAATCCAGTCAGCTCATAAGGCCGGGAAAATCGTTATTAAAGCAGGCAGTCAGGGATTGCCGGATAATTATCTTACTGTCCAATCAAGATAAGGTGAATGATGCGTGTTCTTAAGAAATTTTCAATTGACCTAAAATTCCTTTTGGATAAAGGCCCCAAACCCCTCTCCGGAGTGAGGCTTTGAGGAAAAATAAGAAAGGTAAATTCTTTGCACTTCCGGGTAATAAATTGCATTTTATTTTTTAATTGTATTTTTTACACTTATATTGTAGCCCATTTTTAACTACACAAAAGAATGCTTGATAAATTTGTCATTGGTGTTGATTATGGTACAGATTCGGTACGATCACTTATTGTGAATGCAACAAATGGCGATGAAGTGGCTTCCTCCGTTTTCTATTATCCGCGATGGAGAGATGGCTTGTATTGCGATCCGAAAAAAAATCGATTCCGGCAACACCCGCTGGATTATATTGAAGGTTTACAAAGTACGATCACAGGTTGCATAAAAAAAGCAGGAACAGACGTGGCGAAAAATATTGTAGCTATTTCGGTTGATACTACCGGCTCCACACCGGTAGCCGTTGATAAAAATGGAACACCTTTAGCCCTGTTACCGGAATTTGAAAACGATCCCAATGCAATGTTTGTATTGTGGAAGGACCATACCGCAGTGAAAGAAGCGGCAGAAATAAATGCACACGCTGAAAAATTTACAATAAACTATTTGCAGTTCGTTGGAGGTATTTATTCTTCTGAATGGTTTTGGAGTAAGTTGTTGCATATTGTGAGAGAAGATGAAAAAGTAAGAAAACACTGTTATTCCCTTGTGGAGCACTGCGACTGGATCCCGTTTCTTTTAACCGGGGGGAATAATCTGCGCCAGATGAAACGAAGCGTTTGCGCCGCAGGCCACAAAGCGCTATGGGCAAAAGAATTCAATGGCTTGCCTCCCAACGAATTTTTTGCATCACTCGATCCCTTGCTGGATGGCTTCACTTCAAAATTATTTAGTGAAACATATACATCTGATAGAACTGCCGGTCATCTTTCAAAAGAATGGGCCGAACAACTGGATTTGTCAACCAATGTAATTGTTGGCGTAGGTGCATTCGATGCACACATGGGCGCAGTAGGCGGACAGATAGAACCTTATCATTTAAGCAAAGTGATGGGTACTTCAACCTGTGACATGTTGGTAGCACCGATGGATGAAGTAAAAGACAAATTGGTACGCGGCATTTGCGGGCAGGTACCGGGTTCCGTAGTTCCCGGTTTGATGGGGATGGAAGCGGGACAGAGTGCCTTCGGCGATACGTACGCCTGGTTTAGAAAGCTCATCACTTCTACCGTGAACGACCTATTGAAAAGTTCTTCAATTGTAGATACCGCTATTGCGGATCTGCTGGTAAAAGAGTTGAATGAAAAAATGGTTCCGCATCTGTCGCAAGAAGCCTCACGGTCAGGCCTGCACGAAGATGATGAATTGGCTATTGACTGGCTAAACGGAAGAAGAACTCCGGATGCCAACCAGGAACTAAAAGCCGCGGTAATGAATCTAAATCTTCCAACAGACGCACCGCGATTCTTTAAAGCATTGGTAGAATCTACCTGCTTCGGCGCCCGCGCTATCGTGGAGCGCTTCATTGATGAAGGCATTCCGGTAAAAGGTTTGATCGGCATGGGTGGCGTAGCAAAAAAGTCACCCTACATCATGCAGGTGATGGCAGATGTAATGAATATGCCAATCCGGATTCACAAAACCGAACAAACATGCGCTACCGGTGCTGCTATGTTTGCAGCAACTGCTGCAGGCATCTATAATAAAGTAGAAGATGCTATGGCTGCGATGGGCCAGGGTTTTGATGCGGAATATCAACCCGACAAAAAAAATACAGATATATATAACAAGAGGTATGAAAAATTTAAAAAGCTGGGAAAGTTTGTAGAAAATGAAAAGTGAATGGTGAGTAGGCAGATGTGAGTGACTGAGAAAATTTTTTACCGAATAAAAATCATTTTGCTCAACAACTAATTTTTTAAATGAAAAAAGTTTTTTGCATTATCGGACTCATTGTCGTTTCAAAATTTTTAAGTGCCCAAAATGTAGATTTGAAATTGATAGATACATCGCATATTGAAATCAGTAAATATATCTACGGGCAATTTGCGGAAAACCTTGGAAGATGCATCTACGATGGCTTTTGGGTAGATTCTGGTTTGAATGTGCCAAAGAATGATCGCATACGAATGGATATAGTAAATGCATTGAAGAAAATTCATATTGCAGATCTTCGCTGGCCGGGTGGTTGCTATGCAGATCAGTATCACTGGAGCGATGGCATTGGCGAAAGAAGTAAAAGACCGGTTCGCGTGAATACTGATTGGGGCATGGTAAGCGATGATAACAGCTTCGGCACCGATGAATTTTTAAAACTCTGTGATTTGCTTGGCTGCGAACCCTACATCGCGGGAAATGTCGGAACAGGCACACCGCATGAAATGGAGAATTGGCTTGAATATCTGAATTACGGGGGAAAAAGCACGTTAGCTGACCTGCGCAGGAAAAACGGGCACGAAGCACCCTATCACGTGTCACTGTGGGGAGTGGGTAATGAAAGCTGGGGCTGTGGTGGTCAAATGACTCCTGAATTTTATACAGATCAATTCAAACGCTACGCTGAGTTCTGCAAAGATTATCCGGGCACCCATTTAAAGAAGGTGGCCAGCGGGTCTAATGGAGACGATTTCAACTGGACAAAAGTATGCATGAAAAATATTCCACTGGGAGATATGTTTGCTTTATCGATGCATTATTATACGGTAGTAAACAATTGGCGTCATAAGGGCTCTGCTACCGATTTTAACGAAGAAGAATATTTTACAGCGTTAAAAAAATGTTTGCATATTGAAGACCTTATCAAAAGACATAGTGCCATTATGGATAAATATGATCCCGGAAAGAAAGTGGCGCTTGCAGTAGATGAATGGGGAATATGGACTGACGCAGAACCGGGCACCAATCCCGCTTTTCTATATCAGCAAAACAGTTTACGCGATGCCCTGATTGCTGCATCTTCGTTAAATATTTTTAATAATCATTGCGCCCGCGTACGTATGGCCAATCTTGCACAAACTGTGAATGTGCTGCAGGCTTTGGTTTTAACCAACAAAGGAAAAATGCTGCTGACACCCACCTATTATGTATTTGATATGTATCAATACCACGAAAATGCAACATTCATTCCATTGCAGTTCACGAGCCCGGAATATGTGTGGGGCAACGACAGCATCCCCGCGATCAATGCTTCTGCATCAAGAGACAGCAATGGCGTGACACATATTACTTTGGTTAATCTTGATTCAAAAAAGAAGATAACGATTGGCACTTCATTACCTTCATCAGTAAAAAATATCTCCGGGGAAATCTTAACCTCCGGAAAATTTAATGACGTCAATACATTTGACAATCCCGATAAAGTAACACCAAAAGCATTTAATGATTATAAAAAGTCGAAAAATGATCTCGTGATAAATATGCCGCCAATGAGTGTAGTATTGATTGAGATAAAATAGATAGTTGGTTAATTATAAGTAAGTCAATAGTCATCATCACTCACCAATCACAATATGAGCAAATACGATCACATAAAAGAAGAAGCTTACGAAGCAAACATGCAACTTCCTGAATTGGGATTGGTGCTGTTCACCTTCGGAAATGCAAGCGCTGCCGACAGGCGAGCAGGTGTGTTTGCGATTAAGCCAAGCGGCGTTCCTTATAATGATCTGTTAATTGATAAAATGGTGGTGGTTGACTTTGATGGAAAGGTTGTAGAAGGAACACTTCGTCCTTCTTCAGATACGTTAACGCACGCAGTGTTGTATAAAAATTTTGAAAACATTGGTGGTATTGTGCATACGCATTCTACTTACGCCACTGCATGGGCGCAGAGCTTACGTGATATACCCATTTATGGTACTACACATGCAGATCATTTAACCTGCGATATTCCGTGTGCTGCACCCATGGACGATAATATGATCGAAGGTAATTATGAACATCAAACAGGTTTTCAAATCATCAATGCATTAAAAGAAAAAAAACTGGATTATAAGGAAGTAGAAATGATCCTCGTGGGCAATCACGCACCATTTACCTGGGGCAAAACGATAGCAAAGGCGGTTTATAACAGCGCGGTACTGGAAGAGATTGCGAAAATGGCATTTATAACCGAAACAATAAATGCAGATGCCTTACGCCTGAAAGATGCACTGATAAAAAAACATTATGAGAGAAAACATGGAGGTTCCAGCTATTATGGACAGTAAGAAAACGTTTTCCACTGGCAGAATTTAAAAAATAAACCCTTGACTTAACCCTGATTGAAGTTGTGAACAAATGTTACGATTAAAAATATCGCTGCTTATTCTGCTGGCTTCGTTGCTCATGCAAAATATTTTTGCGCAGCAAACAATCAATATAATAGCAGCAACTCCACCAATGGGCTGGAATAGCTATAATTGTTTTGGTTCGGCCGTACATGAGGATGAGGTAAAAGCCAACGCAGATTATATGGCCAAAAATCTGAAGCAGTTTGGATGGCAATATATTGTTGTTGATTTCTTATGGAGCTACGATAATCCTCCCGGTTCTACCATCGGTAATCCTTTTCAAAAAAGACTACAGGACGGTTCTTACATTCCCTGGCTTGCCATGGATAAATACGGAAGACTTTTACCAGATGCAAATAAGTTTCCATCTGCATGCGGCGGCAATGGTTTTAAGCCATTGGCGGATTATGTGCATTCACTCGGGTTGAAATTTGGCATTCATGTAATGCGCGGTATTCCAAGGCAGGCTGTTTGGGCCAAATGTCCTCTATATGTTACAGATGCCATTACTGCAGATATGATTGCAGACACCACATCTACCTGTCCGTGGCTAAATCATATGTACGGCCTGAATATGAGCAAATCTGGCGCTCAGCAATATCTCAATTCTATCCTGCAATTGTATGCATCATGGGGAGTAGATTTTATAAAAGTGGATGATATTTCACGCCCCTACAGAAAAGCAGAAATAGAAGGGTACCGAAAAGCAATTGAAACATGCGGACGACCAATTGTATTGAGCCTTTCACCAGGTGAAACGCCTCTGAAAGATTCTGCACATGCCGTAAAATATGCCAACATGTGGCGAATGGCAGCTGATTTTTGGGACAACTGGAACCAGCTTTTGAAAATGTTTGATTATGCAAAACAATGGGAAGGCATTGGCGGACCCGGTCACTGGCCCGATTGCGACATGATACAGGCAGGCAAAATTTCAAAGCGTGGCCCCGTTGGTCCTGAGCGTTACAGCCGGTTTACGGATGATGAATTGTACACGCACATTACATTCTGGTGCATTTACCAATCACCGCTGATGCTGGGCGGCAATCTTTCTGAAAACAGGGAAATAGAAAAAAAATTATTTACCAACGAAGAAGTGCTTGCCGTAGATCAGCATAGCGAACATCCAAAACAATTGTATAAACAAGGCGGCAGTATGGTTTGGTATTCGCATGTGCAAAACAGTAAAGACCTGTATGTGGCGTTTTTTAACATCGGCGACAGCAATCATGAAGTAGAAGTAGATTTCGCCCAATTGGGCTTAAAAGGAAAAATATCAATAAAAGATTTATGGAATAGAAAAGACATCGGCTTATATCGAAGGTCATTTAAGCAAGCTATAAATGCTCACGGTGCCGCGCTGTTTAGGTTTTCGTCACATTAAATTTTAAGAAGCAACCAATATTTAAACAAGATATAATACTACACGTACAATGAATTTGAAATCTCTACAAGTATGGTTTATTACCGGGAGCCAGCATTTGTATGGCCCGGAAACTTTAAAGAAAGTTGCAGCACATTCACAGGAAATAGCCAAGCATCTCAATGTATCAAAACAAATTGCCGTTTCGGTTATTTACAAACCCGTTGTAACAACACCCGAAGAAATTTTATCTGTTTGTAAAGAAGCCAATACATCGCAAAATTGTATAGGTGTCATTACCTGGATGCACACTTTCTCTCCTGCAAAAATGTGGATCAACGGATTAAAAATTTTACAAAAACCATTATTGCATTTACACACACAGTACAACAGTGACATACCATGGAATGATATTGACATGGATTTTATGAATCTGAATCAAAGCGCACATGGCGATCGTGAATTTGGTTTTATCATAAGTCGGCTGCGTATGGAAAGGAAAGTAGTGGCAGGGCACTGGAAAGACGAGTCAGTTTTGAAAAGTATTGATGTGTGGTGCCGTGCTGCAGCAGGATGGAATGATTGGCAGGGAGCGAGATTCGTTCGCTTTGGTGATAACATGAGATTTGTTGCCGTTACAGATGGAGACAAAGTGGAAGCAGAATATAAGTTTGGTTTTTCTGTAAATACCCATGGCATTGGTGATTTGGTAAAAGTGATTAACGCCATCGGCAATAAACAAGTGAATGCATTGGTTAGAAAATATGAAAGTACTTACATATTATCCGATGCATTAAAAAAAGATGGCGGGCAACGACAGTCTTTAAAAGAGGCAGCAAGAATAGAATTGGGATTAAAAGCATTTTTGGAAGAGGGAAACTATAAAGGATTTACAGATACATTCGAAGACCTTCACGGGATGCAACAACTACCCGGCATTGCGGTACAAAGATTAATGCAGGCGGGATATGGATTTGCAGCCGAGGGCGACTGGAAAACGGCCGCACTCGTTCGTGCTATGAAAGTGATGGGATCCGGCTTACAAGGTGGAAATAGTTTTATGGAAGACTATACCTATCATTTCGAAAAAGGCAATGAAATGGTATTGGGTGCACACATGCTCGAGATATGCCCTTCTATTGCAGATGGAAAACCTTCCTGCGAAATTCATCCATTAAGTATTGGTGGAAAAGCAGACCCGGTTCGACTGGTATTTAATGTTGCGGGGGGCAATGCCCTCAACGCATCTGTGATTGATATGGGTAATCATTTTCGTTTGCTGGTAAATGAAGTGCATGCTGTAAAACCGAAACATAGATTGCCTAAGCTGCCGGTAGCAAGAGTTTTATGGAAGCCAATGCCGGATATGAAAACGGGTTGCGCTGCCTGGATCTATGCCGGTGGCGCTCACCACACATGTTTCAGTCAAAACCTGGCAAGCGAACACCTGCAGGATTTTGCATCAATGGCGAATATTGAATTTGTTTTAATAGATAAGAATACTAATCTTTATCAACTAAAAAACGAATTGCGATGGAATGAGGCCTGCTATGGATAACCCGTCGGCACCCAGATCAGACGGGGTACCAATGCAACGCGAATAATTACCAAAAACAAAACCTAACATAAACAATAAAACCACCGGCATGAACAATGACCTCGTATCGAAAGACTATTTTGTATTCATTTTCTACTTTTTGATTGTTGCCTTTTACGGGTATTGGGTGTATCAAAAACGCAAAACCCGTGAGCACGACTCAAAAGCATTCTTTTTAGCGGAAGGTTCATTAACGTGGTGGGCCATTGGCGCATCATTGATTGCTTCCAACATTTCTGCAGAACAATTTATAGGCATGAGCGGCAACGGGTACTTTGTTGGTATCGCAGTATCTGCTTACGAGTGGATTGCAGCAATTGCTCTTATTATCATTGCTATCTGGTTTATGCCGGTGTACCTGAAGAATAAGATTTTTACCATGCCGCAATTTTTAAAAACGCGGTACAATGAATCGGTAGCGCTCATCATGGCTATCTTCTGGTTGTTCCTATATGTCTTTGTCAATCTCACTTCTATTTTATATCTCGGTGCTATTGCCATCAATGGCCTCGTGCCTCAGGATGGGTCGCATGATTACTTTCATATGATCATGGTAGGACTGGCAGTTTTTTCAATTATCATTACGCTGGGTGGAATGAAAGTAATTGGTTATACAGATGTAATACAAGTAAGCGTGCTGATCATTGGCGGATTAGCTACTACTTATTTCGCATTAAATAAAGTAGGCGGTGGTCATGGTATGGTGGCAGGTTTCCACACACTAATGCAACAGGCTCCCAACCACTTTCACATGATCTTGTCAAAACCCACACCCGACGTAATACAAGCCGCGCAGAGCAATGGCCTGAATGCAGCGCAGGCGCAAAATTATCTGGATAAATATCTCATACTGCCGGGGATACTTATGTATGCTGCGGGACAATGGATCGTTAATCTGAATTATTGGGGATGCAATCAATACATTACACAGCGTGCGTTGGGCGCTAATCTGCCAACAGCACGTACCGGCATTTTGTTTGCGAGTTTCTTAAAATTATTGATGCCGGTAATTGTAATGTTGCCAGGTATTGCTGCTTATGTGTTGGAAAAACAAGGACAGCTTCATCACCTCGCAAAGATGGATGATGCATATTCATCCGTGCTGGGTTTCTTACCTGCCGGATTAAAAGGATTATCTATCGCCGCACTTACGGCTGCAATTGTTGCATCACTCGCAGGAAAGGCGAATAGCATTTCTACCATATTTACTCTTGATATCTATAAGAAATATTTGAACAAAGATGCTTCTGAAAAAAGGCTGGTATGGACGGGAAGACTGGTGGTATTATCTGCAATGGTCGTGGGCATTTTATTTACCTGGAAGGATCTGTTGGGCATCAGCGGAACAGGGGGATTCACCTATATTCAGAAATATACAGGCTTCATCAGCCCAGGTGTATTTGCTATGTTCATTTTGGGTTTGTTTTGGAAAAGAACAACAGGCACTGCGGCAGTGGCAGGTTTAATAACGGGTTTGGTTACATGCATCTTCTTCAATGAATTTGCTCCGCCGATTTTTGGTCATGAAACATTTTTATATACCGCCTATCAGACACATGAAGTGGTAGACGGCGTAGTGAAGACGGTTTGGGAAATTCCGTTCCTGGTAGCAATGGGTTTATCTTTTATGTTCACTTTGATTGTGATGGTTGGGCTCAGCCTTGCCGGTCCGAAAGTTAATCCAAAAGCATTTGCCTTAGACAAAGAAATGTTTAAACTGCAGCCAAGATTAATTGTACTTATCGTTGTAGTACTAATGATACTTGTAGCATTGTATGTGAAATTTTGGTAGAAAATTTTATTAGTACAATAAGCTTAAAGTGTCCATCTTTTGGGAATGTAAAACTTAACTATGTCATTCCAGGCATATTTAGACAACATAAAAACTAAAACAGGCAAAAGCCCGGACGATTTTAAAAAGCTTGCCGAACAAAAGAATTTTTTAAAAAAAGGAAAGCTTGTTGAAGGAATAAAAGCCAGTGAAATAATAGCATGGTTAAAGAAAGATTTCGGTTTAGGCCATAGCCACTCGATGGCTGTATATGCCGTGTTTGAAGGAAGGGATAAAGGGAAAAATAACTAACTCAATACTTGATGAAAGACCATTTTTATGTCAACATCCTATGACATAAAAATAACTAATGGTGATCCATATACGAAAATCCGGTTTTCCAAAAACTGTTACTTTTCCAGTAATACCTTTAAATTCTGCAATCCTTCTGTCAATTGCCTTCCGAGCATATTTTTAAATATCGGCGCAAACAGCGACATCGGGAATTTTGTCGGTGAACGAAAAAACCAGGTGACTAAAGTTGAATTTTCACCTGCCTTATTCAATATCAGGCTTGCCCGTGCAATGTTTTTCATGGGCCGCTCAAATCTTATTTCATAATCTATCCTGCTGTCTTCAACAATGTTCGTAGTTTCCTGCGAGCCGGCGTCCGCATTTTTATCCTTGCTGTCCCACGCATACACAAAACCTTTGGTACCGTCCACACCTGTGTAAGTTTTTTGAATATTTGGGTCCTTCATATTCCATATACTGAACTGATCCTGGTTTTTAGTCAGTTTCAGAAATTCAAATACATCACGGACGTTGTCGTTAATGGTTACATTTTTTTCAATGATCATTTCTTTAGCCATGGTAGTATATTTTGGTGAAAGAAAAACAGTCCCAGGTTAGGGATTTGGTTAAAAAAATCCGGTCATTTGTTTTTACAGAAGTCTTTACCCGGAAGACTAATTAAATCGATTCAACCCTTCTATTGGCTTATATGGCTTCCTGAAAAAATCATCTACTACGTCATTGAACTGATCTTTGAAATCGATAGGAATAGCATTGCCCGCACCCGGTATGATCCACAGGTACGATTGTGGAATCAACGAGGCGATAAGTGATGTATGTTTAGGAAGTACTACGTCATGATCGCCGCCGATTACCAGTACCGGGCAGGCAATCTTTTTTAAATCATTCATTGGAATATGCGGTGCGTATGAAAGCAGCCTTACTACTTTGCTTTTATTGCGTGTATCGTCTGTTTGAGGAAGCCTTTCGATAGATTGGTTGTATTGCATCGCCCACGCCACCGCGACGGGGTCCATCGCAGAGGTATCCGGCGATAATCTTGCGCCGGTAATAGCGAGCTTTCTTACTTTATCAGGATGATGTATCGCCAGCAGCAAACCGGTGATAGCCCCATCGTTCCAACCCATCACAAAACATTGGTACAACTGCAGCGAATCCAATAGCGCATTCACATCATCGGCCATCATCTGATAGCTTAGCGAATCACTATTATCCACGCTTTTCCCCTGTGCCCTGCTGTCAATCGCAATCACCTTAAAGCTCCGTGCAAAATAAGGTACCTGGTACATGAAATTGCTGATGGAGCCCCCGTTATTGTGCAGCATCACGACAGGTACTCCAGTGCCATACATTTCATAATACATATCAAATCCCCTAATGTGAATATGATAACCCGTTTTGGGATTATCTCCGATGGACAGGGTATCAGTCCCCTGCATCTGGGCGGTAGAGTTAAAGCCCAATCCGCAGGCTATCGCAGTCAGAAACATTATCTGTATTTTTCTCATGCTGCAAAAATATTAACCGGTCAACGCTGACCGCGAACGAAAATGTTAATTTGCTGTAACAAGTTACATCCTGATGATCAGATTGCAGCCTATCAATTTAGTTTCAAATGCACAACTGTGTCAGATTTTTGAGGATTACCCAAAGAGTCACGCAGTTGCTTCATTACAGAAGAATCAATTCTGAATAATGACGGGTCAAAGGTATTATTATCATAATCATTATGGTTGCAGCCGTTAGAAGTCACCAGCCGGATCAGCGCCCATATAATCCACACTGCCCAAAAACCTGAACGCAGTCTCAATTTATATCTTGGCCGCGAATATATCTGATGATTTGAAATGATAAGACTCCTGAGATGGTCCGGCAAATCTGAAAGCAGTATCAATTGACTGCTCACTTTTCTGCAGTCGCGACGCTGTGTCTTCTGAACGGCCACGCCAATATTTATCATCCTGGTGGCGATATAAACTTTCACATCGTAAAATTCATCGGGCAGTGCGTTTAAAAAAACGTGCCAGTCTTTCTCGATCCACTGCATAATCCTGGGCCGCATTACTTTGTAATTTTCGCCACTGGTATTGCGCAGCAGCCTGGTATTATCATCAAGGAAAAGCCGAAGCGATCGGAATGCTTCTTCTCTCTCCGGCGCTAAAAGAAAGCCCTGGTATGTCAGTAACTCACTCATCAATCCTAACTGCATATTTGCGAGCAATGTCCGCGATATGTTGTTAAACGGCCCGGCGAAATAAGGCGAAAAAAACTGATCGAAAGTTATATTATCCCAAAATGGTTTAAAATCTCCACTTAGCAATTCAGGATCTGCCTTATTTTTCTCCAGCATTTGCAGGATGTGAGGAGCATTCCATAATTGTTTATGAAAATTGAGCCGCGTTAAAAAATCCGGGCGATCAATTTCTTCGAATACGTCGTGGCGGGTGTAGGTATATCCATCTTTTTCAATAAATCCGCCTTGCGCAAAACTAAATTCCGCCTGTAATAGTTTCCTGGCTCGCGGCAGATCAAAGTCAGCATCTGTAGGAATATCACAATATTTGAAAAGCCTGATAATTGATATGTATTGTTTGCTAACCAATGCCGGTACCCTTGAAATCTTTATTAATATTTTGATCGGCCTTATTAAAGAGATGGGTAAGGCTAAACACCCTGGATCTGAATTCTGCAAACTTTTCCCTTTCAAGAGAATCGTCAGCCATTTTAATCAGCGCTTTTGCGGAATTATAATCTTTGTAAGCATCTGAAGGCAATTCTCTCCAATCGACGTAACGACTTATCAGGTAGCTTGTATTGTTACACGCGGCCTGCCACTCGAGATTATATAATTTGTGTAATTTTCCTTCAATAAACGATACATTCTTTGAATGCACAAGGCTATCTTCTCCCTGCTCTATCTTCTTCAGTTTTTTTAGCATCTCCTCTTTATCAAAGTCGGCAACGGATATCCTTTCCCTCACGTTTTCCTTCATATCGAAATAAGTTTCTATCAGCGAGGATATTCTTTCATTACCTCCGAGTTTATCGGCCGCCTGCGAGATACGCATCATCTTTTCAGCGATTATATATTTTTCATCCGACTTATCTCCCTGTTTCAATTTAAACAACCTGCCGTGTACTGATCGCAGATCTTCTAATAATGCATTTGCCGTTATTTCCCATATTTCATCCTCACTATATTGAAACTGCCGGATGGCTGAGATGAGTTCGTTTTCAAGCTGTCCATATTGGTCCCGCAGGCGGTCAAGGTTGATCTGTTTTTCCGAAATGGAAAATACATTCTTAAACTCCTGCTGCGTCATCACCAAAAAAACAAATGTGTGAAGTACTCTTGAATCTGTAATGTGCAATTGTATTTCTATATCGGAACCTTTTACAAGATCCGCTATCAGGTCTTTTCCGGTGATGGTAATACAACCAATTGTGAGATTGGACGAAGGGCGGGCGCTTTTATCACCTTCCAGTATATTAATAATAACCGAATCTTTCGATCCTTTCTTTATCGTCTTTGATATTTCGCGGTAAATGGTGCGCTTTTGCGGCAGCAGTGAGTTTCTTTCGAAAATGGCTTCCAGCCGGGTGGTTTTGTTTTCGATATCATCTACCTCAATAGAAATATCATGCGGTAGAGGCTGTCCTCCCACGGTGTATTTACCATGGGTAATGCTGATCTCACGAGCGAAGCTTTTTAGTTCTTCATGATCTTTGTTGTACACGTGCAGGTTAAACAAATTAGTCACAGAAGAAATCAATGGTAAAAATTCTGTTTTCTTTGCTTTAAGTGGAACATAGCCTGTATCGAACCCGCCGTCATTCCGGATGATGCGGTAAAACTTATTTTCATAATCTCCATCGCAAAATAGCAGCAATACTTCTTCTTTATCCCGGCTGGTGGAATGATAGGAAATATCAATTTTTAGATCCTGCGGCGCAAAATCAACAGCAGAAAGAATGTCGCTGCCGATCTCCTGCAGATCAGTGGCTTTCGTCTCTTCGGGCGCCTCATAATATTTAGTAGCAGCATAATAAGCGGCACCCACTGCAACAGAGGTAGCGGGATCGCATGAATAATTAAGACTGATACCTGTTTGCAAAGTAAGTTGTTCTCTCACTTGTGGCACAAAGGTGCTGCCGCCTACCAATATTATCTGGTTAATGTCTTTGGGAGTAAGCCGGTTATGCTCCAGCACTTTTTTTAAGAGCTGGATCGTTTCATTGATGATTGGCAGAAATATCTCACCGGCCTGTTCACGGGTAAACGGTATAGAGAATTCATGTTTTTTATTATTCAACTCTGCTGTAAATTCAATATATGTAGATGACGAGTGAGACAATTCTTTTTTAGCTTCCTCCGCATAGTACATGATCTCATAAAAGAGTTTTTCGTACTTGCCATATTTCACCCGCAATTCCTGTTCGAAATTTTCAATACCTGTTTGCCGTACTATCTCGGGCACTATTATTTTTTCGATAATTGCAAAATCAAAATCTGCTCCGCCGAGAAAATTATTGCCCTCATGATCCATCACTTTCAGTTCCTGATCAGTGGAGTGTACCAGCGCTGCATCAAAAGTGCCACCGCCTAAGTCATACACCAACCAGTAGCCATCCCGCTTTACCTCCTGTGGCGACTCATTAAAGAATGCAAGACTGGCGGCAATGGGCTCCTGCAGAAGAAAGATGGTCTTGAATCCTGCTTCCTGCCCCGCCTTCAGCGTGGCATTACTCTGCATCGTGTCAAAAGAGGCGGGTATGGTAATAACGCATGCCTTGGGTACTTCGCCGGTATGCAAAAAATTCTTTAGTTCTTTCAACACAAGTGCCGATAGCTGTACCGGCGTTACGTTGTCATCAATATTTACCGCGTAATATTTTTCATCGGTGCCCATCTTGCGTTTGAAATTGCCAAACACATTTATGGGATCTTTGGTGAGATATTCCCTCGCCTTATCACCAACGAGTATCCTGTCCGGCCGGCAGGCCACTACGGAAGCCAGCGTTTCTTTTTGCCCCACGGGATTCTTAAAGATCTGCACTTTATTGCCATCATACTTAGCAATAAGAGAATTAGTAGTTCCAAGATCTATCCCAAAGTTTACGGGTTTCATCATGTTCTTTAATTATTTTCAACTATCACCACTCCCTTTTGCAACAATTGCAGGTTATTATCTTTTCGTTGATAAATAATGGGCTTGACGGTACGGGTTATCTTCATTTTTGAGCTGAGCCGGCCACTGATACTCGCCTCACAATCGGTCCTTGCCTCTGTATAGGCTTCGCCGGTTGGGTCCTGCATTAAATAGCCCTCCTCTTCGAAAAGATTGAACATGCGGCTAAAGTTTCGCTCAAACTGAGCGGCGAGGCCGCAGTCCTTTATTTTTGCCTGCATTTCGAACACCTGGTTAATGATGTAAATAGGATTAAGCATTTTTTATGAAATAGAGGGTGAAAATAATAATCAGTGGGCATTTCGCAAACTGGTGCTGCATTATTCTTTAGCATCAGCTATCGATGGCTATTCCCTCTGGTTCAGTTTACAAAAAACCAGGCAAAATGCAGCAGCAAAATTCTTGATCTTTTGCGATGGCCTTTTAGCTTTATCACCTTTCGATCAATACAGCATTGGCCACAGGACGTTCTCCTGTGTGATCCCATTTCTTTGTGTCCGCCGGAAGATTATCAAGATCCATTCCTGGTTTATATGCATCGCTATGCAACCATTGATGATTATCTGAAGGATGGTTGACCACGCCGCCATAAGGAAAATTTTTTACCCATAAAGTGGTGGATCCGCCACCATCCAGGTTGATGGCATCATCCATCTTAAGCCAATGCATCAGCAGCTCAAGCTCATTTATACTCATGCCGGCCGCCTTGTCATTTCTTCCATCTACTGCTATGAGAAATAGTTTGTCCTTTTGAATCGCTAAAACAGAACGCGGGTTGCGGCCGAAGAAGCCCCCTTTGGCAGGCCAGTCAATCATTTGCCTATTATAGATCAGCAACGGACCCGACACCATCACATCTTCACCGGCAAGATGATCCTCCCAGTGGACAGAGCTGTCCCACCGAATAATTCTTATTTTATTATGGTTAATGGTGATAGCTGTTTGCTGATGAAAGGAGCGCTTGCCTTCAGCACGTGGTATTGTTTCATTGATCGTTTTGCCATCTACGCGGATGTAATCTTCAGAGCCACCTTCCTTCATGTTGAAAAATGTACCATTCATGGCAGCGATGGCATTTTTTTCCTCAGCATATTCGTGGGTAGGTTTTAATTTCTTTGAATCATATCCGAGGTCAACATGATTCTTATGATTTAGTTTTACTTCGAGTATGCTGATGTTTTGATTGGAGCCGAACAGCGAGCTATCGAACCAATAATGCTTTAAAGTGGTACCAGGCGCCACTTTTATCACTTCCCATTTCGCGTTTACGACAGTTGCAGAATCAGACTGCGCCTGCAGATAAGTATATTGAAAGAAACTTAAACTAAATAGAAAACAAATTTTGATGAAAGATGTGAAAATGCAAAGAGAGGTTTTGTCCATAATGATCATTTATGCAAATATCAGGATATAATGCACTATTAATATTTTATCTGTAATTTGTATTTATTCTTCACCTGGTGCTTAATGATTGCTATATGAAACTATTATTAACCGCTTTATTGACCTGGCTATTTTTACCGCTCTGTGCGCAACAAACCACCCAGGAAAAATTAGGCTATCCCAAAGATGCCAAGTTGCTGATCCTTCATGCAGACGATCTCGGTGTGTCTCATTCGGAAGATTCGGCAAGCATCTATTGTTTGAATAATGAAGACGTAACCTCCGCGAGCATTATGGTTCCCTGCCCGTGGTTTTCTGAAATAGCGTCTTACGCAAGAAAACATCCCAATGCTGACCTGGGTATTCATCTCACATTAACAAGCGAATGGAAATATTATAAATGGGGGCCCGTTGCTTCAAAAGATAGAGTGAGCAGTCTCCTGGATCAGGAAGGATATTTTTATGATGATCTGGACAGCCTTGGGAAAATGGCCAAACTAAATGAAGTAAAAACCGAACTACAGAGCCAGGTAGAAAAGGCACTCCGGGCGGGTATTCACATCACCCACCTCGATTCGCACATGGGAAGCGTTTTCTTCAAAAAAGATTTTTTAAAAATATATCTTGATCTCGCGCACGAATATCATCTCCCCTGCCTGCTGAATGTGGACGCATTTAAATTACTGTATCATGTTGACATCAGTGATCTTATTACTGACAAGGATGTAGTTACCGATCACGTGTATATGGCTTTCCCTCCCAGCCCGGAAAAAGACAGGGCTGCGTATTATACGCAATTGCTTCGCGGACTGCAACCGGGACTGAACTGCATCATCCTTCATGCAGCATTTGACGATGACGAAATGCGCGCTATTACCGTAGACCATCCTGATTACGGCGCTGCATGGCGGCAGGCAGATTACGATTTTTTTACAAGCGATACCTGCAAAAAAATTCTGGCGGACAACCACATCTATCTCATCACATGGAAAGAGATAAAAGATAAGCTGATGAAATAGTTTCTGATGAATACATGCGGAATATGGATCAATAGAAAAACTGTTCAGAAACAATTTTACCGTCTTTTACCCGAAATACGCCGATCTCTTCTTTTTGCTCACGTGACATATTTTTAAAAGTAACATCCCGTTTTAATTCAACACTGAAAAAGTCTCCGGCCACAATGGGCTTGCTGCAGTATTGGGTGTGAAGTGTTTCTATCCGTTGACGATTTGCTGCGGCTTTTGCTTGTAATGCTTCTTTACCTTCCGTCTTTATTGGCAATCCTTTTGCGGCCATATGTTCCGGTTCCATACATACTACCTTATCGTCGTGCAACTCTTCGGAAATTTTACCCCATTGTGCCTGCGAAGCCAGCTCATAATACCTGTTTGCGATGTCTTGTGTTGTCATAATTGTTGTTTTTAGAAATATTTTACAACACAAAGATGAAAGCGATGAGTGACAACCCTATGTCAGGAGTGGGCGTATCATTAATTTTTTTTGGTAGAAAACCGGGAACGCTCCTGTTTGGCAAAAAAATTTATCGCCGCAATGTCTTTTCAAACATCATTCTTCTACCTGGTTTATCCGTGGCGGTATCAGTTTATAAATTACCGGCGTCACAATCCGCGACAACAATGTTGACGAAATCAATCCGCCAATCAACACCAGTGCCAGCGGCGATATCAGCGGGTTGCTGCTTAATGCAATTGGAATAAGACCGCCAATAGCAGTCATACTCGTAAGAATGATGGGTAAAAATCTCAATTCACCCGCTACTTTGATCGCTTCATCAAGGCTCTTCCCCTGCTGCCGGAGTTGGTTGGTGAAATCAACGAGCAGGATAGAATTCTTCACTTCCACCCCCGCAAGACCAATAAAACCAACGATAGCTACAAACGACATAGGGTTGCCGGTAAGCCAAAGCATTAATATCCCCCCGATCATTCCCAGCGGGATAACCGATAATACGATCAATGTGCTCTTGAGGGTTTTGAATTCCAGTATCAATATCATGATAAACAGAAAGACAGTGGCGATGATGACCGTAGTAAACCCGCCGCCAAATGCTTCCTTTGAACTTTCCGCTTCGCCAGAGAGTTCCAGCGAATAGCCTGAAGGAAGATGCAATTGCTTTGCCTTTTCAAGAAATCGTTTGTTGATGTTTGTTGCAAGCGCGCCTTTATCCGTAAAGGCTGTCACCATTACAAATCTTTTTTTATCGAGGTGCTTGATCACCGTTGGCGAAGATTCAAATGCAAGCGTGGTAAACTGCTTCAGCGGAATGGGCGTACCAAGCGCATTATCTACAAATACTTCATTCAGCGTGGCCAATGTTGGATACTTATCTCTCGGAGCATCTATCGTTATGTCATAATCATCACCTTCAGCATTGGTATAGGTACCCACTTTTAATCCCGTTACTGCAAGACGAATGGTCTTTTCAATATCTGCTGTCGGAATGCCAAGCGTTCCCGATTTATCTTTATTGATGTCAAGTTTTATATCTGATTTTAAAACACCAATATCATTATTTACATAAATAGCGCCGGGAATCGATTTTAGAATTTGTTCTGTTTGCGCAGCTAATACACGTAGTGTATCCAAATTATCTCCCGTTATGCGTATTGCAACGGGAGCTTCCACCGGCGGCCCCTGTTCAAAATCCTTCACTTCAATTTTAGCACCCGGAACTTTTTCAAATTCGCTTCTCAGCCGGTCAATGATATCTTTTTTCTCTGAAGCGATTACATCAGTTTGCAACTGTACATATATCTGTGCATAGTCTGACTTATCATTTTGCGGTATTACGTTGTAATAAATTCGCGGATTTCCGTGCCCCACGTTGGTAGTATAATATTTCACCTTTGGTTCTTTTGCCAATACACTTTCTACATAGCGGGCCATCTTATCTGTTGCATCGATATTGCTCTGTAATGGCATGTCTATATTCACAAGTAACTGGGGTTTTTCGGATGTGGGAAACAGGCGAAAACCCATTATTCCAAATAAACCCATGGATGCGCCGAATAAGGCAAATGCAATGATGAGCGTGATCACAGGTCTTTGCAATGCCACTTCTAACAAACGGGAATAACTGCCGTGGATGAGTTTTTTCAGTCCTCTTAAAAAGATATTGCCTTCGGGATTGCTATGATTCTTTAACAGTTTGCTCGAAAGAAATGGTACAATCGTTAGTGAAATAAGCATGGATGCAAACACAGATGACATCACGGCTATGGGTAATCCGCGGATAAATTCACCGGAAGCCTCCGGCATCAATGCCAGGGGTAAAAAGGCGACCATTAACGTAGCCGTGCAACCTAATACGGCAAGACTGATCTGTTTGGTAGCCTCGATAGCGGCCTGCATCCGGGTATGGCCTTCACGCAGCCAGCGCTCCGTATTTTCAACTACTACAATGCTGTCATCTACCAATAAACCCAACGCCACTACAAATCCTACAATGCTTAATTGGTTTAAAGAAAAACCAAACAAGTTCAATGCTACAATACCGAGACCGAGCGACAAAGGTATTGCCATCATCACCACGGCGGACGCCCTCCATCCGAGTGGAATTAATGTAAACAAGACGAGGCCGAGCGCAATTAAGAAATCTTCGCCCAGGCCACTGAGGCGATGTTCCACGTTGTCGGCCTGGTCAAAATTCCTTACCAGTGCGATGTTGGGAGGCAATGACTTTTGAAACTTTTCTATCACCGGCAGATACGCCTTTTGCGTGGCAGCAATATTTTCCCCTGATTTTTGCGCAGCGGTCACCAATACACAACGATGCCCGTTCAACCTGGTGATGTGTGTTTCTTCTTCATAGTTGAACCCGACATCGGCCACATCTTTTAGGTATACTACTTTGCCATTTGCCGCGTACACGATCGTATTTTTAATATCATCAAGGCTCTTATACTTGCCGTTTGTTTTTACATTAAACGTCTTGGTTCCGGCCCTGATGCTTCCCCCGGGAATGTTGGTAGCGTCGCTTTGTATGCTGCCGATAACATAATTAAGAGGAATTTTTTCCTGTGCTATTTTATCAAGCTTCAAATCCACACGAACTTCCTGGTCAGGCACACCCCAGTATTCTACTTTCTTCAAGCTCTTGATTTTCTCCAGGTCTTCTTTTAAATTCCTGGCATAGGCTTTCATTTTTTCATAAGATGCATTTTCCGAGATCAAACCCATCTGCAATACATCCACATCCGTAGGAGAAACCTTAGCCACTTTTATACTGTAGATATCATCAGGCAGATCGCTGCGCAATGCATTTACTTCACGCACGAGTTCCTGGTATTTGGAGTCTACATTGCTGTTGTATTTATAATCAACAATAATTACCGCAACACCATCGTCAATTTTAGTAGTGATCTTTTTGATATCCTCGAGCTCACTTACTTTTTTTTCTATCGGCTTCACCACGAGTTCTTCAATATCTTTCGGACTGGTACCAGGATAAATGATGGTAATGGGAAATTCCGGGGGGTTAATTTCCGGGTCTTCTGCCCTTGGCATGGTAAGCAATGTTGTTACGCTCACCACAATCACCATCAGGAAGAGCACCAACGTGAACTGGTAATTTTTTACAAAAAAGGAAGTAAATCGCATATAATGAGTTTGAGTTGTTTCGGGGAAAATTTATTTGATGATCGTAATAGTTGATCCGTCAGACAAATAAGGGCTGCCCGAAACCACAACATAATTGTGTCCCTGCAGTCCGCTCTGTAAATACACTGATTGGTTATCCATCGAAGCAACAGTTACTTCTACTCGTTGCACTGTCCGTTCATCGTCTGTTACAAACACAAATCCTTTCTTACCGTCTGCTTCCAATAATGCCTCGTAAGGAATACTGAAGCCTGTAGTAGGTCTGGAAGGTGTAATCGCCGCATTACCAAACATACCAATGGCAGGTTGTTTACCTTCAAAGTTTACCTGAAGCTCTACCTGGAAGGAGCCGCTCACCGGATCGGCAACAAGTTCTTTCTTGCTCACAATGCCATCAAATTTTTTCCCGGGGAATGCATCCACAGTTACGACGGCTTTATCACCTTTTTCAACTGCAGCCCATTGTTTATCGGCAAGACCTACATTCAAAACCCATTTACTCTTTGCAGAAACAGCGCCAATGATAAGTACGGGAACGCCCGGCCCTGCTACTTCTCCGGCGTTCAATAATTTCCTGGCAACAAAGCCATCGGTGGTTGCATATATCTTTGAATACTGTGCATTAAAGGAAACCTGCTGCAAATTTTGTTTGGCAACATCGAGACCCGTTTTTGCATTTTGCAATTGCTCCAATGTTGCTACACTATCACGATATAAATTTTGTGCACGTTGATAATCGCGCTGCGCTTTTTCTACCGCGAGTGTTACCTGGTTTACCTGAGCTTCAATTTCAGTTGACTTAAGTGTTGCCAATAACTGGCCCTTTCTTACGTACTGACCTTCTTCCACCATGATGTTGTCAATTACACCACCGGTTTTGAAGGAAAGGCGAGCCTCATCTTCCGTAGATAAAAGACCTGACGCATGAATGACATCGAGACTGGTATCTGATGTAACCGGCGCAACCTTTACGGCAATAGTTTCCGATTTGATGGGAATGGATGTGGTTTTTGTTTTGCTTCCGCAGGAAATGATCAGTGCTAATGCGAAAGGAATTAATAATCTATTTCTCATAAAAATTATTTTATTGGTTGAATGAATAAGAAGCGGTCTGGCGTTCGTAATCGGCCAGGGCAGAGAAGAATTTATAAATACTAATATTTACCTGCAACGCGCTGTTAGTAAGCTGGCTCCGGGCATCCAGCATTTCTAAAAAATTATTGGTGCCTTCTTTATACCCCCTGTTAATAAGCGTAAAATAGTTCTGCGATGCCTCCTGCTGTTTTACCGCAGCTAAATAATTATTGTAGGCATTTAGTGCATTATTGCGACTTACAAATGCAGCAAGCTGTAATTGATTTTGCGTATTATCTGTTTTAAGTTTTAGATTATCCAAATCAATTTGCGCCGATTCTATTTCATATAAATTTCTTTTACCGGTAAAAATGGGAATCTGCAATTGCAAACCGCCCAGGTAAAAGAATGATTTGTTGTTTACCGCAAAATCATATCCCTGGCTGCCAAGGTCAAGAAAGAAATTGAGCCGCGGTGTACGAAAAGATTGGTTCATTTTAAGAATGTTCCTGTCTATATCGCCGGCTATCGAAAGGCTTTTTAATTCTTCTCTTCTATTCACATCGGCGCTGTCTGCAGAAGCTAGCGGCGCTAACAGAGACACCGACATTTCATAATCTGAAGTAACTATTTCATCCTGTAGCGGTTTATTGAGTAAAAAATTAAAATAGGCTTTGGCGTTTTTTTGTTCGTTCTGTGCGGTCTGCAATTGGGCTTCCACCGTGCTCACTTCACTTTGCGCCCGCGATACATAGGCATACAATCCCTTTCCTTCTTTGAGCAGCGCTTCATTTACTCTCACGTTTTCTTTCGTTACTGCCATCGCGTTTTCATAAATGTCAATTGCTTTTGTAGCCATCAGGTAATTGAAATACGCCACCTTGATCTCTTTGACCAACTCTCTTTTATATATATCTATCTCATTTTGTTGCAACGTCACCTGATGTTGTTTGATATCGCGATTGAAACGCAGGTCAGGATTAATGAGGGGCATGGTTGTTTTAATTCTCGCATCGTAATAGTTGTTCGGAACGAGAGATTCAGAAACATTGGCAACTTTTGGAAATGAATTGGACGATGTAAGTTGGTTGAGCGTTGAATAAACCGGGTTTAATAAATCGCCAACGGGAATATCAATTGAGCGCCCTCCGTCGGCTACCGTGTAATCCGTCTCAAACCACGTGGTTGGCAAAAAGAGCGATCTTGCTTCTTTCAGTGCGATAAGGCTTTTCTGAAAATCTCCTTTTTTTTCTTTGAGCAGCTCGTTATTTTTCAATCCTTCGCTGACATAATCATCCAGGGCATTTTGTGATCTGGCTTGGCCCGATATCACGACCAGGAATGAAAATACCAATGCCGTTTTCAGTAATTCCCTCATAAAAAATTGATTTAAATAATTAATGTTTATTTAATAAACAGTGTTCAGTTTACAGGCAAAAAAAATTTATATTTTGCTGACCATTTCTACAAAGATTTCATATCCCTTTTCCATCAATTCATTTTCATCGTGATCCGGGTATGCCTGGCATCTTCCGCGGCAATACAACGCGCACATACCATGCATTGATGACCAGATAATGAATGACAAATACTCAACGTCTTTCCCTTTAAAATGTCCTTTTTTCTGGCAATCTTTGAGCACCTCCTTCAAATACCCAAGCGTCCGGTTGCCCATCTCCCATTTCTCCTGGTCCTTTTCATGTTTAATTGGAGCCGCCATAATAAACATCAGGTCATACAGGTCCTTGTTGTCCCTCGCAAACTGCATGTACACACGGCCCATGGCCTTGAGTCGCTCAAAAGGATCCGCTACATGCCGGAGCGGTTCGGTTTGGGTAAGGAGCCGGTAAAATCCTTCTTCATGCAAAGCATGAAATATTTCATCTTTATCTTTAAAATATAAGTATATGGTGCCGGCGCTGTAATTGATTCTGTCCGCAATTGACCGAAGGCTGGCATGGTGATACCCCTTTTCCAGGAATACCTCCCGCGCTCCATCCAATATCAACTCGCGCATGTCTTCCTTCTCCTTTTGCTTTCTTCCGGCAATATCCATTTTTCAAAATTGGGTACAAACATAATGAACACTGTTCAGTAAACAAAATATTTTTTTCTTAGTTCGAAATCTTCTCTTGGAATAACGGTGAATAATATTAGTCGGGGAGGAAGAAACTGGTTATTCAAACAAGGAAAAAATTTGCCTGTGCAGGGGCGAATTCTTATTTTATTCCGGCATTAATAAAAGGCGAAATTGAATGGTAAGCAGGTTACCGGAATCCACAATCTAACTTACCAACAGCGTTTGTGTGAGAATTATCTCATTGCTTTGGTAAGAAAATAGCTAATCAATGGGAGCAACCCTATCACTTTATTCCCCAATGATAAATACGCAGGCTTTGGTGCATAAATACTGCATAAAGCGATTATAAAGTTGCATTAAAATTCTCTTTTGCAAAATTCAAAGTGCAATGATATTTTTTATTTTACAGGGTCGCCTCGTTCATTCAATTCTGATTCGATCGCGGATATAAAAAAACCCGGGCTCATTCGAGTTCCGGGTCTTATATCTAAGTGGTTAGTCTCGGCTATTTCTTTTTAGGCTCAAGCGCTGCCTGCGCCGCAGCTAATCTTGCTATGGGGACCCTGAATGGAGAACAACTGACATAGTTCAACCCAATACGGTTAAAGAACTTCACACTATCCGGATCACCACCATGTTCACCGCAGATACCTACTTTCAATGAAGGTTTTAGTTTGCGTCCACGTTGAACACCATCCATCACCAATTCGCCTACGCCTGCCTGATCGATGGTCTGGAATGGATCATCAGGAAGTATTTTCAGATCGAGATATTTTGGAAGAAATCCTCCTATATCATCACGGCTGAAGCCAAAGCTCATTTGCGTAAGGTCATTCGTTCCGTAGCTAAAGAAGTCGGCAAACGCTGCCATATGTGATGCCCGAATCGCGGCTCTCGGCGTTTCAATCATAGTACCGTAGAGATATGGAATACGCCTCATCTTCGTTTGCTGACACACTTCTTTGTACACCTTGTCTACGATTTTTTTCTGGTGTATCAATTCCAATGCAGTACATGTGACCGGTATCATTATTTCCGGATATGCTTTTTTGCCGTCTTTGATCAGCTCAGCTGCAGCCTCAAGAATGGCGCGAACCTGCATCTCTGTAATTTCAGGATAGCTGATACCCAATCGCACACCACGATGACCCAGCATGGGATTATTTTCATGCAATGCCAATACCCTTCGGCGTAATACACCCATGCTGATACCCAATTCCAGGCTGAGCAGTTTTAATTTTTCTTTATCGTGTGGTACAAATTCATGCAATGGCGGATCCAGTAGCCTGATCGTGACGGGACGACCATTCATTACTTTCAGCGTATCCTTGATATCTTTTTTCACATATACGGATAGCTCATTCAAAGCTTTTCTTCTTTCATCTTCTGTTTTACTCACAATCATTTTACGCAAAAGGAAGAGCGGTTGTTCACTTCCCTGTCCGTAAAACATATGCTCCGTGCGGAAAAGCCCTATTCCCTCCGCACCAAATTTGACTGCGTTCAATGCATCAGCAGGTGTTTCAGCATTGGCGCGTACTCCCATCACTTTTATTTTATCCACCAGTTTCATCAGGTTCTTGTATGACTCATTTTTTTCAATATCAACGTCTACCAATGGAAGGCTGCCTTCATACACTACACCCTTGGAACCATTCAGGCTGATCCAATCTCCTTCTTTTACGGTGGTGCCGTTGTTTGCAAGGAAATATTTTGCATCATCATGAATTTCTATGTCGCCACATCCTACAATGCAACACTTGCCCCAGCCTCTTGCCACAAGTGCCGCGTGGGAGGTCATACCTCCTTTGGAAGTAAGAATAGCCTGCGCCTTATGCATTCCATCCACATCTTCCGGTGATGTTTCCTCACGAATGAGAATCACTTTTTCTCCTTTTTGCGTCCATGCCACTGCATCAGCAGAAGAAAATACCGCCCGGCCTCTTGCGCCTCCCGGTCCTGCAGGCAATCCTTTTGCTATCACAGTATTTATCTGCTCTGCTTTAGGATCAAGCATTGGCAGTAATAATTCAATGAGTTGATTGGGTGCAACACGTTGAACAGCGGTTTTTGCATCAATCAATTTTTCCTTATGCATCTCTGCAGCCATGCGTACCGCTGCCACACCATTCCTTTTTCCAACACGGCACTGTAACATGTACAGTTTTCCTTTTTCAATGGTAAACTCAATATCCTGCATGTCTTTATAGTGTTTTTCAAGGCGTCGCTGGTATCCATCTAATTCTTTGTAAAGAGCGGGCATTAATTTTTCCAGTGTGGTAAAATGCTCACTTTGTGCATTCTTTGAATATTCATTTAAAGGAGCGGGCGTACGAATACCGGCAACCACATCTTCGCCCTGCGCATTGACAAGATACTCTCCATAGAATTTATTTTCACCGCTGCCCGGGTTTCTTGTAAATGCTACACCGGTACAACTATCATTACCCATGTTTCCGAATACCATGGATTGTACATTAACGGCGGTGCCCCATTCGTCAGGAATTTTTTCGATGCGGCGGTATTCAACTGCGCGCTTCCCGTTCCAACTGCTAAAAACCGCGCCAATGCCACCCCACAACTGTTTCATCGGGTCATCCGGGAACTCCATTCCTAAAGTATCTTTTATTGTTTTCTTATAATCTTTTATAAGATCTTTCAATTCGGCAGCGGATAGTTCGGTATCATTTTTATATCCGCGGGAATATTTTACATGTTCCAGTTTTTCATCTAATGTTTTCCGGATTCCCTTACCGTTGTTCTTTTTAGCTGATGGCTCAATGTCGTTGGCCTTTTCCATCACCACATCAGCATACATCATGATGAGGCGGCGATAGGCATCATAAGCAAATCTTTCATCGCCACTTTGCGCAATGAGACCTTTTATCGTTTTTTCCGTAAGACCCACATTCAACACGGTTTCCATCATTCCCGGCATGGATTTGCGTGCACCGGAACGGACTGAAACGAGTAATGGATTTTTTTCGTCACCGAATTTTTTGCAAGTAAGGTTTTCCATTTTTGCAAGTGATGTTTCCAGACCCGGCTTTAATTCCTTTGGATATGCTTTTTTGTGGTCAAGGTAGTAAGTACAAACTTCTGTAGTAATAGTGAAGCCGGGAGGCACAGGTAAGCGAAGCGCAGGATGACCGGCCATTTCGGCCAGGTTAGCACCTTTACCTCCTAACAGGTTTTTCATAGATTCATTGCCATCTGCTTTACCTCCACCAAAGAAGTAAACGTATTTCCGGCTTTTGGTTTTTGCTGCCATAGATCGATATATTTTTGAGATTACAGAATTATTGCTCATCAGCCATTAATTAAAGCACAGTAGTCATTTGGAGAACTGATTTATATCATTTAAAAAGAGACTCAAATTATAAGGGCAGCAGAAACGGTGCAAAATGCTATCCGTCAGGGGTTTTAAATTAAACCGATCAGAAATTTTTACTGTGGGAACTTCCTGTGGTCGTTACTGATATTAAATATCGCTTATCGCTATCTGTGGAATATATCCCGCGCTGAATGTGTTGACAACGGAACGTGGTGTGAGTACCGGCACAGTTGTATCTTTTGGCAAAGAAATGTTACGATCGTAACCGAACGGAGTCCAGTGATGAAGGTGATTGCCTGCGATGAGAAAGGATTCACCATTCATAAAAATAAATGTTCCCGCAGGCAGGTTATCGATATTATCAAGCCAGGTCACTTTGTTGCCTCTCGAATTGATCCTTTCGGTGTGGAGGATGGCGTCGATTTCGTTGATGGATGTATTCTTTGTAAATCCATATTCGGGATTTCCTTTAAGCCAATACATTTTAAAATGATAATGGTCCTCCCTCCGGCATTCAAAGCAAGGCCGGTGACCCGCAGCAAACGCAGTGGCTTCGTCAAGAAAAAAAAGTTCGGTATACAATCTGGGTGACATCACAGCTCTTTTCCTTTCTTTGAATTGCAGTACGCAAGTGAGCCATGCTTTGAGCTTGAATGGACGAAGAATCATTCTGGTATCATCATGCAATTGCCCGCGGTTACCCATCCAGGCTCCGCGGGCAGTAGTATCTATGATATTTCCCATTGGGTCCACCCGGTTTTGCATGATGATACTTTATGCTATTAAGTTACGACAATTGAGGCAGAACGATGATTTTCACTACGCACTTTTGAAGTAATTAGATGATCGGAGTTTGACCATTTGCGTATAGGCGTTACCGTTATACCTGACGATGGACAGTAAATCCCTTTTCCTGTTTGTTAAAGAAAATGTAAAGAAGTTTTTATTACACCAGCGGTAACATTTTTTATGCGTATTCATTTTTCTTTACGGCAGAAAACCTTAACCGGCTACCATGCTCCGCGCCTGCTTATCGATATTAGCATCACTTTTTTTTCTGCATGGGTATACCCAAATAAAAGTAGGAAAGGAGCTAAAGGCGCAACGCACCAACGCCACCTTTAAGATTGACGGGAATTTGGATGAAACTGCCTGGCAGACGGCTGCCCCTGCAACCAATTTCGTAGAATTTCAGCCGGACTTCAACATACCGGAGAATAATGAAACACGAACCCTTGTATATATATTATATGATAACACAGCTATCTACGTAGGCGGATATTGCTACGAACATTCTGCAGACAGCATTTCAAAAGAACTGGTAGGAAGGGACGTGGTAGGTACTAATGACTTTATTGGCGTCATATTCGATACCTATAATGATAAGATAAACGGATATGGCTTTTATGTAACACCTTACGGCGAGCAGTACGATGCACGATACACTAATAACAACAGTTCGCAAAATGGCGGCGAGGACCCGACATGGAATTCAGTATGGACAAGCGCTGCCAAAGTTCATAATGACGGGTGGAGTTTCGAAATGCGCATCCCTTATTCAGCGCTTCGCTTTTCAAATAAGAAACAACAGGTGTGGGGACTAAACATTACACGACGCCGCAATAAAACCGGTCAGCAATATTGCTGGAACCCGATCGACGTAAAAGTAAATGGCTTCATTAACCAGGAAGGCTTATGGACGGGTATTGAAAACATCCAGGCGCCATTGCGATTATCTTTTTCACCTTATTTATCTACTTACGTGAATCACTATCCCTATAATGCTGACGGGGTAAAAAACACTACGGCATCTGTCGATGGTGGTATGGACCTGAAGTACGGTATTTCCGATGGCTTCACATTGGATATGACATTGATCCCGGATTTTGGACAAGTGCAAAGTGATAATCGCGTTCTTAATCTCACGCCCTTTGAAGTAAAGTATAACGAAAACCGTCCTTTCTTTATAGAAGGCACCGACCTTTTTAGCAAAGGCAATCTTTTTTATTCGAGAAGGATCGGCGGTCTGCCGGTTGACTATTACAACGTTCAGGACACCTTAAATGATGCGAACCATATTCATGCGGACGAACATTTTTTAAAAAATCCTCTCGAATCGAAATTAATAAATGGCACCAAGATAACCGGCAGAACAGCAAAAGGATTGGGTATCGGCTTTTTTAATGCGATCACGCAACCCATGTATGCAACCGTGGAAGATTCCATCGGTAACAGAAGAAATATCAAAACCAGTCCACTTACCAATTATAACATTTTTGTTTTGGATCAAACTATGAAGAATAATTCGGCAGTAACGCTTGTAAATACCTATGTTACACGCAACAGCGGATACTATAATGCCGACGCAACTGCAGCGCTACTTGATCTGAACAATAAAAAAAATAATTACAATCTCAACATAAAATTTGCCGTAAGCCAACTGTATGGCCCAAATATGAAAGACTCAGTCGGACAAGCGCGCACGATTACTGCCGGGAAAAGCAGCGGCAAATTTACCTTCAATGTGCAGGAAGATGCGGCAGATGAAAAGTATAATATTAATGACATGGGGATACTGTTCAACAATAACTATCTCGATCACCGGGTGTATGCAGGATATTTCATCCAGGATTCAGGGCATTGGTATCATATGATGAAGATCAACTACAATGCTTATTACAGCATGGTTTATCATAAATTTCCTGGCCAATTTCTCAACAGCAAATTCCAGGTCTTCACCACCAATGTGAATGGTTTCGTACAGTTAAAAAATCTTTGGAATGTCAGTATGTTTGTCGGTTATGTTCCCCGCGGCAATGACTTTTATGAACCCCGTACCCAGGGGTATTCATTTCGGATGCCATCAAGATTACAGTTTAATCCTGAAGTACAAACCAATATTGCAAAAAGATATTTTGCAGATATAATTTTCTTTGTCGGTTTGCGGAGCCTGTTCAACAGCCCATTTTATCAACTGAACCTGCAACACCGGTATAAATTCAGTGATAAATTTTCTGTAACACATAACATAACCTACAATCCTGTTATTAATGACGCGGGGTATTATGACCAATATATTCAGAATGGAATAGTAACCGGTGTTATTTTTTCGCGTCGTAATTTGAAAACAATTGAAAATATCGTTTCGTTTAAATACAATTTTAATTACAGGTCGGGAATTACCTTTCGGGTGAGACATTATTGGAGCCGGGTAAATATTAAGCAGCTATACGACCTGCAGGCCGATGGCAGCCTTATCCCAACGGTTCATAACGATGTTGCCCTAAACAATACGAGTATCAATTATTTTAATATAGATGCACTTTATACGTGGGAGTTCGCTCCGGGAAGTTTTTTAAATATCGCGTGGAAAAACGATGGTGTATATGAAGATGACAATACCGATTTTACTTACACTAAAAATTTCAGAAAGACTGTGGCTGCTCCACAGGACAATAATCTTTCGGTAAAACTGATCTATTATCTCGACTACAATGACGTAAGAAAAAAGCGGCATAACGCTGTTCGCCATTAAACAAAAAATATTTTCGTGTATCCATATACGCTAGAATTATTATTTTTCCTGCAAAGCTTTTTTAAAAAATCCTCCACAACGCGTAAGGTCAAACTTCCATGATTTTAAAATCTGCGGGGCCCATTCGGGATCATATACCCAGGCAACCCAGCTGATTCCGTTCTCCTGAAGATATTGGATAATGCGGCTACCATAGTGTTCGGCTCCATCATCCGGATCGCCCGCCCTCGCAGAAAATCCGATCTCGGTAGCAATTACCGGATATTTTCTGGCGGCAAAGCCAAAATCTTCTTCCCATTTTGGCTCCCATGGTTGTGTCCGTTTGAAAGGATAAGGATGCGTAACATAACCAATGTTTTCTGCATTAATGGGTTCTTCCCGCAACGGTGTAAGATCGTAAGCCCAATCGAAACCGGCAACCAATGGTATGGTTGTAGAGTCACAGGCTCTTATTAAATGGATAATGGATTCATTGATCTCTTTCCATTTTCCCCAGCTTATATTTCCCAATTGACCACGATAGGAAGTAGGCTCATTAAAAATTTCATAAAATGCTATGGTATTGTTCCCGTTGAAATGATGCGCAATGGTTCTCCAGAACTCATATGTTTCCTTCAGCGTGGTGTTATACATTGAATCCTGGAAGAGTTCTGTTTCCAGATTGCCGATAGAGTGCCAATCAATATCAACATAAATTCCTTCAGCAGTGCACCAGCTCACAGCCGAATCAAGCAGCGAAAGATAATGCTTTGGCGTGCGCTTCCGCCAGGCTACAGGGTGAACGGGTATACGAACGATCATGGCGCCGAAATCTTTTATATGTTCAAACAATGATTTATCCCAATGCCCTTCATGATCTATTTTATCCGGATCTCCTATCGATACACCTTTAAAAAGTATAACCTCTCCTGATGGATTTACAAAATGATTCCCTTTCACAGAAATCAGTGGTAATAGTTTCTTATCCTTGCTTTCCGCATGTAAAAACGTTCGTTCGCCGTGCCACCATCCATGAGGTTCACTGTTATTCCTTTGGGCGCGTATCTGTCGGCTTAGCGATAGCAAAGAAAAGCATAAGCAATACATTATGATTTTTTTTGTAACACAGAGCGACATAATTTTTTTATTAAAGGTATTTAGTAATTCCGCTACAAATCTTGTTACCTGTTTTTTATTTTATAATCGAAAAGTTTATTAGGTATAAAAATTTTTACCAGCAATCTGCACCATCAAAAGATTCAATTTCATGATCTTGCGATTTCGTTCTTTTTTCAAGATGCATTCGCGCAGCAAGGCAGGTATTGCATTTTTGAAAAACGTGTATTATGTTTGTTCCCGAATACGGAATGCTGATATCTCTGGCATTCCTCAATAACCGCTGATATCTTAACGAATCTCTCACAATCTATTCCTGGTCAATTTTTCCAATCTTAGGAATCGCCATTACCTATCTGTTTGAAATTCCTAAACGCAGCGGAATTAAGCATTCCTATGCAATTTAGAAACATCAAACCACAAAGAAAATGGACAGTAGATTTTTACGCTCGTTTATTTATTATCTGCTCGCCTTTGTCTTCCTTGCATTCACCTTATTTGCAAAGTCACAAAGCAACCCTGTTCCTCTTCAATTTTCAAACCCGCAACTTGTTTCAGGCACAGATGGACAGGTTGGTGCCACCTATAAGTTTCCTGATGTCACCAGCGGAACTGATGCTTACGTTACAATAGAAAATATTATTGGGGGTGCTGTTTTGAAGAATATTGATAATACTTCTGTTGGCTATTATAAAGCATGGCAGCCGACAGTGGGCGGCCCCGGCACATATGGATCATCCTATATTAAATGGGATGTAGAGTTTAAAGACAAGTCCGGCAATTCCAAACAACTTCCGGAAGTGGATGCAACGGGCATTGATATAGACGGAGATGGCGTTCGCATAAGGGAGTTTACTATGGCAAATGGTCAATCAGGCTATACTATTCCTGATCAAATTCCCACAGCTCTTACAATTAGCACCGAAGCTGATACTGACAACATACACGGTACTGATGCAAGTACAGTCAATCTGAAAGCATTAGGCCCGGTATCAAACCGCGTAGATATAGATACGCTATCTGAAGATGTGAGGATCGACTATTTGTTTTTAAATACAACCGGCTTTAAATTTTATACTGGCTCAGAGGTAGATAATAACGGAAACAATGGAGCAATTTCTACGGACAGGTACCACAGTATTTATTTCCAAAAAATTACGGGAACATTTAATGTACTTGCAATACAATACCAAAATCTTAACGCAATTACTGATAATGATATCGTAAACCTTACCTGGCAAAGTGATGCTGATTCAAAAAATGGTCACTTTGAAGTTGAAAAAGGATTTTCGCCTGACTCATTAAGCCCGGTTGCTGTGATAATGGGAACGCTTACGACAGATGGTAATATGGGCCAATACAGCTATTCTGACAATGCTAAGGACAATTCCTATCACAGCACAGTTTATTACAGGTTAAAAATGGTGACCCAGACTGGTGCTGTCAGCTACAGCCCGACGCTCAGTGTGAAATTGAACAATTTAATCATAAGCAATACGCTGGTAAAAGTATTCCCTAATCCCTATATTGAACAAGTAAATATCAGTTTTGACAGCAAAGAGGAAGGAACGGCTCAGCTATCTTTATGCAATACTTCCGGTAATGTGATCAAAAAGGTAAGTCAGCTAGTTATGATTGGGCCCAACAATATTACCATGACGGACCTGTCTGCACAAAGTGCAGGAATTTATTTCCTGAACGTAAGTTTAAATGGCAAGACCATCGAAAGCCAGAAGTTGATGAAATTATAACTGAACAAAGAACAATAAAGAGCTCATGTGTATATTTAGGCTGTTTTTTAAAAAAGGAGTGGGCTTCGGCCTATTCTTTTTAAAAAGGAAATGCTTTGGAAACCAGGCAAAAGCGATATCACACAAAATTTTAGATGTATTTATACTGCCCGAATTTTTGCAAAAAATTGAATAAATACTATATTTTTAGCCAAATAGATGAATATTTTCACTAACTACCAACCGCAAAGCATATAATATTTCAAATGTAATTCAATTTCTGATAATTATTTTCTAAAGCGTAATATGCAGTAATTTTACGGTCTTGCATAATCAAAAAGTGGATATTATGTTTGTACCCGAATCGACAAGATTCTAACCTCTGTTCTCCCGGCTACCCAGATATCTTAGTAAAACTTCCGCCCAATCTTTTCTGTGAATAAGCTTTCCCACATCCTTCGAATAGCTTGTGATCTATGTCTGTTTGAAATACCGAGATGTACTGAAACAAATTTCAAGTACAGATTAGTAACCTCAAACCACAAAGAAAATGAAACACAATTTTACTCGTTCGCTAAGCTATTGCGTAATTACACTCATTTTATTAGCTTTTACCAAAACTTCTATTGCTCAAGATGGCCCTGTATCTCTGCAGTTTTCAAATCCCACTCTTGTATCAGGTACTGACGGACAGGTAGGTGCTACTTACAAGTTCGCCGACGTTACCAGTGGCACTGATGCTTATGTAACAATCGAAAACATTGTTGGTGGCGCTGTGTTGAAGAATATTGACAACACGTCTACGGGATATTATAATGCTTGGCAGCCCACAGTAAGTGGCCCCGGCACATATGGGTCATCTTATATTAAGTGGGACGTTGAGTTCAAAAACAAAGGAGGACAACCAAAGAACCTTTCGGAAGTAGATGCAACGGGTCTTGATATAGATGGTGACGGCGTGAGGGTAAGGGAGTTTACAATGGTAAACGGTCAATCGAGTTACGCCCTTCCTACCCAGATTCCTACTGCTCTTACGATTAGTACTGAGGTTGATACGGATAACATAAAAGGTACTGATCCAGGCAGCGTTAACCTGAAAGTCCTTGGTCCTGTGGCAAATCGAACACAAATTGATACACTTTCACAGGATGTGCAGGTCTACTATGTATTTTTAAACACAACGGACTTTAAGTTTTATACCGGGTCTGAAGTGGATAATAATGGGAATAAGGGAGCGATTTCACCGGACAGATACCACAGTATATATTTCCGAAAAATTACCGATGCTGTCCAGGTATTGCCAATTACATACCAGAATTTTAATGCTGTATCAAACAACAACGCTATAAACCTTAGCTGGCAAAGTGATGCAGACGCAAAAAACGGACATTTTGAAATTGAAAAGGGATTTACTCCAAATTCATTAAGCACTGTTGCTCTCATAATGGGTGCAGATGCCCAGGTCGGTGCTTTGGGTCAATATAACTATACAGATAAGGCAGCAGATAATGCTTCGCACAATACTATTTATTACAGGTTGAAAATTGTAGATCCATCCGGTAATGTCAGCTATAGCCAAACCGTTTCTGTAAGGTTGAATAATAACACGATAATAAGTAACACTGTTGTGAAAGTGTTCCCTAATCCTTATATGGAAAAAGTAAATATCAGCTTCGACAGTAAGGAAGCAGGAGTAGCACAAATTTCGCTTTGCAATGCAACCGGTAGCGTGGTGAAAAAATTGCAGCAGCAGGTGACTATGGGCACCAACACCTTTGCGATAAATGATCTCTCCAGGCAAACCGCAGGAGTCTATTTTCTGAATGTTGTGGTAAATGGCAAGATCGTAGCAAGTAATAAATTAATGAAACTCTGATTAGATTTTCATTAAGTTTCGATATAACTTTTCGGTTTCAGGTTACTACTAAAGGAATGGGCTTCGGCTCATTCTTTTCATTTATAGCGCGCCAGGTCCGGTACTTTCTGTGCACTAATTTCCCGGAGAGTTGAACGCTTTCATTTCCTGCAGGATCTGAATAATTTTATCCAGCTTTTCCACTTCTATATTATTTAAGCGTTTTTGCAGCTCTTCTATTTCCTGTTTCGCTTCGATGTTTGTCTGATAGTCTTTCTGAGCCTGTATTCTATCCTTATCATTTTGCCTGTTTTGTGCCATCATAATAATAGGCGCAGCATATGCCGCCTGGGTTGAAAAAAGCAGGTTCAACAAAATAAAGGGATACGGATCCCAATGATATACAATCCCCACAAAATTCAGTATCATCCATACAATAACAATCACTGTTTGCCAGATAATAAATGTCCATGATCCCATTCCACCGGCCACATTATCTGCCAGTTTTTGCCCGAAGGATCTGCTTTCCTCATATATTTCATGCCAGGTTTTAAGCTTAAGCATAGTAAAAAGTTTTGATGACCGAAAGTTTATTTTTTCAGTAAATATAAGGAGAGGCTAAAAATTCAGCGCGTAAACCTCTATCAAAACACAAATTCAAAAACTGACACCTTCCGGTAATATGCTAAGATGAAATTTACGACGGAAAACCCATCTACGTATATGCGTATCAGTTAGTTTCTATTAAAGGCAACGCTTATAATACAATATTTTGAACCAATCCGCTCTTGTACGGATAATCCGTATTAAAATGCAACCCGCGACTCTCATGCCGGAATTGCGCTTCTTTTACAATGAGGTACCCAACCGTGATGAGATTTCTTAATTCACAAAGCTGAGGTGATACATAAGTAGCCTGATACAGTTGTTCTGTTTCTTCATGAAGCAAGTCTAATCTTTTCATAGCGCGTTCGAGCCTAACATTGGTCCGCACAATTCCAACATAATCCGTCATTACCAGTTGTAATTCTTTCAGACTTTGTGTTATCAATATCATTTCCTTTGGAGCAGTTGTGCCTTTTGCATTCCAGTCAGGAATCAGTTCATTAAACCGAAGTAAATTTATTTTCTCAACCGAATCCAAATAGCAACGATGAGCAAATACCATGGCTTCAAGCAATGAATTGCTTGCGAGCCTGTTTGCCCCATGGAGCCCTGTGCTCGCGCATTCTCCGCAGGCATACAAATTATTTATGGAAGACCTGCCCCATGCATCAGTTTTTATACCACCACAACTATAATGCGCCGCAGGCGCAACCGGAATATATTGCTTAGAAACATCAATGCCAATCGATATACATTTTTCGTAAATGTTGGGAAAATGATGGAGGAAGTTTTCCATATTCATACCGGTACAATCAAGAAAAACATATTCGGTACCGTTGATCTTCATTTCGTTATCTATGGCTCGGGCAACGATATCGCGTGGAGCAAGGTCTTTTCTTTCATCATAATTCTTCATGAAAGCCTCGCCCTTATGATTTCGCAGGATGCCACCATCGCCCCGGACGGCTTCAGTAATTAAAAATGCCTGCCCGCTTTTCCCTGCTTCATACAATGCCGTTGGATGAAATTGGATAAATTCCATGTTTTCTATTCTTCCTTTGGCCCGGTATGCCATGGCAATGCCATCTCCTGTTGCAATCGAAGGATTCGTGGTAGTTCTGTATACCTGGCCATTACCACCTGTAGCCAGCAACGTTACTTTTGCAGTGATCTTTTCAATTTCATTGGTGTGCATATTCAGTACGTACACACCAAAGCATTCGATATCAGGAGTAGACTTTGTAATGAGGTACCCCAAATGATGCTGTGTAATAATATCCACTACGAAATAATGATTCAGCAGATGAATGTTGGACCTTGTTGCAATTTGTTTTAATAAAGTGTTTTCAATTTCTTTGCCCGTCACATCTTTATGATGTAATATTCTGAATTCACTATGGCCGCCTTCTTTGCCCAGGGCATATTCGCCGGAAGTATCTTTATCAAAATCAGCTCCCCATCCGATCATTTCTTTTATGCGTTCCACGCCTTCTTTTACAACAATTTCAACAATCCGGGGATTACATAATCCGTCGCCGGCAATTAAAGTGTCCCCGATATGCTTTTCAAAACTATCGTTGTCGAAATCTGTAACGCCGGCAACGCCGCCCTGCGCATATTTCGTATTTGTTTCGTCGCTAAATGTTTTTGTAAGAACCGTAACAGTTTGATCAGGGCAAGCCCGTGCTACTTTGAGTGCGTATGTTAAACCTGCAATGCCACTGCCGATTACCAGGAAATCTGTTTTCATCAATCTTTGCTATGAAAAATAAAATTAGGTGATTTAGTATTCTTAAAACAATGGAACCATGAGAATCAGGCTGGCACCATCAGAGGTTCCACCCACGCATTATTTTCTTTCAGTAGATTGATCAATTCATCAACGGCAACATCTTCTGGAACGGAACGCTTGATAACTTCTTTTCCCTTATACAAAGTTATCTTGCCGGGTCCACTGCCAACATAACCAAAGTCAGCATCCGCCATTTCGCCCGGCCCATTTACAATACATCCCATTATTGCAATCTTCACTCCTTTCAAATGATTGGTTACTGCCCGAATTCTGGCAGTAGTTTCCTGCAAATCGAATAGTGTTCTTCCACAACTCGGGCAACTTATATATTCTGTTTTGGAAATGCGCGTTCTTGTAGCCTGAAGAATTCCAAATGCAATTGAATTCATTAATGAGTAATCGGGAAGATCTTTATTATCATTAGTATGATACCGCAGGCAGATTCCGTTTCCGAATCCGTCTATCAGCAGCGAACCCGTTTCAATAGCATAATGGATCAAACTTTCTTCCTGCGGATAATTGCTGTCGCAAATAAATATCACCGGATTATTAATGCCACGTTCTTCCAATTCAATGATCATCCGGCGAATGCTTTGCATAGCATTCTTATTTTCAGAACCGAGGCATAAGATTACATTCCGATCGTTTTTCACTTTTTCAAGTAGTGCATCTATATCAAATGCAGGATAATATTCAGAATAGCAGTCAAGCAATACGAAGTTTGTGTGCTGAGATTTGATAATATTGCTATCCAAATATTGCAGTTCTGTAAATATTGGCACACGTTTTTCCTTGCCTTCCCCTTGCCACAGGGCATCATAATAATTAATAACGCGCAATGAACCAGGCAACGCGAAATTTATCTTTGTATTACCGCAAAAAATATAATCAGCAGATGCATCGCTGATATTCCATTTATCCAGCTTTTCATCATAGCGATAACCAATACACGATAAATCTTCGGGAACTATTTTTTCTTTTTTACTTAGGTCCGCGATAACCACCGGCATATGTTTTGCCCCAATATTTTGGACTTCAAAACTATGCCGTCGTTCGTTTTTTGTAAGAATAGATAATGAAGATTTTTGTATGGGAGGAAGTTCAGTGCTTTGTATATTCTCATATCGCTTCACCATATCTCTGCAAACCGGAATTTCAAATTCGGGATCCTCAGTCAAGGAAACGCGGATGGTATCTCCGATGCCGTCTTCGAGCAATGTGCCAATACCAATTGCAGATTTAATTCTGCCGTCTTCGCCATCTCCGGCTTCTGTTACGCCAAGATGTAGCGGGTAACAGTGCCCCAATTCTTCCTGCATATTTTGAATCAGCAGCCGGTAGGCATTCACCATTACGTGCGGATTACTGCTCTTCATGCTGAGCACTATATTGTAATAATTTTCACTCTCCGCAATTCGCAAAAATTCCATCGCACTTTCAACCATGCCGATAGGGGTATCTCCATACCGACTCATGATGCGGTCGCTCAAGGAACCATGGTTGGTGCCAATGCGCATAGCGGTTCCGTATTCTTTACATATTTTTATGAGCGGTGTAAAACGGGTTCTGATTCGTTCAATTTCTTCTTCATAATCCGCATCGCTGTATTCTATTAATTCAAATTTCTTTTTATCTATATAGTTGCCCGGGTTCACCCGCACTTTCTCCACAATGCGTGCCGCAATTTCAGCAGCGTTGGGCGTAAAATGAATATCGGCAACTAACGGTGTCGTATAACCGCGCTTTCTCAGTTCATTTTTGATATTCAATAAATTCTCTGCTTCTTTTTTTGAAGGGGCTGTGATCCTTACCAGCTCTGTACCTGCTTCAATACACCGGATGCTTTGTTCCACTGTAGCCTTGGTATCCATTGTATCGGTGGTGGTCATGGTTTGTATCCGTATCGGGCTAAAATTTCCCAATAACAAGTCGCCAATTTTTACCTCGAGAGTGGGTAGTCGCTTGTACTTTGTCAGTGATGCTGCATAAAGCTCCATGGTACTGATTTACTTTACAAAAATACGATTAATACAATGGCTGGGATTTACCAGTCTTGCTCAGGCTTGTTGAGCGCTGCCTGCCGATTCGATTTGTGAAATTTGTCCTGAAGTTCCTTTTCATTTTCGAGCAGCGACTTAAGCTTTTCCTCGGCCTCCTGTTTTGTCATTTTTGAACTCTGCGGCTGAGGTTGATTATTTTGTTGCTGATTTTGGTGTTGCTGCTGTTGCTGTTTTTTCTTATCCTGTTTCGGCTTTTGCTTCTCATTTTTTTGATTCTGCTGCTGTTGTTGCTGCTGTTGCTTTAGGGCACGCTCCAGATTTTGCCGTGCATCTTCATCTTTAGGATCAAGCATCAATGCATTTTCGTATGCATCGATGCACTCGGGTAGCTTTTTGGTTTTCTGGTAAGCTACGCCTTTATTATAATAAGCTTTTTCTTTGGTGATCTTATCATTTGCATTTTGTATGGTGTTGTCATACGATTGCACTGCTTCATCTGTATTGTCTTTCCTGTAAAGTGTATTCCCCAGGTTAAAATTGGCAATCTCATCTTCCGGAGAAATTTTTAACGCGCCACGATAATTATTTTCCGCAGCGTCGTAGTTGCTTTTCTTATAAGCTTCATTGCCTTTGTATATTTGCTTTTTCACATTTTGTGCATCCGAGGTATTGCATAGAAAAAAAAATAACAAAATTGTAGCGGCAATTTTTACCCGTTTTCTTCTTTTTTCCGGAATAAAGAACTCCACGATCAACAATAAAAAAGCTGCACCCAAAAAATATTGGAAGTACTGCGTAAATGATGTATACGAACTATCATTCGTTGCCATTTCTTTCCCAAGCCCCGAAAGTTGGGCCTCAATATTTTTTGCTACTTCATTGGTAGTAGAATATAGCTGGTACAGTCCGCCACTGCTTTTTGCAATGTTCCGCAATTCGTCTTCGTTCAGTTTGGTAATTACGGTATTGCCTTTGTCATCTTTTTTATATTGCCCGGTTTCCGGATCCATGATCACAGCGCCTTGCGGTGAGCCGATGCCCACAGTATTTACAGGTATTCCCTCTCTCCCTAATTCCTTTGCAACTGCTATGGCATCATCATCATGGTCTTCTCCGTCGCTTACCAGAATGATCGTCTTATATGTTTTTTCTTTTGGATCAAACGCGGTTTCGCACATCTTTAACGCATCACTTATCACGGTCCCCTGTGTCGCAACGTCATCGGGCGACGCGGTCGACAAATACATCTTTGCAGCTTCATGATCTATTGTCATCGGCATCTGCAAATAAGCGCGTCCGGCAAAAATGACGAGTCCGATTTTGTCGTCGGGCGAACTATCAATGAGTTTGGAAATTAATTGCTTTGCACGGTCGAGCCTTGAGGGTTTAATGTCCTGGGCCAGCATGCTCTTACTCACATCAAGCGCGATCATCATATCGATCCCTCTCCTCATAATTTTTTGCGAACCATCCGGCTCTACGAGAGTAGCCAGAGCAAAGCCGCATAGTATGAAGCCCGTTATAAAAAGTATCAGCTTAAAGCCAAATTTCTTTTTCGAAAAATTCCGGGTTAATTGCTTCACCAGGGAAGCGTCGCCAATTTTTTTTGCGGCTCTTTTTTTCCATTGGACCAGTGAAAAATACAGGAACACGATCAACGGGATTGCCGCAAGAGAAATGAGGTATTCAGTATATTGGAAGTGTAGCATTCGGTACTAAATTAAAAACGAATCTATATCGCAAAAAGTTAAAAGTAAACGAATGAATCATACCTCTCTTTCCTGCGCACGAAGCCATCTTTCGGGAATTTCATTGTTACTTGCAAAAAGATAATCATTGTAGCTGCAGGCAATCAGCTTTTTATTGGGCAGTTCCATCCACCAGCGACCTGTTTTTTTACTCTGAATAAAAATGGTATCCACTTCGGCAAAAGCGGTGTGGTATTCGTTAAAGTTTTGCCTGTCTGACAACGAAGTTTCCATAGCACTTTTGCTTTTACCATCGATAAAATACCAGATCATCTGTGCAATCTGCAACGCCGTAAGATTATTTTCATCCCTGACCGGATCAAATCCATATATTCCAAAGGATGATAAATTAGGACTCAATCCTGCATAACGCGCAAGCGTACACGCTTCTTCGCCTGTAAAACCATTCGGGCTACAACTATTGGCCGGAGCATCGCTGTGCTTTATGGCAGAAATATCGAAACTCACGATATGAGAATTTCGAACTACCGGTTCCATTTCCTCAATCTGTTCTTTCACTTTGCCAAGCCGATAACAATCAAACCTGAGCTTATCCATTGTCTCCAGCATTCGCGGATGCACAAAATAACTTTGAAAGCCGATATGATTGTAATGCCGGATCATGTTGGGTTCGCTGGTAAGCATCTCCATCAAAAAATTTACACTTCGTGCCGGCATCTCGCTCCGCAGATCAATAGTTGCATCAATTACTGTAGCCTCACTTGGTCTTTTTAGATCCCGGTATGCATAATATTGCCCTAACGTAATATCGTGCGAACCACCGATAATAATTATGATTTTATTTAAACTCAACAATTCTTTAACGACAGTTTTCACTGCAGCGTATGTATCAGCCAGGGATGCGCCGGATTTTATATTTCCGAAGTCGGCAATTTTCACATCCGGATGCCAATAATACATCTGGTACAATTGACTGCGAACTGCATCCGCAGCATTCTCGTCTGCCATAAATGAATCTCCCCGGTACTCATTTACCCCTGTTATTACCACATCCACATCTGTTACATCCGGAAGTTCTTCTTCATACATATTTACAAAATGTCCAAGCTGGCTTTCGTTATAAGCCCTGTCATCATTCAAAACATGTTTATTTATGGGCGTTAAAAATTCATGGAGATCGTACATGTATTCTTCATTTTGCGCAAACCTAAACATAATAAAATTCGATCCCGTAATTTTTTATTCATGTTCAGGAAAACTTTGTGAATAAGGGAATCGCACTACATTTGCGCTATGAACAATTTGCTGGAAGAAATAGAAAAATCGAAGGAAGACATCAGGAGCTTTTCAACGCCGGATAAAAATGCCGCGGAGACTTTTCGCATACGGTTCCTTGGGTCCAAGGGAACCATAAAAGCACTGATGGGAGAAATGAAATCGGTACCTGCAGAAAAACGCAGGGAGGTCGGGCAATTATTGAATGAATTAAAGGTAATTGCCGAAAGCAAACTGGAAGAGCTCAAGGCAACATCCGAAAATAGTCTTCAGGCAGCTAAACAGGATATTGACACTACATTACCTGGCGAAGCGCTGCCATTGGGCAGCAGTCACCCGATCACAATTGTGCGGAATAAAATTGTTTCCATTTTTCAACGCCTGGGATTTGCTGTTGCCGAAGGACCGGAGATTGAAGATGACTGGCACAATTTTACTGCATTAAACCTTCCCGAAAATCATCCGGCGAGGGATATGCAGGACACATTTTATGTGTCCCATTCTACCACGGGTGGTGAAGACTGGATGCTTCGTACGCATACGAGCAGCGTGCAGGTTCGTGAAATGGAAAAAGGAAAATTGCCCATAAGAATTATTTGCCCGGGCCGCGTATATCGCAATGAAACGATTAGCGCACGCGCCCACTGCTTTTTTCACCAGGTAGAGGGATTATATATAAATACGGATGTTTCATTCGCAGATCTCAAACAAACATTGTATTTCTTCGTGCATGAGATGTTTGGCGATACTGTTAAGATTCGTTTCCGTCCATCTTATTTCCCTTTTACCGAACCCAGTGCCGAAATGGATATCAGTTGCCTCATCTGTGGTGGTGAAGGATGCAGTGTTTGTAAACATACAGGCTGGGTCGAAATTTTGGGATGCGGCATGGTGCATCCGAAAGTGCTGGACAATTGCGGCATCGATAGTAATAAGTATACAGGTTTTGCTTTCGGTATGGGTATTGAACGAATAGCTATGTTGAAATACCAGATAAAAGACTTGCGGATATTTAGTGAAAATGATCTGCGGTTTTTGAAACAGTTTACAAGTGCGACATAATCTTATCAATATACTATGTCTCTATCAATTTGTGTTTGCGGAGCAGGAACCATGGGAAGCGGTATCGCGCAAGTAGCAGCACAACATAATTTTGAGACTATTCTATTTGACATAAATGAAGATGCCGTTGAAAAAGCCAATACCGTTATCCGGAAGAACCTTTCCTACCTGATCGATAAAAATAAGATTTCCCAAAAAGAAAAGGAGGCCATTGAGCAGCGCATTTTATTCACGCGTGACATCAAAGACTGTACAGCTGATATTATTATAGAAGCCATTGCCGAAAGTGAAAATGCGAAAATTTCTTTGTTCAATAAACTGGCAAACATTAACGATGAGGGAGCCATTTTTGCAAGTAATACTTCATCACTTTCTATTACTGCCCTGCAACAAAAGATCATTGCGCCCGAAAGAGTGATCGGCATGCACTTTTTTAACCCGGCTTATATGATGAAACTGGTGGAGATTGTGAAGGGTAAATATACCAATGAAGAAATAGCAACAGTGGTACATGATGTATGCCTGGAGATGAACAAAGCACCAGTGATGTGTAATGATGCACCTGGTTTTATTGTAAACCGTGTAGCGCGGCATTATTATCTTGAATCACTGAAATTACTCGAAAAAAATATTGCTTCTTTTGAAGATATAGATACCATTCTTGAATCTTCAGAATTTAAAATGGGACCTTTCAAACTGATGGATCTCATCGGAATGGATATTAATCTCGCCGTATCGGAAAGCCTGTACCACGCTTTCAATGAAGCGAAACGCTTTACTCCATCTCCCATCCAAATAGAAAAAGTAGATAAGGGAGAACTTGGCAAAAAGACGGGCAAAGGTTTTTATGACTACGCAAATGAAAAAACCTGATTAACTTTCTCCCAATTTTACATCGAAAATATTTAATTGGAAAATACTGTTTTGCAAAATAAGGTTTTGATTACCGGTGCCGCCGGTCTTGTTGGTAAAGAGTTGACTACGCAATTGTTGAATCAGGGCCTCAACGTAACAGCTATCTATCATTCCACACCATTAGAAATTTCTCGTAAAAACCTGGAGACCGTTCAGTGTGATATATTGGATCCGATCTCTTTGGAAGAGGTAATGCACAATATCACTCATGTGTATCATTGCGCAGCTTTAATATCATATGATGGAAAAGATCGTGCAGCACTGTTGAAGACAAATGTGGAAGGAACTGCAAATGTTGTAAATGCATGTCTTGGCGCGGGAATAAAAAAACTGATACACGTGAGTTCTGTTGCAGCGTTAGGAAGAAACCCTCATCATGAAATGATAAATGAAGAAATGCACTGGAATGAGGAAACCAATAACAGCGTGTACGGCAAATCGAAGTATTATGGTGAGATGGAAGTATGGCGCGGAATAAGCGAAGGGTTAGATGCAGTAATTGTTAACCCTGGTATTATTTTGGGAGGTGACAATTGGGATATCGGCTCATCTGCCTTGTTCAAATCTGTTTACAACAATTTTGACTGGTACAGCGAAGGCATCACCGGTTTTGTGGATGTCCGAGATGTTGCCAGGGCCATGATCCTGTTAATGAATAGCGAAATTTCAGGTCAGCGTTTTATCCTGAACAGTGAAAACCTATCTTACAAAGACGTATTTTTTTTAATAGCCCGATATTTTCAAAAGAGGCCTCCCTCAAAAGAGGTAAACCCCTTTCTTGCAGAAATTGTATGGAGATGGGAAGCATTTAAAAAAATATTTACCGGCAAAAAACCGTTGGTAACAAGGGAAACAGCAAGAACGGCACAGGCCGTCGTGAGATTCGATAATAATAAAATTCTAAATGCATTGCCCGACTTTGTATTTACTCCTATTGAAGATACCATTGCCTACACATGCAATTCATTAAAAGAAAAGTACCACCTATGATAATTAAAAAATGGAGTTCCATCATACTTTTGGCCCTCACATTTGCGGTTGGCAAAAAAGCGGCTGCGCAGATAGCCTATTATGAGGTACAAGGGAAAGTGATCGATAAGAACACCAGGGCACCAATGCAGGGAGCATCCGTATTTGCGCAAAATACGACCTTTGGCGAAGCGACAGATGCCAATGGAAATTTTAAACTAAAAATTCCTGAAGGAGGTTACTCACTTATTGTCACCTATACCGGTTACGAAACGGGCAACATACGCATTAGTAATTCCGAACCACACGATAGCCTTTTGTTTGAACTAAGTCCTCAGGCAAAATCTTTGGAAGAAGTTTCGGTAGTGCTAAGCAGCGAGGTAAAAAATGGTTGGCAGAAGTATGGAGATTTTTTCACAAAGAACTTTATTGGTCAATCTAAATTTGCGAAGCAATGTGTTATCAAAAATCCTGAAGTATTGCATTTTTATTTCAGCAAAAAAAAGAACCGTTTGAAGGTGTTGGCCAAAGAACCTTTGCTGGTAGAAAATGACGCTTTGGGTTACAATCTGAAATTCACGATTGATTCATTTACCAATGAGTACAATACCAATACCAATTTGTTTATTGGTTATCCGCTCTTCCAGGAAATGCAGGGTACCCCTGAGCAGGAACAAATATGGAAAGTCAATCGCAACGAGGCTTATAAAGGATCGATGCTGCAACTGATGCGAAGTATTTTCAATAAAACGATGGATGAAGATGGATTTGAGTTGCAATTCGTAGTAGACAATAACAACGAGGAAATGCCATTGAAAGTATCAAATTATTATGGCGCCTTAAACTATGATAAGGATGATAGTACCAATACGGTAGAGATCATTCCCAATCAAAGCGAGGTAGCGATCATTTATAAAAATGCAAAACCGGAGGAAGCTTATGTGGACGCAGACACATCGGTAAAAAAAGATTTCCAACTCTCCACACTCACCTTCGCTCCGGGCGAATCAATCATAATAGAAAAGAATGGCTATTACTACGACCAAACAGACATTACAACTAATGGTTACCTGGCCTTCAAAAAAATAGGAGATATGCTGCCGTATGACTATGTGGAATAATTCAATGTACGATTTCATTCCCTATTTTCAATTCTTGCTTTCCTACAAATTGAGCAAGTTATTATTGTGGTTATTGAGTCCGCACAAATCGTAGATTATAAATCACTTCAGTTTCCTCATTTTTTCCCAAATCTCTGGAAGCCGCTTCAGCAAAACAAGCTCTCTTCGTTTAGCCATGAATTCCTCTATCGGTGTACCCCAATAAGTTTTGTTTCCTTCAATAGCAGACGTAACTCCGGCCTGTCCCATTACAACGGCATTATCGCCGATGGCAATCGTTTTGTTCACTCCCACCTGTCCCCAAAGTATCACGCCATCTCCCAATGTAGTTCCGCCTGCAATACCTACCTGCGCTGCAAGAATACAGTTCTTGCCGATTATCACCTCATGACCAATATGCACGAGGTTGTCAAACTTTGAACCCCGGCCTATTATTGTTGCATCACTCACACCACGGTCAATGGTGCAATTGGCTCCGATTTCTACATCATCTTCTATTATCACATAGCCACAAGAAGGCATTTTTTTATACCACACCTCCCGTTTCTTTTTTGAGTTAAGATAAAAAGCATCGCTTCCGATCACGCTGCCTGAATGTATTTCCACATTATTACCGATTACGGTATAGTCGTAAATGGACACATTCGGATGAATGATACAGTTATCGCCGACCATAACATGATTGCCTAAAAAGACATTTGGCATAATGACCGGATTCTTTCCGATCACTGCTGTTTTGCTTATCATTGCTTCTGACGCGGCGAATGGTCTGAAATGATTTACAATTTTGGAATAGGCCTCAAAAGGTTCAGTCACTATGAATAAAGTTTTACCCTCGGGTACTTCTGCATTCTTGTTAATGATGATGAATGTGGCAGCACTGTTCAGGCATGCATCATAATATTTAGGATGATCAACAAAGACGATGTCGCCAGGTTGTACCTTATGAATTTCGTTGATGCCAGAGGCGAAAGAATTTTTGTTACCTGTTAACTCAGCGCCGATAAAATCTGCAATCCATTGCGCTGAAACAGGTGAAGGGAATTGCATATGAAATGATTTTTTCAAAGATAAAGTTTGTAAAACTTATCCTTTAGTGTCTTTTCGGGCGGTTAAAATGCTAAAGAAAAAAGAAAATTGAAAAAAATTTTTTTGATCCCCGGTTTATTGAATTTTACCTGCAGTTGCAAAATATTTAAATAAAAGTTTCGTTATAACCGAATAGCTTTTTTGTTAAAAGGAATAATTAGTTCTTTTGAAATATCGATGAATAAAGAGTTTCAAAGTATCATGTTGTTCGTCATTGAAACCAATCATGAGGTGAATTGAAAAGATCTGGTGAAAAAGGAAATTGCAAATACGACCACCCGAAGTGTTCCTTTTCCACATAAAGTTTTGAATGTTGATAAAAAAAGCAATAATTTTTTTTCGTAGTGAAAAAATTATTTTTAATATTGCGTAGGAAATTTTTTTCCGGTACTTACTAACCCATCCATATAACAAGGCCCGTTTCAAAAGCGGGCTTTTTTTTTAGGATGATCTTTACACAAATAATTCAACGGAGCATTGTTTCATTTTTTTATTGTTTATAAACCGTTTAATGTTCTCTCGCAGTTTACTTCTGTTGATGGTAAAAAGAACCTGAAAGATTTTTTTGATGTTCCTTCTAATGTATACCCGGTGGGTCGATTAGACTATGACAGCGAAGGTTTGCTGATTCTTACTGACGATCATTTTTTGAATCATCAATTACTTAACCCCGTTCATGACCATGAAAGAGAATACATCGTGCAGGTGGAACATGAAATTTCCATTCAGGCGATTGAAGAATTGAAAAAAGGAGTATTTATAAATATTAATGGCAAAATGCATAAAACCAAAAAATGCTTTGCTGAAAAGATTGAACAACCCACCTTCTTGCCTGATCGCAATCCGCCGATCCGGTTCAGAAAGAGCGTACCGGATAGCTGGCTGAGAATTGTATTGACAGAAGGGAAGAACCGGCAGGTGCGGAGAATAACTGCAAAAGTGGGCTTTCCCACTCTTCGATTAATCCGCTACAGGATTGAAGGAGTTACTCTCGATCATCTGCAACCCGGAGATATGAAATCGTTATCTCGCTCAGAAATTTATAACTTGCTAAAAATTCATAAAAGATAACCATGGTGAAATCGATGACTGGTTTTGGAAGAGCCGAACAAACAATTAATGATAAAACGTACCTCGTTGAAATGAAATCACTCAATGGAAAACAGTTTGAGGTAAATTTGAAAATACCGCCACTTCTCAAGACTTATGAATTCGAAATTCGCAACCTGATACAGGAAAAGCTAATCCGTGGCACTGTTGAATGCCTGATCATGATCAAGCAGAATGGCGGAACCAAACCGGTAGTGATCAATACCGACTTGATAAAAGTATACTACCGGCAGATAGATGAACTTGCAAATGAATTGAAAATCGACACTACTTCTGTATTGAGCGCATTGCTCCGATTGCCGGAGGTAGTTACGCCCAGCACTGAAGAGTTGAAAGAGGAAGACTGGATTAATTTAAAGCAGGTAATTGATGCAGCATTAACTGAAGTAAACCGGCACAGGGAAGACGAAGGGGCCTCGCTTGAAAAGGAATTACTGTTGCGGATACAGAATATCAACAACCAGGAAGATGAAATACTAAAGTTGGAACCCAAAAGAAGGCACAGGATGAAAGCGGAACTGATACAACTGCTTGAAGAAAATGCCGGAAAAGAAAACTATGACGCCAACAGAATGGAGCAGGAACTGATTTACTATATCGAAAAGATCGACATAAGAGAAGAACAGGTGCGACTGAAAAATCATTGTGAATATTTCCGCTCTATATTGAAGGAAACCGAAGAGGCAAAGGGTAAAAAGCTGGCCTTCGTAATACAGGAAATAGGCAGGGAGATAAATACTACCGGCTCCAAGGCTTACGATGCCGATATCCAAAAATGCGTAGTATTGATGAAAGACGAATTGGAAAAAGCAAAGGAACAAATCTTTAATGTATTATAATTGCCGCGCCGTTCAAAAGAAAGTCGTATGATCCTAAAGAAAAAATATTGGATAAAAACCTGCCTTCTGTTTTTTGTTGCAATGCATTTTGTCTCCTGTGTGAAAATTGACTTGTATGAAAAGGATGTGGCAATTCCCCGGCAGCAATGGTATTATAACAATACGCCATCATTTACATTTGATATTACCGATACTACTTCCATGTACAACCTGTACATCGTATTACGACATACCGATGCATTTGAATATAACAATATCTGGCTCAGATTAGGAACGAAAACTCCCGGCGATACAACAGAATATCAAAATCTGAATCTTTCTCTGGCCACCGATGCCAATGGCTGGGACGGCACCGGTACCGATGACATTTTTGAAGTAAGAAAAAATATCACTCCGGGTCCCGTGCCTTTTAGGAGACCCGGACAGTATACTTTTTCAATTGCACAAATAATGAGAGAAAACCCATTGAAACATGTTCTCGATATCGGACTGCGAATTGAAAAAGTGAAGTGACACATTAAAAATTTCGGTGCGGAAAATTTCAAGTAATTTTCCTGTAGCATGAATCATAATGACAGTCTAAATAGAAAACTCAGGCTGAAACATCCACAAAATGTTTACGTTCTTTACTGGCTTTTACTTGCCTGCATCGTGGGCGCCTTGCTTTTTTGGTTTATCCTTTTAAATAAGCAAAACATCCAGATGAGCCGTTACCGGCAGGACATGATAGATGTAAACGATGTATTGCACCAGGAAAAGGAAAACAAAATTATCCGTGAAAAAAATTCCAACACAGCCGAATATATTGGGCAGGGAATCACCTTCCTTTTGCTAATCGGTGTGGGTAGCGTACTGGTATTCCGGGCTATCAACCGGCAATTTCAGCAGTCACACCAACATGAAAATTTTATGATGGCCATTACCCATGAATTAAAAACACCTATTGCCATTACGAAGCTGAACCTAGAAACACTGGAGAAAAGATCATTAAATCCAGAGCAGCAGGAGAAGTTGATCAGAACTACCATACAGGAAGCTAACCGGCTGAACCTGCTTTGCAACAATATGTTATTTTCCAACCAGATTGAGGCAGGCGTGTACAGGGTGGAAGAAGAAACCTTTAACCTGAGCGAGTTTGCAGAACTCCGGGCCAATGACTTCAGAAGCCGGTTCCCATCGCGAAACATACAAACAGATGTGCAATCGGATATCTTTATCCAGGGTGATCTGCTCATGCTGCAGTTAGCTGTTAACAATCTTTTAGATAATGCCATAAAATATTCAGGGAAAGAGGAGTTAGTTTTGGTGAGGCTTTTTGATGGAGGAAAAGAAATACATTTACAGGTAATAGATGAAGGACAGGGAATAGCGCTAAGGGACAGGGAGAGAGTTTTTGAGAAATATTATCGGGGTAATTCGGACAAAATAAAGGGAACAGGACTCGGATTATATCTTACGAGAAAAATTGTGCAGGCGCATCATGGTATTATCAGAATGAAAGACAATTCCCCACGGGGAAGCCTGTTCGAAATCATTTTAAAAAAAGCAGTTTAATCAAACATTAATTATGGCAAGGAAGCTCTCAATCTTACTCGTAGAAGATGAAGAAAACCTTCGGGATACGCTCAAGCTGAATTTTGAGATGGAAGGATATAGTGTAGTAACAGCAGGCGACGGGGCACAGGCATTAAATTCCGTTCGTCGTGAATATTTTGACCTGATCGTATTGGATGTGATGCTTCCCGAGATCGACGGCATTTCTGTCTGTGAAAATATTCGCCTATTCAATTATGAAATACCTATTTTGATATTGAGCGCTAAAAATAGCAGTTTAGACCGGGTCATTGGCCTGCAAAAAGGTGCCGACGACTATGTGACCAAACCTTTTGACCTCACTGAACTAATGCTCCGTGTTAAAAAGCTCATTAATAAAAGTAAACTCATCGCCTCTAATAAAGAGCAGGTAAAAGAGATATTCACTTTTGGGAAAAATAATATTAATTTCAAATCATTGGAGTGCACCACCAAACAGGGCGAAACGCTACCGCTCACAAAGAAAGAAGCAATGCTGCTGAAGCTGCTCATTGAAAATAAGAATGAAGTAGTCCCGAGAGAAAAAATTTTACAGGCGGTTTGGGGCTACAATGTATATCCTACTACGAGAACAGTTGACAACTTCATTCTTAACTTCAGGAAATATTTTGAAGACAACAGCCGTAAGCCAAAATATTTCCATTCTATCCGCGGCATCGGGTATAAGTTTACTGATGCTTAACATTGCTTGTCCAGCAATGAAATTACCTCTGACGCCTTTTCATAAACGTTGGTCATTTCGTTAGCGCTGCCCGGAGGAGCATAAAGGTTCAGGTCTATTCGTTCCATCAGAGATGAGAGTCGCAGCGAAGTTCCAAGCCCCACATTGCGCTTATCCAACTCATCATTTATTCTTTTTTTGGCAAGTTCATTGGCGGGCACATTAAACTTTTCACTTAAATATTTCCTGATGGAAATATCCATTGCGTGATAAAAAGCTGTACTATTCCCCTCATTAAGTTTCTGCTGCGCCTCTTCAAGTGGATTTACCGGAATCACTTTTTCTTCGGGTTGCATTTGTTCAGCAACTTCGCCATTTTCTTTTTTCGTCTCTACTGTGTCGTTAGTGGCGGACTTTTGAGAGGGTTCTGTTCTTTTAAATATCCAGTATATTATTGCCGCAAGTAAAATGAGGCCGATGATCAAATACACAGCATAGTGTTTTATTATGTCCCAAACGCCGGTTGAATCTTTGGCGACTACTGCATTCAATAAAGGATTGCTGTGAATCCCTTTTCCCTGAGTAACGGTGATTGTAAAAGGCCCCGAAGTAAGGTCCTTATATGTTCCGGTTTGTGGATCGAAGAAGGAAAAAGAAACTGCAGGAATTGTATACGTGCCCGCTTTGGAAACAGTAAACGGATAAGCAAATATCTTTGTGCCCCTTAAAGGAACTGCATTTTTGTCGGTAGTATCTGAAATTTGCGCATCATAGCCATCGATTCCCTGAGGCCAGTTTATCTTCGGGGCATTCACCATCTGAATGTTTCCGGTTCCCGCTATGGTTACTTTCAGATTATCCGCATCGTCTGTAGTAAAATTATTTTTCTGCAGCGAAGATTGAAATGTAAAATTTCCAACGGCGCCTTTAAAATTGGCAGGCTTACCGGTATCCGGCAAGGGCTTGACGGTTATTTCAACAGGTTCACTTTTTATCGTCACATGCTGCTGAACCAGGCTTCCTGACTGCGGCATGGCGTTTGCAAAGTTTTGCATCATGTCCATAAACGGATCGCCACTTTGGGATCCTGCATAATCCTGCTTTATGAAAGTGACATCGTCTTCTGTTACCAACGGATCTATTTTTATAGTGCCTGCCCCTGAAGGAAATAATTGTACTTTTCTCAGTACGTAAACATTATAATCGCGGCCGTTATACCGTTCTTTGAACGAAGAATTGTGGCTATTCAGATCTATGTCGCTAACGGAAAACCCGTTGAACGAGGGCTCATCTGTTACGGTGGTTTGCAAACGGAGTCTTGTATACAATTTAAAGGTCACTACAATGGGTTCACTCACATAACAGTTGGTTTTAGAGACGTCCGCCTTCAAAAAAAGATCCTTCTTTATCTTATCATTGATGTTCTCACCTTTTTTCAAAACATAATCATCATAATCGTCTCCCGTGGGTTCATCCGGAAAATCGAAATTGAAGTTGGCCAATGGTGCCAGCGAGTTGGCAAGACTGCTTGATGCAGAAGATACTGCCGATGAATTAGTAACCTGCACATTTACGGGATCAGTATGAAACTCTTTGCCATCTGCTTTTGCAGTGGCGGAGGGAATGGTATAGTTGCCCGGTCCGTTGGGTTTTAAAACGAAACTTACAGACACGGATTGATCCATTTTACCATTAATATCTGAAGAAGAACTGGCTTGATTGGGGCCGCTTACCACTGAAAAATTTTTAAACGAGGGGGGATCTATATTTTCCACATCGGACGCATTTTCCATCCTGAACTCGATCTGCAGGTAGTCGTTCTTACCTATTTTTTTCTGGGGACATACGGCAACGAAATTGGCCTGTGCATATATATAATACCATCCGAAGACACTAAATAATAAAAGTAAGGGTTTAGCAAATTCTCTTTGTAAATATTTCACCATCAGATTCACGATTCATGTTGATGAACAAATTTAATTACAAATGAAGCCTGCCGGAAGTTAAAAAAAACATAGGCTGTTAAAAAAAAATTAAAAGCCTATAGATCGCCCAATTGAGGTCGTATCACAATTTCCTCCACACAAGCCTGTGGCGACAGAAATGAAGCAGTGTAGATGATTTCCGCAATATCATTTACCTGCATGATCCGTGAAGCCCTTACACCGCTTCCCTCCCATGACGCGGTGAGCACCGCTCCAGGATAAACTGCTGTAACTTTTATGTTATAAGCTTTCATTTCTTCGCGCAGATTTTTACTGAATCCCATCAAGGCATGTTTGCTAATGCTATAAGAGCCACCGTCGTCATACGCTTTTAATGATGCGATGGAACAGATATTAAATATATGTCCCAACCGTTGCTCCATCATATCAGGCAACAGTGCTCTTGTAATATAGTAGGCGCTATACAGGTTGGCGGCTATCATCTGTTCCAGTGTCCCTTCCGGTTCGTTATAGATACTTCCGGGCGAAAATTGCCCGGCATTATTAACAAGTATATCAGGAACAATATTTTTTTCCTGCAGCCACAATGTAAATTTTATTGCCAAAGATTTTTTGCTGATATCTACCGGGAAATACTGAACTGTGTTCTTGTATTTCTTGTTGATCTCCTTTGCCGTATCAGCGAGTTCCTTTTTATTTCTTGAGCATATAAAAACCCGGTGACCACCGGACGCAAATTTCAGGGCAATCGCTTTTCCAATACCTTTGCTGCCTCCTGTTACTACAATATTCATAATTTTATTGCGTTGAACTATGATTACGACAAACAAATCTAATCAATCTGTGAAACCCTCTTCCCGAAAATATCGTCACATTTTTTTCGACCTGGATCATACGCTATGGGATTTTGATGCCAATGCAAAAGAATCGCTGGAAGAGTTGTTTGCATTTTTTGAGTTAGAAAAGAAACAGGTAACCCCTTTTGAAACTTTTTATACACAGTATTTATATCATAATGCAATTTTGTGGGATCGCTTCGAAAGAGGATATATTACAAGCGATGAACTGAAATGGAAACGCATGTGGAGAACAATGCTCGACTTCAAGATTGCCGATGAACCGCTGGCAAAAAGTATGAGTACCAAATTTCTGGAGATCCTTCCAACAAAAAGCCGGGTGTTTGATTATACGTTTGAAATATTGGATTATTTAACAGAAAAAGAATATTCAATCCATTGCATTACGAATGGTTTTGAAAAAACGCAATGGAGCAAATTGAATAATTCACGGCTGGCAAAATATTTTTCGCATGTGATTACATCCGAGATGTCGAACTCAATGAAACCGCAAAAAGAAATTTTTGAGTATGCCCTGAAAAAGATCGACAGTGATGTAACTGAATGCATCATGATCGGTGACAATCAGCATGCCGATATCCAGGGAGCATTAAATGTGGGAATGGATACGATTTTCGTAAATCATATTAAAGCGGAACACACCGTTACGCCTACTCACACCATTTATAATTTGAAAGAGCTGGAGTCTATACTATAGTACAAATTTGAAAATCGGGTCAACAAATTTGATCAACTATTTGCTACGTCTGCTGAATCATTCTCTTCAACGGGAATCAGCGTATCGATGGTGGCCAGTACAGTAACTCCGCCTTTTACTTTTTGATTTAGTTTCACATTAAGTTCCGTGCCAACCGGTAATAACACATCTACCCTGCTGCCAAATTTTATAAAACCCATTTCCTCTCCCTGCTTTACCATTTGGCCGATCGCAAGATAGTTCACAATTCGCTTGGCCACAGCTCCGGCAATTTGCTTTACCAAAATCACAGCGCTGTCGCTCTTGATCACTACCGAATGTCTTTCATTTTCAGTGGACGATTTGGGGTGCCAGGCAACAAGGTATTTCCCCTTGTGATATTGACTGTAGGTAACCTCGCCTGTCATAGGGATGCGATTTAAATGGACATTAGCAGGACTCATAAAAATAGACACCTGCAGGCGTTTATCATGAAAATATTCACCGTCATGCATTTCTTCTATCACTACTATCTTACCATCTGCAGGACAAATTACCTGGTGATGGGCCACAGTGAAATGTCTTTTGGGTGAACGAAAAAATGAAATAATAAAAATTAAAACAACCAGCGTCACAAAGAAAACAACCCATGAAACCACCGGCATGGAGGCACTAAAGAAATAAAAGAAAATCACATTGATAGCGCCAAAGAGAAGGGCGCTGAGTGCAATGGATTTATAGCCTTCCTTGTGAATATTCATCGGCATTATTTGTTGAACAGCAAATATAAAAATTGACGCGAAAAACTCCCGTTTTATTTGACGACTTGCATGAAAAGAAAATAATATATACCAACACTGATAGCAGCAATCAGCAATGAATCGAACCTGTCCAGAAAGCCACCATGGCCGGGCATGACAGCGCCACTATCTTTTACACCGGCCATTCGTTTTAGTTTACTCTCGAGGAGATCACCCAGCGTACCAAACACAGCACAGCTTGCTGAAATGATTATCCAGTTTTTATAGTTGTAGTAACCGGTTGCATAACCTATCAACGTAATAGCAAGGATGCAAAGTAATGCCCCTCCGATTGTTCCTTCCCATGTTTTCTTCGGAGAAATTTTCGAAAGCGGCGTTTTACCAATAAACGATCCCACAATGTAAGCCATCGTATCATTTACCCATAGCGAAAAAATTATGCCGCACGGTACTATCAATAAATATTTATTATCAGTAAAAATGTCGCTGCCAACTCTCATTCTTAAAAGAATAAGAACAGGAAGCGAAATGTAAAGCAATCCGGCAATGCTGATCAGCACATAGTACCCTGGGTTTATTTTTTTTACCAGCTTCACAAACTCATACCAGCAACCAAAATGAATTATGGTAAATAAAACGATAAAACTCCATTGGTTCCATAGCAATCCCGCCAGCATGATGATTACAAAAACAACAGCCGTGAGGGCGCGGGTTCTGAAAGTTTTGGTATCCAAAGACATTCAATAAGATTAAGATTGTGTCGGCCAGTTATTAAAATCAAAGTCGATTTCATTTGCCTCTTTTTCGGCAAGCTTTGCATTTTGTACCGAAGAAATTTCTTTAAACTTAATGAACAGGTAAATAATGGCTATGAGCGCAATGATCCCTGCCCATATGGGGAAATTCGACTCAATATCTTTTTGATTTTTCCCCGCTGCAATACTCTCATGTGTAGCATACAGCATTGTTACCTGTAATCCATTGTATAAAAAATGAAATAATACCGATAGCCACAAATTCCCGCTGAGGTAAAATATTAAACCCAAAATTGCGCCCAGCGCAAAGCGCACTAAAAAACCGTAGTAGGAAGCATGCACCAGGCTAAAAAGAATGGACGTGAGAATAATTGCAATCACAGGCCCTTTGAACCATCGCGTAAGTATATTTTGTAAACCACCCCTGAATACGGTCTCTTCAAAAAGACCAGGCAGCAGCCCGACAAGAAACATGGAAATAATATAACGGGGAAAAGAATTAATATTGATCAATGCAGCTTCCTGCGTTTCGCGGGAGTCTTCCATGCTTTTGAATTTCGTGGCCCAATGGGCAGGTAACGGAATCACCTTATTTAGCTCGGCCAGCCCACCCGATAAAGGGAATGTAAGCACTAATATGCCAATTACTATCAGCACTTGTTTACCGGTTATATTTTTATTAAAACCCAAAAACCTTGAAGGTCGGCGATAGCATATTGCCGAAAATACCAGCACCGGCAAGAAGAAATAAAACAACGTGGAAACAGCCTGCAACGTTATAGCCTCATAATAATATTGAGGCTTAAACATATCTTCGGCCATGGCAATAAAAGGCCTGCCGGTCATCGCAAGCCAAATCACTACCGATATAATGGAGCCCACGACTAATCCCGTCCCGATGAGGCCAATGAATATACCAAACTGCGCGAAATAGCTAAAATCTCTTGAATTATTGTCTCCCTTTACCATCTCAATTTTTAAGTGCGTAAATTTACACCCAATTTTTTTGCACATGCGGTTGGCACGGCGATAGCCGTTTGGACGCTGACAAACATATTTTAAATGCCATCGATCGGAAACATCATACTGCCTGATTTACCTCTGTTGCTCGCGCCCATGGAAGATGTAAGCGATCCGCCATTCCGTGCTGTATGTAAAGATAATGGTGCGCATTTAATGTATACCGAATTTATCAGCAGCGAAGGGTTGATCCGTGATGCGATCAAGAGCAGAAAAAAACTGGACATTTTTGATTATGAAAAGCCCATCGGAATCCAAATCTTTGGAGGCGATGAAGATAGTCTTTCGCTTGCAGCCAAAATTGTAGATGCTACCAATCCCGATTTACTGGATATAAACTTCGGGTGCCCGGTTAAAAAAGTTGCTTGTCGCGGCGCCGGCGCCGGCGTATTGAAAGATGTTCCTTTAATGGTTCGTTTAACAGATGCTGTGATAAAAAGTACCTCACTGCCTGTGACAGTAAAAACAAGACTAGGCTGGGATGATAACTCAAAAAATATTGAAGATGTAGCAGAGCGCTTGCAGGATGTAGGGATCAAAGCACTCAGCATTCATGGCAGAACGAGGAGCCAGATGTATAAGGGCGAAGCAGACTGGGCGTTGATTGCAAAAGTGAAAGAAAATCCAAGAATTAAAATTCCAATATTTGGCAATGGCGATATTGATTCACCGCAAAAAGCACTGGAATATAAAAACCGTTACGGCGTGGATGGCATCATGATAGGCCGTGCTGCAATTGGATACCCGTGGATATTCAGGGAAATCGCGCACTTTGTAAAGACTGGAGAATTAATGCCACCGCCCACTATTAACGAAAGAATTGACGTTTGTAAAAAACATCTTATTAAATCGGTTGAATGGAAAGGATCAATAGTCGGAATAAATGAAATGCGCCGTCATTACACCAATTATTTAAAGGGGTTACCCAACATCAAAGAATACCGGCTAAAACTTGTCACCCTAAAAGAGGCTGACGCGATTATAGAAGTATTGGATACAATTGCAATGAATTATTCTGGCTATGAATTTGAAAGATCAGTGATTCACCTCGTGAATTATCATGAGAAGTGTGCGGTTTAGCTGTCTGACGGGGCCGCCGTGTCAACGGCTTACAGAATATGCCTTGCGTTGCAATATAAATTCAAAATATTTTCCCTCCGATCTCCTTGTAAGATTCTCCTACAAAATTTTCTTTATCAAACCCAATCAATTCATAAGCCGGTTTCTGATCACAAAGTGACCCGTGCCTCATTCTGCATAGTCGCAATAAGGTGACAAAGGCCATTCTTCCATCAAAGTAACCATCCTGGCGGCAACCGCGTTTGATATATAATTGAAAGGCGAAATATTCATAATGCTCATCACCGCTTTACATTGATTTCGCCTGCGCCTCCTGTTTAAAAAGTTAGCCCGTTCTGCTTCAATGCTTATTTATCTCATGCGCATATTCGCTTTGTAACAGACGAAAACCGTTCGACAGTGCTGACGTTTCAATATTGCCACGAAACTTCTTTTGTTCCGAATCATTCGTGGCATAAATCAGGAAGTGATGATGATTCTGCATCAGGCAATAACATAAAACTTTGCAAACAGGGTAAACAAATTTTCCAAATAAATGCAGAAAACGAAGATAATTTTCCTTTGAATAGAAAATGATTTCGTGGTTATTTCCATGGTTATATGGGATATTTCACCGATGGCAATTTTCATTCAGGTAAAGTAAGAACTTTTATCAAATAATCGCAGTCCTATTCAATAACCGCAGTCTGACGGCTATCGCCGTACCGACTGCAGAATATTTAAAGGCGATACAGAAGAGGAAAACACGTTTGTCAAATTGCCATCTTCATCCACCAGGTATTTATAAAAATTCCATTGAGGCTCGTCGCTGTTCCAGCCATTTTTATCAGGCTCCGTGAGCCATTGGTATATGGGCTGCTTGTTTTTTCCTATAACATCTGCTTTTTTGAAAAGACGGAACGTAACGCCATAATTCAATTGACAAAACTGTGCAATTTCTGCATCGCTACCCGGTTCCTGCGATCCGAAATTATTTGCGGGAAAACCAAGTATGATAATATCTTTTTTCGTTCGATGCAATTCTTCCAGTTCCGCATATTGAGGAGTATATCCGCACTGGCTGGCAAGATTTACGAGCAACACCTTTTTGTTTTTAAACCTGTCAAATTGTATTTCCTGCCCATTGTTGCAAGTAGCGTAGAGAGAATAAAAACTTATTAGCGGTGGCTGTTTCATATCATTCGAATTTATTTTTATACCAATACCCGTCACTTTTGAAATTTTCATACGTAACGGATATGTCGCAGCTACTAATTTACTTATGACAGACATAGCGATTAGTTATTATTTTTCCAATCATACCCAAATGAGTATGCTGAAAACTGTCCGGATATTTTAATCCATAACCCAAAACTTTGTCGAAAGAAGAATGGGCAAATAAAAGAATGCCGGTCGCAATTACTATATCATTATTCAGGTAATAACCAATAGCCGCAATGGCTATTGCCATACCCTTATGATGAAAAACATTATAGGTGATGGTACCAACTCTTGTATTCACCAGATAACCGAGCATTGAAATATCCGGACTGAAAAACAAAGGTACCCAAAGCCAAATGGATATCCCAAGATTATAAATGGTGAGCAGGTAAATAGCTATTGCAGCCATAGCTGTTTCTTCTAAGGCGAGTATTGTCTTCATTGTTTTTGTTGGAAAAAGTTTTGATGAATAATTTTTTAAACTACTTTTTTATTTGTAAAAGGTGCATATTTTCGTGTAGGATCAATACCGGTAGAAGGTTTCAATACAGGATTCACGAGAGCAAAAATATCAAAACTGTCTCGCCGGTGGCATAATAATCGCGAAGTGAAGTAAGACCTTCCGTAAAATCCGCTATAACCGCTACATTTGTTTGGTAAGGTTACAATCTTTCAGTATTGAATATGGATGATGAATATTTCATGAAGCAGGCGATTAAGGAGGCGGAGAAGGCTTTGGATGCAGACGAAGTACCCATAGGCGCTGTGGTAGTGATACAAAAAAAAATAATCGGTCGCGGCTACAACCAGGTCGAAACGCTAAATGATTCAACCGCCCACGCAGAAATAATTGCGCTCACTTCTGCCTTTAATCATGTTGGTTCAAAATATTTACCTGACGCCGCCATCTATGTTACTATAGAGCCATGCGCTATGTGTTGCGGCGCCATTTATTGGAGTAAAATTGGCAGGCTGGTGTATGGTGCCGCCGACCCAAAGCATGGCGGACTTGCAAAAGTGGCACTACATCCCAAAACAGAAATTATTGGCAACATTTATGCGGCAGAATGCGCGGGGATGATGCAAAATTTTTTCAAAAAGAAAAGATGATCTGTTAAAAAGATTTTCGCATTCAGGGATAAATATTTATAAGAATCACTATTGAGGAGATAGTAAGTAATTTCGCAAAACAACAAATTGTTCACTCTTTAAAAATATACATTATGGCATTTACATTACCGGCTCTGCCTTACAGCTTTGATGCGCTTGAGCCAACAATTGACAAAGAAACTATGCAAATTCATCACGATAAGCACCACCAGGCTTATGTAGATAACCTCAATAAAGCAATTGCAGGTACAGAAAATGAAAATAAATCGCTGGAACAATTGCTTGCCAATGCAGGAAAAATTAGCGCTGCCGTTCGCAACAATGGTGGCGGTCATTGGAATCATAGCTTCTTCTGGGAAATTTTATCCCCAAAAGGTGGTGGGAAACCTGACGGTAAATTAGCCGAAGCTATCAATGAAGCCTTTGGTTCATTCGATGCAATGAAAGAAAAATTCAATGCAGCCGGCGCTTCACGATTTGGAAGTGGCTGGGCATGGCTTGGCGTATTGGATGGTAAACTCACCATTTGCTCTACACCCAATCAAGATAATCCATTAATGGATGTAGCCGAATGCAAGTGCAAACCAATTCTCGGATGCGACGTGTGGGAGCACGCTTACTATTTAAAATATCAAAACCGCAGAGCCGATTATTTAAAAGCATTTTGGAATGTGCTGAATTGGGAAAAAGTGGCGCAGCATTTTGAAAAGGCTACTGGTAAGTTAGCAGCAGTTTAAGGTAAGGACCTTGTAAAATTCTTTCTTGCTTCGTTGCCTTCACAGGCAACAGTGAGAAACGGATTATAATAAAAAGTCTCCATAATGGAGACTTTTTATTTGCTATACTGAATGAATATTATTAGTGGTAAATTTTTGCTGTTGCTTATATAAAGGTTTTACACGCACCTTCTCTTGAATTTTCAAATAAGTTCGTGATTTATATTTGAGTCTGTACATTTAGTATTCGCCCGAATCTTAAATCAAATTATTCATCTTAGAACATCAGTTTATGAAGAAAATTACTTTATCCGTTTTCACCGTATTATTCTCCGCTATTTCCTTTTCTCAAACCGTTGCAACGGAAAAAGGATTAGAAAAGCATGTAGCAGACAGTATTGTCAGGGCCAGAAAAGATAGCATCAGAATGGCCAAGCTCTCGGCAAAAGAATATTTCCCGCTCATTAATGCAGGCATTTTGTCCGGCGTACTGCCGGTAGAGGGCATCGATGAAATTCCCAACCCAAAAAGACAGTATAAATTACTTTTTGAATTCACCCTAAACTTTAAAGATTCGACACACGAAAAGCTCAACCCGGGCCTCGTGGAGATTGCAAGAGTTCTCAACTTACACGTAGCTTCCGGAATCGATATTTCACACATTCATGCGATTGTTGTAGCACATGGCTCATCGCTTTTTTCTATCGAAAACAGCGAGGCCTGGCAGGCGAAGTATAAAAAAGACAATCCCAACAGCGGGCTCATCAGCGAGCTGATGAAATACGGTGTAAAATTTGTTGGATGTGGACAGGCGATGAATTTTCTTGACATTACAAAATCACAGCTTCATCCTGGAGTGAAGGTATCGCTTACCGCACAGACGGTCCTTTCCAATTATGTTGGCCAGGGATATGTTTGGTTTAAAATAGATGATAGTGATTTATAAGAGTGTACTGAAACTACACATACTTTTATCTACACTCAAAAATTTCAAAAGACCATGGCGCTATTATTCGAACCTTTGATGATAAGAGAAATCGAAATTAAAAACAGGATTGTTGTTTCGCCCATGTGCGAGTACTCAAGCGTTGACGGGTTTGCGAACGACTGGCACCTCGTTCATTTGGGCAGCCGTGCAGTTGGTGGCTCAGGTCTGATTTTTACAGAAGCAACCGCTGTATCACCTGAAGGAAGAATAACACCGGATGATCTTGGATTATGGAAAGATGAGCATATTGACTATCTTAAAAGAATTGCTACGTTTATTGAAATCCATGGCGCGGTTCCAGGAATTCAATTAGCCCACGCAGGTAGAAAAGCAAGTCATGGCAGTCCGTGGAAAGGAAATGCTCCATTGAAAGAAAATGAAGGCGCATGGCAAACCTTGGCACCGAGTGCTATAGTATACAAAGACGGAGATCCTATACCCAAAGCGATGGACAAACAGGATATTCTTAAAGTAGTCGATGATTTTGAATCAGCGGCGTTGAGAGCATTGAAGGCCGGATTCAAAGTGTTTGAGATCCATGCAGCGCATGGGTATTTATTGAATGAATTTTTATCGCCGTTAAGCAATCACCGGACAGACGAGTATGGCGGTTCATTTGGAAACAGGATTCGGATTCTGATTGACATAACTGAGGTAATCAGAAAAACAATTGGAAAATCGCTCCCGTTGTTTGTTCGTATTTCTGCTGTAGAATGGGTAGCCGATGGCTGGTCAATTGAAGATTCCGTCCGGCTTGCAAAAATTTTAAAAACAAAAGGTGTTGATATAATTGACTGTTCTTCCGGCGGAAATTCTCATCATCAGAAGATTGAGCTAAAGCCAATGTACCAGGTACCGTTTGCAGAAAAAATAAGAAAAGAAGCTGACATCCTTACCGGAGCAGTTGGCCTTATCATTGCTTCTCACGAGGCCGAAGGTATTCTGAAAAGTGGCAAAGCAGATCTGATCTTTCTTGCACGACAATTATTACGCGAGCCTTATTTCCCATTGCACGCCGCCAAAGAATTAAATGCTGACGTTAACTGGCCAGTGCAATATGAAAGAGCCAGGCATTATTAGACTGAACAAAAAACTCCGGTGTACCGGAGTTTTTCTCAATAAAAAATTTCAGCTTTATTTTACGTTAACAGTAATTGCTTTTGAAAGCTGGCTGCCATAAGAACGATGAATTCCATCTGCAAACTGGATTGCCAGGGTGTGCTTACCCGGTGGGAGAGTAAGGGTTGCCTCTTTTTGTGCATTGCCATAATGAAGATGGGTAGCGTCCTTGGGCACTACTATGCCTGATGGTATGGAATCTCCCGCATCTATCAAAATATGAAAGTGACCTGAATTGGGTTTTACGGTTCCTGCTGAGTCAACCGACATACCGGTAATGCCCATTTCCACTTTCACCGGAGACTTGACTGTTTCACCATTTTTAAGATTTTTGAAAAAAACTTTTGCATCTTTCGGAACGGCGGGCAGTGGTTCCACAGTTGTGGTGTTCATTACGTGAGAAGTATCTGCAGTCATGGCGGATGTATCAGCCATTTTTGAGGCTGTCGTGTCCGAAGATGAATTTTCGCTGCTGCTTCCCGAATTGCAGGCATATAAACTCAATAAGAACAATACCGGAATACCAATAATCTTTTTCATGTTGTGTGTTTTATTTTAGTTGAATTAATCGGAGTCGAATCGTAACGGTGATGGCAAAGTTATATTAAAAAAATATTTACCCTAAAGGTGAATAGCCCTTTGCTGCCGTTTTCGCTACTCAGAATTTACAGCCAACAAAAAACCGTCCAAAAATTATGAACGGTTCTAAATTTTTCACACGACTACTTCAGTTAATAGCGCTCTTAAGTGTAAGGATATTTACATAATAGTGATTATTTACCTTTTACAACTTAAGATAATTGTTTTACCAGACCTATGTCTGTTGCCATAATATATTGCAGCGGGTTTTATGCAATAACAATTGCAGACTATTTAATCGGTGTAAAACTTTTTAACACTGCTACAGCATCATGATAGTATTCATGCGCATAGTTGATCCACACATATAAACTAATGTCCGTATCATCCGGATTTACGATCAACATGATTGTGGCAGGCAGGCCAGTTTTGCTTTTACCATCAATAGCGCATCCCCAATATCCATTTAGATTTTCGAGATAAATGGGTTGAGTATCCCCATCCGCATTTTGCGTATCATAAGAAAGTCCAAGCTGGTCTGCCCATTTGATCAGTGCATTCTTCATACCACTGTAAGCGAGATTTTCTCCCTGTCGGGGATATATATCCAGGTACATGTTGTCATTACCGACCTCAAACTGGGTGGCATCATTTTTTTTCAGTTCAAGATCGCTGGGAGCTTTGAATTCTGTTTTATAAGTGTCCCACGTCCATGTTTGTAATGTTTGAGCTGCTGCAATCACACAGATACATGATAAGGTGATTGAAAAAAGGAATTTGTAAAGCATATGAGTAGAGTTTTGATAGCCTGGCTGGTTGGAAATTTATCCTAATTTAAAAAAAAGAAATGATTCCTCTGCAAATTCTGTTATTGCACCATCATTAATTTTTTCCAACAGCTTTACTAAAAAACGGGCAGCAATTATAGCTGATTGTGCCTAAAGGAGTTAATTTAAAACAGTCGCGTCTTTTTCTGTTTTTATGGAAGGCCGGCTTTTTATAGCCGCCCATCCCCCGGCAACGTTCCGCGCATTATGATAGCCTTGTTTTTTTAAAATCGATAAAGCAATGATACTTCTGTATCCGCTTCCGCAGTGTACATAAATATTTTGATCTTCTTCCAGTTGGGCAATTTGCGCCACGTCGGTCATTTCATGCAGCGGGATATTGATTGCACCCGCTATGTGTCCCTCGGCAAATTCATTATCTCTTCGCACATCCAATACAAGCAGGCGATCATCATGGGGAATGTCTATCGCAAATTCGTCTGCATCTATATCAATGATCATGTCAATTGGCTCACCGGCATTTTTCCACGCTTCAAAACCGCCATTAACATAACCGGTTACATTATCAAAACCAACACGCGCCAGCCTTACAATACTTTCTTCTTCTTTGTCTTTTTCTGTTACCAAAATCATTGGGCGATGAAACGGGATCAGGCTTCCTGCCCATTCTGCAAATCTTCCTTCAAGGCCAATGAACAATGAACCTGGTATAAAACCATTGATAAATACCGATGCAGGCCTGGTATCAAGAATTAGAATATCGTTTTTGATCTTTCCTTTTACATCATTTATACTCAGCGGTGTGAGGCCGATAGATTTCACCTTTTCGAGGCTTTCATATCCTTGCTTATTAATCTTTGCATTTACCGAAAAATAAGGCGGCGCTTCATTCAGGCCGGATATGACTGCCTTTATAAATTCTTCTCTCGACTGTGGCTGCAATGCGTAATTCACTTTTTTCTGATCACCAATGGTGGTGGTAGTTTCGTTTCCAATATTTTTACCACAGCTTGACCCCGCGCCATGCGCAGGATAAACAATAATATCATCTGCCAATGGCATTATCTTATTCTGAATGGTATCATACATTATTGATGCGAGTTCTGTGCTTGACAAATTTCCGCTGCTCAGATCAGGCCTTCCGATATCCCCCACGAATAAAGTATCTCCGGTAAAAATGCAATATGGCTTTCCCTTTTCATCTCTCAACAAGTAGCAGGTTGACTCAATGGTATGCCCGGGCGTGTGTATAGCTTCAATCATAAGATCACCTACTTTAAATATTTCTCCATCCTTTGCAAGATGAAATGGAAAAGTAGCCTCGGTATCCGGGCCATATACAATGGACGCGCCGGTTTTCTTGCTCAGGTCTAAGTGGCCACTTACAAAATCAGCGTGAAAATGTGTTTCGAAAATGTATTTGATTTTCGCATTATGTTGCTTCGCAAGGTTTATGTACTCTTCTGTATCTCTCAGCGGATCTATTACAATGGCTTCGCCATCACTTTCTACAAAATAGGCTGCTTCGCTCAGGCACCCTGTATAAAGTTGTTGCACAATCATATAGATGAAATTTAAATTACCTGTAAAGGTAAAACAATTGGAAAAGGCAAAAAGAACCTGGATAGAAAACAGGGCCCATAAAGATTAGCCGGCAAGATTCTTTGAAAATTCGTTAATCTGCTCCAGTCTTGGAAAATTGAGAGAGTAATAAATGTATTTCCCATCGCGCTGGGTAGTTACAATACCGGCTTTTCGAAGAATAGCAAGATGCTGCGAAGCAACAGATTGCTCAAGCCGAAGTTTTACGTAGAGATCGGTTACAGTTAAATTATTATTATCAAAAATCGTCTTAATAATTTGTTGGCGAAGTTTGTGATTCACCGCACGCAAAATCAAGGCAGCCTTTTTGATCGCATAATAATCTATATTAGGGATATTTTCATTTTCAGTGCCTTGCCCATTTTCGTTGGCGTGCCGGATTGTATCGGGGAAGGTCATAATTTATAAATTTTTGAGTTTTATAAAAAATTCACGAACAAAGGTACGACTTGGTAAGGAATAAAAGGCCCATCAACCCAAAAAAGTGATGTCGGGAAAGTATTTTAACGGTTTGAATGAAATTCTTTTACATATAACGGTTGCGCATAACCGATATCTTCAAATTGCTTGCTAATAAATTTTTTGTAAGAGATTTCAGCCATTGCAATGGCTGAAATATTTGTATCAACAAATGCTGCATTTTTGTTGGTACAAATATTTTCAAATTTCCTGCTTCCGCTGCCAAAAAAATAAATTTTATGAGACGCCAGCTCCTCTTCGAAAGAATTTTCATCAAGAATCATTGCAGCCGGGGATGCAAGTTCATGAGCATCATGATTATACATTGCCGTAAAAACTTCCATCCTTCTGGCATCGATCAATGGGCGGTATTTAGTGTTTGTCTCATTAATCTTTTTTATTACCGGGAGCGCTATCAGCTCGAGTGAATTGAAAAATATCAACGGTATATTCAATGCATAACATAATCCCTTGGCTGTGGCCATCCCTACTCTTATGCCGGTGTATGAACCTGGTCCGCAACTTACCGCAACGGCATTCAGTTGTTTAATGTCGAAATGCAACCCTCTCAATAAATCGTGTATAGCCACATGAAGAAAACCTGCATGTTGCTTCGCATCGGTGTTTAAAAAAAACTTTAGCACGGTCTCATTTTCAGCGAGGCTTACCATTGCCGTCTCGGTAGCAGTATGAATATTTAAAATGTATGACATGAATTCATAATGAAATTAAAGAGAATTGCCTTTTTAATTCAGGTGCTATCGAATATTGTTTGTCCGTTGCTGTTAGCTTCTCAAGTAATTTGTATATTTTGTCTATTCCAATTTTTTTCGCCCATTCAAAAGGCCCATATGGATAATTCGTACCCAATTTCATCGCCAGATCAATGTCCTTTGCGCTGCTTATCCCTTCACCCAATGCAAAGTAAGCTTCGTTTATAATCATTGAGATCACACGAGCCGCTACGAGTCCCGGTTCGTCTTTTACAAATAGAAGTTTCCATCCCAGTTCGTCAAATATCTTCGAAATGGATGATCTGTGATAAGCGGCAATTTCCCATACGTCTCTTTTCAAAAACCCGCTCCATCCATTGATCCGGCTGAAGTTTTCAGGCAACCCCTGCAGTGTTTCAATCACAGAATTGATAATGACCGGTTTTGTTGACAAAACTCTGGCCGCATTTAAATCCACATTTTCAGCCAGTATTAACCATGCATCGTAGTTGCTGCCATTAGTTATTTCAGAAAGGGTTTTCACAAAGATTATTTCTGCACCGGCATCCATTTTCTTTTCAAGAATTTCTCGCTGTTGTTCTACATTTGCCAATGCTATAATCTTCATCACATAATTTTTAGCAAAAATAAGTTGCTAAGGTGATGGAAAATTTGAATTTTAGTAATTGTAAACATGAATAAAAAGATCATTAACACTCAATCTGCTCCTGCACCGATTGGTCCATACAGCCAGGCGGTGCTTACTGGTGGATTATTGTTTATATCAGGTCAAATTGCATTGGTGCCCGGCACCTCCGATTTGATTACGGGAGATATAACGAGTGAGACGCAGCAGGTAATGAAAAACATACAGGCGATCTTATCTGAATCAGGGCTCACTTTTTCAAACGTAGTGAAGGCAACTATTTTTCTAAAGGATATGAGCTTATTCGCTGCCGTAAACGAAGTCTACGGAAAGTATTTTGAGTCTGATTTTCCTGCACGCGAAACGGTGGCTGTCAGAGGCCTTCCTAAAGACACAAACGTAGAGATCAGCATGATCGCAACAGCATAATCCATTCACAATTTGAAAAAACAGGTAATTATCACCGCCAAAGTGCATAACTATTTAATAGATGCACTTCAGCAAAAGGGTTATTCGGTTCTTCATAATGAAAAGATCACTTATGAAGAATTATCCGCTATTATCGGCCAGGCCGACGGAATCATTGTAACCACAAGAATCCCGATTGATAAGGCCATTCTTGATAAAGCAATAAGATTAAACTGGATTGGCAGATTGGGAAGCGGAATGGAACTGATAGATGCGGATTACGCTACTGCAAAAGGGATTCGCTGCGTCAGCAGCCCCGAAGGTAATCGCAATGCTGTAGCCGAACATGCACTCGGCCTGTTGCTGAATCTTACCAATAAAATAAGTTCGGGCTTTGAAGAAGTAAAACAAGGAAAATGGATCAGGGATGCCAACCGTGGAACAGAAATATCCGGGAAAACAATAGGCATAATAGGTCATGGAAATACAGGTTCGGCTTTTGCCAAACTGCTTTCTTCTTTTGACGTAACCGTACTTTCTTACGATAAGTACAAATTCGGTTTCAGTTCGGGATACGTCAAAGAGGCCAACCTGGAACAGGTATGCCGCTATGCAGATGTTATCAGCATGCACGTGCCACTGACGGAGGATACACACCATATGGCGAATGAAAAATTTTTCAACTCCCTCGAAAGAACTCCTTACTACATTACTACCTGCAGGGGCAAAGTAACAGATACTGCTGCAGTATTAAATGCGCTAAAAAATAAAAAGATTGCCGGTGCCGCCCTGGACGTCCTGGAAAATGAAAAGCTCGATACATATAGCAAAGACGAAACCCGTCAATTGAATGCGCTGCTCGGATATTCCAATGTAATCATCACCCCGCATATTGCAGGATACAGCCACGAAGCATTTTTGAAAATGGCAAAAGTTTTATTAAAAAAGCTGGAATTAGAATAATTCAAACTAATTTTTTACCTTTGTGGCATACAACGTCTCGCCAAAAAGCGAGGCGTTGTATTTTTTTTTCTGTTTACCGGAACGAAATGTATAATTTTTAAACACGGGTATATGAGTCAGACCAATTACGTAACAAAAGACACCTTTGAGCAGATGAAAGCGGAATTGCAGCACATGAAGGGTGTGGACAGACCCGCTGCGTCAAAGGCAATCGCAGAAGCGCGTGAAAAAGGCGATCTCAAAGAAAATGCTGAGTACGACGCAGCCAAGGAAGCCCAGGGTTTGCTGGAGGCAAAGATCAAACAACTTGAAGCAACCATTGCCACCGCAAGAATTGTGGATGAAAATGCTATCGATACCAGCAAAGTATCTATTCTTACCAAAGTTACCCTCACGAATCTTGCGACGAAAAAACAGGTGACATATCAGATCGTGTCGGAAAAAGAAGCCGATCTCAAATTGCAAAAAATATCGGCCAGTTCCCCGATCGGAAAAGGTTTGCTCGGGAAAACGATTGGTGAAACAGCGGAAATTCAGGTGCCGGCAGGTATTATCAGATTTAAAGTGGAAAATATCACTGCCTGATTTCATATGCGTATCCAGTAGTTACGTAAAATTTTTCAAATGACTATTTTTTCTAAAATCATTGCAGGAGAAATTCCTTCTTACAAGATTGCAGAGAGTGATGAATTTTTTGCATTCCTTGATATTTATCCGTTGGTTGCCGGACATACATTAGTAATACCCAAGATGGAGGTAGATAAATTTTTTGATGTGCCGGATGACTACCTGAAAAAAATACTCCTGTTTGCAAAGCCGATAGCCAAGGCTATTGAAAAATCATTTGACTGCAACCGTTGCGGCATAAGCGTCATCGGGCTGGAAGTACCCCATGCACACCTTCACCTGGTTCCGATCAATCGCGCGGATGACTTAAATTTCACCAGAAAAAAATTATCGCTTTCCGCAGATAAAATGAAAGCTGCACAGCATAAAATTTTACAAAATATGCAAACTGCCTATTGATCATCAACATGTGCGATGTACGATGCTGGATATAGTATGTGCCGCCGCAGGCTGACTATTGATTGCTGATTATTTACACTCACGATTCACAACTCGCCGTTCACTATTTTATTCTTCCGGGATGCTTCTGAATGAAATCTTTCCATCCATTCAGTTGTTTAGTCTTCTGGCTCATCATAGAATTATTTTGAAAGTGATGACATACTGCCACTGCAAGTGCGTCGGTTGCATCGAGATATTGCGGCGATTCCCGGAAATCCAACATACGCTGCAGCATACTGAGCACCTGAGTTTTATCAGCGTTGCCATTTCCCGTAATAGATTGTTTTATTTTTCTCGGCGAATACTCCGTAACCGGTACTCCTGCCTGCATCGCCGCTGCAATGGCTACTCCCTGTGCTCTGCCCAACTTAAGCATACTTTGCACATTTTTACCAAAAAAAGGCGCTTCAATGGCAAGTGCGTGAGGAGAATGGGTTTTTACAAGCTCCACTATTTTTTCATGAATAGTTTGCAACCGTGCATAAGTATCCATTCGCGATGAAAGTTTCAGTACATCCATCATAATTAATGAAATGCCTTTTGAAGAAACTTCAATTACTCCATATCCCATCAGCAGCGTGCCGGGATCAATGCCTAAAATGATTTTTGAGTTTTTATGCAATTGAAGGCTATTTTTGACTATACATTAATAATGTCGACGCGTAAAATTCGTTTGTGTTATACCGGATGATCCGTGCACGCAAAAATATCAAAATAATATTCAGATACATTATAGCCCCGCTCCTCGGTGTGTGGTTATTTTATTCACTTTACAAGCAGGTAAAAGGTCAGCCGCATTTAGAAGAGTCAATTCGCTTAATTAAGCAGGCACCTTTCGGCAAGATGGCACCGGAGTTCTGGTTGATAGTGGCGCTCGCCTTTGTAAACTGGGGTATTGAAGCAAAGAAATGGCAGCGACTTTTGCAAGCAATCCAACGCATCAGTTTCTTTACCGCTTTCAAATCAGTTCTGAGTGGCGTTGCACTTTCTATCAATACGCCTAACCGCATGGGAGAGTATGGCGGCCGGATCTTATATGTAGAAAACGGGAAAAGAATCAAGGCGATCTCTTTATCCATAACGGGGAGCATCAGTCAACTCATCATCACATTGATCACGGGATGCATTGGCCTTTCTTATATTATCCTTTTCAAAATCGATAACTATGCACTGGTGATGGGATTGAGCCTGTTTTGGATAAAAACACTCTTAATATTGTCTTTGGTTGCAACAGTAATCACCATTCTTTTTTACTTCAGATTATCATGGCTGATAAGGCTCATTGAAAAAATACCGGCAATGGGCAGGTATGTTCAATACATCAATGTGCTTGATAACTTTAATGTCAAATTATTGTTAAGGTTGCTTTATCTTTCATTCCTGCGCTATGTTGTTTTCGTCATTCAATATATATTACTGCTCCACGTTTTAGACGTACCTATTGCGTGGATGAATGGCATGTGTGTGATCAGCATTCTTTTTTTAGTATTGGCAATAGTACCTTCCTTTGCAATAGCGGATTTAGGTATACGTGGAAAATTCAGCACCGAGTTGCTGAGTTTTTACAGCAACAATACGATCGGAATAATTGGTGCCACATTTGGTATCTGGTTTATCAATTTATTCGTACCTGCCCTGGCAGGGAGCTTATTAATAGCAGGCATAAAATTTTTAAAGACAAATAACAAAGATTGAGAGTAAGAATATTAGCCGCACTGTCTATTTTGCTGCTTGGATTTACGCCCCAGACAGGTGATGATTTTTGCGGAGTTACCAACACGGCCTTTAGTCCGGGGGAGGTAATCACGATGAAAGTATATTACACAACGCTTGGCATGTATGTCGGCGCGGGCGAGGCAGTTTTCTCAACAACCCTGGAGAGATATAATGGACGCCCCGTATATCATTGTATAGGTACCGGTACATCCTATTCTTTTTTTGATAACTTTTATCGCGTACGCGACAGGTATGAATCTTATATTGATACCGCTACTATGCTACCGCTGAAATTTATCCGGAATGTAGATGAAGGAGGGACCAGGTTTTACGACAACGTTACATTCAATCATGAAGCCGGCACTGCTGTAAGTACGAAGGGGGTATTCAAAATTGGCTCATGCATACAGGACGTGATAAGCGCCACCTATTATGCGCGCAATATTGATTTCGACAAGTATAAGGTAAATGACAAAATCCCGTTCGACATGTTCCTGGATAATGAAACCTATCATTTATACCTGCGCTATGAAGGAAAAGAAATTATCAAAACGAAATACGGGAAGTTTCACGCAATTAAATTCAAACCACTACTGATAAAAGGCAGCATTTTTACCGGCGGAGAAAAAATGAACGTTTGGGTAAGCGATGATGAAAACCACCTGCTGCTCCGTGCAGAAAGCCCTATTGACGTGGGCACCATCAAAGTAGATATGATGGGTTACCGAAACCTGCGCCATCCGTTGAAATCGCTGATAAGTTTCCGGTAGATTAAATTTCTTCAAGTTTAAAGACGTCTCCGCTTCGTATACCCCTGTCCGTTAGCTTAAGGTTACAGCATTCAATACCGGGATCATGCTCAAAGAATAAAATGTAATTATTGTTCAGCGCCTCTTTCAGAAAAGACTTTTTTTCATGCAACGTGGTTAGCGGAAACATGTCGTAAGCCATTACATATGGAATAGGAATATGCGCCATCGACGGTAAAAGGTCTGCTGCAAAAACAACGGTTTTATCCCTGTAGTTAATAACGGGAAGCATCATGGCGCCGGTATGACCATTTACCAAAAGCGTTGAAACGGAAGAATGTATTTCTGTGTCGGCCCGTGTTAAATGATTCTCAACTAATGACGATTGACTATTGATTATTGACGACGGAACAGCCACCATTTTCAACTGTCCGCTTTCTTTTATGGGTAAAATATTCTCTTTAAGAAAACTTGCCTTTTCACGTTCATTCGGCTCTGTGGCCCATTTCCAGTGTATTTCATTGCTCCAGTAAAAAGCATTTTTAAACGCGGGGATCAATTTTTCACCCTCCTTAATGATACTTCCACCACAATGATCAAAATGCAAGTGCGTAAGAATAACATCTGTAATATCATCCCGGTTAAATCCGTATTTCGCCAGGGATTTATCCAATGAATCATCGCCATTGAGATAGTAATGGGAAAAAAATTTTGCATCCTGTTTATCGCCAATGCCGTTGTCAATTAATATCAGTTTATTTCCATCTTCAATCAACAAACATCGCATGGCCCAGTTACACAAATTATTTCCATCAGAAGGATTTAATTTATTCCAGATGCTTTTAGGAACCACCCCAAACATAGCGCCACCATCTAATTTAAAATAACCTGTATTGATCGAATAAAGTTTCATAGTTATACTGCCAGCCGTAGCTTTCTTTGTTTTGTGATAGTACTCAATAAGATAAAAAATGAAATGATAAAATAAGTCATAATAAACAACACTGCATTTCTCATGCCACCTAATTCTTCAGTTGCAAGGCCGAAAGTAACCATGCCAATAACAGTACTTACTTTATCACATACATCATAGAAGCTGAAATACGATGCGGTATCTTTTGTCGGCGGCATCAGTTTGGAATAGGTAGAGCGCGAAAGAGACTGTATGCCTCCCATTACCAGGCCTACGGTCGCTGCCAAACAATAAAAAGGAATTTCTGTATAGACAAAATAAGCCCAAATGCAAATGCCGGCCCATATTACTACCGAAACTATCAATACCTTAAAATTTCCAAACCTGCCTGACAAAAAAGAAAAAAGGTAAGAGCCTGCAATTGCTACGATCTGAATAAGCAAAATTGTGAGTATTAATTTACCTGAATTCGAGGCGTCTGTCTCTTTGTTACCGGTTTTAGGAAAAATTAAATGTTTGGCAAAAATGGCTGCAGAATACATTACCGTTTCTACGCCCATTCCGAAGAAAAAAAATGCAAGTAAAAACTTTTTCAGCACTTGTTGTTCCTTCAATTCATTCCATACTTTTCTCAATTCAGCATAGCCTTTTGTAAAGGCATTATGGCTTCTGGAAACTGGGTTGGGTATGCTTTTTGGCAAAACAGCGAAAGTGAATTGAGCAAATCCCATCCACCAGAGACCGGTTAGCAAAAATGAAATTTGAATAGCTTTCGTGGTATCGGTCATCTTCGAAATTAAAACAAGGCAAATAACCTGAAGTAATATACTGCCTATGTAACCAAATGCAAAACCCCGTGCGCTTACGCTGTCCTGATCTTTTTCCTCTGCAATCTCCGGGAGATAAGCATTGTAAAACACAAGGCTGGCGCCAAAACCGATAGAAGCAATAATGAATAAACTAATGCCTAACTGCGGATCGTCCGGTGCAAACCAATACATAGAGCAACAACTCAATGAACCCAGGTAGCAAAAGAACTGCATAAATCTTTTTTTGATTCCAAAAGCATCAGCAATAGATGACAATAACGGCGAAAAAAGAGCGACGATCAAAAACGAAAATGCAACCGCATAATCGTATAGCGCCGTCGGCTCGGTAAAGGTTCTTCCCAAATACTTGACGATCTTGCCGGAGGTAATCGATTCATAGTAAGTTGGGAAAATGGTAGATGTAATTACCAATGAGTAAACCGAATTGGCCCAATCGTACATGGCCCATCCGTTGATCACTTTGCGGGAAGCAGTTTGCATGTATATGAGTATAAGCACTCAAATTAAGAATTTTTTCCAAGACGGAAGAAGTGCGGCAGATAGAAAATGCGTTTATGCGTTGCCGTTAGCCTTTGAGGTAACCCGTAAAGAGCAGGATCAGCAAAACAATGCCACCAATGACACGATAGGCACCCCATACTTTGAAACCATGTTTCTTGAGCATGTTGATAAAGAATTTAATAGCGAGCAAGGCAACTACGAAAGCGACTACATTGCCAATGGTCAGGATTTTTATTTGCTCAGGGGTAAAGCTACCATTATTTTTTACGTACTTATAGACCTTGAATACAGTAGCAGCAAGCATGGTAGGTACCGCAAGAAAAAATGAGAACTCCGCCGCTGCGCTCCGGGTAAGTTTCTGTTGCATGCCGCCAATAATTGAAGCGGCGCTGCGGCTCACGCCGGGAATCATGGCGATACATTGCCATATCCCTATAATAAATCCTGTGCCGTAGGAAACTTCCTGTTCATTATGAATCACAGGATCCTTGAAAACATTGTCGATGAATAATAAAACAATCCCCCCAAGCAGCATTGTGATGGCAACGGTAAGCGCGCTTTCCAGGAGGGTATCTATTTTAGAAGCGAACAAAGCTCCCAATATCAAAGCAGGAACGACAGCCACGGCAAGCTTTACATAAAATTGCCACCGGCCGAAATCAAAGAATTTTTTCCAATATAAAACAACCACCGATAAAATCGCGCCTAACTGAATAGCTACGGTAAAAACCGTGTTAAACTCACTGTCAGGAATATTCAATAGCTTTTCTGCAATGATCATATGGCCGGTAGAAGAAATAGGAATGAATTCAGTAATACCCTCCACTATCCCGATGATGATAGATTGAAAAACGGTCATTTTATCTGTTTAATTTCAAAGCAGCTTATTGAAGAAAGATTGTAGCTTTTAATCGGCTTGATTATCTGCTGACTTAGTTTTAGGCTTTTTCATGATGGCAAAAATTTCCAGCAGCAGGCCTCCTATAATCAGTATCGGCGCAACCGTGATCCGGATAGGACTGTAAATCACATTGTCATTAAACACATTGGGATCTTTGCTTTTGCCTCCTGCCATCAGGAAAAATCCCAATGCCAGGATTGCAAGGCCTATTAGCATCCATTTATAATTTTCTTTTGTAAAAAGCTCGCTCTTTTGTACCACCTTCTCCGCCTTAGCCGCTTTGATCGGCTTACCGGTCTTTTTTATTGGTTGTAATGTTGCCATGTAAAATTTTAGTTTGCAATATTAACGTTTTAATGGTTTGCATTAATACAATTCATCCAGTTTCATCTTCAGGTATTTCAATACTGCCCTGTGCGTGCTGAATAAGGTAATAAATAGTCCTAACACGATAATACCGGAAAATAACAAGAGCATATTTTTTGAATCGTGAATAACTCTTAGCTCAGGAATATATCTTTCCGAAAGACTGATAAAAACTGCCATCAGTGCGATGGCAATTCCCGAAGCAATAAGGCCGTTTACAATTGCTCTTCCGTCGAGCGGCCGTGCAATAAACCCCCGTGTAGCACCCACCATCTGCATAGTTTTAATTATAAACCGGTTGCTGTACATTGCCAGGCGAATGGTATTATCAATAGAAATAATGACGAGAAGCGACAAGATGATTGCGACGATCAGCAGCACCCACGTAGTATTTTTGACAAACGCACTTACGCCTGCTACTGTTTCCTTCGGGCTTGATAGTTCAGATACGGTGGTCGGAAAATTAGTGAGCAAATAATTTTCGATCTTGTTGATACTGTCTTTGTCTACGTAATTTGGCTTTACATAAAAGTCGATACTTTCGGGCAATGGGTTATTAATAGCCAGTTGTTTCCAAATGGTATCATTTTCTTTATCATAAATTTCAATGGCCTTCTCGCGGGTAATATATTCAACGTTTACGGCATATGGCAGCCCCACGATATAATTTTTAACAGAATCAATTTGCTCAGGCGTAGCCATCCGGTACAGGTAAGCATGAAGCTGAATGTTTTGTTTAAAATAATCGCCTGTCTTTTTAATGTTCAGAAAAATCCATCCGACAACGCCGAACAGAAACAATACCAACGATACACCAATGATTGCATAAACGTAAGACGGTTTTCCTCTTTTGGCGGATGCTTTACCGATTTGAGACATAAGATGATTGATCTTTTAAATATGTACTTTCAGCAGTGGGCAAAATTAAATGTTTTTAAACAGTTTAGTATTTTTGCGCCCGGACTGCTAATGTAATCTACAGGCAGCATTGGAGGTAATAATGAGGTAATGAATAACATTTATTTCACAAATAGGCGCCCGCATCTTTGCGGGTGATCTTCTTTGCATCATTTCAAGGAAATTTACGAGACAATGTTCATTCGATAATTTAAGAGATAACTATATCATGGAATATAACTTCAGGGACATAGAAAAAAAATGGCAGCGCCGCTGGAAGGAATCCGGCGCCTACAAGGTGGAAAATGATTTTACGAAGCCGAAGTGTTATGTGCTGGATATGTTTCCTTATCCGAGTGGTGCAGGTTTGCATGTCGGTCATCCATTAGGGTATATTGCCAGTGATATTTATGCCCGTTACAAAAGGTTGAAAGGTTTTAATGTGTTGCATCCAATGGGCTATGATAGCTTTGGCCTGCCCGCAGAGCAATATGCACTCGAAACAGGGCAACATCCTGCCGTAACCACTGAGAACAACATAAAAAATTTCCGCGAACAACTGGATAATATCGGTTTTAGTTTCGACTGGAGCCGCGAGGTGCGCACCAGTGATCCGAAATACTACCGCTGGACACAATGGATTTTTTTACGGCTTTTCAACAGTTGGTACGATGTACAGCAAAATAAGGCAAGAGGTATTGATGAGTTGGTGAAATTATTTGAAAAGGAAGGAAACAGTAATACTAACGGCCATATACAAACGAAGAAACTTTTCACAGCAGGCGAATGGAAAAACTTTTCCGAAGCGGAAAAGATGGACATGCTGATGGAATATCGCCTTGCCTACTCGGCCTTCGGCGAAGTGAATTGGTGTGAAGCGTTGGGAACCGTACTGGCAAACGACGAAGTGATCAATGGCGTTAGCGAACGCGGCGGACACCCTGTGGTAAAAAAGAAAATGCGACAATGGTATTTGCGTATTACTGCTTACGCGGATAGATTATTGCAAGGCCTGGAAAAGGTTGATTTCTCTGATGCCATGAAGGAAATGCAGCGTAACTGGATCGGAAAAAGCCAGGGGGCGGAGATTGTATTTGACATAGCTGAAAGCCTCATCCCTAACCCCTCTCCCGAAGCAGAGGGGAACAGCACCTCAATAAAGACAGCAGAAGCTAAAGTGTGGCCACAATTAAAGGACCTGCCAAGGCAAAATAGGAAGGAGAAAACTGAAGCTGAAAATATTTTGTGGCAAAGACTGAGAAATAATCAATTAGGATCCAAAGTAAGAAGGCAACATGTTATTGGCCCGTTTATCGTCGACTTTGCATTTTTAAATGAAAGATTGCTCATTGAAATCAACGGTGAATATCATAATGAACCTGAACAAAAGAAATATGATGATGCGAGGAGAGAGTACCTCTTACAATTAGGTTATAGACTAATCCGATTTACAAATGATGAAGTTGAGAAAAATATCGCGTATGTAATCGAAAAGATCAAAAATGAATTGAAGGCATTTTCCCCCCTCTCCCGCGGGAGAGGGGCCGGGGGTGAGGCTTTAATTTTAACCGTTTACACCACCCGTCCCGATACCATTTTTGGAGTTGATTTTATGGTGCTTGCTCCAGAGCATGATCTGGTAGAAAAGATCACTACACCGGAACAACGGGCACGCATAGACGAATATTTGAATTATGTAAAAAGCAGGAGTGAACGCGAGCGTTTAGCAGAGGTCAAACAGGTTACGGGAGAATTCACCGGTGCTTATGCGATCAATCCATTTGACGGAAGAAAGATCCCGATATGGATTGCAGAATATGTTTTGGCGGGATACGGCACAGGCGCTATCATGGCGGTGCCTTGTGGCGATCAGCGTGACTACGATTTTGCCACTCATTTTAATATTCCAATTACCAATATCATCGGAGATTACTACAACGGTAAGGAAGCGAATCCCACAAAAGAGGCCACACTGATCAATTCCGGTTTTCTGAATGGAATGAAAATGACGGATGCTTTTGATGTAGTACTAAATAAAATTGAGGAAGAAGGTATTGGGAAAAGAAAAGTGAATTATAAAATGCGCGATGCGGGGTTCAGCCGCCAAAGATATTGGGGCGAGCCTTTTCCGATCATTTATCATAACGGTATCGCATATGCGCTGGATGACGATGAGTTACCGGTAACTCTTCCGCATGTGGAGCATTATAAGCCCGGCCCCGAAGGCGAGGGCCCACTGGCAAATGTGACAGATTGGGTGAATGTAAATGCAGATGATGTTGAGTTGGGAGATACGTATTTAAATCTCAGCCCCGGAAAAGAAATTAGCATTACCGAAAGAGCATCAGAGGACCTCACCCCCAACCCCTCTCCAAAGGAGAGGGGGGAAGAACCTCACGACTACATAACGTCTGATGCTACCACATGGAAATCGTTAAAACCGTTTGCAAGAGAAAACAGGAAGAATCAAACAACAGCAGAAAAATTACTCTGGGCGAACCTCAGAAACAGGAATTTGAGTAATGAAAAATTCAGAAGGCAACATGCAATTGGTGGCTTTATTGTTGATTTTGTTTGCATCGAAAAAATGTTAGTAATAGAGATTGATGGCGAATATCACAATAGTAATGAACAAGTGAAGTATGACGCAGAGAGAACGAAATACTTAAATGAGCATGGCTTTCACGAAATAAGATTCTCCAATGATGAAGTAGAGCATAGCATACATGAGGTGCTTGAAAAGATTCGTGCAGCACTGCGCTCTCGTTCCCCTCTCCCCGGGAGAGGGGTTAGGGGTGAGGTCAACGAAATGTACACCCGCGAAACCAATACCATGCCCGGTTACGCCGGTTCTTCATGGTATTTTCTTCGTTATATGGATCCGCACAATGACCATGAATTTGCTGGCCGCAAAGCGACGGATTACTGGAACCAGGTAGACGTATATGTTGGAGGAACAGAGCATGCTGTTGGACATTTACTATACAGCCGTATGTGGACAAAGGTTTTATATGATTTGAATTTGATTGGTTTTGATGAGCCGTATAAGAAGTTGATAAATCAGGGAATGATACAGGGGAGTAGTAGGTTTGTCTATAGGCTAAATGGGGCTGGCCTGGAAATTATGCTTCGTGATTTATTGTCCATATTTAATAAATATAATTTTACTACCACAGGTTTTAATGATCCAAAATTTTTTGATTTCATAGGAACTTTCAATGGAAAAACGTTTGGTATTGAAATCACAGATTCAGGGAATATTCAAAGAAAACTAGATTCTTATAATTTGAAGAAATCGATAATTGGCGACACAATTTTTATTTTGATTTCAAGTGGTGAATTTATTTTACATAAATCAAATGGAGACTTGGAGGGCTGGTTCAGATCAATATTAACCACAGAAAGGAATTATATTTCGACTTCCGTTGAGAATATCTCACTTTTCTTGAGCAAGAGTATTACAGATAAATTGGATCCTTATTGCTATAATGAAATACATGTGGACGTTAACTATGTCGATGGTCTTGAATTGAATATTGATGCGTTTAGAAAATCTAAACTAGAGTACAATGATGCTTGTTTTATTTTAGAAGACGGTAAAATCTTCTCCCCTGGAGAGGATTTAGGCAAGGTTTCCTCAAAGTATATCTGTGGCGCTGAAGTTGAGAAAATGTCTAAGTCAAAGTTGAATGCAGTAAGTCCATATGTACATGAGAAAAAAGATGAAAATGGGAATATTTTGCAAAATGAAAATGGCTTAGTCGTGCAATACGGCGCAGACACTTTCCGCATGTACGAAATGTTTCTCGGCCCGGTGGAAGCCAGCAAACCATGGGATACGAAAGGAATCGAAGGCGTACATCGCTTCTTAAAAAAATTATGGCGTTTGTTTTTTGATGAAGAAAAAGGAAAAGTTTGGAATACAGGTGAGGCCACGGACGCTGAATTAAAAATCCTTCACAAAGCCATCAAAAAAATTGAAGACGATACCGCAAGGTTTTCTTACAACACGGCCGTAAGTGCCTTTATGGTTTGCGTAAACGAACTGAGCGATGCAAAATGCCACAAGAAGGAAATACTGGAACCTTTATTGATCTTGCTTGCGCCGTATGCACCGCATATCGCAGAAGAGTTGTATCACCAGATCAACTCCCTCTCCTTTGGAGAGGGTCGGGGTGAGGTTTCCATCTTAACAGCAACCTATCCTAAACTGGAAGAAAAATATCTTATCGAAACAGAAAAGGAATATCCTGTTTCGGTAAATGGTAAACTGCGTACCACCATCAAAATTTCTCTCGATGCGTCGCAAAGCGACGTGGAGAAAATTGCTCTTGGAAATGATGTGATACAAAAATGGATGGAAGGCAAACAACCGAAGAAGATCATTTTTGTAAAAAATAAAATGATCAATGTGGTTGTCTGAAACCGCTTTGATCGTTTTCAAAAAATTCTCAAAACAGCCTCGTGGAGAAAGACAGTCTATCTATATGGCTTCAAAAAAACAGGGATATCTTTCATCCCGTTGTACAGTTCAAACCGGGAATTGATAAAATCATTCACATCGATTCGTCTGAAAAAAATGAGGCTTTTGCAAATCTTGATTTCTCTGACACGAAAAATTTAAGCAACTACATCGATGATCTACTGAACCGCAACGGTGCGAAATTTGGCATTGGCGGCTATGATGAGATCCGGCCGATGTATTCGCGAAGTGTACTTTTCAATAAAAATATTAAGGATCCTTCATTCACTGAAGAGCCGAGAAGATTGCACATTGGTGTAGATATTTCCGGGATAACAGGAACCGAAATTTTTGCACCATGCGACGGCACTATTCACAGTTTTGCTTTCAACAATCAGTTTGGCGACTATGGCGCCACCATTATTTTAAGGCATCAGTTTAATAACATAATTTTTCACACCTTATATGGTCATCTCAGTCTTGCTGATATCCAAAACATTCAGGAAGGGCAACAAATAAAAAAAGGACAACTGTTTGCTCATTTCGGTAATGAAAAAGAAAATGGCCATTGGCCGCCGCATCTGCATTTCCAGATCATTTATAAGATGGAAAATTATAAAGGCGATTATCCCGGTGTTTGCAAAGTGAGTGAAAGGGAAAAATATTTAGCCAATTGCCCCGACCCGGATTTGATGTTGAACATGATGAGCCTGATAAGCTGACAAGCATAATTTCTCTTGTGTATCCATACTATCTTATTGATTTTTTCGTATATAATTTATCAACCATTTAACTGGAAATTCTATATCCATTAACCCGCTTAAAAACTTAAATTTGCCAGGCAAAAATCTAAATATGGACATCCAACCCGGTAAACTGCTGCAAACCATTGATAGTCCGGCTGACCTGAAAAAACTCAGCAGGGAGCAGCTACCCGAAGTGTGCGATGAATTGCGGCAATATATTGTGGATATCGTGAGCGTATATGGTGGCCATTTCGGCGCCAGCCTCGGCGTGGTAGAGCTTACGGTTGCGTTGCATTATATTTTTAATACTCCTTACGACCAACTGGTTTGGGACGTAGGCCACCAGGCATATGGTCATAAAATTCTTACCGGCAGAAGGGAGGTTTTCAAAAGCAACAGGAAGTACAAAGGCATCAGCGGTTTCCCCAAAAGAAGTGAGAGTGAATATGATACATTCGGAGTCGGTCATTCTTCCACTTCTATTTCTGCAGCATTGGGCATGGCCATGGCCTCACATTATAAAGGCGAAACCGACAGGCAGCACATCGCGGTGATTGGCGACGGAGCGATGACGGCAGGACTGGCATTTGAAGGATTGAATCACGCGGGCATCGAAAAGACCAACCTCCTGATCATTCTGAATGATAACTGCATGAGCATTGACCCCAATGTGGGTGCATTGAAAGAATACCTGACGGATATTACTACTTCTCATTCTTACAATAGGCTTCGCGACGATTTCTGGAAGGCATTGGGAAAACTTCCTGCCAAAGCATTTTCGAGGAAAATGGCCTCTAAAGTGGAAATCGCGCTGAAAGGCTTGTTGAGTAACAGCAGTAATCTTTTTGAATCTTTGCAACTCAGATATTTCGGTCCGATAGACGGGCACAACATCACCAAACTGGTTGATACATTAAATGATCTGAAAGACATTCCTGGTCCAAAATTGTTGCACATAAAAACCATAAAAGGTAAAGGCTATGATTTAGCCGAAAAAGATCAAACCAAATGGCACGCACCGGGTTTGTTTGATAAAGTGACAGGTGAGATCTACAAGAAAAAATTTGACCTGCCCCAGCCGCCAAAATACCAGGATGTATTCGGGCATACCATCATCGAACTCGCCGAACAGAACGATAAGATAATGGGCATAACTCCTGCCATGCCGAGCGGCAGCTCATTAAAATATATGATGGCACAAATGCCGCACCGCGCATTCGACGTAGGTATTTGCGAGCAACATGCAGTAACCCTGAGCGCAGGTTTGGCCACCCAGGGAATGAAAGCTTTCTGCAACATTTATTCTTCGTTCATGCAACGTGGTTACGACCAGGTAGTACATGATGTAGCCATACAAAACCTGCCGGTGATCTTTTGCCTGGATCGTGCCGGGCTCGTAGGCGAGGACGGACCTACGCATCACGGAGCTTACGATATTGCGTATATGCGTTGCATTCCAAACATGATCATCAGCGCACCGATGAACGAATGGGAGCTACGCGATCTGATGTACACGGCACAACTTGATAAAACAAAAAGCCCGTTTGTAATTCGTTATCCGCGTGGCCAGGGTGTAAAACCCGAATGGAAATCGCCGATGAAAGAAATTGAAATTGGTACAGGGAGAAAGTTGAAGGATGGTGAAGAAATTGCTGTTCTTTCATTCGGTCATCCAGGAAATTTTGCTGCAGAGGCTATTCGTGATGTAAAACGCGAAGGCATTAATCCCGCACACTACGACATGCGTTTTGTAAAACCGCTTGATGAAAAGTTGCTTCACGAAGTGTTTAGAAAATATTCTAAGGTAATTACAGTGGAAGACGGTACGGTAAAAGGTGGCTTTGGTTCAGCTATCCTCGAGTTTATGGCTGAGAAAAATTACCTGGCACATGTAAAGATTTTGGGAATACCGGATACAATCGTTGAACATGGCTCTCCAAAAGAATTGTACAATGAGATCGGCATTGACGCCAATCATATAGCAGAGGCGATACGGGATATGTCAGAAATAGACGTGCAGAAATTAATTCAGCAATAAGCCGGATTATCCAATCAATTATTTACGGGGTTAAAATTTGCCGGGGTATTTTCCTGCGCCTCTTCAGGACGTTCTTCATTATATTCAATAATAAAGTTGTTTATTCCTTCTCCCAAAAGAAGCAGGAAGTATTTCTGCTGTACGAGTTCCAGCATATTCAAAAAGAGAAAAATTGCGTGAATGCGATTCTCCGCTATATCAAAAATCTTTTCGAAAGAAACCGGGCTTTCGCGCTTCACCAGGTCAAGCATAAAAACTCTGCTCCCTTCCATGGTATAGTTGTACTGAACTACGGTATGAACCGGGCGATGTCGTTTGTCATATAACCTTCCTGCTACCCGCTCAAAGGCTTTCATCAGCTTGAATAATGTTACAGCCTGTATTTCCGTTCCGTCGCCCGCGGCTTCGCCAATTTTGGCAAGTTCCTTTTGAATATTGCCACGTTTCACCATCAGCATACGCAGTGCTTCCATTTCACTCATTTTGGTCGCGGCCTCTTTGAATCGTTTATATTCAAGGATCTTATCTATTAGTTCCTGCCGCGGATCAATCTCGTTACCTTCCGCATCCAGCTCTTTTCGTGGCAGCAACATTTTAGCCTTAATACGCATCAGCGTGCTGATAAATAAAATAAACTCGCTGCTGAGCTCAATATTTAAAGCCTCACTTTTATGTATGTACTCCAAAAACTCGTTGGTGATCCTGGTGATCGGGATATTGTAAATATCCAACTCATCTCTTTCAATAAAAAAGAGCAACAGGTCAAAAGGCCCCTCAAACTGCGGCAACTTAATCTGGTACGTTTCTGTATTCATTCGCCTGAAATTACTTTTCCCAAAAATGACATTTAATTTATTAACAGCACAAAAAAACCCGTTGATTTTATCAACGGGGGAGCAAATATAATGGGTAAAAATTTATCTTCTTTTTAGTTCGTCCCGGATTTCCATAAGCAACTTATCGGTAGAAGACGGTTCTGCAGGAGCGGCAGGAGCCTCTTCCTTTTTCTTTTGAATTGATGCAATGGATTTGATCAGCATGAAAATGACCAGTGCAATTACAATGAAATTGATGACAGCTGCAATGAAATTACCATAAGTGACATTGCCCCATTTAAGTGATTTTATATCGCTTAAATGGGCGGCATTGAGCGCCGGTGTAAGCAGCAGAGGCGTTATAATATCGGCTACCAGCGATGATACAATTGCACCAAACGCTGCACCGATAATCACGGCAACGGCAAGGTCCATCACATTGCCTTTCATGGCAAAGGTTTTGAAATCTTTAATAAAGCTCATAGTGTTTCTTTTTTTAAATGGTAATAAATATTGATACTATTTTTTCATGCCGGGATATTGCATGTTCAACCCGGTTAAGGCTTCTTTCAAGGTGGAGGCGATAATGAACTCTTTGTACCAGTTTTGGTCGCTTGGCACGATGGTCCATGGAATCACGTTACAATTTTCAAAGCAGTCTTCGTACATCGCCATGTAAATATCCCACAATTCTGCTTCCTTAAAGTCATTGGCATTGTACTTCCACATCTTTGCCGGATCTTTCATTCTTTCCTGTAGCCGTTTTTGTTGTTCCTCAAAGGATACATGAAGATAAAACTTGAGTATTACTGTATTGTTATGCTTTGTAAGCAATTCTTCCCAGTCATTGATGGCCTTCATCCTCTTTTTGGCAGTCTTGTCATCGCACCATTTATGAACCCTGGTTATGAGGATATCTTCGTATTGGCTGCGATTGAATATCTGGATCATTCCCTTTGCAGGAGCTTGTAAATGAATGCGCCATAAAAAATCATGACTTAATTCTTCCGGCGTTGGCGCTTTAAAACTTTTTACATTAACGCCGGCAGGGTTCATAGAGGTGAAAACATTTTTTACCGCGCCATCTTTGCCACTGGCGTCCATACCCTGGATGACCACTAAAACAGCGTGTTGATTTTCTGCGTATAAAAGATTCTGTAACTCATCTAACTCGCTCAGGATTTGTGTGAGCTTTTCTTTGATATCTTTTTTATCAACATCTTTCCCTGCGCGGGTACTTATATCTTTCAGATTGATTCTACCCATTTACGTAGTATTAAGCAGCACAGTGCTCCAATAAGAAATTCAAATTAGGAAAATTTTGGAACACAGTAATGCAAAAAAATTTTATTCATCACCACTACATGCAGGTCAAAATGGTTTTGATGCTACTTTGATTCAAAGAATTCCTCCCGCAATTGTTTTGCCGTCTTTGTACTGCCGTCGTGGCTCCATCCGGGCGGCTTGATGAGATATTTTAATTTGGTAGTAAAGGGTATTTTTTTTCTAAGATCAATGCCGATATTCTGCCATTCATGAAAAATGATTCTCGTGAGATGATAAGGCTTATCAAGCTGCCTGGTCAATCCATATCTTACAGGGTCTTCTTTTACTTCTTCCTGGAAAGTGCCGAACAACCTGTCCCATATGATAAGCACCATGCCCATGTTTCTGTCGAGGTAGCGCACATTGCTTGCATGGTGCACGCGGTGGTGCGAAGGGCTTACAAACACTGCCTCAAACCATTGAGGCATTTTATTGATGTATTGGGTATGAACCAATATTCCATAAATCTGCGTAAGCGAATACATGAATACGATATCGATCGGTTTAAACCCGAGTAACACAAGCGGGAGAAAATAAATAAACCTGTACAAAGGTTGCAGCACCGAGGAACGGAAGCCGGTAGTTAAATTAAATTCTTCCGAAGAATGATGTGTTACATGAACGGCCCAAAAGATGCGGCAATAGTGATCTACCCGGTGTTCGAAATAGAATGCAAAATCTTCTAAAATGAACAGTATCCCCCAGTAGACAAGCGCATTGGAAGAGAAATCGACAAAATGGAAGCGGTAAGCATATGCCATTATAAAAAGGTACACTACCCTGAACAAGAGATCTATGCCACCATTGAGGAGACACAGATACACATTCATAATTGTTTCCTTCAGTGTATAATATCTCCTGATCTGGAGATGACTTAATATGATCTCCAGCGCAATCACAACAAGGTATAACGGGGTCGAAACTAATATGAGTAGTTGCTCTTTCAAAGCATTATTACTGAAGTTTATACTGCCATGATCTCTTTTTCCTTTGCAGCAAGATGCTTATCCACAAGAGTAATAAAATTATTTGTGATCTCCTGTATACCATCTTCACCTTCTTTCGCCACATCTTCGCTCAATCCGTCTTTCTGAAGTTTCTTAATATGCTCAATTGCATCGCGGCGAATGTTTCTTATCGCCACTTTGGCATGCTCTCCTTCCACATTGGTTTTCTTTACCAACTCTTTTCTCCTTTCTTCAGTTAGCACAGGTAAAAACAGGCGAATTATGTTTCCGTCATTTTGCGGATTAATCCCGATATTGGCAGCTATGATGGCGCGCTCGATCGGTTGCAGCATATTTTTTTCCCATGGCTGTATCGTAAGCGTACGTGCATCCATAATATTGATATTTCCTACCTGGTTTATCGGCGTAGGAGAACCATAGTAGTCCACCACAATCCCATCAACAATGTCGGGTGTTGCCTTTCCCGCACGAATTTTTGCAAGCTCGGATTCAAAATGCTCGATTGCCTTTTTCATTAATGTTCTGCTATTATCGAGTATTTCCGGTAAATCATCTGCCATCGCTGTACGTTTAAAATGATAGTGTGCCGCGTAAGAAAATGCGAAGTTTCAAAAGTGAGCAAAAATAACGAAATAGGACTGATAAAAAAGTTAAGGATACCTAATTCTGCTCAACAGGATCTGGTACAAACGTGAGGATGTTACGCGGTTTCAGGATCACCTCAGGCTGTTTACTATGAGGCATTTTGAATACCCGTGTTTTGATTTTCGGACGGCTGTAATAAACAATACTTACCACGGTAAGCGAAACCCCGGATAATGCGAGTATTTCCATTGTGGTACCGATATGGCGAAGAAAATAGGCTAAAGCTATAAACGCAATATTTCCGGCAAGGCACGTGTAAGTGATCACCCTGTGGCTCATTCCGAGTTCGAGCAAAAAATGATGTATATGATTTCTATCGGGGCTAAATGGCGACCTGCGACTCATTACCCTTATGGTTACCACACGCAGTGTATCAAACAATGGCACAATCAGAATCGCAAATCCTATCGCAGGCGCAGACTCCAACGGAAGGCCCAACTGAGGATTGGCTGCTATTTCAATAAATTTTATTACAAAAATAGAGTTGAGCATGCCGATCAATAAGGAACCGGTGTCGCCCATGAAAATTTTTGCGGGTGAAAAATTGTAAATAAGAAATCCGACCAGGCTGCCTACGAGTGAAAAAGCCATTACTGCATAGATATATTGCCCGGTTGCGAAAAAATAAACGCCAAATATCGATGAAGTCAACAATCCAAGTGAACCTGCCAATCCATCCACGCCATCGATAAGATTAAATGAATTGGTAATTACTACGATGGTAAATAAGGTGAGCAAAACACTTACCGTATGCGGTATAGTATGGATGCCCAGGAAACCGTGCATATCGCTGATATGGATACCACCAAACTTTATAATAATGCCGGCCGCAACCAACTGGCCGATAAACTTCTTTGAGGCAGAGAGGATCAGTATATCATCCTTTATTCCTAAAAAGAAGATCACCATTAACGCAGCAACAAAATACTGGAACACCGGGGGCATCGCAGCGGGGGCACCGAGAAGAGAAGCTACGATAAAACCGGCAAAAATGCCCAGGCCGCCCAAAGTAGGAATCACAGTTTTATGAACTTTTCTTTCGTCGGGTTCGTCGAATAGCTTCTTGTCCTTAGCGACTTCTATGATTACGGGTATCGAAAAAAACGTAATTAAAAAAGCCAATCCCCCACTTAGTAGTATATTATCCATACGTGTTGTATAAATAATCAAGTCTGTTACAAAAATAAATTATTCGTTTAAAGAAAATCTATATTACCTTAAACTTCTATACTTAAAATTGTGTACCAGACCCGAGTAAAAAAATTTTCAAAATTTAAAAGATCGTATTTCTTCGAAGTACAAAGCTCATAATTAACGCGCGCAAGTCGTGTATTATTATGTGGATCGACCGGAAGAAACGTTCATTTCACTCAATGATCTTTTCGTCAACCGCCCCGGCCACCATACTGGCGCTGACTTTTTTAATTGGATTCCGATGGTTTTCATCAAAGATTCTTTGGTTGTTTAAAATATCGATGCAGCTAAAGATGGCTGCTCTAAATGACGAGCTATCTGCTTTATCCTTCCCCGCTATATCAAAAGCCGTTCCATGATCCGGGCTTGTACGAACATTGGGAAGCCCTGCTGTGAAATTTACACCCTCACCATAAGTGAGCGACTTAAAGGGGATGAGGCCCTGGTCGTGATACATGGCAAGCACCGCATCAAACTTATGGTGCTGGCCTCTTGCAAAAAAAGCGTCAGCGCTGAAAGGGCCTGTCACCAGCATGTTTCGCTGTTTAGCTTCTTTAATGGCAGGCTTTATTATTTCTTCTTCTTCCGTTCCTATCAGCAAATCATCTCCCGCATGCGGGTTCAGGGCAAGTACCGCAATTTTGGGCTTTTCAATATTGAAATCTTTTTTTAGCGAAGCATGCAAAATATTGAGCTTGCTTACTATCTTTTCTTTCGTCAGTTGTGAGGCAACTTCCTTCAATGGTACATGCTCTGTCACCAGGCCTATCCGCATGCTTTCAGACACCATCAACATTAATACGTCCGGTACCTTAAAAAAATCTTTGAGATAGGGTGTATGGCCTGTGTAAGAGAATGCTTCACTCTGAATGTTCTTTTTGTGTATGGGCGCAGTAACCAGTGCCTGAATTTGCCCATCCCTCAACGCAGCAGCAGCAGATTGAAGGCTCTTAACCGCATACTTCCCGGCGGCGTCATTGAGGGTACCCGGATTAATCGCCACTTCCTCTTCCCAGCAGTTAAAAACATTCACCTGCCTGGGGTTGAGCCTGGATAATTCTTTTACACTGCTAAAATTAAAATTAAGGCCGTCTATTCCTTTCCGGTAAAAGTTGATCAGCTTATTACTCGCAAATACTACCGGCACGCAAAACTCCAAAAAACGGTTATCTGAGAGGGCTTTCAAAATTATTTCAGTTCCGATGCCATTCAGGTCGCCGCAACTGAAGCCTATTATTGGTTTGTTTTCTGACAGATTAATACTCAAATTGAAAAATTTGACGTGATGAGTTGCAAATTAGGCAATTAAACTATTGCGGCAATGGCTAAAATGTATTATTTATTTTCCTACATAATTTTCTACAGGCATCCTGTTAGAGATGCTCCTGGCCAACGTCATTTCATCTGCGTACTCAAGTTCGCCCCCAAATGCAATACCGCGGGCTATTGTGGTGATTGTCACACGATGCCCATATAATTTTTTGGTGACATAGAATATGGTGGTGTCTCCCTGGATATTCGGACTTAATGCAAATATGATTTCTTCGGTGCCTTCATCATGCACTCTTTTTATCAATGATTCTATTTGCAGTTGATCCGGCCCGATCCCGTCAAGTGGGGAAATAATTCCACCAAGTACGTGGTACAAGCCGTTATATTGTTGCGTACTTTCTATAGCGATCACATCGCGAATATTTTCAACCACGCAGATCATGTTTTGTTTTCGCGACCGGTCCGCACATACATTGCACAATTCTTTGTCGGCGATGTTGTGACAACGCATGCAAAATTTTATCTCCTCCCGCATTTTTACAATTGTCCCGCTGAATGTTTCCACTTCACTTACATCTTTCTTTAGTAAATGAAGTACCAGCCGCAAAGCGGTTTTCTTGCCAATACCGGGGAGCTTTGCAAATTCATTTACCGCGTTTTCCAAAAGAGTTGAAGAAAATATCATGAAGCGAAATTAGTAATCTTGTGCACGTTTATAAAACCAGATCTTTCTCATTGTCCCAGTTGGCCCGAATGTTCAATTTTTGTGGAATATAAAAGACTTTTTCCGGTTGCCTCTTCTCATGATAATTGCCCGGATCCCATATGCCGTTCTTATTGGTATCTTCCAGAATTCTCAGGTCATAATTACCGGGTTCAAATAATTTGATGCTTAGCACGTCCGAGGCGAGGGGATATGAGTTCACTACTTTATTATTCGACACGAACTGTAGTACAGGATTAGTGTATTTGTCCAGGTTTTTAAAGTTGATCTTAAGACTCCCATAGTCTGTTTCCTTTTTGGTCTTAAACTTTACCGTATCTGATTTTAATAAACCCGTTCCCAAAGAATCGGTCGCAAAATCTTTTGAAATGATCAGCCGGTAATCGGTGCTGCTTGCCCATTGGTTTTGCACAGTAATTATCTTATCAGTGCTGTCTATACTGATCGAAGCATTGAAGGGATGATCCAGCGTATCGGTGAGCCGAATCCTGCTGCTGTCGAAATCTTTAAGTTTATTATTAAAGGTGATGGTCAATGGCGAAAGCACATCCTGTTGACTATTGGTAATAGAAGTAAAATATTTTAATTTTTTCTCCGGCGCAGCAGCAGAAACTCTCGTTTTTTGTGCCGGCGGCTCCTGGTTATAGGCAAATAATTCCACCGGTTTTACCGTATCTGAAACTGTAACCGTGCTGTCTAAAAATGCAAACGTCTCATCATCGCGCGTGTACATCCGCTGACCGCTTTCATCTTTTAAAGCAAATACATTATATACGCCACCGGGGAGGTTGTGAAAAACGAACCTGCCAGAAGTATCCAATCTTGTTACGTATCGCGGCTTCTCTTTGTACACCGCCGAGTCGCTAAAGTTTTTATATAAAAAAACCAACAAGGTTGAATCCACTTTACCCGTTTCCGCCAGGATCACCTTGCCGCGAAACTGCAATGAATCCAAATAAGAGCCGGTAGAAAAAACGTAAGAAAAATTCCTATATGGATTGCCTTCATTGTTGTCGGCAATTGAATTGCCAAAATCGAAACGATAGGTTGTATTAGGTTGCAGCGTATCGCGAATCTTTACGGTAACGGTTTTTAATTTGTAATCCACATTTGGCGGAGTCTTCGGAGTAGGATTTACCAACAAGCTTTGTTGTGCGTTTACGAGTTGCACATATTCATCAAAGGTGAACACAATTTTATTGCCTGTAAAATGAAGCGTGCTATCCGGGGGAGTTGACTTCAGCAGCACAGGCGGAATCGTATCTCTCGGACCACCCATAGGCGAGCCAATCTGTGCGCAACCACTGTCTGCTATTGAAATAGCATAAGCAGCACCACAGCCAGCCAACAACAAAATAAAGTCCCGGAATCTCATTTTCAAAAAAGCAAACATAGTTGCTTTCTATTGATAATGCGGGCACCACCTCCTAAAATAATTCTAAATCTCTTCCTCCGGTTCTGCCTCCACTTCATGCAATGCCACCGCCATGTTGTTGGTCTTTACAAATTCGCACCAGTGGCAATCGGCTTTACCACAACCTGTATAAAAATCATGTGCCTGTATTTTATCCCAAACTGTTTTTATTTGATGTTTCACGGTGGTAATGTCCTCGGGAGTGATGAATAATTTTTCCTTGCGGTAATTTTTCTTTTTATCCGGTTCTATAAAATCAAACTCACTGCTCACGGCAATCCAATCACGATTGTAATTATCTAATAAAATTTTATAAAACACAGCCTGCCTCCAGTAATCTCCCCCATCGGGAATTTTTTCTTCCGGCGCTTTCAGTTTGTCTTTCGCTTTATCCGGGTCGCCGGTTTTATAATCTACCACATTCACCTGCTTGCCGGTAAATTCAAGTTTATCCAGTTTACCTTTTAGCGGCACGCCATTTACCACGTTCCTGATATTTCTTTCCGTCGCCACTATCTTGTTCCACGTGCCGATATATTTTTCATAATAATTCGCCAGCACTTCTTCGCCATATTCCATCCTGCGGTCAAATTGTTCTTTGGTAAAACTTTCACGATGACGAGCCATGAACCATTTGAAATAACCAATAAAATCCTGCACTGCCGGAAAAACATTTTGATCCGCCTGCATTTTTTTGAACAACTGCTCCAGCGCATAATGCACCGCAGAGCCAAATTCCGTTGCCTCATTCTTCGGCGAAGGAATACGCACCAGGTTCCTGAAATAAAATTCCAGCGGGCATTTGAGATAATTATTCAGCGCCGTTACATTCATCACAAATTTTTCCAGCAAAGCGCTCACATATTCGGCTTCTATCTTTTCTATCTCCGGCTTCACCTCGTTTTGCAATTCGAGAATTTGAAACGCTGCCTGCGTATCACTATTCACAAAAACCTTCTCGGTCTGTAATGCATGCTGCTCCTGTATCTCCGCAATAAACATAGAAGGCTCCAGTTCCTTGCCGTCATTTTTAAACTCGCAATACGAAATATATAAATGCTGCGCCGCCCTCGTCAGCGCTACGTAAAACAACCGGCGGAGTTCCTCGTCTTCCCCCCTCTCCCCCGGGAGAGGGGCCGGGGGTGAGGTTCTGACTTCCCCCTCTCCTTTGGAGAGGGCCGGGGTGAGGTACATATTATCCGGAAACTTATACCCTCCCGAAGGTTTTCTCTTCTTCTCCCACACACTCGCGTTGCACCCGGCAAGAAAAACATATTCAAACTCCAGTCCCTTGCTGCCATGCGCCGTGAGCAGGTTCACCCCTTTATCATTGCCGCTTATTTCCACCAAAGGCAACTTCAGATCTTCCCGCTCCATCAGGTCAAACAACTTGATCAGTTCTTTCAGATCGAGCGTGGGATCGCGGTGCGTTTCTGTCTTGATGAAATCAAACAATCCCGTCAGCACCTGCAGCAGCCATATCTTTTCATCATTTTGCATTACGTAACTCAGCACACCTGCTTTCTGTACCACACTTTCAAACAACACCTGCAACGTTACGTTCGGTACTTCGCCAATAAGGCTTTCCATCGCTTCACTCACTTTCTTTAAGCCTGCATTCATTCCCTGCGTAAACAAATCCTTCACCGGTTGTTTGCTGCGCTTTTGCAACAGTTCACGTATCGAAGTTTTATCGGCAGTGTATTGTTTATCCGCCACTTCAATGCTGATGCGTGCAATCTCTATCGGCGGAATGCCAAACCAGTCGTAATGCAACATCTCAAACAGCAATTCATCGCCGCTGTACGGAACATCATGCTCAAAAGAAAGATACCGCAGCATCGCGATGATCTTCCGCGCAAAAGGAATGTGCAAAATGTTCACGCTGCGCTTGCTGTAGTACGGAATGTTTTTCAGCTTCAGGTATTGCGCCAGCTCTTCGCCGTATTTATTTTCTTTATAAATGATGCCGATGGCGGCGGGTTCTATCCCCTGCGCCAGTATCTTCTCCACCTCCTGTACAATGCCGATCATCTCCTGCCGCTGCGTTTCATATTCATAGATCACAGGCGTATGCGCCAAATGTTTTATTGCATCATTCGATGAAACCAGTTCCTTGGTGAGCCCGTCAATTTTTTTAATGAGCCGTTGTTCATTTTTATCAATGATCGTTTTGCTTACATCCAGTATCGGCTGTACCGAGCGGTAATTTCGTGTAAGCACCACCGTTAGTAAGTCATTTTGGTAGCTGTTCGCAAACGCCAGCATGTTCTCCACGTTGGCACCCTGGAAGCGGTAGATGCTCTGGTCATCATCGCCCACCACAAACACATTCGGCTTATCCCAGTAATTGATCAGCAGTTCCACCAGCCGGTTTTGCGTACCGCTCGTATCCTGGTATTCATCCACGAGTATGTAGAGGAACTGCTCCTGGTAGCGCAACAACAAATTCGGGTTCTCTTCAAACGCCCTGATCACCCAGTTTATCATATCTTCAAAGTCGTACAGGTTGCGGCTGCGCATCAGTTGCTGAAACCGGTCGAACTCTTTCACCGCGGCACGCAGGCATTCCATCTTTTCCTTTTCTTCTTCAATCTTATCCGTACGCACATCCCCTTTCTTAAAATCTTTCGTAGCACGTTTCGCAATGTATTCATCGCGCTGTGGCAGGCCCGAAATATATTCGTCTATCCGTTCATTGATAAACTGCGGGCTCCAGCCTTCGCGCTTCATCGTGCTGAAGAGCGACTGCAGGTTGTTGATCTCAAAATATACATCGCCGCGGTAGCGCTTCAGCGGGTGATTTTTCGGAAACGTATCTATCAGTTGTTTAAACAGTTCTATGCGTTGCAGGTCGCTCACGGGGTCCAGCGCCGTTTTTTCAAACAGGCTGAGGTTGTCCTGTATCACATCGTTGCAAAAAGCATGGAATGTATAGATGTGCACCTTGTAGGCATCCGCGCCGATGAAGCTCTGGATGCGTTTGCGCATCGCTATCACGCCCGCATCCGTATAGGAGAGGCAGAGAATATTTTGCGGCTGCGTATCCGTGTCCAGCAGTATTTTGCCGATGCGTGCCGAGAGTATCTGCGTCTTTCCCGTACCCGGCCCGGCAATCACCATCACCGGCCCCTCGATGGTATCCACCGCCTTTCGCTGCTGTTCATTCAGGCGATTATATTCTCTCTCAAATTTTTCCAGTTGATAATTATTCCGCGGCATGGTGTAAAGGTAAGATGGGAAGGATATATTTTTTGGGGCTGTCAGCAATAGCGCTCTAATCAGCTACAGTTCCGGCTATCCGCTCCAAGTCCGCTGCTTCGCTCCCTCGCTCCACTTCGTTTCGCTGTGGCGCTTTCCGCTATCCGGAGCCTGGGAATGCGATAGGAATTCAACAATAAGCTGTAATTTAAAATTATTGGGAGTTGAAAATAGCTATGTATGAATTTTGTTTATACTTACCTATAGATCTATACCAGCCTGACAGTTGTAAAGAACATCTGTCTTCCGTTGTTCCATCAGTATTCCACCATCGAGCCAAGCAAACTCGTAAAAGAGTTCCCTGTGGAATTGTCAGGACAGGCTCTTCAAATCCAACATAAGTAATATTTTTCCATCCCAATGCATTGTGGTAACTGTATCTATGTTTATTATAATATATATTATGATTCAAAGCTCTGTCTGGATCCCAAAACCCTACACTATGATTCGGAACGTCATTATGATTTATGTAACCACTGCCGTTATTTGTCCATTCAATTGTGCCATCAAACAAAACGTCTGCATCGGCTTCCCAAATTGGTATTCCTCTCGCTATTAAATAATCAACACTAAATTCATCCTCAACGAATCTTTTACCATTTATGTTTCTGCACTTATACATCTTCAACATGTGGTGGGATATTGTTTTCTCTTTCAGTAAAGGAAATGTCATAAATCTGCCGGATTGAAAATTCAGTGTCTTCCTCTTTGTTTCTGCCATCTCAAGTTAAAAGTCTCAATATCTTCCATTGTCCCCGAGTGCGCCAACGCAACATCTTCCTTTCTTCATATGGGTTTTGGATAGAATTAAGGCTCTCATTATAAGTTAATTGCTGATAAATTATATAGGTCGGAGAGTCTTTTAGCAACAATATCTATGACAAGCCTCTGCGGTTGCTTCAACACAAAAAAAACTATCCTGCTTGCATTTTGCTGTTCAAGAAGCTCAAAAAACAAGTCGAAATTAAATTTATCTAAAATTCTTTTTTTGTATTCTTAAATAAATGTCTCGCTTAAATGGGCTCGCTCGGATTTTTTTTCTCCCTTTAAAAAATCAGATTCTTTTTGTAAGTTTCTTATTTCTTCTGTTGGTGCCAAATTCACTATATGCCCATATCTTATGGTTAACTCATTCAAGCGCTGTTGCAGTTTATTGCTGTTTACAAACGAATATTTTGATCCTCTTACACCCCTCCTTTGTCTAATATCACAGAAGGTGTCTATTTTATTAACTATTAATTTGCCAAAGAATTTTTCTTCGCTGGAATTATAAACACCTATTGTATAGAACTGCATTTTATAGATACGATTTTCTCGATGTTGTATTAATTGTTATTTCGTCTGCAAAAAGCGTAGTATCTGATAAGCCCTTGTTTAGTTCATTTATAACATCTGCTTGACTTTTGAGTCTACTCTTTTCGTCAATATGTTTTAAAGATATATTTTCTTGCAGCAGAACTCTGCCAATTAATTTGCTTCGATGACATTCGCAAGGATTGCTTTCGCTGCACATTATAACAATATGTAGCTTTTTTTGATAGGCACTTTTTATTCTTTCAATTCCTTCTAAAAAAAATTCTTTATGTTTTATTTTATCGTAATCGACCTTCCCTTCTGAATTATAACAGGATGGATCTTTCGGTCTTCCACCTAAGTTCTCTCCCATAAACACATAAGTAATTCCCTTTTTCTGAAGGGAATGTTTAAGTTCGTTTTGGTTGAATTGAGGATTAAATTTTGAATAGGGTTGAGATGGACATCATTAGAAATTCTATCCCAAAATTGTTAAGGATTATATAAACTATTCATATTTGTCTTACCATGCCCAATGGAAAATATCAAATTTTCAGCCATAATGCAATTTAATCTTGTTTTCAAAATAATTCATACATCTGTTTTTAATTTTCACAATTTTCCCAGTATAGCAAGCCAAACTCTTTTCATGCTTAAACCTGCAATAGTAATTCCATCCATAAAAACGATATTTCATAACACTATCATCAACACATTGGCTGGTTCAACACTGCTGTTGGTGATGCCTCCCACAAGCCTAACCAAAACACCAACGGCGGAGGCGGCCAGTGAAGGTTATATTTGATTCAAAATAGAAAAGTAATCTAATTTTGTACATTGTCCTTTTGTTTAGTAGATGATCTGGTCTTTTCAATTCCCCAAGTGGCTTGAGCTATTTCTTCAATTTTTGAAATAAACTTATCTACATTCATACCTGCAATAAATGCCAAAGCAAAAAAACCAAGATTACTTGCATCAACTTCCTTTTTTGCTTCCAGAACTAATAACCCGGCTTTCAAAAAAAGAAAACTTACACCACCGCAAACAAGGCTCACAATTGGTCGTATAATATACCAAGCTAACCAAACATTTGACCATTGGTTAAGAACACAGTAATTAAGGTAAATACCTCGTAAACAGTACAAGACGCCACCTAAACCACCAATACAAATACACTCGAGAACTAACTTATAATTGGCTTGAAATTTATTTGTAGAAGTGAGTAAGTAGAGCATATAAACAATTACCGTCATCACTAAAAAAATATATACAATCGCGATAATTAATGAAATTTCTTTTCTCATAAAGTATGATCTATTTTTTGAGTGATTCAAAATCTGCTTTCAACTCATTGAATAATTTTTTTACATTATTTCGTCCGATATCAAAAATTAATGGCAACCATCTTTCATGACATCTTTTATACTTTCTTCCTGAACCGCAATAACACTCTTTATTTTTTGAAAATATTGGGTACATAAGCAGTAGATTTAAGTCTTTTAAAATCCTTTCTTTATCGGTAGTTTTAAATACTTCATAATAGCCTTCCCAAATACCTTCTGTTTTATGGCTCCTCTCTCCGGTCGGATATTTACCTGTTTTATCTCTTACATATTCGCGACACAAATGTGGATTTAAGATTTTATCTAGAAACCATTTAAAAGTGATTCCATTCCTACAAAGTCGTAACGTGTCTTGTTTATTACCAAAGCATAAATTACCCTCTACGAATATATGCCTGGTTGCATTACGTGGTTGAATCTTATTGCCCGTTTCGATAACTAAGGGCATATTATATGGATAATCGCTAGGAAAGCTTATTTCTACTTCATAATTTTCAATTTCAATTCTACCTTTATGAGTGATGAATTTACCTGTTATTACTTTTTTATCACCTTTTTTTGACCAATGTAAAAGTGGATAGCTTTTTAATCCTTCTTCAATGTCTCTTAAAAAATTGTATTTCATCTACACCAAGGTTTTTTGATAATTGCAGATGAAGCGACCGATAAGGCGGCAGATAGTTTTCTATCCTCACTTTCTATACTAACTCTATTTATGCCCTGCGACGTGATTTCAAATATTATTGGCTTAGGTTCAGCCTCTTTAGGCTCAATACTAGTATTTAAAAAAGCACTACTACCATCAAGCTTTTTGATATATTCTTGTTTTGCCTCATAGTGGGGTGGATTATCATCGTCATCAACAATTTTTTTGCTTGATGCGATCACCTTGCCTCCCGGACGCTTGTAATCAAGAACCTCAAGTGAAGTTTCTGTTGGTTTGCGATTTTCATGTTGTGGCCTATCATTAAAAAATGACCAAGAGCAGTGATGAGTTGCTAAAAGCAAATCCCAATTCAAAGCTTGCTCATTTACGTCGTTCTTATATTTTTTCGTTTTATCAAGAATTATTTTCCATGAATAATGATCAGAATCGCCACCAAACATTGCCAACCCAATGAAATTTTTATCTGTAGCAAACTCTTTAAATCTTGCTTGAAACACAATACTTGTTGAGTTCTTGTCTTTTTTCAGCAGAATTTAAATGTTCTTTGAAAGGAGCATGAATGAATACAGAAAATGTATTTTGAATTTTATTATTAAATTCTTTTACAACCGTTCCGGGGATTGCCCTGAGGTGATTTAGATCGTGGTAATCTTTATTACCGTCGTATCCAATTATTTTTATTCTATTACCTGGTAAATTTCTATTTGGATCTTTTTTGCGATGCAAATAAAGTCTTCTTTCTGCCTCTTGCTGATATGCGTCCTCATCACTATTAGTATGCTCCTCTGCAATCATTGGTGAAAACCACATTTCATCAACGATAATTTCTTCTGCTTTCCTATTTTTATCAGAATACTTTGTTGGATCACCTTGATAAAAATTACTTTTATATCCTCGACAGTGATCGCAGTCTCCATGACTTAGGATAAATACATCTAAATAGGGAATGTCATTTCGTCTTCCGATGCACTTAAGTAAATCTTTCTTTACATCATATATTCGGAGATCAGCACTTCCAATAGATTCTTGCCTGATATTACAATCGACCATTATTGTTGTGCCGTCTTTTAAAATTATCAATGACTGATCACCGTTACCTACTGGATAATACTTAATTAAATTTTTCATTTTCAAAGATTTTGAGTTTTTTTGTATTATAAATAAGTACTGTTTATGCCAAACATATGATTGTTTCAAAACAAAACATTTCTTACATAGATTATTAACATGCCCTCCACATTAAATGTTGATTTATTTGCCAGTGCTATCAAAACCAAAAGAGGTACAAAAGGATTAAGGGAAACAGCAACAGAAATAGGAGATGTTAGCTCCGCAACTTTATCAAGAATTGAACAAGGCAATCTGCCAGATGTAGAAACCTTTATCAAAATCTGTAAGTGGCTAAACGTGTCAACTGATACGTTCATAACAGGAAAAAGAAACCAAGTGATTTATCAGAAAAAGATAAAATCGTCTATCAACTTCGTTCTAGTCAAGAGCTTGATTCAGAAACAATAAATGCCATGATTGGCATGGTGAATGTTGCGTTTTCTAAATTTAAAAAAAATGCCAAGTAATTTTAAATTTAAATATGGATTTAAAGCAAAAGCTGAGAGATTATCGGAAGAATATCGAGCACAATTAGGACTAACTAAATTTGATGCTCTTGATGCATGTATACTGGCTAATTACCTTGATATCCCTATTGTAACAATTGACGAGCTTAAGGATTCTTTGCCTTTTAATTTTTATAAAACTTTATGTAATACCGATAAATTTTCGGCAATGTGGACCGTTAATGAAGATGCCGATAAATTTATTATTCATAACAACCATCATTCACCTAAAAGACAACAAAGTAATTTGATGCATGAGTTAGCTCACTTAATATTAAAGCATGAAATTTCACCTGAAGCAGCAAGGCTTTGTTTTCTTACTGGCCTTCATTACTTCAATAAAGAACAAGAACAAGAAGCTAAATATCTGGGCGCGTGTCTACAAATTGCGAGACCTGGCTTGCTTTGGGCATTAAAAAAAGGTTATTCAGAACTACAAATTTCTGACTATTATAAAGCGAGTTCAGAAATGGTTAGCTATCGTTTAAAAGTTTCTGGCGTTCTTATTCAAAGGAGCTTTGTAAAAAACTATAAGTGACTTCAGCTGCTGTCTCTAGCTTACAGCCATTACAAACCAAAAACCAATTTGTTCAATAACATTTCCCGTTACTAAATTGCATAATGAAGCATTAGTACTTTAACCTAAAAGCTGAATGAATTTTTTTAACCCACTCTCTTGGCGGGTGTCCCCACCCGACTTTTCTTGATTTAATATTAAAAAACTATTTGGCCTTTCGTAATAATGGATCGAAAGTTATTCTATGACGAGATAAGTTTGGCGACTATGAGAAAAAGAGGCTTCAATTATATATAAAGAAACCTAATCGTCATCAGGAACATCCCATTTGAACTCTGGTACGACAATAGGTTTCCAATGTATACGTTTGTTTTCTATTGCCTCTCTTATTGTCTTTTGCTTTTTGGAAAGTTGACCGCTCCCAGTTTTTATTTCCACAAAGTAAATATCAATTATCTCTCTTTTTTCAGTAGCACCATCAAATATCATTAAGTCAACAGGGCTTCCGATAAATCTTACATCTCTTGGGTCAAATTCAGTAAGATGAATGCTAAAAGGTATTAAGTGTTCAGTAATCTTTCCGAAATTGACACCCATACTACGTTTAACCGCGTCTCTCCTTAAATCTCTTTCTACAATTACCTTCCATTCCGCTAACTTTCCTTGTGCACTCTCCAATGCAGCTTCCATAATTACTTTTCTATGGTTTTCCAACTCTTTATCTTTCCACAACTCTAATAATAAATGGCCTTTTCTCTCTGCTTCACTTTCTAATTCAAGACGAAGTTTTTTATAATCACCTTCTTTAGTTGTTAGTTTAATCGCTAAATTTTATTACTCTCATTTAAATTTCGATTTCCTACAATCAGAAACAATATAATAACTGCAATAATTATTAAAGCCCATACAAAGCCAGAATTGGATAGAGTAATGTCTAAGAGCATAATTAAAGATTGAAGGTTAGAAGAGTAGATAAATATATCCTTAAATATTTATACAATTAAATAAAACTACTCTTCTCACCGCCGTTGATTTCTTTTTGTCATAGAAATCATCGTCGCTTCTTTTCGAGTAGCAGTGTTTATCTTTATTCAGGGTGAAAGACCAAAAGGGGCAAGAATATCCACACTGGATACATTAACCCGGGACGAAAAAATTGCCATTCAATTTATCAGTATCCCGTGTGTCTTCATACATCTTCTTCGTCAGCCGGAATTGTACTCAACAAATTCGTTTATGTAAATTTTGAAAACGAGTATGATGTAGTTTAACAGTAAAGGCCCGAATATAAATCCGATTAATCCAAATAAATCCAAACCGATAATTACACCCAATATGGTTATAACAGGATGCACCTGTCCGAGTCTTTTCAGAATAGTTATCCTCGATATATAATCAATATTGCCGGTGACGATCAAGCTATAGAAGAGCAAACCCGTGGCATTCCATGTATCACCTCCCACATAGATGTATATTACGAGCTGTACCCAAATGATCATGGTGCCCACAACCGGGAAAAAAGCAAACACGCCTGTTAAAAACCCCCATAAAAGAAAATCCGGCATGCCAAAAATTATATACCCGGCCATAGCGGTGATACCCTCGATTATGGAGATCAGGGGTATTCCAATCGCACTGGCTTTTACCAAACGAATAGTTTCTGTAGCCAGTAAATTGATGTTCGATTTTTTCAAAGGAATCTTTTGTGCGAGGTAAGATTCAATATCCCTGGAATGCACCAGCATATAATATAGTATAAAAAGCAGGATGGCCATGTTTGCAAGTAAATTAACAGTGCTGTTTACTAACCGGGTAAAGAGGACAGACAATGTTTTCTGGAAATCATTAAGCGTGTCACCGGAAATGATGGTAATACCTGCTTTTTGCTGCATCGTTTCAATCGCTTCTTTTGCCTTGCCAAACATCATGGCCGGGTTGCTGAAAAACGAGTGCAGTTGTTTTCCAAGGATGATGAAGGTGAGCCAGGCGAGGGCTGCAGGTATAAGAAAACAAACGAAGAGATATAGTCCCGCCGTCCAGCCTTTTCTCCATTTACGCCGGTAAACCAAATTAGTATAACTGTTACGTCCGAGTATATAGAATGTGAGCGCACCTAAGAGACCGGAAGAAAAATATAAAGCTCTTTAATAACCAGGAAAATCATCAGTAGCAACAGCGATAGCATGATGACCTGCCTGATTCGTTGGTTAAATTCCGATAAAACCATAAAAAAAATTTGCCAAAAAAGCAGCCCCACAGGCCGCTAATGCCCGGTCAAGGTAACACACCCGCATCCTTCATTCTATGATATTGGTTAGCGCCTGTGGTGATTGAGATGAAAAAGTCGAAAATCGGAACGCTGCATTCCAATTTCCGTGGCTCGTTTCTCAGGTAACTTAGTGCATGTTTGACCATGAAAAAAATAAAGCAAAATTAGAGGACTTGCTAATTGATTTTTTGGAAAGAAATATTGTATGGGTAATTATAATTGGAATATTGATTATTATTATTGAGTGGTGCGATTCCCTCTGCTGTCCTGAGTTCCCTTCAAATCTGAAAGTCGAGCTGTCCTGAGTTTTTAGCCCAGGTTGGTGTTCCAAAAAAGTCTCGTTGGCTCAGGTTCGCGTTCCTACTTTTCCTGATTTAATATTATCTTAGAAAAATGCCGAGATTGAGAAAGAGTTATCAGTCACTCAGCAAATTCATTACAGAATGTATCCTTTAAGTAACGTGCCACATATTGAGCAACTCGCTTCTACCAGAACTAATCACCTATCGGAACCAATTGAACCATACCTTCAGATCGCAAACGAACTGGAAGCAACCAATCGATATGAATTTATTTCACGAGCCAAATTTATTCGCGAGCAGTGCGAAGGTAGAGAGGGGAAAGAACTATTTGATAAATATCGTGAAGATTGGTCTATATGGAATTTCCCGGAGTATCTGGTGACAGTCGAAGATTTCAGAAGAGGATTTTTATGGCGTTTCCGCGATCATACAACTTCATGGATAGCCAATCAACAAGCTAAAACATGGTTCCTCACTTCACCGGACGGACTTTTCGTAAGGCGATATGAATTTTGGACATATGACAATCTATTTGAAGAATGCATAGAGGTGCGTGAAGGAAGCTATAAAGAAATTCTCCTGTCGCTTTTGAATGACGAAGACTATGAAGTATTATGCAGCCCTGCTTTTACTAAGGCAGAGTTACATAATTTCATTAACAATTATAAACCCGCGAATGGAGATATCAATATCGAAGATATTATTGAAGAGTATATTGTGGGGAATCCAAATTTTGATGAAATAAAATATAGCGCCAATTATCTTGAACTTTTTTAGGCCGCGTAGTGTTCCCCAAATACTCTCTTGCCCTTATTACAGTCACACACTGTCGTTGTCGGTGTTCCCACAGTTATGCGGTGCAGGCTGTGCTGATGGCTTTGCGGCTTAGCAGACACCAACGACTTGAAAAGAGCCACGAACATAAAAGAAGCCACTTCCAATCTGTCAATATTTTTCAAATATTTTAACCAGCATTTTCGCAATTACTCTATGGCCTTTGTCAGAAGGATGTAAGCCATCAAAGGTCATATCCATGGCATCAACAGGATAAGGGTAGTCATCAGTTTTGGGATCAAACGGAACACCAATATAACCGGGATAGGTATAGTTTTTATACGCACCGGATTGCGGGTTTTTCAGCCGCTTGTATTTAACTATGTTATGCTGTGTGATGCCGCTTTTATTATAAAGATCAACTACGTCCAGATGCTCGTCTTTGGCAATATTTATGACAGCATCTGCAAACTGCGAAAGCTTCTGGCCATTCTTTTCTTTATAAGAGCCATAAGCGTTATTGGTAAAATCATTGATGTACACAAAGTCGGCACGCTGCAACGGAGTTATCAAAATGATCCTGGCATCTTTATTAAGCGGGCAGCTTGTCACTATTGATACGAAAAGAACCATACACGGTGTTGTTGCCCGTGTTGTTTTTATAATCATCCATTGTTCCGAGGGGTCTTCCCTGCCACCAATCGTTGGTGCCCAGGAAAACAGAATACACATCTGCTTTGGTTAAGCCAAGCGTGTCTATTGATGCGGCAATGCCGCCTGATGTCCAGCCATTATACCCCTTGTTTATATAATGAATGTAGGGTAACTTTTCTGTAACCAGTGTCATATAACCTTTGGTGATGCGGTTGGCCGTTTCGTCCTGGTGATTGTTCAGGTAAGTGATAGAATCACCTATGGCTATCCATGTGATATCTTTTTTTTGGAAAGAAAAAAGCAGCAGCACGGGTACGAGAAAGAAAAATAGTTTTTTCATTTCAATTAATTAAAATGCGGGGATGATATTTGCAAAGCTACTCTTCCTGCGCGCTGCCATGAAAACAATATTGCTTCTTCCAGCCCGCGTTGGTGCTCCAAAAAAATCTTTCCCCTACTTACAGCCACACACCGCCGTTGATTTCTTTTTGTGATAGAAATCAACGGCGCTTCTTTTTAGATAGTAGTGTTTACTTTTATTCAGGGTGAAAGAACAAAGGGTGCAAAAATATGGTTAAAGATGTGCTGCAAGCATAAAGCAAATTTGTTATTCGGCATAGCCAGGGATAAGCTGTTTCTTATAAAGGTTAACTTTGGTTATGAATAAAAGGGAGCTTGAAGCATTCACATTAGAGTTTTTCAAAGAACATTATGCCAATTTTCCTACTGGAGAAGTGATCCAAGATGACCGCCCCGATTTTACCATAGACAATAAGGGCAAAGTGATAGGTATTGAGATCGGAGAGGTGTTTCAGGATTTGACAGAAAGTAATCGTGGGTCTCAGTTGAAATCAATCGAAATGAGACACGAGAAAGTCGGGCAGGCCCTGATAAAAGCTATAAGGGAATATAGTGACCGACGTTTCATAATTGACATTGAATTTAGTCCCCTCTACAATTTCGCTGTTTCTAAAATTAATGATATTGCTAACGATTGTTTGCCACCTTGTTTAGAATTCATCATGAATAATTTGGAGAGGACATCTAAGAATTTATTACCTGCTATTCGAATAGTTCATCCCATAAATATTCAAATCTTACGAAACCACTGTTTATGGATGTACAAGGTGGAGTAGTAGCGAACATGCAACTTAAACACATTGAAGGTATTCTGGCAAAGCATGAAAAACAATTGATTGACTACAAACCTTGCAAAGAATATTGGTTCCTGATAAGGGAGGGTAATTATTATGCTGGAAGGTTTGACGATGTGATGATTCAAGTGCCAATTGAATCAAAATTTGATAAAGTATTTATTGCAAGAACAAGCAAAGATGTAATACTTGAATTAAAATAATTTACGCTCCTTGGGCAGACTCAGCCTTTATCTACTTTAATTACTTCTTAACTCTCTTCTTTTTTGATTCTATATCTTTCATTGCAAGGTCGAACAAAATAGATGGGCTTGTCCCGATCAAATCAGAAAACATAATTAATTCCTTGACAGTAAAAACTTCCGGCTCATTGATTCTTTGAACAAAGCGGTTATAGTTAATTCCAAGATCGGTAGCAACAACGCTCCTTGGTATGATATCAAACACTTCCTTGAAGGTCTTAAAGTTATTTGCTTCAAGCATCGCTTTAATTGCTTTATATCTGCTGTCTCTTGTCATGTAGTCTAATCCATCTATTTGAACAAATTAGATAATTACTAACAGATTTAAGCTTTTGTTTGACAAAAGATATGTAATTAAGTTATTTAATGTACATAAAATAATTACATAATGTATGTATTTTTGTTATCTTTACTTCATAATCCTTTTACAATTAGTCCAGTAATATTAATATCAGCCGCATTGCAACCATGATCACCAAATTGAACCACCATGCCACCACCTGAAGAATACTACATCGGTTTTAAAAACGGGGATGAAAAAGCCTTTAACTATGTATATACCCGCTATTACCACCCGCTCTGCAGGCATGGCAGGCAAATAGTAGACGACGAATTTGAAGTAAGCTGCATCGTGCATGAGGCTTTCCTGAAAGGTTGGAGGTTTCGGCAGGTAATGGAAAATATGCGCCACATCTACTGCTTCATCCGGCTGGATGTAAGCTGGAAGTGCTACCGCTGGCTGCGCAACCCGGTAAACCGGTTTCACCGCTGCATGGTGCGTATGGAGGCGCCAGAGCATTACAGCAACCATATACAGGAAGAACGGGAAGCGGCCGCCCGCTTTTTTGACGATGAACGGATAAAGGCAATAGAAGAAGCGTTGCCGTACCTGCCCGCCAACCGGCAAACGATACTCACGCTGTATTTCAGGCACGGGCTCAGTTATACAAAGATCGCCCGGCGCTTTGGCTTGTCGGGGCAGGCTATCAACAGCGAGGTACGCAAAACGCTGGAAAGCCTCAGGCAGGTGGTACATGCGCAGAAGAGGCTCTCATGCAATATTACCCACGTATCCATAAATGAGGAGACAGGCACCGAAGTAATGGACATGGAAATGCAGCAGGTATTCAGGCTGCGTTACGAGCAGAAGCACAGCTTTGCCGCCATAGCGCAAAAGATGAACCTTTCGCAGGGATATGTGCAGCAGCAATATGCCCTGGCACACCGCCGCCTGCGGCAACTTTATCAAAAATGAATACCGGCAACACCATACTCACCACCCGGAAGATACAACTGATCATAAACAGTACCGATAAAGTGCAGGTGGGAGAGGTGTACCGCACGCTGTACCAGTGGCAGCATGCCTGCTTCAGGGCAGCCAACTTCATCTTCACCCACCTGTACGTGCAGGAACAAATGAAAGACCTGCTGTACATTACCGATGGCATACGGGTAAAGCTGGCCGACCAGTGCTGCGATAGCAACGGCATCCTTACCACATCGCGCCTCAACACTACGTACAGGGTGCTGGCGGCACACTTCAAAGGCCAGGTGCCGATGCATATACTCGGCAGCCTCAACATGACGCTCTCCGGTCACTTCCACAACGAAAAGCAGGCCTACCTGCAGGGCGAAAGATCTGTGCGCAATTATAAGCGTACGATTCCCATCCCCTTCCGGGGTACAGACACAAAGCAATGGCAGCTCACCGCAGATGAAAAGAATTATACGTTCACGCTGTTCGGCATTTCATTCCGCACGTACCTTGGCAGGGATACAAATGATAAAACGCAACTGCTGCACAGGATGATGGCCGGGCAGGTCAGGCTATGCAGCAGTTCCATACAGCTACAGGAAAATAAGATATTCCTGCTGGCTACCTTCCGGGTGCCGGCAAATGAGCAGCAGGTACTTGATGATACAGTTATTGCCGAGGCTTCCCTGTCTATAGAATATCCCATCACGGTATCCATCGGCAGGAGCCATTACCGGATCGGAACGAAGGAAGAATTCCTGTACCGCAGGCTGGCTATACAGGCAGCATACAAGCGTGTACAACAGGCGACATCCTACACCCGCGGCGGTAAGGGGCGAATGAGAAAACTGAAACCCCTGCAGCACTTTGCCAAAGCGGAAGTTAATTATGTACACAACCGCCTCCACTTATACAGCCGCCGCCTTATCGACATCTGCATCCGCAACCGAGCAGCCACGCTCGTGCTTACGGGCCAGCATGATAAGGAAGAGGCAGCCCGGCAGGATGATTTCCTGCTGCGCAACTGGAGCTACTATGAGCTAAAGGAGAAGATTGCCTATAAAGCTCAGCGGGCCGGCATTATGGTAATAGAGGAATGAAGGGCGATTGTCGGGCATCGTTCTATCCCCCCTCTCCCTTTGGAGAGGGGCCGGGGGTGAGGTTTTCTTCGTCACGGCACGAACCGTGGGATAGGAACACACAACCGCATCGTCCCTTACCAGGAGACGATGCTCGACACCATGATTGCCGCCTCTAAGGCACAAAAAGCGGGTATTATGGTAATAGAGGAATGAAGGGCGATGGTCGGGCATCGTTCTATCCCCCCTCTCCCTTTGGAGAGGGGCCGGGGGTGAGGTTTTCTTCGTCACGGCACGAACCGTGGGATAGGAACACACAACCGCATCGTCCCTTACCAGGAGACGATGCCCGACACAAAACAGATTTTCAGAGGCTGCTTGTACAGCCGCAGGGTGGGGCTTTGCATGCACTCACTGATCTTTACGGCAGGATAAGCATAAAGCTTACCCGTTGAAGTGAAGAATACAACTGGGCTTGACTTATACCAGGTGGTTTGACTGAACTAACGGTGACGGGTAAATGATTTTTATTCGCGGGTGCCCTGCAAGGCTTTACACTGTCATACTACAATTACCCCGGTTATTGTCTTGTGTTTATAAAACACGTGTCAAAAAGAGCGGTTTTTGTCACGCATTGGCGTAAGCGCTCTCTTCCGTTCGTGTCGACTTGAATCCAGGGGATGGTTTACCTGTCTGACTGCCACAGGGAATGGAGTAGCCTGTGTTATACCTGCAAGTTGCCTCGCTGTAATACCCCCGGTATCGTTTGCCTGTTCCTATACATGATTTGTTCGCTCGTTGTGATCGAAGAAGTATCGAGCAACTAATAAAGGGAAAATATACTACGGCATAAGCGAAGAGGGCTTTTACCTGGTTCGAATTGGTCTTTTGCTATACTCAGTTTACAGCTTAGGATCTACAAACATTAAATCTATTAAAAAATACCCATCCCGGGAAATCCCGCTTCCCGACAAGTGACACCGAAGAAACCACCCATTTCTTGCTGTTTTGTAGCTGTTTCCTTGCTATTTTCTTGCTGTCACCTTGCTAAATTCAGCAACATGGCTGCAAGAATTCAGCAGCAAGGCTGCCATAATTATGCCCTGAATCAGCCATGAAAGTATTAGCGATCTGTCGCATTGCAGTAAGTGTTTTGCACTCCTGTAATTTTGGCCCACGGTTGTTGGTATTCCCCAAAAACTCTATTCCCTGCTTACAGCCACACACTGTCGTTGCGTGTTCCCCAACATTCGCGCAAGTATCTTCACTTCTTCGGGTGAGTCATAAAAACTATTAGGATTGAAGAGTGTAACTTCGAATATATTCAACCGTTACAAACGAAGATTCGATTTTCTATCTGGCCGCCGCTTTTGGATTACTGGCATCTGCACTTGCAAAATAATGCCTGCTCTTATCGCAACAGGTAAAAACCTTTCCATTCATTTCCGCTACACAATTCCCCGTTTCAGTTACTTCTGCCTCCTTTGCACATTCGAGCTTTGCAGTACAAAATATTAAATAGAAATAAAAACATCAGCATGAAAAAAGTATTGATAACGGGCGCCAATAAAAGCATTGGCTTCGAAACCGCCCGCCAGCTATTACAAAAAGGTTTTTATGTGTACCTCGGCAGCCGCGATGCCGGCAGAGGTGTACAAGCCGTGGAGCAATTAAAAACGGAAGAACTTACCAACGCAGAAGCTATTTTTTAGCCCAAGTTGGTGTTCCTAAAAAAGATCACTTCCCTACTTACAGCCACACAACGCCGTTAGTGTTTGGGCTGATGGCTTTGCAGCCCGGCAGACACCAATAACTTGAAAAAAACCACGAACATAAAAGAAGCCAAACTTTTTGCTATCTTGAATCCTGCAAACCAAAAACACAATTCTCATCACAACTCGTCACACGCAATACTTCACCGCCACCCTATTAAAATGGCAGCATCTTTTAAAACAGGATAAGTACAAAGATGTGATCATCGATAGTTTAGGCAGGAGGTAAATGTATATTGCATAATGAGCAATCACCTTTACATCATTTGGAAAATTATCGATGGCTTTGAAAGAGATGCCATACAAAGAAACTTCCTGAAGTTTGTATCGCAAACAATTCAAAGAGACCTCTCGAAAAATCATCCAAAAGTTGTAGAAAGATTGTATGCCGGTGCAAAAGACAGGAAGTACCAGTTCCGGAAAAGAAATCCTCTGAGCATAGACGTATGGACCAAAGAGGTTTTCATACAAAAGATGGAATATATTCACTATAATCCTGACAACGCAGGATTATGCAGCTATCCCGAACAATACAAATATTCATCTGCAAAATTTTATGCCACAGGCGAAGATGGGTTTAATCTATTGACACATTGGATGGCTTAATGCTGTTGTCACATAGGGATGGATTCATTGGTGAAGCCCGGCTCAAGGCCTGCCCAAAACATCGACAACGGCACCTCTTTTCGGGTAGCAGTGCTTATCTTCATTCAGAGTGAAAAACCAACGGGGCAAAAAAGCCAATGTTTTTACGATTTTCTGACATTCAATCACGTGTGTTCTGCTACTTTCACAATTGCAAAACCTTTTATATTCTGCCCCTTAAGGAGAAAAATTCATTGCACTAAACCAAATTAAAACTGCATTCCCAAATTTCTTGCGAATGGGATTTGGCATGGTGCTTTGATAGCCCATTCTTCACAAAAACAAAAAACGATTGCATGAAAAGAAGACTTTTTTTAGCAGCTGCATTTTCGATATTTTTTTTAGGGCTGAACGCGCAGACAATCAGAACTACCGGGAGCCACTCTCCCGTATTTTTTATCGGACACACTATCCGGGTATTCCAAATAGCTAAAGGATATGGTTATGATATTTCTTATCAAAACCGCCTGCTTATTCATCAAACAGTAAATCCCGTGACTGGTTTGCCCACCGGCCTCAGGACTGAAGAAGAAGCGATCAAGCTTGCCAAATGGCAGATCATTCATTTCAGGCATCCCGGTATGGCGCCAACGCCGGAAGAAAGGGTAATCCCGAAAGAAACAGCAAAACAATTAAAAATAGATGCTAATTAAGCGAGCCAAAAACTACTGTATGAAAAAAATCATTTTTGCTCTTGCCGCCTTATTTATAGCAGGGGCCTGTTATCCCCAGGACGGAACACCCGACCCCACTTTCGGTACCGGTGGTTTTATTAAAACTATTCCCCAATTGCCTCCGCAGCCAATACAATCATTCGCCAAACAATGCTTTGTACGTGCTGATGGTAAAATTGATATTGTTATATGGGGCAATGCGACACAAATCACACGTCGCCTCAGCAATGGCCAATTAGATGCAACTTATGCATATGGCGGATACTCACAGATTGTCTCCATGATTCCTACCTGCGCAACCATTCAACCGGATGGTAAGATCGTTGTCGGCGGATCTACGAACGGTTCCGGCAACTTTATGATCGCCCGGTACCAGGTTAATGGTGATCTTGATTCTTCATTTGGAGCGGAAGGTGTAGTAATTGCTAATGTGGGGACAGCGCCTGAGTTCCTAAATGCGATTGCAATTTCCCCTACGGGAAAGATTATTGCCGGAGGAAGCCGCGAAAATGGAAATGTGTCTCAATTCATCGTAGTGCAATTTACACAAGACGGAACCCCGGACGCTTCGTTTGGAAGCGGAGGTATAGCAACCGCGAATTTTAATGGTAGTTCAGCAAGTGTTACTTCTTTGGCCATCCAGGCAGACGGAAAAATTATTACCGCGGGTAGCGCTTATAGCAATTCCCTCGATTTCGCCATGGCCCGATTTAATCCGGATGGAAGCGCCGATCTCTCCCTAAACGGAACCGGTTTGGTTACAAGTGATTTTGGGTTCGATGACCAGGGGGAGTCGGTGATAACCGATGGGGCAAAAATCTATGTTGGCGGATTTTCTTCAGATGCTTCAGGGTTTCAACACTTCAGAGTTGCCCGTTACAATACCGACGGAACTCCCGATGTAACTTATAATGGCGGATCGGTCTTAGCAGTTTTTGGAGATTCTTATGATGTTTTACTCAGTATGAAACTTGACGCCACCGGTAAGATCGTTGCTGCCGGAAGGACCAATCTATTTTCTGCAAATAATGATGTAGCAGTGGTGCGGATCAATTCCGACGGCACGTTAGATAATACCTTTGGTAGTTTTGGCAACGGCCTGGCTGTTGGGGATTTTAATGGAAGGGCGGATGAAAGTGTTTACCTGGCAATTCAGCCTGATGGGAAGATATTGACCGGGGGAGATAGCCAGGATTACAATACCGCTACATATTCATTTTATAGCTGTTTCCGTTTTAATACAAACGGCTCACCGGATACAGGTTTTGGGACCAATGGCGTAGTAGAGGACGCTGCTGCTTCCATCTATGATTCATATAATTCCTTGTTGGGTCAAACGGACGGCAAGGTTACGGGTGTAAATTTTGTAAGTAATGGTATAACCGCTGCGAATTTTGCAAATCGGTTTAAAGCCAACGGAACACCAGACAGTTCGTTCGGCCAGAACGGAGTAAAACAACTCGGCACTCCAACCAGTTCTGTCTATTTTCAACCAGACGGTAAATTCCTTTCAGTTGATTTCAGCACTTATCAAATTACGCGTTACAATACAGATGGCAGTATTGACGCCGGCTTTGGAACAGGAGGTACCATACAAACTCCAAACGCCGGGTTTCCGGCGTTTCAGCCCGACGGAAAGATCCTGATAGGTAGCTTCATCAATACAGCCGACAATAAAGCTGATTTTCTTATTAGCCGCTACAATGCAGATGGTTCCCTGGACAATACTTTCGGAAATGCGGGCTTCTCGGAGGTTAATGCCGATACCATTGATAATTTGAATTCTATTTCTGTTGCGCCGGATGGGAAAATTATCGTAGGTGGAACGTCTTATATTTTTCCACCTGATTTTAGTTTCTTCCAGTCTGAAATAGTTGTCCTTCGTCTGAATAGCGATGGCACACCGGATGCTACTTTTGGAAATGGCGGAATTGTGCGTGTTTTTCGGGGGAATGATGATTTTATCGGTTCTGCACTCGCCCAAAATGATAATAAAATTGTATTGACCTATTATATAGTTGACAATATTTCGGGACAGGAAAACATTTTTATAGAGCGATTAAATGCAGATGGAACTGTTGATACAAGTTTTGGACAAAATGGCCAAACGGGCAGTGATGGTGGTTATTTTGTAATTCAAACTGACCAGAAGATCGTCATAATAGGTGGCCAGGTAACCGCTCAAAACACTGGTAACGTTTCTATATCGCGCATTAATCCAGATGGTACCTTAGACCCAACTTTCGGAACAAATGGAAAAACGATATCGACCTTACCCGGAATGAGCATTGGTGTAAGTTCTCCATCGCTTTCCGGCAATTCGCTTTTTATCGGTGGTAGTGGTTTTGATAAAACAGGAGCCCAATATGCTATTCTGGCAAAATACCTGTTGGGTTCCGCTTCTCCCCTTAGTTGCCCTGCCAATAGAGTTGTAAATACAGATAATAATAGGTGTGATGCAAAAGTCACCGGTATCGACCCGACTATAGCGCAGTCGGGACAGACCGTAAAATATAAGCTGACCGGCGCAACTAGCGGAAGTGGAAATGGGTCTGTCAGCGGCAAGATTTTCAATAAAGGTGTCACTACAGTTACATATATGTTGAGTAATGATAAAACAAAAACCTGCAGTTTTACGGTAACAGTGCTGGACAAACAACCGCCTGTTATAAATGGATTTACGGTTTCCCCTTCAACATTATCTCCTCCCGATCATAAGATGAGGAATGTGGTCCTCAACTACTCTTTGTCTGACAACTGCGGGATTGGCGTTGTACAACTTTCCGTTAACAGTAATGAGCCGGTCCAGTCTAATGAACAAGGTGATCAGTCACCGGATTGGCAAATTATTGACAACCACAATATCAAGCTGAGATCAGAAAGTCTTGCAAGCGGAAATGGCAGAATATATACAATAACGCTGACTGTGACAGACCTAAGTGGTAATCAGTCCTCAGCAACTACAACCGTTACTGTTCCGAAATCAGGCGGTAATAATTGCAATCTGCAAATCTCCGCTTCACCCAATCCCAGTCATGATTATTTCTTAGTCAGGGTCAATTCGGATTGTTCTGACAAGATGAATGTTCGCTTGCTCGATAATCGGGGAAATGTATTGAGTTCTATAAGCGATTTAACACCACCGCAGACTCTTAAATTCGGTATAGGACTTCGGCCGGGAATTTATTTCGTACAAGTGACACAGGCAGGTATTACACAAACACTGCAGTTAATAAAACAATAATGGCGCAAATTCTTGTCAGTACTTTTTAAATCTTTTAATCAAAGGTTAGTTTGATTATAAATTGCGGAGTTTAGGAGGGTTTATAGTTGGTTATGGTTTTTAATTTAGTTATTATGCAATCTTGCTGTTCTCCGCTTTCCTTAGTCTGCTTGCAATTGAAAAGAGCTGCTTTACGAAGTTTGCAACCATTACAAACTAAGAACTGTTTTTTTAATAACATTTCCTGTTACTAAATGGCAGAGAAATGAATTAAGACTTTGTTCTAAAAGCAGAATGAACTTTTTTAATTACTTAGGATTTATCTTCTTAATCATTGCACTTATTTCATTCTCGTATAAGATGCGGTATCATCTCAATAGAAAAAATGAACAAAACCAGCATCCGCCAATTTTCTTTTTAAATAAATACTTTACTTTAAACTACTTTTTCCCTGTTGCGGTCCGGCGCACTTCGGCTGACGACTTGGAAAAACGGCGCCAAAAACGCGCCAATCTTGCATTACTGATTTTCTACCTGGCCGTCGCTTTGGGATTGCTGGCATCTCTATTTGCAAAATAATGCCCCTTTCTTCCGTGGTCGTTAAACACCAAACATGAAAATCCGTGACATGGTTTTGTTTATAAATTCTTTTTTGTAGATTTATAATACCGATAATTCTCTTATGAAACTTTTCGATAAGTCTTTCCTTACCGGAACAATAGCTTTATTCATTTGCCTTTGTGTTTCCTGCAATAAGCCCGGTAATTCAAATAGATCAAACGCTATTACGATAACTTCGCTGCGCCCTGCACATGGCCCATTCGATACAATTGATACCTTAAATGGTTTGGGATTCGACAATCTGCCTTCACTTGATAGTGTCACAATAAATGGTAAAAAACTTAGTGTTCTTAGCAGAAGTTCTGAACAAATAATAGTGCAAATACCTTCACTCACGGGAACCGGCAATGTGAGGATTTGGTATGAAGGTAAACTGATCGAAGGGCCGGTGTTCACGTATGATAGTGTTTTGATAGTGACCACCATTGCGGGAACATCAACTCCATCTGAGACGGATGGAAACGGTCTGAATGCGGGGTTTTATTACCCGGTTGGAATAGCTGTGGATCATTCCGGAAATATTTATGTGGCAGATATGGGTGGCAGTTGCATTCGAAAAATAGATACCGCACATAACGTAACTACCTTTGCAGGGCCACACAATCTTCAGGGCGGGTTTGCTGATGGGCCGGGACCCTCAGCCATGTTTTCTTACCCACTCGGACTTTGCATTGATGCAAATGGAAATTTATACGTAGGCGATCAGTTTAATTATAAGGTTCGCAAAGTAACACCAGCAGGCATGGTGTCCACTTTTGCAGGTGCTAATTATGATACCAATCCAAACTCAGGCGGAGTGGACGGGCCGGGAACCGTAGCAACTTTTAATACACCTACCGGAGTTGCATGCGACCATGATGGGAATATTTATGTTGCAGATGAATACAATAATAAGATACGGAAAATAACTCCTTCAAGTGTAGTTAGCTCACTGGCTGGCGGCGATTATTATCATTACGGTACACAGGATGGTCAGGGTTCTTCAGCCCTGTTTTATGTTCCGAACGCAATTGCTGTAGATAACGGAGGTACCGTTTATGTAGTAGATGATGGCGACCTGCTTATAAGGAAAATTACCCCCGATGGCACCGTGACAACACTACTTGGCCCAAATGAGCCCGGCTTAATTGGTGCCTACGGTTATTTTTCACCCGGCGTGCTAGCAACTGATAAATCCGGAAATCTCTTTTTCACAATTGATGCTGGCATTATTGAAAAAACTCATGACGGAACTATCATTCGATATGCAGCAGGCGGTATCGGAGATTCAGACGGGCCGGCGGCAACTGCAACTTACAGGGATATCAGAGGTATGACAATAGATGATAACGAAGACATCTTTATTACCGATAATAACAGGATACGCAAAATCGGGTGGCAATAATAAATACTTCGTAGATCAGTTAACGTAGCGCAGGAGGATACCCGTCGCTTTTTAGGAGTTTCCCAGCTTATAAGGCCGGTTAAAAGCCCCCTGTGATACTTTAAAATGTACAGCCAGTTTCCTGATCAGTTCTTTGGAAAGACCTTTTTTGTAATGCAGAATATCAGAAATATATCCCTTGCTTATGCCCGGCATTTCTACCAGGTCTTTTTAGCCCATGTTGGTGTTCCAAAAAAAAGCTCTCTTCCCTGCTTACAGCCACACACCGCCGTTATCGGTGTTTGTGCTGATGGCTTTGCAGCCCGGCAGACATCAATGGTATCCATCCCTTTGGGACAACTTGAATAGAGCCCTGAACCTAGTAGAAGTGAAACTTTTGGTTATCTTCAACACTGCAAACCAAAAATACAACGCTCATCCCCCCTGATTTCCTTAGCCTGCTTATAATTAAAAAGTTTTGCTGTCCGAAGTTTCCGCTACGGCGGACAAGTGTAACTTCGAATATATTCAACCGTTACAAACGAAGATTCGATTTTCTACCTGGCCGCCGCTTTTGGATTACTGGCATCTGCACTTGCAAAATAATGCCTGCTCTTATCGCAACAGGTAAAAACCTTTCCATTCATTTCCGCTACACAATTCCCCGTTTCAGTTACTTCTGCCTCCTTTGCACATTCGAGCTTTGCAGTACAAAATATTAAATAGAAATAAAAACATCAGCATGAAAAAAGTATTGATAACGGGCGCCAATAAAAGCATTGGCTTCGAAACCGCCCGCCAGCTATTACAAAAAGGTTTTTATGTGTACCTCGGCAGCCGCGATGCCGGCAGAGGTGTACAAGCCGTGGAGCAATTAAAAACGGAAGGACTTACCAACGCAGAAGCTATTGAAATAGATGTAACCAGCGATGCATCTGTAAAGGCTGCGCGTGAAATGATCGGCAGCAAAACCAGTGTGCTGGATGTGCTGATCAATAATGCAGGCATCAACGGCGGCTTTCCTCAATCGGCGCTGGAAGCAACACCGGAGCAGTTTGCAAAAGTGCTCGACACCAACGTAATTGGCGTGGTAAGGGTAACGCAGGCGTTCATTGATCTTATTAAAAAGTCGCCGGAGCCACGCATTGTAATGGTAAGTTCAAGCCAGGGTTCGCTTACGCTGGCCAATGATCCCAATGGGAAATATTACCATCATAAGGGGTCGGTGTACCAGCCTTCCAAATCTGCACTCAATATGTACTCCCTCATACTGGCATACGAACTACGCGATACATTGGTGAAAGTAAACATCGTGGATCCGGGGTTTACCAAAACAGATTTCAATCAACATCGCGGAACGGGCACGGTGGAAGAAGCCGCTGCACGCGTAGTAAAGTATGCGCTGATCGGCAATGACGGCCCATCGGGCAAATACATCAGCGAAGAGTTTAACCCACAGACGGGTGAAATACCGTGGTAAAAAAATCAATAAAACCGGTAGTAACTTTATACCGGTTTTACTTTCAATTATTAAATTCATATGAACAGCGTTTACAAGATTAATTCTATTTCTGAAGCAACCATGCTGTTGGGTTTGCCCAAACCAACACATCCGCTGATCAATATAAGAGATGCGTCGGCTGTGAAAGTAGATCTGCGTCGCTTTCCCAATCCGCATGTGCTGAATTTCTATAAGATTTCGTACAGGAAGATCAGCGGAAAAATGAGATACGGACAGGGCTATTATGATTTTGATGAGGGTAGTCTAACGTTCGCCGCTCCCAACCAGGTAGTGGGCACTCATGACGATGATGAGTTAACAGCAGACCTTTCGGGCTATACATTACTCGTGCATCCTGATTTCTTTTTGGGTTACCCGCTTTCCGGGAAAATAAAGCAGTATGGATTTTTTTCTTACAGTGTGAATGAGGCATTGCATCTTTCAGAGAAAGAGAAGGAAACGATCCTGTCGGTTTTCAGGATCATCGAAGGAGAAGTCAACAACCGTATAGATGACTTCAGCCAGGATGTATTGATCGCGCAAATTGAACTGCTGCTGAATTATGCCAATCGCTTTTACAAACGCCAGTTCATTACCCGCAAAGCAGTAAGCAATGATGTGTTGCAAAAGATGGAAGAAATTCTGGATGATTATTTTAATACCGAAAAAAGTTTAGACCAGGGTATTCCGACTGTACAATATCTCGCCACGCAATTAAACTTATCATCCGGTTATTTAAGCGATATGCTGCGTTCGCTCACCGGGCAAAACGCACAACATCTCATCCATCACAAACTCGTAGAAAAGGCAAAAGAAATATTATCAACCTCCGATGCAACTGTGGCCGAAGTGGCTTACCGGTTGGGCTTTGAGCATCCGCAATCTTTTAGTCGTTTGTTTAAAATAAAAACGAAGCAGTCGCCATTGGAGTTTAGAAGGAGTTTTAATTGAGCAATATCTTAATTCAGTTGTTATTCATTCTTGCTGCCTCCCACCCGATAATAGATGCTTTACGAACTGCTCCCCAATGATAATTTCCCAATACTCCGCTGCTTTGTATTACACGATGGCAGGGAATTAAGAAAGCAACCGGGTTTCTGCCAATAGCGGTACCTACCGCTCTCGATGCATTCGGCTCGTGAATATGCCTGGCGACAGCGCCATAGGTGGATAAACCGCCAACCGGGATCTTCAATAAGGTCTCCCAAACTTTTAATTGAAATGGTGTTCCCTTTAAATGCAGTTTTATTTTATTAAGCTGTCTCCAGTCCTGGTGCGTGAAAATATACAACGCCTGTTGTTGTAATGTATCAGTAATTTGTTTGAATGCCGCATGGGTGAATTGTTGTCCGAGTTTGTTGAGAGAATCGCTTTCATCATCTGCAAACGACATGTGGCAAATACCTTTAGAGGTGGATGCAATTAATATCTGCCCGAATGGTGTTTCGGCGAAGCTGTAATTAATTTTCAGATCTCTGCCGCTGTTTTTATATTCACCCGGCGTCATTCCTTCTATTGAGATAAAAAGATCATGCAGCCTCCCCGTGCCCGACAGGCCGGTTTCAAAACTTGCATCAAACAGCGTTGCGCCTTCCTGCTGTAATATCTTTCTTGCATGCTGTACAGTAATGTATTGCAAAAATTTTTTGGGACTTACGCCCGCCCAATCGGTAAACATCTTTTGGAAATGATACGGGCTCATGTTAATCTCTTTGGCTACTTCTTCAAAAGAAGGCTGCTTTGAAAAATTGCTTTGTATATAGGCTATTGCGTCGGCAATGCGGGTATAATTTAATTGTTTCTGTTGCATGGTTTTAAAATTTAGGCCAGTGGCAATTCATGATTCAAACTATATTTTCGTGCACTTTCAATATCCGGTGTTTTGTATAATTCTTCGGGTATTTCCGCAAGTGCCGATGTATGCACCTCATCACCTAAACTATAAAATTTTTGAAAGCTCATGATCAGAGGTTTCCATTTGTTCGGGTCAATTCTATTTTTGTTGCTGTCGGTTACAATACTATCGTCAACATGTACCCGTACAATTTTTAATTCCATAATAGAGATGCGCCCTCTCATTACGTGATCTTCTTCCGCCAAAGAACGGGTATGCACCAGCTTTGCTTCGAGCTGCACAGGGCATTCTCTTACCATTGGTGCTTTCACAATATCTGCTTTTGCTACCGTCAAACCCGCACGCTCAAATTTGTCGGGTTCAAAAAAGTAACCCTTTTGTTGCTTGCCTGCAGGCACAGGGTTACTGCCTGTTGCTTTGGCAAGTTTATTTACCGCGGCAACGTTTTTCGAAGAGGCCAGGTTCAACACACATTCGCCGGTACGCAAAATATTTTGGGTTGTTTTTGATGGCGATGCCAGACCCACCATACACCGCCAGCCCAACCAGAATATGGACGACATGGGCGCAAGATTATACGAGCCATCTTCGTTAGTGGTTCCGGTTAACACAACGGGTGTTCCGAAGTAAAGAATATTTGGTTCCGATACTATATGCATTATGTTTAATTTTATAATGCAAATCTGGTGTGAAACGGCAGGCTTTTCAACCCGGTTCTTGCGGTATTTGCTTCTTTCAATGGTTCGCTTCGATATGGCTCACAGGATTTCTTTTGATGGAGATCAGTTATCTTTACTTTCCACGGACACGCATTATACCATCCTGCCACCTCGTTATAGCCTTCCTCTCAATCTTTCCGTAAGTTGTACTTAATTTGTTCGCTCAAAGGATCGAAGAAGTATCGAACAACTATCGAAAAAATACCGAACAACTATAAAAGGGAAATATACTATGGTATAAGAAAAAGAGCACCTTTCCATAGTTCGTGTCAGGGCTCTCCCCTAAACAAAAAAAAGCGGAATGACCATCCGCCATTCCGCTTTTTATCATTCAATATTGTTTTGATTCAGCACCTGCGCCTTTATTTACCGTCTCTTTTGCCGGCGATTCTGCTCTATTCCGTCTTGATGCATTTTTACCCCTGAAAAAGAGAAACATATTCCCAAAGAGCATCACCCCGAGGTAAATGCTGAACCCGCCTATTTTCTGGCTGAGCACTTCTATGACTGATTGCGTGGAATCGGGAGCATTGTAGATCTGCAAAATAAAAAGTGCAAAGCCGATGTTCACCAGGTAAAACCCAATCTTAAAAAGTGCATTAGTAGCGGTGGCAATCTCCAGCCGGTTGTTGAAAATATCCTTCATATACACGATGCTGTTTTTAAAGAGATTGTTGGTCACATAAAACGTGAGCACCAGCACGACGGGCAGGTAAATGCTATAGGCGACGACGGTTAAATCTTTCATGATTGTAAATTTTTTGATGTTATAAATGAATTTCTTTTTGACAAAAAATAAATAAGGCACATGTTGAAATAATGGGTCACCGCAAGGATCAGGACCAGTATGCCCGTTTTCGCGGAAATGGAAGTAATCATCGCATCTAGGCCGGTGATCTTCTGCCACGTGCTGAATTGCAGTATCGCATAGCCGATATTGAAAAGGTAGTAAGCCAGCAGTAAGATATTATTGGTGGTGTCTGTCATTGGTTCATTCCGGTGAAACAGCCGTAGTATGAATATTCGCCCGTTGCGGTAAAACAATTTCCCCGCCCACCCGATAACGTAGATGGTGATACTGCCGTAAATGATGTAGGAAAGTATATTGTAGTTCATTGTATCGGTTTGAAAGGTTTTGGCAGTTGATGAGTAGTTCCGTTTTGATGCCGGTACTGACCCGACTGCCCGACAAGTCAAAGATAAAACTATTTTTCTGAATTTTCAATATTTATTGAAAGTTTAATAAAAAAGTTTATTGTTATCATTTTTTCATTCTCTGTGCAATCCTGTTTCTTTTCCATCCAGGTAGCTTTGAATTACCGCTTTCGCAAAACCTGCCTAAATTGTGCATACGATTGTTTCCTTTCATTGTGCCATTAAAAAAAACAAAATGATATCAAAACTTTTTTCCCGGTTCGGCTACCTGCTGCTATTTGCTCCCATCGCCTGTATGTTGAATGCGTGCGACAGCGGCAGCCGGCAGCCGGAGCAAACGGCAAAAAATAAACCCGATTCTACCGCCATAAAAGCAATGGGCAAACAACTATTTGCTACCACTTGCCAGACATGTCACGGTAATCCTGCATATCCTACGGCACTGCAGCCAGACAAGATGGCTGCGATGGAACCCGCTGTGGTACTGGGTGCAATGAATTATGGTAAGATGAAACAACAGGCTGCCAATCTTTCGGAAACACAACGTGAAGCGGTAGCGGAATTTGTCACCAACAAAATGCTGAAGAAAGTGGTACTGCCCGATTCTGCATACACTACGTTTTCACTTGATGAAAATGGTAGCACGCAGTATGATGTTTCCGGCTGGGGCGGCAATCCTGAGGGCACGGGGTTCAGAACAACGGAACAATCGGGCATTACGCCGCAAAACGTAAGTACGCTTCAACTGAAATGGAGCTTTGCTTTTCCTGACGAAAGTGATGTTCGCAGTAAACCGGCCATCGTAGGCGACTGGATCATCACCGGTAGCCAGTCCGGCGAAGTATATGCGCTCAACAGGAAGACAGGAAAGATAGGCTGGCACGTTACTGCAGCCAATGGATTAAGAAGTGGCATCATAATAAACAAACAGGGAAATAATATTACCGCCTATTTTGTTGATGGTTCCACTTACACATATGCTGTTGATGTAAAAACAGGAAAAATTTTATGGAGCAGCAAAGCAGGAAAAGATCCGCTTGCAATGAATACCGGTACTCCGGCTGTATATGATCAAAAAATTTTTGTACCCATCAGTTCTATAGAAGTGGTGGTGGCTGCAGATACTAACTATAATTGTTGTACTTCCTCCGGCGGCCTGGCAGCGCTTGATGCCGGGACGGGAAATATTACATGGTACCATCGTGTGGTTACAGATACAGCCACCGCGCAGGGAAAGAAGAAAAATGGCAAATCCTTTTACGGGCCTTCCGGCGCACCGGTGTGGTGCAGCCCAACGGTTGATACAAAAAGAAACCAGGTTTACATAGGTAGTGGTGAAAATTATACAAGACCCACTACGAATACAAGTGATGCGATACAGGCTATCGATATATCCACAGGCAAGGTGGTATGGAATTTTCAGGCAACACAACATGACGCATGGAATCTTGCCTGCCCTGTATTGGTAAACTGCCCGGATAAAGCCGGCAGCGATCTTGATTTTGGAATGGCACCCTTGCTGGTGACGGGTGCAGATGGTAAGCAGCGATTGATCGCCGGGCAAAAGGCTGGTGTTGTGTACGCCTTGTCTCCCGACAACGGAAAACTGTTGTGGAAAACAAGAATAGGCAGGGGCGGTGCATTGGGTGGTGTGCATTGGGGTATGGCAAGTGATGGAAGGAATATTTATGCAGCCAATGCGGACAATACACTTGCGCTCGACCCCAATGATAGTAAAATAAAACCTTCACCCGGTATTTATGCATTGGATATCATTACAGGAAAAGTAGTTTGGAAAGCCGCGGCTCCTCCGGTAGAAGGGAAGGAAAGCTATCTCGCTGCTAATTCTGCCGCACCGGTTGTAACTAACGGTGTTGTGTTTGCCGGAAGCCTCGATGGACATATCCGGGCGTATTCTACCACCGATGGCAAGGTTTTATGGGATTTTAATACCATTCAGAAATATCAGACTGTTAATGGCATTGCGGGAAATGGCGGTTCGCTGGACATTGCCGCACCTGTAATAGCAGATGGTATGTTGTATGTAAATTCGGGATATTCACAATTCGGAGAGAAAGCGGGTAATGTATTGCTTGCTTTTGAAGTAAAAAAGTAAAATTAAACGGGATGTAACGGCAACGTGTATGCGAAAATGACTATTTCATTTCTTCATTAATTTCGCTCAGAATCCCGTTGCATTTATCAAGTCCTGCGTCATATGCGCTGATGATGTCCTGCACACCATTTACCCTGGTGAGTGCCATTCGTATTTGCGGCGCTGTAAGTAACTGCTGCCAGTTCGTAATATAATATGTTGTATCCATTTGAGCGTGGGCATCAAAATATGCGCCGACCCTATTCACCATATAGTCATCGAAGTTGAGGTCGGCCTGGATAATTTGAGGTTCGATTTCCTGGTAGAGACTGATAATGTTCTGCAGTAATTTTTTGTTTTCAATAATATCCAGCTTACCGCTTCCTTTCAAGGCTTCGAACCTGCTGGTACGTGCCTGTTTATGTACGGTGGCAAAAAATATCCAATAGTATGTATTAAGGCTGTCTTTATTCAGAGGCATACCGGCACCTACCTTACTAAAGTATAGCATGCCATGCAGCAGGCGATGGTAGGCTGTGGTATCACCTTTCATTTCTGTTATGTCGTCCTGCAGATCCGACTTTAAACCTGTCAGAAATTCCTTTTCCTCTCTCCGGTCTTTGCGTTCTTCGCTCCAGTTGTGCAGCCAGATGGATATACTCACAGCAAACACGATAATTAATATTTCGAAAAGAATATCCACGAGTTTATGTTTCCATCCACCCGGTTTGCTCAGCGTGTTATAAATCTCTTTGGTATGCTTTACAATTTCCTGCTCTGCCATGCGAGCTGATATTAGTTTACCTGCTAAAATTAAGAATTAATCTTTCCCGGTTATCTTCTGCATATCCGCAAGCGATTGCCCTCCTTTGATTCCAAAATCAAGTGTACGAATAGGAAATGGAATAGTAATACCATTTTCGTCATATGCTTTCTTGATAAGCATTATGGCTTTGCTGCCGGCACTGAGGTATACCGGTTGATCAGGATCTCTCACCCATAGTCTGAGAATAAAATTGATAGAGCTATCGCCAAAGGAAGTGTAGAAAAAAGTGATCTCATCGTCGGGAGAAAGTTCTTCAATATTTTTGACTGCTTCGAGCGTTATACGTTTTACTTTTTCCAAATCCTCGCCATAGGACACGCCGACTTCAAGATCAAATCTCCGTTTGCCCCATAGTGTATAATTTTCGATCGGGTTTTGAAATACGTCTTTGTTCGGAATGATCACCAGTTGGCCCTGGAAGGTGCGCAGCACTGTATCGCGCAGGTTGATCTCCTCCACACGACCCATGTAGTCTTTTATTTTTACAATATCACCAATATGCAGTGGCCGCCGGAAAGAAATGAAGATGCCGGAAATGAAATTGCCTGCAATATCCTGGAAAGCCAGCGCCAAAGCCAATCCTGCAATACCTGCACCAGCGAGTATGGAGGTCACTGCTTTATCGAGCTGAAGTATGCTGAGTACTACGGCAAAGGTGATACCGATAAAAGAAAGATAAACGAGCGACACAAAGAGCTTGTGCAGGGACTCGTTTTGCAAAAATTTTTTAGCGAGCCTGGCAGCTACTTTTTTCATACGGGCCGCAATGTAAAACCCCATTACCAACACTACTACAGCAATAAGTATGTTGGGCAATAACCGGATGAAATCATGCAGCCATGAGTCGAGTTCATCCGAAATAAGTTTATACATGTTTTTCAGATCCATCGGCATAAGATAAATAAAAAAAATTAAACGGCGATTGATCAGGCCATCCTCAGTACGCCTGCAAACTCAAAAATATTTATATAAAATAGGCTCATGAGATACTAAACACGGCTTCCCGAAATACTAACGCCAGGTGCCCACCGGCAAGGCCGGTAACCGAAAAATATTATACCGGAAATAAAAATGCGCTAAAGAATTATGCACTAATATCTCGTAAGTAAACAGCCATGACATGGAACCCTTAAAAAGATATCCTTCGGGAATTTCTCCAAAAGCTTTGGCAACTGCCCGTATGTATCGTACCGGTTTTTGCTTAACAGGAATAGAAACGTTATGTAAATAAGGTTCTCCTCTTATATTGCCTTCGGTATTATTCTTTTCACCGGCCAGTGTAAAATGCTTCCCGTCTGCTGAAGTGTACACGAAAACTGTTGGCGGCAAGAAGATGCCGCCATTGGGATCGCACAAAAAGCTTGCGGTAACCTCGCGGACCTTTGTCAATTTTTGAAGATCTACCGTCGCATCAAGATTGTCGCCATGAACTTTGTAATGTTCGCTGAAAGGTATAGCCAGGTGAACGGGCCTACCAAAGCAATATTTACAGGCACAAATATTTTTGAGCCGGCAATCAATTTATCATTTTGAAAGACACAGGCAAAAACCGTATCTGCCTTCTGCAAAGTAAATGGTTCGTCATACAATTTGCTCTTTGCATCGGGTCGGCTGCCGATTGCGTATTTTATCCGGGCATCGCTCATATCGTTTTGAATGGTGACATCAGCGCTGTAGTTTTTAAAATTGATTGTATAATTGATAACGGGTGTAGGAGACACCTGCATCACATCGAACCATGCGGTACCCTGCGTAAAATATAAGCAACCCGCGAATTCCTGTTGGTTTCATATGAATATTACTTTGGTTGTTGCAATGGTAAATATAAAAAAGAAAATTTCCGCTATCAATCGGTAGTTGTAGAGTAGAAGTGTGTGATAAAACTTTTGAAAAGTTTTATAACTTTCAAAAAGTTGGATATAACGGTAACGGCTATACGAAAATCAAAAATTTTTTTGAACGCTATACAGGGAAGCCACATTAGATGTAGAGGTTTCGCAGCTCATTAGTAAACGGTTATTGGAAATAAAATCCAGTCCTTCTACCTGCCAGTCTGTTGCAGAATCGCCGATATTAACTCTTTTGGCGGTTCCTGAAAAGAAATGACTACCGTTGAATCCGTCAAAGAACCAAATAAACGAGCTTACTTTTTTATCCATGTACCCTAGCAATGCCAGTTCATGGGTTTCGGGGTTATAAGTAGCAGCCGTCACTTTTCCTGTAGAATTAAAAGTTGCCATAGGAGCAATAGTGTAAGTCCCTGGTATTTTAGGAAGTTCATAGCAGCGTGTTTGCAGATCACCCCCGTCTTTTGTGAAAATATAAAGAGAATCTCCGATAGCTACAAGCGATTCACAATCGAAATTATTATTGTCGTGGGGGGAAAAATCTGTCTGATCGGCATAAGAAAAATTAATAGCCTCGGCGCTAACGGTTACTACGGCCGGCGTGTCTGAAATATCAGATTTTTTCACGCGCAGGATTTTCAGGTCTTTTCTGTTACCGTTATTGTTTCCAAAATCTCCTATATAGATATAATTGGAATCCGCAGTAATATCTTCCCAATCAGTATTTCCATAGTTAGCGATCTGCAATGTTTGTGTTATCACACCGGAGGATGAATCGATCCTGAAAAGCCAGTTGGGGTTCCCGCTGTCGCCAAAGCTCCATAGCTTCCCGTCAGTAAAGCAAAGTCCTGACGACTCACGAAGAAAATAAGACAGGGGTGCCTTAAGTGCAATGGTTACCGTGGAATCAGTTCCGTTAGCATTTTTTGTTGGTGCAGCGGTTTTATTGCATGAGATGATGAACACATATACCGCCGCGACAAAAAAGATGGAATATGTCTTTTTCAAGAGTTCTTGTTTTAGTTCTTTGAAATGTCCGTGTGACTTAAGGATAAAGAAATGGTACGGCCTGCGCCCCAATGCACAGGTTTTTCCGGATGTTTTGGGTCTTCGTTCCAAAGGCATTCACGCGCGGTCATTATTTTTTTTTCTGTATCAATCGAAATCAGCATGAACGAAAGTTTGGTTTCATCCTTCCTGGAAACATCGCCCTTCATGGGAGAATCGACCCTGAATACCGGGAGTGAAACAGTGCTGTCAGGACCATGATAATCATAGAACTCACTGAAGTTGTCGTTACCATGGAAATAGGCCTTGATATTGGGATGCTGTTTTAGAAAGGAAACCCATCCTTCCTGTTCCATGGTTGTGTTGCCCCCGTCAGGTGTAGGTGCAGAACTATCTTTATACACCTCTGCTAAAAGGTTCTCAAATTTATCATGAGGATTGATTGAATGTCCCGGATTTGGATTTGTAAATTGTTTTGCCTCGCAAACCGGCTCATCGTGAGTAAAAATGATAACAGGAGTTTTCGAAGAAATTTTTTCCAGGTCCTTCCTCATCCAGATTCGCTCAAGGGAATCCGGCCACAGCGTAATAAACATGAAATGGATCCCTCCAATGTTTTTGCTATAATTGATCCTATCATTTTTGTAATGATAGGTACCGTTTGTTTTTGGCACAGCCGGATGCAGCATAAGGTTGTATATCTTCACCATGGATGTGGGATCTGTAGGGGGATGCATAGGCCTGTAAAAGCCAATTGCATCGGAGATATCATGATTGCCAGGGATCATAAACAGTGTCGCCCTTTTACCATAATGATCCTTCACGTGAATACCATCGATATAATCCTCCTGAAACTGAGCCCAGCTTTTCGCTGCAGGCTGATCATTTACTTCCATTCTATTGGCAATATCTCCGCCTTCTACCACATAATCAATAAAATTTATTTTTTTGCCGGCACCCACTCCTCCGTCAGCGGGAAGCGTGCTGCCAGGCAAGGTGTTGATTTTTTTTACCATCGCTTTGTTCACAATGTTTGCACTCACATTTGAATCGCCGCGAAATTCCTGCCTGTGAATTCCAAAATGAGCATCAGAGGTAAACACTATTTGCAATACGCCATTTTTAGCGCTTTTTTGAGCTGCTACCCCTGAATAAAAAAAACACAGGGGTAATATATAAATCCATTTCTTCATCAGGTTAATTTTAAATAAAGACCCGTCTTTAGGAACGGGTCTTGCAGTCTTATAAAAATTATATAAAATGATTAATGTTGATTCCCCGAACCATTGCTTTGATATGCTCCTATATCCGCACCCGGTGCTGTGATCGTCGCACCGAACTCGCCACCCTGCGGAACGGATGCGATAGGCTGAAACCCGGTATAACCTTTGCCAATAACAGGTGAACCCGATTGGAGATGAAAGTCAAACCCTGTTGCATAGGCTATATTCACCGGGGTCGAACTTTCCGGTAGTGGGAAATTGACGAACATGGGATTGTTCTGGCCTGCTAAAGCATCGATAGCTGTGCTTTCATATGGTGCACCAGGATAATATCCCTGTGGCATCATTGATACGATATTCGGAATGTCTGTTGCCTGCGGCCGGGTCCACAGCCCGCTAGTCGGCACACCACCCATTCCTGTTGCAGATGTATCTGGTGTCACCGGATAAAATTGATTTACACCCGCTACGGAATCACTGTAGTCATATGTATAACCATAATGCATGTGTGCAGTATCAGCCACAACAAGAGCATTTCCAAGATAAGATTGCGTAGCACCCACAATTCTTAAACCAAAGCGGCAGTTTACAATAAGATTATTATATGCCATCCCTTTTGCCCCCTCTTCATAATTGATCGATCCGCCGCGTCCCAGCTCTACCATGCGATATCCTGAATTTACGATTGTATTATTATAGAAATTGCAGTTGGTCTGTTGGTTTCCCGGTTGGCCTTTATCTGAAGCTTTCGGACCATTCGTTGCACAACCTATGAAGAGGTTATAAGCACAGTCTCCCACACCACCGCCTTTTACATTGAATTGGTCCCCACCGGTGCCACCACCTTTTTCAAAAGTATTTCTCATTACGGAGAAGTGACCTGATTTCAAACGAATGGCGTCATCGGTGCCTCCGTACAACCATGAATCTTCCAAAATAAAGTTGCCGTTTGGATTTTGGAAAAAGATGTTGTAGGAATCGCCTGTTGAGGCGCCAGCTATGGGTGGTTGAGAGGCTGAAATAGGTGCTCCTGCAAATTGAATATTCGTCCATTTTATTACGAGGTTTGGACAGCTTGTATCAGACCATAATCCGCCCCAAAGGCCCTGGTATGCGGGGTCAGAGGCAACCGGCTCAGATGGATTGTCCATCTTTTGTTGATTCATGTACGTGAAGAGAACCGGCGACGCCTGGCTTCCCAGCGAAAACATACTACCTTTTATAAAGAAGTTATATGCTCCCTGGAATATAATTTTTGCTCCGGGTTGAATGATAAGTGAATCACCCGGATTGATAATTACATCTCCTACCACAGTAAAGGTCTGGCTACTTTCCATAGTCCCTTTAATTGCGCCGCTGATGTTACCTGGCGTCACTGTCTGACCACCCTGTACGTAGGGCTGCTGAACCGAAGATGTTGTTTTCTTACATGAGAATAACAAAATTCCCGCAGATAATAAAAGAGATAGACCTGTGACCATTAATTTCAGGCGTTTTTTTGTTTGTTGCATATTATTCAGTTTAATGTTGTGATGAAAATTTTATTTGAACCTAAATCCGATAAATACCGACTGATTAAATTTATCGTGTCGTACCACTATGTATTTCTTACTCGTTTGATCAGGATAATTAATATTGTTGTAGTAATACCCGTTTGCATTAGTGTGCAACTCCAATATCAGCGGGCTATTGGTGAGGTTGCTAACCTTTGCGAATAATGTTGACCTATGGGATACTTTTACGTTCATTGAAAAATCCAATTGGGAATTGGCCTTCTGCCAATAATCAAGATCCTTGAATGCGGATACGATTTCAATTCGCTGCCCGGTATACACCCAGCTTAGTTCACCTTCTATTCCTTTACTAATATTTTTATACAGCAGAGACAGGTTTGCGATCTGGTCAGATTGCCCCTGCAACGGACGGGTTTGAGTGGAATTGTAGATCACATAATTGTCATTGGCATCTTTGGTATATACCAACTTTGTAGTGGTAATGGACGAATTGGTATAAGAGTAGTTACCCCGGACCCCAAAATTTCTGAAATACTTCGTGAACACTACTTCTGCGCCGAAGTTGGTGGCATTTCCAAAATTTTGCGGTTCCAAGACGAATTGACTGGTCGTCTGATTCTGGAACGCGAATTCAATCGGGTCCATGATGTACTTATAAAAAATGCCCCCCATAAAATAATCTTCTCCGCCGAAATAATGCTCGTAACGAAGATCCAGATTACTTGACCTAACACGCTGAATAGAAGGATTACCGCGTTGGTCAAAATAGTCACCCGAAAAATTTACCGGTATGTATTCAAAATAATTGGGGCGACTGATACCACTGAAATAAGAAAACCGCAGGTCATTTGAAGAATTGAATTTGTATTTGACGTTGACGCTTGGGAGAAAATCCGTATAATAATATTGCCCGGTTTTCCCTGGCAAGTAAATAGATAATTCGGACCAATAATAATGATTTGTGTTCTCCACCCGCAATCCTCCCAATACTTCCCATTTTTTTTGTTCCCATTTTAATTCCCCGTAGTAAGCGAGAATCTTTTCAGTGGAACGGTAAGTTAAACCATCGGTAGTGTCAACCCTTGTCAGACGCGAAAAGGATGCATGTTGAATATCTGTGAATGGTTGATTGTCGGAGAATAGTGTATATGATTCGAATAGATTATTTCTTCCCTTTTCCCGGTAAAGGCCTCCGGCAGATAACGTAAGGTTTTCATTTATTTTATAATGAAGATTCAGGTAAACAGATTTATCATCTTCATTTGAATGCGTAAACTGGTAAGGGAAATCCTGAAGATTTTTTTGCTCTGAAGTAACCTTATGCGAACTGTTGTCGTAGGTTAATATATCCGAATATTGCTGGTCAATCCAGATCGGTATCAGGGTAAGTGCCTTTGAATATACGAGGGACCAGTCCGCCGAAAGCCCTGATGTTATCTGGTGCTTACCTTGCAAAGCATTGGTCCAGATCACTTCGCGTCTGAACTGTGAACGATCATATACATAGTCCTGTCCGGAAATATGCAGGTACTGGGATAAGCCCTGCTGCAGGTTGCGATGCTGTGTTTCATCCAACTGAAAATAAGCCGTGTATAAGTTGATCTTGTTATGCGAATTCGGTTGATAGTCAAATAATATGTGCGTAGCCAGTCTTCCTTGTTCATTATTATAAATCCTGTATTCCAATGGCGCAAAGACCGGTGTGTTGGCAGTGGGGATCGGTTGCGGCTGGCCGCTGGGAGGATAAAATAAAGACGAACTGCCCGTATAAATATGCTGATAACTCACCGCTGTAAGGAACCCTAACCTATTAGTAATCCGTCCTCCTATACTGCCATTAATAAAGCCGTTTATTGGATACTGAACAGATTTATATTCGAGGTATTTGATGTTGAAGTCCGACGGTTGTGGTGCATATCCGGAACCATGGATTTCGTAAGGTGTTCTGAAAGGTGCTCCATAACGATTGAATGTTGTAAAAGTGTGTGTGTTAAAAAATGTATGATACCCGAGAGAACCATTCAAGGTAAACGTAAGTTTTTCCGGAGCATCTTTCAATACCAGGTTGGTTACTCCTCCTATAGCATCTCCTTCCATATCGGGAGTAAGGGATTTCACCACCTCAAGCCGTTGCAACACATCCGCCGGAAAGATGTCCATCGGAATTGAATGCGTTTTATCATCGGGGCTTGGCAGTTTAAATCCATTAATTGTGGTATAATTATACCGGTCAGCCATTCCCCTGATTATTGCATTTTCCCCGTCACCGGAACTGTTCTTAATGACAGATACGCCGGTTGCGCGTTTTAATACATTGCCCACCGTGATATCAGGCGAATTTTCTATTGCTCGCCCGGAAATGATATTCAAAAGGTTTCCGACTATTCGCTCGGTGCTACGTGCGTTGGCATCTGAGTTTTTTGCAAAAGCATTCACCACAACCCCCTGGAGCTTTGTATTTTCCCGCTGCAGAGATATTGTGTTAGACACTGTTATTTTCTTTTCAATGCTTATTGTGGATTCCGCGTTTTTATATCCAACATAGTTTACTGTTTGCGTGTATGCGCCGGTGGGCACATTTCTAAAAATAAATGAACCGTCCAGGCCTGTGATGGAAGTGTAAGACCTGGTAGTATTTTTCAAAATAACAGTAGCGTCCGGTAGTGGATCTCCGTTGTGAGCATCTACTACCTTTCCTCTCACCTGTTGGGCACTCACCCCACTGTTGTGTAAGAAAATAAAACATAGACAAAGGACGGGCAGGGCAAATCTTTTTGAAAACATGTCGGTTTTAGATAATAACAATTTGGCAAAAGTAGCCGGGCAAAAAGCCGAATAATGGAAGCAAGACATAATTAACCTTATAATCATGATTTGATAAAAAATTAATAAAGATATCTTCAGAAAAAAAACAGAATTGCTACCAGGTAAGCGTAAACGTATGTTTATTGTCGGCAAAGGCGTAGCTTATAGCGAGACCCGAGATCTTGGTGATCTGCTTGATAATGGAAAGTCCGAGGCCATTATGGTTGCTGTTAACTGAAGTTTTATAGAACCGTGTAAATAATTTTTGTTCATTCAGGGGTTCCACGGTACCGGTATTACTAATGGCAAATCCTTCCGGTTGCAACATAATGCCGATGTATCCAAAGGGAATATTATGATTGCTCGCGTTGCTAAAAAGATTGTTTAAAAGAATATCCAGTAACTCAGGGTCTATATGAAGATCGGAACTGTTTTCAAGTTTTGTGGTTACGGCAATATCATTACTTTGCCAGAGTTCGCGAAACTGGTCTACTTTCTCCTCGATTTTTTTTCGCAGATTCACCGGCTGTTTATTATCAAATTGCTGATTCTCAATTTTTGCTAATAACAGCAGTGATTTATTCAGGTTAGAAAGTTTTTTTATGGAACGATATGACTCTCTTACCAATTCGCTTTGTTTTTCAGACAAGTTTTTTTCCTGGATCAGCATATCGAGCTTGGAGCGAATGATGGAGAGCGGAGTCTGCATTTCATGGGAAGCATTTTCCGTAAATTCCTTGAGAACATAATAATCCTGGCGCGCCTTGCCTGTAGAAAACTGAAGACTCTCATTCATGAGGGAAAACTCTCTGATGTTTGTGTCAGGAAAACGGAGATTATCAGATGTGCCTAAACGAAAACCCCGCATTATCTCCATTGCCTTATAAAAGGGGCTCCACAAGCGCCTCAGCAAATAGGTATTCAGGATTATTTCGAGAAATATAATAATGAAAATGGTGAGAATGGAAATACTAATCAGCGCCCTTGATAAATGATGCATGCCTTCCAGTGGTTTTGCAATGGTTACTTTATACCATTTACCGTTTAGCAACAAAGGAAAATCGAGCCTCATAAAATTGTGCATCTTTTTTTCCCTCTCGCTATACATAGTCGTTAGCGTACTTTGTTCGTGTATCAGCTTATCGGTTGTCTTATAAGAGAGCAATTCTTCATCCAATGGATATCCCGTTGGAAACTTTTTATAATCTGATACAAAATTTTTGAACTTTGCTTCTACCCCTTTAAGGTCGGCAGTCATCTCCCGGGTAAGTATAATTTCAGTGAAGTGATATAGAGCAAATCCTGAAGCTACGAAAATAGCCACCATCAAAGCCACATTGATCAATGAATATTTGGTTAGTAATTTCATTGCGTTAAGTTCACGGTTCAGCAGGCTCTATGATAAACATATACCCCATTCCATAAACTGCTTTAATGTAATCCCCGCATCCGTTTTGTGACAATTTCCTGCGAAGATTCTTGATATGGGTGTAAATAAAGTCATAGTTGTCGTTCATGTCAATATGATCGCCCCACAAATGCTCAACAATGGCCTCCTTGGTTACCACCCTGTTTTTATTAGCAATAAAATAAAGCAGTAATTCATACTCCTTGCGTGTAAGATCGAGGATGCTTTTTGCTCCCCGGACTGTTTTATCCTGGATATTTATAACCAGATCGTCTGCTACAACACGATTCTGTCCGTCAAAATATTTTCTGCGCAATATGGCTGCCACTCTCGCAGAGAGTTCCGGGAGGTGAAAAGGTTTTGTTATGTAATCATCAGCACCGAGGTTAAGACCTTCCACTTTATCATTGAGTGAATTTTTTGCGGAAATGATCAGCACACCATCTGACTTACCCTGGTCTTTCAATCCTCTTAAAACATCAAGGCCATTGCCTTCGGGAAGATTGATATCAAGCAATATACATTCGTACTGGCCATCAGCTATTTTGTAAATAGCTTCATTGAAATCGTAGGCTGCTTCGCAAACGAAATTATTTTTAGACAAATAGTCGCAAATACTTTTCGATAAGTCAGGCTCGTCTTCTATTACCAATAGCTTCATTGATCTATAGAATAAATTTTTAAATCGGAGGGTTACAAATTTGCTTAGTAATAAATTGTAATTCGCCTTCTTTACAAAAAAATCATCTTTACTTAATGATTTAGTAACATTACAACGAGAGATCACATGTTGTTATAATAGATTTTGATAAGGGTAATAAAAAAATAAAAATCATCATGAAACTTTCAGTACCGCTTTGCCTTTAAACCTCCTTTCTATCAAATCGTGAGCCACCTGTTGTATTTCTGTCCAGCTCATTTCTTTTTCAATCACGATCTTTAATTTGTTATGACTTACCAGCTCAAGGAGGCGACTCAAGGCAGCCGCAGGTGTTTCTGCTTTTACTTCACTAAATAAAATAAAGCCATACAATGTCACGCTGGAACGATACATGGTGGTGACGGTATAACTTGCTTCGGGTTGTTCTGATGAATTGCCATACGATACGAGCGTACCATGTGGTGCAACTTTTGTGATAAGTTTTCCAATCAGCTCACCACCAACCGAATCAATGATCAAATGAAATGAATTTTGTTCCTCGTCCACTGAATAAATAATTTCATCTGCTCCCAGTTCTTTGATCATTTGTTCGTCTTCGCGCGAGCGTATGAGTGCAGAGGTATAAGCGCCGCTTAATGCAGATAACTGCACCGCAAAAGTGCCGACACCGCCGGTGGCACCGGTAATCAAAACTTTTTTGCCAAGTAGTTGACCACCCTTTGCAAGCGTGAGCATAGCTGTTAATCCTGCAACGGGTAAAGTTGCTGCCTGCGCCTCGCTTACATTCAATGGCAATTCTGCCAACGCATCGGCAGGTACCGCCACATATTGCGACCATGCGCCTGAAGGAAGAAAACCAACGACTCTTGTTTTTTCCTTTGGTCCTGCACCATTCGCCGCCACTTGTACAATTTCACCTGCAAGATCCCAACCAGGTATCCATTCGTCGGGCCTCGTAAATCCATAACGAACTTCGCCGCGATTGAGTGAAATGGCCGTAACTTTTACAATTGCCTCATTATATTTTGGAGTCGGATAAGGTGCATCTTTGATTTCAAATTTTCCTGCTTTTGCATAAATCGCGCTATTATCCATGAGAAACATTTTTATACTTGTCAAGAATTTGACGTGTTAAAGTTAGGTCACAAAAAACTGATAGGGTCTCCATGCATGATTAATCGATATTTGGGATATCTGCGTTGTGATATTATTGGCAAATTTGTTTCAAAGTATTTTTTTGAACCATACAAGAAACGCATGACATACCAGGTTTTCTTATATAATCTTGTATGTTGTATGGTTAATAATTCTCATGTCGCTAAAGAGGGGGTTGATTAACAAATAAGATCATATTTGCCACAAAGCCACTAAGACACAAAGAATCAATCTACATGCAACATGTCGCTTCACAACAATTGAAAAGTAAAGTATGATTATGTTATTTAGCCGAATCGTTCTTCAACTTTTCGTCATAAGCTTTTTGAAGATCGTTTAATTCATCATCATATCCTTTGCGATCGGCAAATACAAGTGGATTGTAGCCATCGCCGGGTTGATGCTTATCATGCAAATCAAATTGACTGGCATGTGAGGCAACCCAAATATCGAATTGGAGATTTTTCATTGCATGCAAGGTATATGCATAATCCTGCGCAATGTTTGGATACAACGTGATATCGGCAAAGCTGCGGTCGGTAATGATCGTGGGCATGTTGGCGATGAGCACGCGATAGCTTCGCGATGAATCTTTAACGGTAAATAAATAGCTGCAGGAACCTTTTGTATGACCGGGATGATGTAGCATTACTAAATGCATACCACCGAGACTCACGGTATCGCCATTGTGCAATAAACGATCGGGATGTACAGGTACAAATGATATGCCGTATCTACCAAGTTCATAATCGGTACTGCCGCCGCTTTCCAACACTTCTGCATCTGCTGAATCAACCATGAGCGTTGCGCCGGTTTCTTTTTTTATAGCAGCTAATGCACCAACGTGATCAAAGTGTGCGTGTGTGATCAACAAAATTTTTATATCGAAAAATTTAAATCCTAAAGATTCAATATTCTGTTTTATCTGCGATGCGGAACTTGCAAGCCCGGTGTTTACCAGGATATTCCCGTGCGAAGTAACGATGAGATAACAACCCAAATCGTAAGTGCCGACATAATATAAATTACCGGCGATGCGAAACGGAGGATAAGGCCTTACCCATTCAGAATCAATGCGGGGTTCTTTTACCTGCTGCGCACTTGCAGAAAGGCATAAAAATAATGAGACGGCTATGATCGCTACCTTTCGAAAGACTTGAACCGGCATATTGATGACTTAAAATTATCAGGGTTTGTTTCCTTCCTTCGGAAACACCACCCAGGGTTTGAATTTTTTGGCCTCTTCAAAATCCATTGTAGCATAAGAGAGCACAATGATGATATCGCCAACAGCACCCTTGCGTGCAGCGGGACCGTTAAGACAACAAACACCGGAACCTCTTTCTCCTGTTATTAAATAGGTTTCTATTCTTTCTCCGTTGTTTACATTTACTACCTGTATCTTTTCATTGGCGATGAGGTTAGCGGCATCCATCAGGTCTTCATCGAGCGTGAGGCTGCCAACATAATTAAGGTTGGCTTCGGTAACCACAGCCCGGTGAATTTTTGACTTCAAAATTTCTATTTGCATAGTACAAAGTTCAGGATAATATATTTGATCTCTGTTTTCCGACAACCATTATGGAAAACAGTGATTATAAAAAATGGGGACAAAAGTAAGCATGTTATTTGAGATGGATAAGGTAAGGTTAATCTATGTTGTTGATGAGAAAATCCATAGCTGATGGGCTGCCGGGCACGAAGGGCCTGTGTGGAGCACAAGCGGAACACCGGAGCGAAGCGTAGCCCGCAGTGGCGGGGACTATCGCTGATGCATACACTATCGCTCACAGCCCCAACCATTGTCAAAACATTTTATTGCCCAATCGTAAACTTCGCATCTTTTGTGATGGTTTTCCAATCGTCAGTCCGGAAGGACACCGCGGGAAATCCTTCTTTGTTGAAGAGATTGCCATCATCGGCATAGTCAGCCCAGTTGTAATGAACAGCAACGGGTGTGCTTACCTCATCGCTGTACACGACTACTTTATCGCCATCGATATATGCCTTCGCATAATAAAAATGCTGATCGGCACCGGCTATTTCAAAGCCTTTTATGTAACCATATTTATCTTTCACCATGAGGCCGCTGCCGATATTTGAAAATGAAATAGTAACCTTATTTCCGTTCACCTGCATAGATTGATACATGGGACCGCTGCAGACAATGTCTTTTCCGTACACATTGTGAAATGCAAGCGCAGCGAGCCTTTTACCCACATCCTGTTTGTCTTTCGGATGAATGTCCGTTTCGTTGCCGATATCGGTTGTTACGGCCATGCCTGTATTTGGCAATGATAACGTCATGGTTTGTGCTTCACGAAGTTCGGCCCATGTGCTGCCATTGTTGCTGTTACCATTGTTGGCATTCCAGCTTGCGAGTTGTACAAAATAGAATGGAAAGTCGCCTTCACCCCAGCGGCTTCTCCAGTCATTGATCATTAGTGGAAATGCTTTACGATACTGATAAGCACGATCGGCATTGGCCTCGCCCTGGTACCATATTACACCTTCCATTGCATAAGGAATGATTGGGTTTACCATTGCATTAAATAGCAATGTTGGATAACTATTTGGCCCGATAGAACCCGAGCCGCCGGTAACAGATTCAACTGCATAGGACCAATCGCCATATAACGGCATTACATAATCGCCGATTGTCAATTTCATATCGCTGCTATCGCCGTAGATACCGCCACCGCCGCCGGTATCTTCCACGCGAACAGCAATTACATTCTTACCTTCTTTCAACACGCCTGAAGGAATTGTATAATTTCTTTTCACGTTGTAACCATTGATGCTGCCGACTTTCACGCCGTTTACATAAGTAATGTCATTATCGTCGATCATGGCAAGTTGCAGCGTAGCTGGTTTACCGGCATTATCTCCTGGAAGATTTATGGTTTTGCGATACCAGACAAAACCATCGAGATCGCCTAATTGCTGACCTTCCCAAAGTCCGGGTGCATGCATTTGCGGCCAGCGGCTATCATCGAACGAAAGACTGCTCCATGATCTTGTTTCTTCTGCGGTTGGTAACCCTCCCTGCAGATCCTGGATTTTTTTGAGCATCTCTTCTTTACGCACTTTCGCCAATGAGTCGAGATCGAGCGAAGGCATAGAAGCAATCATATTTTTGAATTCATCACTTCTTTCAAAAGCTTCACGGCTTGTCCATGATTCTACCTGCGTACCGCCCCACGTAGTATTGATGAGGCCGATGGGAACTTTTAATTCATTATACAATTCTCTTCCGAAAAAATACCCCACGGCGGTAAAATCGCCTACTGTTGCGGGGCTGCACACTTTCCAGTCACCGGATGGAATATCATCTTTGGGCGTAGACGCAACGGTAAGCGGAACTTTTATTTGGCGGATTAATGGGTAATTGGCATTCTTTATTTCTTCCTGGTAATTCATCACCTTTCCCCATCCTTCTACAGGAAATTCCATATTGGATTGGCCGCTGCACACCCATACTTCACCCACCATTACATTATTAAACGTGATAGTATTCTTTCCTTTTATGATCAATTCATATGGTCCACCTGCCGCTTCATTATCCAGCTTTATCATCCACTTGCCATTCTTATCCGCTTTGATTGTTTTTGTTTGATGATCGAATTGTATAGAGATCTTTTCTTTTGGCAAAGCCCAACCCCAGATTGGAATTGGTTTGTTGCGTTGCAACACCATGTTATCGCCAAAGATTTTCGGCAAACGAACATCGGCAAATACGGAAAGAGAAATGGAAATCAAAAAGCAAATTGTAATTAGTTTTTTCATGATGACAAGTTGATTGAAGTAAGAACGAAGGGTATAAATATACTGGAGTGTGGTGAATGAACAATGATGTGATTGCAGATTTTAAAATCATGATGAATTGACTGCATTCACAGAATGGTCAAACTTTTTTTATATAAAAAAATTTGGCAGATCAAATTATATAAATATTTTTGTAGTGTACTACTTAACTAATACACTAATGATCGAAGTAAAAAATTTGTCTTTTGGGTATTCAAAAAGAAGGCTTTTATATAAAGACTTAACGTTGCAACTGCCTGTCGGCAACATTTACGGACTGTTTGGAAAAAACGGCGCCGGCAAATCGACCTTGTTAAAAAACTTTACAGGCTTACTCTTCCCGAAAAAAGGTGAATTAAAGGTGAATGGATTTACACCCGGAAAGCGACAACCTTCCTTTTTACAAACCATTTATTTTATCCCGGAAGAAGTGTATGTTCCTTCGCTGACCATGGAGAGCTACAAAAAACTGTTTGCTCCTTTTTATCCATTGTTCAATGAAGAGCAATTTCATCAGTACCTGGACATTTTGGATGTACACGATAAAGGCAAAGTCAGCAGGTTTTCTTTCGGTCAGCAAAAGAAGTTTATTATTGCATTTGCGCTCGCATGCAACACAAAAATTTTATTGTTGGACGAGCCTACTAACGGCCTGGACATTCCTTCAAAAATGAAGTTCAGGAAGTTGATCTCCGGCGTATTCACTGATGATAAAATGATCTTCATCTCCACTCACCAGGTTCGTGACCTGGATAATCTTATCGATAGCGTGGTCATTGTTGATAACGGGGAGCTACTATTGCAGGCGTCACTTGCCGAAATAGAAAATAAGCTGGCCTTCAAGATGCTCAACGATCTCCCGGTTGATGAGGGATTGTTATACGCTGAGCCGGCCATAAACGGTTACCAGGTAGTGTTGCAAAACAAATTCAGGGAGGAAACGAAAGTGAATCTCGAAGTGTTGTTTAATGCTGTCACAGAAAACCCCGTAAAAGCAAAATCTATCTTTAATAAAAACAATTGATAGCATGAACGACACATTCAGCGCAAAAAGATTTGCCTTGCTGGTCAGAAAGACCATAGCAGAAAAACCCATGCAAAGTGTAGGCCTGATAGCTTTACTGCTTGTACTATCTTTGGCATTATACGCAATTGCCAGGAGACTAATTGGGTTTGGTGCGGCACAGAATCTCACCTTTATCTGGGGCCTCGCCGGGGGTGGTTTTTTTCTTGCTTCATTTATGTTTGCTTATTTCGGCACCAATGCCAATGGCTCTTCCTATCTTACGTTACCTGCTTCCTACTTTGAAAAATGGTTGTATGCAATACTTATGATGAGCATTATTTACCCGATTCTGTTTCTTTCATTTTTTCATTTAATAGATTACGTTTTCGTTGCGGCCTTTCATAACAGCCTTGACCCGACATCGCCGTTTTACAAGAGGTCTTACGACAGTGTGTTTACCCACGATCTCACTGATCTCCAGTCGTGGAAGGTTTACCGCTTATATTTCTTCCTGGTCGGCACCATGCTTACGGGAGGACTTTATTTCAATAAGCTTCCATTTTTAAAAACAGTTACTGCCGTCTGCGTTATCACATTTGCAGTCATTGGTATCAACTGGCTAATTGCCAATACAATGTTCCCCCAGGTCGTGGAGACCGGTCCATATGATCATGTAGAGTTGATGGTAGGGAGTCAACGGGGGATGCTGATCCTGCCAACGAACATGGAAAAGGCTTTTCTTTACGGGTCGTATGCGCTAATGGCCGCTCTCTGGCTTTTGCCCTTAACCAGGGTGCGGGAAAAAGAATTTTAATTTATATACATGGAGTTTAAAGAAAATCCTGCGATTTATATACAGATAGCAGAATTCGTATGCGAAAAGATACTGCTAAAAAAATGGAAGCTTGGTGACAGGCTGATCAGCATCCGGGAACTGGCGGCTGAAATGGAGGTAAATCCGAATACCGTGCAGCGGGCATTTGACTTGTTGCAACAGCAGCATATTATTACGAACAAAAGAGGTGTTGGCTACTTTATTGAAGACGATGCGATGGAACGAATACTCGATTTCAGGAAAGAACAATTTATAGAAAATGAGTTGCCGGTTTTCATGAGAAATATTTACTTACTCAAACTTGATTTCAAAGAGATCAAAGCTATGTATGATCAATTTGTAAAAGACAATTTTAAAAAATAGGTTATGAAATTTACGACACGAATATTGGTATCCATATTTGTTTTGCTCATGGCAGGTACGTTAGTATCGAATATCACATTAAAGAAGAAATATGATGCCATTGACAAAAGTGATATTTTTTGGACCTACAACAAGATATTGGAGCAGCCCTTTAAATACCTGAACATTTCCGGCGGTAACAATACTAATATCTTTTTTGAGCGTAGCGAACATCCTTCGGTAAGAGTACTGCAGGAATGGGTGAATTATCATGACGGCAAGGTAAAAGCATCTGTGAAGAACGACACACTTTTCCTGGTTTTTGATCATGTGCCAGACAATCTTTATGAAAAAACATATCTTCAAAATTCAGCGCCGGTGCGCATCTTCGGACCCGAATTGTTATCTGTCACAGGGTATAATACTAAATTTGAAATGCATGACGCAAAGCAAAAATCGATCACGGTGCATTTGAGTGGCCGGTCAAGCTTTGAGTTGGAAACATTGTACCGTGACCTGGATTCCATTAGTGTCACAGAGAGCGATTCGTCGGAAGTGAAATTCGAATTATCACCTGATTTCAGGGAAGGGCATCCGCAACCGAAAGGTAAAATAGAGTTTCATGAGAAGGACGGTAGCATCATTACCTACAAAAACCCGGTAGCAGAATTCAACGAAGATATGTCCATACGATCTGTCACAGCAGATATCCGGGGGCATTCAATATTGGACATTGGACATGCACAGGTTCAACAATTACAACTGCAGGTGTCAGATAGCTCTGCCGCGGTACTTTCAGGAAAAGCGTTGCAATTGGTCAAGTGATATTGGAGGTTCTTTGAAAGTAAAGAATTGTTCTGCTAATTCAATCCTCCGACCGGCCGATATGTTTTTGAATCAACGCAAGATTTTTTTGCAATGTTTGCTTTAATTGTCTTTTTACCAGTTGTCCCATCGACCTGCTTTTAAGAAATATGGGCGCGTGGAAATATTCACTCAATTCAGTTCTTAACTGGATTAATTTTTCGGATGTACCTATTTTATCGTGCGCCATAATATTTAGAAGTTCCATAAGCCGGAAACGCGATGCCGCTACACGAAACGCCATCATGGTTCTTTCTTCGGTCTGGTATTGATCAATGGAGTTTTTGTCTAAATTCCGGATACAGAGATCCACAAAAGAAAAATTTTCTTTGAAAAATTGAGGGAGGTATAAGCTTTTTCTTCCTTCGTAAGATTGCTGATCGAAGTCAATGGCGCGAATGCGGTATTGGTAGTCTTCAATATCAGGAGTAATATTTACCACGAAATTGTACGAGCGCATATCGCCCAACAATCGCACGAAACATCTTTCATTAAATTTTACAAACTCCTTGGCGAGCCTGATCTTATTAATTGCAGGAGTATTCAGATATTGATCTATAAACACATCGCCCGGTATGCCGGGAATATGTTCTTCCACCATCGTATTCTGGCAAGTCTGGTACGTAATACGATTGGGCGAAAGCAGGTGTTCCAGCTCGAGGCCGTAGATGCGTGATGCATCTGCAAGTTTGATATAATAATAATCGTAGTTGTCGTTGTACGTGTTGACGATGCGGATGCGAAAAGGATTAGAATTCGCGAAGGCGCAATAGTCTACGCGTGCTACTTTCAAATGTTTTGTAAAAGTGAGGTCGCCTTCAGTTTTGAGAATGGCGTATGTTTTTACGAGGCCCTCGCGGATGAATTCCCATTGATTCGGGTCATAGGCGAGTGTTTCCCATAAGGTATCTTTCCCATCTTTATCGACAATGGGAATTGCGTTTGCAAAACGCAGCAGGTCGTGATAGGCAATCGGCAACTTCGCTTCCCGGCCATATCTTTTCAAATAACCGCGCAATTCTATGCCCACGGGAAAGATGGGCTTCTTCCGCGAAGGTTTGTTGGTTTCACCTGGTGTAAGCGCAGCAAATTCATCGATCAGGCTCATGTGATGAAATTACTATTAATTCCGAAGATGATTTGGGAGATGTGGCGTAATGCATCATTTCAGACTTTTCGAAAAATGAGTATTTTACATTCCTTGAAAACAAACCCTGAAAATATCGCTCAATCGCTCGTGTAAGAAGACCATCCTTATATGAAAACTTCTGCATCGCAGGAAGACGCCGGGCGTTATCAAATGATCATTAATGTCTAAAAAAGTGACATGGAAAAATCCGGGATTTTTGTCGCATGCTGCGAATCGGCAGCATGTTGTCATCGGCTCATATTATGAATGATGAGTGATGGATATTTTTAAGAAATGTATTTGTATCCTATTAACCGTACAACATTTTAGGGTTATCGGAAATTCTTAGATCCGTTACATTTTTTTTAGCAAATTTCGCCTGTTTGTTGCCGTTATACTATAGATTTTTCAGGTTGAGTCAACGCCTTTTTCACTTCCGGCGCCACTACGGTCCCAAATAATTCTATTGCGTGCATCATCTGCTTATGCGGCAATGTGCCTACACTAAACTGTACCATAAATCGTGTAAACCCAAATAGCCCATGTTCATATAAAATTTTATCAATCACCTCTTGCGGGCTGCCAACAAGGAGCGAACCTTTCGGGCCCTTCATGTAATCAAATTGCTCACGGGTTGTCGGTGGCCACCCGCGCTCACGGCCAATCTTGCTCATTACCTGTGCATATACAGGAAAGAATTCATCGGCGGCCTGTTTGCTGCTATCGGCAATATATGCATGAGAATTGATACATAACTGAAGGTTCTTCACATCATGCCCGGCTTTGGCATATTCATCCCGGTAATACATCACGTGCGGAACAAATTGCGTTGGCATTCCGCCGATGATGGCAATCGTCAGTGGCAATCCTAATTTGGCAGCGCGCAATACAGAAGCAGGCGTGCCGCCTATCGCTATCCATATCGGTAATTTATCATGATAAGGCCGCGGGTATACACCAAGATTATTTATGGAAGCGCGGTGTTTTCCTTTCCATGTTACCTTTTCATTTTCATTTATCGCGAGCAATAGCTGCAATTTTTCTTCAAACAATTCATCATAATCATTTAGGTCGTATCCGAAAAGCGGGAAGGATTCGATAAAGGAACCACGGCCCGCCATTATCTCGGCTCGGCCCCCGGACACGAGGTCCACCATGGCAAATTGTTGAAACACTCTTACCGGGTCATCTGAACTCAATACGCTAACGGCACTGGACAATCGAATTTTTTTTGTGATTGAAGCAGCGGCTGCCAGCAGCGTAGCCGGAGAAGAAACGAGATAATCGGGTCGATGATGCTCGCCGATGGCAAATACATCGACGCCCAGTTCATCGGCAAGTTTTACTTCTTCCAATAAATCCCGGATGCGTTGATAGGGGCTAATACTCTTCCCGGTTGAAGGGTCCGGGGTTAATTCCACAAACGTGCTGATACCTGTTTCCATCTCGCAAAATTAACTGACACCAGAAGATTTTTCTTCTTAAAAAATAAGATGGCAAATAAAGTCCGCTTTTGATACAACTATTGTTTCAATACCGGACAATCCGATTTGTGAAAAGTTTCTTAATGGCATTTGTTTTCAATCAATTATAAACTGGCACTCGCATTGAAAACTGTTTGGCATACTACTTAAAATTAAAAAATATGAAAACGACAAACATTTCAAGCAACAACATGCGTTTTACCGGCAAGAAAATTTTTAATTCAATACTTACACTGGTAATCGCATTTTCTATCCCGGTATTATTTTACCTGCAACTGGGTTATCCTGTTCAAAAAAACAGCGGGCAAAGGTCTTCGCTATCATCCGGCAATACAGTGCAAGAAAGCCCGGCACAACAGGATAAGAGTGTGGCCGATATAGAAACCGCGGTATTCAAATAGGATGTATGGTATTGCACCTTCGCTTCCCGGCAGGCCTTTGTCAACTCCGCCATGCAGCTTATTTTTTTGCAAGCCTGGTAATGAGGGAATCAAGTGCAGGTTGATGCTGCAGGCGATAATTCATTCTGTTGAGTGTATGCTGTGATATAAACCAGTTCATTGCATAAGGCTCGCTATCGGGCGGCTCGGTTTTAGATGGGTACAAACTAATCGGGTAATACACGCCTCTCGAAGAATCAATATCTTTCAAAAGATTTACGAGCCTGCTGTCATTCACGGTGGTCTGCATATCAAATGCACCGGTAAGAGTGAGCAGCGGAGCAGCGAGGTCGTTAGTCAAGGGCGATACTTTTTTGAGTGACGCTTCCGCCAGGGGGCTGTTGGTGATGTGAATGACCACGAAGCGCAATTTGGCCGCCCGCTTGCCAAAGGTAGTACCAAGGCTATCCTTATTGATGTGCTGAATAGCGCGAATGATTTCTGAAACCACACCAGCGCCGGAATTATCAAAGTAGCCTCCGTCGACGAAATAATTGGGCACGATGCTGTCGCGGCTTTTTTCCACGGTTTCGGATGCAGGATACACCTTATCAATTCTTCCGGCAGGACTCACGTAGGGAAACCGTGCACCTAAAATGGTAGCGGTACTCAAATTAATATCTTTCCCTGCAGGTAAAAGACTTAGCACGTCTACACGACCATTAAATGCTGCACTGTCAATTTTGATATTGCTCACAACACCAGGGTTGCCATCCTGCATTCGCGTAACATTAATGCAAATTACAGGCAGCGACGACGTAACACCTTTTTTCGTGATGAGCGATGAAAAGCCTTCACTGAAATCAGGCTTCAAACCATACCTGCTCTTCTTCTCCGCTGCTTCCACCACTTCTTCCAACGCAGCAGCACGGTCTTTCAGCAGGTCGAAGTGAAGAATAAAATTTAAATAATCAGGGCCTAACATCCGTGCCAGTGTATAAGTAAGAAAATCCGTCTTCATATAGCTTCGTGCCGCGGTATCGAGCAGCAGGTCATTATCCGGGTGTTTTTGCTTTTCGTTCAGCAAAGAAAAAAAAGTGGCATTGCCAACGCTGCCGCCAGATGCACCGGAAAGACAAAGCAAATGCCTGGAGAAGTTTCCGTGTGTCGTGTCGTCAAGAGTCCCCAGCACAGAGGCCGTCCAATAACCGGATCGCGAAGCACCACCATTGGACATCACAAAATACACATCGTAGGTGCTATCGGCATCAATTGTTGCTGCACGTGACGGATCATTCAGCCACCGGGTATAATATTCATCTATGGTTTGACGCCCGCGGAAGACAGTATCAGGAAGATCGCTGCTGAGTGGTTGCGTACGCACGTAATGTGTTTCCTTCGATGGGATTAATGCGGCTAACAGCAGGATGATAAGATGAACATTGAGGTTAAGTTTTATAGAAAGCAGCGTAATAATATTTCCCAACCCGGCAAGCACTGCAAACGCAAGTATTACAAACGGGAACGGACCAATCTTCCAGGAGAAATGTATGGACAGAATCGTTGCAAAATAAAAGATCAACCCGGCCAGGCTTACGATGTTAAACAGGAAAAAATGGGAAAACTCATTTACTGGAATGCGCAGCAATGCCAATATTTTAAAGATCATCTTCCTGATAAATGCGGGATATCGCTTACCAACATTTTCTTCGCTTGCATCTCCCATCCTCCTGAGATGAACGTACATCACAAACACGACCAGGAAAAGGATCATCACTAAAATGAATGGCATCATGGATCGAATGCGGACAAATTCCAACAGGATAATTCCTGTAGCCATCAGCCCTAAAAGGATGTAAAATATCGTGAAACTTGTTTTTATTTTCCTTTCAAAAAGGGCATCGATCCGGTTATTAAAAATGAGATAAAGAAAAAATAAAATGAAAAACGAAGTTTTTGCCCACGCAATGGATAAGCCGGGTGTATCGTAATCTTTAATGTGTAACTGAAAAACGGCGAGTTCAATCAGTACCACGCAGCTAAACCCAATGAGCCGCGGAAAACGTTTGAGCCAACTATCCGGCACCTGGAAAAAAGCCTCGTTTGTATCTGTCGCACCATCAGCCGCTGTATTTCTGAATGGCATGGGGAGGCCTTGTTTCCTGGCTACCACATACGCGATAATTCGTGAAGAGTACCACGAAACATACGTCCAGAAAGCGATCGCTATAAAGAACAGCGCTCTTGCCTTTTCATTTTCTGCAAATGCCACCATGAGGTCTTTACCCTGGCCGAGAGTCCAGAAACAAACAAAGCCCAGTAGAACGAATAATATCGGTGGGAAAAAGATCCATGTACATTTGAAAAGGCGCGATAAAAATTTTAGTACCAGTGATAGAAGATTCCGATGGGAAGTCAATGACTGGCTCATATCAAAATGTTTTTGAATGAAAGCGCTTTCTAAAAATAAACTTTTAAATTATCAACTCCAAGAAGGCCTTTTATCTACCTTTGATTTCGCAAAATTTGCTGCGAAAATTATTCATCGCAAATAACGCAACGGTAACGCAGGCACTATTTCACTCCGGGTCAGCAATTTCGTATGAAGCCATTTTTTTTGATACTGATAATTGTAAGTCTTACCGCATTTTTTTGTAATAAAAAAAATGCAAATACTGTGATACCGCCACCACCGCAAGACACCACACACAACCCGGTTGACACAACAAAAAATCCAACTGACACAACAACGACATTTTTTGCCAAAGGAGCCGATGTGAGCTGGATTAGTGAGATGGAAGCACAGAATATCAGATTTTACAACCGTGCCGGCGTGGCGGAAGACATCTTCCAGGTACTGAAAGAAGAAGGCGTCAACAGCATTCGCTTGCGCGCATGGGTGCACCCGGCAAATGGATACAACAATACCGACGATGTAGTGGCAAAGGCGGTGCGTGCAAAGAATGCCGGAATGAAAATCATGATCGACTTGCATTACAGCGATACATGGGCAGATCCCGGACATCAAACAAAACCCGCCGCGTGGTCGGCTGCAGATATAAGCGCACTAAAAGATTCGGTGTACAATTACACCGCGTCTGTGATGAATGCACTCAAAGCACAAAATATTTTCCCGAACTGGGTACAGATCGGCAATGAAACCAACAACGGTATGTTGTGGCCGGAAGGACGGGCAGACTCTGCCATGAACAACTTCGCAGCTCTTGTTACTGCAGGATATAATGCGGTAAAATCAGTCAGTGACAGCTCACAGGTAATAGTGCACATTTCAAACGGATACGACAATAGCCTGTTCAGATGGGTGTTTGATGGATTGAAAAGCAACGGCGCAAAGTGGGACATCATTGGCATGTCGCTTTACCCTGCTGCATCCAACTGGAGCACGTATGATATCGAATGCCAAAGCAATATGGCTGACATGGTTGCCCGCTACAGCAAGCCGGTAATGATCTGCGAAGCAGGTATGAGTTGGACAGACTCAACAGCATGTAATCTTTTCCTGGACGATATTATAGCAAAAACAAAGGCAGTAAGCAACAATAAAGGGATCGGTGTTTTTTATTGGGAACCTGAAGCCTATGCCAACTGGCAAGGCTATATGCTGGGTGCGTTTGATAATTCAGGTAGACCGACTGTTGCAATGGATGCATTTAAGTAAGCACTGCTGATCTTTTAAATCAATATCATGAAACAATTTTTTTTGATTGCATGCGCGCTTTTTCTCACGTACACTTCTTCTTTCGGGCAGGATTTTCCTGCAAAGCGTCATCAAAATTTTGATAATGACTGGAGATTTCATTTTGGTAGCGCCGATGATCCCGGTAAAGATTTTAATTATTCCATTGCCAATATTTTCTCCAAAACGGGCAACGGCGGCAGATCTGCTGTTGATATAAGATTCAATGATTCGTCGTGGCGCATGCTGGATCTTCCTCATGACTGGGCGGTTGAATTGCCTTTCGTAAATTCTCCCAACTTCGACGTAATGGCGCACGGGTACAAGCCCGTCGGTGGATTATTTCCGGAAACCAGTATCGGCTGGTATCGCAAACATTTTACCATAAGCAAAAAAGATTCCGGCTCGCGTTTTCAAATCCAATTCGATGGAGTGTTTCGCGACGCGAATGTTTGGATAAATGGGATTTACCTGGGAAATAACAAAAGCGGTTACATAGGGTTTGCTTACGACATCACGGATTTTATTCATTTTGATAAAGATAACATTATTGTAGTAAGAGTAGATGCCACGCAATATGAAGGTTGGTTTTACGAGGGAGCAGGCATTTACCGGCACGTTTGGTTAAACGAATACAACAATCTGCATATAGGCGAGAGCGGCGCTTATGTGTATTGTGATGTACAAAAAAATAATACAACTGTGAACATCGAAACACCGCTACAAAATCAAAATTTTACTATTGAAACTTGCATCGTCAAATCTGTCCTTACCGATCGCGATGGACGAATAGTAACGCAGACAAACGATGAACCGGTTTCCTTACGGCCAAATGAAACCAAATCAGTTCATCAAAAAATAACAGTGAACAATCCTGCGCTGTGGTCCATCGACAATCCTTACTTATATAGGATCGTTACCGTGGTAAAATCGAACGGTAAAATCATAGATGAAGAGAAAAAAAGATTTGGCATTCGTAAAGTGGAAGTAACAGTAAACGGATTATTCATAAATGGACAATATGTAAAAGTAAAAGGCGTATGTGATCACCAGGATCACGCAGGTGTGGGAAGCGCATTGCCCGACTATCTCCAGTATTACCGCATTCATCTTTTAAAAGAAATGGGCGCCAACGCGTACCGCACCTCGCACAATCCGCCAACCCCGGAATTGCTGGATGCATGCGATAGTTTGGGAATGATCGTGTTGGATGAAACGAGATTATTGAACAGTAGCAGCGAATATAAAAACCAATTTGAAAGATTGATATTGAGAGACAGGAGTCATCCTTCTGTTTTCATGTGGTCTATTGGAAATGAAGAAGGATATATCCAGACGACGAGTGTTGGTAAAAGGATTGCGCAAACGATGATTGCCACGCAAAAAGAACTTGATCCATCACGCACGTGCACGTATGCCGCCGATGTAGGAAATGTGTATGAAGGTGTAAACGAAGTGATTCCCGTTCGCGGATTTAATTACAGGATCAAGGCTGTTGATGATTATCACAAAGATCATCCGAATCAACCCATAATTGGAACGGAAATGGGAAGTACCGTTACCACGAGAGGGATCTATGTAAAAGACACTATCCATTGTTATGTACCCGATGAGGATATCACCGCGCCATGGTGGGCCAACACCGCAGAGCAATGGTGGTCGCTCGCTGCAACCCGGCCGTGGTGGATGGGCGGCTTTGTTTGGACGGGTTTTGACTATCGGGGAGAACCGACTCCGTATCAGTGGCCCAATATCAATTCTCATTTTGGCATTATGGATATGTGCGGCTTTCCCAAAAACATTTATTACTATTATCAAAGTTGGTGGACGAACAAAGACGTGCTACACATTGCACCGCATTGGAACTGGCCCGGAAAGGAAGGACAACCTGTTGATGTGTGGGTGTACAGCAACGCAGATAACGTAGAACTTTTTCTGAACGGAAAAAGTTTGGAGAAAAAAGATATGCCACGAAACGGGCATTTGCAATGGAGGGTAGATTACGAACCGGGGACGCTATCAGCGGTCGGCTTCAAAAATGGCAGAAAGATCTCCGCGCAAGTGGAAACAACAGGCAAGCCTGCGGAAGTAGTGGTAACGCCATACAAAACCACCATGACCGCAGACGGAAAAGATGCAACAGTGATCAATATTTCAGCAGTAGATAAAGAGGGAAGAGAAGTGCCGGACGCAGATAATCTCATTTCATTTTCAGTAACGGGAGATGGAAAAATTATTGGTGTTGGCAATGGCGATCCGAGCAGTCATGAACCGGACAAATGTGAAGAAGGAAAATGGCAACGGAAATTATTTAATGGTAAATGCCAGGTGATATTGCAAGCCGGCACAAATGCAACTACGATAAAATTTGAAGCCACTTCGCCCGGATTGTGGAAAGGAGGGACCGACATTATTACGGTGTCACCGGAAAACTTACGAATCAATAATTCGCATCCCAAAAGCCCGGTCAAAGAATCTTCCATTAAACCATCCGGAAAAATATTAGGTGCCGATATTTCCTTTCTGCCGCAACTGGAAGCAAGAGGAATTCATTTTTCAGATAATGGTAAAGAACAAGACGCAATAAAGATCCTGGAGAATCATGGGTTCAATTATATCCGGTTGCGCCTTTTTGTGAATCCTGCTGATAGTAATGGATATTCGCCGGGTAAAGGCTTTTGTGATTTGCAACACACACTCCAAATGGCCAAAAGAATTAAAGAGGCAGGAATGAAATTTTTGTTAGACTTCCACTATAGTGATACCTGGGCAGATCCCGGTAAGCAATACATGCCTGCTGCATGGAAAGACGTAACCTTCCCGCAGCTTACTCAAAAAATTCATGATTATACAAAAGACGTTTTGGAAAAATTAAAGGACCAGAATACGTTGCCTGACATGGTACAGCCCGGTAACGAAATTAACCATGGTATTTTATGGCCGGACGGGAATATTCAACATCCCGATAGCCTCGCTGATTTGCTGAAAGCCGCGATACGGGCCATTAAGGAAGTAAATCCGAAAATCATTGTGATGCTGCATATTGCCCTGGGTGGACAAAACAGTGAATCAGAATTTTTCCTCGAAAACATGATCAATCGCGGGGTTCGGTTTGATGTCATCGGAGAATCCTATTATCCCAAATGGCACGGCACATTAGAAGATCTCCAATCTAATTTGACCGCACTTGCCAATAAATATCACAAACCGGTAATCGTTGCGGAATATTCTCAGTTGAAAAATCAAGTAAATAAGATAGCGTTCACACTGCCTCATGAGCAACTAAAGGGTACATTCATCTGGGAGCCATTGAGTACATGGGAAGCTATTTTTGATAAAGATGGTAAATCAAATGATTTGATAAAAGAATATGACTCTATAAGTTCTGAATTTGACGTTTCCCGCTAACTTTCTTTGATACTAACTTATGTTAGCTATTGTCATGGGTCCGGCGTAACTGTGTAATAAAATACATCATCATTAAAATCGCTGTCACCACCGGTTCCAGCTTGTCTATTGGTATCTTCAAAGCCTATAATTGTTATACCTTCAGGTGCATAATAAATTTTAACTGCATGTTTTTGCAATGCCGGGTCTGTTTCAGGATTGAGATCATCGTCCGTATAGAATTTTGGAGCGCTGTTTTTGACTGTGTGCTGAGGGTCTTGCCAGCCATTCACAAAAAGTACAAAACCAATGGTAGTGCCAGCATTGAAGTGCCCTAAATTCACTTTGTCCCCTGGCTGCAAAGGCGTCTGAGGTCCTACGTTGGGAAAAATATATGTTATCTGTTTGATGTCAGCAGCCGTTGTGGGGGCCTGTCCTGTAGGATAAGTATAAAATCCAAAGGCATTGGTAGCCAAACAGGTCTCCGAAACAAACGTCATTGTAACCAGGGATGTTTGGGTAATATTGATATCAGCATTTTGATACCCTTGCAGGAGTTCGGGATGACTTACCGATAAATTTACTCCATTCGGAAGAAGGGTGTCTGTAAATTCCAGTAAACTTTGAGATATAGTATCACTTGGAGCCAAATAATTTGGCAATCCAGAGGTATCGTAACTTCCCATTGTCTTATAGGCCGTTCCGCTATTATCCTTCTTGCAAGAGGCAAAAACACCAATAAAGATTACAGAAGCAAGTATAAAATGTGATTTCATAGATATAAATATAAAGTTTGATCTCATAAATAAAGGCTCTCCTGAAGCCAAATGACCAAAAACGAAATAATTATGCCAATTACTTAAGCTCCCTTTAGTATGTGCAAATTTAAGCTATTTTAACAATACACTGATTATCAATATATTATCAGAAGTCGAATACGTTATCCTTTTACGTAATTGCTTTATCAAAATTTTAAGTACCACTAACTGCTTAATATAGAACGATGAATCCACTAATATATTACATATATTTAAATGACATTATTATTGGTGGCAAGACTTGCTGACCAGAACCGGATTTTCGAAAGATTTCCCCACTTATCTATGTTCGCTTTTTAAATACTTGCCATGAATTATTTCGCTCAATGGCTTGTCATATACTTTGCTTTCAACCCACGATATAATATCCAGGTATGCAAATGCACGGGTTTCAAAGCGGTTTTTCTCAAGATGCTTTATCTTATCCAAAAATTGTTTCAATTCAGGCTTTAACTCCTTGGGACGCAATCTCGTGGAGTGACGCAGGAATTTAAATATCTCTTCCTCTACTACTGTAAGATTCTTCATTTTTGCCATGAACCGATATACTGATTTGGTTAGTGATTCCAGTATCTCTTCATTTCCCAGTTCATAGTGGCACAGGAGGTGAATTAATCGGGCGTAGGATTGAAGATCGATGCGGAGGTCTGAATGATTATTATGAATGATCTTATGCAGGTAATCTATGGCCGTAGAATAATTACCCGCCCCAAAATATAGCGAAGCAATTTTATAGTTAAAAACAAGGATGCGGTGATGATCAACAAACAAAGCGTATTCCTGAAGTTTTTCCACTATTTCAGGAACTACACTCAGCCCCTCTGAAAAAGTGCCCTCCATCAGGTGTTTATTGAGCTTTGCACCATTTATATATATAAATGTGTGGATACGGAAATTATCGTGCACATTTGCAACTTCAGTCTTTGCATATTCTTCAAATTGCCGGAGTGTTTCATCAAATTGCCTGAAATTTCTAAGATCAAAATGTGCATTCAGCAATGTATGCATACCTTTTATATAATGTCCCGTTTCAACTGTGATCATAACCGGATTAGCAGCAAAAACGTCAATCCATTTCTGACTGTATCGGTAATACATCAGGAAGTCCTGCCGGATAAATGCATACCAGCAATAGCTTTGATAGAGATATAATAACTCATAAAAGTCTGTAATACCCATCGTCTTTTCCGGTAGATAATTTCGGAAAAATTCCCGGATACCTTCCTCATCCTGCTCGTTGCGGGCATGGCCGTTTTTTACATACCAGCGATATAACAAAAGTGCCAGATTGGATAATCTGGTAACGCGGTCTATATGTGCGCTGATATCGGCCGATTCTTCGGACAGCGTCAGCGTTTTTTCAAGAGTACTCCGGGTTATGTGCAGCGTTTCAATCTTTTTTTCCAATGAAATCAGCTGTACCAAAAAATTCATCTTTTGATTCGCTTTGGCCATTTCTTTAGCTTTCTCCAATATGTGCAGACTTTGTATTTTTAGCCCCTTGTTATAAAGGAGACGTGCATTGTCAAGGTGTTCACTCAGTTTCAGGTCGATATTATCATTGGTTTTTAATAGCCGAAGGCTGGCCAATAGTTGTTTATAAAGATGAGCTTTGAGGTTAGACAATTGCGGTTTCGTAATATCACTCAAGGACTTAAGGAGTTGCCGTTCGTCATATTCCGACTGTTTGTCCATTGCATCAAAAAGGCGAATGATCTTCAAATCCTGCTTGGATGAGCTTCTTTTTATGTACAACTTGAAATGCCGCTTTTCTGACTTCTCCAGCGATTTTATGAGTTGAAATAGTGTATCTGAAACAAGGTTGGACATAATTGAAAATTTTGTCTGAAACACAGGCCTGTAAAGGAATCTAAAGATATAAAATTATCTCGGGCATAATAAATTTCCCTATAAATTGATTCGTCTGAATAAATTGCGGCCGGTAAATTTGCTAAAAGAATCAAAGAGAACCAGGGGAGCAAGATAAATTCTTTTTGCAGAAGCTGTGAATCAGCACAAAAAAAACATATCTAAAGAGTCTCATATCAAGCAATCGTAAAGGCCGTCTTGTTTCTACAGGAGGGCCCTTTTTTTGAGTGTGTGAAATTACTGATAATAATTTATTAACAAAATTTTTTTACTACTTTTTTCAGCTACCGGCCACAAAAAAGACCTGCCAGGTTACCCAGACAGGTCTTCAGTTTTAATAGGGCTTTAATGTTTTGCCTTACGACTTTGCAACGATAATGTCTTCGGTTACTTTTGTTTGAGAGCTTACTTTGTACACTTCTGTTTTGCGTGTTTCAGCAGAAGTAACTTCAACTCGTAATCCAAAAGAAGGTGAGTGTAAGTCTGCATCATCTACGTCGATGCTGTATTTCCGGGTGAGATTACTTCCTTTTAAAGTTTCTGAATACAAAGTGTTGTTATCGGCATCTTTAATAGTAACATAGTATTCAGCCTTCTCCGGGTTATTGAGTTTTAATTCAAAAACCGGGTGGTCGTTTACCTTGCCGATGAATTTTAATTCTGCAGGTGTGGTGTCTTTTACTCCTGCAAAGGAAGCATTAGTGAAAGTGATTGCGCAAAGGGAAAATAACCCGATTGCAAGGATTGTGGTGGTTTTGATTGTCTGTTTCATAAAGTAACTTTTTTGAGTTTACGATTAATTTCATTTTCCTCATAACAAACAATCATTGTGTAAAATTAACATGAAAGCCCATGAGTAAAAATCAACATTCTTTTGATTTTAGGATGCTAAGAGGGAAGATTTCTTTGCTAAACCCTTGCTGGCAAATGATTTTGAAGAAAAAACTAACTGACGCCCAACCATGCATTATTATGTAATTGTCATTTACAAATCGGGCTATTATTAAAAAAAATACTTAGTGAACAGGCAAAAATCCAAAGCTGTACTGATTGTTGATTAGCGATTCCCTATTCGATCCCGGATCAATCGTGTATACTTTACCGTTAGTTTTGGTAGTCCCGACAGGAATCGAACCTGTATCAAAAGTTTAGGAAACTTCTATTCTATCCATTGAACTACGGGACCAATTATTGGGTGATACTCACCATAAAGGACGGCAAAATTAATAGTTTCATCCATTATTATAAACACATCCCGAAAATCCCGGTTCAAAACCTGAAGAAATATTTCCCCAAAATTACCTGCTATGACTACGACACACCGATAGTACCCTCATTTTAAGCAATATTGCAAAAGGCACGATTATTTATCAATAAATTTATATTATAAAAACAGCCTATGCGACCTATATGGACAGGTTCAATTGCATTTGGTCTCGTAAATATTCCCGTAAAAATGTACAGCGCTACCAGCAGCAGCGACCTGGACCTGGATATGCTGGATAAAAAGGATCACTCCCGAATCAGGTATTCCCGCGTTAATGAAAAAACAGGTAAAGAGGTTACCTGGAGAAATATTGTGAAAGGATACAAATACAACGACGAATACGTAGTACTTTCCAATAAGGACTTTGAAACGGCCAGCGCAGAAAAGACTAACACAATTGATATTGCCGACTTTGTAACGGAAGAAGAGATCAGCAGTTTGTATTATGAAACCCCCTACTACCTCGAACCGGCCATATCATTCGCCAAATCCTATGAGGTATTGCGCAAAGCGTTGCTGATTTCAAAGAAAGTGGGCGTTGCAAGTTTTGTGATGCGCAATAAAGAACACCTCGCCGTATTGCGTGCAGATAAAAATATTATCATTCTGAATAAAATTCGTTTTCAGCAGGAAATAAAGGACCCCGGAAATCTGAATCTCCCGAAAAAGATCAGCATCAAACCCACGGAACTGAAAATGGCTGTGATGCTGATCGATCACCTGACAGAAAAATTTGATATATCAAAATATAAAGACACCTACAGCTCAGAGTTGATGAAGATTATTAAAGCAAAAGCCCGTGGGCGGAAAATTAAAGCCCCGCACATGAAGGTCGTACACAGAAGAAAAGACCTTATGTCGCAATTAAAAGCGAGCCTTGAAGTAAAACGCAAAAAAGCATCGTGATGGCACTCACCGTTTATAATAAAAAAAGAAATTTCAAAGAAACATCTGAACCAGAAGGCAAATTAAAAAAATCTGCCTCCCAACTTTCATTTGTAGTGCAGCGGCACAAAGCCACGCAACTGCATTACGATTTCCGGCTGGAGCTTGATGGCGTATTAAAGAGCTGGGCTGTACCCAAAGGTCCTTCGCTTAATCCAAAAGACAAGCGCCTTGCCATGATGGTGGAAGATCATCCATACGACTACAAAGACTTTGAAGGCGTTATCCCCGGTGGCAACTATGGCGCAGGTATTGTAGAGATATGGGATAAAGGCAATTACGCAGACATCGAAAACTCACCAAAGGAAATTGCTGAGAAAAACCTGCGGTCGGGATTAAAGGGAGGAGACCTGAAGTTTCAGTTGTTTGGCAAAAAGCTGAAAGGCGAATTTGCCCTGGTAAAGCTGAAGGGCAGAGATGATAATAGCTGGCTCTTAATAAAACACAGAGACTCCTACGCGGTGGATACGGGGTATAACAGTGAGGCATATACGAAAAAGAACTCGCCAATCAATAAGTGGCTTGCCGAAAACAAAAAAAACATCAAAAAGAAAAGCTGACCAATCCATATGTCCAGTGAAAAAAAATTGAAAAAATTTATTCATCCCATGCTGGCGAATGAAATTGCCGACCCCTTCGATGATAAGGACTGGCTTTTTGAAATAAAGTGGGATGGCTATCGCGCCATAGCAGAAAAAAAGAAGAATAAACTATCGTTGTATTCCCGCAACGGATTAAGTTTCCTTGAAAGATATCCGGTTATCGCTGATCAATTGCTTTGTATAGAAGGAGATGCGGTACTGGATGGTGAGATAGCGGCGGTAGATAAAAAAGGTCGCTCCGATTTCCAGTTACTGCAACATTATGCAGAGAACCAGGATAAGCCCATTCAATATCAAATATTCGATTTGATAAACCTCAATGGCCGGGATACCACAAAATTGCCGTTGATAAAAAGGAAAGAGTTATTGCAAAAGCTTATTCCCGAAAATGATGTAATAAAATATTCTGATCATATTACAGAGGCCGGGAAACGTTTTTTTAAAGCTGCAAAACAAAAGGAGCTTGAGGGCATCATGGCCAAGAAAATGGATTCTAAATATTTTCCCGGAAAAAGAACAAACGAATGGCTCAAAATAAAAAATCATAAAACGATCGAGGCAATCATTGCCGGATATACTGAACCTTCGGGATCCAGAAAATTCTTTGGTGCATTGATACTGGCGGTAAGAGAAGGAAGGGATTTAAAATATATTGGGCATACGGGTGGCGGCTTTAATCACAAATCTTTGAAAGATATTTACAATTTGCTTCAGCCACTCAAATCGGACAAGTCACCGTTTGTTGAGAAAATTAAAACCAACACTCCTGTTACGTGGGTAAAACCCTGCCTGATATGTGAAGTAAAATTTGCAGAAGTCACTGCAGATGGAAAACTTCGTCAACCCATATTCGAGCGGATCAGGACCGATAAGAACGTTAATGATTTAAATACAACTTTTCCATCTAAAATGGCAAAAAGGTAAACACTCTTAGCATGAGCAAAAAGGCCCAAAATGACGAACGTGTTTTTACTTTCGGTAAAACAAAAGTAGAAGCCACTCACCTGAATAAAATTTATTTTCCCGAAGATGAAGTGACAAAAGGTGACGTAATCAACTATTATATTGCAGTATCAAAATACATACTGCCCTATTTAAAAGGCAGACCTGAGTCGCTGTTGCGGCACCCGAATGGAATTCATGAGCAGGGATTTTTTCAAAAAGACGCCACCGGCATTATCCCGTCTTTTGCAAAAAGCAAAAAGATTTTTTCTGAATCCAATCAAAAGGAGATTGAGTATATCGTATGCGATAATGCAGCCACTCTTACTTACCTGAACAACCTCGGGTGCATTGAACTCAATCCATGGCATTCTACAACAGATCACCCGGACAAGCCGGACTACCTCATTATTGACATTGACCCTTCTGAAAAAAACGCGTTTGATGAGGTGGTGGAAACTGCCCATACAATAAAGGGAATTTTGGATAAGGCGGGTGCTGTTTCATTTTGCAAAACATCAGGCGCCACCGGTATGCATGTGTATGTGCCTACTCAAAAAAAATACAACTATGAGCAGGTAAAGAATTTTGCTCATGTGGTTTGCACGATAGTAGCAGATCAACTGAAAGATCTCACTACGATGGAAAGAAATCTTCAAAAAAGAAGCAGCAAGAAGATCTATTTGGATTATCTGCAAAATAGCAGGGGTCAAACCATTGCCAGTGTCTACAGTCTCAGGCCCAAAATCGGGGCAACCGTTTCCACACCATTGGACTGGAACGAGGTAAAAAAGGGGTTAACCCCTCGTCAGTTCACCATTCACAACCTACCAGACCGCGTACAAAAAAAAGGGGATCTTTTTAAAGGTATACTGGGTAAAGGGATCGATTTAAAAAAATGCCTGAAGAATTTAGGCGCTTAAACAGATAATATCCTTCTCAACAAACTCCTTTTCTTCGTATACCCGTCACCGTTATCCTGCAAGTCTTTCTTTTTGGCGACGAAATTGGTAATGCCGTATTGCAGGGCCGCACCAACGGCTTTTTTCAGCAGGCCGGCCGACTTACCGGCTACCAGCCTTCCTGAAAGATACCCAGCCCCAAGACCCAGCACCATTTTAATAAGATTGTGTTTTAAATCAGTTGATTGCTGCACTTCATGAAGCGTGCTCCGCAGAATGTTGGCAGGTTTTAATCCCTCCACAATATCATGAAAACCCTCCTCCAATTTCTCCTCGAGCAATTGCCTGCGTTTTTCCAAATGCTGCACCGCCTGCTGTAATTCTTCAGCGGTCGTTATTTGCTTTCGCATGACTGTATCACGATCACTCATATGCTTCCGTTAAATTCTTAATTCAACAATTCCTCGATCAACTTGTCGGTTATCTTGTTCCGGATAAGTTTATCGCGCATCAGGTATATTAAAAGCCCCGCAATAAGATACACTCCGCCAACAATAAAAAAACCGTAGTACATTTTGCCGGTCCACGATCCGATCAATAACGAAAGACCAATGGTAAAACAAAGGAATATCGCCCCGGCAATGATTACCAGTATGGTTGTAGAAACAACCGAAGCCATTGAAGTAGCCAGTTTATTTACGCCCTTCAGCTTAAATAAATCAATTTGTACTTCCACGTATTCTTTCGTTTTCTGAAAGAGATCCTCCACGCCTTCCGGTTTATTTTCCATTGACTTCACTTTATTGCAGGCCCTTTTTAAAAATCACGGCCCCGTTCAGGAATTCATTGCACCGCGAACATCTGATTTCATTGCATCGGCTTTTTCTTTAGCTTGCGCCGCAAAGTCTTTACCAATATGCTTGCCCTCGGAAACAATGTTGGATAATTTTTGTTTTGCATTTTCATAGCGATCTGCTATTGCATCTGCATAATCGTTGTACTTGTCTTTTACGGAGCCTGCAAAATCAGATCCTTTCTCAGCAATTTTTTTCCTGGTTTCGGATCCTTTATCGGGTGCAAATAAAATTCCCAATATAGCTCCTGCAGCTGCTCCGGCAAGTACTGCCGCTAATACCTTTCCTGATCCCATAGTTGTAATTTTTAAGAGTGATAAATTTTTGTAGTAGATAACTTAAAAAATATTGCCAGAAAAAATGCATTTTTTTTTGCAAGCGTCCCGGCTTTTGGCAGTCGCGTTTTCAACAATATCATTCACGCAAAGTCTACAGTAGTGCAGAAGCCGCGAGCAATTATTTTCCCATAATGCGTAAATTTTACTTGCTTATTTCTTAAATTTTCCACTGTACAAAGTTAGTGAATCTGGCGGTTTGGCATTTTGAAGCTGTTCTTGTTTAAGGGTTGATTAACGCTTTTTTACATATACAAATCTCTTTGGCATAATTTTTTGACACCTGAAGCGGTTGCCTGATCCTCAAAACCGCGGTTTAACGCGCACAGAAAGAGGCCCGGTTAAATCGAATTAGCCGGTTAATTGTCAAAATGCAGTAATCTGCTCAATGAGAATTTTAAGTTATTATGTCTTTGTGATGTTGATTGCTCCGTTATCCCAATAACCGGAGCAGGTATTACAATAAACCAAATTCAGTTGGCAGCGCTTTATGTGCTTCAAATAAATCGGAATATGTACACAGGAGAAGTTAAACATTGTTGCAACCGGATGTTCGCTAATAATCCTGACTTTTTTGTTGAGAGAGTCTATTGGGGATATTTTCAATGCAGGTGTTTGGAGCAGCGTATTGAAAAGTGTGATGATCATTCTCCTAATTCGTTGTTTGATCAATCAGGAATGGGAAGGGAGGCAAATTTTGATTCTTTTTTGGCAAGATGCTATTTATGGCATGTACTACTTTTACTTATTTTTAATTCATAATGCACCCCGAAGATGACCTCAAACATAGCTGATAAATTTGCCGGACGTACCCGATGGGGTTATCTCGCCGCATTCATACTTTTACTGATTTCATACATCATTTCATTCGTTTCTACTCAAAACCTGGTGAAGCAATCGAAGTGGGTAAATCATTCAAATGAAGTGCTCCACAGTCTTGATAACGTTCTTCGGTATGTGACAGAAAGCGAATCAGCTGCCCGTGGATATATTATTACAAACAACAAGTTGTTTCTCGCCAAATTCACCGACAGTCAAAAGAAAACAGACTCGATTTACCGGATCTCAAAATCGCTTACAAGCGATAATCCGGTACAGCAACATGATATTGATTCACTCTGGGGTTTGATTGATGCAAGGTTCAAAATACTGGAAAAGGGAATATCAATTTTTGATTCTGCACACTCAGCAAATCCTTTGTTGTACATGCAATATCCGGCTGTAATGCGAATGAACGAAGTAGAAAAATGTGTTCGATTTATCCAGAATAATGAAATAAAATTATTACATGCAAGAAGTTCCCGGGCTACTAAGTATTCTACTATTATCAAAGCCTTTACCGTTATATCGTTGTTGCTGGCCATTCTTTTGACGCTCTATTCCGTAATTACTTTCAATAAGGAAAACAGGGAAAAGCTGGCTGCAAGTGGTAAAGCTAATGCCTACAGGCTGGAACTTGAAAAGCGTGTTGAAGAATTGAAAGAATTAAACCTCGAATTACTTGAGCTTCGAAATCTTGAAAAGTTTGCTTCCACCGGTCGTATTGCACGCACTATTGCGCATGAAGTACGAAATCCCCTGACCAATATAAACCTGGCTTTAGAACAATTACGAAGTGATTTGCCTGCTGAATCAGACTTCAATGTCTACTTTGAGATAATTCGTCGTAACTCAAGTCGAATAAACCAGCTTATTAGTAATTTATTAAATGCTACGCGTGTAAATGAACTGAGCTTTATAAAAATTTCCATAAATGCAGTAATTGACAACAGTCTTGAATTTGCCAGGGATAGGATTGATCTTAAAAGGATTAGTGTAGTTAAAAATTATGCTAAGGATGTTTGCCCGGTTTTTATCGATAAAGAAAAAGTAGAAATAGCTTTGCTAAACATTATCGTAAATGCCGTGGAGGCAATGAATGACTATGGAACACTGTCTATTTCTACCCAGGCAAAAGATGATCGTTGCATTGTAAAAATTTCTGATACAGGAAAAGGCATGACAAGAGAAGAAATTAACAGCCTTTTCGAACCATTCTTCACCACTAAAGAAAAAGGTACTGGTCTTGGCCTTACCAACACGCAAAATATTATTCTTGCGCACAACGGCAGTATCAACGTGGAAAGTGAAATTGACCGGGGCACTACGTTTCAGGTAAGTTTTAATCTTGCTTAGACAGCTTGGTTCTCATTCTCCTCACCCGTGAAAATGATTGCGTTATCATTTATTGAAGATGATATGATGGGAGGATCTAAAAAGAAAACCCCGCTCAAATCAATGAGTGGGGTTTTACTTTTCAATAGGGGAAATTTTAAAGGCTTTCAATCCACCTGATAACTTCTTCTTTCGTTTTCCCCAATTTCTGCTGTATGCGTCCTACCAATTCATCATCTTTCCCCTCTTCGCGTTTCAGATCATCATCCGTGAGATCGGCATATGCTTTTTTCATTTTTCCCTTTAATGCGCTCCATTCACCATTAAGTTTTAATTTCCAGCTTTCCATAAAAAAAATTTAGAGGTTAAAAAATATCAGGCGGCGCTCCGGATTACTCTTAGTAAGATTGCAATAATTGCAATCACCAATAAAATGTGAATGAGGCCCCCGGTATAATAGCCACCAAAGAAACTGATAGCCCAAATGATCACAAGAACTACTGCAATCACGTATAAAAGATTTCCCATTGTCGAAAGAATTTAGGTTATAAATAATTTTTGATTTATTGATTATATATAAAAAAGTCTGCCAGAAAATTTTAAGATTAAAAATCAGGCGCTGACTGATTTTTTGCACAAAAGTTGTTGCAGAAATTATATGAAAAAGAGACTTTATGTGGAAATGGCTCTACAAACAGAAATAATTTGGATTGACTGAAAGATGAATCAGCAACTTGCCGCAAAAAAATATTGAGGCAGTTGTTTTTTTAACAACTCGATAAAGTATGCAAAGAAAAATAAGAAAGATATTTACCTATATTAAAAAAGTATTTAAAGAATTTGCAGCGGACAATATATTAAAGTACAGCGCTTCGCTTGCGTATTACACCGTTTTTTCGATCGCTCCGTTGTTGGTAATTATATCGGCATTGTCCGGATTGTTTTTTGGGAAGGAGGCTGTCAGCGGTGAAATTTATCTTCAACTTAAACATCTTGCGGGCGCTAAAGCAGCGTTACAGATACAGGATATAATCAGGAACATCCATCTTTCAGGAAATAACTTTTTTGCTACTATCGTTGGCATGATCATCTTATTAATTGGAGCTACCAGCATATTTGGAGAAATCCAGGATTCACTCAATAAGATCTGGGGACTTCGGATTACTACCCACCGGATCTGGTGGAAACTTATCCTGACAAGATTACTTTCTTTTTCACTCATTCTTAGCCTAGGATTTATTATGATCGTTTCACTCGTTTTAAATGCAGTCGTTTCCGGCTTTGGAAATTTCCTGAGCCAATACCTGCACCGGTTTAGTTATTATTTCATTAGCACCGGGGAAGAAGTACTATCATTCATTTTAGGTGCCTTTTTATTCTCATTACTATTCAAACTGTTGCCGGATGCCAAAATAAGATGGAAAGATGTGTTGGTAGGCGGCCTCATCACTGCCGTGTTTTTTACCTTGGGGAAGCAGGTTATCGGCTTCTATCTTGGTAAAAGCAATCTCACTTCGTTATACGGTGCAGCAGGTTCTATCATTATCATAATGGTATGGGTTTATTACAGTTCCATTATCCTTTATTTCGGAGCCGAATGCACTAAGGTCTACGCGAATTTTTATGGCACGAAGATTTTGCCGAATGAATATGCCGAATGGGTACATACCGAAGAAAAACACATACCCGTACCCCGGTTAAAAGTGGAAGATTTCAGTTAATTTTACCGTCCTGCAATCATTAAGCTTTTATGGGGTATAAAATATTAATTATCGACGACGATGTAGATATGGGAACCTTGTTAAAGAGATTCCTGAATAAGCATAGCTATGAAGTTGAAACAGCGATCAACGGCAACAAAGGCCTTGCAAAATTTAATGAAGAACATTTTGACATAGTATTGTGCGATTACAGGCTCGGCGACAAAGACGGCAGAGAGATCTTACAAAAGATCAAGGAGCTGAAACCCGCTACAGTCGTTATCATTATTACAGGCTATTCCGATTTAAAAACTGCGGTAGATGTAATAAAGATGGGTGCTTTCGATTATATCACAAAACCCCTGATACCGGACGAAGTAATAAACGTGATTGAAAGAGCAATTAAAGAACCGGACGAGGAATCTGCCGGATCGGGTAAGACAACAAAGAGCAAAAAGGCATATTCCACCTCAGGAAGCAATAAAGAATACCTGATTGGCAAAGATGGAGAGGCAGCCAAAGTGTATTCACAGATAGACATTGTGGCCAGAACCAATTATAGCATTATTATTTACGGAGAAAGTGGAACAGGAAAAGAAGTGATTGCAAAGACCATTCATAAAAGAAGTGACCGCAGTGACAAGCCCTTTATCGCAATGGATTGTGGCACGCTATCAAAAGAACTGGCAGGAAGTGAATTGTTTGGACATGTAAAAGGTTCCTTTACCGGCGCCATTACGGATAAAGAGGGCCATTTTGAATTGGCTAACGGGGGGACTTTATTTTTGGATGAAGTGGCCAATCTTTCACTGGATATCCAGGCCGCACTGCTGCGCGTGATACAGGAAAGAAAATTTAAGAGGGTTGGCGGCACCAAAGAAATGAATGTGGACGTAAGAATCATAGTGGCATCCAACGAAAATTTACAGGAAGCTTATAAGAAAGGAAGATTCCGGGAAGATCTTTATCATCGTTTTAATGAATTTTCTATAAATCTGCCGCCGTTGCGTGAAAGAAAGGTAGATATTCCATTGTTTGCCGATTTTTTTCTCGAAAAAACAAATGAAGAATTAGGTAAGGATATTGAAGGATATGAAGATGATGTGTTGCAAATGTTTCTCAATTACGACTGGCCGGGAAATCTTCGCGAATTCAGAAATGTAGTAAGACGTTCAGTGTTGCTTACACCTTCCGGGAAGATAAACGCACAGGTATTGCCATGGGAAATTACCAATACAGAAATTCATGTTCATTCAACCAGCCGTGATCTGCAGGACAAGGCAAAAGATACTTCTGTAAAAAAAGAAGTAGATCTTAAGGATGCAGCAGCGCGGGCAGAGTATGAAACCATTATGAGTGTATTAAAGGAAGTCAATTTCAATAAAACGAAGGCTGCTGAAATTCTAAAGATTGACAGAAAAACGCTTTACAACAAAATAAAAACCTTTCAATCATCATAGGATCAGGAATAAATTCTCTTCACTGCATCCTTATATTTTTCCATGATTACTTTTCGCTTCAGGCTTAGTTTAGGGGTGAGTTCACCCGTATCTACCGACCAATCGCGTGGCAATAATTCAAATCTTTTTATTTGTTCTACGTGATTGAATTGCTGATTGTACTTCTCCACAATATTCTTGTAAAACTCTTGTACCTTGTCATTTTGGATAATTGCGTCATTGCCGTTGTCGGGAATATTTTGTTGCTTCATCCATTCCTTCAGATTATTAAATGAAGGTATGATCAGGGCGCCAACAAATTTTTCTTCCGCACCTGTTACCATCAGGTTTTCTATATAAAGTGATTCTTTCAACTTGCTTTCGATGGCAAGTGGCGCCACATATTTGCCACCACTTGTTTTAAACATTTCTTTCTTCCGGTCAGTAATTTTTAAAAACTTATTATTGATCATCATTCCGATGTCGCCGGTTTTAAACCATCCGTCTTCTATACACTCGGCTGTAAGCCCGGGTTGTTTATAATAGCCCATCATTATATTGTCGCCTTTACACAATATTTCGCCATCGTCGGCAATTTTTACCTGCACATTTCGTATCACCGGCCCTACGGTACCAAACATTCTTTCTTTTACATCATATGGATTTACACTGATCACGGGCGAGGTTTCGGTAAGCCCGTATCCCTCCATGACCGGAATTTTTGCCGCGGTAAAAATTCTGATCAATCTTACCTGGCAGGCAGCCCCACCGCTTACTATGCAAATAATATTGTTACCCACTGCTTCGCGCCATTTGCTGAAAATAATCTTATTGGCGAACGAAAGCTGAATATTATACAACCATCCCTGCTTTTTATTGATCTCAAATTTCTCGGCAAGACTGTGGGCCCAGAAAAACAATTTTCTTTTAATACCCGTTAGCTCTTGGCCCTTTTGCATAATCCGCTCATACACTTTTTCGAGCAGGCGTGGTACAGTGGCAAATAAGTGAGGCCTTACCTCACGCAAATTATCAGCAATAGTATCCATACTTTCTGCAAAAAAAATGGAAGTACGTTTATACAAATAGAGATAATCGATCATCCGCTCAAAAATGTGATTGAGTGGCAGAAAGCTCAATGCTTTTAAATCATCGCCCGGAGGAAAGCAAGGCATACTATTAAAAACATTGCTCAGAATATTTTTGTGCGAAAGCATTACCCCTTTGGGTTTTCCGGTAGTACCGGAAGTATAAATAATAGTAGCCAGGTCTTCATATTGTATGGTGGCAGCTATTGACTTTACCTCATTTATTTTTTGGGGATCGTTTAATAAAATTTCTTTCCAGTGTGTTACATGCTCCGTTTTCTCAAATGAAATCAGGTGCTGCAACCGGGGAACGTTCGCTTTGATGGCATTTACTTTTTCTACCAGTGTTGCGTCATTTATAAAAATGATTTCTACGGCTGCATCATTTAGCACATATTCCAATTCTGAATCGCTTATAGTTGGATATACCGGGGTAAGCACAGCGCCGATCTGCTGTACAGCCATATCAAGCATCAGCCACTCCGGACGGTTCTTTGAAATTAAGGCAATCTTATCCCTGCCTTCAGGTGTACCGGCTTTTTTCCCAAAACCCATAGCCAGTAATCCTGCACTCAACTGGTTTACGATATCATTTACGTCCTGCACACTATACTCCTTCCAGTTTCCATTCTCTTTGGAGGCCATCATTGTGTAAGTATTACCCTTCTGCAATTGCCATTCGATGCAATCAAACAATCGTGTAGGCTCTGTCATGCTGTAAAATTTTTGTGCCTTTTAACCACCCGCCCGGAATTGTAAATTAAGAAAATTAAGATAATGTATAATCAGAAGTTGCCGAAAGAAGAAAAACGGATTTTTAATGATAATATTCTCCTGCAGGAACTTTAAAAATTTTCGCTTGCTGAAATTTACTGAATTCAGCATACTCTTCTGCATGAGTGCTGATCCAGTTTTGATAGGCAGCAAGGTTTTGGGCTGAGCCAAATATCCATTGATTATATACAGGGAAGAGCCCTTCCTGTAAAAACTGTTCCTGCTTACTGAAAAGGCTTAATGGAAACATTTTTGCATACGTCTGATTCCAGTCAAGAATAAATCTTGTTCGAACCATTGTAAGTGTTTCTGCATTCAAGCCATTCATCACTACACTGTTTTGCTTATTCATTGTGGTTAAAAAAGCGACTTCAAACTGATTTTTGCCCTTAAGATTGGCAAGAAGATCAGGATTGGCAAATAATTTTTTATACCCATCAAGCAAAATATTTTTTATTTCTGCAGTACGCGCTGTGAATGATTCAATGTTGATAAATATTTCTCCGTAAATGAGTGACCATATTTTGTCCGTGGTAAGATAGTAATACTTGCAGGCATTATAATAATTGTCTCCGTATGATGGATCTTCTTGTATTCCTTTTTCCCATTCCGTAATGCAGGAATAATCCTGCTCGCTCCAAAGCAGTTCTCCATATTCATTATAAAGCGGGCCACTGTTTGGATATTGTTTGATTGCTTTTCTATATAATTTTTCAGCTTCCTTATCCTTATCCATTGCACGATATACGGTGCCGGCTATCTGGTAAGCCTGATCGTCTGCATTGTCTTTTGCAAGAAAAGGGCTCAACACACCAAGTGCTTTCTCATTTTGCTTTTGCAAATAATAATCGTAGGCAAGGTCTTTGGCGATTTCAATATTGTTTGGTGCAAGCTCGAGCGCTCTCGTGAGCACCAACGATGCGTTGGCATAGTCTCCCTGGCGCATGAATGCCTTCGCATTCTCATGCAATTTTTCCGGATCTTCCGTTTGTGCAAATAAGAAGTAATGTGAAATTAAAACTGCAATTAATAAACAAGCTTTTTTCATTCAATAAAAGTAAAATAGTTTAAAGAAGGTGTATAATACCCCATCTGCCAGGGCCACGATATTATCCAATCAGATGCGTTAGCAATCCGTCTCTCAGTTTTGGTTCGAACCATGTGCTCTTGGGCGGCATGACATTTCCTGTGTCTGCAATATCAAATAATTGCTGAATGCTTACGGGATAAAGACTAAACGCCACAGCCCACTCTCCGCTGTTTACTTTTCTTTCTAGTTCCTCCATCCCACGAATGCCTCCCACAAAATCAATTCTTTTATCGGTACGTTGATCATGAATCCCCAAAACGGGTTCAAGCAAATTATTCTGAAGGATCGTTACATCTAAAATACCGATTGGATCTGATGAATAGGTACCTGCTAATGCAGTAAGTTTATACCATTTGCCATTGAGATACATGCCGAAATTGTGTAAATGGTCTGGTGCATATGCTTCGCTTTCCGGCTCCACTGTAAAATTCCGGTTGAGCCTGTCGAAGAATTCACTTTCTGATAAACCGTTCAAGTCTTTTACCACACGGTTGTAATCCATGATGTGTAACTGTGATGCGGGAAACAACGTCGTGAGAAAATAATTCGCAGCATTGCTGTCCTGAAGTTCACTTTTTACTTTGGCAGCAGATGCTGCACGATGATGACCATCGGCAATGTAGGTACAATCTACATTTGCTTTGAAAATATCAGTGATATCGTTAATCGCTTTTTCATCATTAATTACCCAAATGGTGTGCTGTACATTATCTTCTGTGGTAAAATCATATACGGGTGTCTTTTCGTTCTTCCATTTTTCTATAATGAGATCCAGGTCACGCACATCCTTAAAGGCAAGAAAAACATTTCCGGTTTGTGCCCCGGTTGTCTTTATATGTGCAATACGGTCTGCTTCTTTTTCAGGCCTGGTGAATTCGTGCTTTTTAATGAGCCCTTTTTCGTAATCGGTCACAGCACTGCAGCATACAAGACCCGTTTGGCTCTTGTTATTCATAATGAGCCGGTAAATGTAATAGCAAGGTTTACTCTCAACAAAGAGAATAGACCTGCCGATAAAGGCGTCAAGATTTTCTTTAGCCTTTTTGTACACCTCCTGGCTATGAATATCTACACCGGGAGAAAGATCAATTTCACTTTTGGTAATATGCAAAAAAGAATAAGGATTGCCTTCGGCTTCTGTTTTGGCCTCTTTACTGCTCAACACATCATACGGCCTGGATGCTACCTGGCGCGCATGCTGTGCAGCCGGGCGCAAGGCTTTGAATGGAAAAATTGAAATCATGAAAAGATATTATACTAACCCACGGCGAAAATATACTGAATGAATGAAGAATTCAAGTTGCCGGAATGAATTTTTGCTTTTATTATACAATTAGCAGGTTCTTTCAAATTCCTGCATTACTTCAATGAGGTACTCAACGCTGCTTAGCGGTAATGCATTATACAAAGAAGCGCGGAAGCCTCCCACTGATCTGTGACCTTTAATGCCATAAATATTATGTTGCTCCGCAAACGCGAGGAAGGTTTTTTCGAGAGAAGCATCATTCATCACAAAACATACATTCATCTTACTACGATCTTCTTTTGCAGCAGTCGGTTTAAACAGCGGGCTCCGGTCGATATGGTCATACAGCAAAGCCGCTTTCCGATCATTAATTTTTTCAATGGCATCGATGCCTCCCACATCTTTCAGCCATTGCAGTGTAAGCATAGAAACGTACACCGCAAACACCGGCGGTGTATTTAGCATGCTCCCTTCTTTTATGTGATTGCGATAATCCATAATGGTAGGAATAGCTCGCCTTACATTTCCCAAAATATTTTTATTAACTACAACAAGATTTACACCGGCAGGTCCCATATTTTTTTGCGCTCCTGCAAATATTAATGCGAAAGAATTAAAATCACGCTGCCTGCTGAAAATATCACTGCACATATCGGCAATCAACGGAGCACTCACTTTTGGAATATGATGCCATTGTGTACCATAAATGGTATTATTGGTCGTAATATAAAAGTAGGTGGCGTCATTCGATATCGCAAAATCTTTCGGTATATAATTGTAATTGGCATCTTTACTGCTGCATACTACATCCACTTTTCCAAAAAGCTTGGCTTCCTTTAGGGCTTTAGTGCTCCATACACCCGTATCCGCATATGCAGCAGTTTCATTCTCATTCAGGAGATTCATTGGCACCTGCATAAATTGTGTGGTAGCGCCTCCGTGCAAAAACAGCACTTCGTGATCAGCGTCCAGTGCCATCAGTTCTCTTACCAAAGCCCTTGCTTCATCCATAATAGGCTGAAACTCTTTGGTACGATGGCCTATTTCGAGAATGGATAACCCCGTATGATTGTAGTTGATCAAAGCTGCGGACGCCTGTTCCAGTACGCTTTGCGGCAATACCGAGGGACCTGCATTAAAGTTATAAACGTGCTTTTTTTGGGTTAACACTTGTTCGCTGGCTAAGTTCATTTTTTCAAAAAATTTTTAGGGAACAAAAATACTAAAAAGAGAATTGGTCAGTAGCCGTTGGTCAATGACAAATGGTAAAGGTAAAATAGTCATTTATTCTTCTCTACCCAATATCTTACCCCCTTCCCATTTTTGATTAAGCTCTTCAAACCGCTTCAGATCGTCTGCAGTAAATGTTTGGTGTACCAGTGATGAAAGATCGGGCTGTCCTGCATTTACCCAGGCTGTGTACCAGAAAGACGCAACTGCAAAGATCGCCTGTCGCATCCTGCGCTCCACCATACCGTTCAATCTATTATTGTATGCAATAGTATATGCGGATGAATATTGTTTTATCACGAGGCTATTTCTTCTTTCAAAAGAATATTTTCTGTCAGCGGGGAATTGTTTCGATAATTCTCTTTCAATTTGCAAAACGGAATCTGCTTCTCTTCCACTTTCTAATACCCTGTCCCAGATGAATTTTGACGGATCTTTAATGTATTCTGCTTTACCGATAAAAAAGTCGAATTGCTTGTCGGCTAACAACTCCGGAATCCTGCTCTCCCAGAATGCGTGAATACCCACCTGGTCGGTTAGTTGTCCGTTGTGGTTGCTGCTTGCGTGTAGTGGTACGTGGGCATCTGCAATATAGTGGCCAATATCGGCACTGTTGCGCATGATGGCAGAGAAATTTTTTTCTTTAAAAGCCTTTGTCAATCTTCCCAACATCGTGACTACATACCACGGAACAATACCATATTTCGTAATTGTGTCTTTGCTGAATTTTGCCACTGCCATTTTATAATCATGAGGCAATTCACTATATGGGTATTTGCCATAATGATCAATATCTATGTAATGACGCGGAGCTTCAGCGGCTACTGCATATCTTCTTTTGTCCGGATCAACTGCATGTTCTGTAATGAAGTTAATATTGGGTTTATAGAGAATGAGCATTTGCGGCGGCAACAGGAAAACTGCGAGTTGGTTTATTTTTCTGTGCCCATAAAATCCCCAGCAATAGCTTTTGGAAGCGAGAGAGATAAAAACAACTAAAAAAATTAATTTTTTCAACTCGGCTCGTTTTGTGAAATATAAGTTTGTTCTATTGTAGCGTTCGATTGGCCATCATAAGCAGCCTCGGTAACCCCACCACTTACAGCAAACTTCATGGATTCTGTTGCGCTGATATTTGGTATTGGCTTTATTCGGTCCTTGGGAATAATATATACATTACCTGCCACTGAATAAGCCATTGGCAGGTAAACCGCTACATAGTTCTCCATCCCAAAGCTGGCCATATTCTCTTGCGTGATAAAACCAACACGCCATACGTCGGTGTCATCTACATTAGCCAGTACGCTTTTGGTAAACTTCTTTTTTTCTCCCGCAAAAGCTTCAAAGAAATCTCTTACAAATGAATAAAAAAGTTTGATTCCCGGAGTACGCTCCAGGAATTTGTCCATAACCGATAATACCCTGCCCAGTACAAAGAAAGAACTCAGGTAACCAACCAGGATGATAAATATGATAATGATGATGAAGCCAATACCAGGAATATTGATTTCGGGTCTCAGAATATTGTCAATTTTATCAAAAACCACGTAAATAAAATACAACGTGATAGAAACCGGTCCAAGGATCAGTAAACCCTGTAAAAAATATTGTATCAGCTTTTGATATCGCGAAGACTTAGGCATAGAATTACAAATTAAAAGTAAAGGTAAACGTTGTGCCGCTCATCAGGAAAATTCACCGGTTAATATAAAATTAATAATGGAAACTTTGGCAACTAAAGAAGTTTCCATAGTTTTGCCGCCCGATGGAAGTCAGAGACAGGATAAAACAAAAGGCGGATGAATTGTATCGAAGATATGGGGTAAAATCCGTAACGATGGATGAGATCGCCGCCCAGTTGGGAGTTTCGAAAAAAACAATTTATCAATCATTTTCGGATAAGAATGAGTTGGTAGATGCAGTAATAGGCGACATGTTGAAATATAACCGCGAATGTTGCCTCTCTTACAGCGAGCGCTCGGAGAATGCCATTCACGAAGTATTCCTGGCAATGGAGATGCTGCAGGTGATGTTTGACAAGATGAATCCCTCTATTCTGCATGATATTGAAAGAAATTATCCGGAGACGTTCAAAAAGTTCAAGGACTTTAAATACCGGTTTCTCTACGATACCATGAGAGGCAATATTGAGCGGGGAATAGAGGAAAAGCTATACCGGCCGGAGATTAACGTGGATGTGGTGGCAAAAACAAGGCTCGAAGCAATGATGCTACCCTTTAATGAGGAAATATTTCCAAAGAATAAATTCTCCTTGGTAGCGCTGCAGGAGGAGTTAATTGAATTGTTTCTTTTTGGAATAGCAAGCATGAAAGGGTACAGATTGATTTTAAGATATCAAAAAAAGTTTCGACAGGACGGTACACGCAAAAAAACTTTTAATAGAATGTTATGAGAAATAGTAAGACCATTTTGATTTTATTACTAAGCGCATTGAGTTTGCATGTACAGGCGCAGCAGCCGGACTCTGGCCAGGTATATTATTTTACCGCAAAGCAGGCAGTAGATTATGCATTGAAAAATGCCACGCAGGTGAAGAATGCATTGCTTGATATTGAGTCGCAGCGCTTACAGAATAAAGAAATTACAGCGTCCGCTTTGCCACAAGTTACCGCCGGTGGTTCATTTACCTACAATCCCAGTGTGGCACCATTTGTTGTGCAAAATTTTATTTCACAGGCCACATACGCCGTTCTAACCGATCAGGGAGTTAAAGACGGGAATGGCAATACGATTGTGGCTCCATCAGATTATGGAACGTTAAATCTCGCTTTCACTCCAAAATTTCAAACCAGTGCAAACGTAGACCTCAGGCAGATTCTTTTTGATGGGCAGGTATTTGTGGGTCTGCAAGCCCGCAAAGCCTCAATTGATTTATATGAGAAGACCGCAGAAGTTACAGAAGATCAGATAAAAGCCAACGTATTTAAAATTTATTATCAGCTGGTGGTAGGTAAAAGGCAAATTGGCACCATCAGTGCCAACATAGATAATTTCGAAAAGTTATTGCATGACACAAAGGAAATTTACAAAAACGGTTTTGCGGAAAAGCTTGATGTAGATAAAGTGCAGGTACAATTAAATAACTTATATACGCAGCGGTTAACTGCCCAAAATCAGATCGACGCAGGGCTTGAAGGACTAAAATTCCTCATACATCTTCCCCTGAAGGATAGCCTGGTTTTGTCAGATACTTTGTCAGATGAGGAAATAAAATCCAACATCCTGGATGAAAATTACAGCTACGAAGATCGTAAAGATTTACAGGTACTTGGATTGCAGTACAAATTGGAAAAGTATAACGTAAAGAGATATCAATTGAGCAAATTTCCTACACTTAGCTTCGAAGCGAATTACAGTAAGAATGCGCAAGATCTGACATTTAATACTTTCAAAGGCCCCTATTACACCGGATCTTTTCTTGGCTTGCACTTAAATTTTCCTCTGTTTCTGGGAGGGGCAAACAATGCAAAAATTGCTTCTGCAAAATTGGATCTGCAAAAAACACAAAACAATATTGATCAGTTAAAAGCTTCCATCGACAATGATGTGGCCCAGTCGAGACTGAATATGACATCTGCCATCATCACGATGGATAGCCAGAAGAAGAATATTGACCTGGCAGAAAGCGTGTACAATTCTACCAAACTGAAATACGAACAGGGAGTCGGCAGCAACCAGGAGATCAACCAGGCAGAAGCGGACCTGGTAACAGCACAAAACAACTATTACCAATCGATATATGACGCAATCATCGCGAAGATCAATTATCTGCAAGCGACAGGCAAACTTTAAAAACTAACGTAAACGAATTAATATTTATACGATGCAACAGATCATAAAAATCAGCTTTGCTACCTTATTCCTAGCTTTTGCGGTATCCTGCGGAGACAAAAGCGCTCCTGGGAATTCTACTCTGCAGTCTAAAAAGGATTCGCTTGCAAAATTGGAAAAAGACAAAGCAAGCCTCGACGATAAGATAGCTGCTTTGCAAAAGGATATTGCTAAACTGGATACCAGTGCAGCCTCCGCTCAGAAACCAAAGCTGGTTTCATTGACTACTATTGCCGATCAGGAATTCAAACACTATATCGAGCTCCAGGGCAGTGTGGATAATAAAAGTATTTCTTATGTGACTCCTTCAGGCCAGCCGGGACAAGTAAAAGCAATCTATGTAAAACAGGGGGATCGTGTACACAAAGGTCAACTGATCTTAAAACTGGATGATGCAATTGCCAGGCAAAATTTAGCGGCAGCGCAGCAACAGTTAGGCAGTGTGCAGGCACAATTATCTCTTGCGCAATCAGTATATGAAAGGCAAAAAAATCTGTGGGATCAGCACATTGGCACAGAGGTTCAATTGTTGCAGGACAAAACAAGTGTAGAGTCGTATCAAAGCCAATTGAAAACCTTGCAGGCAAATATCCAGGTAGCACAGACAGCCTTGAACCAAACAAATGTCTACAGCGATGTAAACGGAACCATTGATAACATAACCACGCATGTAGGTGAAACATTTAACGGTAACCCCGTTGCCGGTGGATATGTAGAAATAGTGGATAATGCAGGTCTAAAAGTCACTGTTACTATCCCTGAAAATTATGCAGACAAAGTATCAAAGGGTTCTAAGGTTGATATAAGTATTCCCGATATCGGCCAATCATTTACAGGAACTATTTCTTTTTTAAGCGAAGCGATCGGTTCTACAACCAGGGGTTTTACCGCAGAGATAAAAGTACCCGCGGGCATGAATGTAAGGCCAAACCAGGTAGCTAAAGTGAAAATTCTGGACTACAGTGTGCCGAGTACTGTAGTAATAAATGTGAACACACTGCAAACAGATGAATCCGGAAAATTTGTATTGGTTGCCGAAAAGCAGGGAAAAGATCTGATCGCAAAGAAACGTACTGTACAAATTGGCCAAACCTACGGGGACGAGGTTGAAATAAAAGACGGTTTGAAACCCGGTGATCAGCTTATTTCAGCCGGCTATCAATCAACTTACGATGGCCAGCCGGTTACCACGTCTGCCACCGGCATTTAATTGCATCACTGCTTATCAGCATAAAATTATCTTATGAGTGCATTGGAAAATTTAAGTGAAAAATTCAAAGAGTTTAAGCCCACCAGTTGGTCTATAAAAAATAAGACCGCTATTTACCTTCTGATGATCTTTATCTCCGGATGGGGAATCTCAAAATTCATCACACTACCGAAGGAACAGTTTCCGGATATCTCCATTCCATATATTTATATACAAACGCCCTATGTAGGCAACTCTCCAAGAGACGTAGAGAACCTGGTAACAAAGCCGATCGAAAAACAACTCAAAGGTATTACGGGCGCCAAGATTGATAAGATCACCAGCACATCCGTACAGGATTACTCTGCCATACTGGTCCAATATTCCACTGACGTGGATAAGGATGTGGCGCTGCAAAAGACAAAAGACGCGGTAGACAGGGCAAAAACAGATTTACCTACAGACCTCACGCAACAACCAAATGTGCTGGAAGTAAACTTTAGTGAACAGCCCATCATGTACGTAAACCTGAGTGGCGACTACGACATGATCAAGCTGAAAAAATTTGCGGATGATGCTAAAGATAAACTGGAAGATATCTCGCAGGTAATGCGGGTTGACATTGTAGGGGCTCCCGAGCGTGAATTCCAAATCAATGTAGACAACTATAAGATGCAGGCAGCCGGCGTTACTTTTAATGATATTGACCAGGCTGTAAAAGGTGAAAACCTTGATATGACGGGAGGTTTGCTGGAGGTTGGCAATATGAAACGAACATTGCAGCTGAAAGGACAGTTTAAGACCGCCGACGATATTAAGCAAATCATTGTGAGAGGAACCGCAAACGGTACTCCTATTTACCTTAAAGATATTGCCAATATAAAGGATACGGTAAAGACAAGCGAAAGCTATGCTCGGTTGAATGGTAAAAATGTTGTAACGCTAAATATTATTAAACGTGAGGGAGAAAACCTGATTGAAACATCAGACAATGTGAAGAAGGCGATGGAGGAAATGAAAGGCACCATTTTACCCAATGATCTGAATGTGGTGATCACAGGAGATCAAAGCACCGCTACCAGGAGTTCATTTAACGACCTGGTAAATTCAATCGTAATCGGGTTCATACTGGTGTTACTCATTCTTATGTTTTTCATGGGCGTTACCAATGCATTTTTTGTCGCCTTGTCTGTACCACTTAGTATGTTCGTTGCATTCATGTTCCTGCCCGGTGCTAAATTGATCATTGGTACCGATGTCACGCTGAACTTCATGGTGTTGTTTGCTCTGCTGTTTGGCCTAGGTATCATAGTGGATGATGCGATAGTTGTAATTGAAAATACGCACCGGATATTTACACAAAACAAAGGACGTGTGAATGCCGTTACCGCGGCCCGCATGGCCGCAGGTGAGGTATTTGTGCCTGTACTTGCCGGAACACTCACCACGCTGGCCCCGTTTTTTCCGTTACTCTTTTGGCCTGGTCTTATCGGCAAGTTCATGATTTATCTACCGACAATGCTCATCTTCACACTGGCATCATCACTTATTGTTGCATTTATCATGAACCCGGTATTTGCTGTAGATTTTATGAATCATGCGGAAGATCCCACAGTAAGAAGAAAATCAGAGATATTCAAAAGCAAAGCATTTTTGATCCCGCTTATCGCAGGTGTATTTTTTGATTTGCTAACGGTAACCTTTCTTGGGAATTTGCTGATCTTTTTTGCAATATTGGTTATTTTAAATCGATATTTCTTTGATGGAACTATTCACAAATTCCAGGAAAAAATCCTTCCTGCTATCATGAGGCGGTATGAACAGTCCTTGCGTTGGGCGCTGGCGGGATGGAGGCCTGTTTATTTGCTGATTGCAACATTTGTGCTGCTTGTCCTCTCATTCGTATTTTTTGCAGTAAGAAAAGTTCCGGTAGTATTTTTCCCGAAGGGTGATCCTAATTTTATTTACGTATATCTGAAATTGCCCGTCGGCACAAACGTAGATTATACGGATTCCATAACACGCACCCTTGAAAACAAGGTTATGCATGTGTTGAATGGTCCAGATAACAAACCTAACCCGATAGTTGAAAGTGTAATTTCAAACGTGGCGATTGGCGCCTCAGATCCGAACAGTAATGATCGGAGTACAGAACCGAATCTTGGCAGAGTACAGGTTTCTTTTGTTGAATATGCAAAAAGAAATGGCGTATCCACCGCACCTTACCTTGATTCTATAAGGTCTGCTGTTAAAGGAATTCCGGGAGCAGAAATTTCTGTGGCACAGGAAAGTAACGGGCCTCCAACCGATCCACCCGTGAATATTGAGATAGCAAGTGAAGACTTTGATGTACTTACAAAAACTGCAAAATCGTTAAAGCAATATCTCGATAGCTTACAAATACCCGGAATAGAAGAGCTGAAGATGGACGTAGACCTCACCAATCCTGAGATAACACTTAGGGTAAACCGCGAGCGCGCCATGACTGAAGGCGTTTCTACTTCACAAATCGGCCAGCAAATAAGGACAGCATTGTTTGGAGATGAAGTATCCAAAATAAAGGATGGAGAAGATGAGTACAAGATACAGTTGCGCAACAATGAAGTACAACGTAAAAATCTTACGGATCTTTTGAACATGAAAATTGTTTTCAGAGATATGGCTTCCGGTGGCCAGATAAAACAGGTTCCTATAAGTTCTTTAGTCGATGTAGATTACACAAGCACATTCGGAAGTATTAAAAGAAAAAATGTAAAACGAGTAATAACGTTATTCTCTAACGTCACCAGCGATCATACACCTACAGAAGTTAATGCAAAGATCAAAGCAGCAATTGAAAAATTTCATAAACCCGCGGGTGATGTTACTATCACTCAGACAGGTGAGGGGCAGCAACAGCAGGAGACAGCTCAGTTTCTGTTCCAGGCACTGATCATGGCCTTAATGATCATATTGGTAATTCTTGTATTACAATTTAATTCTGTAAGCAAACCGGTGATTATTTTGACTGAAATTATATTCAGTGTCATTGGTGTGGTACTTGGATTTGCAATATCCGGAATGGAGGTCTCCGTGGTAATGACCGGGTTAGGCGTTGTGGGCCTTGCGGGCATTGTGGTAAAGAACGGGATATTGGTAATTGAATTTACCGATGAGTTGAGAGCCCGCGGGTTGAAAACACGTGAAGCTGTGGTGCAGGCAGGCAAAACGAGAATTATTCCTGTAATGCTTACCGCCATGGCAGCCATACTTGCCTTGATACCACTGGCAATTGGTTTCAATATCAACTTTGTTACACTGTTTAGCCAATTGAATCCGCACATATTCTTTGGCGGCGATAGTGTTATGTTCTGGAAGCCTTTATCATGGACGATCATATTCGGTTTGGCATTTGCATTCTTTATGACACTGGTGATCGTGCCCAGTATGTACCTGATTGCCGAAAGGTTGAAGCGTCCCATGCGCCGTATGTTTGGCGGTAAATGGATTTCGATGGCCGGCATCCCGCCGCTGACAATCATATTTATGTTTTTGATGCTTGCTACAATGATCAAACACAATATTCAGGCAAGAAGAAGAAAAAGAAAAATGGGGAACAAATATGATGAAAGATGGACAGGTAGTTGGTTTTAATAATTTTTGCTTATAATTTGAAGACCCGTAGCAGCAATGTTGCGGGTTTTTTATTTGCAAAAAGTTTTTAAAATGATTTTACCCAAATCTGTTTAAATTTATTTGAACGATTTGTCGATAAAGCATAATATTTAAATCACCGTATTTCAAAATATTTTTCATGCAGAAAAAGAAACAACCATCTAGGAGGAATTTTATTAAACAAATAACGGGTACTACGCTGGCTCTTGGCGCCGGTAATCTTACTGCATTTGCAACAAAAGAAAAAGCAGAAGAATTTATTTTGAATTACGACCGGCGCTTTTCTTCGAATGATAAAGTGAATGTGGCGATGATCGGTATGGGCATTATGGGCAATAATAATGCAGCGGCTGCGGTAAAAGTACCGGGATTGCAAATAGTGGCAGCCTGCGATTTGTACACGGGACGACTCGAACATGCTAAAGAATTATATGGCCAGGATATTTTTACTACGAATGATTACCGGAAAATTTTAGAAAGAAAAGATATCGATGCAGTAATCATTTCTACTGCAGACCTGTGGCATTCACGCATTACAAGAGATGCGCTGAAAGCGGGGAAGCATGTGTATTGCGAAAAACCAATGGTGCATTATATTAACGAAGGTTACGACGTAATTGCTGCACATAAAGCAAGTGGTAAAGTGATGCAGGTAGGCAGCCAGTATGTGAGCAATATTGTTTTTCAAAAAGCGCATGAGTTATATAAATCCGGTGCTATCGGTAAAATGAATATGGTAAATGCAGTGAATGACCGGCAGGATGCCTTAGGCGCGTGGGAATATACGATGCCGACAGATAGCTCGCCTGAAACAGTTGGTTGGGACCGGTACATAGAAGGTATGGCAAAGATGCCGTACGATCCTAAAAAGTTTTTCTGGTGGAGAAACTATAAAGAATTCGGAACCGGTGTTGCCGGTGATTTATTTGTACATCTTTTGTCCGGAACCCATGTAATTACCGATTCCAAAGGACCGGAGAAAATTTTTGCATCAGGTCAATTATGTTACTGGAAAGATGGACGCAATGTACCGGATATAATGACCGGCATTATGCAATATCCCGAAACAAAAGAACACTCACCCTTTGAGTTGACGTTGCAGGTAAATTTTGTAAGCGGTACCGGCGGTTCAGAAATTACCCGCTTTGTTGGCGATGAAGGCACCATCACTATTGGATGGGATAGCTTCACTATTCATCACAGTAAGATGCCCGAAGCGCCGGGGATAGGCGGTTGGGATGCCCTTACAACTTACCCTGAAAAAATGCAGGAAGAACTGAAGAAGCGTTATAATGAAAAATATACCCAGGAGCAACAAACCAGGAAGGACGAGCCTGATTATGTTTACAAGGCGCCTGAAAATTTTGATGCACATTTACAGCATCATATTACTTTTTTTGATGCGGTACGCACGGGGAAAGCAGTGGTGGAAGATCCGGTATTTGGCTTCAGAGCTGCGGCACCTGCACTGGCATGCAACGTAAGCTATTTTGAAAACAAGATTGTTCACTGGGATCCGGTAAAAATGAAGGTAGTTGAGCATTAATAATTCCCACGTCGCAAAATAAAAAGAACCAATTGCCGTTAATTATGCATTGCTAATTAAACCTATCGCTACCCTATGATTGTAAAAGAAATCGTTTGCGAACTGCTAATCGCTACCCACATTATTTTATACATTCAGGCAAAGTTGGAAAAATCAAGGCTGTAATTTATCAAAACATAGTTTCTCAGCTTGGCGTATTGTGATATTCAGGCGTAGAATATGTTCACAGGCGGCGGGCGCAGTTGCTTTAGATAAATGTTGATATATTCCTGTTTTCTTTTCAGCCTGTATTGCATGATAAATCTTGGATGCGGCAAAGGCACGATCTTATCAAAAAACTTTTCCTCTTTATTTAATTTTTCCAGGTACACATAATTTTTACCTTCGCCAAAACAATAGGCCACTTCAGTTTTTAACCCAAATTTTATTTGCCGTTTAATACAATCAACCACAAACTCTTTTATACTTTCCTGCAATTGTTTGTCGTCATAATAATTCATATTCTTATTATGCTTCATAAAGCCTAATGGACTTGTGGATGAGATATAGTAGGACTCGTAAAAATTTTCTTCGCCGCCAAAAGCATGTATCATCTCATACACAAACACAGAACTTAGCTCTTGTTTTTTCTGAAATGAATTTTCAATACCACAAACATGCTGCAAACGGATCGGGTCAGTAAACGGAATGCCGGTAATCCCGCCGCCAAATCGGCCAGGATTAATTCCCAAAATCAAATATCTTGAGTTATTATCGTTGTAATATTTATTATAAAATTTCTCACAAATTTGAAACGTTGATTTATTCTTAAATGGATTCATTACTTCCACATGTTGCGGAAGCGGGATATCCAGTTCGATGTCTTTTAGAAAAGCAATAATGTTCTTGGAAAAGGTCATAATAATTTGATGCCCTAATGTGCTTCCAGCCAGTTATCGCCCATTCCTAATTCCGCATTGGCCGGAACGTTATTTGGAAGTTGCAATGCTGTTTGCATACAATTAATGATGATGGGCTTTATTTTTTCTACTTCATTTTTATGTGCATCGAAGACCAATTCATCATGTACCTGCATCACCATCTTTGATTTGATTTTCTTCTTTTTGAATTCATCATTTATGCGGATCATCGCCAGCTTGATCATATCCGCTGCTGTACCTTGTATAGGTGAATTAATGGCGTTTCGTTCTGCATAACCACGAACAGTAAAGTTAGATGAGTTGATGTCCTTGAGCCATCTCTTCCTTCCCATCAGCGTTTGTACATATCCGTTAGTTTTACAAAAGCTAATGGAATCATCCATGTATTTTTGTATATTGGCAAACTGTGTTTTATAGTTGTCGATGATTTCCTTTGCCTCCGTTCTTGAAATACCAAGGTTTTCCGCAAGTCCGAACGCGCCCTGTCCGTAAATGATCCCAAAGTTTACACTCTTGGCTTTATAGCGCATTTCCTTGGTCACTTCACTCTCCGGCACATTAAACACTTTTGCTGCAGTGGCGGTATGAATGTCTTTATTTTGCTTGAATGCATCACACATGGCAGGATCGCCACTGATAGCCGCAACGATGCGTAATTCTATTTGCGAATAATCTGCAGAAATAATTACATGATCACTATCGCGCGCTATGAATGCTTTCCGTATCTCGCGGCCTCTTTCTGTTCTGACCGGTATATTTTGCAAATTGGGATTGTTGCTGCTGAGTCTTCCTGTTACTGCAATGGCCTGGCCATACGTAGTATGCACGCGCTCTGTTTTAGGATTTACCAGCAACGGCAGCGCATCAACGTAAGTAGATTTTAATTTCGTTAACTCACGAAAACTTAAAATATCCTCCACGATAGGATTTTCTTTCGCAAGTTTTATCAGCACGTCTTCACTCGTGGAATGCTGGCCGCCCTTTGTTTTCCTGCCTGTATTCAATTGAAGTTTTCCAAACAGCACTTCACCCAGTTGTTTCGGTGAAGCAATATTAAATTTAATACCCGCCTGGTCATATACACGCTGCTCACATTTTGCCGCCTCTGCTTCCAGTTCTTTCGAATACACCTGTAAAAAGTTCATATCAATTTTTACCCCTTCAAACTCCATATCGGTCAGCACTTTTATCAGAGGCGCCTCTATTTCATAAAAAACTTTTTCTACCTGCCGCGATTTTAAGTAAGGAACAAAAACATTTTTCAACTGTCTCGTTATGTCCGCATCCTCAGCAGCGTATTCCTTTACTTTTTCTACTTCCACATCACGCATATTACCTTGTATACTCCCTTTTTTCCCAATCAGTTCTGTAATGGAAACAGGTACGTAATCGAGGTATTGAGCGCTTAGCACATCCATATTGCGCCTGCCGTCACTTTCAATTACGTAGTGCGCCAGCATGGTGTCGAATAATTTTCCTTGCAGTTCAAAGCCATACCACTTCAATACCAACATGTCATATTTTATGTTTTGCCCAATCCAGGTGACGGATTCATCGTCGAACAATTTTTTAAACTGGTTCAAAATATGAACGACGGCTTCGGTATCATCCGGGCACGGAACATAATATGCTTCCCAATCTTTTACGGAAAAACTCAAACCAACAACCTCCGCTATATTGGCATCGATGTCTGTGGTTTCCGTATCAAAGCAAATTTCTTTTTGAGCAGATAATTTTTTTACGAGATCCTCTATTGCCGCATCACCTTCTATGAGCAAATATTTATGAGGAGTGTTATGAATATTTTTTTCAGCGGCAAGCCCTGTCTTCTCAGCAACAGGCGTCACCGCCTCAGGTGTGGCAACCGTTTCTTCCATGGTATTTCCAAACAGGTCAGTTTGTACTACCTTTTTATCTACAGCAAATACGCTGTATTCATCACCCAGGATCCTTTTTCCTAACGATTTAAATTCCAATTCCGTAAAGATGTCTTTCAAAGCTTCTGTGTTGTAGGCCTTTACCCGAAAATCTTTCTCGTGAAATTTGCAGGGAACATCGGTAATGATCGTAGCGAGCTTTTTACTCATAATGGCCGCTTCTTTTCCCGCTTTTACTTTTTCTCCTAAAGCACCTTTAATATTTTCGGCATTGGCTAATACATTTTCAACTGTTTCATATTGTGCCAATAATTTGGCAGCCGTCTTTTCACCCACTCCGGCAATACCGGGAATGTTGTCTACTGCATCGCCCATCAACGCGAGGACATCTATTACCTGGCTTACATCTTTTATTCCCCATTTTTCACAAACTTCTTTGGGTCCCAATATTTCAAATGTTCCGCCCTGGTAACCGGGTTTATATATTTTTATTTTCTCTGTTACCAACTGCCCGTAATCCTTATCCGGCGTCACCATGAAAACTTCATATCCTTTTTTCTCTGCCTGCTGCGCAAGCCCGCCGATAATATCATCGGCCTCATATCCGTCACATTCCACAACGGGTAAATTAAAGCCCGCTATTATTTTTTTTATATCGGGAATAGCAATAAGCAAATCTTCCGGCGCCTCCTGCCGATTGGCTTTGTATGCTTCAAAATCAGTATGGCGTTCCGTGGGTGCCGCAGTATCAAACGCTACCGCAAGGTGAGTCGGCTTTTCTTTATTTAATAAATCATATAAAGTATTGGTGAAACCAAATTGCGCATTGGTGTTTTTTCCCTTTGTATTTACTATCGGGCTCCGGATGAGCGCATAGTATGCCCGAAAGATAAGCGCCATCGCATCCAGCAGAAATAATTTCTTCTCCATTAGACAAATGTAAAACAAACTGCATCATCATTTTTTGCTGTCCGGTGGCAAAGGTTACGTTGCGCCATCCATTCTTTAAAACCACTAAGACACGAGGACGCGACGATGTCCCTGGGTTTGCATGAATCCTTTGTGCCTTAGCGCCTGCGCGGTTTATCAAACCGATTTGCCAATTGAAAACGATATATCAAAGGTGTAACCAACACGCGCTAAATTTCGTAAATTTAATTATGGAAATAAAAGAACCATCCCCGGCGTATCAAAAGAAGTTTTATTCGATAGAGGAATACCTCCAAATGGAAAATGCTGCCGTGGAAAAACATGAATATTACAACGGTGAAATTTTTGCCATGTCGGGTGCAGGAGCAAGGCATAATATTATTTCAATAAACATCATCGTAGCCCTTGCAAATTCGCTTAAAGGTAAAGGTTGCCAGCCCTTCGGCAGCGATATGCGCATTCATATTCCACAGAATACTTTATTTACTTACCCGGATGTTTCGATTATTTGTGGTGACATAATTAACCCGGATGAGGACGAAAATTCAGCTACGAACCCGACTATTATTTTTGAAATTTTATCTCCTTCCACCAAAAACTATGACCGCGGCGTAAAATTTATGTTGTATCGCGCTATACCAACATTAAAAGAATACATCCTTGTAGAGGCCGAATCTATTCATGTTGAGCAATTCTCTATTAACAAGGAAAGTCTTTGGCAATTGAAAGAATTTTCCGGAATTGAAGATCACATAAATTTAGAATCGCTGAATTTGAACTTAATGCTCACGGACATTTATGACCGGTGCAAACTGTAAGAAGTCAAAATGTCAATCCAGCAATTTCAAAATCTTCCCTCATTCACATCATTTATAAAACCAATCACTCCGTTCATAAAAACTTTCTGATCGTCCCACATGCACAGGTGGCTGCCATTGGGGCAATAGAGATAACGACCATGCTGTACCGCCTTGCTTTGTGCTCCCATCGCGACAGGATCCATGGTGTCATATTTTGCGCCCACCATCAATGTTGGAATTTTGATTGTCTTCAGGCTATCTTTTATATCCCAGTTGGCCAATCTTCCACTGGCACCAAATTCAGAAGGTCCTTGCATCATCACGTAAATTTGTTTGGAAACTTTGGTGTTGTTCATGTGTGCAAAGGCACGGGCTACAGGATCGGGCCAGGGATCTAACCGACAAATATGTTTTTGATAAAAATTAGGCATTAGCAATTCTTCATATCGCGGGTTATCAAAATCCTTTTTCTTTTCAATATCCATTATTTCCTGGAACACTTTCGGATCCATTTGCTTTGCCAACACATCGTACGCATATTTATTATAATCCGGAATGCTGGCTACCATATCAGCCACAATCAAAGCCTTCATATGGTTCTGGTATTTCAATGCATATTCCATTGCCAGCATTCCGCCCCAGGAATTTCCCAGCACATAAAAATTCGTGGAGTCTGCTCCTATGGCTTTTCTTACCTGTTCCACTTCATCTACGTAACGATCGATCGTCCATAAACTACTATCCGTTGGCTGATCGCTGTATGGCGCACCGAGCTGATCGTATTCATAAAACTCATATCCTTCCTGCGGGAAGAAACTTTCAAAACATTCCATGTATTCGTGACCAGTAGCAGGGCCACCGTGTAACAGCAATATTTTTATTTTAGGATTGTTGCCAAATCTTTTTGTCCAAACTTTGAATGTGCCAATTGCCGTATTGATTGGAATTAATTTTATTCCTGCAGTGCGTACGCCGGTATCGCCATAATTAAAATAATCTTTTACACTCATTGAACCACCTGAAAGATTGTCCTCCTCACGGTGTCGGTTACACGAAAAGATAAACGATAATAGGGAAATGGAAATAATATATTTCATAAAGTCTTTTTTCAGATCTCAGGCCTAAATGCCTGACGCTCCGCGTACCGAAACTCATTAAAATCTTGAATCGATATAATACGGCAACATTGCTCTCCACGTTGGCCAGTCGTGCGTCATATCAGCACCCCAGATATCCAGTTCATAATTGATCCCTTTGTTGTATAATACGCCGGCCATTGCCCGTGCCGAATCAGGATCTTCGTAAGATCCGCTGCCGGATAATATATGAATATGATTGCTTCGGCGAATTTGGCTGAGGTACCAATCGTCGGTAAGATTAGGTAAATAATTTATCGGTGAATTAAAATATACCTGGTCATCATTAAAGCCATCCGTATAGTAGTGCAAATCATACACACCGCTCATGGCAATAACTCCATTAATGAGGTCCGGTCTTTTTAAAAACAAATTCATGCTGTGCAATGCGCCGAAGCTGGCGCCTGAAATAATAATGGGTGTTTCCCATGAAGTATTGTTTCTTATAAAAGGAACCACTTCATCAAAAACATATTTATTAAATTGATTGTGCCGGATTCCTTTATGTTCACCCAACATTTGTTTATTCAACCAGCTTTCGTTGTTGATACTGTTTATGGAGAACACTTTTACTTTGCCTGCATCCACATAAGGAGCCAGAACATCCATCATCTGAAAACGTTCGTATTCGAGATAGTCGGCCGCAGCAGTCGGTACCAGCAAAAGAGCAAATCCGTAATGACCATAAACAGCTATTGGCATTTCCTTATCCAGCGATGGGCTGTACCACGAAAAGAGTTCTCTGTTCATAAAATGGATTTATCGCAAAGTAAAATATTTAATATCACAACCGCGAGGCAAGTTTTTTCTTCACCTCTCCAAACCACTCGTCCTGCAGAATGCTTAATATGATACTGTCACGGCGTACACCTCCAAAGCGAGTAGGCATATTGCTGCGCAGAATACCATCCACTTTACACCCGATAGATTTCATAGCGGCGACACTTCTTGCATTATTATTATCTGCACGGAATTCAACCCGGATCATATTCATGTCTTCGAAGGCAAATTGCAAAAGCAAGAATTTGCAGTGTTTGTTTATCCCGGTTCCGTGAAATTTTTTTCCGTACCAGGTGTAGCCTAATTGCAAGGTCCGGAAATCGTTATTGATATCATAAAAGCGGGTGCTGCCGGCATATTCATTTGTCTTTTTATCAAAAACAATGAATGGATATTCCTTCCCATCATTTCTTGCTTTGAACGTAAGATCCATATAATGCTGCAATCCATCTCTTCCCGCAGGTGATACTAATGAATATTGCCAGAGGTCTGGCTCATTCAGTGCAAACGGCAATAACAGATCATAATCTTGTTGTTGCAATGGGCGAAGCAGCACGCGGTTGTCCTCTAAAACATAATTTTTTGCACAGTCAAATTTCCCGGTCATCGTAATTATAATGGTTTTTAAAACAAATTAAAGATAATCATCGCCTGATTTTTTAATTTTATTCTTCCTAAAATTTTTTTTAAATGGACAAACCCTCTTCCTACTGTGAAGCAGTAACCACAATGGAAAAAACTAACCTGCATAAAATTTATCATGATACGGCCTACGGATTCCCGATAGATAATGATGATGAACTATTTGAGAGATTGATCCTGGAAATAAACCAGGCCGGACTTAGCTGGAGTACTATTTTAAACAAGCAACAGAATTTTAAGAAGGCCTACAAAAATTTCAACATTAAAAAAGTAGCAGGTTTCAATGAGAAAGATGTGCAACGTTTATTAAATGATGCCGGGATTATCCGCAACCGTTTAAAAATTCATGCTGCCGTTGAAAATGCAAAAACGGTGATGAAGCTGCAGAAAGAATTTGGCTCATTTAAAAAATGGATTGATCATCATCACCCGAAATCAAAAGAGGAGTGGGTAAAGATTTTTAAAAATACATTCCGCTTTACCGGAGGCGAGATTGTAAATGAATTTTTGATGAGTACGGGTTACCTGCCGGGAGCGCATATCGAGAGCTGCCCGGTTTATAAAAAAGTGCTGAAGGCAAAGCCGGCCTTTGCAAAGAAATAAAATCATCCACCGGAGCGTTTTTCTTCCGGACAAAAACTGCTTATATGCGTTCGCTTAAATTTTATACGTTTTTACTTTCCTTATTGTTATCCGTAAGATCTTTTTCGCAGCAGCTCGCTCACATCACCATTGACAATCGTGGCAATGCAGATGTGATCAGCTTTTTGGTCGATGACAATATTTTTGTGGACCTATCAAAAGACGGCAAAATTCTTGACTGGGGTGTGCCTGACGAAACTCCGGGGCCGAAAACATTTCCTCCAAAATTGGCGAAGTATATGGGGAGAGAAGAATACTATGCTTCCACAGACGACCCTGCGTATGCCGGAAAAATAAAATATATCGGAAGAACTTTCATAACCTATTACACGGCGGCAGATGATCCATCGCTCCAGGGTAAAGTAAAAGCAATAGGCACGAGCCTCTTCGATTATTATATGAGTTATGAAGATGCTGCATACAAAGGATTTATCAAAAATGCGGGCGTTTCATCATTTACCTATTATTCGTCTTATGAAGATGAAAGCTTTAAAGGCAAGATCAAAAGTGTGGGTTCCGTGAATATTACCTATTACGGCAATTTTGACGACCGGGCACTCAAGGGAAAAGTAAAGAGCATCGACCGCACAGCCTTCTCCTATTATACTTCATACGACCGACCGGAATTGCGTGGTATGCCCAAAACCGGCAACCAGATGGCCTTTGCATCCAGCATACAATTTTTGATAAAGAATTATTGAGAAAAAACAACGATATTTAAGTTGTTCGTGTATTTACGCGATGCTAATAACCGTCTGATTATTTAACCATACAGGCATTTAAGACATATGGGTTATTATATATCTTCTTACATGCCTTTTATCTCTTGTATGGTTCAACTATCACCCCTTCATCTCCTCCAACTCTTTCTGCATCCGGAACATTTCATCTCGTAGCCTTGCTGCCTCCATGAAATCCAGGTCCCGTGCAGATTTCTCCATTTTACTTTTTACATTTTTAATAGCTTTCTCCAGTTGGGGGATGGTCTTATATTGCTCCTGCTCTTCGGCAGCGACAGTTACCTGCTCATCAATAGCGTAGGGGGATGCTTTGTCATAGCCTTTAATATCGAGCACCGAAGTCTGTTTCATAATCTGTTCTACAGATTTTCGTATAGTCGTTGGCGTTATATTGTGCTCTATATTGTATTGAATTTGCTTTTCTCTTCGGCGGTCCGTTTCATCAATAGTTTTTTGCATACTCTCCGTCATCGTGTCTGCATAAAAAATCACGAGGCCATCTACATTTCGCGCTGCTCTCCCCGCGGTTTGCGTTAATGATCTTTCATTTCTTAAAAATCCTTCTTTATCTGCATCTAGTATGGCTACTAAGGATACTTCAGGAAGGTCTAATCCTTCACGCAAAAGATTTACTCCCACTAATACATCAATTTCTCCTAACCGCAACTGGCGCAGGATTTCAACCCTGTCTAATGTATCTACTTCGCTGTGTATATATTTTGATTTGATATTGATACGATGCAGATATTTATCCATCTCTTCCGCCATTCGTTTTGTCAGGGTAGTTACCAGCACACGATCGCCTTTCGTAACCCGCTTATCAATTTCATCTAATAAATCATCAATCTGGTTGATCGAGGGGCGAATTTCAATTGGCGGATCCAACAACCCTGTTGGTCTTACGACCTGCTCTACGACCACACCTCCGGTTTTTTCCAACTCATAATCCCCCGGAGTGGCACTGACAAAAATTACCTGGTTCAGCATGTTTTCAAATTCACTAAAATTCAATGGGCGGTTATCCAAAGCAGAAGGCAGCCGAAACCCATAATCAACCAATATCAGCTTACGCGACCGGTCACCGCCATACATACCGCTCACCTGCGGAATGGTCTGATGACTTTCGTCCAATATGCACAAAAAATCCGGTGGAAAATAATCGAGCAGACAAAATGGTCTTGTTCCCGGTTCGCGCCTGTCGAAAAATCTTGAATAATTTTCTACCCCATTGCAATATCCCAGTTCGCGGATCATTTCAACATCGTAATTTACCCGCTCTGATATTCTCTGGGCCTCAATATATTTTCCTGTGGCTTTAAAATATTCGGTTTGTCTTGCAGCTTCATCCTGAATTTCAGCAAGTATCTGATGCAACTTGTCTTTTGGCGCTATATATAAATTTGCCGGAAAGATAGCGGCATCGTCTACTTTCATAATTCTTTTGCCCGTACTTAATTCCAATGTTTCGATACTTTCAATTTCATCACCAAAAAAAGTAATTCGATAGCCGTTATCCATGTAGGGCAGATTGATATCGACAGTGTCGCCTTTAACGCGAAAGGTCCCTCTTGCAAAATCGCCTTGTGTACGCGAATACAAACCGTTTACCAGGGAATGCAAAAAACCCTGCCTGCTTACCTTCTGACCTGTTTGAATTCTTACAACTCCTTCGGCAAAATCCTTGGGATTACCGATACCATAAATGCAACTCACACTCGCCACTACGATAATATCTCTTCTTCCGGTAAGCAATTGCGACGTGGCTGCTAATCTCAATTTATCGAGCTCTTCATTGATGCTTAAATCCTTTTCGATATACACATCCGACACAGGCATGTAGGCTTCTGGCTGGTAGTAATCATAATAAGAAACAAAGTACCCAACAGAATTATCCGGGAAAAATTGGCGGAACTCTCCATACAATTGTGCAACAAGTGTTTTGTTGTGGGTAAGCACCAGCGTTGGCTTTTGTACATTTTGAATTACATTAGCCATGGTAAAAGTTTTACCGCTGCCCGTTACACCAAGGAGTGTCTGGCACCTTTCTCCCTGCAAAATTCCCTGCGTAAGTTGTTCAATTGCTTCGGGCTGATCGCCTGCAGGTTTATAAGATGAGTTGAGTTGAAATCGCATAGGGAGATGCAATTTACGAAGGGGAGGGGAATTTGAGGAGCTCTTTACAAAAGCAACTTTTGCAAATTTTTACTACGTCAAAATTTTTATTTCCCCACGCAATACCCAAACAACTTTTGAATATCCTCTTCTTTGCTGAATTTTATCTTGTGGTGCTTTATATACGATTGAATATCGTCTGCCTTTGCGGGAAAAAATTCTTTAAACCCGGTTTTATCCGCTTTTATCATTTCGCCGTTTGCGTTGACAAGCAGGTAGTCCGCCTCCTCCGTAACTTCTACATCCTCGCTCATCGTAAGTTTCCGTTCACCAAGATAGGTTTCCAGGGAAGTAACGGTCTGGTTACCGGCTCCTATATGATCGGTCAATCCCATAGCGCCGGTTTTGACAGGCATGCAACTCGATTTTCGCAATACAACGAGCTTTACAGAATCACCAGATGCCAAAACTTCGTAATATCCATTATTGAAAAAAAATGAATGACCCTCTATGATGATCGAATCTATCTCATTGGGTTTTGAAATTTCCAGTGTATCATTTTTCTCATTTATAAATTGCATCACACTGATCAGGAGATTAAAGTTCAGTTTCGCAACAAGTGACCCCCCTTTTTTGAATTTCACCGTTCCGTTAATAAACGAAGGAAAAAGATAATATGATTTATCAGATATACTCTCTCCACTATTAAGAGTCTTCCTTTGATATACCTGCGCGTGTAATCCAGCACAAATACACATGATCATAAAAAACAGGAGCAGTCGTCGTCGTCTCATGATAGATTCCTTCATTGATTTCTGCTTTATTTGTTGATCTAAATTAACAAAACAGGACTACTTCTGTTTATTTACATTTTAACCTCTTTTCTTTTATCGTACTTTTATCCATCACACACACGATAGTACGCTTAAGAAAATAAGTTTGCATAATGATATACTTCCTGGTTATCTTCCTTGCAATTATTGTAATCGTAATTATTATCTCGAAGGACAGTAATGAAAAAATATTGAACGAGGTCCGCTCGCAATGGGCCAGAATAAACTGGAAGACAAGAGATTTCGGCCTTATCGGGAAATATCTTCCATATTATAAAGGCAATGCTTATCACCGGCTCACTGATCAAACTATAAAGGACATCGACGTGGAAAGCCTGTTTTATATTTTGGACAGAACGACCACGGGTATTGGTCAGCAGTATTTGTATGCGAGAATTATCCACCCGGAAAATGACCTTGAAGCACTTCGCACCACTGACACTATAACAGAGCGGTTGACCAAAGAAAAAGAAACACAAGAATCCGCTTCGATTATTTTGCACAAGCTGGAGCAAGGAGGCACATATTGGATTACAGACTTTTTTGGACAGGAAGATAAAAGCGTTACAGAAAATAGATTTGTTTTCAATCTTCTTACTTACGCGGCAGTGGCTTTGGTACTGGCTTCCATTTTTTTTCCGGGGCTGCTCCTGTTGCTGATTCCTGTGGTGGCGGTCAACATCACAATACAGTTCGTTTTCAAATATCGTAAAGACGGGAAATATAAATCCATCACAAAAGCTTATGCATTGATTCAGTCCGCTAAAAAGCTATCGAAGATCGATACCGGTGTAAATACTTCTTCGGTTCCGGCAAGCTTACTGTTATTAGCACCGTTTGTAAAAGCCTGGCGTTTCATGAACATCCCAATACCTGAAGATGATCTGTCCAAAGCAATGTTTTACCTGGTAGAACTGTTGAAGAGCGCGTTTCTCGTAGATGTGAACAGGCTGATACGCTCTTATTCAGTTTTGACAAAAGAAGCCGGTGCTCTGCATGAATTGTTCAGGTTTGTTGGAGAAACCGATATGGCCATATCAATTGCTTCTTTAAAAAGCGATCCCAATTTTAATACGTGTATACCGAAACTGATTAAAGAGAAGAAAATTTTAAAATTCACCGATGCCACCCATCCCCTGATCGAAGACTGTACGCCGAATTCATTTTCATTGGAGCATAAAAGCGCATTTATTACCGGGAGCAATATGTCGGGTAAATCGACTTTTCTGCGCGTAGTATTGATCAATTCAATTCTGGCTCAAACACTAAATATCTGTTTTGCGAAATCTTATACTTCGTCCTTTGTAAAATCATTTTCGTGCATCGCTATCGAAGATAATCTCGCAGAAGGAAGCAGCTATTTTTTCAAAGAAGTAGAAATAATGAAAAACATGACTGAGCAGTTGCTACCGTGTCAGGGAAATCTTTTTGTGATTGATGAAATATTCAAAGGCACAAATACCGTTGAAAGAATCTCGCTGGCTAAAGCATTACTGCACTACCTCAATAACGAAGACAACATGGTGATCGCCTCATCACACGATCTTGAACTGATAGAACTTTTGTCAAAAGATTTCGAACTGTTTTATTTTACCGAAACCATCAGGGATAATATCCTCTATTTTGATCACACCATAAAATCAGGCTCACTGACCACGACGAATGCCATTAAGATTGTTGCTATGGAACAATTTCCCGGGGAGATTATTGATGAAGCGTATGAAACATCAAAAAAATTCAGAAGCGAGAATTCTTTGTTTAAGCGAGCCACAACGTGATATAAATTTTCCCATTCGCGACAAAAATCACGACGTTACCTCCCGCTTCAGATATTGCGAATAATCCGGCACTGATGCCGGGTAATCATCATGCATCAATGCGGATGTAAGAATAAAATCGGCTGTAGTACGATCACAGGCAATCAAGATATTTCTTGCCACAGCCAGGCGCAATAACGCTTTTACATCACTATCGTGAGGTTGGGCTTCCATCGGGTCCCAGAAAAAAACGAGGATATCTAATTTTTCTTCTGCGATCAATGCACCGATTTGCTGATCGCCGCCTAAGGGTCCGCTGAATAATTTTTGTACAGGCCGGCCAAGATTTTGTTCCAATAATTTTCCCGTGGTTCCTGTTGCAATCAGTTCATGTCCGGACAGCACTGTTTTGTTATACACTGCCCATTCAATAAGATCTTTCTTTTTATTATCATGCGCTACCAGCGCAATTCTTTTTGTTTTCGGTATAATACGGATATGGCTCATAGGGTTCATTTTATTCTTAATACCCGAATTCCGGAAACATAACCCTGTGGCCTATTTATTTGCCATAATGACATTTTGCAAATAACCTGACAGCCGATCAATTGCCTCAGCATCAACACCGATCTGGTTCTGCGCCTCTTTCCAGTCATATTGTTCGATGGCTTCGCGGATGCCTGGCATCGTCTTAACACCGTAGCCGGTGTAAAATCCCGGAGCGTATAACGTATGCTTATACCACGGCCGGCGTGGCAAGCCATTTTCACTCAGGAGTTGCTGTTCTGCCCGATACAAAGATTGATTCATTGCATCACTTGCGTTGTCATTTTTTATCTTATCGCGGAAAACAATTTCTAGTGTATCCGTCGTCTTCTTTAAATGTTGCAATGCATTTTCCAACGGAGAAAAGTCAAGATAGGGCACTGTCGGTTGCATGGCAGGTGGAAGTAAATGTTTTGCCGGATCTTGTCCAATGTTGTAAGCGCCTGCTTCAATAATTTCGTTTTGCAATTCAGTAGATTCCCTCTCTGTTCTTAACAGATTTTTCAACTCGTCTGCATAATCATTTACCGCGGTATACAAATGTGTGAAATCAAATGGCAATTCATCCGCATCGGCCATTCTCAACACGGCACGGCCGGCAGTTTGCGCCAACGCCACTTCGTACAAAAATCCGGGGTCTTTAAAATGAGTGAAGTCGTAATAATCATCGTAGATAGAATGATATTCGCCGCCGCCATTCTCACCACCATACCCGAGATTCAACGCAGGAATACCGGCATGTTGTATGAATGAAGAATAGTCTGACCCGGAACCCATCGCACCAAGCCGCAGGTTTTTCTGATCCCAGGCCTTTTCTCTTGCTTCATTACTCCTCGCTTCCACGGCCTGGTGTGCCTTTGCCCGTTCGAAAACGCTGACGTGTGTTTGAGGATCTGTTACATCCTTTGCAATCTGGTCCATCAATGGCTCCAGCGCATGAGAGCCCTCGGCAAATAAATATCCGCGGCCGTTGTCATCTGAATTGATATATACGACCGCCTTTTGCTGCAATTCTTTTTCGTGCGTCTCCAGCCATTCAGTAGAACCCAATAATGCAGGTTCTTCCCCATCCCAGGAACAATACACCAATGTTCGTGCGGGCCTCCATCCTTTGCTCACCATTTCACCGATTGACTTTGCCTCTTCCAACATCGACGCTTGTCCGCTGATCGGATCATTGGTACCATTCACCCAGGCGTCCTGGTGATTGCCGCGAATCACCCATTCATCCGGATATTTGGCACCTTCCATTTTTGCAATCACATCATAACAGGGAACGATGTTCCAGTTGAATTCAAGTTTCAAATGCACCTTGGCTTTTCCCGGGCCGATGTGATACGCAAACGGCAAACCGCCGTGCCAGGTATCCGGGGCTACCGGTCCGTCAAGCGCTTCGAGTAGCGGCGTTGCATCATGATAACTAATTGGCAGCACGGGAATTTTCAAAAGATTAGGTGCTTCTGATCTTTCCAGTCTTTTTGCATCTTCGGTTGCGCCCACTCCCGGCGTTAAAGGATCCCCGGGATAAATTTCCATTTCCATTACTGATCCGCGTTGTACGCCATATTCATTTTTGTAAGCACCTTTTGGGTACTCATCTCCATGAAAATATCCGTCGTCCATCGGGTCACTATACATTATACAACCAATTGCACCATGCTCCTGCGCAAGTTTGGGTTTAATGCCACGCCAGCTATGTCCGTATTTTGCAATCACTATTTTTCCCTTCACGTCAATGCCCATTTCTTCTAAAACTTTGTAGTCATCCGGTAACCCGTAATTCACAAATACCAAATCACCCGTTACGTCCCCATCGGCACTGTATGCATTGTATGTTGGCAATTGACCTCCCTGTCCGCTGGTGGGATCTTCTTTTATTGCAGGCTCTTTTAAAAGCGCTTTGTAAGTTGTGGGGGAAATCATTTCGAGCACTCTTGTCTTTGGCGTCGGAAACAACACATGAAAAGTTTCGATGTGCGCATCCCATCCCCATTTTGTATACAGGTCCAAAATATACTCTGCGTTTTCCTTACTGCCCGGAGAACTGATGTGATGAGGATAGGCAGAAAGCCGCTTCATTGTTTCACCAATATTTTCTGCGCTTATATTTTTATCAAAAGATGCTTCAGTAGTCAATTCAGCGCCGACATTTTTTTGATAAAAGCCAACGAGTTTTTTTGTTTGGGAAAAAGAAAACGATACAATAAAAAGCAGGGAAAGTGTGAGCAGAAGTTTATTCATGTTACTGGTTTATGATTTGAACGGGAGAGAGTGAAGATACACAAGAATAGAATGTCTTATCATCAGAAAATAATGTACCATGCAGATAAATTAAAAATCAGAGTGGAAATAAGAGCCGGGTGAACAGCGCTTTTACACCATCGTTGAAAGCCGCTTTTCAACTTCATACTTCCTGATCAGCCATGCAATCGTAAAGGTGGGAATGAAATCCAATCCGGGAAACATTTCTTCGACCATGGAAAAGACGCCGCCCATTACACCAAATTTTCTCCCGAAAAGAAAGAAAAAGATAATGCCTGAAATAATGGCCCAAACGGGACCGATAGGCGGAAAGATATAATTGAGACAACCAACCGCGTCAAGGATCAGGCAGGTGGTCAGTGAAGGTAGTTTCGTTTTCATCTCTAAAATTATTCAACTATTCATTGTATTGACCGACAGCGGGAAAACTTTTTATGATCATTAACTTTTTAATAATCTGACATGCCGCGATTTTTGCTTGCTCGCCCCGCTGAATTGTCGTACCTTTGCGCACTTAAAAAAACAGCAGTACTAATTACTTAAGTCCGCCATATGCAAATCAGGAACATCGCCATCATCGCTCACGTAGATCATGGAAAAACCACGCTGGTAGATAAAATTCTGCACAGCACCAATATATTCAGGGATAACCAGGAGACGGGTGAGCTGATCATGGACAGCAATGACCTTGAACGGGAAAGAGGCATTACCATTTTTAGCAAAAATGTTTCTGTTACGTATAAGGACGTCAAGATAAATGTTATTGATACTCCCGGCCACAGTGACTTTGGAGGCGAAGTAGAACGCGTATTGAAAATGGCTGACGGTGTGCTCCTGCTCGTGGACGCTTTTGAAGGCCCGATGCCCCAAACAAGATTTGTTTTGCAAAAAGCATTGCAATTGGGATTGCATCCTATTGTAGTGATCAACAAAGTAGATAAACCCAATTGCCGCCCGGATGAAGTGCATGATGCAGTGTTCGAATTATTTTTTAACCTGAATGCGACAGAAAAGCAATTGGATTTCCCCACTTTATATGGCTCCAGTAAACAAGGATGGATGAACACATCGTTGGAACCAACAGATAACATTTATCCCTTACTCGATACCATTCTTGAAAAGGTACCGGCACCTGCAACGCCGGAAGGCAATTTACAAATGCAGATCACTTCATTGGATTATTCTTCCTTTTTAGGAAGAATTGCCGTGGGTAAAGTAGCGAGAGGAGTGATCAAAGAAAATCAGCCTGTCTCTTTGATGAAACTGGATGGCGGCGTTCAAAAAAGCCGCGTAAAGGAGCTGTATGTGTTTGAAGGTTTAGGTAAAAAGAAAGTGAGTGAAGTGGCAGCGGGAGACATTTGTGCCGTAGTAGGTATTGAAGGTTTCAATATTGGTGAAACGATTGCCGATTTTGAAAATCCTGAAGCTTTGGAAGTAATCAGCGTAGATGAACCGACGATGAACATGCAGTTCAGCATCAATAATTCTCCCTTCTATGGTAAAGACGGCAAGTTTGTTACCTCGCGTCATTTAAAAGATCGTTTGGAAAAAGAACTTGAAAAAAATCTTGCTCTTCGTTTATCCGTTACCGATAGTGCCGACAGTTTCATGGTGTATGGCCGTGGCATTTTACACTTGAGCATTTTAGTGGAAACCATGCGTCGTGAAGGGTATGAATTAACGGTGGGGCAGCCGCAGGTAATTACGAAAATGATCGACGGCAAAAAACATGAGCCGTTTGAAGCACTCGTAGTAGATGTGCCTGCAGAATACAGTGGCCGCGTAATTGATATGGTTACCCAACGTAAAGGAGAATTGCACGTGATGGAAAGTAAAGGAGAAATGCAGCATTTGGAATTTGAGATTCCCTCCAGAGGATTAATTGGACTGCGTTCGGCCATGCTCACCAACACAGCAGGTGAAGCAGTGATGGCGCACCGTTTTTTCGAATACAGGCCGTGGAAAGGTTTTATCCAGGGAAGGAATAATGGCGTATTAATTTCAAAAACAACAGAAAGAACCACAGCCTACTCAATAGATAAATTACAGGATCGTGGAAGATTTTTTGTAGATCCGGGAGAAGAAGTCTATACAGGGCAAATTATTGCAGAACATATTAAACCCGGTGACCTTGTTGTAAATGCGACGGAAGCAAAGAAATTAACCAACCATCGTGCCAGCGGCGCCGATGATGCAGCGCGCATTGCGCCTAAGATCCAGATGACACTGGAAGAATGCATGGAATACATTCAGCAGGATGAATGCATTGAGGTTACGCCGAAGGCAATCCGTATGCGCAAGGTAATCCTGAATGAAGATGAAAGAAAGAAAGCGCAAAAGGCACAGGTAGAGCAGGTCGGATAATAGACCTATAAATCGTAACTTAGCTCAACAAATGAAAAGGTTTTTAATCATACTACTTATCTTTATTGCTTTATCCGCTGTAATGAATACCGCCTCTGCACAATGCGCTATTTGCGCCAAAACGGTTGCACAGATGGGCAATAGCGCGGGTCATGGATTTAATGCGGGAATCATTTACTTAATGACGGTTCCTTACCTGGCAATCGGTGTTATCGGCTATCGCTGGTGGAAACATAACCGCTGATCATTCACCATCAAACATATTTTTCTGCAAAGCGATATAAGTTGAACGACTTACCGGATAACGCTTCGGCAAGATCATTTTTCAATGCCGCTTTATTTACCGATTTCATTTTTTTATCCCGGATGATCTGCCAGATCTTTTCGGCAAGTAAATCAGTTTTCCGTTCCTTATTGTCGTTGAAAGTGGCGCCTGTAAGGATCATATACAATTCTTTGATCCCTTCTTTCCGCGAAGCGATGGTTTTTAAAACCGGTATTTCGTATTGCGAATGCGCATATACCGGCGCCAGCATTTGTTTCAGGTTATGATAGTAGGCATCCGCGTCGGGGCGGTCGTATTTATTTACAATAAACACATCTGCAATTTCCATCACGCCCGCTTTCATCGTCTGAATAATATCGCCGCCTTCCGGCACCAATACCAGCACGGTTATGTCAGCGAGCGAAGCAATATCTATTTCGCTTTGGCCCACGCCAACTGTTTCGATAAGGATATAATCGAATCCGGCATTTTTCATCACGTCGGTTATCTCCACAATTTTAGGATGTAAGCCCCCGAGCGAACCTTTACTTGCCAACGACCGGATAAATACATTTGGATGATTATACCATTCACTCATTCTTATCCTGTCGCCGAGCAAAGCCCCTTTATTAAAAGGAGATGACGGGTCTACACAGAGCACACCTACCTTTAATCCGTGTTGTACCATTTCGCCGATGAGAGCATCTGCAAGAGAGCTTTTGCCGGCACCGGGCGCACCGGTAATACCGATCACTGTTGTTTCAGAAAATGGGAGTTGCTTTAAAATATCTTCATAAGCCGGAGATTCATTTTCAACAAGCGAGATTGTACGGGCTAATGTCTTATAATCTATCGTTTGCAAAGTGGGAGCCTGATTTATCAATGAATTTTATTTTGGTAAAAATAAATGATCACTTCAATTTAAAGTATTCGTTCGCATAGTCGGCAGCTTTCAAGTTAAGCCACTGCTCCCTGTTTCTGTTTAACTGGTCGTAATTGAGATGCTCAATTTCATTTCTTGAAAAGCTGAGAGTTTTTTCCGGAGCCCTTTTTGTGATAACTCCGAGACCATAATCACAATCCAGCACAAAGGCATTTACGTCGTTTCGGAGGCTTTGCAAATGCACAATTACTTTCCACACATCGCCATTCCACTGCCCGGACATTCCTTGTTGTTGCCACTCATCAAAGTTACGCCCGGCACTGGCTGTAGCAGGATTACAATCATGCATGATGATCACCCCATCATCAGCCAGGTAATTCAGAATATTTTCAACATCGCGTAAAGCAAAATCGTATTGATGCATCCCATCCACTAATGCAATCCCAATCTTCTTTTTTGAAAATAGTGCCGCTGCATCATTGTAAAAAAAATCGTCGCTTGTTTTTTGATAATATCTATTAAAAATATTGTAGGGGTTAATGAATGTCTTCCCCAGTTTGCGCAGGGAATCAAACCGGAATTCAGGATCTATGGCAACTTTAAACAAGCTTTTTACCCGAAAAAAAACATGCCCGTTAAAAACTCCGATTTCCAAATAGCTCTTTAAGCCCTTTTGTTTCATGAGGGCCTTTATTAAGGTTACCCGATCCATATACAATAAATTAATACAATTTAAACAAAAGGAAACTACTTTACTTTTGCGGCTTAATATTTATTTTTTTATTCATGATCAGCATTATTACCTCTGTTCACAACCAGCTCTACATGAATAAATTGTTTTATGAAACACTCCAAAAAAATTCTTCCCTGCCATTTGAACTAATTGTCGTTGATAATAATTCAACCGATGGGAGTAAGGAATTTTTTAAAGAGAAGGCAAATGTTTTTATTGCCAACACAGAAAACTACTCGTATCCGCATTGTCAAAACCAGGGAATAGCGGTGGCAAAGTATGACTACATTGGCTTTTTCAATAATGATATTATTGTATCCAAAGATTGGGATAAAAAGATTTTGCAGATCATGAACAATAATGATATTGAAGTAATTTCATTTGCCACCAATGATCACCTGGAAAGTAAAGAGGCACAACGAAAAATGCATAAGCGGTGGAAACGGATAAAATTTTTGATACGTACTTTTTATGGAATCAACACGAAGTCGCTGCTACGAATGGTGAAATGGATGTATGGCAGCTTTGATAAATTCTGCTATGAACGATATGAAAAGTTTAAGGATGAGGTTGTTGAAGGATTCAGCGGCTCCTGCATCATTATGAAACAGACGGCATTGGAAAAGATTGGCACCTGGGATGAAAGACTTCAGGTAGCCGATTTTGACCTTTACTTTCGTACTAAAGAAAGAAATCTTATGTATCATGACATACAACCTATGAAACTGGCGCTGGGCGTATATATTCATCACTTTCAACGGCTGACGCTTCGCTCAAAAAATATCATCCCTTTCGCCGATCAGGGCAATCTCATTTCATTAAAAGAAAAATGGGGCGATAAAGCGGAAACACTTTATAAAGATGTGGCAGGGTAGGTTATTATAGCTTTATTAATTCGTAATTTTTGAATCCCATGATATGATCTCCATTCAAAAAATTTTGCTCTACAAATGTCAATGCCCGATATTTGAATTTATCATGTTTATGTTTTTTAATACTCTTGTTTAGCGGATATAATTCATTTTGCCAGCTAAATTTCTTAATAAATTCTCCCATCACTGCAGGATGCGTTCCGGTAAACTTTTTTAGTTTATCGATCCGGCCGTAATTAAAGTCATCCGGTTCGTGTATAAAAGCTGCATTAGCTTTCTCTTCCCCATGCTTGTGCGTTTCAAAAGATACCCGCTTCTTTTGCATCATGGCCGGTGGGCGTACCCATCCATAATGAAATATTTCAGCATCGATAGCTGCAACGTGCAGTTTGTGCGTATTTTCTTTCTGAAAATAATTGACACCATCAAAACCAGGGATACGCCGGAACGACTGTGCATCGCGCCAGCTATGTATTTCCGGGTCATTACGGATAATCCGGATCTCCTTCGGATACCATGCGTGAGAAACGATGTAGTGAGAATAGTCTCCCCAGAAGTGTTTATAATTAAACAGCAGTCCTTCTATTATTTTTTCGTTTAAAGATTGCTCACACTTATTTTTTATTTCGGGTAAATATTTTTCATGAACTACTTCGTCGCTTTGCAGGTAAAAAAGCCAGTCGCCTTTGCAATGACTTTTGGCAATATCGGTTTGGTGCGCATATTCCGCTCCGCCGGGAAATTTTTCAATATCCCATGTTGTATGAATGATTTTTATTTTTTCGGAAGCGATACTTTGAATTTCGTGCAGTGTTTGGTCGTCTTCATCACAGTTACCCAATGCGATAATAAATTCATCAACAATGGGTAATATTGAAAGTATAGATTCTTTTACCGGGTAGTAGAGTTTCGTTGCATTCCTCACCATTGTAAATCCGCTGATCACCATAAAGCGTATGTTATGTTTCAAATGTAGCGATAAAGCGCCTGCGCGCCTTCGCGGTATTTTAGTTTTTCATTTATTCATGCATTTGTAAATTTGCTGTCCGCAAAAAATACAATGACTAATTTCATTCCCATATTTCCTTTATCCATCGTTGTTTATCCCGGCGAAGATCTGAACCTGCATATTTTTGAGCCTCGCTACAAGCAGTTGATCAATGAGTGCTTTACACAAAAAAAGCCTTTTGGCATGCCTGTGGTGATCAATAACAAAGTGAATGAATTAGGAACGCTGCTGGAGATTATTGAAATTTCAAAAGTTTACGATACAGGAGAGATGGACATTAAAACCCGCGGACAAAAAGTTTTCCGGGTATTGGAATTTATCAAGGAAATACCTGATAAGCTATACAGCGGTGCTATTGTAAATTACCCGTCTAATTCGCATCATGGCAGACGGGATATGATGAAAAATATTATTGCCTCTATAAAACAATTGCATAAACTCCTGAACGTATCAAAGCCTTTCAGCAAAGACGAAAGCGAGCTCAGCAGCTATGACGTAGCGCATCATGCCGGCCTCAACATTACGGAAGAATATGAATTTCTTTCCCTGACTCAGGAACTGCAACGGCAGGAATATCTGAAGCGACACATGGCAAAAGTGCTACCCGTGGTGGCCGAGATGGAGCAACTAAAAGAAAAAATAAAACTAAACGGACATTTCAAAAACATAAGCGGGTTTAATATTTCGTGAGACATTATGTGAATTAAAATTTCATTTCGATGATGGTATCGTTTATTTTTGGAAATCGTATAGTCGCAATCGTTAGTATCACCTGATAAAAAATTTTCTTTGACCACTACGCTCTGCTTTGATTTCGGAAACACACGGCTCAAATGTGGTGTATTCGATGGATCAACCCTAGCACAGGTCATTGCTTTGTATGATGATGCAGATGCAACGATAGAAGATATATTGATACGATATGCACCGGATAAGACTATTCTCTCTTCGGTAATTGATCAAAACCCCGAAATTGAAAATATCCTTTCGAAGAAGACTTTGTTTCACAAGCTGAGTGCGCAAAGTGTATTGCCTTTCTCTACTCCCGTAGGCAAACCGGAAACCATTGGCGCCGACCGACTTGCACTTTGTGCTGCTGCTGTACATTTTTATCCCGGGAAGAACAACCTGGTAATAGGTCTGGGGTCATGTATTACATTCAATTTTGTGAATAAATACAACAGCTTTTTGGGAGGAAGCATCTCTCCCGGCATGGAGATGCGCTTTAAATCGATGAATACATTTACCGCAAAACTTCCGCTGATCAAGTCCACGACCACTTCATCAATGTGGAACTTTCCCCTGGTTGGTTATGATACCCGAACGAACATTATCAGTGGTGTGGTGTTGGGCATGGCCGCGGAAATAGACGGCGTTATTAATTTATATAAAGAAAAATATGACAATCTCAATGTACTTCTAACAGGCGGCGACTCGGTTTATTTCACACCATTTCTAAAAAATACCCTTGTTACAGATCCTGACTTAATATTCAAAGGCCTGTTTGCAATAAGTGAAGTAAATAATAAATAATTACGTACCCATTCTATCCAATCCGAATAACAGTAATTTTGCCAGATGCCTGTTATGTTTCGCAGTAATTTTTTTTTAAAGTTTCTGACAGTAGCGATCTGCCTCCCAATAGCATCGTGCGAAAATTCCCCTGAACAGCTCAGCCAATTTAACGGCATAAAAAAAATCGGTATTGAAGAAGCAAAACAGGTAAATATTATTTATAGCATTGGTGACAAGACAAAAGCGCAGCTTACTGCACCTTATATGCTTCGCCACGAGGTAGATACCCCCTATGTGGAATTCACCAAAACCCTACACACCGATTTTTTTGATGATAGCCTTCGCATAGAAAGCAGGATGGATGCTCATTACGGCCGATATATGGAAACGGACAGCAAAGTTTTTTTGAAAGACAGCGTGGTAGTTTCCAATGTGAAGGGTGATACACTCTATTGCGATGAGCTCTACTGGGATCGGGCAAGGGCGGGCAAAGAATTCTACACAGATAAGCCTGTACGAATACGCACTCCCACCGAAATTATCGATGGCGATGGATTGGATGCCCCACAGGATTTTAAAAGCTGGCACGTCATCAACGGGCGCGGAACGGTACGGGTCAGCTCCGAAGAATTTCCTCAATAAATATATTGGCAGCAGATCGTTTATCCTAATATTAAATTATGGCGTGTTAATTGTGTTGAGCGAATAGATAATACCTTTGCAACGAACTAATTAAAAAATGACTAAACAAAAAACGTTATGATCAGACATGCAACAGCCATCTGGCAGGGAGCCGGAAAAGACGGAAAGGGAACCATGAGTACACAAAGCACGGTGCTCAACAAAACACAATATTCTTATAATTCGAGATTCGAGAATGGCCCCGGCACCAACCCGGAAGAACTTATTGCTGCGGCTCACGCAGGTTGTTTTAGTATGAAGCTTGCATTTGTATTGCAGGAGGCAGGGTTTGTTGCCGATGAGATTGAAACAAAGTGTGAAGTCACATTGGAAAATGGTGCTATCACTAAATCACATCTTACCCTGAAAGCTAAGATTCCCGGCATCAGCAAGGAAAAATTTGAAGAGAGCGCAAAAAATGCAAAAGAAAACTGCCCGATCTCCAAATCGCTTACCGCGGAAATTTCGATGGAAGCCTCGCTTGGCTAAAAGCTGAATAATAATATTTTAGGAGGTATTGCTTGTAGGAAGGCTATACCTCTTTTTATTTGCCAGTATTAAGAAATCATTATTTCAGAAAAAAATTTAATTAAACGTTTGTTTAATTTTAAACAATCGTTTAATTTTGCTCCTTTTCTCAGGAATGGACAAAAGGGAAATCATATTAAACGCAGCCATGAACCTCTTTGCACAAAAGGGTTTCGAAGGAACATCGGTAAGGGAAATTGCCGCGCAGGCCGAGGTGAATCCGGCCATGATCAGTTACTATTTTGAGTCGAAAGAAAAAATGCTGGAGCAGTTGATAGAACACAAAACTTCCTATCTCAGGGGAATTTTTGAGGGGTTGATAAATAATACATCCCTTACACAGATGGAAAAGGTGGAAGTGATTATCGATAGCTATGTAGATCGAATGTCTGGTAGCCCCCGGTTTAGCCATATCATTCACCGGGAGCTTTCCCTGGAGAAAAGAGAAAAATTAAAAGAAGGTATCAGCGATGTTTTGTTGAAAAATTTTAATGCGGCAACCTCTATCATCGAAACCGGTATTAAAGCAGGTGAATTCAATGATGTGGATCCGGAACTGACCATGATCACACTTATCGGCACCATTAATTACCTGTTTTCTTCAGAAACGATGTGTAGAAAAATTTTACGAAAGGGCAAAGATTTTAATTGCTATAAAAGCAAGATTTTGAAAGAGCGTCTTTCAAATCATTTAAAACAATTGATGCGCTCACACCTTTTGAAAAAACCAGTATTAAAAAAATAAAGAAGAAATTAATAAAATACAATTTGTGAAACGAATACGGAAAATTTTAACCAATATCATGTTCACGGGATTATTTTTAATTCCCGTGCTATCCAGATCGCAGGACACGAGTGCAGTGAAGCCACTTTCGCTGAAGGAAGCTATAGATCTGAGTATTAAAAACAGTAAGCAACTAAGGGCTTCTCAGGCCCGCATTGAAGAAGCAGAAGGTGCGTTACGCCAGGCAAAAGACAACCAGTTGCCGGGAGCAAGCGTAAGTGGAACGTACATGCGGCTCACGACACCTACTATTTCAACAAAAACAAAATTGTTTGGAAGCCAGGATAGCTCCGGAAGCAGTGGTGGTGCCCCGTCGATAAACCAGGCAATGTATGGATCATTAAATGTATCCCTGCCCATTTTTGCCGGTGGCAAAATCCGCTATGGCATTGAGTCTGCGCAATACCTGGAGCAGGCGGCAAAATTGGATGCGGACAATGATAAAGAAGATGTGATTTTAAACACGATCAATGCCTATATCAATTTATACAAAGCAAGTGTAACATTAGATGTGGTAAAAGCAAATCTGCAGCAATCGATGCAGCGTGATTCCGTTTTGTCAAGGCTCGAACAAAATGGTTTACTCGCAAGAAATGATCTGCTCAAAGCAAAACTGCAAACTTCCAACATCGAACTTTCAGTATTGGACGCGGATAACAATCTGAAGATTGCAAATGTGAATATGGATCTGATGTTGGGTTTGCCTGAGCAAACCAAACTGATCACCGATTCAACCGGCTTTGATCAGCAGATAGATATAAAAACGCTGGGTGATTATGAACAGTCGGCATTGCAAAACCGGAAGGACATACAGGTCCTCTCATTTCGCCAAAAGGCTGCAACAGCGGGTATTTCGGCAGCAAAAGGCGATCTGTATCCATCCATAGCCCTAACGGGAGGATACATTGCTGCAGATATACCTCATTTCATCACCATCACGAATGCCGCTACGATCGGCGTTGGGATAAAATATGACATCGCTTCACTCTGGAAAACGAAAAGCAAGATCATACAGGCACAGGCGCGTGAAAAAGAAATTGAGGCCAGCCAGGCCTTACTCGATGACGGCATTCGCCTCAGCATTAATCAGAATTATGAAAATTATTTGCTGAGCAACAAAAAGATCGGAGTGTACCGGCAGGCTGTAGAGCAGGCGACAGAAAATTATCGTATCACGAAAAACAAATATGACAACAACCTGGTAAATACTACAGACCTGCTTGATGCCAATGTCGCATTGCTTCAGTCTCAAATAAACCTTGCAGTGGGGAAAGCCGATGTGTACCTGGCTTATGAAAAACTATTGCAAAGTGCAGGATTAATAACAACAAACTAAAACAACAAAGCCTATAAATCTATTTTATGGAATCAAAAGAAAATGAACAAACAACTAACGGTAAGGCACAACCGAAAAAAAGAAGCAAGGTTTTCCTTATCATTTTAATAGCGATGGTGATCTTTGGCGGATGGTTTGGAGTTTCGAAATATCGCTACGCGAGGCACCACGAAGAAACTGATGATGCACAGGTACAGGCAGATATCAGCCCTGTGATACCGCGCGTTTCAGGATATATAACAGAAGTACGTGTGAAAGATAATGAGGAAGTACATAAGGGTGATACGCTCATTGTACTGGACGACAGGGATCTGAAGTTGAAGGTAGACCAGGCCGAAGCCGCATTGTTAACTGCACAAAATAATGTGAAAGCTGCTGAAGCTGCCACCAACGCAGCCCGCTCAGGTATCGCCAGCTCAAAGGATAATGTAAATACTATTGATGCGCAGATTGCCACCGCCCAGGTAAATGTAACAAGAACCACCCAGGACTATAATCGCTATGCCAACCTGATACAGGATCATTCTATCACGCAGCAACAGTATGAACAGGCGCTTGCTGCGAAAGAAACTGCCGAAAGACAATTACAGGTTTTGGAGCAGCAAAAAAAGCAAGCATCTACGCAAACCAACGTGGTTTACTCTCAGAGCAATGCAACTGCCCAACAAATCGGAGTTGCCGAGGCAATGGTAAAACAAAAACAAGTGGACCTGGAAGATGCCCAATTGAATTTGTCTTACGCGGTTATCACCGCACCGGAAGACGGAAGAGTGTCGAGGGTAAATCTGCAGGAAGGGCAATATGTACAGGCAGGCCAGTCATTGTTCAGCATTGTGCACAACACAAGTGTATGGGTGGTGGCTAACTTTAAAGAAACACAATATAAAAAGATGAGAGTGGGACAGGATGTGATCGTTCACGCCGATGCATTTCCGGGCCACGACTTTCACGGCGTGCTATCTTCATTCTCGCCGGCAACAGGCGCTGAATTTGCGCTCTTACCTCCCGATAATGCCAGCGGCAACTTTGTGAAAGTAGTGCAACGTCTTCCTGTGAAGATCGAGTTTGTGAAAAACGACAATGATTCTTTATTGAGCAGGCTGAAAGCTGGTATGAATGTGACAGTGGATGTTCATGTGAATTAACGTTCGTCGGTACGGCGAAGCCGTCAGACGACAACAGACCGGGCCGCGTAGTTACGCAGCACAAACCTCAACAGCCGTTGTTACAACGCGACCCGGTTGTACTAAAACAAAAGATAAATGATACCGCAACAAAATTCTTTAGTGGAGTATGGAGCGAGGCGGGCGATTGTTACAATTACCGCGGTTCTTGCTGCACTGCTGGAAATAGTAGATACCACCATCGTGAATGTTGCCCTCACAGACATGAAGGGAAACCTGGGTGCAACGTTAACAGAAATCGGCTGGGTGGTAACAGCATATGCAATCGGAAATGTAATTATCGTTCCGATGACAAGCTGGTTATCGCAACAGTTTGGAAGACGAAATTATTTCGCTACTTCTATCATGATCTTCACACTGTTTTCTTACATGTGCGGACAGGCAACCGGCATATGGGAGCTGGTAATCTTCCGGTTTTTACAGGGTGTTGGCGGTGGAGCATTGTTGGTTACATCGCAAACCATCATTACCGAAAGCTATCCAATTGAAAAGCGGGGAATGGCCCAGGCGATCTATGGATTAGGTGTGATCATCGGACCCACATTAGGGCCCCCATTAGGCGGTTATATTATCGATCACTATAGCTGGCCTTATATTTTTTACATTAATATCCCGATTGGTATTGCAGCCACGTTGTTGACGTTACAATTTGTAAAAAGTCCCAAGTACACCGAAAAAACATCACGAAGCGACATCGACTTTCTTGGAATAGCACTGTTGGCAGTAGCGGTTGGGTCGCTGCAGTATGTATTGGAAAAAGGCCATGACGACGATTGGTTCAGCGATAATATTATCATACTACTCACGGTCGTTTCTATTTTCGGATTTTTCTTTTTCCTATGGCGGGAACTTACCTATAAAAAACCCATTGTTGAGCTACGGGTTTTGAAAAACGGGAACCTGCGAGTCGGAACGATAATGTCATTTTTACTGGGATTTGGTTTGTACGGATCTACGTTTATCATTCCGTTATACACCCAGTCCATTCTTGGATGGACGGCTGAGCAGTCGGGCATGTTGCTCATTCCATCGGGCATTGCCACTGCGTTTATGATGCCATTGATAGGCCAGTCATTGCAGCGCGGTGTGAAGCATCAATACCTGGTAGCAGGGGGGCTTATCACATTTTTCATATACAGTTTCTGGGCGTATAAAATTCTCACACCCGATACCGGTGCAGACAATTTTTGGTGGTTGTTGATCGTAAGAGGGGTAGGACTTGGAATGTTATTTATTCCAATTACAACATTGGCGTTGTCAACTTTGCATGGCCAGGAAATAGGCCAGGGAGCCGCATTCACAGGAATGATGCGGCAGCTAGGAGGATCATTTGGTGTGGCTATTATCACCACTTTTGTTTCAAGCCAAAACATGGTGCATCGTACCAATATTATGACTCATCTCGACAGAAATAGCCAAATAGTACAGCAAAGAGTGGCCATAATGCAGCATGGTTTTATGGCCAAAGGGCAAAGTGCGCAGCATGCTTTACAAAGTGCCTACCAGGCACTCGACTATACCGTAACCAAACAAGCTACGGTACTTTCCTATATGGATGTATTTCTGTATCTGGGAACGTTGTTTTTGATATGCGTTCCGTTTATGCTGTTGGTAAAAGGGAACCGGGAACAAAAGAAGATAGATATGTCGGAGGCAATGCATTAGTTTTTGGCGTAACACAGGTTTCCTGGATGCATTCATATAGCACATTTACTAAGTAGAAAAAATATGCACATCGTGCAATTACTGTGATTGAATCAGTGTTGAAAAAAAAGTTAAATCACCTCGTTTTGGGAAGAAATAATTTTGCATCAACCCACGTTTAGAATAATATTGCAGTAAGCTTTTCCTACCATGAATACCCGTACTATCATACCATCGGCCATATTTGCAATGTTGTTTTTTTCTTTTGCGCCGGCAGAGAGAAATCCTTCACCCGATTTTACAAAGCGCGCGTTCAATTCGCCGAAAAAAATATCCGGTGAGAATCCTTATTATATCATCATCTCCAAAAAAGATTATGAGTTAAAGGTCTATGACGACCAGGGATGGTACGCAACTTACCCATGTGTATTTGGCAGCGATGATCTGCGTGATAAATACATGGAAGGTGATAAAAGAACTCCTGATGGTAAGTTTAAAATAATCTTGAAAAGAACGAATGCGCAATGGAGTTACGAAATGTTGCTTAACTATCCCAACGAGCAAAGTGAGGAAAAGTTCAAAGAGAGAAAAGCAGAGGGAATAATTCCAAGAAGTGCTAAAATCGGCGGTGGCATTGCTATTCACGGTACGCGTCCGCAGGAAGAATGGACCGTTGATTATTATCAAAACTGGACCGACGGGTGCATTTCATTAAAATATACCGAAGCGAGAGACCTTTATAGCTATATTCCGGTTGGTACACCGGTTACTATTGAGGAATAACTCTTTACCATCTGTTTCCATTCTGTCAGGCGCTTTTTTTAAATATCAAACATCCATCTCCATAACTTAAAAAACGAAATTTATGGTTAAGTGCGTAATCATAAATTTCCCGCCAACCATTTCCAGCAATCGCAGCAATCAATAACAATAATGTCGACTTCGGCTGATGAAAATTGGTAACGATGCCATCGATTATTTTGAATTCATAGCCCGGCGCGATGATTATTTGTGTTCGCAAAAAAATTCTGCCTAATTTTTTGTCTTCTAAATATTGCAATAAGGAGCGCAATGATTGTTTCGCGTCAATATTTGTTTTCTTTATTGCTCCGTATACTTCCCATTGACGTATTTCAAGGTCATGGAGCGAAATATCATTATCCTGTATCGTCTTCACACCCATCCAGTAAATACTTTCGATAGTTCTGACGGAAGTAGTACCAACACAAATAACAGTAAGATCAAGGTTGTTTAGAAGTTCTTTAATAAAATCTTTCGAAACATCAATCCACTCAGCATGCATTTCATGGCTTGCCATTGTTTCGCTTTTTACCGGTTTGAATGTTCCTGCTCCGACATACAGGGTAACAAAGCTTTTTGAAATATGCTTTTGCTCCAGGTTAGCAAAAATCTTTTCTGTAAAATGCAATCCTGCTGTAGGAGCGGCTACAGATCCCTCAAATCGTGAATAGATAGTTTGATATCTTTCACTGTCACTCTCTTCGACCTCTCTTTTTATATAAGGTGGAAGCGGAGTTTTTCCGGAATGTTCAAGCACTTCCGCAAAAGCGTGATTACCGGGAGTCCAGTTGAGCTCGACCACGTAAGCATCGCTAAGTTTTTCCACCAGTGCAGCTTTTAGTGTTATTGAATCAGCCTCAATACTGAATGTTTTCTCAAGAAACTTCTGTTTCCATTTTACTGCACCGCCAATCATGCACTTCCATCTTACCGAATTTTGCTGCTGCAGGACAACTGCATAATCATTTACCTTTTCATGGGGCTCAAGAAGAAAAATTTCAATTACACCTCCCGTTGGTTTTGCAAATAATATTCTCGCATTAATAACTTTTGTATCGTTAAAAATCAGAAAACTTTTCCCGGGTAAATGATCAGCAATATTGCGATAGATGTCTTCGTCAATCATGCCATCTTTATAAATCAAAAGCTTTGACTGATCTCTTTGCTGCAACGGAAATAGTGCGATCTTTTCTTCAGGAAGATTATAATCGAAATCGTTGATGGATAAATCCTGCGGATGCATGATCAGCTATTCAAAAATGCAGATACGGTGGCGAGCCATTTTATATGTTCCTTTTTGCACAGTGATTCGTGACCGCTGTTGTTATATATGATAAGATGTTTTGGCTGCCCCAGGTTGTTATATATTTCCCTTGTTTCGATCGGTTTCACGCGAATATCGCTCGCGCCCTGTTGCAATAGTACCGGGCAGTGAATATCTTTTACATATCGATCCGGATCAACATTGAAGGCCCAGAAACCATGCTCTACACCTCCCCAGAAAGTGAGGAAAACGCCGAGTGGCTCTTCGGGCAAATGCATAGTATTGAGCTGGCCTTCCACTGCATCTTTCATAGTTGCAAAAGGCATTTCCAGGATTACTTTTGAAGGTTGCAGGTGATATTCGTCAATTGCATGGGCCACCGAGGCAGCTCCCATAGATATACCCCATAGTATAATATTTTTTTCACCCTTATTCTTTAAGAAGCCGTAAGCAGCATTTACATCATCTGCTTCGCGATAGCCGATCGTGCAGGTATTACCGGTGCTGTTTCCGTGCCCCCTGAAATCGATAAGCAAAACATTATAACCCATATCTAAAAAACCCATTGCTTCAGGTAATATTTTTGTTTTATTGTCACCATACCCGTGAAATAAAGCAACTGAACCATTTGAATTCGCAACCTGCCTATACCATCCTGATAGCTTTATTCCGTCAGTTGATGCAATAGTAACAGAAGTAAAGGAATCCGGTGTTGGTTCGTTTTCTTTTTTGAAATAATCTTTGCCAAAAAAAATATCCCCCAATTTATTCCAACCGGATTTTTTGTTATCCGGTTTTTCAACCTTTGATCCGAGGTTATAAAAATGAGTAAACTTATAGGCGTTGGTAGCACTAATAAAATTGATCAATATGAAAAGAACGATCAATGTCCATATAAGTATCTTTAAGAATCGTTTCATAGAAATAAAGATGATTTTACGGATACATAACGTCTACGCATATACGAAGATTATACCTTATTCGCTTTAATATCATCTACGACAGCGGGGTCGAGCAATGTTGTGATATCACCGAGATTTTCAGTTTCACCCTCGGCAATTTTTCTTAAAATTCGTCGCATGATTTTTCCGCTCCTTGTTTTAGGTAAACCGGTTACAAACTGTATCTTATCAGGCTTGGCTATGGGACCAATAATTCTCGAAACCGTTTCAAGAATATCCTTTTTTGTCGCCTCCGGATCATGTCCGCCTTTTTCTGTGATCACGTAAGCATAAATTCCCTGTCCTTTAATATCGTGCGGGAAGCCCACTACAGCGCTTTCCACCACATTCGTATGCATGTTTATCGCGTTTTCTACTTCTGCCGTTCCGATACGATGCCCGCTTACATTTAATACATCGTCAACCCGGCCTGTGATACGGTAATTCCCGTTTTCATCTCTCAAACATCCGTCACCGGTAAAGTAATATCCCGGATAGGCTTCGAAATAAGTTTTGCGGCAGCGCTCATGATCACCCCATGTACTTCTCAACATTCCGGGCCAGGGAAATTTCATACACAGATTACCGCCGATATTTCCTTTATCCTTTATTTCATTTCCTTTTTCATCCATTACTGCCGGTTGTACTCCCGGCAGTGGAAGCGTGGCCCAGCTAGGCTTTGCAGGTGTAACACCTGCGAGATTTGAAATTAAAATGCCCCCGGTTTCTGTTTGCCACCACGTATCCACGATAGGGCTTTTCTTCTTTCCAATATGTTCATCATACCAATGCCATGCCTCTTCATTTATAGGTTCGCCAACAGTACCTAACACTTTCAACGAGGACATATCTTTTCCCTTCAGCGGCTCTTCTCCATAACTCATTAAGCTTCTAATAGCAGTCGGTGCCGTATACAAAATATTTACTTTGTATTTATCTACAATATCCCAGAATCTTCCTGCGTCGGGCCAGGTAGGAATGCCTTCAAACATAAGGCTGGTGGCTCCTGCACTCAGAGGGCCATAAACAATATAACTGTGACCTGTAATCCAACCGATGTCCGCCGTACAAAAATGAACATCGCCTGGCTGATATTGAAATACGTTGGCAAAAGTATAAGTAGTCCATACCATGTATCCGCCGCAGGTGTGTACCACGCCTTTTGGTTTGCCTGTAGACCCTGACGTATATAAAATGAACAACGGATCTTCGGCATCCATTTCTGTTGCAGGAAAATGCGCAACATTATTCGTCTCCACCTGGTTAAGTGCATGCTCCATCTCATCTTCCCACCACACATCGCGACCTTTGATCATAGAAATAGGACGACGGGTTCTTGTATAAACGATAACTTTTTTTACCGTTCTGTTTCCAATCAACGCATCATCGATCACGCTTTTTAAAGGAATATCTTTTCCGCCGCGAAAGGCACCATCGCAGGTAACAATAAATTCTGCCTGCGCATCATATAACCTGTCAGCAATGCTTTGGGCAGAAAATCCGCCAAAGATCACACTGTGAATAGCCCCTACTCTTGCGCATCCCAAAACAGCATACGCCAATTCAGGAACCATGCCCATATAAATACAAACGCGATCTCCTTTCTTCACTCCGTTATTCACCAACACCTGCGCAAACTGGCACACACGTTTGTGTAATCGCGCATACGTCACTACTCTTGTTCTTTCTTCCGGATTATTTGGCTCCCAGATAATAGCGGGCTTATCAGCCATGTCTTTCAGATGCCTGTCAATACAATTTTCTGTGATGTTCAGTTTTGCCCCTGCAAACCATTTTACCTGTGGTGCATTTTCACCTTTAAAATCCCATGATAAAACTTTGTCCCATTTTTTTCGCCATTGAAAATTTTCTGCCACATTTGCCCAAAAGGATTCGGGATCATCTACGCTCTTTTTATAAGCTTCCCGGTACTCTTCTAAAGATGTAACTTGAAAAGGATATTTCATATCTGAATCGTTTTTATATTAATGCTTTATTTTTTATCCGCCTGTTGAGTTGCTTCCAGTTTTTCTCTTTCGATCACCTCCGGGATCTTTGGAACCATCGCCTTATAAACGGCATCCTGGATAGCGCCCCGTATGTTGTACTTGTAAAGATTTGTACTTCTCGAAGGATCTACCCGGTTGCTTAAAAATACATAAACCAAATCGTATTTCGGATCAACCCAAATACAGGTACCCGTATAGCCGGTATGCCCAAAGGTAAGTGGTGACGTGAATCTTGACGGATAAGGATGAGGATCGGTAGTGGTATAATTATCTTTTTGTGGTTTGTCAAAAGCTATACCCCGCCTGCTTATACTTGAATTGTAAGCGGTAAATAATTCCAGCGTTGAAGGTTTTATATATTGTTTTCCGTTGAATGAACCACCGTTTAAAAACATTTGTAGAATCGCTCCGATATCTTCTGCATTGCTAAATAAACCAGCGTGCCCTGCGTCACCGCCAAACATGGCGCTTCCTTCATCATGCACATCTGCATGCAAATGCTGAAACCGGAAATACTGGTCCAGTTCTGTAGGGACAACTAAATTAGTATCAAACCTGTTCCTGGGATTAAAGCCGATAGAATGAAGCCCCATCGGTTTGTAAAAATACTTGTCGACATACTTATCAATCCTCAATCCTGAAATGGACTTAACGACATCCGCCATCAAAATGAAATCATTGTCGCTATACACATATTTATGACCGGGAAGAAGCTTACTATCAAGAATACTTTGGTTCATGGAGTCCGCATAATCTCTTCGCAAATACAAATGTTGTGCAACTCTTACATCGAATTTAGCGGATGAATCGGGCCTGAAATATCGTGGCAGTGGCTTTCCTGTAATGGGATCTACCGTTTTTTTATAAAAAACAACATCGGCTACTAACCCTGCCTGGTGAAGCAATATATCTTTTATTTTCAGGTTTTTCTTGTCACTTTTTCTTACCCACGGCAGGTAGGTGCCCAGTGTCTTATCCAGGTTCAGCTTCCCTTCGGAATGCAATTGCATCACACCAAGCGTGGTGGCGCAAATTTTGGTAACAGAAGCCATGTCATAAATCGAATTCAAATTTACCGGCTCGGGGGTGTCATAGTTATATTTTCCATACGCCTTTTCAAAAACGATCTCCCCATGACGGGCTATCAACACCACGCAGCCGGGATAGGCTTTGCCGGTAATACCCAGGGTTGCTATTGAATCAATATCATGTTCCATTTGCAATCCATTCAGCCCTTCCGCAGCGGGCGTTGCTACGGGCATAACCCTGCCGGGTAAAATGCCGCTCCCATATTTATAAATTGGACAAATAGTAACAGGCAAAGTGCCTTTAGGAATGATCTTTCCTTCAAGAATATCTGCAGCCGTGTTTTGCGTAATGGAGTCATCTTCGTAGCAGGCAAGTAAATTATTGGCCGCACAAAAATATTTGATGGCATAAGGGTTGCCAAAAGCAAACAATATGGCCTTATTGTTTTGCTGAAGCTGATCAATCAAATGCATTGACGCAACGCTGATCCCAAAATTATTTGCCGGGTACCGTTTGTAATCATGAAGGCCAATAACCACATACTTGTAATGATGATTGATAGCAGATACTATTGATGCCGCTTTTACAGAATCGTCTTGATAATTAAAATAGAAGGTATCTGCACCAAAATCGTTTTTCATCCTTTTGGCAAAGGTGTTAGCACTATCAATGCCAATGCCCAAATAAGCAATTTGCCTGTCGCGGTCAAAGACATTTAGGGGGAAAAAACCGCTGTCTTTACTGTTCAAAACCGTTATGGCATTTTCGGCAACTATTTTTCTCATATCATTTACGCCCTCATTCAAATCATTCACAAGGTTAGTAGTATCAACCGGTTTTACATGTGCAAGGCCATACAGGTATTTATAGGCCAAAACTTTCCTGCACTTGTAATAAATATCGCTCCAGCTTAGTTTATTGGCGAGAATCGCCTCCCTGATCTTTGCGATAGATGTTGCCACGTCTTCCGGCAGACAAAGCATGTCATTACCCGCAATGAGCGACTGCGCCGCGATTTCGCCACCAGGGAAATATTTGGCAACTCCCTTCATGCCCAGTGCATCAGTGAACGTAAGACCGTTGAAGTGTAATTTGTTTCTCAACAATCCGGTTACATTATTTTTTGAAAGGGATGTAGCGGTATTCGGAGTAGAATCAATTGCGGGAATATATAAGTGGGCAATCATTACACTTCCCACGCCGGCAGCAAACATTTGTTTGAACGGATACAACTCCAGCGTATCGAGCTGCTCCATACTTTTATTTATAACCGGCAGATCCAAATGCGAATCCACCGAAACGTCACCATGGCCGGGGAAATGTTTCGCGCAGGCTAAAATACCATTACGCTGTAACGCTTCCATATATTTAACTCCGTACTCCGCCACCTTAAATTTATTTTCCCCAAAAGACCTGAAGTTGATAACGGGGTTATCGGGATTGTTATTGATATCAACCACGGGAGCAAAATTTACCTGTATTCCCTCACGCTTACATTGCCGGGCAACGAGGTCGCCATAGGCCGAAATAACAGACGTGTCATTCATTGCACCAAGCGTCATCTGGTAGTTGAGTGGAATCACACTATCCAGCCGCATTCCCAATCCCCATTCCCCGTCGATACACACCATTAATGGCGTCTTCGAAATGCTTTGATAGTAATTGATATATTTTGCCTGCGTTACCGGCCCACCCTGGAAAAGTACAATTCCTCCGATGTCATATTTTTTTATGTTATCTGCAATCAAAGAATCATAATAAATCGGGCCGTCCTTACTGAAGCTGCTTTCCCGCAGCACCATCAGCTGCGCTATACGCTGATCATCTGTAAGTGTATTGAAGACGCTGTCTGCCCAAAGCCGGGCGTCTCTATTTTTGATTTCTTGGGAATAGGCAGAACTAAAAAACATTAACGAAAGAAAAAAAACCAGAGGAGATTTGTACATCTGCGAAATGATATTTTCAATCGATGCAAGTTAAACATTATGCGTTGCAAATCGCATGGTCAAATGTCGAATGTGCAGCCCAAATTGTTATTTTTCGAAATTATTATCATAAAAGGCAACCCGTACAGAATTATTAATTTTGCTGTTCTAAGAAATGCAGCGTGGAAGATATCATCACCTTATTACCTGAAAATATTGCTAATCAAATAGCGGCCGGGGAGGTTATCCAGCGGCCGGCCAGCGCTGTGAAAGAATTGCTCGAAAATGCCGTGGATGCGGGCGCCACGGAAATTAAGCTATTTGTAAACGATGCGGGTAAATCTCTGGTACAGGTGATAGATAATGGAAAGGGAATGAGTGAAACCGATGCCAGGATGTGCTTTGAACGTCACGCTACTTCCAAAATAAGAAACATCGACGATCTTTTTCACGTCAAAACCATGGGGTTTCGTGGTGAAGCACTTGCCAGCATTGCCGGCGTTTCCCAGGTGGAATTGCGAACTAAGAAACATGGCGAAACGATAGGTAGCTACATTGAAATTGAAAACAGTGTTGTCACTACCCAGGAACCTGTAGCAACGCATGAGGGTACCAGTATTGCGATGAAGAATTTATTCTTCAATGTACCCGCAAGAAGAAATTTTTTAAAAAGTAATACTGCCGAGTTACGTCACATCGTGGATGAGTTTATCCGTGTGGCCATAGCGTTTCCAAACATATTCTTCTCATTAACGAGCAACGGCGAGGATGTTTTTCACCTGGAGCGGGGCTCACTGAAACAAAGGATCATTCAGATATTAGGGAATAATTATAATGCCAAACTGGTAAGCGTAAAAGAAGAGACCGACTACCTGAACATTTACGGTTTTGTTGGGAAACCTGATACTGCAAAGAAAACCCGCGGCGATCAATACTTTTTTGTTAATAATCGTTTCATAAAAAGCGCTTATCTCAATCATGCGGTGATAAATGCGTTTACAGACATGATTGCCAAAGACAGCTTCCCGATGTATGCATTGTTCATCGACCTGGATCCTTCCAAACTCGATATTAACGTTCATCCTACCAAGCAGGAAATAAAATTTGAAGATGAAAAGATTGTGTACGCGTTTGTGCAATCTGCAGTGAAACATGCGTTGGCGCAATTCAGCGTTACCCCTGCTTTGGATTTTGACCTGGATGCATCAATTCAAAGAACAGAAGCGGTGAGCCAACCTTTCACAGCAGATAAACAAAATGCAGCCGTGTCATCTTCATTATATAAAACATTTACGCAAAAAAACCAGGCGCATTTTATTGACAGCAAAAGCAATCTTGAAAACTGGAACGTGGTCTTTCCTGATGTGCAAAAGGCTGTTTATCAAAAAGCCGGTGAAAGTATTTCTTTTCAACAGGAAAAAACATCGCAACATACTTTTACTGATGGGCTAAATACAGTCCGACAGGATAAAAAACCAACGTCCGGCAATTTCTTTCAAATACATAATACATTCATCGCGGCTCAATATGATAATGGGTTTTTATTGATCCACCAGCAGAATGCACACGAGCGAATCCTGTATGAAAGATTTTTGCTCGCGTTGAAAGGCAAGCCTATTGCTACTCAAAAGAGTTTATTTCCAACGACGCTTGAAATAACGCCGGCGGATGCAGTGCTAATGAGTGAACTGTTGCCTGATCTTCAATTGCTGGGTTATGAAATTGAGCCGTTTGGCAAGAATACCTTTGTCATTCATGGTTCACCCGCTGATGTGCCGGAAGGAAATGAAAAAGTTTCATTAGAAAAAATGATGGAACAATACAAACATTTCAGCAATGATGTTAGTTTTAATAAAAGAGAAAAACTACTTCGTTCGCTGGCGTGGCAACAATCTGTGAAGCCGGGCACTTCTCTTACTAATAAAGAAATGGAATCACTAATTAATGATTTATTCAATTGCGAAGTAAACAATATAACACCCAATGGGAAACCTGTTTATCTTGAATTTAAAAAAGATGAACTGGAAAAGATGTTTGGCAGGTAAAACTCCCGGCTATCCGTTTTACCAGAGAGAGCAACCATATCCTGGTCATACACTATCAATAACCATTATCAAATTTCAGGGAAATCATATTGTTGGTGGGATATACTCGCAATCCAATATCATTACCTGGTTTTGAAAAATTTCCCTGGTCAGCAATAATTTTGTAATTGAATCCTTCAAATGTGCATTGAATGACGTTGGGATCAATATTTACAAACGGAAGCTCTGCATTGCCCGCAATCACTAAATCAAAATACCAGGCAATCTTCTTTGGCCCAGTAAAACGAATTGAAAACTTTCGCTCGCTGCATGTCATTATAAATTGTCCCTCTGCATTTTTTAAAGGCCATCTGATTTGCAAATCGTTATTTTCAACCTTCTTTATTTCAGGCTTACTTCCCAACAATGAAATCACTTTGCCATCAACGTTCACCTTTACGCGCAATCCTGCCAATGTATCCCCTTTGCTCCATAAATGTCCGTCTACAAAAGGCAATGTAAAAAACCGGCATTCATTGGATGTTGCTTTTTGTTTTTCGTAAACCGATGGAAAATTTTCATTGAACAAATGAATGTCGCGTATCCGTAATTCATCCCCATCCCACAAAAGGTTTACTCTGTAAAATCGGCTGTCGTACCAAACGGTTTTCTTATCGCTTTCTCCGAGATCCTTATTTACCGTAATCGCCGTTGCAGGTGTCTGTTTAAAATGGGCCGTAAACCATTTACCTGACTCTTCCAATGTCTCCACATCAATCTTATGTTCATCTCTCAGCTTTGCGATTAATGGCATTTGAAGTGTATATCCTTTTTCCATCGCATTCCAGGTGAAAGAATTCTCCTGCCCGGCCTGCGTGTAAGCGAATGCCAAACATTCTCCTTCCGTAAACTGCTGAAAGAACCAATGCACCCATGCCGAATCACCACCACCAAATTGATATACCGGTTCCAACGTTATTACACCCTGCCTGGTACTGCCCAGCCCATTATCATATTGCCGGACAGGATCGCTGCCTAACATTCTGAAGATGGGAACCGGTATTTGGTTTGATGCATTTTGTGCCGGCATGTATGCATTGATCTTGCTGGGATAATATGCCTGGTTCCAATAACCACCCCATAATGTATAACCATCTGTGCCATATTGGTCTTTGCAATTACATGATGCAACAATGTGATATTTCACATACATATAATTGAGAGAACAGGCATCGATAAACCATGAGCCCACCGACTTTGGATAATAACCGAATATCTTCTTAAAGTCTCTCATGTATGTATCAACGAGCCTGATACGATCTTCGGGTGTGTAGCCTGTAGAGAAACCAATATTAGCGCGCCAGTCCCACGAGTATCTTCCACGCCATTTCATTCCGGCATTTTCTACTAAAGGTTGTGGTATTTCCCACCAGGCGCCAATTTCAAATTCATCTTTGGGCAGATTCTTTAGCAATTTTTGATAACGGTCATCCATGAGCGCATCATATTGCAATAAAAAAGTTCCCTTTAAATGATAACGCTCTAAAATCTCTACCTGCTTTACTACGGTTTGATACAATACCCCTTCGGTAATACTTGAATCTCTGGGTTCAAGCAAGCGGATGAAGTTTACAATGTTTACGATATGTGGTGCTGGTGGCTTTGCTGTATTACAGGGTGTCGCGGATAATTGAGTCTGAAAGCAGGCATTTGATAATACCCCACAGAAAAAAATGCGAAGAATACGTTCATATTTCCAGGCTTTTTTATGCATCCCGAAACATTTATTTGTGAATAAAAGTATTTTCTGTTACCTCTTTCCTGTAGTCAAATATTTTTCCCAATTGTTTTTTTACAAACAGGGAATTAGCAAGATCACCGATAAACCATAACGGAATTTTATAATGGACAATGTCGGTCATCTCTACTCCATTATCCGTTTCCTTAAAATGATGCTGATGATGCCACAATGAATACGGCCCGATGCGTTGTTCATCAATAAAAAACTCCATCGGCTCCACATGGGTTATTTCCGTCATCCAGTACAGTGGCACTCCCCGCAGGGGTTTTATTTTGTATTCAATAATTTGACCGGGATATATCGTGTTACTAAAGCTTTTCGTTAAAAGCCGGAACCCCAACTGTGGCGGAGTGATATTTTTCAGATTTTCCGGTGACGAAAAGAATTCCCACACTTCCGGAAGATTTGCAGAAATGATTTGTACACGTTGCAGCAAATAAACTCTACTCATTTCACAAAGAAAAAGAGAAATTTTTGAAGAATACCGAATTGCATGATTATGTACGAAAACTGAAAAACAATGGTTTCGCAACGTTAGCTTCGTGTAAGAATAAGCATCGAAATAATTTGAGATAATACATGGCATTCGGAATAGCCAATGCTTAATAATAATTTAATGGGACAATATCAGATAATCTAACGTATTTTAATCGTTGAATATTTTTGGCGTTAAAAATTTTGTCAACGTCGCAAGGAAAATTCAAGCAAGCCATTTTATGAAAAGATTTGTGCCCGTCATTTATTTTTTTCTGTTAATCGATACCTTTCCTGGCCACGCACAAACTCCCGGTCAGTCAATTCTCTTACCCAATGGCTGGTCGCTAAGCCCGGCAGGAATTTCGATTCCACTCAGCAGCGATTTACCGCTCAATATGGCCATCACATCAAACGGTGAATTTGCAGCCGTCACCAACAACGGCAACGGAAAACAAACTATCGACTTGATCGATTTGAAAAACAAGAAGCGTATGCAGCAAATTGATGTTGGCACCGCGTGGCTGGGATTATATTTTGAAAAGAAAAAACCATACCTATATGTATCGGGCGGAAATAATAATATCATCATCCGGTTTCAATTGATCAATGATCAGTTAGTGGCAAAAGATACGCTTCGCCTGGGCAAACCGTGGCCGGATGATAAAATAAGCCCGACCGGAATTGCTGTCGATGAAAGAAAACGATTGCTATATGTAGCAACAAAAGAAAACAACAGTTTATACGTTTGCAATCTTATTACGATGAAGGTGATAAAAACAGTTCTACTTTCATCCAAGGCTTATACATGCATTCTCAATCCAAAACTGCCTTATCTCTATATTTCCGCATGGGGCGGTAAAAAAGTCTGGATATACAATACTTCTTCACAAAAGCTGATTGATTCTGTAAACATCGAAGATCACCCAACGGATCTTGCGGTAAGCAATGATGGCAAATGGCTGTACTGTGCCAATGCCAATTCAAATTCAGTTTCGGTAATAGATATTCCCCAACGAAAAGTTGCCGAAACTTTGAATGCCGCATTATATCCCGATGCACCCATCGGCAGCACTACCAACAGCGTGGCATTAAGTGCAGACAATAAAACATTGTATATAGCCGATGCCGACAATAATTGTCTCGCTGTCTTTGATGTATCACAACCCGGACACAGCAAGTCAAAAGGTTTTATTCCTGTAGGATGGTATCCCACCTCGGTTAAAGTGGTAAAGAATAATATTCTTGTACTTAACGGCAAAGGCATGTCATCAATGTCCAATGTCAACGGGCCTGCAGAAGTGAAAGAGACCAACCAGGAGGCGTATAAAAAAAGCGCCGGCTATAAGGGATATACATACATTGGCAGTATGTTTCATGGCACATTATCGATTATTCCCGTTCCTGACCAAATTACATTGCAGCATTATACAGAGCAGGTATATGGCAACACTCCTTATACAAAAGAAAAAGAAACAGTTGCCTCCGGAGGAGGTGCCGGTAATCCAATCCCTTCAAAGATCGGCGAATCAAGCCCGATAAAATATGTGTTTTATGTGTTGAAAGAAAACAGGACATACGACCAGGTATTGGGCGATCTATCAGAGGGCAACGGTGATAGCAACCTTTGCCTTTTCGGTAGAAATGTTACACCCAATGAACATGCCGTTGCAGAGAAATTTGTACTGCTGGATAATTTTTATGTTGACGCAGAAGTAAGTGCCGACGGGCATAACTGGTCAATGGCGGCGTACGCAACAGATTATGTAGAAAAAAACTGGCCAACAAATTATAGCGACCGGGGCGGCACGTATGACTTCGATGGAAGCGTTCCGGTTGCCAATCCTACCAAAGGTTTTATATGGGACTATTGCGCAAGAGCCGGTGTGTCACTTCGCAATTATGGTGAGTTCATGGATAATGGTTATCCTACACTACCTGTCCTGGCAAAACCATCCAACTATTGCCATCAATATCCCGGGTGGAATCTTAAGATCATGGATATAGACAGAGAAAAAATCTTTGAGCATGATTTTGATTCACTCATTGCCATCAATGCGGTTCCCCATTTTAATTCCGTTTATTTACCCAACGATCATACATACGGATCATCAAAAGGAACGCGTACGCCCAAAGCTTACGTGGCAGATAATGATCTGGCATTGGGCAGGCTGGTGGATCACATTTCACATAGCCCTATCTGGAAACAAACTGCGATTTTTGTTTTGGAAGATGACGCACAGGACGGACCTGATCATGTGGATGCACATCGCTCACCGGCATTCATAATCAGCCCCTATATAAAACCACACAGTGTTAATCATACTCCTTATTCAACATCTTCTATGTTGCGCACCATTGAACTGATACTTGGTTTACCGCCGATGAGCCAATACGATGCGGCCGCCATGCCGATGTGGTCTTGCTTTCAAAATGCACCGGATACACTTACTTATACTGCCGCACCTGCCTTAACAAATTTAGACGAACGCAACACTTCATTTTACAAAGAAAGGATCATGTCTTCTCAATTTGATTTTTCTAAGGCCGACAATGCGCCGGATAAATTATTGAATGAAGTGATCTGGAAAGCGGTGAAAGGTGAAAACAGTACAATGCCAGCGCCGAAGAGAAGTGCATTTGTGAAAGTTCAGGCGCCGGAAAAAGAGAATGATTATGATTGATAAAAGCAATTACTTCTTTATCCATACTATTCAGAAAACCTAAATCAATTCAAAACCGGGAGGGTCTTAATTGCAATCTGCGTATACCCGACCCCGTTAGAAAAAAAGAGGCGGCTTTCATCTGCCGCCTCCCGAATTATCAAGTCGAGATGTTTACTGTTTCGTTAGTGTATACGCTCCTGTTGCAAAATTTACATCGATAAGGTAAGTGCCCGTTACCGCCGGTGCCGGTATATTGGTATTATAATTTGTTGGATTGGATCCTGAATAATATCCAAAAGAATCTCCCATCGGGTTTACTGCCGTGTTGTCCATAGCTGCATATTTAGCATCCCAGCTTCCGTTAACAGGCAACAGGAGATAACCGCCCCCGGCCGTTAGCTGAATGGTAATTTGGAATTCTGTGAGGTTCACCTGCGTAAATTGTTGCGACGGCGTAGGTACGGGGTTATTCCATCCCCCGGGGGTAGCATCGCCAACAATATATAGGGATTGAGGAACGGGATAAACGCCGGTAAATGGTGTTACCTTATACTTGTCTGTTTGAAAATTAAACAGCATTTCGTACAGGCCGGTAGTTGAAGGAGCAGTGAAATTGGTATTGTAGTTCGTTGGATTTGAACCAGAGTAATATCCAAATGAATCACCCATTGGATCTACAGTGGTATTATCCATTACAGCATACTTCTGACCCCAATCTCCGTTTACAGGCAACAGCAGGTAACCCCCGGCGCCATTCAAATTCAATACGGTTCCAAAAGTAACTGCATCTACCTGGGTTAGCTGCTGGGAAGGCACCGGCACAGGGTTGTTCCATCCGCCCGGTGTAGCATCCCCAACAATGAATACGTTGGCAGGAATACTCATCGTACTGGCAGTTACCGTAAATTTTCCGGTCTGGAAGTTAACAACAATATTATATAACCCCGATGTTGCCGGAGCAGGGATATTCGTATTGTACTGGGTTGGATTGGCATTGGAATAAAAACCAAAATTATCGCCCATCGGATTTACGGTTGTGTTATTCATGGCTGCATATTTTTGGCTCCAGTCACCATTTACCGGCAATAACAAATAACTGCCGCCAGCTGTAAGATTTATTGTAATGCCATATGAAACCGCATCCAACCGGGTAAGTTGCTGCGAAGGTAAAGGTACCGGGTTGGTCCATCCGCCCGGTGTAGCGTCTCCAACGATATACAACGTCGGAGGCACCGGGGTAAAGGTCGTTACGCTTAAATTTACCGTATTGGAGTAAACCAGCGGCATAGTATAGCCGGTTCCAAGGTAAGCGCCGATTCTGAATTCCATATTCCTGGTAGAGCCCCCCAATACCCCTGCGGCAATAGCTGCAGTATTCAAATCGTTTACCAAAATACTTGAGGAAAATATGCTGCCAAACTTTATCATTTGCGGATTTGCAAAATTTCCTCCCACTGTATCAAACTGCAATGCATAGCTGATGGTATCCGATCCGTAGGTGCTGGCCGACCAGCTAAATGTTATTGCGGGGTCCGTGGCATTGGTAACCAGTAGCACAAGCGGATCAGTGGAAGAAGGCGTCAATGTAATCGGCACCGCATAAGGTGTCACAGTAAGCGTGACCACGTTTGATACATATTGCTCGTTATTATTGGCATAAGAAGATTTTAACCTTGCGTCAAGATTGTATGCCTGCCCTGCTGTGAACCCAAAGTTTGCAAGAATGTTGTTCAATTCACTCCCTGTAAAAGAATAGGAAAGCGGGCCGTCTACTTCTACAGTCACTTCGTGCATAAAGTTTCTGCCTGATGAATCCAATTCGATGATGAATTTCTGATTGGACGAATCGGTTGCATATTTGGGATTACTCCAGCTAAGCGTTAACACTGCCGTAGAAGAATCTCCCGGGGAAGGCGTTATAGTGGTAGTTGATGCCGCAAGTGTCGGCATGCTCCCGTTTGCATAATGCGGAAGCGGGGCAAGTTTCTGGCAGGCGTTGAGCGCACTGATGAGAAAAACTGCAGACAATAATTTATAAATATTTTTCATGATCGTAGTTTAATAAGAATAGTTATTGTTTGGTTAAGGTGACTTTACCGTGTTGAAAGTCTACATCAATCAGGTAGTTTCCACCCTGCAACGGTGCTCTCGCATTCCCACCATTATTGTACAGGTCATAGCTTAACGTTGAAGGATCCCCCGATGCCTGTTCGGTTTGAATACTCCATTGTTTATCACCATCCCATGAACCATCTTGCGAAATGAATTTATATTCGCCGTCGCCTATCAAGGCTATGGTAATTTGGTAGTCGGTTGAACTAATTTTTGTAAATTGTTGGGAGACAGGATCTGTTACCGGATTGTTCCAACCGCCTGCAACTGCGCTTCCAACAATGTAGAGCATACCGCTTGCCGGAGGGGTAACCTTTGGAGGGGTAGCGAAAGGTATCACTGACAATTTTATCACATTGGAGGTCAATGGCTCAGTGCCCCCGACCAGTGAAGCTGTGACACGGATTTCCATGTCATGGCTAACTGACGGCTCCAGCAGCAACTGATTTAACAGGTAGTTGTTAAATTCCGTTTGTGTAAAATCATGTGATAAATCAGTTCCTGCTGATATCGGATTCATGTTAGGATTTGTAAAATTAGATCCGGCAGTATCTATTTCAATATCATAATTCACATCGAGCGAGCTGATACCCGTATTAAACTGGTAATTGGGATTAGTCCATGAAAGTGTAAATGCCTCATCAGCCCGCGTGGCGTACGACATGGACACACTATCTGACACAGATGCAGCTAGTACTGGTGCCGTACCACCCTCAAATACTACCTTGTTTTCTTCCTTTTTGCATGACCAGGTTGACGTAAGTGTTATCGCTGATAAAATATAAATAACAAGTTTTTTCATTGCAATAATATTTTGAATTAATAACCCGGGTTTTGTGTTAAGTTTGGATTGGCAGATACATCGCTTGCCGGAATCGGGTATAGATTTCTGAAATCTTCCACCGCACGGCCTCCAGCCACGCCGCCCTTCCAGGGCCATAAATAAGCACCCGTAGTAAATTTACCATACCTTATAAGGTCAGTTCTTCTAAATCCTTCCCAGTACAATTCTCTGGATCTCTCATCTAATATCAAGTCAAGGTTTATAGAAGAAACGTCTCCGGCGGTATTGCCACCATAGGCTCTTTCGCGTAGTAAGTTGAAATATCCAACCGCGGTCGGATCATCCTGTGCACCTCCATTCCTGAGTAAAGCTTCATCATAGATCAGGTACATCTCAGCCAAACGGAATAAAGGAAAATCTACATCGGCAAAATCAAGGCTGCTTCCCGGAGTACCGTCTCTTTTTAAATTTCTGTATTTGATCACAGCGTATCCATCGGGGAATTGCGTTTGATCCGCAATATCCAGGCTTTGTCCTGAGGTATAGAATTCTGCGCGTTGATCATTAGGGTTGGTAAACAGATCAGGCAGCATCTTGGTAGTTCTCAAACCGGCCCAGCCTCCGCCAACTCCCGTAACCAAACCAGCCATTGAACCTCCGTTTTCTGCATGGGTCAGATAGGTAGTGCCTCCATAACTCTGGCCATGAGTGCCATCGTAGTTAATGGTCATTATAAATTCGTTTGTATTGAGATTGTCGTCTGCCAGCATGAGTTGACGATAATCCGGAATAAGCGAGTAACCCGAGTTAATCACTTTTTGCGAATAGATCATTGCGGAATCATATTTTTTAACCCCCGTATACACTTCTGAATTCAAATAAACTCTTGCCAATAATGCCCAGTCGGCAGCTTTATCTGCCCTGCCATACTCATTAGTTCTCGGATCTGCGAGATCAGGTTCCATGGACAACAATTCAGAAGTAACATAGTTAAATAAGTCGGTTCTGCTCGCCTGCTTAGGCAAAAAACTCCCGAGGATGTCGTTCTCGGTTGCAAACGGACCGCTACCAAACAGGTCCATTACAACGCTATATTGAAAAGCTCTCAGGAAACGTGCCTCGGTGCGATATTGCTTGATGGCGCTCGCATCGCTTCCCGTAATTCCCCTTCCTGCGATGGCATCATCAGAAGATTGCCTTATGAAATCATTACACAAGGTAATTTGGTAATAACATCTGTAATATAATCCTTGCAGGAACGGATTGGAGGATGACCAGTTCATATTATGAAAGTCCTGGATGCCCACATCGCCCCATGCAATTACTGCTTCATCCGTAGGCAGTTCTTCTGCCTGGAACCACAGACGCAGGAAATCGGAGAAACCTTCATCAATACCCTGTATGTCACCATCCCCTGCAGGCCCCTGGTTTCCGGTAAGCCCGAAAGCCGCATATAATTTTACAAACGCCTGCTTATACCCAGCGGGCGTGGCATATACAGAGTCGGCAGTGATATCATTGGTAGGCAGCCTGTTTAAATCCTTATTACAGGAGGTCGTCATCCCTCCTAATACAACCGTTGATAAAATCAGTAAAAAAATATTTTGTTTCATATAAATGGTTTATGAATTATCTGAAAGAAACATTAAGACCTATACTGTATGTGCGTGGACGCGGGTAAAAGTTATTGTCTATACCACCCTGTACTTCCGGATCAAGTCCCTTATATTGGGTAATCACAAAAACATTTTGCATGTTACCGGTAATCGTAATGGCTCCTATATGATTCATTACTTTATTGAAAGTGTAGCCCACATTAATATTATCCAGTCTCAGGAACGACGCATTTTGAACAAAATAATCCGACAATATATTTTTGTCGCCGTTGCCTGTAAAATTAGTGGCGAGGACATTTGCAGAACCGTTATTCAAATACTGAAGCGGATTAAAAATATTACGTATGATACCGGTGCTGGAAAAGGTGTTGTTGTACAAATAATTTCCTACATCGGCCCGCATTACAAATCCTGCGCTCCAGTTCCTGTAATTGATGCTACTGCTGGCTCCAAAGAAGTAAAGTGGGTCGGCACTCTTATAGGCGTATAAATCTTTCTGATTAATAATACCGTCCCTGTTAAGATCGGCATATACATTCTCAATCGGTTTACCATTTTGGTCATATACTTGTTTGTATACATAGAACGCGCCCCGTGGTTGACCAACCGCATTGATAAGAATAGTAGTACCTACACCACCGGCAATACCACCATATTGGGCACCAGGATAGTTGGGATCATTTGAAATAGTAAGCTTGGTGATCTTATTAGTATTGTAAGTTCCATTTAAATTAACGTACCAGGTGACATCATGGTTTCTCACCGGAATAAGATTTAGTGAGACTTCAATACCGGAATTTTTCATACTCCCCACGTTAGCTACAATGGTATTGCTGAAATTAGTTCCGGCTGGTTGTGCAATAGAGTTTAACAAATTAGTAGTCAACTTATAATAGTAATCAACGGATCCTGAAATTCTATTGTCCAAAAATCCAAAATCGACTCCTGCATTATAAGTAGCAGTTTGTTCCCATTTGCGATTATAATAATAACCAGAAGGCCTGTAAGCCTGATAAAAGTTATTGCCCAATTGATATTCTGCGAGTTGATTACTTAACTTGTAGAAAGTTTGATAATCATAGTCTCCGATTCCATCCTGCTGCCCGGTAAGTCCGTACCCTAATCTTAGTTTTAGATCAGAAACAATATTCGAATTTTTCAGAAAGTTTTCATTTTTAATTTTCCATGCGAATGCTCCGGAAGGAAACACACCCCATCTATTACTTGGATTGAACCTGGACGATCCGTCTGTACGAACGGTACCGGTCAAATAATATTTATCCGCAAAAGTGTAGTTCAAGCGACCGTAATAAGAGATCAATGTGTTTTCGGGCTTGTCAAATGGGTAGTTAGGCGCACTGATTACGTAGTTGTCCGCAGTAAGATCCGGATAATTGTAATTCGTGGTTGAAAAATCCTGATAGGCATACCCTGCTACCGCATCTATGTGACTCTTTATAGAACTAATGTTCTTTGTATAATTCAGATAAAATTCAAATAGTGTATTTGATTTTTTCTGCAAATATTTATTATTGACCCCACCATGCTTTTTATCATTAGAGCGCTCGTACGCCTGTGCAGCACTATCGGAAACGTAAATTGTACCTAGACCTGTAGATACATCATACCCGAGGTTCATGTTTACATGCAGGTCCGGAAGAAAATGAACCTTATAATCAAGTAAGGCGTTGCCAATGCTTCTTCTCACTTCACTCAAATCATGCCTTTCGAGCAATAAGCCCAAAGGATTCAAAGGGGCAAGGGATTTAAGGCCGGTTACACTCGTTGAATCCAGGTATTGATAAAAACCGCCGAACCTTTTACTGCCTGAGTATACGGGCTTGGTGGGATCAAAGGTAACTGCAGATCCTATTGCTCCCTGGTTAGCAAATCTTGTTTCACTAACCGATGCTTTAAAGTTTACGTCAATCTTTAAATGATCATCAAAAAAATGCGGACTCACATTAGCGCCAAAAGAATACCGGGAAAGTTTATCCGTTTTCAAAATGCCCTGCTCATTTAAATAACCCACGGTATACCTGTAAGGCATATTTTTATATCCGCCGCTTACACTAAGATTATTGTCGGTGCTTAATGAAGTTTGATAGATTTGATCCTGCCAGTCTGTATTTGCTGCCCCTAATAATTTTGAGTAGTCGAAACCACCGTATGATTTACCGTTTGACAGTACAAAAGAGCGGAATTGAGATGGAGATAGTACATCCACTTTCTTTTCAATTTTGCCAACGGAGAATGCGGTATTGAACGTTATGACCGGTTTACCAATTCTCCCTTTCTTAGTGGTAATAATAATAACACCATTGGATGCCCTCGATCCATATATAGCCGCGGCTGAGGCATCTTTCAAAACACTGAATGATTCGATATCGTTAGGATTAATAAGACTTAACGGATTCGCGGCACCGGATATACTGTTATTGTCTAACGGCACTCCATCTATCACGATCAAGGGATCATTGCTTGCATTTAAGGATGCACCACCCCTGATCCGGATCGTACTCCCCGAACCGGGTGCTCCGCTGTTGGATGTTACTTCCACACCGGGAAGTTTACCTGCAATCAACTGGTCGGGTGATACAATATTACCTTTTTGAAAATCCTTGGTGGTTACCTGAGCAATGGAACCGGTAAGGTCCTTTTTCTTTACAGTACCATACCCGATTACAACTACGTCAGTGAGTGTAGAGGCGACAGTTTGTAACGTAACAGCAACGGATGGTTGACCATTGATGGTCACCTCCCGCTGACCATAGCCTACTGCCGACACTACCAGCACATCATGATTGGCAGGAACTTTTATTGAAAAGGTTCCATTAGATGAAGTCTGTGTTCCCACACGGGTACCCTTCACAAGCACCGTGGCACCTGCTACCGGAGTTCCGTCATTTGCAGTAACAGTACCATTTACCGTATTTTGAGCTTTTGATGCTAATGTAATAGTGATAAGAAGGAAAACAGCGCATAAGCGCTTTACAATTGGAATGACGCGATTTCTCATAACAACAATCGTTTTAAACTTGGTGATAAAATTTACGCCGTTTTTAGAATGTGTAAATTTTACACAATTTAGAAATTTTTTACGAAATACAAATTTTTTTTAAAAAAAATTTTGCGGTATTATCCGGTCTGCAGACCGACTGTCGGGCGCTAAAAGTCAATTCCTGTCCACACTTTCTTTCTCTTTTCATATTTTTCATAATCGAACTTATAAAGCCTGCCGGGGCGATGCGGCACATTCTGCTCATCTTCATTCATATCCACAAGAAAATCCATGGCGAAGAATTTCTTCCGGAAATTTCTCCTGTCCAGCTTTATATTGAGAATCGCCTCATATAAATTCTGCAGCTCCCGCAAAGAAAATTTATTCGGCAAAAGACTCAGGCCCAAAGGATGCTCCTGTACTCTTTTCTGCAACCATGCATAGCACATTTCAAAAATCTTCTGATGGTCGAATGCAAGGTCTTTCACACTTTCTACCTCATGCCAGTGCAATTCATTGTCAAGAATTTTTAAACGATGATGCTGCACGTTGATCAGTGAACAGTACGCTATAGTAACCACACGGCCTGCAGGATGACGATTTACGTCTCCGAATGTATGCACCTGCTCCAGGTACAGATCATTGAGGCCCGTCCGTTGTCTTAATATTTCATAAGCTGCAGCATCAAGATCCTGTTCTGGCATTACCAGGTCTCCCAATAACGACCATTTCCCATGAAACTTTTTCAGATCCGAGCGGATCAACAATACTTTGAGTTTGTTTTCATCAAATCCAAATATGACACAGTCTACCGACAAGGCTATCCGGTTGATGCTTTGTACTTCAGATTGAATCTTCTTGAAAGTCTTGGTAATTCCTGTATGACTTTCCTTTTTTGCAATGGGCATAAAAACGTAGCTATGGTTTATTAATTGCTTTTTATTACTTTAATCGTCTCAGTTCCCTCTTCATCACTAACCGTAAGCAGGTATGTACCTGCCGATAATTTTTTTGCTACGGTTAATGTCAAATGGTTGCTGCCTGCTGTCAGATTTTCAATACTTCCTGATATTTTTCTTCCCGTTAAATCAGTAAGCACCATCCTGGCTTTATCCTGTGTGGGTGACTCAATTGTAATAACCAGGCCCTGACTAAACGGGTTTGGATTCACTACAATTGATTTTCGGTTGCCCGTTAGCGTTAGTTTAACTGCAGAACTATATGTAAAGTTGCCGTCTATATCCACGCTTTTTAAACGGTAATAATAAACGCCGGAAGCTCCTGCTATGGCATCTGTATATGAATACATATTCTGCCCGGTGGCGCTCACTCTGCCAATGTCATCGAAGTTTTTTCCATCATAACTTCTTTCCACGTCATAATAATTCAATCCCGATTCATTCTCAACTTTCCACGTCAACACGTTCACATTAGCCTCATTTTTACCGGTAAAACTCACTAATGTTACCGGAAGAGCGCCGGCACTATTTACATACACATAATATTCCCCGGGCTGAAGCGTGACGGATTGTGAAGCAGATATAAGATTTTCACCGGCTCCGGTAAATAAGTTGTACCACATACCGGTTGCCGGAAATGTAACCGTGCTGTTCTGTTGTGCTACATCAAAATTACCATATACCATTACATCCAATGCTGGGCCACTCACACTCATCCATTTAATGGCGCCTGATAAATCTTTATTTACAGTGCCTGTCGTAAAAGTAGAGAGGTAGACGGCGTTGATCTTCAACTGAAGCAACTTACTATATATATTATATAGATCCAGCCGATCAGCATTTTGATAAAAATCCCAGCGAATGGGTTTAGGGTCCGTTCTGCACGCATTATTTATAGTGCCATTGGTGCACCGGTTAATGGAGTAATCATACCCCAATTCTTCAAACTCATATAACATCTTGGGGCCCGGCATCATGGCCCAGAAAGCCGCAGCCATCGCACTTCTCGTTAAACCCGTCGCCGTATCTGTTACATGATAACTGCCCGAAATGTTTCCATAAGCCTCGTTCTTATACTGGATCCTTTCCTCGTCATGGCTCTCCTGGTACGTAACCATGCCGGGTTGCGACAGTCCATCAGCCGTATAAATGCCATTGCTAAAATCCCATCCGGTATTATACCCCATCGTGGCCTGGTTAAAACTATAATTTTCATTTGCACCCGCTCCCCAGGTAAGCATTCCATTGTCTGTATAGTATTTCTGTTCGGTATTATTTACAAAGCTTTCGAGTATGCAATAGGTGCCCGGTTTAATATTCTGCAGTGATGTATAAATGTTTTGCCACGTGCTTACCCTGCCTGCATCATAAGTATTTTGCCAGTCTTGTCCGTTCGTTAAATAATCTGTTTGTGTATACCCTCCTGCAAGGTCGAACCTGAAGCCATCAAGATGAAAACTATCAACCCAGTAGGCATACACCCTGTTCCTTAAATCAATCGTGGCGGCACTTGAATGATTAAATTGAGAACCTACATTATAAGGATGGGTCGGCAGTGAATCCAGCCATGGATTTTGCTGAGTGGGCGTTCCGGTAGAAGAATTCCAATACATAGATGCCAATGGAGAACTTCCGAAAACATCCTGCATGGCCAAATCCATTATCACAGCTATTCCATTTTGATGGCATACATCTACGAAATGTTTTACGTCATCCGGTGTACCATACACTTTATCCGGAGCAAAAAAGAAATTGGGATTATAGCCCCAACTGCTGGCTCCTTCAAAATTGCAGAAGGGCATTACTTCAATTGCATTTACTCCTAATCTTTTTAAGTAACTCAATGTATCGGCAATCGTATTCCAGCTTTCTGTTGCAACAAAATCTCTTACCAGCAATTCATAAATAACCAGGTTTCGTTTGTCGGGTTTCGTAAAGCTTGCGTCGTTCCATGTATATGCAGCGTGTCCCGTTTGTAATACACTCACCAATGAACCCGAAGCCTGCGAAGGAAATGAAGGCAATCCCGGGAAATTTCCGGAAGGAATGTAAGGATCAGCATCTTTATCTAATACAAGTTGCGCATTGTAATCCGGCACCTGCAGCGAGTTATCTATTAAATATTGATATGAATAGTACATGCCGGGGGTAAGACCGGTAATTCGCAACCAGAAAGTATCTGCATCTGGAGTAACATTCATAAGATACTTCGCAGATGCAGTCCAGTCATTAAAATCCCCCAATACAAGCATACTGCTTTTGTGTGGTGCATATATTACCAATGTAACGGAAGTGTCTCCCGTCTCGTAGTTGATACCTTCAACATCGCCTGCGGGAACAGACGCAACATTATTAGGAGGATTGATATAAAAACTAATTGTATCGCTGCTGGTATTAACTCCGTTGGTAGCCTTTGCAATTACCGTTTGCGTACCGGAAGCAGCAATTACTTCGTTGGTACTATCTCTTGTTCCTGTAGTAGTAGAGATCAGACTGCCGTTATAATAAATATCTATTGTGCTACCTGCCTGGCTGCAATTGGCAACGATCGGAAGATTATCACCTACATTTTTTGTGACCGTTTCCAACACAGGCACATACTTCGGCTGACGATAAGGATTATCGATCCTGGCATAAAGACCATTATCATAAACGGGCACATACATATCACCATTATCTGCATTAGCCTGTTTTAACGATCCGCTTCCATTACGAAAAAGAATGGCAATCTTTTGAATCGTTTCGGTTGGATCAGAAATCCCAAAAAATGATCTTAGACCACCGATAATTACATAATACCATTTATTGTTTCCCGCATACTTGGCCTGGTATGTTGGATTAGTACTCCCCCATACACTGGAAACATAGCGCCAGTCGGAAGAACTTGTACTCTTATTCGTGATAACGCCAATGTGGACATATACATCCGATGTTGGTGTGTAATTTAATAATCCCTGGTTACCTTTGATGGCATCTACAAAAATGGTATCTGGCGTACTGCTTTCCTGTATAAAAGACGGAGACCAGGATAACAATTGCGAAAAACCTTTAGTAAAAAAAAGTAAAAGGGTTAGCGACAGCAGTAGAGTTTTCTTCATATCAGGCAATTTATTGTGTAAATTACACACATTATTTCAAATTTCGTGCAGCAGCCCCCGATTTTTCTTATAAAAATTATCTTTTCTTAAAATAAATTTATTGTACTTTTTCGCCTGATATTACATCTAACGCTAATCCATAAACGCAGATTAACGCGCACTGCCAATGTATAGCAAAGAGCAAATAAAAAACTTAGAGGCTTTGACCACCCGCCTGTTGAAAAGCAAGGGCTCAGCTAAAGAATTAAGGGAAGTCCTGAGGTTTCATGAGTATCGCTATTATATATTAAATGATCCTCTCATCTCCGATCAGGAATATGATAAGCTGTATAAAGAACTGGAAAAACTGGAAAAAGAAAATCCGGACATCATACTCCCTGATTCCCCTACACAACGCGTTGGTAGCAGTCTCAACAAGGAATTCGTAACGGTTCCACACCTGGTACCCATGCTAAGCCTTGAAAATAGTTATAATGAACAGGACTTATTTGATTGGGACAAACGGGTAAGAGGGTTAGTTACTGCAAAAAATATTGAATACAGTGCAGAACCAAAATTTGATGGGGCAAGCATTTCTCTTATTTATGAAAACGATCTGCTGGTTCGCGGTGCTACGCGCGGAGATGGTGTTGCCGGTGATGACATTACTCTTAATCTAAAACAAATCGGCTCGATCCCGCTGTCGGCAAAATTTTCCCATTATGGAATTCAGATGATTGAAATACGGGGTGAAGTATTAATGACGAAAAAGAATTTTGCAGGTTACAATGCAACTTTAGCAGAAGAAGGGTTGCCGCCTTTGGCCAATCCGCGCAATGCTGCAGCCGGATCGCTCCGGATGAAAGATCCCGCTGCAGTAAGAAAAAGAAAACTCGAAGCAATCTTATATCATATCAGTTTATTTAAACTGAATGACAAAAGAAATTCAAAGGATGTAAGCATGTTGGCGACTCATACCGGTTCCCTGCAATTATTGTCGGAGTTGGGTTTCAAAACTCCTGTACATGAAAAAAAATTATTCAACAGCATAGACCAGGTTGTTAATTTCTGTCATGAGTTTGAAAGTAAAAGAGATGATCTTCCGTACGAAATAGATGGAATGGTAATTAAAGTAAATGACGTGGAACTGCAGCGACAAACAGGCAGCACCACACATCATCCGCGATGGGCCATTGCATTTAAATTTAAGGCAAGACAAGCCACTTCCAAACTGGTAAAAGTCGAATTCCAGGTGGGGCGAACCGGGTCCGTTACGCCGGTAGCAAAAATAAAACCTGTATATATCGGTGGCGTTACAGTTTCATCTATCTCGTTATTCAACGCCGATATAATTGCAGAAAAAGATCTTCGCATAGGCGACACCGTTATAGTAGAAAGGGCAGGTGATGTAATTCCATATATTGTAAAACCATTGATCGAATTAAGGAAGGGTCATGAAAGGAAAATAATTTTTCCAACATATTGCCCGGTTTGTGGCGATCCGCTCGTAAAGCCGGAAGGCGAGGCAGTCTGGCGCTGTGTGAATATTAATTGCGAAGCGCAGGTGGTAGAAAGGATCATCCATTTTGTGAGTAAAGATGCCATGGATATTAAGAGCCTTGGCGAATCGAACGTGCGAAAATTTTATTCACTCGGATTGTTGAAAAATATTCCCGGTATATATACTTTGAATTTTGAAGAGATTGAACAACTAGAAGGTTTTGGACAAAAATCGATTGATAATCTCCGTACTGCTATTCAGAGTTCAAAAAAACAAAGTTTGCACCGACTCATTTTTGGCCTTGGTATCCGCTACGTCGGTGAGGCCACCGCAAAGACGTTGGCAAAAAGTGTCGACAAGATTTTTGATTTTGAACATTTTACTTTGGAGCAACTGGAGCAACTGAAAGATATCGGCACCAAGGTTAGCGAAAGCATTTATGAATTTTTTCATAACGCGGATAACATTGCCATGCTAAAGACTCTTGAAGACATGGGATTAAACATAACGGGTGATAAAGCGGAGGCGAAGACCGGGGTCCTGTCGGGATACACTTTTTTATTTACAGGAACTTTGCCAACGTTAAAAAGAAGCGACGCGGAGAAACTTGCCGAAGATAACGGAGGCAAATTACTTTCTTCCGTAAGTGCCAATCTTAATTATCTTGTAGCAGGTGAAGCAGCGGGCAGCAAACTTGATAAAGCAAAAAAAATTAAAACAGTAAAAATCATAGACGAAGAAGAATTTTTGAAGATGATACGAACTTAGTTTGTAACTTTATTTTAAACCCATAGGCTATGATCAAAAAAATCAACGGCGAGCAATGGAAGCAATTACAATTTAGCGGATGGAAATCGCTGCGTAAAAAATATGCGATTTCATCTCACGGGCGCGCCGCCAGCTATTCTGACGATATTCATGAAGATGGAAAATTATTAGAGGGTTCTGTAACGTCGGGTTATAAAACACTTAACCTGCATGTGGATGGCAATAATGGCACTATTTATCTTCACCGCGAAGTAGCGAAGCTTTTCAAGAAGAAGGATTCTCCCAAAAATAAATTCGTTATCCATATTAATCACAACAAGTTAGACAACAACGCAAAAAATTTAAAATGGGCTTCTCAGGCAAATGTGAGCTCGCACCAGCAAAAAAGCCCGGAAAAAATCGCCTATAAAAAAGTGCAACATACCAGAAGTAAGGGACTAAAACTTTCAGCGGCGCACGTAAAAACAATAAAGTCTGCAATCAACAGTCCCAACCGAAAGCTTACTTACAAACAGCTTGCAAAAAAATACAACGTGAGCGAAATGACCATATACAGAATCAAAAGCGGCGAAAATTGGGCTAAAGTAAAGTGATATTTTTCCGCAAACCCTTTTCAAAATTTTTAGGATCCTTCCCTGTTAATGCTTGATACTTCTACCTTACAGTTTTTAGCACAGCTTAAAAAAAATAACAATAAACCGTGGTTTGATAATCACCGTAATGCTTATGTTTCAGCAAAAGCTGACTTTGAAAATTTTGTTCAGAAACTGATCGATTCCATCCGTGTATTCGATAGCGATATTAAGGAGCTAAAACCTAAGGACTGCGTCTTCAGGATAAACCGCGATATACGTTTCTCAAAAGATAAGTCACCCTACAAACCCAACATGGGTGCCTCTCTCAACCATGGAGGTAAGAAGTCTGTTTATGCAGGATACTATTTTCACCTGCAACCCGGCGGTGAAAGCTTTGCCGGCGGCGGACTCTGGATGCCGCAACCCGATGATTTGAAAAAACTGCGTCAGGAAATTGATTATTGTTCCACAGAATTTAAAAAAATAATTGAAAGCGCTTCGTTCAGGAAACAATATCCGGGATTGGAGATGATCGAATCACAAATGCTCGTAAACGTACCGAAAGGCTATGATAAAGAAAATAAAGCGGCTGAATTTCTGAGACTGAAAAGCTTCGTGGCATTAAAACCTATACAAGATAAGACCCTCACTTCAAAAACTTTGTTGAATGAAACCATCCAGGCATTCAAAGCACTAATGCCACTTGTAAAATTTATTAACCGGTCAATGGATTAAATTTCAATAGAACATTAAAATGGCCAGTGATAAAAATCACCGGCCTTGCTTACCTCTGAAACCACAAGAAAAAAGTTTAATCTCTCTCGGTAATACTACTCTATGTTAAATAAATTAAATCGAACTAACGTTTTTGGCTTTTCCTTTTCGTGCAGATGGTTCTTAAAGTCAGGATAGAGAAAATCGGGAATGGATTGCTAAATTAGTAATTATTCGCAATAAAAATAATTTTTAAAAAAAATTAATTAGTGTTTCTTTCTATCTCCTCTTTGGCAAGTTGGTCTATCTTTTTAATCTTGTAATTGTACCAGAGTTTGGGAGCCATCTTCTTCATTAAGGTATCTATCGTCCTCATTCCGAATAAATTCCACAGCCCTTTTGCCTTTCCTGAGAGAGAGCTTTGCAACGCACGCAGGCTCATCGCAAAGCCACTATCAAGATACTCCATATGATGCCAATACCCCGCAGGCATAAAGAGCGTATCGCCGTGATTTAAAATTACTTCATATCCCTTTGCATATTTCAATGCAGGGAATTTTTCATAATCCGGGTTCCCGGAATTTTGACTGTAGTTAGAGAAATCGGCAAGGCTCAATACTTCAAATGGCTTGCGGTATAATTTATGTTGTTCCTCGTAACGAAACAAGAGTACCCGTTTTCTGCCCACAAATTGGGTATGCAAAATATGCGACATGTCAATGTCGAAATGCATATGAGTAATAGAAGTCTGTCCGCCGGTAAAAAGCATCGGGTATTTTTTTACAAACCCTTTCATCAGTCCCTGCGGCCACGTAAAATCATCCATGAGTTGCGGTGCATGATCAAATATGTTGAATAAAAAAATCCTCCAACCGGCCGGTCCTTTCTGGATCATGTCTATATATTCCCCAAAGGTTTTATAATCGTCTGCCGTATTAATGGGAGTGTATGCGTCGCTTTTGATGTTATTGTACAAGGCGACCTTTTTATCGCCCACGATTTGCTTAAAATAATCCCATGTCCACTTATTGTATGCCGGCCACTGTTTGGCAAGGCCTGCCATCACAAGCGGTGTTTGAGGTACGTAATATTTATTTTTGAAATCTTTCGAAGAGATGGACTCGACCGTATCTACCTTTTCTAACAGCATTCTCATTTTTTGAATGGGCAAAAATAGTTATTCTTCGTGTATGCTTCACTTTCTCTTAGCTCAATTTGTACTTAAATATTATAAAAAAACTCTCCTTTTTCATAGCTACTAAAAACTAATAAGCGTTAGTTTTGAAAACTGAATAAGCAGCCAATGGCGAAAATAATAGCATCACAAAACGGTTCAAAAAAAGACGTCATTACAAAAAAGGCGTCATCCCTCTTCATTAAAAAGGGATTTAGCGCTACCTCCATGCGGGATATTGCAGAAGCTATTGGCGTGGAAGCACCGAGCCTCTATAACCACATCAGTTCCAAAAGCGAGTTGCTGGAAGTAATTTGCTCCCGCATCGCCAAACTATTCATGAATCACATGAAACAGGTGGAAAATAGCCGCGGGGGCAGCCTGGCAAAGGTTGAAGCCATCATCTGTTTTCATATTAACATGATGATTAACGAGTTTGACAACATATACATTGCCGACCATGAATGGATTCATCTACCCGAGCCTTTACAGAGCGATTACAAGTCTCAAAGAAGAAACTACCGGTCGCGCTTGTCCTCTATTCTAAAAAAAGGAATTGAAAGAAAAGAAATACGAAAACTGAACACAGGTGTTGCCGTCCATATCATCCTTGCTGCAATAAACGGCATTGAAGGGTGGCACCGCTCCGGCAGAAAAGTAGACCCAAAAGAACTGGAAGAAAATATGCTTACATTTTTAATTGCTGGTTTAAAAAAATAATGAGTTGGCATTACATTTTCATAAGCTAACGGTAAAGAATATACGAAAAGAAACGAACGATTGTGTATCCGTTGTCTTTATCATACCGGGAGAAATAAAGGAAGACTTTATATTTATTCCTGGTCAAAATATTACAATCCGCCGCTTTGTCAATGGCGAAGAGATCAGGCGTTCCTATTCTATCTGCAGCAGTCCCCTGGAAAATGAATTGCGGGTAGCCATAAAAAAAGTGGCTGACGGAATTTTTTCATCCTATGCCAATGACTTCCTGAAACAGGGGGATGAATTAGAAGTGCTGGTGCCTTCGGGATCTTTTTATACCCAGATAAAGAAAGATCAAAAAAAGAATTATGCTTTTTTCGCGGCGGGCAGCGGCATAACGCCCATAATCTCATTGATCAAAACAATTTTAGCAGTAGAAAAAGAAAGTTTTGTAACGCTCATTTACGGCAACAAAAATTCTTCCTCCGTTATTTTTAAAGAACAGTTGGCAAACCTGAAAGATAAATACCTCGAAAGATTCAGCCTTTACCATGTCCTGAGCCGCGAGCTTACAGATGCCGCAATAAATCATGGACGGATAGACGAAGAAAAATGCCGGCAATTTTCCAGGATAGTTGATTTCGAAGCTGCGGATGAGATTTTTATTTGTGGGCCGGAACAGATGATTTTTGCCCTTAAAGAATTTTTAGAAAAAAGAGGTATCGCTGAGCAAAAAATACATTTTGAATTATTTACCACACCGCTTCGCAAAAAGACTGATAAACCCATTGCAGTAAAAGAAGCATCGAGTGAAGGATGTGATATAACGGTAAAAACCGACGGAAGAAGTTTTAGCTTCAAACTCGACTATGACAGCAATGTAATTCTTGATGCAGCGTTAGCACAGGGAGCTGATCTGCCTTTTGCCTGCAAAGGAGGCGTATGCTGCACCTGCAAGGCCAAACTTATAGAAGGTGAAGTGGAAATGGAAACCAATTACGGGCTCGAGCCTGATGAAGTGAAGGCAGGATTTATTCTGACTTGCCAATCGCACCCGGTCAGTAAAAAGGTAGTTGTTGATTTTGATGTAAAATAATTGAATTGACATAGCGTTAAAAAACTAACAGTTGTTAGTTTTTGCCATTTGTAATTTGTAACTTCGAAAAACGATCTGTTAATATGTCCTCAGCCGAACAACAAAAAATATTTGATGATAAAGTGGCCGGTGAAATAAGAATTGAGCCCAGGGATTGGATGCCGGAAGACTATCGCAAAACGCTGATCCGGCAGATCAGTCAACATGCACACAGTGAAATTGTCGGTATGTTGCCGGAAGCCAACTGGATTACACGAGCTCCGTCACTAAGAAGAAAAGTAACGTTGTTGGCTAAAGTGCAGGACGAGGCAGGTCATGGCTTGTATTTATATGCCGCGGCAGAAACACTGGGTATCTCACGTGACGAGATGGTACAGCAATTACTTTCCGGCAAAGCCAAATATTCTTCCATCTTTAATTATCCTACTTTAACATGGGCTGACATTGGCACAATCGGTTGGCTGGTAGATGGCGCTGCAATAATGAACCAGGTACCGCTATGCCGTGCTTCTTACGGGCCCTATTCCCGCGCGATGATCCGCATTTGCAAAGAAGAAAGTTTTCATCAGCGGCAAGGGTATGAAATTCTCTTGATGCTTTGCCGCGGCAGCAAGGAGCAAAAAGAAATGGCCCAGGATGCGCTCAACCGCTGGTGGTGGCCCAGCCTGATGATGTTTGGGCCAAAGGATGATGCCTCACCTCACACGGCCCAAAGCATGCAATGGAAAATAAAAAGATTCAGCAATGATGAGCTCCGCCAAAAATTTGTAGATATGTGTGTCCCGCAGGCAGATGTGTTGGGTTTAAAAATACCGGACGATAAACTGAAGTGGGACAAAGAAAGACAGCGTTATGATTTTGGCGAAATAAACTGGGATGAATTTTGGAATGTGGTAAAAGGTAATGGCCCGTGCAACAAACAGCGCTTAGGCGACCGCGTTAATGCGCATGAAAACGGTGAATGGGTTAGAGAAGCCGCAATAGCTCACGCAGAAAAAAAGAAACAACGATCAGCAGCGTAAATCCTATTGTATGAAATCAGAAGAACCACTTTGGGAAATTTTTATCAGGAGCAAACAAGGCCTCGATCACAAGCATGTGGGTAGCCTGCATGCTGCCGATGCGCAAACGGCAATGGAAAATGCACGTGATGTGTATACGCGAAGAATGGAAGGCGTAAGCATTTGGGTAGTTGAATCTAAATACATTCATGCATCCAATCCTGATGAAGCTGCCAGCTTGTATGACCCGGCAAATGATAAGATTTATCGTCATCCTACTTTTTATCATTTGCCGGATGAAGTAAAACATATGTGATCATGAATCAAAATTTATTTGATTATACGCTTCAGCTTGCAGATACTTCTCTAATCATGGGCCATTGCCTGAGCGAATGGACGGGGCATGGACCAACGATCGAGCAGGACATCGCCATTTCTAATATCGCATTGGATTTGATTGGACAATCCAGGAACTTTTATCAATATGCTGCCTCATTGAAGGGAGATGCAACAGAAGATTCTCTGGCATATCTGCGCGATGCAAGAGAGTTCAAAAACCTGTTGATTGCAGAAACTTCCAATGGCGACTGGGCAAAGACAATTACGAAACTTTTTTTCTTCAGCGCCTACCAGTTTTATTTATACCAACGATTGAGCGCATCAACAGATACTCAACTGGCCGCCATTGCAGAAAAATCGCTGAAAGAGGTTACCTATCATCTCAGGTGGAGTGGCGATTGGGTAATTCGCCTCGGTGATGGCACAGACGAAAGCAGGATGAGAATGGAAAAAGCAATTGAAAATATCTGGCCCTTTTCAGGTGAAATGTTTGAAACGGCAACATATGAAAGATCATTGCTGGAAAATCGCATAAGCGTTGACGTTAGTAAGTTAAAAGATATGTGGCAGAAAAAAATTGAAACAGTATTTGAAGAAGCCACACTCACCATGCCCGGCAATAACCTCTGGATGCATAGCGGTGGCAAAACCGGCATTCACTCCGAAGAGCTCGGTTACATTCTCGCTGAAATGCAATTTCTGCAAAGAGCCTATCCCGGCTGTGAATGGTAATACATCAGCAAATGGAAAGCATTACACATGATATTGAAGTTCAGAAAATCCGGCAATTACTGGAAAATGTTTTTGATCCGGAGATCCCTGTTTTATCTGTTGTGGATCTCGGCGTGGTTCGTGATATTCATATACATGACAATGATGTGGAAGTTTTCATTACGTCTACTTATTCCGGCTGTCCTGCGATGGACATGATTTCTATGAATATTAAAATGGAACTGCTTTTCCATGGATACAAAAATGTGAAACTAACACACGTACTTTCTCCTTCATGGACGACAGACTGGATGAGTGAAAGCGGAAAAAAGAAATTAAAAGACTATGGTATTGCGCCGCCAATTGGCAAAAGCTTTGACAAAACTTTTTTAGAAAATCTAAAAGTAGAATGTCCGCATTGTGGTTCATTAAATACAAAACCTATAAGTGAATTCGGTTCCACTTCATGTAAATCGTTATATCGATGCAACGAATGTTTGGAGCCTTTTGATTACTTTAAATGTCATTAATGAATTGTATCTTTAGAAAAAGCATTTTATGACTGTTATTATTAAAAAGAGGACCCAAAAGAGAAAAAGCAGGAGAAGCTTGACAGTCTCCAAAAAAGCGAAAACCAAACAAAATGAAGAAGTTTCCTGGAATTTTGTGGTGCATTAAAAGGTGTTTATAAGGAGGATGCCGTTTCTATCCAGCGTAAACTCAGAAGCGAATGGCGATGATTTGATCAGATACGAAAATATAATCTTCGCTTGCCGGATGCATTGATCGCCGCGACTGCTTTCACATATAAGTTACCGCTTTTCACAGCCGACAAACGGCTTGCAAAAATATCAGAAATTAAAATTTCACTTTATTCTTTTTGATGTGTCCTCCGTTCTTTTTGAAATAAAAAATTCAACCGCGTTTATAACATTAAACCGGCCTGAAAAGTTTAATGCTTTCAACCGCGAAATGGCATTAACACTGCAACAAAAGCTGGACGAATGTGAAACGGATAAAAATATCCGGTGTGTTTATCTTACAGGTGCAGGCAAAGCTTTTTGCGCTGGCCAGGATCTGGGCGAAGTGGTTGACCCCAATGGCCCGGGCATGAAAAAAATCCTGAGCGAGCATTATAATCCGTTGATCAATAAAATCAGGAATTTGAATAAACCGGTGATGGCTGCTGTAAATGGAGTGGCTGCAGGAGCTGGCGCGAACATCGCATTAAGTTGTGACATTGTTGTAGCTGCTGAATCCGCTGCATTCATACAGGCGTTTAGTAAAATCGGTTTAATACCGGACAATGGGGGGACCTTCTTTTTACCAAGGCTAATCGGTTTACAAAAGGCAAGTGCGTTTATGATGCTGGGTGAAAAAGTGAGCGCAAAAGATGCCGAAAGAATCGGAATGATCTATAAATTCTTTCCGGATAAAAAATTCGTTCAGGAAGCCAATGCCATCGCCCAGACGCTGGCGATGCTTCCAACCAAAGCGCTCGCATTTACAAAGCAGGCACTAAATAAATCGGTATATCAAATTTTAGAAGCGCAATTGAGCACAGAAGATGAACTGCAACAAACAGCAGCACTTACAAAAGATTTCAAAGAAGGCGTTGCAGCTTTTTTGGAAAAAAGAAAACCAAATTTTACCGGAGAATAACTTTTTAAAAATGGAACAAAAAAAATTCCAGCCATCAGAGGTTGTAAATAAAATGATGCAGGATGACCTCTTCAGTCAATGGCTGGGAATTGAGGTAATTGAAATCAGGGAAGGCTATAGCAAAATAAAAATGTTGGTACGTAAAGAAATGGTCAATGGCTTTGGTATCGTACATGGTGGCATTGCATTTTCACTTGCTGATAGTGCATTTGCCTTTGCCTGCAACAACAGGAATGTGTTATCTGTGGCCCTTGACACGTCCATCAATTTTTTAAAGCCTGTCCATCCAGGAGATGAACTTACAGCAGAGGCGAAAGAAATTCATAATGGAAAATCGACGGGACTGTATCATGTAACGATTACCAATCAGCATGATCATGCAATTGCTATGTTCAAGGGCACTTGTTTCAGAACAAATAAACCGCTGATTTAATTTTCTGAATTTTTACACGGTAAAATTTATCACTCAGGTTAGCACGTGTATGCATGGCTGCAAAACAAAGAACCCACACACTTCCCAAAAACTTATCGATATTTACAGCGGTGGAAAAAAATAATTTTATTGATTATATACGGGTGTTTTGCAGAAGCGGACACGGTGGTGCCGGCAGCACACACTTTATGCGCAATAAACTTACCTCCCTTGGCGGGCCGGATGGTGGCGATGGCGGCAGAGGTGGCCACATCATTCTTCGCGGAAATAAAAACCTGTGGACGTTATTGCATCTTCGGTATTTCAAAAATGTATTGGCAGAAAATGGAGAGAACGGAAGCAAGAATAATCGCACCGGTCGTGATGGGAAAGATATCATTATTGAAGTACCGTTGGGAACAATTGCTAAAGATGAGACATCAGGAAAACAGGAAGCCGAAATTTTAGAAGACAAGCAGGAAATGATTTTAATGAAAGGAGGCCGCGGTGGGCTGGGTAATTCGCACTTTGCGACTGCTACCAACCAGGCTCCCCAACATTCACAACCTGGAGAAGAAGGGCAAGAGGGGTGGAAAGTAATAGAGCTGAAGGTACTTGCCGATGTGGGTTTGGTGGGTTTCCCCAATGCAGGAAAATCAACTTTGCTATCTGTAATTACTGCCGCCAAACCAAAGATTGCTAATTATGCTTTTACCACATTAACACCGCAATTGGGCATGGTGGAATATCGCGATCACAAAAGTTTTTGCGTAGCGGATCTGCCCGGAATCATTGAGGGCGCGGCCGAAGGAAAAGGATTAGGAATTCGGTTTTTACGACATATTGAGCGTAACCCGGTATTATTATTTTTAATACCCGCCGACTGTGATGATCATGCTAAAGAGTTTGAGATCTTAAAAAATGAATTGAGAGAATATAATCCCGAACTTCTGGACAAAAAATTCATACTTGCCATCAGCAAAAGTGATCTGCTGGATGATGAACTAAAAGAGGCCATCGAAAAAGAATTACCGAAGGATATTCCGCATATTTTCATTTCATCGCTCACCAATTACAATTTGCTTCCATTAAAAGACCTGTTATGGAAAATGCTGAATCAAAATGAGTCAATCAAAAATTGATACATTTTCTGCTTCAGGATTCTTATTAGATTTGTTTTACTTTCAATTGCAAAAGTTACAGGACATTTATTTTTCACGATATGACACGCCGGAAAATTTTATTTTTCATTAATCCTGTCTCGGGAACCAAAAGCAAATTGCCTCTCGAAAAAAAAATCATTGTGAGTTGCCTGGAAAATAATATTGCCTTCGAAATACTGCCTACTTCTGCCAATAAAAACTACGATTTTCTGAAAGAAAAAATAGCACAGGACGAAATAACTGATGTAGTAATATGCGGCGGCGACGGAACACTCAGCCCGGTAATTTCAGCCATCCTGAACACAAAAGTTAATGTTGGCATTATCCCGATGGGGTCAGGGAACGGCCTTGCTTTTGCTGCCAAAATACCACGCGCCATTAATCAGGCATTAGAGATAATCATCAATGGTAAAACAAAAAAAACGGATGCTTTCTTCATCAACGATCAATTAAGTTGCATGCTCTGCGGCATCGGGCTTGATGCACAGGTGGCTCATGATTTTTCTTTGCAAAAGAAACGCGGCCTGATCACCTACATCAAACAAACCTTTAAAAATTTTTTATCGGCAAAAACTTATCTGTTTGAAATAAAAAATGAACAGATCAATTTTAAAGCCGATGCCTTTTTCATGTGTATTGCCAATAGCAACCAGTTTGGAAATAATTTCACCATTGCGCCAAAGGCAAAGCTGAGCGACGGTTTGCTCGATATCATTATCGTAAAAAAAATGAGCAAACCCTCGGCGATCTGGTCTGTGTTTAAACAAATTAAAGGCGGGAAACTCACAGGCTACGAAGAAAAAAACTTTCACAATAAGAGCGTAGTGTACTTTCAAACGAACAAATTACAGATCATCAACCACCACATGGCTCCGTTACATATTGATGGAGATTGCGCAGAAACAAATAAAATTTTCAATATTGAAATTCTTCCTTCTGCGTTTAAGTTGATTGTTCCTTAATGCTGTAAATATCTTTTCACTTCATCAAAAGCTTCAAGATTATTTTTTCTTTTTACCGAAGCGATAACTTCTTTCTTTTCCCTGGCCGTTAGATGAAAATTTAGCGTAGCCCCCTGCTCCTGGTTCTGCGGAACGTACATAAATGCTACGCGATGAAAGTTAGTGTCAATATCCTGTGCATAGGTAATTTCATCATCTTCAAAATAATCCTGCAATCTGAACCAGTTTATCTGTAACATGGAAAAAGGTTTGGTTAGAATACTGAGTATACCATCATTGGAATAGGTATCGTCCCAACTTCCTTTTTGTCTTGCCCGCACCTGGATTATCAAAACGCCACGCGTGTTGGCATCTACCCAGTCTTTAAACACGTGTAAAAATCTTAGTGAAATTTCCTGCCCGTAATTATCCCTGAGTCCTGCATCCATTACATCAACGATAGGCTCACTTGGCAACCATACACTGGGCAAAATATACGGATAAGTAGCATTCATGCGCAATGCAGTAAGCATGCGCAGGTGCATAGGATTTTCATTTTTAAACATTGCAGCAAAATCCACTGCATCCGGCCCATCAAGCTTAGAAGTACTATCTACAAATGTTGGTTGCATCATAAAACTGATCGGCTGCGTAGAGATCATCATTTTTTTCAAATCTTTTGTAATAACCGAGCTAAGAATCATTAGCGGCACTGTGGCGTTGGCTTCATCCTTTTTATAAAAGCCTATATCCTTATTTAGAATGCCATGAGTATTTTCATTCAGCTTTTGTTCAAATGCATATCCCCTGTCTTTGACATAACGGTAAGGGCCAACCGAAAACTTTTGCGCAGGTGAAAAAATATCTCTCGCAATCATGGAAGAAAATATAGGATTCAGCAGATCTTTTGAAATATTGTGCAGATATTTCTTATCGTCCGGGTTAATATTTTTCCCGCTATCCCGCATCCTGCAAAGCTCCCGGTAGTAAGCTGCCGCAAGCATTCCACCTGATGCGCCACTTATCAGCGCTGTTTTCTTCATAATGGTCCCATGAGTAATACTATCCAGTTCCTGCAACACGTTCATGGCAAAAGTGGCGCTTCGTACGCCGCCACCACTAAAATTAAAAACGATCATCAAAGGTTTGTCTTCTCCCTGCCGGGCCTTCCATCTGTCCAGGATGCCGATCATATTTTTTTTATCAGCTTCAATTTTATCGGACGTATTCAATGCCTCCAGGCTCTGAAGAGAATAGGCTGGTCGCTTAGCAACAGCATAGTCGAGACCGAACGCTTTGTTGCGCGGATCAATTATATCATATTTATAAAGAATATTAAGAACAACATACAGGAAAACCACAAACAATATGCTCCAGCTTCTCATAAAATAAGACAGGGCCCCCGCAAGTGCCATCAACAAGGCAAATAGGATTAAGATACTTGCTGCCGCCGGCACCTGGAAAATCCGGTGATCGAGAAAGAAACCAATAAAGATCATGAAAATAAAGGCCAGCACTATGGTAATGATCGCAGAAAAATGATGACGATTGAAAATATTATCGAGAAATTCCTTACTGTAGTGGGTCACACTTCTTGCTTTCCTGAATCGAAAGCGTGCAGTTAAATAATAATCGACTGGTAGTCCGAAATTATCATCCTTTTTCTTTTCTTCCTCTGCTTTTTCAATCTTTTTACTTTCATCAAAATCTATCAGGGCAGGTTTGAATGTTCTTACAATTGTCAAATCGGCCGTAAAAAAATAGGCAAATGAAATCAGTATAATTAATAGAAACCCTCCTATAAATCCGGCCGTAATGGAAATAAATTCCAGCATGGGGATTAACTCCATCTTCCTGTCATACGTAAATGCTTCAATAAAATAAACGATTAAAAAACCCAGTGGGATCACCGAATTGTTCAGGCAATATTTTAAAAAAGGTCTTGTAGCGGTAGCTAAAAAACGAAAACGTGCGCTATGCAGGATGAAGGTGGTAATGTTCCAGCTCATTATAAAAATGCCGGTAGCCACCCCCGTAATGGCTGCCCCTGCTGCGTTTACATTCCCCAGGTACTCGGGTGCGAGAAACAAGGCATTCGCCCCAAACAATTTCATAAAATGGCCGGTGACTGTCAGGAAGAGAATGAGCCAGAAAATAAGCAGGGATTGCGCCTTTCTCAGGTGCAGTAATAATAACTGCACAGGAAAGGAATAATAAAATGTTTTAAAAAACAGTTTCATAAATATCCGGTAAGCTGCTTATGATTTTTCTACTGACGGCGAAGACCTGATCACGTATAACATAAAAATGATGCTTATTAAAAACAAAATCGCCACTGACTGATGGGCAACGCCAAACCACACCAGCTTATTGCGGTAGGGAGATGTTATTACCGTAAGTATGCCCAGTGTCACCTGCACAAGTATAAGCATTAATGGTATCCATCTCGTTTTCGTAAATAATAAAGTTCCTTTAATTTTTATTGCCTTCGCAAACCAGATAATCACCATAATCAACAGTGTATAAGCAATACCGCGATGAATAAATTGAACCATTATTTTGTTATCGATCAAATTTTTCCAGGAAGGAGTGAGCGTATTCATTGCATCCGGGAACCACTGCCCGTTGATCGTTGGCCACGAAGGTGCAGCGGTTGCCGCATGCAGGCCGGCCATAAATGCGCCATAAATTAATTGTATAAAAAGCACGCAAAAAACAACTACCGTTATTCTTTTTAATCCCGAATTAAATGTTATCTGCCGGGAAGGCACAGATAAATTAAGTGCAAACCACAATGTATAGCATAATAAAACTAACGCAGCAATAAAATGAGTAGCTAACTGGATATGCCCCACTGATATTCTGTCAGGTAGCAATCCGCTCTTTACCATGATCCAACCGATGGCGCCCTGCATCATTCCTAAAAAAAACAGAATAATGAACGGCAGGATCATCCGGTTATTAAACTCTTTTTTTATAAGAAAATAAAAAAAACCAATGAGGAACACCAAGCCCATTAATCGCGCCCAAAGCCGGTGAAACCATTCCCAGAAAAAAATATATTTAAAATCACTAAGCGCAAAATCACTGTTTACGTAACGAAACTGGTCCGTGTGTTTATATTTATCAAACTCCATCATCCACTGGTGCGTGTTCAGCGGTGGTATTACACCCATAATTGGGTTCCATTCAGTAATACTCAATCCTGATTGTGTTAGCCGGGTGATGCCGCCTAACATGATTTGTATGACTAACATCCCCACTCCAATAAAAAGCCATGTAGCCACTTTTTTAGAAGAACTTGTTCCCAACACTGCTTGCATTTATACTTATTGTGCACCAAAGGTAAATGTGCAAATGCAATTATCTGATCGATCATTTCTAAAAGATTGTTGATAAAAACTATCATTTATTTATAAATCTGATTTTACTTTTGAAAGAAAATCTTGCTGCTGCCTTTTTATCATAACATTTTTACAGAGGCGGGCCTTGATGAAGCAGGTCGTGGATGCTTTGCAGGGCCTGTTTTTGCAGCAGCGGTTATATTACCTAAAGACTTTTATCATCCGCTTCTCAACGATTCAAAGCAGCTAACACAGAACGAAAGAGAATTATTAAGGCCTATCATTGAAAAAGAAAGTATTGCTTTTGCTGTGGCCAGTGTTGATAACGAAGAAATAGATCGCATAAACATTCTACAGGCATCCTATAAAGCAATGCACCTGGCCCTCAATCAATTGGGGGTATCGCCCGATATTTTATTAATTGATGGCAATCGGTTCAAATCTTACAAAGACCTTCCGCACATATGCATTATAAAGGGAGATGGCATATATGCATCTATCGCAGCAGCCAGCGTGCTGGCAAAAACCTACCGCGATGATTATATGATGCAATTGCATAATGAATATGATGTATATGGCTGGTACACCAACAAAGGCTATGGTACCCCCGAACATCGAAATGCAATAGGGGAACACGGATTATGCAAATATCACCGCCGCAGTTTTGCGATAGATGTGCAGCTCGCCACCGATTTTTAAGTTTTATCCGCTAAAATTTATTATATCGTTTTAAACCCATAAGGCAACGGCTCGTCTTAAATACTCAATTAAACGAACCATCAAACTATTAATTTATGAAAAAGAAATTTTTACTAATCCTTTTTATCGCATCAGGATTAAGCATTACCTCTGCCAATGCACAAGTAAGACGCAAAGCCGTTAATCAACAAGAGCGAATTCACCAGGGCGTGAAAAGCGGTGAGCTTACTCACCATGAAGCCGCCAAATTAAGACAGAACCAAAGAGATACACGTCACGATATTAAGGCTGCTAAATCGGATGGCAAGATCACTGCTACCGAAAGAAAAGATATCAGGAAAGATGAAAGAAAAAACAGTCGCGAAATCTACAGGAAGAAACATAATCTCAGGACAAGATAACAAATACCAATAATCAGTTTTCGTGTAGCCTCTGGCGTTAGTCAGAGGCTTCCTCATGCCCTCCATTCACCAAGACCTTGTCGTGTTATCGTCCATTCATCCGTAGTGCAATCTATAATGGTAGACGGTATTACTCCGCCCATGCCGCCATCAATTACATAATCAACCAGCTTGCCGAATTTTTCATAAATGATTTCCGGGTTAGTATATTCTTCTACCATTTCACCAGGCAGTGATGCGCTCAGGATGGGATTGCCAAGTGTTCCAAGAATTTTTTTACATATAACGTTATCAGGTACACGAAGTCCGACAGTATCCTTTTTGCTTTTCAAAATTTTAGGCACTTGTTTGCTTGCTGGTAAAATAAAAGTATAGGGTCCGGGCAGATAATTCTTTAGCATCCGGTACAACGGCGTATCTATACTTTTGGTAAAATCGCTCAGGTGACTCAGATCGCGACAAATGAAAGAAAGCTGCGCTTTATGAATATCAATATTCTTAATCCGGCAAATTCTTTCCACGGCTTTCGGGTGAAAAATATCGCACCCTAGGCCATAAATGGTATCGGTAGGATAAATAATGATTCCACCATTTTTCAGGCTTTCCGCCACTTTATCAAGCAATCGCTGTTGCGGATCCTGCGGATGTATTTTAAGTAGCATATGGCAACAGTTTTTATATACTATAAAATTAAAGAATGCCCGGCTAATAACAACTTCCGGCATTTATCTGTTACATTTGCAGCGCAAAAAAATACCGCTTTCTATGGCAATTATCACGCTGGGCTCCATGGCCTTTGATGCAATTGAAACACCTTTTGGCAAAACGGATAAAATCATTGGTGGCTCTGCCACATACGTTGCTTATGCGGCAAGTCTATTCGCTAAGCCCATTCAGCAGATTTCTATCGTAGGCAACGACTTTCCCGAATCAGAAATGAATGAATTAAAACAACGGGGCGTGGAATTAACCGGTGTGGAAATTGTGAAGGATAAGAAGTCTTTTTTTTGGAGCGGAAAGTATCACCTGGATATGAATACACGTGATACTTTGATTACTGATTTAAATGTGCTTGCTGATTTCAAACCTGTGGTTCCGGGTGAATACCAGGGTTCCGAATTTTTAATGTTAGGCAACTTAATGCCATCATTACAAATAAGTGTAATAAATCAGTTGCACAAAAGGCCAAAATTGATTGTGCTGGATACTATGAATTTTTGGATGGAAACCGCGATGGATGATCTTGCAAAAGTTTTGAAAATGATCGATGTGCTGCTGATCAACGACAGCGAGGCAAGGCAATTAAGCGGTGAATTTTCTTTGGTAAAAGCCGCGAGAAAAATATTGACCATGGGGCCACGATTTTTGATAATAAAAAAAGGAGAACATGGGGCTCTGCTTTTTTATGATGATCATGTATTTGTAGCGCCGGCGCTACCGCTGGAAGAAGTGTTTGACCCTACCGGAGCAGGTGATACCTTTGCCGGAGGATTCATTGGTCATCTGGCACGTACAAAAGACATTAGCTTTCATAACATGAAGACTGCAATTATCGTTGGTTCCGCTATGGCAAGTTTTTGTGTTGAAAAATTTGGACCAGAGCGCTTGAAAGAAATTACAAAAGAGGACGTGAACAACAGGCTGCAGGAATTTGTACAATTAGTAAATTTTGATATTGATTTGGTGTAATACCATTTACGATTTGTAGAATCTTTATTACTAAAAGAAGATGCTCGAAATAATTGCGCTTATATTTTTATCGCGAGAGATTGGTAAGCTTGCCTATAAGAAAGGTGTCAAGACTTCTACGTGGAAAATCTATTTTATTGTCGGCTGGTTTATTCTGGAGATCATCGGAGTTGTTGTAGGTTTAATGATCTTTAGTCAGGATAATTTTTTCTCGATTGAACTTTTAGCGATAGCATTTGCCATTAGCAGCTATTTTATTACAAAAGCACAGCTAAACAAGCTGCCGGATATCGATGATGACATTGATCATATTGGACAAAATTGAGAATCTGTAACTCATTTAAAAGTATAAAAGCAATATAGAAACATGCTGATAAAAAAAGCAATAAAATGGATCATTATTTTTTTTCTCGCTGCTATTATTTCTCATCATCCCACGCAAATATTTTTCGCATTTGTCGTACTGCTTATAATTACCGTGATAGCTGCGCTATTAAAACTGGTAATATTTTGGGGGAAAAGTGACGCAAACCGGAACTGAATTGATTCGCACCAATTACTTATCTCCTTCTCGCCAATACTATCGTATTCTTAAATTGCTTCTTCTGCCCTGAAGGATTAAAAATTTCTGTGTAGATGATATAAATGCCCTGCGGAAGTTTCCGGTTCTTATCATCCAATCCATCCCAGCGGTAATAGCCGCTGACACCACTCAATGCGTTTTTTTGAAGATATCTTGCCGGGTGCCCGGAGGCATCAAAAATAGTGATGTTGGCAACATATCCCGGCGATGGAAAATTATAGGTAATCGTGGCATAATCATCTATCCCATCATTATCCGGAGAAAAGATATCAGGCGTTACTTTTATAAAACTGCCGGAATTTTCGTCTACACTATACTGTGAGTTTTTGTATCCTGGCGTTCCATATCCGACTGAGGTGGCAGCAGAATGAAAATTACTTTGAACAGATGGACCATCATAACTTATCCTTTCCAGCGAAACGCCTTCCGTATTTGAAATAAGCGGGAACTGCCATTTATCCGAATAATCCACTTCGTCCACAATGTTTCCCTGGTTGTTTAAAATGATGACATAGCCTGCATCATCAGGATACGAAGGCATACTACTTACTTCAATAAATGCATCAGGGTTGGTAGTCACATATTGACTTTTTACCGTATCGGGCGATTCGGTCAGCACTATATAATCTTTCGGGAAAAGCAATAACGGCTGCGAGGTTACCTGCTCAATACTGCTAACTGCATTGGAACTATTTCTGTTCGCAATGTATATATGACTCAGGTCTATAATCTTTTGCGAACGATTATATAACTCCACATAATCATAACCTCCGGGTGGTGGATTATATAATATTTCATTGATAACAACATCCAAGCTGTCTGCATCCTGCGCGAGCCCAAATCTTGCAGCGTTGCCGGATCCAATAGCATTTCCCCGGCAATCTGTAACATTTGCTGCAGTAACGGTATAAACTGTATTCGTTGTAATAGGTGCATTCAAAACAAGATGTACCATATTAAACAGCGGAGAAATGCCCTCAGCACTTACAGCGCTGATTCCATTATCAATAGCATAGTTTACTGCCGTGGCAGCTTTGGTGCTATCAAGCGGCTCATCAAAAACCAAAGTAATTTCAGTATTGCTTGTTGCAAATGCTCTCAAAAGTTTCGGAGCAGTATCATCAGTATTCGTACCATCGACAGAATTTTTTCTACCAGGCGTTCCTCCAGATGGATCCACACTCGCTTTCCAATTACTCATGCCGCTGCATGGATTTTTCGTATCAATCATTTCCAGTGTCCAGCCGCCATCCTGCTTCAATGCATTCTGATACCATGCAGATGTATATTGAACGGCATGCATTGTTTTTCCATTGGCGTTAAACAATGCAAGGAGATTGCCATCATTATTAAGAGAAGGAAAATTAGTGACACTGATGGTTGTTCCAAATGGCGAAAGCCCGGCCACTGCAGAGCCGGTACAAATAATCACAAAGCTGTCCGGCCGCAAAACGAAATTGGGCATTCCGCCTGAAGTATCTGTAGCGTCAGCAAGTTTCCATCCCTGCAGGTTGATCGGAAATATCGAAGTATTCTTTAATTCGACCCACTCGCTGTTAGGCAAACCCACCTGCGGCGTGGGATCAGCCATTATTTCATCAATCACTACATCATATTGCTGCGGCATATAATAACTGAAAGTGGCGGTTCCGTTAGTGATTGCATTTCCGGCTATATCTTTTACATTATTTACTGTTAGCGTATACACAGTACCGCTAGTAAGTGAATTAGGAAATGTAAGATGTACCAACGTGGGATTGGATCCGTCTAAAACTGCACCGGATGGCATTCCCAAACCGTTGTCAGCGGAATAATTATTGATATCCTGGCTGCTGGCAGATTCCAATGATTCATTGAATAACACATCAACATTCGCGGACGAAGTGGCAGAAGCAGATGTTATTACCGGGGGCGTTGTATCGGGTACATAATTGGAAATAACAATATCATCAAAGAAATGTTTTTGGAAAAAACCGGCGGTGCTCTGTTTTACCAAAAAACCAAAATACGCCGAAGTAGTGTAGGTAGCATCCGTTACCGTTCCTTCCGACACATAATTGTTTCCGGTACCAGTCATATCCCTTGATAATATCCACTGGTTGGATGCGTCCCTGCTCACTTTTATCTTCATCACATTGTTGCTGCCATTTAAAATACCATCAACACCATCAATTATTTTAGTAATTGCACCGCCGGCGTCTTTCCGGTAAAGGCAGATCTCATCATTGGTATTCCCGATTCTTACAAAATAACCCATAGTACCGGCCTGTGTAAGATCGGCTGCTGAGGCGGTAAGATACACATCGATATAATTGGCGGATGATGGATTAAAAACAATATGAATATACATTTCCCATTGCGCGGTCGTTGCCAATGAATTTGGCGTACTGAGAAAAAAAGTGCTATTTGCGACTGTGTTGTTACTTTGCAATTGTAAGGATGGGTTCACAATAAAATCAGAAGTACCTCCTGACCAGGTTGGATTATTGGTAAAATCCCCGTCATCAAAGTTTTCTGAAAGTTGTGCCTTTGTTAAAAGGCTTGTGAACATCATCCAACAAATGAAAACCAGGCACTTTTTAATCATTAACAGCAGCTTTTTTTAAAGATAATCAACTTTATTAATTAGCCATATTTTGAAAACATTAATTAAAAAAATATAATACAGTCAATGAAAGTAGCAGTGGTAGGCGCCACAGGCCTTGTAGGTAGTAAAATGTTACAGGTGCTGGAAGAAAGAAATTTTCCGGTTACTGAAATTATTCCGGTAGCATCTGAAAAGTCAATCGGAAAGGAAGTTACATTCAAAGGCAAGAAGTACAAGGTGGTTTCTGCAGATGATGCGATTACTGCCAACCCATCGGTAGCTATTTTTTCTGCCGGAGGAGGTACTTCCCAGGCGCTGGCGCCAAAATTTGCCGAGGCAGGAATTACAGTTATTGATAATTCGTCCGCATGGCGAATGGATCCTACAAAGAAATTGGTGGTTCCGGAGGTAAATGCCAATGTACTTACCAGAGATGATAAGATAATCGCCAACCCGAATTGTTCCACCATTCAAATGGTGCTCGTATTGTATCCGCTTCATTTAAAATATAAAATCAAAAGAGTGGTTGTTTCCACTTACCAGAGCGTAACCGGTACGGGTGTAAAGGCCGTGCAGCAATTGGAAAATGAACGCAACAATAAGGAAGGTGAAATGGCCTATAAATATCGCATCGATAAAAATGCTATTCCGCACATCGATGTTTTCCTGGAAAACGGATATACGAAAGAAGAAATGAAAATGGTAAATGAAACAAGGAAGATCATTGGTGATAACGGCATTCAGCTAACGGCAACGTGTGTACGAATTCCGGTAGTCGGTGGCCACAGTGAAAGTGTGAATATTGAATTTGAAAATGATTTTGATCTTGATGAGGTGAAAAAAATTCTGAGTACAGCACCGGGAGTTGTATTACAGGACGACGTGGAAAATTTCGTGTACCCGATGCCGCTATCAGCGCACGAAAAAGATGAAACATTCGTCGGCAGAATAAGACGTGACGATTCACAACCAAAAACACTCAACTGCTGGATCGTAAGTGACAACCTGCGCAAAGGCGCGGCCACCAATGCTGTACAGATCGCAGAATATTTGCTCGGAAAAAAAATGATAGGGTAGCGGTATTTGTAAGTGTAACCTTACAAGACATTTAAGACACACAAGTCAATTTACACCTTGTTATATGCCTTGTATAGTTATATTTCTCGATTAAGAAAGAATTTTATACAGATTTCAAGAAAGCCGCTGCAATGCGGCTTTTAATTTTGCAAACATCTGAGGGATGTCTTCCTTTTTGCAAGTACCCACACTGAGCCTGTACCAATCAGAACTTTTGGATGCTCCGAATGCATAGAAGGGAACCACGGCTAATCTTGCTTCATTCAAAACATAAGAAGTAACGTCTGCCTGTGTGGAAAGAACTTTACCATCATCCACTTTTTTCCCTGCAAGCGCCAATTGGATAGTGAGATAAATAGCAGCCTGTGGAGCACATGCGTCCACGGTAAATCCTTCTTTTCTTAATTTCCGGAACCCATCATAGATAAGATGTAGTCTTTTTTCCAGTTCCTTTTTATAATTCGAGAGATACTGATCTACGACTTCATTTTTTCTCAAAAATTTTGCAGTAGCATTTTGCTCTGCCATCGGGCTCCAGGCGCCGATATGACTATTGATGGCGCGCATTTTTGCCAAAACATTTTCTGGTCCCAGTGCCCAGCCTACCCGCACGCCGGTCGCTGCAAATGCCTTACTTATACCATCAATAAAAATTGTATACTGCTTCATTGCCGGCCGCAAACTCACCGGGTTATAATGTTTGACATCGCCGAAGGTAAGTGTCCAGTATATCTGGTCATACATCACGTATAACTTCTTTTCATCATCGGCTCTCCGTTCATTTTCTTCCAGCACCATATCGCAAATCTTTTCCAGCTCTTCCTTTTTAAAAACCGTTCCGGTAGGATTAAGCGGCGAGCATAATGCGATCAACACCGCATCGTGAATGTGAGGCCGGATATCCTTCGCAAGCGGCATAAAATTATTTTCACGGGTAGCTTCTATCACTTCGTGTATGCCATCCACAAAATGAACATAATGATTATTGTTCCAGCTTGGCACTGCGTAGATCACTTTATCCGCTCTATCCACTATAGCACGATAAACTGTATAAATCAAAGGTCGTCCGCCTGCCGCAATTAATATCTCATTTAATCCATACTCAAGCCCTTCTCGTTCCTTTATGAATGCCGTAACAGATTCTTTCAATGACAGTATGCCATCTGCGGGAGGGTAGGTTGTAAATTTCTGGCGATAGGCATTGATAATCTCATCTTCTAATTCTTTGGGAATTGGGAAAATTGAAGAATCAAAATCGCCTATAGTGAAGTTATAAATCGTTTCCCCAGCTTTAATCTTTTCCTTGATTTCGCCTCCGAGTTTTACAATTTCAGAGCCAATCAATGTTTCGGCAAGCCGGCTCAGTTTGCCGGCGCGTTTCCTTGGTGTACCGTTTAGTTTCTCTTTCACGTGTATTTATTTTTATTGAAGGCTTTTCAGAAAATCTTCCACACCATCAGCAATCTTTTTTGCTACCAGTGTCCGGAATTTTGGATCGAGAATTTTTTGCTCATCCTCTTTATTACTGAGAAAGGCAACCTCTACAAGGCAGTTGGGATAATCAGTTGGGCCATTTAATGCAAAATTAAACCTTCCTATGTTTCCAAACTCATCAAGACCTGTTTCGAGTAGCTTATGCAGGATGGCTTGGCTCAATGGCCGGAATGCAACATAGCGGTAATAAGTGCTCACACCCCGAACAGTATCTTTGTCTGACTCATTCAAATGAATACTAATCAACAGATCAGGATTTTGCTGGTCGAGAAAAGTGATCCTGTCATACATGCTCAGCGTCGTATCATTCACACGCGTCATCACAACCTTCGCTTTGCGCGAACGTAATTCATCTTCCAGGTCTTTTGCAAAAAACAGTGTCAGGTTTTTTTCCTGGATATCTTTCGAAGAACCCGTAGTGCCGATATTGCTGCCACCGTGCCCTGCATCGATTGCAATCGTAAGATCTTTCAAAGCCAGCGAGGCCGGTTGTCGTTTAACCCTGACTGTTAGTCTATCAGCAGTATCATAGTAAACATTATAACCCCAATGCTGCGGGTGATTGAGTTCGATGAAAACTCTCATCACATCATCCTCTACCTGTTCATACCAAACATTTTTTATTTCTTTTGCCGAGCTGAGTTGCTGAATCCAGTTGGTATTACTGACGACTCCATAAATGTTTACGACAATTAATGATGGATCCAGCTCCATCCGGCTGGTGTATGGAAGCTTGTCGTCGAGCTGAATGATGACGTAGTCAAAAAGCGAATCACCAAATACTTTCCAACTGTCTGTCAGGTGTTGAAACGAGCTTTTCGTTGCTGGCGCCCTTTCAACATAATCCTTTTCGATCCATGCGGTGTGAAATTTTGAAAGCTGAACTTTATAGTCGGTCTGAAAGCTGTCGACTACTTTCAAAACGATATTACTATCGATAGGTGAGATCTTTGCGCCGCCCAGCCTGTCAGCACCAGTGCCATATTTTAGATACGGAAGTGAATCATTAGTTCTTACGTAAAAGAAATCCTCCGTATTATTTTGAGAAAAAGAATGAAAACTCCATAAAACGAAAAGGACGGTAAGGATTTTCTTCATGAAATGAAGATAGAAAATATTTGCTGCTTACAACGAATACTTACCGTCTTCAATAAATTTATCTGCAACCATTCTTCTTGCGTCTTTGCTGTTAAAGGGATCTGCTTTTGTAAAGCGTTTTAAACCTAACAACATCATGCGTTGTTCATCGCCGGACGTAAACGCATTGATGGCTTCTTTACCACATTTGGCAATCTTGTCCGTCGCATCATTGAGATAGCATTGCATGATGGCAATTTCCGTTTTGATAGCATCGCTGCCTTTCTTATCTGAATTTTTCATCACCCGGAGTAGCAAACTTTCGGAAACAAAAGTCTCAATAGCCATATCTGCAATGTTCATAATGATTTCCTGTTCCGTAGTGAGGTTAGTCATTAATTTTTGTACAGCAGCCCCGGCAACCATCAAAATGCATTTTTTCATGTTGGCAATTATCTTTTGCTCTTTTGCAAAGGTATTTTCTTCGCCATCGCCAAATTCAGGTATACTCATCAGCTCTTTTTGTACGGCCATTGCAGGTACCATGAGGTCAAGCTTTCCTTTCATGGCCCTTTTGAGCATCATGTCCACAGCAAGTAAACGATTAATTTCATTAGTACCTTCAAATATGCGATTGATACGGCTGTCGCGGTAGGCCTTGCTGACAAGATATTCGTCGCTGAATCCATTACCACCATGAATTTGTACACCTTCGTCTACCACAAAATCCAGCATTTCACTGCCATGCACCTTTAGCATGGCACATTCAATGGCAAATTCTTCAGCGGCTCCCAGTAATGCTTCGTTAAATGGCTTGCCGGACTGAAGTAATTCATGTTCTTTTTCATCGATCCATTTTGCCGTGCGATACAATGCACTTTCGTGCGCATATATTTTTATCGCCATTTCAGCAAGCTTGTGTTTGATGGCACCAAAATTGGCGATTGGAGTTTTAAATTGTTCCCTTGCTTTTGCATACTCAACAGCATCTGTATAGACCATCTTTGCTGCACCCACCGCTGCTGCTGCTAACTTTAATCGTCCAATGTTCAGAATATTGAATGCGATGATATGGCCCTTACCTATTTCACCTAATACATTTTCAACAGGCACCTTGCAATCCTGGAAATATAACTGCACGGTGGAAGAACCTTTTATACCCATTTTATGTTCTTCCGGGCCGCGTGTGAATCCTTCAAAATCACGTTCTATAATGAAAGAAGTAAACTTGTCGCCATCGATCTTGGCAAATACTGTATAGATATCCGCAAAGCCGCCGTTAGTAATCCAGCATTTTTGTCCATTCAATAAATAATATTTTCCGTCATCTGAAAGCTTTGCAGAAGTTTTCGCGCCCAACGCATCGCTCCCACTGTTGGGTTCCGTTAATCCATAGGCGCCCTTCCATTCACCCGTCGCGAGTTTTGACACGTATTTCTTTTTTTGTTCTTCGGTACCGAAATATAATATAGGCAATGTGCCGATACCTGCATGAGCACTCATGGCCACACTAAAAGAGTATCCCGCTCCCAACCCTTCGCTGATCAAAGTGCCTGTTACAAAATCTTTTCCCAGGCCATTGTATTCTTCAGGCACGGATGCTCCAAGCAAACCTTGTTCGCCTGCCTTATCCATTAATGAAGGCATAAGTCCCGGTTCCAGTTTATCGATCTTATCAATAACCGGTATCACTTCTGTTTTCAAAAACTGGATACACATATCGCGTATCATGACCTGTTCTTCAGTGTATTCTTCCGGAGTAAATATGTCAAAGGCATTGCCCGGTTTCACGAGCCATTCTCCGCCCTTAATAAGTGAGCCTGTTGTTGTAGTACTCATATTTTTAAGTTTTATTGATGTACGTATTTAAATTTAATTTGAAGAAGAGAGATTGTCATAGACAATCTGTAACACTTCCTTCGCAATCTCGATTTGCCCGTTGGTAACTCCTTCCAGCGCTTCATTTAACGTTTTATTTGCCAAAGCCATTGTCTTTTCCTGGAGGGTCAATGCTTCTTTTGTCAGGTAAATGAGGTTTATTCTTCTATCATCTTTTGAGGGCACTCGCTTCACCAGCTTTTGTTTTTCCAGATTATCCACGAGTCGCGTTATACTGGGCTTATCGCGGAAGGTAGCATCGCACAATTGCTGTTGGCTTTGTCCCTCCTGCTTCCACAAGTGATACAATACGCTCCACTGCTCAATCGTAATCTCAATACCCGCCTGCTTAAAATTCCTCTGCAATCGCCGGGCGATGGCAGTAGAGGCCTTACCGGTGATGAAACTATATAATTCACCTCTTTTAAATTGGTTGTTTGGCATATAGTTGTTTATGCAACTACACAAATCTAAAAATTTATTTTTTACCAAACAAGTACTTTTGAATTAAATAATTGTAAAACCGCCCGGCATTGTTACTTTCTGTAGAAATTATAACGCTCCTACTCTTAGTGCCCTACATGGCATTGCTTTTTTATTACCGGCATAGTTGGTTGCAAATGAACGAATTTTCCATGCAAGGCAATCCGGCTAACAAAACTTTTATATCAGTAATCGTTCCGGCAAGAAATGAAGAAAAGAATATTCGCGCATGTATTGATTCAATTATACAACAAACTTATCCCCCGGATTTGTATGAGTTGATCATCGTGGATGATCATTCAACAGACGCTACCGCCGTCATCGTACAATCCTTTACACAAAAGAATATTCGTTTATTAAAACTCAGTGATGTGTTGGCTAACGGCGGTATTAATTCTTACAAAAAGAAAGCTATTGAATCGGGGATCAATATTTCAAGGGGAAGTGTAATTGCTACAACTGATGCTGACTGTATCGTAAAACCACAATGGCTGGAGCTCATTGCGAGTTTTTTTGAGGCGTCAGATGTTAAATTTATTGCAGCTCCGGTTGCATATTTTGATTTTGGGAAAAATGATTCTTTATTAAAAAAAACCTTCAAAATTTTCCAGGCGCTGGATTTTCTCTCGCTACAGGGAATAACGGGGGCTTCCGTGTTTCGCCGGTTTCATAATATGTGTAATGGCGCTAATCTCGCATATGAGAAAAAAGCCTTTGAGGCCGTAAATGGCTTTGAAGGAATAGATAACATCGCGAGTGGAGATGATATGCTCCTCATGCATAAGATAGCAAAAAGATTTCCCGGGAAAATTGGTTATTTGAAGTCGACTAACGCCATCGTGTACACGAAAAGTGCCGGGACGGTTTCTGAGTTCTTCAATCAGCGGATACGGTGGGCAAGCAAAGCATCTGTTTATCCTGATGCAAAAATTACAACCGTTCTTTTCCTCGTATATTTCCTGAATATATGGATGCCGGTTCTGCTCATTCTTTCTTTTTTTTCATTACAATATTTTTATTTGCTGTTAACTGTTATCGCTGTTAAAACAACTGGTGAATTAATCTTTCTTTTTCCTGTTGCAAAATTTTTTGATAAACGAAAAATATTGTGGTGGTTTCTTTTTTCCCAACCATTTCATATAGTATATACGGTTATTGCAGGATTGCTTGGTAAATTTGGCAATTATACCTGGAAGGGCAGGAAGGTAAAGTAGCATACAATTAATGACCGATTCGTTTTCATTTTCCAAAAATGCATGGAAGCGCCTCAAAAAAAACAAAGGTGCTTTGATTGGTATGGTTGCGATTGCTCTCATTTTCCTTGCAGGAATTTTTGCATACTTTATTGCAGAAGATCCCACACCAAATGCCGACAGGCAGGTGGTAGAAATACAGGCAGGGAAGCCCGGTTTTAAACAATTATTTCTGCTCGTTAATAAGGAAAAGCTGGTTCCATCAACCGGCTTTTTTCATCGTTTACTTTTCGGCGTCGAGGATAAGGCCATTTATGTTCCTATAAATAGTTATAAGGAAAAAGGTGATTCTATCATCGTTGAAAAATTTGTGGATGAAGGAGTACAGGAAAGACAGGCTTATTCAAAAAATCAGCTACCCGCAAAAGATTATTTAGTAACCAAAACATTTTGGCTGGGCACCGACAAATTTGGCCGTGATATTCTTAGCCGGCTATTGGTAGGAATCCGGGTAAGCATGGCTGTTGGCTTTATCAGTATAATAATTTCATTAACGATCGGAATTATACTTGGGGCAATGGCAGGCTACTTCCGAGGACGTACCGACAATATCATTATGTGGCTGATCAACGTAATATGGAGCATGCCGACCTTGTTATTAGTCTTCGGCATCACACTTTCGCTGGGTAAAGGTTTCTGGCAAATTTTTATAGCAGTAGGACTCACGATGTGGGTGAATGTGGCAAGAATTATAAGAGGCCAGGTTCTGTCTCTTCGTGAGTTGGATTATATACAGGCGGCAAAAGCATTGGGCCTGACAAACATCCGGATCATACTGCGTCATATTCTTCCCAATGTATTGGGGCCTGTGATGGTGATTGCCGCATCTAATTTTGCAAGTGCTATCATTATTGAAGCGGGACTTAGTTTCCTCGGTGTCGGCGTACAGCCACCAACTCCGAGTTGGGGGTTGATGATAAAAGAAAACTACAATTTCATCATTACACACAACCCTGCTTTGGCGCTGGCTCCCGGCATCGCCATTATGATATTGGTGTTGGCGTTTAACTTATTGGGGAATGGGTTAAGAGATGCGTTAGATGTAAAATCCTGATTTTCGTGAAAGCATTACCATTAGTTTAGGCAACATCTTTAGCAACCAGTACACTTCGGCTGAAACTTTCATCCAATGAAATAAGCGTTTCGGTTCGTTCTATCCCTTTGATTTTCTGAAGTTCATCATGCAGTACAGTTCTGAGCTGGTTGATGTCTTTACAAACAATTTCAACATACATGCTGTAATTGCCCGTGGTGTAGTTGAGCCGCACGATTTCGGGAATTTTTTCCAAATCCTTTGCCACCTGGTCGTATAGTGAACTCTTTTCAAGATAGATTCCTACAAAAGCAGTGATGTCATAACCCAGTTGTTTGAGGTTTACACTTAGTTTTTTACCTTTGACAATACCAAACTCTTCTAACTTTTTTATACGAACGTGAATGGTACCGCCGCTCACGAAAAGTTTTTTGCCGAGTTCGGCATAAGGAGTTTCCGCATCCTGGAGCATTTCCTGGATAATCTGAAGATCGAGTTTATCAAGGTTTAATTTTGAAGCCATAAGTCTTTTTGGTTTTAAATATATTTCATAAAAATAATGAATTTTTTAAAACATATCTATATTTTATAAATTTTTGTTGAAATATTTTTCTGAATATGGTTTGTATATTAAATTTGCATTATTAAGTTCTTAAAAATTGTGGGGTGATGAAATTTTTGGCAGACATGCCCTCTTGTCTCGGGGGTGAGGATAACAGGATAAACATAGCATAGAGCCGTTGTTTCAGCAATGAATCAATGACCAGGGTCGACCACTGAACTTTGTGCTACGGCTAACTGCCTCGTGGAGGTTCGATCCCTCCCCCTACAGCGTAATAATGCCGTTAATACATTGATTTAAAATGAATTAACGGCTTTTTTGTTTTACAGCTGTTTCACTAAAATTTCAAGTCCGATGCTCATTGGAATGGTCTTCAGCAGTTCCATCCCTAGGACTGTTTGCTTTTCAGGAATAAAGAATCGGCAGGTAATGTATTGATCATTCACTGCCTGAGACCGCCAATACGATAATTAATTCATCATGCCTTGAAATAAAAGCCGGTTTTATTGGCTCGCCCGGCTTCGAAATTTCGACTACAATTATGCAAAAGGCTCGTCGAAATAAATTTATTTTATTTCAAAATTTTAGCTAAACTGCCTCGTTTTACTATCACCAAAATTAACCTCTACCATGAAATACGTATTAGCATTAGCGTTATCAGTTGCCATGTTTTCTACAGCCTTGTGTCAACGTTCTCATCTCACCATTTCAAACGATTTTAATGTCGTTGAAAAGCAATACCAGGGACAAACTATTTCCAACGCAGTGTATCACAACAATTTTTTTTATACTGTCACCAACTCACAGTTTAGCGCAAAGAAATGGTTGTTTACAAAACTCTACGATCTGACATATACCATGACAGTTGCTAAATACGATAAGAACATGAATAAAATAAGGGAATATGTTATTGCGAATGGAGAGAAAAAATTTGGTCCCCTGATACCGCAACTGATTTTAGTCAATGACAAACTCGCGCTTGCTTACTTTCAGCCGGGCGACGACAAATCTTCTTTCAGTTTTTATATGGCTCTTGTGGATGAAGAAGATTTGTCATTAAAAAATCCACAAAAATTTTGCACGGTACAACAGGATAATGTTGGTATTACCAAAGCAGAAAATGTTTTAAACAAAGGATTGGTTTCATTTTCCTATTGCCCGGATAAAACAAAAACATTGGTTGTATGCATGACCAATCCAAACCTCTTGCAAACCTACGTTATAGATAATGGGCTCCACATACTCAAACAATCAGATTTACGCACGGCCACCGATGGCTTTACTGTTGTTTCCGCTGCGCTTACCAATGATAATAATGAATGTATTGTTCTCGATTCCGATGACGGAACCAAGATAGTTGCGAACAGTGCCGACAAAAGAAAAAGTGAAATGAAATTAAATGGCGGCGGAAATTTGAAACCATATTTCACAAGAACCATTTCCACAAAAGATGGTAAAACAATTTATATCGCGTCATGCGGTGCGGACGCTTCATCTGATGATAAAAATTGTAATGGTTTTATTATTTACCAACTTGATTGTGCAAGCATGCGCCTGTCAAAGCCATTTGTTTATTCATTTACGCCTGAACAAATTCAGTCATTTTGTGAAAACGGCGCCGGCGCCAAACACAAAAAAGAATATTCCATGTTTCCTTTTATGCCGGCAATTACGCAACTTGACAATGGCAATATTGTGATACTTGGCTGCCCGCAGCAAACTACTACATCCGTTCATACTTCATATTCTGCTGCTGACATGAATAATAACATTGGCCACCAGGTGGCAGTCACCAAAATGGATGTTGGCCCCATAATGGCATTTTATCCCGATAAGGCAGGCAAAAATTTTGACTATGCACTTATTCCACGACACATTGGTGTTTCAAATTCTGCCAGCAGTGGTTCGGGTAGCCTTCAAATTGTGCAGGCTCCCGGTATTACACATGCTTATTCCGGTTTTATATTAGTAAACCTTGGGAATGAGATTATGGTAATTTATAATGACGAACCCGACAATGTAAATAGTAATGATAATTCCAAAATAGTCAAGGCCGATTCACCAAAAGACCTGGTGTTGGCAGAAGGTATGTTTGGTGCAGACAAGAAACTTCAATACAAAAAACAAATTGGTGAAGATTTACCGGGCAGAGGTGCCTATTATTTGGGAAATCTTGCTCCCACTTCTACAAGCATGATCATTTTTCCAATTGCAAAAGGAGGTGTTGGTTTCAATGAAAGAAAAACATTTTATACTAACTGGATTTTCATTGATTTCTAAACAGGCATAACCATAATCTGAACTTGCGGATAGGGAGGAACTCAAATCTTCCCCATGATTAATGGTGTCATCCTTTTATTTACCCACAGATAATTTCGCATTTGGCAATTCACAGTCTGGAAAAGATTCAACAAAAAGCTTGCGATTGATATTTTAAATATTTATTTTAATGTTGGCCTCGTGACCGTTTTATTAATTGTCTCCCTTCCCCTGGAGAAAAGTTAAAGCGATGATATGAAAACTTCTTTTTTAATCTCAGTGCTAGCCTGCTCATTCTTTTTGTTTACAGTAAACAGCTGCAAAAAGCATAAAAATAATGTCCAAAGTGAATTATCGAAGCTTCCGCCCGAGACGCAGTCTGGCGCAAATACATTTGGCTGCCTGATTAATGGCATAGCCTTTTTACCGAAAGGATCCGGATTTAGCGGGCCGAAATTAAGTTGCTCTTATATTGAAAATACAACCAGTCAAACAGGATATTTTTTCAACTTATCTGCAAATGACTTTAGTAATCCCAATGATTTTCCAAGTGTCGGGATTTTCACAGATAGTGTTCAAATTCTTCCCGAAATCTTTTTGTTAAGCGAAAAGTTTGTAGCAGGAAAATCTTATGGGCAATATGGTAGATATATAATCGGGCAAAATCCGGATTTGTATAACACAAATTCAATTGTAACCGGTGAATTAACAAGAAAATATTTAGATGAAATAAATCAAATCGTTTCAGGCACTTTTTGGTTCAATGCGGTTGATAAAAATGCAGATACAATCAAAATAACAGACGGCAGATTTGATATGAAATTCACTAAATAAAATTATAAAACCATTGGTATGAAAAAAATTGTCTACGCTTATTTCTTAATGTTATTCATTGTATGCAATTCAGCTTTTGCTCAAACGGAAACAGACACTACTTTCTTTACCCAGATGAATCACATTTTTGCGAACCTTGATAAATAAAAAGTGCCATATGGAATACTGCTTGCTGGTGAAAAGAAAAAAAATACAACAAATAATCTCTATTCCGGATCGACTTAGTTTCGCCAAAATGTGTCAATCCACTTCTGAGCCGAGAACCTAGTATATTCAGCTCGTTTATTTTATTACTTTTGAGCCGAATAAATGAATTAATCGGCTCATGGCTCACTACAATTGGCAGCAGGAAGACTGGCCGAATTTCAAATTCTCGCTCGGGCGGGTTGAGGATCTATTACTTCTATTCGCAGAAAAAGTTGGCAGGGTATCGGGCATTCTGTACGCATTGCCAGACGAAATCCGGCAGGATGCCATTGTCGATATCATCCTGGCAGAAGCCATTAAAACATCTGAAATAGAAGGCGAATATCCAAGCAGGAAAGACGTATTATCTTCTATTCGAAAGAACCTCGGACTGCATTATAGCCCTGAACTCATAAAAGATAAATCTGCCGCAGGATTGGGTGAATTGATGATTGATGTCCGCAAATCATTCAAGGAGCAATTAACCGAAGAAAAGCTTTTTGCCTGGCATAAGATGCTACTCGGCGCGAATAAGAGAATGGAAGTCGGACAATGGCGCACTCACGCAGAGCCGATGCAGGTTATTTCAGGAGCCGCGGGTAAAGAGAAAGTGCATTACGAAGCGCCTCCGTCATTGCGTGTACCCGGTGAAATGAAAAGGTTTATCGAATGGTTCAATGCAACAGGACCTAAAGGAGGCCGGGAAATTAAAAAGGCGCCCGTTCGGGCAGCAATTGCGCACTTGTATTTTGAAACGATTCACCCGTTCGAAGATGGAAATGGAAGAATCGGCCGGGCCATTGCGGAAAAGGCGTTGTCTCAAACGATAAACCGTCCCGTCATGCTGAGTTTATCAAGGACTATTGAAGCAAATAAAAGCAGCTATTATGATTCGCTTGAAAAAGCGCAGCATTCAAATGAAATCACCGCGTGGATCGAATACTTTATCAAAACGTCCCTGGATGCACAAATTGAAGCAGAATCGCAAATCGATTTTACTTTGAAAAAAACAAAATTCTTTGATCGCTTCAAGGACAAGTTCAATGATCGCCAACTAATCGTTATTCGGAGAATGCTGGAGGAAGGCCCGAAAGGATTTGAAGGAGGTATGAATGCGAGAAAATATGTAGGTCTCACCAAAACTTCTAAGGCCACAGCGACAAGGGATATGCAACAACTATTGGAAATAGGCGCCTTCATTCCGGCCGGCAAAGGCGGTGGGCGCAGCACGAGTTACCATGTCAATATATAGTACATTTTGGTTAAGCTACTTTCACCATCTTTTCGCTCCACATTTTTTTCATGTAATGCATCATAGAGACAAGTAAAATTAAGTTGAGAAAAATAGAGTTAAGTTATTTGTTCTTCTTCCCCTACAGCAAAAGTCCCGACACATGGTGTCGGGACTTTCTATTTGATATGATTTCATTTTCGTGTATGCGTTATCTTACTGGCCCGCCGCCTGTATTGCATCCTGCGCTGCATTGCTCTTCACCTGCCGCTTGAATATATTCACATCCATTTTGCCGAAGCGATAGCTCAATGTGAGGCGAACCAACTGTGGATTGTTCAGGCGATAATAATCCTGGTAAAAAATGCCCGGGCTCATAGATATCTGCTCATTGCTTGCTGTTCTGAAGATATCACTCATGCCAAGAGAAACTGCTGCTGCCTGGTTTTTCAGGAAGGTTTTTCTTACTGCAACATCTACCGACCAGAAAGGTTTGATATAACCCTGGGATGAGCTTTGTGCCTGCATTCCGGGAGGGCCCATTTGGCCCTGGTTTTGACTCACAGGCAAGTTCGTCTTGCTTTGATAATTGCCCGATAGCTGAATAGTGAAGTTGTGATTCAATTTGAATTCATTATTTAATTTTCCAAACCAGCTTAAAATGGCATCCTGGCTCACCGAGTTAGGGATGTTGGAAGTATTAATCTTTGATTGATATACATTGATATTCGTTGTCAGGTTCCACCATTTGGTAAAATTATTTACAGAAGTAAACTCGGCGCCATAACTATAGCTTGAATTAGCATTCATATACGTGTTCACCAGCAAATTCTGGTTATTCACCACTTCTGTATCAAGATATCTGGTAATTAGGTTGGTGCTGTGTTTGTAATAAACAGAAACCAACAACATGTTATTTCCTTTGAATGTCTTGCTGTAAGAAAACTCAAGCGAATTGGTAAATTCCGGCACGAGGTCCGGATTGCCTTTGGTTATATTAAGGCTATCGCTGAAGTCGTAATAGGGAATCAATTGAAAAAAGTTAGGCCGGTTAATTCTTCTCGAATAATTCAATTGCAATTCCTGGTTGTTTTTCATTTTTTGGCTTAAGAATACTGAAGGAAAAAGACTAATCGGGTAAGTGTGATTGAATGACTGACCGGTGTTAGTGAGTTCTCCCTGGTAGTTGCTGCTTTCTGCCCTCAGGCCCAATTCATACCCAAAATTCTTTCCGATAACACTCTTTATATCGGAGTAAGCGGCAAAAACATTGTCGGTATTTTTATAGTTGTTCGTCAGGTTGGCGATTTTATATAATGTGCCCGGTGTGCTTCCGATATAAATATCATTATTGTTGCTAGTATTGCGAAACTGCGCTCTGACTCCTGCTTCCAATTTTGTATTTTTTGAAAGCGGGTTTATATAATCACTTTGCAGCGTCGAAAATGTGTTAGTGCCGCTGCTCAGTTGCTGTTCATAGCTGTTTCCGATAAAAGTTTTATCTCCCAGGTAATTGCTGGTAATATAGTTGGAATTACCGGTGTTTTTACCGGAAAAGTAATTGCCGTCAAAAGTAAGCTGCTCACCTTCCCTGTGAAAATTATGCATAAAGCTCAACTGGCCACCTGTTGCATTAAATGATCTCGGACCGGTTGTAGAGCGATCGTTGTATTTAAAGATATTACCCGCATCATCAAGACTGTCTGTAGTAATATCAGAGGAAGGATGAAAATCGCCATGCACTTTTATGATACCTGCTGATAGTGTTGTGTTATTACTTACATAATAATCCAATCCTAATCTTCCGAAAACGAACATCCCGTTATTGCGATCCGTATTTGTTTGGTACACGTGCGTCGGATCGGTGCCGTAAGTGTATCGGTCGGTGGTACCCGTTGCCAGGTTGTTATGGCCATGTGTAAATGCATTTGCAGAAAAATTGATCTTTCCCTGGCGGGCATTAAATGAACCGCCACCACTGTAGCCTCCCCTGGTATCAATACCTGCAGTAAGATTCCCGTTATATCCTGTTTTGCGATTCTTCTTTAGTACGATGTTTAGTATCCCTGCATTACCACCACTCGCATCATACTTTGCGGAAGGATTAGTGATCACTTCCACACTTTGTATAGCATCGGCTGGTATCTCATCGAGTGTAAGCGTGGTAGGTCTCCCGTCAATATAAATCTGCGGCGTGGCATTTCTCAGTTTTACGTTGCCATCGATATCTACCTGAACCGAAGGCACATTACGCATTACATCTACTGCAGTTCCGCCGGTGCTTACTATATTTTTGTCTACGTTAAAAACTTTTTTATCGATATCCATTTTTAAAGTTGGCACGCTTGCAGTGACAATAACACCCTGCAACTGCGTGGGGTTGTTTTTCAATTCAACCTTACCAAGGTCTTTGTCAAAAGAGGGCATTGATGGCATACCTCCCGGTGCCGGCTGACTTTGCTGTTTCATTTTTGACGGATCGAAAAACATGATTGGAATTTGTTTCTCCGAATAGCCTGATGCAGATATCTTAACGGTGATGCCCATCAATGGAAGGTCTTCAAAATTAAATTCGCCGTTATTTTCTGTAACTGCTCCTTTTACCAAAACAGTTTTTGCTTTTTTGGTTGAAGTATCAAACTTCTTTTGTAATACCAGTACAGATGCACCTGAAACCGGTTTCCCTGCGCTGTCGACAAGTTTTCCGAATACATGTCCCATATTTGGAAGTGGGGGGAACTTTTTGCCAGACCCTCCGGAAGGCATCTGGGCCATTACTGAAAGTCCAAGGAAAAATGCGATTGGTACTAATACAATTTTTTTCATAAAGACAATTTTTACGGATGCAAACTTAGTATGTGGTTGTTTTTAGATTGATCAAATGAGACGACTTCCCCATTTCTTGCGACGAACCGGGATGCTCAGCGGAAATATTATTGCTTTTTATTATTGGTGATCATATTTACAGCGTCTTTGTAAGACTCACCGACGGGCAATTCCGTGTCATTGATAAATACACTGTTCTTGCGGATAGACGTGATAAAATGAATTGAGACAATGTAAGATTTATGAATGCGCAGAAATTTATCAGAGGGTAATTCATCCTCAATAGTTTTCATATTCATACGGGTGACAATGGGTTTATTGGAATTGTGCAGGTGAATCCTGATATAATCTTTAAGTCCTTCGATCCACATGATGTCGGCCAGCACCACCTTCACCAGGCTGTATTCTACATTTACAAAAATATATCCAGGCTGGCTGACCGCGGTTGGGCTTTTTGCAGTGGTTCGTAGTTGATATAGGTCGTAAGCCTTATTGCATGCCTTCATAAAACGATCCAGCGAAACGGGCTTTACAAGGTAATCGATCACATCCAGGTTGTAGCTATCCAACGCATATTTTTCATAAGCAGTGATCAAAATAGCCATAGGCCTTGTTTGCAGGCTTTGTAAAAACTGGAGCCCGGTTAGTCCAGGCATTTGTATGTCCAAAAAGATGAGGTCGGGTTGTTCGCGCTTCACTACTTCCATTGCCTGCATCGGATTTTGAGAGGTGGCAACCAATTCCAAAAACGGAACCTTGCTGATATTATCTTCCAGCAATTCCAGCGCCAGCGGCTCATCATCTATAGCAATGCAACGCAACATTATTGAAGTTTTATTTGCAAAGAAACTTTATACCAATTGTCCTTATTGGTTATCGTCAATGAATGGCTTTTCGGATACAGCAAATTTAAACGACGTTTCACATTGGAAAGCCCGATACCGGAACTATCATCTTTCGTTTCCCCTGTAGCCGGATTGTGCTTATTGGCAACATTGAATTCCAATGTACCTTTCTCAGCCCGAAGATCGATGTCTATCTGCGGCGATTCGATCATTCCCGTGCCATGCTTAAATGCATTTTCCACAAACGGAATCAGTAACATGGGTTCTATTTCATAATGATTATCGGGTGTGTGCACATTTACATTTATTTTTACGAGGCTGCCAAAACGCTGCTGCTGCAAATCGATGTAACTGCGCAAATACTCTACCTCTTTGTCCAACGCCACCTGCTCTTCGTCCGTTTCATACAACATGTACCGGAGTAATGAAGAAAGCTTTATCAGCGAAGGTTCCAGCAGATCCGATTTTTTACGCGCTAATGCTACCATGTTGTTCAACACATTAAACATGAAATGAGGATTCACCTGCGAACGCAAAAAGGTAAGTTCCGTTTTGAGATTTTCATTCTCCTTTTCCTTTAACAGCCTATCCGATTCCACCCTGTCCTGTATTACACGATAGGCCACGCTGCATGCAATGATGAAGAGGTATGGGAAAAGATTGAAAAAGAAAAATCCGCTAAACCTGAATGGCTGACCAATAAAAAATTCAAAGAATAACATCTGGAAAATGCAAAAAGAGGAGATGATGAGCAACTGAATAAAAAAATAAATCCAGTATTTTCTCTTGTAAAAAAGCCGCGGCACCATCACATACCCATTCAGATAGAAGAGCATGATATAAAGCAGATCGCTGAAAATGGTGAGGTAGGTGAAAGCATTATTTTCCGGCTTGTGTTCATTGTGCCCATGCCCAACCGATTGCTGAAGCAGAAACGGGATCAAAAACAGTAATATCCATACCGAAGCATGCAACAGTATTACTACCCATTTTCGTTTATACCATGTTTTTTCCACCTTGTAAAAGTAGATGACTTATATTTTTCAATGACAAAATAGCGACAAAATGAAAAAGAACGTAGACGAATCCGTGATCAGTGCAATGCATGTGTCGCATTTTTTTCTTTTTTGGAAAAAAATTGAATAACATTTACCTTTTCGTTTCCTAACGATAACCACGCTATTTCGATTGCAAATATTTTAACCATCTAATCGCATGAACAGGAGAGAAGTAATCCAGTCGCTGGGGCTTGTATCGGCAAACGCCCTGTTTCCGTCAGTGCTTTCAGCCTTCCTTACAGGATGCGCCAATAAAGATCAAAGCAACTATGTGCCGGTATTTTTTACCAAAGATGAATATGCTACGATCGCTGATATTATCGACGTGATCATCCCTGCCACTAAAACAAAATCTGCATCACAAACGAATGCCTATGTTTTTCTCGACCAGGTTTTTTCGCAATGCATGACCAAAGAACAACAAGATGTGATTAAAGATGGGTTAAAGAAATTGATCCCGGGTTTCAACGATGCAAAAGATAAACTGCAATTCATCGCAGACATAGATAAAAAGGCATATAACGGCGATGAAGGCAGCGCATATTTTAAAACCATCAAGCAATACACGATGATCGGGTTTTTCACTTCGCAGGAAGGCGAAACCAGGGCAAGTAATTACGTAAAGATTCCTGATGGATATAAAGGTGAGATAGCATTAGATGCGAATACATTGAATTACGGGAAAACTTTTCTTGAATATTGAATACACGAATTGATTCGAATTACACTAATTAACCAATCAACCAATAAAAAATGCCCTTCAATATACTTGGTAAAGGAATTACAGGAAACACATATGATGCCATTGTAATCGGATCTGGCATTACCGGCGGCATTGCTGCAAAAGAACTTACAGAAGCCGGATTAAAAGTGCTGGTGCTGGAACGCGGCAGAATGGTGGAACACATCAAAGATTACCCGACAGCATTGACTGACCCGTGGGATCTGCCATTGAGAAATATGGTGAGTCTCGATGAACAAAAACACTATGAAGTTCAAAAGAGTCTTTATCTTTTTGGGCAGGACAGCAAACATTTTCTAGTAAAAGATGATGAGCATCCTTACGTACAGGAAAAGCCTTTTACGTGGTATCGCGGTTACCAGATGGGCGGACGATCATTGCTTTGGAGTAAACATTGTTATCGTTACAGCGATCTCGATTTTGAAGCCAACATGAAAGAAAGTATTGGCATTGACTGGCCCATACGATACAAAGACATTGCGCCCTGGTATGATAAGATAGAAACCTATGTAGGCATCAGTGGCAACCGTGATGGTATTGCCAATTTGCCCGACGGAAATTATTTACCGCCCTTTGAAATGAACGCATTTGAAAAACATATTAAAGACCGGTTGAGAAAATCTTTTGCAGATCGCGATCTCATCATTGGCCGCATGGCGATACTGACCGAAGATCATAACGGGCGGCAGAAATGCCATGCGAGAAATCTTTGTTACCGCGGTTGCATTTTTGGTGCGCCTTACAGCAGCAATTCTGCGTCATTACCCGATGCCGCTAAAACAGGCAATCTTACTATCCGGCCGTTCTCAACAGTGCACAGTCTTATCTATGATAACGCCACAAGAAAATTAAAAGGCGTTCGCGTGATAGACACAGAAACCAATTCAGCGGTTGAGTTTTATTCAAAGGTTGTTTTTCTCAATGCATCCACGTTAGGAAGCACTCAAATTCTCTTACAATCAAAAACCAATGAATTTCCCAATGGCCTTGCCAATTCCAGCGGCGCGCTTGGACACTACCTGATGGATCATCACGCATACATCGGTGCGATTGGCGGATACAGTGGATTGAAAGATAGTTTCTACTACGGTCAACGTCCTGCAAGTGTGTATGTGCCGCGATTCAGAAATGTGAAGAAAAATGATCAACCCTATTTGCGCGGGTTTGGTTTTGAAAATTATACTTCACGCAGCGATTGGACAAGAGGATATGGTGCCGCCGGTGTAGGCGCCGACTGGAAAGAAAACATGACAAAGCCCGGAGGTTGGTTTGCCTACTTTGAAGCGTATGGCGAAACATTGCCGGATGTGCGAAATGTAGTAACATTAAGGGAGGATAAAAAAGATAAGTGGGGTTTGCCTTTACTCACGATCTCGATGGAATACAGGGATAATGAAAAAAAGATGCGTGAAGACATGCAGGCCACAGCAGTGGAAATGCTGAAAGCCGCAGAGCTCGATTGGGTGCAGCCTTTCGACCGGCATCCGACACCGGGAACTGTAATTCATGAAATGGGTACTGCACGGATGGGCAACGATCCTAAAACTTCAGTGTTAAATAAATGGAATCAAAGTCATGATATTTCAAATCTTTTTGTAACCGATGGTTCGTGTACGGTTTCCAATCCTTGTCAGAATCCATCATTAACTTATATGGCGCTTACAGCGCGGGCGTGTGATTATGCAGTGAAGGAAATGAAGAAGGGAAATATTTGAATAAAATATTTTCGTGTATGCGTGGCCGTTATAGTGCTGGGGCCAAATCATTCAGGCATCAGGTGTTTAGTGAAACCGGCGGCTATCAACTGCTCATAGGCATCCCACACGTCGTCCGGGATTTCCTGGTATACCTGGAAGCCTTTTTCCGGATAAAATTTTATTCTTTGCAAATCTCCCACCATGATGTTAATTACACGTTCCATCGTTATTTCATTGTTAGGATATTCTTCGAACGAAATCTGCGGAGAAGTAACAATGAGCTTTTTATCCGGCCAGTGTTTTTTGAAAGTGGCATAGCTTCTTCTTTCCATATAGGGCTTTTGCACTACGATAAATGATTCGGGAGATAAATTTTTTTCTGCTAATAATTTTTGTGTAAACAAAATATTTTCACCCGTGTTCGTCGATAGGTTTTCTATTAATATATCTTTTTCCGGAACGCCCATCCTTATTGCCACTTCAGCAAACAGATCAGCTTCAGGAGTTGTCCAGAAGTTTTTGGTAAGATTGCCGAGTCCGCCGGAAAAAACGACGAGCGGTGCCATTTTTTGCAAATACAATTCCGCGACGCGTTCTGCCACACGCAGGTCATGACTGCCGAGAGCGAGTACGCAATCTGACTGCTGCAATGTATGTTGCATGTGATGATAGTTCCAGAGTTTTTTGGCAAGATTTAATGTTCGTTTGTTGATCATAAGGGGTACGAAAATACGGAGGGAATAGAATCGACATTGCATTTTAGATCTTGTGCAATTCCATGCTAATTATTCTCTTTATTTCTTCCTTACGATTTAAGATCATAATGTGGGAGCCTCCATCAATAATGTGTGTGGGTCTGATATTACGAATCGGAAACACCCGATCTTCACTACCGTGAATATGAATACAATTTTCAGGGATTTCCGAGTTTTTCCATTTTAGTACTTCTTTTACACCCCAAGCCATCATAGTTGCATTTGCTTGTTTCCTGTAACCATTCACAATCATCACCTCATATTTTGTTTTGATTCCTAGTTGCCGGTTATCAAATCCTTCTGTAAGCTTCGAAAAACGAGTCGGGATCAATTTATGAAGGTTTAAATGTCCTGAAATTCTCATCCATCGAGGGAGTTCATTATATGTCTTAACGGAGGAGATTAAAACGAGGGCTTTTACTGCTCTTCGCCGGGCGATTTCTATGGCAATCATTCCTCCAAAGGAAACTCCAAGCAAAATAGGTGATTCCTCAGGTGTTATATTTTGGCTCATTCTATCAGCGTAACTCTGGATATCTTCTCGATGATTTGGTTGAAGCCATTGGAGATATACAAATGTGTCTTCGTGGGGAATAATGCCTTCAAATATCTTTTCGTCAGCACCAAGTCCGCTTATACAATAAATTCTTTTGTAATTCTTTACCATTTAATAAAATAAAAAGTAATAGGCAGCGGTTGTCATTATCAGGCTGTCATACCGGTCTAAGAAACCGCCCTGACCTGGTAATATTTTGCCATAATCTTTTATTCCCGTCAATCGCTTGAACCATGAAGCCATCAAATCACCAGCAAAACAGGTCGCTGAAGTTAAACAGCCATAGAGCATTGCTGCGCTTATAGAAAACGTTGTCCATTTCGTTCCGATTGCCGCGGAGACTATACAAAATAGTATGCCGCCGCACAACCCTTCAATTGTTTTCGCAGGACTTACGGTAGGAATCAGTTTATGCTTTCCAACTAATTGCCCAGTTACCTGACTGAAAGCGTCGAAAATGAAAACCTGGAAATAAACAAGCAAGATAATGCTGCGTTCAAATGAATAGGCAAACCGTGCAGCTCCGAAGGCCAGAGTTATATAAATCGACAGTCCGAAGGCCAAGATCAGCCATCTATCTGGCCATAATTTTTTGCCTGCCGAGACCAGCTCGAAAAAGCTTGCAGCGATGATCACCAAAATAGCATACTTATAAAATCCGTAAAATATTGAAGTGATGAGGAAAGCCGTTATAAAAACATATACGAAGTATTTCAACCACCGTTCCTTCCGAACCTGACCGGGTTTGCGTCTGCTGCCGAAGTACATCCCCAGTGCGCCAAGCACCATATACGCGATCAGGTATGGAAAAATTGGATGCATTATTTTTTGATGTTTCTCAATACCCAAAACAAACCTTTTAGGTCTGTTTCTGGTTTTTTTAAAATGATCGCAATTATGATTTCTTCAAGACAGGCAATGATGCCCCACACAATGGCAACATAGTAGATCCAAACATTGAATTTCCACAAAAAAAGAAGGATAAAAAATACTCCTTGCAGATATCCGGTCATCTTGAACATATAAGTGTGCATCCCGATCAACCGGTGAAATTTAATTAATACTACGAAATAGGAAAGTATCCAAAAAATAAAAAAGACAACCAGTACAATCATGTGGGGCATCACATCATGCCATTTGAAAAACCAGATTCCCAAAAATGCAAGAATAAAAGTTCCCGTGTCGGCCCATGAATCCAGCACAGCCCCTAGTTTCGTTTGCATATTAAATGTACGGGCAATCCACCCATCCAGGATATCAGTAAAGAGGCTAATCGCAAAAAAAACAGCGAAAATTTTTTCCTTTCCCGACAAAATAAAATAAAGAAGCAAAGGAAAAACTACTATCCTGTATAGTGACAGGAGATTGGGCAGCGTGTATAATTTATTTTGCCTGTACAAATGACGAAGATATTTTGCAATAATATGATTAATTTTTGCTTCTAACTTTAATCTACTAATGAAGGAACTTATCACTGCTGCTTGTTTTCTGACAGCTTTTTTATTGCTGGTGATTGTCACATCAATGTTGCACAAGGGATTGCATTGGCGAGCTGAAAATTCCAGAAAGTTCCTGCATCTGGCCGGTGGCATATTAAGCCTTTTCATCCCGGTTTTTATTACGTCTGTTTGGTATGTTTTGTTCTTATGTGGCGGTGCAGTTGCTTTATTGTTTTATACATTTTTTAATAAACAATTACCCGCGGTGCATAAAACAGAGAGAGTTTCATACGGCAGCATCCTTTTCCCGGCCCCAATATTCTTCTGTTATGTTGCAATGTCCCAATCGGGAAATGAATTGCTCTACTATCTCCCGGTTTCTTTTCTCACATTTGCTGATACCAGCGCAGAGATTGCAGGTAAAAAATGGGGGACTTTGTCTATTACATTCTTCAATAATCAAAAAACACTAATGGGGACTCTTGCCTTTTTTTTAACTGCTGCAATCATTTCAGCTATTATCCTCTGCGGCTTCTTTAAATTTACCTTTTCCATTCATTTTCTTTTGCGAATAACCTACCTATCACTTGTCGCTGCAACTGTTGAGCTAATTAGTTTAAAGGGATTTGATAATATTACGATGCCTGCAGCAGTATTGCTGTATGTGGCGTGGTCTGGTTTGGCAGCGAATTAAATGCCAGGAATTTCCGCAAAGTATTCGTAATTAATTCAAGCCCTTGCATGCACCTAATCTTAAATAGAACCGGTCAGTTATTCAGGTTATATTATCGCTCCTCCACCTGACCAACGTCACTCCCCCCGTTAACGCTCATCATATTTCCCAGAAAGCATCGTGGCTAACTTTATAATAACCTAAAACCATTTAGTATGAAAACGATCATCGCTCCCGCAGATTTTTCCGGTGTATCCAATAATGCCTGCACCTTCGCCGCTAAAATGGCTGAATATGTTCACGCCAAACTCATCCTGATGCATGTACAGGAATTGCCCGCAGCCGTGGCTGAATACACAGTTTCGGAAGAAGTGCTAAGCTCCATGAATGAAGAAGAAGAACTGGGCAACCTAAGGTTGAAACTGCTTTCTGAAACCAATGACAATATTGAAATCGATACGAAATATGTACTCGGCTCCGTAGACTATGAGATCAGCCAACTGTGCAAAGAGACGAAGCCGCTGGCAATAGTAATGGGTACACATAGCTATGGCGCATTGGACCGTTTCCTTGTCGGAAGCAAAACACTGTATGCCGCCAAAAACCTGAAATATCCCGTCTTAATCGTTCCTGCAGGAGCGGAATTCAAACCATTTAAAAAAGTTGCTCTGGCTACCGATCTGAAAGATGTATACCAGGTTCCCATTCATGAAATTGAGGAGATGGTAAAGTACTTCAATGCCGGTCTGGACATTTTTTATGCCGGTAAAAATGAAGAAGAACTGAGCAAACATACACTTGGAGATATGCTGCTGGAAGGAAGAATGGAACACATGAACCCACAATTCTATTTTACAGAAGATCCGGATGTAATGAAAGGCATATCTGCTCTCGAGAGAAAACACAATACGGATCTGTTGGTAATCATACCGAAGAAACACGGGCCGTTCCACAGATCGCAATCAAAAGATTTTATTCTTTATTCCAACGTGCCGGTGCTGGCCATTCATGAAGATGATATGACGACGCCGGAGTAACTTATAAATAGTTTTTTATGAGAAAGATATTGCTTGCATTGAACGATCACGATGTGAAAACACCGGCTATCGATTTTGCATCGTACATAGCAAAACTTACCAGGTCATCCGTCACAGGTGTGTTCCTGGAAAAGAATTATAAAAAAGAATATGCGGAAACGCTGGTGCTGAATGAAGACAGCCGTGAATATGAACAGGTGCTGCCGGGAGTTGTAAAATCCAATATGCAGCTTTTCGAAAACAGGTGCATCAACAATTATGCACCCTATTCTATCCACAAGCTAAACGGGAACCCAACCCGGGCCATAATTCATGAAAGCCTCTTTGCTGACGTGATCATTACGGACGGCAATGAATCGTTTGCCGAAATAGACGGATGGCCTTCCGTATTTGTAAAAGACCTGCTGGAAAATGCCAGGTGCCCGGTGATGATCGCACCATTCAGCTTTGATGAGATCAGTGAGATCATCTTTTCCTACGACGGAACGGATTCTTCCATTTTTGCCATGAAACAATTCACGTATCTCTTTCCTGAATTCAGTGATAAAAGGATCACGTTGCTGCAGGTGTTGCACGAAGGCGACGAAGACATTACCGAAAAAGAAAAAGTGAAAGAGTTCCTGATGACGCACTACCAGGGTGTTCATTATACTACCCTTCGCGGAGAAGCCGAAATGGAGTTGTTCAAAACCTTTTTGACGCAAAGAAATAAACTGATGGTAATGGGCGCTTACGGAAGAAAGCGGCTGATTGGCCACAGCACAGCAGATATATTATTGAAGACAGCCGACATTGCTATGTTCATTGCCCACAGGTGATCCTTGCACCTCGGTTTATTCCCTGACAAATCCGAACAATTATGGTGAATACCGCACCATCTTCAGCTAATGTGCATGGCTTAACCGACGATGAAGTAGTGCGTTCGAGGCAGCAGTATGGAAGTAATAAACTCCTTTCAACCGAAGACCGCACTTTTTTCCATGTAATAAAAGACGTGGCGCTGGAGCCGATGTTCATCCTGCTGCTGGCAGCATGCGCGGTATATTTTTTCATGCACCAGTATGATGAAGGTTTCATTATGCTGGTGTCCGTCTTCATTGTAGCCGGCATTTCATTTTTCCAGGAATACCGCAGCAGAAATGCGGTGCAGGCGCTAAAAAAGATGTCGGCACCCAATGCAAAAGTGGTCCGTAATGGTGAAGCGATCAGCGTTGCCACGGATGATATTGTAACAGACGATTTATTACTACTCGAAGAAGGAGAAAGTATTGCAGCAGATGGAATTATTATTTCTGCAAATGATTTTTCGGTAAATGAAGCCATCATGACCGGCGAATCATTTCCTGTTTTCAAGAACGAAGCCAATGAGCCCGTATTCCGCGGTACGCTTGTTACCAGTGGTTCGGCAACAATTAAAATTACTGCTGTTGGTAATAAAACCGAGTTTGGCAGGATAGGGCTCGCATTGAAAGAGATTGAACCAGCAAAAACTCCGTTGCAACTTCAGATACACAGGTTCGTTCGCAACATGGTTTGGTTTGGAATAATTGCATTCATCATTGTATTTATCATCAACTTTTATCATTCAAAAGACTTTATGTTCGGCCTGTTGCAGGGGCTTACGCTGGCTATGTCTGCACTGCCGGAAGAAATACCCGTCGCCTTCAGCACGTTCCAGGCATTGGGATCATTCAGGTTATTGCGAAACAGCATTATTGTAAAACAACCACAGTTTGTAGAAACGCTTGGATCCGCTACGGTAATATGCATCGATAAAACAGGTACGATTACGCAAAACAAAATGAATATTGAATGGTTGTATGATGCATCGCTGAAACAAACTGTTGCTTATGACAAGATCACCACATTATCTGCGGAATTGATTGAATATGCCATGTGGGCCAGCGAAACAAACCCGTTTGACCCGATGGAACAGGCGATCTATAAATCGTATAACAAAATCTCAACAATAAATAAACGCGATCAGTTTGCACAGGTGCATGAATATCCTATCAGCGGCAAGCCGCCGATGATGACACATATATTTAAAGATAAAAGTGAGACAACTATCATTGCGTGCAAAGGCGCACCAGAAGCCATTTTGCGACAGAGCAATTTATCTGAAACAGAAATACAACAAATAGAAGAGCGATCATTATCATTTGCAAAACGAGGCTATCGTGTATTAGGTGTAGGCAAAGGAACATGGCCGGAAAAACAGTTTCCCAAATCCCAAGAAGATTTCAGGTTCGAATTTTTAGGATTGATCGCATTCAATGATCCTCCGAAAGCAAATATTAAATCGACTATTGAAGCTTTTCGCAATGCAGGTATTGCAACAAAAATAATTACCGGCGATTATCCTGAAACCGCTGTTGCCATTGCCAAACAAATCGATCTGAATAATTCTTATGATTTCCTTACCGGGAAGGATATTATGAATTACTCCGAAAGTGAATTAAAAAAGAAAGTAAAAGAGATAAATATTTTCGCGCGGGTATATCCGGAGGCAAAACTAAAGATCGTGGAAGTGCTCAAAGCATCCGGGGAAGTAGTTGCCATGACCGGCGATGGGGTGAATGATACACCGGCCCTGAAAGCTGCACACATTGGCATTGCAATGGGGAAGCGCGGAAGTGAAGCCGCCAAATCAGCAGCTTCTTTGATTATTACCGACGACAACCTTGGTCATATGGCTGATGCAATAGCGCTTGGCAGAAAGATATACGACAATCTTCAAAAAGCCATTCAATACATCGTATCCATCCATATTCCCATTATCCTGATTGTAACATTGCCATTATTATTGGCGTGGAAGTATTCAAGTCTCTTTTCTCCGGTTCACGTAATATTTCTTGAATTGATTATGGGGCCAACCTGTTCTATCATTTATGAAAACGAACCGATGGAACCCGGAACTATGCTCCGCAGGCCAAGACAGCTTGTTAATACATTTCTTTCTACAAAACAATTGAGCATTAGTATTGTACAGGGTGTAATGATAACTGCGGGATGCCTTGGTTTCGGTTATTATGCTATGCAGCATCAGCAGAGCGAAGACATGGTACGTGCAGTAGTGTTCACCACACTTTTGTTCAGCAATATTTTTTTGACGTTCGTCAACCGCTCATTTCATTATTCCATATTTACTACTGTCCGGTATAAAAATTCGTTGGTAGTGCTTATCACGATTATCATTTTGCTTTTCATTGCGTCCATCTTGTATGTGCCTTTCATACGAACATTATTCAGGCTTGAAGTTTTGTCGTTTACAAATCTCTTTATTTGCATAGGTATTGCGATAGTGTGCACAATGTGGATAGAATTTTTCAAAAAGAAATTTATCAGGGTGGAATATTAATCAGAAGCAATCATAACATCAAATGGATTTATTCTGGACATATAAAACAGAGGCGCTTTTTCAGCAGGTGAATTCTTCAGCGGGCGGCCTTTCAGATGAGCAGGCACTGGAAAAAGTAGTACAGCAGAAAAGCAAGCTAAAAATTCAGCCGCCGTTTGTAAAAGATTTGCTGCTTCTTGCTTCGCAGTATAAAAATCCATTGGTGCTTTTGTTAGTATTTGCAGTAATGCTCTCCACTGTTTTAGGAGAGTATTCCGAAGGCGCTATCGTCTTTGTTGTTTTATTGCTCACCGGTATTTTGGGATTCTTCCAGGAACGAAATGCAGGTAAAGCCGTTGAGAAGTTAAGAGAACTGGTACATAACACAGCAACGGTGAAACGAAATGGTATTGAAAAAGATGTACCGGTAGACGAAGTAGTGCCGGGAGATATTATATTATTACATGCCGGCGACATCATTCCTGCTGATGCATTTATTATTAAGTCAAACGATTTGCATATTAGCGAATCAGTATTGACCGGGGAATCATTTCCCGCTGAAAAGTTTGCAGGAGAATGTTTGATACACGCTCCGCTATCCAAAGTGACCAATGCTTTGTTTAAAGGCACGAGTGTGATTAATGGTACTGCGGTTGCTCTGGCGGTGAATTGTGGTAACGATACCTTCCTGGGGAAAATTGGCTATTCACTACAAAAGGAACAACAGCCAACTGCCTTTGAAAAAGGTATTTCCCGGTTTGGTTATTTATTGATGTATCTCACTATAATCATTTCAATTGCCATTCTTATTATCAATCTCACTCTGCATAAACCATTGTTCGATTCTATCTTATTCGCGCTGGCTTTGGCAGTGGGATTAGCTCCTGAATTATTGCCGGCCATCATTACCATTACCTTGTCAGCAGGCGCCAGGCGAATGGCAGCAAAAAAAGTAATTGTAAAAAAGCTGAGTGCTATTCAAAACCTTGGCGAAATAGATGTATTGTGCAGCGATAAAACCGGAACCATTACGGAAGGCATTGTAAAGGTGAACTCATTTCTTGATTACAGCGGACGCCCCAATAAAAAAGTGATACGGTATGCTTTGCTAAATGCTTCTCTCCAAACGGGTTTTTATAATCCCGTTGACGAAGCGATAAAAAATGCGTGCAATGATGATATTACTTCATACAAAAAACTTGATGAAGTACCATATGATTTTCATCGCAAGCGGCTCAGCATTGTGGTTACAGAAAATGACCAACACATTATGATCACAAAAGGCGCAGTGAACAACATACTGGCAATTTGCACCCATGCAGAAAATAATAATGGTGAAAAGATTGCGATAGATGATGTCTTAAAAAAATCGTTACAACAACAATTTGAAAATTTGAGTGCTGAAGGTTACCGCACCATTGCTGTTTGCTATAAAGATGTGACCGACGATCCGGTAATTAATAAAGACGATGAAAATGAAATGACGTTTTTAGGTTTTCTTGTTTTATCTGATTCACCCAAAAAAGGAATTATTGAATCGATTAATAAGCTAAGGGACACGGGCATCGCTCTAAAGATTATTACCGGCGATAACTATCTTGTTGCAAAACATCTTGCGGCTCAAATTGGTTTGAATGCTGAAAAGATTGTTACCGGAGCCAGTATGGAAAGCATGACTGATGATGCACTGCGGATGAACGTACGGCAGGCCGATGTATTTGCCGAGGTGATTCCGGAGCAAAAGGAAAGAATTGTAAAGGCATTGCAGCAAACCGGTCATGCGGTGGGTTATATGGGCGATGGCATTAATGATGCCAATGCAATAAAAGCAGCGGACGTGGGTATCTCTATAGACAACGCAGTAGACGTGGCCAAAGAAGCTGCAGACCTGGTATTGCTCGACCAGGATATTGACGTGATCCGCCAGGGAGTAGAAGAAGGCAGAAGAACTTTCATGAATACCATGAAGTATATTAACATCGTTACCAGCTCTAACTTCGGAAATATGATCAGCATGGCTATCGCATCGCTGTTACTGCCGTTTTTGCCATTACTGCCTGTTCAGATATTATTAAACAATTTTTTGTCGGACCTTCCTTCAATTGCCATTGCGTCGGATAATGTGGATCACGAGCTCGTAACCAACCCAAGAAAATGGGACATAAAATACATCCGCCGCTTTATGATCATTTTTGGGCTACAAAGTTCTTTTTTTGATTTTGTGACCTTCGGAGCCCTGTATTTTTTATTTCATGCAAAACCCGAGATATTCAGAACAGGATGGTTTATGGAAAGCCTTTTATCCCAAATACTGATCCTGCAGGTATTGAGAACACGATTCTTATTTTTCAAAAGCAAACCCTCGAAGTACCTGCTGTTCGCGAGCATATTTACTTTTACCGCCTGTATGGTTATTCCGTATCTTCCTTTTGCCGGCTATCTCGAACTGTATCCGCTGCCCGCTTCAATTTTCGTCTCCATCATTCTGATTATCATCGTATATATGGTATTTGCAGAGATGACCAAAAAGTTTGTATTTAAAAGATTGTAACGCCGTTCGCGATATCAAAATTGATGTTATATTGTGGTGAGGAATATCATCCAACTCAATGATCGGATTCGGCCGCTCTTTATCTCAACATTATGTAGCTTGGCATTGATTGCAGCACCATTCGCGTTGCGATCATAGTTATGAAAAAGTTTTTGAAAATCGTATGGGTCACTCTTGCTGTGCTCCTGGTCATTTGGGGATTTCTCACTCTGTATGTTGAAATGGAAGGTGCAGATCGCCAATCGCAATTCGGAGATTCCACTTCCGTTTTAAAAGCGTTGATCGTGTACGACGCCGATCCTTTTTATAACCTGGATGAACAGGTGTCTGAATCATTTGCAAGAGGTTTGGCTGCAAAAGGATGGCATGTACAAGTAATGACTGTACCCCCAGCAAAGCACATCAATACGAAACAGTTCAACTTGTATGTCTTCTGTGCCAATACCTACAACTGGTCGCCGGATTGGGCTATTACAAGATTTATAAAAAAACACAGCCCCATCAGCGGAAAAAATGTTGCCGCAATTACCGTGGGTGCCGGCGCTACTAAAAGATCGATGGGAAGGCTGGAAAATCTTATCAAACAGAAGGGAGGTAATTTGATTGAATCCGAAACGTATTGGTTATGGCGTCCGAATGATGAATCTCAACCGAAAATATCAAATGTAAAGGCTGCTGTAGAAATGGCTGAAAATTACGGAACGATAGTAGCAGATAAACTTATGGTTACACAGAAATAGTTTTTCAAATCAGGATAGTAACAGACCACGGGGAAACGATTGACATCTCCCCTTTCCATTATGAAGCTGTTCGAGAGCGGCATATCTTTCCCCCTCAAATAACTTCCGGCACACTTTTCCATCTTTTCAGAAACGGTAAGGTTTGCAATACATTATTGGCTATAGGAGCGTCAATATGCATTTCATCCATCTTCTTTTCCAAAAAAGCCGTCATTTCTTTTAATGTCATATTGGGATTTACAAAAGCCCCGTCCTTATAACAGTATATACAATAATCCGGATTCTTCGATCCGTCTTTTTCAGTGCCCAGCATAGCTTCCGTCACCGGCATGCAGCAACTCTGACAAATTTTTTCCATGTAGGTTGTTTTTGATATAAAAAATTATAATGCGGTTCACGCAGCAATCCAGCCACCATCTACAGGTAATGCCGTTCCGGTTACAAATGATGCACTGTCGGAACACAACCATACTACTGCTTCAGCCACTTCCTCCGGCGTTCCCATTCTGCCCACAGGCTCCATGTTTGTGTATTGCTGTTCCACATTTTTATCTTTTCCCGTAATTCGATCGATCATGTTCGTATGGATCACTCCGGGGCAAACGGCATTAACTCGAATATGCTCCTTCGAGTTCTCCAGCGCTGCTGTCTTAGTAAGCCCTGCCACTGCATGTTTGCTGGCTACGTAAGCCGGCAATCCGGGGAAACCTATCAAACCCGCAACAGAAGCGCAGTTCACAATAGCACCCTTACCCTGTTTCAGCATTTGCGGAATTTCATATTTCATGCAAAGCCATATTCCCTTAAGATTGATGCTGATGGTCCGGTCCCAGTTTTCTTCTGTGCAATCCTGTATGTTGCTCATCATTCCTTCAATACCTGCATTATTAAATGCATAATCCAACCGCTCAAATTGAGCAATAATCCTTTCAACCATTGCTTTTACATCATTGCTTTTAGAAACATCGCATAATGTAAACAAACCTTCGCTGCCTGCTTTTGAATCAGGTTCATGGTTTCGTGTTGTTTATCCTCCACATAATCTGCCACGACCACTTTGGCTCCTCTTTCTGCAAAGGCCACAGCGGCTGCCCGGCCGATACCGAAACTTCCACCGGTAACTAATGCAACTTTGTTTTCAAAAATCTTTTCCATAAAAATTATTTTAATGATCTATACTTTTTCAAATTTCTCTTTATGCTTTTGAAGCTGATGCTTAATGGCGAGTGCTGTTTTTTTTAATGCTACTTCAAAAGTTTCACCCTTTTGTTTTGTAAAAAGTGTTTCACCCGGAACGCCCAGTTTCACTTCTATAAAATGGTGAAGCTGTTCATTGCTTTTTTCCCTGCGCAGCAGTACATCACAGCTGCCAATCCTGTCATACGCTTTGCAAACAGTTTGAAGTTTTCGAACAATCTTATTTTTAAGATTGTCAGCAATATGCATTTCCGGCGACTGAATAATTACTTCCATGATTAAATATCTTACTATAAAGCTATGCTTACAGGCACGGATAAATAATGAAAAGTATCACCGCATACAATGACCGTCATCAACCCATTAGAAATGCGTTCGCTCGTGAGGAAGATCAACCTGCATAATGATGTTCCTCAAAAAAAATCCGGAAATTTTTATACAGATTTGATTATAAAATCTTGTTTATGAATTCATATACCAGGCGATTCACAGACATCAGTATCCATGATGTGGAATCAGTAGGCGGTAAGAACGCTTCTCTTGGAGAAATGTTTAATCATCTTTCGGAAAAAGGCATCAGGGTTCCGGACGGGTTTGCTACTACTTCATTTGCGTTCAGGAAATTTCTTGAATATAATAACATTGCTGCGCCACTAAAGCAGCTAATGTCGTCACTGGATAAGAAAAATTATTCCAACCTCGATGAAATAAGTATGCAGGCAAGGGCCTTAATGTCAAATGCTAAAATTCCTGATGAACTCAAAGAAAAAATTATTGATGCCTATCATACTTTGTGTGGCAATAGAGAGACAGAAGTAGCCATACGCAGCAGCGCTACCGCAGAAGATTTACCTAATGCAAGTTTTGCAGGTCAGCATGAATCGTACCTGAATATAAAAGGAGATGAAGCAGTAATAGAGGCCATACATAAATGTTTTACATCTTTATATACGGCCCGGGCTATAAAATATCGTGAAGACAATGGCTTTGCTCATGATAAAGTTTTACTGTCTGCCGGCGTGCAGAAAATGGTTCGTTCCGACAAAGCCTGTTCCGGCGTAGGTTTTACGCTGGACCCGGAGTCCGGTTTCAGAGAAGTAATTCACCTGGCCGGAGTTTGGGGACTCGGCGAGAACATTGTACAAGGAACTGTGACGCCGGATGAGTTTTATGTTTTCAAACCAACGCTTAGGCAGAAGAAACTCGCGATCATACAGAAGAGACTCGGCTCAAAAATGAAAATGATGATCTATTCAGACAGTGAAAAAGAGCCAACTGTTAACACAGATACCCCTTTGCCAAAAAGAAATCAATATGTGTTAAATAACGATGAAATTACAAAGCTGGCCAACTGGGCGCTGATGATAGAACAGTATTATAAAAGGCCAATGGATATCGAATGGGCAAAGGACGGATTGACGGATGAGCTATTTATCATCCAGGCAAGGCCTGAAACGGTGCATTCGCAAAGAAATCCTGCAATTATTGAACAGTACGAAATAAAGAAAAAGGGAAGTGTATTGACAACGGGTAATGCGATCGGCGAAAAAGCAGCCACCGGCATCGCTCGCATCCTTCATTCACCGGATGACGCATCAAGGTTACAGAAAGGCGAAATTGTTGTAACTGATATTACTACCCCCGACTGGGATCCCGTCCTGAAAAAATCCGCTGCCATTATTACCAACAAGGGTGGAAGAACCAGTCATGCTTCTATTGTAGCCAGGGAGCAAGGTGTGCCGGCAATCGTCGGGTGTAACAATGCTACCACTGCAATTAAAGATGGCGAAGTAATTACCGTAAGTTGTTGCGATGGAAGCACCGGGTATGTATATGACGGCAAATTACCGTTTGTGAAAAATGAAATTGACATCAGCCATATTGAAAAGCCTCAATCAACAGAAGTGATGTTAATACTTGCTGACCCGGACAAAGCTTTTCAATTATCTTTTTATCCAAACGACGGTGTAGGCCTGATGCGTATGGAATTTATCATCACGCATTTTATACAGGCACACCCGATGGCGCTGGTGCATTTTGATTCATTGAAAGATGAAGAAGCAAAACAAAAAATTGAAAAGCTTACAAAAGGCTATGCTGATAAAAAACAATTTTTTATTGATAAGCTTTCAGAAGGTATTGCGACTATCGCCGCCGCATTTGACCCTAAAGATGTAATCGTGCGCATGAGCGATTTTAAAACAAATGAATATGCCAATCTTGTTGGCGGCAAAGAATTTGAACCCCAGGAAGAAAACCCGATGCTGGGCTTCCGCGGCGCTTCGAGGTATTATAGCGATGCATACAAAGAGGGCTTCAGGCTTGAATGCCTGGCTATAAAAAAAGTGCGTGAAGAAATGGGATTAGCGAATGTAAAGGTGATGATTCCTTTCTGCAGAACGATAGATGAAGCAAAAAAAGTGATCCACATTATGGAAGAATTCGGTTTGGATAGGCACCTGGATCCTTCTCTCGAAATATATGTAATGGCAGAAATTCCTTCTAACGTATTACTGGCTGATAAGTTCGCGTCTTTGTTTGACGGATTTTCCATTGGCTCCAATGATCTTACGCAACTCACACTGGGCGTCGACAGGGATTCCACGTCAGTTTCCGCTATCTTTAGTGAGCAAAATGAGGCTGCCAAAAAAATGATCAGCATGATGATCGAAAGAGCAAGAAACAGCGGCACTCACATAGGATTGTGCGGACAGGCTCCCAGCGATTTTCCGGAGTTTGCGCAATTTTTAGTAGAAGAAGGTATTAATAGTATTTCATTTAATCCAGATGCTTTGTTGAAAGGCATTGAGAATATTAATAAGGCGGAAAAATCACTGCATCTTATTTCGTAAAAAATGATGAAACAGAAAGAGATCAGGGAAATTGTCAATCACCATTTCGATGTAATGAATAAACTGTTTCATAAGATAAACAGTGAGTTCAATGCAGATGATATACACGATTTTCGTGTTGAGGTGAAAAAACTGCGTGCATTCTTACGATTGCTTACTGCCTGCAGGCGAATAACTGTTCCACTCATTCCGATGCATATAAAAACCTTTTACGGCTATGTTGGTATTATCCGCAACATACAGCTTCACCGGCACAATGTTTTCAAATACATCTGTGATAATAAAATTGAAAAGCCGGAAGAGTACTTAAAATTGCTCGAAGCAGAAGAAAATTACTGGAAAAATGAAGTAAATATTTTGCTTAAAGAAAATTTTGAAAAAAATGAGGAAAAATTTCTGATTAAAAATCTTCCGGATAAACTGGAAAAACCTGCGATTAAAAAATTTGCAAAAAACAAACTGAAGAAGCTGATCCAGGAACTTCATCATTTACCAAATGACGAAGCTTTTCATGCCGTTCGAAAAACCCTGAAAGATTTTTTATACACGAACGAATATGTAACTGATAATGTTGAGTTGCCTGTAATGATTGCGGATAAAGAAGATTTGAAAGTGATTACTACTCAGCTGGGTGATTTCAGAGACAAGTGTATACAAATAGAGTTTCTTCAGCGTGAATATCTCAATCCTTTACGGAACGAAAATGAAAAGAGCATGCTACACAATTTGAAAAAAAAGTTGATCGCAGAAAAGCGCGCGCTGATGGAACAGGTCACTCCTCGTTTTGGTGAAGTAGTTGAAAAATAATGGTCTAATATTAATAAATAATGGCAGCTATTGTAACTATAACCTTTAATCCGTGCATCGATAAAAGCTGTTATATAGATGCATTGGTTCCCGATAAAAAATTACGCTGTACCCCATTTGTAAATGAAGCCGGTGGCGGTGGCATTAATGTAGCAAGGGCATTGAAAAAATTAGGAAGCGAAGCGTTGGCGGTGTATTTAGCCGGAGGCTATACCGGAATTGTATTGCATGAGCTACTTCAGCAGGAAGGTGTTGATGCGATTGCGATAGATACCAAAATGGATACAAGAGAAAATATAATGGTAACGGACAAATCCACCAATCTTCAGTACCGCTTTATTACACCCGGTCATGCCATACAGCAAACACACTGGCAACGATGTCTGCAGGCTGTCGAAAACCTGGAGGATATGGAATACCTCGTCGTGAGTGGAGGTTTCCAGGAAGGTTTTCCCGTTGATATATTTGACCGATTGTCAATAATTGCACAAAAGAAGGGCGCCAGGCTCGTTATTGACATTCCGGCAGAAGCGATGCAGCAATACCCGATCAGCGATGCATATTTACTCAAACCCAACCTCAATGAATTGAGCATGCTTGCGGGAAAGAAAGAGCTGCATGGTGATGAAATAGCGATAGCAGCAAAGGCAATCATCGATAAAAATATTTGCAAAATGGTGTTGGTCTCCATGGGAGCAGCCGGCGCTTTACTAGTTACAAAAGACATTACAGAACAATTTATGGCGCCCCCTATTAAAAGAAAAAGTACTGTGGGCGCAGGAGACAGTATGCTTGCCGGGACTGTATTATACCTGCGATCCGAAAAAAATATAAGAGAAGCGGTACGTTTCGGCATTGCCTGCGGCACCGCAGCTACTATGAATGAAGGCACACAATTATGCAATCGCGCAGAAGCGGAAAGATTGTACCGCTTTATTATAGAAACTAATCAGCCCGTGCTTGAATAGAAACTTCAAATGTTATATCTGTCCTGTTTCACCGATGAATATCATTATCATCATTGATTGGCGTCAATGCTTTTGCAGGTTACTTATCCTATCTTACTTACAATCAATTTGAACATCAATCATTTTACTCATCTTTAAACTTATAGTTATGAAAACAGATTCCCAAATTCAAACCAATGTAATGGACGAATTGAGGTGGAGTCCATTACTAAATGTTGCAGACATCGGCGTAGCGGTAAAAGATGGTGTGGTTACTCTTGCGGGTAATGTTGATGCATATGCAAAAAAAATCGAAGCGGAACAATGTGCTGAAAGGGTCGCGGGGGTAAGGGCAGTAGCGCTGGATATTACGGTAGGCGTATCCCCCACATTTAAAAGGACCGACACCGAAATAGCAGAAGCAGTGGTAAATACCCTCAGGATGCATACTTCTATTCCGGATGATAATATCAGGGTAACTGTAGAGGATGGTGCTGTAACCCTCGAGGGCGAAGTGGAATGGGAATATCAGCGGGCTGCAGCAAAAAATGCCATTCAAAACTTTGCCGGCGTAAAAACAGTGTGGAATTTTATTAAGCTAAAACCCAATGTTACGGCAACAGATATCAAGGATAAAATAAAAGCCGCATTCGAAAGAAGTGCAAAAATAGATGCCGGAAGAATATCTGTTACAACAGTCGGGAGCCACGTCACACTCAATGGAACCGTTGCCTCTCTTGCAGAAAAAGAAGATGCAGGGTTTGCCGCATGGTCTGCGCCGGGAGTAACCATGGTAACCAATAATCTTTACGTACAGGAAGAAGAGTTCGCATTTTAAGAATAAAGGCAATCGGGATTAATTTTTGATTGCCTTTCCTTTTGTATTGATACGCCACTTTTCTCAATTGCTCAAAATCTCGGAAGAAAGGAGAATCAGTGTATAGCCATTACGGAACCAACCATTTCTATGGCATTCAACACCGGCTCCAGGTTTCGTTTATCTACCTTATCCCAATCGGAAGTCAATGCCGCTTTCCTGGTGGGATTTGTCTCAAACATCCCTGCTACTTTTAACAGAAAGCGATGCTTGAAAGAGAGATTTTTGTGTGTAATTCTTCCTGGCAGAAAAAATATTTCACACGTATGTCTAATTTCCCGGGGCATATTATTTATTATGATCTCCTCTGTAGCTTCTCTTTCGTCTGCGGTGGTTCCGCATACAATAAATAGGATTATTTTTTTGCTCGCCAGCAGTTTTACATGTCGCCTCATCCATCCTGCCAGCATCAATTTGCCCGTATATACTGACGAGCCTAATAGCAGCAAGTCATGTTTTCTCAGCTCGTCTGAAGTTAATTCTTCAGACGTTGTTTCGGGAAAACCGGAGCGTTCAGCTAACCAATGGGCATACTGTTCTGTTGCCCCGTATCTTCCTTTGTAAATGATTAGTCCGTTCATAATTAATTTGATGATTATCAAATTTATCATGACACCCCGCATAGAGTTATGATGTTTGTCAAACAGATGGTTGATGTGGCTCATTGTTTTCGGTCGTCGTACTATGCTTCTTTTGTATTGCGATTGTTTATCTTATAAGGATATGGGACAAGTTATTTACGATAGTGATAAAAAAACAGCACCCTTTACTGTGCCGGATAACATGCGGCCCTGCGTATCTGTGATTATCCCATTCAATCCCAAAATGGTTACAAAGTCTCAATTGAGAGTAACGCTGAAAAATGCATATGACGAAGTAAAGCGACAATTGCTGTCTGATAATTACCAGGAGGATGTTTCCTTTGAGATACTATCCAGGTTGCAACATGCAATAGACGATCTTGACTATACTACGCACAAAGAAAGTATCGCAATTTTCATTTCAGCTTCAGTCGAAAAAGTTTACTATCTCACCATACCTGTTGAAGAAAAGATTGTAGTGGATACATCATTCAAAATAAGAAATCTCGTGCTCAATAAAAAAGACAAACATGAATTTTTGTTGCTTGTGATCAGCGCAAAGAAGGAAAAGATATTTGTGGGAAATCGCGAGCATTTAACCCAAATCATTCTCAACAGATCCAATTCGCTAAAGAGAGATCTAGCCGAAAGGGTAGGCAACTTCAGCGATAAGAAAGCAGAGAAAGAAACCGAATTGAAAAACTTCCTGAAGTATATTGACAACAGTCTCGACCTGATATTGAAGATTTATCCGCTGCCGTTATTTATAATGACTACTAAAAAAACCATGGGCTTTTTCAGGCAAATAACGAAACATGATCAATTTATTACGGGTTATGTACACGGTAACTTTGAAAGTGCTTCCGAATATGATCTGCGGAATGCATTGGAACCGCAAATAGAAAACTGGAGAGCCGTGAAAGAGAAAGATGTAAGAAACCGGTTGGGAGTTGCACAGAATGATCTTAAGCTGGTAACCGGAGTTGAAAATGTGTGGAATCATGCCAATCGTAAACTCGGACGCCTGCTTGTAGTAGAAAAAGATCTCAATTATCCCGCCCATGGTAATTCAGAAGATACGGCACCCACGAAAGATGTAGTAGATGACATTATTGAAAAGGTACTGGAAAGCGGCGGTGATGTGGAATTTGTAGACGAATTAAAAGATTATAACCATATTGCTCTTATTGAATATTATCATAACAACTAAACACATTTCAAAAATACCAGACCCACTTAATGCCATTCTGATAGTATTGTAACCAAAATAAGGTAATACACAAATGTGTACCTTTGGCCACTCAATCTTTACAGATGGCCGATTTTCAAGCCATATCCTTCCACAAAGAAGCCGGTTTCAAGGCACTGTTTGAAAACACAACAGTTGCCACCCTGATTGCAAACAAGTTCAGGGAGATCGAAGCAATTAACCCTATTGCAGAAAAACTTTTCGGTTATAAAAGATCCGAACTTAGGGGAAAACTGGTTGACGTATTGGTTCCGGAAGATTTGCGTATCACGCACAGCCAACAATATTCAGACTATTATGCCAATCCCGTTGCACGCGAAATGGCCCACGGCGACGAAGTGTTTGCCAAGAAAAAAGACGGTTCTCTTTTTCCTGTTCTTATAACCCTATGTTCCTATCATTCGGATGGCGAAATGTATGTTATCGCATTTGTAACCGACATTACAGAGCTTAAAAAAACGGAAGAAAAAAACTCTGCAGAAGCCAAAGTGAATGAACGGACCAGGGAATTGATCAGCCTGTTAGAACATGAAAAAGAATTGAATGAAATCAAATCGCGTTTTGTTTCTATTGCTTCGCACGAATTTCGAACGCCCCTTAGCGTCATACTTTCCAGCGTAAATTTCGTTGAATCGTATAACAAGCCCGGCCTAGAAGAGAAAAGAACCAAACATATTGAGCGGATCAAAAATTCAGTAAAAAATCTTACTGAACTGCTGAATGATCTTCTTTCCCTCGAAAAACTGGAACAAGGCAAGGCGGAAGCTGCATTGGAGACATTTAACCTTCGTAATTTTTGTGAGGACATGTCAGATGAAATGATAGTGACACTTAAAAAAGGCCAACGGATCAATTTAAAATACGAAGGCGAAAATGAGGTAACACAGGATAGAAAAATTTTAAGAAATATTATTACCAATCTTCTTTCTAATGCTATTAAGTATTCACCCGAAAACAAGGAAATTTTCTTTCAGGTTGTAAATAAAAATGAACGGGTGAGGATTGATATAAAAGACCAGGGAATAGGCATACCAGAAGCCGAGCAAAAAAATATTTTCAGCAAATTTTATCGGGCATCTAATGCCGGAAACATACAAGGTACCGGCCTTGGGCTCAATATCGTAAAAAAATATGCTGAGCTTTTGGAAGGCAAGATCAGCTTCAGAAGCATCTATAACAGTGGCTCGGTTTTTACAGTAGTATTCCCCCAAAAATATGAGCCGGCACCCGGCAGTACCGCCTCGTAAATTGATGACACCTCTCAATTTTGCTCCTGACATGCATCAGAACTTTTTCGCGCAAAATATATCACATTTATTATACGGCAAGGTGTATTGATACTGTCTATTTTTGGAATCATCGGATCAAATACAAATTTATCGTATGAAAAAGATTTTAGTGATGGAAGACAATGACCTTATCCGTGAAAACATCACGGAAATGCTGGACCTTGCCAACTACAAAACACTGGCCGCCGAAAATGGCAAGGTGGGTGTGGAAATAGCCCTTCGCGAGCGTCCCGATTTAATTATATGTGACATAATGATGCCCGTACTGGATGGCTATGGCGCTCTGCATCTGCTCAGCAAGAATGAGTCTACTAAAAATATTCCATTTATCTTTCTGACATCCAGGTCGGAAAAAACCGATATAAGGAAAGGAATGGAACTCGGTGCTGACGACTATCTCACCAAACCCTTCGATAATGCCGAGTTGCTGAATGCAATAGACCGGAGACTGAAGAAAGTAGAGTCGCTTAAAGAAGAAATCGCCAGTGGTATCAACGCTTCGCTACACCTGATCGAAACGAAAAGCAGCGATGAAGCGCTCCTGGAATTTATAAGCGGTAGAAACACGAATAAGTATAAAAGAAAGCAGCAAATCTTTTCGGAAGGCAACAGGCCCATATATCTGTTTTATGTATCAAAGGGCAAGGTGAAAACTTTTAAGTCAAATGATGAGGGGAAAGAGCTCGTATTGGATCTTTATAAACAAGGCGATTTTTTAGGGCAGGTTTCGTTGCTGGAAAATACGAATTATAAGGAAACGGCAGAAGCATTGGAAGAAACCGAAGTGGCATTGATACCCCGCGACGAGTTTGAATCATTGATCAATAACAGCCCGCAGATAAGCAGAAGATTTATCCAAATGCTTGCAAAAAATGTTACGGAGAAAGAAGAACAATTATTAGGGCTTGCCTATAATTCATTGCGCAAGAGAGTTGCGGAGACACTTATGCTGTTATACAAAAAATACGGCACTCCGGATTCCGCCACATTTTCGATTGACATTAACAGGAACAACCTTGCCAACATTGCCGGTGTCGCAAAAGAATCCTTCATCCGTACGCTGCGCGAATTCAAGGACGAAAAACTTATCGACATAAGAGAGGGTACTATTGTGATCATGAACAAAGACAGGCTGGAAACTCTTCTCAACTAAACCTTTCTGCAATTCTAATAAGTACTTTGCAAACGCAGGGTACAACGGGTGGAAAGAGGGTAGTTAATGCCGGGGACGCATACATCTATTAAATATATACCTCGGCAAGGTATTGATTAAAATCATTCCTGATTCTGTGAAATCTTTTGTCGATGATTTCAAACTGTTTTCGAAGTTTCTTTTGCTTTTTTAGCAATTCACGGAAGAGGTCACCGTCTTCATAGGTGTCTCTCACCAACAGGGTATCTTCTTCACTGATTTGCTTTTTTAACCGACGGATCCATTCGTCTTCTCCGATGAATGAATCCTGGAATCCCTCCAGCTTTTCGATAAGGGTGGTGTCGTCGTTATCAATATACCTAAGCATCTCAGATAAGCGATTTTTCAATATCGCATTTTCCTCCTCAATAAACCCCAATGTACGCTTCCACGTCTCTGTTTCATGCAAAAACTGGTTCACGATTATTTGTTTTTTTATCATAAAGAATCCGGGAATCATTTTTAATTGTCTACTCAAATTTAATCCGGTATTCAATGAATTGTAAGACATGGCCATCATCAATCGAAGTGATATTCATCAACTCCCGCTGTAATGAAACGAATGGAATAATAATAAAAAAAAGCCACCGCAAAAAATGCAGTGGCGTTGACCTAACAAACCCCGACTAAAACAATTAGAGTTTCCTCTATTTAACAGTTATATGCTTGTTCGCTACAAGCTTCTTTGCCTCTTCCTTTTTAGGAAGACTTACTTTTAACACACCATCTTCATAGCGTGCATCAATTTTTTCCTTGTTAACTTCTTCGGGGAGTTGGAAACTCCGGCTAAATGAAGAATAATTATACTCCTTGCGGGTATAATTTTTTTCCTTTTCTTCTTTGTTTTCTTCCTTTTCGCAACTGATTGTGATCATGCTGTTATTTACATCGATGTTAAAATCATCTTTGCTCATACCAGGTACTGCCAGAGAAAGTTTGTATTCATCCTTGCTTTCTATCACGTTTACGGATGGAATTGTAATTGTTCTTTCTCCGAAGCCCACATCAAACCAGTTATTCAATGGCCGCAAAAATTCATCGAAGAGAGTCGGCTTCATTTCGTCCGTTCTTGCTAATGCTCTTGTTGCCATAAAACAGATTTTAAATATTAAACCATAAAATTACTATACAAAAATATTTGCGATGTGATCCGCACACGACGATCTTCATCATTGCAAATGATGATAATCGTCAGTTATTTCATTATACAGCGACCTCTTCTTCCTTCTGAGAAGATTTTTTCTTCATGAATTTCTCCAGGAGATCAGGCACCTTTTCGAATGCAGCTCCCAGGCCCTTTTTCTCCTGAGTGGGAATAAATGATATTTGATCTCCTCTCGTAACCAGGAAGCCCATCGGTGCTATGCCCATACCGCCACCGGCTCCGCTACCGCCTCCTTCGCCCTTGCCTTTGTTGGGCATATCACCATGCCCCTCACCTCCGCCGTATCCCAGGCCTATTCCAAATTTTATTACCGGTACGCAGGTAAATTCTCCTAACTGGAAAGACTGCCCGATAACCGTTTCCGTCTTTGTTTCTGTTTTTAGAAAATCAGTAAACTGTCTTACTGTTTCTTCAAGATTGATTGACATAAGAATTTATTTTAATTGTTAATAATTGAACCATGCATAAATCATTCTCAGGGGACGGTTCTTTAGCTTGATGGATACATAATTTGAATCTGTGAAATTGACAAACAGGTGTAGCCCGGTTACAGGAAAAAAGTTTAATGGGTATAACCAGGCATTCAGAATATTATCACCGGTATCTAATGCTGCCTGCCACCTTGCAACGCGGAAAGTAGTGAGTACGCTCAATATTCTGCCCGACGAAAATTTGATTCTTTTCTTTTCTTTGCTGTGGCGTGTCAATGTTTTTTTTCTCGCCCGCTTTTTTATTACGAAATCTGTCAATTTCCATTTTTTTTCGAAGAACAATACACGCACCTTAAGCCACCACTCATTTTTTTCATGCAGCATTATTGCATGACCGACTACCATCCACCGGAAATAAATTGTACCAATCCTCGTGTCGATAAAAAACTCCAGGGGAGCCAGTAAAAAGGCCATAAGCAACGTCACCAGTACTAATAAGATTACCACCCATACCATCGTGCAAAGATCACTTCCCGCCTTAACGCCGGAAATGATTCATATCACCGGGTCTGTTGAGCATAATTTCGGCTTCCCCGCGCAAGAGAGTTACACCAGGAGAATCCGAAAAAGAGGTAATAAAGGTGTTATATTTATGAGACTTTACACTTCTCTTTCAACAGTAATAGAGCATTCACCTATCAACGCAGCCAACGCTCCTATTGCCGCAAGCACTGGCGCTATTAATGCACCGACTACTCCAAATGTCAGTGGAAAACTCATTAACTCTTTTCCATCCTTATCGTGAATGGTGATCTTCCGGATGTTGCCTTCATTAATGAGTTCTTTTATTTTATTAAGCAATGCTTCACCATTGATCTTAAATGATTCTTTCGTTGTTGGCATAAATATCTTTATTTAATGTGATTTTGCAGCTATTATTCTTTTGTGGTGCAGCCACAGGTAATTAATTTCTTTTCCTCTCAAAAGTAAAATTATTGCAGCAGTCATAATTACCGTACATGGAAAAGCAGAACCAACGCCAAGAGGTGCAATGGCCAACAAAAAAACTATCGCACCAAAACACCCCGTTTTAAAGATCCATCCTCTAAGCAACATTGAAAGAGCAACCAAAGCCTGGCACGTGGCGATAAAGCCAACAGCCAACAGAATATGCGAACTAAACCATCCATTTATGAAATTCTTATATACATCCATGAAGGTGAGGCCTGCATAGTCAAGATAAAATTGCGGAGCCACAAGTGCTTCATTCCAGTTTGTCCAACTGGCCCATGCAAAAATCAGGAACACCAGCAGCCGGGCGACATGCTTACTCTTCCAGGATGCCCAGAGCAACAACAGCGCAACAATATTTGAAATTATATAGAATGCAAGAAACACGTGATTTTCCAGGCCTTTCATGATCCGGTAATTATAATTGTTATCATTCCCCTCATCATCGGACGTAACAAAATTTAACCTATAAAATGAAAATACGAATGATGCTCATCAAAAAGGAGCTTGAGACAAATCATTACGGGGTGTTGCAGCGTGTTTAAGGAACCCCGGCGGTCCGGCTTTTTTTAGCCGTTGTTTGATATGCATCAGCAACAGAGTTAACACCTGTCATTCATATTGTTCGGCAAAGGCCATAGCTTTAGTTAAAATAATAATCGTCATGAAAAAGATCATTGCCGCTTTTGACGGACTGAAATTCTCCGAAAGCACTATGAATTATGCGATATATGTAGCGAAGGAATCCGGTGCACATTTGGTAGGAATATTTTTAGATGATGCCTCCTACAGCAGTTACAAAATATACGAGTTACTCAGTGACGGAATGGTAGACCAGGGAAAGCTGAAGAGGCTGGTGGAAAAAGATAATGTGGCCCGCCAGGAGGCTGCCGAAAAATTTGAAACATCTAGCGGCAAAGCCGGGATTCACTTCAGCATACATCATGACAGAAAAATAGCTTCAAATGAACTGATACACGAAAGCATTTATGCAGACCTGTTGATCATTAGCAGCAATGAAACGCTGTCTCATTACAAAGAAATGCCTCCTACGAAGTTTATGCGTAATCTGCTTGCGGAGGTTCAATGCCCGGTACTGGTGATACCGGATCAATTTGCTGCATTCAAAAAAAATATACTCCTCTATAATGGAGAGCCTTCCTCCGTTTATGCAATAAAGATGTTCGACTACACACTTCCCTTTCTAAAAAATACGGAAACCGAAGTGTTATCGGTAAAGGACGTTAATTCCACACTGCATGTGCCCGATAATAAGCTCATGAAAGAGTTTATTAAAAGACACTATCCGTCATCGAAGTATAAGGTGCTACAGGGATTCCCGGAAACGGAGATCATTAAATACCTGAAAGAACAGCCGGAAGGCAGTGTTATTTCGTTAGGGGCTTACAGAAGAGGTGCCGTTTCCCGTTTTTTCAAACAGAGCATGGCCGATTCGCTGATGATAGAAATTCCACTGCCTCTGTTCATCGCGCACAATAAATAAGGGGAACCTTGATCAATACACTATAAGATGGGTCCGCAGTTTTTTGGTTGACCGGCTGGTTTTAAGGCAGCAAATGCTCAAAACCCCGGATTTATATTCTGCCACCGCAAATTCGATATCTGCATTTTTGGGGAGCTTAATATGCTTGCCAAATCCTCCAAACAGTGGTTCTTCAATTTGATCTTTTACTGCAATGCGTCTTTTGTGAGCGCCATAAATGTAAAGCTTATGGTCTTTTGCATCCACCATTATCTCCTCCCGTTTCATACCGGGAATTACCATTTCAATTTTAAATGAATCCGGGAGTTCTGAAATATTTGTTGCAGGATGAACTACATCCTCCTTTTTTAGTTGCTTTAGCTCACGTAATACCTCGTTACCCTTTTGCAAAGGCACATAAACTCCCGGATAAACAGAGCAATCGGAAAGGCCCACTAAATTTTTCATAAGAGATCCTTTTATCAATTAAAAATAGAAAGAACCTCCCTTGCAAAGTAATGATTCAAATAGGAAGAAACAATGACAATAGTCAGGTTTACCACATCTTACACAAAAAATCATCGCAAAATTTATTGATTTCTCCCCTTCAGGCAATATCATCCATCTTTCTCTGCTGATCAGCTTGCATCATTTTCTTTGAGGTTCCCACAATATTAGCAGCAACAAGTTTGCCATATTGGTTGAATTCCTGCTGTCTTAAAGTTATATTTTTAGGGCCCGCTCATTTTCCGGGAATGATTATCAAAACTGCATGGATCTGTCATAGAGTGCCCTCACTTAAATCCGTTCAATAGGATGAACGAACTATGGGATCAAACGAAAGTTGATATTGCAGTCTTAAACTGCCTTTTTGAACTTGCGTAATTTTTCCAGGTAAAACAACACTTCTTCATCGCTTACCTGCCGAAAGTCCTCATAGAACTGGCCCACACCATAAAACTCATCCGGTATGGTGGCCACAACTACCTCATCTGCCTCGCTGGATAACTTTTTAGCAGCGCTGGCTGATGCCACCGGGGCAGCAACCACAATTTTTGCGGGATCCTCTTTGCGCAGGATGCGAATGGTTGCCAAAAATGTATTACCCGTTGCAATGCCATCGTCAATTACGATTACCGTTTTCCCCGTAATGCTTTCCGGTTCATCTCCACCCATAAATTTTTTATACATTTCTTTCAGCCTTTCACGGACCTTTTTTAATTCATTTTGTATGTATTGATCTGAAACGCCCGCGTGAGGCAACACAAAATAATCCTTAAGACTTGCCGCTCCGATGGCGTATTCTTCATTTGCAGGGTGGCCAATTTTTTTGGTAAGCACAATATCCACGGGCAGGTTAAGCTCCCTGGCTACCGCATATGCAACCGGCACACCACCACGGGGTACCGCAAGCACAATCCCCTCGCTATTCTTATACTTTTTGAGCTTTTCTGCAAGTACGATCCCTGCTTCTATTCTATCCCTAAACATATTTTATTTTTTAAGCGATAAATTTTTTCAACTTTAAAGAAGGTTGCAGGTATTTTATAAACCAGGCTTCCGCCAGGTCGATTACCTGCTCCATCATTCCGGCTTCTTCAAAAAGGTGTGTAGCTCCTTCCACAATCTCTATCTTTTTTACCCCACCCATCCGTGAAAAAGCTTCTTCATTTAATGCCAATACATCATAATCAAGACTGCCCACTATCAATAATGTAGGAGCAACCACATTGGGCAGACTTTCCAATACCAGGTCAGGGCGACCACCTCTCGACACCACCGCATCGATCTGGGGCAGGTAAGAGGCCGCTTTCAACGCCGAAGCAGCACCGGTACTGGCACCAAAGTATCCGATCCTGCAATCTTTTGCAGTGGGAAGTTTTGTCAACCACTCAGTAGCACCAATCAATCGCTTCGTGAGTAATTCAATATCGAACCTGTTTCTGTAATGTTTGTCCTCCTCCGTAGTCAGGAGATCAAATAATAAGGTTCCAAAATTTTTTTCGTGCAGCTTTTGCGCCACCATTCTGTTTCGGGGACTCAACCTGCTGCTGCCACTGCCGTGAGAAAAAATAATAACAGCTTTCGCTTTTAAGGGAATGCTGAGATCTCCTTTCAATAGAACACTTCTCACCGGGATCGATACTTCTTTGTTAAAACGATAGTCCATATAAATAATTTTTATCCTGTAAGAACAACAGGTGATTTTGCATTGAGATTAATTTCATATTCGGCAAGCTGCGAAAGCCTGTCATCGATCTGTTTTTCATTTGCCTCGGCTTCATGAAAAACAGCAACTGCCTTTTCGAGCTCAAGCGCTTTTGCAAATGCTGCGGCTGTGCCATACATACTTATCTTAAAGTGATTCATAGACTGCACACTTGCCAGTAAGCAGGCATCTCTCACCTCAGTATCAGCACATGCGGCCAACTTCAGATTTGTTTCTTCAATGAATGTGTTTACCAGTTTATTGACCAGGCTAAGAGACCGGATTTCTTCTTCTTCAATAAAGGAATTGAGTTTTTCCGCATTTTTTTCGATATGCTCCAGGTATTTCTGAAGCACATTTTTGAGTTTGGAAGAACCGGCACTGTTTATCCATAAAGGTAGTGTTCGCTTTAGCAGCATTTCAGTTATTGCAAACTTTTGAGCATCATAATCCAGCAGATTTCGTAAAGTTGATATGTGTTGAATATTGTCTTCCATATACGATATTTTAATTATTCGAATTTATTCCCCTTTCATATAGAAAAAGAATGAGCATCATCAACGAAAGGCTTAATCCCGCTCATTCTTAAAAAACCGGAATTGAAGTTGCTTTACAATAGCAATAAAGAAAATGCTATGCGACATTATTTCACCAGGGAGACAATCTTAAATGAAACGGAGGCCGTTGGTGCGATCAGGCAATGGTCTTATCCCTTAAAAAGTAAAGCCAATCTTCAACCGTTGTTTGAGAGAATTGGCGACGCTAAGATCGTAATGCTTGGCGAAGCAAGCCACGGTACGCATGAATATTATACGTGGCGGGCTTATATATCGGAATACCTGATCGAAAAGAAAGGATTCAACTTCATTGCAGTAGAAGGGGACTGGCCTGATTGCTATCTGCTCAATCGATTCATAAAAGGATATGATATTGATAATAAAAGTGCCTTCAAATTACTGCATGCGTTTGACCGCTGGCCTACCTGGATGTGGGCCAACTGGGAAATTGTTGCATTAGCAGAATGGATGCAAGGTCATAACACGGGTTTACCGGCAAACAAAAAAGCAGGCTTTTATGGCCTGGATGTGTATAGTCTTTGGGAAAGCATGGCCAGCATCGTGCAATACCTGCAAAAGACAGACCCTGCTGCATTAAAAGTTGCAGAAGAAGCATTCAGGTGTTTTGAGCCTTATAACAATGACGGCGGTTCTTCCTATGCAAGGGCCACACAGTTTGTTCCCGAATTATGCAGGCAGGAAGTAGTTGATCTGCTCAAAGAAATACAAAGAAAACTTCCCACATACGACTCTGATCATGAAAATGTTTTTAATGCAGAACAAAATGCACTGATCACGGTGAATGCCGAGAAATATTATCGTGCGATGATTGCCGGGGGACCGCATAGCTGGAATGTAAGAGACCGGCACATGATGGATACGCTCGACAGGTTGCTTGCTTTTCATGGCCCGGATGCAAAAGCAATCGTGTGGGCACATAATACCCATGTGGGAGATGCACGCGCAACTGACATGACAGATGAAGGCATGTACAATATTGGCGAACTGGCAAGAGTAAAATATCACGATAGCGACGTGGCACTGGTAGGCTTCGGTTCTCATACAGGAACGGTTATTGCGGGAAAAAGATGGGGTGCTCCTATGCAGGTAATGCAATTGCCCCAGGCAGAAAAGGGAAGCTGGGAATACCTGCTGCATAAAGCCGGTAGTGAAAATAAATTATTAGTAATGGATGATTTTGCAGGCAATGATATGCTGATGGAAAACCATATAGGGCATCGCGCCGTAGGAGTGGTATATAATGCCGAATATGAACATTATGGAAATTATGTACCCACCATTTTACCGTTGCGCTATGACGCGTTTATTTTTCTTGATGAAACAAAGGCATTGCATCCGTTGCATTTACAACCAACGGGACATCAAATGCCGGAAACATTTCCTTTTGGAGTATAATAAATCTAAAATGATTTTTTATGGTAAAGAAAAATCATAGCGACAAACCTGCAGAAACTCAGAAGCCCAATAAGCAGCCTGAATTACCTCATGAATATGTTCCAGGGGAACCTGAAGCAGAGGAGGAAGACAGCAACGAAGGAACTATATACGACGAAGACCCTTTTGAAAATCCTCCGTACGAAACTCCGCCGTCTGGCGAAGGGCCCTGATATCTTTAAATCATAAAATATTTCTTATGGAACATCCCGAAAAAGAAGTGAGTTTTAAAGTATTGAACGTATCAAGTGATGCTTTTCCGCCTAATGGTTTCATTCCAAAAAAATATACATGCGATGGAATTAATATAAATCCTCCATTGAGCATTCAACACGTTCCGGCAGAAGCGCGAAGTCTCGCAATAATCGTTGATGACCCCGACGCACCATCGGGTACGTGGGTACATTGGGTAATGTGGAACATACCCGTTACACATCGCCTTAAAGAAGATGAAGCACATGGCGTACAGGGATTGAATGATTTCAAAAAGAGCAGCTATGGCGGTCCGTGCCCGCCGTCTGGTACACACAGATATTTTTTCAAAATATATGCTTTAAACTGTTTGCTTAAGTTACCTTCGGGTACACAAAAGGATCAACTGGAACGGGCAATGAGCGATCATATTATTGCTTTTGGCGAACTGGTTGGTTTATATAAAAGGTAAATACAATTGCCTGCGTTAATCTTTCAGTTGCTGTCATCATCGGTTTCATTGATTGCAGTCATTATTCCCTATGTATTGCTACCGGTAGCTTTGTAAAAGAAATTATTGGCATATAAAATATATGAGTTCCATGACTTCTCTTGCACATCATATTGACAAACACAGACGAATTGTAACGATTGCATGGTTTATTGTACTTGTAGCGGCGATAGCCGGATCTAAGAGCATTGAAAACTTTATGACTTTTATCCTTGAAAAGCTTTATGAAATTTTTATCCAGCATGCTGCCGGTAAGGCATAAATGTTGAAACAGGGTATTGATAAATTTAAAAAGATATTGGCATGAAAAATTCAACAAAGACTTTAGCTGTGGCCAGCATGGCCACCGGAGTGGCGCTGGGTGTTTTGTTTGCACCGGATAAAGGCCAGGAAACAAGAAAAAAATTAGATAAGAAAATAGGTAAACTGAAATATTCTTTCAGCGGAAAACTCAGGAAAGAAAAGTTATTGAAGGCAAAAGCAAAACTTGAAAAGTATCTTGAGAAGATCAATGCTCTTATTGCAGAATATGATACAAAAGAATCAGAAGAGCTACGAAGCAATGTTAGCAGTTGATATTCATTACTGAAAATATTTTTAATCCTTTAGCACGTCGTCAACTATGGCTTGCGCCTCTGCAAGTATTTTTTGTAAATGCTCTATTCCAATAAAGCTTTCTGCGTAAATTTTATAAATGTCTTCCGTTCCCGATGGTCGTGCAGCAAACCAGCCATTTTGTGTTGTTACTTTCAGCCCCCCGATGGACGCACCATTACCCGGAGCTTTGGTAAGCCGGTCAATAATTTTTTCACCCGCCAGCGAATCCTGTTGTATCATTTCCGGCGATAATCTGCCCAGTTTCTCTTTTTGCGACGGGCTGGCTTTTGCTTCAACACGGTCATAAACGGGATCGCCAAGTTCATTGGTCAACTGCCTGTAAACTTCACCGGGATCTTTCCCCGCAACAGCAGTCATTTCTGCAGAAAGCAATCCCGCGATTATTCCGTCTTTATCTGTCGTCCACACACTGCCATCTCTTCGTAAGAAAGAAGCACCTGCACTTTCTTCGCCCACAAAGCCCATTGTTGCATTAAGCAAACCATCAACAAACCATTTGAAGCCAACCGGCACCTCAATAACTTTTCGTTTAATTTTTTCAGCTACGCGATCGATCATCTGGCTGCTTACCAGCGTTTTTCCCACTGCCGTGCCGGCATTCCATTTTTCGCGATGGTTGAAAAGATAATAAACGCATGAGGATAAATAATGATTCGGAGGTAACAAGCCGGCACTTTTTGTTACAATACCATGCCGGTCATGATCTGTATCACACGCAAACGCAATATCAAACTTGTCTTTAAGATCAACCAGGCTTTTCATGGCATAAGACGAAGAAGGATCCATTCTTATCTGGCCATCCCAGTCCACTGTCATAAAACGGAATGTCGGATCAACCGTTTTTTGTGTTATCGTAAGATCCAATTTATAAAGCTCCGCGATAGGTTCCCAGTAATGCACACCGGCACCACCGAGCGGATCCACGGCAAGTTTCAGCTTTGAACCGGAGATTTTTTCCATATCAATTACATTTCCCAAATCATGTATGTACGGATGAAGAAAATCGTACCGGTGCACCGTTGAACTATTCAAAGCTTTTTCGTACGATATAACTTTTACACCTGAAAGATTCTCTTTCAGCAGCTCATTCGCTTTTGCCTCTATCCATTTTGTGACTTCAGTTTCCGCCGGTCCGCCATGTGGCGGATTGTATTTAAATCCTCCATCCTGAGGTGGATTATGCGACGGTGTGATTACAATACCATCAGCAAAGTTTTTAGTGCGATTATGGTTGAATGTCAGTATTGCATGTGATATTACCGGCGTTGGCGTGTATTCATCATTTTCTGCGAGCATCACTTCTACTCCGTTAGCAGCAAGCACCTGTATAGCAGTAATGTGTGCAGGAAGTGAGAGCGCATGTGTATCCATCCCAAGAAACAAAGGACCGTCAATATTTTTTTGCTTTCTGTACAGGCAAATTGCCTGCGTGGTAGCAAGAATATGATTTTCATTAAATGCGCTGTCAAATGACGATCCGCGATGACCGGAAGTACCAAACATAATCTTTTGAGCAGGATTTTCCGGATCAGGAGCCAGCGTGTAATAAGCACTGATCAGTTTGGGAATATCAGTTAACCTTTCCTGTAAAGCAGGCTTTCCCGCAAGGGGGCTGATTTGCATTTAAAAAAATTTTTAGTTATTTATCATTCTGTTTCCATTTCCAGTTTTTTACCTCCGGCATATCAATACCATTTTTCCGGATATAACTGTAATGTTCTATGAGTTTATTTTTCATCTCTTCTTTTAAATAGGTTCCCTTATCCCCCAATTGAGGCAAGCGATCCACAACATCCTGTACCAGGTCAAAACGATCCAACTGGTTCATTACGGTCATGTCAAAAGGTGTGGTGATAGTACCTTCTTCTTTATACCCTCTTACGTGTATGTTGCTATGATTGGTACGTCGATACGTTAACCGGTGTATCAGCCACGGATATCCATGAAAAGCAAAGATCACGGGTTTTGTTTTTGTAAAGAGTGCATCAAAATCAGCGTCGCTTAAACCATGCGGATGTTCACTCTCCGGCTGCAGCCTCATCAGATCAACTATATTCACGAAACGTATTTTAAGATCGGGCAATTTTTCCCTCAAAATGGAAACAGCAGCCAATGATTCCAGTGTTGGTACATCTCCGGCACAACCCATTACCACATCCGGTTCTTCATCTTCGTCATTACCCGCCCACGTCCAAATGCCAATACCTTTTGTACAATGCACTTTAGCTTCATCCATGTTGAGCCATTGTGGAGATGGGTGTTTACCCGCCACAACAACATTTACATAATGCCTGCTTCTGAGACAATGGTCCATTACAGATAGCAAACAGTTCGCATCAGGTGGAAGATAAACCCGAACCACAGAGGCTTTCTTATTTACTACATGATCTATAAAACCCGGATCCTGGTGGGTGAAACCATTGTGATCCTGCCGCCATACATGCGATGCCAGTAATATGTTTAGCGAAGGGAGTTTTTTTCGCCAGTTGAGTTCCGATGTTACTTTCAACCATTTTGCATGTTGATTAAACATGCTGTCGATAATATGAATGAAAGCTTCGTAACAATTGAATAATCCGTGGCGGCCGGTAAGGTTATATCCTTCCAGCCAGCCTTCGCACTGATGCTCGCTCAGCATTTCCATTACGCGGCCTTCCTTTTTCAAAAACTCGTCTATATCTAAAGTTTCGGCTTCCCATTGGCGATTCGTTGCCTCAAAAACTGCATTCAACCGGTTGGATAATGTTTCATCAGGTCCGAATAACCTGAAGTTTTTTGTGTCAAGGTTTAGTTTTATCACATCCCTGATAAATTGTCCCAACACTCGTGTATCTCCGGGTCCTTCCTGGCTTCGCTTTTTCACATCCAATGCATAATCACAAAAGTCAGGCATACGCAGATCGTGCAATTTTGCTCCGCCATTTGTGTGCGGATTTGCACCCATGCGACGTTCGCCTTTCGGAGCAAGTTCTTTTAATTCCGGCAGGAGAGTACCATTCTTATCAAATAATTCTTCCGGCTTATAACTCCTCAACCACTCTTCGAGTTGCTTTAAGTGTTCGGGGTTTGCAGCAGGATCAGAAAGGGGGACCTGGTGTGCCCGAAATGTTCCTTCGACCGGTAAGCCATCAACAAACTTAGGACCCGTCCAGCCTTTGGGAGTTTTCAAAATGATCATTGGCCATACCGGGCGATCCGCATCCGGATACCGCTGCGCATTTTCTTTGATAGATCGTATTTCTCCAATTACCTTATCAAGCAACTTCGCCATTTCTTCATGCATATACATCGGGTCATCACCTTCAATAACATACGGCTTCCAGCCATAGCCTTTCATTAAATGATCCAACTCCTGGTGACCGATCCTGGCCAGGATAGTCGGATTGGCAATTTTATATCCGTTGAGATGAAGAATAGGTAAAACAACTCCATCGTTTAAAGGATTGAGAAATTTATTGGAATGCCATGCAGTAGCCAATGGTCCCGTTTCGGCTTCGCCATCTCCTACCACACATGCAACGATCAGGTCAGGATTATCAAACACAGCACCAAATGCGTGACTCAGTGAATAGCCCAACTCACCGCCTTCGTGCATAGAGCCAGGACATTCCGGGGATACGTGGCTTGGGATGCCTCCGGGAAAAGAGAACTGTGTAAAAAGTTTTTTAAGCCCTTCTTCATCTTCGGTGATATTGGGATATATCTCGCTGTAAGTGCCTTCCAGGTAGGTATTGCCCACCAACGCAGGACCACCGTGCCCGGGCCCTGCAATGTATATCATATCCAGATCATATTTTTTTATGATGCGGTTGAGATGTACATAAATGAAATTTTGTCCGGGTGTAGTGCCCCAATGTCCCAGCAACATCTTTTTAATATGTTCCAGTTTCAGGGGTTGCTTCATCAAGGGATTATCATGCAGATAAATCTGGCCGACAGATAAATAGTTTGCTGCACGCCAGTAAGCATTCATTTTTTGCAACAAATCCTGAGATAATTCTTCCTGCACCGTTTTACCGTTCTTTTCGGTCTTTATTGTTTTAACATCCTCTGTTTCCATTTGAATATTTTTTATAGTTAATGAACATTATAATACCTCACCCTGAATCCCTCTCCAAAGGAGAGGAACCTTTAAGAAATATTGCAGTTGTTTTTGCAATCATCAGCTCTTCATTGGTTGGGATAACATACACTTTTGTTTTGCTCGCATCATCCGATACCACGAGTTGATTTTTGTCATTTTTTTCTTTATCGATTATGATGCCTGCATAGCCAAAGGCCCCGCCAATTCGTGAGCGAATCGTGCAAGCATTTTCACCAATACCACCAGAGAATACAAGTATATCCAATCCGCCCAATACCGCAATGTATGCGCCGATGTACTTAATAATTTGATAACAAAAAATGTCGATTGCCAATGCAGCGTCTTTATTTTCTTTTTCGTGTTTTAACAGATCCTGCATATCGCTGCTGATACCCGAAATGCCAAGCAGGCCTGATTGATGATTGATCAAATAATTAAATGCCTTTGCTTTCATACCACTTTGCAATAAATAAGAGGCGACACCCGGATCGAGATCGCCACTTCTTGTACTCATCACAATACCTCCGGTGGGCGTAAAGCCCATACTGGTATCAATACACTTACCATCTTTAACCGCCGCTATGCTGGCGCCATTGCCTAAGTGCGCAAGAATTATTTTTCCCTTTGCTTCCTGCGCATTTTGTTTAATGAGTTGCTGCATCAGGTAACTGTAGGAAATGCCATGAAACCCGTAGCGTTGAATTCCTTCATTAAAATATTTTTTCGGAATGGCAAAGGTTTTGGCGATAAGCGGAACTGTTGTATGGAAAGCTGTATCAAAACAGGCGACCTGCATTAATTGCGAATGATGTTTTTGTATCATTTTAATTATATCAATTTCCGCAGGCAGATGATCGGGATCATAACTGCTGATCTCATTTAGCTGCTTTAACAAAGCATCAGTGATAATCTCTGCCTGCGTGTGTTGCATACCATGCACCACCCGATGACCCACTGCCTGTACATTGCTAAACCAGGCTTGTTTCTCGAACCAGGCGATCAATGAAATTGTTGCACTATGAAAATTAACTGCATCAAATTTTTCAAGGGCTGTAGCGCCGTTTTGCCTGATCGTAAATGACGCATCTCTAAAACCTATGCGTTCAATTTTTCCCGTAAGGATTTGCATGGGTTCATCCTGCTTTTGATATACAGCAAACTTAATGCTGGACGAACCCGCATTAATTGTCAGTATGTAGAAATTTTCATTGCTCATTATTATTATTTCATCGCTGCCATAAGATCAAATTATTCTCCAGCGGCACTTTTATTTTTTCATAAGATGGTATGATGCGGATGGTATAATCACTTGCCTGCCGTGTAGTCTTCACTTCGCCGTAATATGATTTTTCGTCTCCATCCGACGATTGCAGGTGCATTATTACCTGTTCGGGTTTACCGTCATTTTTCGCATCAGCGTACAATTCGACAGCCACGTTGTTCGCATCAATTTTATTTAAAAATATATTGGCAGTCCAGGTATGCCCATATTTTGTGTTTTCAATTTTTATGTTGGTAAAGTGTATTCCATCCCATTTGCTTATTAATTCATTTTTTACACTCACAATTCTTTTACCTGCGTCGCCTTTATTGTTCGCCCGCTGCAAATATTTTTCAGCGGCAGGTAAATAATAATTTTCAGTGTATTCGCGTACCGTACGATTTGCAGAATATTGCGGAGTCAGGATAGCCATACTGTTGCGCATCTTTTCAATCCATTTTTCGGGAATCCCTTTTTGATTGTGGGAATAAAAATCGGGGACTACCTGCTGCTCGAGGATATTATACAACGACTCTGCTTCCGCTGCATCCCATGCAGGATCTTCACCATGCTCCTTCATATCACCGATGGCCCATCCTGCATTTTCGTTATATGCTTCTGCCCACCAGCCATCTAATTCTGATAAATTTATTCCGCCATTCACGAGCACCTTCATACCACTTGTGCCGCAGGCTTCCCATGGCCTCCGGGGTGTATTTACCCACACATCAACACCCTGTACCATATTTTCTGTGAGCAACATATCGTAATCGCCCAGGAACACCACATGCTTATATAAATTATGCCGTTGTATAAACTGCACCCATTCTTTTATCAATGATTTACCGGCTTCATCATACGGGGGTGCTTTGCCGGCTATGATTAATTGGACCGGCTTTTCAGGATTGGTGAGTATGTGAACAAACCTTTCTTCATTATGCAATAACAATGTGGGTCTTTTATAGGGTACAAATCTTCTTGCAAAGCCCAGTGTAAGCACCCCGGGATCGAATACTTGTTTTGCCGCTTCAATAATTTCCTGTTGCGCCGAAACCGAAACCTGTCTTTCAAATCTTTTCCTCACATATTCTACCAATACTTCCCGCGATCGGGTTCGCATTTGCCAAAGCTCTTCATCAGGCAAGGCTAAAATATCTTCGCGCAGCGTTTCCAAGTCGCCTCTCCACCGGTCTTTGCCGCAGGCTTTGGTCCATATTTCATCGGCAAATTCAGAATCCCAACTCGGCATGTGCACGCCATTGGTTACAGAGCCTACCGGCACCTCATTCACAGGCCATCTTTCGAAGAGATGCTGGAAAAGATTGCGGCTTACAGTTCCATGCAGTTTGCTAACGCCATTTACTGCACCGCTTCCCCTAATAGCGAGATACGCCATGTTGAAACTCTCTGACATATTATTTGCGTACTGCCTGCCCAACGACATCAGTTCATCAAAAGAAATACTGAGTTCATCTTTTGCATAAGCACCAAAATACTCGTACATCAATCCAGGATCGAAATGATCGAAGCCTGCTGCAACGGCGGTATGCGTTGTAAAAACGTTTCCCGCACGCGTTACCGCCAATGCTTCATCAAAAGAAACCCCATTGGCCTTCATGAAATCTGCGGCTCTTTCCAATACCAAAAAGGCAGCATGCCCTTCATTCATATGGCATACTTCCGGATGAATGCCCAACTGCTGCAATAACTTCCATCCGCCAATTCCCAAAATGATCTCCTGCTTGATGCGCGTTTCTGATCCGCCACCATATATTTCATTGGTAATTCCGCGGTGCCATGGAAGGTTCCCAACATCATTGCTATCGAGTAAATACAATTTTAATTTTCCCACCTGCACTTGCCAGGTACGCAACCAAACCGGGTAGCCGGGCAAAGAAACCTTTACGCGCAGCCATTCGCCATTAGGTAAGCGTAATGGGGTAATGGGCAATTGACCAGGATCATTATAGGGAAACAATGCCATCTGTGAACCGTCTTTGTCAATTAGTTGCCTGAAATATCCCTGGCCGTACAACAACCCGATCGCAACAACCGGCACATTCAAATCACTTGCAGATTTCAACTGATCGCCGGCGACATTGCCCAATCCGCCAACATAAATTGGCAAAGCCTCACTCAACATATACTCCATGCTGAAATAAGCAACCCTTGTCAATGCAGAATTTGGATGCGCCTGCTGAAACCATCCCTGCTCCGATGATGACGACTCTTTCAGCTTAAGCAATTCATCTACCTTATTGGTAAACGCTGAATCCGCCAGGCTTTTTTCGAGCTGGTCTTTCGAAACGGTTTGTAACACGATCCACGGATTATGTGTACGGTCCCACAATTCCGGATCAAGTTGCTGCCATAGTTCATCCGCTTCGTGATTCCACGACCAGCGCATATCAAGCGCCAGTTGTAACAATGTATCTATCCCTTTTACTTCTGAATGTAAAAGGCTGTAGGTTTTATTACTTTGAATTGACTCTTCTCTCATCTTCGAAATTTTTATTGATCATTTACTGTCGTTTCTTCCTCTTTCTTTAAATATTTAAAAGTCCAGACCTTAAGATAATCGTTCACCAAAAACCAGATAAGCGCATATACCCAGATGAGTCCTGCATACATCCAACCTGTACTTGTCATAAATAATCCGCAGGCTGCAATAAATGTTGCGATGATCTGGGTAGAAAATGTCGGAATAAATAATTTTGGCGAAGGCCATGGTCTTTCCCAAAAATGTTTCTTACCTGTGCGCGTTACGTACAAAGTAGAATGACCCGCCACACTCAATTTTAAGAACATCATAGTTTGAATCAGCGGCTGCGAAAAATTCATTTTTTCCAGGAGGAAGAATAAAAAGAATGAGGCAACCACACCGGCGCTTCCCAATACCATTGAAACGGTCATTACTTCTCTCATGTTCCATCGCACCGGTGTTTTACTTATTTCCGCATTATCATAGGCAATCATCATGATCGGAATGTCGTTGAGCAATGCGAGCAAAATGATCATGATAGCAGTAACCGGGTAAAAGTTGAACACGAGAATAGACAGCGTCATAAAAAGTATTACTCTTATTGTTTCCGCAATTCTGAACGTAGCATAACTTTTCATTCGTTCAAAAACCAGTCTTGCCTCATTGATGGCATTAATGATCACTGAAAGCCCGGGAGCAACCAACACCACATCAGCAGCAGCTCTCGCCGCATCAGTAGCGCCTGACACAGCAATTCCCGCATCGGCTTTTTTAAGCGCTGGTGCATCATTGACGCCATCACCTGTCATGGCAACAATGTGATCGGCTTTCTGCAGTTTATCAATAATAAAATATTTATCGTCTGGTAATACCTGCGAAAATCCATTCGCATTTTCAATTACTTCAATGATCTCCGATTCATGTTTGCGCACGTGCCCCATTGGCAAAGCAGATACGGTAAGTTTTTGTTTTACCTTCTGTACTAATTCATCGTTCAATTTATCAATATCTGCCTGGCTCGCCGAGGGAAGAAATTTTTTAGTAAGGGTATCCGCAATAATTTCTGCAAGAACGGAAAACTCCCTGAGTGTGCCATCGCTTCTGAGTTCGCTCGTATCAAAAATATTATTGCCAATATCCAGCATAGCGGCAATTTCCCGTGCAATGGCTTCATTGTCGCCGGTGATCATTTTTACATCAAGACCCAGTTTTTTCGCTTCTTCTATAGTTTGTTTCGAATCTGTTCTCGGGGGGTCATACAGCGGAATAAGTCCAACGAAAGAAAAAGTATTGGCGGCATTTTTTTTAACAGCAACAGCGAGCGTACGATATCCTTTCACTGCAAATTCATGAACATCATTGCTGATCTTATTTTTTTGTGGTTCCTCTTTGCACAAACCAAGAATTACCTGTGGCGCTCCTTTAATGATCGTCCATTGCTGATCCTGGAAAGTTAAATCTGCCTCTGTCCTCTTTCTTACCGGATCAAAGGGTATGAATTTTTGAAGTGTAAACTCTGTCGTTTTCTCATCAAGTTTGTTTTCCTTTACTGTTTCGAATATGGGTATCTCTATAGGATCATTGTTCTCTTTCCGGCTGGCAAGCGCAGCGTATACAAACAAATTCTCTTGAGTATAATTATTATATAATGCCGGCGTGGCTATGCTCATCTTATTCTGAGTAAGCGTTCCGGTTTTATCGCTGCACAACACATCTACGCCTGCTAATTCTTCAATAGCTGCAAGGCGACTGACTATAGCCTGCTTCCGTGCAAGGTTCATAGCGCCGACCGCCATAGTAACAGAAAGTACTGCCGGCAATGCAACCGGAATGGATGCAACCACCAGCACGAGAATAAAGCGAAGAACTTCTAAAGTAGGATCGTGGCGAAACAGAGAAACAATAATTAAAATAACGGCCAAACCAATCGTGAGCAGAATAAGCCCATTACCAATTTTGACAACTGCTTTTTGAAAATGGCTTCTTTGAGCTTTCGATGCCTTGACAACCAATGCAGCGCTTTTGCCAAAGAATGTATTCATAGCGGTGGCGGTTACTACTGCCTCCATTTCACCCATCTTTATTATTGAGTTGCCGTAGATGGTATCGTCTTTCTGTTTGTTTACCGGCAACGACTCCCCGGTAAGAGCAGCCTGGTCTGCCTGCACATAGCTGCCGTTGACGGCAACACCATCTGCAGGAACAATATCGCCGATCTTAAGTTTGATGATATCGCCGGGTACTACCAGTTTTGCATCGATGCTTTGATAATTTCCATCGCGCTTTACCAAAGCCTTCTTTGCCAGTTTTTCTTTTAAAACTTTCAGTGCGCTTAACGCTTTGGATTCCTGCGCGAAATCAACGGCCACATTTACCAGCAATAAAACAAAAATGATAATAAAATCTTCCCACTTTTTTGCAACTGCCGAAAGAACAGCTGCTACCTCAATCATTCCAGGAATAGGGCCCCAAAATCTTTTTAATATTCTCCGGAGAGTGCTTTCTTCATTTTCAGGAATTTCGTTGAAACCAAATTTTTCGAGTCTTGCTTTTGCTTCGGCCGAACTTAGCCCTTCAGCAATATTCGTCTTTTCCTGCTGAACAATTTTTTCCGTGTCTACCGATTGAGTCATCTATTAATTGTTATAATAGCATTCATTTTGGTAAAGTTTTTGGAAATAGTGAAGAGTTTGCAACTCAAAGTTACGTTTTGAAATCACTTCCTTTTTGTTATTTCTATTTATAGAAGAAATAAGTACAAACCATTTTTTGTAATTTTTACCTGAGAAGTCAGCGCAAAAATTCTACCAAAGGTAGCAGATATGCAAAGGCTACGTAGTGCAACTGATATTGTTCATTATCGTTATTATTGTATTTTTTCGCTCTTTTGAATGGAAGCAACGCTCAGAAATTCTTAAAAACCTTTAGTGAGGAAAAATACCGTTTTACCCCAATAATATTGAGATAAAGAGATCTCCTATTTTAATAGTCATCAAAATGCTGTTCTAATGCGCAGATTTGTAGCGCATTTAGCAACATGAACCTGCAATGCCCGTCAGAATAAATTTCAGGAAACAATTAAGAAGAGAAACTATTTTTATAATAAGTCAACTCTATTAAGTCTGAAGGTACAGGGTTAGCATTCCATGCGTTGTGTATTGCAAGAGCAGCGCCGATTGCAGTGGCTTGTGGAACTGATGATGCATATACTTCAAGATGTGGAAAAGCTATCGCAAGTAAATGCATAAATATTTTATTGTTACTAAATCCACCATCTGCAAATATCTTTTTTACACCTGCATTGTGAAGCACTAACGAAGTAGAAGCAAATTGCTTTTGCATAATATCGTACAGAAGACAATGATAAGCTTCCTCATAAGTGCTAAATTTACCGGGATCTCTCTTTGCAAAAACATTTTCAGTGATATCGATTTTGCTGGTGAACTTTTTTTCCAGGAAACCAGACTGCATCAAATGTTCTATTATAGTTTTATCGTAGGATACCTTCTTATAAAAATCCATAGTCTTTTTAAAATGAATCCCAAGCCTTTTTGTTTGTTGTTCGTGTTCGTACCCCGCAAACAAACGAGATGCCTTCACCGGGTGTCCCTTATAGTCAAGATAACAAAGGCAATCTTTTTTTAATTCGTTTGCCGACAATGTCGTTTTATTAAACGGATTTAATGAAATACACCATGTTCCGGTGGAAAGTAATACAAAAGGGTCCCTGAAAGTTTCAAGATAAGGTATTAATGCCGCTGAGCTGTCATGCAGACCAGAACCGGCTTTCAGCGTTTTATTTTTGAAACTTATATCCCATGTTATAACGGATGATCGTAAGGGAGCAAGTTTTTTCTCAATGCCTTCGTCCTTTACCCACTTGTGATATGTATTATTTTCAAAGTTCCAAAGTAGCGTGTGGCAGCCAATACTGGTAATATCAGATACAGCCTTTCTACTTAAAAGAAAGCTTATGTATTGAGGTAAATGAAGTGCATATTTTACTTTTTGAAAAAGCACGGGTTTCAAAATCTTTAGCCGGTACAATTGCAATCCGGAATTCAGGCTGCCTAAATCCGGCGATGCTGTTTCGCATGATAATTTATTTTTACCTCCATATTTTTTATAAATATTTTTCTTTAAGGCGATCGGATATTCTTTCAGGTAGTTATATAATGGAGCAATGATCTTACCCTGCTTATCAATATATACAAAACTTGCACCGTAAGCGGAAACGTTTACAGCCTTGATGTCATAGGTTTTATTCTTTAAAGCATCCGTTAAGATTTCCTTTACCCATTTGGTAACTGATTCAATATCCTCACAAGCATCGCCGTCATCGTCGGCTATTTCCGGAAAGCTGTATGATTTTTCCAGTACGATTTTGTAGTGAGTATTTAGAAGAAAAAATTTTTTATTGGTTTTACCAATATCAAAAATCGCTATTACGGGTAAACGGCTCATAAACCCGTTGCAGCAATTTTACTTCCCCTTTCCTTAATTAATTGTTCACGTATTTTTTGTGAACGCAAAAATTGTAGCGGATCTAATGCGCCCCCGCTTTTCAATCTCGCTTCTGCAACTATTGGCCTTACATCAGTGCGAAAAGCCTTTTGCAAAATTTCCTGCGTCATTGCAACGTCGTTATTATCCTGCGCGGCCACCAATTTTTTTCTGTCAACGATCAGGGATTGTGCATAAGCAAGCAATACGGCTTCAACAGACTGCAATAAGTCTTCCAGTGGATCTTTTACATTATGACTGGCGTCTATCATCCAGCCAAGGTCATTTGCATGATCCATTCCGCGGGCATCCATTCCCTCTACTAATTCATTAAAAATTAAAAACAATTGGTACGGTTTAATGCTTCCAACAGTCAGGTCATCATCACCGTATTTACTATCATTAAAATGAAAACCACCCAGTTTTTTTTCCATCAACAGCAAAGCAATAATCTGTTCAATATTCGCATTTGGTAAATGATGCCCGAGATCAACTAATGTATAGGCTTTCGGACCAAGCTTGCTTGTATATAAAAGAGATTGCCCCCAATCACCAACGGTCATTGAATAAAAATTAGGCTCATACGCTTTGTACTCAACGAACATTTTCCAGTTGCCCGGCAATGCAGCATATATTTCCTGTAAACTTTCCAGCGTATTTTGAAATGCTTTCCTGAAATTTAACTGCCCCGGGAAACAACTTCCATCGCTGAGCCAAATCGTTAACGATTCGGATCCCAATTCAATCCCGTGCCTGATCACTTCAATATTATGTTTGATAGCCTGTTTGCGAACGGCTTTGTTCACGTGCTGCAGTGAGCCAAACTTGTAACTTAACGCCTGATCCTTTTGGTCCTGGAATGTATTTGAATTCATTGCATCGAAACGCAATCCTGATTCTGACGTCAAAGATTTTATGGCTCTATAATTCTCCGGAACATCCCATGGAATATGTAACGAAATGGCACCGCTTGAACGGTTCAATGCATGTAGCAATCCCACATCTTCAATTTTTTCTTCGAGAGAGCGGGGTTCTCCTCCGCCACTAAATCTGCCGAAACGCGTACCGCCGGTGCCCAGCGCCCACGAAGGAATGGCTATCTGAAAATCGATCAGCTTTTTTACAATGTCATCAACATTTTCAATTTCATTCTTCATGAAGTTGTATTTGCACTGATGTTCGTTTAAAAGCAAATCATTATGTTGTTCTATCTCATTTTTGACAATCCGCATAAAAATAACTTAGGGTAAATAAAAAACTTCTTTTAAAGGTATGCTTACAGGAACGTTGTCTTCATTTGTCTCCATAATATCTTTCATATAGGTCCACCATTTTTTCATTATCGGCTCACCCGGTAATTCATCGAGATGCTTCGCATCTTGTATAGTTAAGTATGCAAACAAATCATTTGTTGCTTCATTAAGAAAGATCGAATAGCCTGTAATACATTTTTGTTTTAATAATCCTTTTAGTTCCGGCCATATTTCGTCGTGGCGTTTTTTATATTCGTCTTCACATCCTCCCAATAACTTCATTTTAAAAGCAACACGTTGCATTTTGTTCTATTTTGCTTTTTACACGCCGGTTGTTTTATCTCAGGAATGCTGCTGCCACTCCACCATCTACATTCAAAGCATTGCCGGTAGACTTATTCAGTAATCCTCCAATAAATGCAAAACAGGCGTTGGCGATATCTTCAGGTAAGATCACTTCGTTAAGTATCGTGCGGCTTGCATAGTATGCAGGCAATTCCTCTACCTTGATTCCATAAGCCTTTGCTCTTCCCTCGGCCCATCCTCCACTCCATATGTTGCTTCCGGAAATTACCGCATCAGGATTTACAACATTCACACGGATCTTGTCCTTACCCAATTCTGCTGCATTCAATCTTGACAGATGCAATTGTGCTGCTTTTGCAGAGCCATATCCGGCATTATTCGGTCCGCTCATTAAGGCATTCTTACTTACAATATTTAATATATCGCCACCCAGGTTTTGCTTCCGCATCACCTCAACGCATTGCTGCGTTACAAAAAATTGCCCTTTTACCAATACATCGTACAACAGATCCCAGTCCTTCTCAGTATGTTCTTCTACCGGCTTTGAAATGGAAAGTCCGGCGTTGTTCACCACCACATCTATTCCGCCAAAAGCTAAAGAGGCAGTCTTTATAGTATGTTGAATCGTCGATGCATTGGTGACATCAAGGATATCCTGTGCAAATGCATCTTTACTATATTGCTTATCGAATTCAGCTTTTGTTTCTTCGAGTCTTTCAGCATTGTTATCAGAAATAATAACACAAGCTCCCTCGTCAGCAAACTTCTTTGCAATGGCCTTGCCAATACCTCCGGCGCTTCCGGTGATCAGAGCAATTCTTCCGCTAAGCGGTTTGGGCTTAGGCATCCGTTGCAGCTTTGCTTCTTCCAGTAACCAGTATTCGATATTAAATGCTTCCTGTCTTGGTAACGAAGTGTATGTACTTATCGCCTCTGCACCTTTCATTACATTGATAGCATTAACATAAAACTCCGCAGCTACCCTTGCCGTTTGCTTGTCTTTCGAAAAAGTGAACGTACCCACACCGGGATATAAGATCACCACAGGATTCGGATCGCGCATGGCAGGACTATCCGGATGCTTACATTGATTGTAATACTCCGCGTACATTTTTCTATAATCTTCAAATTGCGGAGCAATTTTTTCTTTTATCAACGCAACATCGGATACATCTTCGTCTGCAGCAAGATTCAAAACCAGCGGTGAAATTTTTGTACGAAGAAAATGATCGGGGCAACTGGTGCCCATGGGAGCAAGCCTGGACAAATCATTCGAATTAATAAACTCCAAGACTTTTTCATCGTCGGTAAAATGACCGATCATTTTTGTCGATGATGAACAAAAACCTCTCAGCACCGGAGCAAGTGCAGCGGCTTTCTTCAAGCGTTCTTCTTTTGCTAATAATTGAATTTTTTGTCCGCCAAAGACCGGCTTCTTTTTGCCATAATTGTCTTCGAGGTATTGAGCACAATGCTCGATCACTTCAAGAGTGTTAATGTAACTTTCATAAGCAGTATTTCCCCAGGTAAACAATCCATGTGACCCCAGCATAATGCCACGAATTCCGGGATTGTCATCTAAACATTTTTTTAATTTCAACCCCAAATCAAATCCGGGTCGTTGCCAATCAACCCATCCTATTGTACCTTTGAATAGTTGCTGTGTAATTTTTTTACCATCTGTTGCAGCGGCAATCGCAATAGCAGCATCCGGATGCAAATGATCAATATGTCTGAACGGGAGAAATCCATGTAAAGGAGTGTCAATAGACGGCGCTTTTGAATCCAGGTCATAAATACAATGATTGAATAAGGCTACCATTTCATCTTCATGTTCGATACCGCGGTATACACTTTTCAAACTGCGTAAGCGATCAACATATAACGCTGCCAAACCACTTCGTTTCATTGTTCCCAGGTCGCCACCACTTCCCTTTACCCACATTACTTCTACTTCTTTTCCCGTAAGCGGATCTTTTTTCATGGTCTTGCAAGAAGTATTGCCACCACCATAGTTGGTCAGTCGTAAATCTGCACCCAACAGATTGGAACGATATACTAATAACGCTACTTCGTCTCCCGCGAGTTCTGCGGCTTTTGCTTCGTCCCACAAATAAGAAACATGTTTGAAATCCGCTGCCCCCGGAGGGAGCGTTGGTACCGTTTTACTTTTTACTGTGTCCATATCTTGGCTGTTAACTCTATTTAAAGTAAATTTTTTTCACGGGAAGCTACCTTCCAGAAGCAACTACTTTATCGCATTTCCATAACCCACCATTATAACCGATAAGATAATCGTGGCAACGCCCACAATAATGGTTGTACGCGTTTTATTGGTTACTCCTTTCCATTCTTTTAATACAAAGCCCCACATGTTGGCCACGAGTATGATAAATGCCATATGTAGTATCCAGCTGCTGGCGCCATTTCCTAATTTGCTTTCGCCCATACCATAAAAAAAGAATTGCAAAAACCAGGTAGTGCCCGCGATCGCAGAAAAAAGATAATTACGCGTAAGATTTACTTTGTTGTTACTATAGTCACCAAAAGTTTTATTACGCGCATTTAAAAACATACACCAGATAAAATTAGTTGTCAGCCCTCCCCATAGCAACACCACGTAAATAACGTTATTGCGGTACAAAAAATTCATTGCCTCTGTGGGATGCGCCGCCTTCCATGTATTGTTGGCAACTTCTGCCATCGGTGAACCTGCTTCAATACCAAAATTAAAACATGCACTGAGAATTCCGGAAATTGTACAAATGATCAGGCCTTTTACCAGGTTAAATTCTTTGACACTCTCTTTCTTTTTTTCTTCGGATAATTCTTTTTCTTTAAGGACACCGGCGCGACCGCAAATAGCAATGCCGATCAAACAAACCAATACTCCGAATAAAACAATGCGCCCCCATGAAGTTGTAAGTAAATCGTGAAAAGTTGTTTTCCCTTCCTGCGGATGAAAGTTGTAATAAATGGATGGCACAATTGAGCCAAATGCGGATGTAAAGCCGAGCAGCACTGAATTGCCAAGGCTCATACCAAGATAACGCATTCCCAAACCATACATTAATCCTCCAATACCCCAAAGAACTCCCCAGAAATAGGTCCACCAAAAAGTAGAAGTATCCGTTTGCGAAATGATATTCATAAAGTGAGGAACTGTAAGCCACGCGGCAATCGGCGGTACAATCAACCACGAAAACAAGCCACCGATGATCCAATAGCTTTCCCAGGCCCATCCTTTTACTTTGCTAAATGGAACATAAAAACTTCCTGATGCTGACCCGCCAATAAAGTGAAAAAAAATACCAATGATGGTCTGCATTTGTCAATGTTTTACAGCAAGTGCGATGTCAGAAATCTTATTGCAGCTTACTCACAATACTGTCGTAATATTTTTTCTCTGTTATCACTGATTGCAAATTTCCGCCGGGTTCAATCGAATCTCTTTCGATATAAATATTAACCGGGAGATTTTGCTTTTTCAACTGGGCTAATATTTCGGGAAATTTTACCACACCCGTTCCGGCAACCACATCTTTTAATGCGGTATTATTATACGCGGCGATATCTTTAAAATGAACGGCTATAATATGACCACTCAACTTCTTAACTGCCTCCAAAGGAACGATACCACTTTTCGGCCAATGGCCCAAATCTGCACAAACAAAAAAGTTAGGATGACCTTTCATCGCAAGCAGCGTGGTATCAGGATTCCAGTAATGACTGAATCCTTTCCAATGGTCATGAATGGCAACTTTGATTCCATAAGCGCCTGCAAGGCTATCGATACTGTCCCACATATCCAACGGCGGCTCGGTGGTAACAAAGCGAACGCCTAATTCTTTGGCAATATCAAATTGCTTTTTCCAGGAAGCAATGGTGGAATCGCCAACGATGTAAAGCGATTCGCATATCAAACCTTTGCCGGCAATCATCCCTTTGATTTTTGCAATTCCTTCCGGCGATAACTGGCCAATGGTGGAATCTTTGAATTCGGGTCCTGCATTATGAAAAGTATTGGGTTCAATGTATTTCAAACCGGCACTATCTACTTCATCTAAAGATTGAGGAAAATTTACGTTGTGAAATGTCCATAGCGCAACGCCGAAATGCCAGTCAGCGGGTGATTGTTGTACTACTGCAGTGGAATCTGATGAAGTGGATTGATCACTTTGACCGCTGTTGCACGATGCAGAAAACAGCGCAACAGGAATCACTAAAGCAAATATTCTTTTCATTACTTTTTGTTTAAATGATGAGAGGTTTTGTAGTTGTATGTTAAATGTGTGTAGTGACGTAATTGATCTACTTACCACCGTTATGCTGTTTGTTCTCAGAATTAATTTCCTCCACTGCTCCGTTGGATATAAAGTGATAAACACCTGAACCTATGTGTACGATTACATATCCATCTTCACTTCCGGTAACTTTTATGTTGCCCTGTAATGCCCTACCAGATTCAGTTATATCATTTGCACCACGTGCGGGAATGTAAACCGTGGCAGTTGTGTTACAGGGAATCGTCACATCTATAATAATATCGTTGCCGTCAATTTTCCAACTGCTGCCCGCAGCTCCATAATAGGTTTTTAATGTAGCATCTGCCTGCAAAATTGCAGTATCAATGTGTGGCATTATTTTAATGTGCTTGTACCCGGCACCATCTTCGTATGTATCAAGCCCGGCCATTTTTCTGTACATCCAGTCGCCGATAGCGCCATACGCATAATGATTGAATGAGTTCATTGACGGAGTTTCAAAAGTGCTGTCCGGTTTTTCTCCATCCCATCTTTCCCAAATGGTAGTAGCGCCCATGGTAACAGGATACAGCCAGGATGGATACGTTTTTTGCAAAAGCAATGTGTATGCAACATCCGTATAACCAAATCTCGTAAGCACATGGCATAAATAAGGTGTACCTAAAAATCCTGTTGTTAAATGATTATTGTAGCTCCTGATGTTTTCAACAAGTCTTTGCGCAGCCTGTTTCCGTAATGATTCCGGAAGCATATCAAAATGTAAAGCCAATACATAGGCTGTTTGTGTTCCCGAAACCAATCTCCCGTTGGGTGTTACATATTCTTTATTAAATGCCTCTTTGATCTTTTGCAATAAACTGGTGTATGCGTCTGCATCATTTTTATTTCCTAACACATTTGCGGCATCAATTAAAAGCTGCGTTGAATGCGCGTAAAAACATTGTGCAATTAAATATTTATCTGTCACGGCAGATCTTCCGTCATTATCGTCAAAAGGACGATAGAACAGCCAGTCACCGAAGTGAAAGCCCGTTTGCCATAAATTATTTTTGCTTTGGCTTTTCATGTAATCCACCCACGCTTTCATGCTGCTGTATTGATTTTCTAAAATTCTTTTATCGCCATAAGCCAAATACATATTCCAGGGAATAACCGTAGAAACATCGGCCCAGCCGGTTGATCCGCCTGCACCCTCGCCTAATACATTCGGAATAACAAAGGGAACGCTTCCATTTGCAAATTGATCTGCCGCGATATCTTTTGCCCACTTTGCCATAAAATCATTTACATTCATATTGAAAGTTGCTGTGCGTGAGAACACTTGTGCATCACCCGTCCATCCCAATCTTTCATCGCGCTGCGGGCAATCGGTAGGTACGTCCAAAAAGTTTCCGCGTTGTCCCCACTGAATATTATGTTGCAGTTGATTCACGAGCGCATTATTCGTGCTGAACGTTCCGGTTGGTTCCATATCCGAATACAATGCCACCGCTTCAAAGTCTCCGGGTTTTAAATCACCATCATATCCTTTCACGCTGCAATACCTGAAGCCGTGCCAGGTAAAATGCGGGTGATAAGTTTCCTCTTCACCACTCATAACATAATTATCCTGTGCCTTTGCCTGGCGAAGGTTGTCGAGATACATATTACCCTCTTTGTCCAATACCTCCGCATGATCAAGTGTGATCGTATCTCCCTTGTGGCCTTTTGCTTTCATGATTACCCAGCCGACGAGGTTTTGTCCGAAATCAATCACCTTTTCGCCTTTAGGTGTTGTAATAATTTTTACGGGTTTAAATATTTCATGCTCTGTTACCGGTTGGTTGTATGTCGCCACTAACACGTCCATTGGTGCATCAGTCAATCTCGTCCCGCTCCAGCTCTTATCATCAAAACCTGGCATCGTCCAGCCTTTCATTTCATTTCGGGCATCATACATTTCACCATTATATATTTCTGCATAGCGGATCGGTCCCTTGTCGATACTCTTCCACGAATCATCTGTGATAACAGATTCTTTTGATCCGTCTGAAAACGTAATATCGATTTGCATGAGTAATGCGATGTCTTTGCCATAAACATTAATGTTATTGGAAAAACCAATAATTCCACGATACCAGCCATTTCCCAGGGTAACGCCAATTGCATTTTGGCCATTGTTGAGCATATTGGTAACATCATACATTTGGTACTGCAAACGGTTGTGATAGGAAGTCCAGCCGGGAGTGAGCCATGCGTCTCCCACACGTTTGCCATTGATGGATGCCTCATACATGCCATGTGCGGTAATGTAAGCAACCGCTGATTTGATTTTTTTGTTTGCAGTAAATTCTTTTCGAAACATCGGGCTGGGACGCATTACAGAATCTTCAACATAACCCGGAGCGATCCATTTAGCTTTCCAATCAGACGGGTGCAACAACGCTGTATAAAAAAATGCTTGCTGACTCCAGGATGAATGTTTTCCTGAGTTATCCCAAACCCGCACCTGCCATGTATATTTAGTTCCACTTTGTAATGCGGGACCTTTGTATGCCACATGTACCGATGAGTCTGATGGCACTTTGCCGCTCTGCCATACCTTGTTTTTACCGTCAGTAACGTTTATCTCATAGGCGGTTTGCATAATATCCCGACCGGGATTCATAAGCTGCCAGCTAAATCGCGGTTGCGTTACATCAAGGCCGACCGGGTCTTTCCGGTTTTCAGTAAGTAACGAATCCACTTTGGTTTGTGCAGTTGCAAAAACGGTTATCAATAAAAATGAAATAATGAAGTATGCTATTTTCTTCATAACAAGCGATGAGGGGTGTAAAAGGAATAATGTTTATAAAAATACAGATTTGTTTATTGTATCAATATGTGATCATGTGCGCCATCCAACATTTTTACTTCCGGTAAGCCACCCTGTTCAGTAAAGTGCCAATACCATCAATCATTATTGCTATCTCGTCATTTTCCGATAAAGTAAAATCATTGGACGGAACAATGCCGGTTCCTGTCATCAGGAAGGCCCCATCTTCAAAGACCATTTCACGAAATAAATATCCGGCCAGGTCAGGCAGTTTTCTTTTCATCCTGTTCAGTTGTATCGAACCATCAAATTCGATTGTATCTTTTCTTTTGATCACAATACGAATCGTAGTTTCCTGCGAAATTTCCTTTTCCGGAACAAATAGACAAGGGCCAATGGCTGCGCTGCGTTCATACATTTTTGCCTGCGGCAGGTACAAAGGATTTTCACCTTCGATATCGCGTGAGCTCATATCATTGCCGATTGTATATGCCTGTATATTTCCATTGTTATTAATAAATATAGTGAGCTCCGGCTCCGGCACATTCCATTTTGAATCTTTTCTTATAAATACTTCTTCACCATGGGCGGCTACACGATGAGGCAATGATTTAAAAAAAAGTTCAGGTCGTTCTGCATCATACACTTTATTATAAAAATCTGCCCCGCCCGCATCTTTGCTTTCTTCCATTCTTGCATCACGGCTGCGTAAATAAGTAACGCCTGCTGCCCAGACTTCCTGCTTTTCGAGTGGTGGATAGATTGCTATGTCATTCCAATCAACATTTATTTCGTTTTCGTTTTTACCCAATAAATAAGTAAATAAATTATCCCGGTTAATGACGTTGGTCAAACTATCATCCAATAAAAATTCTTTACCGTCTTTTTGAAGAATTACGCCAATGGAAGTATTGTATAATTTCACTTTACCAGTTTTTTACGTCGTCGAGGTTAACATTGATTAGTTTTTGCAACATGGCATTCAGCGAATCATAATCGCCCTGCAGGTGCATCGTCGTTTGATGATATGCTTCTGTTTCGCCCGGCTGTAATTCATACACCGGTGAAGAAGATTCAATTTCATAAAATGGTCCCAGTTGCGACCCATCTGCCAAAGGTCCGTCGTTGTACGAATTGATCACATCTCCATTATAGGGTTGCTTTTGCAATTCCCATTTGGAATTTACATACATCGCATTTTTATGCACTTCAGGAATTAATATCGTCAACACACTTTTTGTAAAATCATAACTGCAAACAAATGGTTTTGCAATAACAGGCTTCAACCCAAGCTTGCCTCTTGATTTACCATCGCAACGGAAATACAAAACGCTGTCTTTTACCATCAATCTTGATGAATCAATTTTTCCGAAATAATCATCCGCGATATAATTTTTTGCATCTTTGATTGGAGAAAAAGGAATGATCACTTTTGTCTTTTCGGTGGGCGTATACTGGCAAAGCAACCAGATAGACAACAGACCGCTATCTTTTTTCCAGGAAGCGCTTCCTGTATTTTTTAATTGATTGGTCGTTTCATAGGCAACTGCTTTTACGCCATTTGGAAGGGGTGTATGCAGGATTGATTCAATGCTGTCGTTGTTCAACAACTCAATTTTCCTGGTGATAGCAAAATCGAATTGAGCACCGGAATAATTGGTAAGTGTAGACGATACCCCGAACGTTGCTGAATTGCTGTCCGAATGTTGCAATGCATATTTTACCGTATCCTCGATGGGCGGTACCTGCCAGTATTTTATATCGAAAGAATCTCCTTTGGGAAAATAAACAGAATACTGTCCTCCTTCCGGACCGAGCCAAAATCTTTCCTCGCCACCTACAGGATTGAATTGCTTTTTCTTTTGCCCGGAGGAAAGCAGATCATAATTGATCCATCCAAAACTTGTTCCGCTGTCTCCCGCTGCTGTGCTGGTAAATACGCGTCCCTGGTAATCAGCGCTGAGAAAAATCCTGGCATCGCCATTCTTCAGCTCCATTGTTTCGCCTGCATATTTTTTCAAAAAATTAGCATCGTAACCATAGGTGCCTTTTGCAAGTGATGTGTCTGTTGTTGGTTGGTTGTTGTTTTGATTATTGTTGTCGCAGGCATTCAGGCAAAATGAATAAAGGAAGAATAAAACAAGGCTGGATGCAAACCGGTTCATAAATAAAATATTTACACATTCAAATATACCGTTGTTTCGGATAGAAGAATATTGGATTGTTCATGACAATTCAACTGCCTGCGCAAAAAGATTTAAATTTAGAAACACATTTGTCCTTGAATACCCCAGTTAATATTTACACAAACCCGAAATTGTCACGAATGAATTTTAAAAATAAAATTGCGATCGTTACTGGAGCGGGCCAGGGTATTGGATTGGAAATATGTAAAAAGTTATCCGTTGCAGGAGCAAGCGTAGTATTAAATGATATCGATGCGGCGTTAGCAGAAAAATCAGTTGCGGAAGTTACCGATCATGGTGGTGTGTGTAAAGCAGTTGTAGGAGATTGCAGCGATATAAAAGTTATTCAGGAAATGATCAACACCGCCATTACATCATTCGGAAGATTGGATATTGCAATCGCGAATGCAGGAATTACTTTGTATGGCGATTTTCTAAGCTATTCTCCGGATGCATTTATGAAGGTGATGCAGGTGAACTTAGCAGGAAGTTTTTTCCTGGCACAAGCTGCGGCAAACCAAATGATAAAGCAAAATACGGGAGGATCAATATTATTTATGTCGTCTGTGACGGGGCACCAGGCACATAAAAACCTCGCCGCTTATGGTATGAGTAAAGCAGCACTTGAAATGCTCGCAAAAAATCTGGTGATCGAAGTATCACAATATGCGATCAATGTTAATTGTATCGCACCCGGAGCCACTGCTACAGAGCGTACGCTTGAGGATACGAATTATGAAAAAACATGGTCGCGTATAACGCCCATGGGCAGGCCTGCAGCAGTGGATGATATCGCTAATACTGTAATGTTTTTGGTCTCCGATGAGGCAAGGCATACAACAGGTCAGACATTAATAGTGGATGGAGGATGGACAGCAATCAGCCCTTCACCATACGAGTAAGATTAACCACGGATATGACATATACTAAATTCATTTCTGAGAAAACCTCGTATTATCACCGGCAGTTCATATCCTATCTTTACATATCTTCTCTTATCTTTTAAACATCGGTTGCAAAAAATGAAAAATAAACAAGGCAGAAGAAGTTTCATCAGGAGCATTGGATTGGGAACTGTTGCAACAGGTCTGGTCCCGGCAGGTCTATCAAATCAGGCAAGTGCAAAAAATGCCGGCAATGAAAAAGAGCTTCAATTAAAACAATTTTCGAATCATAAATACAATGAAGCTTACACAGGTGAGTATCTTAACCGCATTGCCTTCCCGATCGGTGGATTGGGCGCCGGCATGTTTTGCATGGAAGGTACGGGGACCATTTCGCATATGTCGATAAAAAATCAACCAGACATTTTTAATGAACCTGGTTTGTTTGCTGCAATCTGTGTAAAAGGAATTGCGAATGGTGCAAAAGTGTTGGAGGGTGAGGTGCCCGGCTGGAAAAAGTTTGGTTATCCTGATGCAGGCAATGGCGGCAGATCTGGTTCTACCACTGGTTTGCCAAGATTTGCGAAGGCTTCGTTTCTCGCAAGATTTCCTTTTGGCATTTTAGATATAGAAGACGATGATCTTCCCTTGAAAGTGAACATCGTTGGCTGGAGCCCTTTTATTCCCGGTGATGAAAATAATTCAGGACTGCCTGTTGGCGCTATGGAATATACTTTTAAGCATACCGGCTCAACAGCGATCGATGCAGTATTTTCTTTCAACACAAAAAATTTTGTAAGGATTGATGACGGAAATAATTCAATAAAGCCTTTTGAAAATGGTTTCATTTTGCACGAAGCTGGTAAGACAGATAAACCATTGCCCACTTCTTTCGCGGTGTTTACCGATCAACAAAAAACCGCTGTCGATCATTGCTGGTTTCGTGGTGGCTGGTGGGATCCTTTTACCATGGCGTGGAATGCGGTGAAAAATGGCGAAATGAAATCGGTAGCTCCTGTTGAAAAAGATGCTCCGGGTGCTTCATTGTATGTGCCGTTTTCATTACAACCGGGCGAATCGAAAACGATCAAAATATTTTTTGCGTGGTACAGGCCCGATAGTGAAATGACTTATGGCGACGCAGGCAAACCGAAAGTAAATTGCAATCCTGCATCAGGTTGTTGCAACTCACCATCAGACATCGGGTTAGATAAATATGACAAAGATTTTAATGGTAAATATTATAAACCATGGTACAGCAACAGGTTCGCTTCAGTTGAAGAGGTTTGCAATTACTGGTCAAAAAATTATGATGATCTGAAATCAAAATCTTCTTTGTTCAGAGATGCTTTTTATAACAGTACATTGCCGCCGGAAGTGATCGAAGCAGTGGCTGCGAATCTTACTATTTTGAAATCGCCCACTGTTCTTCGTCAATATGATGGACGTTTATGGGCGTTTGAAGGATGTGCTGATACCGGTGGTTGTTGTCATGGTTCATGCACGCATGTCTGGAATTATGCGCAGGCTATTTGCCACTTATTTCCTGCATTGGAACGCAGCCTGCGTGCAACGGAGTTTTGTGAAGACCAGGATGTAAATGGCCATCAAACTTTTCGTGCGGTATTACCCATCGAACCGAATACACATACATTTTATTCTGCAGCAGATGGGCAACTTGGCGGTATTATGAAAGTGTATCGCGAATGGCGAATCAGCGGTGATGGCGTGTGGTTAGAGAAGATTTTTCCTATGGTAAAAACAAGTATGGATTATTGTATCGAGACATGGGATCCGAGACATCGAGGCGCTATCGAAGAACCACACCACAACACGTATGACATCGAATTCTGGGGCGCAGATGGAATGCATGGAACATTTTATTTAGGAGCGCTGGAAGCCTTTATCGCCATGGGCACGCATTTGAAAAAAGAGGTAAGTTTTTATAAAAGTCTACACGACAAATGCAAGGATGTTTTGGAAACAGAATTATACAATGGCGAATATTTCATTCAGCATATTCAATACACTGGCTTGCGTGCACAAAATCCTGCAACTGCAAAATCATTTGGCGGTGATTATTCTCCGGAAGCAAAAACATTATTGCAGGAAGAAGGACCAAAATACCAATATGGAACAGGTTGCCTCTCAGACGGAGTTTTAGGTTCATGGATTGCAAGAATGTGTATGTTGAATGACGATGTGGATCGTGAAAAAATAAAAAGCCATTTAAAATCCGTTCACCAATATAACCTGAAACAAAATTTAGAAGAACATGCAAACCCGCAACGTCCATCGTTTGCATTAGGCGATGATGGCGGTTTGTTGTTGTGCACCTGGCCAAAAAGCGGACAGCTTTCCTTGCCATTTGTGTATAGTGATGAAGTGTGGACGGGCATCGAACATCAGTCTGCATCACATATGATGATGATGGGGCTGGTAAATGAAGGTCTGGAAGTATTGCGTTTAAGCCGCGATCGTTATGATGGACGTACTCGCAATCCCTTTAATGAGTATGAATGCGGACATTGGTATGCAAGAGCCATGTCGAGCTATGGTTATTTACAGGCTTTGACCGGAGTGCGCTATGATGCAGTTGAAAAAATTTTGTATGTTGATTCAAAGATTGGGGATTTCACTTCGTTCCTTTCAACAGAAACCGGCTTTGGCAATGTTATATATTCAAAAGGAAAAGCCACTTTAAGTGTGGTATATGGAAATATCGATGTGAAGAAAACGGTTGTGAATACTTAAGCAATCCTGTGTGTAGGTTTTGGAAAGCCCGGTTTAAATGCAGACAAAGATTGTACTTCAATTTTACATTTGGCTTTTAATCTCACTTCTTCTATAGTATTAAAAAGAATTTGCCGAATCTCTTCTGACGTTGTTTGCACTCTTGCATTTATGATAACTATTGCCATCAAGGATGTGCCTTCAAACAGGGAGTGCCGAACCTTCTGAGATGTCGTGTAACTTATTTTATGATAATTTTTCCCGTCGTCAATCAGAAATTTCAAATGGCCGATGGTGAGTTGCTGTGCTTTTATTTTTCCATACATAATTTCAGTCAGCAACGCCGACACTTTGATTGCTGGTAAGTTTTCAGTTTTTACCAATAGCACACTATCCAACCAGGCGAGCTTTGCTTCACCGGAGGCATAGATATTGTAATCGATATTGAGCGATGCTCTTTGCACTGATGTGGTCGCTTCAAACGAATTTATCCATTGCTTTATATCATTTTCATTCAAAGAATTTTGCACCAAAATTTTTTTAGAAGCAAAATCAGTTTGCAGCGTTTCTAACACTACATTCAATCCATTTTCCAAAAGAAGATCAGCTTTGTTCAGAATTAAAATATCAGCTTCTTCCATTTGCTTTCGAAATATATATCGCACATCTTCGTCGATAAATGAAGAAGTTCCACTGATGATGGAATGCAATAAATGAGCATCGACAAATACGGAGATGTTCAATGAAAATTCCGGATGCATTTCCGCCAGGGGTTTTGCAATAGTAGCGATCATATCGGTGCAGGAACCCACCGATTCTGCGAAAATGATACCAGGATTTATTTGTCCGCTCAAATAATAGATATTTTGTAACAGGTTGTTGTAATTACAACAAAAACATCCATTGACTACCTCTTTTACCGGAATGGAAAAACTTTCGATGAATTTACTATCCACCAGTTCTTTGCCCTGGTCGTTCGTGATGACTGCAACTTTTTTGTTTTGTTTTAATAATAAAGAACATGCATTTTGAATAGCCGTTGTCTTTCCACTACCGAGAAACCCACCAATTAATATTAGTTGCATGAGTAAAACTATTGGCAAAAACCGATAACTACAAACTTCGTGTGCTCTTACTGGCTAGCGTGGCAATGCCTTCCGGCTGGTGACTCGCTACATTCTTTTATCGATAACGTTTGCGTAAATAAACACAGATGATTACTTTTTTATTTTTAACTTGTCGCGTGCACGCTCAATACATGCGCATTAAACAAAGATTGCTTTTGCAAAATATATTTTCATTTTTAAATAGGGCCGCAAAAATAAATTCGGTTATCACACAATTGAATTGACTACCCGTATCAATAACGAACTGATGACGCAAAAACAAAAGATAGAAAAATACAGGTGGGTAATAGCCACTTTATTATTGTTCAGCACTACTATCAACTACATGGACCGGCAGGTGATCAGTTATGTGAAAGAATTTTTCTGTACACCTGTCGCGAAAGGCGGTTTTGGCTGGTCTAATTCTGATTTCTCTTATGTAACATCCTTCTTCACTGCTTTCTATGCCGGTATCACTATTATTGCGGGCAGGGTAATTGATAAAATAGGCACCAAACTTGGCCTGGCTTTATCGCTCATCATCTGGTCTGTATTTGGTATGTTGAATGCGCTTGCGGGTGGTTTGGTGTCATTACATATTATTATCAGAAGTTTGTTTGCAGTGGGAGAGGCCGGTAACTTTCCCGCATCTATCAAAACAATAGCCGAATGGTTCCCTAAAAGGGAACGCGCATTAGCAACAGGATTTTTTAATAGTGGTTCCAACCTTGGAGCCATGATCGCTTCGTTGGTAGTACCGTGGATGATGGCTTATTGGGGTTACCAGCAGGGTTGGAAAATGGCCTATTTAATTACGGGGGCCGTGGGACTAATCTGGCTGTTCTTCTGGTTTGCCGTTTATAACCCTCCCTCCAAGCACAAGAAACTTACGAAAGAAGAATATGATTACATCCACAGTGATGATGAAGCACTAACGGACAAAGAAGATGAAGTGGTAAAGATCAAAACCCCATGGTCGCAATTGTTGGGATATAAACAAACGTGGGCTTTTTTCTGGGGTAAATTCATGACCGATGGAGTATGGTGGTTTTATTTATTCTGGCTGCCTGATTATTTAAAAAAACAATTTGGCATGAGTGGTGAAGCGGTGATGCTGCCAACATTTATCGTGTATGGAGTAGCCATTTTCGGAAGTATTTTTGGTGGCAGCATTCCCATGATATTTATGAATCGCGGCTGGCATGTGTACAGGGCGAGAATGACGGCAATGCTTATTATAGCAGTGTTCCCGTTATTAGTAATTGCTACGCAGTTCTTTGGGGATGTAAATATATTTGGACATATGGCAGTGACATTGTCAGTAGCGATGATATGCATTGGCGCGGCAGCTCACCAGGCATGGAGTGCAAATATTTTCACTACCGTATCGGATATGTTCCCCAAAAAAGCAGTGGCCAGTGTAACGGGTATTGGCGGAATGGCTGGTGGTATTGGCGGTGTGTTGGTGCAATTACTTGCCGGAAAATTAACGGATCATTTTGCAGCAACGCCGAAAACTGCTTACCTGATCATGTTTGCCTTTTGTGGATTAGCATATCTCATTGCCTGGGGCATCATGAAGGCGCTCGTGCCTAAGTATAGACCGATTACGGATCTGTAAAATAACAAAGGTCGGCGATGTACCGACCTTCTGCTCCCCCTGCTGGACTTGAACCAGCGACCCTCTGATTAACAGTCAGATGCTCTAACCAACTGAGCTAAGGAGGAGTATCCTTCTTGAAAAAGGGTGGCAAAAATAGCCATTTTTACTATGTCACAAAAATGATTTTCTTATCGCAGCCAACTGAAAATACCTCCTTCTTCCATTCCTAAAAAAACTCCCTTAGCACTAACTTGTATTGGATATATTTTCAAATAATAGCCTTCATCATTCAGGTCACGCCCGTTGTTAAGATTAAAAACATACCGGTGAACTGGGCAAACAATATTTTCGCTTTTATCCAGGAAACCTTCCGACATTTCACCACCAGCATGAGGACACCGGGCGGCACATGCGCTGACACCTACACCTCCTTGTGTTTTTATAAGACAGGCCTTTTTGTCGTGCACCTTTATTTCCACGAGACCTTTTTCGTTAAAAGGTAAATCTATTACAGTGTCGGCGATCTTATACCACTTTATTTTTTTTTGTCCCATAGAGTATCAATAAAAAAATTCTGCTTTGTATGGATACCTCACCTGGTACATTCTTCTTACCAAATTCAGAATGATTTGTCGTAATTCCGCAATATTCATTTTTTCTGTGGCGGATATAAAAACACATTTGCCTCCCGCTTGCTCCCGCCATTTATTTTTCAGTTCATCCAAAAGCTCCTGCTTTACTTCAGGCTCCAGCCAATCATCAAAGGTGTTTTTTTCATATTGATCCATTTTATTAAACACAATGATCGTTGGTTTATCGTCGCTCTTCAGTTCTTGCAAAGTATTATGTACCGTAGCAAATTGTTCTTCAAACTGCGGATGGGAAATATCTACCACATGTAATAAAATATCTGCTTCCCGCACCTCATCCAGGGTGCTCTTAAAACTTTCGATAAGATGATGGGGTAATTTCCTGATGAACCCTACCGTATCGCTCAATAAAAAAGGGGTATGACCAAATACTACTTTTCTTGTTGTAGTATCTAATGTGGCAAACAATTTATTTTCTGCAAACACGTCGCTTTTGCTCAATACATTCATGATGGTGGACTTACCAACATTGGTGTATCCCACTAACGACACCCGGATAAATTCGCCTCGTTCCTTGCGCTGGGTGAATGCCTGTTTGTCAATTTCGTGTAATCGCTTCCGTAAGAGGCTAATCTTTTCCTTCACAATGCGACGGTCTGTTTCAATTTCAGTTTCACCCGGACCGCGGCTACCAATACCGCCACCTTGCCTTTCAAGGTGTTTCCACATGCCTCTCAGTCGCGGCAAAATATATTGATATTGCGCCAGCTCTACCTGTGTTTTTGCCTGGGCTGTTTTAGCACGCGATGCAAATATGTCAAGGATTAAATCGCTCCTGTCAATGGTTACTGCTTTCAGCTCTTTTTCAATGTTCATTATCTGCGAGCCGGTAAGTTCATCATCAAAAATCACAAGACCAACATTTCTTGTTGAAATGTATTTTTTTATTTCTTCCAATTTGCCTTTACCAACAAATGTTCTGCTGTCGGGATGGGCAAGTTTTTGAGTGAAGCTCTTTAGGGTTTTGGCTCCGGCAGTTTCTGCCAGGAATCTGAGTTCTTCCAAATATTCCCTTTCCAGTTCTTCGCTTTGTCCTTGTTGTATAATACCCACAAGTACCGCATTAATGGAAGCGGTGCTAATTTTTTTTTCTATCAACTGAGATTTTTACTGCAAAAATAGTCAAAGCCATCAAGCAGGTTAAATTATAGCCCGCTGATGGTAACACCTACCTGGTAAAGATTCATCGAAGGTCCTGCACCGGGTTTCAAAACCGTATTTAGCTGGAAAGCTCCGAAAAGAGAGATAATTCCGTAGCCTACCCTTGCAGTGCCCATGATCCGGGTTCCGCTGATAAAACGTTTGCTGCTTTCTTTTTCAACATAACTACTTATGGCATTCCCGTTTTTATCCTGGAGAATAGCTCCCTTGGTATGGGCATTTAATAATACACCAATCCGTGCACCCACGGCGGCTTTCCAGCTTTTATGAGGATGTGCCGGGTCAGAATAATACCGAATTTCTATGGGTACCTCAGCATATCCGGTGGCAAGCTTGTATCTTTTAAAGTGACTGGTTGAATCAAGAGCATTAAAGGGTAGCTGCGGCAACGTAGATTTCATATCAATATTCACCCGCTTAAATTCAATATTGCTGGTGCTGATTCCAATACCAAAAGCTACGCTATAGTTAGGCGAAGCCTTAAATGGCCGGTCCAGCATGAAATAGATATTAACTCCATGAGAAAATCCCTTTTGATGCGTCCTGATGCTGTCAGTCATTCCAGCCCAATGATCGGAAGAAAGTTGAATCAAAAGATGGTCATTAGGTCTGTTGTTAAGAGAAATTTTTTTAGGCTTTGTTTTTCTCTCGGTAGCAGAATCCTGCGCAAATGCATGTGACAAAAACAGGCAGGCACCAATAACAAACACAATTTTCTTCATAATCATTGGTTAAGGTGGCAAATGTATTTGTTACATGGTTAAAGAAAGGTTAAACAATAGCAGTATTTTATTAATTTGATGGATTCTGAAACATTAGAAAGCCGTGAGTTAAAAGCTATTCATCCGGTTCTCAACATACGGCTTGCCCATCAGGATGATACGGGCTCTTCCTTTTGTCACATTGCCTACAGTTCTGTATTTGAATTCGACTCTGTCCAGTTTCTTTCCGTTTTCAGCAAGATTAATCACGTTGCTGTATTGACCGGGTTCAATTGTTTCTTCAATTCGTGGTGTAAGCCTGTCGCCGTTGTCAAAATAAATAGACATATCACTGATTTTCACAGTCTGTCCTTCTACTCTGAATTGAATGTCAGTATATTTATCGGGACTATAAATGCGTATTACTTCTTTTTCCCTTACAAAGTTTGCCTTGCTTTCGCCCAGTATGAGCCATCCTTCAGGCGTAGCTGTGCTCTTTTTACTTGAGGAACAGGATGCAATAGAAATGATGGCTACGAACACAAGCATTGTTTTGGCAAACGAAAATGAATAAAGTTGTTTCATGTTGATAATTGTTTTAGACGTTTGCAGGTTACAGTTTTGTTCAACGATACAGGGTACCTCGGTTTTAGCGCCAAAAATATTAAATAAACTTTTCACAAATAAAATTGAATTTTTTGAACCCGCCGCTCAGGTTTGGACAAATTTTGGTATGCAGCTGAGCAGTAGGTCTGTCTGCAGCCAAATTTCGTTTATTCGTTACCGTTAGTATCCAATGAATCATGGGCCGTACGTAAGATATCAAATGTTTCCCATCTTGAGCGGAAGTCTTCTGCTCCGGTTGCCATTTGAAGGTGGATAAATACAGCTTACGATTCCCCAAAATAAAAGGGCCCAAACTTATTTGTCTGAACCCTTCTCTATTCTGTGGGCCCACCTGGGCTCGAACCAGGGACCACCTGATTATGAGTCAGGTGCTCTAACCGACTGAGCTATAGGCCCGCTGCCGCATACGGCATAAAAAGAGGATTGCAAAAATAGAAAAATTCGCCGAGTGGTCAGAAATAATTTTCTTTGAAAAATGAAAGTGACTACCATCATATTTGACCTCGGTGGCGTGCTCCTGAATATCGATTACCATCGTACGCGGCAGGCTTTTGAAAAGCTTGGAGTGAAGAACTTTAATGCTATGTATTCGCAGGCCGGAGCCGATGATCTTTTCATAAGCCTTGAAAAAGGATCTATTAAAGAGAAAAATTTTTACGACGAGATCAGGAAACGCACAGGATTACTATTAACAGACGAAGACATCCGAGATGCCTGGAATGCCATACTGTTGGGCTTCCGCGAAAAAAGCCTTCATTACCTCAATCAGTTGCGATCAAACTACAGGCTTTTTTTGCTAAGCAATACCAACCATATTCACCTCCGCGAATTCAATAGAATGTATCACCTTCAACCACGTGGGAAGAATTTCGATCAGCATTTTGAAAAAGCTTATTACTCCTGCAACGTCGGTATGCGAAAACCCGATCGTGATATTTATGAACTTCTAGTAAGGGAAAATGATCTTAGCCCTGTCCAGACCGTTTTTATTGATGATTCGATGCAGAATATAGATACCGCAATATCTGTTGGACTACAAACAGTACATTTGAAACCGGGGAACTTTATTGAGGATCTGGGATTTTGATTATTTTATTTCTTCATAGTCAATATATTCGCCTTCCTTTTTTACACGTTCAGCCGACCTTGAAGTTCTTTGTCTGGCAGCATTCGCAGCATTGATATCCTGCTGCATTCGGTTTTGCATTTCGCCAAACTGCCGTTTCATTTTACCGGCAGACTGATATATAGGTATTATAAAATCAAAGATGAGTTTATACAAAACATATACGAGAAAGAATTCTGCTATTACTCTGAAAAGATTCATGCAACAAAAATATACATTAAATCATTTGATATCATAATGAATCATTCACTTTAACATAATTTGGAACATACCCATTATTTTCTATATCTTTGCAGCGGCAAAAGACAAATGGAAGGGAACGGAAGCGTTCCCTTCTTCTTTTAGAAAATATACTGAATGAGCGATCTACAGGTTTTAGAGAAAGTGAGAGATTTGCTTGAAGGCGTTATTTCACAATCAGGCGCTATATTCCCTGTGGATGTAAAAATTTCTCCTTCCCATAACATCAGGGTTTTTCTGGACGCTGATGACGGGATTACAATTGAAAAATGCACTGCGGTGAACAGGGTTCTTTACAAATTAATTGATGAATCAGGACTATTCCCCGGGGGAAATTTTTCTCTTGAAGTATCATCGCCCGGAGTAGATGAGCCGCTGAAACTGCATCGCCAATACAAAAAAAATATTGGCCGCTACGTGGAAGTAACTTTGTCCGACGAATCGAAAATAACCGGAAAACTTGTAACGGTAAATAATAGTGATATGGTAGTAGAAGAAAAGACCGGTAAAGGAAACAAAACAGTAATTAAACCTATCAACATAATGTTCAGCGGGGTGAAACAAACCAAAGTGCTGATAACTTTTTAAATAAAATTTATATGGCAAGCATCAATTTAATGGAATCCTTTCAGGAATTCAAAGACGCAGAAAACATTGACAGGCCTACTTTGATGAAAGTGATGGAAGATGTTTTTAAAACATTGATACGCAAAAAGTATGGATCTGACGAAAACTTTGATGTAATCGTAAATGACCAAAAGGGTGATCTTGAAATCTTCAGAAGAAGAACCATCGTAGAAGATGACGACTTGTATAATACCCTTACTGAAATTGAATACAAAGATGCCATTAAAATAGAACCGGACTACCAGGTAGGCGAGGAGTTGTATGAAGAAGTGGATATTCAAAAGGAGTTCGGCCGCAGAGCTATTCTTGCTGGAAAGCAAACACTTGCCAGCCGTATAAACGATTTGAAGAAAAATATTCTTATTAAAAAATATGAAGACCGTATCGGGGAGATTGTAAATGGCGAAGTATACCAGGTTTGGAAAAAAGAAGTATTGCTCCTGGATGAAGAAGGCAATGAAATGTTGCTCCCCAAGTCAGAACAAATTCCATCTGATTATTTCAAAAAAGGCGAAACGATACGGGGCGTTGTTAAAAAAGTAGAACTTAAAAACAACCAGGCCGTAATTATAGTGTCGAGAACCGATCCGTCTTTCCTTGCAAAATTGCTCGAAATTGAAGTGCCAGAAATTTTCGACGGATTGATTGTCATAAGAAAAATTGTGAGAGATCCGGGAGAAAGGGCTAAAGTTGCAGTAGAAAGCTTTGATGACAGGATTGACCCTGTGGGTGCCTGTGTGGGCATGAAGGGAAGTCGCATTCACGGCATTGTACGCGAATTGAAAAATGAAAATATTGATGTGATCAACTGGACCAACAACACACAATTGTTGATTCAGCGCTCACTCACCCCGGCAAAGATCACGAGCATTGAGTTGGATCTGGAAAATAAACACGCCAATGTGTATCTGAAACCAGACCAGGTATCTTTGGCTATTGGCAGGCGGGGTGTAAATATTAAACTGGCATGTGAACTTACCGGATTCGAATTAGATGTGTTCAGGGATAATGAGGGAGAAGAGGAAGAATATGATGTGGATCTCGATGAATTTACTGACGAAATTGAATCATGGATTATTGATGAATTGAAAAAGATCGGGTGCGATACGGCAAAGAGCGTTTTGGAGTTATCTGATGAGGAATTGGAACGCAGAACAGATCTTGAAAAGGAAACCATCACAGAAGTGAAAAAAATATTGAAAGAAGAATTTGAAACCGAATAGCAAGGTTTTCTTTCGCAACGGTTTTAGATGATCTTCTTTAAAAAACGATAAAAAAACTAATGGCAGAAGTAAACACACCACGGGTAATGGCTGCGGCCAAGGAATTCAACATCGGTAAAGATACCCTTGTTGACTTTCTCGTATCCAAAGGTTTTCAGGAAGATGATTTAAAGCCCAATTCCAGGATCTCCGAAGAAATGTACAGGGTTCTGCAGATAGAATTTCAACCGGACAAGGTCGCAAAGCAAAAGGCAGAACAAATCGACCTTCCGAAAAATGCGGGCACGGATATAAAGAAAAGAAAGGATGAGCAGGATCTTTCATTCACTAAAAAAGAAACCGTAAAGACTAAAGAAACCGAAGTGCCGGTTGCAGATGTTAAAACACCTGAGGTTGTTGAAGAAAAAGAAGAAATGCCGCAACCTGAGTTAGTGAAACTGGAAGTGCCCGAAGTTGAAAAACCAAAAGTAGTTGACAAGATTGATCTGAGCGCGATAGATTCTTCCACCAGACCGAAAAAGGGGGCCGGGAAAACAAGTCAAAAAGAATCCGCAGCAAAAGAACCGAAAACAAAACAAAAGGGGGCAAAAACTGTTGAAGAAGAAGCCTCTCCGGCTGAAATACCCGCAGAAGGAATGGTGGAAGAGCCGGTGATCACTAATATAAAAGCGTCTAAACTCGAAGGTCCCAAAATATTAGGCAAGATTGTGCTTCCTGTACAGAACGAAGAACCACCAAAACCTGTCGATGAAAAGCGCAAACGCAAGCGCATTGTGGTAGAAAAGAAGCACGCACCAACACCACCACATATGAGGGAGCAACCCTCAAGACCTTCTTCAAGATTTAACAAGGGTGCACAGCCATTTCGGCGCGAAGAAAAAGAAATTGACGAAAAAGAAATTCAGGATAAAATAAAAGAAACCCAGGCGAAGCTTGCCGGCTCTTCCGGAAGAGGCAAGAGCCTGAAGGCAAAATATAGAAAAGCAAAAAGAGAAGAAGCTGCGGAAACTGCAGGCGAGGATATTGCAGATAACAAACTACAGGTTACAGAATTTATTTCGGTAAGCGAATTTGCCAACCTGATGAATGTGAGCTTCGCTGATGTGATAAGTAAATGCATGAGCCTCGGCATTATGGTTTCCATCAATCAACGCCTGGAAGCAGATGTGATAGAACTTGTTGCCAGCGAATTCGGATATGAGGTTGAATTTATTGGCATAGACGACCAGGCAGAGAAAGATGAAGACGATGACGAAGATAGCCCGGAAGATCTGGTTCCCCGTTCGCCCATTGTTACTATTATGGGACATGTAGATCATGGTAAAACGTCATTGCTCGATTATATTCGTCAAACTAATGTAATTGCAGGTGAAGCAGGTGGAATCACCCAGCATATCGGCGCTTATGAAGTGACTTTGAAAAATGGAAGGACTATTACTTTTTTGGATACGCCGGGTCACGAGGCGTTTACTGCCATGCGTGCACGTGGTGCCAAGGTTACTGATATCGCCGTGATTGTTGTTGCTGCTGACGATGCAGTAATGCCTCAAACAAAAGAAGCCATTTCTCATGCGCAGGCCGCCAATGTGCCGATGATTTTTGCCCTGAATAAGATTGATAAGGAAGGGGCCAACCCGGAAAAGATCAAAGAGCAACTTGCAGCCATGAACATATTGGTTGAGGACTGGGGAGGTAAATTTCAAAGCCAGGAGATCAGCGCCAAACAAGGTCTGAATGTGGATGCATTACTGGATAAAATATTGCTTGAGGCAGATCTGCTCGAGTTGAAAGCTAATCCCAACAGGGGCGCCAGTGGCACCGTAATTGAGGCATCACTCGACAAGGGCCGCGGATATGTGGCAACCATCTTAGTACAAAACGGAACCCTGAGACAAGGGGATCTTATTGTTTCCGGGCAGCACTATGGAAGAGTGAAGGCTATGTTCAATGAAAGAAATCAACGAATAGACATTGCCCCACCATCTACTCCCGGGTTGATTCTTGGACTGAATGGTGCGCCTCAGGCTGGTGAAACTTTTAAGTCATTTACGGATGAGTCAGAAGCCAAAGACGTTGCCAACCGGAGAGCCCAAATTCTGAGAGAACAGGGTATTCGTGCCAAGAAACATATTACCCTTGATGAAATTGGAAGAAGATTAGCATTAGGCAACTTTAAAGAGTTAAACTTGATTATACGTGGAGACGTGGATGGATCGGTAGAGGCATTGAGCGATTCATTGCAAAAACTCAGTACCGAAGAAATTGTCGTAAGTATCGTACACCAGGGAGTGGGGCAAATCACTGAAAGCGACGTACTGCTGGCAACAGCTTCAGATGCAGTAATCATAGGCTTCAGCGTAAGGCCATCCCTACAGGCATCGCGGCTTGCAGTGCATGAGGGAGTGGAAATAAAAACCTACTCCATTATTTACGATGCAATCGACGAAGTAAAGAGCGCTATGGAAGGCATGCTGGAACCGAAGATCCAGGAAAAAGTGCTGGGCGTATTGGAAGTAAAAGAAACCTATAAATTCGATAAAGTGAGCGTAGCGGGATGTTTGGTGCTGGAAGGAAAGATCGCGCGCAACAATCGTGTGAGACTCGTCCGTGATGGTATTATCATTTTTACGGGAGAACTCGGAAGCCTTAAGCGCTTTAAGGATGATGTAAAGGAAGTAAGCACTAATATGGAATGCGGCCTTAGTATCAAAAACTACAACGATACCAAACCTGGCGACATCATTGAAGCTTTTGAAGAAATTGAAGTAAAGAGAACCCTTTGAAAATACGCTGAATCTCTTCATTAACCTTTAACAAAATCGGCCCAAGTTTTAACTTTTCAAAAAATTCCCGGCCGTTTTAAACCGTACTTTTGACGCTGGCTTTTCCCTGCCAACATGCTTATTTTAAAAGAAAGAGTTTACCAGATGAAAAGAATTTTTTTTACAATTTGTTTCATCCTTTTTATTCAATCTTTATTTGCACAAACCAAAAAAGTACTTGCAGATAAAATAATTGCAACAATTGGAGATAAGATCATTCTTGAAAGCGACATCGATAATAGTATTGCCGACATGCAACGCCAGAATATCGATGTGCCCGCAAATGCAAAATGCATCCTCCTTCAGCAGGCGCTAGGATTAAAGGCATTGGTATTGCAGGCTGAATTAGACTCCATCCCCGTTTCCGATGAAGATATAGACGCAGAAATCGATAACCGGATAAGATACTTTATCAATCTCTACGGTTCTAAAGATGTTCTGGAACAAATAGCGGGAAAATCGATCTTCCAGCTAAAAGAAGATTTCCGTCAGACTTTCAGGGAACAAAAGCTCGCACAGGGAGAGCGGGACAAAATTGTACAGGATGTGAGAATAACCCCCGAAGAAGTAGAAACATATTACGATTCTATTCCGAAAGACAGTTTGCATTTTTATGAATCACAACTGGAAGTCGGGCAGATTGTGGTGTACCCAAAGCCCAGCCATGACCTGGTGCAATATGCAATTGACCAGTTAAATCAATACAAACAGGAAGTAGAAAGCGGTAAGGCAAAATTTGAAACACTTGCCTCCTTGTACACAGATGATCCTGGAAGTAAGGACAATGGCGGCCGGTATGAAATAAACAGAAATGAAAAACAATGGGATCCGGTTTTCCTGGCAAAGGCATTTAGCCTGAAAGATGGCCAGATATCCAGCGTGTTTAAAACACGTTTTGGATACCACATTATTCAAATGGTAAGTAAAAATGGAGATGACGCAGTTATTCGCCATATTTTAAAAATACCACAGGTTAGTTCGTATGAAATAAATGATGCCAAAGCCAAGCTTGATACTATTCGTTCGAAATTGGTTGACGGCTCAATAGACTTTGGCACTGCTGTAAACAAATACAGCGAAGATGACAACAGCAAATATACCGGTGGGATGATTACGGGGAGAGATGGCAGCAGTTCGGTAACTATTGACGAACTGGATAAAGATTTGGTGTTGATGTTGAAAGACCTGAAAGTAGGCGAATATTCACAGCCTACAGAATTCACTGATGAGCGTGGTAAAAAGGGGGTTCGCATAGTGGTGATAAAATCCAGAACTGAGCCGCACCGTGAAAACCTGAAAGATGACTACGATAAAATAGCACAAAAGGCTTTGGAAGAAAAGAAAAACGAAGCGCTCGATAAATGGTTTGCCAAAAAAATCCCCTCGTTTTATATAAAACTCAGCGACGAATATAAATCTTGCCCTGAATTGGAGAAGTGGGATACCGCATCTAATACGGCCTCAAATTGATCCGGCGGGTTTAGTGCTAAGCCCCTGTTATTTTTTGTGCCAAAACAACAAACAATATCTTTTCAAAGATTGCGGGCTTTTCATAATGCCCTAACTTTGCATCTCATTTTAAAAAATGAGTGATGAAATAAAACATGAATGCGGCCTCGCATTCATGAGATTACGAAAGCCTTTTTCTTTTTACCGTCAAAAATATGGTACTGTACTCTACGGGCTCAATAAGCTGTACCTCCTTATGGAGAAGCAACACAACCGTGGCCAGGACGGGGCAGGCATTGCCGCGGTAAAGCTGAATACAGAGCCGGGATACCCTTATCTCTATCGTAAAAGAAGTTCGGCCCCACAGGCAATTGCGGATATCTTTTCTCAGATTGAAGAACAGATCAATGAAATAGAGAAATATCATCCTGAAATAGAGCAACATCCCGGCCTGATGAAGGGACATATCGACTTTCTCGGCGAATTATTATTGGGTCATTTGCGGTACGGGACTCAGGGAAAGAACAATGTGGAGTTTTGCCATCCTTTCATAAAGCGAAATACTATTCCCGCCAGGAATCTTGCAGTCGCCGGTAATTTTAACCTGGTAAATAAAGATGAATTATTCACGCTGATTAACAGTCATCCCAACGAACTCGACCGGCAGAGCGATCTGGGCGCCATGATGGACGTCATACACCATTTTTTGGTTAAGGCCGATGATGAATCACCTGAAAAATTAGATATCGTGAAGGTGCTCAAAAAATCTGTTTCACTATTTGATGGAGGATTCGTTTTTGGAGGCGTTACCGGCAATGGGATCGGATTTGTAGTAAGAGATGCCAACGGCATAAGGCCTTGTTATTATTATGCCAATGATGAGGTAATCGTAGCTGCAAGCGAACGCGCTGCTATTCGAACGGTCTTTAATGTAGGTGAAAATGAAGTAAAAGAATTGATGCCAGGTACAAGCCTTATCGCCTATGACGACGGAACATATGCTGTTGAAAAAATATTGGAGCCCAAAGAAAGGAAAGCGTGCAGTTTTGAAAGGATCTATTTTTCGAGGGGAAGTGACGAAAAGATTTACCGTGAAAGAATAGCCCTTGGCTACCACTTGACTGAGCCGGTACTTAAGGCAGTGGCTTACGATTTGAAAAACACGATCTTTTCTTTTATACCGAATACGGCAGAAATTGCTTTTTACGGCCTGCTCAAGGGAGCAGAAGATTACTTGGGTAGGATAAAAGTTGAAAAAATACTGAGCTGGGGAAATGGCATAGATCCGGATAAACTAACGGAGATGGTTAACCGAAAAGTACGGATTGAGAAGGTGGCCATAAAGGACGTAAAGCTCAGAACATTTATCTCTGCAGATGCCGGTCGCAATGAGATGGTGCAACATGTGTATGACATCACCTACGGTACCGTGAGAAAAAATATAGACACCCTCGTAGTGATCGATGACTCCATTGTGAGAGGTACCACCCTGCGTGAAAGTATCATTCGAATGCTGGCGAGGCTCGATCCCAAAAGAATCATCGTTGTATCGTCTGCTCCTCAAATAAGATATCCCGATTGCTATGGAATCGATATGAGCAAGATGGGAGAGTTTGTGGCATTCAAAGCCGCAATGGAATTGATCAGGGAGAGAAAAATGGAACCTGTATTGCACGACATCGTTCAAAGATGTTATGAATTGAAAAGAAATAACCGGCTCACAAGTGAAAATGTGGTGCGTCTCGTTTACAAACCATTTACTGTAGGAGAAATTTCAAAAAAAATTGCTCAATTAATAACTCCTGGCGAAGTAACCATTCCGGTTGATGTAATTTATCAGACGATTGAAGACCTGCACGAAAGTTGCCCTACTAACACCGGCGACTGGTACTTTACGGGAAATTATCCGACACCAGGTGGAAACCGGGTTGTGAATAATGCGTTCCTGAATTACGTAGAAGGCAAGAACATCAGGGGATATTGATTTTTTCCCGCCCCAAAAATTTTTATCATGAAAACACTTTTGTTGGTGCGTCATGCAAAAAGCAGTTGGGCTGATTCTTCGATCAGTGATTTTGAAAGACCGTTAAATAACCGGGGGAAACATGACGCACCGGAAATGGCAAAAAGATTAAAAGCAAAAAAGTTGGGAATTGACTTGTTTGTTTCAAGCCCTGCGATGCGTGCCAAAAAAACAGCAGAATTGTTCATGAGAGAATTAGACGCAAAAAGTAAAGATCTCTTTCTGGCAAAAGACCTGTATGAGGCGCCCGCAGATAATTTTTATGCGACAATAGAAAGCCTGCCGGATAATAAAGATGCAGTAGCCATGTTTGCACACAATCCCGGTATTACCAATTTCATTAATGCAATAGGGCTGACTTCGTTGATCGAAATGCCTACGTGTGGCATTTATGCGATCACAGTTGACACCCAACATTGGGCTGATTTTGAAAATTCGGAAAAAAAATTTTTGTTTTTTGATTACCCAAAAGCGGAAGTATAAGTGCCCTAATCGGACAGTTGTTTTAATATTTCATTTTCCGGTTTTCTTTTAGACAGATAAACTCCCCCGAAAATCAATACAGCAACAATCACTTTGTATAGGGTAAGATGTTCCTTCAAAAACAACATGGCAATAATGACAGCAAATACCGGCTGTGAATAAATATATGCTCCGGCAGTAGATGCGTTTAACTTCTGGATTCCATACGCGTTAAAGACATACGCTATAAAGGTGCCTGGTATTGTAAGCAAGAAAAGCAACAGCCATTCCCTGATTCCGAAAACACTCCACCTGTTTGCCGAAAATTCTTTTAAGCAAATTGGTAAGGTCATAAAAAATCCGAAAGTGAACATGAGGCGCATTATTAAAATCGGAGAATATTTTTCTGTCAGCGGCTTCACCAGAATGAAATAAATAGTATAAGCAATTGCACTTAGCAGGATCAGCATATCTCCCAATACAATATTATTACCCGGTGCCATTACCTTCTTATTCCTTATCAATAATACGGCTCCCGAAACACCAAGCAATAACCCGATAATCTTTTCAATGGTAAGTTTTTCTTTCAATGTGACCGCGGCAATAAGTACAATTAAAATTGGAGTAAGCAAGGTGAGTAGCGCTGCATGAATAGGAAAGGTAAATGCCAATCCTTTTATAAAAAGTAATTAATTGAATACGATAGCTGCGAGTGCACACGCAGCAATAGCGGTAATATCTTTCTTACTGATCTTTTCGCCGGTAGGTCTGAATAGAAATAATCTCCAGAATAATATAACGCTAACGCGTATACGAAGAATGTTTAACCCAAACGGGCTAGCATAACTTTTACCCGTAAAATATTTTACAGTAGAATAATTTATTGCGAAAAATAAATTGGTGCACAGCAAAGCCAGATGCGCCTTTAAGGTATGGCCCAACGTAATTTATTGAGCTGCAAATTTGCCGGATTTAAGCGATTGAACAAATTCGTCTAACACATTTTTATACATATCCCTTGGAAAATCCGGCTGGTTAAATTGAAATCTTTTCGCGTTCTCAATGGTCTGCGTGATATCAAAGTCGTCCTGCGTAATGCAATAAAAAATATTTTTTTGCATAAGGTATTCACCGAGATATTCCTGCTCCGTTTGTCCTGGAGTAGGAATCACAGCAGCCGGGCAACCAAGTTTTACCAAATCCATGATGGTGCTGTAGCCACTTCTGGCAATAACAAACAATGACTGTTGGATGGCTTTATTCATTTCTTCTGCTGGGAGATGATTCCTGATTTCTATCATCACATCGTCTGTTTGCAAAATTTTAGTTTCGTTCGCCAATCCCCTTACCAATAGGATTTTTTTGTTACCATCGTGTAGCTGGGAAATAATTTTTTCTTCCAATATTTGACGCTGTGGTTCAGGGCCAGAAATTATAATGACTACATCACGAACTTTTTTAACATCGTTTATTTTTTCAAATCTTGATAAGGGACCAATGTACTCAACATTGCCGGGAACATTTTTTGGGTGAGAAAGAATGCCTGCTAAACCATCCTCAGCATAATCGGGTATCCAGCATGTATTAAATTTTTTTATAAAGAAATAATGAAGTCGTTGAGCAAGCCTTTCTGTAAAAGGATTTCCTGTTTTAATTAGTAACTGATGAGTAATATAAATTGATGTAATTTTTTTATAATACATCCCAAATCGATTATCTGAAATCACTGCGTCAACTCGGTTGGTTCGAATAAATTTCTTCAACCAATAATGCTCTCCCAATATGGAAATTAATAGTTTCGGAAACTGCAACAACAGCTTGAACGGCAGGTTTCGTTTTTTACGCGAGTATCTGATTTTATAGCCGCTTATCAAAAAAATCTTTAGTTCCGGAAATTCTTTTTTCAAAAGAAAAAAGCTGTTTCCAGAGGCGGCAATAACAACGTCGACCTTAAGGCATAAAAGGTATTTTATTATTGGAATACAACGAGTTGCGTGACCCAGTCCCCAATCTAATGGGGCAATCAATATTCGGGTTGGAAAAGAGCGGCTGTTAAAATTGTTGCCGTTAGTCAAAACTTTGCAATAATTATTTGTGAAAATAGTTTAATTTAGGTTGATATTTTATGAAAATCAGTAAACACATCCTATTAATTCTCGCAATTGCGATTGCCTTATTTACTGTGAGTTGCAGTGCTTCAAAAAAGAACAAATGTGGTTGCCCAAGTAAAACAGGATTTATAGGATATTAGTCCATAAAAACCGAACTAATGAACAAGTTTAACCGGGATCTATTGGTGCTGTTCAAGGAAGAATTAATGAACCCCCAAGCCATCGAACATCAGGTAGAGATGTTGCACGAGTTACTTTATTCCGTCGAAAAAGTTGACAACCTGATTGTCGCTTACGAAGTAATCGATCTCAACAATTATAAAATTAGTGCTGAAGAAAAGGTTGTTCGCAGAACGATTGCTACAAGAGAAATGAAGCCTTTTGTTTTTCTGAATAACAAGAACTAACCGGGTATTAATTGATCACCCACGTCTCCCGTCCTTTTAATATTTTGTCCAAATCACCTTCTCCTTTTGCAGAGATAGCAGCTCCTATTTGCTGCGTCAATAGCTCTTCATAACACGACCTTTCATTTTGATAAAACACTCCAAATGGCCTGGGTAAATGGTGATTGCTGTGCGGATTATCAAAAAACCTGGTAAGTATTTGAGCCTTATTAAAATCGCTTTCATCATGGATCCAGAGATCATTTTCGCTCACGCCATTATTTAGTTCCACGACCACTGGCTGAAACCCATCCAACTTAACGCCTTTATTTCGCGCACCTCCGAAAACAAGCGGTTTGCCCTGTTCAAGAAATAAAGTTTCGTCCGGTTTTGTCTTCTTTTCTGTATAAATTTCAAAAGCGCCATCATTGAAAATATTACAATTTTGATATACCTCGAGGAACGAAGCTCCTTTGTGCTGATACGCACGCAATATCATGGATTGAAGATGTTTCGGATCACGATCCATACTGCGGGCCACGAACGAAGCATCTGCTCCCAACGCCAGGGCTGCAGGATTAAATGGATGATCAATACTTCCCAGGGGCGTGCTTTTCGTTACTTTTCCCTGTTCACTGGTTGGTGAATATTGCCCTTTTGTCAATCCATAGATTTCATTATTGAATAGGAGAAGGTTTACATCGAAATTCCTTCTTAATAAATGTATCGTATGATTGCCGCCAATGCTCAGGCAATCCCCGTCTCCGGTTACTATCCAAACGCTCAATTCTGGTCTGCTCGCCTTTAAGCCACTGGCAATAGCTGTAGCTCTACCATGAATGCTGTGCATTCCGTACGTATTCATGTAATAAGGGAACCGGCTGCTACATCCGATCCCTGAAATCATCACAATATTTTCTCTTGGAATTCCTAAATTGGGCATTACTTTTTGCACCTGGGCAAGAATAGAATAATCACCGCAACCTGGGCACCAGCGAACTTCCTGATCTGTTACAAAATCTTTTGATGTTAACATTTCGGAGTTACTTGCAATCTCGTTCATACTGATATTAAGTTATTATTTCCCAAAATTAATACTTACAATTTGGTTTACACGGGAATAAATTATTAAATATACCATAACGTTTATGCCGACAGCAACTCTTCCCAATATTCTGCTGCGCGGCGCGTATGAGGTATAACGATAGTGCCCCCGACAATATTGGCTACTGCGAATATTTCATACATTTCTTCCGTTGATACCCCAAGTTCGTGACATTTTCCTAGATGATATTTGATACAATCATCACAGCGTAACACCGTACTCGCTACAAGCCCGAGCATTTCCTTGGTTTTTTTATCGAGAGCTCCCTCCTCATACGTATTGGTATCGAGGTTCCACAATCTTTTCATCACAAGGTTATTCTTGCTTAAAATAATTGCATTCATTTTTTCACGATATGTATTAAATTCCTGAATTAGCATTGTCATAATATTAAATTTTACATTTTGTGATGATTCAAAGTTATGTGCAACATTACACACACGCTCAATTTCGTTAACTTTACGTGCTAAAAAATATTTTCAGCAATGAGTGGAACATACTATGATTTTGGAATGATCGGATTAGGCGTAATGGGAAGTAATCTCTTGTTTAATATGGCCGATCACGGGTTTGCGGTTATCGGCTATGATACCAATCCGGATAAAACAAAATTATTAGAATCATCGGCACCTGAAAATACTGTAGTAAAGGGAGTAAACACATTAAAGGAAATGATTGATGCATTAAAGACTCCGAGAAAATTGATGATGTTGGTTCCTGCCGGTAAACCAGTAGACAGTGTGATTGCAGATGTAACACCATTGCTTGAAAAAGGAGATATTATTATTGATGGCGGCAACTCACACTACACCGATACTTTAAGAAGGATTAATGAGCTTAAGGATAGAGGATTTCACTTTATGGGCATTGGCATTTCCGGTGGCGAAGAGGGCGCACGCAAAGGCCCAAGCATAATGCCGGGAGGAGATAAAGAGGCATATGCGCAGGTTGCTCCAATTTTAGAATCGGTAGCAGCTAAGGTGAACGGCTCACCCTGCGTTAGCTACCTCGGCCACAATGCAGCAGGGCATTATGTGAAAATGGTTCATAACGGTATCGAATATGCCATCATGCAGATCATCAGTGAATGTTATGATCTGCTGCATAATGGTCTCGGGCTAAATAACGGCGAATTGCATGATGTATTTAGCAATTGGGATAGCGGCGAATTAAAATCGTTTTTACTCGAGATCACGTCTGTCATTTTTACCAAAAAAGACGATAAGAATAAGAACGCGCACCTCGTAGATATGATTCTTGACAAAGCGGGCGCCAAAGGAACCGGTCAGTGGACTTCGGAAGAAGGACTTGATTTACCGATGCCCATCCCCACTATAGATGCGGCAGTAATGTCAAGAAACTTATCATCACTGCTTGAGGAGAGAAAGCAAGCCAATGAATTGTATCAAACGCAACTACAAAAAATTGATATAGCGAAAGAATCTTTTATTCCGTTGCTCAAGGATGCTTTTTACTTTGCAACTATCGTCACCTATGCGCAGGGGCTTGCACTACTTACCACCGCGTCATCCGAATTGAAAATGGACATTCCTCTACCCGAGGTGGTAAGTGTCTGGAGAGGCGGATGCATCATCCGTTCTGCATTACTAGACAATTTTAAAAAAGCTTATGAAAATGCAGGCCTGAAAAATTTGTTGCTTGATGAAAAAATAGCGGCTTCATTGAAGCAAAAAGAATCCGCTGCTCAAAAAATTATTTCAATGGTGGCATTGCATAATTATCCGGCGGCAGGTTTTATGGCTTCACTCAATTATTATAACGCATACCGGCGCCAATACCTGCCCACTAACCTTGTACAGGCCCAGCGTGATTTTTTTGGAGCACACACCTACCAAAGAACAGACATGGAGGGCATCTTCCATACTCATTGGGAATCAAAATAAACGAAACATAATTCAACAGAGAGGATAACAAATATCGAATGTCAAACTACAAGAAACTATCACCTGTACTCGTATTTATTTTCGGTGGCAGCGGCGATCTGAATTATCGCAAGCTCACACCGGCTTTGTTCAATTTATATATTGACAACGCAATGCCCGACAATTTCAGCATTGTAGGCATTGCGCGATCAGAATACGGTCCGGAAGAATATGAAAAACATCTGAAAGAAGGTATTGATAATTTCTCGAGGAGGAAGGATGAAAAAAATGACTGGGAAAGCTTTTCAAAACATATTAGCTATTTGAAACTTGATGTGACCAACCCGAATGATTATTCAACTGTTGCAGCGACCGTGAAAGATACCGAAGCAAAATTTGATATGCACCCCAATATCATCTTTTATATGGCGGTAGCACCACAGCTCGTGCCTGATATCGTAAATAATCTGGGGAAGATTGGATTGTGCACAGATACAAAATGTACGCGAATAGTGGTGGAAAAACCCTTTGGGCACGACCTCAAAAGTGCACAGGAAATGAATACGATGCTGGCAGAACACTTTGATGAGGACCAGATTTATCGCATCGATCACTATCTTGGCAAAGAGACTGTTCAAAATATTCTTGCCTTTCGTTTTGCCAATGCATTATTTGAACCGATATGGAACAGGAACTATATTGAACACGTCCAGATCACTGCGGCAGAAACGGTAGGTGTAGAAGGGAGGGGAGGTTACTATGAAAGTTCCGGAGCACTAAGAGATATGATCCAAAATCATATATTGCAGCTGCTCTGCATGATAGCGATGGAAGCACCGGTATCCTTTGATGCCAATGAGATAAGAAATAAGAAGGTAGATGTTTTAAATGCAGTAAGAAAAATTTCAAAGGAAGAAGTTCAACAATATGCAGCAAGGGGTCAATACAGTGGTGGCTGGATGCATGGGGAACTGGTTCGGGGATATCGTGAAGAAAAAGGAGTAGATCCGAATTCGCGAACTGAGACATTCGCTGCCGCAAAATTTTTTATTGAAAACTGGAGATGGCAGGGAGTGCCTTTTTATGTGCGAACAGGTAAGCACCTGCATCAAAAAACAACGGTGCTGACTATCCAATTCAAACCTGCTCCCACTTATGCATTTCCAACGGAAGCATCCGAAACATGGAGACCCAACCGCCTCACGCTCAGCATTGCTCCGGAAATGGATATTTGCCTTCGTTTTCAGGCAAAGCGCCCCGGTCAATCAATGATATTGAGTCCCGTCGACATGGTATTTAATTATAAGGATGAATATGATGGCGATGAACCTGAGGCCTATGAAACATTGTTGTATGATGTGATGGAAGGGGATGCCACTCTATTCATGCGGGCAGATCAGGTAGAGGCCGCCTGGAAGATTGTAATGCCCATACTTGAAGTGTGGCAGGAACGTCAGCCGGTAGATTTTCCCAACTATCCGCCTGATTCGTGGGGGCCGGAAGATGCAGAAGCTTTAATAGCCCGCGATGGACACAACTGGATAAACCTTGTACCAAAAAATAAATAGCTTATGGAATTCAAAATTTACAAAAACAAAGAAATCCTTGCGAAAGAATTCGCTGCATGGATGGGTGAACTGATTAATTCTACTTTGGAGGAACAGGAATTTTTTACACTTGCATTATCCGGTGGTGAAACCCCGAAAATTCTTTATAGAAACCTGGCAACGTCTTACAAAGAAAAAATTGACTGGAAAAGAATCCAGATTTTTTGGGGTGATGAAAGAATAGTTCCTTATAACGACGACCGCAACAATGCAAAAATGGCACAGGAAACATTGCTGGAACATGTAGATGTGCCGTCAACACAAATTCACAGAATGAGAACGGATATCGAACCTGTATTCTCGGCCAAAGAATATGAAAAAATGCTGCATACTTTTTTTGATAATACATCCAAAAGTTTTGACCTCGTATTGCTTGGAATGGGCAGTGATGGACACACCCTCTCTCTGTTTCCGCATTCATTGCTGGTAGAAGAACCAAGTGAAAAATGGGTGAGCTCAGTATATAACATCAGCCAGCAAATGTACCGGATTACCTTAACACCGGAAATTGTGAACCGTGCTTCGCACATTGCTTTCATGATTGACGGCCAACAAAAATCGCATGTACTCAGTGAAGTAATAAAGGGCAAGTATATGCCGTCGATGCTTCCGGCACAAATTATTAAGCCTGTTAATGGAGAATTGTATTGGTTCCTCGATGAAGAAGCTGCTAAAGAGTTAAATTCGTCTACCCCCGTCCGCTAGTTTCATCTTTTTCAAAACCAAGAACTACAGAATTAATACAGTAACGAAGCCCTGTTGGTGGTGGCCCATCTTCAAACACGTGTCCGAGATGAGATTTGCATCTTCCGCATTGTACTTCAATACGACTCATGCCATGGCTGTTATCCGGAAGATAAATGAGACTGTCTTTTGAAATAGGTTCAAAAAAACTGGGCCAGCCACAGGAGCTATTGAACTTTCCATTACTCCTGAAAAGCGAGTTTCCACACACGGCACAATAGTAAGTACCAATTTCATCATGTTTATAATATTTTCCTGTAAAAGGCCTTTCTGTCCTTTTTTCTCGGGCTATACGATAAACGTCCTCCTGCAATATTTTCTTCCATTCTTCCTTAGTCATGTCTGCGAGCTCCTGGTCGCTTTTAGAATAAGCTTCATTTTCCTTCATCATACCTGATATTTTTATTTAATACAATTCTCCAAAGTTAGCTTCATTTTTATACCCGTTTTGTAATAGGCTGGCTGGTTCCATTATGCATTATTGATGTGAATTTCCTGCAACCATGATGATTACAGGGAAGAAATTTCATTATCATCCATTATATTTGAAGTTTACAAGACTATCAACAAGCATGTTCAACCTGATATTATTTGGTCCTCCGGGAAGTGGCAAGGGCACGCAGTCGGAAAAATTAATTGCAAAATACAATTTCAAACACCTCTCGACAGGGGATTTGCTGAGAAGTGAAATTGCCGGAAAAACCAAATTGGGTTTGGAAGCCAAAAAAATAATGGACAAAGGAGAGTTGGTTCCTGATGAAGTGGTAATAGGCATGATCAGTTCTGCACTTGATGCAAACCCGGATGTACCCGGCTTTTTATTTGACGGGTTCCCCAGAACTTCCAAACAGGCAGAAGCGCTGGATGAACTGCTTGAAAAAAGAGGGCTTTCCATCAATATAATGCTTGCACTTAATGTGTCTGAAGAGGAATTGGTAAAGCGATTGATAAAAAGAGGTGAAACCAGCGGCCGGCCTGACGATAGCAATGAACAAGTGATAAGGAACCGGATTAAAGAGTATCACAAGAAGACCTCGCAGGTTGCAGACCATTACAAAAAGGACAACAAAGCCATTTTAATTAAAGGCGAAGGAACGATCGAAACCATTTTCGATAGCCTGACGCAACAAATAGATCTGCACATGAAGAAAAAATAGATTTTCTTCATTATTTCTTCAAACCAGTATCAGCATATCAACCTTCTTCTTAGCATCGCTTCAGGATAAGTAATTTTGAAGCATGAACAAATTAGGCAACTACGTAACAGGCAAGTGGATTGAAGGCGACGGTGAAGGCGAAATATTATACAATGCGGTAAATGGCGAGCCGATAGCTATCGCTACAACCAAAGGATTAGACTTTGATGCAATTCTAAAGCACGGTAGAGAAACGGGAACCAACTCCTTGAGTAAAATGACTTTTCATGAAAGAGGAAGGATGTTGAAAGCATTGGCATTGCACCTTCTCGATCACAAAGAAAAATTTTACGAGCTGAGTTTTAAAACCGGTGCCACTAGGGCGGATAGCTGGATAGACATTGAAGGTGGTATCGGGAATCTTTTTTCCAATGCCTCTTTAAGAAGAAAATTACCGGACGAAACTTTTGCTCTGGATGGTGATCCTGTCAAATTAAGTAAGCAGGGAACATTCTCTGCACAACATATTTTAGTTCCAAAAGAAGGAGTGGCCATTCACATCAATGCTTTCAATTTCCCCGTGTGGGGAATGCTGGAAAAAATTGCGGTTAACCTGATGGCGGGCATTGCGGCGGTGGTGAAACCGGCATCTGTTACCTGTTACCTTACAGAAGCCGTCGTGAGGGAAATTATTGCATCGAAAATTTTACCGGAAGGCGCACTGCAATTGATTTGTGGAAAAACGGGAGACATGCTGGATCATGTCGCCAGTCAGGATGTAATTACTTTTACCGGTTCTGCCTCTACCGGATTAATGTTAAAAAGCCATCCTGTAATTTTAAAAGAAAATGTTCTTTTTAACCTTGAAGCAGATTCTTTAAACTGCATTGTATTGGGTGATGATGTAACACCTCAAATGCCCGAATGGGATATTTTCATAAAAGAAGTAAGAAAAGAGATGACGGTAAAAGCGGGGCAAAAGTGTACTGCAATCAGGAGAATTTTTGCGCCAGAAAATAAAATGGAAGACGTATGGAAAGCAATTATCAAATCTTTATCCCAAACAACTATCGGCAATCCTGAAAACGAAAAAGTAAGAATGGGCGCGCTTGCCGGAAAAAAACAACGAGAGGAAGTAAAACAACAAGTGCAAAAGTTATTGGTTTCTTCTCAATTAATATACGGAAGCCTTGATAGTGTTGAAGTGCTCGATGCAGATTCAAATAAAGGAGCATTTATCAGTCCCCTGCTACTGCTAAACAATAAACCCTTCGAGACAGAAGAAGCACACAGCGTAGAAGCATTTGGCCCGGTTAGTACTATCATGCCTTATAAAGATATTGATGAAGCTATTGCGCTTTCAAAAAAAGGCAAAGGCTCATTGTGCAGTTCCGTAGTCACAGCAGATACATCATTTGCAAAAAGGTATGTCCTTGGTTCAGGCAATTATCATGGACGCATACTGATCTTAAATAATGAAGACGCCAAAGAAAGCACCGGTCATGGTTCTCCTTTGCCAATGCTTACCCATGGCGGGCCGGGGCGCGCAGGAGGTGGCGAAGAAATGGGAGGGCTACGTGGTATAAAGCACTATATGCAATGTGTAGCAGTACAAGGATCACCAACAATGATTACTGCAATTACAAGTGTATACCAACCTAACGCCAAAGGACACACGAAAAAAACTCATCCTTTCAAAAAATATTTTGAAGAACTGGAAATCGGTGATCAGTTGATCACCGTCAAAAGAATTATCACCAGTGACGACATCGATAAATTTGCCGAATTAAGTGGCGATCATTTTTACGCGCATATTGCTACTACTGATTTCTCCGATACAATGTTTGAAGGTCAGGTGGCTCATGGATATTTTATTATGAGTGCGGCAGCAGGTTTGTTTGTTGATAGCTACGAAAAGAATCCGGTACTGCTCAACTATGGAATTGATGAATTACGCTTTACCAAACCCGTACATCCGGGCAATGAAATTTATATTCGACTCACTTGTAAGGAAAAAATTTCACAGGATCTTATGGAGCCCAATCCGGTTGTGCCACTCACAAAGGGTAGTGATATACCAAAAGGAATTGTAAAATGGTATGTTGAAATTTTGGATGAAACAGATGATCCGCTAATTGGGGTTGCTACAATACTTACGATGGTAAAAAGGAAATCAAAAATTTAAATCAAAAATGATTTTATCTTAGCCTGATTACGAATAAATAATTTGTTACAATGTCAGAAAACGGATATGTTCACTCCCATTCAGATCATGGAATTACCACTATTGAATTTTTTCATCCAAAAAGCAATTCGCTTCCGCTGAAAATCCTTGATGCATTAACACAGGAAATTCATTATACGGGAACACATGATTCAAAAGTGGTCGTGCTCCGAAGTGCCGGCAGTGGAGCATTTTGTGCAGGTGCCAGTTTTGATGAATTGGCTGCTATCAAGGACGAAGCAGAGGGAACTCATTTTTTCAGGGGATTTGCCAATGTGATCAATGCCATGCGCAAATGCAACAAGCTGATCATCGGTAGAATTCAGGGCAAATCTGTTGGTGGCGGGGTCGGTCTTGCAGCAGCATGCGACTATACAATAGCGGTGCAATCTGCAGAAGTGAAATTGAGTGAGCTTACGATCGGAATCGGGCCCTTCGTGGTAGGTCCTGCTGTTGAAAGGAAGATCGGAAGATCCGCGTTCAGTCAATTGGCTATAGATGCAACCCTCTGGAGAAATTCTGACTGGGCGAAAAAAAAGGGCTTATTTGCTGAAGTACATGAAACGGTAGAAGACATGGACGAATCTATATTACGACTTGCAACCACTCTTGCCCATTCAAATCCTGAAACGATGAAAGAAATGAAAAGAATATTTTGGGAAGGTACTGATAATTGGGATACGCTTTTATATGAAAGAGCTGCGATCAGCGGGCGCCTGATCCTTAGCGGGTTCTCTAAAAATGCTATAGCCGGCATATTGGCAAAAAAATCTTTATAAATTATCATACTCATATAGCGGATCAATATGAGTTCCTGCTGTCATCTCAAACACTGGTTTTATTAAGCCGTCCCTTAAACCGTATACCCATCCGTGCAGGTGTGGCCTGTTTTCGTGTAACCATGCCCGTTGTATAATAGATGTTTTGGCCAGGTGCATTACCTGTTCTTTTACATTGAGCTCAACTAACTTGTCGGTGCGCTTTTCTTCGTCATCTATTTCCAGCAATTCTTCACGATATAGTCGATATACATCTTTAATATTGCGAAGCCACATATTCAGCACATACTTAAAATCATGATTGGTCATTGCGGCTTTTATACCTCCGCACCCGTAATGTCCGCAAACAATAACGTGTCTCACTTTCAAATGATTTACCGCGTAATCTAGTACGCTTAATAAATTCACGTCGGTATGCACCACCATATTGGCAATATTCCTGTGCACAAAGATTTCCCCCGGTTGTGTACCGGTAATTTTATCTGCAGGGACACGGCTATCGCTGCAACCAATCCATAAAAACTGCGGGGTTTGTAATTCTGATAATCTTTTAAAAAAATCTTCATCGCTTTGCACCTGCCTTTCTGCCCAGGCCTTATTGTCCGCAAGTAGTTTTTCGTACGCTTTCATGTGATAAATAATTAAAATGATGAGAATTAATCCTGCTTATTGATTACGAATTTCTTCAGCCAGTTGTCTTTTACAATGTCGAAACACAATATTGAAAATAAAACAATCGAAACTATTAAAAAAACAATGAACCCAAATTGAACAAATACAACGCCACCAACTACACCGCCGATAATATAATTTGCAAGAATGGCAATCCGCAATCTTAATTTATTTCTCAATGATGCTGTGCGTTCCAACCTGGGATGAAACCATTCCGACACTTCTGCACCAAAGTCTGTAAACAATCCAGTGAGATGGGAAGTTTTTACGGATCCGGCGGTGATGGTTGATACAGTGCTGTTTTGCAAACCCATCGCAAATAGCAGACCGGCAGCAAGTGTTTCGGTATAAAATTCCGTCTCGCCAGATGTCCGCATTCCATACACCGCAAGGAAGACCATCAATAATATTTCAATAATCAGCGGCAGTGCGTGTGCTTTATATGCTCCCTTATATTCAAAGGATCTGATCAGGAAATTAGCAATAAATGCTCCGGCAAAGAACATAAACAACCAAACCAGAACGATAAACAGATCAAACCAACTGCTGGTGACTATGTGTTTTGCGAACGCCGCGGCATGACCAGTAACGTTTGCGGTGAAAGAAAAACAGGCTAATGCACCAGCCACATTCGTCATCCCTGCAGCAGTGGCAGTGGAGGCTGCAAGCAGTAAATTATTTTTAAAAGTTCTTTCTTTAGATGATTGATACAACATGAATTAAATATTCAAACCCCCACAGGTGCTGATTACCTGTCCCGTAATATAGGAGCTCATGTCGCTTGCAAGAAAAAGAGTAACATTGGCTATTTCTTCGGCGGTGCCAAATCTGCCTAAAGGAATTTTATCAAGAAAAGATTTTGCTGTTTCACCTTCTTTTAAATAATGTGTCATATCGGTTTCAATAAACCCCGGGGCAATTGCATTGCAACGGATATTGCGGGTACCCAGCTCCAGAGCTACTGACTTTGTAAAACCAATGATCCCTGCTTTACTTGCTGCGTAGCTGCTCTGCCCTGCATTTCCGCGAACGCCTACAATAGAACTCATATTGATGATGCTTCCCTTTCTTGATTTCATCATGGGGCGTATCACCTGCCTCGTCATGTTGTAAACACTTTTGAGATTGGTGGTCATCACTTCATCCCATTGGTCGGGCATCAGCCGCAGCAATAAATTATCTTTTGAGATGCCCGCATTGTTTACACATATATCTACAGTACCAAATTCTTTTACTATGTCATTCACTGTTTTTTCGCAGTCTTCATAAATACCGGCATTACTTTTATATGCCTTTGCTTTTACACCCAATAACCGGAGTTTTTCTTCCAAAGCCATAGCCTTTTCTTCACTACTTACATACGTGAAAGCAACATTCGCCCCGCTTTCCACCAATTTCAATACGATCCCTTCGCCTATCCCTCGGCTTCCGCCGGTTACAATCGCAACCTTGTTTTCCAACAATTTCATAATTAAGTTTGTTATAATGGACTTTATTTAAAAAATTATTCTACCGCAACAATACCTGTAATCTCTTCAATAAATGTTCGTTCATTGCTGAGGCGTGGCACCTTATGCTGGCCACCCAATTTACCTTTTCTTCTCAGCCATTCATTAAAGGTACCATTTGGCAACGCGTGCACGATCGGCATCCGAAGCGCAATGCTTTTGTGACGCTTGGCTTCATAATCGCTATTCAGCGATTTCAATGCCGCATCCAGTTCAAAAGTAAATTGATTCATATCTGCAGGAACCTTGTCAAATTCAATCAACCATTCGTGTGCACCGTTTTCATTTTCGCTAAAGTAGACAGGAGCGGCAGTATAATCAATTACAACAGCATTTGTTCTTGAAGAGGCCATTGCAATTGCCTTATCTGTATTATCCACGATTACCTCTTCGCCAAACGCATTAATGAAATGTTTTAACCTACCAGTAACTTTTATCTTAAAAGGTTTCAAAGAAGTGAACTTAATAGTATCCCCCACCAGGTAGCGCCAAAGTCCGCCATTGGTACTGATTACCAGGGCATAATTTTTATTTAAAACAATTTTATCAAGTCCTACTGTTTCCGGTGCTGTTTTCCCATATTCTTCCACAGGCATAAACTCGTAAAAAATTCCATGATCGGTAAAAAGTAACATGTCATCATCGTTGGGCGTATTCTGGGCAGCGAAAAATCCTTCGCTTGCATTATACATTTCGAGATAATTGATGGGTGCTCCGATCAGCTTTTTCATTTGCTCACGGTAAGGCGTAAACGAAACACCACCATGAATATATAGTTCAAGATGAGGCCACACTTCTTTCAATGTACTTTTGCCCGACATTTCCAGGATCCTTTTTATCAAAACGATCGTCCACGTGGGAACTCCCGCCATTGACGTTACATTTTCATACAGCGTATTTTGAGCCAACTGTTCAATTTTACTTTCCCATTCATCCAGCAGCGCAATCTTCAAATCCGGCGTCCTGATCCAACTTCCCCAAAAAGGAGAGTTCTGCATTAATACTGCACTCAGATCGCCATATTGGACTTCGGCATTGACAGTATGTAACTGGTGGCTACCGCCCACCACAAGGCTTTTCCCGGTAAGTAAATCACTGTCTGGAAAGTTGTTATAATAATTCGTCAGTACATCTTTGGAACCTTTGTAGTGCGTTTCCTTCAACGATTCTTCGCTGATGGGAATGAATTTACTTCTTGCAGAAGTAGTACCGCTGCTTTTTGCAAACCAGTAGATCGGAGTATTCCATAATACATTCTCTTCTCCTTCCATCATCCGTTCTATGTAGGGCTTTATGTCGTCATATTCATGAATGGGAACACGTTTCTTGAAATCCTTTACAGTAAACAATTTTGAAAATGAATATTTGCGTCCAAACTCAGTGTATTGCGCCTGCGTTACGAGATGCTGTAATACATTTCGCTGCGACGCAACCGGGTAGTGGATCCAATTATCGACCCTCCAGATGCGCAGCCTGGCCAAACGTGATATTACAGGACTTAGGAGTTTCATTTTCTGTTTCTGGTTGAAATGATAAAGATAATTTTTTGAATTTTTACCCTCGTCCGTTACAGCAGTTAGATGAATCGTATAACAAATTACCAATTTTATTTCATGGCATCTATATGTAGATAATCCTTTCGTTTTAATTCGAAGTTTCTGCCGAGATAGAGCCGGCGAACCTGCTCGTCTTCAGCAAGTTCTTCGGCTGTGCCATGCTTGTAGATTTTACCTTCTATCAGCAGATAAGCGCGATCGCAAATGGAAAGCGTTTCGTTTACATTGTGATCGGTTATGAGAATGCCTATATTTTTATACTTCAACCTGGTAACAATGGTTTGTATATCTTCCACAGCGATAGGATCAATGCCGGCAAAAGGCTCGTCCAGCAGAATAAATTTTGGGTCTACAGCCAATGCCCGCGCTATTTCCGTACGTCTTCTTTCTCCACCACTTAATACATCTCCATTACTTTTTCTCACATGATGAAGATTAAATTCTGCAATGAGGTATTCCAGTTTTTCTTTTTGCTCATCTTTGGAAAGTTGTGTCATTTCAAGAACGGACGCAATGTTATCTTCCACAGTAAGTTTCCTGAATACGCTTGCTTCCTGCGGTAAATAGCCCAGCCCCATTTTAGCCCTTTTATACATGGGAAGTTTTGTAATGTTTACATCATCAAGATACACATTCCCGACATCCGACTTCACCAGGCCTACCACCTGGTAAAAAGACGTGGTTTTACCGGCGCCATTAGGTCCGAGCAGACCCACAATTTCTCCCTGGCCAACCTGGAAGGAAACCTTATCGGTAACGGTTCTTTTACCATACCGCTTTACCAGGTCTTTTGCATATATGGTTTGATTCAAGAGAAAGTATTTGAACAAAAATAAGTGAATGAAAATTAATATTATGCTAACTTCTGTCCGCAGGCATTGCCTAAAAAAAGGCATGGTTATTTGTTCATTCGATTTTTGCTATTAAGTTTGCAGCTATTTTATATTAAATGAAAGTAACCGATCATATAAACGAGTCGAAGGGAACGCTTATTTCGTTTGAAATTCTGCCACCGCTGAAAGGGAAAACTATTGAGTCTATCTATGCTCACCTTGACCCACTTATGGAGTTTAAACCCTCATTTATTAATGTTACTTATCACAGAAGTGAGCAGGTTTTTAAGAAGCGGGCGGACGGTTCTTTCGAAAAAATTGAAGTGCGGAAACGGCCTGGCACTGTAGGTATTTGCGCTGCCATAATGAACCACTACAAGATCGATGCAGTGCCACATCTGATCTGCGGCGGTTTTAATGTGCAGGAAACCGAAAATGCATTGATAGACCTTGCATTTCTCGGGGTTGACAATGTGCTGGCCCTTCGGGGTGATGCGCCAAAAAACGAAACGCTGTTTGAACCGGAACCTAACGGTCACGCCTATGCGCTGGATTTATTGAAACAGATCGTGAATCTCAATCATGGCATCTACCTTGAAGAAGAGATCAGAGAGGGCAATAAAACCAAGTTCTGCATCGGCGTAGCCGGCTATCCGGAAAAACATTTTGAAGCTCCCAATATGGAGAGTGATTTACGCCACCTGAAATCCAAAGTAGAAGCAGGCGCGGATTATATTACCACCCAAATGTTTTTTGATAACAGGAAGTACTTTGAATTTGTAAGAAGATGCCGTGATACAGGTATTGAAGTTCCGATCATACCGGGACTAAAACCCATTACATCAAAAAAGCAATTATCAGTACTGCCCCGTACTTTTCATGTGGATATTCCCACCGAGCTAAGCAATGAAATACTGAAATGCAAAACAGATGCAGAAGTAGAAATGGTAGGGACTGAATGGCTGCTGGCCCAATCGAAAGAATTAAAGAAGGCTGGTGTACCGGTACTCCATTATTACACATTAGGCAAACCTTACGTGATAGTTAACGTAGTAAAAGAAATTGTTTAATCTTTTTAAAACATAAGCGACACGAAATAGGATTACGTATCGTCTTTTCTGTTTGTGCTAAGAGAATTTTTAGTTAAGCGGTATCCCCAAAGAAAGGCTTACCGTGCGATATTTATTTCTATCACTAGCGCTATTATTACTTTGCGTTGAATTAATTTTAGCAAGACCATAACTATAGTTGGCCCTGAGAATTATTTTGCCTAAATCAAAGCCGCCTCCAATGTTAAATCCGAAATCGAATCTTTTTAATTTATTATAAGCAGCATCGTCTTGTTGAGACGTAAAAGGATCGTCGTTACTAAATTTAATTGAAGTTGATGAATTGGATGTTGCTCCTAAAATTTTTGTTTCCGAAGTGGATTTGCCGCCAACACCCATAGCTATATAAGGCCCAAAATGCACAAATAAATTTGCATCCTTTTCAAGTGGGAATCTTAAAACCAGATTTAATGGAACTTCGAGATACAAAGGATTAAATTTTGTTTTTACATAATTATCGTCGTGCGTGCTGCCGAAGTATGTTTTTGCTTTCGCACCACGCCCTTCGAATATCAATCCACTCTCGAGATCAACCGGAGTTGAAAGACCAAATCTTCCTAAAATACCCGCATTGAAAGTGGTCAGTAAATTATTGTCTTGCGTCTCACCAGATGAAGTTCTTGTAATGTTGGCAAAGTTTACCCCTCCATCAACATATACCTGGGCTCTTGTTGTAAAGATCGTCGTGGCAAAAAGCGTAATTAATAATATTTTTTTCATAAGGTCGCGTTTGTTTGAAAATTTTGAGGTGATCAATTTTGACTAATCACATTTCGTACCGTTTAATGATTGATAGCACCGAAAACCTTTTCATTGATTTTTACCGGATATTTATTCTTTAACTGGTCTACCCATTTTTTTTCAAGTACATTTTGATAATCGTTGATTACAAGCCCCCGTGCATCAGCAAAGCTTCTTTGCTGATTCGCCAGATAAGTTTTTAATATCAAAGCAAATACAGCAGTTCCATCGCCGCTGTTTACGACAGGTTTTGTGATGAGCCCCGGAGTAAATTTTACTTTTTCATTTACCGGAATCTGCGTGAGTTCATACCTACCCGAATCTGTTTGAATCTGTGGATTATCTTTCACAATTATCTGCCATGGTTGGCTTTTTATTTCATCTGCCGTATTATTTGCCACGGCTTCGGTTGCGCATGAAAATAAAACCGCATCTGCACTGGCATTCCATTTATAGTTTTGTTTATGTACATCGTAATACTGCAAAAGTCCTGCGGTGTCTTCAGATGCCTTCGTCCATACATTTCTCTGCATAGCTTCGAAAAACATGTCTCCCTCCTTGAATTCTTCTAACTGGTATCTGTACTCCGGGCTGAAATCTGCAAGCCGTTTCCGGTAATTTTCGAGAGCGGCAAGAGAAATATAATTTTTCAACAACTCTTCATGCAACGGGCTCTTCGGGGGACCATACGATGACCTTCTTACCGACTTCAGGTATTGCATCCAGTCTGCCACTGTTACTTTCGCATTGTTATTAAAAGAAAAAATTACCGTCTTATCATTTATCTTTTTATCCTCAATGTTTTTATTGGAAATGATCACTGAATCTGTGATCTCCCAAAAATTTTTTTCGTTTAGTACCTTGCTCTTTTTGAATCCCGTTTTGGCAAGTACTTTTTGCAAAAATTTTTCTTTGGCAAGTGAAATCCGGCTGTCGTCCATAACCTGCTGCTTAAGAGTAGCCATGTATGCCTCCGTCTTAATTTCGGGTATGGTTGACCGTGAGATCCTTTTTAGAATATGAAAGCCAAATGTTGTTTGAAATGGCTGAGAGATATCCCCATCATGTTGCAACGAAAAGGCTTCTTTTTCAAAGTCCCCGTCATATTGCGAAACGCCGAACTCCGGCATAATGCCTTTATTCATATACGTTCTTCGGTCATTGCTATATTGCTTTGCCAGTTCGCCAAAGTCAGCGCCTCCCCTGAGTGCAGCATAAATAGAATCTATCAACTGTTTGTCATGATCTCGGATAACAATGTTTCCATTGGGTACCGCCAATAAAATCTGTGCCACTGTCACTTTCCCGGCGGCAGGTCTTTGCTCATCAACCTTAAAAACATGCCAGCCCCCTTTGGAACGAAAAGGCTTGCTTACTTCGCCGGGTTTTAAATTATAAACAATATTCTCATATTCGTATGGAAGGGTAAACACCGTAATCCATCCAAGGTCATTTCCCTCTACCGGAGCGATCTTTTCACTTACTTCTGAAACAATGTCAAAATAGCCTTCTTTTCCTTCCTTCAATTCGTCGTAAACTTCATTGATTGCTTTCGCTGCTTTCACGGTATCAGCAGGTGTCATTTTGCTGTTGATGGGCACATAAAAGTGTTGCAAATGCAAATCTTCCTGGCTTCTTTGAAATGCTTCATTCACTAAAGCGTTTATTTCATCATCATCCTGCATATAGTTATTTTCCAATTGCAGTTTGGAAGTTTCAAGATCTGATTTTATAGAAGGAAGTGTATCAAGTCGCATATCTCTCGCTGCCTGCACCTTTAGCTTAAATTTGATGTAGAGGTCAAGATATTCCCTCATGGAAAGCGGTTTTTCGGCCGTAGTGTTTTTGTTTTTATTATACGCACGTAAAAACTCTTCTTTGCTTACGGAATATTTACCATAGGTAAAAAGCGTTTGAGAATGACTTGTTGAAACGAGCAGCAGCAGTAAAATGAACAATGGAAATTTTTTCATCAAACAGGATTTATAAATCGTTTATTTATCGTTTTATCTGAGATGCTGTTTTCAAAGGTCATTTATTCTGGTTTGAAATACTTGTTACTGGTTTGTTGTTAATCTTCATCTGCAGCACATCATCAATTTGGTCTATGGTGAGTTTCTTGGCAATAATTCGTTTGTCTTTATCCAGTAAGTACAGCGTTGGTGTCTGCGTTACATCATAGAGCTGCTTGAAGGAAGGTTTTTTTGCATCTTCTTCTGCCTTCTTTTGTTCGTCAGTTTGGTAAACGTTTATCCAGTTATGCAAATTGTTTTTCACCATAAATTGCTTCCATTGGTCCAGCACCTTTGAATCGGTAAGCACGCCATAAATTTTTACGCCTTCTTTTTCCCATTTGGCATGATACATAGAGTCAAGCTCCGGAACCTGCTCACGGCAATGGCTGCACGTTGGATCCCAAAAACAAACTATCGTATAAGGTGCTTCCACATTATACAGCGGTACCACCTTTCCTGTTGAATCAGACAATTCAAGATTAGCTGCCTGCTCACCAATAAGATTAGCCATCAGCATGTAAGCCCTGTTGGAGATAATCGTTTTTTGTTTATCAGTAAGCCAGGAAGAAACACCTTTGGAATGATATGTTTCAAAAAGATGTACAAATACTGCATCTTGTCCCATATATTTAGGATAGATGTATTCATCCGTAAACCAGTTTAATAAGAACTTATACATCTCGGGAGCCACCCTGGCTCTGAGTAGTAAATAATCTGATTCTTTTATAATTGAATCCGGCGTAGGAGATATTACTTCCCTGAAATATTTTTCAAGTTTGGGAATAAAAAAGGGCGTGCGGATGATACGGTCATCCATAAATGAAATTCCGTCCCAGTAATGCTTCTTGTAGTAATAATAATTTTCGAGAGAATCGTTATGAGTAACCGGTTTCTTAATTAAAGCCTGGGGTTCTTTCATTGCCAGGAGCAACGTCGCCAACATGGATTCCGGATGTTCCTTTATGATCTTGTCGCGATAATCATTCAGCTCTTTATTGAGCACATTGTACTTTTCTTCGTGAAATGAGCTGTCTTGTTTTGTTCCTGAAGATTTATATGCATTCAGCTCACTTTGTAGTTCTGCCCCTTTTACACTTACAAATTTTTGATATTGCTGAAACAAAACATTCTCCTTTGACCCGGTGACAATAGTCCTATTGATCAGATCCGCTGTATCTGCTTTTATATCAATCACCTGTTCCTTATCTACCAAAAAATCGCACATTTTATTCTTCCCCGGAAATACAATTGAATAAATTCCAGACAGCAGTTTTTCATTCTTTTCAAATATGGCAACACCCTTAGGGCTGATAATCGCAGAATCTTCTATATTAATACTTTTACCGTAGTAGTAGGTAAGATACGCAAGACCATTTTTGAAGTTGGGGGTATGGAGTGTAACTTTAAAACCCTGGGCGCTTGCATAAAACTGAGCCAGTAATATGAATGCTGAAGTAAAAAAAATATTCATTGATTTGGAAAATAGGGACAAAAATATTCAAATTGGCTAAAACTCTATATCTCAAACGAAAATCATTAACATTTTAGTTTACCGCGATGCGAAATAAACTCAGTGTACTTTTACCGCTGATAAATATTGAATGAAGAAAAACAGAACCATACTTAAAAACATCTTCGTGTCTAATTATGCCGCAGAGGGAAAGGCTATTGCGCGTATTGACGGCAAGGTAATCTTTGTAGAAGGAGCCGTACCGGGTGATGTAGCAGATGTCGCTTTATCAAAAACAAAAAAGGATTGGGCAGAGGGGAAAGCGGTTGCAATAAGAGAATATAGCAAAGAAAGAGTACAGCCCTTTTGCATCCATTTTGGGGTTTGCGGAGGCTGCAAATGGCAAATGCTCCCCTATGGTAAGCAGCTTGAATACAAACAACAGGAATGCATAGATGCTTTTAAGCGAATCGGAAAAATGAATACAATACCTGTTCTGCCGATCATTGGCTCAGATAATACGATTCACTATCGCAATAAACTGGAGTTTACTTTCAGCAACAGGAAATATGTGACGGAAGCCGAATTTAACCAATTGCAGAAGGATGAATGGCCCGGAGGTGCATTAGGCTATCATGTGCCGCGATTATATGATAAAGTAATTGATATCAGCGAATGCTGGCTAATGAACGATGTAAACAACGTAATAAGAAATTCCCTTCGCGATTTTGCTTTGCAAAATGAGTACAGCTTCTATGATATCAAGGAGCACAAAGGCTGGCTGAGAAATATCATTATCAGGCGAAGCATCGTTGGGGCATTGATGGTAAATATTGTTTTTGGCTACGACGACCTAACTCAAAGGCAAAAGCTTTGTGACTTTTTACTGAAAAGAATTCCGTCTATTACCACGCTGCTGTACACTATCAATAGTAAATGGAATGATACGATCTATGATATTGAAACAAATGTTGTTTTCGGCAATGGGTTTATCATGGAGAAACTGGGTGAGTTCGATTTTAAAATTTCACCTAAATCATTTTTTCAAACCAATACAAAACAGGCAGAACAGTTGTACCATGTGATAAAGCAATTCGCGTCACTTACAGGAAACGAAACCTTGTACGACCTGTATTGTGGCACCGGAAGCATTGGTATTTTTTTAAGTAAAAATGCAAAAAGAATAATTGGAGTGGATGTGATACATGATGCGATAAGCGATGCAAAAGAAAATGCGGCAATTAATAAGATTCAACATGTATCTTTTTTTTGCGGCGATGTGATCAAGATTTGTGATGATACTTTTTTTAAGGAACAAGGAGACCCCGACGTGGTAATAGTAGATCCTCCGCGTTCGGGCCTGCACGAAAAGCTCGTAAAAAAAATTTTAGAGATCGCTCCGCCAAAGCTGGTATATGTAAGTTGTAATGTGGCTACGCAGGCTCGGGATATTCTTCTGTTAAGTGAAAAATATGACGTAGAAAAACTACAGCCGGTTGATATGTTTCCTCATACTCACCATATAGAATGTGTGGCATTACTCTCTTTAAAATAGTTTGAATAGCTAACGGTATCGTATACACGAAATCATAAGTATTGACTGATCCTGATTCCCGGTGTTACACCCTTAAAAAAATTATTGAAATACATAACAGGTTCAATGGTTGTTTTTGCTAAAACTATTTTACCTGCTCCAAGCCTGAAAGTATTTTTTTCATAAAAATCCCCGCTTCTGTTTATCAAATAGCCAAGTGAAAAAACCGAGCTGTACGAAAAACCTTTTGAAGGATCATGATCTTTAACGCCTCCCTGTCCATAGGTAAGTGTGAGGAAATCATTTCGATAAGTTCGCAATTTGTTTTGGGCATCCCTGACAAATACAAACTGTGGTTCCCAAAAAAGTCCCGGTTCCCATTTATAGCTGCGCTCGCGATTGGCTAAAATTAATTTGGTTCCCAAGCTGAAAGAGGACACAAAATAGTTTTTGTAATTCTGTACTCCCACTGAAACGTTTAGTTCAAGCATATCTCCGCCACTCCCGGTAGTAAAACCTTTTCGCTTGTCTGCAGTAATGGTTTTATCCTGTTTTAAATAATGAAATCCTGTTCCTAACACTGTTGGCCACTGGCCGTTTACATCCGTTTCAATTGTCATTATTTTGGTGGCCAAAGCGCCATTCATGTAAGCGGTGATCTCATCAAGAGAGTTAAGATAAAAACTGTATTCATAATAGCGCGGATTTGTCCGGCTGATCTTTTCCTTCGCCGGCAAAGGATTGGGTATAATCCCGATAATGTTGATCGTATCCTGCTCCGTGCGCAACGAAGAAAGCCCGCTCTTATCTACCAGGTAACTATCTCCCTTCGGTTCATGTTGTTGCAGCCGCATTTTTTTCCTTCCTTTTGCATCTATTATATAATCGATACATTTTGATGAAAGCTGATTGGTAAATGAATCTTTCAGTGGACGAATGTCTTCAAGAAACACCTGCAATATCGAATCAACATTACCAATGGTTTTAAGATCATTGATATCACTAAGCTGTATCTGCATTTTGTTTTCATTACCAAGGTCTACATAAAACTTCCTGTTGAATACAATATTCTCCGGTACTTCAAATGTTTTGTCAGATTTGTTGGTCGTTTGGGCACAAACGTTGATTGTGATGCCTGTAAAAAGCATCCATAGCATTATCTTTTTCATTTTAGAAAACTAATTTGTTTTGATAGAAAAAATTTTATGATCTGTTTGGGCTTCCACAGAAGGAAGGGAAAGTACCTGCTGATTCATAAATCGGAGCCGGGAAGAAGCCTTATCATCATACTTCTTATATTGAAATGGCTCATTTACAGGATCACCTAATTCATTCACATGTACCACCCTGAGTTTTTTCTTCACAGGGGCATTGGCAACAATAGAAATGGCTGTGTCAACTGGGATTGCTGCAATATCCATAATTTCTTTTTTCACTATATCATCGCTCTTAACTTCAATTGATGGTGAAGTCAATGTCTCCTTCTTTTTTTGATTTAATTCATCCTGATTTTTCATTCCTGCGGGCGGAGTGGTATCCACAACTGTGATGGATGCCGGCTGTTCAACATCATTATGCGAAGCTTTTATTAATGTGCCTGCCTGTTGTTTATTGTCCACCAATTTCACTGGGCTCCGGTGTACAGGCATCCGTTCTGTTTTGTTGGTCATTAAAATTGAAAGGATCAACATGGCTGCCACCGATGCAGCAGCCAGCCAATACCAGATAAATCTTTTTTTTGGCTTCTTATCCTGCAGCCTTTCGTGTAGCCTGTTCCAGGCAAGCTCCTGGTCAAAGGAAGTGTCGCCTGTATCCTGTAAGTCGGCGATCCTTTGCTTCCAATCTCCCTGGCTATTGAAGTTGTTGTCGGCCATAGCCTATATCATTTTTTAAGATCATTTTTTGCAATAATGCCTTTGCCTTGCTCAGTTGTGATTTTGACGTTCCTTCAGAAATATTTAATAACTGCGAAATTTCCCGATGAGTCATTCCTTCTATTTCATACAGGTTGAACACCGTTCGATAACCAACTGGTAATTGAATAATCATTTTAAAAATTTCGTTGGCAGATAAATTGTCCAATGCCTCTTCCTGCAATGTCATTTCTTCTTCTCCCGGTTCACTTAAAATTGTGAAAACATTTTTCTTACGCAGAAACATGAGACATTCATTCACAATGATCTTTTTCAGCCAGTTGTACAATGCGCCATCACCCTGATAATTGAACGAAGAAATATTTTTAAAGAACTTATAAAACCCGTCGAGCAGTAGCTCTTCTGCATCTTCCGTATTTTTTACATAACGCCTGCATACCGTCATCATTCTTCCACACCAGTTGTCAAACAAGTATTTTTGCGCAGCGGCGCTTCCTTGTTTTGCCTCCCGGATCAGTTCTGATGTTTCCATGTAAAAACCAGCGTTAGTAAATCCTTTATAAAGGTATAATGCATACCAGAGGCTCTGCGTTGCCTGAATGTAAAATATTTTTTTAGGATTACTAACGTACACGTATATACGAGAAAAGCCATCCCAGGAGATGGCTTTATAAGTAAAGAGAAAAAGCTTTTATATCACATTCATCTCCGCAATTTTAGCCCTTATCTTTCCTTCGAGCTCAGCAGAAAGCTCCGGATTGTCTATGAGCAATTGCTTCACTGCATCACGGCCCTGGCCGAGCTTGGTAGCATCATAGCTAAACCAGCTTCCGCTTTTTTGGATAATGCCCATTTCAACGCCCATATCAATGATTTCCCCGGTTTTGGAAATACCGGTACCAAAAATGATATCAAATTCCGCAATACGGAACGGAGGGGCTACTTTATTCTTTACCACTTTCACTTTTACCCGGTTCCCTATTGATTCATCGCCATCTTTTATCTGCGCCATACGACGAATATCCAATCGCACAGAAGAATAAAATTTTAATGCATTACCGCCGGTAGTAGTTTCCGGATTACCAAACATTACACCGATTTTTTCACGTAATTGGTTAATGAAGATGCAACAGCTATTGGTCTTACTGATAGTGGCAGTAAGCTTTCTCAACGCCTGGCTCATAAGCCGTGCCTGCAGTCCCATTTTACTGTCGCCCATTTCGCCTTCCAGTTCTCCTTTGGGCACCAACGCTGCCACCGAATCTATTACTACTACATCCAGTGCTCCTGAAAGTATGAGCCTGTCTGCAATTTCCAACCCTTGTTCACCATAATCCGGTTGGCTTATTAAGAGATTATCTACATCTACACCCAGGCGTTTGGCATAGCTTGCATCAAACGCATGTTCTGCATCTATTATAGCACACATACCGCCTTTCTTTTGTGCTTCCGCAATTACATGGATAGCCAATGTGGTTTTACCGGAAGATTCAGGGCCATATATCTCCACCACGCGACCTTTAGGAAGGCCTCCCACGCCCAATGCCACATCCAGACCGATAGAACCTGTCGATATCACAGCCTGCGGTTCCTGCGAGCGTTCATTCATCATCATTACGCTTCCCTTTCCAAAGTCTTTGTCAATCTTATCGATAGTAAGCCGTAGCGCTTTTAGCTTCTCTGAATTTCTATCTGTATTTTTTTCGTTCGTTGCCATAAAAAATAATTTGAAAATAGGTTGATACTGTAAAGTTATTAGTTGCACAAAGATATGTATTATAAGTTATCAACACTAATTTGTTTAGTATTTTTTGTGAAATTATTTAGCGACACAAAAACCAGCGATTCCCCGTAGACTTCCATCAGTAAAATATGACCAATTGGTTCTGATTTTTTACTTTATTTTTCCTAAAAATTAGTGCATGAAAATAAGTGCCATCATCATTTTTTTATTGCTGGCCTTTTCCTGCAATCAAGATACACCCCGGCAACAAACAATAGCTGGCAAAGATTCTACCAGGGCCAAAGACACTATTATTATCAGTACTCCCGTGCCGGTTCCTGCAACGGCAGATACCTTGCCGTCCGGAGTATACCAGGGAGTTTTCCCTTGCAAAGACTGTGAGGGCATCCAGCAAACAATCTTATTTAATCATGATCGTACCTACAGGGAAGAGCAAGTGATCTGGAGCGGCAACCATTTACCAAAAGTAAACTCAGGGACGTGGTCTCTGCATGGCGGTAAGATCACACTTACACAAAATAGCCGGCCTGTTATTGATTTTATTAAAAAGGGAGATACCATTGTCGCAGTAACTATCGACGGCATCCCTATTACCAATTCATCAAAATATGCACTCATTAAAAGAGTACTTGCCGGTGCTAATCCTGTATGGGACCAAAAGAGGCAACAGGGAATTGATTTTTCAGGAATCGGACACGACCCGTTTTGGAATCTTGATATCTATTATGGAAAAACGATTTCATTTAAACTAACCGACTGGAATAAGCCGGTAACTGCAACATTTGTGAAACCTGTAGTTAACAATGACAGCACCGTTTACAAAATTAAAGGTGATACGATGCAATGGAAGGTGGTCGTATTCCCGCTTTTTTGCACCGATGGTGTTAGTAGCAACTTATACCCGTATAAAGTATACATCCAATACAATGGTATCATATATAAGGGATGCGGTTTGCAACTCACAAAGAAAAATTCTTTATAAATTTGAACGCCATTGATAACACCATTATTTACACTAAAAAACTAACACTATGCAATGGGAAGGGAGGGAAGAAAGCACTAATGTGGATGACCGCAGGGGAATTACAGGGGGTCACGTAGCCATAGGCGGCGGTGTAATTGGATTGATTTTTATTCTCGCAAAATTTCTTTTGGGAGGAGGCGATGTAAATCAACTTCAGCAAGATCTGCAGCAACAGGCGCCGCAACAGCAGGAAATGACCGCAGAACAAAAGGCTGCTGACGACAAGGAAGCGTCTTTCGTAAAAGTGGTCCTAAAAGACACAGAAGATGTGTGGGACAAGATATTTAAGGATATGGGAAAAACCTACAGCAAACCTACTTTAGTGTTGTTCCGCGACGAAACCACTTCGGCTTGCGGCGAAGCGCAGTCTGCAACCGGCCCTTTTTATTGCCCGGTAGATCATGATGTATATATCGACTTATCGTTTGCACAGGAATTGCGGGAGCGATTTAATGTGTCAGGAGACTTTGCGATGGCATATGTAGTGGCACACGAGGTTGGGCATCACGTGCAATACTTGTTGGGAACCACGGCAAAGCTGCAAAAAATACAGCAGCAGGTAAGCGAAACAGAATATAACAGGTATTCAGTAATGCTGGAGCTGCAGGCGGATTTCTATGCGGGCGTGTGGGCGCATCATGACCAGCAAATGAAAAATGTGATAAATCCTAATGACATTGAAGAAGCCCTCACTGCCGCTAATGCCATTGGCGACGACAGGTTGCAACGCGAAGCGCAAGGCACAGTGACGCCTGATACTTTCACCCACGGTACATCTGCACAAAGAATGTATTGGTTTAAGAAAGGATACGAAACCGGAGATCTTTCTCAGGGGGATACCTTCCACGCCAAAGACCTTTAATTTATTTTATAAAACTACTACCTGGCTAGGCTTATTGATTCACAACCTTCATCATGGCTTCAGGATAACGTGTACCTGACGCCGCGTCTAATGGAAATGCATTGTCTAATTGTGCCAGTTCTTCTGCGGACAAAGTGATATTTGTCGCGGCTGCATTTTCCTCGAGGTATTTTATTCTTTTTGTACCGGGAATAGGGAAAATAAAATCTCCCTGCGCCAGTACCCATGCGAGCGCAAGTTGGGAAGAAGTGCATCCTTTTTCCAATGCCAATGATGCTATGTTTTTTACCAATTCAAGATTCTTATTAAAATTCTCTCCCAGGAAACGTGGTGAAAAACGGCGATAATCATCTTTCGCAAAATCTTCAACACTTTTTATCTGACCGGTTAAGAACCCTCGTCCTAACGGACTGTAAGGAACAAATGCGATATTCCTTTCCTTGCACACCGACAGTATTTCCTCTTCAGGTTCCCTGCTCCACAGGCTATACTCACTTTGCACGGCGGTAACAGGATAAGTGTTGTAAGCCTTGAATAAAGTATCCGCATTCACTTCACTCAGACCGATTGCTCTTATTTTGCCTTCGCTTACCAATTCAGCCATCGCGCCTACCGTTTCCTCTATGGGCGTGGCCGGGTCCTTACGATGCAAATAATATAAATCGATCACATCTGTGTTCAATCTTTTCAGGCTTGCTTCACATGCAGCTTTCACATATTCGGGCCTTCCGTTGAAACCTCTTTTTTGCGGGTTTTCCGGATCCCGGACAATTCCAAATTTGGTAGCTAATATGATCTTATTCCTGAATGGCCTGATGGCTTTACCCACAAGAATTTCATTTTTGAATGGCCCATAAACATCAGCGGTATCGAAAAATGTAATCCCTGTTTCAACGGCGCGATGAATTGTTTTGATTGATTCTTCATCATTGGTTTCGCCGTAAAATTCGCTCATACCCATACACCCCAGTCCTATTTCCGAGGCAGTCAAACCCTGATTCCCGAGTGGTTTTGTTTTCATAGTAAAAAGTCTTTCTATAAAAATGTAACAGTACTGGCTTTTTTCAAGGAATCTTTGTCCTTTTCATTTCGTAAAGTGTGTCATTCGCCCGTCGTCGTATTCTTTATTATAAGCTGAAACTTCGTGTTAAGCTCAATCAAATAATTATCGTCATTGAGAATCTGCCGGATGCCTTCGTCCTCCTGCATTACTGTTACAAGGGCCATTGCAAGGGCTGAGCTGCTGATAGTATTAGCAATTTTACCTTCGCTAAATTCAATAGTGAATTTATTCCCGGTCTTCTTTGCGGCCCCTGCTTTGTCAAAATCCAGCCTATCAAGGGCAAGAACCTGTTGACCTCCGGCACATTTTTTAATCAAAATTTTAATTACAGGAAGATACTTTTTCCAGATGTGATTATACATTAGGGGTGTAATTTAGTTTAATCAGGGACGGAAAAAAAACTGTTCTGCCATTTGATCCTTCCCGATAAAATTACTGCAAAATTTTTATGAGTAGGATCAATTTCAATTTACATAAAAAACTCCCGGTAAAAATACCGGGAGGCTCCTGATTAAAAACTACACACACTTTTTTGTATTTATAAACCAATCCTTTCTACACCAAAACTATTTATGTCGCTAAGTTTTAACTATTTTCCGGTAAAAAATTGGCCCATTTAGCAAACGGCATATCCCACCTATCAACTGGTGATTTTTAATATATTTGCCAATAGACTACAAACAAATAATACCCGGGAACATGAGCTTAATCGTTAAATTTGTATACGTTCAATTTATTAATGAATGGCATTAATAGAATTTAAACTATCAAAATCGCTTTCTAAATTATTGAACATACCTGTAGGCTCGCCTAAGAAGCAACAGCTGAAGGTTTTACGAAAATTGCTTCGAAAAGCGAGGTTCACCGAATTTGGTCAGAAGTATTTATTCGATCAGATTCTGCTGAATTTTAATTCCGGGAAATCATTTCAGCAAATTGTTCCGACATACAACTACGAGAAAATCGTTAACGAATGGTGGTATCGCGCACTTGAAGGTAAACCAGATGTATGTTGGCCCGGAATAATTAAATTTTTTGCGCTCAGCAGCGGCACCAGCGAATCGGCAAGTAAGTACATTCCCATCACAAAAGACCTTATAAGAGCAAATACCCTTACTAGTATTCGGCAACTCATCAGCCTGGCTACGTATACAAATGTTCCCAAGTCTTCGGTTGGCAAAGGCTGGCTCATGCTGGGGGGAAGCACTCATTTGAAGAAGTCGGCCACCTATTATGCGGGCGATCTGAGCGGCATCCAAGCAAAAAACATTCCTTTCTGGTTTCAGGGAATGTACAAGCCCGGAAAAAAAATTGCCAAGAATCCGGACTGGTCCAAAAAACTGGAAGAGATCGTAGAGAAAGCCCCTGAGTGGGATATCGCTTTCCTTGTCGGTGTTCCTGCCTGGGTACAGTTATGCATGGAAAAGGTGATCGAGCGTTACAAGTTGAACAACATTCATGAAATATGGCCCAACCTGGCGTTTTATGTGCATGGGGGTGTTGCGCTGGAGCCTTACAAAAGAGGTTTCAATAAGTTATTAGGCAAGCCCATAACCTATATAGAAACTTATCTTGCCAGTGAGGGATTTCTTGCCTATCAAAACAGGCAGGACGCAAAGGGAATGAAACTCGCACTGAGCAATAACATCTTTTTCGAATTTGTTCCGTTCGATTATAACAATTTTGACAGTGAGGGAAATATGGTGGCCAATCCGGAAACGCTGATGATTCATGAAGTGGAAGAAAATAAGAACTATGCCATTCTTATCAGCACTAACGCGGGTACGTGGCGCTATCTCATTGGCGATACAATACAGTTTGTTGATCTTGAGAAGAGCGAAATTATTATTACCGGCAGAACGAAGCATTTTCTGAGCCTTGTAGGAGAACACCTTAGTGTCGATAACATGAACAGGGCGATTAACCTGGTAAGCGAAGAACTCAATATTTGTATCAGTGAATTTACAGTAGCCGGCATTCCTTACGGGAACTTCTTTGCACACCATTGGTTTATTGCCACCAATGATAACGTAAACTCAGAGCACCTAAAAATGTTACTCGACGAAAAACTAAAAGAACTCAATGATGATTACGAAGTGGAAAGAAAACATGCATTAAAAGAAATTTTTGTAGATGTGTTGAGTGAAGAAACGTTTATGAATTTTATGAAGGCGAAGGGAAAAGTAGGAGGCCAGCATAAATTTCCACGCGTGCTTAAAGGCAAAATGCTGGAAGACTGGCAAGGCTTTTTACAAAGCGAAAGAGTGTAAGTTTTTTCATATAATTATAGTTTCCTTCTTTTATAACTTATCATTTTAATTGTAGCTTTATAAACCTACTATTTCACAAATCTAAAAATCTTTACGTATAGATGGCAGATGTACTGGAAGCAATACTTAAAGGTTTTGCGATGGGGCTATTGCTGGTAATATCAGTGGGCCCGGTTATATTTGCCATCATAAAACAGAGCGTGAATAATGGACGGGAAGGAGGATTCAGCTTCGTTGCGGGAGTATGGCTGAGTGACCTGCTGCTGGTGTTATTCAGCAATGTTTTTTCAGAATTGATTACCGACCTTCTCAGGTTTGAGAAACCTATCGGAATTGTGGGAAGCTTTTTTCTTATTTGCATGGGAGGTTATTATCTTTTTTTTAAGAAGGTCCCCCTTCACCCGGAAGATGTTTCACTGCCTCCATTGAAGGCAAGCGACCATGCAAGAATCGCCGCCCAGGGATTTCTATTGAATACTCTTAATCCCGGAGTAATTGTCTTTTGGCTCACCGCTGCTACGGCGATTGCCGTTACCCATACCATCAAAGAGCGCATTATCATTTTCGCCACCACCCTTATCATCAACATGAGTGCAGATGTAGCTAAAGTAACCCTAGCCGGCAAACTCCGCTCAAAGCTTACAGTAAAAAATATCCGTGTTGTCAACAAAGCTTCCGGCTTAATTTTGGTGATCTTTGGGACTGTTTTACTGATGGGGGTATTATTCTTTTTTAAAAAACATCTACACTCATGAAAACCATGTTGCTGCTTATTGCAGCTATATTGTGCGGTGGTACTATCGAAGCCCAGCAAGCCTCTGATTTGCTCATTCTTAAAAAAAATCAAAAGACGGTCCGTACTTTTTTTCCAGGCAGTGAGATGATGTTTAATACATCAACGAGGTATTATGATGCGGTGGTACGATATATAGATCGTGACACAATATTTCTGGTCCAATATGATATAAAGCAAGTACCAACTACTCTTGGCGTTTATATGTTAGATACTTTGGGCACATTTCCTTTTTCGGTAAATTATAAGGACATCATTTCCTTCGGCAAAGACAGAAATAAAAATTTTGATCTTGGTGGTTCCGGGGGTGTGCTGCTGGGCGGTGGCAGTCTGATCGCCCTGGTTGGGTTAGGCACCTGGATATTTACCAAACCCAATACTCAATATCATGCAAGTCCCTACCTGGTAGGCGGCGCTGCTCTTCTTGCCGGTGTGGGCTACCTCATGGCAAAAGCCTCTGTTAGAAAAATGGTGCTCGGTAAAAAATATACTTTGCAATATATTCCGGTGAAATAAAATCTGCCTTCATTGTCTTCAAAAAATAAGTCAAAAAAACAACCACTTGCGAAACGAATTACCCGTCTCATTTTTAAAATATTTATTTACGGATTCGTCTTATCGATTCTCTATACGCTGCTTTGCAAATGGGTAAATCCCCCGATAACGATAACACAACTTGTAAGTGTGATGAAAGGAAATGGCCTGCACCGAAAATACGTGAACATGAGTGAAATCAGCCCTAATCTGAAACTGGCGGTAATGGCAAGTGAAGACCAGTTATTTCCGGACCATAATGGCTTCGATTTTAAAAGTATTCAAAAAGCGATGAAGCATAATGAAAAAAACAAATCGCTTCACGGCGCCAGTACCATCAGCCAGCAGGTAGCTAAAAACGTTTTTCTTTGGCAACATGGAGGCTATTTTCGAAAGGGACTGGAAGTATATTTCACTTTTCTGATTGAAACCACTTGGGGTAAAAAGAGAATCTTAGAAGTATATCTCAATGTGGCCGAAATGGGTGATGGGATATTTGGTGTGGAAGCAGCAGCTGAACATTACTTTCATACTTCTGCAAAAAATGTGACGAGAAAACAAGCGGCATTGATTGCTGCGTGCTTGCCTAACCCCCAGGGTTATACGATTAATCCTTTATCTGCTCACGTAGCCTCAAGATACCCCTGGATCATGAGTCAAATGAACAATCTTCAAAGTGATCCGGATATTCAGAATTTGTTGAAGTAAATGGCAGTTACATCTTTCCCTTAACAAATTCGATTGCCTTTCTCAACCTATCATCATAATTGCCGGAAATGTCTACCCAGGGCACAGATTGATTTATCAAAATGTCTTTATAAAAATGATACAGCTTTTCTCTTGTTTCCAAATCCGGATATTCCCGCAATTCATCTTTTACCCATGGTAAGTCTACGTTGCATAAGAAATAACCATCATATTTTCTTTCCGCGATACGGTTCAATATCCAGTTATGACATTTATTAAAAACAAACTCACACCACACTTTCATTACGTACATGTCTGTGTCAATAAAAATTAGTGGCCGATAATTCACGATCGACGATTGACGATTGACGATTGATTCCTCTAACTCAATTTGTCCTTTTGCAATGGTAAGCAGATCTTCGTAGTTGTATCCGGTTCCGTTTGTTTCAAGGTATTCCCGCGCATACTCCGGCACCCACACGGTTTTAAAGTCCTCAGCAAGTTGTTTGCACAAAGTACTTTTACCTGTTGATTCCGGGCCGATAACAGCGAATTTTTTTATTGTTTCCATTCAGGTGTCTTTTCTTTCACATATTTATTGGCCCGATCAATCCATTCAAAAAGTCCCCAAAATGCCATTACCAGCAAAACAACATAATACACACTTGTAAATACATAATGCTTCACAAAATACAAAGGAATAGATGCAACGTTGGTGGCAATCCACCAATACCAACTCTCCACTTTTTTGCGTGCCATCAGCCACATTCCTGTAAATGCTGTAGAACTGGCAAATGCATCTGCCCATGGAATGGCCCCGGGAGAAAAAGACTTTTTTAAATACGTGAGTGAATAAAAAATGATCACGTAAAACACTGCAAAGAAAAGCAATTGACGCAGCCATTCTTTCAAGTCAGAGCGGGTAATTACCACCACATGCTCATGCTGCTGATTTTTTTTGGCCCATAAGATCCAGCCGTATATGCTCATCACAGTGTAGTAGAAATTTACAGAGGCTTCTCCAAATAAGCTTCCTTTTATGCTGATATACACATATGTAATAGTGTTTACGAGCCCAACCGGGTAAACTAAGATATGTTCTTTCCGGCTATACCATACACTTGCTATCCCAAATATTACGGCGATATACTCCAGCACGGTCGTATGCTGCATATCGGAGACAAACTGGTGATAAACTTCGGAAAGGCTCATTGAGTATGGTTTAATAAAAAAGGCATCTTGTAAGATGCCTCTACTAAAGTATCAATATTTTTTTAATCTGCTTCCGCTACCACTTCTTTTACTTCCGGAATCATTCGTTTCATCATTCCTTCAATGCCTGCCTTTAAAGTAATAATTGACGACGGACAACCGCTGCAACTTCCCTGCAACATCAAATTCACTCTTCCGTCTTCATAACTTTTGAATTGAATAGCACCCCCATCCATTTCTACTGCCGGCTTCACATAATTTTCAAGAAGTTCCTTTATCCTTTTTACCACGTCCTCATCATTATCGCTTATTTCATTGCCACCAGTTGTTTTCCTTGCAGCAATTTCGTCTTCATTAATGATGGGTTTGCCTTCTTCTAGGTATTCTTTTAAAAATTGCTTTACAGATGGAATCACATCCTGCCAGTCCTCTGTTTCGTTAGTTTTTGTAAGTGTCACAAAATTGCTGGCAATAAATACGGACTTGATGAATGGGAAACTAAATAATTCCATTGCCAATGGTGACGCGCCTGCACTCGCTTCATCCTGGAAGTCGATGCTTTTGCCAGGATATAAAAGTTTGTTCACCACAAACTTCATGGTTTCCGGGTTGGGCGTCATTTCTGTGTAAATACTGACTATCGGGTTGCCTGTCTTGATCATTGCAAAAAATTAGAAATACAAATTTACTGATAAATGAGCGCATTGTTTTTGAAGAGGGGTTGCTCAGGCAAAAATTTTTCGTTTTGCGAAAATAGACCCGCGGCCTTTATGATCACTCCACTATGCGAAGTTTGGCATAATTGAGCATTATTTTCTTTTCACCATTATGCTCAAACCTGACAGTGGCCACAGGATTGTGGGCAGCCCCTTCCATTTTTATAACTTCCCCAAAGCCAAATTTCTGATGCTCGACTTTTTGCCCGGGTTGCAGATTCCTTGTGTCGCTCGGAGTAAAGCCGGGAGTAGGTATATGTTCTTTTACCCTTGCAACCGTGGTCGTCGATAGATATACAGGTCTCTCTTTGTTCTTTTCTGATCGTTCCGGAGAGTCTCCTTTTCCAAATGGATTCCAATACGAATCGATTCCGCTGCGTATATTACCTCCACCGGCCCTTACCCTGTCTAATCTCTCTCCAGGCAACTCGTCTAAAAATCTGCTTGGATCATTGTGAACAAGATTTCCGAACCGGTATCGTGTATTAGCGTAAGTGAGCCACAGTTTTTGTTTTGCTCTTGTAGCAGCAACATAAAACAACCGGCGTTCTTCTTCCAACTCCTCGCGCGTATTAATCGCCATTGCATTGGGAAATAAGGTTTCCTCAAGGCCGCAAACAAACACTACCGGAAATTCGAGTCCCTTGGCAGCGTGAATGGTCATCAATTTTACCACGTCAGAATCCCCATCATCTTCATCCGCATCGGTGAGTAATGTAATCTGCTGCAGATAGCTTCCCAGGCTCTTATCCAACAACTCTCCATCCTCTGTTGGCGTTTCTGTGAACTCCTTTATTGAATTCAATAATTCCTGGATGTTTTCATATCGGGCAAGGCCTTCAGTCGTTTTATCATTGAAAAGATCTTTAACGATGCCGGTATTTTTGCCAACCAACACCGAAAGATCATGTGCATTCTTTTTTTGCAATTCACTCTGAAACATTTTAATCATAATGACGAAGTTGCTGATTACTTCGAGTGTTGAAGCACGATAGCCGAAAGACGAAGCATTTTCCAGTATCTGCCACATCGAAACATTATTTTCGTTCGCAAAGAGAACTGCTTTTTCTACGGACGTTTTTCCAATGCCCCGGGCCGGATAGTTGATAATTCGTTTCAGCGCTTCTTCATCATCAGGATTGACAATTACACGTAAATAACACAGAAAATCTTTGATTTCCTTTCTTTGGTAAAAGCTAATGCCTCCGTAAATGCGATAGGCGATATTCATTCTGCGCAGGCTTTCTTCAAAGCTGCGGCTCTGTGCATTGGTACGATACAAAATAGCAAAGTCGCCATTGCGATAATGATTCCGGAGTTTTTGCTCCTGTATGGCATCGGCGACATACTTACCTTCTTCGTTATCCGTAGCCGTACAAATCAGTTTTATCTTTTCTCCTTCATCATTGTTGGTCCATAATTTTTTGGGTAACTGCCCCTTATTATTCGCGATCACGTTGTTGGCAACATGAAGAATATTTTGTGAGCTTCGATAGTTTTGTTCCAGCATTATGAGCTTCACTTCATCATAATCTTTTTGAAAGCGGAGAATATTTTCTATTGTAGCTCCGCGAAAGCTGTAAATGCTTTGCGCATCATCTCCCACCACGGCGACGTTTTCATGCATAGCTCCCAACAGTTTTATGATTTGATATTGCGCGGTGTTGGTATCCTGGTATTCATCGATCATTATGTATTTAAACTTGCGCTGGTATTTGCTCAGGCTTTCCGGGTGGGTATTTAATAATAAATAGAACCGGAGCAGTAAGTCATCAAAATCCATTGCACCGTTTTTGAAACAACGCTTGCAATAGGCATCGTATATTGTACCGGTCATAGGCCGGTTAGCTCGCAGATCTTCCTGCTGCAGGCTGTAATCATTTATATATTCTACAGGGGTAATTAACGCATTTTTGGCTGCTGAAATCCGGTTATAAATTGTGTTGGGTTTATAAACTTTATCATTTAGGCCTAATTCATTTATTACAGTTTTTACCACACTCTTTGCGTCGTCGGTATCATAGATAGTAAAATTGCGCGGATAGCCAATCTTATCTGCTTCGGCACGTAGAATTCTCGCGAAAACAGAATGAAAGGTGCCGATGTAAATATTTCTCGCTTCATTATTTCCGAGAATTCTTTCGACACGTTCTTTCATTTCGGCTGCTGCCTTGTTGGTAAATGTGAGCGCCAAAATATTGAAGGCATCAATACCTGTCGCAAGTAAATGTGCTATACGGGTAGTAAGCACTTTTGTTTTTCCGCTACCTGCTCCCGCCACTATCATGATAGGCCCATCGCGATGCATTACGGCTTCCCGCTGTTGTTCATTCAATCCCGATAAATATTCCTGCATCCTGCAAATTTACATAACGCGAAAGGTTATGTGACTGCGTGATAAAAAATTCAATCGGTTATTTACAAATTTTGATTTTATCTGTTTCTACTAAATTCTTCGTACGTATATATTTCCCAATTGCCATTTATCCCTAAACTTTTCAACGGCGGCAAGAAATTGCATCCGAACCGTGTTTCCAAAACAACAGCTTCAGTATTAAAAAATCATTCTTCGGTTTTGTATTTAAATGCCTCATTATTTTCATTAACGTTACATTAACGAAATCCGCTACCACACAGCATTACCGGCGATAACAAATAACTTGTCGCTGCATCTCTCCGCGTCTACTTTTACCCCCGATTCCTTAACTATAAAAATTAAACATTATGAAAAAGATTATTGCCCTGTGCATCGTAACAATGGTGCTGTCGGCGGCCGTTTTTGCAAATCCGACTTCTGCTGTAACAGAAAAAGTCCTAAAGGTTTTTCATGCTGCATTTCCCGAAGCAAGGCATACTATATGGTACTCGTTCGAAAACTATTACGAAGTGTATTTTAAGGATACAGAAAATTCGTCCTGCCGTATAGACTACACTCCTGAAGGCGAAGTGATCTGCACCACCAGATATTACATGGGCGAAAACCTGTCTCCTGCAATAAAGGCGAGGGTAACCGAAAAATATCCGGGCAAAAAAATATATGGTGTTACAGAGGTTTCCAGCCCCGAAAATGTGACTTATCACATAGTACTTGAAGATGAAAGTAACTGGTATAATATTGACTCGGATGCTACAGGAAATATCCGGCTGGTTCAGAAACTGGATAAGTCGAAATAATTACTTTATAAAAACCAAAAATAGCAATTGATATGGGCTCCATATCAATTGCTATTTTGTCATATAATATTCATATTATCTGGCTGTTGTAGGGGTTTTTTAAAGAAGTAAATAAGAACGTCTCATTTCGTGCAATAAATTCTTAATGGCTTACGTTATGCTATTCCAGTCACTGCTTAAAAATGAAACGTATAACTGCCCCGGTAATTTCTTTACGAAGCCTTATAAAGGTAGTTGCTGAAAAGCTGACTCAAAATCCTGAGTTCTACAATATTAAGCATATGCAAAAAGCAACGCGAGATTGCGCGAGAAGCAGAGAGTGTGGTAGTAAAAAACCGGATGGCCATCGGATTTTACTTGTAAAGGAAAAGGGTGATTGTGCTATTGAAACAATGTAAATAATGGCGTTATTTTAAGCCAGTAAATAAATCCTTAATCCTTTTAAAAAGTCTGTCTTATGAAAAAAAATGCTAACCAAAAAAAGTCTGCTTTGTCACTTTTTTTTAGTCATCTTTCAAAAAACTTTCTGGCTCTTTTTGAATCCGGCAACAAAAAAGAATTCCAAAGATTAAAAGATTTTATCAGCTCCTAAATCTTAGCTAAAGAGATATTCTACATCTTCCCTGGTAAGACCTTTTACGAACGACGCATCGTCTGAAATCAGTTCTTTTGCGAGCGCACGTTTGCGTTCCTGAAGTTGCAATATTTTATCTTCGATCGTATCCTTACATATCATTCTGTAGGCAAAAACATTTTTGGTTTGGCCAATACGATGTGTCCGGTCAATGGCCTGTTGCTCTACCGCCGGGTTCCACCACGGATCTACAATATACACATAATCTGCTGCGGTGAGATTTAATCCCACGCCGCCCGCTTTTAATGAAATAAGAAATACTCTGGACTCATCATTGGTCTGGAAATTCTGAATTGCTTTTTCACGTTCAGGGGCAGAGGTACTGCCATCGAAATAATCAAACCTGATATTGTTATGAATGAGCTTTTCCCTGATCAATGCCAACATTCCTAAAAACTGTGAAAAAATCAGGGCCTTATGTTCGCCGATGTTTTCCTCAATTTCCCGGGTAAGCTCTTCCAACTTGATAGAGTGATTCTGGTACTTTTCATCTTCGTTTAAAATAGCCGGGCTATCGCATATTTGTCTCAACTTCATCAGCCCTTGCAGAATTGTAAGCTGCGATCTTTCGATACCTTCCCCCTCGATCACATTCATAATTTTATCGCGATAGGCATTGCGGTAATAATTGTACACCTGCCGCTGTGCATCTTCCATTTCACAGTAAAGAATTGTTTCTGTTTTTTCCGGGAGATCTCTTGCCACCTGCTCCTTTGTCCTGCGCAAAATGAATGGGTATAAAAGCTTTTTCAAATGCTCTTTCTGTGCCTGTTCACCAAACTTGTCTATGGGAGTAGAAAATTCATTTCTGAAAAACTCAACAGATCCCAGGAGTCCGGGATTTAAAAAATTAATTTGAGCATATACATCAAACGTGTTGTTCTGTAAAGGCGTACCACTCATGCACAAACGGTTTTTCGCAGTAAGCAAGCATGCCGCTTTCGTCACTTTAGAAGATGGGTTTTTTATCGCCTGCGATTCGTCCAGTATCACATAATCAAACATCACTTTCATCAATAACTGAACGTCACTTCTGAGCGTGCCATAAGTGGTGATGACAATATTATATTGATCAAAATCTTCGGCCTGTCGGGTGCGAAGGCCGCCATGATGTATGCACCACGACAAAGAAGGTGTGAATTTTTTTATTTCATTTTCCCAGTTATAAATAAGTGTTGTAGGGCAAACCACCAGTGCCTTTAGGTGTTTATTTTCCAGCTCATAATGGCGCAACATGCTTAAGGCCTGTACTGTCTTTCCCAAGCCCATATCATCTGCAAGTATGCCACCCCATCCCACGCTGTTTAAATAATTCAGCCAGTTTAACCCGGAGATTTGGTAGGGTCTTAATTTATCCTTTAGTTCTTTAGGAACGTCTGTTTCAGGAATAGTCCTGAAATTTCTTAACCGGTCATATTTTTCATCGAGCTCAAACTGAATTTCTGATTCATCCCTTTTCTCATAAAGATCATCAATCACACTCAGGTGAAATTTTGAGAGCTTAAGCTTATTGTCTTTGCCCTGGCCAACCTTGAACAAAAGTCCGTATTTGTTGATCCAGTCGTCGGGTAAAATACCCAGTGTGCCATCATTAAGCTGTACAAATGATTGTTTGTTGCTTAATGCTTTTTTTATTTCAGCCACACCTATTCTTTGTTCGCCAAATGATAATTCTACTTTCGCGTCAAACCAGTCGAGCCCGCTGCTTAAATGAATATGAGTGGCTGGTTTTGCGGTGTTGAACCGGAAATTCTTCAAAGCATTAAATCCATATACGGGAATCTTCCATTCCTTCATGGTATCAATAAATAAAAAGAACCAGTTGTTCTTTAATACATCTGTTCCTTTTAAAACAAGGCTGTCATTTTCTTTGTGAGAAAACTGCGAGTGCAGCCCTTCGAGCCGTAGCACAAAATCCTTTTCGGCCTGTATATTCCGGTGAACCTGTAATATTTTATCATTGTCCGGAACGATAATGTTTTCCTTGTCGTCCGCTTTCACATTAAATCCCTTATAGCTGAATACCGGTTGAAACAACAGGTAATCGCCTTTTTCAATCAGATTTACCGTAATGTCGGGTTCGCCTTCTTTTACTTCCTTTATGAGAGACTTATCAAAGTTTACCTTGTAGTCTTTTGTGAGAGGCATTACCACCTCTTTCAACAGTGCGGGCCATTCCTCCATTGGAATATGCAGGGGTGTATTGAATTTTTTCGCAATTAATGCATCTTCCGTTTTGTCCCACAAAAAAACTTCGCGGTCGTATAACAACAATAAATAATTATTCCATTGATTTTCTGAAATTTTGAGTTTTTCACTACCGCCAGAGATTGTTGAGCTCAGAACATATTCGTTTTCTTTTACTGCTACACTAAAGTGCAACGCCGGCGTTTCTGTTGAAACAAAAATATTTTCCAGATTTTCAGTTGTAAATTTTTTCCCTTTGGGCAGATATAAAAATATCCTTCCGTAGAAAAATAACTTTTTCAGTTTGGGATGAATGAATTCTGAGATTAGAATCTTTGTCTCCTCAGTAAGATCTTCTCCTTCGGGATGAACAATATTTTCCCAAAAGCCGCTAAAAGGAGAATTGCGATTCAAATATTTATTTATTTCCGATTGCTGAAGCTTTCGAACGAGTTGTACGGCATGTTTGTCACTTTCGGAAAAAGGATCAAGGTTGATAAACTTCGTTACATCCAGTTTTTCAACCCTACCGATAAATTTGTCCTGTTCTTCATCATAATCTCCCTGCACAGCATCTATAGTAAAGAAAGGGAAGGTATGTTGATTGTGGTTGAAAACCACTGCAACCCGTTTGCTCTTTTGGGCTACCAACACCTCTGGAAGATGCTCCGGCTGTGAAAAAGAGGGAGTAGGCTTTTGCGGGGCAGAAATCTTTTTAATAGACGGATCAAGGACTTTTAAAAAAGGTTTTCCGTCCTTATAAATAAATTCAAACTTTCCGGTAAGCTCTTCATTCAGGTTATAGCCATATAACTCGAGCAGTTTATTTTTTTCCTTATTCCAATCGCGGATAGTATCAAAATAATTGGGGCCGTGTGCATTCAGGAGCTGAAGGAACAGAGCCGTTTTATGCTTACACAAGGCATGTTCCGTTTCATTGCACGTGCACGATGTATCAAAATTTCTTTCGTCATTTTTTTGAATTATTATCGGGAAATTGCGGCCTCCCACTTCCATTTCTGCATGTACTTTTTCGTTGGCAGCAGAAAGAATATTTAGTTTATTGGTTCGTAATAGCTCTTCTGCCTCATTAAAATTTTCTGGCCCGGCAAGCATACGTATTACCTTCAGATCGATAAATTTTATTTTGATTACGGTATGCTGCTGATTATAAGTAACCGTCTTTGCTGCAGCTAATAAATTTCTGTCCACCAGGTCCTGCAATTGAAACAATGCCGCCGCCTCATGTCTGCATATATCGCCAAGATTATAGGGGCACGTGCATCTCGCCGAAAGTGTTTTGAGGGAATCAAATTTCTGAACGTTCACTTTGTAGTAAGTGGCATAGACATCATCCTTGACGCGAAAATTTACGGATTGCATAAACTCATCGTAGTCGATAAGTTCTACATATCCGAAAGAGTGAATCTTTTTCCCTCTGCGGATTACTTCGTCGGTGCCGGAATTATAAATGTACTTAATTAAATGTGGTAAAGCCAAAGTCGATCCTGTTTACTTTTTTTGTTCTTTTTTCGCATGCAGGATGAAAAAGAGCAATTTGCAAAAGTAAGAAAAATGTGCGGTGTTTTTATACAAAAATGAGTGATTTTGAGCAGAGTGACTCTATACTTTTATCAATCGCCCTTCTTTGTATAATACCAGTGCATTTGCATTATCAATTGTAAGACAATACCGGATGTCTTGTTCGAGACCATAACTCATCAGTCGCTGGTAATGGGACGCGTTCTTTTCTTTCATAAATGAAAACAAATCGTCCTTAGCAAGATTATAGAAGCTCTCTGCAATGCGGCTGGAATCGCAATTCACATGAAACTTTTCTTTTATCCTGCCGATAACAGCCCCGGCAAATAAAGTGTCTTCAATGTTAACGCGGTCTTTCCATGCTGCACAGGCGAGTATTACATTTTTATTTTGAGTAAGCAAATGCTCACATACCGCTGACAGGTTGGAAAATGCACCCGTCATAATTTCTAAAGCCCCGTTCGAGAGCGCCATATGCAATAACCGGGTGCCATTGGTGGTGGTAAGGATTAATATTTTGCCCCCGATAAAATGGGCGTTGTATTGTAAAGGCGTATTACCATATTTTAAGCCTTCAGCAATTTTACCATCTCTTTCCCCTGCGGTTATCGCATCCATTTGTTTTCCCAACTTGATACATTCTGCAACGCTATCAACCGGAATAATATTTTTTGCGCCATTGTGGAGCGCTGTGGCAATAGTAGATGTTGCTCTTAGTATATCAATTATTACTACTATGCTGTCGCTTACATTGTATAGAGGTAATAACGATGGTGATAAACATGTATAAAGTGAGGGAAAATTATTTTTTTCTGTCTTCATTAAGTTTTGGTGTGATTAAATAGAATAGTGTGATTATTCAAACGGCATTTTTACAACTTTTGCAATAAGAAGTTTGTCTCTTACTTTTACATATACTTCGGTATCTGGTTTTGAATGATTTATGTCCACATAGCCCATAGCAATTGCTTTGTTCAAAGACGGAGATTGGGTTCCGCTGGTAACATAACCGATTACAGCGCTTAAATGGTCTTTAATTTCATAGCCATGTCTTGGAATACCTCTTTCGACCATTTCAAGCCCTACAAGTTTTCTGGTGATGCCCTCCTGTTTTTGTTTCTCCAACATGCCTCTTGCTGTAAAAGGCTTGGAGAATTTAGTGATCCACCCAAGACCAGCTTCTAAAGGCGATGTGGTATCGTCAATATCATTTCCATATAGGCAATATCCCATTTCCAGTCGTAAGGTATCTCTTGCCGCAAGGCCAATTGGCTTTAACCCGTAAGACGATCCCGCTTCAAAAATTTTATTCCATACCACATCCGCATTATCATCTTTATCTTCAAAATAAATTTCAACCCCTCCCGACCCGGTATAACCTGTGGCGCTTATTAATACGTTGTCCACGCCGGCAAACTTTCCTTTTTTGAAAGTATAATATTTCAGGTTCATTATATCAATGTCGGTAAGCGGCTGTAATATTTTTGTGGCGTTTGGTCCCTGGATGGCCAGCAGGCAGGTACGATCGGAAATGTTATGCAGTTCTGCTTTACCTATATTATTTTTTTCAACCCACTCCCAATCTTTATCAATGTTTGCCGCATTCACAACCAACATGTACACATTATTTTGCTCGATACAATATACGAGCAGATCGTCAATGATGCCGCCATTTTCGTTCGTGAAACAACTATATTGCGCCTTGCCCCCAGTAAGTTTGGATGCATCGTTCGTGGTGACCCGCTGAATCAGTTCCAGCGCGTTGGCTCCTTTTAAGATGAATTCTCCCATATGGCTCACATCAAACACGCCGGCATTTTTTCTAACAGTAAGGTGTTCATCATTTACCCCGGTATAACTGATAGGCATATTGTATCCTGCAAACTCAGCCATCTTTGCTCCGCGGGCAATATGTTTTTCTGTAAAAGGGGTATGCTTCATGAAATATAAATTGCCTGCAAATTTATATGAAATGCCACTTGTAGAAATTAGAATTATAAAATCAATATATGATGTCAAAAACAAGGGCCCATGTTAGTAACATGAAGCCCTTTCTTTCAACTTCAACCTTAAAAACGCTCTGTTAAATATGCATTACGAAGTTGTATTCTCCGTTTCCTACACGGATATATGCCTGAGAAGGGGGTTTATCCTGGTCATCAATTTTTTGGATTTTTTGTTCTATCTTCTCTTTGACTCCGTTAAGTGAGTCCTTCAGCCTTTGGTCTGCTCTCTGCCTTTCCTCGCGTAATGAATCAATGGACATTTGGGCCTTTTGCCTTTGCAGTTGTTTTTGGTCGATTAAAGAATCAATTTTATCTGGTTTATTGTACCGGTAACTTCCCGGATTTGTCGGCATATTTTCGTCGTATTCATCCTCCCGGTTTCCACGGTACTCATTTTCCTTATTAGAAGGAATACCATCAAGTGTGTAAAGCCCGTCTTGTTTCATGATGTACGTTTCCCCATATTTAAAATCGTAATCATAGTCATTATCGCCATACCAATTGTCCCAACTATCGTCATGCCACCACGGCCCGTAAAACCGTATGGGATTATCGGTTACATTTTTTTCGATTTTGATTTTGTGATTTACCGGTACATACACCGTAAGTTCTACGTATTGATTGCGAAACTTATCTGTTGTGTTGATTGCAATAGCACGATCAATCATTAAGGCGGAATCAGTTTGAAACGTTTTAAAATTGATTAGCGATGCTAAGTTGTCCGCATCTCTTCTGGTGCTCCCGTTACACATTTTTATAACCCCCACCTGGAAGCTGTCCGTGGGAGATTTCTCAATGCGAATATGAACATTACTAACATAGGCGGTGTCGTCATCAAAATATGCGAATGGTTCAAAGCGAAGCCAGTTATTGTATCGATGATATCTGTTGTTATCAATAGAACTTACAGTAAGAAACGGAACCGAAGCATTGGTCAATGCAATCTTCTGTTCATTCATAGAACTTATTCTTCTAAAATCATTGGCAATTGAAGCAATCAGGGCTATAAAACAAATAACGCCAAGAATCCACAAGCCCACAAAAGAATATCGAATCATTCTATTGGTACTTTTTATTCTTGCGAGGCGCCTGATGATAAATGTGATCAGTCCCACTACCGGAACACCAATAAAAAATATGAGAGTACCCCACGCGTAGGCGCTTTGCCAGCCATTGGTAAGAATAAAATCCTTTAAAGGAAATACACCAACAGATACCACTGCTATTGAAAATAATGCCACGATCAACGCAAATGCAATACTCCCGAGGATGAAATAGGAAAAAATTTTAAAGATCGTCACGATTACATTTCCGAAAACGCTTCCGGTACTCCTTGCTGCGTACCGCATTTCCTGGCCCATTTGAGCCCCTTTTTCTTTTGCAAAATTTCCTGCTTCGGCGCCCATCTTTCCTACCCTTTCTTTTACTCCTTTCATCTCTGCAACCACCGAATTTTTAATAGAATTAATATCCACCTTTTCACCCTTCATTTCCAGTTTTTCAGACGTAGTGACTGCTTCCGGTATCACCAGCCATAATATGATGTAGATAAGAAATGTACCGGGGCTGAAAGTGAATGAAATAAAATGCGGAAATGTGAGCGCACCAACATGTCCCCAGCGAAAAATAAATGTAATGAAAGGTATTAAAAACAAAAACCGGATCAGCCAGGGATTTACATCAAAATAACTGCCGATGCCACTACAAACTCCTCCCAGGATTTTTCCATCAGGATTCCTGTACAACCTTCTCCGTACGCCATTTACCAGCGAATTGCTTCCCGGAACAAAAATCCATAACAATATATACACAAAGAACCCTATTCCTGAAACAATGAATAATATTCTTACAATTACAGGATCGATATTAAAATAGGCTGCTATGCCGCTGCAAACACCTCCCAATATTTTATTGTTTTCATCACGGTACAAACGTTTGCCTCTGAATTCCCAGTTGGGCTGATAATACGCTTGTTTGCTCTCGTCAGATTTGGCAGAATCAGCAGATGATGGATCTGAACCCTCTTCCTCTTCAAAATCCTGTGGGCGTCCGATATTTTTAATGATGGCATTTACATCATCATCAGTAATACATGTAGCACCTTTCTTTAACCGATCCTGAAATAGTTCCCCGATTCGACTTTCGATATCGTTAATAATTTCATTTCTACCTTCTTCTTTTACAAAGTACTGCCGGAGGCTTTCGATATATTCTTTCAGCAGCTCATACGATGTTTCCTCAATCGGAATCACCATCCCCTGAAAATTTATATTGATTACTTTTTTCATGTCCTTCTGTTTAGTTTTGTTGAAGTTGATTTTATTTAATTCTTTTTGCCGGTGATCTCTTCCACAGCGTTAGCAAGCTGTTGCCATGTGGCCTCAAGCTCGTTATAGAATTCCGCGCCTTTTTCAGTGAGAGAAAAATATTTTCTTGGGGGTCCGCTATTGCTCTCTACCCACCGGTACGTTAGAAAATCTGCATTTTTCAACCTGGTGAGTAGCGGATATAATGTGCCTTCCAGAATATTGAGGTTGGCGGCTTTCATTTTATCAATAATATCACTGGGATAGGCTTCTCCCATTTTTATTATCGACAGAATGCAGAACTCCAAAACCCCTTTCCGCATTTGGCTTGCTGTATTATCAATATTCATGTTTTAAATTTTTTTGATAAAGCCTAAAAATGTAATTACGATGTAAAGATAGGGCATTTAACAATACTATGCAATACATAATACCTTATTTTTTAAAGTAGCAGTTATTGTACTGTGCTTTTTCTTGAGCGAACCTATTTACCAGCAGTTATTTGTAACAAATTTCCAGCAGTATTAGATTTTGATGGAGGGGAGAAAAAATTGATGAATGGTATTAAATCATGCCGTTTTAAGGCCCTTGGAAATCATTATCTGCAGATATGATATGCAGCAAAACTGAAAATATACGCCATGCTCGTCATATAGGAGAGCATAATTAATGGCCATTTCCAGGATCGGGTTTCTCGTTTGGTAATAGCAAGTGTGCTCATGCATTGCATGGCAAGAGCATAGAAAATTAACAGGGATAACCCGGAAGCAAGCGTATACACTTTAGTCCCGTCCGGTCTGATAGCTGCGCGCATTTTTTGCCGGAGTGTTTCGTTGCCTTCATCCTTACCATCGCCAACACTGTAAAGCGTGGCCATGGTACCCACAAATACTTCACGTGCCGCAAAAGAAGTAATCAGCGCAATGCCAATCTTCCAATCGTATCCTAACGGCTTTATCACAGGCTCAATGGTTCTACCTAAAATTCCGGCATAGGAATTTTCCAGCAATTCTGTTTTTTTGAGTTTATCATATTCCCTTGTTTTAGGCGGCGCTTTTTTTTCCAGGGCCGCATATTTTTGGTTAATGTCATTTATCCGTTTTGGCGGGCCAAAAGAACTGAGTGCCCACAATATTAAACTTATCACCATTATTACCTTGCCGGCCTGCAGCACAAAAACCTTTGCCTTTTCTACCATGGTATAGAAAACATTTTTCCACCGCGGGCCACGGTAAATCGGTAATTCAAGAATAAAAAAGCTTTTTTCGCTACTCTTAATAAAACGCTTCATCACATAGGCCGAAATCAACGCCATCAATGTGCCTAACACATACATCGAGAGCATTACCAATCCCTGCAAGCTTATAAAACCAAGGTACATTTTATTCGGAATGATCAACGCAATTAACACAGTGTAAACAGGAATTCGTGCACTGCAACTCATCAATGGGGTACACATTATCGTGAGCAGCCGTTCTTTTTTGTTTTCTATTCCCCGCGCGCTCATGATAGCAGGCACTGCGCATGCAAGTCCGCTGATCATGGGCATTACACTTTTTCCATTGAGTCCGGCTTTTCGCATAACCCTATCCGTTAGGAAGCTGATACGGGCCATATAACCGGTATCTTCCAATAATGTTATTAACCCGAACAAAATCATTATCTGTGGCACAAATACGAGGATACCACTCAGGCCTGCAACAATACCGTTTATAAAAAGATCGCTAAACCAACCCGAAGGCAATACATCGGATAACCAGGCCCCGGCTTTTGCAAAAGTCCATTCTATTCCATCCATCGGATATTGTGCCAATAAAAAAATACTTTGAAAAAGAATAAACAACACTCCAAACAAAATAATATAGCCCCAGGTGCGGTGAAGTAAAATGTCATCTAATTTTTGCGTGAAAAGCGTTTTTTGCAACGGGTCCGTTTCCACTACTGTCTGTTGCATAATGCTCTTGATCTTTCCATAGCGTTGCAATATTTCCTCTGCCTGCGTTTTCGAGGGATTAAAATTAGTTTCCCGCTCTATACTTTCTATTGCCTCCTGTGTTGCAGGAGGCAGTTCAAACGATTCGTGATTGGTTAAATAATGAATCGAAAGGTAGTTGCTTACTCCGGGAAATATTGCCTGTATTTTGAGAATGGCCACTGGTGCATATGAAGAAGAATCGACAAAATCACGCTCGGGAACTTTATCCAGATTTTCCGCAGTTTGCAGAATGGCTTTTTTTAATTCCGCTATTCCTTTGTTTTTTCTCGGATTTACAGGTATTACCAATATGCCCAATTCTCTTTCCAGGCCCGGAATATCAATCTTTATGTTATTCTTCTTTGCAATATCTGTCATCGTTAGCGCAACCACCACCGGCTTTTTTAAATCGATGATTTGCGAACAGAAAAGAAGATTCCTTTTCAGATTGGACGCGTCTGCAATAAGTACTATCACATCTGCTTTCACATCACTATCCTGGTCCAATAAAACTTTATACGCAACCCATTCGTCTCCCCTTCTTGGATAAAGACTATACGTACCGGGAAGATCAATGATGTTTACTGTAAGATTTTCAGAAATTTTAGTCTGGCCTGTTTTTTTATCAACAGTTACTCCGGGAAAATTTCCAACTTTTTGATTCAGCCCCGTGAGACAGTTGAATAATGATGTCTTTCCACTATTCGGATTACCTACTAACGCAATATTTATATTTTTGCCCAAGTTGCTTTTTAAATAATTTGTAAAAATAGTTGTTACATAATACGTGGCTTTTACGAATTAAGAAAAGAGATGAAAATCACATTCTTTTCGCCGGTTATTAGCCTTACTTTTGCTTCGAAAATTTGCTAAATGAAAAACTTTCTTCTGATTTTATTGATCATTAGTCAGACGGCATCTGCCCAAAGATTAAAAAAACGCGACAGAATTGTCGTGCAAAATTTACGAAATGAAATTGGATATCTTGCAAGCGACAAGCTCGAGGGTAGAAGGACAGGTACTCCTGGCGAAAAACTGGCTTACGAATACATTGAGCAGCAATTCAAGAGCGTCAACTTAATACCAAAGGGAGATAATGATACTTATATACAAACATTTGAAATAAATGAAGGGAAGCAAATTTTACCCCAAACTCATTTAAGTTTTAATGATAACAAACTCATTGCTGATACGGATTTTTTCCCTTTCATCTTTAGCGCAAATACATCCGTAGATTCGTATGCATCACCCGCATTACCGGAACTGGGTTCGTCGTGGTTTTTAGATGTAAAAGATTTGCTCCAAAAAAATAAAAATAATCCTCATTTTGACCTGGAAGAAGAAATTAAGAATAATGCAGAAGACTTCGCATCAAAGGGTGCTACCGCTGTTATTGTTTATAATTCGGGCAAAATTGACGACGAATTACAGTTCAATGGGAAAGAAAAATCCGATCCGCTGAAAATACCTGTAATTTATGTTACCAAAGACGCTGTTGCAAAATTTTTAAAAGACAAAACATCTACCTACGAAATAAAACTTAACGTGGCCATTGGCGACAAAAAAAGAACGGCGCATAATGTAATTGGATATATTGATAACGGTGCCGCATACACGATAATCATCGGGGCTCACTACGACCATCTTGGCTATGGAGAAGATCAAAATTCCCTCTGGACGGGCAAACCGGAAATTCATAATGGTGCAGATGATAATGCCAGCGGGACCGCGGCGGTTATTGAACTGGCCAAGATGCTAAAAGACTCGAAGTACAAAAAAAATAATTATCTCTTTATCTGTTTTTCCGGCGAAGAATTAGGTTTATTTGGTTCTAAATATTACACAGAACACCCATCCATTGACCTGAACAAGACTAATTACATGATCAACTCTGACATGGTTGGCCGGCTAAACGACAGTACGCACACAATTACTATCGGCGGATATGGAACATCTCCCGAATGGGGCCATGTTCTTGAGGCAAAAACAAAAGCCTTCAACGTAAAATTTGATTCGAGCGGGATTGGCCCAAGTGATCATACTTCCTTTTATCTGAAGAATATTCCTGTATTATTTTTTTTCACGGGTATACATGCGGATTATCACAAACCTACTGATGATGTTGATAAAATAAATTTTGTAGGAGAGTGGGACGTGATCAAATATATCTATCACGTAATTGAAGAAACAAATAATGATGGTAAGCTTGCTTTTACAAAAACGCGTGAACTAAAAATAGAAGCAAAGAGATTTACAGTAACGCTTGGCATTATGCCCGATTATACTTTTGACGGAAAGGGTGTTCGCGCAGACGGAATAATCGATGGCAAAATTGCTAACAAAGCCGGTATGAAAGCCGGCGATGTAATTATTCGCCTTGGTGATAATAATGTGTCTGACATGAACAGTTACATGGTTGCTCTAAGTAAGTTTAAAAAAGGGGATGCAACGACTGTCACCATTTTAAGAGACAAAAACGAAATGACATTTAATATTACTTTTTGATCGCAAACTATTGCAACAATGAAACTTCGCATAGACAATGATGTGATGATCGAAGATTTCTTTGCAGACGCCCGCCTGTTGGGAATCGTTGCACCAATGGAACAATATAGATTTTGCTGGCATTTGAACAAACTGCTGAACCTCAATTTCAGGATAAATAACAACATCGAAATTCAGCTGAACAAAAAGACGAGAAAATATTTTTTCACGATTTATGAATACACCACTCCTGCTTCCACTATACGTCATTATTTATATAATAACAAAGATGATGGGGAATTTCTTTTACCGGAATTCAAACATCTCGATTTCTTATGGCTGGTTAAGGATGACGTGATGCCGGACAAAGAGACTTTGTTACTCATTGGCTCTATTAAAACAATTCCCGCTGTGCAGCTTGTAACTGAGCTAACCAATGAAAAAATAAAAAACAAACAACATTTGATTTTTTAATCGAAAAAGATACTTCATGTGGAAAGAAGAAAACAATGCGCTTCACAAACAATTTAAGTTTACTGATTTTTCAGAAGCTTTCGCATTTATGACAAGGGTGGCTTTCGCTGCCGAAAAAATGGATCATCATCCCAAATGGATGAATGTATATAATACCGTAGACATTTGGCTATCTACGCACGATGCCGGAAATATGGTCACCGAAAAAGACAGGAAACTGGCAAAAATAATTGACGAATTATAGCGGGGTAAAACCTTCACTTTTTTAGAAAAACAAGTTTTTCTTTTTGTTTCGTAAGGTGCCCTATTGGTTCAATGAAATACTCAAGACCATTTTTGCTAAAAATCTTTTGAATCTTTTTTACCGATTTTGGATCAACAGCAATTAATAATCCTCCGCTCGTTTGCGGATCGGCAAGAATGGTTCTTTGGAGAATACTAATCGGTGCCACTCTTTCACCATAGCTCTCCCAATTTCTGATGGTTCCGCCAGGAATGCATTTTTGCTTCACATAAAGATTGAGGCTCTTTACAATTATCGGAATTTTCCGGTAATAGATATCTGCACTTAGCTTACTCCCTTCAACCATTTCGATTAGATGACCCAACAGACCAAAACCTGTTACGTCGGTCATGGCATGCACATCTTCCATCTTGCCCAATAATCTTCCAACCTTATTCAACCGCATCATTTGTTGAGCAGCAATGTGTTTGTGTTCATTTTTGAGTATCCCCTTTTTTTCAGCAGTGGTTAATATACCAACACCCAAGGGTTTGGTTAAAAACAAAACATCATTTTTACGTGCAGTATTGTTTTGTTTGATGTGTTTTTTGGAAACCAATCCATTAACGGCAAGCCCGAATATTGGTTCCGGATTATCAATACTGTGCCCGCCTGCCAAAGAAATTCCAGCTTCCCTACAAATGCTCCTGGCTCCTTCAACAACCTTTTGCGCAATATGCGCAGGCAGAACATTTATGGGCCAGCCTAAAATTGCAATCGCCAGTATTGGTTTGCCCCCCATTGCATATATATCACTAATCGCATTTGCCGATGCTATCCTCCCAAAATTGAAAGGATCGTCCACAATCGGCATAAAAAAATCGGTGGTTGAAATAAGCGCTTTATTTTTTGAGATTTCGTATACGGCTGCGTCATCCCTTGAATGATTGCCAACTAATAATCTTTTATCATCAGGAAGCGTAAGGTTGCTCTGCAGAATTGTTTCAAGCACGCGGGGAGATATTTTACAACCGCAACCTGCTCCATGCGAATAGTGCGTGAGTTGTATTGAATCTGTTATATTCTCTGTTGACAAACTACCGGTCATGCATAAATGCTATTTCTTTTTTCGCCTCAAAACAATTGCGGCGTTTTTTTGCAAATCGCCGCTGAAGCGTATTTCATAGGCATCATCACCATCGTGTACTACCAGCAAGCCGGTGTTTGGAGGAATACTCCCGAGATTTTCGGCATACATGATGAGTTCCAGCGAATCACCCATTTCGGGTGTAAGATAAATAGTTTTACTGTTTCCGTTTGCAGTAAGTCTTTGTAGCGGCCAGATCACGTTTCCGTTCAATAACACACTTACTGTGTCTCCGTCAACGTCGCCGTTATCATAAAGTGTGAGCCTGAGGCTATCATTTTTTATGTTTACGCTTTTAACTGTTTCAATGGCGCGTGAGTCAAGGTCTGCTGCCGCGAGGTGAACCTTTGCCATTTCCTCCTGGCTTTCTTTTATGGCATCAAATACAGGGTCTTCTCTTGTAATTTTCGAGCTTGCCCTTAGCTGTGCCGGCATTTCGTTGGTATTGATGGAAGAAACTTTAACCGTTTCGTAATTTAACGTCGCTTCAGCGGGCCGACCCGGAACAGGATTGTTTGGTTGATTTATCTTTTTTGCTGAAGGGGTGGTTGTCTCGCCTGCAATTTCTTCACTATTGCTCTGCTTTTGCGCCTTTTTAAGGTTCACGTTCGTTGTGTCAACCTTGCTTCTATCAGCTACTGATTGCTTTTGCGGATTGGAATTGCTTTTGCGGATTGGATCTATATCACCACTTGCGTATTCATCAGGCCTTGTGTTTACTTCTTTCATAAATGAAAGCGACCCGGCTATCCCTAACTCTTCCAGTTTTGGAACTATTAAAGACTGCTGTATTTGTTTCTTCTTGTGAAGCAAGATATTCCCTGTAATACTTCGGTAGTGGCTGGTCTGATTGGTTTTCCATGGACCACTCAATATCATTGTCGTATCGTTTTCTGTTAAAGAAAGTTTGCTAAACATTCTCACGCCCTTTGCCGGAGGATCGGTATAGTTATTATAAACGAGTTTCTCATCTTCAATTAAATAACTATCTCCCGATTTTTTAATTTTTACTGATTTTACCCCAACATTATCTGTATTGTCAATCACGAAAATGGTATGTGAATATCCGCTCAATTTTCCATCATATTCGCTGATGGCCAATTCATATTTCAAATACTGCTTTGTGGTATCATTGTATAAGGTACCCGTCCATACTCCGGTGATATCCTGAGCAAGCATTTTAAGGGGCAGTAATAAAAACAGCAAAAAGAGTTTCATACGCTGGATTATAGTATCATGCCAGAGCTTTTTCACAGACTTTTGCGGCATTAATTATATCAACGCTGGTACAGGGTATTTTATTTAATAGCAGTGCGAGATTTTCTCGATTATGAAGGCTTACGTTATAGAGTTTGTCATAATATCGAAGCAAAATGGAAAAACATTCCTGTATCCTGTTCTCTTTTAAGGATTGAAGGGCGCTTTTCGTTTCAAGTCCGCCAAGTCTCTTTTGTATTTTCAAAATGCAGGTTTCAAGCTCTGGTTTTTCATACTTACCATACCGTGCCACAATATTTTTCAATCTTTCTTCGAAAGGAATGTCTATGAAAAATAAATTGCTTTCGCGCATCTGGTTCCAAAATGCTTTGGGAATGCCGACGGAACCAACATGCATACTTTCATCTTCGATCCAAATGTGTTCATTGTCTGCCTTCGCATAGCCGTTATCGTTAGTTATGATCTCCGGTAGAGGAATCCCCCTATAAAGTTCCATGGCCAGCCTGTTTTCAAACATTTCGGCAGATGGCTGGGGCCCTTGTCCGAGCGAGCCAAAGGCAGAGCCTTTATGATTGGCCAATCCCTCGAGATCAATCACTTTATGCCCGTCTTGTTTAAGTTTCATCAGAATTTCGGTTTTACCCGATCCGGTGAAGCCGCCGATTATATGCAGATTATACTGCCTTTCAAATTGCGCAAGGGTCCACCGGCGAAAAGACTTATACCCACCGATCAACACGTAAATCCTGTAGCCATAGAGGCTCAGCAGCCAGGCCATTGCTCCACTACGCATTCCGCCACGCCAGCAATACATTAACAATACATTATTACCAGAAGCAGTAATTTTCTTCTCTTCCATCCATCCCGCAAGTATCTTGTCTACGTCATCATATACCCGCTTCATCCGGTCGGAAAAATATTGAAGTCCGATATCGACAGCGACATGTCTGTTTTGTTGTTTATATGCGGTACCAATAATTTTTCTTTGTTCGTCCGTAAATAAGGGTAAGGAAAAAGCTTCGGGGAAATGAGCGTGCGAAAATTCGCCGGGGCTTCTGACATCCAGTACCGGGAAGGATTTTGTGAATTCAAGAAACTTGTCAATATTGACCGGTTCAACAGGCATCGGGCAAAATTATTTTAAAAACAGAACAAAAAAACCACTGAAATCAGTGGTTGGGTTTATAAAAATTTTGTTTTGAAAAATCAACTATTCATTGAGGTGAGAAACTCTATGTTGTCTTTGGTTCCCTTCATGTTTTTCAACAAAGTATTGATGGCCTCTTCAGGGTTCATATCGGCCATATGATTGCGTAAGATCCACATGCGTTGCAATGTTTCTTTGTCGAGCAACAGGTCATCGCGCCTGGTTGATGACGCCACAATATCAATTGCGGGGAAGATTCTTTTGTTAGACAACCTCCGTTCAAGCTGCAATTCCATGTTACCGGTTCCTTTAAATTCTTCAAAAATAACTTCGTCCATTTTACTTCCTGTATCTACCAGCGCTGTGGCAATAATTGTGAGTGAACCACCATATTCAATTTTCCTCGCCGCTCCAAAAAATTGTTTAGGTTTCTGCATAGCATTCGCCTCTACGCCGCCTGACAAAACCTTTCCGCTTGCCGGTGCTACTGTATTGTGCGCACGCGCTAGTCTCGTAATGCTATCTAACAAAATCACTACGTCATGCCCGCATTCTACTAATCTTTTTGCCTTTTGCAAGGCCATGGTACTTACTTTCACGTGTTTCTCGGCGGGCTCATCAAATGTAGAAGCAATCACTTCTGCTTTTACGCTTCTTTCCATATCGGTTACTTCTTCCGGCCTTTCGTCGACCAGCACAATCATCAGGTAACATTCAGGATGATTGGCCGCAATTGCATTGGCGATTTCTTTGAGAAGCATTGTTTTGCCTGTCTTCGGCTGGGCTACAATTAAGCCTCTTTGCCCTTTTCCGATCGGCGTAAACAAATCGATAATCCTGGTGGAAAGATTGCTTGGTGAAACAAACAGATTCAGTTTTTCAAAAGGAAACAAGGGGGTTAAATAATCAAACGGGACCCTGTCTCTTACCTCATCCGGACCTTTGCCATTTATCGTTTCTACCTTTAATAAAGCAAAGTATTTCTCCCCTTCTTTTGGAGGTCTTACTGATCCGTGTACCGTATCGCCTGTTTTTAAACCAAACAATTTTATCTGGGATGGGGAAACATAAATATCATCTGGAGACGAAAGATAATTATAATCACTGCTTCTCAAAAAGCCATACCCATCGGGCATCATTTCCAAAACACCTTCGGCAAGTATTACGCCATCAAATTCGATATTGAAGGCTGCTTCCTTTTTCTGTTGGTTTGACCTGGTCTGGCTCTGCGCGCCATTAGTTAATAGTGGCTCCAACATTTCTTCTTCCAAATCATCATTCAAAAGCTCTACAAGCCCCGGTGCGATCAACTTTGGATCGCCCAGATCCTCTGCTTGCTTAAAGTCTCCTGCTTCTTCTTCACCGGAAATCACAGGTCCTTGCCCCTCCTCTTTTGTCTTTTTAACAGGCTTCCTTTTATCTTCTGGTTTTTTATGCTTTGTTTCGTGCGACGGTTCGCTGCTAACGGCATCTTCTGCCGGCAACGGTTCCTCTGATTTAGTTTTCACAATCCTCTTGCGCCTCGGTTTCGGGCCGTCGGCTGCCTTCTTTTCACTGTTATTCATCATTGTTTGTTTATCAAGAATCCGGTTGATCAATTCTTGTTTTTCTAAAGAATGGGCGTTTGTAATGTTTTGTTGCTCCGCAATATCAAGCAACTCAGGAACGAGCATCTCGTTCAGTTGTGCAATGTCATACATAAAGTGACGTGTAGATTAATAATCAAACGAACCTAAATTGTAAATCTGATTTTGATGATTTATGATGGATGGATTCTATTAAACTTACTTATAGACCGTAGCAAAGGAAAACAGTCAGTTTTCATTTGCAATGATACATCATTTTTACAAAAAAATAAAATAATGTTGATTATTAACCCTTTTAGCGCATTTTTTAGAAAAACATTCTCAAAGGTACTCGAGTTTCATGATGCTCCTTTAATTTGTTGTAACTCCTTACCGATATTTTATATTTGCAACAATTACTATTCCAATGTTTAACGAGAGAATAAAAATTAAAACCATTTTGAAGAATGGGCTTATTAATCACAGATTTGCGGTGATGGGGTGGGTGCGAACATTTAGAAACAATCAATTTATTGCCTTGAATGACGGCAGCACCAATGACAATCTGCAGGTTGTTGCGGAACTGGGAAAATTTGATGAAGATTTATTAAAAAAAGTCACAACCGGTGCTTCGTTAAGGATTTCGGGCGAATTAGTGGCCTCTTTGGGCAAGGGTCAAAAAGTAGAATTAAAAGCAGATACTATTGAGATTTTGGGAGAATGTGATCCCGAAAAATTTCCGTTACAACCCAAAAAGCATAGCCTTGAGTTTTTAAGAGAAATAGCATATCTCCGGTTTAGGACTAATACTTTTGCTTCCGTATTTCGGGTAAGACATTCGCTCGCTTTTGCTATTCATAAATTTTTTAATGACAAAGGTTTTGTTTATCTGCACACTCCCATCATTACAGCGTCTGATGCAGAAGGGGCGGGAGAAACTTTTCATGTAACCAACTTTGATCTTGAAAAGCCAGCAAAAAATGAGGATGGCTCTATAAATTATAAAGAAGACTTTTTCGGACGGGCGACCAACCTTACTGTAAGTGGACAACTCGAAGCGGAATTAGGCGCAATGGGGTTGGGCGAGGTGTATACTTTCGGACCTACCTTTCGTGCCGAGAACTCCAACACCTCAAGACACCTCGCCGAGTTTTGGATGATAGAACCGGAAATGGCTTTTTATGATCTCGAAGATGATATGAATCTTGCCGAAGAGTTTATCAAGTATCTGATAAAATATGTTTTGGAAAATAATAAGGAAGATCTTGATTTTTTAGCTAATCGCCTCGCAGAAGAAGAAAAACAAAAGCCTCAAAACCAAAGAAGCGAAATGGGGTTGATTGAAAAGCTGGAATTTGTTATCAGCAATAATTTTGAAAGAATAACCTATACTGATGCTATTGAGATTCTGAAAGACTCAAATGAAAACAAAAAAAAGAAATTCAAATTTTTAGTAGACAAATGGGGAATAGACTTACAGAGTGAGCATGAAAGATATTTGGTAGAGAAGCATTTCAAAAAGCCTGTGATTATTATCAATTATCCCAAAGAGATAAAGGCGTTTTATATGCGCCGGAATGATGATGGCAAGACCGTTGCAGCTATGGATGTGTTGGCACCCGGCATAGGTGAAATTGTTGGCGGATCTCAAAGAGAAGAAAGAATGGAAATGTTGGAACAAAGAATGAAAGAATTAAATATCGCTGCAGAGGAATTGTTTTGGTATCTTGATACCCGTCGCTTTGGTACTTGCAAACATGCTGGTTTTGGGTTGGGTTTTGAACGGTTAATTCAGTTTGTTACCGGCATGAACAATATCAGGGACGTGATCCCTTTTCCAAGGTTCCCAAAGAATGCAGAATTCTAATTTTCAAATTTTTCTCAGGTAAGACGCATCTACAGAGAAATTATTTGTAATTTGTTTTTGCTGAACCTGATTCAAGAATTTAAATCGACTTTGATATGACAATTCCTGTTGTTGATTTATCAGACTTCGTTGATAACACACCGGAAAAAAAAGCCGCGTTTGTACAAAACCTTGGGAAGGCATATGAAGAGGTAGGGTTTGTCGCAGTAAAAAATCACGGTATAATGGCTGAACTTATTGCTGAGCTTTATACCCATGTTCAACAATTTTTTTCGCTGCCCCTGGAAAAGAAAAAGAAATTTGAAATCCAAGAATTGGCCGGGCAAAGAGGATACACTTCATTTGGTAAAGAGCACGCCAAGGGAAGTGATGCTCCCGATTTGAAGGAGTTCTTTCAGTTTGGCCAGATCGTTCCCAAAAACCATCCGCTGAAATCAGAATATCCTGATAACGTATCGGTCACTGATGTAAATGGATTTAATGAAACTTTTGAAAAAGCTTACAGAGCTTTTGAAAATTCGGGTAAATATTTACTCAAAGCAATTGCCCTGTATCTAAACCTGGAGGAAAACTATTTTGATGACTTTGTGATGGAAGGCAACTCCATTGTTCGTGCTATTCATTATCCTCCAATAACCACAGAGCCTAAAAGCGCAATCCGCGCTGAACAGCATGAAGATATAAATCTTATAACATTACTTGTTGGAGCGTCCGCAGATGGCCTGCAAATCCTCACCAAACAGAATGAATGGGTTAATGTAACATCTCTTCCCGATCAAATAGTCGTAAACGTTGGGGATATGCTGCAGCGCTTAACGAATAATAAATTAAAAAGCACCACTCACCGGGTTGTAAATCCTCCGAGAGAATTATGGCATACATCAAGATTTTCAATTCCTTTCTTTCTTCATCCAAAATCATCCATGAGCCTTGCTGCACTTGCAAGCTGTATTGATGAGAAACACGAGAAAGCTTATGACGATGTAACTGCGGGAGGATACCTTGATGAGCGACTGAGAGAAATAGGCCTTAAAAAATAGTACTCATTTAACCGGTTAAGTTCATTTACCCTTTATAAAATATTCATGGTATTATTCAGGCATGTTCCATTTTTAAAAACTGTTTTCTTCTATACAATATCAGCATTTGGTGGTCCCCAGGGTCATTTGGGAATGATGATAAAAACCTTCACCGAAAGAAGGCGGGATGTTACGAAAGAAGAGTTAATGGAATATGTTTCGTTTTGTCAATTACTTCCGGGGGGAACTTCTACACAAACAATTACATTAATTGGATATAAAAGAGGTGGTGTGCCTTTGGCTATCCTTACCTTATTGATTTGGATCTTGCCGGCAAGCATTCTTATGGGAGCCTTTTCTTTTTTGGTCCAGTATGTCAACGACTATCACGTCACCCTGAATGTTTTTTCCTATGTGCAGCCGATGGCTGTTGGCTTCGTGGCATTTGCTGCTTACCGGATGTACCGAATATCGATAAAAAATACGATCACTTATATCGTAATGCTGGGGAGTCTGTTTGTGACTTATTTTTTGTTTAAGACCTCATGGATTTTCCCGGTACTGATTGTACTCGGCGGTGTTGTCACAAACTTTAGTGATAAGCGAATTCCTGAAAAAGAAAATATTAAGCCGAAGCAAATAAAGTGGACAAACATATGGTTGTTTTTGCTGCTTTTTGCTATTGTGGGGGTCCTGAGTGAATCAGCGCGCAGACATAATTGGGAGAACAAAAAGGCTTATAATCTCACGGAAAATATGTATCGGTTCGGAAGTCTCGTTTTTGGTGGAGGAGATGTGCTCATGCCTATGATGTACGAACAATATGTAGTAAGAAAGAAAACCCAATACATGACCAAGGAGGAATATCTGACAGGGTGGGGGCTTGTACGAGCCATACCAGGCCCCGTTTTTTCTGTCGCATCGTATACGGGGGGAATGGTGCTCCGGGATGAAGGTGCAAGTATGCAGCTTCTTGGTTGTATCATAGGTTGCATCGGTATCTTTCTCCCGACGGCCTTATTGGTTTTATTCTTTTATCCTGTGTGGCACAACCTAAAGAAGTATGTTGTGGTTTTTCGCGCACTTGAGGGAATTAATGCGGTTGTTGTCGGAATTATGTGGGCCGCATCTATGTACCTGCTTAAAGATATTTCTATCACCGAGTTTAAGACGGTCAGCTTCGTAAACATTTTTGTAATTCTGGCTACTTTTGTTTTGTTGACATTTACCAAAATACGTTCCCCTTATATTGTGTTAGGCTGTCTGCTTCTTGGACTTATAATCTGAGTAATATTGGTGCTTTTCTATTTCTTCTTTCACAATGTCCGGAACTAAAAATCGTATTGATTTTCTCGTCTGTAACTGTTGCCGCACATAAGTGCTTGAAATATCCAATAATGGTGCTTTTGAAATATGAATTTTTGCGCCATATTTATTTTCAATTTTGAAGCCTGGCCTTTTATATATGTAGATTTCATAGTCTCTCAACAGCACTTCAAAATTTTTCCAATTGGCAATGTTACTGAAACTATCGCTACCCATAATTATTGAAAACTGGTGCTGTGGATACTTCTCCACTATGTATGCCATAGTTGTAACCGTAAATGATGGTTTAGGCAACTTAAACTCTATGTTTGATGTTTTTAATTTCTGTTCGCCCTGAATTGCCAGATCAATCAGGAATTTCCGATGCTGCTCATGAAGCAAGGAACCCTCTTTTTTTAACGGATTTTGGGGTGAAACAACAAACCAGACTTGATCTAGTCCCGAATTATTCGCAAAGTAATTAGCAACAATCAGGTGACCGATATGAATTGGATTAAAAGAGCCGAAATACAATCCTATTTTCAAAACTATTGATTATCAGTTATTTATATTGTTTCAACTTCTATTTTCTCTGCTTCGTCCAATCGAAGACTAAGAGAATACCCCGCAACCAATATGTAGATCGGGTCTCCCAGCGGCGCCCTCTTCCAAACGGTGACCTCTTCGTTAGGCAGGCAACCCATCTCCATTAATTTCAATATAATTTCATCCTTCTCAAGAGACTTAATCTTTACTTTTGTTCCTGGCTTTACTTGAGATAAGTTCATCAATTTCTTTTGTAGTGTAAATATATTATTTGAGCCTTTCCTTTGATTCCGACTTTAGAAATAAATTGACTAAAATATCATTTATAAATCACAAAGTTAGTCCGCATCTTACCGACAAGAAAGCCTTGAAGAGTTTTATACTGGCTCTTTTTGAACGCGAAAAAGTAACCCTCAACAGTCTAACCTATATCTTTTGCTCCGATCAGTTTTTGAAAGGCATCAATAAGAAGTTCCTCCAACATAATTATTACACTGATATTTTAACGTTTGTGCTTTCTGAAAAAAACGAACCAATAATTTCTGACATTTATGTAAGCATACCGCGGGTGCGCGAAAACGCAAATGACTTCGCATCTACCTATTCCCAAGAGCTTCACAGAGTGATTATACATGGTGCACTTCATTTGTGTGGTTATTCAGACCAGACTGAGAAGGAAAAGCGCAGAATGCGCAAAAAAGAAAACGAATACTTAAACTTGTTAGGTTCCACGTGAAACGTCCCAGATGGAACATCGGTCTAATTCAATTTGGGTAATTTTGCAGCATGTTTCTTGAATATGACATAATCGTTGTGGGCGCGGGGCACGCCGGTTGTGAGGCCGCGGCGGCAGCCGCAAACCTTGGCAGCGAGGTATTACTCATCACCATGAATATGCAAAACATGGCTCAAATGAGTTGCAATCCTGCCATGGGTGGAATTGCAAAGGGGCAAATAATCAGGGAAATCGATGCCTTGGGTGGCCTCTCTGGCATTGTGACTGATGAAACTATGGTGCAGTTCCGAATGCTCAACAGAAGCAAAGGACCTGCAATGTGGAGCCCCAGGGCTCAGTGTGATAGAATGCTCTTCTCCTTGAAGTGGCGGCAGCTACTGGAGCGTATTTCAACCTTGGATTTTTACCAGGTGGCCGTCATCGGTCTTTTAAAGGAGGGCAATCAGATCTCCGGAGTCATCACAGCAAATGGGGATGAAATTCGCTCAAAATGCGTCGTGCTAACTAATGGTACGTTTCTTAATGGTGTCATCCATATCGGAAATAAACAGGCTGCCGGTGGTAGAATGGCAGAAAAAGCCGCAACGGGAATTACGGAACAATTAGTAGAATGGGGTTTTGAAAGTAGTAGGCTAAAAACAGGAACTCCTCCGAGAATTGACGGCAGATCGCTCGACTACTCCAAAATGGAGGAGCAAAAGGGAGACGAAAGAATATCCGGATTCTCATTTCTTGAAACCAACAAACCTAAAAAACAACTTAGTTGTTGGATAACCTACACAAATCACAAGGTTCACCAAATACTTGAAACAGGCTTTAAAGACAGCCCGATGTTCCAGGGGAGGATCCAAGGCCGCGGGCCGCGATACTGCCCAAGTATTGAGGATAAGATCAGTCGCTTTGCCGAGAGAGAACGCCACCAGCTCTTCGCTGAGCCGGAAGGCTGGAATACCATAGAAGTATATGTGAACGGGTTTTCTTCTTCGCTCCCTGAGGATATTCAGTATAAAGCACTAAAGGAGGTTCCCGGATTTGAAAACTGTAAAATGTTTCGCCCCGGATATGCAATTGAGTATGATTTCTTTCCACCAACACAACTAAAAACAAACCTGGAGACTAAACAAATAAAAAATCTCTTTTTTGCCGGACAAATTAATGGCACAACAGGGTATGAAGAAGCTGCTTGTCAAGGTCTTATAGCCGGTATAAACGCACACCAATCCGCTACCAAGCAAGAGTCCTTAGTGCTGGGGAGAGACGAAGCTTATATTGGTGTATTGATAGATGATTTGGTTAGCAAAGGCACTGATGAGCCCTATAGAATGTTTACCAGCAGAGCAGAGTTTCGCACGCTGCTACGGCAGGATAATGCTGATATAAGGCTGACAGAGAAGAGCTACCGTCTGGGGCTCGCTTCGGAAGAACGCATGCAAAAACTGCTGCATAAAAGATCTGAAGTTAATAGTCTTCTTAAAATTCTTCACACCACAAGGCTTAGCCCAGAGGAGACAAGCGCGTACTTGAGCTCACTCGGTTCCTCGACATTAAAACAGGATACCAGAGCAGAGTTGCTGCTGCTCCGGCCGGAAATCGATATTAAATCATTGATTTACAATGTATCAAGAATAAATCAGTCATTAAATCAATATTCCGACGATGCTTTAGTAGAAGCGGAAATAGAGATAAAATATGCTGTTTATTTAGAAAAAGAAATGGAACTAGTGAAGAAAATGAGGTCTTTGGAAGACCACAAGATCCCTGAGAATTTTAACTACGACAAGATAGCCTCACTATCCTCAGAATCCCGCCAAAAATTTAATAAAGTGCGCCCGCAAACATTAGGGCAGGCCAGTCGAATCAGTGGGGTAAACCCAAGTGATGTGCAGATACTTATGGTATATATGGGTAGATAATTATCCCTTCTGCGTTATTAAAAATAGCCGGCAAAAACATTGTATATGCGTTATCATTAGGTTTCATGTCATTAAATAAAAAAAGGAACCTTCTTCCCCCTGACTAGTCTTGTGGTGTGGGGCGGAATTGAATTACCTAATCTTCATAATTTTCCATTAATCTTTAAAAGCCTTATCTACAGGGTATTTACATTAACTATTATTTTTTATTATTAACGACAATTAACTAATTTTGGGTCACCCATTTGGGTCACCTATAAAATAGTTAATATGGCCACTTTATATTTTCAATTAGAAAGAAGTAAAACACTTAAAGACAAAACACACCCTATCTACTTAGTGCTGAAAGTAAAAGCAAACGGTATTGAAAAAAGATTTAGGTATTATACCGGCAGATCATCGCTTAATAAATATTGGATAGGTGAAGGCGAAAGTAAAAAGGTATCTGCCAAAGCTCCAGGTGCCGGAAATACAAACGCACGTCTTGAAACTTTGCGTTTAGGTGCAGATTCAATTATTACCAATGCTAAAAACATAAAGGCAGATTTAACGCTGGACTATTTTAAAGAAAGATTTTATAGTGAAGTTATTGGAAGGATTAAAGAACGGGAACCAGAGCCGGTCCAGGTATCTTTTTTTGAACACCTGCAAAATTTCATTGTAGCAAAACAAAACATCTTTCAACCGGCTACAATAAAAACTTATATCACTTTAAAAAGGTCATTACAGGAATTTGAAAAGGTAATGGGTTATAAAGTAGAATTTGAAAGCATTAATCACATATTCATTACTCTTTACACTAAATATTTAATTGAAGATACAGGCGTTATTAATAACACCTTAGCCAAACGTATTGCAACTTTAAAGGCTTTTCTTGCTGAAATGAAAAAGCAAAAAGTAAATGCTTATTCAGACTTTGAAGATTTTGAGGCAAGCCGCAATTATGAAACTACGATAATGTATTTAACAGAGCCGGAATTGATGCAGCTAAACAATTTAGAAACTGAAACCAATAGCACCGAACAGAACGTTAAAGATGCTTTTTGCTTTGCCTGTTTTACCGGCATCCGCTTTTCGGATTGGTGCAGCCTGAAACCTGAAAACATTGTGCAGGTGAACCATGAAGGGAAAATCGTTAATGCTTTAAGATTTACCATGTTTAAGGTCCATAAAGAAGTCATTGTGCCACTTAATAATAATGCACTATCTATAATTGATAAGTACAAAGATTATGCAAAAGTAAAAGGTACTTTGTTTCCGGTTTACAGTAACCAGGAAACAAACCGGACATTAAAAGCCTTAGCAAAAAAAGCAAAGATTAATGATGTGATATTAGAAGTAAAGAAAAGCGGTGCAAAGCGGATCACTTATACAAATGCAAAGCATGAAGTATTAACCTGCCATGATGCAAGAAATACCTATGCTACTTTATACCTTGAAAAAGGTGGCAGACCTGAAGTATTACAAAAGATTTTAGGACACAGCGATATTAAACAAACTATGCGGTATGTGAAGATTGTAGAAAAAGCAATATTTACAGATTATTTTAAAACAGAGAAAAAGGCGAAAGTATTACCGATGAAAAAATTTGCATAATTAAAAACATCAAAATAAATTATATGAAAAAGGTAATCATTATTGCAGTGTTATTGCCGCTTTTTGCATTAGCACAAAAAAAAGTTTCTGAAACTAACTTTCCTGAAGTAAGCGGAGAAATTAATTATACAGAGGTTGTAAACGTCGATACATCTATAAAAAAAGATGAATTATTCAATAGAACAAAAGCTTGGTTTGTTGATAACTACAAGTCAGCAAATGATGTTATTCAAATGCAGGATAAAGATGCAGGCATTATCATGGGCAAGGGAATATTTACTTATGGCTATAATCCGGTTTCTCTTTCTGATAGAGTTACGGTTAATATTTCACACACAGTAAAGATTTATGTAAAGGACGGAAAATACAAATATGAGATTACTGATTTAAGTGGCAGATATTATTCTACTGGCGGCTATAGTAATTTAGTTATTAAAAACGACGGCATTGGCTATAATAAAAGAAATTATGAGAAATTATGTGAAAGCATTAATGCATCTGTCTTGCAAACAATTGCATCCTTAAAAAAAGCGATGCAAAAACCTATAACATCAAAAGATTTTTAAAGCAAAATTTTTGGGTTATCCGATAGCCATTTAAAATTTGCATAAAAACAAAAGCATAAAGAATGACACAAGACGATTATTTAGAAATTATCTTAAAAGGATATTTTGATAATGCAGAAAATTTACATAAGCATTTTAATCGTGAATGTATTGAAGCAGAAAAAAAACATATAGACGATACAGAATTTTTTAAAAGATTATTACAAGCCTTTAATTTGTTAATACAAGAAAGGGACAAAGGGTATTATGAAGAACTGGGGAAAGTAAATTTGATGATTCAAATTTTTAATGAGAATGAGAAAACCGGTAAACCTCAAGTCTGTACATTGGAAGCACTTGAACAACAAAAACCTAACATAGAAGATTCTTGGATTAATCTTTTTCATTTTACTAATGGCAGATATAGAGGATTTTTAACAAGCGGCCAGTTAGGTTATATCTTAGAGGCAATTTTAAAAGCCCAATTCTTAACACAACTGCGGGATAAAATGAAGTCAGAAAAATCACCGGCAAAAAAGAAAAATACAATTAAACCAAAAAAGAAAGTAAAAACATTATTTGAAGTCTGGACAAAGGATGAAAATCATTATAATAGTGTTATTAAATTTCTTAAAGAATTTTCACCAACTATAGGCAGCTCATTTATACAGGATATTACAGGAAACTTACAATGGCAAAAGTTTGATAATAACATAAGTTATTTAGCAGCATTTACCAAAGCTTGCATTGGTAAAGGTTACATAAAAGACAAATATTCAGCACCGGATTATAAAAGAATTTTCGGCAATACATTTAATATTGAATTTAATGCTAAGCCTTTTCAATCTATTGTAACCAAAAATTTTAACGGCTATTCAGATCAGTTTGTAAACATGCCTTAATACCGTAAATACCTGTTTTTAATTTTCGGTATTCCCGGTACTCCCTTTATTTATTGAAATAGGAATGTTGCTTCTTAAACCAACATATAAGATGTTACAAACTATTTCAATTAACCTATCACATTCAGAGTTTACTAACCTTATCAATAATGCCGTTACTACTGCAATTGATAACAGGCTTAAACCTACAGAGCAAGACGAATTATTAACTATTGAACAGGCAATGGAATATTTAAAGTGCAGTGCTGTTTTTTTATGGAAGCGAAGAAAAGAAGGAAAGATTAAAGCGGTTAATGCCGGTAAAAAAGTGCTTTATCCAAAGTCAGTTTTGAATGACTATTTACAATTAAAAACAAAAAAGAGCTAAACATGCAGACACATAATTTAGCTCCAGATTTTTTGCGTAAAGAACAGGGCAAAGATAAAGGTATAAATCCTGAATATGAGTTTGAGAAATTTGGTATTAACATAGATGCTGACGATATAAAAAGCGATGCTGAAAACCATTTGAACCAATCTTCTAATATTGGTTTGTTTACAATACTAAAGGGTAATGAGTGGTTAGAACAAGCAAACAAACGTCCTATACCAAACGCTCTATTTTTATGCCTCTGGTATGAAGGTGAAATTTGTATTTTATTTGCAGACACCAATTTAGGCAAATCAATATTAGCCGTACAAATTGCGGTTACCCTTGCTGCTAATTATAGAGTATTATATTTTGATTTTGAGTTAAGTGACAAACAATTTGAAGCCAGGTACAGCAATAATTATCAAAGTCATTACGCCTTTCCTGAAAACTTTTATCGTGCTGAAATTAATCCTGAAAAAGCAGATTTTAAAGAAGCAGGGTTTGAAACAATTGAAGATTACCTAACTAATTCTATTGAACAGACAATTATAAGCACCGGCGCAAATATTCTTATAATTGATAATCTTACTTATCTAAAAAGCGAAACAGAAAAAGCGAAAGATGCCTTGCCGTTAATGAAACACCTGAAAGCTTTAAAGAGCAAATACGGCCTTTCTATTTTGGCCTTGGCCCATACACCAAAAAGGGATTTAAGCAAACCAATAACACGAAATGATTTACAAGGCAGTAAAATGCTTATGAATTTTTGCGACAGTTCATTTTCAATCGGGGAAAGTACGAAGGATAAAACGTTACGATACATTAAACAGATCAAAGAACGTAATACCGAAAAAGTTTATGATGCAGAAAACATTGCAGTTTACCAAATAGTGAAACCGAATAATTATTTACATTTTGAATTTTTAGAATTTGGAAGGGAAAGCGATCATTTGAGAAATGTAACTGAAGTCGACCGGACTACGCAAATTAAAGAAGCAATAGAATTAAAGGGCAAGGGCTTATCAAATGTAGAAATTGCCAGAAAATTTGGTGTGTCTGAAGGTGCAATAAGGAAATGGATAAAAAAAGCAGAAAGCAGATAAAAAATCGTACTGCTCGTACTAACCGTACAAAGTACGAAGGGGTACGAAAAGTACTAATAATAGGTAGTATGAACGCGAATAAAAACACATTTAAGCCATTACCAAAACTTATTCTGGACAAAAAACGGTTCAGAGTAAAGGAATGTCCTTGCGGCAAAAGCAATAAAGACGGAAAGTTTGTGCCTTACTTAGGATATGAGAATAAAGGCTTTTGTCATGGATGCGGTTATACTTTTTTGCCTGAATTAAAAAGCAATGATGAAAATTGGAAATTTTCTACGGCTAATCAACCGATAAAGAAACAGCCTGAAAAGAATTTACCTGTTTCCTCTATTCCGCTTACAATCTTTAAAGAAAGCCTGAAGCATCATTTAGAAAACAACTTTATTAAATATATTCTTTCACTTTTCGGATCTGAAATTACTTCACAATTAATAAGTAAATACTTCATAGGAACTTCTAAACTTTGGAACGGTGCAACCGTATTTTGGCAAATAGATATAGCCGGCAAAATAAGAACTGGCAAGATAATGCTTTACAATGCCATTAAAGGCAAGCGAATAAAAGAACCTTACAATCATACTAACTGGGCACATAGTGCCTTAAAACTGCCTGGATTTGCTTTACAGCAAGCGTTTTTTGGTGAACACCTTTTAAAGGGTAATAATATGCCGGTCGCAATAGTTGAAAGTGAAAAAACAGCAATCATAGCAAGTGTCTATTTGCCGCAATTTATTTGGTTGGCTGCTGGTAACAAAACCGGATTGACAGGGCAAAAGTGTAAAGTTTTGCAAGGTCGCAAAGTGATCTTATATCCTGATTTAAATGCTTTTGAATTATGGAAACAGAAAGCAAAAGAATATTCACATATCTTTTTAACTGTTTCATCTTTATTAGAACGCAAAGCAACTGAAGATGAAAAGAAACAAGGCTTAGACTTGGCGGATTATTTAATAAGGTTTGATTTAAAAGAATTTCAAAACCAAGAAATAAAAAAATCATTGGAGCCGGTTTCAGTTCTTATTGATAACATTATTGCTATACCAACAGAAACTATTACAGGATTCAATTTTGAAAATATGAATATAGTATGGTTAAAAACTATCAATGGCAGCTATGATGTTCTTTTTGATGCTGGAGGCGAACCGGTTAAAGAAATTACTAGTACTGTGAAGAAATTAGCAGCGTTCTTTGAAAAAGATTTCAAACCTGCTTTTATTAATGGTCAAAAATGTTTGGCACACATGAATAATTAAAATTTTAAAAGATCAGTTCATTTGCAATTTTGAAAACAACAAACATTTACAAAGATGAAAGGAAGGACTAACAACCCAAAAGGAAGGCCTAAAGGAGTTCCTAATAAAGCCACAATTGATTTACGACAATGGATTAATAATTTCATTGATGAAAACCGGGGACAAATAAAAAATGACTGGAAAAGCCTGGAGCCAAAAGACCGCATTTTTTTATTTGAAAAATTACTTAAATACTCTTTGCCAACTTTACAGGCAACAAGCCTGACTACTGATTTTGAAAAGTTAACGGATGAACAATTAGACCTTATAATTAATCAACTTAGAAACAGTAAGCAATGACGAGGGTAGAAAAAATAAGGTTATTGCAGGATATTGCAGGTGGAAAAAGATCAATTGAGGACTTACTGCCTTTTAAAATGCGTATTTGGGAACGAGATGATAATGATCCTGATTTGTTTGATTGTAAGGATGAAAATTTAAGCCGGCGAAAAGATGAACAGGTACCAAATGAAATTAAAGAGTGGAGATTTATTGATATTTTTATTCATAAATGTGGCCCTCCAATTGCAGAGAGCGAGTGAGCTAAGAAAAATAGAAAGTGAACTTTCATGCTATTATTTTTATTGGAGCAAATCCCATTTTTCAAGAAATTCTCCTACCCGATCTTCAAAAATTCTCATTGCTGAATCGTTATGCGCTTGCCCTTTTTTACCAGGAGTTTTTAACCACAATTGATGAGATTCTTTTGCTCTATCAGCCACAATCTCGCTCGGAACAATAAAATATTCCGGCCTTTCTTGTAGCCCTTTTAACGATACAAAAACGTAGTAAAAGGTTTTTGAAGACTTAGTTTCGGCTTTAATATTTAATGGCCAGCTTCTACCATTTATTTGTCTTGTTTTTACTTGTATCGCAAAGATTTTATTATTAGATAAGTTAGAGGCATGTATGTCAATACTATCATTATTTCTCAAAGTTACTGATGCCATAAAGCCCCGACGAGAAAGTTCAGCAGCGACAAAGTACTCTCCAGCAATACCTGATAAGCCGGAGGATAATTTTTCGATAGTATTTTTCTTGTTAATGATCTTTTTCAAATAGACAACAATATTAATATTAAGATTCGATTTTTGGTTGACATTTTTTACAAAAGAAGCCCCCCTAAAAATCTCAGTATGCAGTTCCATACTGGATTTTTATTAGAGTTAGCAGGCGGAATAATTAGTGTTGCAAGCACTCAAATTAAAAACGGGCAACCCGTTGCTATCGGAGGTGGCCTTTTAGCTTTCATAGGGTTTATTGCTACTCTGTCAAGTAGCAGCCATATTAGACAAGCCGGTTTAATATTACGTGGGAATACATTAATTGTTCCATTTAATTCAAGAAACAAAAAGCATTAGCTTTTTCAGTTGGTGTAAAACAAACGTATCGCTGGCCTCTTTAATTAACGATATAAGCTCAATTCAATTTGTAACTCCAACAAAACGCAACGTTTATACGGTATAGTTAGTTAGTTTGAAAATTTTTTATGCTTACTCACTTATCATACAATTCCGCATGTTTTAATTTATTAGATGAAATGGTTTCTTCTATTTTTGAAATAACTAATCTTTGTTTTAAAATAGACAATTCGTCTGTTCCGCCCGCAATTTTTAATTCTAAAGCGGTTGTTAAAACACTCACTTGATTTTCAAGACTATCATTTGTTTTCAATAATTGAATATCAGCGGTACTGTCATAAGTCTCTGAAACAGGATTCTTACTTCTTGCATATAAGCTGTCAATATTTACATAAACTGGCTTAAGATTGGTCGCATATAAATAAGCTGTTTTATGTCCATCAAAATTAAACTTATCTGTTTGGTAACTCAAATGATAGTCGACATTGTAAACTTGTGGTACTGAATCTAATTTTGATGTATATGCTAACAGAAAACTGTTCTCATGATCATAATAATTTATTTCATGAGATAAACTTGCAATCAAAGAATAAGCATGAATATCTCTTGAATTTGCAAGGAGTACTTTACGTTCATATATGTACTGATGATTTTGGTCAATCTGAGCGTAAAAATAATTCTGCATATTTCCCAACGAGAATTTTAAACTGTCAATAGCAAAATGTTCGAAATGCTCATCACCCTTTTGATATTTTTCTATGGCCGATACGAGCTGATTGCCAACAGAATGCTTACAGGAAGAAACAACAAAAATTAATACAACTAGCAATATTTTTTTCATTTGTTTATGTATTATGGTTATACATTAAAAACATTGTACTGTATTATATAAGTCATCTGAAAATTTATCTTTGATGTCATAATCAACATACACACTATTATATAAATCCTGACGCTTTTACTTTGTGAGTTTAAGCTGTGTCAATTCATTATTATTTTTAAAAGTATTTCAATATACTTAAGTTTCAAATTTAAACGGGCAAAAACAGTAGTTTGGGTCACCCATTTGGGTCACCGGAACTAATTTAAAAAACAAAAATCACTGATTTACAGTGACTTATCAATAACTTCTGTGGTGTGGGGCGGGATCGAACCGCCGACACAAGGATTTTCAGTCCTTTGCTCTACCGACTGAGCTACCGCACCAACGGCCGGCAAAAATATAATTATTCAACTAAACTAAAAATTACTTTTTGCTCTGGCTAATTACCGTATTCGCTCAGAAATTTAATACGCATTATCTTTAATTGCTCATAGGTATAATTACGGTCGGCTAATTCTTCTTTGGCAATCTCAAGGCTTGATGTCTCACATCCTCTAAAATAATCCAATATCTCCTCCCGCTCATATTCTTCCACCAGGTCCTCTATTGCATAGTCAAGGTCCAGCTTCGTGCCGCTTGCAACAATGGTTTCCATCTCCTCAAGTAGTTCATCCAGTCTCAGTGTCTTGTGCTTTGCTATTGTTTCCAGCGGCATCTTTTTATCTACATTTTGAATAATGAAAATCTTGTTGCTATTTTTATTCACAACACTCTTCATTACGAAATCATCCGGTTTTTCTATCTCATTTTCTTCTACATACTTTTCAATAAGATTTACAAATGGTCTTCCGTACTTCAGCGCTTTTCCTGCGCTTACTCCCTGACACTTCTCCAATTCCTTCAATGTGGTGGGATACATTGTTGCCATATCCAGCAAGCTATTTTCAAGGAAGATAACAAACGGTGGAAGGTTTCGCTTTTTTGCTTCCTGTTGTCGAAGACTCTTCAATAATTCGAAAAGCCTTTCATCTGCAGCCACTGCTTCGCTGCCGCCTTCCTCATCATCGTCGAGCGACTCATCAAACAAGTGATTCAGGGCGATCTTGAATGAACCCGGCTTCTTCATAAAGTTCTCTCCTTTAGGTGTTATTTTCAGTACTCCGTAATCCTCGATATCTTTCTTTAACAACCCGTTTAATAACAACTGCCTTATTAATGAGTTCCAGAAGTGTTCGTCTCTTTCTTTACCCGCGCCAAATGAAGCCAGACCATCATGGCGATACATCTTCATCTGCGGATTTGCCTTTCCCACAATCACTGGTATAACATACGTTATCGGAAACCTATCATCTAATTCTCTAACCGCTTTCAAAGCAACCAGCGCTTCCTGTTTTGCTTCCTGCATCTCTTTTGGATTTTTGCAGTTATCACACATGCCCCCGCAGTCGCTGTGGGTATATCCTTCACCAAAATAGCTTAACAACATTTTTCTTCGGCAAACTGCACTTTCCGCATAGGACACTGTTTCGTTTACCAGTTGCGCACCAATCTCTCTCTCACTTAATGGTTTGTCTCTCATCAAGTGTTCTAATTTCTGAACATCTTTATGGGAATAAAACAGAATGCACTTCCCTTCGAGTCCATCCCTTCCTGCTCGCCCCGTTTCCTGGTAATAATTTTCTATCGACTTGGGAATATTATAATGAATCACAAAACGCACGTCGGGTTTATCGATACCCATTCCAAAAGCAATTGTAGCCACAATTACCTGCATCTCCTCCCCTAAAAACTGATCTTGCCGTTGGGCCCGGCTTTTGGCATCTAGCCCCGCATGATATGCTACCGCTTTTATGCCGTTTGCCATTAACATTTGTGCCAACTCTTCCGTGGTTTTGCGGTTCAGCGTATAAATAATGCCACTCTTTCCTTTATTCTGTGATATAAACTTTACAATATTCTTTACTGTCTGCTCCTTTTTTAACTTCGGCTGCACTTCATAATAGAGATTAGGCCTGTTGAACGACGAGATAAAAACATTTGGATTGCGCAAACCAAGGTTTTTAATAATATCACTTTGTACTTTGGGTGTCGCCGTGGCGGTTAAAGCAATAACAGGAATATTTTCGTTTATCACATCAATAATTTCCCGTATCCTGCGATACTCAGGCCTGAAATCATGTCCCCATTCACTTATACAATGTGCCTCATCAACAGCAAAGAATGAAATATCAAGTTCTTTAAAAAATTCAACATTTTCTTCTTTGTTCAGTGTTTCCGGGGCGATGTACAGCATCTTTGTTTTACCCGAAAGAAGATCATCTTTTACAGCCTTTTGCTGTCCCTTATTCAAAGAGCTGTTAAGGAAGTGGGCAATGTCGTCGGTGCTGCTATAGCCCCTCATCAGGTCTACCTGGTTCTTCATTAAGGCAATAAGCGGCGAAACGATAATCGCACAACCATTACTGATGATCGCCGGCAATTGGTAGCAAAGGCTTTTTCCACCTCCTGTAGGCATTATCACAAATGTATCTCTGCCGCTTAGAACACTCTGAATAATATCTTCCTGCGAATCCTTAAATGCATCGAAACCAAACTGCTCTTGCAAATGGGGTAAAAGGTTTGCAGACTTGCTTACTTCGGATTGCTTTTCTCTTGGTTTAGTGGGGGGCGTTTGTGGTTTGCCTTTTGTTTTTGTTTTAGTGGCCATATTGATTTTTCTTCTTCACGATTCAATAAATGGGGTTTCAAAATTAATCCATTCAAATTTCAAAACACTTTGCTTTAGAAACTTTTTGACTTTTCTATAACCTTCTTCCAAAATTTATTCCAGTTAAGATACGAAGAAAAATGGTTGCAGCCGTAAATTCCGTTACTTTGCCGTGGTTCCAAAAAACATAGCTTTTCATTATCTACAATGGTAGCTATTTCGACAATTACTTTCTGATGAAAATTAATCTCCTCGATCTTGCCCGAAAAACGATTTCGCTGGAGGCTTCTGCGCTCAGCGAACTTTCTGAATTACTGGATGAGAACTTTGAAAAAGCGATTCTCGCAATTAACACATGCACAGGAAGGGTTGTGATAAGTGGTATCGGTAAGAGCGCAATTATAGCGCAGAAGATTGTGGCAACACTTAACAGCACTGGCACCCCTTCTGTCTTTTTACATGCCGCTGACGCTATTCACGGAGACATTGGAATGGTTCAGCAAGATGATATCGTAATTGTTATTAGCAAGAGCGGAGATAGTCCCGAAATAAAAGTGCTGGTGCCCCTTATCAGGAATTTCAAAAATACCATCATTGCTATATGTGGCAACACACAAAGCTACCTGGCTCAGAGTTCAGACATTCTTCTCAACACTACCGTCAAAGAAGAAGCTTGTCCAAACAATCTCGCGCCTACCTCAAGTACCACTGCCCAATTGGTAATGGGGGATGCTATTGCCACATGCCTCATGGAGCTAAACGGTTTTAACTCCGATGACTTTGCGAAATTTCATCCTGGTGGTACTTTGGGAAAAAAGCTCTATCTAAAAGTGAATGATCTTATTGTAAATAATGAGCGGCCACAAGTAAATGAAAATAGTCTTCTGAAAGAGGTAATTATTGAGATGACAAAAAAGCGTTTAGGCGCTACTGTTATATTGGGTGAAGATGAAAATATCCTGGGAATAATTACCGACGGGGATTTACGAAGAATGCTTGAAAAAGATCTCGATATTGCCAAAATAAAGGCTAATGATATAATGACCAGGAATCCCAGGGCCATCGATGGATCTTCTCTCGCGATAAATGCGCTCGACCTGATGCGAAAGCAGAATATAACGCAGCTTATCGTTACCTCGGGAAATAAATACATTGGCATATTACATTTGCACGACTTGATTCGTGAAGGACTAATTTAAATACAACTTATCATGAAAAATAACTACGTAGCAATAATGGCAGGTGGGATTGGGAGCCGCTTTTGGCCGGTGAGCAGACAGGATTTCCCTAAACAATTTCTCGACCTTTTGAATACCGGTCGAACATTAATTCAGTCAACCTTCGACCGGTTTGCCCAATTCATACCCAAAGAAAACATTTATATAGTTACGTCCCTGCAATATGAAGACATCGCAAAAAAACAGTTGCCGGAAATAAATCCTGCCAATATTCTCTGTGAACCGTCAAGGAAAAACACGGCTCCCTGCATAGCTTATGTATCTTACAAACTGCATCAATTAAACCCAAAAAGCAATTTAATTTGCGCACCAGCAGATCACCTGATTTTAGATAATACCTCCTTTACAAAAGTCTGCCTTGAGGCCCTTGGGTTCACTGAGAAAAACAGCGCACTGGTTACCTTAGGTATAAAGCCAACTTCACCAAATACCGGCTACGGTTACATCCAGCATGAACAATACGCTGTGAACGACAATGTATATAAAGTAAAAACATTTACTGAAAAACCGGACCTGGAACTCGCCAAAAAGTTTTTAATCAGCGGAGATTTTCTTTGGAATGCGGGAATTTTTGTCTGGAAAACAGAAAGCATAATTTCTGCATTTGAAAAACATCTTCCGGAGATTCACGAACTTTTTGATGGTGAAAAGCAAAATCTTATTACTAACGACGAACAAGCTACTATTGAAAAAATCTATCCTCAATGTGCCAACATATCAATCGATTATGGAATCCTTGAAAAGGCCGAGAATGTTTTCGTGATACCATCTTCTTTCGGGTGGAGCGACCTTGGCACATGGGGAAGCGCATACGAAAATCTTCAAAAAGATTATTTTGAAAACGCTGTCAATGGTAACAATGTTATCGTTTTTGACTCTTCAAAAAACATGATACATACTACAAAAGAAAAGCTGATTGTTTTGCAGGGGTTAAAGGATTTTATTGTAATAGATACTCCTGATGTATTACTGATCTGTAAAAAAGAAAACGAACAGAATATTAAAGAATATGTTGCCGAAGTAAAAAGAAACAAGGGAGAAAAATTTCTTTGATACAAGTTTCCGAAATTCTCAAGTGAACAACTTTTCGATTAAAAGCAAATTACCCCAAACTCCACCCACAATATTTTCGGTGATGAGCTTGCTGGCCCTAGAGTATAATGCAATAAATCTGGGTCAGGGGTTTCCTGACTATCCAATGAATGAAACACTCATAAGTCTTGTACACAAGGCAATGCTGGATGGTCACAATCAATACGCAAATACGAATGGCGTTATGACATTGCGGGAGTGTTTACATGAAAAGATAAATTTTCTTTATAATATTTTAGTGAACCCCGAAAAAGAAATCACTATTACCCCCGGCGGTACATATGCTATTTACACCGCACTTACTTCTGTCCTTAATGCCGGGGATGAAGTGATTGTTTTTGAACCATGTTTTGACAGCTATATACCTAACATTGAGATTAATGGAGCTACGGCTATTGTGATTCCTCTTAAGCACCCTGACTATAAAATAGACTGGAACATCGTAAGACAATCTATAACGCCCGCTACCAGAATGATCATGATCAATTCTCCGAATAACCCGACAGGTAATATTCTTGACAAAGAAGATATGATGCAATTAGAAAGCGTTGTTGAGGGAACAAATATTTTGATTCTGAGTGACGAGGTTTACGAACACATCATCTTTGATAATAAAGAACATGAAAGTATTCTAAAATATCCATCCCTGTTTCAACGGAGTTTTATTGCCTTTTCGTTCGGAAAGGTATATAATTGCACCGGTTGGAAAATAGGATACTGCGTTGCTCCACATCACTTAATGAACGAGTTTAGAAAAGTGCATCAGTTTAATTGTTTTACCTGCAATGCGCCGGTTCAATTTGCTCTTGCGACTTTTCTGAATGAAAAAGAAGAATATCTTAACCTTGGAAAATTTTTACAACAAAAAAGAGATTATTTTCTAGCTCTCATGAAGCAAACTCCCTTTCTGCCGATTCCATCCAAAGGAAGTTACTTTCAGTTATACGATTATTCTTCCATTACTAATGAACGGGAAAATGATTTTGCAATCAGAATAACAAAAGAAGCCGGCGTAGCAACGATTCCTTTGTCTTCTTTCTACAAGTCCGGAATTGATAACAAGGTTTTGAGATTTTGTTTTGCAAAAAAAGAAACAACACTTAAGGAAGCTGTCGATAGACTAAAGAATTACTTCTATTAGATCACAGACCATATTTCCTGCTTATCTCAAGCATCCTTTCAATCGGCTTTTTTGAAGCCAGCAATAGTTTTCCATCCATAATGATCTGTGGCTCTTCATATTCCATACACAAGTATAATTTTTCCAACGTATTGAGCTTCATGTAAGGGCAATCATTGCAGGCACACATGTTATTTGGAGGAGCGGGAATAAATGTTTTGTTCGGCGATTTTAATTGCATCTGGTGAAGAATTCCTGTCTCTGTCACCACAATAAATTCCCGCGTATCGTCTTCGATTGTATATTTTAGAAGAGCATTAGTACTCCCGATAAAGTCCGCAACTTTCAAAACAGGCTCTTCACATTCTGGATGAGCTATGACCTTAGCATTTGGATGACGCACCTTCAACTTTGTAATTTTTTCGAGGCTAAATATCTCATGAACTATACAACTCCCATTCCATAAAACCATCTCACGACCTGTTTTCTTTTTAAGATAAGCACCTAAATTTTTGTCTGGAGCAAAAATAATCTGTTGATCTTTCGGAAGACTGTTAATAATCGCTTCTGCATTAGAAGACGTGCAAATGATGTCACTCAAAGCCTTCATACCTGCTGAACAATTGATGTACGTTATCACGATATGATCAGGGTATTGTTCCTTAAATTTTTTGAATAATTCAGGCGGTGCTGAGTCGCTTAACGAACATCCCGCCTTCGAATCCGGCAAAACCACCATTATATCAGGATTCAAAATCTTTGCTGTCTCCGCCATAAAGTGAACCCCAGCAAAAACAATCAGATCTGCAGTTGTATTTTGCGCCTTTTGCGCCAAACCTAGGCTATCCCCAATAAAATCTGCAACGTCCTGTATATCCGGCTCCTGGTAATAATGCGCAAGAATTACTGCATTTTTTTCTTTCTTCAGCCTCTCAATCTCCGAAAACAGATCAAGGTTCACATCAATTTCCACATCCAAAAATCCTTTCTTTTCTAAATCTTTTTTTGCTGCTTCAATGTTTATAACTGCCATAATATATAATATTAATACTATTTTTATTTAAACCCTTATTATTACTAGGGGTGTTAATTTGTGGATACTTTTAAAAGGAAATTGATACAAAATTAAAACTTCTGTTTTACCCACATTTATTTAACACCTGATGATCGCGATGATTCGGCGATAAATAAGGATTATCATAGCTTATAAACACCCGTTGATAATGAGTGATGAGGAAAAAATTTGTTGATGCTTTCTTAAATATTTTGTTAATGAAGGTTGAAGAATTTGTTGTTGCTATTATGATGCGAAACACCATTGTTATTTAAATTAGATAGTTATAAAATTTTATCAAGAAAGGAAAAATTAAAAACCAGCCTTTTTCACCGGTTTTATTGTTTACTAACAGCCATCTGTTAATAATGCTTTTGTTGTTATAAATTCACATTTTTTTCCATCGGGAAACGATAAGTTAAATGCTGATGTATGTTTAGTTTCAGGAGTTTTCCACAGTTTGTTACTATCTTAATTTACACTATTTTTGCCCTCCATTTTAAAAAGCATACAAAAAGAATATGTCAATTATTCAAACAATACGTGAAAGAGGGGCAGTAATAGTGATCGCGATTATAGCACTAAGTCTTATCGGATTTATATTAATGGATTCGAGGACAAGAGGCATGGGCGGGCTATTTGGCGGTGGTAACACAACCACTCTTGGAAGTGTAAACGGGGATAAAATTGAGTACGCAGATTTCACCCAGAAAGTGAAGGATATGGAACAACAATATCAGAGTTCCGGCGCTGACGATCAGATTCGGGCGAATGTTTGGGACCAGATGGTGGCTGAGAAATTGTTGGGTCAGCAATTTGACGCTCTGGGAATCACCTTTACTCCCAGGGAAATGAGTTCAATAATGTTTAGCGATAATGCTCCACCCGCATTGAAGCAGGCATTTACTGATAAACAAACCGGCATATATGATATATCAAAGGCACAACAATGGTGGGCACAAGCAAGAAAGATTAAGAACGAAGAGCAAAGAAGGCAAATTGATGAACAGGTTGTAGAGCCGATGCGACTAAATGCTCTTTATACAAAATATACATCCATGATCGCAGCGAGTGTATACATACCCAAGTGGCTTTCAAAGGAGCAGGAGGAAGAGAGGAATAATTTTGCCAATATTTCTTATGTGGCTGTGCCATATAGTGTAATCAGCGACAGCACCATCAAAGTAACCGACGATGACGTAGAAACTTATATAGACAAAAATAAATTGAAATATAAACAGGATCCAGGGAGAGTAATTTCCTATGTTTCTTTTTCAACAACTCCAACCAGTAAAGACTCCACGGCTACCAAAGAAGCCCTTGTAGCACTAAAAGCGAATTTTGAAAAGGACACCAGTGCGAGCGCATTTTTAGCAAGAAATGCTTCAGCGATTCCTTTCTTTGATGGCTATACTGCAAAAGCAAAAATGCAGATGCCATTTAAAGATTCTATCATCGCATTACCGGATGGAGCTGTATTTGGCCCATACCTCAACAAGAATGATTACGTATTGGCAAAGAAAATTTCAACGAAAATTCTGCCAGACTCCTTCAAATGCAGACACATTTTGATTGGAACAAGTGATCCACAAACAGGGGAACAAACAATGGCGGATAGTACTGCTAAAAAATTAGCGGATAGTATTGCAACCGCAATTAAAAACGGGGCAAACTTCGATTCGCTCGAAACGAAGTATTCAACAGACAAAGAAGCGCATAAGGACAAAGGGGTCATGACCTTTGACCTGGCCACTATCCAAGGCGACAATTTTGCAAAAGAATTTGGGCAATTCCTGCTGAACGATAAAGGAGAAACAAAAGGAGTAGTAAAAACCCAATTTGGGTATCATTATATTGAGATATTAGATAAAAAGGATCCGGGCCCGGCATATAAAATTGCTTACATGGCCAAAGAGATTTCCCCGAGCGATGAGACCATCAATGATGCGAGCGCAGCCTCTACAAAACTTTCCGGACAGGCGCGGGATAAACAAGCCTTTGATAACTATGTTGCGAAAAACGGATTAAAAGAAATAGATGTACCCGGGGTCATAAAAGAAAATGATTTTCAATTGGGCAGTCTGCAGGATGCGCGCCAAATTGTAAAATGGGCCTTTGATGCAAAGCAAGGTGAAGTATCTGAGGCATTCTCAATGAAAGACGCATTTGTAGTTGCTGTTGTTGATAGAGTGATCAAAGAAGGAACACCAGATGTGCAAACCGCAAGGCCAATGGTAGAATCGATTATAAGGAATAAGAAGAAAGGAGATGAAATAGTAAAAAAGCTCAACAACCCAACAAGTCTTGATGCAGCGGCGAAGCCTTACAATCAACAGGTATTAACCACGGGAGCCGACTCAACACTTACTTTCGATGCACAACTGATAAACGGAGTGGGAAATGAACCGAAAATTGCCGGCGCATCTTTTGACAAAGCATTTCAAACAAAAGTATCGCCACCTATCGAGGGAAATACAGGCGTTTTTGTAATCAAGGTAAACAGCATCGGGAGTAAAGAAGCTCCCACACAGGCGATGTTAGATCAGCAGAAAATTGCAGAACAAAACAGAGAGCAACAATCGGCTATCGGCCAATCTTTTACTGCACTTAAAAAGACAGCCAACATTAAGGACTACAGGAGCAAGTTTTTCTAAGTAGAATTTTTAGATAATATCGTTGCAAAAGCCATCCTTGAATGGCTTTTGTGTTTTTGAAGGAGGTTGTTTGTAACTTTGCAATTTGAAACAAATGGAAGATAGCGTAGTAAATAAGGTTGCGCAGAGCGTTCTGGAAACAATTGACCTTGAAATATTTTACCCGAAAGAGGAGATTGTGGTTTTTGACCTAAAAGATCAATTGTTCATGCAGTTGATCCTAAAGGAAAAGGAATACCGGGAAAACTTAAAGAATATCGATTGGTCAGTATACACAGGAAAGATTGTTGCCATTACATGCAGCACTGATGCCATTATCCCGTTGTGGGCGTATATGCTCGCAACCACCTACCTGCAGCCCGTTGCCAAAGAAGTAATCGTAGGAACAAAAGAACGGACGATAGAAAAAATAATTCTGAAAAATATCGATGCAATTGATATGAAGAATTACCAAGGGAAAAAACTTGTAATTAAAGGCTGTGGAGACAAAGAGATACCGGCATCGGCATACGCCGAGATCACAAAACTATTAAGACCAGTGGCACAAAGCATCATGTATGGCGAGCCCTGCAGTACGGTGCCGGTGTATAAAAAGAAAAATTAAAACCACCCCTTCTTCCTGAAGATATACAACATCCACACAGGAATCAGCAGCATAATTCCTACGGCGATATAAAATCCAAATTGGTTGTGAATCCATGGAATCGAGGTGAAATTCATTCCGAAGATACCGCCAATAACAGTAGCAGGTGCGAGCAGGCAAGTTACAACGGCCATTACCTTCATTACGTTATTCATCTTCAGGTTTAAGTTGTTGAGATAAAGATCCTGCAGGTTGATGGTCATATCTCGATAATTTTCTGCGAGATCATTTGCCTGCACTACATGATCATAAATATCTTTAAAATACTTTTCGGTCTTTTCATCTATCAAGGGGCTTTCGCTTCTCAATATGCCATTTACCAATTCTCTTACCGGGGTTACATTCCTTTTCAAAATGATCATCTCCTTTCTTACAAGATTGATCTGGGCGAGAGTTTTGGTATTAGCATCGTGGATAATATTCTCTTCAATAATTTCAATTTCGTCGCCCAATTTTTCCATCACAATAAAGAAATTGTCAACGATGAGGTCGATGAGAGAATAAAATAAAAAATCCGCTCCGGCTTGCCGCACTTTACTTCCTGAAACCTTCAGTTTATCACGCAATGGATTAAAAACATCCTTGCTCGCATCTTCCTGGAAACTGATGACAAAATTTTTACCGAGTACAACACTGATTTGTTCTGTTTCCACGAAATGCCCGTCATCGTTGAAATAGAGCATGTTTAGGAGACAAAATAAAATTCCACCAAGTTCATCAAACTTGGGACGCTGGCCAATACTAAGAATATCTTCTGCAATCAATGGATGAATATTAAAATGAGCGCAGATGTTATCTATATCTTTTCTGCGAAGCCCGTCAACATTTATCCAGGTAGTATTGGATGTCTCAATAAAAGGAAAGGTTTGTTCTATGTTTTTATAGTGCAGTTCTTTCAGGGTATTATTATCATAATCGTATACGCAAATCCCTATATCGGGTGCATCTATCCTGGCGGTATTAATGGTCGGATTTACCTGCAGCACCTTCTTGGTACTCCATTTTGCTGATGGATAAATCTTCTTTAAAAATTTGGTTGCCTTCAAAAAATTAAAATATTATCTGTTCAACAATGTATATTTCAAAGGAACTTCTTTGCCCGCTCAAGGTCTTCCGGTGTGTCAATTGAGATCGGGGACTCGTCAGTAATCACCATTTTTATTGGCACTCCATTTTCCAGGTATCTGAGTTGTTCTAGCTTTTCAATTACTTCCAGTCTGCCCGCAGGCCATTTGGTAAAATTCATCAAGGCTTCCTTCCGGTATGCGTAAATTCCAATATGTTTATAATAAACAGGAGTTAAGCTTTTATCCCGGTGAAAAGGAAGGGCACTCCTGCTGAATAACAGAGCATTTTGATGTTTGTCTACCACCACTTTTACGGTATTCGGATCATGAATTAACGCTGCATCATGAATTTCGTGCATCAATGAAGCCGCCCGCACATTCTTATCAAATTTAAAGGCATGAAGAAGATTTTGCAAAGGCTCCTTTTTTACAAAAGGTTCATCACCCTGCACATTGACGATGAGATCAACCTCAATGTCTGCCGCAACTTCTGCAATCCGATCACTTCCGCTTTCGTGTTCTGCTTTGCTCATCACGGCATATCCGCCGTTTTGTATGATCTCATCAAAAATGATCCCGCTATCTGTTACCACTATTACTTCATCGAATAATAAGGTGGCTACCGTATTTTCGTAAGTATGACGGATAATTGTTTTATCACCCAACAATTGCATCAATTTGCCGGGGAATCGCGTAGAAGCATAACGGGCAGGGATAAACGCAATTGATTTCATCATAAACTTTTTACCAGAAACAAAAAACTAATTCGATTTATCAAGATCGGAAAAATTATCGTTGGCATCTACGGGCTCACTCAATAATTCGCTTTCGTAACCACAATCATTGCATTTATAAACATTCTCCGCTGAAACAGCATAACTCGAAAATAACCAGCTCAAAATAGCGGCAACCATGTTAGCAGTACTTCTTTTGGGAACAAGGTCGATATTATGAGAACCACATCGTGGACAAACGGCTTTGCTCCTGTAGTCGTGATCAAATTGCTGCAAAATCCGTAAAACTTCCTGGACATCCCCCTTCCTTACCATTAGCTTTATTCCACCAACAGCTACCGTCAGCAGCGGGTCCATTGTTACCGTATTTTCGTCTTTGAGATAGCATTCAATACCACCGGCCCTCAGCTTCGTCAATAAAATATTTGCGGAAACATAATTACCAAAAGTTCTGATGGGTACTAAGTCCATTTGAGAAGGTGTAACTAACTGTTAAGCATAAGTGGCATTACCAGCATCAGCAAAACTTCATTTTCGTTTTGCTCGGATGGCTTAATGATTCCGGCTTTTGTTGGCGTACTGAGTTCAAAAATAACTTCATCCGTCTCAGCGGCATTAAGCATTTCAATCAGGAACCGCGCATTGAAGGCGATTTGAAGATCCTCTCCGTCGTATTGGCATGGCATGCGCTCATTGCCTTCAAAACTAAAATCTACATCCTGGGCAGCGAGTTGCAATTCACTCCCGCTGATGGTAAGTGCTACCTGGTTGGTGCTTTTATTACTGAACACACTGACTCTTCTAAGCGCATTTTGAAAATCGGGTTTATTTACGGTTAGTCTGTAAGGATTGTCTGTCGGGATCACCACTTTGTAATCAGGGAAGCGCGCATCAATTAACCGGCACACCAACTCGGTACCATCGTGCTTTACAAACAAATGATTACTATTGTACGATACCTGTAGCTCATCATCATTCAAAGGCAACGCGGTCTTTAGCAGGTTCAATGGTTTTTTGGGAACGATAAAAGAATCTGTTTTCGGGCAATTTATATCAGACCTTGTGAATCGTACCAGCCGGTGTGCATCTGTAGCCACCCACGTAATTCCTTTATCGGAGAGCTCAAAGAAAACGCCAGTCATTGCGGGCCGCAGATCATCGTTACTTACAGCAAACAAACATTTGTTGATAGCGGTTACCAATGCAGAAGACGGCACAGTAAAAGAGTTTGCCGCATCAGATACGGGCTCCTTTGGAAAGTTATCAGGATTCTCACCCATCACTTTATACTTACCATTATCGCTCGTTATTTCGACACCAAAATTCTTATCAATGTTAAAGGTGAGTGGTTGCTCGGGAATATTTTTGAGGGAGTCTAATAGAATCTTTGATGGAATACAAACACGGCCACTATCCTTTGCCTCAATATCCATGTGTATTTTCATTACTGTTTCAAGATCAGTAGCAACCACGGTGAGTTTATTTTTTTCTATTTCAAATAAAAAATCTTCCAAAATGGGCAATACTGTATTGGCATTAATGACACCACTTATTTGCTGAAGATGCTTTAATAATTGCGTAGACGAAACGATAAACTTCATAAATAGAATTTGAGAATACCAAAGATAAAAGAATAGTATTTATGAAATCAAGGTAGGAAATATAAATGGAAAGAATTTTATGCCGGACGCCGAAATATACGCCAGCGGAAACAATGCAGCGTTGCTGACGTTTCCTGTACATTTGCATAATAAATTTATGGATTCAAAAAATCAAAAAATAGCCCTGCTGGTAGATGGCGATAATGCCCAGGCCAAAATGATGGACCTGATACTTGAAGAGGCCTCAAAGTATGGAAAAGTGACCATCCGCCGCGTGTATGGCGACTGGACCACACAACATATGAATCACTGGAAGAATATTTTGAATGAAATGGCCTTTAACCCCATTCAAAAATTTTCCTACACTTCAGGCAAAAACTCTACCGATAGTGCACTCATAATAGATGCGATGGATATTTTGCATGATGAGTTGGTAAACGGGTTTTGTATTGTATCCAGCGACAGTGATTACACGGGTTTAGCAAAGCGGCTGCGGGAAGATGGTGTTTTTGTAATGGGCATCGGGGAGCAGAAAACGCCCAGCGCGTTTGTAAAGTCCTGCGAAATTTTTACCTATGTGGAAAACCTCGAACCAAAGGCGGAAAAGCAGGAGAAAAAAGAAACAGAAAAAAAGCATACCGGGCGGCCGCAAATTGATATTCGCCTTATCAACAAAGCCTACGACATGAGCATTAATGAAAGTAACGAAGCCTATATTTCTACGCTCGGAATTAACCTGAGAAAATTAGATCCCAGCTTCGATGTCAGGACTTATGGGTGTAAAACGCTTACCCAGTTTTTTTCTAAACTCAAAAATTTTGTGGTAATGGATAATATTGTGAATGGATTGAATAATCCGCTGGTGAAGAAGAAATAATTCTAGTCCCCATCTTTCCACCCCCACAAATACAGGCACGCATAAGTTCGGTATGGAGACCATTTCAAAGAAATCTTCTCAAGCTTTTCGCGGAGCTGCTTTTTATTTGTCTCTTTTATTTTATATAATTTGATAACGGTTTGCTGCAAGCCCAGGTCATCCACAGAAAAAATATCTTCTCTTCCGAGCGTGAACATCAGGATCATTTCAACCGTCCATTTGCCAACACCTTTTATCTGTGTAAGCAAAGAAAGAACCTTATCATTACTGAGGTTATGAAGTTTAACGTCGGTTAGATTATTTTCAATAAAAAACCGGCAAACATTATGAACGTACGACGCTTTAGCATTGGAGAATCCAATACTGCGAAATACAGTAACCGGTGTTTCAAGAATTTGCTGTGGGGTTGGCTCTTTGCCGCCGTAGAGATCAAGAAATCTTTTGTGCAAGACCCTCGCCACTTTAGTACTGAGCTGCTGGCTCAGGATGGAATAGCATAATTGCAGATAAATTTTTTTCCTTTTTGATAAAACATAGGGCTCGCGGCCATCAAGCAACGGTTTTAATTTTTTATCTTTAGAAAGATGAATAACATGCTCCATACAACTTAATTAAAACTCCAACTGATTGAACCATCTTTTTCATCTTTCATTTCTATACCAAGTTCGCCCAGTTGTTTTCTTATCTTATCAGAAGTTTGAAAATCTTTTTTGGCTTTTGCTTCTTTACGGATATCCGCAATGAGTTGTATTACACCGGAGAATGTATCGCTCGTTTCAGAAACTGCAGTAAGCCCGAGAATATCTTCCAGGTAGGTTTTGAAAACCTCTTTCATACGGTGAAGTGTAGACGAAGAAATCGTACCAGGGTTTATATTACCATCTTTCAACGAATTAATTACGGGAACTATTTCAAACATGTTCGCCAACACCTTTGCCGTATTGAAATCGTCATTCATAAATTCATCGAACTCATCCATGAGTGAATTTATTTTCTGATCAAGAGCTGCATCCGCAGGAACATCGAATTTTCCCGCATCGAATTTTTTCAAAACTTCATAAGCTTCCCAAAGCCTCTTAAGGCCGCGCTCTGCAGCTACCAATGCTTCGCTGCTGAAATCAAGTGTACTGCGATAGTGCGTTTGCAGAATGAAAAACCGAACCACCATTGGCTTGAAAGCCTGTGTTAATAACGGATGATTACCGCTAAACAATTCCGTAAGCTTAATAACATTATTATAGCTCTTCCCCATTTTTTTCCCATTAATAGTAATCATGTTGTTGTGAATCCAATATTTTGCCGGTTGCACATGATTGCAAATAGTGCTTTGTGCAATTTCGCTTTCATGATGTGGAAACTGCAGATCCATGCCACCACCATGAATGTCGAAACGCGCCCCCAGGTATTTTGTAGCCATCGCGGAGCATTCAATATGCCATCCCGGAAAACCATCGCCCCATGGGCTTTTCCAGCGCATGATGTGCTGAGGCGGCACAGCTTTCCATAGTGCGAAATCTGCTTTATCCCGTTTCTCTTCCTGCCCTTCCAGGTCTCTTGTTGTTTCCAATAGGTCATCAATAACACGACCGCTAAGTTCGCCGTAATTGTGAGTAGCTGCATATTTTTTTACATCAAAATATACCGAACCGTTTACTACATAAGCATAGCCGGCTTCAATAATTTTCTCAATCATGTTTATCTGCTCTACGATATGGCCGGTTGCTGTGGGTTCTATACTAGGCTCCAGTGTATTGAATTCTTTCATGGCCCAATGAAAAAGGTTGGTATATTTCTGAACAAGTTCCATTGGCTCCACTTTTTCTATCAATGCTTTCTTGGAAATTTTATCTTCCGCTTCACGGCCCTCTTCTTCAAAATGGCCGGCATCTGTTATGTTACGAACATAGCGAACCTTATACCCAAGGTATTGCAGGTATCGCACGATCACATCAAAAGTAACATAAGGCCTTGCATGCCCGAGGTGGCTTTCACCACTTACCGTCGGACCGCATACGTACAAGCCAACATGATTCGGAGTAATAGACATAAACTCTTCTTTTCTCCTGGTTAACGAATTATATACTTTGAGCGGCATAAAAATTTTGATGATTAAATTTCGGAAAAAACATTTAACAGGGATATGGGTGCAAAGGTAGACAGATGCGCCTTAGCAGGAGCAACAGAAACAATCAAATAATGGATAATAAATATTCATCGCACCAAAGATAGAATTATTTTTCAGAGCGTGAAATAATCAAGTCCGTCAAGATGGGAAAGTGGTCGCTGAGTAATTTCTTTACTCTTATAAATTGGGTTATGGTAAAATTCCGGTCTGCAAAAATATTATCAATGCGCAACGTTGGTGATATAGTGCTAAAGGTTCTGGCAATACCAAATCCCTTTTTCACAAAGGCATTTTGCATACTGCTTCCAATGGTTTCATAAGCATAGGAATTCGGTACGTCATTGAAATCTCCGCAAAGTATTACCGGGTAAGGGCTATTGTTTACCTCGTCCCTGATAAAACGTGCCTGAACGGAACGTTTGATAAATGCTTTTTTTATTTTTGAAATAATGCTCTTGGATTCTTTGATCGTGCTGTCGGTGGCCAGTGTACTATTGTCGAGGTAATTAAGATTAGACTGGGTAAACTTCAGTGATTGCAGATGAATATTGAAGACGCGGATGGTATCATCTCCTTTTAAAACGTCTATATACTGAAAAGTAGCGTTGTAATCGTTGGGGTCATTTACCACCGTTTGTTTGTTGATGATAGGCAGCTTGGATAAAATGAGTCTTCCGAAATGATGATCCTTATCAAAATCGTCTTTTACGCTGTATGAATAGAAATAGTCGGCAAAGTGTAATGCGTTAAGAATGGCAGGCAGATAGTTAATGCCTGTCATTTTATCGCTGGCCACCACTTCCTGGAAGCAAGCAATATCAGGGTCATACTGATTGATCAGGTCGATCATTTCCTTCTTTACTTCCGGATGTTCTTTGTGGTGCAAAATGTTGAATTGTTCTACGTTCCAGCTCATTACCCGAATGGCCGCACTGTCTTTTTTCATGCTGAATGAAGAGGAAAATCTCAATGGAAAAACATTCATAATGGCGCCCCACCCTGCAATGATAGCGACGAGGGAAATAAGAAACCACCGCTGCTTTTTTAACAGCCAGAAGAAAAAGAAAAATATCAACACGACCAGCAGGTAAGCAAGTATAAATGTGAATAAGCCAAAGAACCACCAATGTTTTGGGTCGAAAAATCTTACATAAGCCCCGATCAGAAAGCAGATAGCGATAATACTATTAAGAAATATGAAAGTTTTTTTAACAAAACTTCTCAATGGAGCTGGGTTTTAAATTTCCGGAATGATTAAATTCGAAATTAGTGTAAATCGGATTCTGCGGCTTTTTTCAAAATGCTCTTTTCCTCATCTGATAAATGATTAAAACCTTTCTGGCTTATTTTATCAAGAATTTCATCAACGCGTTGTTGCGTTATCATAGAATGCTTTTCGAAGGGCTTTTGATTTCCTGCTCTGTAAAATAATTTGTCTCTTGTTTTTTGGGTGGACACTTTTTTCTTGTCAGGGTCAAACAAGGTGATAAACCATTCATATCCGTTATTCATCCAGGCCCCCGGATCATATCCTCTTCTGAGCTGCATCACAAAAAGGAAGCCGATCAGTGCTCCAGAGATATGGGCCAACAGGTGAGCCGGTGCCGCAGTGCCAAGTCGGGCAAAATCCACAACAACAAATAAAACTGTCAGTACCCAGAGAGGAATCCCTCCGTTCAGCATTCTGAAGATTCGATAGTCGGGCGCAAGCGTAGTGGTAGCAATTGCAATAGCCATTATAGAAGCAGAAGCCCCGTCGAGATAAGCCGAATCGACATTAGTGCGGAGAACGGGGATTGCATAGTTTGCCACGATAAAAACAATGGCGCCCACCAAACCCCCATATAAGTAAATAGGAATAATCTTTTTATTACCAGCCATATCCTGTAAAATAGAACCAAAGGCCCACAACCAGATAAGGTTGGTGATACCCTCAATCACTCTTGTGTGAATAAACATGTACGTGATCAACGTCCAGGGAGCCTTTGCCAGTGAAAGCAATTTTGCAGGCAGGACGGACCAGGGTAAAATTTCGGCGACAAAACCACCTGCTCCCTGGCCAACAAATAAATAGAGGAGTTTTATTACGCCAAATACTGCAAGACAAACAAGGTTGATACTGATGAGCGCAATTAATGCATTATTGTCTTCACCAAGGGATACTTTTTTTAGTCTTCGGTCAATATATCTGTCGGATTCACCCATTCTGTTTCATAAGTTTTTATAAGGAAGGGGATATAAAATTACCAAAATACTTTTAGGAAAATGCCGGTGATGAAAATTTAATAAAACCTTTGTTTATTGGTTTTATTCCAAATTATCACCAGAATAAAACCCATTGCTAAACCACCGAGATGCGCAAAGTGTGCAATGTCATCCCCTCCGGAAAAACCGCCAAACAGATCAATAGCCGCATACACCGCTGCCAAATATTTTGCTTTTATTGGAAAGGGGAACGGAATTATAAAAAATTCTGTATTGGGAAAGAGATAAGCAAAACCGGCCAGAAGCCCCATTATTGCGCCGGACGCGCCGATGGCAGCGCCGTTGGTAAGAAACATTTGGGCCAGCCCGGACGCAAGGCCACAAATGAGGTAAAAGATTAAGAATCTTTTTGGCCCCCATACCCTTTCCAGCGGGCTTCCGAAAATCCAAAGGGCGTACATGTTAAAAATGATATGAAAAAAATTATTGGGTGAATGTGTGAACATAAATGTAACCAACTGATATGGTTTGAAAAGGCCGCTGGCATAGGGGTATAAAGCAAATAGTTCTGTTAGGTGAAAAGAGCTGTCAAACACGAGCTGCGCAACAAAAACGATTACATTGATAATTATCAGATTCAAAACAATTGGTGGTACTCCTCTCGAAGGCCTGTAATTATATGACATTCAAAATTTTTTTAATTATTAGTCCGCAAATTTCGGAAATAGTTGGCGTAAAAAAAGTTGTGCGTTTTATATTAACACATTCAGCACTGATCAACGAAAACCTTTCGCCTGAATAGAAGTCGTTCAATTATCATAGCGATTACTAACGGTACAGTACATGTGACGCCTGTAGGAAGACTTCTTATGGTTCTAATAGAGAATTTCCATTAAAAAAACCAACAGAAAACTTACCGGGAATAAGTGGCAGCAATCCGATAGTTTTTTTTAATGTCAGGCTTCGTTCACAGAAAATGACCTCATTTGTATTGTTGCGCTGTAGTAAAATACTCACTTTTTTAATAAGCTCATTTAGGTCACCGGCTTCAGCGGAATCAATAGTCTCAATTTGTTTCTCTACCCCGGACTTTATAAAAAATTGAGAAAGCGAAAGACACTCTGTTTGCGTGCCTATAGCGATGATTCGCCCGGCAACAATTTTTTTCTTCTCATGATTTCTAAAGAGCCGGTTTGCAAATCTTGAAAGGCCGGCTACTCCCGCGCGGAAATAAATGGCCAACTGAATAAAAAAGTTATAGATGCCGGCTTTTGCAGTACCATAGTGTTTTTTGGCAAAAATGCTCATTGCCTGGTAAAATAACTTCACATATTTCAAGCTTTCCTTATTGGTGCTTTCACCTTTGAAGTGAATGACACACGTTTCTGTAAAATAGAAGTTTTTGTAACCGGCCCTTTGAATCCGGTAACTGAGATCAATATCTTCACCATACATAAAAAAATCCTCATCAAAACCACCTGTATTATCCAGAATTTTTTTTGGTACCATCATGAACGCGCCGGCCAACACATCCACTTCATGATTGGTATTTTCGTCGAGATAGCCTAAATGATATTTTCCAAAGATCTTCGAGCGCGGAAGCAACTTCGACAAACCCGAGAGCTTGTAAAACGAAGTGACCGGAGAAGGAAACCCCCGCTTGCTTTCTTTTAAAAATTGCCCTTTTCCATTGATCATTTTTACCCCACAGGCAACAGCATCATTTTTGGTTTTAATAAATGAAATGCATTTTTCAAATACATCTTCCGCAACAAGCGTATCCGGATTTAGGAATAGTATGTATTCTCCCTTTGCCTGCGGCAATGCGCGATTATTAGCTTTTGAAAAACCTTCATTTTTTTCACTCCAGATAAAGGTTACTTCAGGGAATTTATTGTGAAAGAAAAGTTTACTGCCATCCGTTGAGTTATTATCCACTACAAAAATTTCTGTTTCGATATTTCTGGCCGCCTTTATAACTGAACCCAGACAATGTTCGAGAAAATATTTTACGTTATAATTTACTATGATTACCGATAGCTGCAAGCAGGATCAATTGAATAAAAGTTAAATAAATTGCGACGAATTTTGCGACAGCACAAAATAAATAAACTATTAAACAAACATTTATAATCTTTGCGGAATGTATAAACAAACTTTACTAAACGCGGTGCATGCAGGAGCCGGTGAGTTGATGCGGTTTTTCAATGGCACATTCACCATCAGCAACAAAGAAGGAGTAAATAACCTGGTTACCGAAGCGGATCATGCATCTGACAAAGCCATCCAGGCGATCATAAAAAAAGATTTTCCGAACCACAGCATATTAAGCGAAGAAACGGCTGAAAAAATAAGCAGCAGTGAATTTAAGTGGATCATTGACCCGATAGACGGCACCGTAAACTTTGCTAATGGCATCCCTATTTGTTGCGTGAGCGTTGGGCTGGAACAAAATGATAAGATAATCATGGGCGCGGTATATAACCCGATAATAAAGGAATTCTTTTTTGCAGAACGGGGTAACGGTGCCACATTAAATGACAAGAAAATTTCGGTCAGTAATAAAACTGAAGTCTTAAAAAGCTGTCTCGTTACGGGCTTTCCATACACGTATGTCAACCAACCAAATGGCCCGCTTGAGGTTTTTGGAAGGCTCATCAGGCAAGGAGTTCCTGTGAGAAGATTAGGGAGTGCGGCGATTGATCTTTGTTGGGTTGCGGCCGGGAGGTTCGATGGATTTTATGAACACAAATTGAATGCATGGGATAGTGCTGCGGGTTTTTTAATCGTAGAAGAGGCGGGCGGAAAAGTGACAGACCTTAAGGGTAATCCGTATTCGCTTTACCAGCCGGGCATCGTGGCGACTAACGGGGCTATACATGAAGACTTGTTGAAATGGATTGCGGGAGAGGCGAATTGATGTACGATATCAGATGTTCGAAGTACGATTTACATTGCACTTCAGCGATCAGGGTTTATTTAGAAAAATTGTAAAGCAATATGAGTGAAGAAAGAACAGAAGTGTCATCACTTGGTGAGTTTGGGCTAATTGATCATCTCACAAAAAATAATGAAATAAGAAACGCCTCCACTGTTGTAAGTGTAGGCGATGATGCTGCTGTGCTCGATCATTTCGGGAAGCAAATTGTGGTAACTACAGATTTATTGGTAGAGGGCATCCATTTTGATTTGATGTACACTCCGTTGAAGCACCTTGGTTACAAGAGTGTGGTTGTAAACCTCAGCGATGTATACGCAATGAATGCAATGCCACAGCAAATAACACTCAGTATCGCATTCAGCAATCGCTTCAGCGTAGAGGCGTTGGATGAATTTTATGATGGTGTGTACACGGCCTGCAATCATTATAACGTGGATCTTGTAGGGGGGGATACTTCTTCGTCTAATAAAGGATTGATCATTTCGGTAACGGCAATCGGCGAAGTAGCTCCGGATAAATTTGTAAAACGTAGTACCGCGCAAACAGGAGACCTGGTTTGCGTAAGCGGCGATTTAGGAGCTGCTTTTCTTGGCCTCACCATTTTGGAACGGGAGAAAAAAATTTTCCTGGAAACAAAAGGCGTACAACCCGATCTCGAAGGGCAGGATTATATTATCGGCCGGTTATTGAAACCTGAAGCCAGAAAAGATATTATTGACTTTTTTGCAGAAAAAGAAATTGTGCCTACGTCAATGATTGACATTAGTGATGGACTTAGCAGTGAAATACTTCATATTTGTAAACAGAGTAAAAAAGGCTGCAGGCTGTATGAAGAAAAAATTCCGGTAGATGAACGGGCAAGGCAATTTGCATATAAGCTGGAAATAGACCCTACAGCATGTGCACTCAGCGGCGGCGAAGATTATGAATTGCTTTTTACCATCAGGCAAAGTGATTATGATAAAATAATTACCAACAGTGATATCAGCATAGTAGGGCATATTACGGAAAAAGAAAGTGACTGTGTAATTATTACCAAAGGTGGCAATATGCACAACCTGGTAGCACAGGGATGGAACGCGTTTAAAGAGTAATATTTTTACTTAACAACGAGAATAAAAGCCTCATTGAGCATTTTGATACATGAAGCAATATCTTATCCTCTTTCTTATCCCGGTGTTTTTTTCCTGCTCGGTTTCAAAAAATTATAATCCGGATAAAAAGTATTCTTCTGAACAATTAAAACAGGATTACACATTACTGCGAACTATCCTGGAAAAAAAACACCCTTCTCTCTATTGGTATACGCCGAAAGACACGATGGACAGGTATTTCAATGAAGGGTATAATGCCATACGGGATTCCATGACGGAGTTGCAATTTAGCTGGAAGATTATTGCGCCGATTACTTCGGCTATTCATTGCGGGCACACCAGTTTCAGCATGAGTAAAAGCTGGAACAAATTCATCCGGGGTAAAGTGATTCCTTCATTTCCGCTGTTTCTTAAAATATGGAGCGATACAATGGTAGTGATGTATGATCTGAATAAAAATGATTCTGTTATACACAAAGGAGACATTATCACTTCCATCAATGGAATAAAAAGTGCGGATATTATCAATATTATGTTTGATTATATGGTGGAAGACGGATACTCTGACAATGTTAACTACATCCGCCTCAGCGAAAGCTTTCCTTACTTTCATCGTAACATTTTCGGGTTATATAAAACGTACAATGTCGGGTTCATTGACAGCAGCGGGATTGAAAAAACCGCGAATATCCCCTATTATCATCCTTCAGCAGACACCATTTCGAAGAGGAAAGAAATGATAAAAAGCGCGAAAAGAATAACTTCTTACCAGCGCAAACAAAATATCCGCTCGCTTCAATTTGATACGTCTTTTGCGTTAATGACCGTAAATAGTTTTTCCAATGGCCATTTAAAACATTTTTTCAGAAAATCTTTCAGGGAAATTCACAAGAGGCATTTGCAAAATCTTATTATTGATATAAGAGCTAACGGTGGCGGTGATATCAATAATTATGTATTGCTCACCAGGTATCTGAGAGACGCTTCTTTCAAAGTTGCTGACAGCGCATATTCCATTGCCAAAAATTTCAATGGCTTTACAAAGCATATCAGCTCAGGGTTTTTTAATAACCTTGGTTTAATTCTTCTTTCACGCAAAAGGGACGACGGGAAGTATCATTTCGGTTTTTGGGAAAACCATACATTCAAGCCAAAAAGAAAAAATCATTTTAATGGTAATACATACGTACTAATAAATGGTTTGACGTTTTCAGCATCATCTCTTTTTTGCAATTCCGTAAAAGGTCAGCCCGGGGTAACACTTGTTGGCGAAGAAACGGGTGGAGGCTGGTATGGGAACTCTGGAATTATTATTCCCGATATTATTTTACCGAATACGCACCTCCGCGTGAGACTTCCTTTTTTCCGTATTGTGCAATATCACCATGTTGCAGATAAAGGAACTGGTGTCGTGCCCGACATTTATATACCACCTGTATATAAAGATGTGGTTAATGGCGTGGACACCAAAATGGAAAGAGTGATTAAAATGATTCGTAATAAAAGATAATTGGTTAAACAGTTTTTAATACATCAAAAGTACTATTCAGTAACACCAAATCGGCTTTGTAGCCTTTCTCTATTTTTCCCGTTTCATAATCTATTCCTAAAACCTGCGCCGGATAAAGACTTGCCATCCGCAGCGCCTCATCCAAGGCAACATCACATTTTTCAAAACAATTCCTTACTGCCTTTGCCATAGTGAGTGCGGAACCGCTGAGTATCCCATTGCATTCATATTTATCGCCAACGAGATGATGTTGATACGGCCCTTCATTGGTTTCCGTTACGGCATCTGTTATTAAAAATAGTCTTTTTCCCATCACTTTTTTCGCCAGATTGATCACGGCGAAATCTACATGATAGCCATCGGCAACAATGCTACACCTGACATTCTTATTAATCATTACTGCGGTTGGTAGACCTGGCGAACGGTGATGCAAAGAACTCATGGCATTGAAGAGATGTGTAGCGACGTGAATATCTTTAAAGAATTCTTCGGCTTCCCTGAAAGTAGCATTACTATGCCCGGCAGAAACGATGATTCCATAACTTTTAATAAGATCAACAACTTCTTCGGAACAAACTTCCGGCGCCAACGTTATGATTTTAATAGCGCCTTTGCCATAATTGAGGAGATCCTTCACTTCATCAACAGACGGGCTGTGAATAAAATTTTCGATGTGCGCACCACGTTTTATTTTATTGATCCATGGCCCCTCAATATGCAGTCCGGGAATGCTTTTACCGCCTTTGCCCCAGTAATCACGCAGGGCATCAATTCCTTTTTTAAAGACATCTATCGGGTTGGTGGCAAGCGTTGGTAAAAAATATTTTGTACCACCAAGCTTGCAGTGTTCTTCCATTGCAAAAAGAGTATCAGCATCCGGAAGCACAGCTAATAATCTGGAAACCGCCCCATAGATCTGTATGTCGATAAATGCAGGAGCAATAATATCGGAATGATCACTAATTGAATATCTATGCAGATCGCTTTGGCGCACCACCTCTATGATGATATTATCTTCAACAATAACAGCTGCGTCTTGGACAACACTGTTGCCGGTATATATTTTTTTTGCAGAATAAACTTCGGGCATCTTACATATTTATATTAAATGAATCAGCATCCTTCCAGAAAGGGAAACGTTCTCTTACCTGTGTTAGTTTTTCCTTTTGTAAAGTATAAGTAAAAATATCTTCTTCCTTTTCTTTGCTGTAAATTACTTCACCCAGCGGGTCGACGATCATGCTGCTACCATTGTAGTAAATATTATTTCCATCATTGCCCACCCGATTTACGCCTACAACATAACATTGGTTTTCGATAGCGCGTGCAATCAATAAAGATTTCCATGCATGGATTCTTTGTTGCGGCCAGTTGGCAACGAACATGAGCAGATCGTATTCAGGCGTAGGCCTCACCCCTAACCCCTCTCCAGGGGCGAGGTGAACCTGACGGCACCAAACGGGAAAGCGAAGATCATAACAAACCAGCAGGTTTATTTTCCAACCTTTTGCTGAAGCAATTAATCTCTTGTTGCCCGGCGTGTATTTCGTGTGTTCGTTACCGTAAGCAAATAAATGGCGCTTGTCATAATAGCCATATTCGCCGTTGGGCAACATCCAGATCAGCCGGTTGAAATAATTTTCATTTTCTTCAATAATCATGCTGCCGGTAATGATTGCTTTTTTTTTCGCAGCAGTTTTCTTCATCCATTGCAGGGTTTCACCGTTCATGGGTTCTGCAAGCGCTTCTGCATTCATGCTAAACCCGGTGTTGAACATTTCAGGTAAAATAATTACTTCTGTTGTTTCTTTTATGTTCTCAATTTTGTTAGAAAACATATCAAGATTAGCTGCTTTATCTTCCCAATGAAGATCGGTTTGGATGAGTGAGATGGTAAGAGAAGACATGATGTAAAGTTATTGGAAAGGAAGAAATCAATAGGATGTTGCGCGAACCTGGTTGATTTGGGAAGACTGGCGTCTAGGTTGCGCAATGCAAGATTGGGCGCTATTCATTACTTCCTCCCAATCCCTCCCACCACTTCATTCATCAAATCACTTTCATATCCTTTCATCAACAAATAATCCTGCAACTTTCTTTTTTTAATAAAAATATTTTTTTCACTTTTTAAAGTTTTCAATTTCTGCTCTGCTAATTTTTCGAAAGTTCTTTTGTACTCCATATCGTCGATTTCTTTCAGGGCTTTTTTAATGCAATACTCGCTGATCTGCTTTTGCCGCAACGCCTGTTTTATTTTATTTCTTCCCCATTTCTTCATCCGGAATTTGCTGCCGGCAAATTGTTTGGCAAACCGCTCTTCATTCAGATAATTTTCACTGATGAGCGTTGCCGTTATTTCATCTACTTCTTTTTTATGCAAGCCGTAAGAATATAGCCTGTCTTTTACTTCCGAATGGCACCGCTCCTGGTAAGCGCAGTATTGTTTTATTTTAAGAAGAGATTGTTCGGGTGTAAAATGTTGCAATGGCATTTTCAAAAATATCGCAAATTAGAAAAAGTGTCAATTATGATCGGTGATAATGTCCCTTTCGTTTGGAGAGGGGATTGGATGTGAGGTTGAACAAAAAATGCGCTGCCATCGCTGCAACGCATTCAATTCTCATATATAATTTCTTTACCGAACCAACTTCAGCTCGTTGATAATATTCTTCGCACCGCCAACCTTATCGATGCACCAAAGCACATATCGAATGTCAACGCAAATAGTTCTGTTAAGGTCTTTATCGAACTGAATTTTATGACTTAGCGCTTCATAATTCCCGTCGAAGGCAAGGCCGATAAGATTTCCGTTGCCATCAATTACCGGCGAGCCGGAATTACCACCGGTAATGTCGTCGGTAGTGATAAAGTCGGTTACAAGGTCATTCCGTTTTTTATCGATATACTGTCCAAAGTCACGTTTCTTTAATAAGTCAATTACTTTTTGTGGCAAGTCAAATTCATAGTCGCCGGGAATATATTTTTCCAACACACCTTTTTCTGTTGTTTCATAATCGTAATGAACTGCATCTCTCGGGTTGTAGCTTTTTACATTGCCATAAGTTACTCTCATACTAAAGTTAGCATCGGGATACATTTTCTTTGCGGCAGCGGGGTCCATCTCCATTATGCCTTTCAAATATAGCCGACCCAACTCATTATTCTTTGCAGTGAAGTCTGCATATTGAGCTGCATATTTCGACAAGTAATTTTGTATAAATATGGAGGCATATGCATAAGCAGGATCGCTTTGCAATGTAACCGCATCCGGGGTTTTCATAAACGCATTCCACTTTGCCGAATCCAGGATCATCGTGTTGGCAAAAACATCATTAGCCCATTTGGTAAAAGTCGCTTCGTCATCCAACGATCCATATTTATCCCGGATGGCTTCATAAAAGCCAATGGGATGCTGGCTTTTATCAATATCCGTGTAATACATCATCGCCGTTGCTGCCAGAATCTTCTTATCACTTGGGAGATCTTCTTCTGCTAAGAACTTTATTCGTTCGGCATCTTCCGCAGTCAGCGCTTTTTGCACATCTGCATCTGTTTTGCCCTGTTGGGTCAAAGCACGATTTACCTGTATTAATGATGCGGCAAAATCAGCGAGTGAAGAACCTAAAACGCCTTCAATAAGATAGACACGTTCTTTTGCATAAGGAGTCCACGCCTCATAGTTTTTTTGATAATCGCTCAGCACATTTTCATAATCCGGTTTTCCCTTTGCCCATTCGGCAAATTTATTTTCTGCGGCTACTTTGTTATCATATACGTGATGCTTTTCCAATTGTTTTGTTTCACCATCATAAAACTTCCAATAGTTGGCAACCGATGCATAGTTTTCGGCGAGCTTCAATTTTACTGCAGGATCTTTTATCATTTGTGCATACATAAACTTCAAACGAACATCGCGCAGGTGCACTAAAGATGGATTATCAATCTCTGTTTTTAATTTGATGCCATAAGAAGTTTCATAACGATTGGTGCCTCCGGGGTAACCGAAGATCATTGCAAATGAGCCATCCGTATATCCTTTCAAAGAAACCGGTAAAAAATATTTTGGTTTCAAAGGAACATTGTCAGGGCTGTAAGTTGCGGGCTTTCCGTCTTTTGCAGTATACACTCTGAAGATAGAATAGTCGCAGGTATGACGCGGCCACTCCCAGTTGTCTGTGTCCCCGCCGAACTTGCCCATGCTCTCCGGAGGAGCGCCAACAAGACGTACATCTTTGTAAATTTTATACACATACATGATGTATTGATTGCCCTTGAACATGCTGTACACTTTTCCGGAAATGGCATTTGCTGTATCCAAAACCTTGTCAGTAATTTCTTTGTACACCTCATTAAGTTTTTTGGCACGTGCGGCATAGTCTAATCCTTTTAGCTGGCCTTCTACCTGGTCTGTTACGTCTTCAATTCTCTCTAAAAAAGTAACAGTAAGATCAGATTTTATTTCCTGGTCTTTGGCGTAAGCATAAAAACCATCTTTCAGATAGTTGTGGTCAACAGTGCTGGCACCTGCGATAACACCATATCCGCAGTGATGATTCGTAAATATTAATCCCTGGTTACTTACAATTTCACCGGTACAACCACCGCCAAATATTATCACCGCGTCTTTTATGCAGGGACGGTTGATACTGTACAATTGTTCTTTGGTGAGTTTTAGTCCATGCTTCACCATGTCATCGTATACCTGCTGACCGAGCAACATAGGCAACCACATTCCCTCATCCGCGCTTGCTTTTAGAAGAGCAAAGCAGAAAATAAAAGCAATCGAAATCTTTTTCATCATGAAATTTTTGAATTATTAAGATCAATTAACTAATAAACAAATTACCCCGAACAACGATTAATAATCTATTACCTGTTCTTCTATCATCTCAGGTATTTCCCTGAATTCATATTGCTGGTTTCTAAGTTGTGGTTCAAAGCCGGCTTCCCTGATTGCCTCTTGAATACCTTTACTTGTAAATCGATGCGGAGCGCCGGCAGCACTTACCACGTTTTCCTCTATCATGATGCTTCCGAAATCGTTGGCGCCTGCATGGAGACATAATTGAGCAACTTCCTTACCCACAGTAAGCCAGCTCGCTTGGATGTTTTTGACATTTGGAAGCATAATCCGGCTCATCGCAATCATCCTGATATACTCTTCGGGCGTGGTGAGGTTTTGTACGCCTCTTATTTTAGCAAGCAGCGTATCCACATCCTGGAAGGTCCAAGGAATAAAGGCAATAAAACCCTTAGCTCCTTCCGGCCGTTGCGCCTGCACGTCTCTGATTTTTACCAAATGCTCAAACCGTTCTTCAATGGTTTCCACGTGGCCAAACATCATCGTGGCGGAGGTGGTCAGCCCGAGTTTATGAGCTTCTTTCATTATATCGAGCCACTCCTGTGCACCACATTTGCCTTTGCTGACTAATCGTCTAACCCTGTCCGTTAGTATCTCCGCTCCTGCGCCGGGCAATGAATCGAGGCCGGCATCTTTTAGCGCTATTAATACTTCGCGGTGAGTAAGTTTTGAAAGTTTGGTAATATGTGCTACTTCCGGGGGGCCGAGTGCGTGAAGTTTTAAGGTTGGGTATAATTTTTTTAACTGCTTAAAAAGGTCAACGTAATATTCGAGTCCGAGTTCGGGATGATGCCCTCCCTGCAATAACAACTGTTCTCCCCCGTAGCGGAAGGTTTCATCAATTTTTCTTTTGTACGTGACAATGTCGGTGATGTAGATATCCTTGCTGCCGGGAACACGATAGAAATTGCAGAACTTACAATTAGCAACACAAACATTAGTAGTGTTTACATTCCTGTCGATAATCCATGTTACCTTACCGTGAGGAACCTGTATTTTCCTGAGCTCATTTGCAACCATCATTAATTCAGACAAAGCAGCATTGTTGAATAAATAAGTGCCTTCTTCTACTGACAAGTTTTCAAATCGCATTGCTTTTTGAAGTAGCCCGGATGTATTCATGATTTTTCTTTATTTACACAAGAAGTATTTGCCGCCTGAAAAAATGGAGTACAAAAATACGTGCATATGATTTAATTTCAGTTTTGCTATATGAGAGGATTTCTTTTTGTGATATTATTATTTGCTGTTTGTCTTTCCCGGGCCCAGGAACCACCGGCGGAGCCGCATGCCCGGTTTCTGACGAAATTCCATTTCAGGCAACTCACCGGTGGAGTTATAGTGGTGCAGGCAAAATTTAATGACGTTTCTACACCGTTAAACTTTATTTTGGACAGCGGGAGTGGCGCTATTTCTTTGGATTCTTCTACGACGGAAGAATTCCACATTCCGCATTTTCCATCGGGGATGACCATTAACGGAATAGCTGGTGTTGAATATGTGGACCATGTGCCCAATAGCAGGCTTCAATTTCCGGGGCTCACCGTCGATAGTCTCGACTTCTACATTAACAACTATGAAATCCTTACAAGTGTTTACGGGGTGAAGATTGATGGTATTATGGGATATAGTTTTTTGAATAGGTATATCGTGAAAGTTGATTTCGACAGCTTATATGTAGAGGTGTACAGCAAAGGAGCTTTCAATTATCCTAAAAATGGCTATTTACTGCATCCACTATTTACCGCACTCCCCATTCAATCATTGGCAATAAGAGATGCAAGAGCTATAACGGCAAATTTTTATTTCGATACCGGCGCTGGGTTATGTTTTCTAATAAGTAAGCAGTTTCAGGAAGACAGCGCCCTATTATTGAAAAAAAGAAAACCGGTATCCATTCAGGTGCAGGGGCTTGGTGGAAGGAAAGACATGCGGTTGACCATTATTAAGGAAGTGCAGCTGGGGCCATATAAGTTCCGAAGGGTTCCGACAGATATTCTGGACGATGAGTATAATGCAACTTCCTATCCCTTTTTGGGTGGACTTATCGGTGATGATATATTGCGCCGGTTCAATCTTATTTTCAATTATGCCGAGAAAGAAATTCATATTACACCCAACTCGCATTACAGGGATGAGTTTGATTACTCCTACACAGGCCTTAATATGTATTATGACAGCGGGAAGGTTAAACTGGATGAGGTAATTCCGAAGTCTCCGGCATACAGAGCCGGTCTCAGGCAAGATGATGTAATCATTGCAGTTAACGCCAATTTGAGTAATGATATTGAAACTTATAAAGAACTCATGCAAAACGTGGGGGATAAAATTACAATAGTCGTTACGAGGAAAGATGTCCCCATGATCTTCTCTTTCAGAGTAGGACGAATATTTTAAAAATTCTTTTTAGGAAAATGAGACAGATTGGCGGAATTTTGCACCCATGATACACTTTGAAAAATTTGTTCTGGATAATGGCTTGCGGGTAATTTTTCATGAAGATAAAAGTACACCTATGGCTGCGGTGAATGTACTCTATGATGTGGGTGCACGCGATGAAGATCCAACCCGAACAGGTTTTGCGCATTTGTTTGAGCATTTAATGTTTGGCGGAAGCCTTCACATTCCTAACTACGATGAACCGTTGCAGATGGCGGGCGGTGAAAACAATGCCTATACCACCAATGATATGACCAACTATCACCTGCAGCTTCCTGCAGAAAATATTGAAACAGCGTTATGGCTTGAGAGCGACCGGATGCTTTCCCTTGCATTTGATGAAAACTCATTGGACGTGCAACGTAAAGTAGTACTGGAAGAATTTAAGGAACATTACATCAATAAACCTTATGGAGATGTTTGGCACAAGATGCGGGCGCTGGCTTACAAAAGGCATCCTTACAGGTGGATGACGATTGGAAAAGAATTGAGCCATATTGAAAATGCAAATCTGCAGGATGTAAAAGAGTTCTTTTTCAAACATTACACACCGTCTAATGCGATACTAACGGTGGCGGGTAACCTAAAACCGGAAGACGCAAAAAAACTCACACAAAAATGGTTTGGCGATATTCCTCCGGGAGAAAAATATAAAAGAACCCTTCCGCAGGAACCGCAGCAAACAGCACCCGCGGCCATAGAAGTAAAGGCCGACGTTCCTTTGGATGCACTATATAAATGCTGGCATGTTTGTTCAAGGTTGGATGATAGGTACTACCCGATGGATCTTGTTACCGAAATACTTGGCAATGGGGCATCTTCCCGGTTGTATCAAAGCCTTGTGAAGGAGCAGCAGCTTTTCAGCAACATTCAATGCGGGCACTTAGGAAGTATGGATGCCGGATTATTGCATATAGATGGCAAGCTGGTAAAAGGCGTCTCCATGAAAAAAGCTGAAACAGCACTACTGGCAGAACTCGACAAAATAAAAAATGAATCAGTGAGCGAAGCCGAGCTGCAAAAAGTAAAAAACAGAACAGAAAGCCTTATGGCCTTTGAAGATATAAGCCTTACCAACCGGGCAAACAGCTTGGCTATATATGAATTACTTGGCGATGCAGAGTTGATGAACAGGGAACTGGAAAGATACCAGGCAGTAACGGCCACGGATATACGAAAGGAATGCCAGACTATTTTTTCAGAAAACAATTGCAGCACGCTGTATTACATGAGCAATAATTAATTATTGCAGTTAAATTTTTTTGAGATGATTTCTTCGTTAGATAAACAATCCACAATTAACCGGTCTGTTCCACCTGCCATAAAAGACGCGGTCGAGTTCGACCTTTCGTTAAAACCCTATAAAAAATTTTTACTTTCCAACGGGGCTCCGGCGTATTACATTAATGACGGTGCAGAAGAAGTAGCCGTTGTAGAACTCGTTTTTAACGCAGGAAATTATTATGAAAATAAAAACCTGGTCGCTTCTGCAACAAACCAGTTGTTGAAAAACGGAACTAAAAATAAATCTGCATTTCAGATAAATGAACATTTTGAATATTACGGGGCCTATTTAAGCCGCAGTTGCCATAGCGAAACAGCTACTGTAACACTGCATTGCTTATCGAAGCATTTAAATGAATTGCTTCCTGTAATAAGAGAGATACTTACAGAAGCTGTTTTTCCGGAGAGGGAGCTTGAGATTTTTAAACAGAACAGCATACAGCGATTGCTGGTGAATCTTAAAAAAAGTGATTTTGTCGCCAACCGGCTTATTGATGAATACTTATATGGCGCTGATCATCCATATGGAAGAATGAGTTCTGCTCAGGCAATAGAGGCCATCACACGCGATGACCTCATTAATTTTTTCAATCAGTTTTACCTGAAAGCTTCCTGCCGGATTTTTGCAGCAGGCAAGCTACCCAAAGATTTTGAAAATATTATCGATACACATTTCGGAGATTTGGCATTAAACGAACCCATATCTCCCATTGCTTTCAAAGTACAGCCTGCGCCAGAAAAGAAATATCGCATTTCAAATGATCCGAACAGCGTGCAGGGGTCTATTCGTATCGCACGGCCTTTCTTTAACAAACGCCACCCCGATTTTAAAAAAGCATTTATTTTAAACAGTGTTTTCGGTGGTTATTTCAGCTCAAGACTGATGAGCAATATTCGCGAGGAAAAAGGATATACCTACGGTATACATAGTTATATTCAAAATCATATTCACGACTGTGCATGGATAATAACCACTGAAGCGGGAAGGGATGTGTGTGAGGCAACCACAGCAGAAGTGTATAAGGAAATGAAAATTTTGCGTGAGAAATTAATTGATGACGAAGAACTGTTGTTGGTGAAAAATTATATGATGGGAGTTAACCTTGGTGATCTGGATGGGCCATTCCAGGTAATAGCAAGATGGAAGAACCTTATCCTGAACGATCTCGATGAAATGTATTTTTATGATTCCATCAATACGATAAAAAATGTGACCGCCTCAGAATTGCAGGACATTGCGAATAAATATTTAGTGCCGGAAGATTTTTTTGAGTTGGTAGTGATTTGATATGACTTTTTAAAGATATATTTTATGAAGTTTATTGTCAACCTTCTTATTACGGCGGCAGTGGCCTATGGATTGTCAATGTTATTAAAGCCGCATATTCTTATTGACTCCTACACTACAGCCATCATCTTTTGCCTGGTGCTGGCTTTCCTGAACGCGATATTAAAGCCATTACTCATATTGCTGACCCTGCCCATTACCATACTCACATTTGGGATTTTTTTGATTATATTGAATGTATTAATCGTAATACTTGCTGATAAAATGGTTGAGGGAATTCATATACAGGGATTTTGGTGGGCGCTGATCTTTGGAGCTCTGTTGTCATTTGCGTCTTCCATGATCAGCAATTTTCAGAACCAGGCATCCCGTAAGTAGTACTTTTTCCCATTTCAACAGTCTTTAATAGAAAAACGCTTATGGTTTTTAATAAAAAGAATCTTGACGAAGAAACACTGATTGATTTGTACAGAAGACTGTTGTATCCCCGCATGATCGAAGAAAAGATGTTGCTTTTGCTGCGCCAGGGAAAGATTTCAAAATGGTTTAGCGGCATAGGACAGGAAGCCATCTCTGTCGGTGCTACGTATGCCTTGGAAGCCAATGAATGGATCATGCCATTACATCGCAACCTGGGTGTGTTCACAGGAAGAAATATGCCTTTGCATAAATTGATTAATCAGTGGCAGGGCGCTGAAGATGGCTATAGTAAGGGCCGCGAGAGAAGTTTTCACTTTGGCAGCCAGGAGCATCATATTTGCGGAATGATTTCGCATCTTGGGCCACAGTTGTCTGTGGCCGATGGTGCAGGGCTTGCGTATAAGTTGAGGAAGGAGGACAAAGTTGCTCTTGCCTTCACCGGTGAAGGCGGCACGAGCGAGGGCGAATTTCATGAAGCGCTGAATATAGCTGGCGTCTGGGATTTGCCGGTAATTTTTATAATTGAAAATAATGGGTATGCACTAAGCACTCCCGTGAGGGAACAATATCGTTGCCGCAATCTGGTAGACAAGGCGATCGGTTATGGAATCGAAAGTGTGCAGATTGATGGTAACAATATTTTGAGTGTATATGATACGGTAAAAGGCGTTCGGGACTATTGTATCCAAAATCAAAAGCCTTATCTGATTGAGTGTCTCACATTCCGGATGCGCGGGCATGAAGAAGCAAGCGGCGTAAAATATGTTCCAAAAGAAATGTTTGCCCAATGGATTCAAAAAGATCCGATAAAGAATTATGAAAGATTCCTGCTTGAAGAAGAACTGCTCGATAACATGACGATTGCACATACACGGGATGAATTCAAGGAAAAAATAGAAAAAGAAATTACACAAAGTTCGCTTGCAGATGAGGGTAAAAGAATAACGGTAAGCATATCGAAAGAAACGGGTGATGTGTTCGCGCCGTATATAAGCGCAACGCCGGTAGGCGACAATATTGTTTCCAATCGCGAACTCCGTTTTCTCGATGCGATAAAGGAGGGCTTGCAGCAGTCGATGAAAATACATCCCAATCTCATACTGATGGGACAGGATATCGCAGAGTATGGTGGTGCATTCAAAATAACAGAAGGGTTGGTAAATGAATTCGGAAAAGAAAGAGTGCGCAATACACCATTGTGTGAAAGTGCAGTTGTTGGTTCTGCTTTGGGATTAAGTCTCGAAGGCTATAAAAGTGTAATGGAAATGCAGTTTGCAGATTTTGTTTCAGTTGGTTTTAACCAGATAGTAAATAATCTCGCCAAGATTCATTACCGCTGGGGGCAGAACGCAGACGTGGTGATACGCATGCCAACCGGTGCAGGCGTGGGTGCCGGCCCGTTTCACAGCCAGAGCAATGAAGCCTGGTTTGTGCATACGCCAGGTTTAAAAGTAGTGTACCCTTCTTCTTCGTATGATGCCAAGGGTTTGATGATTGCCGCTATCAACGATCCCAATCCTGTGATGTTTTTCGAACACAAGGCTTTGTACAGAAGTATCAATGGATTCTTGCCGGAGCAATATTATGAAGTAGAGATCGGTAAAGCAAAAAAAGTTCGTATTGGCTTTGATGTTAGTATCATTACGTATGGGGCCGGTGTATGGTGGGCTATTGAATATGCTGATGAACATCCTGAACTGTCTTTTGACATACTCGACCTGAGAACACTGGCCCCGCTTGATTATCGCGCAATACGCATGTCAGTGAATAATACCGGCAAAGCATTGGTACTACATGAAGATACCATAACCGGTGGCATAGGAGGAGAAATAGCTGCCTGGATTGCGCAAAACTGTTTTGAATTTTTAGATGCTCCTGTAATGCGCTGCGCATCGCTGGATACGCCGATTCCTTTTAATACTGATTTGGAGAAAAATTTTCTTGGTAAAGCAAGGTTGGGAGAGATGATTGAAACGCTGATTAATTATTGATCCTGGCTACAAGTATTATGGCCTATCTATAAATATTTTTCTTTCTTTTACTTTTCAGGCATTACTTTGTAAACTTTTGTTTTATTGACCAAACATATCCCTATGTATTTTAAGAAAAATTTTTTTGTCTTAGTATTCGTGTTTCTTGTACAATCGTCTTTTTCGCAGCAACTAAATTTTAAAAGTGATTATAATCCACAGGAATTATTTGCACAAAATTTTTATAATAACAATGGCAATGAGTTTCGCTCTGCCAAAGGATGCCCTGGCCCTAAGTACTGGCAGAACCGCGCTGATTATGTATTGCGTGCAGCAATAGATACACTGACTAATGTATTGAGTTGTGATGAAGTGATCACTTACACCAACAACAGCCCTGATTCATTGCAATCACTGTGGCTGCAGATGGATCAGAATACTTACCGCGAAGATGCGCGTTCTAATTTTTATTCCGGCTTCGGTGGAGTAAAACATACGTCGGGATACGAATTAGATAATGTGATGATTGAACTCAACCATAAAAAGATAAAAGCAGACTATATCGTAAACGACACGAGAATGCAAATACGGCTGCCGGAAAGCCTGTTATCGAAAAAGAAAATGCATATCATCATTAAATATCATTACGTAATTCCCGGAAGCTTTGGCGGACGCACCGATTTTCTTCAGACAAAAAATGGTAAGATTTATGAGATAGCACAATGGTATCCGCGCATGTGCGTGTACGATGATTTGGAAGGATGGTCCACGTTGCCTTTTTTGGGAAGCGGCGAATTTTATTGCGAGTATGGCGATTTCGATTATACTGTTACGGTACCGAACGGCATGATCGTTGCGGGCAGTGGTGAATTGCAGAATGAAAAAGAGGTTCTTTCCAATCAGCAAATACAACGACTGGAAAAGGCGAGAAACAGTGATGCAACGATAATGATAAGAACGTCAGATGAAGCGAACCAGGGGGCCTCCCATACCATCAGTAGCGGAACCAAAACCTGGCACTTCATCATGCGCAATTCGCGTGATGTGTCGTTTGGCGCATCTAAAGCATATGTCTGGGATGCAGCAAAAGTTAATTTACCAAACGGGAAGAAGTGCGTGGCCATGTCTGTGTATCCTGTAGAAAGTGCAGGACAGGATGCTTGGGGACGTGCGACAGAATATTTAAAAAAATCCATTGAGTTCTTTTCCAAAAATTATTTCGTGTACCCGTGGCCGGTAGCTATCAACGAGGCGGGAGAAGCAGGAGGCATGGAATATCCCGGCATCGTATTCGATGGATGGAAGGATAAAGACGATGAGCTGTATTGGGTAACGGCACACGAGATCGGACACAACTGGTTCCCGATGCTTGTAGGCAGCGATGAAAGAAGACACGCTTTTATGGATGAAGGCTTCAACACGTTTATTGATGTATATGCTGCTGATAATTTTAATAATGGAGAATACGCGCCGAAGCGTGACGGAGAATACGCTCCCAACAAAGGGAATCCTGCAGATGAAATTGTTCCGTTAACACTTGACAGTACGGCCCCGACCATGATGTTCCGCGCTGATATGTTTTCGGAAAAATATCGTCATCCGGTAGAATATTTTAAGCCGGCATTTGGATTGGTATTACTTCGCGAAGTAATTCTCGGGCACGAACGTTTCGATTATGCCTTTAAAAAATATATTCAATATTGGGCATACAAACATCCATCACCGGAAGATTTTTTCAGAACGATCAATAATGAAGCCGGTGAAGACCTGACGTGGTTTTGGCGCGAATGGTTTTATCACAACTGGCCTTTTGATATAGCAGTGCAATCCGTTTCTTATCCAAATAATGATTTTACAAAAGGCAGCAATATCACTATTGCCAATTTGCAAAAAATGGCACTTCCGGCAACAGTTGAAATAACTTTTAAAGACAATTCAGTAAAGACAATTCAACTGCCCGTAGAGACATGGCTGCAAAGCGCACGGCATACCATTCATTTGCCGACCACTCAACCCGTGGAATCGGTTGTTATCGATCCAAAAAATCAACTACCGGATATGGATAGACGAAATAATGTCTGGAAGCAATAAACAGATTGTCGCAAAATTTATCACCTATCCTGATACGCTGGCGTGGCAGGTACTTTAAATGCCTTATCTTTTAAGAGCTTTTTAATTTCTACAATAGCCCGTTCCAGTTGCGGATCAATTCCTTTTGCCATCAGGCCGAGGTCTTCATCCACTTCGATGTCGGGATCTACGCCGTGACCTTCTTTGAACCATGTGCCGTCCACGTTGAACATTCTGAATGAAGGGGCAGTTATGGCGCCCCCATCAATTAATTGAGGAACACCGCTGATGCCAATCAATCCACCCCAGGTTCTGTTGCCGATTAAGGGGCCTAACCCGGCCTTCCTGAAATAATCCGGAAAAGCATCTCCGCCAGATCCACTCCAGCCATTAATTAGCATTACTTTAGGGCCAAAGTTGGCATAAGGCGGCCATGGATAACTTGGGCCATCGCGCATAGCCCAGTACGAAAGAGGTTTTCGATTGAGTATTTCAATAAAGCGATCAGGTATTTGTCCACCGCTATTAAATCTTTCATCAATAATTAATGCCTTTTTATCCCATTGCGCATTAAACTGCCTTATTAGTTCATCCTGCCCGTCTATGCCGGTACTGGGAACATAAATGTAACCCACCTGCCCCTGCGTTTCTTCGTCTACGCGGTGCCGGTAGTTTTCTATCCAATTTAGGTAGCGCAATCTTGCTTCGTCTTTCATTGTTTTTACCACCGCTGTTTTTGCTCCCGTAAATGTTGGAGAAGAATTATAAGTGAGCTCAATTGTTTTGTCTGCCAATCCCTGGAAGGCTATATAAGGTTCCTGTTCTGTAGTTACGGGAACCCCATTTACTGCCAGCAGATAATCACCTTCTTTTATATTAACGCCCGGCATATCCAGAGGAGAGCGCTCTTCTGCATCCCAGGAAGCGCCTTTTATAATCTTTTTTATTCTATAAAAATTTCCCGCAGGCTCATAGTCTACTCCGAGATATCCTACATCGTCGCTTTTTGGCTTTTCGAGGTCACCCCCGCCTTTATAAGTGTGGGACGAACTCAGCTCTCCGATCATTTCACCAATTATATAATTCAACTCATCACGGGATCCTGCACCGGAAAGCATTTTCAGGTATCGCTCTTTCACCTGATTCCAGTTTACGCCATGCATATTGGGGTCATAAAAGTAATCGCGCTCAATACGCCATGCATCGGTAAGAATTTGTTTCCATTCTTGCATAGGATTTACCACCATTTGCATTTCTGTAATACGCAGAGGTTTTTCAAACTTTTGTCCTTCCACAGGTTTTATTACCGCATACTCATTGTTCTGTTTTACTAAAAGTTTCTCCCTATCGGAGGATAAAATATATCCCTGTACATTATCAAGAATTGTTTTCTCTTCTTTCTTGTCGAAATCAAAAGTTTTCAATGACGGCTTTTCTTTATTCTCTTCATGGGGCGGATATTTTATATAAATTATTTTGCCTTTTACCGAGCTCAAGTGATCGTAATTACCGGCAGAGATCGGTAATAATTCAAGCCTGGATTCGATGTCATCAAAGTCAATATTGACAGGGCCTATTTTCGCCTTTGGATTTGCAGCCGAGTCTGATTTCTTTTTCGATTTGCTTTTTGTTTCTGTTGCTTTTGGCGCTGACTCGGAGGCTTCGATTTTTACCGTATCATTCTTGGGTAGAAGAATCGATGGTGTTGTCTTCTGCAAAGCAATGACAGCCACCTGGGTCGAATTTGTGTACACAAAGGAATTATCAATATCGCTGTAGTCTGGTGAGAAGGATTGATTGGTTAACAGGTATAGGTATTTTCCATCACTATCAAAAACGGGATCGGTGGAATTATAATAGCCACTGGTAACCTGGTGCAACATTTTATTTTTATAATCATAAATAAAAACTGCATGATGGGCATTCTCCAGGTCGTGACTGTATACAAGCCACCTGCTGTCTGGAGACCAGTTGCACATAAAGTTTTCCAATTCACCGTGGAAATAGCGCAACGCGTGATCTATATTGATGGTGGTTCCGCTTTCTATATCATAGACCATTATTTTCATTGCTTTATCAATGAAGGCGAGTTTCTTGCTGTCCGGCGACCAAAACAACCTGTAGCGAAATCCGGGTCCGTAGCTGGTAAGCTTTCTTGGCTTATATTCCTTTGACGGAGTGATCCATAATTCATATTCACCCGAGGCATCGCTCCAGAACGCAATATTTTTTCCATCCGGCGACCATGCAGGATAGCGTTCAGCCGTACCTGAAGTCTGCGTAATGTCTTCTACAAAGCCATTTTCTGCAGGCAGTGTAAAAATATCTCCGCGCGCTTCTATCAATGCACGGTTCCCGTCTGGGCTAATGGCTACATGCTCAATATATTTATCAACTTTTTCAATCTGCGGTTTTAGCAAATTTTTATCGCTTACTACTGTAATTTTTACCTGATTGGTTTGCTTTGAAGCAAAGTTGTATAAGTATAAATTTCCTCCATTTTCGAAGACTATGTCGTCGGGTCCGGCAGAGGGAAAATGAATGTCATAATCTGTGAAGTGGGTAATCTGTTCCGATGATTTGGTTTTAAGATCATATCGCCAGATGTTCATGCGCTTTTCCGGGCCACGATCGGTAAGAAAATAAATTTCATCATTATGCCACATCGGGAATTCGTTTCCCGCTTCAGTATTCAATGCGGTAATATTTTTGGAGGTGCTGTCGCTTAAATTAAACAAATGAATATCTGCTTTCCATCCGCCACGATATCTTTTCCAATTGCGAAATGCCTGCGTACGAAACGTAATGGCCAGTTCTTTTCCATCAGGAGAGTAAGAAGCAAATTCTGCATAAGCCATAGGAAGTTTTTCTGCTGGGCCGCCTGTTGTAGCTATAGTAAACATCTGGTTGAACCTCTGTCGTCCGCTTTCCCTTGATGACGCAAACAGGATTCGCTTGCCGTCAGGATCCCAGCCGACTACCCTGTCGGGGTATCCATGCGAGGTCAGTCTTAAAGGGATACCGCCGGTAACAGGCATCACGTATACATCCTCATTGCCGTCGTAATCTCCTGTAAATGCAATTGATTTACCGTCAGGCGAAAACTTTGGGAAGGCTTCCACACCTGGAGGCGAACTTAGTTTAATTGCTTCCCCTCCTTCTTTTGGTGCCACCCAGATGTCGTTGGCGTAGGTAAAGACAATTTGTGTTTCTGACACATCCGGATACCGATACAACCCGGAGTTTTGAGCAAAAAGATTAATACAGAGTAGTTGTGTGAATAAAACGAAAAATAACTTTTTCATTAAAGTGTGTTTAATAATTAATCAGGAAGTAATTCAGCGGGTGGCAACGTAATGGAGAACTTGATAGTAAAATAATAATTATATAAAATCTGGTTATGACAAAAATTGTTGAGTGGCAATAGCAGGGTATAGCCGGATGCCCTTTGATTTGCCAATGTTTTTAGGGTATCCCGCTGGGAATTCTTCATTTCGTTTAACCATATACGTTAGTTTGATTTCACCCGGGGTTCATTCGCCTTTAATACACGTATAAAATTTCTCCCAAAAATCTTATTAATATCCTTACGGCTATAGCCTCTGTCCAGCAGGGCCTTGGTGATAAGTGGGTAGGTAGTTACATCATCCAATTGCTGTGGTGAAGAATCAATGCCGTCAAAATCGGAACCGATGCCAACATGATCTATTCCGGCCAGTTTCACCATGTAGTCTATCTGGTCAATGAGCTTCGACAAAGGTGGACGCATTGCATAAGATTCTGAGGAGTATTTCTTAAAAAGAACCTGCCTAACATCATCTTCATCGGTGTATATTTTGGAGAGAGAATCAAATTCGTTTTTATGTTTTTCCAAAAACGTTTTTTCACGCGACGCAAAATTGCTGTCTACAAAAGCCGAATAGAAATTAATATCGATCACACCGCCGTTTTTGGCAACGGCGCGTATCTGGTCGTCTTTTAGATTTCTGAAGACTGGACAAAGCCTGTAAGCACAACTGTGTGAAACCAACACGGGTTTAGTTGTAGTAGCAATGGCATCCCAAAAAGTTTTTTCACCCACATGCGATAAATCAACCAACATACCGAGCTCATTCATTCTGTGCACTACTTGTTTCCCAAATTCGCTTAGGCCTTTTGGTTGATGCAACAGTGAATCATGTGTTTCTTCCATGGCAGAGGTGGCCCAGGGATTTGAATTATTCCACGTGAGGGTCATATAGCGCACACCTCTTTGAAATAAGGTGTCGAGTTTACCAGGATCGTTTTCCATCATGTGGCCGCCTTCAACACCGATCATCGCGACCAGCTTTTTCTCCTTTACTGCGTGGAGTAATTCGGATGAATTTTTTACCAACGCAACTTTATCGGGATTACGTTGTATCGTTGCATACAAAGTATCTATCTGGCTGAGCGCATATGCGTATGGATGTTGTTTATTGCCGTCGCACCAAACTGAGAACACCTGCACATCCACGCCCCCTTGTTTAAATCGCTGCAGGTCCGATTGAGTAATGCCTTTAAGGTTTTGATCGAAGCTTACATGTTTTTCAAAACATTCCGATAGAATATCATTGTGCGTATCCACCAATATGGCTTTGTAGTGGATTCTTTTATACCGCTGCGCATGGGAGGGCAAAAAGAAAAGGATAAAAGCAAAGCAGGTAAAAAAATATTTCATAATGGATTATTGATGTAAAAATAAAGGTTATTGTTTTTGGAAGAACAACTTGTAATTTAATGGCCGATTAACCAGAAAAGTGAATCTTGAAAAGTATTGTGAGAGGTAAGTATTGATTGTAACAAAAATGAATCACTTTTTATTTTAGCAAATACTTAATAAACCTTACACTAATTTTAGTTAAAACATTCGATTATGAAAGCCGATACCATTAGAATTGCTTATGTAGCCTCACTTTTAGTCATTCTTTGCTCGCTGCCGACAAAATTTGCCTTTGCGCAATTGACGGGAGACGGTCTTGATAGTTCAGTAGTTTCTAAAAATTTTGCATTCACTGTGCTGCACGAATCGGGTGGAGACTTTGCTCTTGGAAATTATTATTTTCATTTGTCAAATGATTCCTTAAGTGTAGCGCTGCCTTACTCGGGACGGTCCAACTCAGCCGCCTATACTATGGACGATAATGGTATCAATGTTCACACAAAAGATTTTACCTACCAGGTAACCCCCGGTAAAAAAGGCGGGTATAATATTAAGATCATGCTCAATAATGACAGGAATACCAGGTCATTTTCTTTGCGGGTAAATAAAAAGGGTTTTGCCACGCTTACCGTCGATTGTATGAACAGGGAAACTCCGGTGTTTACAGGGGTTATTCAAAATCTGTGACACCTAAGTTTAGTATGATTTATTTTATTTCTTCAAAAAAACCGGTCTGCTTATTCTTCCGCACATTGTCCCAGTTAAAATAACGGCCATTCATTGCTACATATACGCCGTGTGAAAGTGTTTGTGCAAATGCAAGGGCGCTGCCGAGATTAAATAATCCGTCAGAGCTGCCGAACTTAATAGGTATCATGGCACCTGTTAATATGATCGTTTTGCCCGGTACTTTTTTCGCAAGAGCTTTAGCAGTTTCTGCCATAGTATCTGTTCCGTGGGTAATTACTATTTGTGTTTCGTCGCAGTTGTTGCACTGGTGAATGATCAGCTCACGGTCGTCATCTGTCATTTCAAGACTGTCTATCATCATCAATGTGCGAATTTCTACCGCTACCTTGCAACGCCCCAGTTCAAGCAGGTCGCTCATGTGCGTGTCCTTGAAATACAACTGGCCATTCAGTTCATTATATTCCTTGTCAAATGTGCCACCGGTAATAAAAATGCGTATTGCCATTAACGGTTTTTTGGAAGTGAAGGTACATAATAGCGAAAAGACAGATGAAAAGCGATCGATCCACCTGCTTATTGCGGGTTCCGGATATTACCTTTCATATGATGCCGGTCATTTTATTCCATACAGAAGAAACTTTTCTTTGCGATGCAGCCTAAAATAAAACAAATGGAAAGAAGAATGTTGTTATTCAGCGGCATCTTTTCTTCTACATTATACATAAGCATGAATATTTTTATGCCCATGTTGTATAATGGCTATGATTCTGCGTTCCAAACTGTAAGTGAGCTTTCGGCTGTTGGAGCACCTACGAGGGTATTATGGATTGTTTTTGGCGTAGTGTACACCATACTTGTAATTGCATTTGGTTGGGGGACGAGACTGTCGGCAGGGCAAAACAAAAATCTGCGCATTTCCGGAGAACTCATCCTTCTCTACGGGATCGTGAGTCTTCTTTGGCCATTTGCACCCATGCACCAGCGGGCAACCTTAGCAGCGGGAGGCAAAACAATGAGTGATGATATGCACCTGGCTTTGGCTGCCATCACCGTAATTCTTATGGTGGCAGCGATCGGATTCGGAGCCGCTTCATTTGGAAAAGGGTTTCGCATGTATTCTGTTGCATCAATTGTTGTGCTGTTGATCTTTGGAATTTTAACCGGTAAAGACGCTCCTCTTGTACAGGCAAATCTACCAACCCCGTATGCCGGAATATGGGAGCGTATTAACATAGGTGTTTTCCTTTTATGGATTATTGTGCTGACCATAGCACTACTGCGTTTGGATAGAGAGTCCAACAGGGGATAGTAAGTATCAGTGCATTTAATGACGACTGTCATTGCAGCATGTCAATATCACGGGATATATTTACACCGGTTTTTCATAGGATATTGGATTTAAAATGGGTCAGGATTTCTATCCAGGCCCTTTTTTATTTTCAGTACTTACCGATTCAGTTTACATCGGTCATATATCCCGCCGCATTATCAAAATAATGAGAGAACTTTGGAGCCACCTGATAAGCACAATTTTTTAATGGCTACGGTATCGCTAAAAGATCGTTTTTCGGCACTCGGTAACTTACCCCGCTTTTTTAAACTTGTATGGCGTGCCAGTCCTGCACTTACCATTGCCACTGCCTTCATCCGTATCGTGCGGTCTGCCATTCCCGTAAGCATTCTTTATGTGGGCAAGCTCATTATTGATACCGTGGTACACCTGAGCCAGGGATCTCATATTGTGAATGCGTATGTATGGAAACTGGTAGCCATTGAATTCGGGCTGGCAATACTCTCAGATGCTTTGGGCAGGGCTTCCACACTAATCGACAGTTTGCTTGGCGATCTGTTTGCCAACTATACTTCAATCAGGATCATCGAACACGCCGCTACATTGGACCTGGAGCAGTTTGAAGACTCTGTTTTTTATGATAAGCTGGAGCGGGCACGACAGCAGACCATCGGTCGTACTGTTTTATTGAGTCAGGTAATGAGCCAGTTGCAGGATCTGATCACGATGGCATTTCTTTCCGCAGGCCTCGTGGTGTTTAACCCGTGGCTGATATTATTGCTCCTTGTTGCTGTGCTACCCTCATTTCTTGGCGAAGCACACTTTAATGATCAGAATTATTCCCTTAGCCGGAGGCAAACACCCGGACGGCGCGAACTCGATTATGTGCGCTACATCGGCGCCAGTGACGAAACAGCCAAAGAAGTAAAATTGTTCAATCTTTCGGGTTTCCTGAGGGATCGTTTTAAAGAGTTATCTGATAAGTTTTACAACGACAATAAAAAACTTGCGCTGAAAAGATCGTTATGGGGAACCGCATTTTCTCTCTTTGGTACTCTGGGCTACTACAGTGCCTATGTGTACATCATTGCTAAAACCATTCAGGGAACGATTTCCATCGGCGATCTTACTTTTCTTGCGGGTTCTTTCAGGCAAATGCGAAGCCTGCTTGATAGTATTCTTTCCCGCTTTACTGCTGTATCGCAGGGAGCCATTTACTTGAAAGACTTTTTTGATTTCTTTGAAATACAACCCAGGATTATTCCTGATGCAGGAGCTTTGCCTTTTCCTAATCCTATTAAAGAAGGATTTGTTTTTGAAAATGTAGGGTTTAAATATATCAACTCGGATAAATGGGCTAACCGTCATATCAGTTTCACGCTAAGTGTTGGTGAAAAGCTGGCGCTGGTTGGAGAAAACGGTGCTGGCAAAACCACCCTGGTAAAACTGCTGGCCAGGCTCTATGATCCTACCGAGGGACGAATATTACTTGACGGTCACGATCTGCGTGAATACAACCTGGCAGACGTAAGAAAAAATGTGGGCGTCATTTTCCAGGATTATATACGTTACCAAATGACCGTTGCTCAAAACATTGCTGTAGGCGATATTGACGAAAAAGAAAACCGTGGGCTCATTATTGACTCTGCAAGAAAAAGCCTTGCCGATCGTATGGTGCAAAAGCTGGCCAATAAATACGATCAGGCGTTGGGAAAAAGATTCAACCAGGGTATAGAACTGTCGGGTGGCGAATGGCAAAAGATTGCATTGGCCAGAGCCTATATGAAGGATGCACAACTGCTGATATTGGATGAACCGACATCCGCTTTGGATGCAAGAGCCGAGTATGAAGTATTCCAGCGATTCGCTGAACTTACCAAAGGAAAGACAGCCGTATTGATCTCGCACCGCTTCTCTACCGTTCGCATGGCCGACAGGATATTAGTATTGGATAAAGGCCTTATCCTGGAAACCGGTAGCCACGGCGAACTACTGAACGAAAATGGCCGTTACGCAGAATTGTTCAACCTGCAGGCAATGGGATATCAGTAAGGAAGATGAAGATTACTTTCTATTTTAATAAACTGTATTCGTGAAACTAATGTAACGTATACGCATAAACGAAAATGATTAGATAAATAACTTCTTCTGATTACTCTCAGGCTCATTTACAAATGTTGGTTTAATAAGACTCAACCCGCATTCCTTATTCATTTTATCGACAAGATATACTGTCAGCTCAGGGGAAGTAGTTTCATCATGCATGTGCATAAAAAAATAAATATCTTCTATGCCTTTGTTCAGCCAATATTTCATGCGCTGTATCCAGGCATCGATTCGCGTATAGTCTGTTGGATGCAGGCTGTTACCAACATAACGTATGAAAGTTTTGGGAACCGTGAGATGCACGTGTGCACAATCTCTTCTGCCTGCAGTATCGGTTATCACCGCGCCGATATTCAAAGCATGCAATTTCTCAAACAGCTCTTTGGCGCTATCTTCTTTAAACCAGCCCGGGTGTCGAACTTCCATAAAGAACCGCACATCCGTGGGCAACGATTGTAAAAATTGAAACAGTTCATCTTTACGGTTTGGTGAGTAAGTATCGCTTACCTGTATGAATATGGGACCAAGATGTTCTCTGAATTCAAGCACACCGCGAAAAAATTCTGTCGTTAAAAAACCTTTGCCAGTAAGTTTTCCGTAGTGCGTAACACCTTTGTACATCTTTGGGCAAAACAAAAAATCTTTTCCGATAGCCTTTTCTTTCCACTTCTCAATACCTTTTGGCCCGTATATTTTGTAATGAGTGGCATTCAGTTCGATGGAATTGTAATGCTGCACATAATGCTTCAGAAAGTCCTTCTCTTTTGTTTTTTCCGGATAGATCTTTCCGACCCATTCCGCTCTCCCCCACTTGGCGCAACCTATATACACTTTTGCATTTTTATTCTTCTTATCACTTAAAATATTTTTATTGAATGCAGGTTCATTCGGCAGGCTGAAATCAACGCTGTTTAATTCATCTGGTTCGACACGTCCAAATTCCATAGAAAGTTTTTCTCAAATTACTAAGTTACAAAGTGAATTGCCACGACTATTCATTTGAGCTGAAGGAATAATTATCTTCTGAATCATTTCCTGCCCAACCTTTTTGTTCGAATAGCAGTATATGAACTCAAATAGCTTTTTATGAAAAAACATATATCCTGTTTGCAGCAATCATTTTGAGCATCATCTTTTTTGAATGTCAAAAACAATTTAAATCCGTCAATACAACCAGTCAACCGCTACGCTACTGGGAAATATTATTGAAGATGCAGGTAGTCCGGTAGCAGGTGCTGTCGTTACCGTGGGAACCCAAACTGCAGTTACTGATTCACGTGGCTATTTCAGTATAACGGATGCCGCTCCTGATAAAAAAACATCTCTGTTGACGGTGGACATGCAAGGTTACTTTAAGGCATTCCGAAGCCTCATGGCTACCACAGGTGTAAACGAGGTTGTTATCAGGCCTTTTAAAAAAGATCTTTCCGGAACAGTTGATGCATCGGCAGGTGGAAGCGTTTCATTGTTTAACGGATCAGTGATATCACTTCCGGCCGGAGGCTTTAATAGAGGCTGAATACAAATAGAAACGGTTTTCTTTCGGTGCAAAATTTTCCTTTGGACTGCAACCTTACCTGCGTTTTACGCTGCCGGGCGGAAAGCCACGTGAAGAAAAGAGCAGTACCCTTCAATTATTCATCCGGTATGAGTTATGGTCGAACAAAAAATAAAAAATAAACATCAGCACTTTCAAAAAACAGATCAAAATCCTTCCTTCACTATAAAATCATTGCCGATGCCTAATGAAATAAAATGTTTTTCTACTGCCATCATCATAGGATCAGGCCCGCAGAGATAAAAATAATTGGTGTGTTCGCCCATGTGTTTTTTGATCAGCTCCGCTGAAACATAACCATGTTCATAACCCCCGACATTTTCCTCGGAGAGTACGTTGATGAAGTTTTTACCCAGGAGTGTAGTAAATCTTTCTTCATCTATAATGTCTGCTTTGGTTTTATTGGCGAAGATGAGTTTGTTATTGGCAATATCTTTCTTTTTTTGTAGCTCTTTGATTATTGCAATAAATGGTGTTACACCGGCTCCGCCTGCAATGAACATACCTTTGCCTTTATAATGTATATCACCAAAAACATCATGAATTAATAATGCATCTCCCTTTTGCAGGCCGAGCAACTGTTCTGTAACGCCGTGATGAGAAGGATATGTTTTAATAGTAAACTCAATAAAGGCATCCTCCGGTAAAGAAGTAAAGGTGAACGGTCTTGTTTCCTCCTCCCACCCCGGTGTGGGAATGGATACATCTACCGCCTGCCCGGGCTGATAAGTTAATGATGGAGGTTTCTCTGCTACAATCCTGATTACATCGTGTGTGACATGAACTTTGGATAATATCTTGATCAGATTCGCCATAAGTGAAATTATTTTAATCAGTAAACTACCGTGTATGATTTCTGATTATGCTGGCTATAGAAACACGCCTTAACTGCTAAGATTGAGTTGCACAAAAATCCCGCCGAATCAAACAAAATAAAGTATTGGTAATATAACCTATTCTCCTGTTGTTTACATCTGTTTGTTATATTCATCCACCACTTTCGTTTCGTCGTCTGTGTATTCGATAAGCCTGTAAAATTGATGGTCGGATATTGTGATGCCGTATAAGCGTTCACTTCCGTTGAATAACTCTACGATATTATCTATTTCAGAGCCGGGATAGCCGATCGATACTAGTCTTTTTAATGCTTCGGGAAAATACTTCCCTTCATAATAAGCCACTACAGACAAGCGAAAGCCGCCCCTCTGGTTATAATAGATCCTGTGCATTTCAGCCTTATCGGTGAAGGTGGCAATAAACCCTTTATTGGTAATGAACCATTGCTCGTCATGAACATTGGGGAAATGTTTAATAAAATGTCTCACCGCACGTGTGCTGATCGCATTCAAAGGAACATTACCGGTAGTTACGATTTCTGTAGTATCGAATCCTGGCTTCTGAGCGCGGAGGCTTTGAGAGAAAAATAAAAGACCGGCCATCAGCACAATAGGTGACCGCAGTGGCATAAAAGTTTTCATTAAATATAAACAAAATTTTATAACGATCCTGCATTGAAACCGATGATTGGCGCCCTGGATAGCAAAAAAACGTTAATAATATGGGAAACCAAATTCATCTTTTTTCCTACTTACGTATTTAATACGATGTTGGATGTGTTATGGTTGCAAAAATGCTGCCGGAAGACAACTGAATTATTTCGGCAATAAAATATTAATGAGACCTTCTTTATACGAAGCGCCTTCGTGCAGAAGGTTGTAAAGGAACGGGAAACCAATTTTGATTGACGTAACCTGTAAAAATATTTATTGCAACAATCGAGCTACTATGGTACTATCACCAAACGTTTTCCCACAAGTTCTGTTCGTTGCCACGCGTCACTGATATCTTCTAATGGAACACGTTCAATATCCATGTACAATTTATTTTCTTTCATCCAGTTCCAGATAGTATCTATTTCTGCCGCCAGCACATCGTTTGTTATCTTTCCAATGCCCATTATTTCCAAACCTGAAGTGCGAAAAGCAGAACCTGTAATTGAAATATGCGAACCGGCTTTTTGCCCGATTTCTATATATCGTATTCTTTGCCTGGCGAAGCCTGCTTCTTTCGGAATAAAACTATTGATAACCACTTCTGCCGGATGCCCCCATAAAAAATCGAGCACTGCATCGATACCTGTTTCTCTGCGTGCTGATATGAAATTTTCTGTTAACTGTTCATCACTTTGCAACAAACTGATTTTTTCATCTGCACCCAATGTTGAAACTAAGTTTAACGAAGCTTCATTTCTTCCTGTTGCAATTACTCTCCCTGCACCCAGCAGTTTAGCTACCTGCACCGCTATTCTTCCTGAAGCACCCGTGGCGCCATTAACAAATACCGTTTCACCCGGTTGGAGCTTAGCGGCATATTTTAATGGAAGCAACGAAGTGAGCGCAGATGGAACAATAGCAGCAGCATCTGCCGCATCAATACCGGCAGGAACCGGAATTGTATATCCGGCTGCAACCCTTTCTGCATACGCGCCAAAGGGAGGCTCGATGTCTCCAAATGCCACCATATCGCCTTTTTCGGTAACACCTACACCGTCATTGCCCACGATAGCGGGAAACTGTGGAAATAACTTTTTGCTTGAATAATGCAAACCGGAAGCGACGCCTTTATCAAAGTTTTCAAGCGCCGCGGCTTTAACATATACAAGTGTTTCACCGTTTGTAATAACGGGATTAGGAAAATCTTTGCATTGTGGTGTTTCGCCAAAACCGTTGATAACTGCTGCTTTCATATTCTTTATTTTACAGCAAAGCTCCGCAGCAGATATTTGTTACGCGATAACATTTGTTAAGAAAAGGGAGCTGTTTATTTTTTTTCTTTCATTATCTTGTTGCGAAGACGACTTAAGTGAACTGATGTGATGCCGAGATAAGAAGCAATATAGTGCTGTGGTATGCGCTGCACAATATAAGGCTTTTGTTGTAACAGGTTCAGGTACCGCTGTTGCGGCGTGTCGCGTATAAAAGATATAAACTCATGCACATAGTGTAATTGTCTTTCGAAGATTATCTCAACCATTTCTTTTAAAAATGCAGTATCATTGCCCAATTCATTCATGATACGTTCATAGTCCTTTTTGTGCAGTACATGAATAACCGAAGGTTCAATAGTTTCAATAGTTAGAATGCTCGGAATGTTCTTTCGAAAGCTTTCTGACGAAGACAAACCCTGTTCCTCAAAAAAGAACTGGAAGGTTACGTCTTTGCCATTGTGATTGAGCCAGGCGCGTATGCAGCCTTTTTCAATGAAGAACGACTTTTTGGAGATTTCTCCTTCTCTCAGCAAAATTGTTTTTGCCGGAACTTCTATGCGTTCATAAAGTTGTATGTAGTCCTCGAACTGTTGTTTAAGATGAGGAAGCTTTGCTATTAAAAATTCGAACATGATTTCCCGATGTTTTGTTGGCAAACTTACTATTAATGAAAATTTGGCTGTATGAAATGCTATACTGACAGGTGATTCTCCATTCAGAAATTGAAAATATGGCTTCGTCGCATTGTTCATTCATAGAGAGTAAGGTACATCCTGTATCTTCGTTACCACACCATTTTTCTCAGCAATGGAAGAGGAATCAGTAACCAATAATTCTCCTGAACGAAATTTTTCTACCATCAGCCCGTCGGCAAAAAGTTTGATGTTGATGAAAGGGTACACTTCGTTGCCGTTTGCCAGGCAGTTAGCTACAATGGCGGCTCTCCCTGATCGTTATGAACCCGACTTCGGGAAAAAAAATTTTTCATTCTGGGCAAGGGTAACTCATTTTGAATACAGGTATAAAAGTATTAATGAACTGCTTGCCGGCCTGCCCGTGCAAAATATTCTTGAGTTGTCCTCCGGCTTTTCGCTTCGCGGACTCGATACGGCACTCAATGAATCTGTTCATTACATAGATAGTGATTTACCCGCTGTCATCGAAGAGAAGAAAGAATTGCTTGCGGCACTGCAGCCTGATCTTCCATCCTTGAAAGGGCAATTGGAACTATTACCTTTAAACGCATTGGATCAGGAAGCATTCATTGCTATCACGCGTCGCTTTGCGCCGGGGCCACTGGCAATAGTAAATGAAGGCCTCCTTGTGTATCTCGATACAGAAGAAAAAAGAAAACTATATTCCAATATTCATTCCGTGTTAAAGGAGCATGGCGGCTATTGGATCACTGCGGATATTTACATTAAGCAGGCGGTGGCGAGCCCCGCCCTAAAGCTGACTGACCAGTTGGAATCTTTTCTGGAACAACACAAGGTGGAAGAAAAAAAGTTTGAGAGTATGGAAAAAGCTGCTGCTTTTTTCGAATCAGAAGGGTTTGTTATTGAGAAGGAGGCCACTGCTGATTACACAAAACTCGATACACTCAAATACCTGCTGGCCTCTTCATCGCCGGAGCATTTGCAGAGCATGGCGGCCATGGGAAGGATACATGCCACATGGAGGCTAAAAGCTGTTTAACACGTGCGCTTAACCTGGTCGGGATTATGGTTTCAAATGAGATCGGGGTTTGTGTTTGCAGTCAATATGCGATGGTGACCGTTTGTATTCTACGTTTTCGTATATGCGTTGACGTTAGATGTATAGTGGGATTTAAGATCGGGCTCCGGCATTATTACGATCATTTGTAAGTATTATTTATGGACAATATCAGGATAAGATGCCCACAATGCAACTGGGAGCCCGATGATAAACCGCATTGGCGTTGTGACTGCGGATACAAGTGGAATACGTTTGCCACCGGTGGCCGGTGCCCTCAATGCGGCAAGGTGCATGAAAATACGCAGTGCATCGTGCGTGCCGGCGGCTGCCCGCAATGGAGCCCCCATCTCGATTGGTATGAGGGGCTTGATGATATTGTAAATAAATTAAAAGAATTCATAAAAGAAAGCTGGAAACAACCGGCGTAGACGGTATATAGCCTCTTCCGGATTTGCCGTTTGCAAATCATTGTACTCCGAAGGAAACAAAAGAATTGAAACGCGCGCCGACCAGCAAAACGCCCGGAGCCATTCGGGTAGGCTCCCGACAAAAATCGGGGCAGGCTTTGATTTTTTTGTTTCTTTTTGTAGCAAGGAGAAAAGAAAATAACTCCTCTTGCGAAGCAAGACTAAAAAAATGACTATTCAAGTGATTAGCATGAATGCCGCAACGGATGTAAATTAAGATTTCAATTGCATTGGCTTATTTATCTTTAGCATTTATTGCTTCCACCTTGAGTGCGTTATTAAAACAAATATTGAAAAGCATAGTGGTTTATTTTATTTTGAGCATAGCCATGTTCCTCATGCTGCGCACTATTGTTGGTTATGCTTCCTTTAATACCACGTATGCATTCCTCGCTCAAAAGCAGGCTTATCTTCATAGCAAAGTATGGGTATTTGCTTTTTACACGCATGTGTTTACCAGCCTTTTTACTTTTATTGCCGGATTCACCCAGTTTTCAAAATACATATTGAGGTATCATAAAAAGCTGCACCGTCGGATGGGGAAGCTGTACGTTATTGCAGTACTCTTCATTAATGTCCCGGCAGGATTCATCATGGCTATTTATGCTAATGGACTATGGCCATCCAAACTGGCATTTTTAATTCTGGACAGTTTATGGTTCTATTTTACTTATCAAGGTTGGCAGACTGCTTTAAAGCGCGATTTAACAATGCACCGCCGGTGGATGATCCGGAGCTATGCGCTTACTTTTTCTGCTATCACATTACGCACGTGGCGAATGATACTGGCGCCTGTGGTGTCCGACGTACTTACCTTGTACATGATAGATGCATGGATGGGTTTTGTGCCGAACCTGGCATTGGTTGAATGGCTCTTATACCGGAGAAGGACAAAAAAATTGTCACCGGCGAAAAGCCATCGAAGCTACAACGTAGAACATCACATAGCCTAATATCACAAAGATCACAGTAAACAAAAGCATACTCCAAAAAAATGGTTGGCTACGATTATTTTTCATCATGTCTCTGTACAGGATCGATGAAATAAAATAAGATATGAGGAACGCGATGGCGAGCATTATCAGGAAAATAAAAAACATAGCAGTTAATTTGTAGTAAAATACGAATAAGTGTGTTAGCAAAAAATTAATGTGAAAAGTGCAAAAACCCGCCATGAACAATGTATTCACAGCCTGCGAATCAGCATACACCAAATGCTAAAAATAGCAATGCGCGCTGCGCCAAGATGTGCGAATCCTCGTTTAGATCAGAAGTACAATTTTTTAAAAATTAAAGAATCGGGAATAACGTGCTCTGGTTGATCCCTAATGCCTTCGCCAACTTTTTTGTTTCTTATTTCCCTCACGCGGTTTCGCATCAATGTAAAAAAGAAAAAACAGCCACGCGCCAGCACAACTCACCCGCCAATTTTCTTATGCCAGAAATAATAAGACAGGATCCCCGATACAATCCATATCAGCATGGTGAGTATGAGCGGGTCAAACTTACCGGCTGCAGCAATGCCCGAATAAGTAGCTCCGATCAGATCGAAAAACAATCCGGCATAAGCCCACTCTTTTACGATACGCAGGCCGGGAAGGAGGATAACAATCACTCCGAGTAATTTTGCAACGCTGATAAACTGTATAAAATATATCGGGTAGCCAAGGCCATCGTGAAATATTTTAATAGTCTGTTCACTTGGTTTAACACCACCAATAGAAGCGAAAATCATGAGTGCCGCGAAAATGATGGTACATATCCAATACGCGATGTTGATAGTTTTTTTGGTCATAATGTTTTGGTGAATTTGTTTTGGTAAATAAATATAGATTGTTCTCTTCACTTCGTAAAGAGTACTTGATGAACGGCCCTGGCCGCTGTGCGTAAAGACAAGACTAATCCATAAGGCAACCAGTAGATGCAGCACATAATTTGTAATATTACCTATTGGGAAATCATATAAAAAAATCATTCATCATTTTAAATATATTAACATGCCTTTCGTACAATTGCAGTCGCTGCATGAAAAAGAAGTTTTCCCGGGGTATCGGGGGCGCGCTTTCCATACCGGCACTACCACTTATATGTTTTGGAAAGTAGAGGCCGGTGCTACAGTACCTGAACATTCGCATATGCATGAGCAGGTAGCCAATGTTTTGCAGGGTACATTCGAACTGACCGTTGATGGAGAAACGGCATTGCTGCAGCCGGGCACAGTAGCCGTTATTCCGCCGAATATAAAGCACAGCGGAACGGCCATTACGGATTGTGAACTGCTGGATGTTTTTTTTCCTGAAAGGGAAGACTATAAATTTTAATTATGAACCTCGATCTTACAAGCAGAACAGCATTGGTTTGCGGAGCTTCGCAGGGGCTCGGATTTGCCTGTGCCCGCGAGCTTGCTTTAATGGGCGCTACCATTATTGCCGTTAGCCGAAATGAAAACAAGCTACAACACGCAATAAAAAACTTAGACAACTCAAAAGGACAACACCACACCTATTTAGTGATAGATCTTTCTAACCCCGAAGAAGTAAAACAAGCTATAACCGCGTTTCTTTCACAGGGCAATATTATACATATACTCATTAATAATGCAGGAGGGCCTCCGTCTGCGCCAATGCTGGAAACTGATACAATCGAAATTGAAAGATCTTTTCACACGCACGTTATCACGAGTCATTTGCTTGCACAGTTGTTGGTGCCTGGCATGAAAGCAACAGGCTTTGGACGCATCGTGAACATCACTTCCGCTTCAGCAAAAGAACCAATTAACGGGCTGGGGATTTCCAATCTTATACGTGCAGCGGTGGGCAACTGGGCCAAAACATTGGCTAATGAAATAAGCCGCTTTGGTATTACCATCAACAATGTTTTACCGGGATATACCAACACCGAACGGCTGGAGTATGTGTTCTCTAAGCAGGCAGCAGTGCATGGTGTATCCAAAGATGAAATGGTAAAGCAGATGGCAGCCAAAGTGCCTGTCGGCCGGTTTGGTGAGCCGGCAGAATTCGGCGCTGCCGTCGCTTTTCTTTGCTCACCCGCTGCCGCTTATATCAATGGTATTAATTTACCTGTTGATGGCGGCAGAATGGCAAGTTTGTAAAATGCATTTAGTGCACTACGGTGAAAGCAACCATTTTATCGTATTATGCATTCATCAATATAGAGGCAAAAGGGAGTTTTTTAATCAATTGCGCACTACGGATCGAACAAGGATATTGTTTTTTTTAAATGATCCGTTCCGGTATACCGGTAAAACAAAAAAGAATTTCAAACACACCTCATGACGACAACATTCAAAGGCGTTTTATTTATCATTTTTTTCATCTCGAAATTTTTTACAGCAAATGCTCAATACGATTCCATCACTGCAAAGCTGGATGAGTATTTGCTCGCTGCTAATAAGATAAACAGATTTAACGGTAATGCATTGATAGCAGAGAAAGGAAAAATTCTTTTACAGAAAAGTTATGGCTATAAAAATTTTGCTGCGCAGGTTTTGAATGATTCAAACACTATTTTCCAGATCGGGTCTGTAACAAAGCAATTTACTGCCGCAGTGATCCTGAAATTACAGGAAGAAGGGAAGCTATCTGTGCATGATACGCTCGATAAATATTTTCCAGAGTTTAAATATGCAAATGAAATAACCATTGAAAATTTATTAACGCACACTTCCGGTATTTATAACTATACCAATGATATTGATGCAGGCGATTCTGCGATTGTGTGTAATCCCGTCAATAAGCAATTAGCGCTTAACATTATGTTTAAACATAAGCTGGATTTTAAACCAGGCACGCAATTCCGCTATGATAACTCGGGGTATTATTTGTTAGGACTGATCATCGAAAAAGTTACGGGTAAATCGTACGAACAAAATGTGCGGGATATCATTTTTACACCGTTGCATATGGATCATTCTCTTTTCGACTTCAAACATTCATCCGACACCAACATTGCAACAGGCTATCAAACTTTAAATGACTCAATTCAAAAAGTAGCATCTGCCTGGCGATGGGATTCAACCGTGGCGTATGCTGCCGGCGGCATCTGGAGTACCACCGGTGATATGTATAATTGGGCGCAGGCTATTGCCGGTAAAAAAATTCTTTCTGCAATGTCATGGAAGGCGATGCTTACGCCGTATTTGGATAAATATGGGTACGGGGTATATATTGATACATTGTACGGCGAACAAGCCATTTCACATGGCGGCGGTATCCCTGGTTTTATCGCTTATCTCAGCCATTATCCTGCTGACGATGTCACCATCATTTTATTGAACAACCAGGGCTGGTTCGATGAAACCTTGAACCCGATCAATGCAGATTTGTCGGCCATCGTTTTTCATAAACCGTACCAGGTAATGCATGAACACGCTGGTATAAAATTGCCCGAAGAACTGTTAAAACAATATGTAGGCAGGTATGATTTCGATAAAAAACATCACGTATATATTACCCTTGAAAATGATCGGCTCCAGATAGAAGCACCCCAGGGCGGCCTTCCTAAATCTCCCTTATTGGCAGATGATGAAAACAATTTTTACCTGAAGATCATCAATGCGAGAATTGTGTTTGTCAAAGATGCTTCAGGAAACGTAACATCGTTGATTGCACATTACATGGGCAAGAATGAAGTGTGTAAAAAAGTGAGGTGAATTTAACAAATAGTGAGGCTGATGGCTTCATTGATATCCTTAACTTTTTTGTTCCTGTCTTGCCACTTTACGATTTGCATAAAGCAAAAAATAACCGGTTATTTAAAATACGACTCCGGTATCGTTTTCCACATGCCATGCGACAGGCGGCCATGAAGTATCTCCCAAATTAGATAGACTGGCCATATAATATAATGAAAGATGGCCAGTAATATAGAATGATTATAATACCAGCTTATCAGCACAGAATAAATACCCAGCACCATGTAAATAATGCCTTTGTCCCTGTTTTGCATGACGAATGTTTTTGGAATGTGTTGCACTAAAGTTAGGGAAAAGGACGGAGACGTATTCAACTTTCGTGCATAGTGTTTCACCAACCACAACTGCAGGGCGAGGGTTCCGGCCGTGAATGGCGCAGCGTCAAAATTTCTTAAAAGTGATCAAAACTTTTAACGAAGTTTGTTCAAATAAAAATATATGAATAACGAATTACTTGTAAAAATGGTAATCGATAGCTGGCTGGGTCAGATAAATGCGACTAACAAGATGCTGGATAAACTGTCTGACGAAGAGCTGATGAATGAAATAGCCCCGGCAAGAAACAGGGGTATTTATATACTAGGCCATCTGGCGGCAGTGCACGACCTGATGTTACCATTGCTCCGGTTTGAAGAAGCAAAATATCCTGAATTAGGGCCGGTATTTATAGACGCTTCGGACAAAGAGATTGATACAATTCCTCCGGCAAAGCAATTGAGAACCCGGTGGAATGAAGTGAATGAAACATTATTCCGTCATATAAAAAGCTTACCGGCGGCCGAATGGTTTACCCGCCATGCGAATATTTCTGATGAAGACTTTATAAAGGAGCCACACCGCAACCGGCTGAATGTACTCATCTCGAGAACCACCCACCTAAGCTATCACCGCGGGCAACTGGTTTTGTTGATTAAGAAAAGTGACTAAGTAAATTCTTTCATCCCAAAGAAGACAAATCGCTTTTTTTGATACATATTCATAAATAACTACTGATTTTATTGCTGTGGCTGCTGTACTCACTAACGGATGCAATAGACCTAGCAACTTTTTTTGCTGATTGTTTTCGTGTACGCGTTGGCGTTATGACGGTGTATCCTGAGTTACACTTGTTCGCACCGAAGGCAGCTTCGGATAGCGGAATTTTTCTAAATATGACATTCTGCGAACAGTACAGTAGCTTAATGGACTACACTAACGTATACGCAAACGGAGTTTTATAACAATTTACGATTTGTTGCCTCATATATCAACAGTAGACTAAAATCGGGCTTATCAGCCGGGCCTTCACATTAACAAGCCGTTGTGAAACGACCCTTACAGCGCTTAGTCTATTATAGCAAAACATGTCAATTATGAAAAAAATTTTTACATTACTATTTTGTACAACAATATTATCTATCGCTGCTTTTGCGCAGGACGGGCATCGCGGCCGGGATCGCGGAAATGGTGGCTATGCTTATAACGACCGGGGCCATGACCGCAACTTTAGTCATGATGAATTCCGGGGCGGTCGTGATCGTGACGACCACGGCTATCGCGATAATGACCATAGCTTCTTTGGCCGTATACTTCCGCGGGTTCGCATACGTCCTGCCGTAAATATTTACTTCACGTATAGAAATTACCGTTATGGTATTGACCAAAGAGATGCCGTTATTGCACAAATCAACGCATACTACGATCAACAGGAACAGGCTGTAGCCAACGACTGGTCGCTGAATGATTGGCAAAAAAGAGATGCAATCAATAACCTTGAGGCGCAAAGAACCGCAGAGATCAATAACATCTATTCTCAATGCGGAGATGCGGCGCCTTATCCTGGTCAGTATTAAAATAACTTCGATACTACACAATTTGATACTTGCGCGAAAATGGAGTGTTAATTAATGCCGGGTTTCTTACACGGAAACCCGGCATTAAAAATATAGAACGCCGGCTAAGCAAATATTTACTGGTATTGTTTTACTACATGATACATGAAAATATCCGGCGGACCTATCACACCCGCTTCTGCCATTTTATCTTTCAGGTCTTTTGAATTCATAAAATCTGTTGCTTTTTTCATATCGCCGATTGCGATGACTACCGATACAAAATTGGGATCGTCAATAGACTGGCTCACTGCCCTGTCCGTCATGCCGGCATCCTTTCGTGCCTGCAGGTGGCTGTCGAATACTTTCTTCCACGCATCGTAATCTTTTACATGCTGGTTAATAATCACCCTGTCGGTGGTTGCATCAGTAGTACTATCGTGCCAGCGGTTAATAACGTACATGAACGATGTAGGGCCTGTTACACCGGCCTTTTGCATCCTTTCCTTCAACTCGGGTGCCATGGCAAATTGTTTTGCTTTTGCAGTGTCATCCACACGCAATGCTACTACTACCGTATTGCTGTCCTTAATGCCCCTGCCTACCACAAAATTGTGCAGCCCGTACGACATTCTTACTGAATCGTGGGCTTCATATGAGGCAAACCATTTATTAAAGTTGGCCACTTTGTGCTTTATCAGCATGGTAATAGCAGGTTTGGGCGGCGGCGGTGGTGGTGGGGGAGTTACAGTTGCAGTAGAGTCTTTTGTTGTGTCGGCCGTCTTGTTATTGCTGCCCTGGTTACATGAAAATAACATCAGTAACATAAGAGCAACAGGTGATAAAAATTTTGATTGCTTCATTGCGGGAAGATTTTGAGTTTAAAAAATTATGAAACGTGAAAGCAGATTTCGGTAGGGCGGTATTGTATACTAAATGTATAACATTAAATACGTACCATGCGTCGGTTAGCAAGTAATGGCCAAAATATGACAATTCATAATTTCTTTGTCCCGCGCTAGTCTTCCGCCGTGGTGCTACATGCAGTTGGTAGTTTAAAAGATACTACACACTGAGTATCTCATGCCGCATTGGTAAGTAAGCGGCTACTTTTATTTATTTCATGAACCTTTTAGAGACAGAAGCATGCATAGGCACAAGGCTAAGTCGCATGCCCGGGCCAGTGTGAGTAGCTATTTTCGTATATGCATTGACGTTAGATGACATATATCCTGTGTCCGGACTTGTCCGCCGTGGCGGAAGTTCAGAATAGCAGAACTTTTATCTTTTAAAACATATCTACGAGGGCGTTGAAGTTTAGGAAGAAATACAATAAAAATATCACAAACATGAGCAGGTGAAAAAAAGGAATTGTAAGCGTGCCGATATGAAAGCCACTGAAAATTAAAACAGTAGCTGTAACGGAAAGAAGATAAGACATACCGATGATGAGATATACACCGGTCGCTAACGCCGACCATTTAAAATTTTTAAAGAAAAAGATGATCACGGGTACAAAAAGCACGAGTCCGGCATAACGTCTCCATGAGCTGTTACACCCGTAAATACGAAGCCTACCCATGTATAGATGATAAGGCTTGTCACAATCGTCAATAGCACCAATAGCAATATTTTTTTCCTGGTCAAATGCAGACTTTTGTAAAATTGAACAAAGCGAAAGTTATTACATTAAACAGATCGATGCAAATGGTGGCTAAATTCGAAACTATGCCCTTCTGAGTATTTTGTATGAATGTTCTTTTGTTCTTAGCGAGAGTAGATAAGTAATTGCTGAGAAAGCCACTCCTGCCGAAAATACCCCCACGGCGGAACCCCAGTTATAATGTTTGTGTTTTTCTATACCTGCAAACGGAGACGCGATCAGAAAGCCCACTACCAGCAGAGGTAACGGGCCCGTACCAACATAATTGTTATCTGCGCGATAACGAATCGAGATGATGTCTTTGTAATCGTAAGTAATTAACTTGTCACCATTAAATCCGGAGCTGCGCTGTAACGTAACCGTGCTGTCGGTGAGAGTAATTATTTTGTAAGCAGCACCAAAATGATCATCTTTTGACAGGGTTGTTCCTATTAGAGAATTTATCCCGATATATTTTCCTTTTTTGATGGTTCTGATGTGCCCGTTGTCTATACGTTGCACCAACAATTTGTTTTGCGCCAGTACACTGCACCACGCAAATACCACCAACAAAGTCAAATACAGTCTCATACTATTTTTTACCAATTGCCTTGCACGACAGGTAGAATGCCTGAACCGTTAACAAATGAATCAGCAAAAGTATTTAATTGTTTGATGGTGGGTACTTATTCCAAACCACTACCTCAAATACCCGGTGAGAAAGCGCCTCCGAAAGAAAAGGAGAGGAAGAATTGAGCATTTTAATTTCAAATATGTTATTTCTTTTGCGGTGATTACGCTTCAAGAGAACATGGCTGTGCTAAAATTCCAACTTCCATTGTCTGCTTTTCTCTTTCTTGGCGGATATGCGGCAACGGTTATGCAGCGCTGCATATCCGTGCGGCTACAGTGTCTCATGCTGCATTTGTAAGTAAGGGGCCACTCTTCGTTCATTTCATGAACCTTTTATCGGCACGGATACGCATCAGCACAGAGCTAAGCCGCATATCGCCTTGAGTCGGTCCAAAGAAGGGTTGAAGGCGGGCTCGTAAAAAAGAAAACACCGCCATTGGCTGAATGTAACCAGTTTTAGAACGCAACGAGCAACGTAAAGACAATGGTACCAATATGAGGTTCATCATTAACCTGCTACAACTCAAACTCCCATACCGTTCTATACGCACCGTTTTTTTCAATATAACCCAACAGCATATTATAAAAGGGGTCACCGCCAATGGTGGCGCTGTCGCCAATGATATACAGTTTTTCTTTGGCCCGTGTAATGGCCACGTTCATGCGGCGGTAATCTTTTAAAAAACCAATATCCCCTTCATCATTGCTCCGCACCAGCGATATAATTATGGTTTCCTTTTCCTGCCCCTGGAAACTATCTATCGTGCTTATGCGCATGGATGTGGGTAGTTGTTCCTTTGCCGCCGCCACCTGCCCCGAATAGGGAGATATAAAAGCAGTATGTAAAAGATCGGGCTGTTCTGCATCCAATAATTTTACGGCGATATCCAGCTCCCCTTTATTTTGCAGGCTGGCGCCTTCGGGGCCATGCACTTCACTAAACCCTGAGCCGGCGGTATCAATAAAACAAATATGCATACCCGAATTTTCCAGGGAGGCCGGCGTAAGCAGCCTTTCATTATAAAAATAACTGCTGCTGAAACCCGCTATGGCCTGCCTCATGCGATATTGCGTATTGAGTAAATAAACATGGTTGCAGTTATTTACTGCCGTTTCCAGTATCGAGCGGTTAAACCCAAGCTTTGCCGCCTCCATACTTAATACAGTAGGGGGCAACTGCCAGTGGTCTCCGGCCAATACAATTTTATCAGCTAAGGGAAATATGCACCAGGCCAGCGGTTCAATGCATTGCCCCGCTTCATCCAGCACCAGGGTAGAAAAATGCAGGTGGTCAACCCCGGCATCATATATGCCAATAGGTGTGCCCGCTATCACTGTTGCTTCCTCAAATAATTTTTCCTCGTTGTAGGCCTGTAATTTTTTTATTTCCGTTCTCAGGTTCTTCACCTCTTTAAACAACAGTTGCCGTTGCTCTCTTTCTGCTTTTCCAAAACTGCGTTTATATTTCAGTGCCATCTTACGAAATTCTTCGGCCCTTATTTTTAATTGTTTTATTTCCTTTTGTTGTTTGCTGTTAGCCAGTTTTCCTTCGGGTGTATGGGAAAAGATCATTTCATCGGCTTTACCGGCATTACCCACCCGGAGCAGTTTTATATTTTGCTCCAGCAAACCTTTGGCTATATGATCCACAGCGGTATTGCTGGGTGCAGATACCAATACCTTTTCTCCATTTTTTACCAATTGAATGATGGCTTCTATCAGCGTGGTGGTTTTGCCCGTACCGGGCGGCCCGTGAATAATGGTAAAGGGTTCATTTTGCAGCACAGCTTTTACTGCCTGCTGCTGACTTTCATTCAGGTTTTCGTTGCGGAAAGAAACATGAATACTATTGGCTGCAACAGATACATTTTTCACCGGCGGGTTTTGATGCAACTGTTCAAACAAACGGAACAATGGTTTATTATTTTCTAATCCGTTCAGCACTTTTTTCATGATCTCCGTGGTGCGGGTATCGGGGGTTAGTTTAATGCCTACGCCATTGTCTTCTATCCAGTCGGGAAAATCGGGAGCATATAGACGGAATTCTCCCTGCCGTCCATCGAGGTTGATCAAGACGCCTTTTACCGGTTCTTCACCTGCTATAAAACATTCAATAGCGGCGCCGTCTTTAAACATATTTGTTTCCGGGGGGAAAGCCAGCTTAAAACTGGTTTCCGGGTAATCGGCATAGCCAAAATTTTTACGCGTCACGATGATGGGATGCAGCGCCAGCCCTTCGGCTTTTAAAGCTTTCAGGCTATGCTGCTGATCCAGCCTGTAGCGGCCGGCCTGTTCTTTTTCTTCCAGGTCAACACATTGCAGTAATCTTTTAATATCCGGGTGCATCCGGTGAAAATAAGCAGGCGCAAAGGAATAAAAAAATTACAGACAAAAGCCATGGTTTTATAAATGATCCGGGATAACGATTGGCAAGCTCTTTGATCATTCTGCCTACCCCGGACTTTGACTTCAAACTGTGTCGTCGGTTTCCTCACCATCCTCGTCCCGAATTGTCTGGTGGAACACCAGCCAGGAAGTGGAACAATATCAGACTCTTTTGTGACACCTGTTTACAGGCATTTGCAGAATTTTGTTTGTATTACTAAAAACTAATTCCATGAAGCACACATGTATTGTATTCGCCCTGCTATTAGCGTTTTCAACAGTATTTGCTAAAAAATATACAAAGGCAAGAATTATCCTGCTAAACGGTACGATAATGGAAGGCCTGGCAACCTTTCCTGAAGGTCCCGCCCCGATACCCATTCGTTTCAAGGCTGATGAAAATGCTTCAGTCCAGTCGATCAATAGTGACAGTATCAAAACAATTATATATATCGCCTATGACAGCAGCACACAGGAGTATGACCGTTTGAACGCCTACGTTAACGGTCCGCTTGAAAAGCCCGAAAGGCAATGGCTCCACGTAGTGTTCCGGGGCGCTGTCACTTTATATACCTATGCAAGTGTTAATGGTTCATTACAGAGCGCAGGGAGGTATGATGATATTTCAACATCCTGGCTTTGTCTCAGGCAGGGAGAGGCAATTGCTACCAAGATCACATCCACCTATTGGAAAAATAAAAGGAATTTTTTTACAGACGCCGCTACGGAATACTTCAAAGACGATAAGGAACTCGTGAAGAAGATCGAAGATGGCGTGTACACATGGAAAGATGTGGAAAAGATCGCCACTGAGTACAATGAGTGGAAAAAAGAAAAACAATAAGTTTCATATTCTTTAGTCGTGTCTTCACTATCCGGATGGTAGACTATCCCGCGACATCATGACCCGGGATGACGGGGTTTCAATAATGTTAACTCGTCCGGAATTGCCCGGTGAAGGACACCGGCCCGGGAAGGGGGAAAAAGATACGCCGCTTACCGTTTTTCTTTTTACTTATGGTTGAGAGCCCTTAATTGGTCATTGAAGAAATTTTTTTCATAAAGGGTGATCACCATCGCTTTCTTGTCGATAACATAATAAATAGTCCTGCCATTTCCGGCAGTTTTGTAATAAACATCCGGGTAATCCTTAAGTACGGCGCAGGCAGATACAATTGATTGTTCCGCTATATGGTAATAATTACCCGCAAAGAATTTTATTCCTGCCTGTAAACAGGAATCATTATTGATGCTGTATTCGGCATGCATGTCAACGTTTCCTATAGTGTAAACCGTCCGGGAGTTGGGAGCCAGTGTAGGTTCTTTCCCGCCCAGGATATTCCTTAGATACGTTATCAATCCTGAACGACTTTGCCCGATCGCCGGTTCAAGATTGGATAAATAATTGTATTGTGATTTGGCAGGCAATGATACCGAACAGGCAAATACAACGTATAAAAAGTACTTCATTGGTAATGGTGTTAATGGTGATTCACGAATCCGACTGGCAAAAATATAAATCAGCCATGAATAACATGAATAAATTTCCACTGGTATCCCTGTGCCGGCCCAGGTACAGGGATCCGGGCACAGGAGGTTATTGTTGTACCTGTTCTTTTAACTCCTGCAACTTGCCGGCGGCAATCTTTTCTGCTCTGTCCATAGCGGCGGTCAGTTTTTGGGGAGCATTGAAGCGATAGCCGATAAAGAAAGAGCCTGCGCCCCTGTGTTGAAGGATTGCATAATCAACATTGGAGTGGCTGTAGCCATAAGCGCCGGTCGTGATTTGTATGCCTGTGAAAAAGCGGCGCGAATCATACCCAAAAGTTAAGATACTTTCCAGTTGGTACACCGTCCGGTGGTATACGGTTCTCGCATCACCGGATGATCCATCCGTCAAAAGTTTTGTCCGGCTAAAACCGATGCCGGGATTGATACCTGCGGAAGCATACAAATTGGATGTTGCCACAAAGGTGTAATAATAGCCGGGTGAAAAGACTACCTCCAATGTTTTTGATTTCTCTGGGCTGGTTTGGCCCGGCAACGGCGCCCGGTCTTTCACCACATAGTGTTGGTAAGATACAGACGGCAAAAAAGTTCCCGCACTTTTCACCTGTCTTTCCGTTTGCGAATTAATAGCGTTGAAAGAAAAATTATCATTCAATTTATAAGCTGTCTGGCCTGAAAAGCTTCTGAAAATAAGGCCGGGTAAATGTATGTAGGGATCACCTGTTTTCCATGTGGGATCAAAGGCGTTGGTATTATCAAGGTAATAACCTTTCACCCTTGAGTAGTTAATTTTTTGAATGATGTGATGAAAGTCGTAGCTGAATCCCAAGCCGAAAGATTTCGTCTCACCTTTTATACTATCGTCAACATTGCCGTTGAAAAGCTTCGGCGCAAACGAGAGACTGAATGCCAGCCAGCGGTAGTTAATACCGGCATTCAGTTTTGCTTTATTGTTGGATCTTATTTTGTAACGGTTCGTGTTGTCCAGGTCAAAGCCGTTCTCTGTGTTGCCTAACGACATTTTAAAGGTGAGCAGTTCATTGTAGTTCTCAATATATTCATTAGCAGTTGAGTCTTTATTGCCGGCACCAGTTTGCGCAAATGAGGGTTGAGTAACCGCATGTAAAAGCAGGAAAATAACAAGTGAGTAAATCAGCGTTCGGGGACACATGTTGCCAAAATAGCAAACTCTGTGATATTGTATAGTATCGCCACTCTAAAATAACAATTCATTTAATTTGACAAATTAAGATGCAGATTTACAGCCGGAACGCCCTTCTCACGGATGATGTCTCCAGTGTCCTTGTCCTGAATTGTCCGGTGAGAACACCGGCCAGGGAAGTGGTGAAGCCACCATAGCGCCATAGCTAACGTTTCGAAAGAAATAAATTCCAGATTTAATCAGGCTTTTGCACAGTTACGGGCTGAATCCTGTATGCTCTCACGCTGCGGCCGTTTTGTTGAGCAGGTACCCAGTTCGGGCCATTTTGTATCGCATTTACAGCAATTTTTGCCAGGGTTGATCCTTTCATATCCAGGGCTTCCACATCTGTTACTTTCCCATCTCGTCCTACTATAAATCTTACGTGGCAGGTTCCGTAATCTTTATTGGTAAACTCATCAGCATTTGCAGCAATACTTCTTGTAATATACTTTGTCCACGCCGCGGCGCCTCCGGGGAATGCAGCATCCACTTCGGCTTTGGTAAATACTTTGTCTTCGTCATCACTATAAATAGTGGTATCTACGCTGGTAACAACACCAGCCTTATTGTAAAAGATCTGACGACCTTTATGATCGGGGCCATTTACGTGTACAAACCAGATTTTGTGATCGGGGTAATAAATATAGGAAGAGGAAGTATTGATTTCTCCATTTACATAAAATATAGAGTCGGTTATATTGCCGGTGGTATCCCACTTTGTCCACCAGCCATCCAATTTGCCTTTTGCATAATAGCCTTCCGATTCCTTTTTACCGCGTGGGTAAAAAGACGAAAATAACCCATCGCTTACCTGCAGGGTGGAGTCGGTAAAATGCTGAATGGCGATAAGGTGCTTATCAAAGTTGTTGTATAGCATTAGTCTCAGCAGGCTATCCTCATATGAGCCTGTTCCGTAAAAAACTGCCTTGTCTGAAGTTGTTGCATTAAGATTGCCGTCGAAATAATAAATATATTGCTTATCCTGGGCAAAGCCCGTTGATGAGGCAACCAGCAGCAGGGCAAAAAAAATGTGTTTCATACCAGGTTTTAGTAATTCAAAAATAAGTAAATCATTTGCTTTCGTGATCTGATGTTCGTGGTGCTAAAATATATTATTATTATAGATCCCTTTTTTAAGTAAAGATTAGTTGTGAGATAAATTTCAATTTTATTTTTTGATAATCTGTTTTATAAAACCCAAACTCGGCGAAGTTTTCAACTTTACGTTATACATATATTTACCAAACATTTTTTGTTATAGTAACTACGTGCACTGCTATATATAGTCCTCTACTTTTTCAACAATGCCTGCCCTCAACGGATTATCATGGGTATAAACCGTTGTTTGCTCCCACATAGCATTATTTACCAATTCTATCGCATGATAATCCTGCATCCAAAACTGGTATTGGCTGTTATGGTTATTCCTATGTCCCGCAAACAGAAACTTCTTAAGCATCCACTCTTTCCGGCTTTCATTGGTTTGTTCAATCTTTTCAATGATTTTCTTAGCCGTAAACTTTTTGAAATCCCTGATGATGTCGCTTAATGATGAATCCGTCGAAACGATTGCATGTAAATGATTGCTCATAATAACGAACTCATAAACGCGGAGCCCTTTGTGTGCAATACAGTAATTGAGACTATCAACAATGATGTCCTTGTACTCTTTTCGGGTGAAGACCTCTACCCAATCTATTACAGTTAAGGTGATAAAATAAGCAGCATGCTGATCATTAATTCTATATGCAATAGCCATGTTTGGAAGTTGCAAACTTCGCCAAGTCGGGCGCAGCGATAAAAACCGGCACTGACGCTTCCTCCATTTCACGCGCAGTTACGGGCAAATATTCTACAGCCGGGAGCTTTATATGGAAATACGGTAAGGGAGAAAAGAGAATAAATACTGATGTTATAAAGGGTAAAGATGTAAAAGGCAAACTTCAATTCTGAGCAATGTCTTCTTCAGATTCTTCCAAAATCCAACCAGACATTTCAGGCAATAATTTAAGTTTGTAGGCACAATATGCAATCCTTGAAGAAAATATTTATTTTCATACCTCTTTTATTATTTGCGAAAAACTGCATCTCACAGGTCCAAACCGTTGATTCCTCTAATGGTTCTTCGGCCACCCAAAAAGGAGACTCATTACCTTATGCAACATTATATTTTTACAGGGCGTTCATTCCCAAAATGAATGCACCCTTAAAGAAAGTTCCTATTTATATAAATGATTCTCTTGTTTACAAATTAAAAGCAAACACGTATATAAGCATAAAAGTATTTAAGGAGGGCAGAATTGCTGTAGCCATCGACCCTGTAGGTGATAATGAGATCATCACCAAGGTTACATTTGGAAAAGAGTATTTTTATCGCTGCTCGATTGAAAGAGGTCTATGGTTCGGGAAACCCGCTATTGAAACCGTTACCTCAAAAACAGGAAAGGAGGAATGTGGAATATTAAAGAGCGATTAGTTTTCATGTTAAATATATCTATTTACAATGGAAATGAATTAAGTCTTAAATTCAGCAAGAATTTGCGAAATCAGGGACAGATATGGTACCCACTATTACAATACGGAAAATATCAATGTGGCAATCGCACACAATCTAAAAGCATTCATATTTTCCTCCCGCCTGGCGGGTGCCCACCCGCCTTTTCCTGAATTAATATTATCCCGGAACAATACCACGAGTGTTTAAATATTCCGGGGGTGAGGAAGGGCCTCCAATCATTGAACGAAGTTTATTATTGGAAAAATACAAACTTCGCCGGGCAGAGAGACACCCGCCAAGTCTGTGGGCAATAGCCATCTTTGGAAGTTACAAACTTCGCCAAGTCGGGATAGCCAGGTGTCCTTCCTCGGATGCCAAACAAAGAACAAAAGTTAATTTGCAAGAAAATACCGTTCAAAATAAAAAAGAGCCTTAAATGAAAAATATCTTAATAATTGCGGCAATGGTCCTGTTTTCATGTCAAGCGAAGAAAAAGACTATAGAAAAAAATGAACCATTGAGACCAAAACGTAATGATTCTTTAGTCATAAGTCGAGAATCGAACTCTGCAAAGATTGCCGATACGGATTCTGTTTCATTTCTGGATAGCATTGCGAGAAAAGATATACTGTCTATCAGACAGATAAGAAGTCACACGTTGATTGACAGTGTTTACTATTCTGGAGCCCTATCTAACTCAAGTTTCAGCGGAGATACAGTCTTAAGTTTCTACAAGAATCTTGTAGGAGCTTTAATCGAATATAATGACAATCAATCTTGCATTTATAAGTTCTTGCTAATCTTTAATAGAGAAAACAAAAATCTTTCAAAAATGATTGTTTATTCAGATTGTGACCAGGATGAAAGTGCAGATTATGAAACGCTCGATTATAGGCTATTGAATGATTCTATTTTTGAGACAATTGAAACTTATGTTCCAGCAAATAGTAAAAAGCAAAAGGTTACAAAATATTTGTGGAGAATCAGCACTAAAGGAGAAATAGATTCTCTTCATTCCCGCTAATGGTGCCAACCGCCGTGGTTCGTGTCCGGAGGCTGACCGAGAATTCACACTATGTTGACCCCAAACTCGGCGAAGTTTTCAACTTCGGCGTAATTTATTTTAAAGTTTTCAACTTTACGTTATACATATATTTACCAAACATTTTTTGTTATAGTAACTACGTGCACTGCTATATATAGTCCTCTACTTTTTCAACAATGCCTGCCCTCAACGGATTATCATGGGTATAAACCGTTGTTTGCTCCCACATAGCATTATTTACCAATTCTATCGCATGATAATCCTGCATCCAAAACTGGTATTGGCTGTTATGGTTATTCCTATGTCCCGCAAACAGAAACTTCTTAAGCATCCACTCTTTCCGGCTTTCATTGGTTTGTTCAATCTTTTCAATGATTTTCTTAGCGATAAACTTTTTGAAATCCCTGATGATGTCGCTTAATGATGAATCCGTCGAAACGATTGCATGTAAATGATTGCTCATAATAACGAACTCATAAACGCGGAGCCCTTTGTGTGCAATATAGTAATTGAGACTATCAACAATGATGTCCTTGTACTCTTTTCGGGTGAAGACCTCTACCCAATCTATTACAGTTAAGGTGATAAAATAAGCAGCATACTGATCATTAATTCTATATGCAATAGCCATCTTTGGGAGTTACAAACTTCCTGTTAAATACGTCGAAGTTGCAAACTTCGCCAAGTAGACGCGAACCATGGAAACAGCGGTTCGTTGTTTTTCTATCGTTATTTTCCAACTTTGTCAATTGGTCTAAAACGCAAAGCACTCCAGGTGTCGTCAATAGAAATTGCAGTTACTGTCGTAATACCGAATTCTTCTCCTGTGCTGCGAATTTTGTCCCTGTTAATGTCAGTCTTAATTTTTGATGTGCCTTTTGGATACGCGAACCATAAAACACTATCTGGTTCAACATTTTTTAAACCTGTTTTAAGAAAGTTCAAAAACTCCTTGTTATCATTAATGAAAGCCAAAGTATTTGTGCTTTTTGTCTTGTCAAACCCGGTTTTGAAGCCGATTTTGACAAAATACATCTCTAATTCTGCAGGTGCATTAATGATAACTCCATTGTCTTTGAACTTAAATTTTTTGATGATGTCTTGCATTATCTTTTGTATCGTTTGTTATAAAATAGTCCACCCAAAATTGACGTTGGTGCAAAGATAAAAATAGCAAGGAACTGTGTTCAATGATTGCCGTCTGATTTAAAAAATGAAAATGACGCAAAACCTGCAATAATAAAAGCAAGAACATAGCTTATTTTCAAATCTGTTGTCCTGGTGATAAGTTGAGTAACAAGTCCTGAAACAAATGAAAAAACTATCCCATAAATCGCTGTCAAAATGACGAAAAGATTTGTTGGGTCAGAATGGGGATTTTGCCCCGAGATCTTAAAAAGTGCAAGTGATGTCACAACAAAAATTGCATAGCCTGTAATAACACTTAAAATATTTCTAATCATACTTATTCTTTCTATTGGTTGTTAAGGGTCTTGTCACAATTACAACTGACACACAGTATTGCTGTTATTACATGTACCAAGCTAAAAAATTTTTGATTGAAAAGCAACTATCTGTAATTATACTTTTTGTATTGTCGTCAGGACAATCCGATCTTCAAAAAATTGTAATATGCCCGGGACCACCAGGGGAATGATTCGTAGACACGAACCATGGAAACAGTTTGTCTCGAATCGTTAGTTGCGCTGTCCTGAGTTACATTCGTCCGCCGGGGCGGAAACTCAAGACAGCAGTACTTTATAATTTAAAGATACTACGGGTAGCCGGGGAGCTTATTAAATTGATACGGTATTCACCATTGGGGTTTCCGGAAAGATTACTTTACACCCGGAGCGCGTGTACGGAAAACCTTGCTGAGACACATTATAACTCAACTGCGGAAGTGGAGATACCTGCCCGAAAATGCGGATCATAAAGTTTTTAAATATTCATGAACGAATTGCACCGCCATAGAACCCTCTCCTACTGCCGATGCTACTCTTTTTACTGAATTGCTTCGTACATCGCCTGCGGCAAACACACCGGGCCGGGTGGTTTCTAATAAAAATGGCTGACGGCTTTCTGTCCACAGGGAAGAATTCCCGGCATTCGTTCCGGTTTCAATAAAACCTTTCTCATCTTTCAGTATATCATCCGGCAACCACTGTGTTCTCGGGAGTGCCCCGATAAATGAGAACACAGCCGCTACTTTCAATTCCTTTGTTTCATTCGTTTTGTTATTCACAACGCCAATAGAAGTTATCTTCCCGTTTCCGTTAATTTCCTTAATCACGGTGTTTGTCAGCAGCTCGATGTCGGTGCAATCTCTTATACGCTGTTCAAGATATTTACTCATGGTAAGCGTCATGCTTTCTCTGCGTATGATCAAAAAAACTTTTTTTACATGGGCCGATAAAAAGATCGCTGCCTGCCCCGCAGAATTTCCTCCGCCAACTACTGCCACTTGTTCTCCCTTGCAAATGTTGGCTTCCATCTTGGTAGCAGCGTAATATATTCCTCTGCCTTCATATTGTTCCAGGTTGGGTACCGTAAGCCTCCTGTATTCAGCCCCGGTAGAGATAAGCAATGCTTTAGACAGAATTTTTTCTCCGCTGTCCAGCTCAACTACATTTTGCCTGTTTGCAAAAGTGAGCCCGGCAACTTTTGACGGCACGTTGAGCTGCGCCCCAAACTTTTCCGCCTGCATGGTCGCTCTTGACGCAAGCTCACTGCCCGACACTCCCGTGGGAAATCCAAGATAATTTTCAATTTTTGAGCTCGTGCCCGCCTGGCCGCCCGGGGCCATCATTTCAACCACTACTGTATGTAACCCTTCGGAAGCTCCGTACACTGCAGCAGCTAACCCTGCAGGGCCGCCACCTACTACGATAAGGTCATACAGGTCTTCTTTGAACTCCCGTTTTATTCCAATCTTCTCTGCGAGTTGCCTGTTTGTCGGGTTTCTAAGCAGCCATTCGTTTCCACAGGCCACAATAGGAGTGTCACTTACGCTCACGTTAAACCTGGTAAGAAGCCCGCTCACATGAGCATCATGTTCTACGTCCACCCAGGTAAAAAGCACGCGGTTCTTCGAAAGAAAGTCTCTTATGCGAAAGGTATCCTGCGAATATTGCGATCCTATTACCCGCAGCCCGGTAAAACTACTTTCGCTTAACGCTCTTCCACGTTCTATAAATGCTTTTAAAATGGTGTCACTGAGATCCGGTCTTTCACTGATGATCGTTTTCAACTCAGCATTACATATTTCGTATACCTCCACGGTACCCTTTGCCACTGCATCTACGTTAGAAGTTCGTCCTGCGAGGTTGGCTGCATCGCCTGTAAACTCCAGCGGCTCATGGGTGAGTAAAACCCTTGGTGTATCACCCGACCTGTCGATAATCTGAATTTCTCCTTTCTGAATCACATGAAATTTAAATTCTTTTTCTCCTGCTTTAAAGAGCATATCTCCGTCATGATAGGTTTTGCATTCGGCAACTTGTGCTATTTCTTTCATCTGCTCGGCAGATAATTTTGGGAAGGCCGCAGGAAACTTTTTTTTATAATCGGGTGCCGGCATAAAAATGTATTGATAATATCGTCAGTAACCGGTGTCGGCAATAGTGATCTGAACAAAGTTCACGCCTTATCCCCGGTTCTGATTTTTTAAAAAGTATTACTGTGTTTGGTTTTTATTTCCCCTTAAAGCTAATGTTTTCTCCGATACAGGCACGCATCGGCACAAGCAGGCCAGGCTATGGACCAGGCCTCATGCGCCAATACCGGGAAAACTCCGATGAACAGGAGGCCCTGAGTCAGGGAACACAGGACGGCAGTTCTTTTCTATTTATGACATTCTAAGCACAAGCTTGGGGTTGGATTTCTGTCCGGGCCCCTTTTTATTTAAATTATAAATAAGCAGTGGTGCCCCGGCGTGATTTTCAGTTTACAAACTGGCAACCGGACCAATCTTTCCCCGAAACCCCACCTGGGCGCTAAAAGTAAATAAAGCTTGCAATGACGGAATTATTCAAAGAAGGTAACAATGCTCATTTTGAGTCGGAGATCCCTGGTTCATTTTCGATAAAACCCGACTTCATCGTTTTTCGAAATACCATATGGATAACAGCAGCAGCAAGCCATAAGAGAACAGCAAAAGTTGCGTACCATAAAGTTTCCTGCGCTGCGTTTACGTTTGCAGGTCCGAACATCGTAAGCGATCCGGTGAAAAAAACGTGCATGAGCTGAATGACTAAAATACTGCCTGTAAATCGATATACCCAAACCATAATAACCCGCATGGCCGTTAGTAATGAAATAAAAGAAAGAAAAAAGGGAAAAAGATATGAGCCGTGGGGTGTTGCAAATCCGAGAAAGTCAATTACGGGAAGATGCCACAGTCCCCATAGAATACCCACTAAGATACCAGTCGTTAAAATATTATACCGCGATGATAATTTGTATACCGCAAAACCGGTCCAACCCACTTCCTCGATAAACCCTGCCGGAAGCGCAAACAATATCCCAATCGGGAAAAAATTAGGTGTGAAGACCGGGGATACAAAAATCCTTAAAATAAAAAGGGTGACTAAAATTAAAACCGGGGAAAGTAATGCAAAAGCATACCACCTAAAAGTGATATCCCATCTGAAAAGCCGGTGCCATAATTTCTTTAAACCCGTTATGCCTTTGATGATCCACGTCAATCCAATCCCACCTGCAAGCGGACCAAGCAGCATGAGAGGGAACATCATGAGCCCCGTAAATTTAGGTATTGGCTCATGCGCCAGCCATTTCGGAACTGCCAGGCTAAACGCTCCTAACCAGGATATGAAAAAGGCAACAATGTAAAAAGTTACTGCAGGAAATTTCCGAATTAATCTATTCAGTTGAGCATTGCCCATCCTGGTATTCGTTAGGTAATGCCAAATCTATGATTTTTTTAGTAGCGAAGAGTGAAATTGGGGATGTCCTCCCGCCTGGCAGGCTTCCCACCCGCTGATCTTAGTCTGCCGGTAACCGTTAGTTGCGCTATAACAAATATTCAATCCCGAACCCCCCATTTCCCGACAACCGACACCGAAGAAATCGCCCATTTGTTGCTGTCTTGTAGCTGTCTCCTTGCTATTTTCTTGCTGTCACCTTGCTAAATTCAGCAACATGGGAGCAACAATGTAGCAACAAGGCTGCCATCATTATGCCATGAAACAGCCATGAAAGTAGCTGCAAACTGCCGCATTGCAGTAAGCGTTTTCCCCGGCCTGTAATATGCTTATTTCTTCCCGCGGGGCGGGTGTGCCACCCGGCTTTTCCTGAATTAATACTATCCCGGAACAATGCCGGTCTGCATGTCTGCGTCATGAGTGGGGATGATGTAAAGATAAGTTCACTCACAGGAGAGCACCATAGTACCTGCCCGCTCCAGCAGGGCCTCCACCTTTTCTTTTATGGTTTGCAACCGGCTGCCTTTGATGGTGTACTCACCCGTATAGCGGCTGGCCGTATAGGCCTGCTGCAGCAGGTGCAGCAGGCTGTGTTCCTTTTGTTGCCCGGGCGGAAACAGCTCCTGCAGCCCCGGCTCAAACCAGCAGGCATAGCGGTAGAGCAGCAGCAGGTTGTGTGTACAAGGCCGGTAGCCGCATTTATTATATACTACAGAGGTGAGGCATTGCTCGGCGCACTGGTGCAGGCAAAAGGCGGCCATAGCATATTGTTTGCGGACGATGTATAGCTCCGCACCGGCAAAGAACTCCGCGGCACGCCGGTGCCAGTGGCCCTCGTACCGGTTTTGCAGGGGCGCTGCTGCCGGCGGGGCAAAGCCTGCATCCGCTGCCATGAACAGGCGCTCTGCCTGGTTATATACGGTACAGGCAAAATACCCGCCCTGCACCAACTGCTCATTAAAGCTGCTGAGCGGCATATACCAGCAGGTAACCGCCGCCATGGGTTGCAATATATTTTCCATAGTGCTTTGCCCCTCCCTGCATTGGCGGGCATCTGCATCTATTACTACCAGCAGCAGGCAGGCATCGGGCAGCTCCGTGCGCTCCGCCACGTTAAAAAATACATTGGTATGGTGGTACTCAATGGTGGTGGTGGCTATTACGAATACCGCTTCGGGAGCTTCTTTGAGCTGAATTTGATGGAGGAGTTGGGAATAGATATACATTTTAGTGTATTTAAAGACAAACATAGTGTATTTTAAATACACTTTAAAGTATTTAAACGGAATTTTTTCGTTGAAAACCAAGATAAATAAGTTGCTTATATTGACACTTTATTGGTGTTAAAAAGCATTCAATGCCTGCTAAAAAGAAAATCTACAACAGGATAAAGTCAGTTCTTGCCGAAAAAAACAAGACAAATATTTGGCTTGCGGAGCAATTAGGAATGAATAAAACCACTATTTCCAAATATTGCACTAACGATATCCAGCCTGCGATGGAAACGTTATTTGCTATCGCAAAAGCACTGGATGTGGACGTGAGGGAATTATTGGTGAAGACGAAGTGAAAGCATTTACAAGTAATTTTGGAATTAGGAGAATCATCCTCGACCCATTCAGTTATAATTTTAATAACGTACGGGCCCAGGTCGGGAGACAGCCGCCAGAGGGGATACGTGCGTGAGCATGGGGGAGACGAAAAATTATTCCATTAGGTCTTATCTCTCAAAATATACCTCTGGTAAAATAATTTTCACCTCATGTTCAGTATTTTCCTTTTTCCAGTAAACGATGAAATTCACTTTGACCTGTTTCAGGTTATACCCTTTTTGTTTTTGAATTTCAATCATATTGAGGAACTGTTTTGAGAATTTTAATACAGATTGCCCTTTAGCTGTTGTACATTCATCACCGCTTATTGCCAAAGATTCCCCACTTGTCAGTTGTGAAATAAGATGTTGTCTTGTTATAAAATAATCTAACCAAATATCCTTGAAAGACAATTGCATTGCAATTTCATTTGGCGGCAAATGTATTTGCCTGTCTTCAACTCTTTCCAAATTTTCTGCTGTGATGTTGTCCAGATAATTCCCGTTTAAATGAATCGTCAAGTTGCGTTTAGCTCTTGTCATTGCAACATACAGTTGGCGTTTGGCCTCATCGGTTGTAGGGTTGAAGTTTTCAAGCATGATGAAAACATTGTCAAACTCTTTTCCTTTTGCTTTGTGAATGGTAGAAACAAATATTGTCTCTCCGTTCTCATTATAGAAATCTTCAAGCTTCGATTCTCTTATAAAAACTTCTAAATCTGATTTATATTTCTTCTTTGAATTGGCGTCTTCAAATTGCTTGATGAGGTTATTGCACACTTCTAACTTTGAACTCTGCTGAAATCTTTTCCTCAATTCACTTTTTGCATTTGCCCAAACTTCATCACTGATAATTTTTATATCATCATCTGTGTTTATTTCATTCAATAGGAACCGGACTTCCAACAGGTTTTGTAAACTGAAACCATCATTACTTTGAATCAACTTTGCGTGCATTCCGTTTTTCAAAAGCAAACCAGTAATCTGCAATGCTTCATCGTTTGTTTTTGTAAGCACACAAGTAGTTCCAGCAAGTCCTGTCAAAAGTATGTCTTGCACCAATGGAGAAATAAGATTACCGCTTTGATAATGTACCAACTTTACATTTCCATTATCAGCTTGTTTTGCCACAATAGGAGTTTCCTTTAAGCGATGACTAATCTTTTTTACAAATCCATTTGTAAATTCAACCAGGTTATTTTTGCTTCTGTAATTTTCTATTAGTTCGTGTTTTGTTGCTTTCATGTCTGCCATGAACTGTTCCAGGTATTTTGAACTGGCCCCTCTGAATTCGTAAATGTTTTGATCATCGTCTCCAACTGCAATCACTCTCATTTCTTCGTTCTGCTCCATCAAAGTATTTATCAAGGCAAACTCATCACTGTTTATGTCTTGTGCTTCATCTATTACCAAAACCGTTTTTGTAATTCGGTTTGCTTCAACTTCTCCGCTCTTAATTTTTTCAATTGTGCTTTTCAAAATAGCATCCGACTTTTCCAGACTTCCAACCTTGCCCAACAGATCAAAACAGTAAGAATGAAAAGTTTTTATTTCAATATAATGGGCTGCATTTCCAATAAGTGAAAGCAATCGTTTTTTAAATTCTGTTGCTGCTGCTCTTGAAAAAGTTACCATGAGTAATTGCTCGTGCTTTACATCTTCCATCAAAAGTAGGGATGCCAATTTGTGAACCAACACTCTTGTTTTTCCACTACCTGGCCCGGCCACAACTGCAATGTGTTTTTCATTGTCGTTTATAATTTTCAATTGTGTTGGAGAGAGTTCTCCGAAGAGCTGTTTGAACTTTCCCGGAGTCATTTTTAGTTTTAGGTCATCAACTTTACTCCCTGGAAAATACTTTCTCAGGAATGATGTGTAATTTAATTGAAAATAGTCTTCAACAAATTGTAGTGCGTCTTTATAATCGCTCACCATCTTTTTTGCATATTCACCTACGATGTGAATTTGTTGAACTTTGTTCTCATAAAACTGATTGAGTTTCTTATAGTCATCTTTAGTATACTTCTTGTAATTGTCTTGCTCAACCCTATCAATGGTAAGCCGATTATACACTACCAAAAATCCACCTTCAATTTTTATTGCCTCAATTCTTGAAAGATAAAAGAGCGTATCTTCTATATCTTCAATTGAAACTTTAATTTGAAAAAGGGTCTGTCTTTTCTCAAACTCATCTTTCAGTTCATGAACTGAAAATTCAACCAATACTTCTTCCTTTTCTTTTTCATCTTCGGTAATATTTGCATTACTTTTCTCATAGAGAAACTCAACAAGAAACTTCGCTAGCTCATGCCGCTTCTCTAACTTTTCCTTCAATAATTCTTTCGGTTGAATACAAAGAATTAGAACATGGTTCCTGGAATATTCTTCGTTGTGTCGCTTAATCCAATTCTTTATTGCCCAAAAATTGATGATGGTTTTTATCTTGTTCGGTGTGACATCTTTGCAACCTTTCCTTTCTGCATCTTCATTCAATTCTTTTATATGAAAAGTTTTTTCTCTTTCCTCAAACACTGGCAAAAGAAAATTTTCAATCTGGCTGAATGTTTCAACAATCTTCATCGAACGGTTTATGTTTTCGCCTTTCTTTATGAATGCAGTTAAATCTTTTGCATCTGCTAAAATCTTTTCTTCACGAAGAAGATTTACAATGTTTATCACTTCTTCTTTTACAATTCCCAGGCGGTCGCTGATGTAATCTATTCTTGACTCTGCTGCTTCGTCGGTGATTTCTTTTTTGCTCTTGCTTGAAAAAAGTTTTTTAATAATCCTGATTCCCCTTTCCTTTTGTTTCTCCTCAAATCTTTGCGAAGCATTTATTTTATCAATGGCCTCTTGTGCATTTTTCGCAAGAATACTGTTCGCAAAAATTCTTGGCATATTCTGTCCCCGTTTCAAATAGCCGGCATCTTCCAGGGCTGCAATCGCTGTGGTTACTCTTGTCTCAATCTCCACAACATTGTCGTCCCAACCCGCTTTTCGTGCAATCTCCAAAGCAGAATTTGAAACAGATGAACGAAATCTTGTTATGTCTTTTATAGCTTTCCAAACCTGTTGTATTTCTTTGATTGAAAGCTTGGTTTGATTCAGCAAGATGAAATGTTTGCTAAGGTCTTCTTCGTTGAACAATACAAAACAATCTGCTGTTATATTTTCATCCCGCCCTGCTCTGCCAGCTTCCTGGATGTAATTCTCCAACGAATCAGAAATCTCGTAGTGAATTACCATTCCAACATCTTTCTTGTCAACGCCCATTCCGAAAGCGGAAGTTGCAACCATTACCTGGACTTCACCTTTTATAAACGCATCCTGGTTGGCAGTTTTTTCATTAGCATCCATTTTACCATGATATGGTTTCGCATTAAAACCATCTTCGGTCAATCTTGCAGCAAGTTTATATGCTTTTAGAGTTCTTGAAACATAAATGATAGTTGGGCAATTTTTTTCTTCAATTAAATCCCGGACTGAATTATATTTTTCCTCTTCGTCTCCCTTCTCGAAGACTTTGTATCGCAAGTTTGTTCTCGATGCGCTTGAACTGAAAATTTCTAAATCAAGTGAAAGTTTTTCTTTGAAGTATGCACAAATATCTTCGATTACCTTTTTCTTTGCTGTTGCTGTAAAGCATGAAACGGGAATTGTCTCTTCAAGGTTTTTCTTTTCCTGAATTTGCCTGATGAAGTCTCCAATGTATAAATAATCCACCCTGAAATCTTGCCCCCATGACGAAAAGCAGTGGGCTTCATCAATTACGAAGCGAACAATTTTTCTTCCTAATAAAAGCCGTTCAATTGTTTTTGAGCGGAGGGATTCAGGTGAGATGTAAAGAATAGATGCCGAACCGTCGTCAACTCTTTCAAAAGACTTTCCTCTTTCGATCGGGTCAAGCAAACCGTTTATTGTAACTGCATCTGTAATTCCATTTTTTTCAAGATTGTCCACCTGGTCTTTCATCAAAGATTGTAAAGGGGAAATTACAACTGTCAAACCTTTTGTGGCGACTCCACTCATTAAAGCAGGAACCTGAAATGTAATTGATTTACCGCCACCAGTCGGGAAAACTGCTAAAAGTGATTTGTTGTCAATAGCTGCCCTAACTGCATTCTCTTGCAATTGATCACCTGCATATGTTCTGAAAGAATTAAAACCAAAATAAGTTTTCAGTCCTTTGTGTATGTTCAAAGCCTGATTACAATAAACACAACCGGTCACACAAGGCCTGTTTCTTAATGCATTCAATACACGTTCTGTTTCGGGATAATTTTTCAGTACCCATGGTGGCGTAATTGAATAACGATTTCGACAATTTATTAAGGCGAGGCAATAGGATAATTCAATCGGATGTTCTAAAATTAGTTTTGTTAGCTCTGCATGTTCGCAAATTTCAGCATGAAACTTTTCCCGAATTAGTTTTTCAATGTTCCTGCTCCCACTTGTGTATTCAACGAAATGGAAAAAGGAGTTGAACTCCTTTTTGTTATTCAATAATAAATAAAGAATTTCCCTTAATGCTTCTTCAGATTGTTGGAAAGTTGCGACTTCATCAAAAAAGAGATCTTTAGCTTTTATTGAATCGTTTAGCGGATTGTTTACATCCTCGGTTTGTAGCTTGTCGTCCTTGAGCAAAGCATGGTATGGCTTTGTCGGAAAAAGCAGGGGGGAGAGAAACAAAGTGTCAATAACATTTGAAAGAGGTATGCCAGCGTCACTAACAGCGTTCTGAATGTACTTTAAATCGTGTTTTAAAATATTGTGCCCGCAAATGAATTCTGAGTCTTTGAGAAAAGTTGTGAAGTCAGTTATTGAGTTTGAATGAAAAAAACTGCCGTTATCTTTGACGCCTCCAATGTCAAGAATCTTTCCGCTATTTAGTTCAATCTCGGTATCAATAAAAACAATTGATTTCATTATAACTTATTAAAACAAAATCTAAAACCGTCCTTTGACAAATTGAAATTATTCCCAATCAGGTGCTCCATGAAGCTATAATCACAAATCCTTTCCGTAGGTAATTAGATCATCATGATTATATTATTACAATCCCAATTCCCCTCAAATATTCAAATGTCTCATCATAATATCCGGGTTTCCACGTTGCATCTTCATCACCTTTTCCGGTACCTCGATACCATTCTTCACTGTGCTCTCGTTAATAAAACACGGCAGTCGTTTTTCAAATATAATTTCCTTTTTCGTTTAATTATAGCAATCAAACAATTTCTGTATTAAAAATACTTCGTCAGTTACTCATTGTCCCGGCGGGGTTTTCACAGGATAAATTATCGGTTAGCGGGAAGCTGGCGTGCAACCCCGCCGACGAAAGAACGCTGCACCCTTTTGCAGCCAAACTTCAAAGTAAAATGAATTTGCAAAGTGCTACAACACCGCAAGAGCGGGGAATAGTGACTATAAAAAAACAAGTTCTATCAATTTCAGAATAGGACACCCTTTGAATCTGCATACATTAATTTACAATCCCGACATAAGATTGGAAAAAGTTTCGCAACATATTAAGAGTGGGACTAAAGGTATTGGGTGAACAAAAAATTGTTAAACGAATAAATTTTATTTCGCAAATTATTCTTACTGTTTATATTTACATGTAATGCTGAATAGTGACAATCATATTTCCAAGCTCCCCAATGCGCCACTCCAGGAAGTGATTTTTGAACTCAGGTGGAAATTACATTTTGATACAGAGTCACAAACTTATGTTGACAAGGAATTCCAATTTGCATTTGCAAACTTCTCTGCTTTATCGGCCAGTAAACTTAAGCATAGAGCGATATTAAAGCCTTCGTTTATAGCCGATAGTTTTTTTGCGAACAGACCTGTTTATCAATTTTGGTCGGAAGCCAATACCTATCCTGTTTTCCAATTAGGCCCGGGCGTTTTTACAGTAAATGAAACAGACAAAAATTACGAATGGAAAGTCTTCAGAAGTTTGATCTTAGAGGGTGTTGAATGGCTTAAAAAGTCATACTCCAATAAACTGGATTTTTCGGTTGCAGAGTTAAAATATATAGATGCAATTGAGGTGGATGATGATAATCAAAAAGATTTACTTAAATTTATAAGTGATAATTTTCAAATAGAAATTAATAATAAATTCATTGATGGAAGTATTAGTGATATCCGGTTGCATCAAAAATTTAAGATCGATAAGGAGAATAATCTCAGCCTGAACATAGCAAATGGAATAAAAAATATCAATCAATCTAAGGCTATTATTCTTGAAACTTCTTTTAATAGAACTTCTAATATCTCGTTGGAAAATTTAATAACATGGATAGACCGGGCGCATGATACCTGCTCATCTTTATTTAAAAAAATGATTTCAACAAATTTATATGAACAATTTAGTAAAGCAAATTAGCCCTTCGGAAATTACTTTCTTTTCCAGATTTTCAGCTACTACAAGGGAGTATTCAATTGAGGACCAATTTTACTTATTTGATAAATATGTGGACTATGGCACAAGTACTTCTATTAGTATGCCTGATGATAAATTAAATGATAAGATATTGTTTGAAATTAATAAACTCAAATCGTTCCTTCAGCTTCCTCAGAATTGGGATTCTTATCAAGCCCTGCCACCATCGAAGATTGCTGTTGAAAATTCTATTGATTTTGTGATACGGTTAGCTAATCGCCAACTGACTCCTTTTTATATTGCCCCATCTCCGAATGGCGATATTTTAGTAGAATTAAAGCAGGATGAAGTTTCACTTGAATTCTTCTTTGGCGAAGATGGTATCAACCACATTATTGGATTAGTAAATAATGAAGAAATGTTTCAAAAAGAACTGAATGAAACAAACGAATCCTGTTCACTAAAATGGTTATACAGCCCTGATGGAGATTGTTTCAATTGATAATAAAGATTTTCTGTTACGCAGGATTCCTATTTCTCCCAGTTATATTAAACCTGATGGCACTATTACAAGTTTTGCTTTTTCATTAAGAAAAGGTGAAGACGGCATTTCCACTGATCTTGAAAGGCTCGCCAAATATGACACATCCATTCTGGACAAAACAAAATATCGCTTAGCCAAAATAAATGCAGGGGTTATTAGAAACGAAATTAATGATGGGTTAGATTGCATACACAACCCGCTTCCGGACAATTATGCGCATTCTCTGATTACTTCACAAACCGGTAAAATCTCCGATTCAAAATCTCATACCATGGCAAGAAGTGCGATGATCGTTTGATTATAACATACTGGTCTGCTTCGTATTAAGCCACCTGCAAATAAAATTATGAAGTAGAAGCTGCATCGGGGTTTCCGGCAAGATTACTTTACATGCGAAGCCTGTGCACGGAAAACCCCGCTGAGACACATTTATACTTGGACGAAAAGGGGGCGTGGCCGGGGTCAAGACACTGGCTCTACCGGGGGATTAAAGACCGGTAAAAGAAGTTCCATTTTTTTAATGATGAATTAACTTGAACCTAATCTTTTCAATTGTTTGTTCCCATTGGAGTTCATTCTTGAGTACTGTAAAATATGGATTTTGAATAACTACAGGTTTATAGTCTTTATTTTTTATTTTATTTCTATCCACTAAATATAAATAGTAATTGTCTCTTTTTATTCTTGCAATATCGATTTCATTTCTTGACCAATAAAAGGAAACTTCATTAATATAAGATTTCACTTCGATAAACCTATCATTTATAGTAGAGCTTTCTTCATTATATGATGCAATATCATAACCTTCGGATACCGAATATTCAGCAACCCAAATAATCTCTTTTTTCCCATTTAATCTTTCATGCTCTAACTGTAAAACAAATTTTTCGGCTTCTTCCCCAAATATTTGTTTTTGTTCCATTGAAATCTGTAACTCATCCATTCCAATTTTCTTTTTTCTAATTTCAGGTAACACCGTTTTGTCGAACAAACGTTTATATCTTCGATTTAAAATAAACTTGTTAAGCTCTTTTACTGGATGACTCTTTAAAACTTCAAAATCAATTAGTAGTTGTTTAAAAGCAGAATATCGAAAAGGGAATGCAGAATTGTCAATTTGAACAGAGTTATATATTATATCGTAGGATATAAACTGAGGAGAAAATATTTCATAGAATATTGAGTCGTCTTTTAATTTTAAAAATAGCCTTTCCAAAAATTTGTCAGTCATAAATACCACATTTAAATGACTCTCATTAAAATGTGCTTTAAGTATAATTTCGTTTTTGGAATCAACTTCAATGATTTCGATCAGCTTTAAAAGTGGAATGCATCCATCAAAAATGGATCTACCTTCAATTACTCGATTATAAAAATTATCGCTAATATTTTTTTCAGTCCAAGAATTATTGCTCTGAACTTTAGTTATTAGCTCAAAATAAAAGGTTGGAGTTCCTAAGTTTTCAAATGCGCTAAGTTCTTTGAGCATAATCCATGATTAATGCTTTGATCAAATCTGTTTCATCATTATCATCTAATCTGGCAAACAAGGGGATTTCATCATTTATTATTCTTTCCATTCTTTCAATTTTTTGTTGAAGTCGCTTATCGATTATTTCATCGATCGAGTCTTTAGATATTATGTAATAGTAGGTTGTGATCTGATCTTTATCTAAACCAACTCTATGAATGCGATCTTTTGATTGAAGGAAATTTGAACAATTATAATCCCTTTCCAAATAGATTGCATTATGACAACCCTTATGTAAAGAGATTGATTCCGCAACAGAAAAAGGATTTGCTATCAAAACTTTAAATTCATCATTAAAAGGGTCGTTGAACTTTGAAATAATATCTTCACGTTCTTCCTGGGGCACTTCACCTATTAATAATTCAGAATTAATATTATTCTTAAATAAATGTTCTTTGAGCTCTTTGGTATTTTGTATGAAGATCGACCATATAATTACCTTTTGATTCTTTGGTAATATATCAGATTGAATTATTTCAGTTATTCTAATAAATTTTATAGGGACTTCTAATGATCTGTAATTGCAAACCTTGTAAAAGAATTCGGAATCATTTAAGTATTCATCGTTATAAGTAAAAACCGAGTTTGGGTCAACTTCACCTAACTCTGGATTGTTAGCTAAAGAATTTTTTAAAGGTTTGGCTAATAAAAAAGGATTGGAAGCTGCTTGTCTCAATCTAATCAACTTGGCTCTGTTAACTATATCTTTAAAGGTTGCGTTAGAATTGGTTTTAAATGATTCAATATATGCTGTTTCGATAAAATCATATATTTCTCTTTGTTGTCTTTCCATACCAACTTCAATGATCCTTTCTTCTATGGGAGGCAATTTTAGGTCGTCCTTCTTTATTCTTATAAAATAAGGAGAAATATTGTCAATGAATTCTTGAACTCTTGCACTTTCAACATCACTATTCCTTGTCATGTCAACTAAATTTGAATAGTGATAATGCAATATTTCCTTAAACTTATATGGGTAAATGAATTGAAATAAATTATAAAGGTCTTCATATCCATTTGGCACTGGCGTTCCTGTGAGAATTACTCTTGCTTTTGCTTCCTTTGAAATTTCGATTGCGTTTCTTCCCCATACACCTTCAGGATTTTTGATTCGATGAGCTTCATCAACTACTACCATTGTCTTATTACTTTGCAAAAAATCAATTATAGGTTTGCGTATATTTTCAACACCGCCGTGAAAGATCAATGTGAGTTCCGCTGGTTTTCCTGAATAGAGATGTTCCTCCTTTTCTGCTTTTGAGATGGCATTTCCTGATAGTCGTTTTACTGTTGCTCTATTATGGAAGCACTCGTAATATTCATTCTCCCATGGAGCAAAAGAAGAAAGAGGTCCAATGACTAATAGCTTATCTATATGTCGAGGATTATCTTGTGATAAGCTTTTCAGATAAGAGTATGCTGCATAAACGATTGAAGTCTTACCTGCGCCAGGCACGGCAAAGTTGCAGGCGTTTTGAGAGAATGCCATATGAAAGGCAGAAAGGAGTTGTAAGGGATATAGGGGTCTTTTAAGTTCAGTTTTAAGAATCTTTTGAAATTGATCAAATTCATTTATTAGTTCTGGATAAATAGTGAACTCATCATTTCGAATTGATCTAGCTTTTTGAGAAAATTCTTGAAAAAGATTTTCTTCTCTTTCAAAACTCTTAATATCGAGAGAGATGTTTTCAGAAATTGAAATATTATATCCAAACTTGATTAAAAGGTGTTGAATTTCTTGTAATATTTTTATTTTATTATTATCATCGAAAGGAATTAAAACATCATTGTTACGTTGGCTAAAATCTAATCTTTTAAAAGAAAGTTGCAATCGTTTATTGAGCAAAACATCTTGAGCTAATTCCCTAACAAGAAGATTGTTATTTTCAATATCTATCTCAAATTGTGGCATTAATCAGTATTGGTATTTTTTTTAATTGTTTTACCTAAATTATAAGCCACACTTTGAATTTCTTTTGTCTTTATAAACAGCTCATCTGTACTTTCACCGTCAATAATTTTTACAGACTTCAATAAATCTAAGATATGATCCATAAGTCGTAAAGAAGACTTTTTTTGAAGCATATTTGTAATAAAATCATTAAGCTCGGAAACTTCGTTTAAAACAGCGGGCTGTGAAAAACTCTTATGTCTTTGATTAATTGATTCAAGGGCTTTTTTAGCAGATTTCACCAATTTTTCTGGTTCGCCGGATGCTTGATTATACTTTAGTTGCTGGTAGTGAGAATCGACATTCTCATCCATATAACTATCACTTCCACCAAGCTTTGTTCTTTCTAAAAATACTTTATCTCTATCATCCAAATGTGCATGAAGATTTTTAGAATTTCTATCTATCGGCTCTTCGATAATTTTAGTTTTATTTTCAAAATGAAAATCGCGAAAATCTTCCCATCAATTCTTGTTTCCAAAAAAGTGATTAGATCTTAGTCCATCAGCTATATATCTAAATTTTTTTCCATCATATCGAATTCTTATATAATCGTAAGCTATTGCTTTAAGATCATCGACATCATCATCTTTATATCCATCAAAAGCTTTGGGGCTCTCTTTTCCATAAAAAGTATTTAACCATTTAGTTAATTTTATAAATTGATCTTCTCTTTCATCAAGCTGCGTATATATTCCATTATATTCGAGGTAATCTAAATAATCATCCATTGCATCCATGATAGTTAAATATTCTACTATTGTAGAATCCTTTTCACCCATCCAATCAGAAATTTTTTTTATAGCGGATTTATCTATATTAGTAACATCAAATTTTTTATTTGCGAGCCTATAATAAAGTCCTTTAATTTTCAAATACTTTTCAATGGCATTATATCCAAGTTTTTCATCTTCTCCCATTTGATACGATGTTTCTAATTTTTCTATTTCAAGCGGATTTTCTTCTAAAGTCACGTCTAGTACAACTGTTTTAAAATAGTCATACTTTTTCCCCTTTATTCAAAAGCATAACTCTTCTATTGCCATCTATAATAATTCCATCTTTTGTTATTATGCCAACCTTCTCTTGACCAGCTTCATTTATGCTAGTAAATGTTTTTTTATTTCTATCAATTTTAGATTTCCATAATAAATCTTCGATTAAGGCTTTGCCTTCTTCTAATTCTGCATCTATTTTTTGCTTTTGATTTTCGAGGGATTGAGTTCTACTGAGAATACGTCCATTATATTTATTATACACTAAATATGCTAACGGGATTTTATAAACTTCCATTGTTTTTAAGACCATCTTCCCATGGTATTTCTTGTTTACCAAATGGATTTTTTTTATCACGATCAATAATCGCTTGGATTTTTTCAATGCGTGTTCCTTATTCATGGCATAAATATTTGCAGTTGTTTAATTTTTGTTAAGATATGAAGATCAAAAAGTAGTTTATAGGAACTTTCGTTTTTCTCTAATATAATTAAATCATCTTGCATAAAATAGTCATTGCTATTTAAAGAGAACTAACACAAACAGTGCGAAAACTTTGCTACTTATATATGTAGGCGTAAAGCTATTCATCTTCGTATTCATTAAAATAGTTACTTTCTTTGTCCAAATTGTAATCTTCTTCGTTCTCAGCTTTCATTTCCAAATTATTTTTAAAATGTTTTAAATAATTATAAGTTACCATGAAGGCCGGATCCTTTTTTTGTACAGGTTTGATAATAGTAAAATGGTTCTTATTTGCTATCGCACGTACGTTTGAATCCCAATTATAAGCTGCGCTATTTACATCTACTACCCAGTCATCAAATCCGACGACTCTTTCAAAGTCAATTTTATCTTCTACTCTTAAATCGCTCCACATTTTATTTAAAGTGGAGATGAAATCATTCCCTTTGCTCAATTGCGTTACCTGCATTGAATTTTTTATGAAGCTTCCTAAAAAATAATAACACAGAATCAAATAGTAATTTGCTAAAACTGATCCTTGATGTGGAGTAGCATAAGTAATTAATGCTTTAACCTTTCCTGTAGATTTGGTTTCTTTTAAAATGTCAACAATATACTTCCGAGCTACTAATCCTCCCATACTGTGCGCTATAATAATTACATTTTCATATTCATGGCAAACTTCATTGATAACAGTACCCAGATGTTGAGAAAGCTTCTGCAAATCAGGACCTCGCAAAATTTTCCATATTTTTTGAAGAAAACTTAAAACGGGCGTTTTATACATCCATCCCTGATTTACATAATATTCATCATACTCAAGACCAAACGAATCAACTTCTTCCCAATTCTTTTCTAAATGCAAAGAAAATTTGTTCCAAGTCCAATAGCTCCCACCTATCCCGTGTACAAATAAAACGGCAGATTGGGGATTACCATTTCCAATTGATGAGGGTGATATTTTTTTAGACGTAAATAATTTAATCTTCATTATAACCGCAGGCTACTGAGAAATGAGGTCTATTAGGATTTCGACTTTATCTAATATTTGAACCAATACACTTTTTGCATCTTTTTTATTAGAATTCAGAAGCAATTCTTGATCTATTTGCCCTAAGTTGTTTAAAACCTTTTTTAGAAGTTTCATAGGAGCGTATTTTTCTAGTTTATCTTTTAAAACCCCTTCATAATATGTTAGACTTTCATTTAAACCTTCTCCTACAGAATTTTTCCATGTCTCATCTAAATATCTAATAATGTCTTCATTACTTTTCTCTGCGCTTTGTCTTTTGATATCAGTGAATTTTGGTTCTTGATAAGACTTAACCGTAAGGCTATAATCCTGTTTGAAATCTTCCCAAATATCATGATGGCAAAAAAAACTATTTGAAGAAGTTGGTCTCGCTATTTCTCGCGCCTGTTGTACAGGTATTCCTAATCGTATATAAGCAAAGTAAATTGTTTTTAAATCCTCAATATCGGCTGGTGTGTAATTCCAATTAACAGTGCGTTGCATTCGGTTTTTATATGATTTTAAATAGGTATTAAGGTCAACGAAATGGCCTTCTTTTTTTTCTAAACGTGTATAAACTTGTGGTGAATCTAGAATATTTAAATATTCGTCCCCATAATTGCAAGTATATTCAACCATTCTGTGATTTTTTTTTCGTCTTCAGCCATAATATTAGCAATCTCAACAATAGAATATCCATGGCGTTCATTTCATTCTTTTACATCTTATGTATTTTTCTATAGGATTATAATCTACTTTGCTATCAACACCCATTTGATAACTAGTTTCTAGAGTAACAATTTCCTTTTCGTTGTCACGCAATTTATCAGGTAAAACAACTGCATTAAAATATCCCTCTTCTTTTCTTTTCTTACTAATTACACTGAGTAACATCGCTCTTCTATTTCCATCTATTATTATACCGTCTTTAGTAACAATTCCTAATTCTTGTTGTCCATTTAATTCTAAGCTTTCGAGCGTTTTTAAGTTTCTGTTTTCTGCAGAATCATACAAAAGCTGTTCAATTATAAATTTATCTTTTTCATCTTCAGGGTTAAGAGTATGGAAGGTTGATTCAAAAGACTTTGTGTAGCTCCTAATTCTTCCATTATGGGGATTATATAACAAATACTTTAAAGGAATTCGTTTTACAGGTTGAGGTTCTTTGTTGCTACTATAGTTTATAACTCTTTTTTCTCCAGTTTCTAAAGATTTGTCAATAGCGGTAATTCTATCTTGCTCGGTCATGATTAATACTTTTGGTATTTGCAATAGAGGAAATTTTATTTATAGCATACAAAGCGAAAAGTTGTTTCATAGGAACTTTAGATTTGCTTTTAAATACAACTAAGCTATTTTGAATAAAATTATCTTTTTCATTCAAAAAACTTGAAATGATATTTGCAACTTCTTCGATCAAAATAGTTGGTTCATATAAGGTATTCGTTGATTTTTGGATTTCATATAACTGCTGAAGCTGAATTGCCGATCCTATCTTTTCAGAGAAACCATTATTTATAACATCAATAAATTTGTTTCCATTTTTGTAAGAAATTATAATATCCTCAAGCTCTTTGTAAAAATCATCTAAAAAATAATAAGTAGGGAAGCCGTCACCATTTCCATATTGTACCGAGGTGATCCATTTACTTGTATCCTTATTGTCGCCGTCAATTAAGTAGTTTGATAGTGTGACGGTGATATTGCCATCTTTAAAGGGATGTCTTCTAAATCTGGAACCTTTGTTTCGAAGCGGTGGATTACCAAACTCCTTTTTACTAAATGTATTTAAGTTATTATTCTCTTTTAATACAGGTTCTTTTTGCAGAATGATGTTAATGAGTGGCTTCTCTAATTGTTTTAGAACTTCCGCAGCAAACGATCTTGAAACAGAGGGGCATACGGCATTGCCAACTAATCTCCATTTTGTAGTTTCACCACCTATGAATTGAAATGATATTGGGAATCCCATAATACTGGCAGCTTCTCTGACAGTTGGTGTGCGGTATTCTCCGTTACCCGTTCTATTGTATTCTGATCTATAAATCAAGGCTTCTCTTGATGTACCTATTTTTGTGGCTGTTATCGTTCTGCTTGGTTTATTTAAGTTTTCAGGGAAACGCATTTTCCCCATATAAGGATGATTATCCTTTAAAAACTTTGATTGTTTCCATTCACATTGGTATAGGCCTGTATCATAAAAATGGTCCGTAAGTTTTACAAGTGGAATTGAAATATCATTATAGTTTGGATCAGTTACTTTTCTATAAGATTTTGAAATATTAGGCTTTGGCAAACGTCTAATTATTTTTAGAGGTATCCATGGACTTAAATTATTATTGGCTGCTTGATCATGTGAAGGATTAGGTATGACAAGTTTTTTTTTACAAATTATTTCACCCGCAATAACTCTTTCTCTATTTTGCGCACAACCGTAATCAGCGGAGTTGATGATACACTGATTTTGCTTTAGTTTGATAGCGATTTTCGATTTGCCTATTTTATTATTTATTGCCCATTCTGTTAATCCCAATTCTTCAAACGTATATTCCGCGCCTAAATGTTTAATTGAACTTGGTACATTTTCCATAAACCAAGCCTTTAATTTAGAATTCTTTTTCCACTTTTTAACTGCTACAATTAGAAGAAAGATTTGAGTTAATTCTATCCCAGATTTTTTATCTGCTTGCCCTGAAATATTTGAAGAGGAGAATGTCACACATGGTGGGCTACCCAAAATTATGTCAGTATCAGGTAATTTCTCTATTTCCTCTATACTCTCTTTAAAATCTTTTATATCTTTTAAAATGCCTTTCGCCTCACCAAAATTATGTCTATAGGTTTCAATAGCAGGTTTCCAATGGTCATAACCAGCAATTATATCGAATCCCCGTTGACGAAATCCTTCGGAAAATCCTCCCGCTCCACAAAATAAATCTATAACAGTTAAATTATTCATTACCGAAAAATACAAGTGTTTATACAATTATTTAAATTTCTTTCTAACTTTTCCACAATATCATTTAAATGATATTTTATTTGACATTCCCATGCAGTAAAAGCCTTCCATCCCAGTTTTTTGAGTTGCTTTATTTTTCTGGTATCTCGTTCTTGGTTTTTTTCAAACTTATTTTCCCAAAAAGAAGTATTGCTTTTAGGTAACGGCAACGTACAATGCGGACATCTGTGCCAAAAACATCCGTTAATAAAAATTCCCATTTTTCTTTTCGTAAAAGCTATATCCGGTTTCCCAGGAATATTTTTAGGGTGTAATCTGTAACCCCTAATTCCTTTACTCCAAAGGGCTTTTCTTAAAATAAGTTCGGGTTTTGTATTCTTTCCTTTGTTGGCACTCATTACTCTGGAAATAGCTTCTTTGTTTGGAATAGGAGCTCTCCCATCTCTTAAATAACTTTTCATATAATTTAAAGTTCAACCTTTAAAAACCTCATCCAAATGAAATTGCAAGAACTCTTTCTTCGGATAATATTTCTTTGGCAAAATTATTTTTGTTCCGGCTATGGAAGCAAAATATTTTGCATGATAATCCTCATTATGTTTCTTTATTATTTCTTTGGATAAAAGGATATCAAATCTTTCGTTAACGCCGATATAACCTTTATCATAAGCCCGGTCATATAATGCAGAAAGACAAATCCCATTTTCAGAATCAACCTTTCTTGTTCGTTCTTACTCCAAGGTATAATATGGCTGGCTAATAAAAGATCAGGAATATCAATGCCGGTAATAGCACATCTGCCGGAGTAGTTCGCAATCACAATTTGCCGGAAAACATTTTGGTTTACTCTTGTTTTTACTTCTCTTAATTTGTATTCACCTTTTAAATGTTCAGTACCTGCAAGGTCATCTGAAAATTTATTCTCTATAGATGTATGTTCCTTTTCTGCTAAAATTCTTTCGCTTTCAAACAGCAATGCATCTTTGTTATTTATGAATTCTTGCCAGATAGGTTCCACTTGTTTTTTACCACCAGGCAAGCCACCAATTCCTCTTCGTTGGTGGTAAGGATCAACACTTGCAAAATTGTTTAACCGCATTGCAATAGAGCCGGGAGTTCTTCCTAATATTTTAGCTAAATGGATGATCTCAGGTGTACCAGAATGCAGTTTGCCGAAGGGTAATTTCAAATAAAGATTTAGTGCAAGAATAAGTTCGTCTCTTGTCCAAAGCCGTTGAGCTATACTCATATACTATATCATTGTTTTATTTGCCTTGTTCAATGCCTTTTTTGAAATTTTCAGTTTCACGCATCGTACCATCTTCATTATAAAGAATAATCGTACCATCCCCATCTTTTAATGTTCCTGCATTTCTTTTATGTCCATCTTCAGTATAATTAGCTATCACCTTCCATGGCAATCCGTCTTTCATTTCTTGTTCAATCCATATTTTTCCCGAAGGATAAAAATATCTCAGTAATCCATTTTGGGCGCCGTCTACCAGCATACATTCTCTTTGTTTGTTTCCGCTTTCATAATAATCTGTTCTTTTGCCATTAGGAACTCCATTAACAAAACTTATCTCATCGTTTACGTTTCCGTTAGTATAATAATCCTTTTGAACGTAAGTATTTCTGCCATTGATATAATTAAATTCCTGAATAATTGATTTTCCATCTATCCAATAATTTATTGCCTTGCCATTAAGGCTATCATCTTTGAATGTTTGAAAGCTTTAAAGAGTTCCATGGAGAGTAAAAACTTTCCATTCTCCATTTAATTTATCATTTTGATAAGTTTGTTCCCAAATCTTATACCTCTTACTATGATCAGAACTATCAATTACATAGACGGAGAAAACGCCATTTCTTTTTCCATGAACTTTCATCCCTTCATAACAAACTAAAGCTGTAGTATTACTCATCGTATACGTTGTACTATCAGCATCAATATCCATGATCTGAACGTTGGACAAAATATACGTTTTTAGAGACCCATCATTCTTTGGAATTATTGGCCTAAACTCCGAAGTATCATAATTTGAAACGAAGTGCTTGGGTGTCCACCTGGGCTGCTGGGCAAATTCTTTCAGGGGAATGGCAAAAAAAACGATGAAATAAAATGACTTCTTAATATTAATTAATAACAATGACTTTGAAATTTTAATAATCATAATACTTTTTCTTGCCAGGGTGCTTAGTAAGCTAAACCAACTAAGATTTAGTTACCGGAGATTAGTCTCCTCTGTGAGATAATTTACTCCATTGTTTAACCTTAAGCAAGGTAAAATAATCAATTGATTCGATATAGTCTAACGGAGAGTTAATTCCCCATTTAATATGTCTATGTAAGTATTCAAATTCTTTAGCCCATTCTATAAATTGACTAATCATTTCACGGCTGTCATCGGTAGGATAATTTTCTTTTGCTGCGATATAAGCAATGTCTGCTACTGCTTCGCAGAATAAGTAAACTTTGCTGTTTTTCATTATACAAAAATATCCGGATCAAAATATATCTTGGTAGCTTTTAAGACACGTTGGATAACTTTTTATTCAGCCACCATTCGGTTCTTGTTTATCGTGCAGCTTATACCGGAAACCATTGGCATGTAAAAATCTTCGCACCAGCATTTCGGGCTTTGTGTTCTTGCCTTTAATGCGGCTCATGTTGTAGCTGCGGGTTTCTTTGGAGTGCACATCGGCCATGGTGTAAAGTTAGTGGAGATAAATAATTTATCTTTATTGAACACTCATATACAAATATTACTGTTCTGATTTGGTAAAAACTAAATCGGGATTGCCGGGGGAGCGAAATTTCCTGGAAATTATATTTACTTTGCGTTATGCAAACTTTGCAAGACATATTATATACATTACGCAAACACAAACCGGAGCTACAACGCAAATACCCTGTTGCAAGATTTGGCGTGTTTGGCTCGTATGCCCGCGGGGAAGCAACCGAAAAAAGTGATATTGATATTGCTGTAGAAATTACCGGCCCTATGGGATTAGATTTTGTTGCTATGGCCGACGAAATAGAAGCGCTTTTTGGTATAAAAACTGATGTAGTGCCCAGCCGCTCTATAAAGCCGGAATACCTGCCCTTTGTAGAAAAAGATATTGTATATGTCTGAAAGAAAACCTTCTCTTATTATTATAGACATATTGAATTGTATTGACCATATTCAACTATATACCGAAAATCTTACGTTCGCCGAATTTTCAGGCAATTTTATGGTTACGGAAGCCTGTCTTTATAATATCCAGGTAATCGGGGAAGCGGTTTCAAAAATTCCGGATGATATTAAAGAAGCTGAAAAACAAATTCCCTGGCAACTCATTAAAGGAATGAGAAATCGTCTTATACATGAATATTTTGGCACAGACCTGCAGCTCGTATGGAATGTTATAAAAAATGAATTGCCTTCTTTCAGGAGTGAACTGGAAAGAATTAGTAATTCGCTTAGAATGCAAAACAGGTAATCAGTTTCCCTGGCACCTATGCTTTATAGTGCGATTCGATCCGAATGAGTTCTTCCATCTCCCACCCCTTTACCCGATCGTTACAGCCTAACGAATTTTTTACTTTTTACACTTTCGAAAAAAGCTTCGATCACCCTCATATTATTCACCGCATCTTCCAGCGGAGTGGGTACGGGTTCATTGTTTAATATCGCTTTGGAGAACGCATCGCCCTGCAGCGTATATTGATTGATGGCATCAAAAACCGTTTCTTCCGTTCCTCCTTTTGTATGCAACCATAGTTTGGTGGGCCGGTCGGGCGGGGCATTAAAGGGAATATCAATTTCTATCCTCCCATCCGTGCCAAATATATTTACACGCTGGTAAGGGGTTAATTGCGTGGAACAGGTAAAGGTGGCGGTGCCGGTTTCAAAATCCATCATGCCCGAAGCGACGCGATCGGTCTGCATTACCGGGTCATACTCTGCTATGGCTGAAATAGCAGAGGGTTCTTTACCAAAGATGAAGCGGGAGAGGGAAATATTATAACAACCGATGTCCATGATGCCGCCGCCTCCCATGTCTGCCTGGTTCCGGATATTGGCAGGATCGGCATTGAAATAAGAAAAGAACGAATGAATGGTTCTCAGGGTACCAATCTTTCCCTCGTCTACCATTTTCTTAGCCAGTTGCCATTGCGGGTGAAAGCGGTACATGAACGCCTCCATGATCTTCAGATGCGGGTATTGCCTCGCTGCCGCCACTAATTTTTCTGCTTCCGCCACAGAGAGTGCGATGGGTTTTTCGCAAAGCACATGCTTGCCGGCCTGCAATGCCCGGATGCTCCACGGCACATGCAGGTGATTGGGCAGCGGAATGTATACGGCTTCTATTTCCGGATCGCTGAGCAAAGCTTCATACGAGTCGTAAACAACCGGAATTTTCAGTTGGGTGGCTGCAGTGGTTGCCTGTTCTTTATTGCGTGAAGCAATCGCTACTACCTCACAAAATTCTCCGGCCTGCATGGCGGGGATCACTTTTTGCCTGCCGATATTGGCGGTGCTCATGATGCCCCAGCGTACTTTTTTCATGATATGATTTTATCAGGTGCTGCTCCCGGCGAATCCCCCTTTCCTGTAAGGTTTTGCCGGTTGCGTGAACTTTTTTATTCGCAAATTTATTTTTGTCGTAATGTCCGAAACCTATGTTACTGAACTATTGAAAACTGTATGTTGTATGATACAAGTTACCTTGAAATCGGTTTACCATGCCTGGTATACGCAATTTCCACTTCATGTGTACTTGCTAAAAAATGCACTTCAAGATCTTTATTTCAAGAAACTGTCCTGATTAATGTAAAAGGTTTTTTTGATGCCCTCTCTTTTTCTTTTTTTGTTTCAAAAAATTCACAATAGCCAAGCATATTCAATATGGACAATATTAATCATTCGTGATCACAATGATGACGGTGTTGACGGCAGAGGTTTTTTAAAATGCATGGCATGGGCAGGAACGGGAATGCTGTGGGTAATGAATGGTGGCATAATGAGGGCTTATGGAATGAGCCAGCTCATCGATAAAGACAGCGGCAGCCTGACACGGGGCCTGGTATTACCCAAAGGAGATTTCAGTATTGTCCAGATCCGTGATACCCATATCGGCTTCAATAAAGATGCTAATCCTGACGTAACAGCTACCCTCCGGGCCGCCATTGCAAAGATCAACGCATTGCCTACGGCACCTTCCTTTATGATCCATACGGGCGATCTCTCCCACCTTTCGAAAGCTTCAGAATTTGATACGCTGGACCAGGTGCTGAAAACTGCCGGTAGCGATAAAGTATTTTTTGTTCCCGGCGAACACGATGTATTAACGGATAACGGCGCACAGTATCTCGAACGCTACGGAAAGGGAACAAAGGGATCGGGCTGGTACAGCTTTGACAAAAACGGCGTGCATTTTATCGGGTTGGTAAATGTATTAAACCTGAAGGCGGGCGGCAATGGGATCGTTGGGTACCGACCAGCTTACCTGGTTAAAAGATGATCTGAAAAATATCAGCAACAGCACTCCTGTTGTGGTCTTTGCTCATATTCCTCTTTGGACGGTTTATCCCGACTGGGGTTGGGGTACAGATGACAGCGCCGAAGCACTTTCTTATCTCAAACGTTTTGGTTCAGTAATAGATTCGACAGGCACATTCACCAAACTTACAATAGACAGAAGGAAATATAACATTTATAATGCCATGTCCACTCATTTGTTCAACGACACCATTACTGTGATCACCCTGTCCAATGAAAGTACCTGCCGAAAAACTTAGAAGTTTATTAGGATTGACAAGCGTGAATTATAGGGAACATGATCACACGCTTGCAATAACAGATACACCACTGATGTCCGGCAACACTGATGGAGCAGTAACAATAGATAATTTCAGTTTTACTCCTCAGATATTATCAACAATAGCGGGTACCAAAGTGACATGGACAAATAAAGATGAAGTGCCACATACAGTAACAAGTGTTGATAAGCATTTTACTTCTTCAGGCGTATTGGATACTGACGCTCAATATTCTTATACCTTCTCAGAAAGAGGGGAATATGATTACTATTGTTCCGTGCATCCGCATATGACAGGGAAAGTGATCGTGCAGTGATCGTGCAGTGCAGGCAGGCTTATCATCTTTTCATGAGCCTGTCTTTCACAATTTCTTTAACGGCAGCATCATGATAATTTTGACTGATTGGAATACTGGTTTTGCCAAGGAGAACCTGGTTGCCTTCGATTCCGCTAACCCTGGCAGTATTTACAATAAATGATTTATGCACTCTTAAAAATTGGTGAGCCGGCAATTGTTCCATGACCGAATTCGTGGTAGGTAAACGAATCATTTTTTTTAATCCGTTGCAGGATCACTGATTCAGCATGGCCTCACCATATAACAATTCATTATAAAAAACCTTTTCGAGAATGCTGTTGTGCTTTACAAATAAATAATCGGCCTCTTTGCTGCCCGGCCTGTCGGCAGATCTTTTCAAAGCATGATAGTCCTTCGCTTTATTGCAGGCTTTCAAAAACCGCTCAAAGGAAAAGGGTTTTAACAGGTAGTCAAGAACATCGAGTTCAAAACCGTCAAGGGCATATTCAGCATATGCAGTGGTGATGATAACCGGGGGAAGGTCTTTTGATACTTTGAGGAATTCTATTCCGCTCAGGCGGGGCATGTTGATGTCAAGAAATAAAAGGTCAGCGGGCGAAGCATCCAGCAAAGCCCCTGCCTTCAGGGCATTTTCTGCTTTTCCTGTTAACTCAAGAAAGTCAATATCGCTGATGTATTCCTCCAGTAATTTGCGTGCAACCGGTTCATCGTCTGCAATGATGCATTTCAGTTTCATTGTATCTGCAATTTCAGGGTTGTTTCATAAAATTTTTCGCTGTCATTGATCACGAGTTCATGTTTAGAGGGATATAGCAGTTCTAATCTTCTCCTTACATTGGCAATGCCGATACCTTTATGTCCGGGAGTGGTATTTTTATAAACGTCCTTTGTATTAAAGGCCCGGAAAATAAGTTGATCACTATCCCGGCGCAAAGATATTTCTACCCGGTTTTCCTTTGAGTCGTCATTGCTCACATATTTAAAAGCATTTTCGATAAATGCGATGAATAATAACGGGACAATCGTGATGCCCCTTACCTGTTCATCAATATCGAGCTTCACAAAAAGGTCTTCATCTTTCCTGATCTGCTGCAGCGCAACATAATTCCTGATATAGCTGATCTCTTTGTCGATACTGATGTGGTCTGTATTACATTCATATAACTGATAGCGCAGCATTTCTGAAAATTTGAGCAGCATCGTCCGGGCAACGCCATTCTGTTTATCGATATGGCCGTAAATGGAGTTAATCGAATTAAAAAGAAAATGTGGATTGAATTGCGCCTTCAGAAAATTGAGCTCGGTCGTGTTTTTTTCTTTTTCTATTTCGCTGATCATTTTTTTGAACCGGGCTTTTTCATATATAAACCAGGCTGCCACAAGGCATATTACCCAAATGGAAATATTGATCAGTGAATTCAGAAAAAGCTCCCCGGAACCAGGTTGAGGCTGATTGGGAATAAAAAACTCTTTGTTAAGATAGGTGGCAACCGGCACCCGTAATAAAGCTGCCCCGATGATACCGGCACCAGAGAGTAGGCCGAACACGATAATTTTTCCCCGGTATAAAAATCCCGGCGCTAAAAAATAAATGATAAAATAAAAATTGGCACCAACAAAGAACAGGTAGCAAAACTGGATGGTCGCTGTTCTTGAAAAAGCAAAGGACTGCTTTTGGAATACAAGTACCCAGGCAGCATATACTGCCACCCAAAGTACAACATGGCGCCACCAGTTTTTAATTGACATTATAAAACAGAGAACGCAAAATTAGACAAGGACCTCTTTGGACAATGAAAATCACTGAATGACAGAAAAAACCTGATTAACAAAACCCCTGTCACCATGTCCATAGGACTCCTACGGAGAGCCCGTCGAATGGATGACAGAAACGAAATTATAACTGTGTCCGGTGATGGTTCGACAGGCCTGCTTGCCCGGAAGACGGGCTCACCATAACATGGAAATCTCATCGCTGATGAACGCAGATGACGCCCGCCGATAATCGCAGAAGTAAAAGAAGAGATACAATTTGGTGACGTCATCCTGGTTAATTTAGACCGGATAAAAAATCAACTTCCTGCGTTTTCTATTCTTCCATTTAAGTAATCCTCTATCTTTAGGATAGCGATACACAGCATGCCACACCAAACATCAACAATCTGCAAAAACTGCGGCCACCACTTTAAGGGCAACTTTTGTAACAACTGCGGGCAGCCGGCGGAAACGCACGCTATCAATTTTCACTACCTGTGGCACGATCTGCAACACGGGCTCTTTCACTTTGATAAGGGCATCATATTTACTACCCGGGAGCTCTTTACCCGCCCGGGCTACACCATCAGGGAATACCTCATGGGCAAACGGGTTAAGCATTTCAGGCCCATTTCTATGGTATTGGTATTGTCTGGCATTTATGCGCTGTTGTACCAGGTGTTTCATATCGAAATGCTGAAAGACATGGTTACGGTGTCCGGCTCGGGCCAGGACTTTGTAAACCTGAGCAACATATTAAAAAAACTGACCTCGTGGATGGGTGAGCATTACGAAGTGGTAGCGCTGGTGCAACTACCGTTTGCTGCGCTGGGAACGTACCTCGCCTTCCGCCGGTGGGGATATAATTATGTGGAGCATTTTATTATAAACGCGTTCATTACATCGCAAAGCCTCATCGTGCATATTGTGCTCTTCCCCTTTAACTATGCGTTGAACGGGAAGCCGGCCTTAAAGAGTTTTTCGAACCTGGAAAATGTTATCAACCTTGTCCTGATGGTGTGGGTATTGATGCAGTTCTTCAATACACACAAAAGGATTTGGGTGTTTGGACGTACGCTGCTGAGCTTGTTGCTCTATAGTCTTTTTTACGCCGCAGTTTTTTGTGGTGTGGTTGCTGTCAATTTCTATTTTATAAAATAACAGTAACCCGGCAGTTTTTTCCCCGCAGATGAACGCAGCAGTAAACGAAATGGTAAGTGAATTGATAGTTTTGCTTAGTCATGGATTCGACGGGCTCACCATGACACCACCTGTCACCCTGTCCATAGGACTCCTACGGAGAGCTTGTCGAGTATTGTCATCCTGAGCTTGTCGAAGGAGGGCGACGGAGACGGAATCGTCAACTTTGCGTTCAGTCATGGATTCGACAGGCTCACCATGACAATGAAGATCACCATGACAATGATGTTTGGTGGAACGAAAACATTACTTGTCATCCTGTCCATAGGACTCCTACGGAGAGCTTCGTCGAATGGGCGGCAGGAACGAAATCATCAATCCGTTTAGTCATGGATTCGACAGGCTCACCATGACAATGAAGATCACCATGACACTATCTGTCACCCTGTCCATAGGACTCCTACGGAGAGCTTGTCGAATGGGTGGCAGGAACGAAATCATCAATCCGTTCAGTCATGGATTCGACAGGCTCACCATGACAATGAAGATCACCATGACAATGATGTTTGGTGGAACGAAAACATTACTTGTCACCCTGTCCATAGGACTCCTGCGGAGAGCCTGTCGAATATTGTCATCCTGAGACAGCATCCGGGGAAGTTGGATAAAGTTGGCCGTGAAAAAAACCTTTGTGGTTGTTGCTGGTGGATGGTACAGGATTTTTATTTTCTGCCTCTATTTTAATTACCTTAGTAAAAAATTTAAAATGAAAAAATTTCTTGTGCCGGTAGATTTTTCTACTCCATCCGAAAGCGCTGCTGAATACGTAATTGAAATGACAAAAGACAATCCCGGAACTGAAATAATTCTTTACCATGTGTACCGGGGCAGTTTCTTGTCTACATTGAAAGATGGCGCAGATGTTTCTAAAAAAGCAGCTACGGATGCCGATTTGAAAGTGATAAGAGACTTCCTTAAAAACAGCTCCCATCAGAAAGTGACTATTGAATCGGAGGAAGGTTCTTTTATAGATAATATTTCGAAGTATGTGCTGAGCAACCATATCGACATGGTGATAATGGGTATAGCCGGAAGCTCAAGACTGGCGAATGTAAACATCGGGAACGATGCATTGAACCTGATAGCAAACATCAATGTGCCGATAATGATCATTCCTCCGGATGTAAAGTTTAAAGGAATTAAGAATGCATTGTTTGCTACAGATATGAAAGATGTGGCCCGTAAAACGCCTTTTGATGCACTTAAAAAAGTATTGGATTTTCTGCACCCGAAACTCTACATACTTAATGTAGATAAGGAACACTATATCGAGCTTTCCGAAGCCTATATGATCGAAAAGGATGAAATGGAATCGAAACTTAAGCACTACAAGCCGGAATTCTTTTTCTCAAGAGATTATGATTTTTTGGAAAGCATCACAGACTTTGCAGGGTCCAAAGAAATTGATGTGATCATTACCGTTCCTAAAAAGGAGGGGCTTATCAACCAGCTTTTTAAAATCTATACGAGCAAACTGGCACTCAGCAGCCATACGCCTATCATTGCTATTTCTATGTAGTGGGGTTGGTTTTTGCTGTGGGTTACTTAGCCGTACACCTGGCCGGCGCTATGCACATCTGCGATTCCATAAAATGGGCTAATGCCAGCCCTTATACCAATACGGTATCGATGGCTTCATTCATTTTCTGAAGCGAAAATGGCTTTTCAAGAAATATATCCGCACCATTGTTCAGCGCCACATCCCGGGCAGAGTCAAAACCTGAGATCATGATGATGTGTATGGAGGGATATTTTTTTCTCACGTAGCTGATAAAATCGACGCCATAACCATCGGGTAATTTATTGTCAAGTATGATCACGGCAGGTTTTTGTTGCTGCAGGTACTCATCTGCTGCGAGCAGCGTTCCGGCATAGTTCACCTGGAAATCTCTTTCAGAAAGGATAAGATCGAGCGTCAGGCCTAACTCGCCTTCATCTTCTACAATCAGTATTTTTTGTGCCTGGTCGGTTTCGGGTTTTGTTATACCATTCATAGCGTGGTGGTTTATCTGGCTGGTAATTTTGATAGCATTACCGGGGCTCAATTCATACCATGCAAATAGCTTGCCTTTTTTTGTTTTTCGGATGGCCATTTACATTATAACCGCTTCGTTCCTCCTCATTACAATGACGGGTGCAGTCAGTCTTCTGATTGTACGGCCGGCAAGCTACCCACGATTGAGCGTCGATTGCGAGGCTGTATTTCTATTTGAAGTGAATAATGCGAAAACCCGGCCGGGGAAAAATATACGGGCTTTGATCGGGACAAAACGAAAGTATATATCACTGCTTGCCGAGAAAAAAAGTATTCCATCAAAGACGTATCGCTGTTTAATTGCACCGCGAATTGTGTTATCTTTATATAGCACCATAAGTTCCTGCCTTGCGGATGCTTATCCTGAAAAAAAATTGCTATGATCAAAGAAGATACCCGCAAAAAACATCTCGAACAGCTCAGCCGGTTCATACACCAGGAAGAAGTGAATGGCTGGCATGCGCACATGTGGTATCATGCACTGAGAACGCAATATCCGTATGAGTTTATCACGATGCTACAGGCGCTTTTCAAAGAGTTTCCACGGCGAAAAGAAAAGTTTTCCGGATGGTATCTCGAGGAAGCGATTAAAGTTGCCAATCGCCATTATACCCGCTTATATGAAACGCTCATCACCGGCAATGACCAGCTTTTGGAAACCGATGAATTCAAGCGGTCTGCTGCTGCTTTACAAAATCTGCTCAGGAAGCAAAGCAGGGACAATTAAGCGTTTTGGTTTCTTGCCGGCAATCCCTATTGCAACTGCAAAAAGCTTTAGCTGTTTTATTCATTCCGTGGGGGGATATTCAACGTGTGAAAGACGAAAGATTCCTGCTTATTAAATATAAAGCGTTGTTTATAGGCGATCCTCTGGCCGGCAACATAAGAATTACTTATCCCATTTTTATGGCCATCGGAAAAATGCCGGATATGAAACCACAAACAGAGGAGTGATAAAATAAATGCCAATCATAACTGTAATGCATATACGAAGAATTACAGTTATCCCGGTGGTGATCTATAGGCGGACTTCCTGTAAATAAAAGCCTCTGCAACCGGGGCCTTTGTGTTGAAATACCTGGCCTTATTTCGCCCCTCTCCTATACTGTTCGAGGGAAATGATTTTACCATTATCCAGCCCGTTGATATCATGGTAATAAGCGGAATCAGCTTTACCGCCCTTGTAAGTATCTATTTCCTTATACCAGGTTACTACAAATGCGCTCTTCTTATCGGTGGCATACATTTTTTTCCAGGCCTGCATATCGATAGATACGCTGCTGAGGCTGTCCCGGAAAGTAGTCCACATTTTGATAATACCGGCATTGGGAAGCCTGAAGTGGCCGCCGTCAGTCTTGACCCACTCAAGGGTATCTCCATAGGCTTTTGCTACTTTGTCCATATTGCCATCTGCCCAGTCTTTGTAACTTACCAACACTGTTTTCAGGTCAGCGTCTGATACATTGTCTGTAAAGCTGCTGGAATAAGAGGCAGTGTAAGGCAGGTCAACTGCCGCCGTATTTGTCGCGGTTGCGTTGGTGCTGTCTGTAGAAGCCGTTGTTTTGCTTTTGTCGTTGCTCTCACTATTGTTGCACGAAAGCAGGAAAGCAGCTGCAGAGCAGCATAGAAGAAATTTTTTCATACTGTTGTTGTTTTAAAAATGAATATAATGTTATCAGCAGGGAGAATCGAAGGGAAGGATTGTGAAGGTAAGATAACACTATAAAATGTAGGTGCGTTATTTTTTTAAACACAGCACAAAGAAGAAGCTGCTTAAACATGGATCACACCGGTTGATTCGTTGTCTCGTGTCGTTTTCAACTGGCGGAAATCATCAAAAGGAAAAATACTGCAATAATGCCGGGTGTGATACGTTCTAATCTTTTAAGCCAATAAACATGAAATGTATCCGGACCCTTGTCGCTTTATGCCTTTGCTTCAGTATAACAGGTCTTCATGCACAGGATGAGGAAGTTAGCACACAGGGTTATTTTTCTTTCGGGGCTACCATGTCTGATTATACTTTTCAGCATGCTTCAAAATATCCTGCAACATCCGGCGTCAATCTTGGCATTCAAGTCAGTTACTGGAAACCCCTTATACCACATATTTTCTTTTCCGCCAATCTCGGCGTTGACCGTTCCGACTTTCCGGCTGGATTTTTACAGGGCGATACTCTCGGCCAGTCGGGTATTGCCTTGCATGCCGATGCATTGATTCATATAAAAGCGTTTGCCCGCAATGTTGCGGTAAACCCTTTTCTTACCGCCGGAGCAGGCTGGGGCTCTTTTGCTTACCAACAGGCTTTTTATGCGCCGCTGGGGGCCGGAGTGGACATACATTTTATAGGAAGCAGTATGCTTATACTCCAGGGCCAGATAAGGCAGCCGCTGTCAAAAAATATTACGAACAGTTTTATGTTTTATTCGGCAAGTGTAGCATTAAACATGCCGGGCAGCAGGCATAAAAAAGACAAGAACAGTAGAAAAGATGCAGCAAAAGAAGCTCTGTCATCTGCAGATGTAAACAACCGAAACGGAGCAGACTCATCTGCCACTAAAGCAACTGCTAAAAACAATGCAAAAACACCTGCCTTCAATGCCGCCGATACGGCAATGGCGAAAAACAGTTCAGATAGCGTAGCACAGGCCAATGCGCAAAACCCTGCTGCAGACTCCGATGGTGATGGCGTACCTGATAAGTACGACAAATGTCCCGGAGTGAAAGGAAGTGCAGATAACGATGGTTGCCCGTTCCCCCCAACGGACGATGCTGATTTGGCTACGATGTCAACCGATTCAGCCACCTACACAATCTATTTCTCGTATGACCGGTCTGATCTCGCAGGTAAGGATTTTGATGTGCTTGGCAGGATACTGAATATGTTGCAATCTGATAAAACCCTCACTCTCCACATAAGCGGTTTTGCTGATACACAGGGAACACAGGCAAGAAATATGAAGATATCTGCCGATCGTGCAAACGTAACCCTTGACTATTTCCTGAGCTATCATATTCCGTCCGCGCGCATTCTGATGTCATACTATGGTTCGGCGCACCCGGTTGACCTTGAGCAGCAATGGCGAAACAGGCGGGTAGAGATTACAGTCATTAAACATTAGCAGGTAAGTTTTTTTGTCGCCGAGGGGGTATTGCGAAAACCATTTATCCCGGTCAAAAGCTGCAAAACTACTGTCGGTATAGAAATTGACGCAGTTAGTGCGCTGTATGACCGGATGCCACCCTTATAATCTGATCGCAGAGAAAGAAAGTTTCCCCCGGGAGTGTCCATCCTGAAAAAAATTGCAATGATTGGGGAAGATACCAGGCAGAATTTCATAGCTGGCATGCTACTATGTGTTACCACGTTCTAAAAACTCAATACGCTTACGGGTCTATTACAATAGCATGAAGATTTCAAACCAGGTTCACCGATCAGAAAGACCATTTCGGGGGAAGGTAACTTCCCGGGACAATTAAAATAATCAATCACCATTATGGCTTTTTATATGAAAAACTGATCACCGGCAATGATCAATTTTTGGAAAGCGAAGACTTTTAAACAAGTAGCCAATGCGCTACAGGGCCTGCTGAAAAAACAAACAAGGAAAAATTAATCCGGCTTTCTTCAATTATAATAGTTGCTGTTGCTACAGAAGAAAGGTTTAACTATTTTAGGGCTCCAAAACGAATCACTGATATTAAAACTCTCATGAGAAAATTATTACTACCTGCGTTGCTTTTTACGAGCTTTGTAGCAGCAGCACAAAACAATTACTGGCAGCAATACCTTTATTATAACATCGATGCCCGGCTAAATGACCAGGAAAAATCCATTACAGGAAAAGAAACCATTGTTTATAAAAATAACTCTCCCGATACACTTGGTTTTATCTGGTTTCATATTTATGCAAATGCATATAAAAATGAGTCAACTGCTCTTTTTCAACAAATAAAAAAAGATCCGGGCAAAAAGCACAAGTTAAAAAACTATACACCCGGCTTTATGTCCGGCCTGTCTTTTACTGTAAACGGAATGGTCGCAGCAACTGAACCTGATCCCGACCCTGAATACATTGATATTATCAAGGTATTACTGCCACAGCCTTTGCAGCCCGGAGACTCTGTAACTATCGGAAGCTCATTTAAAGTGCAGTTACCATCTTACTTTTCAAGGTCAGGCTTTGAAGACGGAGAGTTTATGGCCTGCCAGTGGTACCCGAAGCCGGCCGTATTTGATAAAAATGGCTGGCACGAAATGCCTTACCTCGATATGGGAGAGTTCTATAGTGAGTATGCATCTTATCATGTTAATATAACAGTACCAGAGGACTATGTTGTCGGTGCTACTGGCATATTGCAAACAGCCGCAGAAACAAAAGCGTATAAAACTATCGGAGCCTTTAATGCTATGCATCGCAAGGATAAACCAATGCAGTACCAGCCTGTATCTGGAGACGGCGATAAAACGCTCAGTTACTATGCCGATAGTGTTGTGGATTTTGCATGGTTTGCAGATAAAGGATTTGTGGTTGAATACGATACGATGCAGTTGCAATCAGGCAGAGTAATAGATGTATTTACCTACTATCACAATAGCAAGAGAACACCCTGGGTAAATAGCATCGATTACGTAAAGGATGCGGTGCGGCATTATAGCACATGGATCGGAGAATTTGACTATCCCATAGTACAAGCAGTGGAAGGACCGAAAAATAATTCCGCTGATGGAATGGAATACCCGACTATTACATTAATAACAAGCCCTGATGCAGACGGTGCAAAGCTTGATGACGTGATAACGCACGAGGTAGGGCACAACTGGTTTATGGCTATGCTGGGAACCAACGAGCGAGATGATGCGTGGATGGATGAGGGGCTGAACACTTATTTTGAATTCCGGTACATGGCGGAAAAGTATAAGAGCAACCCGGTGTTTGGCGACAAGATACCGGAAGAAATAAAGAACCTGGATGAACAGGATTTTCAGCGGGCAGTGTACGCGGCATTGGCCAAATTGCCTATTCATGAAGCGATTGAAACAAGGTCAGCGGATTTTGATAATGAAGATGAGTATGCTCTGGCAGAATACATAAAACCTGCTATTTGGATGTATTTGATCGAAAAAACAATTGGCCGGCAAAATGTTGACAGTGCATTTCAAACGTATTTTAGCCAGTGGAAGTTTAAACATCCGCAACCGGAAGATATGAAGGCTGCTTTCGAAGGGGCTTTGCACGCAGAACTCAATGCCTATTTTGATCTGCTGAAGAAAGAAGATACATTACAGTGAAGATAGTCCTTGATCAAATCAAACATCTTACTCCATCCGTAAGGCTTTTACGGGATTTGCTGTAGCTGTTCTTATGCTGTGATAACAAACGGTAATAAATGCAATGAGTATTGCTATAATTGCGGCCGCGAAAAATATCCATATCCTGATTGAAATCCGGTATGCAAAATTGTTCAGCAGCCATTCATGCATCAACAGCCATGCAAGCGGAGAAGCGATAAGGACCGCAATGATTACCGGTTTGAAAAAATCAAACGATAAATTCCCAACAATACGCAACCCCGAGGCCCCTAAGATTTTTCTGATACTCATCTCTTTGGTTCTTTGCGTTACGCTAAAAGCAGACAACGCAAATAAACCCAGGCAAGAAATGATGATGGCGATTGAGGCAAAGCAAATAAACAGTTTCCCGAAACGCGCTTCATCTTTATATTGTGCATCATAATCTTCATCTGAAAAGCTATAACTTAAGGGAAGACCCGGAACGATCGTTTTCCACTTTTGTTGAAGTTCGCTTATAGTCTGAGGGATGTTTGCCGATGAGATATTGAGGGTAATGAATGTAAAGAACCATGGCGACATCTTAATGATAAGAGGCGCAATATCGTCGGCATATGAGCTAAAATGAAAATCTTTTACCACTCCGATAATAAAACCGCTTTTACCCTTTGTTTCAAATCTTTTTCCGAGTGCCTCTTGCGGGCGGGTATAACCTAATGATGTTGCGGCCGCTTCATTGATGATGGCCGCCTGGTTGGTATCAGATACGATAGCGGCTGAGAAATTGCGCCCTGCCAGCAACTGCAAATGATATTGCGGCAGAAAATCTTTATCTACTGCATACATATCCCAGATGACATGGGTCATGTGGCCGGAACTGTTTTCTACGTCAACGTCGAGCGTTCTGTTGGCCTTGCCGATAACAGCCGAACCCATGCTTGCGTATGTTACTCCGGGCACTTCTTCTAATTGCTGCTTTACTGTCTCTGCATGATCCGGAATTCTTTGGTCGAAGTGAAAATCGATAACCAACAGGTGATCTTTCTTAAATCCAAGGTCCTGGTTGCGCATGTAATGGAGTTGCTGATAAATAACAATAGTCGCAATTATTAAAGTAACGGAAATAGTAAACTGGGTCACCACAAAAAACTTTCTTAGCGCAAAGCCTTTTTTACCTGCGCTGAATTGACTTTTCAAACTTTCTACAGGATTTACATTGCTAAGAAAAAATGCCGGGTATATGCCTGACGCAAAACCGGTAAAGAGTGCAATGCCGGGCAGCAGTAATAAATATGCGGGTTGATTAAAAACCGATTTGGCGACTATCTTACCTGCAATGCTATTGAATAAGGGAAGCAATAAGAACGAAAACAGCACAGCGATAATACTGGCAATGCAGGCAATAAATATTGCATCCAAAAGAAATCGCAACACCAATTGTCTTCGCGATGCGCCTAAAATTTTTCGAACACTTGTTTCCTTTGCCCTTTTTAAAGATAAAGCGGTGGAGAGGTTAATGAAATTAACGGAGGCGAGAACCAATATGAATACCGCTGCAAATGAAAATATATACACATTCGCTGCATTACCATGCGCAGCACTTCCTGTTCTTGACCCTCTCGGTTTGCCGTACAGGTATACCGACTTCAATGGTTCAAGATGCAGTGAATATTTTGCCTGCGACAGGGGGAAATGATCATTTACAAAGGCCGGTAATTGTTTGGAGAGATTGCCGGCGCTGTAACCTTTTCGCAGCAGCAGGTATGTATAAAACCCGAAGTGTTGCCAATTGGTCGCCGCGTTTTTGTTCCATTCTTTCAGCAGAGTTGACATTGATACCAGGATATCAACTCTCCATTGCGAATTATAAGGCATGTCTTTCATAATGCCGGTTACAGCGGCCGGAAATTTACCATCGAGCCATAAAGTTTTGCCAACTGCATTTTCGTTGCCAAAATATTTTTTCGCAGCGGTTGTTGATAACACGACGGTGTAGGGCGCTTCCAATACTGTTTCCGGGTTACCCCTTAGCAAGGGCAATGTAAAAACTTTAAATAATGACGCGTCAGCATAGGCAATGGTTTCATCATTAAAATTATTTTCATCTTTCTCTATGATAAGGTTGTCAAGAAAGATTCTTGTAACAGCTTTAATTTGCGGGAAGGCATTTTCCAATGCAGGGGCCATAGGTGCCGATGAGCTCTGGTATTCGGTTCCCGTTGGTGTTTGCACATCGGTAACCAGGCGATACATATTGGCTGCGTTTTTATTGAAGCTGTCATAACTCAATTCAAAACGGATGTATAAAAAGGCAAAATAAAATACACACAAACCAATTGCCAGGCCGGCGATATTAATTACAGAAAAAAATTTATGATGCCATAAGTATTGCCAGCTTGTTTTGAGATGCGGGATCATGACCCGAATATATAACTAAATAAGTAGTTTTTAAACTATTTGTTTAGTTTAGTGATATGATTATTTGCAATGTGAACTTTATGAAATAAATGTTCTGTTTATTCTGTCCTCAGGCTATCTGCCGGTCTTGCCAATGCCGCTTTTGTGGAGTGAAATGACGCCGTTAATACTGCTGTTATCACAATGATGACCGCCGACAGTATAAAAGGGATAACAGACAACCCGGGACTATATGAAAATATCTTCAGCCAATTGCTCATGAAATACCATGCTACCGGGAACGCTATGGCAGCAGCAATCAAAGCCAGCCAAAAATAATTGCGTGTAATGAGTCCGACGATTTGCGGAATGGAAGCACCCAATACTCTCCTGATGCTTATTTCTTTTTGTTTTTGCTGTGTGGTAAAAGCAGTAAGCCCCAGCAAACCGAGACATGTGATAATGATAGTAAGAACGGCAAAAGATGCAAAAATCTTTCCGCGTTTTTGATCTGCCGCATATTGTGAATTGAAGTCATCATCTAAAAATTTGTATTCAAATGGCAGATCAGGAAAATATTTTTTCCATACGGCGCTCACTTTTTGAATAGCTGAAGAAAGATTGGACGTGCTCATCTTCAGGTCTATCATATTGTTGTTGGCACCATAGTATAAGAGCAACGGAGCAATAGGATTGTACAATGATTTCTGGTTAAAATCTTTTACCACCCCTACCACCTCAAGATAGTTGCCGGAAGTATCCCCGGGAAATTTTATTCTTTTGCCAACCGCATTTTGTGCCCAGTTGAAATGTTTGGCGAAAGACTCATTTACCAACACCCCGTGAGCAGTATCGGCAAGGCCGGAAAAATTGCGCCCTTCTACAATAGGAATATTTAAAACACGAAGGTAATTTTCGTCTGCAGAGTAACATTCAATTCCTTTATCTGTATATCCTTTGTCTGTTTGTACAGAAAATAAATTGAGATTAAGGTTGGGTCCTCCGGGATAATTACTTCCGGTGCCAACCGACTGCACTCCGGCTACATTGCGAAAGTCATTGTCCATTGCATCAATCTTTGGTCTTTCATCTTTACCCGTATTTACCACCACTGTCATTACCTGATCTTTATTAAATCCAAGGTCTTTTTTTTGCAGATATGAAAGCTGCGAATACACCACCCACGTACAAATCAACATGACCATGGCGACTGCAAATTGCAAGACCACCAGCGTTCGGCGCAGATTGATATTGCCCGAAGCTTTGGAAAGTGCACCCTTTAATATGCTCACCGGTTTAAATGCAGAAAGGTAGAAGGCAGGGTAGCTGCCACCTGCAAATCCTGTTACTAAACCAATACCGAATAACAATAAAAGATTGGATGGCCGGAATATTGTACCAATGGTAAATGCTTTGCCTGACAGCGAATCAAAAAGGGGAAGCAACGCCATCATTAGCAAGATGCTGAGCAACACGGATAATAATCCAATCAAAACTGATTCACCGAGAAATTGAAAGATTAAAAGCCGCCGTGATGAACCGGTTACCTTTCTGATACCGATTTCCTTTGCCCTTCGCGCCGATCGTGCTGTTGTGAGATTCATATAATTAATGGAAGCGATCAGTATCATAAAAAAGGCTACGGCCGAGAATATCCAGATGTATGACATGCTTCCCAATTCTTCGGGTTCCAGCTCCAGTTTCGAATGCAGGTGAATATCGGTAATTGGTTGTACCCCGTAATATATTTTTACCTGCGAGGCAGCAAAAATAGGCGCCATGAATTTGTCATACATAGGTATCAGTTTCTTTTCAAAGGCTGCTGCGCTTGCGCCGGGCTTCAGCAATACATAAGTGAAATTATTGAAGCTGCCCCAGTTTTCACCACCATACATATTCTTAGGCATAGAGGTCCATGAAATCAGCATGTCGTATCGCAGATGTGCATTGTGAGGAATGTCTTCAATCACGCCGGTTATTTTATATACGTCATAGATGGTGTGAATAGACTTGCCGAGTACGCTGGTGTTTTTGCCAAAATATTTTTCTGCCGTGGATATTGTCAGTACCACGCTGTTGGGATCATTCAATGCCGTGTGGGGATTCCCTTCAATGAATTTGTAAGTAAAAATGTTGAATACGGTGCTATCCGCATAATAAACCTTTGTTTCATAGAAATCCTTATCCCCCACTTTGAAGAGGGTTCTCTCCCGTCCCATAAATCTTGCAGATTCTTCTACTTCAGGATAATCTTTCTTTAGTTCTGCCGCAAGCGGAGCCTGTGTTACCGTGAAGTCAGTGTTTTTGTCTCTTTCATGCACATGCGAAACGATTCTGACAATGCGATCGGCTTTTTTGTTGTAGCGGTCGTAGTTCAGCTCATCTCTAATGTAGAAGATCAGAAACAAGCTGAAGGTAATGCCGATAGTGAGCCCGATAATGTTCAGCAGGCTGTACCAGGTATCTTTTTTCAAATTGCGCAGGGCAATACGCAGGAGATTTTTTATCATTAGTTACAATTAGGCGTTGCTATATCAATCTTAAGTTTTGTGCGCTTTTGAAGCCGCGAATCAAAGGGTATGACGCACGACAGGGCAATTTAGTTACGGTTCTAAAAGAAAATTTCCTTAATGAATGTAATGCGAAGTACGAAAACGTTCTTAGGTTTTGTGATGAATGGCAATTAGAAGAGGTTAAAGACGATTTTGTTTGTTCCGGGGTCCTGACGTGTGAACCGCACAAAAGATAATGCAAAGAATGCAGTTTATGTGGCCCGGATTTGCTCCGGGGAAGAAGAAACAAAAAGATTGTTTCATCAGCTTTCAGCCGATGACAAAATAGAATAGCTGTTGACCAAAGCTTTTTTTGTGTGGTTTGGGCCGCCGGAGGATAAGTTCGGCAAGCACCGGACGTGGCAGGGTTAAATCATTATCCGGCGACGGTCGTAATCACTAAGATCCGGTCTAACGTAGATGCGTATACGAAAATTGTCAGACGGGCCCAATAACACCAACGCATAAACGAAAACAACTACTGGCCGATTCCTTCTTCCCTCTTAAATGCATAGGATGCATTTAAGATGTATTGATAAAACTGCACAAGAGAACTATTGGCAACAAAATCATATGAGGGCATATATAGCTGTATGAATTTTTTCAGCGTATCGCCACTGAGTCCGGTAATACGGCTCACCAGCCTTGCATTGAAACGGTATTTCACATAATCGTCCTGCTCCTGCTCTATTAATCGTTTATGAAAGGCCAGGTTCTCCTTGTTTTTTGCCCGGTTGAATGAGCTGATCAACGCGTCCAGGTCAATGCCGGCGGTGCCGTCCGCAGGATCATAGTTGGATCGGAGGCCAGGCTTTTTATAATCAAAAACCTTCTGGTATTCCATCCTGTTTTCAATGGAGTCCAGCTCATAGGTGTTTGCATATACCGTCACCCCCTTCAGCACCTTGTACTTACTGGCAATTCGTACCCACAGCGATATGTCGAAAGCGGAATAATCGTCTATGCCGGCAACGGAAAACTTTACTGTAGATTTACCCCGGTAGTCAAAACTGATGGAGTCGTTCTTTACTACATTGATGTGATAGGCTCCCAGCGAATCCGTAATAGCCCTGGCGCCAGATGTAGCGGAAACAATTACGCCCGGAACGCCATATACTTTTGTGGAATCGTACACGGTGCCTGAAACGGTAATTTGTGCAGAAGCTTCGCCAGCCGCAAGTATGTGCAGCAGTAGCAGTGATAATAAAAAGCGGATTGGTAAATTTATTTTCAAAATCAATAAAAGGTAATATTACATCATTGACTGTTTCCAACGCCAGGCATTCATTTTTTTAACGCTGATTTTTGAAAAGCCCTATTTGGCTGTTAAAAGCTTTTCAATTTCCACCGGATAGTAACGGTGTTCGAGTACATGAATCTTACTGGCCAGGGTTTCAGTGGTTTCGTCTTTTGTCACATCACATCTCGCCTGGAAGATGATTTTTCCATGATCATATATTTCATCAACGTAATGAATGGTAATGCCACTTTCTTTTTCTCCCGCCGTCAACACAGCCTCATGTACGGCATTGCCATACATTCCTTTTCCGCCAAACGCGGGTAATAAAGCGGGGTGAATATTGATGATCTTATTTTTATACGCATTGATCAATACCGGGGGTACCTTCCATAAGAAGCCGGCGAGCACGACGAGGTCTATATGGTATTTTTTAAGTTCATCAAGATAGCCGCTGTCGATAAAGACTTTTCTATTGAGGAGGAGTACGGGAATGGCTGCATCTGCGGCAATTCGCAAAACTCCTGCAGCGGGATTGTTGCATACAATAAGGCTTACCCGGATGTGGTCGGAATTTTTAAAATATTCAATGATCTCTTTTGCATTACTGCCCGCGCCGGAGGCAAAGATGGCGATATGTTGAAGAGGATTTTCCATAATGTTGTATAGAACCAGGAAACAATTCCGGGGTCGCTTAAAAATGCGCAATTAAGGTTTCCAAAGATGCATTTTTTCCGGCCAAAACCATCCTTATTTTTGATAGTATTTTTTTTCTCCTGGTCAAAGTTAATATCATGAAAATTATGATAATTACCCGCAAAAATCGCTTGAAAACCTTGCCAGATAAGCATAAATAAAAAAAATAAAAATGTTAACACATTGTCAACATACTCCCTTATTTTTGCAGCAAACTTTTATCCACTATCAAGACAGGTAACTAAGTTTATATGAACCGACGCACCAAGCTTCATCTCGTTACGACCTCAACAATTTTTTTTCTTTTTTTCTTTTTTAACAACCAAACCTTGTTCGCCCAGAGTGGTGAAGCCTTGTTTAAAGCCAATTGTGCCGCATGTCACAAGCCGGACGTAAAATATGTAGGACCTGCATTGAAAGGGGCCCGGGACCGTGAACCGTCGAAAGATTGGGTTTACAAATGGGTGGCGAATACTACCACCATGGTTAATACAGATCCCTATGCGGAAAAACTGAAGGCTGACGCTGGCGGTGGGGTAGTAATGACGCCGTTCCCTGACTTAAAGAAAGCTGATATAGACGCAATACTTGATTATGCTAATAACTATAAACCACCAACGTCTACCCCAACTGGAGGCCCGGCCGGAGCACCGGAATCAGATAATACGATATTATATGGTATTTTGACCCTGATCCTTGCGATTATCGGCTTCGTGCTGCTGCAGGTAAACAGTAACCTTAGAAGACTGGCTGACGAAAAAGAAGGATTTAAACCACCAGTGCCGGTTCCTTTTTATCGGAACAAAGCATACCTTCTGATGGTGGTTATCGTGTTGTTCCTTTTAGGAGGTTATTACCTTGTACAAGGTGCTATGGGGCTTGGACGTCAGCAGGGATATCAACCCGTGCAACCCATCTTTTATTCTCACAAAGTACATGCGGGGGTAAACCAGATCAGTTGCTTGTATTGCCATACTGGCGCACAGGATAGCAGGCATGCTAACATTCCTTCGGTGAACGTTTGTATGAACTGCCACATGGCCGTAAAAGAATATACGGGAGCGCCACTTCAAAGAGAAGACGGAACTCCGGTGGATGCCAATGCAGAAATTCAAAAGCTATATCAATATGCCGGTTGGAATCCGGACACCAAAACATACGACAAGCCCGGCAAGCCTATACAATGGATCCGGATCCACAACCTCCCAGACTTTGTTTACTTTAATCACTCCCAACACGTAAAAGTGGGACGGATACAATGCCAGATATGTCATGGCGAAATACAGAAAATGGATGAAGTGCATCAATTTGCTGATCTCAGCATGGGATGGTGCGTGAACTGCCACAGAACTACCAATGTTCAGTTTAATGACGGCCAGGGGCATGGCAATAAGTTTTACAGTATTTACGAGAAATTCCACGAAGACATAAAGAATCATAAATATGATAGTGTGACTGTAGAGAAGATTGGCGGAACCAATTGCGGAAAATGCCACTATTGATTGCAATTAAACTGCGTGAAAAAGTATTGTACTAATTGCCTTTTGGTTATAGAATTTTTCAAATAGAAATAAATGAGCGAAAAAAAGTATTGGCAAAATTTTGGAGAGTTTCATCAAACGGAAGAAGAAAAAAAACAACCGAAAAATGAATTCAATGAATCACTTCCATTTGAAGATCTTGCCGATGAAGGCATTTTGAGCGGAAAGACGCCGAGGAGAGATTTTCTGAAATATATGGGATTCAGCACGGCTGCGGCAATTGTGGCAGCTAGCTGTGAAATGCCGGTTCGCAAAGTAGTACCATATTTAAACAAACCCGATGATATGCTTCCGGGTATTGCCAATTTTTATGCATCTACTTATATAAATGACGGAGATGCAGTACCGGTAGTAGTAAAGCAGCGCGAAGGCAGGCCGATCAAAATAGAAGGCAATGATCTTTCGTCGCTTACCGAAGGTGGTACTTCTGCACAATGCCAGTCTTCAGTATTGGATTTGTATGATACCACACGATTACGCTTTCCCTGGATCAGCGGCAAAGAAGCACCTACTTTTGAAGCAATTGATAAAATGATTGCGGCTGATATGGCTGCGAATGCAGGAAAGCCGTTTGTTTTACTGACTTCTTCTATTACCTCCCCTACCACCAAACAGATCATTTCAGAATTTCTGGCAAAATATCCCGGTAGTCGTCACGTACAGTATGATGCTATATCCTATAGCGGTATGATACTGGCTAACCAGGCTTCTTATGGTAAAAAAGCAATTCCTGCTTATCATTTTGAAAATGCAAAAGTGATCGTAAGCATTGGTGCCGACTTCTTAGGCACATGGCTCAGCCCGGTAGTATTTGCCAACGAATATTCAAAAAACAGGCGTATCAAAGAAGATAAACCTGAAATGAGCAAGCATTACCAGTTTGAAAGCTATTATACCATCACCGGTGCTACAGCAGACGACAGGTATTTACACAAGCCATCTGAAACCGGTGCAGTGGCATTGGCGCTGTTAGCGGCATTAAATGGCGGCACACTATCCGGTGTTTCACCATCGGTGGCAGACGGAGTTAAAAAGGCGGCTGCAGATTTATCAGCAAACAAAGGCGCAGGACTTGTGGTTTGCGGAAGCAATGACCCCAACATACAAATAATAGTAAATGCCATCAATGAAGCAATTGGCGCCGGTGGCAAAACAATCGACTGGAATTCCACAGTAAACTACCGGCAAGGCATAGACGCAGATATGGTGGACCTGGTCAGCGATCTCAATGCGGGAAAGATCGGGGGATTATTTATTTACGGAGCCAATCCTGCATATAATTATTATGATGCAGACAAATTTATCGCTGCTATAAAAAAATGCCCTCTTACCGTTTCTTACAACGAGAAGATGGATGAAACAACCGAGTTGTGCAAATATGTGATTCCATCTCATCACTGGCTGGAGTGTTGGGGAGATGCTGAATTGCAGACGGGATATTTTAGTGTTATTCAGCCTATCATCCACCCGTTGTTCAAGACACGCCAGTTCGAATCTTCGATCTTGAAATTAAATGGTGATCCACATGATTATGAAACATATTTCAGGATCTTTTGGATCGGCAAGTTGGGCAGTATAGAAAACTTTGACAAGTTTTTGCAGGACGGTGTAATCGAGAACGGCTACCTGAAAACGCAAAATGTGGTGGTGAACACCGCCAACCTCACTTCCGCTTCTGCGGGCGTAACATCAGCGTTTGAGGCATCTGATTCCACTTCTCAAAAACCTCTTCCTGTAATTGCACTGGCGGGCGCAACCTTTACAGGTAATGTTGCCGATGCTACTGCTAAAATACAGGCCGGCGCCAAGGGGAGTGAAACTGAAATTGCTTTATATCAAAATATATCCATTGGTACCGGAAGCCGCGCCAATAATGCCTGGTTGCAGGAAGTAAGTGATCCGATCACTAAAGCCACCTGGGACAACTACGCAGTAGTTTCGCCGCAAATGGGTAAGTCTTTATTCGGAATTGATATTTATGACCGGGCCGACATGGATAAGTATGAAGTGGATATACACAAGCCGGTTATAAAAATTACGGTGAACGGCAAAACCATGAAAGTACCGGCATTGATCATGCCCGGTATTCATCCAAATGTAATTGCGATGGCTCTGGGGTATGGCCGTGAAAGTTTGAATAAAGATAAAACGATCGATTATATTGGCCCTGCCGCTAAAGGAGCCGGTGTGAATGTTTATCCGCTGGCATCTTATAATGGTACTTCTGTTTCTTACTCTTCCGGGGTCAAAGTAGAAAAAACAGATGAAACCTATATCATTGCCCAAACGCAGGTACACCAGATTACTGAGGGCAGGCCGGTGGTAAGAGAAACGACCCTTGCTGATTTTATCGCCCGTCCTGATGAAATGACGGAAGAGGTAGAAGCGGAACTGAAGCATTATGGAGAGAATTTTGATCGTGATGCGACACTTTACCCCACATGGGACAGACCAGGTATTAAATGGGGGATGAGTATTGACCTGAATGCCTGTATCGGTTGTTCTGCCTGCACGGTAGCTTGTGTTGCCGAAAACAATATTTCCACCGTAGGTAAATATGAAGTGCGCAGGTATCATGATATGCAGTGGATTCGTATAGACCGGTATTACACCGGCGATCCGCAAAATCCTGATATCATTTTCCAACCTATGCTATGCCAACAATGTGATAATGCCCCTTGCGAAAATGTGTGCCCGGTGGATGCAACCAACCACAGCGATGAAGGATTGAACCAAATGATCTACAACCGTTGTATCGGTACAAAATATTGCGCCAACAACTGTCCTTACAAAGTTCGTCGTTTCAACTGGGCAGACTGGAATGGCGGCGACAGTTTCCCGGACAACCAGCGTGGTATCATTTCAGACGCTACCATGCAGCTAAATGAAGATCTTACGAGAATGGTGTTGAACCCGGATGTAACGGTACGCTCGAGAGGCGTAATGGAAAAATGTACGTTCTGTATCCAACGGCTGCAGCTGGGAAAATTAAATGCCAAAAAAGAAGACAGGCCTTTAAAGGATATGGAAGTAAAAACTGCTTGTATGCAGGCTTGTCCTACTCACGCAATTGTATTCGGTAATGTAAATGATAAAGACAGCCAGATCGCAAAAATGAGGATACGTGAACAGAAGGAAAGGAAGTTTTATGTATTGCAGGAGTTGCACACATTACCTAATGTAAATTACCTGGAAAGAATCAGAAATACCCAACGCGCTGTTGGAAATGTCAATAAAGCCAAAGAAGCATAACAATAACAGGAAAATAATTCAGCATTCAGGCATTCGTCACTGAAAAAAGAAAACAGGATATGTCATTACTAAAATATGAATCACAACTGAGAGAGCCGCTGATAGATGGTGATAAGACATATCACCAGGTCACGGAAGATATTATATCGCCGGTGGAGACTACGCCGGGCAAGCTATGGTGGATAGGATTTTCTCTGTCTGTGAGCCTTTTATTATTTGGGGTATATTCTGTTTATCGCAGCACTGCTTACGGTATCGGCCAATGGAACCTTAATCATACCATCGGATGGGGCTGGGACATCACCAACTTTGTGTGGTGGATCGGTATTGGTCACGCAGGTACGCTGATCTCAGCAATCCTTCTGTTGTTCAGACAGGGATGGAGAACCGGTGTGAATAGAGCTGCAGAAGCGATGACCATTTTTGCAGTAATGTGCGCCGGACAGTTTCCAATATGGCATATGGGTCGTGTGTGGGTGGGCTTTTATGTAATGCCTTATCCAAACAGCCGCGGTCCTTTATGGCCAAATTTCAACTCGGCATTGCTGTGGGACGTATTCGCCATCTCAACTTACTTTACGGTATCGTTGTTATTCTGGTATTCCGGTTTGATCCCTGACGTGGCCACCGTTCGCGACAGAGCGAAAACCAAATTCAGAAAAATGTTTTACGGCCTTGCATCTTTTGGATGGACGGGAAGCACCAAGCACTGGCAACGTCATGAAAGCCTTTCACTGGTGTTGGCAGGTTTGGCAACACCACTGGTATTGTCGGTGCATACAATAGTATCATTTGACTTTGCTACCGGCGTTATTCCCGGTTGGCATACTACCATTTTTCCTCCTTATTTCGTTGCCGGTGCAATATTTTCCGGGTTTGCAATGGTTCAAACATTGCTGATCATTACGCGCAAAGTATTGCATGTGGAAGACTACATAACAATTGGCCATATTGAAGCAATGAACAAAGTGATCGTGCTGACGGGATCTATTGTAGGTATTGCTTACCTGACAGAGTTAACACTTGCCTGGTATAGCGGTAACCCTTATGAATGGTGGGCTTTCAGGCAAAACCGCGTAAATATTTTTAGTCCTTACGGCTGGGCTTATTATGGAATGATGTTTTGTAATGTGGTTTCTCCCCAGCTTTTCTGGTCAAGAAAATTAAGGAGAAACGTAACATTCACTTTTTTTATGTCAATACTTGTAAATGTGGGGATGTGGTTTGAGCGTTTTGTAATTATTGTTACTTCACTTTACAGGGATTATTTGCCATCTTCATGGAGCAATTATTACAGCCCGTCGATATGGGAAATAGGATTTTTCCTGGGAACTTTCGGTTTGTTCTTTACCTGCTATTTCCTCTTTGCAAAATTCTTCCCTGTTATCGCGCAGGCTGAAGTGAAGGCTATATTAAAGACGAGCGGCGAAAGCTATAAAGCAAAGATGACTGACGCTGAAAAAATGGACGCAGAAAAATTCTATGTGGAAGAGGTAGAACATGCGCATTGATATAAAAAAATTCCTTCAACTAAAGACTGAGGGGTTTGGGTATAAAAAATAAAGTATGAGAAAAAAGTTTGTAGTTGGCTCATTTGATGATGAGAATGTCTTATTTCCGGCGATAAAGAATGTAAGAAGGGCCGGTTATAAAATTCACGATGTATATACGCCATTCCCGATTCATGGATTGGATCATGCGATCGGGTTGCGGGAAACCAGTCTGCATACAGTGGGATTTATCTTTGGTTTTCTTGGTACCAGCATCGCATTAGGCGGAATGGGATGGATCTTCGTATCTGACTGGCCTTTGAATATCGGAGGTAAACCACACTTTCCCTTGCCGGCACTTATCCCCATCACATTTGAACTTACAGTATTGATGTCTTCAGTAGCAATGACATTGACATTTTGCTGGTTAAACAAAATAATGCCGGGCGTAAAGAAGCACCACTTCAGCCCCAGGGCTACGGACGACATGATGGTGATGGTGATAGAATGTACTTCGAAGAGCAACGAAGATGAAATACAGAATTTCTTGAAAAATAATGGCGCCCTGGACGTGAATGTGCAGGTGGCTGAAGACGGTTGGTGGTTTGGGAGATATGACAGGGAACAGAAGTTGTACCGGGCGGAACCGGGCTATTAAGTCATCCTGGCACTTTATAATAACGTTTACAGGTATTCTATTTGATATATGAAAAAAGTAAAAATAACAGGAGGGTTCTTATTGGTGATTGGCATCATGCTTTTTATTGAAAGTTGCGGAGACAAAAGAGAGCCGGGAAGGATTTATATGCCAGACATGACGTACAGCCGTGCATTTGAGGCGTACGCCCCCAATAATTTGAAGTCTGAAGGAATAAACTACGTTCCCTATCCGGTGCCGGGTACCATCCGCAGAGGAGACCTGTTTCCTTTCAATTTGCCGCACGATTCTGCCGGATATGCAATGAGTGCTCAATTGATAGATCCTTTGCCGCCACTGGATTCTACGCAGATGGCAGAAGCTGAAAGGTTGTTCCATGTAAATTGCGCAATTTGTCACGGCCCCAATTTGGATGCACAGGGACCGCTTTCAACAGGAGGTAAAATACCTGCTGTTGCTAATCTCACGCAGAAAGTATATGTTGATATGGCTCCGGGGACTATGTTTTTTTCTATCACTTACGGTAAGAATAATATGGGCAGTTATGCATCACAATTGACCCGGGAACAAAGGTGGATGGTAATACAGTATGTTAAATCAAAGCAAGCTGAATTGAGCAAATCATCAGATTCAACGAGCACTTCGTCAGCCGATTCAACACTGAAAAAATAAAAGTCTTAAGCTAAAAAATAACCTTTTACATGAATAATCAGTATATAACGCCCGCGATAGTGAAGAAATGGTCTACGGGATTTATGATTGTGGGTGTGGTTACCTTGATCCTTGGAGTTATATTTCTAAACCCCTTTGCCGGTGCTCACGGGGATAATGTGAATAGTACAAGATTTTGGGCAGTATTGTTGCAAAACAGTACATATTGGTTACTACTTGTGAATGCAGCCACATTTTTCCTGGTAATTACCATACTTGCCATGGGTGGCTGGCAGGCGGCATTTCGCAGGGTGGCGGAAGCGGTATCGTCAGTAGTTCCCCTAATGGCGATTATTACATTGATCGTGTTTTTGTGTCTCCTGTTGGGACATCGTACTGACATTTATCCGTGGCTGGACAAACAAGCGGTGGCGCACGATGAGGTATTGAAAGGAAAATCTGCCTTTTTAAATCCTGTGGTATTTCTTTTCATTTCACTTTTGTTCATGGGCATCTGGTCTTTGGTCAGCAAGAAACTGAGAGATTTCAGCAAGGAAACAGATGAAAGCGGGCCGATGGATTACGAAACTTCAAGGAGATGGTATAAGAGAGAATCAACCTGGGCCGGATTTTATGTAGTTTCCTTTGGTTTGTCTGTTGGCTCCACTATACCATGGATCTGGCTGATGAGTATCGATGCGCATTGGTTCAGTACGATGTATAGCTGGTACACATTTGGAAGCACGTTTGTAGCAGGAATGGCTTTGCTTACGCTATTTGTAATTTATTTTAAAAATGAGGGCCAGCTTGAATTTGTAAATAAGGAACACCTGCATGACCTTGGTAAATTTATTTTCGCCTTTTCAGTGTTCTGGACCTACTTATGGTTCGATCAGTATATGCTGATTTGGTATGGAAATATTCCCGAAGAAACCATTTATTTCAAATCAAGAGTGCAGGGAGTGTATAAAGGATTGTTTTACCTTAATTTGATATTGAACTTTTTGTGTCCTTTCCTGATACTTATGAAACGGGCTTCAAAAAGGAATTATGCCCTGGTTGTAATCATGAGTATACTTGTTATTTTTGGACACTGGATTGATTTTTACCTGATGGTAATGCCCGGAACAGTTAAATCTCACCCCCACCTGAGTTGGTTTGAGTTGGGAATTCCGGTTGGGTTTATCGGCTTTATCGTTTGGGGTGTGAACCGATATGCTTCCAAAGTACCGATGACTGCAATGAACAATCCGTTTCTCAAGGAAAGTATTGTTCATCATACTTAGTAAGATGAAGGTTGAAAGGAGACGAATTAATTTTTAAATAAAATACTTTAAAGTACTGTTATCTCTTTCAAACAGGATGACAGGAAAAATTAAGAAACATGAGCGACTTTTTTTTAATAGCAATTGTTGTACTATTCTTCCTGGTAATATTTCAGATTTCCAAGGCGAGTGAATATGTAAGTGTTTTGAAGGGAGAAGAAAAAGCGAGAAAACAGAATAACCGCATCAACGGATTTTTTATGATCGCGTTCCTGGTAGCAGGTCTTATAGGGGTTTGGTATTGTAATAAATTATTTTATCCAAAAACTTTGCTGCCAGTAGGTGCCGCTTCTGAGCAGGGAAAAAGTATTGACCTGATGTTGTGGATTACTTTAGGGGTTACCGGAAGTGTTTTTATAGTAACACAGATTCTATTGTTTTGGTTTGCATTTCGATACCAGGAAAGCGATAAAAGAAAATCATATTTTTTGCCACATAATAACAACCTCGAAGTAATCTGGACGGTTATTCCGGCGTTGGTATTAACGGTGCTGATTGTTTTTGGTTTGAAGTATTGGTTTAAGTTTACTTCGGATGCACCCAAAAATGCGCAGGTGGTTGAAATAACCGGCCATCAATTTGGATGGGAAATACGGTATCCCGGTAAAGATGGTGTTCTGGGAAGAAAAAATTACAAACTCACTGATCCCGCAAAAGGGAATCCTTTGGGTGTAGACTGGGCAGATCCCGCAAGCCATGATGATATACATGTGCCGACTACGATGCACGTGGTGGTGAACAAACCAGTGAAACTCGTAATCAATTCCCAGGATGTAATTCATGATGTCGGTTTACCACAGTTTCGTATGAAGATGGACGCAGTTCCCGGAACTCCAACCACCCTTTGGTTCACCCCACTTTATACAACCGAGGAGATGAAAAAGAAGACCGGCAATCCTGACTTCGTGTATGAAATAGCATGCGATCAACTGTGCGGTGTGGGGCATTATACTATGAGAGGCGTGATTGTAGTAGAGACACAGGCAGAGTTTGACGCCTATATGGCTTCTCAAAAACCAGAGTATTATAAAGCCTTTCCAGATCTGGATCCGGATAAGGTTGCAACCAAAGATTCAGCAACTGAAAAAACAGTTGCACAGAATTATAAAAAATGAAAATAGACCGGCTTACTTAGGGTTTTTAAAAAATATTATTATGAGTAACGAGACAACACAAGAGGGGGCAGTGGTTGTACATGACCTTGGGCACGAAGCTCACGTACATCACCATAAGCAATCGTTTATTACCAAATATGTTTTCAGCCAGGATCATAAGATGATCTCCAAGCAGTTCCTGATCACCGGAATGATTTGGGCAATCATTGGAGCATTTTTCTCCGTGATATTCCGTTTCCAGCTTGGCTATCCTGATAAGACATTCCCTTTTCTTGAAGATATTTTGGGTCACTGGGGTAAGGGTGGCAGACTCGATCCGGAGTTTTACTATGCACTTGTTACCATGCACGGAACAATACTTGTGTTCTTTGTATTAACAGCGGGCCTTAGTGGAACTTTTTCAAATTTACTTATTCCTCTCCAGGTTGGTGCACGTGATATGGCATCTCCATTCCTGAATATGCTTTCTTACTGGTTTTTCTTTGGCGCTTCTATCGTAATGGTGGCTTCTTTATTCCTGCAAACGGGACCCGCGGCGGGAGGATGGACGATTTATCCCCCTTTAAGCGCATTGGGGGATGCGTCCGAGGGGGCAAAGGCCGGGATGGATTATTGGTTGATAGGAATGTCGTTGTTCATTGTTTCGCAATTGTTAGCGGGGCTGAATTATATTTCAACTATATTAAACATGCGTACCAAAGGTATGAGCATGACAAGACTGCCGCTTACTATGTGGGCTTTCTTCTTTACCGCGGTATTAGGAGTATTGTCGTTCCCTGTGCTTCTTTCGGGTTGTGTATTATTGCTGTTTGATCGTCACCTGGGAACAAGTTTCTACCTGAGCGATATTTTTATAAACGGACACATATTACCTAATGAAGGAGGTAGCCCGATCCTGTTCCAGCATTTGTTCTGGTTCTTAGGTCATCCAGAAGTGTATATCATTGCCTTGCCGGCTATGGGCATTACATCAGAAGTGATTTCAGTAAACTCCAGAAAGCCTATTTTTGGATACAGCGCCATGGTGGTTTCCTTATTTGCTATTGCAGGATTATCCTTTATGGTATGGGCGCATCATATGTTTGTGACCGGTTTGAATCCATTTCTCGGTTCTTTCTTCGTTTTGCTCACGCTCTTGATTGCCGTTCCCTCGGCGATTAAGGTGTTTAACTGGCTAACGACCTTATGGAGAGGGAATATCCGGTTCACGCCAGCCATGCTCTTTGCTATCGGGTTTGTGAGTTTGTTTATTTCTGGTGGATTAACAGGTATATGGTTAGGTAATTCATCGTTAGACATTCACCTTCACGATACCTATTTTGTGATTGCTCACTTCCATTTGGTAATGGGCGTTGCTTCCCTGTTTGGAATGTTTGCCGGTATTTATCACTGGTATCCAAAAATGTATGGGAGATATTTGAATAACACACTTGCTTATATTCATTTCTGGGTAACGATTGCCGGTGCTTACTGTATATTCTGGCCGATGCATTACGAAGGGTTGGCCGGCATGCCACGGCGTTATTATGATTATAGCGCATGGGAATCGTTTAAGATGTTTACCGGGCTGAATGAATTCATAAGCATTGTGGCGATTATCGTTTTTGCAGTTCAGTTGTTATTTGTATTTAATTTCTTTTACTCAATATTTAAAGGAAGAAGAGTTACTACTAAAAATCCCTGGGGTGCTAATACCCTGGAATGGACTACTCCGATAGAACGAATACATGGCAACTGGCCGGGAGAAGTTCCGGAAGTGTATCGCTGGGCGTATGATTATGGTAAAGACGGAAGAGATTTTATTCCTCAGACGGAGCCAATCGGTAGCGACGAATCAAAACATTGATTCAGGGCGGTAAAGGGTTATCAAGATTTTATATGGTTACAAATGCCCTGAACATCTCAGGGCTTTTTTAAATTGGGTGGAATTATAATGAATAACGTGGCAACAAGTATTTCAGATTCGGCTTCGTTTGCTATCGCCAGCAAGGTGAAGGATTATTTTCAGCTGATGAAATTTACCCTCAGCTTTACAGTAGTATTTAGCTGTGCGGTGAGTTATCTGCTTGTTCCGGATATCGCGTTTAATTTCATATCTGTTCTTGAAATCTTCGTTGCCGGCATATTGATAACCGGATCTGCCAATACAATAAATCAGATACTGGAGAGAAATACTGATACGCTTATGCGGCGAACATCAAACAGGCCCCTTGCTGCCGGGAGGATGCAGCCCGGAGAAGCGTGGGCGTTTGCAATTATCGCCGGTGTTGCAGGTATTACTTTGATGGCATTTTGGTTTAATGTATTGAGTGCCGCCACAGCGTTAATAAGCCTTGTTTTGTACGGGTTTATTTATACCCCCCTGAAAAAGATAAGTTCTATCGCTGTATTGATAGGCGCACTACCGGGTGCACTCCCGTGTCTGACAGGGTGGGCAGCAGGTGCTGATCAACTAAGTGCACCGGGTTGGGTATTGTTTGGGATTCAATTTCTGTGGCAGTTCCCGCATTTTTGGGCAATTGCCTGGGTTGCTTATAAGGATTATGAAAAAGCAGGATTCAAATTGCTGCCCGGGCGCGGAGGACCGACTAAGTTTTCTGCGTTGCAGTGCATCATTTATTCCATGCTGATGATTCCAATTGGTATGTTGCCTTATTATTTTCACTTGAGCGGCCAGATATCCTTTTGGATATTGCTGGCATGCAATTTCTCAATGGTGTATTTGAGCATATTATTATTTATTAAAATGACAACAGCAGCAGCAAGAAGAATGATGTTCGGATCGTATTTTTACCTGATAATCGTTTTTCTGGCAATGTTGTTTGATAAAATATAGACCTAACGAATCTGACCGGCGAAGAGAGTTTAACAGACATAATTTATGATAGCTGTAATGAAAGAACAACGAAAAAGAATTCATCCGCACAAGTTTACCTTGTGGATTGGTCTTGCCAGTATTGTAATGATGTTTACCGGTCTCACAAGTGCATATATCGTAAAGCGAAGTTTATCTGACTGGATCACGTTCGACCTACCCAGAATTTTTTGGTATTCAACGGCAGTGATCCTGATTAGCAGCCTCACGATAATGGCGAGCCGAAAGTTTTTTAAAGAGCGCCGCATGTTGCAGTATCGCACGTGGCTTATCGTCACCCTGGTGCTGGGCATTGCGTTTGTTATAATGCAATATATAGGGTTTACCCAATTATGGCATAATGGCGTTACGCTTACCCGTAATGTGGCGTTTTCGTTTTTGTATATTATTGTCGGCCTGCACGCACTTCACCTGGTGGGTGGCATTGTGGCACTGATTATTTCGTTGGCGAAGGCCTTCAACAGAAAGATAAAAAGTTACAATATTGTGCCGGTCGACATAGTAAATACCTACTGGCATTTTGTAGATTTATTATGGATTTATTTATTCATATTTTTATCGCTGATAAGGTAGTTTCTACCCCTTAAAACACAATACTAATTGAACAATTAAATTACTTTTGTAACACTTTTTAAAGACTTATAATGGAAACAGTTATTGCCAAAACAAAATCATCCTGGTGGAACGGAGGAAGAAGTCCTTTTAATGTCAGCTATGGAAAATTGATGATGTGGTATTTCTTGATGAGCGACTCATTTACTTTCGGGGCCTTCCTGATTTCGTACGGGTCTATTCGTTTCAGTATGAACAGCTGGGTTGATCATAATTATGTGTTCAACAAGTTTCCGTTCACCGAGGCAAACCTTCCGTTGGCATTTGTGAGTCTCATGACATTCATTCTCATCTTCAGCTCCGTCACAATGGTGCTGGCAGTACATGAAGGTCATCGTATGAACAGAAAGGGCGTTGAAAAATGGATGTTGCTGACAATATTGGGAGGCCTTGCCTTTTTAAGTTGCCAGGCATGGGAATGGACGCATTTACTTACTCACACACACGATGTGTTGGTAAATGGCAAGATAGAACATTGGGCTACCACTACCAGCCACAATCCCTGGGGACCGGAGGTATTATATCAGGGACATCTCGTTGCTACTCCGGGGCCACCAGCTTTTGGGGGATACTTCTTCGGCATCACCGGTTTTCATGGCTTTCACGTGTTTAGCGGCGTTGTCATCAATGTTATTATGTTCATTAAAACATCCAAAGGTGATTTTGACAAAAGAGGGCATTATGAAATGATAGAAAAAGCAGGATTGTACTGGCACTTTGTGGATCTTGTTTGGGTCTTCGTATTTCTTTGCTTTTATCTCATATAAATTTTTTTAAAAGAATTAATAACTACTATTAAGAAGATATGTCTGCAATTACAACAACACATGCAATAGATGCCGGACACGGTTCAGCACAGGTAAAAAGGATATGGAAAGCTTTTTGGATCTTACTTATCATTACTATCATTGAGCTGGCGTTAGGGCTCACAATTTATTTCATTGATAAAGAGCCAGTACCAAGCGAAGTGCTCATTCACTTTTTAAAGGGTGTAATTATTATTCTTTCACTGGCAAAGGCATTTTATATTATTTCAATTTTCATGCACCTCGGAGATGAAATAAGAAATTTTATTATGTCTATTGCTATTCCCGCGACTATTTTTATATGGTTTATATTTGCATTCTTATTTGACGGGAACAGCTATAAAAATTTGCGTAATACCGATGCGGGTTCGCATCCTGCCATTGAAAATGTTCAGCCCCACACTGCTACGCCAATGAAAGAGGGCGAAAAGAATTAACACCAATTATTTACGATATTTAAAAATAGCTGTCACCTTTATTGATAGCTATTTTTTAAGTCACTATGAAGAAAAAAGCACTGCTTGCGCTGTTGTTAGCAACACTTTTACCGACAGTCGGATATCTGCTGACCAATTATTACAGTAAGAAAGCCATTCAAATGCCACCCCGCTATTTTTATGACAGCGTGAGTGTAACCCATAAAGATGGAAAAACGTTTTATGATACGGCATGGCATCATGTAAGAAATATCCACTTCATCAACCAATTTGGCCAAACCGTCTCTTTTGCAGATCTGAAGGGAAAGATCATTGTGCTCGATTTCTTTTTTACAAGATGTCCTTCTATTTGTCCCCGGCTTGCTAAAGTGATGAAGAAACTGCAAAATTCGTTTACCAATAATGATTCCATTGTTCAGTTTGTATCGATCTCAGTGGATCCGGTACATGATTCGGTTCCCGAACTGAGAAAATGGGCAGAAAGGTTTAATGTAAATCCCGATAGCTGGTGGTTGCTAACCGGAAATCGGGATAGCATTTATGATTTTGGATTGAGTGAATTAAAGGCAAGTATTGCTGATCCCGGCATAGATACCGCTTTCATTCATTCCGAAGATTTGTTCCTTTTAGATAAGGAAAGGATTGTACGGGGCTGGTACAACGGTTTTGATACACTGGCGCAAAAAAGACTCGTTCAGGATATTCCGTTATTGATGTTGGAAAAGGATCGCCACAGAACATTCGGTGAATTTCTAAAGAGCCTTTTTAAAAACAGTTGAGTTAGTTTATAAAAAATCAAATGGCCAAAATTAACCGTATCCTGCCCAAAGCAGTCTTAACAAGAAATGACAGAAAAGCCACGCTGCTTATTTGGATTGTGTCTATTGTAGTATTCGCTGCAGTAGCATTTCTGGCTAATGTAAAATTCAATTTCAGCATCGGGTTCAATCCACACATTTTTGCGCTGGCCAATGCCATTATAAATTCAGTGGTGGCGATATTATTGTTAGCTGCATTCATTGCGATAAAAAATAACCGTATCTATTTGCACAAAAGGTTAATGATCGCCGCGATAATATTGTCGGTTATTTTTCTTGTTTCGTATATATGCCATCACCTGTTGGCCGGCGAGACCAGGTTTGGCGATCTCAACCATGACAATATACTGAGCCCCGATGAAAAACTTCGTGCAGGGGCCACCCGTTATGTTTATTATTTTATCCTGGCAACACATATACCCCTTGCAGGAATTATTCTTCCTTTTATTCTATTTACCGCATACCGTGCCCTTACTGCAGATTATGCCCGGCATATGAAGCTGGCAAGAATTACTTGGCCCATATGGTTGTATGTGGCCATTACGGGGATTATCGTATACCTCATGATAAGTCCTTATTATGTTTGGTAAAAGAGTTTATGGTAAGTGGCACATAAAAAAACCCCGGAAACCGGGGTTGTTTGGCCTGAAAATAGAAATTAGCTAAGGTGCCATCTTCTGGTTATGCCGTCTGCATATCGGCTTCTGCGGTTCCTGTTCCACATGTCGGCAGTAGTAAAATTTCTTTTTTCTTCAGTTTCGTTATCATTGGCATCCATGGCCAAAGTTTCCCTTACTTCCTGTGTCAGTTCTTGTTTTATTTCTTCGTCTAACTGCACAGTTGGTTGCATAGCAAAATTCTTCATAATAACTTCTTTTTAGTCTTTGTTAATAAATCGTCTGAGCGAAGCGGAAGTAAGAAAACCAGGGTAAGTTTGGTCTGTTTTAAATTCTGGTTTCGGTACGGTCTGCGTTCTGTAGAAGTTTATAAACTTGCTCAGATTTGCGGCGCAAAGTTAGAAGAGTCTAACTCTTGTTGCAAACCTTGTTCTGTGTTTAAATGGCATGTCCAATAGCGCCTGAGTGGTTATAACAAAAAGATAATCATCACTTTAAATGCTATAATTTCAGGATTTCCACAGACCCGACATCACTATCCAGCAATAGTTAAAAGGTATTACCAGGTGATAAATGGCAGGGACAAACTACTCTGGATTTGCCTAGATAGGCTGTCTTCTCTTACTCACATTCATGAATATACGAAGTTAAAGAATACATACCCCGCTATAATCCCAGTTCGTTATACGGATCCCAGAATAGTTTTTCAAAATCGACAACGGTATCCTTTTCTACTTTTATTTTTTCTTTTTCCAGAAGTTCCTGCATGCGGGTGGATGATCCGAAATGTGCTTTGCCCGTGAGCATGCCGTTACGATTTACTACTCGATGTGCAGGCACCTTTGGTTTTACGCTGCCTGCCGAATTCATTGCCCAACCTACCATTCGTGACGATAACTTTGTTCCCAGATAATTTGCAATGGCACCATAAGAAGTTACTCTTCCTTTTGGAATCTGTCGAACTACCGCATACACATCTTCAAAAAAGTTGTATTGCTTCGTCGTGGTGCGTGGTTTTTCCTGCTTTGGATTTTTAATGGTCTTTTTTGGCATTTTTTCTTTGTTGAAGCAATTTGCTTTTTAATGGTTCTGTTACGTTTTCGTAATCATAAGGGCAATGCCTGCAACCATTTCCGCAACAGTAACCTCTTTGCAGATGATATTTTTCGGTAAATACAAGAAAATTATTTTCGTTATAATAAAAATGGATACCTTCTTTAAAATCATCGTCCGTCGCCATCGCCGATTTTTTGTTTTAACAATACATCTTTTTCCTGGTTCATTATCTCTTCTGTTATGGAGAAGCGCAGGTAAAAAACTTTTTTGCTTTGGGCAATATCGAGCTGTCCGTAATAGGTTTGTATCATCATTTCCTCATTAATATTGCTTTCGCTGTAAAGATCAGTAATATCTGAAATAAGGTTCAACTCATACAAATTGATAACCATCTTTGTAAAGTTATACAACTGCGGCGAATCGGTTTTTAAATGAATAGCCGCGCCAGGGCTTAAAATTTTTTTGTAGGCGCGTAAAAATCTTGGATGCGTGAGTCTTTTACGGGCTTTCGAATTTCGCAATTGTGGATCGGGGAAAGTGATCCAAATTTCAGCTACTTCATCTCTGGCAAAATATTTTTCGATCATTTCAATTTGCGTGCGAAGGAAAAGAGCATTTTTAAGATTGTTTTCAATGGCATGTTTGGCGCCTACCCAAATTCTGTTTCCCTTTATATCAACGCCAATAAAATTCTTTTGCGGATGAATTTTTGCAAGCGCCATCGTATATTCTCCTTTACCACAGGCGAGCTCGAGGATTATAGGGTTTTCATTTTTTAAAAATTCGTTCCATTTGCCGGGCATATTTTCGGGAAATTCAAGAACGTTCCTGAAAGTTTTGATCTCTGCGAACCGTTGTAATTTTTTGTGAGCCATGGGGGCAAAAATAGTGATGTGGTATGTTTGAAACCAAGGGAAATATTTTACCGACAAAATTTCCAACTTTACCGATTTCTGTTCGTAACCAACCTATTTGCTATTTACGATCACGTTGCCAGTGCATAGTTTTGCCGTATAATTAAATTTTATGGAAAACGACAATAATAAAATACAACAGTTTGGAGGCTCAGGGAATCCGAGATTTTGGAGCGGACTTATTCTTCTTGCGTGTGGTGTATTACTTCTTGCATATAAGATGGGGGCCCCTATTCCGGGCTGGGTCTTTACATGGCCTGTATTACTCATCTTGATTGGCGTCATTGCAGCGATTAAAAGTGGATTTAGAAATCCGGGCGGGTTGGTCCTTATTGCAATCGGTACGATCTTCTTAATTGACCAAACGAACCCGAAAATGGATTTTCATGATTATATACTACCGGCGATACTCATCTCGGTTGGCATTATTTATATTCTGCGGCCACACCATAACTGGGACCGTCATGAGAGAAGATGGAGAAGGAAGTTTTACGAAGGACCCGGGTACAGACCAACGGAACCAATTTTTTCCACGGCGCAGCCGGATACCAGCGCCACCAGCACCGGGCAAGAATGGATTGAGATAAATGCGGTATTCGGGTCTGTAAAAAAAATAGTTGTTTCAAAAAATTTCAAAGGGGGAGAAATAAATTGCTTCATGGGGGGAGCAGAACTAAATATGATGCAGGCGGATTTACAGCACCAGGTGAGGCTGGAGGTGAATAATGTTTTTGGCGGCACTAAAATAATTGTACCATCAAATTGGGACGTGAAAAATGAAGTAACAGCAGTTTTTGGCGGGATTGAAGATAAAAGAAATCTCCCTACTGTTGTAACTGATCCGGGCAAAGTGTTAGTACTGCATGGAGCCTGTGTGTTTGGAGGAATAGAGATAATTAATTATTAAACCTGATAAACAGCATAAATTTCTTAATCATTAAAATATTTTTTATGAAATGGTATCTTGCAAAACTGGTATATAGAATCATTTGCGGCGAAGGCGCTCATACTCCGCAGTTTGATGAACAATTAAGGTTGATCTATGCCGAAGATGATCTGCATGCATTTCAAAAAGCCAGAACTACCGGCCACCTGGAAGAAGATAATTTTTTAAACAGTATTCAGAAGCCAGTGCACTGGAAGTTTATTGATGTGTCCGAATTGCATCCTCTCGCTGAATTGATCGATGGTGCAGAGTTGTATTCGAGGATTTGTGAAGAGGAAGAGGCAGACCGCTTCATAAAAACCACAAAGCAAAGAGCTTCTTACATTCTCGAAAGCAGCATGCATAAAAGCATTCCTTTAAATTAATTTTTTTGAATAAAACCGTATCATACCCGCAGCGATTTTTGATGACTGGTATTGTCATGTGGGCTATCATCAGCTTTGTTTATTCAATTATACTCACAGGAGTTTTAAAGACCTACGACATTACAACGATGGAGTTGGTGATTGATGCCATCATCAACAATTTGTTACTTACAGGCAGTTGCCTGCTTATTGTGAATAATATGCGCTACTATCTTCCCCGGCAGGAAAAATATTGGTATGTGCTAATGATCAGCCTCGGGCTTAGTGGAATATCGGTTTTGATCTCGAGGGGAATACTCTGGCTGATATTCAGAAATGATCAGCATTATACGCAAGCACTTTCAGCGTCTACGGGCCTTCGCTTCGGAATTTTGTTTTTACTCATAAGTTGTATGTCGCTGATCAGTTTGCTTTGGTATACACAGGAAGAACAAAAGAAAATGAATCAACGAAAAGCCGATTCAGAAAAGCTCGCAAAAGAGGCAGAACTTTTTAAATTACGTCAGCAACTGCAACCACATTTCTTATTCAACAGCCTGAACTCGATAAGCGCACTAACCGGTACGCAACCCGAAAAGGCAAGACACATGATTCAGCAACTGAGCGATTTTTTACGCGGCACACTGAAAAAAGATGATCAGCAATGGAACACACTGGAAGAAGAATTACAAAGCCTGCGATTGTATCTGGATATTGAAAAAGTTCGCTTCGGACATCGCCTGCAAACTGAGATCATTTGTGCTGATGAAGTATTGCTGTTAAAATTGCCATCGCTCTTGTTGCAGCCGATTGTCGAGAATGCAATAAAATTTGGCTTATACGATACGACCGATGATGTATTGATAAAACTGGATGCTACCTCAGAAAAGAATTACTTAAAAATCACTATCCAAAACCCTTTTGATCCCGAAACATCCCAACCATTGAAAGGAACGGGTTTTGGATTATCATCGGTACAACGAAGATTGTTTTTGTTGTTTGCACGACAGGACCTTTTGAGGACGAATAAAGAAGAACAAACATTTATTACGACAATACTCATTCCACAGATATGACAAAGGTGATAATAATTGATGACGAACTCCTTGCCAGGTGCATTGTACAGGAATATCTGCAGCCTTATCAAAATATTCAGGTCGTTGCCGAATGCGCCGACGGCTTCGAAGGAATGAAAGCCATCATGCAGTTTGTGCCGGACTTGATTTTCCTGGATGTTCAAATGCCTAAGATTAACGGCTTCGAAATGCTGGAACTTATTGAAAAACCTCCCGGCGTTATTTTTACAACAGCTTTTGATGAATTTGCTATAAAGGCGTTTGAGCAAAATGCCGTTGACTATTTACTGAAGCCATTTAGTAAAGAAAGGTTTGATAAGGCAATTCAAAAATATCTTGCTCATCCTTCGGGTGCTCCGGTGCAACCGGTAATTGATACCGTTGCTAAATCCGCAGTGCAGCAAAGTCGCATTGTGGTAAAAGATGGGAATAAGATTAAAATTATTCCGCTTAGCCAGGTTCAGTACCTTGAGGCTGCTGATGATTATGTAAAAATTGTAACTGCAGACGGAACATTTTTGAAAAAGCAGACGATGAGTTTTTTTGAGCAATCTTTGAGCGCATATCAGTTTGTAAGGGCCCATCGTTCCTTCATTGTAAACACCCAATTTATTACGCGGATCGATGTGCATGAAAAAGATAGTCACATCTTACTCCTGAGTACCGGGGCCAGCCTACAGGTGAGCAAATCCGGCTATGCTAAATTAAAAGAACTGCTGGGAATATAAAATTGGCGCAGGCACGTGAACAATCGGAATATCTTTCCCCAATAGGTGGGGAATTTTGTGCATTCAATTGTTTCTCACGTAGCTAAAACTCTAAAAAAATTAATTCATTTATGCAAAAACAGGCATTTGATTATAGCCGGGGGCGCAAATATTTTTTGGCACAGTAATTAGTTTTAAAGTAAATATAAAAAAGACGATAGTGTTATAATTTCATTTTCAGAATGATTATATTAGTGATAAGATACTGATGAAAACAGTTCTTGCTTTTATTTAGTTCAATATAATATGGAAAACCTTGAAGGGTATTTTTATTCTGCGTTGGTTTAATTGTTGTAATGAAATTCTATATTATGGAACGGGTTTTAATTGTAGACGATAACTCAGATATTCTCTGGGTGGTAGAGGTGGTCCTCAGACGATATGGGTATGAAGTAATGGCTCTTCCCAGAGGAGAAGATGTAATACCTAAAGTAAAATCATTCGCACCGGATCTTATTCTGTTGGATGTGTTTTTGTCAGGAATAGACGGCATCGAGGTCTGTAACAGGTTGAAAGAAAACGCTAAAACCAAAGACATCCCTGTAATCATGTTTTCGGCACACACCAATTTTTCCGACATACAAAAGTTTTGTCATGCCGACGATTTTATAGCAAAGCCATTTGACGTAAATGAGTTGGTAAGCAAAATACAACGCCAGATAAAGTCAGCTCAGGCATAACTGATACTAGCCAATTTGAGATGGAGTTAATCTGTAGCGATCGGGCCTATCGTCAATGGGTAGTCGAAATAAATTGCTATGCGTTTGCGTATTAAATTCCCTTTACATGATTCTCCCAACATTGCCTGCGGCATCGGCAAGGTATTTTCGCCGGGTTAAGTATTGACAGTATGGCATGCTAATGGAGAAAGGCAGGCCTCTTTGATGGTTCTGTTGCACAAAAAATTCCGGTTACAAAATGATAACCGACTTTCGGGTATGCTATAGAGAAATGTAGCTTAAGTTTGTATAAGGTAATTCAGCTTTCGTCATTATGATTGCTGACTTTACTCATTGTGTACATAACAGCAGCTAAATAAATTTATGGTCTGCCAAAAGATATCGTCATGAAAAATATTTTGGTGTTGACTGATTTTTCAGAAAATGCGAAAGCGGCAGAACTCTATTCTGTGCAACTGGCGATTGCCTGCCGGTCAAACCTGTTACTTTACAATGCCTACCCGGCATACTCAGTGCCGGTAAGTGATACGGTCGTATGGCCGCATGATGAAGTAGTATCGTTGGAATTTCAGAGCTTAAGTAATCTACGGGCCCGTGTACAGGAATTGCAGGAAGGCCTGAAAATGCTTCCACGTGATGCCTTCAAACCAGTGCTTGATCATTTGAGTAATCAAGGCAGGGTGGAAGACCGGCTAAAAGAAGTAATAAAACAGCAAGATGTCTGGCTGGTGGTAATGGGCACCAAAGGAGAAAGTTTCGCCTCTAACGCGTTTTTTGGGAGTAACGTTTTTAAGGTATTGGATACCGCTGGTGTTCCTGTTCTGATTATCCCCACAGGATCGGTGTGCGAAAATCTTAAGAATGTTGTTTATGCTACCGATTTCAGGAATACGGATATAGGCATTATTAAATGGCTAAGAGATTTTTCTCAGAAAATAAAGACTGAATTATCTATCATTCATGTTTCCAGTGCCACCAGTTCGAACATGGTCGAAAAAGACAAACGATTTGCACAAGAAATATTCAGCAACGCAGGAGACACGGTACAGATAAAATATTTTCATCAGAAAACCATTTCAGAATCGCTGCTCCAAATGGAAAAGGAGATGAATATTGATATATTGGCACTGATGCACAGGAAGCATGGATTTTTCGATAATCTTTTTCATGGGAGCACTGCGCATAAAGTGATTCGCCACACCGAAATTCCGGTTCTTGTTTTTCCGGGATAATGATAAAGAAATGTTCCCGGTCTTCTGAAATGTTGCCTCAATTAATCTTTGCTGCGCCGAAATAGGAATGCAAAATTTTTGGTAATTGTATTCCGTCCTGTGTCTGGTTATTTTCCAGCAATGCAGCTACCACTCTCGGCAGTGCTAATGATGAACCATTGAGTGTATGCACCAGTTGCGTTTTTCCATCTGAATTTTTAAAACGTATTTTCATACGGTTGCTTTGAAAGGTTTCAAAATTACTTACGGAACTTACTTCCAGCCATTTTTCCTGCGCAGCGCTGAATACCTCAAAATCGTAAGTAAGTGCCGATGCAAAGCTCATATCACCGCCACATAGCCGGAGTATACGATAGGGTAATTCAAGCGACTGCAAAAGCTTTTCAACATGCATTACCATTTTTTCCAAAGTATCATAACTATTTTCGGGGCGTTCCAATTGCACTATTTCTACTTTATCGAACTGATGTACCCGGTTTAATCCGCGAACATCTTTCCCATAGCTTCCTGCTTCGCGCCTGAAGCAGGGAGTATACCCCGTCATCTTTACCGGCAATTCATTTTCTTTTATCATCTCATCTCGATAAATATTGGTTACCGGTACTTCGGCCGTTGGTATCAGGTATAAATTATCTTCATTTACGAAATACATCTGCACTTCCTTATCGGGCAATTGCCCGGTACCATAGGCACTGGCCTCATTTACCATAAAGGGTGCTTCATATTCCGTGTAACCCGCATTGGTATTATAATCTAAAAAATATTGAATTAGCGACCGCTGCAGTTTTGCTCCTTTATTTTTATAAAAAGGGAAACCACTACCGGTTACTTTATTTCCCAATTCAAAATTGATGAGGTCGTATCTTCTTGCCAGGTCCCAGTGTGGTAAATTTCCTTTTGTGAGTTCCGGTTTTTTACCCCCTTCCCTTACCACTTCATTATCTTCTGCCGCCTTTCCTGCCGGAACCGATGAGTGAGGAAGGTTCGGTAGTTTGATCAATGCATCATGCAATTCTTTTTCTGCCCGTATCAATCTTTCATTAATGGGTTGAAGAGAAGATTTCAGCTCATTTACTTCAGCCTTTTTTTGTTCGGCTTCATCCTTCTTCCCGCTTCCTATGAGCTTTCCTATTTCTTTGGATGCCGCATTTATTTTCGATTGCATTTCATCAAATTCAAATTGTGCTTTCTTTCGTTCATCGTCTAAATCGATTACTGTATCTACTAATTTGGTGTCAGTAAAATTCTTCACTGCCAGCTTTTTTAGTACTTCTTCTTTGTTTTTTTTGATAAAATTTACCTGTAACATTTTTCTTAAATGAGTTGCAAAGATAATCACATGGAGGTATCTGCATTTTCAGGTAATTTTACAATATGCAACAGGTTAATGATGATCTGCAGATACGGTGGTGGAAGCTGGAAGAAAAATTCATGAAGCAATTTGGTAAAAAGCCCGACGTGGAAGCCATCCTGTTTTTGATAGGCTTGCAGGAGGTGCATAATTCCATGAAAAAATTTACCAAAGAACAAAAACAGGACCTGATGCATATTGCGGTCTGTTCCTTGCTTTCGCAAAGTGGTTATTACAAACTGAGTGGTTATGACAGCGAAGGTTGGCCTCATTTTGAGCAGTTGAAGTCCTTACCCAATTACAGTTCGAAGGATCAGGAGAATTTTTTGAAGGATCATATCCTCCTGTATTTTGATGATCAGGAAAATTCTTTTGATTAGTTTTAAACAAGATCATTTCATTACACGGAAAGCATTAATTTGCAATCCCGATTTTCAAATAATAAAACAGGTTTATGAATTTTCCGGCAAATCTGCGCTACACCAAAGATCATGAATGGATTTTACTTGATGGAGATATCGCAACCGTGGGCATTACCGACTTTGCGCAACACGAATTAGGAGATATAGTATACGTTGAAATAGAGACTAAAGGAAGGCCCCTCGAAACAGAAGCAATTTTCGGAACGGTGGAAGCCGTAAAGACAGTGAGCGACCTCTTTTTACCGGTGGCTGGAACCATTACAGAAGTAAATCCCCTGCTGGAATCGGAGCCGGAAAAAGTGAACACAGATCCTTATGGTGATGGATGGATGATAAAAATGAAAGTAGATAAAGTGGAAGATGTAAATAGGCTAATGGATGCTGAGTCTTACCAGAAAGTTATTGCCTAATAAGTCTTGTGGAAACAATCCCTTTTAAAAGGTTCTTGCCGGGTATAACCTGGTTTTTCATAGTACTGGTTCTTACTTGTCTGCCGGGGAAAGATTTGCCTGAAATGGGTTGGATGAACAAAATCTATTTTGACAAGTGGGTTTATGCGGGTTTGTTTGGGGGACTGGCATTTTTATTTTGTCTTCCCTTTTATAAATCGTACTTTTCCGGTAGGGAAAAACTTCATTACTTTGCAAAGATTGCCATTGCTTCAGGCATTTGGGGATTAGCAATAGAATTTATTCAGAGATTTTACGTTATAGGAAGAAGTTTCGACTTGATGGATTGGGCAGCGGACAGTGCAGGTTCCCTGATCGCATTTTTGATCTCCCGGAGAATTTTTATTTCTAAAAACACTGACAATAATTCTTAATTATATACAGCAGCAACTTTATAGTGCCCTATATTTTTAATTAATACATTTTATTATGGACAACGTTGATAGCATGGAATACAATACTACGCGTAATCACATGATCATGCGTGAGTACGGGCGGCATATTCAGAAAATGGTGGAATACGTGACATCGCTTGAAGATCCTGAGAAGCGCCAGAAGAATGCTTATGCGCTGATTGAATTGATGGGATTTCTAAATCCACATCTGAAAAACGTGGAAGACTTCCGTCATAAGCTGTGGGATCACCTGTTTTTGATCAGTGATTTCAAGTTAGATGTGGAGAGCCCATATCCGATACCAACCCGTGAAACTTTAAAAACAAAACCTGAGAACCTCGACTATCCGAAACGATACCCAAAGTATAATCACCTTGGAAAGAACCTGGAACTTGTATTAGATAAAGCACTGCAGGAACAGGATCCTGAAAAGAGACAAGGATTTGCCAATGCGATTGCTTACTACATGAAGCTCACTTACAGCAACTGGCACAAAGAACTGGTTCATGACGATAATATCCAGTCCGAATTGAATGCGATCACAAAAGGAGCCCTTGAGTTTAATAACCGACCCTTTATTAAACACCGTATTGATAATCGTGATGAATTTTCCGGTAGCGGTGGTGGAAAATACCGCAAAAATTTTGGAGGGCGCAGTAATCGGGGAAATCAGAACAGGAATGGCAGCGGTAACCGAAACAAGTATTCGAAAAAAAGATATTAATATAATCTGAAAAATAAATTCTCTACCCCGGGGTTTTATAATTCCGGGGTTTTATTTTTGTTGATATTAAGAATGTAAATGGGTTCATTTGAAGTAACAGGCGGTAAAAAACTAAAAGGTGAAATAACTCCACAAGGCGCCAAGAATGAGGCGTTGCAGGTAATATCTGCCGTATTGCTCACGAAGGAGAGAGTGACCATTCAAAATATTCCGGATATTATTGACGTGAATCTTCAAATTGAACTATTGCAAGGATTAGGGGTTACAGTAGACAGACCCGACAGGCATACTTGTACATTTGATCCATCCAACATCAGTGACGAATACCTTTCTTCCGAATCATTCAAAAGAATGACAGGACGCTTACGCGGCAGTGTAATGATCGCGGGCCCCATGCTTGCGCGATTCAAAAATGCTTATGTACCAAAACCAGGGGGCGATAAAATTGGGCGCCGAAGACTGGATACGCACATTATAGGATTTCAAAAATTGGGCGCCGAATTTGTGTACGATGGGGATGCATCTTTTTTTCATCTTAAGACCTCGCAGCTAAAAGGAACGTCTATGCTGCTGGACGAACCAAGTGTTACCGGTACAGCCAACATAATAATGGCTGCTGTATTGGCGCAGGGAGCCACAGTTATCTACAATGCAGCGTGCGAGCCATATATACAGCAGCTTTGCCGAATGCTCAACAGCATGGGGGCCAAAATTTCCGGTATTGGCAGTAACATGATTACTATAAACGGTGTGAAAGAATTATCGGGCACTACACATACCATTCTTCCGGATATGATAGAGGTGGGTTCATTTATAGGGTTGGCTGCAATGACGCAAAGTGATATTCTGATAAAAAATACGGGGATTGATCACCTCGGCATTATTCCGGATAAATTTCAGCAGTTGGGCATAAAAATAAATTTCAAAGGAGATGATATCCACGTGCCGGAACAGGACTTGTATGAAATACAAACTTATTTAGATGGTTCTATTTTCAGCATTTCTGATCATCCGTGGCCTGGGTTTACTCCTGATCTGTTAAGTATAGTGTTGGTGATAGCCACGCAGGCAAAAGGAAGCATTTTGGTTCATCAGAAAATGTTTGAGAGCCGGTTATTTTTTGTAGATAAGATCATTGAGATGGGGGCGCACATCGTATTGTGCGATCCGCACCGGGCTGTTGTAATAGGGCTACAAAGAAAATATCCCCTTCGGGGCATTCAGATGAGCAGCCCTGATATCAGAGCCGGCGTAGCATTACTTATTGCGGCCTTGAGTGCAGAAGGTAAAAGTGTTATTCAAAATATTGAACAGATAGACAGAGGATATCAAAATATTGATACAAGATTAAAAAAATTGGGTGCCAATATTATACGTCTTTAACTTCGTTTAACCTTTACCGTTAGCTTATATAATTAGTGGAAAAAAAATATAATAAAATAATTTTGATCACAGCGCCCTCAGGCTCCGGCAAAACATCTATCGTGAAATACCTGTTGAAAGAATTTCCCCGGCTGACATTTTCAGTTTCTGCTACCACGCGTCGCCCCAGAGACAATGAAAAAGATGGAGTGGATTATTATTTCATTTCGGAAGAAGAATTCAAAGATAAAATTCACCATAAGGAATTTTTGGAATGGGAGATGGTGTATGAAGGAAAATATTATGGAACCCTGAAATCAGAAATGGAGCGGATCTGGGCATTGCAAAAGGTACCTGTTCTAGACATAGACGTGCAGGGAGCCATTCATGTTCAGCAGCAATATCCCGTAAATACTATGTCAATTTTTATACAAGCTCCTTCAACAGAAGAGTTAAGGATGAGATTGCAAAGACGGGGATCTGAAACCGAGGAAACATTAACAGCCCGCGTCAACAAGTCGGCATATGAAATGACGTTTAAGAACTATTTTGAAAACGTAATTGTTAACAGCGATTTCGCTGTTGCATGTAGAGAAACAGCAAGACTTGTAGCCGAATTTCTTGCAATGGATTAAATTTAACCGCTTCATTTTCGTTTAATATTTTTGTGAAATGGACTGGATGCCTATTATAGCTATTGCAATTTCACTCTTACTGTTCGGCTTCTTTGCCGGTGTAGAGATTGCATTTGGCTCCGTAAGCAAACTTTCTGTTGAATTAAGAAAAAAGCAAGGACGTTATGCGGGCAGAGTATGGGCCGCCTTCATTGACAACCCGACACGGTTTATCGTGGCCATTCTTCTTGCCATGAATATCCTAATGGTGATATACGGCCTGCTATGGAGCAATGCCTTTGCCAGCGTTTGGAAATATTGGAGAGTTGAAAATCCGTTGCTCAAATTAGTATTGGAAACAGTTCTTGCCACAGTTCTGCTGGTTTTCTTTGAATTTGTTTTCCGGGCGTTGTTTCGGGCTAGAAATAATGCCGTTACCGGAAGTGGTATTATCACATTTATTGTAAGCTTTTTTTATTCATTATTTGCATGGCTCGCGCAGTACATTGTAGGCATGGCCGAATGGATGCTTAAATATATTTTTAATGTAAAACTCCAGGCGCGAAATACACCGTTTACCAAGATGGATCTTGAACATTTTCTTGAACAAAAAAAGATGAGTGACACAGATGACAGCGAGGAAATGAATAATGAACTGTTTGAAAATGTATTGTCACTATCGGACGTAAAGGTGAGAGAATGCCTGATACCGAGAAAAGAAGTTGAGGCCATCAACATCAACCTGCCGCTGACCGAAGTAAGGCAAAAGTTTATTGACTCCAAGCTGAGTAAGCTGATCGTTTTCGAAAATAATATTGATAATATACAAGGCTATATCCATCAGCTTGATATGTTCCGAAATCCGCAGGATATCCGATCCATCTTGCTTCCCATTCCGGTAATTCCGGAGAGTATGACCGCCTCAGCACTGATTGATAAGTTTACCAAAGAAAGAAAAAGTATTGCCTGGGTGATAGACGAATTTGGGGGAACAGCGGGCATTGTAACAATGGAGGATGTGTTGGAAGAGATTTTCGGCGACATTAAAGATGAATATGATATCGGCGAGGAATTTATAGACAAGCAGATTTCTGCAAACGAATATCTTTTAAGTGGAAGGCTTGAACTGGATTATCTGAAAGACAAATACAAAATGGAGTTTAGAAAAAATGAAGAAACTGAAACGCTTTCAGGGTATATAATCAGCCAGCACGAATCGATTCCGAGGCAGAAAGACCGCATTATTATTGATGACTATCAATTTGACATACTCACCGTAAGCGAAACGAGAATTGAAATGGTAAAGCTAAAAGTGCTCAGGTAAATCGCCTTTCGAAAATTTATTCCTGTATATTTTAATCGATATTAGTCAAAACAGAATGATTATCGCCGTTAATACAATAGTTCCGACCTATAGTAATAGACCGGAAATTGCAGAATTTATTAAGGAGTGTTTTCTAAGAATTATATCGCAGCAGCCAGGCAATACTTTTGTCATCATATCTGACAGGCAAGATCACCCATTTTCCCATTTTGAAAATGTGATCACGAAAAAGACATCGCCAAAAAGAAATAATTTAATTCAATGGCAGTTGTGGCTGAATCTTAAAATACCAATCATTCTAAAAAAATATAAGGCTGACGTTTTCTTTAGTCATGCTGCAATAAGTTTTCGTGCTGTACATGCAAAACAATATTTACTCGCAGGTGACTTGTTATTTCTGTTGTACCCTTCTGCCATTAAGAAAAGAGACGTTGCTTTCTACAAAAAATTTTTTTTGAAAAGTATGAAGAAGGCTGACAAGGTTTTTGCCTTATCTGAATTTTGCAGGGGAAAAATTCTAAAGCATACCGGAATTTCTATAGACAAGATTATAATCGTTTATCCGGGCATTACGCCCGGTGCAATCAACGTCACTTATGAAGAAAGGGAAAAGATTAAAGGTAGCTACGCAAAAGGTCATGAATATTTCGTATATAACGGCATCATCGGGGAACACCACAATCTCCTGAATTTACTAAAAGCATTTTCTGCATTCAAAAAAAGGCAGAAGAGCAGTATGCAATTGATACTGCAGGGGAATACCGGATTGAACTATGAAGTTTTTAAAGAAAAGCTCAGGCTGTTTAAGTTCAAAGAAGATGTAAATGTTATAACCGGCCTGCGCATTGATGAACAACAAAAAATCATCGGCGCTGCCTATGCTTTTATTGATGTTCCTTTATCGGATGGCTTTGCAACGGGATGCCTGAAAGCCATGCAATTAGCGGTCCCCGTAATTACTTCAACTTCGGGCGCTATGCCCGAAATCTGCGCTGATGCCGCACTCTATGCAGACCCCGAAGACTTTCAGGCAATAGCTTTGCAAATGATGCAATTGTTTAAAGATGAAAATCTGAAACAGAAGTTAATTGACAAGGGCATTGAGCACACAAAAAAATTCAACTGGGATTTTGCAGCAAAACTAATTGAGGATACTATCAAAAAAGATGTCTCATAAACAATCATATTTAATGAAACAGCCAATAGTAGTAATTTGCATTTTCATATGAAAGAATCTCAGATAAGTATCAACGTACAGCTTGATGATAATAAAATACCGCAACAAATAACTTGGAGTGCGTCGGAAAGCCATGCAATTTCTCCTCAGAAAGCAAAGGCCATGCTCATTTCTTTTTGGGACAGTATAGAAAAATCCGCATTGCGAATTGATCTTTGGACAAAAGATATGATGGTAGATGAAATGGCAGATTTCTACTTCCAGGTTTTCACAACCATGGCAGATACTTTTCACCGGGCCACAAGAAATGAATCGCTGAGCAACGACATCAAATCGTTTGCAAAAGAATTTCACAAAAAATTTGTGGAACAGGAACGACAAAAAACTTAAATTTATATACAATGAGCTTAGAACAAAAAGTGATGGATGATCTTAAGACAGCTATGCTGGCAAAGGATGAAAAATCATTGCGCTCCTTGCGTGCCATCAAAGCTGCGTTGATTAATTTAAAAACATCTGAAGGTTTCAGCGGAACAGTAAAAGAAGAAGATGAACTAAAACTTCTTCAAAAGCTGGTAAAGCAAAGAAAGGAGTCTTTGGAAATTTATGAAAAGCAGAACCGCCCCGATCTTGCAGAAAAAGAGAAAGAGGAAATAAGCGTGATCGAAAAATTTCTCCCAAAGCAAATGAGTGAAGAAGAGATAAAGGGTGTCGTTGCTTCTATTATAAAAGAAACGGGGGCTTCATCACCGGCGGATATGGGGAAGGTGATAGGAGCTGCTAATAAGCAACTTGCAGGAAAAGCAGACGGGAAAACAATTGCAGGTATTGTAAAGGAAATGCTGTCTCTAAAATAGGTTTGGACACCGCTGATAAAATCTAACAACATTAGTGATGACAATCGATATTGCATTTATAATTGTGATGATCATTGCTATTTTTAAGGGTTTTGGTAAAGGATTGATAGTTGGCATTTTTTCTGTGGTGGCATTTATCATTGGCCTTGCAGCTGCCATAAAACTTTCTGCGGTTGTTGCTTCTTACCTGGAGAAAGACGTTACTTCCCTGAATAAATGGCTGCCGGTGATATCCTTTCTTTTGGTATTTATTGTGGTGGCGCTGTTGGTAAGTCTTGGAGCACGCCTTATTAAGAAAACAGTAGACGTGGCAATGCTTGGATGGCTCGACAGCCTTGGAGGTGTGGTGTTTTATATGGTTATATACACTATTATTTTCAGCGTACTATTATTTTTTGCAGTGAAAGTCTCTTTAATAAGTGCAGATGCAATTGCGGAATCGCATGTTTATAAATATATTGCACCATGGGGGCCGGATGTAATTGATTATCTTGGTAAGATTATTCCGGCATTTAAGAATATGTTCAGGGAGTTAGAATCGTTTTTCGGCCATCTTGTGCAAAAAAACACATGATAACTATTTGAAGCATATATTATTTCAATATTTTTTGCATAGAAACGTTTATTTTAGCATAGTATATCCGAGACAAAAACAATTCGGTTGATGATAGATGGAATACAAAATTCACCAGGACGGCAAGTTTAAGTTCATAGAAGAAGGAGAAGGAGAGCCTTTGGTATTGCTGCATGGGTTGTTCGGTGCATTGAGCAATTTTGAACATCTCATTGATTATTTCAGGGGTAATTATAAGGTAGTGGTTCCGATGCTTCCTCTCTTTGATCTGGATCTGCTGCACACTACGGTTAGTGGGTTGCAGAAATTTGTATTTCGATTTGTAGAGGCAAGGGGTTACGAAAACATTCATCTTCTGGGTAATTCATTAGGAGGCCATGTTGCACTCGTGTACATACTTAAACACCCGGAAAGTATCCGGTCACTTATTCTAACGGGTAGTTCGGGGCTTTTTGAAAGCGGCATGGGAGATAGTTATCCCAAACGCGGAGATAAAGAATACATCCGGAAAAAAACGCAGCTCACTTTTTATGACCCGGCAATGGCGACTGAAGAACTGGTAGATGAATGCTTTGAAATAACCAACAACCGGCTTAAGGTTATTAAGATAATTTCGTTGGCAAAGTCCGCTATCCGGAACAATCTTGGTGAAGAATTGAGCCAAATTCAGCAACCCACATGCTTAATCTGGGGGAATAATGATACTATTACGCCACCATTTGTTGCGCAAGAGTTCCACAGGTTAATACCGAATAGCGAATTGCATTTCATCGATAAATGCGGCCACGCACCAATGATGGAAGTTCCGGGAGAGTTTAACAAAATTCTCGATGGGTTTCTCTCGAAATTAAAAGTGCCTGCTGCAACAGTTCATTAAATTTTTTTGTCTATAGAAGGGGAGTTACCTTGTTTTACTAAACAATTACTACATCCTTACATGTTAGTACATGAACTTATAAATACGGCTTTACCTCAACTTCAACCTGAAGATACAGTTGCCACAGCTTTGCAACTCATAAATGATTTCAAGCTAAGCCATTTACCCATTGTACAAGAAGACCGATATCTGGGCTTGCTCAGTGAAGATGATCTGTTGAATATTGAGAATGATTCCATGCAAATTGAAAATTGCAGAGATGATTTTGCCCAGGTGGCAGTAACAATCGGAAATCATCTTTTGAATGCTGTAAATGTGGCGAATCGCTACCAAACCAATATTGTGCCTGTAATAACGGAAAACAGGGAATATCTGGGAAGCATCTCTGGCGGAGAACTCTTATCTGTACTTGGAGATTTTTCCGGTGCAAATGAAGCAGGAGCATTGGTTGTGCTCGAAATGGAAGCCGGCAGATTTTCAATTTCTGAGATAAGCAGGATTGTGGAGAGCGATGGAGCATCTATATTACATCTGAACATAACATCAAGGCCTGCCTCTTCCTTGCTGCAGGTAACGATTCATATCAATAAACGCGAAATATCGGTAATAGTTGCTGCATTTGAACGCTATGAATATTCTATTTACTATTATTCCGGTGAGGAATTATTTGCGTCTGAAATTGACAGTAATTATAAAAATCTGATGAACTTCCTCGACATTTAACGGCGCCCGTTTAATTCAAAAATTATTCGCCACTGATGGGGAGATAACAAGCATTATCATTTATGAGTTTACGCAAAAGAAGTACTTTTACAGGATGCAAGTTTTACTGCTCCTGTAAAGTTTGTATCAGACAATTATGCGAATAGCAATCTACAGCAGAGGCCTCGAAGGAGATCAAAAAGATGATCTCAAATTATTGATGACAGAGTTGGCTCATTATAAAATCGAGCCGGTTATTTTTCAAAATTTTTTTAACCAATTTTATTCTTCCATAGATATTCCGAATAAATACTCCACATTCAACAGCCCTGAAGACCTTGAAGAAGTTGATTACCTGATCAGCCTTGGCGGCGATGGAACATTGTTGGATGCGGTAACATTTGTAGGATCGAAAGCCATACCCGTGCTGGGCATTAATTATGGACGACTTGGATTTTTGGCTAGTATTGGTAAAGATGAACTGCACTCTGCCGTAAAAGCATTAGTGCAGCATACTTACGCAATCGACAAAAGGTCGCTAATCCATTTGGATGCGAATACGCCATTGTTTAATGGGGTAGCATTTGCATTGAATGAGTTCTCTATTCACCGCAAAGACACCACATCAATGATTAAGATTCATACCTATCTGAATGGTGAATTTTTGACTACGTTTTGGGCAGACGGACTTATTGTGTCCACACCAACCGGTTCTACCGGATATTCGCTCAGTTGTAATGGCCCGATAGTTTTTCCTGAGTCGGCAAGTTTTGTGATCACACCTGTGGCACCGCATAATTTAAATATCAGACCAATTGTTGTACCCGACAGTACCGTGATTTCTTTTGAAGTGGAGGGCAGAACGGATGGCTTTCTATGTACGTTGGATAGCCGCAGGGAAATTGTTACCAAGGAGGTATTGCTCGCCGTAAGACGGGAAACCTTTTGCGTAAATCTTGTTAGGCTCGATGAAAATGACTTTTTACAAACGCTTCGGAATAAACTCTCCTGGGGACTTGACAAGAGAAATTAACAGTAAATTTTTAACTTGCAGATATAATTAAAACAACGTTTCTTCGTTTTACCAAATATTTGCCACCCAATATGAAACAACTTCTCTTTGTGATCGTGACAGTTCTATTTCTTCAGCTTAGTGTAAGTGCCCAATCCGACGACTATGGAGAAACACAGGAGGGAGAATATGGCCTATCTATTGGGGTTGCGCATTATTTTGGAGATCTTAATAACCGGACAGATCTCAACCGGCCTAAAATTGCTATAGGGGCATTTTACATGAAAGAGCTGAACCCTTATGTTGGGGTCAGGTTGAATTTTCATTATGCTCAGCTCGGCTACAGTGATCAATACAGCGAAAACGAATTTCAACGCAGGAGAAACCTCAGTTTCAATACGAATATATTTGAGATTGCTTTAAGGGGTGATTTTAATTTTTTTCAATACAACCCATCAGATCCTGCACACAGCTTTACCCCATATGCCACCCTCGGGGTAGGCGCTTTTAGCTATAACCCATATGCTTATCTGAATGGTACAAAGTATTACCTGCGGCCGCTGCACACTGAGGGAGAGACCTTTTATAAAGGAAGAAAAGAATATGGCACAATGGCCATGTGTATACCCGTAGGCCTGGGTATTAAATACGCCGTAACCGAGAAAGTAAATATTCGCTTCGAAATTGCATACAGATTTACAACAACCGACTATATAGACGATGTAAGTACCACATATGTAGGTATTGACAAATTCCCTGCGGGTTCGGTGGCCGCTCAGTTGCAGGACAGGTCTTATGCAACGGGTACCTCTATTGGTGTTGAAGGTTTCCAACGCGGGTTTAGCAAACAGAAAGATGCTTATATGATGGCAGAGTTTGGAATTTCCTTTAACCTGACCTCTTACCAATGTCCTTCCTCACGGTAAGGGAATTCTTTTTCTGATCTTTTTCGAAACCTTCTTAAAAAGTATTTTCTTACTTTTGTTTCAAGTCAGGCTGCCTGCCTGACTTGATTATTTTCAGCAATAATGAGTCTCAGAGAGAAATTAGATCCCGCAAAGTTTCCCAGACATATAGCGATTATAATGGATGGAAACGGGAGATGGGCAAAAGAAAAAGGGAAGGATCGGTTATTTGGCCATTATAGTGGGGTAGAAAGTGTAAGAAATATTGTGGAAGGTTGTGCCGAGTTAGGAATTGAATATCTCACTCTATATGCCTTTAGCACAGAAAATTGGGACAGGCCCAAAGACGAAGTGACAGGTTTGATGGAACTACTGGTTCAAACTATCAAAAAAGAAGTTTCCACTCTCAATAAAAATAATATCCGGCTGCATGTGATCGGGAATATTAAAATGCTCCCCGTTACTGCCCGCAGAGAACTCAATGATGCATGCGATTCCACCAGGGGAAATACCGGGCTAAATCTTGTGATGGCACTAAGCTACAGCAGCCGTTGGGAAATCGTTGATGCAGTGAAAAAGATCGCGACTAAGGTAAAAAGCGGTTCGCTTCAGCCAGATGACATAAATAACCAGCTATTTGAGCAGCATCTGTGCACTGCAGAATTTCCCGATCCGGAGCTCATGATTCGCACCAGTGGAGAATATCGTATCAGTAATTTCCTGTTGTACCAGCTTGCCTACAGCGAATTATATTTCACAGAGACTTTATGGCCCGACTTCGGAAAAGAAAATTTATACGCAGCTCTGTTGAGCTATCAAAATCGCGAAAGAAGGTTTGGCAAAACAAGTGAACAAATTTCTTGAAATGATAAAAAGAATCCATGCTCTAAATCCTTATTTTATAATCCCCGCAAGCATTTATCATCGGGTTGATTTAACAAATACTTTTAATTATTGCCTTTAACTTGCCGCCTTATATTTGATAAAATTGATTTGATGCACAAGATCTACAAGATTTTATTCTTGGTAGCTGTAGCTGTTACTGCCAAAACTAAAGTCGCCGCTCAGGTGGATACCTCTGTAAATGTGCAGCTTGAAAACATACTGAATGCCCGTACTCCAAAGCAATACGTAATTTCGGATATAAAAGTAACTGGTACAAAGGCATTTGATCCCAATCTTATTATCTCAATTTCCGGATTGGCGGTGGGCGATAAGGTGATGCTTCCCGGAGCCGATAATTTCGCGAAGGCCATTACCAATCTATGGAAGCAAAACATTGTATCTGACGTAAAGATCTATTTCACCAACCTTGTTGGCAACAATTTATCAGTTGAAATAAATGTAACAGACCGTCCGGCGCTGACGAGTTTTAAATTCAAAGGTGTTGGGAAAAGTGAAACAGATGATTTGACCAAAAAATTGGATCTCCAAAAAGGGCACCAGGTCCGGGTGACTGAGGCATTTAAGAGATCTTCTGTGGCCACCATTAAAAAGTTTTTTGTGGATAAGGGTTACCGGAACGTTGATGTGAAGGTAAATGAAACCAAAGATCCCAATTCGCCTAATGCCGAAAGTCTTGTCTTCGTTATATCCAAAAATGGTAAGGTTCATATTAAGGATATATTCTTTGCGGGTAACGAATCGGTAACTGCACCAAAGCTGAAAAAACAAATGAAGGGTACCAAGGAAATGAGTCGCCTTACCCTTTTTCCTACATCACTGGGAAATGTTTATGACTCCGGCAAAACAAACAAAATCTCATTCAGCGAATATCTTCGGACCGATGGTTATTTAATTCCTTCCAAAACACGCGAATTATTGGATCCCTACCTTCGGTTTAAACTTAGTTCTTCGAAGTACACCGATAAAAAGTACCAGGAAGATAAGCAAAAGCTTCTCGATTATTATAACTCGCTGGGTTTTCGCGACGCACAAATTGTAGACGATACATTGTACAATGATAATGGCAACCTGGATGTGGCAATTAAATTAAAAGAGGGTCACCGGTACTACTTTGGAAACATCACGTGGAAAGGAAATACAAAATATTCTGATTCAGTTCTGACATTATTATTAGGGATCCGGAAAGGGGATGTTTTTGACGCCGAAACGCTCAATAAAAAATTGGGGAAAATCCCTACCCAGGAAGGTGGCGATATCAGTAGCCTGTACCAGGATGATGGTTATTTGTTTTTCAACGTAACGCCGGTGGAAACAGCCGTTTATAATGATACCATAGACTATGAAATCCGCATACAGGAGGGTCCGCAGGCCACAATTGGAAAAGTAAACATTACCGGTAACGATAAGACGAAGGACTATGTGATCCGGCGCGAACTGCGTACCATTCCGGGCGACAAGTTTAGCCGTGAATTAATTATAAGAACAGAACGTGAATTGTCGCAGCTCGGATATTTTGACCCAGAAAAAATAAATCCGGGCATTGACCCGCATGTGGAAGATGGAACTGTGGATATTACCTGGGGACTGGTGGAAAAGTCGTCTGATCAGCTTGAATTGTCCGCAGGCTTTGGTGGTGGAATCGGATTAACAGGAACATTGGGTGTTACCTTTAACAATTTTTCGATCTATAATATCTTTAATAAAAAGAGCTGGGATCCTCTTCCGACGGGTGATGGACAGAAGCTGAGCCTCAGAGGGCAGAGCAATGGCCGTCAGTTCCGTTCGTACAACTTCTCATTTACAGAGCCGTGGCTTGGCGGCAAAAAAAGAAATTCGTTTACTATAAGCTACTACGATACTAAATATGCCAACGCCTTTAATCCATATGGTGTTTATGAGAGAAGTTATGCTGACACCTCTTATATAAAAATATCGGGGTTCAGCCTGGCGCTGGGTAAGCAATTACATTGGCCGGATGATTATTTTTCGATGATTTATCAGTTGGATTACCAGCGATATAAGTTAAAGAAATACAGCATCTTTCCAGGCTTAACGAACGGTATTTCCAATAATATCAGTCTGAAACTGACCCTTGCACGTAACTCGGCGGGTCCCAACCCGATATTCCCCACCGGCGGATCCAATTTTGTATTAAGTGGTCAGTTTACTCCACCGTATTCATTATTTACGCCTGCATCCTATTACGTAAACCAGGCACAGGCGGATCAATATAAGTTGGTAGAATTTCATAAGGAACGACTGGATGCTGAGTTCTATATACCGTTGGGTAAGCCTAAAGGACCCGATAAGAACAAAATGTTTGTACTGAAGGCTGCTGCAAAATTTGGTTTCATTGGCAGGTATACTGACAAAACTATTATTTCTCCATTTGAGCGGTTTCAATTGGGTGATGCCGGGTTGAGCAACAATTATGGATTATTGGGCTATGACATTATTGCTCACCGGGGATATCCCGTTTATGATAATTCCGACCCTAAAGTAAATCCTGACCTGAGCACAGCAAGAAACTTTTTTACTATATTTAATAAATATACGATGGAGCTGCGCTATCCTTTTAGCACCAGCGCAAGCAGCACTATTTTTGGAGAAGCTTTCTTTGAAGCGGCAAACGGATGGTATAGTTTCAAGGATTATAATCCTTTCAGGTTAAGAAGGTCTGTGGGGGTCGGAATGAGATTCTTTCTGCCTATGTTTGGCCTGCTTGGATTTGATTACGGTATTGGTTTAGATAGAATAACACCCGGAAGTGGCCTGAAAAGTGCTGCTAAATTTACCTTCATGTTGGGCCAGGAACCTGAGTAACCAAAATCAACATACAATCATGAAAAAAATATTTATGTCTTTGTTCTCAGTTTTTATGCTGGGAGCAGCAGTTCACGCACAGCGATATGCAGTTATCGATATGAATTATATCCTCAGTAAGCTGCCCGAATACAAAGCTGCTCAGCAAAAGCTGGATCAGTTCAGCGCCATGTGGCAGCAGGAAATCGATAAAAAATCGGCTGATCTTGACAAGATGTACAAAGACTATGATGCCGAAAAGGTAATGCTGAGCGATGATTTGAAAAAAAAGCGGGAAGATGAAATATTTAATGCAGATAAAGATCTTAAAGATCTGCAGCGCAAAAGATTTGGCTATGAAGGAGACCTGTTTAAGAAAAGACAGGAACTCATAAAACCAATACAAGACAAAGTTTATACTGCAATTCAAAAGCTTGCAGCAGAGAAATTATATGACTTTATTTTGGATAAAAGTGATGGAATTACCGTTATCTTTGCCGACCCAAAACTTGACAAGAGCGATGATGTATTAAAAGAGCTGGGTGTTAAATAATTGCGAAAGGAAAGTTTCGGTGCAGCCATTAATAAATTTTTAAACACTTTATACAAACAAATACTATAAATCAAAATGAAAAAGTTTCTTTCACTGGTTTTAATATCTGCGGGTTTATTGGGGTTCTCTACGGGCGCACATGCGCAAAAAATTGGCTATATCAATGCTGATGAAATAATTCAGTTAATGCCCGAGGCTGATACTATTCAGTCACAATTGGATGATTATCAAAAATCACTTTATCAAAATGCACAGGATCAGCGCAACGCCTTCAACGACGCGGTACAAAAATTTTATAAAGATTCTGCAGCTATGAGCCCAAGTCTTAAAGAGGTAAAAAGGCAAGACCTGCAAAAACAACTGCAAGACCTCAATGGGTTAGATCAAAAGATCCAAAATCAATTTGAACAAAAACGCCAAGAGTTATCTTTGCCCATACAAAAGAAATTGCAGACCGCAATTGAGGATGTGGCAAAAGAGAATGGCTATACGTATATCTTCCCTAAGGAAGCATTGATATATATGCCACCGTCGGGAGATATTGGCCCACTTGTGATTAAGAAAATGCATCTGAAGCAACCACCGCCTTCCACAACGCCAACAGCTAAATAGGAAGGTTTGACAGATACATCGGGCCATTCTGAAAAGGATGGCTTGTTTATTTTTGTACTATGAGCAGATTTCCCATTGGCGTATTTGATTCTGGCTATGGTGGCCTTACTGTTCTGAGAGCAATTGTAAACAGAATGCCTCAATACGATTATCTGTATTTTGGCGATAATGCAAGGGCGCCTTATGGCAACAGGTCTTTTGATACGGTGTATGAATATACATTGCAATCGATAAAATGGTTAATGAAAAAAAATTGCCGGCTGATTATTCTTGCCTGCAACACTGCTTCGGCGAAGGCACTGAGAACAATCCAGCAAAAGGACCTGCCGCACCTGGGCAGCAATATGCGTGTATTAGGCGTAATACGGCCAACTACAGAAATTATCGGTAATTACAGTAAAACAAAAAAAATAGGAATCCTGGGCACCGTAGGTACCATAGAATCAGGATCATATCCTATTGAAATTGAGAAGTTCTTTCCCGAAGTATCAGTATATCAGCATGCCTGCCCCATGTGGGTGCCACTGGTAGAAAATGATGAATATCGCTCGAAAGGGGCAGATTTTTTTGTAAAGAACGACATAAATTCATTGCTTTCAGCCGCTTCCGACATCGACACAATCCTGCTGGCATGTACGCATTATCCGTTGCTGATCGATAAAATAAGGAAGTACGCCCCCGAAAACATGCAAGTAATATCACAAGGTGAAATAGTTGCCCAAAGTCTTCAGAGTTATTTACAAAGACACCCCGAAATTGAAAAAAATTGCACCAAAACCGGAGAATTGGATTTTTATACAACAGATTCCGTGAAAGATTTTGACAAACATTCTGCAATTTTCTTTGGGAGAGAGGTACATTCAATGCATGTAGACCTACAAGCCACGGGGTAAAAAGTGCTGCTAATTCAGCTTCCTAAATTTAAAATTCTTTCATACTTTTGCAGCCCTTTCACACGCAGCGGTATGGTGACCGGCTGTAAGATTGAAGTAAATTTTTAACAGAAAAAATTTTATAAAATGCCAGGAAAAAAACGCACCTACCAGCCGCATAAGCGCCGCCGCAAAAGTGTTCATGGTTTCAGAAAGCGCATGGCTACCGCCAATGGTCGCAAGGTATTGGCCAGCCGCAGAAAAAAGGGACGCCATAAGCTAACCGTATCGAGTGAACACGGAAGTAAGAAATAAACCGATCAAGATATTTCGTGCGATAGCCTCCCGCAAGAGAGGCTATTTTTTATTTTAGTAATTTAAGCCCGAATCAAACAGGTACTCCATCCCAAAACAATTCACATTAGGCAGGAAAGAAAAGCTGAAAAGCCGGAAGCAAATCGCGCAGCTTTTTCGCGAAGGGAAATCCTTTTCAGTTTTTCCTTTGCGGGTGCTATACCTTGAAGACACCGATGACCCCGCTCGTCTTCGTGTATCCTTCTCCGTTAGTAATAAAAATTTTAAAAAGGCCGTTGATCGTAACAGGATCAAAAGACTCATGAGGGAATCCTATCGCCTCCAAAAGTCAGCGTTGAATAATATTCTTGCTGAAAAGCATCAAAACATTTGTTTGTTTTTCATCTATACCGGTAAAGCGTTACCCACCTATGATGAGATCAAAAAAAAAATGAGCGACACGTTACATACACTTGCGAAAATTTTATCCGAAAAAAGTATTTAGAGGAAAAGATCTGTGTACAACTTGCCACCAGGCGTTATGGCATATTTATCAAAACTTGTAATGCCTTCTTCTGTTAGCACCTCCTCATCAATAAAATTTTTGCCTGTGCATTCTGCTATGGGTCTCTTTAAGATATAATAAGCGGCGTCTGCAATGATTTCGGGAGTCCGGCTCATCCTGATCAGGGCTTCACCTCCCAACAAATTGCGCACAGCTGCTGTGGCGATGGTGGTTTTCGGCCAAAGCGTATTGGCTGCAATATTATATTTTTTTAATTCGCCGGCAAGCCCCAGTGCAATCATTGTCATATTGTACTTAGTCATAGTGTATGCAAGATGATTGGAAAACCATTTTTGATCTAAGTTAATAGGAGGCGAAAGATTTAAGATGTGGGCATTGCTACCTTTCTTTAAATGGGGAATGCAGGCCTTGCTTACAAAGAAGGTCCCTTTTACATTGATGTCATACATCAGGCTATATGACTTGACTTCCGTTTGCTCAACTGTTGTCAGTGAGATAGCAGAGGCGTTATTTATTAAAATATCGATGCTCCCAAACCGGGACACTGCAGCACTTACCGCATTTTCTATCTGATCAGCGAATCGTATGTCGCACTGAACCGGTAATGCATTGGCTCCAATAGCTTCTATTTCCTTTGCTGCGCTGAAAATAGTCCCACCCAGTTTTGGATTTTCTTCTACAGATTTTGCTGCGATCACAATATTGGCACCTTCATTCGCCAGTTTGAGCGCAATAGCTTTTCCGATACCGCGCGATGCGCCGGTTATAAATGCGGTCTTGTTTTTAAATTGCATAGTAAGAAATAAGCTGACAGGATTTTGAAAGTTAATAGGTGAGTATTCACCGTGAGAATTAAAACTACGAAGTTATTCTACAACAGCAACATCTTTTACACTTCCCGTCCTTTTCAGTGCACCCCATCCTTGCAATTCACCCTTGATGGCTTTGTTGAAAGATTTTATAAGAATGTAATACATTAGCTGACGATAGATCAGCCTTTGTGGCAGCATCCAGATCAGCTTCATATGATTCTCTTTTTCAAACGCAAAAGCCAGGGCGGCGCCAGCCACGTCCACCAGAGTGAAAATAATGTAATAAAGCAAGATGTGCGGAACACTTGCTACTACTACACCTAACGAAGCTGCAATTATGCTTAGTACCAGAATAAGATCTGCAAGCGGTGCCAGGATGGGCAGTATCATTTGATAAATAAGAATGTTAGGCATAGCCACCATTCCAAAGTTTTTATATTTCGGATTAAACAGTGTGTCGCGGTGTTTCCAGAAGGATTGCATTACGCCAAAGCTCCATCTGAATCTTTGTTTCAGGAATTGCCTGAATGTTTCCGGTGCCTCCGTATATGAAATAGCACTTGTACAGTTCTTAACAATATAATTTTGTCTTAGGAGTCGCATCGTTAAATCGCAATCTTCAGCGAGCGTATCGGTGGTAAATCCACCAGCGATTAGAATAGCATCTTTTCTGAAAGCGCCGATGGCTCCCGGAATGACAGTGATACAATTGAGTAAATCAAATGCCCTCCTGTCAAAGTTTTGCGAAGTCACATATTCAATGCTTTGCCATTTGGTGATCATATTTATCTGGTTTCCCACTTTTACATTACCCGCAACCGCACCTACATTATCATTTTCAAATTTTTTCATCAACTCGATAACGGCATCCGTTTTTAATTGAGTATCCGCGTCAATGCAAACAACAAATTCTGCTGAAGATTTCTGAATACCAAAGTTTAAAGCAGACGCCTTTCCTCCATTTGATTTCGTGTATACGTGCACGTTATTATTGGACTGAAAATGTTCGGATACTTTGGGATAGGTATTATCCTTGCTCCCGTCATCTACAAAAATTATTTCTAACTGCGGATAATCCTGCGCCAGTAGGCTGCTTACCGTCCGTACTGCATTTACTTCTTCATTGTAGGCAGGTACTATGATGCTTACCAGCGGCCATTGTGATTTAGCCGTTTGAAAAATGGGCGGCAGCATCTTTTTTAATCTGGCATCTTTATTCTTTTGTATGCTTGCCAGCACAGCCATCAATACCATCCTGGCAATGGATAGGCCTATCCCGATAATAAACAGTGTGAACAAAATCTGTCCACTCCAGTAGGTTGCTTCCGCAAGAAAAAAATTAAATTTTCTTGCCCACCTGTCGTTGTCTGAGGCTACACGTGGCATCACTTCGTCTCTTGTTTTCCCCATCAGGTCTGCAACAGTGGTAAATACATATCCCTGCTTCTTGAAGTAGTCAATTATTCTCGGAAGGGCCTCCACGGTGGCTTCGCGTGTTTCACCGCCGGCATCGTGCAACAGGATGATGCTGGCATTTCCATCTTTTTCAAGTCTGATGACTCTTGCTACAATACTGTCCGCACTTACACCTGGCGCCCAGTCGTTGGGATCGATGCTCTCATTAATGGTTAAATAATTTTCGTTCCGGCTTCTCTCAATGGGTACCAGCTCGTCATAGGTTTCGGGTTGGGAGTCTGCATTGTAAGGCGCTCTGAACAAAATAGTGGAATGCCCGGTAATACTTTCAATTAATAACCTGGTAAGCTTCATCTCGAGGTCAGCCCGCTGTGGGCTCATCTCTGCAATGTTGTGATGAGTGAAGGTGTGATTACCTATTTCAAATCCGTCTTTGAACTCTCTTTGTAAAATGGGAATGTTTTGCTCTGCATTGATGCCGACTACAAAAAATGTTGCCGGTACTTTTTCTTTTTCCAGTATATTCAGAATCTTTGGCGTCCATTCCGCGCTGGGACCGTCGTCGAAAGTAAGAATCAGTTTATGACCTTTACCAACCGTAGTATCTTCTGCAAACTTTCTGATGACATAGCCTGAAGGAAGTTGTAAATAATTTTGTTCCGCAATCAGTTGTTCTGTACTATCGATTTCGAGGCCGATCTTCCCGGGTTGCGGCGAAAAGAGAATATCCAGAATTTCACCTTCTCCCTCAAAACCTACATCATCGCGCGGAGCAGGAATATTCGTGAGCGAATCATAATTGAAAGGATGTGCCTCCAAAGACGCATTGCTCAGGTTGCGGGTATAGTATTTCCACATTCTTGCATCCTCGCTTCCAAGCCGCCATAATATAGTTCCCGCCAACGGGAACTCATCACTAAATCTCAAAATGTTGAATATTGTAGCTGCATCAGTGAACCATACCTCATGAAGTGTTGTATCAGGATTCCCATCATTGTCCTTCTCCTCGGATGCATAATTAAAGTGTAAATTGTAGGAATCATTGTCATAAATAATTTGCGCACCCAGAGCTTTTGCTTTAGTTATCGCATCGGTATAGGTATAACTTACGGGAGTATCTTTCTTTATGTTGGACCAATCATATCCAAAACCAGCTATGCCTAAAATGATTTTTGAAGCAGGCATCCTGTCTGCTGTCCACGAGACGGCATCTTCCAGCCATTTTTGCCCGCTTATTGGTCCGGGTCCGGTTGATCCATTATGTTCATCGTAGGCCATCAACACGATATAATCATTGTATTCGGCCAACTTCGTATAATCGTAATCGTTATCCTTCGGAGCCATGTCCATTGTGACCAGGAATCCTTTGCTGTGCAACGCTTCGTATAAATTTTTTTGAAAGTTGGTCAGCGGTTCATTCGTTGATTCAGTTAATTCTTCAAAGTCAACGTTTATTCCACTGAGGCCATAGTAGCTAAGTGTATCGACTATTTGGCTGATGATCTTTTCCTGTAAAACAGGATTGGTCAATATTTTGTGCGCCAGGTTACCGTCGAAATCTTTTCCTGTCCAAAAATTGGAAAATATCGGAATGATGCGCAATTGCTTTTGTTTCATCAAAGCAAAACCGGCAGAGTCTATTCTCGTATTAAGTGTATAATTGGTAGTATCTATAAAAAACCATTCAGGAAAAATTGCATTGAGTTTATCTACATTTCTTTTCAGATCCGGAAAGGACGTATGACTGTTCCAGGGTGTGTAAAAAGCGCCACGGATTACGGACAAAGAATTTGCGGCAGAGGCCAGTTTGTTTTTTGCCCGTTTTATAGAATCGGCTTTTATTTTTTTGAGCAAGAAATCTTTAAAGCCTTTATACTTTTCGTTTTGTGCGTTCTTTATGGTAAGTGGATTTGCCGGATCTATCCGCAATTCATATTGTCTGGCCTTTGCCTGAAGGTTTGGCAAACTTGGCAGCGAGCCACTATACAAGGCAATTCCCAGCACCGTAAAAAAGAAAAGTGCAATGAACAATAGCACCCTGCCTGTCCATTTTACCCGTTTCCACCGTGTGGGTCTGCTTGTTTGAAAGATCTGGGTTGTTTGTTCCGACATATTTAGCAGGTGGTTCTGTTACTTGTGATAATAACAGGCAAAGTTAAAAGTAAGAATGCTGAAAACATTTTTTTAACAAGGATATAGTTATTGATTAACAATCGGACTGTCGCTACAAAAAAAGAAAGGCCCCTGTAGATACAGGGGCCGTTTACCAAAACTAACTGCTTATGAGAAAATTGACTTTTAAACTTTATGCTGATTATATTTCAAATCATGTGCCAAAGGTAAAGCTACTTTTGTTAATAAAGTTATAAGAGATAGTTATGATCGTATTAATACTTATTGATTCAACAACTTCTCTGAGTTTTCGGCAAACTGCAGTGCGTCTATAAACTGTTGCAGGTCACCATTCAGCACGTCATCAAGATTGTAGGCTGTTAGTCCAATTCGATGATCGGTCACACGTCCCTGTGGGTAATTATACGTTCTAATTTTAGCCGACCGGTCTCCCGTACTCACGAGGCTTTTGCGATGTTTTGAAATCTCATCTTCCTGTTTTCTCACCTCATCTTCGTAAAGTTTGGTACGCAGCATCTGCATGGCCTTTTCCCTGTTACCGAGCTGACTGCGTTCGGTTTGACATACCACCACGATACCCGTTGGCAGGTGCGTCAACATAACCTTCGTTTCTACTTTATTTACATTTTGACCGCCGGCGCCGCCACTTCGTGCAGTTTCCATTTTAACATCGCTTTCTTTTAATTCCACGTCTACCTCTTCGGCCTCGGGCATTACTGCCACCGTGGCTGCGCTTGTATGAACTCTGCCACTGGCTTCTGTGTCCGGCACACGCTGCACACGATGTACGCCACTTTCGAACTTCAATGTTCCGTATACATCGTCGCCCGTAACTTCTATTTGCACTTCTTTATAACCACCAACCGTCCCCGGGCTTTCACTGAGCAACGCCGTTTTCCAGCCTTTGGATTCACAATATTTCAAATACATTCTGGTGAGGTCTCCGGCAAATAAGGAAGCTTCATCCCCACCGGTTCCGGCCCTTATTTCCAGTATGGCATTTTTCTCGTCCTGAGGGTCTTTTGGTATGAGCAGATTTCTTATTTGTTGTTCGTACGCCTCCTTCTTTTCATGTAGTGCGGGTAGTTCCTCTTTGGCAAGTTCACGCATTTCTTCATCATCGCTGTTGATCATTTCCTTGCTGAACTCTATGTCATCAAGCACTTTTGTATATTCCCTTCGTACTTGCACAATCTTTTCCAGGCTGCGGTATTCCTTGCTTAGCTGTTTGTACTTCTTATTATCGCTCACGATTTCCGGATTCGAAAGCGCAACCGCCAGTTCATCAAATCTTGCTTGTATGGCTTCCAGTTTATCTAACATATGAACAATGAATTTAAATAGTTTGGCTTTTCAAAGTCTTTACGATAAGGGAATTATCTTTGATTTACCGGGATGCAAAATTAACTCATTAGCACTTACATGAACTACCGAAAGTTTAAAGCGGATCATTTATTTACGGGCACACAATTATCAGAGGGCAGCAGGGTTTTAATTACTGACAATAGAGGCAAAATTATCGACATTGTTGATTTGGAAAATGCGGGAGATGACATTCAAATCGTTAATGGAATTCTCTCTCCTGGTTTTGTAAATGCACACTGCCACCTGGAACTATCTTACCTAAAAGACGCGATAGCGGAGAAAACCGGCCTGGTTGAATTTGTCTATAAAGTGGTGACAGAACGGCACTATGATGAAGAAGTGATCGTAGATGCGATGAGAAAAGCAGAGCAGGAAATGCTGGGGAGTGGTATTGTGGCCGTTGGCGATATCTGTAATAGTTCGCAGTCGGTTTCCGTCAAATCGGCGAACGTTCTCGGGTATTACAATTTTTTAGAGGTAAGCGGCTGGAATCCTTCCGTTGCTGAAGTACGATTTGGACAGAGTAAAAAATTTTATGATGATTTCATTACCAAAAATTTAAAAGCATCAATCGTTCCGCACGCACCCTATTCAGTATCGAGGGAGCTGTGGGGAAAAATTTTCCCCTTTTTTTTCCACAGTGTGGTGAGCATTCACAACCAGGAAACAAAAGATGAAGATATCTTTTTTGAAACCGGCAAAGGAAACCTGGCTGAGATGTACACCAGGATGGGGATTGATAATTCTTTTTATAAACCGCCCGGCAAACGAAGTCTTGAAACTTATTTCGAATACTTTAATGAGGCCTCTTCTGTTATCCTGGTGCACAATACTTTTACCCAACAGCAGGACATTGATTATCTAAACGAAAAAAAATCTTCGCAGCAGCTTGTTTCATTTTGCTTTTGCCCCAATGCAAATTTGTATATCGAGAATGCGCTACCCGATGTCAATTTATTTTTAAAAAATAATTGCAACATGGTGATCGGTACAGATAGCCTTGCCTCCAATCATCAATTGAGCATTTTGGAAGAGTTAAAAATCATTTCAAAGAATTTTCCCTACATTCCTACCGAGACCTTGCTCCAATGGGCTACCATTAACAGTGCTAGGGCATTACAATTGGATGATCAATTAGGAAGTTTTGAAAAAGGTAAAAGGCCTGGCATCATATTGATTAAAAATGCTGACGAAACACAATTAACCGAAAAGTCATCCGCAGAAAGAATTTTATGAGCCTATCCCATCAACTCATGCAATACGGGCAACGTCTTCATGGCCCCAAATTCTGCAATATGATATTGATAATAATTTTCCAATGTTGCCAAAATTGCTTTGCGAATATTTTTGTTCAACCTGATTTCAGCTAATTCTGAAGGGCGCATCGCTTTGAGCAATTGCGAAATAGAGTGACTCACCTGCTCATCTGCCCCAGGCTCATTTATTAAGCTTTTGCTTACAAACTTTCCTTCGGACACAGAGAAAAGATTGTTTTGTGCTGAATAATTATCCAGAATGCTTAATCCTAAAAGCTGTGTGAGGTGTAATGCAAAATAAATTGGAAAATTAGCGGTCACTTCGGGCAATGCAGCATCGAGTTGTATTAAAGCTTCCTCGGAAAAATTGAAAAGATCTTCGTTGGTTTCGGGTTGCCTGATGCTTTTCTGCAATAATTCCACCATATATAACGAAACGGAATTTTTTATTATGTCACTAAAAACATTTTTAAACAGGTAGCTCCATTTTACTTCTTTTATCCGCTGAAGGTTTTTCAATTCATTGTGATATACCTGCATTTCCAGCAGGGAGGCCGGTTGAAAAAAATGTGCTTTTGAATTTTTGCTGCTGGTACGAACTCCATTTACCATATAAGATTGCATACCGAATAGTGCAGTCAGTATACTTACAACCACTGATGTTTCGCCATATTTCACAGTGCGCAGAACAATGCCATTCGTTGTATGAATCATTTATGATAAATATTATCGCGCCGTAAATTTAGCTTAGGTAAATCAAAGGCTATCGCCCAAAAAATATTATGGCGTTGTCTTGAATTTTATGTGATAAATAATTTTTGCCCCTCTCCCCGGAGAGGGGTTGGGGGTTAGGTTTAAATGGCAAGGTGCTAACAAGGATTATAGAACAATAATGAAACTAAATGTAATTTCACCTGGCATGTACACACTTAAAAAATCATTAGGGCAACATTTTTTAAAAGATGAAGGTGTAGTGGAAAAGATCATCGCGGAGTTGATGACGCACCAATTCACTAACCTGCTGGAAGTAGGCCCTGGCGGCGGAGTGCTCACGAAACACCTTGTTGATATTCCGGGTATACATTTTATAGCTGTAGAAGTTGATGATGAAAAGATTCAATTTCTTTCAAAAAAATATCCCGCGCTTCAAAACAATCTTATTCACGAAGATTTTCTTTCGCTCTCCCGCCCTTTCGATGAGCCTTTCATTGTAATAGGAAATTTTCCCTATAATATTTCCACACAAATCCTGTTTAAGACATTGGAATGGAAAGAGTATGTGCCTGTCGTGATTGGCATGTTTCAGAAGGAGGTGGCGGAACGGGCCGCGGCAAAAGAAGGAAGCAAGATTTACGGAGTGTTGAGTGTATTACTTCAATACTATTATAAAGCGGAATATCTGTTTTCTGTAAGCAATGAAAGTTTCGTGCCGCCGCCAAAAGTGCAAAGTGGTGTGATTCGACTGACAAGGAAGAAGGATTTTTTAGCAGTAAAAAGTGACAAGGATTTTATAAGGTTAGTAAAAGCTTCTTTCGGCCAGAGACGTAAGACCATGCGCAATGCAGTGAAAAATCTTTTTCCAAAAGAAGTACTTGCAGATAAAATTTTTGATCGCAGGGCCGAAACGCTGGCTTTGGAAGAATTTGCGATGCTAACTTTTAAGATGATATGAAAAATGCACAAAAACGATTCGCTGGTATTTTAATGTTCACAAGTGTGGCATTCGTTTCGTGTTACTCGCCTCGTTATGTATTTGCCCCCTCCACTCAAAATATTCCCATACTAAATCGCAAAAATGCCCTTGAACTCTCAGGAGGCTATAGCGGATCATTGAATACATTCAGTGATAAAGGCGATTCATACAATGGCTTCGATATGCAGGGAGCATGGGCTATTACCAATCACATTGCAGCAATATTCTCGGGAAGCGCTCACTGGGAGAAAAACACAAGCAATGACACTTACTATGCCGGCGATACTTCAATGTTGTCGTATAAGAGACATTTTACAGAAATCGGTATCGGCTATTACTCGCCGGTCAATTTTAATCCGCGAATGAATTTCCAGGTATTTGGCGGAATGGCCTTTGGCGCTTTTGATATCAATGACCAATATACGTCCAACAGCGTCGTTACCAATAAATATCACAATAGCCGGCCAACAAAAATCTTTTTACAACCGTCAGTTACGTATCGTCTTTTCAAAAATTTGTGGAGCACATTCAGTTCGAGGATTACGGCAGTGGTTTATAGGAAAATTAATACGAACTATAGTCCCACCGAACTCGACAATTATATTTTTGATAGCCTCACTGTCTCTCCTGTGTATTTTTGGGAACCCGCCGTGAATTACACTTTTGGTTTTAAAAAATTTCCTCTTAGGCTGAAGTTGCAGGGATCACTCGCGATATTGATAAATCACCGGTTTGTACAGCACAGAACAGGAAACATTGCATTGGGAATTGTTGCAGATTTCCCTAAAAAGCGAATACGCATAAAGGATCGCAGTTCAAACTGACAACCGTTATTTTCATAAGTGAAGTTGTAATTTTACAGTACTGCAGAAACTAAAAATAAAATGTATATGGCTAAAGCCGCGATTGCCGGAACAGTGAGAATTGTTACAGCCACTTCTCTTTTTGATGGTCATGATGCCGCCATCAACATCATGCGACGAATAATGCAAAGTAAGGGGGCCGAAATTATTCATCTCGGGCACAATAGAAGTGTGCATGAAATTGTGGAATGTGCGATAGAGGAAGATGCAGACGGGATCGCAGTGACGAGCTACCAGGGAGGACATGTGGAATTCTTTAAATACATGAAAGACCTGCTTGATAAGAATGAAAGCAGTCAGATAAAAATCTTTGGCGGCGGCGGCGGAACTATTTTACCGGAAGAGATAAAAGAACTGGAAGATTACGGCATTACCAAAATATATTCTCCGGACGACGGCAGACATATGGGACTGGAAGGCATGATAGAAGATGTGATAGACAAGTGCAAAAAAGCCAAAAAAATCCTGAAGACAAGCGCTAATGGACACACGAAAAAAAAATTCGTACTGGACGAATGGCATGACATAAAACAAATTGCTGCTTCAATATCTCATGCGGAAAATGAACAGCCATTTAAAATGCCGGTAAATGGTAAGGCCCGGGGAAAAGTTGCCGTGCTTGGAATTACCGGTACCGGGGGAGCTGGTAAATCTTCTGTTACAGACGAGATTGTGCGTCGCTTTCTCAATAATTACGAGGATAAAACAATTGCTGTAATTTCTGTGGATCCGTCAAGGAAAAAAACGGGCGGCGCTTTATTGGGAGACAGAATACGAATGAACTCCATTCATCATCCGCGGGCATATATGCGTTCACTTGCAACACGGGAGAATGACAAAGCACTAAGTAATCATGTGCAGGAGGCAATTGACATCTGCAAATCTGCAGGCTATGATTTTATCATTCTCGAAAGTGCAGGGGTCGGGCAAAGCGACGCTTCTATTCTCGACCATTGTGATATAAGCGTATATGTGATGACTCCCGAATATGGAGCCGCTTCACAATTAGAGAAGATCAACATGCTCGATTATGCAGATATTATTTGCCTCAACAAATCTGATAAAGCAGGATCGTTAGATGCATTACACGATATCAAAAAGCAGTATAAACGAAATCATAACCTCTGGCAGGCAAAAGAAGATGAACTACCCATCATCAGTACGGTTGCATCGTTATTCAATGATCCCGGGTGTAATAAGTTGTTCAACATAATTATTACATTGGTAAATAAGAAGACAGAGAGCAATTTCAAAGAATACAAAGCGCCGCCATTGAGTGGTGGCTTAGGCGAAACGGTTATCCCTGCAAAACGGGTGCGCTATCTCGCTGAGATTGCAGAAACAATCTCGGATTATAATAACGCTTCTCATGAACAATCTGCTTTAGCTTCAAAATTGTACCAGCTCGAAGGTTCTTTAAAGATCATAGAAAGGAAAGAAAGTGAATCAACTGTTGAGGTTCTGAAAAAAGAAATTAAAGATGTGGAAAAGAAGTTGACGCACGATTCAAAAAAGACAATCAACGAATGGGAGAAGGTTAAAAGTTTATATCAAAAAGATTTTTTCGAATATGATGTAAGAGGAAAGATCATTAAACAGCCATTGTATTTTGAAACGCTTTCCCATCTAAAAATTCCAAAAATTGCAGTTCCGCGTTTCAAAGATTGGGGAGACATATTACATTGGACATTACAGGAAAATTTTCCGGGCGAGTTTCCATATACGGCTGGTGTATTCCCTCTAAAAAGAGCAGAAGAAGATCCTACAAGGATGTTTGCGGGCGAGGGAAGCCCGGAGCGGACAAACAAGCGGTTTCATTACGTTAGTATCGGCCAGCCTGCAAAGCGTCTCAGCACTGCGTTTGACAGCGTTACGCTGTACGGCGAAGATCCGGCAGTACGCCCCGATATTTATGGGAAAGTCGGTAACAGCGGCGTAAGCATTGCAACCGTAGATGATGCAAAAAAATTATACAGTGGATTTGATCTGTGCGATCCGAAGACTTCTGTAAGTATGACGATTAATGGACCAGCTCCTATCATTCTTGCTTTCTTTCTTAACGCAGCCATCGACCAGCGATGCGAGAAGTACATAACTGAAAATAACTTACGGGAACGGGTAAACGAAGTTATCGAATCAAAATTTAAGCTTTCTTCACTGCCCGCATATATTGGCACAGACGGGGAAAAAGTGATTCCTGAAAAAGGGAAACTAAAAGGTAAATTGCCGGAAGGCAACGACGGTTTAGGATTGAGGCTGTTGGGCCTTTCCGGCGAAGATGTACTGGATAAAGATGTTTATAAAAAACTAAAAGCGAATGCACTATCAACCGTTCGCGGAACCGTGCAGGCAGATATTTTAAAAGAGGACCAGGCGCAGAACACCTGCATTTTTTCAACGGAGTTTGCTTTGAAACTAATGGGAGATGTACAGGAATATTTTATCAGGCATAAAGTCAGAAATTTTTATTCCGTATCCATCAGTGGATATCATATTGCGGAAGCGGGCGCCAATCCTATCACGCAACTCGCGTTTACTCTTGCAAATGGTTTTGCTTACGTGGAATATTATCTCGGAAGAGGCATGCATATTGATGACTTTGCACCTAATCTTTCTTTCTTTTTCAGCAATGGAATGGATGCAGAATACAGCGTGATCGGAAGAGTAGCAAGGCGTATCTGGGCCAAAGCTATGAAACATAAGTACAATGGGAATGAGCGATCGCAAAAACTGAAATATCATATTCAAACCAGCGGGCGCAGCCTCCACGCACAAGAGATAGATTTTAATGACATACGAACCACCCTGCAGGCATTGTATGCTATCTATGATAATTGCAATAGTCTTCACACCAATGCATATGATGAAGCGATCACAACACCTACGGAAGAAAGTGTAAGGCGAGCCATGGCAATCCAACTGATCATTAATCGGGAATTGGGGACGTCAAAAAATGAAAATCCCAACCAGGGAAGTTTTCTAATTGAAGAATTAACTGACCTGGTGGAAGAGGCTGTGATAGCGGAGTTCAACAGGATTTCTGAAAGAGGGGGCGTATTGGGCGCTATGGAGAGAATGTACCAGCGCAATAAAATTCAGGAAGAAAGCCTGTATTATGAAACAATGAAGCATACGGGGCAACTTCCGATCGTAGGCGTAAATACATTTCTGAACAAAGCAGGTTCGCCCACGATTTTACCTGCGGAGGTAATACGAAGTACTACGGATGAGAAAAACATGCAGATTAAAAATTTGGAAACTTTTCATCGCAGGCATAAAGACAAATGTAATGCAATGCTAAAAAGACTGCAAGAGTCCGCTATTCATAATCGTAATCTTTTTGAAGAATTAATGGAAACTGTAAAATATTGCTCACTCGGGCAGATAACCCACGCACTGTATGAAGTGGGTGGTCAATACAGAAGAAATATGTAACTGTTGACCGATCTTATTTTAAAAAATAAGTCATCGAATTAAAAAGGCATTACCGGGTTCAGTAATGCCTTAGCAAATTTTTCTTCATGATTTTTTAGTGCAGCCGCCTCGTGTATTCATCCAGCCGTAGGATCTTCCCGTTTTTCAGCATCAGATCGTCGATGAAATCGGCAGAATCTTTTTTCCCTTTCATATCTTCCCAGAATTGCCTTTACCAAAGCGTAACCCATTCTTCACTTTTGTCTTTTGAAATCACGGATTCCCAATCATCCATTTTTACATTCATGGTTTTCCAGTTACTGCGCTGTTTTGTAAACATGGCTTTGATGCTGCCCTTCGACATTGTGGTATCCATTGCGTTAAATTGCAGATATACCGAATCAGCCCAATCTTTCAATGCTTCATCTACATTGCCATTTTCATATGCCTTTAGACTACTTAACACAATCATTGTATTTTGCTGGCTGCCAATATCCCAGTTGTCAGGCTTTTTGATTATGTAAGGATAATTCATGGCAGCCGGAGCAGGCGAGGTGGAATCTTTGGTAGACTCTTTTGTTTCGGTTCCCTGGTCGTTGCAGGAAGCAAATAAGATTCCCGCAAATGAGAACAAGATCAATTTTTTCGTAAAACCTTTTTAAAATGATAAAATAAAGGTTAACCGGTTTTTTTCGGAAGGTTTAATTTTCTTAGAGAGAGAAGCGACAAGGTAGTCATAAGGAAATTATACGCAAAAAAACATTTTGCGTGTATTCGCGCCCATCCGTATGTAAGCTGATCTATCTTTACACAAAAAATGAAAGGGAAAAGAATCCTGGTATTATTATTTGTTGTTAATATACTCTCGTGCGGTTCAAATAAATATGCGCATACCAACAGGATTTATAAAAGAGAAGTAAAATCTTTTGCCAAAATCATTCGTCGTGTACCCCTGGCCGATAGTTTTACTACTGCGTCGAAATGGATAGGAACCACCAACTTTGGCATGCGCCGGCCCGACTTTGTTATCATCCATCATACAGCGCAGAATAGTTGTGAGCAGACGCTTCAAACGTTTACTAATAAAAATTCAGGAGTGAGTGCGCATTATGTAATATGCAAGGATGGCACAATTCATCATATGCTGAACGACTACCTCAGGGCCTGGCATGCTGGAGTTGGTTCGTGGGGAAATGATAAGGACGTTAACTCAAACTCTATTGGTATTGAACTCGACAATAATGGCTATGATACTTTTCCTCAACCACAGATCAACAGCCTGCTAATGCTTTTGACTGCGTTAAAAAAAGAATATCGTATACCTGCTGCAAACTTTATAGGACATGAGGATATAGCGCCCACGAGAAAAAATGATCCTAATAAGAATTTTCCATGGCAATTGCTCGCGGAAAACGGATTCGGTTTATGGTATGATGACACTACCAATATTTGTGTTCCCGAAAATTTCAACAGCATCGAAGCGTTGAGAGTAATTGGCTATTCTGTAAAAGATAGTCTTGCGGCAATAGAATCTTTTAAAAGACACTTTGAAACGCAGGATAGCAGCCGCGTTTTGACTGATTGCGATAAAAAAATTCTTTACGATTTAATGAAGAAGTATGAATAAAGAGCCCGCTGTAAGCAGACTCTTTAAATTGGACGTTACCCAATGAATTTACGCATGTTCGTGAACGCCTTCCCGTATTTCTTCAAGTAACTTTTTATTGAAAGCTTCAATGTCCTCCGGACCCCTGCTGGTAATAAGTCCGTTGTCTGTTACCACTTCTTTGTCCTTCCAGTTGGCTCCCGCATTTCTTAAGTCGGTCCTGACAGATTGGTAAGAGGTAACGTTTCTGCCTCTGAGCAAGCCTGTCTCAATTAATAGTTGCGGGCCGTGACATATTGCTGCAACAGGTTTCCCCGACATCATAAACTCTTTTGCAAACTGAACACAGTCTTCATTAATTCGCATCTGATCAGGGTTCATAACACCTCCCGGTATCATCAGCGCATCATAATCGTCCGCATGAGCCTTTGTAATGGTTACGTCCACCGGCAATTCGATGGACCAGTGATCATGCGCCCATCCTTTTACTTTTTGCTTTTGTGGAGAAACAATGTCTACTTTGAATCCCGCATTTTCCATGGCTTTTTTAGGACTGGTTAATTCAACTTCCTCGAAGCCATTTTCAGTTAAGATGGCCACTCTCTTTTCATTTTTGTTTGTCATAGCGTGTATTTTTTAGATTAAAGAAAAAGTTGTTTCGGATTAAAAAGAAGTAAAGTTTTGAGTAGCTTCCTCGCATTTTAAATATTTATTCAATAGAATAATTTACAATAAACATGCCTTTAGCCATTGAGCAGGTTCCCCGATAATAAATTTTAACAGACAAAAAATTAATAAGGTGCAATTACGTTTCACGTTGTTTTGTTAATCGCTTTAATATTTAACGAATCCCGTTTTTGTTTAAAAGAATTTCTCATGATATAAATTGCATATTTATCGCCTGATGTGGATTTTTGGCAACAAACTTTTTTGATTGTTACTTTACTGAAAAGTCAGAAACATATAATGGAGCTTATTCCGGTTACAGATAGTAAAACGGCTAAGGAATTTTTGCAGGTGCCGTTGATCCTTTACAAAGACGATTCCAATTTTATTCGTCCTTTAAATAAAGATGTGAATGACGTTTTCGAGCCTGAAAAAAACAAAGCATTTCGATTTGGCGAATGTACGCGCTGGATCTTGAAAGATAAGGACGATAATCTTATCGGCCGCATCGCAGCATTTGTAAATAAAAAGTATAAAAACAAAGGAGATACCCAACCCACAGGAGGCATTGGTTTTTTTGAGTGTATCAATGACCAGAATGCGGCAGATATGCTTTTTGACGTGGCAAAACATTGGCTGATGCAGAGGGGCATGGAGGCAATGGACGGGCCTATTAACTTTGGCGAACGCGATCGCTGGTGGGGCTTAGTAGTGGAGGGATTCCAGCCTCCTATTTATCTTATGAATTATAATCTGTCGTATTACGTTGCACTGTTTGAGAACTATGGCTTTAAAGTTTTTTATAATCAGATTTGTTTTACAATTCCGGTAAGAGCCCGATTGAGTGACAAGTTTTATGAACAAGATGCCAAATACAAATCAGATCCTGAATATAAAGCCGTACATATCGATAAAAAGCAATTAGCAAAGTATGCCGAACATTTTTCCATCGTTTATAATAAAGCATGGGCTAAACACGAGGGCAACAAGGAGTTGAACAAAAACGCAGCTATCGCTATGTTTAATAGCATGAAGCCCGTGATAGACGAAGATCTTGTTTGGTTTGTATATCATAAAGAGGAGCCTGTTGCATTTTGGGTGAGCATTCCGGAGCTCAATCAGATCTTTAAATACCTGAACGGTAAATATAATATTTTGGCAAAGCTCAAATTCCTTTGGCTCAAACAAAAAGGGGTATGCCACAAGTTTACCGGAATTGCATTTGGGGTAATACCGGAATATCAAAATAAGGGCATCGATTATTTTATGATCGTTGAAGGCGCCGCCGCCATTAAAAAGAAGGCGCAATATGACGACTATGAAATGCAATGGATGGGCGATTTTAATCCGAGAATCATTAATGTTGCAAAAAACCTTGGTGCAGAAAAAAGCAGGATGCTTGCCACTTACCGCTATCTCTTCGACCGGAGCAGGGAGTTTAAACGACACCCTATTTTTAATTGAACCCATTCAGAAGAAATCCTGTATTTTTCAATGACGAATTATCCAACTGATCGCCGGTAAAATTGTAAATTTGTTTCCTTCGTTATGGATAAGTTTATTGTTTCAGCAAGAAAATACAGGCCTCAGAATTTCAACTCGGTTGTAGGGCAATCGCATATTACTACCACGCTGAAAAATGCCATTAAAAACAACCAGTTAGCTCATGCATTTTTATTTTGCGGACCAAGAGGTGTTGGCAAAACCACCTGTGCGCGTATTCTTGCAAAAACGATCAATTGCGAAAACCGCACTCCTGATGGAGAAGCTTGCAATACTTGTGCTTCCTGTGTTTCATTTGATAATGGTACGTCATTAAACATTCACGAGCTGGATGCTGCAAGCAATAACTCAGTCGATGACATTCGCACATTGGTAGACCAGGTACGCTTTGCCCCGCAAGCGGGAAAATACAAAGTGTACATCGTAGATGAAGTACACATGCTTAGCGCAGCGGCTTTCAATGCATTTCTCAAAACACTGGAGGAACCTCCTCCTTATGCCATTTTTATTTTAGCCACTACAGAAAAGCATAAGATTCTTCCTACCATTCTTTCGAGATGTCAAATCTTTGATTTCAAAAGGATCACTAACCAGGATACAGTAGATCATTTACAGGAAATATGCGATAAAGAAAAGATACAGGCAGATAAAGCGGCATTGCACATCATCGCTCAAAAAAGTGAAGGCTGCCTCAGAGATGCGCTAAGTATTCTTGATAAGATTGTAAGCTTTACGAACGGGCAGGTTACTTATGCCAATACAGTAGAGCATTTGAACATTTTAGATGAAGACTATTACTTCCGTTTTATCGAAGCGATGCAGCAACAAAATGTAAGCGACGCCTTACTATTTTACGATGAAATAAACCGTAAAGGTTTTGAAGGTGATTTGGTATTAAATGGCTTTGCTGAATTTATCAGGAATCTTTTGGTAAGCAAGGACCCAAAGGTTGCTGGCTTGCTGGAAGTATCGGAAGAATTTAAACAACGCTATGTAGATGTGGCATCTAAAGTGGATGCTTCTGTGTTGCTGAGTGCGCTTAATATCCTAAACGAAGCCGAAATAAATTACCGACAGGCAAGAAATAAAAAACTCCACGTTGAACTTACACTCATAAAACTTTGTTACCTGCAGCAGGCAATTGATCTTGTGAGTGAAGGTGATTCGGTTGTTAAAAAAAAACATCTTGAAGGCCTAAGACCCGTTGCATTTAAAAAAATCACTCCTGTTGCTTTCCGGGCTGCAGAGAAACCTGTTCCGTCATCAAATGGCAAAGCTGTGAATAATAATGGTCACACGGTAACCGGTAACGCCAGGCTCATAATAGATGAAGTAGCAAAACCGGTAAATGAAAACGCGCCTGCCGGTCATACTAACGTTAAAGCACAAACGAAAATTAAGACCGTAAAGTCGCTGGAAAAGATCCGTGAACAGGTTGCTAAGGAAAATAAACTGAATCTGAATTCCGCCAAACCACTGAATGAAGAAGAGTTGTATGTGGCCTGGGGGTTGTATATAGAAAACTTAAAGAAAAATAGCAATCATTCAGGGGTGAGTAATTTCAAGGCAGCAAGACTCTCTGTTGTAGATGACAACTGCATTGAAATAATGACCTACAACCCGATTCAGCAAAAATTTATTGAAGCGGAAAGAGCTGAACTGATTGAGCATCTACAGAGTTATTTCAACAACCGGTTTTTGACGTATAAAGTATTAATAACGGAGAAAACTCCTGAAGTTGCAGACAAAGAAGTTCATCTTACAACAAAAGAAAAATATCTTAAGATCATTGAAGAATACCCGCTGGTAAAAGAATTGAAAGACCGGCTGGGACTGGAGCTGGATTATTGATCACCCTTAAAGTTGTATGACTATGTATACTATCCTTGGAACCGGTGGCACTATTGCCGATGAATTATCAAGAGTACTTGCCGACAATAAAATTTCTTTCACACTTGTGAGCCGGCACCCGGTATCTATTTATGGGGCTGCAACAAAAGTTGCTGATCTTACAAATGCATCTCAAACCAGTGAAGCGGTAAAGGGATCATCAGTAGTTATCCTATGTCCCGGTCTGCCGTATGATATACGGGTGTGGGCCAAACAATGGCCTGCGATAATGGCAAATACGATTGAAGCTTGCAAACAACATAATGCCCGGCTGGTATTTTTTGATAATGTTTATTCGCTTGGGAAGGTAAATGGAGCAATGACAGAGGATACTCCTGTGAATCCGGTGAGCAAAAAAGGCAGAGTACGTGCCAGGATAGACGAACAATTGATGGATGAAGTGAAAGCAGGTAACTTAAATGCTATGATCGCCCGGGCAGCAGATTTTTACGGCCCTAATTGTAAAACAGGTTTTTTAAATGCGTTGCTATTTGATAGAATGGCTGCTGGTAAACGCGCGCAATGGCTCGTAAATGATCACGTTGTTCATTCATTTACGTTCACGCCAGATTGTGGCGAGGCATTGTATTTACTATCTCAGAGTGAAGCTGCATGGAACCAGGTTTGGCACATGCCTACTGCTGCACCGCCATTAACCGGGGAGGAATATATTGAACTTGCAGCAAAAATTTTCAAGGTTTCCCCGAAGCGTATGGTTGTTGGTAAGAGCATGATCATGTTGGCAGGGGCTTTTAACAAGCTAATGTATGAATTAAAAGAAATGTTGTATCAAAATGATTCCGCGTACATTTTCGATTCATCAAAATTTAATAAAGCTTTTAATTTCACACCCACACCTTACGAAGAGGGAATTAAAATTACTGCAGCATCTTATAAACAAAATAAATAGGAGCTAACCATCTTCGGCTTGCCTTGCTTCTATTTCGAACTTGTTATCGTGGTATCCGTGTAAAATACTTTCCCATACATATTTTATAATAAAAGCAAAAGTGCCGTATCGTTTATATTGTTCGATATGGCAAAGTTCATGCTTAACCCATTTTTTATTTTGTAAAAACTCTTCTTTGGTAGCATTATGAAGATGAACGGTGTTACCAATTACGATGGCAATGTTGGAGGAACCGAGTTTTTTTGCAGCCAGATTAGCAACCCAGGAATTTTCTTTCACGTTAAACTCCATGGCAGGCAGTTATTGTGGTTGCAGGGCCTTCAGTATTTCTTCGCTGTGTTTTTTTGACCTTGGCTTCTTAAATATTTTCTGGATGATGCCTTTTTCATCAATGATAAAAGTCGTGCGATGCACGCCCATATACTTCCTGCCATACAAATTTTTCTCTCCCCAAATGCCGTATTTGTCAATGATCTTTTTATCCGGGTCTGCAATCAACGTGAATGGAAGCTTATATTTTTGTTCAAACTTTTTATGTTTTTTTTCATCATCGGGGCTTACACCTAACACCACCAATCCATGCTTTTTGAGCAATGCAAAATTGTCCCGGAGATTGCATGCTTCATCCGTACAGGTGGGCGTATCATCCTCAGGATAGAAGTAAAGAACTATTTTTTCTCCTTTGTAGTCAGAAAGTGAAACTACCTTCCCATTTTGATCTTTTGCTTTAAAAGCCGGAGCCTTATCTCCTTCTGTTAACGTTATCATGTTTTATCTTATAAAGTGATAAATTTTTTCTGTTGTATTGCCTGCCTCATCCTGTACGGATATTTTCAATTCATGCCTGCCGCGGGCACACATTTCATCAAACTTGTAAATGAAAGCACGGCCTTTATCATTGGTAAACATAAGCCATTTGCCATCCAGTTCAGCGCGGAAATTTTGTATGGGCCCGTTATTGTCTTTGGGCACAATAACAATCCGGTAAGCTTTTGAGAGATTTGCATTATCATGGAAACTGCAATTTATTACCGGGGGCTCATTGTCGGCAAGCAAAATAAAATCGCCGAACACCCTGAATTGAGCCGTGTACCAATTACCGTTTCCGGTTGCCTTCGCTACTTCGTGTTTATTTTTCCATACCTGTTTAATGATCATTCTGTCCTGTAGTGCAGCAGGCACAGGCTTATCAGCTTTTAACCTGAGCGTAAAATTATCCTGCACAGGAACCAGGCCAGATTCCAATGAATAAATATCAGAATAAGCCAACGGATCCAGCGTCGGCCTTTCCGAATATTTGAAAGCAAATGAATCGTACAATGCCTCGGGCGTTGTTACTAATTGTACATTATCATTTTCAAAAATATTTACATTGCCGGGTTTAAACTCTAAAGGGTTATTTTCAAAAGTATTTTTTGCAACATCTTTTACCGTGCCTCTTTTTATCTTAAAGTTCAATGTTGACGTATTGCCATTCGGATCTTTCACCACAATTTTCACATTGTGGATATCATCGTCATTGAGTGTGATAACACCATCTCCGTTAAAATCTCTATAAACTCCTTCCGGATAACCCGGCAATCTGGACAAATGCTCTATGTAAGGACCACCTGTCATTCTCGTTCTGTAATCGATATGTGCATTTACGTACCTCGTTTCATTATAGCTGATACTGTCTATCTGGAAGCCATCGATCGATGTTTCATCAAAATAAAGAACTGCTTCGTAGATGCCGTTAGGATTATTTGATCCGCTCTGTTTATCATTGGCTGATATTCCAAAACTTATTTTATCACTGTTAGTGATGATCACCGGTTCTACAGTTGTATAACCTCCTGGTGCTCTTTTCAACGAAAATAATTTCGGCGACTGGCTGTACGTGCTGACGTTTCTATCGTACACGGCTACACGAAGAATCGTTGGTGGCACTTTGTCAGGTATCGGGAGGCCAAACAATAATTCGTTGAGTACTTTATCTGTTTTGCTGTCGCGTATTTCGAAATGGCAATGTGGTCCCTGCGAACCGCCCGTGTTGCCGCTGTAAGCGATGAACTGACCTTTCTTTACCGGGAACATTCCCGGCGGAATGTCAAGATATACACGCCATGATTCCTTTTTATACTGTTGTTCTTTTACATATCTTTCAAGTGCAGGGAAAAATTTATTTAAATGGCCGTAGACCGTAGTTAATCCATTGGGGTGATTGATGTAAATGGCCTGGCCAAAGCCTTCCGGAGACACGCTGACATGTGCCACATAACCATCCGCAGCAGCTACAACATGTTTATTTTGCACATGATCGGTCCGGCAATCAAGCCCCATATGGTAATGATCCGGGCGAAGCTCTCCGAAATTCGCAGCAAGGCTGATCTTTGCTTCTACCGGGTAAATGAAATATTCTTTCGGATAATTTTTAGCAGGAAAAAGCTGGGCATCAGCTTGATGAAAAAATAAAACGAGGACTAAAAACAGGAACGGTTTGTGTAGTTTTTTTAACGGAGATAAAATTTTCATAATAATTACAAATCTAACACCGAATAAAATTAAAATAAAAAGTATGGCCAAAACAAGTACGATCGCATCCATCATCTTAGGCGCTTCAATAGGTGTTGCATTGGTAAAATATTATACGATGACTGAGGAAGAGCGGGAGACATTTTGGGTGAGGCTAAAAAACATAGCAGAAGATTTATTAGATGACGCCGAAAATACGGTGGAAAAAGTAGAAGCATATATTGACGAAATGAAATCGAAAGGAGAAAATAATCTTGTTGAAAAATTATATGTGGTAAAAAAGATGTTGAGAGATTTGTTTAAGATGGAAGAGACTTTCATGTAAAAGCTTGCTTATGCTTGTTGGCGGCTCCCTTGAAAAATTATCCCTTTACCCAAAATTTCTTTCCCCGCATTTCAACATTTAATTTTAATTTTGCGCCCAATTAAAAAATGCCCCGCGACACATCCATCAAAACAGTTTTAATAATCGGGTCAGGGCCAATAATTATAGGCCAGGCCTGCGAATTCGATTATGCAGGTACCCAGGCAGCCCGCAGCCTTCGCGAAGAAGGGATCAAGGTAATTCTCATTAACAGCAACCCCGCTACCATCATGACCGATCCTATGATGGCAGACAAAGTATACCTGTTGCCGCTTACCGTAGAAAGCATTGAAGAGATAATTGATGAGAACCAGATAGATGCTGTGCTGCCGACTATGGGTGGCCAAACAGCATTGAATCTTTGTAAGGAGGCCGATGAATTGGGTGTTTGGGAAAAGAACAATATCAGGCTAATAGGAGTAGATATTAAGGCAATTGAAAAAGCCGAAGACAGGGAAAAGTTTCGCCAGTGGATGATTGCTATGAACATCCTGGTAGCAACAGCAAAAACTGCTAACTCATTTTTGGAAGGGAAAGAATTTGCGCAGGAGATAGGGTTTCCCCTGGTAATCCGTCCGTCATTTACTTTGGGAGGAACAGGAGGAAGTTTTGTGCACACAAAGGATCAGTTAGATGAGGCATTGAATCGCGGACTTACTTCATCGCCAATTCATGAAGTGCTGGTAGAAAAAGCATTGCTCGGATGGAAGGAATTTGAACTGGAATTGTTGCGCGATGCCAACGATAATGTCGTGATCATTTGTACCGTTGAGAATTTTGATCCGATGGGTGTTCATACGGGAGATTCCATAACGGTAGCTCCGGCGATGACGCTAAGTGATACGGCATTTCAGCGCATGCGCAATACTGCTATTGCCATGATGCGCGATCTTGGAAACTTTGCCGGTGGTTGCAATGTTCAATTTGCCTTGAATCCGCAAACCGAAGAGATCATTGCCATTGAAATCAATCCGCGGGTGAGCCGTTCCTCTGCTCTGGCCAGCAAAGCAACAGGTTATCCTATTGCAAAGATTGCCGCAAAACTGGCAATTGGTTATACATTGGATGAGCTAAAAAATCAAATTACCCAAACTACATCCGCCTACTTTGAACCTGCGCTGGATTATGTAATCGTAAAAATTCCACGATGGAACTTCGATAAATTTAAAGGAGCCGACGATACTTTGGGCTTGCAAATGAAATCGGTAGGTGAAGTAATGGCCATCGGCAGGAGCTTTGCTGAAGCCATTCAGAAGGCCTGCCAGAGTTTGGAAAACGAAGCCGTTGGTTTGGGGTATTATGGGAAAAGCCTGATGTATGCTGAAGAAGTGATTGAATACCTTAAAGTCCCCAAATGGGATCGCATCTTCAGGATCAAAGACGCATTGATGATTGGTGTGAGTGTTCGCAGGGTTTGTGAATCAACAGGGATAGACAGATGGTTTATTTACCAGATTCAAAAGATTTGCAACTGCGAAAAAGAGTTGCAGGCTACTACCCTGGAAACATTAAATGCGGAGTTGCTCACCAAAGCAAAAAAATTAGGATTTAGCGACGAGCAGATTGCGAGGATCATGAAAGATGGAAGTACGGATGAGGATGTTTACGCAAAAAGAAAACAGTTTGGTATTACGAGAGTATATAAAATGGTAGATACCTGCAGCGCAGAGTTTGAAGCAAAGACGCCCTTATTTCTACAGTTCATTTGAATAAAGATTATCTAACATACATGAGTAAAGAAATTATTCATAACGAATCTGTCCGGTCTGATAAGAAGAAGATCATTGTATTGGGAAGCGGTCCTAACAGGATTGGCCAGGGTATTGAATTTGACTATTGCTGTGTTCACGGTTTGTTGGCAATAAAAGAATGCGGTTACGAAGCCATTATGATCAACTGCAATCCTGAAACCGTTTCCACTGATTTTGATATTGCCGATAAATTATACTTTGAACCTGTCTTTTGGGAACACATCTGGGAAATAATTGAACTGGAACAACCGGAAGGCATTATCGTACAATTGGGTGGACAAACTGCATTGAAGCTGGCAAAGAGATTGAATGAAAAAGGAATTAAAATAATTGGTACATCTTTCGATGATATGGATATTGCGGAAGATCGTGGGAGGTTCAGTGATATGCTGAAAGAACTGGGAATTCCCTACCCCAAATACGGCACCGCTTTCGATACGGATGATGCGATTGAAGTTGCCAATAAAGTTGGTTATCCCGTGTTGGTGCGTCCCAGTTACGTATTAGGTGGCCAGCGTATGCGGATTGTTTTAAATGATGAAGAACTGGAAAAAGGTGTGTTGAGTTTATTAAAACATTTACCTAATAATAAAATTCTTATTGATCAATTTTTGGATCGCTGCCAGGAAGCTGAGATCGATGCCATATTCGATGGGGAAGATTTTCATGTAATGGGTGTGATGGAGCACATAGAACCGGCTGGCATTCACAGCGGAGATAGCAATGCAGTGTTGCCCGAATTTAACCTGTCGCCGCTGATAGTACACACAATGGAAGAATATGCAGAGAAGATAGCGAGAGCATTGCATATAAAGGGACTGATCAATATTCAATTCGCAATTAAAGACGGCAAGGTATACGTGATTGAAGCAAATCCACGTGCATCGAGAACTACTCCTTTTATTGCAAAAGCCTACCGGATACCCTACCTGAATATTGCAACAAAAATTATGATTGGTGCGGCCAAATTGAAAGATTTCACTTTTGAGAAAAAGCTAAACGGATACGCAATTAAAGAACCTGTTTTTTCTTTCAATAAATTTCCTAAAGTAAATAAAGAACTTGGCCCCGAAATGAAAAGCACAGGCGAATCGATCCGGTTTATCAAAGATCTGCGCGATCCTTATTTCCGTCAGTTGTATAAAGAAAGAAGCATGCATTTAAGCAAATAAAAAAGCCCGCATCGCGGACTTTTTTTATTTTCAGGGATCAATTACCAATTACTGAATCTTACCCCAACAGTGTACGGCATTAATTTCATTCCGTGTTCAAAAATTGAATTTGGACTATAAGTTCCATATAAATGCACCGGCCCTAACCCTAACTCTGCTACATAAGAAAGTTTCCATTGTTCAAGATCAAAGTTGCCATGGTATTTGTGTTTGCCAAATGCAGAGCTGATCTGTTTGTTTCTGCCGCTGTATAAATATCCAATGCTTACTCCGGCGCTCAGGCTAATTCCTTTGTCATTATAATACGGATTGGTTCTGAAATTAAGCATCACCGGTATTGTAATGTAGTCCGCTGCCAGCTTATCTTTTCTGAAATCGGTCGAATCACGGAAGATGAAAGAGTGATTGATGGCCTGCATCGGGCTGTAAGGATTTACACCGCTTTCTTTCAATGAGAGATCAGATTTAAACCTGTAGTTATTTAATTCAAGGCCAATGCCATACTTAAGATTGACATAATGCTTAATAAGATTAAGACGTTGCATAAAAAACCACAGATTTACATTTACCGATTTTATAGTTCTCAGCCTGAAATCAGTCGAAGACAGGTCGCCAGTTCCCGGCCGGTTTACGAGGTAATTATCTGCAGTTGCGGCTGTATAATCAGTTTTGTCTGCCCAATTGGAAAAACCCAGGTCAAAAACAAAAGACGAGGTGTTGATGTTAGATTGTTTTTCGTGACGATGATTGCCAACGGTTACGCTTACACGGTTTCTTTCATTATTGCTATCCCTTTTCACGATGATCATTCCACCAATTCTTATGGTGTCGCTATTAGGCTGAGACGGTAATGAATCATTTTGCGCCATCGAAGCGGAAACCAAACACATACTGATCAAACTAAGTATTGTTTTTTTCATTTGTTCTATTTTATTGGGTAAGGATTAAATTATTTTAAAGCAACCTGGTGGCCGTCTCCTGATATAAGCTGTGCAATGGGGTTTGTCCGTTCTACAACACGTCTTACTTTTTTCAGAAAGCCACCCACTTTGGTCCTTTTAAAGTTGTCTGTTTTTACATCGTAGAATACATAATTATCATCGCTCTTGGGATTATTCAAAAGAGCATTATCAGCTGCATCACTGCTGTTATTAATATTATTAATCGGCGTAACAACAGGAGTCACAGATGTCAAAGAAGCATTTTTTACCGGGGCATTTTGGAATTCATCACCACCTGAAATTTTAGTACTAATTTTTTTCGGCAAATCATTAATTGCCAAATTATTCTCCGGTTGCTCATTAGGAGTTACACTCTTTGGAGCAATATTAGCAGAGCTTTTCAGTGATAAAACTCTTTCTTGTTTTTGTTTTTTGAAAGTGGGCTCCTGTTGAGAATTGCGTGCAATTGATTCACCGGCATTTGTCTGATTTTTAACCCCAGGCTCTGGATTAACCGGAACTATAATTTTGGGCGATACGATTTTTTCAGGAACAGGCTTTATAATTGCTATAGTTTGTACAGGCTTTTTAAAATATAAATTAGCCAGCCACAAAACAAAGCCGATGAATATCGCCGCAGCCACCAGTCTGATAAACAATGGGATCACTTTGCCGCCATGTTCTTTTCTGTACAACGTATTTTTGCCGGGAAAAACAATGGCATCATCAGGTATCAATCTTGCCAGTCTGATCAAATCAAATTCTTCTCTTAATTGCGGGTGTTGCAATAAAAAAGCTTCTGTTTGTTGTTCCTGCTCCGATGTTAGTTCATTATCATGATATAAAACAAAAACCTCTTCGTAATTTTTTTGGTTGATGAATGATGATTCACTTTGTTTACGTAAGAATGATTTATCAGTAAGCTGGATATTGGTATCAGGTTTGGAGATAGTAAGAAGTATTGCCCGGAATTCTTCTTCGAGATCCTTATTATTCTTGACAAATATCAATACAACGGCCTTTTCAGAATCTGACAATTCATTATCGGCATACAGTAAAAAATATTCTTCGTAATTATCTCTGTTGATGTTCATATTAAATTACGTTTTCGGGTTTTACGAGGTAGTTTTTCAGTTGTATTCTTGCCCGGTGCAGGTATACTTTTACCTGGCTTTCGCTCAGTGATGTTATTGTCGCTATTTCATCGTAAGAATACCCTTCATAATCCTTTAATAAAACGAGGCTTCGTTGCGTTTCGCTCAACCGGTTCAAGGCCTCGTTCAAAATTGCATTTATGTTATGATGACCTTGCACTGTCACTTTTGTACTGGCCGCAAAATCTTCCTGCAATTTTATTCTTTTATTTTTACGAATATGGTCAATCATTTGATTATATGCTATAGTGAATAAATAAGATTTACTTCGCTCGCTATCCACGTTTTCCCGGTTGATCCACAATTTTTCAAACGCGGTTTGTACCACATCCCGGGCATCCTCCTCGTGTCTGAGGTTTTTCAGAATAAAGCGGTAAACCCTGTCTGCATACAGGCTTACGCATTCATTATATTCTTTTTCCGTCATACGCGCTGTTGGTAAATTATCGCCGTTGTTCTTTGATATGTTATACGAAGTTGAGTACAAAAAGTTACAATATCATTTTAGAAATTTCGCCAAATCTGAGTTAATGCGATTTGACGTAGGTTTGCGGTGAAAATCAAAACGTATGAACGAAAAATTTGTCAGCAGGCTACAAAGTGAGCTGAATTCGATAAGAGACGCGGGTTTATATAAAACAGAAAGAATTATCACCAGTCCCCAGGGCGCTGAAATTGAGGTCAATGGTAAAATAGTTTTGAATTTTTGCGCCAACAACTACCTGGGATTATCCTCACATCCCAGGGTAATAAGTGCAGCTAAACAATCCATTAGTAAACGCGGGTACGGGATGAGCAGCGTTCGGTTCATTTGCGGCACGCAGGATATTCATAAAGAGTTGGAGAAAAAGATTGCTGATTTTTTAGGAACAGAAGATTCTATTTTGTATGCTGCCTGTTTTGATGCAAATGGAGGCGTGTTCGAACCGTTGTTCAACGAAGAAGACGCCATTATTTCTGATGTATTGAATCATGCCAGCATTATAGATGGAGTCAGATTATGCAAAGCGCAGCGCTACCGGTATGATCACAACAATATGGAAGATCTTGAAAATAAATTGAAGGAAAGCCAGCATCTTCGTACACGCGTTATTGTTAGTGATGGCTCATTCAGTATGGACGGCACCATAGCACAATTGGATAAGATTTGCGACCTGGCCGATAAATACGACGCCGCGGTAATGGTTGACGAGAGCCATTCCACCGGTTTTTTAGGCAAAACAGGAAGGGGAACTCATGAATACCGGAATGTGATGGGCAGGATTGATATTATCACCGGCACACTTGGCAAAGCCTTGGGCGGAGCAAGCGGGGGCTTCACTTCCGGTAGAAAGGAGATCATTGATATGCTTCGGCAGCGAAGCCGGCCGTACCTATTCAGCAATACGCTGGCACCGGGAATCGCAGGCGCATCTATTGCGGTTTTTGATTTGCTGAGTGAAACGACAAAGTTGAGAGATAAGCTTGAAAGGAACACCAAATATTTCAGGAGAAAAATGACCCGGGCCGGTTTTGATATAAAGCCCGGGGATCACCCGATTGTACCGATCATGTTGTATGATGCGGTTCTCGCGCAAAATTTTGCCGCCAAACTTTTAGATGAAGGAATTTATGTGATCGGATTTTTTTATCCGGTGGTACCAAAAGGCCACGCACGAATTCGGGTACAATTGAGTGCAGCGCATAAGACAAAGCACCTGAACCAGGCAATAGAGGCTTTTACCAAAATAGGTAAGGAATTGGGTGTGATAAAAAATTAAAAAAGACAATTAATGACAGAGGCAGCTTCTACTTTTAATGCTAAAAGCGCTGTAAAAAGCGCTGACCTTGAGCATCGCAGGAAGATCAATTTTAATATCAGCCGCTACAATGCTGTAGTACCCGTTGGTAAGTCGCAATTTGAAAACACAGATCTTGTACGTGAAAGGGCGAAAAACATAAAATGGCGCGCACTGGAAACACTCGATCAGCAACTGGAAGAATTTGAAATGAATTTTACCAAAAGGGGAGGTAAAGTGATCTGGGCGCAAGACTCACAGGAAGCCTTAGACGAAGTTTTAAAAATATGCCAGGAAAAAAACTGTAAGACTATTGTCAAAAGTAAAAGCATGGTTACAGAAGAAATTCATTTGAATGAGTTTCTTCATGAACATAATATCGAAAGTGTGGAAACAGACCTTGGAGAATATATCCAGCAATTGGACAACGAACCACCCTATCACATTGTAACACCTGCAATGCATAAAAGCAAAGAAGATGTTGCAAAACTTTTCGCGGACAAATTAGGAACATCTTCAAAATTATCACCAGAGCAACTTACACTCGTTGCAAGAGAAAAGCTCCGGGAAAAATATGTACAAGCAGAAATCGGTATCAGCGGTGCCAATTTTATTATCAGCGATATTGGCGGTATTGCCGTCACCGAAAATGAAGGTAATGCAAGATTAAGCACTGCGTGGCCCGGAACGCATATTGTAATTGCCGGTATTGAAAAAGTAATTACTTCCATGACCGACCTTGCTCTTATGTGGCCATTGCTTGCTACTTATGGTACAGGACAAAAGGTAACTGTTTATAGCAGCATCATTTTGGGGCCGCGGCAACCCGACGAAGCTGATGGCCCGGAAGATATGTACGTGATTTTGCTTGACAATAACCGGAGCAATATTCTCGCCGATCCTAAGCAGAGAGAAAGCTTGTATTGCATACGATGCGGATCATGTTTGAATGCATGTCCTGTTTATAAAAATATTGGCGGCCACAGCTACGGCGTTACTTACAGCGGCCCTATCGGAAGTGTGATTACACCGCATTTGCAAAGTATGAATGAATTCAAACATTTAAGTTTTGCTTCTTCCTTATGCGGCAATTGTACAGAAGTTTGTGCGGTAAAAATTAATCTTCACGAATTGCTCTTGTTGAACAGGAAGGAAAGTGTGGAAGACGGATATACTACTTTTTCTGAAAGAACTGCGTGGAAACTTTGGAGAATAGCATCCCTGAGAAGAAGTTTCATGAATATGAGTAATGGGAATATGAAAACCAAAGTGGTAAATCGATTGTTTAAAGGATGGAATACTCATCGCGCCGATTTACAGTTTTCCAAACAGACGTTTAATGAAATGTGGAAGAAACGGTATAAGCATGAATAGCTTAATGCTTAAAATGCCTTAATCCAGTCATCACCATCACCAGGTTTTTTTGCTTGCAGTAATCAATAGAATCTTTGTCGCGGATAGAGCCTCCGGGTTGGATAAACGCTGAGATGCCTGCTTCGTCGCCAATTCTTACACAATCATCAAAAGGGAAAAATGCATCGCTGGCAACCACTGCATTTTTTAAATCGAAATTGAATTGATTGGCTTTTGTAATCGCCTGCCGCATTGCATCCACACGCGATGTCTGCCCGCAACCTTTTCCTATAAGTTGTTTATTTTTTATAATAGCAATGGCATTACTTTTTAAATGCTTGCAAACAAGATTCGCAAAGATCAAATCTTCTTTTTCGGCATCAGTGGCGCTTCTTCCACCCTCTTCTTTCCATTCTGCAAAATTTCCTTTATCAGTATCCTGTGATAAAATTCCGTTCAATACGGTTTTGGAAATTTGATTTTGCGTAACAGCATTCTTATTCTTCAACAGAATGCGATTCTTTTTTGATTGTAGTGTTTTCAAAGCACCGGGCTCAAAATCTGGAGCTATTAATACTTCAAAAAACAATCCGTTTAAAGCATCTGCCGTTTTCGTGTTTACGTTACCGTTAGTAATCAACACACCTCCAAACGCACTTTCAGGATCGCCTGCAAGTGCGTCTTCAAATGCTTCGAATACATCTGGCCGCTGTGAGATACCACAAACATTGGTATGCTTTATGACCGCAAACGTGAAATTATCTTTTTGCGTAGGGAATTCATTGATGATTTGCACAGCAGCATCCACATCTACGAGATTATTATAGGAAAGTTCCTTGCCATTCAATTGTTCAAATACATCATGGAGGCTCCCAATAAAAGAAGCCTGCTGGTGTGGGTTTTCGCCATACCGCAGCATTTTTTTATCAGATGAAAATGGATTGGGAAAGGAGGTACCATTAAAATAATTGGAAATGGCAATATCATAACCTGCACAAACATCAAATGCTTTGGCAGCGAATTTTTTTCTTTCTTCCAATGAAGTAGTTGCATCCTGTTCTGACAAAATTTTTTCAAGGCCCTGATAATTATTTTTGTCGGCGACCACTAAGACACTTGCAAAATTTTTTGCAGCGGCGCGAATCATCGATGGCCCGCCGATATCAATTTTTTCGATAATCAATTTCTCATCATTTGTTGATGTCACCGTTTCTTCAAACGGATAGAGATCGACGATCACGAGGTCAATTTCAGGAATGTTATACTGATTCATTTCGTTCAAATCGGTCTCATTGTCTCTTCTTCCCAATATTCCACCAAATACTGAAGGATGCAGCGTTTTCACTCTTCCGCCCAAAATAGAAGGATAAGTGGTCAATGATTCCACGGCAACACAGGGCACACCGGCTTCCTCAATAAATTTTTGTGTACCACCAGTAGTATAGATGGTAATATTGTGTTGTTTTAAAAGCTTAATGATTTTCTCAAGACCATTTTTATAAAAAACAGAAATTAGCGCAGATTGAATTTTTTTTTGCATGTCAGTCGCAGAAAATAAAACTTAAAGATCGATTACAAAAGCACCCTGTTCGGGAACAGAATGGAAGCGCAAATGTAAATCTTCACAGTCTTTTTTCCATTTGGCAATTTTCCACATTGGATTGGACGCATCAAAAATGTATGTATTGCAGTTGAAAACTTTAGCCAGTGATGGTATCCGGACTTTTGGGTTTTTTGATAGGATGATGTAATCAACATTAATTTTCCCACCCGAAGAAATATAATTGATGTTAGTATCAACAATCAGGACCCGTTTATTATAGAACTTATAAAAAGGGAGTTGCCTGAAAATTGGAAAGTTCGTAATGCAATTATTGCTGTGAAATAATATCCGGCTTGGTTTCAAGTGGAAGTTTTGCAAAATGTCATCCTTTGTAAAATCGCTGTCGCCTTCAAAATGAAAATTAGTTCCATTAATAAAATCAATAGCCGTGTGATTGGGTACGTCGTAAACAATAATTTTTTTTTGATGAAAGGAAATAAACTTTCTCCCGAAGTTTTGAATGGCCAGTATAAGTGCGCCGGAAATGAATAGCCGGAAAGCGATTTTGCTTCTTTGAAGCAGCCAATACAGCGCAGCAATGATTATGAAATAAAGCAACAATGTATCAGCAAAGGAAATTAAAAAATCATTCCATGTCGAAAAGGGAACAGCGTTTATTACAAATACCGTATGGTTTAATAGCCATATACAGCCGGTCAAAAATTTACCCAGCCATGTGGCCACTATTGATACGCAGGATAAGCATACCAAAGCTATGCAACCATAGAGGGTGATAGTTGCAAGCGGTACTGCAATAATATTGGTGATCATGAATAACAGCGCCATTTGATGGAAATAGAAAAGGCATGCCGGTAAAGTAAAAATTTGTGCTGCCAGTGATACTGAAGCAATGTTCCATGCTCCGCGTAAAATCCTGTTGCGTAAATAGAACCAGTGGTAAATATATTTGTGCAGCATCACGATTCCCGTTACAGCCAGGTAAGATAACTGAAAGCCTACGTCCCATAAGGAGAACGGATCGATGCATAAAAGAATAAATGCTGATGCAGCGAGTGAATTATATACCGACGAGTTGCGGCTAATTGTTTTTCCGATAGCAATAGAGCTAAACATGATCACAGCGCGCAACACAGGTGGAGATGCCCCCGTTAGTAATGCAAAACACCATAGGCATATCAGTACAATTATAAGCCGTAATGGTTTTGAATTTTTTACTTTGGGAATCCTGTTCAGGATCCACAAAAGCAAAGTATAAATTAATCCCAAATGCAAACCTGCAATCACGATGATATGAACTACACCGGCATTGCTGTATTGCTGTACGAGATCTTTATCTAAGTCTGCTTTGTAGCCGATTAATAAAGCTTTGGCAATGGCTACCTCGTCTTTTCCGGAAATATATCTATTGATGGTGTTTAAAATGTATTGCTGGGTGCCTTGCTTGATCCTGTTGTACAATGACACATATCTTTTACCTGAGAGTATCCAATCGGAATTTCTCAAATACGCCTGCTGAAATATTTGTTGGAAAGCGCAATACCTTTTATAATCAAATGCTCCGGGGTTCCCGGAATTTTTTATTTCCTGCAATTTATTTGTAATAATAATTCTGTCTCCATAAGCAAGAGCACCTGATAAGGAATCTTTGGAAAAGTACAATAGTATTTTGCCTGATGTTCTAAGTACAGAGTCGCCGTTTACAATTGCTTCGATTTTAGCCAAAGCCTTGTAGGATTTATTTTTTTCTACGGGTTGTTCGTCAATTCTTGCTACGATTAAGGAGGTGCTGTCGTAGCTGTTCCCATACCATCCGGAATGATTCCTGGCGTCTTTATTCCATGTAATAAATAATCCAAAACTGGCTATAAAAATTGTAATAACGCCGCCGCGTATTGATGATAATTTAAAACGATATACCAGCGGAAGCAGGGACAAAACAGAAATGATCGCCAATGTTACAAGGCTTAGAACCGCGATAATTTGAATTGGCAGTCTGAGGGAATGCTCCGCAATAATACCCGCAACAACGGGTATCAACAGGCGAAGAAAGGGAGCCCTCTTCCAGATAAATATTTTATACGATCTGCTCACAAGCAGGCGTAATTATAACTGCATGAAATAATGAATCTTCTTCTATAAGGTGGGCTTCTGTAAAACAGAAGAATTAAAAAGTTGGATTAAATATACAAATCACAAATGAAAAATCAAAGGGTTAGAAACAAACTTCTTAAAAAATGCTCTAACTTAACAGACATTTTCAAAAATTTTTTATGAAAAAACTTGTCATTTATTTGATGTCATTATTGTTCGTTATGAGCTTTTCCGCAAAAGCTCAAAATACTAGTTTGGGTGTAAGAGGGGGAATTAGTATTCCAAATTTATCTGCTGGTGGATCTAATAATAATCCGCTGAACACAGGTTATAAATCAAGGCTGGGACCGGATTTGGCACTCTTTGCTGATTTCGGCATTTCAAAAGACTTCTCTATAGAACCTGTGTTGGAATATTCTTCACAGGGCGGCAAAAAAGATGGAATGCAGGCTTTCCCGAATCCGTATGGTTCGACACCTACATATTTGTATGCAAATTTTAAAAGCGAAGCCAAAATGAATTACCTGCTGGTACCCGTTTTGGCAAAGTTGGGTTGGAACATTTCACATTCGTCTCCCGTTCGGTTTTACGTAAATGTGGGACCATTTGTGGGATTCCTTTTAAACGCTAAACAGGTAACTTCGGGATCCAGTCCGGTATATGCTGATCAGGACGGCACAACGCAGGTATCTCCCGGTGCACAATCTTTCGACAATACCCAGAATATTAAAAGTCAACTGCACAGCGCCAATTTCGGTGTCGAGGCGAATGTTGGGTTTAGTGAGGCATTTGGCAAGAGTGAAATTTTTATAGAAGGAGGCGGCAATTATGGGTTCCTGAATATACAGAAGGGAACAGCTAATGGTAAGAATAATATTGGTGCCGGTACCCTAACCATTGGATATGCGTACCACTTGGGAAAGAAATAAACAGAACTAACAGCAGGCGTAAACGAAATTCATTTCGCAAGCCATGATAACACTTGCGGTACCTTACTATTGTATTAACATTTTCTTCTAAGGACGGGGTAAAAAAACATCTTATTCATAGAAACATTTTTGAACAATTAAAAATTTCATTTATGAAAAGGTTGTTTACATTCATACTTTCCATTGGTATTGCTACCGCATCCTTTGCTCAATCCAATCTTAAAAAGGACGGCGAAACCGTGATCAAAGCTAAAGGACTAGGCAATCACCACACGGATTTATACACGTTCACAACGAAGGATAAGCAAGCGGCAATTACCAGGATCAATCGCAATTTTGATGTAAAGGTGGCAACCATTAAAAAAGAGCATATAAGTAGAGCAAAAAAGAATGTTCTGATAAAAAAGTCAGAAGCTGAAAGAGATCAGCAACTGAAAGCAGTAAACGAAAAGTTTAATAGTAAATACAACAGTGCTTTTACAAATACAGCGAGATTTGACAAGCACTAATTCTCACGTACATCCAAAGACAAAGGCCCTTTTTTTTCGGGCCTTTCCTTTTTCAGTAACATTTCGTGTATGCGTATACGTTAGGTAATAGGGAGGTTCCGTTAACAATATTTTATGCGGCGTATTAACATTTTATTGTTTTACATCCGGTAAAAAATATTATCTCAGGATAAAACAACTTTTTGAACAATTAAAAATTACAGCTATGAAAAAGATCCTCATACTCGTATTTTGCCTCGGTATCGTATCGCTATCCTTTGCACAATACGCACCAGATCACAGAGAAAACGGGTATGCTTATGCTAAAGAACATTTTGACCGCGATCATTATTTCGGCAGCCTTGAATTTCAGATTCAAAAAATAAACCGCGACATCGATGCAAAAATAATGAGGGTTCAACACGACTGGACGTTGAGGCGTCATCAAAAGAAAGCTGCTATAAGGTCACTGGAAAATGAAAGAGTCCGCGAAATAAGAATGGTTAATAAAAGGTTTCGCCATATAAACAGAGATGTCGATGGGAAATGGGGTCACAGATAATTTTCCGAAATTATACACGTATCAAAAGCCCGCTTTACGGCGGTTTTTTTATTTTTACCGGTTAAATAATCTCACTTTAATTGCTAATTGCCGCATCTTTGCAAGAGTCGTCGCAGAATTGCAGTAAACCATTTTCGACTAAAATTTATACGGCTTATGTATCTTAAAAAATCACGGGGAATCCTGCTTTCAAAAAAGATCGATCAGTTTTTTCTGAATCTGTATGATGCGCTGCAGTTTGTTTTACGTTTCTTTAAAGAAGTGTTCAAGCCACCATATGAAGTAAGGGAAGTTATTCGCCAGTGCTTTCAGGTAGGATACCGCTCATTGTTTTTAATTTCCTTAACCGGTTTTATCACCGGCATTGTTTTTACCAAGCAATCACGCCCATCGTTATCGGATTTTGGCGCACAATCGTGGTTACCTTCGCTGGTGGCAATTGCCATTATTCGCGCCCTTGCTCCTCTTGTTACGGCATTGATAGCTTCGGGCAAAGTCGGCTCCAATATTGGTGCAGAATTAGGTTCTATGAAAGTAACAGAGCAGATAGATGCTATGGAGGTTTCTGCGACCAATCCATTCAATTTTTTGGTGGTAACACGTATTTTGGCAACCACTCTTATGTTACCAATGCTGATGTGTTATATGGGATTTGTGGCAATGATGGGTGCCTATTTGAATGTTCACAGCAATGAACAAACCACCATCGTTCTTTTCTTTAAGAATGCGTTCGACAAAATTTCATTTCTTGATATTTTTTCTTCTCTGATAAAGAGTTTTGTGTACGGTTTTACCATTGGCGCGGTGGCTTGCTATAAGGGGTTTCACGCAAAAAACGGAACGGAAGGTGTTGGTAAAGCGGCTAACGCAGCAGTGGTGCTTTCAATGTTTTTGATTTTTGTTGAAGAAATTTTGATTGTTCAGATAACAAACAGCTTTCGCTAAACGTGATGGAAATAAAAAATGGGACAGCGCGCAGGGTTATGATTTATATCCGGGATCTTTACAAGTCATTCGGAGAAAATGAGGTATTACAGGGGATCGATCTGGATGTAAAGGAAAAGGAGAATGTAGTAGTGCTGGGGCGGTCCGGAACGGGTAAATCAGTATTGATAAAAATTATTTGCGGTTTGCTGAAACCCGACAGTGGTATTGTAAACGTACTGGGCCAGGATGTAGATAAGCTTAATGATAGGGATTTGAGAGAGTTACGATTAAAAGTTGGTTTTTCCTTTCAAAACAGTGCGCTGTACGATAGCATGTCAGTGCGGGAAAACCTCGCATTCCCTTTGGTAAGAAATGTGCGGCACTTGACAAGAAGAGAAGTGAACGAACAGATTGAATCGATGCTGAATGATGTGGGTCTTTTGCAGACGATAGACCAGATGCCTTCGGAACTCTCGGGCGGGCAGAGAAAGAGAATCGGAATTGCGCGTACATTAATTTTGCGACCGCAAATAATGTTGTATGATGAACCTACATCAGGCCTTGACCCGATAACAAGTATTGAGATCAACAAACTTATCAATCATGTGAGGCATAAATTCAATACTACTTCTATCATCATCACGCATGATCTTACCTGTGCGAAAATCACCGGCGACAGACTGGCGATGTTGTTTGGTGGAAAATTCATCAGGCAGGGTACTTTTGATGACGTTTTTGCATCAGATGATGAAAGGATACAGGATTTTTATAAATATAATTTTATACAAAATAATCTCAGTTAGTAAGAAGCAAACAAATAACTTATTAAAACAAATTTATTGAAATGAGAACTACTCCTAATATAAGAGCAATCGTTGTGGGAATTTTTGTATTTATTGGCATTGCTATTTTTATTATCACAGTTCTCACACTTGGCTCACAGCATAATACTTTCGAAAGTTCAGTTACGATAAAAACATTTTTCAACAACGTGAATGGTTTGCAGAAAGGAAACAATATTTGGTATTCCGGGGTAAAGGTCGGGACAATAAAATCCGTTGTGTTAAAAGACGATGGTAAGGTGGAAGTGGATATGGGCATTGAAAAAGGTTCGGTAAAATTTATACCGAAAGATGTGAAGGCAAGGCTCAGCACCGATGGATTGATCGGGAATAAGATCATCGAAATATATGGAGGTGATCCATCGGGAGAAAAAATTCAGGAAGGAGATGTTGTCGGCCATGATACTTTAGTGAACACTGATGAAATGATGAAAACACTTTCAAAAAACAATGATAATCTCTACGCCATCACCAACAACTTCAAAGTTATTAGCGGTAAAATGGCGGCAGGCGAGGGTTCTTTGGGAAAACTGTTTGCCAACGATACTTTATATTATCAATTAAACAGCACAATTTCCATCTTAAAGCATGCTGCCGAGAATTTGAATAATCTCTCTGCAAATATTTCTGCATATTCCGCAAAGCTGAGTAATAAAAACAGTCTCGCCAACGAGCTCGTCACTGATACTATTGTGTTCAGTTCCTTGCGTGAAACAATGGGCCGGCTGCAAAACATAGCTGATTCGTCACAGCGGGTTATTAATAATCTCAAAACCACAACTAACCTTATCAATCATGGTTTGGAAAGCAAAAATACGCCTGCCGGTATGCTGCTGAGCGACGATGCCACAGCCGGCACCTTGAGGAGCACGCTACAAAATCTGCAATCAGCGAGCAAAAAACTGGACGAAGATCTTGAAGCTATGCAGCACAATTTTTTGCTTCGAAAATTTTTTAAAAAGAAAGCCAAAGAAGAAAAGAAAAATCAACCAGCGACAGATGTTGCGCCTGTTAATTAATTTTTAGTCGGGCAATAGAGGTATTTAGCTAACGCCTGGCAACGTTTGCGTTCAATAGTGTGTCGCCTGCGTAAAATTTTCCCTTGTAAAGGCCTTGGGTATTTGTTTTTCCATTAGTAAAAAATTGATCTACCTTTAATCTCAGTTTTCACGGTTAAAATATGATCTATGAAATCTCACGTATTTATAAAATTATGCTTTATCTTTTTTATCCTCTCTTCCTGCACTAACGGGCATGGACAGAATCCTGAAAACTGGACGAGTAAGGATCTTACCGAACCCGCTACACTTGCTGCCGAAATAAAAACAAATAAAGACTTACCAACGATATTTAGTGTTGGCCCATCAGCTATTATCCCCAACTCGATAGATATAGGAATGGTAAAAAATCAGGCAAATCTTGATAAGTTTCAAAATGCACTCAGCAGGCTTCCCAAATCAACCAACATTTTAATTTATTGCGGATGCTGTCCCTTTGAACGCTGCCCGGATGTAAGGCCCGCGATTGCGTTATTAAAGAGCATGAAGTTTACCAATTATCATTTACTCAATTTGCCAACGAGTATTAAAGCTGACTGGATCGATAAGGGATATCCTACGGTAAACTGAATGCAGATTTTTTTCGTCTATTGCAACCGTTAGTGTTGCCGGAAATGCCCTTTGGGTAGGTATTTGAGAGTATTTTGTTTTGTGACGACTTTCTCTATGAATGCTTGTTTTTCAAGTACTAAAAAAATTTTTGTTATCAATAATTTTATTTATCTTAATATGACTAAAGCTTGATATCATGAAAAAGTTATTTCCCATTCCGGCATTGATATTTTTTGCTGCATGCACTCCCGGGATAAAAGAAACTCCAAAGATGCAAGGTGCTTATTTTATGACTTCGCAAACGCTTCACTACGACACCGCCGACAGAAAATACACTGAGCTCAAGCAGCTGAAGATTTATACCGACAGTTTAATGATGTACACGCAGGTAAATCCCAGCGATTCCAGCTCGGGTTTTGGCGTTGGTTCATACACTACCTCACCTGGCGAGGTTACCGAAAATGATGTGTATAGAACGCATGATACGATCATAGATCCTCCGGACACATTTTTGCTTAACATCACTAAAAATGTGGATGGCTATACACAGGTAATTCCTGAAATAGTAGTCGACAGTCAAAAAGCCAAGCTGACAGAAGAATACCATTCTGTAGGAAAAATCCAAAAGACCCCGCTGGATGGTGTGTGGAAACAAACGCTGGCTTATAGCGTAAATGGGAAAGATACAATTAGAAACAATCAGATTACTACGCAGTATAAAGCCTTTTGCGCCGGCTATTTTATGTGGGGACAATCTACAATGGACTCGCTTGGGAGACACCATACCGGCATTGGCTTCGGAACATTTGATTGGGTAAATGATAAGCAAATTAAGGAAACGGATCTCAATTCTACGTTTGCAATAATAGCCGGTCAATCATTTAATGTTGAGATTGATATGAGTGATCCAAACCATTTTTCACAAACCATCTCTTATCCAGACGGCACTAAAAGTGTAGAAGTGTATACGAGGTTCGAAAAATAACGGTGTGCAGGAACAATAGATTACAAATTCAATTAAAAATATTTGACTACAGCTAAATTGCGTGATTTTTATTTTCGTTAACCTTGATTCCTTTATTTTTAAGCTTACAGAAACAATTAAATGAAGCTATTTATTATAACGCTTTGCATGGTTGTATCAAATACATGCCATTCTCAAAGCTCTTATGATTATGAGGATACCCGCAGAAAGAATGAAGGGTTTGCAAAGTTACCGAGAGGCCCTTTCCGTGGTGATCTTTCCACTTTCACCTTATCGGGCATAGATGAAGCGGTCGGAAAAACGGAATTAAAAAAAATCCCCTTCACAAAATTCGGCGACGACTTTATGGAGTTCAACGGCGACAATGTGCATGCAATTGTAACTACGTCTCCGTTTGATAAAACAAAACATCGCCTCGATTATGATGATAAGTATCTGATAAAAATAGACCGGAAAACTTATTATGGAAATTATGGTAATGTTCCTAAAACCTATATAAGCAATATTTTCTTGTTGGTCGATAATGATACTGTCCTTATTCCTCCTTCTGCCTATATGGACCTCTGCAATTTGAACTTTACTTACACAGACAAGGGTACCTTGCGAACAAGAGATGCCATTTACAGGTCAAAGGATGGCCACACGATTTATCTATACTTGTTTTCCAAAGATGGTACTGGCAGTTATGAAGTAACATGGATTATACAGGATAAAAGATATGTTCGACGGGTGCTCGATTATGGATTCATGTAAAACGCTTTGTCAAAAATTTTGAACTATAACAAAAAAACTTTGGTATGAACAAGTTTGTGAGGGCCCTGATTGCAGCATGGGGAGCCAAAAAAGTTGGCGGAGGATGCCTAACCACCATTATTGTTTTCTTCATCATTTATTATGCACTGGGCACTTGCAACAGGCATTCAGTTCAACCCTCTCCCAAAGGAAATTCCGGCGTAATCACGCCTGCACATAATAAAACGGCTTTTGATTGGATGAATCAAAATGCAACTCATGTCTATGTTTTTTAAAAAAGGAATTTCAAAAAGCCCGGAGATAATGCGGCGGACCGATGATTGGGAAAAGCAAGGAAGGGACTTATTTAAAGGGTGGCCTGAAAAAATTCGTACTCTTTATTTTCCTGAATTTATTCTTAACCGGCTTTACGGCAACCGGATCAAACAACTCTTTGAGCTCAAAAACATTACCGGCACTCACCCAGATATTGAGTGCTGCATGCCAGACAAGCGTATCTCTCGAAACGAATTTTGATCTCATTTGTTCAATCGTAAAAGGACCGGATTCGTGATCCTCTTCTTTGATAAAAAAAGTAATCATAGACGTTAGCACAGTACAGTTTTATTTTTCAAAACGGTTTTTGGTGCAAATTATTTCGGGCCGCAATTTAACAACTAAAAATTTCTAAAAATTTTCTTTTTTAAATTTGCTTCTGTAAAACATTAATATAATGAACACGAGATTATTGGCGATGACGCTATTTGCCGGTTATATATCAATAAGTTCTTGTAAGGACGGCGGCAATACTTCTTCATCATCTGCCGGTAGCTCTGATTCATCCAAAACCCCAACAATGGCAATAAAAGAGGAGGCCGTCACTTACCTGATCGATAAAAAAACCTACGATGGCTATGTTTATTTTGATGCAAATAACACAAATAAGAGACCCGGAATAATAGTAGTACCGGAATGGTGGGGGCTGAATGATTATCCCCGCAAGCGTGCAAAAGAGTTGGCGGGACTGGGCTACATTGCTATGGCCGCTGACATGTATGGTGATGGTAAATTAGGCATTGACCCAAAATCAGCAGGCGAACTGGCAACACCTTTTTATAAAGACCCATCGTTGACAATAAAAAGGCTTAACGCGGCTATTAATGAATTAAAGACTTTCCCCGAAACCGATACCTCCAGGATGGCTGCTATTGGTTATTGCTTTGGTGGTTATGTAGTATTGAATGCAGCCAAACAAGGGGCAAACCTGAAAGGCGTTGTAAGCTTTCATGGCGACTTGTCAGGGGTGGCCCCTGATAAAAAGTATATTAAAGCAAAAATCCTGGTGTGCCATGGCGATTCTGACAGTTTTGTGAATCCTGAAGTGCCTGAATTCAAAAAAGCAATGGACTCTGCAGGGATAGATTATACTTTTAAATCGTATCCCAACGCTACGCACGCATTCACTAACCCGGCATCCGACGAAAATGCCAGAAAATTTGGTATGCCTATCAGGTATAATTCCGCCGCAGATTCGGCATCCTGGAACGACATGAAGGAATTTTTCAAGAAAATATTTTAGTTAAATTTCGATTCATTTGTAGTATTTTTTCTATAGTAAGTTATTGGCTATAAGTTAGTTAAAAGTTATTCACATTTAAAAAATTTAGGTATAAAATCTTGCATTAATTAATCCTGCACTATACTTTTACATCTAACTTTCTAAATCACCCCTCCCTTTCCTCTGAAAATCCGGCCAACTTTTGCATGATTTGAATTGGCAGATTTTTAAAAATTAATATAATCCTTGATCCCTCTGACTCCGTTGCTTGGATAATCGGGCTATCCTTATAAGATATTCGATCCAATACCTACTGAATGGCCGTTAGGTTAGTAAAGCTTTTACTCCCCATTTTCCGATGTCCAGACTAAACAATTGTGTTAACCGGTAACGAGCTTACCTAAAAACTTTTTTATGGAAAATTATTACATAGCTTATACGAAGGTTGTTCAGAGCGCCACATTTTACTTTGTGAAAAAGTATATTACTTTCCCTGAATATAAAGATGTGCCGGGTGTATTAGAAAGCTATGGGATGCACACAAGTTTTGAGCGCGCCTGCGAAATAGCCGGTCTGCAGGATAAAGAAATTCGAAAGAATTTGTTAGAAGATATACAAAGCGATGAAAGTGATGCGAAAATTGTCTATATGGGGATATCGAAAGGACTAAGCGTTGCCCAATAAAATCTTAATAGTTTCTATACAGTCGCTGGCTTGGATCGGACACCTGTTTAGCATGCATTTTACAGCATGCTTTTTTGTGCCTGAATCTAAAAGTGATGTGGCTGGCCTTTAAACTTATCGTGCTTTTTAAAGTCTGAATCACATTACACATAGCATAAATTAGCTACATCTTTAATCCTGCAATTAATGCCCGCATCCGGTGATCAGTTAAAAAACCAGCATTTACTTTGGCGTGCCGCATTTGGCCCCATGCCGCAAAATGTTAAAGAGCTGACTGGTGTTTCTCAAAAAGATCTTTATCGGCTTCTTGTCAAGAACTCTTCGGAGAATCCCGAAGAGTTTAGTGTTGCAGCCAATTTATTTGATGGATTTGTAAAAGGAGTTCAGGATTTTACTATGTTGCAAAAGCTTACTCAGGAACAGAAAAAAATGCTGCGAAAGCAGTCAATTAACGATCTTAAAAATCTTAATCTTACCTGGCTCAATGAAATGATCAATAGCGATGCCCAACTCCGGGAAAAGATGAGCCTTTTCTGGCATGGTCATTTTGCATGCCGCGTCATCAATATTTATTTCCAGCAACAATTGCTGAACACTATCCGGGAAAATGCCCTGGGAAATTTTGGTGATTTACTTCGCAAAGTGAGCAAGAGTGCGGCGATGCTAGCTTTTTTAAATAATCAACAAAACAGGAAACAACATCCCAATGAAAATTTTGCAAGAGAAGTAATGGAACTTTTTACGATGGGTCGTGGTAATTATACAGAAGATGATGTGAAGGAAGGTGCAAGAGCTTTTACGGGATGGGGCTTTAATATTCACGGAGATTTTGTGAAACGACCGTTTGCTCACGATAATGGTACAAAAACTTTTCTTGGTCAAACAGGAAATTTTGATGGGGATGACATTATCAATATTCTTTTAGAACAGGAACAAACCGCACGATTTATTACCCAAAAGATCTATAAATATTTTGTAAACGACAAGATAGATGAAGACAAGATTACCTGGCTTTCAAAAAGATTTTATCAGAATAATTACGACATCCAAAAATTAATGACCGATATTTTCCTGGGCGGCTGGTTTTATGATGGGCACAATATTGGCACTCACATAAAATCTCCCGTTGAATTGCTGGTGGGTATAAGAAGATTTATTCCAATGGAACCGGATAAACCAGAAGTGCAGTTATTATTTCAGCGTGCCTTAGGTCAGATATTGTTTTATCCCCCCAATGTAGCAGGGTGGCCAGGCGGGAAGAACTGGATTGATAGCAGTTCACTAATGTTGAGATTGAGAATACCGCAGATTCTTGCCAATGCGGATGAATTTGTGGTTAGACCTAAAGATGATGACGACACCATGATGGGCATGGAAGGTGTGGATAGAATTGAACGGCCAAGGCAGGTAAAGTCAACTGTAAACTGGGATCAGGTAATAGAAGTGTTTAACCAAACTCCGCGTGAAAGTTTGCAACCAGACATCAGTGATGCATTGTTGCAAACGGAAAGTAAGATTGATTCTGCAATTCTCAATAAATATGCAGATAGCCAATCGAAAGAAAATTACATAAAGACAACAATTGTAGAGCTGATGAGTACACCGGAGTATCAATTATGTTGACATCCTGAATGCTTGTAAGAATTTTAAGATAAATTTTTAAAAATGTTATTGAAGAGAAAAGAATTTTTGCAAATAGGTTCCCTGGCAACAGCGTCTGTATTCATGCCTAAATTTCTAAAAGCGTTTGAAGGGAATAACGTAGTACCTCCGGGAAATAAATTGTTAGTTGTTTTGCAAATGAGCGGAGGAAATGATGGGCTGAATACCGTGATCCCGGTAAGAAACGATATCTATTATAGCGCAAGGCCACGGCTTGGTATTACAAAAGACAAGGCATTAGTACTGACTGATGAAGTTGGAATTAATCCCGCCCTGCCCGCCTTTAAAGAATTATTTGATGACGGAAGCTTGGGAATTATGAATGGAGTTGGTTATCCGAATCCTGATCGTTCACACTTCAGAAGCATGGATATCTGGCAGACGGCGAGTGACAGTACTAAGTTCGTGTACACAGGATGGTTAGGCAGGTATCTCGATGCACAATGCGATGGTTGTGGCAAGCCCACACAGGCTCTTGAGGTAGATGATGTATTAAGCCTTGCCCTGAAGGGAGAGAATAACAAGGGCATTGCTGTAAAAGACCCCAAACGTTTATACAACACCAGCAATGAAAATTTTTTTAGGGAAATAAATGTATCGCATCAGCACGAAGAAGAAACAGTAGATTATTTGTATAAAATAATGAGTGAAACGCTAAGCAGTGCTGACTATATTTTTCAGCAAAGCAAACTTCATCAATCTTCGCAAATCTATCCTGCAACAGAATTAGGCAAAAACTTAAGTACGATTGCATCGCTGATTATGAGCGATATCAATACTAAAGTGTATTATGTAAGTCTTGGCAGCTTTGATACACATGTAAACCAGGAAAACCAGCAAAAAAGATTGTTTACTGAAATGAATGATGCTGTATGCGCATTTGTAAAGGACTTGAAAAATAATAACCGCTTCCGGGACGTAATGATTATGACGTTCAGTGAGTTCGGAAGAAGAGTGGCTCAAAATGCAAGCGGGGGCACTGATCATGGAACAGCCAATAATATGTTTTTAATAAGCGGGGGATTGAGACAAAAGGGTTTGCTAAATGCGATGCCGGACCTTACTGATTTGGACGAAGGCGATTTAAGATACGGGATAGACTTCAAAAGCGTTTATGCCACTATATTACGGCAATGGTTAGACGCAGATGACGTGGCTGTTCTCGGAAACAAGTATGAGTATTTGAAGTTTATCTGATATAATCCTGAAACTACGAGGCTATTCGTCCATTGCAGCGGCTTCTACCACTATTTTATTAAGCTTTTTAGTTAATGGAAGCAATAAAAAGAATGCAATGATCGCTGCTATTGCACTTATTGCAAAAAACACAGCTTTGTTATCGAATTTATCCCAGAAGCCTGCGAGGATTCCCGAAATTTTTCCGCCAAGCGATGTTGTGATAAACCATCCTCCCATCATCAACGCTGTAAATCGTTGGGGAGCCACTTTTGAAGTAAGCGATAATCCTACGGGGCTTACGAACAACTCACTTACGGTAAATACGCCATAACTGCTGATCAGCCACCAACTGGATACCTTATCGATATAGATGTTCGTAGAAAGGCAAGCACCGATCATAACGACTGAAGACATGCCCGCAATTAAGGTGCCCCAAGCAAATTTGCCAGGAGTGGAAAGCTCCCTGTTTTTCGCTTTCAAATAGCCAAAGAAGGCGACGACAATCGGTGTCAAAACAATTATCCAGAAAGGATTTACCGATTGATATATTTCTGTTGAAAATAGTTTGAGGTCCTGGCCTTCAGGAGGATATTTGCTTTTTGGTAAATTTTGAAAATAAGCATCTATTCCCTGATGTGTTAATACCTTTCCGTCGGCACCAACCTTGGTTCTAAACATTGAATCAACGATCGGTACTTTTTCGGTTTGTAGCGTGTCCTTTTGAAGAAACTGGAAGGGTTCCAATAATGGCTGAACTGATTTCGGCGCCCCGCGATCGGTGTACGTTTGTGCCCAGATGGTTAATGCTGTGGCATTTTGATTGTAGATATTCCAAAAAATTATTGATACGCCGAAAAGGATAAGTAGCGTACCGATACGTTTTTTTTCAAATCCCTTGGCACGGTACCATAAATTCAAATAGAAATACACAACAGGAATACAGGCAAAAATGAATGCATCATTTGAGTCAGATCCCAATATATTTCCCGGAATAAACCAACCGATAACACCTGCTATCAATGCTGGTAAGAAAACGCTCGTCACAATTTTCATGATCGGCATATCATCTTTCTGAACAGGCTTTATCACATCAGCAAACTTTACATGCTTTAATCCAAATGCAAGCCAAATCATACTCGCCACCATGCCAAAACCGGCAGCGGAAAATGCCCAGCCCCACGAAAAATTATTTCTTAAATAAGCAGCAACGAAGTTGCATACAAATGCGCCAATATTAATACCCATATAAAATATATTATAGGCAATATCTTTTTTGGGTTTCAGATCGGGGCGGTTATAAATGTTTCCCAATAATGTGCTGATATTGGGTTTAAAAAAGCCATTACCAATAATTGCGGAAAGCAGTCCGGCATACAATACAAAATCACTGCCATTAAGAGCGATCAAAAAATATCCGAGCGCCAACAAGCTGCCGCCCAAAAAAATTGACTTAGTATATCCGAGATATCTGTCTGCAACTAATCCTCCAATAAATGGTGTCAGATAAATTAACGCAACGTATGTACCAACAATACTCACGGCCGCTGCATTATCAAGTCCGCGTCCTCCATGCCCGACAGTGTCGGTCAGATACAGAAGAAAAATACCAACCATCAAATAATACCCAAAACGTTCCCACATTTCTGTAAAGAATAATACATATAGTCCGCGTGGATGTTTTCCTTTACTCGTTTCACTAATGTTAGCAGGAGTAATCTCGGCTTCTTGCATAAATTTTAGTTTCGTTTTAGGATTGAAAAAAGCAGTTATTATATCGTAAAGTACTGATAAATTTTAAAAAGTGAAATTCAATTTTACCAATTAGGTGAATCAATATTAAATCTACGCGAACGGTAATCGATTTACTTACTTAATTCCTAACTTGCACGTAGCTATTTTTCTAATTAAAACCCCTCAAGTTTGAATATTCTTGTTTTAGGAGCTGATGGCAGAGCTCATGCATTTTGCTGGAAGCTTCGTCAAAGCGAATTATGTTCTCAATTATACATAGCTCCCGGGAATGCAGGTACGGCGCAGCTCGGCGAAAATATTAACATCAGCGTTACGGACTTTGAAGCGATTAAAAAGGTTTGTATTTCCAAAAAAATAGAATTGGTATTAGTAGGACCGGAAGAGCCTTTGGTAAACGGCATTTATGATTTCTTTAAAAGTGATAAGAAGCTCAACCATATAATTATAAACGGACCTTCCGCTAAGGGGGCACAACTGGAGGGAAGCAAAGCTTTTGCAAAAACCTTCATGAAAAAGCACAAGATTCCTACCGCCAGATACCGGGAATTCCATCTGGCGAATTATGAGGACGGATTAGATTATATAAAGAATCACTCCTTGCCAATTGTGTTAAAGGCAGACGGACTTGCGGCAGGGAAAGGAGTAATAATATGTCATAATACCGTCGAGGCTTTGAGCGAATATGAATTGATCGTTCAACAAGCGAAATTTGGCGAAGCCGGGAAAAAGGTTGTAGTGGAAGAATTCTTGGATGGAATAGAGTTGAGCGTATTTGTATTAACCGACGGGAAAAACTATGTTCTTTTTCCCGAAGCAAAGGATTATAAAAAAATACTTGAAGGAGACAAGGGACCGAATACCGGAGGAATGGGCGCTGTAAGCCCTGTGCCGTTTGCCTCCGAAATATTTATGGACAAGGTAATGAGACAGGTTATCCAGCCCACAATCTCAGGGCTGCAAGAGGAAGAAATAGATTATAAAGGATTTATTTTCTTTGGATTGATACGCGTAGATGATGAGCCCTTTGTTATAGAATACAATTGCAGAATGGGCGACCCGGAAACGGAGGTGGTATTGTTAAGGTTGAAAAATGATTTGATAAAACTCCTGATCGCGACAGATAAGGAAGAACTCGAAAATGAAACGATAACTATCGATGAAAAAGAAGCTGCCACAGTAGTTGCGGTAAGCGAAGGTTATCCGGGGTCTTATAAAAAAGGCTTTCCTATTGATTTTGGATATCTTCAAAATCCAGAGGCAATTAAGCATATTGATGCGAATGGGGGGATGATGGTTTTTCATGCCGGTACCAGGCAGGAAAATGAAGAGGTGGTTACTAATGGTGGCAGGGTATTCGCGGTTTCTTCGCTGGCAAATTCATTGGCAGAGGCGATAGAACTTTCTATCGAAACACTCAACCAGATACACTTTGAAGGGATGTATTTCAGAAGCGATATCGGGTATGAATTCATCAAATAAAGACTTTTGAAAAAGCAGGTGCAGCATCCTTAACTTTTTACAAAATCTGAAAAGCATAGATCAATTTTATTTCTAAATTTCGCATAAACCCCTGCACTTAATCGTTATCACAAAAAACCGGTGTAATTTTTCATTAAAAATTGGAAACATTTGAATAGTGTTTCAATTGTTAATTCAAATTATTTCCTACAACTTTGCAGGCATTAATAATTTTTCAATATCTGATAAAACATGGGGCTTTTTAATTTTTTTACGCAGGAAATTGCCATTGACCTCGGGACCGCTAATACACTGATTATACATAATGATGTCGTAGTAGTAAATGAGCCATCCATCGTGGCATTAGACAGAAATAACCCCAAAAACATATTGGCTGTTGGAAAAAAGGCATTGATGATGCATGAAAAGACCCATGAAAGCATCAGAACCGTTCGCCCGCTGAAAGACGGTGTGATAGCGGATTTCAATGCTGCAGAATTGATGATCAGGGAGATGATCAAGAAGATTTATCCGAAAAAGCCATTGTTCCCCCCGAGCTGGCGCATGATGATTTGTATACCAAGCAGCATCACCGAAGTAGAAAAGCGAGCGGTAAGAGACAGCGCAGAGCAGGCAGGAGCTAAGGAAGTATATCTCTTGCACGAGCCGATGGCGGCTGCACTCGGTATTGGTATTGATGTGGAAGAACCTGTAGGAAATATGATTATCGATATAGGAGGAGGCACCACAGGTATTACGGTGATTGCGCTTGCGGGAATTGTATGTGATCAGTCAATCCGCATAGCGGGAGACGAATTTACAAATGATATTATGGAAGCCCTTCGCCGCTATCACAGCTTATTGATCGGAGAGCGTACAGCAGAACAAATTAAGATTCAGATTGGCGCCGCCATGAAAGATATTGATAATCCTCCGGAAGACATGGCGGTAAACGGAAGAGATCTCGTAACAGGTATACCGAAACAAATAATGGTGAGCTACCAGGAAATAGCTGAAGCGCTGGACAAATCTATTTTCAAAATTGAAGAAGGAATTTTAAAAGCATTGGAGACAACACCTCCTGAGCTGGCTTCAGATATTTATCGTCGTGGATTATACCTCACTGGAGGAGGCGCCTTATTAAGAGGACTTGATAAACGGTTAGGGGCAAAAATAAAGCTGCCGGTTCATGTGGCTGATGACCCGCTGAAAAGTGTGGTAAGAGGCACGGGACTTGCTTTGAAACATTACGACCGTTATCCGTTTGTGATGCGGTAGTAATATTTCTCTTTAATGATGGTAATATTTTCCGCGATTTTTTATTCCAGCAAACAGAAGTGAAAAGCAGATCATGCGCAACATCTTTCTCTTTATCCGCATTTATTTTAATTTCCTTTTCTTCTTGTTTTTGATGAGCATTGCGTTGTTTATGTTGTTTAATTACAACCATTTTCATCACGCCGTTTATTCATCTGCAGCTTTAGAAGTAACAGGATATGTTGACAACAAATATGGCAACGTGGAATCGTATTTTAAACTTAAAAAGACCAATGACTCACTCCTAAAAGCAAATGCTGCACTATACAATAAACTGAAGCAGGATTATAATATGCCCGATACTGCGTCGAAGCTCGCCGTTGACACTATTCAGATCGACACCTTACTTCACGAGCGAAAATATTTATACCTGCCTGCAAAAGTGGCCGCCAACTCTGTAAGTCAAACGAACAATTACCTTGTGTTGCATCGTGGGTCTGCCCAAGGCATTACGTCGGATATGGCCGTAACCGATGCTAATAATAACGTAGTTGGTATTGTAGTAGACGTTAGCAAAAATTTTTCTGTTGTAATGAGCCTGCTGCACCGGCAAAGTAATATAAGTGCAAAGCTTAAAAAGAGCGGGGAGACAGGAAGTATTGTTTGGGACGGTGTGCAGCCCAATATTGTAATATTAAAAGGCATTTCTCAGGATGTAAAAATTGTCCCTGGCGATTCGGTTATTACAAGTGGCTTTTCTGAAATATTTCCATTTGGATTGCTGATAGGAACCATAAAAGATGCGGTAATTGACAAGTCAACAGGTGCCTACAACATCAGGGTAAAAACTGCAGCTAATTTCTACAGTCTTCAGTATGTGAATATTATTAATAATCTTCAGAAGGATGAGCCCGAGCAACTCTTAAAGAAAGTCAAAAAATTAAATGGGTAGTGTTGTAAAATATATTATCAGATTTTGCCTTTTTATACTCATACAGGTGTTCGTATTAAACCAGATACCGCCCTTGCACCGGCTCATCACGCCAGACATTTATTACTTGTTTATACTTTGGCTTCCATTCAAAATGGGAAGGCGACCGTTGATGCTGGTTGCTTTTGCTTTGGGATTTGCCCTTGATGGCTTTACGAACACTTATGGATTGCATACTGCCGCATGTTTATTAATAGCTTATTTGCGTCCTTTTTTGATCAATCTTCTAATATCCCAGGAAGGTGCCGAAAGCAACTATAACGAACCTTCTATTAAGAGTATGGGTTTCACGCCATATTTCACTTATGTAGCGGTTTTAACATTTATTCATCATTCTTTCTTAAACTTCCTCTGGTCTTTGCAACTCGGTGGCTTTTTTTACTTTATTATAAAGACTGTACTTTCCACTGTAGTAAGTTTATTTCTTGTATTATTAACAGAATTATTATTTGTAAGAAAGCAAAGATTTAAGACTAATACTGCATAGACATATTATTTTTGCATGAGTTACCGTTTTATATAAACTTTACTTTCCCTGTGTTTTAAAGTCATTAGTAATCTGTGTCTGCTTTTAACCAATCCCGCAAAAACCTTATAATAGGTCTGTTTTCCCTGATGTCGCTGGTGATCATCCTGCGATTGCTAGGCCTGCAGGTCTTCAGCACAAAGTATTCTGTACTTGCTGATGAACAGAGTAAATTCCGGAAGGTAATTTATCCTGAGCGCGGTATTTTATATGATAGAAATGGTAAGGTAATCCTGCGTAATACCACCATGTACGATTTGATGGTAACCCCTTCGAAATTGCGGGGAATGAACATGGATACAATGGCTTTGTGTCATATACTCGATATTGATATCCCAGAATTCAGGAAACGAATAATTGAATCGATAATAAAAAACAGAAGTTACCGGCCTTCAGTTTTTGAAGCTTCCCTTCCTTCAGAGAAGCTGGCGCGCATCAATGAAAGCATGTACAAATTTGTGCCTGCTTTTTATCTACAGGAAAGGCCGGTCCGCGATTATCCTTATAATGCCGCTGGTAATATTCTCGGATACCTTTCAGAAGTGGATTCGTCATTTATAAAAACTCATGCTGATCAAGGCTACCAGATTGGCGACTATGCCGGCAGAACAGGACTTGAACGCAGTTATGAGCGGGTGCTGATGGGACAACGAGGTATTGAATACTGGAAACGTGACAATAAAAATCGTTTAACCGGAAGGTTAGATAACGGGCGCTACGATACGGCTGCGGTTCCCGGTAAAAACCTGCATTTAGCTCTTGATATTGATTTGCAGCAACTCGGTGAACACCTTATGCAAAATAAGGTGGGCGCCATCGTGGCAATTGACCCCAAAACGGGGGGTATTCTTGCAATGGTGAGCAGTCCAACATATGACCCAGGACTGCTAACGGGCTCGGAGAGAGGTAAAAATTTTGGGAAGTTAATAATGGACCCACGTAGCCCGATGATCAATAGAACTGTCCACGCTACATATTCACCGGGTTCTACCTTCAAAACGTTACAGGCGCTCATTGGTTTGCAAGAAGGGGTAATCACACCCGAAACAAGATTTTTATGTACGGGAGCTTTTTATGGATGCGGTAAACCCATGGGATGCCTTGACCCTGGCGACTTTGATTTAAAAGGCGCAATTGCTGTATCATGTAACACCTATTTTGCCAATGTAATGCAGAGGACGATGAATAATCCTCAATATGGATCGGTGGATAGCTGCTTAAAAGTTTGGGATCATTATATGCACGATTTCGGTCTTGGCCATAAATTGGGGGTGGATATTCCGACAGAATTGAGTGGGCTGATTCCAACTCCGAAAACGTATAACAGAATTTATGGAGAAGAGCATTGGAACTTTTGTACGTTTCGTTCCGTGAGCATTGGGCAAGGAGAAGTGAATGTAACCCCGCTGCAGGTGGCCAACGAAATGGCGTACCTTGCTAATAAGGGTTGGTATATAACTCCGCATCTGGTTGATTCTATAGAGGGAGGTGATACCTATCACATGCTGGATTCTTTTAAAATAAAACATCACCCGCTCTCTATTCCTGATACCATGTTTGACGCTGTACACGACGGCATGCAGGGCGTTATGGAAACAGGAACGGGTAGCGCCGCGAAGGTCCCCGGCATTGTCGTTTGCGGCAAAACGGGTACTGTGGAGAATTATTACAAGGGAGTAAAACAGAAGTCGCATGCATTTTTTGCAGCCTTCGCACCGAGAGAAAATCCTCGCATAGCCATTTCCGTTATATGTGAAAATGCAGGTATGGGCGCCAACTCGGCAGCACCCATCGCTAGTTTGATGATTGAAAAGTATTTGAAGGATTCTATACCAGAACCTGACAGAAAGACCAAGGTTGAAGAGATCGCGAACATGAATCTTATGCCTGCCCGGATATTAGATGAGATACGCATTCGTGATTCAATCGTTCGGGCGAAAAATGAAGCAATCGAAAAGGCTTATCTCAAATCGGCATTGGACACTTCCGGCATAGATGAGAATGAAGAAGATGATTCGGATGCGATTTCCAAATTTAATGAACAGGTACAAAATGGTGCACCAGACAGCACACTGCCAAAGAAGAGTAAAGAATTTTCAAGACCCAACTCTGATGGGGCCCTACCCGATCGGCAAAGAAGAACAGATACGGGTCATAATTCGAAATAATCATTAACCATCGTACATGCGCAACCAGGCTGTAATATCAAAGGGAGTAGATTGGCTTACTATATGGTTGTATATCATCCTGACATGTATTGGGATTCTCATGATCTTTTCAGTAGAACATCATGCCAATGAAAATATTCTGCAGGATGTATTGGGCCTCAAGAAAAATTATGCAAGACAGCTCTTGTTTTTCGGAATGTCGGGGGTGGTAGCCATTGTCATTTTACTAACAGACAGTAAATTTTTTACTGCAACGGCAAACCTGAGTTATGTCTTCGGAATTTTCTTAATGGCCGCCACTTTTGTTGTCGGTAGAGACGTTAACGGGTCGAAGTCATGGATTCCACTTGGTTTTTTCAATTTGCAGCCTGTAGAAACCTGCAAGATATTTACTGCACTCGCCCTATCGAAATATTTATCGCTTCCAGAAACTGATTTTTCCAAACCGCGATCGCAACTCATTGCATCTGCAATCGCACTGACCCCGGCTGCATTTTCGATTTTACAAAACGAGACGGGGCTTGCATTGGTATATTTTGCCTTCTTGATACCCATGTATCGCGAGGGGTTACCGCCAATATACCTTATTATTGGTTTTTCATTTGCTACATTGGTGGTAGCAACGATCCTGGTGGAGAAAAATACTTTGGCAATTATTCTCACCTGCATTGCCGTATTGGCAATAATCATTTTTCGAAAAGGAATCAAAAAAGAGAAAGGTATTCTCTTGTTGATACTAAGCATTTGGGTATTGTGTGTAGGTATTCAGCGGTTTGCAGTTCCTTATATTTTTAAACATGTGCTTCATCCTTACCAGGTAGAAAGAATCCTGAATACATTCGGTGTAGATTACGTGCCGGATGCAAATGAGGCCATAAAAAAAACCGATGAAAAAGCCGAAAGAACCAGAGAATTAAAGAAGGCACGGGAAAACTATAACGTTAAACAGTCAAAAATTGCTATCGGTTCGGGAGGATGGTTAGGCAAAGGATTTCTCAAGGGAACGCAGACACAAGGCGATTTTGTGCCTGAACAGCATACAGATTTTATTTTTACCAGCGTAGGGGAAAATTTTGGATTTGCTGGGAGCTTTACAATCGTGATGTTGTACTTGGGGTTCATGCTTCGGATTGTTTTTCTTGCAGAGCGACAACGAAGTGTTTTTAGCAGAGTATATGCTTATGGTGTGGCGGCCATTTTATTTTTTCATTTCACTATTAATATCTGTATGACCGTCGGACTTGCCCCGGTAATCGGAATTACTCTACCACTCATGAGCTACGGAGGCTCATCTTTGTTAACGTTTACCATTCTAATTTTTATTTTGGTTCGTCTGGATGCGGACAGACAAATGGTTTTACGGTAACTTTAAAAAAGTTTCTGACAAATTAGGTATGAAAATAATCCCGCTAAGCGAAGGCTCTTTCACAGTAGACCAGACAAAGAAATTTCTTCCCTTTAGTCTTATCAAAGACGATCTGCAACGACGGGCAAAAGGAAGTCTGCTTGTAGAAATTCAGCCTTTCGCAGTAGTTACTTCAAAAGATATTTTGGTGTTGGATACCGGGCTGGGATTTTCTGAAGCGAATGGCGAATTGCAAATTCACAATAATCTTGCCGCCAACGGCATTGCTCCTGGTGACGTGACCAAAGTGCTTCTTTCGCATTTGCATAAAGACCATGCTGGCGGTATTGCCACCCCTGACAACAAACAGCCTGCTTTTCCCAACGCCATGTACTACATTAACAGAAATGAATGGAACTTTGCATTAGAAAACGAATCGTCTTCCTATGCTACTGAACAATTTGAATGTTTGAAGAACAGTCCGCACCTGGTATTGACCGATGTCAAAGGAAGGATAGATGATTATATTCATTTTGAAGTAACGGGTGGGCACTCTCCGTATCACCAGGTATTTCTTATCGGGGAAGATGGAGAAAAGATTTTCTTTGGCGGCGACGTAGCGCCGCAGCTGCAGCAGATGAGAAGCAGGTTTAAGGCCAAATACGATTACGACGGAACAAAGGCTATGGAGCTAAGAATGAAATGGTGGCAGGAGGGAGAAAAAGAAAAATGGATCTTCCTTTTCTATCACGATATTAAATACCCGACATATCAATTTTCACTGAATTTGTAAAAAAGGCCTGCCCTAAAAAGGGCCGGCCGTTGCTAACCTATGAAAAACACCTAGTCACAAAAATAGGAGAAATTTTAGTTTCTCCAATTTTCATTTAAATAAGCTTCGGAAATTAAAGGAATATAAGGCTATCTGCGAAACCGATTCGTTCGCATTTGCTGGCTGCGATTTTGAAGCCGGCGGATCAGGATATTACGAAACTCAGTTTCCGCGTTAAACAGGGTATTGGTCTTTTCAGGGCCAATTACGCGTTGGAAACTTGGCAGATATTTCTTTCTTATGTTTAATAATGCTTCTTCTTTCGGTATCGCATCACCACCTTGCATTTCCGCCTGCTGCATTTCTTTATCATACTGATTGTATATCGGCCAGAATCTTTGCGCTTCGTCTGGGGTAAGCTGCAGGCGTTTGGTAATAAACGCAATCTTTAATGCTTGTATCCTGTCTTGAGCTTTTACCTGTGTCAGTGCACCAACCAGAACAAATAATATGAGTAAAAACTTTTTCATCTTAAGGAGTAAGTTTATTGGTATTCGCATTTATCCTGTTAAGATAATTGTTCAACGTACTATCATCAATGAGGTAATCGTTTGGATCGGGCAGTTCACTTTCATCCGTATTATTAATTAGCAATTGATTATCGATTACACCTCCGCTTTTTTCCAGATACTTTGCAATATCTGCATCATCCAATTTGGCTATTGCATTGTCAATATCTGTCTCAGTCTTGTATTGCTTTGATTCCTGAATAATTTTCGAAAACTCACCGGCAAGCTGTGGTGATTTGCCGCTATGCGAATTGAATATTTTCATTGAACCAAAAACCACAATGCCCGTAATAGCTGCTGCTACAGCATACCTTAACCACGATCTGTTGCTATGCATGCGCACCACTTTTGCAGGGGCAGGTTTTACTTTCTCAAGTATATCTTCTGCCAAAGATGGAAAGTATTCATAGGGTACGGTGAATACGTTTTCATCTTTGATGCTGTACAATAATGGTGAGATACGACGTATTTCCTGTTCGGCGGTTTCGGGATTGTACAATGCCAGTTTCTCTACTATAGAATCGTTTAAAGTCTCGAAATAATTTGCAGGTACTAAAAACACATTTTTATTTCTAAGGCGTTGCAGCAAAGGGGAAATTTCCTGTATTTCCTCTTCGGCATTTTTATTTGATTTTGCCTTAGCAAGAATAATTTCACTCAATGTCTCGAAATAATTTCCAGGTACTGCAAAAGGATTAATGTTCTTTAATCCCCGCAGCACCGGAGGAATTTCTTCATGTTCTTTCTGAAAATCCGCCGGATAAGTGGCACGAACTTTAGCTAAAATAGAATCGCTCAACCCCTCAAAGTACCCACCGGGAACCTCCTGTACATTTGACTTCTCCAAATTTATTACCGATGAAGCATCATGAGCCAGCACATAATCGGCAACGCTGAGTTCCAGCCCATCGAAATAGCCGTCTGGCACCCTGAAAACATTCACCTTTTCAAGGCTTGCCAGCAAGGGACTAATGGCTGTTAATTCCTTCAATATTTCTTCAGAATTTCTCATCGTACACAATATGACACTATTGAAACTTATTAGTTTAATGATTTAATATAAATTCTTCTATTTTTTTGGCCGCATGATGATAGCTCGCTTTCAATGCTCCTTCACTCGTATCCAATATTTTACTCATTTCTTCATACGGCATTTCTTCGTAATACCTCAGGTTAAACACAATTCGCTGTTTTTCAGGGAGACTCTGAATCCCAAGCTGCAATTTCCACTCCAGTTTATTGGCGTCGAAATTAGAATCGCTTTTCAATTTATTGCTTAGGCCTGTCTCCATATCACTGAGCGACACCGACGATCGCTTTTTCTGCTGACTCAGGAAAGTGAGCGACTCGTTGGTGGCAATTCTGTAAAGCCATGTATAGAGCTGGCTGTCTTCCCGGAAATTTTCCAGGCCTTTCCACACTTTAATAAACATGTTTTGCAGCACATCGTTCGCGTCTTCGTGGTCAACCACCATTCTTCTGATATGCCAATACAGTCTTTCCTGGTATTTTTTTATAATACCGGTAAAAGCCCGTTCTTTGGTAGCGGGATCTCTAAAGCTTTGTAAGAGCTCCTGGTCATTTGGTTGTGCGGTCATAGATCAAAAATGTCTGGGGCAAAAATAGAAAAAACCGTTTGTTTGACTTTAGTTTGCCATTATTGTTTAAATCGAGGTGCGATCAATTTTATAAATTCCCTGAAACCGGCTTTTGTAAACGTGAATTTTGGCAGGCTGTTCAGTAAGTGCAGATCTTCGCTTACTGTACTTTCATTGTCCAGGAATTTGAATATTAATGATGCTCTGTTTTTCTTAAATAAACCGGCGAAGATTGTTCTTCCATCAAGCAAATTATTCGAAAGGATGTTCAATAATGTGCTGTCGTAAAAAAGAAAACGTTTCAATACCGGCCGCGATGTTAGCAATGTGTTTCCGGTGAGTAGCTGATTAATAATTTCATCCGACTGTTTTTGTATGAAACGAAATGTGTAACCTGTGGACGCTTTTGTTTGGCCTCCCGCTGTGCCGATAAAATATAATCCGTTTTTAAAGGATGGGAAGGTAGCATTGGTCATGGGTATGATGCCAAACTCCTCTTCTTTAATAATATAATCTTTAATTGATAAAAAATCTTTGATGTATGATGCAAGACCATTGCGGTAATCTTCTTCAGATAATACTTTTTTGCTAAAAATAGTGTATTCCACAAGCGCTTTTGATGGAGCTAAAGGCAATGTGTAAACGAAAGTGGTGCCATTTTCCTGCCCCACTCTGAAATCCATTAGGATTGCTTTTTCGTTATAGAATTCATTGCTCCCCGTTTCAATTATCCAGCCTTTGAAATGTTGAAATAAATAAAATGCACCCGGTTGTTTTTTTTCAGGCAGATAGATTGAATTGAAAATAGAAGCATTCCGACCGGTCTGAAGGAGCGTTCCACTAAATAAAATTCCGGGATTGCTTTTTGTTTCCCTAAAAGAAATATTTCCATATAGAATATCAATATTTTTTTGAGTTTGTATTTTGCCCAGGCAATAGTTGTAAAAGTCTACGCCGCGAATCATTTTATACACGTAGTCATCCATCTGCAACGGAATAGATTCAGCATCCGTTTCGACAGTCAGGTCATCCCATTTTTTATAAATAATATCTTCAAAATAATTTTTCCCTTTTTCCCAAAAGCACCACGTGCGGTCATTTTTGACTTTGGGTTCTTTGTCAATTAATAAAATTTTTTTGTCTGAAAATTTTTCCGAGTCTATCATCCGAGAAACGAGGCTGAGTGAAGCACAGCCTGCTCCCAGGAAAATATAATCATACTTCGTTGCATCCATTGCTGCCCAAATCTTATGAAATGAAGATAAAATAAGTAAATGAAATAGGCCTGAGAAGAAAACTATTTACCGCTATCCGGATGCGCAGCAGCAATATTACCTTCTGATTTGCGAAGCTTATCTGCCCTAACTTTATCCCAATATTTTTTTGCAACCAATAACATCCCGAAGCTTTCGCCATCTTCTTTTTCCAGATGTTTGTGGTGCATTTTATGCGCCCACCGGATACTCCTGACATAAAGATTATCACTTCTTGTGAATAATTTGATGCGCTGATGGATAATTACATCGTGTACAAAAAAATAGGCAAATCCATACATGGCAATGCCGGCGCCAATTGCAGCGAGCCAAAACTTATCTCCGAATGTGCCAAAAAAAATACACAGGATGCTGGGTACTGAAAAAATCAGGAAAAATGCATCATTTTTTTCAAGCGCACCCGGTCCTTTTTTGTGATGATCTTTGTGTAAATACCACAAAAAGCCATGCATTACATACTTATGTGTGAGCCACGTAGCACCTTCCATCGCCGTGAACATTGTTAGCATGATTATTAAAAACAAAACTATTTGCATAATTACAAAGTTATTAATTGCTCAGACAAAACATAGCATCAGTTCGGGTTAAAATACCTGCTGTGAAACTGTTTGATTTGTGGAAAGGCTAACCTAAACCATTCGGTATATTCCCGCGGATTGCTTCTGAGGTTTTCTTCGATGTCTTTTATATTCTTATAACAATAATCATTCACTTCATTTTTATCAGGCTCAATCTTTCCGTCATAAATACCGGTGAAAACATGGTCGTATTCGTGCTCTGTGAGTTCGTTGTCGAAAGTGGCCCGGTACAAAAAAGAGAATGCATGCGACAGGTTCGTGGTAAATCCCATTTCTTCTGACAACCTGCGGCTGGCAGCCTGCAATACGTCTTCTCCAGGTAACGGATGACTGCAACAGGTATTGGTCCATAATCCGGGGCTGTGATATTTGGAAGCAGAGCGCTGCTGCAACAAAAACGCTCCCTCATTATTGAAAACGAAAACGCTGAAAGCACGGTGCAACAAGCCTTTTCGATGTGCTTCCATTTTTTCCATCAAACCGATTGGTCTGTCGTTTTCATCAACCAATATCACCTCAATCACTAATTACTCTTTAAATTATTTTAAATAAGATTCAGCCTGTTCCGGATTCCTGCTCTTACAACAATGAGGGCTTTGGAATGGTTCGGTATTCTGATTCGCTCATCAAGAATTTTTTCGGCACGGGTACGCTTTATCTTTTTGAAAAGTGAAAGATAATACCTGTAGGCAACATACACGCCAAGCCTCGCCTTCAATGGTAACCGGATGATTCCATGATAAGCATTTATAAAATCTGTCATTATCTCTTCTTCGATGTCTCTCTTATTCTTCAAGGTAAAATTCCTGAAATCCACATCGGGAAAATAAGTTCTTTCGAGTAGCTCATAATCTGATCTTACATCTCTGAGGAAATTAACTTTTTGAAATGCGGCACCAAGAGCTTGTGCGTATGGTATCAACTCATGATATCTTGCGTGATCCCCTTCGCAGAACACAGTAAGACACATCAGGCCAACTGCTTCTGCACTTCCATAAATATAGTCCGTGTAGCATGCTCTGTCGTATCTGTTTTTATGAAGATCATATTCCATGCTCTTGAAAAAGGCATCTATTAATTGAAGATCTATGGGATAATCGTTTACGGTAGCCTGGAAGCTATTCAGAATGGGATTGAGACTCAACTTTCTTTCGATCGCTTTGTAGGTTTCAGATCTAAATTCTGCAAGGAGTGTTTCTTTGTCAAATTCATGAAAGGTATCCACGATCTCATCTGCAAAGCGAACAAATCCGTAAATATTATAAATAGGTTTTTGAAAGTCTTTATGCAGAAGTCTTATTGCACTTGCAAAGGATGTGCTGTATTTCCTGGTTGTGATCTCGCTGCACCTGTTACTGACCTGATGAAATAATTGAACCATATATTTCTCTATAGGATTTATAAAAATACGACTTATCGCTTACAACTTTTTATTACCTCCCTGGCAACTACCTCTCCACTTATCAGGGAGGGAGGAACGCCAGGGCCCGGCACGGTAAATTGCCCTGCATAAAAAAGATTTTCAACTTTTCTACTTCTGCAGGAAGGCTTCAAAAATGCAGTTTGTAACAGGGTATTGGCCAGCCCATACGCATTGCCTTTGTAAGCATTATAACTATTTACGAAGTTTGAGGGGCCAAAGGATTTTTTATACACTATATTTTTTGTGACATTTTCCCCAACTCTCTTTTCGAAACGGGAAATAATTTCTTCAAAATATTGATTTCGCAACTCTTCAGAGTCGCCTTTTAAACCTGACGATACCGGTATCAGGAAAAATAAATTTTCGCAATTCTTTGGTGCAACATTTTCATCTGTTACCGAAGTAGCAGATACATAAAAAAGGGGTTTTACGGGCCAATTTTTCAGCTCATAGATTTCCGATCCGTGTTGCTCAAAATCGGTATCAAAGAACAAGGAATGATGTTGCAACCCTTTTATTTTCTTATTTAAACCAACATAATACAGAAGGCAACTTGGAGCTAATACTCTTTCTTCCCAATAAGATTCTTTATAACTTCTCAGATCGGAGGGAAGAAGGCAGTTTTCTACAAAATGGTAATCGGCAGATGCAATAATATAATCAACTTTATGTTGCTTCTGACTGCCGGAAAGGTCAATGCTTTCCACACTTGTTGCAAGATGGCCCCCGGTACTTATTGACGTAACATTTTCATTGAAAAAAAAATGCACCCCCATTTCTTTGGCGAGATCGTACATGGCCTGCACAACGCTGTAGATACCGTTTTCAGGATACCATGTGCCGCCCCTGATATCTGCAAAATTCATAAGGCTGTATAATGCAGGAATATTTTTTGGCAAAGCACCTAAGAAAAGAACCGGAAACTCGAGCAACTGCCGGAGTTTTGGATTTTTGAAGTGTTTGAAAACATGCTTTCTAATGGAAGAGAATACGTCCAGTTTAAAAATACCTTTGATTACATCTGTATCTATCAACTCTGTCCAGGATTTTCCGGGTTTTTGCACCAGCTTGTGAATCCCTACATCGTATTTGTATTCGGCCTGTTTGAGAAATATATCCAATTTTATTCCGCTTCCGGGCTCAATTACTTCAAACAGCTTTTTCAATTCGTTATAGTCTGCTGGTACATCCGTTACATCATCTTTCCAAAAAATTCTGTATGATGGATCAATGCGTTTTAATGAATAATAATCTGAAACCCTTTTGCCAAAGTAGGAAAAATACCGTTCGAATACATCCGGCATCCAATACCAGCTTGGCCCCATGTCGAATGTAAAACCATTTTCGCTGAATTTCCTGGCACGGCCGCCGGGGATATCATGTTTTTCAACAACAGATACGTCCCATCCATGTTTTGCGAGAAAGGTGGCTGCCGACAAACCGGAAAAACCTGCACCGATCACTATTGCTTTTTTCAAAATGTTATTTGGCGCAAAATTAATCGCGCGAATTTAAAATTTCTCTTATTGCTTTGAGGTAGGCAGCTATCACGATCTGTTTATCATATTCCCTAATAATTTTTTGACGGGCTTTATGGCCCATTTCTTTTCTGTCTTCATCACTGAGGCTCATCATCTTTTGCATTTTTTCAGCAAGATCGTTCTCATCTTTTACGTTGCATAGCAACCCGGTGACATTATCTTCTACTATTTCCCTGCAACCAGTAGTATTTGTAGTAATGGCTGGTTTCTCCATACTTCCCGCTTCAAGTAGTGTATTAGAGGTACCTTCTCTGTAAGAAGGAAGCACTACACAATCTGCTTCTGCAATATACTTTCGTACATCTTTTTTTTCTCCGAGATAATCAATTACCCCTTCTTCCATCCAGTTGTGTAATTCTTTTTGTGTGATCGTATTTTTTTTCAGGTTTTGTGTCCAAAAAGGCCCGATCACATTGAATGTGGCGTGAGGATTAATTTTACGGGTTTGTCTTGCTGCATTGATATATTCAAAAATTCCTTTGTCCTTTATTAATCGCCCGATAAATAAGAATGTAAAAGAACCATTTTCGCGGTTTTTGGCAGCTAATGGGCTGAACTTATTATAGTCAACGCCCGAACCGGGAATTCTTTCAGCAATTGGGTTTTTTACGAACTTGTTTTGGATAAACAAATTCATATCGTCATAGTTCTGAAAGAATACCTTCTGTGTCCTTGCGAGTGCGTGCTTATACAAGACCCTGGCCGTTCTATAGGCAAAGCTTTTACTTTGAAAGAGTGGCCCTACGCCGGTAATGTTGGTAATGGTAGGAATTTTCAGCCGTCGGGTAATTATGTTTCCCCAAATGGCAGGCCGGATGCTGAAAGTGAGACAAACATCCGGGTTGATCTTTTTAATTGATTTGTGAAGGGCGTAAATATATCTGGTAACATTGATCGGATTTACATTACCTGAGCCCACATCAATTACTTTAAGGCCGGTTTTTTCTACCTGTGAAACATAACTATTGGCGTGAGTCAATACATACACTTGGCAACCTTCCTGAAGCAGGCGCATCATCAGACCTTCACGCATAGTGTAGGTAGAGATAAGCCCGTTTTCAATCACCACAATTTTCTTCCCCTTCAAATCTGTTGTTGACATTGGTAAACTTTTTTATACCAGATCTCCATGGATAGCAATGTCCACAGAATCTTGGCTCTTTTTTCCGAAGCTATTCTAATTTTTTTCGACATCAAATTCCGGATAAATTTTTCATCTACAAAATTTGAATAAAAAAGATTTCCTGAAAGCAGGTAATCCGAAATGATCTCGTTTAGCTTGCCATCAACCCATTTTTTCAAAGGTATTTCAAATCCCCTTTTTGGCTGATCGATCAATTGGGCAGGCAAGTATTTTTTGGCAAGCTGCCTCAGCATGAATTTTGTTGTTTTACCCTTTATTTTGTAAGCATCTTTAACGGATGGAATATACTCAAGTAATTCTTTTGATAAAAAGGGACTACGGCCTTCCTGCGAGTTTGCCATGGTCGCAATGTCCATTTTCACCAACAGATCGCAAAAAAGATTGGTGTCAAAATCCAGGTTCATGATCTTCTTTAGCCCGGACAAATTGCTGTCAGCAATTTTATCAAAGTCTTCGCGGATTGGCTTCATATAGTCGAAGTCTGTTAAGATGTGTTTTTCAAAATCTTCAAATATGTCAACGCCGGCGGAAAGGTAAATCCCGATGCTTGATTTGGAAGCCAGCGAAGCAAGCCGGTACAAATAATTATGAAGAGACCTTTTATTATCTGATGCTTTCATCAATTCTTTTATGAAGGCGGCACTTTTTTTAACCGGATAATTATTTTTAAAAAAATCGTATCGGGCAAAAGGTACGTACCGCCGGTAGCCTCCAAATAACTCATCTGCTCCATCACCATTGAGCACTACGGTTACATATTTTTTTGCCTCTTTACTCACGTAATAGCTGGGTATGGCGGAACTGTCAAAAAATGGTTCCCCATAATTGCTCAATATCTTTTCAACATCATTTTTTAAGCTTGCAAAAGAAATGCTGATCTCGGTATGTTGCGTTGCATATTTTTCTGCCACCAGTTTGGCAAGAGGTGCCTCATCATATTCTCCTTCAAAAGAAACTGTGAAAGTTTTTAATTTACTGTTGTATTCACTTGCAATGGAAGTAACGATTCCACTGTCGATTCCTCCGCTGAGGAAACACCCGACTTCCAGATCGCTGGACTCAATTCTTCTCTTCACTGCCTGGTGAAGAAAGCCGTCTGTTTTTTTGAGTACGCTATCCAGAGGGTCGTTATTGGTTCGGGAATAGAAATCGATAATATTCCACCATCTTGCCTCACTTACGCTCAATGATCTGCAATCTATAATCAAAAAACTTCCTCCCGGTAATTCATTTACATTTTTGTAGGGAGTAAATCTTCTGTAAAACGATCCGAGTCTTAGATAGTGATAAAAATTATTATACTCCATCTCAAGAGGCAACATACTTTTGAGCCCATTTAATTCGCTGGCAAAAACAAACTTAGATTGGTCGGAATAATAATACAATGGTTTTTTGCCCGCCCTGTCTCTGGCCAGGAAAAGTTGATCTTTTTCTTTGTCATGAATGGCAAATGCAAACATGCCATCGAGGTAATTCAAAAAACCGGTCTCGAATTTTTCGTATAAGAGTAATAAGGTTTCCGTGTCGGAAGAAGTGGTACCCTGAAGATTGAACCGGCTGCGCAGTTCCTGGTGATTATAGATTTCGCCATTAAAAATGATAGTGTATTTATTACCATAATGCATCGGTTGCTTACCACCGGAAATGTCGAGAATAGCAAGCCGGAGATGAAGAAACTCCACATTATTGTATCGATAACCCTGCTGCTCATCAGGGCCCCGGTGCCCCATCGAAGAAATGACTTTCTCCCGGGAAAATTGATAATTGATTGAGCCGGTTATTCCACACATGAATATTCGAGGTTCGTAAAATATTTAAATTAATAATAACTGAAAAGCTAAATTAGCCAACTGCTGGAATTATTGAAAGGACGCTTGGTTGAATTGATTTCTCACGCTGTAGTCTTCTATCCCTGGCTATTATTTTTGCCTTTTCATAAATCAGAAATAAGGCAATTGCATAAAACGGCAAGCTCGGAATTTTGTATCTAACCAGTGATCCAAAATTTAACGTGCTTGCCCCGACAAATACCGCAAAAACAAGTGAGAATAAAAAGCAGTAGGTAATTATTGCTTCGGAAAAAATAATTCTGAAAAACCTGATAGGCCCGGCTTTGATCAGAACGAACAATGTAAATAGAAATAGCGCCAGACTTTCAACGCACGCCATAAATTGCGATATTTTGTGAGCTTCCCACGGGAGGGGACGAAAAAAGGTAGCGAAAATTGCAGCAGGCGCTAATCTGACAAAACCCCCGGGTGTTCCGTCAAAGTCAACACCTAAACTGAAGTTTGATTCGGCGGTCATGTCGCCATCTCTTGCTTCATAAGCTTCATTGAGCTTTTCTACGCTGCCCGCCACGCCCTGCATGGAATAGTTCCCTAATTCATCGTCATACGAGTTTAAAAAACTGGTAAAGCCTAAAACGCTGACAAAAAGGAATGCAGAAGTCAATACATATTTGGTGAAATTGTTTCTTATTTTCTGCATATTCTTAAGAATAATAAAAAGGATGAAAAATGGCACATAAGAAATCAGTATGTACAATTTGATAACCGACAGCAGATAACCAAAGACAAAAATGAGAACTAAATTTTTAAATATTTTTTTTCTTAAAAAAAGTAGTTCATATAATGAGTATGTGAGCCATCCTAAAGCGGATATACAAATTGGATCTTTCATGATACCCGAGCTCCAAAAAATAAGCGATGGGAAAAACAAAATAGAGATGGCAAGTTGTTTGTGTAAATGGGGATACTGCTTATAGAAAAACAAATAAAGCTTCCAGATACCCGTAAATGCGAATAAAGCAAATATTAAAGAAGTAGTAATATAACTCCCCGAGGTTATAAATGACAGCAGCGTAACAAAGCGAATGATCATGAAGTTGGATTCTGATCTGAAATATCCCTGATTATAAAGATTCTTAAGAAAAGCCTCGTTGAATAGATCCCCTTTTTGAAATACCCATTGTAGCCTCCTGTGATCCTGCAAAATCAGGTGATAAAGATTATTGCCTTCGGTCTGGTATAGGTTGATTGAGTCGCCAGGCGACAGGTAAACGCTATAAATCGAGAAAACAATGCAGGCAAAAACTTTCAGCCAAAAACTTTGCCGGTGATATTTTTTCAGAATTGGATCATCATATTGGTTTCTGATTATTTTAAAAATCAGGCTGAATATGATAACATAAAAAAAGAAAATTATCAGATCGGTAAAGCCCATTAGACAGGTTTTTCAGGTTTAGAAAACAACTGCAACAATATCATTTTTTTTCGATTCAATACCAAAATGTTGCATAAGGATAGGATTCCAAAGGCTGAACAGGATTGCGGCACGTTGATGAATTTTGAAAGACTTTTCGGTATATCCCCGGTTAATTATTAACGAAACCCTGGCAGAGATATTGCTCTTTTATCGATTGTTGGTGATGAACCGGAGTACCATGGATTGATCACTTTATTTTCCTGAAAATCCGGTTGTAAAAATATTGTCCGATAGAAGGATGATACCATAGTTCCGATCTCCCGCTCTTGTTACATATTTTCAGATTGTTCTGCAAAGCATCGCCTACCGCCTTAGTAAGAATATCCAATGCCTGCGCCGTTTGCAAAAGAGGATAGGTTACAAAAGTGTCCTCTTTCGTAGGGGCGATTTGTGCCTGGTAAAGGCAACCACCGGTATCAATACCCGCATCTACGAGATGTATAGTGACCCCACAATTTTCCCTATCATTATTTACCAGCGCCCAATACCCGCCATGTACTCCACGGTACATAGGTGTAATGCCTGTGTGTGTATTTATAAAAGGGCATTGGATAGCATTCAGAATTTTTTTTGAAATAATACGGGTTCCATTTACTATTACAAGATCCGGTTGTATTTTTTGAAGTAATTCCAAAACATGATCTTCGTTTATAGAATTAACCTTTACAATCTTTTCCGGTGGAATCGGATCTGCATTGAGCTTGTAATCTTCGATGATTTTTTTGCTTCTTTTGGCGGAAGTAATATTCAACCATTTTACCACAAATAGCTGAAAGGCTACCTGGCCGGCAACCTTCCAAAAGCCAAGTTTTTTGATGCGTCTTTTAATAAAAACGTTTCTGCTTTCCCCATTTTCAAGAATAATACTATAGATCGGAAACTTTCTATAAAGATGATGGAATATAATCCTCGTGGACGTGCCGTCTGAGGCGAGTAATATGATTCTTTTGTCGGCCATACTGCGGAAGCGCTTTTCGTGCCAGATCTGACATGGTGATACTGGAAAATCCGTAACGTTTGTTCAGATAGTTGTAGTGTTTCAAAATCTTTTCCAGAAATGCAAAATTTTCATCCTGGTTAACGCCAAAGTTATGCGGATGCCACCAAAGATGGTAAACCTCGTTATTTTTGGCAGCGTGAGTCATTGATTTTTTTATCCTTCTTAGTCGCAGTGACTCAAGCCAACTAAGTTGGCGATTGTATGGTCTTAAGAAACGGCTGCTGGGAATCTGAATGGGAAGTGATCTTACACGCGTGGGGGCAGGATAACAATGATTGCCGCTGAGATTTATGTAAGCATCCATAAATCTGACGCACCTGCGCAATTTGCTTTCACCGTTGCCGTTTCTCGCGCTATAAAGCCATGAATTTTCATTGGTCCTTACTGCAATAATTCCCACTTCACGGCATATCCTCAAATATTTGCTATTTATCTGGTTTCTGGGGAAGATAATGCTGGTGATCTCTATGCTCTTAGGTTTGGCGAGCGACATTGCTGCGCGCAAATCTGATTTGAATGTAGCAGCATCTTGCCCTGGTTCCAAACAATAGTAATGCGAGAAAGTGTGGGTGCTGATTTCATGCTCCGTTGTTGCCTGAATCATTTCTACCAGGTGGGGAGCAAAATGAAGAGGATCCGTTATATAATCTTCTCCGACCTCATCATTCAGGTAAGTTCCATAAGGAGATAAATTGCTGTCCCGGTAACTTGGTAAATGAGCCGGAAGCCCGTTTAGTAAATCTTTCTTATTGTTAAAAAACAAAAAGCCAACTGTGGCAAAGGTGGCGTGTATATCGTGCCGCTTAAACGCTTTGAGTAATTTGGGAATGACTTGTTGTACGCCTAAAATGTTTTTTTCATATGCTTCTCTCCCGGCCACATCGCGCACGCCCCACATGAGTTCAAAATCGAGTGATATTACAAAATGGCCGTTAGCTTTCTTCATATGAATGCCGGATGTATTCAGGTATAAACGGTATTTCGCAAGATCGTATTGTACACATTGCGGTATTTTATAACTGCTTTATCAAGGGAGAAAAAATCTTTTGCGCCCTCGCGAATTGCCATGCGATCAAATTGAGCGGGATTGTCGATATTTTTAATTACTTCACTGAATGAATTTTGTGAAAAGCTGTCAATCACAAATCCAGAGTTATACTTCTCTACTATCTCTTTTACATCGCCTACCCCTGCATTGGTTATTATAGGTATTCCCATTGCCATTATTTCACCATGCTTCGTGGGCGAAGATGATTTTTTGGAAAAACATGGTTTAATAAAGAACGTGGAATAATTGCTTAAGGAAAGCAATAAAGGCACTTCAGACCTCGAAGCATATTTTACGATGATATGATCCAGATTGATGCCCGCATTCTCCGCCATTGCAATTACCTTTTCGGGTTCATCGGGTGTAATAAACAAGAACTTTGCATTGCTGTGTGCCTCGGAAATTCCTTTGCATAGTTTCATGGTTTCATCGGTGAGGTACCAGCCCCCGGTAGTTCCCAAATAACTAAAAATGGTATCTGTATCTTTAATCCCGAGTTCAAATTTCAAATTCTCCCTGGCCAGGAAATCCACTTTTTCCGGATCAAATAAATTCAGATCAACACTGCAGGGGATTACTTCCACAATCTTCTTACTGTCATAATGTGGCAGTTGTGTTATGATTTCTTTCGCAATATTTGTGAGGCACACTATTCCATCACAATGTTCTATTTCCTTTTTCTCAAGCCGCTTGAAATAATGATATATCATGCGGTACAAAAAATTATTGTAATTCCAGCTTCCGCCATCGATCCTGCTGTCCGCAAAAAAATCGCGGATATCATGCAGAAATTTTATGCCCAGCTTTTTTTTCATCCAAAGCCCCACGAGCGAAGGAGTGCCTGCACGTGCATGTACCATGTCGAATTTGCCAAGCCGGTGAAGTTGTTTGGCTTTGTGCTTAAGCTTTATTACATCATAAATTGTTGATAAGACCGGGGGGCTTTTGTGATACGGTATGGGTTCCCATTTTATTGAGTTCGCGTCAAGGATTTTTTTGATTTCCTCCTTATGGCGTTCAAACCTCGTTGGTTTTTCACAGCTCAAAATAGTAAACTCGTATCCATATTGGGTAAGACCCTTCAGATAGGGAATTACCTGGCTTTGACCAAGAGGGTCAGTCATCCCATCGTAGGAGATAAAGAGTATTTTGCGTGAATTCATTATAATAAAGTATCATTTTCCTCGAGCCACCAATGCAAGATGATTAATGCCCAAAGTCTGTTGAAAAAACGATCCATACCGTTTAAATATTGTTTCCTGAGATGCTCCACGATCGGGTAATGAACAATGTTATGCTTTTCAATAATTTCCTTTGAGGTATATTTATCCAACCACCATTTCAGTTCGCCTTTGAGCCATTTGTTAAGCGGCAGACTAAATCCCTGTTTAGTGCGCTCAAAGATGCTTTTTGGAACCATTTCATACAATATTTGCTTCAGCAGATATTTCATTCCTTTTTCATTCATTCTTAAATCGGGGTGAAGGTTGAACGCAAATTCAATAATTCTGTAGTCAAGCAGCGGTACCCGTGTTTCCAGTGAATAAAACATAGAGGCGCGATCTACTTTTACTAACAGATCGTCCGGAAGATAATAGTTGAAGTCCCATATTGCCTGCTGTTCCTCTTTAGCAAGTCTCCTTTCACTTTTACGTTCTGTATTTAAATTTGTGAAATCAAATTTTTCAGTTATAAGAAGCCTGCTCAGTTCGTTTTCTTTGAAAAAATATTGTTCCTGCGAAAATATGTGACTTTTGATATTGGTTTGGGATCGATAATCAAACAAATTACCGGCGCGCTGATACTTGTCATTCATAAACTGAGACGCCGTGTATAATGCACGATGGATGGGGCCTACCCAGGCCTGTGAAAGCCGTTTGGCCCAGACATACATACCATACCCCATAAATAGTTCGTCTCCGCCATCGCCACTAAGGGTAACTGTTACGTACTGTCTTGCCAGCCGGCTCACCATTCTTGTTGGCAGTGCAGATGAATCGGCATAAGGCTCATCATACACATTCAGGATGGAGTCAATGAGTTCAATTACCTGTTCCTCCGCTACGTTGAATTGATAATGCTCGGTATTCAAATGTTTGGCAACCTCTAATGCATACTTCGATTCGTTAAACCGGCCTTCGCCAATAGCAATGTTAAACGTGTTGATTTTTTGAGGTTGCACCCTGGATGCGATGGCTGTTACCAGGCTGCTATCAATGCCACCACTCAAAAAGGTGCCGATAGGCACATCACTTACTAACTGTTTTTCTACCGAGTCAAACAATAAGTCTGTCAGGATCTTCTTAGTTTCGCTTTCATTTGTCAGGGATTCTTTTTTGATGGATTTTTCCAAATTCCAGAATGGTTTGAAATGAGAATGAAGATTTCTGAAATTTTCAGCGTTCACTTCTAACTGGGCATAGTGTGCTACAGGAAATTTTTCTGCATCATTATAAATTGTAAAGGGATGGGGTATATAGCCGAGGTGTAAAAAAAGGGGAATTGCACCTTTATTGATGCTAAGTGCATTTTTTTTAATGGAGCGGATCACTTTTAATTCAGATGAGAAAATAAGCTCATCGTCATTAACGTATATGAGTAGAGGTTTTATTCCGGAGTGATCTCTGCATAAGGTCAGGATGTTTTTTTGAGTGTCGAAAATAGCCATTGAAAACATTCCGTTCAGATCTTTAAAACAATCAACGCCTGTTTCAGCAAAAAGCTCCAGGATTACCTCGGTGTCTGAAGTTGTTTTCAGGGAAGCCCCTTTGTCTTTTAGCTGAGATTTAAGGTCTCTGAAATTGTATATCTCACCATTATAGACGATGATGTACCTGCCATCCGCTGAAACCATGGGCTGATTGGCATTCATAGAGAGATCTAAAATTGACAGTCTTCTGTGACCAAGACCAACTTTTTCATCCGGCGAAAAATAAAAGCCCTCAGCATCGGGGCCCCGGTGTTTCATCAGGCCTGTAGCGTTTTTCAATTGTGAGGGAGAGATGGTGTTTTTTAGAGAGATAAATCCCGAAATGCCACACATAGTTAGGTAATTAAATTTGTACTGGGGTTAAGATCTCTTCATAATAGTTTAGTAATTGGTCTAAATACTTTTCTTTGGTATAGTTGTCTTTTGCAATCAGTTTGCCTTGTTCAGAAAGTTCTTTCAAATTAACCTGCCCGTTTATGATCTGCAAAACTGCATCAGAAAAGCTTTGAGGAGAACAGGGATCAAAAAATATTGCATTGTCATGAGAAATTTCATGCAACGTTTTTATATCAGATAATAGTAATGGTAATCCGATCGCCATTCCTTCAGCCGCTGAAATACCAAATCCTTCAAGGATGGAACACATTACAAATGCATCGTATGATGGCAATACCTCATGTACTTTTTCTTCTGTCCCCATCAGTCGTATGGGCAGATCAAATTCCGAAATTTGTTTTTGAAGCATCTCCCTTTCAGGGCCTTCTCCATATATGTCGATAGAAACGCGATGATGTTTGAGAAGTTTAAATCCGTCAATTATTAATTGATAATTTTTTACATTTTTCAGATTTCCCACTGCTACTAACTTAAGGCTTCCCGCAGGACCGCGATATTCAATTTCATTTGTAAAGAATTCATCCTTTACGAAATTGTAAATAACCTTGTTACTGCCCTTTAAGCCGATTGTATTATCGAAATCGTTGAGTACTTCCATGGTGGGAGAAATGACTACCTGATTTTTCTTATAGGTCAATTTGTCCAAAAGCCTGGTGTATCCGCTATACCATTTATAATTATACATGCCGGAACTCATTATTGTGGCCAGGCTAAATACATGCCTGGTATTGCTCCGGCAGGCCAATCTTGCTATGATAACACTCCAATATAAAGTGGAATGCACCAGATCAACTTTGTATTCAGAAATGAGTTGCCTCAGTTCCCGGGCACAGCGTGGAACATCTTTTTTAGACGCCATACCGAGGCAAAACATCTTATCATAAAACAATTCGTCTTCGCTAAAAGCATTTTGTTCTCTCAGGGTTACAAAAATTATGTTGAAATGGCTGCGAACTTCCTTAAGAGAAGAGACCAGCAAGACTTCTGCACCGCCTCTTTCGAGCGAATCGATAATATATAAAATTGTTTTTTTCACGGCAGAGATGGGCATTATTTGGTCATAACTATGGCGGACCTATTTAAAGTATTTTTTACAGCTAAAATCAACGAACGGGCTATTTCTTTTGTGTATAACCAATTGAACTTATAATTTCTAAGAAGTCTAAAAAATGTTTTAAAAGTGGGAGATTTTTTTATGAGAGAATATGCAATGAATCGCTCCTGCTTCATTCTGGCAATTTTAATTTCCTTGGGGAATGCGTGTTCATATTTTTTGAAAAAGTATTCTGTGCCGGCCCTCATGTGAAGCAAATCGGAGCTGATGTTGGAATTGTGTATCCGATAAAAAGTCAGGGGGGTATCCACATAACCAATCGGATACTTCTCGGCAATTCGGTACCAGATATCACGGTCCTCAACCTTTGCATTCTCATCGAAGAAATTGATCTCTTTAAGCACATCATACCTGTATAAGATACCCTGGGGGTTAATGGCCGGGGCTTTGAGAAGATCTTTTAATATCCAGCCTGATATTGAGGGTTTCTTGTAATACAATTTAATTTCTTTTGAATCATCAAAATAATAATACCCGTTACCGTATACCATCCCAAACTCAGGATTGGCTTCGAAATAACGAACTTTGTCCTGGAGGTTGTAAATGTCCCAGAAATCATCGCAGGCCAGAGTGGCAATATATTTACCAGAGACGATTTCTTTTGTGGCGAAGTTTAATACTTTCGAAAGGCCTGTGTTTTTTTCCATCCGGTGTGCAAAAAATCTTGCGCCGGAGTTTTCGAGAATTTTCTTCCCTGTTTGAAAAGACTTGTCCTGTGAATGATCGTCGATATAGATTATTTCAAAGTCAGCATAAGTTTGTCCAATTACGGAAAGCAGGGTTCGCTCAATGAATTTTTCGTGATTGTAACTTACGCATAATACGCTAACTAAGGGCAACATAAGGTTCAGTTTTTATTGGAAACACTCAGGTAATTTGTTTTCTCATGAGTACAGCCATCAATGTCCAGTACAATCCATAATTAATACAGAACGCATAAGTTGTACCAATTATTCCATATCGGTCCATTAAAAAGTAAGACAACATTACATATGACACTCCAAAACCGATCTCCGTGGCAATGTAGGTTTTTGTCATAGCCTTGGCTACCATCAGGTAAGCCAATAACCAGCTGCCGATCTTAAAAAAATCCCCAAGTAACTGAAAGGTAAATAACGGACTCATCGGGAGAAATTCACGGGTAAACAAAATATGAATGATAAGGCTTTTAAACACCCACACAAGAATAGCAATTGATCCAACTACCGGTAAAACATATTTATAGCCCTTTACAATTTCACGCCTTAACTCGGTTTTGTCCGTTATTTCCGATAGCCTTGGCATATAATACACAGCGAGAACCGTAGTAATGAAGGAGAGATAATAATCAGATATCTTCGTTACGGCCTGCCAATACCCGGCGTTTGTTATTGAAAACTGGCTGATGATTCTGTCTCTGACTAATATTTGCATTGTTGGTGATGTAATACCACTTGCAATTGCCATCAACGAAAATGCAGAAAGCATTTTGACCAGTTTCGTGTCCCATGATTTTAAATTCGGCATCCATTTTATTCCGAGCTTATTGAATAGTATAATATTTATAATAAAAATAATTATTGCGCTTACTGTGCTGGCGATCAAAACGCCTTTTATTCCCCAGCTATAGGCAAAAATGACCGTGGCAGCAACATTTATCAAGGAGGAAAGAACGTTAATAATAGTGAACCTCCTTATTTCTTTTAACCCGTTCAGGATGGCAGAAAATATCACATTAAAAGAAATAAGTGTTATAAATAATCCAAATAGAAAGTAAACGAACCAAAAGTCTTTTGTTTTGAAAGCTATCTCAGACAGACGCCGGCTTGAAACTATTACGACTAATGAAGTAATTAGTGAGCAACAAAACACCATAAAAAACGCAGTGTTGATAATTTGTCTGATTTTCTCACGGTTATGTTTGTGTTCAGCAAGATACTTGACGACTCCGGTAGTTATAGCAGCAGTGGCCATCAGTGTTATAATGGTGGCTGTATTTTGGAATTGACCAACAAAAGCAATGCCCTGCGGGCCTATCTTCACTGCAACAAGCTTTACTATCAGAAAACCGCTGATAAACGAAATTGCCGTAGAAATTGAGGTATAAAAACTTGTTTTAGCTAAGTTCACTGGGAGTCGATTAAATTTTCTGTTTTAATATCAAATATCTCATATGATTCAGCGCCATTGGTTACTTGTTACGGGACGTGTCACTTATCCATTACTAAAAAACGTCCTTATGTTTTCAGAAACATAATTCAGGTCGTCTTCCGTAATGCCAGGCCACATTGGTAAGCTCAGGCATGTTTCAGCAATTTCTTCAGCAATCGGGAAATCGCCTTTTGAATATCCTAGGTGACTGTATGCCTTTTGCAAATGTGGCGGAATGGGATAATGAACCAGTGTGCCTATCTCTTGTGAGGCCAGCCATTGCTGCAGTTCATCTCTTTTTTTAGTGCGTATCACATACAAGTGGTACACATGCGACGTTTCAGTTTCCTGCACGGGCAATATTAAGTCGCCAACTCCCGACAGAGTCTTATGATACCATTGAGCTATCACTCTTCTTTGTTGTACCCATGTGTGCAGATGTTTCAATTTTACAGACAGAAATGCCGCCTGCAATTCATCCAACCGCATATTATAGCCCATCGTCTCGTTGTGGTACTTCCTGGATGATCCGTAATTCCGCAAAACTCTAACTTTTTGTGCTAGTATATTATTGTTGGTTGTTACAGCACCTGCGTCACCAAGAGCGCCTAAGTTTTTACCCGGGTAAAAACTTGTTGCATTAATATCGCCAAAGCTACCTGCCGGTTTGCCATGTAGTATAGCTCCATGAGCCTGTGCATTATCTTCTATCACATGCAAGTGATATTTCTTTGCAATTGATAGAATGGAATCCATATCGCAAATCGATCCATATAAATGTACCGGTATAATGGCCCTGGTGGAGGGGGTAATAGCTTCCTCTATTCTTGCGGGGTTAATATTGTAAGTGCTAATGTCAGGTTCCACCAATACCGGCATGGCTCCTACATAAGATACCGCCAGCAGCGTGGCGATATAGGTATTAGATGGAACCATTACTTCATCTCCTTTACCAATTCCCAATGTCTTTAATGCGAGATAAATTGCATCAAGACCATTACTTACACCTATGCAAAACGACACCTCGTTAAACCTGGCGTATTCTTTTTCAAATTCATCGAGTTGGGGGCCCATCACAAACCAATTACTGTTTAATACTTCTGAGAAAGCTTGTGTCAATTGGTCTTTAATCTGCTTGTGCATGCCTTCAAAAGAAAGGAATGGTACCTTCATGTCAATAATATTTTATAAGAATCATAAGTTACTCCGCGGCCACCCATCATTTCTTTCTGTTGTATCAGCCCTTCATTTAAGTAACGACCCTCATTTTCGTTGGAAATTCCAAAACTGTAATATTTTCTGTCGCTGAAATATTCGGTAATCAGTTTCAGGTTAAGGAAATCTAAAGCTCCCAACCTCCTTCCTTCATCCGAGTTTGCCATATATTGCGTGTGGACTACTTCACCATAATCATAAATCACGATCCCTGCCATAAGGTTTCCATCAACTCTTGCCTCGAACAAACGAATCTTTTCAGAAAATCCGGACCTTAAAAGCTGTATTTCCTGTATTGTGTGAACGGGCTTAACACCAAATTTGCCCAGCACATCTTGAAGCAATACCCAGTATTCGGAAAAATTGTCGTTCTCACGTATTTCCATGCCAGCTCTGGTACACCGGGCTGCGGCCTGTCTTTTGGTTTCGGAAAAACGGATAGGATTTGAAAGATCCACTACGGAAGAAATATCTCTTCGGTATAAATAAAAATTACTGCGAAATAGCGCGTACAAATCTTCCTGCGATGGGTATTTATAAAAAATATACGGAATTGGTTTATAAACGATCTCTTCGATACTGCAGGCTTTGTAATAGGAAACTATTGCTTCAAGAAACGCAACAACATCTTTAGCTTTCACCTCATTGGTCATCAGTAGTCCGCCAAAAGTTAGACCTCCATGAGAAAAGATCTTGTTGTCCTTTTCGTTGGCCGGTAACAATGCGATCAGTTTATTATTTTGGAAAATCATGAGGGAATGATCGGTAAATCGATCTTCATGATAGCTCATATAAGATCTGTCGAAAAGAAAAATACCGTTCTTTGCCTGACTTACAAATGCATTCCATTCCGAATTCCGGCTCTTATCAAATCTTATGATGTTCATAGCTCAATTTCATACCTTTCTATTTCTCCTTCGGAAACAATTTTGAATCCCGTCTTTATATAAAGATTTTTTGCTTTTACATTTTTGCTGCCAACATTCAGGTACAGCGTAGACAGATTTAGCTGGTTGGCTTTTTTTAAAGCCTCATCCAGGATAAATTTTCCAATTCCCTTGCCCCAAAATGCTTTTTCACCTATGTAACCCCAGTATTCGGCACTTTCGCCTGTGATGCATTTTAGTCCCATGGCCCCTATTGGCAAGCCATTTTCTTCAATGCCCCTGATCCAGTAGTCTTTTTTTTGAGATAGATTTTTGTAGAAAGCGAGTTGATCCGCCTTTGTAAAAGACGGAACAAGTGTTAATTCTCTTATCTCCTGATCATTTAGCCACTCCCATGATTTGTTGAGAAAATTTATATCATAATCAACGAGCTGTGGCATAATCCGACGTCTGATTTTTGGAGTCCTTTTTATCAAACTGGCTGGTGGAGATTTTCAGGAATTCGTCATAATCTCTGATGTAATCTTCTTCCTGGTAAGTCATACTCGCTATGCACATTTGCACTGCGTTGTGGCTATATTGCATGGTTCGCCAGCAATTTTTTGGGACATAAAGTCCCATGTCTGCGGTTTCCAAAATAAACCGTTGTTCACTTTCTCCGGGCATCTGCGTGGTGACAATAATCTTTCCGGCAACAGCTACCAGTAATTGTTCCAATTCCCGGTGAGCATGGCCTCCCCGTTTTACGCTTTCCGGTGTAAAATAGGTCCAATAAACACGTTTCACTTCAAAGGGAAGTGCGCCATCCTCAGCTACCGAGATATAACCTAAAATTGTTTTGCCGATTTTGGGAAAGGTAATTAACCTGGGACGTTCAAGGTTGTTAGGGCGATGAAAATTGGTCATGTATAATAAGTTTTTGTAAGGATAAAGTTACTCGTACTAAATTTCACAAGTCTAGTCAAAATAACGATATTGTTCAGGATTTATTATCAACTTTTTTTGATGATTCGGCAAATGTACACGGTGAAATCGCAGTTTGATCAGAACATTGCTTTGGATAACGATGTGCTGTGTGATGTCGCATTTATAATTATCCCGGCTTTCAACTGGCAAATCGCACAATACAAAAGTAATACTCATTTGCCCGAAAATATTTTTTGACTTCCCGGATCGAACAGGTGCTGCTATTATGTTGGATTTTGCTGAGGCAGAACGTGTCAAAAATTGTAATATTGGCAACAAATACCGGGCTCTCAGTTGATGACAAGTTTTTTCTTTTTCGTTTCAGTTATATATTTGAAAATTCAGTTTCAAAATTTCATGAAGTTAAACTTTGGTTTGTAACAGTTGCTAAAAATGGATTTTAAGAATTTAAAGATTGGCTACGTTCCTTATTTGCCCGATTTATCTCAACCCGGCGACCGGCGCAGGTTCCCCTATTTTGCAAAAAGAAATAATATCCCTTTTGAGATAGCCAATAAAAATAAGGCCTATGATATTATTTTATTGAATGCATCGTGCAATTTAAGCCAGTGGCTTCTCTACAAGAGGAAGCACCCCGAGACCCGGTTCATTTTTGAAATGGTGGATAGCCTGATCTTTTCTTTCAATGTCTTCAATGCTTTGTTTAAGGGAATTGGCTGGTTTATTCTCAGAAGGGAAACCTTGTTATATCCTGATCATAAAAAGCTTGTGATCAAATGGCTGAAGACAGCCGACGTTGTTTTGTGCTCAAGCACTGAGCTTAAAAATATTATCTCAAAATGGAATTCAAAAATACTCGTCACTCCGGATTACCTTGAGCATGAGTATAAATTTTGCAAAAGTGATTTTTCGATTGATGATAAGATGAAATTGGTTTGGGAGGGGCAAGGTATAGTGTTGCGGCATTTTTTACATTTCAAAGAGGTACTGAGCGAGTTAAGTAACTTTTGTGAGTTGCACGTTATTACCAGCGAAACGTACCCTATGTATGGTAAACTTGTTAGCCACCGGGTTACGAAGATTCTGAAACAACTACCTATCGCGACTACCTTTCATAAGTGGAATCTGGAGGAGAATAGCAAAGTTTTCATGATGTGTGACTGCGCTATCATTCCTCTTGATAAGAGAAATCTTTTTGCATGGCATAAGCCTGCCAATAAATTAGTGTCATTTTGGTTTACAGGGCTGCCTTCGGTGGTATCAGCTACTCCCGCCTACAGGGAGTTGATGCAAAATGCGAGAGAGAAATGGTATTGTGATACTAGGGAGGAATGGATTAAGAAAATAAAAGAAATAAGAAACATGTCCGAAAGTGAAAGAAAGGGAATGGCGCTTAAAAATTTATCTTTTGTGAGGAATAATTTTTCGGATGAAGTGCTGGACAAGATTTGGTTTAGGGCGCTTGGATTTTTTTTTAAAAACGGAGATCTTGTTTTTCGGGGGAAATCTGAGTGAGAAAGCCAGTAAAATAATTTCAAGTAAAATATGAATCGTGTTAAGCCTTGAAAAATCTCATTAGGTTTAATGAACTTTTGTTTAGAAAAAAATTAACTGCCAAAAATGCGCCGCGGCTTTCCTAATCAATATTTTTGGGCTTGAGGATGAGGTAGTCAAGTTATAGTTCATTTTACTATTATGAATAAAAGAAAACTGATCATTGGTATATTCTTTATAGCCGCTTCTTTTCAAACAGATGCTCAAAAGAATTTAAAACTAATTGAATTCGGATGGGATTATCCGGACGTATCACAGCTATACAGTCGGCTAGATTCGATGCAGAATACACCTTTTGATGGTATTTGCTTTTCATTGCAAAGAAATATTATGGAGGTGTTTGATACAACTCTAAGAGGTAATAATTATTTTCAATTAGATAAATTAGCTGCATTAAAATGGGGCAAGTATCATAACAATTTTATTATACTTAGGGGATTTAGCAAGACGGGAGGGAGCTGGTTTGACGATAGGGCGTGGAATAATATTTGTGCGAATGCGACTAATTTGTCTGCAGCCATGGCTTCCGGGTATATCGCTGGTATTCTGTTCGACCCTGAATATTACTACGAAGACAAACGATTTAATCCGTGGACTTATTCTACTGAACAATATCCTGATAAGACTATATCAGACGTTCAGGATCAAGTGAGGAAAAGAGGTAAACAATTCATTTCATATCTGCAGAGTAAAAAAGACTCTTTCACCTTCATTTCTATATGGATGGCAAGCCTTATTGCAAGAGAAAAGAAATATACCCCCCTTGAAAAAACGCGTCATATTTTATTGATCTCATTTATTGACGGAATTTTAAAGGGCAAAAACCCAAATGTAAAAATTGTGGATGGCAACGAATATGCGTACTGGAATCAACATGCGTCAGAATTTTTCGAATCAAAAGATCTCTTAAAAAATACAATGCTTAATTTATTGACTTCGGAAAAGGCAAAAAGCGAAGTGGATGCAATACAGGTGGCGCAGCCAGTTTTTTATGATGGCTTGCTTGCTACTTCTTCCGCATTTGACAAAGGGTTGCGCAGGAACACCAGATGGAAATGGCTAAATGAAAATATTAAATGGGCCATGGCGTCTACGGATAAGTATGTTTGGTTTTACGATCAGAGAGTTAATTGGTGGAAGGGGGATATTACGGACACCCTCTTTAACGTACTTACTATAAATAAATCCCTGTTCCTTGGGACACCTGCTACATTAACAACCGCGAACTTTAAAAAGTCATATTTTAATAAAATAAGTAATAACGATTTTAATAGTAATCTCGGTTATCTTGATGATATTGATTCAACTCCATCACGCGCAGCGTTTGTTTTTCAGTGGACCGCGACAGAGCATGAGCTTAAGATCAAGTTTTATGATAAAAATCCTGTGAAATCGAGTGTATATATTAATGACTCACTCGCCAGTCAGGTTACGCAACCTAAAAGCATCTTAACGGAATATTTTCCTTCATTCAAGCGGGGGACAATGGTAATTATAAATAAATACGCGGATAAAACCGAATCGTCATCGATTTATATTTTGAGATAAGGAGAGAATTTAGTTTCAACGATCACTCTAGCCTGATATAATGTATAATATGTTATAGATTATTTGCCTGAATGATGTCTCCCCTCACAATCCAGTTCCATGAAAGAGCTGAGCCTGCTGCAGGGGCAGTAGTATAATGAACAAAAATTGAAGTGCAGTCAGAGGTAATATAACTAAAATTAGCTGCTGATTGACTGGTTGGTACAATATTATAATAACGGGGCATAACACCAAGATTATGCATTATTTTGAATGTTGAAGTAATTCCATCACCAGTTGCCTGAGCACTTCCGGTCGTAAAATTATTTTCGTTGATAGAAATCCATTTTGTACCGTTGAACCCCTTGAATGTATTTGAAGTACTATCGAAAACCAATTGACCGCGTTCTGCCGATTTCTGAAGGTCCTGCGAAGCAACCTTTGGTATCGTAAAGCCTTGTCCGGAAATTTTAGCAATAACATGCTGACTTCCGCGACCGCCATAGACAAATTGAAATTCATTTGATGCAGAAGGTAACCTGAAACGGAAATCGCCTATTGGATCACCATTAAACTTCTCAACAGATAGCTCTCCGTACTGTACATTGCCTCCCTGGGGCAAATTGTTTCTTGCTGTGGCTCTAACTCCTCCCAAATCATTATCATCCCCAACCCATAAGACAGCTCCCCATCCATTACCATTTCCTTCTGTGTCCTTGTAATTTAATCCCCTGTGAATAGACCATTCGCCGACCCAACACTCAACCACTCCGCTATAATCTATTGCCATTCCATATTGATAGGGGTAAATCTTAAAATCCCTTTGCAAGCTTGTATTAATGGTGGTATCTGCGCTGAAACTATACGGATGCCTTATTCTGAAGACCGGAATATTCAACCCAGTAGCCCACGAAGTTGGTGTGGTAGCATAGGGAGAAATTCTATCATCGGGGTCGCGTTGGCCACTCCTGATATTTCTATTTAATGAAATGAATGATATGCTGTCGTTTTTACCTTTTATGTCTATCAATGTATCGGTAAGATTTAACGAATTTCCTCTTAAGGATAATATTGGTAAATCAGTTGTCGGGGATTGAACGTTTCCGTTGTTCCGATTAATATTTGTGGGCAATGGTGATATTATTCGGGGAGGTGTATCTGAAGGCGAAAATTGGTAATTATAAAACGCGTTTGATTTTTTGCAAAAACTGAGATTTGAAAAAAATAACGCGGACAGTAACATAGTTGTGATAAATAAAAAGTTTCTCATAATATGTCTTTTTTTAATGTTCATAAAAATAAAGAATAATACAGGAAAGGCAGGTCAATTATCCTCATTTCTATTATCAAATTCTAGGAAATAAAATCAGCTAATTCTGATAGTCACCACTTCCCTTTTTTATTATATTGCACTTCATTTAGCGCTCCGAATAAAATTTAATTTCAATTGTGTCTTCTCAAACTAATTTAAGGACTAATATCGTTTTTCTTTTAACGGGGAGCATCAATACATTTAATAAAGACTTTACCAACCTAAACGACCCTCAAAAAAGAAGGAAGGATTATATCAATTCAATTGAACACTATCTAAAGCACTTCAACTATCCTCTCGTTTTTGTTGAAAATTCGAATGAAGATTTGTCTGGCTATGTTAGCGACTATATAAAAATGGGGAGGCTCGAGGTGTTATATTTTGAGGGAAATAGTTACCCCGCAAGGTTTGGCAAAGGCCTCGGTGAAATGAGAAGCATTGAATTTGCAATAACCAATTCTGTTTTGATCAATGAAAATTGTTTTGTCTTTAAGATAACAGGCCGTTACATTATTCAAAATGCAAAACGATTTATTAATTTCTACCAAAGTCATTCAGATGCGGAATTGATAGCAGACCTGACAAATAATTTCACCAACTCGCAGTCGGGAATATTTGGCTTCAAACCATTCTTTGCAAAAAAATATCTTTTTAAATACGACTGTATCCTCAATGATAGTGAAGGTGTTTATTTTGAACATGCGTTAGCACGGGCCGTCCTATCTGCGATGAGTGATAGAGTGAAGTTTTATATATTCAGATATTATCCGCGAATTAAAGCTATTTCCGGAACAACGGGAAAACCCTACAAAAGAAGATTTATTTATTTTTTCCCCCGGATGATGAAGTACCTGATAAGATATATCATCGTAATTCGGTAAAACTGAAGAATGCCTAAAAACAAAGTTTCAATCATTATTCCTGCATTTAACCCTGGAAAGATTTTGAGGAATGCTATAGAGAGTGTGATTACACAGGACTACCCTGTCTGGGAACTAATTATAATAGATGGAGGGAGCACGGATGGAACCGAATATTTGATAGAACAGTACAGTAACCACATAGCGTACTGGTGTAGTGAGCCGGACCGCGGGATTTATGATGCAATGAATAAAGGTCTTGCAAAAGCAACAGGAGTTTGGGCACTTTTTTTGGGTGCTGATGATGAGCTTTTGCACGGGGTTTTGGGAACCGTTTTTAATAATTTTGATTTTTTGGACTCGGCAATTATCTATGGGAAGGTTAGTATTAAAAATACCAACAAAGAATTGGGCAGTGAAACCAACTTTGACCAACTAATCGAAAAAAATATTCCGCACCAGGCAATATTTTATAATAAAACTATGCTGGATAAATTTGGAGGATATGTTCTACGATATAAAATTCTGTCTGATTATGATTTGAATCTTAAAATCTTCGAAGATGCAAGTTTAAAAAAAACATTTATTAATATTATAATCAGTGGTTTTGAAAATGAAGGTATAAGTAACCGAACCATTGATTCCTGTTTCTTTCGAGATAAAAGAGATTACTTTATTCAAAATTTAAAAATGTCTGAAAAGGACAAAAAAATTGCAAAATATTTTTTTTACTCCGGAGTTGTTTCATGCCTGGAAAAGGAATATCGTAAAGGTGTATGTCAGATATCTCATTCAATTATTTATAGTAAGATCCCATTTCATTTTTTTTTGTTAACGGTGGATTTTATTTTGAGCTTAATCGGACTTCGGAAGAGATATAAATATTTTTAATTCCCAAAACTCTTTAACATAATTAGTTTTTTAAATTCCATTAATTCTGACTATTTCGTACGGATTGATAAGTTTGCCATAAAAAATATTAATATAAAAATAGACGAGGGAAACCCCAATGAGTAATAGTATATTCCATTTTTTTAATGGAGATATTCTCAAAGTATAGGCAAAAAGCAATGGAAATACGACTCCGAACAACTCCGTTATTCGGGTGGCCATTGAAGGAACATCTATGAATAACCCATACACAAAAAGGCTAATGATGTTGCACTTTAAAAAGAGAAAAAGGCGCGGGTCTTGAATCTTATTTTTTACACAGTAGAAAAATATATACGCGGTCAGAAATACATTGATCGTATTTAAAACATTAAAAAACCTGATTTGCTCATAGACAGATGAATCAGCGGCTTCCGCATACGAAGTGAGCTTCGTAGAGATCATTGCGAGATTGGCATTGGGCAATATATACGGTAAGAATTGTACCCTAACTAACCCCAATATAATAGCTGATATAAAAATACCTGCATATAGCCACGCATTAAACCGATCCTTTTTGATTAGGAAGAGTAAAAGGTAAAAAATAGCAGAATTATGAAATAAGGCAGCCACAAATATACACCCCAAAACTTTTGCTTTTTCATTTCTCAAATGATAGTAGATAGCAAGAAAAAAAAAAGAACATGCCAAACCATTGCGTATTTGTGTCATTTCTTCAATAAAAAAATAATGGCTGTAGTAAAGCAACAAAACGATAAATGGATTAAATGCAATCTTCCTGAACACAAAAAATTTGATACTGATACTAAGGGCAGCAAATACAAGCATAATTGCCAACGCGCCGTTGTTATGGAAAATGTGATAGCACATTTTCACGATAAATACAAAGCCTGGTTCAAATAACGGCAAGATAGTTGCCTGCCCACCCCCATCACTATGCATTATATAATTAAAAGTATCCAGATAAGACGAGTAATCACGGGAGACGGAAACCGCTCTGAAGCCGGTGAAGAGTATAAAAAATATGCCGATGATTGCAATAACAAAATTTTGACGCTCTATTGTTTTAAACTCATACTCCATGGCCAAAAATGCAAGGAATACAAACACAAAACAATAAATGGCCATTATATGTTGTTAAGTATTGAAAAATTGAATGTGCGTTAGGGTATTTCCTTAAAAAGCCTTACAAGCCAAAAATATAAAAATGTAATGAAGCAGGCTATAAATGCAAAGAACAGTGCGGTTTTTAATTTACTTGCCTGTACTTTATGCATCGGATAATCTGCATTGTCAATTATTTGTATTAAGGGAATTTTGTTTAGGTACTGAAAACGGGCAAGCTCAAGATTTTTAAATAATTCCGTGTAAGCACTTCCATACACCTGAATATTTGCCTGCTGTTTTTGTAAGGGCACCTGGGACTCTGCAAAGGTGGGATTCAAATTCGCATCTTGAGAAGCAGCTTTCCGGGTCAGGCTTTCGGATAAGCTTCCCTTCATGGAAGCTACACGTTGTTCAAGAGTTTCTAGCGTTTGCTTTTCTTTTTTACTGGAGATATCAATGTAAAAACTATCGGCGGCATGAATGAGTTTGTCAGTGAATAACTTTGTAAATTTTTCATTACCAGTTTTTACCTTAATTGCAAAAATGCTCAACTTTTTGTCCGGGCGGTCAGCATATAAGCAGTTTTTTACAAAGTCGAGATATGTTGTATATAAAATACTGTCTTGCAGATAGTTTAGCGAACCTTTTGAAATGCCTACGGGAAAATGCACTCTGTTTGCTGGCGTTTTATCGTCAATCTTCATCATCATTTTACGATAAAATTCAATTAAAGTATACGGTGTTGAATTGAATGTATCAGTAGATAGAAATACATCTTCTATGATACTGCGACTTTTAATTATTTCAAGAATATTATCGCCCGCGAATATGTCGCTGGATCCGCCGCCAAGGTTCAGGCCAAATTCGGAGGCTAGACCCAAGGCGTCGGATAGTCTGGAATTGCTATTACCCTGGTCGATAACGAAAGTAAGATTGCTTTCGTACTGGGGTTTTTGCCATTTTGCAACCAAAAAGCCAATTAAGCCAAAACAAACGACTATTATAAGAAATAGCCACCATTTTTTTGTCATCAACTTAAGAAAAATAAAAAATGAATGCTGTGATAATAATTCTTTTTCATTCATTCTTGTCATATCTTTCCATTTTTAAAAAATCGTGTAACGAACATGGTATCCGCGGCAAGTTAAAGTAAATCTTTTTCAAATTATTTTTTTGGGCAATAAGCTGGCTAATTCGGTCCAGTTATGTAATTATCCGTCAGTTACCAAACAAATATTTAATTGAAAATTACTATACAATAAATTAATGCAAATGTCCCGGTTCTCTAGTATTACTCACGTTCATCTTTATGCAATCATCAATACTATTGTTAAATACAAATTTACTCCCGCAGGAATAACCTTGATAAGAATATTAGATGTAGGTTGCGGAAATGGCATTTTATTGAGTACGCTGGTCAGAGAGTTACCACTAAAGAATTCAGGTCTCACTTTTGAATTTTACGGACTTGAAGTTTACGATTCACACATACAGGAGCAAGGATTTTTTAGGAAAACTGTTTCTTTTCTTGAGAGTGTTTGCCCCTCAATTAATTGGGGAAGTAACATAAGACTAATTGCCTCAAAGGACCAGTGGCCGTTTGAAGATAATTTCTTTGACATTATTTTGTCTAATCAAGTAATGGAGCATGTGTTTGACCAAAATTTCTTCTTATCCGAAATTAGAAGGACGATGAAATATGATGGTTTTTCCTTCCATCTTTATCCTCTTCGTCATTATATATATGAGGGACATTTACTGATTCCTTTTGCACATAAATTCAGGGGCTGGACTACAACATATTTTTGGATAAAATGGGCTTCCTATTTCGGGATGGGAACTTATGCGGTGCACAAAAAAAATAAATTAGTAGCTTCCCGACAGGAATATGCGGAAAAACACGCTGATTATCTTACCTACGAAGTAAACTACCAAACCATAAGACAAATAAGTGAGACTTCTAAAAAGGCGGGGTTAAAATGCTCATTTGACTTCACTTATACTTATTATAAGCAGAAACTCCGTTCGCTGTTACTACTACGACCACTTGAAATATATTCAAAATCTGACTTGCGCTCTTCTAAGAACTCTTTTTATTTTATCTTTCTTAAGTATGTGAGTGGTATTACCCTAATGTTAACAAAAAATCGTGTGCTTTAAATCGATGGCAGTTTAATGCCTTTAGCCATTCTATCTAAGGGTTCTTTATTTTTAAGGTGATTCTTTCTTTTATTGCTTTGAAGGTTTTATTTTTTCTAACCGGATAATAAAGAAACAGAATTAAAACTACCATATTGGTTATAGCCGTAAGATACAAGGATTTGCTGATTGATTCTATCGAATCAATATACTTACATAAAAAGTATGAGCATACAATTGCAGTCAGTACCTCAATAGTATTCAGATTGAAAAAAGAAACCAGGCTTATTTCGTATTCCTTGTTAAAGGTTGTGATCAAGATTATTGCCCCAATTATAGCGGCGAAGGTCCAACTTAAGATTATAAAGACCCCGCCAATCCAAAAACCCAAAAGAGGTGTTAATATCAAAATGAGTAATGCTCCAACTGTATTGTTTATCACATTCCATTTCAAATGCCCGGTCCCCAGGTTATAAAAGTACGCCGGGAAGGCTAATGCATTCGCTAAAAAGGCAATTGATACGCTTGCTAGGATGAAATTAAGATCATCACTTTTTTGGCCCAAAAAAAATAAAGAAATACTATCTGTCGCAACTATTGGAGATAAAAAAAACAATATTCCCAAAAACAGGATTACTTTAAAATTTACTCTATAGTATATGCTTATCCTTTTGCTGTGGCCCTTCGTTTTGAAAATTGTTATTTGGGGAATGATAATTTGATTTGCGGCAATGATAAGGCTTCTAAAAACGCTTAAAAGCTTCACGCAAAAATCAAAGATTGCTGTATTAGCACTTCCCGCAAATTTGGTGATCATAGATTTCATAAAGGGTTCGCTTATTATCTGCATTAGCGAAATAATCTGGAAATTAAAACCGTAGTGAAAAATATCGTTGAAAATACTCTTGTCAAAGTGTAAGGAAAAGTTATATACGGAAACTTTCTTTTTTACGTACCATGCAGACACTATTAACAAAAATATGTTTTGAATTACTTGCGCAATTGCAATTCCAACAATGCCAAATCTCAGCAGAAGCAAAACACCCGAAATTAAAAATACCACGGACCCGGCAATGTTAATTTTGGCCCTTACGTACATTAACATGTGGCCATCTAAAACAGAAAGATAGCATGCTGAAATGCCTGAAAAGAAAAATGAAACTACAACGAAAGGCAGAAGTTTAAATGCGATGCCTATAAAAGCAGGATCAACCGTATGGGGAATAATTAGGCTAAATGCAGCATAAGAAATAACACACAAAATTGCCGTAAGCACCAATGTTGAAAAAAAAGTAGTGTTGATAAGATCACGTATTTTCCGGTTGCCGTCGGTTAATTGGTACTTTGGAATATAAAAAAGCAGGGCACTGGTAAAACCATTGCTGCCAAAGCCGGTGATAGCATTAATTGAAGTCATAAATGCCCAAACCCCGGTTACCTTTAATCCCATATAAACAACCATTAGCTTAAATAGTACTAGCGCTGCAATTGCCGTTGAGACAGTCTGTAAAACAGAAAAAGACGAATTTTTAAAAAGCTTGCTATCAACCATCCTAAATTTTCAGACAATGATTTGATTACGTCCAAAGTTTTGCGAAAGTACGAATGGAATTAATCTAACTGTTTTTATGTTCTTTCTTTTAAATACCAACAGTTAAATTTGCAGTTTATGATTGGCATTTTAAAATCCCGGAACATCCCGGATGAAATTTCATGTATCATATGCCATAATGCTGCTGAGGCTGTGATTAGCACAATGGAAGGGTATCAAAGAGGTGAATTTTTTGATATTTATTTCTGCAAAAATTGTGACACTTGTTTTGCGTGGCCCCGTACCATTAACAACAAGGTATACGATAGAATTTATTCTCAAGCCAGTATTGTACCGGGATACAATCGATATAATTTATATACAGAGGAAGTAATTAAAAGAACTGATCCTTTGAAATATCTTGCGAACAAGGAAAGCGCCTACTTTGCTATTAAAGAAATCTTGGAAAGAGCAGAGAATAAAACGCCTACAATATTGGAAATCGGCTCTGGTTTGGGATATTTAACTTATGCTATTCGAAAAAAGGGATATAATATAATCGGATTGGATATTTCATTGGATGCAGTTGAAAAAGCTAAAAAAAGATTTGGGAACGATTATGTGTGTGCGGATATTTATCAATACGAGAAAAATACCGGTAAAAAATTTGATTTTGTTATTCTTACAGAGGTAATCGAACATGTGCCTAATCCGTCTGATTTTTTTGACGAAATAACGCGATTGTTGGCTGAAAACGGAAAATTAATTATAACTACGCCAAACAAATCAATTTTTTCAAATAAAGACTATTGGGAAACAGAATTGCCCCCTATCCATCTAACGTGGTTTTCTGAAACATCCTTTAAAATGCTGGCATCGGAAAAGCAGCTTCATGTTTCATTTTTTGATTTCACTCGCTTTAATAAAACGCATATTGACGTTACCAGGTCTGTATTTTATGAGAGGTTTTACAAAGTAAAAAACAGGCAGTCTGTTCTCGACAGCAGTGGCGAAGTAATCAGCCCTGTTATATTAAGGCAACCCCGCGGGGTTGGAGGTTCAGTTAAATCAACAGTAAAAAAGCTATTGAAACCTTTATTTATCCGGTTTTTTACTAATAAACGAAATATGCACAGGAATAATACATTATGTGTGATTCTGCAGAAGGTGCAAAATTAGCTAATCAATTGTGCTCATTTAAGGAGGGAGTGATAAAATTGTTGACCTATATTATAATTTAAGATTCACTATAACATTAGCCAGAATTCCCAGCGCGGAGACAAGGAGGGCTAATTCTGCTACTCCTAATCTGGTTTTATTGTTTCTGGTCTTTTGAGGAATATATATTTCAGATCTGGGAGTAACACTCGGATATGACCTGATAAACAGAAAGTGCTTAACGGATTCAGCTTTACCATCGGGATGTATTACAATTGAGTTGCTCTTTCTGGCACTGCTTGTAAAATTACCTGCTCGCTCAACATAATATCGGAGATTCATGCCTTCCTTATAAGGAACAATGGTTGGATAGTATACCTCTCCGGAAACCTTAACCAGGTTTGATCGACGGTCAACGGTGATAATATCGCCATCTTCCAATGCGAGGTTTTCCGAACTGTTAGGATTGTTTAGAGCAGTAGACAGGTTAACGCTGATCAGGTCATATTTTTTGTTTAACTCTTCTCTAAGACTTGTATTTTGTGCGATACTGTCCGAGCTTATATTAAGTATTCTCTCCAAAAGACGCCGCCGTTCCTCCATGCTGAGGTTTGATTTTGATATGCGACGGATAGTAATGGACGATGAATCTGCCGAGGCTTTAAATCCTCCGACCCGGTTTATAAGGTCGCTGATTCTTTCCACGCTTTTTTCAAGACCATATCTACCCGGTCGTTTCACTTCTCCAAGCATCAGCACGCTTCGTTGTGTCGTATATCCGGGAATTGTTTTTACAATCACCATATCAAATGGTTTCAGTTTTATTCCTGCTTGAGAAGGATCATTCAAGTTGACATCATAAATGGTGGCTTCATCGTGAACCGACTGTTCAACATTGGCGTTTTTAATTCGCCTGGTAATTTCAATATTGGAAGAATCTCCCGATTCAGTCAGACCTCCTACCGAAAGCAGCAGGTCATTGAGAGTTAGGTTGGACCGCCACATTACTGACCCGGGCTTTCTGATATTTCCCTCGACTGTTACGTATTGATTTTCGTTAAATTCAAAGATGGAATGAACATAAACAGAGTCATCCTTTTGCAGGTAAACCTCTTGATTTAACCGGTTCATAGAATCTAAATCAACTGATATAGCAGAAGGCATCTTATTGGAATCAGTTCTGAAGATTGTAACGCGCTTTGAGTAGGCCTCTCGTTTAAGACCACCCGCTTTATCAATCAGATTTTTAAGTGTATTACCGCGCAGTAACTCATAATTGCCGGGACGGTTAACAGAACCTTCTATGCTCACTTTGTTGGAGAATTCATCCTGTACTTTTCTGACTACAAATCGATCGCTGCTATTGAAATGGAAAGTTTTAAACGAAGATGAGGGTACATCAACAATTTCCTTGGAGGAGTCAGTCAGCCTGGTTACTGAAATTAGCCCCCTGTATGCGTCATCTGTAAACCCACCGCAATATTTTAATAAATCGCTGATGTTTTCCGTATCAAGCATTTCAAATTTACCGGGTCTTTTTACTTTTCCCGAAATCTCAACTTGCGTTGTATAGTAGGGAATTCTGATTACATCGCCTTCTTTCAAAAGGATGTTGCCTTTCTGGCTCCCTTTCTCCAGAAAATCGTATAAATCAGCGGTTTGGATTTGATCGCCACGAATTATTTCGATTTTTCGGTAACTGCCCATATCAGTGGGTCCGCCGCATAGATATAATGCGTTGAATAAGGTAGTTAAGGAAGAAACTGTATATGTACCAGGCTTTTTGGCCTGACCAATTATGGTAATACGAATGCTTTTTATTTTACCGAGCGTAACCTGCACTTTAGTTTGCCCTGAGTTAATTGCTTTGTAAATTGTGGAGGCCAATTTCGCTTGGATCTTTTCTGTAGCCTGTTCTATAGTGAGACCGGTAAGATATAAGGGACCAACGTTGGGAATGTATATTTCACCATGCTCATCTATCTCCAGGTCATATTTTTTTTCGCTGTATCCATATACAAAGATAATGAGTTCATCCTCTGGCCCGAGAATATAACCTGCCGGCGCAGGGATATGTAAATTTGGTTCGAAGACAAGGCTATTGGATTCAAAAAGTTCAGATCCGAAAATTGTTTCATCAACTGATGTTTTTTGCGTCGGCACTTTGGACAAGGAACTATCGTAGGTCACAGCAACAGCGGTGTCTGTGGCAGATTGCTGAGTTACAGTATTTGCATTATTAGTTTCTCCAAATCCTAAAGCGTGAAGCCTGTTTTGCAATTTGATTGCTTCGGATTGTGGAAGACCTTTATCTATAGCTATTTTGATGATCTGGCTTTGAGTTAAACCCGATTCTTTGGCCCTTTGAATCATAGCCTTCAGGTCGTCGTCACTGTAGTTATCAATATTAACGGCGCTCAGATCATTAATATTTAAAAGATTTGTCTGGGCATGGACTTTATTATAGCAAACAACAATTATTATAAAAAATAATGTAATCCTGAATACTCTCATCTGGTGTGCATTTTGTTGCTTACCGCTTTAATAAAGATGGTAAAAAATTTTGGCGGTGAAGTTATACTATTTTAACTAAACCGGATATTGAAAATGAAATACCCTGAAGGGAAAATGCGCCACTGATTCAAGGGCAGTAATGTGCCTGCCAAAGTAAAAAAAGTTAAAATATCTTGTTGCTTTACACCACGCTCCTCAAATACTCCCCATACCCGCTTTTCTCCAGTTTTTTTGCAAGCACATCTAACTGTGTTTTGTCGATAAATTTCATGCGGTAGGCAATTTCCTCCGGGCAGCCGATCTTAAAACCCTGCCGCTTTTCAATTACTCTTACGAATTCAGAAGCGTCATGCAACGATTCAAAAGTGCCGGTATCGAGCCAGGCAAAGCCGCGGTCCAGTACTGCGACTTTTAGTTGTTTATCTAAAAGATATTTGCGGTTTACGTCGGTAATCTCATATTCTCCACGCGCAGAGGGTTGAATGTTTTTCGCAATTTCAACTACCGTATTATCATAAAAATACAATCCGGGTACAGCATAATGCGATTTCGGTTTAACAGGCTTTTCCTCAATGCTAATGGCAACAAGATCTTTATCAAACTCAACCACGCCATATCTTTCAGGATCGCTTACCGGATATGCGAAAATAACGGCTCCATCCGGGTCGGCAGATTTTTGCAGTAAGTTGGAGAAGCGGCTTCCATAAAAAATATTATCTCCCAAAACCAGCGCTACAGCATCTTTCTCAATAAATTTTTCTCCTATTACAAATGCCTGTGCAAGACCATTGGGCTTTTCCTGTATCTCATATTGCAGATGGCAACCCCAGTGTTCCCCGCTTCCTAACAGTCTTTTGAACTGAGCCTGATCTTCTGGCGTAGTGATGATTAATATATCCCTTATTCCGGCCAGCATCAGCGTTGACAGCGGATAGTAGATCATCGGCTTATCGTAAATGGGCATTAATTGCTTACTGATACCCATAGTAATCGGATATAATCTTGTGCCACTTCCTCCGGCAAGTATGATTCCTTTCATCTGGTTTCTCGTTGAGTTAAATAATTAAAACCGGCCTTCTTTACTTTCCATATTGTTGCTCATAATACTTCATGTAAGCGCCACTGGTTACGTCACTCAGCCATTCTTTGTTATTGAGGTACCAGTCAATCGTTTTGGCCAGTCCTTCTTCAAATTGCAGAGACGGTTGCCAACCTAATTCCTCTTTCAATTTACTGGCATCTATTGCATAACGCAAATCATGCCCCTGTCGGTCTTTTACAAACGTGATCAGTTTTTCAGAAGTGCCGGATGCACGACCAAGTTTCAGATCCATTTGTTTGCAAAGCTCTTTAATAATGTCAATGTTCTTCCACTCATTGTGACCACCAATATTATAGGTTTCACCAATTTTACCTTTATGAAAAATAAGATCAATCGCACTGACATGATCTTCTACAAAGAGCCAGTCTCTCACATTAAGGCCTTTGCCATAAATAGGCAGTGGCTTATTGTTGATGATATTGTTGACGCATAGCGGAATCAATTTTTCAGGAAAATGATATGGTCCATAATTGTTGGAACAATTGGATATGATCACCGGTAATTGATAGGTATGATGATAGGCGCTTACAAAATGATCGGAAGACGCTTTTGATGCAGAATACGGGCTACGGGGATCGTAAGCAGTTTCCTCTGTAAAAAATCCATTTTCACTCAAACTTCCATAAACCTCATCAGTCGAGATATGGTAAAACAATTTTCCTTCATAATTATCTTTCCACTCGTCTTTTGCAACCTGTAAGAGGGATACTGTTCCCAAGACATTTGTTTTTACAAATGCTAACGGATCATTTATAGAGCGGTCTACATGGCTTTCTGCGGCACAGTGAAGAACCCCATCAAATTGATGTTTTACAAAAAGACTTTTTACAAAGTCCATATCGCCGATGTCTCCTTTTACGAAAGTGTAATTGTATGCATGCTCGATATCTTTTAGATTTTCGAGGTTACCTGCGTAGGTAAGTTTATCAAGATTTACAATAGAATAACCTGGATACTTATTTACAAATAATCTTGTGAGATGAGAACCAATGAATCCGGCTCCTCCTGTAATGAGGATCCGTCTGCCTGTTGTTGCCATAATTATTTTTTCAGATCAAATGTTCTTATGTCGTGTACCAATTCTATCGCCCTGCGGCTTTCCGATAAAGGAAATCCTTTACCGGTAATTATATTCTTATAAGATTCTGTATGTAGTTCGGTAAATCCTTCGCTGAACTCAAAAGCGTCACCGTCGATTTCTAATGTTCTGAAAGTGCGTTTACCAGTTGCCTTCACTTCTGCCGGCAATGTACTAGCATCTATGCTTAGCATCCACTTTACTGTGGCTTTTTTTAGTTCAAGAATTCCGGATGCGGTAGTTGCCGTGTGTTGAGTTACATAATTTTCTTTTACATCTCCGAATATCCACATGAGCATATCAAAAAAATGGACTCCAATATTTGTTGCAATGCCACCGCTTTTGCTCATGTCACCTTTCCAACTGGCATGATACCAATGACCGCGGGAAGTAATATACTTCAGATTCACTGCATATTTTTTATTGGCGGAAGCAGCATCAATTTTTTCTTTAAGCTCAATAATGGCAGGATGCAATCTAAGCTGCAAAATAGTAAATGCCCGGTGGCCTGTTTCTTTCTCAATTTCCTCTAATGCATCTATATTCCACGGGTTTAATACCACCGGTTTTTCGCATATAACATCGGCGCCTATACGAAGCCCGAAACGGATATGGGCATCGTGCAAATAATTAGGACTGCAAACGGACAGGTAATCAATTTTGGTATTTTGCCTTTTTAGTTTTTCCAGGTGCCTGTCGAAGCGTTCAAATTCTGTAAAAAAATCCGCCTCCGGGAAATAACCATCGATAATTCCCACGGAGTCGTTTTTATCTAAAGCGGCAATTAGATTATTACCGGTGTCCTTTATGGCTTTCATATGTCGCGGTGCAATGTAACCGGCGGCGCCAATCAGTGCAAAATTTTTCATCAATTATTTAATTCGTTTTACCTGGTTGTTTTCCAATAAATATTTCTGTTGGCTTTCTTCGCAGATGGCAATATTGTTTTTGTCAAACTTTAATCTTATACCATGTTCGCTCATCCATCCCACATGACGGGCAGGATTGCCAACTACTAAGGAATAAGGGGTCACTTCTTTGGTAACCACAGCCCCTGCTCCAATGAATGCATATTCGCCAATATCATGTCCGCAAACGATAGTAGCATTTGCACCTATTGAAGCACCTTTTTTTACTATGGTTTGTTTATACTCACTCTTCCTGCTTACTGCGCTTCTCGGATTTACTACGTTGGTAAAAACCATAGACGGCCCTAAAAAAACATCATCTTCACAAATCACACCCTCGTAGATAGACACATTGTTCTGTACTCTCACATTTTTACCCAACACTACTTTTGGCGATACCACTACATTCTGGCCGATGTTGCAATTATCGCCGATTACGCAGCCTGGCATAATATGGCTAAAGTGCCAGATTTTGACTCCGGAACCAATTGTACAGCCATCGTCGATAACGGCACTAGGGTGAACGAAATAATCTTTTTGCATTTGTTCAGACGGGCGCAAGATAATAAACAATTCCCTTTCGATACCTAAACGAAACGTGCCCCGGGTTAGTATTTTATCAATTTAATTTGCTACAAAATTGAGGTGTAAACTAACTTCGCGCCATGCATTATGCTTCTGTAGAAAACCTGGCCAAATCTTTCGGCGCCCGCACCCTTTTCAGCAACATCAGCTTTCATATTGAGGAGGGAGATAAAATTGCCTTTGTTGCCAGAAACGGGAGCGGCAAATCTACCTTGTTGAAAATCATCGCCAGCAAAGACAAACCGGATGACGGCTTCGTATGGGTACATAAGGACGTGAAGGTAATCATGCTGCAGCAGGACACGAAGTTTGATAATGAAAAGAGTATCTGGGATAATATTCTTGACCTTGACAATCCTGTTGTGCAGCTCATCAAAGAGTACGAGATGCTGATGGGAGAAAACGATCACGGTGAAGATCGTGTAAGCATGCTCGTTAGTAAGATCACCGAAGCGAATGCCTGGAACTTTGAAAGTGATTTGAAACAGATTTTGAGCAAGCTGAATCTGCATCACCTGAATGAACCGGTAAAAGACCTGAGTGGCGGCCAGTTAAAAAGAGTGGCCCTGGCCCAGGCGTTGATTGAAGCGCAATTGCATGAAGGTAAATGCCTGTTGATACTGGACGAACCTACCAACCACCTGGATATTGAAATGATTGAGTGGCTCGAAAGCTTTTTAGCCACTAACAAAAGCACATTATTGCTCGTAACGCACGATCGTTATTTCCTTGACAAAATATGCAATGAAATAATAGAACTCGACAATGAGCAACTTTATTTCTATAAAGGCAATTATGATTATTTTCTTGAGCAAAAATCATTGCGCCTGGATGTGCAGCAGAGCGAATTGCAAAAAGATAAGAACATCTATCGCAAAGAACTGGAATGGATGCGCAAGCAACCGCGGGCGCGTACCACTAAATCGAAAAGCCGGCAGGATGCTTTTGCAGACCTGCAGGAAAAACTTGATCAGCACAAAGAGATTGGGGCCGTTTCCCTGCAGGTAAAAATGACGAGGCTGGGGGGAAAAGTCGTTGAGATGAAAAAAGTTTACAAATCCTATGGCGATAAAATTATTTTAAAGGGATTTGATTACACTTTTAAAAAAGGAGAACGTGTGGGCATAGTAGGTAAAAACGGAACAGGCAAATCTACCTTTTTAAAATTGGCGCTTGGTATCATTCCGCCCGATAGCGGAAAGATCAACCATGGAGAAACGGTTGTGTTTGGAAATTTTTCACAGGAAAGTTTGCAATACAAGGATGACAAGCGTGCAATAGAATATGTAAAAGAACTGGCAGAGTTTTTCCCGCTCGCGGATGGAAGCAAAATAAGCGCTTCACAGTTCATGGAGAAGTTTGGATTTACATCGCAACAACAATATACCCCGCTCAGCAAATTAAGTGGCGGCGAAAAAAGAAGATTGCACCTGCTGAGCATTTTGTATAAAAACCCGAATTTTCTGGTGCTTGATGAGCCGACAAATGATCTTGACCTGGAGACGCTGCGTACGCTGGAAGAATTCCTGATGGATTTTCCGGGGTGTATCTTAATAGTAAGTCACGACCGGTATTTTATGGACCGACTCGTGGATCATTTATTTGCTTTTGAAGGAAACGGAGTCATCAAAGATTTCCCCGGAAATTATTCGCAATGCCGTACATGGAAACGCGAAGAAGATAATAATATCAACGCTGATGAAACGGTAGAGAAAAAGAAGCCGGGCCAGCAAAAAAATAAGACAGAATCCGGCAGTAAAAAAATTACCTTCAAAGAAAAATTTGAGTTTGAGCGGTTAGAAAAAGAGATCCCAGTGCTGGAGCAGGAAAAAAACTCGTTGCAGCAGCAAATGCATAACGGTTCATTGGGCTACGACAAATTGCAGGAGGCGGCAGAGCGCATCAACGAGATAATTTCATTGTTGAATGAAAAAGAAATGCGATGGCTGGAGTTAAGCGAAAAAATATAGATTTATCTAACGGTAAAGCATATACGAAATGAAAAATGTTTTTATTCTTACCATGTTGGTTTTAGTCAATGTTTTTATCAAAAATGCAAATGCTGACGTGAGGCTGCCGGCAATTATCGGTGATCACATGGTATTGCAGCAAAATGCCGAAGTAAACCTTTGGGGATGGTGTGAGCCTGCCGAAAAAATTAAGATCAATACTTCGTGGGATACTACCACTTACAATGGCAAGGGCACTTCAGATGCAAAATGGGAAATAATAATAAAGACTCCACCGGCAGGAGGGCCTTATACGATCACTATTGCGGGTTACAATAAGATAGTAATTCAAGATGTGCTCATCGGCGAGGTGTGGAATTGCAGCGGTCAGAGCAATATGGAAATGAGTTTTAGCTGGGGTGTAACTCCTGAATACACTGCAGATGCAGACAGTGCCAATAATAAAAGTATCCGGTTATTTCATATCCCTAAATTAACCGCCGCCTATCCGCAGGATGATACCAAGGGCTCATGGGTGGTTTGCAATCCCGGCGATATGAAGCAATTCAGCATGGCAGGTTATTTTTTTGGTAAAAAATTAAACCGCGTTTTATCAGTGCCAGTTGGCTTGATAGAAGCCAATTGGGGCGGTACACCAGCAGAAGTGTGGACACCCGAAGATTCTGTCATGAATAGCGAGACATTGCGGGTAGCCGCTGATAGCTTGAAATATAGTGATTATTGGCCGGTAAAACCTGCCGTAACATTTAATGCGATGATCAACCCAATTACCAGTTATACCATTGCCGGTGTGATTTGGTACCAGGGCGAATCCAACACGGGTTCACCTTTGACGTACCATCAGCTATTTTCCACCATGATTGGATCATGGCGGGAAGCATGGCAGAAGGATCTACCGTTTTATTTTGTGCAGATCGCGCCGTTTTCCGGTTACACTGGTATCTCGGGAGCTTTATTAAAAGAAGCGCAAACCAAAACGTTGTCTTTGCAAAAGACAGGTATGGTGATCATCGATGATAAAGTGACGGACGTGAACAACATTCATCCACATGACAAAAAGGATGTGGGAGACCGCCTGGCAGATATGGCATTAGCTGAAGTATATGGCAAAACAGGGTTCTCTTACCAATACCCGATGTACGAAAGCATGCAGGTAATAAAGAATAAGATTCAAATTACATTTTCGAATGCAAATGACGGGCTTGTAAATAATGGCGATACGGTAAAAGGATTTTATATCTCCGGAGCAGATAAGAAATTTTATCCCGCTGTTGCAAAAATCAAGGGCAGTACTGTAACAGTGTATAATAAAAATATAAAAGAACCTGTTGCGGTAAGATATGATTTTACCAATTCTTCAATTCCTACTTTGTTTAATAAAGATCGACTACCCGCTAATCTTTTCCGAACAGATGACTGGGACGATGTGAATACGATTCAATAACAAGCGGAAGCCAGGGTGCTTGTAAATTCTATAAATGGTAAAGATTTTTCGGTAAGTAAGATTAGCTTAGATACGTCAATCTTCTCACCAAAAATTACTTTATGGCAAAGCCCATATTGCTCGTTGGTATTATTTACTTATTATATACCAATAGCACACGCACAAAAATTATATAACCAAGCTGCACTGCCCCAACTCCTGCACCGGCTCGATACAAAAGATACCAATATGATTGTTCTCGATGTAAGAACCAGAGGAGAATATCATGATACAAGCTCTTCTTACCAGCAAGTAAATATTGGACACATAAAGGCAGCATAAACATGCCTTTGCAGGATTTCCGTAAAAACCCCGCAATATTGGCAAAACAATTACACGCAGATGAATACGGGATGAAGATGTATGTTCTTTGTGATTCTAAAAACCCACAGTGGTACGGTCTCTGAAAAGGACAGGAAGATTCAATTTTGTATGGGCATCTTGATAATATCGGCAGGTTCTTTTAGTAAAAATGATGAGGGCTATGAGGATATGTTCATTTTAAACGTTTCGGATTTGGATGAGGTAAAAAGTTTTCCGGAAACAGATCCTGTCCCCCATGCGAAATTATTGGCACCTGTAATGTATAAATGATATGGCACCGCATCTTTACGGGAATTCCGGAGCTACATGAAAGGATTCAAAAATCTTCATTCTAATGCAGCATTAATTTGTTTCAATTTGAGTAACCTGCTTTTTCTTATTTGAAGTCATTTCTGCTGGTACTGACTCGATGATTTCGTTTTTCAGAATGTCGATCATTCGTTGTTTTACAAAATGCCGATAGGTCACGATGCTGATTTCCCGCACGGGTACAGGAGGTTTAAAATAGCGTACCTGTTTCTTGTCGCGTATAGAAAGCTCCTTCAGGGCCAGTTCGGGTAAAATCGTAATGCCGTTGTTCATATCCACCATTTTCTTCAGCGTCTCGATGCTGCCTGCCTCATATTCGAGGTTGCCGGTTTCCAGGCTTTGTTTGCGCAGTTCACATAAATTCAAAATTTGTGATCGCAGGCAATGCCCTTCTTCAAGCAGCCATAAATGATTTGTGTCGATATCGCTGGCGACCAGATATTTTTTCTTCATCAGCCTCTCGTCATTGGATGCATACACTACAAACTGCTCATAGTACACCGGTTGTTCTTTGAGTGCGTCATTATTTAAAGGTGTGGCCATTATACCCGCATCGAGCTGGTGATTCTTCAGTTTTTCTATGATCTGTTCTGTAGTGAGCTCGGCGATCTTCAGTTTGAGCAAAGGATATTTTTTCAAAAATGAACTCAGGAATAATGGTAAAAGATAAGGAGCTACCGTTGGAATTATTCCCAATTTTATATCACCCTTTATTTCGCCCTTTATGCCGTCAGCTATTTCTTTTAGCTTATCGGCTTCCTGCAAAACTACCTTTGCCTGCTTAATGATCACTTCGCCCGCTTCGGTGGGTACTACCGGTTGCTTGCTCCGGTCAAAAATTTTAATGTCTAACTCTTCTTCCAGCTTTTGGATCATCATGCTCAACGTTGGCTGCGTTACAAAACACTTTTTTGCTGCTCTTGCAAAATGTCTTTCGTTTGCCACTTCCAGTATATACTTCAGATGTTGGAGGTTCATTTAAATAGATTTTATCTATGTAAATATAAAAAACATCGATTTGTTTTATCTCCAAAACAGGCAGAACTCCAATTTAAAATAATCCTGTCTCCGGGCACCGGTAAATAATCCCTGAAGAATTACAAAAGAACTTTTTGACGAGAATGAGGCAACCACTCTCCCGAATTTTTCATAGAGTCAGTTGCTGCCCGGATCCGTACTTTGTTTAAGAACAGGCAACCGGAATGGTTGCCTGTTTTATGTGAAAAAAGAAAGATTAAAATTTATGTATTGGGTTGTTAATAAAATAGTGGTAAGATGCACACGTTTCCTGACGGACTGGGATTTCTGGATTGGAAATATTAAGTCAGACAGAGAATTTTGTTTTTAAATTCTGAACCAAATATGCTCTTAAAGAGCACGAGGGGATATTTGTCGACTTAGCTCATTAAAATGATACTATGATAAAATATCTGTTTCTTGTCTCGTTTTTCTGGCAATATTTTGTCACGTAAATGCACAAATGATCATTCAACATGGAGATTAGGAAAATTCGAAACATCTTACAGGAGCACAGAGGCCATAAAAATTTCTGTCAAAAATAAATCTTCCAAAAGGCTATTTGTAATAATAGCATTGGAGATTAAAATAAAAAATAACTGGGAGCAAGCCTGGAGTGATATTTACAAAAAGTATTTTTACGCCAAGGAAGAAAATGTATTAGTGCTTCCTGGTAATGAAACAGTGATTGAAAAATGGATACCTGAATCTATTGCAGATAATGGAAAAAAACTTAACGGGGAATATCGTTTTTGTTTCAAATATTGCTCCCATCCAAAATTTGATTCGATTGAACGAATCAAGTCATCAGATTTCATTTTGAACCAGGCTGATTAGCCTTAAAGATATTTAAATCATTCCATGATAATAGCCTGCTCCTTTTTGCTCATCTTACAAATAGTTGCTCAGGTTTATTTGGGATATCGACTGAAAGAACTTTTCCGGAAAAATATTTACCGAACTGGCAAAAGACCTTCTTTAGAAAGATTACGGGAAGCCCTGAACAATGCTAACAATGCTACTGATAAAAAATATGTGCGGCAAACAATTTTTATATACTACTTATCGATAGGCATTTTTATCTTTTTTTTAATATCTCTAATCTTTTTTTTCACGTTGTGAATTAAGATAAGGTGGAAGCCTTATAACCTGTCTTAAATACTGATGACTTCCCTGGCTCCAGCAGCACTACTCCCATTCCATTATTAAATGCATTGGGCGCTCCGCTCAGGTTTTCTATCGCAAAACTGTTTCTATGCGGCGGAATGTATAGTTGTAAATACGGATAGGAAGCATCAGGCAAAATTTCTACCTGGATTTTTTTGGCCTCATTGCGCAACAGGCAGGCGGGCGAGCCCGCCTGCCTGTTTAATGTAAAGCAATTATCAAACGAAGTGTCGCCAATCTTTTTTCTTGAATTGAATTGGGTATATTCAACCAGTTCTTTGGTAGGAAGCAGATCTTCATCAAACGCTACCATTTCTTTTGCAGGAAATTGCAGCTCCAGGTTATTCACTTTGTCGCCTAACTGAAAATATGGATGCCATCCGTCTTGCATAGGTATGACCGCCTTATCCTTGTTGATGCATTCGGTAGTTACCGAAAGCAGATTGTTCCGTTGCAACTGCCATGTGATTACACAGTCATAGTTAAATGGATATCCTTTATCATCAGCACGGTATTCGTACTTCATATTTACTGATGCCGAAGTTTCATTTACCTCCTGCGAAATCACTGTAAACGCCTTCCTGTACAGCAATCCGTGAATGGCATGTTTTTGTAAATAGAAACTATCCAGCTTATAATCTTTCTTCCCAAAATGATAGTTGCCATTTCTTAACCGGCAAACAAAAGGAGACAACTTGCTGCCTAAAAAACCATTCGATTCGGCGTTTGTTTCAAAGTCAGCCTGCGAACTATAACTATCAATTATATTAAACATCCCGCCGTTTAGCTGCACTTCGAATGAATGTAAAATAGCGCCGCAGATGGGTAGTATCGATGCGGTCGTTTTTGAATCATCATCTCTCAAAATAATTTCTTCGAAACCATTTTCTTTTTTCCCGGCGATTGAAAACATCTTGAATGGAATTTTCGCGAAGGTATTTAAATAGGGATTTGCAATTGTATCCGGCGAATTTTTTTGTACAAAATGTTATGATTTTACCGATAACCTGCAACAGGAGATATGAACTCCTTACTCCAGGAGGAGTTTGGGGTGAGGTCCCGATAGTTATTCGGCGGCCTGATTATATTTTAAATGCGTTAACACCGAATAGCGTTATTTTGGTTATGAATTACCTGGCTCATGCATACCTTTCTTTCAATGATGCAGATGTTCTTGCAGGGAATATGATCAGCGATTTTGTGAAAGGCAAGATGAAATATGATTATTCGATTTCGATACAAAGCGGAATTCAACTGCACCGGTCAATAGATATTTTTACGGATGAGCACTCCGCAACAGGAAAGGCGAAAAACTTTTTCAGACCCGTATATCGTTTGTATGCAGGGGCTTTTACAGACGTTGTCTATGATCATTTTCTTGCGCTGGATGAAAAGCAATTTGAAAAAAATAATGGGCTGAAAAATTTTACGCAGCAAACCTATTCTTTGCTTGAAAAGAATTCCGAAGTGTTCCCATCGCAGTTTCAGAAACTGTTTCCTTACATGAAAGCACATGACTGGCTGTACAATTACCAGTTTAAAGAAGGCATTCGGCAAAGTTTTGGCGGGCTGATGCGAAGAGCAAAGTATATTAATGAAACGGAATCTGCATTCGAAATCTTTAATGACAATTATAATGCATTATCTGACTGCTACAAAGAATTCTTTCCTGACATATTAGACTTTGCAAGAAAAAAATTTGATGAAATTTGCCGTGATCAAACTGAATGATCTTTTGTGCCGGAAATAATTATTTATTTACCAAATAAAAATATTTTCTTTTGAAACTTGATACCAAACTGATTCACGCAGGCCAGGAACCTGATCCATCCACAGGAGCTATCATGCCTCCGATCTATCAAACGAGCACTTACGCACAGGAAAGCCCCGGTGTGCATAAGGGTTACGAATATGCGAGGACGCAAAACCCCACGCGAACTGCTTTGCAGAACGCACTGGCTGCAATTGAAAATGGTAAGCACGGACTGTGCTTTGCCAGCGGCTCCGCAGCAACGGATGCGGTTATAAAACTATTGAATCCGGGCGATGAGGTGATTGCGGCCAATGATATGTACGGAGGCACGTACAGAATGTTTACGAAAGTTTTCCAAAAGTATGGTTTGAAATTTCATTTTATCAATATGCAGGATGCCAATGAGGTTTCAAAAAATATCAATAATAATACAAAACTTATCTGGACTGAATCTCCAACTAATCCGATGATGAATATTACAGACATTGCGGCTGTGTCTGCAATTGCCAAAGAACATCATGTATGGGTTTGTGTTGACAATACTTTTGCGTCTCCGTATTTGCAGAACCCACTGGATCTTGGTGCAGATATTGTTGTTCATTCTGCCACAAAGTACCTGGGTGGCCACAGCGATTCCGTGCATGGATGCATAATTGTAAATAATGATGCATTGCACGACCAATTAAAATTTATCCAAAATGCGACCGGCGCAGTGCCGGGCCCGCAGGATTGCTTTCTTATCTTACGAGGCTTAAAGACTCTTCATGTGAGGATGCAGCGACATTGTGAAAATGGTGAAAAGATCGCACGATGGTTGAGGCAAAATAAGAAAGTAGATAAAGTATACTGGTGCGGTTTTAAAGATCATCCGAATCATGCGATTGCAAAAAAACAAATGCGTGGTTTTGGGGGGATGTTAAGTTTTACATTGAAAGATGACAGTATAAAAGCAGCAAAAAAAGTTTTGTCATCTACAGAACTGTTTGCTTTGGCGGAAAGTCTTGGTGGGGTAGAAAGCCTTATCGGGCATCCTGCATCTATGACCCACGCCAGTATTCCACGTGAAGAAAGATTGAAAAATGGTTTGACAGATTCGCTGATACGCTTGAGCGTGGGCATTGAAGATGCAGGTGATTTGATTAATGATTTGAACAATGCGATCGGATAACATCATAGCAACAAAGGGGATACGAAAGTCAGATCTTAAGAATTTTCTTGATAAAAAAGTAGAGGAATACAATCAGCCTTTCTTTATTGTAAACGATCCGGTTTCAATTCCACATTCTTTTTCAAAAAAACAGGATATAGAGATTGCCGGATTTTTTGCAGCCACCTTTGCGTGGGGTATAAGAATGACGATTATCAATAAGTGTAAAGAACTGATGCAACTGATGGATAATGCACCCCATGACTTTTGCCTGAATCACTCCGATGCCGATCTTAAAAGAATAGAAAAATTTACCCATCGTACTTTTAATACCACCGACTTATTGTATTTTCTGTCTTTTTTTAAATTTCATTATTCGCAAAATACTTCACTTGAGTCTGCATTCTTCACTCATAAAAGCATTCAGGAAGAGAGTACGGTAGAAAATGCACTGAATCATTTTAATGATTATTTTTTTTCACTGGAACACATTCCTCAAAGAACAAAAAAACACGCTGCATCTCCACGAAGAAATTCGGCATGCAAGAGGTTAAACATGTTTTTGCGATGGATGATACGCGATGACGGGAAAGGAGTTGATTTCGGAATGTGGAAAATGATCTCACCTGCGCGGTTGATATGCCCAGTCGATTTGCACGTGGCACGGGTTGCAAAACATTTTGGGCTACTTAAAAGAAAACAGGTAGATTGGCAGGCAGCTATAGAGCTTACAGAGGAATTAAGAAAATTTGACAAGCAAGACCCGGTCAAATATGACTTCGCGCTCTTCGGACTTGGTGTTTTTGGAAAAGTATAATTAAATAAAGAACTGTCGCAAATGAACAACGAGGTAATAACAGTTATGAATTCGCTGACAACCGTTCTCCCAGAGCAGGTGCGGGAAAAAATGATTCCGCTGATAAATGATTTGATTAATCACGATTTCAATTCGCTTGTACAACTCTTATACAGAATTGACGTGGACGAAAAGAAATTAAAAGCGATTTTAAAAGAAAACCCACAACAGGATGCAGCATCACTGATAACCGATCAAATCATCGATCGACAATTACAAAAAATAGCCACGAGAAAAGAATATAACACCAGCCAAAATAAAAAAGACAAAGGCACCAGGTAAATAAAATGTGGGTGCTATGGTTTACGATCTTTTTTCAAACATTAGTTTCTTTACAGCCTCCTTATCTTCTTTTTCTTTTTTAAGATCGAACATAGTTCCGAAAACGTGATCCCAGATAGTAGAGCTAACGCCAAAGCCTTTGGTCTCATCTTTGTAATGATGCAGGTGATGATTTCTCCAGAGCGGTTTCATCCATTTGAACGGAGGATGCCATGCATGGATGGCATAATGAGTACTGGCATACATGAGATATCCCAGCATAAATCCCGGGAAAAAAGAAAAAACATAATTATGCATAACGGCATACATCAATAAAAATAAAACAGAAGCAATGATCAGGCTGGGCACTGCCGGCATAAACAATCTCTGCCTGTCTCTTGGAAATTCATGATGATTACCATGCAGGATATACGCCACTTTGGATGCGGTCGGATTTTCTGACACCATATGAAAAATGTACCGGTGAGCGATATATTCAAAAAATGTCCAGAAAAACATTCCTCCTAAAAAAGTTAAGATTACAGTGCCAACCGGGAAATCAAGTTTTGCAGCCGCGTAATAAGGTAATAAAATCAGGACTGGCAAATACATTGTCCAGATTACCAGCGGATGCGTCTTGGTCAGGTATTCAAGATATTTATTTTGAAAAAGCTGCGCCTGTCCTTTGTTATGAATCTTCTCAAATTTCATAAGGATCACATTTTGTCGTGCAAAGGTAAACAGGATTATAGAAACTTCCGTTGATACAAATCATCGGCTGATGCATTTATGGCTATCATTAACTTATTCTTTGTAAATCATTTACCTTGCAACAGTAATAATTTAGAAGATGAAATTAGTTTCTTACCTGAAAGAAGATCACGCACAAATTGCTTTTTTGGTGGATGGAACGTTGTTCGACTGCGACAGAATGCATCCTGAGTTGCCGGTTTCTATGACAATGTTCCTGACTTATTGGGAAGATATTTTTCCCATCGCCCATTCCATCAATCGCTCATTGGAAGAAGGAAATAGAAAATTTAAAGGAATTCCCATTGAAGACGCATTCATACTTGCACCGGTGCCGTACCCCGTGAGTTGCCGGGATGCATATGCTTTCAGGCAGCATGTAGCTGCTGCAAGAAGAAACCGCAAAGCGGAAATGATTCCTGAATTTGACCAGTTCCCGGTTTTTTATTTTACCAATCATAATGCCATACAGGGACCCGGCGAAATTGTTTGCATGCCGGATCATTTTAATAAGCTGGATTTTGAACTTGAAGCGGCTATCGTTATTTGCAAACCCGGAAGAAATATCAAAGCAGAAGAGGCTGATGAATATATCGGTGGATTTATGATCATGAACGACTTCAGTGCACGCGGCTTACAGGCGGATGAAATGAAACTAAATCTTGGCCCTGCCAAAGGAAAAGATTTTGCCACAGCGATGGGCCCTATGTTGGTAACGCCCGATGAACTCGAAGATTTTTTGGTAACACCAAAAGAAGGCCATAACGGTAACGCGTATTCGCTTTCTATGAAATGCAGAGTAAACGGCGCGCAGGTAAGCGAGGGTAATCTTGCGGATATGGACTGGACATTTGCGGAGATTATCGAACGAGTCAGTTATGGCGTTCAGCTTTTTGCCGGCGATGTCATAGGTAGTGGCACAGTTGGTACCGGCTGTTTTCTCGAACTAAATGGAACCGGAAGGCTCATTGATCCCAATTATGAGGAACAGTGGCTGCAGGAAGGCGATGAAGTGGAACTTGAGATTGAGCAATTGGGGATATTAAAAAATATTGTTGTAAAAGATGAGAGTGATTTTTCCATTCTCGCCTTGAAAAAGAATAGGTAGATGATATGTTCAGAACAATTTTGCTAAAAGATAAACCGCTACCTGCCGTACAAAATATCATGAATCATGTGGTGGCGCCACGCCCTATTTGTTTCGCAAGTACGGTCGATGCTAATGGAACCGTGAACCTGAGTCCGTTTAGTTATTTTAATATGTTCAGTTTTAACCCGCCGGTAGTCGTTTTCTCACCTTTGTTGCGCGTGCGAAATAATACAGCGAAACATACGCTGGAAAATCTTAAAGAAGTGGGCGAGGTTTGTGTAAATATTGTGAGCTACTATATGGTGCAACAGGTGAGCCTTGCCAGCAGCGAGTTTCCCAAGGGGGTGGATGAATTTGAAAAAGCAGGATTTACCAAGACGCCGTCGCAACTGATACAACCACCCCGCGTATTGGAAAGCCCGATACAGATGGAGTGCCGTGTTATGGAAATTAAACCATTGGGCACGGGAGGCGGTGCAGGCAACCTGGTGATCGCAGAAGTGTTGCTGGTCCACATAAATGAGGATCTTTTTACTGACGACAAGCTTGATCAGACCAAATTTGATTTGGCAACGAGAGTGGGTGGACACTGGTATGCAAGGGTGAACAAGGAAAATATGTTCCTCGTAGAAAAACCCAGTGAAAAAATCGGAATTGGAATAGATAAACTGCCGGAATCGATAAAGAACAGCAAAATACTTACGGGTAATCATCTGGGTCAATTAGGTAACGTGCACGAAATGCCTCTTATTGATATTTCTTTTGAAGATGACCGGCTGAAAAATATTTTTCAATACTATTCAATTGATCCGGTTGAAATGGAAAGGGAATTACATTCTTACGCAGCAGAGTTATTACAAGAAGGAAAACTAGCTGAAGCCTGGCAGGTTTTATTAGCAAATAATTAAGCGGCTAATAAACTTCACTATTTTATTAATGTCTTACATTTCCGTATGTGGCATTTCAGTACATTAAAGAATTCTCTTACGATCATTTCACTTCGCTATTTTGTTATTGCAGGCGTTGCTTTCCTGATTTGGTATATTTTGCTGAAAAGGAAAATAGCTTTTAAAAAAATTCAACTGAAGTTTCCTGCTTTAAAAGATTATCAGCGTGAAATTTTGTATTCAACCTCTACGATTATCATATTTGCCGGTGTTTTTTTTATTTTGTTTGGTAACGACATAATTAAGGAACATACTACTTACTATACTCACATCAACCAATACGGAGAATTCTATTTCTGGTTTGCCTTTGCACTAATGTTGGTAATGCATGACACTTATTTTTACTGGACACACCGGCTGATGCATCATCCGAAAATTTTTAAATGGTTCCATTTGGTGCATCATAAATCTACCAATCCATCGCCATGGGCCGCCTTTGCTTTTCATCCGCTGGAAGCAATTGTGGAAGTAGGTATCATCGTACTATTTTTATTTACAATTCCTGTCACAAGGATCCATTTATTTGTTTTCTTTTTATTCCTGATGGTATACAATGTATACGGGCATTTGGGCTGGGAATTGTATCCTAAAAACTTTCAACGCAGTTTTATCGGGAAATGGATCAACACTTCTGTCAATCATAATCAGCATCATCAATATTTCAAAGGTAATTATGGTTTATATTTCCTTTGGTGGGACAGGTGGATGGGTACATTACGACAGGATTACGATCAAAAGTATGACGAAGTAAAAACCCGATCCAGCGTGGCCTGATTATTACCCGCAGGTAAATAAAATCCTGATTTTCTCAGCTTTTTGCATGTTCATGCGACCCCAAATCTCCTTCCCATCTGTTACCTTTGCAGCCAAAATAATTGAAGGCTATGAATCATTTGTCTGAACAGGAAGTTATCAGGAGAGACAAACTGAAAGAACTGGAAAAAGCGGGCATTGATCCGTATCCCGCGGCACTATACCCGGTAAACAGCCATGCGGCATTTATTAAACAAAATTATAAAGGAGAGGAAAATAAAGCAGATTTTGCTGATGTATGTCTTGCAGGTCGCATTATGAGCGTACGTGACATGGGTAAAGCTGCATTCGCGGTATTACAGGACGATTCAGGTAAGATTCAACTTTATGTGCGTAAAGATGATGTTACTACCGGTGACGATACCATGAGGTATGATATCGTATGGAAAAAACTTTTGGACATTGGTGACATTATCGGCGTAAAAGGATTTGTTTTTACGACTAAAACCGGTGAAACATCCGTGCATGTAAAAGAGTTTACACTGCTATCAAAATCAGTTCGACCATTGCCGATCGTGAAGGAAAAAGATGGGCAGACATTTGATGAAGTTACTGATGCGGAATTCCGTTATCGCCAGCGTTATGCCGATCTGATCGTAAATCCTCAGGTAAAGGATACATTTATCAAGCGCACCAAAATGATCAATGCTATCCGTTCCTTTTTAAATGAACGCGGAGCTATAGAAGTAGATACGCCGGTACTGCAAAGCATACCGGGTGGTGCTGCTGCACGGCCTTTCATCACACATCATAATGCGCTGGATGTGCCATTTTATTTAAGGATTGCCAATGAGCTGTATTTAAAAAGACTGATCGTTGGTGGTTTTGATTGGGTATATGAGTTTAGCAGAAATTTTAGGAATGAAGGAATGGACAGAACGCACAACCCGGAGTTTACCGTGTTGGAATTTTATGTTGCTTATAAAGATTACCTGTGGATGATGGAAACAACCGAGCAGCTGCTGGAGAATGCAGCCATTGCCGTTAATGGAACACCCAAGGCACAGTATGGAGAAAATGAAATTGATTTCAAAGCTCCATACAAAAGGATTTCTATGTATGATGCGATAAATGAACATACAGGGATCGATATCAGTAATATGGATGAGCAAGGCTTGAGAGACGTTTGCTCACGCTTAGGCATACACGTAGATAAAACAATGGGGAAGGGCAAATTGATCGATGAAATTTTTTCTGAAAAATGCGAGCATTATTTTGTGCAGCCGACATTTATCATCGACTATCCTGTGGAAATGAGCCCGCTTACCAAGAAACATCGCAGCAAGCCAGGATTGGTAGAGCGTTTTGAATTAATCGTAAACGGAAAAGAAATAGCCAATGCCTACAGCGAACTCAACGATCCACTCGAACAAAGGGAACGTTTTGAAGAACAGGCGAAACTTATGGAGCGTGGCGATGATGAAGCCATGTATATCGACTATGATTTTCTGCGTGCCTTGGAGTATGGCATGCCTCCCACAAGCGGTATTGGTTTTGGTATAGATCGTTTATGTATGCTGCTCACCAATCAGCCCTCTATACAGGATGTATTATTGTTTCCGCAAATGCGCCCCGAAAAATGGGATGATGATCAAATAATTAAATAATTATACCAGCTTTTCTTCGAACTGCATTTTGTGGAGCTTATAATAAAAACCCTGTTGCTGCAATAGCTCATTGTGGGTGCCGATTTCCTTTATTTCGCCTTTGTCAAGCACCATGATCTTGTTTGCTTTTCGAATAGTAGAAAGGCGGTGCGCAATCACAATGGAAGTTCTTCCTTTTATTAATGTTTCAATGGCATGTTGTATCAGTAATTCGCTCTCACTGTCAATTGAGGATGTTGCTTCATCCAAAATCAAAATAGAAGGATTGAATAATAAAGCTCTTATAAAAGAAAGCAATTGCCGCTGACCCAGAGACAGCGTAGAGCCTCTCTCCATTACATTATAATTATACCCTCCCGGAAGTCGCTCAATGAAATCATGCATCTCAATCATTTTTGCCGCTTGCTCTACCTGCTCTTTCGATATAGTATGATTTCGAAGTGTGATATTATCATAAACCGATCCACTGAATAAAAATACATCCTGCAATACCACGGCAATTTTGCTTCGCAAAAAACTGATGTCATACGCTTCAATGTTCTTATTGTCTATTTCAATGCTTCCTTTATTGATGTGATACAGGCGATTGATTAAACTGATGATTGATGTTTTGCCACTGCCCGTGTGACCTACGATAGCGAGGGTTTCGCCGGGATTTATGTTAAACGAAATATTCTTTAAAACATAATCCTCATCGTTATAAGCAAACCAAACATGATTGAATGCTACCTTACCATGCATGGCTGCATCCCTGATACCATTATGTGTTTCCGGCGTTACATCCGGATTATCCAGCACTTTAAATACACGTTCACTTGCCACGACGCCCATTTGTAATACATTGAACTTATCGGCAATTACACGCAGCGGGCGAAACAATAAATTCAGATACATATAAAAGGCAATGATGAGTCCTATATCGCTCGTTTTAATAGCGCCCCACCAAACGAGTAATCCGGTTGAAAATCCCAGTACAAGTTCCACTACGGGAAAAAAAACAGAATAAGCAAAAATGGCGCGTATGTTGGCATTGCGATGCTCTTTATTGATTGCATTGAACTTTTTGAATTCCTTGCCCTCCACGGCGAAAGCCTGCACCACGCTCATACCTGTAATATGCTCCTGCACAAATGCATTTAATGCCGCTACTGCATTTCGTACTTTGATAAAGGATTTATTGACGCTCTCTTTAAAAAAGTAAGTGGCCACTATAAGAATCGGAAACGGAGCAAGACAGATCAGGCTCAGTTTCCAGTTTACAAAAAACATGAAAAGCAAAATTGAAACGATAGAAAGCAAATCCGAAATGATCGGAATCAATCCATCCGAAAAAATATCGTTGATAGATTCAATATCGTTGATAGTTCTGGTGGTTAATGTGCCAATAGGGGTTTTATCAAATTGCGATAGGTTAAAGCTTAATATTTTATTATAAACCTTTACCCTGAGATCCTTTACAACCGTTTGCCCCAGCCAGGAGGTGAGAAAACCAAAATAAAAACGCATCCCTGTTTCAATCAGAAGCAGCCCGATTTGAATAACAGTAATGAGAACCAGCCAGTAAATATTTTTATCTTTTATAAAAACATTTACCGTGTATTGAATAAGATATGGTCGCAGCGGCGAAACGATCGCCAGCATGATCGAAAGAAAAATCGACAGGTATAATTTCTTTTTGTAGGGGTGTGTGAATGCAAAAACTCTTCGCAGTACGGAAAAATCCAGCAGCTTTTTTCTACTCTTCTTTTCAGCCATTTGGCAAATTTATATCAACCCAATGACTATTGACTATTGACTATTGACGATTGTGTGATGGATGAATGATAGATTAATCGATTGCCGAACGACTTTATAACTACTTGTTTAATCCACTTCTCCGCCGCCTCTGCTATAAGCTTTTATAAACAGGGCCCCCAGATTTTTATGCGGGGGAATGTAATCTTCGAAGGTTTCCCTGAGCTCTTTTGATTGTTTATTAAAATATGCAGTAAGACCGGCCCACATTTCTCTCCAGTCAATGTTTTTTCCATTGCGTAATGTATTATCCAGCGCATCGATAATGGGTTTGTTTACATCTTTTGCACCGGTTTCCTTAGTAGAAATGATATGCGCCTCAGGTGCATAGGCCAATATCGTTTTCAGATTTTGATAGCCTCCGCATGATCCAAGCATTATAATCTTTGCATTGTCGGAAAGTTGCTGTATCGTATACTTCAAATGATAGCTATGTCCCCGATGAATCACTATAGAAGGTCTCAGGTCAAGTTTGTCCAGATAATCGATCAGATCTGCCTGTGCTTTTGCATCCTGGTCTGTTTCATTATCCAGTGGCAGGTTGGCAAATATCCAAATCGGTTTGCCTTTTTTGGATTTTATTTCTATCCATTCTTTTTTATGAATGATCTGCCAATCGCTCGAAGGAAATGAAGTGAGATAGCTGTTGAATGACATTTTCCCATCTTTATCTCCGTAAAAGAAGACCTGCTCTATAATTCTACCTGAATCGTCTGCAAGGTAATCGTAGTTAACTGTGTAAACCGGAGGTATTCCGATTTCTTTTGACAGATCAACACCATTCTTTTCATCTGCCGATAGGAAGATCATTTTTAAAAGATTGTATATCTTTTTTCCATGCTCATTATTGTCCTTCGTGCATCTTTGAAGGTTAGTCTCCACATCCCGCAACATTGATTTTTGCAGTTCCGGATTGCTGATGCTTCCATAAGAATCTGCAACGTCTACAGCGTCTTCCAGCGTGCCTGTCTTTTCAAGGTTCCCGACAAACGCCTGCATTAAAGTGGAAGATTCATCAGCGGGCATCGATTTTAAAAATTCATCCAGCTTTGCATATTGCGCGGCCATTTTAATGAACTTCTTAAAGTGATCAAAGTTCACTTTCATTAACAATGAATCACCGTGGGGTACCGATCCGAGTTTCTGCATCATCCTGTCAAAAGAATATTTGTAACTGGAGGTGTAAATATCGTTTTCCCCCAACACCATCATGTAATAAAGATCATCTGCATCCAAAGGCTCTATGGCACGAAATCGCACAGCAGGATTGGGGCTTTCATGTAGCTCATTGATCGGAGTAATAAAATGCTCAACTGCTTTCCGCTTCAGCATATCAAGCAATCCATCGGAGCCATACATAGCAACCGGGGTGTCGCCCGCAACCACTCTCGGATAATAACTTTCCTCCGTCTTCACTAACAATTTATAATAACCCACGCTGTCATACGTCTTGTCTGAAGTTCCCGCATATTTCTCAATATTTCCCATAGTCTGTTTCCCGGTGATAAGATCATCGAGAAAAGGGAAATAAAAAAGTGCCCGCCGGTTAAGTTTGCTTAATTCAACAATAGTTTGTACGCGCTTATCCTTATTCCGCCTGATAAGCTTTCCCTGCGGACTCGAAGATGCCTGTGCATAGGTATACAACTGGCTTGGGCGGTTTTTAAATGCTTCAATTACGAGAGAATCCGCAAAGGGCTCATTCATATAAGGAACAATGTTTGCCAAAATCTGATCCGGATGGAGCTTGCAGAATTCAAGAAATAATATTTTCTGACTTTCTTTATAGCCCGGGTTTACATCGAAAATCTGTGCGTTGATTACTCCCACTTCATAAGGTGCCTTTGTAATCAAGGGAGCCATACTTTGCCCTTTGATAGTGGCTTTCATTATTTCAGTGAAATTGTCGACCAACTGTGGTGCCAATGCCGGGGCCAGCTTATGCAGTCTCCAATTCTCCGTAAAATCATTTACCAGCGATTCCAGGTAGCGGAGGTAACGAATCTTATCATTATTGGTAGCTATCTCAGTATCAATCTCTATGTCGTTGCGCAATACATTTACCTTTCTGAAAATGGCGTCGGTTACCTGCAGGTTGATATCGGGATTTGTAGAAACCTTAATGAGCCCGTCCAGATGTCCATCTGCCCTGTCGGCGCGGGCCTGTGCTGCTTTTATTTTATCGTGAAAAACCTGTCGGCTAAGGGGAATGTCGGTAGTGTCGTTGAAGGCAAAGCTAACCTCGGGGATTGATAATAGAAATATAAAAAAGTAAAAGTTGAATTTCATTTCTTTATAGTTAGAGAAGCAACAGTTTCTGCAATAGTTGCAAAGGTACTGGAATGATTTTTTATATGATTAGATATACAAACGAAAAGCTGCGTGCAAAAATTGGATTAACCTTTTTTTGGGAAGAAAAATATGCAATACCGGAGACCTTTTCATTTTTGCAAAAAATCGTAAAAATAAAATCCGGATTTTGATAGGACCCCCTGATCGGATCGAATATTAATAAATTGTAAACATTTTTTGCGGACTGTTTTTTTGATATAGGTTTGCGCATCATGGTAAATGAACCCAAGCCCAGAACCATACTTGTAGCTGACGATGAGCCCGATATATTGGAAATTGTCAGTTTCAACCTTCGTACGGAAAAGTATGAAGTGATCATGGCCAAAAATGGTAATGAAGCGTTTGAAATGGCAAAAGCTTATAACCCCGATTTGGTCATTCTTGACGTAATGATGCCCGGTAAAACAGGCATTGAAGTTTGCAAGCTGCTTCGTTCACAATCACAGTTTGAAAATACCATCATTGTGCTCCTAACTGCATTAAACGATGATGCAACCGAAATAAAAGGCCTTGAAACCGGCGCGGATGATTATATTACCAAACCCATCAGCCCGAAAGTCTTAGTAAGTCGTGTAAATGCATTGTTCAGAAGGATCATCAAAGAAACCGGAAGTGTGTTGCAGATAGGCGATATAAAAATTGACCGGGAAAGGTATGTCGTTTCCTCCCACGACAATGAAATCGTTTTAGCAAGAAAGGAATTTGAATTATTGGCATTGCTGGCATCCAAACCTTCCAAAGTTTTTCTGCGAAATGAAATTTTACATAAAGTGTGGGGCACCGATGTAATTGTTGGCGACCGTACCATAGACGTACACATACGAAAGATTCGCCAAAAACTTGGCGGCGATTACATCACTACGGTCAAGGGTGTCGGTTATAAATTTCAATTGTAATCTGCTATTAATTTTCTCCTGTTATTACGGCAATTTAACAATTCAGCACTTGAACAATTAGTTTATAGCGACTATTTTTGGGTTTACAGAAAATAAATTCTATGAAAAAAATTATTACTTCTTTCATTTTTACGATCATCGCGTTTTCATTGGTAGCTCAAAAAGATTCTTCGAATAACCTGGGCGGAATGCTAAAAAAAGCTGGTTCATTGTTTTCAAAAAAATCATCTAATTCTTCCAGCCTGTCCAACGATCAGATTGTTTCGGGGTTAAAGGAAGCGTTATCAATCGGTGCGCAAAAAAGTGGGGATAAGTTATCTGCAACAGATGGATTTTACAAAGATGCTGTTGTAAAGATTCTGTTACCGGAGCAGATCCGGGATGTGGAAAATAAAATGAGAATGCTTGGGTTTGGTAAATTAATTGATAATGCAGAACTGAGCCTGAACCGTGCGGCGGAAGACGCTTCTAAAAAAGCAGCGCCTATATTTTTAGATGCTATTAAAAAAATGACCGTAATGGATGCCTTAAATATATTAAGAGGAAGTGATACTGCAGCTACGGCCTATCTTAGAAAGACAACTACACCTGAACTCACCACAGCTTTTCGACCGGTGATAGAACAGTCATTGGCAAAAACAGATGCCGATAAATATTGGAAAGATGTATTCAGCGCCTACAATAAATTCAGCAGAAGCCCTGTGGATACTGACATCAATAGTTATGTTACCAGCAAAGCGCTGGATGGCTTGTTTTATTACGTGGCACAGGAAGAAATAGGCATAAGAAAAGACCCGGCACAACGCGTAACTGATATCCTTAAAACTGTTTTTGGAAGTAAATAATTATTCGATGTTAACCAAATGAGCTCTTATTAATTACGCATACAAAATCATGCGAAGGTTTTTAATTATCATATTTATCGTATTTACTCAGCATTATTCCTTTTCACAAAATATTGTGGGCAACTGGGGAGGTGACATTTCGGTAAGTGCAAAAAAAATTCCGATTGTTTTTCATTTTTATAAAGATAGTTCCGGTAAAATCGACTGCAAGTGGGATAGCCCATCTCAAAACGCAAATGATCTGCCATGTGGTGATATAGCCGTAGGCGGCGATAGTGTGCTGGTTAGTCTGCCTGTGATTTCGGGAAGCTATAAAGGCAAATTCATTACCGGCGACTCCATCGACGGAATGTGGAACCAACGTGGATTTCAGACACCCCTGAGCCTTGCAAGAAGTAAGAACGCTGCTTATGAGCCACCTAAACGACCACAAACCCCGAAACCGCCTTTTAATTATATAAGCGATAGCGTCATTTATACCAATGCAGATTCTTCCATCAAATACGGGGCTACGTTTACACGCCCCTTTTCAAAAACCGATGAAAAATTTCCTGCCGTTATATTGATTACCGGCAGTGGTAAACAGGATAGGAATGAAACCATTTTTGATCATCAGCCTTTTGCCGTAATTGCAGATTATCTCACCAAACATGGCACTGCGGTTTTGAGAGTGGATGACAGAGGAATGGGACAAACGACAGGCGATTTTGATACCTCATCGTCGGCAGACTTCGCCAATGATGTGGAAGCAGGCATTCAATATTTACTTTCACGAAATGATGTGGATCCCGCGCATATTGGATTGATAGGACACAGTGAAGGCGGTATGATTGCACCCATGGTTGCAGCAAAAGATAAGCGGGTCTCTTTTATTGTGTTGCTTGCCGGACCTGGTGTCAATGGAATGAACATTATAAATTATCAAAATTCTCTGGCTCTTAAAAATGCGGGAATGCCCGACAGCGTTGTTCAAAAATTCTTAGTGCTACACGATGCACTTGTGAATGCTGCAATTGGTGCATCTGATGCAGATGAATTTAAAGATAAAGTACCCGGTATTTATCACGAATGGGAAAAAGATCAGTCACAAGGAACTTTGAAAGAATTGGTTCATGGAACGGAAGAACAGATGATTAGTAATCTACAACAAAAGTATTTTGTGTTCCATTCCAAATGGTGGCGTTTCTTCCTGACGCATGATCCTTCAAAAGACCTGGAGAAACTCAGCATACCGGTATTAGCATTGAATGGTTCGAGAGATGTGCAAGTGGACCCCCAAACCAATCTTCGGGCAATAAAGGATGCATTACTAAAGAGCCAATCGAAAAATTATAAGACGATCGAATTACCGGGATTGAATCATTTATTCCAACACTGTGTAAAATGCACCGTAGACGAATATGGAAAAACAGAGGAAACTATCGCACCGGAAGTATTAAGAACCATCAGCGATTGGATCAATAGTGTAGTGAAATAGCTTACCGGCAACTTTCGCAAATACCAGATACGATCATTTCGACGTGATTTAACTTAAACCCCTTCGGCAATTTTATAGAAGGAATATTCACTGAGTCGAGGCAAATGGTTCTATTGCATTCGTCACATATAAAATGTACATGATTGTCGTGATGGTGGCCTTTCGCACAATCGTCCTTGCACAAGGCATATTTAACAGAATTATCAGTAGTGGGTATTAAATGAATGATCCCATTCTCCACAAAGGTTTGCAGTGTGCGGTACACAGTAACCCGGTCAAATAGATCTCCTGTACTTTTCTCAATATCTGCATGGGACAATGCATTTTCTTTTTTCATAAACAGCGACAAAATCTTAAGGCGACTATCGGTAACGGATAGACGATTTTGTTTTAATATCGTTTTTACATCGGTGCTCATATCAATTGGGATTGTTAGCAAAGGTGGAATGATTGAAAATATTTGCCTGGCGCGGTTCCTTCAATAGCTTTGCGATGTCTTTACTTAATTCTTGCAATTCGTCATCTTTTAATCCATCGTAGATGCCACGAACCTGCCTGTCTTTATCAATCAGAGCAAGAAACTGCGTATGAATAAACTGGTCTTGTATGTTCAGCGTGTCATTTTTTTCATTATCGAGAAGGTAGCTCACTTTAGCCATGCGATATAATGAATCCTTGGTGCCGGTTACAAAATACCATTTAGCCGCGAAACGCGGATCTATACCAATCATTTTGGTTTCGTAAGCCTTCAGCAAAGGCACAGAATCTGTTTCCGGCATGGAAGTGTGAGAAATAATCGCAAAATCGCTGTCGTTCTCATATTGCTGATAAATGCTGTCAAGATTAGCATTCATTCTAGGGCAAATGCCTTTACACGTGGTGAAAAAGTAATTGGCTACGTATACCTTACCGTCAATGGTGTGTTCATCTACAGGCTTATCGTTTTGATCTATAAAAGAAAAATCCTGTACGTAGCTCATCACCGGCAGCTTTACCTTATAATAATCTGTGCCGTAAAACAGAAAAAAGTAAAATGCCGTGAAGAGTAATATAAAAAACCCGAGGTAAACAAAAATTTTCTTTTTCATGCTGCAAAAATAACTAATAAATAATCTGCATCATTGTTGCAAATATACTACATTTGCAGCCATGTTCAGTTTTTTAAAGCGCCTTAACTGGGATTTGATGGGTATGATTACCTCCATAGCCTGTGCCATTCATTGTGCAATACTTCCTTTCCTGCTCACATCACTTCCATTATTCGGGATAAATATTATTCATAATGCTTTTTTTGAGTGGAGTATGATTGGACTTGCATTTGCGATCGGGTGCTATGCGCTTATGAGTGGTTATAAAAAACATCACCACAACCCGCTTCCATTACTCGTTTTTACAGGCGGCTTCATTTTTTTAATATTAAAGCAGATCTTTCACACATATGAAATGCTCCTTTTGATTCCTGCCGTGGTATTAATTCTATATGCTCACCTGCTTAATTTCAGATGTACAGGCCAATGTAAACTGCCACATAAAAATTGACCTAACTTTTATAAATCTATATGAAGAAAATTTTGATGGTAACTGCGATAATTTTTTCTGCAACTGTATCTTTTGCACAATTGAAAGAAAGAATTGCTATTAAACAGGTGATGAGAATGCAGGAACACGCCTGGAATAGAGGCAGCATTGAAGATTTTATGTCCGGCTATTGGCAAAATGATTCATTGATGTTCATAGGCCGGTCTGGAATTTCTTACGGATGGGAAACGGCGTTGAATAATTATAGAAAGCATTATCCTGATACCGCTGCAATGGGTAAATTAAGTTTCAGGATTCTTCAGATGAAATCACTTTCTTCTGCGTGTTATTTTGTCGTAGGCAAGTGGGGTCTGAAGCGATCTATGGGAAATATTGGTGGGTATTTTACATTGCTGTTTAAAAAAATAAAAGGCCAATGGCTGATCGTTGCCGATCATACCAGCTAATGAAATTATTGGATCAATAACTTTTTGAACTGAGTACTGTCACCGGAGAACACATTAAAATCAACATAATTTTTGATTCCGTTCACTCTCCCGTTTTTACTATGTTGCCAAAATACCCATGGATGATCAATGCTTGGTTTTACAGGTTGCAGGTAATGCGCAATCCATAGCGGATATCCTCCGAAATCATTTTGAAGGTAGGTATTATAAAATTTTATGTTGGTATAAATGATAGGAGATACTCCGTAAAAATTCTTTACGACAGTAAGCCAATCGCCTATCTCTCTTTTTAATTCATCAGCAGGAACGCCGTACGTTTCTTCAATATCCAGCACGGGAGGCAGGTCACCTTTCTTCAAGTCCACCAATTCGATAAAGTTAGCCGCTTGCCGTTTCCCATTTTTTCCGGCGATAAAAAAATGATAAGCTCCTTTGCAAATATTTTGTTGTTCTGCCTGTACCCAGTTTCTTCGGAATTGATTATCAATACTACCCACCCCCTCGGTTGCTTTTATAAATGCAAAGTTGATGGTCACATCATTTACATTCATGCTTTTTACTTCTTTCCAATTAATCACATCCTGGTATTTGCTTACATCAATGCCATGAATGGTATAGCCCGAAGGAATGGTAATTTCAAAACCGGGGTAGAATATTTCCGGTGTATTGGTAAAATAGTGCACAACATAATATCCGGAAACAATGGCAACGACAACTCCCAAAAAAAGCTTTATAAAATAAGGGGCTAAACCTCTTTTTCTTTTTGACACATGATTTTTTTGATTCGGGTGCAATAATAGGCAGCGAATATTATTGTTTCAAAATCTTTTTGCTAAAATTGAAACCATCGTTCGTTGTGATGCTTAAAATATAAACCAATCGGAGCAGATTGCCACAATTGATTTCTTTGTAAAGAGCATTATTTACAGATAATGTTTTCTGGTGAAGTAAGCCTCCTTTCAGGTCAGATATTCTGAGATTGGCTTTTGATGATTTGGAATTATGCAGATAAATGCTGAAGCTATTGATAAAAGGATTTGGAAATACCTGTAAGTTGCTATGGGATACCGATGTTTCCAGTGAGTAATAACTTTGCTGCCATTAATTACCCGGCTTTGTTTCAAACCCATTAAATACAGCGTTATATGCCGAAGGGCCTATTATGAATATGTCGATCGAATCTGCTTTATCATCTAACCCATTCCTGCATGGCCACTAGTCACGGCTTCCGTTTGGTTCACCCAGCGTCCACATTACCAGCACACCGGCATGTGATGAGGTAACAAAAGAACCAAACCCGGTATTAGGAGGCACACCGTGATAATAGATACTCAACGAGTTAAGCATTCCCCTGGGGATTAGCGTTTTCCAGGATTATTTTTACGGTGTTATTAGAATGGGTAAAAGTCAAAAAGCTACCATATTGCTTTACGCTATCCACTACCTGGCTGTCTGTCAGGTAGAAAGAAATACTATTGGTGGCTGACGTAATAGTGAAATAGGAGGTGACTATTCCGGAAATATAGCAAACCACCGGGTCTACCTCCCACTCGCACCGGTAGTATCTGACATCAAAGTTGCGGGATGAGTTGCTAATATTTTTTTTCAAATCGGCTCAAATAGGCCTGCTTTTCCTCCCGGATCATGCTGTGAACGCCACGAAAATAATTTTTAGGTACTTGCCCATAAGCAATTGAAATTAAGCATGGTATTGATAAAAATGTGGCCTTCACGGGAGGTTTCTTTAACTAACTTTTAATCAAAAAGCTTGCATCAGCGGCTATTTGGTATTAAATTTGCACATTCTGCGCAAAAGAAAATGCTTATTATCCATTAAGAGAAAATAATTTGCTATCCTTTCTTTTTTGCCATGTGTTCAACGTGCAAAATTAGTAACCCTGAAAAATCTTATAATTCGTACAAATCAAGTTATTGATTTGCGAAAAATTGAAAACGTAACCTGGAAAATTTTTACGCCAATCAGGATCCTTTGAAACCCGAATGATTATCACACTTAAAATTATTAGTGATGAAAACTATTCAGTCAAAAATTCTGATATCGTTTATAATAATTTTTTTTATAATCGGATTCAGTACGTCGGCAAAATCAATTTTCGATGCCGTTGATTCGGGAGTATCAGAACCTACTACTACCGAACCCGGTATGGAAGCAAATCCGCTTGCGGTATCTTATCCAGCAGATTTGCAGGGGGCAAGGCCGCACACAATCGACTTTGTTCAATCCTTCAGCAAGAAACAACGCGATTACATCATTTATATTTTCAAAAAAGGTCAGCGTTTCTTCCCCGCAGCAGCTTCTATACTCGGAAAATATAATGTTCCGCTTGAACTGCAAATGATTCCGGTGTTAGAATCTGAGTTCGATCCCAATGCTGTGTCCAACGCAGGCGCTGTTGGTTATTGGCAATTTATGAGTGAACTCGCAAGAGAATATGGGCTAAAGATTAATGGTAAGTACGATGAGCGCAAAAACTTTGCAAAATCAACCACAGCAGCAGCAAAGTTTTTCAAGGACCAACTTGAAGCCTTCGACAATAAGTTGCTACTATGTGTAGCTTCCTATAATTGCGGGCCAGGAAGAGTACAGTATGCAATAAAAAAGAGTGGTAAAAAGGATGCCGGCTACTGGGATATCAAAAACTATCTCCCTTTAGAAACAAAGAAGTTTGTGATGAACTTTGTGGCATTCAATGTAGTTGCAGCCAATTACGACAAGTTTTTAAATAATACATTGGATTTTAATGAACCTCCCTTTATTAAAGTTCAACCCATCCAGGATTCACTCAATATAAGCAGCGATTCGCTTACTGTCAGGGCACTTTGATGCTGTCTGCGTATCTTTGGGTAATGCCGAAGGTAAATTATCATGACAGTATAAATTTCATGCGAAAACTAACTGGCCGCAGACTATGGAATGCGGCCAAAGTTTTTTCGAGCTTTTACATCAGCAGAATTTCCGGAAGGCCCATTCAATGGGGCTTACCTATTTCTATTTCCTTCGAACCCACTACCTCCTGTAACCTTCGTTGCCCCGAATGTCCAAGTGGCCTGCGCGCTTTTACGCGTCCAACAGGAATGCTTGAAAATAGTTTTTTCCGAAAAACAATTGATGACATTTACAAAGACATTCTGTACCTGATTTTTTATTTTCAGGGTGAGCCATATCTGAATAAAGATTTTTTGGAAATGGTACGGTATGCATCAGCAAAGGGCATTTATACTGCTACTTCTACCAACGCCCATTACCTAACGGATGAAGTTGCACGAAAAACGGTGGAAAGCGGACTGGATCGGTTGATTATTTCTATTGATGGCACCACCCAGGAAGTTTACCAGCAATATCGTGTGGGCGGCAACCTCAATAAAGTAATAGAAGGAGCCAAAAGCCTTGTAAAATGGAAAAAACAATTAAAAAGTAAAACCCCTTTTGTTTTCTTTCAATTTCTTGTAGTGAAACCCAACGAGCACCAGATAGAGGAGATAAAAAAAATCGCTTCCTCAGTAGGAGTAGATGAGGTAAGATTTAAAACGGCGCAAGTTTACGACTTCGAAAACGATCCTAATCAATTGATACCCGAAAATGAAAAATACAGCCGGTATAAAAAAACCAGGCAAGGCACTTACGAGAATAAGAACAATCTTGCCAATTATTGCTGGAAGCTTTGGCAGGCTAATGTGATTACATGGGATGGACTGGTAGTGCCCTGTTGTTTTGATAAAGATGCCATGCACCAGTTGGGTAATCTCAAAAATCAATCATTCAGGGAGGTGTGGCAGAACGATAGTTACAAAAGATTCCGAAAAGAACTTATGACGAGCAGAAAAAATATTGATATCTGTTCCAACTGCAGTGAAGGTGTTTCTGTATGGAAAAATTAATCAAGGCGTGATTCTTTATTTTACTAAAATATTCTTTAAAACATTTTTCTTTTATCATTAACCAGTATTCATTATGTAAATTAGCCGCTTTACAACTAAGGCGCATAATGAAATATCTGTATTCGGTTTTATTAATAGTTTGTTTTAATTTTTTTTACCAAAAAATTGCAGCGCAACCCAAGTATGAATTTCGCGGTGTGTGGGTGGCCACAGTTGCCAACATAGATTTCCCTTCTACCAAATTCCTGAATTCAGAAAGCCAAAAAGCGGAATTCATCAATCTGCTTGACATGAACAAGCGTAATGGTATGAACGCCGTTGTAGTGCAGATCAGGCCCGCCGCTGATGCGTTTTACGCTTCGCCTTACGAACCGTGGAGTGAATGGCTCACCGGCACACAGGGTAAGCCCCCATCACCCTACTATGATCCGCTGAAGTTTATGATAACGGAAACGCATAAACGTGGAATGGAATTTCATGCATGGATGAATCCGTACCGGGCTGTATTTAATATTTATAAGTCTTCAATAGCCCCGAATCACATTACCAGGTTGCATCCCGATTGGTTTATTGATTACGGAACCGTAAAATATTTTGATCCGGGTAATAAAGATGTGCAGCGATATGTAACCAGCATAGTAAAAGATGTAGTAAGCCGATACGATATCGATGCTATACATTTTGACGATTATTTCTATCCATATCGTATAGCAGGCAAAGAATTTTATGACACCGCATCCTACCAAAAGTATGGAAACGGAATGGATAGAGAAACATGGCGCAGAAGCAATGTCGATTCGATTATATTGATGCTCAGCAAAGCAATTAAAAGCGTGAAACCATATTGTAAATTTGGCATCAGCCCGTTTGGTGTATGGCGAAACATTGACCAGGATGCGGACGGAAGTAATACAAAGGCAGGGCAGACCAACTATGACGATCTGTATGCCGATATTTTGTTGTGGCTTAAAAAAGGGTGGATAGATTATGTGGCACCGCAGCTTTATTGGGAAATCGGGAACAAAATAGTCGGCTACGAAGTATTGGTTGATTGGTGGGCACGCCATACCTACGGAAGACAATTATATATCGGGCATGGAATATATAAGTCTACAGAAACCAGATCCCGCGCGTGGAGAAATAGAAATGAGTTGCCGAATCAAATAAAGCTGTTGAGGCAATATCCGCAAATACAGGGAAGCATTTATTTCAGCAGCAGTTCTTTCAATAGTAACCCCAATGGATGGAACGATAGCCTGCGTGATAATTACTATAAGTATCCTGCAATTGTACCACCGATGAATTGGATCGATTCCATAAAACCCCCGACGCCGCAGGTTTCTCTTGACAGCTCTAAAGTGATGATCTACGATCACTTTATCGATTTTTATATCCGCCAGGATTCGGTTGACTCATTGGTAAATCGTTATGTGATCTACAACTTTCCGGATACGTCATCTATGAATTATGATGATCCCACAAATATTTTTTCAATTTTAGAATCGGGTGATAACTTTTATCACTTCAACCTGGACGATTTACCACAGAAACAGAAAAAAATTGTAATTGCCATTACTGCACTGACACGCACAAACAACGAAAGTTTGCCCGGAGAATATATTTATCTTGAAAAGAAATCAAACGGATGGCACCTTGTGGAAGATTCCGGATATGAATAGGGTTATCTCAAATTATTGATGATGCTTTGCTGGCTTCCTGAGATCTTTTTCATGGTATAGCTAACTTGTTCGGCCATGTCGCTTTTGCGATCCATTATGTTTTGCAATTGGGCATTTTGTTCGTCACTTACGGCAATATTTTTCTCTTTGGCCTCATCACTCTTTCGCCCGATCTCAAGCACCATTTTTTTCAGATCGGCATCAGCGTCTTTAGACGCCTGCACCATTACCAACACCATTAACCCCTGTATATCGGTATTACTCATACCTTTAAGCAGTGGAGTTTTATGAAATGCAGCAGCGAGACTGTCCGTATTTATTTTTCTATGTTCGATTGCTCTAGCAGTTTTCAAAACGAAGCCTTTCACCTTTGGGCGCAATTGTGGCATTGACTGATTATAAAATTCGTCTGCATCAGGTGGCATGGCTTTTGGAACTTGCGCAGCAGCAAATAAATTGCAGTTGAAAGTGAGAAATGCAAGAAGAGCTAAATTTTTCATAAGCCTGGTTTCCTTTTAAGAATTTTGGCCTTTGAATTCCGGAAGTTTACAATAATACAACGGAAAAAATTCTGAAAAATTGGACGATTCGCAATTACTTATTCGCATCCTGCAATTTGATCGATGTTATTTTTTTTGTAATATTTATTTTTTCAGTAAAGCAACACTGTACATGATTTTATTTTTAATGATTAAAACACATACACATGAACGCTAATCCAAAACTTAAAGGACAAACAGCATTGGTAACAGGAGCTAACAGCGGTATAGGTCTCGCTGTTGCGATCGCACTTGGCAATGAAGGCGCCAACGTAATAGTGAACTATGTTAACCATCCAGAAGCAGCTGATGACGTAGTAAAACAAATTGAAGCCAATAGCGGTAATGCCATTGCTATACAGGCAGACGTAAGCAATGAACAACAGGTGCGGTCAATGTTTCAGCAGATGTTTGATAAATTTGGCACTATTGATATTTTAGTAAACAATGCCGGTTTGCAAAAAGATTCACCTTTGGAATCTATGAGCCTTGCCGACTGGCAACTGGTAATAAATGTGAATCTGACAGGGCAGTTCCTGTGTGCACGCGAAGCGGTAAAAGAATTTTTGAGAAGAGGCATTGTGCCGGAAAGAAGTTGCGCCGCCGGAAAAATAATTTGTATGAGCAGTGTGCATGAAGTGATACCCTGGGCCGGACATGTGAATTATGCGGCAAGTAAAGGGGGCATCAATATGCTGATGAAAAGTATGGCACAGGAACTCGCTCCGAAAAAAATACGCGTAAATAGTATAGGCCCGGGTGCCATTCAAACACCGATCAATCACCAGGCATGGGAAACGACGGAAGCACTAAACAGGCTGCTGACACTGATACCTTACGGTCGCATCGGGCAGCCGGCAGATATCGGCAAAGTAGCAGTATGGCTTGCCAGTGATGAATCTGACTATGTTACAGGCACTACGGTATTTGCCGATGGTGGCATGTTATTATATCCCGGCTTCTCAACTAACGGTTAAGGATATTCGAAATAATATTTATTAAACTGAAGATCATTTATGTAAAAAATGAATACAGTAGAACATTTACGGCTAAAAGAAAATTCTGCCAAAGACATACCAATTGAAAAATGGGGACCATACCTCAGCGAACGGCAGTGGGGTGTGGTTCGCGAAGATTATAGTGAAGACGGCGATGCCTGGAATTATTTCCCACACGATCATGCACGAAGCAGGGCCTATCGCTGGGGTGAAGATGGCCTCGCGGGCATTTCGGACCTGTTTCAAAATTTGTGTTTTTCCGTTGCGTTGTGGAATGGCCGGGATCCGATACTGAAAGAACGCCTTTTTGGCTTGAGCAACCCTGAAGGGAATCATGGAGAGGATGTCAAGGAGTTATATTATTATCTCGATAATATTCCCACGCATTACTACATGAAGTATCTGTATAAATATCCCCAGGGGGCATTTCCTTATGAAGAGCTCATTGAAAGGAACAAGCGCCAGGGTAGGAACGTTCCGGAATTTGAATTGCTCGATACAGGAATTTTTAATGACAACAAGTATTTCGATGTCTGTGTTGAATATGCCAAAGCCAATAGCGAAGATATTTTTATAAAGATTGAGATTGTAAACAGGGGCGCTGATGACGCATTTATTGCTGTATTGCCCACATTATGGTTCTACAACAAATGGCAGTACTCCGGTGAGGAAGATAAACCTTCCATCACTTTTATTAATAATTTCATGGTAAAAGCATGGGATAAGCATTTAGGGGACTATTACTTTTATTTTCAACAGTCCGACGATTTTTTATTTACAGAGAATGAAACCAACTTTGAAAAGCTCTTCAATCGGCCTAACAATAGCGAATTTGTAAAAGACGCTTTTCACGAGGCAGTAGTCAATAAGAAGGATGCAAGGAAGTTTCGTGAAAAAAAACAGGGAACAAAATTTTCTCCTGTTTATTATAATCAGATAAAAAGTGGCCAATCCCGGCAGATATATCTTCGTCTATGCAACGCCGTAACAGATCCGTTTCCCCGTGGGTTTGAAGAAATATTCCAAAAAAGAAAAAAGGAAGCTGACGAGTTTTATAATGCGGTGATCCCTTCATCTTTTAATGAGGATCAAAAAAATATACAGCGGCAGGCTTTTGCAGGGCTGCTATGGAACAAGCAATACTATCATTATGATGTGGAACGATGGCTTAACACCAGCGATGGGATCACGCCGGTGACGGAAGATCGCAAACATGGCCGCAACAGTATGTGGCGTTATTTGAAGAACCAGGATATTTTTACCATGCCGGATAAATGGGAATATCCGTGGTATGCTGCGTGGGATACAGCTTTTCACTGCATTTCGCTCTCGTTGATCAATCCCGATTTCGCGAAGCACCAGTTGCTCCTGCTCATGCGCGAATGGTATATGGAACCTCAGGGTCAGTTACCTGCCTATGAATGGAATTTTAGTGACGTGAATCCTCCTGTGCACGCATTTGCAGCGTTGCAGGTATATCGCACAGAAAAGAATATTTACGGAAATGCAGATATGAATTTTCTAAAAAAAGCTTTTCAAAAACTCATCATCAATTTCACCTGGTGGATCAACCGGAAAGATGAACGGGGTAACAATATATTTGAAGGAGGCTTCTTAGGTCTGGATAATATTGGCTTGTTCAACAGGGACGCCATGTTAGCCGATGATGTACTGTTGGAGCAGGCAGACGGTACGAGTTGGATGGGAATGTATGCATTGGGAATGATGCAAATTGCCATTGAAATTGCCATGGACGATAAGTCGTTTGAAGATTCCTGTACCAAATTTTACGAACACTTCGTAATAATCAGTGAGGCGTTGAATGAAATGGGATTATGGAACCATGATGATAAATTCTTTTATGATATTTTATCAACAAATATGTCGGATACGATGCAGTTAAAAATCCGGTCCGTAGTAGGTGTTATCCCGATATTTGCTGTGGCGGCCATTCCCAAAAGCGTCATCGACAAGCTCCCGGATTTTACAAAAAGAATGAAATGGTTTGAAGATTACCGAAAGCAAAACAACAAATATCTTCCCAATCATGAAAAAAGTGAAAACGATAATTTCCTTCTTTCTCTCGTGGATAAAGACAGATTGAAAGATATCCTTAATCGTGTTTTGGATGAATCTGAATTTCTTTCTGATGGCGGTGTTCGTGCACTGTCGAAGTATTATAGTCAGAATCCATTTTCGCTTGAATTGTATGGCAACTATTATTCTATTCAATACGATCCCGGTGACTCTACCTCTGATCTCTTTGGCGGTAACTCCAACTGGCGGGGGCCGGTGTGGATGCCCATAAATTACCTGATTGTAAATGCGTTGAAAAATTTTGGCGCCTTTTATGATGGTGAATTCGAAATTGAATGCCCTAAAGGTTCGGGGAATTTTTTTTCACTAACTGAAGTGGCGAATAATCTTACGCAACGCCTGCTTCATATTTTTGAGCGAAATGAGAACAATGAGCGAGCGGTATTCGGGCCGTATAACTGGTTTTACCAGCGAGAGGAAAACAGGGAGCTTGTTCTCTTTCATGAATACTTTCATGGTGATAATTCGCGTGGACTGGGAGCCAGTCATCAAACTGGCTGGACGGCATTGGTAGTAAACTTATTTTATGGCTTGGAAAACCAGGCGATGATGTAACCGCACGGGCTCAGGCCTTTACCAAAAGCGTAAATTCAACAGGCACTTCTTTAATACCTTTGCATTCTCAAAAATAGTTTTGGAAATGCCGCACGATCATTCACTTCATCATCATACCCACAGCGCAGAAGGCGCAGTGAATGTAAATGCTGCCTTCATCATTGGCATCAGTCTCAACTTTTTGTTTGTGATAGCGGAAGTGGTGGTGGGCATTATTAATAATTCGATGTCCCTGCTTACCGATGCCGGCCATAACCTTGGAGACGTGGCAAGCCTGGTCTTGTCATTGATAGCTTTTCGGCTTGCCCGGAAAAAATCTACCCAAAAATTTACCTACGGTTATAAAAAAACAACCGTCCTTGCTTCATTATTCAATGCCGTCTTTCTCTTGGTGACTGTTGGTATTCTGGGCTTTGAATCTGTACGACGTTTATTTCATCCGGAGATCGTACAGGGAAATGTGATAGCATGGGTAGCCGCGGCCGGTATACTGATCAATGTAATTTCGGCGCTATTGTTTTTTTCAAACAGAAAAAATGATCTTAATATAAAAAGCGCCTATCTGCATATGATGAGTGATGCATTGGTCTCGCTGGGTGTAGTATGTGGAGGGATACTTATTTTTTTTACAGGCTGGTATTGGGTAGACCCATTGATTGGCATCATTGTGATGCTGATTATATTGATCAGTACCTGGTCTTTACTGGCAGATAGTTTTCGTTTGTCGGTTGATGCGGTACCTCCGGATATTAACATGAACGAAATAAAAAAGATCATAGGCAAACAGCCAGATGTTACCGATGTGCATCACGTGCACATATGGGCGCTCAGTACTACAGAAAATGCATTGACAGCACATGTATCATTAAATGAATCATTAGGGTTTGAAGAAAAAATGAACCGCATCCAATGCATAAAACATGAACTGATGCATTATAAAATTCATCACAGTACCATAGAGATTGAAACAGCCCATTCGGGATGTTTGCAGAAAGACTGTTAATTGCTCTTAAATAAAATATTTAATGGAATGAATACGATAACCGCGATAGGAAATTTTTTTTGGAAAATATTCAAGACACTATTTGTAAGAAAGAAGGATTGTTGTAAATAATTTAACTGATAATTCTGCCGATACATGGAAGCATATAATATCATTACAATTATTGTTGTGCTGGCTGCTGCTTTTGGTTACATCAATCATAGATTTATAAAGCTTCCGGATACCATTGGCATCATGTTTTTATCCATTATTGCATCACTGGTCGCCATAGCGTTGGATAATATTTTCCCGACCTCATTTTTACGAATTATCGGCTCGATCGGCCGGATTGATTTTCATGATGTTGTTTTAAAGATCATGCTCAGTTTTCTTTTGTTTTCGGCTGCCCTTCACCTGGATGTACAAAAGCTGAGAAACGAAAGCAGCGCGATTATTACCTTCTCCACTATCAGCATCATCATCTCTACTGCTATTGTGGGGGCTTTGTTTTACGCCACTGCACTCGTTTTTGATATGAATGTGAACCTGATAGATTGCCTTTTATTTGGTGCACTAATTTCCCCCACCGATCCTATTGCCGTGATAGGCATTTTGAAAAAGGCCAAAATCCCCGCAACACTTGAAACGAAGATCAGCGGAGAAAGTCTTTTCAATGATGGGGTAGGAGTGGTTTTGTTCATCACCCTTTACGAAGTGGAGAGCATGGGCCTGGCGAAGGTTTCCTTCCTGAATGTGTTATGGATCTTTTTCAAGGAAGCAGGTGGTGGGTTATTACTGGGCTATGTATTGGGTTATCTGTGTTTCTGGACATTGCGATCTATCGATAATTACGTTATAGAGGTAATGATCACACTGGCCTTTGTGATGGGTGGCTATGCGCTCGCAGGAATGCTGGATGTAAGTGGCCCTTTAGCAATGGTAATTGCCGGCCTGATAACCGGCAGTAAAGGACTCACGCTGGGTGTCAGTGATGTTACGCATGATTACCTGAGTAAGTTTTGGGAGCTGATGGATGCCCTGATGAATGCCGTGTTATTTCTTTTAATTGGTCTGGAAATGCTGACCATTGCTTTTAGCCTTACTCTTTTTTGGCTGGGATGCATCGCAATTGTAATTGTTTTGCTGGCAAGATTCATTTCGGTGTCACTTCCTATAATTATCCTGAATAACAAGAAAATCTTTGAAAATAATGCGATACCGATTCTCACCTGGGGAGCGCTGCGTGGTGGCATTTCTGTTGCGCTCGCATTATCGGTGCCCAAAGAAATGCACGGCGACATGTTTGTTTCGGTTACCTATACCGTGGTGATTTTTTCCATAATGGTCCAGGGGCTCACGATTGGCAAATATGCCCGCCGGCTTACGGAAAAGGTGCCCGGTAAAAAAACGCGCCGGTTGCCAAAAAAGGATTCTTAGTTTCATTTTGATATGTAAGGCCCTTCATTTAATTTTGCAAGTCATTCGGGAGGATTTGTTTATTGTTCATCCCGCGTTGACACGGCTAATTAAATCGAACTAATAAACGAAACCAATCTGTGGCAATTTTCTGCAACTTTTCAATTTCGTTTCACGGTTTAATTCGCTTTCCGAAAAGAATAATTCTTTAAAAGGAGTTTTATGAAAAAAACAATCAGTGAATGCCTTAATGAACGCATTCTTATTATTGATGGAGCTATGGGTACCATGATACAGCAGTATCGCCTGACCGAAAATGATTTTCGGGGTGAACGCTTTAAAGATTGGAAGAAGGATCTGAAAGGGAACAATGATTTGCTGAGTATTACTCAGCCTCAAATTATTGAGGCAATTCATACTGAATATCTCGAGGCCGGCGCTGATATTATTGAAACCAATACATTTAGCAGTACGGCAATTGCCCAGGCAGATTATGGTATGCAATCCCTGGCATATGACCTAAATGTTGCTTCAGTGCAGTGTGCAAAACGGGCAACGGAAAATTTTACACGAAAAAGCACGGGAGAAAACACTTGCCCGAAATTTATAGCCGGTGCTATCGGTCCTCTTAATAAAACATTAAGCCTCTCACCCGATGTAAATAATCCCGGTTTTCGTTCGGTGTCATTTGATGAAGTGGCAAATGCCTATTACGAACAAGTAAGAGGATTAGCAGATGGAGGTGCAGACTTACTTTTGATAGAAACGATTTTTGATACACTTAATGCAAAGGCTGCGATTTATGCTATTAAAAAATACTTTCGTGACACTAAGAAACAGCCTTTGCCGATAATGATCAGCGGTACTATTACGGATGCCAGCGGAAGAACATTAAGCGGTCAGACATTGGAAGCATTTTATATTTCTGTTGCTCATGCCAATCCTTTAAGTATTGGATTGAATTGTGCATTGGGCGCCCGCGAAATGCGCCCGCACATTGAAGAGTTGAGTGATATTGCAAAGTGTTATACCTCTGCATATCCAAATGCCGGACTTCCGAATGCATTTGGTGAATATGATGAACAACCGAAGGATACGGCGGCGATTATTGAGGATTGGGCACAGGAAGGATTTGTAAATATTGTAGGAGGGTGTTGCGGTACCACGCCTGACCACATAAGGAAAATTGCCGAGAGTGTGAGGAAGTATAAGCCAAGGGAATTACCGGTTGTCGAAGAAGTATTGACTTGATTTTTAAAAGACAAAATGAGTAATCATAAAACATTGAAACCTTATTTAAGGCTTTCGGGGTTAGAACCACTGACGATCCGGCCTGAAACTAACTTTGTAAATATTGGCGAGCGTACCAATGTAACAGGGTCAAAAAAATTCGCCCGTTTGATCCGCGAAGGAGATTATGAAGAAGCTTTGTCAGTAGCAAGGCAACAGGTGGAAAATGGTGCACAGATTCTTGATGTAAATATGGATGATGCATTGCTTGATGGAGAAAAGGCAATGACTACTTTCTTAAATCTTCTGCAGGCAGAACCGGACATCGCAAAGATTCCGATAATGCTTGATTCGTCTAGGTTCAATATTATCGAAGCAGGACTGAAGTGTGTGCAGGGGAAATGTATCGTAAATTCTATATCATTAAAAGAAGGCGAAGAAAAGTTTTTAGACCAGGCATTTATCTGTCATAGTTTTGGCGCTTCAGTAATCGTGATGGCATTCGACGAAAAAGGTCAGGCGGATACCAGACAACGCAAGGTAGATATTTGCAAACGTGCTTACGATCTGCTTACTACGGTCGCCGGCTATGCGCCACAGGATATTATTTTTGATCCAAACATTTTTGCCATTGCTACAGGCATAGAAGAACATAACAACTATGCTGTTGATTTCATTGAGGCAACCCGTGAAATAAAACGTTTGATGCCACTCACAAAAGCAAGTGGCGGTGTTAGCAATATCTCATTTTCTTTTCGTGGTAATGATACGGTAAGAGAAGCGATGCATTCAGTTTTTTTATACCATGCTATTAAAGCGGGAATGGATATGGGGATTGTGAATGCAGGCCAGTTGCAGATTTACGAAGAGATCAATCCGCAATTAAGAAAGCTTTGCGAAGATGTTATCTTAAACCGGAATGCAGAGGCTACTGATAAATTACTGGCATTTGCGGAAACAGTGAAAGCCAAAGGAAAGACGGCGATAAAAGATGAAGCGTGGAGAAATGATCCGGTAGAAAAACGCTTATCGCATGCATTGGTAAACGGCATTACCGACTATATTGATGCAGATACTGAAGAAGCAAGACTAAAATATGCAAGACCATTAGATGTGATCGAAGGACCTTTAATGGATGGAATGAATATCGTGGGTGATTTATTCGGCAGTGGTAAAATGTTTTTACCACAGGTAGTAAAGAGTGCCCGTGTGATGAAAAAGAGTGTCGGTTACCTGTTTCCCTTCATCGAAGCAGAAAAAGCAAATAATAAAAAATCAAATCCGGAGGCAGAAGCGAAAGGTGCTGCGAAAATATTGATGGCGACGGTGAAAGGAGATGTGCATGATATCGGCAAAAACATCGTAGGCGTCGTGTTGGGTTGCAATGGATACGATGTGATAGATATGGGCGTGATGGTACCGGCGGATAAAATATTGCAGGCTGCAAAAGATCACAACGTTGATTTGATCGGTTTAAGCGGATTGATCACACCATCACTTGATGAGATGGTGCATGTGGCAAAAGAAATGAAGAGAAACAATTTTCAAATTCCTTTAATGATTGGCGGAGCCACTACTTCACGCCTGCACACTGCTGTTAAAATTGCGCCGGAGTTTGATCAGGGCGTTGTACACGTTTTAGACGCTTCCAGAAGTGTAACTGTTGCCGGCAGCCTGCTGAACAAAGAGGTCAAAGAAAATTTCCTTTCAGAAATAAAAGCGGAGTATGATAAATTAAAAAGCGATTTTGGCAATAGGCAAACTTCCAAAAATTTGTTGTCATTTAAAGAAGCACAGGCAAATAAGTTCAAGGTTGACTGGAATAATTTTTACGCATCAGTTCCTTCTTTTACCGGCACAAAATCTTTTGATAATTATGACTTAAATGAAATAGCCCTTTACATAGACTGGCAACCGTTTTTCATTGCATGGGAAATGCATGGAAAGTTTCCTCAAATATTGTCTGATGAAAAGACCGGAACGGAGGCGACAAAACTCTACGAAGATGCACAACGCCTTTTGAAAAAAATAATTGATGAAAATTGGTTAACAGCAAAAGGAGTGGTTGGCTTTTGGCAGGCATCGGCCGTGGCGGACGATACAATTGAGGTAATAGATGATGATAAAAAAATTCATCTTGAATTTTTACGGCAGCAAAGTAAGAAAGCGGAAGGGCAGCCTAATTTATCATTAGCAGATTTTATTTGCCCATCCATGCAGAACAATGTTCAGCTTGTGGACTCTGCTAAAGCTGTAAACTCCCACTTCGAAGGCGGGGGGACCGACTTCCTCGGTGCGTTTGCTGTTTCCATTCATGGCATCGAAGATCATGTACAGCGATTCGAAAAGGAATTTGATGATTACAATAAGATAATACTCCAGGCGCTGGCAGACAGGCTGGCAGAGGCATTCGCGGAACTATTGCACGAACGAACCAGGAAAGAATTTTGGGGATATAATGGGGAAGAGCACCTTTCTGCTCAGGAGTTAATTGGAGAAAAATATGTTGGCATCCGCCCGGCGCCAGGTTATCCGGCCTGTCCCGATCACACTGAAAAGTATAAGCTGTTTGATTTGCTCAATGCGACCGAAAATGCCGGCATTACCTTAACGGAATCGTTGGCGATGTATCCCGCATCATCAGTTTGTGGCTGGTATTTTTCTCATCCGCAAAGCAAATATTTTGGAATTGGTAAAATTTCAAAAGACCAGGTGCAGAACTATGCAACACGTAAGGAAATGTCCGTTGAGGAAGTGGAAAAGTGGTTGAGGCCCCAGTTAGATTATGAGACGTGAAATCTTTGAATAAACTAACGCTGAAGATTATACTAAACGACTATTTTTTCACAACCATTTTATGGGTTAATGAATCGTGCCAGGGTACGCCAAATCCACTAAATACTTCGAAAGGAATTAGCCGTGAAAGACTTCTCAGCAGCGCATCTTTAAATGTTAATTCATGACCATCTTCTCTTACGGCTCTTGTACCTGTTATTAACTTGCCAATTGTTCTTCCATTCAATAATTTTTCCATAAGCGTGTAATAGAAAATATAATCAAATATGCCTATGATATAACTTACCAAAAAGACGGCTGAAAACTTCCTTTCGTAGATAAAATTATGCATCAGGTCCGGAAACCAATAGGCCAGCATGAAACCCACTCCGAAACCAATTACATAGCTAATTGTAAATCGAATGACAATATTGTCGATTAAAAAGTTTAAAAAACGTTGTCCTGTTGTGGCATATGTAAATTCAAAAAAAGTGTCTGCAACTTCACTGAGCAGATCTGCATTTTGCTGTTCATTATTTTCCATTGGCGATGTTAATTTTGCAAAGTAAATTTAAGAACGAATTTTCATGCGAATAATTACTTACAATGTCAACGGAATACGTGCTGCGATAAGGAGAGGTTTTGCCGACTGGCTGAAAACGGATCCTGCAGATATAATTTGTCTGCAGGAAATTAAAGCCAATAAAGAGGATATTGATATTGCGCTCATTGAATCGGCTGGCTATAAATCGTGGTGGTTTTCCGGGCAGAAGAAAGGATATAGCGGCGTTGCTGTTTTAAGTAAAGTTCAACCCGATAATGTAGCATACGGTCATGCAAATGAGCAAAGCGACTTCGAGGGAAGAGTGATCCGTGCCGATTTTAAGGAAGTTACGTTAATAAACGCGTATTTCCCATCAGGCACTACGGGAGAGCCAAGGCAATCTTACAAATACCAGTGGCTCGATGAATTTTTGGATTATTTAAATGCACTGAGGAAAAAAAGAAGCAAGTTGATTGTTTGTGGTGATTATAATATCGCTCATAAAGAAATTGATATTCATAATCCTGTTTCCAATAAAAATACTTCAGGTTTTTTGCCACGGGAAAGAGCCTGGATGGATAAATTTTTTGAAAATGATTTTATAGATACATTTCGCCATCTTAACAAAGAACCGCATCATTACTCGTGGTGGAGCGTGTTGCGGCCTTCTGTTCGGCTGGAGAATAAAGGCTGGAGAATAGATTACATCAATGTTTCAGGCAATCTCTGCAATAAGATCAGCGATGTAAAAATATATCCCGACATTCAACACAGCGATCACTGCCCCGCATACCTGGAGCTAAAGTTATAATCATGTTTATTTACAACATCACTACCAAAGTGGATAATGATATTGCAGAAGATTGGCTGCGGTGGCAGAAAGAAATTCATATTCCCGAAATACTATCCACCGGACTTTTTTCGGATTACAACGTGTTTAAATTAATGCAACAGGATGAATCAGAAGGTCAGACTTTTATTGTGCAATTTTTTGCATCAGAATTCTCGCACTATAAAGAATATCTCGACAAACATGCACCAGCCTTTCGCAGTAAGGCTTTTCAGCAATGGGGAAATAGATTTATTTCTTTTAGAACGTTGTTATCGAGGGCATAATATTTCGACAGATCAAAGACCGGTTTATTAAGATATGGCCATCTTAACATTAGAGTTAGTGACTGCGTGTATGGAATGAGGAGATCATTTCCTCTCATCATATCTTTTGTTGTCGCACAATTTAGTTTAGCCGTTTTCTGCATGAATATTTTAAAACCTTTGCCAATTGCGGATTTCAAGCACAGAAGGTGCAAAAAAAACTGTGCAAAAAAGTTTGTTGCAATTAAAAAGCGTCTATATTTGTCGCACTTAAAAAAATCAAATAATATTTATTATGAACAAAGCTGAATTAATAGCCAAAATGGCTGATGACGCAGGAGTAACCAAGACACAGGCAAATGCTTCTTTAGATTCTTTTGTAGAAGCTGTAACCAAAACTTTAAAAGGTGGTGGTAAAGTAACCCTGGTTGGTTTTGGTACTTTTTCTGTGAGCAAAAGAGCTGCCCGTAATGGCCGTAATCCACAGACCGGCGCAGTGATAAAAATCAAAGCCAAAAAAGTAGCTAAGTTTAAAGCAGGAAAGGAACTCTCAGCAAAATTATGATTGCTGGTAAACTTTTTAAAAAGCAAGATGCATCGAGTGTCTTGCTTTTTTTGTTCAATTATTAAACGAGATAAAACACAATATATGGGACGTGGTGATAAAAGAAGCCGTAAAGGAAAAATATTCAAAGGCTCTTTTGGCAAGACAAGACCTTCAAAAGTGTCTGCAAAGAAATCAGCAAAGGCTGAAAAGAAGTAAACCTTACGGAGCAAGCCGTTCGATTTTCCAGGAACCGTTTTTCTGAAGCAAATATTGCAACCTGTCGTGCAGGCGGGCGCTTCTGCCCTGCCAGAATTCAATCAGGTCAGGTTGTAGAATATAACCTCCCCAATGAGGGGGGCGGGGAACTTTTTTTGACTGGAATTTATTTCTATATCTCACTACATTTTTTTCAATAATCTCCCTGTCTGCTATCACTTTACTTTGAGGCGATGACCAGGCGCCAATCTGGCTTTCGTAAGGGCGAACGCCAAAGTATTCGTCACTTTCATGTTCACTGATTTTTTTTATTCGCCCTTCGATTCTCACCTGCCTTTCCATTTCTTTCCAAAAAAAGACGAGACAACCAAATGGGTTTTTATTTATTTGATCTCCTTTTCTACTGTTGTAGTTGGTGAAGAAAACAAAACCATCATCCTGAATGCCTTTTAAAAGAACAATCCTTGCAGATGGCTTGCCATCGGGTGCGCAGGTAGCAAGTGTCATTGCATTAGGTTCAGCAATGTCCTTTTCTTGTGCCTGCTGCAGCCATTGTTCAAATTGCTGTATCGGGTCTGGGTTTACGTCTTTCTCGGAGAGATCATTTAAATGATAATCATTTCTTAAACCTGCCAGATCGTTATTCATTTTGTCTGCGAATTGGTGCTGATAAAATTATATGCAAATGTACTCAACCGACCGGGATTTGCTTTTTATTGAATTTTACCAAAAACAAAAGCATCCACGTCAGGTGGATGCTTTTGCAGGGTTTATCTTGAAAAAAATTATGCCCGGGGATTCGGGCTACCGCCGTCGTTTCCGGTATTACTGGTACTAGCGGGAGTATTAATCTTGCTTTCTATATTTTTCTTCATACTCTCGAGGCTGTCTTTAAGATTGTCACTGGGGGCGCGGAAAAGGTATGCCGAAGCAATAATTCCGATAGCAGCTACGGCGGCAATATAAAGACCAAATCCTACCAACGAGCTACCCATAATGGAATCACTGACGTTGAAATAATGCGTAATTGCAATAATCAACGCGATGAGCCCGGCCAGTAAAACAATTAGCCACGAATTCTTATCAAGGTTTTTTGCCTGATCTCCAAGATAGGCGAGGCCACCCGCAGCCAGAAAGCAAATAAACGCGATTACGCCACTGCCGTGCATTCCGTTTGCACTTTGGGTATAGCCTAAAACTGAAATGGAAATCCAGGGCAAAAACATCGATATAATACCAATAACTGATGCGATAAGAACAAACTTTCTTTGTTTGTTCATTGTAGAGAAGTTCATAAGTGGAAGTTTTAAGTTATTGAAAAGTGTTATTGACGAATTATGAGATGGTGTGAGTCAACAGGAGTCTAATGGAAAGTTAGTCAAATGTTTATTCCTAAACAAATGGATTTTATCCCAAAAGATGGTTTTCCAGCCGGGCTTTTAATTTAGCTTTCTCTGTTTCGCAGATAGCCAGTTTACTTTCCAGTTCGCTTAAATAGGCAAGACGGGTTTCGAGGTTCATATTTTTTTTGCTCAACTCTATCATGATGCGGTTAAGACTGTCGGACTGGCTTTGCAGTTCTATATATTCCTTTTGAAGCACTACATATTTTTCGCGGATCGTAATTTCTGAAAGTAATAGCTGTTCCAGCTCTTTTTCCCGTTCCGCCGATCCTTCCAATTGCTGCTGCAACAAATCTATTTGATTTTTGAAAGAATCGTACTCCAGCAAACGCGACTCGTAATCGCTTTGCAACTCTTTCCAATGAAGGTCCTTTTCTGTAAATAAACTTAATTCCTCTTCTACCTCATCGAGTCGCTGCCGGGTAGCGTCCAGCTCATTTTCAATCTTTTCCTTTCGCTCATTTTCTTCATAGTACAATTCCTTCCAGTTTTCTTCAGGTTCTTCATCCGGTTGTGTTTTCCCCGGTGCCTCCGCTGTTTTGGCAATATTCAGCTCTTCAAGTACCCGCAGCCGTTCCTGCAATTTGGTGAGTTGTATCTGGTAGTAAGTATTGCTGTCTTCTACTGAGCGGAGCTTGTGATTTAGATTTCTTAGGGTTTCATGCCCCGTTGCCGGTCTATCCTCCTCCTCATTTTTCTTAAAAAAGCGGGTTAAGGAACGTTTATCCATCGGCAGAAACTCATATGAGCTTATGATCATGCGATACGCAAATATTGCGCAGGCAATGAGGACGAGCATAGAAAATATCCACCAGATCCACATGATAAATAAACTTTAACCGGTACCGTATTAACTTTCGGGAATTACATCCAATGATGTATCATAGGTATTACAGGCGCAGATAGCCTTAGATCAAAGAGGATGTAAATTAAAAAATATTATCCAGAAACCAAAGTGCCCACCCGTTCCCCCGTTACCACCCTCATGAAGGTGCCAGGGGTGTTCATATCGAATACGATGATCGGCAGATGGTTTTCCATACATAGCGTAAAAGCAGTCATATCCATTACCCGTAGGTTTTTGGCAATACAATCGGCAAAGGTGATGCTTTCGAATCTTGTTGCAGAAGCGTTCTTTTCCGGGTCTGCTGAATAAATGCCATCAACTCTGGTACCTTTAAGAATTATGTCTGCCTTAATCTCGATAGCCCTAAGTGAACCGGCGGTATCAGTGGTGAAATAGGGATTTCCTGTGCCGGCACCAAAAATTACCACTCTGCCTTTTTCAAGATGCCTTATCGCTCTTCGGCGAATGTATGGCTCAGCAACCTGTTCCATCTCAATTGCACTTTGCAAGCGGGTAAATACGCCCACCTTTTCCAATGCACTTTGTAAGGCCATGCCGTTTATTACAGTTGCGAGCATACCCATGTAATCGCCCTGAGCACGTTCAATACCGGTTTCTGCCTCATTCATACCCCGGTAAATATTACCACCTCCGATAACAATGGCCACCTGAACACCTAATTCTGTTACTTGTTTTATATCCTGGGCATATTGAGATATTACCTTTGAATCGAGGCCAAAGTTATTTTCACCCATTAAAGATTCCCCGGAAAGCTTAAGAAGAATTCGTTTGTAGCGCGGAAGCATTTACGAAAAAAATATTTTTAGATTCGGGGCGAAGATAAAGTTTTTATTAGAGGAACGAATTGAATTTTTGACAGTTATTAAACAAAAAAGGAGCTTGTAACAGCTCCTCCATTTAGTTTTAGTTTTACTCCCATATCAGGCTCCGAGTGCTACTCTCTTAAATTCAGTTACTTTAAGTTCCGGATCGATTCCTTTAAGATAATCTGCAACAGACTTATTATTATCTTTTACAAAGGCCTGTGCCATAAGCGTACTTTCTTTGAAGAACTTATTGATCTTTCCCATGGCAATTTTTTCAGCCATTTCAGCAGGCTTGCCTTCTGCTTTTACCTGCTCTACAGCAATTTCTTTTTCACGTGCCAGGATATTGGCCGGCACTGAATTCTGGTCAATAGCGATAGGATTCATTGCGGCAATTTGCATAGCAACATCTTTTCCTGCTTCGTCAGCGGCTTTGCTTAAGCCAACCAATACGCCCATCCTGTAGGAACCGTGAATATAAGCCGCTACGTAAGGCGCATCCACTCTTTCAAATTTTGTAAGGCCTATCTTTTCACCAATCTTTGCAACCTGTTCATTTATTTTATCGGCAACAGCTTCGTTACCGATTTTTACACTGTTTAGTTCCTCAATTGTTTTCACATTATTAGCAATAGCAGCGTCCATGACAGACTGTGCAAATTGAATATAGTCGGCATTCTTGCTCACAAAATCAGTTTCACAGCTTAGGTTAATGATGAAGCCGGTTTTATGATCAACTGAAGTTTTCGCGATGATTACGCCTTCTTTTGCTTCACGATCTCCGCGCAAGGCAGCTACCTTTTGGCCTTTCTTTCTCAAATAATCTATCGCTGCCTCAAAATCTCCGTCGGCTTCGGTCAGTGCCTTTCGGCAATCCATCATACCCGCACCGGTCTGTTGTCTTAGCTTATTAATATCGGCAGCTGTAATTGTTGTTGTACTCATATAATAAAATATTTTTTTTGTAAAAGGAATTGTTATCAGTATAAATAAAAATCCTCAACGCGCGATGAATGATTATCTGCGTGCACCCGAACCACCAGATCTGCCCGAAGGGCCCGTACCCGCTACGCGGCGTTTTTGTGGGCCACCTGCACCACGACCTTTTCCGCCGCCGCCTTTGCGACGCTCTTTTTCGTCGTCGCCGCCTGCTTCAAACTTCATAACTTCTTTTGCAGTATCATCAGATGTTTCTTCAGCTTCTTCCTCTTTCTCTGCTTGTCTTTCTGCAAGACCTTGTGCTATTGCTTCGGCAATATAATTGGTAACGATGGCAATTGATTTGGTAGCATCATCATTAGATGGTATGGGAAATTCTATTTTATTGGGATCACAATTGGTATCCACCATTCCAAATGTGGTAATGTTCAGTTTTTTTGCTTCTGAGAGGGCAATGTGCTCGTGGCCTATGTCTACCAGAAACAATGCTGCAGGCACCCTGCTGATCTGCGCAATACCGCCCAATACTTTCTCCATTTTTTCCTTATCGCGTGCTAACGTAAGACGCTCCTTCTTGGTAATACTATCAAGTGTACCGTCATTCAGCATTTTTTCAATGCTCTGCATTTTCTTTACACTTTTACGAACTGTGTTGAAGTTGGTAAGCATACCACCGAGCCAGCGCTCAGTTACATACGGCATGTTTACTCTTTTTGCTGCTTCAGTAACAATTTCTTTCGCTTGTTTTTTGGTGGCAACGAACATGATCTTTTTACCGCTCTTTGCGATAGACTTCAATGCAGCGGCCGCTTCCTGCATACCTTCCACCGTCTTATTGAGATCTATGATATGGATACCTTTTTTTTCAGCAAAGATGTAAGGCAACATTTTAGGATTCCATTTCTTCTTCAGATGGCCAAAATGAACTCCTGCTTCCAATAACTGCTGTTGTAAAGAAGTATTATTTTCCATTGTATATTATTAAAGTATTTTAAATGAATTGTTGTCAAAAAGCAATTAACGTTTGCTGAACTGGAAGCTCTTTCTTGCTTTCTTTTTTCCCGGCTTTTTACGTTCTACCGCTCTTGGGTCTCTCGTGAGTAGGCCAGCCTCTTTTAATGCCGGACGATACTCTGGATTTACCTGTAATAAGGCACGCGCGATACCCAGTTTCACGGCTTCCGCCTGACCTTTTACGCCACCGCCGGTTGCGTTTATAATTATATCAAATTTGTCGGCTGCGTCAATCGATTTGAGAGGAGCCTCTACCTGGTTTTGTAAATAAACCAACGGGAAGTAGGTTTTGTAATCTTTTCCGTTGATGCTGATATGTCCGTCACCCTTGGAAAGAAATACGCGTGTTACTGCTTCCTTTCTGCGGCCAACTGCATTTTTTTGTTTTTCCATTATTATGAATTAGAAAGTTAAAGGTTGAGGTTTTTGCGCGGTATGCGGATGCTCTGATCCTTTATACACAAATAATTTTTTAAACATCTTGCGACCCAGGCGATTCTTCGGCAACATGCCTTTTATAGCCCTTTCAATTACTACCTCAGGTCTGCGTTTCAGCAGGTCACCGGCCCTCTCTTCTCTTTTACCTCCCGGATATCCGCTGAAGTTGATATAAGTTTTATCTTCCAGCTTGCTGCCGGTGAATCTTACTTTGTCACAATTGGTAACGATTACATAATCGCCGCAATCAACGTGCGGTGTGTAATAAGGTTTGTTCTTGCCGCGAAGAACTGCAGCAATTTTTGCGCACATGCGACCAACGGTTTGATTAGTACCATCCACAACGTACCAGTTACGCTGTACGGTAGCCTCGTTCACATGCTTCGTAGTGAAATGTAACTTGCTCATTTTGTTTTGTTAATTAATAAATAAATTGCCGCTATCCCGGCTTTTTTTAAGGAGTGCAAAGGTAAGGCGAAACAGGTGAACTAAAATAAATTTTTGGAAGGTTTTTTAATCGAACCTTTGTAACTGATTGATTTTCTATAAAAAATTTGCACGAAAAAAATTGTAGGCGGGAATGACTCAATGAAAAACTTACCACGAAAAGACTGAAATTTAATAAACAAATATTTACCTTATATATTTGCATAAAATTTTTCGGATGAACGATACTAAATCAACTTCAGCTTACTGGCTTTACTTTTTCCTTTCCACAATTGGCATCATCTTCATGCTTGTATACCTAAGACAATACTTCTGGTTGGTTCTTCCGTGGGTTTGCACCTCTCTCGCAAAGGCACTGCGAATAATGTAATCGCAGGAGGTTATTTCAACACTTCGGTTAATTTATTTATCAAGGCAGGGCCGCGTAGCTCGGTCGCGATGATTTTCCCCTGGGGATCTATCAGTACGTTGAATGGAATTGCTTCCACACCATAAATAGCTGCTGCTTCGTTGTTCCAATATTTGAGATCACTGATCTGCTTCCATTCCAATCCGTCGTCCTTGATTGCCTTTAGCCAATCGTTTTTATCTTTATCGAGCGAAACGCCGACGATAGTAAAATTCTTGTTCCTGAACTGTTTCCATGCTGCTACCACATTGGGATTTTCCTCCCTGCAAGGTCCGCACCAGCTTGCCCAAAAATCCACCAACACATATTTTCCGCGCGTTGAACTCAATTTAAATGGTTTACCATCTATGTCAGGTAAAGTAAAATCCGGAGCCATTTTCCCGGGAGCAACGGCCGGGGAGGACTCTTCCTGTTTGGATTGTGTGGATGTGTATTGATCAAATTGCCGGGCCACTTCAGCAACTGAATTTTCTTTAGGAAATTTTTTCTGCAGATTTTGAACTAACAGCTTTACACTATCCATGCCTAACTCCTGTGAATAAGCCAATGCGAATAACGCTGTGATGGGATTTGCTGTTGTATCAATGTATTGATACAAAAAGTTCTTGTACAATTGATCTGATTCATTGAAATGATCCGTTGCGATTTTGACAAGACTGTCATCATGCTGCTGCTGTAGTGCCTGAATGTTATTGTTTTCACCAATAAGAATGGTGTGTTGTGAATCAAGGGCCATAATAAAATTCATCAGCGACGTGTTGGCGGGTGAATTAAATTTTGCAGACATGAGAGTTGAATCGTTGGCGTCTGCACGAAAAAAGATCTCCGGTTTGTCATTAATGAAAATGTAGCTCGGATTATTTTCCAGGCGTAGCCGGTAAAGGCCCTGATCCGGAGTGATCGCTTTCAGTTTAAAAATGCCTTTTACAATCTTTGCACTATCCAATATTTCCGGTTGTGTACCGTTGAATGATATTTGCTCCAGGTATACCTCCTGATCGAGCACATTTTTAATATCACCATCTACGCTCAGTGTTCCCTTTTTTGCAGTTTGTGTACATGCCATTAAAAACAAGACCGCGGCATAAATAAAACTGTTCTTCATTGATATATTCATTGTTGATTTAATTTTTGTATGAGTATTTTATTAACAGCCTGCATATCGGCCTTTCCTTTACTTGTTTTTTTTATTTCGCCGGAAAACAATCCGATCAGGCTCTTTTTTCCTTTTTTATATTCCAATACTTTGTCCGGCATTTTTGCCAAAACTTCGTCTACCCATGCCGTTAGTGAATCGTGATCTTTTTCCTGGATGAGGTTTAATTCTTCGGCAATGGCAAGCGGATTGCTGCCGGGACTTTTGAGTAGAACCGGGAAAATCCTTGATGAGGCAATGCCAAAACTAACCTTCCCTTCATCTGCCAGGCTGATAAGATCTGCCAAAGTTTTCGGCTCAATAGGCAGATACTCTATTGATGTAGTGGATTCCTTCAAATAAGATTTTATCGGTCCTATTATCCAGTTAGCAACGGCTTTGTAGTTGTTGTTGTATTGAGTTGTTCTTTCAAAAAATGCGGCGGTTTCACGATCATCTGCTAGGATTTTTGCATCCGCTAACGGTAAAGCATATACGCTCACAAACTTTTTTTCCAATGCTAACGGAAGTTCAGGCATGGATTGTTGTATCGATGCAATTTTTTCACCGGTAATTAAAAATGGCGTAAGGTCGGGTTCGGGGAAATACCGGTAGTCATTTGCTTCTTCCTTTTCACGCAGGGTAAAAGTAGTACCGTTGTTTGCATCAAAGCCTCTTGTTTGCTGAATAATGGGTTCACTTCTTTCCGCCAGTTGCGCAAGACGACTAATTTCAAATTCAATGGCTCTTTTCACGTTCCGGATAGAATTGAGATTTTTTACTTCCACCTTTGTTCCCAGCTTTTTTTCACCGCGCAGCCTGATGGATACATTTGCATCGCAACGAAGACTGCCTTCTTCCATGTTACCATCACATATCTTCAGGTGGCGGACCATTTTTCTTATTTCGGTTACGTAGGCAAATGCCTCCTCTGCGGTATGCATATCGGGTTCCGAAACTATCTCCAACAACGGAACTCCGGCACGATTCAGATCGATGCATGTATAATTCTCATCAATGTCGTGAATGCTTTTACCCGCATCTTCTTCCAAATGAATTCTGTTCAATGTGATATTCTTTGGTAGCCCATCAATTGAAATCGTTACGTATCCGTTTTTGCAGATAGGCGTGGTATGTTGCGACACCTGGTAGCCTTTAGGAAGATCAGGATAGAAGTAATTTTTTCTTGCGAAATAATTATGACGCGAGATATCGCAATTAAACGCTAACCCCAGTTTGATCGCATAGTCAATCGCTTTTCTATTCATTACAGGCAGCGTACCGGGATGTGCGAGGGAAACGGGGCTGATTTGCGTATTGGGAGCGGCACCAAAAGCAGTACTGTCCCCACAAAATAATTTACTTTCGGTAAGTAACTGTGCATGCACCTCAAGGCCGATTACCGCCTCATATTTTTCCAAAAAAGACATGGCTGCGAAGGTATGAAAAGGAATGACGGGTCAGCGAGAAGAATTTGCAAAAAATCAAAAAGCTGCCCGCCGGCAGCCTTTCGATTCTAAACTAAACCCGTGAGAATTTTTATGCTTTCAGTTAAAGATTTGCCTGGTTCAACCTTTTTGGGATCTGTACATCAAAATTCATTTCTGAATTATTACGTAAAGCCTTAATTTTTAATGTTTCACCTTCGTCGAGGTTACCCATTTGATCCATGGCATCTTCCACGCCTTTGATTTTTTCACCATTTACTTCTGTGATCACATCATCTTTTTTCAGACCGGCTTTATCTGCGGGGGAACCGTCTTGCACATTTAACACTTTTACGCCATCGCTGTTTTCCGTGTCCTGAATTTTGAGGCCCATTCTTGGCCGATCAGAGCGGAAGTTGAAGCTTTTGTATAAATTATCGGGACCAGCAAACACGTTGGGCATTTGCGGTGCTCTGAAGTTAAATGCATTGCCATTCCAACCAGGATTCATATTCTTATAAATGAATGTTCTGTTGCTGTCTTTGGTTTCGCCTAATTTCAGTTTGGTGTCTTCCTTTTTGCCATCTCTCAGATAATGGAATTTTATTTCATCACCAGGTTTATACGACCTTACAACTTTCATCAGGACCTCCGGTGAGGTAATAGTTTTGTCATCAATCTTTGTAATAACATCTCCTTTCATTAATCCGGATTTCTGTGCCGCACTTCCCTGCACTACTTCTGAAATTTTTGCACCATTGTCCGATTTTTCTGAAAGAACGCCGAGGAAGGTATGCGGTTTTTCATCCATGCTGAAATTGAAGGTTCTGAAATCATTATTACCAGGAGCAAAAGCAAAATTATTGTTGCCGTTTTCGAGATCTTCATTTTCAATAACGCTGATATCACCACCATGAAATTCTGACAATGGCTTGCCATTCACCAATACACTGTCGCCATTTACTTCTATAGTCATTTTCTGGTCTTTATCGCCATTCCTGCGAATGATGATCTCTTCATTTTTCTTCACTTTGGGTTGTTCCTGTGCAAATAATTGCGTGGATACGAAGAAGCCCGCAATCATTGTGACCGGGAATAAAATATACTTTTTCATTTGTAAAAAATTTTAAATACGAAAAGTTTAGTAGAATAAAGGTAGTGACCTTTTCCTTAACTACGAAACCTTTCGCAAATAATAAAATTTGTTTAACAAATGTTTAGAATGTCTGCAACAGAAATGATATACACTTTTACCGGTACACCATCGACAGTGTCGTACTTAATGAAGTTCATTCCGATCTTTTCTATTACATGAAGAGACGCGGTGTTTTCAACGTGCGCCATCGCGGTGATAATGCGTATTTGCAGTTGATTGATACCGTACAAAACAGTTTGTCTGGCTGCTTCGGTGGCATAGCCTTTTCCCCATGCTGATTTCATCAGCCGGTAGCCGAGATCATACACACCGTTTTTAGGCATATATTTTATTCCGCACCAGCCAATAAATTTTTCATCATCCTTTTTGTGGATGGCCCAGCGGCCGAAGTTCAAAACGTATTGAGGTAAAATATTTTCTTCGAGAATTTTTTTGGCCTGATCCACGTTTTCCAGAACAGGTTCGTGCACATATTTTACAATATCCACATCGCTGTTGAGTTGAAGGATCAGTGGTGCGTCTTCAATAGTGAAGCGCCTCAGCAACAATCGCGGAGTTTCGAAAATGATGTGCATACAAAAGGAATTTTTATAGAAGCGATCTTACTTTTTCAACCACTTCTTTAAGTTTGGAAACATCCTGTCCGCCGGCAGTAGCCAGTGTTTTTTGTCCGCCGCCACCGCCTTTTATTAAAGGTGCGATGTGTTCTTTAATTATTTTGGAAGCATCGAGATTTTTAGAAACGCTTACGGCTTCATCCAGCATAATGGCAACAGAGGCTTTCCCATCGATATTAGCTGCAAGAGCGACTACATAATTTTTCAATTCATTTTTTAAGGCAAAACAAATTTTCTTTAACGCATCTGCATTAGAGACATCTGCAATTTGCCCGATGAAATTGACATCGCCGATCTTTTCTGTCTTTTGCAAAAGCTCTTTTTGTAAAGACGAGAGTTGCTTCGCTTCTGCTCTTTCCAGTTGCTTTTTTAAATCACTGTTTTCCGCGACGAGATTTTCAATCGACTTACTGAGGTCCTTTGGATTTTTTAAGAGGCTCCGTATTTGATTAGTTCGTTCGAATTCTTCTTCAATCAGATCTTCCGCAGCTTTTCCGCTTACCGCTTCTATTCTACGGATACCTGCACCCACAGCCGTTTCTGTTGTTATTTTAAAAAAACCCAATTCACCAGTATTGCCAACGTGGGTTCCACCGCATAATTCAATTGAATACTCAGGATCGATGATCACCACGCGGACCACATCACCGTACTTTTCACCAAACAACGCCATGGCGCCCATAGCGATGGCTTCCTCTTTTTTCATTTGCTTTATCACCACCGGGATATTTTCGCGAATCTTTTCATTTACCAATGATTCAATCTTTTTGATCTCCTCATCGGTCATTTTTACAAAATGAGAGAAGTCGAAGCGGAGATGTTCATCATTTACAAGGCTTCCTTTTTGCTGCACGTGAGTGCCCAATACTTTGCGTAATGCAGCATGCAACAAATGCGTAGCACTATGATGAACTGCAGTTTTCTTTCTTTTATCAATATCAATTTTTGCAATTACCTCGCCACTTAAATCTTTGGGAATCGCATTGGCAAAATGAATAATAAGATTGTTTTCTTTTTTGGTATCGAAGATCTCAATGGGTTCCCCCCGCTTCTTTAGAGAAGGGCCGGGGGTGAGGTATCCCGTATCGCCCACCTGCCCGCCGCTTTCAGCGTAGAATGGTGTTTTATCCAAAACAATTTGATAAACTTCTTTCCCTTGTGTTTTTGTTTTGCGATATTTTAAAATTTTGCTTGTTGTTTCGAATGTATTATAACCAACAAAGGAAGATTCATTGGAATCATTTAATACAACCCAATCCCCAGTATCAACGGCTGTTGCAGCGCGGGAACGGGCTTTTTGTTTTTGCATTTCATAATTGAATCCTTCAATATCAACTGTCCATCCTATTTCTTTTGCTAGTAAATTGGTTAAATCAAGAGGAAATCCAAAGCGATCAAATAAAGTATACGCAACTTTGCCCCGAATTATATAAGGGGTAATCGGCTGATCGGTTTTCGCGTTATCTACCCCAGCCTGCGGATCATCATTTATAAAATATACAATGTCACCAAACAATTCATTATATTCAAATTGTGAATTTAGTCCTCTTTTATTCCGATATGCAATGTATTCGCTAAACATTGATATTCCATTTTCAATTGTCCTCAAAAAAGCGTCCTCTTCTTCCTTCACAACTTTTCCAACAAAATCCTTTTGTTTATCCAATTCGGGAAAAACATTTTTGAATTGATTAGCGATTAATGGAATCAATTTGTACAGCAGTGGCTCCTTTACATCGAGATAAGAGAAATAATATCTTACTGCTCTTCGTAATATTCTTCTAATCACGTAACCTGCGCCAGTATTGGATGGCATTTGTCCATCAGCGATCGTGAAACAGATAGCACGAATATGATCGGCAATCACACGAAAAGCAACATCCTGCTTGCTGTCTGTATTTCCATATTTCTTTTGTGACAGCTCTTCAACCCCCGCAATCGTTCCGGTAAAAATATCCGTATCGTAATTGCTGTGTTTATTTTGCAAAACGCGCACGAGTCTTTCAAATCCCATTCCGGTATCTACATGCTTTGCCGGTAGTGGTTCCAGCGTTCCGTCTTTTTTACGATTGAATTGTATGAATACAAGGTTCCATATCTCTATCACCTGCGGATGATCCGCATTTACCAATGTTTTACCGTCAACTTTTTTCCTTTCCTCATCTGTCCTCGAATCAATGTGAATTTCTGTACACGGTCCGCATGGTCCGGTGTCGCCCATCTCCCAGAAATTATCTTTCTTCTTCCCCATGATGATGCGGTCTTCGGCTATCCACTTCTTCCAAAAAGAAATCGCTTCCTCATCTTTCGGCAGACCTTCGTTTGCATCACCTTCAAATACGGTCACGTACAAACGATTTTTATCGATTTTATAAACTTCTGTGAGCAACTCCCACGCCCATGCAATGGCTTCTTCTTTAAAATAATCACCAAAGCTCCAATTGCCGAGCATCTCGAACATCGTATGATGATAAGTATCTACGCCTACTTCTTCCAGGTCATTGTGCTTGCCGCTTACACGTAAACATTTCTGCGTATCTGCAACGCGTGTGGAAGCAGGTTTTTTATTTCCTAAAAAATAATCCTTGAATTGGTTCATACCCGCATTGGTAAAAAGCAAGGTGGGGTCATCTTTAATAACGATCGGTGCAGAAGGGACAATCGTGTGCCCTTTTGATTTAAAGAAATCAAGAAATGTTTGTCGTATTTCAGCGCTTTGCATCATGCCTGTTAAAATTTTGCGGCGGGGGCCGCTGTGTCTCGTGTTTTGCGGTTTAGGAACTTATCTTTGATAGTTCAAAAATTAAGATGGCAAAGGTATTCGTTTACTCATTGATGTTAACGGCGATTGCATAAAAATTGTAATAAAATTTCTCTTTCGCACAGCCAATGAAAAAGATCAAATATTATTACGATACGCAAACCCTTCGCTACGAAAAACTCGTAACACCGTGGCACGTGAAACTGTTGCGATTCTTTGCATTTATTGCCGCCGCCTCGGTTACCGCTTTCATAATAGTTGCACTGGCCTTTCATTTTATTCGGTCGCCACAAGCCAAACTCGCCGAAGCAAAATATGATAAACTCCGGCAAAATTACAACACGCTCGCAGCACAGGCACAGACATTGCAACAACAAATGGCCATGTTGGAAAAAAGAGACAATGATGTCTACCGTTCTATTTTCGAAGCCAACCCGGTACCAGACAGCACCCGCGCTAAACTTACGGCGCAAAAAAATGAATTGCAGAACATCACTGCGATCAATGATGACGAATTGGGTAATGAAATTTCGAAAACACTGAATAATATCAGTGCACGAGTAACTTACCAGTTTGCGAGCTACAACGATATAGAGAACCTCATAAAGAATAAAGATAAAAAACTAGCATGCATTCCGGCCATTCAGCCGGTAAGCAATCGCGACTTAAATCGGATTGGCTCAGGATTTGGCATGAGGATTGACCCTGTTTATGGAACGCCGAAGTTTCACAAGGGGATAGATTTTACGGCTCCGATTGGAACACCCATTTATGCTACAGGAGATGGCGTAGTGGAGGTGGCCGGTGAAACAGGCGATGGGTACGGTATTCACGTGGTGATAAATCATGGATATGGGTATGAAACTTTGTACGGACACATGTTGAAAGTGAAAGTAAAAAAAGGTGAAAGCGTGAAACGTGGTGAAGTGATAGGTTGGGTAGGAAGTACAGGCAAAAGCACCGGCCCGCATTGTCATTATGAAGTGCATATAAACGGCCAGGAAGTGGATCCGGTATATTTTTTCTACAACGATCTCACGCCTGAACAATTTGACCGAATTTTGAAAATTGCTTCCACAGGAAGCGCAAAAAGTTTTGACTGATGGAATTATCGCAAATATCATTTGAATTCGAACATGACGCTTCTAAAAAGGTTGAAGCAAAAAATAATGTGGTTCAAAATTTACTGGCGCCAAAGCCAAAGCGCGGAAGAAAGAGCCTGAAAGAAATGGGCATGAATGCCGATCTGATAGAGGTGCCGGACGACGAAGAGCTTTTCAAAAAGCAATATTATTCCATTGGTGATGTAGCTGCGATGTTTAAGGAAAATACTTCCCTGATACGGTATTGGGAAAATGAATTTTCTATTTTGAAACCAAGGAAAAACAAGAAGGGGGACCGATACTTCCGACCGGAAGACGTAAAGAATCTCAAGATGATCTATCACCTGCTCCGCGAAAGAAAATACACCATAGATGGCGCCAAAGAATTTTTGAAAAATAATAAGGCTGCAGGAGAGAAGCATGAGATGATAGAGGCATTGCAGAGAATAAAGCTATTTTTGACAGAATTAAAGAATAACCTTTAATAAATATATATGCGCCTGTCTCTGTTGATGCTTCTTTTTGTTTCGATCAATTTCATTACTAACGTACACGCACAAACGCAGTCGCGGCATTCTTATATCGTATTAGCTGATTCAGCCAACAATAATGAAAAAATGCTGGAAGGCATTGTTACCAAAAATGATCTGACTGATGATACCGCGTTCCATTGGTATGCTGACAGCAGGAAAATTTACGATTACCCGGATTCATCAGCCGTAGCCGCCTTCAGCAATAATAAGGACAAGATCAGCTTTATCATCTTCTTTGGCACATGGTGTGAAGACAGTCAATTCATCATCCCTAAATTTTTTAAAATTCAGGAAGCATCAGGTTTCCCGGAAGACAAGATTGTTCTTTTTGCTGTTGACCGACGCAAGAATACCATTAGTAATATGGCGCATATAATGCATGTGACAAAGACTCCTACCATCATCGTAATGCAAAACGGAAAAGAAAAAGGTCGCCTGGAAGAGTATGGCAAAACGGGTTATTGGGATAAAGAGCTGGCGGAGATAATAAATAATTGAAAGACGATTCTACTACTTCATTAGACCAATTAAGCCCACCTTCGGTTTTGACCTAATTTTACTTCAAATATGGCAGAACCCATTTTAAACTATCAGGATATTCCAAGCTGTATTTTTTAAAATCAGATGGTTGGATTAATATGCGACTAAATCCCGTTTCGGGATCATACATTACTGAAAATCGCGATTAATAAATACGTTATTCCCCATTATTTTACCGAGTGCATCACCGCTGTAATATTTCTTCCCTTAATAAGTAAATTGATACTTCAATGTTAGGCCACCACTTGTAAAGGCCCATTCTAAAGTTGTTCCCTTACATAAAACACCTTCCCTTCTCAATCTGCTATGAAGATACTTAGATATCATCACCATAACTAAAAAGATACCTATAATTACAAATACAGATCTGTATGTATTTTTTCTTTTCACTTTTTTATTTCTTCACTGACTCTTTTGCATGAAGTAGGGAGCAAATTTCTCTTGCATTTTGTCTTGATTAACTCACAATCTTCACCGTTGCACCCGCTGCAGGTTTTATATCATTCTTTTCGTGAAGCTTTCTCACATCAATGTTTATTTCTTCGCGTAATGCATTGAGATCATCCAGCGCCATCGGGTATCGGGTAAAGTAAATGATCATGATAACCGCGCCATCGGGGTTTATGTCCTGTAGGTACACGGAATAATTAAGAACAGTATCTTTTTTGGCCGCAAGAATTTCTTTGATACCTGCAATCGTTTTTTCTATATCATCAGAAGGCGACTGAGCGGGCAATATTGTTTTTATTTCATTTCTAATAGAATCACGCGTGCTCCAATTGTCGAGAATGCTATCCACCATTTGTTTATTAGGAACCGTAACTGTTGATTTTTCCGCAGTACGCAACCGGGTGCTGCGCAAGCCAATCCTTTCCACAGTCCCGGAATAATTATTCACTTTCACGAAGTCGCCGGTTTGAAAAGGTTTATCAAAAAAAATGATGAAAGATGCAATCAGGTTTTCGAGGCTTTCTTTTGCAGCCAGAGCCAGGGCTGCGCCTACAATGCTTAAACCGGTAAGCAGGTTGCCTATATCAAATCCCAAGGAAAATTTTAAGATAATAACAAACCCGAGGATGATGACAATAACTCTCAATAAGTCTTTAAAGAAAAAAAGTAGTTGGTACTCACCCGGAGTATTTGCGGCACCCGCTTTTTCCTTTATAATTAATACTAAAAAATCGAGGAAACGAATAACCAGGGAGATGAAACAAACAATGATAATGGCTGATGCAATACCGTTTGCTATTTCATGGCTGGTGACAGTATGTATTTTAAAAACAAGTTGGTGAGGAAAGTTTAACCTGTCAATTGCAAAGACGCTGATCAATATAAATAGCAATCGCTCAAAAGGTGTAATGATTAAATTGATAAATTTTAACCGGTTTGGGCGATCTGTCTTCTTCACCAGCCTGAATATCAGCGACGCCGTGTATCTTGAAATAATTCTTTTAAGTATAAACGCGAAAAGAATAGTGACGAAAACGATCAGGTAACTACGTAAAGTATTATCGAAATAAACCTGGTCAAGAAATTTCATAACGCAATTTAAAAAAAGGTTTTTCCTATTGCAGCGAATAAATTTTAAGCTGATGATCTTTCAGCACATAAATGCGGTGATTATTTACCCGGATAGACGTGCTGTTTTGCAGTGCCGATGATAGGTCAAAAGTTTTCAAATCAGGTAGCGGAGGTGAATAGCGGTATAAATGCGTACTGTCGAATCCATAGATCTTTTTGTCTATTATAGAAATATCGGACCATCCCAGGAAGGTAAACTTATTCTTAAAGGTGCCATAGTAGTCGAAGACATATAACCCCTTTTCCGGGTCGTACAAATAAACAGACCCGTCGCGATCAAGAATGGTTGTAGGCGTTGGAACCGAATCGAATAACAAGTGAAAATCGGTTGATTCAAAAAGCAGGTTACCGTTATCATCTACTTTTTTTAATTTATTATCCTGCTCATCATACAGCCAGATGTTGTTATCATAGGAAGTAGTTACCGCATCCACCTGGAAGATATTTTGCCTTCGCAGGTCAATGGTAGTTACTACATTCAAATATTTATCCAGTAATACGATGGTGGCATAATGTTTATAGAAAAGAATCACCTTCCATGGATTTTCGGCAACTACATAACTCAATTTGCCATAGTTGGTTACCTGGTTAAATACACCGATGGAATCGCCCTGGCCATTATATTTTTTTAGCTGGTTATTGATATCGATGGTGTATAGTTCGCCTAAGTTATCTACTGCAAAAGAAGAAAGCGGGTAGTCGATCTTTTTTAGAAATCTAAAAAGCGAATCATCCTGGGCAGATGTTTTCGCGGCAGAAAAAAGCATACTAACCGCTATTGATAAACGAAGATATTTTTTTATGGGTGTCTTCATTTTCCGTAATACTTTAATTCGAGTTGCTCTCCGTCAAAAACCGCATAGGCATTATATTTAATCCAGTCACCGAGATTGATATATCGACTGGTGTCGCTTAATCTAAAATCGAGTGCAAAGTGCCGGTGACCAAAAACAAAAAAGTCATAATGCTTTTTTTTGAGCATATCCTTGCTGAAAATAATAAGCCACTCTTTGTCTTCGCCGAGAAATTCTTCGTCCGTTTTTCCTGTAGCAGCCCTGCTTTTGCGACTGAAATAATTGGCCAGCCCGATGCCTGCATTGGGATGAAGTGCGCCAAAGAGTTTTTGAGAAAGCTTATTCCTGAAAACCTTTTTTATGAATTTGTATTTATGGTCGCCGGGACCTAATCCGTCGCCGTGCCCCACCAAAAATATTTTGCCATTGAAATCAAACTCATGCGGTTCATGAAAGACCTCGATATTCAATTCTTTCTCAAAGTACCCATTCATCCACATATCGTGATTGCCGACAAAAAATTTAATAATGATTCCGTTGTCGGTTAGTTCTGCGAGCTTTCCCAAAATTCGCACAAAACCTTTTGGAACTACTTTTTTGTATTCATACCAAAAATCAAAAAGATCACCAAGGATAAAAATATGCGAAGCATCATTCTTTATTTCGTCGAGAAACTTTACGATCCTTTTTTCCCTTATCATGCTCGATTCAGGGTCGGGAGCGCCGAGATGGAAGTCTGAAATGAAAAATATTTTTTTCGGAAGAATACTCATTTATATGCTATTCGGGAAGCATCTTATTTTGATACTTTGTCAATCAAAAATAAATAAACTTCTTTTGGGCCGTGAACGCCAACGACCAAAGTCTTTTCAATGTCGGCAGTACGGCTGGGGCCTGCGGCAAATGTAATGAAGGACGGAAGTGAATTGCCATATTCTTTTTTCAATGCGGTAAGCGCATCTCTTGTATCATATACGAGCTGATCCATATAGGCAATACAAATATGAACCGGAGCATAAGCGCTTGTAGTGCGGCCACTTTGTTGCGCAGACGTCATTACAATAGCACCGGTACGTGCTACAAGATATTTGCAGGAAGTAATAGCGGCATCACAGGCAGCGATTGTTGTGGCAGGATTGACGAGCTTTTCTTTGCTGAGCAAATTTTTTAATACACTTTCATTGCAAAAAACATTGGTCCAGTTTCGTTCTTTAATTAATTGCTGCAACTGCCGTATCATATCAGTATCGTCCATACAGAAGGCAAATTTGCCCAGCAGCCCGGTAAACTCCTCTGCAAACGTTATTTCCAGCTCCTGTGTTTGCGGATGAAACACAGAGCTGGTTCCTTCGCTTCCCGGAAAAGGCAGAGGCACCGGGTTACTCAGTGCCTCTCTTATTTTTTTTAAAATTTTTTCTTTTGAAGAAGAAACTTTCATCTTCACTTTTTTTGATGGCAATTATGAAATCACTCCCGATATCGGCGGATCAATAACTGCTTCTTTAGGATTATCTACAAAATCGAGCGCCTTTTTATCTTCGAAAGGACGTTTGCCAATCAACTCCTCAACATCACTTTGGAAGAGTACTTCTCTTTTTAATAATGCCTGGGCTAAAATTTCTACCTCTTTCTTTCTTTCTATAAGCAGTGCCTTTGTGCGTTCGTAAGCTTGTTCCACCAATTTTCTTACCTCTTCATCGATCATCTTTCCTGTTTCTTCGCTGAATGGCTTGGTAAATGTTGCTTCCTGCTGGGGATCGTAAAAACTTACGTTACCGATCTTATCATTCATTCCATATACTGTAACCATGGCATAGGCCATCTTGGTTACCTGTTGCAAATCGTTGCTGGCTCCCGTAGATATTTTGCTAAAGAAAATCGATTCAGCAGCACGGCCTCCAAGTGTCATGCAGATCTGATCCATCAACTGATCGGTATTATACAGGTATTGCTCTTTGGGTGTGTATTGCGCATATCCTAAAGCGGCAGTACCTCTCGGTACAATAGTTACTTTCAACAAAGGATATGCATGTTCCAGAAACCAACCGCAAATTGCATGACCTGATTCGTGATAGGCAATGATTTCCTTTTCTTCAGGTAAAATAATTTTATTCTTTTTCTCCAACCCTCCGATTACTCTATCAATAGCATCCTGGAAATCGGACATGTCAACCGCATCCTTATTCTTACGGGCAGCTATCAATGCGGCTTCGTTGCATACATTGGCAATATCGGCTCCGGCAAAACCGGGTGTCTGCTCTGCGAGTTTGTGAACATCAAGACTCTGAGAAATTTTTATTGGTGCAAGATGCACTTTGAAAATTGCTTCTCTTCCAACTAGGTCAGGCCGGTCGATGGATATTTGCCGGTCGAATCTTCCTGGTCTCAGCAGTGCACTATCCAACACATCAGGACGGTTAGTGGCGGCAAGAATAATAATACCTATATCAGTTGAGAAGCCGTCCATTTCAACAAGCAACTGATTGAGCGTATTTTCTCTTTCGTCATTGCTCATCATCATATTCTTTCCTCTTGCGCGCCCTATGGCATCTATTTCATCAATAAAGATAATGCAAGGTGCTTTTTCTCTTGCCTGCTTAAACAGGTCTCTCACGCGACTGGCGCCCACACCCACAAACATTTCAACAAAGTCACTACCGCTTAAACTAAAGAAAGGAACCTGTGCTTCACCTGCCATCGCCTTTGCGAGGAGCGTCTTACCCGTTCCCGGGGGGCCTACGAGTAATGCGCCCTTTGGAATTTTACCACCGAGAGAAGTATACTTTTTGGGATTCTTTAAAAAGTCAACGATCTCCATTACCTCCACTTTAGCTTCGTCCAGCCCGGCCACATCGCTGAAGTTTATATTTACTCTTGCTCCTTTATCAAAAAGTGTTGCCTTTGATTTTCCGATATTAAAAATACCTCCGGGTCCGCCTGCAGCCCCTCCCGCACCCACCTTTCGCATCATCATTATAAATAATAACCCAATCAGGAGTATCGGTAATAATGTGCTGATTATTTGACCAAAAAGTTCACCCTCATCGCCGGGCTTATCAGGTACTTGTTTTACATTAGGGTTTTCCTTATAAAACTGCAGCATGTCGGCCGCAAAGGTTTCGTCTTTTATAATGGCAAAATAAGCCTGCGGTTGGGGTAGTTTTGTTACAGCGTCATAATCGCTTCCAAATATCTGTCGATAATAAGAAGATTTGTTCTTAAGGGAATCCTGGTTAATAAAAACGCGGACAATTTTTTTATTTCCCACGGTTTTAATCTGGTCCACATCGCCTTGCTTCACCATTTGGTAAAATTGGGTATTGGCAATTTCGATTCCACTATTGGAGGTGCCTCTATAAAGATTATAACCGATGATACCGGCAAAAATGATCCCGTATACCCAATAAATATTTACCCTCGTTCTCTTCCTTGGGTCATCTTCCGGCATCTTATTATTGTTATTATTGCCGCCGGCGTTGAGTCTTTTTTGTATCAAATTTTTTTTCTGTTCTTCAGTTGCCATATACTTTATTGCCTTGCAATATAAATTTTTGTCGTAGTTAAACGTAACTTTTTATTCATATGGTATCAATCAAGGTCTTTTTTTGAATTTTAATGTTCCATAACTGACGCATCGCTCCACATTTCCTCGAGACTATAAAATTTTCTCGTTTGATGCAGCATTACATGTATCACTATACTTACATAATCTATAATAATCCACTGTTCTCCTTTCCGTCCTTCGTGACGATAGGGTAATTCGCCACATTTCTTCTTCACTTCTTCCTCCACAAAATCAGATATTGCCCTGAGCTGAATGCTGTTGTTAGCCTCACAAATAATGAAAAAGTCTGCCACTGCTTCCGGTATCTTTTTTAAATCAAGACTAATAATTACTTCACCTTTTTTTTCCTGGATAGCATTTATGATGGTTTTAAAAATTTTGCTATTTCGAGTTGTTCTTGAAAGAGAAGGCTTTTTCCTTGCGGACAATACGGTTAAATTATTCAAATGCTTTCATTTTAATCAAATTCTGCATGACTCGCGATGCAGAAATAAATTTTATTAGGGTAGATTGCAGCTTTTTGTAAACCTATCATCACACCACTGTATCAAAAATACTAATTCTTTACTAATAGATTTTCTATGTCACCCATCCCGCCAAAATTCGTGACGCTTCAGGAAGTGGATAGTACCAACAACTATGCCATGGCCTTGATTCATAAAGGTGACGCTACAGATGAAACGGGCATATTTGCATTGCGACAAACAGCAGGTAAGGGCAGGCTGGGAGCTAAATGGGAGAGTAATCCGGGGGAAAACATAATGCTCAGCATAATGGCTCAAATGCAGTGGTTACAAGTATATCAACAGTTTCGAATGAGCGTGGCGTCGGCACTTGCATGCACTCATTTTTTTTCACAATTCACTGAAGAAGATATCAAAATCAAATGGCCAAATGACATTTATCTGAATGACAGTAAGGCAGGCGGTATCCTCATAGAAAATCAACTGAAAGGTAATTTATGGCAGTGGGCTGTTATTGGAATCGGACTTGACATCAACCAGGAAAGTTTTGGGGGCAAAGATTTCTCAGCAATTTCTTTAAAGCAAATAACCGGCCTTCATTACGATGTAGTGGCAATGGCGCATCTGCTGCATCATAAAGTACTGGAACAAATCAAGCGGCTCAAAGCTGGCTTTTTTGATGAAATGATTCAGGAATATAATGCCAGGCTATTTTGCGCCGGGGAAAAGGTCCGGCTAAAAAAAGACAATTTGGTTTTTGAAACCGTAATTGAAAAAGTATTACCCTCGGGCGAATTGGTGGCGAGAGACGCAATCGAAAGAAAATTTGAATTTGATGAAGTAAAATGGGTTGGTCTTTCAGAAACTGATTAAGCAAACCCACTCTATCCTTAACTTGCGCCGGTTGAACCATCTTTAACCGGAAGCCGTTTGATTAAATTGCATTAATTTCGACTTCCATTTTATAAAAAACTGACAAATTATTATGGCGAAAGCGATTCGAATGCCTCTTTTAAGCGATACGATGACTGAGGGAAAAATTATTCAGTGGAACAAAAAGGTGGGTGATAAAGTTAAAAGTGATGATGTAATAGCCGAGGTAGAAACGGATAAGGCCACGATGGAGGTAATTGGTTACGAAGAAGGAACGCTCTTATACATTGGTGTACCCGCCGGACAAGCCGCTAAGGTAAATGATATAATTGCCATTGTGGGTAAACAGGGAGAAGATTACAAGTCATTATTGAGCGGAGATGGAAAGGATACGGGTAAAAAGAAGGAAGAAACAAAAAGAGAACCCGAACCAAAGAAAGGAGCAACTCCTCAGGCTTTGGTTTCTGCTGAGTTGCCAAAGGATGCAAAGGCAATAAGAATGCCGTTGCTAAGTGATACTATGACAGAGGGAAAGATTGTACAATGGAATAAAAAAGTGGGAGATAAAGTAAAAAGTGATGATGTACTCGCAGAGGTAGAAACAGATAAAGCTACAATGGAAGTAATCGGTTACGAGGAGGGTACGCTTTTATACGTAGGTGTACCCGCCGGTGAGGCTGCTAAGGTAAATGATGTAATCGCTATTGTGGGTAAAGATGGAACGGATGTGAGTGCCTTTGTGAATGCGGGAAAAAATAAAAGTTATGCTCCGGCAATACCTGCGCAGCAGGAATCTGCAGCCGAATCGGTTGCTGAAACGCATGTAGCAGTTGAGGAACATACATCTGCTTCGCAAAATGGAAGGGTAAAGGCTTCGCCACTGGCAAAAAGATTGGCTGCTGATAAGGGTATTGATATATCAAAAATACCGGGAAGCGGCGACGGCGGAAGGATCATTAAACGGGATGTGGATGCATATAGAGCCGCACCAGTGGCAGCAAAAGAAGAAACCATGAAAGCGCCGCCCACTGTTGCGGCATTTGAGCAAACAGGCAAGGAAGGATACGTGGATATTCCCAACTCGCAGATGCGTAAGACGATTGCAAGAAGATTAGGTGAAAGCAAGTTCAATGCTCCTCACTTCTATCTCACCATGGAGATCAATATGGATAATGCTATCAGTTCACGGGTAGCTATAAATGAAGTGAGTCCGCTGAAGATATCCTTCAATGATATGGTGATAAAAGCCTGCGCCATGGCGCTGCGTCAGCATCCTGCTGTCAACAGCAGTTGGATGGGCGATTTTATACGCCAGAATAGACATATTCATGTTGGTTCTGCGGTTGCAATGCCGGATGGATTGATCGTTCCGGTTATTCGCTTTGCAGATCAAAAATCACTTTCTCAGATAGCATCTGATGCAAAAATATTATATGAGAAAGCAAGAAATAAAAAACTTCAGCCTGACGAATTCACAGGTAACACATTTACCGTTTCCAATCTCGGCATGATGGATATAGAAGAATTTACGGCTATCATCAATCCGCCTGATAGTGCCATACTTGCCGTAGGAAGAATAAGAGAGATCGTTGTAAAAAAGGGAGATGACTTCGGCGCTGCCAATGTGATGAAAGTAACACTAAGCTGCGATCACCGCAGTATTGACGGAGCGGTTGGCGCATCATTCCTCCAGACTTTCAAAAAATTCATGGAGAATCCGGTAACAATGCTTGCTTAGTTCTTTAAAACTACCGGCGACACCTATACGCAAATGGCAGCTTTACTTTTAGTGTTTCATTTGAACTCGTGCGTGGTTTCCCGATTCATTGCCGGAGTACAGTTTTCATAACTTTGTATGGTAATGAGCATGGGTGGAATCATATTATTCGACGGTGTTTGCAATTTATGCAGTGGGGCAGTTCGGTTTGTGATAAAGCGCGATAAAAAAAATTATTTCAAATTTGCCTCTCTTCAATCCGAAGCCGGAAAGCAAATTCTTCGTGAGAACAATCTCCCGGAAGACGCAAGTGATTCATTTTTGTTTGTAGAAAATAAAAAAGTATTCGATCGTTCTACTGCCGCTTTAACAGTAGTGAAGCATTTAAAAAGCTTATGGCCCCTTCTATACGGCTTTATAATTATACCCAGGTTCATCAGAGATTGGATTTATAATTTTATTGCCAGGAATCGTTATCGATGGTTTGGCAAAATGGATGAATGTATGTTACCGACTCCGGAACTCCAGGCGAGATTTTTAACTAATTGACAGAATGGCTAATAAACATACCCTCGTCATAGGAGCTTCAGATAAACCTTCCCGTTATAGTTTTCTTGCAATTAGCAGACTCAGGGCAAAAGGGCATACTGTAACGGCGATAGGCAGCCGAAAATCTATTGTCGGAGACGTTGCGATCGATACAGAGAAAAGCAACATTAATAATATAGATACGATTACACTTTATCTTAATCCTTTGAGACAAAAAGAATATTACGATTACATTCTTTCTCTTCGCCCCAGGAGAATTATTTTCAACCCCGGTGCCGAAAACCCTGAATTATACTCGCTTGCAAAAGAAAATGGTATAGAGCCAATAGAGGCTTGTACGTTGGTTCTGCTCAGTACCGGGCAGTACTAGTACCCAGCTCATAAGTATATATACTTAAATAAAATGCGAAGGTATTTTTTTTCGACCAGTTGTATAATTTTTTACGTACGCATGACGTTTTAAATTTATCCAATTGCACAAAAACCAAGTAATCCGTCTATGAAAGCCATTCCAAAACTGTGTCTGTTTGTGTTCATGATTATTAGCGTTTCTGCCAGCAGCGCACAGGTTAACAGGCCAGTTCGACCTTATTTATTTGCCCATTATTCCTCAAAAATTCCAGCTTCCGTTGCAGAGCTTGATAAGGCATTTGCAGCATCAACCGGCAATACGATAAAATTTATTTTTTCTTCAGGCTTCACGTTTAGCGGCATTGTTATTTCTTCTGTACAGAAATATAATAATCTGTCGAGCGTGTTAATTAAGTCGACTGCTCTCAATGATGCACTTCTTTGTATTTCAAAGAGGATAAATGACGACAGTACCATTACCTATGTTGGTCGTATTATCAATGAAAAGTATGCGGATGCCTATGAATTGGTAAAAGATGATGCAGGCAATTATTCATTCACCAAAATAAAAACGGAGGAACTTATACAAGATTTTTAAACCAGGACCTTGCAAACCCCCATCTGCCGTGGCTAATCCCTAAACCTATGAAAAACATTGTTCTGATACTCATAATGTTTTTTAGCGCAGCGACTTTTGAAGCTAAATGTCTGCCGATGTTAAGCAGTTTGCCTTCGGCAAAGGCAACTATCTTTTTTGACTTTGACGGCGACTATGTTAATTGTACGTCATGGAATGGAGGAATGCCGATTGATTGTGCTCCTTCAGGTTTAAGTGATGCGCAAATAATAGAAATTTTCGACCGTGTCTCCGAAGATTTCAGGCCGTTTAATGTTGATATCACAACAGACTCTACGATTTTTTTAGCTGCTCCGATCGACCAAAGAGTAAGAATAATTGTAACTCCCACCAGCAATTGGTACACAGGCGTTGGTGGTATTTCCTATACAGGTTCGTTTACCTGGGGCGATGATACACCGGGTTTTGTATTTCCGGACAGGCTGGGTCCAAACAATACAAAAATGGTGGCTGAATGTTGCACCCACGAAGCAGGTCATACGGTAGGATTATCGCACCAGGCCACCTACGATAACAACTGCAACTTATTAGCAGTGTATAATACAGGTGAAGGTTCCGGCCAGACCGGATGGGCACCGATCATGGGCAATAGTTACTATCAAAATTTTACCGGATGGTATAATGGTCCAACCCCGTGGGGTTGTTCACAGGATCAGGATGCCCTGACAGTAATTACAACACAAAATGGCTTTACATATCGGGCAGACGATCACGGGGATGATCCTGCAATAAATCCCACCACTCTTTCAATAAACAATGATGCTTTTGCCGACAGCGGTATCATCGCCACTTCTACCGATAAAGACGTTTTCAAATTCGACCTGGCGCAGACAAGCCAGCTCCATGTTAATGCTAACCCGTTTTCGGTTGGACCCAATAATGAAGGTGCCGACCTAGACGTAAAATTGAAATTGATTAATGCATCATTCCAGGTGATTGGCACTTATGATCCGATAGATAGTTTGAATGCGTCCATCGACACTGTATTGGTGCCTGGTACTTATTATGTTTCAGTGGAGGGATCAGGCAATGCCTATACGAGCAACTATGGCAGCCTGGGCTCCTATAATATTGTTGGCAGCTACGATCCGTTGTTCATCACACCGTTGCAGCAAGCCACATTGGAAGGCAGAAATGAAAACGGTAAAGCATCCTTTGATTGGAACGTAGTTTCCCCCGAGCCGGTAAGTACTCTTACAATTGAGGCGTCATTAAACGGGAAAGAATTTACGACAGTAACTAACCTGCTGAACAGCGCCCGGGATTACAGCTATACGCCTACCGGCAATGGCATAATTTATTACAGGCTCAAGGCTGTTTCTATTACAGATCGTGCAATATATTCAAACGTAATAGCGTTAAAAGTGAGCAATGCCAAAACTATTTTTAGCCTTACCGGTACACAAGTCTACAATCAAATCATTGTTAACGCTCTTGAAAATTACGATTATAAAATAATGGACATGAGCGGACGGATGATCAAAGCCGGCAAAGGAACAGCAGGTACTAATTCTATTGACATAACAAACACCCCTAACGGAATTTACCTGGTACAAATTTCAAATACTAATCAAAGACTGACAGAACGGATTTTAAGACTGTAAGGTAGATTCATGTGTAAGTTAAGGGTCAGCGTTAGGGGCTGGCCCTTTTTTATTTGTACTAACGGTAATCCATATACGAAGATAATTTTTCAGTTAAAAAATTATTAACAACTGCATTTTCATCCGCGGATAAGAGTTTTTCATTAATTTTAGAAAACCTCTGTCTATGTATTGGAGAAAATTTAATGGCGATATCATTGAACAGCCCATCAAAAATGCTGTAGAAGCAGCCATCCAGCGAGAAACAAAATCCGGTTTTAAACTGAAGGTATGCATCGGTACCGACAGTCAGGTAAAAGGCGTGGATACTGAATTTGCAACCGTAATCGTTTTTCTGAGGGAAGGCCATGGGGGCTTTATGTTCATCAACAATGATAAGACCAAAACTGTCTACAGCATTAAAGAACGTATGCTGGTAGAAGTAGCGAGAAGCATTGAAATTGCGTATGAACTCTGCAACCTGTTTACAAAATACGATGTAGACATGGAAGTACATGCAGATATAAATACCAATCCTCACTTCAAAAGCAATGAAGCGCTTCGCGAAGCGATGGGCTATATTCTCGGGATGGGATTCGCCTTTAAGGCTAAGCCGGAAGCATTTGCCAGCAGCAGTTGTGCAAATAAAATAGTGAACTGAGCTTTCGAGAATCAACTACTTCCTTACTCGACCTCATACTCTTTGTTCATCTCATCGATGAGCTGTAAGATTTTATCTCTTCCTGTTTTTTTTATTGAGCTGGTAACGATATGTTGGGGTAAAAACTGCTGCGAGCTTCTGAGCGCCTCCAAAAACAATCTCACATTTTTACTTACTACCGCCTGTTTCTCTTTGTCTGATTTTGTAAATACAATCGTATGCGGTACCTGCCATTTATTCAATTGATGGATGAAATCCAGATCTAGTTTTTGCGGGGAATGCCTTGAGTCAATTAACACAAATACGTTAGTAAGATTATTCCTTTTGCGTAAATAATTTTCGATCATTTGCTCCCATCGCCTCCTGCTGCTTTGGGATACTTTTGCAAAGCCATATCCTGGCAGGTCCACAAGCAGCCATTTATTTTCCGCCGGATCGCCGGCCCTGTCATTGCTGATAATTTCAAAGAAATTGATCATTTGTGTTTTTCCCGGTGCGGCAGATGTTTTGGCAAGTTTGTTGTTATTACAGAGCATATTTATTAATGAAGATTTACCAACGTTGCTTCTGCCGATAAATGCATATTCGGGTGGGTTTGCTTCAGGGCATTTTTCTACTGAAGGGCTGCTAACAATATATTTGGCTTGCTTAATACGCATTCCCTGCAAATTAGAATATGAAAGGGAATTTTAGGAATAAATTAAACCTAAAATAAAAGTGAAAGAATGCTTCACCAATTTGGTTATACCATCAAAAAACTATCTTTGAGGCCGTGAATACGTATAGCCATGATGCGGTAGTGCCGTTTAAGAATTCTGATGAAGGCAAGAAGCAACAGGTAGAATCCATGTTTGATAAAATTGCCTATCGCTATGATTTTTTAAACAGGTTTCTGAGCGCGGGAATTGATGTGCGTTGGCGCAAAAAAGCAATAGAAATGCTTGTGGCGGATCAGCCAAAAAAAATTCTGGATGTGGCAACGGGTACTGGAGATTTCGCCATTGCTTCCTATAATATTTTAAAACCGGAGCTGGTCACCGGCATTGACATCAGTGCAGGGATGCTGGAGGTGGGGCGAAAAAAAATGGAAAACCTGGGGCTCTCCGATCAGATTCTCCTGTTAAAGGGTGATAGTGAGGCAATTTTCTTTGGGGATAACTCGTTTGATGCTGTAACAGTGGCGTTTGGCGTAAGAAATTTTGAAAATCTGGAGCGGGGCTTATCGGAGATAAGAAGGGTGCTGAGACCCGGTGGCAAGTTAATCATACTGGAATTTTCAAAACCATCGCTACCGGTTTTCAAAAACTTATATAATCTTTACATGAGATTTGTAACCCCGAAAGTTGGAAAATTGATTTCAAAAAATGATGATGCCTATCAATATTTAAACGATTCCGTTCAACAATTTCCGGAGAAAAAAACATTCATTCAAATTTTAAACAAAACAGGCTATAGAAAGAGTTTCTACAAAACATTGAGTTTAGGAATATGTACCATTTATTGCAGCGAAAAATAATCGTACTGATCATTTCTTTCGTGTTTTGTTCAACTGCTTCCATGGCACAGTTGCGCGATAACGTCAACCTGGAAGGGCATGATGATAAGTTGTATCATTTTGGGATAAATGTGGGCTATAATAAGTCGCACTTTAACCTTACTCATCATAATTCATTCCTGCAGCAGGATACCATTATGGATGTTGAAAGCATTAACAGCACTGGTATCAATCTGGCGTGGTTGGTAAATCTTCGCCTGAGTGGTCACTTCGATCTTCGTATTCATCCGCTCGATCTCACTTTTACAGAAGAGGACCTCTTATACACAGAAAAATATGCCGCGGATTCCTTTGCGGAGAAAAAGGTACAATCCATCACTATGAGCTTTCCATTCGACATTGCATTTAGTAGCGACCGGATCGGGAATTTCAAAGTGTATACATTGGCAGGCGGTAATTTCAGCTATGACCTGGCGAGCAATGCGACTGCCCGCAAAGCAGAAGATCTTGTAAAATTAAGGCCCTATAATTTTAGCCTTGAGGTAGGCATGGGATTTCATATCTACTTTCCCTATTTTGTTTTATCTCCTGAAATAAAATTGAGCGAAGGTATCGTGAACCTTCATTCCCGCGACCCGAATTTGCGTTATTCAAGAGTGATTGACCAGATCAATTCCCGAATGGTGACGTTCTCCCTTACTGTAGAATAAGTTTAGACTTCGTATAATCATTGCCGTTAGTAGTCGAAGTCGCGTTTGGCTGCGTTCCACCTTACGCCAATCTCGAATATATTATCATTAGGTATGCCGGTGGCTTTCCTGAACAGGTAGGTTCCTTCCAAAAACAGATTCTCTCTTAGCTCATATGATGCAGAGACCAGGCTATTGACTACGTTAATCCTTTGGCCGCCACCTACTGTATATCCGTAATCGTGGGTACGGGTAGTATATAGTTCAAAAGGATTGCCGCCAAAGTTTTGCCCTGCTGAATCGAGCCCCTGGTAGTAATAAATGATTCTTCCGGAGAGATACCACTTGGGCGCAGGCTGGTATTTAGCAATGCCGATAAATTCCTGGAAATTCGCTCCCAGCGGGTGTGCCAGCGGGAGATTGTAATGCGTATAATCTGCTACAGAATCGTTATGCGAATAAGTAAACGGCCGTACCCTGTTGGTTTCAAATTGCAAATCCAGATTCTTTATCGTAAATGCGTCAATATATTTTACACCCAGTTGATATCCATACTTATTAGCCCAGTAACCATCATTGGTAATTATTTTATGGAAAATAAATTCGTCTAATAAAAGCTGTCCATAAAACTGGAAGTGATGAGCCACATCGGCCTTGAAATCGAATCCGGCAAAAGCATTATCAGGGCTACCGACCGTGCCTTCTATATGGCGGAGAAAAATAATTGGATTCAAATACTCTAAGTCAAATATGTCCTTTCTCCCGAAAATGATACTTTCAAATACTCCCAAATTGAGCCATTTGGTAACATCCATACTCAGGTGATGCATGGCGGCATATTTTCGCGAGAGCAATACATCGCCATGTTTTATAAACTGTGGCATTAGCTCCATAAATAAATTCTGATAATTGAATTTCCATATTTTGGTGTTCAACTTCAAGAACAGGTAAGCATTTGAAAAATCACTCAGGAAAAGACTTCTGTAACCGTCACCAATGAAGTTCTTATCATAGCCGTATTGCACGTCGATATATTTGGTGATATTAAAGGTGATATAACCTCTTGCGTCAAAGTAGTCATAACCCGTAGTCTTAAAAGGTTTAAAATACCCTACTCCCGGCACCGCATGAAAGCTATCCACTCTCTCCTGAACAAACAGCGGATCACGTTCCTGATTGTCAGTGATCGTAGTGGAGAACCCTATTTTATTGGCAATTCTCCCGCGTGCGGTGATACCTCTTTTGTTATAAAATAACGTTTCATTTCCGGCAGATTCGCCACCGGCCTGAAATGAAATAACCGGATTCAATGCAAGGAAAAAATCTTTGGTATTTACTTCAAGCAGGTTGGGCTTGGTAGTATAAAATGATTTTAAGATTGGTTTCTTACTTAGAAAACTTTCTTTGGAACCTGTAACCCATTCTGAGTTATCCATCAAAATGCCATGAAGATTATATTCGTCAATTTTAGTAAGATTCAATCCCTGCCATTCACTATTATCACTGGTGAGTGATGAGGATGTTGCTATTTGCGCGCTGTCTAGGAATTCCGCTTCACGCGCGAGGAAACGCCTGCTGTAAGGTTTTAAGCCCGTAAAAAGAATACTGTTATTTCTCCCTTCTTTTATTTCAAGGCGGTCAATAATATCATACTCTTTTGACCCTTCCGGCAGATAAGTAGTTTGCGCTTGCAATATAAAAGGACATATAAATACAAGCAACGTAAGCAGGCTTTTTATAATTTGCATGGGGTTAGACTCTTTGTTAATTAATTTCAAGATATGCAAAATTATCTTCTAAAAGATGTATCGATTGTAAACGAGGGTAGAATTGAGGTAAAAAATATCTACCTGAAAAAAGGGCGCATTGAACGGATTGACACCGACTTCAATGTAAAAGAAAAAGTTCAAGAAATTGACGGAAGCCGGAGGCACCTGTTGCCCGGGGCGATTGACGACCAGGTACACTTTCGTGAGCCGGGGCTAACCCATAAAGCCACCATCTATACGGAAAGTAAAGCCGCTGTGGCCGGGGGTACCACATCATTTATGGAAATGCCCAACACCATCCCCAATGCACTAACGGAAGGGATACTCGAAGAAAAATATACAGTAGCCAGAAATACTTCCCTTGCGAATTATTCTTTTTTTATGGGCACGAGCAATGACAATGCAGATGAGGTGCTGCGAATGAACAGGAGAAAGAAAGATGTGTGCGGTGTAAAGATCTTCATGGGCTCCAGCACAGGCAACATGCTGGTTGACAGCGAACCTGCGCTTCATAAAATATTTTCCGAAAGTGAATTATTGATAGCGACACACTGTGAAGATGAAAAAATAATAAAGACGAACTATGGAAATATAAAATCAGTAAAACCTGTTTTAGAAGTATCAGATCACCCGTTGATAAGAGATGAAAATGCCTGCTATGCTTCATCTTCCTTTGCAGCAGCGATGGCAAAAAAATATAACAGCAGGCTGCATATTTTGCATATTTCTACTGCAAAAGAAATCGAACTATTTGTGAATAATATTCCTTTAAAAGATAAAAGAATTACAGCAGAGGTTTGTGTGCATCATTTACATTTTACAGCCGATGACTATGATCGATTAGGCTATCTGATAAAATGCAACCCTGCGATAAAAGCGCTTTACAACAAAGAGGCTCTTTGGAAAGCCTTGTTGGACGATCACTTTGATGTAATCGCCACCGATCACGCACCACATACACTCACAGAAAAAGAGCCACCTTACGAACATGCACATTCAGGATTGCCCCTGGTACAACACTCGTTGCTCCTGATGTTGTATTATTATAAACAAGGTAAAATTTCCCTTGAAAAAATTGCTGAAAAAATGAGTCATGCAGTAGCCGACTGCTTTAAAATAGATGATCGCGGATACATCAGGGAAGGCTATTTTGCGGATCTCGTGATGGTTGATTTGAACGAATCAACAACAGTATCCAAAGAAAATATTTTATATAAATGCGAATGGAGCCCGCTGGAAGGAACCATTTTTCCGGCTGCAATCGATCGGACTTTTGTAAGCGGGAACTGTGTGTACGTAAACGAGGGTTATGGAAAGCATGTGTTTGATGAATCTATAAAAGGGCAGCGGCTTACTTTCAGCCGGTAGGGTAACGTTTACCTATAAACGAAAAATATGGAAACAGATAAAACCACTTTAAATGATCTTTCGGTTTTTCAGCACGAGGAGGAGTTTTCTATATTTTCGAAAGTAAATTTTACCCGCACCACAGGCGGAAGAGAAAAGCTCAGGCACATTTTCTCGGGCACTTTAAAAGATATTCCCTCTATCATGGACATCCAGAATGTGCTGAAGCTCATCATTAATAAAAAAGATGAATGGCCGGTAGTAATCAGCAATGGCTCCATAATGGTAATTCACAAATTTTATGAGACCATTTTTGATACCATACCTTCAAGACCTACGGCCTACTCGGCTTATATGTATAAATTATTTCACGGCCCCGATTTTTCATTGGCCAAATATTCTGTCGGGCATGGATTTGATTTTATAAAAGGTATGCAGCAACTGATTGTTGTTTTTCTGAAAGATGATACCCCGGGGCATTTGAAAAGAGCGCTGCAAAAAGCGCAGGTCCTTATTGAAAATGCGCAGCTTGATGTTGTCTCAAAAAATGAAAAACACCATGATCTGTCGATGTCTGAGATGCTTGGTCTCACGTATTTTTTCCGGCATCATTTCAAACAGAATATGGAAGAACTGATCGACATCTACTTCCAGCTTGATGCATGGTATGGAATGGCGATGGCGGTGCATGAACTGAAACTTGTTTTCCCCGCTTTTATACAATCAGATGAGCCGGGGCTGAAAATAAAAAAGCTGTATCATATTCTGTTGCAGGAGCCGGTTGCCTATGATCTTGAGCTCAATCAGCATTCGAATTTTATTTTCCTTACAGGAGCCAATATGGCCGGCAAAAGTACTTTCATAAAAGCCGTCGGTAGCGCGGTTTTCCTTGCACATATAGGTATGGGAGTGCCTGCGGAGTCAATGGAACTTTCTTTTTTTGACGGGTTATTGAGTAATATTAATGTGGTGGATAATGTAGTAAAAGGGGAAAGCTATTTTTACAATGAAGTGCAGCGCATCAAAAAAACAATTCTGCGGGTAAATGACGGAAAAAAATGGCTCATATTGATAGACGAACTTTTTAAAGGTACCAATGTGCAGGATGCTATGAAATGTAGTACTGTCGTAATTGAAGGGTTAATTAAGATCAGATCCTCTTTGTTTATTCTCTCAACGCATTTATATGAAATAGGTGAATCTTTAAAACATTATCCCAATATCAATTTCAAATATTTTGAGACGATTGTGGAAGAAGATAAACTTTCATTCAACTATAATTTAAAAGAGGGCATCAGTAATGACCGCCTGGGTTATCTTATCCTCAAAAGAGAAAGGGTGATCGAATTGCTCGATAAGATTTAAAACACCTTCATCAATTCCGCGCGATTATCAACTTTATTTTTCTAACTTCAATACATGTTAGTAAAAACCTATGGTAGCGCCGTTTACGGAGTCGAAGCTATTTCCATTACCGTAGAAGTCAATGTCAGCAACGGTAAATTCACTACCATTGTTGGCCTTGCTGATAATGCTGTAAAAGAAAGCGTTGAGAGAGTAGAAAGCGCTATTAAAACTAATGGCTACCATTACCCGAGAATCAAGGTAGTGATTAACCTGGCTCCTGCCGATATCCGGAAAAGCGGAACTGCATTTGATTTGCCAATCGCCCTCGGAATATTGGCAGCCTCGGAACAGTTAGAAAACTATGAGGAGTTGGCCAATTATGTAATTATGGGTGAGTTGAGCCTTGATGGTGCTGTGCGACCTATCAAAGGAGCTTTACCGATTGCGATACAGGCGAGAAAGGAAAAATTTAAAGGATTAATTGTTCCCAAAGAAAATGCCCGCGAAGCGGCGATGGTGAATAATCTGAATGTATACGGAGTAGGTCACATAAATGAAGTGCTTGATTTTTTTACGGATGAAAATTCATTACAACCTGTTACCGTAAACACCCGGGAAGAATTTGCCCATGCACAAAGCGATTTTGAAATTGACTTCAGTGATGTAAAGGGCCAGGAGAATATCAAGCGTGCATTGGAAATAGCAGCAGCCGGCGGTCACAATGTAATTTTAATCGGCCCCCCTGGTGCAGGTAAAACCATGCTGGCAAAGCGTTTGCCAACTATACTGCCGCCACTTACCCTGCAGGAAGCCCTGGAAACAACCAAGATTCACAGTGTGGCGGGCAAGCTTCCTGAAAATGCAACGCTCATTTCCAAGCGACCATTTCGTTCGCCCCATCACACTATTTCTGATGTGGCATTAGTAGGCGGAGGAGGCATGCCGCAACCAGGCGAAATTTCGTTGGCGCACAATGGTGTTTTGTTTTTGGATGAGTTGCCGGAGTTTAAGAGAACCGTGTTGGAAGTAATGCGCCAGCCAATGGAAGAAAGAAGAGTAACAATCTCAAGAGCCAAAGTAGCACTTGATTTTCCTTCGAGTTTTATGCTGGTTGCTTCCATGAATCCATGTCCCTGCGGATATTACAACCATCCTGAAAAAGAATGTACCTGTCCGCCGGGAGCCGTGCAGAAATACCTGAACAAAATTTCAGGTCCATTGTTGGACAGAATCGATTTACATGTAGAAGTAACGCCGGTTGCATTCTGTGAACTTTCGTCATCGCATCAGTTTGAAAAAAGTGAAACGATACGCGAACGTGTTATAAAAGCAAGAGAAAAGCAGGCAGAGCGATACAATAAAAATCCGGGCATTTATTGTAATGCGCAAATAAGCAGCAAAATGTTGAAAGAAATTTGCGTGATCTCGCAGGCAGGAAATAATTTATTGAAAGTGGCAATGGAACGATTGAACCTTTCGGCACGTGCATATGACCGCATATTAAAGGTAAGCAGAACCATTGCCGACCTTGCTGGAAGCGATGATATCAACCCCGAGCATCTCGCAGAAGCAATTCAATACAGGAGTCTGGACAGAGAGGGATGGGCGGGATAAATTTATAAGCATCACATCCTTAATGATAAATTCATAATACAAAACTCTCATCTCTTTTTCCGAAATTTACCGTTTCAATTTGCCCGATGAAATTATTATTACAATATTTAAAGCCGTACAAAAAGCTATTTTTATTTGCGCTGTTTCTTGCTGCAGTGAACCAAACATTTTCCCTCTTTTCTCCAATGATTATCGGAGGGGTCATGAATCAATTTGCGATTCATCCCCACGAATTTGTAAACTACAATGTGCATACTATAAATAATGTACGCGTCACTGATACAATTCTAATACACAGAACAGAACATGAATTCTTTTTTGGGAAAGGCAAAAACCCCAGTTTTTTTGAATATTTTTTCGGCAAAAATGTAATGCATGGCCTACTTTTTTACCTGTTGCTGTTGATTGGCACAGCCATGGTAAGTCGCATAGCAAAAGCATTCCAGGATTATTTTGGAAATGTATTAATACAAAAATTTGGAGCGACAATTTTTACAGACGGGCTGAAACATAGCATGAGCCTGCCTTACCAGGATTTTGAAGATCAGAGAAGCGGCGAAACCTTATCTATACTCACCAAAGTAAGAGGTGACTCGGAAAAGTTCATTACCAATTTTATCAATATACTGTTCATAATTATCGTAAACCTGGTTTTTATTTCGGTTTATGCATTTAGTATTCATTGGGCCATTATGCCCGTATATGTAGTAGGGATTTTTTTAATTGCTGTGGTTACGAATTTTTTAAGTAAAAGAATTAAAGGGATACAAAAAAGAATCGTTTATGAAACTAACGCCTTAGCAGGATCAACTACTGAATCTTTAAGGAATATTGAATTGGTAAAAAGTTTGGGGTTGACAGACCAGGAAGTTACGAGGCTAAATAATAACACCTTCAAGATTTTAAGTCTCGAATTGCGCAAGGTCAAAAGTATCAGGGCGCTTAGTTTTATACAAGGAACGATGGTTAATTTCTTGCAGCAGCTAATCACCTTAACGCTGTTATGGCTCGTTTTTGGGAATCATTTAAATCCGGGACAGTATTTGGCCTTTACTTTTTACGGATTCTTCCTGTTTGGTCCTATGCAGGAAGTTGGAAACGTGATCATTTCTTATCGCGAAGCAGAGGCCTCAATGAATAATTTTCATGAGCTGATGCAAAAAGCTCCCGATAAAAAGCCATCCAATCCGGAGAAGATTCACAACATAGAAGAACTGGAATTCATTAATGTAAAATTTAGGCATCAATCTGCGCAGCAGCCTGCACTGAACGATATAAGTTTTGATGTAAAGAAAGGTGAAACGATTGCATTTGTTGGTCCGTCTGGCTCTGGCAAAACAACACTCGTAAAATTGTTGGTGGGATTATATGCGCCACAGCAGGGAAAGATCTTATATAATAAAGTTGACCGGGATCTCATTGACTTCGACGCACTGCGAACACAAATAGGATTTGTAACACAGGATACACAATTATTTGCGGGAACAATTAAGGAAAATTTGCTTTTCGTAAACCCTTTTGCGACAGATGAAGAAATTGTAGACGTACTCAAAAAGGCATCCTGCAACACTTTACTCGCACGGGCTGATAACGGAATCGATACATTAATTGGTGAAGGAGGAGTGAAGGTTTCCGGAGGAGAAAAGCAGCGTTTATCCATTGCGCGCGCATTATTGCGCAACCCTCATTTATTGATTTTTGATGAAGCAACTTCGTCACTCGATTCATTGACAGAAGAAGAAATTACGAATACCATAAAAAGTGTTTCATCAAAAAAAGAACAGATCACTATTTTAATTGCTCATCGCTTAAGTACTATTATGCATGCTGATAAGATTTACGTATTGGAGAGAGGAGATATCATTGAGACAGGTACTCATGAAGAACTGATTTCTCAGATGGGACTGTATTATGCTATGTGGCGGCAACAGATTGGAGAAAGAAAAAAGCATGAGAAGGCTTCAACAGTCTTAAATTAGGTGACAAAAAAAGCACGACTGCTTAACTTACAATAATGCCGGAAACAGAACGACCAAGACCCATTTTTTTGTGGAGCATGCTTACTATGCGCTGCCCGCGATGTCGGCGGGGCGATATGTTCAAAGTGCCGAATCCATATAAAAGCCTGAAGCTTTCATCAATACTGGGCATGCATGATAAGTGCCCCGTTTGTGGGCAGAAGTTTGATCTGGAGCCCGGCTTTTGGTATGGTACCGGTTATGTGAGTTACGCGTTGGTAGTGGTGTTTTCTATCATCACGTTTATTATTTGGGTATTTACCATCGGCGTATCTGTGGATGATAATCGTGTATTTGGGTGGCTGATTACAAATGCCGTATTAATTGTTATCTTGCAACCATGGCTCATGAGATTCAGCCGGGCTGTGTACCTTAACTTTTTTGTGCGGTACAATAAAAATTATGAAACTGAAGATGGAAAGAGTTTTGACTATTGGACCGGGAATAAAGAATAGTATTTGCAATTTTTAGTGTTAACCAATAAATTTTATCAATTATGGCTATTGTAAAAGTAATAGAAGTGATTGCTTCTTCACCTAACGGTTTTGATGACGCAGTAAAAAATGCGGTTGCTGAAGTTTCAAAAACTGTAAAAAACATTGACTCAGTATACGTTAAAGATTTTAAGGTGCACGTGGAAAAAGGCAAGATAATTTCTTATGGTGCCATTTGCAAAGTAGCTTTCAGGGTAGCAGCAAAGGAACTGTAATTGCTTTTAAAAACAAAATAAATAAGAGGGCACGAGTGTCCTCTTATTTATTTTAAGTATTCACCACCAGCACCGCGGTGCCATAGCACAATACTTCCGTTACGCCCTCCAGCACCTCATTAGCGTCGTACCGGATATTGATGATGGCATTGGCTCCCCTGTCATTCGCATGTTGCAGCATGTGCTGGTAGGCTTCATCCCTGGTTTTTTCACACAATTCTTCATAAATAGAGATCTTGCCCCCGAGCAGTGTTTGCAAGCCCCCCGCTATATTGCCAAACAAACTTCTTGATCTCACCGTAATACCGCGAACGATGCCCAAATGCTTTGTAATTTTATATCCTTCAAGATAATTACTCGTGGTAATTAGTTGTTCATCCACCATAAATTCACTTTTTTTTCGTTTCAAATTTAACATAGTTTTTTTGTACGCATTTTATTAGCACCGTTTTTGTACAATGGTAGTTCGTAATTTGCGGGCTTTAAATTTTTAATCTAAATTCTATTGATAAAATGTTACAAACAGCAGAGGATATCCGCCTGCTGAATGAGAAGATTAATCATTCAGCTTCCTTTCTTGATAAGGTTCATTCCGAAGTTGGCAAAGTCATTGTAGGTCAAAATAATATGTTAGAGCGGCTGTTGATCGGCCTCTTAAGTAACGGGCACATCTTACTCGAAGGTGTTCCCGGTCTTGCAAAAACGCTTGCCATAAAATCATTAGCCAGTTCTATCAATGCACCTTTCAGCCGCATTCAGTTTACCCCCGATTTACTGCCCGCGGATGTGATTGGAACGATGATTTACAACCAGCAGCGAAATGAATTCATGGTTCGCAAAGGTCCCATTTTCGCAAGTTTTATTCTTGCAGATGAAATAAATCGTGCCCCCGCAAAAGTGCAAAGTGCCTTGCTGGAAGCGATGCAGGAACGGCAGGTAACCATTGGTAACAGCTCGCATAAGCTGGAAGAACCATTTTTGGTTTTAGCCACGCAAAATCCTATAGAGCAGGAAGGTACTTATCCTCTTCCTGAAGCGCAGGTAGACAGGTTTATGCTCAAAGTGATCATCGATTATCCTTCGCGGAGCGAAGAACAAATGATCCTTCGTCAGAATGTTCAGGGAATGCAACAGGCACGCATAAACGCAGTTGTATCCACAAATGAAATTTTAAGCGCCAGGGAATTGGTACGCCAGGTGTATATGGACGAAAAAGTAGAACAATACATCGTAGATATTGTTTTTGCTACGCGTTATCCGGATAAGTATAATTTGCCGAAATTAAAACCAGTTATATCGTTTGGCGGTTCGCCGCGTGCGAGCATTAATCTTGCGCTGGCAGCAAAAGCATATGCCTACCTGAATAAACGGGGCTATGTTATTCCTGAAGATGTAAGAAACATTTGCAAAGATGTATTGCGCCATCGGATTGGCCTTACCTACGAGGCCGAAGCGGAAAATATAAGTGTTGAAATGATCATCGACGAAATACTGAAAGCAGTCAATGTGCCATAAATAAGTTTTCATTTTTAAATTATGATCAGTAATCCAATCAGCCAATCATCAATAAATCATTTCATCCGTTGCTCACAACATCCGAAATAACAAAAAAAGTAAGAGAGCTGGAGATCATCAGTAAAAAGATAACCACCCATCTTTTTACAGGAGAGTATCATTCTGCCTTTAAAGGAAAAGGGATGAGCTTTCGGGAAGTGCGTGAGTATTATCCCGGCGATGATATTAGATTTATCGATTGGAATGTGAGCGCCCGTTTTTCTCATCCTTTTACCAAAGTATTTGAAGAAGAACGCGAGCTCAACGTGATATTGATGGTAGATGTAAGCGCCAGCGCATTATTCGGAACCATTCGCGGAACCAAGCGGGATCTTATTACCGAAATAGGCGCAGTGCTCACTTTCAGCGCTATCAACAATGATGATAAAGTGGGCGTCATTTTTTTCAGTGATAAAATTGAAAAATATATTCCACCCAAAAAAGGGAAGAGGCACGCATTGTATGTGGTAAGAGAACTGCTTACGGCAGATGCTAAGCGGGCCGGTACTAACATAAACGAAGCGTTGAAATTGTTTTCCGGTTCGAACACGCACAAAAGTGTGGCATTCATCATGAGTGATTTTATAGATGATCAATATGAGCGGTCTTTGCGCCTGGCGGCAGCAAGACATGATGTAATAGGACTTAAGATTTATGATAAAATGGATATTACGCTTCCGGACATTGGCTTAATGGAAGTGGAAGATCTTGAAACCGGCCAATCTCAATGGCTCGATACTTCGGATGCCGTAATCCGATATAATTACCAGCAAAATTTTTTGAAACACAGTGAGTATTGCAAAAGTGTTTTTCAAAAGTCGGGAGCAGAATTATTACATCTCCGGACCGATGAAGATTATGTGAAGATTTTGCAACAGTTTTTCTTAAGAAGAAAATGAAGATAACAAAGAACAGCATTTATGGCAGGCCGTTAGTTATTGCAGTGTTCCTGACAATTCCCTGTTTTTTTTCTGAAAATAGTTTTGCACAATCTCCCACGGTTCAAACTACCGCAGACAAAAAAAGTATCGTCATCGGCGAACAGTTGCATCTTAAGATTACTACCTCAATGCCTGATAATACTTACGGACTTGCATGGTTTAATGTGCCTGATAGTTTTGGCAGTTTCAGGGTAGTGCATGAAGCCAAGATCGATTCCACGAATGCAAATGGCATACTTGGTTTCAACCAGGATATCACGCTCACAAGTTTTGATTCCGGCCGGCAGGTAATTCCACAGCTTCCGTTGAGTTTTGAAACATTGCAAGGCGATTCGTCCTTTACGATAAATACCGATTCGATACCTGTGGAGGTTTTATACGCTCCCCTTGATAGCAGCGCCACGTTTCACGATATCAAATCCATCATCAATGTAAAGAAACCATGGGAATGGTGGTGGTGGGTCTCATTGGGGGTGGCTTTGATCTTGTTGTTTTTCTGGATCCGGTTCTTAATCAGATTTTTCGGGAAAAAGAACAAACCTGATATTTTCAAATCAAAGCTTTCGCCGTACGATGAGGCCATGCAGTCGCTGAATGATCTTGATAAAGAAAACTTATTGCAGCAAAAGGAGGTAAAGGAGTATCATACACGACTTACGGATATTTTCAGGCGATACATTTCGAGAAAGACACAAACGTACAGAATGCATGAGACTACGGATGAGTTGCTGATGGATCTGAATGATCTTAATTTAGATAAAGAACAACTGGCATCATTTGCTAATGCTTTACGAATGGGAAGTGCTGTAAAATTTGCAAAATTTGTTCCTACGCAAAGCGAAAGTGAAGAATGCCTGTTGCAGGTAAAAAATATGATAACCAGGATCAACCCGGTTTCAAATAAAACGCAGGAAAGTGATAAGTGATTACTTCAATAATATAACTTTTGGGCAGCCATTGTTTTTTTTGCTGTTTGCTTTAATACCTGTACTTCTTTACTGGAAACTTGCGAAGGGAAAGAAACAGGTGGCTGCTGTTGGTGTTTCCACCACCAGGGGTTTGCAGCGGATGCGTTCCTGGAGAAATACATTTCAAAACGTTCCTTTCATTCTGAGATTGCTTGCACTAAGTTGCATCATAGTTGCACTGGCAAGGCCACAGGTACAATATGAAGAGCAACAGTCGGAAGGGGAAGGCGTAGATATTATTTTATGTATTGATGTTAGTGGCAGCATGACGGCACAGGATTTTACCCCTAACAGGATGGAAGCTGCAAAAAAAGTGGCAGAGAACTTTGTAAACAGCAGGCCAAATGACAGGATTGGTTTGGTGATTTTCTCCGGAGAAAGTTTTACACAGTGCCCGCTTACAACCGACCATGCGGTTTTGATCAACCAGATATCCCAGATCAGGAATGGCCTGCTGGAAGATGGTACCGCTATTGGTTCCGGTCTTGCCACCAGTGTAGACCGGCTGAAAGACAGTAAATCGAAAAGCAAAGTTGTAATACTGCTGACCGATGGTATCAATAATGGTGGTTTAATTGATCCTTCTACCGCAAAAGAAATTGCAAAAACATTCAAGGTGAAGGTCTATACTATTGGAGTAGGAACAGACGGATATGCACCCACACCTGTTGCCACGCCGTTAGGTATTGTGATGCAAAATGAAAAGGTAGCCATTGATGAAAAGCTGTTAAAAGACATTGCGGATGAAACCGGTGGAAAATATTTCAGAGCCACTGATAATAAAAGCCTGCGGGACATTTATTCTTCCATTGATAGCCTTGAAAAATCTAAGGTTGAAATCACAACCTATCACCGGTATACCGAAAAATTTTACCCTTTGATTTTTGCAGCCATGAGCCTGCTGCTGCTTGAGATTATCCTGCGATTCACTATTTTTAGAAAGTTTCCATAAGTTGCATCACGAATTTGTAATGCATATTACACGAATCTTGTCATTCAGATACCTTATCAACTAATTGTCTCTTTAAAAATGAACGCTGTTGTATATAAATCGACCGGGAGTTGGTATTCGGTTAAAGGAGAAGATGAAAAGTTTTATAACGCACGGATAAAAGGAAAGTTTAAAATTGATAATATCACATCTACCAACCCGCTAGCCGTTGGAGATATTATTGACATTGAATTAGAAAATGAAGACAAAGAAGAAGCAATAATAGTTGATATCCATGACCGCAGAAATTATATCATCCGCCAGTCGCCGCACAACAAAAACCAACATCACATCATTGCATCCAACCTTGATCAGTGTCTTCTATTTGCAACATTGAAAGATCCCAAAACATCTGCCGGATTTATTGACCGGTTTCTCGTGGCATCAGAAGCCTATCATGTACCGGCAATCGTTGTTTTCAATAAAAGTGATTTGTACAGGAAAAAAGAGCAGGAGCAATTTGAACACTTGAACCAGACTTATGAAGGCATAGGCTATAGAATTGTGCTAATGAGTTTGAACTCGCGGCAAGGCATAGACGAAGTTAAATCACTATTGAGAAATAAGGTATCCCTGCTCAGCGGGCACTCAGGGGTTGGCAAATCCACTTTTATCAATATCGTGTTTCCCCAACTTGATCTGAAAACCCAGGGCGTGAGCGGATGGAGCGGTAAAGGGTTGCATACTACTACGTTTGCAGAAATGTTTGATTTGCCGGGGGGTGGTCAAATTATTGATACTCCTGGGTTAAGGGAATTTGCATTAATGGATATTGAAAAGAATGAGTTGTCGCATTATTTTCCCGAAATGAGAAACCTGATACATGATTGTAAGTTTAATAATTGTCTGCACGTAGATGAACCAGGATGTGCGATAAAGCTTGCAGTAGAGGAAGGAAGAATCTCTCCTGACAGGTATGTGAGCTATCTGAATATTCTGGGTTCTATCGACACAAAAAAGTGGTAACAGAATTCAACGATGTCAATTACCGGTTGAAAAATTATTTTCAGTTGGCCTTAGTAAACATTATTTTCCAGGAAAGCAGCTACTTCCAGTACTGCCTGATTTTCCCTGGCGATACTCCTGGTTTTATGAGGTAAAATGGATACCCCGTTGAAGATGCTGTAATGCAACGTAAGAAAATGCTTCTTATAGCGAAAATCCCACGCAAGGCTTTCTGCATCATCTACCTGGTTAATGAACTTTACATTCAGACCGTCGATGAGTTTATCCGCAATTGAATAAAATTTTGAAACACCGCAGTTATCATCGATCACTGCTTCTGTTCCCCCGAAGTGTGTTTTTAAGTGGTAGCACATACAAGTTGTTTTGGTGTTTTAGAGGTTAGTACTATTTGTCATTTACGATTTAAACTTTTTCGCTTTTCTGGCAGCTTTCATTGCCTGCTTATCGCCCGACAAAATTCTTTCTGCGCCGATATTCTTTCCATTCGTAGGACATCCATATTTCTCATTCTTCCTGAATACGGAACATCCTGAAAAGAACCCGATACAAAAAGCCGCTATCAAGATTTTTTTCATTTAATGTTGTTAATACAAAAATACTTTACCGGGGTTACAATCGGTGTGTTAAGGTTTAAATAAATTAAGCAGTTAGTTTTAATTTATTTATGTTGAATCAGGTTTTAAACCAACTTGAGTACATCACGTAATTATCAGCAATCCTGTTTATTTCGCCACTTATCAACTTCTCAGAAATATTCTTCACCTTTTTCGCGGGCACGCCTGCATAAATAGAACCGGGTTCGATAATACTGTTTTCGAGCACTATGGCTCCCGCTGCTATAATTGAGTTGCTGCCAACTTCAGCATGATCCATCACAATGGCTCCCATTCCCACAAGCACATTATCATGTATAACGCATCCGTGCACGATTGCATTGTGTCCGATGCTAACATTATTTCCGATAGTGGTGGATGCCTTTTGATAGGTACAATGGATGATCGCTCCGTCCTGTATATTTACCTTATTACCAATGCGTATGGAATTTACATCGCCTCTTACTACCGCATTGAACCAGATACTGCAATCGTCGCCCATTATCACATCTCCTGCAATGGTGGCGTTTGGGGCGAGATAGCAGTTTTTTCCTGTAACTGGTTTAATTCCTCTTACGTGAATGATTAATGCCATAGTTCATAATTTTAAGATAAGACCTGTAAACAGCAATTTCGGTGTCGCCATTACTGTGCTAATTTCGCATTAATTCATGTAACGATTTTCTGAATTTAAAATAATGGATAACCGTCAAATCTTTTTGAATCACATCGGACAAACCTCTGAGGCGCCATTGGCCCTTGAAATTGTAAAGGCCAAAGGAAGTAAATTATACGCGGTCGATGGAAAGGAATACATTGATTTGATCGGCGGAATAAGTGTGTGCAACGTGGGTCATCGAAATAAAAAAGTGATTGGCGCCATCAACAAGCAGATCAATGACTACCTGCATGTGATGGTGAATGGAGAATTGGTATTGAGTCCGCAGACTGCTTATGCAAAAATGCTGACTGATCATTTGCCGGTTTCCCTCAATTCGGTTTTCTTTACTGCCTCCGGCACAGAAGCTACCGAGGGAGCGATGAAACTGGCAAAGCGATTTACCGGCCGCACCAATATTGCAGCCTTCAATAAAAGCTATCACGGCAGTACACAGGGTTCGCTAAGCATTATGGGGGATGAATATTGGAGAAATGCCTTCAGGCCTTTATTGCCGGGAATCATTCATTTGGATTATAATTCCTATGAAAGCCTTGAACAAATTAATGATCAAACCGCCTGTGTAATTGCAGAGACCGTACAGGCGGAAGCAGGCGTGGTCATTCCGGAAACAGAATGGATAAAGGCTCTTCGGAAAAAATGCGATGATACGCGCGCGTTACTTGTACTGGACGAAATACAATGTGGCTTTGGCAGGAATGGAACGCTCTGGGCATTTGAGCAGTTTGATATTATACCTGATGTACTGCTTCTTGGTAAAGCGCTTGGAGGAGGCATGCCATTGGGGGCCTTTATTGCCGATAAAAAACTGATGGATAGTCTTAGCTATAACCCGGTCTTAGGTCATATAAATACTTTTGGGGGGCACCCGGTTTCCTGCGCTGCGGGTCATGCGGCAATGGACTTTTTATTGAAAGAAAAAATTATTGACGGCGTTTTCAAAAAAGAAAAGCTATTTATTGATAATCTCAATTCTGCAAAAATAAGAAGTATCAAAAGCAGGGGACTGATGATAGCACTCGAATTTGAAAGTTTCAAAGAGAACAGAAAAATTATCAACGCCCTGATTGACCGGGGTGTTTTTACCGATTGGTTTTTATTTGCATCTGAATGCCTGCGCATTGTTCCGCCGCTTACGATTTCTGAAGAAGAAGTATTGCAGGCTTGTAATATAATCAACGGGGTTATAGCGAATCTTTCCGGTAAATAATTTTTAAGCCATTCCTTTTGTAAATATCAAAAAGAAACATTTACTTTGTAATTCAAAGTACTTTTTATGCATGAACAACAAACCTCGCTTCAGGAGATCCACCAGATAAGGAAAATGATGGAGCAAAGCAGTCGCTTCATCAGCCTCAGTGGTTTTAGTGGTATCGCTGCAGGTTTATGTGCTTTATTGGGAACGTGGATTGCAGCAAAAAATATCAACGCTTATGCCGTAGCAAAAACATTAACCTATGGCGAGTTGGTAAATCAGTTGCTGGTTTCCGCTTCCGTGGTGCTGGTTTCCGCTTTTGTTTTTGCATTTATCTTTACTTATCTGCGGAGCAAAAAAGACGGTGTATCCATTTGGGGAAATACCACCTATCGTTTGTTGTTTAACCTTGCAGTGCCGCTAATCACCGGGGGATTTGTTGTTCTGAGAATATTGCAACTGGATCTCGTTACATTGATCGCGCCCGTTTGCCTCATGTTTTACGGAATCGCTTTACTGAATGCTTCCAAATATACTCTTGGCGAGATACGATACCTGGGCTTATGTGAGATTATCCTGGGACTTATTAGCCTTTGGTATCCCGGACACGGGTTAATATTTTGGGCGATAGGCTTTGGCATATTGCATATTTTGTACGGTGGTATTATGTGGTGGAAATATGAAAGAAAATAGCGTGAATTTATGATGAGTAACCCGATTGAAAATTTAAATAAAACGTTCGATAGCCGCGTAAGACTGGGAATTATGAGCGCGCTGATGGTAAATGAGGAAGTGAATTTTAATTCGCTGAAGGAACTTATAAAGGTAACGGATGGTAACCTGGCATCCCATTTAAAAGCCTTGGAAGATATGCAATTCATAAAAGTAAAAAAAGGATTTATCGGAAGGAAGACTAACACTAACTATGCCATTACCAAAGCCGGGGAAAAAGCTTTTAGAGTACATATCGACGCACTTGAGAAAATGATAAAAGGCATAGAATAATTTTTTTGAACATATACTTTGAATTTCAAAGTACTTTGTAAACATGAATAAAGAAATAACAAGGATACAACAATGGCTCAGAGCTTTTATTGCCGGGCTCATTTTAAGTGGCGCAACAGCTATTCCGATTAAGCCGGAACTGGAATGTCTAATTCAATTTGTTACGCCGCAGAGTTTTCTTTATAACTGGCTGAATAAAGTGATGTCAGCTTATGCAAACGTAAAAAACCAATATCCTTTTTTATTGTATGGATACGACTGGCTCACTTTTGCACATTTCATTCTTGCCATACTTTTTATTGGCCCTTATCGTGATCCGGTAAAAAATATTTGGGTGATTCAATTTGGAATGATCGCCTGTATTCTTGTATTTCCGTTAGCATTTATTGCGGGCCATTTTCGAAGAATTCCCTTTGGATGGCAGTTGATCGATTGCTCATTTGGTGTGGTTGGCTATGTTCTATTATGGATTTGTTATAAGCACTCAAAAAAATTGGAAGAAATACATGCTTATGAGTAATTGTCTGAAAATTACCTGGAGAACTTTTACCATGTGGCTGGTAGCTGCCTTGGCAAACGGATTTATGTCGGGAATCGCATTGACGATGGTTCACAAAGACTATTATGATATTATTCCAAATATTGTTCAGGTCTGCTTTATAACATTGATTTTTTCGATTCCTTCTTTGTTTCTGTTTTGGATATCGTTGCTGGTTTTCATTGCAAATGCTTTACGGCAAAGAGACCTGTTCAGAGCAGCGTTGGTAAGTGCCTTGCTTATCTCCCTGGCTACGGCCTATATCGGCAGAGGTATTTATTCAGATGAATATAAAAATTACAGCTCGGTACCATTTTTAGCAATTGTGCTCTCGGCATTCATTAGCGTGATACTTCATTTTAAATACTTCAAAAAAATAAAATAGATGAAAAAAGATACAGCCAGATTTTACCTGGTAATCGCAGGCGCCATTATTTTCAACTGGGTTTTCTGGCGTGAAAAGATCGGAATCAATGCACTGCTGTTTGACGCTTTTATTTGCATCGCAACATGTTGGCTATTCCCATTTGGGTTGAAAAACCGCGCAGGCATATGGATACTTGCAGGCCATATTCTTTCCGGAGCAATGGTTTTGATAAATAATACTTTGTTAAGCAAAATAAGTTTTAGTGTAACGCTATTGGCATTCATTACATTTTCCCAATATATTCATCGCTCTCTGTGGTATGCTGCCGGATCTTCTTTACTTAATTATCTTTTTGTGGTTCCCAATTTAGTCCTTGGTTTAAAGAAAGACACTTCAGAGAATAGCCAAAGGCATGGTGGTAATAATTTCAGAATGTTTTTAATACCGGCATTTATGCTGATTGTTTTTGGAACCATTTATGCCGGGGCAAACGGCATATTTTCACATTTAGTCAGCAATATTTCTGACAATGTTTACAACTGGTTTCGGAATTTCCTTGACTGGTTTTCATTTGGTAGAATTCTTTTCTTCTTATTAGGCATATACGTTGCAGGAGGCTTGTTGCTGAAGAGCAGGAATTTTTTCTCTGACATTGACCTGAAACAGAAAAATGATCTTGCCCGCAAGAAAGCCCAATTTAAAAAATGGCTGGAAAGCCCATCTGCAGATATCATGCATATCATTATCGGTAAACGGGTAAAAGGCATACTTGCCCTGAAAAGCGAATATTTAATTGGAACTATAAGCCTGGTTTTGCTCAATCTTTTATTACTACTCATTAATGCAATTGATGTAAAATATATCTGGCTTGGATATTCATTCAGCAACATTACTAATATAACCGAATTTGTTCATGAGGGAACGGGCATGCTGATCCTATCCATTATACTCGCTATGCTCCTCCTTTTATTTTTCTTCAGGGGAAATATTAATTTTTATAAAAAAAATAAATGGCTCACTTACTTTTCTTATTTATGGATTGTTCAAAATTTCTTTCTGACGCTATCTGTCTTTAACCGTGATTATTATTACATCTCCCACTATGGCCTGGCGTATAAACGAATCGGGCTATTGTTTTTTCTTTTAATGGTATTGTCTGGCCTGGTCACCATTTTTCTGAAAATTTGTTCGAGGAAAACGGTCTACTACCTTTTAAGGCTGAATGCCTGGGTAGCACTGGGCCTAATGGTTTTGGCTACAGTCGTTGACTGGGATGTTGCTATTGCCCGTTATAATATTTCGCATAGCAATACTATTTTAGTGGATATTACCTTCCTGCTTTCCCTTTCTGACAATACGTTGCCGGCGATAGGACAGCATCAGGAGTTGCTTCAAACTCCTGATGCATCTAAATTGAACTTTTATTATCATGACAAATCGCTGAACGCTATAGCCTATTTCAAAGAGAGAGAAAAAAGCTTTTTAGATCGACAGCAACATTTCACGTGGTTATCCTGGAATGTGGCCGATAATAAGACTAAAATTCAATTGAAAAAGAATCTGCAACTTTCAACTTTAAAATAAAATTTTATGAAAAATTTCTTTCAATACCTTCTTGTTGCGGGAGCAATCACTGTGATATTCGCAGTAATATATACCGCAGTACAGCAAACCTATCGCTCCGGTGCAAACGATCCGCAACTGCAGATAGTGCAGGATATAGAGTCAAGACTTCATTCGGACAAAAGCGTTGAAAAATATTTTGATGACACAATAGATATTGCCCAAAGCTTCACTCCTTTCAATGCCTTGTTTGATGCCAATGGAAAAGCAATCCGCTCAACGGGTTACCTGCATAATAGTTTGCCGGTATTGCCCGCCGGCGTTTTTGACTTTGCAAAAGCCCACAATGAAGATGTTTTGACCTGGCAACCGGAAAGCGGTGTCAGAATGGCGATGGTGATAAAATACGTAAAAGCATCACCAGTGAATTTTGTTGCTTCAGGAAGATCATTGTTGGATGTGGAGGTAAGGGAACATAATCTCACAGCGATAATTATCATTGGTTGGATCATCTGTATCGGGCTACTGCTCTTGAATGCAGTGATTGGTTTTTTTAAGAATAAAGAAAATATGTAAGATGCGTTTTATCCGGTCAGTTCGGTTTGCCCTACAGGGAATCAAATACTGTTTTACATCGGAAAGCAATTTTCGAACGGAAATGTTTATCGCAGCAGTAACATTTTCTGCTGCCATGCTGCTTAAGATAAAAAGCGAAGAGTGGTTAATTATTTTGTTCTGTTGCGCCCTGGTACTTTCTCTCGAAATAGTGAACACCGCCTTCGAAAGACTTTCCAATCTGGTAAATGAATCAATTCATCCTGTAATTAAATTAGTGAAAGACCTGGCCGCGGGTGCGGTCTTGTTGGCATCTGTGATAAGCGTCATTATGGTCATAATTATCTTTTTTCCTTACGTTGAAATGTTTTTTAAATCAGTTGTAAAATGAATAACAGAATTCAATTTCTCTTTCTCCCCGTTTGTTTTACGGTATTTCTTGTGGGAATAAGGGTTTTGTATTCGGAAAGTTTAGGTTATGTGTTCCTGGTTTGGAATCTTTGGCTGGCGATTATTCCTTTTTTAATAAGCTACTTTCTGGCGCGGAAAAGAAACAAAGTCTTTCAACTATTTTTGTTTGTGGCATGGATCTTATTTTTCCCCAATGCATTATATATTATTACCGATCTGGTACACCTCAGGCCGCGTAACAATATTCCGATATGGTTCGATTCAACACTGATATTTTCTGCGGCGATATCCGGTTTGTTTTTCGCATATGCGTCACTGTTATTTGTGGAAAGCTATTTGCAGTCAATTTTTAATAAAAGGGTAGCAGGTTTCATCTTATTTTCCTGCCTGCTCGTCAGCTCGTTCGGAGTTTACGTTGGCCGTTTTTTGAGATGGAATAGTTGGGATATTTTTCTAAATCCCCTCGAATGCGGCAGACAGGTGACACATAGTTTGATCAGTTACCCGCGCACATGGGTAGTCACGCTGATCTTATTTATGTTTTTTAGCTTAATATATGTGATGATAAAAAAATACCCGGCTGAAAAACCGGGTAATCAATCTTAATATTTTTGTTTAGAAATCAAGCCCCATGCTGAAGTAAAAGATGGGCTTGGTCCCGAAAAAGCTACTCATGGGCCATCCCGCGTCAACCTTCAGGAAGTATCCGAGGATGGTGCTCCGTGCCCCAAATCCGTAACCACCGAGGAATGGGCCGACGCCGGGAGCTTTAATTTTTATCGTTACTGTCGGATCATACGGATCGGAATAGGTGATATAGGGCCGGCCAATACCATTATACGCTCCATTCCATGCTGAGCCCAGATCAATAAATTGTATAAGCTGAAAATTTCTAACAAAAGCATTGTTGATGGTCTTGCTCAAAAAAGTGCTAAATACCGGAAGCCTGAACTCGCTGTTGATCACTAGCGCATTGTTTCCGTTGGCCGCATTTTGTATATAACCTCTCATATTAACCATGAGCGATTGAAATGCATAATCTACGTCGGGTGCTGGTTGGTTGGCAGGGTTGAAATAGCGATAAGTGCCGTCACTCTTCTGATTTTGGCCAAACATAAACCAGTTGTCAACACCACCGAGGTAATAAATTAATTTTTGATTACCCCAACTAAAATCTCCGGCCACTCGTCCGGCCCAGATGAAGTTTCGGTAAATAGGATAATAGCCACGTGCATCGAAGCCGAAATTAAAAGTATAACGGCCTTGCTGCGAACTGATCTTGCTGATCTGAGAATTCCAATCTATGTAAGCTTTTGCGCGGATGCCATCCCAAATGTTTTGTGCAGGGTTCAATGTATTATCATACACGTACTCGAGGTGCAGTAAACCATATGTTTTTGATTGGTCAGGTGCAGGCAACGAAATTTCGTCAACTGCACTTACCACACCGCGATCTCTTCTGACCCCAACATTAAAGCGAATGCTTTTGGTGTTATCGAAAGGATAACTGATTCCCGCCTGGTACAGGTTGGAAAATATTTTGCCGGGATAGACTGTTCCTGATGAGTCGCCGTTTGAAAATCCTATTTCCTGCACATTACGGTAATACGTGAGATTCCAGTCCAATCTCTTTTTCAAATCGCTAAACTGAAACAACCAGTCATTATCTTTCAGGTTTGTCGAAAGTCTGTAACCTCCGGAAAACTTCAGATCTTCCATCAGATCTGTTGTTCCCATTCGAATCGTTCCATCCAATCCATTGTTTGAAGTAAGCGTAATAGGACCTGTGCCGCCCGTATATACCTGGTATCTCGTTCCTAATACATCGTTATTGAAGCCGGCAATCACGTAGTCCATTGCAAACTTTGGTGGCTTATAGGGGAAGTGCTTTGCCCGCGAAAGCACGTCAGACGCATTCGGATTTTGTCCCGTATAAATCTGGTTTAAATCCGCTGTGTCTTTCTTCTCTTTCTTAAACTGGGTCTGGAAAGGGTCTTCACTTTGCAGTATCGTGTCGGTCTGAGGTATTATTTCCTCGCCCATCGAAATCTTTTTCAGCTCCATCTGGTGCTTCATATAATCTGTCGGCGTAGAACTTACATTCCTGTATCGCAGGGCATTTTCATCAATCTTCAATTTATACAATATCTTATCGTCTCCCTGCCTAGTTACCTCACTTACCTGGTGATTGTCGCCTGCTTCACGCGTTTCCAATAAACTTGTTTCATAATTGCTGAGCGGGAAGGTATATGCGGAATCGCTCGTTACAGATACCACTGCAATTGAATCCACGTCCTGCTTATGATATTCTTTCAGCAAGGAATCTATGTCGCTCAGTTTGGGATTTCTCAAAATATCTTCTCCGATTATTACCAATGTATCTACGCCTTCGTGCTTTGTCGTAAAAAATCCCGCATAACGGTTGGCCACGCCATTCTGGTCGCATACAAAAGTAAAGTGATTATTGCTGTATTGGGTGGGATAGCGCGCATCACCAAATTTTAAATTGGTAAGTTGCGTTATCTGGTTCAGTTCAGGACGGCCGGTATTAAAATCTGTAATCAAAAAGATATTAAAGCGGTTTGGCATTAAAGAGGTATCACCGCCACGCGCATCTGCAGAGGGGCGATTGCTCGCGAATATGATACCCATTTTTCCAGGAAAAGTAACGAAAGACGGATCAAGGTCATCATACACATCATTAGTGATCCGCCTTGCCTTATCACTTTCAAGGTCATAAGAGTAGATATCCGAATGGCCGTTCTTTACTGCGCTGAAAAGAAGCGTTTGACTGTTGATCATGTACTTCATATCCTCCACCTGGTCAAAGTAATCGGTGAGGTCCCTTTTATATGGTTTTACTCTCGTGATCACATCATATACGAATAGTTTGATGCGCCCTTCTTCCCAATACAGCACTGCGAGCCTTGTGCCCTTGGGATCCCATGCCATCATCGGGTAGGCAGGATTCATTTCATCCTCTTTGCTTCTCGATCCGAACTTCAGTAGGGTTTTGTCGTCACCTTCATCATCCAGGATTACCGAAAACTTTCCCTTGCTGTATTGCACTACGGCGTACATCCGGCTGCGCTTATTGGGGTTTACATTGAAATGATAATAATCAAGCCGCTTGTTGATTGTATAGTCTGTAATCTCGCTTCCTTTAGGGTAATTTTTTCTGTGACGAACATCCTGTTCATATTTGTCCTGCTCGAATTGCATGAAATCAGTGAGGATATCTTTAAACTTTTTCTTTTTCGTCACCTGCATTGAAGCACGATTCAGGCTTTTGTAAACTCTTGCCAGATATAACATGTAGGTGGTGTTTTCCCGCTTGTATTTTTCTTCTATGTAATACCAGAATGCATGGCCTGCCAGTAAGGGCTTGTCGAACGCGAACTGGTAAAAGTTTTTGTATTTATAGCTAAGAATTTCATTTTTCAGCTCATCATCCAGTTGAGGGCTCCAGTTTTGTCCGGCATAGGCAATGTATCCGTCTATGAGCCACTGCGGCAAATCCAGCAGAGCCTTATTTCCTGCTACTTCGCCAATATCATCTCCAAACAACATATTTTCTGTAAGCACGCGTGCGATCCCTTCGCGAATCTGCAGCCGCAGATCATTGTGATTACCATCGAAATACACGAGCATTTTGTTGTTCACCAGTTTGGTAATCCCGCCGGTATTTCCCCCGCCAATGATTGACGAAAGCTGCCCCTGCCAGGAGTCATGGTAAGTGCCGCTATTATTGTCCAGACCAATATTCGTTTGGCGCATTTCATCGAGGTTGTTGTAAATAATTACATTAGCCCTGCGTTGCAGGCTGTATTCAATAAACTTTTCCATTGCGGGCAATTCCTCTTCCCCCACCTGGGCAACATACTTTGCCAGTTCCTGCCCGTCCTGGTTATAGTAGGCATTAAAATTCCTGGTCTGGTAGTATTGCCATTTGAAATTCTTATATTGAATCCTGTTTTTACCGTACTGAACACTGCTTACCTGAGCAAAGATGACTGAAGTAGTTGTTGTTAAGAGTACGACCAGGAGAAAAAATTTTTTGTGAAAATAATTCTTGTGACCTTGCATGAAGTGTACGTTATAATGCCCTAAAATTAGCGGTTTCGGATTAATCGATGAAATGAAGTTAGCCTAATTTCGTATTTGTTATGTTTCAAATAAAAGTTTTAACGTTTAATGCTGTTCAGGAAAATACCTACCTGCTTTTCAACGAAAAAGGATCCTGTATCATCATAGACCCCGGCTTTTATAGTGATGAAGAAAAACAGGAATTGGAAGGTTTTATCAAAACGAAAAATCTCGAGCCAAAGTTGCTGCTAAATACCCACTGCCATCTCGACCATGTTTTTGGCAACAAATATATCAGTGAAGCGTACCGGCTTACGCTGCATATACATAAGAATGAGGAACAGGTTTTCCAGATGGCGCCTTCCATGGGGTTAATGTTTAATTTTCCGTTCGACAATTATGCCGGCGAGCTGATCTTCCTGAAAGAAGGAGATATCATTATGCTGGGCGATGATGAATTGGAAGTAATTGAAGCACCCGGTCACTCACCCGGGAGTATTTGCTTTTATTGTAAAAAACAAAAATTCATTATTTCCGGCGATGTGCTATTTCAAAACAGTATTGGCCGAACGGATCTGCCCGGCGGAAGCCATGAGACGCTCATAAAAAATATTAAGGAAAAATTATTTGCCCTGCCGGATGATGTAACTGTTTATTCCGGCCATGGACCGGCAACTAAGATTGGAGAGGAGAAGAAAGGTAATTCGTGGGTGCAGTAAGAAAAAGATAAATATGGGTTTGAACGTTAGGCACCAGCTTTAAAAGTCGGCCAATCAATCAGATGCTGTCCGGAGTTTCCTAACCCCCGGAATTCTTATATACTAACAGTTAGGCATCAACGAAAGCCACTTACTTCCTTTCCATACACAACTCTATCAACACCCCATTTGTATTCTTCGGATGCAGAAAGCAAACCAGTTTATTATCCGCGCCAGGCTTGGGTTGGGGGTTTAATAGAGTAAAACCTTCATTGACCAATCGCGTCATTTCAGCTTCTATATCGTCCACATCAAAAGCAATGTGGTGAATACCTTCACCTTTCTTTTCAATAAATTTATTGATAACACTATCGGTTGTGGTGGGTTCCAGCAGCTCAATCTTGTTAGCTCCAGTTTGCAAAAATGCGGTGCTTACATGCTCGCTTTCTACGGTTTCTGTTTTATAACATTTCGTGTTCAATAATTTTTCGAATAACGGTGCTGAAACGGATAACTTACTAACGGCAATGCCTATGTGCTCAATTTTTTTCATACAATATTTTTATAAAGCAGGTCTAAAAGTACGCAATTGATACAGGAGGTAATATGTAAATAGATCAGTAAAGAAACCAATAAATATCAATTTTTGCCGGGAGAGGAACGTTAAAATTGGACCGGGTTTCAGCACAGAACTTGCATCCTCCGGAATCTGTCTTAACTTCGTAAAATATTCAAAGAGGAAATATGATCTACATTAGTGATAGTGCAAAAAATAAAGTGAACAACCTGATGAAAGAAGCTCATCTTTCACCGGAAGAATATTTCTTGCGCGTAAGCGTGGTGAGCGGCGGCTGCTCAGGGCTGAGTTATAAAATGGATTTTGATAATGAGAGCAAACCCAACGACCAGGAGTTTGAGGATAAAGGAGTGAAGCTGGTAACAGATCTCAAAAGTTTTTTATATCTCGTAAATACTACGCTTGAGTTCAGCGAAGGGCTCAATGGTAAAGGATTTTATTTTAATAACCCCAATGCCACACGTACCTGCGGATGCGGGGAAAGCTTTGGCGTATAAGGCTGTCGCATCCAATTATTGATTCAACAATTTTTTATAAAAAACAGGCTTTCGCAGAAGGCCCGTTTTCTTTATTTTACCCTCCCTAATTATTTACCGCCTTTGGCGCAACGGGTACTGCTGGGGGATCCGGCACTGCAGGTGGAGGGGGCGGTGGTAACTTTTGCTCCGGCTTATATTTTTTTGGAACCGGCGGAGGTGGAGGAAGGTTGTTAACTGCCGGTGGCGGAGGTGGTGGGGGCGGAGCAGCTTCTTCTTTTGTTTGTGAAAACGCTGCAGCAGAAACAAACAACATGGAAGCAAAGAGTGCTGTTTTAATAATATTCATAACAAGATTTTTTATTAAGATGCAACCCTTTCCTTATTCCATAAAAAAACCCTGTTGTTACAGGGTTTCATCAGTTGGTTTGGGTAAACATTTCATAAGGAATCATCTGAAGATTACTTTTCAATAACAAGGAATATTTTTCCTTTATAAAAATTCAGAGACTCTTGAAGAAAATAACCGCAGGTGATTAATTTCGTTTGGTTAACTTTATGACTTCTGTAACAAGACAAAGAGTATTTTAAAAACGCTGCACAAAAAATGAGAAATTTATAATTATTTTTCAAGGCCTAAATTGCAGTTTTTTTACAACCCATGATTTCGATAGCCAAAAAGGAGTTGCACCAGTTTTTCAGCGGGCTCACCGGGTATATTACTATCATTTTATTTTTACTGATAAATGGTTTATACCTTTTTGTACTGAAAGACAGCAATATTTTCGACTTCGGTTATGCCACCCTCGATAAGTTTTTTGATCTTGCTCCGTGGGTATTCGTCTTCCTGATTCCCGCCCTCTCCATGCGCAGCTTTTCTGAAGAATATAAAACGGGCACTTTTGAGATTTTGCAAACCCGGCCACTTACCAACTGGCAGATCGTGTTGGGAAAGTATATAGCGGTTCTTACTGTAATTATCATTGCGCTGTTGCCAACGCTTTTATATGTTTATACTATCGATGTTTTGTCCGCAACGGGCGGCATTGACGGCGGCGGTATTACCGGGTCTTTTATCGGGCTCGTATTTCTTGCCGCAGTATTTGCTGCTATAAGTGTTTGGTGTTCCGGGTTCACGGCCAATGCGGTAATTGCTTTTTTACTCGGAGCGTTTGCGTGTATCATTTTATACTTTGGTTTTAATGCCATCAGTAAGTTATCGGTCTTCACCGGCAATGCAGATTATTATATAGAAATGATCGGGATCGACTTTCATTATCGAAGCATCAGCCGCGGTGTGGTGGATACCCGTGATGTCATATATTTTCTCAGCATTATTTTCCTGTTTCTTTTTGCAACACAAAAAAATATTTCTAAAAAATAGCTACTCCTCTGATGCCTGCTTTGAAAAAAAATAAAAATACAATATGGTCGTGGTTGGTGGTGATAGCTGTTATTGTGGTGGTAAATTTTTTTGCGTCCAATGTGCATGAGCGGCTCGATCTTACCAACGAAAAAAGATTTACCATTTCTTACCCGGTAAAAAAATTACTGGGAGACTTACACGATAATGTAGATGTAAATATTTTTCTGAAAGGAGATTTGCCTGCAGGGTTTAAAAACCTAGCTGTATCGGCGGAAGAGTTGCTGCAGGAATTCAAGGAATATTCCAACGGAAGAATTCACTATAAACTTATTTCAGCGGACGATGCCATGCCCGGTACGAACAGAACGTATGGCGATACGCTTTCTTCATTTGGTTTTGTCCCTATTAATTTAAAAGTACAGCTAAAAGCCGGAGAACAATCGCAGTACATATACCCGGCAGCGTTGGTAACCTATAATAGTAAAATGATTCCCGTGAACTTATATTCTGGGACGGAAACAGTAATTACGCCATCGGAGCTGAATAGCTCTGAAGCACTGCTCGAATACAAGTTTGCTGATGCTATCAATAAACTGATCGAGAAGCAAAAACCCATGATCGCCTATTCAGTCGGTAATGGTGAGCCCGCCGGCAATGATGTGTTCGACCTTGTGACGAATGTGTTGCAGAAAAATTATACGCTTTTCACGTTGAATATTTCAAAGCAACCGGTAATTCCCGATACGTTCAGGTTGCTGATGATCGTAAAGCCGACGGTGCCATTCACAGAAGATGAGAAGATGAAGATCGATCAATATGTGATGCACGGCGGAAAAGTGCTTTGGTTTTTAGATAAGCTTGAAGCGGAAATGGACAGCCTGCAAATAAAGAACCAGGTGATTGCTTACGATCGTGGTCTCAACCTGGATGACCTCTTATTTAAATACGGCGTTCGAATCAATCCCGACCTCATCATGGATCTACAATCTGATTTCTTGCCATTCGATGTAAATGGGAGTAAGCAGTTTGACTTTTTGCATTGGAATTATTTTCCCCTGTTTGAATCGAAACAAAACAGCGTCATCAATAAAAATATCGGGCTGGTAGCAGGCCGGTTTGTAAATTCCATTGATACTGTCAATGCTCCGGCAATTAAAAAAACTATTTTGCTCAGTTCATCAGATAATTCCCGAACCATTGCTACGCCTGCCTTGATAAGCGGTGCCGAAAACCGTAATGTACCTGAAGATGATGCGTTCAAAATGAAGAATATCCCCGCTGGCGTTTTGCTGGAAGGAAAATTTTCTTCTTTATACAGGAACCGGGTTAGCACGGCCACCATGGATTCATTCGCACATTTTGGCGCACCATTTTTGACACAGTGTATTAACGACAATAAGATGATTGTAGTGGCAGATGGCGATATTGTTTTAAACGGAACGTATGAAGATAAGCCATTGCCAATGGGCGTCAATTCTTACACGGCCGGAACACAATATCAATACCAGTTTGCGAATAAGGATTTTGTAGAAAATTGCCTGGAATATTTAATCAACAATGCCAATCTTAGCGAAGCACGGGCGAAAGATTATACGTTGCGTTTGTTAGACGCAAAAAAAGTGAGCGCACAAAAGACTAAATGGCAAATTATCAATCTCGTGCTGCCGTTGCTGTTTATCATTTTATTTGGTGTTATCTATCAATGGTGGCGGAAACGAAAATACACAGATCGATCCGTTGCCGGGATGAATCAGTAAGACCCCATCACTGATTTCAAAACTTATCTTTGCCTGAATACTTTTATACATGAGTGCAATAGGATGGAGTTACGTTGTATTTGGCGTCGCGATCATACTTGCTTTGATGTTTGATTTGGGGTTATTGAGCAAAAAATCAAAAATGGTTTCGATAAAGCAAGCGTTGTTGCAAACCATTTTTTGGGTGATCCTTGCGTTCGCGTTTTTTGCGTTTGTTTATTTTGAAGACGGGCAGACCAAAGCATTGGAATACATCGGTGCCTATTTAATGGAATGGTCGCTCAGTATTGATAATATTTTTGTGTTCATCCTCATATTTTCCTATTTCCAGGTCAGGGATCAAAATTCGAATCGCGTTTTGCTTTACGGCATCCTACTGGCAGTAGTATTGCGGATAATATTCATTACGGCTGGTGTTGTGCTGGTAAAGGAATTCAATTGGATATTATACATCTTCGGAGCCTTCCTGGTATATACGGGTGTTCAAATGTTTTTTGTAGATGAAAAGAAAGAATTCGAAGCGGAAAAAAATATAGCATATCGGTGGCTAAAAAAAATTGTTCCCATTACGGAGGAGGAGAATGACGGCAAATTCCGAAAAAAAATAAACGGCAAGAATTATTTTACTCGCTTGTTTGCAGCGCTGGTATTATTGGCAATAACAGATGTGATTTTTGCATTTGATTCCATCCCGGCGGTTTTTGCCATCACGCAGACAAAGCTTATCATTTATACTTCAAATATATTTGCAGTACTGGGTTTGCGGTCAATGTTCTTTTTGCTGAAAGGCGCTGTTAATAAATTCGACTATTTAAGAGAAGGGATTGCGATTGTGCTGGTTTTTGTCGGTGCGAAAATGCTGATCGAATATTTTGATATTCACATCCCCATATGGGTGTCGTTGATAATAATAGTGGTTTGCATCGGTGCTTCTATGGTGATATCATCATACAAAGACAAAAAAACCACGTCCTGAATTTGCGGTAATGCTAAAAGATATTTTTGTGAACAAAGACATCCATTATAGTGCCGAACAAATTGCAAAGATTGCAAGAGGTAAATTGGTAAATCAAAATCTGATAATTGCGGCTCCCACACTCATTTCCATCGACAGCCGGAAAATCACCGATGCCGGGGCTACTATTTTTTTTGCAATAAAAACCAAACACCAGGACGGCAACCGGTTCGTGGAATCATTATATGCACGGGGAGTAAGAAATTTTGTAATTACTGATAAAAATTTTGATGCACAAAAAACTGCTGAAGCCAACGTAATTCTTGTAAAGGATGCAGTAAGTGTCATGCAAGCACTTGCTGCACATCATCGTTCTTTGTTCTCCCATCTTGAAGTGATTGGCATTACCGGAAGCAATGGCAAAACAATCGTAAAAGAATGGCTGAATCAACTGCTTGAAGAAAACTATTCTATCGTAAGAAGCCCCAAGAGTTTCAATTCACAAATCGGGGTTCCGTTGAGCGTTTTGCAAATCGATACGATGCATAATCTTGGCATTTTTGAAGCAGGTATTTCGCAGCGAGGTGAAATGCGACTTCTTGAAAAAATTATAAAACCGTCTATTGGTATATTAACCAATATTGGCGAAGCTCATGATGAAGGGTTTGAAAATATAACACAGAAAATAAATGAGAAGCTGCAATTATTTACTAATGCAAGACACCTGATTTATTGCGCTGATAATGTATTAGTAAAAAAATCTATTGCCTCATTTAAAAATGAATTAAGCAAAAAAGGGAAAGCACCGGAAATATTTTCCTGGGGTAAAGACGGGAGCAATAAACTACAGATTGTGTCAGTGCACAAGAGCAAATTACTGACAAGGATAAAGGCTATATACAAAGATAAAAACCTTACCATCACTATTCCCTTTATCGATGATGCGTCGATAGAAAATGCCATTAATTGCTGGTGCGTATTGCTGCTGCTCGATAAATCTGAATCGAAAATTCTCAAACGATTTGAATCGCTTTACCCCGTTGCCATGCGGCTGGAGCAGAAGCAAGGCATTAATCATTGCACAATTATTAATGACAGTTACAGCAATGATTTGCATTCATTGGTAGTTGCTATTAATTTTTTGGAACAACAAAAACAACATAAAAAGCACACGATCATTTTATCGGATATTTTACAATCAGGAAAAACGCCCGAACAATTATACGCAGAAGTTGCTGCTCTTTTTCACAACAAAAAGAAAATCCGGCTCATTGGAATTGGGCCACAGATTACTTCGCAGCAAAAGCTACTTTCTTTTTTCAGGGGAAATGAATTCTTCTTAACTGTTGATGAATTTTTTAAAAATTTTTCGAGGCTCAATTTTCATGATGAAACCATATTGATAAAGGGTGCAAGGAGCTTTGGCTTTGAAGAGATCAGCCATAAACTGGAGCAGCAATTGCACCAGACAATTTTATCAATCAACCTGAATGCCATTGCGCATAATTTAAAGCAATACAAATCTTTTTTGCGGCCTTCTACAAGAATAATGGCGATGGTAAAGGCTTTTAGTTATGGAAGTGGGGGTCATGAAATTGCGTCGGTGTTGGAGTATAACAAGGCCGATTATCTAACTGTAGCCTATACTGACGAAGGCGTTGAGTTGCGAAAAGCAGGCATTACTTTGCCTTTGATGGTTATGAATGCTGAAACGGGAGCTTTTGAATCGCTTGTTGATCACAACCTGGAGCCTGAGATTTTTTCATTTAGTATGCTAAATGATTTTGAATTTTTTTTACGTGTATCGTTTGTGAAAAATTATCCTGTTCATTTAAAAATTGATACCGGCATGCACCGGCTTGGCTTCACACCGGATGATATAAATGTTTTATGTGAAAAGATCAGGAGCAATCCGCTGATTAAAATTGTGAGCGTGTTTACGCATCTTGTTGCTTCAGAAAATAAAGATGAAGATGCATTTACGATGCAGCAATATGAGGTTTTTAAGAAATGTTGTATTCAAATTGAAACAGTGTTGGGCTATTCTGTCATAAAACACATTGCCAATACTGCCGGTATAAGCAGACATCCCAGTCTGCAAATGGATATGGTAAGATTAGGAATCGGGTTGTATGGAATCGACAGTAATGTACGAATACAAAAACAGTTAAAAAATGTTACTACACTCTCTACAACAGTATCACAAATAAAAAAGGTACCGGCAGGAGAATCAGTTGGATATGGCAGGCACACAAAATTAAAAAGGGATAGTGTGATCGCAACAGTTCGGATTGGCTATGCGGATGGTTATCCGCGGAGTCTTGGAAATGGAGTCGGTAAGATGTTACTACATGGAAAAATAGTACCTGTTGCCGGAAATGTTTGCATGGATATGACAATGTTGGATATTAGCGGAGTGGAAGGTGTATACGAAGGTGACGAAGTGATAGTGTTTGGCGAATCGCTTCCGTTAACTCAATTAGCCAAATGGGGGCAAACGATCCCCTATGAAATAATGACCGGAATTTCCCGGCGCGTAAAGCGGGTGTATTTTGAAGAATGATCTTTCTTAATTAAAATAATTTTCTTCACAATAATTTTCCTATTGAGGCTGTGTTATTGACTAATTATTAACTAATTCAATCGATCGCCTCCTTCAATTTTGCTATCTTTGCCGCTAAATTTATTTTGTGAAAGGAAAGCATGTTTTCTTGTTAATTTTTTTGGTTGTTTTTGTTGATCAGGCTTTAAAAATCTATATCAAGACGCATTATCACCTCGGGGAAACTCATGCGGTTATCGGCAGTTGGTTCCGGTTATATTTTATAGAGAATGAAGGCATGGCGTATGGTTGGCAGTTTGGTGGCGACTGGGGTAAGCTTATTCTCACACTCTTTCGGATGGGAGCCGTGGTTTTCGGGGTTTTTTATTTGAGAAAAATTGTTGAGAAAAAATATCATACTGGATTCATCATTTGCGCATCATTGATCTTCGCCGGCGCCCTGGGAAACCTGATAGACAGCATGTTTTATGGGATGATCTTTCAGGATAGCAATCCTATCTCGCTAAATATTGCCAAAATATTTCCTCCTCATGGCTATGCAGGATTTTTGCATGGCAAAGTAGTAGATATGTTGTACTTCCCGATCATCAGGAATGCACACTTCCCACATTGGTTTCCATTTTGGGGTGGAGAAGATTTTGAATTTTTCCGTCCCATCTTTAATATTTCTGATGCTTCAATATCTGTAGGAATCATCACAATACTTGTCTTCCAAAAGCGTTTTTTTAAAGCTCATTCAAAGGATTCCTCCGGGAAAAGTATTGAAACTGGTGCATTAGTGAACGATGAAGTGCAGGTTTTATAAACGCCCGGCCTAAAAACTGATTTTAAATTTGTCCCATGAAACGTTTCAAAATCGCATGGTGGTTGTCCGCCACAGTCTTGCTGTTAAGCGCATGCCAGAAAGAATATAGCATCGAGGGCAACGCGCCGGTTACACAGGTAGGGTCGTGGCAATTCACCAATAATTCAATGCTTTACACCGGAGCTATGGATAGTGCCTACATTGATGCCACTTCCGGCACTCAATCATTGCATTTGATTGGTACCTCGTCCGACGGTATTGAAAAGTTCAACATGGTTCTATATAGCAGTTCATTTGCCCCGGGAGAATATAAAGCTTCTTTATTTCAATCTACGTTTCTGTATACAGCCGGATCAACCAATATTTACATGGCAGGGCAATTAATTGGCGAGTTCATTGTAACGATAACTTCTTTCGACGGGAGTCATATTGCGGGTACATTTTCCGGCTCAGCCGATAATGTAACGAATGCAGTTACGCAAATTACCAGTGGAAAATTTAATGCGTCGCTGACAACCCGTTTCGGGGGCGGCACTTCATCGGGCGTGTTAGGAAATAATGCGGGAAACTGTGAACCGGTATCTTTATCCGGAAACTATTTTCAGGGGTTACCGCTTGATTCTTCAAACACGGTGCAGGTGCAGGTTACAGTTGCAACTATCGGAAGCTACACGATAAAATCCAATACGGTAAATGGTGTTACTTTTTCAATAAGTGGAAATTTTGTTTCCACAGGCACACAAACGGTAACACTGAAGGGTGCAGGAACGCCCATATCATCAGGCGACCGGAATTTTACAATTAGTTATGGCAACAGTCAGTGCGACTTTAAAATTACTTTTCTGGCGCAGGGATCAGGTACTTTAGGTGGGGGCGGAGGAAATTGCACTCCCTTTTCAATAGCCGGAAATTATCAGCAGGGAGTGGCATTAAATGTAAACAATACGGTTCAAATCCAGGTAAACGTATCGGCTGCAGGTGCGTATAATATCACCACTGACACCGTGAATGGCGTTGTATTTGCGACTTCCGGGATTTTTGTAAATACCGGGGTACAAACAGTGAGTTTAACGGGAATCGGGACGCCTCTCAATTCAGGAGCACAGGATTATACCGTTACCTTCGGAAACAGTGCTTGCAACTTTAGCATTGCATTTCAGGCTGCGGCTACTTCTTCAAATGATTATTTCCCTCTGACTCCCAGTTCAAACTGGACATATGCCCTGCAGAGTGGTGTCTCATCCGATTCTCTTCATGCTGCCGTTATCGGATATAGCCCTGTATTTGCAGGCAATGACTATAGTACTGTTGCGTACTACAATGATCCTTTTACTGATCCAGCATTTGATTCCGGCTATTACCGCAAACCCGGCGGCGGAGATTATTATCAATACATTGATTATTCGCAATTTTTTCCTTTTGATCAGCCTGTAGTTGGAGAATATGTGTTCCTGAAAGACAATGTTCCGACAGGCACCACCTGGAATTCTCCTACTGTGTCGGGTACTATATCCAACATTGCCGCATCAGCCTATATAAAGATGACCTTATTAGAAAAAGCAGTAACTGTGTCACTTGGCACATTTAATTTTCCGGATGTTATAAAAGTAAAATACGAATACTTTGTCACCGGCGACCCGAATGCACTAATCTCAAATGTTCGATGGTTTGCCAGAAACGTCGGGGAGATATATGATGACTACAATGATCTTTCCCTTACCGGTACTTATTATATTACAGCCTACCAGGTTTTCTAAGAATAATTAAGAACCCTGCCTGATAGAATGTAACTATCCGAATAAACCTTTTTCTCTAACAAGAATAAATGTATTTTGTTTACTTGTACTTTTCGTCTATGATTATCCGTTATAAATTTAGTTCGTTACTAATTTTCTAACATCCCAGCACGGTATTGATATTGCAAAATTGGTGGTATTCCACTAAAATGCTGTGCATCTAACGAGCGTAATCATTCATTCACTTTGAAGAGTTTATTCTGAACTACCAGATGATTGAATTCGGTTCGTAGCAGATACATTCCTGAACTAAGTCTGCTGACGTCATCTAGTGTTACTGACGAATTGCCCTCGCTTAATTGAAGCTCTTTTTTGCTCACCGGCCTGCCAAAGATATCGTACAACTTAATAACAACTTTGCCATCTACCGGCAGAAAAATGTTCATCCTTATATCATTTTTAAAGGGATTTGTAGCTGTCACAGCAAATGAAACGTTTCTATTATATAAGGGTATAATTTTAGAAAAGGTAATATTACCTGCATTACTCACCAATTTCAACCGGTAATACTCCACTGAACCTTCAAGATCGGCATCAACGAAAGAATAATTGGCCCCGTTGCCATTATTTAAAGGGTCTACAATTCCAAGCATTGAGAAATGAATTCCATCTACACTTTTTTCTACATCATATTCTTTGAGATTTGTCTCGTTTGCCGAAGTCCAAAACAAATTGGCTTTATTATTGATTATGTTACCAGAAAAATTCGTTAATTCTGTATTCAGCGTATTACAACTTACGTTGAATACTTTGAGGAATATCTTCTGACTATTGGTTACCGAGCAATTTGCGTCACTCAAATTTGTATTTGTGGTTGCTACTTTCAACCTATAAAGGGTACCACTATCTGCTGCGACAGGTATAAAGCTCGTATCGACATTATACACGTATTCTCCATTTACCAGGGAGGGCGTTTTTGAACTGCAATTGCCGGTACTTACCCAGTTTATTCCGTCTGTGCTTTTTTCCCAACAATAATTAGTATAATTATCAAAATAACTTTTAACGGTATCGCTCAAAAGTATCGGAACACCCGCGCACGAAGTTGCAGTATCTTTTGGATTATTTATCAGGTTCGGATAGCAAGTAGCCAACTTAATGTCGTCGATAACCCAGTCATTACCGCCTCCTCCAGGGGCGTTATTTTTTATTGTAATGGCAAATTGTGTTTCGGTAGGACCGGTTTTATAAATAAATCCACGCTGGTGCCATAGGGTATCATGCAAAATGTTTCCCGTAGTATAATAATCTACGTTATTGATAGTATAAGTAAGATTTGGCAATACCCCTGGCGTATAAGTTGCATTACTATTGGCATCAATGCCGCACACGCCGCACATATTTCTCACCCAGGCCGAAAACTCGTAGTAAGTATTCGGGCATACATTTTTTATCGTATCCTGATACGCCACTCCGGTCGTGAAAGCAGCGTTCACTACCAACATATAGCCTCCCATAGTGCCGGGTGCTACAGGTGGGTTACCCGTGGCTGTATTTGCCGCTCCCGTATGGTCGCCAATTATATCCCAGAAACCGCCAAATACGCGGTTATTATTTGTGGTCGGTTTGTAAGGACCGCTGTTGCTCGTGATGCCTGTGGCACTAGTGTTGTTAACGATAGAATAATAGTTGTCCTGCGGATCATTTACGTCGAGATTCACCTTGGTATAACCAGGGACTATTGCTGGCGCAACACGGTTTTGAACGTTTCCTGATCCAAAAGAACTTTCAGCAGTAAAGCTTGCGCTGGAGTAGTTATTACATAACCCCTGGTTTTGTACCACTTTTATGCCGGGATAGTTAAATCTGTAATGATTAAGTACGCCGCTGGTGTCAAAATAAAAATTTCCGGTGGGGTAAATAGTGTCGCCATAATTGGCAGTAACCAAAAGTTTATATGCCACCATGAATAATGTGGTGCCATAAAATTTTGGGAGACTTGTGCCAGGCGTAATTGTGCCCCCGCCTGAAGTAAGTCCGAAATTTGCCCCGGTATATGGATTGGCGGCAGCACTGCCAATGTTAACCCTCACTCTTGCGGGGGCGGAAGCGTCATAAACGCCCAAATCGTCGTGTGATGCGTCAGTATATGGGCCACTACCAGTGTACAAAATATCTTCGTTTGTTACCAGTTTAATTGAGTTGCTTACATATTTTGTTCCGACCGGTATGGTATCTACGTAATATAATTTGGTCGTTTTATAATTTACCTTCAAAAGTGCATGCACTTCAATGGTGTCTCCAGGTTCCATTGTGCCACCTGTAGTGTTTCGACTAAGGTTAAAGTAGCTATAGCTAAACTCAAGGCGTTGTGAAAAACTGTTGGACGGAATTGCAAATTGAAGAATGCAAATTAAGAGGATTAACCTGAAAAATAACAAAAAGGCCCTTTCCCAACGGAAAACTGTCCGATCATCCTTTGTAATTTCGTGGTCATTGGTTATTCCGGAAATTTGTATTTTCATAAAATTCTATTAATTAAAAACTACGCAAACCGGTTTTTCCAGAATATTTGGGATAAAACGTATTTGTGCTTATAATATTGTGGAAAATACTGTCATAACTTTCTTACAAAAACAAATCTTACGGGTATACTCTTAGCCTCTAATGAATAAGCGGAGAAAAAATTAAGTAACGCCTGCTAATGCCAATCTATTTGTCTCAAATAATTGTCAAACTTGAGCTAAAGTATTCAGATAGTATTTTACACAATTTGCACCGGCCCTCCGGTGCTATATACATCAAGACTATTGCGTTGCGAACATCGATTTTTCCATGTTGACTTTTTTCGTTTCCCCATTAATTTTTAAGAACCATTAGTTTTTGGATAATCCGCATATATTTAACGTTAGGTTAAAATATTTATTATACCCAACCCTACAAAAAAATTAAATTAATGTACTGATTATTAACTATTAAGACATGTTAATCACTTAGACGAAAATATCTTTACTTTTCAGTCGTTAAGTCTATGCATCCTGTGAAACACAAATGTCTGAATCCGTGAAAAGAAATTTTCCTTATTTGGTCTCGATCCTATATTGCTGTTTTGGGTTTCGTGTACTGTTCGCCCAAAACGAGCCCTTCTCAATGCGTGTTGTCAATCCCGGCTATCAACTGAATTCGCCGTGGGAGATCACCTGGGGGCCTGATGATTCTCTTTGGGTAACGGAAAATTATGCCTATAAAATTGATCGTATTAATCCAACAGATGGCGGATTAACTCAGTTGATAGATCTGAGTTCGTTAAAGGATTTTACCAATCCCCCTATTTGGCCACAAGGTGGTCTCATGGGTTTAGCGCTGCATCCCAGTATGTATAGTGAATGGCCAAATCCTTCAAAGCCCTGGGTATATGTAGCATACGTATATCATTATTCGGCGTCTTCAGGTTGCTCTAATGGTACGGGTCCATGCAATTACAAGACTAAAATAGTTCGTTATGATTATGACCGGACTACTCATTCGCTGAGCAATCCCCAAACAATCATCTCAACGCTGAATGGGAGCAACGATCATAATTCCGGAAGATTGAAGATCGGAGAAGTCGGCGGCAGTTATTATCTCTTCTATACAATTGGAGATATGGGTGCCGGCCAGTTCAACAATGCCACCAGAACCAATAACGCTCAAACCCGTGATACGTTGGAAGGTAAAGTTTTGAGATTTAACCTGGAGCCTGATGGCGATGCGGGGTCATTGGATAAATGGATTCCAAATGATAATCCCTTTACAGACGCTAATTCAAAGCCGACTGCGGTTTGGAGCTGGGGACATCGAAATGCGCAAGGTTTAGCATTTGGTTCAAATGGAATATTATATCAGTGCGAGCACCAGGACGAGAGCGATGATGAAATAAACATAATAGAAGAAGGACGTAATTATGGCTGGCCAAGAATTTCCGGGTATTGCGACGGAAATTATAATGGATTGAAACTGGCCAATCAAACTGTGGTGAGCGAGCAAACGCAGTGTACTAATTTAAATGCAAAAGAGCCTATTTACACACTCACTACCGATTATGAGCCGGATACTTTGAGTTCAAACTATCTGACATGGCCCACGATAGCTCCATCGAGTATAGGAGTGTATGAACAGGATATGATCCCCAATTGGAATCGCTCTTTACTGGTTACTTCACTTAAAGCCGGAAAGATTTTCAGACTTCATCTTAATGCTGCAGGTACTAGTGTTGCGGACACTTCTACAATCCCTGCCATGCGTTTCCAGGGACGCTATAGAGACCTTTGCATTTCTCCAGATGGTTTGAAAATCTATGTAGCATGCGATATATCCGGACAAGCTATGCAGTCAGATGGCTTATACAATTCAGGAGGTACTCCTCCTACTAATGCCGGAAGAATTCTTGAGTTTACCTATACCGGGTCAATTTTGTTGCTGGAGCAGGATACATCATACTTTTATCATCGTGCCTCAGAAATAAAAGTTTTGCCAAACCCTGCAAGCAATATTTTGTACATTCAAAGTATAAAAAATGAAAGCAAACCTCTTTACTATAAGATATTCAATACGGAGGGCAAATTACTTTTGACCGGGAAAAGCAACAACGATTATTTTTCAATAAACGCGCAGCGACTTAATTCGGGCGTTTACATCCTTCGAATGTACAATGGTCACGATATTAATATCTCCACCAATAAGGTAGTTATTCAAAAATCACCATAAAACAATAAGATAGTAAGGCCACACTTCGCTTACGGCTACCGCGGGTACGCAAACTTTATATGCTGCCTACCATATTTCCAGGAACTACCCATTGGTCAAATTCTTCGGGAGTCACATATCCCAATTTAACGGCCATTTCTTTTAATGTTGTGTTTTCCTTATGTGCTTTCTGTGCTATTTCCGCTGCCTTGTAATAGCCGATCTTTGTATTAAGCGCAGTCACCAGCATCAGGGAATTATCCACGTGTTTTTTTATGTTGCCTAAAATAGGCTCAATACCCCTGGCACATTTCTCATTGAAGCTGTTGCAACCATCACCAATGAGCCGGGCGCTGTGCAAAAAATTATAAATCATTACCGGTTTAAAAACATTCAATTCAAAATGACCGGTTGCTCCGCCTATGCTTATTGCCACGTCATTTCCCATTACCTGGGCTGCTATCATGGTAAGCGCTTCACATTGTGTTGGATTCACTTTGCCCGGCATAATGGAAGAACCCGGTTCATTATCCGGGATATGAATTTCGCCGATACCACTACGCGGACCAGAGGATAACATTCGTATATCGTTAGCAATTTTCATAAGGCTTACGGCGCCTGTTTTTAACGCGCCATGAGCTTCTACGATTGCATCGTGGGCAGCGAGGGATTCAAATTTATTTTCTGCCGACTTAAACGGGAGTCCTGTGAGCGCAGCAATATTTTTTGCAACATTAATGGCATAGTCTGGCGGAGTGTTAATGCCTGTTCCAACGGCGGTTCCGCCAAGCGCCAGTTCGCTCAAGTGAGAAAGGGAATTTTTGATAGCTCTCAACCCATGATCTAACTGTGACGCATAACCGCTAAATTCCTGGCCAAGAGTTAAAGGCGTAGCGTCCATAAAATGAGTGCGGCCGATCTTAACAATCGGCATAAATTCCTTGCTCTTTTCTTCGAGTGTTTTTTTAAGATTTTTAATGCCGGGAATGGTGAGATCAACAAGCATTTTATAAGCTGCAATATGCATAGCGGTAGGAAAAGTGTCATTACTTGATTGCGATTTGTTTACATCATCATTGGGATGTAACACTTTTTCTTTATCGGTAAGCTTACCTCCATTCAATACGTGGGCCCGGTAGGCGATTACCTCATTTACGTTCATATTACTTTGTGTGCCACTTCCGGTTTGCCATACCACAAGTGGAAATTCTTTATCCAGTTTCCCTTCTAAGATTTCATCGCATACTTTGCCAATCAGGTCGCTTTTTTCTTTGGGAAGCACGCCTGCTTCAAGGTTAGTAATAGCTGCTGCTTTTTTCAAATAAGCAAATGCCCGTATGATCTCTTTTGGCATCCGGTTAATGTCCTGTGCAATTTTAAAGTTTTCGATACTCCGTTCAGTTTGTGCTCCGAAATAAGCGTCGGCAGGCACTTTTACCTCACCCATGGTATCTTTCTCGATTCTGTATTCCATTTTATGTGTATGTTAAAAGAAAATGATCAATTCAGGTTAGGGTTTTTGTTGGTAAAGAGTCTTTCGTACCGCTGCTTTTTCAGAAGAGATTTTTTTCTCAGGTAGTTAATTATAAAAAAATCAATTAAGCTGATGATTATTACAATAGAAATTAAATACACGGATACAATGAACCCCGCTGAAAGTTTTCTATTCCACAAACCGTTTTGCCTGATATAATAGAACCGGGCATTTTCCATTATTGCATATGCTATTATTCCTACAATAAAGTAAACTACACTCCAGAAAAAATAAATTCCTCTGCCGGTACGCCAGAAAAAAATATTCGCCAGTAATAAAAGAATGATAGAAAAAATAGTGACGACGTTATACAGAAGGTCATTGTTCAAATCGAACAATCGCACCACGTTCGTTGGTAGCCCCTCATTTTGCAAAACCGTACGCGTGTGAATAATCCAGAAAACAGTAAATAAAACTATTACTGTAAATACAATTAAGAAAAAACGGTCTATGGTTGCAACCTTCATTTACTCAAAGTTAAGACAACATTTTGCTCGGTGATGCTTCTTTTTGCATGATCATTGTTCTTTAAAAATTAGGTTTTCGCTTCTCCAGAAAAGCAGCAGTGCCCTCTTTTTTGTCATATGATGCAAAGGCTTCGCCAAACAATCTTCTTTCTTCAGCATATCCATTTTTGGTTTTATCATTATATGCGTTTATCGCGGCGATTGCTTTGGAAACTGCAACCGGAGATTTACTGAGAATAGTTTGTAAAATTTGTTTTGTCTTTTCTAACAAGGTTTCGGCAGCAGTTACATGATTTACGAGGCCCAGTTGTTTCGCTTCTGTTGCATCTATCATATTGCCTGTCATAATGAGCTCCATAGCTTTACCCTTACTAACGAGCATGGTTAAACGCTGTGTGCCGCCATATCCAGGAATGAGACCAAGATTTACCTCTGGTTGTCCAAACCTGGCATTATCGCTTGCCAGCCTGAAATGGCAAGCCATAGCCAGTTCGCATCCTCCCCCTAAAGCAAAACCATTTACTGCAGCAACGATTGGCTTGGAACAGTTTTCAATTTTAAAAAAAATATCCTGTCCTCTTTTTGCTAAGAGTGCGCCATCTGTATCACTTAATTCTGTAAACTCCGAAATATCCGCACCTGCCACAAAGGCTTTATTACCTGCGCCAGTGATAATTGCTGCTTTGATCATTTTGTCATCATACACTGTTTGAACTACCTGCTCCAATTCACTTAGCACTTTCTTATTAAGTGCATTTAATTTGTCTGGTCTGTTTATAGTAATGATAAGGATACCATTCTCAGTTTCTGTCAGAAGAGTTTCATACATGGCTGGAAATTTCTGTTTCAAACAATTAAAAGTTTCTATGTTCTTTCACCCAATCCCGGATATAATCAGAAATATCATGTGTAGGCGTTCCTGGTGCAAATAATTTTCCAACGCCCATTTCATTTAATGCTTTCATATCATCTTCAGGAATTATGCCACCTCCGGTAAGCAATACGTCGTCCATCTTTTTCTCTTTTAATAATTGCAAAATTTTTGGAAAAACAGTATTATGCGCTCCCGACAAAATGCTGATACCTATGGCATCTACGTCTTCCTGTAATGCCGTATTTACAACCATTTCCGGAGTTTGCCTAAGACCTGTATAGATCACCTCCATTCCCGCATCCCGTAATGAAGTGGCAATTACTTTAGCGCCGCGGTCGTGTCCGTCAAGACCCACCTTGGCAATTAGTACCCGGATTGTCCGGGATGAAGTGACGGTTGCCATAATGAGCTAAGTTAAACGAGTTTTTTTCAATAAAATATGATTTCAGGCATGGTTACTTAGTAATGAAAGTCCATGCTGTATCCGCTTTATGGTTTCTTCTTTGCCCAAAACGGTTGCAATGTCAAATACACCGGGGCCGTATTTACCACCAACCAACATGACACGAAAGGCAGATAAAACCTCGCCAGCTTTTATCTGGTTAGCCGCGGCAATTTCCTTAAAATCTTTTTCCAGGTCATCATGTTGCCAGTTATTTAATAATTCGTAGTTACGAATCACTTCAATAAAGAAAAGATTCTTCTTTTCTTCCCACTTTGATTTTACCGATGAAAAATCAATTGTATCAGGTGATTTAAAAAAGAAAGATGATTGGTGGGCAAAATCAGTTAACAACGTACAGCGGTCCTTTACGAGGCTTAAAACTTTTTCCAGTTTAGCATCATCGGCAGCATCTATTCCCTGTTCAATGAAAATTTTCTTTATCTCTGTTATATAGTTGGTAGCCGGGAATTTTTTTATCCATTCATGATTGAACCATTTTGCTTTTTCATAATCAAACTTCGCCCCACTTGAATGTATTCGTTCGACAGAAAAAGCATTGATTAATTCCGGCATAGAAAAGATCTCCTTTCCCGTTCCGTCGTTCCAGCCGAGCATGGCAAGCATATTAATAAATGCTTCCGGTAAAAATCCCAGTTCTTTAAATCCTTTGAGGATATCGCCGGTGGCAGGATCTTTCCATTGCATTGCAAATACAGGGAAACCTAATCGTTCTCCGTCTCTTTTGCTGAGCTTACCATTGCCGTCGGGTTTCAGAATTAATGGAAGATGTGCCCATTGTGGCATTTCATTTTCCCATCCCAGATATTGCCATAAAAGAATATGAACCGGTGCACTTGGCAACCATTCTTCACCGCGAAAGGCATGAGAGATTTTCATTAAATAATCATCAACCACTACGGCAAGGTGATAAGTAGGCATTCCATCTGCCTTCAGCAAAACTTTATCATCTATGCCAGTAGTATCCATGTGCACATGGCCGCGTATCATATCTTCAAATGATATGATTTCATGCGGATTAATTTTTATCCGGATTACATATGGTGTATTTGCTTTTAAAAGCGCATCGGTTTCCGCCTGTGAAAGAGATAAAGAATTTTTCATTCTATCTCTCACCTGGAAGCCATATTGAAGATTGCTTTGACCTTCTTCTTTTAATTTTTTTCTTAGCTGTTCTATTTCCTCGGGTGTGTCAAATGCATAATACGCATAGCCGCTTTGTACCAGATGCTCAGCATATTTACGATACAAATCCTTTCGTTCACTTTGACGATACGGTCCGTAAGCACCACCCTTATCCGGCCCCTCATCCCATTGCAGGCCGCACCAGTTGAGGCAATCGGTCAAATATTGTTCGGCACCTTCTACATATCTTGACTGATCCGTGTCTTCTATTCTTAAAATAAAATCGCCATCATTCTTTTTGGCAAAAAGATAATTGAACAATGCAGTGCGCACGCCGCCGAGGTGCAAGCCTCCGGTGGGGCTTGGCGCAAATCTTACTCTTATTCTTTTCATAGAAAGCAAAGGTAAATCCCCTTGGCAGTTCGAAAAAATGATAAAAAAATAAAAAGTCGCAGGAAGACCTGCGACTCAAAAAAATTGTAATGATTAAATTATTTAGTAGGGTAAAATAGCAGAAAGGGTATTGCCATTAGGGCCAGTCCAAACCACTTTCATGTAAAATACAAGCGGACAACTGTTAACCGGATTGCCGTCAATATCCAATCCAAATGTTGCATCCGTAGTTACTTTCGGGCCAACGTGTTTTACTTCACCACTAACCAGCCTGAAATCGCAGCTTTGCTTTACGACCATTGGTGCTTCAGTGGTGGTTGAAAAATCGTCTCCAAAACGATTTTGACCACTCACAGTTCCTTCTGTGGAGATCACCATACCGTTGTCATAAGTGAAGGTTCTTGTCATATGCGTTTCCCAAGTACGTTGTTTTCCGTTGTCAAAAGTGATCGACATGTTTGTGTCGTCGATCTGATGTTCAATGCTTCCGAGTGTAGCAAGATTCTTCAGTAAGCCGCCGGAAACATTGGTAACAGTTCTGGTTCCATTGATGGTGATACTTTTTTCATCAAGAATGCGGGTAATTTTTACGTTGACGAACTGCATCGTTATCTGGGCGTTTGCATCACCCCACTTGAAATTGGGTGAGAACGAAATTACAACAGTACCGGTTCTTGTACGTCTTGCGTCGCAGCTTGTTCCACTGTAGGTAATGGTAATGGTGCGTGGATTGCTGGTCGTATCCACAACAATTGTAGCATCGCACGATAAAGCCAAAACAGGGGTTTGAACGCCTGCCGGTGTTTCGTTATACGATCCACCACTGATGCTTAGAGATGCGTTGGCATCGTCTGTAATTGCATCGGATTCGGTAGTGTAGAAATTCTGATCGTCTGCCTGTGTTGTTGCTTCGGTGGCAGTGTCGGTGGAATTACTTGAGTTGCTATCTTTTTTACAAGAAGTAATTCCGGATGTGAATGAGATAATCGCAATCGCGATCAAATAGTTTTTAATTTTCATAAAGGCATTTTTAAAAGTTTAATAGAATGTTAAGACGTAACTTCATTCTATTGGTTTAACTCATAGCAGAAAAATTTTTTTTGGATCAAAGATGTTTTATCCTGTAAAAACGCCCGGCTTCATTAAAAAATTGTATCCAAACTGTGTTTGGATGCTGCCTGTCAAAGACAAGGTATTGTATATCACATTTGACGACGGCCCCAATAACGAGGTAACACCATTCGTGCTGGAAAAACTTAAAAGATTCAATGCTAGTGCTACTTTTTTTTGCATAGGAAAAAATGTGAGAGACAATTTTGAAATATACAAGCAGGTAATTTCCGAAGGGCACAAAGTAGGTAATCACACATTTAGCCATTTAAACGGCTGGAAAACAAACGATAAAAAATATATTGGAGATATACTGGAGGCAAAGAAGGTAATTGACTCTGATCTTTTCAGACCGCCGTACGGAAGAATCACAAGGTTCCAACTTAATCTGTTGCAAGGCGAAGCACTCAAACTAAAGACGATAATGTGGGACGTGTTAAGCGGAGATTTTGATACAAAAATTACGGGAGAAAATTGCTATCTGAACGTAATAAAAAATGCGGTGCCAGGTTCCATTATTGTTTTTCATGACAGCATTAAAGCCGAGGAACGTTTGCAATTTGCACTGCCACGGGTATTACAATACTTTACGGAAAAAGGCTATCGTTTTGATTCAATTTTGATATAAAAATTTTGGGCCGGGGTAGATACCCAGGCCCGTTTTTAATCCGTACCCTATGAAAACTGAAGTGAAGGTAAATAAATATTTTTAACAAATCAACAACATTCATATAATTATTTAATAAAATCTAACTTGTTCCTATTGACCAATAAATTGGGATAAAACGCGGCTTTAAAAATTTCACCAAGAGTGATGTTATTAGTTAATTTCCGTTTATGAAACTCATCGATACTCACACGCATTTATATGTTGCCGATTTCACAAGTGACATTGATTTAGTAATGGATAGGGCATTTAAAGAAGGCGTTGAAAAATTTTTCCTGCCTGCTATTGATAGTTCGGAAACCGGAGCCTTGATGACGCTTGAAAAGCGATTCCCCGGTAAATGTTATGCCATGATGGGACTGCATCCGTGTTCTGTGAAAGAAAATTATCAGGACGAACTGGATGTTGTTTCGAAGCTTTTACAGAAAAGGTCATTTGCCGCAATCGGGGAAACGGGCCTCGATTTTTATTGGGATACTACCTTTGTGGAGGAACAATATAAAAGCCTCAGGATACAGGCGAATTGGGCATTGGAGTATGATATGCCTATTGTATTGCACACGCGTAATGCCATGCAGAGAGCAATAGACACCATAAAGCCCTATTCCGAAAAGGGACTAACCGGAATCTTCCATTGTTTCGGCGGTACAAGGGAGCAGGCCCGGGAAATTATCAATATGAACTTTTACCTCGGTATCGGGGGTGTTATTACTTATAAGAAGTCTGGCCTTGCTGAAATGATCAGCGATATCAGTTTGGATAATATTGTGCTGGAAACAGATGCACCTTATCTGACACCGGTGCCTTTTCGCGGTAAAAGAAATGAAAGCAGCTATCTAAAATATATAGTTGAAAAAATTGCAGAAGTAAAAAACATTTCAGATGAAGAAGTTGCCGAAATCACAACCAAAAATGCTGAAAAGATTTTCTCAAAAGCTATCGCTTCGGGAAGCTAATCTTTCAAATGACCATTCAATGCTTCTTTCCATTTCCCATAAAGCTCATTGTATAAACCCGTATTTGAAGGATCCACTTTTTTAATCGCAACAAAATTTTTGAAAGCTTCTTCGTGATTTTTAAAAATGCCAGCGCCAATGCCTGCTCCGAGTGCTGCACCTGTACTTCCATCATTCGAATATAATTCTACAGCAACACCCGTTGCATTTACGAAAGCTTCGGTAAACACATCGCTCAAAAACATATTGGCTTTTCCGGCACGGATTACGGATGGATGTAAGTTGTTTTCGCGCATGATGTCCAGGCCATACCTGAATGCAAATGCTATTCCTTCCTGTGCAGATCGGAACAAGTGTGGCTGTATATGTTTGTTCAGGTCAATATTGCTGATATGTGCTCCAATCGTTTTATTCTGTAACATTCGTTCTGCGCCGTTTCCGAAAGGCAAGATCATCAAGCCTTCGCTTCCCGGCGTAATACCGGCTGCTGCTTTATCCATCTGCTGATAACTTAAACTATTACCAGCTATTTTTTTCAACCAGTTATTCATGATGCCGGTTCCGTTGATACAAAGCAGTACACCTATTCGCCTTTCTTTGGCAGTGTGATTTACGTGCGCAAATGCATTTACTCTTGAATATTTATCGTTGAACAAATCATCTGTTACGGCATAGATAACGCCCGAAGTGCCCGCCGTTGCTGCTACTTCGCCCGGTTTCAGTATGTTTAGCGACAGCGCATTGTTCGGCTGGTCGCCCGCTTTGTAGGTTATCTGTACATTTTTATTTAATGAAAGTTGTTCTGCCACAGCGGGCAATATTGTCCCGTGATTTGAAAAGACAGATTGAACGGTTGGTATGAAAGAATTTTCAAAGCCGAAATAATCCATCACATTTTTTGATATCGCATCAGTGCTGAAATCGAAAAATATTCCCTCTGAAAGAGCAGATGGAGTAGTAGAGATATTATCCGTTAATTTCATGGCAATAAAATCGCCCGGCAACATGATCTTATCGATCCGATCATATAAAGCGGGTTCATTCTCCTTTACCCACTTCAATTTGGATGCAGTAAAATTTCCGGGAGAATTCAATAAACAGGACGAGCAAATATCGCTGCCGATAGCATCGAAAGCCTGGTTGCCAATTTCCACGGCACGACTATCACACCAGATAATCGAGTCTCTTAATACCTTTTTATTTTTATCAATCACGACAAGCCCATGCATTTGGTATGAGATCCCGATGGCTTGTATGTCTTTTGCGTTGAACTTTTTTGAGTTTATGAGTTTTCGTATAGCCGTTACCGTATGCTTCCACCACATATCGGGAGATTGTTCGGCCCAGCCGGGATGAAGCGAGGTAATTGGTGTTTCCGTATCCGGATGTTGGGCTGTAGCAATGCTTTGACCAGTTGATGCATCTACCACGGATGCTTTTATAAATGAAGTGCCGATATCAATACCTAATAATAACATGAAATACAGTCAGTCTTATTTTATTTGCAAAATAGCTTCAGCAGGTTTAGCAGCGCCAAGATCCGTGCTTCTTGAAGAAGGCGAAGCATCTCCGATAATTATTTTTACGTCACCTGAATTCAAAACACTCTTTCCATTTTCATCTACCACTTTCATCATTTCGGGGGTAATAGTGAAATTAATTTGTGTTGATTGATCGGGTTTCAGATGAACTCTTTTGAATCCTCTTAAATCAGATAAAGGAGCATCAGCCAGGCCCGGATGCCCGAAATATAATTCGGCAACTTCGTCACCTGCCATTTTTCCGGTGTTGGTTACAGTTACTGATGCCACCACAGATTCGTTTTTATTAATTTTTGTTTTTGAAATTTTGATATCCGAAAAAGAAAAATTTGTGAAACTCAATCCAAATCCGAATGGATACAATGGAGTTCCTTTAAAATACCGGTACGTCCTGTTTTGCATGGAGTAGTCATCAAAGGCAGGGAGATCGCTATCACTCGCATAAAATGTCACCGGCAATTTCCCGGACGGATTATAATCTCCAAATAGTACATTGGCAACTGCGGAACCACCTGCCTGCCCGCCATACCATGCGTTGATAATTGCAGGAATGTTATCTTGTTCCCATGGAATTGCGATAGCGCTACCGGTCATCATTACAAAAATCACCGGCTTACCGGTTTCCTTCAGTGCTTTCAAAAATGAAGTTTGAACAGCAGGTAGTTCAATAGACGTGCGGTCTCCACCGCTAAAACCGGGGACATGCACTTTCATTTCTTCACCCTCAAGCCTCGGTGAAATTCCACCAACATAAATAATTACATCAGCATCTTTGATGCTGTCAATTAGTTTTGAAAAATCCGGAGTCGACTCAGAAACAAAATCTGTGGCTTTTGAATAAAATATTTCTGTATTGGGTAACTTATCTTTTAGTGCCATTAAAACGGTCGTTACCACAGAAGGATGCCCGTTGTAATTCGCAAGCTGAGTCTCTGCATTATCTGCATTCGGCCCAATCACAGCAATTTTTTTAATGTTTTTGTTTAATGGTAAAAGATGTTTTTGATTTTTAAGCAGCACTATAGATTCATCGGCCATTTTCAAGGCAAGTTCTTTGTGAGGCGCACTCTCCAATGCGGTGATGGGAATTTTCGAGTAGCCTACATCGGTAGATGGATCAAACATTCCGAGACGAAAACGAATGGTGAATAATCTTTTAACCGAAACATCTATGTCTTTCTCGCTGATCTTACCGTCTTTTACAGCCTGTACCAATGTCTTATAACTGTAATTGCCGCACTCTACGTCTGTGCCATGTAAAACCGCGTCAGCAGAGGCACTTTCAGCATCAGGAAACATTTTGTGCGTTTGGTAAAAATCATCAATGGCGCCGCAGTCAGAAGTAACATAGCCTTTGAACTTCCATTGGTTGCGTAAAATATCAGTCATTAATTTATCATTGCCACAACACGGTTGCCCGGCATAGGCATTGTAGGCACACATTACTCCGGCGACTTTTGCATTTACCACCAACTCATGAAATGCATATAAATATGTATCCCACAAATCATGACTACTTACCTGCACATCAAATGTATGTCGTGTGGGTTCGGGTCCGCTGTGAATAGCATAGTGCTTGGCACAGGCAGCAGCTTTAAGATATTTTGGATCATTTCCCTGGAGGCCGGATACAAAAGCTTTACCAATAGTTGCGGTAAGAAAAGGATCTTCACCGTAAGTTTCCTGTCCGCGGCCCCAGCGCGGATCGCGGAAGATGTTGATATTGGGAGTCCAGTACGTTAATCCGCGATAAATATCGTGATTATCGTGCCGTATACTTTCATTGTAAATAGCTCTTCCCTCTTCAGCAGTGTAATCTCCCATTTTGTTCATAGCATCCACATCAAATGTTGATGCCATAGCAATGGCCTGTGGATAGGATGTAGTATGAAATGGTGTTCTCGCTACACCATGCAAACATTCATTCCACCAATTATAAGCAGGAATTCCCAATCGTGGGATCGCTGCTGCGCTGTTTTGCATTTGCGAAACTTTTTCTTCCAGCGTCATGCGCGAAACCAGGTCGTTTACTCTTTGGGCAATTGGGAGTGAAGGATTCTGAAATGGATATTTTTGCGTATATGCGTGATTGTTAGACAGCGTACAAAAGCTAAAAAAAGCGAAAAAAAATTTTTTCATCTGCAATGTTTTCCTTTAAAAACAATTTAGAATTCAGGATTAATAAGCAAAGCATCTTCCACAGATTGATCCGGTTTCTTCTTCCATAACTTCTCTATTTCTTCCAAAGTTTTTCCTTTGGTTTCCGGAACCATTTTCCACATAAAAATGGCAGACAAAATTCCCATTACCCCATATATCCAATAAGAAAAACCATGATGGAATTTATTAGTAAGCCATGTATTGTCATTCATAACAGGAAAAGTAAGCGATACAACCCAATTGGCTATCCATTGCGCTGCTACCGCAATAGACAGGGCGCTACGAATACTGTTGGGAAATATTTCTGCTAATAAAACCCAACATACCGGCCCCCAACTCATCGCGAAAGCTGCGGTATAGGTCAGCATAAATATTAATGCTGCAATACCAAGTTGGTCAAAATAAAACGCAAAGCCCAAAGCGATCATACTTATGGCCATTCCTATTGAGCCGATGATCATTAAAGGCTTGCGGCCAAACTTATCAACTGTAAGAATGGCGAGAATAGTGAACAGAAGATTTACAAAACCAACAATAATAGTTTGCATTAATGACGAATCCGTTGAAGCTCCCATGTTTCTGAAAATGTTGGCCGCATAATACAGCACCACATTAATGCCCACAAACTGCTGGAACACAGAAAGCATAATGCCAATAAAAATGATCAGGAACCCATATGATAACCAGGGAACATTTTTTTCGTGAGTAGTGGCCTTAATTTCATCGAGTATTTTGTTGGCATTACCATCGCCGGAAATTTTCTTTAAAACTTTTAGCGCCTTATCATCTTGCCCTTTCATCACCAAGTAGCGTGGCGTTTCAGGTACAAAAAATAGAAGAATAAAGAATATCCCTGCCGGTATCACACCGGAAAAAAACATCCAGCGCCAGCCTTCGGTGATAAGCCATTGCTCATTTCCTTGCTTCGCAATAAAATAGTTAATGAAATAAATTAAAAGCATACCGAAGATGATCGCGAACTGGTTAAAGGAAACCAATTTACCTCTCACATTGGCAGGCGCAATCTCGGCAATATACATAGGAGAGATCATCGAGGCGATACCAACGCCAATGCCTCCGATAATGCGATAAATCACGAATGCAAAAGCATCCTGCGTGCCAAAGAAATTGAATACCTCGGGTCTCCATGCACCAATTGCAGAAATGGCAAATGCAATTGCGGCAATGATCAATCCATCTTTTCTGCCCAAAGATTTTGAAATAAAACCTGCAGAAGCGCCGCCGATAACACAGCCAATCAGCGCACTTGCGATCACAAAACCTTTAATCACATTTGCCGTATCCTGCAAGGCATTTGTGTCATAAGAAATTACCTCGCCCAGAAAACCCGCTGACCAAAATGTAAGAATAGCGAGGATAATTACTGCCGTGATGCCGCCCTTTTTAAAACCGACAAGCCGGATGATCTGCCCGGAGATGACCAGGAAAATAATGAACAGTACTGTTACCATTAATATGCGGTATTGATGAATCATCGATGCAGCGTACACATGGTGAGCGGAGTCGGTTATATTTTGAATGTAAAATGCTACTAAAGATTTTTCAGCGCCGTTTACCACCGCGGTATCATATCCAAACAGCAATCCTCCGAGAGTAGCCACCAAGGTCAGGAGAATAATGTACAAGGAATTTCCTTTCTGAATGCCGGATGTAGCGCCACTTTGGGTCACATTTACTAATGACATGGTTTTGGTTTAGTGGATGATCAGATAAAGCGATTAATGATATTTTCGTAGTATTCCTGCTTACCGCTTATTATTGCCGGCTCACCATTTTCGACCGCATAATTTCTTAAATCTTCTATGGTTAATTTTCCATCTTCAAAATCTTTTCCTTTGCCGGTATCGTATGAAGCATAACGATCCTTTCTCAATTTTTGATAATCAGAATTGTTTAAAACATTATCCGCAGTGATCAATGCTCTGGCAAAGGCATCCATGCCACCAATATGTGCGTAAAACAGGTCTTCAGGATCGGTGGAGTTTCTCCTGATCTTCGCATCGAAATTGATACCACCACCTTTAAAACCACCGCTTTCCAGTATGATCAGCATAGCCTCTGTGAGTTCATTGATGTTATTAGGGAATTGGTCGGTATCCCATCCATTTTGATAATCGCCGCGGTTGGCATCCATGCTTCCCAGTAAACCTGCATCAGCCGCTACCTGCAGCTCGTGGGTAAAAGTATGGCCCGCCAATGTTGCATGATTCACTTCGATGTTTAATTTAAAATCGCTCATCAGATCGTACTGTCGTAAGAAACTTATTACTGTTGCGGCATCATAATCATATTGATGCTTGCTGGGTTCACAGGGTTTCGGTTCGATGAAAAATGTTCCTTTAAATCCGTTTTTCCTTGCATAATCTTTTGCAGCATGCAAAAATTTGGCAAGATGTTCCTGCTCTCTTTTCATGTTGGTATTGAGCAGGCTCATATAACCTTCTCGGCCACCCCAGAAAACATAATTCTCGCCGTCAAGTGCCATCGTTGCATCGAGTGCAGCTTTCACCTGTGCAGCGGCATGACTGAGTACATGGAAATCAGGATTGGTAGCAGCGCCATTCATGTATCTTTTGTTGGAAAAAAGATTGGCTGTACCCCAGAGTAATTTTATACCGCTTTCCTTTTGTTTTTGCTTCGCATATTCGGTTAAAGTTTGCAGACGTTTATCATTCTCCTTTATATCACTTGTATAATCCACCACATCCAGATCGTGAAAACAGTAGTAAGGCAGATTCATTTTGGTCATAAACTCAAAGGCAGCATCCATTTTGTCTTTTGCCCTTTCCACTACATCACTTTTTTCATTCCATGGAAACAGGTGTGTGCCTTCGCCAAAAGGGTCGCCACCCACGTTGCAGAACGAATGCCAGTAGGCGCAGGCAAATTTGAAAAACTCTTTCATTGTTTTTCCACCCAATACTTTGTTTTCGTCATACCAGCGGAACGCTAGCGGATTATCGCTTTCGGTTCCTTCATACATTATCTGGGGAATATTCTTAAAAAATTCCTGCTTTCCTTTTACAATATTCATTTTTTAAATTTTTATCGGGATTAAAATTAATGAGCTTGTTGTCAAGCAATTTTTTTAATGGGCAATCAAGGTAAATATTTTTTTGGGTTTATGTAAAACAATAAAAATAATTTTGCGCCCAACGGGACGCAAACAAAAAACATCATATCATGTTGAATACTTTTTTAATAGTAATAAATACTTTTTTAACCCGTTTATGGAATATGAGGCAACTTAGTTTTATACTTTAATTTTGCCGGTCTCAATTTTAATACCTGCCCCGATAAGAAACTATTTACCATATAAAATTTTGTGCGTATTGTTGGTTGCGTTCTGTGGTAAGGTATATTCCCAGCGTACGATAACCGGTCAAATTACAGACGCCAACACAAAACAACCACTCGTTTCATGCAGCGTGTATGCTCTTAATTCGGGAAATGGAGTGATTACCGACGAAAAAGGAAAATTTACCATCACGATCAGCAATAAAACTGATTCCATTGCTATTTCCATGATCGGGTATAAGACCATTGCAAAGGCTGTATCAAAGGCTGAAGAGCAAGTGATCAATTTTGAAGCGCAGCCTTCAGAAGCCGAGATGACAGCAGTAGTGGTTTCTGTGAAGCCGAAGTATACAAAAGCACAAAGGCTAATATTAAAGGTTATTAAAAATAAGCCCTTTAATGACGCCTTTAATAACAGAACATTTCAGGCGAAAGTGTATGATAAAATGGAAGTTGACGTAAAAAACCTTCCCCGGAAATTCGAGCAAATGAAACTGATGCGACCGCTGGCATTTGCATTCAATAACCAGGATACGCTTCAAAATAACGATAAACTCCTGCCCATTTTTTTATCAGAGACTAATTCCAATTATTATTATCAAAAAACCCCTGAGAAAGATCGTTACGATTACACTGCCATTAAAAGTTCAGGATTTAATAATAAATCAATTTTAGCTTTTATTGACGGCTTATATAAGAAGATCGACATCTACGATAATAATATCAAATTGATAGATGTAAATTTTGTGAGCCCCATATCCGAAAACGCGCTTACCTATTACGACTATCATATTTTGGATACGATGTTTTTTGATAATCATCGTTGCATACAGGTGCAGTTTTCGCCGGCGCACTATGGAAGCAATACCTTCAATGGATTTTTGTGGATAGCGGATTCTACTTACGCGATTAAATCATTGGTGATGCACATGGATAAAAATGCCAATGTGAATTTTGTAAAGAAGTTTGAGATCACACAATATTATAACCAGCCCGATAGCGGGAAACAATTTCTTCCCGACAAAACTATTTTGTTCATGGATGTGATGGTGCCTTTGAAAAAACAGGTGGGAGTGATCGCCAGAAAAACTACTATGTACAAAGACATTATTGTAAATAACGACAAGATTGATACAGCATTTAGAAAGAAATTTATTCCTATTTCCGCCTTTGCAGCAGACTCGGCCAAGGTAGCCCCTATCAAAAGGTTTGAGCAACTAAGCAGATCTGAAAATTCTGTGTACAAGCTGATGGATACGCTGCAAAAAATTCCGGCTGTCATCACATATAGTAAAATCATTTCGGCCTTAGGTACCGGTTACTATACCGTCAGCCATCTTGATTTGGGAAACATTTACTATATCTATACCAACAATCTTGTAGAGGGGAATCGCTTCACTTTCGGGCTGAAAACAACATACAAATTCAATAGTCGCATACAACTCAAGGGCTACGCGGGATATGCAACGAAAGATGATGCATTCAGATATTTACTGGGAGCCACTTTTGTGTTGAATCCCCGCTTGTGGTCTACCTTAACTATGGAGTATAGCAACGATATTGTGGGCACATACGACCATAGTGATGAATTGGATCAGAATTCAATTTTCGCAGCCTTTCTTCGGCGGGTCAATTATTCTGATGTTCACCTCATCAACAGCCAATACTCTGATATTGCTTTTAAGAAATTTTTGACTAATGACTGGGCTATTGGTGTGGACATAAATAATAATATACTTACACCATTTTTTAATTCCTACTATACGTATGGAAATTTCAAACCCTACCTGGACAGTCTGACACAAACAAAAAACTATGCGGTAAGTGAGGCTACTTTCTCTTTACGCTGGTCGCATAAGGAGCGATATGTTACACAACACTTCTTTAGGGGCAGCCTTGGCGGCTATTATCCAATCATTACGTTAAGTTATACAAAAGGGATAAAGCTGAATGGCAACTTTGCCAGGAGTGATTTCAATTTCAGCAGGTGGAATCTTTACATAGAACATAATTTTCCCGATGGGCACATTGGTCAGTTGTCCTACATCGTTGACGCGGGCATCACCAATGGTGTGCTTCCCGTTGCACTGCTGGACGTGCTGAAGGGTAACGATACTTATTATTATGACAAGTATGCCTTCAATAATATGAATCGTTATGAGTTCGTAACCGATAAATATGCCAGTTTACTGCTCCAGCAAAGTTTCGGAAGTTTCCCGTTTAAATATATTCCTTTGTTTAAGAGATTGAAATGGCGCTCTCTCGTCACCTTCAGAGGAGTGTTAGGTGACATGTCGCAGGCAAACAGGGCCGCCAATGGTTATTATGATAGTACTGTGGCCTATCATTTTACCGTACCTGATAAAAAACCCTACATGGAAGCAGGCGTAGGCATCGATAATATATTCCACGTGTTCCGGGTAGATGCCAACTGGAGGCTGAATTACCTGAACAACCCTGCTGCGCCTAAGTTCAATATTCTTGTAAGCGCTGCAATAAAGTTTTAATTTTTAATTGAGATAAAATGGCCGGCATTTAATTGGTATGTCTTGTTGTTATGAATGAATTGAACATCGACAGGAAAAATTTTTGACTCTTTATTTTTCGTAGAAAACCAAATTCTGTTTTCAGGCACCACGATAAATAAACCCTCATCATCCCCGATTGCCTTGAAATGCCGAAGTGGCGGTTGTTTGTTAAAATAAAGAACAGGAAATTGCTGCATGAGTTTATCCACTTCGGTTTGAAAACGATCCACGGGGAAAACAATTCCTATCTCGCTTATATTACGGATATGTGCAGACGAAAAACTTTGCTGGATATCATCACGTAAATCACACCTTGCAATTAGTTCGAGAATATTACCTGCCGGGTCCAGGAAATAAAACGATTTTGCGTGCCAGTTTACGAAATCTGCAATATGACCATTATAATCTTCGAGCCAAAGCAATTCAACCTTTTGTTTCATCCATTCAAGAGCTTCGTCAAATTTGTTGGATGGAATGTTGAAAGCAAAATGGTAAAATGGATTTGTCTCAGGGGCGGCTTCTTCAAAAATTAAAAGTGATTTTCCCGCAATAATTGTAATAGTTCCATTTCCATGAGTGGTTGGTAATTCTAAGACGTCTTTATAGAAATGTTGTAAACCCGGAAGATCGTTAGCCCTTAATTTTATTTCTTTTAGAAGCATACCTGTTATGCACCACCATCTTTTTTCTTTTGTTCTTCCTCGTTAATTTTAATGAATGGTTTCAAAATGTCAATTGGCACCGGGAAGATGGTGGTTGAATTATTCTCAGTAGCTATTTCGCGAAGCGTTTGCAGGTAGCGCAACGTTAATGCGCTCGGTTGTTCGCTTAAAATTTTTGCAGCATCACTCAGTCTTTGCGAAGCCTGGAACTCACCTTCTGCAGAAATCACTTTAGCCCTGCGTTCTCTTTCCGCTTCAGCCTGCTTGGCCATGGCACGCTGCATCTCCTGCGGAAGATCTATTTGTTTTACTTCCACATGGGTAACTTTTACTCCCCAGGGTTCTGTTTGCAGGTCGATAATTTGTTGAAGCCTTATATTAATTTTTTCTCTTTGTGAAAGCAACTCATCCAATTCCGATTGGCCCAATACACTTCGTAAAGTAGTTTGCGAGAGTTGCGACGTACCTGCGAGATAATTTTCTATTTCAATGATAGCTTTTTGCGGATCGATCACGCGGAAGTAGATCACCGCATTCACTTTTATGGAAACATTATCCTGCGTAATCACATCCTGCGGAGGTACATCCATTACCACGGTGCGTAAACTCACCTTGACCATTTTATCAACGATCGGAATTAGTAAAATAAGTCCAGGGCCTTTCACGCCACCCCCCAATACACGCCCTAATCTGAAAACCACGCCACGTTCGTATTCCCGCAAAATTCTTATAGCGCTGGCGAGGATGTATAAGCCAAATATAACTACTACTGCGAGTATGATAGGAAATTGTTGCTGCATATTTTTTCTTTAAAATTAATTGATAAAAAGTTTAACCCTTTTCGACATACACCGTAAGATCCTTTATTTCTTTTACGATGATATTTTCATTTGCTTCAATTTTTCCCGCAAGAGAAACAGCCTTCCACATTTCTCCATTGATATTTACCATACCCGCCGGATCAATTGTTTCTAAAGCAACCCCGGGAGTGCCAACCATAGAATCTTTGCCTGTGGCCGGTTTCAGGCGCTGAGCTTTAATTCCTTTGCCTACGACAAAAACAAAAAATAAAGCCGCTGTGCCCGCTGTTGCAAAGATGACGCTTTTTGAAACCGCCATAATATGTCCTGTAGTGCTGGTTCTGAATAAAAACAATGAACCGAGTATGATAGAAATAATTCCACCAATGGTCAACAAACCATGACTCACAATTTTTATTTCCAAAAGAAATAAAACAATACCAAAAACGATGAGCGATAAGCCGGCATAATTTACCGGCATCGAACTCATGGTATAAAATGCAAGTACTAAAAATATTACTCCTGCAATGCCCGGGAATATTGAGCCAGGATTAAACAATTCGAATACCAGTCCAAAAAATCCCAGCATCATGAGGATGTAAGATATGTTTGGGTCGCTAAGCGCATTGAGTACCTTTTGAAAAAATCCCATTTCATTCGATTCTATCCTGGCATTTTTTGTTTGTAAAATCTTTGTTCCACCATACACGTCCACTTTAACGCCATCGATTTGCCGAAGCAATTCGCCGTCGTCATTCGCGATGTAGTCAATCACGCTGTCCTGGATGGCATCTTCATCGGTAATAGCAACACTGCTTCTGACCGCCTGTTCGGCCCACGCTACGTTCCTGCGTCTTTTCTCTGCAATTGTTCTGATGAAGGCTACCGCATCGTTGGTGCTTTTTGCGTTCTCAATTGAGTCCATGCCGCCCTGAAGTACTACAGGGTGTGCTGCGCCAATATTGGTACCCGGCGCCATCACAGCAATATTTGCAGCAAGTGTAATAAAGACTCCTGCCGAGCCCGCGTGTGCGCCTAAAGGAGACACATATACCACAATGGGAACAGTAGAAGTAAAAAAATCACTTACAATATCTCTTGTTGAATTCAGTAACCCTCCCGGAGTGTTCAGATGAATGAGAAGGCATTCGGCATTTTCAAGTTCTGCCTTCTTTATCGATTGGTGAATATATTCTGCCGAGGCGGGATTGATGCTGGTATTAAGATCGATAGAGACAACTTTTTGGGAAAAAGCCGGCTTGGAAAAAAATAAAAAACCAATTGCAACAATGAATTGCTTTACTATAGAAAATTTTCGGTGAAGCTTTTTTGCCAAAAGCATGGTTGTAAGTTACCAAAAACGCAATGGTTAAAAAAATTTAAAACTATTTACGCTTTCGGGAATTCTGTTTATACTATTTTGTATAAAAGGAGCATTATGGCTACCTTTGCATTTTGCAACAGTAATACTACAGACAAATAAAAGGCAGCATGAAAGACGAAATAGATGTGTTAGAAAAAACAGTATCAAGCGATTACAAGTATGGATTTGTTACTGATATTGAAACAGATGTGGCGCCAAGAGGGCTGAATGAGGACGTGATCAGGCTGATCTCGAAGAAAAAGAATGAACCAGAATGGCTATTGCAGTGGAGATTGAAAGCCTATCATCAGTGGCTGAGGATGCAAGAACCTACGTGGCCCAATGTTCATTATCCTAAAATAAATTTCCAGGATATTATTTATTACGCAGCGCCGAAAAAGAAACCCAAATTAAATGATTTGGATGAAGTAGATCCTGAATTGAGAAAGACATTTGATAAACTGGGTATTTCTCTTTCAGAGCAAAAACGTCTCACCGGCGTTGCGGTAGATGTAGTAATGGATAGTGTTTCTGTGGCTACTTCGTTTAAGCAACAACTTGCAGAAATCGGCGTGATCTTTTGCTCGATGAGCGAAGCCGTACAAAATCATCCGGACCTTGTAAAAAAGTATTTGGGCACAGTCGTTCCGATGACGGACAATTATTTTGCCGCACTAAACTCCGCTGTGTTTACCGATGGCTCGTTTTGTTTCATTCCGAAAGGAGTCCGTTGCCCTATGGAACTTTCAACGTACTTCCGGATTAATACCGAAGGTGCCGGACAATTTGAACGCACACTGATTGTGGCGGAAGATGAAGCTTATGTTAGCTATCTCGAAGGGTGTACTGCCCCCATGCGTGATGAGAACCAGTTGCATGCCGCAGTGGTAGAATTGGTTGCATTGAATAAGTCCGAAATAAAATATTCCACCGTGCAGAACTGGTATCCCGGTGATGCTGAAGGAAAAGGTGGTGTTTACAACTTCGTTACTAAGCGAGGTATTTGCCAGGGCGAAGGTTCAAAGATTTCGTGGACACAAGTAGAAACAGGTTCGGCTATTACATGGAAATATCCGAGTGTTATTTTAAAAGGAGATAATTCAATTGGCGAGTTTTATTCCGTTGCACTTACAAATCATTTTCAGCAAGCGGATACCGGTACCAAGATGATCCATCTTGGAAAGAATACAAGAAGCCGCATTGTATCAAAAGGTATTTCTGCAGGCAGAAGTAACAATAGCTATCGTGGATTGGTAAGAGCATCAAAGAATGCATTGAATGCAAGAAATTATTCTCAATGTGATTCATTGCTCCTTGGAGATAAATGCGGTGCTCACACTTTTCCTTACATAGAGTCGAAAAATAAAACGGCTGTTATTGAACATGAAGCCACCACTTCAAAAATTGGCGAAGACCAGTTGTTTTATTGTATGCAGCGTGGAATAGATGCAGAAACGGCAGTGGCGTTGATTGTAACGGGCTTTGCAAAAGAAGTGATGAACCAGTTGCCTATGGAGTTCGCAGTGGAAGCACAAAAGCTTTTGGCTATTAGTTTGGAAGGAAGTGTTGGATGATTTTCTGAAATTCAGTTCCCTCTCCGAAGGAGAGTGGTTGGGGTGAGGTTTTTAAAAAATAAAAGTTAATCATATAATGATGTTGAAGATTGAAAATTTACATGCATCTGTAGAAGGCAGGGAAATTTTGAAAGGAATTAACCTGGAAGTAAAGGCGGGTGAAATGCACGCGATCATGGGGCCAAATGGTTCGGGTAAGAGTACACTTGCGTCAGTGCTTGCGGGAAGAGAAGATTATGAAGTGACTCAAGGTTCGGTTACCTTCCGGGGAAAGGATATGCTGGACATGTCGCCGGAAAACAGGGCGCATGAAGGATTGTTTCTTGCGTTTCAGTACCCGGTGGAAATTCCGGGCGTGAGTACTACCAACTTCATCAAAACTGCTGTAAATGAAAAACGTAAGTATCATGGTGAAGAGCCCATGGATGCTGCTGCATTTTTGAAATTAATGAAAGAAAAAATGAAACTGGTAGAGATTGACAAGTCTTTGCTAACGCGCAGTATTAATGAAGGTTTTTCCGGGGGCGAAAAAAAGAGAAATGAAATTTTTCAAATGGCCATGTTAGAACCAACCTTAGCCATATTAGATGAAACAGATTCCGGGCTGGATATCGATGCGTTGAGAATTGTTGCAAACGGAGTAAACAAATTACGTAATAAAGACAGGGCAATCATTGTGATTACCCATTATCAAAGATTACTTGATTACCTGCAGCCTGATGTAGTACATGTGTTGTTGAATGGTAGAATTGTAAAAACAGGAACAAAAGAACTGGCATTGGAACTGGAAGAAAAGGGATATGACTTTATTAAGGACGAAGTAAGTGTAACAGCATAAATTAAAGACCGATGGAAGCTCCTCAAACAAATTACTTCAATGATAAATTTAATCGTCTGCAATCGATGCAGAATGGCAATTTCATAGGTCACATCAGGAATGAAGGATTTAAGGCATTCAATACTATTGGTATTCCTACAATAAAGAACGAGGAATGGAAATATACCGGCATCAATAATCTTTTTAAGAAGGAATATCGCCTTGCAGAAGATGAAGTAAGGAATGATATTACCTCAAAAGATATTAATGCTTTTCGTTTGCCGGGATTTGAAAATGCTAATGAACTTGTTTTTATCAATGGAAAATATACTCCCGAACTATCCATAATCCGTTCCTCCCGGAGTGAATTTGAAGTATTGCCTTTGGAAGATGCGGCAAATGAAAAATATAAAGACATTGTTCAAAGTCATTTCAATAAAAGCAGTGAGGCTGTAAAAGATGGAATGCAGGCGCTGAATACATCTTTTATTTACGGAGGTGTTTTTATCTATGTTTATAAAAACAAAGAGGTTGAGCATCCGGTGTATTTATACAACATAGCGGATGCCCGGGAAAATCATATGCTGGCTCAGCCGCGTAGCTTCGTATTTGTAGAGCCAAATGCTTCACTTCATTTAGCTGAAACTTTTGGAACAATCGGTACGATGGATAGTTTTACCAACGGTGTGATGGAGATTGTCGCGAACAAGGATGCCCGGGTGGAATATTACAGAATCCAAAATGACGTGGCACATGCAAGTAATGTAACGACCACGCATATACGACAAATCGGGAAGAGTTTTGTGAATACCGTTGTGGTATCTCTGAATGGAGGAGTTATAAGAAATAATGTGAACCTTGTGTTGGAAGCAGAATACAATGAAGCACATATGTACGGATTGTATTTACTGAAGGGACATACGCATGTAGATAATCACACGATGGTGGATAACAGGGCACCCAATTGCTTCAGCAATGAATATTATAAAGGAATTCTGGATGAACATTCGACCGGCGTTTTCAATGGTAAAATATTTGTAAGGCCTGATGCGCAAAAAACAAATGCATACCAGTCGAATAAAAATATTTTATTGTCAGATGAAGCAAGTATCAATACAAAACCGCAACTGGAAATTTTTGCTGACGATGTAAAGTGCTCTCATGGTTGTACGGTTGGTCAGTTGGATGAGGAAGCATTATTTTATTTGAGAAGCCGCGGCATTTCTGCGGAACACGCCAGGTCGATGTTGCTCAAAGCGTTTGCAGAAGATATTGTACGGCAAATAAAGCCTGAACGTTTGCGTGAATATGTTGCAAAATTAATTTCAAAACGCCTTGCAGTGAACTAAATGGAAACAGCAACGATCATATCCCGATTTGACGTAAATACTATCAGGGAAAATTTCCCGATACTCAATCGCAAGTTGAATGGAAAGCAACTGGTTTATTTTGATAATGCCGCCACTTCTCAAAAGCCGCAGGTAGTGATTGATGCGTTGGTAAATTATTATTCTCATTACAATGCTAACATTCATCGCGGCATTCATGCCCTCGCTGAAGAGGCTACTGCAGCTTATGAAGCCACAAGGGTAACTGTTCAAAAGTTTATCAATGCCGCTTCTACTGAAGAAATAATTTTTACCAGAGGCGCTACTGAAGGAATTAATTTGGTTGCGTACACATGGGCGAGAAAGAATCTGCAGCAAGGTGATGAGATCATTATTTCAGCAATGGAACATCATTCCAACATTGTGCCATGGCAGATCGTATGTGAAGAAAAGAAAGCGGTAATAAAAGTAATTCCAATAACGCCGAAGGGGGAATTAGATTTGGATACGTATAAAAAATTACTCTCTTCTAAAACAAAATTGGTTTCAGTTGTTCATGCATCTAATTCATTGGGTACCATTAATCCCGTAAAGGAAATTATCACTTCCGCTCATCTTGTAGACGCCGTCGTTATGCTTGATGGAGCTCAGTCCACAGTTCATTTGGATATTGACGTACGCGACCTGGACTGTGACTTCTTTGCATTTTCCGGGCACAAAGTATATGGGCCGACTGGCGCTGGGGTTTTATATGGTAAAAGAGAAATTTTAGAGAGTATGCCTCCTTTTATGGGCGGAGGCGAAATGATAAAGGAAGTAACGTTTGAAAAAACTATCTACAATGATCTGCCATATAAATATGAAGCAGGAACGCCAAATATTGCAGACACCGTTGCATTAAAATCTGCTTTGGATTTTCTCCTTGAAGCCGGGAAAAAAAATATCAGGCGACACGAAGAAGAATTGTTGGAGTATGCAACAGAACAATTGCAGGCAATCGATGGGTTGACCATTATAGGCAATGCCGATAAAAAAGTAAGTGTTGTTTCTTTTGTCATAAAAAATATTCATCCGCAGGATTTAGGTGTGTTGCTGGACAATCAGGGAATTGCCGTGAGGACGGGTCATCATTGCACGCAACCCGTGATGGATTTTTTTAAAATTCCCGGAACAGTACGTGCGTCTTTTGCTTTATACAATACAAAGCAAGAAATTGACAAGCTGGTAGCGGGTTTGCATAAAGCGATAAAAATGCTTTCATAAAATGGATGAAAATAAAACGATACAGGAAACCGAAGAAGAAATAATTGATGCGTTTTCTTTGTTTGATACGTGGGAAGAAAAGTATGAATATATAATCGATTTAGGTAAGCAACTTCCGCCTTTGGATGAAAAGTATAAAAAGCCGGAGAATATCATTAAAGGTTGCCAGTCCACAGTGTGGCTCGTGACAGATTATAAAGATGGAAAAATATGGTATAAAGCAGATAGTGATGCGGTAATAGTAAAAGGTTTGATCAGCATGCTGATAAAAGTTTTATCAGGACATACGCCAGGTGAAATTTTAGATGCAAAACTTGATTTTATAAAGGAAATCGGGATGATGAATCACCTGGCGCAAACAAGATCCAACGGCTTACTGGCAATGATCAAACAAATGAAGAACTATGCACTGGCGTATAAGAGTGTAAAAGAAACTGAAAAGTCAATATGATAAGTGAAGAAGAATTAAAACAAAAAGTGATTGAATGTTTACAGACGATCTATGATCCTGAAATTCCCGTAAACATTTATGAACTGGGATTGATATATGAAGTTTCAGTTTTGCCAATCAACAATGTACAGATAGTGATGACGCTTACTGCTCCAAGCTGCCCTGCAGCACAGGATATTCCGGTGGAAGTGGATCAGAAGGTGAGAGAGATCGAAGGAGTGAATAATGTTCATGTGTCCGTGGTTTGGGATCCGCCGTGGGATAGAACTATGATGAGTGAAGCAGCTGCATTGGAATTAGGATTTATGTAAAAATTTAAAAATCAAAATAAAAATCATGGCACAAGTAAGTATTGATTCCTTGATGGGCAACAGATCACTTGCCCCAACGTATAGCGAAGAAATTGCTGCTCCATTCAGGCAGGAACTAACTGAATCCGGTTTTGAACAATTGCTCACGCCGGAAGATGTTGACAAAGCGTTGAACAAAAAAGATGATAAGGTTACCCTGGTAATCTTAAACTCCGTTTGTGGTTGCGCTGCAAGAGGAGCCAGGCCAGGCGCTTTATTGTCATTATTTAATGAAGTAGTTCCCGATAACCTGCTTACTCTTTTTGCCGGAATGGAAAAACCCGCGGTAAATTATTTTCGTGAAAATTTTCTTCCCGGTATTACGCCCACTTCTCCCAATATTGCGCTTTTCAGGAATGGTGAGTTGATTGAAATGTTACAACGCCACCAGATTGAAGGAAAGCCTGCGGGCCAGATCGCCGCAGAACTGGTTGATGTTTATAACAAAGAATGTAAACACAAATACTCTGACGAAGAAGTGGAGAAGAGACGTAAGACTTTTATCGATCGCTTCCAGGTAGATCCACTTGGGATATAACTATTATTTTTTATGAAAATTACAGCACAGGAAGAATATGGCGTAAGAATATTACTGCGGATTGCACGATGCATTGACAGCAATGGCATGAGCATTCCGCAGTTGAGCGAAGCGGAAGGTATTACGCCGGCCTATGCAGCCAAGATCACCCGTAAGCTTAGGCTGGAGGGCTATATCAACAGCACTCCCGGAAATAAAGGAGGCTATGTGCTTGCCCAACCTGCTGCTCTCATCAATATGAATGAGGTATTAAAAACATTGGGTGGCCCGTTATTTACCAAGAGTTTTTGCGGTGGTCATTCTGGCGCGTTAAAACTTTGTACCAATTCAGTAGATTGTTCGGTCCGGTCTCTTTGGCAAATGATTCAGCTTTCTGTAGATCGGTTACTTGATAAGGTAACCCTCTCAGATTTAATTAGCTCTGAAGAAAAGTCTGAAAACCTATTAGTTGATATCCTTGAGCAAAACTTCAAAAACTTCGCATTCGCAAAAGAAGAAGTTTAAAACATCTCTCCAAAACCTTTCTAAGAAGAAGTTTTCAAACAACTTTATTTGTATTATCTATTATTTGCATGCGCATTATATGCGGAACCGGATAGCTATGACCTTTTACCATCGGGTATTTTGACACGTGTTTTGATCCTATTTACTCTCTCGAAAATCCCTCCTATGAGCCGGACATCTAAATACTACATATTAGGTATTGAAAACTGCACAATAGTTCTTCAATTTTACAATATGAACAAATAATCTGGTGGCCATTAGGATTATTTGACAGCTTGATAAATTATAACACTTAAACAAAATAGCACATGAAAAAGTTTTTATTACCAGTGATTCTTGGTCTGGGCGGTTTGGGATTCATCTTTGTTCCCAGCTTCTTTTCGTCCGGTAGCATAGATCTTAAGATTCAACCGGCCAGCGTTATAATGCCGGCAGCATATAAAGTATATGCAAATCCTGATGTAGCGGGAGGGCGCTACAATCTGTTTAAAGCCGTCGTAAAAAATACGGGTTCTTCGGAGATTCATAATTTTAGAGTACAATACCGCGTGCCGAAATACATTGATGACTGGACAGACGTTACGGCTCCCAAAGATATACTTCCGGGCCAGGAGGCTGTAGTAACCTGTTTCCCGGTTTTTGATCAAGGCATTACTCAAAAGAACACGTCCTCCAGGGAAAGAGCCGACATTAGATTTCTGTACGGAAGTAAGACTAACCCAACCGAACGTGATGAGACATTTAATTTCAACATGACTTCTGTAAATGATATAGTCTATAATGATATAGTCGATTCAGAAAAAGTTTACGGGAACGATTACTGGACCAATATGAATCTTTATGCCTGTATGGTTACGTCGGAGGATCCTATTATTAAATATTACGCTCAGCAGGTACAACAAAAGGTATTGCAAGGAGAGGAAGGAGCGGGTGTAGGAACCGGCGGTGGCTTAACGCAAAAAAAGCTCGATGAAATAAAAAGAGTAATGGAAGGCGTGTATAACGCGACCCTTCTTACAAAGATGGTTTACAGCGAAACGTCGGCAGGTGTTTCAAACTTTGGAGACGCAACGACATCGACTGAACACATTCGTTTACCAAGAGAGGTAGCGACAGGAAACACAGGTCTTTGCATCGAACTGGCTCTGCTACATGCAAGCGTGTTAGAAGCTGCCGGAGAGCACGCTGTGATTTTCTTATTCCCAACCCACGCTGTTCCCGGGGTAAAGGTTAGCGACAATGGTTACCTCGCGATTGAGTCTACGGGTATTGGCGGACAGGGGCTTGGCGGTGTTGCATCGGCAGAGCAGGCCTACAACGCGGGAATGATGGAAATAGATTCTTTCTTCAGGATGAGAACTCAGGGAATGCCTGGATATTTTCTTCTTGATATTGACGAGTTGAGTGATGAAGGATATAAACAAATGGAAATGAAGGACGACCAATACCTGCGTGCAAAGATTGATCAACTGGCTCAAAGTTTTGTTGGCGGCAATATGAATTATAACCAGGTGCAACAACAAGGCCAGGACCAGGGCGGTGGTGGCGAAGATGAAACCATAACGAATAATAATACACCCACCAATAATACCGTTGCGATGCGTACATACAGGGGATTGATCAGTTTTCAATATCCGTCAACCTGGACAGAACGAAATCGCCCGGTACCCCAGGTACCTATTTTGACAACAATGTTTAGTTCGCCAGGTGGTCGCCATGGAGCAGTAGAGGTATATCAAGTTCCTGGTGCGACAAGCGCTACCCAAGCTCTTGCCTACATTCAGCAGACTCTTGCAAGATATGGAGTGCAGGTGAGGTACCAGGGAGACGGTGAACAAAATGGCTTAACGAGGGTAGCCGGCATATCCCAGGATAAAACAGGCAACTATCGATGGGAGGGTTTTTTGAAAGTAGTAAACGGAGGTGTTGAAGCCGTAGTAGTAGGCGCCGGACGCAATACATCATTCACTACCATTCATCAACAAATCATGAGTACAATACAATAATTTAAACCGAAAAAAAATTAATAATGAAAACGACATATATAAAAATAGCCGCAGTTGTAATTACTTTCATCGGTTTACTGGCTATTCCATCCACTCTATTGAGCCAGGTAACTCAACAAGATGATCCCACAAGCCTCGTTCAGAATTTTACCATTGATATTGATAAACTGGGCAATGCAAAATTGATTCTTGATCAAAAAATGAATGCTTCACAGTGGGCCAGTTTCAAGCAAAGCCAGATATATAATGATCCTTCAATTTCTAGGCGGGATATGGAACGTTCCATGGCAACGTACGATGTGCAGGACTTTAAAAGAGATGTAGACGAGATGAACCGGGAAGTGAAACTTAGCATGACCGTTAACGCTTATGCACAATATAAAGGCGATGGCCAATGGACTTTAAAGATAGACGCAAAAAATCCACAAGTCACAAAACTTACTGACAAATCCTATATGATTACGGGCAATACGTTAATGGGTGCAGGGCTTGTTCAGCAGATTTACAGGATTAACTTTCCGTCAAGCGCAAGTAATGTAAAACAAACTACTGATGAATTTGGCAATGCGATTTTTACATTTAATTCAGGAAGTAGTTTTGCAACTTATCTCAAATGGAACAACATTGTTGGGTTATTACTTATTATTGTTGCTCTTTACTTTGTAGTAAAGTCATCAGGACAGCGCCCAACCCTTAACGCAGCAAAGGTATGAACACAAAGTATTTTTTAAGGATGCTTACTGGTTGGGTAGGCATTCTTCTTATGGTGACGGCATCTGCTCAAAAAGGAGTGGTAATGCATGGGGACACTATGATCGTAAACAGCGAAGCGAAATTTTGGTTGAATAGAATAATATATTTTGGTTCTGGTTCAATGCCCAATAAGGCTTACAGCTATATTTATGAAGCGCCAAATCCTTTACAAAAGCTTATTAACAATCATAAGAAAAAATTGATGGGGCCGGGCTTTAGAGGATTCAAATGTAAAGTGGTTAAGTTTGAAAAGGAGGTTGGCCGCAGCAAGAAAGGAGATGACTATACTATTTTGGTACTGGAGCTACCCGATGGAAAAAGATATTGGTGCGATATAGCCAACGCATATAGTAACAATGAAATTGTCTTAAACGAGCCGGCAAATAGAAATGAAAATGTTACAAAGGCCGATGATACACCAAAGTCGGACGACACAAAAAAGAAAGCAACAACAAAAAGCAAATCTAACAAGACAACGCCAGTTACCATATTTTAACGAACACTTCAGGTCGGAAAGCTATAAGGTTACCAAAGTGCAACCTTTTTTATGCGGCTAATCTTCTGAAAAAAAAGACAATTGTTTTGATCCATGGTATAGATTATGATTTTTTTTGGCCTCTTCATTCCCGTAGATTTCATAAACAGGAGTCTCACTGTCCCGTGGTGCAATAATGATTTTTACATTGCCCGCGTGCGGCGTAAATAAATTTTCTACCAGGCGTGGATGATTATTGTTTTCAGAAAGGTGAGATAAAAATATATGGCTCATAAACGACGGCCGGTGTGTTTTAAAAAGCTCCAGTGCCTGCATGTTCGAAAGATGGCCGAGGTTACTTTTGATCCGCTGCTTTAGATGATAAGCATAATTACCTTCCTCCAACATTTTTTCATCATAATTGGTTTCCAGAAATGCGGCGCTGCATTTACTGAAATACGTAATCAGGTTTTCACACGCGTAACCAATATCCGTAAACACGCCCACACTCATATTTTTATAGGTGATGACAAAGCTATTGGGATCGGCTGCATCATGATATTTACTGAAAGGACTGACGCTGAGACCACCGATGGTAACGGAGGTGCCGGAAGCAAGGGAAAGCAGCAGGTGCTTTTCAATTTTCAGGGCGCTGTTTTTCAAGGTTGCGGGAGTAATATAAACGGGAACCTGGTATTTTCTGCTTAATACTTCGATACCTTTTATATGATCGATGTGCTCGTGTGATATAAATATGGCTTTGATTTTAGAAATCAATAAATTCAGTTTTTTCAACCGTTTTTCAATTTCCCGGCACGAAATGCCCGCATCAATCAGAACCGCTTCCTCACCGGTACCCACATAATAGCAGTTTCCATTACTGCCCGAGTTTAAAGATGAAACGAAAAGAGACATTTGGGTAAAGAAATTGATAATTTCTCGAAAAAGAAAAAAAAATAATTTTACTTTGTTGGGGAATATAACTAATAATTATATTTTTAAATCATTACAATATTCTGAGGAGTCTTTTTTTTGAAAAATATGGCTTTAAATCCAACCTATTATCATTTATGCGGCGATACTACATTTATGATGGCCAAACCAAGAAGGGCCCTTTTAATATTGAGGAGCTAAAATCACAGCCTTTGACCAAGGACACTCCAGTGTGGTACGAAGGCTTGCAAAACTGGGCATTGGCAAGGGATGTAATAGAGTTAAACGCAGTTTTTTCAACAAACGGCACATCTGCGCCGCCTCCGGTGCCAGCTGAATTCAAGAAAAATAGTAAATCGAAGAATGAAATATTGGATTCATTTGCGGAAGCTCAGGAAATTTTTATTGAGAAAAAGAAAAACCGTTTTTTGCTTCCAATCATTATTTTACTAGTTGTAGCGGGGGTTTTGGCTGCACTATTTTTCTATGCCAAATAAACTCTTTAAAAATCTATTCAATCTTTAGCTCAACCACGGTATCTACATCCTGCCATTTCAAATTATTGATAGTTAGATAAGTTCCTTCATTCGTTGTTTTAAAGGTTATGTTATTACCGGTTTTATACTGCGATGCTTTAATTATTTTTTTCCTGAATGCCGGAAGCAGAATCGAATCCCCGTTTGGCCGGTTTGTAATATGGACATAAAGGGTTTTTTTGTTGGCGGTCATTACTCCCCATTTTTGCGGGGCAATGATATTTCCCCTTGTATTATAAATTGTATTGCCATATTCTTTCATCCATTTGCCTATTACTTTTAATGTGTCAATAAACTCGGGTTGCACCTTACCATCAGGCATGGGCCCCACATTAAGCAAAAAATTGGCATTACGACCGGCAGCGCTGATCAGGTAATGCAACAATTGTTTTACAGATTTGTAGTTTGTATCAGCGATATTATATCCCCAGGAATTATTCATGGTTTCGCAGGTTTCCAAAGGAAGCTGTTGCGAAGGCTTTTGAAAACTAAGGCCTGACTTATTTTGTCCTGGAAGATCTTTTTCGAACATCTGAAAATCTTCTCCGTCGAAAGGAGTAAGATGGTGATTGTTGCCGATGAGACACTGCGGCTGTAGTTTATGAATTAATCCATAAATTTCACTGTAGTGCCAGTCAATTCTTGATGACCGGTCAGCCGAACCTTCCGTTGCGGTTTGGTCCCAATGCCCGTCGAACCATATGCCCGCTATCTTTCCATAATGTGTGAGTAATTCTGTGAGTTGATTCTTCATAAACTGAAGATAATGCGCATAATCTCCGTGGCCCGTTCTGCCGGAATGTTGACCCGTTCTACCGGTTTCATGCGGATAGTCTTCACGGCTCCAGTCAAGTAAAGAATAATATAAAAAAAGTTGAATACCCTGTTTATGGCATTCGTCTGCAATCATTTTCACCACATCTTTCTTATAGGGAGTATGCATGATGTTGTAGTTAGTATATTTCGTGTTCCACATACTAAATCCATCATGATGGCGCGTAATGAGTGTGATATATTTCATGCCGGCGTTCTTTGCCATGCTTACCCATTTTTTTGCATCAAAATGCATGGGATAAAAAAAGTTTACCAACCTTTTATAGTTTTTTACGGTGATGCTTCTGTCGTTCATTACCCATTCGCCGGCGCAGGGAATGCTGAATATTCCCCAATGAATAAAGAGGCCGAATTTGTCATTCTGAAATGTTTCTCTTGCTTTTAGATTTTCAGGCAACGGAACATAATGTTGCGCGATCGTGCTGATATACAACGACATTACGAAAAGGATAAATGACAATTTTTTCATTTTGCGAGGCTGTTTTGAAGTAAAGTATTTCAAAATTATTTTTTCTCCTTAATATAATCATGTTCTAAGAATAATTTGACAAAAATAGATTGCTATTGGAAAATTAATTATGATCGGGATGAAGGCCTGTTACCAAAAAAGCCATGCTGATGCATGGCCTTAGCTTTTATGATAAAAATTTCCATTTACATCCTTACAACTTTCCCGCTACCAGAAATTTTACTTTCAATTTTTGTTGCATCGCCTTTGTAAAAAACGTTGCCGCTGCCGCTAATTTTCGCATCGATGCTGTTGCTTGCATATACTTTTATATTACCACTGCCGCTGAGTTTGGCGGCTACGTCGTTGCTGTTTATATTGCTGCAGTCTATATTTCCACTCCCACTTACATGTGCACTGATTCTGTTTGTTCCGCTCCCTTTTAAATGGACATTACCACTCCCCGAAACCGCTACATCCAGATCTTTAAACTTATCAAAACTTAGAATAATATTTCCTGAACCGGATACAGCGATGTCTGTTTCGTTATCATTGGTAAAAGCTCCATCGCCTTTAATGTTGCCACTGCCACTCAATTTCAGTGCATTTATTTTTGTCATCGATACTGTTACTATCATCTTCGATTTTGATCTGAGATTAGTGTTCTTTCTTGCTCTGATTTCGAGGCTTCCGTTCTCAACCACAGTTTCAATATACGGTAGCAAATTTTCATCAGCCTCTACAGAGATGCTGTTCGAATTGCCATAATTGACCTGAACATCCATGGGGCCGTGTGAGTTAAGAGAAGTGAAATCGCCGACTTGCCGGATTTCTTTTTTCAAATGACCATCACCTTTAACCTTTACCCACAGCTGTGAGAATGAATTAAGACTTATAAGTGCAAATAAGCCAACAAGTAATTTTTTCATATTCTTAAAATTTAATTGAAGAGGATAGAGGTAATACGAAATAGCTAAACAAAAGGTTACAGTCTTTAAAACTTTATTTGAAAATTTTAAAAAGAAAACAGTAATCCAAAGTTTACATTTCAATAATGTTTCGATAACATTCAGGAAAAGATAGATGAATAGTTTTGATAAATTTTATAGAATGGCTTTTTTTGAAATTTTAGAAAGAATTGATAAGATTATTTTACTACTTGTTAACCATGACTCTTCTCGCCAATATTTTGATACGTTGATGATGGCTCTGAGAAATCCGTTAACATGGATTCCCTTTTATATTTTTATGGCCTGGTTTTTTTACAAAAGAGCAGGGAATCGTTTCTGGGCCTTTATTCTATTCAGCCTCGCTACGCTTGCACTTACCAATACTACAAGTACGTTGCTAAAAAATACTTTTGAGAGGCTTCGCCCATGCTATGACTACGAAATCGGATCTTACGTAAGACATCTTGTGGACTGTGGGGGCTTATATTCATTTCCTTCTTCGCACGCTGCTAATCATTTCGGACTTGCAACATTTTGGTTTTGGAGTGCGCTTCAGTTAACTGGTAAAAAATGGAAATTCCTTTGGATTTGGGCGGTTGTTATTTGTTATGCACAAATTTATGTTGGAAAACATTTCCCTTCTGACATTATAGTCGGAGGATTACTTGGACTTGCAATCGGAATACTGGTGGTGAAGGCATTTTCATTTTTTGAAATGCGCATTGCTAAAATCAGGCAGGTGTCTTTTAATATTAATTAGTGTTGCGGAGACGGCGAGATTCGAACTCGCGATACAGTTTCCCGTATACACACTTTCCAGGCGTGCTCCTTCAACCACTCGGACACGTCTCCTAAAAAAGGACAGCAAATGTACAATTTCATTCCAATACTTTCTCCATTTGCATACTACGCGAGCCTTTTATAAGTATTTGTGCGTTTTCGAAATGTTTTTGCCTTAACCATTCGCGTACCTGTCCTGCATTATCGAATTGGCGATACTTATGGTTTAATTCATTAAAATTTTTGCCAACCAGTACTACATCATGCCATTTGTATTTACCAATAAGATCTATCAGTGATTCATGTTCTTTATTACTATCAGCCCCGAGCTCCATCATAGCCCCAAGCAAAAGAATTTTCTTTTCTCCTTTCATTGAGGCAAAATTTTCAATAGCTGCTTTCATGCTACCGGGATTGGCATTATAGGCATCTAAAATGATAGTATTGCTTCCTTGATGTATCATTTGGGACCGGCTATTCGATGGCACGTAGTTTTCAATCGCCCTGATTATTTTTTCATCAGCTACATTGAAATGTCTGCCGACGCATACCGCTGCTAATACATTAGAAAAGTTGTATACGCCGGTAAGCTTTGTTTTAATGGTTATGGAATTGCTTCCCTCAATTCTAATTTCCGGGAAAGGATCGCTTTGAATAATTTTTCCCCGAACATCAGTTCCGGATGAACCATAAATTTTTTTTTTGTTAATACTTTTACTCAGATCCACTATAGCAATATCATCTGCATTTACAAATACTATTCCGCGATGCTTTTTAATGTAATCAAAAAGTTCACCTTTCCCTTTCTTCACATTTTCCACTCCGCCAAAGCCTTCCAAATGTGCCTTGCCTATGTTGGTAATGAGTCCGTGCGTAGGCATTGTATATTCACAGTACGATGCAATCTCATGCAGGTGATTGGCGCCCATTTCAATTACCGCCATTTCTGCATCATCTTTTATTTTTAAAATGGTAAGCGGTACACCAATATGATTGTTTAGGTTCCCTTGCGTTGTGTAAGTTTTATAAGCAGAAGCAAGAACCTCATGTACCAGTTCCTTGGTGGTAGTTTTCCCATTGCTTCCTGTAATGGCGATGAATGGAATTTTTTTAAATTGTTGCCGGTGAAACTTTGCCAGTGCCTGCAAAGTTGAAAGTACGTTCCCTGTCTCGATGATTCGCTCATGTCCGGATAAGTTCTTCTCGTCGACAAATACAAATGCGGCTCCTTGTTCCAATGCTTTTTCCGCGAAGAGATTACCATTGAAATTAGGCCCCTTCAAGGCGAAGAACAGATCACCTTCTTTTAACTTTCTGGTATCAGTCTGAACAGAAGGGTAGCTTCTGTATATTTTATAGATTTCTTCTATCAGCATACTGCAAAAGTAATGTGCGAAACTCTGCAAAATAAAAAACCTCTTACCGGCTGCCGGTAAGAGGTTTCAATTATTTCTATATTTTAACTAAGAACCCTTTTTCTTTTTGTTTTGTTTGCGCTTTGCAAAAATGTTTCCTTCTTTGAAGCCGTTGCCCTCGGGGCTTCCAAGTCTTGTCATGGCACAACGGAAACCAACCGTACTGCTTGCCTGGTCTTGCTCCATGAAGCGCCTTGCACCGGGAGACAGCCAGTAAGGCATATCGTTCCAGCTACCACCCTTAATGACGCGGGATTTATCGCTTATCAGAGAAGTGATTCCATAACCATAAGTAACACCTGAGATTGAATCACCATCAAGATAATTGATTACATCACCTTTTTGGTAGTTACGACGCAATACTGCTTCAGAATCGGGAACAACTACTTTTTTCAGGCGCCCCATCGTATCGCGCTCATATTCGCCCTGGGCATCTTTATAGAATTTGGTAAACTTATTACCACGATATGGATTTACATCATCTTCATCAATCGGAGTGAGTGGACGATAAACATCAGCCACCCACTCACTTACATTGCCGCTCATATTGTATAGGCCGAACCCGTTCGGATAAAATGATTTAACTGGCCCCGGGATTGCTGCGCGGTCATTTAACCCACCCGCAACTCCCATCACGTCACCATTTCCTCTTTTGAAGTTTGCAAGGAATTGTCCCTGCCAGCCACCTCTGCGGTTGTCGCGTAGACCGTTAACATTATTACTCCATGAATATACCTGCTGATTTGAGAGTACTTCTTCACCATGATTCTTTTCTTTAGTGCGGGGATGAGGGTTTTGAGCTATAATCCCGTAAGCTGCGTATTCCCATTCTGCTTCGGTTGGCAGGCGATAGCCAGGCAAAAGCAATCCATCCTCAAAGGTTACTACCTTTCTTGGTCTTCCGGACACATCTTTGAGGGCTCCTTTTTTAGGAGCCGTTTTATTATTAATCATGTCGGGGTTCATCAGGTAAGTGTCTGTATTAAATGTTTCATCACCGCCACCGCCTTTCATTTCAGAAACAGGCGATCTCTTATTTAAATAACCTTTGTCAATTAATATCTTTTCGTTTACACGGTCACTTCTCCAGATACAAAAATCATGAGCCTGCTCCCAGGTAACACCAACTACAGGATAATAATTATAAGCGGGATAACGGAAGTAGTATTCCACATATGGCTCGTTATAGGCAAGTTCACTTCTCCAAACTAATGTATCGGGCAGCGCCATTCTCATGATGGCAGTGTCATTATCGAAGGCGTTGGATAGCCAATATAAATATTCACGATAGTGAACATTGGCCACCTCCGTTTCGTCAATGTAAAATGAATTTACGCTCACACGGCGGGGAATATTATTCCAGTCGCCCATCACGTCTTCTTCCTTGGACCCCATCACAAAAGTGCCGCCCTGTATGAATACCAGACCCGGACCTGTCTTTTGCTCTTTTGCTTTCAATACATGAAAGTTCCCATAATTCTTATCGTCATAATTCCACCCTGTTACAGAAGATTTCTCTGGTTTTTTGTGACAGGAAGTAAATGTAAAAAATGCTGTGGTTAACAGGCATAAGGATACGGCAGATATTGATTTTTGCATGTGCATTCGGTTTGCATTTTATTAAACGAAAGGTTTTCTGTGTTATTGTGTATCAGGTTACAACTTGACAGGGCGCAAATTTAAACACTTTATCTGCCTGGTGCAAAATGAATCGTGACAGAATCTGTCATTTTCGGGTAACCAGTTTTGCAAAACAAAGGATGACGCTACTTCTGTAAGAAATATCCTTAAATTATTTTTTGTAAAGTTGGAGGATACCGAGTCAGATTTATTATTAATAAGGGGTTGAATTCGGGCAATAAATATACGACTAAATCGTTCAGATACAAATAAAAAATTTTTTTAAAAAACAGATTCGAAATTATCGTCATCTTTTTGGCAAGGTTTTTTAATGACGTATAGAGAGAGATTTAATTGCCTTTTTGAATAAAAAAATTATTTTTACAACTCCAAAAGAAAATTCTATAAGCTTAAGATCTACCTAACTAAGCAAAATTACACATGAAGAAAGCAACTTTGAAGCTAACGGCATTGCTGATGCTGACTGGAAGTGCATTTGTCGTTAATGCGCAAAGCAGCACAAATTCGATAAATGTAGTAACTACAGCGGTTCCATTTTTAAGAATATCCCCGGACGCCCGTTCAGGCGGGATGGGAGATGTAGGTGTTGCAACAATTCCCGATGCGAACTCGTGCTATTGGAACCAGGCAAAGTATCCTTTTACCGAGAGTAAGGGAGAGATCTCAGCTACTTATACACCATGGTTAAAGAGTTTAGACCTAAATGATGTTTACCTGGCATCATTGGCTGGTTATTATCATTTGGATGATTTGCAATCGATATCTGCTTCTTTAAGATATTTCAGTTTGGGTAACATACAGTTTACTGATTATAATGGCAACAATCTCCAAACTTACAGACCGCGGGAATTTTCTTTTGACATCGGTTACTCACGTAAGCTATCAGATAACCTGGGTCTCGGATTGGCGTTGCGTTATATTAATTCCAACCTGGCCAGTGGCCAATCTGCCAGCGGATCTACTTATAAAACGGGAACTGCGGTGGCAGGCGACCTTTCATTGTTTCATGACGGCACAAAGGGCAACACGGCTTCAGGACTAAACTGGGGCGTGGCCCTCTCCAATCTTGGGTCTAAAATTTCCTATACCAACGATGCTTCTGAAAAGGATTTTATTCCGGCCAATCTCGGCTTGGGTGTTGCTTACGTGGATGCTGTGGATGAAAATAACAAGCTCACGTTTGGTCTGGACGTTAATAAGCTCCTGGTTCCTACGCCACCACTGGTTGGCGATACTAACGGTCTCGCTCATTATCACAGCATCGGCGTGGTAAGCAGTTGGTTCAGTTCATTCACGGATGCGCCGGGTGGGTTCAGTGAAGAAATGAAAGAATATCAAATCTCCGTAGGTGCTGAATACGGATATAATAATCAGTTCTTTTTTCGCGCAGGATATTTCTACGAAAATCCGCAGAAAGGTGATCGCCAGTATTTTACTTTGGGTGCAGGGTTAAATTATAACCTGATAGGGCTCAATTTCTCCTATCTTGTTCCTTCGGGTTCCGGTGTTAACCGAAATCCTCTGTCGAACACGCTCCGCTTTAGTATCATATTCAACCTCGATAAAGAAACGGCCGCAGCAGGCAGCGATAATCAGTAGCATTGATCTCTCTTAAAATATTGAAAGGCTCCTTCAAGGAGCTTTTTATAAAAAGGACATAACGGTAATGGTTATGCGAAGGTGCAGTGGTAACCTTTTCCTGATTCCTTTATATTTGCTAAATTTTTTCCGAAAAAAATGATGCCATTCAGAATAGGTTTTGGTGTTGATTTTCATCGATTGACAGATGACCGTCCATTGTGGATTGGAGGGCTCCGCATTCCTCACAGCAAAGGAGCGTTGGGGCACAGTGATGCGGACGTGCTGCTACATGCCATTTGTGATGCTCTCTTAGGAGCGGCAGCCCTCGGAGACATTGGGACTCATTTTCCCGACACATCGGATGAATTCGAAAATATAGACAGTAAAATTTTGCTACAACGAACCGTAATGCTCTTGTCAGAGGCAGGTTATAAAATTGTAAATATTGATTCAACCGTTTGCCTGGAAAGGCCTAAAATAAGGCCCTACGTGACGCAGATGCAACAGGTAATCGCCAAAATACTTTCAATCGACGAAAATTCCGTTTCAATAAAAGCCACCACTACGGAAAAGATGGGATTTATCGGTAGAGAAGAAGGGATCGCAGCATACGCCAATGCGCTGATTACGCCTATGAATAGTTAATTCCGCTAATTTTTTAATTTCATACAGCTATCTTTGTTTCGATGCAGGAAGTGGTAATAAAAATAATTAATAAGTCGGGTAATCCGTTGCCTCAATATGCAACCAGTGGCGCTGCGGGAATGGATATACGGGCTCATTTAGCGGAGCAGGTTCTATTGCAACCACTTCAAAGAGCAATGATTCCTACAGGAATTTTTATAGAGATACCTGCCGGGTATGAAGTGCAGGTACGGCCACGAAGCGGATTGGCCAGTAAGCATGGAATTACCTGTTTAAATTCTCCGGGTACTGTGGATAGCGATTACCGTGGCGAGCTAAAAGTTATTCTCATCAATTTGTCTTCCGAAATACAAACAATACATAACGGCGAACGGATAGCACAGTTGGTGGTATCAAAAGTAGAACGGGCAAGTTTAAGCGAAGTAGAGCAGTTGGAGACGACATTAAGAGGAGAAGGAGGTTTTGGGCATACCGGGAAAAATTAAATTTTTATTCTAAAACTGATTCATGAAAAACTTCATTGCGGTTGTTGTAGCGGGTTTGATATTGTTTGCCGGAAATAGTTGTCGCTCTACAAAAAAATTACAAACTGCAGTAAGTAAAAAAGACACAACCATCGTTACCGCGCCTGCGCAACCTGCAATAACCGATACTTTAAAGGGGGCCGAAGAGGTGCTGAAATCGCTTGATAAAAACAAGATCAACTTCAAAACTTTTTCCGCGAAAATAAAAGTGGAATACGAAGATTACCGGGGCAAGCAGCCGGATTTTAATGCATTTGTCCGCCTCTATAAGGATAGTGTGCTGTGGGTTTCCATCAATGCCACATTCCTTAGTATTGAGGCATTCAGAATATTAATTACGAAAGATAATATTACTATTTTAAATAAGCTGGATAAACAAGTAGAATATCACAACTTCGATTACATTGAGAATGTTGCGCATATACCGCTTACGTTTTCAACATTGCAGGATCTTGTAGTTGGCAACCCGGTTTATATAGGCGATAGCATTGTTTCGTACCGGCAAACAGAAAATCATATTTTGTTGGGCACGATAAGCACCCTGTTTAAAAACCTGCTCACTATTTCTGCAGGCAATGATTTGCTTGAAAGGTCCAAGCTTGATGATATAGATATTGGACAAAATCGTACTGCAGATCTTACCTATGGTGATTATGAAAAAGACGGAACATTTTATTTTCCCACTTACCGGGATATAACCATTGCAGAAAAAACCAAGGTGGACATTTCTTTGAATTTTAAACAATATGAATTTAACAATGAATTATCATTCCCCTTTACGGTGCCTAAAAATTACAAATCGAAATAAACGTTATTTTTAGCAATATTTTTATTTCAAAATTCAATCCTTCGGTTCCAATAATTACTTACTCTGTTTTACTAAATGAATTGACCAATGCAAAAACCATTTATAACCATTTTATTTTTTGTATCCATAGCAGCTAATGCAGTTGCGCAGCAGCAGGACAGCCCGGATGCCTTGCAGCAACAAAGAGATCAGTTAAAAAATGAAATTGATGCTACGCAAAAACAGTTAGATGAAACGAGGAAAACTGCCAGGGTCAATATAGGGCAATTAACGCTGATCAATAAAAAGATGGACCTGCAGGAAAACGTAATTGGCAATATTAATCACGAGATCAGGTCGCTTAATGACAATATTTACCTGGCCCAAAAAGAGATCAATAGAATGTCGAGAGTGTTGGATACCCTCAAGTTGGAGTATGCCAACAGTATGGTGTACGCTTATAAGAACCGAAATAATTACGATCTGCTTAATTTCATTTTTTCTGCATCGAGCTTTAATGATGCAGTAAAAAGAATTGAATATCTCAAGTTCTATCGCAGCTATCGCGAAATGCAGGCAGATAATATATTACGAACTCAAAAATTGCTGAACGACCGTATCAAACTTTTATCCACGACAAAGGAAACAAAGAATGATGTATTGAAGGAGCAGGATAAGGAGATGGGCAAGTTGCAAAAACAACAGGAGGAAAAGAAGACCGTTGTTAATAAACTAAAGAGTCAGCAAAAGGAATTGACTGCTACTATCGCGGCAAAAAGAAAACAAGATGCCCGGCTGAAAAATATGATAACTGCGATGATCAAACGCCAGATGGAAGAAGAGGCAAAAAGGGAAAGAGCTGAAAGACTTGCAGAGGCAAAAAATAATTCGTCAGCTAAAAATAACGCAGCAGAAACAAGATCGCCATCAGCAAATAGCAGCATACCCACAGGGCCATTAACAAGCACTGAAGCTGATAAAGTATTGGATGCAAATTTTGAACGAAACAAGGGTTCGTTGCCCTGGCCGGTATCAGGGTTCGTGCTTGAACATTATGGCCTTAACAAGGTAACCGATAAGGTTGATTATCCGTGTCCGGGTGTAAATCTTGGTGCCAAAATAGGAGACCCGGTAAAAGCAGTGTTCGAAGGAGATGTAACGGCGGTGAGCTTTATGGACGACAGGCAGGTTGTTTTTATTAAACATGGTAAATACTATACCGTATACAGTAATCTTGCTTCAGCCTCTGTACAGCGTGGAGATCATGTGAAAACAGGCCAGGTGATAGGCAAAGTCGGGGGCAATGATGATGGCCAGGGGGAGTTGGATTTTGTGCTAATGAATGGCTTGAATAATGTAAATCCTGAGCAATGGTTACGCCATTGATTTTTTGGCGCTTACATTTTCGAGTACTTTCTCATACAACTTTTCATATTCCGGCAGTATATTATGTATGTCGAATTTCTTCGCCTGTTCCAGTGCATGTTTCTTCATTTGCTTAAAATGAGTATCGCTTGAGAAAACCCGGATAATATTCTTGCACATGCCGTCCACATCACCCACATCGCTCAAATACCCGGTAACCCCATTTATATTTATTTCAGGTAGTCCTCCCGCATTAGATGAAATAACGGGAACGCCGGCGGCCATTGCTTCCAGGGCAACCAGTCCAAAGCTTTCATATTCACTGGGCAGAATAAATAAGTCGGTAATGGCCAGGATGTCTTCCATCTGCTCCTGTCGTCCCAGAAATTTTATATCGGCATGTGCCTCCATTTCGCGGCAAAGCGCCTCAATGTGTGTACGCTCAGGCCCATCGCCCACAAATAATAATTTCGACGGTATTGTTTTGTTTACTTCTTTAAAAACCTTCACCACATCTCCTACGCGTTTTATTTTTCTAAAGTTGGACGCATGCAAAAAAATCTTTTCATTTTTGGGTGCAATAATTTGCCGAAAAGCCTGTACCGGCTTACGCTGGAACCGTTTAATATCAACAAAATTGTAGATCACTTCAATATCCTTTTCCATCTTAAAATTCCTGAAAGTTTCATCGCGCAGGTTTTTTGAAACGGCTGTTATGGCATCACTTTCATTCATCGAAAAAGTTACCACAGGGGAGTAAGTCTTATCCCTTCCTACGAGCGTTATATCTGTACCATGCAGCGTAGTGATAAACGGAATATATATTTTTTCTTTTTCCATGATTTGCCTCGCCATATAAGCAGCGGATGCGTGAGGAATAGCATAATGTACATGCAGGAGCTGTATATCGTTGTTAATAATTACGTCCACCATTTTACTCGCTAATGCACTTTCGTAAGGCGGATAATCGAATAGCGGGTAGGTAGGTACACTCACCTCATGATAAAAAACATTTGGCTGAAATGCGTTCAACCTTACGGGTTGCTGGTAAGTAATAAAATGTATATTATGTCCTTTGTCTGCAAGGGCTTTTCCAAGTTCAGTTGCTAACACGCCGCTTCCGCCGTATGTTGGGTAGCAAACTATTCCAATGTTCATGTTGGTTAATTTATCAGGCTAATTCCAAAATTTATAATGCAAATTACAATTTCCTGAATCACTCATTTTACCGTTTATAATGTAGACGATTCTTAGGACATTTTGTTTTAGATGTTATTTCGAACTGGCATTAACGTTAGTTGCCACACAAGTTGAATGGTATAGGCTCATTTTTATTTGGGACTATTAACCTCCCGGGATTGCGTGAGTATTTCCGCACTCTTTTTTCGTACCCTCATATTTAATAACTCAACAAAAAAAGAAAACGCCATACCGAAATAAATATAATTTTTCAAATGCAGGTCCTCGGCTTTCCCGGCATCCCATCCTTCAATGACAAGGCTCAGCCCGATCATGACAAGAAAAGAAAGTGCCAGCATTTTGAATGTAGGATGTTGGTGAATAAACGCTGCGATTTTTGGGCTAAACAAAAACATAATGATAAGCGCAATCACCACTGCCGCGATCATTATTTCTACATATTTCGCGGTACCACCCGCCGTTATGATACTATCAAATGAAAATACCATGTCCACTAATACTATTTGGATGGCAGCATTGGTAAAAGTCAAATACCTTTGTTTTTCATTTTGGTCATGTGTATCTTCTCCCTCCAGTTTCTGATGGATTTCTTTAACGGATTTATAAATAAGAAAAATGCCACCCGAAAGCATTACAAGGCTGGCGATATCAAAGCTTTTATTCAGTACCGTTAAGACGGTCTTCCCTTTTTGCGATAATAACCATCCCAAACCGAGCAGCATAGCGCTTCTGACGATCATGCCTTGTATCACCCAAAACAATCGTGCTTTGGTATGTTCCTTTTTATGTAACCGATTAATAATAAGGCTTACAAATATTACATTATCGACTCCCAGTACAATCTCCAATATTACAAGTATCAGAAAGCTTGCAAAGCTGTCAACGGTGAACAGATGATTCATTCGATATTCAATCTATAATTTTGTAATGTTTTGCATATATTTTTTACTATGCCGGGACCTTCATAAATAAATCCGGTCCAAACTTGTACAAGACTTGCGCCTGCATTTAGTTTTTCATTTGCATCAGCGCCATCAAATACGCCACCACTGCTCATAATAGGAATGCTCCTGTTTGTGCGTTCAAAGATAAACCGTGTGATATCAGTAGAAGTTTTTGTAAGTGGTCTGCCGCTCAAACCGCCATTTCCGGCTTTTTGAATTTTTTTCGTTGATGATCTCAAATTATGCCTGGAGATTGTAGTATTAGTGGCGACAAGGCCATCCAGTTTTAATTCCACAGCGAGATCGATAATATCATTTAATCCCTCCCGGGAAAGATCAGGCGAAATTTTCAACAAAATGGGACGTTTTATTTTAACGGTTGTATTTGTTTCCTGGAGAGTAGTCAAAATTTTCTCCAGGGAATCTCTCTGCTGCAAATTGCGTAATCCGGGCGTATTGGGAGAACTTACATTTACTACAAAATAATCAACGCAATCATGTAAGGCGTTAAAGCAGGTTACATAATCTTGCCAGGCATCTTCGTTGGGAGTATTTTTATTTTTACCGATGTTACCTCCGATGACCATGCTTTTATTTTGTTCTTTGAACGATCTTATTCTTTGAGCAATTATTTCTGCACCGTCGTTGTTAAAACCCATTCTGTTGATGATAGCCCTGTCTTTTGGTAATCGGAACAGCCTCGGTTTGGGATTACCCGGTTGTGGCAAGGGAGTTGCGGTGCCTGTTTCCACAAATCCAAAACCAAGCACAGACAAGACATCCAGGTACTTCGCATTTTTATCGAAGCCGGCGCCGAGACCTATTGGATTAGAAAATTTTATACCCCAAAGATCTTTTTCAAAGTCGCCCCCAGGCGCAAATTTTTTGCGTAGTATATTTTTAAAGAAGGAAGACCTGCAACAAACTTTTAGCAAATTCATTGAAAAATAATGAACCTTTTCTGCATCGAACCAAAACAAAATATTGCGCAGCAACCTGTACATAACGGCTGCGAAGATAGCTCATCGGGAAAAGTAATAAACTATAATACCTGAATTGATACAAAGAATACTCATGTTCTGTAGCTACTGAAGAGCTGCTTCTTTTATTCGGTATCGTAGCGATCCACACTTTCGATTCCGGGTAGTTCTTTTAAGCGCTGAACGAGATCATCTAATTCATCTTTATCATGAACGTAGATTTTTATGTTCCCTTCGAATAATCCCTCTTTTGCCTCAACGGTAAGTGCGCTGATATTAATTTTCATTTCGCCACTGATGAGGTTGGTAATTTTATTTATAACACCGACATCATCAAGACCAATTATTTTGATACCTGTTAAGAAGGAAATTTCTTTATTCTTTACCCATTTCGTTTTTACCACGCGGTGTCCGTAGTTCGATAAAAGCCGGGCTGCGTTAGGACAATTTGTTCTGTGAATCTTCAGGCCTTCTCCTTGTGTAATAAAGCCAAATACATCATCGCCCGGGATTGGCTTGCAGCAATTAGCCAGCGTGTACATTATTTTGTCCCCGCTCTCACCAAAGATGATCAGCTCGGAATCTTTTTTGTTAAGGTGCTTATGCCCGGTCTCATGTTTTTCTTCGGCTGCAGGTTTTACTGGTTTCGGCAGAAGTAATTTGTCGCCCACTACTGTGAAATCACTGAGATCCTTTAGGTCAATTTTTTTTACAGAAATGTCATAAAAAAGATCAAGCGATGAGGGAACTTTAAAATAGCTGATGAGTTCATCAAGGTTCGCCTGGTTCATCGACACTTTCATATGCTCCAGCTTTCTTTCCAATGCAGCCTTTCCCTCTTCAGCGATCTTTCGTTTTTCTTCCTTGAGTGAATCCTTGATTTTGGTTTTTGCCTTTGTAGTAACGACGTATTTTAGCCACTCAACATTTGGTTTTTGTTTGGATGAAGTGATAATCTCGATCTGGTCGCCGCTCCTGAGTTTATGGCTGATGGGTACCAGTTTGTGATTCACCTTTGCGCCAATGCATCGTTCCCCAACTGCGGTGTGCACTGCAAATGCAAAGTCGAGTGCAGAAGCGCCAATCGGCAGCATTTTTACATCGCCCTTCGGGGTATACACATAAATTTCTTCTGCTAAAAACGAAACTTTGAAATCCTGCAGGAAGTCGATTGAATTGCTATCCTGGCTGGCCAGTACATCCCTGATCTGTTGAAACCATTTATCGAACCGGTTCTCTTCCGAAGTTCCTTCTTTGTATTTCCAATGGGCGGCTAACCCTTTCTCTGCAATATCATTCATCCTCTTGGTGCGGATCTGTACTTCTACCCATTTACCCTGTGGCCCCATTACAGTTGTGTGCAGCGCTTCGTAACCGTTACTTTTAGGATTGCTGAGCCAGTCTCTGAGCCGTTCGGGCGATGGCGTGTATTCATCTGTAATCAGGCTATACACCTTCCAGCAATCTTCTTTTTCCTTTTCCGGAGGAGAGTTTAAGATAATACGAATGGCAAACAGGTCGTATACTTCATCAAACGACACACCCTTCTTTTTCATTTTGTTCCAAATGGAATGAATACTTTTTGGCCGGCCATAAATCTCAAAATTGAAATGCCCTTGCTGAAGTTTCTCTTTGATAGGTTTTATGAATTCATTAATATACCGGGTACGCTCTCTTTTAGTATTATCCAGTTTTTCCGCGATGTATTTATAACTGTCGGGCTCCATGTATTTCATGGCGAGGTCTTCGAGTTCAGTCTTTATATTATAAAGGCCCATACGGTGCGCCAGCGGAGCATAAACATAAATTGTTTCAGAAGAGATCTTTAGTTGCTTCTCGCGCTTCATGCTGTCAAGCGTACGCATGTTATGTAAACGATCAGCAAGTTTTATCAGTATCACTCTCGGATCGTCGGTGAGCGTCAGCAGGATCTTTTTAAAGTTCTCTGCCTGTTGAGTGGTGTTGGTGTCGAGTACATTTGAAATCTTGGTCAGACCATCTACAATTTTTGCGATCTCACTTCCAAACTCACGCTGTACATCATCCAATGTTATATCTGTATCTTCTACTGTATCGTGAAGTAAAGCACAAATAGTGCTCCTTACCCCAAGGCCAATTTCTTCAACACATATCATAGCCACTGCAAGCGGATGTAAAATATAAGGCTCGCCACTCTTGCGTCGCATGGTCTTATGCGCTTCCGCAGATATTTCGAAGGCCCGGCGAATTAGTTCTTTATCTCCCGGTTTTAACTTGGGTTTCAATACTCTCAACAGGGCGCGATAATGCCGCAGAATTTCCTTCTTTTCTTCTTCTTCATTGAGCGAATACCTTGTAATGTCTGCTACAGTTTCCATATTCTACGAATTTACGTCGAAAAAGAATTGCCCTTATTGACGTATAATAACAATTGTAAGCACTGGAAGGGCGCTTTTGGTTGCTATTCCGGTAAAATCATGTAAAAAAAATCCATTACTTTTGCCGCCCCAAAAGCGCATGTGGTGAAATTGGTAGACACGTCAGACTTAGGATCTGATGCCGCAAGGTTTGGGGGTTCGAGTCCCTCCATGCGCACTACTCCAAAAATTTCCGTTGCTGACGGGTAAAACTATAATTCATGGCAAGTGTAACAAAAGAACCGATAGGAACGCTGCACGATAAATTAACTGTCAAAGTTTCTAAAGAGGATTATTATCCCGCATTCGAAAAGGCAGTGAAAGAATACAGCAAGAAGGTAAATATACCGGGCTTCAGAAAAGGCATGGTACCCCCAGGGATGATCAAGAAGATGTATGGCGCCTCCATTTTTTATGATGAAGTGCTGAGATCCGTGGAAAAGCAAATTGAGGAATACCTGGATAAAGAAAAGCCGCAAATTTTCGCACAGCCTTTGCCGATGGAAAGCGATATGAAAAATCTTGATATGGCCAACCCGGTAGATTATGATTTCCCATTTGAAATTGGCTTGAAACCCGGGATTAATATTGAAGATTTATCTAAAGTAAAAGTAACTTTTTACAAAGTGAAGGTTACTGACGAAATGGTAAATGAAGAAGTAGAAAAACTGATGACAAAGTACGGTAATCTGCAGGATGCAGAAGCGGTGACAGATCCGGAAAATGTGGTGAACGTCGTTTTTCAGGAGTGCGATAAAGACGGGAATCCTCTGATCGGTGCCCCATCAACGGACGATTCGATATTGCTGAAATATTTTTCTGACTCCATGCAGTCGGATTTGAAAGGAAAAAAGAAGGATGACGTCTTTTTTTTGCAATTGAAAGACGCATTCCCTGATAAAGAAAGAGAATGGATATTCTCTGACCTTGGTCTTGATAAAGCCGATGCTTTATCAGGGGAAAAGTATTTCAGAATGACTATCACAAAGATTGGCCTTGTGGAAAAAAGAGAGCTGAATGAAGAATTTTTCAACCAGGTGTTACCGGGAAAAGAAATAAAAACACCAATCGCCTTTCGTGATGCGCTAAAAGAGCAATTGCAACAACAGTGGGATGATGCCAGCAAGAGCCAGTTACACGACCAGATTTATCATATTTTGCTGGATACACCGATGAAATTGCCGGATGAATTCTTAAAAAGGTGGATTGCCATTGGCGGAGAGAAAAGAAAAACGGCCGACGAAGCAGAGCGTGAGTATCCAGCATTTGCCAACCAACTGAAATGGACGCTGATCAGTGATAAAATCATTAGTGATAATAAAATTGATGTCTCGCCCGAAGAAGTGAAAAATAATATGCGGGAAGAGATAATGAGATACTTCGGCCAGGCCAATTCTTCACCGGAGGATAATCAATGGATTGATAGTTATATCGATCGTATGATGACGGATCAAAAGCAGGTAGATAATAGCTACAGAAAAGTGCTTACCGATAAATTATTTAATTTTCTTGAAACTCAGGTTACGCCGGAAGAAAAGCAATCTTCTCCTGAGGAACTAATGGCAATGCAACATCACCATCATCATTAATAAATAACCTGAATAAGGGTTAAGCAAAAAAATTTCAATTCCTGTCAATGCAATCTCACCCTTTCAGGATTGTATCGGCGGTTGTTCATCTTCTTTCTATAAACATTCTATCACTTTGTGATTATATCAAGCCCGAAGGACTGAATTATTATAGTTAAGTTATGGAGCTTAACCGCCATGCGGCAGACTGTCTTTATCACAACTTCACGGCAAATTGTCTTTTGTTATGAATGATGGACAATAGACAATGGACAATCTCTAATTTGCCGGCTAATAACTCCACCGCAGATGACTTAGTGATCAACGACTCAGCAACCCAAGACAGCCGTCATACCGAATTTTTTTTAATGATTGAATCATTTCCTGTCCTTTTGTCTCTTTTTTTTATTAGCATAATATTTGGGAACTTCACCTTGGTAATTTGCCAGTCAATAAAATAAGTTTATGAAAACAGGAAAAGAATTTGAGAAATATGCCGTCAAGCATAAGGGCATTAGCAGCAATACACTCAACGATTATCAAAAAAAGAGCGGAGAAAAATTTAGCGCTTCGATTTCGCCATTATCGGGTATTGGGGGTTACAACATCACCAATCTCACTCCGAACATAATTGAAGAAAGGCCAATGAACGTCGCCGTGATGGACGTGTATAGCCGTTTGATGATGGACAGAATCATATTTCTGGGTTACCCGGTAAATGATGAAGTGGCCAACATTATCACGGCACAATTGTTATTTTTAGAAAGCACCGACAGAACAAGAGATATTCAGTTATATATTAACTCTCCCGGCGGTGCCGTATATGCCGGACTGGGATTGTATGATACCATGCAGTTTGTTTCGCCGGACATTGCCACAATTTGTACAGGGATGGCGGCTAGTATGGCAGCGGTGCTGATGGCCGCAGGTGCTCCCGGCAAAAGAAGTGCACTGAAGCACGCACGGATCATGATGCACCAGCCAAGTGGCGGAGCTGCGGGTCAGGCCTCAGATGTGGCTATCACAGTGAATGAAGTCAGAAAAGTAAAGAATGAGCTTTATGAAATATTAAGTGCTCACACTGGTCAGTCGATTGAGAAGGTAACCAAAGACAGTAACCGCGACTACTGGATGACGGCCGAAGAGTCTAAAGCCTATGGGCTTGTAGATGAAGTACTTTTAACAAATGCCAAAAAGAATAAAAAATAAAGAGATGAATCTGTATAATCAAAGACTAAAACGCTTCGAAGAGGAAGAAGAGCCCGAAAAAGAAGTACCAGAGAATCCCATGGAAAAAATGATGGGCGGGTTAATGTTTGAAAAGAAATTTATCGAACAGCGAAGAGTGTTCTTGTGGGGTCCGGTGGATGACAAAAGTGCAAGAGATATTACCAGCCGGTTACTGTACCTCGATGCAATAGATCCGGGTAAGGAGATTACTTTTTATATAAATAGCCCCGGAGGGGTTATCACCAGTGGAATGGTTATTTACGATACCATGAAAATGATAAAATCTCCTGTAAGCACGGTGTGCATGGGGCTGGCAGCCAGTATGGGAAGCATTTTACTTAGCGGAGGTGCAAAAGGCAAACGCTATATTTTTCCCCATGGAGAAGTAATGATCCATCAGCCTAGCGGCGGTGGCCAAGGCACCAGTGCAGATCTCGAAATTGTGGCCGAGCAGATATTAAAAGCCAAGGAATTAGGGGCTAAGATTCTTGCTGAAAATTGCGGTCAAGCCTTTGAAAAGGTGATGGAAGATTTCGACCGTGATTATTGGATGGGTGCAGCGCAGAGCATTAAATATGGTATTGTGGATGCAATTATTAGCAAACTATAAAGCAACTTTTTGCGTTATCTTGTTGTCAATTAAGAAGTAAATTTGCATTGAGCAATAAGCACTGATAACCGAAATCGATTCAAGAAGATGGCAAAACAACAATCTTTACATTGTTCTTTCTGTGGCAGAAGTCGCGATGAAGTAAAAATCTTAATTGCTGGCCAGGAAGGGCACATTTGTGAAAATTGCGTTGAGCATGCCCAAGAGATCATTACACAGGAAATATTCCCTATGGCTGACAAAAACAGTCAGTCTTCTTCCTACAAGCTTACTGTAAAAAAGCCGTTCGAATTAAAAAAATTCCTCGATGAATATGTAATCGGCCAGGACGATGCGAAAAAAGTGCTGGCTGTTGCTGTTTACAATCATTACAAAAGATTGAATCAAAAATTAGATAGCGATGTTGAAATAGAAAAAAGCAACATCGTGATGGTGGGGGAAACTGGGACCGGGAAAACTTTGCTGGCGAAAACAATTGCCCGTGTATTGAATGTGCCCTTTGCTATTGTGGATGCTACAGTTTTCACAGAAGCCGGATATGTAGGTGAAGATGTGGAAAGTATTTTGAGCAGACTCTTGCAGGTTTGCAATTTTGATGTAAATGCAGCCCAGAAAGGAATAGTATACATCGATGAAATTGACAAGATTGCCCGTAAGAGTGACAATCCCAGCATCACACGCGATGTAAGCGGTGAGGGTGTGCAGCAGGGGTTATTGAAGTTGCTTGAAGGTACGGAAGTGCTAGTGCCTCCGCAAGGCGGTCGCAAGCACCCTGAGCAAAAGCTCATAAAACTCAATACCAGCAACATTCTCTTCATTTGTGGCGGTGCTTTTGATGGGGTAGACAGGATCATTTCCCGTCGTATCAATACCAATGCAATTGGATTTAATGTTAATAAAGATTTGCAGGAGTTTCAGAAGAAAAATCTTTTGCAGTTTGTGAACGCGCAGGATCTTAAGTCGTTTGGCCTGATTCCTGAATTGCTGGGGAGGCTTCCTATTATCACCTATCTTAATCCGCTCGATAAGACTACCCTGAGAAATATTTTGACGGAACCGAAGAATTCCCTCATCAAGCAATACAAGAAATTGTTTGAGATAGAAGGTATAGAGCTGATCATCGAAAATGACGTTTATGATTTTATGGTGGACAAGGCTGTTGAATATAAATTAGGCGCCCGCGGGCTCAGAAGTATTTGCGAAAGTATTTTGACCGATGCGATGTATGAGTTACCCTCACAAAAAGTAAAAACCTTTACAGTTACCCGCGAATATGCCGAGCACAAGTTTAAGATTAGCAAACTCAGTATGTTGAAAGTAGCATGAGCCCTGCCAGTTACGTTGAATAATGGTCCGGCAATTTTTTCACACTATTTGTAAACAAGACGAAAACTTTTGCGTACTGTTTATCTATTTACATTTATTTTTACCGGGTTCAAAACTACTGTTGCGATATACTTCGATTAAAAACAATTTTTCTACAAATGGTTGATGTAATTCTTGGTTTGCAATGGGGCGATGAGGGCAAGGGAAAAATCGTAGATTATTTTGCGCCCCAATATGACGTCATTGCGAGATTTCAGGGAGGCCCCAATGCAGGGCACACTCTGTATGTAAATAACAAAAAGATTGTTTTGCATCAAATTCCATCCGGAATTTTTCATGAGAACAAAATCAATTTAATTGGGAACGGAGTGGTACTCGACCCTGTCACCCTGAAAAAAGAATGCGAAACAGTAGAAGCAATGGGTGTAGATTGCAAAAAGAGTTTATATATCAGCGCAAGGACACACCTTATATTGCCATCGCATCGGGCATTGGATAAAGCAAGTGAACTGGCAAAGGGTAACGATAAGATTGGTTCTACTCTAAAAGGTATTAGTCCATCTTACATGGACAAAACCGGCAGAAATGGGTTACGTGTTGGCGATTTGCTGGATAAGAATTTCATTTCGCAATACATCAAACTCCGTTTGAAACACCAAAAATTGCTGGAGAATTTTTCTTTCAACGAAGATATATCTGCATGGGAGGAAGAATTTTTTGAAGCACTCGGATTCCTGAAGCAATTACAAATTGTAAACGGAGAATATTTTGTAAATGATGCGTTGCAAAAAGGCAAGAAAATATTGGCTGAAGGCGCACAGGGCAGCATGCTGGATATTGACTTCGGAACTTTCCCATATGTTACCTCTTCCAACACTATTACTGCAGGAGTAGGAAGCGGACTGGGAGTAGCTCCACAAAAAATCAAAGAAGTTTTTGGCATTACAAAAGCCTATTGCACACGGGTAGGAAGCGGCCCGTTTCCTACGGAACTGAATGATGAAAATGGTGAACTTTTGCGCACAACCGGAAATGAATTTGGTAGCACAACCGGCCGACCCAGGAGATGTGGCTGGATAGATCTCGTGGCATTACATTTTGCCTGTATGATTAATGGCGTTACGCAATTAGTAATGACCAAAGCGGACATACTGGATTCGTTTGATGAATTGTATATATGCGATAAATACAAAACTAACGGGCAAGAAACTGATGAAGTACCGTTTCAAATGTCGCGGCTTACTGTTGACCCTCTATACAGGAAATTTAAAGGATGGAAAACGGACATTACCTCGATAAAGAATTTTAATAACTTGCCCGGGGAAATGAAGGTATACATTGATTATATCAATACAACATTGGGGGTTCCGGTTACGTATATTTCAAATGGTGCAGGAAGCGATCAGCTCATTGTGGCATCATGATTGTGCATGAAAAAAAATGAAATTTTTTTTGGCAGTTTAAAAATCAAATTGAAATTTTACAGTATTAATCCTTTAGAAAATTATGAAAGCAAAATCTGATAAGGAAAAAAAGGTCTCCGAAAAAAAACCAAACACGAAATCTTCGCCAAAGAAAAAGAGCGATGATTTTGAAGATGATGACGACGAGCTTGTGGAAGAAGATGACATGCCTGCGAAAAAGGCAAAAGCTGCTGCTTCTAAAAAGAAGAGCAATGAAGATGATGATGACGATGATGATGTGGAAATCGAAGATGATTGGGAAAAGGCTGACGAGGATGATTATGATCCGGATTTTGAAGAATTCGACATGCCAAAGTCACGGACAAAAAAGCCATCTGGTAAAAAGGGAAAGGACGATGATGATTTCAATCTTGATGATGACTTTAAGGATCTTGATCTTTTCAATGATTCGGATGGCCTGGACGATGATGACGATGATTTTTAACAATGATCATGAACAGCAGGTTGCTGCTCTTGTGTAACAATCTTGAGAAGAGAATTTTTTTCATATTCAATACAAGAGTTTACAACTTTTAAACTTCAGATGCTAAACTTTTTAAATAGGTTTAGCATTTTTTGTTTTTTAGATAATCACCAATACAACTTTAATAAATCGTACGAATGCCTTGCGGGTGCGGGCGCTCTTATCTTGCTTTCATCAGAAAACTTCAGCCGGTTAGCTTCAATTGATGATTTCAGGAAAAGAAATTCCGATTGGACCTTTGGACATGTTGCTTACGATGTAAAAAATGAGATCGAAGAACTTACTTCTTTTAACCCCGATTCAATTCAATTTCCTGACTTTTTCTTCTTTGTTCCCGAAATTGTGTTCGTACTGAATGAGAACGAAGTTAAAATAGGAGTCGTTGATTCCGCTGTCGACACAAAGAATATATTTAACAGTATCCGTTCATCTACTTCATCTGCAGGTAAGGAAGAAATCGTGCGACCAGAATTAAAGGCAAGATTCACCAGAGACGAATATGTTGAAACGGTAAGGACGCAAAAGCAACACATTCTTAAAGGCGATTGTTACGAGATAAATTTTTGCCAGGAGTTTTATTGGGATGGCATCACACTAAATCCGCTTTTAGCATATCAGCGGTTAAGTCAACTGTCACCCAATCCTTTTTCCGCGTTGTACAAGCTGAATGATAAATACATGGTTTGTGCAAGCCCCGAACGTTTTTTGAAAAAGTCTGGAAAGACAATCATTTCCCAGCCCATGAAAGGCACTGCGAGGAGAATTACAAACAATGAAACAGAGGATCAGCAGTTAAAGAAAAAGCTGCGTTCAGATGAGAAGGAACGTGCAGAGAATATTATGATCGTTGACCTCGTTCGTAATGATCTGGCGAAAATTTGTACAGAAGGCTCCGTGCTTGTAAAGGACTTTTTAAGTGTTTATTCTTTTCCGAATGTGCACCAGATGATTTCCACCATCCAGGGAACATTGAAAGAAGATATTCTGTTCTCGGAAATATTGAAGGCAACATTTCCTATGGGCTCAATGACGGGAGCGCCAAAAAAGCGCGTAATGGAATTGATCGACAAATATGAGCGAACCAAACGCGGATTATTTTCCGGAACGTTCGGTTATTTCACACCGGATGGGGATTTTGATTTTAATGTAGTGATCAGAAGCATCCTTTACAACCATGCAAAAAAATATGTTTCTATACAGGCCGGCTCCGCTGTTACCTTTAAAAGCAATGCAGAAACAGAGTATGAAGAATGTCTGCTTAAAATTGAAGTGATGAAAAAAGCAATAGGGTAAGAAAGTCGGGAATCTATTCCTTTGAAGAAGTTTTTGCAGGCACGGTAGCTTCGCTCAGTAGTTGTTCGATACAATCATTCAGTATCGGGTATTTTATTTCGGTAAAAAGTTTCATTTTTTTATTGGGGAGTCGCATCGTATAATCCGCGCCGGTTGCCAGCACATTGTCGAATCCGGGATTATATCGATTAAAATCTGTAATATCCATATCAAGATTTTTTGCAATCACTTTGGACATAAATCTCCCGGATACTTTTACCGAATCTGCATTCGCAGCTTCGTCGGCTGTAATGTCAGGTTTTGGAATAATGGTGGTTCCGTCGATACTGGTATAATTAAAATTATTGCGGGTGGATTCAGTCTCCATGATGTAATGAGTAGCAATAAATTTTTTTACATGGTTACGCGATTCTTCCGGCAGGTAATATTGAAGATCCCAGAAGTTTGTACTTCTGCTTTTCTTTATTGCACTGTACACTCTTCCCGGGCCGCCATTGTACGCTGCGATTACGAGCAACCAGTCGTGGAAATCTTTATAGAGGCTTAATAAATATTTCGCTGCGGCGTGTGTACTTTTTGTATAATCGGTCCTCTCATCTGCAAATTGATCCACTTCCAACCCATATTCTTTGGCAGTGGAACTCATAAGCTGCCATGGGCCGAGTGCCCCCTTTGCCGAGAGTGCATCAGGTTTTAAGTCGCTCTCAATAACCGCCAGGTATTTTAATTCCTTAGGTAAACCATATTGCGCCAGAATTCCGTCGATGAGATTAAAATAAGGAACTGAGGTGGCTTTCATTTGTTGCAGGTATCTTCCGTGGGCCTGTAGGTAATCCTGCATATACGGCTCAGCGTTTGGATTTACCTGCGTGGAATAGGGCATAGAAGGATTGTACGAATAGTTTTTGAAAAGATCCTTAAATCCATATTTTGTTAATTCATTCACATAAGTTGCTTCTTCCTGCTTAGGTGGATTTGGCGATTCAAGTACCTGGTCAATGGCCTTATTTTGAGCAACTGTGTCCGCGGGATTTGCTTCGCTTTGGGAGAAGGAAAAGAGTGGTTGAAGTAGTAATATTTGCAATAACAAGAAAGATATGACGAAATATTTTTTCATTGGCTAATATTGCTTGTATTTTGCTATGAGCATATTTGCAAACTCAAACAAAGTTAATTCATTGTTCTTTTTGGCAATTATCTGTACACTGAAAGGCATACCATTGCTGTGTTTGAACAAAGGAAGTGAAATTCCCGGGTTGCCGATAAGGTTTGCGTATACCGTGTAAATATCTGCAAGATACATGGCCACAGGATCTTTCTGCATGCTTCCTGCCTCAAACGCGGTGGATGGTGAAGTGGGCAACAAGATAACATCATATTTTTTGAACAGATCCTCGGTTTGATTTACCAGAATGCGCCTGATTTGTTGGGCTTTTGTAAAGTAAGCATCATAATAACCTTCGCTCAAAACAAATGTTCCGAGCATAATTCTTCTTTTTACTTCTTTACCAAATCCTTCGCTACGTGTTTTTTCATAGAAGGTTGGGATATCCTGCGATGCTGTCTTACTGCGATACCCATAGCGAACACCGTCATAACGGGAAAGGTTACTCGAAGCCTCAGCGGTAGTAAGAACATAATATGCGGGTACAATAAAATCGATGAGATCAAAATTGGTTTCTTCTATTGCATGACGATCTTTTTTTAAATCATCTGCTAATTGATAAATAGAGTTCTTGATTTCGGTATCGAGGCTTTTGTATTCAATTGCATTCTTCAAAAGACCGACCCTGTATTTTTTTTCGAAATTAGTTTCAGACGGAAGTACAATGTCCTTTTGTTGATTTACGGTGCTGTCATATTTGTCTGGTCCGCTGATCACATCAAGAATTTTTGCGCAATCTTCCACATTGTTTGAGAACACGCCTATCTGATCGAACGAAGATGCGTAGGCGACCAACCCATGGCGGGAAACGCTTCCATAAGTTGGTTTCATGCCGACAACTCCGCAAAAGTCTGCTGGCTGCCTTACAGAACCACCCGTGTCGCTCCCAAGACTTGCCATGCAAAGGCCTGCCTGTACTGCAACTGCGGAGCCCCCCGATGAACCACCGGAAACCTTACTTTCATTCAATGCATTTAAGACTCTGCCGTAAACAGAATTTTCATTGGAGCTTCCCATGGCAAATTCATCGCAATTACAACTGCCAATGACAATAGCATCTTCTTTTAATAAATTTTCTACCGCAGTGCAGTTGTATAAAGAAACAAAATCCTTTAAGATAGCAGAAGCAGCGGTTACTTTATGTTCTTTGTAACATAGCACATCTTTTATCGCAATTACCACACCGAAGAGCCTGCCACATGATTCTCCTTTTTTCTTTTTTTCATCAAGATATTTTGCCCTCTCAATACTTTCTGCACCATACACTTCTACAAAGGCATTTAATTTTTTTGAGTCATTAATTTTTGGAAGATAAAAATTTACCGCATCAAGGCATGTTGTTTCACCTCTGTTGAGTTGTTCTTGATAGCGTGATATAGATTGGAACGAAAACACAATTTTTTTAAAGGTTTTTATTTTTTAATGCCATTCGGCTTCGGCTTCTTTTTCTTTCTTTTCCACCTTCACGCAAAGCATTATGCTGATTTCATACAAAAGCATGAGCGGGATGGTACAAACAATCTGGCTGAGCATATCCGGAGGTGTGATAATACCGGCAAGCACCAGCATAATTATAATTGCATACTTTCTGCCCTTGCGTAAATATTTTGCTGTTACTACTCCCACTTTTGCAAGAAAGTACATTACGAGCGGAAGCTGAAATGCAAGCCCGGCACCAAGTATCAAAGGTACGATTGTATTAAAATAACTGGCAATCGTCCATCGGTTCTCAATATTGGTATCGATTGAAAAATGTGCAAAGAAATTGATCGTGTAAGGAGCGATTACAAAATACCCAAACAACACACCAAGAAAAAAAAGCAATGAAACCCAAAATATCACGCCTCTTGTATTCTTCAATTCTTTGGGTGTCAAGGCTGGTTTTGCAAACTTCCAAAATTGGTGGAAAACATATGGAAAAGCTACTATAAATCCTCCTATTAAGATAATGTTGAAAAAAACATTGAATTGTGCGGACACTGCTGTGCTTTGCATTTGTACGTTAATTTCTTCCATGCAAAATTTTGAACCAAGTCCGAGTTTTTGGCTCAGGTGGCAGAGCACTCCATAGGTGGGGAAATCACTGTGGGTGGGCCCCATCAATATTTTTTTAATAATAAAGTTATTATAGATCGCCACGATAATTGCGCCCACGGCCACCGCCACGGCTGATTTGAATAGATGGCCCCTTAGCACATCAAGGTGCTCAATGAACGACATTTCCGCTTTGTCACCGCCCTTTCGATTTCTATTGAACAAACTCATGTAGATTCCGTAAAGCCCTATAAAATTATTATAAGGAATAAGAAAGACCCCGCACGATTCGGCTGCGAGGTCTGAAATTCATTTTATAACGAAGCAAAATTAATTGTTTACCGAAGAACTGCTTGAAGAAACCTGTTTGTTTGCAGAAGGAGCAGAGCTATTGGTATCATCGTTCAAGTGATCTTCAATTTCTTTTCTTACATTGTCTTTAGCATCTTTAAATTCCCTTATGCCACGACCTAAACCGCGCATCAATTCAGGAATTTTCTTTCCGCCAAATAGAAGAAGCACCACCAATGCGATAAGCAAAATATGCGGACCGCTAAATAAATCTCCCATGACTTTTTTTTTATTTGAGTGAAACTCAAAGGTAAGATAAAATTAGTATAAAGGGGTGCAAACAATTTTGCAACACCCGCCTTTCACGGCATACAATTAAGAATCGATTAACAATGTCCCTGTCTATTATCTGCCAATATAACGGCCACATTTTGCTTTTCCATTGGCGGCTTCATATGGTGAAATAGCGCGCGAACAAGACGTAATAATAACGGTAAGCAAAATTGCTATGAGATAAACTTTTTTCATGGTCAATAAAAAATTTAGGTAGAGTTTATACCATAGCGTCCGGATAGACTGCAATTATATAAAATAAAAATCCGGAAAGCAATAGTTTCCGGATTTTTTTTCAAAATTATTTCTTTATCTGACTCTTTTCTCCTTGATGCGGGCACTCTTACCGCTTCTCTCACGGAGATAGTACAATTTTGAGCGACGAACTTTCCCTGATTTGTGGAGCTTTATACTGTCAATATTAGGGGAAAACAGTGGAAATAAGCGTTCTACGCCAATTCCGTCACTGATTTTACGAACGGTAAAAGTGGCAGTGCCGCCATGGCCCTGGCGCTTGATAACGTCGCCTTTGAAGCTTTGGATACGTTCCTTATTACCTTCCTGAATTTTATAACTTACGGTAATGTTATCTCCAGCCTTGAACTTCGGATATTCCTTTTTCGCCATTAAACTGTCGTGAATAAATGCAGCAGCATCCATAACCTTAAAATTTTGGAGTGCAAATGTAAGGCAAATTTGGTAATTATGGAATTGTTTTGCTTTTTACGGAACGTAATAATTTATCTGGCCACGTTTACCGCGCGTTTTTCCCTTATTACCGTCACCTTAATCTGGCCGGGATAGGTCATTTCAGTCTGAATCTTTTGGGCAATTTCAAAACTCAGTTTATCACTGTCGGCATCACTCACCTTATCGGCTTCTACGATTACCCGCAACTCCCGTCCAGCCTGTATTGCATAAGCTTTTTCCACGCCTGTATAGGTCATGGCAAGATTTTCCAAATCTTTGATTCTTTGAAGATACTGCTGCATAATTTCCCTTCTTGCACCCGGCCGTGCACCACTCATGGCATCGCACGCCTGTATAATTGGGGCGATTACGTATTGCATTTCCACCTCATCGTGGTGAGCGCCAATGGCATTGCATACCGCGGGATTTTCCCCATATTTTTCGGCGAGTTTCATCCCCAGCAGCGCATGACTCAGTTCTGTTTCATCATCAGGTACCTTGCCTATGTCGTGCAGCAAACCGGCACGTTTTGCCAGTTTTACATTCAGCCCCAGTTCAGACGCCATTACGCCGCAGAGATTAGCGACTTCGCGGCTGTGCATCAGCAGATTTTGTCCGTAAGAAGATCTGAACCTCATTTTGCCAACCATTCTCACCAGTTCTTTGTGAAGCCCATGAATGCCAAGTTCAATAATAGTACGCTCACCGATCTCCATTATTTGCTCCTCAAGTTGCTTGCGGGTTTTTTCTACCACTTCCTCAATCCTGGCAGGGTGAATTCGTCCGTCCGTAACCAGCCGCTGAAGCGAAAGTCTTGCTATTTCCCGGCGAAGCGGATCAAATGATGAAAGAATGATAGCTTCCGGCGTGTCATCTACGATCAAGTCCACACCGGTGGCGGCTTCTATAGCCCGGATATTTCTACCTTCGCGACCGATTATCGATCCCTTTATTTCATCGCTTTCAAGATTAAAAACGGTTATTGCATTTTCAATAGCCTGTTCGGCTGCTGTACGCTGAATAGTTTGGATGACGATCTTCCGTGCTTCCTTGTTAGCTTTTTGTTTGGCGTCGTCAATAATTTCCTGCTGCATCGAAAGCGCCTGGGAATTGGCTTCCTGGCGTAATGTTTCTATCAATTGTGCCTTGGCTTGCTCAGATGAAAGTTCTGCTACTTTTTCGAGGCGACGGATATGTTCTTCCTGGTGTTTTTCGAGTTCAGTACGCTTAATATTTACCACCTCGATTTGTCTGTTGAGCTTTTCTTTTATGCCTTCATTTTCCTTTATAAGACGCTCAATATTCTGCTCTTTTTGATTGATGGACTGTTCTTTCTGCTTGATCCGGTTTTCAGCATCGTTAATTTTTTGGTTTCGCTGATACACCTCTTTATCATGTTCAGCTTTTAACTGTACAGATTTTTCCTTTGCTTCGAGCAGTTTCTCTTTTTTGATGGTTTCAGCTTTAAGTTGCGCATCGGAAATAATTTTTTGAGATTGTTGTTCGGCTTCTTCGATCTTTTGTTTTGTGTTTTTGGCAAATATCAATTTACCCAGTATAATGCCTAATAATAAAGCGATCACACCAGATATTATCGGGAGAAATTGTTCCATTGTTTTTAAATAATTTTTTAATGCATTCCATAATCTGTAATCGTCTCTCAGTTATGAGTTTACCCAATAACGGAGCTAATAGACGAAGATAGCGAAATTGTGTTGATATTTGGAGAATACGCGGTGGCACATTTTTAAAATGAGCCTAAGAGATCAGCATCTCTAATTGTTTATTGATCTTTTCCAGCTTTTCAATAAGTAAATCGTCCGACGTGTTCGCTGCGGCACCAGATTTGGGCTGGGTCGCATACCAGATGAGTACCATGGATATATAATCCTGCATGTCCTTACCCGCAAATTGAGTGCGGAATTCTGTGATCTTTTCATTGATCACCTTTAGCGTTTTTCGTACGGCTTCTTCGTCAGAAGGAAGAATTTTTATTCTGAAAGTTCTGTCGCCGATTACAATATTTGCTGGTATTAATTCATCCATGTCAGTTGTTTAAAATAGCGATGCACTTGTCAATATCTTTCAGGTATTGATTGATTCTTTTTTCGAAATCGGCTTTCTCTCCTGGTTCCATGGTTCCGGACGATGCTTTGAGTATAGAAGTCTGCATTTCCAGAAAATTTATCCTTTCTGCAATCCGTTTTTCATTTTCATTTAGCTGATGAACTTCTTTTTTCAAAGACTCATTTTCTTTCTGCATTATCGCATATTTTTTCAGGAGCACCTGTAACTTTGCATTTAATGCATTTATATGTTCATTTATATTTTTCATTAATTGGTTCTTCTTATTTCGGCCGAAAGATTCTTTTCAATCGAACTGATGATCTTGTTCATCATACTATCGGTCTCCTCATCGGTAAGCGTTTTTTCATTGTCAAAGAAAGTAAAATTCACTGCAAGTGATTTTTTATCAGCTCCTATTTTTTCACTTTCAAAAACGTCGAACAATTTGAATTCCTTCAGTTTCGAAATTTTTGTTGCGCTAATGGTCTCTTCAAGCAATTGATAAGAAGTGGACTTATCCAAAATGATTGAAAGATCCCGCTCTACATGGGGAAACCTGGAAATTTCCTCAAATATTATTTTGTTGTTTTTTACAAAGCTCACCAGTAATTGCCAATTGATACTTGCATAAAAAACAGTTTGCCTGACACCAAATTGATTCAGCAACTTTTTGCTCACACTTCCTACTTCTGCAAAAACCTTTCCATTTGATGTTGCAACCACCACCTCACTTAATAAATCGCTTGTTGAACCCATAAATTCGTACTTTTCCAATCCAGCTATTCTGAAAATTTTTTCGGCAACACCCTTTATGAAATAAACATCGTTTTTTTGATTACCGGTTTTCCAATGAGTTTCCTTCTTGAGCCCGGTTCCATAGATTGCAAGGGTTTCAGTTTCAATGTATTTTTTATTAGCAGATGCAGTATATACTTTTCCAAATTCAAAAAACAACAGATCTGCATTCCTGCGGTTAATATTGTATTCAATGCTTTCAAGGCCGGAATGTAGCATTGTCGGACGCATTATGTCCAAATCTTCGCTGATGCTATTAATCAGGGTAATTCCGGACGACAACGTTTGTTCATCAAAGTATTTACTGTTTGTGATGGAATTGGTAAAAATTTCTGAAAAGCCATTTCCAATAAGCCACCCGGTAACTTTTTGTTTTAATAGTGCTTCCTTCGCTCCTTCCTCTATTGCAGGAGATATTTTAATACTGGCAGGAATTTCAATGTTGTCGAGCCCGTCAATCCGCATGATTTCTTCTACTACATCGGCAGGTAATGTGATATCGGGATTACTGAATGGGGCTGCAACTCTTATTTCATCCAGACCTTCCTTTACAATTGAAAAATTCAGGCTTTTCAGGATATTCTTAACCGTTTCATGGTGATAGTTCTTGCCGCTTAATTTTTTCAGGTAATGATTTTGAAGCGTTATCTCATTTTGTACTTTGGGAATTGGGTAGATGTCTATCACCTGCGATGAAATAGTACCCCCGCAAATTTCCTTTATGAGTAAAGCGGCACGTTTTAGCACGTTTACTGTGTTACTTATATCAACCCCCTTTTCAAAACGAAGCGCTGCTTCCGTACGCAGGTTGTGTTTCAAAGAAGTCTTTCTGATATGTTCCCCGTTGAACCATGCGCTTTCCAGAAAAATGCTGGTTGTGTTGCCGCTGACACCGGTATCAAATCCTCCGAAAACACCACCGAAGCAAATAGGATGGCCTTCGCCATTGCAGATCATAATGTCATCGCTTCCGATGCTACGCACTTTCTCATCAAGCGTAATAATAGTCGCAGGCCTGGTAAATGTTTTTACAATGATCTTTCTCCCTTTTATTTTATCTGCATCGAACGCGTGCAGCGGCTGACCGGTTTCATGCAGGATAAAGTTGGTAATATCCACAATGTTGTTAATTGGCCTCATGCCTATGCTTTTGAGGCGGTTCAGCATCCATTGCGGAGATGAGCCGGCCTTAATGCCGGTAATGATAACACCTGCATATCTGCTGCAGGCATCTGTGTTTTCGATAACGACTTCCATTTTTTCAGAAACGGCATCTGGCTTAAAGTTGGAGGGATACGGTAAAACTGTCCGAACCTCCGCATTCTGGTGATGAGAAAGATAAGCGCATACATCTTTAGCCACTCCGATATGGCTCATCGCATCCATGTGATTCGGGGTCAGGCCGATCTCGAAGACCCAATCCCGGTATGGTTTATAATAATCATATGCGGTCGCACCGGGCACAGCATTTCTATCGAGTACTACGATTCCATTATGGTCATCACCCAGACCGATTTCATCTTCTGCACACAACATACCATTGCTTTCTACACCACGGATTTTTGCTTTTCTGATGGTAATTGGCTCAGCGTTGATGGGGTAAATAGTAGTGCCAACTGGCGCTAAGATTACTTTTTGCCCCACATCTACATTTGGGGCACCGCAAACTACCTGAAGGGGTTCACCGTTGCCGGTAGTAACAGTTGTAACCTTCAGCTTATTGGCGTCGGGATGTTTTTCACAGGTTAATACCTCGGCTACTATCAGCCCTTTCAGAGAATTTTTAATCGTTTCGTATTGATGCAAATTTTCTACCTCAAGGCCCACAGACGTCAGTATTTCCGATATTTTTTGCGGACTTCCCGTCACCTTTTCCGTAATAGCATTTTTCGGAAGATAATCTTCGAGCCAATTATAACTGATCTTCATGAAATATTTTGAAAATGATTTTCCGTCTTGTTCAAAAAATCAAAAATAAGAAAGAAGCCCGAAGAAAATCTTAGTATTTGCTCAAGGCCTTTCCCACTAAGAGTTTGATAAAAAATTGGAGTTTTAGTAATCCTTTTCACTCCTAAAAGTTCCCGAAACGAATACGGAAAAAATTTAGTATTTGCACAAAAAAAGCAGCATTCTTTTGTCCACACAAGGTTGTGAATTATGTGCCTCACACCCCGGAAAAATATTTTAAATTGTGAATAACAAAGCATATTGCTGTGAATATGGGTGGTTTTTTTGTTATTACTGTGTTATCAGCAATGGTATAAATATTCGGGCTTAACAATTTATTTATATACACATTTGTATTTTAACTTAGCCGCCCCCGATTATTTTTAACAACATTAAGTAACCTTACTAAGAAACAGACGACAAATAAAAAATGGATCTTACTAACCTTAACAAAGAGCGTAAATCAAGAAGAAAAAATGGTTCTCTTGAATTAGGTACCATGATGTTCGGCAAAGTTCCTCCGCAGGCAAAAGACCTTGAGGAAGCCGTATTGGGTGCGATCATGATTGAAAAAAATGCTTTTGATATAGTGGTGGAAATCCTGAAACCGGAGTGTTTTTATACCGAACCCAATCAGCGCATCTTCCGCGCTATGCAGGGACTTCAACAAAAAAATTCTCCAATCGATTTGCTTACTGTTGTTGAAGAGCTAAAATTCAGGGAAGAGCTGGACCTTGTTGGCGGCCCGTTTTATGTGACTAAGCTTACGAATTCGGTTGTTTCTTCTGCCAACATCGAAACCCATGCCAGGATCATTCTACAAAAATTTATTCAGAGAGAGCTGATCAGGATAAGTGGTGAAATAATCAATGATGCATACGAAGATAGTACCGATGTTTTTGATCTGCTGGATGATGCGGAAAGCAAACTGTTTGAGATCACCAATAATCATTTAAGGAAAGATTATGCCAGTATTGATACCGTACTGGTAAAAACTATAAAGCGTATAGAAGACCTGCGTACGAGGCAGGATGAAATAACCGGCGTGCCCACTGGCTTTCTTATGCTGGATCATCTCACTTATGGATGGCAGCCCTCGGATCTGATCATCCTGGCGGCGCGTCCTTCTGTTGGTAAAACTGCTTTTGCACTCAATCTTGCACGTCATGCGGCATTGCATCCCACCAAACCCACTGCAGTTGGTTTCTTCTCTTTGGAAATGAGTGCCGGCCAGTTGGTGCAAAGAATATTAAGTGCCGAAAGTGAAATCTGGCTGGAGAAAATAGCAAGAGGGAAGTTGGAAGAGCACGAAATGCAGCAATTATACAAAAAAGGAATTCAAAGGCTCGCTTCTGCACCGATACACATAGACGATACTGCAGCGTTAAATATTTTTGAACTGAGAGCAAAGTGTCGCCGTCTGAAAAATAAACACAATGTGGGGATAATTATTATCGACTATCTGCAACTGATGAGTGGGGCCGGGGAGAATCGCAATAGCAATCGCGAACAGGAGATCAGCAGAATATCACGGGACCTGAAGGGACTTGCGAAAGAATTGCAAATTCCGATCATTGCATTGAGCCAGTTGAGCCGCGAAGTCGAAAAAAGAAAAGAAGGAAGCAAAATGCCGCAGTTAAGCGACCTGAGGGAATCAGGTGCCATTGAACAGGATGCGGACCTCGTAATGTTTTTATACAGGCCGGAGTACTATGATATTACGGCCAACGAAATGGGCGAGAGCAATAAAGGAGAAACACATGTTCGAATTGCAAAGCATCGTAACGGTCAATTGGATACAATTAAATTAAAAGCCTTATTGCACATTCAGAAATTCATAGAGGACGACGGAGGTGGTTTCACAACCGGCCTGCCATCTGGCGGCAACTGGAAGCCTGTAAAAGATATTGACGACGACGGTGCAAGACTTTATATTCAGAAGGGAAGCAAAATGAATGATGGCGAATTTGACGATGAGACTCCCTTTTGATTCTGCCAGGTAATTATTTGTGCTTAATCTTACCATGGAATTACCATTTTTTTTCGAAGACAATTTACCGGTAACAAACAGCTTCATTTTAAGTGAAGAAAGTTCCAGACATATTATTCAGGTGCTGCGAATGTCTGTTGGTGATGGTTTATTAATTACTAACGGCAAGGGCGAAACGCTAACGGGAAAAATTATTGACGTTAACAAAAAAAAGACCAGAGTTGAAATCGTTGAAAGAAAATTTTTTCAACGGCCATTTCCACAAGTAAGTATTGCAATCGGATTGGTTAAAAATAAAACCCGGTTTGAGTGGTTTGTCGAAAAAGCAGCAGAAATAGGTGTGGCCGAAATTTTTCCTTTAATTACAAAACGAACTGAAAAGCAATCATTTAATCAGGAAAGAATAAGGGCGATTGCAGTAAGTGCCATGTTGCAATCACAACAGTCATGGCTAACCGAAATTCATTCACCGCAAAAGTTGGAAGAACTGATCAAAACTGCCAACCAGAAGAAAAGATTTATTGCTCACTGTGCTGATGCGGAAAAGGAGCACTTGAGCAATAAGGAAATCAGGGATAATTCACTGATCCTGATTGGTCCCGAAGGAGATTTTACGCCTGAAGAAATCATGTTAGCCAGGGAGAATGGTTATGTACCTGTGAGTCTTGGAGAAACCCGTTTAAGAACAGAAACCGCAGGCCTTGCTGCTGCGGTTTTACTATGTAAATAATTAGGTGAGTAAAAATATTATTCCTGCACTACAAGGCGGAAGCCATTCCCATGGATATTTACAATTTCAATGCCCGGGTCATTCTTCAGATATTTGCGCAGCTTGGCAATGTACACATCCATACTGCGGCCATTGAAATAAGTGTCGCTTCCCCATATCTTTTTGAGTGCAGATTCACGAGGTAGCAGGTCGTTTTTATATTCGCACAGCATTTTCAATAACTCATTTTCTTTTGGCGACAACGTTTGAACGTCCTTACCTACTGCGAGCTGACGAAGCCTCGGATTGAAGTGATATTTGCCTAAATCATATTCGGCGTTAACTTCTTCTTTGTGCAGTTCTTCGTTTCGTTTTAATATCGCTTTTATTTTGTGCAGCAGCACATCGCTGTCGAAAGGTTTGGTGATGTAATCGTCGGCTCCAAGTTTATAGCCCTTGATAATATCGTCTTTCATTGTTTTTGCTGACAAAAAGAATAAAGGCATATCGGGATCTACATTTCTTATTTCTTCTGCCACCGTAAACCCATCCATATTGGGCATCATAACATCCAGAAGGCAGATGTCAAACTTTTCACGTTGAAAAGCTGCCAGGCCAAGCCTGCCGTCTCTTTCGAGCACCACATCATATTCATTTAACTCAAGATAATTTTTCAAGACCATTCCCAGGTTCGGATCGTCTTCACAAATCAAAATTTTGGGTTTTTTGTTCTCCATACTTAAATTTTTAATCTGAATAAAGGTATTTAGTTTTTGTTAAACGTATTTATATTTCTAATATGACTACTTATCGTGTTAAAAGCTGTGATAGAAAAGTTAAAACAATCTTATGATTTATATTTAGACAATACGTTCCTGCAATTTTTATTCCTGTACGGTCCTTTTATTTATGGACAAGCCAGGATGGCTGCAAAAATTTCATAGTAGGATTTTCAAATCCTGTTCTCTTATAAGTAGCGTTATTGGTTGGGTTGCTTCCGATAGATCAAAAAATTAAATTCTCAAAAATTTGTAACGCAATCAGATTTCCGGAAAACACAGCTTTACTTCTATTGCGTTGCAATTTCCGTTGGCAGTTGGGCATCTTCTTTGAAAACAGGAAAAGAAAGCGTGAAGGATTGAAGTGTAGCTATTGTTCTACATCGCACTCAACAGAATATACCACTTAATAGATGAGTGTAGCGAAAATCCTCTTTTTTTCAAAATTCTACCAGAAAGTCTTGTTAAATGGTAATTTCCACATTATCTTCGTATCGGTTTTTCATAGGATATTGGATTTTAAAGCGGGACTAGATTTCTATCTTGGTCCCTTTTTTTTGCCCCTACTTTTGTACTATTTAAGTAAAATAACCGGCGTCCTTTTCAGGTCTCGTGAAATTTATTATATCTTTATCCCGGTTTTTCATAGGATATTGGATTTTAAAGCGGGACTAGATTTTTATCTTGGTCCCTTTTTTATTTGATAGCGCTTCTTTTTGTTAATCGTATTAATCCTTCTTCGGTGACTTTCACGATACCTTCTTCCCGGAGAAAGTGCAGGACCTTTCTAACTTTTTTTTGGTTGATGTCGTGTATTTTTTTTAATAACTGTTCTAAGGTTAGGCCTGCGCCCAAAACAGCGTCGTTGATTTTGGAGGTAATTCTTTCAAACTCTTCTTTTTCGATAACAAGGCTTTTTTCGGCAAGGCAATTATCACATATTCCGCATCTGCCTAAGGATAGGTCATTGAAATGATTGCCAAGCATTTTGCTCCTGCAGCGGTAAAGTTCCTTTGTATATCCTATCATGGCGTTGAGTCTTTCTTCAAATGCGCGTTTTCTTTTCCTGATATTCTGCTGATTAATTTTGAGATCTGCAGTGGCGACCCTGTCTTGCAGGAAAAGGATCTGGGGTTTTTCATTTTGAGGCGTGTAATCTATAATTCCCAGCTTCATTAAATCTATAATTCCCGCAATGACTTTGTCTTTTTTTATGGCAAGAAACCGGGACAGTTGCTCTTCCTTAATGGAAGCCGGGTAATCGAATATTCCGTCATATGACCTCAGTAGGCCTTTTATCAGGGCATCGTGCTCGGGATAAGCTCGCTCAAATTGATCTAACTCATTTTTATCAGTTGTAAAAACAACAGTTGATGACATGAAAAATTGCTCATTATAGCTCAGGATATCTTCCTGTTCCAGAATTTTCAGAACATTATTTATTGTAACCGGATCGAGTTTGAATTTCTTTGCAAAGTCCGAAATGTCAAAATTGAATGAAATATTTTCCCCGCTACCTGCTGCTACCTGGAGGTAATTGACCAATGCTGCGTATACTTTTTTAATAGTCGTCGGGTCAGGGTATTTAATTGCAGCCTGTTTTTTTAAATCAAGAATTTCCTGTTCATTGAATAATAAAACAGCATAAGCCTTATGGCCATCTCTTCCCGCTCGTCCCGCTTCCTGGTAATAGTTCTCTAAGGCGTCTGGCATACTATAGTGTACAACAATCCGTACATCAGGTTTATCAATACCCATTCCGAATGCATTAGTGCATGCCATTACTCTCGTTTTATTGCTGAGCCACTCATCCTGTCGTGCGGTTCTTATTTCACTTGACAGTCCGGCATGATAATGACTCGCATTGATTGCATTCGCACGCAGCAATTCTTCCACTTCTTTTGTTTGTTTTCTCGTTTTACAATACACAATACCACTCCCATTTACCTTTTTCAAAATTTCTATCAACTTGTTTTGCCTGGAAGATGAGTTGAATACACTGTAAGAGAGATTTTTTCTTTCAAAAGATTGCTGAAAACGCTGATAACCGCTTTTAAAATTCAGCTTTTCGCAAATATCATTTTGTACTTCGAGCGTTGCAGAAGCGGTGAGCGCCAGGATTACGGCTCCGGGCACCAACTCGCGGATGCGGGCTATATGAAGATACGGTGGTCGAAAATCATAGCCCCATTGCGAAATGCAATGTGCTTCATCTACTGCAATGAGGTTTATTTTTAATGCACTTATATAATACAGAAATAATTTGGTTTCTAACCTTTCAGGCGAAACATATAAAAATTTGAAATTTCCATATGCAGCATTCTTCAATGTTTTGGTCAACTCTATATAAGTCATTCCTGAATAGATCGCGAGAGCCGGAATACCCTTTTTTTTCAATACTCCCACCTGGTCTTTCATTAAAGCAATTAGAGGACTGACAACAAGACAAAGTCCCTCCCGCATCATTGCAGGAACCTGGAAACATATTGACTTCCCTCCACCCGTGGGCATCAGCGCCAACGTATCCTTTCCTTCCAGGATAGAATTAATGATGTCTTCCTGAAATGGCCTGAAGGCCTGGTAGCCCCAATATTTTTGCAAAGTGGAAAGTGCGGTGCTCATTTATTCTAAATAAAAGTACTATTGAAATCTGAAATGCTATTTTTACAAAAACGGCTGAATGGAATATATATTTACTTTGACAAATATTAAAAAGATCGCGCAGAAATTTGTTTCACTAATACATAATTATACAGTTATAGCATTCAGTGGAGAATTAGGATCCGGCAAAACAACTTTTATAAATGAAGTTTGTAAAGAGCTGGGTGTAACGGAAGTGGTGAGCAGCCCCACATTTGCATTGATACAGGAGTATAGGAGTCGTAGCAATCGCATTATCTATCATATAGATTTGTACAGGATCAAAGGTACAGAAGAAGCAATGGATGCAGGCATTGAAGATTGCATAATGAGTAATGAATTATGTTTTGTTGAATGGCCTGAGAAGGCACCGGAACTATTTCCTGATAGAACCGTTTATGCGTCTTTACTCATAATATCAGACCATGAACGAAAATTAGTCGTGGGACTTCACCAATAAAAAATTAAATTTATATTCATTTTAATTAATCAATAAGATGGCGACATCCAAACCATTTGTTTCCCCCTCGCTTCGCTACGAAACGCTCGAAGAAAAATTAGATGTAAAACCCCGGGGAGCAAAACTTTTTATTGGAATTCCAAAGGAGACCTCTTTCCAGGAAAATCGTATTGCGCTTACGCCTGAAGCGGTAAACATATTGGTACAAAATGGCCATTCAGTTGTGATGGAAAGTAAGGCGGGATCCGGCGCGAGCTATACAGATACTGATTACAGTGAAGCTGGTGCCAAAATTGCCTACAGCAAAAAAGAAGTTTTTGAAAGTGAGATTTTAGTAAAAAGTGCGCCGGTGGCAGAAGATGAACTTGACCTGTTAAAGCACAATCAATTTATTATTTCCCCGATACATCTTCCCGTAATGAAGCAGCACATCCTGGAGAAGATGATGAGTAAAAAGATTACAGCGTTGAGTTTTGAAAATTTTAAGGATGATAGCGGTCACAACCCTATTGTACGCAGTATGAGTGAAATTGCAGGGAGTGCCGTGATGTTGATTGCGGGTCAATATTTGAGCAACGCCAATAATGGCAAAGGTGTATTAGTGGGAGGTATTTCCGGTATACCGCCAACCAAGGTAATCATTATCGGAGCGGGCATCGTAGGAGAAAATGCAGCTCGAACGGCATTGGCAATGGGAGCGAGCGTAAAAGTTTTTGATAACAGTATTTACCGGTTAAAGCGACTGCAAAACAATATCGGATTTCGTATATATACCTCCGTTATAGAACCTGGAATTTTGGGAAAACAACTTAAGACTTGTGACGTGGCAGTGGGTGCGTTGTCATCTTCCGGTGGGCGAACGCCTTTGGTTGTAACTGAAGAAATGGTTAGCAGAATGCGATCGGGCAGTGTGATCGTAGATGTTTGCATTGACCATGGAGGTTGTTTTGAAACATCATCCGTCACTACGCATAATGATCCTGTATACCGGAAGTATGATGTTATTCATTACTGCGTTCCTAATATTCCGAGTGGATTTGCCCGTACCGCTTCACAGGCTATAAGCAATGTGTTGATCACTTTATTGCTCGAGATGGCGGATGAAGGCGGGTATGAAAACCTGGTATGGTATAAAATAAATATCCGCAGCGGAATATACTTGTTTAAAGGAGCACTTACCAATTTTCACCTCAGTGAAAGATTTGACATAAAATTTACGGATCTGAATTTATTGATAGCAAGCAGCAGGTAGTTATTTGTAATTCAACATATCAATTCTTTCATCACAAAAATCATATTCTATAGTATCATTACTGCTTATAATGGTCAGTCTCGTGGAGCAGTAATTCCGAATTAAAGAAAGGTATAACCCTATACCATCCTCATCCAGATTGGTAGCAGGTTCGTCCAAAAATATGACCGGAACATTACTGAAAATTGCCTGCGCGAGTTTTACGCGTTGCTTCATACCACTGCTAAAATAGCGAAGTTGCTTATCAGAAGATTCCTGAAAGCCGAGCAGGGAAATGATATCTTCGCTGGTCTTGCCGCCGATCCATCCTTTCATATGATGATGGAACGAAAAGAATTCCGCCAATGTCATTTCCTCGATTAATTCCAGGTATGGGGCGGCGAGAGAAATGTTTTTAAAAATGTGTTCATGAGAGAGGGCATTTTCTTCCTTTTTATAAAGGAGACTTCCCTCGTTGTAGGTGGATGTGCCTGCGATAACCTGGAGTAGAGTAGATTTACCTGACCCATTAGGGCCAGTGATTGCGTAGTGGTTGGGAGTAGCAAATTGAAAATCAAGATTGCGGAAAATCCAGGTTCTATTGAAGCGTTTACCCAGCCCCGTTAGTTCAATTTTCATCATTCATGTCTTTGGCAGCAATTTTTACAATACCCTTTTTGCTTTCTTTGATGAACCTGACAATCTCATTTTTTTCGGGTGTATCGGGGAGTTCTTTTTCTATAAATTCGAGAGCCTGTGTAATATTTAGACCCCGCATGTAAACGTTGCGATATATTTCCAGTATCCCATTTATTTTTTCTGATGAATATCCACGTCTTTGTAACCCTACAGAATTTATTCCAACATAGCTCAACGGAGACCTTCCGGCTTTGACGAAAGGTGGAATGTCCTTTACAATTTCAGTACCTCCTGCAATATAACAGTGTACGCCGATCTTTGAAAACTGAATAGCAGCGGCCATACCACCAATTATGGCATAGTCGCCTATTTCAACATGACCGGCCAACTGTACAGCATTAGCGATAATTACGTGATCACCCAAAATACAATCATGAGCTATATGAGAATATGCCATGAGTAAACAATGGCTGCCTACTACAGTCTTCCATTTATCTTTTGTACCACGGTTTACCGTGACACATTCGCGAATTGTTGTGTGGTTGCCAATTTCAACGGTAGTTTCTTCACCATCGAATTTCAAATCCTGTGGAATGGCGCCCAGTACGGCATGCGGAAATATAGTACATGCTTTACCGATAGTTGTATTTTTTAAAAGTACCGCATGGGTCATTATGTGGGTGCCATCTCCGATCTTCACTCCTTCATCTATAAACACAAAAGGGTCTATTTTCACGTCTTTTCCTATCTGCGCCGATGGATGAATATGTGCAAGAGAGTTGATCATATATTCACGCTTTGGGTCTTTTTACAATTTGTGCTACTAAGATAGCCTCCGTTACTACTCTGTCGCCAACGTATACAGTGCCTCTCATTTCACATATACCTCTCCGTATGGGGTGAAGCAGTTCCATTTTCAAAATAAGGGTATCACCCGGCACTACCTTTTGTTTGAATTTACAATTTTCAATCTTCAAAAAATACGTATCATATTTATCCGGTGAGTTTCTTGGTATAGCAATGAAACCACCCGCTTGTGCCAGCGCTTCTGCTAAGAGCACGCCCGGCATCACTGAATTTCCGGGAAAATGCCCCTGGAAAAAAGGCTCATTATAAGTGACATTTTTTATTGCCACAACATGCGTATCGGAAAGCTCTATGATTTTATCGACCATCAAGAAAGGATAGCGATGCGGCAGCGTTTTTTCAATTTCCTGTATATCCAGTATTGGCGGAACATTTGGGTCATATTTTGGAATGTCCTGCCGATGCTTGTATTTCTTTATATGCTCTTTTATTTTTTTTGCAAACTTCACATTGGATGAATGTCCCGGCCGGTTAGCAATGATATGTGCATTAAACGGATATCCCACGAGAGCCAAATCTCCGACTACGTCTAACAGTTTATGTCGTGCCGGCTCGTTTGGGAAACGGAGTGTAAGATTATTGAGAATGCCGGCATCGCTTACCCGTACATCTGTTTTATTAAATATCCTGGAAATTCTCTCGACCTGGTCAGATGTTACGGGTTTATCCACCACCACAATTGCATTATTTATATCACCTCCTTTTATGAGATGATTAGCAATAAGCAATTCCAGTTCATGAAAAAAGCAGAACGTTCTGCTGGGTGCAATTTGCGTTTTGAAATCTTCTATGTTGCGAAGATCGGCGTGCTGTGTCCCCAGCACCGGCGAATTAAAGTCAATAAGTGTGTTGATGCGATAGCCATTATACGGCAAAGCGACCATCTCCACTTTCTTTTCCTCGTCTACAAAACTTATATTGTGCTGGATGTTGTAATAAATTTTCCGAGCGTTTTGCTTTTCAGCGCCAGCTTTACTCAACTGCTCAATAAACTGCTGAGAACTTCCATCCAATATAGGCACCTCTTCGCCATCTATCTCTATCAGCGCATTATCTATCTGCATGCCTGTCAGCGCCGCCATCAGATGTTCAATAGTGCCCACCCGCGCGCCATTTGATTCTATAGTAGTGCTTCGGTTAGTCTCTATTACATTATCTACATCGGCTTTTACAACCGGCTTTCCGGGAAGATCCGTTCGCTGAAAATTAATTCCTGAATTGGGTTCAGCTGGTTTTATGTGCATAGTGACAAAATGCCCTGTGTGGATGCCGGCTCCTGATATTACTACTTCGTCTTGTATTGTATGCTGAAAGTGCTCTTCTTTAGCATTTTGCTGCTCCATAGCTACGAAAGTATGAAAAGTATTTCTTCAAAAATTATGAGGTTAAGGCGAAATTGCAAAAAATCCTTTGCACACGAATAAAAATTATTCGGGCACCTTTTCATTTATTTTTTCACCAATCAACCTCTCTACTAACTGCTCCAGTTCTTTAATTCTCTTTTCGAGTTCGGGGAGATTTCTGTTCAGCGCCTGGCTGCGAAGTGCGAGGGAATAGTCGAATGCCGGGGTGCCAGTGACAGCAGTATTAGGAGTTTTTATAGACTTGGTTACACCACTTTGCGCGTTGATTTTACTTCCGTCAGCTATTTGCAAATGCCCCACAATACCTGCCTGACCACCGATCATAACGTTGCTGCCAACTTTAGTACTTCCGCTGATGCCCGCTTGTGCAGCGATCACAGTGTTATTTCCCACTTCTACGTTGTGGGCTACCTGGATAAGGTTGTCCAGTTTGGCGCCGCACTTTATCAACGTTGATCCGATTGTAGCGCGATCAATAGTGGCATTGGCGCCGATTTCTACATTATCTTCTATTACCACATTTCCAATTTGTGGAATCTTTTTAAAGCTGCCATCCTGCTGCGGGGCAAATCCGAATCCATCGCTGCCGATTACGGCACCGGCGTGGATAGTAACATTTTTACCAACCACACAGTCATGGTAAATCTTTACCCCGGGATATAACACAGTATCGTTACTCACCACAGCATTATCACCAATGTATACCTGTGGAAACAGCTTAACATTATCGCCGATTGTTACATTTTCACCGATATAAGTAAATGCACCTACGAAAACATTTTTTCCTAGGGTAGCACTATTGGCAATGCTTGCGGGTTGCTGAATGCCGCTCAGGCTTCCGGTGGCTATTTTTTCGTATGTGCTTAAAATTACCGCAAATGCCGAATATGCATCTGGTACGCGTATTATGGTTGAATCAATTTTTTTTGCTAAATCAAGGGATGAGTTAATAATTACTACAGATGCCTGGGTAGAATATAAAAATTCTTCGTACTTAGGATTGGCTAAAAATGAGAGCTGTCCTGCCTTTGCTTCCTCTATTTTCCCGAATGATGATACCGTCACATCAGGATTGCCTTCAATCACTCCATTTATAATAGACGCTATTTGTTTTGCGGTAAAATCCACTTTTTTTATTTTATCTATAAATATAAAGACGAAGATTCTATTTAAAAGTTAAACTATTAGGCGCCGTCTTTTGGCAAACAAATGTAAAATTTTTTTACCGTGCCAAATAATGTTTGGTTAATCAGGGCATTGTCTACTTCTGAAATATCAGAGATTGAACCATCCTTGTACAAAATTTTAATACGCTCATCGTGTTTATTATAGGTTTCATTAGTGGCTTCACCCTTAAATACAAGATACGAAGCGCTCTTCTCGTCAATATCAAACAGGTTTTCTACCCCCTGCTTTTCTGCTAAAATCATTTCTTTGTCAAACGGTGTGCCATTGTATTTTATTTTGAGAAGTTTTCGGTTTATGATCCCCTGGCACAGATAGGAAAGGACTTTGTCAGGATGAGAAGCCCATAATTTTATTGCAAAGAGAACATCATAGTCATCGAGTTTGCAAAAATCGTCAAGGTGGGTATCGATATTTTTTTCGTCAAAATCCGGAGCCAAAAAAAGGTTCAGGGCAGGTGAGGTACTGAAGGCGCCTATTTCTTTTGCACGCTTTACTATGTTTACCAGCATTTTTTCTGCACAAAGAACCGTTTTATGCAGGTAGACCTGCCAGTACATGAGCCGTCTGGCTACCAGAAATTTTTCAATCGAATAAATCCCTTTTTCTTCCACCATCAGCTCATCATTATTTACTATAAGCATTTTAATTATCCGGTCGTATCCAATCACTCCTTCACTTACTCCGGTAAAAAAACTGTCCCGGTTCAGGTAATCCATCCGGTCTACATCCAACTGCCCGCTTACTAATTGATGCAGAAACTTCTTGGGATATTTATCTGTGAAAATGTCAATTGCCATTTGCAATGCGCCGTTAAGCTCGTCATTGAGTTGCTGCATTAGCAATATGGATAATTTTTCATGGGGCGTATTTTTTATCAAGACGCGTTCGAGCGCATGAGAATAGGGGCCGTGTCCGATATCATGAAGAAGAATAGCAATCTTTGCCGCCTGTTCTTCTTGTTTTGAAACATGTGTACCCTTTTCCATCAATATAATTAATGCGTCGCTCATCAGGTGGTAAGCGCCCAGCGCGTGATGCAACCTTGTGTGAACTGCACCTGGATATACCAGTGATGCCATTGCCATTTGATGAATTCGCCGCAATCTTTGAAAAAAGGGATGCGATATAATGGCATAGATGAGTTCATCATCAATTGTTATAAATCCGTAAACCGGGTCATTGATTATTTTTCTGAAAGCCATTTTTAAATTGTTAAAATGCCTGGTAAGACCCGCAAAGGTAGTTTTTGGGATGGGAATAAGGTACATTTGTAATGAAGTACCAAGTGGAAGGATTACTGCCTTTATTCTCCTGGAAAATTTCTGATGAATCAAAAATTGTAACAATGAGTTTAGCAAAAATTTTATGGATCGATGATGAGATGGAAAGCCTGAAGTCCCAGATTATGTTCCTTGAGAATAAGGGATATGAGATTAAGCCTTTAAGTAACGGTTTTGATGCTATTGATTTTGTAAAAGAAAATTTCATAGATGTGGTACTGCTCGATGAGAGTATGCCGGGTATTACAGGCCTGGAGACGTTGCAAAAAATCAAAGAGATAAATACCCAGGTACCGATTGTGCTCATTACCAAAAATGAAACCGAAAACCTGATGGATGAAGCCATTGGTTCACAGATAACGGATTACCTGATAAAGCCTGTAAATCCCAACCAGGTTTGGCTTTCGCTTAAAAAGATTATTGACAACAGAAGACTTGTTGCAGAAAAAACCACTTCCGCATATCAGCAGCAATTTCGCGACTTGTTTATGGCTTTAAATAATAACCCGGACCATAATGAGTGGATGGAGATCTACAAAAAGCTGGTATATTGGGAACTGGAAATGAAAAAGAGCGACAGCCCGGAAATGCAGGAAGTCCTTCAATCTCAAAAGAACGAGGCCAACATTGAGTTTTTTAAATTCATCTCAAAAAATTATTCTGAATGGGTCACCAACCCGGCAGCGAAAGCGCCCATCATGAGCCACAATCTCATGAAGTTTAAGGTATTTCCTCATGTGGATAAGGAGGTGCCCACGATTTTTTTGCTGATTGACAACCTGCGATTCGATCAGTGGAAGGCAATACAACCTATCTTCTCAGAAAATTTTCGCATACACGAAGAAGAAACTTTTTACGCCATATTACCTACTGCTACGCAATACAGCCGAAATGCCATTTTTGCCGGACTGCTGCCAATTGAAATCGAAAAGCAATTTCCGGCAGAATGGAAGAATGACGATGAAGAAGGTGGCAAGAATTTATTTGAAGAAAGGTTCTTCCAGGCTCAGTTAAAAAGATTACGTAAAGACAATCTGAAATATTCTTACACAAAAATTACCAATCACCAGGATGCACAAAAGCTGGTGGATAATGTTCACAACCTGTTGAGTAATGATATTAGTATTGTTGTGTACAACTTTGTAGATATGCTCAGCCATGCACGTACAGAAATGGAAGTGTTGAAAGAACTGGCTGCGGATGAAGTAAGCTACAGAAGCCTTACTGCATCATGGTTTGAACATTCGCCGCTTTACCAGGCATTAAAGAGAATTGCTGACAAAAAGTTCAATCTTATACTTGCTACTGACCACGGAAGTGTACGCGTGAACAATCCGCAAAAAGTAGTAGGTGACAAACAGACCACAACCAATCTTCGTTATAAGCATGGTCGTAATTTAAATTATGAGCCAAAAGAAGTGTTGGCGTTTCGCGATCCGCGACAGGCCGGATTACCGGTGCCAACTGTAAATTCTTCTTTCATTTTTGCAAAACAGGATGGATACTTATGCTATCCTAATAACTATAATCATTTTGCCAATTATTATCGCAACACATTTCAGCATGGTGGCGTAAGTCTTGAAGAGATGATCATACCCGTGATTCGCATGACTACCAAAGTGTAACTTGTGTAACAGGAAAATTTTATTTTATTTTGCCGCAATTACTATTTGATGAAGTATAATCAGGCTACCTTAAAAAGATTAGAAAACATTTTGGATGAGGGAGGATATATTCTGCGTTATGAACGAGGCTCCTTTCAAAGTGGCTATTGCATACTCGAAAAAAAGAAAGTAGTAGTACTTAATAAATTTCTCAACCCCGAAGGAAGAATCAATACTTTGATAGACCTGATCCCGTCTTTAGATATTAATATCGACTTGCTCACGCACGATTCACAAAAGATGTATGAGGAAGTGATTACTTCAAATGAAGTGCAACACTGATTAAATGGTACTGCATTTTTTCTTTAGCTTTGGCTGAGTGAATTATCCTTCAATAAAAGTTACATTTCTCGGAACCGGTACCAGCAGCGGTGTTCCAATGATTGCCTGCAATTGTTATGTTTGTATGTCTCCTGATGAAAAAGATAAACGATTCCGCAGTAGCATTATGGTTGAAAGTGAAAACACCACACTTGTAGTAGATACCACTCCCGATTTTCGTACGCAAATGCTCCATGAAAATGTAAAGAAGCTGGATGCTGTTATTTTTACTCATCCGCATAAAGATCATATTGCTGGGTTGGATGACATTCGTGCATTCAACTATTTTCAGCAAAAACCAATCGGGGTATATGCAAATGAACTTACCATCCAGGCATTGAAACGTGAATTTGTGTATGCCTTTTCAGATAAAAAATATCCGGGCATTCCGGAAATAGATTTGCATTTCATCGATAACGAACCTTTTACAGTAGGCGATATACCGGTAATACCTATTACAGTATATCATTTGCGAATGCCCGTGCTTGGTTTCAGGTTCGGAAAATTTACTTACATAACAGATGCCAATCGCATAGATGAGGAAGAAAAGAAAAAGGTCATCGGCAGCGATACACTTGTCATCAATGCATTGCGCAAAGAGCCGCACGTGTCTCATTATACATTGCAGGAAGCTATCGCCGTTGCTGAAGAATTAAAAGTTCCGAATGTTTATTTTACCCATATTAGCCATCAACTCGGTACACACGCAGAAATATCGAAAGAATTGAAGCCCGGTATGCATTTAGCTTATGACGGGCTGAAACTTGAATTTTAAAAATTAATTTTTTATTTTTCTCACAAAAAAGTTGAGATGAACTGGAAAGAAGCTATGAATGCCTATTTCTCTTTTACAAAAAAGGAACGTCAGGGTGTTTTTATTATCGTGACGGTTATTTTCATCCTGGTCGTTTCAGTTAATTTTTTCCCATACATCTTCAAGCAGCAAGAACTGAATTACGATGATTTCAAAAAAGATATAGCGCTGCTGTCTGTTGATAATAATGATTCAATAAATAATAGACAGTCTTATATAAATTCTTATACCCATAATTCAGGTGCAAATGATTACTCAAAGGATAATAATGACGAACCAATAGTACCTGAGCTTTTTAAGTTTGATCCCAATACTGCAACATACCATGATTGGGAGAGACTCGGACTAAAAGACAAAACAATTCATACTATTCAAAATTATCTTTCCAAAGGCGGCAAATTTTATAAGGCGGCGGACATCCGGAAAATCTGGGGATTATCTCCCAAAGATGCCAACCGGTTGATGCCCTATATTTCTATTGCAATTCAGCAAAAACAATCTGAATCAACTATAGTTGAAAATAAAGACTACACTTCATCAACAAAAACGTATACTCCGAAACCAGTTAGCATAATTAATATTAATACGGCAGATACATCACAACTGATTAGCCTGCCCGGCATCGGCAGCAAACTTTCAGCAAGAATTATTGCTTTCAGAAATAGATTAGGAGGTTTTTATTCTGTAAACCAGGTTGTAGAAACGTATATGTTGCCTGACTCTACTTTTCAAAAGATAAAACCATTGCTCACAGTAGAGAGCACTGCTGTGAAGCAGATCAATATAAATACTGCGACTGTTGATGAAATGAAGGTGCATCCTTACCTGCGATACAATTTGGCGAATGCTATTTTTCAGTATCGGCAGCAGCATGGCAGTTTTAGCTCGGTTGAAGATCTCAAAAAAATAATGATAATAACAACAGAAACCTACGATAAGATCGCGCCTTATCTCACCGTTAATTGATAAATATCAATTTGCTGAAAATAAAAACTAATGACTGTTAGTATTTAATTTCCTCTAAATTGCAAAAAGATAAAATCGACATATGGATTTCAGATTTGATGAGTTAACAAAGCAGGTAGCAGAAACAACGAGAAATTTTGCTCAGCAATTTATAAAACCACACGTGATGGAATGGGATGAAACCCAGGAATTTCCCGTACCGGTTTTTAAAGAATTGGGAAAACTCGGATTGATGGGTGTATTGGTGCCTGAAGAATATGGAGGTGCCGGGTTAGGCTATTTTGAATACAGTAGCGTGATCCAGGAAGTCGCCAGGGTTTGCGGTTCTATCGGCTTATCGCTTGCTGCGCACAATTCACTTTGCACAGGTCACATTCTCACATTCGGGAATGAAAAACAAAAAAAAGAGTACCTGCCAAAACTTGCATCCGGTGAGTATATTGGCGCATGGGGTCTCACCGAAGCAGGCACCGGAAGTGATGCCGGCAATATGAAATGTGTGGCAGTAAAAGACGGCGATGATTGGATCGTCAATGGGACCAAAATCTGGATCACTCATGGTAAAACAGGTGATGTAGCAGTAGTGATTTGCAGAACGGGTGAACCGCATACACGCGATAATTCAACTTCGTTTATTGTTCACCGTAATACAAAGGGTTTTTCCGGAGGTAAAAAGGAAAACAAGTTAGGCATGCGGGCCAGTGAAACTGCAGAAATGATTTTTACAGATTGCCGGATTCCGGATTCCGCAAGGATGGGAAATGTGGGAGATGGCTTTCGGCAGGCAATGAAGGTATTGGATGGTGGTCGTATATCAATTGCGTCACTTGCTTTAGGGATAGCAAAAGGAGCTTTTGAGGCGTCGGTAAAATATTCAAAAGAACGACACCAGTTTGGCAAACCCATATCGGAATTTCAGGCTATTGCATTCAAGCTCGCTGATATGGAAACAGAAATTATGGCGGCTGAGTTGTTAGTGAACCAGGCATGCGATCTGAAGATGCGGGGTGAAAGTGTTACAAAGGAGGCGGCAATGGCAAAATATTATGCAAGTGAAATAGCAGTGAAAGTAGCTACTGATGCCGTTCAGATATTTGGCGGTTATGGTTATACAAAAGATTTTCCTGTTGAAAAATATTACCGGGATAGTAAGCTATGTACCATTGGCGAAGGGACCAGTGAAATTCAGAAGATTGTTATTGCACGCGAAACACTCAAATGATTTTATCATTCAAATAAAAAAAAGGATCGGCCGATCCTTTTTTTATTTCTGGTACTAAATAATTTTATTAAGACTTATTCTCTCCGAAAAGCCCACCCAGTTTACCTTTGGCCATTTCTTCCAGTTTTTCTCCTACGCCACCGGGAATCATATTAGAAATCTCATCGAGGATGTCACTACTTCCTTGTGTATTTGTCGTGGTTCCGGCAGTATTTGTATTGGCGCCGGGTAACAAATTGTCGATCATTCCGGCTGCCATTGGAAATTTTTCTTTGATGAACCCGCTTATCGTGCTCAGGATTCCGCTTGCTTGTTGGGCGCTAAGGCCATATTCGCTTTGCAATTTTTGAAGTAATTCTTCAAGCATGTTTTCATTTTTAAAGGTTCACAATAAGGTGCAAAATAGTCTATTTGCGCAACATCGCTAACCTCAAAAATATTAGAGACCAATGAACGTCAATGAATGATCAGACTTATAGTATTATTTTTGGCGAAAATCGTAATATGAAAATTAACTATTCACCCAAAGGAACTATTACAGGGGTGTTCCTGATAATCGCACTTGCTTTATCATCAAAAAGTTTTGGGCAAGATCAATCCGTGAAAGATTTACAGTCCAGTGCTACAAAAGAAGTTAAGGAAGAAAAAATTGACAGCGGTAAAACCTGGAAAACCGGTGGTATTTATACCCTGAATTTTGGACAGGGAAGCCAAAGCAATTGGGCCGCAGGTGGTGATGATTTTTCGATGTCACTTGCTACCTATCTCGGATTGCATGCATTTTACAAAGAGGGTAAAAGTAGCTGGGATAATACGCTTGATCTTAATTATGGCCTGGTAAACACCACCAGCCTTGGCACAAGAAAAAATGATGACCGCATTGATTTGTTATCCAAATATGGCTATGCGATATCACCTAAATGGGATGTTGCGGCACTGTTTAATTTTCATACGCAGTTTGCCAAAGGATACAGTTACAACAGCGACGGAACGAAAGATCTTCTTTCTAATTTCATGGCGCCGGGCTATTTGCTGTTGAGCCTTGGATTTGACTATAAGCCGGTGAGGGGGCTGGCAATCTTCATTTCGCCAATTACGTCCAGATGGACGTTTGTTAATGATGATTCACTTTCTGCCAAAGGAAGTTACGGAATAGATCCCGGGAAAAAAGTAAAAAACGAGATTGGTGCATTTGCAAGTATCACCTACATGGCAGATTTGAACAAGACAAAGACACTCAATTATAACGGGCGGTTGGATTTGTTCTCCAACTATGAACACAATCCACAAAATGTGGATCTGATGATGACCAATATGTTCGTGGCTAAAATCTCAAAGGCGCTGAATGCCAGTCTCAGCCTTAATTTTATTTATGACGACGACGTAAAGCTTTTTGGCCCCAATCACGACTCCCCGGGCCTCCAATTCAAATCACTGCTGGCAGCAGGACTTGCAATTAAATTTTAACTAACGGTAAAGCGTAAACGAAAGTCAGGAAATGTTCTCAATAATACCGGCTATTCCCTGGCCGCCGCCAACGCATGCAGTTACAATGCCGTATTTTTTATTGAGGCGTTTCATATCATTAATGATTTGAACGGTAAGTTTTGCACCGGTGCACCCGAGAGGATGACCAAGCGCAATGGCGCCCCCATTAATATTTACTATTGAGGGATCGAGACTTAATTCTTTAATAACGGCCAACGCCTGCGAGGCAAAGGCTTCATTAAGTTCGACCAGGTCAATCTGTGATAAGTTCATTCCTGCACGTTCCAAAACTTTTGGTACAGCTGCCACCGGGCCTATTCCCATAATACGCGGGTGAACTCCTGCGCTTACGCATTGTACCAGTCTTGCAATGGGTTTTAGCTTCAATTCATTCATCATCTTTTCGCTCATCACAACTACAAAAGCGGCGCCGTCGCTGGTTTGCGAAGAGTTGCCTGCGGTTACTGTGCCACCTGCTGCAAATGCAGGTTTTAATTTGGCAAGCGCTTCCATTGAAGTATCAGCACGAACCCCTTCATCGGTATCAACAACGAATGTTCGCTTTTGCTTTTTGTTGTTGACATCCACATATAGTTCCTCTACATTCATTGGCAAGATGCCACTTTTAAAATAACCATTCTGGATCGCATTCATCGCTTTTTGATGCGAACTAAGACTGAATTCATCCTGCTGTTCGCGGGTTACATTAAATTCTTTGGCGACAGCTTCTGCGGTTAATCCCATCCCGAGATAATAATCGGGTGTTTCGGAAGCAACGGAATAAGCCGGCACAGTCTTCCAGCCCGCTGTCGGCACCATCGTCATACTTTCTGTTCCACCTGCGATAATACAATCCGCCATGCCCGTTCTTATTTTGGCAGTAGCCATTGCAATGGTTTCAAGGCCACTTGCACAATAACGGTTCACGGTAACGCCCGGCACTTCGATACCCAATGCTCTTACACTGATCATGCGCCCTACCTGCAAGCCTTGCTCTGCTTCAGGCACAGCATTTCCCACTATCAGATCATCCACTCTCTTGCTGTCCAATTGCGGAACGCTTGCCAATAAACCTTTGATTACATCAACCGCTAAGTCGTCCGGGCGATAAAAGCGAAATCCGCCTTTTTTTGATTTGGTTACTGCCGTTCTGTATCCGGCTACTATATATGCTTCCATATTTGCAAAATAAAATGTAAGTTAAAAGTAATTACTAAAAGGTATAATTGCTGTTAATTCGATATACCAGTTTTTAGCTTAAATATTTTCCAACGATCGGCACTCTTCTTCCAACACCAAAGGCTTTAGGAGACACTCGGATAATTGGACAAAATTGGTTGCGTTTATATTCATTCACATTTACCATTCTTAAGATCCGGTCTACCAATGCCGGATCAAAACCGTATTGCTTTATTTCGTTGGGACCTTGCACTTTTTCGATATACTGATACAAAATCCTGTCCAAAATTTCATATTCAGGCAAGCTGTCGGTATCTTTTTGTTCGGGCCTCAACTCTGCAGATGGTGCTTTTTGAATAATATTTTGCGGAATTACTTCTTCATCGCGGTTAATATATTTTGCCAGTTCATACACCTGCGTTTTATAGCAGTCACCTAAGACACTCAGACCACCTGCCATGTCTCCATACAAGGTTCCATAGCCTGTTGCGAGCTCGCTCTTGTTAGATGTGTTCAATAAAATGTAACCGAATTTATTTGCCAGAGCCATTAGTAAATTTCCTCTTGTGCGGCTTTGAATATTTTCTTCGGCAACATTAAAGGGGAGATTTTTGAAATAAGGTCCGAGATCATTTATGAATTGCTGATAAATATTTTTTATCGGAATAATATCATATGGATTACCCAGGTTTTTACTCAGTCGTTCCGCATCCTGTACGGAATGTGAGGTTGAAAATTCAGATGGCATTAAGATGGCTCTTACATTTTCTTTTCCCAAAGCGGCACATGCAATTGAAAGCGTTACAGCACTGTCGATGCCGCCACTGCTGCCCACAATAGCTTTTGCAAAACCCATTTTAGAAAAATAATCTCTTATCCCCAAAATTATGGCTTCGTATACCTGCGGAATATTGAGGCCAGCTGAATAAAATGGCGGATCCAGTTCCTGGTCAGGCAGTGCCGATGCGGGTTCTATGATCTCTGCGTCAATGGTACCATTGTCACAAACATTTATTTCGGCCAGTTCTTCTTTGAATTGTGAAAGCCGGTAACAAAGGTTGGCGTCTTTATCAAATACCAGTGATGCGCCATCGAAAACAATTTCAGTCTGACTTCCTACGGCATTACAATAGAGTAGCGGCATCTTATATTTCACAACGTTCGATTTGATGATCGCTTTTCTATCTTCAATATGCGTGTAATCAAATGGGGATGCAGAAATGTTGATCATGATGTCCGGCTGCTGATTCATCAAAATATCCATCGGGCACGTCCGATACAAAGGGTTGTCGCCAAGGTTCCAGATATCTTCGCAAATAGTAAGTGCGATCTTTTTGTTTTTAAATTCAATTACACTCCAATTATAGGCCGATTCAAAATAGCGATCTTCGTCGAACACATCATAGGTAGGCAAACAGGTTTTATGTGCTACCTGTTTTATTTGTTTTTCATAAAGAAAAAATGCAGCGTTAAAAAGATCCTTACCTTCTCTTGCGGGATTGCGATCGGGAGCACCCACGATTACGGCCATGTCGTCCGCGTATTCTTTTATTGCATCAATGCTTTGATAGCATTTATTGATAAAGTCGCTAAAGTCGAGAAAATCCCTGGCTGGGTAGCCGCAAATACTCATTTCACTAAAAACAACGAGGTCAGCCTTTTTTGATTTGGCAACCTGGATGGCTTCAATTATTTTCCTTGTATTGGCATCAAAATTTCCGATGTGATAATTTTGCTGCGCTAAAACAATTTTCATGGCGCAAAATTAGCAGAATTGCGTGTGAAAGGTTTTTTCAATTAACAAACCCTTCTTGCTTTTTTTCTTTTCTTTGCCGGATGAAGAAAATATTTTTCCCCTCACTGCTTATCCTGATTTTTATTTCCTGCACCAGCCGCAAAAAGATTCCTGATGTTTCCGGCATAAAAATGAATATCAGAACTGAAAGATACGAGCAGGACTTTTTTAAGATAGATACAAATAACATTGCGACATCCATGCGCATGTTATTAAATAAATATCCACGGTTTACTCCGGATTTTATCGAAAATATAATCGGGCTGGATTTGGATAGCCTGCTCCGACCGCACAACCCGGAAGATGCTGCATTACGGCTTTTTATTCATGATTATACATCCCTTAAAGATTCTTCAGATGCCTTATATAAAAATTTCAGCAAAGAGTCGGACGAAATAAAACAGGGGTTGCAGTTTGTAAAATATTATTTTCCAAACTATAGGTTACCTTCAGTAATCATCACATTTATCGGGCCGATTAATGCAAGTTTTGAAACGTCTTTTGGCACGCAGGGTGATGTTATTACGCAGGAAGGTTTGGGAGTCGCACTGCAATTGCACATGGGTAAGAATTTTTCTTTGTACAAGAGCGAGGAAGGGCAGGAGCAATACCCGGAATATCTTTCGCGCAATTTCGATAGTAGGCATATTGCAGTGAACTGCATGCGAAATATTATTGATGATCTTTATCCGGATAGTAGCAGTGGCAGGCCTTTGATAGAACAAATGGTGGAGAAAGGCAAGCGAATGTATTTGCTTACGCAATTGCTTCCCTATACGCCTGAATACATTTGTCTTGGTTATTCGGAGAAACAGTTAAAAGGATGCTATAATAGTGAAGCAAGCATCTGGAGTTTCTTTTTGAATAATGAATTACTGCATAATTCCGAAGAGGCTACAATCAAAAATTATATCGGCGAGAGCCCGAAAACACAGGAGTTGGGGGATGCATCACCTGGCAATATCGGCACCTTTACGGGCTTGCAAATAGTAAAAAAATACCTGGAGAAATTTCCGGAGACTACCTTGCCGCAGTTGATGAAAATGGATGATGAGAAGATTTTCGATGAAGCCAAATACAAGCCAAAGACTTAGTTTAGTTTTAGCGGAACGATCATCTCAAATGATGGAATATTTACTAGGAAGGTTTTCTTGCTGCTGCTGTTTTCCATAAAATACATTCCATGCATTTTTCCCATTTCGCTTCGGAGGTTGCAACCACTGACATATTGATATTTTTCGGCCGGGTTGATCTGCGGCTGCACTCCGATAACGCCTTCGCCTTCTACCTCGCGGCGTTCGGCATTGCTATCGAAAATGTACCAATGTCTTCTTAATAACTGAACAGGAAAAGGGTTGTTATTTTCGATGGTGATCCTGTAGGCGAACATGTACTCGCTGGTGATAGGGTTGCTATATTCAGGCTGGTAAAATGTTTCAACACTTACTTTTACGCCTTGTGAAATTTTTGAGACCATAAATACGGATATTGGTTATAAAGTTATAAAAGTCGATAATATTATTTATCTATACTCTTTTAAAACATCCTGGTCACCTTATACCAACCGGGTTTTTTTATAACCCTTTTTAATCAGCCATTGAAAAATCTTCTCACGGTTGTCACCCTGTATTACTATTTCAGCATCTTTTACAGAGCCGCCCGTGGCACAATAAGATTTTAACTGCTTTCCGAGATTTTCCAGGTCGGAAGCCGTTCCAATAAATCCTTCAATGATAGTGACTGATTTGCCGGCGCGGTGTTTTGCATCCAGCCTCACCTTCAGCGTTTGCTCACTAACGGGAATGTTAGCAGTTTGTTCGGCCTCTTCGTCAGTTTTGAATTTCGGATCTGTCGAATAAACTATCCCATTCGTATTATATAACTTTTTCTTCGGCATATTATTGTATAAGTTGGGCTTTTAAACTTAGATCGAGGCTCACGGCGTGGTGAATGATGGCGCCGCTGGAAATGAAATCTACCCCTGTAGCTGCATAAGTCTCAATATTTTCGAGAGTAATTCTCCCGCTGGCCTCGGTTTCGAATCTGCCATCAATTATTTTCAGAGCCTCCACAATTTTTTCAGGAGTAAAATTGTCCAGCATGATCCGGTCTACCTTTCCCACGGTCATCACCGTTTTAACGTCCTCCAGACCTCTTGTTTCAATTTCAATTTTCAGGTTCAGTTTTTTTTCGCGTACATAGTTCCAGGCCTTGTTGATTGCTTTTTCAATGCCACCGCAGTAATCGATATGATTGTCCTTTAGCATGATCATGTCGTATAATCCGAACCGGTGATTATAACCTCCTCCGATGCGTACAGCTTCCTTTTCAAGGAGACGAAAATTCGGCGTGGTTTTTCTCGTGTCCAATAATTTTGCATGATAGCCCTTTAACTTAACGGTATATTTTTTGGTGAGTGTAGCAATGCCGCTCATTCGCTGCATACAGTTAAGCACGAGTCTTTCGCAGGTGAGAATTGCATGAATTTTTGCAATTACCTCAAAGGCGGTTTCTTCAGGCTTTATTGAGTCTCCATCTCTTTTAAAAGCATTTACTACCGCTCCTGGGTCTACATACTCAAAAATTTTCTTTGCCACTGCTACGCCCGCCAATATTCCATAATCTTTTATTTTCAATACCGCGTTGCCTTTTGTATTTGCGTCAATGCATGACAATGTGGAATGATCGCCATCGCCTACATCTTCATTTAAAGCATTTTTTATCAATTGCTCTAACTTTTCGTCAAATGTTTTGTCATTCATGCAAACAAATGTATTGCAGGAAAATGAAAAGGGGATTTCAGTAAAACAAAAAGCCGTCGGACGACCACAGGTCAGACGGCGATAAATATTCGTATTCCAAAATTACCTTTCGAATCGGAGTTCCTGTAGCAAGGTCTTGTTACCTTTTTGTTTCATGAAAATAGTAGTGCGATAAGTGCCATTGACGGTTTTCAAATTGCCAATACAGTATTTAGAACCCGCATTGTCGCTTGTATGTAATATTTCGAAATCTTTTACGGAGTTGGAAGAGAAGAAGGCTTGTAATACTTCTTCGGCCTGGTTCCGGTTGTAAGAACTGCTCTTATCCGGTAAGCTTATTTCAAGTGTGTTGTCAAAATATTGGGAAACCTGTGCGGCATCTCCGGATCTGATCGCCTTAATCACGTCTTCAAATGGTTGCACTCTGAAGGCTGAGACAAGGATGAATATGCCTGCAAAAAGTAGAAATCTTTTCATGACTTATGATTTATTGGTAAACAATCTGCTAAATCACAAAACAGGTTAGTAGTTTACAATTAGTTGGTAAATAACGGCAGATTCCTAATAAAGATAAACATTTTTTAGCAAAAAACCATGGAATAATTAGCTTTGAATCATGGAAGCAAAAAAAGTTATACTGATCATTATGGACGGGTGGGGGCTTGGTAAAAAGAAAGAAAGCGACGCCATTCAAAACGCCAATACCCCTTTTGTTACTTCACTTTACACCAAATATCCGAACACAACTTTAGTGACTTGTGGAACTGCCGTAGGATTGCCCGAAGGGCAGATGGGAAACAGCGAAGTGGGGCATTTAAATCTTGGGGCAGGTCGCATTGTATACCAGGAGCTTGAGAGAATTAATGTGGCTATAAGAGATGGTTCATTTCAGAAAAATGAGGTGCTGCTAAACTGCCTTAAATATGCGAAAACGAATAATAAGGCGCTGCATCTGATGGGCCTGTTAAGCGATGGAGGCGTGCATTCGCATATCAATCATTTAAAAGCAATCACTTCACTTTGTAGAGAAAAAGGGATGCAGGAAGTCTATATCCATGCGTTCACTGACGGACGCGACACCGATCCGAAAAGTGGACTTGGTTTCCTGAAAGATTTGCAACAACACCTGGATGCAACAACGGGCAAAATAGCAACCATTACGGGGCGTTATTATGCAATGGACAGGGACAAACGATGGGAGCGGGTGAAAAAAGCATATGATGCATTGGTGCATCGCGTTGGTGAAAAATCAGGTGATATTTTTGCATCCATGTTGGCCTCTTATGAAAAGGATGTTACCGATGAGTTTATTTTACCGATCATCAATAAAGCCACGCCTGGTTCAGGCATAAAAGAAGGTGATGCAGTGATCGCGTTTAATTTCAGAACAGACCGTTGCCGGGAAATCACAGAAGCTCTCACACAAACTGCATTCCCGGAATACGAAATGCAGCCAATGAAGTTGCATTATACTACTATGACTTTATACAATCATGCCTATAAGAATGTTCATGTGATATTTGAGAAAGATGACCTGAATAACACGTTAGGCGAAGTTTTGGCTAACAATCATAAAAAGCAAATACGCATTGCTGAGACTGAAAAATACCCGCATGTCACCTTCTTTTTTAGTGGTGGTAGAGAGGCGGTTTTTGAAGGTGAAAAAAGAATTCTCATACCATCTCCGAAGGTAGCCACCTATGATCTGAAACCCGAAATGAGTGCGTATGAAGTAACTGAGGCTTTATTACCCGAGATAAAGAACAAAACTGCCGATTTCATTTGCCTGAATTTTGCGAACGCAGATATGGTGGGCCACACAGGAGTTTGGAATGCAGTGATCAAAGCAGTAGAAACAGTTGATAAATGTGTAGAGAAAGTTGTAACGGCAGGACTTGAAAATGGATATACCATTTTTCTTACAGCCGATCATGGCAATGCTGATTATTTGATCAATGAGGACGGTACACCTAATACGGCTCATACGTTAAACCTGGTTCCGTTTTTTATAATTGATAGAGAGTGGAAGGGCGAAGTAAAAAGTGGAAAGTTGGGCGATCTTGCTCCAACAATTTTAACCATGATGCAGCTTCCGGTGCCTCCCGAAATGACTGGCGAAATACTGATAAACCAATAACCAACCATAATCACAGATGAAAAAAGTAATCAAAAGGATCCTTGTCGTTTTGTTGATCGCATTTATTTTAATTCAATTTTTCAGGCCAGATAAAAACCTTTCTGCAGCACCTTCACCAAACGATATCGCGACAAAATATCCTGCACCGGCAAATGTTCAGGATGTCTTAAAAGTCGCCTGCAACGATTGTCATACGGACAGCAGCCGCTATCCGTGGTATTGGAATATACAACCCGTTGCGTGGTTCTTAAGCGATCACATCCAGGAAGGCAAAAGTCATCTTAATTTTTCCATATTTACTTCATATACTGTAACAAGGCAATATCATCTGCTTCAAAAAATAAATGATGAGATAAAAGAAGGTGGTATGCCTCTTAGTTCTTACACTCTTATTCATCGTGACGCAATTCTTACTAGCGATCAAAAGCAAGCCATAGCTGATTGGGTTGCTATCAGCAGAAAACAAATAGAGGCCAATTATCCTGCCGATAGCCTGGTAATGCCAAAACGGCCCCAGCACTGATTTGGGCCCATTGGGGGCCAAATCTCCTTGTCGCTTCGGGAGAAGCAAACTATATTAAAGTAATCATTTTTAGTAGCCAAGCAGCTTTTGAACATATTTTTTGTCCTATCTTAGTAGGGTAAACCATCCATTTGCTATGACGGAAGAGTTAATGCTTCAAGGCTGTCTCGAGAATTCGGCTACTGCGCAGGAGGCATTATACAATCGTTTTAGCCCCCGGATGTTAGGCGTTTGTTACCGGTTTGCCCGCAACAGGGAAGATGCAGAAGACATGTTGCAGGAGGGTTTTATAAAAGTCTTTTCTCAAATCCATCAATTCAGAAACCAGGGCGCCCTTGAGGGGTGGGTAAGAAAGATTATAGTGCATACATGCATCAACGTTTTGAAAAAAAATAAAAAATTTACAGATAGCGTCGACCTTTTTCATGCAAACAGCATCTATCTTAATGAGAATAATATTCCTTCCATATTACAGGCAAAGCAGGTGGTGGAGTGTATTCGAATGTTGCCGGTAGGATATAAGACAGTGCTCAACCTGTATGCAATTGAGGGCTATTCTCATAAGGAGATTGCTTCTATCCTGGATATTGAGGAGAGCACCAGCCGATCCCAATACACCAGAGCCAAAGCGATGCTTGAGGCGCTATTGATTAAAAAGAAAATTCTTGTGCGGCCGAAGGAGAAGATAAAGCTTGTTTCGGCAGGAAGCTAAATTAGTGTGAACACCTATACCAATAACTGAAATTATGTGAAATGGAACGAAGATTTACAACCGATGAATTTGAGCAGTTTTTACAACAGGAGGCGGATAATTTTAAAATGATTCCGTCCAAAAAGGTGTGGCATGGAATCTACAATGATATTCATCCGGGAAGAAGATGGCCTTCTATTACGATTTCTCTTTTATTAATATCTACGCTCATTTTTATCGGGCATATGAATACACCCAAGGGGCCGTCAGTTCATAATTTTACAAATAATATTTCAGGCAATAATAATTTTGTTGCAACGACAACAGGGACTGCTTCAGATCATTTAAGTCAAAAAGATTTGAACAGTGATGGAATGAACCAGGTGCTGCTAGGCGATCAGCGAAGCGATCGGATTTTCAAAACACCAGGCAGTTCGCATGTAGCTAATGATCCAAGTACAACTCATAACCTAAATAAATTTGTAGCCCAGCTGCACTTGTCGACAAGAAATGTTTCTAAAACAAACGATAATGTCATGGCTGAAGTTCAAGGCAACGCTTCGACACTTCAGTCGAACGTATCTGCGCGTGTGTTGGTTAACGCCCAAATGGCCTTGACCCTCGTACCTGCAGAAATGTTGAGTGCCAATCCGAAAAAAAGTGAACTCATTACGGGAAAGATAGTAGCGGATAACGCGGTTAGCATTTTACCTGAAGAGAAAATAACGGTCTTGAATGATAATTTGCCTTTGCAGAATCCTGTGATAAAAGATGAAAATAACAATGATGAATATAGTACTGATAAGGGCGAAGCTGAAAAGAAAGTGCTGCCAAATGTAAGTACCCAAACATCGATAAAGGCAAACAGCAAGATCAAGCGAAACGATAAGATTACGTATACTTATTTTGTTGCGCCGGAGGTTACCAATGTTTCATTCCGGGGAGCACCGATTTCGTCATCTGTTTTTTTGAGTACAAGCGTTTCAATAATGCCCTCGAATTATAAAGTGCTGAATCACGCCGCTTTTGGATTTGAAGCCGGAGCACAAATGAATTATACATTTGCCTCTAAATGGAAGTTCACTACCGGTGTGCATCTCACTTATTCGGGCTACAATATTCGGTCAAACGAAATGCACCCCACCGTGGCTACGTTGATATTAGAAGATCCTGATTCACATGTAGATTATTCCAAACAATATGTTTCTCATTATGGCGATGGAAGCGGGTTAACCCAGGTAAATATCCGCAATCATAGCTTGCAGGCGTCGTTGCCCGTTGGGTTCCAATACCGGTTCTTTACCGGCGACAAAGTTCAATTGAACGCATCGGCAGATCTGGAACCATCCATTATTCTGGACAGCTATGCATACCTTCTCTCTTCCGACGGGAGAAATTATGTAAACGATCCTTCCCTGATGAGGAAGTCAAATATGGCAAGTAATTTTGGCGTCTTTCTTTCTTTTGGTGCCAAAAAATTCACATGGCAGATTGGTCCCATTGTCCGCTATCAGTGGTTTTCAACGTATAAAAAAGATTATACCATCGACGAACATTTGCTGAATTACGGAATCAGGATCGGGATCACTCCTTTCAGAAAATAATTCTGCCGCTATTAAAATTTAATTCTGCTGTAATGCAGCGGCCGTAAGGGTTGCTGGTTTTTATTGTACATTTACAAATGCGTATTTTTTGGAAAGAAACGGGTGTATCGCTCTGCATAATGTTCTTTGGCTGCCACAGTAATAATAGCAATCAGCAGCCCCCATCAGTTGTAAGCGATTCTTTGCAGGTGCAGTCTTTTTTTCCGGTAACAGAATTTTTATTGGGGCAATTGAGAGAAATAGACAATATGCCGGTAACACCCGTAAAGGTCACTCATGTGAACGGGAAGACTGATTCGGTATGGATGACAAAAAAAGACATCCGCTCTTTTGCAGCGCCTTTTCTGACACCGGTAATTGATTCAACTTCTTTGCGAAATCTATTTACAGAAAAATCGTTTCTCGATCAGACGATAAATGCGGTAACGCTTACCTATGATCCAAAAGTGAACCTGCCTGATTCGATACATCTCAATCATTGGGATGTATATATTGATCCAGAAAAAGGAACTGTGCAGCGGATTTATATAGTGAAATCGCAAATGATTAACGGCGCAAATATTACTACCCAGCTCACATGGAGAGCTAATAAATGGTGTAGCATAAGAACCATTACCGAAGAAGATAAGATGGCGCCTGTAATAAGGGAGGAGATAATGAAATGGGAATTTGACGAATAATGTTAAGACGAATAAAATGAATTGGTTTAATAATGACATCGGAAGCTTTTCAAACTATTATAAAAACCCTGCCTGTTGATCCGGGTATTTACAAATATTATGATGATAAGGGTGAATTAATATACGTTGGCAAAGCAAAAAGTATTCGTAAAAGAGTAAGCTCTTATTTTACGAAGACATTCACCGGATATAAGACACATGAACTGGTAAAAAGAATCGCCCGAATTGAATTTACGATCGTGGATAATGAGCAGGATGCGTTCCTGCTCGAAAACTCTTTGATAAAGCAATTCCAGCCAAGATTCAACATTAACCTGAAGGATGATAAATCGTACCCGTACATTGTGATCAGGAATGAGCCTTTCCCCCGGGTATTTCTTACAAGATCAAAAATCAATGACGGCTCGCAATATCTCGGGCCTTATACTTCTGTTGGAAAAGTAAGAGATCTATTGGCTTTTATTAAGCAAAATGTGCAATTACGGACCTGCAAACTCAACCTAACGGAGCAGAATATACGAAAAAAGAAATTCAAGGTTTGCCTGGAGTATCACCTGGGAAATTGCAAAGGGCCCTGTGAGGGCCTGCAAACGGCCGAAGACTACGCTGCTGGTTTATCCAGGGCCAAAAATCTGCTGAAGGGAAACCTGACGCCGGTAATTCAGCATTTCAGAAAGGAGATGGAAGAATCCGCTGCGAATCTTGAATTTGAAAAAGCAGGGATCATCAAAAAAAAGCTCGAACATTTACAACAATACAAGGCTACATCAAAGGTGGTAAATGAACATGTGGGAAACGTAGATGTCTTTTCCATTCTTAAGGATGGCGATATTGCTTATGTAAACTACCTGATGGTAAATGAAGGCACCATAGTACTTACTAAAACAATAGTATTGGAACAACGGCTTGAAGAAACAGAGCAGGAAGTGCTGGCCTTTGCCATCGGACATCTCAGAAGTACATTCAACGGAGAAGCAAAAGAAATCATTGTTCCGTTTGAGATAGATTACCCAGAGGAAGGAGTTATTCTCACTATTCCGAAAGCCGGTGATAAGAAGAAGTTGTTAGATCTTTCTGAAAAAAATGTCAACTATTTTATCGATGAGTTGAAAAGAAAGAAGATGTTGCAGTTGGAAGATAAGAGTGATAAGGAAAGAAAAAATGTTTTAAAGCAATTGCAAAAGGATTTGCATTTACCAGTGTTGCCCGTTCAGATCGAATGCTTTGATAATTCCAATTTCCAGGGAAGTTTCCCGGTAGCAGCGATGGTTTGTTTCAAAGACGGCCTGCCCGATAAGAGTCAATATCGCAAATTCAACATCAAGACTGTAACCGGTATTAATGACTTCGCGAGCATGAAGGAAATTGTAATGAGAAGGTATTCGCGTGTGAAGAAGGAGGGCTTGCCCTTTCCTCAACTTATTATCATTGATGGCGGTAAAGGCCAGCTAAATGCGGCTGTGGAAGGCCTCGGAGAATTGGGATTGTCAGGAAAAGCAACGATAGTGGGCCTTGCCAAGAACGAGGAAGAGATATTTTTTCCGGGCGATAAGCAATCGGTGAAGTTACCCTGGGATAGCCCCAGCCTGAAACTCATAAGAAGAATACGCGATGAGGTACATCGTTTCGGGATCACTTTTCATCGTAACCAGCGTAGCAGGGGCACGTTCAAAAATGAACTGGAAAGCATTAGTGGAATTGGTAAGAGTACCGCAGATACGCTGCTAAAGAAATTCAGGTCGATAAAAAAAATAAAAGAGTTGTCAAAAGAAGATCTAGTAAAGTTGATTGGTAGTTCGAAGGCAGCACTCATATCAAATCACTTTGCGGCCACACACGAATGATTCCAATTATATTTTCCGACAAGGTTATTATACAAAAAAGGGGAGCATTGCTCCCCTTTTTTAATTCTTACGTATGAATTAATAACTCCACAAGTTTTGTTCGTAATCGAATATCTCGTTTTTTATTTTTTCTCCCTGCAGAAGTTGCAGAATCCGGTTATCTTTTAGCCCCGGCATTTGAGACAAAAACAAATCGTTTGGATTATCCAAAGTACTCTTGATAATTCGTCCGTAGAACATGCGGCTTTCAAATAGCTCTTCCCAGCTCATTCTTGCACCGAAATTTTTCCCATTATATACTTCGTACTTTGCCAGTATAGGGCGTAGGTCAGGGTAGTAAACCCAAAACAACGGTGTTTCACCAAGATTTACACCTTGCGATGTAATTACATTTTTTACGGGGGCAATACCCAGGATTCTCCAATACAACCTGGAAGTTTGCTTATCAAAAATTACCTCCTCCTTTATTTGGAACTTATAGAAAGAATCAAGATTTACTTCCGCTGTTACCATTTTGGTTCCGATTGGGTTACCCAGTGAATCGTATATGGTAACCGGAACACTTCCTCCTGACACTTTTTCAGCAACTTCAGAAACGGTCATAGGAGTTGTAAACCTGTCATCAACCGGGTTGAATGCGGTTACGCCTCCGTTATCCGGTCCGTCTTGTATGGCTTTAAACAAGATGGATATAAACCGTTGATTTCCGTTATCTTCATTGGCTGAATAGCGGAATGCCAGATTCATCTTTTCACGAGTGTCAATTTCGCGCCATATTTTCTCACGATATACCGCATCATCTTCTCTGATATAGGTATACGGCAGCGGGGTCCGATCCTTTATCAGGTTGCGGTCCACTGCATCGTCGGGGCGTAATGATTTCTTGACATTGGTCATGGGCAGGCTATCAATCTTTGGCGGAGCTATTACTACTGCAGTATCAACTTTAGCACTTGGATTAATATCAGCCTTTGTTTTGGAATTGGTAGTCCTCCGGGCGGTGGTACGTTTCTTTACCGTCCGTGTGGTATGATGCGTTGTCTTCTTCTTCTTGGTTTGTGCCTGTGCCGAATACGTCATCAGTCCTAGACATAAAAGAAACGCTATACTCCTTACCATAAAATTTTTCATAGCCATTATTATATTTTTTCTTTAATACAAAATAAACCCTGGACCTTGAATTACACGTTCCTTACCATCAGGTCCTTTTACTTTTACATTATCAAAAGTAACTGAAGTACCCGGGATGCATCGTGACAATTGTGATTGAATGCTTGCAAGATTAGGGCCGTTGATAGTTGCCTGTTGAACGTTCGGGAAGTTTGCTCCTGAAAAGTAAACGGTAGCACTAATGACATTGAAGTGTGCATCAAAATCAAAATTTTCAAGATCTGCACGACAGAACTGTTGATTTTTGAAAACCACTGACTGCACTCTTCCACCTTTACTGGGCCCAACTTTAAATATAGGATCAGGAATTTCCTTTACTCTGAAATCAAACGGAGTGCTCTTACCATTGGCAATTACACTAACCGTTGCTTTTCCGGGAGTGGATACACGCACAACATATTTACCCGGAACACCGGTTTTCGAAATGCTTCCTGAAGAAATGGTCGCGTTGGTCTTTTCAGCACCGGTGCCGGAGTTAATAGTAACGGGGTTGTCGACTCCGATGTAAAATACATTCATTTTGTCCAGCATTACAGCTGCATTACCTGGCGTACCAACAGTATATTTTACAGGAACAGTCTCGGTTTGTACTTTTCCATTCTCATCTTTGTAAGTAACAGTTACAGGGATTGAATGCTCACCTGCTCCCCCCGGGCTGATTGTTGTAGAGCCTTGTCCACCATTTACTGCAACACTTTGTCCATTGATGGAAATGGAAGGTTGGGCGGCAGAACTATAAGCGCCGACTCCGGCCGTTATGGTCAATTTCTGATCAGGCATCAGGTAGTTAGAACTTTGTCCAACTAATATGCCCGTTTGGTCCATATGTACTGCCACAGCGCCTATTTGGTTATCGCAATAAGTTACAATTTCATTCTCTGCATTTTTGATGTTGTTTTGAAACTTACTCAAAATCGTTAGTGCCGAAATTGTTGGTGTCATGTGAAAGAAAGATTGTGTGAAATCTTTTTTCGTTCCGTCCTGAGAGCGGGGAGGACGAGTGGTTACAGGAAAATTGTGTTCGTAGTTGGCGAGAATAGTTGGGTCAATGGCCAGCATATCCTTTTTGTATTGCTGTAGCCTGTCTTCAAGCTTTTTGCCTTCGCCTTTCGTTTCAAAAAGCCTTGTTGATGCATCAAGATTATCCATCTTATAATCTTCAATACTGTCCTTTCCTCTATCATCCCATTTCATTCTTAAACCAGCCGCAACTTTCAGATCATGCTTTAGGCTATCGATATATTTAACCATCGCATCAGAATATTGCTTTGCCTGCATTGCTTTAGGTTCCCATATACTTGCTCTTTCCTTCGTTTCCGCCTTATTCATCTTATCTTCCAGATCTTTATATAAATTATTGTTAGCAGTACTGATGTTGTCATTGGAATTTTCCAAACTTATGTTCACAACTCTGAATGCATTAATAACCTCGGCAGATACGTTTAAGGCCAGAATAGCCGTCAGCACCAGGTACATGATGTTGATCATCTTCTGCCGCGGTTCTTTAGGTAGTGCCATGTTTTTTTGATTTACTTGGTTTTCAAATTTGGATTATAGTTATTGTTTTTATCTGCCCTGCATGGCACTCAGCATGTTACCATATATGTTGTTCAGCTTTGCAAGGTTGGTGGCCAAAGTACCTATTTGTTCTTTGGTGCTTTGAGCGTCTTCCACTGTTGAAACCATTACTTCGCTTGCCTGGGCCATCTTTCCATAGAAACTGTTCAATGTTTTTAAATGGTTGTTGCTTTCATTCAATTCGAGCTCATATATGGTATTTAAAGAACCTAAATTTTTTGTAAGTATCTGAACCTGGTCGTGGAAATTCTTGGCGCTGTCGGCAGCATTGTTAAAGCTGGCCATGGTGTTGGCAGAATTCACGTAAGCTTCTTTCATCAGGCCAAGAGCTGAAGTGGCTTCTTTTGTTTTAGCAGAAAAGTCGCCGGTAGATTTTACCACATCGCTTACTTCGCCCAATTGAGAAACGGTGTTTCCCAGTTTTTGGAAATTATCGCCGAGTCGTTTCATGTTAGCGGGAGTAATGTCTGCATCGAGCAACATTTTATCCATTGACTGTAATGCGGGGTTGCCGGCTTTAGCGGCAGTTTCTTCAGGTTGTTGCATATCTTCTTCGTGTCTCTTTGGTTTTACCCATTCAATTCCTGCATATACGAGGAAGATAGCTGTTTCCGTCCACATACCTGTGGTAAGTGCAGTATCTGCAAATGGTTGGTGTGTTAATTTAGCCCAGGCTGCAAAAATGATTACAGCAGCGCCGGCGCTAACAAGTACATCGATGAGGGTCAAAAAGGTTCTTTTGTTGTGAAGCATGATAATTTAGATTTTAATTTTAATGTTTAATTTGGTTAGTCGGGTTCATATAATACACAGCCCATATTAATTTGATTAATACAGGCCGTAAATTATTTTGCTAAAAATTTTTCTCTATGAAATTGTTTTTGGGTGATTACCTTTTTTTGGTAACCGGGGGTAAATCGATAACACAACGGAAGCCAATATAAGACTTAGCCGTATCCTCATATTCATAGGCCCTGGTACTTACTTGTAAAAAATATCCAACATCCTTCCAGCTACCACCACGGATCACTTTACGTTTCATACGCGGAGGATCCTGATCAGTCGCATTCCAGCGAATATCAGGGTTCATATCGTGCTGGAAGTTATAACCTCCTTCATAGTATAAAGACGATGTCCATTCTGATACATTACCAGCCATATTGTACAATCCAAAATCATTTGGCCAATAGGCATCAGCGCGTACAGTGTAAAAACCTCCATCTTCGGGATAATTACCGCGACCTGGCTTGAAGTTAGCCAGCAGGCATCCTTTTCTGTTTCTCAGGTAAGGACCACCCCATGGATAGGGGGATTGTGATCTTCCGCCTCTTGCCGCATATTCCCATTCTGCCTCTGTAGGTAAGCGGAACGGCGACTCTGTAGACCTGTTCTTGCTTTGCAGATATGAGTTCAAATATTGGGTACGCCATTCGCAGAACGCCGTAGCTTGTTTCCAGTTTACGCCTACTACAGGGTAGTTACCGAATGCGGGGTGACTGTAGTACTGTTTTGCCATCGGCTCATTGTATGAATACGAGAAGTCTCTTACCCACACTAAAGTATCAGGGTAAACAGGAACATCTGACTTAACGATGAACTTGCTTCTTGGTACATTCGCATTCTCCCTTTGAGCAGCTTCTTTAAAATTGAAAGTTTCAGAGTGATAAACAATCTTGGCGGGATCAATTTCTTTTCTGCCATAGATGCGGTTATCAGGTGTTACGATCATTGCGTCAATTTTTTCCAATGTCGCCTTATCACCCCATTTGATTGTATTTACTTTTTTCCAATCGAGATATTCATTGCCATCAGTACCCTGCTTTACATACCCCATCAATTTTCCTGCAATAGAATCTCTAACCCAATTGGTAAATTGCCGATACTCGTTATTGGTGATCTCTGTGGCATCCATCCAAAAACCGCTGATCGATACCTGCATATTCCGAGCAGTAAATGCATAGTTAATATCCTCATCGCTTGGTCCCATATGAAAAGTTCCAGGCGGAACATAAACCATGCCCGGCGGCTTAGGCAAAATATAATGGCTGGCAGGAGCTACTCCGTGCAACTGGCCATCGTTCGGTAAGCCTTTCGACTTGCTACCGGACTTGCCACATCCAGTAAGGATGAAAATAGCTGCTACAACTACTGCAGCAAAAAATTTGGTGTTCATTACTTTTACTTTTGAGGGTAAGGACAAATGTAAATACTTAATTTGGTTAAAAAACATGATGCTTATTTATCGAATTCTGAATTTAAATCAAAAAGAAAACGACCATCAACTTACTCAAACGGCCAACTAATTTAATTATTGTAGAAAAGTATCAATATTTTGGCTTATATGTGATGATTTTCGAGGAAATTTCCTAGGGCTTTAAAAGGCGAAATAAAACTACGATAAAAGTTGATACAAAGATGCATGTATAAAAAAATATTTTGAAAATTTTTTTGGAAAGATATTCACAGGTTGTGTTTTTGAAACGATTCGCTCCGAGTGCTAATATAATAGCGGTCAGCACCTATTCTATTAATGAGTTATCACTAACCCCAAAATGATTTCACCCTACCTTTGCACCCATCATATGGCAAAAAGCAAAAAATCACCCATCGCTACAGCTAATACAACTGAAGAGAACATCGAGGTATTCGGGGCAAGGGAGCATAACCTGAAGAATATCGATATTGCTATTCCCAAAAATCAATTGGTGGTGATTACCGGCATTAGTGGAAGCGGCAAGTCGTCTCTTGCATTTGACACGATTTATGCGGAAGGGCAGCGTCGTTATATGGAAAGCTTTTCGGCCTATGCACGCCAATTCCTGGGCGATATGGAAAGGCCCGATGTTGACAAAATTACCGGCCTTTCTCCCGTTATTTCCATTGAACAAAAGACTACCAACAAGAATCCACGAAGTACTGTGGGAACCGTCACTGAAGTTTATGACTTTTTGCGGTTGTTATATGCAAGAATAGGGGAGGCTTTTAGCTATCAAACAGGCAAAAAGATGGTTAAATGGAGTGAAGATGAGATTCTCGAAAATATTTTTACTCGATTTCCTTCGAAAAAAGTGAGCTTGCTGGCTCCCCTGGTTCGAGGCCGTAAGGGCCACTACCGTGAGCTTTTTGAAGATGTACGAAAGAAGGGTTTCCTAAAAGTACGCGCAGATGGGGAAATAAAAGACCTCGTACCGAAGATGCAGGTTGACAGGTATAAAATTCATGATATTGAATTAGTTATAGACCGGCTACAGGTGGTAAAAGATCAAAGGACAAGGTTAAGCCAAAGCTTGCAGAAAGCGCTTGAATTGGGCAACGGGCTGATGTTTTTGCTAATGAATGATACTCATGAATTGGTACAATACAGCAGGCAACTTATGTGCGAAGATACCGGTATTAGTTATGAAGAGCCTTCGCCCAACACCTTCTCATTTAACTCGCCATACGGTGCATGCCCGGTTTGCAAAGGCCTGGGCAGTGTTTACCAGGTAAATATTGATAGCGTAATTCCTGATCGTTCCCTGAGTATAAATGAAGGTGCAATTGCTCCTCTTGGCGAGGAACGGGAAGCCTACGTTTTCCGTCAGGTACAGCAGTTGGCGAGAAAATTCAAGTTCAGCCTTGAGGTACCCGTGTCGAAGCTACCACAACAGATTGTTAACCTCCTGCTGTATGGCAAAGAAGATGGGACGCCTGATATGAGTGAGGGCGCTGATTCCAGACCGGATGATTTTGAGCTAACAAACAATTTGCCGCAACTTCCTTCGGAAGAATATGAAGGTGTGGTAAATATGCTTAAAAGATGGTTCACCTCCGGTAATACTAATGATGGGCTGCGCGCATGGGTGGAAAAATTCATGCAATTAAAAGTTTGCAATGAGTGTGGTGGAAAGCGGCTAAAAAAAGAAAGCCTTTGGTTCAAAGTAGATAATAAGAACATAGCGGAACTAAGTGAACTTAACCTTGATAAATTACTAGCATGGTTTAAGGACATTGAATCCAGACTGGACAAGAAACAGAACCTTATTGCAAAAGATATTTTGAAGGAAATAAGAGAGCGCATTCAGTTTCTGTTGGACGTAGGGCTCAGCTACCTCTCTTTAAACCGGCCTTCCAAAAGCCTTAGTGGTGGAGAATCTCAGCGGATCAGGCTGGCGACACAAATCGGTTCGCAATTGCAGGGAATTACCTATATTCTCGATGAACCGAGCATTGGTCTGCATCAGCGCGATAATCACCGGCTGATTGATGCATTGAAAAATCTTAGAAATATTGGTAACAGCGTGTTGGTGGTAGAGCATGACAAGGATATTATGCTGGCTGCGGATTACCTGATCGATATAGGTCCCCGGGCCGGACATCATGGTGGCAAAGTGGTGGCAAGTGGGATTCCTGATGATTTACTGAAGCTGGATACTGTTACGTCATCTTATCTGAATGGGAAGAGAAAAATTGAAATACCCGCCAAAAGACGACAAGGCAATGGGAATACATTAGCGCTTAAGAGCGCTTCCGGTAATAATCTAAAAAATGTGGATGTTACGTTTCCCCTTGGGAAATTCATTTGTGTAACCGGCGTAAGCGGGAGTGGAAAATCAACATTGATAAATGAAACGTTATACCCCATCCTCAGCATCCACGCATATAATAGTAAAATGACCCCGCTGGATTATAAATCGATCAAAGGGCTGGAGTACGTAGACAAAGTGGTGGAGATTGATCAATCGCCCATCGGCAGAACGCCAAGAAGTAACCCGGCAACCTATTGCGGGTTTTTCACCGATATCCGCACTCTATTCGCCTCGGTTCCTGAAGCAAAGATCAGGGGATATAAGGCAGGCCGGTTTTCATTTAATGTAAAAAGTGGCAGATGCGATGTCTGTGAAGGTGGTGGCATGAGGGTAATAGAAATGAATTTTTTGCCGGACGTATATGTGCATTGCGAGAAATGTAATGGTAAAAGGTACAACAGGGAAACTCTTGAGATACGATACAAAGGGAAGTCTATTAGTGATGTACTCGATATGACAGTAGATGAAGCGGTTGAATTTTTCCAAAATGTTCCCTACATCTATAGAAAAATTAAAGTATTGCAGGAAGTTGGTTTAGGTTACATTACACTCGGCCAAAGTGCAGTAACGTTAAGTGGCGGGGAAGCGCAACGGGTAAAACTCTCAACAGAATTGAGTAAAAGAGATACAGGTAAGACTTTTTATATTTTGGATGAACCCACCACCGGTCTGCATTTCCAGGACATACAGCATCTCATTGATGTTTTGAATAAACTTGTCGACCGGGGAAACACCGTGTTGGTGATTGAACACAATATGGATATAATTAAAGTTGCTGATCACATCATTGATCTTGGTCCGGAGGGTGGCGACAGAGGGGGAAATATTTTATTTGAAGGAACTCCGGAAGAACTTGCAAAAAACAAACAAAGCTTCACTGCAGCTTTTCTTAAGCAAGAATTAATATCTTCCAAAAATTAAAAAAAGCAAAGCATAGTAACAAAGTTAAAGATCTTGATTCGAGGTTACATTGCATGCGAAAATGCATTGTTGTAGAAAGGTTAACTTTTATTATATACCTTGCCTTGCCCGAAGGCACATCGTTAAAAACTATTTGTCAGAAGCGGGATGGACACCTTACGTGACTTGCTACCCGCCTGTCATACAGATTATCAAATATTGGTCCCAGGCGAATTGCAAATTTCAACAGCAAGCTGAAATATGCATCATTCTGGGTTGGATCACCTCTTTGGTCACCGGGTGCAAGTCTTGACGCTCCCGAAACATATATCCCTGATTCCTTGTCATAGATTTGCCTGGCAATTGCTGCATTTTGCGGGGATAAATATTTGTCAAATAAATTAGGATCGATGTAGGTTGTGCTTACATCATCAATATAATCGGTGAAAGTCTTTCTGTGTAATATTTCCAGGCTCACATTTACCCTGTCAGAAATGTAATATTTCGCGCCAAAACCCATGGGAATATTCATCTGGGTCAATGAATAATTTTTTCTGTTTGGATATTCGGCAAAGCCTTCACCTTCTGTATGCAGCGGCTTAAGGTCGTACCACTGTGTAACGCCGTTAACGGTAAGGGAACCCTGCGGATTGAAATGAAATACTCCAACTCCTAATACACCGTAGGGGCGAAAACGGGGCTTATAATCATCGTCGCCGGCATGTAAAAGCATCGTCGGATAAAGCTCAATAGCGGCGTACGCTTCGGTAAGATTGCTTCTGAAATCAAGATTGCGTTGCTTTCTCCACAATTCGTCTCTTCCTTTAGTGGTTATAGCATTATCTGCTCCTTCTACTTCCCCGGTGCCTATAGCTACTCTTAGCCCCATCCACTCATTTGGATAAGCAACAGCAAATGCGCCTTTCCATAATTTGGTAAATGGAAGATTTAGATCTTTCAGGAAGGTGGTTCCTTTGCCGTGGTGTCCGCCCAGATCGCCGAGGAAAAATGTCGGACCAAAATTGAGACCCACTTCCACTCGTGTCTTTTCATTTCCGAATACTAGGGATTGCGAAAATGTGGCAGTATATGTGAGGGAGCATATAATAACCACGATGAAAAACTTAATTCCGGTAAGGTGTACACGTGTTTTCATAAGACAGGTAAGTTTTTGATTAGGGTAACGAATTTTGATTTTAGTAGTGAAACAACATATAACCCGTACTTAACGACAACTCAGGTTAAAATATTGTCATATAAGACGTTTTTCCATCTTAATATGGGGAATGCTGTACTCTATGTATGGTTTTCCCGAAGCAGAAAATGAAAATTTCGAATAGAAATTCTGTAGGTAGAGCTGGGCGCTTATAATAATGGAGTAGTTGCCAAACAGGCGATATACCTCTTCTATAGATTTTGCCATCAGAATGTTGCCAATACCAGTCTTTCGAACATTTAGTAATGTTACTACACGCCCGATAGTGGCTGCATTTTCGTAAGCCAGCCCGCAGGGCAGTAAACGGCTATAAGCAATTAGTTCTTTATTGTTCCTTCAGGTTAGATGAAATAATTTAAAGTCTCTATTGTCACAATCCTGGTATATTATATTTTGCTCAACAGCAAAAACTTCAATTCTGAGTCGTATGATTTTATAAATTTCTTCGGCATTTAATTCATTAAATGATTTGCATTGCCAAATAATGTTATTCATGATTTACTCAATAACCATATTTTTCTTTCCATCGGTCTCTTAAAAATTTTCTCATCTCTTCTTCACGCGTGTTTTTCCCCGGGGTATATATAAGCGTATTTTTAATCTCATCAGGCAGAAATTCCATAGCGATGAAATTTTTTTCATAGCTATGTGCATACTTATAATCCTTTCCGTAATCTAACCTTTTCATAAGAGATGTTGGTGCATTTCTTATCGAAAGCGGAACAGGTAAATCGCCATATTGTTTTACAAGCGATTGGGCTTTGCCTATTGCTTCTACTGCAGCATTGCTCTTGGGTGAGGACGCAAGATAAGTTGCGCATTGCGATAATATAATACTCGATTCAGGATAGCCAATCATATTCACAGCCTGGAAGGTATTGGTGGCAAGTACCAATGCTGTTGGATTTGCATTGCCAATATCCTCACTCGCCAGTATCACCATTCTTCTTGCTATAAATTTTACATCTTCTCCCCCTTCGATCATTCTTGCAAGCCAGTACACAGCCGCATTCGGATCACTGCCCCTTACCGATTTAATAAATGCAGAAATAATATCATAATGTTGCTCCCCTTTTTTATCATATAAAGCAATTTTTGTTTGTGCAACATTTATAACCAGGTCATCGGTAATCATGATTCTATTTTCTTTTTCGCTTGAATTAACTACCAACTCAAGGAGGTTCAATAATTTTCTTGCATCACCGCCGGATAAGTTTATTAAGGCTTCTGTTTCTTTTAATTCAATCTTTTTCTGAGAAAGTATTCTGTCATCTTCAATGGCATGCTGCAATAATTGAATCAATGATCCCTTTTGTAATGGCTTTAGAATATAAACCAGGCATCGGCTAAGCAATGCACTGTTTACTTCAAAGGAAGGATTTTCTGTAGTGGCTCCGATTAATGTAATGATCCCTTTTTCAACAGCGCCAAGCAATGCATCTTGTTGCCCTTTGTTAAAACGATGAATTTCATCTATAAATAAAATTGCATTCTCCTGTTTTTTAGATGTGTCTATCACCTCACGTACTTCTTTTACTCCAGATGAAATAGCACTTAATGTATAAAACGGTACGTGCAGTGTTTTTGCAATGATATTGGCAATAGTGGTTTTGCCGACCCCCGGCGGTCCCCACAGGATCATCGAAGGAATCTTTCCATTTTCAATTGAATTACGCAATACACTTCCTTGCCCGGTAAGATGTTCCTGTCCTACCAGATCCTGCAACATTTTTGGACGAAGTCGTTCTGCTAATGGCGCTGCCAAAGTTTTTGTTTAATGATTACTACAGCGACAAAATTAAAATTTATTTTTTCGGAATATTTTTCAGGAATGGTATAAGATCGTGCAATGTAACCGGGGCTTTTTTATCATCGAGATCAATTACCACGCAATATCCATCAGCGCCGCCTGCTTTCAGCAATGCATTTACCAGTTTTTGTTGGTCACTTTCCTGTCTTTTACCATTCCATATTTCTTTGGTACATAAACAGCCTTCTGAAGGAGTAAGCGGGTAATAGGGCTGGCGCAAATAATAAGAAGGGTCAATCGTAGTACCATGTGCAATAATTTCCCGCCTGCCGGAAAGCCCGGCGTAATACACCTCATAAAGGGGCGAAAAACTTTGCAAGGAGGCAGGAATAATTCTTTTATAGTAATCAAGATTCCAAATTGTATCGGTAATATTATCATCGTGCAGAAATGATTTGATGCTCACTTCAACCGGCATTGATAACTGCACATTTGCAGTCGGACCGATAAAGTTGGCCATCGACACCTGGAAGCCGTGCATAAGGAAGATTCCCTGGGGCGTATTTCCATAATGCAGGTAAAAAGGCAAATTGGTGATACTTCGTGCCAACTGCGGGATTTCAAATGTTTTGCCACTACTGTCGGTAACAAAATTTCCATACCTGTCTTTGATCAAAACCATGCCCGGATAATCTCGGTTTTTTCTCTGAATAGAATACATAACTATATTGCCTTTCAGGAAATTTTTATCAAAAATCTGTGACAGCATATTTTTTGAAGGTGGTATGTAGCCATTGAGTTTCTCGTCAATCCGTTTTTGTAATGAATAAAGGATGGGATTTATTGAAACCTGTGTAGTAAATACCTGGTTCATCAAGTCCAGTACATTCTTTGCAATGTCGTTATTGTTCTGCTTCAGCAGATATTCCCCGGATAATGCAAATACACTCGTATCAGTGGTGCTATACAAAAGGTGATTTACCCGGGTTACAAACCTGTGGGGGTAATTCTCATAGATCAACTGCAGTAAGGCCTGTTGAAATTCTGTACTTCGATTATCCAAACTATCAAAAGACTGCGCAACCTTTTGATCGCTGAATGGCGAATGGTATAGTAATACTTCTATTGCATCAAATGCATCTTCCCAATCTTCTTCCGTAGAATCCGTTAGAGGAACAGATAGGTTTGAATGGATTGATTTGATGAGGCGATTATGCAGTTTGATTTTTTCTGCAGAAGTAGTGTAAGAAGTGTATAAAGGTGGATTATATTGTGCCAGGAGAACAGGAGAAAAAAATATCAATGAAACACAAATGAGAGAAAACTTTCTTTTAATCATTATTCTTAATCAAGCTTCAATAAATACTGATTGGAACCCGGCTGCTTTTTTCATCATATCTTCTACCTGTTTAAAAAATACTGCTTAAACGATCCCATTTCCTGTAATTCGAGTGCTGCATATTTTTCAAAAAGTTTATCACCAACTTGCGTGCGTAATGCCGAAATGCCTACATCGATCAACCTTAAACCCTGTTGGGTAAGCAGAATATTATCAAATTTTTCTCCGGAAATATCGGAAGGCCTGCTTAGGTCGCGATGCACAAAACCTTTTTTATGCAATTGTTTCAATTCGTCCGCAAACACTTCAAACCAAAGCTCCCGTTTTTCCACTTCGTGGCTTCTGTAATCTAATGGGAACAGTCTTTCCATCACCAGCATGTCCCAATGATTCGCTTCGTCATAATCTATCCTCTTAAATTTTACTACCAACTCATTAATACTATTGGCAAATTTCATTTTCTCAGCCTCACTTCCAATGTCGCTTCGTGTGTCGCCTCCGAAAATTTTTCCCACTTCAGTTTCGCTCAGCGCGATTACCGGATTGTTTGCTCCGTACGACAACTGATGTGGATAACGCTTCATGTAATAAAAGTAAAACAATTTTCACTCCTCCTAAGGAGTTGAAGACTTCAAATCCAGCTTTATTTGTAATTCCTGAAGCTGTTTATCATCAATCGTGGAAGGTGCATCAATCATTACATCACGGCCGGAATTATTTTTTGGAAAAGCAATAAAATCCCGAATCGATTCACTGCCACCTAATATCGCACACAGCCTGTCGAAACCAAATGCTATACCACCATGCGGCGGTGCGCCATATTCAAATGCACCTAACAAAAATCCAAACTTATGCTGTGCTTCTTCCGGGCTCATACCCAAAGCTGCAAACATTTTTTCCTGCAGCTCCCGCTGATAGATTCTTATTGAACCACCACCAATCTCATTTCCATTCATTACCATATCGTAAGCATTAGCCTTGATGTTCGCATAAGGATGCGCTAAATATTTTTCCGCGTTTTCAATTTTTGGCGAGTTGTTAATCATCACTTCAATATGTTCCGGCTTTGGCGAAGTAAACGGATGATGTCGCGCCACCCATCGGTTGTTTTCTTCATCATATTCAAATAAGGGGAAGTCAACTACCCAAAGCAATTTAAATTCATCAGGATTTCTTAGCCCCAATCTATCACCCATGAATAGACGAAGTTCGCTCATCGCCTTGCGGGTTCTTTCTTCTTTACCTGCAAGAATCAAAATCAAATCACCCGGATTGGATTTGCAAAAGGCACTTAATGACTTTAATTGTTCTTCATTAAAGAATTTATCAAAACTGCTTTTGATCGTTTCGTCCATGTTGTGTTTTGCAAAAGCTAATCCTGCCATGCCGATTTGAGGTCTCTTTACCCATTCAATTAATTCATCAGTTTGTTTACGTGAATATTCGCTGCAACCCTGTATACAAATTGCCAAAACTGTTTCGGCATTTTTAAACACGGCAAATTCTGTTTTGTTCAATAACGAAAAATGACTTTCCCCTTTTGTTTTTAAGTTTTGAATTTTAATGTCAAATCTTATATCGGGCTTATCATTTCCATAATTCCACATGGCATCTTCCCACGTCATCCGAACTAACGGCTCCGTATATTCGAAGTTTTTTACTTCTTTGAAAATATACTTTACCATTCCCTCAAACATCTGTAAAATATCTTCCTGCTCCACAAAAGCCATTTCACAGTCTATCTGTGTAAACTCTGGTTGTCTGTCTGCCCGCAGGTCTTCATCGCGAAAACATTTTACTACCTGGTAGTAGCGATCGTAGCCGCTTACCATTAATAGTTGTTTAAATGTTTGCGGAGATTGTGGCAATGCGTAGAATTCTCCGGGATTCATCCTGCTGGGTACCACAAAATCCCTCGCACCTTCCGGTGTTGACTTTATAAGAAAAGGTGTCTCTATATCAATAAAATTATTTTGATGCAAATAGTTTCTCGCCGCACGGTTTACTGCATATCTCAGCAATAGATTCCTTTTTACGGGGTTTCTTCGCAAATCAAGAAACCGGTATTTCATCCTGAGATCATCACCACCGTCCGTTTCGTCCTGGATGGTGAAAGGTGGTACTGCTGATTTGTTCAAAATTTTAAATGACGTAACATTTATCTCGATATCACCTGTTGGAATATTTTTATTTTTATTACTGCGCTCATTTACCGTACCGGTCACCTGCAACACGTATTCACGACCAATGGTACCCAACTCTTCACCGAGCTTTTCATCAAATAGCAATTGTGTTATTCCATACCTGTCCCTAAGGTCAACAAACGTAATACTTCCAAACTTCCGGATGGTTTGCACCCAACCTGCAAGGGTCACATTTTTCCCTGCATCTTTAATCGTTAACTCTCCACATGTATTCGATCTGTACATTTAATTTACTTTTGGAGTCGCAAAGATATAGGCTCCCTCAGTATTTGCAGCTTTTAAAAAAAATTTTAACCCTCAAACTATTCTGAAATTTTAAGCGTTTACTTCTCTTGACCAAAATAATGTTTATGAAAAATTGCCTTGCAGCATTTATATTATGGATTTGCCATTCTGTAACTTTTGCCCAAAATACTCCTTATGAAAAAGCATGGAAAGCCCTGAATGAAAACAAAAGAGTGGATGCGGAAAAATACCTTGACCAGGCACTTACTGATCCCTCTACGGGGATGGATGCATATATAACGAAGCTTTATCTTGCTACTTATAACGGGCATGAGAAAAATATTAAGGATTTTGTGAATGCTTTTTATGAAAAAGCGCCTGATCCTTATCCGTATACGTTTGCGCTGTGGTTCAATGATGCGGTAGCAGGAAGTTATGGTAAAAAGACGCCGGAAACCCAAATGGCGCTGTTGGATAAAATTTTAAATGACAAAAACGCACCCGGCACATTAGTGGCCTCGGCGGACTACCAAAAAGGAAGTCATTACCTCCATTCGGCTGATTTCGATAAAGCCCAGGATTTTTTTGATAAGATCGGAAGCATACGCGAATGGCAGTTTACCGGACCGTTTGAAAATCTTTCCCAAAGCGGGTTTTATAAGGATTATGGTCCCCTCGAACACCCGGAATCCAATGCGGTTTTTACCTCACTCAATAATGCGGCGGTGAAATGGTTTACACCTGCGTCGCAAAACCAGGACGGTTATACACCGGCAGTGTATTCGTTTAACAAGCGCACCGCATTGATATATGCGCAGAGCTTTGTAAACTGTCCTTCAGACCGGTCTGTGCTTTGCAATCTTGGCTTTTCCGGTTCAATAAAAGTTTGGATCAATGATGAACCCGTGATCTCCGAACCCAGGGAGCGCGTAACTGAAATGGATGCTTATACCGTAAAGTGCAATTTGAAAAAGGGCGTGAACCGGGTGTTGGTGCAACTGGGTTACAGTCATAACAGTTACCCTAATTTCTGTCTTCGTTTTACCGATGAAAATCATTTCCCGGTACGCGACATAACCGGCTCTGCCATCTATGCCTCTTACCCGAAAATCAGCAACAGCACGGCGAAGTATGAACTGATTCCACATTACGCCGAAGCGTATTTTACGAAAAAATTAAAAGACGAGCCGGATAATTTGGTGAATTACCTGTTGCTCGCGGATACCTATTTGCGTACGCAAAAACTCACAGAGGCAAGAGACGTAATTGAGAATGCCTTAAAAATGGCGCCTGACAATTCTGTGCTAAGGTTGAAACTTCTCAGCGTGTTAGACCAGCAAAATAACACCACGCTATACCAGGAGGAGCTGGAAAAAATTAAGCTGGCAGATCCCGGATCGATCCTCGTGATGCAACAAAAAGTAAAAGAACTTTATAATAACGAAAAGTATGATGAATGTGAGGATGAATTGAACAAGTTGATTCAAAGTTTTGGCCCCGATGAATATACGGATGCCTACCGGCTGATGTTGTTGGGACAGCAAAAAAAATATGACGATCTGCTGAAAGTGGCGGAAGAAGTATATGCAAAGTACCCGGACAATGCGAAGTTGGTGCCAATGATGTACAGTATTAAGAAAGATGCGGAAAAAAATACCAGCGCCGCAATGGGGATATATGAAAAATTCATGAAGAATAATTATGATTATGATACCTACATTGATTATGCTAATATTCTAATCGACCGGGGCGACATCAAGAAGGGGTTGAATATAAAAGAAAAATTGTATGATGAGTTTCCTTACGACCCCACCGGCTTTTACAACCTGGCTAAGTATTATTATACCACAAAAGATTACAATCACGCTGAAGAATACATCAGGAAATCGCTCGCCATTGCGCCCTATAATGAAGATTACTGGAGCCAGTTAGGAGATATCGAAAGCGAAAAGCAAAACACCGCCGAGGCCTTAAAGGATTATAACCAATCATTGAAATATGATCCGAACCAATACGAGGTAATTACAAAAATCCGCAAGCTCAACAACGAGCCCGAAGCCTCCAGGCTTTTTGCCGAAACTGACATCGATAAGATAATTGCTGCAGATAGCCTCTCCAGGGCAAAAAATGTGGACTATGGTTACTATTACATCCTCGACCAGAAGAATGCAGTGATCTACCCGGACGGGGCCACGGAGGAGTATTGCACGTATATTATTCGTATTACCAACGATAAGGGGGTGGAAAACTATAAAGAGTCTACCATCAACTACTCCAATTCACAATCGTTGCTGATTCAAAAAGCCGAGGTCATAAAAAGCAACCACACCAAGATTGATGGAGAAAGAAATGATAACCAGATTGTATTTACCAATCTTGAAGCCGGCGATATTATCGTATTTCAATACCGGCTGCAAAGTTTTGTGTATGGGCGTTTTGCAAAAGAGTATTGGGACCGGTACCAGTTTGGCGGCAAAATTTATTCTGCCATTACCAGATACAATTTGCTGGTGCCTGCAGACGAAAAAATAAAATACACGTTAACCCATTCAGGCCTGAAGCCAGTAATAAAAGATGTGGAAAATTTTAAGGAATATTCGTGGGAGTTGAAAGACCCGGAACCCATGAAAGACGAGCCGCTAATGCCGCTGCAGATTGACGAAGGCAGCATTCTCCACCTGTCCACCATCGCCGCCTGGAAAGACATTGCCAACTGGTACAGCGACATTGCCAACAACAAGGCGGACGAAGATTTTGAAATAATTGAATTGTATAAAAAATTATTTGCTGATGGAAAGAAGCTAACCCAGTTTGAAAAGGCAAAGATCATTTACGACTATATTGAATCGAACATCCAGTACAGTTCTGTATCCTTCAGGCAAAGTGATTTTGTGCCCCAGAGAGCGTCAGCAGTGGTTTCTACACGACTGGGAGACTGCAAAGATCTGTCCAGCCTGTTTGTAACCCTTTGTCATATGGCCGGTATAGAAGCCCAGATGGTGCTGGTACAAACGAGAGATAATGGAGGCGAGAGCATGGTGTTACCTTGTGTGGAGTTTAATCATTGTATTGCCAAGGCGGAGTTGGATGGCAAGCCCTATTTTATTGAACTTACCGACAACCACCTGCCATTTACCGCCATACCAAACGACCTGCATGGCGCGCAGGCGCTCGTGATACCCAACAAGCCCAACGATGCTGAAACACAGTTGATTCACCTCGACTTTGCCAACAGGCGCAAAGACGAAATAAAAAGAGAAATACACATTACGCCATCTGATGCCAACCTGTTGATTAAAACAAGGGTGGTTAAATACGGCGCACCATCGTCATCACTCCGGGAAGACTATGCCAACCTCGACAATAAAAAGCAAATGCAGGATTTGGAAAAATCGATTGCATCCGGCTATAAAACCAATGTAACCCTGGCTGATCTTTCCTTTACCGGGCTCGATCATATTATAGATTCTGTTACCTGCACGTATAGCTACAAAGTGAAAGATGCCATCGCTGACATTGGAGACCTGCACACCTTCCAAATCGTATATCCGGATATCGTGGCTACGCTCGATAATTTTTCATCCGATACCCGCGAGTATCCTGTGGAATACTGGAACTATGAAAACATCGACGATTACGAAACGGTGGTGTATGTGGATGCACCGAAAGGATCTAAGTTTTCAGATTTGCCATCGAACATTTCTCTTTCATATAAGAACATGAAATATTCGATAACATACAATTTGAAAGCGCCCGACAAACTTGTGATCACCCGGAAATTTTCCAATGATCGCCCGCAGCAGATTTCGCCGCAGGACTACCCGGCATTCAAATCCTTTTTTGAAAAAATTGTAAAAGCAGAACAGAAATATATCGTGTACAAATAAAAATTTACGCCGCTGAAGTTGCGTTGCGTCATTCATTTCTTTACATAAAAAAAGCCCTGTATTCAGCAGGGCTTTTTGCATGTGCATGTCTGTTAGTTCGCTTTTGGTGCGCTGTCGTTCTTCGTGTTCATCATTTCCATCAGCTTCAGGCCGAGTAATCCGCTCAACCCGCCATCGGTACCATTGCTGCCACCGATCAGCACATCAGGAATTACTTTTATCCGGCCCTTGCCAATTTCTTCCGTCACTTTGAATTTGGTGAAGTTGTCACCACCCATGGCCTTTACCTGCAACTCATACGCTTCTGCGGTACTCTTGCCTATCGCCATGATCTTTTCGGCTTCTGCCAAACCGGTTTTGCTGATCATTTCTGCATCGGCGCTGGCATTGAGTTTGGTGGCTTCTGCCTGTGCGCCTGCTTTTGCTTTTGTGGCTTCTGCTTCCGCATTGGCACGCATTTTAGTTGCAGTGGCTTCTGCATCTACCTGCAGTTTCAGGCTATTCGCATCACCTTCGGCTTTCTTTACTACGGCATCTGCAGTGCGTTGTGCAATCTCTACATTTTGCTGTGCCTTCACAATATCCTTTTGCATGTCCGCAATGGCAGTTTCCCTTTCACGACCTTGTCTCTTTTCCTGTGCGGATTGTTGCGTTGCATAGGTCTTTTCTTCTTCCTGCGCAATCTTCCTGTCGGTTAATGTTTTCATTAATGATTCCGGCGGAACGATGTCTCCAATCAAGGTGTCCACTGCATTTACATTGTATTCATCCAACACCTCTTTCATGTTTGCCTTTGCAGCAGCCTGCCTTTCTTTTCGCGAAGCGAGGAACGCAATCACATCACTGTCCTGGGCCGAGTTGCGGAAGTAGTTTCCAATAGTCGGTTCCAGCACCTGGCTCACCAGGTTTGTCATGCTTCCGAAACGTGCAATCACCTTCGGCGCTTCATTGGCAGGAATGTGAATGATCTGTGATACATCCAGGTTGAACGGGAACCCATCCTGCGAGCGCACTGTGATCGTGCAGAGATTTTTATCCAGTTGATGCGCTTCACTTCTCGTATTTGCCCAGTTCAACACCAGGTTGGTTGTAGGTACCAGTTCCACTCTCATGGTGTATTTATTGAAAGGATATTTTCCCGGACCATACGGTTCCATCCACACACCGCGTTCGCCTTTCGAAACAATGTTGCCATGCTTGAAACTTTCTCCCGTAACATCTTTGCCATCTTCACCGATGTAAGAAATCACCACACCCACATAACCGATCGGCACTTCCGTCATCGGCGTTTCTTCTATCTGCACGGCCCATGGATTGATGTTATAGCTACCGGCAAGAATGATGGAAGGTTGCAAACCACGGTTACCACCATTAGCGAGGAACGTGTCAATGTCCTGGAAGTTATTGTGCCCATCCACGAACCTGCCTGCTATCTGGCCATTTTCAATTGGTTTGCCATCCAGCGTGGTTACGATGCCTACCATGTTTTCATGGATGATCACCATGTCGGTGATCGTAACCGTGAAGGCATACGAGTTGATGCGATACAGGCCAGCGGTGATGTAGGATGTCTGGCGGCCTTTTTGTCCGCCGTTTTCAAAAAACATTTTTGCATCTTGGAAGTTGTCGCATTCCACTTTGCGACCAAGAATGGAACCCGTTGGTATTTCTACTCCGTCGTTGCTGAGCACCAGGCCGATCTTACCTTCCGGTATCACGGTAAATGGCTGCATGTTTACCGAATATTGCCATGGCCACATGCCCCAATATAAGCCGGGAGCAAGAGTTTGCGCCTGGAAACCGGCTTCGCCCTTTGTGGCAATGATACGACCTGCAGGCAGTTCCCTGTTGGCGCCTACCAGCACGAATTTTTTGGTCACTAAACCGATCTTGTTTTCGGGTACGATCACCATGCCGAATAAAAAACGCAGGATGAACTTGTAAAGCAGTAATGATACTGCAATTACCAGTACCCACCAATAGTGTGCGAATAAATCTGAATTGAACATTTTGTTTAAATTTTAATTGTTAGAATTGATATGTCTGTTTTGAAAAAAAATGTAGCAATAGCTGCCCGCCGGTACGGCAGGTATAAATTTCACAGTCACAATGTTGGTAGACGGAAAGAATCGCAACGATCTTTCATTGAGCTACGCAAGAAATTGAAGAGTGAAAATGCTTTTTAGAAGAGGGAAGGCGGCTTCACTCTTTGTCTGAAATTAAAAAGCAGCGAAGCGAGTATGTTGGTCATTTTACATGGGGCGGGGCCCCGTTTAGTTTTGAAGTATAAAATTATATCGCGGGTAAATTCTGCTCAAGAAAAATCGGGATGAGCGGTAAGTCGGCGGCAAAATAGGTGTATTAGCGGGGAAAAAATCGGGGTGAATGGTAGCAACAACCAATGAGAGGCAAGTAACTGGTTATTCATTCTTTTTAAGCAATTTAAAACTATATTGATACCTACATGCGTTTTATTTTTTGGAAGAATCAATATGAGGAAGTGGGTGAATTTGAGTTTGAGATGAGGTGTTTTCTTTATTACTTAATTCGTTTAGTTCCTTTTCTAATATTTTAACTCTATCTTCTAATTTTGGTATTTTATGGAAAGAATATATTATTGAGATAACGCTTATTATAAAACTAGCCACAGGAATTAGCCACCTTGTCTTGTTATATATTTTATGGTCTGCAATGCTGTTACCTTCCTTTATATATTTCTTGGTCAGCAAAAAAATGGGAGCATTTTCATTAGAATATAGATATTTTGACCCAGCTACTCCACCAGATACTACTACATCATCTTTAATTAAATCGTTTACCAGTATTTCAAATTCTGGCATAGAGACTTTTAATGTCTCAGAAAGTTTTACATAAGAAATGGCAACATCCAATAAGAATGGATTATGTTTCGATCCTTTATGAGAATCATCGTATAGCTTTCTCTTTTCAACTAACAGTTTTATTATTTTGTGTTTCAATAAATAATCACGTGGAGTATACATTTGCTTGGATAAATATTTACTAAAATACGCAGTTTTTGACGTTGTTTTTTCCTGCTAAAGCCCAAAATTTAATCCTCTTTCGATATTTAAAATGATTGTTCAAACTTATTACCACCTTTTATTTTTCTGTTATTGTAACGATAGGTAAAAATAAACACCTTCTCCAATCACCAGCTACCTACTTCACCTCCACTCTCACTCCCTCACTATGCGCAGTAAACTCGGGCGCATACATGCATTGAATAGTGGTGATGCCATTGCTGAAGTTGCCGCTGTGGGTAACAAACATCGGGTATTCGAACACATAAGTTCCTTTTGGAAGATAGCCGAAGAAAAAGTTCGTGCTCACATCCTTGGTGCTTTCATAATATCCCAGGCCATCCTGGTATTTGTATTCGCTTAATACATTTGTCGGCTCCATGCAGGAGGCACGCATGTCTTTCATGTGTACGTATTCCATATCACGGTCGGCACGTAATTCAATACGGACTTTTATTTTATCTCCCACATGCAGTACATCACCATCATTTACCGGAACAAGTACCGGTCCGGTATCCGTATTTTTTTCGATAAATAATTTTTTGCTCAGCTTCAACGGCGTTTCCGAAAAAGTGATCTTATCAAGATTTTCAAAGTATTGCCAGTAGACGGCGCCCCATGACGGAAGATTGTTTTCCGGTTGATTGATTGATTGGTTGACTGGTGAAGAAACAGACACAGTGATGTTGCCCATTTCGGGTTTCACATCCTTGCCATCAATTCTTGTTTTGAAATAACCGGTACCGGCTTCTGCATTTTGTATGCTACTGATTGTCGTATCTCCCAATTTTATGCTGACTGTTTTTTCCTGCGACAACCAATCCGTCCCCTGCAGCAACAGTGCGTAACAGGCTTCTGCCGTGGCTTTGGTGGTTTTCCAGTTGGTGGTTTGTTTATTTTTTAATAACCACGTCTTGAGATCATCAACAGTTTTTGTATCATTTTCAATTTCAGAAAATGCTTCTATCATCAACGCCTGCGATTCAATTGGCGCCTGGTACCACCAGTAACCACCGGTATTCCATTCTTTCCAGTACATGCCCAGCTCTTCATTGTCGATGGAATTTTCTTTTAAAGATTTTAGAATATCCTGTGCAGTTGTTTTATCGCCCGAGCGGTACAATGCCAGTGCGATCATCGCCTGCATATACTTGCTTTGAGTCAGCCAGTATTTCCTGGACTGCTCACGGTAATAGTTATACGCAGTCTGATTGCTTTTATCGATTGGATATTCGGGGAAGAAACTCCGCATATACAAATACTGATCGATGATGTCAGAAAGATGATTGTCACTCAGTTTGGATTTGTATTTCAAAAGATCATCATAATCCTTTTGCATCATTTTATCGAGATAAGGAATGGCTTTACCCAAAATGGCTTTTATTTCATTTTGTGAAACTGAAGGCAACGCATTAAGTTTTCTCAAATGCCCGATTCCCGTTACGATGTATTGCGTAATGAAGCGATCATCCGGTCCGCCTTTGAACCAAACAAAGCCGCCGTTTGGTAATTGCATGTCGGATAGTTTATCCATCGCAGACTGGAGTTGCAAACTCATTTTGGCTAAGTCGAACAGCATGGCAATATTTTTCTTTTGCGCTTCTTCGCTTTGCGCCTGCAATACCCAAGGTGTTTCCTGCAGCAAAACCGATTTCAGTTCTTCATTCTTTTGGAGGTTGCTTAATAACGCAGCAGTGTCCGCAGTGGCCCACTTCTGAAATATTTCTTTGATACGCGGAGAGCTATTTACAATTTTTGTTGCAATGGCATTGGCATAGTAGCGGTTGAATGTTTGTTCGGCGCATTCATGCGGAAACTCCATCAGGTAAGGTAATGCCTGCACGGCATACCACGCAGGGTTGGGCGTGTATTCCACGGTGACATCATAATTACTGAGCGTGGAAGATGATGCCGAATGCAATAATTTTTCGAAAGTGAAATTTTTTGTGCCATTGCCACGCATCGGTAAAGGCATAGATTCTGTTACCAGCATGCGATTGATAACAACAGGAATGGCGGCTTCTTCGCCATCACTTACCTCACCCGCTTTGGCAACAATCCGGTACACAACTGCATTATTGAAATTGGTCGGTACTGCAATTCTAAAGGTTACTAAAGAATTTTGATTGGCTTGGATTGAAAAATCTTTTTCAGTAATAAAGTTATCAAATGAACTATCAACCGAATTCATGTTGGAAGCATTCAATAAATGAAATGCAGCCGTTCCGCGTACAGGCTTATCAGCCAGGTTTACAATTTTGGCGCTGAACTCCATCGTGTCGCCTTCACGAAGGAAGCGTGGCGGATTGGGTTGAACCATCAGGTCTTTTTGGGTAACTACGGTTCGTTCGGCATATCCACTTGCCAAATCTTTGGTGTGAGCAAACGTCATTAGTTTCCATTGCGTGAGTGCTTCCGGCATGATAAAGCTGAAAGAAATGTTGCCGTCTTTATCTGTTCTTAAATCCGGATAGAAGAATGCGGTTTCGTTGAAGTTTTTTCGAATTTGAATTTGAGATGGATTAGGTAAGTTATTGGCCAGCACCTTCTGTCTCATGTATATAGAATCGAGTGTTTCTGGTTTAACCTTAGAAACGGCACCTGTCAATCCCTTCTTTTCGACTCCATAGCCAACTACAACGACATCATTTAGTTGATTAGCTGCCGGTGCATTTAACCTCTCAATTGAACTTATCCCTCTTATTTGTATACCAGCAGCCCTTCCCTGGAGGTAGGTGTTATAAGGCAAATAATTCAATCTGTCATAAGTCTTTTCTTTTTGTTCGGTAAAATTTTCATTCCAATATTTTTCAAATGATTGGATAGAGTTGAAATTTTGATTTGATGCCCATGAATTGTAATTACTGTATGCAGGCCAAATGTTTGGTATATCCCACGAATGCGGTTTAAATTGATCCAACGACGCATCATACATACTTGCCAGCATTTCAGCAGCTACCTTGTTTCCTTTATTTCCGCTGATGGTTACTTTCCATTGTTCCTTGCTTCCCGGCGTCGTTTTATCGCGATAGGTGTCAAATGAGATATCCAGGTTTTTATTTGACCAGGGTACAACGATGTTATTAGTTACTGTATAAAATCGATTGTCTTTTACAAAGAAATTACTTACACCAAAACCACCGCGGTCGTCTTCGCTGATGTTGAAATCAAAGTTTTGTTTTTCGTTGTTCAATGCAAAAAAATCAAAATCAGAAGCCGATGAATTTGTTTTAAATAAATTTCCCCGATCAATTTGCTGAATCAAAAAAATATCTTTAGCAGAAGTGCCAACAATAATGGTTGATTGCTCACCGGGCTCCGCATAATTTTTAACTACCGTGTTCCATAGGTATTCCGGTGCAGGCGAGGAAGGTGCATTCATATCGTACAACTGGAAATACCCCACATCTTTCACTTCCTGTCCATATTTGTCTTTAGCTGTTGCTTCAATCCGGTACCATCCTTGTGCAAGATGTTTGTTAAGCGACCAGTTACCTGTTGCATGCGTACTGTCGGTAGTTGAGAACACGGCTTCTCCTGCCGGCCAGGTTTCTTTTTTCAATTCATCTTTATATTTATCATTGGGGAAATATTTTATGTACTCATCTTTACTCATCACGAATGTATCAGGTTGCTCCCAATAGCGTTGCCTGATGAGTCTTTGCGGAGGTTGCAGCTTGTAAATGTTTACATTCACTTTTGTTGGTTCAAATTGATCGCCCAGGTTTTTGGTGCTTACATAAAAATATTTCAGACTATCGGCAGGCATAGCCGCGTCCGAGGGCAAACTCACTTTCAGGTTTAATGCCTTGTAGCCAACAGGCACGGTGATATCAGCACTTCGTGTTTCTCCATTTATGTCGGTAACGTCCGCCGAAACCTTGTAATCAAACACAGGGTCGGTAGATGCATCTAAGGATAAGTCCGGAATTGCCGGAAATTTAATCGTGAACTTTCCATCAGCATCCGTTGTAGCTTCGCCGTGTGTTATCTCCATATCATTCGATCTGGGGTAACCTATTTTCCAGAATAGCCATGGATAAATAAAACGCGTGGTGCGTTGTACTGTGTAAACCACTTTTGCGCCGTCAACATTATTACCTGCATATGCTTTTGCTGACCCTATGATACTAACGGTGTCGCCTACACGATAACTTCCTTTCACTTTTTCAAATTCCGTATAAAATTTCGGTCGTTTATATTCTTCTACTGAAAATGAAACTGAAGAGTTGTTATAATCCGGCACATCAATTTCAAATTCACCATTCATTTTATTTTCCGGCAACCTGAATTTTCCATTGAATGATCCAAAGTCATTCAATACCAATTTTAATGAATCACTTTGCTGGTTATTGGCATCATTTAGATAAACAGTGATAGAATCTTTTGTCTGTAGCAGCATCGGTCTCTTCGTCTTCCAGTTTTTGGTAACGCCGATTCCTTTAAAATAGACCGTCTGCCCCGGCCGGTAAATACTTCTGTCTGTAAACAAGAATATTTTCGCATTGTCTTTATCAAAGTCCTTTTGGTTGTCATAGTCATCATCCTCATCATTGTTACGATAATAATTATACGAATACTGCATCTCATCCAAAAACAACCTGTCATTTTGATAAGAGATGTCGAGACGGATAGTTCTTGATTCGTTGTCTTTTGCATCCGGTATTTTAAAATAGCCATGTTCATCGGTGGTGATGGTTTGCAATTTTTTTAATGTATTCTCCCGCGTATTGTAGTCATATACCTGGTTGTATATTATTGCGTTTGCACCGTCAAGTGGCTGACCCGTTGTTCTGTCGAGTACAAAATATTCGTTGCCGCTATTAATGAAACTAATGTTGGAAACATGGAAATACACTGCCGCTAATGGATTTTTATTGAGACTGAAATCTGCGGCAGCGCTGCTCAGCAGCGCGTATTCGCCGACCGGTAAGGCATCTACCTTTACTTCTGCCGAGTGTTGCAGGTAATCATCAGTTGCCGGTAATGCCTGCGTCCACTCACGGATATTTTTCGCAGTAGTGAGTTGCCTGAAAAGCTTGTCATTGTCATAAGTACTAAGCGACTTCTTCAGTGTGGACGTAAGTTTCACAATTCTGAAATGAACAATTGAAATGTTTTTAAAACTCACCAGTGTTCTAAATGGTAAACCCGGCACGTTCACTTTTTCAGTTGTGAGAATTACTGAAGGATGAAGAATTTGCAACAACAAATTTTTTGCATTAATGCCACCTTCACTTTCCGGAAAGCGTTGAGCGATTTTATCCAATAACTGTTTCGCTTCTTTTACGCCTTGACCGGTTGAGGTTTTATTATCAGCATTTTGAGATGCATTATTATACAACTGCTGCGCAACAAGAAAGGCAGCCTGTGCTGACATTGGGTTATCAGTAAACTTTCGCGCGATTTCATTCAGGGCATCCCTATACAACGAATCCTTTCCACTCATTACCCCGTATTGATTCACAAAATTGATCCGCTCCATATCTGCATCGATCAATGCATCCGGCTTTATGTCATTCAAATGAAATGCCAGCAACTGCTGAAAGATCAACAGTGCCTCGTGATGCAGCGAAGCAGCATCTTTGGTGGTAAATTCATGTTGCACAAATTCTTCCGTAGGTGCAAATGCGGCATCGTCCTTTATTTCAAATGCATAAGCCGGTTTTGTAATATCCGGTTCATCGGTTTCAAAATACTCCAATGCCCGGTGGGCCAGCAGATCATACAACGTCGGCCGCAGGTATCGGGCATTGCCTTTTAGAATGATTGCGTCAAAAGATTCGGGTTTTGTTTGCTGCAGCAAATTTTTGTCAGATAAAGAAGCGAGATACAGTTCGCCAATTTTTTTATTCAGATCATCGGCGGTCCACGTTGCAATATCTTTCTTGTCAAAATTTACGGTATTGGTCCTGTTATAGAGCTTATACCGGTTTTGTTGAAAATAATTCCAATATAGTTGGGCAGTGATGCTTTCGAGAATCGATTTGGAAGGCTCTTTTGACGATGCTATCTCACTCTCAAACTTTGCAATATTTTTTTCGGAAGCATTTTCTTCAGTGGTTTGGTTCAATGTCATTTGATAGAGCAAAGTCTTTATCACCTGCACATCATTATTCTCTTTTTTAGCCGACGCATAAATTTTATCTACCTCAGCAATGGCAGATTTGGGTAATCCTTTTGAGACCAGCTCATCAATCTTTTTCCATTGTGCAGCATAATCTTTTTTCTGCTGGGCGTGTAAATTCTGACAAAAAAATATTACCAACAGCACTAACACAATTCTGCTAAAGAGATAGCTGATTTTCATTTTGGAAGTTTTATTAAAGTTAAAAACACTTTGCGTCTCCCTGTCTTTGCGTAACACGCAATGTTATGATGCAAGTAATCCGAAAAATTCACAATGCGACGTGTGAATAAAATTTTTTAACAACAATTAAACCAACAATCAGAAGGAGCGTCTGACTATCTCAATCGCATCAATCAATTCAATATAAAGGGAGTTTTACTTTGGGGTCATAGTCAAAAATAGAACCGTTGCCGGAGAGCCGGGGCGGTTTTCTATTTCAGGTTGTGGTATACCTTTTGAACATCTTCATCCTGCTCCAGGTTGTCCACCAGTTTTAATACTTCTTGCGCCTGTTCTTCCGGCAGGTCTACCGTGGTGGTCGGTATGCGCGTAAGCTCTGCAGTAGTTACTTCAATGCCTTTTTCTTCCAGGGCTTTACTCATGTTACCGAATTCAGTAAAAGGCGTGCGTATAATTATGTTACCTTCTTCATCTTCGCCAATTTCTTCAAGGCCGTAATCGATCAGGTCCAGTTCCAGCTCATCCAGGTTGTGGTCATCTTTTTTTATTTTAAATTCACCCATCTGGTTGAAGAGGAAAGCCACGCTTCCACTTGTTCCCAGCGAGCCGTTACCTTTTTTAAAATGCATGCGCACATTGGCCACCGTCCGCGTTGGGTTGTCAGTTGCCGTTTCCACCAGCACCGCCACGCCATACGGTGCGTAGCCCTCGTATACTTCTTCGTGGTAATCCGATTTATCCTTACCCATGGCACGCTTTATGGCAGCTTCTACGCGATCCTTAGGCATGTTCACCGCCTTGGCATTCAGGATGCACCGGCGCAACGCAGGGTTGTTATCGGCATCGGGGCCACCTTGTTTTACCGCAATGGCAATTTCTTTACCGATACGCGTAAACTGCTTGGCCATCCGGTCCCAGCGCGCAAACATCGTTGCCTTTCGTACTTCAAAAATTCGTCCCATAACGTTATTTGTGATTGCGGCAAAACTAAAGGCTAAAATCTAAATACACAAATTGAACGAATTATTCTGATTACACGAATTGTAAAGCACGGACCTGCTTGACTGCAGGCAGGTCCGTTATTCGGGGATGACTTCGGGCCGTATATTTTAAATCCCTGGCCTGCCGGGCAAGGAATTCTTGCCGTTGAGAATATAACCGGGTGCTTCATATCTATAGAAAATTCAAATATTATAACCCATTTATTTCGTAGCTTATTCGATCACTATGTCCGAATTATCTCCGAATTATCTCCGAATAACGTCCGAATAAGAAAACAAGAAAAAAAACGAAAAAAAGTGTCTTGTCAGCCACTAAGGTAAAATACGTGACACAATGTTCCTATCCCTACATTTGCACCATGTTAAAAAATTATAGTTACCAAGAGTTATACGTATTTACAGAAAAGATTTTTTTAAGTATCGGTTGCACCGCAGCACACGCAGCGCTTGCAACAAAATCATTACTCATCGCCGACCTCCGTGGCGTAGATAGCCATGGCGTAGCAAGGCTCTCAGGTTATGTTCGCCTCTGGGAAGCAAAAAGAATAAATGCCACTCCGGAAATGAGAATCGTTCACGAAACACCTTCTACTGCCGTGGTTGATGGCGATAAAGGGTTAGGGTTAGTGGTAGCTCCTTTTGCAATGAATGTGGCTATTGAAAAAGCAAAAAAAGTTGGAACTGGCTGGGTAAGTGTTACCAACAGCAATCATTTTGGTATTGCCGGTTCACACGCAATGATGGCATTGCAGCATGATATGATCGGTATGGCCATGACGAATGGCTCCGCTATTGTAGCACCTACGTTTTCAACAGAACGTTTGTTAGGTACCAATCCAATAGCGGTAGCGATCCCTGCAGGAAGTGAACAACCTTTTGTTGCCGACTTTGCTACAACCACTGCTGCCAACGGCAAACTGGAAATTTTGCAACGCAAAAACCAGGATGCACCTGACGGTTGGGTACAAACGAAAACAGGTGAACCATCGAATGATGCCAATGCATTGAAGAACGGGGGCGCCCTATTACCACTCGGCGGCGACCGTGAGCATGGCAGCCATAAAGGGTACGCGTTAGGCGCTATCGTAGATATTTTTTCTGCTGTATTAAGTGGCGCTAATTACGGTCCGTGGGTGCCGCCCTTTCCTGCGTATGTGCCCATCCCGGAAAATATGCCCGGCGAAGGCATCGGCCATTTTTTTGGTGCCATGCGCATTAATGCATTTCGCCCGAAAGAAGAATTCAAGCATCACATGGATAAATGGATTCAACGTTTCAAGTCTGCAAAAACCACTGCCGGTGAAGAAGGTGTCGTCATTCCCGGCGAACCGGAGGTGAAATTTGAAAAAGAAAGAATGCAAAATGGAATTCCATTGCTGGATGCGGTCGTGAAGGATTTGAAAGGTGTGGGGGAAAAATTTAATGTTTCACTATAGACTATTGTTTAAAACTACTGCTGAATGCATTTTTATCCCCCAATCATTTACTTAAAATTCTTCCTATATAGTACATTTGCAACCCGGTTCAAAAAATAACCGCAGTTACAGCAATGAAAGTAATGAAGTTTGGAGGCACCAGCGTAGGCAAGCCCGAACGAATGTTTGATGTGGCACAACTTATCACAAAAGATAATGAGCCAAAAATAGTAGTACTCAGCGCACTCAGCGGCACTACTAACTCACTTACGGAAATCAGCGACAGCCTTTCCAAAGCAGACCGGGCAAAGGCCAAGCAACAGATAGATTCCCTGGAATCCCACTACCAGGATTTTATTTCAAAGCTGGTAAAAAAAGAAGATAGTTATGCTAAAGCAAAGGCGATTATTGCCGAGCATTTTGAGTTTTTAAACATTATCCTGAAAATATCATTCAGTGAAGCGCTGAATAAAGATATCCTGGCACAGGGCGAATTGCTGAGCACAAAACTTTTTAACACGTACCTCGAAGAGAAGAATATTAAACATAAGTTGCTGCCGGCGCTCGACTTTATGACCATTGATACCGCAGGTGAACCCCAGGTAAGCAGCATCAAAGTGAAGCTGTCACAACTTTTAAAGAAAAATGAAGATCAGACGCTTTTCATCACGCAGGGATACATTTGCCGCAATGCAAAAGGCGAAGTAGATAATTTAAAACGCGGTGGCAGCGATTATACTGCATCACTTATTGCGGCAGCGATTAATGCCTCTGTTTGCGAAATATGGACGGATATAGACGGCATGCACAACAATGATCCGCGTATTGTGGAAAAAACAAAACCGGTGAGTCATATGAGTTTTGACGAAGCTGCCGAACTTGCTTACTTCGGTGCAAAAATTTTGCATCCTGCGAGTATCTGGCCCGCACAACATTATAATGTGCCGGTGAAGCTTTTGAATACAATGCAGCCGGAAGCCCAGGGAACATTGATCGACAGTGAAGCAGGAAGCGTTGGCGTAAAAGCTATTGCCGCAAAAGATTCTATCACCGCTGTTAAAATAAAAAGCAGCAGGATGTTGCTTGCTTATGGTTTTCTCAGGAAAGTATTTGATGTGTTTGAGAAATATCAAACATCAATTGATATGGTGACCACTTCAGAGGTGGCTGTTTCATTGACCATTGATAATGATTCCCACTTATCTGAGATCGTAAAAGAACTGGAAGTGTACGGAACTGTGGAAGTGGATAGCAATCAAACGATCGTTTCTATTGTTGGTAATCATATCACCGAAACCAAAAATGTGATAGCCAAAATTTTTACCAGCCTTTCCGGCATTCCGGTGCGTATGGTAAGCTATGGCGGCAGCCGGCACAATATTTCTATTTTAGTTTCCCGCGATCACAAAGAAGAAACATTAAAGCGATTGAACAAGGGATTATTTGGCATGTGATGCTAAAATGATATGCCGAGTCTTTTATAGATAAAACTCATTAGCCACATCGGTCCAATAAGCAGGAATTGAATGTCTTTGAAAAAAGATGGTTTCTTACCCTCTACGCTATGTCCGTAGAACTGGCCGATCCATGCTACTGCAAAAATGATAATACAGATAAGCCATAGCGGTGTGGAAATATTTTTTTCTATCTCATAGCAGATAAAAAGACAAACCACTCCAAACAATAACATGCCAATCCCGAGGCGGAACGACAATGAAAAATAATAAATTGTTATCAGTAGCAGCACAAGCATGGCGACATTCATTTGAATCGCATCGCTCAAATGCAATGGCAGCTTTACACAATACAATAAGCCGGTAATGGAAAAAAAGATAGAAGGAACACAGATCCAGTGGATAGTTTTATTGGTTTCATTTTTATGGCTATCGCCATATTCATCCAGCCATTGGTAAACGGTCTTCATGAGCAATCGTTTGTTTGCACTAATTTAAACAAAAGGCCGGAAATTTAGTTGACGCCGCAAAGACATAAAGGGACGAAGCAATAATAGAATTATTTATGTCTTCGTGCCTATGTGGCTAAAAAGAAAAAACTTTACAATATCACCATGGCGTCGCCGTAGCTGAAGAAGCGATACTTATCTTTGATTGCCTTCTTATAGGCTTCCATTACCAGGTCGTACCCTGCAAAAGCACAAGTCATGATCAACAGGCTCGTTTTGGGTAAATGAAAATTCGTAACCAGTGAATCTGCTATATTAAATGTGTAGGGCGGATGAATAAAAGTATTTGTCCATCCTTCAGAAGGCTTTAAAAATTTCTGCGCAGTAAATGATGTTTCCATGGCACGCATCGTGGTGGTACCGATGGAGCAAATTCTTTTCCCGGTTTCTTTTGCCTTGTTTACAATACGGCAGGCCTCTTCATCTATCTTATAATATTCAGCATCCATTTTGTGTTTGCTGAGGTCTTCTACTTCAATCGGGCGGAAGGTGCCAAGGCCGGTATGCAACGTAATTTCAGCGAAGCGGATCCCTTTTATCTCCAGTCTCTTGATCAGCTCCGGGCTGAAGTGGAGTCCTGCAGTAGGTGCAGCCACCGCGCCTTCGTGTTTTGCATATACAGTCTGATACCGCTCTTTATCTTCCTCGTCTGGTTTGCGCTTTATATATTTTGGCAGCGGTGTTTCACCCATGAAATACAACATCTTTCTGAACTCATCTTCCGGTCCGTCCCACAAAAAACGAATGGTTCTGCCGCGGCTCGTAGTATTATCAATTACTTCTGCTACCAGTTCATCATTTTCTCCGAAGTATAATTTATTACCTACACGAATCTTACGTGCCGGATCAACGATCACATCCCACAAACGGTTTTGTTTGTGTAATTCTCTCAAAAGAAATACTTCAATCTTGGCTCCGGTTTTCTCCTTACGGCCATACATGCGTGCGGGAAATACTTTTGTATTGTTTACTACAAACACGTCCTTGTCATCGAAATATTCGATGATGTCACGGAAATGTTTGTTTTCCATTTTGCCGGTCTTTCTGTCGATAACCATCATCCTGCTGTCTTCTCTTTTTTTGGCAGGCGCTTGTGCGATAAGGTTGAGGGGGAGGTCAAATTTGAATTGACTAAGTTTCATGTGCAATTATATTTTTAATCTTAATTGTCACATGCCATTACTGTTGTTACAGAGATACGTGCCAGGCGTTTGGCCACTTATCATGTTACGGCATGATTTTTTAAGTGCGCAAAGGTAAGATATTTTGTTTAAATTGTGTGACAAATTTTTCAATAGGTATTTTAATGTCTTGGGCTACACTCAAAATATTTGGTAATGCCCTCTCTTGTATGCATCTTTAAGAATATTGATCAAAACGACTATGAGAACAACACTTTCCAGATTACTTATGTTTGTTTGCCTGCTTTCTCTGTCTCCGCTAAAGGCATTCAACCAGGGTCCTAAAAAATATCAAAGTCTTTTGTGGGAAATAACAGGCAATGGCCTGAAGCGGCCGTCGTACCTGTTCGGTACGATGCATGTCAGCGGCAAATTGGTTTTTCATCTGGCCGATTCATTCTATTATGCATTAAAAAGTGTAGACGAAGTAGCCATAGAACTCAACCCGGAGGTGTGGCAACCCGAAATGGTAAAAATGGATGATCTTCAGAATAACTACAGAAGCTTTGTTCAATCGTCACCAACCGATTATCTAAATGAAAAAAGTTTCCGTCTGAACGACTATGAAGAGCAATTGAAAACTGCACTCCAGTCGGAACCTACCGTGGTCAATAATCTCCTCTACCGGAGTTACAAGCCGCAGGAAGATTTCGAGGAAAATACATTTTTGGACTTATACATTTACCAAACCGCAAAGAGATTAAATAAGATAACCGCGGGGGTAGAGGACTATTTTTCTACGGAGAAAATTGTAATGGAAGCCTATGCCGATATGGCAAGAGAAAAGAATCATGAAAATAATAATATTACAGTACCTGCCTATGAACTCGAGAAGCAATCGGAAGATGCGTACCGGCGTGGCGACCTCGATTTATTGGATTCGATAGAAATCATATTGCAGGGCTCCAAAGTATTCAGGGAAAAATTTTTATTAGCACGGAATGTTATCCAGGCCAATTCCATCGATACGATATTGAAGAAGCATTCGCTGTTTGTTGGCGTAGGGGCAGCACATTTACCCGGAGATCGTGGCGTAATTGAATTGCTGAGAAAAAAAGGATATAAACTCAGGCCGGTGAAACTGAATGAAAAGAATGCCTTTTTACAAAATACGATCGACAAACAAAAAGTTCCGGTGACTTTTCACAACTATGCCAACCCTGATGGAACTTATTCTGTTTCGGTGCCCGGGAATCTTTACAAAATGTCAACCGATGCTTCGGGTCCGGATCGCTATCAGTTTGCCGATATGAGCAATGGTTCGTATTACATGATTACCCGGGTGCAAACGTATAGCGCATTTGGTGGCGATTCAGAAGAGGCAGTTTTTAAGAAAATAGACAGCCTTTTATTCGAAAATATTCCGGGCAAGATCATTCAGAAAAGACAAATCAGATTCGCGGGGTATAATGGATTTGATATAACCAATAAAACCCGCACCGGCGATGTGCAGCGATACCAGATCTTTGTAATGCCTTTTGAAGTATTGATTTTTAAAATGAGTGGTAAGGAATCCTACGTGATCGGCCCGGAAGCAGATAAATTTTTTGGATCGATAAAATTACCTGAGCAAAAGGATCAACCAGTAAAATTTGAACCATTGTCCGGAGGATTTACGGTTAGCCTGCCGCAGCCGCCGCATCAGTTTTTGAATACTGCCAATACGGATGGAGTGGACCGATGGGAATATGAAGCGGATGACAGCGCTACGGGAAATTCTTATCTCATCTTGAAAAAAGCAATAAACAATTTCAGTTTTCTTGACGAAGATACATTTGATCTCAGCCTCGTAAACGAATCATTTAAGGCATCAAAATTTATTCAAAAAGAAATCAGCGAAAAGTACACATCACTCAATGGTTATCCGTGCATGGAGGTGCACTTAAAAACTACCAATGGTGATTTTATAAAAGAAAAGATCATCTTGAAAGGTGCTCAATATTTTTTGCTTGCTGCAAAAAGCAAAGATTCCTCCACGAAATTTTCTTCCTTCTTTTCGTCTTTCCGGTTCACGCCCTTCAGATATCCGCAGCCAAGGCAGATAAAGGATACCTTCATGCATTTTACGGTAATGACACCTGTAGCGCCTGAAATCGATCCCGGCTTCAGGAGTTTGTTTGAAGGGATAATGAACTCAGGTGCATTTACCGACCTTGGTGATTCCTATTTGTTCCAAAGAAAACACGCATTCTTCAAGAGCGATAGCACGGGTGAAATAATTGCTGTAAGCATGCAGCAATTGCCAAAGTACTATCATGAGAATGATCTGGCGTCTTTTAAAAAAAATGAAGAAGACGAATATCTCGAAAACGGAGATTTGACCCTTGCTTCCGCCGATTCCTTTAAGACGGGCAATGGCATCACAGCTTATCGCTTTGTGGTGACTGACACCAATACATCGAGATGTATTCAACATATATTGATCGTGAATAAAGACAGGATCTATCGCTTTGCCACGATGAGCGACACATTGGGCGAAGGGAGCTCGTTTGTAAAAACATTTATTTCGAGCTTTGATCCCGTTTCAGATACTTCTCATTTTGACATGTTGGCAAATAAGAATGATATTTTCTTTCATGATTTTTACGTAAAAGACAGTGCTACTCATGCTAAGGCACTGAGAGCACTTGCTAATATGGATTTTACAAAAAAGGATATTCCCCGGCTGATGTCGGCGATACAGAGTTTGCAGTATGGCGACAAGGATTATTTTGATACCAAATCCAGGGTGATCCGGGCTTTGGGTTCTGTTCACGAACAAGGGTCTGCACCCGCGGTAGTAAAAGCATTAAAACAGGTTTACGAAAGTGCGGGGGATACACTTACATTCCAAAATGATGTAATGAAAGCGCTTGCGGAAAACAAAAGCAATGAATCTTATGCTTTGCTGAAGCAAATGCTGGTGCAGGATCCGCCCATATTTGAAAGTTCAACAGATTACAGTGATTTTTTTGATGACTTTAGGGATTCGCTTCAGCTCGCACGAAAATTATTTCCCGACATATTGCAGCTCCTGATTATTGATGATTATAAAGATAACCTTACTTCCTTGCTTGCCACCCTTTCAGATAGTGGATTGCTTGCTCCCGATGACTATGCAGACTATTTTACGAAAATCTATTTCGATGCCAAGCTTGAAATGAAAAGGCAACAGGCAAAAGATGAGAAGATGCTGGATAAATCCGACGATGATAACAGTAGTTACCCGGGCATGCCGTATGATCACTACGTTACCATGTTATCATCTTCTTCTAACGTATACGCATATGAGAAATTACTGATGCCTTTTTATGATAAAGAGCCTTCCGTTGCGAAATATCTGGATAAACTGCTCCATTCAAACGATATGCGGGTTCAGATGAATACTGCTGTTTTGTTCTTAAAATATAAAAAGAGCGTGTCTGACAGCATATTATGGTCCCTTGCAAAGTCTGATTCCTACAGGGCGGAATTTTATGAAAAATTAAAAGACGAAAAACTGGAATCCCGGTTCCCTTCGTCTTTTCTGAGCAAAGAACAAATGGCAAGAAGCATTCTGGTGAATTATAATTCCTACGATAAAATTGATTCAGTCGAATTTATATCTGCTGATACCATTACTTATGATGGCAGAATGAGGCTGGTATATTTTTATAAATACCGGATGAACGACAACGATGATTGGAAAATGGCTATCAGTGGAACGCAGCCACTAAGTGCAGATTCGGTTAGCACCGAAAGTGACGGCCTTACATCGTTAACCAGGGACGTATTAAAACCCGGCACTGATGTACATACCCAATTCCAGGAAGAATTGCATAAGGTACTTATCGCCGCTCAACCCGGTGGCAGGCAATTTTATTTTACCGATCAATACGCTGGTATGCTAGATAATTAATGTCCTGTTTTCAGTATCTTATTTTTGGAACCGCCGCTATTAGTTGTTGTGTATAGGGATTTTTCGGATGAAAATAAATTTCATTTGCAGTTCCCTCTTCCACAATTTTGCCCGCCTGCATTACCATGATGCGATCACTGATGTAATGTACCACTCCTAAATCATGCGAAATGAATATGCAGGTGAAGCCAAGTTCATTTCTCAGATCGTTCAACAGATTTAGCACCTGGGCCTGCACACTTACATCTAATGCAGAAACACTTTCGTCGCAGATGATAAATTCCGGATCCAGACTTAGCGCCCGCGCAATGCAGATCCGTTGCCGCTGACCGCCGCTGAATTCATGTGGGTAACGGTTAAAGTGTTCAGGTTTTAAGTCGACCTTTTCCAGCAACTCCACGATTTTTTCTTTTCTTAGTTTTTGAGAAGGCAATATGTTATGCACTTTCATGGGTTCATCAATCGCATCACCTACTGTAATCCTCGGATTAAGAGACCCATAAGGATCCTGGAAAATGATCTGGATGTCTTTTCGCATTTTTCTCAATTCGCCTTCAGAAACCTGGGCAATATTCCTGTTATTGAGAAAAATGTTACCGGAAGTTGGTTCTATCAATCGTAACAAAGTTCTGCCCAGCGTGGTTTTCCCGCACCCGCTTTCACCGACAAGGCCCACCACTTCACCCGTTCCGATTGAAAAACTTACATCATCAACCGCCTTAAATTCGTTAAGAACTTTTCCTGTGAAACTTTTTTTCTGCGGGAAATAAACCCTCAGATTTTCCACTCTTAGTGCATCATTTGTATCAGTGGCTGCATTTTTATTTTTTTGATTGGAAAAATCTTCAGTATGATAACTCTCTATGTCGCCCTGCAGATAATCACTGATGACGGGAAGACGTTTCCCCTTCATTGAGGGAGAGGGTCGGCAATTGATCAGAGCGCGTGTATAGGGATGCTGGGGATTGGTAAAAATTTCCCTGGTTGAATTGATTTCTACTATTTCTCCTTTGTACATTACAATAACCGAGTCGGCTATTTCTGCCACCAGCCCAAGGTCATGCGTAATGTATATCACACTCATTTGTTCTTGCTGTTGCAGTTCTTTTATCAGCTTCAGTATTGCCTTTTGAACAGTGACATCCAATGCTGTTGTAGGTTCGTCAGCAATTAACAGTAATGGATTACAACTGACTGCCATCGCGATCATTACCCGTTGCTTCTGTCCGCCGCTTAGTTGATGAGGATAACGGTGAAGGATAGACGAAGGATGAGGAAGTTTTACTTTTTCAAACAGATTAATAGTAATTTGCTTTGCTTCTTTTGGAGTCAGGTTTTTATGCAATTGCAGCACTTCCATTACCTGCGATCCACATGTCTGTACGGGATTTAGCGACGTCATCGGCTCCTGGAAGATCATAGAAATCTTATTTCCCCTGAGCTGTTGTAATTCTTTCTTATTAAACCGCAGGATGTCGGTGGGCTGATTTTCTTTTTCGGTATAAAGAATTCTACCATCGCTGTATTGTGCCGGTGGTACCGGTAAAAGCTTTAAAATAGATAATGACGTAACTGTTTTGCCGGAACCCGATTCACCAACTATCGCAACTGTTTCTCCTTTGCGAATTGCAAAAGAGATATTTTTTACGGCAGCAAACTTCACGGCATCGGTTACAAAATCAACACTCAGGTTTTTTATTTCAAGAAGAGGGTAACCCATTAAAGTAAATTCAACCAGGACATTTGATTAAAATTTCAGGTGTCTGACGGTGAGCCCTTTATTAATCAGCTGTTTCAGCGATTCAATTCCTATCCTTAAGTGTAGTTCGACAAATTTTGCCGTCACATTGGCATCGCTTTCTGCGGTTTTTACACCTTCAGGAATCATCGGGGAATCACTTACCAGCAACAGGGCGCCGGTAGGAATTTTATTAAAAAACCCTACGGTAAAAATGGTAGCAGTTTCCATGTCTATGGCGTAGGCTCTTACTTTTCTAAGATATGATTTCAGCGTTTCATCATGTTCCCATACACGTCGGTTGGTGGTATACACGGTGCCTGTCCAATAATCTACTGAATGATCGCGTATAGTAGTGGAGATGGCTTTCTGCAGCGCGAATGCGGGTAATGCAGGCACTTCGGGCGGAAAGTAATCGTCGGAAGTTCCTTCTCCTCTGATGGCGGCAATGGGCAAAATAAGATCGCCAATTTTATTTCGTTTCTTCAGGCCGCCGCATTTTCCCAGGAACAAAACCGCCTTCGGTGCAATAGCACTCAAGAGATCCATAATAGTAGCAGCGCCAGGGCTTCCCATACCAAAGTTGATAATGGTAATATCATCAGCCGTGGCACAAGGCATAGCTTTGTCCGTACCGACAATTTTTACCTTATGTATATCAGCAAACATTTTCACGTAGTTGCTGAAATTGGTTAGCAAAATATATTCTCCGAAATTTTCCGGTTTTTCGCCTGTATACCGGGGCAGCCAGTTGTTTACTATTTCTTTTTTTGTTTTCATATCCTTTCTTCTTATCGTGGCATGATACCGATAAAAGTACGATTTTAGATTGATGATTTAGATTTGCTAAAGCGTTTATCTGTCTTATCATTGCAAATGATCAAACTTCAATTTTCAGAGAACAAAATTTCAATAAGACAACGGTCAGGATTAAACGAAGTTTTTGATGTGGTACGAAAAAAATGGATAAGGCTAACACCAGAAGAATGGGTGAGGCAAAATATGATTCAATATTTACTCGAAAGACAATTCCCCTCATCACTTCTTTCAGTGGAGAAAGAAATAAAACTAGGTGGGCTTAGTAAGCGATGCGATTTAGTGGTGTATGATCCGCAGGCGAAACCGTTTATGATCATCGAGTGCAAGGAAATGGAAACGCCTCTTTCTGAAAAAGTATTAAGCCAGGTATTGCGATATCATATTGCGCTGCCTGCAAAATATTTGCTCATCACTAATGGCGCTTATTGTTTTGGCTACAAAAAAATAAACGATCAATTCATTGAGACTAATGAATTTCCGGCATCACAACTTCTGAATGATTGAGAACTTTCAAAAGTTTAGCCCGGTAATTATTGTAAAGCCTATGGGAATATGCCCAATTCTGCATACGAAGTCCCAACTTTATTAATAGCGCATACGTAAGCAGCAGTGCGCATATCAGGTATGTCAGGATTCTTCTGCCAAATATCAACTATTTCGCGGGTAGCAGAGATCATGGTTTCTTCCAAACCACTTCTCACAAGGTCAACCTCGTCGGCGCCGTGCATAATAAAATCTCTTTCAAGAGTTGAAACCTTCTTCCCGGTTAATTCTTCCAGTTGGCCCAGAATATGATGATTCATATTTTCGGTAAATCTTTTTTCTAATCGTCCATATCGCACGTGGCTGAGATTTTTCAACCACTCAAAGTAACTCACGGTAACACCACCAGCGTTCAGGTACATATCCGGCACTACCAGAATCCCTTTTGCATTCATTATGTCATCTGCATCGGGCGTAAGCGGCCCGTTGGCGGCTTCTCCAATGATCTTTGCTTTCACTCGGGAGGCATTGGTAATGTTGATAACGTTTTCCAAAGCGGCCGGAATGAGAATGTCACATTCCATTTCCAGTGCATCAGAAGTATTTTCAAAATTTTTTGCGCCTGGATAATTCAATATTGACCCGGACTTCTTCCTGTGTTCAAATACTTTGTCAACATCGAGCCCGTCTTCGTTGTAAATGGCGCCCTCAAATTCTGCCAATCCAATAATTTTTGCGCCTGCTTGTTGAAAGAAAAGCGCACTGTGATACCCAACGTTTCCTAATCCCTGCACCACTACGCGTTTGTCTTTTACGCCAACGGGCAATCCAAGCTTTGACATTACGGAAGGCATGTTGCATACTTCACTCAGCCCATAGTACACGCCGAGGCCCGTTGCTTCGCGTCTTCCGCGTACACCGCCCTGGCTCACCGGCTTACCCGTTACGCAACCGGCTGCATCCAGTTCGGTGGGATGCATCGCAACATAAGTGTCCAGTATCCATGCCATTTCACGTTCACCGGTTCCATAGTCAGGGGCAGGTACATCGGTACCGGGGCCAATAAAATTTTTCTTGATTAGTTCGGCAGTGTAGCGGCGGGTAATTTTTTCCAGTTCGTAAGGAGTAAAATGACGGGGGTTTATTTTAATACCCCCTTTGGCGCCTCCAAACGGCACATTTACTATGGCGCATTTATAAGTCATCAATGCCGCGAGCGCCATCACTTCATCCTGTGTTACTGCAAGGCTGAAACGAATGCCTCCTTTGCACGGAGTTTTGTGATGAGAATGCTGTACGCGATAAGCTTCGATGGTGATGATTTCATCATTTTCTTTTTTAATGGGGAAACGCATCTGGTATACACTGTTGCATTGTTTAATCTGTTCCAGCGTTCCCGGATCCCAGTTGGTAAAACGGGCAGCTTTATCAAAACTTTTTTCTACAGCTTTGAAAAAACTATACCCTGATTGTATTGACATATAGGAAGGAATTTTGAGTTTAAAAAAGGCATCAAACTTAAAAGATATTTTTTTGAAGAATTTCTGTATAAAAATTATTTAACCCGTTTTATGAAAGCTTCTCTTTTTTCGAAACTTTCATATCTATTCTTATAAGGTATAAAAAAAGTCCGGTTAGAATGGTAATACAAACAGCCATTACTACATAGATCTTGTCATGGCTCATCATTACACTTGGGCTTTTAACGGAAGATGAATCGGATGAATTTTGTGCAAACGAGACGGCATCGCAACAACACAATATAACGGGGAAGCATATACGCTGAAATATTCTTTTGATCATTTAATTAGATTTTTATTCGCCAATAAGCTAAGCCGGATTTTGAGACTACTGATCCATACACCGAGCAATATCCATCCCAAAACAGCGGGCCAAAAAACCACTTCCATTGCAGGATCGAGGCTATTGCCACCCAACGCGGGATTACCACCGCCTTTGGCGCCTTCCATTCCACCCGGATGAAGCGATTGTACCAACCGCGGCAATATCATGATGAGCGGAATGTAAATGAAATAGGCAAAGATGTTGTACACTGCACTGATCCTGGCAGACTTGTCTATATCGGTCATGGAGCCTCTCAGCACGAGGTAGGCGAAATAGATCAACAGGGCAATTGCTGCGGCAATCTGCTTAGGGTCGTTGCTCCAGGGTTCACCCCAGGTATAAGTAGCCCAGATGGAACCAGTTGCCAGGCCAAGCACGCCAAATACTACCCCCGTTTTGGCAAACTCTGCCGCATATATATCATAGCGGATATTTTCCGTGCGGAGATAGGCAATTGAATAAGCCAGTGATAAGCTCAGCAGTGCAATCTGGCCAAACCACATGGGAACATGGAAATAGAAGTTCCTGATACTTTCGTGAAGATTCCCAACATAAGGAACTTTTACAAGGAAGCCGTCCGTGAATGCGAAAAATAAAAGCAGAATGCACAATATTTTCCACCAAGTAATTTTCATGTACGCAAATTTCTATTACGCAATCGCAAAATGTGAGGGCAAAAGTAGCATAAAAACAACTTCTCATTTTTACTTTTGGCTATTTTCTTCTTAAATCGCAAGCACAACTCTGTTTCTGTGCATTTCGCTGCGCGTAACTAATTAAACAAAGACTGGTTTTGTTCGGCTATTCGCTTAACTTTGCACCCCGTAAATAAAATCATATGAGTGGCGCTTTAAAGGAAGTCAGAAGCAGGATACAAAGTGTAAAGAACACCCAGCAGATTACCAAAGCAATGAAAATGGTGAGTGCGGCTAAATTGCGCCGGGCGCAGGATGCGATTATCCAGATGCGGCCCTATGCACAAAAGCTGCAGGAAATGCTGAGTAACATCGTAAGTAATGTAGAGAGTGGTGTAAATATGAAGCTTGCTGCCGAAAGGCCTGTGCAGAAAGTATTGATCATTCTGATCACAAGCGACAGAGGCCTTGCCGGCGGGTACAACAGCGGTCTTATCAAACTGGCTAAACAATTGATGCACGAAAAGTATGGTAATATTTCAAGAGATAGTATAGACGTTCTTCCTTTAGGTAAAAAAGGATATGAAAATCTTGTCAAAAATAAGTTTGGGGTCATTGATAAATACTGGCAAATCTTTGCCGAACTAACTTTTGAAAATGTCGCTAACATATCGAAATTCGCGATGGAGGCTTTCGAAAATGGCGAATACGACGTCGTGGACCTTGTGTACAGCGAGTTCAAGAATGCAGCGACACAGAAATTTGTTATAGAGCAATTCTTACCCATAAAAAAAACGGAAAAGAAAAAAGGCCAGGCCAAGGCAGACTTTATTTTTGAGCCTGATAAAACTACGCTGATAGAAGAATTGATGCCGAAAATTTTAAACACGCAATTGTTCAAGGCAATTCTTGACGGACATGCCAGTGAACATGGCGCAAGAATGACGGCAATGGACAAGGCAACAGATAATGCGGAAGAACTTTTAAAAACTTTAAAGATCAGCTACAACCGCGCGAGACAAGCTGCCATCACAACAGAACTAACGGAAATTGTAAGTGGTGCCGCAGCGTTGCAGGGATAGTCAGTAAGCCGGAAAACGTGAATAACAAATAGCATGGATTTAAGCATCGTCATACCACATATAGAGGCATTGATTTTTGCCAGTGATAAACCATTGACTTCTGCAGAGCTGACGGAGTTTGTAAATAATGCATTGGGCTTCATCGAAGATCGGGCTACACAGGAGCAGGTGGGTTCGGCTATCCAGGCTGTCCGGGAAAAGTATAAGTCTGAATTTTATTCTTTCGAAATAGTGGAAAGCGGTGGGGGATTCCAGTTTTTAACCAAGAAAGAATTCCATAAGACCATAGCCCAGCTTAACGGGGATAAATTCCTGAAACGACTTTCTGTGGCATCGCTCGAAACGCTTTCTATCATTGCCTACAAACAGCCGGTTACCAAAACTGATATTGAAGTTATACGCGGCGTGAACTGTGACTATGCGGTTCAAAAGTTATTAGAGAAAGATTTGATTGTGATTGCAGGAAGAAATGAACATGCTCCGGGCAAGCCGTTGATTTATGCTACTTCCAAATCTTTCATGGATTATTTTGGAATTAACAGCCCGGAAGATCTGCCTAAAATAAAGGAGGTCCTCGACCAGGAAATTATCGAAGCAACAAAAATAGAAGATGCGTACGTAACTGGCGATAAAGAATCATCTGCAATTGATGAAGAATCATTGCAGGACCAACAACAACCCGATGAAGTGAACAGTGATACTATTTCCCAATAATTTTATTCAAAAATCTATTACCCGCTAATCATTTATTTGCCTATTAGCATGAACAGCGTTTTATCTCATACGGAACTAACGGCGATAGCAGAGGAATTCGGTACCCCTGTTTACATTTATCACTCGGAAAGAATCCAGGAGCAATACCAGAAGCTGCTTGATGCTTTTAAAGACACAGATGCAAAATTTTTTTACGCCAGTAAGGCATTGACCAATGTAAACGTACTTCGATATATAGCGTCAATGGGTGCCAATGTTGATTGCAGTTCCATCAACGAAGTAAAACTTGCATTGTATGCCGGCTTTTCACCGGAGCGTGTTTTGTATACATCCAACGGAATTGATTTCAGCGAAATAGAAGAGGCAAAGAATCTGAATGTCAATATCAATATTGATAGTCTTTCCAACCTGGAAAAGTTTGGCCAAAAATTCGGTCATACCTACCCGATAGGTATTCGATTGCGCCCAAATATTATGGCAGGGGGTAATCTTAAAATATCTACCGGTCACGACAAAAGTAAATTTGGAATTCCGGTTGATCAAATTGATGGCATTATCGCTGTTGTTGAAAACTATAACCTGCTTATCCGGGGATTACAAATACACACCGGCAGCGACATCGATGATACGGATGTTTTTGTAAAAGGAATAGAAGTTTTGTTCGATATTATTCCGCGTTTTACAGAATTGGAATTCGTTGATCTCGGCGGAGGCTTTAAAGTGCCTTATCAGGAGGGTGACAAAGAAACTGACATCAATAAGCTGGCTAAAAAAGTTGCAGAGGTGTTTGCCAATCACCCCAATTCCGGTAATAAACATTTACAGGTTTGGTTTGAACCGGGAAAATTTCTGGTGAGTGCTGCGGGTTATTTCGTTACAAAGGTGAATGTACTCAAGCAAACTTCGGCCACCACTTTTGCGAGTGTGAACAGTGGATTTAATCATCTGATAAGGCCAATGTTTTACAATGCTTACCATCGCATTGAAAACATTAGCAATGAGGGAGCTCCAAAAATGCATTATACGATTGTCGGAAACATTTGCGAAACCGATACGTTTGCGTGGGACAGGGAGATCAGTGAGATTCGCGAAGGCGATTATCTTGTCTTTTATAATGCGGGTGCTTATGGGTTCGAGATGTCTTCCAATTTTAATTCGCGCTTAAAACCCGCCGAAGTTTTGGTTCGGGATGGTAAAGCTGTTCTTATTCGTAAAAGAGATTCTTTTGAAGACCTGTTGAGAAACCAGGTTTTATAAAAAAGCATAAACGCTTTGGGCATTTATGCTTCTATGTTGACTTGATGACGAAGTCGTTTACTGGTTACCGTTGTAGTTTCTGTTATTCCGGTTTCCCCGGTTATTGTAAAAATCACGTTCTGCATTCGCAATGGCCTGCGCTCTTTCGGCCTTTAAATTACGTATTTCCTGTTTCCTTTGAGCATGGCTGATGCTTTTGTCATGACGTGCTACTTTTATTCTGTTGCGGTAATCTACCTTGATTGCCTGTATTTGTGAAGATAACTGATACGGGGCATGGCCATAGTAGTAAGGATAACCATAAGGATAACCAAAATATGGATAGCCAAAACCGAATCCCAGACCGATTGCCGGCGTAACCACAACTCTCGTAACAGGCGCATATCTATGGTACCCGCCTTTCCGCTGTGCAAACGCACCCAATGAAAGGGTGCTGAATGCTGCTAATATTATTATAGTTTTCATAGTTAATCTGTTTTTTAAGTTATATACAATTTAGACGCCGAAAAAAGTAAAAAGCAATACGAGAAAAGCTAATGGGGCAGTATTTTAACTTAACATTTAATTATCAGGATCCAATTAGGTTAAGTGTCAATTTTTGGAGTAGAATTGTCATGATTTTTGGTACCCTGCGTGCAATTTGTCGTGACATTTTTTGATGGGGGTGTATAGTGAAAGGAGAAAGTGGTTTATTTTGACTTAACTAACGTCAATGCATAAACGAATTTCTAAATCTCTTCATCTACATCGCCGGCAATGTGTTATTTTCTCTATTAAATTCTACCAGAACAAACCATGCGGTAATAATCGTAGATAATACTAACCAGGCACCAGTCACCGTATTTATCCACTCAAAAGAGGGTGGCATCGAAAACCACGAACCTGTTTTTACAATAATATATCCACCCAATAAATTTTTTATAGCTTCCCATCCTAACGCAAAACGATTCCGGTCCATCAGTTCCGTAAAGGCATATACGCTAAGAAAGATGAATAAGCCATAAACAAATATTTCCGGAGAACCTATCTTAGCAATATTGGCAAACAGATAACTGGTAAAAAATAATAAAGCGAAAAGCTGTGTCCATGACCACACCAGCAATTTACCTGAGTAGTGCGGAGCATATTTTTTAAAATTGTAAACATCATCAATTTTATACACCGGAAATTTTTCTGCGACATCTGCTGGCCGCCATCCCGTTGGCATCAGCCATAGTCTGAATTTATCGCGCCAGCTTTTTGTGCGCCAGGCATCTTTTATCAATAACCATACATGAATAAAGTTGATCCTGATCGGGTTCCATGTTCTTGCAGGACGGGTAATACCATAGACCAGTGTTACATCTGTCAGTTCCTCCCGGAAGGTGCCAAACATTTTATCCCAGACAATAAATATTTGCGAAAAATTTTTGTCTATATATTCTTTATTGATTGCATGATGCACACGGTGATGCGAAGGTGTAACAATGATTTTCTCCAGCCACCCCATTTTTTTGATATGCCGGGTGTGATACCAAAACTGCGCAAACAACTGTATTGGCGCTACAATCGCAATCACTTTTGTCGGAACGCCAAATAATGCAGCAGGCAAGAGAAAGATGGCAAATATTTTAACTATTTCAGATACGCTCTGGCGCAACGCACATGCCAGGTTAAATTCTTCACTGCTGTGGTGAATGATGTGATTGTTCCAGAATAGATTGTACGTATGGGCAATCCGGTGAACCCAATAGCCTGCCAAGTCCAGGGCAATGAAGGCAACAGCATAGAGCCACCATCCGGGTTTCGGGTGTACAAGAGCAATCTTACTTACCAGCCACTCGTAGCTGATCACAATCAGGCTCAGGCCAAGTACGTCCTTGGTTACATTGGTGATTCCTGAACTAAGGCTTGAGATCATATCCATTTGTCTCACCGTGTCATTTTTGGTGTACCAGCCGTACCACTTTTCTAACAAAACGAATACAAGAAAAGTAGGCATCGCAAACAGTAAAATCTTGCCATATGTTTCCATAATCATAAAATTACAGAAGTTCGGAAATATCTTGTGGTCTTCGGGTATTTTGAGGTTGTGAAAGCCTGTGTCAATTTGTCTAAGTTTCTGTATTGGCAAAAAGTTTGACAATAGTACCTTTGCAGCCAATTTTATATGATGGAAAAAAATAAAAAGAAATTGAAAGACAATAACGATACTACTGAAGCAGCAGAATTTTCTGCTGAAGATATTATGGGTGAACCAATTGGGGCAGACGAGGTGAAGCAGGGATCATCGGAGGAAACTGAGAAGCTAAAAGTCGAACTGGGAGAGCAGAAGGATAAGTATATCCGCCTCGTCGCAGAATTTGAAAATTTCAAAAGACGCACTGCTAAAGAAAGGATAGATCTGATTCAGACCGCTGGCAAGGAAGTCATAGTTTCCTTGCTGGAGGTGTTGGATGACTGTGACCGGGCAGAGAAGCAAATATGGGAAAGCAATGATGTAAATCAGGTCAGAGAAGGGGTGTTGCTGGTTTTTAACAAGCTCCGCAAAACCCTGCAAATGAAGGGTCTTAAAGCAATGGAAAGCATCAATACCGAGTTCGATGTTGAGAAACACGAAGCTATCACCGAGGTACCGGTGGCAGATGAGAACATGAAAGGCAAAGTGGTAGATGAAATTCAAAAGGGATATTACCTTAACGATAAACTGATACGATTTGCCAAGGTCGTAGTGGGAAAATAAATAATTCCTGAGTTAGTTTATAGCCGGAAGCTGCAGACGGCAATGTGACAGTATTATGCAGATCACAAAAATGGCAGGTTTAGTTCAATGGCGTCAAAAAGAGATTATTACGAAGTTTTGGGAGTAAGCAGGTCTGCTTCACCGGATGAAATAAAAAAGGCATATCGCAAAGTGGCAATGCAGTATCATCCCGACCGGAATCCTGGCGATCACACAGCCGAAGAAAAATTTAAGGAAGCGGCAGAAGCCTATGAAGTGTTGAGTGACTCTGACAAGCGAGCTCAATACGATCGCTTTGGCCATAATGCTTTTGGGCCTGGCAGAAGCGGCGGTTTCTCCGGTCATGGTATGAATATGGATGATATATTCAGCCAGTTTGGAGATATTTTCGGTGATGATGTTTTCGGGGGGATTTTTGGCGGCAGGAGCGGCCGATCAAGAAGCAGAGGAACCAGAGGTACCAATCTCCGGGTAAAGATTAAAGTGAACTATGAGGAGATTGCAAAAGGCGCCACCAAAACCATCAAGGTTAAAAAATATGTAGCTTGTAATACCTGCGGAGGATCAGGCGCCAAGGATAAAAGCAGTATTCAGACTTGTGGTACCTGCGGCGGCAGCGGCCAGGTACGCCGGGTTCAAAATACATTTCTTGGACAAATGCAAACCGTTACTACCTGCCCTACCTGCGGCGGAGAGGGTTCTGTAGTTACCAGTAATTGCGCCACCTGCAAAGGAGAAGGAAGACAATACGGCGAAGAAACGCTGACGCTTGACATTCCGGCGGGCGTTCAGGAGGGGATGCAACTCAGTATGAGTGGCAAGGGCAACATGGGAGAAAGAGGTGGTAGCCCCGGAGACCTGATCATCCTGATTGAAGAAGAAGCGCATCCGCAGCTACATCGTGAGGGACTCAATGTCGCATACGATTTATACATTTCTTTTCCTGATGCCGTTTTTGGGACAAACACAGAAGTTCCAACAATTGATGGCAGGGCAAAAATTAAAATTCCGCCAGGCACACAGAGTGGTAAAATTTTCCGACTTAAGGGCAAAGGTTTTCCATCTGTAAATTCTCATGACAAAGGTGATCAGTTGATACATGTAAATGTGTGGACGCCCCAGACTGTGTCTCATGAGGAGAAGCAAACTCTGGAGAAAATGCAACTGAGCGAAAACTTCAAACCCAAGCCCGATAAGAATGATAAAACATTTTGGGAAAAAATCAGGGAGACCTTCAGCTAAATGAGATAACTGGTGTGTCGATAAAAGAGATTCGCGCTCCGGATTTTTGATTGCCGGGGCTTTTATTTTGGTGTCAACTGATTCAGGATGATTACCGGAAATATAACGGGGAGGCATAGACGCAATTAAAAAATTCGTCATTAAAAAAGGGCATTCGGCGACACGAAAAAGTTAAAAAAAGATTTTTGCAAATTGAATGCCGATTAATTAAAACCTTCCTTCATCATATTTTACTTGAATGTTATACCTTGGCTGAAATTTTGTAAATAAATATTCGATTATTAACATTTAAATACTATAACGTGAAAATTCCACTTAGTTTCTCCATCATTCTATTAGTATCGGTTTTTTTTACAAGTTGTGTGAGCACAAAAAAGTTCAATACGTTGCAGGCAAACTACAATAAACTGCAGGACGCAAATAGCGGGCTTACCCGGGAAAGCGAGGAATGTAAGAGCAACCTCGACAAAGCAGGTGTTCAGATTTCAGGTTTGCAGGAACAAATCAATGCAGAACGCGAGCATGAAAAATCTTTGCAGGCTGCTTTGGACAAATGCCTCACCTCGGCAAGCCAGGGCAATGTGAATGTTTCAAAACTGGTCGACCAGATCAATGCTTCCAGCAAGTATATACAGGAGTTGATAGCTTCTAAATCGCGTAGCGATTCACTCAACATGGTATTAACCAATAACCTCACCCGTTCGTTGAGCAAAGATGAAATGCAGGATGTGGATATAAAAGTGAAGAAAGGCGTGGTGTATATCTCTCTTGCAGATAACATGCTTTACAAATCGGGGAGTTACGAAATCTCAGATAAGGCAGGAGAAACACTTGCCAAGATTGCCAAGATCATAACTGACTATAAAGATTATGATGTGTTAATTGAAGGCAACACTGATACGGTTCCTATTTCCAGGCCCAATATTCGCAATAACTGGGATTTGAGTGCCCTCAGAGCTTCATCCGTTGTGCAGGCATTACAAAATACTTATGGTGTAGATCCCCAGCGTCTCACCGCCGGAGGCCGCGGTCAATACAACCCAATCGCCAGCAATGATACCCCTGAAGGCAGAAATGAAAACAGGCGCACAGAAATTATCATTACCCCGAAACTTGACCAGTTTATGGATTTGATTAATAAAGGTCCGGAGGCAGAATCGCAGGGTCAGTAAGGATTTGTGATGTCATTGTAATAATAATAATAATTGATGCCACCGTGCAAAAAGGGCATTGATCAAAATAACGAGCCCCGCCGGGATTCCGGGGGCTTTAAGCAAGAACGGGGTTACAGGCGCCTCATTTTAAGTTTCAGCTTAAGACAACACTTTCCGGCGCTGTATCCCGCTCTTTTCCACTGGATTTTTTGGAATGTTAATTTCTATATTTGGTTTGCGGCAAAATTTTTGATGTGTGAGTAGAAATTGGATAATTATCCTTAACTTTGCCGTCCTTTAATTTAGGGTAGTTGTCAGAATTTGTCTAAATACTCTTATTAAAGCTCTCACTTTAAAAATCTTTTAACGTAAATATGGCTCCAACTAAAGTTGCTCCAGATCAAAGATTCAGTTTTGGAAAAATTGAACATTTGGCGGAGGCTCCGGATCTTTTGGGTATTCAAATCCAATCATTTAAAGACTTTTTCCAGCTTGAAACTACCCCAGACAAACGTAATAATGAGGGATTATTTCGTGTGTTCAAGGAAAATTTTCCAATAACAGACACTCGAAATATCTTCATGCTGGAATTCCTCGACTATTTTGTGGATCCACCACGCTATACGATCGAGGAGTGTATCGAAAGGGGTCTCACCTATGCCGTACCATTAAAGGCAAAACTACGCCTCAGTTGCAATGACGAAGAACACGTGGATTTTCAAACCATTGTTCAGGATGTGTTTCTGGGTAATATTCCCTACATGACGCCCCGCGGCACATTTGTGATAAATGGAGCAGAGCGTGTGGTCGTCTCCCAGTTGCATCGTTCACCGGGCGTGTTTTTCGGCCAATCTATCCACCCCAACGGAACCAAAATTTATTCCGCGAGGGTAATACCGTTCAAAGGTGCCTGGATGGAGTTTGCTACCGACATCAACAATGTGATGTATGCGTACATAGACCGTAAGAAAAAATTTCCGGTCACTACCTTGCTTCGTGCTATTGGTTACGAAACCGATAAAGACATCCTCGAGTTATTTGGAATGGCAGCAGAAATAAAGGCTGATAAGAAAACATTGCACGCAAACATTGGTAAGCGTCTTGCTGCAAGAGTATTGCGTACCTGGGTAGAAGACTTTGTAGATGAAGATACCGGTGAAGTGGTAAGCCTGGAGAGAAACGAAATCGTGTTGGAAAGGGATACCATCCTTGATGACGATAACCTCGCTACTATTCTTGATCTGGAAGCAAAGAGCATATTTGTTCAAAGAGAAGAAGTAAGCGGCGACTACGCAATCATTTATAATACCCTCAATAAGGACACCTCCAACAGTGAAATAGAAGCTGTACAGCATATCTATCGCCAATTGCGTGGTGCAGATGCCCCGGATGATGAAACAGCGCGTGGTATTATTGATAAACTGTTCTTCAGCGATAAGCGCTATGATCTTGGTGAAGTCGGTCGTTACAAGATCAATCGCAAACTTGGGTTGAACTACCCGATCGATAAGAAAGTTTTAACCAAAGAAGATATTATCGCAATTATTAAATATCTCGTTTTGCTTACCAATGCAAAAAGTGAAATTGACGATATCGATCACCTGAGCAATCGCCGGGTACGTACAGTAGGCGAACAACTATATGCACAGTTTGGTGTGGGGTTGGCCCGTATGGCACGCACCATTCGTGAAAGAATGAACGTAAGAGATAATGAGGTGTTCACACCTGTTGACCTGATCAACGCAAGGACATTGTCGTCCGTGATCAACTCCTTTTTTGGAACGTCGCAATTATCTCAGTTTTTGGATCAAACCAATCCGCTAAGTGAAATAACGCATAAGCGTCGTATTTCGGCACTCGGTCCAGGCGGTCTCAGCAGGGAACGCGCGGGTTTTGAAGTACGTGACGTACACTATTCGCACTATGGCCGTCTTTGTACGATCGAAACACCGGAGGGGCCAAACATTGGACTGATCTCCACCCTTTGCGTTCATGCAAAGATTAACGAAATGGGCTTCATTGAAACTCCGTATCGAAAAGTATCGAACGGCCACGTGGATATGAAGAAGGTATATTTCCTGAGTGCAGAAGAAGAAGACACTGCAAAGATCGCCCAGGCTAATGCGCCGTTGGATGAAAAGTCGAACTTTCTTAATGACAAGGTTAAATCGCGCTTGACGGGTGATTTTCCTATTCTGGATAAAACAGAAGTAGAATTTATGGATGTGGCGCCCAACCAGATTGTGGGTCTGAGTGCTTCATTAATTCCCTTCCTCGAACATGACGATGCCAACCGCGCATTGATGGGCTCGAACATGCAACGCCAGGCGGTTCCGCTGATCCTTCCGGAAGTTCCCATAGTAGGTACCGGTCTTGAAGGAAAGGCAGCCCGCGATGCGCGGATCCAGATTCATGCTGATGGCGACGGTGTGGTGGAATATGTGGATGCCAACGAAATTCATGTAAAATATAACAGGAGTCAAACGCAGAAGCTCGTAAGCTTTGAAGAAGATCTCGTGGTTTATAAACTGACGAAATTTATCAAAACCAACCAGAGCACTTGCATCAATTTGCGTCCTGCAGTAAAGAAAGGACAAGTAATAAAGTCCGGTGATTTTCTTACAGAGGGCTATGCAACAAAAGACGGTGAATTGGCATTGGGGCGCAATCTGAAAGTAGCGTTCATGCCTTGGAAGGGTTACAACTTTGAAGATGCCATTGTGATAAGTGAGAAAGTGGTGAAGGAAGACCTCTTCACATCCATTCACATTGATGAGTTTGAGCTGGAAGTGCGTGATACAAAACTCGGTGAGGAAGAATTGACGCCTGACATTCCCAACGTAAGTGAAGAAGCCACCAAAGATCTTGATCAGTTTGGTGTGATCAGAATTGGTGCGCATGTGAAAGAAGGAGATATTTTGATTGGTAAGATTACTCCGAAAGGAGAAAGCGATCCTACTCCTGAAGAGAAATTGCTAAGAGCAATTTTTGGTGACAAGGCAGGCGACGCCAAGGATGCATCGTTAAGAGCACCGAGTGGAACAGAAGGTGTGGTGATTGATAAGAAACTATTTCAGCGCGCTAAGAAAGACAAGAATGGAAAAGTAAAGGAAAAAGCTTCGTTGGAGAAAATTGACAGAACACACGAAAAGATTGAAGCTGATCAATTGGAATTACTGATCAGTAAGCTACTGACTTTGTTAAAAGATAAAACTTCTGCAGGCGTAAGCAACAATTTTGGTGAAATATTGATCGGTAAAGGAGCCAAATTCACTCCAAAGAATCTTACCAACATCGACTATCAAAATGTAAATCCTTTAGGATGGACGAGCGAAGCCACAACAGACGATCATATCAACACGCTCTTGCACAATTATAATATTAAATATAATGAAGAGTTGGGAAGATACAAGAGAGAGAAGTTCAATATTTCTATTGGTGATGAATTACCTGCGGGAGTATTAAAGTTGGCAAAAGTATATCTCGCTGTAAAACGCAAGCTGAAAGTAGGGGATAAGATGGCGGGCCGTCATGGTAATAAGGGAATTGTGGCAAAGATCGTCCGTCAGGAAGACATGCCTTTCCTGGAAGACGGAACTCCTGTTGACATAGTATTGAATCCGCTTGGTGTACCGAGCCGTATGAATCTCGGGCAGATTTATGAAACTGTTTTGGGCTGGGCGGGCCAAAAACTGGATAAGAGATATGCCACGCCGATATTCGATGGAGCATCAGTAGAAGAAATTGCAAACGAAATCGGTAAAGCAAAACTCCCGACTTTCGGGCACACTTATTTATATGATGGCGAAACCGGTGAACGTTTTGATCAAAAAGCAACTGTGGGAGTTATATACATTATTAAGCTGCACCATATGGTGGATGACAAAATGCATGCTCGTTCCATAGGACCATACAGTTTGATTACGCAACAACCGCTCGGGGGTAAGGCCCAGTTTGGAGGCCAGCGTTTCGGTGAAATGGAAGTATGGGCACTGGAAGCTTACGGCGCATCTAACATACTACAGGAATTGCTTACACTCAAATCTGATGATATTATCGGAAGAGCTAAAACGTACGAAGCCATAGTAAAAGGTGATAATATTCCCAAGCCGGGTGTACCGGAATCTTTCAATGTGCTGGTGCATGAATTGAGAGGACTGGGATTAGATCTCCAGTTTGAATAAACTCACGGTAAAGCATAAACGCTAAATTAAAAATCAACTCACTTGCATTGAACCACAGGTTCAATGCTTAAAGGAAATAAAATATGATTAGAAAAGAAAATCGCCCGCGTCCTACATTTTCTCAGATTACCATCGGGCTTTGTTCTCCGGATTCTATTTTAGAGAGAAGCTATGGTGAAGTCTTGAAACCGGAGACCATTAACTACAGAACCTATAAGCCTGAAAGAGACGGATTGTTTTGCGAAAGAATCTTCGGGCCGGTAAAAGACTATGAATGTGCTTGCGGAAAATACAAACGCATTCGCTACAAAGGAATTGTATGTGATCGCTGTGGTGTGGAAGTTACCGAAAAGAAAGTTCGTCGTGAAAGGATGGGACACATCAAACTGGTAGTTCCGGTAGTTCATATCTGGTATTTCAAATCGCTGCCTAATAAAATTGGGTATTTACTCGGCATGAGTTCCAAGAAACTGGAAACAATTATTTATTATGAAAGATTTGTAGTAATACAGCCCGGTATTCGTGCAGATAAAGGACAAAATTATGGCGATCTTTTGACGGAAGAAGAATACCTTGATATTCTGGATACACTTCCAAAGGATAACCAGCACTTGCCTGATGAAGATCCGGACAAGTTTATTGCTAAAATGGGTGCAGAAGCCGTTCACGATCTTTTGGCAAGAATAGATCTTGATCAGTTATCATTCGATCTTCGTAATGCTGCGGCCAATGAAACGTCGCAACAAAGAAAGGCGGATGCATTAAAGCGTCTGAGTGTGGTAGAAAGCTTCCGCGATGCAAATACCAGGATTACCAACCGTCCCGAATGGATGGTAATGCAATATATTCCGGTTATCCCGCCGGAATTGCGTCCTTTGGTTCCATTGGATGGTGGCCGTTTTGCTTCGTCCGATTTAAATGACCTGTATCGCCGTGTTATTATTCGCAATAACCGTTTGAAGAGATTATTGGAAATTAAAGCACCTGAAGTAATTCTTCGTAACGAAAAAAGAATGTTACAGGAAGCGATCGACTCATTATTCGATAATTCAAGAAAATCAAATGCAGTAAAAGCGGAAGGGGGACGTGCATTGAAATCATTAAGTGACGTATTGAAAGGCAAGCAAGGACGTTTCCGCCAGAACCTGCTTGGTAAACGTGTTGACTATTCCGGCCGTTCGGTAATTGTGGTAGGGCCAGAATTAAAAATGCATGAATGTGGTTTACCAAAAGATATGGCTGCGGAATTGTTCAAACCATTTATCATTCGCAAGCTTATCGAAAGAGGAATTGTAAAAACAGTAAAGAGCGCGCGAAAGCTGGTTGATAAAAAAGAAGCTATTATTTGGGATATTCTTGAAAATATTCTCAAAGGTCATCCTGTAATGCTAAACAGAGCACCTACGCTGCACCGGCTTTCTATCCAGGCATTCCAGCCGAAATTGATCGAAGGCAAAGCAATTCAACTGCATCCGCTGGTTACAACAGCATTCAACGCAGACTTCGATGGTGACCAAATGGCGGTGCATGTTCCTTTGAGTAATGCGGCAATATTGGAAGCACAGATATTAATGCTTTCTTCTCATAACATTTTGAATCCACAAAATGGTACTCCAATCACACTTCCATCACAGGATATGGTGTTGGGGTTGTATTACATCACCAAAGGGAAGAAGTCAACCAAAGATCAACCGGTGAAAGGTGAAGGCAAAACATTTTATTCGCCGGAAGAAGTAACTATTGCATATAACGAACAACGTGTAGATCTTCATGCTACCATTAAAGTGCGTGTAACTATACGTAAAGAAGATGGTACTTTAGAAAAGAGAATTGTGGATACAACAGTAGGTAGGGTAATATTTAACCAATGTGTTCCTAAAGGTGCCGGCTATATAAATGCATTGCTTACGAAAAAGGCATTGCGTGAAATTATTGGTGATATTATTAAATGGACCAATATTCCTGCCACTGCAAAATTCCTTGACGATATAAAGCAATTAGGATTCCGTATGGCGTTCAAAGGAGGATTGTCATTTAATATTAATGACCTCATCGTTCCTGATACCAAAACGGATTTGATTGACAACGCTTCTAATGAAGTAGATGAAGTTTGGGACAACTATAATGCAGGTCTCATTACCAATAATGAAAGATACAATGGTATTATTGATATCTGGAGTCGTGTAGATACACGATTAACGGAGACACTTATACGAGAATTAGCGAGCGATAAGCAGGGATTCAATTCAGTCTATATGATGCTTGATTCCGGCGCAAGAGGTTCCAAGCAGCAGATTAAGCAGCTTGCCGGTATCAGGGGATTGATGGCGAAACCGCGTAAGTCAGGAAGTACGGGAAGTGAGATCATCGAAAACCCGATTCTTTCAAACTTTAAAGATGGATTGAATGTATTGGAATATTTTATCTCAACACACGGCGCCCGTAAAGGCCTTGCGGATACGGCGTTGAAAACTGCTGATGCGGGTTATCTTACCAGAAGATTGGTTGACGTAGCGCAGGATGTCGTAATTAATGACGAGGATTGCGGTACACTGAGAGGAATTGCTACTTCCGCATTAAAGGATAATGAAGACATCATTGAACCTTTGTATGATAGAATTCTGGGTAGAACATCGTTGCACAACGTATATAATCCTGTTACCGATGAACTAATCGTGGAAGCGGGGGTGCTGATCACAGAAGAAATTGGGCAGAAAATAGAACAGGCGGGTGTTGAAAGTGTTGAAATTCGTTCAGTGCTTACCTGCGAAAGCAGACGCGGTGTTTGCGTAAAATGCTATGGTAAAAACCTGGCATCGGGTTATGCTGCGCAGAAAGGTGATGCAGTTGGTATCATAGCTGCACAATCAATTGGTGAGCCCGGAACACAGCTTACACTGCGTACGTTCCACGTGGGTGGCGTGGCGGGTTCTGCATCCGTTGAATCAACACTTAATGCCAAGTTCGATGGTACTATTCACTTTGATGGCCTTCGTACGGTAGATGCGATTAATAATTCCGGTGAAAAAACCAAGGTGGTTATTGGCCGTACGGGTGAAGTAAGGATAATGGACTTGAAGAATGATCGGCTACTCATTACCAACAATGTACCGTATGGTGCAACTCTCCTGGTAAAAGATGGTCAGAAGGTTGCGAAAGGGGACGTGATCTGTACATGGGATCCGTTTAATAATGTAATCGTTTCAGAAATTGATGGTGCTATCAAGTTTGAAAATATCGTTGAAGGAGTTACTTATAGAGAAGAAGCAGATGAACAAACAGGCCACAGGGAGAAAGTAGTTATTGAAACAAAAGATAAGGCACGTATTCCCTCATTAGTTGTACAAGGCGCTAAAGAATCTAAATCATATAATCTGCCGGTTGGTTCGCATATTATACTCGACGAAGGAGAAGATGTGAGGCCAGGTCAGGTAATTGTAAAGATTCCGAGAGTATTGGGTAAGCTAAGAGATATTACCGGTGGTTTGCCAAGGGTAACAGAGTTGTTTGAAGCAAGAAACCCGGGTAATCCTGCAGTGGTTTCAGAAATAGATGGTGTAGTTTCTTTTGGTAATATCAAGAGAGGTAACAGGGAAATAATTGTGGAAGCGAGGGATGGTATTGTAAAGAAATATCTCGTGCCTCTGACACGCCAGATCCTAGCCCAGGACGGAGACTTTGTAAAAGCGGGTATTGCACTTTCTGACGGACAAATTTCGCCGGCAGATATCCTTTCGATTAAAGGTCCATTTGCTGTACAGGAATATGTAGTAAATGAAATACAGGAAGTATATCGCTTGCAAGGTGTAAAAATAAATGACAAGCACATCGAAGTGATCGTAAGGCAGATGATGCGTAAGGTAACCATCGAAGATGCCGGCGATACCAAATTCCTTGAAGGTGATGTTGAAGACAGGTATGACTTTAATGCAGAGAATGATTGGATCTTTGATAAGAAAGTAGTGACCGATTCCGGAGAGAGTACGAAGATGCGTCCCGGTAAGATTGTTACACTTCGTGAAATAAGAGAAGAGAATTCTGTTCTTCGCCGTGCAGATAAGAAAACAGTGGAATATCGTGACGCGAGACCTGCTACATCTTCACCATTGCTGCTTGGTATTACGAAAGCTTCACTGGGTACCCAAAGCTGGATCTCTGCCGCCTCATTCCAGGAAACAACCAAAGTATTGTCTTCTGCAGCTATCCAGGGCAAAACAGATACAATGCTCGGTCTGAAAGAAAATGTGATCACCGGTCATCCGATACCTGCCGGTACGGGATTGAGAGAGTTTGAAAATATGGTAGTGGGCAGCAAAGAAGAATATGAATTGCTGATGACTGCAAAAGAAGCAATGACATTTGACGAAGAAGAGTAAGCAACTAAAAGTATAAATCAAAAAGGAATAGAAATAATCTTATTCCTTTTTTTGTATCGTGTATGCATTAGCATTAGTTTATTGTTGTGGTTCTACCTTGGCGGTTACTACAGTAAAGGCTACGCTATCGGTTCCCTTTGGTGCGAAATATTTTGTTTTGAAATCTTTTGTTTCTCCGGGATGCAATACTTCAAAAATGGTCTCCTTGTCGGTTTCCAGTAATGCATGGGTCTTACTGTAAAAGGACAAGTTCACATCCACATCTTTAAAGACAGCTATCGATGCCTTGTTGGCGATAGTTCCTTTTATAACCGTTTGCCCGATCAGATTTTTTTTAGAATCACCGGTGATAGTTAGAAAAAGTTTTGGGTCCTTTTCTTCTTTTTTACGAAGGTCTTCTCGTGTTTTCTGGTAACTCTCATTTTCTGTCTCAGCTTTTTTTGAATCACTGGTACAGGAAAATAATAAAAGGGGAAAGGCGAATGCTACAGTTATTATGGACTTCATCGATAGAAAATTTCTCACAAGAAAATAAATTTTACTGAAATACCCTGTTAAAAAAACACAGTAAAAGTAATACAGATGGATTACAGCAATTGGTAGTTGGTCTCACTATGCTTCAGTTCCGAGCCATAAGGCACCGCCAATGCTATCGCGTTGCGCTCCTGTTCCAGATGATATGACTGTATATTGTTCGCGCCAGCGAAGCGCTCCCAAAAGCGCCATTATTAACGCCTCTTTGAACTTGATTGTTTGATCATCCGGAATTACAATTTCAAAATTGACCTGCTGAACTTTTTCTTGTAGCACTTTTATTAAGAATGAATTGAATGCACCACCACCTGTTATAAATAATTGCTGCACCTCATCTTTTTTAAAAGGCTCAAATGCATTTTTTATGTGTATGCAAATATGTTCAATATATGTTCGTAGAGCATCTTCAGTTTTCAGCTCGAAAGATTTAATTAAAGGATAAATGGTATCAGTTCCGAAATCATTAGCCAGCGACTTTGGGTACGTCAATTTGTAATAAGGTAATTCATTTAGCCTTCTTAATAAATATTCGTGTATGCGTCCCCGCGAGGAAATAATTCCACCGTCATCATACGGAACCCCCTTTTCTGCTGCGAGCATATTTAAAACTTTATTGGCCGGACATATATCGAAGGCAATAACAGCATCATCTTTATGAATGGAAATATTTGCAATTCCCCCGATGTTCAGGAAATATTTGTACTTGCCAAACATTAGTTTTTCGCCTATTGGCACTATTGGTGCCCCCTGGCCGCCAAAAGCCACATCTACAGACCGTAGGTTTGTTATAACGGGTAATTGTGTAGCAGCCGCAATGGTTGCCCCATTTCCCAGTTGATGCGAAACTCCCTGCTCTGGCAAATGAAAGGTAGTATGGCCATGCACAGCAATAAATGCTACCAGGTGATGAATATTTCTATCTGTGATAAACTGGTTGACTTTTTGCCCTATCAGCTTGCCATATTCACTATGCAATATCAGGTATTCTTTAGCTGGTAAATTGGTTGATTGCAGCAATTTATTTTTCCACGAAATGTCATACGAAATACAATCCGTGTGCTGAATCTCATATTGCCAGTTGCCTGCTTGCTCATGAAGTGATGCAAAAGCGACATCTATCCCGTCAAGCGAACTTCCGCTCATAATTCCGATTGCATTATAAATCATTTTCCCGCATTTAAATGAAAGATTTAAAATTTAGCTGTTAGTTTTGTCCAAAATTATAACTTTAGCCGGTGGCGGATGCGTTCCAAAATCATTAAAATCTGAATAATGGTAATAAACCTAAGCGATGATCATTCTCTTGTAAGCAACTATCTAAGTGAGCTTCGTGACATAGAGATACAGCAGGACAGAATGCGGTTCAGAAAAAATCTGGAGAAGATAGGAGAGATATGCGCCTATGAGATAAGCAAAAAATTATCCTGGGTAGAAAAGGAAGTAACAACCCCACTCGGAATTTCAGTTTGTAAGGTACTGGAAAAGCAACCTGTACTCGCCACCATTCTAAGGGCCGGGTTACCCATGCATGACGGGCTGCTCAATTATTTTAATAAAGCAGATAATGCATTTATCAGTGCTTATCGAAAGCACAATCCGGACGGGAGCTTTGAGATCAGCCTCGATTATATAAGCTGCCCGGAAATGGAGGGACGCGTTGTTATCATTGCTGATCCAATGCTGGCGACAGGTTCATCACTCGTAAAAACGATTCAATTTATTAAAGAAGAAGGTAATCCATCAGAAATACATATAGTATGTGCTTTGGCATGTACCGTTGGTATTGAATATGTATTGCGGGCGGAACCCAAAGCCTGGATTTGGTGCGGCGATATAGATGATGAATTAACGGCAAAAGGATACATTGTTCCTGGACTAGGCGATGCAGGCGATTTGGCCTACGGGTTGAAGCTCCAGATGTAACTTTTCAATCAAACGCGTGCAGCTTTGCTCTTTAAAAAAGGGTCTTGATTATAACGCTTCACTGTTTTGAATTTCTAAATTAAACCGTATCTTTAAAGGCTCAAGACAATTGCACAATGAAAAGGATATTGGCTCTTTTTTTCCTGTGTTTGCTGACTTATTTTGGGAAGGCCCAGGATCCGCATTTTTCACAATTTTTCGCTTCTCCTCTTACCTTAAATCCAGCGCTGACCGGAAAGTTTGACGGTACGGTAAGGGTGGCGGGTAATTATCGAAATCAATGGCCTGCATTCAATAATGTATATACTACTTCTACGATAAGTGTTGACTTCCCGATACTAAAGAATAAATTACCAGAGTACGACACATGGGGTATCGGCATCATGGCACTTAACGACCAGGCCGGTGGCGGAGTGCTTACTAACAATTATGCGGGCATCAGTACTTCTTACCATAAAGCTTTGGATGAAGATGGATATCAACAATTAGGCATAGGATTTCAGGGTGTCTATGGGCAAAAAAGATTGAATACCGATAAACTTTATTTTGAGGATCAACTTACACCATATGGTTTTACCGGGGTTACGCAGGATGTATTCAGTTCACAATATGTCAATATCAACTATCTTGACGTAAATGCAGGGGTATTGTATACAGGCTCAACCAGCGATGACAATAATTTTTATGTGGGAGCTTCTATGTATCATATCAATAGGCCCAAGGAAAGCTTCAAAGGCGGATCTTGGAATATCGCTGCCAGGACTACTATCAGCGCCGGAGGATATTTTCCCGTGCAGGAAAATATAACGCTCCATTTGAGCGGTATTTATCAATATCAAAACGGTGCAAGCGAAACCAATATTGGTGGTGCATTCGCCGCAGTAATTGATCCGGCCAGCGAGAATCCTTCAAATGTTTACATTGGTTCATGGTACCGTTTTAATGACGCCATCATTCCTTATTTAGGTCTCGAATTTTCCGGCTTTCGCCTGGGAGCTACTTACGACATCAATGTTTCCAGCTTGAAGTCTGCTTCGCAAAGCAGAGGAGGTATGGAAATTTCTCTTATATATATCAAGCGTCCGGCAGGTTCTAAGGGCATTCCTTGTCCAAAGTTTTAAAATTGAGTCCCATCAATTTTTTCTTTTATTGAGAGCATTTTGGAGCGATAAAAAATTTGGCTTTGAAATAGCGTGGGTTTATCTTTGCCGTCCCTTAATAAAACCTGCCGCGTTGGTCAAGGGGTTAAGACGCCTCCCTTTCACGGAGGAATCACGGGTTCGAATCCCGTACGTGGTACGAATTAAATTTATAAAGCCTTGAGAATATTTATTTTCGTGGCTTTTTTATTTTCTAGTGGACGTAGGGGACACTTGACAGTATTAAACTCGACTTTTTAAGACTCTAATCCTGCTGCATACTGCTTTTCTCGAGCTCATCCCTATTTATCTGGTATTTCTTACAAAACTCAAGGAATAAATCCGCCAGAGCATTGGCCTTTACTTGCATGGCCTTTGCATCTTCCGCAAATCCATTTGCTGCAGCTTGTTGCTCTGGTGTTATTTTATCGATGCCATTCATTAACAACTGGGGAACCAAAGGAATGGACTCCTCCTGCATTTTCCTCATTTCAATAAAATATGCTAGCGTTTTTCCAGTAAGATCTATATCCTGATCTACTTCTGTTATCGCTTTAATTTTTTCAATATTTGAATCAAGATCAGAAATAACAGCAGTCAGTTGATTTTGTAAAGAGTCTACTTGAGACTTTTGGAGTTTACTATTTGAACTCTGTTTAGCAGCTAAGAGTCCATTTCTCATTTCATGCCAAAATGGTTCCACTTTATATTTTGCGTCTTGCATCAGAGCTCTAATTGCCAAAATATATTTAACTGATTGTTCGTGTTTGACCATCTGTGCACAAGATTGTGCGGAACTCCAAAGTGTAACTAGTAGTATTAGATTTTTCAACTTCATCAGTGTTTAATAAAATGGCAAATAACGGCCATCCTTTATATAACTGTGGAAAAGGAATTATTTTCTGCTGGTAACAAAGCCAAATTTATAATTTAAAAGTTCAAACTGCAGCTGGAATTCCGCTGCAAGTGTGAATTTATGGTCGGTATGGGAAAAACTTCGATACCTTTTTTGCCTGTGCCGCTATACCGTACGTGGTGCTGTCAGAAATGCCTCCAAAAACCCAGAAGCATTTTTTATGCAAATTCCCTCGGACGATATCTTTCTTTAGAGCCTTCGGTATGTTCGGCAAGTTCTTTCTCCTTATCGAATTTATGCATCTCAAATTCGGTGTTTGAATCCAGCATTTTGGCCTGCATCTCATTTCGGATTCGTAACTCCGTTTCATTCAGGTATTCATCGTATGGACCCCGTGTCGTGAGGCCTTTCCATGTTACGGGTAAAATATCTATTAAGATGAAAAAAAGGATCATAAACCAGGTAGTGACACGGATAATCGGATTGGCAGCTGACAAACGGCTAAGCGCCTTTTCGAGCTCAAGATAATCACGACTGAAAGTTAGCCTGTTAATTTTGGCAGCTCTTACAGAATCCAGCCGCAGCATGGCGCTGTTATTATCAGCCTTTTTGGATTCATTGGTTATTTTCATTTGAGCAAGATCGTTGTACAAGCGGTGCAGATATGCGGTGTCATATTTAAAGGTCGGTCCTTCACCTGCGATGCCTGTTGTTTTTTGATCACCGCGAACTACACCTTGTATCTCATCATGAAGAATGGACTCCTGGGTATGAATAGTATCAGATAATGCTCTTATGTTATTATCGATTGTATCGTTTTGTAACTGAAGGATATTTTTCTGAATCCGGTACACATTTTCGATACTATCAATTTTTGCGTGAGCAAATTCATCCATATTTACGTTGATGCTGTCGCGGAAGTATAGTAGCACCAAAGGATGAGCTACTGCCACTCCAACGAAGGCAGAAAAAATAATGCGCGAAATAAATGTTGCTGAAGTAACATCTTTCAGAAGGGTTCGTTTTTTACGGAAACTCGAAACAATAAACCGGTCGAAAATAAAAACGATACCCGCCCATATTAATCCGGCAACGATATATAAACAAGGATTCGGTATAAACGTGGAAATTGCATACGTCATCGAGAAGAATCCAAGTGTGGCCGGAACGAGTACGAGTGCGCCAAAGCCGGCGTGTTTTATTTGTTCTGATCGCGGGCATTTTTGAAGAATGTCTTCATCGGAACCGGCGCAAAAAATTAAAAAGCGATACAATATCGATTTCAAAAGGCAATAGTTTTTCTTTCGTAAAAAATATTTACTTATTCTTTATTAATCCGAAACAGTAATTAATAGAAAATAAAAAGTATAAAATACTTCTTTTTTAAGGTTGATGTTGAAAGGAAATCAAAAATATGGAGAAACAATTAACCTGTCAATAGGATTTATACAAATTTTGTTTTTATTAACGCGAAGATACTTTCAGGCCTGGTTGTAGATTTTTATAACCGGCTCTTTTATTACCAGTGCCTCATCAGAGCAGTACCAATAGATGGTGTCTGCAATAATCTCAGGTTTTACCCAGGTTTCAAAATCAGCGTCAGGCATGGATTTGCGGTTTTGTGGCGTATCAATTATACTGGGAACAATTACCGAGGTGATCACACTGGTTCCTTTCGCTTCATCGTTCAATAATTCAGCAAGCCGGAAAATAAGGGACTTGGATAAGCTATAAGCTACGGTTCCTTTTGCATAGCGGGAATTCAACCCAGGCCTGGACCCTATCATAAATATCCGCCCCGTTTTTTGCTCCATCATGTGTTTAAATATCGGGTGTGCAACATTATAGGTTGTTTCAAAGTTTAACTGGTATTGTTTAGAAATATCCTGTATGGTTGTCTCCGCAATTTTTCCTATATCGAAACCGCCAACAGTTAGTACGGCTACATCAATTTTTTTGTGCGTTGCGATCATGTTGTTTATCACCTTGTTTGCAGTTGCTTCATCATTGAGATTTACAACGGACCTTTCAAATTGATCTTTGGGGAAATTGACAAGACTATTACCAGATGATACAGTTCCAATTACACGATATCCTTCATGAATAAATTTTCTTACTACAGAGGTACCTAAGTTACCGGAAGCGCCTGTGACGATAGCAGTTTTCATGTAAGTATTTGGGGTTTTATTGTAAGCAGTGAATAATCATTTTAATTCAATGGTTTTATTTGCATCGCAAACCCACCGCCGGGAGCAAGTTTTATCAAAATATTGTCCATGCCGGTGATTTCTTTTTTCTCAACAATAAGGTCGTTAGGATCTGTTGCGTCATCGTCTGCATCTTTGTAAATTGTTACTTTATATTTTCCGTTGCCTAAAAAACTGAACGGAATATTCATTTCGCGTGATTCATGATTGGTAATTGCGCCGACATACCAGTCGTTGTCTTTCTTTCTCGCGATAGCAATATATTCGTTTACTTTGGCGTCAATTACTTTTGTTTCGTCCCACGTGGTAGGCACTTCTTTTATAAAATCAAATCCGGGCTGATCTTCATATGCATCCGGATAGTCGCAAACCATTTGCAAGTAACTTTCCAGGACCAGGTACATTGCGAGCATGTGGCATCGGGTGCCTAGCATCAATGGCCGCGTGTACTGAGCACGGTATTTATTTTGCGGAACTGCTCTGAATCCTCCCAGGTGATAATCTGTTTCGCCGGCAAGCACTCTTGTAAAAGGCATAATGATATCATGATCGGGATTCAGCCCATAATCATCCCACTTATTCACTTCATAATTTCGTGTACCCTCTCTTGTTAGTTCATTGGGATAGGTTCTGCTTAGCCCGGTTGGCTTATATGCACCGTGAAACTGAATATGCAAATGATGAGCTGCAGCTTTCTGTAAAATTTCTATTTGCATATTTACCATTTGCTGATCGTCGCGATCCATGAAATCCACCATCATTCCCTGCAATCCCCATTTTTCAAATACGGCAAAAGCCGTGTCCAGTTTGGGATATAAAGCATAAAAATGAACCCATACTCTTACCCCTACACCTACACTTTTTGCATAATCACAAATTTCTTTCATATCAAGACCCGGTACAGGTTTGGTAACATCTGCATGAGGCCCGGGTTGAAAACCGATCCCGTCATCGGTATACCATTGATGTAGTCCATATTCAACCACTGAATGATATTCAATGTGATTGCGTGCGCAGAAATCAATGTAGTATTTATTAGTAACAAAGTTGTTACCCGGAGCATTAATTGTGTCAGGAACCACATTCCCATTCCACCACGGGAAAGTTGTTTTGCCTGGTTTGATCCAGCTCACATCTTTTATTTTGCAAGGTTCATTCAGCGTAGTAATGATGTTGCTTTCAATGAGATCGCCGATTCTATCACTTATGAGCATCACACGCCAGGGAGTGTTATGTGGCAAGTTCGATTTTACCTTTATAGTCGTTTGATTAGGCAGCGGTGAAAGTTTACTTATTAGAACACCATTATGCCTGGTGAGATACATTCCCGCATAATCAACCAGTTCTGCTTCGGTAATGGCCATGGATACATTTCCCGGAAATTCAAATAATGCCGGCATGTCCATCAAAGTATCGGATTGCAATTCATTGAATGGAACGTGAGTGTACGGCCCCTCATGTGACGAGGTATAATTGGGTAATAATAATGCGTGAACTTTAGGGTTGCCATCCAAATGAAAAGTAGTGTTTTCTTCAAGGAGAGTAAAGGATGTAAAATTATTTAGCTGCTGAATTTGATAACGAAAAGCAATTCCTTCGTCAAATGCCCTCACAATTAGGTCCACTCTCCGGAAGGGGCTTTTATTTTCCTCAAATGGAATGATGACCTCTTTGTAATGCGTGTGAACATGTTTTGTTTTGCCTACAACGAGGTCATAATCTTGGGTAGTGTCGAGGAAAACAGGTGTTTTCATTTTTACATCATTGCCGAAATTATCGTCAGTGAACTGAAGGTCCAAGGGTGAATTGTCAATTATGTTTTCTGATTTGAAGGTTATGCTGTAATAAATCTGCTTGTTGATAACCCGGCAGGAGAATTCTAATTTCTTATTTGGAGAAGAGAGCGTAATATGCCTTTGCGCGTAAAGATTTATCGAAAAAAATAGCAGAACAGGATTCAGCAATTTTATCTGTAATTTCATAAACGTCTTTATTATGAAGATAATGATGTTGTGGAATATTCATTCTATTTTTATATGTCATCTTAAATTTTCGGTATGTTATCAATTAGTCATCGCGGCCAGATAATGCCGGCATCGCCGATAAGAAAATTGGTTCCTTATGCAGAGGCAGCAAAAAAAAGGGGAATAAAGATTTATCACCTTAACATTGGTCAGCCTGATATTGAAACTCCGAAAGAAATACTGGATGCGGTTCGTAAATCAGATTTCAAAATTTTGGAGTACAGCCATAGTGCAGGTAATGAAAGTTATCGGAGGAAACTGGTTACATACTATGAATCGGTAAATATCGATGTTGATTATAACGATATCATCATCACTACCGGGGGTAGTGAAGCGATACTTTTCGGATTTATGAGTTGTTTGGATGCGGGAGATGAAGTGATTATTCTGGAGCCATTTTATGCGAATTATAATGGTTTTGCAGTAGCTGCGGGTGTAGTGGTAAAGCCTATAACTTCTTCGATAAAAAATGGGTTTGCTTTGCCACCGATTGAAGAATTTGAAAAGGTAATTACAAAAAAAACGAAGGCAATAGTTATCTGCAATCCCAATAATCCTACAGGTTATCTGTACAGCAAAGAAGAAATGGAAACGCTGAAAGAGATTGTAAAAAAGTATGATCTGTACTTATTTTCTGATGAAGCTTACCGTGAATTTTGTTATGAAGGAAATCATTTCAGTGCTATGCATCTCACGGATTTAGACGAACATGTTATAATGATGGATACAATAAGTAAAAGATATAGCGCATGTGGTGCAAGGATAGGTGCATTGGTAACAAGAAATAGAAAAGTTATCGAAACAACGTTAAAGTTTGCCCAGGCAAGATTGAGTCCGCCAACATTTGGCCAGATAGTTGGTGAAGCTGCTATTGACCTGCCTGCAGATTATTTCACCGAAACAAAAAGAGAGTATCAGCAGAGGCGCGATCTGATTGTGAAAAGACTAAACAATATTCAAGGCGTTTATTGTCCAAGGCCAGGCGGCGCCTTTTACGCAATAGCTTCCCTTCCCGTAGATGATGCTGATTTGTTTTGCCAATGGTTGCTTGAATCATTTAGTTATAATAATGAAACTTTGATGCTTGCACCTGCGTCGGGCTTTTATAGTACGCCCGGCTTGGGAAAGAATGAGGTTAGACTGGCCTATGTATTAAACACACAGTCAATAGATAAAGCTATGGACTGTCTCGAAAAATCATTGGAAGCCTATCCAGGCAAAGCAAAGATTGATAAAACACTTGCCGTTTCCTATTCTCATTAATATTATCTTTGCCGCCCAAAATGTCGGGGTAGCTCAGCTGGTTAGAGCATCGGATTCATAACCCGAAGGTCGGCAGTTCAAGTCTGCTCCCCGATACAAAAAATCCCTTGTATATTCAGGGGATTTCTTTTTTAAGGGCCCCATCGTCAGAAAATCGTGCCAGAATATTTATTTTCTATTAACAAATTTTTAACATTTAGAAATAGATCAACTATTTTTTGAATAATATTTATATTATAAATGTGTTATGAATGTAGAATATACTTAATTTATATATTTTTTTCTACTGTATTGTGGATAATTTGAGAATGGGTTTGTAGCAGAATTTTAGCACTAATTTATGGTTCAATATTTGGCATTGTCTAGACGCTAAAAAGTTTTTATCACCAATAAACTATGGGGAAATTCGATGACAATCTGCACTTACCTTCAACGAGAATAAGAATCTGTGCATTTTATTCGCCGGGCCGTGTGGTCCTAATCTAAAAAAATTGGCAATCAGCTCCGAGGCTTAATTCACGGGTACCTGTTAAAAATAACGCTTTTCACCGAAAGGCAGCTCTCAAAGTATGTTGTTTGTATTCGAAATTTTCCAAAAGAACTTTTAATCTTCTACTTCAAAAATTGATTTTTCTATGAAAGACTTTTTATCCATTTTCGTGATGTTTATATTTACGATGTTGTGCAATTTTAACGCGGATGCTAAAATCTATTATGTCGCGGCCTCCGGTAATGATAGTAACAGCGGAACCAGTACATCTGCTCCATGGAAAACTTTGTCTAAAGTAAGTTCATACACGGGATTCGTGTCTGGTGATCAGATATTATTTAATAGGGGCGATGTATTTTATGGAATGTTGGTTGTAAGAAATAGCGGCTCCGCAGGCAATCCAATAACGTATGGAGCTTACGGTTCCGGAGCAAATCCTGTAATTACAGGCTTTACTTCAATCACTTCCTGGACGAATAAAGGAAACAATATTTGGGAAAGCACTAACGCTGTATCGTCTCTTTCATCCTGCAATATGGTATCAATAAATGGAGTGAATACCGCCATGGGACGAACTCCGAATTATCCCAATTATTATACATGGAATAGTCACTCGGGAAATAGTTCAATATCTACAGGGTTATCGGGTAGCCCGAATTGGACTGGAGCGGAGCTGGCGGTTTTTACGACTTCTTATATTGTTGCGAGACATCCTATTACGTCCCAATCCGGCGGAACAATTTATTTTTCATCAACGGGAGATCTTTGGCAAAATGCGCCCGGCTATTTTCTACAACAATTTCAAATACAAAACGACATAAGAACTCTTGATACGTTGAATGAGTGGTACTATAATCCATCAACAAAAAGACTTGATATTTATAATACATCAACACCAACCGGAGTTCAAATGGCGACAGTAGATACGCTCATTTGGACCAACAATCAAAGCTACATCACGATTACCGGTTTAACAATCATGGGTTGCAATAAAGATGCAATTTCTATAGCCACGAGTAATAATATCAATGTCAACAATTGCATGATTCGTTACATAGGAGGTACGGCCGTCTATGGAATTACTTCAAAGAGTGAGCCGGGAATTAAAATTGAACAAAACAATATTAGCGATGTAAATAATTGCGGCATCGATTTGAAAAACTGGTATACAGGTGATACGATCCGGTCTAATACACTTACCAATATAAATATGCTTATAGGCATGCAGGATTATAGTCACACCATTAATGGTGGTGTTGTTGGAATTCTTGCACTAAGTGATAATTCTGCCGTATCATACAACAACCTAAATAATATTGGAACCAATGGGATTTGGTTTCGTGGAAATAATATATCAGTTGATCATAATTTAATTAACCATGCGGGCTACGGCAATGGGGTTAAAGACGTTGCAGGTATTTACGGATGGAATGGGCTGTATAATACTTATTCCGGTGTCAAGATTTTAAATAACATCGTTCTCAACACAGAATCATGGAGCATGGGAATATTTTGTGATGAAGGCTCAAATGGTATCGAGGTTGGCTATAATACAGTCTACGATGCTCTAAGGGGAATATATGTTGATGATGGATACAATTTAAACATTCATGATAATACTACCTTTAATACGAACCGCCTGGGAATTGGCGCAGGGTTATTTCTGAATAACAACCCAGGCTCGCCAAAATTACGCTACATAACTTTAAAAAATAATAAATTTATTGCCAAAACTATAGGAGACAGATCGCTTTGGGTAATCACTACAGATTCGGCTTCAATGCCCAGGCCATTTACATCAGATTACAATTATTTTGCAAAGCCGCTTGGAGATAATAGCAATAATATTCAAACAGACATGGTTGGGGTTTCGTACGTTCAAAGATCCCTCACCAGTTGGCAGTCTTTGAACGGACAAGATGCTCACTCAAAGCAATCGCCTAAAGCAATTACCGATACACTTGATTTCAATTTCCAGTATAACGCCACAAATTCCCCCGTTACAGTTTCGCTACCATACAATTATATGGACATTACAGGTACAACGTATAATGGTTCAATCACATTGCAGCCATATACTTCTGCAGTATTGATTAAGAATGGAACGATCTCTGGCAACTTACCACCAAAAGCCAATGCGGGTTCTGATCAGGCGGTTACTTTACCCACAAATACGGTTACATTGGCCGGGACCGGAGCTGATAGTGATGGATCAATCTCAGCCTATCTTTGGTCACAAATATCGGGGCCATCAACCAGCACCATTATCAGCCCCACTGCCGCAACCACTATAGTTAACAGCTTAGTGCAGGGAATATATCAGTTTCAGCTGCAGGTAACAGATAATTTAGGCGCTACCGGAAAGGATACGATTCAGGTTACAGTAAATGCAGCAAGTTCGTTGCTTCCTGCGGTCACCGTTTCGAACCCTGTAAATGGCCTTGTTTTCAAAAGTTATTCCGGCGCCTATTCAACGCTACCGAATTTTTCTTCCTTGACTCCGACGTTAACAGGCACAACTCCCAATTTCAACATAACAGTCGCAAATGCATCTGTCAATTTTGCTCTGAACTTTACAGGTTACATTAACGTTCCCAGTGATGGACAATATACGTTCTATACAAATTCTGATGACGGGAGTAATTTATATATTGACAACGTACTCGTGGTAAACAATAATGGTGTTCATGCAGCGTTAGAAAAATCAGGTACTATTGGATTAAAAGCGGGTATGCATGCAATTTCGATTAGCTATTTCCAGGCAGCCGGGGGGCAATCTTTGATCATTAGTTATTCAAGCACAAGTATCACTAAGCAAACCATTCCTTCTTCGGTTTTATACTACGCTTCCACCCCGTCATTGTTGCCAGCATCTAATGTTAGTAACCTTGTTGGAGGGCTGAATTATAGTAAGTATAATGGCAGCTATTCTGTATTACCTAATTTTTCCAATCTTTCCCCCGTTTCAACCGGAGTTGTCAGCAGTTTCGATATATCAGTGGCAAATGCTTCAGCAAATTATGCGGTCAATTTTACAGGTTATATCAACATTCCGAGTGACGGACAATACACGTTTTATACCAATTCCGATGATGGAAGCAGTTTGTACATTGACAATATACTGGTGGTAAACAATGATGGGATTCATGCGCCATCGGAAAGTTCCGGTACAATTGGATTAAAAGCAGGAATGCATTTGATTTCGGTTGGCTTTTTTCAAGCGGGCGGCGGACAATCGTTGATCGTTAGTTATTCAAGTTCCGCTATTACCAAACGGGCGATCCCTTCGTCATCTTTGTATCATGCATCATCTGACGGTTTACTTGCAGCCACTAATGTTAGTAATCCTGTAAATAGCCTAAACTATAATTATTATCCGGGCAGCTTTTCAGTCATTCCCTCTTTTTCGTCCCTAACGCCAACGTCAACTGGCAGAGTTGCTAATTTTGATATTACTCTATTATCGACTTCAACGTACTATTTCGCAGTCAACTTTGCCGGATACATTAACGTTCCCTCAGATGGTCAGTACACCTTTTATACAAATTCTGATGACGGAAGCTATTTGTATATTGATAACATACTCGTGGTAAATAATGATGGTATTCATGCACCATTGGAAAGTTCGGGCACAATTGGACTAAAGGCGGGAATGCATCCAATTTCGGTAGGTTATTTCCAGTTTGCAGGCGGTAAATCGCTGATGGTAAGTTATTCGGGACCTGGGATTACAAAACAACAAGTTCCTCCGTCAGTGTTGTATATCTCTGGTTCTGCAGGCAGCACAAGTTTAGCGGGAAATAGCTTTGTAATTAGCTCAGTACTTCCTATTGAAGTAAAAGTCTATCCAAATCCATTTGAGAATAATTTACAGGTTGCTTTAATCAGCGATAACGCAGGACCGTTCAAATTAATCCTGTTGGACGAATTAGGAAGAATAATTTGGGAAAAGTCTGGGACGAAACCGGTGGGTACACTTATGGAGTCCATCAACACGTCTGCATTACAAAAGGGCATTTACTTTTTGAAACTTGTGCAAAATAGTAAAGCAGTGTATTCATTGAAATTGGAGAAGTAGAAAAAGGCGGGACTTTTTACGATCAGCGAAAGTCAGGGTTTACGAAAAGCGATTTGGCAGTTTTTCGTAATAATATTAATCTATGATGTACTGTAGTTCAAGTTTCTCAAAAATCGCAATATGAAATCATTGTATTTTTTGACATTGATTCTTCTGTGCATTTCAGCTAACGCCACCACTATTTACGTTTCTACTACAGGCAATGACGCGACAGGAAATGGCACCTCTGGAAATCCTTATGCCACTTTACACAAAGCCTCCACGGTAGCGGTAAACGGCGATGTTATTCATATTAATGCGGGACGCTACACGGAAAATAATCAATGTACAATAGCCACAGGTGTGAGTATAGAGGGTGCAGATTCTTCCACAACTTTTATCACCACAAATTATGTTGGCGGAAATGACAACAGTGCCTTTTTAATGCTTGGTTCGTCAAATCCGGGAACTAACGGGAATCAGCATATTTGGAACATTTCTTTTGATGGTAATAACCTAACAGGTGACAGGTGCCTGTATATAGGATACAGAAGCAACGTATCTATTTACGGATGCTCTTTTAAGCATTTTATTGCTTACGCTATTAGTTTTAAGGGAACTACTTCCGCTTATTCTTATAATGACCAGCTTTACAACAGTACCATATACGACTGCGCGGGAACGCACGGTACTTATGGCGGAGCCATATTGATGACAGCAACCGATTCATTGCAAATACATGACTGTATGCTTGTTGATACGAGCAGAAGTCAGGGAAACAATGGAAATATTATTGGAGGCGTAAGCGGTTATAACAGAGGGTTAAAATATTATAATAACGTAAGCTGGAAGCCGTTAAACGATAAGGGTAATAATTATAATTGTACCCTCGAATTTTGGTTTTCCGAAGGCGTAGAGATTTATGGTAACACTTTTAACGGCGGTGGGTACACTATTGACGACGGCGGTACTGGGTTTTTTTTAACCGGGAAGTACCCTTACAAATTTTATATTCACGATAACGTATTTCAGCAATTTCAACAAGTACCCAACAGCACGGGATACTTTGCCGTAGCGCTTAATAACGAAAGTGGACAGGGTCGAGATTGGTTTATTAAAAATAAAGTGATAAACTATCCAACCGGGGTTAATATAATTATTGGCTATGCTAATAATGTAAAATCGGATAGTAATGAAATATCTAAGAATCTATTTGTTAATTGTGGGTATTCAGACGGAACGAATAATTATCAAGGTATAATAGAGTTGCAAATATATCAAAACAGCTATCGAGCTCACGGTGATACTATTTCAAATACATTAATTTACAATAATACCTTTTATACCGTTCCAGGTGCCGGGAAAGCAAAAAGTGCACTCGTAATTGAATGTGATTCTACTGTAAATCTCGTAAGGAACACTAAATTCTTAAATAATATTATCGATGGTGCAGTTGGTTCCTATGGATATATAACATTTTGGGAATATCAGAGTCACACTTCTTTTGGTTTAATAGATAATACTACATCAACCAATAATGTAGTTTATGGAAACGCTAATTCGAATAATATACTCTATCGTACAGGGAGAAACAGCAGTAATGTAACCAATGTTGTTGAGAGTTCAATTCTTAAATCTGATCCTAAATTAAATCTTGATTACAGTTTACAATTAGGTTCACCCGCCATTAATGCCGCCATAAATATTGGATATGGAAGCGATATTGGAGCAATCCCTTATGGAAGTACTACCATTCTTCCGATAGCCAATGCCGGTGTCGATCAAATCATAACCTTCCCGGCAGATTCTGTAAAGTTAACAGGAAGTGGGATCAACACGTCTGCATTACAAAAGGGCATTTACTTTTTGAAACTTGTGCAAAATAGTAAAGCAGTGTATTCATTGAAATTGGAGAAGTAGAAAAAGGCGGGGCATTATACGTCGGGGAAGTCAGGATTTACGAAGTGATTTGGCAGTTTTTTCGTAATAATACTAATCCGTGACGTATTGTTGCTCAAGTTTGTCAAAAATCGCAATAACACTCACTTTTGAGCGTTTTCAATATGTCAAAAATTGTATCATTTAAGTACCTTTTTTGAATGATTTATTTAACCTGTTTATTAAAAAAACCTAGATGAAAAACACAATTATCACAACCACATTTGTACTTAGGCGGCATCCTCGCTGGCTCAATTTCTTGGGTTCCATTTTGCCCTGACCATTTTGGCAAGATCACTTGAGATAGGAGGAGTGAAATAAATAAATACAGCCTCGATTTCCAACGAGTAAATCCTTGGAGCATGGCTGTAAATGTGAAATTCAATATCCATTAGCAAATCAATTGCTAAAAAGAAAAACCTATGAAATCATTGTATTTTTTGACATTGATTCTTCTGTGCATTTCAGCTAACGCCACCACTATTTACGTTTCTACTACAGGCAATGACGCGACAGGAAATGGCACCTCTGGAAATCCTTATGCCACTTTACACAAAGCCTCCACGGTAGCGGTAAACGGCGATGTTATTCATATTAATGCGGGACGCTACACGGAAAATAATCAATGTACAATAGCCACAGGTGTGAGTATAGAGGGTGCAGATTCTTCCACAACTTTTATCACCACAAATTATGTTGGCGGAAATGACAACAGTGCCTTTTTAATGCTTGGTTCGTCAAATCCGGGAACTAACGGGAATCAGCATATTTGGAACATTTCTTTTGATGGTAATAACCTAACAGGTGACAGGTGCCTGTATATAGGATACAGAAGCAACGTATCTATTTACGGATGCTCTTTTAAGCATTTTATTGCTTACGCTATTAGTTTTAAGGGAACTACTTCCGCTTATTCTTATAATGACCAGCTTTACAACAGTACCATATACGACTGCGCGGGAACGCACGGTACTTATGGCGGAGCCATATTGATGACAGCAACCGATTCATTGCAAATACATGACTGTATGCTTGTTGATACGAGCAGAAGTCAGGGAAACAATGGAAATATTATTGGAGGCGTAAGCGGTTATAACAGAGGGTTAAAATATTATAATAACGTAAGCTGGAAGCCGTTAAACGATAAGGGTAATAATTATAATTGTACCCTCGAATTTTGGTTTTCCGAAGGCGTAGAGATTTATGGTAACACTTTTAACGGCGGTGGGTACACTATTGACGACGGCGGTACTGGGTTTTTTTTAACCGGGAAGTACCCTTACAAATTTTATATTCACGATAACGTATTTCAGCAATTTCAACAAGTACCCAACAGCACGGGATACTTTGCCGTAGCGCTTAATAACGAAAGTGGACAGGGTCGAGATTGGTTTATTAAAAATAAAGTGATAAACTATCCAACCGGGGTTAATATAATTATTGGCTATGCTAATAATGTAAAATCGGATAGTAATGAAATATCTAAGAATCTATTTGTTAATTGTGGGTATTCAGACGGAACGAATAATTATCAAGGTATAATAGAGTTGCAAATATATCAAAACAGCTATCGAGCTCACGGTGATACTATTTCAAATACATTAATTTACAATAATACCTTTTATACCGTTCCAGGTGCCGGGAAAGCAAAAAGTGCACTCGTAATTGAATGTGATTCTACTGTAAATATCGTAAGGAACACTAAATTCTTAAATAATATTATCGATGGTGCAGTTGGTTCCTATGGATATATAACATTTTGGGAATATCAGAGTCACACTTCTTTTGGTTTAATAGATAATACTACATCAACCAATAATGTAGTTTATGGAAACGCTAATTCGAATAATATACTCTATCGTACAGGGAGAAACAGCAGTAATGTAACCAATGTTGTTGAGAGTTCAATTCTTAAATCTGATCCTAAATTAAATCTTGATTACAGTTTACAATTAGGTTCACCCGCCATTAATGCCGCCATAAATATTGGATATGGAAGCGATATTGGAGCAATCCCTTATGGAAGTACTACCATTCTTCCGATAGCCAATGCCGGTGTCGATCAAATCATAACCTTCCCGGCAGATTCTGTAAAGTTAACAGGAAGTGGAACTGAAGCCGGCGGGGCTATTGTAGGATATTCATGGACAAAAGTTACAGGTGGTTCTGCAACAATTCAGTTACCGGCCGACTCCACCACAAACGTAACCGGGTTATCAACCGGAAGCTATCAATTTCAGCTAACAGTTACTGACAAGTTGGGTGCAACGGGGAAAGACACCGTAAACGTCAAGGTGAATCAACCACCTGTTGCAAATGCTGGCCAGGATCAAACAATTACCTTACCAACAAATTCATTGACGTTGACTGGTAGCGGAACTGATGCTGACGGTAATGTGACCGGTTACCAGTGGACAAAAATATCCGGTCCATCGTCTTATTCGATTTCAACCCCATCAACTTCTAATACTATAGTAACCGGCCTAGTCCAGGGAGTTTATCAATTTCAACTAACGGTGACTGATAACAATGGGGCCATTGGAAGAGACACCATACAGGTTACTGTAAATCAGGCACCCAATCAGCCACCTGTGGCTAATGCAGGTCCCGACCAAACTATTACATTGCCTGCCAATAGCGTTACATTAAATGGTAGTGGTACCGATCCAGATGGAACAGTAATAAGCTATCTTTGGACAAAAGTCTCGGGCCCGTCTTCATACAATATTGCTAACATAAATTCCGCAACGAGTATAGTCACAAGCCTCGTGCAAGGCACTTATCAGTTCCAGTTACTAGTAACAGACAACAGTGGTTCCACCGCAACAGATGTTGCGTTGATTACAGTAAATCCTGCGGCAAATCAACCACCTGTTGCAAATGCGGGAGGTAATCAAACGATAACCTTGCCAGCAAATTCAACCACATTGAACGGAAGTGGTACCGATGCCGACGGAACAGTCGTTAGCTATCTTTGGACAGAACAATCGGGACCTTCTTCGGCTTCAATAGTTAGTAGTAACTCAGCTTCAACAGGAGTTAACGCATTAATTCAGGGCACCTACCAATTCCAACTTCAAGTAACCGATAATGATGGTGCCATCGGAACATCTACTGTACTTGTTATTGTAAATCCGGCGATTAATCTTCCTCCAAGTGCCAATGCCGGAAACAACCAGACAATAACTCTTCCGGTAAATTCTGTTATCCTGAATGGAAGCGGTACTGACTCTGATGGATCAATCGTTGGGTACCTGTGGACTCAATTGTCCGGTCCGACTTCCGCCACAATAATAAGCGCAAATTCCGCTACTACAAATATCACTGGTCTGGCTCAAGGTATTTATCAATTTCAACTACAGGTTACCGATAACCAAGGGGCGGTGGGAATATCTAGTGTACGTGTAACAGTAGATCCGGCTGCCAATGTTCCACCGGTTGCTAATGCAGGGCCAAATCAAACGATAACATTGCCGGTTAATTCCGCAACATTGAGTGGTAATGGTACCGATTCCGATGGAACCATTGTTTCTTATCAATGGACAGAATTGTCCGGTCCTTCAGGATATTCAATTTTCAGCCCCAATGCTGCGTCAACTAACGTGACTGGATTGGTTCAGGGCGTATATCAATTTCAGCTCCAGGTTACCGACAATGCCGGAGCCACAGGCATAGCCGTGGTTCAAGTAACCGTAAACCCTGCTGCCAATATTCCACCGATTGCAAATGCCGGCGCGGATCAGTCAATAAATTTACCGACAAATTCTGCGACCCTATCGGGTAGCGGAACTGATGCTGACGGGACAGTGGTGGCATATCAATGGACAGAATTATCGGGCCCCTCGTCTTTTATCATCGCAAATCCTTCTTTGGCAGTCACTAGTGTTACGGGGTTGTTTGAAGGTACCTATCAATTTCAACTTCAGGTTACCGATAATGGCGGTGCCACCGGCACGGCAACGGTCCAAATAAATGTAAATGCAGCAGCAAATATCCCTCCCGTTGCAGATGCAGGGAGTAATCAGTCCATAAAGTTGCCGACAAATTCGGTAATATTAAGCGGAAGTGGAACGGATGCGGACGGTACAGTGGTAAGTTATCTTTGGTCAAAAATATCCGGGCCATCTTCTTATTCTATAGCGACCCCTGATATGGCGACGACAAGCGTATCAGGATTAGTGCAAGGGACATATCAATTTCAGTTACAAGTAACCGATAATCTTGGTGCCACCGGAACAGCCATTGTTCAGGTACTTGTCAATCCATCCTCAAATATACCACCCGTGGCCAATGCGGGAAGCAATCAAACAATTACATTACCCGTTGATTCAGTAACCCTTACTGGTAGCGGGACGGACGCAGATGGAACGATTGTTGGTTACCATTGGACAAAGACATCCGGTCCGACTTCTTACAGCATAATTAATTCAGATTCTGCAATTACCAACGTGTCAGGATTAACTGCCGGCACTTATAAGTTTCAGCTAACAGTGACTGATAATAACGGTGCAACTAATTCCAGCAGCGTGAAGATTACAGTCAAGAATGCTTCTAATATACCACCGGTTGCGAACGCTGGCTCCGATCAAACAATTACATTGCCTGAAAATTCTGTTGCATTGACTGGCACTGGCACTGATGCAGATGGTACCGTTGTTGCTTATAAATGGACAAAGATATCCGGCCCGTCTTCATATTCAATCATAACTTCAAACTCAGCTACAACTGACGTCACAGGTCTTGTTCAGGGTACTTATCAATTTCAATTAACTGTAACAGACAACAAAGGCGCAGTAGGAACTTCTACTGTAATTATAATAGTAAATCCTTCTGCAAATCAACCTCCTGTGGCCAATGCGGGTACTGATCAATCTATTACCTTACCAACGGATTCCACTTTGCTTTCAGGAAGTGCAACAGATCCTGACGGTACGATTGTAGCTTACCAATGGGCACTAATTTCAGGCCCTTCCTCCTACGGTATCGCAAACGCTAATGCTGCGATAACCAGGATCACGGGTTTAGTGCAAGGCGTTTATCAATTCCAGTTGCTTGTTACAGATAACAATGGTGCAACAGGAACCGCTACGGTCCAAATTACCGTCAATCCATCCTCAAATATACCACCCGTGGCCAATGCGGGAAGCAATCAAACAATTACATTACCCGTTGATTCAGTAACCCTTACTGGTAGCGGGACGGACGCAGATGGAACGATTGTAGGGTATCAATGGACAGTGATCTCGGGTCCTTCCTCTTATAGCATTAACAATCCCACCTCAGCAACAACCACTATCACGGGGTTAGTCGAAGGCGTATATCAATTCCAGCTTCAGGTAATTGATAATAATGGCGCAGTAGGTGCGGATGTTGTTCAGATAACGATCAACCCGGTATCAAATATTCCTCCAATTGCCAACGCGGGCCCGGATCAAACAATTACAATACCAACCGATTCAGTTAGTCTTAATGGAATCGGTACCGATACCGACGGAACGATCGTAGCTTATCAATGGACAGAAATATCAGGCCCTTCAGTTTCTCCAATAGGAAACCCAGGCGCTGCCTCAACCAATGTAAATGGATTAATAGAAGGAACTTACCAGTTTCAGTTTCAGGTCACGGATAATAGCGGCGCAGTTTCCTCGGATACGATGACGGTTACGGTCAATCCTGCGGCGAACATATTGCCCTTAGCCAATGCCGGCGTGGATCAAACAATCACATTACCAGTAAATTCGGCAATGCTATCTGGAATTGGAACAGATGCCGACGGTACGATTGTTGAATACACGTGGACACAAATTTCGGGACCGGCAAGTTGCACTATTGCAAATCCTAATTCGGCCAATACCACTGTAACAGGCCTTATAAGCGGGGTATATCAATTCCAATTGGAGGTGACAGACAATGGCGGAGGAACGGGTACTGCAATAGTTCAGGTAACTGTAAATCCTGCCGTAAACATACCACCAGTTGCGAATGCAGGATCTAACCAGTCAATTACCTTACCGACCAATTCCGTAATGCTAAGTGGGAGTGGAACGGACGCGGACGGCACTGTGGTTAGTTATCATTGGACAAAACTTTCCGGTCCCTTAACATATACTTTGCTTAACGCAAATTCAGCAGTAACCGATCTTACCGACTTAATTCAGGGCGTATATCAGTTCCAACTCAGTGTTACTGACAATGGTGGCGCTATAGGTACCGCTGTAGTTCGAATAATTGTAAATCCGGCGCCGAACCAGCCACCATTGGCAAATGCCGGCTCAGATCAATCTATTACTTTACCAACAGATTCAACCACGCTTAACGGTACAGGAACCGATTCTGATGGAAGCATAATAGCCTATCGCTGGACTAAGATTTCAGGGCCGTCTTCATATACAATTGCCAATAGAAATTCAGCCTCTACAAAAATCTCAGGCCTAGCAATGGGGACTTATCAATTCCAGTTGCAGGTTACAGACAATAATGGAGCTATCGGAACTGACATCGTCCAGGTGAATGTAAATCCTGCGCCTAATCAGCCCCCTGTGGCTAATGCAGGATTTGATCAGACAATCACATTGCCTGTAAATTCAGTAACGCTTACCGGAAGCGGAACTGATGCGGATGGCACAGTAGTAAGTTATCAGTGGACAGAACTGGCAGGCCCATCAACCAATGTAATTACAAACAGTGCAACTGCTACAACAACCGCGGATAATCTTGTCGCGGGGACGTATAAATTCCAGTTGCAGGTAACAGATAATGATGGCGCCACTGCAAATGCTGTTGTTCGGGTCATAGTAAATGCCGCCCCGAATCAGCCTCCGGTTGCCAACGCAGGCCCGGATCAAACGGTTACTTTACCTACTAATACTATCACATTAGCCGGAAGCGGCACAGATGCGGATGGAACAGTTGTGAGTTATAAATGGACGAAAGTATCCGGACCCTCTTCCTTTAGCATTGCCAATACAAATGTTCCCAATACGAATGTTACCGGACTCGTGGCAGGCACTTATCAATTTCAATTGACGGTTACCGATAACAGCGGAGCCATCGCTACTGATGTTGTTCAGATCATTGTTAATCCTGCGGTAAATCAACTACCTGTAGCCAATGCCGGACCTGATGAAATAATAACACTACCCACCAATTCTATCACCTTAAGCGGAAGTGGAACCGATGCGGATGGCAATATAGTTGGTTATAAATGGTCAAAAGTTTCCGGACCCTCATCTTATACAATTACAAATGCCAATTCGGCGTCAGCAAATATAGCAGGACTGGTTCAAGGTACATATCAGTTTCAGTTGGAAGTAACTGATAATTCAGGCGCGAAATCAGATGATGTTATGGAGCTTACGGTAAACCCTTCAGCCAATATATCTCCTGTTGCCAATGCAGGTCCCGACAAAGTGATAACCTTGCCGACAAATACGATTGTACTGGATGGTAGCGGCAGTGACGTTGATGGAAGTGTGGTCGCATACCAGTGGACAAAAATATCTGGGCCAACAAGCTATTATATTTCTAATTCAACTTCTCCGTCAACCAACATTGGTGAATTGGTTCAGGGTGTTTACCTGTTTGAACTCCGCGTAACAGATAATAGTGGTGCAAGGGGCAGAGATACTGTTCAGATTACGGTTAATCCCCTACCCAACGTGCCGCCGGTTGCTTATGCTGGAGCGGACCAGGTAATTACGTTACCGTCAAATTACGTCTCATTGACAGGAAGTGGTACAGATGCTGACGGAACAATTGTGTCTTATTTATGGACAAAAATATCCGGTCCATCCTTGTACAGTATCACTAACCCTGCATCTCCGGTAACAGATGCCTGGGACCTGCAGCAAGGAGTATATCGCTTTGTGTTAACCGTTACTGATAATAATGGAGCCACAGGAAGTGATACAGTTCAAATTACAGTGGCACAGTCTGTAAATACACCACCAATTGCAGATGCTGGTCCGGATCAAACAATTACATTACCCCAAGATAGCGTAACGCTTACCGGCACTGGTACAGATTCCGAAGGCACAATAATCGGCTATTCCTGGAACCAAATATCCGGCCCTTCATCAGGTAACATGTTATTTTCGGACCATGCTACTACATCCGTAACCAGACTAATTGGAGGAAGTTATGAGTTCGAGTTGACTGTAACCGATAACATGGGTGGAATAGGCAAAGATACAATGACGGTGGAAGTTGCTGAACCGAGATTAAGTACGACAGTAGCTAATGATATAAGAGTTTATCCGAATCCGGTAATTAATACCACTACCCTTCAGATAAATGCTTCACAGGTTTACGCCAGGTTATTGATAACGGTAAGCGATGTTTATGGGAACATAGTATATACAAATGAAATTAAACCGTCAACCACTACCATAACTCAACAGTTGAACTTAAGCAATCTTGCTAAAGGAACCTATGTCGTAGGAGTGTATTATGGTAATAATCAAAAACAGTCATTAAAATTATTGAAGTTGTAATAGTGACAAAGGCTTTTTGTAAAGAGCCTTTAAAAATCTTTAAAATATTGGATCTAATTAATTAAATCCAGATATGAATAGTTTGTATTTTTGACTACAGTCATTCAAAAATTTTAAATGATTCCAAAATCGCTTGAGGCCCGAATCCCCCCTGACTATTTCCAAAAAATCCCCAGAATCATTTGGCAGACAATGAAAACAAATGAAGTCCATCGATCTATAAAAGCATATACAGACACATGGATAAACCTCAATCCCGAATACGACTATAGATTTTATGATGATAAAGATGTAAGAGAATTTATTGAAACTTATTTTCCGGATTTTTTGAAGGGTTATAATAAGTTAAAATTTGGTGCATCCAAAGCAGACCTTTGGCGGTATCTGATTATATTTAAATTTGGAGGAATTTATGTAGACATCGATTGTCTCTGTCTTAATCCGTTGCGAAACTGGGTTAACCCAGATGCTTCTTTTGTTACACAAATAGGAATCAACAGCGATATATGTCAATGGATGATTATTAGCGAGCCGGGAAATCCAATTTTTATTGAAGCCGCAAAAAAGACAGTCTTAAATTCTGAAACGGATTCGCATGAGGCGTTTCATTATGGATTTGAGATAGTGAAAGACCGAATTTCTATGCGTGACAACGTTCCCCTAAAAAAGTTTAACGATGATATATTGGCATTATCGGGGCCCCCTGTTTTACAGGAAGCCGCCGAACTTTGCAATAGGAAGGGGTTATTGGATGAAATATTTAAAAATTGTCAAGTGGTTTGTGTATCTGGAAAAAAATCTTGCCAGATGGCTGGCAATGTCAGACATGTCGCTGGTCCACATTATAGACGTATACTTCGGGAGATGAAAACGGCACACTACGATAGTCTTACATCAAAAATAAAAAGGAAAATATTCAAGATGCTTCAGTTGCTTAGGGGTAAAATGTAGGCTGATTAGCACCATGATGCGATAAATGAAGAAGCTTTCTATAAATTTTTGTCCAGAACATACGTTACCTGTACGTAAGGAAGTAATTTACGAAGTCCCCATAGCGTGAATTGATTAAATAAAGACGCAATGATATGAGCGATATTAGTTCAGTTATTTTTTTCTATAAGGCGCCTTATCCTGAGGAAATGTTCTGGTTTATTTCCGGGAAGTATAGTATCGAAAGTAATGTTGTAATTTGATTGAAGGCATTTATCAAACATCCGGGCATTCATATTGATAGGGTTTATAAAACCCTCAATACTATTATTCATTAATATATATGTTCCCGTTGGTGAATGGATTTCTTTTATAGCTTCTTTAAGTGATGTAGTGTCCTCAATGGTTGCAAAAATATCCTTTCCATCATACCTAAACCTTGGTAAAGAATAAAGTGAATCAGGCCCTCTATAATAAAACGAAAAGGCAGGAATGAGTGATTTCTTGAAAAGGAGGATTGGTTCGTGAGGCTTTTCAATTTTATGAATGATTTTCGAAGCTGATTTATAGTCAAATGTTCTTACTGGCGTAAGATCATAATTGATGTATAGCTCATAGACGTATAAACATAATATTGCGAGAAATATTGTTTTAGTTGTAATGGGATTATAGACTTTGAAAATGGAATAAAGAAAAATAAAAAAAGGTAATGCGAGCGCCATATAACGTGCCTGGAAGCTAAAGTTTAGTATCACGACAAGGCTCAAATACAGGAAAAATACCGCTACAATATTCACAACAAAAAAATTAATGTTTTTAATCGTTTGTTTAGAAGAGGGATTTTGTTTCCTATATAATTTATAATATGCCAACACTAAACATGCTACTATTAGCAGTCTTGAAAGCCTGTTTACCCAGATATTTACCGAGATAGTTTCCAGCAATCCAAGAGCAACTACTTGTGGCGAATGAATAACCATATCGACCTGGTGAAATCGCGTACTGCCGTCCTGGGTGATTCCAATTTGGTGTGATAAAAAAAATAAATTCGGAATAAATAATACTACCAGCGGAATACAATAAAGACAAAAATTTAAAAATTTTTTAATGCCTTTAAATATAAGCAATGTAATCCCTAAAGCAGCGATTTCAAGGGCAATAAAATACTGGGTGAATAAGCCAACTAAGCATGTTACCAGGAATATATAAAGGAATTTCTTTTTATTTTCAAAAAAAAACCGGAAAAAGGAATAGGTCAGGATGCAAGAAAGAAAAATTACCATTGAATATAAACGAATCTCTAGAGCAGCCCAAACGGAAAATGGATTAAGCAAGTAAATAATTACCATCCAGCGCGAAAAATCTTTGCCATTAATTAAGTTTATTAACTTATAGAAATATACTGCGCTGAGTCCTAAAAACAGGACCGATAAAAGTCGTGCAAAGAAGATTCCTGAGTTTATATGCCGCCATATAGCCAAGGTCAGAAAATAAAATGGAGCTTGCCCTTCAAAGGTATAAGATCGCTCTATCACTTTTAAAAGGCCTTTGGATGTGGTATGTAATGAGTAAGCTTCGTCTTCCCAAATATCAACTTTGGAAGCTAAGTAAATAATTAAAATACCATAAATAAGTAAAAATGTATAAAATATCAGGTTTTTTAGCTCAATCTTTTTGTTCATACCAGAAAGTCTTATCAATAATGCCTTTTGTTTCGGGACAATACTTATATTTTTTACAGTGAAAACATATTTCTTATATCAGCTATTATTTTCGTTATTTCTTTTTAGAGATGTACCAAGATGAAAGAGCTCCTCAAAATAGCGTTTACTTTGAAGCGATAGAAACCCTACGCTTAAAAACTGGATTGCGATGATAAAAGTAATACCACCGACGAGAAAAGATTGTGGGTTTTTCCTAAACTGTACATACAGACTTCGTGAAAAAGTTATCGTTGAGTTTGAATGCGCTATATAGGATAGTGTGTCAAATAATAACCACACTAATTCGTATAAAGACAATAGCATTAAAAAAACACCAATACCCACAAAAAAAATGTAAGGCCTGAAAATGAATCCAGACATTAATCCCGAGAAAAAGCCGCGTATGATACGCAGGCTGGAGCTCCTTTTACCCACAAACTTGTTTTGTTCTGTCCAGTCCAGGTTTGCAGGAATTTCCACAATCCTTGCACGCAATATCATTCCTTTATAAATAATTTCGGGATTTATTTCATAATCCTTTGTTTTAAGATTTAATGGCTGTATAAAACTGCTTCTGTATGCTCTGACCATACCAGTGAATGTGTGATATTTGTCCTGGGCTGCCAGGCGCATAAACTTGTTAACCCATTTGCTCATAACCCTCCTTAAAAAGGGAACAGCAGTTACTTTGCCACCTTTCATGTAGGGAGATGCAATAACTATATCCGCGTAGCTTTCGATAAGTTTATCTACCATTTGCTCTATATATTGAGTAGAATAACTAAGATCTATATCCATTACTACAATTATATCACCATGCGCATTCCGAAAACCTGTCTGAAGAGCTCTCCCAAGATTTAAATTGGTTGGATGATGAATTACCCTTATAGAATGATTTGCTTTTTCTAATTGATCTGCAATCATTCCACTTTTATCCTTACTTCCATCATTAATTATTAAAATTTCCCATTGGTACTTATAGCTCCTTTCCTGTAAATAATCAACAATTTTAGTAATGTTGGCTTCGAGAATTGCCTCCTCGTTATAGCACGGGGTTATTACAGTTATAAAAGGGTTGCTGTCAGACATTTATTTTATTTATTTAATGCGAATTATCCTTGGTATTTATTTTAAACTACTAAATTGAGGCATTAACATTTATGAGTTAGTTCAAGTTATCTGGCAAACCAAAATTGGTCGAATCGGACACTGCCGGGAATAACCGACTTCGAGGGATTTCTACAGGAATGGAGTTTTTAGACTTTCAAGTGCAATCATTTCATGCAAACAAGATATTTAAAAGGTGATAATTATGCAAACGAAATCAAAAAATATTTATTTTGTGAAAATCGTAAAATCTTTGTGACAGTTAAATCATTGGTATTCATTTCTACTTTTATTAATTTTTCTTCGATGGGAAAACATTTTCGTACTATCGATTCAAATATTGGGCAATCGTTTTATTTACATATGGAATATTTTTTTGAGCACTTAGATTCATAACAAAAGATAGCTAAAATTCTTAAAATTACAATAGTGCTTTTAAAAACAATTTGAATATTTGGGATTCCGAGAAAGGATTTCTCAAAAAAAGGATTTTATATCACAGAGAAAGTTTTGATTTATTATCTAAAATTCAAACAAGATACACCCATTACAGTCAAAAACAACTTTGGAGTCATTTTTAAGTAGCGCTTCAAGTTTTGGGACGAGGGCCAATTTTTGCTCTTCTGCAACAAAATAATTGACCCCCAGTTTTCTGTACGCTAAAATGTTCTTTTCAGACAGATCCTCAATACTTATGCAATATCCTTTTTTGTCAAGCCAATAAAAAAAGAACCCTATTGGAACTGCAAGAGAATATCCCTTATCGTCTTTGGCCAGGCTCCCGTTTGTTAATATAAGGGCATTTTCCGGGATCATTTTTTTTAAGGTTTTTACGCAAGCGTAAAATGGAGATACATGGTAAACCGACTTCTTGGTTTTTACCAGGTATCTGAATCCTAACAAGATATAAAAACTGAAAAGAAATGTGGTACATACAAGGATAGATACTCGTTTCAAATTTGTTTTCGAAAATGGAATGTTCTCACGCTCAGTCTTAAAGCAATATTTGTCATATAGAGCCACAACAGATGCTCCCAGCAAAATGGATACGGATGGTGGAGAAAAAATGTGATAATACCATGCCCAATCAGATGCTGTTGTTCGACAAGTTAGTATATAAAAAAGCAAAACAGATGTAAACCAATAAATGCCAAGTTTAAAGTTTTTGTCTTTGTAAACCTGTGTAGTAATCATTGCGAGTAAAACAATAGGTGGCCCTGAGAGAGTCCAAACGTTAGAAATTTCAACCTTTATAATTCCCAAAATAAATTCTTTGCTCGTAAAAAAGTCCCATCCCATCCAGGGATATTCATTGGAAAGTCCCAGGGAATTACCGAATTGCACATAAAAGTGTCTTCCATACGAGTACCATATCGCGGAAGGCGACATTATAAGAAACCCCAGTAAAAGAACGCTTGGTTTGAAGAGAAACTTCCATCCCTTTCTGGCGATGATCAGCCACACAAAAAAAATTCCAAGGTTTGCTGCCGTAAGTTTTGCCAACAAAGCCATGGACCCAGCAAAAAAAGTTAACCAATAAAACCTGTTTTTCCCATTTTCAAGCCACCGTATAAACAGGTAAACCGCGGATAAATAAAAAAAGAACGTTGTTGCGTCAGGTTGTATGCCAATTGAAATGGCGCTTAGGACAGGGCTAATGGCAAAGAAAAAGGAGGAAAAAATGGCCGTTCGGGTATTTAATAAATGCCGGCTTAGCTTGAAAAAGACGATCATAGTAGCTAATGAAAAAAGAAAAGAAATAATTCTGCCTATCGGTTCCCATACCCCAAAAACCTTGTATGATAGCGCTATCATGTAAGAATAGATCTGAAATTCAGACTCTGTGTAACCCGGGCCCGAACCCCCGTAGTTTATTTGTGGGTGAAAGATATCAGTTCCATTTTCAAAGAAATTTCTCGCAATAGTAGCAACATCCGCTTCGCGCCAGGAATTAGTATTCACCGGCTGAAAAAGATGTGTACCTCTAAATATGCACCCGATAGTAAAAATCGATATCCAAATTATTGTTGTTTTTCTCATTTAATTCGTATGAATTTATTTGCTACTGCCACAGTGCCAAAACTTGCCTGCTGTAAAGAAATTTTTTTAAAATATTTTTAATATGAAAGGTTAGATTAAAACTGGGCTATAATGATGTATATACGATCAATAGAGATAAAATAAGAATTATATAGCTAGTGGTATCCTTCAGTGCAAAAACAATAGGGTCATTGGTCATTTTTCCCCTGGAAGTCTTTAACCATATGTGGCTTATCCAGAATAGTAGCAAAAAACATATAAACCATAGCCTGCTCGGATTAGCATATAGCTTCATTACGTCAGGGCTATTTATGTATAGGGCGAAAACAATTATAGCCAAAAAACTACTTATGATTCCCATTATTTGCAATGAACTGGTGTCCTCATACGAATAACCCCGATTTTGTTTTTTTAAGGTTTGTTGATCACCAATTGTAATCATTTCGGTATATCTCTTCAGAAAGGCGAGACTTAAAAAAATGAATGCTGAAAATGCAAAAAGCCAGAATGACAATGACACCTGTATAGCTACGCTGCCTGCAAAAACTCTAATAGAATAAAGACAGGCAAGCAGGAAGACATCATATAAAGCCAATTTTTTGAAAAAAAGCGAATATGATACTGATATTAGGTAGTAAGAAATGCCTGTGTAAAAAAATGTGTCACTAATATTAACTGCTATCAGCGCCCCCGAAGCGAATAAGAAAACGGATAAGAATATTGCATTTGGAATTGATATTTTCCCCGAAGCAACCGGCCTTTGGAATTTTTTTGGATGATTCCTATCAGAATTTATATCGAAAATATCATTAATTAAGTACCCGGATGAAGCAAGTAGGCCGAAAGCTATAAAAGCACCGGACGTCAACATAATCGAATTGATCGAATAAAAAGAATGCGAGGTGAGCAACGGTACAAAAATTAAAATATTTTTTACCCATTGATACAGGCGCAATTCCTTACAATAATCTTTCAACGTAGCTTTTTTCGATTGCCATATTTTCTTGATAAAAGAAACCCGCTGCACTTTTTTTGTAAGCGACGTGCCAGGATTAACCAAATAAGAATATCGTGAGACAGAAAAAATTACGGTATCCGAATTGCTGTTACCAATGTAGTCGAAATTGCCTCTTCCAAAACGACTAACAAGAATATTTCGCTTATTCGCTCCCTTTAGATTAATGTTATTTAGTGTTCCAAAGACCTCGTCAAAGAGGGGATGAACCTTAGAGATTTCCTGTGCTGCAGATATAGGAGAGGCGGTTGCCAACATGAGATTTCTTCCCTTGTATTTTTCTTTTTTGAGAAACTCTAAAAGTTCTTGGTTGTACGGCAAACGCTCAAAATCCAGGTCTGTGTGTTGAAAAATTTGCTCTTTAAAAAGAGCTTTGCTTTTAAAAAGCAGCAGCAGGCATCTTATGAATTGGAGTGGATTTTTTCTAATCAATGATAAAACTGCTTCGTATAGAAGATCAGTGTGTATAAGAGTGCCGTCTACATCGACAATTAATGGTAAGTTTTTGTCTTCGCTTTTGGGATAACTAGCCCGGACAAACGCTTTGACTTTAATCACTTTTTTTAATTTATCATAGTTATAGCTGTCTTTTGGTGATAAGAAGTAGCATAATGTTTTCTCACGTTTTACAATGAGTAAAACATATAGAGTCTTTCAGGTCCAGGCTTTCTTAAAGGGAATACTTTGGTGGGTTGATACGGTATCAGGTTAAAGGTATAATTTATTTCTAATTGATCGCTGATGGTTTGAATTTTTTTGTAATGGCCTGAGGATATAGGTTCAAATGCCTGATTATGCTGGCATTCAGTCACATCGGGACGTCACATTTAATTGCCATAAATTTATTTTGACTATACTATGACAATTTATTTTTCAGAAAGAGTCACGCAATAACCAAAAAGTGAGTTCCGGTCTCTGTGCTAGGGATAGATAAGATGAAGAAATAAACTATAGCATGTAGAATGAAAAAGAGGAACAAATTGCCTGCGCGATACCTGGTGGGACTTGTCAGTTACTTTTTTTTAACCCAATACTGTCTGTAAAATACCGGCTTAAATATTCCGCAACTACCTTATGGCCATTTGTATTCCAATGCCATGATTTCGGGAAATAGACGGGTTGCAATGGGGAATGTATCAGCCACGGCTTTGTATCGATGAAGGAAATATTCTTTTGTGCGCACAAGGTTTCTGTTATTTTTTCCGGCCTTTTAAAGTCATATTCGGTAGTGTCCCCCAAATTTTCCCAACTGGGATAATAAGCCATATCCACAGGCTTTTCTACCTCTATCTGTCCCGGTACATACATTACAATATATTTGGCGCCATTTTGTTTACAAAGCATTGACATGTTATCAAAGTATTTATTGACCTTATCTATGACACTGTCATCGTAATAAGGCGCATCGGTCTCATAATAATACAGGAGACATTTACTGTACAGTAACCTTTTATTTATTATACCCAATTTATTCTGAGCAAATCGATCAATTTGGGCTGGTAATTGGTCATTCGCGAAATACTTCTGCATTTTTGATTTATTAACGAAGAAACCAATACTGGTTTGCCTGTCTGTTTTAGTAAAATTGATCTCATCGAATTCGTTAACGAAGAACTGATTGACAACAATATCGGGCTTAATAATAGTTATGTATTTTTTTAATTGCGCATACTCTTCGTTTGGACCGTAGCCGGTAACTCCGGCATCAATTACATTAATCTTAAGACCGGGGTAAGCTTTTCTGAGCGCTTGTTCCAGCAAAAAAGGATAGCTACTGCTATAATCCAATCCTTCAGGCATGGAAAAGGCATCTCCGACAATTAATATCCTCTTTTCATTACTGTCTTTTTGCGCCAGGTTTATTTCTTCTGAAGGGAATCCCAGGGAGTTCGTTTTAACGTAATAGTCGTAGTTATTATATTTTAAATGAGTCGTTTTATCAGGCTTTAGGGAAAAAATAGTTTCTGAATCCATTTGTAAAGCAGGATATTCTCCCCACTGAAGTACTTCAATGGGCATTTTTTTTCTTAAATAGATTTCTACAAAAGAAATGCTTCCGAATAGCAAAGCCAAAATTGTGATAACAGCTACGATGTATGGGAGCCAACGGGTGATTAATAAGAGAATTAAAGCCAAAATTATTAAGCACCAGTAAGTAGAAAACCAGTTTTCGGTAATTAAGAAAATTATAGATGATATAATAAATGAAACATCAAAAAATCGTGAAACAAACGAGTGTATCACAAATTTTTTGTTTATTCGGAACAACGCAATACAGATAATAATACAGAATAGAGTGATCTTTAAAAAAGTACTCAGTTTGCCGAGGCCCAACATAATACCAAAGCTTAGTACAATGGCAACCAGAAGTAAGGTTATGATCAAACGCACATATAATTTGCTACTTAGCAAACGATTAATATGCTGACGATTGTTTTCAATTGCTTTTACAAGCGAATTAACTAATTTTTCTATTAAAACCCCGGCGATAAAAGATAGTAATATTATCAGTATAAGTGTAATCGCTTTGGGTGTCCCTTTCAACACGGAACTGGCATACATCATAAATGGTTGATGCAACAAGAATACACTAAAGGAATTTTTACCAACCCAAACAAGAGGGCCCGCTGTTTTGCTGTTTTTAAAGAGTATTTGATAAATTGAGTAGAATAGCCCGGTAAGTCCTATTGAGATGAGCGGGTGTGAAAACAGGCTGCCAATATAAGTCCAGGAACAAACAAAGCCGACAATGTAGATGCCTGATGAAATAAAAAGTATGTAGAATTTCCTATTTAATAATTTTTTAAAGGAAGGAACATCGTGGAATAATAAATAGCCAAGATACATCCCAAATGTAAACTCGAATAATCTCGTTCCCGCAAAAAGCCCCGTCATCCAATTATATAAGCTTATCGGGTGAACCATGCCGGATATTCCTGCAAGCCTGCAGATAATCGTTATCAGAAGGTTGATTAAAAGAAAATTCCTGGCTCCGCTTTTTCTGAGAAAAGCCAGTAAAAACGGAAAAAATACGTACATCTGTATAATTACCCAGATGAACCACCAGGATGGATTGATGTAGGAGAATAGCGAATCAGTAAACCGCAACCCCAACAGACTAAGAAAAGTATTAACAGAAAACAAATGAATGTTCCACCTGAAAAAAAATTTTGCTACAACTAAAATGATCAGGTGGATTGTTATATATAACGGATAAATTCGCAATAAGCGCTTTCTATAGAAGTCTAAAGGTTTTTGCGGTTTTTTTAATGCGGAAAGTGTTAACGTCAATCCGCTTAAGAGAATGAATACACCGGGTCCCATATCCCCAAGCCACCCCAAAAATTTAATAATTCTTTCCATAAGGGAACCACCGGCAGGAAACAGGTGAGCCATTCTTTCAGCAAATGGTGGCCAGTTATATGACGGACTCGAAAACCACGGTCCCTCTCCGAAGGATTCAGCGAAATGGTTTAAAAGGATTGCAATAATAGCAAACGCTTTTATTCCATCAACCCAATCCAGTTTTTTAGAATTATTTTTTATTGTAGTTGCGGACGATTGCATTTTGATAAAATTATATTAGGCCCGAATCTTCTTCAGGTTTGAATTTTGCGCTAAATAATCATAATGCTTTCCCATACGTACCAAATCATAGTGTTTCGCAATGGTATTAATTACTTCTTTAAAAATTTCCACTTTTTTTGCGCTGCTTACGTTCATGCCCGGGAAAAATGCCAATTCTGTCACCTGGTCACCACCAATCAGATCAAGCGGGTGAAGTAAAAAGCTAATAGGCGTATTGGTTAGCTTACACATTGTAATGGCAGTGTTAAGGTACACTTTCATTAATCTTTTCGATATGTTGCCAATATAAATAAGATAACTCAGGTGAAAGGGTAATTTAAAAACCGGCATTGTTGTTACTGGAATTTCAGTAATGGATTTATTGTTGCCAAGATCCCATTTATAGGGTTTCAGCCTTCTGAAACCTTCGCTGAATTTTCCGAAAAGTTCTTTGCGCGCCTTCTTTTCTTCTTTAGACAGGTCAGATTTTTGAAAATAATACATTCTCGCCAGCGGCCCGAGGTAAGTAGGTAATGTAGAAGCATCAAAATGATAGCCTCGTTTCTCCAGCACCCTCAGTAAGTCCACACTCCAGCTAAAGCCCGGCCCGCGGAACCCGGTGGGGCGCTGACCGGTGGCTTTTTCTATTGCATCCTCTGCATTTTGTATCTCTTTATCAATTTTTTCGTAGCTGTATGTCTGTAACCACGATTCGTGATGGTAGGAGTGATTACCTATTTCATGCCCGTGGTCAGCAATCATTTTTAAATACCTGCGATTCTCTTCTGATTCCGTGTCTTTTCCGACAACAAAAAAAGTGATTCTCAATCCCAGGTCATCTAGCACCTCTAGCACGTGCGGCACAAATATGTTGAAGTAAGATGGATAATCATCCCAACCTTCGTCACCATGAATTTTCATATATGACCACTGATTGTCGAGGTCCAGGGATATACTTGCGATTTTCTTCTGTTTAACCATTTTGTAATATTTCTTTCAACTTGTTTTCTGCAACCTGTATTGTCTCGTTTACATTCAAAGTGCCATTAATAATCTGTGCAGAATTTACTATATAAAAATTTCTGATGGAAGTATCAATGTCCGGGACATTTTTTGAATAGCCAATTGTAGGTAGCGCAAATACGATTCGCGCCCTGGATACGCCCCAGAAAACGACATCTTCTTCTTTTAGCTCAGGGTACATTTTTAATAACGCGCCTAAAAAAATACTTCTTATCTCTGCATCGCTTTTAGTAAATAATTCATCGTTCGGGTCAACATATTTTGGTAAATAAATTAAATTCCTGTTATTGATTTCTTTTTTGTCAATAAGGGCTGTCATTTCTATAACGCCGGTAAATGGCGGCCAATTATCTGTAATGTTAGTAACGTAATAGGGTGAAATCGGTTTGCTTAGCAAAACTGAAGGACATATCACACCAAGATATTTTACATTGTTATGCCGCTTTTTTTCTGCCTCACTTAACCCATTGCCAATGCCTACCGAAAGTTGTGGCGCCAAAGTTGATATTACGTAATCAAAAATTTGCGCACCATTTTCAGCTGTTACAGTCAATTTGTTCTCACCTGATTTTTCTACCGACTTAACTTTTGAGCTATAAAAAATATGTACGCCGATTTTTGATAAATGATCCGCAAAGGTCTTGTTTATCTTTTCGTATCCTCCTGTCACATAACCAAACATTTCTTTTTTCAACCCACTTTTTCTTGCTGCATACATGCGCTGAATAGTGGCCCATATGAAAGCCGCTGAAGTATTTTTATAATTATCGCCTAGTTTGGCTTTTAAAAGAGGTAACCAGATCTTTTCAAAAACCCTTTTGCCTGACCATTTGGTTAACCAGTCAGCTACCAATATGTTTTCGAGCTTTTGCCAGTTTTTTATTTTAGAAGCAACAAAAATGGTAAGGCCTAATCTGAATTTATCGATAAGATTTATGGGAGGAAATTTAAAAAACTCAATGATGTTCGACATTGAGTACAATTTGCCACCGGAATAAAACCCTGTTTTTGTTTCTACCCACCTCAATTCATCTGCTAATCCTATTTCTTCAAGCACCTTCCTTGTATTCAGGTCCGACATTAAGATAACATGGTAATACTTGTCCCAAACTACTCCATCCATTTGCCATGAGCTGGTCAGCCCGCCTGCCTTGCCTGCAGATTCATAGATGGTAACCTCATAACCCTGTTGCGAAAGCCTCAGTGCCAGAGTCATTCCAAGCATACCACCGCCAATTATTCCCCAACTTTTTTTATCGCTCATGTTTGTGTAACGTTATTAATTATTTTAACCATCTTTTTGGTCACATTTCTGCCAAACACGTCCTTTTGTTTTTTAGGAATTTTAAATGCCTGGATTTTGGATGCAATTTTCTTATCAGTGGGATTGATTAATAAATTCCACTTTTCTTCTACAGTTTCCACCCACTCTGTTTCAGTGCGTAGCGTGATGCAAGGCTTTTTGAGTAGGTAAGCTTCTTTTTGAATACCCCCTGAATCTGTAATAATTCTTTTCGCTGCATTTTCCAAAACAATAAAATCCAAATATCCGATAGGTTCGGTCAGTCGTATATTTTGCGGAACGGCGAAAGCATCGTCAAGCATTTTTTTTGTTCTTGGGTGAACAGGGAAAACAATCTTTTCACCAAGTTTGCCCAACTGTTCCAGAATATGTTTTAAAATACGGGTATCGTCCACGTTATAGTTTCTGTGAAGTGTCAACAAGTTGAATGATTCGTTATGCAATTGCAGATCTGATAAAACGGTTGACTTTTCCAGTGCAATGGGCAAATTTTGCTTCATAGTGTCTACCATAATATCGCCGGTAAAAAAAGTTTGCTTTTTCAAACCCTCTTTTTTCAGAATATCCACTGCCGTTTGCGTAGGCGCAAAAAGATATTGAGAAACATGATCAGCTACAACGCGGTTTATTTCTTCGGGCATTTTTTTATTATAACTTCTTAACCCCGCTTCAATGTGAATGACCGGGATGCAAAGTTTTGCAGCAGCCAATACGCCGGCCAAAGTAGAGTTAGTATCGCCAAAGACAATTGCCACATCTGGTTTGGTATCGCTCATTGCTGTTTCCAGCTTGGCCATCATTTGGCCTGTTTGCTTTGATTGCGAACCAGGTGCGGTTTCGAGATGAATATCCGGTTTCCTGATACCGAGGTCGATGAAGATCTTTTCAGACATGGCATAATCATAATGCTGACCGGTATGGACGATACATTCTTCATGCACCCCTTCCAAAGCTTTTGATAATGGAGCCAGTTTTATAAATTGCGGCCTGGCTCCCACTATTGAAAATATTTTCACTAAGGCGTTATTTACTGTTTAAATATCCTTTTTTAGCAAGTATACTTGAGAAGCCTTTGTATTCAGGAACCTTATCGAATTTCTCCGGATCGGCTATCTCGCAACCTGTAGAGCAGGTTTTAGCCAGGCGCTGTACATCCTGGAATTTCACCTTGTTGTATTCATCGAACGCATAGTTCTTATTATAAAAATCAATAAGCCCGAGCAGCTCAAAAGCTAATCCTCTTTCCATTGCCCTGAAGCTGTTATATACAAATTGTATGAATTCGTCTGAAGGTTCACCGGTTCCTTTTCCTATTCCTGCATAACGGGAAAGGTTATCCGAAAACTGTTTCCTGTTGTAAATGTTGGAGGCGTCCATGATTCCTTCCACATTCTTTGCAGAAGAAATCTCGGGAAAGCGGTCAATATATTCTTTGTGTGCTGAACAGATGAAAATATAGTCGGCAAATTCGATCGTTTTCTTTAAATCATGAGTCAGATGATTTTCTTGTTTGAATCTTAAAAGATTCTGGTCATCCAGTTTCACATAAGGATCATGCATGATGTATTGTACTTTTTTACCGCGCAGGTAATTGGCCAATGCAAGGGTGGGAGAGTTGCGTGTGTCTTCGGAGTTGAAGCGATAAGCGACACCCAGTAGCGCAATTTTTTTGTTTTTTAGACTCCCAAAAGCTTTTTCGGCCTGCTCAAATGTATGAACGGGTGATGCGTCATTGATCAGTCTTGATTCAAGAATTAAACTCCTGGAAGTATCATTGCCCTTTTCATAATTTCTCCACCAAAGTAAAATACCGTCTTTAGGCAAACAGTGTCCGCCAACACCCAGCATTGGGATTAATAAGCCCCCACTCGGAACCGCATTTGGGTCTGATGTTGCTTTATCCGATTGCGAAAGCATTGTGTTCACTTTATCTCTAACTTTATAAAAATCAATATTGTTTTCATCACAATACTGCACTATTTCTGTAGAAAAAGCAATCCTTACATCACGATACGCATTCTCTAAAGTTTTTACAATTTCGGCGGTGAGGCTATTGGTTTGGAACACATCCCCATTAGTTACGATATTTTTATACAGCCTTGCAATAAGTTTTGGAGTTTCCGGGTGAAGCCCACCAGCCAATTTATCAGACTCGCGAATTCTTTCTACCAAACGACCTGGCATTACTCGGTTAGGACTGTTGCCTAACAAAATATCCTTTCCTTCTTCCAATCCATATTTTTTAAAATGTTCCCTGAACAATGTGTCCATAGTGGTAGGAGCCAAAGTTGATTCGAAAACCACCAATGGTATTTTGCCGTGGGGCTTCTTTTGCAGCGCTTCTGCTAGCCTGTCCAGCCCTCCAAACATAGGTCCGTAGTCGGGCTCGGTACCATTTTCCTTTTTATCCGTTTGGATGGAAACTAATATCACATCGGCGTCTGAGAGAATATTAAAATCAGAACTTGCTGACAAAATACCGGCCTCGACCGCATCGTGGGTGATATCATCCAACTCCGGCTCGATACCTCCAATTACTGACTTCCCGCTATTAATTGCTTTGACTTTCCACCCCGAATTTACAGAGTCCCGCTGAACGACTACCACTTTTGCAGGTTCTTCCGTTCCAATTTTAATCCTTGCATTAGCCAGCATTGCAGCCATCGGCATACCTACGATGCCCGGACCAATAACCCCGATCTTTTGAATTTTCCATGTTTCTAAGCTTATGGGTGCCTGATTTGATTTCATTTGTTTGTTTATTTGGTTTAAAACGTTAGGGTGGTAACAAAGCTTGCCACCTAATTGTAAAAATTTATTTATCTATTAATTGATTGAACCATAATTCCAGCGATAAAAGACCCCACAATCCTCTTCCGAAGGGCTGCTCTGTATTAATAAGCTTTTCAATATTTTCCGTATGCAGGAGGTTTCTTTCTCTCGATTTTTTAGATAATAAAATGTCCATAATAAAATCCTTGGCCTTGTTCTTCGACCAAATATGCAAAGGAACCGGGAAACCCATCTTATCTTTTCGGTTCATTATTTCTTCCGGCATTATTTGATTAATCGTCTTTTTCAAAAGATATTTCATTTCCCCACCTTTAAATTTCATTCCGGCAGGCATTGGGGCGATCAGGTCCACAATTCTCCTGTCCAACAACGGTACCCTCGATTCAATAGATACTGCCATACTCACCCGATCTTCAACCTGAAGAAGGGCCGGGAGACTGGCCTGCATGTCGAAGTGAGTCATTTTGTTAAAATAACTTTTTGTATCAGAATCGTTGAAATAGTGTCCGAATTTTTCAAATACTCTTGAGTCTTTACACATGCCCACGACATCCTTATGCAAAAACTCGGCAGTTGATCCCATCCTATTCAAGAGGTTGTAATAACGCCGGTCCATTGGGGCAAAAGCGTCTGACTTCCAAAAACTTTTCATCATCGGGATGTATTGCTTTAGTGCCGGGAGATTAGGGAGAATTGAAATTAAAGAAACAATATGCTCGTCTTCTTCGTTGGACTCATTTATAGCCCCCTTCAGCGCCTGCTCAAGATAGGCGACCATATATCGCGCATATCCTCCAAAAATTTCATCGCCACCCTGACCACCCAAAACCACTTTCACGTGCTTGGCAGCCAACTTTGAAACGATGTATTGGGGAAAAAGACCAGGTCCCGCAACAGGTTCATCCAAATGATAAATTAATGTAGGAAGCAAATCAATAAATTCCTGCTCTGTTGGAAAAACCTCGAACAATTCTGAATTAGCAGCCTTAGCAGCAATTCTTGCATATTTAAGTTCATTAAATTCTGGACCCTCATGAAAAGCTCCGCTGAATGATTTTAATGGGTTATTTAAAAATTTAGAAGCCATTACTGTTACAAGCGAAGAATCAATACCCCCGCTCAAGTAAGTACCTACAGGCACATCACTTCTTAATTGTTGGGAAATAGTTTCATCCAGAATTTTCTTCAGCTCAACTATAAAATATTCTTCCGTATGATATTGATCCACATGGAAGTTGGGAATCCAGTATCTCACTTCGTTAACCTTCCATGTCTGCAGGTTGATGATCATGTAATGGCCTGGCTGTACCTTATAAATGTTTTTGAACATCGTGCCATCACCTAAAATAAATTGGAAGGTGAGATATTCATGTAAATTGTCCGGATGAGGCTCTGCGTTTATTTCGGGGTGGGCTAACAGCGCTTTGATCTCGCTTCCAAACACAATTTTATTTTCGTCATGATACCAGTACAAAGGTTTAATTCCAAAATGATCTCTTGCCACAAAAATATTGTGGTTCGATTTATCATAAATGATAAGCGCAAACATGCCATTGAGCATCTTCACGAAATCTGCACCGAATTCTGCATACAGGTGAAGTATCACTTCCGTATCCGAAGTTGTTTTAAATTGATGCCCTCTTTTTATCAGGTCATTCCGGAGTTCGATGTAGTTATAGATTTCTCCATTGAAGACAATTGTGAAATATTCAAAGGTCATGGGTTGCTGGCCCGTTGAAAGATCTATTATAGACAATCTTTTATGAAAGAAGCCAATATTGCTGTCCGTGAAAATTCCGTCATCATCGGGGCCCCGATGATGAATCGTTGCCGCCATTTTTGTCAGTAATTTGTCACTAACGATGCTTCTGTCCTTATTTAGGATTCCAACAAAGCCACACATAGTTTATGTTTTTAGCTGTTTGCAATTAAGGATGCTGGAGTCGCGAATTCAGAGGAGCTGGTTTTAATCGGACTAAAACGAACGGGATATCATATTTATGCTTAATAATATGATTTTTTTTTAGCTTATGCAACTAATATGCATATTTGTCTCCCTTTAAAACAAAATATATTGTAAGAAATAGTATTTGAATGTCCAGCCACAGTGACCAGTTTTCGAGATACCAAACATCCTTATTTACCCGCATATGTATTTGTTCCGGATTTGTAATTTCACCTCTATAGCCGTGAATCTGGGCCCACCCTGTAATTCCGGGTTTTATAAATTGCCGAATCATATAATCATCAACCACCTTTGAATAGTCTGAAGTGTGCTTAACCATGTGCGGTCGTGGCCCAACGAGGCTCATTTCCCCGCGTAGTACATTTATAAATTGAGGAAATTCATCAAGACTGGTTTTTCTAAGAAATTTCCCGATTTTGGTTACCCTCGCATCATTGGGGGTGGCCTGTTTTAAATTAGCCTCTTTGTTTTTTTTCATACTCCTGAACTTCCAGCAAAAGAATGATTCATTATTCTTGCCAGTGCGGAGTTGTTTAAAAAAAATGGGAAAACCGGATTCCAAAATAATTAATAGGCCAACTATAGGGATAAGCCAAGACAGAATAAAGACAACCACAAACAAACTGACAATAATATCCAATGCTCTCTTTTTAATTCTGTTTCCTACGTCATCCAATGGCTCACTCCGCAACGACATCACCGGCAGGTCACCAAAATAATCTATGTGTACTTCTCTCGTTATAAAAACAGAAAGATTGGGTACTATTTTAAACCGGATACACTCCCTTTCGGCCTGGTACATCAAATCGTATATGTATTTATTTTGTTCCGGTGTAATTGTGGAAAAGATTTCGTGGGCACCACAGTCTTTGGCTACTATTAGTGTTTCAGGAATATCGGACAAAACCGGATAATGTGACAGCTCGTGTACATTCTTATTATCTTCGATAAATCCTATCAGTTTGGTGTTTAAACCATCTTCTTCAAAATACTTCGCGAGTTTTTTTGCCGTATCGTTATATCCCAGTATAATTACTCTTTTAATTAGAAAATCTTTATTCTTAAACAGGTTTCTTATCCCGAGATAAAGAAATCGACTCAACAGAAGACCAAAACCAAATCCAACCAGATTTAGAAAGATAAATCGGTGAGATATTCTGGATTCATTAGTGAAAAACAAATAGACAAGGATAGCAATTACCCAGAGGAAATAAACCTGCGCGGTTCGCTTGGTAAAGTATTGGAAATTAAGAATGACCTTTTCTGCATAAGTCCTTAGGAAAAATGAAAGCAGAAGCCAGGATGAATTTGAAACGATCCAATATTGGAGATAAGCATAATAGTGGCTAGATGGTATTTGGTATTTAAAAATGATATTGCCTAAAAAAAATAATAGGTTTAGGATAAGCAAATCCAGCGCTACTAATGATATCTGTAAATAACGTTCAAACTGCTTATTCATCGCAGTAAGAATTTAAAGTTTGCAAAATCAGGTATCGAAATTATAACGGACATTATGACGCAACTGTTTTTTTATCAAATTCGTGTATATAACCAACGGTTTGTTCAATATTACTCCGCGAGGAGGCTCCAAACAAAATAGATTCTATATTCGGAAGTTCACATACATATTGGATAGCAGGTTTGGCATCAATAGCCCCGCCTGCTAAAACCTGCATAGCAATAGCCCTCAGTTTTTTAGTTTTTAAGATTGATTCATACAATTCTTTACCTCCCGACATGCGAAAACCAATTGCATTGATAGAAGCGCAGATAATCGGATTTTGTATTCCCGACTCCTCCAGTCTTTGAAGAAGCATCGGCATATTCATTGTTATAAAGCCAGCCTCCGCATTGTATTTTTTCACAACGTAATCGTGAAAAGCTTTTAAAATTTCTGGCATACCCAGCCCGAGTAACATGTCTGTAACTACATTTTGTAGAAATATTACAGGAGTCTGAATACCTCTAAACATTTTCATTTCTGCATCTACCAGCAATTCCATGATAGACATGTAATCCTTTGATAAGTATGCTACCCCCCCCTTGAGTAAAGAACCGAAAAAATTACCGGGGACATATTGTTTTAATGCGCCTGCAATTCCTAACTCTGTCACTGCGTTAGCATACTTGTGAGCATAAGGCATACAGGGATAAATTTTGTAACCACGGTATTCTTCAGGATTAGCGCGTATATGGTCGCAAATGTTGGCAATTCTATCATGGGTAGTACACATAAATGTATTTAGCCCGGATTCTCTCGCTATATCAAGTGTTTTAATGATTGCACTATCATCTTTGAATTTGATTGATTGTGCACGCGATTTTTCATCACTAATATGATTTACCGCAAAAAATTGATTATCTCCAAAAAGTATTCTATCCATCCTAATTTTGTTTTGCATTATTCCTAATCATTTCAATTACTTTGTCGGTATAGACACCTTGAGCAAACGTATTGTAGGTACCTTGTAGTTTATTTTTTACATTATTTACAAAATATTCTATCTGGGCACTGTATTCTTCACCGCGCAGATAATAGTTTACGGGTATAGCGAAATCGGTGATGTATTTGATTGTCCAGCCCTTTGGTAAATTCTCCTTAGCATTGTTTTCTTTTAGATAAATTTTTATTTCAGTCGCATCACAGATTATTTTTCCTTTTTTGCCAAGCACTGTTAGCGAAGTAGACATTTTGCGGTATGTTTCGTCGCTCCAGTTTACTAATAATGTTCCACTGATTTCATTCTCGAGAGTAAGTAATGAGTATATTGCATCATCAACTCCCTTTGAATAAATACTTTTTAGAAGCGTCCCATTTATTTTTACGGGCCTACCCAATATTTCCTGTATTAAATTAATCACGTGAGCTGCATAGTCGGAAGTACAACCTCCCCCTTCCTCCGGACTAGTGCGCCATGTGTTGCCCCTTTCTTTAGTAACAACAGGCCCATAAGCTTCGCCAGTAAAATGAAACAAATCGCCAATAACATATGCCTGCAGCAATCGTTTCAGCTCCCTGAATGTACCAATGAAATGGTTGTGGTATCCTACTTGGTTAACAAGTCCTTTGGCTGATGCCAGTTGTGTAAGCTCATCACCTTCATGGGGCTGAAGGCTAAAAGGCTTTTCGCAGAATACGTGAATGCCTTTCTGCAAAGCATATTTCACAATTGGATAGTGTAGCTTTGTGGGTGTGGCCACAATCACAAAGTCTAGCGCTTCTTTATCCAGCATTTTTATATATTCGATATATGTATTGGCGTTGGAATATTTTTTAAAGGTATCCATCACCAGTGATGACGTGTCACAAACTGCTGCGAGTTCCACATCAGCGTTTGCTCCCACTATTGCTGCGTGCGATAATCCCATTTTTCCTAATCCTATGACTCCTGCTTTCAACATGTGTGTTTATTTTTTTAATAGCTCAATATACTGATCTGTTATTCTATCCCAATTAAATCTTTCTGAAACGTCTTTTTTTCCCCTGGCGGCATTATCTAAGATTACTTTCTTGTTATTCAAAGCATGGTTGATTTTTTCTTGCAGGGAACCAGCATTCCCTGAGACAAAGTGTAATGCATTCGATTTAGTAATGAAAAGGTTTTCTTGAATATCCGAGCAAATTAGTGGGGTGCCGATTGCCATTACGGTAAGAATTGCAGGTGATAAGCCCTCAATAAGGGAAGGTTGGATATAGGAGTAGGCATTCTTAATTAAAATATTGGTATCATCCCCGTATACGTAACCGGGAAATAAAACGCGGTTATCCTTAGTGCTCTTGATTTTCATTTCGTATTCGCCTGGGTTGGGGGAGCCCCCAATAAGTACAAGCTTTTTAGAAGTTTTTAAATTTTCAAATGCTTCCAACAAAATATGCAACCCCTTGTCTGGTATAAATCTTCCCACAAACAGAAAATAGCCGCCGGGAACCAGTTGCAGTTTGTCAAGAATATCTGTATTATCCGGGGGCTCCTTTACTTCTGAGCCGTATGGAATAAAAGCATATTTCCTTTTGAATTTCTTTTCAAAGAATTCTTCTGTGTAAACGTTGTCAAAGGCTACTTTATTGGGTAGATAGGCTGTAATATAATTAGATACGATATAAAATAGTTTACCATACCATGGCCATTTATCGCGCTTCCAGTCCATAGCAAATTGACTTACGATTACTCTCTTACCAGCAAGCCTCAGAAATACTGACCAGATACTATTGGCGCCACTATGCAGATGAACTACATCAGCTGTATTATGGAAGATTACATGAAATGTAACTTTGGCAGAATGCAATAAAGTATCAAAACCGGCTTTACTTACAGTTTTTTTATACTTTAGCTGTATGCCTTCATATTCCGATATCTGTTCATCCGTATCTCCCGGATATATTCTACAGTAAGCAACAAGTTGATGTCCTCGTTTTACAATACGGGGATATAGTTCGAACGCAAATTTATCTGAACCAGCAGCACCTGCTTTCGGCGGAATCCAGCGAAAGCCACCATACGCCGCAATTCTTAATTTTTCCATGGTTAATCAAGGTACCCTTGATAGTATTGTGAAACATATTCTTTTAAAGCAGTTTTCCAATCCTGCATCAAGTTAACATTACGCATGCCAAGTTTCGCATTAATCAATCTTTCACTCGCAGGTCGTTCTGCAAAATAGACATCTTTGAAATAGTCGGAATTTACAGGCGTTAGTTTTATCTTGTTATGCAAGTTTAAAATCTTTAGCAATTCTTCGGCCACTTCATATCTGCTGGTTTGTCCACCGCATACCATATTATATAGTCCCCAATATTCTTTTTGCAACAAGACTTTTACATTTTTAGCGAAGTCGTGAGTGAAGGTGGGAGTACCATCTTTATCATCGACAATAAATAATTCCCTTTTACCATCTTTTATCTGTTTCATCAGTTTTTGAATAAATTTTTTATCCTTCTTAGGACCCGCCCCCATCATCCAACCTGCCCTGCAGATGAGGTGTTTTCCAACATTTTCTTTAACAAATAATTCTCCTGCATATTTTGATCTTGCATAGTGTCCCAGAGGATTGGGCAAATCCCAGTCATCATATAATTCCTTTTTACCGTCAAAAATTCCTGCTGTACTGATGTACAACATGGGTACGTTAAGCTCGTTTGCAATGTAGCACGCATTTTCTACAGCGATGGTATTTGTCTTATATGTATCTTCTACATGCTTCTCACAATACTCCAGGTCTGTATATGCGCCAAGGTGAAAAAGATAATCAGGGTTATATTCCAGAACATCTTCACGGTATTTGTCGTAATCTCTGAAATCAAGAAAACTAAGCCATTTTTCATTAACATCCTTGTCCGTGCATTTGAGATTGTAATCATCTTTGAACTGAATATAAAAAGCTTCGCCGAGCATTCCACCACAGCCGGCAATGTAGATCTTCTTTTTTCTCTGTTGTGACATAATAATAGGTCTATTTAAAATATTTAATGATTCATATCCATTTCCGCCAACCTTGATTTTATAACTTTTGCCGGAATGCCTGCCACTATTGAATAGGGAGGCACGGACGTGTTCACGATCGCTCCTGCTGCTACAATACTTCCCTGCCCAATTGTAACGCCATCGAGAATAACGCTCCGAGTACCAAGCCAAACATCGTCTTCAATCTTTACGCCTTTTCGAGTAGTTGGTTGGTTAATCATAAATATATCTGTTCTTTCAAACCCATGGTTTTCTGAAAAAACAGATACACCCGGCCCAAACATTACGTTCGAGCCAATTACAACAAATCCTCTAACCTGTATGAAGCAGTTTTGGGCAATTCCCACGTTATTGCCAATGATCAAGCCTTCACCCAGTTCCCTTATTACTCCAGTGCACTCAATTATGGTATTACGATGAATGGAAACATTGTTACCCATTTCTACACCATTTTTAGACAATGCATTTATTTCAACATTATCGCCAATGCTGAGCGTTTTTCCGACACGAATTTTCCGGCAGTGCTTAATTGTGCAGCGCCTTCCTAAGAATATGAGCCCTGTTGATTTTCCAAGCCAAATTTTTAGATAGAGACCCCTCAGGAGGCAGAAAAACTTTCTTCCCATAATTATAAAAATATCCAGTTTGGACAATGAAGGGTCTATCGTGTACCCATCTTTACCAAGTTTTTGAATAAGTTTATTAATCAGTTCCATCTAATCAGTTCAATTTACAAGCTGCATCCAACGGAGGCAACAACATTTTTAAGACATTCTTCGAAAGCTCCGAAATTTACAATCTTCATTGCATGACCATATGCCTGTTTACCAATAGCTTCCAGTTCTTGGTATGACAATGACAGTAAATGTTCTATTTTATTCCTTAAATCCTGTTCATTACCCGGCTCAAAAAGTACTCCGGTTTTGTTATCAATGACCAACTCAGGAATACCACCTATCCTAGCGCCAATTACAGGCTTGGATAATAATAGGGCTTCCACCAGGGAATATGGGAGATTTTCATACCATTCGCTGGGAACAACCACAAACTGAGCCTTTTCCACATATCCCAGTACTTCAGCCTTTTTTTGTTTACCCAGAAAATAAACGTTGTTTATAGCATTTTGTTTTGTAAAATCACGAAGCTCTGGCATAGACTCTCCGTCACCAATAATGTAAAGATCAATATTTATAGAGCTTACTGCTTTTACGAGCGTGAACACGCCTTTTACACGAAGAATATTGCCGACATATACAATATATTTTCTTTGCGGCACAATAGGGGCTACTTTATTTTCAATTGATGAAATGTCAAACGGGTTATAGAGCCTCACTATCTTGTTTTCATCGTATCCAAATTCTATAAACTTATTGGCAATAAAATGGGATGGGCATAGAAAATAATCGACATATCTATATGGATTAATCCATTTATTTGTGTAGCTCTCGAGTGCTGCTACCGCGCTTGCTGTTACAGAACCCTTCTTACATTTTTTAAGTATGCAGTGATAATAAGCCCCGCCTTTGCAACTTTCACAGACTTTGTCTTTGCTGATAAAGGTAGTGTTTGGGCATAAGATTACGTAGTCGTGCAAAGTCCATAATATGGGGATATTATATTTTTTTATTTCAGGAATGATGCTTGCCGGCGAAAGATAATGGTGAATATTGTTGAGATGAACAATATCGATTTTATGGTCTGCAAGTAACTGTTTTATATTCTTTTTGGCCTGGTAAGAGTAAACTGAATTTTTGACCGCCTTTATTGCATTTAGAGGCGATTTATTGTGATTCAGCGTTTTGTAGTCGATTTTTGAAACGAAGTACCTTGAATATGGTGTTGGGATATTACGTTCGTCTTCCATTGAAAACGGAATAATCTCATGGCCCCTGGATTCATAAAATTTCCATAGCGTTTCCACATAGGTCCAGTCACCGCCCGAGGGATAAAGTGTCCAATTGACCAGAAGAATTTTCATACAGGTGTTTACATGCGTTTCAGAAATGCAGACTGAGGGCTAAGTTTCGCAAAAATATATTTTATTTTAAATTGAACACAAACCGAGCGTTTAAGTTATTGTATTTTTTTGGGCCGGAAGAAGAGAAATTTATTGGCCCAACGCATAGCTAATCAAAATTTAAGAATACTCTTTATAAAGCTGAATATAATTAGTAGTCATTGTGTCTAACGAAAACTTTGTCACAATAGTATCTTTAGCGTTGTTACCGATTCTTTCCAGCAGCCTTCTGTCGCTTAACAAAATATCTATTTTTGACGCCAGTAGATCCGGATGCTTAGGTGTGATAATGAACCCGTTTTGGAAATCTTGAATTAACTCGCTGACACCTCCTCCGCTCGTTGCAATTACTGGTTTGCCAAATGCCATAAACTCCATCAGCGAATTGGATATACCTTCCGCATGATAGACTGGATTGGTACACAAAACCCCAATATCGGTAATTTTCATAATGGCCTCAATGTCGTTTCTGAAACCCAACATGCGGATATTTTCATTACCCTTTTCCGCATTTTTTTTTGCAAATTCATCATATAGATCTCCTTTGCCGATTGCCAGAAAAGTGATATCGGTTCTTTTCTTTAGTAATATTTCTGCTCCTCCAAAAAACGTTTCAAAATCTTTCATCCTGTCAAACCGGGCAGCCATTGAGACAATGTAAGGAGTGTTAATGCTTAATTTTTTTCTCAGGTACTCCCTATTATCATTTATATCAAGCCTTTTCATCTCAAATCCGTTGTAAATAACCAACCCTTTATTATTGGGCACTTTATATGCAACTAAACCCGCCTGCGAGTTGCCTATTATTGCGTTGGCCATCCAGTATGGAAACTTAACAGCAAAATAATAAAGCGAAAATTTATTTAACGAATTGCAATCTGCCACAAATCCAGATATATGTGGGGTTTTGAGTATTCTGCAAATGGGCGAAGCATAAAAGGCAGTCATTATGGACCATGAGTGAACAATATCAGGTTTTATCTTTTTTACCTGTCTGAACAGCTGGAAAAACATCCCGGGATCCCATTTAACTTTCCTCTTCAACACCTGTAGATGGACAGTATAATCTGCAACAAAGGGATAATCATTCACATCAGACAAAGAAATCAGGTAAAGATCGTTGAATCCATTATCGTTAAGTCCCTTAATTAACTGTATAAGCCTTCTTTCCTTTCCGCCTCCGCTAAGCGAATCAATTAAGAATAGTATTCTTTTATTATTTTTCAAAGCTGACAGATCTCTAATTATATTTATGAAATTGTATAAGTAATGAAACAGGCAAAATAATGCATTCGCTAATATTTACCTTAGGCTTATAAGAAGCCCGTATTTCGGGGGAAGGAGTATTAGACCAAGTTTTCTTTAGGTCACCGGCCAAAAGTTTTTTCAAAGATTTCTATAAACGCTTTTACCCGGGCCTGGTTGGATACTACAACCAATTGGCAGGATACATTTTAATTTAACGATAAAACTTTGTGATTTGATTTTAAGCAAACGTTGTTATTTCACCATAGCACGTCACATTAAACGAACTTTTATTTGCCATATAAAAAAGCTTTATTAGCATTGTACCAATTAACAAATTTGCTTATTCCTGTTTCGAGATTATACTTCGGTTGATAACCGATCTCCTGTGCGGCTTTAGAGATATCTGCAAACGTAATATTTACATCCCCTGGCGGAAGGGGTAACCGGTCTAATTCTGCCTTTTTACCCAATGCGCTCTCAATTATTTGTACTAACTTTTTAAGTTCGACGGTTCTTGATTCTCCCAAATTATATATGCGGTATCCATCAAGATGATCGAACGCACATTGTATGCCATTGACGATGTCTTCGATAAAAGTATAATCCCTTGCAGTTAAGCCATTCCCATAAAAAGGTATTGGTCTCCCTCGGTCGATTAGTCTGGTGAACTTGTGTATTGCCAGGTCTGGTCGTTGCCCCGGCCCGAAAACAGTAAAGAAACGAAGACAGGAAATATCAAACCCGTATAAATGAGTATAGACGTGACATAAAAGTTCACCACTCTTCTTTGTTGAGGCATATGGTGAAATAGGTGTATCAACAGTATCAGTTTCGGAGAAAGGAACTTTTTTATTGTTGCCATAAACTGAAGATGATGATGCGAATAACAATTTTTTTACTCCATACAATTTCATCACTTCCAATAAGCAAACAGTCCCTGTAATGTTTACATCATAGTATTCGCCGATTGATTCTATAGAAGGCCGTACACCGGCTTTTGCTGCCAAATGAATAACTATGTCGATTTTATTTTCGGAAAAAATGTTAATTAAGGACTTATTATCTCTTATGTCTGCTTCATAAAGTTTAAAACTGGAATTTCTCCTCAAATTTTCAACGTTTAATTCCTTGAACTTCCGGGGGTAAAAAGGGTCAAAGTTATCAATACCTTTGACAAGGTGACCTTTGCTTATAAAATGATTGCAAACCTGAGATCCGATGAATCCCGCAGCACCCGTTACTAAAATATTCATTAATTGTTGTTTGGCTTTAACGGTCGTTTATACATTATTATTTATTTTTTAGCCAGCGTCTTTCAATCGATCGTTTTTTGAATCAGAAATTTTCGCTTTTAACGGTGATTGTCAGGGTACTTAATCAGCTTTAATTCACTCAATTAGGAGTTGCATAATATACCTGACGAATTCCGCGTCTAAGTTTTCCATTGCTAAATCCGAAAATCTACAAGATTGCATATGCTTGACCGATGTTTATTTAAATGTTCTGTTACGTGGTTGCGTCTGAGAGAATGTCATTCATTTATACGCATATTCAGTGCCCTCTCTATTTTATATTTACCATATGCCCCGCATCTCTATAAACAATTTAGGGACCATATTCATGACTATATTGTTTATACTTTTTCATTTATCTGGCCGTTGATCCACTCGTAGGTCTTTGAAATACCTTCGACCAAAGGTTGCGAAGGAGCCCAATTCAACTTTTCTTTTATTAGCCTGTTGTCAGAATTTCTTCCTCGTACGCCTGTTGGGCCAGGAACGTTTTTTATTCTAATTACTTTGCCTGCAACCTTAGCAACCATTTTTACCAGGTCGTTAATTGCAATCATTTCTTCAGAACCGATGTTTACGGGGCCAGTAAAATCACTATTCATTAATCTGCATATCGCTTCTACACATTCATCAATGTATAAAAATGATCTGGTTTGTTTCCCATCTCCCCAAACTTCAATTTCGCCACCATCAATCGTTTCCGATACTTTTCTACAAATAGCAGCGGGCGCCTTTTCCTTTCCACCACGCCATGTCCCTTGGGGCCCAAAAATATTATGGAATCTGGCAACGCGGACTCCCAGTCCATAATTTCTCCAATAAGAGAGATATAAACGTTCGCTGAATAATTTTTCCCAGCCATATTCACTATCAGGGGCAGCCGGATAAGCCGATTCTTCGGAGCACTTAGGATTTTCCGGATCAAGCTGGTTATATTCAGGATACATGCATGCAGAAGAAGAATAAAATATTTTTTTCACTGTTTTTCTCTTGCTTGCTTCTGCCATATTTAAATTGATGGTAGCAGAATTATGCATAACATCTGCGTCATGTTCGCCTGTAAAGATGTATCCTGCGCCCCCCATATCTGCCGCCAATTGATAAACTTCATCTATGTTTCTGTCAAATAAGGATGCGCAAACTACGGGATCGCGTAGATCACCCAGAATAAAGTCATCGGCATAATTATTGCCATACTCGTTGTTTTTAAGATCAACCCCTCTAACCCAATAGCCTTCTTCCTTTAATTTTTTTACCAAGTGGCCGCCTATAAAGCCGCCTGCACCGCATACAATAGCTGTTTTGCTCATTTTTTTTTTATTTAAAGTTTAATAGAAATCTTATCAAATTGGATCCGGGTGTATTAATGATTACTTCAAAGTTCGGTTTCAAGAAAATTATTGATAACTGCTGCTCTGTTCGGGTAATGAAAAAGGGTATTAGCAATATTTCTGCCATTTTCTCCTATTTTTTTTGCCAGCTCGGGATTGTTTACAACAAATTGCATTTTGTCGGCGAACCTGTTTATATCATAGGTATCGGCTAAAAGTATGTTGTCCATATCTTTAAAATAATTTTTTATTTCACCATAATTTGTTGAAATAACCGGGTTGCCTGACCCCATATATTCGCCTGTTTTATGAGGAAAACGTGCAACATCCTGAAGCGTGGGTCGTAACGGAATTAAAAGTGCCACTGCATTCTTATAATGCGTGTATAGTTGCTTTTCCGTGAGTTTAGAGAATATCCTGATTTTATCTTTTTTGGGATGATTATTAACATGGTCTCTCACTTCAATCATATCTCCTTCCGTTCCGTTTATAACCAGGTACAAAAAAAAAGATTCGTCACTATCCAGGAGACTAAAAGAGTCAATGCAAAATTGAATGATTTCTTTATAGGCCGTACTTCCGCAAAAAAGAAAATACTTTTCTTTTTTTAAAATTTCAACCTCCGCATATTTCTCGAAATCCGTCAGGCCAGGTATCTTTAAGTACTTTTTATTGGGTGATACTTTCCTGATATGATCAATAAGGAAATCGCTGATAACAAAAGAAGCAGACGTAAGATGAGGTGCAAATTTGTCAAATAATTTATCGTTAATCTTTTTATCTATTTCATTCCACTTTTTTTTGATTCCAGAGCTATATTCCACGTAATTCAACACTGTTTTGAACTTATATAATTTTGAAAGGAGGTAATAGTACAGAATTGCGGAAAAACTATGAGTAGATAATATTGCATAGTCAATCCTTCGGTTCTTCTGCATCTTGTGGAGCAATACAATTTCTTTGATCACCCCTTTTATTTTTAAGAGATTTCTAATCACAAACCTTTCATTTCGAAATGGGGTGCCGGGGGTGTATATATAATCAATTCCCTGATATTTTCCGAAGGACTTCAGATTTGAATGACGATTCTTGTCATGGACGCCTCTCTTGCAAATAACGGTAACATCATTTCCTTCCAAAACAAGGCTTTTGGAAATGAGTATTATTTTCTGAACTTCAGCTAATCCATAAGGGAAACCGGAACACCCCAGGTAGATAATTCTTTTATTACTTTTCATTTATGTGGGACATATTTTCTATAGCCTAACGGAAGTCACCTCTAAGGTCATATTTGCTGTCTTAAAGGTTATTTCCTGGCTACATACTACGATAGCTGATTCAGGCCGATTCACTTTAAAAGTGAAATCAATAGTCCTGGTCAGATACTACCATGAATAATCGGTAAGGATTCATATTCGCGCGCTTGCGAAACATTTCCTGTCAATACCCTATTTTTTATTTTCGTCCGGATGCCAAATTTCGCAATCGAACTAATCTCTTCCATTGTAAAATTGAAATCTTATGAGCAATAACATTTTTGTATAAGTGCTGCACAAAAATTTCCCTTTTATAACGGATTGACTCATCTATTATTATAGAAAGCATATTTTTAGAAAGCATTTTTAGAATAAACACTATTTCTGATTTCATTATCAGACATTTTTCGAACAACCCTGGAATAGCATATTCCTACACATACCCAAACCATAAAATACGTAAGTGTAAAGTCTACCGGAGTGCGGGGGTAGAGGTTAGATAAAAACTGTATTATCCAGATAGCAGCTGCTTTTGACAATAAATTCTTCGAAAAAAAAATGCCCTGAATAACTGCGGGGACCAAAATCAATAATAACAGACCTAAGCTTATGATCCCTCCTTTCAGGATTATTTGTAAATATCCCGTTTCAATCACGGTTCGGTAATCATCTGCTTCCTCCACCCCCGGGCAATAATATTTTCCATTAATTCCGCGCCCAATCAGCCAGTCTGTGGTGTTCATGTCCTCATCGAAAAAAATTTCAACAGTCGAACGCGTATCTTCGGTTCCCCGTTCGTACAAAAATCCCAAAAGTTTATTGCTATTTACATGATATAAACTATTGCTGTAAGCCGCAGCAATAGAAAATAATAATATCGAACTATAAATAATAATCAACTTCCTTCTGGAGTAGAAGAAATAAAGAAGTATGGAAAAGAAACTAAGGCTGGATGCAATTAATATTAATCCTCTGCGGGCCCGGATCAAACTGAATAAAATTGTTATCAAAATTGTTACAATGGCAATGGCAACTTTTTTATTGTTGTGATATAAGAATGTTAGTAAAATAAACGCTGAAGGAATTGCGAGGTCAGCTATCGTTTCCATAACGCCCTTAGCTTCCTCAAGTTGACCACTTTGGGCAAGGAGGTACTTGATTAGAACGGCGCTCAAAACAAGGAATACCATGCCGCTTATCGATATCATTTTTACGAGGATTTTATAATAGCTGCCATTTCTGGGAAATAATAAAACCAATGGAACAAAATAAATCAAGCCACCATTGTTATAGCCAAAGAGGAAATCCTTGATGGTCGAATAATTTAAGGGGACACCATTTCTCCTGACAACTATTATTAACGACCATGTACAATATAATATGAAAAGCACCCGCAAATAATCTGAATCAATCTTTGGCTTGCATAGAAATATTGCAGAATAAAATACTACTGCCAATCCTATAGCCTGCACTGCCTGACCTATTCTTATGTCAACGGCATTTGTTGTAACAATTACGTTCACTGCTGTAAATAGAATTACGCCGCTCCAAAACAATATGAGATACCGGCGGTGGTATTTTCCGATTGGTGATTCAAATGCGATTTTATTCTGCATTATTTAAATATTAGAAACGCATAGAGGATTTTAATGATTATCAGGCATTTCTGTTGAACACAATCTGATTTCATAAATAATTTGCTGTCAGTAGTGGTTCGTTGTCACAAACCTATTTAATACTTTTTATAAACCGAGCCGGATTACCTCCCCATATTTCAAAGGGGGGTATTGATTTTGTTACGACTGCCCCCGCTCCTATTATACTGCATCTTCCGATTGTTACACCTTTGAGGATAGTGCAATGAGCTCCGATAAAAACATCATCTTCTATAATAACGGGGAGGGATTTCCTATTTGGCGAGTCCTGATGTCTGTCTCTTCTATCTAGATGATTTAGCGAGTGAAAGTCTGTATCGTAAAAAACACAGTTCCCTCCGATCTTGACATTATTTCCAATAGTTATTTTTGTCGTACAAAAGAATGCCGAGTGGCTGATACCTACGTTTTCCCCAAAACTTAAAATAGCACACTTATCCACTGCAAAAATTGACGGTTGTTGCCTCCCGATTTTATTAAAATAGCGCCCATTGTTCATATGAAAATTGTTTCCCAGGATCAGTTTACCACCCGGCTCCACATTTACCATTGGTATTCCATGCGTTCCCCATTTTGAGAATATGACACCATTACCTTTTAATTTTATCCATGTATGCATAGTACAATAATGAGCATAAACGGAATGCAATATTCTTTTGCTAACCGTATAGATAACAACAAATAGACCCTGCTGCCGGGAGATTATGACAGCTTTCTTAATTTTTTTCTTCAATCCCATTGGCATATTCGCTTTGATTCCTCACTTTCTTATCCCGTGCAATCCTTTCGTAAATATTAAGCAGATCTGTAACTATCGTATTTTTATCATGTCTTAGCAATGCTTTTTTTCTCGCGTTGAATCCACATTTTTTGGCGAGTTGGTAATCTTTTGTTACCTCAAGAATAGTCCCTGCCATTGAGTATGGATCACCATCCTGTATCAGGAAGCCATCTTCGCCGTCATTAATAAAGTTAGAAGTTCCACCGGCATGTGTGGCTATACATGGAGCTCCTAAAAGCAATGCTTCGCACAAACTGTTAGGGCTATTTTCTATATGCGATATGGCAACATAAATATTTGAGTTTAATATTGATTCTTTTAATTTGTTATCATCAACCTTTCCAAGGAATTGAATATTTTCAGACAATTTTATTTTCAGACTCTTTGTGGCAAATTGGATAATATCATCCGTTGCATGGAGCCCCGCAACAGTCCATTTAAAAGAAACTTTACATGAGTCAAGAAGATGGGCGCAATGAACCAAAGTCTCAATTCCTTTATAAAGACTCGGCCCCGTTGTTGAATGTATTTGTAAAGTGTCACTTAATTCTTTCTGCCATTCACTTTCGTAAAATACATCTCTCATTATCTCGTCATTATGAAAATAATTTGCGTTGGGAGACAGAATAGCACTGATCCTTCTATCCCAATCAGTTCTACCAATAACATTGGTCGTCATTTTGAAAATCCTTTTCTCCCTATAAGCTTGATTCTTGAAGCGTCTGAATAAGGAAATTCTGCCGGTAAAAAATAAACGGCTTTTTAGAGAGGAATATTTTAGAACATTTAGCAATGAGATTCCTGAAAAGAATTTTAGAGTATAAACGGTAATATTTCCCTGAATACTTACGACAGAGGGTTTATCGGATATGCTTTGAACTATTCCAAAAGGTCCTTCCGTTCCATGAAAGTGAATTACATCGGGATTCACTTTGTTGATAATTTCTTTAAATTTGTTGATATCCTGTACGGGTTCCAAATGGCCCAAAACCCTCGTTCTAAATTTATAAAGAATGCTATTGGTGTTTCTAAATATAGGCAGGTAATGTGTTTTTCCGTACTGAAAAGGAGTTATTGGCTTTCCATAATAAAACGCTATATATAGATCAACGTTATCCTGCATCGCTTTTTCGAGAGATTTTAAAAAACCACCGTTCATCGTTTTATTATGGAGATAATCTTCGGCAAGGCAAGGAGTATTAGAAAACCAAAGTACTTTCATTTTGTTTTAGTATTTCACTAATGGTTTAGAAGTCAAAATTAGCAATTCGCAAAGCTATTGATAATGAGGCCGAATTTTTTTACGAGCTTTGAAAAATATATATAAAAAATCTCTCCAAAAAGTCGTGGCCTTCTTATTCACATAATGCCTGGCCAATATATCCGGGAAATCCGTTTTCGTATATTTCAGGTTATATTCATCATCTACTTTTATAAGTACTTCTTCTAAAGAGAAAAAACCTTCTGGATTAAAATAATTATTAAGAATAGCAAAGCTCGTTTGTTCAGAAAACCAATCCGTATGCCCCAATTCACTTAAAACTTTGCATAAAGCATCCCATTTCGGGTAGACGGAGAAATTGCCACTTAGATACGTGATCCCTGAATTAAATGGTATACCTTCAAGGCACTTCTCTTCATTCAATAATTCTAGCAACGGTTTAGTATAAAAAAAGCCGACATCTTTACACATTTTTATACAGGGAGTTTGTTGAACATCCAAATGACCATTTAATGGGGATTTAAACCATAAAACATCTGAATCAGAATATAATGTTGGAAACCTTTCAGCACAATAAAGCATTCCAACCAATTTTTTCCCCAGTAATACTTTTGACGCATAGTCGTAGAGGTAATGATTTCCTTTTTCCTTAAATGCACGTGCGCATTCTTCCCACGAAACAACATCGACTCTCCTTGGCCATTTTATTAGTCCTTTTTTTATCTTATCAACAGGTGTCCCATCACTGATGACGTAAATCTCAGGCAGGCTTTCCCAGGCCTTATAGACGGAAACCAACGAGGAGTTCAGATAAGTTAATCCGGTACTCCCACAAAAAAAAATTAATTTGAAAGGTGTATTCGGCCGCTCATCCTCACTATTAAGATGTACATATTTAGCAAGATTAACTGCGCGGACGGTTTTCGCTACCCGGAGTATTAATCTGTGTTTAAGTTTCATTGAATTAAGATGTAGGTTGCCGTTTTAATTTTTGCGATACCATACGGATTACGGATTCAACAAGAGACGTCTCTTCAATTTTAAGTCTATATGCCAGGAAAAGATAAACGGAAATTCCGAGGCTTAATTGCAAAGACAGTTTTATGAATAAAGACAAGTGTAGGTGCGAAAGACCAATGATATATTGTGAAAGTATCACCGCTATAGCCATAATTCCTGTGATCATAATATAAGGCACGTACCATCCCAATTCTTTAAGCCAACTTTTGCCCATCCTTTTTGAGTTTATCACTGTATAGGTGACATACTGGGCAATTCTACTGATGAAAGTTGCTGCTACCAGGTAAATAATTCCAAATTTTACCGCTAAAAATATAAGCCCAATTTCAAAAAAAGACAGAATGATAAATAGTCTAAAAAGCAATTTGGATAAACCCTGTGCCAATATCACTTCTCTATGAATACTGATAAACGGCTCCAGAATCTTAACAATGCAGAATAATTGGAGGAAAATTATTGAACCACGCCATTTCTCCGTAAATAAAAAGATCGTCAGGTCCTCCGCTTTAATCAAAAGAAGTATGAGTAAGGGAAATGAAATAAAAGCGACTGCCTTATTTGTTTTTTTGATTGTCTCAAAAAGTTCATTGGGATGATCCTGCAATTTGGCAAAAAGAGGTAAAGTCATTTTAAGAAGTACGCTCTGTAAAATGTTAACTATCAAGTCTGGAAATCTATTTCCCCTGTTAAACAAACCCAGTTCTGATTTGCTGTAATATTTTCCCACGATAAAAACATTGAACTGCTGGATCATAAAAAAAAAATACTGCTGCCAAGGACATTTAAGCCGTATGGAAGTAAAGGCTTTACAGAAGAAAAGGAAAATTTCAACTGCGGATACCAATGAGATCTGAACCAGTAGAAGAGAACTCCACAAATTTGGGGTGTCAGGGATGAATATACCAGCGCCCATACCCCGAACCCACTAAACGCCAATATTACTCCTGTTACTCCTCCTATTATTGACGTGATAATTCTGACGCGAGATATTTTTTTAAAATACAGATCTTTTAAAATTAGTGTTCGTTGTGTTTGGTAGAGAGATGTGAGAAAAATGCCAATTGAAGTGACCTGTAAAATGGAAGTAAGAGGAGGAGCATTAAAGAAATCAGCTATGAAGGGTGCAGCAATTATTAATAAAATTGTCATAAATGCCCCTAAAATGATATTAATGTAAAAAACCGTACTTATCTGGATAGGTAATAAATCTTTTTTTTGAATGAGGGTTTTTTCAAAACCTCCGTCAGTAATAGCTGTTGAAATGCTTGTGAAAATTCCAGTTAGTGCAATCAGGCCAAAATCTTTTGGTTCTAATAACCTGGCCAATATTACGCCAACGATGAACTGAACAATTTGTACGGAAAAGGTCTCTATTAGAGACCATATTGAGCCTTTAATGGCTTTTGATTTCAGTTCTGTTTTATTTACCATTTTTCCTTAACTGAAATCGTGGTGATAAACATTCCATTCGAGACATGTATGTACTGGCAAGTTATAATTTATTGAATATTTGAAGCAAATAATAAAACTATAATATTATAACTTACCTACTAATATCCGGAGTTTTAAACTTTTAGGTATGGTATCCACTAAAAATGTAAATGCAAATTGTCTTTAAAAAGTGCTGCCTCATGATTGCCAAAAATACTTTCCTCTTCAATTTTGGCAACCATTACATAGCCCAAAGAAGGCAAATTAGCTTTTACTGTTTTATTTTTTGATGCGAAAATGTTCCCATCAACAGAATAAATGGGGCCGTTTATAATCTGAACTTTTTCAAACACATCTACAATTGTTTTTTCTACTTTAATATCCTTAAAATTATTCATAAACTCCTTCATAATTTCAATTTCCTCATTTGAAATTGTAGCCAACTTTTCTTTCCAGTATACAAAATTCACTACGCCGTCAATTTTTTTCAAAGATGAAATATTCTCTTCATCCACGTATACAAATACATACGAGCCAAATAACGGCTCATAAAGAAACCTATTCCGGCGGTAGCTTCGTATTTGTCTACGATTCATGGGACAAAAGTTTTCGATTTTCTTTTTTGCCAACAATTTTACCACCTTGTTTTCTGACTTAGGTTTTGTATAAACAATGTACCAATTTTTCTGCATAATTTTTCTTTTAAAAATTAAAATTGCAGCAATTCAAAGGATCGTCAGAGTTTCCTAGGATTAAAGGAGTCGGATGAGTATAGCTTCGCTTATCTCAGTCACATTGTTTATCAAAATTTTGTGATTGAGTTAAAAGGTTTTTTATTTGGATGTTGGTTATTTTTTTCACTTAAATCTCTTTGTTGGTATATATCCTGTTACTACGTGCTCTGCTTCCGTATACATAATCATACCCATATCCATAATTGTTCTTAAATAATACTCCTCTTACTTTAACGCCATTAAAAACGATAGCCGGATTTTTTATAGGGTTTATCTTATTGGTTTCATCCATTCGCTTAATAAGCATTTTGGGTGTATAATTATGTCTTATTACATATAAGGTTGCGTCACATAAACCAGTTAGAAGATAGCCATCAGTTACTAATACGACCGGAGATGTATCAATTACAATCACATCAAAAATGTTATCCAGGTAGTCAATTATCTCTTTCACCTTGCCATTAGCTAATAATTCAGTCGGATTTTCAGGAAGCGCTCCGGAAGAGATAAAAAACAGATTTTCATGAGCTTTTACTCTCTTGATGATTTCTTCTGGTTCTTTTTCTCCCCTAAGAAATTCTGAAATACCGTCTTCTGAGGCTATATTTAATATTTTAGCAATGGTAGGATTATTTAAATCAAGGTCGACAATAATAACTTTCTTACCAGTCAATGAAAGACTAACGGCAAGGTTAGCAGCGATGAAACTTTTACCCTCTCCCGAAATGCTTGATGTAACAAGTATTTTTTTATGATTCTCATTTATTCCTAAAAATGACAGAGATATTCGCAATTTGCGAAACTCCTCTGCTATGAAGCTTCGTTTGCCAGCTTGAATTACCAATGGTGTTTTCGACTTATTAAATGCGACCTCTCCAATAATAGGCACAGAAGTCCTGGATTCGACTTCATGCCTGTATAGAACCTTACCCGTTAAAGATTCTTTAATGGTAATTATCGCAAAACATAGGCCAAGACATACCACAATTCCTAGCATATATATCATCATGGGCTTAGGACTCACAGGATATTGGCTGGCCTGCGCATTATCTACAATTTGATGATCTGAAACGGTCGAGGCATATGATAATTCGCTTTCCTCCCTTTTTTGAAGCAGAAAAGAATAAATTCCGCTTAAGGTGGACTGCTCACGTGTAATATCAAGCAACTGCCTTTCTTTCTGTGGCACAGACTGTAGAATGTTGTTGTAACTACTATTTGTTGCAGTCAAATTTTGCTTTGTCGCACCCAGGTTTTGACGCTGGCTTTTAATAGTCTGCAGAATACCAGGTTTTATTTTATTTATTTGATCAGCAATAGCGACAAGCGTCGGATTATTTTCTCCTACAGTTTTTTTCAGCTTTGCATATTCTAACTGTGCATCATATAACTTTTCTAATTGTTGCGAAAGCATCGGGTCAGACACTCCGAAAGAAGAGGGAACAATCGCCTGGTTCGTATTTCCGCCGTTTTCCGAATTCATAACAAATTTTTCTACTTGGTCTAATGCCCCTTCTTGCATAGCTATTTCGCTCAATTTCTGATCATTAGTACTCACATTTTGCAAATAAAGCTGTCCTTGTACCCCAACGTCTACAGCGTTCTGGCTGGATTTGTATTGTTGTACTTTCCTTTCAATAGAATCGAGATCATTAGCCACGTCTTTAAGTCTTGCGTCAACAAATAACATTGTGTTTTTTGCCAATTGATCTTTCTGATCAATTGAAGCCTGATCATAAGATTTAATTAAAGCATTTAATATATCTTCCGCTCTTTTGGGGCTTTCATCCCTATAACTTAGGTCAATTACTGACGAAAGCCTTCCCGAAGCTTCGGCTTTTAAGCCTGATAGTAAATTTCCCGCAACATTGTCAGGATTAGAGATTGAAAAATAAAGAGGACTTTTTGCAACAGTTGATGAATTGAAATTTGGGTTTGGAATAAAGTTCAACACGCCATATGGCGTATTTACAACTTTGTTTATAGGATATTCATATTTATTATTTAGTAAAACGGTTTGTTTGGATTTATTATATGATAAAAATATCTTTGCTTCAGATTTTAAGGAATCCGGGGTGGGCGATTGAATCAAAATGGGAGAGATTGTATATGCTGAAATAGCATGTACTTTACCAGATTCATAAATTGGCAAGTATAAATAAAGATTTTTGACCACTGCTAACATCAAAGTCCGCGATTGTAAAATTTCTATCTCATTTTCCACAATTTTTTTGGAAGATATTTGATCCAGAGATTCCAATAGTTTGGAATCTTCATTACCTTTTTTTTCATCATTTATGAGAATCGTTGCTTTTGCTTCATAAACTGGCACAGTATAACGAATCATAATATAAGCCAATATGCATCCTATTAAAATAGCTATTGCGAAAACCGGCCAATAGGGTAGATATTTTGAAAAGAAACGACGAATTAAGTTTTCTTCCGGGCTACTATCTGCTATGGATATATCTGAATTCATTTTAATTGACGTTTAATTTTATTTAACCAACCTGTCGACCACAATAGCTACTACAGACAAGCTGCTTATTATTACAGGCAATAGTTGCTGTGATCTTCCTGATGCAGCTACCCGGGCCTTGTTTGGCTCTACATATATTATATCATTTGGCTGTAAATAATAATAAGGAGAATTGAGGAAATCACTCGAACTAAGATCTATATGTCTGGTTATTTTTTTCCCATTTTCCTCTCTAATTAATAGCACGTTGTCCCGTTTCCCGTAAATCGTGAGATCACCTGCGAGTCCTAACGCTTTCAATAAAGAAATTTTTTCGTTTGGAACTGTGATAACAGTGGGTTTTGCGACCTCGCCGATCACTGTTACTTCAAAATTTAAGAAACGAATTTCTACAACCGGATCAATCAAGAGCTTTTTTGACAAGAGCAAGTTGGTAATATTGTCTTTGAGCTCTTGTTCTGTTAGGCCGGCTGCCTTAATAGTTCCCAAGGCGGTTAGTTGAATATTTCCGTCACCATCAACAAGATATCCCCCTGTCTCAGTAAAGGTACCCGTAACAGTTGTTGACCTGCCGACATTGGTCGTTGGTTGATTAAACATTTCTGATGCTTGTGCGTTAGCGCTGCTAATAATTATGCTTAAAATATCGTTTGCTCGAATAGGAGTTTCCACATTTGCACCTTTGTCAATAAATGTAGTGTCACCTACGTCGTGGAGATAAGCTATCTTTTTCGTGCTTTCGCAGGAAATGCCAGCTATTATGATAAATACAGCTATAACGTATAAATATAAGGTTCGGAGCATAAGCATATTTTACAGGCGTTTACCACCATTCAAAAAATCAAAATTCTTTGGATAGATTGTAGCATTTCTAAAGAAATTGGAGTATCAAGCAGTAAATTGTGATGGTAATTTATAGAATTGGAGGCAGTGTATTCAGATCAGCTTTAAATTCATTCATTTGGAAAAATGGCTTTTCAGCACCATTAAAATTGACCTATAGTAATAAATACGATGCAAACATAATATTTTAGATTTTAATATCCAAATGTACACTATTTTAATTTTAAGTTACCAAGTACAGGTGGTAGCAAATTCAGGCTTTTGTGTACTTAATCGATTGATTTATAATTAAAAAAGCGCAGTCCGATAGGAAGGTTGATACCAGGAGGACTTGCTGGATTCCATTCCTGTCGAAAAAGGGTTTGTTTACAAGAAATCTACTTTGAATAAGAGCTGTTAACTGTTTCATAAATGAGACTGATTTTTATTTTTAAAATTCGTGTTTCTCTATCTTGCTTGTCCTAATTAATTAATTAATATGAAAAATGTCTTGCTTATTCTAAACATCTGTCTGCTTTGTCTTGTCGGGTATCTTTACTATCTCCATTTTTCAAGTTCGGAAAAAGAAAAAAATAAATCTGAATCTGCGGCAAAATCTTTAGACATGAATGCAGATTTTAGGATTGCTTACATAGACCTGGATTCACTTCAAAACAATTATTCTTATTATAAAAAGTTGAAAGCTGATTTCGAAAAAAGACAAGCCGCAGCAAATGATAAGATTACTGCTTTGCAGAAGAAATACCAGGGAAGAGCAATGCAGTTGCAGCAAAGAGGCTCTTCAATGACGCAGTCGGAGCAGGAAGCCGCGATGCAGGAGATCAGTAAGATGCAGCAGGATTTGCAAGAAGAAAAGCAAGAAGTTGATAATGATTTGTACAATCAAAATTCAAAAATGAAAGATGATATTTTGAACAAGCTTGAGAATTTTCTCAAACAATACAACAAAGATGGCAAATATGCTTACATCTTTTCGTATGAGCCGGGATTTATGTTTTATAAAGACTCCGCACTTAACATTACCAATGATGTAATTGACGGCTTAAACAATGCAGATTCTGAAAATAAAAAGTGATCACTTTTTCAAATGTCTCTGAAATAAATATTTATCTTCAATTCCGTTTATTCGAAAACGGAATTTTTTATGACCGAAAACGCAACATCATTTAAACCTACGCTGAGATTGTTTGATGCCACCATGATTGTGGCAGGCTCAATGATTGGTTCCGGAATTTTTATCGTCAGTGCAGATATCACAAGACATGTAGGTAGCGCAGGGTGGCTGATCATTGTCTGGTTGCTCACCGGCTTTATGACGCTTACAGCAGCTTTGAGCTATGGCGAATTGAGCGGAATGTTTCCGAAAGCCGGTGGTCAATATGTTTATTTAAAGGAAGCCTATAATCCACTCACGGGTTTCGTGTATGGGTGGAGTTTTTTTGCAGTGATTCAAACAGGAACCATCGCTGCAGTTGGCGTAGCTTTTTCCAAATTTGCTGCCTATATCATTCCGGCACTCAGCGAAAATAATTTTCTGTTTAGGATGAGCTTAGGCCTTAGTAGTAGTGGTGCGGAAAAATTTTTCACAATCAGTGTAGCGCAAATAGTCTCAATTATATTAATTGCATTTTTGACATGGACAAATACAAAGGGAATTCAGGAAGCCAAATGGATTCAAAATATTTTTACATCTACAAAAATCATATCTCTGCTGGGACTGACTCTTGCAGGATTTATTTTTTATAAGTCGGGTGTGTGGCACCACAACTGGATAAATGCTTTCAGCATGAAAAAAATGAATGAAGGTGGAACGTTGGAAGCATTGGCAGGAGCAGGCATTTTTGGCGCTATCGCGGCCAGTATGGTCGGATCAATTTTCAGCAGCGACGCATGGAACAATGTAACATTCATCGCCGGTGAAATCAGGAATCCAAAACGTAATATAGGACTGAGCCTTTTTCTCGGAACATTGATTGTGACGTTAATTTACTTAGGTACCAACCTGATGTATATTTCCGTTTTGCCGATGAATGAAATCGCTTTTGCGCATCAGGACAGGGTAGCGGTCGCTGCCGCCAATTCAATGTTCGGTAATGCAGGCACGTATGTAATCGCCATTATGATCATGATCTCCACTTTTGGATGTAATAACGGATTGATATTAGCAGGTGCAAGAGTATATTACAGTATGGCCAAAGATGAATTATTTTTTAAGAGAGCTGCAACGCTGAATCGAAATGCTGTACCGGAATGGGCCTTGTGGGCGCAGTTCGTAGTGGCGTCATTATTATGTTTGAGCGGCAAGTACGGCGATCTCCTCGATATGATATCTTTTGTGGTGGTTATTTTTTATGTACTCACCATTTTTGGAATTTTTATTTTGCGAAAGAAGAGACCCGACATTGAAAGACCTTATAAAGCTTTTGGCTATCCTGTGTTGCCTGTTATGTATATTATAATGGGGATATCGTTTTGTGTTTTGCTGATCATTTACAAACCCGAATTCACCTGGCCTGGATTAATTATCGCGCTTTTAGGAATTCCTATTTATTATATTGCTTCTTCAAAAAAGAATATTTCAAAAACAGAGTAATGACCGTTGATTTTGATAAGCTATTTGCTGATATAGCCAGAATGAAAGTATTGGTAATCGGCGACATAATGTTGGATACATACTGGTGGGGTAAGGTAGAACGCATTTCACCTGAAGCGCCGGTACCCGTGGTAGCAGTAGATAAAAAAGAAAAAAGAATCGGTGGCGCAGGTAATGTTGCACTCAATGTGCAGGCGCTTGGAACGACGGTAGCTGTGATTACTATCTTAGGAGACGATGATGACGGTGTTCAATTAAAGCAATTATTGCAGGGCAATAATATTGATACGCGCTTTATTTTGGTAAGCAATAAAAGAATAACAACCAATAAGATCAGGATCATTAGCCGCAATCAACAGATGATGCGGCTCGACGCGGAACAGACTGAAGATGTTGACGCAAATGACGAGGCAAAGCTCAAAGACCAGATTGAAAAGTACATCACTTCGGAAAAACCAAATGTGGTAATTCTGGAAGACTACAACAAAGGGATTCTGACTGAAAAAATAATTGAGCATACTATAAACCTTTGCAATCAGAATAAAATTGTTACAACGGTTGACCCTAAACGAAAAAATTTCTTTACTTATAAAAATTCAACACTTTTTAAGCCAAATCTTCATGAAGTTTTCACAAGTTTGAATATGCTTCCACAGGAGGTGTCTTTGGAATTTTTGTCTTCCGTGCATCAAAAGCTAAAAGAAAACCTTAGCCATATTATTTCAATGATCACACTTTCCGACAAAGGAATCTTCTTCCAGGAATCCGGCAATAAGCGAATCATTCCTTCTCATCGACGGAACATCGCAGACGTGAGCGGAGCAGGAGATACTGTAATTGCAATTGCCTCCCTGGTTTATGCTTCTTCCCGCGACATCAATTTGGCTGCAGAAGTAGCGAATATGGCTGGCGGAATTGTCTGCGAAGAAGTGGGAACGGTTGCAATCAATAAAGAAAAATTGCTTAATGAATGTAAGCACTTGATCTCTCCACGGCGGTGAAATAATTGTCTTCAGCTAACTGCACACTCAGTGCTAAGAGAGAAAGAAGCTAATTTTAATGAAAAAATAGAAACTTTTAATGGGTAAAATATCTCTTGCCATTCATGGTGGCGCTGGTACCATTGTAAAAGAAGATATGGCTGCTGAACAGGAAGAAGCCTATCGCATTGCATTAAATGAGGCACTGGATGCAGGATATAATATTTTGGAGAATGGCGGATCAGCTGTGAAAGCTGTGGAAGCAGCAGTGGTGAAGATGGAAGATAATATTTTGTTTAATGCGGGCCGCGGATCGGTTTTTACAAAAATGGGATTGAATGAAATGGATGCAGCAATCATGGATGGTGCTACACTTAGAGCCGGTGCCGTTGCGGGCGTAAGAAATATCCGTAATCCAATCATACTCGCTGAAGAGGTAATGTTACATAGCGGGCATGTTTTTTTGAGTGGAGATGGCGCCAATGATTTTGCAATAAAACAAGGTATCAAATTAGAACCAGATGAATATTTTTATTCTGAATATCGTTTTGATCAGTGGAGACAGATAAGAGACAGTGATCTTTACATGCCAGATCATCAACGCGAACGTCTTGATTATTTGATGAAAGATAAAGAATTCGGAACAGTTGGTGCTGTTGCCTGCGATGTATCGGGGAACATTGCTGCCGCAACATCTACTGGTGGCATGACCAATAAACGTTATGGTCGGATAGGAGATAGTCCAATCATTGGAGTTGGGACTTATGCAAATAACAAGACATGCGCTGTATCGTGTACGGGACATGGTGAGATATTTATAAGAGCTGTGGCTGCATACGATGTCAGTTGCCTGATCGAGTATAGAAGTGTGAATCTGCAACAGGCCTGCGAAGAAGTTGTAATGAAAAAATTGGTTGCATTGCATGGGGAGGGCGGTTTGATTGCCGTTGACGGTGCCGGAAACGTGGCAATGGTTTTTAACACCGGGGGAATGTATCGCGGGTTCAGAAGCAGTGACGGATGTAATAGTATAGCGATTTACAGAAATTAATCTATATGAAGAAAGTTGCCTTGATAGTAGCAGGGGGTAAAGGAACGCGGATGAATATCGATACACCAAAACAGTTTCTTCTTCTCAAAAACAGGCCCGTTCTCTATTACACAATCAAATCATTTATTAATGCGTATGCAGATATAGCAATAATACTGGTATTGCCCGAAGAACATATTGATAAGGGTAAAGAAATCATTGATGGATATTTTGATAACTCACAGGTACGGCTATGCGCTGGTGGTGATACAAGATTTCATTCAGTAAAAAACGGGCTGGCCCAGATAGAAGAAGAATGCATCATTTTTGTTCATGACGGGGTTCGCTGCCTGTTGACCACCGATCTTATCCGGCGTTGTTACAATGTGGCAGCAGAAACGGGCAATGCCGTTCCGGTGACCGATTGTACCGATAGTATAAGATATATCACTACAAAGGGGAGTAAAATTTTAAACAGGACTAAAATTAAATTTGTTCAAACGCCGCAAACTTTTCACAGTAAAATTTTATTGCCTGCGTTTAACATAGACTATAAAAACAGGTTTACTGATGAAGCTACCGTAGTAGAGGCTTTTGGCATAAAGGTGAATTTGATTGAAGGAGAGAAAAATAATATCAAGATCACTACACCATCCGACCTGAGGCTTGCAGAAGCATTACTTCTTGAATAGTTTGGCCACTACAGGCAACTTATTCATTTTTAACCATGCAAACTTTTCCGTGGTAGCTCCAAAACATTTGTAAAAAAATTCGATACCACTTATGTTACCGCCTTCAAAATCCAAAAGAAGATTTTTCCCTGCATTTTCTTTTATAAACTGATCAATTAACAGATGAGAAGCACCAGAAGTTCTGCCGTTGGGATGGTTGCCGACTAAAATATAATAAGCACGGTGATGCGAAAAGACAAATGCACAGGATGCAGTCAATTGATTGTTTCTGTCGAAGATACCATAGCAAGTTGCCATCCGCCTGGAATGTAGTAATGCAAACAGTTTTGAAAAATTATCAAAATCCTTTTGAGTAATTGGGGAAAAATTTTTTGCCTGTTGCGCTGCTAAGGCAATCACATCAGCAGCAGAAATATCTCTTTTGAAGGTATTACCTGCCTTGAGGGCGCGGTTAATATTCCTTCTATGGCTCTCTGCATAATTTTTCTGGATCTCTCCGTATTTGGCGTTCAAGGGGAGTACGTAATTGTTCCTTTCATACATCGGGAAATCAGGTAATGAAAACAAATTGTCTTTATTCAGGTAATAATCCCAGTATTTAAATTTTGAAGGGATCGTAGTAAGAAAATTGTTTACAATTTCTGCTGTGATGTAGTTGCCAAAAATTCCTAACTGCGCGCAATAAAAAGGCGGATAGAGATAATAAAAGCTATATTTTTTATTCCACGTTAACGGCATTACCATCTCATAATCATTCATCACCAACGCATCCCAGTGGCGACTCATTGCATCAAGATAAAAGGAATACGCATATGCGAGGCCGTTGGTCGCCGTATCAATGCAACGATCCCATTTCTGTTTATCAATCCGTGCCTGAGGTAGGTAAGTGATTCCCATTTTGCGAAATAACATACAAGTTACAAATCGGGTATGCCAAAAAATTTATTAAACCTGAAATTTTGAATGTCTATGCTGAACGAAATATTTTTCCAAAAGCGCTTGGTTGTGATGGTCGATTTGAAATAATCAGCATACACTTTGCTGTAAATAACCGGTACGTAAATGTTCACAATGTTTTTGAACAGCGAAAGCTGAAGGCCGCCATCATAAATAAATCTTCCTGTTGGAGGATTTTGCTTCCATGCGTCTGCGTATGTCCCGACATCGGCAAATACTTTTAAAGGAATTTTTACCGGAAAAATTTCAAGAGGATTAAATTTCTTTGGGAAATCTGTTACAAAATTCACGGCAGCCAGCCAGTTATCTGTCTTTCCGATTTTATTGGCCAGCAGATCAGATCGTACTTTAAAGGCCCCGTCGCGAATCATAATTTGTTGTGAACTTAGCCCCTGGAATTCGTTGCGTCCGATAAAATAGTTGCTGTACGTATAATCTTCACTGCCGTCGGCGCCGCTCATGTTCAGATGAAACCGGTCTGTTTCAAATTCTTTTTCTATTGTTTTATCCCCGAGATACATAAACTTACCGGCGAATATCCGTACATTCATTCCACCGCCTTTGGCATAATTGAAATAATATTTTCCTTCAAATGCAAAGCGCAAAAAATCTTTGCTCTGCTCTGCCTGAAGCGAGCCTGAATAGGGATAAAGCGCGCGATTGTTTTCAATATGAAATCTTAATTGATTAATGTAGCGATGCAGCACCGGGTAGGTAATCACATTTACCTGCCGGACCGTGTCTCTCGTAAAAAGTAATTGTGTTTCGTTGATAAAAAATGTTTTCCATTGAATGCTTTTGGTAATACTGCTTGTTGCGTTTTTATTCCTAAAAGTCAGCTTTAATGAAGGGACGATTTTAGTAAAGTCTAAAAAATTCTTTTTGCCGGTTGAGTCGGTAAACTCATCCATATTAAATTTTTCGCTGCTTAGTGAAAACTCCGCTTTTCGTATCCATCCATAACTTAATAAATTATAACCTATTCTGCCGATGCCTGTCAAATTCTTGCTGCCAGTAGCATACATTGGTGCTATAGCAAAATGAAAATTTGGAAGGGGCAACGTATAATTATGAATTAATCCACCTATCATCAGTTGGTCATAATAATTGAAGCCAAGCGCCGGCAGCAGAAAGATGTAATCATGTTTATCTGTCTCAGTAAAATTAAAAAAGGCCGAAAGCCGCATGTCTTTTTTGGGCTGTGGTACCAGGCTACCTTTTTCATGAAGCAGCTGAAATATTGAATCGACATTTTTTTTACTTACATCTTCTATCACTTTCTTAAAATCATCAGGCGATGGATGTTTGAATTTCCACCGGTTGTAATATTCATGAAGGCAGCTGTCAAATAGTGGCTCGCCAATATAGTCTTCCAGCACTTTCATCCACTTGCCCGTTTTGTAATAAACCATCAGGTCATAATTTACGGGTGAAAAATCTTCTGAAGTTTCTTCTATCGGCTGGTCTTTTTTATCGGCCACCAAAGTTCTGTACTCAAAGTCAGTTTTGTCATCTGGCAATTTACTTTTAAGGAAACCCTGGTTTGACGGGGGCTGTTCATTTTTGCCATATTTCCATTGCTTGTAACGGTTGTCGAAATAGGTATTTATGCCTTCATCCATCCACGGATGATCTCTTTCGTTGCTTGCTAATATTCCGTAATTCCAGTTGTGCCCTACTTCGTGTTCAATGATAAAGTCCAGTGATCGTTCATTTGACATTCCAGAAATTGAGGTGGTTGTCGGATATTCCATGCCGCCGTTAAAGCCCATCTTTGCCTGTACGGCAGAAACGACATTATATGGATATTCGCCAAGCAGGCGGCTTCTCGTAAGAACCGCATCTTTTATGAATTGAATGCTATTTCTCCAAATCTCTTTTTGTGCGGGAGTATAAAATGAATACACATTAATTATTCTGCCGGAAGCTAACTTCAATGTATCATGATTAACGATAAAAGTTTTATCAGCAAACCATGCGAAGTCGTGAATGCCGTCTTGTATATAACGAATAGTTTTTGTTTCTTCATTTTCCTTAGTAATCGAAAAAAAATGTTGGGTCACAGGTTGGAAAGAATTAATTAAGTGATCTTTTTGTCCATTGGTTTTTGATAAATGAGTCTTTTGGTTTTTTATACGATTATCAGGTATGGGTTTAATAGTGATGGGTCTCTTTTTTGCCTGAGGCGATGCAGATTCGCCAGCCTTTTTATTGAGGAAGTTAATTTCGTCCTCATTTTGGAGTTCACCGGTAGCTGCCACTATATAGCTCTTCGGCAGCGTTATCTGCACATTATATCTTCCAAATTCACTGTAAAATTCTCCCTGGTCCAGGTATGGCATCGGATGCCAACCCGTATTGTCGTATACGGCTGGCTTTGGGTACCATTGAGTGACCTGGTAAGATTGACCGACATGCCCACCCCGGGAAAAATTATTCGGAATTTTTTCATGAAATGGTGTGGTGATTTTAATGGAACCACCGGGCAAAAGTGGTTTCGGCAGAATGAGTTTTGCTACGTCAATATAAAGAGGATGATCTACCAATTGCGCAGTGATCCCATCCACTTTAAAATCAAGCCGGTTAATATAGCCTCTTGCATCATCATTGCTGAAATAAAAGCCCGTATTGCCCAACTGCAACATCTGTTCGCTGAAAGCGGTCCGATCATTTTTGTATGCATTGGGCCAGAGATGAAACCAAATAAAATGAAGTGTATCGGGAGAATTATTGGTATAATCTATTATTTCAAAACCATCTAAAGTGTTATCAACGTCATCTAACGTAACATCAATTTTGTAATCTGCTTCTTGCTGAAAGTAAGGTTGGTTGGATGCGGAGACTTCTGTTTGACAATCTGCAACAGCAATTGCCAGGAAGGTTCCGGCGATTATTGTTACAATTTTTTTCAAAACAGTTTTCATCAAATATAAAAAATCCTGCTTGCGGGTGTGGTGGAAACAGTATTAAATTCTAAAACATCAAAACGGGAAAATTTATTTTCCTTTCCCTAAAAAAATAATTCTGAGTGTATGTAGCATAATTTTGAAATCAATGGCCAGTGAAATGTTTTCTATATAAATTATATCATATTGCATGCGCTCGATCATCTGATCAATATTTTCTGCATAACCGAATTTCACCATTCCCCAGCTGGTGAGCCCAGGCTTTACTTTCAGAAGTAATTTATATTCAGGATGGCTTCGTACAATCTGGTCAACATAATATTTTCTTTCTGGTCTTGGACCAACGAGACTCATTTCTCCTTTCAGGATATTCCAAAGCTGTGGCAATTCATCCAGTCTCCAACGTCGCATAACCTTGCCCCAGTTAGTAATTCTCTCATCGTTAGTGCTGCTTAGCATTGGCCCGTCTTTTTCTGCATCGGCAATCATAGATCTGAATTTATAAATCAAAAATGGCTTTCCTTTATAGCCAATTCGCTGTTGCCTGAATAAAACCGGTCCTTTGGAAGACAATTTTGTTCTGATAGCGCTGTAGATTATTAACGGAGAAAGTAAAACAAGTCCGCCAACACAAACCACGATGTCGATGAAGCGCTTTATATTTTGTTGCCATGCTTCCATCAATCCTAAATGAATTTCGATTAATGGCGTGGCAAGCACATTGCCGGTTCGTACAGCGCCACTCAGTATATCTGCCTGATCGGGCAAAATTTTTACCTTTACTTCTTTCTCAGTTAGTAACTGAAGGACCCGTTCCAATTCTTCCTTTTCGTTATTCTCAATGGCAATAATTACCTCTTGTATTTCATTATCGTCAATAACCTTTTGAACTTCATCTATACTGCCCAGGTGTTTAGTCTTTTCAAGAAGAAGATCAGATTTAACATCAGAAACGTTTACATAGCCACAAATTCTGTAGCCTGTTTTCTCACGCTCATTTGCAATGGAGGTCAATAAATGATAGGCGTTTCCATTACTGCCTACGATCAGTGTATTAAACCACACCTCTTCTTTTTGAAGCTGGTTATGGGCCTTGGATAGCAGCATGAATCGAAATACATACGTGATGAAAAATTGTATAAACGCCAGCCCCAAAAAAGCCTTGTAGAAGAGCGTGTAGTCAATCTTATTATTGTAAAGAATAAAAAGAAGCAATAATAAAGCGCTCCCGCTCATGGTACTCACAAATGTGTCAACCATTTCTGTAACCCTTGATTTGTAGTAGATATTTTTATATGCCCCGAAAAGAAAATAGAGGACAAGCCAGAAAATGATATATACGATGAGACTGAAGAAATAATCAACATTCAGATGAAAAGTTGTTTGGTGATATTGCAGATACCGGTAATAAATGAGCGTCCATGAAATACATGCTGCTATAAAATCGCTGAGTGCATAATAGGTAATGTGAAGCCGCTTTGCCAACTGATTTTTAATGAATTTGGTTATGGTTTATTTTATCCAGGATCAGGTGGGCTACTTCCATCGCACGATATCCATCAATTTCGTCTACCCGTGTACGTTGGTTGGTGAGGATAGCATCCACGAAACTTTCCAATTCCATCTTAATTGCATTGGTTTCTTTTATAATGGGGGAGGCAATGGCAATCGTTTTGGTACCCGAACCGGTTTCTATGTCAAATGTAAAAACATCTTTGTCTTCGGGCGTTTTGTATTTTATGATTTCTGTTTTCTTATTAAGAAAATCGATGCCGATGTAGCCGTCTTTTTGAAACAGTCTCATTTTCCGCATCTTCTTCATACTTATTCTGGACGAAGTGAGGTTGGCGACACAGCCGTTGTCAAACTCAATGCGAACGTTGGCTATATCCGGCGTATCACTTAGCACATCTACTCCGTTTGCGTGAATATTTTTTACTTCACTCTTCACAAGGCTTAGAATAATGTCGATGTCATGTATCATCAAATCCAGAATCACACTCACATCCGTACCCCTGGGGTTGAACTGTGCCAAACGATGCACTTCAATAAACATTGGTTTGAGTTCATAATCTTTCAGGACAAGAAATGCAGGGTTAAATCGCTCCACATGACCCACCTGCAGTTTGATGTTGGCTTCTTTGGTAAGCTTTAGCATTTCTTTGGCTTCTGCTATAGTATTTGCCAAGGGTTTCTCCACAAACACGTGTTTACTCTTTAGAATAGCTGCCTTGCAAAGTTCGTAATGTGCAGAGGTGGGAGCTATTATATCTACTGCATCGCAGGCATCCATCAGCTTTGATGCATCGGTAAATCTTTTTAGGCCATATTTTTCTCTTACCTCCCCTGCATTTTTATCCGAAGGATCAAAAAATCCAACGATCTCTACAGAATCAATTTCTTTCCAGTTATTAAGATGAAATTTGCCAAGATGACCCACACCAAAAACACCAACTTTGAGCATACACGCAATTAAAATTGTGATAAAGATAGCAACAGACAAATAATTGCGGCGTATAAAAATGTTTAAAGGATGCATCCTGGTACCCTTTGAACAGTTCATTTCTTTTCAAAAAGAATTAAGAGGAGTGCTTCAAAAACCGGGAGTGAGTGAGATAATAATGATTCGGGCTATACAGGAAAAGACAGCTTCCGTCCTTGATTTCTTCTATGATGGATTTGTAATCGCCTTCCGGTAGGGCGGGGCATCCGAAACTGCGACCCGACATGCCGTTTTCATTTATATAATCTTCGTTTACATAGTCGGCACTATGCATCACAATGGCTCTTCTATAGGCATTGTTATTAATTCCCCTTTCTTCCCCTTCGAGACGGAGCGAATAACCATGTTCGCCAAAATAAGTATTGCCGGTTACATAAAAACCTAGACTACTCTTATTACTTGAAGGACTGTTGGAAAACCTTGTTGCGTATTCTCGACCCGAATTACGGCCGTGAGCTACATATGTATTGAATAAAACTTTACAATTTTTAATATCTATAATGAACAACCTCTTTTTGTCGGATGGAAGTGTAAAATCAATAATAGAAATGATAGAATCATTATTGAGTTTACCCATTGCACGCAGTTTTTTATATCCCTGCAGTGCATCCTTATATCCCTGCTTGCTGAGTTCTAAGTCATTCAGCTGTAAACTATCGTATATACTTACATTGGGATTGGGGTAAGTAAACTCGCTTCGGAGATTAGCAGATGCGGAATCGCTTGAAATGGTTACATAAGGTTGTATCTTAGAAACAGGTACTGACTTTGCGAATACGAACGGCAAATGAATAAGTAAGATGCATACCGATGTAGCAAAACAAGAAAACTTTTTAAATGATTTTTTCATTTAATTAGGTTTTAATAAAAAGTATCTGAAAAAGAGATGAACCCGGAGAGTTCACGGTTTTTCATATTTTGGTTAACAAAAAGCTTCCAGTTTTTAGTCGGCGCAGCCGCAAAAATATATGATGTATGTTTGGATATTGGCTGCAAGTCTCGAAATCTCTGATTTCTTATGACTTTTTTAACATTCGCCTTAGGGCGATATGTCTCAATATTAACGATCATTTAGGCAAATTATTATATGGGAAAAATTTCGATGATTTCTTACTAATGAGCTATAAACAATTTTCGAAATGATACTAATAAAATACCCTTAGTTGCCTTATTGAGACAATCTTATAGCAATTTTTTTCGAAGTTATATTTGCAAAAACGCGAACATATTAATAGTAAAGTTTCTATATTATCCAGTCCGATAGAATACTTAAAAGGCGTGGGCCCGCAAAGAGCAGAACTTTTAAAAAAGGAAGTGCAGATATATACCTTTAATGACCTGCTTGAATATTTTCCCTTTCGGCATATCGACAAAACAAAGATCATTTCGATAAAAGAAATTTCAGAAGATGCTGAAATTATACAAGTGGTTGGAAAAATAATTGCACTTGAAACTGTGGGTGAAAAACGCGGCCGCAGGATAATAGCTACATTGCGCGATGCGACAGGGGAGATGGAACTGGTCTGGTTCCAGGCCATCAATTGGATTCAGAAAACGATTAGTGTCGGACGCACGTACCGGGTCTTCGGAAGATGTAGTTTTTATAAAAATATGCCTCAAATATCGCATCCGGAAATGGAAGAAATTACCGGCGGGGAGATAACAAAAAATTTATTCCTCGAACCGGTATATTCCACAACCGAAAAGTTGAAATCGAGAAACCTCGGAGCCAGGCAAATTGGCAAACTTATGTATTCGTTGCTGCAAATGCTTGACGAAAAGGACGTTCCGGAAAATCTTCCTCAAGCGATTTTACGTAAATACCGTTTAATAAGTCGGTTCGAAGCATTTAATAAGATCCATTTTCCGGCCAATGAACAGGAATATAATCATGCATTGCGAAGATTAAAATTTGAAGAGTTGTTTATTTCGCAACTTCGCTTGAGCCTCATCCGCCACAAGCGTCATTCAGTTTCGAAAGGGTTTGTTTTTGGAAGAGTCGGAGATTACTTCAATGACTTTTATGATCGCAACTTACTTTTTGAATTAACGAATGCCCAGAAGAGGGTGTTGAAAGAAATACGAAAGGACGTGGGAAGCGGAAAGCAAATGAATAGGCTCTTACAGGGGGATGTGGGCAGTGGCAAAACAATAGTAGCATTAATGAGCATGCTGATTGCGGCCGACAATGGGTTTCAAAGCTGCTTTATGGCGCCGACTGAAATTCTGGCTAGACAGCACTATGAAAGCATAACCAACCTTTTGAAAAATATTCCCATCAATATAAAGGTTGTTACCGGTTCTACTTCCATAAAAGAAAAGAAGGCCATATTATCGGCAACCGAGAACGGTGATGTTACGATATTAATAGGAACACACGCGGTGATTGAAGATAGTGTTACTTTTAAAAACCTCGGGCTCGCAATCGTAGATGAACAACACAAATTTGGCGTGGCCCAACGGGCAAAATTATGGTCAAAAAACAGAGACATAAATCCTCATATCCTTGTGATGACTGCAACACCGATACCGCGAACATTGGCTTTGACCGCCTATGGTGATCTTGATTATAGTGTAATGGACGAACTACCTCCTGGCAGAAAAGATATCACCACGACGCATCGCCTGGAATATGCCCGGCCGCAGGTGATGGATTTTATTAAAGACCAAATAAGGAAGGGGAGGCAGGCGTATATAATTTATCCGCTTATTGAAGAATCTGCGAAACTGGATTTTGAAAACCTGATGAAAGGATATGAGGAAGTGAAGGCATTTTTTCCCGAACCGGAGTTTTACATAAGTATGGTGCATGGAAAGCAAAAGCCTCAGCAAAAGCAGGAAAACATGAATCGATTTGTAATGAACGACACTCAGATAATGGTTTCAACAACTGTGATAGAGGTAGGCGTAAACGTTCCAAACGCCACTGTGATGTTGATTGAAAGCGCTGAAAAATTTGGACTTCCACAGTTGCATCAATTGCGTGGAAGAGTGGGCAGAGGCATTGAAAAAAGTTATTGTATTATGCTTAGCGGGGTGCGACTTTCTTCCGAGGCACGGAAACGCTTAAAGATCATGTGTGAAACAAATGACGGATTCAAAATTGCCGAGAAAGACCTTGAAATCCGCGGGCCGGGTGATATTGAAGGTACCCGTCAGAGCGGGCTGTTAAATTTTAAGCTTGCAAAAATTGTAGAGGACAAAAGAATACTGGAAGAAGCAGTCCTGTCTGCCAAAAAGATTATTGAGGATGACCCGGATCTGGGATCATCCGAAAACGTGCCACTTCGTAATTTTTTGGTTGTGCAAAAGGGAAAGACAGTATGGAGTAAAATTTCCTGATAAGTATCCGGGCAGTGGTTGTTAATTGACTATTAAATGAAAAATGAGGCATGGATTTTTTAGCTATAATAGCAATTGTTTTGTAAATTTATTTTTTGAATCGTACCATCATTTTTACTAATTCCTTGATAAACTTTATTACGAAATTTTTAGTCATAAATTAAACTTAACCTTGAAAATTTCACACGTGCATTACCGGCTCTTTTTATTAACTGGCTTTATCGCATTCGCCAATATGCCTGCATTTTCTCAAATACACTTCATAGAAAATAAAGGCCAGTGGGATAGCAGAGTAAAATTTATGACTGAGACAGGCAGTGGCGAATTTTTTCTTGAACAAAACGGATTTACGGTAAGTCAGCACAATCCCCAGGATCTTGATAATGTGAAAGAAAGAAGGCATAAAGAAGCAATGGGGATTGCCTTGAAGCCCGGAGACGGAACGCGGATAAGGTCTCACGCATACCGCGTGCAATTCCTGAATGCACAAAATGCCCAAATAATTCCTGATAAACCGTTGCCCGGCATCAACAATTACTTCATCGGCAACGATCCGCGCAAGTGGGTCAGCAATTGTAAAACATATCTGGGTGTTACCTATAAAAATGTATACCCGGGAGTAGATGTCCGTTATTATTCCGACGGGGGAGAGGATCTTAAATATGATTTCATCGTTTATCCCGGTGCTGATATTAGTAGCATTGCTATGAAATACACCGGCGCGAAGAAGATAGCTGTGAAGAATAAAGAGTTGCAGGTGTCTACATCGCTGGGCGATAACCGGGAATTGTCTCCGTACACTTATCAGATCAATAACAACCAGAGAGAACAACTTGACTGCAAATATGAGGTGAAGGATAGCGTAGTGAGATTCAAAGTGAAAAATTATGACCCTTCAAAAGTTTTGATCATTGATCCTACAGAGATATTTTTTAGTTACTCGGGTAGTAAAGCAGACAATTGGGGATTTACTGCAACGTATGGCCCTGATGGAAGTTTTTATGGAGGAGGGATCGTTTTTGATAATGGCTTTCCCCCCTATCTTGGAGGATATGACGAAACATTTAATGGAAACTGGGACATAGGTATCATCAAATTGAGCCCCAATGGCAACCAAATGATCTATTCAACCTATATCGGCGGCAGTAATGCCGACCAGCCACATAGTCTTATTGTTGATCCACAGGGCAATCTGATTGTAGCAGGCAGATCCAGTTCTCCTAATTATCCTACCTATCCATCTTCTGTTCCCAAGGTAATAGGAAGTGGAGGTGGATGGGATATAGTGGTTACTAAACTAAATGCAACGGGCACTGCTCTTATGGGATCTATGCGGATCGGTGGTTCGGGCGATGATGGAGTCAACATAAAGGATGAAACCGGGCCCGAGGGAGAGAGCTCCTTAAAGAGAAATTATGGAGATGATGCGAGGAGCGAAGTTTTATTAGATGATGCCAATAATATATACCTGGCTTCCTGCACTCAATCTGCCAATTACGCCGATATTACTACGCCGGGAGCATTCCAGAGAAAGTTCGGAGGCAGGCAGGATGGCGTTGTTCTTAAAATAGATCCCAACTGTGATAAAATTCTCTTTAATACACTTTTGGGAGGAAGTGGTGATGACGCAGCTTATGTATTAGTACTTGTAGGGGGTAATATTTATGTGGCCGGGGGAACTGCCAGTACTGATTTTCCAGGTATATCGCCGTCCGGGGTAATCAGCTCCAAAAACTCAGGCGGGGCGTGCGATGGTTTTATTGTTGAGCTAAATAATTCCGGAACCGCTGCAATTGCCGGCACTTACCTTGGCACATCATCTGCCGATCAAATTTATGGTATTGATGCCGACAAAGAAGGAAATGTATATGTTACGGGCACTACTGAAGGATCGTGGCCGGTAACGCCTAATGTAAAGTATTTTAATCCGGGCGCAAAACAATTCATTTCAAAACTAAAGCCCGATCTGAGTGGATATTGGTATTCCACGGTTTTTGGATCGCCCAATTCTACAAAACCCAATATATCCCCCACCGCATTTTTAGTGGATCGATGCGAGAATGTGTATGTGTCAGGTTGGGGTGGCAAATCGAATACAGGTTTTAATGAGGGGAATACCAAAGGAATGCCCACTACGCCAGACGCTATCAAACCTCAAACAGATCAATCCGGAAGTGATTTCTATTTTTTTGTTTTGAAAAAAGACGCTGATACAATTTTGTACGGTACATTTTTCGGACAGCCGGATCCTCCCGAGGGTGTATCCAGCCCGTTAACCTTCGGAGATCATGTAGACGGCGGTACGAGCAGATTTGACAGGAATGGCGTTATTTACGAAGCCATGTGCGCCAATTGTTTCCGGACGGTCAATTTCTTTGGAACTGTAAATGCATGGTCGAAAACAGATATGGCAACCGCCGGGGGTCGTTGCAATCTTGGTATGCTGAAAATTGAAATGGATTTTTCCGGCGTGCGAGCGGGTATCCGCGCATCAATTAATGGTGTTCCATATGATACCGTTGGGTGTGCACCGGTTACTGTGAATTTTTCAGATACGCTGAAAAAGGGAAAATTGTATTATTGGGATTTTGGTGACGGCACCGGTGATACTACAACCGCGCCTGCTGACACACATGTTTACAACCTGATAGGTAAATATTTAGTGAGATTGATTGCGGTTGACAGTACTACATGCAATGTATTTGATACATCCTATACGCATATAAAGGTTGGAAATAACAAAGTACTATTGGATTTCATCCCACACAAAATCCCGCCATGTACCAACCTGAGTTATAGCTTTGTCAATACTTCTGTGCCAACAAGCGGTACTTTTAATCCAAATATTTTTACGTGGGACTTCGGAGATAATAGTGCTACAGTAACAGCAAGTCAAAATCCTCCGGTGACGCATACTTATGCAAGCCCGGGTACATATTTGGTGAAGCTTTCAATAGATGATACGACTTACTGTAATTCGCCAACTGATACAGTGAAAACTATCAGACTATCACCCCAGGTAAAGGCACAGTTTGAAACACCTCCCAGTGGCTGTGTACCATATAATGCAGTTTTTAATAATACATCTCTCGGGGGAACGGATTTTATCTGGGACTTTGGCGATGGAACCATGTCCACATCAGATAATCCGACACATCTTTATGCAAATGTTGGTACCTATACGGTTAAATTAACGGCATTTGATACGTCGTCGTGCAATAAAGTGGATTCAACTACTTTTAATATCATTGTCAGCCCGAATCCCACGGCAGCCTTTACTTATGTTCCCATACCACCGCAGGAGAACACTCCCACTAATTTTACAAACGGATCAGTAGGCGCCACCCATTATCTGTGGAATTTCGGAGACGGTGATAGTTCAACCGATGTGAATCCTTCGCACATTTTTCCTTCAACTGCCACCTATAGCGTATGTCTTGCAGCATCGAATGATTATGGATGCACAGCTGACACATGTATGGATGTTCGTTCCCTGATAAGGCCATTGGTGGATGTGCCAAGTGCATTTACGCCAGGAAAATTTGGTGTCAACAGCAGGATAAGCGTAGTGGGCTTTGGTATTGTTGGTATGCATTGGTCAATCTATAACCGGTGGGGGCAAAAAGTTTTTGAAGCAGATAATATTAAAACATCATGGGACGGAACCTTTAATGGTAAATTGCAACCGATGGATGTTTATGCTTACACATTGGATGTTTCATTTTCTGACGGGACTAAATATCGAAAAACTGGTGATATAACTTTGTTACGATAATCTGCTATAAGTTGAAAGTGTATTTAAACATACTGCTTGGTTTATTTGTTGCATTGCTGTTGCAGCAACCTGCTGCAGCACAAGATTTGCATTTTTCACAGTTTTTCAATAATCCGCTTGTTACTAATCCTGCCAATACCGGATTTATTCCTGACGCAGACTATCGGTTGGGTGCTTCATATCGCAACCAATATTCAAATATAATGGCGCAGCCTTATAAGACTATAAGCGTATTCGGCGATGCACAGGTGCTTAGAAATAAGATTGAAACGGGCTGGATGGGTTTAGGTGGGGCTATCCTTCGGGATGAGGCTGGGACGGGAAGCCTGACTTCAACTAAGGTTTATGTGTCTATTGCCTATCACCAGGAACTTGGATATAGTAGTCTGCTAACTGCAGGTTTTAATCTTGGGTGGGTTAATAAGAGAATTGATCCGAGCAAACTCACTTTCCCTGATCAGTTTGATGGAAAATTTTTTGATGCCAGTCTTCCAACTTCCGTTGTATTAGCGAATAATAACATCAGCTACTACGATATGCAGGTTGGAATGAATTATGCTTATTTCCCTACCGAAGACATTTATATCAATGCAGGTTATTCCATTCAGCACGTAAATCAGGCTAAGGAAACTTTTTTTGAAGATCCTTCAAGTGATCAGATTTCGATGAGGCACATTGCCTTCGTTAACGGGCTTTTTCGCGTTGCCGACAAGGTTATCATTAATCCTAATATCTATTTTACCACCCAGGCACGGGCCAGCGAATTCGAATTGGGAATGAATGCTGCATATAATCTTACTGACCATGGCGAAAAGCAGATCATTGCAGGATTATATTACCGATATACAGACGCAGTGATCCCCATGATAGGTCTCGAAGTAAACAATATCCGGTTCACCTTTAGCTACGATGTTACCGTTTCGTCGCTGAGGAATTATAATTATTCGATGGGCGCCAATGAATTTAACCTGTTGAAAAAAGGCTTCTACGACGAATACCAGGGTGATCGCAGACAATCCTTATGCCCGGTTTTTTAGTCTTTTCTGTCTGAATTTATCTTGTTCATTTTTTTGTAATCAAATTTTCCATTTGAAATAAGATGTTACTTTGTGTCCATATCCGGCTTATCATTTCAAACACTGATTCATGCGTAAAAAAATTACAATAATAGGGGGTGGAAATTTAGGATCGGCAATTGCTGAAGGATTATTAAAGAGTAAGTTCTGCAAAGCAGCCGAGATCACTATAACAAAAAGAAATGTTACTACCTTACAGTCGCTCAGGGAAAAGGGTGTAAAGATAATGTCAGATAACGCTGCAGCAGTAAAGAACAGTGATGTCATTCTGCTCGCAGTAAAGCCATACCAGGTAAGTGATGTTTTAAAAAGCTTCAAAGAAGATCTCTCATCCAGACATATTCTTGTATCTGTGGTTACGGGAGTGCTAATTCAGGAAATCAGGGAAATTACCGAAATCAACATTGCACTCTTCCGCGCAATGCCCAATACGGCCATTGCCATCCAGGAAAGTATAACCTGCATCAGTCATTCCAAAGCAAATAAAAGACAGGTTCAGTATGTAAAAGACTTGTTTTCTTCACTTGGCAAAGTTGCTATGATAGATGAAAAGCTCATGGAAGCAGCAACTGTATTGGGCGCTTGTGGAACAGCATATGCCATGCGCTATATCCGCGCAAATATCCAGGGCGGGATTGAAATTGGTTTCGATGCTGCTACCGCGAGTCTTATTGCAGCGCAGACGGTTAAAGGCGCCGCGGAATTATTATTACAAAAAGGTTCGCATCCTGAGCAGGAAATAGATAAGGTTACTACTCCCAAAGGGTGTACCATTGCGGGTTTAAACGAAATGGAACACCAGGGGTTCAGCTCATCCCTCATTAAGGGAATTGCTGTGAGCTATAATATGATCGCTAAAGACTGAGATATTTTAAATCAATACAAAGCCGGGCTTATCAAATCCTAAATGGATGAAGTTTGCGGCTGCGTCTTTATTTTCATTTTGTTGTTCTTTCATTTTCTCCAATTGTTTTTCCAGTTGCTCACGGGTTTTATCAGTTTGTTTTTTGATCTGATCAAGTTGCAGTTTCATTTTGTTTAGATCAACCTCTCTTAACTTTTGCATGGATTCTTTGAACTCCTTACTGTTTAATTGCTTCTTTAATTCCGTCATACTTTTTTCGATATCCTTCTTCATTTTGTTATAATCTACATTCTTTAGTGAATTCTCAATATTTTTATTCATTTCATCCCAATTGATCTTCTGCAGAGATTCATTTATCTCCTGCTGTATTTTTTGAAAGTCAATTTTCTGGAGCGATTCCTGAATGTCTGCCTGAATTTTCTGCATATCCACTTTCTTCAGCTCCTCCTGAACCTGGTTCATTATTTTATTAAAATCGATTGATGCGATAGCCTTATTAGCTTCCGCAATGGCTTTCTGGATCTCTGCATTAATTTCCTGTTGATTACCTGGCGGTGTATCGCTTATATACTTTACTGTGGTCTTTACCTGTGTTGCATAGGGGTTACGAAATGCCATTGCTGAAAAAATGAGAACGGCAATTGCAAATATTCCGACCAGGGGAAATGCTGAATGAATGATAGTTTTCATGATTTAATTTTTTAATTACGAAAAATCTCGTATTCAAATATACGATTCATTTCGTATATTGTTACTTTCCAATAAAAAAAATTTCTAAAATTTGTTTAAAAATGGTTAATCTCACTTTTCAGACCATATTTATGTCGAATTTTAGTTTGATAAAAAGATAAAATGAAAAGTATTTTATTAGCCGCTACAATTTTAGTTTCAATTCATTCAGCAGCGCAATCAAACAAACAAAAAACGAAAGACAAAGGCGGATTTCAAAAGGAACGATTGTTTACAGGAGGAAGTGCCACGGCTGGCTTCTCAAGCTATTCTACCGCATTGGGAATTACTCCGCAATTTGGATACAGCATAACCAACTGGGCTGATGCAGGTATTACTTTTAATTTAAATTATACCTCTCAGAGGGACTATTATGACATAGGCGACAAGCTTCGTCAAACCGTATATGGCCCGGGAGCATTCATAAGATTATTCCCTGTTAATTTCCTGTTTGCCTCTGCACAATATGAATTCAATTTTATTCATTTGAAATATTTACCGACTCCGGGAAGTGGACAGGAAAGCTCGGTCGCTAATACGAATGCCAGCAGCCTCTTATTGGGTCTTGGCTATGCCGGTGGAAGATATAGAGGAAGCAATACCTATTATTTCTTATCCGTGTCATGGGATGTATTAGAAAATCCGAATTCTCCCTATGTAGATGGATATGGCAGAAGTTTTCCTGTTATTCGTGCAGGTTACAATATCGGCCTGTTCCAGGGGAGCTATAACAGGCGATAGATGGTAGGAAGTGAGTTTATCTGATTAGCATAACGCTTCCCTTTCTGAATACCACTTTGTTTTGATAGTCTACACCTTCCACTATCCACACATATACGTCGGAATCCTGTGGTAGTCCCTTGAACGTGCCATCCCATCCTACTTTTTGCTGGTTTGTAGAGAATACTAACTGGCCAAGCCTGTTATAGACCTTAAAATAGGTGAGCGATTTCATACCAATCAGAATAGGACGGAAATCATCATTTACCCCATCACCGTTGGGCGTAAAAGCGTTAGGCACATACAGTCCCGGATCTACCTTGTACACGACCACGTCAATAGTATCCGTTGCCAGGCAACCTGCTTTGCTTTGTACTGTGAGCACATATTGTTGACTGTTGGATAATATCGCCACAGGATCTGCAATTTTATCATTATTCAGTCCGGTGGATGGAGTCCAGGTATAAAAATCGCCACCGGTTCCATTAAGCTGTAAGGGTTGACCGACCACAACATTTGTATCTCTCGGGCCGGCATCAGCCACAAGTTTTTGCACTGTTATCAGTACAGAGTCGTAAGCAGGTTTCGGACAACCAAGAGTATCTGTAACCGCAACAATGTATAAAATAGACTGTGGTGGTGTTACCACAGGGTCTGCAACATTGCTGTTGCTTATAAATTCTGCAGGGGTCCAAACGTAAGAGCTGCCCCCCGAAGCATGCAGTTGAGCGCTCGTTGAAAAACAAATAGTGGTGTCTGCACTGGCAGTGGCATTTGGATAGGGTACTACGCGAATGGAAACATCGCCAGCCGCGGAACATTTCCCGACACTTGCCACCACGTGATAGGTGGTGTTACCAGATGGAGCTGCATTGGGATTTTTGGCGGTAGGATCGCTTAATGACGTGGCCGGCGTCCACACGTAATGTAGCCCATCGCTTGCCGTATTTAGTCTGATTGAATCAGTTTGGCAAATAGTGGTATCATTGCCCGCATTGAGTGTTACTTTATCAATAACATTTACTACCACCGATTTGGTGGTGAAGCATCCGGGAGCTTCTGTCAACGTAGCAGTATACGTGGTCGTTGTCTTGGGACTGACCAGCGGATTAAAACTACTTTGATTGTTGATATTATAATTCGGCGTCCAGAAAAGGGTTCCATTGCCTTTGGCCATCAATTGCAGCGTATCAATTGAGCAGATTAATGTGTCGTCTGTTATGTCCAGGGGTGGCTTGTCTATTATTGCAATCGTATCATCTACTGTTTTCTCGCATCCCTTACTGTTAGAAACCGTTAAGCCAACAATATAATTTCCCGTTTTTGTGTAGGTGTAGGTAGGATTTCTGGCAATAGATGTATCAGCGGTTGAGTTTGGATCGCCAAAATTCCAGCGCCACCCGTTTACCAGTCCGTATTTTGATTTTGTAGTGTCGATAAATTGGATTGTGGTGTTTACACACTCACCCGTAATAGTGAAACCGGGGAAAAACCCTGGATATACCTTTCTGATTTGTGTAGCTGAATCGGAACATTGTTGGCCCTTATTAACTATCAGCTTGAACACATAGGTACCAGTATCTGTATACATATGGGTGGGTGATTCCAGGGTCGACGTATCAAGTGCTCCACTAGCAGGGTCGCCAAAATCCCAATAAAAGGTTTTATTCAGTGGTGAGTTATTATCATTTGAAAAGGTAACCGAAAAACCATCGCAGCTTACGGGTTGCGGATCGAGTTGTACGCCTGCAAAGTCACAATCGGTAACAGTTACGATAAAATCTTTTCTGTGTTCAGCGAGGAAAACCCCATTACGGTATTCTGCAACGGCTACGCCTACAACATATTTCCCAACATCGGGCGCAATACCGCTAATAATACCGGTTGCCGGATCAATAGTTGCATCGGGTCCCATAGGGTTGATTGATGTAAAACCGTTGATATACGTTACGGGGCCATAAGGAGGGGGTGCAGGATTTATATTAGTTGCGTTAAACAAAGCGCCGCCTCTGTAAGCAGGCACAAAATAATAAACCAATGAATCCCCATCTGCATCTGTAGCGTTGAAAGGAAGAGTAAAACGGCGCTTTCTGCAAATAGCATCAATACGTGTTGCAAACTGCGGACAATTATCTGCAACTCCGGGGATCGTGCAACTATAGGTAGAACCGGTGCCGCTCGCTCCGCCGACAACGTTATACACATTCTCAAGATTCTGAACCCTGCAGCAGGTTTGGTAACTAACTGTATAGCCCTTAGTATTATTAGGTAAGGTCACGTTAAATGTAAAAGTAGCCACGTGATAGTCCAATACCGGAGGGTCGGTTATGCAGGGAGGGAAAGCGTCGACCGGTACAGTCGATTCGTTGCTTTTAATCACATCAAAATAGTTACCGTTGCCTGGATATTCCAACCCGGTATCATTATCATAGAGCCCGATAAAAACATCAGATGGCATTGCCGCACAATTAGAGCAATTTTGATCCCGAAATAATTTTAAAGTGATGGTATATTGTCTTGAACCAGAGCCTACCGGCCCGACATACACATAAGTCATTTCGCCGCCGATAATATGCGAAGCCATGCACGGAATGACTGTGAAAAGCGACAGGAATATCAGCAAACTTTTTTTCATTAGAATACAAACGCAATTTAGCCTATATGTATGATAATAAACGGTAAAAAAGGTTGGTTGGTTGACCAGATCTATGTCAGGTCAGGCTTGTAGAATCGGCGTAAGATAATAAAAATTCCTCTAACGCCAGAAGCGACTTCTTTTTTTCCTCCCACATACCCATATGCCCGGCATTTTGCAGGATAGTAACAAAGGATACAGACGGCATAAAGGTTTGTTGCAGAGCCGTATTCAGAGGAATAAGCTGATCTCCTTTGCCTATTATAAACAACACCGGTTTTGTAAAAGAATGAAGTACGTGAATTCGATCAGGCCGTTTCATCATAGCATTGTAATACTGAATAAGGGAACCTGCAAAGAATTCTTTGTACTTTGTAATAAGCTTCCGGGTGAGTTGGGGTCTCTTATTTTTTGTTTTGTCACAAAATAAATTGGGCGTTGTGGTCTCAATAAATAATCCCACCCCATTATTTTTTATGAACCCGATCCCCTTCTTCCTCGCTTCTTTTTTTGCATCATCATCCGGATATGCTGTAGAAGAAAAGAGACCAAACATGTTCAATTTGTCAGGGTATCTATCCGCAAACGCAAGGGTAATATAGCCCCCCATACTGTGGCCGATCATAGCAAATGAGTTCCCATGGCCGATCTCTTTTTCTGCAATTCCTTTTAGCGCATCAGCGTAATCGTCCAACGACACGCCCGCCTCCAGGGCTTCGGACTTGCCACTACCAGGGAGATCCGGTGCAATTACAAAAAATCTTTCTGCCAGTTTTTTGAATTGGTATTTCCAGACATCATGGTCTTCTGCAAATCCATGTACGAGCATCACCGGCATGCCACTGCCGCCAACCTGGTAAAAGATTTTTTTATTGCGAAACAGAAATTGCTTCATCATAATTTTTCCTTTGTCAGATATAAGATGGTTCTGAAAATAATGACGGCAACAATTGGGATCAATGATGGGTTTAATTGTTGCGGAAGAAAAAGCCATGCCACAATTAAAATAACCAGGGCCGCAATATAGATCATGAAATATCTTGTACCGGGTCGTTTTTTTGAGTGAATATAAAATGCAGCAACCACATTCGTCGGCCATGCCCACAGGAGATTAAAATTGTCGCGACACACTGCATGGTCGGTTCCAAACCACATAAACAAAAGCAATATACCCAGCAGGCCCGTAATGAAGTATATGAAACCATCAAAAGCTATGAGTGTTCTCTTTATAAAAGCATTCTTTGAAAAGCTTAATAAAACAATTAAAATAAAAAGGAGCGAAAAGATAAATACTGGGCCAGTGAAATAATCACCGGCGGCTGGTGGTTTCTGTACATCAATAATTTCTTTTTTTGATAATACTAACGATCTGCCCTCTATGTATGAACTGTCCACCGTTTTCATCAAATATTCGGGTAAAAACATTACCTGGTAATTATTCATTACCGCATCGGTAGGCTTTCCAAGCAAAATGTCAATGCCTAACTTGCTCCAGGGCATATTGTTTCTGTTGAGATACCAATGGATCAGATCGCGAAACGTTTCTTTTGAAGTCAATACATTACCAAAATGAACAGTCTTATCTGTAGCATTTTCTATCAGGTCGCGTAGCCTGGTAGTACAATTGTCAAAAAGAAAATCGTATTTATAAAAAAGATTTTCGGGCAATAAATTCTTTTGTAAAAAATCAATCACATCACTTTTTTCTTCACAGGTCAGGTTTAGTACTTGCTCGGTAACGTTTCTGTTTTCTGCAATATACTCCTGCATGAAGGAATCGAAATTATCCGCTGAAACATAAAAAAGTAATTTACCACGAACAAATTTTACGTAAAAATTCGGGTCATCAAAATCAAAAGTGCCGTAGTTGTAAACAATATCTGTATGTCTAACGGTGTCGGTTACACGAATAGCACTATGGCCGAACGTTGAATATAATTCTTCGCCGGGTGAGGCTGTTAATAAACTAATCCTGATATGACAGGAGTCATTCTGGGCCAGTAAGCATACCGGAGAAACAGAAACCAAAAGAAATAGTGCCGTCGCTAAAATCCGACGTAAAGAAAAATTCCTGATCAATATTGTAGTTGAAAGGCTATACACGGCTGTAGTTGGGAGCTTCGCGGGTTATTTCCACATCGTGCGCATGACTCTCTCTCATACCCGCATTGGTGATCCGTATAAAGGATGCCTGCTGCAGGGCTTTAATATCTTTAGCTCCGCAATATCCCATACCGGCTCTGAGACCTCCGGTAAATTGGTGAACTACTTCACTCAAATTGCCTTTATAAGCCACTCTGCCTTCAATTCCTTCAGGCACGAATTTTTTGTTTTGTTCTTCTCCATTTTGAAAATACCGGTCGCTGCTGCCCTGTGCCATGGCGCCCAGCGACCCCATTCCGCGATATTGTTTGAATTTTCTTCCTTCATAGATAATTGTTTCGCCCGGGCTTTCTTCAGTTCCTGCAAATACTCCGCCCATCATTACGCAATCAGCACCGGATGCAATGGCTTTCACCATATCCCCGGTATATCTGATACCGCCATCGGCAATTATCCCAACTTGCCTGTCTTTTAGAGCTGAAGAAACCTCGAGAAGTGCCGTTATTTGAGGTACACCCGCACCGGCAACAATGCGTGTAGTGCAAATAGATCCCGGACCAATTCCCACTTTCACTGCGTCAGCTCCGGCATCAACCAGTGCTTTAGCACCGGCAGCAGTAGCGATGTTTCCTGCAATTACCGCTAAACCTTTAAAATCTTTTTTTGCTTTTTTCAAAGCATCAATTACTCCTTTGGTATGGCCATGCGCACTATCGAGGCATATAACGTCAACGCCTACCTGCTGCAACGCATAAATTCTGTCGCTGATGTCTCTCGTAATGCCAACACCGGCACCTGTCATCAATCTTCCAAATGAATCTTTGTTTGCGTGCGGATGATTGTGTACCTGTAAGATATCACGGTAGGTAATCAAACCTTTTAAAATCCCCGCTTTATTCACAACCGGAAGTTTTTCAATTTTATATTTCCTTAAAATCGATTGTGCTTTGTGTAAATCTGTTCCTTCGGGCGCGGTGATCAGGTTTTCCTTTGTCATGATCTCCTTCACCTTCTTTGTTACGTCATCTTCAAAACGAAGATCGCGATTGGTAAGAATACCAACCAATTTTCCTTTTGCATCTACAATAGGGATACCACCAATTTTATTTTCTCTCATTAGTCTTAACGCGTCCCCAATCGTGGACTCAACGCTCAGCGTAATGGGATCTAATATTAATCCGCTCTCGCTTCTTTTTACTTTGCGCACCTGTCCGGCCTGTGCTTCAATACTCATGTTTTTATGCAAAATGCCCAGTCCTCCTTCCCTCGCGAGCGCTATTGCCAATGCAGCTTCAGTAACTGTATCCATCGCTGCACTCAACATTGGTATGTTTAAGGAAATTGTTTTTGTAAGATAAGTTTTGGTACTTACATCGCGCGGTAATACCTCGCTATAAGCCGGAACCAGCAACACATCATCAAAGGTTAAACCTTCGGTAAACGGCGTGGGTGAAAATGGGGAACGTTTATTTATTGTAGCCATGTGCAAAGATAAGGGACGGGATTGAAATGGCTAAATTGCCAAAAGGTTAAATTGACGAGCGGAAAATTCAGTCCGTCATTTTATAAATTTTTCCCGGTAGTGAAGTGACGATGCCATTCATTTCCAGGTTTAACAGAGCAGCTGCGACGGCGCTGCTGCTTAATTTGCTCTTTATAAAAAGTTCATCTATGTGAACAGCCTGCTGTTGTAGAATATTTAGGATATTTTTTTCCTCAGGTGAAAGTTCTATGAATAATTCTTTTTGCTTTTTTACGTGCACCGGCTTTTTCTTTTTCCATCCCATGTTTTCCAACAGGTCATCTGCACTCGTGAGTAGTGCGGCCTTATTATTTTTTATTAAAAAATTACAGCCTTCACTTTTGTTATCTGTTGTTCTTCCCGGAAAGGCGAACACATCTTTATTGTAGCCATTGCCTAACTCTGCGGTGATCAACGATCCACCTTTGATGCCGGTTTCCGCAACGATAATCGCGTCACTGATGCCCGCGACAATACGATTGCGAAGCGGGAAATTTTGCTTGTCAGGTTTGGTATAGCTGCTGAATTCCGTTAGCAAACCGCCTTGCGAGATCATTTGTTTTGCCAGCGATGAATTTTGCGACGGATAAATTCTGTCGAGACCATGTGCCAATACCCCAACTGTGGGCAGATTATTTTTTAATGCAGCCTTATGGGCAACGCTGTCAATGCCATATGCAAGTCCGCTTATAATTAATATTTCTTCTCCGGCGAGATCCTCTATTAATTTTTCAGTAGTAGCCTTGCCGTATTCGTCGTGGTTCCGGGTGCCAACGACGGCAATAATTTTTGAAGTATTTAAATCTGCATTCCCTTTATAATAAAGCATTATCGGGCTGTCATAACAATTGAGTAAGCGTTGGGGATATTTTTTATCAGTAAGAAAAAGCGGCGTGATTTTATATTTTTTTATAAACCCGATTTCTTCGACCGCTTTATCAAATGCAACAAATTCTTTGATAGATTTTGCACGCACCGGTCCAATCCCTTCCAAAGATTCGAGATGTTTTTTTCTGGCCGAAAAAATTGCTTCGGCAGATCCAAAATAGTTAATCAATGCCTTGGCATGTACATCGCCGATGGCAGGCACCTGCGTCAATGCAATCTGGTATTGAAGTTCGCTGTACAATTAGAAAATGCTGAACAGCAATAATAAAAAAATTAATTAACTGAAACAACGCTGAGTTCGGTTCTGCGATTCATGGCCCTTCCTTCTTCGGTGGAATTGTCTGCGATCGGATTGGCTTCGCCCATACCTTTAAAACTGAGTCTGTCGTTTTGTATTCCTTTGCTCAATAAATAATTTACCACGGCTACCGCGCGTCCTTTGGAAAGAACAAGATTATCTTCTGTTGTTCCGACATTGTCGGTAAAGCCGGTGATCTGTATTTTAATGGAAGGATTTTCATTTAACAATTTTACCACATTTTCCAGTTCCGTAATCGACTCAGGTTTCAGGTCTGTTTTTTTAGTGTCAAAAAAAACATTCTTTAAAATAATGTGTGCGTTAGCTTCAATAGGCTGAAGCGGAATATTCGCTTCGAAAACAGAATCAGGAGCCGTACTGCTGATATTGTAATTTTCAGAATAAAACAGATATCCCTTGCGGTTTACTTCAAATGCATATTCGTTTCCCGCGGGAAGTGTAACGAGGTAATTGCCATATTCGTCAGTTTGTAGTTTACTGATCAAATTTCGTGTATGGATATCCGTTAGTTCCACAGTAGACGGCAAACCTTGTTTAGTGTTCTTATCATACACCTGTCCGCGTACCCACAATGTTTTTAATGGCCGTAAATCCTCTCTCAATTCAAATGTATAAATATCCAATCCGCCTTTGGAGTCGCTTCTGTCGCTTGCATAGTAAGCGGTTTTTCCATCGGCAGACACTACCAGTGAACCTTCTTCATTTATTGTATTGACAGGATAGCCAAGATTTTCCGGCTTACTCCATGTGCCATCCGGCAATTTCCTCGCAACATATAAATCGGCTTTATCACTGTACCCTTCGTGGCCGTTGGAGTTAAAATATAACGTTTGATTGTCCGCATGAATGAACGGTGTGCCTTCATCTCCGGCGGTGTTGATTTCCGGGCCAAGATTTTCCGGCTTGCTCCAGCGACCATTATCATCGCGATGGCAAACCCAAATATCTGAGCCGCCATATCCGCCCAACCGGCTGCTGCTGAAATATAAGTCTCTTTTATCTGGCGAAAGTGATGGAGATGATTCCCAAAATTCAGTATTCACATTGCTGCCCAGGTTCTGTGGCTCGCTCCAGCCGTTTTTGGTGAGATAAGAAATATATAAATCGCAGCTGCCATAGCCTTTGGGGAAGTTGCAGCCGGTAAATATCAGCCACTGTCCATCCTGTGAAATGTTTTGCGCGCCTTCATTGTAATCGGGCGAATTGATGTAACCCGGGAGGGGGTAAGCTTTGCCCCAAACACCTTTATCGTTTAGATCACTTTCATAAAAGTCTTCATTATTTCCATTCACCCTTCTCGTAAAAATTAGTTTTTTGCTGTCGATAGTTAGTGAAGGAAAATATTCTGATTCGGATGTATTGATACTGTCGCCCAAATTTATTGGATTAAACACGTAGTTCTTTTGAGGATGTGTCTTTGCATAATCAATCGCAAACTCATATGTTTTTTTTCTATACACTCCGGCATTGATACTTCTGTCGTTCAGATTGGAGTTGGAAAGAAATTTGTTTACGGCATTTAATGCATCATCGAAGCGGCCGCAGCCTGCCAGCGAAATGGAGTAGGGAAGAAGGTAATCTCTTGAATAAACAGAATCCGATGCAAATGCCTTCTCAAATTGAATTACAGATTCCGTATAGTTTTTCATTTCTGCGTTTATACCTGCAAGCGAAAGATATCCATCTACCAATTTCGGATCGACCTTCAATGCATCGTTAATCATCTTGACTGCTTCGGCATAATCACCTGAGCCGGCTCTTTGTAAAGCCTGTGCGTAAATGTCTGCTGCCTTATGTTTTACCTTATCAGGATCGTACCACTGGGCTGTTGCTACGTGAAACGCAAAAAGCAAAAAGGAAAAACTGAAAATGATTTTTTGGGGCATATCTAAAATTAAGCAAACTTATAATGTACCTATTGCGGAAACTACGCCGTATGTTAATTTTAACGAAATAAGTCCAGGCATCGTATATTCTCTGCTACTATCTTATATGCCGCTAAGGCACATTGATGTATTTATGTATCTGCAGGGAAAGTTCCCATCGCGGGTTTTGCTTAATGTAATCTACAATTAAAGGGGTCATTTCTGCAGCTTTAGTCCACTCCGGTTGAAGATAAAGTTTGCACTGGGAAGAAGCCAGAGATGCATTTTTTTCAGCCCAGGAAAAATCGGATTTGTTGTACACAATAATCTTAAGCTCATTGGCCATTTTAATATTTTCCGGCAATGGAGTTTTAAATTTTTTTGGAGATACGCATATCCAGTCCCATTGACCTGTCAGCGAATAAGCCCCGGATGTTTCAATATGGGTAGTAAAATTTTCTTCGTGTAGTCGTTCCGTTAGTTCATCTGAATTATACAACGCGGGTTCGCCACCTGTAATTACAGCAATTCTTCCGGGATTTTCTTTGGCTCTGGTCACTATTTCTTCAATCGAAACTTCTTTGTGCAGATTTTTATCCCAGCTTTCTTTTACATCGCACCAAACGCAGCCGACATCACAACCGGCCAGCCTTATAAAATAAGCTGCCTTTCCCTGATGAAATCCTTCCCCTTGTAGTGTGTAGAAGGATTCCATTAATGGAAGTGTTAAAACTTTTTTTGTTGCAACGAGAGGTGTCATAGTCATTAAGTGATTGGTCAATAGTAATTGCGAAAATTGACAATTTCTCATTTTGATTTATCAATCCTCAACTGCCTGTACGAAGTAGACAAGCGTGGTACGTGTTCATCAGTAATGCAGCGATAGTCATCAATCCTACGCCGCCCGGGACGGGCGTAATATAACTGCATTTTGGGGCAACGTTTTCAAAATCTACATCACCAACGAGTGCAAAGCCACTTTTCCTGCTTTCATCTTTTACCCGGTTAATGCCTACATCAATTACCACTGCATTTTCTTTTACCATTGATGCAGTAACAAATTTCGGACGCCCGATGGCTGCCACAATTATATCTGCCTGCCTGCAAACCTGCTCAAGATCTTTTGTTTTAGAATGGCAAAGCGTGACAGTTGCATTACCATACTCACTGTTTCGGCTTAATAAAATACTGATCGGTGTTCCTACAATATTACTTCTTCCAATAACTGCGACCTGCTTTCCGGACGTTGGCATTTTATAGTGTTGGAGCATCAACATAATTCCGTAAGGAGTTGCGGAAACAAAGGAAGGCAAACCCAGCACCATTTTTCCAACATTTACCGGGTTAAATCCGTCCACATCTTTTTCAGGAACAATGGTGTCTATCACTTTTTGTTCTGAAATGTGTTTTGGCAGCGGAAGCTGCACAAGGATCCCATCTACATCGTCATCCCGGTTTAAACTGATGATCTTTTGAAGCAGGTCATATTCGCTTATGTCTTCATTCAGCTTTATCAGCGTAGAGGTCATTCCGATCTCATTGCAATTCTTCACTTTCGACGCCACATAGGTTTCACTTGCAGCGTTATTGCCTACAAGTATGGCAGCGAGATGTGGAATTTTCTTATGGGAATCCTTTAATAAAGCTATTTTACTTTTCAAATTATCCTTAATGGCCTGCGAGGCAAGCTTACCGTCTAATAATTGCATGACGCAAAATTAAATACAGCAACTTGATTTTATTACTTCCGGGATCATATTATCAAAATTTAGCCATTATAGATCAGATCCGGGAATTCCGGCTATCTCCTTATTACCTTGATATTCCCTTCTTGCTACCTTGTTGCTCCCATGTTGCACCCCTTAGCAAGGAGGTAGCAAGAAAACAGCAAGGAGGTAGCAAGGAGACAGCAAGAAATCCAAAACTGTTTAATATGTTTTTTCAACTCCCCCGATTAGTTGCCATATACAATAGGCCATTTCACACTAAGAAATTTTTAGTTTAGAAAAAATGCAATATAAAATTTCCAATTATCAATTTCAATATTGATCTTATAATATCATCGTAATCGGCCCTCAAACGGTATTCCTTCACTTGCGGTGAAAAAAATAATAAAGTTAGAATGTGATTTTTTGGAATTATTTCAGATACATCCAATGATCTGGCACGGGCCCTTTCAAGTTCAATGGAACTAGTTAAAAGATAAAAAGTTTCGGATTGGATTGCATTTCTCAACCGGTTTTTCAGAATTTGAATGATTGCAGTAAAGTTTAATAGCACAGACACTTTGCAGACGGAACAGGAGATTTGAAACATTAATCTCAGTTGCATTTGTATGTATCTCAATGTTGCCGACCAGCAATATGAACAACTCCGCTCTCGCCTTGATAAAACAACCTTTTGTTCAAAGATTTGTCCACATAAATCCGTTTGTCAGGAAGACTATCAATTATAAAACTTAAATTTTTTTTTTATGAAAACTTCAATTAGATTTTTTATCGCAATCGGTATTACATTTTTTATGTTGACCCCCTTTATGGCAGAAAGCTTTGGTACGAATCAAATAGGTCAAGAGCTTCGTCACCCGCTCAGGGTCTTTAATGGCTCAAAAGACATCTTTTCCGATGGAGTAACCCGTACAGCTGCAGTGTCATGGGATGATGCCAATAAAATTCTTATTGCTGTCTCAGTTTATGAGGGAACAACTGTCGTTTATAATACAACGTCGCCAAGTTATAGCGGAGGGTTCTTATTCGGTGGAAGGTCACTTACTGTCGGCAGCCTATATATCAATATGGGGACGGCATACATTGGCCCGGACGATTACATTTTCCCGGTATCCTAATTATGAAAGTAGCCTTGAAACATTCAAAAGACCTGTTCTAAAACAGGTCTTTTTTGAAGTAAGGGCCTGCTTGACTTTGCCTATTAATTCGTCTGATTTTTCCCAATACTTTGCTGAGTTTGAAAAATCTTTAACATCGCCTCGGTCTCATGATACTGAATATTTTCGTATAGGCGTTTCCGTTATATTGTTGTTAGCCTCAGCGGATGATCAATTGTTTTTACTGCCTAAATGCATTTAGAATTTCTGATTTTTGGGTTTTGACAAAATATAATTTGAATCATCACCCTTAAAAACTGTTGTTTTTTCCATTATATGCCTGCCGGGTGGAACTTTGTTTACTTATCATTATTTTTTCCACCTTCAAATGAGTATATGGTTTTAATCTTTATTTTTATCCGGTTACTAAAAATTAATGTTTGTTGAGAAAAATACACCTATTTATCTTACTGTCATTGGCTCATGCGTTCGTATCCGCACAGGTGTTGCGGGATCATATCGCAGCGCCTTACGTTGGCCTCGGCGCTTATAGTGTCAACCATGTCGATGCATTTTCTTTCACCGCCAACCAGGCCGCTCTTGCCCAGGTGAAGAAACCCGCTCTTGGTGTGTACGGGGAGCAGCGATTCATGGTCAGCGCCACGAATCTGTATTGCGCGGTGCTGGCTGTGCCAACGAAGGAAGGCAACTTTGGTGTGCAGATTGACTATTTCGGATTTAAAGATTATAATGAATCGCAGATAGGGTTTGCCTATGCCAAAAGCCTGGGGCCGAAGCTCGATGTGGGAATAAAGTTCAATTACTTCGCGTTCAGGATTCCATCCTATACCAGTTCATCCGCTGTGAATTTTGAGATTGGGGCTATTGCTCATCTCACGGAAAAGCTCAATGCCGGGGTTCATGTATATAACCCGGTAGGAGGTAACTTATCAAAAACAGATGGTGAAAAACTGAGATCGGTGTATGATTTTGGGATCGGGTACGAAGCATCAGAAAGTTTTTTGGTAAGCGCAGAAATTGTGAAGCAGGAAGACTTGCCGGCAAACGTGATTGCAGGGATGCAATACAACTTCCAGAAACAATTCTTCGTTCGTGCGGGGGTAAATTCTGAAAATGGATCGCCCTATGCAGGCGCAGGCCTGAGCTGGAAGGATATCCGCCTCGACGTCAGTGCCAGCTATCATCCCCAACTGGGGCTGAGCCCGGGGGTAATGCTGATCATTAATTTTAATTCGAAAAAAAGTGAGTAGGCGTCCCGTCATAACATTTCCTTTGATTGGGTTACTCTCCTTTTTGTTGACTTTTTCGACCGGGGTAGTGCGTGCACAGGTAACTCCTGCCCAGCCACAGGAACCACCGCCGGTGATCGAGCAGCAACTCGAAAATCTGACAGAAGCTAATGACGATGCAACTACGCAGGATGATTCTTATTTGCAGGAATTAGTTCAGTTTACCAGAGATCCTATTAACCTGAACGATGCGGACGGGGGCGAGCTTGCGGAGCTAAAGATGTTGTCACCAATACAGATCAGCAATTTAATTGAGTACAGAAAACTGCTGGGAAACTTTCTATCGATTTATGAGTTGCAGGCCATACCGGGATGGGATATAGATCTGATCAAAAAGATTTTGCCATATATAACGGTAAGTACAAAGGTTGAAATATTCAATAGTATTGGAAGTCGCCTGAGCAACGGGCAGAATTCATTATTACTTCGTTCCACACAGACATTGGAAAAATCGAAGGGCTACACCTTGAACAGTTCCAATGCGACTAATTTCTACCCCGGCAGCCCACAGCACATTATGTTTCGGTATAAATATATATTCAAAAATCTTTTGCAGTTTGGGATTACCGGCGATAAGGACGCAGGTGAACAATTTTTTAAGGGCGCGCAAAAAGACGGTTTTGATTTTTATTCAATCCATTTTTTTGCAAGAGACCTGGGAATTATAAAGTCGATAGCATTGGGCGATTTTACTGTAAACCTCGGGCAAGGCCTAACCCAGTGGGGCGGCCTTGCTTTCAGAAAAGGAGCTGATGTGTTGAATATAAAACGTCAGTCAGACGTATTGCGTCCTTACAACTCTGCCGGGGAAATTGCATTCAACAGGGGTATTGGTATTACGCTACAGAAAAACAATTGGGAGGCTACCGGTTTTACGAGTTACCGGAGAATAGATGCAAACTTTCAATCGGATACACTGAATTTTGAGGATTTTGTCTCTTCACTGCAAACAACAGGATATCATCGTACCGCAAGCGAAGTGGCAGATAAGGGAGCGCAGGGGCAATTCACTTTGGGTGGCAATGTGTCCTTTACCACCGATAAGTTGCATGTTGGCGTCAACGGAGTTCATTATGATTTCCAACATAACATCCAAAAACCGGAATATTTATATAACGCATATACATTGTCAGGTAATAGAGCCGGTAACTATAGTATTGATTATAGTCTCACCTACCGCAATATGCACTTCTTTGGCGAAGCAGCTGCTGATGAAGATTTAGATAAGGCATTTGTAGATGGCCTGCTCATTAGTGTAGACCAGCATGTTGATATGAGCTTTCTGTACAGGAATATTTCGAAGAGGTACCAGTCATTATACACCAATGCTTTTATGGAGAGTACTTACCCGACAAATGAGAGCGGATTTTACACAGGTATATCGATAAGCCCATTTGCGACATTACGTTTAGATGCCTATGCAGACTTCTATCATTTTCCATGGTTGAAGTACCGGGTAGATGCACCGGGTTCGGGAAATGATTACCTGGTACAACTTACCTATAATCCGAACAAGCAAGTAGAAATCTATACAAGATATCATAATGAACACAAAGCTATCAATTATAATCCCGATGATGCCACGTTAAATCCGGTAGTGCTTCAGCCAAAGCAGGACTGGCGTACTCAATTTGCGTATCGGCTTAGTAATGCATTTATATTTCGGGCACGGGTTGAGTTGACGTGGTTTGATAAAAAAGCAGCCGATGCAGAGAATGGTTTTCTCATTTACACTGATATATTATATAAGCCTTTGCTAAGTAAACTTTCAGGAAACGTCCGCCTGCAGTATTTTGAAACTGACGGATACAACAGCCGGATCTATGCTTTCGAGAATGATGTATTATATAGTTATTCAATTCCCGTGTTTTACGATAAGGGGTTCCGGTACTATCTGAATATAAATTATGATATTACCCGGAAATTATCAGTGTGGGCCCGATTGGCTCAGACGTATTACCCCGATAAGAACATCATAAGCAGCGGCCTGGATGAGATTAACGGTCATGCCAAATCAGAATTGGCCCTTCAGGCAATATGGTATTTCTAAAAAAAATGTTAAGAAGAAGCAGCGTTATCAAATAAAAATTTGTCAACTAATATAGTGTTATTGTGTCTTTATTGTTAAATATTTAGAAAAGTGGGTTGAATTAACGATTTTTTGATACTTTTCTAAAGACCCATATATTTGCAAATTCATAAAACTAAAAAATCAACATGAGAAAAATTCTGTCGCTCTTTGCTTTGCTCATGCTAAGCGGGCTTTGGACATTTGCCCAAACCCATGCCGTTTCAGGTACAGTGAAAGACAACACTGGTGCTCCTGTGCCTTTTGCTACAATTACCGAAACCGGAACCAAACACGCAACTACTGCGGATGCCAACGGAGCCTACACCATTAAGATTCATCCCGATGCCAAACTGACTTTCACTGCTTCCGGACATGCAGCCCAAACAATTACCCCTGAGGGTAATGAAGCGGATGCAGTATTAGCGGTAACTTCAAAGGAATTGTCAACCGTTGTGGTTACAACGGCTTATGGCATGAAACGTGATCAAAGAGTTACCCCTTACAGCAGCCAGGTGATTGGTGACAAGGACCTTCACATTATTCCCCAGACCAATATTAACAGTGCTCTGGCTGGAAAGATTGCAGGTGTTCAATTCAGGGGACAATCCCCAATGAAATTGGACAATCAGGGTTTTTTGAGGATCAGGGGAAGTTTGGGGCTTACAGGGGATATTGCTCCTGTTTATGTAATAGATGGAACTCCTACCGCCTCCTTTGATATAGATCCCGACGATGTACAGGATGTTACGGTATTAAAAGGTGCCAATGCAACAGCACTCTTTGGTGATATCGCCAAAGGCGGGGCCATTGTAATTAATACCAAAAAGGCGGCCCCCGGCAGATCAGAGGTTGAGGTGAACCAGGGATTCACATTCGACAATGTGTCTATTTTGCCTGTCTATCAAAACAAATATGGTGGTGGATCTTCTTCCGATTTTCTTCAGTTTCAATGGCAGCCCGGAATGCCTGATGCCTGGCAACCATTGAATGGAAAGTATTTTCCTGATTATACGGATGATGCAAGTTGGGGCCCGAGAATGACGGGGCAGGAGTATATTCCCTGGTATGCATGGAATCCTAACAATCCGGAGTCAGGAACCACCGCAAAATGGGTCCCCCAGCCTAATAATGCCCGCGATTTTTATAATACTGGCGTTACCTCCAATACAAATGTTTCCTTTTCCAAATCAGGACAGGGTTCGAGTATAAAAATTTCATATACGAACAGTACAATCGACGGACTAATACCTAATTCAAAATCAGTTAGGAATACCATATTCACGACTCTTTCTGAAAACTTAGGTGATCATTTTACGGCCTCGATGAATTTTACATACACGAATAATATAATTAACGGCCAGTTTAATGACGCTTATGCTAACCAGTCATCAGGTTCATTCGATTCATGGTTCCATCGCGATCTCGATATGAGCAAGCTGAGAGAATATAAAGATATTCTGACGCCTGCCGGCACTTACATGAGTTGGAATCTTGGCTCAAATCCGACCTCTGCTTCGCAGGTTGGGAAAGTCTATAAGGGAAATTACTGGTACAATTATTATTCCTATTTTGATGCGCTGAGTTTGAAACAGAATAGGGATCATACTGTAGGAAATGTTTCTCTTACATATAAACTAAATCATGCCTTCAAGATTACAGGTTCATTACGGGAAGATGCGACTACCACACGTTACGAAAATATAGTTCCTAGTATATTGCAATCGAGTGGTAGTCAGACAGGAGTACTTGCAAGTTATTCCACCGGTACCGTACAGGGTCAGGGTCTTGGCGGTTCTACCCCTCCAAATACATTAGGATTTGATGTAGTGGCTACTTACAGCAACAGTTTTGTGGACAATAAGTTGAATGTGAATTTGAGCGCCGGTGCTTCTGATGTAAGAAGCTCATATTACAGTAATGAGGAATCTACGGTGAATGGGTTAAATACTCCTAATCTGTATGCGATTTCGAATTCTGCTGCCAATCCAACTATCACCAACAATCGTTACAAATTTGAAACACGGGCAGTATTTGGTTCAGGAGACATTGAATGGAACAAGATTGTCGACGTAAGTTTTGCCTTAAGAAATGACTGGTATTCTGTTTTGTTGCCTACAAATAATAGTTTGCTATCGCCTTCTGCAGGTGTAAGTTTCTTCTTTAGCGATTTCACGAAGAACAGCCTTCCCTGGCTCAGCTTTGGAAAGTTATATGGCAGTTGGGGTAAAAAGCCAACCTCCGGTTTGAATCCCTATGCCACTAATTTTACCTATACCATTAACCAGAACAAATGGAACAGCAGTTTCCTGACTGCGACGCCTAACACCGCCATTGATCCTAACATCCAGGGGGCGTTGATTACTTCGTACGAAGCAGGCCTTAGTTTAAGATTTGTACACAATCGGTACGGGTTAAATGTTAACTATTATAACGAGTCTTCTGAAAATGCTCCCTATAGCCTGGCAATTTCCGGGTACAGCGGTTTTACTTCCTACCTAACCAATATATCAAAGATTGCAAGAAATGGTATAGAAATACAGGCTGATGCAGACATTGTGAGACAGAAAAACTTTACCTGGAATGTTACGACAACATTTAGTAAGATACTTTCCGATAAGATCGTATCTACCGATAGCTCATACGATAACGTACAAATCTCAGCGGGTGCATATTTTAGCGGTATCGTTCCTCCGAAGGTGTACCAGTTAGCACCGGTATTGCAAGATGGAGATGGCAATAAGGTTACCGGCGCCAATGGCAATTATGTACATCATGAATATACCTGGGGACAATTAGTAGGTACGGCAATCAAAAGAAACTCTGCAGGCCTTCCTGAAATTGATCCAAATAGTTTAACGTACGCTACCGAGAATTTTCATGATTTCGGTTCAGTACTTCCAACTATTACCGGGGGCTTAGTAAATACATTTACTTATAAAAACTTTATATTAAACTTCAGCATTGACTACCAGGTTGGTGGTAAGTTCTTTTCGCTGTCGGAGATGTGGGGAACCTATTCCGGTCTGTTAGCGCCTACGGCTGCAACGAATGACAAGGGAATGAATGTGAGAGACCCGGTTTCATTGGGTGGTGGTGTTCACGTGGTAGGAGTTTCATCTGTGGATGAGAAGACGCCGGTTGATGGCTATGTTGATGCACAGGATTATTTCCACGGTTTGGGTGGCGGAAATGCCATCTCAGATTACTTTGTTCACAGCCTTACTTACGTGAAGCTTCGTGAATTGTCTGTTGGGTATAATGTACCGACTGATAAGTTCATGAAGGCGCATTGGATCAAGGGAATCACGGTAACTGCCACAGCGCGTAATCCATGGATGATCTACAGGGAAACCCAGAATTTTGATCCCTCAGAAATATCGGGGGTATATGGGGAAGATGGCCAGTTCCCGGGTACCCGTGGGTTCGGATTTGATGTAAGACTTAATTTTTAACCAACCGCAAAATCTCAAATATGAAGAATAATAAAAAAATTATATTAGGATTGGCAGCCATTTCTTTCCTTGCGCTTCAGTCCTGTAATAAGATAAAGGATTTCAAGGATTTGAATGTTAATCCTAATGCGACGACTTCTACGATACCGTCGGCATTGCTTGCAAATACTACTGCAAGTATGGGCGGGAACCTGGTATACGACGCAGGCGGAATAAATACAATTAGTGGACTATATACCCAATATTTTTCAGAAACACAGTATACAGAAGTGTCCACATTTGTTACGAAGCCAAGTAATAATTTTGACGTGTTCTATTCCGGTCCGATTGAAGATATGCAGAATATTATCAATTACAATTCAGACCCGGCTACGGCCGGCGATGCGGCCGTTTATGGATCGAATAATGATCAAATAGCAATAGCCCGTATCATAAAAGCACAGTATGTGAAATTTCTTACCGATGCGGTAGGAGATATTCCATATTTTGACGCCTTGAAGGGGAATTCGGGAAATGTGACACCCGCATACGACAAGCAGCAGGACATCTATACTGACCTTCTGAAGGAGTTGACTGAGGCGGTAGCGCAATTTGATGATGGCCCGACTGTTCAGGGAGACCTCATTTATAATGGTTCGGTTAGCGCCTGGAAAAAGTATGCTAACTCACTGCGTCTTTTGCTGGCTATAAACATGGTGAACGTTGATAAGCCTGCGGCAACAACTGAATTCCAGGCTGCGTTGAATGACCCGGCAGGAGTGATCTCGGATGTATCGGATAACGCTAACCTGGCTTACCCGGGAGGCGTTTACCTTAGCCCTGTTTATAATTACTATAATATCACACAACGCCTCGACTATATGGTAAGTAATACGATGACCAATATGCTTTCTGCTACCAGCGATCCGAGGATAAACGTTTATGCGGCTTCTTCAAACGGATTTCCAACCGGGCTTTCGAGAGATCATGCTCTGGCCTATCAGAGTAATAATTCGGATTGGGAGAATTTTATTATGGGGGGTAATGGTGGTGCGTATAGCCAGGCTACAACGCCTGTTACAATTCTTTCGGCTGCATATATTGACCTTATCAGGGCCGAAGGCGCTGAAGAAGGTTTGAGTAGCGAAGATCCGGTTGCCCTTTATAAAGCCGGTATACAGGCCAGCTTTGATCAATATGGCCTTGGAAGTGCAGCTTCCTTCCTGGCAAATTCATCTGTTGCACTGAATGGTACAGGCGATCTGCAAAAGATCTGTACACAAGAATGGCTTGCCGCATTTCCTGCAGGAGAGGAAGGATGGAACACGACCAGGAGAACCGGCTTCCCGGCTTTAACTCCCGGACCTGACTGCGCAACGGGCGCCGGTGTATCGCAGCCTACAATACCTTCGAGGTTTCCTTACGGAACAAACGATTATACTTACAATACGGCAAATGTAGCCGTTGCCGCAAAACGTTATTCCTTAGGGGGTATTAACGATTCTCAGTATGCAAAAATCTGGTGGAACCAACCGTAAATTTTAAATAACTATAATTAAATAAGTTTATGAAAAAAGCTATTAAAATATTTAGTGTAGCTGTACTTATTCCGGGCTTTGCTTTGATTTTTGCAAGTTGCGTGAAGAATGACAGCTTTTATAAAAAGGATACTACAGAAGGCAGCAGAAAGCAAATCGTTGAAATTGTTGGGTCAGGTGATATTATAAGTTATGCAAGGGATGCCAAGACTACCAACGATACGTTTTCACTCATTCAGTTAGTCAGATATCCTAATAATCAGGCTGATTTGAATCAATCTTTGAGTGTCACCTTAACGCCGGATTCTACTTTAATTGATGATTATAATACTGCAAATGGTACCAGCTATGTTCAAATGCCGTCTGATGCATATTCTCTTTCTACGGATTTGAGCAATATTACTTTTCCGGCGGGAGTTAGCAATCTGCCTATAACAATCATAGTAGATCAGACCAAATTAGATCTTTCACAGCAATACGCATTGGGTTTTGTGCTTTCAACCAGTGATGCGGGCACTTCCGTTGATCCGGATCTTGAAAATGGTTTATATTCGGTAGGGGTTAAGAATAAATACGATGGAACTTACGAATTTACAATTAATACGGTTGGGTGGGCAGCTTATGGAATTGCGGATGGAGTCTCGTATGATTGGTCGGCACTTGCCGGAGGTACAGTTGGTCTTGTTACAGCAGGTGCGAGTTCGGTAGTTTTTGATATTGGATATCAACCTGGGGTAACGAGTGATGGTCAAGCAACTGGTTTTGGAGCTACAGATCCTGAGTTCACCTTTGATCCCAATACTAATTTATTAACTAACGTGGTAAATCTCATCCCTGATGATGGTCGTGGCAGGGCATTCGCAATGAATCCGGCCGTGACAGACAGCCGTTGGGATCCTGCTACCGGTAATGCTTACCTGGCATACCTGATGTTCCAGAACGGTAGGCCGACGCAGTATATTTATGATACGTTAGTCTATAAAGGAGTTAGATAAGAATTGGCGGTTAAACTGTTTTAAGACCAGCCTCCAGGCCGGTCTTTTTAATTTATCTTTGTTTGCAAAAACTTACATGGAGACTCCAAAAGATCAGCCCAATCAGCTCAACATCGAAATTTCCGAAGAAATTTCTGAAGGAGTGTATGCTAACCTCGCCATCATTACACATAGTCACGCAGAATTTGTCGTTGACTTCGTAAATGTAATGCCGGGAATGCCCAAAAGCAAAGTAAAAAGCAGGATCATAATGACACCTACTCACGCCAAAAGATTTATGAAGGCAATGATAGATAATGTAAAAAAATTTGAATCAGCTAATGGCACTATACAGGATATTGAGGCAGTAGAGTTTCCTATGAATTTTGGAGGACCTACCGCACAGGCGTAAGCCCCTGTCCCTTAAAGGGGAAAATTACTCCAGTGAGAAGTGTCCGGGAAAAATCATTATAAAAATGTATTTTAGATAAAACCCGGTTTCATCAAAGCCGAAGTGCTATTTAGTTTCCTTTTGGGTGAAGGGGTATTGGGTCACAAGAGGCCTTCATCAGCAAAACTAAAATATCCCTCTTCACTTACGATGATATGGTCTATCAGGTGTATATCAAGATACTTCGAAGCATTCTTCAATTTATCGGTAAGTTCCTGATCTTGTCGGCTTGGTTTGAGACTGCCCGATGGATGATTGTGGCATAATACAATGGATGTCGCTTCCACTTCAAATGCCTTCTTAAATAAGATTCTCGGATCTACAATTGTACTGGTCATTCCCCCCTTACTGATAATTTCAAAATGATTTACCTTATTAGATTTGTTGAGAAACACAACACCGAATATCTCATAAGAATAATCTTTCAGTTGTGTCTTTAAATACTCTGCAAGATCACTACTTGACTGAATAAAGGGTTTGCTCAAAAATGATGAACTGTGTCTTCTTCTCCCCAGTTCTAATGCGGCAACCAATGTGATAGCTTTGGCTTCACCGATTCCCTTGATCGTTATCAGGTCCTTTACTGACAGCTTACCTAATTCATTGAGATTATTTTTGCCCAATTGTAAAACTTCCTTTGAAAGTTCCACGGCACTTTTGTTTTTGCTTCCGGTGCTGATCAGAATTGCAAGAAGTTCCGAATCGCTCAAACTTTCGCGACCTTTTTGCAACAATTTTTCTCTTGGCCTGTCGTCAACAGCCCAACTTTTTATTGACGTGGATGAGTTGTGAGAATTTTCCATAGCTTTTGGTTTATAGCAATTAATATTAAGTTTAAATTGCGCTTACAAAAAATACTTGCGCACACCAATCTTTCGAAATGGATCCTAATGTAAAAATTTTTTCCGGAACCGGGTCACAGTATTTAGCTCAACAAATAGCCGTTAAATTTGGCGAACCACTGGGTAAAATTAATATTCAGAAGTTTAGCGATGGCGAAATAGGAGTTGAGTACCAGGAGAGCATCAGGGGGCAATTTGTATTTTTGGTGCAAAGTACTTTTGCGCCTACGGATAACCTTATGGAGCTGCTCCTTATGATAGACGCGGCTAAACGTGCCTCAGCTTACAAGGTCATTGCGGTGATTCCTTATTATGGATATGCCCGGCAGGACAGAAAGGATAAACCAAGAGTAGCAATAGGCTCCAAATTGGTCGCTAATATGCTTACGGCGGCCGGAGCAGACAGGGTAATTACCATGGACTTGCATGCACCCCAAATTCAGGGTTATTTTGATATTCCCGTGGACCACCTCGACTCATCAGCCATCTTCATTCCTTACATAGAAGACCTGAACCTGGAAAATCTCACCTTTGCTGCTCCCGACGTGGGAAGTGCAAACAGGATAAGGGAAATCGCAAGCTACTTTGAAGTGGACATGGTTATTTGCGACAAGCATAGGAAACGTGCTAACGAAATCGCCAGTATGGTGGTGATAGGTGAAGTGGCCGACAGGGATATTGTACTAATAGATGATATCTGTGATACCGGCGGAACGTTGGCGAAATCGGCCGGGCTTCTGAAAGAGAAGGGAGCTCGTAGTGTAAGGGCATTTTGCACTCACCCGGTTTTAAGCGGCAATGCCTATGCAAATATCGAGAACAGCGTGCTGGAAGAACTTGTGGTGTGCGATACCATCCCGGTAAAGCAAAAAATTGACAAGCTTAAAGTGGTTTCAGTGGCAGACTTATTTGCCGTGGCCATTCGTAATGCCTATGAAAATAAGAGCATTAACAGCCTTTTTATCAGGAGTAAGATGCTAAAAAAAAATAAGGCCCGGGCATTCTGACTTTCCTTCTTTGAGAGCTTGAAAAGTTAAATGGTTTCCCTACCTTTGCGCCTCAAAAATTTTTTATTAATGAAAACAATTACAATCGAAGGACAAATCAGGACCGATTTTGGCAAAACAGCCACCCGCCAACTTCGCTCTGAGGAAAAAGTGCCAGGTGTAATTTACGGTGGTGCAAAAGAAGTAAATTTTTCAGCCCCTGCTATTGCTTTCAAAAGCATTGTTTATACACCTGACTTTATGCTGGCCGAGATAAAAGTGGATGGTAATGCTTACAAATGTGTATTGAAAGATATGCAGTTTGACAAGGTATCGGACAAATTAATTCACGTTGACTTTCTTGAGTTAGTAGGAGATAAAAAGATTACTGTATCGATCCCTATTCAGTTTACTGGAACGCCAGCCGGCGTGAAGGAAGGAGGCAAACTTTCAATCAAAATGAAATCACTGAAGGTAAAGACACTTCCCGAACATTTGGTAGAACACATTGATGTAGACATTAACGAGCTCAAATTGAATGAAAATATCCGGGTACAAGACGTAATAGCAGCTAATATGGAAATTCTGAATTCTCCCAGGATTCCCATAGCATCTGTTGCCATGACAAGACAATTGAAACAGGAAGAAGCGACAACGCCAACAACAGCACCCACGGCGGCTACAGATGCCAAAGTGGCACCGGCAGCAGAAGCATCGGCAAAAAAATAATATCAATCTTTTACCAGAGCCCTCTTGCAAGGAGGGCTTTTTTACGTTCAATACTTTTTGGTACCAGAGAGGAACTGCAAACTTTGTGTACATTTGCCACCTAATTTTTAGTTATGGGAATGGATAGGAATACCATTATTGGATTTGTGTTGCTGGCTGTTTTGTTTATGGGTTATTTTTTCTACTCAAGTGAGGGTAGTCAGGCCCTGGAAAAACAAAAAAAACACATTCAGGATTCAATTAATGCTATAAAGCAACAAGTTGATACTTCCAAATCGCCTGTCACGGCTTCTTCCGCTGCGACCACGGCTAATATGGATGTTCAACAGGATACATCCGTCAAAGAGCAGCTCATTACTATAGAAAATAAGGTATTGAAAATCACCTTTACAAATAAAGGAGGCCAGCCAAAGCGGGTTGAGTTGCGGGATTTCCACACATTCGATAATCAAAAACTGATACTTGCAGACGGGAATTTTGACAATATTTCTTATGCCATCAATGCCGGCCCCAATACCACTTACCAGACTTCCGACCTTCTGTTCACTGCCTCCCCAACGCAAACATTGGCGGATGGAAGTCAGATCCTGGTTTTTACATTGCAACTGAAGAATGGAGGTAGAATAGAACATGAATATGTGCTGCATCCCGATAACTATATGATAGACTTCAATATCAAAGTAAACGGTGCCAATAACCTATTCACACAAAACCAGATGAACCTGTTGTGGCAATCAAAAGCGAATAAACAGGAAAGAGATATTAGCTGGGAAACGCAACAATCGCAGGTTTGTTTCGTGGAAAACAATGATTACGATTTTGAAAGAATAATCGAAGGCAGGTCGGACGATAAGAAGCTGAACGCAAAATTAGACTGGGTAGCGCTAAAACAACAGTTCTTTACAAGCACATTAATAGCAAAAGATAAATTTGAATCGGCACAATTGAATTGGGAGTCGCCTTCTGACAGTAAACTAAATATTATTGCCAAACTTACCGCCAACCTCCGGCTGACGGTGCCCCAGGGCAGTAACGTTCAGGTGCCCCTCCGAATCTACTATGGCCCGGATGACTATAACATTCTAAAATCTTATGGGAACCAAATGTACAATATGGTCCCCCTAGGTAGCGGAATATTTGCCTTCGTAAAATATATAAACAGAGGTTTCATAATGCCTGTGTTTAATTTTCTGAGTGGCAAGATGAAAAGTTATGGATTGATCATTGCGTTGCTTACTATCGTAATCCGGTTGCTTATTTCACCGCTTACTTATCAAAGCTACCTTAGTGGCGCCAAAATGAAATTAATGCGTCCCGAGCTGGACGAATTGCGTAAGAAGTATGCTGACGATAAGCAAGCCTTCGGAATGGAGCAGATGAAGTTATTCCGCAGTGCGGGAGTAAATCCCCTGGGAGGATGCATACCGGCCCTGTTACAAGTACCCATATTCTTTGCATTGTACAATTTCTTTAATGCTAACATTACCCTGCGTGGACAGAGTTTTTTGTGGGCAAAGGATCTTTCCACCTATGATTCGATATACAACTTTTCATTTTCTATTCCCTTTTATGGTAACCATATCAGTTTGTTTACCATATTAGCCGTAACTACCAGCTTGCTGATATCTCTTTATGGTTTGAGTAATATGCAGGATAACAGTAATCCCTTGATGAAGTATATGCCATTCATTTTTCCTGTTATACTGTTGGGGGTTTTTAATAAGCTACCTTCCTCGCTTACCTGGTATTATACTGTTTCTAATACTATCACTTTGCTTATACAATTTGTGATTCAGCAATATATTATTGATCATGATAAGATTCTGGCAAAGCTGCAGGCGAATAAGAAGAAGCCTGTTGCCCAGAGTAAGTGGCAGGAACGAATCGCAGCCATGCAGGAATCAAATAAGAAAATACAGCAAATGCAGCAAAAGACAAATCCTTCCAAAAAAAAGTGAGCAATTAATATTGCAACCCTTGGCATAGTGTACCAGTCTAATACAAAACCGATCGATGAAGATTAAATCGTTTTTAATGAAATATAAAAACGCAATATTAATTCTCGCAGCAATGCTTCTTTCTTTACAAGGCTTTGCACAAAAGAGTCTCACGGAAGGGAGTCTCGTTTACAATATTTCGGTTGAAACCGGAAGCTCGCAACCTAAAATGGCAGATATGCTGGATGGAGCTACTACTACTATTTATCTAAAAGGCGGCCAAAGCCGCACAGAGATGGTGAGCGGATTGGGCAGTGAAGCTACAATTTATAATGCCGCAACCGGGAAAGGGGTGATTCTAAAAGATTATAGCGGGCAAAAACTGATGATCACTTTGACTCCCCAGGACTGGGCTAATAACAATGAAAAATATGAGGGGATCACGTTTGAAAAAACAGGAGAGACGGCTGATATTTCAGGTTTTCATTGTGAAAAGGCAATAGCCAGACTGAAAGACGGTTCATCTTTTACCGTGTATTATACTGAGGGTGTAGCGCCTGTAAATAAAGATTACGATGCACAGTTCAAAACGCTTCCCGGTCTTGCTGTGCAGTATGAAATGGAAACGGGCAAAATGAAGTTTAAGTTCACTTTAGCCAAAATAAACTATGCGCCGGTTCCTTCAACTATGTTTGAAATTCCGAAAGCTGGTTACCGGGTGATGACCTACGAAGAAACAAAAAAGAAATAAAAAAAACTGCATCATGCAGTTTTCTCCATTAATTCAATTTTCCAAAATTATTTTCTAGGCCTGATTATTAATTTGTAACCGTCTTGCTGCGTGTACTGTGGTATTACAGTTCTTTGTTTGTATGGAAGAATGTAAATGGTATTTCCTTTTTTATAAGATACATACGCATCAGTCACCATATTGTTTCCAATCAACTGCCGGTTAAGGAAAAAACTTCCCTTGTAAGTGATTCCGGATTTAAGATTAAAAGCAATAGAACTCTTGAGATTTCCCGCCGGAGTAATATTTAGTTTCGTTTTGTTTTTCTTAATAAAACCGCCTCTGTCCGCGAGCGCTATGAAAAACACCCCGCAAACCAATAACAACGAAAGCGCTATTTTGGAGATTTTACTCATTTGCTAATTGTAAGAATTCGTTAAGATTTTCAAAATTAGGATAATTTTTTCACAAAAAAAACCCTTGAGGCTCATTTTTATTAACTCACGATTGCCTTTTTTATTGTTTTAAGATTTCTAAAAAAAATCCTGTAATTTGAGTAAACATCTTAAGCAATTCATGAACGAAAATCCTTACCGGCAAAACAAAGATGAAATCAGGGAGCTGCTGTTGCAATACCATAATTTTAAGAACGGGAAAAAATTCTCTTTTCTGGAAGAGGATTCTTTCGAGCGGCTTATCGATTATTTCGACGACAAAGATGATCTGCCTGCTGCAATGGAAGCCGTCAATTATGCTGTTGAGCAATTTCCGTACTCTTCAATGTTACAGATTAAGAAGGCCGATCTGTTGATAGCGAACCGGCGTTACCGGGAAGCACTTTCGCTTCTTGAGAAAGTGGAGTTACTTGATAGCAGTAATATTAATATTTATATTCTTAAAACCGATGCTCACCTGGCTCTTGAAAACCATGAAAAGGCTGCAGGGTTGCTGGAGAAAGCCATCAATTTATTCGACGGCGAAGAAAGAACTGAGCTTCTTTTCGAACTGGCAGATGTGTATGATGATTATGAAGAATTTGATAAGGTGTTCAACTGCCTGCAACTGATATTAGAGCAGGATCCTACGAATGAGGAAGCACTTTACAAAATTTGCTTCTGGACCGAATATACCGGCAGAAATGAAGAGAGTATTAAGCTTCATCAGCGCATCATTGACGAATACCCATACACCCAACTTGCGTGGTTCAACCTGGGTGCAGCATTCCAGGGATTGAAACTTTATGAGAAATCAATAGACGCATACCAATATGCCATCGCTATCGATGAGAAGTTTGACTATGCGTATCGCAACATGGGCGATGCGTACCTTAGGCTGCACAAATACAAAGAAGCTATTGAGGCTTTGCAAAAGGTGCTGGAACTTTCTATACCCGAAGAGGTTATTTATGAAGCGCTTGGGCATTGCTATGAAAAATTAAAAAATTTCTCCCAGGCAAGGATTAATTATAGAAAAGCATCGCATCTTAATTCAAACGACAGTCATTTATACTATAAGATTGCGTTGACATACATGAGCGAAGGCCATTGGGAGAGCGCCATAAAGCATCTTGAAAATGCAATGCGGATAAATAAGTCGCAGCCTGATTATCACTTTGCACTTGCACAATGTTACGTGCATTTGGATAAGATCAAAGAAGCGGTAATTCATTTTTCAGGTTTTATAAAAGCAAGGCCTAAAAACATCAATGGGTGGAGAGAGTTGATAAAATGCCTTTATGATGCGGGATATTATGAGGATGCCCTTGAGCAGATTTATTATGCGCAAAAGAGTACCAATAATAAGCCGTTGTTTATTTTCTACCAGGCGGCAGTTTTATTTGCTCTTGGCAAGTCGAAGGAAGGGATTTTATATCTTGAAGATGGGATGCAAAAATCACCAAAAATAATTAAACAATTTGTTGAACTTGACCCTTCTCTTCTCCAGCATCAATCGATAGTAGAATTAATTGCCCGGCATAAAACCCGTACTTCCAAAAATAAAAAAGGGTAATTCTGTGTATTTGAAAATTATTGATATTACATAATTATCTTTGCGCACGGTGAAAAATCAACAAATGAACTTTAATCTTTCTCAAATTCCCGAAAGGGTTTCCAAGCCCCGTGCATACGGCATTACTATGGTAATGGATAAAGGGCTGAGTGTAGAAGAAGCGGCTAATTTTCTGAGTGCTTCCAATCCTTATGTAGATTTTGTAAAATTGGGTTTCGGTACGTCTTACGTTACGCCGAGGCTTAAGGAAAAAATCGAGTTATATCAGTCTTTCAATATTCCCGTGTATTTTGGTGGTACGCTATTTGAAGCTTTTCTAATCAGGAACCAGTTCAACGACTATGTGAATCTCTGTAAAGAGTATGACATAAAGTATATGGAGGTAAGTGATGGGTCTATTGTCATCCCTCATACTGAAAAATGCGGTTATATAGAAAAGCTAACAAAACATGGAGTAGTATTGAGTGAAGTAGGTAGTAAAGATGCTGCCAATATCATGGCTCCCTACAAATGGATAGAGCAGATGCGGGCTGAATTGCAGGCCGGTGCGTCTTATGTAATCGCAGAAGCACGGGAGGCCGGCAATGTAGGTTTATACAGAGACAGCGGCGAAGTAAGACAGGGTCTGGTAAATGAAATTCTTACTCAAATACCTGCAGAAAAAATTCTGTGGGAAGCCCCGCAAAAATCACAACAACTATATTTTCTTGAACTGGTGGGCTGCAATGCCAATCTTGGCAATATAGCACCAACCGAAGTAATTCCCCTGGAGGCCATGCGAATTGGCTTGCGGGGTGATACGTTTCATTTGTACCTGGACAAAGAAAGAGCAAAATGAGAGTTTATGGATTGATCGGAAATCCGCTCGGACACTCATTTTCAAAAAAATTTTTTGCAGAAAAATTTCGATCGGAAAGTATCACTGGTTGCGTATATCGCAACTATGAATTAAAAGATTTGTCTGCTGAAATTCCTCAATTGAAAGAGAACACCCGGATTCAAGGGCTGAATGTTACTATTCCATATAAATCAGCAATCATCAGTTTTTTGGATGTCGTTTCAGATGATTGCCGCGAAATTAACGCATGCAATTGCATAAAAATATCAGATGGTAAATGGGTGGGATTTAATACCGATATCATTGGATTTACAAAGTCCTTTTCAGCTCTTTTGCAACCACATCATAAAAAGGCGTTGATACTTGGTACGGGCGGTTCTTCTAAAGCAGTTGCCTATTCCCTCCAACAGCTTCACATCGACTTCTTGTTTGTAAGCAGGGAGAAAAAAGACTCGCCCCAAATTATAGCGTATGAAGAAATATCGGCGCAAACAATGAATGATTTTACGGTAATCATTAATACCACTCCCGCCGGAATGTTCCCTAACGTTGACGCCTACCCGAAAATTCCCTATGAGTTGATAACATCGCAACATTATTTTTTTGATTTGGTCTATAACCCTCCAAAAACGGTATTTCTCCAAAAAGCGGGGTCTAAGGGAGCTGTAATTAAGAACGGAGAGGACATGCTCATTATTCAGGCTGAGGAAAGCTGGGGGATATGGAACAGTTAGCCGCAGGCAAGGAGTTTTCTTAATTCGGTGGGGACGGGTTCTAATTTCTTTTTTTCATAATTAAAACAAACCATCCCGGTACGGGCATTGGCTATCAAAATTGCCTCATTGTTCCTTGTTACTGAAATCTCATAAAAGAGGTCAAAACTGACCTTCGATATTGTACCCGCATAAATGTTTACTTCCAGCATGTCACCATAGAACGATTCGTTTTTAAACTCTACCTGAAGGTCACCCATGATAAGTGATGTGCCAAAAACATCCAGTTCTGTACAATTGAGCTTCTTTAAAAATTGTATTCTTGCTTCGTGAACGATAGACACAATGGAGTCATTGCCCACATGATTTCCGTAATTAATATCTGTAATGCGCACAGGAATAGAAAAGGTGCCGATGCATTTCTCCGGCATTTCGAGTTTTAATCTTGCCATAAAATTTATTCACTACCGTTTGACACCGATGCCTGAAAAATATCAAGCAAGTTAGCAGAAGTAGGCGATAGTGTGCTACTGAGCATTATTTGTTGCCACTTGTCAACCTTCTTACTCCAGACAGGCTTAGGCGGGAATTCATTGTTGGTCGATTCAATGAGTGTAGCAGCCTTGGGAGAAATCTTTACAGGCTTACCTCCCGGCCCGGCAACTGTCAAATATTTTCTGCCTTTGAGAGAATATTCATAATTAAGGGCCAGCAAATCCTTGTCCTCTGAAGAAGAAATGATTTTATTCAAGATTCTATTATTGATCTCAATAGAATCCTGAATTTTTTTTGTTGAAAAATTCGATTCTTGTGTACCGGCCGACGATTCAGATAACTGATCTTTAGCAGGTTTATTCAGGAAAAGGAAACCCGCCAGGATAATAAGAACAGAAGCAGCTGCCGAACCGATATACAAATATATTCCCAACCGCTTTCTTCCTGCAGGTAATGGAAGAACCTTATTTTCGGCCTTATTCAACTCCTCCAAAATATTTTTCCAATTATCCGATGGCGGAGTGGCTTCATAATTGTATAAACGCTCTTTGAAGTCCATATCGTTTATGAATTTAGTTTGTCATTCTTTGTTCTGGCCGAAATTGCCTCCAGTGATTTTTTCAATACACCTTTCGCACGTGCCAATTGAGATTTGCTGGTACCTTCAGTAATGCCCAACATTTCGGCAATTTCTTTATGTGAATAACCTTCCACTACATATAAGTTAAAAACCGCTTTATAACCTGGCGATAATTCATTTATCATTTGAAGAATATCTTTCACTGCCAATGTGTTCAAAGCAGTAAGATCTGTATCCTCAATTGTGTTTTCCTGTGCTTCAGTAATTTTGTACAGTTGCGTTTTCCTTCGAAAATGCTCTATAGAGGTGTTTATGAAAATTCTTCGTATCCATCCTTCAAAAGACCCTTCTCCACGGAACTTCGAAAGATTTCTATAAACTTTTATAAACCCTTCCTGTAACAGGTCATTTGCATCTTCCGTGTTGCCGGAGTAGCGCAGGCAAACACCGTACATCCTGGGAGCATATTTTTTATAAAGAAGATCCTGCATGTATCGGTCATTTCCCATGCAGCCCTTTATTAAGTCTGCATCGGATGGCATATGGTTGCTTTGCTGGCTCAATCTTTTGGTTTTGTCAGGGTATCGTTGATGGTTTTGTGATTTTCAAGATAAGCTATTAATTTTTCTGTTGCCTTTTTCCGGTGGCTAAAATGATTCTTTTCATATAAATCCATTTCTGCAAACGTTTTGCTACTTCCCTCCGGTACAAATACCGGATCGTATCCAAAGCCATTCTTACCGCGCTTTTCTGAAATAATATTTCCCTTACAGATGCCGTCAAAAAGCATGGGTTTTCCATCCTGCATCAGGCAGATTATCGTTTTGAACCGGGCCGATCTGTTGGTTTTATCTCTTAAGTTATCAAGCAGTTGATAAATATTGTCGTTAAAGTCTTTATGCTCTCCCGCATATCTGGCACTGCGAACACCTGGTTCTCCATTTAGTGCTTCCACTTCAAGACCGGTGTCTTCTGCAAAGCACGAAGTATTGGTGAGACTATAGATTACTGATGCTTTTTCAACTGCATTCTTTTCAAGTGTATCATATGGTTCCGGTATATCAGTGCTTATTCCGGCTTCCTTTAACGATAGTATTTCAAACCGGTTTTTATCAAGTAAACTTCTGACCTCGATTACCTTGTTTATATTATTGGTTGCGAAAATGAGTTTCGTCATTTTGGTTTTTTAAGTTCGAAGATTTTTTGAAGCGCATCCCACAATTGCTTTTTTAATTTTTTATCCTTTTGGATTTCATCCAGCGGAGGACAAATTACCAGGCTATGTTCATGGTACTTTTGTACCTGGAAGTTGGGTATGTTGAATGGCAGATCGAGTTGTTGCGAATTAACCCCAAAAATTAAAAACTTTAGAGGACTGAACTGCAGGTTTAATTTTTCGTAGCTGACAGGATTATGGTAAAAATTGATCACGGCAACATCCGCAACTGTCAACCGGGAGGCACTCAGCAGGTCATTAAAAAACTTCCATTGGCTTTCATCCAGGAATTTGTTTTTGGCGTCTGATACTAAAAAGACTATTCCTTGTTCATTATTTCCAAGAAAATCGATTTTTTCTTTTGCACGCACCGGATTGCTACCCAGGCAGATGAGATTGTTTTTGTATAACAAAGCCCGGAACTTTGTATTCAATGTAACACTATTCAAATCCATAATATCAATACCTCCTTTTTTCGTTTCTTTGTGACAAATTTAATGATATGATAGCTTCAGCAGACTTTAAGATAACCCGCACGGAACGAAGTAGACTTCAGTCAACGTCCTTTGATAATCTGGCATTTGGGAAATATTTCACGGATCACATGCTCGAAGCAGATTTTGAGGACGGTGGATGGAAAGCCGTTGAAATTAAACCGTATCAACCACTGTTGCTTGATCCATCGTTGATGGCATTGCATTACGGACAATCCATTTTTGAGGGCATTAAAGCGTATAAAAATACCAATGGCGAAGCCGTTGTTTTCCGGCCGTATGACAACTTTAAACGGTTCAATATTTCTGCGGAAAGAATGGAAATGCCAGCGGTACCAGAGGAAATATTTATTGAGGGGATGAAACAATTGCTAAAGGTGGATATCAACTGGATCCCTGACAAACCGGAACACTCCCTTTATATACGTCCACTTATGTTTGCGAGTGAAGAAACTATTGGAGTAAGACCCTCGGCAAAATATAAATTTTTAATAATCCTGAGCCCGACCGGGCCATACTATGCCACACCAATGAAGATTTACGTGGAAGAAAAATATGTGAGAGCTGTTCCCGGAGGGGTTGGATTTGCAAAGAATGCCGGCAATTACGGGGCCGCTATGTATCCGTCTGCTGAGGCAAAGCGAGCAGGTTATGACCAGGTTCTGTGGATGGATGCTTTTGAGCACAGATATGTCCAGGAGTGCGGCACGATGAATGTATTTTTCATTATCGGAAATAAAGCTATTACTCCCGACCTTAAAGAGGGCACTATTCTGGCCGGCGTTACAAGAGATAGCGTGATACAATTGCTCAGGGAAAAAGGTATGGAGGTTGAAGAAAGGCGTTTGAGCATTGATGAAATTATGCAGGCGTATAAAGACGGAAAATTAACCGAAGTCTTCGGGACTGGTACGGCTGCTACGATATCTATGATTCGACAGTTGACCTACAGGGATTTTGTAATGAATTTTGACACCAACGAATGGAAAATTTCTCCCGAAGTAAAAGCCAGGATGAATGCTATCAAGGGCGGCACTGAACCTGATATATATCATTGGCTTGAAAAGGTATAAACCAACAGTTTCGGAGCGCTTAACTCCCCCTTTGACCGGGTTCAAATAATTTTGGAATTTCACATTCCTACACTTACCTTTGCCGTCCAAAAAATTTTAAGGTAAGAATGCCTACTATACAGCAACTAGTAAGAAAGGGAAGATCGATTGTTCGCTCAAAAAGCAAGTCAAGAGCGTTGGATAACTGCCCGCAACGCAGGGGTGTATGTACAAGAGTTTATACCACAACTCCTAAGAAGCCTAATTCTGCTCTTCGTAAAGTTGCTAAAGTAAGGCTTACCAATAAGGTGGAAGTTATTGCATACATTCCCGGTGAAGGACACAATCTTCAGGAGCACTCTATCGTCCTTATCAGGGGGGGCAGAGTTAAAGATCTTCCCGGAGTACGTTATCATATTGTCAGAGGAAGCCTCGACACAGCGGGTGTAAAGGATCGCAAGCAAAGTCGTTCCAAATACGGTACAAAGAAAGAAAAGGCAAAAAAATAATTCATAATAAATTCATAGAAACGAATGCGCAAAGCACAGGCAAAAAAACTTCCGTTAGCTCCCGATCCAAAGTTTCAGGACAAATTGGTTACACGTTTTGTAAACAACCTAATGTGGGAAGGGAAAAAGAGCGGAGCGTACAATATATTTTATGAAGCACTTGAAAGAGTTGGAAAGATTTCAGGCGAAAATGGCTATGACATTTGGAAAAAAGCATTGGCCAATGTGACACCAAGTGTAGAAGTTAAAAGTCGCAGGATCGGTGGGGCTACATTCCAGATCCCTTCTGAAGTTCGTGCAGACAGAAAAACTTCCTTAAGTATCAAATGGCTTATCAGGTACAGCAGGGATAGAAACGGAAGAAGCATGGCTGAGAAACTCGCGAATGAAATAGTTGCAGCAAGCAAGGGAGAGGGTGCAGCATTCAAGAAAAAAGAAGATACTCATCGTATGGCGGAAGCTAATAAGGCTTTTGCACATTTCAGGATATAGATAATTAACCAGGATGAATTGCAGCCCTTCTTTCATTGAGGGGCTTTTTTATAGATCTCACTTTTTAGTTAGTAGTTGTAGCTTAAAATCTGTAACTTCGCGCCTCCAAAAAGTATTTTAAGAATTAAGTAATCACAATAAATAATTAAGTCCATGGCTGACTTGAAATTTCAAAGAAATTTTGGTATTGCTGCACACATTGATGCAGGAAAAACCACTACTACAGAACGTATTCTGCGCTATACAGGGATGATTCACAGGATAGGTGAAGTGCATGATGGCGCTGCCACCACAGATTGGATGGAGCAGGAGAAAGAACGTGGAATCACTATTACTTCCGCTGCCGTAAGTTGTAAGTGGAACTTCCCTACTGACAAGGGAAAGAATACACCCAATACAAAAGAATATTATTTTAATATCATTGATACTCCGGGGCACGTTGATTTTACTGTAGAAGTAGAACGTTCGATGCGCGTATTGGATGGTTTAATTGCTCTTTTTAGTGCTGTAGACGGTGTAGAGCCACAAAGTGAAACAGTTTGGCGCCAGGCAAATCGCTATAATGTACCGCGTATTGGTTTTGTAAATAAAATGGATCGTGCAGGTGCTGATTTTTTAAATGTGGTAAAACAAGTAAAAGAAATGCTTGGGTCCAAGGCAGTGCCTTTACAATTACCTATCGGCGCAGAAGATGACTTTAAAGGTGTGGTAGATCTTATTAAAATGAAGGGTATCATCTGGCACATGGAAACAGAAGGAATGACTTTCGATGAGATAGAGGTGCCGGCCGACATGTTGGATGAAGCGAATGAATGGAGAGCTCACCTTGTAGAAGCGGTTGCCGAATATGACGATAAATTGCTGGAGAAATTTTTTGATGATCCAAACAGCATTAGTGAAGACGAAATTCATCAAGCCATTCGCAAGGCAACTATCGACCTGAGCATTGTGCCAATGATGTGTGGTTCTTCATTCAAGAATAAAGGCGTGCAGACGGCGCTGGATGCAGTTTGCCGTTACCTTCCATCTCCTGTTGATATTGGGGCAATCAAGGGTACCGATCCTGACACAGGGGAGGAAATTGTTCGCAGACCAGATCCGAAAGAACCTTTTTCTGCACTGGCATTTAAAATTATGACGGATCCTTTTGTGGGCCGCCTGGCTTTCTTCCGCTGCTACAGTGGCCATTTGGATGCGGGCTCGTATGTACTTAATGTGCGCAGTGGTAAAAAGGAGCGTATTAGCCGTATTATGAAAATGTTCGCTAACAAACAAAATCCTGTAGAATTTGTTGAAGCCGGAGATATCGGGGCGGCAGTTGGTTTTAAGGAAATAAAAACAGGAGATACTTTAACAGACGAAGATCATCCAATAGTTTTGGAAAACATGTTCATTCCTGAACCTGTTATTGCGATAGCAATTGAGCCAAAAACTCAGGCAGACGTTGACAAAGTGGGTCTGGCAATTTCCAAGTTAGTGGAAGAAGACCCCACACTTCGTGTACGTACTGACGAAGAGACGGGTCAAACCATCTTAAGCGGCATGGGTGAGTTGCACCTTGAAATTATTGTGGACAGAATGAAACGTGAGTTTAAGGTAGAAGTAAACCAGGGAGCTCCGCAGGTGGCTTATAAGGAGGCATTCAGGAAAAAAATTGAACATCGTGAAATATTGAAAAAGCAAACCGGTGGTCGTGGTAAGTTTGCTGATATAGTTTTTGAAATAGGCCCTGCAGACGAAGAATGGCTGAAGGAAAACCCGGGGAAGCATTTCCAGTTTGTAAACGATATTTTCGGGGGAGCTATTCCAAGAGAATTTGTGCCTGCTATTCAAAAAGGTTTTGAAACGGCAATGTCGAACGGTGTGCTGGCAAATTACCCCGTGCAGAATATGAAGGTTCGTGTATTTGATGGTAGCTTCCATGATGTCGATTCAGATTCTATGTCTTTTGAACTTTGTGCCAAGGGAGGATTTCGTGATGGTGCAAAAAAAGCAAGCCCGGTACTTTTAGAACCAATCATGAAAGTGGAAGTACTTACACCGGATCAGTATATGGGTGATGTAACCGGGGACCTGAATCGGCGTCGCGGTATCCTGGAAGGCATGGACAGTAAACATGGCGTACAGGTTATCAAAGCAAAAGTTCCTTTGAGCGAAATGTTTGGATATGTGACCCAGTTGAGGTCCTTATCGAGCGGTCGAGCTACTTCTACCATGGAATTTAGTCACTACGCTCCGGCTCCGAATAATATAGCCGAAGAAGTAATAGCCAGACAGAAAGGGAAAGTGAAAGTGGAAGATTAAGAGTTAATTCCTCAGTATAGAGCCTTGTCCAAAAGACAAGGCTTTTTTTGTGAAGTTTCAAAATGTTCATCCGATCTTTTTTCCAGAAACGTACCGTGAAAAAACCCTAAAAAATAGGTGTTTTTTATTAGGTTTTTTTTTCGAACAGGTGAATCTTTGTTGACGAAATAATTGATAACCAACTCTGGGTAGTTTTCAAGACAACCAGATCCGTTAAGACCCTTCAATATATTGAAAACAAAATTTTTCTTCTATGGGGTGGTTTTTCAATTAAAGTTTAAAGTGCCCCTTATGGGGCATTTTTGACTTATACAACCTGGTAATTATTCGTTCGACTTATTCTTGAAATCTCCCCTTTTCCATGCTTTAATAAACTCTGCCCATGCAAGAGGATTGAAGATATTTTGAGGAGGTAATTGACCTGCAGAATAGTACTTCTGTGCATTTTGTTTGAGATAGTAGCTTGTAGCCTCCTTGCCGTCCTTGGGATAAGCCGCCATCAGCGCTCTGAGGTTTCTCTCTGAAAGATTCTGTCTTGCGATCTCCTGATCATCCTCGGGGACCTGAGTATTGACAAAGTCTCGTTCAAATTCCTCTTTCGTTGGTCGCTTTTTAATTATAGTCGCAGGAAGGTAAACTGTGTCCTGAACCATTAATTGAATCACGCTTTGTTCATTGCCATCAAGATTCCTGGGGATCCTGACTTCTTTCGGTTTGAAACCTACACACGTAAAAACAATTACATCCCCCCTTAATACCGGCAGGTCAAAAACTCCCTGGTCGCTGGAAATAGTACCCTGGTTTCTTCCTTTTACAACAATGCTCACTGCAGGAAGTGCTCTCAAACTATCTGCAGACATTACCACGCCATATAATTGCACTACCGAATCTTTATAATTCTCGAATTGCGCTTTCGAGATGGCAGGTGCGAAAAATAAAATCAGAAAAAGGTATTGTAGAGTTTTTTTCATTGATTTTTTTATGGACAACGAATATAAGCAGAACTGTGATCGTAATGAAAACAAAGTAAGGGTATCAATGTTTAAATTTGCAGATTGAATAACCTTTTTAACAAAAAATTGAACTATGACAGAAGATGATTTGTTTAAAGCTTTAGGAACCGTTCAGGAACCTGATTTAAAGAAAGATTTGGTCAGTTTGAATATGATTCAGAATGTTGTTATTAATGGTCATGATATCGTTTTTACCATCGTTCTTACAACTCCGGCTTGCCCGTTAAAGGATAAATTGAGAAATGATGCAATAGAAGCTATACGACGGGTTGACAAAAATGCAAATGTTCGTATCGAATTTGATAGCAATACTACTTCGTTACGCACTGATAAGAATGAAGTTTTGAAAGGTGTAAAAAATATTATCGCGGTGGTGAGCGGAAAGGGTGGTGTGGGAAAAAGTACAGTAGCTGCGAATCTTGCGTTGGCAATTGCAGAAAGTGGGGCGAAAGTGGGGCTAATGGATGCCGATATTTATGGACCGAGTGTTCACATCATGTTTGGCGTAAGAGGAGAAAGACCAATGATGCACGATGTAGATGGGAGGGGAATGATAGTGCCACTGGAAAAGTATGGAATAAGGCTGATGAGTGTCGGGTTGTTAGTAGACGAAAAACAAGCGGTTGTTTGGCGGGGCCCGATGGTTAGCAGCGCTATCCGCCAGTTTGTTACCGATGTTGATTGGGGCGAACTCGACTATCTCGTCATTGACATGCCACCCGGTACCGGCGATATTCATTTAACGATCATGCAAACTGTACCTGTTACAGGTGTAATTGTTGTGACTACGCCCCAACTTGTGGCGCTTGCTGATGCCAAAAAGGGAATTGCTATGTTTAGCCAGGCAGGGCTGAAAGTTCCTGTTATAGGTCTTATTGAAAATATGAGCTATTTTACTCCGGCAGAATTACCTGAAAATAAATATTACATTTTTGGAAAAAATGGGGGTCAACAATTAGCCGATGAATTTGATATTCCTTTCCTCGGTGAAATACCGTTAATACAATCCATTCGTGAAGGCGGCGATTTAGGAGTGCCTGTAATGGTGAGTGACCACGCTTCAGCTAAAAATGCGTTCATCGAATTCGCAGATAATGCAGTAAGAGGAGTTGCCATGCTAAATGCTCAACTGACGGAAAAAGAAGTGAACGAAGTTTTAGAAACGAATTAAAGAATTTAACTCGTTAATTTTTGCAGGAACAAAATATCATCCGGCAATTCTTCTTGTGTAATAGTTGATAATATCATTTCCATATCGTTCAGTTTTCAAAAGTTCAAAATTCTGTAACTCGGGTGCCGCAATGCCATTTTCAATAATCAGTGTTTCATTGGTAATAATTCGTGCTTCATCCCACAAATCTTCGTCAATAAAGGATTGTAAAGTAACCGTCCCTCCTTCTACGAGGAAGCTCTGAATATTAATTTCAAAAAGTAAGCGAAGGATTTCTGCAATGATGTTTTCACTCTCAAGTTTTATGAATCTGACGTTATCATTCGTTTCATTTCTTTTAAAATTAAAAACAATCGTATGGCTCTCTTTGTTGAAAATATTAAGCGACCCGGGTAGTCGCAAATTTTTATCAATAACAATCCGGGTAGGATTCTTCCCTTTCCATAAACGGGTAGTGAGTGAGGGGTTATCTCGTGCAGCTGTATGGGTACCAATCATGATTGCAGATTCTTCACTCCTCCATTTATGAACGAGGCGATTAGGGGATTCATTGCTTATAAGAATTCGTCTGTCGACCGACCCGATTTTATTGTTGGCAGACTGTGCCCATTTTAATATGATGTATGGGCGAAACTGAGTATGAAATGTAAAAAAGCGTTTATTCAGATTAACAGCTTCTTCTTTTAAGACATCTGTGGCTACATCAATGCCTGCACTTCGCAACTTCTGCATTCCTTTACCGGCAACTTCTTTATATACATCCTGGCAACCAATTACTACTCTCGGAATTTTGTTTCTTATAATGAGGTCTGTGCATGGTGGTGTTTTTCCATAATGAGAGCACGGTTCCAGGGATACAAATAATGTGCTCTTGCCAATAAGACATTTGTCGTTTTCGGGAACATTATTAATGCAATTTACCTCAGCATGCGCATCCCCATATTTTTGATGATAACCCTCGCCAATAATCCTGTCTTCGTAAACCAACACAGCCCCAACCATGGGATTAGGTGCAACGTTACCGGCTCCCAGCTTTGCAAGGTGCAGGCATCGTGTCATATATTGCTCATCTGTTGCCAAGGTCTATGATTGCTCCACAAAATAATTAAGTTTGCTTTAATGACCATTGAACAATCTTATCGTGAATTTTCAGACTCACTTTCTCAGCTTTACGAAAGGAGGGAAGCAGAAAATATCGCCGACTGGGTTTTTGAAAATGTTACCCGTCTTAATCGCCTTCAGAAAAGAATAGAACTAAAAAAAGACATTTCCAAAGAGGATCAAAACAAACTGGAAAATTTCCTGAAACAATTATTGCAGCATAAGCCTGTGCAATATGTTTTGAACGAAGCCTGGTTTTATAGACTGAAATTTTATGTAAATGAAAATGTATTGATACCACGACCTGAAACAGAAGAACTCGTGTCATGGGTAGTGGAAGAGGCCACGCAATCCGATATTTCCAATGCAGTAAAAATTTTAGATGTCGGTACTGGTAGCGGCTGCATTTCTGTGGCGCTGAAAAAGACGCTGCCATTTGCTGAAATAACTGCTATTGATGTAAGCAGTGAAGCTTTAGCCGTTGCCGAAAAAAATGCAAAAGAACTTAATGTGCTCATTAATTTTATGCAACTTGATTTTTTGAATAGAAAATTTTCGCATACACTTCACCGTTATGACATAATAGTAAGCAATCCCCCTTACATTCCTTTTACTGAAAAAGTAAAATTATCCAAAAACGTAGTGGCTTATGAACCCCCCGTAGCGCTGTTTGTTGCGGATGAAAAATCATTTGTTTTCTATAAAGCTATAGCCGACTTCGGAAATAAACATTTGGAAAAAGGTGGTAATATTTATGTAGAAATACACGAAGATTATGCCAATGAAGTGTCTGATATTTTTTTAAGAAAAGGCTATCTCACAGAAATACGAAAAGATATTTATGGTAAAAACAGGATGATTAAGGCTGTGAAAAGGTTCGGACTGTAACGTATCCCCGGGTTACCTGGTTTTGCTAACGGATGCAGATGTAGTAGCACCGAGCTTTTTTGCGACTTCCATTATTTTCACAATATCACCCCAACTTACCAATGAGTCTGCATTAATCACAACAGCAGGCTTGGTACTGTCTTCCACATGTATCCGGGTTCTTAATACAGACTCCAGCGAATCAAAGACAATTTTTTCCTGCCCTACGTAAACGTCTTTGTTCTTATCAATACTTACAATTACACTTTGTTTTGCCTTTGTATTACTGGAAGCTTTTGGATTACTCATCTTAATCACATTTGGGTTCGCCAAAGTGGAAATGATCAAAAAGAAAAACATCAGAATGAACAGGATATCGTTTAACGGACCTGTATCCAATCCTTCCTCGTCTTGTTTGAATTTCTGTCTTATACTCACTTTTTACTTTTTGATTAATGATGAGTAATTACCGGGTTGGCTCCTGGAGTATATCGGTAAACTCAGCACTCGCAATTTCCATTTTATTTTCAATACGCGTTATTTGCGTATTGAGATAGCTATAACCGATATAGGCCAGGATACCAATGATCAAACCTGTTGCGGAAGTGATCATTTTTATATAGATACCATCGGCAATAGTATTAGCCGTGTATTCAGTGCTGGCTGCAATGCCTTTGAACAATGCCAACATGCCTATAATAGTTCCCAAAAAGCCAAACAACGGTGCAATACGGGCTACAATGGAAATAATCGAAAGATTTTTTTCAAGTTTATACAATTCAAGAGCGCCCACATTTTCCATACTTTTTTCGATGGCATCCATCGGTTTTCCGATTCGTTGAATTCCTTTATCAATGATGCGTGCAACAGGGTTATCCGTATTTTTTGAAAAAGCCCGGGCTGCAGCTACATTTCCGCTTATGATATGGTCCCTGATAATGCGCATAAAATTATCGTCAATTCTCGACGCCTTTTTTATAGCAATCAGCCTTTCAAAAAAGAAATATGTTGCGCCTGCCAAAAGTATTCCAAGCGGAACCATGATTACACCACCGCTTACGAGGATCTCCCATAAGCTTTGTGTTTTTGCAGAAACTGCCTGAGTTGCTGTAGCTGTATCCACCTGAAGAAAAAATAAATCCATTGATATCATTGTTTAGTGACAAATGTATAAAGTAATTCCAAATATGTATACTCACTGAATTTCGTTGTGTAAACTTTAACTTAAATGTTTGAAAAAAAATTATCTCATTAAACTTACGGCTGCGCTTATTACTTTTTCTCAATCGATGATTTTTCTTCCCATATCATGCAGAGATGAACAATTGTTTCTGCTGCCTTTGCCATATCCTTTACACCAATCCATTCCAGTTTTGAATGAATGCATTGCATACCCGTGAAAATGTTGGGACATGGTAATCCCATAAAGCTTAAGCGGCTTCCGTCTGTACCACCACGAATACTTTCGGTAGCAACTTCAAGCCCGGCGCGCTGTATCGCTTCCGCAGCATAGTCTGCCACCTGTGGATACTGATCCAAAATTTCTTTCATGTTGCGGTACTGCTCCTGCACCGTAAATTCCAAAGATGCTCCTGCATAATGACTAATCACATTTTCGGCTATTTCTTTTAGCCTTTCTTCATGTTTTTTGAGCTGGGCAGTGTCGAAATCACGCACAATAAATTCTATTGTTGCTTTTTCAGCAATGCCCTCCATCCTCACAGGATGTACAAAACCTTCCTTTTTTTCTGTCGCCTCCGGCGCCCATTCGTTTTTGGGTAATGCATGCAATATTTCACCTGCAACTTTTAGTGCATTTACTAATTTGTTTTTGGCGTAGCCAGGATGTGCAATAACTCCATTTACAACAATTGTGACTCCATCTGCACTAAACGTTTCATCTTCGAGACTGCCGGCTTCGCCGCCATCAAGGGTATAACCAAAATCAGCACCTAACTTTTTCATATCTACTTTAGCAGTCCCCTTGCCCACTTCTTCATCAGGTGTAAATAAAATTTTTATTTCACCATGCCTGATTGAAGGATGCTTTATAAGAAATTCTGCTGCCTGCATTATGGCTGCCACGCCACTTTTGTCATCCGCGCCCAAGAGGGTTTTTCCACTTGCCGTGATGATATCTTCCCCAATATGATTTCGCAGATATGGATGTGAGGCCGGTGCGAGCACCTGTGTGTTGTCGTCAGGCAACACACAGGCTTCCCCGTCATAATTTTTATGAAGAATTGGCTTCACGTTAGAGCCGCTGCAGTCGGGAGCAGTATCTACATGACTGCAAAAACAAATAACCGGAACATCTTTCTTGTCTGAATTCGAAGGTATCTTCGCATATACGTAACCGTAAGTATCCATAGCAGCATCTGTGATGCCCATTGCCTGTAATTCTTCCACCAGTAATTTACTCAGGTCTTTTTGTTTTTCGGTTGATGGATAAGAGCCGCTTTGAGGATCGCTTTGTGTATCAATCTTCACATATCGCATAAAGCGTTGGGCAATCGCATCTTTATTGATCTCTATCTTCATGAATTTGGTTTAAGATTTTTGCAAAGGAACAAATAAAAAGCGCTATTAAATTTTCAGTTTGTAAAATTATACTTCGGTCAGTTTTTCCAAAACATAATAAACAATAGGGCAAAAGGTTGAATTTTTTAAAGTGATATTTTTCCTTTTCAGCAATACGTCTTCGTCAGTATATGGAAAGCGCTGGCAGTCGGACGGACGATTATCGTAAATGCTGCAATAATTATCGGCTCCGAGAAACGGGCAGGGAGTATTTTTTACTACAAAATCGCCATCTTCATCAAGACGCAAATAGGTTTCTATAAAATCGCCCTCTTTTATTTTCAGGTAGCGGGCAATTCTTTTTATATCGGGCGCCTTGAACCGGGGAGAATAATTTTTACAGCAATTAGCACAGCTGAGGCAGTCGATTTTTTCAAATGCCTCCTTATGAAGTTCGGGCAACATTTTCAGCGTTTTATTTTTATCTGCCATTTTCAGGAAATCCCTATATTTTTTCTGATTTTGTGCTGATTTTTTTTCCCAATTGTGTAACAGATTTTGCTTCATTTGGTAAATATACAAATCGTAAAAACGACCTGGCTCAGGCTCCTTTTATTTCGGTTTTGCAATGTAACTTTGCGCCTTCCTTTTGGATGTATAAAAGAAATTTCTTCCCAAAAAATAATAGATTAGAATTAAAGAATTATGAATCTTTTTGAAAAACAATCTTCTGAGTTTGCCCAACGACATATTGGCCCTGACGAGCAGGCAACAAAAGAAATGCTTGCGGAAATCGGAGTGGCTTCCATTGATGAACTGATCGATAAAACAATTCCTCCGGATATACGATTGGCAGCGAATCTTGCTGTCCCCGCTCCGGTAAGTGAGTTTGAATTTCTGAGCGAACTGAAAGACACAGCCAATAAAAATAAAGTATTCAAATCTTACATCGGCCAGGGATACTATGATACCATAGTACCCAGTGTGATCCTGCGAAATCTTTTTGAAAATCCCGGATGGTACACCCAATACACACCTTACCAAGCGGAGATTGCGCAGGGACGTTTGGAAAGCTTATTGAATTTTCAAACGATGGTGAGTGATCTTACGGGCCTGCCTATCGCCAATGCAAGTTTGCTTGATGAAGGAACCGCCGCCGCCGAAGCGATGACCATGCTCTTTAATCATAAGAATAAAGATCATGATCATATTGCTGCGCCGAAATTTTTCGTGGATGAGAAGATATTTATGCAGACCAAACACGTTTTGAAAACAAGGGCAGTTCCTGCTGGTATTGAAATTGTTCATGGCGATTTTGATTCTGTAGAACCGGACGAAACTTTTTTTGGCGCGATCATTCAATACCCAAACAGCGAAGGAGAAATCAATGACTATCGTGAGTTCATCAACAGGTTTCACGCTGCGAACGCAATGGTGGTGATGGCTACCGATTTGATGGCGCTAACTTTACTTACACCTCCCGGGGAACTCGGCGCTGATGTGGCAGTAGGCTCAGCACAAAGATTTGGTGTGCCGATGGGATATGGCGGTCCTCACGCTGCCTTCTTTGCTACGAAAGATGAATTCAAAAGAAATATCCCCGGAAGAATTATTGGGGTAAGTATCGATGCTGAAGGAAAGCGCTGTCTTCGCATGGCGCTGCAAACAAGGGAACAACATATTCGTCGCGAAAAAGCAACATCGAATATTTGCACCGCGCAGGCATTACTGGCAAATATGGCCGCGATGTATGCAGTGTATCATGGTGCAGGAGGACTAATGGATATTGCTAAAAGAATTTCTTTTTTAACAAAGACGCTGGCAATTGAATTGGAAGAAGTTGGATTTGAATTACAGAACAAAACTTATTTTGATACCATTACTTTTAAAATAACAAATGCGAACAAGCTAAAAGATATTTCGGAAAAAGCAAGAATGAACTTTTATTATCCTGGTAAAAACCTTGTTACACTTTCAATCGATGAAACTACTTCCAAAAATGATGTGCTCAATATCATCAATGTTTTCAATTTGTCTGTGGATGTAGATACTTCTTCAGCCACTTTTGACAATGAAGCAATGCTTGATAACATACCATTGTCGCTCGTGCGTAATTCGCCTTTTATGCTGCATCCTGTTTTTAACAGCTATCATAGCGAAACGGAAATGATGCGTTATCTCAAAGTTTTGGAAAACAAAGATCTTTCCCTGGTGCATTCAATGATTACACTAGGGTCTTGTACTATGAAGCTGAATGCTGCTACAGAACTGATTCCTGTTAGCTGGCATCATTTCAGTAATATTCATCCGTTTGTTCCAGCGGAGCAAACAAAAGGATATGAGTTTATTCTAAAAGATCTTGAAAAGCTTTTATGTAGTATAACAGGCTTTGCTGCATGCAGCCTGCAACCCAATAGCGGAGCTCAAGGAGAATTTGCAGGATTGCTGACGATAAGAGGATACCATGAAAGCAAAAAAGAGTTGCACCGGAATGTGATCTTAATTCCTATCTCTGCGCATGGTACCAATCCGGCTTCTGCAGTAATGGCTGGTTTTAAAGTGGTCGTTACCAAATGTGATGATGCAGGAAATATTGATTTGCCAGATTTGAAGATGCAGGCGGAAAAATATAAAGACTCATTGGCCGGATTGATGGTTACCTATCCTTCAACGCACGGTGTGTATGAAGAAACGATAAAAGAGGTTTGTAAAATAGTGCATGATAATGGCGGGTTGGTATATATGGATGGCGCGAATATGAATGCACAGGTGGGGCTTACTTCTCCGGGCAATATAGGTGCAGATGTGTGTCATTTGAATTTGCATAAAACATTTGCGATTCCACATGGCGGCGGCGGTCCGGGTATGGGACCTATTTGTGTAAATGAAAAACTGATTCCTTTTTTGCCCGGCAAAAATGACGGTGAAGGTGCAGTTAGTGCTGCTCCTTATGGTTCTGCAAGTATTTTGCTGGTAAGTTACGCTTATATAAAAATGCTTGGAAATACAGGTCTTCGCAAAGCATCGGAATATTCAATTCTGAACGCGAATTATATGAAAGCCAAGTTGAAAAAGTTTTATAAAATATTATACACAGGGAAAAACGGAACCTGTGCTCATGAATTTATTATTGATCTGAGACCTTTTAAAAATACAGCAGGCATTGAAGCGGAAGATGTGGCCAAAAGATTGATGGATTACGGTTTTCACGCACCTACATTAAGTTTCCCTGTTGCCGGTACGATAATGATTGAACCCACAGAAAGCGAGAATAAAGCGCAACTGGACAGATTTTGCGATGCACTTATTAATATTTATAAGGAGATGCAAGAAATTGAAAATGGTGAGGCGGATAAAAAAGATAATGTATTGAAAAATTCGCCGCACACTTTATCGGTAATTACTGCTGACCAATGGAAACATAGTTACAGCAGGAGCAAGGCAGCATTCCCTTTGGATTATCTAAAACAAAATAAATTCTGGCCGAGTGTAAGCAGGGTAAATAATACTTATGGTGATAGGAATTTGGTTTGTTCATGTGAGCCGGTGAGTGCGTATATAGAAGAAACAGTGTAAGAAGTTTATTCCACAACCACCACTTGTTCTTCCTTCAACAACGGTAAATTTTTAAACCGTAAAATAATATTTCCTACTGTTACCACATCTTTCTGGCAATAGGTTACAATTCTTGGCAAGTCATTTTCTCTCCAGAATACTTCACCTACTTTACTTCCGTCAATATCATCTTTTGGCGAAGGAACGCCGAGTGTTGCGGCAAGAAGTTTTAATGATATATAATGTTTGTAATCACCGAAGCGCCAGAGATGCAATGTATCCAGTGAGGGCGTTTCCCAGGGGCGCATGTTTTGAAAATCCATGATGGATGGAATTTCAACATTATTTACGATCATTCTCCGGCATAAAAAAGGAATATCAAATTCTTTGATATTATGACCGGTAAAGATCCATTTCGAATTTTTAGTTTGAATTTGCGTAAGCATTTTGGAAAAATTCTCCAACACTTCTTTCTCATTTTCAGAATAAAAAGATTTTATTCTTAGTTGCCATTCATCACCTTCTTTTCTGAAATATCCGGTACTGATGCAGATCACCTTTGCAAACTCTGCAAAGATAGCCGCACGTTTCGCGTAATGTTCTTCCACACTCATTTCGGGTGGTAGGCTTTTCAATGATTTTTCCGTCCATAATTCTTTCCATTCATCATTTAATATATCAAAATCTGCTGCCTGAGACACGGTTTCAATATCCATCAGGAATAAATTCTCAATCGGTAGTTGTTGCATATACTTTCGTTTTTTGTAATATACAAAAAAGCCCCGTTTAACCAACGGGGCAAACTAAGAACCGATATATATGGAGTTAAAATGTAATCCCCGCAAAAATGGTAAAAGCCTGGCTTCTCCACTTTTCCTGGTTGTCGATATCATTAATATTGTTCAAGCCAATTTCATAACGGGCGCCAAGATTGACGAAAGGTATCTGTATCCATAATCCTCCCACTGCGGACCAATCTGCCTGTTTAAAAATGTTCCCATTGCTTTTTAAACTATCAACAGTTTGCTTTAATATATTTCCATACTGTGGACCTACCTGAAGTTTAATTCTTTTACTGGGACCGATGTTGATGTTGAGCAACACAGGTACTTTCAAATAGTCCAGTTTTGCTTTCCGCTGATCGCCATTGTAAAACAGATCATCATAAACCGTATTTGCATCTGTAGCAAATTCCGATGATGATTGTACAAAGTTTACTTCGGGTTGTAATCCAAATGTTCTGGAGAAATTGAATTGCATAAAACCACCAAGCACATAGTTATAATTAAAACCATCCTGATAAGACTGACCGTTGATCTTATTAATATTAACGCCGCCTTTTACTCCAACGCGAAAGAATCTTTCGGAATCCCTATCCGGATCAAACCGTCGCTGGGCAAATGTAGAAACAGAAGTGAATGTTAAAAGAATGATGGCGAGCCTTTGAGAAATTGTTTTGATAGGGTACTTCATTATAGTAGTATTTAAGGGTGATGATTATAGAATTATCTTCTTCTGCTCCAGTGCCCGCGAATCCAGTACCAGCCTCTGCGGGTTGATTTCCAATGACCGGGAATCCAAACAAAGCCGCGCCTTGACAAGACCCATTTTCCCGGCTGGTGGATATATCTTCCGCCACTCCAAACCCAATCGCCTTCTATCCACACATAGCGTTTACTTGGTGCGGGTGGGCGCCTGGCCACTACCGTTTCGGTGGGCCTTACTTTTACATACATCTGTGCCTGTGTGGCAAAGTGCATTCCCATTGCAATGGCAAATACAAGGAAAACTTTAGAGAGAATTCTTTTCATGTTGCTGTTTTTTAATTTTTTAAAATTATTAACTACGGAAAAAGTGGGTATTAATAAGTCCAGTAGCCATGCTTCCAGTAATAACCGCGGTGCTTTTGTTCCCAATGCCCGGGTACATAATGATGATATCTTCTTTTCCAATGGGTCCAATATCCTGGCTTGTAAACATACCTGCCATGATTGAGCACCCATTCGCCTTCCACCCATACGAAGTCGTGGCCAGGTGCCATTGGTCTCGTATAAGCCGGTGGTGCAGGTTTTGTAACAACATAAGAAGGGCCGCATCCTGTAATAAAAATGGAGAAAACAAAAAGAGAACTCAAAACCAGTAGTAGTTTTTTCATGATAGAAATATTTTGAGAAAATTAGATAAATGTCAAATTTGAAAGTTTAATGATTTTTAAGTAAAAACAAAACCTTAACATTTTCGGTATAATGTTATGTACAGCAAGCCGCATACCATAATGCCAGTTTTTTTGAACTACTTTTACAAACAAAGATGTACTTGATATGATAAAATCAGTTTCTGTAATTGGAGCAGGCACTATGGGAAACGGCATCTGCCATGTATTTGCGCAGAATGACTATAAGGTAAATTTGATCGATGTGTCACGGCCCCAGCTGGACAAAGCGCTTGCAACAATTAACAAAAATCTTGACCGGCAGATATCCAGTGGGGCTATTACCGAAAATGTTAAAAAAGATACGCTTCAAAATATTACAACATTTACGTCTGTTACCGAAGGCGTAAAAAAAGCAGAGCTAATAGTGGAAGCTGCCACAGAGGATGTGGATCTGAAACTAAAGATTTTTAAGCAGCTTGATGAAGCGGCGTCACAAGAATGCATTCTTGCTACCAACACTTCATCTATCTCAATTACAAAAATTGCATCTGCAACCAGACGGCCACAGCAAGTGATCGGTATGCATTTTATGAATCCTGTGCCAGTGATGAAATTGGTGGAAGTAATAAACGGGTATGCGACAGATAAAAAAATAACGGCAACGATTATTGAGCTGAGTAAAAAGATTGGAAAGATCCCCTGCGAGGTAAATGATTACCCGGGCTTTATTGCCAACCGCATCCTGATGCCAATGATCAATGAAGCTATATATAGTTTGTATGAAGGTGTTGCAGGTGTGGAAGAAATTGATAATGTGATGAAACTTGGAATGGCACACCCGATGGGCCCGCTACAACTTGCAGATTTTATCGGACTGGACGTTTGTTATTCCATTTTGAATGTGATGTATGAGGGTTTTAAGAATCCAAAATATGCTCCATCCCCCTTATTGCACAATATGGTAAATGCCAATTGTCTGGGCGTAAAAACAGGAGAAGGCTTTTATAAGTACACCAGCGGCAGTAAGGACCTGGTGGTGAGCGAACGTTTTACTAACTAGTACGCATACACGAAGTTTATTAATGAAAGGATTTGAAAATACATTGGCATTTGCAAGGCGCCAGGATGAGGAAGACCCTTTGAAGGAATTCAGGGAAAAATTTTATATACCCATCATTAATGGAAAACCGTCTGTTTATTTCACAGGAAATTCTTTGGGGCTTCAGCCAAAAACCGCACAGGAGCATATTTTAAATGATCTTGAAGACTGGGCGAATTTTGGCGTGGAAGGCCATGTACATGCCCGGATACCATGGATAAAATACAATGAACAGTTTCCTTCGAAACTTGCGCCGATACTCGATGCAAAAGAAGAGGAGGTTGTGGTGATGAATGAGCTTACAGTCAATTTACATTTACTACTGATCTCATTTTACAGGCCAACAAAACAACGGTATAAAATCATTTGCGAAGCAAAAGCATTTCCTTCTGATCAATATGCATTGCAGTCGCAGGCGATCATCAACGGTTTGGATCCTGACGAGGTAATCATTGAAGTAAAACCCAGGGAAGGAGAGCACACGATAAGAAATGAGGATATTATTGCAGCCATTAAAGAAAATGGAGAAGAGACTGCCGTAGTGCTTATCGGTGGTATCAATTATTATTCAGGGCAAGTGTTTGATATGGAGTCGATAACAACTGCCGCTCACCAAGTGGGTGCCCATTGCGGTTTCGATCTTGCACATGCCGTCGGTAATGTGGAATTGCATCTTCATGACTGGAATGTCGATTTTGCCTGCTGGTGTTCTTATAAATATTTGAATTCAGGACCGGGTTCCGTGGCAGGCGCTTTTATCCATGAACGTTTTTTTCATGATAAATCAATTGTGAGATTGGCCGGCTGGGTAGGTACCAATAAGGACAAACGCTTCAAGATGGAAAAGGAATTTGATCCTATCCCGACTGCGGAAGGATGGCAGGTAAGTACAACGCAGGTAATGAATATGTCGGCCCATGCTGCAGCGCTTGACATTTTTGAGGAAGCAGGATTTGAAAATGTGGTTGCTAAAATGAAAAAACTGAGTGCTTATTTAATGTTTGTATTGGATGATATCAACGCATCTTCAGCAAAAAAAATTATTGAGATCATTACTCCACGGAATGAAAATGAGCATGGATGCCAGGTTTCCATTTTGTTGCATGAAAGGGGTAGCCAGGTTTTTGATTCACTAAAACAACATGGTGTAATTGTGGATTGGCGCGAACCGAATGTGATTCGTTTAGCGCCAGCACCGCTTTATAATACTTTTGAAGAAATTTTTACCACAGGGCAAATCATAAAAAATATAATTGCACAATGAATCTCGGGTATTTAATTAACCAAATAAAAGCAAAAAGATCTTACCTCTGCATTGGGCTCGATACCAGCTTTGAAAAACTTCCTGCCCACCTGCAATCAAACCCGGATGCGGTTTTTGAGTTCAATAAAAAAATTATTGATGCTACCAAAGAATATTGTGTGGCATATAAGATCAACACGGCGTTTTATGAAAGTAATGGAATAAAAGGCTGGGAACATATGGAGCGTACCGTAAACTATATTCCGGCTACTCATTTGAAAATAGCTGATGCCAAGCGCGGAGATATTGGAAATACTTCCGCACAATATGCCCGGGCTTTTTTTGAAACTTTACATTTTGATGCAGTTACCGTGGCGCCTTACATGGGCTTCGATAGCATTCAACCCTTTATGGAGTACAAGGATAAATTTACCATTGTGTTGGGGTTAACCAGTAATAAAGGAAGTGAGGATTTTCAGCAGCAAAAAGTAAAGGATCAGTATTTGTATGAGATGGTTTTGGAGAAAGTAAGTAGCTGGGGAAATAAAGAAAACCTGATGTTCGTGGTTGGCGCTACCAAAACCAATGAACTTGCATCGGTCAGGAAAATCGTTCCAGACAATTTTTTGCTGATACCTGGTGTTGGAGCACAGGGTGGTAGCCTGGAAGAAGTTTCAAAGTATGGAATGAATAAAGATTGCGGTTTGCTGGTAAACTCATCTCGAGCGATTATTTATGCATCAGGGAAAGAAGATTTTGCAGAGGCTGCCGGTAAAGTCGCAGAACAATATCAAACAGAAATGAAGGAGTATCTTTGATTTTAATGGCACGAATTAAATCGAATTACACGAATTAACTAATCAACCAGTCAACTAATCACATCCATGGGACAGGATTTATTTCAATCGCCGGATTATTATAATATAGATGAGTTGCTCACTGATGAGCACAAACTGATTCGCGATACGGTGAGGAATTATGTGAAAAAAGAAATTTCTCCTATCATCGAAGACTATGCGCAACGCGCAGAATTTCCTCAGCAAATTGTAAAGCAATTAGGTGACCTGGGATGTTTCGGTCCGACGATTCCTGAAGAATATGGCGGTGGTGGCCTGGATTATATTTCTTATGGATTGATGATGCAGGAACTGGAACGGGGAGATAGCGGTGTTCGTTCCACGGCAAGTGTTCAGGGATCGCTGGTGATGTTTCCCATTCATGCTTACGGCAGTGAGGAACAAAGAAAAAAGTATTTGCCGAAGCTGGCCAGCGGAGAATGGTTGGGGTGTTTTGGGTTAACGGAACCCAATCATGGAAGCGATCCGGGAAGTATGCTCTGTAATTATACAGGGGCAGGCGATCATGTAATTTTAAATGGAAGTAAGATGTGGATCAGCAATGCGCCTTTTGCACATGTGGCTGTGGTTTGGGCTAAAGATGAAACCGGTGAAATACGCGGATTGATTGTCGAACGCGGTATGAAAGGATTTACTACGCCCACTACACATGGCAAATGGAGCCTTCGTGCAAGTGCAACCGGTGAGTTGGTTTTTGATAATGTAAAAGTTCCAAAAGAAAATATTTTACCGAATGTAAAAGGATTGAAGGGGCCGTTGAGTTGCCTTACCAAAGCACGTTATGGAATTGCCTGGGGTGCTATTGGTGCCGCTATGGATTGTTATGATACGGCCCTGCGATATTCAAAAGAAAGAATACAATTCGATAAGCCCATTGCATCATTTCAATTGCAGCAAAAGAAGCTGGCAGAAATGATCACTGAGATCACCAAGGCGCAATTACTAAACTGGAGACTCGGGGTATTGATGAATGAAGGCAAGGCGACGCCACAGCAGGTAAGTATGGCTAAAAGAAATGCCTGTGAGGTAGCGGCAACAATTACACGAAACACAAGGCAGGTGTTGGGTGGCATGGGCATTACGGGCGAGTATTCCATTATGCGTCACATGATGAACCTGGAAAGTGTGCTTACTTATGAAGGGACGCACGACATACATTTACTGATAACAGGAATGGACATAACCGGAATTAATGCATTCAAATGATTATTAATTTTCTTCATTCATCGCAATCAAAAAATAGAATTATCTCCAACATGTCCTTACCCCAAAAAATTTTTCTTATTGGTTTTATGGGAAGCGGGAAGACGCACTGGGGAAAGATTTGGGCAAATAATAACGGATTACAATTTTTTGATCTGGATGTTATAATTGAAGATGCGGCAGGAATGAGTATCACAAAAATTTTTGAAAAGCACGGGCAGGAAAGGTTTCGCAAGATGGAGACAGAACAACTAAAATGTTTTGCAAACAAAAAAAAATTTTTGTTGGCCTGCGGCGGCGGCACGCCGTGCTTTGATCATAACATGGAATGGATGAAAGCCCGGGGCAAAGTGATTTACCTTAAAGCGTCGGCGTCACTGATTGTAAAAAATGTGATGGATGAAATGGAGCAAAGACCCGTAATCAAAGATGTAAATCCGTCCGAATTAATATTTTTTGTTGAGAAGAAGTTGAAAGAAAGGGAGCCGTTTTATTCGCAGGCCCATTATACTCTTAATGTGGAGCGATTGAATGGTGAATCACTTTCACAGCTTTTTGATAAAGCGAACGGTAATGCATAAAGGATTTTTAAAAATTGCTTCTTTTGTTGGTGCACTTTCAGTAGCACTTGGCGCGTTTGGCGCACATGGTTTGAAAGGACACATTTCTGATTTTGCTTTTTCCATTTTTGAAACTTCTGTACGTTACCAGTTTTACCATGTTTTTGCGTTGCTGACTTCGGGCATCTTGTTTAAAGAATTTCCTAATGGTCTTGTCAGGTGGTCAGGCAGATTGTTTGTCATCGGTATCATTTTGTTTTGCGGTTCATTGTATATGCTTACTTATTTTAAAGCTTTTGTAATACCCGGCTACGATTGGATTGGGGCCATCACACCTGTTGGGGGAGTTTCATTTATCGCAGGATGGATTTGCCTGATGGCGGGAGTTTTCGGTAAAACAAAAAATAAGTAGACCAGGCCAAATAAGACTTTATCGAAATTACCGGTACCCGATTTTTGACCTATCGGTGATTCTTTAAAACGTTAACTGTCTACTTTTCCATTTGTTCAATTTTTTATCTTTGTAACCAAATGCCTAAAAAGAAGAAACCAAATAAAAAGAAGCCGGTCAATCCTAAGAAAATGACTGCTGATGTGGAGCAGAAGGTGGAGATGAAGAAGTTGCTCAAAGATGAAAGGTCACACAAAATAGCAGGTACAGTGCTAATAGTACTTGCCTTTCTTTTATTTGTTGCTTTTACCTCTTATTTATTTACCTGGCAGGAAGACCAATCGAAGATATTTTATGACGGAGCAAAAATTTTATTACCCAGCCATGCTACTCGCATGGCTAATCTATTAGGCACCGCCGGCGCTTATTTTTCTAATCTTTTCTTTCGTTCCGGCTTCGGCATAGCATCTTACCTGATTTGTTCTTTCTTTTTTGTTGTAGGGGTGAATTTATTTGCACCAAAGAAAATTTTTTCCGTAGGAAGAAATCTTCGCTATGTAATTATTGGATTGCTGGTAATAAGCGTTTCGTCCTCATTTCTGATGAAAGGCCATCCCTTTCCATGGGGCGGCGCAGTAGGCGATATGGAAAATGAATGGCTTCAGCGCATGATTGGTAAAGTGGGGACTGCTGTTCTTCTGCTGGTGGCATTCGGAAGTTATATTATCTGGCGATTTAATCCCTCAACACATTTTTTATTCAGAAAGAAACCAGTGATTGATCCCGTAAATGAAGAAGATAATGTGTCAACAACTACATCGGAACTAACAAAGAAATTCGAGCCTATTACAGGCATCAAATTTCCTGAGGAAGAACCATTGCCACTCAATTTAAAAATCGTAGAGAAAACCCCCGAAGCTGTCATTACGAAGCAGGAAAATCAAACGGAATTAAATGTCCGTCCGAAAGAAGAAAGGCTAAAAGCTCCGATTACTAATAAACTTCCGGAAATCGATTTGCAACTCGAAGTGAAAACAACACCCGTTGAAAGTAAGAAAGAGCCGGAAGATATTTCCGTTGTAAAGCAGCAGCCATATGATCCCGTTTTAGATCTGAAAAATTATAAATATCCTACACTCGATTTGCTTGAAATATACGGCAGCGAAAGAATAATTCAGGATGCAGATGAGCTCGAAACCAATAAGAACCAGATCATCAATACGCTGAAGAATTATGATATCGAGATACAGAAGATCTATGCAACGGTTGGGCCTACGGTTACCCTCTATGAAATTGTTCCCGCTCCTGGTGTGCGGATTTCGAGAATAAAAAATTTAGAAGACGATATTGCTTTGAGCCTTGCTGCTTTGGGTATTCGTATCATAGCGCCTATTCCGGGAAAAGGTACCATTGGTATTGAGGTGCCCAATGTAAAGAAGACCATCGTGAGCATGCGGACGATGCTTAACTCGGAGAAATTTCAAAACAATAAATTCCTATTACCCATTGCGATCGGGAAAAAGATCGATAATGAAAATTTTATCGTTGATCTTACCACCATGCCGCACTTATTAATGGCTGGGGCAACGGGGCAAGGAAAATCTGTCGGATTAAACGCAATTCTTGTTTCTCTTCTTTACAAAAAGCATCCTTCCCAATTAAAGCTGGTTTTAATTGATCCTAAAAAAGTCGAGCTGAGTATTTATAAAAATATTGAGAAGCATTTCCTGGCAAAGCTGCCCGGTGAAGAGGATGCAATTATCACCGATACAAAGAAAGTAATTCATACATTGAATGCCCTGTGTATCGAGATGGATAATCGCTATGATCAGTTAAAAGAAGCCGGTACAAGGAACATTAAAGAATACAATGAAAAATTTGTTTCCCGAAAATTGAATCCTGAAAAAGGGCATCAGTATCTTCCCTTCATTGTACTGGTAATTGATGAGTTTGCCGATTTGATAATGACAGCCGGTAAAGAAGTTGAGATGCCATTGGCACGTCTTGCACAACTTGCGCGTGCAGTAGGTATTCATTTGATCATTGCAACGCAACGTCCTTCGGTAAATATTATCACGGGAACTATAAAAGCGAACTTCCCGGTACGCATTGCATTCAAGGTGAGCAGCAAGATTGATAGCAGAACTATTCTGGATGTGGGTGGGGCAGAACAATTAATAGGGAAAGGCGATATGCTCATCAGCTATAACGGTGAGCTTACACGTTTGCAATGCGCATTTGTAGACACGCCTGAGGTGGACAAAGTAAATGATTATATCGGGGCACAGCAGGGGTATCCGCAGGCATTTTTATTGCCCGAATATGTAGATGAGAAAGAATTTGAGAATAAAGAGTTCGATGTAAACGATCGCGATACATTATTTGAAGACGCAGCAAGGCTCATCGTGCAAAGCCAATCAGGAAGCACTTCATTACTCCAGCGCAGAATGAAGCTCGGGTATAATCGCGCAGGACGGCTAATGGATCAGTTGGAAGCAGCCGGAGTAGTTGGACCAAACCAGGGAAGTAAAGTGAGAGATGTTTTGATAAAAACAGATGCCGAGTTACAGCAATTCCTTGGGATCAATTAACGATTAGTGCTAACCGTCAATACTTATACTTAGTATAATAGGCGTGATTCCGCAAATTCCTATCTTCGTTTCATGTCTAAGTTTCTAATCGTCGGTCTGGGAAATCCCGGCAATGAATATGCGCACACGAGACATAATATTGGCTTTGATGTCGTAGCGGCATTTGTATTGAAACATGGCGCATTTTTCAGGAAGGACAGGCTGGCGGAGGTAGCTGAAGTGAAATGGAAGGGTAAAATTCTCATATGTATAAAGCCCACAACTTTCATGAATTTGAGTGGGAGGTCCGTAAAATACTGGTTGACTAAGGAAAATATCTTAGTAGAAAATTCGTTAACTATAGTTGACGATTTGGCACTCCCCCTGAACAAACTGAGGTTGCGCAAGGGGGGAAGTGATGCAGGTCATAACGGACTTAGAAACATACAGGAAGTACTCGGCACAGACGAATACCCAAAGCTTCGTTTTGGAGTCGGGAATAATTTTCCAAAAGGGATGCAGATAGATTATGTATTAAGCCGGTGGTTTCAGGAAGAGATCCCGATTGTCAAGTTGAAAATTGAGAAATCCATTGAGGTAATTGAAAGCTTTGCAACCATCGGTATAGAAAGAACGATGAGCTCTGTCAACAGCAAAACTTTCGACGTAGAACCTCCCGGTAAGTAAATTCATTTTTTAAATTGTTTTGTATATTTTCGCCAACTAAAACCTCTGGCACCCAAATAAAAAAGTGCTTTAAATATGAAGATTTTTTGTATAGGTCGTAACTACCAGGATCACGTGAAAGAATTGGGTAATGAAATACCTGAAGAGCCGGTTATTTTTATGAAACCAAAAAGCGCACTGGTGCAAAACCATACGCCCTTTTATTATCCCGAATTTACCAATGAGCTTCATTACGAATGTGAACTCGTGATTCGCATTAGTAAGAATGGGAAATACATACAGGAGAAACATGCCTCCAACTATTACAACGGAATAAGCGTGGGTATTGACTTTACGGCGAGGGATATCCAAAATGAATTGAAGCAAAAGGGTCTTCCATGGGAAAAGGCGAAGGCTTTTGATAACTCCGCGGCTGTCGGCACTTTTGTAGACATTACTCCCACGTTCAACAAAAAAAATATCAATTTCTCACTTACGAAAAATGGTGAGGTCGTTCAAAAAGGTAATTCAGGCGATATGATATTTTCTATTGATGCCATAGTAGCCAATATCTCAAATTATTTCTCTATCAACATTGGCGACCTTATTTTTACCGGAACTCCCGCTGGAGTAGGGGAGTGTATCGTGGGGGATATACTGCAGGCGTACCTTGAGAAGGATAGCGTTTTGACGCTGGAAGTAAAGTAATACTTCGCAATACTCAACAATTTCCATCTACTTATTTATAAAAAAATTCCTCCTGAATCATCGGGAGGAATTTTTTTAACCCTTTAAAGATGCAACAGGAAAACTGTTGGTCGTTTATATACTATTAGGTACGTAAAATATCAATCGACGGTTTAAAAAATTATGTCAATGCAAGTTCGAGCACCTGTTGCATCGTCTTTACATAATTTACTTTAAGGCCCTTAATAAAAGCGGGATTTATCTCATCTACATCTTTTTCGTTTTGAGTACTCATGATAATTTCTTTTAACCCCGCTCTCTTTGCTGCTAATACTTTTTCCTTAATACCGCCTACCGGCAGTACTTGTCCCCGTAAAGTTATTTCACCGGTCATCGCAAGATAAGGCTTCACTTTTCTCGCAGTAAAAGAAGATGCGAGGGCCGTCATCATGGTAATTCCTGCACTGGGTCCATCCTTGGGAACCGCACCTTCGGGTACATGAACATGCACACTTTTTTTACTAAAAATCTCTGGGTCTATTCCATATTTTTTAGCATTTGCCTGCAGGTAGGTCATTGCGGTAGTGGCGCTTTCTTTCATTACATTGCCAAGGTTGCCGGTAAGTTTGAGTTCTCCTTTCCCGTTATCGCTTGTGGTTGTTTCAATGAAAAGTATATCTCCTCCAACGTAGGTCCAGGCCAAACCCACAGCCACTCCGGGCATGTTGGCAGTTTTATACATTTCATTATTATATTTTGCTTTACCTGAGATCTTCTCAACATCTCCTGCACTCAATGTTGGTTTGAGGGCTCCCTTTTCTGCATAAGTTTTTGCTAAATGGCGCATAATTCCGGCGAGCAATCTGTCCAGTTCCCTCACACCACTTTCCCGTGTATATTCTGAAACGATTTTTGCAATTACAGTGTTGCTTATTCTGAACGGAACATTTTTTAACCCATGCGCATCTTTTTGCTTGGGAATAAGATGGCGCCTGGCAATCTCAATTTTTTCTTCCAATGCATAACCATTCAAATCAATAATTTCAAGCCTGTCACGTAATGCCGGCTGAATATTTTGAAGATTATTGGCAGTAGCAATGAATAGTACTTTACTCAGATCATACTCTGTCTCCAAATAATTATCGTAAAAATTATTGTTTTGTTCAGGATCAAGTACTTCAAGCAAGGCAGATGACGGATCGCCGCGAAAATCAGCGCCTACTTTATCTATCTCATCCAAAATCATTACGGGGTTGGATGATTTTACTTTCCGGATAGACTGCAAAATCCGGCCGGGCATTGCACCGATATATGTTTTACGATGCCCGCGTATCTCACTTTCGTCATGAAGTCCGCCAAGGCTTACGCGAACATATTTTCGATTGATTGCATTGGCAATGCTTTTACCCAGTGAAGTCTTGCCGATACCCGGGGGACCCACAAAGCAAAGGATAGGGCTTTTCATATCGCCTTTCAGCTTTAGCACTGCCAGGTATTCCAATATCCGCTGTTTTATCTTTTCCATGCCATAGTGGTCATGATCCAATATCCTTTTCGCTTTTTTAAAATCATATTCATCCTGCGTATATCCTTCCCAGGGCAAATCAAGCATTAAGTCAAGATGGTTATACACTACTGAATAATCCGGAGTAGAGGGATGCATTCTTTCCAGCTTTTCGAGCCCTTTATTAAAAAGATCCTTTGCGGCAGCAGGCCATTTTTTTGCTTCCGCTTTTTTCTGCATCTCTTTTATTTCTGCGAAATTATCACCCCCCAACTCTTCCTTAATGGCTTTGAGTTGCTGTTGTAAAAAATAATCTTTTTGCTGTTTGTCAAGTTCTGCGCGGGTTTTGTTCGTTACCTTATTCTTAAGCTCTGCATATTGCAATTCGGTATGTAAGAGGTTCATCAAAATCTCTGCCCTCGCCTTGATATTATTTATCTCAAGGAGTTTTTGCTTGTCAGACAATGAACTGTTTAGATTGCTGCTTACGAAGTGTATCAGGAAAGAAGGATTTTCAATATTCTTCAGAATGATCGATGCTTCCGAAGGAAGATTCGGAGAAAGCTGTATGATCTGGCCCGAGATTTCTTTAATAGATGCCACCATCGCATCGAAATCCTCATCGTCTTTTAGCTCCTGCTCCGGCAATACGGTAATCTTAGCTTTGAAATACGGATCTTCTGATGTGATCTCATCTACTTTAAAACGTTTCTTTCCCTGGATGATCACCGTGGTGCCACCATCGGGCATTTTGATCTGCTTAATTATTTTTGCTACAGTACCAATGTTGGCCAGATCGCTTACGGCAGGCTCCTCTACAACACTGTCTTTTTGAGACACAACGCCGATCAATTTGTCAGCCTTGTAAGCATCAGTCACTGCCTTGATGCTCTTGTCTCTCCCAACTGTAATTGGTATAACCACGCCAGGAAAAAGAACCGTATTTTTTAAGGGGAGTAAAGGCAATTCCGCGGGAATCGACTGATCATCATTGAGTTCGTTGGCTTCTTCATTCAAAGGGATAATGGGCATAAATTCCAGATCATCTTCCTGTCCCCCGACTACAAAGTTTTTTATCATAATTATTTTTCACTTGTCAATATGTCAAAATCAACTATCAAATAAACGAAGTTTTGATAATAATTGTATATGTCCAACATTAGTGCCATGAAATTTTTTATGTTGAGGTACATATTAGCGCCGGGGAAGCCAATTGAGAATGTACCTAATTCAAAATTTTTATTTTTGCCGGATGGATATTGTGCTAAGTAATGAAGAGTTGTCAATTTTTAAGAAGATAGGCGAGGCTGCCGCGGATCTGAATATGCCGGCATTCGTTATCGGCGGCTTTGTAAGGGATAAGATTATGAAACGGCCTACAAAGGACGCAGATATCGTGTGTCTTGGCGATGGCATTGAACTTGCAAAAAGGGCAGCATCACAATTTCATCCGGCACCGGTAGTAAACTATTTCAAAAACTTCGGCACGGCCCAAATAAAGATGTATGCCAAAAACGGAGAAGAAAAATTTGATGTGGAATTTGTAGGTGCAAGAAAGGAAAGCTACCGCTCTCACAGCAGAAAGCCGGAGGTGACAGGAGGTACGATTGATGACGACAGACTGCGCCGGGATTTTACCATCAATACGATTGCCTTTAGCCTTAATGAAAATGATTTTGGGAAGATCATAGATCCACTGGGAGGACTGCAAGACATTGAGAAAAAAATTTTGACAACACCGCTTCTTCCTGATCAAACATTTATTGATGACCCACTGCGGATGATGCGGGCGATTCGTTTTGCAACACAATTGAAATTTGAAATTGCAGCCGACACATTTGCTGCCATAACGCGAAATGTACAACGCATTTCAATCGTAAGCGGAGAGCGGATCGTGGATGAATTGAATAAAATAGTTGCAGCAGAAAAACCATCCATTGGTTTTGACCTTCTGTATAAAAGCGGGTTACTAAAAATTATTTTTCCACAAATGGTAACGCTCGCCGGCGCTGAATACATTGATGGCAAAGGGCACAAGGATAATTTTTATCACACCTTACAGGTGCTGGATAACATTGCACCCTATACCGATGATCTTTGGCTCAGATGGGCTGCAGTATTACACGACATTGGCAAACCCGCGACAAAAAGGTTCGAAGAAGGTCATGGATGGACATTTCACGGGCATGAAGTAGTGGGTGGTAAAATGGTTCCGAAAATATTTGCACAGTTGAAACTACCGCTGAATGAGAAAATGAAGTTTGTAAAAAAAATGGTAGAACTTCATTTAAGGCCTATCAGCCTTACTAAAGAAAATATAACAGACTCGGCTATACGAAGATTACTGTTTGATGCAGGCGATGACATCGATTCGCTGATGATACTTTGCAAAGCAGATATTACGTCTAAAAATAAGCAAAAAGTGCAGCGGTTCTTGTCCAACTTCGAAATAGTAGAAGGAAGATTAAAAGAGGTGGAAGAATCCGACCATCTGAGAAACTGGCAACCACCTATCACAGGGGAGATTATCATGCAGGAGTTCGGATTAGCGCCTTCCCGCAATGTTGGGATCATTAAAAATGCAGTGAGAGAAGCTATTCTTGACGGTATAATCCCAAATGATTATGATGCTGCATTTGCTTTTATGGAAGAAAAGGCTAGAGAGTTAGGTATAACCAGGAAGAGCTTATTATAACTTTTTGACCTCCTTTACGTCAATATCTTCAAACTATATATGAAAAAAATTGCGTGTGCCTGTACAATGATGATTCACATTATATTTGGCCAGTAATGCTTAATTTCGTGAGATGGCAATATTGAAATTCAGAATCTATTGGGAAGACGACGATAGCGTGTACCGCGACGTGGTGGTCAGGCATGAACAGACGTTTTTGGATTTGCTTTCTATCCTCCTGAAATGTTTTGAATTCGATAATAAACATGACGCCACATTTTATCGCAGCAATGATAAATGGCAAAGAGGTAAAGAAATTACCCTGGAAAAATATGATAAGTCATATAAGGTGGAGCCGTTGCTGATGAGGGATACTACGGTCGGCACAGAAATTCGTGATCCGAATCAAAAATTCATCTGCGTTTACGACTTTCATAAGAACTGGACTTTCATGGTCGAACTCATTGGTGTGAACAAAGAAGAAGATCACAAAATGATATACCCGTCCTGCATCAGAACAGAAGGAATTGGTCCGAGCCAGTACGGTACCAAAGGCCTCATCAATGAAAAACTTGCTGAGATAGAAGAAAAATATGATCTCAACAGTGCCGTAATGCCCGATGGCTTCGGAGAAGAAAGAGAAGAAGGAGAGGAAGGCGCAGCTGATGAAGATGTGGAAGAAAATACTTCTGAAGAATTAGAATAAAATTGCCGGGTTCTGTACAAACCTAAGCATATGCCTGCAAAAACCTGTATTATCATAACAGGCCCTACCGCGGTTGGTAAAACCGACTTGGCAATTGAACTCGCACTTCAACACAATACTCAAATCATTTCTGCGGATAGCAGGCAATGTTACACGGAACTTAACATTGGTGTAGCTAAACCTCCTGATGCACAATTGCAGAAAGTACATCATTATTTCATTAATTCACATTCTATACATGATGAAGTAAGTGTAAAAGCTTTTGAAAAATACGCGTTGCAGGCCACAGAAAAAATATTTGAAAATAGTGATACAGCTATCGTAGTTGGTGGTACAGGGCTTTATATAAAGGCTTTTTGCGAAGGGCTGGATGATGTGCCTTCCTCTGATGAAGCTATTCGCAGCAAAGTAAGTGAATCCTACCAGGCTTACGGCATTGCCTGGCTGCAAGATGAAATCAAAATGAATGATCCAAAATTTTTTGCCGAAGGCGACATACAAAACCCGCAGCGCATGATGCGGGCACTCGAAGTAAAATTAGCGACAGGAATATCTATCCTGGATTTTCGTAAAGGTAAAAAAGCAGAACGTGATTTCAGGATCGAAAAAATACATTTAGACATTCCCAGAGAAGAATTGTACATCCGCATTAATCGACGGGTTGACGTTATGATGGAATCAGGTTTGCTGAGAGAAGCGGAACAGCTTTTTCTGTTCAGGCATCTCAATGCATTACAAACGGTAGGTTATAGTGAACTCTTTGAATTTTTTGAAGGGAAAATTTCATTAGACCAGGCAGTCAATGAAATAAAAAAGAATACCCGGCATTATGCCAAGAGACAAATTACCTGGTTTAAAAAATACAATAATTGATTTTTAATCTGCTTTCAATATACCGTACACAGAAAATAACAAAGGCCTTGTAGTGACGCGCCTTACTTTTCCATAGATCGTATAAGTAAGTTTTGTGCCTTTGGCATATGGAAGCAATTCGGGTGAACTTGTGGGCGTGTACGTGTAAGTATACGCAGTAGAATCCGCAAGGGTGGTGTTTAAAATTTCAACCGGAGTAGGATCTGCGTTTGACGTAAGCTCAATACGAGCTGTCTCGAGGTTAGCGATATTATTAAGTGTATCGCCGTTAGTTATTTGAAAAAAAAATTGTTTAAGCTTAATTGAATTAACTGATTTTGCACCAAAAACGCCTGCGGTATTGGCACGCACATTACTATCAAGGTTAAAGTAAAATGTGTAGCTGCCCAATTGTACTTCTGCCGGCAAAACGAACGATATTACAGGAATTGTGTCACTAATGGTTGGTGTTGCAACCTCAGTACCGCCAAATATTACGGCGATTGCTTTCTTGCAGGATGCAATGTTTAATCCTGTCATTGCGATCAAAAAAAGTAACAGCGGTTTTTTCATTCAGCCTTTTTAAGATTGAAATAAAGTTTTCTGCGACAGCTTATATCTTAAATCCTATCGTTACAATAACGTTGCCGGCGTTGTTTTTAATATATGCAGGTACGTTTGGTTTATCTTCCAACCGGTATGGATAATTCACATCTTTTGTAAATGTGTACACATAGGTGAGATCAATAAAAATCCCTTTGTTCCTGTAACCCATACCGCCACTTGCTTTGTAAAGACTTGCAGATTCATTTTGATAAGGATTGCCATAATAAGCGCCGCCAACGCGAAACATGTAGGTGTCAAACTTTAATTCGCCGCCGATGCGTGCATTCAAAGTGTTTTTATAGCTGCTCTTTATCAGGTCGCTTAATGAAGAATAATAATCTTTGGCGGATGGGTCATCATTTGGATTTGCCTTAAATTTTGCTCCTTTGTAATTGGCGTATTCCACATCAGCCGTTATAAAACCACGTTGTTGTTTCACGTCTTCTGTTGAATGAAAAATATAGGAACCGCTTACGATCAATTTCATCGGAGTAATTAGCCTGTATTTCGAAATCAGGTATTCGTTATTATTTAAATCGAAAGAGCTTTGTGTTTTTATACCCGATCCTCCATAGCCTTCAAGATCGGTGCTAATTTTTATAGAATATTTATCCGTAAGCTCGTAGCTGGTAGGCGTATAAAAAACAAAACCTAACCGAACATCTTCTTTGGGTTTGTAGATTATACCAAGCTTCGCATTAATACCAATTCCATTCGTATTTAAATACTCATCAGATTCGAAGAAATTGAAATTGTTATTTGGATTTCCGGAATTATCTGTTTCTCTGTAATAACCGTGACGTGTATAATTCAAAAAAGGAAAACTAAGGGTGCCGCCAAAATACCATTTCTCTTTAAGATTGATGCCAAACCCTCCGGATACATCGGTAATGCCACCTGAAGTGCGGATACGGTTTTCCTGCATCAGTCCAAATGCCGGGTTGGCCTGCGTTCTGTATCCTGACACAGAACCATCGGATGCCCGTATCGTATCGATCAGGTAAGTATTGAACGCCTCGCTGGTGCCAAACGGATAATCTGTTGCGGCGCTGTTGGGGTCTGTAACGTTATTATCGCGGAGTTCTTCGAGAAATTTTTCTGAGTAAGAACTGTTTGTGTTCAGGCCCTTGTAATAAATGTTTTGATTGAAATTGGCCATTCTGTTAATCCCCAAAGCAAATGTGGAACTTATGATCTTACGGTTAGGGCTATACGAAGAAAATAAAATGCCGCTGGCACCAAGATTGAAATTATTACTGGTGCTGCTTTCGGAGTTGTTTTTGTAATCAGAATTAACACCTTTTATGGCATAGGCCGGCGTGATCACAAACTCATTGGTTTTATAAAATCCCAAACCTGCAGGATTGATAAACAATGAAGAAAATTCTCCGCCCAGAGAAGCCCCAGCTCCACCCACAGCCTGGTTTCTTGCCGTTCCGTTTTGTGTAAGCCACGAATAACGTAGGGCATCTGCAGGTTCCTGCGCTGATAATTTCAAAATACTAAGAATAAAAAGAGTCGCTAAAAATCCTGCCTTCATAGATGTAATTATTGTTAAGAATTAAAAATTAATTCATCAAAGCAAATCACCAACACGATTAAATTATAACTCTTAATGGATTAATGCCTGAAAGTTCTGACAGAACCTCCACCACCGCCACCGCTGTTGCCACCTCCTGAGCTTCCGCCGCTGCTACGGGTTGGCGCGGAAAATGTAGGACGGAAAGTCCGTTCGTTACCGGAATTATTATTGTTGACATCACCGTTATTGTTGTTTGGAGTGAAGACCCTTCTTACAAATCCTCCAAAACCTGAATTCTGCCGCCTCTGTTGTTGGGTAAAAGTTCTTACCGGCGCTGTCGTCGGGTTCGATCTTGTAGTGGTTGTAGTGGTTCGCGTGGTTGTATTCGGGCTGTAGGCATTTAGGTTTATCCTTCTTGGCGTAATCCCATAATTACCTCCGGCTGAGGTTTTGCCATAATAGTAAGTTGATGGATAGTAATAATTATATCCAGGGTAATAGCCCCCATAATAATTAAAAGCATTATACGGATAAAAACTAATCGCTGCAGTGTATGGGTAATAAGAATTGTATGGATAAAATGCCGAATATGGGTTATACATTCCGTAAGGGCTCATAAAGGGATAATCGAAATAATCATAAGGCATGTACCCGTAGCCAAACATCAGGCTGCTGCGGTAAATCGGATCACTGATACCACGCTTGATAGAAAGATCTTCCACGTTTTGATTATAAGCGTAGCCATTTTGGTCTTCTTCGGTATATGACGTTACATAACCATCCTGTTCGGGTGGTGCTGGGGAGTAGTAAACATCATCCGGCGTTTGCCCCATTTTATAGGCGGCGCTGCAACTGCTGAGGAGAATAATTATTGCAAGTAAGTAGCTATAAGTAAGTTTTGAGGTCATTGGTGCAGGTTTAAAATAATTTAAAAATGAAGTTATTACATTTGCTTCCAATCCATTGTAAATTTAATCATTTATAACCGATTAAATGTGGCTTCCTTGGATGAATGATTGTTAAAAATTAGCTAACGGCCAAAGATCTGATAAGCCAAATAATGAGATATAACATAATAGTATGAGCAAAGAAATTACAAGCAGGGCAACCGATTATTCGCAGTGGTATAACGACATTGTTTTAAAGGCCGGTCTTGCAGACTACAGTGCTGTAAGGGGTTGCATGGTAATAAAGCCTTATGGCTTTGCATTGTGGGAAAACATGCGCGATCAGTTGGATAAGATGTTTAAAGAAACCGGGCATCAGAATGCCTATTTCCCATTATTTATTCCTAAAAGTTTTTTAAGCAGGGAGGCAGCACATGTACAGGGATTTGCAAAAGAGTGTGCAGTGGTTACTCATTATCGACTGAAAAATGACGAGAACGGAAAGGGAATTGTAGTAGATCCGGACGCAAAGCTCGAAGAAGAATTAATTGTACGTCCTACATCTGAAACGATCATCTGGAATACCTATAAAACATGGATCCAGTCATATCGGGATTTACCCGTATTGGTGAACCAATGGGCCAATGTGGTTCGATGGGAAATGCGCACCCGCTTGTTTTTACGTACTACTGAGTTTTTGTGGCAGGAAGGGCATACCGCCCATGCCACTGCACAGGAGGCCATAGATGAAACTTTACAAATGCTCAATGTATATGCGACATTTGCCGAAGAATGGATGGCATTGCCGGTGATTAAGGGAGTAAAAACTGCGAGCGAACGTTTTGCCGGTGCGGTAGACACTTATTGTATAGAGGGGATGATGCAGGATGGTAAAGCACTGCAGGCCGGCACCTCACATTTTTTAGGTCAAAACTTTGCGAAAGCATTTGATGTGCAGTTTGCGGATAAACAAAACAAGCTGGATTATGTGTGGGCTACCAGTTGGGGAGTAAGTACACGGTTGATTGGAGCATTGGTGATGGCTCATAGCGATGATGATGGTTTGGTATTACCGCCAAAGATTGCTCCACTGCAGGTAGTGATCGTTCCGATATACAAAGATGGCGGTCAGAAAAAAATGATTGATGAGAAAGTAAAAATTCTTATGGATGATTTTAAAGCGTTGGGCATAAAAGTGAAATATGATGATGACGACAGTAATCGCCCGGGATGGAAGTTTGCAGAATATGAAATGAAGGGTGTGCCGGTTCGTATTGCCATCGGGACAAGAGATTTACAAAATAATGTAGCGGAAGTAGCAAGAAGAGATACCAAAGAAAAAAATTCTGTTTCATTGGACGGATTGGCCAATACAATTTTTCAACTCCTTCAGGATATTCAACAAAACATTTACAATAAGGCGAAGGCCTATCGCGATAAGAACATCATCAAAGTGGATGACTGGAGTAAGTTTGAAAAGACGCTCGATACTAAAGGCGGATTTATATCTGCACATTGGGATGGCACGCCTGAAACAGAAGAAAAGATAAAGGAGCTAACCAAGGCTACTATTCGTTGTATCCCGCTTAATAATCCAAAGGAAGAAGGCAGATGTATTCTTACAGGAAAGCAAAGTAAAGAGAGGGTTTTATTTGCAAGAGCGTATTAAAAATTGTAAGTTTAGGTTCATTTCATTTTCATCACTAAACCTGAATAAAATGGACACTACAGACTTACTCAACAATGACTTGCAGGTATCGCCGACAGTTCAGTCTCATTTATCAGAAACCGCTAAATGGGGGAAATTCCTGTCGATTCTGGGGTTCATCATGTGTGGAATGATGATAATATTTGCTTTTGTAATCCCGGATTTAATAACGAACCTTCCTACCTACAATGGATTTTCTGAAGGCACATTAGGAGCAGCAAAGGGTTTGCTCATTGCGGTGTACCTGATCCTGGCAGCACTTTTCTTTTTTCCCTGTCTTTTCCTGTACAGGTTTTCGGTTAAAACGCAGGCTTCCCTCAGAACGACCAACCAGGAAACGTTTGAGGATGGCTTCCGGAATTTAAAATCAACCTTCAGGTTTTATGGCATAATGGCAATCGTTATTCTTTCCTTTTATGCGATAATAATTATTGCTGGTATCGCAGGAGCGGCAATGCGCTAATTAATAATTAGGCAACCTGGAAATGAACTTCCCTGCCGCTTTTCTTGACAGTAACTAAAGTTACAAAGCGACTTTTTTGTAATAATTAATTTTGCCAAAAGCAATACATACCATGGCAACGATTCAAATCACTACCCAGGATTTTAAAGACAAGATTTTCAATTACGAAACTCAGGAAGATTGGAAATACCAGGGAACCCTCCCTGCTATCATCGATTTTTATGCAGACTGGTGTGCTCCGTGTAAAATGATTGCTCCTGTATTGGCAGAACTTTCTGAAGAATATGAAGGAAAATTAGTGGTGTATAAAGTAGATACCGAGGCAGAGCAGGAATTAGCCGCAGTATTTGGCATTCGCAGCATTCCTTCGCTTTTGTTTATCAATGCTGAAGGCGAGCCAATGATGCATGCAGGTGCATTTCCAAAACACGTATTCAGGAAAATTATTGAGGAACAGTTGCTGACGGTTGCAAAAGCAGGGGCGGCAAAATAGTTTTCGCCGGGTGTTGCCGTTTGATAGATGAGTTCCGGTGCACATTATTTTGAGGCGAGATAGTTATAATCTTCGAGAAGTTTTTCCAGAAAATCTACGGGGTATAGATCGGTTTGTATTTTCAGTACTTCCTGCACTTTTAGTGCTACTCGATGACTGGTTTGCGTATTGTGGCTTTTATAATACATATTGATCACATTCTTTATCGTATTAATATCCCGATCGGACAGCCGCAACACTTCGGGGAATTTTGCCACATAGTTGTCCTGACGTATATCCATAAACACGGTATCATCTACCGAAAAAGGCGATTTGGTATTTACTACAACTGTATTGGCAGCAAGATCACCAAGTCGCTGATTCCTTTTCGAGACGGCAATCGTGATCACCACCACAATTCCAAAAAAACCGGTAATGATAATATAAAAGAGAAGACTTTGCTGGGTGAAGATCGTATATCCAAAAAAGAAAGGCCACTCAAATGCCTTAAACATCCATCTTACCAGATACTGACTTAATTCGGGTTCACCACCATCCAGGCTGATGACGCGTATATTCATGACTTTCTTGCCAAGTGTTTGCCCGTGCATAAATACTTCACACAGCAATGAATACAAAAGCATCGGGAAAGAAATGGTGAGTATATCAATTCCAACATGGCTTCTCAATTCCTCCTCGGTTGCTACATCAAAACCGCCGTAATACAAATATTTCATCGCCATGAAGAATAAGATCAGCAGGCAAAAGTCGATCAGGTAGGCAAAAAGCCGTTTGTGAAATTCGGCTATTTCAAACTCAAGGTCAATATTGAACGGTGTAGCAATCTGGATAACGCTCATTCAGCAAATTAACTATAAAATGTAAAAAAGCACGCGATCACAATTTTTGGCTTATGCATCTCAATTTTATCCGGCTATATTTGTAATGGGTTCTCTTCCTTACCCAAAAAACTATTCAATGCGCGAAGCCAGGTTTATAAAGAAAAACGTTGACAAATGGAATCGCTACCAGCATGAAGAATCGAAAGACCCTGATGAAATGGCAGACCGGTTCATCACATTGCTGGATGATCTTTCCTATGCCAAAACGTTTTATCCCCACAGTAAAGTAACGAGGTGGATCAACGGAATTGCCGCAGGTATTTATCAAAGCATTTACCAGAATAAAAAAAACAAATCCTCCCGTATTTTGCTTTTCTGGAAGTATGAGCTGCCGCTGTTGTTCAGAAAGTACCATAAAGTTTTTCTTTTTACCCTGCTTTTGTTTATTGCATTGGTTTCGGTTGGTGTCATCTCATCTGTAACAGATCCTAATTACGCAGCAGATTTCTTCAATCATAAGATACAACCCGGTTATTATGATGAAACGATTTCGCGTATTCAAAAAGGCGATCCGTTCGGTGTGTATAAAGACAGTGACCCTTTTTCGATGTGGGTGAGAATTGCTTATAACAACATCAGTGTGGCATTTCGTTGTGTTATCTTCGGAGTATTGTTTGGTATTGGCACCCTGCTCATCATGTGGACCAACGGATTAATGCTCGGCTGTTTTGAATATATATTCTTTTCGCAAGGCCTCGGATGGCAATCCGTTTTGGTCATCTGGATTCATGGCACTATCGAAATATCATCGATCGTAATTGCAAGCTGCGCCGGTTTAATTTTGGGATTTGGATGGTTACTACCGGGCACGTATACACGAAAGAGGGCTTTTTTGCGCTCAGCCAAGGACGCAATGAAAATATGCATAAGCCTGATACCTTTCTTCATTGTTGCGGCTTTTTTTGAAAGCTATGTCACACATTTAATGAGTAATACTTTTCAAAAAGATTCACACAATATCGGGCTGCCTGTTCCCGTGAGTATTTTGATACTGGCAGGATCGCTGTATTTGATCACTTGGTATTTTGTTTTATACCCAATTCGGCTGCATAAAAAAGGAGTAATACTGGAAGATGGTAAAATTATAAAGAACGGCATAACCTATGAATTATAGACCAATACAATTTTTCATCGCCTTTAGTCTGTTATTGTTGTTTGCGGGCCATGCCTTTGCCCAGTCGGGCAGCGATAGCGTTTCTGCGGATGTGGAGCAGGATTCTCTGCAGGCAGACACCTCAGAGCCCGCCGACACTTCGGTTTCCAAAATGGTTTTTGAGAGTTCCGGAGATTCCGTGAACCGGTGGAAACAAAGCCCCCGCTTTGCCTATATGGCCTACATAGATAGCATGCTTCGCAAAAAGAAGGGCACTGTAAAGGTAGATACTTTCAGTTTTACAAAGAATGATACAAGAAATTTTTCAAATAGTTCATCTTCAGAAGAATCCTCACCCGGTGTTATGAACAGTGCACCCGTAAAAATATTCTTTTGGTTTATTGCGATATTTTTTATTCTTTATATTTTATATCGCGCGATTCTTAAAGGAGGGTTGTTTGAAAGAAACAAAAAACGGATAGAGGAGGCCTCGCCGGAAGAACCTGAAAAACTCAGTGATTATGATGTATATAATAAAATGATTGCTGAAGCAGAAGCGGCGGACGATTATAATCTTGCGACGAGGTATCTCTACCTGCAGTCGCTGAAGAAACTAAGTGACAGAGAGCTGATACTTTTTTCCCCGGATAAAACAAACAGTATCTATATCCATGAACTGTCCGGCCAGGTGTTTCAATCCGAATTCGGTCACCTCACACTGAACTATGAATACATCTGGTATGGCAAATTTTCGGTTAGCCGTAGCCGTTACATTCGGTTAAAAGATAGCTTCCAATCATTCAATAATAAAATATAGCGGCCTGAAAACAACCATCAAATACGTGTTGTCTGTCTTTTGTTTTGCAGTGATCGGCTGCAGGCAGGGAAAGCGTGTTTTGCCCCCGCTTACCGAGAGCTATCGCAAAACGGATATGCAACCCTTCGGAGGGTTTATCGCTTATAAAGAATTTCAGAATCTTTTTAGCGACCGGTATATTGAAACTGTCACAGAACCCTTTGATGAAGAATGGATGCACATCAAGGATTACACTGCGGATGGAAAGTATTCCCTGTATTTTTTAATTGCAAAAAACCTTGTGCTGAGGCCCACGGAAGAAAAGGCTTTTTTAGATTATGTGAAGCAGGGCAACGATCTTTTTATATCGGCAGACTATGTGGATTCACGCTTGCTTGAGGATGTAGGTTGCAGCAATTATCGAACTGCTGAGATTGCGGAAGAAGTGCAGGGGTATATGCATGACACCAGGGTGAGCATGTTTTTCGGAAATGATTTTAAAGCGCCGTCCTATAGTTATTATTATTTTCCTTTTTTAAATGATCTTACGGGATATGATACAGCCTTTGCAAGAGTGCTCGGCACAAATGAAAAAGATGAGCCAAATTACGTGATCCTGTTTTATGGCAGGGGAAGAATTTATCTTCACGTGGCGCCGCGGATTTTCAGCAACTATTTTCTCCTCTCCGGTGATAACTATAAATACCTTGATAATGTGATCTCGTATCTGAGAAACGATCCAAAGAATATTTACTGGGACGAATTTTACAAAAATACCGATCCCGGCCGAAGACGATTTGGAGATAGCAATACCAATGATGACAATTTTTCGTCGCTAAATGTGATAAATCAAAATCCCCCGTTGCTATGGGCTTTTTGGCTGGTGGTTGCTGGATTATTGTTGTATGTACTTTTTAATTCAAAACGGAAACAAAGAACCATACGTGAGAGAAAGCCCAACATAAACACATCGGTAACATTTGCAGAAACAGTCGGAAGATTGTACCTGCAGAAAAAAAATAATAATCATATAGCCGAAAAAATGATTACTTATTTTTATGAAAATATAAGAAATAAATATTTCATAAGCACAGCGGATATCAACGACGAGTTTATTAACTCACTGGCGGGTAAAAGCGGTGTATCAAAAGAAAAGGTACGGCATCTGTTCTCCCTGATCAAATCGATACAATCCGGAGAAAATACGACTGATGAGACCTTGTTGGAACTCAATACAGAAATGGAAAATTTTTATAAAACATAAAGCTGATGGAGGAAAATATTTTTGAACAAAGGATCAACCTGGAGCCCCTAAGTAATTCTGTGACAGAAATAAGAAATGAGATCAGTAAGGTGATCGTAGGCCAGCATGAAATGGTAAATATGCTGATGATTGGATTGCTATGCGACGGACACATTTTGATCGAAGGGGTGCCGGGTGTTGCGAAAACATTAACAGCCAAACTCGTGGCAAAAATCATTGACGCCGCATTTTCGAGAATACAGTTTACCCCCGACCTGATGCCGAGCGATGTATTGGGGACTTCGGTATTTAATCCGAAGGAAGCCGATTTTCAATTTAAAAAAGGACCCATATTCAGCAACATCATTTTAATTGATGAAATAAATCGGGCTCCTGCAAAAACACAGGCTGCCTTGTTTGAAGTGATGGAAGAGCGCCAGGTCACGATCGATGGTATTACTCATATAATGGATTTTCCCTTTATCGTATTGGCTACGCAAAATCCGATAGAGCAGGAAGGAACCTATCGGCTGCCGGAAGCGCAACTGGATAGGTTTTTATTCAAGATCAATGTAAAATATCCTACGCTGGAAGAAGAAGTAAATATCTTATTGAATCAGCAGTCGTTGAAGCAAAATGACTTGTTGCAGCATATTCAAAAGAAATTATCCACCACTCAGATTTCCGAGTACCGGAGGTTAATTAATGAAGTAATGATAGATCCTAAACTGGTGGAGTTTATTGCGAAGATTGTGATTGAAACAAGAAATAACCCGTCGTTGTTCTTAGGGGCATCACCGAGAGCATCACTGGCAATAGTGAAAGCATCGCGTGCCAATGCCGCCATCAAAGGACGAGATTTTGTAACGCCCGAGGATATTGTAGAAATGTCCGTTCCGGTAATGCGCCACAGGATTATTCTTACACCCGAGAAAGAGATGGAGGGCATTACACCGGACGAGCTTATCAAAAATATTATCAACAATATTGAAGTGCCGCGGTGAGATTTCGCATGAGACGAGGCAATTATTCAAACCTTAAAACTGGCAGCATTTGAATTTTCTGAAAAAATATTTTGGTGATCTTTTTCCGACAGCTTTTTTTTATTATTCGCTGGCAGCATGTGTTTGCCTTTTTGTAGCGGCATTTTATGTAAGGGCGCTCTTCGCCATCGCAGTGTTTGCATTTTTTGTACTCGTAATTTTATCGGTTGCCGATTATTCATTTTTATTTTTTACTAAAAAATTTCCTTATGCGAAACGCAGTACTGCAGGGAGGATGAGTAATGGCGATGACAATAGGATTGGAATCATCATAAAAAATGAATTTTCTTTTCCGGTAGGGATGCGGGTGATCGACGAGATACCAGAGCAGTTCCAGGATAGAAAATGGATGCGTCGCCTGCAACTGGAAGGCCGGCAGCAGAGAAAGATTCAATATTTTTTGCGTCCACTACAGCGCGGTGAATATTATTTTGGAAACATTCACCTCTTTACGTACACACCGCTTCGATTGATCTGTCGTCGCTTTACTTCCGAAGTTGAAGAAACGGTGCGCGTTTACCCGGCCTTCATGCAATTGCATAAATACGAGATTCTTTCCAATGCTATTATTCAAAGTGAGGGAGGAACGAGGCGTATGAGAAAAATAGGCCAGAGCATGGAGTTTGAACAGATAAAAGAATATGTAACAGGCGATGACATTCGTACGCTAAACTGGAAAGCCTCTGCAAGGCGAGGCGTGTTGATGGCAAACAGTTTTATGGATGAACGATCACAGCAGATCTATTGTATTATTGACAAAGGACGTTTGATGAAAATGCCTTTTGAAGGACTTACCCTGCTTGATTATGCTATCAACAGTACATTGGTGTTAAGCAACATTTGCCTTAAAAAGCAGGATAGAGTAGGAGTGGTAACGTTTTCCAACACTATCGGGAGCATATTAGCAGCAGACAGGAAACCGGTTCAAAAGGAAAATATTTTGCAATTATTATATAATCAAACGACTGATTTTCTGGAAAGTGATTTCGAAATGTTGTACATGCAAATCCGTAACTGCATCAGGCACAGGAGCCTGTTGATCCTGTTTACGAATTTCGAGTCACTCTCCGGCCTGAACCGGCAGATGGACTATCTGCGTTCTATCGCGAGCCATCATCTTCTGCTGGTAGTATTTTTTGAGAATACGGAATTACACAAACTAACGGATATGCATGCGCGAAGCGTGGAGGACGTATATATTAAGACGATTGCCGGAAAATTTGATTTTGAAAAAAGGCTGATCGCAAAAGAGTTGCAGAAATATGGCATCCTCACCTTACTTACTTCTCCGCAAAAACTTACTGTAAATACAATCAACAAATACCTGGAGTTGAAAACCCGCCAGGCGATTTAATTCCCCAAAATGATGGAAAATACTTTTGAAGAAGGTAAAGTTTTACTCATTCATAAGCCACTCCGGTGGACGTCTTTTGATGTGGTAAGGAAGATCCGGAATACGATCAGGATAAAAAAAGTAGGACACGCTGGCACGCTGGATCCACTTGCTACCGGGCTTTTGGTGATATGCACCGGAAAGTTTACTAAAAAGATAAATGAGTATATGGGTATGGAAAAAGAATATACCGGCACTTTTATTGTTGGAGCTACGACGTCAACCTATGATCTGGAAAGTGCACCGGAAAATTTCATGGCATATACTCATCTTACAAAAGAAATGATTCTTTTGGCAGCAAATGATTTTACCGGCGAGATCATGCAGGTACCACCCATTCATTCTGCGATCAAGCAACAGGGAAAACCGGTATACCTGATGGCCCGCCAGGGGAAAGATGTTCAACTGGAGCCAAGAAAAATAACCATTCGTGAATTTGAAATAACAAATGTGAATTTGCCCGAAATATCATTCAGGGTGGTGTGCTCTACGGGCACCTATATACGAAGCCTGGCAAATGATTTTGGAAAGGCATTAGGGACAGGGGCTTACCTTGGCAGCTTATGCCGCACCCGCATTGGCGGTTTTACCTTGAGCGGGTCGCAAACTATTGAAGAGTTTATTCATCAAAATAACCAATTATAAATCCTAATTCTATACTTTATGAAGAAAGCGCTGTTTACAGTACTGCTACTCATTTGCTCTAATACCTTTATGACGTTTGCCTGGTACGGCCATTTGAAGATGAAACAAATGAATTGGTTGCCAAATGCAAGTTTATTTCTCATCATTGTCATTAGTTGGGGTATTGCCTTTTTCGAATATCTTTTCCAAGTGCCGGCCAACCGAATCGGCTTTGAAGATAACGGTGGCCCCTTTTCTTTGTGGCAATTAAAAGTAATACAGGAAGTAATTACGCTGACTGTGTTTACCATATTTACATTGGTGTTTTTCAAAGACCAGCCATTGCGGGTAAATCATCTCATTGGCTTCGGCCTGCTCGTGCTGGCCGTATATTTTATTTTTAAAAACTAAGAAGTCTCGTCTCTCCCAGGCAAAACCATTTAATTTTGAGAAGGAATTTTTTCTGCGGCAGTCCTTCGTTTCGCCGCGGGTAATTGTCTATAAAAATCAAATCTTTTTTATGCTGGAAAATAAAACCAAACAAACCAACGAAAGTGTTGAAAAGTTTATCAACACTATAGAGGATGAAACAAAACGCAGAGACTGTTTCGAAATATCAGAAATGATGCAAGCTATCTCCAGGAATGAGCCGAAAATGTGGGGACCTTCAATTATTGGCTTTGGTGTGCGGCATTACAAATATGAGAGTGGCCGGGAAGGTGACATTTGCAAAATTGGCTTTTCGCCAAGGAAGAATAATATTACTTTGTATATAATCAATGATAATCCCCGGCAGCAGGAGCTATTAACTAAACTTGGCAAGCATAAGACCGGCAAAGGTTGCCTTTACATCAACAAACTTGGCGATATTGATCCTGCAATTCTTAAAAAGCTGATAAAAGCTAGTTTTGATGCAAAAAGCTGAGCCGGATAAAAATTGAATGCAAATATTTGCAACGAAACAATATTACGCGTGGTCTTGTACGATATGATCAGAAATCTCTTATTATTTCTTGTACTTTATTGTACCACTTTAAATGTGGATGCGCAGGTAGTTGCCTGTACTACGCTCGGCCAAAATCCTTCAACGGCTTTTCCCGTTTGCGGTACGGATACTTTTAGCCAAAGCACAGTACCTTACTGCGGAGGGAGGTTAATACCGGGCCCCTGTAGCAGTGACGGCGTTGCAGACATGAATCCTTTTTGGTATAAATTCACCTGCTTCAAATCCGGTACGCTTGGTTTTGTGATCACGCCAAATGATCTTGGCGATGATTATGATTGGGATTTGTTCGATATCACTAATCATAGTCCAGATGATATATATGCCAACGCATCATTATTTGTTGCATCCAATTGGTCCGGCAATACGGGCCTTACAGGCGCATCTGGTGCAGGCACTTCTTTACAAAATTGTGCAGGGCCAGCGTATCCCACATTCAGCAAAATGCCCGCGTTGATTGCAGGTCATAGTTATCTCTTGCTGGTAAGTCATTTTACAACATTCAACCCGTCGGAAAACGGATATAAACTTTCCTTTGGAGGAGGTTCGGCAAGCATTACAGATACGCTGCCTCCCGATTTGTTGGATGATGCGGCAACCTGTAACCCCTTGCAAATAATCGTACGTCTGAATAAGTCAATGAAATGTAGTAGTCTTTCGGCAGACGGAAGTGAGTTCAAAGTTTCGCCTGCAGTAGCGAATGTAATTGGTGCATCGGCTTCAAATTGTTCAAGTGGCTTTGATATGGATTCTGTGGTACTCACGTTGGACAATCCCTTGTCTCCGGGAAATTATACTGTTACTATAAAAAGCGGTACGGATGGAAACACATTGCTTGATATATGCGACAGAGATATTCCACCAGGTCATTCGATACCCCTTGCGATTCCGGTTTTTCAGCCAACACCAATGGATAGTCTTACAAAAGTTGGTTGTGATCCAAAAATGCTGCAATTAGTATTCAGGAAAAAAATTCTCTGCAATTCGATCGATGCTGACGGAAGCGATTTTGGAGTAACCGGTTCCTCACCGGTTTTAGTGACCGGCGCAAGCGAAAGTTGCACCAATGGAGAAAGCAATATTGTTATTGTGACGCTATCTGCTCCAATTGTAAGCGCCGGTAATTATAATATTCAATTGAAAAGGGGTAATGATGGCAATACCATTCTTGACGAATGTGGACTCGAAACGCCGGCCGGCTCATCGCTGAGTTTTTCTACCGCAGATACTGTTTCGGCGGATTTTAATTACCGTGTTTATCAAAGCTGTGCTATTGATTCTATTCAATTTGCACATGATGGCAGAAATAACGTAAATCAGTGGTTGTGGAATTTTGATAACGGTACTACTTCTGCGCAGCAAAATCCTACCGCTTATTATACAATATTTGGAGTAAAGACTGTACAGTTAATGGTTTCCAACGGAGTGTGCAGTGATACATTGTCGCAGGCAATTAATCTCGATAATACCCTGACTGCATCCTTTGAAGCAAATAATATGTTGTGTCCCGAAGACACTGCAATGTTTCTTAATAAAAGCATCGGAAATATTGTGAGTTACTTTTGGGATTTTGGAGACGGAACCACGAGTACCTTGAAGAACCCTCAGCCGCATCACTACCCTGTTTTGAACGCCGAAAAAACTTATCGTGTATCCCTTACCGTTAGAAATACTTCCGGCTGCCTGGATACGGCTTATTATGACATAAAGGTTTTGAAAAGCTGTTATATAGCGGTACCCAATGCATTTACACCAAACGGAGATGGACTCAATGATTATCTCTATCCTTTGAATGCTTATAAGGCAGACGGCCTGGATTTTAAGGTGTACAACCGATTGGGGCAACTGGTGTTTCATACAACAGACTGGACGAATAAATGGGATGGAACCATCAATGGTCAGCCGCAGGACACGGGCGTGTATGTTTGGGTTCTGCAATACACCAATCGGGATACTGGTAAACGGGTCTTTCAAAAAGGATCAACAACTCTAATACGATAGAGACAAATAGTTCATTTATTGAATGAACCAAACCAAGTCAGCCGATCACTTTTCAAGGGCTGTCCTTTCCGGATTTTGCCCCACTACGGTAGATTTTCCGGAAAAGTAACTGGAGATTGGAAACTTCGTGGCAAGGGTGCCCTGCATTTAGTGAATCGAATACAGGGTGTATTTGTCTTTTTCATAATTACTCTTTTTTGCAGTACAACTGCATTTATATTTTTACGATGGTGTATGTCGCCATCGGCTTTGCGCTCAATTGACCACCGGTACTAACTTCAGTTGTGTTTTGTGACGGCGTGTTTTTTTTATGACTGCGAGCGGTTATTCCTGTGACAAAAAATACCGGTACTGCAAGGACGATTACTAAAACCTGGAGAGAATACATGGTGCGTCTTACCATTTCCATTGCATAATCTGAAGTGCTGTTAAATAACGTTTTCATTTTTTAAGATTTTGATTGTTAATTATTTTACAATACAAAGATATAGTCAAAAGCATGTACTATGTATCACATAGTACATTGAATGGCATAATACCTGTTTGAATGGTTTAAAAATCTGTATAGACGGCAAGTTTCAATTTAGCTGAAAAAGATCTCGCCATTTGTCGTCAATTTCCCGAATCAGAGTGGGCTGAGACAAGAAAAGTGCTGTTTTTTCAACAGCACTTACTGGGTTGGTTTTTCGATTAAGGGTTCAAGTGTGTTATGCAAAAATATTTTGCTTCACAAAGGCATGTTTTTGGAGAGACACAACTTGAATTAGAAAAAAATAGTGAAAAGATGTGTAGTATAATATGAAGTTCATTGCTTCTAACAACTTTAAAAAAATGATTCCTGAAGTCGAATGAGGGCTGTTAGTTCTTCACGAGGCGATGATCAAAAAGTGTTAATTCAACACTATAAAGTAAAGGTATCGACTCATATTGAATCCGCAAAATTTTGAAGGGCAATAACAAAAGTTTTTTTGTATTAGAACGGATAATCGATCCCGATGGTCGCGTTGAAATTTTCATATCTCCATATCTTATCCTCCAACCTGCTGCTGAAAAGATGGTGGAAACTGACATCAGGGATTTGCCACCCGGCATTTTCGGTAATATCCGGTCGCTTAAACCGGAAGCCGACATCGAACCGAAGCAGGAAATACCCACTGAAATCAAATCTGAAGCCCACGCCCGAAGCCACGCCCAGTTGCCTGTACAAATTTTGGAAATGAAACTGGGTAGTATCTGGTCCACCCCCCGGTTGTGTATTCTTAAAGTTCCAGATGTTGCCTATATCGGTAAAAAGCGCCATCTTAAACGAAATAGCATTTGAAAACAGTGGTGCCACGTTAAAGCGGTATTCTGTATTTCCTTCCAATTGTATGTCGCCCGTGCGATCATTAAACAGCCCGTTGGAGTACGGAGCAAGGGGCTGCCCACCAACACCAATGCCCCGAACGGGCCATGCACGCATGCTGTTTGGTCCGCCACCAAAGTATTGTTTAAAGAACGGAAGAGTAGTGTCGTATTTGGTAAGAGGAACGCCAACACCGGCGAATAAACGAAAGCCCAGCGCAGATTTCGGATAACTGATCGTATGCCGGTATTCAAAATCGGTCTTAATAAATTCTTTCAGGTATTTATTGAAAAAATTTCCTGTTTCGGGAGTTTTATCTTTCAGTTTCAGGTAGCCCCATATCAGGCCAGACTCTTCCAGGTTCGCTTTGAAAGAGGAGGCGTGATTTGCATTGTTCGGATCAACGTGATTGGAGTTGAAACTCAGGCTGGCTCCCATAACCAATGCGGTATTGAAGGAGTAGCGCAAGAAAGGATAAGTGATCAGTGTTTTATTAAAACTATCTGATCGGTTGTAAATACGGTGATAGTCGAAGTTAAAAGGTTTGAAACTCCAAAGCTGGTTGGTTTTTTTCTTCCAGTTATATCCTATTCCGGTAGTAAAAATTTGCTGGTCAAAAAAATCGACCCGGTTCACCAATGAAGCATTAGTATTAACAAAAGTTTGTTTGGTGATGAGTTTTTTCCGGTTGAGTTTTTTAAAAGGAGTGACAAATTTTGGAAACAGAATGTTGTTGGTATAAGACAGCTCTCTCGAGTTGATAAATGTTCCATAACTGTTTCGGTGTGTGGTATTGAATTCGACTCCTGCTCTTATGGCATGACTCATTTGTGCTGCCTGTTTCCACAGGTTCCGGTTGGTGATAGATAAATTTCCTGCCATTCCCAAAAGATTTCCGGATGTGGATGCAATACTTGACGCAGTGTTGGCCGAGTAGCTCACTTCCACATTTCCTTCAAACGCATATTTTTTCACCGGATTTAGCTTTATTACTATATCCAGCAGGTTGGTATCTTTTTTCTCCAGTATATCTATCGAAGGAGATTCCCACGCACCGAGGGAATAAAATCCGTTGATCATTTTGGAATAGTCGTCCTGGCTATATTCATCTCCTTTTTTGAAGGTTATGTAGTTGCCAGGTATGTAGAACTTATACAACTTTCTGTGGTAACGGGTTACATAGTTTCGCGAAGCGAACTGGTGCAATGAGTTGTCGGTGTATAACTCGCCCGGAACGTAATCGGGTAATACGAAGATGCTGTCTATATAATACTTCTCAAGTTTGGTAGTATCGGGTAAATTATTTAACTGGAAATGTAACTTCATGGTGGGCTTGTTCCTTTTTTCATTCGCTTCTTCCAACAATCGAAGTTGTTCAAACGGATCTTCTGTTACAGAAGCAAGAGCTTCAATCGAGGTATCTCCCGTTGCGTGTATTTGATCAGCTGTAAATTTATAATAGCCATGATTCCGGAAAAGGTTCACCAGTCTCCCTGTTTCGAACTGAATCGCAGATTTTGTAACAGGGGTATTCTTTTGTAAAGGAGACTCTTTTTTGGTTGAAATGGCGAGCTGCTGCAGGTCCGGTTTAGTGAAGAGATAAGCCAACGTATCTACCAGGGTTCTGTTCCCCGACAGAACAGTATAATTTGTAGTGATCCTTATCTGGCCTTTTTTGTATACCGATGTATCAAATGTATATGAAACCTGTGGATGGTAATAGCCGAGATATTCCATGGCAATGGTCATATTTTTGGCAGACTGTATCACTGCATTGGTATCAAATACCGGTGGTTTTGTTATTGTATGAAAAACAAAGAAAGCATCTTTCACTTTCACTTTCGCGCTATCATCAAGCTGGGTATTCAATTTTGAACTGATTGCCTTTCGTTCGTCAACACTCGCACTTTTGGCCTCCAGTTTTATGTTGTTTTTAAAAACAAAAGGAATATTTTTTTGATATTTACGCACAAATGTGCAGGCAGGCAGGAGCAAAACGGCCATGCTACAAACAAAAAGTAACCGGATAACTTTGTTACGGACCAATCTATTCATACGCACGCCATGTTGAGCAAAAAGATTATCAAATATATCCAAAGTTTGAGCCATAAAAAATTAAGGAATGAAGAACAGTCCTTCATTGCTGAAGGCCCGAAAGTAGTGGAAGAAATTTTATTGGCTAAAAAATTTCAATGCAAAATAGTATGCGCTTCGGCTGAGTGGCTTTCAGTTAACAAAGATTTGCTCACGGTTGTTTCAGAAGAGCATATTCACCAGACAGACGATATTTCGCTCGGAAGAGTATCTTTATTGAAAACACCCAATAAGGTATTGGCTGTGTTCCGTATGAAAGCATCCACTAAGCCGGAGGTAAAAGATAAATTATCATTAATGCTGGATGACATCCGGGATCCCGGAAATATGGGAACGATCATTCGCATCGCGGATTGGTTTGGAATAGACACCATTATCTGCAGTGAAGATTCGGTGGACTGCTATAATCCAAAAGTAGTGCAGGCTACCATGGGCAGCATTGCGCGGGTAAATGTTTATTATACGTCGTTAATCGATTTTATACAAAGCCATCAACCGATCAGCGTATATGCGGCTGCGTTAGGAGGCGAACCTATCCGCCAATTTCAAAATATAAAAGAAGGAATTCTCGTCGTAGGCAATGAATCAAAAGGTATCAGCAAGGATCTTTTGAATATTGCATCAAAAAAAATAACCATTCCAAAATATGGCGGAGCGGAGTCGTTGAATGCTGCCGTGGCCATGGGAATAATCTTATCACACCTGAAGAATGATTAATCGATTATTTATAATGGTTGGTTGACAATTGACTACTCACAACTCACAATTGCCCCCCTTTTTTTCATCTGAACTCAATCGCCCTTACCGGCTGAATTCTTCTCACCAGCAATGTCGGAATGATCAGCATTAAAAAGCAAATGAATAATGTTACAACATCTATTCCCGCAACCTGCCACCACACCACATCTGCGTGGGCAGCTTTCATGTAGTAGGCATTTTCGTCCAATGTGATGATGTTGGTAGCATTTTGGATATAGCAGATCGACAGGCCGAGAATTGTTCCCGCAACGACTCCGGCGAAAGCAATAATAGAAGTATTGTATAAAAAAATTTTTTGTATGGTCGCATTTGGTGCGCCGAGAGCTTTCAATATACCGGTCATGTTGGTTCTTTCCAATACCAGGATGATGAGACAGGTAATTAAATTGACCACAGCCACCACCGTCATTATCACTAACAAGATATTTTTAATTCTTCCCTGCAGGTTTAGCCAGTCGAAAATGTTTGGATAGATTTCTTTGATCGTTTTGCTGAACCATTTATCGGGGAGTGAATTGGAATCGTACAGATAGTTGTTTACAGAGTCTGTTTGCCTGTAATCTTTCAAAAAGATCTCATAACCCCCGATCTCGTCAGCATCCCAATCATTCATTTTTCTGATGAGCCTGATATCGCCGAGACAATAAACCTGGTCATATTCATCAATGCCGGTTTTAAAAATTCCGGCTATCCGGAGTTTGCGGGCACGTTGTGTTCCGTCACTTTGAATGAATAATATGATCACGCTATCACCAACATTCGCTTCGAGCTTGTTGGCGGTATAGGCAGAAAGGTCAATGTCTTTGCTGTAAGCGGTATCTTTAAACGAAATCCAGCTTCCTTTTTCCAGGAAAGAATTGATGCGGCTAAAATGATAGTTGCTGTCTATCCCTTTCATCAATACGCTTTCAATGTTGTCTTTATAACGGATGATTGCTGATTTGGTAGCATACTGTTCTACACTCTTCACCTCAGGTAACGAGTATAAAAAGTTCACCAGCGAATCATCTTTCTTTATCGGATTTTGTTCTGTAATGTTGGAATCGTCCATCACATTTTGCTGAATCCAGATGTGTCCCCAGAAACTGAAGACCTTATTGCTGATCACATTTTGGAAACCATTAACAAAGCTCAATGCTACAATCATCACAGCCACACTGATGGTAGTAGCGGCAATGGCCAACCCTATGATAAATTTTGAAAAAGTTTTTTGGCCGTTGAAAGCAATACGCCTTGCTATAAACGAAGAAACATTCAAACCTTTAAATTTGGTATCTTGTAAAACTAATATTTTTAAATCATCTCAATGCTGCGCAAAAAAGTCCCCGCTTACATAATTTTTCAATTTATTTTTTTATTACTCTCAAAAAATATACCCGCGCTGGCACCGGATAGTATTTACATGAGTAATATCAAAACAGCGAGGCTGTATTATTCCGGCAATGAACTAAGCCTGCCTGTTATTAATCTGAACAGCACAGGGCAATTGGAACTTCATTTTGACGACCTCGATGCGGATGTTAAATATTACTATTATACCTACCAGCTTTGTAACAGCGACTGGACACCTGTGGATATTAACCAGGCTGATTACATTAGAGGATTTATTCAGATGCGCATTTCCACTTACCGTTTTTCGTCCATTGCACTCACACGGTATACACATTACCAGGCAATACTTCCCGACCAAAGCAGCTATCCAACAAAATCCGGAAATTATATTCTAAAAGTTTACTTGAATGGCGATACTTCTCAACTTGCTTTTACAAAAAGACTGATGATTACAAGCGGACAAGCATCTGTGGCGGCAAAGATCATACAACCGTTTGCTCCTTCATTATATCAAACGCATCAGCGATTACAGTTTACTGTGGCAGTAAAAGGTGTGGATGTGTTCAATGCAGCCCAACAGGTGAAAGTGGTACTCCTGCAAAACTACCGGTGGGACAATGCCCAAACCGGCTTTCCGCCTACATTTATACGCGGTTCGGTGCTTGAATATAATTCGGAAAATCTCGGAGTGTTTCCTGCAGGGAAAGAATGGCGATGGTTGGACATTACTGATTTTCGCTTGCAAACAGATAGGGTACTTACTGCAGATTATCATAAAGAGTCGACGGATATTTATTTGAAAACAGACTTGCCAAGAGAAGGGCAGCAATATGTTTATTACCATGATCTGAACGGAATGTATGTATCTCCTAATTTGCGGGGACTGAATCCTTATTGGGAAGGGGATTATGCCACCGTTCATTTTTCATTGGCGCCTCCTAACGGTGTCGCCTACCCGAATAAGGATATTTACCTGTACGGTGCCTTGACGAACTATGACTATACCGATAGTTTGAAAATGGTATTCAATCCCGATAAAGGCATTTATGAAACACACTTATTGCTGAAGCAAGGCTATTATGATTATACCTATGTCGCAGTTGACCGGGACAACCCGCAAATAAGAAATGAACTCGATGGCAATTATTATGAAACAGAAAATTTGTATACCATTCTTGTTTATTTCCGGTCATTTACCGACCGTTCGGATGAACTAATTGGGATAGGAAATTTTAATTCAAGGGCGGACGTAACGAATTCGACATTTTGATGAAATCTTATTTATAGTGAAACCTGCATTGTAAAATATGCAGCCTGTCCTGTAATACTTTATAAACCAGCCTCTTTCTGTTTGCCTTAGTGGATATCAGATAGACGGTTTCTTTGAAGGCACTGTATTCATCAAGGCTCATTACTACAACATTTTCCCCTTGCCTCTTGCAGCGATGATAACTTCTGCATCGTCGGTTACCTTATTGAGGCTCTCCGCAAGATTATTTCTGAATTCAGTATAATTGAGTACGTCCATAAGTACCTATTTAAGGCAAATATTAATCTTTATTCACTTGAATGGAAACAGATCACCATAGAAAGCTGCCGGGAAGATTTTTAACTATATTTGCAGCCGGCAAGTCTTATACGGCCAGCTCCTGCAGAACTCCCCCAGGATCGGAAGATAGCAAGGGTATGTGGTTGAGCGGCGTGATATAAGTAACTTGCCTTTTTTGTACCCGTGAGCTTCCCGGCTACTCCAAATTCACAGATTATGTTTTTTTATAAGTCCTATAACTTGCCTATCAGGATTTGGGTATGAAGCTTGTTCCCTGTAATGAAATAACTTTGCAGAAATAGTTTAAGCACATTCAAAATATATAATTATGAAATTTTTTATTGACACAGCAAATCTCGACCAGATAAAAGAAGCCAATGATCTTGGAATATTAGATGGAGTTACTACCAACCCTTCATTGATGGCAAAAGAGGGGATCAAGGGCACAGAAGCAGTAACAAATCACTATAAAGCCATCTGCGAAATGGTAAACGGCGATATCAGTGCCGAAGTGATAAGTACCGACTTTAAAGGCATAGTGGAGGAAGGGAAAAAACTTGCCGCTATTCACAAAAATATTGTGGTAAAAGTTCCTATGATTGCAGATGGAGTGAAGGCTATTAAGTGGTTTTCGGATAACGGTATCCGTACCAATTGCACATTAGTGTTTAGTGCCGGCCAGGCCATACTTGCGGCGAAGGCAGGTGCAGCCTATGTATCACCATTTATCGGGAGGATTGATGATAGTGGTTGGGATGGCCTCGAACTGATTCAGCAGATTGCTCACATATATGATATACAGGGATTTGAAACAGAGATTTTAGCTGCATCCATACGCAGTTCGCTACATATAATAAAATGCGCAGAAGCAGGTGCAAATGTTTGTACCTGTCCCTTGAATTCTATATTGGGTCTGTTAAAACATCCTTTGACGGATATCGGGCTTGCGAAATTCCTTGCTGACGCAAAAAAGTTTGCATGATTTTTTGAGTGAAAAATAAAGTCCGGCGAAATAAATTTTGTTAAATAAAAATTTTCATTACATATTTGCATTACAAATGAAAATAAACAATACATATAACAGTTGGTGGCAAACAATCAGATGATTGTGCCGACACTGTATTTGTATTTTAAAAATATTATGCCCCGGCACTAGGCCGGGGTTTTTTTATAGTATGAAAAAAATAGAACTCACTACTTCCTTTAAAAAATTGTTGGCGGATGTATATACCCCGGTCGGTATATATCTGCGCCTGCGCGATCGCTTTCGTGATACGATCTTGCTGGAGAGCACGGACTTTCATGTGGGCGAAAACAGCTTTTCCATTATCGGTATTAACGCTGTCGCTGGTATAGAAATCAGTTCGTACGGAGAAATTGAATATAAACTTCCGCTGCAAAAAATTGAAAAGATAAAAACGGATAAAACTAAAAATGTGAGCGAAGAACTCGCAAAATTTATGCAGCATTTTGATTGCATAACGCCGGAAGAAATTCCCGCAACCAAAGCACAGGGTTTGTTTGGTTATACTACTTTCGATGCGATACAATTTTTTGAAGATATTCAATTCAAATCAGCCAATGCGGCCCCGGAGATTCCTCTAATCCGGTATCGTTTGTACCAATATGTGATTGTTATTAATCATTTCAAAGACGAATTATATGTTTGTGAAAACCAGGTAAAAGGTTTGTCAAGTGAAATAGAGGTAGTAGAAAGCCTTATTAAGAGTAAAGATGTTCCTGCCTATCCGTTTGCCCATCTTAAAGGTGAGTCTTCTACACTCACAAATGAGGAATACATCGAAATGGTAAAAAAGGGAATCGGAAGTTGCAAGAGGGGAGATGTGTTCCAGGTGGTATTAAGCCGCAGATTTTCTCAAAAATTTTCCGGTGATGAATTCAATGTGTACCGTGCATTGCGCAATATAAATCCAAGCCCTTACCTGTTTTATTTTGACTATGGAGATTATCGTTTATTTGGGAGCAGCCCAGAAAGTCAATTGATAGTTCAAAACAGAACGGCAATTGTACACCCGATAGCGGGCACATTCAGAAGAACCGGTAATGATGCAGTAGATGAGCAGCTTGCGGAAAAACTCGCTAAAGATGAAAAAGAAAACGCCGAACATGTGATGTTGGTTGACCTGGCAAGAAATGATCTCAGTAGATTATGTACAGATGTAACAGTGAGCCGCTTCTGCGAAGTGCAATATTTTTCACATGTGATTCACCTGGTAAGTGAAGTGAAAGGGAAAGTTCCGGCAGGAACTAATCCGTTCAACTTGCTTGCGATAAGTTTTCCTGCAGGCACGCTGAGTGGAGCGCCGAAATATAAGGCTATGCAGTTGATTGATCAATATGAAAAGGATGCGAGAAGTTATTATGGCGGCTGTATCGGTTTTGTAGGATTTAACGGTAACGTTAACCATGCTATTTTAATTCGCAGTTTTTTAAGTAAAGGCAACAACCTTATATATCGTGCCGGTGCCGGCATTGTGGCTGCGTCTGACCCTGCCAGTGAGTTGCAGGAAGTAACCAATAAACTAAATGCATTAACCGCAGCCATAGTATCTGCAGAAAAAATTTAGAAATGAAGATCCTGATTTTTGATAATTACGATTCATTTACCTACAACCTGGTTCATGTGGTAGAAAAAATAATCCATAGTAAGGTACATGTGCATCGCAATGATAAAATACCACTTGAAAAAATAAAGGAATATGATAAGATTATTTTATCGCCAGGCCCGGGTATTCCGGAAGAATCGGGTTTGCTGTTGCCATTGATAAAAGAGTATGCATCTTCCAAAGCCATACTGGGTGTGTGTTTGGGACACCAGGCGATTGGCGAATCATTCGGCGGTAGGCTCATAAATTTAAGTACGGTGTATCACGGAGTCGCAACGAATTGCAAACTGTTGACAGAGGATGAAACGATGTTCAAAGAAGTCCCCGAGGAATTTGAAGCCGGACGCTATCATTCCTGGATTGTAAGTAAAGAAAATTTCCCGGAGGTATTGGAAATAACGGCTGAAGATGATAACGGATACATTATGGCTTTGCGGCATAAAAAATATGATGTGAAAGGAGTACAGTTTCACCCTGAAAGCGTTCTTACGCCAATGGGAGAAAAGATGATGAAAAACTGGTTAAATAATTAGTATGAAAGAAATTCTTAAATATCTTTTTGAGCACAAGACGCTGTCGAAAGAAAAAGCTAAGGAAGTATTATTTAATATTTCCAAAGGAATGTACACTGATGTGGAAATAGCTTCATTCATAACGGTGTACCTTATGCGAAGTGTTACTATCCCGGAGTTGTCTGGTTTTTGTGAGGCATTGATTGAATTATGTGTGCCGGTTGATCTTAAACCTTACTCAGTGATCGATATTGTTGGTACCGGTGGTGATGGAAAGAACACGTTTAATATTTCAACGTTAAGTTGTTTTATCGTTGCAGGCACCGGACAAAAGGTGGCTAAGCATGGCAACTATGGTGCAACTTCTATCAGTGGTGCGAGCAATGTGATGGAAATGCATGGCTATAAATTTTCTTCTGATAATAAAAAATTACTTCGCGAGGTGGAAGAAGCGAGTATTTGTTTTATGCACGCGCCTCTATTTCATCCTGCTTTAAAAGTAGTTGGCCCTATAAGAAAGAATATCGGGATACGAACATTCTTTAACATGCTCGGACCAATGGTGAATCCCGCTTTACCGGACGTGCAGGTGGTGGGCGTTTACAATCTCGAAATGGCACGCATTTACTCGTATATGCTACAACAATCGGGGAAAAAATTTACAATAGTGCATAGCCTTGATGGGTATGATGAGATATCATTAACAGGTGATGCAAAAGTGATCACTAATAATGGAGAAAAAATTTACAACGCCGAAGAATTAGGAAAACGCATGGTCAATGCTGAAGATATATATGGAGGAGATACAACAGAACAAGCGGCAGAAATATTTTTGAAAATATTAAAGGGTGAAGGAAGCTGGGCGCAAAATGCAGTAGTGTTGGCTAATGCCTCAATCGCGCTTTTTGCAACGGGTAATTTTCCGGATTATGAGCATTGTTATAAACTTGCAGTAGAGAGCCTGGATAATGGCAAAGCATATAGCTCCTTCAAAAAATTAATGAGCCTGCAGTAATGAATATTCTCGATACCATAATAGCCCAAAAGAAAATTGAAGTAGCAGAAAGAAGGAAGAATAAAACGGTAAAGGAGTTAGAGAGCAGCCAGTTTTATAAAAATAATACTTTGTCTTTCAGAGAGTTTTTGTTACGGAAGGATAAAACCGGAATTATTGCTGAATTCAAACGAAGATCGCCGTCGAAGGGAATCATTAATGATAAAGCATCAGTGCCGGAAGTGACGAAAGGATATACTCACTATGGAGCCAGCGCACTTTCTGTTTTAACTGACGAAATTTTTTTTGGAGGATCATTAGATGACTTACTTGCGGCCACGGCTAATGAAATCCCGGTTTTGCGAAAAGATTTTATTATTGATGAATACCAGTTAATAGAATCGAAAGCTTTCGGTGCAGAAATTATTTTGTTAATTGCTGCATGCCTTTCGAAGGACGAAGTAAAAAAATTATCTTCTTTTGCAAAGAATATTGGTTTGAATGTGTTGCTCGAAATTCATAGAGAAAATGAACTGGAACATATTTGTGATAGCGTTGATGTAGTAGGAGTGAACAACCGTGACCTGAAAACTTTTACGGTTGATATCAATCGTTCGATTGAGTTGGGTAGAATGATTCCGGAAAGTGTGATAAAAATATCCGAAAGCGGCATTGATGATGCTGCTTCGATAAGATTGCTGAGAGAATATGGTTATAATGGTTTTTTGATGGGCGAAAAATTTATGAGACATCCTAACCCCACGATTGCTTTTGCTCAATTTGTTGAACAATTAAACAATTAAAAAATGAGAGTAAAAGTCTGTGGCATCACCCTTGAAGAGCAATTGGCGCAACTACCGTACTTGGGTGCAACGTTCGCGGGGTTTATTTTTTATCCCAAGTCACCGCGCTATGTCTTGCACCGGATGAATACTGCGCAGATCAAGAAGGAAAACAGTATTAATAAAGTGGGCGTTTTTGTAAATGCGTCGGTAGAGGAAGTCTTGAAAAAAGTTGATGACTGCAGGCTGCACATGGTACAGTTGCATGGTGATGAAACACCTAAGTATTGCGAGAAGATCGCTGATTATATTTCCGTCATTAAAGTATTTCGCGTAAGCGAAACAGATAATATAGCATGGCGAATTAAAGACTACCGTGATGTGTGTGATATGTTCATGTTTGATACCGAAGGGGCCGGCTATGGTGGCACCGGTAAAAAATTTAACTGGGATAAACTCAGTGAGATTAATATTGGTAAACCGTATTTTTTAAGTGGAGGAATAGAACCGGGAGATGCCTGCAGATTGCATGAGTTTGCGGCAAGGCCCTCAGCAAAAGAGCTCTTTGCTGTCGACATTAACAGCAAATTCGAACTGACACCAGGTGTGAAAGATCTCGATTCGATAAAGAAATTTATCAGTCAGCTAAATGAACAAACTAACCTGCCTGCGGCAGGCAGGCGGTAAAGATTAAACGAAGATTTAAAAAAGATGAAAAATTATTCTGTAGATAAGAGGGGCTACTACGGTGAATTTGGCGGAGCCTATATTCCCGAGATGCTACACAACAATGTAGAAACACTTCAAAGGAATTATTTAAAAATTATTACCGATAAAAAATTTCAGCAGGAATTTAATTCGCTATTGAAAGATTATGCGGGCAGGCCAACGCCATTATATTTTGCAGAAAGACTGAGTAATAAATACAATGCACAAATTTTTTTGAAGCGTGAAGATCTGAATCATACCGGAGCGCATAAGATAAATAATACGATCGGACAAATTTTATTGGCGGAACGATTGGGCAAAAAGAGGATCATTGCTGAAACGGGCGCGGGTCAGCATGGTGTGGCTACTGCGACAGTTTGTGCTTTGAAAGGTTTGGAATGTATTGTGTATATGGGTGAAAAAGATATGGCAAGGCAGGCGCCCAATGTTGCACGCATGAAGATGTTGGGCGCAACCGTTATTCCTGCTACCAGTGGAAGCAAAACGTTGAAAGATGCTACCAATGAAGCCATACGCGATTGGATTAATAATCCGGACAGCACACATTACATAATTGGGAGTGTAGTCGGGCCGCATCCTTATCCCGATATGGTTGCCCGTTTTCAAAGTGTTATCAGTAAGGAAATGAAATTGCAATTAAAAGAAAAGACAGGAAGAAAATTACCCGGTTATGTAATGGCATGTGTTGGCGGGGGAAGTAATGCGGCGGGGGCATTTTATCATTTTTTGAATGATGAAACTGTAAGACTTATAGCCGTAGAGGCTGCAGGCAAAGGCATTACCAGCGGCATGAGTGCGGCTACTACGCAATTGGGCACCAAAGGAATTTTGCATGGAAGTAAAAGTTTGGTAATGCAGACAGAAGATGGCCAGGTAATTGAGCCACACAGCATTTCAGCGGGATTGGATTATCCGGGTATTGGCCCATTGCATGCTTATCTGTATGAAAGCAAAAGAGCTACTTTCATGAGTGCAACTGATGGCGAGGCGTTAGCTGCGGCATTTGAGTTAGCAAAGCTGGAGGGAATTATTCCGGCGCTCGAATCCGCGCATGCGTTATTTGCATTGAGAAAAATGGAATTAAACGAAGAAGATATCGTCGTTGTAAACCTGAGCGGAAGGGGAGATAAGGATATGGATACTTATATGAAACATGTTTGAATTAAATAGTTTTTGAAGGTTTCCAAACTTTATAAAAGTCGGATCTGAAATCTTTTGGCGCAAAAGAAAATTTTTATGAATCGTATTGAAAAACTATTTCGCAATAAAAAAAATAATGTTCTCAGCATTTATTTTACTGCAGGGTTCCCGCGATTAGATGATACCATTGAGGTGTTGACCTCTTTGCAAAATAGCGGCGTGGATATGGTTGAATTGGGTGTTCCATACAGCGACCCGTTGGCTGACGGCCCTGTTATTCAGCACAGCAGCACGGTATCTTTGCAAAACGGGGTTACCATAAAAAAAATATTTGAACAACTGGAAAATTTCAGAAATCGTATATTCCTTCCCGTTATATTGATGGGATATTTGAATCCCGTTTTACAATATGGAATCGAAAGATTTTGTGAAGATGCACAAAACGCCGGCATTGACGGCCTTATTCTTCCCGACCTTCCGGTCGATGAATATGAAAAAGAATATAAAATACTTTTCAGGAAACATAAACTCGATTTCATTTTCTTAATAACGCCAGAAACAAGTGAAGATCGAATTCAAAAAATAGATCACCTTAGTAAAGGCTTTATCTACGCAGTATCTTCTTCCTCTATAACGGGGGTTGATAAAAATTTTGAAGCCCAGCAGCAGTACTTTGAAAGATTAAAAAATATGCATTTAAAAAACCCGATAATGGTTGGCTTTGGAATAAAAGACTACAATACCTTTTCACAAGCTTGTACGAACGCCAACGGCGCCATTATCGGAACGGCTTATATCAAGACAATTGAAAATTCTTCAGATATTTACGCCGATACACACCAATTTGTTAATGCAATTTTGGGCTCCGGTCCCGTTTATACTTGAATCTTTGACTGAAAAAAATTAATTTTACAGACCAACATATACTCATGAAAAGATTTTTTTTATTGCTTCTCTTATTCCCTGTAATTGCATTTTCACAAACAAAAAAGACTAAGGGAGCACCGGTTGAAAAAGGATTTGTAATTACCGGAAACGTTACGGGTTATGCCGATGGCACGTCTGTTTCATTTGTTAATAATCAGACGGGAGGATTGGAAAAGCAAACCACCATTGAACATAATAAGTTTACAATCAAGGGCTCAATGCAAGAACCGGGTATTAAGGTGTTGGTATTTGGAGATCAGCCCCCGGCTGTTCCTTTATTTTTGGATAACAGTAATGTAAAAATTTCAGGTGATAAAAGCGCACTCGATAAGCTTTCCATAACCGGATCTCCCTCACACAGCGAGTTTACGGAATATGTAAAGGCAATTGAACCTTATCAGAATATTTTTGCGGATGGTGCGGTGCCGGATCAGCAGTCGATAGATGCGGTAGAAAAGATCAGCGATGGCTTTGTAGCAAAGCATCCCGGCTCATATGTAGCGCCACTTGCGGCTATTCGTTTGTTGCAGGCAACGCAGGATGGCACCAAAGCGGAGAGACTATATGCCTTGATGCCGGCAAATGTAAAGTCAAGCGAATTGGGGCAATATCTCAACCAGCAAATTGAGGAGTCAAAGATCAATCCTATCGGTTCGGTAATAAAAGATTTTTCTCAGACAGATACGGCGGGAAAGCCGATCAACATCAAATCTTTTCGTGGTAAATATGTATTGGTTGATTTCTGGGCAAGCTGGTGCAGGCCCTGCCGCATGGAAAATCCCAATGTCGTAGCGGCATATAAAAAATTCCACGACAAGAATTTTACGATCCTCAGCGTTTCCCTTGACCAGGCAAAGCCCGCATGGCTGGATGCGATTAAAATGGATGGTCTTACATGGAATCATGTAAGTGATCTCAAAGGATGGAACAATGCTGTGGCTGCACTTTTTCAAGTTCGTCAGATACCGCAAAATATTTTGATTGATCCCAACGGAAAGATCATTGCAAAAAACCTGAGAGGGCCTTTGCTGGATAATAAACTTAGCCTGATTTTAAGTAACTAACGTAAACGGTTATACGAAGATTCTTTATTGGCTATTGACCCTCAACTCATCAATTGCCTTTTGTATAACTGCACCGTATTTTCCAGGCCATAATACACAGCATCACAGATTAAAGCATGACCAATGGAAACTTCCAATAAAGAAGGAATGTTTTGTGCAAAATATTTCAGGTTATGAAGGTCGAGGTCGTGACCGGCATTGATTCCTAAATTCAATTCATTCGCCCTTTTTGCGACAGCAATATAATTTTTTATCGCACCGTCTTTATCGCCACTGGCGTATTTGCTCGCATATCCTTCTGTATATAATTCGATGCGGTCCGTGCCGGTTTCCTTAGCGCCTTCCACCATTTTAATATCAGGATCGACAAAGATGGAAACTCTTATCCCCTCTTTTTGAAATACAGCAATGAGATCAATTAAATAATTTTTGTTTTTTATCGTATCCCAACCATGATCAGAAGTGAGTTGCCCCTGGGCATCAGGTACCAGGGTCACCTGGTCAGGTTTATTGATCAAAACAAGATCCACAAATTTTTGTTCCTTAGGATTGCCTTCAATATTAAACTCTGTTGTGATAATTTTTTTTAATTCGAATACATCTGTATAACGGATGTGTCTTTCATCCGGCCGTGGGTGCACGGTAATACCTTCTGCCCCGAAATGTTGAATATCAACCGCTGTCTTAATTACATCAGGGTTATTGCCACCACGCGAATTGCGAAGCGTAGCGATTTTATTGATATTTACTGATAGTTTTGTCATGATTACAAAGTTACGTTTGAAATTTGAAGGAAGGTCGGGTAATTAGTGTATTGGTTAATTTGTTTAGTGGTATTATTGTTAAGCATTGAATCTACCGAACTGATTATGTTATGATCACATTTGACGCAGTCATAAAAAAGTTTGCAGAGCAAGGCGAAAAGACCGGGTGGTCATATATTGAGATACCCCATGAAATTGCTAGTATAATCAAACCCGGTTATAAAAGATCATTTCGGGTAAAGGGAATGTTGGATGAACACAAGATTGAACGCGTGAGTCTGTTGCCAATGGGTGGTGGAAATTTTATAATACCCATTAATGCTACACTCAGAAAAATATTAGGAAAACGAAAAGGTGAGATTATAAAAGTAGCTATTGCGGAAGACAGACGTGGCGCGGAGATCAACAAGACTTTTATGCTCTGCCTCCACGATGAACCAGCAGCCCTTGAATTTTTTAATTCATTGGCCGGGAGCCACCGAAACTATTTCAGTAAATGGATTGATAGCGCCAAAACTGAAGAGACCAGAGAAAAGCGCATAGCCCGTGCTGTGAGTGCACTATCCAGAAAGTTGGGTTATGCTGAAATGATGCGGATGAAAAAAGATGATATTTTTTGATAACCTGTTTAAGATTATTTTGTTTGAACCATACAGGGCATATAAGGTAAAAAAAGTTAAAAAGGCGTACCTGAATGTCTTAAATGTATTGTATGGTTAGTTATTTTATAATCTGAATGCGGACTAAGAATTTTTTTGAAAAATTCGTGCCGATAACACACTTTTATTTATATTATCCTTTCGTATTTTTATTGTCTTTATAATGAGAAAATTGATCTCGTGATTTTACACCAATCGAATGCCTGAACAAACATTGGAACGAAAGCTGGGTTTGGCCCAGGCTTCTGCCATCAATATGATTGACATGGTGGGCATCGGACCATTTATTACGATGCCAATGGTTATCGGCATGATGAATGGCCCGTATTTTTTATATGCGTGGCTGGCCGGAGCTTTCCTTTCCATTATTGATGCGATGATCTGGAGTGAGTTGGGAACTGCATTCCCAAGGGCAGGGGGATCGTATAATTTTCTAAAGGAAGCCTACGGAAAAAATAGTGCAGGAAAATTGATGAGTTTTCTTTTTGTATGGCAAACGATGATACAGGCGCCGCTGGTAATTGCATCTGCCGCAATCGGATTTTCTAAATACTTTTCATTTCTGGTGCCTTTGAGCCCCGTTACGGAAAAAATCGTAAGCGGCTGTGTTGTCATTCTCATTGTTATTTTATTGTACAGAAAAATAGAAGCCATCGGTAAAATAAGCATCTTTCTATGGAGTGGTGTTATCATAACGATGTTTTGGATTATAGGGGGAGGTGTTGTTCATGGTAATTTTTTAACCCCAATAAGACATATTAATGGTGGAATTAAAATTGATTATGCCTTTCTGGCCGCAATGGGTTATGCGAGCGTAAAATCAATTTACAGCTACCTGGGATATTATAATGTTTGTCATTTGGGAAGTGAAATAAAAAATCCTTCTAAAAATATTCCGCGAAGCATGTTCATTTCTATTGCAGGTGTAGCGATTTTTTATTTACTGATGAATATCAGCGTTACAAGCGTGATACCATGGCAGCAGGCAAAAAACAGTCAATTTTTAGTAAGTGAGTTTGTACAGATACTTGGGGGAAAAAATGCGGCCAAAATAGCAACGTGCCTGATTTTATGGGTTGCGTTTGCATCTGTTTTTTCTTCAACGCTTGGCTACAGCCGTATTCCTTATGCCGCTGCTGCTGATGGAGAATTTTTTAAAATATTTGCGAGGGTTCACCCGACAAAAAAGTTTCCCTATGTTTCTTTGCTGTTTTTAGGAAGCGTAGCGTTTATATTCAGCCTGCTATTCAAGCTTGAAGATGTAATCAGTGCTATTCTTGCAATGCGGGTGATCATACAATTTATAGGACAAGCAGTGGGCCTGTTATTACTAAAATTCAAAAAAAACGATATCGAATTTCCTTACAAAATGCCTTTCTTTCCGCTGCCGGTGATTCTTGCCATTGTGATGTGGTTGTACATTTTAATTTCGACAGGAAGTAACCTGATGATCGGAGCGCTGATCATTATTTGTTCAGGAGCGATCGTTTATTTTATCAAGGCCAAATTCGGTAGGGAGTGGCCTTTTGCCGAACCTTAAGAGAAACGATTGCTCTCAAATTCTGTTTCTCAAACTAACGATCTCCTGCTGCATGCGTTCCACTTTTTCCAACAAATAGCTGATGGTTTCGATGCCTTCAATATTGATATCAAGATCGTAGTGCATCCGGATAAATTTTTCAATTTTGTCTATTTCTTCTGGATGAATATACGTGGCACTTTGAACGGACGTAACACTGATCAACCCTGAGCTTTGCAGCGAACTGATAAAAGAAAATTCAATATTATGCAGTGAGCAAAAATCCTGTGCGGGTATTAATTCATCATGAGTCATAACAAAAATTTTGATTTACAATTTAGAAAGTTCGGTAAACATTTGTTTCTGTTTTTCGTTTAAGTGAGTCGGAAGTTTTACATTCCACGTTATATAGAGATCACCGAATTGACCTTCCTTTTTATAAACGGGAAATCCTTTACCTTTCAAGCGAACCTTTGCACCATTTTGCGTGTAAGGACTTACTTTCAATTTTATTTTTCCATCCAATGTGTCAATGGTCTTTTCACCGCCTAAAACGGCGGTGTACAAATCCATATCTTCAGTTTTATGAAGATCGTCTCCATCACGCCTAAAAGAAGTATTGTTGTTAATGACAAATGTGATCAGCAAATCTCCGTTTGGTCCACCATTTGCTCCTTCGCTGCCGTATCCTTTCAACCGGATCACCTGCCCGTTTTCGACGCCGGCAGGAATCGTAATTCTTACATGTTTGCCATTGATGGTGAGCGTTTGTTTATGAGTTTTGTATGCGTCCGTTAAAGAAATGTGTAACTCTGCATTGTAATCCTGCCCGCGATACCTGGCACGGTTTCTTCTTCCACCGGCACCGCCAAATAAAGACTCAAAAAAATCAGAAAAGGCAGAGTCATCATCAGATGAATAAGTATAATGCTGGAAGGGATCGCTGCCGAAACCAGATCCACTAAAATCTCTTGCACCCTGTTGCTGTTTTGCTTGCTCAAATTGCTCGGCGTGTTTCCAGTTTTCCCCGTATTGATCGTATTTTTTTCTTTTCTCCGGATCGCTCAGCACTTCATTGGCTTCGTTTATTTGTTGAAATTTACGATGAGCATCTTTATCATTCGGGTTGAGATCAGGATGAAGTTTGCGGGCCAGTTTCCGATAAGCTTTTTTAATATCTTCTGCGGAAGCGTTTTTAGCCACTCCCAGGGTTTTATAATAATCAACAAAATCCATTTTCTTAATTTAGCTTTTATAATTCTGAATAAAATTAAGCCATATTAATAAATAAAATAGTGACACTACTAAGCCTGAAAATTGCTTCGATTTTTTACACCTTCCTAAATCTTTCAAATAAAAAAAATCATGGCTTGTAGTATTAATAGCGATCGGATCTTGCACTGCACCGAAGGTAACCGTATCAAATACGGAAAACAACATCCGAAGCAGATAATGCGCATTTATTCCCAATACAAAATGCGTCCTACAAAGAAAGCAGGCTATTACAGCTAACTGTGAAATTGTGATGTTGCTCGGAGATAATCTTGCGATTTCGTCGACAGGTTTATCATTCTACCCAATACCACATACGGAGATTGGGAAAGTTCTTTGTATCACAATAATCATTCGCTGACTCCTGCGCAAAAAGATTCGGTGATAAGAACGTCGCTTTATTCCTATTAATGCTATAAAACCGATATCCACTCTTTTGCCTGCGGAAGTTCTTCCATTTTAAAACCTTTCGTGGGACAAGGAATAAATATCCCAAAAGTGTTAGTGAACTGTTTTATCCCGTTTTTTTCTGTTACGACAGCAAGTTTATTCCATTTGGAAAAATGCCTGAAACCCAGCATCCCATCTTCTATCCAGGCTCCGAGTGTATAATTTTTCAGGGCTGTGTTTAAGATCAACATATAATTAATTTTTTTGTGAGAGTCGGCTACACTCCTCACCAGCGGGTTGATGGTTTTATGATAGTCTTCCCGTGTTACGGAGCCGGTTGCACGAAAAGCAGTAACATAAGCCGGAAAGCCTTCTACTACTTCGATCATAAAATATATTTTTGGTTAGATAATGCTAATTATACAACCCATTTACCAGGAAATTCTTTACCTGTTCTTTAAACCATGCGGGATCGTCTAACATAATAAAGTGTTTTGTTGGAGCAATAACGATCATTTTCTCGGTAAGATTTTTAAACTGTTGCTCCATCATCTTTTTGGAACGATCTTCAGTGCCATAAGTACTTCCTAACACGAGAACAGGAATATTAATTTTTGCAATTTCATTTCTTAAATCGGTTGTGCACATTTCCGAATAAGCGTACGCTAGTGCTTTGCGGTTACTTTTCATGTTCCACTTTGTAATTAATTTAGCATTCGCAGAATCTTTTACCATGGCAAGCGCCCATCTAAAGCGGCTATCTGCAAACGCATGATCAGACATTGACGTGTACGTATTAGCCACGGTGCCGGCATTATAATCCGGATCATTTTTTGCCTGCACATCAGTTACAGAAGGATCAATTGCTGCCGGCAAAAAAGGGAAACCGTCTACACACATAACTTTTGAAAAAAGCTCAGGAGCTTCACTTGCGGCCCATAAACTCAAAAAGCCGCCAAGACTATGGCCAATCAATACTGGTTTTACAAGACGTTTGTCCCTCACATAGCTGATCAGTTGATCCCGTACTGTTTTAAGAATGGGTGTATCAATCGAACGTACTCCGTCAAATCCGGGCAAAGTGAGTACATATAATTTGTATTGATCTTTAAATTCATTCACCGTTTTTTTCCATATATCGCCACTGCACCCAAGACCGGGAATTAAAATTATGGGCTGACCATGTCCGTATACCTTCACTTTAAAAGAAAGCTTCTGCGAGTTAGCCATCGTAGTGATCAGCACCAATACTCCAAGAAAGATACTTTTCATTCCTTAAATTTCTATGACCAAAGTTCACCTTTTTATTGGCTATTGTGAACATTTTTTTGATTCGCTCAAACTCAAGTTGGAAGGGTGTAAATGAAAAACTTCCGTTAGAAAACAGAAGTTTTAAATTTCTAACTGGAAATTTATCCAGGGAGAGATGGCTTTAAAATGGATGAAATTGAATTGACTCTTAAGATATCGGCAAATCAGAGGATATGGCTTCCCGAAGGCTACAGGAATGCGAAAGAAAAAGAAGTTATCTGGTATTGGATTTGGCAGAGATTTTTCCTGGTTTGGATGATGGTCCGGAACAGATTTAAATCCCGGATGGATGTTTTGTAACATTAATCAACTTCCTGTACAAATGTATGAATGGCATAAGTTATAGACAATAGTAGGACTCCTGAATTTGTTGTTTATTGTATTTACTTCTTTAAGGGTATTTGTACGTTTAACAGAGACGTATTTTTCCAGAATTAATCTTTTTTATAGATATTTTTTTTGAAGCAATCAATTATTTTGAAGAAGTTGCCTAAGCGCGTTATACTTTATCTTTATCGCATGAAAACAGTTCGCCTGAAGATTAGCGGAAAGGTACAAGGCGTTTTTTTTCGGGCCAGCGCTAAAGAGGTAGCTGACGGTTGTACCGTGTTTGGTTGGATCAGAAATACCCGCGATAATAAGGTGGAAGCATTGGTAACAGGCGAAGAGTGTAATTTGGAAATGTTTATTGAATGGTGTAAAGAGGGACCGAAAAGGGCAATCGTTACCGGCGTGGAAATTATAAATGAACCGTTGCAGCTATTTGATGGCTTTGATATTCATCACTGAAATGATTTATCTGAATAAAATTTTTAAAGAATCATATAATGAAAAAAATCTCACTTCAATTTCTTGGTTTATTAATCCTCATTTCCAGTTCAAACTTTTGTGTGGCCCAAAAAATGTACTTGCTGGTAGGTACCTACACCGGCTCAGGCAGCAAAGGCATTTATGTGTACTCATTTGATGAGACCAACGGAAGCACGTCGTTGGTCAGCAGTACGGACACCGCTTCCAACCCGTCGTTTGTTATCTTTTCTCATAATGGAAAATTCGTATATGCAGTAAATGAAACACATGGCGATAACCCTGGGAAAGTGTCCTCTTATGCTTTCGATAGCAAAACAGGTACATTGACATTTATTAATTCACAACCGTCCCGTGGCGACGATCCTTGCCACCTTGCGTTGTCAAAAGATGATAAGTGGCTGACTGTAGCGAATTACAGCAGTGGAAACGCAACAGTTTTTCCTATTGATAAAGACGGGTCGATAGGGAACTATGCAGAGTTTATCCAGGATACCGGTTCAAGTGTTAATAAAGGCAGGCAGGAAAGGGCACACGTACACGAGACCGTGTTTTCACCTGACGGCAAATATGTGTGTACACCTGATCTTGGCGCTGATAAAGTAATGATCTATAAATTTGAACCCTGGTTAAAAAAACCTCTCGTACCTTCTTCCCCTGCATTTATTAAAATTCCTGCCGGAAACGGGCCAAGACATATTCTGTTCTCCTCAAATAAAAAATTTGCCTACCTGATTTCTGAATTAAGCGGAACAGTACTTACATACCGCTATAGGGACGGGAAGTTTAGCGAAGTTCAGGAAATAGCGGCTCATCCAAAGGGGTATAAAGGTACGATCGGAAGTGCAGAACTTGGCGAGTCACCCGATGGAAAATTTTTGTATGCCTCTAATCGGGGAGATGAAAATACCATCACCATCTTTTCTGTGAATCCGGTGACGGGCAAACTAACGACGGCGGCCTATCAGGATGTAAAAGGTGTTATGCCGAGAAACTTCATACTCGACCCTTACGGGAAGTATCTGATCGTTGCCAACCAGGCCAGTGACAACATCGTAATTTTTAAAAGAAATGCTAAATCCGGATTATTAACTTCGCTGGATAATCAAATTCACGTTCAAAAACCGGTGTGTGTTCAAATGATTAAAATTAGCCATTAAACTCTGAACTCCATGGATAGTCAATTCACCTAACACTTATTTATTTTATTTAACATTATCAATTATGAATCCCAAAGCAATTGGATTAAATTTGGTAGCAAATTTTAAAAGAAAAAATATGAAAACTATCATGGGTATAATGATGCTTGCCGGTTTATCGCTGGTGGCATCGAACGGAGCGGACGCTCAAAGAAGAGGTCATGACTCCGGTGGCGGTGGAAGACAATCGAATATATCAAGCCGCAGTACCAGAAGCTTCTCCGAAGAACGAAGCTACAATACAAACAACAGTTACAGATCAGGCAACACCGTAAGGCCTAACACCACTTTCAGACAAAACAATTCCTATCGACAAAATAATACACCAGTTCAAAGAAATGAGAGGGTTTTTACAACAACTGCAGTACAACGCAACCGTTCTTATTCGTATCCGCAAAGAAATGCTGTTATGAGAAATACAGTGAGAGTAAACAACAATGTTTATAGCCGCGGTCGTGTGAGCACACCATCGGTGGCATATAACAGGTCGCGGGTAGCAACAACGAGAGGCTACGGTGTAAACCGGTATACGAATTATTCTTATCACTATAATAACCGTTACTATGGCGGCGGCTATTACCTTTATAACAACAGGCGATACTCTTTTATGTACGGCCGCCGTTATAGCGTAATTCCAAGAAGTTTCATCTCGATAAATTTTGGCGGTTACAACTACTACTATAATGATGGATGTTATTGGGGATATTTTGGTGGTTATTATCAGCCTCTGTTCCCTCCATTTGGATTGCATATAGGAGTTCTTCCTTACGGATATTATAGCTTCTATTGGGGCGGATTGCCTTATTATTACTATGATGGAATTTATTACAGGTATTACAATGATTATTATGAAGTAGTAGATGCCCCTGTGGGTGCTGTCGTTTACACATTACCTGCAGGTGTAAGAACAGTAGTAATTAATGGCGAAACAATGTATGAACTTAATGGCACTTACTACAAGCAAGGTGTAGACGCTAATGGTCGCACTACTTATACGGTGATTGGGAAATACGGTGTGGTAAACAACACCGAAGATAATGGCGTTACCACCTCTCCTGAAAATACGGCTCCGGATAATTACAACAACGATTATAATAACAACAGTAATGATCAAAATAATGATACTGCTCCGGGTTATAATCAGAGCAACGAGCAGAATAATGTACCGGAGCTTCAAATGGGCGATGAGGTATCAGAATTGCCTGATGGCTCAAAGGCTGTAGTTATTAATGGCGAACAATTATATGTAACACCGGATAATGTTTATCTAAAGCAGATTACCGAAAACGGTGCTACAAAGTATACCGTTATCGGAAAATAATTTCGTGGTTTTTAATGGTAATTTTGTTTAGATTTTATGCCGGTGATTTTCGCCGGCATTTTTTCTTTTATATAAATTATAAAGCCACCTTTTGAGGTGGCTTTATAATATTTTACTGTCGGAACTACTCTTTAGTTATTGGCATCTACCCGAACGCCATTCTTATATTCGCCCAGTACTACTACTTTCTTATATTTTGAATATTGTTTGGCTGCGAGTTGCATAGCCGCTTCGGTTTCGCTTCTTAATTTCAAACCTCTGCTCTCGCCGGAATTATAAATTTCAATGTAAAATCCGTCTCTCAGTGTAATAGCTCTTTCTCTTGGTCTTCCTGTTCTCATGCTAAATGTTATTTTAATTAGAAAAATTGTTTAGTACCTGTAGGTATCGGGTTTATAGGGGCCTTCTTTTGAAATGCCGAGATAATTGGCCTGTTCATCAGAGAGCGCATCTAGTTCCACGCCGATTTTCTTTAGGTGAAGTCTCGCAACTTTCTCATCGAGTTGTTTTGGCAATACGTACACTTTATTTTCATAATTTTTTGAATGTTGCCAAAGTTCAATTTGAGCCAATACCTGGTTGGTAAATGAATTGCTCATTACAAAGCTCGGATGGCCTGTAGCACAACCTAAGTTTACCAGGCGCCCTTCTGCCAATACGATAATGTCCTTACCGTTGATGGTGTATTTATCTACCTGGGGTTTGATCGTGTCTTTGGATTTCCCATAATTTTTATTGAGCCATGCAATGTCAATTTCAATATCGAAATGGCCAATATTGCAAACAATGGCTTTGTCTTTCATTGCAAGGAAATGTTCTTTCGTGATCAGGTCGCGGCACCCTGAAGCCGTTACAATGATGTCCGCCTCTTTAACCGCGTCAATCATTTTCTTTACTTCATAGCCATCCATTGCAGCTTGCAAAGCACATATCGGATCGATCTCTGTTACAATTACACGCGCACCTGCACCACGTAAACTGGCCGCTGAGCCTTTGCCTACATCACCATAACCGCCTACAGCAGCTACTTTCCCGGCCATCATTACATCGGTGGCCCTTCTTATAGCATCTACCAGGCTTTCTTTACAGCCATATTTGTTGTCAAACTTCGACTTGGTTACAGAGTCATTTACATTGATAGCGGCTATTGGCAGGGTGCCTTTTTCCATTCTTTCGTATAAGCGATGAACGCCGGTAGTGGTTTCTTCAGACAAGCCTTTTACGTGTTGAATCAATTCAGGGTATTTATCAAATACCATATTAGTGAGGTCGCCACCATCATCCAATATCATATTCAATGTACGATCAGCACTTCCAAAGAATAATGTTTGTTCAATACACCAGTCTGCTTCTTCCACTGTTTGGCCTTTCCAGGCGAAAACGCCAATGCCTTTTGCCGCGATTGCAGCAGCAGCATGATCCTGCGTTGAAAAAATATTGCAGGAACTCCATTTTACTTCTGCTCCTAATTCAATAAGGGTTTCAATCAATACCGCAGTCTGTACGGTCATATGTAGGCACCCCGCGATTCTTGCGCCTTTCAGCGGTTTCTCTTTTCCGAATTCTTCACGGAGCGACATCAACCCGGGCATTTCTGCCTCTGCCAGTTTTATTTCTTTTCGGCCCCAATCTGCAAGGCTCATATCCCTCACCTTGTTTTTCAGGTTGAAATCAATGTTATTCTTTGTAAGTGTTGACATAATTATTTTTTTGTTCGCGAATCTACAAAATATAGAATAAATTTCTACCAGTTGTTAAGAATTTAGAATAAAGATTATATTTTTATTAAAAAAAAAGAATAAAAATAAAATATCAGATGCCACAGCCTGACGAAAAAGAACAAATGCAAAATGAAAGCCCCCCGCTTGATAAAAAAGACCTGGAAATCTTAAAGCTGCTTCAGACTAATGCCAGAATGACGATAAAAGATATTTCTACAAAAGTTCACCTGAGCACAACGCCCATTCATGAGCGGATTAAGCGCATGGAAGAAAATGGCGTGATCAAACAGTATGCAACGCTGCTGGATCATGAGAAGATAAAAAAGGGATTGATGGTGATATGCTTCATATCTCTGAAGCAGCATAATAAAAGCGTGGGTGTAAAATTTATTAAAACCATAAATGAACTGAATGAAGTGATTGAGTGTTTCAGCATTTCCGGGGATTTTGATTTTATGCTCAAGGTAGTTTGTGCCGATATGAATGCATACTATGATTTTCACGTGAACAAACTAAGCCAGATAGAAAACATGGGGCATATACAAAGCACTTTTGTAATGGGGATCATAAAGCAAACGCATCAGTTAGTGCATTAAACAGGTAAAAGGCACAAGGTATAAGGTACAAGGTGGAAATGTGATACAGATGTATTTGAAAAAGTAGAGGATTCAATATTCATTTTCTAAAGCCACCCGAGGCTCACCTTATCCCCCGATCATCTTTAAAAATTCATCTTTCTTTCGGCGTGAAATATCGATCACGCTTCCGTCCTGTAACTGAACCTGGCCGCCCTGGCTTCTTATGTATTTTTGAATGAAATTCAAATTGATCAGGTGCGAATTGTGGACGCGGTAAAAATTGTAGGGGACTAACATCTCCTCAAAATCTTTCAGAATTTTAGTAACCATCAGGTTCTTATTGTTTGTTAAAAATATCCTGCTGTAATTGGAGCTGGATTCTATATGAATAATTTCTTTTATGGGTATAAATTCAATTCCTTCTGATGTGGAAATAGCAATCTTGTCTTCCTGGTTCTTGCTGTCGTTGAGAGATCTTTTCAGTATGTCGAGTTTTTCTTTGGTGTGTTTATTGAGGCTTTTGCTCAGCCTTTCTACCGCACTTTGCAGTTCTTCTATTCCGATAGGCTTTACAAGATAATCGAATGCACTGATGCGGATGGCATCAATTGAGTAATGATTGTAGGCTGTAGTGAAGATAATATCGAAATCATAATCTCCCAGTGCTTCCAGCATCCGGAAGCCGCTCATTCTCGGCATTTCAATATCCAGAAATACCACGTCGGGCTGGTGTTGACGAATCAATACAATTCCCTCCTCCGGCCTTTGCGAAACTGCTACCACCTGTACATCGGGGCAAAATCCTTCCAGTTTTTGTTCCAGGTTTTGAAGACTGTTCAATTCGTCGTCTATTAAAATAGCTTTTATCTTTTCCATATTATACAGCTTTAAGTTTTACTTCCACTCTTGTGCCGCCAGGTTGATTATTTGCGTCGTACAGATCGATAATTTTTATATGACCATTCAGGTGTTCTTCGTGGTTGAAAAGACGTATCCTGTCTTCTGTTATTTTTAACCCAACACTTTTATGATGTAACTTGTTCATTTTGTTATAATCTTCGGCTTTTTCTCTGCCGATACCATTATCCTCGATCACGTATTTTATGAAATCATTTTCCAGTGTAGCCGTTACCGTTAGTTTCAGGTCTTTATGATCACTATGTGCCAATCCGTGTACAATCGCGTTTTCCACATAAGGTTGAATCAATAATGATGGTACATTGTAATCACCGGAGAGTAGTTGTGCATCTATTTTTTCCTGGTAAGTAAAGGTATTATTGAAACGCATTTGTTCAAGGTCTATATAAAGCTTAAGTGCTGCCATATCTTGTCCAATAGTAGTAACGTTATTACGGCTACTGTCTAAAATAGTTCGTATCAACAGCGCAAATTTGTGAAGGTAATCACTGGCTTTTCTTTTTTCATTCTGCATCATAAAATTTTCGATACTGTTAAGGCTGTTGAAAATAAAGTGCGGATTCATTTGCGCGCGCAGTGATTGTATCTGCGATTCGGCAATTTTTTGTTTCAGGGCCGATTCAGTTCTTTTCTTTCTTGATTGTATCGACTTATTTATGAAAAAGCCGGCAACCACAACAGCAATGAGCAATATGATGGATCCAAGAAGCAAAGCATTCTTAAAGACGAGTTGCTTTTTTTGCAATTCCGCCACCTGCTGTAAGTGCTCATTTTCAATTTCTTTTTTCTTCATCAGCCATTCTGATTCCTTGATGACTACATTAAGGCTATTATTTTCCGAAAAAAGTGAATCAAATGCGTTTTTGTAAATTCGGAAATAAGCCAATGCAGAATCGTTTTTACCGATGTAGTCGTAGAGTACTGAAAGTTGCTCGGATGCTTTGGAGACACCTTCGAAGTAATTAATTTCCTTGGCAACATTCAGAGCAGTATCAAGATATTTTATCCGTTCGCGGATTGGTAGGTTTTCGAGCGTCTTTCCACGTGCATAATAAGCCATGTATTCGTTGTGAATATCATGCTGCAACTGTGCCTCCGATATTGCTTTATCGTAATAATATTTTGCTGAATCGAAATCGCCATTCAATGCCTTCAGTTTTCCGAAGCCGACGTAATATTGAGAATAGATATAACTCCGGTCACTCGCTTTTTGAGCATATGGCCAACCTCTTTGCAAATCGGTTTTTGCCCTGGCATAGTAGCCTTCTTCAAAATTGCAGCGAAATAGTAATTCATAATTTATTGCAACGCCGCGATCTCTTTTCAAACTGATGTTTATTGCAATTGCCTCATTGGTATATTGCCGGCACTTATCAAAGTTTCTCAGACTCAAAAAATTATCGGCAATATTATTTAGCGAAACCGTTTTTAATATGAGTGCACCACACTGCTCGGCATAATCGATCGCCTTAAAATAGGCCGTGTTACTTGCATCAAAATTGGCAGAGTTAGACAACAAAAGGCCCACATTTATTTGGGCAAGTGCTTTCCCGAATGTGAAATTTAAACTGTCACTCAGGGCCTGAACTTTTTGATAGTAGAAAAACGATTGGTCAATATCTTTTTCACTGAGCCGGTAACTGATCCTATGCAGCGTTTGTATATATTGGGAGTCGACCGTCGGATGAGTTTGTAACCACTGCTTCAGGCTGTCTACGTAGCTTCCCTGTGCTAAAACTATTGCCGAACAGCAGCCCAGTAGTGCAATGAAGAAGGTCTTTTTGATCATATGTGCAGTGTCAATTGTTTGCAGGCCCGTAGATCATCGGCTTCTACCTTATTTTCCGGCAAATATCGTACTTGCCCTGTGTATCTCGTGTAAACGATTTCAATTTACAACCTATTCCAGTATTTTAATGCTGTTTTAAACAATTGCCATACTACCTTGAGTAAGCGGAATACCTGGCAAGATAAGTGGAGTGATCATCAAGAGTCCGGAAGATCATTTGATTTCAAGTATCAGATCGGGCGCATAGAAAAGCCGATTATTTTTGTCTTTTGCCACAATATCAAAAAAATGTAATTCTTCATCTTTTTGAAAGCGGCCTTTCATATTGTCGATCCATATTTTTGGCAATGGAGTAGACTTAAAACGATCGGCAACCGTGGTGAAAGCAACATTATAGAGTCCTGTTTTGTCATCCTGCACATAGCCCTTTCTTTTATATACAAAACCATAGGAAGTGACGGTATATTCATTCTTTTTTTTATCAATGACCTGCAATGGAAAAGTAATCAGTGTATCGGCTTCCCTTTGAGTAATTGAATCTCCGGTAAAATTTTCTCCGATATAAGCTTTCACCACCGGGGGTTTGAATTTTGGTACCTTATTTTCAGTGTTGTTTTGCGCATAGCATTGAACCGACAGGTACAAAGAAATGATAGTGAATGACGATAATCTTGGAAATATTTTCATAAATATTGTTTCACGCGCTTGTAGTTCGCCTCATCAATGTAAAGAAGAAAGGGTCAATTCAATGGCATGAATTTTTGCCTCTGTATCTGATTTTTTCTTGCGCTCCAGTGCTATTATTTCCGGCTTGGCATTTTGTACAAATCTATCATTACTCAACTTTTTATCAATGCTATTTAGGAAATCTTTAAGATAATCAAGGTCTTTTTGCAGTTTCTCTTTCTGCTTACCTGTATCTATCTTCACATTGGTCAGTACATGTATTTTTTCTTTTCCTACCACTGTGGTCACAGTAGCATTGTCGGGTTTTGCAGAGAACGATATCGAGAGTGCATTGATTTGTTTTGCAAGAATTTGTTTTATCAACTCATACTTATTTTCATCCGTGGTTTCAATGAATAAATCTACCGGTTCTTTTTGGCGAATATTATGTTTATTTCTTATGTCGCGAATGGCAGTAATTATTTCTTTCAGATCATTTCCTTCCTGTAAAATTTCAATTTCTGCAGGTTGAGGGTTTGAAAACTGTTTAACAATCAGATCATCATTTCTTTCTTTTAGTAAATGATAAATTTCTTCCGTGATAAATGGCATGAAGGGATGCAGCAATTGCAGTAACTCTTCAAAAAACGAAATCGTTTTCAGGTAAGTAACCTGTGGCAATGCCTGCTCATATGAAGGTTTTATCCATTCAAGATACCAACTGCAGAAATCATCCCAGATTAATGAGTAGATGGTTTTCAGTGCTTCACTCAGGCGAAATTGATTCATCAATCCGTTTACTTCTGCTTTTACTTCGTTCAACCTGTTTCCGAACCAAATGGTCGGGAAGTCTGAAAAGTCTGTAAGTCCGTTACTATCTGACTTTCCGTCCTCCGTGCCTACGGACTTTTCCGTCTTCTCATTCTGTTTCGCTTCCCACATTTTTACCAGCTTCAAGGCATTCCAAAGTTTGTTATTAAAAAACTTTCCCTGTTCCAGACTGGCTTCATCAAATAAAAGATCATTGCCGGCCGGCGAAGATATCATGATACCAAAGCGAACGGCATCGGCGCCATATTCATGGATTAAGTGCAAAAGATCAGGGCTATTGCCCAAACTTTTACTCATTTTTCTTCCCTGCTTATCACGTACCATGCCGGTGAAATATACATCGCTAAATGGTTTTTCATTTTTATACTGCATCCCTGACATTATCATTCGCGCTACCCAGAAGAAAATGATATCCTGGCCTGTAACCAGCACCGAGGTGGGGTAATAGTAATTGATATCTTTGTTGCCCGGCTCTGTAATTCCACGAAAAACTTCAATTGGCCACAGCCAGGATGAGAACCAGGTATCCAAAACATCTTCATCGCGCATCAATTTAAGATGTACTATTTGGGATGTATGATTTTCAGAGGCGGTATCTTCATGTTTCCTTTTCAGTTCATTATAAGCCAGCTTTTCTGTTTCGGCCACATATACATTTCCCTCTTCATCATACCATGCAGGTATCTGTTGACCCCACCAAAGCTGCCTGCTGATGCACCAGTCTTTTACATTCTCCAGCCAATACTTATAAGTTGCATCAAATTTTCCTTCCGGATGGATCACAATATTTCCTGAAGTAACAGCTTGCAGTGCGGGTGCAGCGAGCTCCTTCATTTTTACGAACCATTGGGTGGAAATTTTTGGTTCGGCTACCACATAAGTTCTTTGGCTGTAGCCCAAACGGGTTTGATATTCTTCTTCTTTTACCAGCAGCCCTTTTTGCTTCAACTCTTCTACAATTTTTTTTCTTGCTTCAAATCGATCAATACCAACATAAATCTGCGCCGCTTCGCTCAAGGTGCCATCTTCATTTAAAGTATCTACAACAGGTAAATTGTATTTTAATCCAATATTGAAATCGTTTATATCATGTGCCGGCGTTATTTTTAAAATGCCGGTTCCAAAATCTTTATCTACGTAATCGTCAAAAATTACCGGTACTTCCTTGTCGATTAGGGGCACAAGCACTTTTTTGCCTTTCAACTTCGTATAACGTTCATCGTCAGGGTTGGCGCATACAGCAGTATCACCCATGATGGTTTCGGGCCGTTGAGTTGCTATAGTAATGAATTCATCAGTCTTACCGGCAACTTTATATTTGATATAAAATAATTTTCCCGTAACATCTTTATATTCCACTTCTTCATCACTCAGGGCAGTTTTTGCAGCAGGATCCCAGTTAATCATTCTTGCTCCGCGATAGATGAGACCTTTGTTGTATAGATCAACAAATACTTTTATTACCGCTTTGTAGTAATGATCATCCATCGTGAAATTCACCCGATCCCAATCCACACTACACCCAAGCCGTTCTATCTGGTTGTAAATGATGCCTCCGTATTTTTCTTTCCATTCAAATGCATATTGTAAAAATTCTTCCCTCGTCAGATCTTTTTTATCAATTCCCTTTTCTCGTTTGAGCATATCAACCACCCTGGCTTCGGTTGCAATAGATGCATGATCACTCCCGGGAACCCAGCAGGCATTGTACCCATTCATCCTGGCTTTTCGCACCAATATGTCCTGTACGGTTTCATTCAATGTGTGGCCCATGTGTAATACGCCGGTAACATTTGGCGGTGGAATCACTACTGTGAAAGGTTTCCTTTCATCCGGCGTACTCTTAAAATAACCTTTCTCTGTCCAGTGTTTATACCATTTTTCTTCTATCTCGGCGGGAATGTAATTTTTACTCAGATCCATAAATTCATCACAAATTGTATAGCCTGCAAATGTACTGAAAAGAGCATGTTCCATTTCACTAAAGAAGTTAGTAAGTTTACACTCCAAAAAAATTCGGTTTTGCTATACGCGGTTGTCGATATTGAAACTACGGGTGGTTATGCCGCCGCAAATGGCATTACCGAGATAGCCGTATTTATTACTACCGGCAAAAGAATTGTTCAAAAATTTCATACACTTCTCAATCCTGTTTACACTATTCCAAAATATATAACAGCACTTACGGGTATTACCAATGAGATGGTGGAGTTTGAGCGCCCGTTCAGCGCCATTGCCGGCGAGTTGTATGAATTGTTGCAGGATAAAGTTTTTGTAGCGCATAATGTCAACTTCGATTATTCTTTTGTGAAGCATCATCTCGCGCAGTGTGGCTATGAGCTGGATTGTAAAAAGCTTTGTACTGTGCGGCTGTCAAGAAAAGTAGTGCCTTTAAGTCCCGGATACGGTCTGGGGAAAATTTGTAGTCATCTTGGCATCAAAATCGAAGACAGGCACCGCGCTACCGGAGATGCACATGCTACTGCACGACTGCTCCATCATTTGCTCAAAGCTGATACTAACGGTCATGCACAAACGATGATTAAAGGAAGGAACAAAGAACAATTTCTGCCACCCAATATTCCGGCTCATGTTATCCGTCAGCTGCCACATCAGCCCGGGGTATATTATTTCCACAATAAGAAGGGAAAAGTAATTTATGTTGGCAAGGCAAAAAACCTGGTGAAGCGGGTAAACAGCCATTTTTCCAACAATAGACCTAATAAACAAAAGCAGGAATTTTTAAAGAAAATATATAACATCAGCTATAAAGAAACCGGCACAGAACTGATGGCTTTTATCCTTGAAAGCATCGAGATTAGAAAATTATGGCCGGAGCAAAACCTTAACCAGAAAAGGTTTGAGCAGGCTTATGGATTGTATTGCTTTGAGGACAGGAAGGGATACCTGCGGTTGTGTATTGAAAAGAAGAAGAAAAATATACCCCCCTTGTACACGTTCAATCTATTGATAGAAGGACATAACCGGTTACGTAAGTTGGTGCAGGAATTCAGCCTTTGCCCAAAGCTATGTTTTTTGCAAAAAGAGAACACTTCGTGTAACTGCCATGTATGTGAGAAGAATGAAAAGTCCGGAAAATATAATAAAAGAGTAGAAACATGCATTAGGCATCTGAATCGCGAACTGCCGAGCTTCGCATTGATCGATCACGGCTTGAAAAATGATGAACAAAGCTGCATCCTGATGGAAAGGGGAAGGTTTTATGGGATGGGTTATTTGCCGACAGATATCAGTCTCGCCACAATCGAAGAATTTAAGACTCACCTTACGCCATATACTGAAAATGATTACATACGCGGATTGGTATATCAGCATGCAACGAGGTATCCCGATAAAAAAATTGTTTTACACAATTAGCTTATTCAAAAGCGCTACAAAATTTTTACGCCTGATAAATTCTGCTCCGAGACTTTCGAGGTGCAACGTATAGACTTGGCAATCTATTAATTGCACCCCCCGCTGTTGCAGCAATTCAACAAGTTTGATAAAAGTATATTTACTTGCGTTGGTTTTTTTCGCAAACATGCTCTCTCCAAAAAATACTTTGCCAAGCTGCACGCCGTACAATCCACCTACCAGTTCATTTTCCTGCCAAGCTTCGGCACTATGAGCGTAACCCCCGCGAAAAAGTTTCGTGTAAGCATTTTCAATTTCGTCAGAAATCCAGGTGCCATCCCCACAATTTCTTTTGGCGTAGCGGCAGCCCCGGATTACGCCTTCGAAGTTTTTGTCAACAGAAAAATCAAATTCATTTTTCCTGATAACCACCTGCATGCTCTTACTGATTTTGAGTTTTTCGGGCAACAAGACGAAACGAGGATCGGGGCTGTACCAGCAAATAGGCTCATCTTCATTATACCAGGGGAAGATTCCTTTTTTGTATGCGTTCAATAAAGTGGTTACTTCAAGATTTCCGCCGAAGGCCAACAGGCCGTCTTCATTACTCAGTTCTACATCCGGAAAATCATTTGTATCGTGAAAAAGAAATACAGGCATTATCGGGTCGTTTGCCGTAAACGTAACAGGTTTAATCTTCTCAATAGGTATGATGGCTATCTTTCGGAGAGTTCTTCCACGGTGGCGCCAATGCCGCGGTCAGTAATGGCATCGCACATCGGTTTCAGAACTTCATAGCTGCCTTCCTTTACCCCATATTTCCCTCTGGTATGGATGATCATAGCACATTGTTCGGCCTGCTCCTCTGTATGACCACACACCTCTATCAATGTGGTAATTACCCAATCAAAGCTGTTCACGTCATCATTCCATACTATGAGTTGGCAACCACCCTCATCACCTATAAGTACGTCGATATCAAATTCTTCCCTGGTATTTGTCTGCATATTGTTCATGTACTGAAACCTTCTACAAATTTAAGGCTCAAAGCCTGTATTGCATGAGGGTTTAACAGGCAACATTAAATTTTTTTGAAAGAAAATCGTCCTTTATATTTGCACTCCCTAAAAAGGAAGGGAGCATAGCTCAGTTGGTTTAGAGCATCTGCCTTACAAGCAGAGGGTCCGCGGTTCGAACCCGTGTGCTCCCACTCAGTGAAACCCCGCGACCGCGAGGTTTCTTCTTTTAGGAATCTCTCCTTTATTCGTTTTTGACCGCTGCTTTAAAAATATTCAGTAACCCTTCTTCGATCGCGTTTACAGTGGGTTTGCTTTTTTCAGATAAATTATGTCTTTCTGCAATCCATCTTACTTCATTATAGGTAAGCCAAACTGTTCCATTTTCGTCTTCCCATGCCAATGCTTTGAGAGGCAAATCAAGTCCGGAAATTTGCTTGTCCTGCATTAACAAGGTGCCTGCTTTTGGATTGCCAAAAATGATTAGTTCAGTAGGACGGAGATGAAGGCCAATTTGTTCTGCATTTGCTGCATGATTGATACGGGCAAATACAGTAAGGTAATTTGATTGGGCAATTTCAGTAATCCTGTCAATTGTTTCTTTTACTGAAAAACTGCTTGATAAAGTTTTTAATCCGGACATAATCGATCAATTTTTTTGGATGGGGTCCGCACGAATTCTTTTAGAGCCAATATCACTAGCAGACCAAAATAAAATTATGAAATAATTCCAATTGCGGTCATTGTATCAATTCCTGATAAAGAATGTTCGCGATCGCTTTGAGCGGTGGATTAAAACCGCTGTCATAAACCGCATTGGAGCCGCTGCCAATGGCAACAATGCCAAACTTTTTATGTGGCTGAAAAAACATCATACTATATAAACCATATGCACTGCCTGTATGGCCCTTCATTTTGATTCCTGAAATAAGTTTATCAGTAGATTCAATGGCAAGGCCATATTCATGCGAAACAGGTGTTTGCATGATACGGGCATTTTTCCGGGATATAATCCGGATACCCTTGTATTTGCCCTTGCACATCTGCATGATCATATATTTCGCAAGATCAGTCGCCGATATCTTCATTCCACCGGCGGGTGAAAATAAGGGGGTGCTATATCCCATTATATAATTGTTGATCTGCTCTATTCGCGGATTGTATGCTTCTGGTTGAGCAACAAGTTGATGAGCAGTTGAATCGCATTCGTATAAGGTAACAAAACGCGTAGAATCAAGTGTGTTCACATTAAATCCACCATAGATGCCTAATGGTTCAATAATATGTTCTTTCACGTACTGGTCAAATCGTTGCCCCGATACCCTTTCCACTATAGTTCCCGCAAGGGTAAAATTTAGATTGCAATATTGGTAATCCTGTCCCGGAGCATAGTCATTATAGCACTTTGCTGCATCAGGGTTCTTAGCCGGATTAATATCGTCTAATGTAAAATATCCCTGTGAATCATTGATACTTGATGTATGCGACAGAAGCATTCTTACAGTTATTATTTTATCGGGAAATTTTGGGTTATGTACGGGAAAGCCAATAATGTTACTCACATCATCATCGAGTGTCATTTTTTTTGCGTGCACCAGTTGCATGATCGAAGTGGCTGAGAAGGATTTTGATATGGATGCAATACGAAATATATCATCATTTGTGAGCGTCTGACCGGTTTCCATATTCTTTGCGCCGAATGAATGCGCGTAAATGATCCTACCTTTTTTTACCACTGCTACGGAAAGTCCGGGCACCTCATATTGTTTCATTACGCTATCAATACGGCGTTCAACCCGTTCCTGTTGGCCAAGGCAGGTAAAAGAGACACAGACAAATACGAGTTGCAAAAAAGCTTTCTGTAGAAGGATATATTTATTCATCTGCATTGCATAATTAGCGTCACTATGCAATAAATATAGCATGTTTGGGAATCATTTATGCAATTCACTGGCGATTCCTTATAAAAAAAATCCCCTCGTCACCGAGGGGTGTTTTGGTTTTGTAAAATCTGTTTGTGATTTCAAGTATATAACGAAACACTTTTTGATTTATTATTTGTTTTTTAATTTTTTTTCTGCGAAAAATTCAGGGCATACTAATCAAATAATATAGAAATTGTGGCACATATTTCACATAATTATTAACTTGCCCATCCCTTCATTAAAAATAGTATTATGAAAAAGATTGCTTTATTTCTTTCAGCTTGTTCTTTAATTTTTTTAATCAGTTGTAATTCTTCCGGCACAAACGGGAGTTCTTCAGAAACGGATTCTACCAAAATAGTACCTGACACCAGTAACGTCACTGCCGATTGGAAGCTTGGCGTACAAATGTGGACGTTCAGAATGTTTCCCTTTGCTGATGCATTAGATAAGGTAGATAGCGCGGGCATACATTATATTGAAGCATTTTGGGGTCAGCCTCTTGGTGCAGGGATGAAAGATAGTTTTGGAATCAGAATGAGTGACGAAAGCAAGGCAAAGCTGAAGCAATTGCTACACGAAAAAAATATCCAGATAGTGGCGATGGGTGTTATTTCTCCAGGTACCCGTGATGAATGGAAAAAGGCATTTGATCTCGCAAAAGAATTTGGCCTGAGTTACATCACAGCCGAACCCAAGAAGGATCAGTGGGATATGGTAGACAGTATGGCCGGGGCATATGGTATAAAAGTGGCTATACACGATCATCCGAAACCAGATATGTACTGGAGTCCTGATTCTGTGTTGGCAGCTATCAACGGCCATCCCAATATCGGAGCCTGCGCCGATATCGGTCACTGGGCAAGAAATGGATTAAATCCCGTTGATTGTTTGAAAAAACTGGCCGGTCACGTATATGGTGTTCACCTCAAAGACATCACAAAATTTGGCGATGTAGATGCTAGTGATACTGTTGTTGGTAAAGGCGTAATTGACATCCCCGCCGTTTTGCAGGAATTAAAAGATCAGCATTTCAAGGAGATGTTATCTATAGAGCATGAATCCAACTGGTATCACAGTGTACCGGATGTAATTGAAACGGTAAAGTATTATAACGACGTGGTGGCTAAATTAAAATAATACATTTCCGCGTTTTAGCAATAGCTAACGGTTATGCATATACGAAGTAAAAAGTTGTGCTCTTTTTTGAGCATCAGCAAGACCAGGGGTTTCATTCATACAGATATGATGGAGTGGGATTTCAGCGCGCTGAAAAAGACCTTGTTGCTGTTTGCAATTGTATTTACCATCTTGTCTAATTCCGCCGCAGCCCAGGGTTTTCTGAAAGCTCAAGGAAAAAAAATTACAGATGCAAAGGGGCAAAATGTATTACTAAGAGGAATAGGGCTCGGCGGATGGATGCTGCAGGAAGGATACATGCTCGGAATTTATAAAGATGCACAGCAGCATAATATCAAAGTAAGGATTGAAGAACTGATCGGGCCAGATAAGACAGCAGAATTTTATAGTGCATGGCTGCATAATTTCATTACCAAAGCCGATGTGGATTCGTTGCATGCCTGGGGTTTTAACTCGATAAGATTGCCAATGCATTTCAACCTTTTTACATTACCTGCAGATGAAGAGCCCGTTCCGGGGCAAAACACATGGTTAAAAACCGGCTTTGAATTGACGGATAGTCTATTGTCCTGGTGCAGTGCAGACCACATGTATCTCATTCTTGATTTACATGCAGCGCTTGGCGGGCAAGGCAATGATTTAAATATTTCTGACAGGGATGGAAGCAAGCCTTCCTTATGGCAAAGCGACGCCGATCAGCAAAAGACAATAGCGCTTTGGAAAAAGCTTGCGGATCGTTATAAAAACGAAAGATGGATTGGCGGCTATGATATCTTAAACGAACCGAACTGGGGATTTAGCGATCCCGTGAATGATCCGAACGGGACGCATGAGACAGATAATGCTCCAATAAGAAAATTATTTCAACAAATAACTTCTGCGATACGATCGGTCGATACAAATCATATCATCATCATTGAGGGGAATGGCTGGGGAAATAACTACGCGGGCATTTTACCCACATGGGATAAAAATATGGTACTGAGTTTTCATAAGTACTGGAACTATAACAAACCCAAAGATATTCAGCACATCATTGATGCCCGCAACAAGTATAATGTGCCGGTTTGGTTAGGAGAAACAGGTGAGAATTCTAATGTTTGGTATACAGAAGAAATTCGATTACTTGAGAAGAACAATATCGGCTGGTCTATGTGGCCATTGAAAAAAATGGGCGTTAATAATCCATTGCAAATCCCAACCAACCCGGATTATGAACAAGTAAAAACATTCATGAATGAAAACGGGCCCAGACCCTCAGCAGGTATTGCTTATGCCGGATTGATGCAGTTAGCAAAAGATGCAAATAATAAAAACAATATTTTTCATAAAGATGTGATCGATGCTATGTTCCGGCAGTCATTTTCTTCAGCGGCAATTCCATTTCGGGCTAATAATTTAGAAGACAGTTTGCATATTGCCGCTGTTGATTATGATTTTGGAAGAAATGGTATTGCCTATTTTGATTTAGACACGGCTAATTATAGTTTACCCGGCGACAGGAATATTGGTAATCGTGGCCATGTATATAGAAATGACGGTGTGGATATTTATGAAGATTCATCGAGGCAAAACACATATTATGTGGGCAATATCGAAGATGGTGAGTGGCTTCAATACACAATTAATGTATCAAAAGCAGGATCTTATATTTTTCGCCTGTTAATAGCAGCAGATCCTAACGAATCGAAAATTTCTCTTCTTATTAATAATAAACAGGAGAGCCAAATCAATATTGATGGAGTTCCGCAGCCACATACATGGGTAAATCTTCCGATAAAATATATCCCTTTAGCTGCGGGAAAGAACAGAATAAAAATTCGCGCATTAAAAGGGGGATTCGATTTTGAGGCTATAACAATCACCAAAAAGTAAAGGATTCAGTATTATGAAGATAAATCCTGTTTCCTGAGGGTTTCCAAATCCTACTATTTTTTAGAATTCCTATTACCATGAGGGAGTGGGGCTTAACCAACATCTCCATTCTGCAATTGATTATTTACCAGCCGCCATATTTTTTTCGGATTCGAATTTTTCAATTCATCCGGTAAGAGAAATTCCGGGCAATTTTGAAAACATACCGGTCTTACCCAACGCTTCACTCCGTTGATGCCTACTGCCGTAAACCGGCTGTCAGTAGTTGCAGGAAACGGGCCGCCGTGAACCATGCTGGCACATACTTCTACACCTGTCGGAGGGTTATTGAAATTAATTCTTCCGGATATGGAAGTGGCATCCATTATCAGATCTTTATGTTCTTCAAAATCTTTGTCTGTTCCCATTAACGAAGTTGTCAACTGTCCTTTTACAGACAGCCAGACGCGATGCAATTCATCGATGCTTTTGCATTTTACCATCAATGAATATGGCCCAAAAACTTCTTCGTGTAATACGGGATTTTTTAAGAATATGTCGCCACCGGTAGTAGCAATCACGGCCTTGATTTTTATACCATTTGTTTTATAGTTATCCTGTTTTACCAACAATACGCCTTTTTGAGCAAGTGCTGCTTCCATTTTTTCCGAATAAGCCCGTTGTATTCCTTCGTGTAACATTTTTGATGGAATAAATTTAGAAACATCTTCACTTAACTTTTCCAGGAAAACATCTAACTCTTTACTCTCAACGGCCAGCATCAATCCTGGGTTGGTACAAAACTGTCCCATCCCCAAAGTAACAGATGCAGCATACATCTTCGCCAGGGCATCGCAGTTATTTTCCAATGCATCCTGGAAGAAAATTACTGGATTTACACTTCCCATTTCTGCAAAAACAGGGATAGGATCTTTTCTTTCATAGGCATAGTCATACAAAGCTTTGCCGCCGCTGAATGACCCTGTAAATCCAACAGCAGAGGTTAATGGATGTTGTACCAAATCTTTCCCCGTTTGAAATCCTTCATCAGCCACATGCTGAAAAACATGTTCAGGCATATTGCTTTTTTGGATCGCAATTTTAATCGCATCATACACCATCTCTGACGTTTTAGAATGAGCAGGATGCGCTTTTACTACTACACTACAACCGGCAGCCAGAGCCGAAGCCGTATCTCCGCCGGCAGTAGAATAAGCGAAAGGGAAATTGCTGGCCCCAAAGACAATTACGGGGCCGAGTGGGATCAATATTTTTCGTAAATCCGGTTTGGGAACAGGTTTACGATCAGGAATGGCAGTGTCTATCGATGCTTCTACCCAGCTTCCTTCACGAACCATAGCAGCGAACATTCTTAACTGCATAGTGGTTCTTCCCCGTTCGCCGATCAACCTGTCTGCGGATAGATTTGTTTCTCCACTTGCAGTCTTGATCAGTTCGTCACCCAGGGCTTCCATCTCATTCGCGATATTTTCCAGGAAAGTTGCCTTTTTTTCCTGAGCAATATTTTTATATTCATTAAATGCGACTGAAGAAAGTTTCATTACTTCATCGATTTCCAGTTTGAGTTTAGCTTCCTGTACATTTTTCATTGTGATAAATTTTTTGCAGTTTATTGTGGCAGGATCAACTTCTTGTACAAAATTAGGAAGACAATTTTTCATAGCATGATATCTCATGATTAAATCTTGCTTGTTTCTCAAAACACATAATGATTTGCCAAAATGTTATTATGATCATACAAAGAAAATCAAAAGTCATTTTAAAAATTTTAATTTCATTTGAATTAGTAACGAGGTTATTATCCGGAATTTATCGCACCGGGACGAGTTAATGACACAAAGCATATTGCGAATACGTTTTTGTTAGTTAACCTGAACACCTTTCTGTCAATTTTGTAGGAAGACTCGTTAAAATTTTAAAAGCTGTTGGTGATAATAAAAAAATTAAACTCTTTACTTTTAGTTTATGAAAAATTATTACTGGCTTATAGTAGCAGGCATTTTATTTACAAATTCAGCAATATCACAATCATTACCTCATCCTGCTCCGCGTCAACTGCACTGGCAACAAATGGAAACCAATGCTTTCCTGCATTTCACGGTGAATACCTTCACCAATAAAGAATGGGGCGATGGCACAGAGAGCGAGTCCGTTTTTAATCCCACGCATTTCAACGCACGTCAATGGATAAAGGCATTAAAGGAAGCCGGATTTAAAACTGCTATACTTACCTGCAAGCATCATGATGGATTCTGTTTGTGGCCATCTAAATACACGGAGCACTCAGTGAAAAACAGTCCCTGGAAAAACGGGAAAGGCGATGTGGTAAAAGAGGTCTCTGATGCATGCCATGAATATGGATTGAACTTCGGCATTTATCTTTCACCGTGGGACAGGCATGAAAAAACTTATGGAACTGCGGCATATAACACTTACTATAAAAATCAGTTGAGAGAATTGCTGACGCATTATGGAAAAATTTCGGAAGTGTGGTTTGACGGTGCCAAAGGAGCCAACGCAAAAAATATGCAGTATGATTTTGAAGGCTACTGGAAGCTGGTAAGGGAATTACAAGCCGGTGCAGTAATATTTTCTGATGCAGGCCCTGATGTAAGATGGGTAGGCAATGAAAGTGGTGCAGCAGGCGATACTTGCTGGTCCACGATCGATACGGAAGGACTTGCTCCCGGTCACGCCGATCCGAAATATCTGAATACAGGTGATCCAAATGGGAAGGAATGGGTGCCGGCAGAAACGGATGTGTCTATAAGACCAGGATGGTTTTGGCATGAAAGTGAAAATGACAAAGTGAAAACGCCGCAGCAAATTGTGAATCTTTATTACCAGTCTGTCGGAAGAAATAGCCTCTTGTTGTTAAATATTCCTCCCGACCAGGATGGATTATTGTATCCAACGGATGTGGCAAATGTCATAACGTTCAGGAAAATTATAAATGAAACTTTTGCCAATAACCTTGCCCTGCATCACGCACCGGCGTCGGTAACCGATAAAAAGCTGAGCACGTTTGTTTCTGTTAAAAACAATATCCCTTTGGTCATCAATTTTGGAAAGCCAGTAACGTTTGACCGGGCCATGTTACAGGAAAATATTGCTAATGGTGAGCGCATCGAAAGAGGATTGATCGAATATTGGGATGGATCATCATGGAAAAAAATAGATGATTTTGTAACAGTTGGATATAAAAGATTATTTCGATTCAAACCAGTAACTACTACCAAAGTAAGAATCACCATTTTAGCTTCGAAAGCGAAAGTTCAATTAGCTGAAGTTGGTTTTTACAAAGCTTCATCAAAGGAATAATTTTATTTATCTGATGGATTATAAAAATGGCAGGAAATCTATCCTGCCATTTATCTATACCTGAACCCGTATTTACTCTATTAAAATCTTTTCCGTAACCGACTTGCCACTATCATACACGGTTGCAAAATAAATTCCGCTTGCCAGTGCAGGCGTATTTATCGTTTGCGAGGCTTCATTGCTAAGAGATTGCTTTACGACAGTTTGCCCCATCGCGTCTCTTAAAATTATTTCGGCCCTGTTAAAATCAACACCGGGATCTTTGCTTATTATGAAATAATTTTTACCCTCAAAAGTGATGATCCTGAAATCGTGATGCGTCAAACTGAAATCAAGCGTAACAATCTTACTAAAGGAAACATTGCCGTCTTTATCATATTCTTTCAGCCGATAATAATTCACCGCATTTGCAGGAGCATCATCAACAAAAGAATAATCAGATTTTGTTTGAGAGTTGCCTTTAGCTTTTACGTTTCCTATAGCAACGAAGTCTTTTGCATCAGTACTTTTTTCTATTTCAAAATGATCGCTATTGATTTCCTGTTCTGTTTCCCAATCTAATTCACCTTTCGAATCTCCGAGTTTTATAGCTTTAAAGTAAGAGAAGTTGATAGGTAACGCACCATTGGTGCTGACGCTATCTTCCGGGTTGGCGCCCAAAAGGTATAGTGCATTATTTCCTGTCACGCTGTTCTTATTATATTCCACCACTCTGAAGAAATATTTTTGCCCAGTGGTGAGGCCGGTCACAGTTGTAGTGTTACTGGTACCGTTATAAACCACGTAGTTACTTGCTCCGAGTACATCCCCTGATCCGTAGGCGGCATTGGCGGTATAATCGGTTCCATCCAGGGGAAATTCATTTATCGGCGAACCCAGGCTAACGAGCAATAAACGATTGTCTCCATTGCCGTTTGTCCAGCTTACGGTTACAGAAGTGTTAGTAAGATTACTGAAAGAAATATTACTTGCATTTTCTGTTGGTGATGCCATCAGATCCCATGTGGGCCATGACGAAGTTGACGCCAGGCAATTCCATCCAAGATTGTCAAGGTCTGTCCAGAAGTTCGCGTCTGTTATGTTTCTTTTGTTACAAATGATGATCCAGCAATAACCGCCGCTGGTGCGAACCTGTTCAGAAGCTGTTCCGTCTAATGAACCCGTATGCCACCAGTTGTAATATGGATTAACAGACCAGCCCTTTGCGTAATATTGATTATTGGCAGATGGTGTCGTCATTAACGTAATTGCCGCTGGCGTAAGAATATCCGGCTTAGTTGAGAAGCTATCTACTGCAACAAGAAGTTTCAACATATCCCTGCTACTGGCTATCCATCCGCCATGAGCATCCATTGCTTCCACGCTGAATCCTCCGTATTCCCAGGGGAAATAGGTGCCATCGCCATAGCATGATAGTGTGGTGTATCCGTTTCCTACGTACTCACCTTCACGCTCTTGCTTATCTGCCAAAAGATTTTTACCAAGATGAATATCATAAATACCAAGCGGTGCAAATATGCTGTCCTGAACATAATCGCCATACGACATACCGGTGATTGTTTCAATAATATCGCCCAAAACAAGATAACCGATATTAGAATAATTGTAGGCAGTACCAGGATCAAAATCCAATCCTTTTTCCAGTAAAAATTTTATTAGATCATCTTTATGTACCGGGTTGGTCGTTCCTTCAAGGTAAGTGACACGGAGCGGGAATGAAATAGGATCACATCCCGAAAGGAAATACGGATAAGGATAAGTAGGGTCAGGATTGCAATCAATATCGCGGTTCCAGCCGGCCTCATGTTCTAAAAGATTTTGTACGGTGATATTATAAATGCGGCTATCGGTAATATTTGCCGTTGAAAAAACAGGATGATGTTCAAGGATTCCTCCCGTACCGAAAACTTTGTCAGACATGGAAATTCTCCCTTCCTGCCAGAGCTTCATGATAGCAATAGAAGTAATCTGCTTGGATAAGCTGGCGATCCGAAAAAGATTATATGGCTCAGTCGGCACCGTTTGAGCAACATCAGAATAACCGAATGTCCGCATGTAAACTATCTTTCCATCTTTTGCAATAGCAACAGTGGCTCCGGGAATATCGTATGTTGATAAAAAATTTTTGATCAAAACATCCGATTGCGCCATTCCCGGTACGGGAATTCCTGTCTGAGCATTTGTTTCAATAAAAAATAATAAAGCCGCTGAAAGTAGAAAAAATTTCATGGTACTAACTTTTAGGTTAAATAAATGAAGAGAAGCCGGAGCTTCGGTTAAAAACTGGATATGATTGAAGGGGGAAGGATAAACAAATTTATAAAATGTATTGGTTCAAAAATGCACTACCATAAATTAAGTATATACATTTTTGTTTGGGCTAATATATTAGCCTTGCAAAATAATGCAGAGCGGGAGGCTGCAATGCAAAAAAAGCATTCCACTAACTAATCATAGCATCTCCAATCGTTCATAATGAAATAAAAAACAAAATCCCCTACAGTAAACTTGCAGAGGATTTTTGTATATCTAAAATTAGTAAAACTAAGAAAGTAATAAATTAGGAAAGAACAAATAGGGATCTATAGAAATCTGTTCGTTGGTTTGTTCCGGGGTTTCACCCAGCTCCACTTCTATAAATGAATTGGCTTCCTGTACTTTCCAGACGAATAGCTTTTTATTTTCTTCATGTAAGTTCACTTCCGGAAGCATTTCATATAATAACCCGTTCCAGCAAACTTCCTCCAGTTGTTCTCTTTCTGAAAGTTCTTTTTGGCGGCCGGGCTCTTTTTCACACCATTGCCTTGTAGAAAACGAAGTCCCCGTCACGAGCAATATTTCCTGATGTGTAGAATTTGTTTTCATTTTTTTCAATTTGGTGATCATTTTAGTTTCTGCATATTGGACGTAAAACAATCCCAAAGGCAAATTTTCTAATGTGAAAAATTGTGTTAAAACCATATATAGAACTCCGCGACAAATATTTTATTTTGTAGCGTGAACAATATTTTGTGTTTGCTTTGTAACTAATAAATCAGATTTTATGCCTGCCCAATCATCGTCATTTCATGAATCAGTTGTAGCAACCGTAATAGAACTTTTGCGAAAAGGAAATGCGCACGTGCCGCTCGACGCTGCATTAGAGGGTGTGTCCTTTTCGTTACTTGGCAAAAAGGCCGTAGGCCTGCCTTACAGCATCTGGCAGTTAGCGGAGCATATAAGAATTGCACAGTGGGACCTGCTGGAATTTTCGCGTGATCCGAAACACGTTTCTCCGGATTGGCCTGAAGGCTATTGGCCTAAAGAAGTATCTCCTGCATCGGAAAAAGACTGGAAAAATTGTATTGCGAAGATTGTTGCAGAAAGGGAAGCTTTTATTGAACTTGTAGACAATGCGGGCGAAAAATTGTATGAGGTTTTTAAACACGGTACAGGACAAACTTTGCTGAAAGAGGCACTGGTACTCGCTGATCACAATAGCTATCATACGGGCCAGGTAGTGTTGATAAGAAAGATGCTAAACAACTGGGGATAATCAATGATCTCGCCTAAACAGGAATTGGTAATTTAATTGGAAATTTCATGATTCAGATTGGAAAGTATAATGTGATGAAGGTGATCAAAGAAAAAACCATGGGTGTTTTTCTTGATGATGGACAGTCAGGAATCCTTTTGCCCAAACGATTTGTTCCTACCGGAACGAAGATAGGAGACGAAATAAGAGTTTTCCTTTATCATGATGGAGAAGATAGAATAATTGCTACAACTCAGCAACCTTATGGGATTCTAGGCGATATTCTAAGATTAAAGGCACTAAGTGTAAATCAGCAAGGTGCTTTTTTAGATTGGGGTTTAATGAAAGATCTTTTTTTGCCCAAAAGCAAACAGGTTAGTTTTATCAGAAGCGGGGGGGAATACCTGGTAAAAATTTTGGAAGATGTACAGACCGGCAGATTGTATGCAACCGAAAAACTCGACCTGTTTCTGTCTAATAAAAATATCTCGGTAAAGGAAAAAGAAGAAGTTGATCTGATTGTGTATAGAAAAACGGACTTGGGGTATGTCGTAATTATCAATAATAATCATACCGGGCTTTTATATTCCAGTGAATTATTTCGGCCGGTGAAACCGGGCGACAGGCTCAAAGGTTTTATAAAAAAAATATACTCCGAAAATGAAAACGGTGAATTTCTCATAGATGTGGCAGCGGGTAAACCCGGATATGACCGTGTGGCTGACGAAGAAGAAAAAATCTTGGACCTGCTGCGTGAGCACGAAGGTTATCTGCCTTATCATGACAAGTCTTCGCCCGATGATATTTATTCATTCTTTGGCATGAGCAAAAAGACTTTTAAAATGACTTTGGGAAAATTATATAAAGAAAGAAAAATAGAACTTGCAAAAGCCGGAATCCGGCTGCTTTGAAGAAAAATAATTTTCAATCGAAATTTTCGGTCCTAATTTTATCGTATGAACAGGATTCACCTTGCCACTGCCGCTGATGCATCCGCGATGTTGGAAATCTATAAGCCCTTTATAACTGATACAGCGGTAACGTTCGAAACTGATGTGCCTTCCATTTCTTCATTTGAGCAACGGATACAGACTTATATGAATACATGGCCCTGGCTGGTGTATGAGTCCGACCGAGAAGTAGCGGGATACGCCTATGCGACAAGTCATCGCGAAAGAGCAGCATATCAATGGTGTGTGGAAAGCTCTGTGTACGTGCATGCCGGTTTTCAGAAAAGGGGTATCGCAACGTTATTATATAATGCGTTGTTTAAGATATTGAGGTACCAGGGATTCATAAATGTTTACGCCGGTATTACATTGCCAAACGAAAAAAGCGTTGCATTTCATAAAAGCTTTGGTTTTACCCATTTCGCTGACTATAAAAATATCGGGTACAAACTGGGCAAATGGCATACCGTCGGGTGGTGGGAACTTCAATTAAACGATTATGCTCCCCGTCCCCATGATCCGGAAAAACTACCACAAGTTGACAGTTCTTTTTTGAAACAAGTGCTAACAAATGAGTAGGCTAACCTTTACGCATACACGAAATTCTATTTCATCATCCTGGCATCAATCATGCCTTTAAAAGAATGCCGATCAAGCTCTTTATTAGCCGATATTACGGCAGGATCAGGTTTATAGGTTTGTTGCGTTTGGGCAATGAATGTGCCTGTGGTAATATATTTAATCGCCTCTTTCAGACATGACTCAGAAGTATCACCCCAGTTTTTATCCAACCCGTCAGCCGCATAAGCATCAGGAGCAAAACCGTTAAAATACCCTCCGTACGCAACTGAATTTTCTGATCTGAAGGAAACCGGGAACACGTACCAGTCGCCTGCGGAGATAGGGAAGAACCCGACTGGTTTACCATCTGTCTTGGTTGGTCCGATAAGCTTTACAGTCATATAAGGCCTCAGATTATTGATGAGCAGTTCACTAGCCGACGCGGTAGCCTGTGTAACTATAAACAGAACATGATCCGGATTCAAAGGTCCTACTTTGCTAAAATATAAACTCTCGTTATAGTTCTGGTGTTTATCATTAAAGGTCTCCGTCATCATTAGTTTGTTGTTGGTTGAGTTGGGCGCGAGGTAATCTGCCAACTTTTGCTGTAAAGACACATATCCACCGCCGTTATATCTAATATCCACCACAATATCTGTTACATTATTTGAAGCAAATTTGTTCATTACATTTCCATAATCTGCAATATTCTGTGTCGTATCACCCAGAAAATAATTGATCACGACATAACCAATAATTTTTCCGCCAATGTGATAAATTGAATCAAGATATACCGGCTGTTGCTGGTAGGTAGTTGCATTTAGTGTCATATCCACTGTGCTGCCATCGGGTTTTTGAAAAGTAAAAGTGGACGTAGCGCTATAGAAGACGGCATTAACAATAAAATCAGAATTAGCGATGGTGATATCACTGCTCCCATTGATCTTTAAAACTCTCCAGCCTCTTTGCACACCGGCCAATCCTGCGGGAGAAAGCCGTTCAACAAGTTTTACTCTTAGGTCACCATCCACTTTGAAAAATACGCTGAATCCAAAATCTCCTGAACTGGATACGGAATTCGCGGAACCAATGCCGCCACTCAACTGGTTCCAGTCGGTCTTTAATACCCCGAAACTCCATTTATCTACCGGCGAAGCATAGCCAGGTTCATCGCTGTAGTCTCTTATCGCCACCATTACTGCATTAGGATCGCTGTAACTTTGAGCATTGAAGGAAGACGGGATATCCTGGTACCACAAGTAAAAATCACGGGAAGTCGATAAGGCAGTGTCTCGTGCTTTCGTTTCTAAAGCGGTAGAATCAGTGTTGGTATTGTTGGGATTTGATGATGTTTTCTTGCACGAAGTCAACGTCGCCAGGAAAAAAAACAGAGCTGAAAAAAAGTGAACGATGCTAATTTTCATAGAATACAAATATTAATAATAAACAAACTATTTACGAAAATATTATGTTTATGGCTCTGTGATACTAATTTAATGTAAGTTAAATATTAATAGTATAGGCTTACATTTTTTTTGATTTTTTTATGACACTAAAACAAAGCGCAGGTTTATTACTTTTCAAAAAAACACTTCGGGGGCCGCAAATCTTCCTTGTGCATCCGGGTGGTCCGTTTTGGAAAAACAAAGATGAGGGTGCATGGTCAATTCCTAAAGGTGAGATTGAGGAACATGAGGAAATACTGAAAGCAGCCGTCCGTGAATTTCGTGAAGAGACAGGAAGTCCCATTTCCGGTGAATTTATTTTGCTTCATCCGGTTAAACAAAAATCAGGTAAAATCATTCATGCCTGGGCAGTTGAACATGATATTGATGTAACAAAAATTGTATCTAATACATTCGAAATGGAATGGCCTCCTAAATCAGGTAAATATCAAAAGTTTCCGGAAGTTGATAAAGGTGCCTGGTTTAGCATCAGTGATGCAAGAAAGAAAATTGACGGGACACAGGTGGAATTTATAAACGAATTGGAACAAAGGCTTCGTTAACTCTGTGATTTGCCATTTGGAGTCGGTCTTATCTTTTCGATGACAGATCTCACTGCCGGTGCCGACAGAATATAGATATAGGGAGAAATACTGAGAAAAAACCGATTGTGCCAATCATCGCAACTGAGAATAACACTTATCCATGTGATGAAAATAATGGAGAGGCAATAAAGCAGCATTATACTGTTTTTCTTTACCCAAAAAGGAATGCTTGTAATTGCAAAAGCATACAATGAGAAGAAGAGAATAATCAGGTATGCGTTATGCCCGTCGCTGTAATAGCTTCGAAGCAAACCCCAGAATGCCTTTGTATGAAGCCAGGCCATCCTGGAAAACTGGTTGAAGTTATGCGTGATGTAATATAAAATTCCCTGTATGGAATTTGGATTCGCCGGCATGCTGATATCAACAGGGTGAGCTACAGTGGGCACTCCACAAATAATGCATTCTTTGCGGAAAGGCAACATGAAATCAAGTTCACCACCACTACCCATTTCAACATTCAGGAAAAATATACATCCAGTTGTTGCAACCAGGCACATGAGCAGTTTTGTCGCGAATGAAATTCTTTTGAAAAATTTAAAAAAAAGAAAAAGCAGTGAGGGTAAAATCCAAAATATCCCGCTGGGTCGCGTGAAACAGATCAGAGAAAGATAGAGTAATATTTTCAGCCACGCTAAGGGTGTCAGTCTTTCGAGGGACAGGATGTAACAGGAAAAAATTACGGTGAAACTGAAAAATAAGGACTCAGTTTGCAAATATGTATTAAAGGCAAAGAAGGGAATATTGAGGAGAAAATATAACGTCATTATAAATGCAGTGGTTTTATCAAACAGCCGTACAATAAGTTTATAAATGCTTAACATAGCGATAAAGCTGGCTACCCATTGCACCATGACAATGATGAGATAAGAAAGATGAAGTCTTTTGATCGCGACGATCAAAAATATTTGTACTGAATAAAACCAAAAATTGGTCGATTCAAGCGTGCCATGACTGATAAAATAGTCTGCCTGGTAAATATATTTTGCGGCCTCAAGGTTAGTGTGCACTCCATAAAGCGTTAGCAGTAGCGTTTCTATTATTGCCCAGATTAAGAAGATGATGCTCTCATTCCGTCGCACTGCAAAAAAGTTGTGCATATTGGTTTTTTGTTGGCTCACGGGAAGGACATAATTTACAAATTACTTATACAAAACGAATAATTGTTCATGTTTTGGCGCAAAAGGCAATGACATCGTTTTTTGGGATTAAAAAAACTAAGTTAATCAAATCCGTTGTAGGCTATTTAAGTTGATTAAGGACGAAATACTAATTCAATTCTACTTTGGGCAGGCGAAAATTCTGACTGTCGTATACAAACAACTCGTCAATTTCATAAGTCCAGAATGGATAGAGCGGAGATTTTGAAATGATCTGATCCACTCTTTCTTTGCTCTCCGCATTGATAATGATCCACGACCGATGAGATTCCATACTTACCGCATAGCTTTCAATCACGTTGGTATTGATGAGCATATTGACGTATTTCCGGTGTTCGGGTACATACTGCATGAAGTCTTCCGCGAATTTGAAACTGATATTTACTAAAAATGTTTTCATCAAATTTTCCAGTCAATGATTGTGTTGCTCCATTCCTCTTTAAACGGCGCTGTCACTTTGATATAATTATCTGTATATCCTTCTATCATTCCTTCTTTGTTTTTATTTTCAAACAACACTTTTCTCACCTGGTCGGAATGTTCCCGGAAAAAGTTTTCAGATTTTTTGTAAGATAAATTCCTCAGCATTTTTGTTCGTGCATGTCTCACAGATACAGGAACACCGGGGTCAATATGCAGCGCATAGGTGTTATCTCTTTCCGAATACGTGAACACGTGCAGGTATGATACATCGAGGTCTTTCAGAAATTGAACTGTCTCATTAAAGTCATCGTCTGTTTCCCCCGGAAATCCCGTGATCACATCTGCGCCAATGCCGCAGTGAGGAATTAGTTTCTTTATCAGTTGCACCTTAGCATGATATAATTCCTTTTTATAACGGCGACGCATAGACGCTAATACTTGGTTGCTCCCGCTTTGCAGCGGAATATGAAAATGAGGCATTATCTTTTTACTTGCGGCAACTAACTCTATTATTTCATCGGTTAGCAGATTGGGTTCGATAGATGATATACGATATCTTTCTACACCTTCGGTTTCCTCAATTGCCGAAAGGAGATGGTAAAAATTATTCCCTGTTTTCTTTCCAAATTCATCTTTACCAAAGTCGCCAAGATTTACCCCCGTAAGAACAATCTCCTTTACGCCGGCTGCAGCAATGTTCCGGATATCCCGCAAAATATTTACAATGTTATTACTCCTGCTCTTTCCGCGTGCCATGGGTATGGTACAAAAAGAACAATTGTAATCACAGCCATCCTGCACCTTTAAAAATGTGCGCGTGCGGCTGTTAATGGAATAGGAGGAATGAAAGCCATTCAATTCATCAATATCGCAACTGCAGATTTTTGTATCGTCTCCCTTTGTCAGTTGCTGAAGGTGCCTTGTTATATTGAACTTTTCCGCTGCGCCCAACACGAGATCCACTCCTTCGATAGAGGCAATTTCTTTGGGTTTCAACTGCGCATAACATCCCGTAATTACCACCATTGCTTCCGGCGCCTTTCTTTGGATTCTCCTTACCAGTTGACGGCATTCTTTGTCTGCGTTATCCGTAACCGAACAGGTGTTAATCACATATACATCTGCTTTATCTTCAAAATCTTTTTTCAAAAAGCCATCATTCTCCAAAAGCCTTTCCAGTGATGAAGTTTCAGCGTAGTTGAGTTTACAGCCCAATGTATGTAATGCTATAGTTTTTTGTTCCGGCATAAGGAACAAAAATAAGCAATAAGTCTTTGAAATTTACTTCGTAAACCCGTAAAGAGGGTGATTCAAATTCAACAGGAAAAGGTGCTAACAAAATTTTCACTTTTTAGTTTCAAAATCGTAACTAATATATCCACGGTATGCCGATTGATATATTAATTATGTAATTTGCAGCATTCTAATATCAGCCTCGTGAAGATGAAAATAAAATCATTTCTCGCCAAACCATTTGCCACCTACATATATAAGCAAATCCGGAAATCTTCGTCGACGGCAGTAGCCGACCAGGAAACAATCTTTCAGACGTTGATTAAAACAGCAGCAAAGACTGAATTTGGTAAAGAGCATTCCTTTGATAGAATAAAAACGCACGAAGATTTTGTTAAGAATGTTCCTATCCGCGAATATGAAGATTTTAATATCTATATCGAGAAGATAAAGCAGGGGAAGCATAACATTTTGTGGAAGGGGCTGCCTATTTACTTTGCCAAAACCAGTGGCACGACGAGTGGTATTAAATACATACCTATCACGAAGGATTCAATTCCGAATCATATCAACACTGCCCGCAATGCCTTGCTATGTTATATGATTGTAAGCGGAAACACCAGCTTCGCTAATGGTAAAATGATTTTTCTGAGCGGATCTCCTGAGTTGGAAAGAATTGGCGGAATCCCCACCGGTAGGTTAAGTGGCATTGTAAACCATCATATACCGAGATATTTGCGTGCTAATCAATTGCCATCGTTTGAGACCAATTGTATTGAAGACTGGGAAGAAAAATTGTCAAAAATTGTAGATGAAACGCTTAAAGAACGAATGACATTGATCAGTGGCATTCCACCATGGATGCAGATGTATTTTGATGAGCTTGTAAAGCGGACGGGTAAGAAAGTGAAAGATATTTTTCCTGAGTTTAGTGTGATGGTGCAAGGAGGCGTAAACTTTGAGCCCTATAAAGCAAAACTTCTCGAAACCATTGGTAAGCCCATTGATACAATAGAACTCTTTCCGGCAAGTGAAGGTTTTTTTGCGTTTCAGGATAATTATAAAAAAGAAGGTTTGCTGTTGAATACCGACAGTGGAATTTTTTTCGAATTTGTTCCTATTGCAGAAATCCCGAAGGAAAATCCAACCAGACTTACCCTTAAAGATATCAGGCTGAATGAGAATTATGAATTGATCATCTCAAGTAACGCGGGCTTGTGGGCGTATAATATTGGCGACACAGTTAAGTTCATTTCGAAAGATCCTTACCGGCTGGTTGTTACGGGCCGGGTGAAACATTTTATTTCCGCTTTCGGTGAACATGTAATAGCAGAAGAAGTGGAAGACGCTTTGCTGAAAGCGGCAAACGAAGAAGGCATTGGCATTACGGAATTTACTGTGGCTCCGAAAATTTCAAAGGATAAAAACAAAAGCTATCACGAATGGCTCATCGAGTTTGAGCGTCTTCCACGAAACCTGAAGCAATTTGCACAACAGGTAGATGAGAACCTCCGGAAGAAAAATATTTATTATGACGATCTTATTGGTGGCAACATTCTTCAGCCTTTGAAGATTTCTGTCGTTCAGAAAAATGGTTTTATTAATTACATGAAAAGTGTTGGCAAACTCGGTGGCCAAAATAAAGTGCCGCGTTTGAGCAACGACAGAGTTCTGGCCGATCAATTGCATAAGTGGGTGAAAAAGCCGGAGCCGCAAACAATAACAAATTCTTAAGCGCGTTTTGGGTAATTCAAAATAAAAAAATATACATTTGTACTCATTTAAAAATAAACAGTAAAAAAGTGAAAGGTATTAATTACATATTTTCATCTTTCGTTTTGAGAACTCAAGTTCTGACTGCCATGTGTCCACACGATTGCTTCCGACGTGGATACTGATAGGCCGAGCAGACCGCTGCCCCTATCAGTGGAACAATATCCCCCGCTCAATTAACCATTTATTTTACCTAACTATAATAACGCAAAGTGGAACAATCAAACATAGTTGTTCGTATTGCTAATTCAGGCGACGTCAAATACGCACAAACCATTACCGACGAGATGGCGGCCTCTGCACAAGCCCGTGGAACAGGCATTGCCAAACGTTCCGTTGAGTACATTCAAAAAAAGATGGAAGAAGGCAAAGCTGTGATTGCTGTAACAACAGATAACATATGGGTTGGTTTTTGTTACATAGAGGCGTGGAGCGAAAGCGCTTACGTGGCCAACAGCGGCTTGATAGTGGCACCAGCTTTCAGGAATACCGGAATTGCAAAGCTGATCAAAAAAAGAATCTTTGATCTTTCGCGCAAAAAATATCCAAATGCAAAAATATTTGGACTTACTACTGGTCTCGCAGTAATGAAGATTAACAGCGACCTCGGCTATGAACCCGTTACCTATTCCGAACTTACAGATGATGAAAATTTTTGGGCGGGCTGCAAAAGCTGCGTGAATTATGATATCCTTATGGGTAAAGAGAGGAAAAATTGTTTTTGTACGGCAATGCTATACGACCCCAAAGATCATTATACGCCTGCAGAAACAGCCGCTGCCTTCCAGGAAAATAAGACAGGATACGAGCGGTTACTTCGTTTCAAACGATATTGGCTCACAAAGTTTTGGAAGAAAAAAAATAACGATAAAAATAAATCTTTGCTAAGCTATTTTCTTAATTTCTAAATTATATTGATGAGTAAAAAAGTTGTACTTGGTTTTAGTGGCGGACTTGATACTTCTTATTGCGTAAAATATTTCACTGATGAGCAGGGTTATGAAGTGCATAGCATTATTGTAAATACGGGAGGCTTTAGTGAACAGGAGCTGGCAGATATTGAAAAGCATGCAAAGGCATTGGGCGTAAAATCGCACACGACGGTAAATGCAGAAAAAAGCTATTACGATTCAATAATCAAATACCTCATTTTTGGTAATGTATTAAAAAACAATACTTATCCTTTAAGTGTAAGTGCAGAGCGTCTTTCGCAGGCATTACATATTGCAGAACATGTAAAAAAATTAAATGCAGATGCGGTAGCACATGGCAGCACCGGTGCGGGTAACGACCAGGTTCGTTTCGATATGATCTTTCATATCATGATTCCGGATGTGGAAATTATCACACCTATTCGTGATATGCAATTATCAAGACAGCAGGAAATTGATTACCTGAAATCGAAAGACGTTAAAATAAATTTCGAAAAGTCGGCTTATTCTATCAATAAAGGCTTGTGGGGTACGAGTGTTGGCGGAAAAGAGACTTTGACTTCCAATGGAATGATACCTGAAGAGGCATGGCCTACACAACTCACGAATCACGAGGTGCAGCAGGCAAAGCTTCATTTTACAAAAGGCGAACTTACTGAAGTGAATGATAAAAAATTTGATCATTCTGTTGAAGCAATTAAATATCTCCAAAAAATTGCAGGCCCATATGCAATCGGCCGTGATATACATGTTGGTGATACCATTATTGGTATAAAGGGGCGCGTCGGTTTTGAGGCTGCCGCCCCGGTAATTATTATCAAATCACACCATGCTTTGGAAAAACATGTGCTTACCAAATGGCAATTGAATTTAAAAAATCAGTTATCAGACTTTTATGGTAACTGGCTGCATGAAGGGCAGGTGCTTGACCCTGTGATGAGAGATATCGAATCATTTCTGCAATCATCACAGCAGAATGTAACAGGCGATGTATTTGTTCAATTAATGCCGTATCGTTTTGTAGTCACTGGCATAGAATCGCCATACGACCTGATGAGTGCCAAATTCGGTAAATATGGGGAAATGAATACCGGCTGGAGCGGAGACGATGTAAGAGGCTTCAGTAAAATTTTTGGCAATCAAACTGCAATTTATCATGCAGTAAATAAGAGTGCTGATGGCTGACAAGATTAAAATAGGAATAATTGGTGGTGCTGGCTACACCGGTGGCGAACTCATAAGATTATTAGTGAATCACCCGGAAACGGACCTTGTGTTTGTTCATAGCAAAAGCAATGCAGGCAAACACTTGCACTCGGTTCATGAAGACCTCGTCAATGAAACTAATTTCCGATTTTCCGGAATGCATCACAGCAATGTGGATATCCTTTTTCTTTGTGTAGGTCATGGCGACTCAAAAAAATTTTTGGAAGCAAATGATATCCCGCAAAATGTAAAGATCATCTCTCTTTCACAGGACTTCCGTTTGCAAGACAATGCACATTTCAAAAACAGGGATTTCATTTACGGACTGCCTGAAATATACCGCGATCAAATTAAAAATGCAAACGACGTCGCCAATCCCGGTTGCTTTGCCACTGCAATCGAGCTGGGATTGCTTCCATTGGCAAAAGAAAAGGAATTGAAAGATGTTTATACCACAGGCATTACCGGTTCTACAGGTGCCGGCCAAACACTCTCCGTTACTTCTCATTTTTCGTGGAGGCAAAATAATATCCAGGCATATAAATCATTAACGCACCAGCATCTTGGTGAAATAAATGAGTCAATTCGACACTTTGAACCGAACTTCGCAAACTCCCCTTCAGGGGATGGGGGGGGTATTCATTTCATTCCGTGGCGGGGAGATTTTACGAGGGGCATTTTCGTTACTTCCCAGCTAAAGACTTCAATGTCGCTTGATGACGTTTATAAATTGTATCATGATTTTTATCATGGACATCCTTTTATAAAAATAAGCAACACCCCGATCTTTTTAAAGCAATCTGTGAATACAAACAATTGTTTTATTCATATTGAAAAACAGCAGGACAACCTGGTGATCCATTCAACTGTCGACAATCTCCTGAAAGGCGCAAGCGGACAAGCTTTGCAAAATATGAACCTGATGTTTGGACTCGATGAAACCATGGGACTACGATTGAAGGCGAATTACTTTTAGTCAATCCCGATTTTTCAAAACTTATTTTATAACTCTAAGCATAAATCTTTTCCAATGAACCTTTTTGATGTTTATCCGATCAATGACATTACAATTGTGAAGGCAAGCGGTTCCGCCGTTTGGGATGACAAAGGCAATGAATATCTCGATATGTATGGTGGTCATGCGGTAATCAGTATTGGCCACACACATCCGCATTGGGTAAACCGAATAGAAGATCAGATGGAGAAAATTGCTTTTTATTCCAATTCTGTAAAGATTCCTTTGCAGCAGGAACTAGCCGATAAATTGGCCGAAGTTTCAGGAAAAAAAGATTACCAGTTATTTCTTTGCAACTCTGGCGCGGAAGCAAATGAAAATGCATTAAAGCTGTCTTCATTTTATAATGGCAGAAAAAAAATAATTGCCTTCTCCAAATCTTTTCATGGCCGTACTTCGCTGGCTGTGGCCGCCACGGATAATCCTTCTATCGTAGCGCCGGTAAATCAAACAGGGAATGTTATATTTCTTCCCTTCAACGACGACGAAGCACTAAAGAATTGTTTTGCAAGTGAAGGAGAAAATATTTGTTGTGTAATCATAGAAGGGATCCAGGGCGTTGGCGGAATCAATGTGGCTGATTTATCATTTTTGCAATTGATAAGAAAGTTATGTGATCAACATAATGCAGTATTCATTGCAGATTCCGTGCAGTGTGGTTATGGAAGAACCGGTAAATTTTTCTCGCACGATTATGCGGGTATTGATGCGGACATTTATACAATGGCCAAAGGAATGGGAAATGGATTTCCTGTTGCAGGCATCCTGATTGCGCCACACATTCCCCCGAAGCATTTTATGTTAGGTACTACATTTGGAGGCAACCATCTTGCCTGTGCTGCTGCTATCGCGGTTTTGGAAGTGATGCAGAAAGAAAACCTGATGCAAAATGCACAAGCTGTCGGAGATTATTTACTCGAAGAATTGCGGCAAATCAGAGAAATAAAAAATGTTCGCGGAAAAGGATTGATGATTGGTTTTGATGTGCCTGCCGAATTAAAAGATTTGAAAAAAAATCTGTTGTTTAAGCATCATATTTTTACCGGGGAAGCGAAACCCAACGTAATAAGATTACTTCCGGGCCTGGTATTGGCAAAAGAAGATGTTGATAAATTCCTGCATTCATTAAAAGATGAGATTGCTGCTTTATCGAAAAGATCTGAAAAAGCAGGGATGTCCTGATTTTTTTAATATTTTTATTCTTATTACATAATAACAAAGGAGTTGAAAAATTTTATTTCGGTCAATGACGTAACCAGTATTGACGCTTTGGTACAAAAGGCACTGGCTTATAAAGCGAATCCGCTTGCTGATAAAATATTGGGCGCAGGAAAACGGATTGGATTAATTTTCCTGAATCCAAGTTTGCGCACGAGATTGAGTACACAGGTGGCTGCTGAAAATTTGGGTATGCTGCCTATTGTGTTCAATGTTGGCAATGAAGGTTGGGCCTGGGAGTTTGAAGAAGAAGCCATCATGAGTGGTAACACTGTTGAGCATGTAAAAGATGCGGCGCCCATCTTAGGTAAATATTTTGATGTGCTTGCTATCCGCACCTTCCCCGGATTGAAAAACAGGGAAGATGATTATAGCGAACTCTTCATTAAACAATTTATAAAATATGCAGGAGTACCGGTAATCAGTCTTGAAAGTGCTACACTTCACCCGTTGCAATCCCTGACCGATATCGTAACTATCCGGGAAACATTAAATAGCACTCCTTCAGCGGACGGGAGTAACCCAAAAATTGTATTGACATGGGCGCCGCATGTGAAACCATTGCCCCAATGCGTGGCAAACAGTTTTGCACAATGGATCAATGCATGGGGTAAGGCAGAATTCGTAATTACCCACCCACAGGATTATGAACTAAAAGAAGAATTTACAAAAGGTGCCACCATTACGCACAACCAGGATGAGGCATTGAAAAATGCAGACTTTGTGTATGTAAAGAACTGGAGCACGTACAATGATTACGGGAAAATTTATGAAAGTGATCCAAGCTGGATGCTGACGAATAAGAAACTTTCCTTAACCGATAATGCCAAAGTGATGCATTGTCTTCCTGTTCGTAGAAATGTAGAGTTGAGTGATGAGGTATTGGATAGCAACAACAGCATCGTTACCGAAGAAGCATCGAACCGCGTTTGGGCTGCACAGGCGGTAATAGGACAAATACTGAAGGATATTCAATGAACAGGTCACCACATCAAACTGGGGGGAGTAAACTTTTTATCTTTAAGATTGGCGGCAATGTGATTGATGATAAGAATAATCTTGATTCTTTTCTGAAAGATTTTTCTTCAATAAAAGAGAATAAGATTTTGGTGCATGGGGGTGGAAAAATTGCAACTGCTATTGGCGATAGACTGAGTATTCAATCTAAATATATAGATGGGCGTCGAATTACTGATGATGATACAATTGACCTGGTAACGATGGTGTATGGCGGTTTGATCAATAAAAAAATGGTAACCATATTACAAGGACTGAAATGCAATGCCATCGGTCTTTCTGGAGCAGACGGAAATAGTATTGAAGCAAGTAAACGTCCTGTAAAGAATATAGATTACGGATGGGTAGGAGACATAGATTCTTCGAAAATTGATAAAAAGATTTGGCAGGTTTTTATAGATAATGGATTAGTGCCGGTAGTAGCTTCGCTTACGCATGACCGTGAGGGGCATATTTTAAATACCAATGCCGATACTATTGCGTCATCATTGGCAGTGGCTTTATCGGAATTGTATGAAGTGCATTTGATTTTTTGTTTTGAAAAAGACGGTGTGCTTAAGGATGTTAGTGATGAAAATAGTGTAATTAAAGAATTGAAAAGCGATCTTTATCAATCGTTGAAAGAAGATAAAAAATTATTTGCAGGCATTCTGCCCAAAATTGATAACGCTTTTGATGCAATAAATAAAGGCGTGAAGGATGTGGTGATTGGTAATTCAGAAAAGTTAACGCAATTAATAAACAACCAAAGCGGTACAAAAATAATTTGATGGAACAGGTAAATGGTACAGCGACAGTGATGGATACATTATTTTCTGACGCATTAGAACTGTTGAAGCGCCTAATAGAAACTCCTTCTTTTAGTAAAACAGAAGACCGGACTGCAGATATTATTGAAAACTTTTTGGGCCAAAAAAATATTCCTGTAAATAGATTTTTAAATAATGTTTGGACCATAAATAAATATTTTGATGAAGGCAAGCCGGTCGTTTTATTAAATTCTCATCATGATACCGTAAAGCCCAATGCAGGATATACGAATGACCCGTTTGATCCGAAAGAGGCGGATGGAAAATTATTTGGGCTTGGAAGCAATGATGCCGGTGGTGCATTGGTGGCGTTGATTGCGGCATTTGTTCATTTTTACGATAAACAGGATCTCCCATTTAATTTAATAATTGCCGCAACAGCGGAAGAAGAAATTTCCGGGCATAACGGTGTTGAAATTTTATTGCCGGAGCTGCCTCCAATAACCTGCGGAATTGTAGGAGAACCTACTTCGTTAAAGATGGCAGTAGCAGAAAAAGGTTTGCTGGTACTGGATTGCGTGGCTTATGGAGTGGCGGGCCATGCTGCGCGAAACGAAGGTGTAAACGCAATTTATGAGGCAATAACGGATATTAACTGGTTTCAAAATTTTTTATTTCAAAAAGAATCACCTTTTCTCGGGCCTGTGCACATGGCAGTAACTTCTATTCATACAAAGAATACAGCGCATAATGTTGTTCCTTCGGAATGCAGTTTTGTGGTGGATATTCGCGTAAATGAAAACTACACTTTTGAAGAAGTGCTATCGGAAATTAAAAAAAATGTAACCAGTGAAGTGACACCGAGAAGCACAAGATTAAGGCCGTCATTCATTGAAGTGAACCATCCATTAGTAAGCGCAGGAAAAAAATCAGGACTTGAATCCTACGGTTCGCCTACGTGTTCGGACAGGGCTTTAATGGTTTTTCCAACATTGAAATTGGGACCGGGTGAATCGGCGAGGAGCCATAGCGCCGATGAATATATTTTTGTAGAGGAAATTAAACGGGGGATTGAGTTATATATAAAACTGCTGGGAAATTTGAAATTCGTGTAATTAGCATAATACGTATAATGCAATATGAAGCTTTGGCAAAAAAATACTAACGCCCCTTCAGGGGATGGGGGTAAACAAGTAGAAACTTTTACGGTTGGTAAAGACCGTGAGCTTGATCTGTTTCTTGCTCCGTTTGATGTGTTGGGTTCGTTGGCGCATATTCAAATGCTTGAGTCAATCGGGTTGCTTACAAAAAAAGAGCTGCAAATCCTGCGCAAAGGCCTGAAAGATATTTACAAAGAAATCCGGTCTGGAAAATTTAGACTGGATGATGACGTCGAGGATATTCATTCACAGGTTGAGTTTTTATTAACCAAAAAATTTGGTGATACCGGCAAAAAAATTCATAGCGCCAGATCACGTAATGACCAGGTATTGGTTGATCTCAAGTTATTCATGCGTCACGAAATAGAAGTATTGGTTAGTGATGTAAAGAAATTATTTGATTTACTCATTCAGCAAAGTGAAAATTATAAAAAGTATTTGTTTCCGGGGTATACACATATGCAACTGGCAATGCCATCATCTTTCGGATTGTGGTTTGGCGCTTATGCAGAAAGCCTTGCCGATGACTTAATCACATTGCAGGCCGCATGGAAAATCGTAAATAAAAACCCTTTGGGTTCTGCGGCTGGTTTTGGTTCGTCATTTCCGATAAAAAGAACATTGACGACTCAATTGTTGGGTTTCGACGATTTGAATTACAACGTGGTTTATGCGCAAATGACAAGGAGCAAGACCGAACGTGTAGTGGCGCAGGCATTGGCAAATATCGCTGCAACACTTTCTCGTCTATCCATGGACGTTAGTTTGTTCCTTAATCAGAATTTTGATTTCATTTCCTTCCCGGACAATCTTACTACCGGCAGCAGCATCATGCCGCATAAGAAGAATCCCGATGTGTTTGAGTTGATTCGCGCCAGGTGTAACCGCTTGCAGGCGTTGCCAAATGAATTAGTATTAATATCCAACAATCTTCCTTCCGGTTATCACAGGGATTTTCAGTTGATAAAAGAACATTTTATTCCGGCGTTTGGAGAACTGTGCGATTGCATTCAAATGGCTCAAATGATGCTGCAGCATATCCGGGTAAAGGAAGATATTCTCCACGACGAAAAATATAAATACCTCTTCAGCGTGGAGGAGATGAATAAACTTGTATTGAAGGGAATGCCATTGCGCGATGCCTATAAAAAGATTGGGATGGATATTGAGAATAATGCGTTCACATACGATGTCAATTTGCGTCATACTCACGAAGGCTCCGCCGGCAATTTACAGAACAAAGCCATTCAAAAAATAATGAATAAAGTTATTGCCGGGTTCAATTTTACCAAAGTAAATGAAGCTTTGCAAGGATTATTAAAGTAAATTGCCATATCCGTACTTATTCATGCCGGGATGCATGCAACCGCATGATCTAACTAGAAACTACTATGGCTGAAATAACAAAAAAACGTATTGCAATTTTTGGATCCACGGGTTCTATCGGCACACAAACGCTTGAGGTGATAGACGCATATCCTGATCTTTTTGAGGTTGAAATACTAACTGCTCAAAAGAACGACGCGTTGCTGATAGAACAGGCCCTGAAACATAAGCCCAATGCCGTGGTTATTGGCGATGAGAAAAAATACAATGCCGTTAAGTTAGCCCTTGCCTCCACTGATATAAAAGTGTTTTCGGGCCCGAATGCATTGGAGGAAGTCGCTGATTTTGATACCTACGACATGATGCTGGCTGGCATCGTGGGCTTTGCAGGATTAGCTCCAACTTTAAAGGCAGTAGAAAAGGGAAAAGCTATTGCATTGGCTAATAAAGAGACACTTGTAGTGGCAGGAGACATCGTAATGCAAAAGGCCATGGAAAAGAGAGTCCCTCTTATTCCGGTAGATAGCGAACATTCTGCAATTTTCCAATGCCTCGTTGGCGAAACAAGAAACAAGATTGAACGCATCATTCTAACAGCGAGCGGTGGCCCGTTTCTTGGCAAAAAGCCAAACTACCTCGTGAATGTAAAAAAGCATCATGCACTCCAGCATCCCAATTGGAACATGGGCGCAAAGATCACGATTGACTCGGCGACGCTGATGAACAAAGGGCTTGAAATGATCGAGGCAAAATGGTTATTTAACCTGGTGCCGGACCAGGTGCAGGTGATTATTCATCCGCAAAGTATTATTCACAGTATGGTGGAGTTTGAAGACGGAAGTATAAAAGCACAAATGGGTTTACCCGACATGAAACTTCCGATTCAATATGCATTGACTTTTCCCTACAGGCTTGCCAATAACAACCCAAGAGTAGATTTCAGGAGGCTGGAGACTTTGAACTTTGAAGAGCCTGACGTAAAGACTTTCAGAAACCTGTTACTCGCGCGTGCGGCGTTGGAAAAAGGAGGTAATCTTCCCTGTGTACTAAACGCTGCTAATGAAATAGCGGTATGGGCATTTCTAAACAATCGGATTGGATTTCTCGACATGACTGCCCTGGTGGAAAAGACCATGGACAAGATAAGTTTTATAGAAAAGCCAAATCTTGAAGATTATTTTGAAAGCGATGGGGAGGCTCGTAATTTCGCAGCCTCTTTAATAAATTTATGACATTTCATACTAAATCATCCGGAAGAGTTGTTAAGGGAATCGTTTATCAAACATCGTACATTCTATGACACTATTGGCAATTAACTGGTCACAGGTAGGTTTGCAGGCGGGCTATCTTATTTTTTCACTTTCCATCCTGATTATACTTCATGAATTGGGCCATTTTCTTACCGCTAAATGGTTTAAATGTCGTGTTGAAAAATTTTACCTGTTTTTCGATCCCTGGTTTTCGTTGGTAAAGAAAAAAATCGGTGAAACAGTTTACGGTATAGGTTGGTTGCCCCTGGGTGGCTACGTAAAAATTTCCGGGATGATTGATGAAAGTATGGATAAAGAGCAAATGAAGCAACCACCACAGCCGTGGGAGTTTCGCAGCAAGCCGGCATGGCAACGATTAATCATCATGTTGGCAGGCGTAACGATGAATATTTTACTTGCCTTTTTTCTTTACGCAATGATTCTTTACAAATGGGGCGATACAAAGCTTCCGATGAGTAGTGTAAAGAATGGCATCTGGATTACCGATAGTATAATGTATAATGTGGGATTGCGCAACGGCGATCATATTCTTTCTGTAGACGACAAACCCGTAACCTATTTTGATGATGCGAGCCTGGACATCATCCTTGGTGACACGATAAAAGTTTTGCGCGATGGTAAGGAGTTGACATTAGTAAAACCGGTATCTCTAATTGGCCAATTGTCGGAAAAGAAAGGAAAGAGATCCTTTCTTTTACAGCCGCGACTGCCCGTAATCGTAGGTAGTCTTGATGGCAAAAGTACCCGCAACCTGAGAAATGCCGGAGTAAAAGTAATGGACCAGATCGTTGGAATTGATTCTATCCCAATTTCATATTTCGACCAGTTGGAACCCATTATTGAGCGCAAAAAAAATGATTCGGTAACTCTGACCATCAAAAGGAATAACCTGGTCTTAAAGACAAGGACGGTGATAGATTCAGCAGGGAAACTTGGATTTTACGAAATCAGTCTTGACCAGGCAGACTCGCTTGGGATTTTAAAAGAAGAGACAAAAAAATATGGGTTTTTTGAAGCTTTTCCTGCGGGCGTAGCCAAAGCAGGCGATAAGCTGAATTCTTATGTTCAGCAGCTCAAGCAAATATTAAACCCGGAAACAGGCGCCTATAAAGGACTTGGAGGCTTCAAAGCGATTGCATCTATTTTCCCGAATACTGGCTGGGATTGGGAATCTTTCTGGAACATTACCGCGTTTCTTTCCATTATGCTCGCAGTTATGAATCTGTTGCCCATCCCGGCACTGGACGGCGGGCACGTCTTATTTACCCTGTATGAAATGATTTCCGGGAGAAAACCCAGCGACAAATTTTTGGAGTATGCTCAAATAGCCGGTATGGTCATTTTGTTTTCATTGCTCCTGTATGCAAACGGAAATGACTGGTTTGGATGGGGAAGAGGACGGTGAGTTTTATTTACGATATACGAATTACGATTTCATTTCGGTTAGCTAATGCGCATTTCCTTCTACGATCAACAGCACGTGGCTGATCTCTAAAAAATTTTCCTAAGGATAAAATAGCAGAAACTCAAGACCTGGCAGACTTCTTCAAATCTTATATATACTAAAGTTCAATTCCTATCTTCTTCATTAATATAGAAGCGTTCAAACTATTGCACACTCCCGGTTTCAGGCGGTAATCAAAATATAATTCATCATTGCTTACCTGCACGTCAAAGTGATAGTTGATCATATTTTCGGGATACTCCTCCTTTAAGGTCGCGAGCTCTAGGTCATGTGTCGCAATGATAGCTGCAGCCTGGTGTTTTATTAATTGTTTCATTAATGCCACTGAGCCAGTGTGCCTGTCGAGAGAATTGGTGCCTCTTAAAATTTCATCAAGCAGGATAAAAACTTTCTCTCCTGCATTTACTTTATCGATGATAGTCTTCAATTTTTTTAATTCGGCATAGAAAGTTGAAGTACTTTCTGTAAGGTTGTCTGCAATACGCATACTGCTGATGAGCTGCACATGCGAAACCTTGAATTCTGATGCGCAAACAACACTTCCGGCCATCGCCAGTGTCACATTTACACCAGCACTTCGGAGATAAGTACTTTTACCGGCCATGTTAGAGCCTGTTACCAGCATTAGCTTACTGTTGTGCTTAACGTCGATATCATTATTTATTCTTTTGGTTGCAGCAATGAGTGGGTGCCCCATTTCCTTTGCTTCAATTGTGAAATATTCAGGAACCACCTGCGGGAAAACCCATCCTGGCTCATTGAAATGAAGCACAGCCAGGCTATTAAGCGCTTCAATATGGCCAAGTACTTCAAACCATGAATGAATATTTTTTATCTGAGAAGATTTCCATTTTTCCAGGTCGAGCACTTGTTGCAAATTCCAAAGCAATAAAATATTCAGTGGGATTGACACGATAATATTGTATCGAAGGTCAAGTTTGTCTAAAAGTTTTTGAAGCGTAGTAATATCATGCGAAGCTTTTTTCTGCTGATGAATAAATTCGGATTGTAGTTGCTTTAACAGATTTGAAGAAAAATTTTCATTTTCTATATGACGAATGCTGACCGAAAAGATTTCAAGCTCATCAGCGATTTTTGATAATTGATTATGAATAGGAGCAACATATTTATTTATCTGGTAAGCAATGGCTGCAAACACAAGCAGGGAGAAATAAAAAAGCCTTGAAGGTATCTTGTCAAAAAAATATAGAACAACAACTGTAAGGATAATGGCCGGAAGCAGGTAACGCAACCACTTCCATGGTTTGAACGGGGTGAACACCGATGACTCATCTATCCATTTTTCCAGTCTTTCTTTAGTTGAAAATGTTATTCGCTGCTCTTTTCCTTTCGCCTGCAGATCCTGTATCCACTCAATTTTTTTTGATAACTCCTGAATCGCTTGCTGTCGTTGCAGGATGAGGTTAATGGGAGCCGGTATTTTTAAATAAGTCGCGAGTGCATGGCTGCCCATTTCTGAACTGGTCCGATTGATATATTGAAATAAAGAAGACTTTCCAAAAACATCAAGGTCATTCGCGTATAAATGGTCTTCATGAATAAACTCGCTACCGTCTGGAAATTGATAAAAATCCCCGTCAAGGAAACTTAGTTCATCTTTGTTGACGTTGATAAGGTTGATCACATGTTCTATATCCGATTTGATTTTCAGGTCTGCATACAAAACCCGGATAAAGAGTACCAATAAAGCAATACTTACTATCGCCACATACCATACCCCCAGTGACCATAAAGCATAAAACGCCGCTATGATAGCAATAATAGAACCCAGGCGCAATACACCAAAAGATGTTTTCTTTTGCTGAAGTTTCTTTATTTTTTTTTCAAGTTCAATAATATTGTTGGTATAAAAAACTTTTGGTTCCATCCCGTGTTGATTGATCAGGCTAAAAATACCGCACTATTCGTTCCCATCCTGAGAAATTCGCGAATAAGATATTCTTTAGTTTTTAATTTCTAAATTTGGAGTTTGAAATTTAACGGGGGCTGACAGGTTTTGACAGCATAGTTCTTTGTAAGTATAAGCATGTAGTGCGTTGCGTAATTAGCACTTAAATATGAATACGAAAACTTTAAATGGCAATACTTCGTATGCCATGGCTGCGTAATCGATAGATTAGCAACCATTAGGGCCGTTGTAGCTGGCCAGACCTGTTGCCACGCTCTTCCGCCGACTCAAAAATAAAACGGGTTGCAGCGATTCCAGGCTGTGAAGATCGCCTAAGACTATTCAGCTAAGGAAAAAGTTGGTTTGTTTTGCTCCTGCTTTTTCCCGACAAATAATGCAGAAATAAACATGTAGAAAGCTTATAGAGGATGTGTTTGGACCCGGGTTCGATTCCCGGCAGCTCCACCGATTCTCATTTCACGAGAAGCCGGGGCCCGCAAACTTAATGTTTGCAGGCCTTTTTTAAGTATTTGAGGCCGCTCAAAAAATTCATTTTGAAAAATAGTTCACTGGCCCAGGCGGATTGAAAATCAACATGCCATTGAATTGCATCGCAGATACAGATTGTTATCGCAGCAGGACACGACATGCGGCGCGTTGGCTAACCTACCGCCTTATTTGATGGCAATACAAATAGTATTTTTGCCGGGATATCTACAAAGTTAAACATGGTGCAATGCGTATTCTCCTATGGTTTGGGTTATTGGTGCTATCGCTTTCCGCTTTGGGTCAGGGGGAGTATTATCATTTCTCCAAGCTGAATACATACAATGGCCTTTCGCATAACCAGGTTAATGCTATACTAAAGGATCCTGAAGGGTTTTTATGGTTTGGTACTTTGTCCGGGCTCGACCGTTATGATGGATATTCTTTTAAAATATACCGCAAGGTGCCTAACGATAGCACTTCGCTATACGATAATTCTATTCTTTCTCTCTTCGAACTTCCTGATGGAAAAATGTGGGTTACGGCTAGGACCGGCGCGTGTATATATAGTTCCGAAACAGAAAAATTTGATGCTGATTATAATACCTATCTGCACTCGCTGGGTCTGCCTCCGGGACCGGTCAGCAATATTGTAAAAGGAAACAGCGGAAGATATTGGTTTCTTTATGAGAATCTTGATCTATATATGTATTCCGGAAAGGATAAAACTGTAAAATTATTTCGCCATAATCCCGATGCAAAAATTGCATCCTTTACAGAGACGGCAGATGGAAAACTGTGGTTGGTTTATCAAAATGGATTTTTGCAGGAATATGATATAAAATCTGATAAAATTATTTTCACTGCTACCGCTTTACAAAAGCTGAATACCGGAAACATTCCCTATGATCTTTTTATCGACAGAGATGGAGATATCTGGCTGTGGTATTACACACAAGGTATTTTTCTTTTTCATCCGCAGGATAGTTCGCTAAAACATTTTAATGAAAATTCATTTCCATCGAGATTGAAATCTAATCTGGTGAGCCAGGTGGTTCAGGATGATAATGGTTTGATCTGGATAGGGACTGACCATGGAGGAGTAACGCTGATCGATAAAAAGAACAACTTTAAGACCAGCTACCTGTTGAACGATCCGGAAGACCCAAAAAGTCTCAGCCAAAATACCATTACGGCTATTTACAAAGATGACGATGGGATCATATGGCTGGGAACTTACAAACAGGGAATTAATTATTTAAATAGCAATATTATCCAATTCCCCTACTATCATCACCAGGAGTCGAACCCAAATAGTTTACCTTTTGATGATGTCAACCAGTTTGTGGAAGATAATTCAGGAAATATCTGGATTGGCACCAATGGCGGTGGATTAATATACTTCGACAGAAAAAACAACACATTTAAACAATACCTGCACGATCCAAGCAACAAAAATAGCCTGAGCAGTAATGTTATAGTGAGTTTGTGTATCGATGATAAAAATATGCTTTGGGTTGGAACTTTCATCGGAGGCCTGAATAGTTTCGACGGAAAGAAGTTTATTCATTACAGGCATGATGATGCGGATTCAGCAAGTTTGGCGAATGATAATGTATGGAAAATTTATGAAGACAGGGTGCAAAATCTGTGGATAGGTACCCTGGGTGGCGGATTAGATCTCGTGGATAGAAAGGATGGCCGGTTTAAACATTACCAAAATAAACCAGAGGCATCGGATATTCTTCCCTCCAATTATGTATCTGATATGCTCCAGGATAAGAAGGGAAATTTATGGATCGGTACCGTTAATGGTATTGCTGTTTTAAAAGAGAATAAGAGCCAGGTGGTTTTCTATCAGCATTCCAATGACAAAAAGAGCTTAACCAACAACGATGTGTTGTGTATTTCAGAAGATAGCAGAGGAAGAATTTGGGTTGGAACCCGTGAAGGGTTGGCTCTATTTAATGAACAAACTAAAAATTTCCAAACATTTACGATGTCGGATGGTTTGCCCGATAATATGATTTTAAATATTCTTGTCGATGGTAATCAAAGCCTTTGGATATCCACTCCTAACGGATTATGTAATGCCTTTCCCAAACAAAAAGAAAACGGCATTGTTCTTTCAGTGATCAATTATAATGAATTAAATAATCTGCAGAATCAGGAATTTAATAGCAAGGCAGCATATAAAACAAAGGAGGGAGAATTGATTTTTGGTGGACCTTCGGGTTTTAACATTATCAATCCCTCTGCAATAAAAAAGCCTGTTTACCATTCTAAAATTGTTTTTACAGATTTAGAGATATTAAATAAAAAAATTGAACCCGGCGAGTTCGTCAATAACCGCGTTTTGCTTCCGCAATCTTTATCAAAGCTTAATAGTATCGACCTGAAATACAGGGAAAACGTTTTTTCGATTGAATTTACTTCGCTTGATTATTCCAATAGCAGCAGTGATAAATATGCTTACATGCTGCAAGGGTTCAATTCAGATTGGTTGTATGCAGATGGCAACCAGCGGAGGGCCACATATACTAACCTTGATCCGGGCCACTATACCTTTAAAGTAAAGGTCCTGAATAGTGATGGTGTTTGGAGTGACATTAAGATTTTGCAAATTACTATTGAGCCACCGTTTTGGCGAACGTCGGTCGCATACATTATATATATATTTTTGGCTGCGGCACTGCTGATACTTATCCGGCGTATCACGTTAGACAGGATACACATGCGCTATGAAGTGGCACATCAGCGCAGGGAAGCAGAGAGGGCTCACGCACTGGAACTTCTAAAGACAAAATTTTTTACTAATGTAAGCCACGAGTTCCGTACACCCTTGAGCCTGATAATCGCTCCGTTAGACAGAATTATTAAACAAATTGCCGATGAAGACCAAAAAAAACAATTAAACCTCGTACAACGGAATGCAAAACGGTTGCTAAGCCTGGTAAACCAACTGCTCGATTTCAGAAAAATGGAGGTACAGGAAGTCAAATTGCATCCTTCAATAGGCGACATTATCAGGTTCAGCAAGGATATTAGTCACTCCTTTGCAGATATCGCAGAAAAGAAAAAAATTGAGCTTTCATTCTCATCTAATGTTGATCGCCTGGAGATTTATTTTGATAAAGATAAGATTGAAAAGATCCTGTTCAACCTGATTTCAAACGCGTTTAAATATACCGATGATGATGGTAAGGTGAGTATACACCTCACCTACAAACCACCGGTAAATAATGAAGACGACGGAACGCTTGGAATAGAGGTAAAGGATACGGGCATCGGAATTCCTGCCGACCTGCACGAAAAGATCTTCGAGCGGTTCTTTCAAACGGATGTCCCGGAAAGCATGGTGAACCAGGGTACCGGTATCGGGCTCGCGATTACAAAAGCATTTGTCAAATTGCATGGAGGAGTGATAACCGTACAGAGCGAACCCGGAAGGGGTACGTGTTTTACGGTATTGTTGCCGGCAAAAAAGATTTTAGATTCTCCGACTGCACCTGCCATCACATCTATACCGGCAGAACAAGCAGAACAAATTATGTCTGAGGAAAGTCAGACAAGCAGTAAAAAGAAGACAATAATCGTGGTAGAAGACAGCGAAGACCTTCGGTTTTATTTGAAAGACAACCTTAAAGGTCTGTATAAGGTTGAAGAAGCCTCGAACGGAAAAGAAGGTTGGGAAAAAATAAAATTGTTGAATCCTGATCTCGTGGTGAGCGATATCATGATGCCTTTAATGGATGGGGTTGAATTAGCGAAGAAAATAAAAACCGAAACGGTCACCGCCCATATTCCGGTTATTTTGCTTACGGCCATGGGGAGCGAGGAAAAACAGTTGGCTGGTTTTAAAGCAGGCGTCAGCGATTACATTACGAAACCCTTCACTTTTGAAATCCTGGCTTCACGCATCAGAAACCTGCTGGCACAGCAAGAATTACTGCATAAGCGGTTTCATAAGCAAATTGAGGTGAATCCCGGAGAAGTAACGATAACTCCGGTTGATGAAAAGTTCCTGAAACAAGCTTTGGAAGTTGTTGAAAAAAACATGGATGTCCCTGAGTTTTCGGTTGAAGATTTTAGCCGTGATATGTTTATGAACCGCGTCACCTTGTATAGAAAAATTCTTTCATTAACCGGTAATACACCAATAGAATTTATTCGCTCGATCCGTTTGAAAAGGGCAGCTCAGTTGTTAACCAAAAGCGGACTATCTGTTGCGGAAGTTGCATACGAGGTGGGATTCAATAGCCCAAAAAATTTCACCAAATTTTTTAAAGAAGAATTCAAGATGTTACCCTCACAATACGCCTCAAATAAAAAGGGAACCTAAAAGCAGTCTCACTATTGCAGAATACCTGGTGAAAATCATTCTTTTGCAACAATTTGCACCATAGTTTGCAACATTCGGGCACCCTGTCCTAATAAGTACAGCAATAGTTTTACATCATCAAATCAAGTGAAAGATTGCTGTATATGAAAATACGACTGCTGCTTAATTTCCTTTGCCTTTTTGTTGCTAATGTTTTATTGGCAGAACCACCTTCTTATATTAACACCGAAGACGGGGTAATAGTTTTTACCGATCCGGTTTTTACTGGAACCTCCAACGCTGTGAAGCTTGAAGTTATATCAGACAATATCATAAGGGTAATTGCGGCGCCAGGAAAAGAAATTTCTGCCGACCGAAGTCTCGTTACCGTTTACAATAGAAGACCCGATCTTTCCTGGAGCACCATTCCGTCGAAAGATAGCCTGACACTCAAAACGAAAAAAATAGCTGCTACCGTCGATCTGAAAACAGGCGCCGTTACCTTCCGGGACCTTAGCGGCAAAAGAATATTAACTGAAAAATTAACGGGGGGGCGAAGTTTTCGACCCGCCATATTTGATGGCAGGCGTTATTATACTATTACCCAAACTTTTGAAACAACATCCGATGACGCATGGTATGGCCTTGGACAACACCAGGAGGGCATCATGAACTACCGGGGCCAGCAGGTTAGTTTTTTTCAGAACAATACCGAAGTAGCGATTCCATTTCTTGTATCAGTAAAGAACTATGGTATACTTTGGGACAATTATTCCCTTACAAAAGTCGGAGATGTCCGGCCACTCCATCCCCTTTCTTCACTTGCTCTCTTTTCAAAAAAGGGCGAGCAGGGATGGCTTACTGCTTCTTACGCCAATGACAAACGTAACCCGCAGGGTGTAATTATTGAAAGAGCAGAAGATTGTATAGATATGGAATTTTTGGGAGACTCAAAGATCCGGCTTCCCAAAGATTTTACGCCTTCCACCGGCATGGTAACCTGGGAAGGAAGCCTTGCCAGTAATTTATCTGGACTTCATCAGTTCCGCTTCACATTCGGTGGGTCATTGAAGGTTTGGCTGGATGGAAAGCTACTGCTGGATTGCTGGCGCAAAGCGTGGAACCCTGCATCAGCAATGATTCCTTTCCTTTTCAACAAAGGCGAAAAAGTTCCCATCAAAATTGAATGGATCCCGGAAGGAGGGGGATCCTATTTATCACTGAAATGGCAGGAGCCATTAAGCACGGAACAACAAAACAGTTTTAGCTTTTCCTCAGAAGCGGGTCAGCAGCTTGATTACTATTTCATCTATGGCAATAACATGGACGGAGTAATCTCCGGCTACCGCACTCTTACCGGCAAAGCTCCTATAGTACCCAAATGGGCGTTAGGATTCTGGCAAAGTCGTGAGAGATACAAAACGGAGAATGAAATTCTATCTACGATTAGCCAATTCAGGAAAAGAAAAATTCCTATCGACAATATCGTTTTGGATTGGAACTATTGGAAAGAAGATGAATGGGGCAGCCAGGAGTTTGACGAAACACGCTTTCCTTCACCAGACAGTATGATTGATGTGTTGCATAAAAAATACCACACTCATATTATGATTTCCGTTTGGCCAAAATTTTATCAGGGCATAGCAACCTACAATGAGTTTGACAAAAATGGCTGGCTCTATAAGAGAAACATAGCCGACCGGCAAAGAGATTGGATAGGCAAAGGATATATTTCTACCTTCTATGATGCCTTTAACGTCGATGCACGAACAGGTTTCTGGAATTTGATTAACAAAAAACTTTTTAGTAAAGGAATTGATGCATGGTGGATGGATGCCAGCGAACCGGACATAGTTTCCAACGTGAGTCCACTGGAAAGAAAATTACTCATGACGCCCACTGCATTAGGTAGTTCGGCAGCTTATCTTAACGCCTACCCGTTGGAAAATGCAAAAGGCATTTATGAGGGGCAGCGTTCTACTGATCCCAACAAACGTGTGTTTTTATTGACCCGTTCAGGTTTTGCAGGGTCACAACACTATGCGGCAACGATTTGGAGTGGTGATATAGGCTCCACATGGCGGGATATGAAAAACCAGGTTTCTGCCGGTGTTAATTTCTCCATGTCAGGGCTTCCCTACTGGACGATGGATATCGGTGGATTTGTGGTGCCTGAAAAATTTGAAAGACCTGATTCGGAAAATTTAGAAGAATGGAGGGAGTTAAATACCCGTTGGTACCAATTTGGCGCATTTGTGCCTGTGTTCCGTTCACATGGGCAGTTTCCTTATCGTGAGATATTCAACATTGCCCTCGAAACGCATCCTGCTTATCAAAGTTTTCTCTATTACGACAAATTGCGTTACCGGTTGTTGCCCTATATCTATTCACTGGCAGGAGCAGCCTATTTTGACGACTATACCATCATGCGTGGGCTGGCAATGGATTTTTCCCTGGATACAACGGTGCTGAACATTGGTGATCAATATATGTTCGGGCCTTCTTTACTGATAAATCCCGTTTATGAATATAAGCAACGCCATCGTCCTTTGTATTTACCCCAATGCGCAGGATGGTATGATCTCTACTCAGGAAAATGGTATGCAGGGGGACAAGAAATTATTGCGGATGCTCCGTATGAGCGCATACCAATATTTGTAAAGGCAGGTTCTATCATCCCTTTTGGGCCTTCGTTGCAATACACTTCAGAAAAATCAGCGGATACCATCACACTGCACGTCTACACGGGAGCAGATGCTTATTTCAATTTGTACGAAGACGAAGGCACGAATTATAACTATGAAAAAGGTAAATACACGAACATCCCGATGGACTACAACGAACAAACAAAAACGTTAACTATTGATAATAGAAAAGGTGAATTCGCAGGAATGTTGAAAGAAAGGATTTTTAATATCATCTGGATCGATAAAAATAAAAAACCAGGATTGGATTGGGAAAAAAGGCCGGATGCGATAGTAAAATATAATGGAGAAAGAATTCTTATACCACACAAATAAAATATACTGAACGTGTATTCATATTTAATTACTACTAATTGTTTGCAATGAAAAAAATCAAAACGCTGAAGAGAGCATCCAAAATGTTGTGGGTGCTACTGTCCTTCCTGTTTATGGGTGTTCAAACCTATTCACAGACCGGTGAAAGGAAAATCACCGGGAAAATTGTTAATAAGACTACCGGGGAACCTGTCGTCGGGGCGAGCATTTCTGTAAAAAATACATCTAATGCAACAATCTCCGACGATGCCGGCAATTTTGCCATTAATGCCAAAACCGGCGAAACTATCGTTATCACTTTTATAGGCTTTGCTTCACAAAGTGTTAATGTAAATGCCTCTACTGAAAATTTGCAAATTCAACTTGCCCAGGAGTATAACAAATTAGATGAGGTAGTTTTAATTGGCTATGGTGTTCAAAAGAAAAAATTAGTAACCGGCGCTACTTCCCAGGTAAAAGGAGAAGACCTTGCCAGGCGAAACACAACAAATGCCCTACAGGCATTGCAGGGTCAGGCTGCGGGAGTAAACATTACTTCTACGTCGGGGCAACCCGGCGGCGGTTTTAAAGTAAACATTCGTGGCGTGGGAACTATAGGAAATGCAAATCCCCTCTATGTTGTGGATGGTGTTATCACCAACGATATTACCTATCTAAACAATTCAGACATTGCTTCCATTGACATTTTGAAAGATGCTGCTTCGTGCGCAATTTATGGTGTAAATGGTGCAAACGGTGTTGTTTTGATTACTACCCGGAGCGGGAAAATGGGTAAGAAAAATGGAGAGATCTCGTTTGACGGCTATTACGGTGTTCAAAACGTTGCACGTAAGCTTCCTTTATTGAATGCTGAAGAATATGCCGTGATTCAAAACGAGGCAGCCATAAATAGTGGTAAAGCACCTCTTTTCACGCAGGCTCAAATTGATGCATTGGCAAAGGGCAGCACCATTTTGCCGGCCCATGGAACCGATTGGTTAGATGAAATGTTTTCTTCCAACGTGCCGATTCAGAATTACAATCTGGCTGCTAATGGTGGTACTGATGTTTCATCTTACTCATTGGGTTTATCTTATACCGAACAAGGCGGAATCATTGGTGGTTCTAATCTTTCAGATTACAAACGCTACAACTTCCGCACTAATTCTGAACGCAAATTGTATGACGGTGGACTGAAGGTAGGTGAACATCTTACTTTTTCTTTTATTGATCAAAAAGGAGTTGCAGATGGTGGAATATATTCCGGTAATGTTTTAGCCGGCGCCATAGGTACAAGCCCATTATTGGCTATGTACGATGCAAAAGGGAATTACCTGAGCAGTCTAAATTCTACTATCTATAATGGAGGAGTTTGGAATAATACTGAAGCCAATCCTTATGCCCTGATGCAATACAATAATCAGAGTGATGGGAAGACACAAAAATTGATAGGTGATGTGTATGCAGAACTTCAACCCATCAAGAATTTAAGAATAAGATCAACCTTCGGCATCAATTATTCTTCTTCGGCTAATCACAGCTATAGACCGACGTATGATAAGCTATCGGTTTATGCTTACAATCTTTATGAAAGCATCAGCCAGGGTGGTTCCCAGGGGTACACGTGGAACTTTGATAATACAATCAACTATGTGTTTAATGTTAAGGGCCACCGGTTTGATGTTTTAGCAGGTAGTGCGGTTCGCAAATACCAGGGAACCTGGTTTAACGGGAATAATACGGGAGCTACCTTATTCAGTTCTTTTGATCGCGGTTACCTGAGCAATTCCATGGTCACTTCTGTTTCTATGAGTTCTGATACTTCAGCAGCCAACAGGCAAACTGTAACTCACGGGCTGTCATTATCCGGAAATGCTAATGCAGTGTATGCGCAATCTTCTTTCTTCGGTCGTATAAATTACAGTTTTAAAGAAAAGTATTTAGCATCCGCTATTTTCCGTGCTGATGGTTCCACGATGTTTGCCCCGGGTCATCAATGGGGATATTTTCCATCACTTTCTGCCGGTTGGGTAGCAAGCAGCGAGGATTTCATGGCATCAACTAAAAGCTGGTTAAACTTTCTCAAACTAAGAGCAAGCTGGGGCTCTAACGGTAACGATGGTATTAATGCTTTTAATTACCTGTCTTTAATCTCCTTATCAAATGCGCGTTACAATTTTGGTAATGATAATACTACTTTAACCCAGGGTTCCTATCCTCAGACAATTGGTGTTGAAAATACCAAATGGGAAAGTTCACATCAAACTGATGTTGGTATTGATGCAAGGTTCCTGAATAATAACTTAGACATGAGCCTTGATTGGTACAACAAAACAACGAAAGACTGGTTAATTGCAGCACCCTTGTTAGCAACGGCCGGCGTAAGTAATCCTCCTTACATCAATGGTGGAGATGTTACCAATAAAGGGATAGAACTTCAATTATCTTATAACGGACATGTTGGAAGGGATTTCACGTATAATGTTTCGGGTTCTTATGCCTATAATAAAAACGTAGTAAATAATATCCCAACCGCCGATGGAATTATTCACGGTAGCACGAACAGTTTATGGGTTAATGGTCCTGAATTTTTCCGCGCTTCCGCAGGAAATCCTATTGGTTATTTCTGGGGCTACAAGACTGCAGGAATTTTCCAGAATGAGGCAGATGTTGCAGCATGGAGCAGCAAAAAGGGACTACTTCAACCGGATGCACACCCGGGCGATTTGAAATTAGTGGACTTAAACGGGGATGGTGTAATTAACGCCGACGATAAGACAAATATCGGTGATCCGAATCCGCATCACGTTTTTGGCTTCAGATTTTCAGCCAGCTACAAAAGCTTCGACTTTTCTGTTTCAGGCAATGGTGTCGCAGGTAATAAAATTGTTCAATCTTACCGAAGTCCTGGTCAGTGGGCCAACTGGACAACTGATATCCTGAGCCGTTGGCATGGTGAAGGGACTTCAAACACTATGCCCCGCATTACCCAAAACAGTTCGAACTGGTTAGAATTTACAGACCTCTATATTCATGACGGAAGCTATTTAAGAATTTCGAACATTACACTCGGATACGACCTGGCAAAATTGGTAAGATGGAAATATCTAAGCCAGTTCCGCTTATATGTATCCGCTCAAAACCTGGTTACGTTTACCAAATACAGCGGCATGGATCCGGAAGTTGGTGCTTCTAGCTATGATGCCAGTGGTGCTTATTATTTTGGACAGGGGGTTGATAATGGATTTTATCCACGCCCCAAGGTATATATGGCGGGTGTAAATATTATTTTCTAATCAAGCAAAAATAAAATCATGAAAAGATATAAAGTTATCATTGTTGCAATTGTTGCGATAATAACGTTTAGTTCGTGCAAGAAGTTTCTTACTACCGAATTAACGGATGCTGTCCAAACGAATGTTACGTATTACAAAACTCCTTCCGATGCGTATACTGCCCTGGTGGGGTGTTACAATGGACTTGACCAGATCTATAATGGTGACGCAATTCCGGCAGAATTGGAAGTTTTCTCTGACAACAGTTTTGGAGGCACAGGGGCTTTTGACGGTTATGGATGGGAAATGATTGATGAATTTGATAAAGCAGTCTCACCTTCGGATGTTTCCTTTCATAGTTCTGGATGGAAAGCGTATTATCAAACCATATACCGCTGCAATGTGTTGCTGCAAAACATTGACAACGTTGAGTGGGGCGACAGTTCTGCGTTGAGAATGAAATATACGGCCGAGGCTAAATTCATTCGTGCATATTGTTATTTGGACCTGGTTCGGTTGTTCGAAAAAGTTCCCTTGGTAATTACGCCTACAAGCGACAATGTGCCACAAGCCGATCCGGAAGAAACCTATACGCAAATCATGAGTGATTTGCGTTATGCAAGCGATAGTCTTCCTTCTGATAACTATAAGAGTGTGCCAAGCGGAAGAGTGACCAGGTGGGCTGCAGAATCTTTATTAGCTCGCGCCTATTTATTCTATTCTGGTTTTTATGGAAAAAATACGATCGGTGGCGAAACAGCGGCAACTGCATTAGCTGCAGTAGAAGATGTGATTGCCCACAGCGGACATTCCCTGGTGAGTGATTTTAATACTCTTTGGCCTGCAGCTTCGGTAGCCAAAAATGTTACTTATGCAGGTGAAGACAATCCTGAAGTAGTATTTTCAATTAAATACTCTTCAACAGACAACTGGTCAGCAGATGCTACCGGTAACAGGTGGATGGTAATGGAAGGGATACGTTCACAAAGTATTTATCCTTACCAGGCTGGATGGGGTGGATGTACCGTTGATCCAAACCTTTGGAATGCTTATGCTTCAACTGACACACGCCGCTTTGCTACCATCCTTTCAGTAAATGACGAAAATCTCGCTTACAATAAATCAAGTGATTGTCGTGAATACACAGGATATTTTTTGAAAAAATATGCAATGCTGTGCGATCAGAGCGGAACTTCTATTGTTTCTAATTTTCAAACTGGCCAATACCAGGACTATTTTGCCATCCGCTATTCAGATGTTTTGCTGATGGCTGCAGAATTAGGAAGCCCGAATGCTGTAAGCTATTACAACCAGGTACTTCTCAGAGCTGATTCTTCAGCTACTCCTGCTGCGACTGTAACCAAAGCTGATATTTTAGCAGAACGCAGGCTTGAATTTGCGGGTGAAGGTCTTCGTTATTGGGATTTATTGCGACAGGGGGTTGATGTAGCGGCTTCTACAATTGCTGCAAATACAACCGTTTCTTACTTCCAGGATGGCACTGCAAATCCTCCTTCTGCTTCGAAATTGGAGGCAAATATTAACGCCACTCGCGGGTTACAGCAAATACCAAACGATCAAATTACTTTATCATCAGGTACTTTGATACAAAACCCAGGCTGGTAGAAAAAATTTTAGTACTTAAAAATATACAGACATGAAAATTAAACTTATTATTTTAATAGCCATTTCGGGAACAGCGTTGCTGTTTTCATCGTGCAGGCCCAAAAAATACGAGTTGGGAATCCTAGTCGACAAAAGTGCTTTGCAGTACACAATTGCACCGTCACCCGCAAATCCCAATGATATTATTTTAACGAGTCAGACACCCGGACTTACTCCAATGTGGGTTACCCCGTTTGGGCAATCCATCCGAGTAAAAGATACGGTCAATGTTCCTTTTCCCGGAACATACAAATTCGTATATGGTGTAGAAAGTGCAGGTGGTCTGGTTCAGGCGGATACAACTACTATCACTATAAATTCACTCGATCAAGGTGCTGTGAGCAACCCGATGTGGGTTGCACTTACAGGCGGGTATGGAAATTCGAAGACATGGGTACTGGATTTGGATGCTAATGGGGTAAGTAAATATTTTGCCGGACCATTTTACTTTGGAGGTACAGGATGGGAATGGGACCCCGCTTTTAAAGATATAGGTTGGTCAGGCGTTTCAGCAGGCGACTATGGTACTATGACTTTTGACCTTTTGGGTGATGCGCATTTTAGCTCGGATAATAAGATGTTTCCTGACCTGTCGGGAACAGGTAAATTTATGTTGTACACTTCTACAAATGAGTTGGCAACTATTGGTGCCCAGGTCTTACATGACAAAGCGGAAGGTAATAATGTTGCCAACTGGAATGCAAAAATGCAAGTCAAAACACTTACAGACAGTACCATGCAGCTTATTGCAAAAGAAGATGCGAATGATTGGCTTATCTATAATTACATAACGCTGGATTATTACAATACGCATTAGAGCCTTAGGTAGATTGAATAAAAAAATCAACATGACTCTCTCATGGTAGCAATCGGTAGACCTGCAGGTGTTCAACGAAAGCTGATTTACCTTGCAGGTCTTTATTAACATATTAGTAAACAGTCAACCAGGCAGATTCAATGAAAACACAAAGACGATATAACTTTTTGGGGTTTCTTATCGCTGTTTTATTGCTTTTATCTTGCCACAAAAAGGGCGTAATTGATCTGCAACTATCGGTTTCTTCTTCCGATGAATTATTTACTGCCGATGGCGGAACATCTGAAGTGACGGTCACGTGTAACAACAAATGGAGTATTAGCAATACTGCATCATGGTGCACTGCCACTCCATCAGTGACAGAAGGAAACGGGAAAATTACTTTGAGTGTTCAGCCAAATACCGGTGCAAATGAACGTAATACAATCATTACCGTTTCAGCCGGAAGCATTTCAAAACAACTAACGGTGCAGCAATCAGGGGCTGCCTTTACTGATAGTATTCTGCCCGATACTACCGGCATGAGTAGCAATGCGCTTCAATTAGCGTCAAAATTTAAGCTGGGTATCAATATTGGAAATACACTTGAGGCGATCGGGGGAGAAACTGCATGGGGCAATCCGCCGGTTACACAGGCTTTAATTGATAAGTATAAGCAGAGCGGATTCACGGCTGTTCGTATTCCCTGTTCATGGGACCAATATGCGGATCAAACAACCGATAAAATTTCGGACCAATGGCTTGCCCGGGTAAAACAAGTGGTGCAATATTGCGTCAACGATAGCCTGTACGTTGTTCTCAACATTCATTGGGATGGCGGATGGCTGGAAAATAACGTTACTACAAGTGCACAGTCTTCGGTAAATGCCAAACAAAAAGCATATTGGACACAAATTGCAACGGCCATGCGTGATTTTGACGAACATGTGATGTTTGCCAGTGCTAATGAACCAAACGCAAGTGATGCAACGGCGATGAGTGTGTTGCTTTCCTATCATCAAACATTTGTGAATGCGGTTAGGTCAACAGGAGGACACAATACGTATAGGGTACTTATTGTGCAAGGGCCTTCAACAAATATTGATTACACGGGCAACCTGATGAATACAATGCCCGTCGATCCAACTGCCCATCGCATGATGGTTGAAGTTCATTACTATGACCCATTTCAGTTTACTGCTTTGTCGGCAGATGCCTCCTGGGGCAATATGTTCTATTACTGGGGGCAAAATTATCATTCCACTATAGAGCCATCCCGAAATGCCACCTGGGGTGAGGAAGATTATGTTCTTTCAGAGTTTTCAAAAATGAAAGCAAAGTTTGTGGATAATGGCATTCCGGTTATTGTGGGCGAATATGGTGCTTACAGACGCACTACACCTTTGGACATGGATAAACACCAGGCATCAGTAGATCACTGGATAACCTTTGTTACACAGCAGGAAATCGCCAACGGGCTCAAACCGTTCTGGTGGGATACCGGCGGTATGATTAGCAGAAGCAATTATACGGTGACGGATCAAAGATCACTCGATGCAATTATGTTAGGAGCACAGTAGTTATCCGAAGTAAAAAGGTTGACCATAAAATGGCAGAAATATTAAGTAGCCATAAATTAGAAATGTGCCGAACTAATAAAAAGCTATGTAACCTTTTTGGGTTGTGATCACGGTGTTTTGAGCAGAATCGTTCACAAACCTATCACTATATTGCCCGATCTTTCTATTAAAATGCGTTTAATATATCGATTATCTCCGGCTTGAATTTATCACAAGGCAGGGATAATTTGTTTGGAGCGCTTGTTGCGCTATAAATATCTTCAAATAAAAATCATTGCGAATTTTCCTGCGATGATTTTATTTTGGTCAGGAATTCCAAAACTGAATAGGACGATATCGTTTAATAAAATCAATTAAGATGAAAAAATTTTCTTTGTTGTCACTGATCTTGTTTTTTTTTATTTCAACAGAACTTATCGCTCAAATTCCAAAAACGTCAAAACAAAACAGGGCGTCGGTTCAGGAACGCATTATCAATGTTGATTACAACAGAGCATCGGGCCCTTTGAATAGTTTCTTCAAAGAATGTGTGGGTGCCGGTAGAGCCAATGAAGGATTAAGAGGCGATTGGCAAAAACAACTGGCTTATGTAAGGAAGCAATGCGGTTTCAAATACATCCGCATGCACGGACTATTAACGGATGATATGGCTGTGTACACTGAGGATGCCAAAGGCAACCCGGAATACAATTTTATGTATGTTGATGTGTTGTTCGACTTCCTTCACAGCATCGGCATGAAACCATTTGTAGAATTGGGATTTATGCCCAATGCCCTTGCCAGTGGCAGGCAAACTATTTTTTGGTGGAGAGGAAATGTAACGCCTCCCAAAGATTACGACAAATGGGCTGGTCTTATCCGCAATCTTGTTCAACATTTTACCGAAAGATACGGTGCCGACGAAGTGAAGACATGGTATTTTGAAGTATGGAACGAACCCAATCTTTCTCCAGGTTTCTGGACAGGCACACAGCAGGATTATTTTAAGTTATATTCCTATACGGCAAAAGCTATCAAAAGTGTAAATCCTGATTACAGGGTTGGCGGCCCTGCCACTGCCGGGGCGGCATGGGTGCCAGATATGATAAAATATTGCAACGATAACCATGTGTCGATTGACTTTATCAGCACGCATTCTTACGGAGTGAACCAGGGATTTCTTGATGAGCATGGCAACTCGGGTACCGTATTAAGTAAAGACCCGATGAGCGTTAGCGGCGATGTGATCCGGTCCCGCCAACAAATTGCAGCCTCTCCATTACCGAACTTGCAATTGCATTACACAGAATGGAGCGCTTCCTATACTCCCGCCGATCCCATCCACGATAGTTATCACGAAGCAGCGTATGTTTTGCAAAAACTGAAACAGGTCGGCGACGCGGCCAACTCTATGTCGTATTGGGTATTCACTGATATTTTTGAAGAACCCGGTCCACGTTTTACGCCATTTCATGGCGGCTTTGGAATGCTCACTATCCAGGGCATAAATAAGCCTGTATTTTATGCCTATAAGTTTTTGAACAAGTTAGGAAGTATGGAATTGATGAATAAAGATTCCGCTTCATGGGCTTGTAAAGATTCATCCGGAAACATACAGGTACTGGCCTGGGATTTTACCAACACACTTCCGGACTCAGTTAATAACCAGCAATATTATATCCGCGATCTGCCATCAAAATCAAAAGGAAAACTAAAGATCAAAATTGAAAATGTGCCTGAAGGTATGTATGCCGTAGAAATATATAAAATAGGCTATCGAAGCAATGATGCGTATGCTACGTATTTGTCAATGGGCAGACCTTCGCAGTTAAACAAACAACAAGTAGAAGAAATAAAAAAACAAAACGATGGTTCACCGGTATCCAGGGAAATCATTACTATTAAGGAAGGACAACCTTTTTCAGAAGAACTGGATTTGCATGAAAACGATGTTTACTTTCTGAACCTTATTAAACTTTGAAGGCGGATGTTGAGGCATTGCATCCTCTAAACAAGAGTTTATAGAAATGAAATAAAAAGAATATTATGATATGGAAGTTTGTATACGGAGTTATGTTTTTTGTTTTTCTAAACTCCTTTAGCTATGCCCAGGTAAAAGCGCCCGCGCCGTTTGGTCCTGTTCCGTCGGAAAATCAACTGCGATGGCAACAAATGGAATACTATGCTTTTGTTCATTTCTCATTAAATACGTACACAGACCAGTCTTGGGGATATGGCAATGAAGATGTGAATTTGTTCAATCCGAAACACCTGGATTGTCGTCAGTGGGCAAGGATTTGCAAAGAAGCGGGGATGAAAGGAATTATTATCACTGCAAAACACCACTGTGGCTTTTGTCTCTGGCCATCAAAATATACAGAGTACTCTGTAAAAAATGCGCCATGGAAAAACGGCAAAGGAGATGTGATTCGCGAGCTGGCAGATGCATGTAAAGAATATGGTTTGAAATTGGGTATCTACTTGTCACCGTGGGACAGGAACTCTGCAGACTATGGTAAGCCGGAATACATCACCTATTTCCGCAATCAGCTCACCGAATTGCTTACCAATTACGGCCCGATTTTCGAAATATGGTTTGATGGCGCCAATGGTGGTACGGGCTTTTATGGTGGCGCTAATGAGAACCGGAAGATAGACCGCAAAACCTATTACGACTGGAAGAATACCTACAAACTCGTTCGCAAACTGCAACCCAATATTGTTATCTGGAATGATGGAGGAGACCGTGCCGATTTGCGCTGGGTGGGTACCGAAGGAGGTGCTGTTGGCGAAACCAACTGGAGTCTGCTGGATAGCACCGGTGATGTACCGTACGATATGCTGCACTATGGAGTAGAAAACGGCAACGCATGGGTACCGGCAGAAGTAAATACCTCTATTCGTCCGGAATGGTTTTATCATCCCGCCGAAGACAGCATGGTAAAGACCTTGCCTAAGTTAATGGAAACCTATTACAATTCCATCGGGCACAATGGCACGTTGTTGCTCAACTTCCCGATTATGCCGAACGGATTGATTAATGAAACTGATGAAAAAGCTGCATTGGAATTTGGCAAGGCAGTTAAGGAAGCGTTTGCCGTAAATCTTGCTGAAAATAAAAAAGCTGTTGCTTCCAATGTTCGTGGCAACAGTAAAAAATTTGGCGCTGAGAAAGCTGTCGATAATGATAAGAATACTTACTGGGCTACTGATGATAATGTAAAGACGGCTTCACTCACAATTGATATGGGAAAGCCAACAACATTCAATCGTTTCCTGGTGCAGGAATACATCAGGTTGGGGCAAAGGGTGAAGTCCTTTACAATTGAAGCTTTAGTTGATGATAGGTGGAAAGAAATAGCCAGCGCAACCACGATTGGGTATAAACGAATTCTTGTTTTCCCGGGTGTAACATCAACAAAAATTCGTTTCAATATTACCGATTCAAAAGCTTGTCCCGTTATTTCCAATATTGGTATTTATAATGCCCCACAAATTCTAACTGCTCCTTCTATTATTCGGAATCAATCCGGTGAAATAATTATTACCCCGGCTGATAAAGAATCAGATGTTTACTATACAATGGATGGAAGCGAGCCGACTTCTCATTCAAAAAAATATACAGGCCCCGTTGCAACCGAAGGGAAACTGGAGGTAAGAGCAATTGCCTATGACGCAGCTACGGGCAAGAGCAGTCCTGTTACCCGCGAAAAATTTGACATTGAACGAAAGGATTGGAAAGTGATCGGAGCAGATGATGAAAAAGCCAATGCCATCCTCGACGGAAACCCGGCTACTGCATGGCATCAGGGTAAAGACAAAAAAATGCCCGTTGATTTAGTAATTGACTTAGGCAAAGAGGAAACACTAATTGGGTTCAGGTACCTGCCGGAGCAAAGCCTTTGGAATCCGGGCATCATTACGAACTACGAGTTTTATGTTTCAGGAGATAACAAAGAATGGCAACTGGCAGATGAGGGTGAATTTTCCAACATTAAAAACAATCCATTGTGGCAAACCAAAAATTTTGCGCCGGTAAAAGCCCGTTATATAAAACTGCGCGCATTGAAAAATACGGAAGGCAATAATAACATAGGGTATGCTGAGGTCGACATTATCACAAACTGATTGAGGTCGTTTGTAAAGGTGTAATAAGTTGATTTTATTTTTACATACAGGTAATAGTTTACATGGCTTCGGTACCTGCGTTGCAATTTGTTTATTTCAAATGCAACCTGTATCGCCTCAATTCAGTAGCAGCGTTGTAATGAATTTAAAGGATACCGAAAATAATTAGGGAATGTTCCGCATATAAAAGATATAAAACGCTGACACATTTCGCAGTTACGCGCTAACTGATACATTAAAAAGACACTAAATGATGTTTATACCTGTATAAAAGAGTCTCATAAGCAATCAATCGTTTGTTTAACGGGCCCTTTTTCTAAAGGGTCCTCTTTTTTTGCGCCAATATAATTTATCAGCCAGCATTTTGCGGCCATTCGTTGCATGGTTCCGGTTAGTTCGCAATATTTTGGAATAGGCTCCTCTGTTATTATGGTAGCTATTTATTATTATGCAAATAGCCTGTAATGATTATGCGAAGATGGTATTGTAAATTTGATAGGGTGGGAGTGAATTGCGAAAGATTGAAGGCCTATTCGTCACCAATTGTAAAATTATCAATTGCTATTTCGAATATCCATCACTGTTATGTTGTTAAATCAATTTGGAATTATGGTGTATTGGGCTAAAATATTGAAAAATCGTAAATAGAAATAAAATTTACCACATCACGCATTAATAAAATTCTTAGGTATATTGTCGGGTTATTTCAAAATATTTTGCTTTCGTGCCAGAGGATCATCTCAGTTTTCTTTGACGTGTAATTCCTGAGTTTGCTGGAATTGATTACGATAAGAAATTTAAAACCAATATGCTGTAAGGATAGTTCGATTCCCTGCAGCTGCACTTTATGACATAAAACCATCGTTGCAAGAGGGTTTTATCATTTCACTATTTTAGATCGTATAGGCTTAACCGTTAGTACGGGAGAAATTACAGGTATCAGGCACTGGTCACACTACACTTTATCTGATTCATATCAATGGCATAATGGCTTTCATTGTAAGTGCAAATGCCATTTTCAATAATGAGTATTTGAGGAGACTCGTGACGGATGTTAAAATCGCCCGCCACTTTATTCGAGGTACTTCTATAACGGATAACATCGAGAAAATAAAAATCTACCCCTTGCAGAGGATTATCCCGTTCTAACCTGTTTTTTGCCATACCGCTGGCACCGCAGCGTATACTATGCTTGAAAATTACCTGTGGTACGTAAAAAGATTTGGCTTTAATTTCTTCAACCTGTTTTTCGGTCTGCAAAGGGATCCAATTCATCTTATGTCAATGCTGTAAATTCATTATCAATGAATAATGCCTTGGGTCATTGGGCAACCAACTCTTCGTGAGCTGCTGCACGATGAAAATACGACCACGGCTGATATCGCCAGGGCAACTGCAAGAATTATTTTTTTCATAAAGAAAAGTTAGGTTAAAACTTTATTTTGCACCGGTTTGCAAAGTTAAATTAAGTCTGCTGATGCAGGAATTTAAAAAACGAATTAACAAGAGGTCTATTGTTAAAAAATACAAATAATTTGCTCTTTTAGCACATGCGAATACATTTCATAGCGATCGGGGGTAGTGTAATGCATCAACTTGCTATAGCACTCGGCCGGAAGGGATACGAAGTTACAGGCAGTGATGACGAAGTTTTTGAACCCGCTGCATCCAATTTAAAAAAAGAGGGATTATTACCAGACGCAGAGGGCTGGCATCCTGAAAGAATCACAAACGATATCAGCGCAGTTATTTTGGGGATGCATGCGAAGGACGACAATCCTGAATTGCAAAAGGCGCGGGAATTGGGTCTGCAGATCTTCTCATTTCCTGAATACATTTTCAAGGAAAGTGAAAATAAGAAACGGGTGGCTGTAGGCGGCAGTCACGGCAAAACAACCACCACTGCAATGATCATGCATGTGTTAAAGCAGAGCGGGATTGATTTTGATTATCTTGTCGGAGCCAGGTTAGAGGGTTTCGAACAAAGTGTTCAGATCACTGATGCGCCCATCATCGTTTGCGAAGCAGACGAATACCCGGCAAGCGCAATTGAAAAGCGACCTAAGTTTCACTTCTTGTTTCCGCATATCGCAGTAATTACCGGCATTGCCTGGGATCATATCAACGTTTTTCCCACTTTCGATTTTTACCTGGAACAATTTTCGATTTTTATAAACAATATCATGCCTGGCGGTGTACTGATTTACAACAATACTGATGAAGTTTTGAAAAAACTGATCGATAAAAATGTGCGAAACGACATTCAATATATTTCCTATAATTTACCAATACATACTATTGAAGAAGGGACCACAAGGGTAATAATTGGAAAAGAAAAAACTGCTCTCAGGATTTTTGGAGACCACAATCTGCTAAATTTGCAGGCGGCATATTATGTTTGCCGGCAATTAGGTGTAAACGATAAAACGTTTGCCGAAGCGATTGCAAATTTTTCCGGAGCTGCTAAAAGACTGGAACTACTTCTGCAGGAAAAAGAATATAATATTTACCGCGATTTTGCCCATGCACCAAGTAAGGTAAAAGCAAGTATTGAAGCAGTGAAGCAACAATTTCCCAATAGAAAGCTGGTGGCTGTTTTGGAATTACATACCTTCAGCAGCCTCAATGAAAGGTTTATGCAGGAATATGCCGGGTCTATGGATAGAGCAGATGTGGCTATAGTATTTTACAGCAGGCATGCACTCGAATTAAAACGAATGCCCATGCTGCTGCCGGAAAGTGTAATGAAAGGTTTTCAAAAATCCGGGCTCAGGGTAATTACGGAGAGGATGGTACTTGAGAAGGGACTGATGAATATTGACAAGTATCATACAAACTTTCTTTTTATGAGTAGTGGTAACTACGACGGAATGAACATCTTACACCTTATGCATAGCTAATTGCTTCAGCAGGCATTGAATTTGCTGATATTTTTAAATCATTTTTTAAAAACCACATTTCAAATTTTTCACCTCATAATGAACCTGGAACTAAAACGACCTCTCGTATTTATCGACCTGGAAACAACCGGTACCAACCTTGCAACTGACCGGATAGTAGAAATAGCAATGATAAAAATTTCTCCTGATGGCACAAAAACGGTAAAGCATAAGTTTATTAATCCGCAGATGCCCATCCCCAAAAGCAGTAGTGGCATTCATGGCATTACCGATGAAAAGGTAAAAGACGCACCGGTGTTTAAGCAGGTAGCCAATGAACTAAAGCAATTTATTGATGATGCTGACCTTTCGGGCTACAATTCCAACCGTTTTGATGTTCCGCTGTTGATGGAGGAATTTCTGCGAGCAGGTTTGAATATTGATATGTCTAATCGAAAGATGGTTGACGTACAACAGATCTTTCATTTAATGGAAAAGAGAACACTTGGGGCTGCCTATAAATTTTATTGCGAAAAAGAACTGGTAGATGCACACTCCGCAGAGGCAGATGCCCAGGCTACCTGGGAAATTCTGGAAGCTCAACTGAAGCGATATGAAACTTTAGGAAATAGTTTAGATTCCATTTTGCAATTTACGGGCGAGGATAAAGTAGTAGATTTTGCGAAGCGGTTTGTAATGGAAAATGACGTGGAAATTTTTAATTTCGGAAAGCATAAAGGCAGGCCGGTAATGGAGGTACTGAAAGCTGAGCCCCAATACTACGACTGGATGATGAAGGGAGATTTTCCCTTACATACCAAGCAAAAGCTTACAGAGATTTTGAACCGGACTTTGTTAAAGAAATAGTGTTTCTGGTAGTTTCGTGGTCTGTTTTAAAGATAAATTGTAATTTCATCATAAATATTTACACACTCTTTTGGACAAACTTCTGATAATACCGACTTATAATGAGCGGGAAAATGTAGCATCCATACTTGATACTGTGTTTTCTTTGGGGGAAGATTTCCATGTGCTGATCATAGACGATGGGTCTCCCGACGGTACAGCAGAGATTGTGAAAAGCCTTATGGATAAGTATGAAAGCCGGCTATTCCTGGAAGAAAGATCGGGAAAACTTGGCTTGGGTACTGCGTACATTTTTGGTTTCAGGTGGGCGTTGAAAAGAGGATATGATTTCATCTTTGAAATGGATTGCGATTTTTCGCATAATCCGCTCGACCTGGATAAACTCTACAAGGCTTGTAAGGCAGGAGCAGGCGTAGCAGTCGGTTCAAGATACATCAAAGGGGGCAAGGTAGAAAACTGGCCAAGGGGCAGAGTAAACTTATCCAAAGGGGCGTCTATCTATACACGGCTCATTACTTTTATGCCGGTAAAAGATCCGACTGCCGGGTTCGTTTGCTACAGGAGGGAAGTTTTAGAAGCTATCAATCTCGACCAGATAAGTTTTGTTGGTTACGCCTTCCAGATAGAGATGAAATTTGCCGCGTGGAAACTGGGATTTCCTATCGTGGAAGTTCCAATCACATTTATCGACAGAAAATTCGGCATCTCCAAGATGAACAAGGGGATCGTGAAGGAAGGGATTGTTGGTGTGCTCCGCTTAAGATGGTTGAGCATGTTTAAAAATTACCGGAGCCGTGTAAAGAATATTGCTGAAAGTGCTGCCTATAAAAGCTCTCCTATTCTGGTAGAGGGAAAATAGAATCTCCCTTTTCAATTTTCATCATTTTTGATATGCAGGATGAAACTGCTGTAGCGTACTCCTCAGGTACTCGCGATCAAGGTGTGTGTAAATTTCAGTAGTTGTGATGCTTTCATGTCCGAGCATTTCCTGTACCGCTCGCAGATCTGCACCACCTTCTACCAGGTGGGTGGCAAATGAATGCCGGAAGGTATGGGGCGATATGGTTTTGGTGATACCTGCCTTTCGGGCTGCATCTTTTATGATCATAAATATCATGATGCGTGATAGCTTTTTTCCCCTCCTGTTTAAAAAAAGAAAATCTTCGTGCCCGGGTACCACGGGCAGGTGTACACGAACATTATTTCTATAAATGCCAATGTATTTGACTGCGGCACTGCCAATAGGTACGAGCCTTTCCTTATCACCCTTGCCGATTATGCGCACATAGCCAATATCAAAATACAAACAAGACAGCCGGAGATTCACCAGTTCACTTACACGAAGGCCGCAACTGTAAAGCGTTTCTATGACCGCCTTGTTTCTTGTGCCTTCCGGTTTGCTCACATCGATATTGTTGCTAATCGTCTCGATTTCATCGTAGGTTAGTACGTCGGGTAAATGTTTAATGAGTTTAGGAGTTTCGAGTAACCCGGTTGGATCTTTTTGAGTAATCTGTTCCTGCAGGCAATATTTATAAAAATTTCTAAGGCCAGATATAATTCTGGATTGAGATGCAGGTGTCATTCCCAAACCACCGATCCACTGTAGAAATTCTTCGAGATGTTTTAGCGTTACTTCAGCGGGTCTGATATCGCGGTGATTAATAGAGAGAAATTGTGTGAATTTATCCACATCGCGGAGGTAGGCCTCGACCGAATTAGCCGATAAAGATTTTTCCAGTTGCAGATATGCCTTGAATCCTTTTTTATAAATATTCCACATGATGTCCAAAATACTTTCAGCAAGTTGAAATTAAAATAAAATATGCGTTACTTTGATCTTTTAATAATCGGTACCCCATCTTCCGGGTCAATATACAGTACATGCAACAAATCAATTTGAGAAGTTTCAAAAGAAAATTTGAAAAAAACAGAAAGCGTTTTAGGACTTTTATCACTAAAATTGAAAATAAACCACCGAAAAATTTTAAGACAATCGCTGTGAAAAGGGACAAGGAAGTATGGGAAGAGATCAATTGTCTCACGTGTGCCAATTGTTGCAAAAAGATGACTCCAACCTTTACACCCGCAGATATAAAAAGAATATCTTCTCATCTGGGAATGCGGGCATCAGACTTCAGGAAAAAGTGGTTGTATTATGACAAAAAGGAAAAAGATTGGATGAATACTTCCCAACCCTGCCAGTTTCTTGACAGAGAAACAAACATGTGCACGATATATGAAGTGCGGCCAGCAGACTGTGCGGCCTTTCCACATCTCACGCTTACACCCTTTAAGTATTACATGTATATACATAAACAGAATATCGAGTATTGTCCTGCTACCATGCTCTTTATTGAAAAGATTTACCGGGATATACAGCATGATTCTTTGGGAAAGTATTGATTGAATTATCAACTGAAATCTTTGTATGTTTCAATTATCACTTACTTGTTTTACCGAACTCATATTCATTAATATTGCTGCACCAATATTCAATACACATCGATGGCACAGAGCATATCTTATAATAAAATTTAGCCAAATTCATTAAGTGGATTCAGTTTAACCCCCATTTTTTATATTTGACAACCGACGGAACCTCATTTTTAAAGAAATTGCATTAATGCGCGCAACTCAAAACCTGATTATATTTTCATTTCTTTCGGCTCTGACATTGTTGGGAAGCTGTAAATGCAAGCATTCTGTAAAAAAGGTAATCAAAAAGGAAATTGTAAAAAAACCGGAGCAAATAGATGATTTGATCACAGACAATATCAAAAATGTTTTGGACTATGCGGCAGATAATAATGGCAGGATAGATGATTCCATTACCTTGCAGCTCCGGAATGTTGATTCTGCATTTTATGCTAAAAATGACTACCATAATTTTTGGAGCATAAAGGAGAAGTGGGTACCTCTGGCAGACTCAATGATCGGATTCATGCACCATTGCAAATATTACGGTTTATATCCTTCCGACTATCACGCAAGCGACCTGGATACTTTAATAAAAAGAGTGGCAACGGATACCCTTGCCCGAAAAGATGCAGTAGTGTGGACCAAGGCAGACCTGATGCTCACGGATGCTTTTATGAAAACAATTAAGGATATCAAAGAAGGAAGGTTGTTGCCGGATAGCATATCTATTGCAAATATGCCAAAATATATCGATTCATTCTTTGTTCAAAGTTTGAACAATGCAAAGAATACTTCGCTGACAGATTTATTTAATTCTTTGGAGCCGCCAAATAATCGCTATCAATCTCTTAAAAACGGCCTGAAAAATTTTCTTGACAGTATGGATACCACCCACTATCAGTATATTGACTATCCTCCGACAGATACACTGAATTTTCTTGGGCAGGTGCAGGTAAGGTTATCTCAGGCGCATATTAAAGCAACGGATGATCCTTACCCGGATTCCATCACTTTGAGTAATGAGATAAAAGAATACCAGAGTCTGCAAAAAATAAAAAGAGACGGCAAACTGAATTCGGAACTTGTCGATAGGCTAAACAATACAGATTACGAAAAGTTCAAAAGAATTGCGATCAACCTTGATCGTTATAAGCTCTTGCCCGACACTTTTCCTCAAAAATATATTTGGGTAAACCTCCCGGGTTATTACCTTGAAGTGTGCGACAGTGATTCGGTAGTGATCCACTCCAAAGTAATTGTTGGAAAGGCGCTAACGCCAACACCGCTTCTCGTTTCAAGAATCACGGATATGATCACTTACCCCCAGTGGACGATACCGGAAAGTATTATTAAGAAGGAAGTGCTGCCGGGCTTGAAAAAAGATCCGAATTACCTTACCCTGAAAGGATACAATCTGATCGACTCCAAAGGGCAAGTGGTAGATGCGACTACCATAAACTGGTCGAAATATAAAAATAGTATTCCATGGAAGGTAATGCAGGGAAGTGGGGATGATAATGCACTGGGCATTTTTAAATTTAATTTTTACAACCCATATAGTGTGTATCTGCACGATACCAATCAGCGGTATTTGTTTGCCAATTCTAAAAGAGCGCTCAGCCATGGTTGTGTTCGCGTGCAGCAATGGGAGAAACTCGCCTTCTTTATTGCCAACAACGACAGCATTAATAATTTGTCGGGACGACCACTGGGCTACGGTATAGATTCTATTAAAACATGGCTGGCTGACAAGGAAAAGAAAATCATGTATGTAAGAAACAAGTTGCCGCTGTTTATTCAGTATTTTACGTGCGTTGCAAAAAATAGCAAGATCGTTTTTTATGATGATGTTTATAATAGCGACCAGGAACTGGCAAGTAAGTATTTTGCAAATAAATAGCGCACTGTAGCGTTATTACAGACGACAATCCTTTTTATGAGAAAAATTGTTCTTCTGATATTCCTTGTCGTCAGCTTTTCAGGCAGTTTTGCGCAAAAACCAAAAGAGCTCCGGAAACAATCGAATAGGGACACAACTGTTATCAAATGCGGGATCGCCAGCTTTTATGCTAAAAAATTTGATGGCAGAAAAACTGCGACCGGAGAGATATTCAGTTCGCAAAAATATACCGCAGCGTGCAACCAACTACCGCTACATACATGGGTGAAAGTTACAAACCTGAAGAATCAAAAAAGTGTAGTGGTAAAAATCAATGATCGTATGCATCCAAAAAATAAACGTCTGATTGATCTTTCAGGAATAGCCGCAAAAGACCTTGGTTTTATTGGACGAGGACTTACAAGAGTGGAAGTAGAAGTTCTTCCACGCTATCACCCGGAAGTTGTTTCCCGGTAATATTTTGTTGAGTGCTTTTTTATTTTTTAGCGCCTGGTTCTATACCACTATCTTTCTTATCGACACTAACTTTTCAATCAGGCCCTCCAATAAATCCAGCCGAAGCATATTCGCACCATCACTCAGTGCTCTTGAAGGTTCCGGATGTGTTTCAATGAAAAGGCCGTCTGCACCTGTTGCAATAGCAGCTTTAGCAATCGTTTCGATCATCTGTGGATTGCCTCCGGTTACTCCGCTGCTCTGATTGGGTTGTTGCAGGCTGTGTGTACAATCCATCACTACGGGCACACCATGTGCTTTCATTATCGGAATGTTTCTATAATCCACTATCAGGTCCGTATAACCAAATGAGTTTCCTCTCTCTGTTAGCATTACTTTATCGTTCCCGGCTTTTTTTATTTTGTCTGAAGCGAATTTCATTGCTTCACCACTTACAAATTGCCCCTTTTTCACATTCACTATCTTTCCCGTTTCGGCGGCGGCCACCAATAAATCTGTTTGTCTGCAAAGAAATGCGGGGATCTGCAAAATATCTGCATGCCGCGCTGTTATTGTAGCTTCCTGTGCAGTGTGTATATCCGTAGTAACGGGTATTGAAAATTTATTCCGCACTTTTTTTAGTAGCTCCATTGCTTTTTCATCCCCAATACCGGTAAAGGAGTTGGCGCTGGTTCTGTTTGCTTTGCGATATGATGATTTAAAGACATAAGGGATTTGAAATTTCCTGCAGAAGCTGTACACTTTTTCAGCCACTTCCATAAGTAATGATTCACTTTCGACTACACAAGGACCGGCAATTAAAAAGAAATTTTTTTCATCGTATTGTTGCTGCGCAAAAATTTCCTTTAAAAAATCTTCCATGATCAGTTTTATTTGGTAAAGTTATTTTAAAGTAACGATTGCGATAAAAGAACCTGTTTGCCAGGCAGAGATGTTCTGTTTTTACAAAAAGTATTCAGGTGGCAGAATTAAAAAATAATGCGGAGCGTGATTTCGATAAAAAACACGTTCCGAAAAATTTACTTAAAGTGAGCGGCAAAAGGGGTTCGAACCCTCGACCCTTAGCTTGGGAAGCTAATGCTCTGCCAACTGAGCTACTGCCGCTTAAGAGCGCTAAAATTAATACTTTTTGAAATTCCGGGTGCGCAAAGGAAGTAATAACAGCTTATCATAAAAGCCTTGAAATTCTTTTTGTTTCAATAAAATACTTATATTGTGCCGCGGCTGTATCTGATGAATAACCATTTGATTTTCATTGGATGATAAGCACAGTTGTGCTCCCGAAAGCCTAATTAAATTAGTGACAGGCGTTTAGTATTAGTACTTATAATCGTACGTCGGCAAATGCTCCCGGAAGGGATGCTAACGTTCCGATGTGTATCAGCGATCCGCCCCTAAAAAATAATTAGTACTAACCGCTGATGAAAAGGAGATTATTGATTATTACCGCAATTGCGGCACTGCAATTATTATTTTCACTTGACCTAAAAGGGCAATGTGTTGTGCATGGTATTGTACAGGATGAATTTGAAAAGCCCCTCACCCTTACAAATATTCTATTGCTTTCTGTGTCTGATTCATCGATGATAAAAGGCGTTGTCACTGATAGAAATGGTTATTTCCATTTTGACAAAATAAAGAAAGGCGTCTACGTCATTGAGGTATCGCATGCCGATATGAGCACACTTTATTTAGGACCGATAAATATAGCAACTGATGTGAAGGACTTCAACGCAGGCATTTTGCACCTGAAATCACGGTCGCTGGAATTGAAAAAAGTAACTGTGGAGAAACTGAAGCCGCTATTTGAACAAAAAACCGACAGGATGGTAATTAATGTCCAGAATAGTATTACCAATGTAACGGGGTCAATACTGGATGTGTTGGAGAAATCTCCAGGTATTACGGTAGACCGGCAAAATAATTCTATTGCGATAGATGGAAAAACAGGGGTAGAAGTAATGCTTAACGGGAAGCGCTCCTACCTCCCTTTGGATGCACTATCTGAATTGCTTGACGGGATGAGTGCCGCCAATGTGGAAAAGATTGAAATAATCACGGCACCCCCCTCAAAGTTCGATGCTGCGGGGAATGCGGGATTTATCAATATTGTTTTTATTCAAAATCCGTTCGAAGGAATTAATGGTTCTTTCTTCGTTACAGCCGGATATGGGAAAAGGCCTCTGGGAGCCGCCGGAGTTAATTTTAATTACCGCTACGATAAACTTAACTTATATGGGAATTACTCTTACAGTCTTGATCAATTTGTACAAACCACCACAGGCTTAAATCAATTTACTTCAAATAGAAACGTAATTACTGAAAACACGTATACCAATAACCGGCCCGTGCGAAATGTACATAATCTGCGGATTGGATTAGATTACCGATTTGACTCTTCCAATACTCTGAGCGCGTTGGTAAGAGGGTATACTTACAGGTGGAATAATACTTCAGACAATGGTGCCGATGTGGAGAAGAATAATGTGCTGGATACTGTGATCACAACCAGGCAGACGGAAAGAAATGACTGGGATAATATGATGGCCAATCTGAGTTTTTCACACGCATTCAAATCAGATGGCCTGCTTGATTTGGAAGCCAATTATATTTATTACAACGATAATCATCCTGATGAATATGACAACCAATATCATGATGAGAGTAATGTATTTCTCTACGATGAGATAGTAAGAACTCATAAAATAACGCCGATAAATTTTTACGTTTTTTCTTCAGACTATACTGCAAACGTCAGTAAAAAAATTAGCATAGAAGCAGGAACAAAGGTTTCTCTAACCAAGCTCACCAACAACGTAGGTCTGGACCGGTTAAAGCAGAATGCCTGGTTAACAGACACGAGTCTTTCTGCAAATTACAGCATGAAAGAAAATATTGCTGCTGTGTATGCCTCGGCAAATATCAAACCGGGTGAAACCACGACGATCAGAGCCGGATTGCGATATGAATATAGCCATTCTGCTATGGACACCACCAGGGTCGGTGATATTTTGAATCGAAAATATAGGTATCTCTTCCCCACATTTTCTTTTTCGAAGAAAATGAATAAAAATAGTAGTATTAGTTTTTCATGTAGCCGGCGAATTACGCGTCCCACTTTTAATGACCTTGCTCCTTTTACCATCTTCTTAGATCCGAAAACCTTTAACTATGGTAACCCGACCCTGCATCCTGCAATAGCTGACGGCATAAGGGCCTCTTACACTCACAGGGATCTTATTTTCTCCTTAAGCTATACCTATGAAAAAAACACTATCGAACACTTCCAAACACAAAGCATTGACACACTGAATAATTTAGTCTACGTTTCTGCAAGGAATTTCGATTTCGAGCAATATGTCACCGCAGCGTTCTCTGTTCCTTTAAGCATCACCAGGTGGTGGAACATGCAAAATAACCTGACTTTAAACTGGCAGCAGGTGCATACTTCGTATCAAAGTAAGAATTTGCAATTGGCTATATATTATTTTAATGCCCGTACAACCCAAAGCTTCTCCTTTCATAAAAACATGTCAATTGAACTTACAGGCTTATATACTTCTACGAGCTACTTTGGCACAGCAAAGCTCAAACCGGTTTATCGCATAGATGCGGGCTTTCAGAAAAAGTTTTCCAGCAAAAAAGATAACTTTCGTTTTACCGCAAATGATATCTTCAATTCCGGTTCCAATTATGTATTTACAGACAACATCCCTGTGCCGGGTACTATATTGAAAGGAAGTCTGAACTCCGGGCGAATTGCTTTTAAGCTGACGTTCACTCACAACTTTGGCAACAGAGTTCTCAAATCCTGGCGGGAACGGGCTACAGGAGCGGAAGATGAAATGCAAAGAATAAGGAATTAACAATAAATAAAACCGGCATCTTTGGTTGATGTTTCTTTTAACGACATTCGTGTAAAGAATTAAATCCAAAACCGAATGAAAAAAAAATTACTTTTTATTTTATTACCGGTGCTTTCAGGCATAGCCTCCGCACAAAATAAATCTATTGATGTACAGCACTATACTTTTCGTATAAACCTGAATGATAGTAGCGACATTATCCGGGGCAACGCGGATATCGATTTTGTATTTAAACAGCCGTCCGATAATGTATATTTTGATCTCACTTCAATTAATACTACCAACGGAAAAGGAATGCGGGTATCGGAAGTATCGTGCGGTGCCCAGGAGCTGAAATTTTCCCAACAACGAGATCGTATCAACATACACTTCGATTCAATATTTTCAGCAGGATCGGAGCGAACCGTAACTGTAAAATATGAAGGAGTACCTGCAGATGGACTTATTATTGACAGTAATAAGTTTCATCATCGCACTTTCTTTGCAGACAACTGGCCTAACCGTGCACACAACTGGATACCCTGCAACGACCATCCTGCAGATAAAGCAAGCGTAGAATTTATTGTGACGGCACCTGATCACTACCAGGTTATTTCCAACGGTGTGCTTGAAGAACAAATTGAACTTTCAAATCATTTAAGGCTCACACACTGGAAAGAAGATCTTGTGCTACCGACAAAAGTGATGGTGATTGGCGTAGCAGATTTTGCGATGCAACTTTCCGCAACAATTGATTGCGTCCCAATAACAGCGTGGGTTTTTCCTGAAAACAGGATAGATGGATTTAGGGAATATGCTGTTTCAAAAAAGGTGTTGCAATTTCTTATTGATTACATTGGTCCTTTTCCCTACCGGAAGCTCGCAAACGTTCAGTCGAAGACAATTTTCGGAGGTATGGAAAACGCAAGTAATATTTTCTATTTTGAAAACTCAGTTACTCCCGATTCTGCAAGGAACGGACATCGCCGGTCAATCGAAGAACTTTTTGCTCACGAGACAGCTCATCAATGGTTTGGCGATGAAGCTTCGGAGTCTGACTGGCCACATCTTTGGCTGAGTGAGGGGTTTGCTACTTATATGACGCACCTTTATATAGAGCAAGAATATGGAAGCGATAGTTTAAAAAAACAAATGAGTCATGACAGGAAAGAAGTAATTGCTTTTTATAAAAAAAGAAAAACACCTGTTGTAGATACGACATCCGGCAATAATCTCATGCAATTGCTAAATCCTAATTCGTATCAGAAAGGAAGCTGGGTATTGCATATGCTCAGACGAAAGCTTGGTGACCAGGTATTTCAAAAAGGTATCCGCACCTATTATGCTGCCTATATGGGGGAAAATGCATCTACAGATGATTTTAGAAAAATTATGGAACAGGTGAGCGGACAGAATTTGAAAGCATTTTTTGAGCAGTGGCTTTATACACCCGGTCAACCTGTATTGGACGTAAAATGGAAGTATAATACTGCCGGGAAAAAGGTCGATATCCTTATATCACAATTACAGGATCATTTGTTTACATTTCCTTTTCAATTTGCCGTCAGCGATGCAGGCACTTCGTTATTAAAAACCATAGACATAAGCAAAAGAGTCACTAATGTTGAACTTACGGTTTCATTTATTCCGCAAAATTTTGTTACCGACCCAAATGTGAACCTGTTATTTGAAGGATTGGTTACGGAAGTTAAATAATTCCGTTTTCTGCCCATCTTAATCTTCCGTTTTTCGGTTACACGTTGGGCTCATGAAAAATTCTTCTTTCCAAAGCAATCCGTTCCCTCCTTCCTGTCGTAAATAATAGAAACGTACAATTTAAATTTTTAAACATGAAAACTGTTAGACTATTCTCATTGCTGTTCATTTCAGCATGTATTTCTTCGTCTGTGTTTGCGCAGGACAATACGGTGATGGTAGGAGGTGCAGCGATGTATCCAACAAAGAACATCATTGAAAATGCCGTGAACTCAAAAGACCACACTACGCTGGTTGCTGCAGTGAAAGCTGCCGGCCTCGTGCAAACACTCGAACAACCAGGCCCGTTTACCGTATTCGCCCCCACCAATGAAGCATTTAACAGGTTACCCAAAGGAACCGTCGACAATCTGCTAAAGCCAGAGAACAAACAGAAGCTAACTTCCATATTAACCTACCATGTTGTCCCGGGTAAATTGAGCTCCATGGACCTTATGAAAATGGTTAAAGATGGCCACGGAAAAGCAACCCTGAAAACCGTACAGGGAGAAAATTTGTACGTGACCATGAAGGGGAAGAAATTAATGCTGACTGACGAAAGCGGACGAATGGCATTAATAACAATACCAGATGTGAACCAAAGCAACGGAGTGATCCATGTAATTAATACCGTGTTACTTCCCAAATAGAAATCCAAATGATGTTATGCTAAAATGAAGGCCGGAAATTTTTCCGGCTTTTTTTAAAAAAAAGAGCCACCATATGGCAGCCTTTTTCATAGTTTTCAGTGGGTCCAGAGATAAAGCACGGGCCGGTAAGGGCAGATTCGGGTAAATTACTTTAAAACCGATCATTATTTAAAACGCGGCATGCGTGTTTTTATTATACAGGAATTGAGATTTTCGTTTTTAGATTTTCCGGTTCAGTGATTGTGTTATCAATTAACCGCTTACATATTTAACAAAGCTTCGCTTAGCTATAGGGAGAAGTGTTTCCTCAAGAGGATAAGCCAGAGAAGTTTTGATGTTGTACACTGCAGGATTTGGCAATTGCGGCCGATTTCTAATGAGCTCAGATTTGATATTTTCGCACGAATTACTTACAGATCTTATCCACTCATTAATGAAATCTGTACGAATACCCCTGTACTGCTCATCGTGTTTTTCAAATATAGTAAGATGATATTCGTAAGCAATGGTGGCGTTAAACCGGCCGTCGTTGATGAGCAGATATCCCTCATTAACCTCGAGTGGTATAATACCAACCGGCTCTATTGATAGCTGTGCTTCTACATACTCATAGATTTCCGTTCCGCTTTGTATAGTAGGTTTTATTTTTTGCGCAGCATAATGCACAATTTCTTCCAGTTCTCTCATCAGATCGCTATCTTCAATAATTTTTTCATATTCGAGTTGCAGCTTTTTCATATTTACTTCAGAGAGCTCACGGGGAAATGAATCCTGCAAAAACTTTCTGTTTTCCCGAAATGCGACAATGTTGTTGTAATGAAAAATAATATCTGCCAGTTCGGGGTAAAGTTTGTTTTGGTTGAAATAAGAGTTCACATGTTGCAGATAGGCAAGTAAGGTGTACTTTTTCAATTCAAAATCGATATAGCCGTCTGTGAACCATGTTTCGGATAGCGACTTCATGTTTTTCGGGTTTTAAAAATGAATTTACGGATTTCGGATCATTTGAAAACGTTGAAGTGGGCTAAAATGTTTTAAGCACTGCATCCATGAATTACCTAATATTTTTAAACCAGCAATGTTTTTGTCTGTCAAAAAACACAGGAATTATTATCACGTTGAAATATTTTTTTAGTTCTAAAAATTAAAATAGGTATTTAGCGTTATTATGAGGTTAAATGGGGAAATTTTCTATGCTGGAATGTATGTTTACTAAGGAAAACTACGAGACCTCAAATTATAAAAGATAACAAATTTTATTTTGGGATATTAAAAAAAAATGCAACTTTAGAGTCGGATTTAAATTGCAAATATTTAACTAGCATGAAACGCCTTCTACAACTGCTCTTTTATCTTAGTTTGGCTGCACTTTTTTCTTCCTGTCAAAAGGAATATTCCCTCGAGGGTGATAATACGTCAGGTTTTGATCCGGATGCATGGGTGTTCATACAAAATGCCGGAATTATTGATAATACTCAGGAATCTGCTATAAATAATCTCGTTATTCAATTAAAACTTGATTCGCTATGGGGAAAATTCTATGCAATATACCCGATGGTTGGGGGTACAGCATCCACAACAAAATGGAACTTGAAGGACCCCAGAGATTTGGACGCTGCTTACCGCCTCACATTTTATGGTTCACCAATTTACTCACCGGAGGGCGTCCTACTCCCAACGCTTGACGATTATGCTGATACTCATTTTAGGGACAATTTCTTTGCTTATAATGATGCCTCGATATCTTATTATTCAACAACGCAAAATTCTATTTCGGGATATGATATGGGATGTAACGATAGCGTTTCACCATATAATGAACTTGCCATTTATCATGCTTTTGATGCTACGGTTTGGTTTGGATTTTATGGATATTTCTACACTCCTGCAAATACCGTAGGACTGTTCATGCTTTCGTCCAATATTAATGATGTAAAATCTTATTACAACGGCGCTGTCACAGGTCAAATGAACACTACCCCAGCAAATGCTTATACAGGGTTTCCAATACTCTTAGGTAAATCGGGTGAGGCTGTTAACTCCGGTCAGCGAAGATGCTCATTCGCAACTATTGGCCAGGGATTTTCTGATAACCAGGCACAGCTTCTTTTTAATGTCGTGCAAAATTTTGAAATCTCACTGGGCAGGTAGAAATTTTGTTTGCTATTGAACTTCTTTATGCACATTCAGCTTGTGCAATTCAAGAATAGTCGTTCTGCCATCATCACTTTCGCGATACATGGGAATCCACTTCCTGTTAAACATGATTTCGTTGTAAGTGTATGACGTTCGCTGTTGCACAAAATTTGAAAATACATCATCAAATCCGCGTAGCATTACATATAATTCCACATCTGAATTCTTCATGTCTTCTTCCGTGAAACCTTTAAACGGGCTATTATCATCAATAGGATGCACAACCGTCCAGCTCAACGGCAGACTCTCTACTTTGGTACGCTCGAGCTCGAGAGTAAAATATTTGTAGACAGGTTTATCATTTTCAAGTACCAGCAGACCAGTATTCACTCTGATATCAACATCAGTGAGGGTGTGCTTGTCCTTAAATGTTGCAAAACGAAACATCAAAGCTGTGCCTCCCCTGTATGGACTTATTAATGCATGATGACTAAATACCAAATAGCTCCTTGGCCTGGAAAACCGGCCATAGATTAGGCCTGTGGCAATAGCAAGAGAAAGGAAACCCGTTAATGCCTCAATCGCAGCAACCACGTTTACTGCATCTCCTACAGGACTCACATGGCCATAACCTACTGTTGTCAAAGTCTGTGTGCTAAAATAAAAGGTCTGCCGGGCCATCTCCCACCAGTTTCCGGCCGGCAAGCCATCTAACTGATCTGTACCAATAAACAAATAGACTCCTGTAAAAAAAATATTTACCCCTATATAAAAAATAAAAATTATGGCAATAAACCTCCACAAAGGAAGGTTGAGCATGTCCTGAAACAGGCTGAACCTTCTAATAAAAGGCATCCCTGTTTTCACAAGGTTATAAGTTCCGTCTTTGTTGATGAATCGCCCGCCGGTATTATCACTAATGGAGGCAAAGCCGGTATCATTATTCTGTTTTGAAAAAGGATTGATCCTTTTATGCGTGGTGGCCATACTTTGGAGTTTGTCAGATGCAAATGTAAAACGTAATGTTATCAAACAAACCGGCTGATGGCCTACGAATACAATCATTAAACTTTAAATTTGAAAACAAAAAGGTCAATGAAAAAAGACGCCTTCTTGAATAGCATTGCCTCAGAAAAACCTGATGCACATATTTCGCCCTACCTCGAATCATTATGGTATGATGCAAAGGGCAATTGGGATAGAGCTCACAAGATCATTCAGGATATCGATGATAAAAATGCGGCGTGGATTCATGCTTATCTTCATCGTAAGGAAGGGGATATTTCCAATGCCGATTATTGGTATTTTCATGCGGGAAGAAAAAGAAGTACAGAGTCTTTAGAAAATGAATGGATAGAACTGGTGAACGCTATGATTTCCGCTGAATAATTTATATCTGTATATTATTCCATTACTTGTGACCAAAAACAAAAAAATGCGCATAAAAAAATATTATTTGATTTTTCTTTTTAGCTCTATCATACTTCAATGTTTTTCACAGGATAATCTTGGTCCGAATGTTAATAATTTTTATAAACCTGCGAAGAATCCAATCCTTAGGGCAGATTCATCATTCACGTTCCGGGATCCCATTTCCAAAAAAAGGGTGAGATGGCAGCGTGCGGATGTTTTCAATCCGGGTGCCATCATAAGAAACGGAAAGGTGTATTTATTGTACCGCTGCGAAGACAATCCGGCGGCGGCTATCGGCGGCAGAACATCACGTATCGGATTAGCCGAAAGTGACGATGGGATTCATTTCAAAAAATTTCCTTCACCGGTATTGTATCCCGACAATGGGCCTTTCAGGCAATACGATTACCCTGGCGGATGTGAAGATCCGCGAGTGGTGCAGACGTACAGTGGCAATTATGTAATGACCTATACTTCTTGGAATGATTCAACGGCGCGATTGTCAATAGCGTTTTCGAAAGATTTAATTCATTGGCAAAAGAAGGGTCCTGCTTTTGCAAAAGCTTACCATGCGAGGTTTTTGAATATATGGAGTAAATCAGGGTCTATCGTTACTGCATTACAAAATGGGAAAATAGTGGCTAAAAAAATCAAAGGCAAATACTGGATGTATTGGGGCGAAAAATTTATCAATCTTGCATGGTCAAATAACTTATATGACTGGTATCCGTTACTGCAAAAAAATGGTGAGCTCAAATCGATTGCAGCGCCACGGCCCAAAAAATTTGACAGTGAATTGACAGAATGCGGACCACCCGCTATTGTCACATCTAAAGGAATTGTCTTATTATATAACGGTAAAAACGCCATGAACGATGATGCTGATCCGGCATTGCCCAGAGGTACCTATTCAACGGGCAAAATCATTTTTGACGAAAAGGATGCTGGAAAAGTGATAGCACGTTCCGGCACGAGTTTTCTCAAACCCTCACTTCCTCACGAGCTGGCAGGTCAATATCAGGCGGGGACCACCTTTGCGGAGGGTCTTGTTTTTTTTAAAGGCAAATGGTTCCTGTATTATGGTACTGCCGATTCTTTCGTGGGCGTAGCGGCAACCAGGTAAGATTAAGAATTTTCATATGACGCATATAAGAAATTTTTTGCTTTTCATTGCCTGCATCTCTTCATTTGAATGCAGTAATAAGGATAATGAGCGCGGAGTTGAACAGGCAATGAAACAATACGATCATCTCATAAAAAAGATGGATGCAGATTCTATTGCCTTGCTATACACCCCGGATGGAGATTTGGGGACAATGGCTCATGGCCGCGATTCTATCAAAATGTTCCTTTCCAGGTTTAAGGATATAAAAGTGCTCTACCAACATTCGGTAATCACCTACATGAAGATTACCGCCGACACAGCCTTGCAAAGAGGCATTTATCGTCAGATGGTATTAATAAATGGTAAAGACACGATGCGGGATGGGGGGGAGTTTACGGCTATATGGTGGTGGATAGAGCCCGGAGTGTGGCGAATAAAAAAAATGATGACTACGCCAAATTAAAATAAAGAGCTTCAACAAGGCGCTTCTGTTCCCCGATTCAAGCTTAAGTAATTCATTTTAAAAAAGGTTGATGCATCGTTGCGTTGTTCTACTCAAACCATTTATATTGGTGAGCAAGCGTCATTACCTGGGCCTTTGAATTTACCTGCAATTTCTCATAGACATTGGAAATGTGCTTGCGTACCGTAAGTGTGCTGATACCCAGTGTTTCAGCAGTTCGTTTTGCGTCAAAACCATGGATGGTGTATTTCAAAATTTCCTTTTCTCTTTCGGATAGTAACGAGCTTAATTGATTATTTTTTTCATTGCTTTGAGTTGCCGCCGGATAAGTGACCTTGCTCAGCAGATCAAAAGCTTTGCGCGCAATAGCCGGACTCATCGGAGCGCCGCCAAATTCTTTGCAATTAGTAATGGCGTTATGTATTTCAATAGCACTATCGTCTTTGAGCAAATAGCCACTGGCTCCTGCCTGTATGGCTTCAAATATCTTTTCATCATCGTCAAATACGGTGAGTACGATAAAATGTATGTGAGGGTATAACGGCTTTGCTATTTGTATCGTCTGAATGCCGTTCAGCTCCGGCATTTCCAGGTCTACAAATATGATTTCGGGTTGTTTACTTAGAGGGAGTCCCTTCAATTGTTCGATGCAATCATGGCCATTAACTGCAGTATAAACAACACTGAGGTCATCAAAAGAGTTAACTTTTTGCAGAAAGGTGCTCCTGTTAATGGCTTTATCATCGACAAAGGCTATAGGTGTAGGCATACACAAATTTTTTACAAAAAGAATAAATAAAAACACCGAAAGCAATACTAAGTATGTAGTATTCCCATGGAATAAATTGACAAAATGGTTCCGGAAGGGGTATTTTTTTCAATGGAAAGATACAGATTAGACTCGGCAGCACGTGCTTTCATATTTCTTATTCCGTTTCCGTTGTTGAGATAATTGTCGTCGTTAATTCCGTGGCCGTTATCTTTTACCTTGATCCTTAACCCCTCATCGTCGCTGCCAAAGCAAATATTAATTTCATTAGCATTACTGTGTTTAAGCGCATTGGTAGTGGCCTCCTGCAAGATTCTGAAAATATTGAGGGCTTGTACCGGAGAGAAAGACACATCGTTCTTAATCGATTCGGATATTTCCACTGCAATATTGGAATATGCGGGTACTATCTTTTTCAGGTAGTTCTTGAAGCGATCGGATATGCCAGTGAGTAAGATCTTTTCAGTGTTAGACGCCCAAATGGTGTCACGCAGGTTGCTCATTAGCTCAACAGCGTTAATTTTTAGATTACTAAAAAGATTTTCGGAGTCAGGTCTCTTTTTGTTTATCACATCTTCTACGTTGGCAATTATTGCCGTAGCATAAGCGCCCATATTGTCGTGAAGATCTGCAGCTATCCTTTTACGCTCTTTTTCTTCAGCTAAGCTGACTGCTTTGGTGGCCATTCGTTTTTCTTCCTCCATCATAAAAGCCATCTTCATTCTTTGCTTTTTCCGGTAGATACGGAATATGATTACAGAACTCAATGTAATTAAAGCAGCCAAAAGCAAAGAGGTTGCCAGCCAGAAATTCTTTTTGACCAGGTCAAAATGCTGGCTCATGATAATGTTTTCTTTTTTCTGCATTTCATATTTCCCCTCTATTTCTGCAAGTGCCTCTGCTGAATTTTTTTTATAGAGCGAGTCTTTTAACGTTATGATCTTTTGCAGCGTTGCGCCATAATTTCTATAGTCGCCTGCTACGTAATAATTCCGGGCAAGGCCATCGTATAATAAGATCAGTTTGGAGGATAAGCTGTCTTTTTCTGCCAAATCAATTCCTTCGAGAGAAACTGCGATTCCTTTTTGAGGTTCATTATTGTGCTCGTAATAAATAGCAAGCTGACTCATGTCGCTCACGATAAAAAAAGGATCGCCGATTTTTTTACGGATTTCAACCACTTCTACAAGGGCATTTTCTGCTTCCTTGTTTCTTCCCGTTGCACTCATAATATCAGCCTTGATAGCAAGACAATTGGCCAGAGATGTAAGGTTCTCAAATTTTCTTGCAAGAGGAATAGCCTTATTGATAAAATATTCGGCAGAATCATTTACGCCAAGAGAGTTATATGCGGCGGCAATATCTGAATAAATAAAACTCAGATACTCGCCGTAGGATGGATTGCCTGCTGCAGGATCATGCAGGGCCATTCTAAGATAGCTCACAGCGGCACGGTTGTTATCCATTTCCATATTTACCCATCCCAGTCCGGTGTAGCCAAGTAATTTGTTGAGTGTATCGTGTGCATCTTCTGATTCATTCAGCAACCTGTAATACTCTGCAAATGCTTCTTTATATTGGTCCCTCTTGATAAACAAGCCGGCTTTCGTTGCCACGAAATTCAGATATAGCTTAGTCTCTTGTTTGTTTTTCTTTAATCCGGAAATATATTTATCACAAATAATAACCGCTGAATCAGTGATTCCTTTTTTGATCAGGTAATTGGTATAAAAATAATCGGAGAGTATCACATCATGATCGTTATGAAGTTGCTCACTTAGCACCCTTGCAAGCGATGCATATTTATAAAGTGTATCAGTTGAGAGAGAATGTCTTTTCCGGCAAAGCGCGAGGATGTCATTCAGCCTTTCGTTATCATTATTTGCAAAATAGATTCGTTGCTTCAGGCTGTCGATCTCTGGAGTTTGTGAAAAAGCAGTTTGTGAAATGAGGAAGCTAATAAGCAAAAGATATGGCCGGATACTGCGCAACATATTACTTCTTCATTAATTTGTTCTTTCGAAATTAAAAAAGTATTGTAACAATACCCATCCCTATATTGTTAGTTTTTGCAATTATATAGCAGGCTTATTGGTGAGACTAATAAACGTACCTGAAGGAATGTTTCGCGATATTGAAATTTGGAATCCGCATTCAGCCGAGCGTGTCTTCATATTTCTTATGCCATTTTCCTTATTGAAATAATTCATGTCCGTGATGCCCAGGCCATTATCCTTTACTGAAAGGGAAACATAATCAGTGCTCTCAAAACAAACAGAAATGATTCCTGCTTTACTATACTTTAATGCATTGGTACAGGCTTCCTGTAAAATGCGAAAAATATTTTCTTAGCAAGCTGATTATTTCGAGAGGAACCCGACCGATTGAGGGGATCAGGATTAGAAAACCTGTTTTATTCATAACATAATCGGGTTATATTTGAAAAGTATTTAAAACGCACTCCCGATTAACCAGCCTGCTATGTTTAGACGATTTTATCCGGTTGCCCTTGCCTTGCTTATGAGCTATAGTTGCAGTTCTCAGCAATATCAATTCGATTCATCAAATAATGATCCGGCTGTTCAAAATGCAATAAACCTTTATCATAATTATCTGGCACCGGAAAACGGATTTTATAATGGCAGTGAGTATGCGTACAAACGATATTACCCTTTTAGGTTTTCGGAAGGCCATCCATTTCTTTTTACACAACTTTTTACCGAGGGAACGGTTTTTTATGATGGCATGGTGTATCATGCTCCTTTGCTCCTGGATATAATTAAAGGAGAGTTATTAACACGGTCTCCTTCAAATATATATTGCAAATTGAACAGCGAAAGAATAGAATGGTTCAAACTGCAAAATTATACATTTATTCATCTGCGACCGGACAGCACAGATCGCTTAGCCGATGGCTTTTATGCATTATTGTCGAAGGGACAGGTCTCATTATATAAAGCATTTCGGAAAAATCTTAAAGACGATGCAAACTCTGTTACAGTGGTCGATGAGATTGCCGTTGAACAGGACTATTATTTTATCATAAGAGAAAATAAATATTTCCGCATAAAAAATAAAAAGACATTGCTCGAAGCGTTAGCAGACAAAAAAAAGGTGATGCAAAGGTTTATGAGAACGAACAGCATCAAAATAAAACGGAATAGCGAACAGGCTTTTACTAGGGTGGTGATTTATTACAATAGCATTAATGCAAAAAGATAAAGCACATGGTTCATACATTATGATCAGGAAACTGTTTTTCTATACAATATTTTTTGTTGGCTGTTGCATCAGCAGTCTGCCGGTATTTGCACAGAATATACCTGTACCCGTGGTTTCAGGTGCGTATCCTGACATGAATGCAGAAGATTTTATTTCAAAACTTGAACGACAAACCGGTTTTACATTTTATTACGATAAACATGATATTGACTCTGTTATCGTGGATTTACGGGTGCAGCAGGAACCTTTGCCTCAGGTCTTAAAAATGGCATTTGCGAATAAAGGAATCGGCTTTTCCATCAGTGGGAATATTGTTTTTATCAGCAAAGGCGCCGTAGTTCACACCAAACTTCCTGAGGGTTTTTATCCTCAGGATAAAACAGAACGTGAATTGAATTCTGAAGACACGTTGAAATGGGTAGGCAATAATAAGAGGACCCCCGTACAAACAGCCAACACTCAGAACAAAATATATGTAATAGGAGAATCAAACGTGCAAAGCAATAAGACAGGCTATATAGTCACTGGCTATGTTTTGGATGAAAAGACCGGCGAGCCTTTACCCGGCACGTTTGTTCGTGTTGAAAATTCAAAGACCGGCACAACAACAGACCAGTATGGTTATTATACTATTGAGTTACCAAAAGGCCGGCATACGCTTTCTATTCAAAGCATTGGCATGAGAGATGCAAGACGCGAGATTGAAGTGAATGGTGATGGTAAGCTCAATATAGAAATGGAATCGACTATCGTACGACTTAAACGTGTGATCATATCAGCTGAAAAAGTAAATAATATCCGGGGACTCGAAATGGGTGTGCAGCAGATTGACATACAGACCGTAAAGAAAGTTCCCGTAGCATTTGGAGAACCGGATGTGTTGCGTGTAGTACTTACTATGCCAGGCGTGAAGTCAGTAGGAGAAGCAAGCACCGGCTTAAATGTGAGAGGCGGTGCCACCGACCAGAACCTGATTTTGTTTAATGATGCAACGATTTATAATCCCTCTCATTTCTTTGGTTTATTTTCCGCTTTTAACCCGGAAATAATACAGGATGTAGAATTGTATAAAAGCAGCATACCGGCAAAATATGGGAGTCGCCTGTCTTCCGTACTGGAGATTACCGGCAGGGAAGGAAATAAGAAAAATTTTACCGGTACGGCGGGTATTGGATTGTTAACGAGCCGCCTTACACTTGAGGGTCCCCTGAAAAAAGGTAAATCATCATTCATTATTGGGGGAAGAACAACTTATGCCAACTGGTTGTTGAATCTTTTACCGCAACAATACAAACACAGCCGCGCTAGCTTTTTTGACATTAATGCGGGTATCACACACGAAGTAAATAAGAAAAATTCTATATACTTCACGGGTTACATGAGCGGGGATCACTTTAACCTGAATAGCGATACCTCTTATCATTACGCGAACAATAACGTTTCATTAAAGTGGAAACATATTTTCAACAGTAATCTTTATGGACTGCTGATTAGCGGTTTTGATAATTATAATTATGATATTTCAAGCGGTGCAAATCCGGTTAATGCCTATTCTCTTGCATTCAACATAAACCAGGCAAATCTGAAGGCCCGGTTCAATTATTTTGTCAATTCACAGCACTCCCTTGAGTTCGGTCTTGATAATATTTTTTACAAACTTCATCCGGGTATTTATAAACCACTTGGGAAATCATCCCTGGTGCAATCTGAGACCATGCAGGCCGAGCAGGGGCTTGAGAGCGCTTTATACCTGAGCGATAAATATACCATTACTCCCGTATTTTCTATAGAAGCGGGCATCAGGTATTCCATGTTTAATGTAATGGGGGCAGACAGCTTTAATGTATACCCGGCTGGTGTGCCCAAAACGATCGATAACATTATTTCAACCAAATATTATGAGCATAATAAAATAGCCAAAACCTACCAGGGACCGGAAGCGCGGTTATCTGCCCGATACGAATTTGATGAGGACTTTTCAATAAAGGCAGGATTTAATATGCAGCGCCAATATATACATCTCTTGTCGAACACTACAGCAATGGCGCCAACGGATATCTGGCAACTGAGCAATCCAAATATAAAGCCACAGTATGGGGAGCAGTACTCTATTGGTTTTTATAAAAATTTCAAATCGAATACGATCGAAACTTCACTGGAATTCTATTACAAGAAAATGAAAGACTATCTCGATTATAAAAACGGAGCTGTGTTGGTTCTTAATCCTCATATTGAAACAGATGTGCTTAGCACAAAAGGCAAAGCATACGGCGTGGAACTATTGGTAAAAAAGCCTACCGGGAAATTGAATGGATGGATCAGCTACAGTTATTCCCGCACTTTTTTGCGGATGAATGACTCAACACAAGGCGCGCTGATTAACGAAGGAAGATATTATCCGGCAAATTCAGATATTCCCAACGCAGTAACGCTGATCGGCAATTATCGTATCAAACATCGTTTCAGCGTTTCACTGAATGCAACTTACAGCACCGGGAGGCCGATTACACTGCCAATCGGAAGATTTTATTATGATAACTCATACAGAACTTTATACTCTGACAGGAATGCTTATCGGATCCCGGACTATTTCAGAGCAGACTTTTCCTTAAATCTCGATGGAAATTATAAAGTGCATCAAAAGACGCATGGATCCTGGACGGTGGGGGTGTATAACGTGACAGGAATAAGGAACCCATACTCAGTATACTTTGTTTCAGAAAATGGAGTGGTGAACGGATACAAGCTATCTATATTCGGAAGTGCCATACCATTTATTAATTACAATATTAAATTCTAAAGTAGCCGGAATGAAAAAGCTATTCCCTTTTTTTATCTGCATAGCTTTTGTAGGTTGTAAAGACAAATATGTTCCCAAAATAAATTCGCCTGCCACCGGCTATCTGGTGGTAGAAGGATTCATAAACAGCGGAGGTTCCCCATCTGTATTCACACTTTCCCGTTCTACTAAATTGTACGATACAGTTGATATCATTTTCGAGGAAAACGCAACGGTAACCATACAGGGAGAAAACCAGGAGAGTTATTTACTTTCGGATAAGGGGAAAGGCACTTATGTGTCTGATACGTTGCATCTGGATAGCGGCGAAAAATACAGGCTCCATATTATGACGCAGGATGGCCGGGAATATGTTTCTGACTACGAATCAATACAATACACCCCTCCGATAGACTCGGTAACCTGGGTGCGTACTAATGACGGAATTGCTCTTTACGTGAGTACGCATGATCCGCAAACCATTCCTGGTTACTATCGGTGGGATTATGATGAAACCTGGGAAATTCATTCGACTTACGAGTCATCGTTGGAATATACCAAAGATCCAAATACAGGTGAAATAGCAGGTATTGCATATCGCAATGCATCGGGAACAGCAGATACCTTAATTTACAAATGCTGGAAAAGTGATGTGTCAACAGACATACATCTTGGGTCATCGGAAAAACTGACCAGCAATGTTATCTTCCTGCCATTTCACACGCTGCAAAGCGGTGATGAAAAACTGAGTGTACTATACAGTATCAACTTAAAGCAGTTTGCATTATCAAAAGCAGCTTACGACTTTTACCAGGTTCTCAAGGTTAATACGGAACAACTAGGTTCAATATTTGATCCGGAGCCCACTTCACTGCCATCTAATATTCATTGTGTCAATCATCCTGCAGAAACCGTGGTAGGCTATGTGAGCGTCTCACAGGAACAAGACAAACGAATCTTTATACGTAATGCTGATGTTCCAAGGTGGAATTATAGCCAGAAATGTGATGAGATTGTTATCGCCAATAATGCAGATAGTATAAAGAAATATGGAATCGGCACATTGCCTACGGTACCACACACCATTTTGGGCCTTTCTATAGTTGACTTTTATGCTGCACCCTCTACGTGTGTGGATTGTACGCTCAGGGGAACGAATATTAAACCTTCATTTTGGCCATAAAATTTATAATAAACAATATCATTTAAGATTTGATGAAATCAAAAAGTAAGAAGTTTATTTCAATATTAATCATAACGATACTGGAAGCTTTTGTTATAAATGCCTATTGCCAGGAACGAGCTGATATAATTGAACAAAAATTCGATTCTTTTTCACAAATTTTTTTGCATGAAAAAATATTTGCCCACACCGACAAGGATTTTTACGCGGCAGGTGAAATAATATGGTTTAAACTATATGTTGTAAATGCGACCAATAATAAACCATTGTCATTAAGTAAGGTGGCGTATGTAGAAGTTCTCGATTCGAATAATTCCGGTGTTTTGCATGCAAAGATTACATTGCACAATGGTCATGGAACAGGTTCATTTTTTGTGCCACTAAATACTATTACAGGAAGCTATAAACTAAGAGCATACACCAATTGGATGAAAAATTTCGGAGCCGATTATTTTTTTGAAAAAAATATTACGATCGTCAACGTGGAGAACAGGCTTGATATTCCCGCTTTACATGCCTCTGAGAAACTCAACATCAATTTTTTTCCGGAAGGCGGCAATATGGTAAACGGAATCCCTTCCAAAGTGGCCTTCCAGGTTACGGATAGCTATGGACGTGGCGTCAATTGCAGGGGCCATCTGCTTGATGATAAAGATACGATACTGAGTTTTGAGCCCTTTCATAACGGAATAGGTACATTCACTTTGACTCCTGCGGCAGGACATTCGTACAGAGCCGAAGTACAATGCGACTCAGGAGCAATAATTACAAAATCGCTTCCCCCTGCCTTTAACAGCGGTTATGTGATGAACGTGACTGATGATACGGCCAAGGTAAATGTGTTGGTACGGTCAGATGTCAATTACATACAACCTGTTTATCTTTTCCTGCATACGCGGGGAGTTAAAAAAGCTTTTTTAACCGCCAGTATGAGAAATGGCAGTGCCGGATTTAGTATTGATAAAAATTTGCTTGGTGATGGTATTTCTGTTTTTACCTTGTTCAATGAAGACAGAAAGCCGGTATGTGAAAGACTTTTTTTCAAGAAGCCTTCAAAAGAGTTAGCGATTGCCGGAGAAAGCGACCTAACGGTATATCATACACGAAGCCGGATAAGTCTTGGGTTAGAAGCTAAAAATACCCTCAATGAAGATGACACAGCTAATATTTCACTGGCAGTTTATCGCGTTGATTCTTTGGAGAAGACAAATACATCTTACATAGACGATTATTTATTGTTGAGTTCCGATCTTAAAGGTTATGTGGAAGATCCGGCGTGGTATTTTTTAAATGACTACAAGCAAACGAATATAGCCCTGGACAACTTGATGCTGGTAAATGGTTGGCGGCGGTTCAAATGGGAAAATATTTTGGGTAATTCGAAACAATATTTTGAATTCGTTCCCGAATATCACGGCGTCATAATTACAGGAACGCTTATCGATAAAAATACCGGTAAACCTGCTCCTGGCATTCTTACCTATTTGGGGGTTGAAGCATATGAGCATGGATTTGCCACGTCTGTGAGTGACAGCAACGGCCTCGTAAAATTTGAATTAAATGATTTATACGGGCCTGCCCAGGTGATTTTCCAGGCGGACAATGTTGATAGCGATCATTATACGTTTGATATTGCCGATCCCTTCACGAAAAGTTTTTCAAAAAAGCCGTTTTCATCGTTTGCCTTACCCCGGGGCGGCGCGCCATCATTGCGAGATCTTAGCATAAGTATGCAGGCCCAGAATATTTATGAGGAAAAAGAATTGAATCATTTTATAAAGCCTCCGACAGACACAAGTTCGTTTTATACCGACATTGACGCGGGATATCTTCTCGACGATTATACACGATTTACCACAATGGAAGAAGTTTTAAGAGAATATGTGGCAGTGGTGGATGTTCGGAGAAGAGCAGGGCACTATCGCATAATTCTGTACGATTTTCCCAACAGCACCATGTTTAAAAATGATCCGCTGATCCTGATTGATGGGGTGCCGGTTTTTGATGTAGATAAATTTATGAAAGTGGATCCTTTGAAGCTTTATAAGCTCGAAGTGATCAACAGAAGATATGTTCTGGGGAGCGCCATTTTTGATGGTATTCTGAGTTGGACATCTTATAATGCCGATATGGCCGGATATGAACTTAGTGATGCTACGATAATTAATTATGAAGGCATACAAAAAGAAAGAGAATTTTATTCGCCCACTTATCAAAATGAGGAGCAACTCTCCAGTCACCTTCCGGATTTCCGTAACGTACTTTTCTGGCAGCCTGACATCAATCTTGCTCCTGGTAAAAAGCAGACTATAAGTTTTTATTCGTCAGATCTTCCCGGCAACTACAAGGTAGTAGTGCAAGGGTTAGCAAAGAGCGGCTTGCCTGGTAAAAAAATATTTTACTTCCAGGTAAAAAAATAAATTACGATTGTGCGTTGGATATAAAATAGATATTCAGGGCTACATAGAGCAAAAGAATCGCCTGTGCTGCAATCATATCAAACCTCGCTGCTGTCTTTAAATCCTTTGTTTTTACCAGTTTGAGCGAGTATGCTGTTGCGGTAATGATCAAAAAGATAAAAAATAAAGTAATGCCATGAAGCGTATCGACAAGAGTAAAGGAAGTGGATTCCGGTAACGACGAGTCGATGATGTACTTGTTACCGATCACAGCAAATAAAGAGCCCACGCTGAGCCCAAACCGGGAATCGATGCCATCGGGATGAATGTAGAAGCATATGTACGCAATCAGGAAAGCGATATACATACCGGTGAACATTTTCCAAAATATGCCTGTCGCACTCCTGGTTACTACTAATTTTACCCGGAAGGAACTGTATTCAGTGTGGGGCTTGGGAATTGATTCATCGCCAAATGCGGTTTCATATTGTTTCACCCCGGAAGAAAGCAGGCAGCTATCTATATGCCATCCGTTCAAAGTAAAGCGGGGATCAAAATGTTGCCCAAGGGTATCTGGAACAAACACGCAGGAATGCCTGTCGAATTGAGAATTTTCAATGGATAGTCGTAATGCCTGCCGGTCAAATGGAAAATTGCCGATACGCCATGAGTCTTTCATCACACATTGCATTTTCATCAGCATATAAACCCGGTTGTTAGAACTGTCTACTGTCAGAAAAGAACGGTTTACACTCTTGGCCATCGGTATCTCGAGGTTTTCGGAAAAATCGAGGTCTTTATTTTTATACTTAAACCAAATCCAGAAGGTAGTAGTAAATTCCTTCGCCTTGAAATCAACATCATGAATGCTGATGATGTAGATGCCCGTTTTTACTGTATCCGGCGTCGTTTGCTGCGCATGCGTATTCACAAACGGGTATAAAAAAAGCACTGTCATTAGCCGGACAATGCGGAGCGTTTTTCTCATTTGCGGTTTTTTACTAAAACGAAAATTAAAGAATAGAAATTATCCTGCAAACAATTTGTTATCACATTTTTTGGCGATGCGTTACCACCAGGTATCTGCACGTCGGCATTTTAATTTATTTTGTGTTTTAAAGAACTTTTATGATAAAAGAAAAGATCCTTGTGATAGGGGCGTGCGGGCAAATTGGTGTCGAATTAACGCTCGAACTGAGACGAATATATGGCGGCAGTACTGTTGTGGCGTCGGATTTGCGCGAAGAAAATGATTTGCTGAAAGGTACCGGGCCCTACGTAAGTCTTGATGTGATGAATAAAGAAATGCTCCACGTGCAGATCATCCGGCAAAATATTACACAGGTGTATTTACTGGCGGCAATCCTGTCTGCTACGGGTGAAAAGAACCCTAACCTTGCCTGGAGTCTCAACATGCAAAGCCTGCTCAATGTGCTGGAAATAGCCAAGGACGAAAACCTGCAAAAAGTGTATTGGCCAAGCAGTATTGCTGTTTTCGGGCCTACATCTCCTAAAAAAAATTGCCCGCAACAAACTATAATCGAGCCTACGACAGTTTATGGTATTAGTAAATATGCGGGAGAATTTTGGTGTAATTATTATAATAATCGTTACGGGCTCGATGTGAGGAGCCTGCGCTATCCGGGCCTCATCAGTTATAAAAGTCAGCCTGGTGGTGGTACCACGGACTATGCTGTCGAAATATTTTACGATGCGCTTGAGCAAAAAATATTTACGAGTTTTTTGAAAGAAGACACCTATCTGCCGATGATGTATATGCCTGATGCTATCAGGGCTACGATTGAACTGATGGAGGCCGATGCAAAAAATATTTCGGTTCGCACTTCTTATAATATTTCCGCGATGAGTTTTTCGCCAAAAGAAATCAGCGCAGAAATCAAAAAGCACATTCCGGAATTTATCATTGAATACAAACCAGACTATCGACAGGCTATTGCCGAAAGCTGGCCGCAAAGTATTGACGACACCGTTGCCAGAAATGATTGGAAATGGAAACCGGCATTTGATATAGCGAAGATGACGGAGGAGATGTTGAAAAATATTAAGCCGACTTAAATTAAAAGCTTGTTCAAAAATTCAACACATCCTTCATACTATAAATCCCCTTTTTACCCGCAAGAAATTCTGCAGCCAGCACCGCGCCTCCGGCAAATCCCTTCCGGTTATGAGCTGTATGAATAATCTCGATGTCATCCACCGGTGAAGTATACTTAATGGAATGCGTGCCGGCTGCGGGATCAATTCGTTTGCTGGTTATCATAAGGTCGCTTTTTTCTGCGCTCTTGTTGTTATCTGTCAAAACCCATTTGGTTTTTTGCTTTGACGAACTGATTATTTGCTCCGCAAGCGTGATAGCTGTTCCACTGGGTGCATCTTTTTTTTGCGTGTGGTGTGTTTCTTCGATAGTTACATCATAGTCAGGTAAGTTTCTCATCATCTGTGCGAGCTTTTTGTTTAGTTCAAAGAAAATATTTACGCCAATACTGAAATTGCTCGCGTATAAGAATGCCGCGTTTTTTTCTTTGCACTTTTCCTGTATCATGTTCAATTGGGAAAGCCATCCCGTAGTACCACAAACGACAGGTACACCTGCATTAAAGCAAAACATAATATTCTTTACAGCACTTTCCGGCGTGGTGAATTCAATCGCCACATCCGCTTTTCGTATATTCGTTTCCGTTAGTTCATGTAGATTCTGGTCATCAATTTTTAGGACTACCGGATGATTTTTTTGTTGCGCAATCTCTTCAATTGCTCTACCCATTTTGCCATATCCTAATAATGCTATCTTCATGCTGTCTTTTTGCGCAAAGTAAAACGAATTAAAATAAATGGTCTTAATACAGACGAATTCTTTATTGCCATTAGCATGTGCTACGGCAAAGGAAGTGAAAGTGGTTTGTGATTATTTTTTATAAAAAATACCAATGAAACCTGCGGGCGATTATAATAGTCGTCAAGTCCGGCCTTAATTCTCATGCTAATATTCCGGCTTACATCAAACGATTTTAATTGAGCATCCACGGTGGCATCCACTACATTCAACCCCCAGAAAACCAGGAAGAATAAAACTGAATAATCAATGTCCTGCCGGTATTCATTTCTGCCCGTACGCAACGCATCTACAGAATACCCTGAAAGAGACGGGAAGATCTGGTTGTCGTTGGAAGTGTCGGTATCAGAAAGAAGGATTACTGCTTTTCTCAGGCGCTTATACCACTTAAGATTATAAAAGAAAATTCCGGCGGTAGTGCCGAGAGCACCATATACGATGGGTATCTTCCAGTATTTTTTGTTGTAAGCCTGTCCCCAGCCGGGTATAATAGCCGAACGAATGGCAGCAACCTTCGGATTGTACTTCTTCTTTACAACCGTGTCTTTAGCAGTATCTTTAATATGAGAGGTGTCAGTTGCAGGGGTTGATTTAAGCACTACCGTATCTTCTCTCTGCTGCGCATAACCTATAGCAGCGTGCAGGGTGATGGTTAGAAAAAGTATAAAAGAAAATAAAACCTTGGGTTGCATATTTAATCGGAAGAAACGTGCATCTTTTCGAGAATCGCATTCAGCTCCTCAGCAGAATAATATTCTAAAGTGATGCTTCCTTTTCCTTTTTTGTTTTGAATCATTTTTACCCGGGTACTGAAATAGGATGCTAAATTATCTTCAATTTTTTTCAAAGAGGGTGACAACAGGGTTTTTACGGAATTATTAACAGCATCCCTGGGTATGTATAATTTTCGCACGAGCTCTTCGGTTTGCCTTACCGAAAGTTCTTTATTTTTTATTTCATTAAAAATGTAAAGTTGTTTATCCACCGCATCTACATTGATAAGCGCTCTCGCATGTCCCATGCTGATAATGTTGTTGCGCACTGCCGCCTGTATATCGGGAGGCAGCTTTAAAAGGCGGATATAATTGGTAATCGTACTTCTTTCTTTTCCCATGCGTTCGGCAAGTTGCTCCTGTGTATAGTTCATCTCATCCATCAGTTGCTTATAGCTCAATCCTATTTCAATGGCGTTGAGATCTTCGCGTTGCAGATTTTCAAGCAAAGCAAGTTCAAGTGCTTTGGAATCTTTTGTTTCCCGGATAAAAACAGGAACATCGGCAAGACCGGCTATTTTAGCTGCCCTGTAACGTCTTTCGCCGGCGATGATCCGGTACCTGCCGTTGCTTAGCTTCGCAACAGTAACGGGCTGTATAATATCATGTACCTTTATGGAGGCTGCCAGCTCGTTCAATGCTTCTTTATCGAAATGTTTTCTCGGCTGCTCAGGATTTGGATCTATCAAATTCAGCGGAATGCGTGCATTCAAATGGGTGAATTTTTCAATAGATTCTTTTTGAAGGTTATTCGCTGTAGCAGAAAGATCTGCATCTATGTTTTGTAGCAGCGAACGGATGCCTTTCCCTAATGCGTCTTTTTTATTGGGCGTATTCATGATTTCTTTTTTGCTAAACGGGTTCCAAATCTACGTATGCTCAAACACATCTTGTGGTTGAGTTAGCTTCGTCATATTATTGCGCTGGAGTATCTCTTTTGCAAGGTTTAGATAGTTAATGGCGCCTTTACTTTCCGCATCGTACAGGATGGCAGGCTTACCAAAGCTGGGCGCTTCGCTCAACCGGGTGTTCCGGTGAATAATACTGTTGAAAACAATGTCTTCAAAATGGCGACGCACCTCGCTCACTACCTGGTTGCATAACCGCAGCCGCCCATCGTACATGGTCATCAGTAGCCCTTCGATCTTTAGAGAAGTATTCAACCGGCTTTGTACAATTTTGATGGTATTCAATAATTTGCCCAATCCTTCCAGGGCGAAAAATTCCGCCTGCACCGGCACCAGCACGCTGTCTGAGGCAGTGAGCGCATTCACAGTAATAAGGCCTAATGACGGTGAACAGTCGATGATGATAAAATCATATTGATCTTTTATTTCACTCAAAATATTTTTTAAAACACTTTCCCTGTCAGGATAGTTGATCATTTCGATCTCAGCACCGACAAGGTCTATATGAGAGGGCATCAGGTCGAGATGAGGAATTTCAGTTTTTAAGATCACGTCTTTGGCGGGTGTATCGTTTACCATACAATCATAAATGCCTGTCGTGATATTATGCAGGTCAAAGCCGACACCGGTAGTGCTGTTAGCCTGCGGATCAGCATCCACCAGCAAGGTCTTATATTCAAGCACAGCAAAACTTGCAGCAAGATTTATCGCCGTAGTGGTTTTACCAACACCTCCCTTTTGATTCGCAATTCCTATAATTTTACCCATTATTAAAACAATCAGTTATCTGTATAATTTATTTTTCTAATATTGAAAATGGCAATCACATTGAAGGCCATGTCACAATGGCAAATTTAAAAATAACGCTTAATATTAGTGCAAACCGTCCATTTTTAGGGAATATATTAATCAACCATTTTCCAACAATTTTATTTTAATGAACTTTGATGCCTGATCAGTATATGATTTATACAATAATTAGCGGTTCCAATCGTCAGGGTAGTTATACGGAGAAAGTTGCAGAAATTTATTATCAGCTTTTGAAGCAGAGAAATGTGAAGGCTACTATATTGTCTTTAAAAAATGTAGATGTATTGAACAGAACACCTGGTTTTTTACAAATAGAAAATGAAATACTCATTCCGACCGATAAATTTATTTTTATAGTTCCTGAATATAACGGCACTTTCCCCGGAATATTAAAAGCGATGATCGACAATACAGACATTAGGAAGGTTTGGTATCATAAGAAGGCATTACTCACCGGCGTATCCATTGGGCGGGCCGGTAATTTGCGGGGTATGGATCATTTAGCAGCATCCCTGAATTTTATGAAGGTACACGTACATCACAATAAGTTGCCCATCTCGGTAATTGATAGGGTAATGGATGCGAATGGGAAATTGAATGATGAAACGATGGAAGTGATCAATGAACAATTGGATGAATTCATTAATTATTAATTTACGAAACCAATGAAAGTCACGAATTGCAATAAGAAGAAAATAGGTTTGGATAAAAAAAATTTCTATAGTGAACCAACAAAATGGTCAACTGCTAAGCAAAAAACTATTTAACTGATTAACAAATAAACTGATTAAGTAATGCGCACACCTATAGGAGCTCTGCTATTTGTAGTAATCATGTTCTTGCTGGATGCCTATGTTTTTCTTGCTGTAAAAACGGTGAGTCAACATGCATCCCCTAAAACGAAGGCAATAATTTTTTCTGTTTACTGGGCGATATCTGTTCTTGCTATCATTGGCTTTTTACTCTTTGCTTTGACGAGCCCTGAATTTTTACCCAAAAAAGTGAGAACCTATCTGTTTGCGACGATAATCGGTTTATTCTTCGCAAAATTTCTTTCCATCGTTTTCTTTTTAGTGGACGATGTAAGGAGATTGATACAATTTGCCGCGGGAAAACTTTTCTTTCGTAATACAGAAGGCGCACAGCTAAGCGATGATGGGATCAGCCGATCCGTATTTCTGAGTTGGATTGGGCTCGCTGCAGGAGGCACTTTATTTGGCAGCCTTATTTATGGTTTCAGTAACAAATACAATTACCAGGTAAGAAAGATTTCACTTAAGTTCGACAACCTGCCACCTGCTTTTAAAGGATTAAAGATTGTTCAATTCAGTGATGTGCATTCCGGAAGTTTTACCAATAAGCAGGCAGTAATTCATGGTGTTGAAAAAATTATGGCGCAAAATGCCGATCTGATCATATTCAGTGGCGACCTGGTAAATGACCGCGCTACCGAAATGGAAGATTACATGGATGTGTTCAACAAAGTAAAGGCGCCGATGGGAGTGTATTCTACTTTTGGCAATCATGATTACGGCGACTATGTGCATTGGCCATACAATGGTATCACACGAGAAGAAAACCTGAAGCATCTGGAAAAGATCCACGCCGAATTGGGCTGGCGTTTGTTGATGGATGAGCATGTGGTTTTCGAAAGAGACAATCAAGAATTTGCATTAATTGGTGTTCAAAACTGGAGCGCAAAAGCAAGGTTCCCCAAGTATGGTAATCTGCCAAAAGCATATGCGGGCTGCGAAAAATATCCTTTTAAAATTTTGATCAGCCACGATCCGAGTCATTGGGATGCGCAAGTGCGTCCCGAATTTGGTGATATTGACCTCACCGTTAGCGGTCACACCCATGGGATGCAATTTGGCGTAGAAATTCCTGGCTTTAAATGGAGCCCGGTTCAATATGTCTACAAAGAATGGGACGGTTTGTATGAACAGGGAAAGCAGAAATTATATGTGAATCCGGGTTATGGCTTTATCGGCTATCCGGGTCGGGTAGGCATTTTACCTGAAATTACGGTGTTTGAGCTAACATGATATTGAGAAGTCGATTTTTGTTAAATCGTATTCATCAGCTTCTTAAAATTTATTCTTCCACATCATGCTTTCCACCGGTTTATTTATCTGTCCGCTATACTTGGCGTCTTTCTTTTGATTGTATTTTATTTCTGTTTCGCCCTCCACGGGAAAATAGATGAGCTGTCCTATGGGCATCCCCTTGTAAATTTTTACGGGTTGTTTTACGGAAATTTCAAGTGTCCAGTTACCGCAAAAACCTATATCACCTTTTCCTGCTGTGGCATGGATGTCAATGCCAAGGCGGCCTGTGGAAGATTTGCCTTCAAGAAAGGGAACGTGCTGGTGTGTTTCCGTGTATTCTTCCGTAACGCCCAGGTAAAAAATATGCGGATATAAAACAAATCCTTCCTCGGGAATTTCAAAGTAGTCAATCAAATTATGCTTTTTCGCATCCAGTATGTGTTCATTATAAGTCGCCAGCCATTTGCCTAAGTGTACATCGTACGAATTGCTTCCAAGGCATTCCCTGCTATAGGGCTCTACTTTGATGGTTCCCTTTTTAATTTCTTCCAAAATGCGCGTATCGCTCAGGATCATGGTTAGTTGTTTATTCGTTTATTTGCGAAAGTAAAATTATCAATTGTCAATTTCCAATTTTCGGTTAAAGAGTGCCGCTGTTTTATCAACATAATATTAACGAGAGTACACGGCTTGCAGTGTGGCATATCGAGGAAGATGAAAATTTTTTTCTTGAAAGAGTTGAATTGCAGAAAAAGATCAGTCATCCGCATAAAAGACTGCAGCATCTCGCAGGCAGGTATTTATTACAATTGCTCGATCCTGATTTTCCCGTTCATTCAATAGAGATTGGCGATTCCAGCAAACCATTGCTGGCGGATGCTTCTTTTCATTTTTCTATTTCGCATTGCGGCGACTATGCGGCTGCTATCATCAGCACCAAAACTACCGTGGGTATCGATATTGAAATGATAACACCCAGGATTGATTTTATAAAGAGCAAGTTTCTCTCACCTGAGGAACTTCGTCTACTCCCCACTGTTAGTGATGCCTTGCTTACCGTTTTATGGAGTAGCAAAGAGGCCATATATAAATGGTATGGCAAAGGCGGTATTGATTTTGTCGGGCATATGAGGATCACCGACATTAAAGTACATGATACCGAAGGTGAGATTCACTGTGAATTTTCAAAAGGGAAGATCGAGAATCTCCGACTATATTGCCACCTTTTTGGAGAAAAATGCCTGGCATGGCTGGTGCATTAATCCGCCGCAGACGCAGATTTTGCAGCAGGATCCTGGTTGAGCAATTGAGCAATATCGAGATACATTTCAGGATATCGGAGTTTGAGGGTCATCGAATTTTCAAAAAAATGCTCTACACTCTCTGCCCAAAACTCCTGGAAGTTTCTTTTAGCATAGTCGGAAAATAGCCCGTCCCCCTGTTTACAGATTTGGTTGAATACGTTTTCTCCGCAGGTGGTGAAGTTATTGAAATGCTCTACAAAGGTTTTATCAATCTCTGCGCACGGGCCAAAATTTTGATAGTAATAGGCGTGAGCCATTTCATGGAGGCCAACATTTTGCCCATCGTCCGGCAATTGAAATCCCTCCAGAAAATATTTCCACGAAATGTTGATACTGTTGTCGCCTACATTTCCTTCAAGAAAACGAATGGTAGGGCTGGTAAGAATAAATGCCGCAGGATAAATGTTGATGACTTTAAAATGCGGTAAGATATATTTTTCCAGGCCAAAGCTCAACTGCACGGCACAGGCGCTGATGAGCACGGGCATTTCCCTAAACCCGCTCCGGTCATGGATTCTGAAGACTTTATTATTAATAAAGGAATTTACTCTTTGTATAAACTTTTGCTGCTCAGCAAATGCCAGCGAAGTGAAGTAAGGAAGATGCTTGCTGAGCATGGACGTAATATCTTCCCTGAAAAAATTTAAAGTATCACCATCATATTGAAGATAGGGCTGTTCATTGGTGATTTCAGGTGCAACAGGATTACCGTTCTCGTCGGTGTAATCAGTGTCCTTTAAGTCCACGTCGGGTGAAGCAACGAGCATAACGCCCATAATAATGCAAAATCCAAAAACGCCCACAGCCGGCCATATGCGTTCGTATAAGAAAATGACTTCTAACGAAAGGAAGATGGTAAAGAATATGACGACTTGCTGCCTTAGGTAATTCATGGAAGCATTCAGATTTCTAACAGGTTTTGTTCATCAGAAATAGAAAGGTCTATTGTATCGTTCCCGGCAATTCCTTCAATGGAGCCCTTGATGTGGGCCGAATTCAGCAATACTTTTTCCAGTTGTTTTTCCCGTGCCTTCCAGAGTTTTTCCATCACATCGCGTTCTTTTTGTATGGATTGTTTCATTGACATAAAGCCTTCACGAATGGCCTTCCATTGCTCGCTAAATTCAGTACTGGTGAGATAATCGTACAATAGATTCATCTTATCCCCTTTGTTTTGCTGACTTTTTGCGGCATTAAATACTTTTGTAATTCCTTCGCGAAGTATGTGCGACAACGCTTTCACTTCGATGAAAGAACAGATGTAAACCCCATTCTTCTCGCCAAACTGATTCATGTCCTTTGGCATTGCTTTGGTCACGATCACGGCAACATCCGCGCCCTGGCTGCGCATATCGGCTTTCAGTTTTTCAATCCAGTCATTGCTGAAATTTTCGGTGCGTTTGCTTTCATAAATAATTTTGCCGCACTCCTGTCCAAAATTATTTCGCACCGTTTGTATGCAATCGGCGCCGCGAACACCTTTCCCTACTTCTTCCACAGTATCAAAGGGGAATGTATTTCGCAAAATTTCTTCCAGCAATAGTTCCTGCACTTCGCCCTGCAATTGCATGGAACCCTGTTCCTGCCTTCGTTTCATCTCTTCGGTAAGTTTCTTTTGATCTTCCAGTTGCTTTTCGAGTTCTTTTAGTTTTAGTTGAAATTCCTGCTCTTTTAATTCCATCCTCGAAGATTCTTCTTTAAACAATTCACCTTTCATCTTTTCTCTTTCCGTAAGCAACTTTCTTTGCACGGAAATCTCCAGTTCTTCTTCTTTCGTTTTGAGTTCTTTTTCTTTTTGTAAAAACTCTAATTCTTTTTGTCGCGATAACCGCAGCTTTTCCTCGTTGTCTTTATTGGATTGTTGTAAAATTCTTAGTTGATTCTCGAAATCAGAGGTAATTGATTTTCTAAGACTTTCTTCCAATGATCTTTGTAAGGAATTCTTTTCGTCCTGCAGTCGTTTGGTAAATTCAGCATCCTTATTCTGGATGGCGGATTGAAATTCTTTCTCCCTCTTTAAAAACTCTTCATCTTTTTGTTTTTTATATGCAAGCATTTGTTCCCTGAGCTCCTTTTTGTATTCTTCAGACACCGCTTCCTCCATTGGGAAATCAAAACCACAATTTGGACATTTTATATTTGGCATGAACGTTTTCCTGCAATTTAATGAATAAAAAAGCGAAGCCATTTGCTTCGCTATCATGTGCGGCAGAGGAGATTCGAACTCCCACACCCTTTCGGGCGCTACCACCTCAAAGTAGTGCGTCTACCAATTTCGCCACCGCCGCATCTTTGGGAATGCAAATGTAGTCGATTACTGGTAATTTGATAATGGGTGATTTGAAAATTTGGAAATGAAGGCCCGGTGGAATTTTCAGTTCCGATTAACTGTTGTATCAGGATTGATTCAGGACAATTCTGAAAGTAGTTCCTTTGTTTATTTCAGAAGATTTTACATATAACTGGCCTTTATGATATTGTTCAATAATCCTTTTGGATAGTGAGAGGCCCAGCCCCCATCCACGTTTTTTTGTAGTGAAACCTGGTTTAAAAACCTTGGAGATATTTGGTTTGCTGATACCGCGGCCACTATCGGTCACATCAACGATTACCTGATCCGGCTGTTCCTTGATCCTGATATCAATGATACCTTTCGCATCCATTGCATCCAACGCATTTTTTAATAGATTTTCTATGACCCAGTCAAACAATGGCGGAGATATTTTTGTAATTACCGGCTGTGACGGTGCTTCCACCTTAAAGGTTACTTTATCGGTAGCTCTTCGTTTAATATAACTTACCATTTTTTGCACCTGCTCCGTAATGTTATGATCTTCGAGTTTTGGTGTACTGCCAATTTTGCCAAACCGGTCGCTGATCAGTTTTAACCGGTTCACATCTTTTTCCATTTCGAGAGAAATGGAAGATCTGTTCTGTTGTTCTTTCAGCATTTCCACCCAGCCCTCGAGAGATGAAATGGGAGTGCCTAGTTGGTGGGCCGTTTCCTTTGCCATACCAGCCCACACCTGATTTTGCGTAGAGCGGTTGCGAACGGTGATGGTATACAACGTCAGAATGATGAACAGTGCAACAATGATCAATTGTACGATCGGGTAATATCGAACTTCCCGCAACAAAGCGGAATCTCCGTAATAATATTTATTATAAAGCGGCGGGTCGGTGCTCACCTGTACTATGATCGGCTCGTGCTGTTTCTTGTACTCCTTTACTTTGCTTACCAGGTAGTTGGTATCAGCTTTCGCCAGGCTGGAATCTACATTCTTGCACTCATCTATACCCAGCGGCCGGTCATGTTCATCGGTACCAATAATGGGGACGTCTGTGTTTTGTAATACGATTATATTAGTAAGGTCCAGCGAAGGTTTTTCCGATGTTTCCGCTCTCGTTTTTAATGCCTGCACCCACACGTTTACTTTTTCCCGTTCATCTGCGGCAATCTTTTTTGCCAGGTAATTGGAGTAAAAGATCGTGCCGGTAACGATTGCTACGGCAATAACGGAGAGCCATACACGAAAATTGAACAACTGGCCAAACATCGCAGTGATTGTCATCAAATCTAAAATCAATTTCCCACATATGCAGAAACTAAAAACTAAAATTTTTATGTTTGTATTACTTAACACGCCAGCATTGACCAATTCACCTTCAGTTGCCATCGTCATTCTTAACTGGAACGGAAGATATTTTCTCGAAAAATTTCTTCCGTCGGTAAAGGCATCCATCTATCACAATCTCAGGATTATCCTTGCAGATAATGCTTCGCAGGATGATTCCGTATCATTCATCCGGGAGCATTATCCGGATGTTGAATTAATTCTCAATACAACGAATGAGGGTTTTGCAAAAGGATACAATGCGGCAATGGCAAAAATTTCAGCGGACTATTGCATTTTACTGAACAATGATGTGGAGGTAACTGTGGGTTGGATTGAACCCATCATTGCGCTGATGGAATCCGATAAGATGATTGCCGCCTGCCAGCCGAAAATTTTATCGTATGAACAGAAAGATCAATTTGAATACGCAGGAGCATGCGGAGGTTTCATAGATACATTAGGTTACCCGTTTACCAGAGGCCGGATATTTGAAACGTGCGAAAAGGACGTGGGTCAGTATGAGAATACGATGCAGGTATTTTGGGCTACCGGCGCCGCTCTTTTCATACGATCGACTGTGTTTCACGAGTTGGGTGGTTTTGACGAAATCTTTTTTGCGCACCAGGAAGAAATTGATTTGTGCTGGCGCATGCAAAGGAAAGGATACTCCGTGTATGTGGTACCTGATTCAGTAGTATATCATGTAGGAGGTGGTACATTGCCGATGAACAGCAGACGAAAAGTTTTTTTGAATTTCAGGAATAACCTGATCATGATGTCAAAAAACTTATTCTTTTCGGAAAAGCTTTGGAAAATTCCTTTTCGCTTATTACTGGATATTATTGCAGCCTTTAAATATCTTATTGGTGGTGATTTCAGTACATTTATTTCCATTGCTTCCGCACAGATGCATTATGCGGGATGGGTTTTTTCGCGAAAAGCGAAAAACAAACTTCCTAAAATTAAAATGAAAAATATGTTGCCCGTTTATGATGGAAGTATTGCATGGCAATATTTTGTAAAACATAAAAGGACATTTTCGGAAATAATCTCAGCTAAAAAATAAATTTTTAACTTCAAACGGCTATTTTTGCCGGGTAAAATTGAAATATGGATCACGAAGAAACAACAGACAATTTAGAAAGGGATATAGCCCACAATTGGGTTTCCACTTCACGTTTTCTTTTTTATTGCCAGATCATAATCTTTGTAGCGCTGGTATTAGGTGGCTGCTACACCATGTATAAGCATAGATATAAAGGCAAGCCGGACGTAGAAGCGCCCGGAAATACACTGTACAACCCGCAATACAAATAAATTTTGCCTGAGAGCCGGCAATTATTACTTTTGCTGTCCGTTTTTCAGTTCTTAACATTTATGCGGAACTAGTTCATTTGGTAGAGCATCCTGCCTGAGGCGGGACCAAGGTCTGGGTGGCCGGTTCGGTTTACGTCGATAAGGCAAGAGAAGAAAGTTCTTAATAATAATGCGGAAATAGCTCATTTGGTAGAGCACGACCTTGCCAAGGTCGGGGTGGCCGGTTCGAGCCCGGTTTTCCGCTCAGCGATTCCCGACCCTGTCGGGATTTTTTTTGAATAATACCGGTTATTTTACCCGGGTGGTGGAACTGGTAGACACGCAGGACTTAAAATCCTGTTCGCAGCAATGCGAGTGTGGGTTCAACTCCCATCCCGGGTACAAAAAAGCCTTATAAACATTTGATTTATATGGTTTTATTATTATGCTATTTATAGTATTACTGACAGAATTTTATCCACATAACACATAAGTAATTTCTAAAAAGCAATATAGCAATTTGTTTGGTTAATCCTGTATCGCCGCCTGCGGGTTACGTTATTAGGATGTTACTTTAGCGGGCTCCTCTTAAAGTTTTCTTTTCACCAGCTAGACCATTCATTTTCATCTGCCGGGCAAATTGTACCTCCTGTTGAATGACGCGGTTTTTAAAATCATATTTATCCAGGTCGTATAAGCTGTCAGTATAGGAGGTAAGCCATTAGAGGTTTACGTTGCTGTCTGTTTTCCAAAAACGGTATTTTATATCATTTGCCTCGAATGATTTTTTTTCTTTGTAACAATTCAACCAGCCATATGCTAATGACAAACAAACCAGGAAAAGACCGGCGATAAGCCATCCCAGTTTGTGAAAATGATGGATGTGTTTAACAAGAGAAGTAGGAGGATTATTTACGCATGCTACAGGATTACTTTTTTCTTAGTAAAGAAACCCAGGGCGAACCATTTTTCTTCCCGCACAACGGCTCCTGCAGTTAGTTCTGCAAAAATATTGAGTCCGGAAAATTCAAAGGCGCTTCAACGATTCCGGCAACAACTGATTTTAAAAAGTTACAGTGCTTCTACCATAAAGACATATATCAACGAGTTCTCGCAGTTTTTGCAAACCATTAAAGACAAACGCGCTGAAGAATTCAGTGCAGACAGGATAAAAGATTATTTGCAATACTGCCATGAAAAATTGAACTTATCCGAAAACACATTGCATATCCGGATGAATGCCCTGAAATTTTATTACGAGCAGGTATTGGGAAGTGATAAATTTTTTTGGGAAGTCCTGAGACTGAAAAAAGGATTTTATTACCCAAAATTATTAGCAGGGAACAGATAGCCGCATTAATAAACTCTACTGAAAATAAAAAACATAAAACCATCATCATGCTGACCTATGCATGTGGATTGCGCGTAAGCGAAGTGGTATCTCTTAAGATCAGTAATGTGGACGGAGCACGCAGGATACTTTACATCTCAAAGGGTAAAGGTAAAAAAGAGAGAATAGTCACCTTAAGTCTCCCACATGATGATTATGCTCCGCGACTATTACAAAGCATATAAACCAAAAGACTATTTGTTTGAAGGGCAGTATGAGAAAGAGCACCTGAGTGAACGCAGCATACAAGCCGTCATTCAGCGGGCAAAAGTAAAAGCGGGAATAAAGCAACCGTGGAGCATGCATATGTTGCGCCACAGCTTTGCCATACGTCTGTTGGAGAAAGGGATAGACGTGACATTTATACAAAAATTGCTCGGGTACAACAGTACACCCAGCATTCTCCACAACTAACGGACACGCCTATGCGAAAAATGCATTTTATTGGCTGATATGTGTAATACAATAAGATATTTAAGCTTTGTTACAGAAATTCTTAAATTTCCCTTATCACTCCTACTTCCCACCTCATTTTAGTAACTTCGCATGTCATTTTGGCGAAACGGATTTTCAGCACCATATTTGACAAATAAAATTTTACTGAAGTCAACTAAAATATATTTATGTCCTTTATTTCTAAACTGTTCGGCGGCAATAAAAGTGAAAAAGACGTCCGGCAGATCAGCCATTATATTGATAAAATCAATGCCTGTTTTAATGAGTACCAGTCACTATCCAATGATGACCTGCGTGGCAAGACAGGGGAATTCAAACAGCGGATCGCCGAATATCTTAAAGAAATTGATGACGAAATAAACGCCAAAAAAGCCGAGGCAGACAGTTTGAATTCGGTTGATATTGGCGGCCGGGATATGATTTACCAGCAGGTGGATGAGCTGGAGAAGCAAAGAGATAAAAAACTCGAAGAAGTGCTGCTGCAATTGTTGCCCGAAGCATTTGCCGTAGTTAAAGAAACTGCAAAACGTTTTAAGGAAAATTCCGAACTCGTATCTACCGCTACCGAGCTCGATAAAACATTCAGCATTACAAAAAAATATATCACGATCGATGGTGATTCATCTATTTACAAAAATACATGGAACGCCGGCGGTATTGACATTACATGGAATATGGTTCATTATGATGTACAGTTGATCGGTGGTATTGTGTTGCACGAAGGCAAGATTGCAGAAATGGCCACGGGTGAAGGTAAAACGCTGGTTTCTACATTGCCCGCCTATCTCAATGCACTTGCCGGAAAAGGAGTGCACATTGTAACCGTAAATGATTATCTCGCCAAACGCGATAGCGAATGGAATGGCACATTGTACGAATGGCTGGGGCTCACTGTAGATTGCATCGATCGGCATGAACCGAATAGCGATAGCCGCAGAAAAGCATATAATGCCGATATAACTTATGGAACCAATAATGAATTTGGTTTCGACTATTTGCGCGATAACATGGTGCATTCTCCTGATGAAATGGTGCAACGCAAGCATCATTTTGCTATGGTGGATGAGGTAGATAGTGTATTGATAGACGATGCCAGGACGCCGCTGATCATATCCGGTCCGGTGCCGCGTGGAGATCAGCAGGAGTTTGACCAGATGAAGCCGCGAGTGGAGAGGATCGTAGAGGCGCAACGTAAAGTGACGAATAGTTTCCTGATCGAAGCAAAGAAAAAAATCGCTGAAGGGAATGACGATCCCAAAGATGGTGGCCTTGCGCTTTTCCGCGCCCATCGGGGGCTTCCGAAGAACGGGGCCTTAATAAAATACCTCAGTGAGCCGGGGATGAGGGTAAAACTTCAAAAAACGGAAAACTATTATCTCTCCGATCAGCAAAAGAATATGCCGCTTGTTGACCAGGAATTATATTTTCATATTGATGAAAAAAATAACCAGGTAGATCTCACTGACAAGGGTATTGCATTGATCACCAAATCCGGTGAAGATCCGGAGTTCTTTATTATGCCGGATATTGGCGTCAAACTCGCGGAAATAGAAAAAAGCAATCTCTCTGCAGAAGAAAAATTGCAACAGAAAGAAGTTTTGTTGAATGATTATTCTGTAAAAGCGGACAGGATTCATACTGTTCAGCAATTATTGAAAGCGTATACGCTTTTTGAAAGAGATGATGAATATGTTGTAATAGACGGGCAGGTAAAAATTGTGGACGAACAGACCGGTCGTATTATGGAAGGTCGTCGTTATTCGGATGGTCTGCACCAGGCAATCGAAGCAAAGGAAAGTGTAAAGATCGAAAGCGCCACTCAGACCTATGCTACAATTACACTGCAGAATTACTTCAGAATGTATCACAAGTTGGCCGGTATGACCGGTACTGCCGAAACAGAAGCTGCAGAGTTTTGGGACATATATAAGCTCGATGTTGTTTCCATACCCACCAATGTGCGGGTTATAAGAAAAGATAATCAGGACCTCGTATACAAAACAAAACGCGAAAAATACAGAGCAGTAATTGATGAAGTAGAAAAAATGCGTGACGAGGGGAGGGCGATACTCGTGGGCACTACCTCAGTAGAAGTGAGCGAGTTGCTCAGCAGAATGATGAAGCAAAAAGGGATACTTCACAATGTGTTGAATGCAAAACAACATGCCAAAGAAGCCCAGGTAGTTGCAGAGGCGGGTGTTGCAGGCAATGTAACGATTGCTACAAATATGGCCGGACGTGGTACAGATATTAAGCTGGGTCCGGGAGTAAAGGAAGCAGGGGGTCTTGCTATTGTGGGTACAGAAAGGCATGAAAGCCGACGTGTGGACAGGCAGTTGCGAGGCCGTTCAGGACGGCAGGGAGATCCGGGGTCATCACAATTCTTTGTATCGCTGGAAGATGACCTGATGCGTATGTTCGGAAGCGAAAGAATTGCCTCTCTGATGGATCGCATGGGTTACAAGGAAGGTGAAGTGATCCAGCACGGCATGATATCAAAAAGTATTGAACGCGCCCAGAAGAAAGTAGAAGAGAACAACTTTGGAATAAGAAAAAGATTGCTGGAATATGACGATGTGATGAACAAACAACGTAACGTAATTTATGGAAGACGTAATCATGCATTGTTTGGTGAAAGACTTGCACTGGATCTTGACAACGCGTTTTATTCAGTGGCAGAAGGATTGATTAATTCCGGTAAAGAATTAAATAATTATGAAGATTTCAAACTATCGGTTATTATCAGTCTTGCAATCGATACCACTATCACCCAGGAAGAACTTGATAAAGAAGACGCCACCTCTTTAACCGAAAGACTTTATGAAGAGGCAAAGGATCATTACAATGCAAAAAATAAAGCGATTGCGGACCAGGCATTACCCGTTATTAAAAATATTCGCCGCGAACAAGGTTCGCATATTGAAAACGTTGCCGTTCCTTTCACAGATGGTAAAAAGGCGATGCAGGCGATCGCCAATCTTGATAAAACAATCGAAACCGACGGGAATGAACTTATTAGTGCATTGGAGCGCAGCATTACTCTTGCGCTGATCGATGATACATGGAAAGAACATTTGCGCTCAATGGATGATTTGCGTCATAGTATCCAGTCGACCAGTCATCTTGAACAAAAGGATCCGCTCGTAATTTATAAGATAGAAGCATTCAGTGCGTTCAAACAAATGAATGATAAAGTGAATACCGATATCGTCAGTTTCCTTTGCCATTGTACTATTCCGATCGAGCAAAACCAGCCCTCACGTATACAGGAAGAGCGGAGAAGAAAAACCGACATGAGCAAGATGCGCCAGCGTAAAGAGGAGTTTGTGGGCGCCGGGGGACAGGAGTATCTTCCACAGGAAAATGATTACATCGATCCTTCCGAAAATGTAAAACAGGAACCCATAAAGGTGGGCCCAAAAATCGGAAGGAACGACCCATGTCCCTGTGGCAGTGGTAAAAAATACAAACACTGTCATGGAAAAGACGCTTAATCAATACATCGATCACACCTTCCTAAAACCAACCACGCTCCTGGGGGATGTTAAGAGAGTCTGTGCTGAAGCAAAGGAGCATCGGTTTGCCGCAGTTTGTATTCCCCCGTTGTTTGTAAAAAAAGCAAAAGAATTTTTAGCGGATACTGATGTAAAAGTCGCTACGGTAATCGGGTTTCCCTTTGGTTATAATGCTGTGGAATCGAAAGTGGCAGAGATCGTCCTGGCCATCGTAGATGGCGCTGATGAATTAGATATGGTGGTAAATATTTCAGCAATCAAAAACAAGGACTGGAATTTTATTGGTGACGAAATAAACACCGTAATGCCAATTGTTAAAAATAAAAAAAAGGTCATAAAGGTTATTATAGAAAGCGGAATTTTGACCGAAGATGAAATCATCAAATGTTGCGACATCTATGGAATGGCCGGGGTAGATTTTGTAAAGACCTCCACTGGGTACGCCGAAAAAGGAGCTACTCTTCATGCCGTGGAATTGATCAGGAGGCATCTGGCGGATAATGTGCAAATTAAAGCCAGCGGCGGAATTAAAACTTTCGCATTTGCAAAAGAATTGATTGAAGCCGGGGCCAATCGTATAGGCAGCAGTGGGAGTGTACAGCTGATGCGGGAAAGTGAGGTAGCAACTTTATGATGCATTTTGGCAGCTAACTTTTGAAATCGACATAATATTTTTAGTTTATCAAAAACCATGAAACAATTATTTACCCTCTTGTTCGGTTTAATTGCATCCTTTTCATTTGGACAGGCTGCCGATACAACCAATACCAGCAAGATAGTTGTTCACGAGGATTACCGCATGGACCTGCTGGCAAGGAAAGAATTTGATGTAAATACGGCAATTATCAAAGCGCAGGCCAGGCTAGCCCAGGGATACAGGCTAATGGTTTTAAATACCAACGACCGCGCCTATGCTATGAAAGTAAGGGCCAAACTTCTCGAAGATTACCCGGATCAGAAAACCTACATGTGGTTTGCTTCACCATATATCAAAATAAAGTTCGGTAATTTCAAAACGCCGGATGAAGCCAACAGATACAAAAACGAGATCAGTAAGGTGCTGAACGGTGCGAACATCTATGTAATTCAGGAGACTATAGAGGTAAAGCCGGATAAAGATTTTGATCTTGACGATGTAAATCCTAACTAATCTTTTTTAAAATACTACTGCAGGGAGTTTCATTTAATGAAACTCTTTTATTTTTGGCTTGCTGAATAACTCAGCTTTTCAATGAAGAATCTAAAAGAAATAATAAAAGAACGGGCAGCCACTTATGCGGGTGAGTTTATCGCCATTCGTCATCACCTGCATGCCAATCCGGAATTGAGTTTTGCAGAAACCGAAACCTCGAAATTTATCCGGGAAAAATTGAAGGGCTGGGGTATTGAATATTCCATCATGGCAAAGACAGGTGTAATTGGGATTATACGAGGTAAAGATCCTGGTTCCAAAGTAATTGCGCTGCGTGCTGATATGGATGCATTACCTATCCGGGAAATGAATGACGTAGATTATCGCTCAAGAAATGACGGTGTCATGCATGCATGTGGCCACGACGTGCATACAGCGTGCTTATTGGGTGCCGCAAAGATCTTAAATGAGCTCAGGGATCAATGGAGCGGAACCATCAAATTAATCTTTCAGCCAGGGGAAGAAAAGAATCCGGGTGGAGCAAGTATTTTAATAAAAGAAGGCGTTCTGGAAGATCCTGCACCGGAAGCTATATTGGCGTTGCACGTAAACCCGGCTTTACCTGTGGGTAAGCTGAGTTTCAGAAGCGGAATGGTAATGGCGAGTGCCGACGAAATTTATATTACCGTAAAAAGTAAGGGTGGACATGCAGCAGCACCGCATCTTACTGCAGATACGATACTTACCGCTGCGCAAATAGTGATAAATCTGCAACAGTTGGTGAGCAGGATGAATAATCCGTTCAATCCCTGCGTTCTGTCTATTACCTCTATCCAGGGTGGCAATGCCACCAATGTGATTCCGTCTGAAGTAAAACTAATGGGCACTTTCAGGGCCATGAATGAGGAATGGCGTTTTAAAGCACATGAACTGATTACCAACATTTGTAAATGTACAGCCGCGATCACGGGCGCGGAGACAAGGGTTCATATTGACGTTGGTTATCCTTTCGTGATCAACAATGAGCAACTAACGGAGAAGGCTAAACGAAGTGCAATGGAATTTGCAGGTGAAGAAAATGTGGAGGAAACAGAGATGCGCATGGGTGCTGAAGATTTTGCATTTTATTCCCATAAAATACCGGCATGTTTTTTCAGACTGGGAGTTGGTAACCAGGAAAAAAATATTTCTTCAGGTGTTCATACCCCCACATTTAACATAGATGAACGTGCTATTGAAAATGGCATCGGCATCATGGCGTGGCTGGCCGTTCAGCAATAACAAAGACGATGTTCTTGAGTATAAGATTGAACGCTTTTACGTAAAGGACCCTTCTTGTGATCGTGTGGATTTGGTCGCATTGGTAATATAGTGAAATATATCAGGAATTCAGATGCACAATAGTCACAAATGATGAGTTAATAGTTTCGTACTTTTATCTTCAACTTTAACGTTAATTGTCTGGACGTTTTGCGATGTTCAGGTCGCAATGCACTATATAAAATTCTCATATGCAAAAGCATCTGCTAAAACAGGAAGCGCTTGATTATCACTCGAAAGGAAGACCGGGAAAGATAGAGGTGTTACCTACCAAGGCTACTAAAACGCAAAGAGATCTTTCATTGGCGTATTCACCAGGTGTGGCTATTCCCTGTCTCGAAATAAAGGATAAACCGGATAGTGTATATCAGTATACAGCCAAAGGCAATTTGGTCGGAGTTATCAGTAATGGCACGGCCGTATTAGGTTTAGGTAATATCGGTCCGGAAGCAGGCAAGCCTGTTATGGAAGGAAAAGGAGTTTTATTCAAAATATTTGCGGACATCGATGTGTTTGACATTGAAATAAATGAAAAAGACCCGGAAAAGCTGGTGGAAATAATTACCGCACTCGAGCCCACTTTTGGCGGCATCAACCTCGAAGACATCAAGGCACCGGAATGTTTCTACATTGAGCGTGAGTTGAAAAAGCGTTTACGCATACCTGTTATGCACGACGATCAGCACGGAACGGCAATCATTAGTGCCGCAGCCCTATTGAATGCTTTGGAAATCCAGCGAAAGAAAATTGATAAAGTAAAATTTATCGTGAACGGAGCCGGTGCCGCAGCATTGGCCTGCCTGCAGCTTTACGAATCGCTTGGCGCTAAAACGGAGCATTTCACTTTGTTCGATACCAAGGGAGTTATTCATTCAGGAAGAACAGGACTTGACGAAACGAAAAAGAAATATGCTCATTCAGTTAATCCGGATTTGACCCTGGAAGAAGCAATGAAAGATGCGGATGTATTCATTGGCCTGAGTGTCGGGAATGTTCTTACAAAAGACATGGTCAGGAGCATGGCGAAAAATCCTATTGTATTCGCTATGGCAAATCCGGATCCTGAGATATCTTATGATGATGCCACCGAGGCAAGAAATGACGTCATAATGGCTACCGGCAGAAGCGACTATCCCAACCAGGTGAATAACGTTTTAGGCTTCCCTTATATATTTCGCGGAGCGCTCGACGTGAGAGCTACTCAAATCAATGAAGCCATGAAACTTGCTGCCGTAAAGGCTTTGGCGGGTCTTGCCAAATTGCCCGTACCGGATATTGTTACGCTGGCATATAATGAGAAGAGTATTGTTTTTGGCCCTACCTATATTATTCCCAAACCATTGGATAACCGGCTGCTGTCAACTGTGGCTCCGGCTGTGGCAAAAGCAGCAATAGAAAGCGGTGTTGCCCGGGAAACCATCACGAACTGGACCGAATATGTGAATAAGTTAAATGAACGACTTGGTATCGACAACCAGTTGTTTAGAATTCTCGGCATTAAGGCGCGTCAGAATCCCAAACGTGTAGTATTTGCAGAAGCAGAAAATCAAAAAATACTAAGGACGGCGCAGATGGTACAGGATGATGGCTTTGCGTATCCGATATTGCTGGGTGACCGCAAAAGAATAGTAAAGATTGCGAAAGAAAGCAGAATTGACATCGAAGGTATTCCGATCATCGACCCACGAAGTGAAGAAGCCGAACCGATGCGTGCCAGGTTTGGCGAAATATTTTTTGAAAAGCGTCAGCGCAAAGGGTTTAATTATTACGAATCCAAGAAAATGATGCGTGACCGGTTATATTTTGGTTGTATGATGGTGGAAACCGGTGAAGCCGAAGCCATGATCTCGGGCCTTTCCAAAAATTATCCCGATACGGTTCGTCCGGCACTGCAAATTGTCGGCATGGAAGAGGGTTCAAAGAGAGTAGCCGGTATGTATATTATTATGACGAAAAAGGGACCGTTGTTCCTTGCAGATACCACGGTTAATTTTAATCCAACCGCAGAAGAACTTGCAGATATCACCGTGATGGTTGCCAAAGAAGTAAGAAACTTTGGTATTACTCCTGTTGTTGCCATGATCAGCTATTCCAATTTTGGCAGCAGCGATTCGCCGGAAGCAAAATTGGTAGCCCGCGCCCGCGAGATTGTAAAACAAAAAGAACCTTCCCTTGTGGCCGATGGTGAAGTGCAGGTAAACATTGCTTTCAACAAAGAAGTGATAAAAGATAATTACCCCTTCAGTGAGTTGGTGGATAAAGACGTGAACGTGCTCATATTTCCTAATCTTGCCGCAGGTAATGTTGCGTATAATCTCTTGCAGGAAGTCGGCGGATTTGATGCGATTGGCCCTATTTTATTGGGATTAAGCAAACCGGTGCACGTACTTCAATTGGGCAGCCAGGTGCGCAGCATCTTCAATATGGTATTAATTGCTGTGGTAGATGCGCAAATGAAATGCGGGAGCAACAATAAGGCTAAAGAAAAATCATCTTCAGGCAAATGGAAAAAATTAAAGAGCGTTGCCACCGAAGAGGTATTTGATGAAAAGAATCAGAATTAAAATAATTTCCAAAAATTTTTAGAAAATAGCATGAAGATTTTTTCTACTGTTGGAGGTTACTTGCTCATGATGAAGGGTATGTTTACCAAACCAGAGAACCTCAAAATGTATTGGAAAGAGTTGATGCATCAATCGGTAGAAATTGGCATTGGTTCGTTGGGCATTGTAGCCATCATTTCCGTATTCATGGGGGCAGTAAGTGCAGTGCAAACATCTTATCAGCTTACGAGTCCGCTGCTTTCCAAGGAAACTATCGCCTATATTGTTCGCGACACCGTGATCCTTGAATTTGCGCCCACATTAGTCTGTATCGTTCTTGCGGGAGTTATCGGAAGCAAAATTGCGGGTGAATTGGGAAATATGCGCGTTAGTGAACAGATAGACGCATTGGAAATAATGGGCATCAATTCCAAATCGTACTTGATCATGCCCAAGATATTGGCAGCTTTGATCACGATTCCTTTGCTTGTGGTTCTCGCAATGGTATTGGGTATTTATGGTGGCAGGCTGGCAGGTAGCGTGGGTAATATCATTCCTCCTGAACTTTATGACCGGGGTCTGGTGCAGAGTTTTATTCCAAAGAATGTTTGGTTCGGTCTTGCCAAAGCATATACATTTGCTTTTATTATCAGTAGTGTTTCGTCCTATTATGGCTATAATGTGAAAGGCGGGTCCTTAGAGATAGGCCGTGCAAGTACCACTGCGGTAATTACAAGTTGTATTCTCATCCTGTTTGCAGACTACATACTTGCATTTTTTCTTTTATAGAAAAATTAGATTCATTAAAATTTTATTTTCGTATAACCGTAGCAGTTAGTACGGAATTTTTACACTTTTTTAGAATAAAATACCTGCGATGATAGAAATTAAGAATGTCAGTAAAAGCTTTGGCGACAAAGAAATTCTTAACGATATTTCCGCAATAATGGAAACCGGCAAGACCAATCTTATCATTGGCATCAGTGGCAGTGGTAAAACGGTTTTACAGAAATGTATGGTCGGATTGTTTGAAGTAGATGCCGGTGAGATCATTTTTGATGGCAGAAGCCTCACGGCTATGTCGGAAGAGGAGCGCAAGGAATTACGCCAGCAAATTGGCATGCTCTTCCAGGGATCGGCGTTGTTTGACAGTATGACGGTACAGGAAAATGTAAAATTCCCGCTGGACATGTTTACCAACTGGACGAATACACAAAAAATAGATCGCGTAAATGACGTATTGAAGAGAGTGAACCTGGAAGATACCAACAACAAATATCCCGCAGAGATCAGTGGTGGAATGAAGAAACGTGTGGGTATTGCACGCGCCATCGTTCTAAAACCCAAATACCTTTTCTGCGATGAGCCGAACTCTGGTCTCGATCCGCAAACTTCTATACTGATTGACAAACTCATCCATGAAATAACTGTGGAGAATAACATTACCACGGTTATCAATACGCATGACATGAACAGCGTGATGGAAATTGGCGAAAATATTTTATATCTCTATAACGGAAAGAAAGAATGGGAAGGCACCAGCAAAGAAATTATTTTCAGCAAGCATGAAAAGCTCAATGAATTTATTTTTGCTTCGGAATTTTTGAGAGACGCAAAAGATATGCGCGTGCTCGAACAAAAAGGTATAATAGATAACGACCGCGATATGGATGAGATCATAAAAACCGGCGGAGCCAACCTTCTTTCAGATGATGATAAAAATGATAATGCGGAAAAATAATTCTAACCTGCTTATCATCATTTAATCATTCATGTAACAGTGAGCCCGGTTGACTATTTTGGCAGCCCGGGATATTGGATATTTGATAATTTGTATTCAAAAAAATCAAATGCGAAAGATAATTGCGGGCCTGTTCATTTTCGCCTTTCCATCTTTTATGATACCCCATCACGGTAGCACTGATGTATTGCGAAAAATGTATGACCGGTTCCAAAATAAATGGTACAAGACACTTTCATTTAATCAAACAACCGAAATATACCGCAACGATTCTCTGCAGCGATCGCAAGTGTGGTACGAAAACATAAAATTCCCTGGACAATTCCGAATCGATTTTGGAAGCCCCGACAGCGGCAACGCAGTCGTTTTTAAAAATGATTCTTCCTATATTTTCAGAAAATTTCAAAAGGCGGATGTACGTCTTTATGATAATGACCTGTTATTTCTGTTGGGAGGCATATACTTTTATCCTTTTGAGCAGGTGGTATCAAAAATGAGAAATTATGGTTATGATTTAGATAAATACCACGAAGACACCTGGAAGGGGAAGGAAGTATATGTGATCGGTGCGGAAAAAGGGGAAGATTCGGTAAATCAAATCTGGATAGACAAAGAAAATTATTCGCTGCTCCGGTATATTAAACAGGATGGTAAAAACAGAGAAGAAGGGTTGTTTGAGAACCACATCCCTTTAGAGGGAGGTTTTACAGAAACGCTGGTTCACTTTTATATCAACAACAAATTAGTGCAGGTAGAGAAGTATCATGATCTAAAAGCGAATCAACTTTTAGATGATGCAATTTTTAATACCGGTATTTTGATGAAATTAAAAACGGAGTAAGAGGGTTATTTAACGACCTGGAATTTTCCGGTCTCAACAATATTCCCTTTTGCATCGCGCAACTGGAAAATATAAACTCCGCGATAAAACGATGTGAGATCTACATTAATCTTCGCTTCCGACGGCTTAAGTTCCAGCATTTTTTTCCCAATGAAATTATATACCAGCAGTGTATAAGATTTGGTGTTATCCAACTTAAACTCAAAATTGATATAGCTGGATGCCGGATTAGGGTAAAATTTTACTTGCTTTACTTCAGCTTCATTGTCAAAGGTTTGCTTTACCTGTGCCATGCTGCTGAATTGAAAGCCCGCGATAAAAAGAAATATGTAAAAAACTTTTTTCAATATACGTCACCAATTAATTTAAAGTTACAAATTTTAACGGAGCCTCAAAACACTCTGTCAAATTATAACAATGCTGTGTCATTTGACTTGTTTAAAACGGAAAAGTTGTGCATTAATTGCGGAAAGATTAAAAAATATGTAGAACGAACTATTCGTTATGCATTGAAAAGCAATCAACTAAGTTTGTTCAGGCACTCCTGCACCTTCAGGAAATCCGGTTGAAGCCCGGCATTTTCCAGAACTTCAGCATATCGAACGATTCCGGCTTTGTCAATTACAAAGGCGCTTCGCTTACTTACACCCTTCATTTCCAGGCTAAAGGTTTCATACAGGCAAGCATATTCTTCCGATGCTGTTTTATTAAAATCGCTTAGTAATATAAAATTCAATTTTTTGTCTTCTTTAAATTTCGCCAGCGCTTGCGGGCTATCAACCGAAATTGCGACTACATCCGCACTGCTATTATTATATAGGGCAATGTTGTCGCGAACATGGCAAAGTTCTTTGGTACAGATGCTTGTAAAGGCAAGCGGAAAAAACAGCACTACCAAGTTTTTCCCTTTATAATCTTCCAAAGAAACTTTCTTTTTTTCAGAACTATACAATGCAAAACCAGGCGCCTGCGAGCCAATTTTAACTTTCATAAATTTTTGTAAAATTTTTAAGCAGCAATGTGAAATTACCAAACTTCGTAAGCAAGGAGTTCTTTTTCTTCCTTTGCCCGGCGGCTTTCCCTGATAACATAAACGCAGGCTGCTGCAGCCACTGCTGTTATTGCAAAAAAATAGAGAGCATTTTTGCCTTTTAAGTTTCTTTTCTTCTTACATGCCTCACCCATGATGAATATATTTCGATAATTATGCCATCTAAATTAATAAAAATCGTGCCACAAGAAAAAACTTATGTCAGCCGGTTTATTGATTAAGAACATGTAACGGTAAAATAATTTCAAAGCGGTTGTGGCCCGTTCCGCCGAAAAGATCATCATCAAAAAGATAACTGTACCTGATTCCCAAAGATATCAGCGCCTCGTTCCACCATTTTGTATCAAAATACATTTCGGTGCCCGCCGACCGGAAGTTTGCAGAAAACTTCGTCCGGTTAGTATAAAAATCATTCGTTTTTGTATTATCGTAAAATACATTACCTCTTACGCGAAGCAGATACAACATTTCGCCAAAACCTGCATCAGGATATAATATCGGGAAATGATAATCTACTCCCCACTTGTACATTCTGTAAAGATTAATCGCACTGTACCCGCGTGAAAAAGGAAACTCACTGGAAAAGTTCAATTGACCCAACGTATCCTGTGCCAGTAAAGATCCGTCAATGATAATGTTGTGTGTTTTGGTAAATCCCGGCAAATATAATCTTGCATCAGCAAGAAACTGGTACCCGCGGTATTTGGTAAGAGGCGTTTTATAGGTAATATTTAATGTTTGTGCAAACCGGGGATAATATCGCTGCACGGTAGTTTGCGTCTGGTGCGTAAATGTGAAAAAATTGCTGCTGTAGCTGTAGGAAATTTTCCCTAAGGTGTCTTTATACAATCCGTTAAAGCTGCTTTGATTATACACATACTGGCTGCCAAAGTCAATGAAATTAAATGTGCGGTTTTTGCTAAGGTTTAATGGAATATTAAATCCGGCGTAAGGTTCCAGTTCACTGAAACCGGCAGTATGATTATGATAAAATGTTCTGCGATCGAAAGTGTAATTGACACCTGCCGAAACCATGGGAAACCAGGCTCCGTATGTGCCGCTGAATCCTACCTGTTTCGACTTCTCGGCCCGGTCGTAAGTAAAAGAAAGCTGTGAAACAAGCGTATTTAAAACATTTTCGCTGATCAGGTTCAGCGTATAATCCGGGTCGTTTGTCTGCGGCTGGATGCTGTGAAAATTAAAGAGCCGATAACTCTTATAGTATTTTGAAATAGCAAAAGAATCGTTCGGCACCTTGGCGAGCAAATCATAATTCGTTTTATGTAAAACACTTATTCCGAATGCCTGCATTGTGTCCGTTAGATCAGGCATAGTCTCAATAAATTGAATTGCTGTTTTGGGTGCCTGCTGCAATTTGTATCCGTAGGAAGTAAACTCCACCCACATGAGGTTTTTATCATCTGCTGCAGGCTCATACCTGCCGATTCCTTTGTGAATCGGATATTCCAATCGCCACAGTTTTCTGTCTGTCATTGTGAATGCAAACAGTTCATCGTTCTTTTTATGGGAAGCCGAAAAATAGATCGTGTCCTTATAAATACATGGAAAGCCGATCACATTGTAAGTAAACGGAAGCAGGTAATCCGCAGAGCCACTTTTTATGTTGATTACAGCAAGCGACATTTCACCTTTGGGGTTTCTTACTGCGGAGATGACAGCATTGTTTTTATAGAATTTTGGATAGGTATAAAAAAGACGCTCAGGGTTAGGGATTATTTTAATGATCCTTCCCGTTATTGCATCCAAAATATGAAGATGATATTTTGAGTCGGGAGGTACATAAGCGGCTACTACTTCGGTGCCGTCTTCATTGATGTCCGGGGAAAAGTATTTTGAATGATTAGTCAGCGTATATTCGTGGCCGTTAGTTGTATTAATAATCCTCAGATCGCTGTAATCACGGTAACCCCATCGAATGTCCGGGGTGTAGGCCGCATACACAATTCTTCCGTTCCGGTAGCTGAATTGGCCATCAATACTGAAATCGCGCGTTCTCAATTTAAGATCCTTGTTGTGAACGCGAATGGTAAATTGCGGTATTTGACGTAAACTGCTTTTTATGAAAAGAATGGAATCGTTGCCGGTAAAGACTGGAAATACTTCATTTTCATATCCGCCGTGTTTTTCGTCTTTAGGGGGTGGAATGTTTTCAAGATTAAATTGATCTTTGAAAAAATTCAACGCGTTATTTCTGAAGTGTACATAATCTTCACCGGAATATTTGTTTATTGCACGCTGAAAGGGATAAAATAGCCCTTTGAATGAAGCGGCGTCATGGGTGACATTTTCCCAAAAGGTATCGCCGAATTGTTGCCGGCCATAAGCCACCATCATGAAGCCGAGGGGATAATGATCGGGTACAAAATCTTTGTATGACCCATTGCGAAGTTTCATCCAGCTGTAATCCCTTCCATCTTTCCAAAGTGCCCTGAAACCATTGAGGAAAAAAGGTAGATCGCCGCGTCCCTGCCTGCTTACATTGGTTTCATTGTACACTGCATCACCTTCGTAAAACCAATTGGGAATAGATGCATTGTTGGCAAGTGCCTGGCCATTTTCTCCAAAAATGTCGTGCATTACTTTTGACAGGCCGACGTTGAAATTGTTGTCCTGCTGCACATGCCTGTATTCGTGAATGGTGAGTTGGTCCGGCCATGGAAGACTTCCAAGATCAAAACTGTTTTGCAGCGGAGTCAGTAAAAACTCACTTCTGAAAGGGCCCAACGCCACATATGCATTGGAAATAGTAGTTTGATTTTGCGCTACCACATTGATCTTTCTCATTTTTGGCCCGATGGTTTTCAGCATCGGGTTGTTCATGTAAGTAACAATATTGGCGATACGTTCCCCGATGGAATTAAGGCCCTTCGGGAATATTACCCGCGCCAGGGGAGTATTGATCTGTTGCCATTTCAGGGAAGGCGGGTTCCCGCCGAATACCTGCGCGTTACTTGTGGTACAGATAAATAATGATATGATGAGGCAAAAGCGTCCAGGCATATTTTCGATAAATGAAGATATGCAAAATGACACGTAACAGTTCCATCAATTCAGAAACTGCGAAATATTTTCCTGTTAAATCTATTGCGGATTCATCCTGTCGAACGCCGCTTTTATTTCGAAGGGACCAGCCTTGGTCATTGCCTCACTGAATCCGAAGCTGAGTTCATTGCTTCCTTTTTTTAATTGATCAAATACGGATTCAATGAAGGCGCTTACGGGTGGTGCATAGTCATGCAATCCTTTTCCTCCAAGGTCTGTATTCAATGCAGGCGGAATTATCTCGATTACTTCTATGTCTCTTTCTCTCAGCAAATATCTTGTTGATAAGGTAAAAGAATGGAAAAAGGCTTTCGTGGCGGAATACACAGGCGCTTTGGTGAGAGGTACGAACGACAACCCTGAAGTAACATTCATGATAGTATTTAAAGACGGCAGATTGATGAAAAGTGAACTGAGGTGGATGGGCGCCTCAATATTGATGGCGATTTCATTCCTGCTTTTCGGATAAAAATCGGCATCCGTAATGTTCATCCACTGCTGAATGCCAGCATTATTAATAAGCACATTGGTGTCAGGATGATCCTTAGCGATCCATTCGTACAAATCGACGCGTTCATTCTCATTGCCCAGATCGCATACCCTGGTAATTACTCCGGGAAATTTTTCCGATGCTTCTTTCAACACATCTTCCCGTCTTCCGCAAATGATGACCGTATTGTCCTCCTTAACAAATCGTTCTGTAAGCCCCAACCCGATGCCGCTACCACCTCCGGTTATTAAAATTTTATTGTTCGAAAGTTTCATAATGTCTGAATTTTATTTTTACTAATTTTTATTTCGCCGTGCAAAATTAAGATAGCCTGCTAAAAATCACGAGGCGCCTTTCTTCACAAATGCTTTGGATCGTTTATTCCATACTGAGGTTTTCACGCATGTACGTAGCAATTAGTTGTTCGTTGGAGTTATTGCTGGCGGAGAGGGTCTCAATGATCTTTTTCTGTTCATTGACGGTTCTGTTTTGACTGAGCTTTTCCTTTGCCTGCAGTTCGGTTACTTCAAGTATAAAACCAACAATTCCGTCCATTAAACCGATCCTGTATTTTTCGGGAAAACTGTTCCATTGCTGCATATAAGACGATTCAAAGTTATTTATTGTGCTTTCCAGGAGGTGCAGGAGCCCCTCTTGTCCGGTAACTAGTTTTCCTTTGCCGTAAGCATGCACTGCAATGTAGTTCCATGTGGGCACGTTGAGTTCTTTTTCGTAATTGGTTGGTGATATATAGGCATGCGGCTCTTGAAAAATTACAAGTATAGGGTTCTCTTCAATGTGTTTCCATTGTTCGTTTTGTTTTGCAAAATGACCTGTTAGGAAAAGTTTATCATTCTCTTCATGCACCAAAAACGGAAGATGCGTAGCTGCAGGCATGTTATCTTTTGAAGTGATGATTGTGGCAAAACTGAACCGCTTTATGAAGTCGACGATTTTAGTTTTGTCAGCTAGTTTGTTGAGCGTTGGGATGTACATATTGATCCGGTTTTCAAAACATCAAATTTACATAACGATGAAACAGCACTACCAACTAATGAATTTATCTTTACAAAAAAGCTGATGAAAATAATTGAGGTAATCAATGCGCTGGAATCAATAGCACCTCCTTCGTTGCAGGAAGATTATGATAATGTCGGTTTGCTCACGGGAAATGCCAGTGACGATTGCACAGGCATTATTACTACGCTGGATGCAACAGAAGAAGTTGTACATGAAGCACTGCGGAAGAAATGCAACCTTATTGTGGCGCATCATCCCGTCATATTTCGCGGACTTAAAAGAATTACAGGCAGGAATCATGTGGAGCGAACTGTTATCACTGCGATAAAAAACAACATTGCTATCTATGCTGTTCATACCAATCTTGATAATGTGCTGACAGGAGTAAACAAGAAAATTGCCGAGAAACTTAACCTGCAAAATTTGCGGGTGTTACTTCTAAAAGAAAATACTTTAAAAAAGCTGGTTACATTTTGTCCCGGAAAAAATGCAGACGAAGTGCGCCATGCGTTGTTTCAAGCCGGCGCAGGAATGATCGGAAAATACAGCGAATGTAGTTTCAATGCCGAAGGTTCAGGCACATTTAAAGCGGCTGAAGGCGCTGACCCCTATGTTGGAAAAATTGGGGAGAGGCACTCCGAAAATGAGATTAGAATAGAGGTGATCTTCCCTTCTCATGCCGAAAGAAACCTGGTCTCGGCACTCAAAAATGCGCATCCTTACGAAGAAGTCGCGTATGATATTTACCCGTTAGATAACACAAGGTACGACGTTGGCAGCGGCCTGATCGGCACCCTGAAAAGCGAAATGGGTGAGGATGAATTGCTAACGCTGCTCAAAGGTGAGTTCAATCTTTCGGTAATCCGGCATACACCATTATTGGACAAAAAGGTCCGGAAAATAGCTGTTTGCGGAGGTGCAGGAAGCTTCCTGCTGGGTGCCGCAATTGCAGCAGAGGCAAGCGTTTACGTTACTTCCGACGTGAAGTATCATGAATTTTTTGATGCAGATAAAAAGATTTTGCTGGCAGATATCGGGCACTATGAAAGTGAGCAGTTTACCGTGGATTTACTGGCTGACATTTTGCGCGAAAAATTTCCTAACTTTGCCGTCCTAAAAACGGAAACAAACACAAATCCCGTGCAGTATTTCATATGAGATTTCGGGTTTGACTCCGCTAAAATTTTCAAAAAAATATGTCACAAGTAAAAGATTATTCTGTAGAAGAAAAATTACTCTCTCTTGTAAAACTCCAAAAAATCGACAGCAAATTAGATGGTCTCCAGGTTTTGAAAGGTGAATTGCCCATGGAGGTAAGTGACCTTGAGGACGAGATTGCCGGCTTGCACGCAAGGCAAACGAGGATAGAGGAAGAGATCAATGGCATGCAGCAATTTATTGAAGAGAAGAAACAAGCCATTAAAGATTCGCAGGATCTCATTAAGAAATATGAAAAGCAAAGCGATAATGTAAAAAACAACCGCGAGTTTGAAGCGATCAATAAAGAAATTGAGATGCAGACCCTCGAGGTGAAGCTTGCTGAAAAACACATTAAAGACGCAACTGAGGATATTGCAGAAAAGGCAAAGCAACTGGAAGCAGCAAAAAAAGCGGTGGCGGCAAAAGAAGGCAACCTGAAAAACAAAAAAAGTGAACTCGAAAAAATAATTGGCGAAACAGACAAGGAAGAAAGACAATACAATAAACTCGCGGAATCAGCCCGCGCCGATGTGGATGATAGATTGTTGGTAAGTTATGACCGCATCCGCAAAAATTATCGCAACGGCCTTGCGGTAGTACCCGTAGAAAGAGATGCATGTGGTGGTTGCTTTAATGCAGTGCCCCCTCAGAAACAAAGCGATATCAGGCAACGTAAAAAAATTATTGTTTGCGAAAACTGTGGGAGAATTTTAGTGGATGAAGACCTGAACAATTCCGTAGAAGTAAAATAGTGATTCCTGAAAATAACGCCAAACCCCGCAACCGCGGGGTTTTTGTTTATTATTCTCCAAAGCAGACAACGTTCACGGGAAGAGGTCTTTGTATGATGAATCAAAAGGATTCACGTTATTTTGCTGAACAAAACGACCTTGATGAACTTTGGGATTTTGCCGGAAATCTTTTACCGCGCGAAAAATAATAATGTAATTTGCTGCGATGTTACAGCGGCTGTACATACAGAATTATGCCATTATCGATACTATTGAAATAGATTTTTCTTCTCATCTCAATATCATTACAGGCGAAACAGGCGCCGGTAAAAGTATCCTGATGGGTGCATTGAACCTGATTCTCGGTGAGCGTGCTGATACTTCAGTGTTGGCAGATGTAGAAAAGAAGTGTTTTGTGGAGGGCATTTTTGTCACCCCACATGTACCTGTAAAAGATTTCCTGCAGCGAAATGAACTGGATCATGATGATGAAATTGTCTTGAGAAGAGAGATTGCTGTAAATGGCAAGTCACGCGCCTTCATCAATGATACCCCCGTTACCCTGATTCAGTTGAAGCAACTGGCTTCTCTGCTGGTTGATCTTCACCAGCAGTTTGATACGCAGGACCTGGGCGATAATGATTTTCAGCGGGAAGTGATTGATGCTTTGGCGGCCACTACAAAAGATCTGGAACGATATCAGTCTGTTTACAAAAAGTATCGCGATGTTTTAAACGAATTGACGGATTTGAAGGAACAGCAAGCGATCGCCAATAAAGAGTCAGACTATAATCAATTTTTATTTGACGAACTAAATGAAGCTAATTTTTTAGAAAATGAGATAGAAAATATTGATGCGGAGATCAGGCTGATAAGCAATGCTGAAAATATTAAAACAGTTCTTTCGGAAACACATTTTGATCTTGAAGAAAGCGAAACTCCGATTGTTCAATACATCAAATCGATCATTAATAAACTACAGGGCATCGAAAAGTTTAATGAAGGAATTGCATCGTTGAATGGCCGGTTGCAATCGTTGCAGATAGAATTAAAGGATATTGCATCCGAAATTGAATCGATCAACGATAACGTGGGATTTGACGCAGAAAAGATAAACATGTTGAATGACCGTATGGCCACCGGGTACCGGCTTTTGAAAAAACATGGGGTTGCTGTTACCAATGAATTGATCGGCATAAAAAATGATTTGGCAAAGAAACTGGAGAATGTAACGAATCTTGCCAATGAGATAAACAAAAGAGAAGTACTGTCTGCAGAGTTATATAAAGAAGCGTTGAAAATCGCTGAAAAAGTTTCCGCGAAGCGGCAAAAGCAAATAAAACCTTTCGAAGAAAAAGTAAATGTGTTGCTAAAGCAAGTGGGAATGCCTAATGCAAGGATAAAGGTGATGATACAAAATATTGAAGAACTGAACTTTTTTGGAAACAATAGTATCGCATTTTTATTCAATGCCAATGTACCTGTAAACACTAATGAAAAGGATCAGCGGTTTGAGTCACTGCGTAAAGTAGCCAGCGGGGGAGAGTTGAGTCGACTGATGCTGAGTATTAAATCCCTTGTAGCCGACAGTATTCAATTGCCGGTATTGATCTTTGATGAAATAGATACGGGCATCAGTGGCGAGGCGGCAAGACAGGTTGGTATCATCATGAAGGATCTGTCTGAAGAACACCAGGTAATAGCGATTACCCATCAGCCGCAAATTGCAGCGAAGGCAGAAACTCATTTCTTCGTATATAAAGAAATAGCAGGAAATAAGATTGTGACATCTATAAAGAAGCTGAATGAAGACGAGCGGATCACCACCATTGCTACGATGCTGAGCGGCGAAAAACCTACTGCTGCTGCATTTGAGAATGCAAGAGAGATGATTGGGAACTGATAGACGAATGGTTCAATTGTTTAATTGTTGGTTCAGATTGATTTTTCTTAAAAAGATATTGATTGTTGTTATTATTATTGCGGCTATGTATTTAGCTTATGTTGTCGTAAGATTTTTTAAATCGAAAATCAATACGCACAGGAATGTTCCCGCATTTTTACTTTTGTTATTATTAACTTTTACTTCTGTATTTGCTATTATTATGCTGGTTGGATTTATCTTTAGTACTTACAGAGATTTTTTCTTTAAGCATTAAGTGAAGTACTTTTGGGATAATAATTACACGAATTATTATAGGACTAATTAACCAATCAACCATTTAACAAGACATGTCATACAATTTACTCAAAGGGAAAAAGGGAATCATTTTCGGAGCGCTCGATGAAAAATCTATTGCGTGGAAAACAGCCTTAAAATGTTATGATGAGGATGGTGAAATACTACTTACCAACGCTCCGGTAGCTATGCGCATGGGCGAGATCAATAAGCTGGCAGAAATAGTAAAAGCGCCCGTAATACCGTGCGATGTGAGCAGCAACGATGATATGACGAACCTGATCATGAAAGCGAAAGAACATTTCAACGGGGGCGTTGATTTCATTCTTCATTCTGTAGGAATGAGTCTCAATGTACGGAAAGGGAAACCTTATACTGAAATTGATTATGGCTTTAGTCAGAAGACGCTTGATATCTCTGCAATGAGTTTGCATCGTTTGCTGGCTACGGCTATGAAGCTCGATGCTATCAATGAATGGGGAAGTGTGGTAGCGCTTACGTACATTGCTGCACAAAGAGTATTCCCAGACTACAACGAAATGGCTGATGCAAAAGCGTTGCTGGAAAGTGTTGCGAGAAGCTTTGGTTATCACTATGGAATAAAAAAGCATGTGCGGATCAACACAGTATCTCAGTCGCCAACACGTACTACTGCCGGCAGCGGCGTAAAGGGCTTTGATGGCTTTATTAATTATGCAGAAAAGATGAGCCCGTTGGGAAATGCCAGCGCGGATGATTGTGCCAATTATATTGTTACATTATTCAGTGATCTTACCAGATATGTTACGATGCAAAATCTTTTCCACGATGGGGGATTCTCTTTTACCGGAGTGACGCAGGCGGTGGTAGAGCAGATGGAGAAGTGAGTAGCTTGTCTGTTAATTGGATTATTGGCCGGGATCGCAGTTTTTTCCAATATTAACATTTATTCATTGCTGTAAATTTAAAAGCCGCTCATCGCTGAACGGCTTCTCAAATTCGTTTAATTCGTGCCTTTCCTGATTAATATTCGTCTTCGTTAAAAAAGAAATCCTCCTGGCTGGGATAGTCAGGCCATATATCTTCAAGTCCTTCATAAATTTCACCGCCATCATCTTCCAGTTCCTGGAGGTTTTCAACCACTTCTATCGGGGCGCCACTACGGATCGCATAGTCTATCAGCTCATCCTTGGTTGCGGGCCAGGGTGCGTCTTCAAGGTGTGAGGCTAATTCTAAAGTCCAAAACATAATTTTTCATTTTTTCAATACAACAAACCGGGGTCTAAATTTTTCGCAAATGTAGCCGTAAAATTGATATTACCAAATACTGTTTTTATTAATGATTTTCTTCATTAACGAATATCTTTACAAAGATTGTGCAGACAACCTTTTATTTATTTAGTAACGAGGCAAATCGTCTTAATAGTACCTTAAAAAATGTTACAGGCAAAGGGGATTTTTAAAAATTATGGCCCATTACCCGTGTTAAAGGGCGTTGATATTGATATCGATAAGGGCGAAATTGTAAGTATCGTCGGATCATCGGGTGCGGGTAAAAGTACCTTGCTGCACATTCTCGGTACGCTTGATAAGGGGGATCGCGGTGAAATTATCGTCGATGGGGTTCGCGTTATCCGGTTGAACAGCAAAAAACTTGCTGCATTCCGGAATACGCATATTGGATTTGTTTTTCAATTCCATCATTTATTGCCTGAATTCTCTGCCCTGGAAAATGTGTGTGTGCCCGGATGGATTGCAGGAAGGAAAACGAAGGATGTGCAGGATAAGGCTTTATCGCTGCTGGAACTGCTGGGCCTTAAAGACAGGGCTGATCATAAGCCCGGCGAGCTATCGGGGGGAGAGCAGCAAAGGGTAGCGGTGGCAAGAGCACTCATTAATACCCCTTCTATTGTAATGGCGGATGAGCCGACCGGTAACCTGGATTCTACCAACGCAAAAGAATTGCATAACCTGTTTATTGATCTGAGAAACCGACTGCAACAAACTTTTTTAATTGTTACTCACAATGAAGAGATGGCTCAGATGAGCGATCGGATTTTGCACATGAAGGATGGAAATATCCTGATGTGATTTTTTTCTCTTAAATAATTTATCGCCGTGTGATGATTCTTTTGCCTGCTGATGGTAACATGGTACTCAACATGGCTTGTTGCTTTGTGCACAGTTCCTAAAACATCCGTATAACTGGTATCTTTATTTTCAACATAATCTATAGCAAACCCGTCCTTCGTTTTTTTGAGGATGTCTTTATCATGACCTAATAAAATATTAGTGTTAAAAGGGCCATTGTTTGCGTCTTTTTTTACAAGGTGATTGTTATCATCCAGCGAGTAAAACTCCTCTTTTCCTCCGCCGGAATAATCAAGCCCGGCGCCTGCAAGCCCTTTTATTCCGCCCGGGGAAGGGTCATATTCAAACTCAATTCCGTTTTCATCTTTAGTTGGCGTTCCCTCATGGTCCCTGATAGTTTTTTCGGTGATCATGCCGTTTATGTCTTTCGAAATTTCAAGAATATTTTCCTGCCATTGGCCGGAAGAAGAATAGGAAGCAATGGTGTCGCCTTCAGAAGTGTTAATTGTCATATGTCCATCCTGATCGGGAGGCATTCCTTTTATGAGCATGGACGCGGATCCTGTTATTTGGTTGCCGTAGATTCGTTCTTCCGATGCAGATTTGTCGGATTTAAATTCGGAACCGGAATAGGTAAATGATACAAACCATTTATTTCCGGGATCGACAATTTTTATATTACAAATGAGCGTAATCATTTCCTTGCTCGTATCTGATGCGTGAAATCTTACCGCGATCACGACGGGGTTCGCTGAAGGAATTTTTGAAGGAGCAGTATATGTCGCCTTCTCAAAAGTGAGGTCTACTGTCAATTTCCCGTTTGTCGGATTTTGATTCGTCAATGGCAGTCCATTGATGGTCCATTCGGGTAACTGGTTTTTTGAATAAGCATTTACTCCTTCATGCGGCATTCCGTCTATACTGTACCATTGAATAGCAAATTTCATTTGCTCATCTATGGGCAACATTGAAGAAGATCCGGGCAATAAAACATAATTAAAAACATTTTGTGCATGGCCATTGGTGCTTATAAATCCCAAAAGCAAAAAGCATATAAATGAATGAACAGATAATCTTGGTTGAAAACGTTTCATGGAAAAATAATGTTGTTGGTACCGGAATTAGTTGGATGTGTAAATAGCAGCATTTAATTTGGCTGTATCAAGCTGCTGAACAAGCTTATCCATATTTGCCTTACTTCCCATCACATGCACGGCGATCGTCTGTACTTTATCGCTCGTTATTTTTTTGGGTGTATGTTCATCTGCTTGCCCGTTACGCGTGAATGCAGCGCTATAGTTTTTATATTGATCAGGTTTGGGTAACCATTTCCCAAACAACAGTACATCCATATTTTCCCATTGGTCAAAATGCCATGGAATAGTGTTTGGGTCTGGTTCCGGGATGTGAACAAATTTCGCATATGCCGTACCAGGTGAATTAATGTTAAGCACTTGCTCCTCTCCATTGCTACTATGAATTATTCCCACGCCATCGTTAAAACTGAAGAAGATCTGAACGATGCTTGCATCGCGGAACGCTGCTGTTCGCGCTGCTTTTTCTTTGTCAAATGCATCCGAGGTATTTGCTGATGCATTGCTATTAAGTAAGGCAACCCGTTTATCTGTATACTCTTTTTGTTTATCCTGGTAGTATTTAACTTTTGCACTGGTAAAAAGAGCTGCTCCTTCATTTTGATGTGCTGAAATATAATCGGTGTATAGGTTTATATATCGATTTACTGAATCCGTGTATTGCTTATATAGCGGGCTGTTGGCAATTTCATTTTGTTTATTCATAAGATCCATTGTAGTATTTTGGTACCGGGTCGAAAAATCGACGAGCCAGTCTTTCCAGTCTTTTAATGAATCTTTGTTTACGATAAATTCAAATTCAATCCCATATCCTCTCGGCGAACGTAAGGGTGGCGGCGTGCCTCCGCTCTGGAACGGATTTAAGTTCACCACTTCATCAATTTCTATTACGCGCCAACCTAAAGCCTTAGCTGCATGCTGTACCATGTCGGTGGTCAGGTTACGCATTCGATCCTGCATTTCTATTTCTTTATCGGTAAGGCCGTTCCTGGATCTGACTGTTGCACTTAGCGCTGCTTCTATGCTTCCTGCATCCGGGCAGTCTGCGGGTGACAGGTCGCATGTTTGAGCATTAACAATACAGGAAGACAATATTCCTAAAACAAAAAAGAGTTTTTTAATTGATTTGCATTCAAAAGTTATCATATGCTATTTCTTGTATTCAATTTTTATCGTATAAAATCCATATACAATTACCTCAGCCTGTTTTGGATTCAATTCTTTGGCGTCAAATTTTTTGTTGACCAATTCAACATCATTTTGTACCGGTATTTGGAAAGGCATAGCAAGCATCGGGCTGACATTGGTATTATTGCCAAGGTCTTGCATTTGGGTTGCCATTTTCTGGAGTTGTTCATATTTATCCAAATCGGCTTTGGTTCTTCCTTTTCCCATTTGTGCAGCCAGTGCCTGCATCTTTGCTTTCAGTTCTTCTGCCTTTTTTTGCATTTCATCAGCGCCTTGTTGTGCCTCACCTGATACAGCTAACTCCTGCATTTTTTCTTCATCCTGAAAAAAATGATCTATTCCATTAATACCGAGCGGTGCGGGTTTAGAATGAGGAATATTCCATGTTCCCGCCAGTGCATTTGGAAATGGAACAAAAGTTGACAATATGATTGAATCCTGCCCGGGATTACAAAAATCCATTTTAAGGGTTTTCAGCAGGGCAAAATATTTTTTGGTTCCTGCATATACCGGTGCCGGAGCGCCCGGTAAAATAATCTGGTTGGCCAAAAGGTCAACATCTATTTTTTGTAATTGTTTCTTAACAGGCATTTTCAAACCTTCAAATATTTCTGTCGGTTGATCTTCGGCTACCACCCATCTATAGCACTGATTCTCGTTTTGCACAAAATCAATAGCAATTTTGCTTTCACCGTTTAAATGGCAGAGAATATAGCCGCCGTCTTTGCCAATCTTAATATCCATATCAATAATGAGGTGAAAATTGTTCATGATATCACTCATCGTTTTAAAAAGTTGGTTTAATTCCGCATCTTCGCTATTGCCTTCTAATAATGCCTGCTGCCGCATCAATTCAAGTATAAAAGGAACATTGGCCAGCTGTTTCCAGTCATGCTGTTTCAGTTTGTTCATATAAAAATCAATATTCTTACCCACCATTGTAGCCAGTTCATTCATCGCATCATTCTCATTACAATTGCCGCTGAAAAGCGCCCAATCCCTCAGGCCTCCTAATGCCACAAGGGTAATTGCTTTGACCGCTCTAAAGTCTTTCCTGTACCTTCTCAGTAGTTCCTGGGATCGTCTGTACGCGTGAAATGCGATATCATCTACAGCATTATTTAAAGCATATAAGTCGAGATAAGAACAATCTCCGGATTTGGACGGGTCATTTTTATTTGTGTTGAACAGATCACGGATAGGATTATCATCTCCTTCCTTATAAACTCCTCCATTGGCACTTGCCGGTCCAATACCCATCAGGGCAAACGACCTGATTACACTAAGCCCCAGGCTTACCAGACTGTCTTCGGGATGAAAAAAATCTCGGACATAATGTGCAATAGTTGTATCATACACTTTTCGAAGATTGGAATCGCATGCATAGCAGTTATATTCAAACTCAGGTGGGGGCGGGATACTCAAATCGGCGTCTTTATCCTGTTTATGCGCTTTCCAAAACGCCATGATTCGTTCATAAGATGATTTGAAATTTTGGCAACCTTTTGCAACACTACTCACCAGGTTATTCACACCTTGCTTTTCCTGTTCTTCTTTACCCTGATTAAGAATATCTGTTTTCGGGTCAATTTTATAATCTGTGTATTCCTGCTTATCTGCTTTTACATCGGGCAGTAAAATTTGATCCAGGTCGTAGGTAGCAAGGTCCGCGCTGGCGGGGGTTTCCAATTTGTTATCCCAATCGTCAATAACTTTTATAGACTGATCGATTTTTTTATTCCAATCATTAATTCCGGCGGTCTTCATTTGTACAGAGCCATCGGGTTCTATATTGATAGTGCCCCCCGCTGCTGCTACGCCTCCATTGATGCTACTATCCTTGTCGATGATGAATTGCTTATTATTGTTGGAATTCCAATGACCCTTGAACCACAGAAATTGGTGAGCGGGGTCAAATGACGTTGAATCGCCCGATAATATTTTTTGTGCAGATAAATTACCTGCAGTCAAAAGAAAAAAGGTGAACAGGAAAATTACCCGGATCGTTTCTTTTGATGTAATTATCATACTGGTTTATTGAAATGAATTTGTCAGGATCGTTTAAAAAATATGAAATTGATTGTTATAGTAACGGATGAACTCAATTAATGGTGATCATGCTGTTCAATGCAGAAATATTTATGAACGGCAATATTTTCTGTATGTTTTTTTCGCTTCCCATTATATAAATCGCAATGGTTTGTATTTTTTCGCTTTTTGTTTTTTTGAGCGTATGTTCATCATTTTGTCCGGGTAAATCAGCGAACTGCGAATTGTAACCATTGTACTGATTCATGTTTTTGCTCCATTTGCCCAGGAGAATCGTCAGGAAATGTTTATACCTGCCAGGATCATCCGCATTGTTAGTTACTACCGGGGAACCTACCTTAATAAATTTGGCGATGAAGCACCCTGGTATATTATAATCATGTACTTTGTCATCATCTCCAGACTTAATATTTGCTGCGCTATAGTTTACATAAAACAAAATGTGGACAGTGGCGCCTTCTCTAAAACGTGCTGTTTGTAATGTTCGCTCGCTATCAGGGTTTATATAACTGCCTTCTGCTGCTTGCATTAGTTTAGCTCTTTTGTCTATGATCTCATTCATTTTGCTTTGCAGCGCCTTGTAAGGTTTGCTATCAATTACCGCTATGCCTTCGGATTGATGTTGTTCGACGTATGCAGCACTTTTGCTGGTGTAATCGTCAATAGAGTCTGAATAGGCTTTATATAGTGGTGAGTTGGCAACGTCAGTTGATTTATCAGTATAACTATTCAGGTTGTTAAGTGATCGGTTCCCAAAATCCTCCAGCCAATTTTTCCACGCCGTTATAGAATCTTTATCAACTATGAACTGCCATTCGCTAAATATCATTCGCGGGCTTCTGTATTCGTGAAGTGTCGCTCCGGCCTGAAGTGGACCGGAACCGGCTACGGCACCAAGTTCCATGCCCTGCCAATGAAGCTGTTTAGCCGCCTTAATCATCATATTGGTGATTTCATTTCTAAACCGGTTTTTTATTTCAATCTCTTGCGGAAGTAAACCTTCTGTCAAATATTGAGCAGTATTAATGCCATCTTCATCAGGGCAGTCTGCCGGAAAATATGGACAACTTTGTGCATGAAGAAATGAAAATATGAGGCAGGAAAAAATTGATATTATAATCCTGCGAATACTTAAGATCTGCATCTTATAAAATTGATTAAATGCCGCAATTACATTTTTATAAACTCTACTCTCCTGTTATTGGCTTTTCCTTCGGGTGTATCATTTGTGTCAATTGGTTTGGTATCGCCAAAGCCTTTTGTGGTTAAACGTGACGCGTCGATGCCCATGCTTACCAATTGCGCCTTTACTGCGTCTGCCCGTTGCTGTGAGAGTGTCATATTATGGGAAGCGTCCCCGGTATTATCCGTATGTCCGTCAATTTCAAATTTTAGAGAGCCATCTTTTTTCATGAGGTTATATATCTCGTTAATAGAACCCATTGATTGGGGTTTTAAGGTGGACTTGTCAACATCGAATAGAATACCATGCATTACGATTTTGGCAGGAGTGGTCTTTTGCTTATAGATGTCAATGCCTCCTTTAGCAATCCGGATATTTTTAATATAAGAGTTTTCATAACCGTTCACATCAATGGTAACGTTATTTGGCTTACCGGTGAGATTATTCACGTTCGCTACTCTAAATTGATCTACATAAATTTTTCCCACATTTTTATTGATCGCAATGGCAATATGGTGCCAGGTCATCGGTTTATCTACATTCAAGCCTTCGGGAAATTGAACATCACCCAACGTCCATGCTATTCCTCCATTACTAAAAGTTAGCCCGGGAGTAATTCCTTCACCACCTGAATAATAAACCCTTTGTCCGAAATCCACCATTACGTGGTTTATGCCGAATAGTTCATTTTTAACATCAAATTCAATTGTAAACTGATCGGGCATATAATTCTGATTAGTCATCCTTGCAGTCATTGTAGCACCAGCGCCTTTTGGTACATGAATCACATTTTCGTTATCTTCCTGCTGAATATCCATCTGGCCATTCGCCAGGATAAATTGTGAAGGGATTTCGCCGACTTGCTCATCCGCAAGGTTTGATTCAAAGATTACCGTATCTCCAGGAACGAAATCATAATTACTATAAGTCTGTACGGTTGGGGCAGCAACGGTTGAATTACTTGCAGCGCTATTATCGGAACTATTTTGCGCACTTGAATTATTCGGCTGCTGCTGTGTGTCGCCGGAATTCTTTTTCTTTTTCTTAAATAGCCCTTTTATTCCACTCTCCACTTTATTGACAGCCGAATTAGCACCATTATCAATATTGCTGTTGGTGGCATTCGTAGCGGCGTCTTTGGTGGCATCTGCCGGATTTTCAACCTGGGCCTGCACTGCATTCATGCATACCACTGCAGCGAGGATAAAAATATACTTTTTCATAAAAAATAATTTAGGATAAAGTTGTTATTTTAACCGGTTAAAATCAATAACAAAAAAGTGTGATGAAGAAGTTATAGAGAATTAAATAATCATGTTTCAGATCGACAAAATCAATTTCTGCCAAAGACTTTATTCAGCGCTTCAGTGCGGCTTTGCACATGCAGTTTTTCATAGATATGCCTTGCATGGCTCCTTACGGTTTCCATGCTTATCTGCATCACGTCTGCTATTTCTTTGTATCGGAGTCCTTTAGATAACTCTTTCAGAATTTCTTTTTCTTTCGGTGTTAATACCTGTGCTTCATCGATCGGGTTTTGTTGCTGGAATGAGGCAATCACTTTTCTTGCAATCTGGCTACTCATCGGCGAACCTCCATTGTAAACTTCCATGATGGCATCCATGATTTTTGCGGGGGCTGTTTTTTTCAGCAAATAGCCGCTGGCTCCTGCTTTCAGCGATTCAAAAATATTTTCGTCATCTTCGTAAATGGTACTCATGATAAATTGGGTACCCGCGCATTGTACCTTTAATTTCCTTACCGCCTCTATTCCGGTAATACCCGGAAGGTGAATGTCCATTAAAACAACGTCAGGCATTAATGAGGGTAGTTCTTCAATAGCTTCTTCCGCCGTTGCATAAGTTTTCAGGCAAGAGAACCCATCGCTTCCCTGTATGAGTATCTGCAGGCCTTCCCTGATCTCCTTAATGTCTTCGATAATTACTACACTTATCATGGTATTTCAAATATAAATCATGCAAAAAACATCCTTATCCCAAAAAAGTGTTAGATCGCAATAATTATTTCAGTGAGTGATCCTTCACCCGGATGAGACTGAATAGAAAAATGACCGCCTATCTGTTCTATCCGATGTTGCATACTTATGAGGCCATTTGCAAATGGTCTCACGCGATCCGTGTCAAATCCTTTGCCATCATCCCGAAAAGAAATATTGATGTTTTTTGTGTCACAATTTATACCTATCGTTACATTATTACACCACGCATGTTTAGCTATGTTATTGAAGGATTCTTTGGCGGTTAGGAAAATATTCCTTCGTTGTTCTTCCGAAAGTTTAATGTTGGGATACTTTAAAGGATAGTTGAAATGTACATTCGTTTCAAAGGGCTCGAAGAATTGAAGAGCATGTTCGCGGATGTAAGCAGCCAGGCTTTCCAATGTATCATTTTTGGGATTTAATATCCATATTATATCCTGCAAATTGTCAACTAATTCTCTTGACGATGCCGAAATGTTTTCCAATTGTTGCTTTGCTTTTTCAGGTTCATTCAGTTGCTTTTTTACCACTTCGCTCATAATGGCAATTTTTGTAAGGCCGCTTCCCAAATCGTCATGCATATCGCGACTGATTCGGTTTCGTTCTTTTTCCACCGCCTGGTCCTTTTCCAGTTGCAATAATTTTTCTTTTAAATTTCTTTGGGATATATATCGAACTATAAAACCGAAGATCATAATTGTTGTAAGTAATACAAAAGCGATAAACCACGTCCTTTTCCAAAACGGAGGAAGTATTTGAAAAGGAACTGATATTACGTTAGGCGCCGCAACGCCATTGGCGCTTGCCGCTTTTAGCTGAACGGTATATTTTCCAGGTGATAAATTAGCATATTGTATTTCGCCTGAATTGCCCACATAACGCCACCCGGTATCAATGCCCTGCAGTCTGCAATAATATTGATTGTGCAGGGGGCTCGAAAAATCAGGTAGCGTCCACCTGAATATAATATTGCGGGATGGGTAATTAAATTTGAGACTGCTATTACCACTTTGATCAACAGGAATATTGTTGGACAGAATTTCCTTTAATTGAACATGCGGTACATCTGCGATTGCAGAAAGGAATTTTGCCGGATTAAATGAGGTAATAAAATTCCTGTTGCCAAACAACATAGTGCCATTACTGCGGCAAAAAAGTGAGCCATCCATATCGTTATTCAATAACCCATCGGCAGTAGTAAAGCGACGGAAAATATTAGCAGCTTCGTTGTATACGACCAGTCCATTTTTCGTAATAATCCACCAGTTTCCTTTTTTGTCGGGACGAATATCATAGATCTCCTTATTCATTTGAGGAGGTAATTCAATTTTTTTCAGGTGCATGCTATCCTCATTCCATTTGAGCAGGTAATGATTGGTAGCGCTGTACAAAAAGCCGTTTTTATAAATGACAGACTGGGTATGTACTACTTTTCCTAATTCCTTTTCAAAAGGAATAGAAAAGCGATTTGCTTTTCTATTGTATAATATGATTCCCTCATCCAGGTCCGCCATCCAGATATTTCCATTCTTATCTTCAGTGGCAGATGCAATTACGAGGTTTTTTATCTTGCCATTGGTGCCGGTAAATCCCGGCCACATCCGCGAACAGCGTCCGGTGGTTGTGTCCATAGTCCAAATGCCTTCTCTCCACGGAAAGAGCCAGAGCTTATTCTCAGAATCAAAATAAAGTCTCGTTATAAAATTTCTTGGAAGTGAATTGCTATCGCCTTCTACATGACGATACCATTGCGCCTTTCCATTTTCTACATTTAGTTTGATCATCCCTTCAGAACTGCCCAGCCAGAAAGTGCCATTATTGCGAACGGTTAAGGTGAGTGCGGCTGCATTGATTTGATTTCTATTTCCTCCATCAGGCATTTTAACCAGATAATTAAAATCCTTTTTCAGGTTCCAGTGGCCATCGTAGATTTTTAAAAAATTTTCTCCCTGTCCGCCAACTATCAGCGAATTATTCCATTCTTTAAATAATATATCCTGAGTGGTAATTTCATTTGTGAAAAATTTATGCTGAAAGAATTGATGCTGTGGGTTATAAAAATAAAGACCGGAAGAGGAAGATAACCATATCCATCCATCAGACGATTTATAACAAGGTTCCATGTCCGGCACCGCCTGGGATTGTGATGGTATGCTATAGCTGAAATATTGATCAGAAGAAGGATCGAACGCCAGCAGGGGCCCATCGAGCCACAATACCGACTGTCCATTCTCCAGTTTTGTTTCGTTGATGCATTTTACAATATCCGTTTGCCCGGACGGATGAACATAATGAAATACTTTTCCGTTTTTACGATCCAGTAGTTCCAACCCATTCCCCCAACTGCCCGCCCAGATTTTGCGATCATCACTTTCAAAAACATAGGTAAACATATCCTGGTAATTATAATCATTCAATGCGCTGATCTCTTTTTTGAAACTGAAATTGTCAAGGTCGAAAGACCACAAACCATCTGCCGAAGAAATCCAAAGTTTGTTCTCATCTTTATCGCGTATGAGATGAGTAAGTTTATTACTCAGAGAAATAATGTTTTTGTCATCTTTGGTATTAATATAAAAATGATGAAACGATCGACTCCCCGGATCAAACAGGAATAAACCTCCATCGGTGCTGCACCAAACCCTGTTCTTTTTATCCACGACTATAGCATTTATGAACCTGGAATTTCCATAAAGACTGACCGGTGGTGAAGTAGAGATAAATTTCTTCGTCTTTTCTGAAAACCATGACAGGCCTTCAGGGGTTCCTATCCAGATATTACCGGATGTGTCTTCTGCAAGACAATGTATGTCGCTGCTGATGAGTGAAGTGCTGTCTGCATCCGTATGACGGTAAATGATGATAGAAGATCCATCCATCAGGTTCAACCCATCGGAGGTGCCTATCCACACAAACCCTCGTTTGTCTTTTAAAACGCATTGCACATGGTCGTCGCTTAGACCATTGGCTTCTGTTATTGAATAAAGGACAATATTATTATTGCCGGTTACTTGGGCGGCGGTGTGAACGGTATGTGATATGATAATAAAAAATATTAACCAGCGCATTTTCAAATCATAAACTTAATGCCTGAATTTACAACAGAAAACGATTAATTTAAAAGAGATAATTCTATTATCGCATTGATGCTGCAAGTGCAAGAAGCTTTTTACCGAGTTCTGCTGGTGAAGGTTTTTTGCCTCCGTTTCTTAAAACAACGACACCGCAATCTTTGTTTTGCTCGAAGCCTACCCAACTGCTGAAGCCTGAATCTTCTCCGTCTTTTGAAATCAGCAGTGAATCTCCACCATGCCATTCTTCCCATGCCATGCCGATAGCATGATTATTATCTACCCTGAAGAGTACTTTGTGCGTTTTGTCTAATGCATTGGAGAGATCACCTGATGTTTTCAGATCGCCGAGGTTTGCTTCGACAAAGCGGAGCATATCATCGGCAGTGGTCCAAAGTCCTACCGGCAGTCTTTTTTGACGGAGCATTATTTTCATTATAACCTACGGCGCATCCCTGTGCCGGTGCATCACATAGCATGCCTGTATGTGTCATTCCCAATGGCCCGGTAATTTCTTTTGCAAGTAATTTGGTATAAGACTTTCCACCAAGTTGTACCGCAGCAAAGCCTGCTAAAACAAATCCAAGATTAGAATAAACATATTTTGTTCCCGGCTTATGATCGGGATGCCATGAATTTAAAAATTGAATTATGGATGTTTCCAGTGGCTTGTCGCGGAAAAGATTCATTCCAATTCGTTGTTTACTATTGGGAACTTTTCTTGGCAGTGCGGACGTGTGTGTAACAAGTTCCTTAAGTGTAATTTTTCTGAAAGGCACTCCGTTGTTTATCGTAACTCCGCCTTTGCCGATAAGATAGTTTGCAGCAGGATCATCCAGTTTTGCTTTATTCTCAACGAGAGGAAAAGCCAATAATGTAGAGCTGAACACTTTTTCCACTGAACCCATTGCAAAATCCGTTTCGCCGGTAACAGGTGATTGTTGGCTATTGCCTGTTGTTCCACTTGACAGAATGCAAGATTTTCCGTTGTCATAAAAAGCTACTGCCATTCCCGGTGTGCCTGTGTTTTGCCGGTATTGATCAATTAGATGCTGTGCTTTCTTGATAAAAGCCGGAGAACACGAATTCGAAAAATTAGCCTTGTGATGATTGGGTTGTGCAGAAACATTCGTAACGCAAAAAGATCCAATCGAAAATGATATAACAATAGTAAGTAAAACTGATCGTGGGAATGAGGTTGTCTTTTTCATTTGATTTTCTTTTTGTAACTATAAATTGTAAAATGAAAATTCTTTGCAGGTATGATTTTATTGAATGTTCATCATCGCTTTTTTAAGTGATTTATAATCCAGCTCATGCATAATCTCAAGCTGTTTTGCTGATCCATAATCATTGGGATCTATAGAATGAGTTGCATAGGTTGCAATGAGTAATTGTATACCTGAAGATTGGTTCTTAGAAAAATAATCTGGATTATAAGTAAATAATGGAGTAGCGTCTTGTGTCCCTGGAGAAACTAATTTTAAAGATTCGATCATACTATTATCATTGATCGCAGCACTTTTTAAATTGTTTATTACAAATGCTTGTTGATGCCTGTTATCAACTGGCATACTATTATATTGGTCGGTAATTTCTTTGAGTCGCTCGTTATAATCCTGAAGCGTTTTCTTATCTTTTGAAACAACTTCGTGATAACTATTGGACATTTCATTGTCAAAATTCTTTTGCTGTTGACTGTAGAGTTGTGCAATTGCACTTGTCCTTGCTTTTTTTAATGAGGCGATTTCATTTTCATAACCCTGAACCTGCTGCTGTGCCAATGTTTTTCCAATGCCATCTGCATTTTTCAAATCTTTCTTACTTTCTGACAGATCAAGACTGTCCTGGTGTATTTTATCATCAAATTCTTTAATGGTTGCATCGTGACCATCGGACGGATCTTGCGTTTGAGTAACGTTTGACTCATCATCTTTCAATTCTTCATTGGTTTCTTTAATCCTTTTTTCAAAAAAAGCTTGTTGAAATTTTAGAAATTCGCCAGCGCTGTAAGGAATGAATAATGGTTTGTTTTTTATGCTCACCATATCAATTTCTTTTCCATCCACATTTTTCGCTTTTATAAATCCGTCTTTTGTCTTATGTATGTCGTGAATGGTATCGGAGAAGAAAATCCTTTTACCCATTAATATTGTCGGATCGTTCAAATAAATATTTACCTGGTAAGGTGTTTCTTCACCACGTTCATTTTTATGCGAAGCCCAGTCGGTGGAGTACATAAACATCCAGATGTTTATTTCTCCATGGTACATATCCTGTGATGATGTGTGGTAATCCTCTAACTGAATAGCCGGGTCAAAGCCCATCGGAGGTTTTAAAGTCGGAGTATTCAGGATGATGTCAAGTATTTTTCGCACCTCATTATCAAAAGAAGTAAAGTTGGAGTGGACAGATGAAGGCACATCCACCGCATTATTATGTCCGAAAATGAATTGCTCTTCTTTTAAGAACTCTCCGCCCGGACCGAATCCCACAACTTTCCCGATCACTTTTTCTGGAGAAATATTTTGTTGTGGATAAGCAATGATGCAAATTGAAGAGAGGATCAGCAGTGGGAAAGATATTTTTATATGATAAAATCTATTTCCCATATTCAATATCTACTGTGTAATAACCATAGATCACTGCTTCTGCCACTCTTGGATTGACTTCCTTTGCATCAAATCTTTTTTTGAAAAGCGTGGTACTGTTATTCTGGATCTGCAGTGGAAAATCAATATATAGTATCGGGCTCAGGTTTTGATTGTTGAATGATTGCTGGGTTTTGGCAAACGTATTCATCATTTGCTGGTAATTACCTATCTGCGAAGGTGATCGTTGATTACCCATTTTTTGCTGCATTGCTTTCATTTGGGCAACGAGTTTTTCTGCCTGGTCTTTTGCTATTTCTGCTTGTTGCCGGGCCGCCCCGGATTCTGCGAGTTGCTGCATTTTGTTTACATCCTGGAAATAATGATCCAGTGAATTGATGCCTAATGGTACCGAAGCAGAATACGGATATTGCCAGGCGCCTGCCATCGCATTTGGATCAGGTATAAAGCCGGTGAGCAGGATGGTGTCTTTACCAGGATGGCAATAATCCATTTTAAGTTGTTCCATCATGCACCAATATTTTTTTGTGCCGATATATGTTGGCCGGCCCTTGGGAATAACAATTTCATTATCCAATAGATCAACATTGATGCGCATCGAACTTTTTTTCACAGGTTCACCCAAATGGTTTGGCTGATCTTCCGTTACTACCCATTGGTAACAAGTATCTCCTGCAAAATTGAATTCAGGAGCAATTTTGGCTTGCCCCTTTAAATGAGCAATTATGTAGCCTTGGTCTTTTCCAACTTTTATATCCATCTCGATGTTCAGGTGGAAGCCATTTAGAATTTTAACAAGCTCAGAAATCATATTATCATTTATGTCTTGGCCGGTCACTAATTTGTAGTTCCTGGCCAGGCTGATAAGAGACGGGATATTCGCTATTTGCGACCAGTCGTGATCCTTCACCAGTTTATTATAGTAGTAATCAAATGCTTTTTTTACTACCGAACCTATTACGTCAAAATGAGAATCTACCGAGAACCCACTTATGCCACAATTTCTCGCTGCAGTTAAAAATGTCTCTATAACTGCTTTGGCTGAGCGAAAATTATCACGGTTATCCAATAAAAGCTTTTCTGCTTTATTGTACTGCCGCATTATTAAAAAGGCGATGGCCTTGTTCAATTCATAATTATCTAAATAGGCACATGGGCCGGATTTAGAAGGATCATTTTTGTCTTTCTGAAATAAATTTTCATATTGATCATAGGCAGGAGTATTGCCTTTATAGACGCCTTGATTAAGCCCCAATAACATGAGACTACGTTCAATAGCAAGGCCATCTTCGATCAGTTTATTTTCAGGCTTGAAAAAATTATTTTCATAAATACTATCTTCTTCTGCTTGTTTTTTAACAAGGTCGGTATCACAAGCAGAACAAGTCAGATCAAACTGCGGTGGCGGCGGAATATTATAGGATTTATCATTCTTGTGTGCATTATAAAAATCAATTATGACCTGGTATTTTGGCTGTGCTTTCCTGCAAAATTGAGCGGCAATACTCTCTATACTCGGGACCGGAGTTTTGTTTTGCTGCTCTGGATTTAAAATATCCTCTTTTTTCCCGATTTTATAAGATGCCCATTTTGATTGCAGGGAATCTAACAGCGGAATAGTCACCTGGTTAAAGTGATATGCCCACTCCTGCATTTCATTCGACGGGTCTGTTAATTCTTTGATGGTTTTTTCCAGATCTTTTTCTCCATTATCAATTTTGCTATCCCAATTGTCAACGTCAGATGAATTGATGTTTACACTTCCGTTTGAGTTCACGGTTATTGAAGTACCGCCGGGAATTTTCATAACACCGGCATCTGTGGAATCTGTGTAGGCATCAGTGATAAAAGTATTTTTCTTGCTGCTGCTCCAATGACCCGTAAACCAAAGGAAATGTTGTTCACTATTGGAGGATGAGCTTGATTTGCTTTGTGCATGTAAACTTGCAATAGCAATAGAAAGAAAAATCAAAAGAATTATTCCTTTTTTTAAAACGCTATTCATTTTGTCTATAGAATGAAAATTTTTACTACCTGTTTTTTAAATTTCTTTTGCGTGGTCTCATCGTACCCGGATTAATTTTCCTGGGGGTGAACTGTGATTCCCTTGACTTCAATCCGATCATATTCTGATCACTTTCATAGAGCACACTGTAAGCGAAGAATGGTACAATACCAGCATAGATCGTGTTATTGACCTGATGTTTTTTGGGCGGAGAAACTGTGATATGACTTGCACTATGGGTGCTGTCGGTAAATGTTTCCGGAGGCACATTTTCACCATTGCCATTACTAAAGCTGATCTGCACAGGATCGCCTGGTTTAAAATGAATCGGCTGGTTGTTGCCTTGTCGCCCTGAAACAACGTGAACGCCGGGTGCACCGGTATCTAACATTGTAGCTCCGCACACTTCTTTATTCGTTCTCATATTTTTTATGCATGAAGGAATACCATCCTTTGGAGCACTTGTCATATTGATATGAAAGAGTGTGTATCCGGTAAGGTCTGATTGATCCGGATTTAAGATCAGTTCGCCGGGTTTTTTATCTCCGGGTTTGGGAAGAATGATGATCCAGTTATGCACTCCCATTTGCGGCAATGGGTTGTTTACTTTGGCATCACCACCGATATTGACGCCAATAATTGCCATAAACCCTTCACGGGGATTTCCCGAGCCGCCAAGTCGAAAATCCTGCTGCGGCATCCGCAAAACAGCACAATTGGGTCTTGCTGAATCGCATCCTATTGTTTGAACTGCGGAAATTGGAATAGGTGCCGTGCTGTTAATACCACCAATGGTGATCGTTGCATCAGCAAAGACAGCATTTAACTTAACCCCTGAAGCATAGTTAATACTATTTTTTCGGGCAGTCGCAGTGAAGTCACCCGATTGTGTTGCCCCCGGCAAGATCCAGATTCCCGGTGAGCCTGTATCGAGCATTGCTTCAACAGTGGTGTGTCCTATTGTAACCGGAATTGAATAGCGGATACTGTGATCACCAAATACTTTCTGGTGAATCGGTACTATTGTGCGTTGTGCGGGGGGAGTAGTACCGACATAAAAAAGCGATTTACTTTCTTTTTGCGTTGTTCTCTTAATAAAATTTTGCTCAATACCGGCGTTTACGCCAAAGAAAAAAAAGACAATGCAGCAAGCTGGTAAATATTTCATGATATAAAAGGTTGTTTATTGCATTTTGATAAATTCAATTCTTCATTTATTGACGATTCCATGAATCTCTTTTATTGGGTCCTCTTAACATGAAAAATACCCGTTACGCTATACCCGCTGATAACATTTCCGTTCTCATCCACCGTCTTGAGAGCTGTCTTAAAATGACCGTCAAGATATCCTTTGACGGCACCGTATTCGTCTATCGTTACCGATCCACCATCGGATGTGTATTTTGCACCTCCCGGTCCCATGATTATGATGGTGAGATGGCCTTTTGACGACGGATCGGATGGAGGCTCAAAACGATCAAGTTTTAAAACGTTTTTTCCTACGCCACTGAAAAGTTCGATACTCAGCGAAACTGTTTCGGTGGGATTGTCCGGCGGAAACTGAGCTGTGCCGTTGATATTTGTGGTATTACCGTCCTTTAGTTGGGCATTGCATAGCATTTGCATTTCAGGAGGGAAAGTATATGTTTTCCCCGCCCGGTATTGATGACCACTGATAGTAAATTGAATGGGGAATCCCTGGGCGTAAAGAATAACGGGAACGCAGGTAATAACTGTTATCAGGAAAATGGCCGATAAAATCTTTTTCATCTGATCCAAATTATAGGTACTGCTTTATAAATTTTTTTACATCTTCACAAACTCAACTCTTCGGTTATTAGCTCGTCCTTCTGCCGTATCATTTGTGTCTATTGGTTTTGTATCGCCAAATCCTTTCGTGGTAAGCCTCGAAGCATTAATACCCATACTTACTAATTGTGTTTTTACTGCATCAGCCCGTTGTTGTGATAACGTTAAGTTGTGAGAAGCATTACCCGTATTATCCGTATGTCCATCAATTTCAAACTTTATATCAGGGTTACTTTTCATAATGTTTACGATCATGTTGATTGTTCCCATGCTCTCAGGTTTCAGATTGGCTTTGTCAATATCAAAAGTGATCCCGTGAGTAATAATTTTTGCAGCGGTGAATTTCTGTCCGATGATATTCATATTTCCTCCGTTAGCAATTCTCACGTTTCTGAAAATTAATGGCGCATTTTGTGAACCAACACCTCCGAAATCAACGCTGGTGGGGGATATGCCTACCTGTGGCATTACAAGTTCCCGGTATTGGTCAATATAACATTTGATTTGATTGTCCTTCATAATAATGGCACAATGATGCCATTTCTTGAGAAAGTCGTCCTGGGAACCCTTCCCAGGATAATCCGCACTGAAATCTTTCGGAAAATAGGCCGTTTGTATGTCGCCGTAAGTATCAAAATCGATTTCAGCAGGGTCGTTATCGCCAGTGCCATAATTTAGAAAACATTGCATTCCATATGCGCTTCCATTGGGAACCATAAAATCGAATTCTATTGTAAAAGTTTTTCCCAGGTAAGATTTGTTTTTCATAAGCGGACTGACCTTTACATAATTACCATCTGTAAGGGAAAAAGCCGGCTCGTTTCCAACTTTGTTGAGCACCCCCTGCCCGCTTACAAGATTCCAGTGGGAAGGGAATTCGCCATCCTGGTCTTCGGTGAAATCATCATAGAAAATAATAGAGTCGCCTGGCACAAAATCATAATTCTGATAAGATTTAATATCTGGTATATTGGCTGCAGCAACTGTTGATGCCGTGGACGAGGGTTCATTGTTTGTGGTTTGTGTTTGCGTTGTTTGCTGCTGATCTTCCTGGTTGGTATCCTCTTTTTTCCTTTTCTTCTTTTTGAACATTCCTTTAATACCGTTTTCCAGTTTGTTTACACCATTGTTTGCCGCACTTTCCATATCACTATTCGTTTGGTCTGTGGCTGCATCTTTGGTGACTTGCGCAGGGTTTTCAACCTGTGCAAACATTGTATTGAAAGAAAGAGAAGCGATGATTAATAAAATATATTTTTTCATATGCTGATTTTTAAGCGAATGATGAACAAATACCTTTGGTCACCTGGGTTACAGTGAGGATGTAATCCAGGTAAAATTTTATTGATGCAATTTGATAATTACATTGATGTGGGGCAATCGTATGAAAATATGATTTTAGGATTTGGAGCGAAGTATCTTGGCAACCGCTTCTGCTTTGGAGTTAACATGAAGCTTCTCGTATATGTGGCGGATATGAGTACGTATCGTGCTGATGCTGATAAAATATTTTTCTGCGAGTTTTTTGTAACTGAGTCCGTCAATCAGCGAATGTAATATTTCGCTTTCCCTTGTGGTCAATTGAAAGTCTTCTTTTGGAGTGGCTGTGTGTTGCTGGAAAGAAGCAATCACTTTTCTTGCAATACTTGCCGTCATAGGTGCGCCGCCATAGTATAGGGTACGGATGGCTTCGATGATTTCTTCCGGATCTGATTTCTTTAAGATATACCCGGATGCTCCCGCTTTAATGGCTTCAAAAATTTTATTATCATCTTCAAATACAGTAAACATGAGCACCTCTATGTTGTTAAAATTATCTTTTACCGTTCTTACTCCTTCAATACCGGTGATGTTGGGAAGGCCGATATCCATTAATAATACATCTGGTTTTGTTTTGCCCAATTCACTTACCACATTCAACAGGTTTGGCAGGGAAGACACACAATGCATTCCTTCGGTATGGTCAATCAGGTTGGCCAGTGATTGTCGTAACGTATTATTGTCTTCAACGATTCCTACCTTGATCATTTTTGCAAAATTGAACCAAACACTGCGAAATGCGCATCATATGTTTATTTGATTTTTAATGAAATTGTTACCGTTGTTCCTTTACTGACTGCAGAATCTATTGCAAAATCAGCACGAATTTCTTCGGCTCTTTTTTGCATGCTGTGAATTCCGTTTCCTGAAACAACTTCATTTTTATTGAAGCCTTTTCCATTGTCATGAATCAAAATGTTTAATTTGTTTCCGTTGAGGTTAACATTTATTTCCGCTTCGCTGCAGCAGGAATATTTTACCATATTGTTGATGGCTTCTTTCATGATCAGGTAAATATGTTGCCTGTTTTGCATGGACAGTTTTATATTTTTCAGATCGTTGTCAATTTCAATCCGGTAAGGTATTTCCCTTGCTTCGAACAGTTTTGCGGAAAATGTTCTGATCCTCAGAAAAAGATTTTCCATTGAATCATTATCGGGATTGATGCTCCAGACAATATCATCCATCTTTTCCATCAGGGAAAGTGAGTTTTCTTTTATTTCGCTCAACATAGAAAATTTTTCGGTCTCTTTGTTTTGACGCATCGCCATTTCGCTCAGAATTGAAATGGAACTTAACGTGGAACCAATGTCATCGTGGAGATCAAGTGAAATCTTATTTCTCAATCTTTCCAGTTGCAAAGCCTGTTGTAGCCGATAATGATAGATTGCATAAACGACAGCAATAAGCGCTGCTGATATTAACACCAGGAACCACCACGTTCGCCAAAAAGGAGGAAGGATCTCAAACATAAGTTTCAGTGTTCGGTTGGCAACAATATCATTGCTATTTTCTCCTTTCAGCAATAAAGTGTAATTCCCGGGGGAAAGATTGGCAAAATTGATTTCACCACGTGTGCCGTTATCGTGCCAGTCTTTATCGATGCCTTGTAATTTATAATAATAGTGATTATTGAATGGATTATTATAATCCGTTATCGACCATCGGAACCTAAAATTATTTGCCGTGTATGGAAAATTTTTTTTTGTTGATGTGTCGAAAACAACGGGTTTCCCATTAACCACTACTTCTTCTAATTTTAAGTCAGGAGATACTTCCAACGATGCTATCAATTGATCAGGATGAAATGATAGTAAATAATTGGGGCTTCCGAAGATCATCTTTCCGTCAGACATACAATAGAGCGTGCCTTCCATGTTGTTATCCACTAATCCGTCTGCAGCCGTGAATCTGTCAAAAGTTTTAGTGGAAAATCTATACAACAATAGCCCTTTGCCCGTTGCGATCCAGAGCCTGCCACTGCTGTCTATAGCAATGGAAGAAATCAGTCTGTCGATTTGGGCCGGAAGGGCAATTTGTCGTACGCGGCTGCTGTCTTCACTCCACACCAGGATATTTTTTCCCGAAAAGGAGTAGCAAAAATTTTTATAAAACAAAATTTGCGAAGTAGTGTAGTTGTCTCCCAATTGTTTTTCAAAAGGCTTAGAGAATTTTTTATTGTTCCGATCATAAAATATTATTCCTTCATCCAGATCGGCCATCCACAGATTGCCATGACGATCCTGTATTGCATCGGCAATTACCAATGGTTTTGGCTCATCATTTACTTTAATGAAATTATTAAAGACCTGGTAGAGATCGTTTAATGAAGAATCTGCCTTCCAGATTCCATATCGCCATGGGAAAACCCACCAGGTTTCATTTTGATCTTTTAATATGCACGTAATAAAATTGCCGGATTCATAATCTTTTTCAAGAAAACCAAGCCGGTCGAATTTTAGTTGATGGTTGGAAAGATTGATTCTTGCAATACCATTACTTGTGGCTGATTCTATAATATCGCGGGAAACGGGTTGCAGATACAGAGACGCCATATCATTTTCCTTTACCCATTTTCCATAATCATCTACTTCCACAAAATTTGTATCGTACGCCTTCAAAAAATTTTTTCCGGAACCCGATACCAGCAACCTGTTTTTCCATTCACGAATGGCGATAGACTGACTTGTGATCGGCCTTGGGAAAAGTTTTACTTTAAACAATGTTTTTCCCGGATTCAAATAATATAAACCGGAGGTTGTTCCCATCCAAAGCCAATTATCTTTTGACACATAGAAGTACTCAATGCCAGGATAAGCAGATGCTCCTATTGGTTTTTGAAAAAGCACGATTCTTTTATTCAGCGGATCAAAGCGATATCCTTTTCCACTTAACCATAACAGATAGGTTCCGTCTGATTGCTTCACTTCAGCAACAGATGACACTGGTTGCATGCCGGGAACCTGGTAACTGCTGACCTTTCCTGTCGCCGGATCGTATTCTTTCAAAATGGCGTTCCACGATCCTGCCCAAATTTTTCCGGAATGATCAATCATAAAATTGGACATTATTGGCTTGAACTGGGGATCATTTTTTTCGCTTATTTCATGTGTAAATGATACACCGTTTTCCCTATAGCTCCAAAGGCCATTAAAAGTGGAGATCCATAACTTGTTTGATTTGTCAACAACGAGGTGAGTAATCCTGTTATTCCGGATACTGTCTTCCGGATTTCCGGGAATAATGAGAGGAGTGATTTTTTTTGTTTGATCGTTTAAAAAATAAAGACCATGATCACACCCAATATAAATATTGCCGTTGCTGTCTGCAGCAAGACTTTCAATATCATTTTTTTTATAACTACCACCTTTTTTGAGGGGAATGACCCTGAACTTTCTTTTAAAAAAATTGAATTGATTCAATCCTGATTCGGTTCCGATCCAAATAAAGCCGAGTTTATCTTCTGCAATGGCTTTGATATTGTTATCGGTAATGGAATTAGTATCTGACGGGTCATTCCTGAAAATAGTAATGGAAGATCCATCCAGCAAATCAAGGCCAGATGCCGTACCAATCCAGACAAAATTGTTTTTGTCTTTATAAACGCACTGAACATTATTATCGCTTAATCCGTTTTGTTCGTCTATTCTGTGGAGCAATAATTGTCCCTTCTGTTGAGCGTAAGTTTTTTTTCCGGTTATTATTGCAAGAAGAAGTAATAATAGAATCGTATAATTTCTAAAACAGGATATCAGCAATGATAAGAGATTTTTAACTGTGTAAATTTACTTACACTTTGCCTGATTATCGAACGGGGTCATACTCTCGGCGTCCACGCTGTTTCCTGAACGTTATGCTTCTTGCTTAAATACCGTGCGAGTATAAAAAGATAATCACTAAGCCGGTTCAGATATTTCAACACCAATGGATCCACATGTTCTTCCTGCGAAGATAGCCTCACACAGCATCTTTCGGCACGCCGGCACACACACCTGGCGATGTGCGTAACCGAAACAGATGAATGCCCCCCCGGTAAAATAAAATGTTTCATTTCAGGCAAAGTTTCAGCTATCGCGTCCATTTCCATTTCAAGTCGCTTCACATCTTCTTCACGAAGATCAGGAATAGAAAGTTTGGATTCTTTCCTAGGATCGCATGCGAGTGATGACCCAATAGTAAAAAGCCGGTCCTGGATCTCATTCAATATTTGATTTGCGCTGAAGTCATTGATGTAATCCAGAATATAGCCAATCCATGAGTTCAATTCATCGATGGTGCCATAGGCTTCAATACGCAGGTCACTTTTTAAAACCTTTGTTCCACCGATGAGGCTTGTCTTTCCTTTGTCGCCTGTTTTTGTATATATCTTATGAGCCATGCTGAATAGTTATTAGTCAATGGTCATTAACAAATCGCACATCAGTCTATGTATGTGCCATCGCTTCATTATGCATATGGTCACTTTCGATAACACCATCTTTTAACCTGATAATGCGGTGAGCATAATTGGCAATATCTTCTTCATGTGTTACCAATATCACCGTATTACCATCTGCCTGGATTTTGCTGAAAATATTCATGATCTCTACCGAGGTTTTCGAATCAAGATTTCCTGTGGGCTCGTCTGCAAGAATAATGGATGGATTATTTACAAGCGCGCGCGCAATGGCTACGCGTTGGTTTTGTCCGCCCGATAATTCATTTGGTTTGTGATGACTTCTATCGCTCAGTCCCACTCTATTGAGCATCTCCATTGCCTGTTCCGTTCTCAGTTTTTTCGAAGTGCCATTATAAATCAGCGGTAATGCAACATTTTCTGCCGCAGTAAGTCGTGGTAACAAATTGAATTGTTGAAACACAAAACCGATTTCTTTATTACGAACCTCAGCCAGGTCATCGTCCTGCATTTTGCTTACATCTTCATTATTCAATATGTATTTACCGGAGGTGGGTGAATCGAGGCATCCGAGGATATTCATTAAGGTAGATTTTCCGCTTCCGCTCGGTCCCATCATGGCGACGTATTCATTTTTGAAAATTTCAAGCGAAATTCCTTTCAGCACTTTCAGCTCCATTTTTCCCATGAGATAACTCTTATGAATATCTCCCAACTGTATAATTGAACTCATTGGTATAACTTTTAAAATTGCTGCTTCGGTATTTTTTGAAACAGCTAATTATTCCTGATAACTTTTGGTACTTTAAAAAATTGCTCATCATGCAGGGGCGCATTTTTTAATGCATCTTCACGACTTACCTGTCCTTCTACCTCATCATCGCGCAAAATATTTACATTATCGCTCATATGCAACAATGGCTCAACACCCGTGGTATCCAACTCATTCAGTTTATCAATAAAGCCAATCATTTTACGTAGATCTTCTTTGATCTCTTCCTTTTCTTCTGCATTAAATTCAAGCCGGGCCAGGTTGGCCAGTTTGTCTATTAGTTCGTCATTCACTTCCATCTGACAAATATAAGCAATGGGGTGGGGATTGGTAAATAGTGATTGGTGATTGGCGAGTGTGAGTGGTGAGTGGTCAATTGTCATTTAGTACTGAAATGTGCAATGTAGGATGTTTTGTGTACGATGTGTCAGGCCGATCGACCTTCAGCGTTGAATTATCAATAGTCAAGGTAAGTAGTCAATGGTCAGTAGAGAGTCGTCGGGGATCAGCAGTTGAGAGTCAGTAGTCAAAGGTATTCTTCAAACGGTACATCGTGCATAGCAACCGACTCTTCCTTATCTTCGCCTGTTATGAAAAAGAAAGAGATCGTAATGAGCGGTATCAGGCCCACCGGTTTTTTGCATTTGGGCAGTTATTTTGGTGCTATACGCAACTACGTGAAAATGCAGGATGACTATGAGTGCTATTTTATGGTGGCGGATATTCATTCTCTGACGACCCATCCCGATACGAAAGAACTGAAAAGAAATGTGCAGCGGGTGTTAGCCGAAAATATTGCCAGTGGCCTGGATCCCGATAAAGTTGCCTTGTATTGTCAAAGCCACCTGCCGCAGACAGGCGAGTTATACTTATACCTGAATATGCTTGCCTACAAAGGGGAACTGGAAAAAACAGCAACGTTTAAAGAAAAGGTAAGATTATCGCCGGATAATGTAAATGCAGGATTACTTACCTACCCGGTGTTACAGGCCGCAGATATTCTTTTGCACCGTGCGTTATATGTGCCGGTAGGCAAAGACCAGGAGCAGCACCTTGAAATGGCGAGGAATTTTGCCAAACGTTTTAATCATCGGTATAGCGAGGTGTTCCCCGAGCCGGTGGCTTTTAATTTTACGGAAGAGTTAGTTAAAGTGCCATCGCTGGATGGAGAAGGAAAGATGAGCAAAAGCGAAAATCAAATGGCTACGCTATATCTTGCTGATGACGATGATACGATCAGGAAAAAAGTGATGAAGGCTAAGACAGACGGTGGCCCGGCAGAAAAAAATTCGGTAAAGCCTCCTTATATTGAAAACCTTTTTTTACTGATGAAACTGGTGAGTGCGGATGATGTGGTAAAAAAATATGAAGATGCATTTAATGACTGCGCCATCCGGTATGGTGATATGAAAAAGCAGTTGACGGAAGACATGATCAATTTCATCGCGCCGATAAGAACCAAATCCACTAAAATACTTGCCGATGAACAATACCTGGAAAAAGTGATGAAACAGGGTGCGGAAAAGGCCATTGCCAGTGCCGAACGTACTATGAAACTTACCCGGGAAGCCATGGGGCTTAACTACTATTAAAATATCAAAACATTTTAATATTTAGCGATTACATAATACATTTGAATAATGGCTAAATCAAAAAAACCAAAACATATAGCTGTTGCCGGAAATATCGGCGCGGGAAAAACTACCCTAACAGAATTGCTGAGTAAACATTATAAGTGGATTCCGCAATTTGAGGATGTGGATCATAATCCATACCTCAACGACTTTTATGAGGATATGCCGAGATGGAGTTTCAATCTCCAGGTTTATTTTTTGAACAGTCGCCTCAACCAGATATTAGAGATACAACGCGGAACCGAAACCGTGATCCAGGACCGGACGATTTATGAAGATGCCAACATCTTTGCCCCCAACCTGCATGATATGGGGCTGATGACGAAAAGAGATTTTACTAATTATTATACTTTTTTCGAGACACTCAAAACCATGGTACAGCCGCCGGACTTGTTGATTTATTTAAATGCATCTGTTCCCACATTGGTTGCACAAATACAGAAGCGTGGTCGCGAGTATGAAGAGAACATCCGCCTGGATTATCTCAAAAAGCTGAATGATTTTTATAATAAATGGATAAACACCTACAATGAAGGCCCCTTGTTGATCATAGATGCTGATACCAATAAGTTTGCCGAAAAAGAAGAAGATCTGGGAATTATTATTACTAAAATTGATTCGATGCTTTTTGGTTTATTTTGATGAGTGACCAGGAACTAACGGCAAAGCATATACGAATTTTTAAACTCAATCATTACCGGTGTGTTATCTAACTAAGTCGGCAACCTGTTTAAATGAGATATAATGTTGAATTCCTTCCAGCACACCCTTTGCCAGCTTGCTTTTTGCAAAGTAAATTCGTTTATTCTTTCTCAGTTCTTCCAGTTCGGGGCTATAGTTGGCAACAATAATGCCTCTTGTCTTGCCTTTCAGCATGTCAATATCATTGCCACTGTTTCCTGCTGTAATAAAATGTTCCATCGGCACTTTCCATTTATAACTTAAATACCGTACTGCAGAACCTTTGCTTGCGCGGAAGGGAAGAATATCCAAAAACCGGTTATGGGTGAGCAACACCTTTGCTCTTAGTTTATGGTCGTCAAGGAATTTATGCAGATTGGCAATATCATCTTCACTAAAATTATTATCTACGTAATAACTTATTTTGAAAGGCCATTGTGCTGCCTGCTCCTGCAGCCGAATTCCGGGAAATTTAGATAAAGTATTCATGAGTTCCTCTCTTTTCCAGTGATAATCTATGTGACTATCCCATCCTTTATCCGGGATGAATTTATCGGTATAATATATTTCTGTGCCTGCCGAGCAAATGACTACATCCGGCGACGGCAAATGATATTCTTCAAAAGCTTCCTGTGTAATTTCTTTATTTCTTCCACTGGCGATGCCAAACACTATTTGCTCTTTATTTTCTTTAATCCATTTACTAAAGTCATCAAGCCCGGTAGTATCATTTCCCTCTACCAGTGTACCGTCGAGGTCCGAAATGATAAAGAGCTCCGCTTTCAACATTTTTTTTCCATAAGCAGTTTTATTGATAAAGCTGGTTTCCACTTCATTTTTATGCTCGAAAAGTTTATCTAATGTTTTCACATATTTGTTGGCATGTGCGGTCCATGAATAGAGATGGTCTACAGCTTTTATTCCGTTGGCTGAATATTTTTCCCAAAGCGTTTCATCCGCAATTATTTTCTTTAATGCATCTGCGATGGCGGCAGGATCATCGACATCTACCAGCAATCCGTTATTGCAATGCTCCAGTATTTCTTTCGGTCCACCTGTTGGTGATGCCACCACGGGAAGCCCGCAGGCAGCAGCTTCTACAATAGTAAGCCCAAAGTTTTCACCTGGTGTCGCATTTACAAACACCCCTTTCTTTCTTGCGGCTATTCGGTATATCTCCGGCACTTCCATCTTCGGATCATTCTTTTTTGGAATAGCCATTTTACCGTACAAGTCATATTTATCCAGCAAGAGTAAAAGATTAGTAAGGATGTCTTTTTCTTCCTCGGGCATTTGAGAAATATCTTTTCTTACGCCTGCGAAAATGGCAAGATTCGCCATTGCCTGTAATTCTTTATCCTGGCCGTAAGATTGAATTATAGTTTCAAAATTTTTTCTTTTATCCGCACGGCCTATTGAAAGTATTAACGGTTTTGCCGGTGCAAATAAGAATCGTTCGATATCGGAGTTGATCCTGTACAAAGCGTGTTCCTGTTCTATCGACATTTTAAATGACGGCATTTCATAACGGTAGAAAGGATAAAACAGTTCGGTGTTTACGCCCGGAGGAATAACAACAAATTTTCCCTGCGATTTATTTTCGTAAAAGCCATACTGCTTGTCTATTTCATGCTGTGTGCTTACAATAATAATATCTGCATTTCGCAACGTGGCCTCTTCCGTTTCAATACGGTTTCCCATATTGAACTTTTCGTTGATCTTGTTTTCGGACATCCCTTCCCGTAGTAAAATATCTTTTTTATTACGCCCCAGAGAATGGCCCGTAGCAATAAAAGGAATACCGAATACTTCGCTGATCTGGCCGGCTATATAATTTCCATCAGCATAGTGGCCATGCACTACATCCGGTACATCATCTTCTTTTTCAATAAAACGAATGGTCTTGTCTACAAATTCATCAAGATAATCCCAAAGTGTTTCCTTTGGCCTGTAAGCATTGCCACCACAGGTAATACGTACAATGCGCGCTTTGTCATTGATGATGGTGATTTCTTTTTCGTAAGAAGCGGAAACTCTTTTGTCAATAATTCTTCGTGTAAAAAGATCTACTTTTCGCACCTGCGGATGTTCGGAAAGATTTTCCAGGAGTTCAAGAACGTATTTTACCTGGCCGCCGGTATCTTTATCCCGGCCTATTTCAGCATCTTTAAAACGAATGAGGCCATGGGGGCTGAATAGTTGTATGTAATATTCTTTCTTCATTTCATTGGTCACATTATCGATCTTTGCAAAAATAACCAAACATGACTACTTATAGTATTTTGTATTTTTGAATAAAACGATTTAATTACACTCATGTATTCAGGATCGGGATTTAATGAATCGGAAATAGGCGACATAACGGTTATCATACACGAAGAAACGTATCATCTGTTTCACCTGGTTATACCCAATCACGACTATATCGCTCACGCTGTTTCCAAAGATGGTATTTCATGGAAAAGAGTCAATAACGCACTTTTTGTAGGAGATCCCGGCGAGTGGGACGACGATATGCTATGGACGATGCATGTAGTGCATGCCGGCAAAAATTTTCAAATGTATTACGCGGGCTTGCAAAGAAGAGATCGTGGTGTAATATCGAGAATTGGCATGGCAGAATCAGATGATCTGCTGCATTGGCAAAAAAAAGAAAAAGACATTTTTCCGATCGAACCGAAAGGTATTTATTATGAAACCAAGCATGATAACCCGAGGAAATGGCTTAGTTTCCGCGATCCCTATTACTATGAATATAACGGCGATGCCTACCTGATAATTTGTGCACGGATCAATGTTGGCCCTGTATCGCGGAGAGGATGTGCAGGCATAGTGAAAATTACAAATGATGTGATTGAAGTAATGCCTCCGCTTTTGCACCCGATGGTATATGATGATATTGAATGTCCCTGTGTTTTTGAATTGCACGGTAAGCATTATCTCGTTGGTTCTATAAGGGAAGATATTAAAGTTCGATATTGGTTTTCAACAGATTTTTTTGGAGAATATCATTCATTTCACGCGGATGTACTGCTGCCCCAGGGAAACTATGCGGCACGGGTAGTACAGGACGGAGAACATCTCCTTGTATATAATTTTTTCTATTCGGGTAAGATTGATGCCTTGCGTGTACTCCCGCCTCCAAAAGAATTGGATACCGATGAAAACGGCAGGCTTTTATTAAAAAGTTATTATCGTTGGGATCTGATGGCGGAGAGTCCCATATTGCAATCGGATATTAAGGAACTAAAAGTTTTATTGAAAAACGAAACTGCATTTTTAACAATCGAGAACAATAAATGGACATGTGGTACGAGAAGCGGTTACGAGATATTTTGTTTTGAAACTCCCTCTGCAGGATTTATATGGGAAGGATTATTGACAGTGGAGGGCATGGGGAAACTTGGATTGGTAACTGATATGGATGATGATGCCAACGGATATTTCATCTCGATGGACGTTTCCAATGGACTTTTGCAGATCCGTGCCTGGGGCTTCAACCCGGAAAACGTGCGGCATAACTTTATCTTTCACGATATACAGTCGGGCATTTTTGCTGCCAAAAGGTCTTTGCATTTCAGGCTCATTCGTTATGGCCGTTACATTGAGTTGTCTATCGACGGAGTGGTAAAGCTTACCCTGATGGATTATAAATATTCCGGCAATAATATAGGGTTATATTCTGCTTCATCAGTCATTTCACTACAGGAATCTGTACTAAAGCTGTTACCGCAGCCGGAAGAAGAATATGCCAGCCAGGAACAAACACAAAAATTTCCCAAATTATAACTAACGTTCAGGCATAAACGAAATTGGAGGTATGTATTTGTGCACCCTCCATGGCGAAAGCAGGTAAGTTCTGTTTCGCTTAGTCTTTTGCTTCGCCTCCCGGCCTTTTTTATAACCGTTTGAACTTATTCCGTCGAAAAATTCTGGCAGCAGGATTACTTTCCTACACTAATTCTTCAACTAAAATCAAGTTTTATGAGAAAGAGTTTTTTAAAAACCAAAACAGCTATCATTTTATTAACTGTTTTTACGATTACTTCAGCATATGCTCAGGTGACAACGCCACGGGTACCCAGCCCCGCAGCCATGGTGCAACAAACCATTGGAATTTCAACTGTAACGGTCAGTTACTCCAGGCCTTCCGTGAGAGGCCGTGAAATATGGGGGAAATTGGTTCCTTACGGATGGAATGCACAGGCATTTGGATTAGGAAATTCAGCACCATGGCGCGCCGGCGCAAATGAAAACACCGTCATATCATTTTCGCAAGATGCCACTGTTGAAGGGCATGAGGTACCTGCCGGAAGTTATGGATTGTTTTTTACTATCTATCCCGACAATACCGGAGAAGTGATCTTATCAAAGGATTATCGCTCCTGGGGAAGTTTTTTTTATGATTCCACGAAAGATGAAATGCGGGCAAAAATAGATCTGCGTGACATACCCGAAACAGAGATGCTCACTTACGATTTTATCAGCGATTCAAAAAACGCTGCAGAGCTGGTATTGAACTGGGAGAAAAAACAATTTCCTGTTAAGATTGAATATGATGTTGATAAGATTGTAATGAACAATGCAAACCAGCAGTTGCAGGGAGCAGTTGGTTTTACTCCGGTAGGATTTGCCAGTGCTGCTTTGTATTCGCAGCAAAACAAGGTAGATCTTGACCAGGGACTAAAGTGGATTGACCAGGCCATTGCAATGGATAAAAAATTTGCCTATATAAACATCAAGGCAAACATTCTGAAAGAAATGGGCAAAGCAGATGAAGCAGATAAATTGACTGAGGATGCATTAAATACAGCAACCGAGGTGGAAGTAAATCTCTATGGTTACCAGTTATTGAACGCCGGTCAAACAGATAAAGCGATTGAAGTATTTAAGCTGAATACAAAACGATTTCCCAATAGTGCCAACACATGGGACAGCCTTGGTGAAGGCTATGCAACCAAAGGCGATAAAAAGAATGCTGTTGCAAGCTTTAAAAAATCATTGAGCCTGAATCCGCCTGCCAACGTAAGAACTAATTCCGAAAAGTTTTTGCACCAGTTGGGTGCTATGTAATTAATTGGGCTAATTAAAATAAACTGTGCTGTCTCAATGGCACAACTGTTAAGTTTCCCACAAAGGCACTAAGGACACAAAGCGCTTGTTATTAATGCAAACTTATCTTTGTGTACTTTGTTTCTCTGTGGAAAATTCTGCTTTTGAGTCAGCCTCTTCTTTTGTATGATCTTCAGAAAATTCATTATCTGACGCTAAAGAGCATAAAAAATTTTTATACAGTATCTTGCAACCCATAAATTTCCACTTCATGAAATATCTTCCACTCAATCCTGAAATTTTCATTCAGAACAGGAAACGTTTTGCAGCAAAGATGGAGAAGAATTCGATTGCCATCTTCAATAGTAATGATGAACTGCCTGCCAATGGTGATGCGTTACATCCTTTTATTCAAAATTCAGACCTGTTTTGGCTTTCGGGCATTCAGCAGGAAGAAACGATGGTCATTTTATTTCCTGACAATCCGGATCCGAAATATCGTGAAGTGTTGGTGTTAGTAAGGCCCGATGAATTGAAAGAAAAATGGAACGGTCATCAGCTTCGGGTGAGTGAAGGGCGCGATATTTCAGGCATGCAGACTGTAGTATGGCTTGATGTACTGGATGGATTATTACAACAATGTATACATCATGCAGATACGATCTACCTGAATACCAATGAAAATGACCGGAAGGCCAATCTGGTTCCGGTGAGGGATTATCGTTTTGCTTCGGATATGCGTGCCCGTTATCCTTTGCATAATTACCGCCGTGCTGCCAAAATAATGAAGGAACTGCGTGCGATAAAAACACCATCGGAAATCGAAGTGATACAAAAAGCTATTGACATTACGGAGAATACTTTTCGCAGGCTATTAAAATTTATTAAGCCGGGCGTAATGGAATATGAAATAGAAGCGGAGATTTATCACTCATTTTTATCGCAACGTGCTACCGGCCCTGGTTACAGCAGTATCATCGCCAGCGGCGACAGTGCAAGGATCTTACATTACATTGCCAATAACCAGGAATGCAAAGACGGCGATTTGATATTGATGGATTTTGGTGCGAGCTATGGAGGTTACAATGCAGATCTCACACGAACCATTCCCGTAAATGGTAAGTTTACAAGACGGCAAAAGACAGTGTACAATGCATGCCTTCACCTGCATCAATATTGCGTTTCGATTTTAAAACCGGGAATCACGATTGTTGATTATACGGAAAAGGTAGGAGATGAAGCGACAGCCATTTTTCAGAAGATCGGGTTGTTGAAAAAATCGGATATAAAGAACGAGAATCCTGAAAACAGGGCGTATCGCAAATATTTATACCACGGCATTTCACACCACCTGGGTATCGATGTGCACGATTTGGGAACAAGAAATGAGCCGATAAAACCAGGAATGGTATTTACGATCGAACCGGGTATTTACATTGAAGAAGAAAAAATCGGAGTACGCATTGAAAATAATTTCTGGATCACGCGTAGCGGTAATAAAGATTTGATGAAGAACATACCGATTACCGTGGAAGAAATTGAGGCACTGATGAAAAAATAACAATGCATGAAACAAATACCAAACATTTTTACGCTGCTTAATTTATTCGCCGGCTGCCTTGCTATTGTATTTGCGTTGCAAACAAATGCAGTAAATATCTATGTCAACGATGGATTTACCAGCAGTTTTAATATCCCTGAAAAGCTTACCTGGGCTGCAATTTGCATCATCGTGGCAGCAATTATAGATTTTTTAGACGGATTTGTGGCAAGGTTATTAAAAGCAACTTCGCCTATGGGTAAACAGTTAGATTCACTGAGTGATGTTGTGAGTTTTGGTGTGGCGCCTGCCGTGATCATTTACCAGTTACTGCGTTTCAGTTTTGCACGCGAAGAGAATGGCCTGAATATTTCTATCGGGTGGTTGTTGCCCGCATTTATTATTGCCTGTACTGCAGCGTACAGGCTGGCTAAATTTAATCTGGATGAATCACAGGTTACTGTCTTTAAAGGCGTACCGGTTCCGGCGGTTGGCTTACTGATTGCGTCTTTTCCTTTGATCCTTCATTTTAATTCGATCAGTCATGTTAATGATATAATCATCAACAAATGGTTTTTATACGGCGTGATTTTGGTTGTTAGTTATTTGATGATCTCGAACATAAAAATGATGTCACTCAAGTTCGCTGATCTTTCCGTAAAGGGAAATATGCAGAAGATCATCCTGCTGATCATCGGCATTGTGGCTGCCATATTTTTGCAATGGACAGCGGTTCCGGTGATCTTTGTTGTGTATATTCTTATTTCACTTTTTACTCTAAAATAAAATACGAATGAATTTTGTTGCTGAAATAAAAATAATGCCATTAAAAGAATTGCTCGATCCGCAGGGAAAAGCAGTTCTGGGAGGCCTTTCCAACCTGGGAATAAAAAGTATTGACGATGTGCGGATCGGGAAGCATATTCAGCTAAACATTGAAGCTGCAGATAAAGAAGCTGCAAAAAAAATTGCTGAAGAAGCATCTCAGAAGTTGCTTGCTAATCCCGTGATGGAAGAGTTTAGTGTGGTGGTTAGTTGATTGGTTAATTAGTTTTCTGGTTAACTGGTTATTTAGCTAATTGGTCTTACTAATTCGCGTTACTCATAAATGCTCTACATAGTCCCTTCTCCAATAGGTAATCTTGCAGATATTACTTACCGTGCAGTAGAAGTATTAAGATCTGTTGATCTGATACTTGCAGAAGATACCCGTACTTCGTCTACACTTCTCCGTCATTATAACATTGAAAAACCCATAACACCCTATCACCAGCACAACGAGCACAGGATATATCAGCATCTTGTTGAGCAATTACGATCGGGCAAAGTAATGGCATTGATTACCGATGCAGGAACTCCGGGTATCAGCGACCCGGCATTTTTATTGGTACGGGAATGTATCGCCAATAATATTAAAGTAGAATGTCTTCCCGGCTCAACTGCATTTGTACCTGCCTTGGTAAACAGCGGTTTACCGATCAATAGTTTTTGTTTTGAAGGATTTTTGCCTTTAAAAAAAGGAAGACAAACACTGCTGAAAAAGTTAAGTGATGAAGAAAGAACCATGGTTTTTTATGAGAGCCCAATGCGGTTGGTAAAAACATTGAACGATTTTATTGAATATTTCGGCGCCGACAGACAATGTAGCGTGAGTCGTGAACTAACAAAGATCTTCGAAGAAAATCAGCGGGGTACCCTGCAGGAAGTACATGACTATTTTAATTCAAAAAATGTGAAGGGAGAAATTGTGATTGTGGTAGAAGGAAAGAGTAAATGATTGATTTAAACTTTCGTTTTTTAATAACTTCCATTTTACGATTTTTGCAACTCCGTTCAAATAAAATAGAATCATGATAAAAAAGCTCCTGGCACTTACTACACTTAGTTTTTTACTTATAAGCATGGTGATTGCGCAGCCGGACAGATGGCAACAACACGTGAAGTATACTATCAATGTGGATGTAAATGTCAATACCAATCAATATACCGGCACTGAAAAATTAATTTATACCAATAATTCACCGGATAAACTCCCCCGGGTGTTCATGCATCTTTACTGGAATGCATTTCAGCCAGGCAGTGAAATGGATGTGCGCAGTATCGAATTGGGTAAAATAAAAATAAACGGAAGGCCCGATTGGGATCCTCGTGTACGCGATCGTATTTCTAAGTTAGCTCCCTCCGAGATCGGCTATGACAGCGTTGTGTCCATCAAAATGAATGGAGTAGTGCAACCGGTAAAATATCATGGAACCATCCTCGAAGTGGATCTTACCAAACCTATCATGCCGAAAAGCAGCGTGACCTTCGATTTGGTTTTTAAAGCGCAGGTACCTGTTCAGATAAGAAGAAGTGGTCGCGATAATGCAGAAGGAATAAGGTATAGTATGAGCCAGTGGTACCCTAAGATGAGTGAATATGATTACGAAGGATGGCATCCCACGCCGTATGTGGCCCGTGAGTTTTACGGTGTTTGGGGCGATTATGATGTTACCATAAAGATTGATAAGAATTATAAAATTGGCGCTACCGGCGTATTACAAAATGCTTCATCTATTGGTTGGGGGTACGATAAACCCGGCACTCCTTTGAAAGATATTTCAGCAGAAAAGAGAACCTGGCATTTTATCGGGAACAATGTTCATGATTTTGTGTGGGCTGCTGATCCTGACTATGAACACCTCGTGAGAAAGGAAGATGGTGTTGTATTGAATGTAATTTACAAACAGGTAGACTCGCTCGAAGATAAATGGCATACGGTTGCCGATGCGGCAGTGGTGGTATTGCCTTACATGGAAAAACGATTTGGAAAATATCCCTATCCGCAATATTCATTTATCCAGGGAGGCGACGGAGGAATGGAATACCCGATGGCGACGTTGATAAAAGGCCCCAGCCTTGGCACGGTTTTTCACGAATGGATGCATAGCTGGTACCAGATGATGCTGGGCACCAATGAAAGCCTTTACCCCTGGATGGATGAGGGTTTCACCACATGGGCGGAAGGTGAAGTGTCTGCGCATTATGATAGTGTGGAAAACATACCGCAAAGCGACAGGTTGCCGTTGCATCATGCGAATAGCTATGCCGGGTATTATTTTCTTTTGAAACAACATTTGGAAGAACCGATGTCAACGCATTCCGATCATTATAATACCAATCTTGCTTACGAAATAAATGCCTATTCAAGAGGCGATATTTTTTTGGAGCAATTAGGATATATTGTGAGTGATTCGGTGAGAGATAAGATCATGCTCGAGTATTACAAACTGTGGAGATTCAAACATCCGAATGCAACTGACTTTGTGAAAGTAGCGCAGGATGTGAGCGGTATTCAATTAGATTGGTATAAAGAATATTGGATCTATACCACAAAAACGATTGACTATTCAATTGATAGCCTCTGGCAGGAAAACGGAACTTCGTATATACGTCTCCGGAGAATTGGCCAGATGCCTATGCCTATTGATCTGGAGCTTACTTTCAGAGACAGCACGAAAGAGTTGCATTATGTGCCGCTTGATCTGATGTTTGGCGATAAGCCCGCAGAAAGTGCCGAAACAAGAGTAGTTCACCCAGAGTGGAACTGGACGAATCCGACTTATGTAGTGGAAGTGAAGCATCCGCTGACTGATATTATAAAAGTTGAAATAGATCCTACCAAGCGGATGGCAGACGTGGACGAAAAAAATAATGTTTTGGAGTTAAAATGGTAGTTAGCTAATCACCATTCATTATCGCGGCATCAAATTTTACCAGCAAATCAAAAAGCTCCGGTTGTTCATTCATTGGTAGTGTAGCGGCGCGATCAAATACATCATGGTATGCTTTGATTCCACCGAGTGTATAAAAGAAAAAGGAGGGCACACCTTTTTCGGTAAAAAAGTAATGATCGCTGTTGGCGGCTTTCCCGCGTGAATTTATTTTCACAAGATATTTATTCTCGTCGTTGATTTGGGTCATCAATGCAAATTCTTTTGGGTACTCTGTTGCATTCACAACCGTAATGCCTTCGCTGCCGGTGCCCGCCAGGTCTGTGTTTACAAGGAACCGGATATTTTTAAGAGGAACAATCGGATGCTCTGTATAATATTTCGAGCCCACCAATCCTGCCTCTTCACCGGCAAACAAGATAAATCCCATTGAATACTTTGCAGGATGAGCTGCGTAATATTTTGCGAGGCTCAGCAACAAAGTAACACCGCTTGCATTATCGTTGGCTCCGGGAAAGTAGGTGTCAGCGCCCATTCCGCCGAGGTGGTCATAGTGGGCAGTAATAAAAATAAATGAATCTGGTTGCTCGGTTCCTTTCACCATTCCGCAAATGTTAGCCGTTTTAAAGTCTTTGATAAATTTATTTTCAATATCCATTTTATAAGAAACCGGTATGTCAGTAAACCGGTGCTCGTCCACTTCTATCGCAGTATAGTCAGCTACCTGCTGTTCCGCTGACCATGTGAGTTTATCCTGCAGAGCAACTATCACGTGTTTGCTGTAGTCGATGAAAGTACTACTGTCTCTCCGCACTAACGTTCCTGTTTTATCACCTCCATGGCTTTCAGGGCTTACGATAAAGTCAATTCCCGGCGTTAGCTCTTTGCCGTTTATCGACACTTCCATTTTGCCCGGAAAGGTATTTATTGAATAATTGAATTTTTGAAAATAATTGTTGCCATCGAGTGGCGTTACCCCGAAAGATTTGAATTCACCTGAAAGAAAGTCGGCAGCTTTGTGCATTCCGTCTTTTGTGTACCCGCGACCCCAGAAATAAGGAGAAGCCAGGGTATCTACCATTTCCCGGTTGAAAACCGTGTCGTCCTGGGCTTGTGCAAAAGATGTAATAAAAACAAAGCAGACGAAAATATTTTTCTTCATAAAATTTTCTCGATAATAATTATACAATAATAACTGTATTTTTCAACCCCGAAATAAAAACGATAATTGTTTAAAAGTATTTTAAGATGACTCAGAACTTAATTATCCGCAGAGCGGATGTAGGCGATGCAAAATTACTGAGCCTGTTAAGTGCCGTTACATTTTCAGACACATTTACGGGCACATGTACTGCGGAAGATATGAGAAATTACATCAGGGAGAATTATGCTGAAAGCGTGATTGAAAACGAATTAGAAGATATGAACGATTTTTATTTTATTGCTTATCTGAATGACAAGCCTGTCGGTTATATGAGAATAAAAGAAGAAAAAAGTGACGTGCCGGTAATAAGCCGGTATAAATCCATCGAATTGAAAAGAATTTATGTGTTGAAGGAATATCACGCAAAAAAGGTAGGTGCTGCAATGATGGATTTTGCGTTCGACTTTGCCAAGGAAAAGAAATATAGGCTGATGTGGCTAGGCGTATGGGAGCATAACGAGCGCGCAAAGGCATTCTATAAAAAGTATGGTTTTATTGAAACAGGCAATGGACATCCATTCCCGATAGGCAATACGCCGCAGACAGATATATGGTTGTATAAAATGCTGACTACTTAACCTGCAGAATATACTTTTCCCGGAAATATTCCTCCTCAAAAATTTTTTCAATTTCATAAATGCGCGGGCGGCAACCACTTTCTGAAATCTCCCCGTGAAGATCGCCGCCTTTGAGACAAATTAATCCCCCGGCAAACGGAGTTTCGCTGACCTTTTTATTTAACAATGGTTTGCTCCATCGCCACAGGTCTTTTAGTGGCGCTACCGCGCGAGATACAATAAGATCGAATTTTTTGTTATGAATACCTTCTACTCGTGTATGCATGAACGTTACGTTTCGAAGCCCGATAAATTGACTAACTGCCTCTGCCACTTTTAATTTTTTGTTGATACTGTCAGCCAGCAGAAACTTTACTTCGGGAAAAAAGATAGCTAACGGTATCCCCGGAAAGCCGCCACCAGTGCCAAGGTCCATTACTTCCATGCCGGACTCAAATTCAAATACCGCTGCGATGGACAAGGAATGTAATACATGATGCAAATAGAAATTTTCAAGATCTTTTCTCGAGATCACGTTGATCTTTTGATTCCATTCTTCATACAAATCTTTCAGAGCAGCAAATTGCCTTAGTTGTTGGTCCGTAAAGTCAGAAAAATATTTTTGAATGATTTCCATCAGGTAAAATTACGGATGATGCGGTGCCAATTAATTCCATGTAGCCCGTGGTTTTTTAAAAGGAGATATCGAAAAGATGAGGTAATAGAAGAACATCCAGATATCAAAAAATAAAAACCACGGAAACAGATCTTCCTCAGACAATTTTCGCGATACCTTAAAAAGTATTATAGCCTGGATGATTAGCCTTATTCCAAAAACTACCAAAGCCTGCTTCCAGCTATAAAAAATTAACGCTGTAATAAAGAGAGGATAAAAAAGAAAATGAGACAAAGAATATAGCCCCAGGAGAAATTTATGTGTTGTCTTGTAATATTTGCTGGTAGTATAATGCCTGTTCTTCTGGCGAATCCATTGTTTCCAGTCAACAGGAGGCTCAGATAATGTAAACGTTTCTTTATCGAGGGCAATTGTTGTGTTGTTTTTTGTGGCCGCTGCATTTATAAAAAGATCATCATCGCCGCCCGGTAAATGATTGTGTGCCGAAAAGCCCTTGTGACGGAAGAAGACACTTTTTTTATAGCTAAGATTACGTCCCACTCCCATGTAAGTAAGCCCCGCGCAGGAATACGATAAATACTGTAAAGCTGTGTGCATCGTTTCCCACCGGACAATCTTGTTGAAAAATCCCTCCTTTTTATGGAGCGCTCCATAACCAAGCACTATCTCAATTCCATCATTGTAATACTGCTGCATTTTATCCATCCAGAATTCTGATGCGGGAACACAATCGGCATCCGTCAGCAAAACGATTTCGTACCTCGCTGTTTTAATTCCCACACTCAAGGGAAATTTTTTTCCGTTAATAAATCTGGCCTCCTGTTTTAGTTCCACGATGTGTAATTGCCTGTATGCTTTCTGAAATGCTTCCAAAATATATTTGCTTTCATCAAACGAATTATCATTTACCACGATCACTTCATGAGAAGTGGCATATTGCTGAATCAGCACGCCAGGCAGGTTTTTAGTAAGATTAGCTGCCTCGTCCCTTACACAAATGATCACTGAAACGGGATGGGTCTGGGTGCTGTTTTTTAATTTTGTTTTATAAAAAGCCAGCCGTGAAAAGAAAAAGAGGTAATAAAATAGCTGTATTAATGTAACAAGGCAAAATGAAAGGAACACTACATTTTCCCAGTGAGAAATATAATCAGTTAGTTTCATGGAATGCAAACATAAATATCTTGCCTGATTTTAGTACCTGCGCTTTTACTTATTTTTTGAAGACTATATTTGCCACTCAAATCCGGAAAAAATTATGCCTGCACTGCAATTTAACCTGCAACATAATTCTTTACATTCAAAAGCGAGAACCGGTATTATTACCACCGATCATGGTGAAATTCAAACACCTATCTTCATGCCGGTGGGTACCGTTGGCAGTGTGAAAGCCGTAACACAGGAACAATTGCTCAAGGATATCAGGGCACAGATTATTTTGGGCAATACCTATCATCTTTACCTGCGGCCGGGGCTGGAAGTGCTGAAGGCAGCCGGTGGTCTTCACCGGTTCATGAACTGGCCCAAACCCATTCTTACAGACAGCGGAGGATTCCAGGTTTTTTCGCTCAGCGGTGCACGAAAGATCACCGAAGATGGAGCCGTTTTTCAAAGCCACATAGATGGCAGTACACATTTGTTTTCTCCGGAGATCGTGATGGATATTCAGCGGAACATTGGCGGCGACATCATAATGGCATTTGATGAATGCCCGCCCGGAGGCAGTGAATATAACTATGCGAAGACTTCGATGGAGTTAACACATCGTTGGCTCAACAGGTGTCTTGAAAGATTTGATAATACAACTAACAGGTACGGATATACGCAGAATTTATTCCCTATCGTGCAGGGAGGCGTTTATCATGACCTGAGAAAGGTTTCCTGCGAATATGTTGCTGCGAAAGAAGCAACGGGAAATGCGATTGGCGGATTGAGCGTGGGTGAACCAACAGAAAAGATGTATGAGATCTGCGAATTATGTTGCGATCATCTTCCGGAAAATAAACCGAGATATTTAATGGGCGTCGGTACACCATGGAACATTCTCGAATGTATCTCCCTCGGTATTGATATGTTTGACTGTGTAATGCCAACGAGAAACGGGAGAAATGCGATGCTGTTTACCAGTAATGGTGTAATCAACATCGATAATAAAAAATGGGAAAAAGATTTTTCACCGATTGATGAAGGCATTGATTGTGGAGTAAGCAATTATTATAATAAGGCATATTTGCGTCACCTGGTTAAATCGAAAGAAATTTTGGGATTACAAATTGCCAGCATTCATAATCTCGCGTTTTACCTTCATATTGTTGCAAAAGCCCGTGAGCACATCGCTGCAGGCGATTTTGAATCGTGGAAAAATGAAATGGTGATTAGATGCCAGCAGAAATTATAGATGATGTAATTAGTAATAGATTCTGTTTATAAAATTTTAGCGAAAATGATTTATAAGCAGGGTTGATAATTAAATTTTTATCTCATCTTTGTAGCAAATGCTTTGATATCAGTAAAAAACTGAAGTATGGTTAAACGCTTGATTTTTTTTCTTGGTTGCTTACTGGCTGTCAATTTTTCCTTTGGCCAAAAGGTTACATTGATTGTGGAAGGTACCACGCCTGATCTGTACCTCCTGCACCTGGTAAAACCAAAACAAAATTTTTACAGCATTGGCAGATTGTACAATATTTCTGCCAAAGAGATTTCCACATACAATCATTTACAATTTGAAAATGGTTTGGCAATAGGACAAACAATTAAGATTCCTTTAACCGCTGAAAATTTTTCCCAGGCCGAAAATGATCGCAGTTCTGAATCACTCATTCCGGTTTATCACATAGTGCAACCGAAGGAAGGTTTATACAGGATCAGCATTAAATACAACAAGGTACCGATGACCACAATAAAAAAGTGGAACAACCTGGCATCGGATAACGTGAATGTGGGAGCGCAATTAATTATCGGTTATCTGAAGGTAAATCCCGCTGAGTCGAGCCTGGGAAGGAAAAATCCGGATGATGAAATGACAACTTCGCAAAGTACCGCTTTTACTAATGAGCCACAGCAGGTCACAAAAGACACGAAAGCGAATCTGCCGGTGAAGACAACAATTGAAAATGATCAAACATCTACAGAGTCGTCCAATACTTCCATAAGAACTGATCAGCCAGAGGGACCGGGAGAAACCAGTACACGAATAAGGCCTGCCAACAATTTTGGTTTCAGTGGCGGATATTTTAAAAAATTATATAACGACCAGGTGGCGCAAAAACCGATGTTTACCGAACCCGGCAATGCAGGCGTATTCAAGTCTACCAGCGGTTGGCAAGATGGGCGATATTATTGCTTCAGCAATGATGTGCCCGCAGGCACCGTTATCAAAGTAACGTATAATACAACAGGGAAAAGCGTTTATGCCAAGGTGTTAGATGCCATTCCTGATATCAAACAAAATGACGGGTTGAACATCATTGTCAGCAATGCGGCTGCGCAGGAATTAGGCGCCGGAGAAAAATTTGATTGTGCTCTTACGTTCGTAAGATAATATCCTTTATTATTTTATTAGCAAATTTTCAAATCCGCCCATTAATTCCTCCATCCCCTTAAAAAATCCTCCACCTTCATTTTCTTTTTGCCTTCTGGCTGCAATTCTTTTATAGAAATATATCCGTTGCGGCAGATGAATTTCAGAAAAGCTTTATTATCGGTGATAAATGTGCCCGGCGCTTCCGGTATATTTTTAATTTCTTTTTCGCACGAAAAAATTTTAATTTTTTTATCGCTTAAAAAAGTAAATGCAGCAGGATAGGGCGACAATCCGCGGATAAGATTGTAAATTTCATCAGCGGTTTTATTCCAATTTATTTTGCAGGTTTCTGTAAAGATTTTCGGCGCGTGATGAAATATTTCCTGCTGAATATCATCTTGTTTTACTTCACTAAGCTCACCTTTCGATAGGCGATTGATCGTTTCCAAAAGCAGGACAGCGCCCGTTTCCATCATTTCATCATGAAGCTCTCCTGCTGTTTCATCATCCCGTATAGGAATTTTTTTCTGCAACAGAATATTACCGGTATCAATTTCATGTTGGAGTTTGAAAGTAGTTGCACCTGTTTCCTTCTCACCATTGATAATTGCCCAATTGATTGGCGCTGCACCGCGATATTGCGGTAATAATGAAGCATGAAGATTTATAGTTCCCATGGGGGGCATGTTCCACACTATTTCAGGCAGCATGCGAAAAGCTACTACCACCTGCACATCGGCCTTTAATTCTTTTAATTCATTAATGAAATCCGGATTTTTTAATTTTTCAGGTTGCAAAATTTTTAACGCTTTTGACAAAGAAAATTTTTTAACGGCGCTTTCTGTCATTTGTAATCCCCGACCTGCGGGCTTATCCGGCGCGGTGACAACAGCAACAATGTTATAACCTGCCTCAAAAAGTTTTCGTAAAGAAGGAACGGCAAACTCAGGTGTTCCCATAAAAATGATACGTAGCGGCCCCATCAATTAAAATCTTTATACAGTAAATACTTCTTTCTTATTTTTTTAAAATTGCTGAGAGCAGGTTCCCAGCTTTTCCTGATGTCGCTCTCAGAAACGCCGTCTTTAATTTGTTGCATCAGTACGTCATTACCGGCAAGGCGATCGAATGCATGGCCGGATATAAAGAATTTATCCTTATCCGGAAACAGCTTATATGCCTGTACTATCCATTTCAACTGAATTTGTTTATCAATTTTTTTCGCCACTTCAGCAGGCGTGCCGGAAATATACCATCCGTGACAAACTTCGCCGTAGTGCTTGCTTTTTTTTGCACCCTCAGTCGGATGTGGCGTAAATGAATACAAATTCTTAGGCAAAGAAGGATCGCCAAAAACACGGAATGGTTCTTTGGTACCACGACCTTCACTCAACGTAGTGCCTTCAAACAAGCAGGTGGTAGGATAACAATATACCGATTGCATGGAAGGCAGGTTGGGTGATGGTTTTACGGGTAGTGTGTATCGGCTGTTATGATCATAATTCAGGCACTTGATCACTAAAAAATGAAACGGTGTATCAACAGAATTTTTTGCAGTGAGATAGTAAGCGTATTTGGCATTAGCTTTTTCCGACAACCATTTTTCCCCGCAGATCATGAACGCGTATTCGCCTAACGTCATACCATACACGATGGGTACCGGGTTCATGCCGACAAAGCTTTTAAATTTTGGATCTAACACAGGGCCATCTACATAAAAGCCATTGGGATTGGGTCTGTCGAGCAGGATAAAGGGTATTGAATTTTCCAGCGATGCTTCAATATATTCCTGCAAGGTGGAAATGTAAGTATAAAATCTCGTGCCGACATCTTGTATATCGAACATCATTACATCCACACCTTTCAGGTCTTCTGGCGTGGGTTTACTATGACTTCCATACAGGCTGACGATCTCGACTCCCGTTTTACTGTCTGTTGAATTGCCCACTTTTTCACCCGCATCCGCGTTGCCGCGAAAGCCATGTTCCGGGCTGAAAATTTTTACAACTTTTATTCCTCTTTTGATGAGGGTATCTACCAGGTTGGTGTGTCCTACTATTGAGGTCTGGTTAGCCAATATCGCTACAGACTTGCCTTTCAGAAAGGGAAGATACACATTCATTCTTTCGGCGCCGGGGATAATTCTGGTTTGGGAATTCCCCTGAACCAAGAGCATTAAAAGAAAAAAAGCAACCGCAGAAAATCTTTTCATAGTAAATATATTTTTAGGTCGGCATGATTGGGTTTAAAGATAGATAAATGAAATATAATTTCTGAAATAAAACAACGACAGGTATTCCGGTAGCAGTTTTTCATATAATGAGCAAATATGCTTTATCTGTTCGCGAAACGAATTAGCGGAAACCATTTGTCGGAGACACTTAATTTCTAAAATATATTTCCCAAAACTGTTAATAAATATCAGCCACATGAAGAGATACGCCACCTTATAAATTGTTATTCTTTTTATCAAAATACGCAATTAAATTTTTTATTAGTTTCTTTGTGGCTATTACATTCCAATAAAATTAATATCATGAGCAAAGCAAAAAAAGGTGATAAAGTAAAAGTGCATTACAAAGGTACGCTCACTACCGGTGAACAATTTGATTCCAGTGAGGGAAGAGCCCCGCTTGAATTTACTGTTGGTGCAGGCCAGATGATTGCGGGTTTTGATGCAGCTATACCTGGTATGGAAGTAGGTGACAAGAAAACTTTTACAATCGGGCCGAAAGACGCCTATGGTGAAAGAACTGAAGAGGCTATGATAGAGTTCCCGAAGTCGAATATACCTCCCGATATGAAACTGGAACCCGGGATGAGACTACAATTGCGCAACCAACAAGGACAGCCGGTTCCGGTAACTGTTTCTGAAGTAAAAGAAGAAGTCGTGATTCTCGATGCCAATCATGAGTTGGCCGGAAAACACCTGGTATTTGATATTGAACTGGTGTCGATAAACTAACGCAAACGAATAGACGAAATGGTGAATAGTAAGTGATAAGTTGTAAATGGTGAGTAGTTAATATCGGATTGCGGCCATGTAGTTTAGAAAATCGTAAATCGCAGATCGTAAAGGTACCTTACACATCGTACATGACTAATATTCCATCTTTCGCAATGTGGGTGCTTTAATCCATGTTGTTGCCACTACCAACAAAGTCATAGAACCACCAAATACAACGGATGGAATCGTGCCCATCAATTTTGCCATTACACCACTTTCAAACTGGCCAAATTCGTTACTGGAGTTTACGAACATGGAGGTTACGCTCATTACCCGACCACGCATGTTGTCGGGCGTTTTTAATTGAGTGATGGTGCCTCTTACTACCACACTTATGGCATCGAGCATTCCCGAAACCATCAAAGCGCCAAATGAAAGGATAAACAATTTTGAGATACCAAAGATGATAATGCAGGCGCCAAACCCTGCAACGGCGAATAGCAATTTCCTGCCCTGCCTGTTCCTCAACGGGAATAACGTAAGTGTGATTACCATAATGATAGAACCGAGGTCAGAAGCGCCATTCAGAAAGCCAAATCCTTCCGGCCCTACTTTTAAAATATCTCTTGCATACACCGGTATCAGGGCAACTGCTCCTCCAAACAAAACGGCAAACAGATCCAATGATATAGCGCCTAATAGTTCTTTTGTTTTAAAAACAAATCGCAGACCTTCCTTTACACTTTCCCAGGTGCGTACATTTCCTTTCTCAACGCCGGGAGGTTTTCCTTTCAATTTTCGCAAAAAGAACAGAGATACAGTAATCAAACAACAAACCGTAATGAGCGTACCTGTAATGCCTGCACCGGCAATTAAGAAACCACCTGTGGCATGGCCGGTCACCGCTGCAGAGAGCCACGTTCCCTGGCTCCATGTGGTGGCATTTTGTAAATTATCTCTTGGAACAATGTAGGCAATCACCGCGCTGAAAACCGGTCCGGTAAAGGCTCTCACAACACCTGTACCGAAAATAACGATATATATACAAGTGGCGACCCAATGATGCGTTAAATGCGCTGCAATAAATTTTCCCGATAAAAAAACTAAAATAGCAGCTGCAGTGAGATACAGGAGAATTCCTCTCAGTAAAAGTTTTCTTTTCTCGCTTTGATCGATCACATGACCTGCGTACAATGCCAATGATACGGCAGGAACTACTTCCGACAGGCCGATCAAACCGATGGCAAACGGGTCATTAGTCAAAAGATATACCCACCATCCTACCAATGTCGACATCATCCGCAATGCCATAATAAAAAGAAACCTTCCCATCAGCAGGTGGCGAAACTCCATGATCTGTACCGATGCAAAAGGATTGTTATTCAGTAGCGGATTCATAATGTCAGTTAGGCAATTGCAAATAATGCTGGCCTTCATCATAATCCTTGTCAAGCGCTGCCAGTACTGCATTTAAATGATTTTCATTTCCCAGGAAATCTGATGAAGACGCATCAATAAAAAGTGTTTTGATGTTGTGTTGTTTGATATATTGAATGTAGGTCTCCTGCAAAGAAAAAAGATATTCCGGAACAATACTCTGTTCATAAGACCGGTTTCTTTTTTTAATATTCTCTTTTAGTTTACTCACCGGCGCATGAAGATAGATGAGCAGATCCGGCTGAACCAATTGAGGGTTGATGATGTCAAACAATTTTTGATACAGCAAAAATTCTTCCTCCAAAAGATTTACTTTGGCAAACAATAAGCATTTGGTAAAAAGATAATCAGAGATAGTGACCTGTTGAAACATATCCTTCGTTTGCAGCAGCTCTTTTAATTGCTTATACCGCTCCGCCATAAAGAACAGCTCCAGCGGAAATGCATACTGTTGCTGGTTTTCATAAAACTTTGGGAGGAAAGGATTATCGGCAAATTGTTCCAGTATCAATCTTGCATCCAGTTTTTTGCTGAGCAAATGGGCCAGCGTGGTTTTACCGGCGCCAATATTTCCCTCTATTGTTATGAAATTATATTTCATTGTTACATCATTTCTAACAACTACTGAAATGATCCCAGAATCTTTTATATATAAAAATTACAACCGGAAAATTACATCACGTGCATCAATAAATAAGTACAATTGAAATTTTATACAAACAATTTTTTTCCCTTACTATTCTCCAATAGATTTGCGTTTTCTTTTTAAATACTATACATGAAGCCATACAGCCAGTTACAGGCCATGCTTGCCATTACGAAAGCAAGTCTGCGCGCCATTTTCAGAAGTCCCTCTTCTGTTGTGTTCGGGTTTGCATTTCCCTTCATCTTTATTTTGGTTTTTGGATTCATTGGTAATAGCGCGGGTAAAAGAGTTTACAAAGTTGCTCTCGCAAATGATGCAGACACAGCTAATGCACTGTACCAGGCATTTAAGAATTCGGGAATGGTGAATATGTTAAGATACGGTAGCAAGGATTCGTTGCAGGATGATTTGCAGCGAGGCAATATTGCCGGTATCATCGATATTAAAAAAGATACTTCCGGAAATTCGCCATACACATTGACATTAAAGAGTACCACCGCGAGCGCCGATCAATGGCCGCAATTCAAAGCGCTTTCAGAAAGCATCATCAACCAGATCAGTAATAATATTTATAAAGACAGGCCCGCGTATGCGACAATGGATTTCAACGAAAAAAGAGATATCTCTACAATAAGGCAATATAAAGAGATAGATTTCATATTGCCGGGTCAGTTGGGTTTCTCTTTGCTGGCTGCAGGTGTGTTCGGCGTGGCATTTATGTTTTTTAATTTGAGAAATACATTGGTATTAAAACGTTTTTTTGCTACGCCTATTTCAAGAACTTACATTGTACTTGGAGAAATGTTGAGCAGAGTGTTGTTTCAATTGATTACGGCGATTGTAATTATTGCGCTCGGTAAGTACTTTTTTGGTTTTACCCTCATACACGGATTTCAGACTTTCGTGGAGATGATCATCCTTAGTTTTATCGGGCTGATCGTCTTTATGGGATTCGGATTTATTGTGAGCGGTATTGCCAAAAACGACAGTACCATTCCTCCACTGGCAAATATTATAACTTTGCCCCAGTTCCTTATTGGCGGCACATTTTTTTCTATCAGTGTATTCCCGGTCTGGCTGCAGTGGGTTGCAAGGATAATGCCGCTCACGCATTTAAATAATGCCTTGCGTTCCATTGCTTTTGAGGGTAAAAATTTGTGGGATGTTCGTTCAGAGATTGGTGTCCTGTTGATTTGGGGCGTTGTGGTGTACATTGTTGCCATCAAGGTTTTCAAGTGGGAATAAATTTTTTGGCATGCGAAAGGTTCAGTTTTTCCTTGTTTTTATCGGGTTCATGGCTTTGCTATTCTGGATTGTAACCCTGTTTCTTCCTTCAAAGATTACGGTGCTGCGATCAACAGATATTCATGCTGATGAATCACAGGTTGCTGCCCAGATCGATAATTTTGATAACTGGAAAAACTGGTACCCGGCTTTCAGTAACAGCAATGTAAGCGTGCAGATTTATCAAAGAAATGATACGTCTTTTGCATCGCTCCTGGATAAAGAAAACCAAAAAGCAGTGACTCTTTCATTAATCAAATCTTCAGGTGATAGCATAAAAGTTTTGCTTCCGGGAAATAATGAGGAATACATCTTCGCAATGAAAGCGACCAACAGCGGCGAAACAGAGCTGACGTGGTTCATCAATCTTGATTTGGGAAGATACCCATGGAAAAAATTTGCCGGAATGTTTTTTGACAAAGCAAATGGCGCTAAATATGAAGCTGTACTAAAATCCCTGAAAACATATATTGAATCCTTCACTCACTAATTCTTAGAGATTTTAATTCTACACATTTTTAGAAAAAAACAATTTTATATATAATAAAAACGAAAGGACTAATACCCTCCTCTCCTTCGGAGGGAGGCCGGGAGTGGTTCACAAATAATGCTCCTTCAAAAAACCTTCAATCACTCTATATACCTTCCTGAGTTGAGGAGGTGTGATGCAGTAAGGCGGCATAACATAAATTGTATTGCCCAACGATCTTAAATACACACCGCGTTCGAGAAAGTATTTAGTTAATGCAGATCCGATGTTATCCAGGTAATCATATTTACCGGTATTGATATCAAAAGCACATATGGTTCCCGTTTGCCGAAGATTTGCGATAATACCTTTCTTCGCGAATGCATTTAATTTCTTTAAAAATTTTTGATGACTTGCAACAATGTTGTCAACCCGGTCTTTGCAGTCATTGCTCTCTGTTAATTCAAGACTTGCCAGCGCTGCCGTGCAGGCAAGAGGATTAGCTGTAAAAGAATGGCCGTGAAAAAAAGTTTTGTTCTTATCGTCGGTTACAAATGCATCATATATTTTTTGTGTACTTGCCGTTATGCCTAATGCCATCGTACCTCCTGTGAGTGCTTTGCTCAGGCAAATGATATCCGGTTTTGTTTGCAAATAATCGCCGGCAAAAAATTTTCCTGTTCTGTAAAACCCGGTTAGCACTTCATCTGCAATGCAAATGATATTCTGACTTTTTACAATGGATAGCAACGCATCGAGATGTTGTGGCTCATGCATCATCATGCCGCCTGCGCCCTGCAACAGTGGTTCATAAATGAAGCAGGCGATTTCATCCTGGTGTTGTTTTATCGTTGCTTCAAGAGTTGAAATATTTGTTTCATCAGGTGTATCGATAAAAATCACTTCAAACAATTTATCCTGGAAGGCCAATGTAAACGTGCCTCTTTCGCTCACGCTCATCGCGCCAAACGTATCACCGTGATATGAATGCTGAAAAGCCATCACTTTGTTTCGCTTTTCATGGCCCATGTTGATCCAGTATTGCAACGACATTTTGATGGCTACTTCTGTTGCCGTAGAGCCATTATCGCTGTAAAATATCCTGGCAAAATTTCCCGGGAGGATTTTCAGCAATTGTTCGGCGAGTAGTACAGCCGGCTCATGCGTGAAGGTGGTAAAAATTACCTGCTCCAGTTTTTTTGCCTGCTCGTATAATTTTTTAGCAATGTATTTATTCGCATGCCCGTGAATATTTACCCACCAACTGCTGATGGCATCAATGTATGCGGTACCAGTGTCATCGTATAAAATGGCTCCTTTGCCTCTTACCGCAGGTATTGCCGGCGCACGATCTTTCTGGTGGGTATATGGATGCCAAACGTATTGATAATCTTTTTCAGCAAGTGTCATGGTTTGTTATTTTATGTAAAATCAAAATTAACATGTTGTGCTAATAAAAATGGCTGATGTTATGAAAGCCACCTCCTGTATATATTTCGACAGGCTCAACATGACCGCAGGATGTCAGCCTGAGCCCGTCGAAGGCGGTTTCTTCATAGCGTGAGGCAAACACCTAACTTTGCACCATGCGCTTGATTATTAAAAATATGGTTTGCCCGAGATGCATTACTTCGGTAGAACAATTACTGGAAAAAAATAAAATGCGGGCAAAATATGTACGCTTAGGCGAAGTCGAATTGCTGAAAGAGCCCGGTGATGTACAGTTGGCGCATTTTGCTGAAGATTTGAAGCAAACCGGTTTTGAACTGTTGGATGATCGCAAAATGCAATTGATAGAAGAGATTAAAAAACTGCTGATTCAAAAAATACAATCCGGCAGCGTGGAAGAACATTTTAGTATCAGCAAATATGTAGGTAAAAAAATTTTTAAAGACTATTCCTCCATTAGTCGCCTATTTTCCGAAGTAGAAGGCGTTACTATCGAACAGTTTTTTATTTTGCAGAAAATAGAAAAGATAAAAGAATGGCTGATCTACAATGAACTCTCCTTAAGTGAAGTTGCATTTAACCTTGGATATAGCAGTACGCAACATCTTTCCAGCCAGTTTAAGAAACTTACCGGCATGACGCCTTCGCAATTCAAGAAACTGGGAGCAGTTCATCGCAAACCCATCGACCAGGTGACTGCATAGTATTTCACTTCAAAAATCTGTACAACTTTTCCAAAATGATGTAAGAGGAGGCGTTGCGTGTTTACGAAATTTGTAAGATGAAAATTGCCACATTAGATATTCAAAATAAAACAGCTAAAATTCCGGCACAGGGCTTTTTGGTGAAAAAAAGTTTTCCTGTGCTCAACATGAGTTGCGCCTCTTGTGCATCAAGTGCGCAAAGCATGCTGGAAAATACTGAGGGCGTGGTGAACGTATCGGTTAACTATGCTAATGCGATGGCGCAGGTGGAATACAATCCGAAAATAACCGATCCACAAAAGATGAAAGCGTCCTTGCAAAGTATCGGCTACGATCTCGCCATTGATGAAACCGAAGAAGCGAAAGAAGCATTGGAAGATGTACAAAGAAAAAAGTTTGAGACATTAAGATCGCGGACCTTTGGTGCCATTATTTTATCCGTGCCGATCATCGTTATTGGAATGTTTTTGATGAATATTCCTTTTGCCAAATATATCATGTGGATATTGGCTACTCCTGTAGTTTTCATTTTCGGACAACAATTTTTTGTTGGTGCATGGAAACAGGCAAAACATCGTTCGGCTAACATGGACACATTGGTTGCACTGAGTACCGGAGTCGCCTATTTGTTTAGTGTGTTCAATACGGTTTACCCGCAATACTGGACCAGCAAGGATTTGGAAGCCAACGTATACTTTGAAGCATCTGCGGTGGTGATTGCGTTTATCCTGTTGGGTAAAATGCTGGAAGAAAAAGCAAAGAGCAACACTTCAACCGCGATAAAAAAACTGATGGGACTGCAACCAAAAACAGTTACGGTAATTCATGATGGCGGGCATCAAATGGAAATGCCCATTGCGTCTGTAAAAGCAGGTGATACTATTTTGGTGAAGCCGGGAGAAAAAATTGCGGTTGACGGAAGCGTAATCGCAGGCGATTCATTTGTGGATGAAAGTATGATCAGCGGTGAGCCGATTCCTGTAGAAAAGAAACAGGGAGATAAAGTGTTTGCAGGCACCATCAACCAGGAAGGAAGTTTTCGTTTTCGTGCCGAAAAAGTCGGCAGTGATACCGTGCTGGCGCAAATTATAAAAATGGTGCAGGAAGCACAAGGCAGCAAAGCGCCGGTACAAAGACTCGTTGATAAAATTGCCGGCATTTTTGTTCCGGTTGTAATAGTTATTGCCATTATCAGTTTAATAGTGTGGAATTTTTCAGGAGTAGATAATGCCTTCACTCATGGATTGCTGGCGATGGTAACGGTGTTGGTAATTGCCTGTCCCTGTGCATTGGGCCTTGCAACGCCAACGGCTATCATGGCGGGCGTAGGCAAAGGTGCGGAAAACGGCATATTGATAAAAGATGCAGAGAGCCTTGAACAGTCGAAAAAAATTAATGCCATTGTTTTTGATAAAACAGGAACCATTACAGAAGGTATGCCGGAAGTGGTGTCGATACAATATAAAAGCGGCGAGGATGAAAATAAATTAAACAGCACTCTTTTCAGTATCGAAGGGCAGTCTACGCATCCTCTGGCGGAAGCGGTAGTGCGGTATTTTAAAGATAAAGCTGTTCAATCGCTTTCATTCGATCAGTTTGAAAACATGGCCGGCCAGGGCGTGAAGGTGAAGTATGCCGGGAATGATTATTATGTTGGCAGCAGTTCGTTGCTGCAATCAAAAAACATCTCCATTGATCCGGACTTGCAACATACAGCGAATGAATGGCAATCGCAGGCGCAAACGGTAACGTGGCTGGCAGATGATACCAACGCGTTGGCGATTATCGGAATTGCCGATAAAATAAAACAAAGTTCTGCCGATGCCATAAAACAATTGCAGCAGGAAGGTATTGAAGTGTATATGCTTACGGGAGATAATGAAAATACCGCAAAGTCGATAGCATCGCAGGCAGGCATCAAGCATTACAAGGCGTCCGTATTGCCTGCAGATAAAGCGGCTTTTGTAGAAGAATTGCAGCAACAGGGAAAGATAGTGGCAATGGCCGGTGATGGTATCAACGACAGCAATGCACTGGCCCAGGCCGACGTTAGCATTGCAATGGACAAGGGAAGTGATATTGCCATGGATGTAGCGAAGATGACGATCATTTCTAATGATCTGACTAAGATCCCCAAAGCGATTCAATTGTCAAAAAGGACCGTGGCCACGATTCACCAGAATCTTTTTTGGGCTTTTATTTATAATACGATCGGTATCCCGATAGCGGCAGGCGTGTTGTATCCTTTCACCGGATTTTTACTGAGCCCGGTAATCGCAGGCGCAGCTATGGCGATGAGCAGTGTGAGCGTGGTGACGAACAGCCTGCGGCTTAAAAGATTGAAATTGTAAGAAGCGAAATACTAACAGATACGGTTATACGAAATTTTATAAAAGGAGAATATGAAACATCAGTTTAAGACAAACATTATGTGCAACAATTGCATTGCAAAAGTAACTCCGTTTTTGAATGCCAATTCAAACATCAAACGTTGGGAAGTAGACATACAAAATCCTCAAAAGATTCTTACTGTGGAAACCGAACTTTCGGATGATAAAGTGAAAGAGCTTGTGAAGGAGGCAGGGTATAAGGCGGAGGAGATGGGCGGGTGAAAATTCCATTCTTGCAGGTTGCAAGTGAGGGCGCCTGCCAGTGAATAGGGGGATATTATTACTGATAATAATACTTTTTAAATACAAAGCCGTCTATTAATTCATCTGTTATGTTTCCTTCTGCGTTCAGTATAAGTGCATATCGTAAGTACCAGCATTACCACTCCAGGCATAACCAACAGCTTTGATTGTTATGCTGGTAAAAGTAGACGCGGAAAACGTTTCAGCGAAAAAAGATGAAACAATGAGTGGTTGTGCATTAAAAATTGTCTGAGATAGGTATATATAGAGTAAAGGATTAGTATGCCTGAATACATTGGGCGTATCGTTGTAAGCTGATTATTTTTCCGGCACGCGGTTATCATACAAATGCATAATAGGAGAGCGGTGATACACTTCTTATAATCTCTTTTATGGATGACATAGCTCTATATATAAACGTTGCATCTTTTTATATAGTTTTTCCTTCTTCTTCGCCCTGTTTGGTTTCTTGCAGACCGTGTCTGTACTCCTTGCTTTGTACTGACGCAAGACATAGCGGTGCCGGATTATTATTCGTTGATTGAATACCAACCTTTCTCTACTGTAACATATGTAAATATGATAAAGTGCATGCCTTGTCTGTCTTCGATCAATGTTCGTACTCGCATCTCTCAAGTGACCGAACCTCTTCTTGATTCATCACTGTGTCCAGCTGCGTTGCCTGCCTGGAGCGGAGACGGCTAAGGAAAAAAATTGATACATGGTATGCGTTAACCTTTGTAATTCCGCCAAAGCCATTGCAGTGCTTCGGCCAATGTTTGTTGTTTCACTTTACTGTCTACATGGCCTGCATTGCGGGCAAAAATAAACTGGTAGGTATAATGTTTAGCCGCAAGCGCTTTTGCCATGTATTCATTTGCAACTACCCAATCGTGCATGTTGTCACGCATTATGTTGGGATTATAAAGATCACGGTCTCCAACCTCCATCCAGATGCACAATGGCTTAGCAGGACTATCCGGGATAAGATGTTCATGAAATTCCCAGGCGCCGTGCGGTGTCTGGGGGTTATAAGGCCACTGCTGGTTGACAAAAGTACCCGAATAGGTAAGCACGCGATGATACCATTCGGGATGATACCATGCCATAATAAGAGCGCATGAGCCGCCTGAACTGCCTCCCATCGTGGCACGGCCGTTGGGATCTTTGGTCAGCGTCACACCGCACTTGCTTTCCACAAGAGGCAGCACTTCCTGCTGAACAAACTCCGCGTAAGTTCCTGACATGGCATCGTATTCCAATCCGCGTTCGCTGCCCTGGGCGTCGCCACTTCCGTTGCCTATTGAGATGGCAATCATTACCGGTACTTTATGTTCCGCAATGAGGTTATTTAAAATAGTGAACAGCGTATGGTCGGGCCCGTCTGTACCAACTATAAAAGGCGCTGCGGTGCCCGGCACATATTGTGTGGGAACATATACTTCCACGTGGCGGGTGTAGGGCGCGGGGTGGCTGGTGGTCACTATTAGCTTAGCAGGGTTTGCAGTATCCGGAGTGCCAAATGTATTAGGTTCGCGGGCGATGCCGGGATATATTTTACTGTCTTCCGATTGCATGGTGAATTGATAGATAGTTCCCTGCGGTACGTTTGGCTGTACTACTGTTTCCGGCGCAGGGGGATGTGTAGGTCCGATGATAAAATTTCCGACGGAGTCTGGTGAGGGAACAGCGCCATCGGGCAGCTCTGTGGCCTCAACATAGCCGGCAGTATGGGGATCGCGGACGGGGGGTTGAGCCATTGCTGCATGTACAGTGAATGAAACAGGTAATACTGCAAGGGGCAGTGCGGCGATATAAAATATTCCGGCAATCTTCATTTCATTATTTTAAAAGGATTGGCAATATGAAGCACAAATTAAATTACTTACAATAATAATTACTTTGTTGCTTATGCCGGTGGTATTATGAATAAAAAGTGTGATCAATGATTGTTGGTTACAAGACCGACAATAGCGATGAATCTTTGAAGTTAAAAATTTCCTCCTGATTCACGCCGCGTCCTGCAGCACTACTGGCCTGGAGACACGGCTTTGGAGAAATAAACTCCTCAAACAAGTATTTGCAGTAGTAAAAAAATAATACCTTATATCAACCCAATTACTGTTCACCAGGACCATAAAAAATACCAAAATTTATTTGGCTTTTTACACAGTTCATGTTAGCTGTAGGCTCTCGTCTCGTCAATTGACCGTTGCTATGTCATTGCCTGCAATCAGTCTTATTATTTTGGGTTGTAACCCCCAAACTCCTACAAAAATAAATAGTATCAAAAGTAGATTTGTGAAATAGTCGCTAAATGTAACCTCTCTTTTAAGCTCAAGCGTCGCTAATGTCTTACAAGCAAAAATCACAGCCTGAAATATTGCAAAGTACAAATAAAGAGCAATTGGTGTAAAAATAATTGTCAACAAATTGCTTGTTGCATTAGTATCTTTTGTCTGTCTTGCTGCAAAAAAGAGTGCTATGAAAAGAAGAACTGGGACTAAAAGAGCATTTACTTTAAACAATTTTAAATTCATAGCTGGAAGTCCGAGTTGTTGAACTCTGTCATGCCCATAAACTCCAATTGAATAAATCCAGATTGAGAAGGTCACTATAGAAATTGAGTGTACGATTTCTTTCAAGGGCTCGGCGAGACCCATGCGCCTGTAATAAAAATTAAGATAAATAGTTGCCAGTGTTTAAAAGATAAGATTCGTTTCATATTATGTCTTTTGGTTAGCGAGTTGTCTGTCTGCGAGCTTACGTTAGGTATTGCTGAAGGCAGGTTATTCAATGAACGTCCAGCCCGAACCTACCAACGATTTATAATTTATAGATAAAGTTAAGTACTAAAGCTGATAAGAATTCCTTCTGCCCGAACGCAAGATGACCAAAGAACCAAAGATGATGAAATGCACGTCAGACCTGCTTTTAGCAATACCGGTGTTGTAAGCCGCTATTTAATACATCCACCAGAAAAGTTGGCTCACCAAGTTATTTTCCCCCTTCATCTATGTACTTAAAAAAAATAGAATATAAATAAAATTTGGCTGAACTATAAAAATAGTTCTATATTTGAACTATAAATATAGTTTAGCATGAAATCACTTACAAAAGCAGAAGAACAAGTCATGAAAGTTTTATGGAAGCTAGGTAATGGCATGTTAATGGAAATCGTAGAAAAAATGCCGTCACCGCAACCTCACAAGAACACAGTCGCCACTATTTTAAAAACATTAGTTGATAAGGGAATTGTAGAAATTGAGAATGTCGGCAGATATCATCGGTATCATCCTGTTTTTTCAAAAGAACAGTATTCAAAGGATACATTAACTAAGGTTGCAAAAGGATATTTTGGTGGCTCTTTTAGCAATGTTGTTTCTTTTTTAATAGATGAGGAAAAACTTTCAGTTAAGGAATTGGAACTTTTGTTACAACAATTGAAAAAAAATAAAAAATAATATATGGACACATTTTTTTCCTACCTGGTTAAATCTGTACTCGTTGCTGGTATTTTGTATACATATTATTTGATTGCACTGCGTAATAAAAAATTCCATTTATACAACAGGTATTATCTGTTATTTACGATGGGTATAAGCCTGATTTTACCGTTAGTTAATTTCAAATGGTATCAAATCAAGGAAAGTCGGAGTAACTCATTCGATAATATTTTAAACATCATCAATACAACAGGTGCGAAAGTACATCCTTCTCATAGTGAAACTGGCTTATTACTTTTATCTCTAAGCATTTTAATAAGCATAATACTTTTCCTCATTCTTGTTTTCAGGATAATCTGGATATATCAAATCAAGACAAAGCATAAAAGCATAAAAATGAAGGGGTTTACTTTTATCGAAACTAATCTTAAACAAGCCCCGTTTTCTTTTTTGGATAACCTTTTTTGGAAACAGAACATTGGGTTAAACACCATCAACGGCAAAAAGATATTTAACCATGAACTGACGCATATAAAACAACGCCATAGTTATGACAAATTATTTTCACAAATAGTCGTGTGCATTTTTTGGATGAATCCATTCTATTGGTTAATTCAGAAAGAATTAAATGTGATACATGAATTCATTGCGGATGCGGGCTCAATTGACGAAGGAGACACACAATCTTTTGCTGAAATGCTATTGCAGGCACATAATGGTGGCAGCTATCTCACCTCGTATCATTCATTTTTTAATTCATCAATAAAACGCAGATTAATCATGATTAGTTCATCTAAAAACGTACGATACTCTTATTTAAGAAGAGTACTTGTTTTGCCAGTAATTATAGCAGTAGTAATGTTTTCTTCAGTTTCAATTGTAAGAGCCCAAAATGACCCTCGGTTAAATCCGAATGACACGCTTAAAATTGAAAAAATATCATTGAAAAAAAGAAATGATTCTATTGCAGAGGTCAAGGTCAATTACGTTGATGCAAGTGGCAAGGCGGCAGTTCTGAATATAGCTGCAAAGTACTCGGAAACTGATTCTCTTAAAGGAGATAATTTAAATAAGGCTTTTATCCATGATGACGAAACCGGAGAGACAAAAGAAATCAGCCATGAACAAGTTAGGGATATTGTAAAACAGGTTATTCAGGATCCTCCTTCAGACGAAATTTATTATGTAGACGGCGCGGAAAGCTCAACTGAAAGTGTTAAAAAACTTGACCCTCAAAAGATTAAGACTTTAAATCATTATACCAAAGAGGATGCTGTTAAAAGATATGGAGAGAAAGCAAGAAATGGTGTTTTTGTGTTTACAACAAAGTAAAAGTTAATTGGTAAAGAGGGAATAATCCAGTTATTAATTAAAACGTCGTTTGGATCAAAATCAGAAGTTTAATACTCTGACTTTAGTTTTCAGGGACATTATGAATGCCTGTTCGACCTGAAAGTAGTCGTTTAAAGTGGCTTACAACGGCAGTTCGTGAAAAAACCACCATTGTTCCTATCAAATATACACAACCTGTGAATAGACTGAATACAGAATGATTTTTGTTGGAGAAAGCATATGAAAATAAAAGAAGGTACATCAAGAAATCAAATACAATTCAGCAGCCTCGATGACCAGATTGCAACAGACAATCCGGTTCGCATCATCGATGCATTTGCAGATAAGCTGGAATTGGACAAGTTGGGCATTAATCGAAAGCAAAAACAAACAACTACCAATACCGGCGGTGCCCCACGCTTTGACGATCGGTTGCTGCTGAAGCTATATTTGTATGGTTATCTCAACAAGATCCGCAGCAGCCGTAAGCTGGAGCAGGAATGCAGCCGTAACATAGAACTTCGGTGGCTGATGGGGCAACTGGTTCCCAACTATCACACCATCGCGGATTTCAGAAAAGAACATCCCGGTGCATTAAAAAATTTATTTAAACTGTATGTAGCCTTCCTGGATGAACTGAATCTGTTAGGCAAACAAACTGTTGCCATAGACGGCAGTAAGTTCAGGGCTGTAAACAGCAGCAAGAATAATTACAATCAACGAAAAATAAATAAGCACCAGGAGATGATCGGCCACAAAGCTGATCAATACCTCAGAGAGCTCGATGAGTTGGATAAAGAGGAAACTGATGATAGCGGCCCGTCGTATCGCAAAGAAGAAGTAGAGTCAGCGTTGCAGCGGCTGATGGAACGCAAAATAAAATATGATGATCTGCAAGAGCAATTAGACAACACAGAAGAAAAGCAAATCAGCAGCACGGATGCCGACAGCCGTGCCATCATCATCAATAAAAATATAGTAGAAGTGAGCTATAATACGCAATCGGCTGTTGATGCAAAGCATAACCTGGTAGTACACGCCCAGGCCACCAACACCAATGATGGAAAAGCGCTGCACCGTGCAGCCATACAGGCCAAAGAGAATATGGGGTTACAAAAAGATAGCCCCATCGATGTGCTTGCCGACAAAGGCTATCATACAGGAGCGGAGTTGCAACAGTGTCACGATGATCATATAAAAACGTATGTTGCCTTCAAAGAACAACCCTCGGTAAAACATTTACAAAAAGAATTTCTCAGTACTCAATTTATTTATAACAAAGAAGAGGATAGCTACATCTGTCCGGCAGGATGTACGTTAACATCATTAGGTACGTGGCATTATAAAAAAGGCGAAGCCGGAGAAACCAGTTATCGTTTTAAAACTTACCGCACCGAAGGTTGCAAAACGTGCACGTTAAAACGCAACTGTACCAAGCTCAATAAACGCATCATACATCGGAGCGAATATCAAAATGCAGTAGACCGTAATAATACAAACATCAACGAAAACCCTGGTTATTACAAACGCAGACAAAGTATCTGCGAACATCCGTTCGGTACCATCAAACGACAATGGGGATATACCTATACGCTTATGAAAGGCTTACAAAAAGTAGACGGAGAAATGAATTTGATCATGCTGGTGTACAACCTGAAGCGGACATTATCCATACTTGGTTTTAAAAAGTTGCTCAAAGCTATCAACATCTGGAAACCCGATTACCGCAAGGTAATTTGTGCGTTAAAAAAGTGCATTGCAGAAGTAATTTATCTTCAAAATGAGCGACTCACTTTTTATCACTTCCGGCCAATCACTTTTTTATTGGTACCCTTAATAAGTCCGCAAACGAAGCACAATAAATTTTACAAATGAATTTTTTTACGAAGGATAGTTTTTTCACATTCTGACGGCCACAGCTTTGCGCAGGCGGGATAATAGATATTCGTCTGCCCATAACTGTTGCCAAATTTATAAATAATTGTTCATTGTTTATTCTATCACTCAACGATGCTGGTCAAGCTGAAACTACCGCTGAAACATGCACTACTGCTAATTGTTAGCGGGTCAGCCCCGCTTGCGCAAAACTGAATGTTAGGCGTTCGCTTATTTGTCGTACGCAAAGTCGCTTAATTCTGATAATTCTTTCTGGATTTGTGCTTCCCATTCTTTTTGTTTGTCCATGTCTGTGCCAAATTTTGTTTCCCTGTCATAATCAATCCGTCTTTTTGAAAAGTCGGACATATATTTCTGGTCAAGCTCTTCAATAAAGTTTGTACCTGACATAATTTTTTTTCGATTGTCGTGTAAGGCCTTTCTAAATTGTCGGGCGTATATTTCGCTAATATCAAAAAGCGTTTGTTGATAGGTCAAGGATTGTTGAATATTTGTTGTTGTGTCAATCCACGATGCAGACTCTATAAAAAGATTGTCAACTTTTTTATTGAAATTTTTTGTCATGAAGTCAAACCCCTTCACTTTGTAAGCAATGTAGAATTGCCCAAAAGAAGTAGTAGTCTCAAGTTGTTTTGTTTTGATTGTAAAATCGCTTAAAGTCAATTTTCTTGTTGGGCTCCAGCGTAGTCTTTCGTTATCGTCTTGTCCAAATGCAATGGTCGTTAAACTTAGTAGCAATAAAAAAGGTAAAATAATTTTCTTCATTGTGTCATGGTTAATTTTTAAGTAGCTGTCTGTCCAAGTGACGCCCAACGTTTGTATTTCCGAATGTACGAACTATCTCCAATCCCTTTTCGGGTAAAATATCCTCGTTGATTTATAATGCTTAAAGCAGACTTTCCGCAATACATATTAAGGTTAATCCTATTGCGCAAATACAAACCCGCAGCCGCTATGCTCCCGTTGCTGATTATTGCTTTGTCGATGATGGGCTGCGCGATAGAGTGGATACCCCGCTGAAGTACTTCGCAGGCTCTCCTTAGGAATCCTATGGACGGTGTGACAGCCGTGTGTGGATTTGCGGCGGAGTAGGAACGATAGCGCGATCTATCGCTGATACATGCACGTCGCCGGCAGCCCCAATTAAAACTATCATGCAACCTTGCTTTTGCCGTTAATGATTACAATGTTTGATGAATCATCGCTCCGAGTGCATCGAGCCCGATAGACTGGCAAACGCCAAACTTTTGTTGGTCATCCATTGTTGCAATATCCCATTTCAGAATGTCATCGCCGGCGCCCCATTGTTTTTTAAATTGCTGCAGGTACAACTCATCATTTTCGGGATTGGTAAATTCCGGCTGAAACTGGTTATCGGATTTGTTTCTGGTTTGCCATATGGCATTTACAGTGGAAGAGATGGTATGGCTGAAGTCAATAGTTTTATCAGGCATTCCCAAATACCGCATCAAAATGCCACGGCCCGCCAGGTAATCGTTACCAAACTCAGGACCCATGTTCGATACAAATGGCGCTTCGCGTATAATTCCATCTTTATCACCAACAAGAGCCGACTGTATGCCTTTCCCGATTGATAAAATGTAATCGTTGGTTTTTTCAGCAAAAGTGTCAACATTAAAACCAGGGTCAATATTATTCTTCGCTATCCATTCGGCAAGATCATTTTTAATGGCCAGCATACCGGTAAGCGCCGTCAATAACATTCCCTGGTCGCCTGTCCACGCCCATCCCTTTTCCCATGTGGGGTGGGTGGTTACTGCATAATCGGAACCCTGGAAAAACGCAGTTGGCCGCTCCTGTACCAGTGCACCGCCGGATGTTGTTTTCTTCAGGTATTCATATTGCGTTAACTGAAACCAGCTATCGAACCACACCCATTGGCGGTAAGCCATTTCGAGATATTGTTTGCTGCCGGCAACCTGCTCTGCGAGCATTAAACGACAGAGCTTCACTGAAAGTAAAAAGAACAATACGTTGGTAACGGTATTTTTTACACCCTTGTTTTGACCATTGGCATCACCATTGCGACAACCATGCGGTACCGGTTTTGCTGTATCTGAAAAATCATACGCATGATCGCGTTCCTGCCGCCAGCAGGAATCTGCTGAAAGCCGGAGATATGCATCTGCAAGGTCTTTATTACCCGAGCGCAACAAATGTTTTCTTGCATTGATCGCCATGAGTCCCCACCATCCAAAATCATCGGCCCACATACGACTCGGGTCAATGGATTTGAAAAAGTCTAAATTCTTTTGCAGCATCGCACTCACCTTTTGCTGCATCATTTTTACATCGTCATCGCCGGGCCATTGTTGGTGTAATGCATCGGCAAAGTTGAGGCACGCATCGAAGGTGTTACCGCGTTTCCAGAAATCATTAAACTCCCACACTTCTTCGAACCTGTGGAAAGCCGCAACGCACATGGATTTGAGATCGGTATCAAAATGTTGATCTTTTCGCAAAACAGCGCCACCGAAATTTTTCATGTAAGGGAACAAAAGCGTGTAAGTGCCGGTGGTTTTTATGAAGTTTCTTCTTTGCATAGTAATGGATGACGAATATATTGCCGTTTATTGGACTATAAAAATGATGATGAGGATTTCAGCATAATTCTCTACTTTCATTTTAATAAAACCATTTCAAAATTATTCTTATGAAACCACATGTTTCCGTGCGGGTATTGATATTTTCTGCAATTGTTTGTTTGCTGAATTTTGCTGTGCATGCACAAACCAGCGCCAGGATATTTAAGTACACTGTTTCAATGAATGATCCTGGTTCTCATTACTTCCATGTGGTATTGCAAACGCAGGAAGCGGATAAGGATACCGTGTACCTGAAGATGCCGAAGTGGATGCCGGGTTATTACCAGATAATGGATTACGCAAAGTGGTTGCAAAATTTTTCTGTGAAAGGCAACAAGGGAAAGAAGATTACTTCTTTACAGATCAATGATAACACGTGGCGGCTTACCGGTGTTAAAAATGCAACTTATACAGTGAGCTACGATATAAAGACACAACGGCAATTTGTGGCTACCTCTTACATTGATAGTGCGCATGCCTACATTATACCTGAAGGCGTGTTTTTGTATGAGCAGGGCGGTATAAAAAATCCTGTTTCGGTAAAGCTTGTCTTTAACCGGCCATGGAATAAAGTTGCCACGGGGTTGGAAGAGATTGCAGGAAAAAAGAATGAATTCATGGCTCCTGATTTTGATATCTTATATGACTGCCCGATTCTTATCGGTAATCTTGAGGAACTTCCTTCGTTTAAGGTACATGGAATTGAGCATCGTTTTATCGGATACAATATGGGAGATTTTGATAAGGTACAATTTATGAGTAACCTGAAAAAGGCGGTAACTGCAGCTTCGGACATAATAGGAAACATACCTTATAAAAGATATACTTTCATTGCTATTGGAAATGGGAGAGGCGGTATAGAACACCTGAACAACACTACTGTAAGTTTTAATGGTAAAGAATTACAGACACAAGCGGGCGTAAACAAAATGATGAGTTTTCTCTCGCATGAATATTTTCATAATTACAATGTAAAACGTATCCGGCCTTTTGAACTTGGCCCCTTCGATTATGATAAAGAAAACAGAACAAACCTGCTTTGGGTAAGTGAAGGTCTTTCTGTTTATTATGAATACCTGGTTATAAAAAGATCGGGTATTATAGATGAAGCAACATTGTACAAAAACTTTGAAAGTAATATTAACGCATTTGAAAATGACCCCGGGCGTACGTACCAGTCATTGGTGCAGGCGAGTTACGAAACATGGAGTGATGGCCCCTTTGGGCGGCAGGGGCAGAAAGGCGACCGGGCCATTTCTTATTATGATAAGGGCCCCGTGGTAGGATTATTTCTCGATTTTGCAATCCGCCATTTTACCGACAATAAACATTCTCTTGATGATGTGATGCGGTTGCTATATAATAAATATTATAAACAATTACAGAGAGGGTTTACCGATGCAGAATTCCAGGAAGCATGTGAAACGGTGGCAGATACTTCTCTATCTCCTTTGTTTGAATACGTGTATACCACCAAAGACCCCGATTACAATACTTACCTTGGCTATGCAGGTTTAACAGTGGATATTAGAACTGATCCGGGCACCGGCGAGGAAAAGTTTTTCATTCATAAGCTGGACACCGTATCGAAAGAGCAGGAGGCAATATTACACTCTTGGCTGGGAGATACAATATCTTCAGAATAATTTAGGAGTTGATATTACCTGCTGCTGGTTTTATTTCGAAAAGCAACTATTTATTGCAACAACTGTCAGAACTAATATTTTGGTATTTGTTGATATTGGAGTTACGCGAACCTGGTGTATAACTGCATAACGTTTTCTGCAAAAAACCAGCAGGGTAATATCATCAACTATCTTGGTTTATTTTCTTATGTCCCCACTGCTGAATTGATCACTAATTGCCGCGATTTGCGTTATAGAAGACGGACTGACGGATGCGAAGGGCCCGGCCACGCCAAAGGCGGGCCGTAGCAAAGCGGAGCCCGAAGCAGCCGGAGCTATCGCTGATGTATGTACGTGGCTGACAGACCCAAATTAAAATATCATATAACGCTACTTCTTTTAGTCTTTAAATTATTATTTTTTTCCGTGCAACGATCTTTGTTTACCCGTTGTCAACAATCAGGAATTAGATATGGATCACAAAAAGCTCGTAGCTGATTGCATTAAACGTGTGCCCGCGGCGCAGCGGGAATTGTATGAGCTTTTTGCACCTGCGATGCTGGCCGTTTGCTTCCGGTATACCAAGAGCCTGGCTGATGCCGAAGATGTACTGCAGGAGGGTTTTGTAAAAGTGTTTAAGTACATCCATACGTACAAGTTTGAAGGTGAGTTGGGCGCATGGATAAGAAGGATCATAGTGAACTCGGCATTAAATTTTTTAAAAACCAGTAAAAGATACCAATACGATCTTTCATTCAGCGAAACGCCGTTGCATCCTGTATCTGCAGACGACCCTGTGATAACGCTGGAAGCAAAACAATTGTCAGAATTGATAAGGCAATTGCCAACGGGTTTTCAAACGATATTCAATCTTCATGCAGTGGAAGGATATTCTCATGTGGAGATAGCGGCGATGCTGGGCATCAGTGACGGAACATCACGATCGCAGTATGCACGCGCAAGAGCATTGCTGATAGAATGGATTGAAAAGTTTTCATCAAACGAACAAGCTGTGCAATATGGACAAAAATAATTTTGAAAAACAGGTACAGCAAAAGATGAATGAGCTGAAGATGCAGCCATCGGACGCTGCCTGGAAAAATATTGAGGAGCGAATTAAGGAGCGTAAGCCGTCGGGAAGATGGTTGCTGCTGTTGCTTTTGTTTGCGGGGCTTGGTGGCGGAGGTTATTGGGTGTGGAATAGTTTGAATGGGAAGAATTCAAAAGCTGTCGCGGGAAAAAATGTGCATGAAGAGAAAAATATTATTGATACAAATAAGACAGAAAGAAGTAATTACCCTTCATTAAGAACAAAATTACATGATGAGACTTTCAGTGATTTGAAAGGAAATTCTACAATAAAGAGCAATCAGAGAGCTATTGCATTTTCACCAACACCTGCTCATTATTCGCGACGAAGACGTCCGTACCATTCTGCTTCACGTGAACGGGTTATAGCTGAAATTAGTCCTTCTTCAACGATAACGGCCAATGTTAATAAGGACGAGAAAGTTTTTAGAAGACGTATTGAAAGTGCTCATGTAAAAAGCATTTATCGTGATGGCACGAATTTTATGATGTATGGGATTGCAGATTTGGTTAAGATATCGAAGCCTGCCCCTGCTGCAGCTTATGTTCCACTATCAGACTCATTTTTTTGCCTAACCTATGTGCGTCCCAGATGGCGTTTCGGAATCACTCTTACGCCCGGTATTTCCGGCGTAGGAAGTAATTTTTTGGAATTGAATACAGTTGAACCTGCATCTTACTATAATTTAGTCGGCCAGTCCGTTGGTTCACCGGGAACAGTTACTCCTGCGTCTATGAAAGCATCTTTAGGCATTGTTGCAGGCGCGTTTGCTGAGAAGCAATTCGGGAAAAACTATCGCTGGACATTTCAAACAGGGCTAAACCTTATCTTGTTTAATACAAGCAATAAAGTTCTGAAGGATAGCCTGGGTATATCCAATATTTTGAGCGGAAGCCCCAAAAATTATCAAAATCATTTTGATTTCATATCACTCCCTGTCTCAATAAAGTTTCAGCTTAACAAAAGCAAATCCGTACCCGTTTTTTTGCAAGGCGGCGCATCGTTATCTCAAATGCTTTATGCGAATGCACTGCAGTTGAATTATTCAAGTGGTTATTACTATCATGATAATTCACCCCTTAATAAAACACAGGTCTGCCTCAATGCCGGTGCCGCAATTGAACTCTTTTCCCGAAAGAAAATACCGGTATTGATCGGGCCGTATTTGTCTTATGGGTTATCACCCATTGGAAAAAGCGGATTGTACCAGGATGCACATTTTACTTTCGCGGGATTGAATGTATCTGTGACCTTGAAAAAATAGATCGATTCGTGCAACGGTTTATCGATGCGGGTTGTCAAGCATCAAAATAATTACAATGAGAAAGCTTTACAAAGTATCAATATACTCAATTGCGCAGGTGATCATTTTTTCTCTGCTAAGCGGATGTGTAAAAGATACCTGCCAACATTCTTACACTTACACCTGGTTTGAGCCTTTGTATAAAACGTCGGAAGAAGTAAGGGCTAACATCAAAAGTAATCCTGCCGAGGCGATTCAGCAACCGGGCAAGATGGTGCTGACGGGTCATTATATTTTTCTCAATGAACTGGATAAAGGAATTCATGTGATTGACAACAGCGATCCTTCTTCACCGAAGAATATTGGTTTTATCGATATTCCGGGGAATGTGGATCTTGCTATTAAAGGAAATACTTTATACGCAGATCTTTATACAGATTTGGTGGTGCTCGATATTTCAGATCCGACCAATGTGGTGAAGAAAAATATTATCAGCAGTGTTTTTCCCCAGCGATTTTATGGCTCTGCCTATCTTTCTGCAGACAGTGGAGAAATAATTTATGACTGGAAAAGACATGACACCACGTATATAGAAAATTGCGCTAACCTGCGAACCGTAGTACCGGTGGGTGTTTTTTATGCGAGCGCTTCTACCGCTGTTCAAAGCGGGAATATGATGAGCAACCCGATTGGTATTACAGGTTCCATGTCGCGATTTGCGATTGTGAATGACTATTTATATACGGTGGATGACTACTATCTGAATGTATTTGACATTTACACACCCGACGACCCGGTATATAATGGCCAATCGATGGTGGATTACCATGTAGAAACAATTTATCCTTTTAAAGATAAATTGTTTATAGGGTCCAATAACGGAACGTTCATTTACGATGTAAGCTCATCTCCGGCAAGTCCTTCAAAAGCCGGTGAATTTACTCATGCACGACAATGTGATCCCGTGATTGCCGATGACACCTACGCCTACATAACGCTGCATTCGGGTACGACATGCCTTGGTTACGATAACCAACTCGACATTGTACAACTGAATAACCTTACGGATGCAAGTCTTGTAAAGACCTATCCTCTTACAAGCCCGCATGGACTGTCGAAAGACGGAAACTTGCTCTTCATTTGTGACGGCACAGATGGATTAAAAATTTATGATGCTTCCGATGTGCAAAATCTGAAGCTGCAGAAACGGTTCGGCAATATGGAAACCTATGACGTGATTGCATGGAATAAAATAGCGATCGTAATTGCGGACGATGGATTGTATGAATATAGTTACGGGGATGCTGATAATATACACTTGCTCAGTAAAATAAGTATTGCTAACTAACGGGTAAGGATATGCGAAAACAATTCATATTGATATTTTTTATCCTGACAACGTCTCCTGCCATCCGGGCGCAACAAAAGAAGATAAGCTTTCGCTCGATTAATTCAGTTTCGTACTTAATCGGCCAAAGCAGGGATGAGTGGGGTTTTCAAACCGTAAACGGAATTGCCTATAAACATTACTTCTCAGGTATCGGCGTGGGAGCTGATTACTACCTTTACAATTCGTACCCTTTATTTTTTGATCAGCGGATCTATTTTGGTAAAAAACAAGAACTGTTTGGCTTCGGCGACCTGGGATATAATTTTAATAATGGCAACAATAAACCAAAAGCGGAGGAGGGGTATTACAATTCTTATCAATTCAGCGGCGGGTTATATTCCGGCGTGGGCGTCGGGATACGGATGCCTTTAGGAAACAAAAAGACTTTCCTCACTTTCAGCGGAGGATTGGCTTACAAAGAACTTCACCGTATTTCGAAAATTTATACCGAATGCCTCGTAGCGCCGTGCCCTGTAGATTATGAACATTATCAATATGACAACGGCAGGGTGGACCTGAAAGCCGGGATTGATTTTTAAGAATTGAGAAACTCCAGATTTCTTTTAATGCCCTTAAACTTTGTTCGTTTTACAGGAGAATCTTTAAAAATTATTTTGAAAGATTCTTCTGTCAGTTCTCCCCAATCTTTTTCAGTAAAACCTAAAATCTCACGGGTAGGATTAAACGAAGTTTCTTTGGTCGGCGTTGAAAATCGGTTCCAGGGACAAACATCCTGGCATATGTCGCAACCGAACAGATTGTTTTCAAACTTTCCTTTCATTTCATCCGGAATCAATGCATCTTTTAATTCTATTGTAAAATAAGAAATGCATTTGCTGCCGTCAATTACTTTGTCTGGAAGGATGGCTTCCGTGGGGCAGCTACCAATGCATTTGGTACAAGTGCCACAATAATCTTTTGCAAAAGGATCATCTGGTTCAACTTCAAGATCGGTTATCAATGTGGCGATAAAAAAAAATGAGCCATTTGATTTTGTAATCAAATTGCCGTTTTTCCCAATCCACCCGAGCCCGCTTTTTTGTGCCCATGTTCTTTCCAATACCGGGGCACTGTCCACAAATCCTCTTCCGTGGATTTCGCCAATGTTTACTTTTATCAGTAATAGAAATGAGTTCAACTTTTCGCGGATCACTTCATGATAATCTTTTCCATAAGCATACTTGGAAATTTGTGGCCGTGATCTGTTTTGTGTTTGTGAGGGATAATAATTTAATAACAGGGTGATCACCGATTTGGCGCCAGGAACCAATTTGCATGGATCGATTCTGAGATCGAAGTGGTTGTTCATGTATTCCATACTTCCCTGGAAACCTTTGTTCAGCCAGCTTTCCAGTCTGCGGGCATCTTCCTCGAGTTTTACCGCTTTGGCAATGCCGCAATAATCAAACCCCAGTGACGCTGCCGTCTGTTTTGTGAAGCTTTTGTATGATGATTTGAGTAACATGTTCAGTTACAAAAATACTGGTTGGAAACGGTTTCAGGCAAAAGCATCCGGCATTCAGATCGTCTACTACTGCTTAAACGGGTCTATGAGGAAATATTTCCTGAAAAAATAACAGGAGAATACCTGCGAAACTGAATTTGCGACAGGAAATCCTTTGCATACCAGACAGAATTTCAATGTTTTTTATTGGATTAAAATTTGTGGATAATGTTCATAAATCTTAAAAGTCATTAGTATATATGAACGTAAATAATTTAACCATAAAATCCCAGGAGATCTTCCAGAAGGCGCAACAGCTTGCTTTCAACGAAAGAAATCCAAACATTGAAACAGAGCATTTACTAAAGGCATTGCTTGATGATGAAGACAGCCCCGTGGAATATTTGCTTAAAAAGAACAATGTGAACGTAAATTTTGTTGAGACGAAGGTGGATGAAAGTTTGAAAAAACTGCCGAAGATGGGGGAGGGTGAACCTGCGCAAATGATAAGCCGTGATCTGAATAACGTGATGTTACGTGCTGCTGCTTCGCTGAAAAATTTTAAAGATGAATTTGTAAGTGTAGAACATTTGTTGCTCGCTATTGTGCAGGGCAATGACAACTGCGCTAAGATTTTAAAAGATGCAGGCCTCACGGAAAAAGGGCTGATCGCAGCAATAAAAGAATTGAAGAAAGGCTCTACTGTTTCATCTCAAACTTCCGAAACACAGTTCAACGCACTGAATAAATATGCAAAGAATCTGAATGAACTGGCAAGAAGTAATAAGCTTGATCCCGTGATCGGCAGGGATGAAGAAATAAGGAGAACCTTACATATTTTATCAAGGAGAACAAAGAACAACCCGATATTAGTAGGCGAACCGGGTGTAGGTAAAACCGCTATTGCGGAAGGCATTGCGCACCGTATTGTAAATGGTGATGTGCCGGAAAATCTGAAATCAAAAACCATCTTCGCATTGGATATGGGCTTGTTGATTGCCGGCGCCAAGTACAAAGGGGAGTTTGAAGAAAGATTAAAATCCGTGGTGAAGGAAGTAGCTGAAAGCGATGGCGAGATCATTTTATTTATTGATGAGATACATACACTCGTTGGTGCCGGTGGTGGTGAAGGCGCGATGGATGCAGCTAACATTTTGAAGCCTGCATTGTCACGTGGCGAGTTGAGAGCAATTGGCGCCACCACATTAAACGAATACCAGAAATATTTCGAAAAAGATAAAGCACTCGAAAGAAGGTTCCAGAAAGTGATGATTGATGAGCCTTCAGTGGAGGATGCAATTTCTATATTGAGAGGTATAAAAGATAAATATGAAACCCACCATCATGTGCGAATAAAGGACGAAGCTGTCGTTGCTGCGGTAGAACTATCACACCGTTATATTACCGACAGATTCTTACCGGATAAAGCCATTGACCTGATAGACGAGAGCGCTGCTAAACTCCGGCTCGAAATGAATTCTATGCCTGAAGAGCTGGATACACTGGAAAGACAGATTCGCCAACTCGAAATAGAACGCGAAGCCATCAAGCGCGAAAAAGATGATACAAAGCTCAAAGAACTGAATACCGAAATTTCCAATCTTTCTGTAAAGCGCGATACTTTCAAAGCCAAATGGCAACAGGAAAAAGAAATAGTGGAAAAGGTGCAGAATGCAAAAGCAGAAATGGAAAATCTGAAGATGGCTGCCGAAAGAGCAGAACGGGAAGGTGATTATGGGAAGGTAGCTGAGATACGCTATGGTAAACTGAAGGAGCAGGAAAAAATGATCGCTGATTATACAAAGCAATTAGATGAAATAAGTGAGAAACGATTATTGAAAGAAGAAGTAGATGCGGAAGACATTGCAGAAAGTGTATCAAAGGCAACGGGTATTCCTGTAGGTAAAATGATGCAGAGTGAGAAAGATAAATTACTAAATCTTGAAGAAGAATTGCATAAACGGGTGATTGGGCAGGATGAAGCCATCGAAGCCGTTGCCGATGCCATACGCAGGAGCAGCGCCGGTTTGCACGACCCGAAAAAACCGTTAGGTTCTTTTATCTTCCTGGGTACTACCGGTGTTGGTAAAACAGAACTGGCAAAAGCATTAGCTGAATATCTCTTTGATGATGACAGCATGATGACACGTATTGACATGAGTGAATACCAGGAAAAGCATTCCGTAAGCAGGCTTGTGGGCGCCCCTCCGGGATATGTAGGGTATGATGAAGGCGGACAACTAACGGAAGCGGTTAGACGAAAACCATATAGTGTGATTTTGCTCGATGAAATTGAAAAAGCACATCCTGACGTATTCAATATATTGTTACAGGTATTGGATGATGGAAGGCTTACAGATAATAAAGGCCGCGTGGTGAATTTTAAAAATACCATAATCATTATGACGAGCAATATGGGTAGCAATATTATTCAGACCAATTTTGAAGCCGTGACGGAAGAAAACCGCGAAGAGGTAGTAGAGAATACCAAACGCGAAGTGATGGATCTGTTGCGCCAAACCATTCGTCCTGAATTTTTGAATCGCGTGGATGAGATCATCATGTTCCAGCCGTTGTTAAAGAAAGAGATCAAAGACATTATCAGGATACAGCTGCATGATCTGAAAGATCAGTTATTGAAAAATGGGGTGGTACTCGAGTTCAGCGAATATACTTTGGACTATCTTGCCGAGAACGGGTTTGATCCGCAGTTTGGTGCAAGGCCACTGAAGCGACTTATTCAAAAACAAATCGTGAATCAGCTCAGTAAAAAGTTATTAAGTGGTACAATAGATAAATCACATCCCGTATTGGTAGATGTATTTGACAATACGGTAGTATTCAGGAATGATGTGAACATGCATGAAAAAACGATAGCATAAAGTGGAAATAGAAAGCTAAGCCCCCCGACACCTCGGGGGGCTTTTTTATGGATTAGCATTTACATTGTCTTGTTAGTTGTATTGAGCTTTCAGTATACCTGCTGGTAAAAATTCAGGGCTTTCCACACGTTTGATCCCATTTCGTTTGCCTGTATAATATTGCAGCCATGCTCCGGTTACTATAAGCACACCCTTGTCTGCAGGTATCTTGAAATGCAGGGACTGGGCGGCAATTTCCGAATCATTGTAAGGAACCTGGATGCGCATTACCTGTGCTCCTGTGCTGGTACCGGTGTTCAGGAAGCATCCTGCTACGGCAAACACCACTTCCAGCAACACGGTTCCCTCCGGTGCAGACACATTTTGGGTTGGTGTGAAAGCGTTTACAGCTACCGTCAGTTCACCTTCTTTGCCACGCGCGATAGTAACAGGCACGTTAAAACGTTCAGAGAACGAGCGGCCTGAAGTAATCCGGAAATCCGTTAATGCCGAGACGTTGTCACATGCCGGTAATTTGTCTACGTCCGCTACACCCAGCCATTGCGCCAGCGCTTGCGCGAAGCGTTTCTGAAGAGTCTCCGAAGTCGCGGAGGGCACTATTGCGTTAACCCCGGAACGCAGTGCTGATGCGGCGTTAGCGGCAATGCCGGAATTGATAGTTTTTAATTTTGAAGAAGTGGTTACGGTTGAGTTTTTCTGTTGTAATTCAGGGTTGCGGTAAAACATCATCTCACTGTGCGGAGGTGTATATGCCTTTTCTGCTCTTGCCATGGTTAATTCATTAGGTTCATTGAATCCTGGTTTTTTACAAAACAATCGTAAGGATATAGTTGGATAACGCGGGAAGCAGGAGTTTAGTATAAAAGTGCTTTTGTGATATGTTCTGCGGCTGGTTGTACCTTAGTAAATATTTTAAAATTCAGCCTATGCGACAAAAATTAAACCTCATTACCCTTGGAGTGGACGGCTTTGAGAAGTCATTGAACTTTTATGAAAAACTTGGCTGGAAAAAGTCAGATAAAAGCGTAGACGATCTTGCCTTATTTCCGTTAGGTGGCATTACTTTGGCATTATATCCCAGGCAAGAACTTGCAAAAGATGTTACGATAGCTTATGAACCCTCTCAATTTTCAGGAATAACTATTTCATATAATGCCAAATCAGAAAAGGAAGTAGACGAAGTGATGGAACAAGTTGCCAAACTTGGAGGCACAATCATCAAACCTGCGCAGAAAGTTTTTTGGGGTGGCTATAGCGGTTATTTCAGAGACCTGGATGGATATCTTTTTGAAGTGGCTTTTAATCCTTTTTGGGAAATGGATGAGAATGATAATTTGAAATTGTGACATCATTTTAAATAAGAAATTCTTTGGAACCATAGGGCTCTAGGCCTTTCTCCCCGGGAGAGGAGTTAGGGCGAGGTTTAAGAATCACCAAATGAGAAAGGTTTACGATGAGGCTTTTTTCTTATCTTGTATCAAATCATTTCAATGCAAAAAACCACACGTCGCAATTTTTTGCAAACCTCTGCTGTACTCGCAGCATCGGCTATGATTGGTTCATCTTTTACCTTTAAAAAACAAAAACCGTTGTTATCATTTTCTACACTCGGCTGTCCTGACTGGGCTTTTGATAAAATTGTTTCTTTTGCCAGGCAAAATAATTATGATGGTATTGAACTGCGGGGCATACTGCACGAAATGGATCTTCCCAAATGTCCGCAGTTTGCCAATGCAACAAGCATTGCTGCAACCGTGCAGTTAATGAAAGATAATGATTTGAAGTTTGTTGATCTCGGTTCATCGTGCATGTTACATTTCCCCGAAGGAGAAGAGCGAAATAAAAATTTAGATGATGGAAAACGATTTATTGATCTTGCCGTAAAGATTGATTGTCCTTACGTGAGAGTATTTCCGAATGAGTTTCCAAAAGGGCAATCAAAAGAAACAACGATAGATTTGATCATTAAAGGACTTGCTGCGCTGGGTGATTATGCAAAAGGGAGTAATGTAACTGTTCTGGTAGAAACGCATGGTGCTATGGTATACGTTGCAGATATATTATCTGTGATGAAAACTGCAGCGGGTCCGCATACAGGTTTGGTGTGGGATGTTACCAATATGTGGACGATTACAGGTGAACCTGTAACGGATGTTTACAAAGCAATAAATCCATACATTCATCACACACATATTAAGGATGCCGTGAAAATAAATGGTGAAGTGCATTATAAATTATTAGGCGATGGTGAGGTACCTATTTTTACTGCTATCGATGCATTGCTTGCAGGAGGTTACAAAGGTTATTACAGTTTTGAATGGGAAAAATTATGGCACCCTGAAATTGGTGACCCTGAAATTGCACTCGCAGATTACCCGGTTAAAATGATGAAACACTTTGCTGCAATAAAACAATAGTTAATGCCCGGCGATTCTCTTCATCTCAATAACAAAGCGACAAAACAAAATACCTACGATGCAATTGTAGTTGGATCGGGAATAACGGGCGGATGGGCTGCAAAAGAATTATGTGAAAAAGGTTTGAAAGTATTGATGCTTGAACGCGGAGAAAATGTTACCCATCCCAATTATCCCACTGCCATGATGAATCCGTGGGAATTTCCGCATCGTTTAAATTTATCAATAGAAGACAAACAAACACACCCGGTCCAAAGTCGCCACTGGAGTTTCAGGGAAGACAACAAGCATTTTTATATTAATGACCTTGAAAATCCTTATGAAGAAACAAAACGTTTCGACTGGATCAGGGGAAATATTCTCGGTGGACGATCATTGCTATGGTCGCGGGCATGCTACCGTTGGAGCGATCTTGATTTTGAAGCAAATTTAAGAGAAGGTATTGCGGTTGATTGGCCTATTCGATATAAAGACATTGAGCCGTGGTACGGATACGTAGAATCATTTATCGGCGTGAGTGGGAGCAAAGAAAATATCCCTCATTTGCCCGATGGAAATTTTTTGCCACCGTTTCAATTGAATTGTGCTGAAGTTGATTTCAAGCAACGCGTTGAAAAATTATACCCGGATATAAAAGTGATCATTGGGAGAACTGCCAATGTTACGCAGGTGGTGAACGGACGTGGTCCCTGCCAGGCGAGAGATCTGTGCCATCGCGGATGCCCGTTTGGCGCGTATTTCAGCACCAATTCAAGTACTATGCCTGCAGCATTTGCTACAGGAAATCTCACAGTCTTGAAACAGTCGTTGGTGAGCCGGGTTTTATATGATGAACAAAAGCAAAGGGCTACAGGTGTTGAAGTGATCGATGCACACACGAACAAAGTGACTGAATATTATTCAAGAATTATTTTTTTAAATACGTCTACGGTAGCTACAGCGGCGATATTGCTGAATTCAATCTCCAATCGTTTTCCCAACGGGTTAGGTAATGGTAGTGACCAGGTGGGCCGCAATTTGATGGATCATCATAAAGGTGTAACGGCAAGTGCGGATGTTGATGGTTTTGAAGATAAATATTATTACGGCCGAAGGCCTGCTGTAGCATTTATTCCGAGGTTTAAAAACGTAACTACAAAAGAAAAAGATTTTTTGCGCGGATATTTCCTGGGTATGAGCGCCTATCGTAGTACTCCGGACGTGGAAAGTATCGGTGGAGAAGTAAAGGATGCGTTGTGCGAACCGGGGAAGTGGCAACTAAGCCTGTATTCATTTGGTGAATCTTTACCTTATGCAGATAACCGGGTTACCTTAAATCATGATAAGAAAGATAGATGGGGAAGACCGTTAATTGCAGTCGACTGCGGGTTCAAAGACAATGAAAAGGCAATGAATAAAAACATCGCGGAAACAGTTGACGAAATGCTGGAAACGGCGGGTTATAAAAATATCAGTGTGCACAATAAGATGTCTTATCCCGGCAATGCCAACCACGAAATGGGAACAGCGAGAATGGGAAATGATCCAAGATCATCGGTACTGAATAAATGGAACCAGATGCACGAAGCGCCGAATGTGTTTATCACAGATGGTTCGTGTATGACTTCCGGTAATTGTGTAAATCCTTCATTAACCTATATGGCACTTACGGCGCGGGCATGCGATTATGCGGTGAAGGAGCTGAAGAGAGGAAATATTTGACTGAACAACTTCTGATCTTATTTTTAAATTATGAAAAAGATTTTCCTGTTAATTTGTTTACCACAAATATTTGTTATTAACATTTTTGCGCAGGCACAAAAGATTCCCTATGGCAATAATCCAAAAGCCGGCAAATATTACAACGTTCGCGGTATCAAGCTCTATGTGGAAACTTATGGAGAAGGTCAACCGTTGTTATTAATTCACGGAAACGGTGGCGATATCAGTGCTTTCAGTAAAACGATTCCTTATTTTGAAAAGAAATACAAGGTGATTGCAGTTGACAGCCGGGCACAGGGTAAGTCTGTCGACAACGGAGATTCATTGAGTTTTGAAATGATGGCAGATGATTTTGCCGAACTGCTCAGCCAAATGCATATTGACTCTGTGGATGTGATAGGCTGGAGCGATGGCGGTATTAATGCCTTGGTGTTGGCCATGCGCCACCCGGATAAGGTGAAAAAATTGGTTTCTACCGGCGCCAATCTCTGGCCTGACTCTACAGCGCTTGTTCCATCGGTATGGCTGGATGGGTATCATTATTATCTTGAAAATAAAGACAAGCATTTCATCACATCAAAAGAAAAAAATGACTGGAAGATCTTTATGTTGGATTACGATCAACCCAATATTCCCTTATCGGCCTTGCAGTCTATCAAATGTCCGTCTTTAATTGTAGCCGGCGATCATGATTTGATCAGGCTCAATCACACGGTCGAAATTTATCAAAACATTCCTCACGCTTACTTGTGGATAGTTCCTGACTCCGGGCATGGCACACTGATAGAACATGCCGGCGATTTTAATGAAAAGGCGGATTGGTTTTTTTCAACGCCTTTTAAGGACAGGTAAACCAACAAAGGCCACATCGCAGCCCTGGTAGTCTGTATATGTTTCCCGGATGAATTATTTTCTTCGTATATGCTTTGCCGTTAGTTTCTGCAGCTATAATGGAACTTCAGTATAAACACTTGAACTTTTTTAAGCGATCAAACCAGTTTCGATTTCAGTTGTTGAAATTCATCTTCTGAAATACTGCCGGATTCTTTCATTTTTATAAGCTTTTCCAGTTGTGCTATTTTATCATTGCTGCCAGTATTTGCATGTTCTCTGTTCGTAGCGGCTGAAACGGCAGGGATAACAATGCTTTTCTTTAATCCTTCAATACTTTTTTTAAGGCTGTCATTCGATTTCTTAAAAATTATTGAAAATAAAACGAGGGCGAATCCGCAAATGAGTGACAAAATGAAACCCATGCCCACATTGGCATCCACAAGTCCTAATCCGCCATCCAGGTTTGTCTTGGCTCCCTTGATACCTATTAGGGTGCAAAGCATTATCACGATTCCACACACTACTGCTGCGAGCCTGTTGGTTCCTTCGAGAGGTTCGGTTTGGTTGCCCATCAGGGAAACAAAGAGGCTAACGATAAATAAAATAAAGACTGCGACCCCCCAACCCTGGAAACCGTTAACGCTATGACTCATGCCAAACACAGATATAGTAACCCACGGTAAAAACACAGAAATAATACCTAAAACACTTGCAATTAAAATAAATTTGCGTTGTTTGCCTAATGTTTGAAAGTTCATAGTTGTAAGTTTTAATTTTTGAGTAAACCTACTGTACCGGGTATGCTCATGGCAACCTCAATTTATTTTTTGTGCCATCCCGTTTATTATTTGCATTGGAAAAAAACAATAGGTTTGCGTAAACTCCTTTTTTGAAAGACTGCAACGATTTAATTATTATGGATCAATGAAAAAACTAATTGTAATTTTTGGTTTGTGCTTCGCTGTACACTTATCCCACGCACAAAAGAACAAAGTAGATTCCCTGCAAAAAGTAATTGAAGCTACTCCTGCCGATGATACTAATAAGGTATTGCTGTTGATGAGTTTGGCAAGAGCAACTGTATACAGCAATCCCGATAGTATGCTCACCTATGCTGATGAAGCTTTAAACATTTCCAGGGAGATCAACTGGAGGCCAGGAATTGCACGCTCCCTGCAACTGAAAGGCGTGGCTTATTCTTATGCACTGAATGATCAAACATCTGCGCTGGAATATTATCATAAGGCGCTTGATGCGAATACGAATCCAAAAGATCCTGTACTTCAGTTCAATACGGTCGCCAATATTGCCATTATATTTTATAACATGAATCAATTGGATGAGTCGTTGAAATATTATAAACAGGCAATGACGCTTTTGGATAAGATCGAAAATAAACCCGGCGAAGAGCAATTGTATCTAAATATAGGCAATGTGTATTATGATAAGCATATGCAAGACACTGCCAATTATTATTTTACCAAAAGCCTTGCACTGGCTGAGAAAAAGGGGAACACGATGATTACTATAGGTGCACTCAATGCACTGGGCACATCTTTTATTGATGCCGGAAAATATGCGGAGGCAGAAGACTATGTTGCGAAAAGCCTGTTGCTTTCCGAGCAAACCGGTAATACACTTACAAAGGCGGTGAGCCTGGTAAACATGGCGCTGATACAATTCCACACCAATCATACAGACAGTGCGGAGATATATGGCAACAACGCGCTGGCTGCAGCTACAGAAGCAGGCTCCATGCAATTTCGGCGCCAGGCATATAGTGTATTAAGCATGACCGACGAAAAACTGGGTAAATACAAAGAAGCATTACAGGCTGCAAACAACTTTAATGCTTTGAATGATTCTTTGCTGAGCGATGAAAGTAAACAACAGGTTACGCGATTAGATATGCAATATACTTTTGATAAAAAGCAGGCATTGGATACGGCGGAAATCAAGCGACAGAAGGTGATCAGGAATGCAACAATTGCAATTGCTTCCATCCTGGTACTGGTATCACTTGGTGGTATTGTCGTTTATAAAAGAAGAAAAGATATTTTACAAAAAAAGAAAGAAGCAGAGTTCAATGCACAGGTGGCCGATACGGAAATGAAAGCGCTGCGTGCCCAGATGAATCCGCATTTCATTTATAATTCTTTAAACTCAATAAATGATTATATTGACAAACATGATACCGCAAAAGCAACTTCGTACACAACGAAATTTGCCAAACTCATGCGCACCATCCTGGAGAATTCTGAAAAGAAAGAAGTGGCCCTGGCAGATGACCTCGGAGCATTGGAACTGTATATGCAGTTGGAAAATATGCGCCGTGAAAATAAATTTGAATATGAAATAAAGGTGGATGATGCCATTGATGCAGGGAATACGCTGATACCTGCGCTTATATTGCAACCTTTTGTTGAAAACAGCATTTGGCACGGATTTTCAAGAAATGAGGAAGGCGCCAGAATTTTAATTTATATAAAGAAACAGGGGGATATGATCAATTGTACTGTGGAAGATAACGGAAAAGGAATGAGCCCTGCGGGGGTAGCGGACTCGAAAACAAAAAAGAAATCATTAGGAATGAAAATTACCAAAGCGCGAATTGATATTTTAAACACCATTAAAAAATCTAACGCGGCAATCAATATTTTTCCGCTGGAAAAAGGCACCAGGGTAGAAGTTACTTTTCCCGAAGCATTGGCATTTTAAAATATGACAAAAGTTGTGATCATTGACGATGAACCGCACTGCATCAACAGGCTTAATAAGTTGTTGGTACCTGCGTACAACAATATGCTTACTATTTGTGGCACGGCACAAACGTTAGGAGAAGCCTCAAGATTAATCACCATCGAACAGCCTGACCTTGTTTTTCTCGATGTGCAGATTGGTGACCAGACAGGATTCGATCTGCTGAGAGGATTGCGTTCGGTCAATTTTGCTATTATATTTACAACCGCTTATGAAAATTTTGCGATTCAGGCGATCAAATTCAGCGCTATCGATTATTTATTAAAACCGGTTGATGAAGATGATTTGAATAATGCATTGCTTAAATTCATGGATAATGCAAAACAAAAAACTGCTGCGGAAAAAATTGATGCATTGCTGGTGAATACACAATCGGCTAACACGGCACCCAAAAAGATCATTGTACCAACAGTCAGTGGATTTGAATTTCTGGATGTAGCGGATATAGTGCGTTGCAATAGTGATATTAATTACACTACTATTTATTTGAAGAATAAACAAAAACTGGTGGTAGCCAAAACACTGAAGGAATTTGAGTCCATGCTCTCCCCTTATTCTTTTTTCAGAATACACAATTCTCATTTGGTAAACCTCGCCTATATTAAAAGTTATAATAAAGGGAAAGGAGGTTCGGTTTTGTTAACGGATGGTACGGAACTGGAAGTCTCATCAAGGAGAAAAGATGAATTTTTGAAGAAATTATCAGGCATCTGACTGCGGCATTAGATTTCATACTTATTCTTAAGTAATTGTATTGCTGTAGCATACGATTTTTCAGCATTAGTAAGTGGAAAAGAACCTCTGCTTTTGTAAAATTTACCCGCTACAAGTGCGTTAGATTCAGGAGCCAAATCCTGTTTTGAAAAATGCGACCTAAAGAAATACTCCTGATCATTTTTCTTGGCATTTTTACGCAAAATGTCAGTGCGCAGGTTTGCAATGATCCCATCAATATTATTTATGGAGTGAAGAAGAATGGGGATGTTGTTCCCATAAATGTAAATAATGCCATATTAGGTACGCCACTGACCAGTTCATCTGATCCTGGTTACCCGGGCTTCACACGGGCGGCTAATGGAATTGGGTTAGACATTCAAAGTAAGACCTTCTATTACTTTCAGAATAATCTGCAATCAACTCAAAAATTTGTCTCTTTTGACGGGGTCACAAATACTTACCAGACTCTTGCAAATAGCCCGATAAAGGGCTATTCTGTAAAAGGTTGTATAAGCCAGGACGGTACAGGATTTTATTGTATCGATTCAGCGTCCACATTGTGTTATTATAGCATCCTTTCGAATACATGGGCGCAAATCAGTTCAAATATTGTTGACCAATTCAATAACAGTCTGGCAGCGACCTTTTCTACGCTCGGTAACGGTGATATGGTAATCGATGGACTGGGAAATTTATGGATTGTGGCAGCAAGTCCTTCAAATTGGGGTCTTTACAAGTTGGATGCACCACTACCGACTACTCCGTTACCCTCTATTACACTCAATGAAATGGTACCTCCTACGCAGGCTACGCCATCAGGGTTACCATTTGTTGGAATTGCTTACGACCCAACCGGGCAGATATATATGTGCACTGTTAATGATTTGTATCTTCTCAGGAATGATTTATCTATCACTCACGTAAATAGCTTCAGTAAAACCGGCGTAGTAGTGGACCTTACTTCATGCAACTATCCTTTCCAGATTTTGTCGCTTTCTATCGAAAACTTTAGCGCATCATTGTATAATAACAATTCTGCATTACTCAGCTGGTTTGCAAATCAACAGATAAATACTACCGGTTATTATATTGAGAGAAGCATTGATGGTGCAAGATGGGATAGTATTGGCTACCAGCCTGCAGTCAATAATTTCAGTAAGACATCCTATCAATTTACGGATGACCATCCGGGATACGGGGTAAATTATTACAGAGTACGCATTTTGTTTGACGATGGCGTCACCAGCTATTCTTCAGTAAAAGGAGTAAACATAACAGCCGCAGGCACAGTAAAAATATGGCCGACACAAGTACATTCCTACATCAATATAGAAGTGCCCTCCGCTAACGGTAGCAAATGCGGAACAGTGACGATATTCAATAGCTCAGGCCAGCAAATAGCTAACAATTTACTTTCCGGCGGAATCAATAAAATAGATGTTAGTAGCATTCCGGCCGGTTATTACATAGTACACATCATCCTTCTGACCGGGGACGCTATCAGCTCAAAAATTATGCGATGGTAAATATTTCCCGGCCTGAATTTATTTCCCTTACGTAAACGCTACAAAATTGTTTTAACCAGGTATTAAAAATAAAAAATTTCACCCCCGAAATAATACCGGGGATCGAACAAAATCTCTATTAGGCCGGCACACGTAATCCGGGGCTCAACATTGTTTCAAAATTATCATTTGGATTTTATCTGCCGAATAAATCTTCCTAAGATCATTTTTTGATTAACTCATTCGTTAACTTTAGTGCAATAAGCATTTTTATGAGGTTAACATATTTAACTTCCGCATTACTGCTCGGAAGCCTGCTATATTGCATTTCATGCAATACAACCAAAAACGAACTGGCTGTTAGTCACAGAAACTTCGAAGGAGAAATAGAGCAACAACAAAATCTCATATTCACTTTTGATAAAGATATTTACCCCGATAGCCTTTTGCAAAAATGGGATAGTACTGCCTACATCGAATTCAGTCCTTCCGTGAAGGGGGCGTTTAAATGGAACAGTTCAAGCGAATTAATGTTCTCTCCGGCAAAAGGTTTTCAGCCGGGGGCAGAATATACTGCCACGCTTACTTCGTTATTGCTGAGCCATAGTAAGATTAAATATTCTCTTCCCGCTGAAAAGACATTTCATTTTCATACAGCGCCACTTCGAATCACGGACACACATATTTCTTATGCACGCGGTAAAAATGCTTCTAACGTTGTAGTGCAGCTTGATGTGAGTTTTAATTATGACATCAATCTTGAAAAAGCCGCATCGCATCTGCAATTAAGCTCCAATGGTAATAATATCAGCGTGATGACCACGAATGAAGGAAGCGGAAGTACATTGTCGTTACAATTCGCGCCGGTAAGCACTTTGGATCAGGAAACACCTCTGAAAATTCAAATGAATAAAGGCATTCCTGTGTCGAATAGCTCATACGTATCGGCAAATGACACTGCCATAGACAGTTCCATTCCTTCGAGATTCAATCTTACGGTGACCGGCGTTATTGCCAGTCACGATGGTAATGAAGGAACGATTACGGTAAATATGTCGCAGCCAGTGCTGGAAGATAATTTGAAAAGCATGATCACTATTGAACCGCATGTTCCGTTTGATGTGAGTCTGAATGATGCTGGTTTTACCATTACCAGCTCCAAACTTTCGCCGGATAAAACTTACCAGTTAACGATTTCGTCAAAACTGGAAGGAGCATTCGGAGGCAAAATGAAAACGGATTATTCTACATCTGTCTTTTTCGGCAAACTGAAACCATCGGTCTCTTTCGTGAATCAGAAAGGCATGTATCTCTCATCGAATGGATATAAGAATCTTGCCTTGAATATTGTGAATATTCCTGCAGTGCAGGTTACAGTTATCAAAGTATATGAAAACAACCTGGAGCAATTTATGCGTAATGGCAGAGACTACAACTACGGATACGATGCAAACAATAATGATGAAGAGAACCAGGATGAAAATGGCGGTGAATATAACTATTACCAGACAGAAAATCTGGGTGACACTATTTTCAAAAGTGATTTTGTTACTTCTCAGTTGCCGAAAGAAAATGCGGCATCTGTTCTTCACCTGGATTTTTCCGCCAAGATCAAAGATTACAACGGCATTTATGTAATAACGGTTGCATCAAAAGATCATTACTGGATACAGGATTCGAAAGTGTTGTCTGTTTCAGATATCGGCTTAATTGTAAAACAGGAGCAGGATAATATGTATGTGTTTGCCAATTCGATAAAGGATGCGTCGAACATGAAAGATGCGAGTGTGACATTTTATAGTACGAACAACCAGAAATTGTATACAACTACCACAGATGAAGATGGTGTAGCGACTTTTAAAGATATTGCCAGTCACTCACCCGGCTTTAAAGTAGGCATGGTAACTGCGAAGAAAAATGATGATTTCAGTTTTGTCTGGCTCGATAAAAGTTTGATTGAAACATCGAGATTCAATGTAGGTGGCAGGATGCCCAACAGCACAGGCCTCAATGCAATGATCTATGCAGAACGGAATTTATATCGCCCCGGAGAAACGATGCATGTATCTGCTATTGTACGTGATGAGAAATGGAATGAGCCCGGTGAAGTTCCGGTCAAGTTCAAATTACTGATGCCTAACGGAAAAGAATTTGCCACGATGCGGAAAATGTTGAACAATGAAGGCTCTGCAGAAACATCTTTTTCAATACCATCCACAGCATTAACGGGCGATTATACTTTGCAACTGTTAACCGGGAACGATGTTTTACTCAATTCGTATGACATAAGTGTAGAAGAATTTATGCCGGACAGGATAAAAGTAAATTTCAATATTGATAAGAAAGAATACAAACCTGCAGATAGCGTACATGCTACCATCCAGGCGGATAATCTATTTGGTACCCCTGCGGCAAATAGAAAATATGAATGCGAACTGAACCTGGATAAATCGGTTTTTTCATCAAAGAAATATCCCAACTACGATTTCAGTGTGGTAAACAATTTTTCATTCAACAGTGATCTTCATGTTTCCAAAGTAAATGAAAAGGGAAGTGGTACAGAAGTATTTCAACTACCGAAAGATATTGTCAATACTGGTTTATTGCAGGGAAATCTTGCTGCGACTGTTTTTGATGAAACCGGGCGGCCCGTTCATCGCTACCAGGATTTCACCGTGTACACACAGCCGTTGTTTATTGGCATTAAAAGCCAGAATGAATATGTGGACACACGTAAATCAACATCCATCGGATTGATTGCTGTTGACAAAAATGATAACCTTCAGACTGCAGTGGTGCAGGTGGCTGTCATAAAAAAGGAGTGGCACACGGTAATTGAAGAACAAAACAATAGCTTCCGTTACGTTTCGCGACAGGATGAAAAAACTATATCGCAGCAGAAGCTTACTATTTCCGGCGCTGCAACTACATTCTATTTTACTCCACAGGTAAGCGGTGATTATGAAGTCCGGATCTTTTACGGCGGATCCAACAGTTACGTATCTACGGAGTTGTATGCATGGGGGTATGGCGACACGCAATACACATCGTTTGAAGTGAACAACGAAGGCAATATCGATATCACTACCGACAAAGAAAAATATCAACAGGGTGAAACAATTAATGCATTGTTCACCACACCATTCGATGGTAAGATGCTGGTTACGCTGGAGCGCGATCATTTGATAAAATATTATTACGTAGACGTGAAAAATAAATCGGCCTCGTTGTCTTTTAAAACAGATGATGACTATTTACCCAACGTATATATTTCTGCAACCTTATTCCGTCCAATGAATGGTGATGATATGCCGCTGACTGTAGCCCATGGAATTAAATCAGCGTTGGTGGAAAACACCGCCAATCATTTGCCGGTACAGGTTGAAGCGGCTTCCAACTCGAGATCAAAAACGAAACAAACTATAACTATAAAATCTGAGCCGGGCGCTTATGTAACCATTGCCGCCGTGGATGAGGGAATATTACAGGTAAAAAATTATACAACTCCTGATCCGTATAAATATTTTTACCAGAAAGAAGCGTTGGCCATGAATAGTTATGATATGTATCCATGGTTGTTGCCGGAAATAAAAACCACTAAATCGAGTACGGGCGGTGATATGGCCGAAGAATCAAAGATGAGAGTAAACCCGGTTTTTGTAAACCGGGTAAAATTGGTTTCTTTTTGGAGTGGTATCATGCAGGCAGACGCCGCTGGTGCGGTGAAATATACAATTGATATTCCCCAGTTTTCCGGCGACCTGCGTGTGATGGCAGCAGCATACAAAGGAAAAAAGTTTGGCGGCGCCGAACAGCACATGAAGGTTGCCGATCCCGTTGTAATCAGCACTGCGCTTCCTCGATTCTTAAGCCCGAAAGATAAAGTGGTGATGCCTGTCACCGTTACGAATACGACAAACAAAGATGAACCCGCAACTGTATCGATTAATCTTTCCGGGCCTTTAGATTTTTCAGGAGATAATTCGCAAACAATCACGATTCCTGCAAACAGTGAGCAGCGTGTGGTATTTAATGTAGGTGCTCAACCTGCAATCGGCGCGGGTAAAGTAACGGTGTCAGTAAAAACGCCCGAAGAAACCTTTACCAATGAAACAGAAATAAGTGTGAGACCTCCGGCATCGTTGCAAAAAATTACCGGTAACGGATCAGCAAGCGAAGGCGCCACAACGAACATTAACCTTCAAAATAAATTTATATCTTCTACTGCTGCAGCAAAATTGATTGTTGGTAAATCACCTTTGATTCCTTTCACAAAACATTTATCTGATCTTGTTGAATATCCCTACGGTTGTGTAGAACAAACGACATCTACTGCATTTCCACAGTTGTATTATTATGATTTAGTGAAAAGCATTTCAGGAAAAACAGACCAGGATGTGAACCCTGCATATAATGTACAGCAGGCAATCAATAAACTACAATCCATGCAATTGCCGGACGGCGCTTTGTCATACTGGCCGGGCGGAGGTTACGAAAGCTGGTGGGGGAGTGTTTATGCAACCAATTTTTTGATTGAAGCACGCAAAGCAGGTTACGAGGTAAATAATAAAGTTGTAGATCGCCTGCTTCAATACATGGAGTATAAATTGAACAGTAAGGAAACACAAACTTTTTACTTTAACGACAATGCTTCCAAATTGATAGCGCCTGAAGAAGTTGCCTATTCATTGTATGTGCTGGCGTTAGCGGGGCAATCGCAGCAATCGTACATGAATTATTATAAAGCGCATCCCGAACTGCTCACGCTTGATAGTAGATATATGCTTGCCGCAGCATTTGTGCTTTCAGGTGAACCACGACAGGGAAAAGAAGTAATGCCTCCTGCATTTGCCGGCGAAAAGCCAAACAATTCTTTCGGTGGTAGTTTTTATTCATATATCAGGGACCTTGCGATATCGTTAAATGTTTTGGTTGATGTGGATCCGAATAATCAGCAGGTGGGAATAATGGCGAAACAACTTTCGGAGCAACTAGAGAATGCATATTATTTCAATACCCAGGAAAATGCATTTAGTATCTTGGCCTTGGGCAAACTGGCAAGGCTGAGTAATAATACCAATGCGACGGCAACTATTACGGTCGATGGAAAAACGATCGCCACAACTCAATCAACCGTTGCGATAGATGCTACAAAGTACATCGACTATGCAATTAAGGTGAATGTAAATGGTAAAGGCAATTATTATTATTTCTGGGAACAGAGCGGTATCCCGGCCGATGGAAGTTATACTGAAGAAGATAAACATTTGAAGGTTCGCAGAACATTTTATGACAGAGAGGGACATGAGATCAATGGAAATAATGTCCGTCAAAATGATTTGATTGTAGTGCGCATTACTTTAGAAAGCGAAAGATATGAAGAGGTAAAAAATGTGGTAGTAACAGATATGCTTCCGGCAGGATTTGAAATTGAAAACACGCGACTTTCCGAAATGCCTGAAATGAAATGGATCGCGAAGGAGTCAACACCTGATTATACAGATATTCGCGACGACAGAATATTGTTCTTTACTGACGCAGAAGGAGCACCAAAGAATTTCTACTACATGGTTCGTGCCGTGTCGCCGGGCGTATATCAGCTTGGTCCCGTGCAAGCGGATGCGATGTATAATGGCGAGTATCATTCCTATAATGGTGCAGGTACTATCACTGTTTCGGACAAATAGATTTGAATGAAAGTTCGTGCTGGCATAAAGAAGAAATTTTTTAAAATACTGAAGTATTCCGGTATTGGCTTGTTGTCATTGCTCTTTTTATTTTTTTTACTCGATCTCTTATTTCCTTTTAGAGTTGATATAGCGTATTCGCCGGTAGTGGAAGCGAGAGATGGTACTGTTTTACACGCATGGCTGGCGAAAGATGAGCAGTGGAGAATAAAGGCTTCTCTTAAGGAAATATCTCCCGAGTTTAAGAAGGCAATTATCTTTAAAGAGGATAAATATTTTTATGATCATCCTGGTGTGAACCCGGTTGCACTATGCAGGGCATTGTTCAATAATCTGTTTCATCTGAGAAGAACATCCGGTGCATCAACCATCACCATGCAGGTGGTACGCATGTTGCACCCTGAGAGCAGAACGTATTTCCACAAGTTCATTGAGATGTTTGGTGCAGCGCAACTGGAACTGCATTACAGTAAAGATGAGATCCTCGACATGTATTGTAATCTTTTATCCTATGGTGGAAATATCGATGGAATAAAAACAGCATCACTTATATATTTTAATAAAACCCCTGACCAGTTATCGCTTGCAGAAGCCACCGCATTAACGGTGATACCTAATCGCCCCAATTCATTGCGACCTGGGAAAAATGATCACGAATTAGTCATCGAAAGAAATAAATGGCTCACGAATTTTAAAAATGAAAAATTATTTGCCGGTAGCGAAATCCGTGATGCATTAAGTGAACCATTTTCGGGGAAACGGCAACATGCGCCCGACCAGGTGCCGCAATTTGCATGGCGGATGCATAGCAAAAATATTTCACAGGAAAAAATCAGATCTACACTGGATAAAACGATACAGCAAAAAACAGAATTGATCGTAAGTAATTATGTACAGCAATTAAAAAGCAGGAATGTTAATAATGCTGCGGTACTTGTGGTAAATAACAAAACGCATGAAGTAATTGCGTATGTCGGTTCCTCCGATTTTCATGATCGCGACAACAATGGCCAGGTAGATGGCGTACAGGCGCTGCGTTCACCAGGCAGTACATTAAAGCCATTGTTGTATGGATTGTGTTTTGATGCAGGTTTGATCACTCCGAAAACGATGCTGGAAGACGTGCCGTTGAATGTGGCAGGATATGCCCCCGAAAATTATGATCTGAATTTTCGTGGCCTTGTAACAGCGGAAAATGCCTTAAAAAATTCTCTCAATATTCCCGCGGTGGAATTATTAAATCAGCTTGGCTTGAAAAACTTTTTAAGCACGTTAAGCTCAGCGGGTTTTACCGATGCCTGGAAGAACAGAAATAAAGAAGGACTGTCCGTGATTCTTGGCGGATGTCGCGTGCGGCTTGATGAGCTCACGTCGTTATACAGTTGCCTTGCAAATGACGGTATGTACTATCCGTTGATGTGGGCATTGCCCGGGAAAAAAAGTGACAGCCTGTTGCAGGGGATAAGGATTTTATCACCTGCATCAGATTATATGGTCACGCAAATTCTGTCAACATTGCTCCGTCCCGATTTACCAAACGCATATGAGAGCGCGGAAAATATTCCGAAGATCGCCTGGAAGACCGGAACCTCATATGGACGTCGCGATGCATGGAGCGTGGGTTATAATAAATCATACACCATTGGAGTCTGGATCGGGAATTTTTCCGGCGAAGGCGTTCCTGATTTAAGTGGTGCATCTGTTGCAACACCTTTGTTATTTAAATTGTTTAATGCTATCGATTATAATGCACAAAATGATTGGCAGGAAATGCCAAAGGGTTTGGGTTTCAGACTGGTTTGTGTAAAGACGGGGAAAGTGCCTAATGATTTTTGCACGGACCAGGTGATGGATTATTATATTCCGGGAGTGTCCGGCAATGAGAAGTGCGACCATCTGAAACAGGTTTGGCTCTCCGCCGATGAAAAATATTCTTATTGTACGTCATGCCTGCCGCCATCCGGTTATAAAACTAAATTTTTTGAAAATATATCGCCTGAACTCGCTTCTTTTTATAAATCGAAACATATTGCGTTTGAAAGAATTCCTCCTCACAATCCTGCCTGCACGCGTGAATTCAATGGTCGGGCACCTATCATCACGTCTCTTAATGATGGAATGGTGTATGTCATTATGGACAAACAAGAGCAGCAACTCACCTTGTCCTGTTCTCCGGCAAATGATGTTTCACAGGTATACTGGTATGTGAATGATAAGTTTTTTTCCGCAGCGAAGCCTCATCAAAAGATATTCTTTAATCCCACAACTCCCAACATCAAAATTTCGTGTGCCGACGATAAAGGGAGAAATACCAATATTGAGATAAAAGTGAAGTTTGTTTAGCTTTTTTTTATGGACCACTCATGCCTGCAGATTGCGTATATCCGTATCCGTTAGTTGTCGATCGCTTCACGGCACTTTCGCGCGCGTGCGGTAATTTATCTAAATTTTTCCTGCGAAAATCCTGTTCACAATTATTTAATCAGGAAATAACTTTCGTAACAATTGCATAACCTTTTGTTTAAACGTCTTTAACGACCTGTTAACTTCTTAAAAATAGTTTTGCATCTCATTTAAAAATTAATGTTTATGATGCAATTTGACCTCCCTCTAAGGAAAGTGTTGTTGTTCGTAATTTTATCGTTGTTTGTTCCCGTTTTTCTGCATGCACAAAGCCATACCCTGAGCGGTAAAGTAATTGATGCAATCACCAAAATGCCCATAACGGGTGTGAGTGTTACCGTGAAAAATACCAATGACGGAACCTCTACAGATGCAAATGGTAACTTTTCCTTGGATGTGCCTGATAAGTCCAAGGTCGTTATAACGTCAGTTGGTTACCAGGCATTGGAAATTAATTCTTCTGATAAGATAAGTGAGATACAATTAACTCCTTCCAAACAGCAACTGAACGAAGTAGTCGTAACGGCAACGGGCATTAAAAAGGAAGCTAAGCGGTTGGGGTATTCTCTTCAAACAGTTGATGCGTCTCAGTTTGCCAAGGCAAAAGAGTCAGATCCGGTAAATGCATTGAAAGGTACCGTAGCAGGTCTCCAGGTAAATATCAACCAGGAGATTGGTCACCCAGCGGATGTAATTATCCGTGGTGAAAACGGTTCTAACAACCGTCCGTTGTTTGTTGTTGACGGGGTGCCGATTACCTCTGATACCTATAACCTCAATTCAGATGATATTGAAACCTACACAGTATTGAAAGGCCCTAATGCGGCAGCCTTGTACGGATTCCAGGGAAAGAATGGCGCTATTATCATTACTACAAAAAAGGGTACAAAAAACAGGAAAGGACTGGAAGTAACCTTTAATAACAGTACACAAATCAATAAGGGTTTTATTGCATTGCCGAAGTATAACGATTTGTATGGCCCGGGTGATAATGGTAAGTATGCATTTGGTGGTGGTGGTTCAAGCCCTGCCTCTTACTTTGGAAGTGGTGCGGTAGGCGTCGGAATTAATGATTATGATTACGACGTGTGGGGGCCGCAATTCAGAGGTCAGTTGCTGCCGCAATATGATGGCGCTTACGATCCCACACAGGATTACGTGACTACATTTGCCGATGGCAGTACTTATACCGGTCACGTACAGCCCACTCCGTGGACGGCGAGAGGAAAAGACAACCTGAAGAAATTTTTGCAGGCAGGTCTTATTCAATCAAACAGCATTGCCGTAAGTTCATCAACTGAAAAAACAGATTTCAGGCTTTCGGTTGGTAATACTTATCAACAGGGTATCGTTCCCAATACAAGACTCAATAATGGAAATTTTACTGCGAGCTTAACCGAGAGATTTAATCCTAAATTTTCTCTCACTTCATATTTCAATTATAGCAGGCAGTCAACTCCCAATGTTCCTGACGTAAATTATGGCCCTAACAGCATCATCTACAATCTCATTCTCTGGGGCGGGGCCGACTGGAGTGTAGACGATCCCAATATCCGCAACTACTGGCAACCGGGTAAAGTTGGAATTCAACAGAACTATGAAGAATACTACCGTTATAATAATCCATGGTTCATGTCATACGAGTGGTTAAGAAGCCATTATCAAAATAATGAGTACGGGTATTTATCACTGAATTATAAGCTCAACAATAATCTGGATTTTCAATTCCGTCCTGCAATGAACGCTTATGATATGTTTAATTCTGAAAAGATGCCTTATTCTGCGGATGTTTACGGAAGAGAATTAAGACAGGGAGATTACAGGGAGGACAGAAGAGCGTTGTTTGAATCGAATATTGACTTACAGGCGAGATATCATAAAGAAAATATTCTCGGGTTTTTAGATGTACAGGCTCTCGGCGGGGGAACAGTAAGAAACCTGGCATTTAATTCAGATTTTGAATCGACAAATTATCTGAACGTTCCGGGAATTTATTCCTTTTCTAATTCGCAGGGTACTTTGACAGGAAGTAGTTTCCATTCAAGTATGCTTGTCTTAAGCGCGTATTATTCTGTTGATCTCGGATACAAATCATATATTACAGCAAATGTAACTGGTCGCGTAGATAAGTCTTCGGCGTTGCCAACCAATACGAATAGCTACTACTATCCATCTTTCAACCTGGCAACGGTTGTATCTGATTATATTCATTTTCCCCAAGCAATTTCTTTTGTGAAATTGAGAGGTTCATACGCTGAAAGCAAGGATGGTGGTACGTCACCGTTGTTCTCTCCTGATGTAAGTGCAACCCCGGCAGGAGGTTATGGCTATACGTGGTATTCACCATATGGAGGACCAGGTTACCAGTTTTCACAGGTATATAGTCTTGCTCCGACCTATAGCAGCCAGACGAGCGCGCAGTATTCTGATCAAACCGTAAGCCCGACTATTTTTACAGCAGACAGGCAATCAACAGAATTTGGCGCTGATATTCGCTTTCTGAATAATAAGATTGGTATTGATATAACGCGATATCACTACAAAAACACCGGAATCGTAAACCAGGGAACATCCCCCGCGTCGGGTTATTCATCTTATCTTACCAACGGCAACGTATATACCAACGACGGATGGGAAGTTGTGGTGAGTGCACATCCAATCACACATTTGAACGGATTTAGTTGGGATATTACAGCGAACTATTCATCCTACGTGCGGAAATGGGTAAAAAATTCCAACCCGAATAATTATGAATTTAACGGCAAAAGAATTGACCTCGTATACGGTAATGCATTTGTAAGAACTCCGGATGGAAAAATGGTAATCGACCCCGGAACAGGTGTGTTTACAAGATTCTCTGATTTAGGCGTTTCAGCTCAAAAGGTATTCGGTCATTCCGATCCTGATTTCATTTGGGGTGTGATCAATACCTTGAGCTATAAACAATTTTCGTTGCACTTCCAGTTTGATGGTATGGTAGGTGGTGTAATTGAAGATTATGTAAGAAAGAAAACCCTGCAAGGAGGACGTCACATTGAGGCCGCTACGGGTGCATTGGGGGCTGCCCGTCCTCAGGACGAAGCGAATATTGCAGCTTATACCGGACAAGGCGTAAATCTTGTTGGGGCTCCCATTCAGTTAGATCCCATTACCGGAGTAATTACCAACATGAAAGACCTCACCGAACAAACGAATACAACCAAAAGCCAGGTACAGCCGTTTGTGACGCGTATGGCTTCTATTCCTGATTTGGATATTGTGAAGAAAACATATACCAAACTCAGAGAGGTAACTATTACTTATGCACTGCCTCAAAATCTCTTCGGTAACAGATCATTTGTAAAATCGGCAACAATATCGTTGGTTGGAAGAAACCTGTTGTATTTCTTCCCCAGCCGATTTAAGGATCTGGATGTAGATCAGTATACGCAGGATAGCGGTTCGGGACTGCAGACTCCTACAATGCGCAATTATGGATTTAACGTAAATCTTACCTTTTAAACCAATTAAGTAACAAACATGAAAAGTTTATCAAGCATAATCTATACTGCTTTCGCCGCGATAATATTGTTCGCCTGCAATAAGCAGATTCAGGATAAGCAGGCAAACCCAAATAAGCCCACTACTGTGCCACCAGGTTTAATATTGGGAACTGTGCTGACGGATGTGTCAGGAACGGCTACCAGTCAAATTACCCAAAATAGTTTCGCGACCTTGGGACCTGTTAATTCTGGTGGAATCAATTCCTGGGATAATGTGCAGGACTGGAATCAATATCATTGCCAGAATTACGATTACTATGGAAACAATATATATTCGTGGACCGGAGATAATGCATCTTTTGATCCTTACCTTGTATTAAAGAATGTAGCACAAATGGAAAGCGAAGTAACATCAAGGGGTGCTGCAAGTGTTAATCCTTATGAGGCTGTTGGTAGATTCATTCGCGCCTATTATTATTATAACCTGACTTCAATGTTTGGCGACGTGCCCCAGGCAGATGCTTTGGAAGGTACGCAAAATTTTACCCCAACCTATACTCCGCAGGAGCAGGTGTTTGCCTATGTGCTGAATGAATTGGATTCAGCAAATACAGATTTTACGACACTTGTTGCAGATAATGACAACTCTTTGTCTACATCCCAGGATATTTTTTATGGAGGGGATCTTACTCTCTGGCAAAAAATGGTAAATACTTTTAAGCTTCGCGTATTGATCGCGTTGAGCAACAAGTCATCAGACGCTACCCTGAACGTACCTGGTCAGTTCGCCAACATTTTTAACAATCCTTCAAAGTACCCCATTTTCACAAGCCAGGATGAAGATTTTAAGTTTGTATACAATCCCGGTGGATCAAATACCTATAGCACTTATCCATTTAACCCGAGCAACTTTGGATCAATTGCGGCAAGATTCAACATGGCCAAAACATATGTGTCTGCATTAACTACGTTGAGTGATCCGCGTGTATTCGTAACGTGCGAACCTGCCGGTGCGCTTTGGGCAAATGATCCTAATCCGTGCCAGTTTAAGTTTTTTGTAGGCGCAAGCACTGGAGAGCCGGTACAGACTATGTACGCTAATGCGAGTGCCAATTTGTATTCGTTTATCAACCGGAAAAGATATTATTCCGATTTCACCGGTGAGCCTGACGTACTGATTGGTTACAAAGAAATGTGCTTCAACATTGCCGAAGCTATCGAACGGGGATGGATTTCCGGCGATGCAGAGACATGGTACACTATCGGTATTAAAGAATCAATGAGATTCTATGGCATAGATCCATCACAAACATCTTTTAAAGCATACTTTTTGCCGCCTGGTGCAAATTCAGTCGACCAGGTAGCTTCTTATCCATTTACGTTTGATTTCAGTACCTATTACAGCCAGGCTGCAGTAAAGCTTTCATCTACACCCTCGACAGCTATTGATCAAATCGTGATGCAGAAATACATCGCCATGTTTGAAAATTCAGGATACGAAGCATATTATAACTGGCGCAGAACGGGAGTTCCTGCTTTTGAATCAGGAGCAGGTGTGGGTAATAACGGGGTTATTCCTTTAAGATGGGCATACCCTGTGTCCGAGCAGGCCCAAAACGCTACTAACTGGAACGCTGCTGTCACAGCACAGCAGTTTTCGCAGGATGATCTGAACCAGAAAATGTGGTTGCTCAAATAAGATGGCAGCTTTGTTTTAGATTCATATACCCGGGACGGAGATATTCTCACTCCGTCCCATTTTTTAAAGAGATCACATGAAATATAAACTTCTTTTATGATTGTTTGGTTTTTAAATCACTATATCTAACAGTTACGCACAAACGAAAATGGAAGACTACGTTATCGTAGCGATGGTTGTTGAATTATTGTAAAAAGATTAAGAATAATTGTTCATCATTTAAAGTGTAAAGTTCATTATGTCAATTGAATTAGTTGTATTTGACATTGCAGGAACAACCGTTTCGGACAGGGGAGACATCAATGATGTTTTCAGACAAGCTCTGATAAATGCGGGAATCACTGATGTTGATCCGGAAGATGTGGATAAGGTAATGGGGTACAGAAAAAAGGAAGCCATAAAAATTCTTATCGCGAAATGTAAACCGGGCTTTGAAAGCAATGAAGAGTTGATCGACACTATTCATGAGGGTTTTAGCCGTCAAATGATTCATTATTATGAAACAAGTGACGATCTTAAGCCATTGCCGTATGCAGAAAAGGTTTTCATGGATTTGCAAAGAAATAAAATAAAGTGGCGCTGAATGCAGGTTTTACCAAAGCGGTTACGCAGCCAATTTTAAAACGCCTTCATTGGGATGAGGCGTCGTTCATAGATGAAGTGATCTGCAGTGATGAAGTATGTGAGGGCAGACCATACCCATATATGATACATCAACTCATGCAAAAAATGAATATTGATTCATCCGAAAATGTTGCGAAAGTGGGAGATACCAGGGTAGATATAGAAGAAGGAATTAATGCGGGATGCGGTATCGTGGTGGCGGTAACCACGGGTGCCTATACAAAAGATGAACTGATCAGGTATCATCCTGATTTCATCATTGATTCACTGGAAAAATTACCTTCACTAATTTATTGATAAGTGCCAGCAACTACATTGCCTTCAGATAAGATCAAATCGCGGGACGTTTATGTTGCCGCATTTGCCTCTGTCGTTACTTTTCTTACCTATGCTTCTGTCTATGCCTATCGCAAACCTTTTACTGTGGGTGAATTTGTCAAATTTCACTCCATATGGGGCATTCCGTACAAAGACGTTTTGGTGATTGCACAGGTAGTCGGTTATATGCTCAGCAAATTTTACGGGATCAGGTTTATTGCAGAACTAAAACACATTGGCCGGGGCAAAACAATTCTGTTATTGGTTGGTATATCGTGGCTTGCCTTACTTCTTTTTGCGCTGGTACCTGCACCGTTCAATATTATTTTTTTGCTAATAAACGGATTTCCTTTAGGCATGATTTGGGGGATTGTCTTTTCATTTGTTGAAGGCAGAAAAGCGACAGATTTGATCGGTGCCTGTCTTTCTGTAAGTTTTATTTTTTCGTCGGGCTTTGTAAAATCTATTGGTAAATATTTGCAGGTTTCGTTCCATGTTAGTGACCTGTGGGTAGGATTTGATACAGGACTTGTCTTCATTGTTCCACTTCTTTTATTTGTCTTTCTGCTGGAGAAAATCCCACCACCTTCTCAAGATGATATTAAGAAAAGGATTGTTCGTTTACCCATGACCCGTATTGAACGAAAGCAATTTTTTGCGAGGTTCAGTTTTGGACTGGTATTGCTGGTTATCTTATATGTTTTTTTGACCGTATTTCGTGACATAAGAGACAACTTTGCGGCCGATATCTGGAACGAGTTGGGGTATGGTAATGAGCCTTCTGTATTTACGGCAACAGAAATACCTATCACCATTATAGTTTTGCTGATGATCGGTAGCATGATCGTTATTACCAATAATAAACGGGCACTGGTCATATCACACATTATTATTGTGGCAGGGTTTGCGTTAGCGGGTGTCAGTTCATGGATGTTTGTTCATCACCTGCTGTCACCCTTTTTGTGGATGACGCTGGTGGGCCTCGGTTTATATATGGGTTACATCCCGTTTAATTGTATCTTATTCGAAAGACTGATTGCAACATTCCGAAGCGGGGGGAACGTTGGTTTTTTAATATATGTGGCCGACTCGTTTGGCTATTTGGGCAGTGTTTTAGTCATTATCAGCAAGTCGGTGATCAGTAATAGTCTCCCGTGGGCAACCGTATATTCGAACGGCGTAATATATTTATCAGTTGCAGGGGTAATCGGCACTTTCGTTGCCTTATATTATTTCAATGAAAAGTATAAGAAAAATAGAGTAAATATATTGAGAGACGAACAACAGGAAATCGTATCGCTCTCAGTTTGATTTTTTCATATTATCGTGAAATAAAGTTGTGGTCATGAGTAAATCTGCTATTGTAATAGGTTCGGGAATTGTTGGATTAGCGATGGCACGCGCATTATCGTTGAAAGGTTATTCAGTTACGGTAGTGGAACGGGGTGCGAAGGCTACAGGTGCTTCCATAAGAAATTTCGGAATGGTGTGGCCCATAGGACAACCTTCGGGAAAATTGTATAACCGGGCGATGCGAAGCAGAAACATCTGGAAAGAAATCGGTGATGCGGCAGCATTCTGGTACGACGAATGCGGGAGTCTTCATCTTGCATATCATGATGATGAATGGATGGTTCTGCAGGAGCTGAACAAAGCATTCAGAGATGATAAAAGAGAAGTGTCGTTATTGACGCCATCTGAAATAAATGATAGATTTAAAGGCATTAACCTCGCCGGTTTAAAAGGTGGACTGTTTAGCAAAAGCGAAATGATTGTGGATCCGAGAGAGGCAATTGCAGCAATTACGGAATATTTATCAGAAAAATACCAGGTTAAATTTATCTGGAACACCAATGTTACTTCTGTAAAGAGTAATGAAGTAACTGCGGGCAAAAAATCCTTTTCGGCTGATTTGATCTGCATATGTTCGGGAGCTGATTTTGAAACCCTGTATCCTGAAAAATTTAGGTCATTGAGTGTAACAAAATGCAAGCTGCAAATGATGCGGTTTGTCAATGATGACGATTCGTTCCGCATAGGCACCTCTTTATGCGGTGGCCTGTCACTGATTCACTATGAAAGTTTCAAGGCCGCTCCATCGCTCGATCTGCTGAGAAAAAGATACCAGCAGGAAATGCCGGAATTTCTTCGTTTAGGCATACACGTTATGGTGTCGCAGAATGGTAAGGGCGAGCTTACTGTTGGCGATTCTCATGAGTATGGTTTGTCATTCACCCCTTTTGATGAAGTATATATTAATGATCTGATTATTTCCTATCTCAAAGAATTTGCAATAACAGATAAGTGGGAGCAAATTCAGTCATGGCACGGCGTTTACCCAAAAATGACCAACAGGAATACCGATATTGTTCTAGAGGCAGAAGAGGGAGTTTATATTATTAACGGTCTTGGCGGAGCAGGTATGACCTTGTCATTTGGTTTTGCAGAAGAAGCCTGCGAAAACTTTTAATGAATACATGGGGTTCTTATATAGCACAAGGGTTTAATTTTGTTGTTAATGCCTGGTCGCTTATTTTAAAATAATTTCAACCTGATTTTTATCCGAAGCGTAATCAGCTTTATTTTTGTTTTTTAAAAAATTTTATGGAAAAATTTTGGCTCAAAAATCCGGAAGAGCACGATTTTCCTGCTGCGACGGACTATCTGGAATTACTTTTTACGCCTGAAGAATGCAGGGTGTTGATCGATAAATTAAAAAATGCGCCAACGATCATAAAGAAGGCAAAAGATATATTTCGGGCCAGTTCATTGCCTCTTTTACCGGATGACAATATTCATGTGAAACAAGACTTGAAAAAAGTGAAGAAAGGAAACAAACTGTCACCAATCCTGCTGGTAAGACACAATAATAAATTGATTATCGCTGATGGATATCACCGGATGTGTGCTGCGTATCATTTGTCGGAAGATGAAGATGTTCCCTGCAGATTAATATAAGTCTTTTTTCGTGTATGCTTAGCCGTTATACTTTGAATAGATTTAACGGGCCCATCCCTGGCTTTTCAGATACATTACAAATCCTGAATCATTTGCCGAAACCGGTGGTAACCAAAGGCCTTTTCGTTGTCGATTCCACCAAAGACCCTGCGGATTACCAGGTTTGGCAAATGAGTAAACGTACAACACAGCACGCACATATTTTGGTGGAACATTGGGAAAAGGATTATTTGCAAAGAGGCTCAGCACATTCGGATCATTGTGTAATAGTTTCCATTCAAGATTAAATGTCCACGAATATTCGTCCGGACTTTCCATAGATGCAAACCACATTTGCCAGTCGAGGTGCAACTGGTAAGGAGCAATTTGAGGAGGCCGTTTGTCAAGGCGAACCGGTAGTCCTCTGTAAATATATTCCTTCCATATGGCGCTGTCAGAGTTACTGCTGTTTGTTCCTTCGAAAACAACATTTAATCTTTCACGGCCAACCGTTCCAAAAGCGCCGTAAGTATTCACCAGTTCTAGAGGGTCATAAGATGTGTTCATAATTTGTTCTGAAGAAAGCAAATTAAATGCGGGCTGAATGCTTAATAAAGCAACAATTGCAGTTACCACCCATGCTGTGGTTTGCATCAGACGGGATGGTAGCGCATTCGCTTCGGCATGCTGCGCTTTCTTTGTAATTGATTTGGGAAAAATCTTTTTCAAAAAATCATCATCAAAACATGCCAGTGCGGGTATTATGGTCAGCCAGTTTAAAAACGAAAGATTGCCACTAAGAATAATAGTTAGCTGAAAGGCTATTATTACCACACCGGCAATCGTGCGTGCAATTCTTGGCCAAAATACAAACCAGGGAGCGATGAGTTCTGCAAGAAAATTAAACCATACACCCATTTTTAGTAGTGTCCTTGGTAAAAAATGAAACCACCTGCTTAATGGGCCGGGGATTGGTTGTGATTCAAAATGATAATAAAGAGCGGTGCCGTTTTTCCAAACAACATCCCAGCGGAGCTTAATTAATGCAGAACCGAGCATTATCCTAAATATCAACCATCGGAATAAAACTATAATTGGAAATGGAGTCTGCCGTTTTGGGAAAGGCCTCATCTCAAGTAGCGGGCAAAGAAATATAGCCAAAAAGCCTGTTTCCGTAAGTTGTATTTCCCATCCATATCCATACCATTCCTGCCCGATATGCACGAAGGATAAATAGAGAAACCAGAGGATGGTAAGCATTATGGAGTTTGCATATCCGGCCGCTACCACGCAGGATATAATAAATCCAATCCATGCACCGATAAGCAACGCGTTGTCTGAATGAATGAACCAGAAAACAGAAGGCAACCTCAAAAAACCTTTGCCTGGCGATCCGAGCGCATTAGCAACCTCTTTTAAGTAAATATCCGCAGGCGTTAAACCATCATACCCTATTAAAGGAATTACCTCATTAATTAAAACAAGAAAGGCAACTGCATAAATAATTCCCAACACGCGCAGAATAAGAAAACGGGTGAGCCAATAGGAGCGTTTACTTAAAGGTAGTGACATCTCATTCGAAAATTCACTATCATCTGCAACTGTTGACATATATATGCAATCGTATTTATACTGAATAATGGATCGTGATAGAAAGTTACAAAAGTGTTTTTGAATGTGGTTTTCCGAATAAACCTGGCCTATAAAAAAGTTTTATCGAATTACATTTAGTTGGTAAAATAAAATGTTTAAAAATGTCGTTAAGAAAAAAAATGATCCTAAGCCTATGAATTTTTTCAATAACAAAAATGGCTTGAAATATCTTTTTATAAGCGTGGGAGTATTGGTAGCAGGCTTCCTATCCGCTTTGTGGGTATATGCCGGTACATGAGACGCAGATATTTCAGCTTAATCGTATTGTTTCAGAAAGGACTTTTCAGTTACCGTAAACCTGGTTTAACAGATTGCGCACATACACATCTGTAACTCCCCCATAGAAATGTATATTTTGTCATTGGGACTAAAAAACCCTGCGTAAGGCAGGGTTTAATTTTTTTGTGCGATGAACTTGCTTATCTTAAGAACAGCATTTCGCGATATTTAGGAAGCTCCCAATATTCATCATCTACCAGCAGTTCCAGCTTATCTACATGATACCTGATCTCGTCGAAGTAGGCCTTGATCTTATCGCAATAAGCGATTGCCTTTTCACGCGTGTTTTCTATTTTATTAGCTGCTTTTCTTGCATTAATCATAGCTTCCACACCGGTACTTATTTTACCTATATGCTCGGCAATTTTTGAAGCGATCTTTTTTTGATTTTCGTAAGCGCCTTCTTCAATACCTATTTCTTTTAATCCGCGAATATTGCTGACCAAAACATTCTGATATTTAATAGCCGCAGGTAAAATATAAGTTGTTGCCAGGTCACCAATTACCCTCGCTTCTATTTGTACTTTCTTTACATAATTTTCAAGTTGTATTTCGTGACGGGCTTCCAGTTCGCTATGTGTATATACATTGTGATGCTCGAAAAGTTTTTTAGCTTTTGAAGTCACTAATGCATCCAGCGCGAGAGGCGTTGTTTTCACATTGGGCAAACCTCTTTTTGTCGCTTCTTTTTCCCATTCATCGCTATAGTTATTCCCCTCAAACAAAACGGATTTACTATCCACAATATATTTTTGAATCACCTGCATAATGGCAACCTCCTTCTTTTCACCACCATCAACCAGTTTGTCCACATCAGTCTTGAATTGATTAAGTGTTTCGCACATGATGGTGTTTAGTACGGTCATCGCCGAAGCACAGTTGGCGCCTGAACCAACCGCTCTGAATTCAAACTTGTTTCCTGTAAATGCAAATGGAGAAGTACGATTTCTGTCCGTATTATCCAGCATCAATTCCGGAATACTCTTATGTATATCCAGTTTTAATATTGCCTCGTCCTGTTCATCGAACTTATTACCTACTCTTTTTTCTATCTGGTTCAATACATCTGTAAGGTATTTGCCAATAAAAATAGAAATAATAGCAGGAGGAGCTTCGTTTGCGCCAAGACGATGATCATTACCTGCTGATGCAATAGATGCCCTGAGAAGATCGGCATGATCGTGAACCGCCTTGATGGTATTGACAAAGAAGGTAAGGAACATCAAATTGGTCTTTGGTGTTTTTCCCGGCGAAAGAAGATTCACACCGGTATTGGTTGCCATACTCCAGTTGTTATGCTTACCGCTACCGTTTATTCCTGCAAATGGCTTTTCATGAAGCAGCACCATCAGGTCATGCTTCCTTGCTACACGGGTCATTACATCCATAAGTAGGGTATTGTGATCTACCGCAAGATTCACTTCCTCGAATACGGGTGCGCACTCGTACTGCGAAGGCGCCACCTCATTATGGCGTGTACGTAAAGGAATGCCCAATTTATACCCCTCATTTTCATAGTCCCTCATAAAAGCATACACTCTTTCTGGAATAGAAGCAAAATAATGATCTTCCAATTGTTGGCCTTTTGCCGGTGCATGACCAAATACAGTGCGGCCGGTCATAATTAAATCAGGGCGGGCAGTAGCAATGCCGGCATCAATCACAAAGTATTCCTGCTCCCATCCTAATGTGGGTTTTACCGATGTAACATTTTTATCGAAATACTGACATACATCTACGGCAGCTTTATCAAGAGCCACCAATGATTTTAATAAAGGTGTCTTCGCATCGAGAGATTCCCCGGTATAAGATACGAATATGGTGGGTATGCACAACGTTCTGCCGTGACCAATTTCTACGATGAACGGAGGAGACGATGGATCCCATGCCGTATAACCGCGGGCCTCAAATGTTGCGCGCAATCCGCCACTTGGGAACGAAGAGGCATCAGGTTCCTGCTGAATTAATGCAGCGCCATCAAATTCTTCAATTGCTTTACCGTCACTTTTTATGGTAAAAAATGAATCATGCTTTTCTGCTGTTGCGCCGGTCAGCGGCTGAAACCAGTGTGTAAAGTGGGTTACTCCTTTGGTTTCTGCCCAAGCCTTAAGTCCCGCGGCGATTTGCTCACCCATCCGGCGATCTATTCTTTCTGAGTTCTTAATAGATGAAACCAGGCTCTTATAGGCCTCATCGCTCAAAAACTGTCTTGCTTTTTCGAGAGTGAAAACATTTTCACCGAAGATAGCCGTGATCTTCTTAGCCTCAGGCGCCAGATCTGCCTTGTTGTTTGAGATTAGATTGTAAAGTGCATTTAGTCTTAAAGATTGCATTTTCTTGAAATTTAGATAGCAAAAAAAAGCCTTATCGGTAGAAAAAACAAAGTTTTTTTACAATTGTGTCAAAATTTTGCACAGATGTGGATAAATGAAACAAATAATAAAATTATAGTATATGTATGAATTTTGCGAACCTTCGCCAATCAGTAAAGCACACGACCGGAATGATGATAAAAGGGAAATAAATGCTACGGTATCTGACAATTGCTCCGATGATCGGAATCGTATAGCCAATCATTAAGAAGATAGTCATTGAAAAAAATATTCCAAAATAGATCAGGGGGGGTACGATTGGTTTTTTCTTTCGGAAAAAAATATAGATAAGCAGTAGCAACTGGTAAATAAGCAATTCCATGGCTGCAGGAATATAGAGGAAGTTTTTATGTTCGGTAATGAAAGGTCGCATCAGGCTAAATTCAATGGCCTGAGGTAAGTTGTATATAAATCCGATAAATGTTGGATCCAAAGGATGCATTGGTATTGAAGACGCACCATTTACCGAGATAATCATAAAATCAGCCTGTCTGCCCGAAACGTGAGCCGGTAGGTTTAATTGATAAGGCAATAATTCGGTACTAAAAAAAGCGATAGCTGAAATCAGATAAATACCTGAAAAGATCCAGAAGGAATAGCTGCGCCTTTTTTCCGAGATCAGCCAGGCGCACAAGGCAGGTATTAAGGCTATAAAAACAAAATTCCTGAGTAGTAGGATCAGAAGGATAAAAACTCCTGCAATCAGAATATGTTTAAATCCTGAAACTTTTTCATTTAGCAGGGCAGCAATGTGATATATAGCAATTCCAAGAGAAAGATAAATTAGTCCATCCCTGTGAATGCTGCTGCTATAAAAAAGTGTTGATGGCAATAGAAAAATGCACGTAATCAAGATTAATTTGTAAGCAGGGAAGATTTTTATAAAAGTTCTATAAAGTCCAATGCACCCAAAAAAGACCAAAAAGTTATAGAATAGTGAGTTAATATAGAAATTGCCATGACTGAAAATATCAAACAGGGAAAGCATTTTCACGATCACATTGCTTCGGGTATCATTCCAAAATGAGTGCGTGTCTTCCAGAAATCTACCGTAGGGGTTGTGATGGTTGCTTTGAAAAATATTAACAAGATATTCTTTTGGATGCTGCAATAATATATGGTACTCATCTAGCCCAAGGCTGTTGAAAACCCGTGAATCGGAAAATTTGAAGTGATATAAATCTAAATAGCAATTCAGCAATCCGGCAGCAACCCACAGGGCGAATAGTAAAATAAGGGCCCTGTTGCCTAACCGGGAACCTTTAAAAAAGCCAATCCGCGTAATTAGCCATGACAGCAAGAAATAATAAACTATGAAAAGCAAATAATACAGCACTGGAATTTATTTGTGGGAAGATAGTTAAAATATTTAGAGCCGTTTTTGTTCCCGTCCTTGAATAGATTGTAAGTTTGCGCTTCGAAAGTTACTATGGAAATAACATTTGATACCGCCGAGAAACTGGGCCTGAGAAAAGATGAATTTGAAAAAATAATTCAGATACTCGGACGCGTTCCCAACTTCACTGAACTGAGCGTTTATTCCGTAATGTGGAGCGAACATTGCAGCTACAAAAATTCCATAAGATGGCTCAAGACTTTGCCACGTGAGGGATCGAGGTTGCTGGTAAAGGCTGGTGAAGAGAATGCAGGTCTAATGGACATCGGCGATGGCTGGGGTGTGGTTTTTAAAATTGAAAGTCATAATCATCCGTCGGCTATTGAACCGTTCCAGGGGGCGGCTACGGGGGTGGGCGGTATTCATCGTGATATTTTTACAATGGGCGCCCGGCCCATAGCGGCATTGAATTCACTTCGTTTCGGTGATTTGGAAAACGAAAAAACAAAATATTTATTAAGCGGCATTGTGCATGGCATTGGTCATTACGGCAACTGCTTTGGTGTGCCCACCGTTGGAGGTGAAGTTTACTTTGAAGATTGTTATCATACCAATCCATTGGTAAATGCTATGAGCGCAGGCATAGTTCGTTTAGGCCACACCGTTAGTGCAACTGCATCGGGCGAGGGTAATCCTGTTTTTATTGCAGGCAGTGCAACGGGTAAAGATGGAATGGGCGGTGCGGCATTTGCCTCGGCAGATATTACGGAAAATAGTGTGGAAGATTTACCCGCTGTGCAGGTAGGTGACCCCTTCCAGGAAAAAAAATTATTGGAAGCGTGTCTTGAAGTAATTGCAACCGGAGCTGTTGTTGGCATGCAGGATATGGGGGCCGCCGGCATTATTTGTTCCACGTCGGAAACAAGCGCAAAGGGTGGAGTAGGGATGGATATTCATCTTGAAAACGTTCCTACCAGGCAAAAGAATATGAAAGCCTGGGAACTGCTGATAAGTGAAAGCCAGGAAAGAATGTTGCTGATAGTAAAAAAAGGAAGAGAGCAGGAAGTGATCAATATTTTTGAAAAATGGGACCTGCCATGTTCTCAAATCGGTGAGGTCACTTCAGGGGATACGCTGCGTTTTTATATGAATGATACGCTGGAAGCGGAAATACCTGCGGATAGTCTTGTGTTGGGTGGCGGAGCACCTGTGTATGACCGTGAATACAAACGGCCAGCCTATATGAAAAGGATCGACGGGTTTGATGCGGCATCAATTCCTGTACCCCGAAACATAAAGGAAATTGCCGAAAATCTAATTACGCTTCCCGGGATCTCTTCAAAAAAATGGATATATAATCAATATGACAGCATGGTGGGTGCCGCAAACTTAAGTACGAATGCACCTTCAGATGCGGCTTTAGTGGGTATTAAAGGTACTTCTAAAGCACTTGCCTTAACAACGGATTGTAATAGTCGATATGTTTTTGCAAATCCTTACATCGGTTGCATAATTGCAGTAAGTGAGGCAGCCCGTAACATCGTGTGTAGCGGTGGCGTTCCACTGGGAGTTACCAACTGCCTTAATTTCGGCAATCCATATGATCCCGAAGTATATTATCAGTTCGTGGAGAGTATAAAGGGAATGAGTGAGGCCTGTAAAAAGTTTGATACGCCGGTAACAGGCGGCAACGTAAGTTTTTATAACCAGTCGCCATCGGGTCCGGTATATCCCACACCGACGATAGGAATGGTTGGGCTTATTGAGAATATTGATAATAGGATGACACTTGATTTTAAGAATTCCGGAGACATAATTTATATCTTAGGGGAAATCAGGGATGATATCAACTGTTCAGAATACTTGCATAAAATATGCGGGGTAGAATTTTCTCCTGCGCCTTATTTCAACCTCGAAGAAGAATTTCGTTTACACGAGGCCGTTAGTAAACTGATTGTAGCGAGGTTGATCGAATCTGCGCATGACATCAGCGAGGGAGGTTTGTTTGTAACGCTTGCCGAAAGCGGATTTAGCCGGAAATTGGGATTTGACGTTGTGCAGAACAATCCCGTACGAAACGACGCTTTCTGGTTTGGCGAATCCCAGGGAAGAGTAGTGGTAAGTGTAAAAAGCGAAAATATGACGGCATTTGAAAATGCACTAAATATTCCATTTGGAAAGATCGGTACTGTTACTTCAGGGGATGTTCTTGTGAATGGAGAACATTGGGATACCATCGGAGATTGGTTTGAAAAATACGATAATGCTATCGGCAATCATTTTAAAGCTTACATGCCGGAATAATGGACAAGATCTCAAATATCGTTGTTACGGGTGCGGCAGGTTTTATTGGAAGTTGCATGGTTTCTTATCTGAATGAAGCAGGCTATCATCATCTTTGTTTGGTAGACGATTTTTCTGAGCATGAAAAAGATGCAAACCTTGTCGGTAAAAAATTTTTGCAAAAAATAGAAAGGGAACTTTTTTTTGATTGGCTTGAAAGTCGTCAACCTTCAGTTGATTTTATTTTTCATTTGGGAGCGCGTACTGATACGACCGAATTTGACTATTCTGTACATCAGCGTCTGAATGTTGAATATTCGCAAAAAATTTGGCAGTACTGTGCCGGTAAAAATATTCCGCTGGTTTACGCTTCGTCTGCTGCTACTTACGGTGCAGGTGAACTGGGATATAGGGATGATGAGTTGTTGATTAGAGATCTGAAACCCCTGAATCCATATGGCGTTTCTAAGAATGAATTTGACAAATGGGCTTTGAACGAAGTAAAAAGCGGAGCCAAAATTCCGCCTGCGTGGGCTGGCTTAAAATTTTTTAATGTGTATGGCCCGAATGAATATCACAAGGGACGTATGGCCAGTGTAATCTTCCATTCTTTCACTCAGATACAAAAAAATGGTTTTGTAAATCTTTTTAAATCGCACAAAGAAGGATATAAGGACGGCGAACAGTTGCGGGATTTTATCTATGTAAAAGACGTGATCCGCATTTGCTTTTGGTTTTTACAAAAATGGCAAAATGAAGAAGCATTTACTTCGGGAATCTACAACGTTGGAACAGGAAAAGCACGAACCTTCAATGACCTGGTAAAGGCCACGTTTTCCGGACTTGACAAGCAGCCACAGATAAAATATATAGATATGCCGGCGGATATCAGAAATACTTACCAGTATTATACGCAGGCGCAAATGGATAAGATCCGCCACACAGGGTACAGAGAAGAAATGTTTTCGCTGGAAGAAGGCATAGATGACTACGTGCGCAACTTTCTTTCCGTTCAAAGATATTATTGAAACACGACTGTTTTCGTCTATTCGTGTCCGTTAGCCAATACAGGAATTAGCCGATCATGTGCGTACCGGAAAGGAGCTGGATACTCTGCCTGTATCAGGCCATCCGTTTAACCAGCCGTGATATCCAGACCAGTAAAACTGCTCCCACAAAGGCTGTAATTAAATAACCAACGCTGCCTCCTAAAGAGATTCCTAATTTTTCGCCAACCCAGCCTCCGAACCATCCGCCTAGGAGGCCAAGAACAATGTCAATAATGATTCCATAACCGTCGCCTTTCATAACCTTTCCTGCCAGGAAGCCTGCGATGCCGCCAAGAATTAGATGCCAAATCATAAGTTAATTTGTTTGATGTTGAAAATTACCGGCTAATATACTGTCATTTTAATAATTTGTTTGTCCCATTTTGGCTACGGACGCAAACCATTTATCCCCGGAAATCAGAAAACATTTGCAGTATGTGGTATTACGGCGCATGTGATTTATCTTGAAGGAATGTTGATAATTCCGGCTTAATTATATTTTTGATCGTCAAAATTTTCTGTACTTTTACCCGACCTCACGGATATTAATATTCACTTTCTCCGCCGGTCACTATTTCCTCTTCAAACATGTTAGTAAGGTTTTGAATGGGAGACTTGTTTTTTGAAAAAACATCACGAGATGGCTAAATATATTTTTGTAACGGGCGGTGTAACTTCATCATTAGGTAAAGGAATTATTGCCGCTTCACTGGCTAAACTTCTCCAGGCACGCGGCCTTCGCGTTACCATTCAAAAGTTTGACCCATATATAAATGTTGACCCCGGTACATTAAATCCGTACGAGCACGGTGAATGTTACGTGACAGAGGATGGCGCTGAAACCGACCTTGACCTTGGCCATTATGAGCGTTTTCTGAGTATTCATACTTCACAGGCAAATAATGTTACTACGGGCAGAATATATCAGACAGTAATTAATAAAGAAAGGGCGGGGGATTATCTGGGTAAAACGGTACAAGTGGTGCCACATATTACAGACGAAATCAAGAGGAGAATGTTACTATTGGGAGAGAAGAATGAGTACGATGTTATTATTACTGAAATAGGTGGCACGGTAGGTGACATTGAGAGTTTGCCTTTCATCGAGGCGGTTCGTCAGCTGCAGTGGGAATTGCCGGATGAAGATTGTCTGATTGTTCATCTCACACTAATCCCTTATTTGAAATCTGCAAAGGAACTCAAAACGAAACCCACCCAACACAGTGTAAAACTACTAAGTGAGAACGGTATCCACCCTGATATAATAGTTTGCAGAACGGAAAAGCCCTTGACCGATGATATTAAAAGAAAGATCGCACTCTTTTGCAATGTAAAGCAAAACTCCGTTATAGAGGCGGCCGACGCTTCTACCATCTATGAAGTACCGATTCTGATGTTGCGTGAAAAACTGGACGTGACGGTTTTGAAGAAATTAAATATTACCGATTACAATGAGCCTGAATTGAGCAGATGGAAAGATTTTCTGGATAAACTTCGCCATCCTCTGAACAAAGTTACCATTGGCCTGATCGGTAAATATATAGAGCTGCAAGATGCTTATAAATCGATACTGGAGTCGTTCATTCATGCCGGAGCTGTGAACGATTGCAAGGTACAAATTGTAAATGTACACAGCGAATTCATTACTGCCGAAAATGTATCTGAAAAGCTGCATGGGCTAGATGGGCTCCTCGTAGCGCCCGGCTTTGGGTTTCGTGGCGTAGAGGGTAAAATTATGGCGGTAAGGTACGCCAGAGAAAATAAGTTACCCTTCTTTGGTATCTGTTTGGGAATGCAGATGGCGGCGATCGAATTTGCAAGAGACGTACTTGGAATAGAAGATGCCGACTCTACTGAGATGCGGCCCGATACGCCCAACCCGGTAATAGATATGATGGAAGAACAAAAGAAAATTACAATAAAAGGAGGAACAATGAGACTGGGCTCTTACCCGTGTTTGATAAAAGACAATACTCTTGCCTTCCGGGTTTATAATTCAACGCTGATACAGGAAAGACACCGTCATCGCTGGGAATTCAATAATAAATATCTAAGCCTCTTTGAAGAGGCGGGAATGATAGCAAGTGGCATCAATCCTGATACCGGTCTTGTTGAAATTCTGGAATTGGCGGATCATCCATTTTTCATCGGAGTACAATATCATCCTGAGCTAAAGAGCACCGTAGAAAACCCGCAACCAATTTTCGTGAGTTTCATTAGAGCAGCAAAGGAGTTTGCCGAAAAAGTAAAGACGCCGGAACTCATAAAAATGCAGGGAGAAATGACAAATTAAAATTCTCTCTTTATTTTGCGGCAAAATTGATCAACCCACTATTAAAACGATTGCCGGATCCTTCGAATTTATTTACTAATATTAACAGTTTGCTACACACTGTTTTTAAACGGATAACAATAAGCAACTGTCTATAAACGTATACGTATATTTATTTCAAGTGCAAAAAAAGATACTAATGGTACAAAAACTACTAACAGCTTTATTTCTATTGGTCGGTATTCATTCTTTTTCTCAAAATAATTCGCTGGGCAAAAGCGATCCCGATGCCAAAGTGATTCTGGATAATGTAAGTGCTAAATTCAAAACCTATAAAAGTGTGCAACTTTCTTTTATACTTAAAATAGAAAATGCTTCAGGCAAAGTGATGGGTACAAAAAAAGGAACCGTGTATATGAAAGGATCGGGATACAGGGTGAGTGTTGCCGACCAGGAAATTTACAGCGATGGCACCAATATCTGGACGTACGACAAATCGACCAATGAAGTGCAAATAACAAAATTTGATCCATCTGCCAATACCATTACGCCGGACAAAATATTTACCAATTTCTATGATAAGGATTTTTTATATAAGTTGAACGGTCAGACAAAGCAAGGTGGTAAAGTGATCCAGGAAATAGAGTTAACACCTGTTGACAAAACGAAAAGTTTCTTTAAGGTGATTGTTGACGTGGACAAAAAATCACAGAACATTACGAGCACCAAAATATTTGAGAAAACCGGCGACCGTTATACTTACTCTATTGCTAACCTAAAGGCAAACATTGATATTCCCGACAGCAAGTTTGTTTTCAATGCAAAAGATTATCCAGGCGTAGACGTGGTCGATCTTAGATAGCTAACCGCATTGAATTTGATTTCTAATGTCCCCAGCGAAAGGTGTCGATTTCTATACCTGCAAGGTCTAATACCCTGTCAACTACCGTAGAGGCAACTTTTTCAATAGTGGTGGGTTTACTGTAGAAAGACGGAGTGGCGGGGCAAATAATTCCCCCTGCAAGTGTAATGGTTTCCATATTCTTAATGTGCACAAGACTATAGGGCGTTTCTCTCAATACACAGATCAGCTGTTTTCTTTCTTTTAGAATTACATCTGCTGCCCTCGATATCAGATCATTCGAAATGCCCGATGCGATTCTGCCCAATGTACCCATACTGCACGGAGCAATAATCATTGTGTCGTAAACCCCTGAACCGGAGGCAAAAGGCGCCATAAAATCATTAACCGAAAAATATTGTGCATCATATTTTTTAAAGTCCGCTTCATCCAACTCGGTTTTCCATACGAGTTTGGCATTATCTGTGAGTATAATAGCCAACGATAGCCATTGATCTTTGGCAAGGTGAAGTTTGTCAAGCAGGATTTTGGGGTAAATGGAGCCGCTGGCTCCGGTAATGGCCACAATAATTTTACGCATTGGCAGGAAAATTATAATAGAAAGATAAACTTTTTTGCTTTAGGGCATTCCAAGTTTTATTTACCTAATATTCAATAAAGTAGAATTTTGCGCGTTAATATTCCCAACATAGAAAAGAAAATGAAATTTACGCTGGTAATACTTCTTTTTTGCCTGTGCTCAGCCAAAGTTACATCAACTGAGCACGATAAATTGAACTGGGTCTCTATGTCGGAACTGAAGGAGAAAATGAAAGCAGATCCAAAACCTGTGTTAATTGATCTTTATACGAATTGGTGCTATTGGTGCAAAGTGATGGAGAAAAAGACTTACGACAATTCCAAAGTGATTACCTACGTCAATGATCATTTTTATGCTGTAAAGGTGAATGCGGAAACAAAGGATCAGATAGAGTGGGGGAACAGGTCGTTTAATTATAACGAAGCTTATAAGATTAACGACTTTGCGATGTACCTGACCTCAGGACAGCCTGGCTTTCCAACCACAACGATTTTTGCTGATGAAAAGAGCGACCCCGCTTCGCTGGAAGGCTTTTTAGAGCCGAAAGACCTGGAACCAGTGCTGAAGTATTTTGGTGAAGGATACTATAAAACCGAGAGTTTCCAGACCTTCAACGCAAATTTTAAAAAAACATGGTGAACCCATGACAAAATATTAAGAATCACGCCAATGGCGGATTTAAAGTCGGTTTTTCATAGGATATTGGATTATAACGGGGGTGGATTTTCATCCGGCCCCTTTTTTTCACCTTGCAACTTCCCGCCGAATTATGTAGACTTATTGTTAAAAAATTAAGTACAGGCTTTCAAAATATTACGAGGCGTTTTTACGTTTCAATCTTGGTTTTTCATAGGATATTGGATTATAACGGGGGTGGATTTCTATCCGGCCCCTTTTTTTGTTAATGTAATCTGAATATCATTTCTGCATACAACTTTTCCCGGCAATACATCAACTATTAGTATAGATTCTTAGTGCTAAGATTTAATGGTTAAGATTTTTTGAATAATCCCGGGCTTCTTTTCAGTTGCCCGGTCTTTTTTGCGGATGCAAGAGTAAAGACCTATTATAGAGAGGCGAATATTTGCTGAATTGATGTGATAGGAGCGGCGGTGACTAGTTACATGTCACCTTTTTGACCAACACCAGCACTAATATCAGCCATGTCGGGTATATCATCAGCCTTATACTTACCGGCATCCAGTTTTTTCTTGGTTTCCTCAAACGTCTTTAACGTGAGATCCGTATCCTCATCTGAGTGAGCTGCAGTAGGAATAAGTCTGTAAATGATCTGTCCTTTCGGTATTACGGGGAAAACAACTACGGAGCAAAAGATGTTGTAATTTTCCCTCATATCCATTACCATATTAGTTGCTTCCGGCAAATCGCCTTTCATAAATACGGGTGTTACCGGGCTGTTCGTCGTACCAATGTCAAATCCTTTTTCGCGCAATCCGTTTTGGAGCCGGTTTACATTATGCCAAAGCTTTGTTCTCAGTTCCGGCATCGTCTTTAGCATTTCCATTCTTTTCATCATACCTTCCACTACGATCAGAGGAAGACTCTTTGCAAAAATTTGCGAGCGTACGTTATAACGCAGATAGGTGAGAATAGCTTTGGACCCCGCAATGAATGCGCCAATGCTTCCCATACTTTTTACAAACGTGCTGAAATATAAGTCTACTCCCACCTGGCATCCCTGCTCTTCATCGGCACCGGCCCCGGTTGCACCCATCGCACCAAATCCATGCGCATCGTCAATGAGCAGGCGAAAATTATATTTCTTTTTCAGTGCAACAATTTCTTTCACTTTTCCCTGGTTGCCGCTCATTCCAAACACGCCTTCAGTGATTACGAGAATACCGCCTCCGTTTTTATCAGCAATTTTCACGGCACGTTTTAATTGTTTCTCGCAATCCTCCACATCATTATGTTTGAATTTATAACTGAATCCTATATGCAGTCGCACTCCATCTACTATACACGCATGTGCTTCGCCATCGTATACTATTACATCGTGCCGGTTTACCAGCGCATCGATGCAACTCATAATTCCCTGATATCCGTAATTCAAAAGCATTGCATCTTCGCGGTTTACAAATTCAGCTAATATTTTTTCCAGGTTTTCATGCATCGTAGTATTGCCGCTCATCATCCGGGCACCCATAGGATTGCCCATTCCCCATTTTGCAGCAGCCTCGGTATCAATCTTTCTTACTTCAGGATGATTAACCAATCCAAGATAGTTATTGAGACTCCAGACAATTTTTTCCTTGCCTCTGAAATACATCCGGCTGCCTAATTCACCCTCCAGTTTGGGAAACGTAAAATATCCGTGTGCTTTATCACCATGACGTCCAATAGGGCCACCGTCTTTTAACATTTTTTCAAACAAGTCTACCATGAAATCTTTTTTTATGCGTGCGCAAAAATACACGATTCGCAATTAGTAGTTGCTCAGCAATCGCTTTTCATAAGTGAAGATATGATTTGTAAACAATTTTATAAATATGCTGAAACTATTCTTGTCTTTATTTTTATTGAAAAACTCATAATTAAAAGAATTTCAATTGCGATCGCTTTACTTTTTCTTTGAATTGTTCATTTACCAGTTTGCAAAAGTGGCTCCTCATCCTAAACTGTTGGCAGGCGTTGTGATTGATAAGATGCGCCGGGGCCATTTATACCGCTATTATGATTTATATGGTGGTGATGGTTTTGGGAGATTGCTCAACAAAGGATTTAGACGTGAAATTTTACCCGATTTGATGTGATAACCAATCGTGAAACTTACGTAACAGATATTTCTGCTACACTAGCGCCATACTGAGAATTCAAATGCCCAATGACAGTGTGGGTTAGTAATAGAAGAGTTGATGGAATAGCGGCTACGGCTATACGAAGTTTCAGCCTTCTGCAAAATACTTGTGGAAATACGGAATGGTTTCAATTCCTTTATAGAAATTTTCTACTCCATATTTCTCATTTGGCGAATGAAGATTATCGCTGTCGAGCCCAAAGCCCATGAAGATGATTTTTATCCCGAGTTCATGTTCCAGGATTGAGCATATCGGTATACTCCCGCCTCCACGGACAGGAATTGGCGCTTTTCCAAAAGTTTTTTCTATTGCCCTGGAAGCTGCCTTATAGCCGGTACCGTCCATTGGTGTCATATAAGGTTCGCCTCCATGATGCTGAAATGCACTCACACTTACGCAGGGAGGAGCAATTTTAGTAAAATAATCTAATAACAACTTTGTGATTTTTTCCGAAGACTGGTCAGGTACCAATCTTGCAGAAATTTTTGCAGTTGCCTTTGAGGGCAGAACTGTCTTTGAGCCCTCTCCCATATAACCTCCCCAAATACCGTTTACTTCCAGGGTGGGTCGGATACCCGTCCTTTCATTGGTGGTATAGCCTTTTTCGCCCCATAATTCTTTTACGCCAATTTCTTTTTTGTATTCTTCTTCGTTGTAAGGGGCCTTGCTCATCAGCGCACGTTCTTCTCTGGTACTTTCTACCACGTCATCATAAAAACCCGGGATAGTGATGTGATTATCCTTATCGTGACAGGAGGCAATCATTTCGCACAAAATGGTAATCGGATTGGCCACGGCACCGCCATAAACGCCGCTATGCAAATCTCTGTCGGCACCGGTCACTTCCACTTCTATATATGATAAACCGCGCACGCCAATATCCAGCGACGGGTGTTCCATGCTTAACATGGCACTATCACTTATCAAAATAACATCCGCTTTTAAAAGTTCCCTGTTCTCGTGCACAAATTTCCCAAGATTGGGAGAACCGATTTCTTCCTCGCCTTCAATAATGAATTTTACATTGGTGCACATGGTATTTGTTTTTACCATTGTTTCGAGGGCTTTCACGTGCATATAAAATTGTCCTTTATCATCGGCTGAGCCGCGTGCAAATACTTTTCCATCTTTTATTACCGGGTCAAAAGGTCCGCTATTCCATAATTCCAGCGGCTCAGGCGGTTGTACGTCGTAGTGGCCATATACCAATATAGTTGGAAAGCTCTTGTCAGCAATTTTTTCGGCGTATACCACGGGGTGGCCATCCGTTGGCATTATCTCGGCCTTATCGGCGCCTGAGTCAAGAAACCTTTTCTTTATTGCTTCTGCGCAGGCGAGCATGTCGCTCTTATGTTCACGCTTTGCGCTCACCGAGGGAATTCGCAACAACTCCATCATTTCATCGAGAAACCTTTCGTTATTCTTTTGCTGATAATCTTTCCAGGTGCCCATTATTGTTCATGTTTGTTGTAAGTGAACGAATTTATAACTTTTGAATAAAGAATAAGGTATTTATTATGAAAAATATTCAGATAAAAAATTAACAGGTGTGTTTAAAAAATAAGACAAATTTTTTTGAGAAGACAACGACAATGTTTTTACATTTGCCACAGATTGCTTTTCAATTTATCAGCCTTTGTTTTAGTTGCGTGCCACTCATCTTGCACGTTTCTTGGCAAAGGCTGAGTCCATTTTAGGAAAGATTATGAACTAATTGGTTTCCTTCCTGCGATGGAAAAGACTTTTGCTGCAAGTTTCCTGAAATTTTTGGCAAGGCGGTAATAGAATTCCTTATTGAATAACTGGGAATCGTGCATGGCTTTATAGGTAAGAAAAAAACCGATAGGTGCCAACACTATTACGCAAAGCCACATTCCGATGATAGGATTGGTAACATGATCTTTGGTAAATTTTTCACCAAAGATCGTAAGCAGGTAGAATACCAAAAAGAATATAAGCGCTACCACCAGCGGCATTCCCAACCCACCTTTTCTTATGATGGACCCAAGCGGTGCACCGATAAAAAACAAAACGATGCAGGCTATTGAAAGGGATAATTTTTTGTGCCACTCAATTTTGTGCTGGGTGATGTCATCAAAATTGATATCAAACTGACCGGAATTTATTTCCATAACGCTTCTCATGCCGGATATGGCACTGGCTGCCTGGTCGCGAACTGAGCGTTTCAGGCTATCCGGTATCAGGTCATCAAAGGTTTTGATCTTTTTGCCTGCCAAAATCTTTTCTGCTGCCGCGATCTGCTCTGGCTTGGATGTGCTATCCTTGAATTTCATGTATTGCAGGTATACTTTGAGTGAGTTTAGATTTCGTTTGACAAGTGAATCGGGAACATTCTTTAATGAGTCCAGATCCTTATCCAGTTGTCGCAGTGTTTTCATACGCATATTGTTCATGAAAAGGCTGTCGGACGTTTTTTGCAGGTTAAGCTGTGTCATGTCAAACAACTTGGTGTATTCTTTAAATCCCAATTGAACGAATTCATTATTGACCGTATTAAATTGCCCTTTTTCAGAATAGCGATGCCCGTTTTGCAAATGAAATTCCAAAAACTTCTTGTCTGCGCTGAGATTCATCTTGCCATTTTCAGCTATAATGGTATTGTCTTGCAGTCCGTTAGTTTGTTCATAGATGAGCACGTGGTGCAATGTGCTGCGGTCTTTTTCCTTGTGCCCTACCTTAATTGAAAATCCTTTGAACCCGTTGTAGAAAACGCCATCCTTCAAATCAAACGCTGGGCTTTTGCGATAAATATCGTTATAGATTACTGCAAACTTGAGATTAGCTACCGGAGTAATATAGTTTGCAAATACAAAAGCAAGTCCTGTCAGGAAAACGGCTACAACAAGCAGTGGCCGCATAAAGCGCAGCAATGATACACCCGATGATTTGATAGCTACCAATTCGAAATTTTCGCCCAACTTACCGAAGGTCATGATTGTAGAAACAAGAATAGCGATTGGCAGTGCAAAACTCACCAGCGTGGCGCTTGCATAGATCAGGAATTTGGTAAGTGTTCCTATATCGAGTCCTTTACCTACGAGATCATCGATATATTTCCACAATATTTGCATCATCAATACAAACAACGTAATGAAAAAAGTAGCTATAAAGGGCCCCAAAAATGCCTTGAGAATAAGTTTATCGAGTTTTTTAAACATGCGGGAGCAGGCAAGTTTGCCAACTAATTTCTTTTATTGTAAATTTTGCAAATAAGCATGGAAACAAAAATACATCTTTCGCTAATCGAAAAAGAACTTATACAAAACAGCGAATGGATTTTAGCAAAACGTTCAGTGATAGATAAGGTATACCATCTTTTTGCAGCAGTGATGGAGCAGTATAAAGAGATAGTGATGCAGGAGGATCAACCTTTTTTTGATTTTCTTGGAAAAAGAAATGGCAAGATATCGAAGGGGGAAAATTATCAGGGATTGCCTTATGTGATTATGGATTATCCTGCGGTGTTTCATAAGGATCGTGTTTTTGCGATAAGAACCTTTTTCTGGTGGGGCAACTTCTTTAGTATTACGCTCCACTTATCAGGCGAGTATTTTCGTTGCCTGAATTTCAGCGAAGTATTTTCTTTTCTAAAAGAGAAAGGGTTTTTTATTTGTGTCAGCCGGGAAGAATGGGATCACACTTTCGACGAAGAAAATTATACGCCGTGCGGCCTGCTGCAGGAAAGCCAGAAAAATACAATCCTCCAGGGGCACTTTTTAAAGATTTCGAAAAAAAACGGGTTAGATGAGTGGAATAATACTGCTGAATTTTTCGGTAATGCCTTTCGTGAAATAATGAGCTTTATAAAAGTCAGTTTCCGATGCGATGAAGCAGATCTTTTACCTGGGCTTCCCAGAGAAGGCTCTGATCTTTGATGTCTTTTTTATCGGCAAAGTCGCTTATTATCAAAATAGTCTGGTTCGTTACTTCGGATTTTTCTATTGAAAATTCAAAGTATTCGTCTTTGGGGGCATGGAGCCAATGGAACCGTATTGATTTATTTTCCTCACTGTTTACTACTTCAGCTTCGTCAGAAGATCCGTTCCATCCAAAAGTAAATTTTCCCGCTCTGTCTTCTACCTTTTCTGCAAACCATTCCTGCAATCCATTGGAGGTGGACAAAAACTCGTATAAAATTATTGGAGAACATCTAACCGGGTATTCGAGGGTATATCTTACTTTCTTGGTCATTTTAAAAATTAATCAATCTGTGTATGTGCAATAATAGAAAATAAATTAACTACCTAAACTAATTTATTTACTTTTTTTATTAAATATTTTTCAGATGTTCAGTACAGATTGCCCCCATATTGTGTGATTTCGAAATTTTAACAATCTTTTTGGTTGCATACTTAAATGCGTTACATTTACGTTAGTACTCTGATTTATTAATTGAATAGCCACCACCAAGAAGATTCAATTAACAATAAATCTTATGAGTATGCGACAATTAAAGATTTCTAAATCTATTACTAACCGTGAAAGTGAAAGCCTTGAAAAATACCTGCAGGAAATTGGTAAGGTAGAGCTTATTTCTCCGGAAGAAGAAGTAAGGCTTGCTATGAAAATCCGCCAGGGTGATCAGCAGGCGCTGGACAAATTAACCAAGGCCAATCTTCGTTTTGTGGTTTCTGTTGCAAAGCAGTACCAAAACCAGGGGCTCACACTTCCCGATCTAATTAATGAAGGTAATCTCGGACTTATCAAGGCTGCACAGCGTTTTGATGAAACAAGAGGCTTTAAATTTATATCCTATGGCGTCTGGTGGATCCGCCAAAGTATCATGCAGGCGTTGGCCGAACAATCCCGAATCGTACGACTGCCGCTGAATAAGGTGGGCCTTACCAACCGTATTGCTAAAGCTTATACACAACTGGAGCAGGAGTATGAACGTACGCCCACGATTGAGGAACTGGCCAACCATCTTGACCTGGACATCGATGAAGTGGCTGCTACATTAAATGTGGCTTCCCGCCACGTCAGTATGGATTCACCGTTGAGCGATGGTGAAGAAAATACGCTGATAGATGTGCTGGAAAATGGAAACGCCGAAAGTGCTGATAAACAGGTAGCCTTCAAAGATTCGCTTAAGCAGGAAATTGCCCGCTCGCTGAGTGCACTCACGGAAAGGCAGAAAGAAGTAATATGCCTGTTTTACGGAATCAATGCAGAGCAGCCTATGAGTCTTGAAGATATAGGTGCAAGATTTTCGCTTACCCGCGAAAGAGTAAGGCAAATAAAAGACAAAGCTCTGGCCAAATTGCGCACGGCGTCGCGTTCCAATTTGCTTAAAGAATACATGGGAGTTTAAAAATTACCAATAATAAAATATTTAAAGTGAACAGGCAATGTTCACTTTTTTTATGCCTGTAAATTACTGATCATTGTGCAATACATTTGTCTTTGCAATGGATCAATATTTCAAAATAGGTAAACTTGCAGCAACTTTCGGTTTGAATGGACAACTCATTCTTTCCCATCATTTGGGCAAAAAAACTTCATTGAAAGGCCTGGAAAATATTTTTATAGAACAAACCCCTGATTCGTTCATACCCTACTTTCTCATTTCGTCCAAAATGAAAAATGATCAGGAGGTATGCCTGCAACTTGAAGGGATAACTTCAAAAGAAGCAGCGGCAAAGTTTGTAAAAAAGGAAGTGTGGCTTGTGGAGCAGGATTTCAAAAAATTTTCTTCCGCTACGGCGCCGGTTTCGATGTTGGGGTTTACCATCATCAGCGGGAACCAGGAATTGGGAGAAGTGGTGGAAGTGATCGAACAACCACATCAGGTTTTATGCAGGATTTACTTCAATGGCAAGGAAGCTTTCATTCCCGTGCATCAACATACACTCGAAAAGATCGATAACAAAAACAGGAGGCTTTACGTAACATTACCAGATGGTCTGATGGAAATTTATAAATAGAAAATATGTCTGCTTCTGTTTGCGATATAATTGCCCATTTCGACATCGATTCATTTTTTGTGTCGGTGGAGCTGGTTCGTGATCCTTCTCTGAAAGGCAAGCCTGTGATCGTTGGAGGCAGCAGGGAACGGGGTATTGTAACAACGTGCAGCTATGAAGCAAGGAAGTTTGGTGTGCACTCGGCCATGCCTATGAAAACTGCCCTCCGATTATGCCCTGAAGCGATTGTACTACATGGAAATTATGCCGAATACAGCAAATATTCAAGATGGGTAACGCAGGTCATCGCATCCAAAGCGCCTTTGTTTGAAAAGGCATCTATAGATGAGTTTTACATAGACCTCACCGGCATGGAGAAATTCTTCAATCCATTGCAATGGACAATTGATCTTAGAAATCTGATTATTGAAGAAACCGGCCTTCCCATTTCATTTGGTATCGGTGGCAATAAAATGATTGCAAAAATGGCCACCAATGAAGCAAAGCCAAATGGATTCCTTCAGGTATTGCCTGGTAAGGAAAAGGAATTTCTTGCTAATCTTGAAGTGAGTAAGATACCCGGAGTAGGTGAACAGACAACACAAATCCTGACGTATCACGGTTTTAAATTTATCAGCGATATTGATAAAACAACTCCTGAAAACCTTGAGAAAATTTTGGGTAAATGGGGAATTGATTTGTGGAGCCGCCTCCAAGGTACCCATCGCTCTACTATTGCAGCGTATCATGAGTCGAAATCGATCTCTACAGAAAATACTTTTGAAGAGAACATTGTAGATGTAAACAGGCTCATGAGTGAAATTGTTCGAATGACAGAGAAGATCGCTTTTGAATTGAGAAAAGACGAAAAAGTGGCAGGATGCGTTACCGTGAAGATTCGCTATCCCGATTTTGAAACGGTATCCAGGCAAACAACAATTCCTTATACCTGCGCAGACGATGAAATGATCCCGGTTGCAAAAGGTCTCTTTAATAAGTTATATAAGAAAGGGCAGCCTGTGCGGTTGCTGGGTGTTCGTCTGAGTGATCTTACCAACGACGCCATCCAAACGAATCTCTTTGACAATGTTGAAAAGAAAAATACTCTATACAAAGCGATTGATAATGTAAAGAACAGGTTTGGTACCAATAGTGTAGTAAGGGCCGCGGGGAAATCAGACGGACGCAAAAATAACATCCGCTAATGTTTTCCTTTCAAGGATCTTCAGCGTTGCATCTCTTGTAATAGTCATCATTTGTCGAAGCCCACAGTGCTTTTCATCGCAATCGTCGCATTTCTCATAAAAGTTCAGGCTGACGCACGGTACCAATGCAATTGGCCCGTTTATGATGCGAATTACTTTAGCCAGGCTGATTTTCTTAGGCGACGTTTTCAAATAATACCCACCGCCTTTCCCCTTTTTACTTTCGAGGATATCAGCCTTTTTCAGTTCATTCAGAATATTTTCCAGGAACTTTAGTGGTATTCGTTCTTTTTTTGAAATGTCAGAAATCAATATAGGCCCCTTCCCGTAGTTCTCTCCGAGATGTGTCAGTGCTCTAAACGCGTACCTGGTCTTTTTTGAAAGCATTGGTATGATAAAAATTAAGGTATTTGCGTGATAAAATGTCTCCGCCGCAAAATTATAAATTTTTCCCTACTAAATTGGTAGGATATTAATATCTTTGTCCCTTTCTAAATATAAAATTTTATAGTTATGAGTTTACAATTAGGCGACAAAGCGCCCGACTTCACCGCAGAAACAACCGAGGGTACAATAAACTTTTATGAATATCTGGGTAACAGTTGGGGCGTTTTATTTTCTCATCCTGCAGACTATACTCCTGTTTGTACCACAGAATTGGGCAAAACTGCGGCTTTGAAAAAAGAATTCGAAAAGCGGAATGTAAAAGTTCTCGCGGTAAGTGTTGATCCATTGGATAGCCACAATGGATGGAAAAATGATATCAATGAGACGCAAAGTGTAAATGTGGAATTTCCGATCATTGCAGATCCGGATCGAAAAGTGGCTACTCTATATGGCATGATCCACCCAAATGCATCTGCCACTGCTACCGTACGTTCTCTGTTCATTATTGGTCCAGATAAAGCCATCAAATTAATGATCACCTATCCTGCATCGACTGGTAGAAATTTCGTTGAAGTATTGCGTGTAATTGATTCGTTACAACTGACCGCTAATTATAGTGTGGCTACTCCGGCAGATTGGAAAGAAGGGGAGGACGTAATTGTTGTGCCTTCAGTTTCCACTGAAGATGCCATTAAGAAATTTCCGAAGGGTGTGAAAATTGTAAAGCCTTATTTGCGTTATACACCGCAACCAGACATCTAAGATTTTCTTTATTAGCTCCTGTTCTTTTTAAGTTGCTGAAGCAATGCTTTCATATCTTTGGGAACAGGGGCTTCTAATATATGCTTCTCTCCGCCCAAGTCCGTAAATTTTAGCTGCCACGAATGCAGTCCGGTCCTGCTTATTAATGGATGTTCTTCTTCCTCGCCTTTGCTTAATTTATATTTCTTTTTGAAGGATGAGAGAAAAACGGGTTTACCATCTCCATAGATTGGATCGCAAATGATCGGATGCCCCGCAAATTTTGCATGAACTCTTATCTGGTGTGTTCTTCCTGTTTGTATATTGAATTCCACGAGTGAGAAGATGTCGTAATCTTCAAGCACCTTGTGTAAGGTAATGGATGGTTTACCATTTTTGCTTATGGTCATCTCTCCTTTTCTGTATGGATGCTCAGTAATAGGTTCGTTAATAGTACCTTCTTTTTCTGCAAAGCTTCCACGCACTATTCCCTGATAAATCTTCTCAACAGCCCTTTTTTCAAAAAGCTGTGAAAAGTATTTGTGCGCTGTTTCATTTTTGGCAAATATTACCAGGCCACTTGTATCCCTGTCGAGGCGGTGTACGATAAAAATTCTTTCAAATTTATGCTCCAGTATTTTTTTTAGTGAAGGCTGGTCAGCGTCGTACCGGTCAGGGATAGTGAGTAATCCTGCGGGTTTATTGATGGCAATAAAGTCATCATTCTCAAAAATGACAGGGATATCTTTCAATGTATCTGATTATTGTTGAGTATCCTGATTTCTTGCTGATCCGGATTTTTTTAAGGGGTTCTTTTTATTCATGTATTTCAAAATCCGGATCTCTTTTTCGCTCAGGTAGCGCCATTTACCACGTTCTACATTTTTCTTGGTGAGATTTGCATACATCACCCTGTCAAGTCCTTTCACATCATACCCAAGGTGTTCAAACATTCTCCTTACGATGCGGTTGCGGCCGCTGTGCAGTTCAATACCGACAATACTCTTATCCTTGTCATTTGCATACGCAAGAGCGTCCGCGTGAATTTCGCCATCTTCCAGTTTGATGCCATTCAGAATTTTTTCAAAATCATGCTTTGTCAAAGGCTTGTCCAGCTTTACCTCGTACACTTTTTTTACATTAAAACTTGGGTGGGTGAGTTCCTGCGTTAGTTGACCGTCGTTGGTAAGAAGTAAAACACCCGAAGTGTTACGATCCAGCCGCCCGACCGGATAAATTCTTTGATCGGTCGCGTTCTTTACCAACTGCAATACGGTTTTTCTGTGTTGCGGATCGTCGGTAGTGGTAAGGTAATCTTTAGGTTTGTTTAGTAAAATATAAACCAGGTTCTTAGTGATAAATATCTTTCTGTTATTATACGTTACATTGTCTTTCGCAGTCACCTTAAATCCCGGCTCTGTGATGGCTTTTTTATTTACAAAGACCTTTCCTTCTTTAATTAATTCGGCGGCTTCACGTCTCGAAGCGATTCCGCAATGGGCAAGAAATTTATTCAAAGGCATCTCCTCGATAAAGGCAATGGAATTAGCTGGTTCGCCCTGTGGATTAATTACAGCCTTTTCGCCAGGTCTTGAGAATGCTTTTTTTCGCAGGGCTCTTTTTTCTTCAAACCGCCTTTCTATTGCTGCAGCCCGCTCTTTTTTGGCAAGTTTTTTTTCCTGCTTAAATTTTTCTTTTACTGCGGCATTACTTTTTTTATTGATAAACTTTTTAAATGGCTGCTGGCTCATATGCGGGGAAATTTGCTGTTTTACAACAGGATGAGCAGCGAAGATAAAATAAAAACAGGCGAACTATGTGGGCTCGCCTGTAGTTTTCAAAGGGAAATTTCTTAGGAGGTTTTATCGTCTCTCTTGTTTTTCCATTCATTCATACGGTTGTTCCTGAGTTCCTCTCTTTTCTTTATTTGTTCAGGGGTGAGAATCGAATTCATATTCTCCTTAAATGTTTTTCTGAGTGTCATGAATTGTTCTCTTTTTTGTTCCTGGCTTAGCGTGGAATCATTTTTAATTGCCATTGCCTGCTGCATCATCCCTTCTCTTTGTTCTTTTATTTTGACAACCTGGTCATCACTTAGGTTTAGATCAGTCTTCATTTTCTGCATTCTTCTGTCGGCCATCATCTTCATTCTTTCATGCATCTTTTTTTTGTCTTGTTCTATTTTATTTTTTTGGTCAGGGGTAAGCAATGCCTCGAATTTGTCTTTTCTTTCTTTTTCAAGCGAGGCTTTCTGTGTACGATAATCTTTTAATGTGATATTATCATCTTTTTCGAGGGCCTCTACCTTGTTATGATAATCTTCATTGATGGTTTTTGCCTGTTGCTTTTGTGCATCGGTTAGATTTAAGTTAGCCACAGGGGCGCCGTGGAATCTATGCATTCCTCTTTTCATCATTGGGCCCATATGCATACGGTGTTGCGGAAATGAAGAGGTGCTGTCTGTTGTTTGTGCTGAAGCACCTATCGATACAATTGCAAGCGTGCCCAGCGTTAATAAGTATTTTTTCATGTATACTATTTTTTTAAAATAAATAGACACAAACTACTACGTATGGTTTAAAGATGAGCAGCAAGAAATTGTTAAAAGAAATCAGATAGAAGAAGATTCCATCACCTTATTTGCTAATTGCCCGCACGCGGCATCGATATCTTTGCCGCGGCTGAGCCGCAACCTCACATTTACGCGATGCGTCGCCAGGTAATCCATAAATTTTTGTGTTGCGTCTTTGTCAGGTTTCACAAAGGTGGCCTTGTCGATCGGGTTATATTCAATTATATTTATAAGGCGCACCGGCACCTGCCTGTAAATCTTAATGAGGTCATCAGCGTCTTTTATAGAATCGTTTACGCCTTTAAAAAGGATGTATTCGAACGTGATATCATTCTTTGTTTTATCGTAAAAATAATTAAGCGCTTCAATGAGCGCCATAATATTATTCGTTTCGTTGACAGGCATTATCTCATTCCTCTTCTTGTCATTAGCCGCATGAAGCGACAAGGCTAGGTTGAAGCGCACTTTGTCATCGCCTAATTGCCTGATCATTTTGGCCACACCAGCTGTAGAAACCGTTACTCTCCGCGGACTCATCGCGAGCCCGTCATTTGCCGTAATACGCTCAATTGCTTTTAAAACATTTTTATAGTTCAACAATGGTTCACCCATTCCCATGAATACAATATTGCTCAATTTTTTTCCATAGGTCTTTTCTGCTAATTGATTCAATAATACGACTTCATCGTATATCTCGTCAAAATGCAGGTTACGTTTGCGTTCCATAAATCCGGTTGCACAAAATCTGCAGCTCAGGCTGCACCCAACCTGGGAAGAAACACAGGCAGTTTGCCGGTCATCCGTTGGGATCAGTACCCCCTCTACTAAATTTCCATCGGTTGTTTTAAATCGTGTCTTTACAGTTCCATCGCTGCTGTATTGGGTGGCATCTATTGAAATGGCAGGTAAAGAAAAATGCTCCGCCAGACGCTGGCGCAAATCTTTACTCAGGTTGGTCATATCGTCAAAAGTTACTGCATGCTTTTTCCAAATCCATTCCCAAACCTGTTTTGCATGAAATTTTTTTTGACTAATTGTCTCAAAATAAGCAATCAGTTCTTCCAGTGACAAAGTCCGAATATTTTTGAGAGCATTCATGGTGCAAAGATAATTCCTGCAATAAATAATATCTTGCAAAAACTTTAATTGCGTCATGTATGGAAACGGTCTATGTAATAGATGCAGTACGCACTGCGATCGGTAGGTACGGCGGCGCTTTGAGCTCTATCCGCCCTGATGATTTGTTGGCACATGTTATAACAGCGCTGGTCAGAAGAAATGGGAAAATTGAACCAGGAGATATTGAAGATGTGATCGCGGGGGATGCCAACCAGGCAGGAGAGGATAATCGCAACGTGGCTCGGATGTCGGCACTACTGGCGGGTTTACCGGTTTCTATTCCGGGCTGCACGGTTAATCGGTTATGCGCCAGTGGTATGCAGGCCATCATAGATGCAGCGCGCGCTATTATGTGCGGAGACGGCGGCCTTTTTCTGGCCGGAGGTGTTGAAAGTATGTCGAGGGCGCCTTTTATAATGACCAAAGCGGATGCAGCTTTCAGCCGAAGAACAGAAATTTACGATTCAACCATCGGGTGGCGTTTCCCCAACAAAAAACTTACCGATAAATATTATCCGTATTCCATGGGTGAAACCGCCGAAAACGTGGCCCGCCAATGGAAGATATCCCGGAATGCACAGGATGAATTTGCACTGCGAAGCCAGGTAAAATATTTTGAAGCATTGGGAGCAGGCAAATGGAAAGACGAAATAGTCCCAATAGAAATTACTCCAAATAAAACCGAGCAGATAATTTTTGACAAAGATGAACACCCACGCAAGACCTCAATGGAGAGATTGTTGCAGTTGAAACCGGCTTTCATAAGAGACGGAACGGTGACGGCGGGCAATTCTTCAGGCATTAACGATGGCGCTGCTATACTGCTGCTTGCTAATGAGGTGATGGTGAAAAAATATAGCCTGAAACCAATGGCCACTGTTAAGAGTATGGCAGTGGTGGGTGTTGACCCGGCTATTATGGGCATTGGGCCTGTTCCGGCCACTCACAAGGCATTGCTTCGTGCAGGTATTACCGTTAGTGATCTTGGATTGATAGAATTAAATGAAGCCTTTGCTTCGCAATCTATTGCGTGCATTCATGAACTGGGCCTTGATCTTGAAAAGGTAAATGTAAATGGTGGTGCTATTGCACTCGGGCATCCGCTGGGTTGCAGCGGCACACGTATTGCGACGACGTTATTGTATGAAATGAAAAGAACAGGCGTTCAATATGGCCTTGCTACCATGTGTGTAGGTGTTGGGCAGGGAGCAGCCATTATTTTTGAAAATTTTCATTAATAAAGCATTTGAGGAGTTCTCAACTTTCCGGAAGCTGGGCTACTATATCAACTTGTTTAATTCTTTTTTTACCAAAGCAGAATTAATAAATGTTGTGATCAGCAACAATGCGATAGCAATTGCCAATACACTCCAATGAACCAGGAAAGAGATATTATCTTTCTGCACGAACGGCAATTCACGGAAGAGCAGATGAAGTAGTTGAGTGACGACTAAGGCGACTGCAATGATTATAACATAGACAGGCATCCATGTTCTTGCAACACTTGTTGCCAGCCACTTTGGTGAATATCCCAGTGTGAGTAATAAACCAAGATTATCCCTGCTTCTCGCGATCATCAGTTGCACGTAAAATGAAAACAACATCAGGGCTAATACAATCACCAATACTCCGAAGACTCCCAAAGCGGCAACAATGTTTTGCAAGATGCTTTTTATCCTGCTGAATTTTACCTTGTCTTTGTTGAGATGATAGTTCTGCTGATCTAAATAAGAGATAAGTTTCGGATTATTGGCATCTTTCGATTTAATGTAAACCCTTTCTATCCGCGTAGTAGTATCACCAGTAAGATGCAGATTATTCCAATTAAGAAAACTCTTAGGTACAAGAATGGAATTGATACGATCGCTGAATGCAATAATGCTTGCACGGTAATTTTGTGTACCTAACGGACCGGAACAAACAAGGATGATATTTATTGAAGAAATGGTTTTTTCCGAAACCTGGGGTAATCCCTGTGCCGGCGCAAATACATTGTATATCTCAAGAAAGTCAGAAGAAAAAATAAGCGGAACATCCAACTGGCCCGGCTGCCAGGCAAAAGACGACGGCACGGAATCAATGAAATTGCTGTTGATGCTTTCCAAAAAAAGATCAGTGCTAAATGGCATAACACTACCCGCGGATGCTTCTGCTCTGAATTTATTTGACAATAGTGGTGCTATCTGGTCTACGTCCGGCGCTGTTTTAAGCCTGGTAAGATCGTCGGTAGTAAAACTGTTGTCTTTTCCCATATTTTCATTGGTGATCGTTTTGGAGATGGAGATGTAGTCAAAGCCATTTTTTCGCGGATTGTCTTCATGAAGGAGTTTTTGAATATTGATAAACATTTGCAAAGACACCAGCAGGATCAGTACGCCGATGCACAGACCAACATAGCCAAACCATTTGGAAAAATAGTTTTTTCCTGACAGGATGAGTGGTTGTATTTTTTTATAATTCAAATCCATTTTTTGTCCAAACACGAATTTTTTCGCCGAACTCCACAGGCGATAGTAAGCAACCAATAAATTATTTTTATAGCATCAACACTTTTTCACCCTTTAACAAATCGAGCGGCTTGAGGTCAGCGAAGATCATTGCTGCACTTCTTTTTTCACATTCCTCATACAAGAGCTTCGTTGCTTTGGCACGGTTGGCTTCGTCCAGGTGGCTGTAAGGTTCATCGAGCAATAAAAAATCGAATGGCTGCATAAGCGAGCGGATGATGGCAATGCGTTGTTGCTCGCCATAGCTGCATGTTTTTACCAGCTGATCCAGTTTGGGCGCAATGCCAAGCTGTTCCGCCATCTTATCGATCTTCTCCGGTTGGTAATAGGGATTCAATATTCTTTTGATCTCGATATTTTGCCTTGCCGTTTCATTTTCAAACAGCCGCAGATCCTGGAAAATGATGCTGATATTTTTTTGCCGGAATGAAGAAAAGCTTTCCGTAGAAAGCTCCTTTATATTTTGATCGTCATAATTGATCGCGCCGGAATAATCTCCTCTTAAGCCATAAATAAAAGTGATCAAAGAAGTTTTACCCGTGCCGGAAGGTGCTACAATGTGAACATGTTCACCTTGCCTGATCGTGATGTTTCGACGCCAAACTTCAGAATGGTCAATATTTTTTCTTTCAATGTAAAGCGGAACGATCTCCTGCAGTTTTATCTGCATACCAGGTTTTCTTTAAGTCGGGTTTATTTAGCGGTATCAGTAGCCATTGCTGGTGGCACTGAATAGGTAGAGTCAAATGTGCCTGTCGTCTTGCTTTCATTTTTCCACCTTTCTTCTTTTTGTACCAGCACCGGCACTATCGCGTTGAAATAGTTATTAAGCTGTTTAAGACTATTGGTATTCTGATCTACCAAATTTATATCGGTATGTCCCATCATTGCATCGCCGTTGAAATCGCCTCCTGCAGAAATAATATTGTTCCACATGCCCAGGCTTGCCGCCATCACGGTGCTGTCGCCTCCGCTGTGAAACTTTTCAGAGGCACTCGCTGCCGTAAGAATTTTATGGAGGTCTATAAAGAGCCCAATCGAATGCCCTTTTAATTGATCCATAAAATCAAATTTATTATTCGCCTTACCGGCGAGATAATCATTTAAGAAATGTTGGCGATTGGTTATAGCAAATACCTTGTCATTTTGTCCGTACGCAATGGAAGTATCCATTGAATGCATGGACCCCTCCATTTTTTTACCGGCGTCTACCAGTTTTTGAAAACTCTGTTTGTCGCCAATGGATACAGAGAACAAAATATTTGCGTCAGGTTTAGATATTGGCATCAACGTATCGGTTGATTTTTTTACATTAAAATCGGTAAATGCAAGCATTACATCACCTTTCATGGCTTTCACAAAGTCGTCGAACGTAATGCCTGCCTCTGAAAGCCCGGAATTGATCATTCCATCTACTCCAATAAGAGATACCAGTGCCTTTAATCCTTCAGGTTTAAAACTTAATGCAAGAAGCCCCGTTACATCCTGGGAGGGAATAGATTTGATCAAGTCCATATTGATGCCCGAGCCACTGTATTTTCGCAGCAGATCCCCCAGCTCTTTGTTTGTATATCCTTTGTGGGTAATATCAATTTTGCCATTATCAAAGTTCACGGTATAGGTGCTCACATTATCTTTAATGAGATCATTCAGTTTCAGCATACCGAGCATTCCAAGACTACCGGAACTTTTCAAAATGGCTTCGCTGTTGATCCATGCATGAATGTCTCCCGGTTCTTTTATTAAATCCGAAAACTTGGCGTTGTCACTCAGGCTGCTGTCTGATTTTAAAGAGAAAAGACTTTTGCAGTAAGACGTAAGTGCAACAGATGGATCGACCAACGGCGCCGGATTATTGGTGGTATCATTGTCCTCACCAAAAAAATGTCCGTTCATTTTTTCTTTTGGTAAATTGAATGCAGATACGAAGTTGGTGCTGTTCCATACCAATACTAATTTATCTTTTATAATAAACACATTAAAATCACCATCTTTTTGAATGGTAGCCGACGTGTCTATTTTTTCATAGAACTTTCCGAAAGCATCTGCATCCTTTAATGAACCTTCTGATACGAATTGTGAACCGGATGAAGGATCTTTTGCGATAAAATAATATAAGCCTTTATCAAGGTCCACTCCCGAATTTTCAGGGTGATCGAAAAGATTGTTGGCTGCAGAATCGCTCATGTGATGCATTTCGGCTATGTGTTTTTTTAGCTCACCATACCATGCCGAACTTTTTACTTCGCTGAAAGGTAGTTTTTCACTAAGGGATTTGGTGTCCACATGCATAACAAACATGGCATCTTTGGGAATCATTTTGCCCACCTCGGTGGCATGTTTGCAGGACGAAAATAAAAAGGCTGCTGCTGCAACGAATAGACTAAGCCTGAAGAAAGATTTCATAATTATGATTTTAAAATTTTCGTGTTGGTATAAATTGATCGTGAGTTAATTTGAAAAAGTAGTGATTTTATTATTTAATCACAAATTTTCAATAAAGTAACCTGTTTTAGTTGGTAAAATATGACAAAAGGTCTTTTATATCGATGGTTTGCTGTTCTTCTTTCTTCAGGTCCTTCACAATACACGTTTGTTGTTCCAACTCGCGGGAACCAATGATCACTGCGAAAGCAATGTTCTTTTTGTTTGCATATTTAAACTGCTTGTCCATTTTTACATTTTCATAAAAGAGTTCACAACTGATTCCATTGTTGCGCAACTGCTGCATGGCCGTAAACGCCGCCATCGACTCTTTTTCGCCAAGGTTAAAGAATAAAACTTTAGTATCGGAGTTGATCGTTTCAGGAAAAATATTCAGCTCATTCATCACATCATAGATCCTGTCTACGCCAAAGCTGATGCCTACGCCGGGAATATTCGGCAATCCGAAAAGACCGGTTAGATCGTCGTAGCGGCCGCCACCGCCAATACTGCCTATAGAAACATTTTTTGCTTTTACTTCATAAATGATGCCGGTATAATAATTTAATCCGCGCGCAAGAGTAAAGTCAATAATAACTTTTGTATAGAAAGGTAGCGGTTTAATAAATTCCAAAAATGATTCGATTTCTTTTATTCCTAAATCAAAAAAATTCTCATCAGTCGCCCAAACGGTTTTATATTTAGAAAATAAATTTTTTAGGTCGGAAAGTTTTTCTTCGCTTCCCCCCTTTATGTTTATATAATTGAAGATTAATGAAAATTGCTCATTACTAATGCCATTTTTGATCAGCTCATTTTTCACCCCATCAATCCCAACCTTATCCATTTTATCAATAGCTGTAGTAATTATTGTGGAAATAATTTTTAATCCTTTTTTGCGATTATCATCAACGGCAATAAAATGATCTTCTTTTATCAAATCAAACCGTTCAATCGCTATTGCTAAAGCATACAATATTTTTCTGCTATTAATTTTTATTTCAACATCAATACCTAGTTTTTCGAAAACAGTTGCATAAATATTTGCTAGTTCAACTTCATTCAACAGACTATAGCTTCCAACAACATCAGCATCGCACTGATAAAATTCTCTATATCTTCCTTTTTGAGGCCGGTCTGCCCGCCATACCGGTTGCATTTGGTAGCGTTTGAAGGGAAGTGTGAGTTTTCCAAAATTCATTGCGACATAACGAGCAAAGGGAATAGTGAGATCGTAACGTAACGCCCTTTCAGTAATGACCGTTGAGTTCTTGCCTTCGAATATCTTTTCAAAGGCTTTTATTACATCTTCCCGTTTTGCCGGATTGTCTAAACCATTATTTAGAATTTTGAACATAAGTTTATCTCCTTCATCACCGTACTTGCCCATTAATGTTTCGAGGTTTTCCATTGCCGGTGTTTCCAAAGGTTCAAAGCCGTACAATTCGAATACTTCTCTGATGGTATCCAAAATAAACCGTCGCCTGCGAATCACTTCGGCATTGAAATCTCTTGTTCCCTGTGGCAATGTTGGTTTCATCTGTTCTGAAATTTTTTCCCGCGGCAAAAATATGGCTTTAAGCTTAGTGAGAATGAATAAACAATTACCGAAAATTTATTAAATGTTCGTGTGAAAAAAAACGGGCATTGCATCCTATCAATACCGGCGCCGTTTTACTGATTCTACATTTTTCACCCGGAGTGCATCGCATTCCTAAAAAATCAAATCATGAAACCGAATACAATTCTACATACTGATCTGCTCGATATCATTTTTGAAAACCGAAACAAAGACTATGGTGCATATGCGTTGCGTAAGTCTTACAACAAAAGATTGCAAATCTCATTGCTCGGTATGCTTGGTGTTTGCTTTCTTTTAGGGGTGCTGTTTTTTTCAAAAAAAACGGGAATTGTCTATAGACCTCCATCTACACCGTCTGTGAAGGTGAGTGAGGTGCTGACTCCCAAGCCACCGGAACCTCCTGAACAACACGCTGTGATGCCTGCCATCCAAACACGTAGGATCCGCCCTGACGAAATGCCTCCCCGTATCGTGGATTCTATTAACATTAACAAACGCATTGCAACACCTATAGAAACGCTCCCGTCTTTACCTGTAGGCGATACTTCATCAGGTGGAGCCATAAGTGCGGCCGGAGGAAACGGTAATGGGAATGCACAACCTGCGGGTACCGGTGAGACCAAGACCGAAGCGAAAGTGAATAAAAATATACCGACCTATGTGGCAGAAGTGATGCCCCAATATCCGGGCGGTCTCAATGCATTAATCGAATTTCTGAAGAAAAATCTGCGGGCTCCGGAGAATATTGAAGACGGCGATGTGGTTTCTGTGAAAGTCAGATTCGTAGTGAATTTTGATGGAAAGCTCGAAGGATTCGATGTGCTTCAATCCGGGGGAACCACTTTCGACAATGAAGTAATCAGAGTGTTGAAAAAAATGCCGCTGTGGATTCCGGGTAAGACTAACGGAGAAAATGTTTCGGTATATTATATCGTTCCTGTGAAATTTACCGGTGAGTATTAAAATAATATAGGATAAACGTAAAATGCAATGATTTTTTAAACTGTGTTTCTGCATTTTATTTTATCTTGCCAGTCCTAAAATTAAATTTTATTACATATGAGCCTTGAGGAGTTTGAAGAGAATAATGATAAGAGGTCCAGTCGGTATTCTTTAATGAAATCGATCACGGATTTTGCGATGGGGTTCATTTATATTGCAGTTGGATTAATCATATTGCTGGCAAACCGCTTTCATATATCCAATGATATGTTGCAATCCTTTGCTGCATCCGTTACTGGAAAAATCTTTGCAGGTATAGTGATATTATACGGTCTTTGGCGAATTTACAGAGGTATTAAAAAAGATTATTTCAGATAAGATGAACAGAATTTTTACAAAGTTGCGCATGAAAGGTGCCCCGGCTATTTTTTCATTCCTTATGGTCATTTTCTTGACTAGCTGTGGCGGTAACGTACGAACTGATCTCGATACAACTGACAGCGGAACGATTCATATAAGTGTGGACGAAAGTTTTAAACCTGTAATTGATTCACAGATACAGGTGTTTGAAGCGTTGTATCCTAAAGCAAAAATCATTGCCGATTATAAGCCCGAAGCGGAATGTTTTAAGGACCTTATGAAGGATAGCACGCGTTTGATTATTGTGACAAGAGGCCTTTCGGATGCGGAAGAGAAATTTTACAAAGACACTTTTAGTTTTTACCTGCGGTATGATAAACTCGCCAACGATGCAGTAGCTGTGATAGTAAATAATGAAGATCCGGATTCACTGCTCACTATGGAACAGATCCGTGGAATATTGAGTGGATCAACAGGCGATAAAGAAAAAGCAGTGTTTGATGGCCTTACTGAAACAAGCACTATTCGCTATGCTGTCGACTCGATTTTAAAGGGTCAGCCACTTGATCCCAAAAAAGTGTATGGTGTGAACGGAAGCTTGGGTGTGATCAATTATGTAGAACATCACGAAGACGTTTTAGGTTTTGTGGGGGTAAGCTGGATTGGTAATCCGGAAGATACGACTGCGTTGAGCTTTTTGAAAAAAGTGAAAATCGCAGCATTGAGATGTAATAATTGCGACCAAGAAACCTATGTAAAGCCTTACCAGGTAAACATCGAGTTAAGACGATATCCGATGGTACGTGGTTTATATTATATCTTAAAAGAAAATTATAGCGGATTGGGAAGTGGTTTCGTAAATTTTATGCAGTACGAACGAGGACAATTAATTTTCAAGCGGGCTTACTTATGGCCTGCTAAAATGAATTTTATTATTCGCCCGGCAACTTTAAATTAAAAATAAAATGTAATTTACTAAATTTAGAAAAATGCGAAAAATGAAACGACTCTTTATCCTGTCTTCTTGTATTGTATTTGGGAACGCCTTGTTCGCGCAAAGTATAGAGGATGGCAAAAAGTTTTTGGACTATGAGAAATATCAAAGCGCAAAAAATGTTTTTAGCAAATTAGTGGCTGCTAATCCTAATGATGCTGATGCCATCTACTGGCTCGGACAGGCTTATTTGCAGAATGATGATTATCGTGATACTTCAGCAGCAAAGGATCTATATCAAAAAGCATTGCAGGCTACGCCTAATCAGCCGATGTTAATGGCCGGTATGGGCGAAGTACAATTGATGCAGGGCGATAAAACAGCTGCAAGAAACACTTTTGAAACAGCAATAGGACTAACAAACAAAAAAGATGTTATTGAAGTGCTTAAAGCTGTAGCCAGGGCCAACATTGATGCCAAAGGAGGAGATCCGGTGTATGCTATTTCAAAGCTTAACATTGCGGGCGATAAAGACAAAAGAAACAAAGACGCCGAAATAGACATCTTACTGGGAAATGCGTATCGCAAAATGGTGGACGGAGGCAATGCAACAAAAGCATACCAGGCAGCATTGGCAATTGACCCAAAAGCGGCAAGAGCCGATTTCATGATTGGAAGAATTTTCGAAACACAGGGGATAGGCCAGGAGCAAATATATATGACCTATTACAATAATGCGATAGCTGCTGACCCCAACTTCGCGCCGGTTTATTATTGGCTGTATACGTATTACTACGAACGTGATGTAAACAAAGCGAGGGATTATCTGAACAAGTTCATAGCATTGGCTGACCCAAGTTCGAAGAACTGCTATTTACAAGCTTCTCTGTTATACGTTTCCCAGTTGTATAAAGATGCTATTACACAAGTTGATCAATGCATTACGCAAGCCGGGGACAGCGCCTATCCCAACCTTTATGGTTTAAAAGCATATTCTTATGACAAAATGGGTGATTCCATTAACGCAAAAAAATATTTCGATGAGTTTTTTCAAAAAGTAAATTCGGAAAAGATCGGCCCCAAGGATTATGAAACATATGGGAAGTTGCTGTTAAAGTTTCCGGGTAATGATTCGCTCGCTGAGGTTTATATAGATAAAGCAATTGAACTGGATACGGCGAAAGATAATAAAATGAAATATTTGAAAACCACCGCGGATTTGTATGCCCAGCAAAAGAATTATGCCGAAGCAGGAAAGTGGTATACCAAGATACTGAAACTGGACTCCAATTACGGAAAGGTTGAATTGTATTACGCCGGATATGATAATTATCTGGGCAGCAACTATACAATAGCTGATTCAGTCTTTAAAATTTATCAAAACAAATATCCCGATGATATCCTGGGATGGTATCTTGGAGCACTTGCTGAGGACGGACTTGATACAGCGGGTACCCAGGGGCTTTCAAAAGACGCCTATGCCCATGTAATTGCCATCGGCGATACCACACAAGATTCGGAGAAAGTAAAACCATATGTACTGGCGGCGTGCAGGTATATGCTTGCTTATGCATATAAGATTCAGAAAGATGTTTGCGCCGCTCAGCAATGGAATAACAAAATTCTTGCGCTCGATCCCACTGATGCTAATGCACTGCAAAATAAAGATCCATTAGCCAAAGCTGCAGCGGCAGCCAAGTGTAAATAGATAATTCACAAAGTTTTTAAAAAGTATAAAACCCCCGCAAACACAGCGGGGGTTTTATTTTGTCTTATTATAATTTTTTGTTGTTAACGATTCACACCTTTTCACTATTGTAAATTCGTAACCCTGTTGTATTTTTGCCCATAACAATGATCAGATTGGAACAAGTATTTTTCTTACAGGCGGCCCCGGGTGCTAATACATTAGATTATCTCCCGATCGCTATCCAACTGATATTCGCGGTCATTCTCGTTGGCGGTATTATATTTATCACGCATGTATTGGGACCCAAAAGAAAATCAGCCGAAAAGCTCGAGAACTTTGAAAGTGGCATTGAGGGCCACGATAACGCGCGCAGGCCAATGGCTATAAAATATTTTCTTGTTGCGATACTGTTTGTGTTATTCGATGTGGAAGTCATTTTTTTCTACCCATATGCCGTTAACTTTCGCGACCTCGGGTGGCATGGTTTTTTGGCAATTGTAATGTTTGTGGCATTCTTCCTTGCCGGGTTTATTTATATTATTAAGAAAGGTGCACTGCATTGGGAAGACTGACAGTATTTAATAATTGAATGATCGAAGATTCAATGATTTTGAGAAGAGCGTAATCATCAAATCGGCAGATCATCGATAAAAAATAAACAATATGCCTCGTCCGGTTCAATATAACATTAGTCAAAAGCCTCTTGAAACACCGATAGGACTGGTAAAAGGACCTGAAGGGTTTACAGGAGAAGGATTTTTTGCAACCAAATTGAGTGACGTAGTCGGCCTGGCCAGGAAGAATTCAATATGGCCTTTACCATTTGCCACCAGTTGCTGTGGTATCGAATTTATGGCGTTGATGGCATCTCATTACGATCTAGCCCGGTTTGGTTCGGAAAGAGTAAGCTTCTCACCGCGACAGTGCGACTTGCTGATGGTAATGGGTACCATCGCAAAAAAAATGGCACCGATTGTAAAGCATGTTTATCTTCAAATGGCAGAACCACGCTGGGTTCTGGCAATGGGCGCCTGCGCCAGTAGTGGCGGTATATTTGACTCTTATTCTGTATTGCAGGGGATTGACCAGATTATACCCGTGGACGTTTATGTGCCCGGTTGCCCTCCACGTCCTGAAGCGGTGCTGGATGGATTTATTAAAGTGCAGGACCTGGTAGGAAAAGAAAGCTTGCGAAGAAGAAATTCGGAACAATATAAAGAATTAATGACTACTTACGGTATCGAGTAGACGAAATGATGAACGAAAGACTATGGCTTTGACCAATGATATAATAAAACAACATCTTACGGAAAAATTCGGCGACGATGTATATGACTGGAGTGAGCCGTATGGAACGTTAACTTTCACTTCTAAGAGAGACTTAAATCTCAAAATACTCCAGTTCCTGTTTGATGATCCTACGTTACAATTTCGATTCCTGACAGACCTTTGTGGTGTACATTATCCGGCAAGAAAGGGCGAAGAAATAGCGGTGGTCTATCACCTCCACAACCTGGTTGACAATGTTCGGATACGATATAAAATATTCACTGACGCTGGCAAACCTGATGTATTTAGCGCTACGGCATTGTACGCGGCGGCAAACTGGATGGAACGTGAAACATATGATTTTTTCGGAATAAATTTTATTGGCCACCCAAATCTGAAACGAATTTTGAATGCAGACGAAATGGATTATTTCCCGATGCTGAAGCAATACCCGCTGGAAGAACAATCGCGGGTTGATAAGGACGATGAAATGTTCGGCAGGGATTAAACCAAAACGGTTTGTAATAAATACTATCGCAGATTGATAAATATAAAATGACAGAACTTCAACCACATATAAAACTTCCTGAACATTCTCTCGAGAAGAAGACAACTACTTTAAATCTTGGTCCCACGCATCCTTCCACGCACGGGGTTTTTCAAAATATTGTAGAACTGGATGGCGAGAGAATCGTGAGTGCAGAACAAACCGTGGGTTATATTCATCGTGCATTTGAAAAAATTGCTGAACATCGCCCGTTGTACCAAATTACCCCGCTTACAGACAGGTTGAATTATTGTTCTTCCCCGATCAATAATATGGGATGGCACATTACCTGCGAGAGACTGTTGGGAGTGAAGACGCCTAAACGTGTTGATTATTTGCGTATCATTATTATGGAGTTAGCCCGCATATCAGATCACCTGATCTGCAATTCCATTGTCGGTGTGGATTCCGGCGCCTACACGGGATTTCTTTATGTGATGCAGTATCGCGAGTTGATATATGAAATTTATGAAGAGATATGCGGCTCAAGGTTGACAACCAATATCGGGCGTATTGGCGGTTTTGAAAGAAATTTTACTAATGAAGCATTTCAAAAGCTTGAAAAGTTTTTGAAAGAATGGCCGGACGTTTTGAAAGAATTTGAAAACCTGTTCAATCGCAACAGGATATTCATGGATCGCACTATTGCAGTGGGGCCCATAAGCGCTGAACGGGCATTGAACTATGGTTTTACCGGTCCTAATCTTCGTGCTGCCGGTGTTGATTATGATGTGCGTGTTCATCAACCTTACAGCAGTTACGAAGATTTTGAATTTACTATTCCTGTTGGCACTACCGGAGATTGTTACGACAGATTTTTGGTGCGCAACCAGGAAATGTGGCAGAGTACTAAATTGATAAATGACGCTTATCAAAAAGTGCAGGAGTTTAAAGGAGCGGATGCCGAAATATTTCATGCAGATGTTCCTGACTATTATCTTCCGGATAAAAAAGACGTGTACACAAAAATGGAAGCGCTCATTTATCATTTCAAAATTATTATGGGCGAGGTGGAAATGCCGGTTGGAGAAATTTATTCTGCAGTAGAAGGAGCCAATGGTGAGTTGGGTTTCTATTTTATCAGCGATGGTGGACGGGCACCGTACAGGCTGCATTTCAGAAGGCCTTGCTTTATTTATTACCAGGCCTATTCTGAATTAACAAAAGGTGGTCTGTTGAGTGACGCCATCATTACCATGAGTAGCTTGAACCTGATTGCAGGAGAAATGGATGCTTGACCGTAAATGATAAGCGGTGAGTGGAGATGGGCCTTATTAAAAAACGCATTAATAATTTATAATGACTTTTTCCGAGGAACAATTGAAAGAAGTGGATGCGATCATCAAACGCTATCCGGAGGGAAAGCAGAAAAGCGCTATCCTTCCCATATTGCATATTGCGCAGGTTCAAAATGCGGGATGGCTGGATGTTCCCGCAATGGATTACGTTGCTACACTTTTGGATATTAAGCCAATTGAAGTGTATGAGGTAGCAACATTTTATTCCATGCTGAATACAAAGCCTGTCGGCAAGTATGTGTTTGAAGTGTGCCAAACCGGGCCCTGTATGATCAATGGCTCTGATGATATTATTGCATACATTGAAAAAAAGCTATCCATCAAACGAGGTGAGACCACACCGGATGGATTGTTTACTTTAAAAGTGGTGGAATGCCTTGGCGCATGTGGCTATGCACCCATGATGCAATTTGGGAAAACGTATCGGGAACATCTTACTAAAGAAAAAGTAGACCAAATAATCGAAGAATGTGTTGCCAGGGCAACAGCTAATAATTGATACAGCTATGAAATTATATCCTTACTTGGGTTTTAATGGAAATTGCGAAGAAGCATTAAATTTTTATAAAGATGCATTCGATGGAGAAATAACGCAACTGGGACGTTATGGCGAATCGCCTATGAAATCGCCCGAAGAAATAAAGGATAAGATCATTCATGGCAGAGTGCAGTTTGGTGATGTGACGCTTATGGCTTCGGATATGATGAATGAAAAAGAATTCAGCAGAGGTAGTGATATGAGCTTATCTGTGGAATGTGATACAACAGAGCAATTGGAAAAAGTTTTTACAAGGATGACCGAGGGCGGCAAAATCACTATGCCCTTGCAGGATCAATTTTGGGGTGCACGATTTGGTATGCTTACCGATAAATTCGGAATTCACTGGATGTTTAATTGTGAGAAAAAGAAATAGTTAAGCAATGTCAAAAAAATTATTATTAGACAAAATAAATATTCCGGGCATTAAAGGCTTTGAGGTCTATCGCCGTGAGGGAGGATATAAAAGTGTGGAGAAAGCTTTACAAATGCAACCTAACGACATTGTGGAAGAGGTAAAGAAAAGCGGGCTAAGAGGTCGCGGTGGTGCCGGGTTTCCGACGGGCATGAAGTGGAGCTTTTTGGCAAAGCCTGAAGGCGTTCCCCGTTATCTTGTTTGTAATGCTGATGAAAGCGAACCGGGAACTTTCAAAGACCGGTATTTAATGGAATTCATTCCTCATTTACTGATTGAGGGAATGATTGCATCATCATTTGCGCTGGGAAGCAATGTTTCATATATATATATCCGCGGAGAATATGATTGGGTAGCTGATATTTTAAATGAGGCAATTGCCGAAGCAAGAAAAAACGGGTTCTTAGGAAATGACATTTTGGGGAGTGGGTTCAACTGCGAAATATATGTTCATCGTGGTGCAGGCGCCTATATATGTGGAGAGGAAACTGCATTGCTCGAAAGCCTTGAAGGGAAGAGAGGTCTGCCAAGAATTAAACCACCATTCCCTGCGGTGAAGGGCGTTTGGGGTTGTCCAACCGTTGTAAATAATGTTGAAAGTATTTGTGCTATAGTTCCCATCATCAATGAAGGTGGTGAAGCGTATTCTAAAATTGGTGTGGGAAGATCAACCGGCACTAAATTGATTTCTGCATGCGGCAATATCAACAAACCCGGCGTGTACGAGATTGACATGACTATATCTGTAGAAGAATTTATTTACAGTGATGAATATTGTGGTGGTATGCGTAATGGTAAAAGATTGAAAGCGTGCATCCCGGGAGGGTCTTCTGTTCCTATTTTGCCAGCTAATCTTTTATTAAAAACAGCCAAAGGCGAAACGCGGATGATGAATTATGAAAGCCTCGCCGACGGAGGATTTGCTACCGGCAGTATGATGGGATCTGGTGGTTTTATTGTATTGGACGAAGATCAGTGTGTGGTAAAAAATACATTGACGCTTGCAAGATTTTATCATCATGAAAGTTGCGGACAGTGCTCACCTTGTCGTGAAGGGACAGGATGGATGGAAAAAATATTAATGAAGATTGATACCGGCAAGGGTGAAATGAAAGACATTGATTTACTTTGGGACATACAACGAAAGATCGAAGGAAATACCATTTGCCCTCTTGGTGATGCAGCAGCATGGCCGGTGGCAGCAGCCATCAGGCATTTCCGTGATGAATTTGAATGGCATGTGTTGAATCCCGAAGAATGTTTGAAGAGAAATTATGGTTTGGCGCACTATGCTGATCCGCTGGAGGTAACGGCATAGGGTATACGAAAACAGAAAAAGATATTTAAGCTATTATGCCTGACGATCAAAAATTATTTAAAGTAACCATCGACGGTATTACAATTGAGGTTCCCCAGGGAACAACAATTTTGAATGCTGCCCGCCAGATTGGCCCACACGTTGCGCCACCTGCTATGTGTTATTACAGCATGCTGGAAGGAAGTGGCGGTAAATGCAGAACCTGCCTGGTAGAAGTGGCTGCAGGCTCTACCGCTGATCCGCGACCAATGCCCAAACTGGTGGCAAGTTGCAGAACGACTGTAATGGATGGGATGGTTGTAAAAAATACCACGAGTGAGAAAACATTGGATGCAAGGAGAGGTGTTGTTGAGTTTTTATTGATCAATCATCCGTTGGATTGTCCTGTTTGCGACCAGGCAGGCGAATGCTATTTGCAGGATCTGGGATATGAGCACGGCGCAGTGAAGACCCGTTACGAATTCAAAAGAAGAACCTTCGTTCGTGAAGATATCGGTCCATACATTCAATTGCATATGACGCGATGTATCCTTTGCTATCGCTGCGTGTATGTTGCGGATCAGTTAACTCCTGATCGCGTTCATGGAATTTTAGACAGGGGCGATCATTCAGATATTTCAACATATATCTCAAAGGCGATCGATAGTGAATTCAGTGGAAACATGATTGATGTGTGCCCCGTTGGTGCGCTAACTGACAGAACGTTCCGGTTTAAAAATCGCGTATGGTTCTTAAAGCCGATGGATGCACATCGTGATTGCGACAAGTGCTGTGGCAAGGTGACATTGTGGAACAGGGGCGATGAGGTATTTCGTGTTACAGCGCGCAAGGATCAATGGGGCGAAGTACAAATGTATGAAGACGGAAACCCTGGTTGGATATGCAATACATGCCGCTTCGAAAAAAAGAATGCATCTGACTGGGTTATTGAAGGGCCTACGCATATCAACAGGCATTCAGTTATTTCAGGCAATCATTACGAAGTAAAAGTAATACCAGATGATCCGTTGGAAAAACTATTGAAAGGAAGAGACCCGCTGTTGCTGATGGATATTCATAGTGTCAGTATGGTAAATCAGCCGGATGTGCGTTTAGATGAATTGGCCGGCCCGGCTACCGGGAAAACTTTTAATGGCGACCCGATGTCAACGAGCCATAATGTGACAGATGTGAAGGAGTGAGCGATTTTTAAAATTAATTTGATAAAACGACAATATTTTTGAATTCCACATTTTCTTTTATGCATATACTAACAATTGACTGGGCGGTATTCGGTGAAAAAACTACTTTGATTGTTATTGTTGTTTTAGTATCACTTCTTGTTGCGATGTATTCTACTTATTTCGAAAGAAAGATTGCAGCTTTTATCCAGGACAGGCGTGGTCCTAACCGTGCAGGTCCTTTTGGAATATTGCAGCCCGTGGCAGATGGAGTGAAATTATTTTTTAAAGAAGAGATCATCCCGGCTTTTTCATCCAAGTTTCTTTTTGTTCTCGGTCCTGCAATAGCGATGCTTACGGCTATTATGACGGGCGCCGTGATTCCGTGGGGAAATAAATTGCATCTGTTTGGCCGTGACATGTCTTTACAAATTACGGATGTGAACATTGGAATTTTATATGTTTTCGGAATTGTGAGTCTTGGTGTTTACGGCATCATGATTGGCGGATGGGCAAGCAACAATAAATATTCTTTACTGGGCGCTATGCGGGCTGCCTCACAAATTATAAGCTACGAACTTGCGATGGGTATTTCATTGATTGCATTGCTCATGGTTACGGGCACATTGAGTTTGCGCACTATGGTAGATCAGCAAACCGATCATTTGTGGAACATATTTAAACAACCTTTGGGCTTCCTGATCTTCCTGGTTTGTGCATTTGCCGAAACGAATCGTACGCCATTCGATTTGTCAGAAGCGGAGAATGAATTGATCGGGGGATATCATTCAGAATATTCATCAATGAAGCTGGGGTTTTATTTATTTGCTGAATATGTAAATATGTTTTTGAGTAGCGCTGTGATGGTAACATTATTTTTTGGCGGTTATGATATTCCTTTTGTGAATGATGCGGCATGGACTGCAAAACTTGGGGTAAACTGGATGGCTGTTTTGGAAGGGATCGTATTTTTTGCAAAAATTGTTGGCTTTATATTTTTATTTATGTGGGTGCGCTGGACTATTCCACGCTTCCGGTACGATCAGTTGATGAATCTTGGATGGAAAATGCTGCTGCCCCTGGCATTAGCGAATATGCTGATAACAGGCGTGCTGATTTTATTACATCAAAATCATTGGCATTTTTAATCCTGAAATTGAACAATAGTTATAAATTAAAATATACTTTTGCGAACGTTAAAAATTTGAGTTGCAGTAAAGATTAGAAAAAGGAGGTAATATGCAAACACTCACTAACAGGGCGAAGCCGGTAGCAAGAACGAAGATGACCTTTTTGGAAAAATTATACTTTCCCGAGATCATCAGGGGCATGCTTATTACTTTCAAACATCTTTTTCGCAAAAAAGTTACCATAAACTATCCTGAAAAAACGAGGCCATTTAGCCCGGTATTTCGTGGACTGCAAATTTTGAACAGGGATGAAGAGGGGCGTGAAAGATGCACCGCATGCGGATTATGTGCGGTAGCGTGTCCTGCAGAGGCCATTACTATGGAGGCCGCGGAGCGGCAGCCCGGCGAGGAGCATTTATATCGTGAAGAAAAGTATGCTGCCAAATATGAGATCAACATGCTACGCTGCATATTTTGTGGTTATTGCGAGGAAGCGTGTCCCAAAGATGCTGTTTACCTTAGCGAAACATTTGCTCCGGCTAATTATGGCCGTAAAGGATTTATTTATGGTAAACCTGATCTGTTAATCCCCGACCCGAAAGAAGATCCGGAAGGATATGCAAAAGCACTTGGCAGCAGAAGGCTGCATCCCGAAGGACATGGAAATGAAAAGTAGATAATAGTAATAAATTACATGTCGACGACACAACTCTTATTTTGGTTTCTTTCGGCTCTGGCAATCGTAGGTGCAATCGGTGCGGTTGGTTCTAAAAATCCATTGTACGCAGTGCTCTGGCTCATCGTTGTTTTCTTTGCTATTTCCGGTCATTATATTTTAATGAATGCGCAATTCCTGGCAATAGTAAATGTAATCGTATATGCAGGTGCTATTATGGTGCTCTTCACATTCGTGATCATGTTCATCGACCTGAATGAACATCCTGCAATTCCCAAAAACATATATTTGAAGGCCGCTGGTATCATTGCCGGTTTGTGTATGATGATCGTGTTGGTAAGTGCATTGTCGCGTGCTGATAATAGTAACACTATTTTGAAATTTGATACCGGTGTAGGTCTTATCAAATACCTGGGCAGAACACTATTTAATGATTATGTTGTTCCTTTCGAAATAAGCAGTGTTTTGTTTTTGAGTGCAATGATTGGTGCAATTATTATCGGTAAAAAAGAAAAAGATCGGGCAGTTTAACATTTAAAAATTAATTAAGTGCCGGAAATTAAATGGTATATCGATTTGGCGGTAATTCTTTTCAGCATCGGGGTAATAGGCGCACTTACGCGGCGCAATGCAATAATTGTTTTTCTGTGTATTGAATTAATGTTGAATTCCGTGAACCTGTTGTTGGTAGCATTTTCAAAAATGCATATGACAAATATGATGGCGGGAGGAGGACTTTCTGCTATTAATGCGCAAATATTTGTTTTCTTCATTATGATCGTAGCGGCTGCAGAAGTGAGTGTGGGTTTGGCGATCATTGTATTGATGTACAGGAATACGAAATCGATTGATATTAATTTCCTGAACAGGCTGAAAAACTAAAGACGATTTTATTTTTATACCGACCGTGCTATGATGAATATGATTGATAAAGTTTATTGGATTCCTTTATTGCCATTATTGGGGTTTTTAATTAACGGGCTGGGAAGAAATTATTTATCAAAAACTGTTACTGCAATTATCGGGAGCGGTGTATTACTTATTTCATTCGTTCTGAGTGTAGCAGTATTTATGCAGGTTTCAAAAGAGGGTTTTGTTGCACAACATCCCCTCTATTTTCCGTTCATCGATACAGACAAACTTTACGTTTCTTTTGAATTTTATATTGACCAGCTTACGTCGGTGTTTCTCCTGATCGTTACGGGAGTCGGCTTCCTGATTCATCTGTATTCTACCTCCTACATGAAAGATGAAACGCCGAATAGTTATGCGCGGTACTTTTCCTATCTGAACTTATTTGTTTTTTCAATGCTGCTGCTGGTGATGGGTGGCAACTATGTAATTATGTTCATCGGATGGGAGGGAGTTGGCTTATGCTCTTATCTGCTGATAGGATTTTGGTTTAAAAATAATGATTACAACAATGCAGCGAAGAAAGCATTCATCATGAACCGCATTGGTGATTTGGGATTTATATTAGGCATCTTTTGGCTTATTCATGCATTTGGCACCACATCCTTTACTGAGTTGTTTGATCCTTTAAGTGGCATACATGCATCTGTTGCTGCCAAAGGTTCTCCGGTATTGACGGGTATTAGTTTATTATTGTTTATAGGTGCCATGGGCAAAAGCGCACAGATACCTTTGTACACCTGGCTTCCCGATGCCATGGCAGGTCCAACCCCTGTTTCTGCATTGATCCATGCTGCCACAATGGTCACGGCAGGTATTTATATGGTAGCAAGAAGCAATATCATCTATACGCTCGCTCCATTTACGATGTCTTTTGTTGCAATTATCGGTTTAGCTACCGCGGTATTTGCTGCAGTAATTGCATTGCGGCAAAATGATATCAAAAAAGTGTTGGCGTATTCCACGGTAAGCCAGTTAGGATATATGTTTTTGGGATTAGGCGTAGGGGCTTATTCCGCCGCAGTTTTTCACGTAATGACGCATGCATTTTTTAAGGCATTGCTGTTCCTGGCTGCCGGCTCTGTTATTCATGCAATGGGCGGTGAGCAGGATATTACTAAAATGGGAGGTTTGGGTAAAAAAATGAAAATCACCTACATCACCTTTTTTATTGCCTGCCTGGCCATATCGGGGATTCCACCATTCTCCGGATTCTTTTCAAAAGATGAAATTTTATCAGCCGCATTTGCGTCAAGTCCCGCATTGTATGTAATCGGCGTGCTGGGTGCACTGCTTACGGCATTTTATATGTTCCGGCTGTTATCAATGACATTTGCGGGGAAATTTCGCGGAACAGAAGATCAAATGCATCATGTACACGAAAGCCCGTTTGCCATGACGTTTCCCCTAATATGTTTGGCTATTCTTTCTGCTATTGGTGGCTTCATTGGTATACCTGAAATTTTTGCGAAGAATGGAAATAAGTTTAGCGATTTTTTATCCCCCGTATTCGCTGAATCGGATAAGTTATTGATAAAAAATCCTGTTGCTCAGCAAACAGAAATCACATTAATGGCGGTGTCATCGCTGTTGATCATTGCGATCTGCATTTGGGCCTGGAACAAGTTCAAAAAGTTTGATGGGACGGTACGTGAACAGGGAGCATTTGCGAAAGCAATTCAAAACAAATTTTACGTAGATGAGATATATGATACGATCATTGTAAAACCATTAAAAGCGATATCAGCATTTCTGAGTAATGTGGTTGAGAAATCGGGAATTGATGCATTGGTAAACGGCGTAGGCAAAGGAGTTAATTATACCAGCCGCCAAATGCGCTTATTGCAAAGCGGTTTTGTGGGTAACTACATTTTGCTGATGGTGGCTGGCCTGGTATTGTTTTTAATTATTCAATTGTTTTCAAAATAAAAGTAATGCTGGGCACCTATTATACATTAACTGAACTGCTGCTTTGGATTCCACTGCTCACAGGTATTATAGCTTTTTTTATTAAAGAAAGTAAAGCAGTAAAAAATTTTGCTTTTATTTCTTCCGTACTTACGCTTGTTGTTTCGTGCATTAGCCTCCAATATACGGATACTGTTCATCATCCTGAGTACGTAAATTATCTCAACGTAAGTTATGTTTGGATGCCATACATCGGCTCCAGTTTTAGTGTAGGAATGGATGGAATGGGTTTTCTGCTGACATTTTTGACAGCATTTACTTATCCTATCATATTTGCGGGTACCCATAAACGTGAGTATTCTAATGCCAATGTGTATTACGGTCTGATGCTGCTGATGCAGGCCGGCCTGATGGGTGTGTTTGTAGCCATGGATGCACTCGTGTTTTATTTCTTCTGGGAGCTGGCTCTCATACCGGCGTATTTTTTATGCAGCCGATGGGGAGGCGAATTCAGAATTCGTGTCACCTTTAAATTTTTTATTTACACTTTTGTGGCATCGCTGCTTATGTTGATCGGCATCATGTTTGTATATTTTCATACACCTGCTGTATCAAAACTTTCAGATCATTCATTTTACATAAAAGCATTTTACAACGCAAGCCTCAGTTCCACTGAACAGTATAGCCTGTTCTGGCTCTTCTTTATAGCATTTGCTGTAAAGATGCCTATTTTCCCATTTCATTCCTGGCAGCCGGATTTGTATGAACAGGGGCCTAACTCAACAGTAATGGTGCTGAGTGGTATAATGGTAAAAATGGGCGTCTTCGCCATGCTGCGTTGGCTGTTGCCGATATTTCCCGATGCGGTGTGGAGATATCAAAACCTGGTGATGATATTTTGTATCATTGGCATTTTATATGCCAGTTCCATTGCTTTGGTGCAAAATGATCTGAAAAAGATCGTGGCATGGTCTTCTATTGCGCATATTGGCTTAATGGGTGCGGCAATTTTTGCCCGGAATAATACGAGCCTGCAAGGAGTAATGATCGAAATGTTCAACCACGGTATCAATATCATAGCGTTGTGGATTGTAGTCGACATTATTGAAAATAAAACAGGTATTCGCAAGCTATCAGAACTTGGAGGTCTTGCAATAAAGTCTCCTGCATTGGCTATATTTTTCCTGATCATTGTTTTAGCAAATATTGCCCTGCCGCTAACCAATGGATTTGTCAGTGAGTTCCTGATGTTCAGCGGTGTTTTTGAATACAATAAGTATTTTGCTGCTTTTGCAGGTATCAGCATCATCCTCTCGGCAACATATATGCTTAACATGATGCAAAAGGTTTTCTTTGGTGCGCCCAATGCTGTTACAGAAAAAGTAACTGCAATTAGCGCAGGGCAAACGATAATATTAAGCGTAATAGTACTAACGATAATTATAACGGGCATTTACCCGTCACCTGTTTTGCATTTGACGCACGATACGGTGGTAGATATTTTGAAGTCGGTGACTTAAGCGGATCGGAGAAAAATTAAAAGACAAAACTGGATTATGAACGCAATAGTTATTGCTGCAATTTGGGGAGTTATTATGATGTTCGGGGGTGTTTTTTTCAAAAGAAGCACAATGGCAAAATATTGGGCTATTGCTGGAATTATTATTTTGCTGGTGGCTAATATTTTTGAATTTAAAACAGGATCATCGTGGTTTAAAGTGGATGTGAAGGAGATGCTGCGGTTTGACGATTTCAGCTTGCACTTTAACACCATCGTTTTCGCATCCACATTATTGTATTTTCTTTTAAATGGAAAAGCAATAGAAAAAGTTGGTAATAATGTGTCGGAATACTTTGCGCTTATCTTTTTTATTCTATGCGGCGTTTCCATTGCTTCTTCTTTCAATTCATTATTAATGTTGTTCCTGGGGATTGAAATTATGTCAATTCCTTCCTACATCCTTACCGGCAGCGACAAAGAAAATCTGAAAAGTAATGAAGCTTCGTTGAAATATTTCCTGATGGGAGCTTTCTCAACCGGGCTAATGCTAATGGGTATCGCATTGATCTATGGAGGAAATCCGTTGGGATCATTTTATATACATATGCTCGACCTCGGCCACGGGCCGATGTCTCCGCTGATAGCGGCCGGCCTGGTGTTGCTTGTTGTTTCTATGTCGTTTAAGGTATCTGCAGCTCCATTTCACTTTTGGGCTGCCGATGTTTATGATGGCGCTCCAGCAGTATTCACATCATTCATGGCTACGATTGTGAAAGTTGCGGGATTTGTTGCTTTTGTCAATTTATTCAAGTCCTCGTTTGGTTCCATTCAGAATCAGTGGCAGATATTGATTACCCTGATCATCGCAGCTACTTTAATAATTGGAAACCTCACTGCCGTTTTCCAGCAAAGTGTAAAAAGAATGCTTGCTTACTCGAGTATTGCACATGCCGGTTTCATGATGTTTGCGCTTTTTGCATTGAGTAACACGGCCAATGAAGGTCTTATAATGTATACGCTCGCCTATTCTGTAGCCACTATCGGCTTGTTCGCGATCGTTGCCCGGATGAACGACTATTCAATTGAAGGTTTTAATGGTCTTTATAAATATCAGCCGGCACTGGCTCTTGCGGCTACCGTTTTTCTTTTATCACTGACAGGCATTCCGCTTACCGCCGGTTTTACTGCAAAGTTTTATATGTTGCTTGCTGCTGTAAAAGATGGGCACCAGCATTGGTTGGTTGTGTTGGCTGTAATTTGTGCCGCCATCAGTGCAGTTTATTATTTCCGCGTGATCCAGGCTATTTACTTTAAAGAGCCGTCCTCCGGTAACCATGATATGGATGTTTCCAAAGGTTTCAAATTTTTACTCATTATAGCAGTTGCGGTTATTATTATTGCCGGGATTGTTCCTTCCCTTGTAATCGACTGGATATATTATTAAATAATACACCAGTGGCAACGCCATATCGTATTGAAATTGTACCTTCATTCTGCTGATTTTTTTACAATGAAGTTTTCAGATTCATTTTCACTGGCATTCAGAACTATTAAAAGCAATAAGCTTCGGACGGGCATTACCGTTACCATTATTGCGCTGGGCATTACTGCGTTGATTGGGATCATCACTGCAATAGATGCAATGAACCAAAGCCTTCGGGAAAACTTCTCTACTATGGGCGCCAATTCATTCAGCATTCACTACGAGAACCAGGAAATTCATCTTGGTCGACGCCAGGTAAAAAAGACAAACGTTTCCAGCCTGAAAAGAAAAATGTCGGATTATGGAAAAATTATCACCTATGAACAGGCCAAATTATTTAAAGAGCAATACGATTATCCCGCACTGGTAACCCTGACGATTAGCGGTCCGCAAAATATTGTTGTAAATACGCCGACAGTGAAAACCAACCCGGACATCGCCGTTCAGGGAGCTGACGAAAATTACCTGGAGCAAAGTGGTTACACTTTGTCGTTCGGCCGAAATTTTAACCGCATTGATGTTCAAAGCGGAAGAAATATTTGTATCCTCGGAAACAGTGTAGCGCAAAAACTTTATGGAGATAACGATGTGCAAAGAGCAGTGGACAAGATAGTGGAAGTTGCCGGCATAAAATATCGTGTTATCGGCGTGCTAAAAGATAAAGGATCAAGTGCATTTTTAAATGCAGACAATGTCGTACTGGCAACTTATAATAATGTGCGCAGAGTTTTTTCAACACAAGGAACCACTTTTGAAATAGGGATAATGGTAAAAGACGTCAAAGACCTTGATGCTGCTATAAGTGAAGCAAAAGGCACTTTTCGCCCGATCAGAAAAGTGGCTATTGATGCGGACGATAATTTTTATATAGATAAAAGTGACAGCATTGCTGAAGTGTTCATGCAGAGCCTTGGAACCATTACTACTGCAGCGGCATTTATTGGCCTGATCACGCTGATTGGAGCCGCTATAGGACTGATGAACATAATGCTGGTAGCGGTGAATGAGCGTACCCGCGAAATTGGTTTGATCAAAGCTATTGGCGGAACAAAAAGGAGCGTGAGGACACAATTTCTTTTTGAATCGGTATTGATCAGCATTTTCGGTGCAATGTTCGGAATTATTTCCGGCGTATTGATCGGTAATCTTTTCGGAATGTTCCTGCATACTTCATTTGTAGTGCCCTGGTTTTGGGTGATACTCGGAATCGTTGTGTGCTCTGCTGTGGGTCTCTTTGCCGGTTTATATCCTGCTTTCAAAGCTGCCAAATTAGACCCGATTGTAGCCCTTCGTTATGAATAAGCAGTAATTGTAATAATCAAACAGACAGGAATTTGCGGTATGGGGTCTGATATTATTTTGACCCGGAATGCCCCATTTTTCTCAAAATTTTTCCTGCGTATTTTTCTGACAAAAATGTTTGTAACTTCAAATGATTCAAGTAATAATTTATTAACTTGTGCCCCACAAATTTTTTTTTTGCATGAACGAGTGTTTTCGATTTTTTTCATTACAATTGTGTTTTCAAATATTTTAACCAAATACATTTTTTAACTTTTAACTCTAAAAAACCAACGTTATGGCAGACTCTAATACTACTGCATCATCTACTATTAAGGCCGCCGCAACCACTTCGGTTCAGGCAAAAAAATCATCTAATAATATCTCGTGGATTGCCCCGGTTATCTGTATAATAGCAGGGTATGTTATCTGGCGTTTCGTTATTGGTAATCCGTCTAACTTTACCAACCCGGATCCGTCCGGCGGTTTCTGGCCTAATCATCAGGGACCAAAATCTCCGTTTATCAGGATGTATGATGGAGGGATCATTGTACCGCTGCTGATTGGCTTGTTTTTGACTGTAATCACATTCGTCGTAGAAAGATTATTAACTGTTACAAAAGCCAGCGGCAAAGGTTCTAATGCTGAATTTGTGCGTAAGGTGCAATTTTACCTTGCTGACAAGAAAGTAGATGCAGCCATTGCTGAATGTGATAAGCAAAAAGGGTCGGTAGGGAATGTAATGAAAGCAGGCCTTCGCAAATACAAACAAATGATCGGTGAACAAGGCCTTGACACAGACCAAAAGCTTTTGGCGATTCAAAAAGAAGTAGAAGAAGCTACAGCACTTGAGCTGCCTATGCTTGAAAAGAATCTTGTGTTCCTTTCCACTATTGCATCTATTGCAACATTGATCGGTTTGCTCGGAACGGTATTGGGTATGATTCGCGCGTTCGCCAATCTTGGTTCATCGGGCGGTTCTGAAGCAACAAGAGAATTATCCGTAGGTATTTCGGAAGCATTGTATAATACTGCTTTAGGAATTGGTACCTCCGCATTATCCATTGTTATGTATAACGTATTTACTACCAAAATTGACGGTATCACCTATGCAATTGATGAATCAGGATTCACACTGACACAGAGCTTTGCTTCTTTGTATAAATAATGTTTTTTTATTTATGGAATTTCAGAGAAACTGAATCTATTTATTATCAAATACTGAATAATGGCAAGAGCTAAAATAAAACGCAATAGTACCAGGGTTGATATGACGGCGATGTGCGATGTTGCATTCCTGTTGTTGACCTTCTTCATCCTGACCGGCCAGTTTAAGCCGGCAGAAGCTGTGCAGGTCGTTCCTCCCAGTTCAGTGTCTAATACTCACCCGGTTGAAAAGCACGCCTTTGAAGTAACAATTGATAAGGACAATCGAATATTTCTAAGTCTTTCGGACGATATTAAGGACGAGGTTTGGGACGAGTTGGTTAAAGAAAAAGATTTGAAAACAACATCGGAAGATAAGAAAGATTTCCACAATACTGATTTCGTTGGTGTACCTTTTAGCCAGTTGCTGCAGTTCATAAAAATACCAGCTGATCAGCGTAAAAATGTGAAGATGGATGGTATTCCTACAGATAGTACAGACAATGAGTTACAGGCATGGATTACTGCAGCGGTTACTGCTACACAGGGCGAAAGAGTAGACTGGCTTATTAAAGCAGATGGCGATACCAAATACCCTACTTTCGGAAAGGTAATAGACGCCTTTGAGAAAAATGATCAATATAAATATAATCTGATTACGAATTCGAGGGCCATTCCTGAGGGAACTCCTTTTTATGAAGATAATTTGAAGGCACAACATGGTGGCAAATAGCGACATGGCCTTTGGGTTGAATAATTTTGTTTAACTAAAAAAATTTCTATACCATGGCAGAAATGGAGGAAAAGTCGGGCTCCGGTAAAAAAGGTCCTGGCGTCAAAAAAGGTAAAAAACTTTCCACCAGAGTGGATCTTACGCCAATGGTGGATTTGGGCTTTCTTCTTATTACGTTCTTTATATTCACTACCACCTTGTCTGAGCCAACGGCTATGGTTTTGGGTATGCCTAAGGACACTAAGGACACTGCCCAGGTAACAAAGGTTAAAGAATCCGGTTCTCTTACGCTCATGCTTGGGAAGGCTAATGTAATATATTATTATTATGGCTCCGATCCCACTAAAATGCAAACAACTACCTACAAAGATGTAAGAGGAATTATCCTGGATAAAAAGAAAAACACACCTGCTGCTGATCTTTATATTATAATTAAGCCTGATAAAGATGCAACATATAAAAATGCCGTTGATGTTTTAGATGAAATGACCATTGATGATATCGGCCGATACTCGATGGTAGACCCAACGCCTGATGAATATAAACTCATACAGAAGACCGAAGAGGCTAGTGGTATTAAATAAAATTATGGAAGAAATCCAATCATGCATCTAAATAATAAAATATGGACGCAAACAAAATATTAAAGTCGGATTTACTTGACATCCTTTTTGAAGGCAGAAACAAAGAGTATGGCGCATACGAACTTCGAAGGTCGTATAACCGTAGAATTACAACGGCAATCATAGGTACGATGTCATTTTTACTTTTGTTCTTCATAGGTTCATATATTTTTGGGAAGATCAATTCCGAAAAAGTAGTGAAAGAGATACAAACAAAAGATGTGCAGCTGGAGGCAATAAAAAATGAACCGCCGCCACCTCCGCCGCCACCTCCTCCGAAACTTCCACCGCCACCGCCGGTAGCAACAATTCAATTTACACCACCTAAAGTGGTAAAAGATCAGGAAGTTGTTAAACCACCACCGGAAATTAAACAGATTGAAGAAGCAAAGATCGATGTAAAGACACAGGAAGGTACTAAAGATATAGGCATCGTAGCTCCTCCGGTAGAAGATAAGGGTACCCAGATAGTAGCTGCCCCGGTAAAAAAAGATGAGGATGAAGATAAGGTATTTACCAAAGTAGAAATTGATGCATCTTTTCCTGGTGGCGCAGGAGCATGGACAAAGTACGTTACAAGGGCCATCCAATCAGAAGCAGATGAATTTACCGACGCCGACTATGGTACTTGTCATGTACGATTTATAGTTTCCAAGACCGGCCAGGTTAGTAGCGTAGAAGCGCTGGATATGAAAGGGACAAAGCTGGCAGAAATCGCTGTGAACGCAATAAGGCGAGGTCCCAACTGGATACCTGCCCAGCAAAATGGCCGGTACGTAAATGCGTATCGCATCCAGCCGGTGACCGTACAGGCTCCGGACGAATAAATGCAATTGACCTTTTTCGAAATAATTAAAGAGATGTTTTGGCATCTCTTTTTTTGTATGTAAACCCTTTGTTTATGCATCATATCCATAAACAAAACTATGGCAGAAATTGAACAAAGACTTTCAGCAAAGTCTGGCAAACGAAAAGCGAAAAAAGTACAGGTTGATCTGACACCAATGGTCGATCTCGGATTCTTACTCATTACCTTCTTTATTTTTACTTCTGTTATTTCGCAACCGGCAATAGCCCGGCTAATGCTTCCGAAAGATTCAGATAGCTCCACGGCTGTGGGCGCTCCTGAAACACTAACGGTAACGCTTGCACGAAATGACTCGCTGATGTACTTTGAAGGTTTCGACAGTGCTACGCCTCATTATTGTACTTATACAGGCCTTCGCGCCATTATTCAAAATAAACAAAAGTTGGTTGCGGCTTTACACGGCAGCAGAGACGAAACCGTGGTTATTATCAGGCCCACCCCGGGCTGCACCTATGGGAATTTTATGGATGTAATGGATGAGGTATATATTAATGACATAAAACATTATTATGTATTAAACACAAAATAATTTTTGACTTTATCATCCTGGTCGTGTAGCGCACCCTTTCCTATCTTTACATCATGCCATCAAATTTTACTGATTGGAATGATACAATTGCTGCTATTGCAACGCCCCCGGGGGTGGGCGCTATAGGTGTGATCAGGCTAAGCGGGAGTAAGGCTTTTGAGATCGTTAACAGGCTTTTTCCATCAAAAGATTTATATACCCAACCGGCAAATACTTTGCATGTGGGTTATTTAAAAGATGAGGGGGATGTTTTGGATGAAGTGGTGATTGCATTATTTAAATCGCCTGCATCTTATACCGGCGAAGATGTTATTGAAATCAGCTGTCATGGATCGCCGTTTATTCAACAAAAAATATTGGATACGTTAATTCGCGATGGTGCAAGGCTGGCAAAACCCGGCGAATTTACCCAACGTGCATTTTTAAAAGGCAAGCTTGACCTCGTCCAGGCGGAAGCAGTTGCAGACCTGATTGCGAGCAATACCCGTGCCTCTCAAAATGCAGCGATCAAAAATATGCGGGGAGGGTTTTCACATATTTTAAAAAATCTCAGGGAACAACTTATTCAATTTTCGGCATTGATAGAGCTGGAACTTGATTTTAGCGAAGAAGATGTGGAATTTGCCGATAGAAAAAAGTTTATTGGTTTGCTGGATGAGATTGATACTACTGTAAAGAAATTATTGCAATCATTTGCACTTGGCAATGTGATAAAAAATGGAGTGAGTGTGGCGATCATTGGCAGCCCCAATGCAGGTAAATCCACGTTGCTGAATACTTTGCTCAATGAAAACCGGGCTATCGTGAGCGACATACCAGGCACCACCAGGGATACCGTAGAAGAAGTGATGAATATAAACGGTGTGTTATTCCGCCTTATTGATACGGCAGGCATCAGGGAGCATTCGCAGGATGCAATTGAAAATATGGGCGTATTGAAGAGCAGGGAAAAGATCCGGCAGGCGGATATTGTCATTTATTTATACGACATCAATACAACCAGCGATAGTGACTATGCTTCTTTTATGGAGCAGATCTCTTTGCAAAATGATAAGGTAATTGCGGTGGCCAATAAGATTGATGAAGCCAATGAAGACCTGTTAATGCAGAAAACAATTTCTTTCCCGGAAACTATTTTTATTTCTGCAAAAAAAGACAGCGGCATCGATGAACTGCAGGCGGGATTGTTCTCTATCGCTACCGGCAACGATTCTTTATCTGAAAATGTGGTGGTTACCAACGCACGCCACTATGCCGCATTAAAAGAAGTAGAAAAATCGATTTCGGAAATTAAAAATGGAATTGAAAAAAACATATCCGCTGACCTGCTTACGCCGGATATTCACCGGTGTCTTTATTATCTCGGGGAGATAACGGGAGAGATCACAAATGAAGATCAGCTGGATTATATTTTCAGCAAGTTTTGCATCGGCAAATAACCACCTTTCCCCACCTGACTGCATTTTACCTAAATCATTCTTCTGTAATCCTTTACTGTAAACAATCTTTGGAAGAAAACGATACTTTATTTCATTTTTACTGTTTTGTTGTACACTATTTGTACCTCTTTTTTGTATCTTTATGTGGTACAAAAAAACGTATCCGAAGGAGATATAATTGCAGTTATGTACAGTTTTTTGCAACTTATTGCAGCGCAAACTGTTTTAAGCAATATTTTTCAAATTTATGAGTAGTAACATCCGTATAAAAAAAGTTTGTCAGCAGTGCGGTAATGTCTTCATTGCGCAAAAGACCGTGACTAAATATTGTTCTTTGCAGTGTGGGCGAAAAGCCTATAAAAAAAGAGAGAGGCAGGATAAGCTAAATGAGACTGCCAAGAAAACAAAGCAGGATTTACTGATACAGCATGTGCCTTCAAAGAATGAAGCAGTAGTAACGGTGACAAAGGAACTGGTCAATATAAGAGAACTTTCCGTAATCACCAGCCTGAGTGAGCGTACTTTATTCAATCTTATTAAAGATAAGAAGTTTCCAAAGATGAAGGTTGGCAGGCGGCTGGTTTTTAATAAAGATGCAGTAATTAATTACCTCAATTTTAAATTCGGAAGTATATGAGAGGAAAGCTGAGAGAAAAGAAATTGTATACCGGAAGGGTCAGTTTATATATCGATTATTATCCGCCGGTTTATAACCCGGCTAAAAAGATATATACACGCAGGGAATTTTTGGGTTTATATATCAATCCCGATCCGAAGACACCTGTAGAAAAAAAACAAAACACACTTAACAGGGAGATTGCAGAGAAAATTTATCTGAAGAGGATGAAGGCCTTTATGCTTGAAGAAAACAGGATATTTAATAAGGACATGCTCGAAGGAGACTTTTTTGTTTACGCCCTCAACTTTGTCAGGGGGAAAGATAAGGCGGGCAAGAATACTGAACATTATAAAAGTGTTCTGAAATACCTGAAAAAATTTTCAGGCGATCACTTTAAGTTCCGGCATATAGATGAGAACATGCTGCAACGATTCAAAGATTTTTTATTAACGACGAATACCCTCCGGTCGAAATCGAAGACACTTGATGTCAACACAGCATCTTCATATTTTGATAAATTTTGCACGATAGTTGAAAAGGCGTTTCTTGATAATTATATCCCGGAAAATTATACGCTTAAGGTCGAGCGCATAAAAAATGTGGAAGTAATGCGTGAATTTCTCACGGAAGAAGAAATCGCGCGTTTGAAAAATGAGCCTTGCAAAGATGATCTTGTATATCGTGCTGCAATGTTTTCGATACTTACCGGCCTTCGTTTTAGTGCAGTTGAAATTCTTACATGGGGTGATCTGCAGTTTGAGGCGGAACTTGAAAACTGGTATGTGTTGCTCATTGACCCTAAACCGAAGCGGCTTTTCAAACACTATATAAGTCAACAAGCGGTCCACCTTTTGGGTGAGCGGGGGCCGGAGGATGAGAGGGCCTTTAAAGACCTGAACTATTCCCGTACCAGGAGAATCGTTAAAGAATGGTGCCTGCGTGCCGGGATAAAGAAGGATATAACTTATCACAATTTCCGTCATACATATGCTACGCAACTGATCACAAAGGGAGAGGATATTTATGTGGTCAGTAAAATGTTAAACCATAAGCATGTTTCGACAACCCAGATCTATGCAAAAGTCGCCGATAAAGTAAGAGCGAAGGCATCAGGCAAGGTTAGTATTTGAACCGATTAAAGATCATCCTTATGAAGAAAGAAAAAAATCTCACGACCGATCAATACATGATGAAGATCGAAACCGATTTACAGTTGATCAAATCGATGCTGAAAGAAGTTTTAACCAACCAGGCAAATGGAGGAAGTTCCGCTGAGGACAGGATTATGAATGTTAATGAAGCCGTTGAGTTTCTCGGAATCGAGAAGCATATTCTGTATGCAAAATCCGCGAACGGGGAAATTCCCTGCTTCAGGGTCGGTAAGCTTTATAAATTCAAAAGATCACAACTGATCCGGTGGATGGATGAACAGGGGTTAAACAAAAATTTTGATACCGATGACTATGTCAATCAATATTTACAGTCAAACCTTTTAAAGGGATAATACCTGTAGTAACAAATCTTTGGATATAAGCTGCCAGCGTCCGCTCCAAATCAGGCAGCAGCATAATCAATTATTTTTCTTTTTCACACAAGGAGATAGGTCTTTCATAAAATTAAGTCAGGTAAGCGCCGGTAATTTCAGGCTTTATTGTACCTGAGAAAATTTTATAGTATGAGAGATATTTTATTTCCTATGGAGCCAAAAGAATTTTGGCAAAAGTTAAAGTTGATCGTGGAACAGGCCGTGATAGAGCACAATATCAATGTTCCCTTATCCAATGCAGTTGACAGGAGTATCCAACGTCCATTGTTAAAGGCAAAAGAGGTGTGTGCGATGTTCAAAATTTCAAAGCCCACCCTGTATGAGTGGATGAAGCTGGGAAAGCTGACTTCCATTAAAATCGGATCCAGAAGATTTTTTCATTGGGAAGATGTCGAGCATCTGATCGAGAGTAACAGAATTACCCGGGATACTTCTCAAAACGGGTGAGTCGTGTGCCGTAATATTTTCAATACATCAAACATAATCCCATGAATTTTGCAACGATCAGGCCACTTCCAGGTCCTTTCCGACTGCCTGTCTTTCCGCAGTCGACAGCAAGATGTATGTTTGTTGAACAAACGTGAATCTTACCCTTTACTCGGAACTAGTGTCGGGGTGGTATTGCAGGAAGACATTAAAGAGAATCAATTAGGGAAGGGAGAACCAGGAAGTTGACGGTGAGATTCACGAACGAAGAGTTCGAACAGCTCGAAGATAAATTTAAAGATGCTATGGGCGGGTTGAGTCATAAAATCAAGAATGTGTTGTATGATAAGCTGATAATTATAAACTAAAGAAGTATCTCGCTCGATAATTTCATGGAGGAACTAATCAACCTGAGGCAGTAATTAAAAATGTAAATGCAGTGGGCTACAGCTTCAATCAAACCGTAATGAAGTTACACTCCTGTTCCGGATACAAAAGGGCAATATAAACATTAGATTTATAATGCTTTCTTACTCTATTACTGACAGTAATACTGACGAATTTTTCCCCACATCGTCTTCGTCATTTCGTTGGAAGCTTTCGCAGACGTCAGTTTTACTCCGTTTCTTAATCACTTCTATTCTTAGGATTTTAAGTGGGCACTAAATTAGCTATATCCTCGCTCCTCAAAATTCATTTACAATTGTTGATCGCATGGGAGTGGTTACAGTTAACAATTTGTGATAAAGATTTCCAATGAACGGCCCTTTGTGATAGACCGAATATCCTTCAAAATGTAGTTTTCAAAAAATAGTTATCGATTGCCTCTTTAAGTTTTTTATTTTTCATTTCAAGCGCCTTTTTTCTGAGATCTTCACCCAAAAAATAAGAAACTTTGATATGAGTAGACGTCGTTGAAATTTTTTTCAAAATATCGCCCGCATCTTCTTCATATCCGTTTGTTGCCCAATACTCAAACTCTAATTTCTTATTTCGCCAGGCGTCCTGGTTGTTTGCCCATTTTCTAAAAGCAGGTATATCTTCAGTAGCCCATTTTTCAACCTGATCTTTTTTAACTTGCCCTTTTATCGCTTTGCATTCGGCGAAAACTACTTTATCAGGATAGACGGCCAACACATCAATGTCGTGCCTGGAGTTATTTTCAAAAACTTCCCGACCCAACTCAATGCTGCTATTACTATTTACCGAATGGATATGCCCAATGACAAACTCAAATAATGTTCCTTTGATATTGTTGGCGAGCCCCGTATTATACTTTTTCAGTTCATTAATTAAATCGAGGTATTTTTCCGGTTCCGATTTCAAACTAGCCCCGGCATTGTTCAATACCGTGACCAGGTCCCTTAAAGTGTCAGCATACTTTTGCCCGAACAATTCCCTAATAAACCCAACCACAATTCCATTTTGCTTAAGCGACGTTAAAGCATCCCGTTCTAAATCATCGACGAGGAGTATCGGAATAATTCGAGACGCATTTTTGAAATTTTGGACTGTAGCTACTTTATCAATAAAAAACCTAACATCCTTTTTGTAGATACTTTGCCCAAAAAGTATATCGGCTACAACAAATCCGAAATTCCCGTTTGTTTTAAGCCCTTTAATCGGACACACGCCTTTGAATCCCCATCTTAACTTCCCAAATTCTGAAAACAATTCGCCAGTATTATAAGAGATAAGGCCAATGTTTTTTGTTAAAGAATTGAAGTTGTTCAAAATATCGTCTTTAACCATTTCAATGGTTGAATACTGCAGGAAATTAACCTGTGATGTTTTAAATCCGGGTGGAAGCAAATAGAAATCTCCGGAAAATATCAAGATACGATTAGTAACAAATCTTTGCAATACCTCTGTAAAAGGGACATGACTTTTCAATGGCAAAATCGGATAGTTTGTATAGCATTCTAAAAATCTTCTATTAATTATTCCGCCCGTCATATTTATAGCGTTGAGGCAATACCAATATTTCCTGCCAAATTCTTCCATTGAAAAAAGAAGCTTTTCAAAAAAGTCAGGTTCAGTTGAGTGTTTGTCTGAATAGCAGAATGATTGTCCGCTCGAATAAAATCCTTTTAACTTTTTAAATGAATTATCTCTGGTTATCTTTTGACTGGCAGTATTGAACGGAATTTTATTTTTGTTCGCTAGCAATCCGGCAAGTTTGCCAGACATCATTGGGCCGTTGGTCTTCAGGATATTTTCAATCTCTGTCATATGGCGCTATATATAGAAAACTCGTTAGAGTTATGCAAGGCATATTTTTTCATTTCACGTTGAAAATCAATTCATTTTGGTCTCAAAAGTAAGCAAAAATGCTGTCATATGAAGATTTAGCAGCGGCTTTTCGAAAAAATAAAGTCTGCACAACCAATAGGAAAGAGCATTTGCAACTGATCTTCCAACTTATTGAAAATGCTCATGCTGATATAAATTTTGTATGGACGTCTGCGGCCTTGCATGAAGAGTAATTCGATAAATATTTTGGAATTATATCCATTTCACATTTCAGCATCTCCAATTCATATGATTAGGCCGGAACAACCCGGGTAAATTTATTCTTTCGAAATAATTTATGAAAGACAATTACTTTTTATTTCCAATGAAGCCCGATGAATTCTTGGGCGACCTTAAGAACAATCGTGGAAGAAGTAATCATAGAACATGATAAGATATAGGCCCAGAAGACCATTTAAAGAAAATTGCACCTTGGTCTTATGAAGGTCTCTGAAGTTTGCGACATATTTACAATTTCGAGGCCAACAGTCTACGATTGGATGAATCACGGCAGACTACGGTCGATAAAAATTGGCTCACGTCGTTTTTTTTCACGGTGAAGACATTCAGTCACTAATAGACAGTAGCAAAGTATCAAGACGATAAAGGTCAAGGACTATGTAGACAGGAAAATCATGTCATAAGTGGAACAATGGAGCCCGGCTGCTAATATAGCAAATGAACCCGGCACACAATATTTACGTCAACCTTCAATTTAATTAAAATGCATCGTCAGTGCCTTAAAAAAGGTCCTTTCCGACTGCCTGTCTTTCCGCAGTCAGCAAGATGTACGTTTGTCGGACAAACGGGCCATCTTGCCCTTCACTCGGAACTCGTTGCGTGGGTGCACACTGTATACCGAAATAGTAACACAACTGTGCAATCCACAGTTCAATCAGCAAAGCAATGAAGGAAAGAAGAACGAGGAAACTCACGGTGAGATTTACAGACAAGGAATATGAAAGACTCGAAGATAAATTTCAGAACATCGCAACCGGGGAAATGAGCGAGAATGTAAGAAATCTCCTGTTCAATAAACCAATTATAATTAAACAAAGAAATGCATCAATAGATAATTTCATGGAAGAGCTCATTTCAATGCGACAAGAACTCAATGCGATTGGAAATAACTTTAATCAGGTAGTAAAGAAGTTGCATATGCTTGAGAAGATACCGGAGTTTAGAACCTGGATCACGATCAATGAGGAGACAAGGCAACAATTAATTTCGAAAGTGAAGTTGATTCAAACCAGGATAGACCAATTTTCCGAGAAGTGGTTGCAAGAATAGCTGTAAATATATAACATTAGAAAACTAACCTATGGTAGCACGGATCAGGACCGGCAAAAGTATCAGGGGTGCGATCAATTACAACGAACATAAAGTTCGCTGCAACCAGGCAACCTTAATCTTAGCGCACCGCTATCCAAAGATTGCAGAAGATTTATCATTCAATGACAAGATTAACCGGTTTCAAAAACTCACAACTTTAAATTCGCGCACCACGACTAACTGTCTTCATGTTTCCCTCAATTTCGATCCTTCCGAGAGGCTCAGCGAAGACCAGCTCAAAGAAATCGCAAATGAGTACATGCAGGCGATCAACTTTGGACATCAACCATACCTTGTTTACGAGCACACTGATGCGGCGCATCAGCATATCCATATTGTTTCGACGAACATTCAGCCGGATGGAAAGCGTATATCATTTCACAATCTTGGGAAGAATGAGTCGGAACAGGCACGCAAAGAAATCGAACAAAAGTATAAGTTGGTACGGGCTGAGGGGAAGAGCTTTGATTTTCATGCCACCGGTTTGAAGAAAGTAACCTATGGGTTGCAGGAGAGCCGGCGGGCTATATCTAACGTGGTGGTCAATGTAGTGAGCTCTTATAAATTCAGTTCACTTGCCGAACTTAATGCCGCGCTGCAGCAATTTAATGTTATTGCCGATAGGGGAGAGCCTGGTAGCAGGATGTATGAGCGTGGCGGATTAAAATATAGCATCATTGACGATAACGGAAATCGTATAGGCGTACCGGTTAGAGCTGGTAGCTTGTATATAAAACCAACTTTGAAGTTGCTACAAAGAAAATTTGAAATTAATAAGGAAGCAAAAGTGAAATTCAAAGGAACTTTAAAAGGTAAAGTTGACGAGGCACTCTTAAAGTCAGGCAACCTGGTTTCATTTACGGAATTAATGCAAAAAAACGGCGTTGCTGTCGTGTTCAGAAAGAATGAAGACAACTTTATCTATGGGATTACCTACGTCGATCATTCGACGCGGTGTGTCTTCAATGGAAGTGAACTGGGAAAACAATATAGTGCGGCTTCGGTTACAGGAAGATTTAAAGGAGAGGATAAAAATGGAACGGATGAAAATGTCCCGCAACATGCAGACACTTCAAAGTTAAAGATACAAACCGAAGCTCATACACAACCGGACTTGAAGGTGCTTGAAATCTTACTCGATCGGGTTGAAGTAAGTAACTACGTCCCATATCAATTTAGAAAGAAACGTAAACGCAAGTCGGATGTCAACAGGGGAAAATGAGCAGGCATTAAGGAAGATATTGGATTTTACAAGACTTTCTTCAATGATAGTTTTGTTCCTCCACTTTTATTTTTATCTCTACGGTGCCTTCAAACTTTGGGGATGGACATCAACCTTTGGCGACAGACTATTAAAGAACCTCGTGAACACCGGTATCTTCAACTCGCCTCAGATCTCAAAAATAATATCGATAGCTTTACTCGCGGTTTCGTTACTTGGTGCAAGAGGGAGAAAGGATGAAAAGATGAGGTTAACCACCGCCTTAACCTATCTTACTCTTGGGTTAACTTTATACTTTGTCAGTATCTTCGCATTACAATTGCCTGCATCCGAAGTAACACTTGCGTTAACCTATATGCTCATCACGGCCGCTGGTTTCCTTCTAACTTTATCCGGGGGAAATTTACTGACAAGAATTATTAAACTGAGATTATCCCATGATATCTTTAACGAACTGAATGAAACATTCCCGCAGGAAGAAAGACTTCTACAGAATGAATATTCTATAAACCTGCCTGCTTCCTATAATCTTCGCGGCAAAGTCAGAAAAAGCTGGATCAATATTATTAACCCGTTTCGTTCAACCTTGGTGATTGGTTCTCCAGGTTCGGGCAAATCATGGTTCGTTATACAGCATGTAATTCGCCAGCATATTGAAAAGGGTTTTTGCATGTTTATCTATGATTTTAAATTCGACGATCTTTCGAAGATAGCATACAATCATTTAAATACTAACGCCGGCGCATACCCGAAGAATCCAAAGTTCTATGTAATCAACTTTGACGACCTTCGGATTACGCATCGTTGCAATCCTCTCGATCCGGATACGATGTTTGACATTACTGATGCAACCGAATCTTCCCGGACAATTATGCTGGGCTTAAATCGCGAATGGATAAAGAAGCAGGGAGATTTCTTCGTCGAATCGCCAATCAACTTCGTGACAGCTGTGATATGGTTCCTCAAAAAATTTGAAAACGGAAAGTTTTGCACGTTACCTCATGTTATCGAACTCATGCAGGTCGAATATGAAAAGTTATTTCCGGTTTTACGAAGCATCCCCGAGACTGAAGTGTTAATTAATCCTTTTATCTCGGCATATGAGAATGATGCAATGGAGCAGTTGGAGGGACAAGTCGCGAGTGCCAAGATCGGAATGGCAAGACTATCTTCTCCGCAGTTATACTATGTGCTGTCCGGAAATGACTTTACCCTCGATATTAATAACCCAAAAGATCCGAAGGTGCTTTGTATGGGTAACAATCCACAGAAGCAACAGATTTACGGAGCAATTTTGTCTCTTTATATTTCAAGATTGATCAAGCTGGTGAATAAGAAAGGGCAACAGAAGTGTAGTTTAATCTTCGATGAATTTCCGACAATTTATTTTAATGGTATTGATAGCTTAATTGCTACCGCAAGATCGAATAAAGTCGCCACCACGCTTGCAATTCAGGACTTCAGCCAGTTGAAGAAGGATTACGGTAGAGACCAGGCGGATGTTATTATGAATATTGTTGGTAATGTAATCAGCGGGCAGGTTACAGGAGAAACAGCGAAACAACTGTCAGAACGGTTCGGTAAGATTATGCAGGACAGGGAAAGTTTGTCCATAAATCGCAATGACACCTCGGTGAGCAAAAGTAAACAACTTGAATCCGCTATCCCTGCATCGAAGATTGCATCCCTGTCCAGTGGCGGATTTGTGGGAATGGTTGCGGATAATCCCGATGAGAAAATAAATTTGAAGGTCTTTCACAACGAGATTAATAACGATCATAAAAAATTAAACGAGCAGTCAAAAAATTATCGGCCTATTCCGGTTATCCGAAAAGTTACGGAGCAGGAAATACAGGACAATTATCTGCAGGTGAAGTTAGACGTTGCCGGTATGATAGCTGACGAACTCACCAGGATTGGTGAGTTAAAAAAGAAGGCAACAAAATCGTAGAGAGTAACAGGAAATTTTCAATCTCAAAATTCTCAAAAAATTCACCAGGATATCCCTCTTTCACATCACTTTAAAATTCCCTTTCCACTCCACCTCTTAACTTTTTACTAATTTTATCCCGGGGATAATCTTTTTAATGACCAACACTGCAACTACATATAACGAACAGGAACTATTGCAACAAATAGCCGAAGGCGATGTTCAGGCGTTTGCAGTAATCTTTGAAAAATACAGGCAACCATTATATACCTATCTTTTGCGTATCACGAAGTCTGAAGTCATCGCTGAAGATATCGTTGCAGATGTCTTCATGAAATTATGGATCGGGAGGGAGTTGGCGCCTGAGATTAAAAATACAGAAGCATTTCTGAGAAAGGTGGCCTATAATAAAGCGATGGATTTTTTCAACATCGTATCAAGGCATACGAAATTGCAGGAAGAGTATAAACGCTGGACAGCAGCACAAACAGGACGGGTTCCTGATGAAATACTGATCGATGAAGAGGCGAGAAAAATTCTGCTCGAAGCAGTGAATCAGTTGCCGCCGCAACGTAAGTTAATTTATACCCTCAGCCGTCATGAAGGACTCACCCATGATGAAATCTCAAAGTTGTTGAACCTCTCCCAACATACCATAAAGAACAGCATCACCTCTGCCAATCGTTCGATCATTAAATTTCTGCGTAAGACCTACGACGCAAAAACTGCGTTAATGATCTTCTTCTTTATCGTGTAATGAATATAGGGATTTACTTTTAAACACACTCATCTCCGGATTCCATAAGCAGCCACGAATGATATCGGGGCTCCCCCCCAAACAAAATCTCTAAAAATTTTTAAATTGCAATAGTACCATTTCCTTCTTCATACCGTCCTTAATCAGGTGGGCTGTCCAAAGGGTCCCAAAAAAACTGGCACAGGAAGCCTGCACCAATTAAAAATCGCTTCATTAGGAAGCAACAAACCATGGATGACGAACGCATAAAATATTTATTCACCCAATACCTGGATAATCGCTCCACGCAGTCAGAGTTGGAAGAATTCTGGCAATTTTTCAGCGGGAATGAAGATCAGTCGCGGTTCAGGGAGCTTCTTGAGGCAGTCTGGAATGAGGCGAAGTCAGGTACGGAGGCTCCAAAACAGGGCTGGCAGCATACTCTGCAGCGTATCTTTGAGGAGGCGGATAAGGAGGATTATGCCACCGTCGTGCCTATGCGGAAGGGCCGGTGGACCAGGTGGGTCGCTGCGGCTTCGATAGCAATCGCGCTCGGCCTCGGCGCATACATCCTTACGACAAGAAATAATACAAACCCGCCCGCGAAGCGGGCGACCCTCGCTCAGGCTCATGATGTAAAGGCCCCGCAGACAAACAGAGCGACCATAACGCTATCCAATGGACAGAAAGTTTACCTCGACAGTGTAAATAGCGGCACGATTGCGATGCAAAACAATGTCAGCGTAATTAAAAATTCAAACGGTCAGATCCAATACCAGTCAACAGCCAATAGCCAACAACCAACAACTATTTACAATTCCTTGTCTAATCCGAGAGGAAGCAGAGTTATCGATATTACCCTTGCAGACGGAAGCAGGGTATGGCTCAATGCAGGATCGTCAATTACCTATCCGGTTGCATTTATAGGTACAGAAAGAAAAGTCAGCATGACCGGGGAAGCATATTTCGAAGTGAAGCATGATGAGAGGCAACCCTTTAAAGTTGAGGTGAATGGTGTAGAGGTTCGCGATATCGGAACCCAATTCAACATCAATGCCTACAGTGACGAACCCAATTTAAAAGTCACTTTATTGGAAGGTAGTGTAGGAGTTTCATTAAGCAACTCACCACCTACCAATAACAACTCAACCCTGTTAAAACCCGGCCAGCAGGCAATCATAGATCAGACATCCAACATAGTACATCGCACATCCGACATCGACCTTGAAGAAGTCATGGCCTGGAAGAACGGCAAATTCGAGTTCGGTGAGAAGGCCGATATAGGAACGATCATGAGACAAATATCGCGTTGGTATGATGTCGACGTAAAGTATAGTGGAAATATAAATGTTCACTTTGGCGGATCGATTTCGAGGGATGTGAATCTGTCGCAGTTGTTAAAGATTATGGAGGCTACAGGTAAAATGAAGTTTGAAATTAACGGGAAGCAGGTAACTGTTTCACCATAAAAAAAATAAAACCAGGAGTGCTGCGAACATTCCTGGTGAATTTGGATAAAAATAAAAACTTGAAGGATTCTATTAATTAACCAAAAAGCAAAGCTATGCAATTAACTGCTATTGGTCGCTTAACTTGTTTTCGAAGTGACCTTTCCCAAAAAATTTTCAGGGTAATGAAAATTACGGCATTCTTTTTATTCGTTGCGTGTATGCAGGTAAGCGCCCGGGGGTATTCCCAGATTACTCTTTCGGAAAGTAATGCGCCCCTGCCGAAGGTGTTGAAAGAAATTCAAAATCAAAGTGGGTATGACATCTTTTATACCTATGAAATGGTACAAGGTGCTGGCAACGTTACTATTCATCTGAAAGATGCAACCCTGAAGGATGCGCTCGAGTCATGCCTTTCCGGAACGAATCTTACTTATTCGATTTTGGACAAGACGGTGGTGATAAAAGCAAAGACGGACGAATTGACTACTAAAAGTGATTTTATACCAACGCCGACCTTGATAACGGGCCGCGTCACCGACGCTGATGGTAATCCGCTTGCAGGGGCTACGGTAACAGTAAAAAATGGTAAGAATTCGGTAGAAACTAACGCCGAAGGCTTTGTTAGTTTGAACGTTAGTGTTGGTGATGTTTTGGTTATTTCTTACGTCGGATTTGAAGCTACTGAATATAAAATAACGGCTGCCGTTGTTGCGTCTTCTGACCAACAACATTCACCTGGAACAGGTGTATCTTTTACTATTTCTTTGAAGAGAAGTACAAGTGAGTTGGATGAGGCACAGATTATTGCTTATGGACAAACGACCGAAAGGCTTAACGTCGGAGACGTAAGCACCGTCGAGGGTGACGACATTAAGAAACAGCCAATTTCGAATCCACTCGCCGCAATAGAAGGCCGCGTGCCTGGTCTGTTCATTACTCAACAAAGCGGGATGCCTGGGGCCGCCTATTCGGTAAAAATCCGGGGGCAGAATAGCATCAATAATGGGAACGATCCGTTTTACGTCATTGACGGTGTACCCTATCCATCCGAGTTAATCACGAACTCGAACTTGAATCCTGGTCTTGGGAATCCCCTTGATTTCATAAACCCAAGCGACATCGAGAGCATTACAGTGCTAAAAGATGCAGACGCAACAGCCATATACGGGTCACGGGCAGCAAACGGCGCGATCTTGATCGTCACAAAAAAGGGTAAGTCTGGACCTATGAGATTGGACGTAGACGCTTCCCAAGGGGTAATTAATGCACCACAGAGGGTTACATGGCTCAATACACCACAGTATCTTCAAATGCGAAACGAGGCGTTTCAGAATGACGGGGTGACCCCGACCGCCGGCAGCGCGCCTGATTTGTTGGCGTGGGATACGGCAAGATATACGAATTGGCAGAAATACCTTACGGGACATACAGCAAACTATTCCAATCTATCGGCGAATATATCGGGGGGAACCGGCGCTGTGCAATATCTGTTTGGGGCCAACTATCATGATGAGACGACGGTCTTCCCTGCGTCTTATAAGGATCAGAAGATTGCACTGCATTTCAATCTGACGAGCGCTTCCGCAGATCAAAGGTTCAAGGCAAATATTTCAGCTAACTATTTAGATAATGTCCGGACGTTGCCACAATTCGATGTAACGACATTTGCTAATACGGCACCGGATGCTCCCCCGTTATACAATTCGGATGGATCCCTGAACTGGGCGAATAATATTTTTGCAAACCCACAGTCTTATACTTTCGACAAATACTTGGCGACAACCAATAATCTGGTCGGAAATGCTTTGTTGAGTTATAATTTATTTAGAGGGTTCTATATCAAAAGCAGTTTCGGTTATACCAACATGCAGGTCAACGAGAAAGCGCTTACTACAATTGCTGCACAAGACCCGGCATTTTCCCCAACGGGGTCTGCTTCCTTCACCGATAACAATATTCATTCATGGATTATCGAGCCTCAATTGTCGTACGTGCGGGTTGTCCTGGGCGGAAGGTTGGAAGCGCTAGCTGGATCGACTTTTGAGGAAAACGTAACGAATGGAGAGGAACAGATGGGACTAGGCTATACGAGTGACGCTTTGCTTGGATCCATACTCGCGGCGGGGAATATGTATGTATCCTCATTGACCAGTACGACGTACAAGTACAAAGCCGTTTTTGGAAGGGTGAACTACAATTATCAAGAAAGATACCTGTTGAACGTGAATTGGAGGAGTGATGGAAGTAGTCGCTTCGGGCCCGATATGCAATTCCACAATTTCGCATCGGTGGGTGCGGAGTGGATATTTACACAAGAGCCGATCTTTAAGCGGACCAAATCAGTGCTGAGTTTCGGAAAATTGCGGGGGAGCTATGGAACAACGGGGAATGACCAAATCGGTGATTATACATTCTATAGCCTGTTTCAAAACACTAATTACCCCTATCAAGGTGCATCCGCGTTGGTTCCAGCCGGCTTGTATAACCCCTATGTGGCTTGGGAATTGACAAAGAAAGCGGAGGGCGGTATTGAGTTGGGTTTTGACAAAGATCGGTTTCTAATTCAAGCGAGCTATTATACCAATCGGAGTTCGAATCAACTGATATACTCACCTCTCCCGTCGATCACGGGCTTTGGGATACTTCCTGAAAATTTACCGGCGACGGTAGCGAATAATGGGTGGGAGTTTACATTCAACTCTACGAATATTCAAAGTCGCCATTTCAAATGGAAGACGTCCTTTAATTTGACCATTGCCCGAAATAAGTTGGTCGCGTTTCCGGATTTAGCCACAAATCCGTATTACGAATATGCATATCAGGTGGGAAAACCGATTACGGGTATATCGATATTCCATTGTGTAGGGGTTGATCCACAATCTGGGGTATATCAGTTTTCCGATAGTTCCGGGAAAACGACTTTCGATCCTAATTTCCTGACGGATCGGACGGCTTTTGTCAATTTGGCACCAAAATATTATGGTGGGTTGTCCAACTCATTCTCGTACAAGGAATGGCAGTTGGATGTGATGGTACAATTTAGAAAGCAGGTAGGACAGAACCCGCTGTTCGCTCCCTTCATTCCACCTGGTCTTTTCACCAACAATAACTTAGAAGGGGTGATGTCCAGGTGGCGCAATCCAGGGGATAATGCCCCGATAGAGAAGTTTACTTCGACATTCGGTTCGCCGGCGGCAAATGCGTATTCCTATGCCCAGCAAAGCGACAAAAATTATACGGACGCTTCTTTCGTGAGATTTAGCAATGTGACATTATCGTACACGCTCTCTCCTGGTGCCGCCCGGACTATAGGTATGTCATCCCTACAGGTATATATACACGCACAAAACTTGTGGACGATCACGGGATATAAAGGAATGGATCCTGAGACGCAGAGTTTGACGGTATTGCCAACTATGAGAGTATTGGTAGCGGGTGTCCGTTTATCACTGTAATAGCGAAAAAATTTATTAACGATTTTAACGAATTGAGATGAAATATTTAATTAGGCTACTGGTATTCGCTGCGGTATTGTTCGGCGCACCGAGTTGCAAAAAGTTTGTTCAGGCACCCCTCCCTTCGACAGAGTTGGTAGGTGCGGCCGTATATGGTTCGGATCAGACGGCTGCGTCGGCGGTATCTGGAATTTTATCAACGATGGAAGGTAATTCCATAGGAGGTGGTGCTTGGGGTATTTCGGCGTTGGGAGGATTATCAGCTGATGAGTTTGAACTATATCCTGGAGCATCGTCTGTATTGCAACAAGTATACCTCAATGCGCAGTTGAGCTCAAATCCTCCGACGATTTGGAGTGATTTATATAATGTGATTTACCAAGCTAATTCAGCCATTGCAGGAATTAGTGCGTCCACAGGGGTATCAGCATCGATGAAACAACAACTGGTGGGGGAAGCGGAAGTGATCCGGGCATTTTGTTATTTCTATCTGGTGAATTTATATGGGGACGTGCCATTGGTACTAACCCCCAATTACACCGAAAATGAAGGAATGGCCAGAACCCCAGCAGAACAAGTATATGGACAAATAAAGATGGACCTAATTGCAGCCAAAAGCGCCCTGAGTTCCAATTACCTAAGCCCATCGGGTACGGCATCGATGGAGCGGGTAAGGCCGAATGCTGGCGCCGCAGCTGCATTATTGTCAAGGGTATATCTTTTTACCGGGGTATATGACAGTGCGGAGCTGGAGGCGACGGCGGTGATCAACAATAGCAATTATGCCTTAGTGTCCGATTTGGACAGTGCTTTTCTCGCCAGCAATAAGGAGGCAATATGGCAACTGGAAGCACCGGATAATGGGTTCAACACGCAGGATGGCGGGACATTTGTACTCTCATTTTTTGGGGGTGCAAGCCCAATTTTCCCGTTCATTTTAAGCGATTCCCTGGAATACCATTTCGAGCCTGGTGATTTACGTCAGTCGCATTGGACGGACAGCATTTCGCAAAATGGGAGTGTGTACTACTACCCATTTAAATACAAATTGTACTTCACGGGAAGTGCTCCGACGGAATATCCTACATTATTGAGGCTGGCTGAAATGTACCTCGTGAGGGCGGAGGCGCGAGCGCAACAAAATGAATTGATAGGCGCCAACGGTGCATTAGCCGATTTGAACACCATCCGGAGGCGGGCCGGCCTTGGCCCTAGTAGTGCGGTTTCCCAAGCAGATATTGAAACGGCGATTTTGCGCGAGCGGAGGTTCGAGCTGTTTACCGAATATGGTCATAGGTGGCTTGATCTAAAGAGGACAGGTAACCTGGACGCGGTTATGTCTATGGTGACCCCATTGAAAGGAGGGGCTTGGGTACCAACGGATAGCTTGTATCCAATTCCTTTCAATGATATAAAGGCTGATCTGGAGTTAACGCAAAATCCGGGGTACAACTAGATTTTCATCAATTAAAACAATAGGATAAGTATGAAGCGAAGTACATTATTTTTTCTTATGATGGGGGTATCTATATGGGGAATATGCCAAGACCAGGGCATCCATTTTAGTGTAGATAGGAGTTGGAAGGAGGTCCTTGCAGAGGCGAAAATGGAAAACAAATTCATATTCCTGGATTGTTATGCTTCGTGGTGCGGACCCTGCAAAAGGATGGATCAAAAGGTTTATGTTGTGGATACGGTCGGTCGCTTTTTTAATGAGAATTTTATCTGTGTAAAAATGCAGATGGACACTTCTAAAAGTGATGACGATGTGACTCGTGGGCATTATGGGGATGCGCATGAAATGCTCATGGAATATCGAGTACAGGCTTATCCGACGTTCTTGTTCTTTTCGCCGGAAGGAACTGTAGTTCACCGCGGATTAGGATATCAGGACTCGGCAGGAATTATCAAATTGGGGAAGGCGGCGATCGATCCCGATCAGCAGTATTATACGCTGTTAAGGCGATTTCAAAATGGGAACTCATTGAGACCAATTCAAGTGCGTGACTTGGCGGGGATGGCTAAGGAATTGAATGATGATTCACTGGCGCATCGAATTGGCAACTCGTACATCAATGGTCTGTCATACGAAGAATTGTTTAAGCCGGACAACCTGGAGTTTATGTATTATTATACGACTACATCCAAGGATCGTGGTTTTGAGTTGTGTAGGGACAGTGCGGCGGAGATCGAGAAGGCCGATACTCGGATGTCTAAGGCGGTATGCCGTAGCCTTGTCATTAAGGTGATATATGGAGAAGAAATACGGCCAATGGAAACGAGTGACAAGGGAAAGCCTGATTGGGAGCGTATCAAAGCAAATTTGGCTAAATATGGATCGTTAGGTCAGGAGTGTTTGGAGGCGTATCGGCCAAAATTGATTTTTAACTCGGTGGTTAAGCCTGCCATGGAAAAAAATCCCGAATGGGAAAGTACGCTGCAATTGATGAAGAAACAGAACCTTGGAAGGGGCTTAGGGGCGGAAGTGGCATATGCCATTATATTTTATAAGGCGCAATTAACGAACAATCCGACTGCCGGATGTAATAATTATTTTGAATCTGGGAAGTACTATCTGGAGCATTTTTCGGATGTTGCAAAGGCGCCTCAGCATAATGAGTTGGCGTACGAATTATTTAAATACGATACAAATACAAATGAACTGAAACTAGCACTCCAATGGTCGAAATATTCTATAGACTCGGCGGAGGCAAAGGACCCATGGATTCCGGATTACATGGATACTTATTCAAATCTCTTATATAAACTTGGACAAAAGGACCAAGCGATTCTTTGGGAGGAGAAGGCGATAAAAGCCAGACCGGAAGATAGCGGTATGCCTGGAACACTAAAAAAGATGGAAGCGGGGGAACCTACTTGGTGAGTTCCGGCTGCGGTATTATTGATTATATTTCCTTTTATATGGAAAAGATTGGTTTGCTGCTGTTCTTATTAGGTAGCCAGATGATTGTTGCCGCGCAAAAACCGGCTATAGACAGTACTGCATTGGCCGAGTGGCCTGTGATTAATAGTGAGACCTTATCGAAAGATGGAGCATATATGCTCTATTTGGTCGGCCAAAAAGGTAAGTTTTGGGCTCGGGAGGGTCAAACCTTGTGGATTTGCACATCAGATGGGCGGTGGCAAACGATTCTGGAGAGAGTAGTGGAGGCTTCATTTACAAGAGATTCCAGATATGTAGTTATTCGGGAGGTTGGGGATACACTGCTGCTGCTGAATTTAGCAACGCTTGGTAGACGTGTCTTTACAGGGATAGATTCATATAAGATGCCCAAGATGGGGAATGGGAATCTGGTAGTCGCAGGATTGAGGAATAAGGGTGTGGTGTTACTTTATCCGGATACGGACAAATGCGATACTGTAGGAACGGCGGATTATTTTGACCTCGATAGGTCAGGTGAATGGTTGATCCTGGATAGGAAAAGCGGCAAAGAGGAGGTGTGGCAGCTCAGGGATGTAGGAAGTGGGTGGAACAGAACGTTTTGGAAAGGTTCGCCTCTGGCCAAGGTTATTTTTGAAGACACGACGGGAAGGGTTGCTTTTATGCAAATGGACAAGGGCGATGCGACTTTATGTTCGATATGGGAGTATGGTAAGGGGATGGATAGCGCGCTGCATTGGTTGAGTACAGGGGTGGACCAGCGTGGTGATTCCATGGCGATCCAAAGTCGGACATTGGATTATTTGTTGAAGCTGGGTGCAATTACGTTTTACGTAAAGAAAGCAAGTATTGGGCAAAGAAGTAAAACCGAAGGCGACGCCGTTAAGATATGTAGGTATAACGACGCATACGGTAGCCCGGACAGGGAAGACGGCCAACGGGGTGTGCTGGATTTTCAAGCAATTGCCTACCGGGGATCCAGGCGCATAATCACCTTAGGTAAAGAAGGGGATAGGATTGCGCCGATGCTATGCCCCGAGGGAGACTCGGCTTGGGCTGTTACAGCCAGCGCGACGAATTTTAAGGAGTGGTATCGGTCACCTGGACAGCGACCGGATATTTTTCTTGTCAATATGAAGGATGGTTCAAGGAGGTGCATCAGAAAGATGGCAAACTTCTTGTGGCCTACATGGTCACCAGGTGGTAAATATCTTTGGTGGTATGACTTGGGGGAAAGGGCCTATTATACCTATGAAATAAACAGTGGAAGAGTTGTCAATGTCAGCAAGGGTATGCCATATTCCATAGGGGAGGAGGATTGGGATAAGGCGGGCCCCCCGGCCGTATATGGTACCGGCGGCTGGATGGAAGGGGATCAGGGTTTCTTGGTTTATGACCGATATGATATATGGAAACTCGACCCAACAGGTGCAATGGCGCCGGTGAATATTACACAGGGCTATGGTAGGATCCATCATGTAATGCTAAGACTCGTGTCGTACAACGTCACAAGGGATAAAAGTTCTCCAGAGATTTCGAGTGGAAAACCGCTTGTAGCTTCGGCTTTCGATGAAAGAACGATGGCGAATGGTTTTTATTCAGTATCGCTCGATGGGAAGATGGCCCCGACGGAAAAAGTCATGTCGAAGGGCAGCCTGTACTATTTTCCGAGTACGATCAGTTTTGTTTCTTTTCCATCCATAGTTCTAAAAGCGGAAAGCGCGAACGTTTACCTTATTCGAAAAATGAGTGGAGATAGTTTCCCAAATATATATACTACGAAGGATTTTCAAAGGTTTAATCAAATAAGTGATCTTACGCCCGAACGGGCATACAACTGGCCGAGGGCAGAATTGATACGCTGGAAGACATTTAAGTGCCGCAATGGGGAGGCGATTGTATATAAACCCAGTGATTTCGATTCAACGAAAAAGTATCCCGTCATTTTCTATTGTTACGAAAGGTTAACGCCCGGATTGAATGTATTCCAGGAGCCGGATTACTCAAGTGGTCCTATGAATATACCCTGGTTTGTGAGTCGTGGATACGTAGTGGTATGCCCTGACATTCGATACGAGGTCGGCAATCCTGGGGATGGAATATATGATTATGTCGTATCAGCCGTAGACTATATGAAGGGAAAAAAATGGGTCGCGGAGGACAAAATAGGATTGGAGGGCCATAGTTGGGGCGGATACGAAGTGAATTATTTGGTTACAAGAACAAATGTCTTTGCATGTGCTGCTGCGGCAGCAGGAATGTCCGATTTTTGTAGTCTTTCCGGGCTAGAAGGGTTTTCATTTTGTTCAGGACCAGCTTTTATGGAGCGAGCGACCAATAGGATGGGTGGGGCATTATCGGATAGTGTGCAACAATATATTGCAAACTCTCCCGTATTTTCCGCAAATAGGGTAAACACGCCACTACTTATGGTCAACAGCGATAAGGATATAAATGTGCTGTGGGAACAAGGGGTTGAATTTTTTACCCAGTTGCGAAGATCAGGTAAAAGAGCGTGGTTATTAGAGTATCCAAATGGAACGCACGTTTTACATGGTGCGAATGAGCGGGATTTTACAAGGAGACTGACGGCATTTTTTGATTACTATTTAAAAGGTCAAACGGGTTCCGATTGGACAAAGTAACCCGTATCTGTAAAGAGGGGCCCGAAATTAGCTTGTAGATCGGTAAGGATTCATATACGCTTGATCGATGGCGTCAGTACAAGTTGTAACACTACAAAGTTCGCCTGGGGTACCATGTAAATAGTAAGTATCTGGTGGTAAGTCAACAGAGGGGCCGTCTGGATTCCGCCCTTGTTGGTCTTCCCCCTAAAAGCAAATACTCCGCAGTCCCGCCGTTGTTCGGACTTATGTCCAACAACCAAAGCGCAGGCAAGCACACTTAGTTAAATACCATACTATCCGTTAAAAGCGGTGAGCGTTAGAAAGTGAGATCATTCGGATCTAAAATTTATTTTTTCTGTACCTTTCATTACAACACTTCAAGCATGACTCCTCAATGGATCAAAAACTGGTTTTATTTCGAACGAAGAGAGCTTATCATTTTTTTATCCATCCTTGTATTTGCAACGATCATAGTAATTATTAGGGGTTATCTTCCCACACGGGCAGAAAGAGAAAAAGAAAGAGTGAAAAAAGAATTGGAATGGTTCCGCAGAACCAGGAAGTGAACATACACAAAAACTACAGCACTATGGTCTGCAATAGCCAGATATTGTTCTGATCATTTTGGCTCAATAAGCGTTTGCAAACGATTATATCCGAAAGTAAATTTATTAAAACATCTTTTCGCTTCCCTCGTTGCCCATATTTGTAATACAAAAATTATAACTATGACAACAACAGAAAAAAAGAAGCCTCTCAGTGATGAGAAATTAAAAGCATTGCAAATTACGATTGACAAAATCGAAAAAGATTTTGGCAAGGGAAATGTAATGATGATGAACGAAAAAACCGAAGTGCAGGAAGTGATCTCTACCGGATCTATCGGCCTGGACATCGCCCTTCGCATTGGCGGATTACCAAGAGTTAGAGTAATTGAAATTTACGGCCCCGAATCAAGTGGGAAAACAACCATCGCAACCCATGTAATTGCTGAGGCGCAGAAGAAAGGCGGCCTTGGTTTTCATTGTCAATCGTTTTTAGTTATCGGAATTATAATAGTCGCTAAGAATGCCGATTATATCCTTTCGCAGTTCGGCTATTGATGGCCGCAGTAGCGGGTCCGCGCTCATACATTGCAGGACGATTGCTTTGATCCTATCATCGCCCGCCAGGTCTCCGATCCGTTCTTCGAGTTTATCCAATGGATCTGCTATTATAGCTGGTGGAGTTGCGGTGACCATAAACAGCAGGAAGGCGCCCAGGGAATAAGTATCTTCTGCGTAGGTGGGTATTTCGTAGTTCATCTGTTCCGGGGAGGCGAAACCAGGTGTACCCATGATATACGGCGGGGTGGGTGTACCCCGGTTGACAGAGTATGCCATCTCAAAATCAATAATGGAGAGTTTTCCCCCTCTGTCGGCTGACGCGGCCCCCAGATTATACCATTCATCCGCACTTCCATGAGGATAGAGGATGGCCTTAATACCTCCAAACCCGCTATACTTTTCGAGTGATGCCAATTCATCAGAACCCGGTTTGCCGCCATCTAGAGCAATACGGATCGCGGTAATGTTATCCTGTAATTTATAGAGCGGGTTATATGCCATGACCCCCGCTCTTCAGGTATTCACTCACTATTCCGGTAATGGCGTAGTAAATCTGGCTGCCGTCAGTGGTATCTTCTTTGAACCCAAGTTTCAAAAAAACCGGTTCGCACATCTTCACTATCTTGATCACCTCAGAAATCAACAAACCGGAACCCGATAACCGCTGAAACTCATCCGGAAATTCTTCTTCAAGCAGTTCATTCAGGTAATTAAACTTCGAAGGCCGTAGCGGCCTGGTCAGCTCCTCCATGCACATCTCTTCAATTATGAAGGGAGGCGCTTCTTCGGAGATTAACCAGTCAATGAGCCCGTCAATTGATGCAATACTATCCCTGAGATAAACTTCTACTTTACTCTCCTCTTGCAATGTGAGTAACAGGTCAGGATTATTCTCCTTTATATATTCATATAACTTTCCAGTGAGGACTTCTTGCATAAAGCCAAAAATTTATCCTCATCAAATTTCACCGCAGATTGACTCCCGATACTTTTGAAATGGCAATGTAGTTTTATGAAATAGAATTAGCTTAGGCCGCCCTTACAGCAAATCGGCCACATGTCCATCGTCCCTAAAACATATTAAAATTTTCCTATAGCCAAAAATATCATGGGACCCCAATAGTACTAAATGACCTGGCATTAGTCTTTATATTACTGAAGAATAATTGATATGAGTAAAATAACTTTAGCAATTTCTATTGTGGTAACGACGATAGTTTCTACAACAGCAACCGGACAAAAAAATTCAACGACTCAAACGCAATCAGACAAAACAACTTCCACCCACGGCTGGCAGCTCGACGATGAATCCACAGATGGCTATTTCGGGATCAGCATGAATAAGGCTTATCAATTCGTGAAGGACCATCATCTGAAACCACACCAGGTGATTGTTGCGGTAATTGATTCAGGTGTCGATACGACCCACGAAGATCTGAAGCCAATCCTCTGGCACAATCCCGGCGAAATCCCAGGTAATGGTATAGACGATGATCACAATGGTTATGTGGATGACGTTTACGGATGGAATTTTCTCGGGAACTCAAACGGGCAGAACGTTACCAAAGATTCCTACGAGTCGGAGCGCGTCTATTTTAAATATAAGGACCAATTCGAGAGTGCATCAAATGTGGATCCTGGCGACTCTGCAAAATACGCCATGTGGCTCAGGGCAAAAGAGGAACTCAAAAGTGAGGTCGATCCGGCAAAACTGGCAAAACTTGACGCAGCCTTCGCCAAAGCAGAGGAAGCCGACAGCCTTCTTCGTATAGCAATGGATAAGCAAGTTTACACAGGCAAAGATGTCGAAGTATTTAATCCACCCGGCGATGGCAATGCAAATTTGAAGTCTGCGAAGAATTATCTAAGCTATCTTTTCAAAGTCAATCACGCCTCCGAATCCACTAACGAACAGTTCCTCGGAGGTTTCAAAAAATACCTCGAAAGTCAGCATGAGAAGTTAAATGCAATTAACAAAGCTCCGGAAGATTACCGCGGCGAAGTTGTTCATGATGATCCAAATAATTACGGGGATCGTTACTATGGCAACAACAATGTGATGGCGGGTGATCATTTTCATGGCACTCATGTTACGGGGATTATCGCGGCGGCCAGAAATAATGGTATCGGTATGGATGGCGTGGCTGATGATGTGAAGGTGATGATGATTCGCGCTGTTCCCGATGGCGATGAGCACGACAAGGATATTGCCGAGGCGATCCGCTACGCTGCTGATAATGGCGCCGAGGTCATTAACATGAGTTTCGGTAAGGATTTTTCACCGCAAAAAAACTTTGTGGACTCCGCGGTTCTCTATGCCGGGAGCAAGGGAATTTTATTCGTCCAGGCGGCAGGCAATGCGCATAAGGATATTGATACTACCTACAATTTTCCGACTCCAAAGTTATTATACCACCCGCGGGCTGAGGGCTGGATAACTGTGGGTGCGAGCGGTGACACCGCCTTCGGCGGGAGCCTGGTGGCGCCATTCTCCAACTTCGGTAAAGATAATGTCGACGTCTTCGCACCCGGTGAAAAGATATACTCCACACTTCCCGATCATAATGTATACGGAGATTTACAGGGTACCAGTATGGCTTCTCCGGTGGTGGCCGGCGTTGCCGCATTCCTCCTTGAATATTATCCAAAATTAAGTGCGCCGCAGATTAAAGATATCATCATGAAATCTGCGATGGTTCCTCATGAAACCGCAGTGAATCCCTCCGACCATGATACTACAACTCTGAATGAGTTATGCGCTTGTGGCGGAATTGTAAATGCCGCGAACGCAATTGAACTGGCTTCAAAAGTTAAAGGAAACAGGAAAAAATTATTGAGACAATGGAGAAGGCAAAGATCTTAGTAGTCGGTGCAACAGGACAGGTGGGAACGGCCCTCGTAAAGGAGCTTCGTCAAAGCCACGATCCCAATGACATTATTGCGGCGGATGTTCATCCGCCGCGCGAAAGTCACAGTTCGTTCCTCTACCTTGATGTACTGGATAAAGATTTGTATGAACAGGCAATCATCAGCCAGGAGGTCACGCAGGTATACGCGCTCGCGGCCATGCTCTCGGCCTCCGGCGAGCGCCATCCCGAACAGGCCTGGGAATTAAACATGCAGGGGCTTATTAATACATTAGAACTTGCAAAGGCCTATAAACTAAAAGTGTTCTGGCCTTCGTCCATTGCTGTCTTCGGTCCTGGAATTAAAAAACTTTTTTGTCCGCAGGATGCGCCTGTGATGCCCACAACAGTATATGGAATAAGCAAGGTGGCAGGTGAACTATGGTGCAAGTATTATTTCGACAAATTCGGAGTCGATGTCAGGAGCGTGCGCTACTCGGGATTGATTAGCTATGATGCCCCTCCCGGAGGTGGTACTACAGACTATGCAGTTGATATTTTTCAACACGCAATAAAATTCGGAAGCTATCAGTGCTTTCTAAGTGAGGATACGAAGTTACCAATGATGTATATGGATGATGCAGTACGGGCAACTTTAGAAATTATGGAGGCCTCTATGGAATCAATTAAAATTCGCACGTCCTACAATATTGCCGGGGTGAGCTTTTCTCCCGGTGAGCTGGCCGCTGCTATCCGTGAACATATTCCAAACTTCACGATGCAATGCTGTCCTGACTACCGACAGCGGATTGCAGAGACATGGCCCCGGAGCATTGATGAATCCTGTGCTTTCATCGACTGGGGCTGGCAATCAGAATATGATTTAAAGAGAATCACAGAAGCAATGATTGGCCATTTGAAAAATGTTTTATCACCCGCTAATATATTATGATATGATAAATGCCCGAAATATTCTCGACAATGAAATCAGGTCACTTGTGGAAATATATTTAAAACGTAAAGTGCCGGACACCATGACCTTTGAATCTGTTGTATACAATCCGGTGCTGATAACGATGCTGATCAGGGAGGGCATAACATGTGCGTTATTTGACTTGATTCGACAGTGTATGCCATTTACTCTGTATGAGTGGGCGGAGTTAACCGGAATTTCGCAGCGGACAATTCTCAACCACCGGTTGCAATCGATAAATTTTGATCCTGTTGTATCAGGCAGGATCATTGAAGTTGCTGAAGCAGCGAATATGGGTGAAGCCACATTCGGAAACATAGATGATTATATGGAGTGGCTAAAGGTACCCTGTGCAGCATTGCATAATTTTTTGCCATTTGAACTTCTTAAGAGTTCTTATGGTAAGGAAGCGGTATTGACAGAATTGCGCGGCATTAGTAACAGAAGGCTGAACAGGCGGAGTATGCTTGAAGTTATTGGCCCCGTATAAAGTTGCGGGGGGTAAGTGTGAAACCTTCACGAACGTGAAGGAGTATAGCAAGGCAGGTTCTTTTTTTGCTAAGTATAGCATAAGCAATCGAACGGGGATGGTGCCTACTGTCCCCCATTTAAGTTACGGTGGTCAACATAATTAAGATGACAAAGGTAATTGAAATAAAGCGTACCCTCGACGGAGAGATAAAGAGCTTAATTGAATATTGCCAGGTTATGCATGACGGTTTGCAGGTGAGCGATCTTTCCTTCGCGTCATTTCTAGGCAACAACATCCTGAAAAGTATGGTGGTCCGGCAGGGTATTCCCTATAAATTGTTCATGTTAATTTATAATTGGGCAGACTTCAGCTTCGATGAGTGGGCAGAGTTGATCAACTTCACCAAACGGAGTTTATTCAACTACCGGGATGAGGGACTTGATTTCAAACCCATACAATCGGAGAAAATCATTGCCGTAGCCGAAGTAACGATGGCAGGACTAAAGACCTTCCGTAGTAAAGGTAAGTTTAAAGCCTGGCTCAAAACCCCGAACGAATATATATGTAACCAGAAGCCCTTCCACTTAATAAAGGATTCTTACGGCAAAGATATCGTCCTCACGGAACTGCATCGCATGAAAGGTATGAATGATCGCTACTACTGAAGCACACCTTAATATCCAAACGTTATGACGGATTGTACCTATAATCATTACAACTTGTCTCTAAATCTCTTTAGAATGTTTCTCTTGTTTAACAGCTTCACTTCGCTGTCGCTGCCACACCGCTTCCTCCGAGTAGAGGCAGGCTTAGCAGGTTCCCGAGGATAGAAGTAATTGTAGCGATGGTACCTATAGTATCTGCCTCTCCTTTTAGCTGGTCGGTTTTATCTTTAATATCGTGAATAAGCGATGTAAAGCCGGTATTTACGGGTTGCAAATATTCCAGTGACAGGTTTTCTATTGCGATATTTAATGTGTCAATGAGATTTTCGATATTGAGGTTGAGCGCATCGAGTTGAATATATTCATCCATATTTTTTTGCTCATGGGCTACTTCTTTGGCTGCAAGTATTACGCCTGTTACTTTGAACAACGTATCTTTTATGCCACGTAAAGCATTAACGGAATCCAGTAAGGATTTGTTTTTTACGGCCATGAGGCTATCGGCCGTTGAGCTAACTTTAACCAAGGTATCAAAGGTTAAGGGTTCGAGTATCTCCTTTACCGTACCTCTATGAGGTTGCGCAGTCCTGAGACTTCCGACAAAATAACCTATTACCATTCCGAGGATTAATGTTATGATCGTAAAAATGAATCTTAATACCGGGTGTCTATCAGATTTTGATCCTGGTTGTAATTCAGACATAAGAATTAGTTTTTATTGTTTGATTGAAACTCTGTGATTAAAGCTTGTAATTGTCCTGCATAAATCTCAAATTTCGCAATCGATGTGCTCGGAAATTTCTTTTTCTTTTTATTCAAACATGAAACAAATTCAGCATGCGCAGCAACCAGTGTAGTGCTTGTACTATCAATTCGCGAACACAGTAACTGTGCGCGGGCGAAACAATTCTTACATGCCAGATATTTTGGATTTAGATCATTATACAGGTCGGTCACTTTTATAGAGTTGCTTCCAATATTTTCTAAATAAATCTTGTATTGCGACTCCAGGTCTGTGCCGTAGTTATTAAGATCATCATTAAGAAGTGATCTAATCACAATGTTGTCAAGTGCAACCATCAATTCCTTCACGAGTATGTCACCCTTTGCTGTGAAATTTTGCATATAAATAAGTTCCTTATGTCGAATCTTAGCCTTTCCCACAAATTGGGCAAGTTGAGCCGCAATGGTGCCAAACCCGATGATATTTGATTTTAAAAGTGAAATCTGATGTGCCTTGCTGCTAAGGGAGTCGATGTTAAGGCCTAGCGTGCTAATGTTACTATTCAATCCACTTGCTGTATCCACATTCATTAGGTCAAGTAGTGCCTGAAAGTAGGAAGACATGAGCTGGAAGCTAATGTCCAGCCTAGTTGAATAATCAGATGTTCCATAATAGTCTTTGGACGCCTTATTGAGGTATCCGATCATGGTCTGAAAATTCCCTGCATTAGCCGCTTCGAACTGCTCATAATTGTAAATGCAGGATTGGCTTGTTGACAGAAGAACCTTAGGCGATCCGGAAAAGGTCTTCGCAGAAGCTGCAAAATCTGTAAAAACACTCTTCTGTGTTTTTGACAATTGTGAACATGATGCTAATATAATGGTAAAGATGTACAACAAAAATACCGGGAAATTTTTCGAACGCATGTTTTGGAATTTGAATACTAAATTACAAAGTGGTTCGGACGAAAGTGATGGTATTTATACGGGATTTTTATCCGCTATTAAACGCTAAATAAATCAATTTTCGGTCCCAAAGATTACAAAATCCCGTTGCCTATAGACGTCCTCAAAATCCTGGAAGTAAATAGAACCGATTCATCAATTCAGAATTAGCGGATAAACATTTATGTGTCAATTTGCGCCGAACTTTTTACCAAGACTGATATTCGAAAATGTAATACTATTTGACACCAGTATTTATACGGGTCTTGTATCTCGATTATAAATATTACTTTCAGGTCACTAAAAACATTGTGTATCCTAATAACTGGGGCAAACAAGTAGCTTATAAGTTTTTTCGAATTGACGATCAGAAAGCTCACAATGCTTAGGTCAAAAAATACGGGTTGATTTATACATCACATTTAAACATTTCAGAATGGAACGAGCAATTGAATGGGAGAGGCCCCATATAGTTAAAACAAGTACGGAATTAGAGTGTTTAGCAGATACTCCGGTCTCGAAAGAATGGCGACCAAAAATAGAACCCTGGCTTAGCGCGATCTTTCAAAGTGAACATTTTTCACTTCTTGTAGGTTCTGGTCTACCGAGTGCATTGGCTAATATCGCGAAAATTCCCTCCCAGGGAATGGGCCGATTGGACCTGACAAACAAAAACTACAATGAAAAAATAGAGACTTATTCCGAAAAATCCGCAACCGATATGGACCGCGGAGAAGCAAACCTCGAAGATGACTTTCGTGTTGCCTTAGAGTTATTGAAAGGTTATGAAATATTGCAGGACCAAAATTATGCTCCATTAAAGGTTGAGCTAAACACAAGATTGAACAAGTTTATTAAGGAAATATTGAAAACCGAACGCGCTTTTGAAAAAGGTCTTTCATCTGATGAAGAGAACAAAAGAAATGATGCCATTGAGGCATTTGGCTATTTGCAGGCATTCTTGCTTAGCTTCTCGAGTCGTGCTGCATCACGCGAACGTTTGAATTTATTCACGACAAACTATGATCGATTTCTTGAATACGGTTGTGACGAAATAGGGGTGATCCTACTTGATCGCTTTAAAGGAAAAATTCAACCCATATTCAGAAATACACGACTTGAACTTGACTATCATTACAATCCTCCCGGAATCAGAGGCGAGCCAAGATATGTCGAAGGTGTCGCAAGAATCAGTAAGTTGCATGGTTCCATCGACTGGAATTTCAAGGGGCGTGGAAAGATCATAAGGGCCCCCTTGCCATTTGGAGCCCCGGACAATCATCCTGGTATCCCAAAAGACGCAGCCGAGCATGTTGTAATTTATCCCAATTCGGCAAAAGATATTGAAACAGCTTATTATCCTTACTCAGAATTATTCAGAGACTTTTCTTCAGCAATTTGCAGACCTAATTCTGCAATCGTTACTTATGGTTATGGTTTCGGAGATTCCCACATTAACAGAATAATTGCTGATATGTTTACAGTTCCATCAACTCATCTTGTAATAATTTCCTTTAATGATCCTGGGTCTAGGATACGAAAGTTTTTGCGGGATAAGAATAAGGCCCAATTTACCTTACTCTTAGGCAGCCACTTCGGAGATCTGGAGCAATTAGTTGATAATTACCTGCCCAAGTCTGCTATTGATCGGCTTACAATTAAAATGAAAGAACTAATCGTCAAACGTGATGGTAAAATTGATCCGCCGGGCGAATTAGCTGATAAAAATAATACCAATAAATAAACTACGCTTATGCCTGCCAATCAATTTAATTTCGATCAACTAAGAAATCTGAGTATAGGTGTCGTTGATACAGTTTCTCCGCGTGAAATAAAAGTTCTTCTTGAAACTGACGCGCCACAGAATACAGCGATAAATACCGGAATTCCAGGCTTGTTTCCCAGAATAAACGGATTCGTGTTAATTCCAAATGAAATTGGCGCATTGGTTGGGATAATTAACTGGCTCGGTGTTGAACATTCTCAATACCCCAAAAGAAAAGGTTTTAAAGACTATGACTTAATTGACCTGCCTTTTCCATTGCGGAAGATGATAATAAATCCAATCGGAACTTTAAAAACTGAAATCAAGGATAAGGAAACGGTTTATAAGTTAGAAAGAGGTGTGTATTCTTTTCCATCAATCGGCGACACTGTTGTTTTGCCAAAAGATGAGCAATTGAAATCGATAATTGAAAATGATGACGAGCTGGCATTTGTGAAGATCGGAACAGCACCCGTTGCGGGACATGCTTTGGTAAAAATAAACCCTAATAAACTTTTTGGGCGCCTATGCCGGAACAGAAGGGACTGGCGAAGTTTCTAAAGGATGAAGGTGCAGTAACGAAATTTCTTGCGGGATTCAAAACTGCCATCGAGGAACGACTTATTCATCTTTACCTCGGACTCATGCAACTCAAGGCTGCCGGGTACGCAGTTGACGCGATACAACCGCAGGGCGCCATTTTCCTTTCAGTTTGGATCGAAGCTAAACATGGCACGGCGGCGCTGATGCAGTTCCTGCTGGATGAATGTAATATCGCCATGGTTCCCTTCAGCGCCTTCGGTGCGGCAGGGAGTGAGGGATGGTTCCGGCTCAGCGTGGGAACGGTGACAACGGGGGATATTTCATCGATGCTCATGAAGTTGCAGCATGGTTTATTGCGCCAGGTGAAGTCTGTAAAAGTTACAGGGTAAAATACTACTTATGATACTTGACTTAAGAGAACTTACACCGCAGGATAAGGCCCGGTATCTGCAGCATGTGATCGTACCACGACCCATATGCCTTGCTTCGACCATAGATACGGAAGGAAATGTGAATTTAAGTCCGTTCAGTTTCTTCAACCTTTTCTCCACCAACCCGCCGGTGGTAATATTCTCTCCTTCCAGACGGGTCAGGGATAATACAACCAAACATACGCTGGAGAACGTACACGAAGTGCCTGAGGTCGTAATCAATATAGTAACCTTCGATATGGTACACCAGGTATCACTGGCCAGTTCGGACTACCCAAAGGGGACAGATGAGTTTTTGAAAGCCGGGTTCACCAAAATACCTGCGACCCGCGTGAGCCCTCCCATGGTAAAGGAGAGCCTCGTGCAGATGGAATGCCATGTGCAAAAGATACAGCCACTGGGATTTACAGGAGGCTCAGGGCAACTGGTCGTTTGTGAAATATTAGTGTTACACATCAACGCCGGTCTGTTTGACGGTCGCGGGAACTTCCGCCAGGAACGCCTTGAGGCGGTAGCACGGCTCGGTGGAAACTGGTATTGCCGCGTTGGCGCAGACAACCTCTTTACCGTCGATAAGCCGGGATTACCACCAGGAATGGGACTTGACAACCTACCTGAATTTATCCGGACATCAAACATTTTATCGGGAAGTGACCTAGCGCAACTGGCAAGCTTTGCTGCGGTTCCGGAGGACGATCGGAAGATTCAAAGTAATGTAAGATCCTGGTATGAGGGGGTCATGGATGAAAGGTCACTGCAGACTAAAATGAGCACACACGAGGCGGCGAAGTTGCTGATTTCAATGGGGAAGATTGACTGGGCATGGGAGATGTTGTTGATGGGGGAGTGAGGGTGAAAGGATGAAGGCGAGGTAATGATGAATTACGGGCATTGAAGGTGAGGTGGGTAGAAGTCGGTTGGTTTGGGTGGCGTCCGGTTCGCTAAATCTCGGCAGGCTTACAAGTTAAAAAGGAAAGGGAATTAATTATATCTGACTTTTTGTAGACTAAAATTTTTTTATGTCTATTTGATTACATTATTCATCTGGACCATGTAGTCACGAATTTCGCTTTCGCGTTTTCCCTGCTGGTTATGAAGGCTTCCCCGATATTGAAGGCTTCCCCGAACGGATAATAAGTCTGCTCCTGTAAGAGTGGACTCGTAATATGTGTTACCGTCAGGTTGTCAAAATACACATTGATGTTGGCAGTTTCATTGCTGACATAAACATAAAGGAATCCATTTTTAGCCATTGTTGGCGTTACGTAATGTGATTTGAATTGTTGATCACTTCCCACCTGGTCAAACCCATTGCTTGAAGCCACATACTTAAACTGGTCGTCTAATAAAATCCAGTTCTAGTCACGGGCAGTGCAAGTAAAAGCAGATCATGAAAGGTTATAAATAAACATGCTTTTTGTTGCACTGGTTTGGTCGTACTATTTACTGACAAGGCCTGAGAGAAACCTTTAATCCTTTGTTTTATTCTTGGACGGAAATATTAATCTTGCATAATTTGTAGCATTATCCAGCGATTTAGAAATCATAACTTATTAGACTAATCGATACATGAATAAAAATTTGTTGAATTTGCAGAACTAACTGTTAATCACGTCATCATCTAACTTCCCTTTCAACACTGCTTTTTCCAAGTCCCCTATTGTTAATTTTTTTAGTTCGGTTTTGTCTCTTTTTTTTCTGGAAGAGTTTAGAATTGATTCGATTAAACTATCTCCCTCCCCCTTGAAATAGTCAGCCGCTTTGAACCTCGACACATCAACGTTAAATACCTTGCCAAACTTTATAATGAAGTTCACTGCATCAGTTCCGTAAATTCGCAGATCTTCGTATAACCTCGTAGTGCGGTTAAGAGGAAAATCATAGTTCCATCGCTCTGTCACAATGAATTCTTGAATCTTATTGAAAATTTCGTCCTCTCTCATTTACTTTAAATTTAGTGATCTAAATTGGCAATCCAGTCGCCGCTTTTTTCATTCGCTTCACGATATGCTGCTTCGCCTTCTGCCATTGGAATCCCGACGTTTTAGTAACATCGTAAGCTAAAATTATATAGCCAGCAACAGGAATAAATCGCCCCAATGCCCCTCCAATTTCGTTTGTTCCAGCAAGTCTTGCAAACATTCCTCCCAAATCTTCCCCAAGCGTTTTTGTGAGCCTACCAGGAATTTTTCTAAGTACGTAGGATGCAATAGAGCTGCCTGATTTTGAACCAAGATAACCATATGGTTTAAGTGCCGGTCAGTTAATTGACCAGCTAATTAACTGTAATCCTGTTTTTAAACAACAAGATGACTTGTTGCAAAGTATCCCAAGTGTAGGCAGACAAACGTCAGTCGTATTGATCGCCTATACGCAAGCTTTTACACTGTTCAGTAATCATCGAAAGTTTGCATGTTTTGCAGGTGTTGCTCCATTCGAATATACTTCCGGGACCAGCATCAAAGGCCGAACTAAAGTGAGCAACCTGGCTAATAAAAAGATCAAATCAATCTTAAACATTGCCGCATTATCAGCTAAGAAATATGACCCGGAACTAAAGCTCTATTTTCAACGAAAATTAAAAGAAGGCAAGAACAAAATGCTTATCTTAAATGCGATCAGGTGTAAAATCATTAGACGGGCTTTTGCAGTAGTAAAACGAAACTCAAAATTTGTAAACACGCTAAAAGCAGTCGCTTAAATTTGTTTTGGTTTTTAAGATAGAATGCGCCAGTGAGGGACACCAACCTGGGCTAAGCTTTTGGAATCAGGCACAAGCGGACGCTTGCGCCAACAGTGAAAGGACTAGTTAGGCTTGCGCCAGGTTACTTTCTACTATATGCTTGGACTAATGCGGGGCAGTGCAAGTAAAAGCAGACCATGCAAGGCTATATATAGCTATGCTTTTTGTTGCACTGGTTTGGCCGTACTATTTGCTGACATGGCCTAAGAGAAACCTTTTGTCCTCAATCACCCTTTCTGAGCACTTCCAGATTATCGATTAACCAATAAAACCCGAGAATATTTTGAGCCTTCAGACTAGATTCAAAGTAGCTCATAAATTTTGAAGAGTATAAAAATGTGGTGTCTGTTTTATCCCCCTTATTAATGCAGACCTGAAATACAACACTATTACTAGTCTTCTGTTTAAATTTTTTATTTCTAAGTGTTTCATCTAGTGCTTTTTCTATAAGGGTGTAATATTTTTGTGGAAATTTGCTAATTAGCCCGTTAAAACCCAAAAAAATATTTTGTGTACTGTAAACGCATTTATTGTCACATTTGCCCGTATTTAATATATATAACGGCACTTTGTATTTATTTTGCATTCCAACATTTTTAATCTTAATATAATTTGATTTTGTTGAGTCAAGGAATAGAGAATCTTCAAACGTTTTATGTTGGATGTTGGTCTGACATATTGCTACATTTGACATAATACAAAAAAAGGCAAAAAGAAAAAGAAACTTCATGATATTTGTTATTTGTGCGGTAAATATAAATCAGGATTAGAAACTTGTTGAAAAGTTAGTCGCGTAAATATTCCATTTTGGAATACCCATCCATAGGTAAAACTCCCATAGACTGTATTATCGTTCATATCCATGAGATTAAGCTCTGCCATCCAAGTTACGTTCTGATAATGTGCGGGTCTACTTGGAGAGTCTCCAAAACTTGTTACGGGGGCTGGCGGATCTTCAGCACGCTTTGAATTATCGTAATAATAATGCGGATCGTTGTCAGGTGTCACCGGATCATAATAAGCTTGGCCCGCTTTGGCCCCGTCTGATGCTCCTGGAACATTTGACACAAAAGTTTGCATCCAATTCCATTTCTGATTTCTTGGGCCGTCATAATCCGGAGAATAGTTGAATCCACATACCAAAGTAACCCCATGTTGTGCGGTTTCGCCAACGGGTATATCGTTTTGTTCATATTCATACACTGTAACATTGCCCATAAGTTTTTTTTGTTTATCATAAATTGGAAAACTCTCATACTGAATAGTAAACGCCCAGTTTCCATCGGCATCCGGATTTTTCATAGCCTTTTCAAGGGCTGCTACAATAGCCTGTGCATTTGTGCCACCAAAGTAGCCGTTCCCTTCCTTGTCAAAATACCCATAATTTCCACTGCCATTACCTCCGCTACCTCCACCACTGCCACCGCCACCTCTCCCGTAATCCACACCATCCCAAACATCAGGATTACTAGCCCATCCGAAAGGATCGTAACCAGCATCACCAATGTCACTCCCATATAAGGTCAGGCTACCCCTGTGTGACATTGCCGCCTGATCACTTCCCATCGGGTCATTAAACATCTCGGGATTATTACTGCAATAGCCATATACACTCATTCCGGCTGTTTTCTCACTCATTATATCCACTCCATTAAATCTCCCAATCTGCGGATCATAACCACGATAAAAAGTTTCGTACAAATTAACTCCATAATCCTCTTCAAATTCCACACCACCATCAAATTTATATTTACTATCCAATTTACCCAATGTCTTATCACTAATTCCTGCCATCTGTAAACCAAACGGATAATAACTCTGCTCCTGCAAGAGCGGGCTTTTTATATGTGTTACTGTGAGGTTGTCAAAATACACATTGATGTTAGGAGTCTCATTGCTAACGTATACATATAGAAATCCATTCTTTGCCATTGTTGGAGTTACGTAGTGTGATTTAAATTGCTGATCACTACCCACCTGGTCAAAGCCGCTGCTTGAGGCAACATATTTAAATTGGTCATCCAGTAAAATCCAGTTGAGAAATGCCTTTGGTTTTGTGGTGCTGTCAGCAGAATTATGGCTGCCATAGAATGCAGTGGCTCCGGGTATCAATACACCACTGTTTTGTAATTGGGTCGGAGTAATGCCGTGAGCTGCGTTGGTTACTCCGCCTACGCCACTTATTAATGCACTGATAAGAGCACTGAGTGGACTGGAAGGTGTACCGGGGGTGACGCCGTTTTTGTTGTACCAGCTCGTAGCTTTAATAAGTACCTGGTCGCCCGCCATTACTTTGAGCACTATCCCTGTTCCGATCTTATACCCGCTGCCGCTTAGTTGCTGTATATAATCATTGGGGCTTGTGGTGTTATCAGTGGGATAGCCGCTAACGCCACTTTTGTTTATTCTGCCACTGTCTTCTCCGAAATAATACAATTTTTCATTTGAAAGTTGCGCCGATTCAAGGCTGGCGATGGGATATAAAGCGGTATCTTTCTCTTCAGTGAGTACGGTTCTCACATTACCAAGGTGATCCCGCAGATAATAATCATACACAAAAGACCATCTTCCGTTGTCATCAGCCCAACGGATATGTTTTCCTTCGTTTATTCATGGACGTTAGCTAAATACTTTTCAAAGAACTCTTATTGCCAGTTATCAGCTAGCTTTTTTGATAAAGGCTATTTAATATTACTTCATAATCATCAAAATAGTCTCCTACTAAATACAACTCATTTTGATTGTTGACTTTTACTACTAATCCCTCTTTTTTGTCTTTACCATACCAAGGGAAGGTAGTTTTTTTTATTATCAACTCAGGAGCACTAACAACGTATCGCTTTGGCTTATACCAAAAAACAGGAAAGGTTTCAAGGGTAACTTTCCCGCTTTCAAAATTTATAGTGTTAATAGTGCGATTCCATCGTTTTATCATCAATCGAATCATAAAGCCAATAAAAACAATTAGAGCAACAGCAAATGGTACCACCGTCATTGAAATCAAAATCTGAGTTTTTTCTCGACCTTTATTTGCGAAATACATTAAAAAAATTAAGACCCCTCCAAAAGGTATTCCAATAAACGTTGATTGGATGGCATTATATCTAACTGATCTACTTTGCTGGGTTGCTAAATAATTTGATTTGAACATATTATTTGTTAATTGTGTTCCGATAATGAAATTAAGCCTCTTACAGTAGTATATACAAATGCAGGCCCGGCACCCAAGACCTTAACAACTCCATTAAGAGTCACACCGTTCTGAAGTTCTGATATTGGTGCCCCTGTACCCCCCGTTGCTACAAGCGTTGCAAAATCATTAACAGCGCCTCCAAATGCCTGCCCATAACCATAATCGTAAATAGATTTCCCGGTAACCATATCTATTGCTTTTCCTAAAAATGCGCCTGCGTTTGCCGGTATCGCATCCTCAAGCTGTTTATTTCCTGATGCAGCTGCAACAAATCTACCCAAACCACCCCACATTCGGGCGCCGGCATCAACCGTAAGCGCTGCTGCAAAAGGTGTTAAAGCCCCTCCTGAAATAAATTCAAGAGCAGCACCCGATGTTTTAGCCCTCTTTGGTGTTCTCAAAAAACTCACTGTCTCATCTCAAAGCCACACGCCGCCGTTGTTGCGTGTTCGTGCGGATGGATATGCTGGCCGGCAGACACCAACAACCCGAAAAGAGTCGTGAACTAATGCTGTTGTTGGTGATGCCATGCCGCAAACCCAGGCTAAAACACACAACAACGGCGCTTCTTTTCGCTTAGCAGGATTGTTGTAAGATTTGAGATAAAAGACCAAAGAGGGCAAAATAATGCTATGCTGTAAGCTGGCGTGTGTTTTGGTGGCAAGGAAGGAGACCGAGACCTTTTTACCTTACACTTGACCAGCTAGATCTCTTGAAATACTTTCATAATCGTCAAAATAATCTTTTATAAGGTAAAGCTCGTCTTTACCATCTCCGATTCTCAACATAAGCCCTTCTTTCCCTTCTTTAGAATACCATGAAAAATTTCGTTTGCTGAACGAAATGCTAGATATCGGTAGGTCAAAATATTTGGATGTTAACCATAATACAGGAAAAGTAGTAATATATGACTTATTATTTTCGAAGCCTATTTTAGTTATGGTTCGATTCCACCTTTTCATCATAAGAAGAGTTATGAAAACAAAAAAAACCACTAGTGCTAGCATAAATGGTGCTAGCACCACGAGCACAAAGACTTGTGCTTCTTTTATATTGATGTTAACAAGGTATAATGAAAAAATCAATAAGCCGAAAAACGGTATTACTAAAAACAATATCTGAAAGCTGTTGTTCCTTACAGCTTTTCCGCGATCAATTGCAACGTAATTAGATTCAAACGATGTATTCATCATTGCTTTAAAGGATAAAAATCTCCAAATAATCCATATCCGTAGCTAACAGTGCTAGTCCCATATAGAAAGACGTTCACTCCAGTCGGATTGTTTATAATGTCCTGTAGTGGTTTTCCCGACCCACCACTTACTGAAAAAGTTAAAACATCATTGACACCTCCCCCAATTGCTTGCCCATACCCATAGTCATAAATAGATTTACCAGTGGCCATGTCTATCGACTTTCCAACAAGAGCTCCTATATTCCCCGGTATTGCGTCCTCTGCTTTTTTGTCCCCACTATAGGCAGCAACAAATTTACCAAAGTTACCTGTAATTCTTGCCCAACCATCTACGGCAAGCGCTCCAGCTAAAGGTGTCAGAGTCCCTCCGGATAGCCACTCACCTGCAACTCCTGTAGCAATTTCTAATACACCGCCTGTAAAGCCGATAGCCGCATCTACCATTCCGCGAAAATCTCCCTGCGATTGCTGCAACTTATACCCTTCCTGTATTGCTTTAAAATCGAAAATATTACCGTAACCTGAAAAGTAATAATTGGCTCCGCAATAAAAAACAAGATCTCCCTCATTTTGCGAACTTGCATAAATATAACTGAAATCCTTAGTTGCATAATTATACCCTTTTGGTCCATCCGAGGAATTTGAAAAGTTAGAGTACGCAGCGCTAAAAGATTTTGCCCATCCGGATTGGCTTCCCCATAAACCATATGTATTCATATAGCCCACTCCCCAACCAAATCCCTCTGCTTCGCTATTAAAATTGTGGAGTCCGCCTCCTCCGCTCCATGTTCCTCCGTAAGGGCTGTTCCACATCTGGTCTAAATCATTCTGGGTAAGACCATAACCGCCTCCACTTCCTCCGCCTCCGCCACCCGATCCGAAAGGATCATAACCAGCATCACCTATATCACTCCCGTCTAAGGTCAAGCTACCCCGATGTGACATATTCGCTGCATCGCTCCCCATCGGGTCGCCAAACATCACAGGATTATTGCCGCAATAACCATATACACTCATCCCAAAAGTCTTCTCACTCATTATATCCACTCCATTAAACCTCCCAATCTGTGGATCGTAGCCTCGATAAAAAGTCTGGTACAAATTAACTCCATAATCCTCTTCAAAACTTACCCCACCATCAAATTTATTTTTACTATCCAACTTACCCAACGCTTTATCACTTATCCCCGCCATCTGCAAACCGAAAGGATAATAACTCTGCTCCTGTAAGAGCGGACTTTTTATATGTGTTACCTGAAGATTATCGAAATATACATTGATGTTGGGAGTTTCATTGCTGACGTAAACATAAAGAAATCCATTTTTAGCCATCGTGGGAGTTACGTAATGTGTTTTCAATTGCTGGTCGCTTCCCACCTGGTCAAAGCCGCTGCCTGATGCTACGTACCTGAACTGATCGTCCAGTAAAATCCAGTTGAGAAATGCTTTTGGTTTTGTGGTACTATCTGCACTGTTATGGCTGCCATAGAATGCAGTAGCTCCGGGTATCAGCACACCACTATTTTGTAATTGGGTCGGGGTAATTCCGTGAGCAGCATTGGTTACTCCTCCCACACCACTTATTAATGCGCTGATAAGAGCATTGAGCGGGCTGGAAGGCGTGCCCGGAGTTACGCCGTTTTTGTTGTACCAGCTTGTAGCTTTAATAAGTACCTGGTTGCCTGCCATTACTTTCAGCACTATTCCCGTTCCGATCTTGTAGCCACTACCGCTTAGTTGCTGTATGTAGTCATTGGGGCTCGTGGTGTTATCCGTAGGATAGCCGCTAACGCCACTTTTGTTTATTCTGCCACTGTCTTCCCCGAAATAATATAATTTCTCATTTGAAAGTTGCGCCGTTTCAAGGCTGGCGATAGGATATAAAGCGGTATCTTTCTCTTCAGTAAGAACGGTTCTCACATTGCCAAGGTGATCCCGCAGATAATAATCATAAACAAAAGACCATCGTCCGTTATCATCCGCCGGCGGATACGGCCTTCTTCGGTTATCCTTTACCGTTAGCGTTGCTTATTATGTCGGGTGGACACCTGCCTGGGGAAGTGGGGACTATTGTGGGTCATAAAATTCTAA